>NZ_JADLQO010000009.1 GCF_015477775.1 Nocardia abscessus | reverse complement strand
GTGGGTCACGGACGGGTCTTTCCAGTCGAACGGACGGAGGATTGGCGTTTTCCATCCTGCCGCTGGAAGACCCGTCCCCCTTCAACTCACCCCTGCCCAGCCGTCACCAACGTCACGACCCGCAACAACTAGACCTTCGAATCCTGTTGCGCAGACACCACATCGGCGGCCATGGTGGCAGCACCCCTGGGTGGGGCCGCTAGTGGTACTCACGTTCGCCTTCGTCGCGTTCTCCCTGCCGCCGTATCTGACGCTGGATCCGACACGGTCGCGGGTTCCCGACCCCGGGTTCGCGCCGCACTATCCGCTGCTCGTCGTGCACGTGGTGTGCGGGTCGATCGCCATCCTTGCTTGCGGATTCCAGGTGTGGCCGTGGTTTCGGCGCAAGCATCCGGCGGCACATCGGCATTTGGGTCGCTGGTACGTCATCGCCGGTGTGCTGCCCGCCGGGCTCGCCGGACTGGTGATCGGTGCGACCAGCCCCTTCGGTCCAGTAGCCCGGGTCAGCAACGTGATGCTGGCGACGCTGTGGCTCGTCACCACGCTAACCGGCTGGCGCATGGCGCGGCGCCGCCGATTCGCCGAGCATCGCCGCTGGATGATCCGCAGCTTCGCGCTCACCCTGTCCATCGTGCTCAACCGGGTACTCGGCGCAGCACTGCTGCTCATCCTGAGTCCACAACTGAACACCACCTTTCATGGCGACGAGGAACTACTCGCGCAGACCATCGCGGGCATCGGCACTTGGCTCGGCTGGACGTTGTCACTGCTGACCGCCGAATGGTGGCTCGAACGCGGACTGCGGGTGCGGAAGACGCGGACTGCGGCCGATGCCGTCAGCCCCCGGTCCGGCGCTGCCGCGAGATGACGATGAACTTCGGAGGTCGGACACCCGAGATCGGCCACACGAAATCTCCACAATCGATCATTACATTAGAGTTCGCGAATCGGGCAGGTCGGGCAAAGGCGGCGGGATGGCTTCATACGCTGGTCCGGGTGGTGTTATCACTGGCTATGATCGGCTTCGGAATGGTGAAAGTGGTTCCTACACAATTCATCACTTTTACCCTTCCGGGAGAGATGCTGATATCGCTCGGCGAATCGTCACCATCCGGGATGCTATGGAAGTTCATGGCCACCTCGACGCCGTACACGATCGTGACCGGTGTGGTGGAATTGGCCGGCGGGCTGCTGCTGATCTTCCGGCGCACCACCCTGGTGGGCGCACTGGTCTGCATGGTCGCGATGCTCCAGGTCAGCATTCTGAATATCGCCTACGGAGTGCCGGTCTTGGTCGCTCCGATACTGCTGCTGGCGATGTCGCTGGTGGTGGCGGCGCCGTGGTGGCGGCGACTGATCGATGTCCTGTTCCTGAATCGGGATTCTGCGGCCGTGCCGAAGCCAACCGCTGATGGACGGCGAATTCGTCTGGCCGGTAGAACTGTTCATGCAACAGCTGCCGTAGTCCTTATCGCGGTCATGGCAGTCAGCGGCATTCGAAGCTATCGCGACTACACCGAGCGACTGTCACCCCTGGACGGTGTGTGGGCGGTGGACGAGTTCCGCGGCGACAGTCCCCGATGGGTCCGCCTGGCCATAGACGATCGCCCCGCCTCCCGCCGGCTCGTGCTGGCACGGGATACCGGCAAGCCGAGCACGCTCGCGCTCGATGTCGAGTCCGGTGGATCGAGGCTGCGCGCGGGCGACTGGACACTGCGGTACGACCTGGCGAACGACAATTCGCTGCACCTCGGCGGCGAGGTCGACGGGACTGCCGTCGAGGTGCGTCTGCACCGCCTTCCGCTGCGTTCGGAATCGCGCTATTTCCGCTGATCCGCTCTCCCCCGAGTGGGAACAAAGTTTGATAACGCCCTTTGCTGGGCGCGGCAGCCGGCGGTGACCCACCTGTCGGCGTCCGCTTCCGCCGGAGGTTGCGCGCGGTCCTCATCCAGCCGACTAGGAGGTCCATGTCCCCTGGCGGACGAGCGGGATCGGCAAGCAGTCCAGCATCGGGTCGGCGTTCGGGGTGGACCCGCACCTCGTCCTGGGATACGATACGGAACGTGGCGTATCTTAATGACGGAAGCGCTCCTACCTCAGAAGCCCAGGAGACACGTCGCGGAGGACGTCCTCGTGATGACGAACGCGAGGGCGAGATCCTCGAAGTAGTGGCCTCGCTGCTGGCCGAGCGCGGCTACGAGGGTGTCACCTTCGAGGAGGTGGCGCGTCGTGCCGGCGCGTCGAAAGCCACTCTCTACCGACGGTGGAAGTGCAAGAGGGACATGGTCGTCGCTGCGCTCAAGGCGGGCCCTGCCAGTCGGGAAGGGCCGGATGACATCGACACGGGCAGTCTGCGCGGTGACCTGATGGCCTTGTGTCGACGGCTCATCACGACGATGCGTTCGACCGACGGCCAGACCGCACTACTACTCCTTCAGGCAGGCCTTGAAGACCCCGAACTCTGCGAGGAGATCGAACGGGCAGTCGGCCCGACCGGAGCCCGGTTGCCCACCTCGGTCGTGGACGCCGCCATCCGTCGCGGAGAGCTACCCGAGGGCGTGGACCCCTTCCCCTTCGAAGAAGTGGCCGGGGCAGTGCTGCTGCTCCGGCGGCTCAATGGACTGACTACCGACGATGTGTATCTCGAAGCGCTCGTGGATTCGATCCTCATACCCGCGCTGCGGGCCACATCGACTCGGTCGGCAGAGCTACCCGCCGGAATCTTCTCCGGACGCCCCTCCGCGCAATCCGCCACGACCAGTGAAGGACACCGATGACTACGCCGACCATCGACGGATTTCGTTACCAGACCCTGCCCGGCGACGAAGGCGTCGAACTCAACGTCGCGGTGGGAGGGACCGGGCCGGCCGTTGTCCTGCTCCACGGATTCCCGCAAACCCACTACATGTGGCGCGACGTTGCGCAGGAACTCGCCGGGGAGCACACGGTCATCGTTCCGGACCTTCGAGGCTACGGCGAAAGTGGGAAGCCGCCAGAGGACGGTCCTCACACATATTCCAAGCGCACCATGGCCGAGGACATCGTGCGGGTAGCCGACGCGCTCGGGCATGAGCGCTTCGGGCTGATCGGTCACGACCGCGGCGCCCTGGTCGGTGTCCGCGCCGGCCTCGACCACCCGGACACGGTGCAGTACCTCGGGGTGCTCGATGTCCTCCCGACTCTCGACACTTGGGATGTCCTGCAGGGCGTGAACGCGAAGGTCGCCTGGCACCTGTACCTGATGGCGCAGCCCGTCGGGCTGCCCGAGAAGATGATCAAGGCCGTGGCAGAGGAGTTCTTCGCATCATTCCTCGACGCCTGGGACACGGACGGCTCGACATTCGCCCCGGAGGTGCGGCAGCACTACATCGACAGCTCCGTCGGAGCCGTCGACTCGATCGTCGCCGACTACCGTGCCACCGCGAGCATCGACCTGAGCATGGACCGTGCGGACCGCCAGGCCGGAAAGACGCTTCCCATGCCCGTTGGCGTGATCTCCCAGGACTGGGGCGCCCAGTTGGGCTTCGACGCGGCAGCGCTCTGGCGAGCCTGGGCGCCGGACCTGACCTACGAGCCGATCAGGGCGGGGCACTTCATGGCCGAGGAGAAGCCCACCGAGATCGCGCGCTTCATCCGCAAGCTCGCCGCCCGGCACCACCTGTGAACTGTGGCAACCGATTTCACGTGACTCCGGCCGCGCTGGCGGTGTCGACGGCGGTGCGTGACCGATCCGGACAGCACGCATTGCGCGATGCGCCTTCGGCTGAGACCAGCCGGAGGTACGCCTCGACTGGATCCGCCTTCCCGGGCCGGTCCGATCGGCCAGTGTTGTCCCAAGCTGCCGGTGCCTACCGCTGGCGGGAACGCTGCTGATAGCGGCGCTCGGCGTACGCCAAGTCGTCACGCCACAGCCGGGTGGCGGTGCGAGTCATGAGCGGGCGCAACACGGGCAGGACCCGACGCGCGTACCGGAACCCCGGCCGCTCCGAGTTCGCGATCACGGCCTCGATCACCTCGGTACGCGCTCGGCCGTCGGGGCCGGGACCCAGTGGCGTCGCGTGGGTTTCGACCACGCTTCCCATTCCTTCCCCGGCGACGATTCGCATGACGATCGTGCGCGGATCCGGACAGGTGAATTCGGCCTCGACCGGCACGCCGAGCCGCCGGGTCACTCGGAAGGTGACGGTGAGCAGGATCCGGTGATTCTCCTCGGTGATGTCGTGGCGCGGCGGAGCCTGCGTCACCTCCAAATGGGTGAACGCGTACGGATGCAGCCATGACCCGTGCCAGGGGTCGAGTCGATTCGCGATGATGTCGCGGGGCTCGCATATGCCGGTCAAGCGCGTCACCGCGTGCACGGTGGTGTCGGCGGGGCGGGGCCCGATGATCGGTGTGTCGGTGGGTGTCTGCTGTCCGATCGCGTCAAGGCGCACCCAGGCAAGCACGCCGTCGTCGTAGCTGGGCAGCGGGCACCATCGAGCGGACCCGGCTGCTTCCACCCGCAGACCGTGCCATCGGCAGATCAGTGCGGCGTCGTCGACTCGCGCCTCGGCGAGCGGTGCTCCCAGGTGCGGACACGCTCCCGGACCGACGTGCAGGACGTTTCGCTCGTCGCGCCAGGCAACGAGTTCGACCCCACCGATGGTCGTGCTGAACGGGCGGTCGCGACCGATACTGCGACTGGCGGCGAAGGTGTACCAGTTCCCCGACGGCCGCTGTTGTGACCATCGCAGTGCGGCCGCGATCAGACCGGGGTCCGCATCCCCGTGGGTCGGCCGCTGCCGGGACCAATTCTCGGGCGAGAATCGCTGTAGCGGGATGTCTTTCGGCCACCTGCCGGACTCGGCGCGTTTGCTCACGACGCCCTCTGGCGAGTGGCGAGCGTGCGCAGGATCGCCGATCGGCCATGGTCGGGGACCGTCTGCAAATCGTGCCCCGCGCCGGCCCACTGACGCAGCAGGGTGTTGGCCGCGATCCATCCGGTTGTCGCGGCCCGTTCCATCAGAGCTACCGGCAAGTCGACGCGTATGCCGTCGCCGGCCAGGACCAAGCGAGGATGCGGAGTCGACACGCCAGGCCGTCGAGCGAAGTCTCCTGGCGCAAACCGAGGGCAATCCTGCCGCCACAGCATGTTCTCCCCCACGATGCGAGCCTCGGCAGTCTCGGGGTAGATCTCGTACAGCCGGGCCAGCAACCGGTCGCGCACCGCGTGGCGTGCCGCGTCGCGTGGTATCTCGTCCGCGACGGCATAGGCGTGCAACTCGACGACGCTTCCACCGTTTCTGCGCGCCCAGTCCGCTGCTTGCCTTTCGTATCTGTCCACCACGCTGATGTTGTCGAGCGGATCGAGATTTCCGATGCCGAGAAAACTCGGACGGTCGATGCGCACCGGCTGGTTCAGCCACAGACGATGCACGGCGAAGGACGGCGCGACAGCCATCTGAGCTACTTGTGCACGCCACGGTGCGTTGCCGAGCGTCGGTGACGCGGCGACGATCCGGCGCAGCCCGGCGACATCGACGGCGAGAACCACTGTGTCGGCGATTATCTCGGCGTCGGTGTCATCGACCAGCCGGAACCCGGTCGACACGTCGGTATCGATTCGGTCGACGGACACGCCCATATGGAAGGTGACCGTGCCCGGCCGCTCGGGCACGTGGGGCGCGGTGAGGTAATCCGCGAGCGGTGTCCACAGACTGACATCGAAATTGTCCTCTGCCACATCGAAAATCAGGCCTTCGCTGGAGCCCAGGAAGTAGATGTGGAACATCATCGCCAACTCGGCGGCGGACATCTGCTGGGGCGCGACGAAGAAACTGCGCGAGAAGACCTCGAACGCGAGGTGGCGGGCTGCGTCGGGGAAGTTGACACGACGCAGGAACGTTTCCGCATCCAGGTGATCGATCCGGTGGTAGATGTCCGGGACCGAGACCGCCGCCAGCGGCGCGGCAGCGCGTGGGTCCATACGAATCAGATCACGCAGTCGAAAGGTCGGGCTACGCAGCGCGAACGCGAGCGCATTCCAAGGCGGGGTGCTCGGAAGGTGGCGAAAGGTGTCCCGGCGGCCCTCGGCATCGATGAGCGGGTAGTCATCGAGCCGCCGCAGCCTGCGCAATTGCGGATCAGTGCGGGCCAGAAGTTTCCGGAGATTGTAGTACTGCCGGAAGAAAGCGTGGAAGCCACGGTTCATCCCGACCGCGCTGCGGTCGGGAAGCTGTGCGGCCCAGCCGCCGACACGCCCACCCAGGTACCGCTCGCGTTCGATCACCTCGACGTGGAATCCTCGTTCGGCCAAACCTGTCGCGGCAGCCAAGCCCGCGATCCCGGCCCCGACCACGGCGGCCCGCGGGCGCCGCCCGTCACGGCCGACGTCGAGGTCGCCCGGGGCTGCCGGATAGCGCACTCGCCGGGGATCCCCGCCGCGCCGGGAAGCCGATACTCCGAACCTCATTGCCGTGCATCCCGTTGCCGCTGCCGTGTCCACTCCCAGCCGAGTAGCGCCGAAGTCACCAACACGAAGCCGAACAAAAAGTCCTCCACCGGGATGTCCCATGGAAATCGCAGTCCGAGAATGTGTTCCGGGTTGTACAGCACGATCGGTGCGTCGAGCCTGGTCAACCACCCGTCGACCGGAATCTGGAACCCCAGGACGATCAGCATCGTCAGCCAGTAGCCGGGTCGCCGGAACAGCCCGGTCCGCAATAGCGTGCACTCGATCAGACACACGACGACGACCGCCACAACGGCGGGCAGCGTGTACCCCGGACCAGCAACACTCATCGCCGCAGCCCTTTGGACTCGCTTCGGCCGACATGGCGGCGGCCCAGGTCGAGCAGCGTTTCGACCGCGATATAGGTCAGCAGCCCGCACAGCGGGACAACGAAAAAGAACAGCAGCTCCTCGAGCGGAATCGCGCCGGGCAGGAACACACCGAGGACATAGCGGGGGTTGAAATCCCACACGCCGGCGGCAATCGCCAGCAGGTCCCAGACCACGAACAACGTGACGGTGGGTAGCAGGGCGCCGAGCAGAAGCCGCGGCCGACGGTAGACACCGGGACCGAGGAACTCCAGCGGAGCGGTCAGCGCCAGGCAGACGACGAGAACGAGGAGATAACGCCAATGGTCCATACCAACACCTCACGTGTGTTCGCGCGAATCGGCGGAATCGAGCGGAAATGCGGAATCGCACGGCGTTGCGCGCGAAGTGTTCGGGCGTTCCGCTCTGGCTGGTCGGCGTACCCACCACGCTCGCAGTTGCCCTGCCGCGCCGAGCTGTAGTCGCCGACCGATCCCGACTCTGGCACGTCGGCCGAACACCTCGAAATCCGCGGCTTCGATGCGGTCGAGTATCTCCGCGTACAGCGTCGCTGCGGTCGTTACGCATGGCCGCGAGCGGGGCGCCAGCAATTCGATCCCACCGAGCGCGTAATCGTAGATCTGCCTGGTGATTGCGTGTTGTGTCGCCAACGCGCGACGCACCCGCGGCTCGACTCGGCGATTTCGGCGGCACCAGGACAGCAACTCCCGGTCCACACCGTGTGCGGCCAGCTCGTCCGCGGGCAGGTAGATGCGATTACGAGCCAGGTCCTCGTCGACATCGCGCAGGAAGTTGGTCAGCTGAAATGCCTTGCCTAGGGCCGCCGCGTACGGCGCGGCCGCCGCCGAGTCCGTGGTGCCGAGCACCGGCAGCAGCTGTAGCCCGATCACCTCCGCCGAACCGTAGACGTAGCGGTCCAACGCGGCGCGGTCCGGGTAGTCGGTGACAGAGAGATCCAGACGCATCGATTCCAGGAACGCGCCGAACAAATCGTTCGGTATCCGATAGGCCTCGGCGGTGTGCAGCACTGCGGCCAGGACCGGATCGCCACCGGTATTCCCCGCCTCGAACTGCCGCGCCAGTCTGTCCAATCGGGCAGCGCGTTCGGCCGTGGACGAATACGGGTCGAATTCGTCCAGGATGTCGTCGGCACGTCGCGCGAATCCGTACAGCGCGTGCACGGCGGGCCGTTGATCGGGTGCGAGCAACCGAGTGGCGAGAAAGAAGGTCTTCCCATGGCGGGCGTTGAGCTCGCGGCACATCCGATACGACTGCCGCAGTCCCTGTTCCCTTATACCGGCGGCGTCGAGCTCCGTGCGTATCATTTCCACCTCCTCTCAGCAGCGATGGCAGGCGTGCGCCGGGCCCTGCCTCCGGCGTCCGGTGGCCGCGGTGGGTCGAAAGATGCCGCGTCTCTCGTCATTCGCCGTTCCTTGCACTCGGATGCCGTGCCCGGAAGGCGGATGCGGCGCGCTGCGGGCCCGAGCCCACCTCGGCCAGTACCGCCGCGACTGCGTCGAAGGGTGACCGATCCGCCATCTCCGCAGCCAACCGGCCGGCCGCGACGCGGATGCTGCCGGAACTCAGTACCCTGTCGACCGCCGCCGCGACGGCAGCGGGCCGTGGCCATGCGGTGCCGAGATCGATGCCTGCTCCGGTGTATGCCACCCGGGCGGCGGTCTCCGGCTTGTCCGCAGTATCGCCCGCGACGATCAATGGCACCCCGTAGCTCAGTGCTTGGTTGACGCCGCCATAGCCACCATTGGTGATCATCACGTCCACGCGCGGCAGCAGCTGTGCGTAGGGGATGAAATCGGCGGCATACGCGTTCGCGGGCAGGGGCCCGATGGGTGTTTGCGAGCGACCGGTGCACGCGACGACCACTACATCGGAGCGTTGGCTCAGCGCGGACAAGGTCGGGCGGAGCAACTGATCGAAACACCGGTTGTCCCATGTGCCCTGTGTGACATGAACGATCCTTTTCGCGCCCCCGAGGGCGGGCCACCAACTCGGCAAGGCGATATCCGGGAGAGCGGGGATCGGAATCGGCCCGGTGAAGACCACCGACGTCGGCAGATCGCCTCGCGGGTATTCGAAACCGGGCACAGTGAACTGCAGGATTCGATCGGCGAGGACGGGCCAGTCCAGCAGGAAAACCGGCGCGGGCTCCAGGTCGAGCGCGCGCAGAATCGAGTTGAGCCCGGCCTGGTGACCACGAAACAACACCTGCTGCACAAACCGGTTCATCGTCGTGTAATCACGACCCGCGCGCGGCTGCCAGCCGGTCCCGAACGGCGGACAGTCCGCGCTGGACAGCATCAATGGAACGACGCCACAGACGATCACCGGCGGCCGTTTCCGCCGCGACAACAGCAGCGGAATGGCCCCGGTGAACATCACGTCGACGAGAACGGCATCGAATTCCGTTCGATCCAGCTCAGTGGCCAGTGCCCGGTACTGCGCCGGAATCGGGGCCAGAAAAGCAGACCGCAGTTCCGCCCGACCGGTTCGCCACCGCCTGAGTAAATCCGATACCCGACCTCGTGGCACCGGGGCACGCGCCACCTCGGCATCTCGGGGCAGCGCCGAGGATTCGATACCCTGCGCTCGAGTGGATGCGCAAAACCCTGTGCCAGCAACCAAGCGCACCTGATTCCCACGCCGCCGCAAGTCAGCCGCGACGGCCTGCATCGGCGCCACATGCCCAGGTATCGGACTCGCTGCCAACAGGTATCGAGCCATGCCGAAATTCCTTCGCTGATCGCATGACGCATCGCAATGGATTCGAGCGCGCCCGCCGTACCGAGGCGTCGGCTCGATAATCGCCGACTCCCGCACCGTGGGCTCACGGCGGAGCAGTTGAAGGGTCTAACGCGAGCACAAACCGATCGGCTGCACACACTTGGTATGCGATCCGTATTCATTGTCTCAAAAACCGGCAGGTCATCGGACCGAACGAGCAGAAGACACGCCGATCCGGGTCCGAGCGTCTCATTTGATGCAGACAGGCGTGGTCAACCGTGATCATGTTTCTCGACCGGCCACGCAGCGCTACGGGGCCGGTGTGAGGACATCTGCGGTCGCTAAGAGTGTCCGCAGGGCCGGTTCACCACCGCCTCCGAAGTCGGTGCATTCTTCGACTCCTCATGTCACCCCACAGTGCCCGACACTCCCCCATAACCTCTTCGTGGCGCCACGTGCGGCGGGAATGCGCACGCTGACATCTATCCGTCCCATAATCCGCCCCTCGCAGGCACGCGAAGTAGCGTGGCCGTTGCCGCATGGGCGATCGGGACTCCACGCGCGTCGCGTAGGGCGGAGCGGCCCCTGTTCCGGCTTCTCCGACAAGGCGGCCATCGAGTAGGACCCATATCGCAAGAATCCGGCCGAGATGATGCCTGGGCGATTGTGCACAGAAGGCCACCCGTCGCCGGTCAACCGGCGGCAGGCGGGCAGGTATGGAACTTGCCGTATCGAATCAGCCTATGATCGGCTCTTTTGTCCGAGTGGCGTGGGCGCTGTGCCGCCCCACTAGGCAAGGGCACCGTAGTTCTGGTCGATGAGGTCGGCCATGAGCTTGCTGGTAGGACGCGACAGGGTGATGATTCCACCGCTACTACGCCGCGCGAGCGCGCTCGCACGCCAAGGCGGGGCGCGCTCTCTTGCTCGAAGCGCGGGATTCGCACCTGTTGCGGGGCGTCTGGACGTCATCGATGTGGCGGCGCTCGAACCACTCGCGGCGGGCACGCCGGTGGTTGGAGGTCCGTCTGGACGTTATCGATGTGGGCGAGTTCCTCGTAGGCTCACTCACGCAAGTTTTCGGTGGTGTCTCGTGCCGTGCCGCCTGTAGCGGCGCGTGTAGCGGGCCAGGTTGTAGTCGACCTCCACCCACAGCAGGCGGAACAGCGATTTGGTGCCGAGACAGCCACGACTGCCCGAAGTCGTTGTGGTCCGGACTGCAAAGGTCGTGGCACGCGGGTTGGTAGTGTTGGGATCGGCCGAGGCGAGCGGCAGGCAAGAGAGGCGGCTCGCGTCACGGCTCTCAGCGCGGGAGGGACGAAAAGTGCGGGGCAGGTTGCTGAGTGTGGTGACTCGGTGGCGGGGTTGGTCGCGGTGGCGCCGCGCCGCGGTAGCCGTGGGGCTAGTGCTTGCGATGCTGCTGGTTCCGGTGGGAGCGGCCGCGGTCGCGCTGCGATTCGAGTTCGCCGGTGAACCCGGCGCGGACGCGCGCACCAGAGGGCGGGACGCGGTGTGGCTCGGCCACGCCTGGGTGGACGGCCGCAAGACCGACGCCGACGTGGCTGGACTGGTGACCACGTTGGCCGGCACCGGCATCAAGGACCTCTACGTGCACACCGGCCCGCTGGAACACGACGGCAGTCTGCGCGACGACTTACATCCGCGGGCACAGTGGTTCGTCGATGCGGTACATCGTGCACGGCCCGGGATACGGGTGCAGTCCTGGCTCGGAGACCTCGTCGCCCCCGAATTCGACGGTCTGCATCTGGACGAAGCCGCCGTCCGCGACCGGATCACCACCTCCGCCACCAGGGTTGTCGACCTCGGTTTCGACGGCGTCCACCTCGATCTGGAGCCGGTGCGGTCGGGTACGTCCGGATACCTGACGCTGCTGGACCAGGTACGCGCCGTCACCGCGAGCCGAGGCGCACCGCTGTCGGTGTCGGCTCCGCAGATCGACCCCCTGCCGGGGCTGCACTCGGTCGGAATCACCCTGTTCGATCACGGAAAGTGGTGGTCGCAAGAGTATTTCGCGGACGTGGCGCGCCGCGTAGATCAGGTAGCGCTGATGTCGTATGACACCTCCATGCCGTGGGGTTCCCTGTATGGCGGGTACGTCGCTCAGCAGACCGCACTCGCACTCGAGGTCACCCCGGCGAGTGTCGACCTGCTGATGGGGCTGCCCGCTTTCTGGGCCGACGATCCCGGGCATCACGGCGCGGCGGAAACCGTCGCCAACGCGGTGCGCGGAATCCGACTGGCATTGAGCCGAAAGGACCCCCGTCGACCGGCCTTCGGTGTAGCGCTGTACGTCGATTTCGCTGCGACACCGGCAGATTGGGCCACCTACCGCCGCGAGTGGTGCGCGCCTTCGCAGTAACACCGTGGACTCCGGCCGCGGCGACGGCCTCATCCGGCGAGCCCCCTGGCGCCTGCAATCCCCCGCCACTGCCTGACGCCGACACGACTGCGGCGACGCGCGAGGGAAGGGCACGTCGCAGACTCCAGGCTCCGCCTTCGAGTCTCCCCCGTCCGCTCGTGGTGGTTGCGGTTCGGCGCATGGGACGCGACCGGGGTGCCTCCGCATCGATGGCTTCCCAATCCGCGGATTCGGCGCGTGCTCCGGCCAGGCCGCCGCCACGGTGTCGGACTATCGACAACCGACACCGGACAGCAGGCAAGGCCGCAGCGTCACTGGCCGGTAGGCGCGTTGTGTGCAGAACCCGGATGCCCTAGTGCCTGAGCCTTCAGTTGCTCGAATTCCACGTCAGTGATGACACCGGAGTCGCGGAGGGCCTTGGCATCGGCGATGTTCTCGGCGGGCGACTTACCCGCGACCTGCTGTATGTAGTGATCGGTGGCCAGCTTCGCCTCGGCCTGCGCCCGCTGGCCGCGCAGCGCCATGCCCCGCCCACGGACGATCAGGTACACCAGCGCAGTCAGGTAGGGGAACACCACCAGGGCAATCACCCACACGGCTTTGGCGACGCCGGAGACGGCGTGGTCGCGGAACAAATCCACGAGAATCTGGAACAGCACGATCAGATACGCCACGAAGGCGAACACCAGGATCGTGTACCAGACGTAATCCCAAAACGAATCCATGTTGTGAACCTCCTCGGGCGATCTTTCCCGTGTCGTTGCCAACCGCGGAGTAAATCGGACCGCAGGTCGGCGCCTGGATCGAAAGCAGACTCTTGTTTTCTTTGTGAGGCGCCCACTTCTCGTCGCTCGATCGATTCATCGAGGTTCGGTGCGAAATGAGCACTGAGCGTCTTCGGCGCCAGACGGCAGACTCGACGTGAAAATACCGAGCATATAGTACATGAGCAGCAACCCACGCCGAGGAGTTCAACTGTTCGAGCGACGGACAGCACAGGCAAGAGCAGGATCGCGGAGCGGCTCGCCTGCTAAACTCACCGCGTGAGCACCGCCGCGAGGCGGACTGCGGTATCCGGGCTACGTCCGCGCAGCTATCGATACCACCCGTTGCGCCACTGCGCGAATCCCGTTCAAACCGCGTTGATTGCGATTCGAATGAAGAAGTCCGTAACTGCCGAAGCGAAGGGGCTGGCCGGCCAGCTGGCTGGGCGGCCCCGTGCCCGCGATGAGTTCATGCCGATCGCCGAGATCGGCTATTGATGATTCGGCGTCGTTCGTGACAGATCGGCCGCTATCGGGCCACTTCTTCGTGACCGTGCCACTGGAGCCACACCACTGGAGACGGAGGCGGACATGACCACAGGTGACGGCGATTGGTCCAAGCCGACGGCGATGACCATTCCGAAGGAAGGATATTTCGAGCTGGAGCAGGGTCGGTACGGACCGATATTCCCCCGCACACCGGCCAATTACGGCTTTTCGATCATCGCGAGGGTCAAACCCGGACGAGAGGCGGCGATCCGAGAGTACGGTAAACAGCTCGAGACCGCGGTCGAAGAGGACCCCACCGTGCTGGCGCCACTGCGGTTGCACTACTTGCGGTGGGTGCTGTTCGACATCGGTGACGGGCTGTGTTTCCAGTATCAAGGGATCTTCGACACCGACTTCGACAAGTACGTCGAGGACGCCATCGCCCTGTTCGTGTCGACAGGCATCACGACCGTCTTCGTCAACCTCGAAGGATTCCCCGAGGACTGGAAGACCGATACCGACGCGGTCGTCAAGTTCTTCCGTGAGCACCAATTCCCGAGCTTCCTGGAGTACGGCGAGTACCCATACGTGACCGCGGAAGAGATCAAGAAGGCACTGCGTTTGAAGGCGGCGTTCTCCGACATGCTCGACCAAATGCAGTAGTACCACGAGGTTCGTTGATGCTCGAAATCGACGATATCCAGCACATGGTGCTGACCCGCGTCCCCGCGCTGACCGGGCGCTACGAGTTCCTGTCGTTCGACAGTGGCGACGGTGGGCGGGCGTGGCTGTCGGCCATGGTCGACCGGGTCGCCTCGGCGGCTGACGCACAACGCCGCGTGAGCACCGACCGCAGCTGGGTGACACTCGCGTTCACCTGGACCGGGCTGCGCGCGCTCGGCGTGCCCGATCAGTCGTTGGCGACATTTCCCGAGGAGTTCCGGCAAGGCATGGCAGCACGGGCACACATCCTCGGTGACATCGGACTCGATCATCCCGACCACTGGGTCGGTGGATTGGCCCGCGACGGGCTGCACGCGATCGTCGTACTGTTCGCCCAGGACGATGCCGAACGCGATCGTCGCATCCGAGCGCACGACCAGCTGGTCGCCGGCTGCGCGGGAGTAACGGTGCTCTCCTCGCTGGACGTGGCGGCCGTTCCGCCTTTGGAGTACGCGCACGACCATTTCGGCTACCGCGACCGGTTGTCACAGCCGGTGATCGAAGGCTCCGGTGAACAGCCGACGCCGGGCACGGGCGCCCCCATCAAGGCTGGGGAGTTCATCCTGGGATATCCCGACGAGGACGGCCCTCCGGCCGGACTGCCGCAACCGGAGGTGTTGTCGCGCAACGGCAGCTACATGGCCTACCGGCGCCTGCAGGAACACGTCGGGCGGTTTCGCGATTTCCTGGCCGAGCACGCCGACACCGCTGAGGAGCAAGAGTTGCTGGCCGCGAAACTGATGGGTCGTTGGCGAAGCGGCGCTCCCCTGGTGCTCGCCCCCGACAGCGACGACCCCGAGCTCGGGGCTGATATGCAGCGCAACAATGATTTCAACTACAAAGAGATGGATCCCTACGGCTATGCGGCGCCTCTGGGTTCTCACATCCGCAGGCTGAATCCCCGCGACACCGCGGTGAACATGCAACACAGGCGCCTGATCCGCCGCGGCGCTACCTACGGACCGCACCTCCCGGAGGGCGTACCCGAAGACGGCGCCGAGCGTGGAATCGCGGCATTCGTGCTATGCGCAAGCCTGGTGCGTCAATTCGAGTTCGCCCAGAACGTGTGGATCAACGACAAGACCTTCCACGAACTCGGCAACGAGCGCGACCCGATCATCGGCAATCAAGACGGAACCCTGGAATACAAAATCCCCAAGCGCCCGATTCGCAGAACGATCAAGGGATTACCGGCGTTTACAACGCTCAGAGGTGGCGCGTACTTCTTCCTGCCCGGTCTCAGCGCCCTGCGTTACCTCTGCACTCTCACCGACAACGAGGTAGCACCATGAGCACGATCGCCCGGGCAGCACGCACCTACAACCAATCCCAGCTGCCGCGCACCTATGCTCCCGGCAGACGCCGATTGAGCATCTACTGGAGTTGGAGCTATCCCTGGGAAGCCCAGCGCGACCCCGCCGCGCTGGACAACCGCTTCTCCACCATGACCGAAGTGCGCCAGGCCACCTGGCCGGCCTACGAGACACCCGAATACGACACCGCCCACTTCCTGCAGGGAATCGCGGGAACGCTGGAGCTGTTCCACCGCTCCACCCTCACCTTCCAGCAGGTCGCCGCAGAAGCCACCGGCCATCCTGTCGCAGTCTTCCAGCGCATTGATCAAGCGGGGTTCGAACTACCCATCGACGAACGCATCCTCGCCGACACCGACACCCTCATGATCTTCGGCCTCGACCACGTACTCGGTCAGGCAGCAGCCGAGCCCGAGGAGATCGCAGCCATCGACGAGTGGCTACGCCGCGAAGACACCTGTCTGCTCCTGGCGCCACACCACGACGTCGGCTGCACCGACGACCTCCAGCAACGCCAAGTCGAATACGACCACCACGGCGACCCACTGGTGCCGCGCCAGCAACGCTTCAGCGCCTACACGCGCTCACTGATGAAAGCCCTCGACGTTCCGGTGCACAACATGTACGGACTCCGTCCCGCCGTCGTCGAAGACACGAAATCCATCGCGCCTTTGACCACATTCCGCGACCTCGACGCCCTGAATCTGCTCGAGAACGTCACCACGTTCAACTTCCACCCCCATCTCCCGCACTATCACCTCACCGCGCCCGCAAGCGAATCCGTGCGTCTGCTCGCCCGCCAACCCATCGACCTCGACCGACCCCATCCCTTCACCGCCGAGGGCGATACCGAATTCAACACCCTCATCTGGTTGCCGCCCACCGACCGACGCGCCGGCGACATCGTCATAGTCGATTCGACCAACTTCACCACCCTGTTCGGGGGAACCGAAAGCCTCGTCAACTTCTGGCGCAACCTCGCACTCATGAAGTGACACCGCATCAAACCTGCACCGCCCATATCCACCTGCCGCCGGACCGTCCGTGACGAGCTTCCTTATCAGAGCGCGACTAGCGATTGTGGGGCGAACCATGACCGAGCGAAACGATCCCGCCGTCGCGGAGCCCGACGAGCACACTGACGCGGCCGACCGATCGACCCGCGCCGACCGTGCCGAATACGGCAAGTCAGTATGGCGCCGGGCACCGTCCGGCGTGTTGGCCGAGTTCCGGCCCAGCGCTGATCGGGATCCGCTCGGGCTGCTCGAAGCCCAGGCCGCGACCCGAATTCCCGAGCTCGTTCCGGTGCGGTACGGGCGAATGAGCAGCGCGCCGTTCGCGTTCTACCGCGGCGCGGCGGTGGTCATGGCCGAGGATCTTTCGCACGCTCCGACCACCGGCTTGATCACTCAACTGTGCGGCGACGCCCATCTGAGCAACTTCGGACTCTTCGCGACACCGGAACGCAACCTTGCCTTCGACCTCAACGACTTCGATGAAACCTATCCCGGCCCGTTCGAATGGGACGTCAAACGACTTGTCGCGAGCCTCGCGGTCGCCGGACGCGACAACAACCACAGCGGCAAACAACGCGGGAAGTACATCCGTGCCTGCGCCGCCGAGTACCGCGACATCATGAATCAGCAGTCCGCACGCGGAGAGCTCGAGGTCTGGTACTCCCATATCGACGCCGTGACCCGTTTCGACGAACTGCGCGCAGTCCTCGATCCGCCGACCAGGAAACGGTTGAAGAAGACGATCGACAAGTCCTGGAGCCGAGACAGCGTCCAGGCGCTGTCGAAGCTGACCACCGTCGTGGACGGGCAACCGCGGATCACGAGCACGCCGCCACTGATCATCCCTATCGAGGAGATCTTCACCGGCGCCGACGCGGAGCAGTTGAACCGGACGCTGATCCAGCGGCTCGGTCAGTACCGCGACACCCTGCAGCCCAACCGGCGAGCCCTGTTCGACCGGTTCGAGTACGTTCAAGCGGCCCGAAAGGTCGTCGGTGTGGGCAGCGTCGGCACCCGGGCATGGATCATCCTCCTGCGCGGGCCGGGCAACGACCCACTGTTCCTACAAGTCAAAGAAGCTCAGCCGTCGGTCCTCGCGAAGCACCTCGACGGCCCGTCGTTCACCAACCAGGGCGAGCGTGTCGTGGCCGGGCAGCGGCTGATGCAAGCTGCCAGCGATATCTTCCTGGGCTGGCAGCAAGGCGCGGGCGAAGACGGAGTGATCCGGGACTTCTACGTCCGTCAACTGCGTGACGGCAAAGGATCCGCCGACATCCAGACCATGTCCCCTGAACTGATGACTCGCTACGGCCGCTTGTGCGCACGTGTCCTCGCCTACGCCCACGCACGCGCCGGTGACCGGTTTGCGATCACCGGTTACCTCGACGCGGACGACGACTTCGAGGTAGCCATGGCCGCATTCGCCGAGAGTTGCGCCGACCAGAACGCCCGCGATCATGCCGCGCTGCGCAAGGCGATCGATGACGGCACGGTCACCGCGTGGCGGGAGGTGTAATCGATCGGGGAAGCCTGCCGCTCAGCCGTCCCCACCGATTCCGGCGAGTGTGGCGCGCAGGCGGTCGTTGTCTGCCGGGGTCCAGCCTTCCGGCGGAAGAATCGCGCTCCACGCGTCGGCGATATCGACAACGTATGTGTGGCCGTGGCCGTCGGGCACGCTGGTCGACACCGCCATGTCGGCAGCTACTTGCAGAAACGTTACGAACGGGTACCAGCGCGTGCTGTCGAGGACGTCGTACCCACGCTCCTCGTCCAGCCAATCCGGCTCGTTCAGAACGAGTTTCGGAGACCACCAGACGATCGGGTCCGAGGCATGCTGCAGATAGACCATCCGGGGCCGCTCCCACGGTGCGTCGGGCCGCGGCAGGTCCTGCGGTGCCCGCGCCCCGAACCGCACCGTCTCTCCACGTTCATAGATCGGCAGCCACTCCGGTGAACCCGGATCGCGGTTCGCGGTAACGTCGGTCCATATCTCATTGGCATTCGGCGGTCCGGTGAACAGGACGCCGTCGGTGCGTAGCTCGACGTTCTCGACGTTGCCGAAAGCGCTCTCGCCTCCGTAGGAGCCGAGGCTTTCACCCATGACGACGAGCTTCGGACGAGTTTCCGACGGCAGCCGCTTCCATTTGTCGTACACAGCGTCGAATTGCGCCTCCCCAGCCTGGCGAGCACGCTCTCGGTCCACCAGGAACGACAGCCAGCTCGGCAGGTACGAGTACTGCAGCCCGACGATCGCGGTGTCGCCGTTGTACATGTATTCCAGCGCGGACGCGAGACTCTCGTTGATCCACCCGGTGCCCGTGGTGGTCGCCACGGCGACGACGGCACGGTCGAAACCGCCTGCGCGTTCGAGTTCGTCCGCTGCCAGCCGAGCGTTCTCCTGGATCGTCTGCCCACCGCTGGCGAGCCCGGCGTAGGCACGGATCGGCTCCAGCGCGGGCCGTCCCCCATGGAACGCGGACAGTTCCTCGACAGTGGAACCACGCGAGACGAACGCGCGGCCCTGCCTGCCCAGCGAGTCCCAGCTGACAAGTGAGCCAGGTCCGCCCGAACGCAGCGACGTGGTCGGCGGCTCGTCCCCGGCCTTGGTCTCCTGATTGAGAGCGGCGAAGGAATCGTTCAGCCCGGACATGATCACGCGCACCGCCGCCCCGTTGATCAACACGACGAGCAGCGCCACCACCACGACACCGATGACCGTCGCCGAGATCCGTCGCGGTACCACCCGGCTGACCTTGCGTTCGACCCACGACACTGCGCGAGACAGCATCCGGGTCAGTGCCACCAACCCGACGAAAAGCGCAATCGACACAATTACCACGACGAGATATCCCCACCAAGGGAACGGCGCGGCACTCATAAGCACCCGCAGGTCCGACTGCCAATCTCGGAACCACGCGAGCATCGCCAGACTTCCGAGAATTCCGATCGACAGAACTATCCAGCGCACGACTTTCTGCACACCGGGTGTCGCCTCCCGCTGCACGAGATGGCGAACCAACTTCGAGCCGAGGACGCCGATGCCGTAGCCGATCGCCGCCGAAATCCCGGTAACCAATCCTTGGAAAAATGGACCACGCGGCAGCAACGTCGGCGTCAGCGACAGCCACACGAAGATCACCGCGACCAGCAGCCCACCGAACGAATAGCGGTGAGGCCGCTCGCGATCATGCCCACGCCGGACGATAGGACCGGATCCACGACCGGGCGCACTGTCGGTCAGATTGGTTGGCACGCGGCAAGCGTAACCGTCACCGCACCGCGCACCGAGGAGGTTATGGCAACTATCGGGCAACTACGTGTTTCCCAACGCGCGTTGTCCCGTGCCGGAGCGCCACATCAACGGATCCTCGATCCCGCCGGGCTGCGTGCCTCAGTGGCCGAGCGCGATCTTCACGACCACAACGGTCGCGGCGATCACCGTCAACAGGACAGCACCGAACACCGACTCTCGCGTAGGACGCTGCCCATTGAGCCGGCCGATGACGAACACGATGCCCCCGATCCGGATCAGAACCGTCAGTTCCGCGACTACCTGCGCGGTTCTCGGCTCCAACCAGCCCAGCCATCCGATCGCGAGAATGGCGCATGGTAGTACCGCGGAACTGAGGATCGGGACCGAATTGCGCAGATCGCGGATTTTCTCGGCCCTCGTCAGTGCACTACGACGACGCACGCTGTGCCCGACCGCTTCGGCGAAGGCATGAGCGACGAACGTGGACAAGGCTGTTCCGAGGACCACCAGGATTCCTACGTGCTTGTCTCCCGTGACGACCGGCACCAGTGCCGCGAGAACCAGGACATTGCCGTAGATGTAGGCGCTGATGCGGCTGGCCGCATTGTCGCCATCCAACGGCGTGGTACGCGAGAACAATGGGCCGTGCAACAGGGCATGCGGATCGGTGTCCACGAGACCTCCTCTCCTTCGTCGAACCTCCGAGCCGCGCCGACCGCGTCCCGAAACCGGGCTCGGTCCTTTCCTCGATGGAACCTGTCGTGGGGCGTCTCGCTTGCCGCCGCAGCGCAGGACGGACCAGAGGTGTCATGGGCTCTGCACGCCGCCGTCATCCCGCACTTCGGGCGCTCGGGAGTCGTTCCGGGGCAGCGATACCGCAGCGAGCAACCCGATGATCCCGACGGCGGCCAGAGTGGTCAACGCGGCCGCGTAGGCGTGACTTGTCAGGCCCGCGACGAGGATGGTCCCCGCGACAGCCGTGCCGAGTGCGGAGCCGAGGTTCGACACGCTGCGCGACAACCCGGAGATCTCACCCTGTTGCTCCTCGTCGAAGCTGGACTGCACGATCGTGACCGAGGGGGTCAGCATCACGCCCAGCCCCACCCCGATCAGCAGCAGTCCCGGGGCGAAAGCCCACGGGTTGAGGGAGCGGCCCGCCAAAGCGAGTAGCGCGGCGATACCAACGACCGTCACGAGAAACCCGGCGACGATGAGAGTGCGCTGGGCTCGCCGCCGCGCCAGCCGTGCGGCGGCGAGCGACGACACCAGCAGCCCTACCGTGGCGGCGGTGAAGATCACGCCGGTCTGAACAGCGTCATATCCCCGGACGACTTGCAGGTACGCGGCGACCACGAACGAGGTCCCCATCAGCATCAGCCATTGAATGTTCTGGGTGATCAGGCCGAGGTTGGAAGTGCGGTTGCGGAACAGGCTGGTCGAGATCAAAGGCTCGTGCCCGGCCCGCTCTTTCGCGCGAATCGACAGGAAGAACCACATCAGGAATACCGCTCCAGCCGCGAGCAGCCCGAACATCAGCCGGATGTCGTTGTCGGCGGCCAGAATCCCCATCACCAGCAAGACCAGCCCGATCGCAGACAACGCCGTGCCGGAGATGTCCAACGACTTGGCCGGGTCCGGGGGCAACGGGTCGGTGATGCGGCGACCGAGCACCACGATCAACCCGACCACCAACGCTTGGAACGCGAAGGCCGCGCGCCAACTGAGTCCCGAGGTGATGAGCCCGCCGAGAAGGGGGCCCGCCGCGGCGCCGATCCCGCCCATCGCCATGATCGCGCCGAATGCTCGCGCGCGGGACGGCGCTTCGGTGAACAGCAAGGTCGTCATGATGTAGACGGGCGGTATCAGCATCGCGGTGCCGACACCCTCGAGAATCGAGTTGCCCAGGATGAGCACGCCCAGCCCAGGTGCGAGGGCGCTGAGCACCGCGCCTACGCCGTACACGATCAGGCCCGCCATGAAACAGCGTTTACGGCCGTACCGGTCGGTGATCTTGCCGCCCGGAATCATCAACGCCGCCATCACCAACAGGAAGATCGTGATCACGGTCTGCACACCCTGCACGGTGGTGTTCAGATCAGCGCTGATGTCGTTGATCATCACGTTCATATTCGAACCGGCGAAGCTGCAGATGAACTGCGCGAGCGCCAGCGGAACAAGCGCTCCGCGGGGCGGGCTGGACACACCGGTACCGGCCATCCGGCGGCTCGGCCTATCCGGACATCGCCGCCGGCCGAGCCTCGGCGCGGTCGAGTTGTTCGTCCAGAGCCATGGCGGCCGCGACCAGGGCCAGGTGCGTGAACGCCTGCGGGAAATTGCCCAACTGCTCACCGGAAGGGCCGATCTCTTCGGCGAAGAGACCGACGTGATTGGCGTAGGTGAGCATCTTGTCGAAGGCGTACCGGGCCTGGGTCAGCCGTCCCGCACGAGCAAGCGCCTCCACATACAGGAAGCTGCACAGGTTGAAGGTTCCTTCTACGCCGCGCAGACCATCCGGGGACGCTTCGGGGTCGTAGCGGTAGACCAGGCTGTCGCTGACCAGTTCGTCGTCCATGGCATCAAGGGTGCTCAGCCATGCCGGATCCTTGGGCGACAGAAAACCCATTCTCGGCATGAGCAACAGCGACGCATCCAGCACATCGGTCGCATAATGCTGCACGAATGCCTGTCGCTTCGAGCTCCATCCGCGTTCGACGATCTGGGCGAACACCTCGTCACGCGCCTGCGTCCAGCGGGCGATATTCGCCGGACGTGAGAAGTCGGTGGCCAGCCGGACACCGCGATCGAACGCGACCCACGTCATCAGACGGCTGTAGGTGAACTCCTGCTGCCCACCGCGCGTCTCCCAGATTCCCTCATCGGGCCGGTCCCAGTGCTCGGCCAGCCAGTCGGTGAGGTTCGCGAACGACCTCCACCCCCAAATGCCACCGATGTCCGGCGACTGAGCCAGGGCGTCGGCGGCCTCGCCATAGATATCGAGCTGAACCTGATCCGCCGCCGCATTGCCGACCCGTACCGGCGCCGAACCCCGATAGCCCTCCAAGTGGTCGAGTACCTCCTCGTCCAGCCGCGGGTCGCCATCGATCCGGTACATGATCTGCAACGGCTCCCCCGAGGCAGTGTCGCCGGCATCGAGACGGTCGCGCAGCCAGCGCCGGAAGGCGTACGCCTCTTCGGTGAAGCCCAAATCGATCAGCGCGCGCACCGACAGAGAAGCATCCCGAATCCAGGTATAGCGGTAGTCCCAGTTGCGCTCGCCGCCCACCTGTTCAGGCAGGCCCATGGTCGCTGCGGCGATCGGCGCCCCACTCGGTGCGTAGGTCAGCAGTTTCAATGTGATGGCCGAACGATTCACCATGTCCCGCCACCGGCCGCGATACTTGGACGAACGCAACCAGGACTGCCAGAAGCTGCGGCACCGCTCCAAGTCGGCCACCGTATCGTCCCACCCCGGATGCGCAGGCGCCGAGCCCTCGCTCGCCATGCTGGTCAACGCCACTACCGCGGTTTGGCCTTCGGAGAGGGTGAACCGTGCGGTGATGTCACCGTCCTCGGACTCCAGCGTCATCGGATCGGTCACCTGCAGGTGCAGGTCCGTTCCCGGACCGTGGAAGACCGCTGCTCGGTCGTCGCGCATTTCCAGTTGGTGCGAGGCACGACCGTAGTCGAACCGCGGCCTGCAGGTGAGTGTGAACGGCAGAGTACCTCGCACCACCCGGACCACTCGCACCAGCCGGTGCCGATCGGTGGCCACCGGATCCTGGATCGGGTCCATGAAGTCTCCGACCTCACCGACCCCGTCCGGCGCCATGAACCTGGTGACGAGAATGGCTGTGTCGGGCATATACAGCTGCCGAACCGCCGCGTTCTCCACCGCGGAATCAATGGCCAATCGGCAGAAACCACCGCGCTCGCTGTCCAACAGCGACGCGAAAACGCTCGGCGAATCGAATCTCGGAGTACACCACCAGTCGATCGTGCCCGCCGAGGACACCAAAGCCGCAGTCTGCAGATCACCGACAATGCCGTGCTCAGCGATCGATGGGTATGCGTTCACAAGCACTCCTCGACTCATAAGAATTAGACACAGTGCATAATCAACAGTCGCTTTGTCCGAACCGCGCACACGCCGTCCGGAAGCACCCTCCTTCAGTGTGCGCTCCCGCCGCGTAGAACGGGAGAGTCTGACAAAAACGACCAGCTGGATGAAGTGCTTTCGCCACCCTCTCCGACACGTTTGTAGGACACCTGAAGCGACAATGATCAGCGCTCCGATCCGGACGTCCCGCCTAGGTGTCGAGTGCGACTGATCGGCACAGCTGTCCGCAAGATTGCGCTGGTGGCACGCCTGCTGAACCGGCTTCGGCACCGACTGACAAGTGAAACCAGACATCCTCATGACACTTAAGAAGCGAAGCGGGAGGTGTTATCGTGGTCTAGATCACACACAATGTGGTGTGTGGTCCCAGATCCTGAACGTTGCCCCGCCCGCGTTGCCGGTGGGATTCCCCGAAGTGCAATTCGAGCCAGATAAGCGAAGAAGCGAGAAGGAGTCGCGAGGCCCAGGGAGTCGTCCTCGACATTCACGGCTCGGACAGTCAACCAGGCTGTTCGAGGATTTGATTTCGCGCGCATTGGCTTACGTGGTCCACGAGTTCGGGAAATACCTCTCCGTTCACCCTATGCGTACGTTTCATGGGACCACGCAAACGCGGCACCGTCCGGTGACGGATCCGGCAACCATACTCTTGGAAAAACGAGCCCCGGATCGGCTCACCCGGAACCAGCCGACTCACCCCGATCAACCGCGCGGCGGCGACGGGTGCTGAGCGAAATCCGATTACACGACCACCCAGCAGAGGTGTGACCCATGGCCAGGACAACCGAACCCGACCAGTCCCCGACCAGACAGGCCGTCGCGGCCGGCACGTCGATCGGCGCGGCGGTCCTCCTGATGATCACCGGCGTCGCCTCGATTCTTCAAGGAATCTCCGCGATAGCCAAAGACGAAATCTACGTAGCAGGACCCGAGTACACCTACCAGTTCAACACGACCGGGTGGGGATGGATCCATCTCGTCCTCGGCATCCTGTTGGTGATCTCCGCACTCGGACTGATGACCGGAGCGGCGTGGGCCAGGGTGATAGCCGTGATACTCGCCGGTCTGTCCATCCTCGGCAACTTCCTGTGGCTCCCCTATTACCCGGGGTGGTCGATCCTTGTGATCGCACTCGATGTCGTAGTCATCTGGGCCGTCACCACTTGGCACCCGGACCGCGCCTGACGTGCGGACACGCCGGAAGCCACGGACACGCGGCTTCCGGCGTCTCAGCACATCCCGCCCCCGCAATCGACCGGGGGCCGTGCTTGCCCGGGACGGCCCCGAACGGACGGTGGAACCTCAGAACTTCACCTGGTCGATGAGTGCCCTGGTGACCTGCTCGAGGGTGGCTTCGCGCACTTCGGGAGCCTCCGAGGAGACCAGTATCGTGGCATCTCCGTAGTCGATGGCGAGCCCGCCCACCGCGACCGCGCCACCGACAACCTCGACCTCGCCGGCACCGGGCGGTGCGGACAAAAAGCGGTCGAGTTCGTCGCGGGTCAGGTGGGCCTCCCTGCTGACTCGCGCGGCCAACAGGTTGACCGACCGTCCTGCATGAGTCGCGATCACTTGGACTCGCAGCGGGTGCTGTCCGAGCCGGTACTCGCATTCGATGGACGCCCCTGCGGCGGCATCGACCGGGCGCTGCCCGCTCCGCTGTGCGGCCACCGGATCCTCTGCCGGAGTCTCGCTCGCCGAGACCTGCGTCCGCGCCGAATCGAACCGGGCCTCGCCGCCGACCTTCGCCGCGCTCAGTGCCGCGGGCACATCGAGCTGGATCGGGCAGGACGAGGGTGAGGCGTCGGCAGCGGCGGTGCGCACCGCGCGCATCGAGATCACCTTCTCTTTGTCCGGTGAGCATCCGGCAATGCCGACAACCACGAGGGCTGCGACGATCAGTCCGCGAACGATCATGGCGCCAGGCTACCGTCGCGCGCTGTCCGGCGGCACAGCATGAATGCCACCCCGCAAGGGCGGCACCGCGGCAGCCTGGCGGGACATCCAGCACCTGAACCGGCGCAGAGGTGGAGCCATGGCATCGAAAAGCCAATGCTCGCAACGCCGAGCGCGCATCGACGGCCAGTCGCCGCGCGACAGCGAAACCGAATCCCCTACGGGCTATCCTTTGGCGCCTATACCGAACAACTCTTCGCGCAGCTGGGCCGGGGTTTGCCCGAACTGCCGTTGGAATGCCTCTCGGAATCTGCGTGTCGTAGTGAAGCCGACCTCGGAGGCGATCCTGTCCATGTCGATGGGCAGTGGAGTGGACAATCGCTGACGTGCGAGGTCGAGGCGGATCTTGCGCAGCATCGCGCCCGGTGTGAGGCCTTCGGTCGCCTTCAACACGGTGTGCAGCGTCTTCAGGGACATCCCGCACATCTCGGCGATGGCTTCCGGCGTCACGGTGGGGTCGCTCGCCTTCTGTTCTATCAAGATACGTGCGCGTTGAGCGTCCTTCGCGCGTTCGATATCCTTCTCGGTTCCGCGCAGCGTGACGGCTCGATTCGGGGTGAGTCCCCCCTCGAGCAGCGTCAGCGCACTGGAGAATGTGTAGGCGAAATCTGCTGTGGTCCACTGTTCTTCGCTGTCGGCGAGCTGACGGACCACTCTGTCCAGCGCGCGCACGACGGGCCGCGTCTCATCCAGCGCGAGCGGGGTGTCTTCGGGGTGGACGAGGCGGATGGATTTTTCGGGCACGGTCATGATCAACGCCCGAATTGTCTCGTCGTGTGTCATGTACATGGGGCTGCCCCAGTGGAAAAGGCAGACTTTGCCCGGGCGGAATATCTCCATGGAATCACCCTGTGCGAATTTAAAACTCCCTTCCAGCGGGATGAGGAGCCGGTAGCCGTAGTCGCCGTCGCCACGCACATCCCGTTGAGAGCGCTGGTAGTCGAGGGCGCCGGACTCGAATCCGACGATCTGGAATTCGCCGACGCTCTGGCCGAGCGCTGATGCGCTGAAGTCGTCGTCGTGGAAGGCGAGGCCGACCGTCCCTTGCCAAGTATGGAGCCAGTCGTGCCAGCGCGCGGTCCGGTCGGCCTTCGACTCGTCTTCGCGCATGTCGAAAGGAACTTGCCGGTACTCCGGATCGGTCATGCGGAAACACTGTCGCACACCGCCGCAAGCTACAAGACCGGCCCCAAACCTACAAGATCGTCTAGGTGCCGAGTCACACTGGACATGCTGTCACCCGATCGGGAGGGCATGTCCCCGACTCTCGGTCACGTCGATCCAAGGCGTGTCGAGCTTCACCGCCTCAGTGTGGGGTTCCTCGATCGTCCTTATGGGAATCGCTTCGCGATCGCCTCCGTAATCGCGTCCGGTGCGTGTTCCTGAATGAAGTGCCGCGCGTGTGGCAGCTCCACTATGTCCAGATCGGTGAAGGCGGCACGCATTCGCGGGAAGCAGGCGTTCGGGCGGAACACCATGTCTCGCATGCCCCACACCAACAGGGTCGGCTTGTCGCCGAGCAGGGCGGGCACATCTCGGGCAAGTTGGTCCAGCAGCGGCCGCGCGGCACGAATTTCTCTGGGCATCACGGCGAGTCCGCGCCGGGCCTCCGCGGTGGGCTGTACCGCGCGGTAGTGGTCGGCCTCGGTAGCGGTCAGCTTGCGCCCGAGTTCTGCGAGCAGGACACGCTCGACGAGGAAGTTCTGTTCGACTATCCGCCGCTGCATCGGACGGCTGCTCATGATCACGCTGAAAGCCCGATTCGCCCTCGCTTCGATCGGCCAGAACATCGTGTTGCCCAGCACGATCCCGCTCACCCGGTCCGCGCGCGAGGTGGCCGCGCCCAGACCGATGGGTCCACCCCAATCGTGTCCCATCAGAACGAAGCCGTCGAGCTGCAGGTGATCGATCAGCTCACCGAGGACTGCGGTGTGCTCGGCGATGGTGTAGCCGAAACCCGCCGGACGTTCGGATAATCCGAACCCTAGGTAGTCGACGGCGATACACCGGTACCGGTCGCGCAGGTCCTTCACGATGTGGCGGTAGAGGAAACTCCACGCCGGAGCGCCGTGACAGAACAGTATCGTCGGTCCGGTCCCCTCATCGATGTAGTGAACCCGGCCGACGGTCGAGTCGAACCAACGCGACTCGAAAGGGTACAAACTCGCGTTGGGAACGAAATCGATCAGCATTGGCCCCCTCCGATGCCAGACTACATGTGGTGCCCCCGAGCGCGCGGCAGCCTACGGATTGCCGCCCGAACGGATCGGCGGGCTCTTGGGGAATATGACCGGGAGCGAGGACAACGCCTGGTGGAACGGCCCCCGTCGCCAGTGCAACTGGGACGCCGGCACTGCCAACTTGATCTCGGGTAGGGCATCCAGCAGCTGGTCGATCGCGTCCTGCACGATCAGCTCCGCGGCTGAGCGTGCGGGGCAGGCGTGCGGACCCGTACTGAACGCCAGATGCGACCGCTTGTCGGTGACATCGCCGGTCCGGATGGCCGGGTCGTTGTTGCAGGCGGCCATGCTGATCAGTACCGGCTGATGGGCCGGCAACCAGGAACCGTTGAGGAAAACCGGCTGCCGCGGATAACTGATGTAGTAGTTCGACATCGGCGGATCGTTGAACAACACCTCGTCCAGCGCATCCCGGGTCGACCTACTCCGGCCGAGCACCTCTCCGGCGAACCGCTCGTCGGTCAACAGCAGAAGCATGGTGTTCGCGATCAGGTTCAGCGGCGGTTCGATTCCGGCGGCGTACAGCATCGACAGCTGGTGCAGCATCTCGTCGTCGTCCAGCCCTACCGGATGCTCGATCAGCCAGCTGGTGACATCCGCGCCCGGATGGATGCGTTTGAACCGAGTCAGTTCCACCAACGCCTCGGACAGCATCTGATTGCCGCGGTCGGCGTCGACGGTGTCGAAAATCGCCGCCATCCCGATTGCCGCGCGTTGGCTTATCACCGAAGGGCTGCCGAGCAGCGCATTGAGTGTCCCGAAGACGACGGGCAGCGCGTACTGGCTTACCACATCGCAGTGTCCGTCCTCGCGAAACGAGTTGATCTGCCGGATGGCGATCTGCTCGATGATGGTGTGCAGCCGGTGCAGATCGACCTTGCCGAGCGCACTCGCTGCCGCCGACCGGTGCCGCGTATGGTCTTCGCCTGCGCTGCGAAGTGGGTTGAGCCGCCACGCCATCATGGATCGGATCGGACAGTTGGCGGCAATCTCGCCTTCCCGGACGCGCGGATCAGGGGGGAAACGCTCCGGGTCGTGGAGGATTTGCAGTGCTGCGTGATATCCGATCACCAGCGTGGCCGGAACACCTGGCGCCAGTTCTACTGGGGCCAGGGAGCCGAAACGCCGCCGCATCTCCCGGTAGAACTTGTGCGGATCGGCCACGAATTCTTCACAGTAGAGACGCACTCGCGGACCATCGAAGTCGCTGGGCGACGCTGTCGGAAAGGTCTCGGTGTCGGAAATCATCACTGGTTCCTATGGGGTTATCGAGGTTGAAGACGACCGCCGGGAACCCGCGGGCCGCGGTTGCCGTCACGTCGGCCCCGGGCAGCTCACAAACGTGAGCCCACCAGTGGCGCGTGGGCTGACCCGCGCCAGGGCAGGTCGACCTCCTCTCGTCGATGTACTGCGAAAGCATCTCTCGCACAATAGGTTCCGGTACGGGCCGGTCTCTACCGTTTTCTTGTAAGTTTGCGGACATTTCTTGTAAGGCACGGGTCGTGGGAGGGAGCGCGGTTCCGCGGCGGACTGTCAGGACATGCACCGGCACCAGTGGATGAGGGCTTCATACGACGACGTCGCCGGGAGAGCGGCGAACCGAGGCGGAATCTTGCTTCACCGGCTCACGAAGTGGTGGAGTCGAGATCGTGCCGGATCGAAACGATTCGCGTACCGTGTGCCTGAAGCTGCTCGACGGTTTCCTGCCCGACACCGACATGGACTGCCGTCTCGACTGACGCGGAGGCGAACTCAGGCCCTTCCGACCGATCTGGTCGCGGACCTGTCATCGCCCCGGGGACCCGGACCACGGCGTGGCTCTCGGTGGACCGTCCAGTGGCGAGGTCGAGGGTGGGAACGCCTCGGGAATCCGGAATCCGCTTTCGACGACCTCCGCGCGCAGGAGTGCGAGTTCTTCCGTCTTTCTCGTCCATATCGTGCCGACGCCCATCCTGAGCATTTCGCGTATCCGGGCGGAACCGGTTCCGCCCCAGACCGCGAGGGTTGTTTCCGCCTCGACGGTCCGCCGCACGAAATGCTCGGACAGCAACGGGTACGGGATCGCGATACCCGTAGCCCCCGCACGCCGCGCATCATCGATGATGGCGTCGATCTTCTCGGCTCCCGGCCGCAGCGGACGAGCCATCCAACCGGCGACGCCCCGCATCCCCTTGGTGACCACTGTCAGCATGTTGACCATCGCCACGCGCTGCCGATCCGGGGCCAGCTCCGCGGCTGCCGTCAATACTCGATGATCGAACGCGTGCAACTCCCCTCGTATGCCGTGCCGCTCCAACGTGGCCGCGATTTCCCTCACCTTCGCCCGGACCACCGACTCGGACCAGGCGGGTCCCGCGGGCACCTCCACCGACAGCACCGCGTCCTCGAAGGCTGCCGACCGGCACATCGCGTCTAGGGCAGCCATATCCCCGGCGGCCCGGCCCACTTCCACGACGATCGCATTCACCCCGATCGTCAGGGCCTCGGCACACGCCCGCCCGGCATCCGCGAGCCCGCCTTTTCCGACTTGCACTGCGAGCCTCGGCCCCGCCCGGGCTACGTCGGGCGGACCCACTGCTGCTCCGGCTGCCTCGACCGAATTCGACCGCGGACTGCCGACCCGATCGGTCGCCACTGCGACAGGTCCCGGCAGGTCGCGCCGGGGGCGGTGATCTTCCGGTGCGGCGAGTGCCGCGTCCAATTGCGGAGCACGGCGATCACGGGCCGCGTCGACCACCCTCGCTCGGATGCGGTGCATCGCCGTCGGATTGCCGACGGTAGGCCGGTGCTGCTCCGTAGGCACCTCGTCGCCCCGCCCGGCGAGGCACCACGCTGCGTGCCGCAACGACTCCGTGGGCTGTGCGGCGCCGACCAACGAATACTGCAGGTACTCGCCGTGTCCATCGAAGGGAGCCAGCGAATGAGGGAAACCGCGTTCGGCACGCACTCGCGTCGCATTGGTGTCGGTGGCCGGATCGGTTCCCAGCCCGAATGGCCCGGCACCGAGCAAGCGACCACGCGCCTCGGGCGCATCCCCGCCGAAACCGGTGACCGGATCGTCGGATTGGGCCAGGACCCAGGAATTGCGACAGCTGGCGTCCCCGGCACTGTCGAACCGTAGACCGCGTCCGGGCGAGGCCGTGACCACGCCGTGTTCGAAGACGCCGTCCAACCGGCCGCCGACGCCGCCTTCGGCAACGACCGGGGTCCCATAGCTGTAACCGAGCTTCGACAATCTCGCGCTGATCACCGCACGCAATGCCAGCACGTCGCGTGCGAACAGCCGGCCACCGGCCTCTGCCAGCCCGGGCCTGGAGGCCCACGCTTCCTTGTTGTTGGCGGGCGCTTCGTAGCCGATCCAGCACACCACGGCGACCTTCGTGGAACGATCCGCCCGCACCAACTCTTCGTACAGATTCCGCGCACTCGCCAGGCGGGCCGGCGCCGACTGCAGCCGCGTATTGACGCCGTCCACATACCAGACCACGTGTTCGGCGTCCTCGAGCCGGCAGTTGCCGATGACGAATGTGCCGGATCCGTTGCCGCCGAACGCCTCCGGGTCCAACGCCACTGTGGCGACGACCGGCGGAGGGATGTCGCGGTGCACAGTGACCGAACGGGTGAGCGCCTCGCCGACGGCATACAGGTTTTTGAAAGCTTGGCGCTCGATCCGACTGGCGTTCTTGCTGCCTTTCGCATGGATAGCTGAGGCGGTGGCATATCGCGAATAGTCGTTCGCGTAGTTCGACACGTCGGACGGAAGTCCGGGGGCGTTGCCGACGATTCCGGGGTAGAACGCCACGACCGCCCGCTGCTCGTCTCGGTGCAGCGAATGCCACCACCGTTTGTTGTCGACCGCGAGGCGACCGGCCCTCGTGAAGTCGTCCGGCAGACCTCGATGCAGCAGGACTTGCGGCCCCGCACCCGGGCCGCCGCGCTTCTCGATTGCGCTCCGCGCGATAGCGGCGTCACTGCCGGTCTTGCTCAATGTGGGCACGCCGCTGTGCGGGTTACGCGGCAGGATGCCGGCATAGACGGACTCGGTCTGCTCGTCGACGGCGCGTTGGATAACTTCGGTGAACCGGACCCACCCATTCTGCGCGGGATCATGGCGGGTGACCCGATCCGGACAACCGGCCAGGATGCGGCCCATGTTTTCCAGCGACTCCGTCGGCGCCTTGGTGCGATCGTCGACATACAGAAGGAATTCGTCATCGATCGGCTTTCCCGCCTCGAACGGCTCCTTCTCGTATCTTTGCGCCCTATCGCGCACGTCCTTCAGCACGGCGTTCGTACATGCCGCATCGCCGGTGGGAAACCGGCACGCGAATTGCACGCTCGGCAAATCCTTCGCTATAGCGAGGGTGCTCGACCGCGATGCGATTCCGTAGTACACGTCGGTGGGCGAGGCGATGCCCGCCAACGCATCACTCATCGTCCCCAGATTCGACTTGCCACAGACCACCACCGTGTCGACGGTACGGGCGGCCCGCTCGTGCGCCAGTGCCTTCTTCGCGGGCCGACCGCCGTTGCCGTGTACAACCAGCTGGCGTTCCGGCCGGGTCGCCGGATACGGCGCCGAGCTGGTGTCCAACTCGGCAGACAGCGCCGCCATATCGCCTGCCAGGCGGTGACCGTCGGTTCCGGACCACACCACGACCCTGACCGGGCGCTTCGGGTTCTCCCGCATCGCGCTCTCATAATGGTTGCACGCCAACTGCATTCGTTGATCGAGGCGGCGTAGATCCCGGTCGGTGCCGTCCACGTGCCACGCCTCCGCGACAGGTTCTCGGCTGCCGAACGAGATCATGATCGAGCCGGCTCCCGGGTCGTCGGTATCGAGCCGCTCGAGCAGCACGGTCGGCGCAGGCACTCCTGGCGTCTCCACCGTCGCGGCCCGTTGGCCCGCCCGGATCAACAGGTCCTCGACATTCAGCAGGTACGCCCGCAGCGCCCGCTCCCGGCCGCTGAGCCGGGTCGCCGCTGCCGCGATGTCGAGTGCGATCCGGGCTTTCGCGAGAGCCCAGCGATTGGCTCGGTCGCGCACACTGGTCGGGAATCCGCCTGCCTTGCCGACGAATTCGGGCCACACCCGGACCAGCGCTCGCATTTCGTCCACGCTCAGATTCCGCGCCCGACGCGCGTTCTGGGCCGCGTGCTCCGCACATTCCTCAGCGGCCACCCCGCGTTTCGTGGTCGATCGCCGCCACCGGTACACCAGATCGTCCGGTTTCGCCCCGGCACCCCAATGCTCCCGCAATACCCGATCGGCCCGCATGCGCATCTCGGCATCGGGCGGGGTGTAGGTCGGCAGCCCGGCGCGCGCGTCGACAGGCCCGATGAGATCGGTGGACGGATCCACTCCGGCATGCCCCGCGCGCACCGGATCCGACGGCGCGTCATCCCCGGGGCGGCTGCCGATGAATCCCTCAGGCCCGGTGCTTCCTCGCTCGTCGGCCCGCGCTTCAGCTGACCAGCCGGGATAGAAGCGACTCAGGAACGCCGTGGCGATATCGGGCGGAGCGTCCAGTCCGGCGAGTAGACGCAGCGCGTAATCCGGGCTGATGCCGAATTCGCCCCGGGGGTTCTGCGCGCGCTCTTTCTGACTCAACCCGGTGAGGCCGACACCTGCGCGCGCCGCCAGCTCCGTGCGGGACAGTCCCTTGCTCGTACGAGCGGCGATGATCCAGTCCTTGGGATGGCGAAACCGGTCGGACCATGGGTCGGGAAACTCGCCGTCTTCGTCCGAAAAGTACTCTCGGAGAACTGTCTCGGCTATTTCGTCGGGAGCACCCAGACCTTCCAGCAGACGCACCGCCATATCCCGCGTGATCGTCACGCCACGCTCCAGCGAACCGATATATGTCGCCGAATTCGGTATGCCCATGCGAGCGGCCAATCCGGCCTGAGTCAGTCCGCGAGCCAGGCGAGCTGCCTTCAACCACTGCCGGAACGGCTGGGCGCCGTTCGGGGTCGGCCACGCTGCGGAGGGAGCCGAGCCGTCGGGCGGATCGGCGGCGAACTCCTCCGTCGGCAACCGCTCCGGGACCGTGCTCGCGCCGCGGTGCACCGGCGCCCGCCGATCCTCGTCCGGACCCGGCGGCAGGAATGCGGCCGGGTCTGCCCGCCGCGCCGATCCCTCCTGGGCGGCCGAGGCCGGGGGCTCCGAATCGGAGGAGTCCGTCGGGAGGCTGCCGATGTAACCGCCCGGTCCGGCCCCGGGGTTTGTGGGTGAGTCGACCACTCGGCCGCTCAGCTGCCGTCGGATGAGGTTCAGCAAACGGCGGCGGCTGCCGGCATGCAGGTGCGCACACCACTGGGTGAGCACCTCGCCCGGGTACACAGGGGCGTAGGGCTGCACGAGCAGACGCCACCGGCCCGATGGGTCCTTACCGACCGTGACATTCGCCGACACGACACCGAGGTCGAACACTTCGCTGGCGCGTTCCGTCAACGGTGCCGGTTGTTCCGTCGACGGTGTGGGGCGGGCGACATCGTCGGGTCCTTCGAGGACGATTCGGCGCAGCGCCGCCATGGCGCCGTGCGGATCGTCGGGTTGATCGGCCCGGGGTGGCCTGCACCCCTCTTCGACCGCGCGGTCGGTCAGCATGTGGCCGTTGGACGTCAACGCGTAGGAGGTGTCGTCGGGACCCTTGAACACGCTCGGCGGAAGCGCCTCTATCCAGCGCTGGAAGCTCGGCCGTCTCGGTGATTTCCCGAGTTTGGTTCCCGCCTTGTCGAGCGCTCCCTCGCTGCACAGGCGCAGGTACTCGTGCAGCAACCGGCCCGGGATCGATTTCCGGCTCGAATCGGCGTCGTCCGGCTGGAGGTGCTCGCTGCGAACCTCCCCGTCGCTCCGCAGTTTCACGTCGTCGTAGGCGATCCGCAAGCGGCCACCGGGGCGAGGGATCGTGTCCAGCACGTCGGGGCGTTCGGTGAACAGCTTGCGCAGGACACGGCCGTGCCCGCCCATGCTCGCGACTTTCAGGCCGGTCGGATTGCCGTCCCGGTCCACCTGTACCGCCACCTGCGGGTGCCCGTCGATCGGCAAAGCCCCTGACGACCGCAGCGCCCCCTCCATTCGCGTGCTCGACACCGCGGCGTCGACCATCTCGATCAGCCGCGTCCGCGCACCCGCGGCGCCCGCGGCCTGCTCCCACTCATCGAATACGGCGATCAATTGCTGTGCGTCGGAACGCCTTTCGGCCCATTCGGTCAAACCGGGGAACTCGCGGCGCCAATTCTTCTTGTTGAACGGCCGCAAGGCCCGCGATTCCCGGCTCGGTGGCACTCGAAGCTCCCCGATCGCGGGTGGTTGTGTCCACGGGCCGGGCCCGAACTCGACACGGACCGTGTGCGACCAGTTCGCCAGCATTGTGTTGCTGAGGTCCGCGATCGTCGTGAGTTCGACCCCGCTCATCCTGGTCTCGCCACGGCGCGGCTGCGACAGCAGCCACGAGCAATCGGCGCCGAACGAAAGCACGGAGGCGGAACCCGTGCTGCGATCGGCTTTGCCGTCGGCCACCGCGACATGCATCAACCGCTCGTCTCCGCCCGGCTTGTCCGTGCCGAACCACATCACCACGTCACCGTGCTGGGGGCGTGACTCCGCGTCACGATCCGAGGGGAGTCGCCGTCCGGCCGGGACGAGCAGGCCGGGCAGTTCGTGCACCCAGCGCCGGGAGAAGTCGTCAGGGTCGTCCCAGTTGTAGATCGCGCGGACCTGCTCGCGGTCGAGGGCACCGGCGGCGACGGCGGCGTACACCACCATGTCGATACAGCTGAGCGGCAGGTCCGGGGCCAGGTCGGGGAGCTGTTCATCACTCGACCAGCCCCAGTCGGGGAAGAGGCTGTCCGGTTTGAGCTGACACCAGTAGATCGTGTCTCTGCGAGTGAGGTACCCGAGCAAGGTCTCCACGACACGAGTCGACGCGGGCTCCGCCCGTGCCTCCACCGTGCCGGCCGTGGCCATCTCGGCCGTTTCTCCCTCGCCGTCGACACCATCGTGTGCATCACTGTCCGAGAGCCGCGACCATGGCGTCGTCCGCGGCGTCTCCTCCGAGGCCTCCCCATGTGAAGACTCACCCGGATCGGGTGGTCTGCTCCCGATGAATCCGTCCGGCCTGGTCATGCCCTCGTCTGGCGCGGAATCGCCGTGCGACACCGATGGTGTCGGCGGCTGCTCCTGCTCCGCCCGCGCCTTGCTCCACGGCGTCGGCCGGTTCTGCTCACTCGCGGTGACATCGGCGGGTTCACGATGATCGAACGCACCCCGCAATCGGACGACCGTGTCGGCGAGAACGTCTGCCGCGGCCGTGGCCGGCAAACCCAGCCGCTCGGCGGCGCGAGCCAAGGACATGCCCTCGACCAGATGAAGCATGACCAGCCGTTCCGCTGTTGCGGGGTCGGCCATGTCGGCCAGTGCGGCGCGGACGGTCATCGCGAAGTCGGTGTCGGAGAACCCCGCGGGCACCGGATCGGCTACGTCCCGGTGCGTCGACCTGTCGTTGCCGCTGATCGGCGCGTCCAACCGCAGAGTGGGCCGGGCCAGGATTTCCCGAGCCAGCGCGACATCGGCCACCTTCAATCCCGCTCCCCGAGCGATCTCGGTGTCCTCGAGCGCCGCACCCGCGGCGACCATCCTGTGGATCTGCGCTTCCACCGTGCTCACGAGTTTCCGTGTGCGGTTGTCTAGATCGGGGAATCGGAGCGCCAGGCGGTACCGGAACACCGCTGCGCGGCAACTGGCCCACGCATGAGCGGCGAACGACGCAGACGGCACATGGTTGGTGATCGCGCTGAGCATTCCGATTGCCGCTGCCTGCACCGCATCGTCACGAATATCCGGCGATTCGCGACGCGCCAACGCCTTCGGAACCCACGCGAATCTCTCGAAAATCTCGTCCTGCACCTCTCTTTCCTCGGGCGAACCCACCCGAGTCACGACATACCGTTTGAACAGTTCTTCTTCGTCTGCATAGCCGGACCGCTCGTACCGATCCGCATAGAATCGCTCGACGATCTCCAGAAATAAATCGCCACCGACGCCCTGCGCTCGACATAGCTGCCGCAATTTCCTCAGCCGCGGCAGATAGCGATTGTTCTCGATACTGGAAAGAGTGCTGCGAGGCATCCGCGCTCGCTGAGCGAGCTCGGTCACCGACATTCCTTCGTCGTTGCGTAGCGCCGCGATCCAACGTCCCAGCGATTCGTGTGAAGCGGGATCGATATCGGCGGTGATGTCCGGGTAGAAGTCCCGCACCGCCTGGATCAGCAGACCACCCGAGACTCCCAGTGCCCGGCAGATTCGCCGGAACGTGCCGAACCGCGGTCGTCGATTCTCGGTCTCGACCTGTGCCAGGTACTTGGTGGACAGACCAGTGACCCGAGCGAGTTCGGCGCGGCTCATGTCCCGGTCGTGACGCAGTGCGGTGATCCACCTGCCGAGGTCGTGTGCCGCCGGCTCGAGGTCGAGATCGATGTGCGGATAGAAGTGCCGGGTCGCCGCTCGCAGCAGTTCGTCATCGATACCCAATACCTCACAGATTCGCCGGAAGACCGCGAATCTCGGCACATAATTTCCGGTCTCGATATGGGCTAGATGACCCCAGCCGGGCCCGATCGCTTTCGCGAGCTCTGTCCTGGTCAAATCCCGGTCGTGACGCAGCGCCACGATCCAGCTGCCGGGTGACGCGGGATCGTGTGTGCCCGGACCGAGTTCGAGTTCGAGATCCGGATAGAAATGGTGGGTGGCCGCGCCGAGCAGTTTCGGTGCGACTTCGAGGGCCCGGCAGATCCGCCGGAAGATGATCGAGCTCGGAGTGTATTCCCCGCCCTCGATTCCGGCGATGTACCCTGCCGACGTGCCCGCGGTTCGCGCCAATTCGGCCTGGGTCATGTCCTTGCTGTGCCGCAGTGTCATGATCCAGTTGCCAGGCGAGGCGGGATCGTGCGCTGTCGGTTCGAGATCGAGTACGAGATCCGGATAGAGGCTTCGCGTAGCCTCAGCCAGCGCCTGCTGTTCCACGCCCAATGCTCGAGCAATCCGGTAGAACAAGTTCGGTGGCGGGCGATCCCCGTTCTCGATCTCCCCGATCCGCGTCGGCGTGACTCCGACCGCGCGTGCGAGGTCCGCTTTGGTCATGCCGCGGCTGTTGCGATGCGCGGTGACCCAGCCACTCGGCGAATTATGCGCAGCAGCATCGGTTTCGAGTTCAACACCCGGATAGAACCGCCGTGTGGCTTCGGTCAGCGCCTCGCCCTCGACTCCCAGCACGCGGCAGACCTGTTGAAAGGCGCCGAGCGAGGTCCGTCGCCCGTTCTCGATATTGGACAGTGCCGCATTGGTCAGGCCCGCCGCTTGCGCGACCTCCTTCTGCTTCATCCCCTGTTCGAGCCGCAACGCCTTGAGCCACGCGCCCCGCGCGGCGTCCAACGACGGCTCGGATTGCTCCTCGGGACGGCTGCCGATGAATCCGGGCGGACGGTCCCGCTCGCTCGTCTCCCTCAGCGCGTCCGGGCGCCCCGCCGCGTCCGATTCGCCCGCCCTGCGCAGACCGCGCTCGAGCGCTCCGGTGAACCACTCGACGAAGTCCGGCTGCCGCCTCGACATGGCCTGCAGATCGATGTCGTGCGGCAGGCGAAGGGGCCGGCCGAAGGCGAAGGTGAACACTGTCGCCGCGAATGTCCGGATCGTCGCGTCGCTGCCCCGCGTCATCAGCGGCGCCTGGAACAGCAGGTAGACCGCGTTGGCGAAACGCCGCAGCACGTCGGCGGACGGTTGCGCCGACCGCTGGTCGAGAGCTGCGGCCAATTCGGCCACGGCGGCATCGAAGATCGTCCGCTGATCACCGGCCTGCGCGGTCTCGATCACGAACCTGCCATGTTCGTGTGCGTACAGGACGTTCCCGTCGACACGGGCGCCACCGGGCAGCTCCACGACGTTCTGCAACTCACTGTTGCCCGGCGCCTCGACGTCCAGCCGGTTTCTGACCAGACGGCCGATCGCGAGCGTGGTCCAGAACGCCGGTGTCCCGACGCCGCCGTGCCACTTCCCGGTCTGCGGATCGCGGCGAACCCCGGCTCGCAGACCGGCCATGTGACCCACCCTGTCCATATTGGGCGCATCGTCGCTCAGCCTGGTGCGGAAGTAGTCGGGATGGCTTTCCCCATGTTCTCCCACCAGGCTCGGGTCGCGCCCGACGGCCCAGACCTGCCGCATGTAGCGCTGTTGCGATACCCAGAAGTACAGTTCCGCCAGCACCCTGCGACGCGCCGCCGGAGTCGCCCCCGAATCCCACCGGCTGACAAGCTTTCCCAATCCTCGATTGGCCACATGTGCCTGCCAGAGCGAGAACATCCGCAAGGCCGCGTTCCTGCCCGGATCGTTGCTCCTCATCCGCAACCCCGGCACCGGGAAGTGCTCCCCACGAAGCGGTCCCCGCCCGTCCCGCACCGCCTCGTTGAGCAGACGTACATCGCTCGTGAACGCCGAATCCGGCCCCGAGTCGAGCGGCTCGGGCGTGTGCTCCGGTGGTCTGCTGCCGATGAATCCGTGGTTGCCCGTGTCCGGCCGGATCCCCACGACAGTCACGGGTCCCGGCCACAGTCGCAGCACGGTGCCGTGCGGGTCGATGGCCAGTATCTCGCGCAGGTTCGGGATCGGGTGCCGATGCAACGCCAGACTCAATTCCCCCGGGTCTGCGGTCGAGTCGGCCAGGTTCACCACGATCCGCTCGGCCTGGCGTTTCACGTACACCTTGCGGCGGATCTCGAAGCAGATATTGCTGACCCGGCCGGTAGCCGGTGAGTAGCAGTCGAACAGCTTTCCCTCGATACGGAAGTCGGGCAGACGCGCACCCGATTCGACAGGGTGCTGCTCGACCCGGAAGCCGGCCCGAGCGAGGACAACCGCCGCCTCGTTCTGCCGCTGCAACCCCCGCTGTTCTTGCAGGAAACCGGGCGGCCCGTGGTCGGCGCCGAGAACCGGAACGACAGCTTCCGACCCGGACGGCACCGCGTCGGGATCGGGATCACGAGACGGCCGGGTGACATCGCCGTCGCCCGTTCCCTCCGGGTACGGGGCCGAGAGGGGTTGATTCCCCTGCGCAGGGAGATCGACGATGAGGTCAGGGGTGATCTGCGGTGGCCGACCGGCGGTGACGTACTCGTGGATCGCCCATTGCGGCGTGCCGACCGCCGCGCCGTGGAGGTCCGTCTCGGCGAACCCGACCGCGAGGGCCTCGTGTTCACGGAGCTTCGCCTTGGTTCCGTCGACGAAGGCGTACGCGGGCAGCCTCGAGAGCCAGGTCTGCTCGGTCTCTCGGATCAGGCCCAGTTCATCGAGCTCGGACCAGATCTCGTGCAGCACCTGCCGCAGGGTCACCGACAGCAGTTCCACGGCATCGATCGCGTGGATGAATTCGTGGACGGCGTCGTGGTGGAACGGTCGGTCACCGATCGGATTGAGACCGCGCTCCCGCATCTCGATTCCGCGTTCGACGGTCCATGCCGGCCTGCTCGCATTGCGCAGGCTGAACTGTATCCCCAGGGTCCGAAATGTCGATTCGGAGTCGCGTTGGGCGAAGGAGGCGGCGCCGGCGTTCTCGTCACCCAGGTAATCGATCCACAGTCCCCTGATGTTGGAACGGCCCGGGAACCTGGTGAGCATCTCGTCCAGCGCACCGAGGATCTCCTCGACGACGTGGGCGGGAACATCCGGATGTTCGAACCCCGCGATCGTGATGTGCGGGTAGTCGAGGTTGAACGCCTCGACCAGCCGCGCCTTGGCCTGCGCTTCGGCGTGGAGCCCGGCGCGCCGCGATATCTCGTCCGGCGTGCGCACCGCGCGCCACTCGATTTCCGCCAACGCGTCCATGTACCGGCCGTGTATGCGGTGCAGCGCGGGCTTGTACTCCTTGGGAATCGGAAGATCCGAAATCCACGATTGCAGATACGCCACCCGCTCCCGAATGGTCGAAAGCTCCGACCTCGGCATGCCGTGGTGCTGCCACACCTCATCGCCGTCGATCTGCCGCACGAACATCGCGGCGAATGCACCGGTCGGCGTCGCGTCGATCGCGGACGGTGCGCGACCACCTCTCACCTCGTTGTCCGGGCCCAGACTCCACTCTCGCGCAGCGCGGTTCGTCCTGGTCACCGCGTCGAAAAGGCCGAGCCGCGTGGCCGAGCGCGAGCCGAGAATCCCCTGGTCCAGTGCCGCGCTGTTGCCCGGCTGTCCGGGAACGATCTCCCGATAGACGGTGTCGTCCTCCAGGATCAGGCATGTGCGCCCGACCGGCGCGTCCATGATCGCAGCGACTTTCCGCTGCAGCACCTGCTCGAGAGCGGCGACAGGGTCGGTGTACGTCTCCGCGAATACTCGGGTGCCATTGCCGAAGGTCACCGACTCGACCCGCACCCCCGGCGCATCCTCGACCAGTGAACGTTCCGCTGGTCCGGACTCCCTGCCTGCGAGCACCAAGTCCTGGAAGTCGGGACCGGCGGGTGCGCCGTCGCCGGACGAGCTCTCGTCTTGTGGCCGACTGCCGATGAGGCCGGCCGGACCTTCACTCCGACCTGTCGTCGGCTGGTTGCCGAATCGTTCCCTTTCGTCCCCCGACGAGGATTCCGCGCCCGCCGAAGCATGCTCCGGCCGACTACCGATATAGCCGTCGAACCGGTCCGGTCCGGTGGGTCGGCGTCCGGGAGCGGCAGGGTCGGCGGGCGGCGTCCCGCTGATGTCGGGGAGGAGGGATCGGACCGCGGCCGACACCGCCGGTGCGATTTCGGGCAGGGTCGCGATCCGCTGTCTGGTGAAGTCGAGCCGAAGACGATGCCAGACCTGGCCTCGCGGCAGGGCGTCGGCGGTCTCGATGTCGATGCGGCAGTCCACGTCGGACAGCTCGCGGCGCAGTTCCTCCGGTGTCACGCCGGGAGCGGGATCGGTGGCGTCCGGCCGGGTGTAGTCCAGCTGAGCGACCAATCGCGGCCGACCGTCGGTGTCCTGCGAGGAGGTAACGACTATCACGGGAGCGTCCCCCGCTTGGGCGCGGGCGATCTCTGCGACCCGCGGCATCGTCTCGATGACGCTCTGGGACATTCCCGACCGGTCCGATTCGGGCAGCCGAGCCGCGACGGTGGCGGCGAGGACGGCGGGATCCGATGCGTGAGCGCCGGGCCCGACGACCACCTGCCAGCGGAAACCGCTGTACCTCTCTCGCATCTCGGCCGCGTGGGAGCGCGCGTCGCGGTAGGCGTCCAGCGGCGTGTACACCGGGTCGCTCGCCAACCGGTCGGCGATCTCCCGGAGCTTCGCGGCGTGGTCGCGGCGCATGTCCCGGTTGGCCAGGAGCCACCCGTCCGGCGGGCGGTATCCGCTATCGGGATGAGTGAATTCGGCGTTGCCGCGCAGGCGGTGGATGAGGGCTTGGCGCACGGTGACGTGCCCGTCTTCCGGCGTCAGGCGCCCGAACCGATCCGCGAGCCGCAGCGCTTCGTCGACGTCGTTGACCCGAGCACCCCACTCGGACAGGACTTGCCCGAAAACACGTGCCGGGTCGAAGCGGCGTGACATCAAGTCCTCGAGTGCCAATTCGATGCTCTGCACGACCGCGTCGGCTTCTGACAACGTCTGCAGGTCCGCGGCGGCGACCCACTCGGCAACTCGCGTTGCCGTATGGAATTCGCCGTCGGTCATCTTCCCCCAGCGCTGCCGCAGCTCCTCGGCAGCCGTGGGTGAGGCGATCATCTGGGTTCCGGTCCGCTCGTCGAATCCGGTGCCGTTCACGGCAAATCCGAGTATCCGGGCGGTGCCCGCGTCATACCCGTACGACAAGGCGCGGGCGTGGAGCAACTGCGCCGAGCGCAACTCGTCGTAGCCCTCGGGATTGTCACTACGCCGTCCGCCGCCGTAGACGAGATCGCTCCATGCGTCGGCGACTATCGCCGACATGATCTCGCGCAGTTCGGCGCCCTGTAGGACACCGTTGTCCATGATGTGGCGCAGGTCCTCGGCCACGCCCATGCCGTTGTGGTACAGAGCTGCTACCCCGAACTCGCGCAATTCGAAGGCGTCGTCGTGGAGGTGGTTGGCGCGACCGATGTCGGGGTGGCCGTACAGCGTCCGGCTGGCGAAAAGCCCCTCGGCCGCCAGCCGTATTCCGCGCCGGATCTCCGGATCGGCGATCTGTTCCTGTGGCACCCGCGCCCGCAGGATCTCGGTCACCTCATCGATCTCGCGCGCGATCACCTCGGCGGGCAGCGGTGGACGGGCCGGACTCAGCAGGTGAGCCTTGATCCGGTCGGCCGACGCTTGGTCCTGCGTCTCCTGCAGCCACGCATAAGCGTCGGCCAGCGCAGCGACCTTCGGGCCATCCCCCGCAGGCTGCCACGACCGGCCGGCCAGGTCCTCATGTGACACCATCTCGGTGCCGACACCGGGCCAACCCACCGACACTCGGAACCGGCCGTGCGCCAACACCTGGCGCCCCGGTGCGCCGACCGGAGTCCAGCCTTCCGTCTCGCACTGCCGGTACAGCCACTCCGGCACCGACAGTTCGTCGACATCCTGCCCGCCCGGCACGTCCGCACCCAACACCCGCGTCGCCGCACGTCCCACCGCGACGCCGTGCTCGGCAAGCAACCCACCGAGTTCGTCTGCATCGATCGGAGGATTCGATTCCGGCGTACCGACATCGGCTGTGCCGCGGTCGGCGTTCCCCGGGTCCGAGGATGGCCGACTGCCTATGTAACCACCGGGCCCGCGCATCCCACCGACACGGACCGTTCCGAGGTCCTCCGCTCGCACGGCAGGGTTTCCCCAACCGTCGTATTCGACAACGGGTTTCAGCCGTCGCACGTCGTATCCCGCGGTAGCGAGTTCGGCGCGCAACGCGAGATTGCGCAGCAGCACGTCGGTCAGGGCGTCGTCGTGACGGCCGTCCCCCGCGATCACCACGACGGTACGACTCGGCAGCAGCACCGTATCCGGCGTCACCCACCGGGCGCCGGGGTGGCGCCGCACCACATCGGCGGCGACCGCGGTGACGGCGGCGTGATCCTGCGCGTCCTGCTCGGCCCACCACCGCGCGACCCACTCGGCCAGCTGCTCGACCCGCGCGACCTTCGCTTCGATCGCCTGCTGCCAGCTCAACCAGTCCGCGGGGACCTCGGCGTCGCCCGGACGGTGCGAGCGCGTACGCCGCATCGACGCGTGTTGCCGGGCGGCGTGCTCGCGCAGGCGGGCGATTTCGGCGGACCAGCCCACCCGATTCAACAGTTCCGGAAACTGGACTCCGGTCTGATGCGCCAGGGTGCGGCAGCGCACCTCCCAGAGGCGGCTCGGCCGAACGAAGGTCACTTCGACTTTGTCATAGTCACCTGGTTCGCCGTCCAGGTCGCCGACGACGACCTCGGTGAACCCTTTGCGGTCCGCCATCTTTCCGGTGAACGTGGCGCGCGCCGCGTCTTCCGGTGACAGTCCCTTCCGGATGCATGCGTTGAATGTGTCGAGATTGTCGGTGAGATGCAGGCGATCCCGCACCCAGTAACCCTCGATCCCGTGGACGATATCGCCGAGTTCATCCCACATTTCATCGAACATCACCCCACCGCCCGGTGTGCCCTGGGATGTCTTCAAGACGGCGTGCAGGTTTCCTGCCAGACCGACCTCGCCCGACGCGCCGAGTGGGACACGCCTGTCATCGATACCGCCCTGTTCGGCCGAATAGAAGTTCCGGTACCGCTGTACCGGCGTCGATACCACCCAGCTGGTCAGCCGCAGCATGGTGCGCTCGTACCACTGCCCGAAGCCCCGGTTCTCGAATTCGGCGGCCAGTGCGCCGAGGCTGTGCCACAGCGACAGGATGTCGGCCGCGAGCGCGTCTTCGGGGCGTTCGCCGAGCACGGTCATACCGACCGGCGAATCGAAATACGCGGTCGGCACACCCAACACGGACGTCAGCCAGCCCAGTTCGGGTGTGCCGCCTTGCGTGGCCCGACCTGTCCTCTCCGCATCGGCCGCAGTGAAACCCGCCGCAATGCGCTCGTACCAGGTCGGCTCGCGGTCGCGTCCCGCAGGTGGCCTGCTACCGATGCGGCCTTCCATGGAGTCCGAGGCCGTGGCGCGCCTTACCGCCTCGTCGTGCGGCATCGCCGGGCCGGAGCCGACGTTCGAGGGCTGCGTGTCCGGTTGACTCGTATCGGCCGGGACGGAGCCGTCCGGTAGGAAGCCGTCGCCGGACGGGCGATGACCGGCGAGCACGAACTCGTTCCGCCGCAGCGGTGGGGCCCGGCTCGACCAGAGCGATGCTGGGGGAAGTCCGGGGTTCTGGGAGGCGACAGCAGAACGCTGTGTTGCGGAAACGCGGACGAGGGGCCGGCCTTCGTTGTCGAACTCGATGGCGAAAACGCCGCGATCGGCCTCCTTCAGTCGTTCGATGAGCGCTTGCTGCTCCCGCCGCCACTGCTGGAACGGAACTGCCTTGTTCAGCAGCGCGGGCCGACCCGCCAGATCCGCCGGGGTGATCGGCACCTGGCCCGGAGCGGCCGCGATGTCCACCACGACCAGATTCGGGGCGTCGCGCCGATCGCTGTCGTTCACCAGCAACACCAAGTGGCTCTCGACTTGCCCCTTGTTCATCCACTTGTAGACCAGCGCCTGGCTCCCCCCGGGCCACTCTTTCAGCGATTCGGCGGCCTCGTCCAGCGACCCGTATGCCCGGAAGGCGCCGCCGAAGGCCCGCTGCGTGTCTTCGGCGTCATGGCCCCGCAGTGGCATGTCGTCGGGCATGTGGTACGCGTGCTCGTTATCGGGGTACAGCACCCGCATCATCGTCACGCCGTTGTTGACGCAACTCTTCGGGCTGCGCTGATGGATGGCGACGGTGAGATCGAGCAGGGCGGTGACCGCCAGGTAAGTGGAAGCGGCGAAAACGAGCAGTTCGGTGACCGGGTCGCCAGCAGTTCCGGTGGGGGCGAGCAGGCGGGCGGCCGCGTCTGCGAGCACGTCGCGGGCGGTGGCGGCGTTCACCTCGGTGGCGGGAACGTCCAGTAGGTCCGCCAGCTCTTCGCGGGCCGTGTCGACAGCGGCGCCGACCTGGCGCACGCCCTCCGCGCCGGCGACCTGTGCGGGTTCCCAGCCGAGTTCGGCGGCCAGCCGGTTGCGCTGCGGCGTCAGATGATTCAGCGCTTGCTCGTCGGTGAGGCCGTCCGCCTGCATCACCACCGCGGGTGGGGCGTGGTCGAGGTGCTGGTTGAGCGCTTCCACGGCAGCGGAAGAGACTCCCGCTCGTTCCAGCAGTCGGCTCAACGGGTCGTCGTCATCGTCGGTGTCGAACATCGCCGCGGCGGCCTGGACCGATGCGGGAATCCCCAGCCACCCGGCCAGCCGCGCGAACCGGTCCCCCCGCAGGTGCGGTTGGACGGCGTCAGGCCCGGCGTGCACGGCCTCCATCGCGGCACGGTCCATACCCGCCCCGGCGTGGCCGGCGTCCGACCTGGTCTGGTCAACGCCCGCCGCAGTATGGGCAGCGCCCGGCCCGGTGTGCGGGAGGCCCGCGGCGATGGTGTTCTGGGGCGAGGTTGCCGAGGCGGCAGCGAAATCTCCTGCGGCCGGGGGCGCGTTGGCCTGGTTGGCGCGGCGCATCGCCCGCTGCAGATACGTGCGGTCGGCCGCATCGTTCTGCAGGGGGGAGGTCAGGCTGCGCATCTCCCGCTCGGCCGCGGCGACATCGGCCGCGGTGGCCGCGACCTTCGACCGCGCCGCCCGCACGGCTTCCCCCGGTTGTGCCGCGTCTGCATTGCCCACCTGACGTACGGCTCCGGCGTATTCGGCGGTGGCCTCGGCGTGCTTGGCCACCGCGGTCCGATAGTGGGTGACCGCGACCCGCGCACCGTGCTGCTGTGCCTCGCTGTAGAGGCGATCGGACGCGGCGACGTTGAAACAGAAGCTGCCGTTGCGGCCGTTGCGGCCCGCGCGCGCCGACCACTGATGGTCCTCGTCCGGATTGGTCGGCGAACGCCCCAGCATGTGCGCGTGCACCCCGCCGAGCTGATCGACCTCGTCGCTGATCGACACGTCGAAACCCCGGCCCAGCATCCCCGTGCCGACCGTCACCGCGCCCCGAACACCGGCGGTATCCTTCACCGACAGAAGGTTCTCCTCGGCGGCATTGTTGTCGCGGTGCTCGGCGAACCACCGGGCGTCGATCGCGTTGTGTTCCACGTCCGCCTTGGTCAGCATCAGCGAGAATTTCCGAGCCAGATCGTTGAACGGGCAGATCACCAGCACCGGCCGCCCCTCGGCCTGCAACTGCCGCACCCGGTCCACTGCGTCCCGCAATTTCTCCGGCTCGGTGAGAAAAATCCGATCCTCCTCCCCGACCAGTTTCGACCGGCCGAAGTCCTCCACCTTCGCCAAGCCACCCTCGACCGGGAAATTCTCCTTGATCTCCGCCGCGGTCCGCTCCAGCGTGCCCGACATCAAATGCAAATGTTCGTAGCCGCCGAGGACGTCCTCCACGGTGACCTGCTTCGATCCCGTCCCATCGGAATACACCGGGGCGCCGAACATCGCCTCCACCATCTTGTGGCGTCCTCCGAACCACCGGCTCTCGGTGCCGATCTTCGGATCGCTTCGCGGCTTCCCGTACTCGTCGAGAATCTGTACCTTCTTCTCGGAACCCTCTCCGAAGACCTGAAAATCCCGATTCAGTTTCAACCGGCCCGCCTTGACGTCCAGGAAAGCCCGGGCCATCTCGGCTTCCTCGGCGGTGAATTTCCGCCTGGCGTAGCTCTCCCACAACCGGCTCACCGTGTCGAGGCACTCCTCGGGTTGCTCGCGCAGCAACCGCGCCGTCAGCGTCCGTGCCGCCCCGACCTCCTCCGCCGACATCGCCCGTACCGCCCCGGCCTCCTGCGCCGTCAACGGGCCATCGTGGAGTGCCTTCTCGAGATGCACCGACAGGTCCTCGGCTGCCGTGATTCGGCTGCGCAACACAGCTTTCAAGAAGTCACGCACCCGGTACACCCCGGCCGCCTCCACCTCCGAGGCGATCTCCCGCTGCCCCTCGGACTGATAGTGCACCGTCTGGTTGTGCACCAGCACCGCGTCCGCCTCATCGATGGTCGCGGTCTTCCCCGGCGGGGGCCGGTCGAACAGCTCGGCGGTCGCGCGCTCGTCGTAGGTCATGTAGTACACCGTCGGGCGTTCCACCTCGCCCGGCGGATTGTGCGGATCCCAGCGCGCGACCTCGTACCCGAGACTGCGCAGCACCGGCGCGAATTCCCGGACCCCCTCGTTGGCCAGCACCTCGGTCGTGGTGATCACGTGATGCACCCGCACCGATTCACCGCTCGCCAGCTCCACGGGCTCCCCGCGCGACAACTGCCACAACGTATCCAGCGCACCTACCATGGACTTGCCCTGCCCCGTGCCCATCTGACGCATGAACCCGTGCTCGCCGAGCAGGAATGCCTTGATCTGATTCCATCGCGGCGTTTTCCCGGTCCCCTCGCGCATCGCGTCGATGTACCGCAGCAGCGACTCCACTCCATCGCCGTGCTCCATCGCGTGCCTGCGCTGCTCCCACGACTCGCCGGCCAGCTCCTCCTGCCGCAGCCGATACAACGCCAGCGCCTTCTTCGCCGCAGCCTTGAACTGCGCCTGCCGCTCCGCGGTGAGGTCCTGCTTCGTCGCCGGATCCGCCGAAGGCAACGCCACGAGTTGCTGTGCCAGTTGCTCCGCCTGGCGGTCGGGCCCGTCCTGCACGGACGGCCGAGCGTCAGCGGGCGCCGCATCCTCGGAGCGCACCACCGACGGCTCGTGCGCCGGCGGTGCGTCCGCATGCGTCGGCGCCGTAACCCGGGCCGGGCCCTCCCCACTCGCACCGTGGCGGCCGGACGCATCGCGCACCTCCGCCGGCGGATCGACCTTCGCCGATCCCGGCGGCCGCGCGACCGCCGGCTCGTGCGCAGCCACACCGTCGCCGACCGGGGCCCGAGCGCTCCGGCTGCCACCGACCGCTTGCGCGTCGTCCTCGCCGTGATCTACCGATCTCTGCGGTTCCGAACCGGAGTTGCCGCCCGCGCCCGACAGGACCGCACCGGAAGCCACACCACTCCCGGCCTGCGCACCACCGCCGGCGCCGGGAACACCACCGGCCTGCCCATTGCCACCACCGCCAGCACCGGGAACACCCCCACCAGCCTGCCCATTGCCAGCGCCAGCAGCGGGAATGCCACCCCCGGTCTGAGCATTGTGAGCCTGGGCACCGCCGCCACTACCGGCCTGCCCGCCGTCCTCGGTTTGCGCATTGCCAGGGCCACTGGCCTGCGCACCGCCGCCATGCGCAGGCTCACTGGTCTGCGCCGCGCCACTACCGCCCTGCGCGTTTCCACCGTTCTGTGCGGCGCCACCAGCGGGCTCGTCGCCATCGGCGGGGAGGTCTACGCCGGGTGCTCCATCGCCTGCGCCGTCTGCCGATGACCTATCACCCTGCCGCGCAGCCGAATTGGGGTCCGCCGGTTGCCCGTCAGCCCCCGTCTGACCGTTCGCGTGTCCGTCCGGGGCCGGAGCCGGGTCACCCGATCCCGAATCGGCGAGGCGCCCCGCCAGCTCTCCCGGCTCGTCCAGCTCGTGCTGTCCATCGCCCGTCGCACCCGGGAGACCCGACGAAACCAGGTTCTCTCCCGGTAGCGATGCTCCGGCGCCCATGGCTTGGCCGGGCAAGGCCGAGTTGACGGGCCGCGGAGTGGTCTCGACGTTGCTGTCCACCGGAGCAGGCGCAGCGGGCGTCAGCGATTTCGTACTCTGGGGAGCCCCCGCCAGCCGCATCACGGCATCCTTGCTGAGATTCACCGTGGCAGGATCCGGAGGAACATAAGCCCCGCTGCCGTCGATCACTTTCGCGAGGGGGGAACCGAGATTCGAGTGGGCGCCACCATGGACATCCACGACTCCGGCGAATCCGCCGCTGAGCAGCGACGCCAGGACGTCTTCGAAGTGTTCCGGCCAGCCCGTGATCAATGCCGCAGCACCCAAACCGGACACCGCGCCCGCGACCCCCTGCACCAGCCCGAGCGCCGAGCGGCTGGTCTCCAGACGAGGAAAGACCCTGGGCGCGATCGTGCCCGCGGCTATGCCGCCCATCGCACCCCCGGCGCCCGACACTGCCGCAGCTTCGATCGACTTCAGATCGATACCCCTCGGGTTCTCCCCGTTCGGGCCCTTGACGGTCGGAATCCGGTCGCCGGACCCGACCTGCATGAGCTGCACCCCGCCATCCACACCCGCGGGCAGCGCGGCGGCCTTGCCTACCGCGAAAGCGAACTGGTGCGGTCCCAACGCCGACAGTCGGGCAGCCGTCTTCGCCGCTCCCACCTTGTAGGCCTGCTCCAGACCCGCGCGCATCAGCGCGACCTTGCCTCGACCCTCGATCAGCATCGACTCCACCACGGGAGCCGCCGCCACCTCCGCAGCCGGACCGGCCGCGGCGGCTGCCGACAGCGTCGCGATGATGCGCCAGGCCAGCTCGACGCCGAACGCGAACATCACGCACAGCGTCTTCTCCGCATCATTGGCGGCCGCGTGTGCTTGATCGGCCAAGGCCAGCGCTTCCTCCCGCAGCCTGGCCGCGCCCTCGCGGTGCAGATGCAATATCTCGCGTACTCGATCACCCAGCGCACCGAGCGAATCCTCCTGCGCCAGTATCTTTTCCGCATCCTCCGCGTGACGGTTCATCGCGGCGGCCTTGGACCGCAGCTCCCCCGCCATCCACCGCATGCCGGACACGTCGGCGCGCGGCAGGTCGCCCCCGAATACCACCAGTTCGATCGGGCGCCGCACCACAGTGGGCAAACCCTCGAACAATGTACGCAATTCCACGACCGGATTCAGCGACCACGAACCGTTCACGGGCACCGCCTACCCCCGCCGCGACGTCGCGTCGACCAGCACCGCGTGCAGTGCTCGCGCCTGGAGGCTCGCCTCGTCGCCGCGCAGCACGACATCGGCGAACGCGGCGCCGAGTGCCCGGCTCACGTCGAACCCGCGTGCGTCCGCGGCGTCCCCGGCCAACTCGGCACGCCAGCGCCGGTAACCGCTCACCACCTCGGCGAGTGTGCGGTTCGGCCCCGCCTCCAGACGCAGGTACTCCGCGATCAGGACGCGCTGTGCCTGCCTGCGTGCGCGACCGCCACCGGCAGAGTCGAGTGCCCGGCCGAATTCGCGGAGCGTCGCCGGATAGACGCCCAGCTCCGCCGACTCGGCGTCGGACTCCGTCGTTCCGGTCGCTTGCCTCGGCTTCTGCGCGGTCCCCTGGTCCAGGGTGATGGACCGACCGGCGCCCGTACCTCGCGTATCCCGTGGTTCGGGACTCCACCACACCGGCGCCGATCCGGCATCGAGCTCCATAACCGCGACGACGTCGAGAGAGATCACCGGGTAGTCGGTGAGCACCCGGTCCACAGCGGCAACGAATTCTCGTATTACCGACACCTGCAAGCCGGGGGTATCGAATCCCGCCACCCGCACGCCGTGGCGCTCGGCCAGCGTCCGCGCCAGCCAGCCGACCATGGGATCGATAACCGGGCGCGCGCCGGGGCGCTGCCGATCGCGTCCGCGCGGCAATTCGTCGGCGGGCTTGGGCTTCCGCGGCGGAGAATCGAACCGAGGACTCGAGGGTCTCGGCTGGGCGCCGGCGGGTGGTCCGGCCGTTCTGGGCGGCTGCCCCGACCAGGGGGTGTCTCGCCGCCCGGCACCGCCCGGTGGGCCGACTGCCGCCTGCTGCCCGGCTGGGGCACGAGGTGCATCCCGGGTGACGGCCGGGGGGAACACTGCCGGAGGACGGCGTTCTCCGACAGGTTTGCCGGAGTTACTGCTGCCCGGTCCGTCTACTCCCCGGGCCGCATCTCGGCCCGCTGCTTTATCCGAAGGGGCCTGCTGCGGACCGCCCTCCGGCGTGGAGCGTGGGCGTCCTGCGGACGCGTCGGGTGTCTGCGACCCGCCGGGAACGGACCGATCGGTGGGGTTGGCGCGGTCCGTGGAATACGCCGGGTTCGGGGGATACGCCGGATCTGCCGCTGCGGGAGAGGTCGCCGCGGGAGAGGTCGCCACCGGATCGGACGTCATGGGCTCCGCGCCCGCATACGAGGACGTGCCCGCGCTGCGGTCCGGCCGGGGCAGTGGCGCCGGCTCGCCGATCGGTGCCAGGTTGTCGGCGGAAGTGCCGACCCGGCTGGCGCCGTACCTGTCCTGCACTTCGAATTGGCCTGCCGCGTCCACCATTCCCGCGGCCACGCTGTGCAGGCTCTCCTCCATTGCCCGCAGATTGGCAAGCAACTGGTCGGTATGCGGCTTGAATTCCTTGGCGAACGCGAGACCCAGATCGTCGTCGCCCCAACTGCCTTCGGCATGCGCCAGGGAATCGCGCAGTCCCGCATGCGTTTGCCCCACGCGATCGCCGAGTTCGGCCAGCCGCGCTCCCCGATCTCGCAGGCGGTCCGGATCCAACCGAACTTCACCGTTCACGTCACGATCCCCCCTCCCGGTCAGGCTCGGTCGTTGCCGCGCAGCCGGAACCGTCGCTCGAAACCGGTGACGAACACCGACAATGGCACAGACGTGGTCGAGCGCTCCACAACGCCATCGTCGGCGACGTAGAAAACTGCACGGTCCAAGGCGATTTCACCGTGTGGCACGGGCGAACGCACCACCCAGCCCACGCTGATGCGATCAGCCCGCAACGTCGACAGCGGGTATCCCGTAGTGTCATAACCCTGTCGTCGGATGTGATCCCGGACGACGTCGAGCGCATCCGCTCCGCCGATCCCCTCGGCGTGGTTCGCGTCCAGATCCGCCAGCACGAACTGGAACATCGCACCGTCGATGTCGGTGTCGTCACCGTCACCGAAGACCTGCGCGATCGCCTCCCGCGTCACCGCACCGGCCTCTGCGGCCGACACCAACAACTCGGCCGCGTCCGACGTACCCAACCGGTCGTCCAACAGGTTGCCGATGACACCCGCCACGGTGCCGACCGTCCACACCGCGGGCAGCGCCGGCGCGCATTCTGGTATCGGCGCGGACTCACCCCGGTACCACTGACCGGCCTCCCACCAGTAACAAAACGACAGCAAACCGGTTGCCACCCGCGGATTGAGCACCGGGTCGGCCACCCAATCCGGCGCTCCCGCAAACAATTCCGGCATTGCCGCACCCGCGTTGTACGCGGCGTCCAGGACCGGCGCATCCCACACACCGCCCGACAGCACGGCCCGGTCACCGGGCAGGAGCGTGAGCGTCGAACCGCTGCGTCCCGCGCCTTCGAAGATGCCCACCGACGGAACGATCCGCGGCCCCTGCCCCGACCCGACCGCCACGAACGCTGCCGCCAGCACCGCCCACCGGGCCCACAACACGGCCAGCTCCGGCAGTTCGTTGTCCACTGCCACCGCCCGCAAACCGGCACGCCGGTCCGCACGCATCGCGTCGGCGGCGGCGCGCGGCGGCCGCGTCCGACGGTCGCCACGCCCGAGGTAGGCCGCCAGCCACACCGGCAGCCGATCCCGCGGATAGTGTTCCAAGTCGGCGAGATAGGCCTCCGGTGCGAACAATTGTTCGCCGGGGAACGGCACCGCACCGTGATCGGCAACGGCCTCGACACCGTCTGCCTCGATGCGCACCAGCAACCGCCACCACGGCCCGCCGTCGGCCTCTGCCGACACCTGCCGATGCCGGCGCACCGCATCCCACACCGCATCCGGTACCGGGCACCGGACCGACCCGATACCGACGTCGGCCACCAGCACCGCCGATTCGGCGGCCACCGTCATCGCGAACCACGCCTCCAGCCGCTGCGACCCGGGCGGCGCTACCTCACGCAGCCCGTTCGCGATCCGATCGGCCAACGCGGCGAGACCGTCATCCCCGGCCTGCGTCACGGCGCTCTCCGTGCTCCGGGAACGACAGACCGGCCGTAGCCTCGGAGGCGCGTACATGCGACCTCGACCGCGAGCAGTTCACGAGTAGTTCCCACAAATCGCCTGGATCGGTTCGTCGTCAGGATTCGGAATTCCCAGGGCTGAAGATTTCGCATTTCGCGTCTCGGCGCAATGCCGGTATTTACCAGCCATGGCAAGCCCACCGGTCGGTGATCCCCACAGCCGATCCCGACCGTTCGGTCACCGGCAGCCAACAGCAGCGTGATGGCCGGAATCAGCAGATGACCACCGGCCGAGATCGCCTGGGCATCGAAAAACGTGACGGCGTTCAAGACGGGAGAGGTCGGCGTGGCGAAGTCGGCGTTTCGCGAGGACACTGAGGACGTAGCGCCCAACTCGTCCCCAGGAGCACATGCGATGGCAACCAACGGGCCTTTCGGCATCGATCCGGAAGATTTCGAACGCGCACTGCGTGGGGCGGGAACCGAACTCCGCGACCTGCTCGGGAAAGCCGGCGTGTACCTCGATCGCGTAGACCACGCGAGCGTCGGTTCCCTGGCGTCGCTGCTCGGTCAGTTCGTCCAACCGGAACGGCCGCGTCCACCCGAACCCGAGGGCGAGACCACCGGGGCGACCGGCAGCGGGGTGTGGGCGATCTACAGCATCGATGACGTCGGCGAGGCCAGGGTCGACCAGGTCTTTCCGAGCGAGCTCGAGGCCTTGCGCGCGCATCGCGACAACACTGATGATCGCCGTCGGGTGCGGTTTCTGCCCTACGGGGTTCCGGTAAGTGTGTTGGATGTGCCCTGACGGCGCTGACCGGCTCCACGAGTAGCGGTGAACGCCGGTAGCCTCGCGTCGGTATCGCTACGCGAGGGGGCACACGCATGAACCCCACCTGGAAATTCCCGTTCCCGCTCCTCGCTCCGGTCGGCATCAACGGGCTCACCCAGCAACTGGCCTTCGAACTCGGCGGGTCGAGGGGCTGACGGGCAGGCCACACGCGAACCTCACGGGCTCCAGCGAAGACAATCCGGCGGCCTTGACGAACGAGCGAGCACAGGCGAAATGGTGTAGGGCCGACCCTGTGCGGGCAGCCCGGGCCAAGCCGTTGGCCAAGCAGTAAAGAAGTCGACTTCGAGACGCCACAGGACGTTTGCGGCCGGGCAGGCATGGCACGCCGAAAGTGGTGTCGGTTCTGTCCAAGACCGCGGCGCGAGCCGCCGATAGGCTGTCGACCAGCGGTGTTCCGGTGACCGCTCGGACGGTCTACAGCCGGGCGGGCTGCAGCCGGGCAGTTACAGGCGGTCTCCGCTTTCGGATCTGAGGAGGAACTTTGACACGCGAACTGGTCTACACGGGCTTCATGTCGCTGGACGGTGTAGTGGACTCGCCGGGCGGCAAGGAGGAGGGGCACCGCAGCGGCGGCTGGGTGATGGACACCGAGTTCGTGCCCGAGGCCTTTTCGCTCAAAGGCGAAGAACTCGCCGACACGACGGCACTGATGTTCGGCCGTCGCAGCTACGAGGCGTTCGCCCCGTTCTGGCGCGACTCCGCGGATCACGCCGCGTACAAGGAACTTCCCAAGTACGTGGTTTCGACCAGCCTCACCGACGACGCCGTGATCGAGGGATGGGGTCCGATCACGATCCTGCGGTCGATCGACGACATCGCCGCGCTGAAGCAGAGCGATGGTGGCGCCATCTTCATTCACGGCAGCGCCGAGCTGGCCCGGCGTCTCGCGGACGCCGATCTGATCGACCGGTACAACCTGCTCGTGTTCCCAGTGCTGCTGGGGCAGGGCAAGAGTCTGTTCAGCAGGGCGGACCGCGACAAGCAGCAGCTGCGCCTCGAGGAGTCCGCGACCTACTCCAATGGAGTGGCCAAGCTCGTATACAGGGTCGTGCGCTGAGCGGGATCGAGCGCGAACGCACCGCCGATGCCCGCACGGAGTTCCCGTGCGGTACGCCCGACGTACCGTCGCAGCGCGCGGGCTAGATGGGGCTCGTCGTAATACCCGAGCTTGTCGACGACATCGCTCGGGCGCTCTCCTGCGGTGAGCAGTATCGCGGCAGATCGGCCGCGCCCGATCTGCCGCACCGCGCCTCGGGTGAGGCCAGTCGCCGCCCGGAAACGACGCTCGAGCGTGCGATCGGTGGCCGCGGGACGGTGCCCGCGCAGAGCGTCCGCGACCAAAGGATCGCGGTCCAGGACTCCGCCTCGGACGAGCCGTTCCACGAGCGCCTCGGCGTCGTCCGGACGCGGTGTCTCCCAGCGGGCACCGGCCAGCCAGAAGGTCCGGTTGGTCACATCTGGCAAGAGGACCCCGCTGTCGACCAGGGACGTTGCGGCCACCGCGCGAAGCGACGTGCCGACCGCGAACTGGATCCCGACGAAGTTCGCGCCTTCGGGCACAGGGGCGGTATCGCAGCGGCTCTCCGGACCTGTGATGCCCGCGTACGCCGTGCCGTGCTGTTCCCAGAAAACCAGGCCCCAGGTCTCGGTCGCGACGGAGGTCATCTGCGCGACCCGCTCGCTCCGGCACGTCCAGACAGAGTCGATCCATAGCGAATCCGACGCACGCGTCTCGAACAGCAATCCCACCGCCGGCATCCTAATCCGAGCGCAGGTCATTCGAATCCCGAGGCGGCCCGGGTGCGTCCTTTCCTGTTCTCCGACGTCTGTCCTGGTGCCCAACCCCAACGGATCAAGGAGTCACCATGACCGACCCGAACGAGTTCGAGTCCCCGGCGGCAGAGCGGACGGACGTACCCCCGCAGCCTGCGGCGCCCCCGTGTTGCAGCACCGAACAGTCCACGTGCTGCGATCACAGTGAAAAGGCGACGTGCTGCGGTCCGGTGGCGGCAGGCGGTGGGTGCGGCTGCCAGTAACCCTCACCCGGAGCGGTGCGAGCATCGAGCGGCTCGCACCGCACTGCTCCGCCTGTGCCGGGGTCAACGGTCCAGCGCGGTCTCGCGTTGCATGTGTGAGAGCTTGTGGGGATTGCGGACGTAGTAGAGCCCTGTGACCGAGCCGTCGTCGATCCGCACCGCGACGACGCCGTCGATCTCCCCGTCGAGCCGGATGATGAGCGCGGGCCAGCCGTTGACTTGCGCAGGCTCGGCCGATGCCCGGCCGCCCATCCAGCCCGTGCCGCCACTCACCACGCGTGCCACCCGGTCGGCGCCCACGATGGGTCGCAGCGTCGCCTGCTTGACTCCGCCGCCGTCACCCAAGAAGACGACGTCCGGCGCGAGGATGTCGAGCAGGCCCTGCAGATCGCCGGTCTCGACCGCTCGCTGGAACGCTCCGAGTGCTTCGCGGGTCTCGACTGGAGACACGGCTCCGCGCGGCCGACGCGCGGCTACGTGTGCGCGGGCACGATGGGCGATCTGGCGGACCGCTGCGGGACTCTTGTCCACGGCTTGCGCGATCTCGTCGTATGCCATGTCGAACACGTCGCGCAGCACGAACACCGCTCGCTCGGTAGGGGTGAGCGTTTCGAGCACCAGCAGCATCGCCATCGACACGTTGTCGGCCAACTCGACGTTCTCGGCGACGTCGGGGGTGGTGAGCAGCGGCTCTGGCAGCCAGGGGCCGACGTAGGATTCCCGTCGGCGGCCGAGTGTGCGCAGCCGCCGGATCGCCTGCCGGGTGGTGATCCGGGCCAGGAAGGCGCGCTGATCCCGCACTGTTCCTTGATCGACTTCCCCCATTGCAGCCAGGTCTCCTGCAGGACGTCCTCGGCGTCGGCGGCTGAGCCGAGCATCTCGTACGCGACGGTGAACAACAGGTTGCGGTGGGCGACGAAGGCCTCGGTGGCGGAGTCCCCGCGTTCGTCGTCGCTCATATCACTCTCCTGTCTGTCGGCTCTGTCGACGATGTCATGCACCAGTGGCGCGTCCCGCCCGCTTTGTGACACCTGGAGGGCGGTGTCGCTCGTCACATGACCGCACTGTCACAGGTCTGCGGCCACCGGCCACTTGTGGTGGTCCAGTTACCCAGACAGGAGGGCCGAAATGCAGGTGGTTGTGGTCGGCAGCGGCTACTCGGGCACGCTCGTGGCGAACCGGGTGATCAGGGAGGTCAAGGATGCGCAGATCACCCTGATCACCCGCGCTCGGATTTCGTGGAGCGAGTCCGGCTGCACCAGCAGATCGCCGGAACATACGCGGCGGCAACACCTTTCGCCTGCTACACCGCGCTGCCGCAGGCCATTCACGCGGCCGACAACTTCGCCCGGTTGCGCAAGAACCGCGAGCCCGAACCGCACACCTTCCCGTATTGGAACCGCGGCATCTCCCTCGGCCGCCGGGACGCCATAACCCAGTTCACCCACACCGACGACACCGTCCGGCGGGCCTACCTGGCCGGACGCGGCGCGGTCGCGCTCGAGGAAATGGGAGTCCACAGCGCGTTCTCCACCGCCCGTGCCGGTGCCTCCAGGTTCTAGGAAGGACAACGATGCGTGTTACCGTCTTCGGCGCCAATGGCCCCACCGGCCGCCTGCTCACCGGCCAGGCACTGGCCGCCGGACATCAGGTCACTGCGGTCACCCGACAACCGGAATCGTTTCCCCTGCACCATGACCGGCTCGATATCGTCGGTGCCGATGTGCTCGATGCGGTGGCTGTCGATGCCGTAGTGGCGCAGCGGGATGCGGTGCTTTCGACGCTCGGGGTGCCTGCCGCGAAGGAACCGATCATCACCTATTCGCATGGTGCGGCCAATATCGTCGCCGCGATGCAGCGGCATCAGGTGCGTCGGCTCGCCGTTGTCAGCTCCAGCGGAGTCGACCCGCACCCGTACTCCGACGGCGGGATCCTGTTCAACCGGGTGCTGCTGCCGTACGTGACGCGGGTGCTGGGCAAGACGCTCTATGAGGACATGCGACGAATGGAAACGCTGATCCGCGCCAGCGATCTGGACTGGACGATCGTGCGCCCGAGCGGGCTCTATCACCTGCCGTCGGTCACCGACTACACCGTCCACGAAGGCCACGCCGACGGCAGGTTCACCGCCCGCGCGGATCTGGCCGCCAGCATGCTGGCCCTGCTGGACGACGACCGCTGCCTCCGTACGACGGTCAGCGTCATCACCACGGTCGACAACCCATCCCTGTTCCAGTGGATTCGTCGCGAAGCACGGGCCGAGAAGTGATCCCGATCCGAGCGTCTTCGACAACCGATGTGCCGATAGTGCGGGTCGGGGCGCGATCTATCGGTCCGATGGTGGCGTGTCCCCGCAGGCGCAAGTTCCGCTACGGGGTTGATAGTCGTGCACGTGGCCGGTGCGGTCCTGACTGATCTGGCAGCAGGCGTGCAGTTGGGCGTGGAGGGCAGCGCGGCCGCGTTGGACGCGGGATTTCATCCCGGATATCGAAATGCCCGCTTCACCGGCAGCAGCGGCGTGCGTGTGAGCGTCGAGGTCGACCATCTGCACTGCGGCCGCCTGCTCGGCGGGCAGCCGGGCAAGCATTGGCGCCAGGCAGGAGGCGAGTTCTTTCTCCGCCGCCGCGTCGGTGTCGAGTTCATTTTCGCCCGCGGAGGGTTTATCCGGGACGGCGTCGACGGGGAGTTCGCGGCGATGGGGGGCGGACCGGTAGTAGTCGGTGATCGCGTTGCGGGTGATGGCATACATCCAGCCCAGCAGCCGATCCTGCTCGCGCAGGTTGTCCAAACTTTTGGCCATTCGCAGGAACACGATCGACAGGATGTCGTCGGCGTCTTGCGGGTGTGAGACCCGGCGGGCGATGAAGGCCCGCAGATCGCTGGAAAATCGGCGCCAGAGCTGGTCGAGATCACCGGGTTGCGGCTGTGGTGTGGTCGCGGTGGTGGCCGTTGGCTGGCTCATGATCGTGGTTCCTCTCCGTCTCCAGCATCCTCGCCTGCTAGCGCGGTGGCGAGCCTTTGGTTCGTCATCGCACGTACTGACGGTGATGACTCCGATCGGACGCACCCGTGCGTCCCGATCCGGAGTGTCACGTCTGTATGGGTGCCGAAGTCGATATCGGAATCTCCGATTCGACAGACCCGATAAGCGCGGTGAGGAGGTGAGAGCGATGCTCACGACACATCTGCTGTCGGATCTCACCGACGAAGAGGTCGATCTGATCGTGGCCGAGGAACTGCATCTGCTCGACGCCACCACATGAGCGCCATCGGCGCCTGCATCAGGCGTATCCGCTGAAACAGCACCCGAGATGAGCCTCTACCCCTCGCGGGGTAGAGGCCATCGCGGTGCTCGGTTCGGGTCAATAGCGCATACGCAAAGCCCGCCGCGTCCTTCTCCCTTGCCGGAGAGGAAGGACGCGGCGGGTTCGTCGTGGTTCAGCGGGCGCGTGTCGGCCGGACCAAGCGGGTGAGCACGGGGATGGTGGTGACCGCGGCCCATAGTCCGATCGCCGCGACCAGGGCGGTGGCGGTGTCTCCGCCGGTGGCGGTGCCGAGCACGTGCCCACGCAGGGCGTCGGTGGCGTGCGCGACCGGATTCACAGTGGCCATGGCTTGCATCCAGCCGGGCATGGTCTGGATCGGTGCGAACGCGCTCGAGACGAACATCAGCGGCATCATCACCATCATCCCGGCGAACTGGACCACGTCCGGGCGGCGTAGCCGGTCCCCGATCAGGCCGAACAGGGCGCTCATCGCCCCCGCCAGCACCACCAGAACCACGACCGCGGCGACAGCGTCGCCGCCGCTGCCATGGAAGTCGAAACCCAGTAGCACGGCGGCGATCCCGAGCAGCGCAGCCCGGGCGAGGGTGAACACGGCCTCGTTGATGGTGCGAGCCATCCCGGGCAACGTCGCCCGCATCGGCAGGGCCGCGAAGCGGTCGTGCAGGCCGTTGGTGTGATCGATCGCGGCGGAGACTCCGGCGTTGGTGCCGGCCATCACCGTGGAGACCGCGAGCATGGCCGGGGTGAGGAAGTCGATGTAGCTGACCCCGGCGGGGAAGCCGGGTCCGGCGGCGACGCTGCGGAACACCTGGCTGAACAGCACGAGCATCGCCATCGGCATGGTCAGCGAGAACATCAGCAGCTGCGGGACACGGGCGCTGGTGCGCAGGTTCCGGACAGTCAAGGCGGCGAGCTGGCTCCCGATCGGGGAACGCCCGATCGTGGTCATGGTGGTGGTCATCGGTGGGCTCCGGTGGTGTGGGCGAGGTGGGTGAAGACGTCGTCGAGGCTCGGGGAGGTCACATCCAGGTCGGTGACGTCGATGCCGCCGCGGTGCAGATCGGCGACCAGCGCGGTCACGGTGGGGGCGTCGTCGACGGTGACCGACACCCGCACCCGGGTGCCGTCGACCCGGTCGACGTCCGGGGTGAACGGCAGATCCGCGATCTGCTGGGCGGGGACGATGGCGTGCAGCACCTTGCCGCCGACGATCCGTTTCAACTCGGCGGGAGCGCCGCGGGCGGCGACCCGGCCACGGCTCAAGACCACGATGTGATCGGCGAGCCGGTCGGCTTCCTCGAGGTACTGGGTAGTCAGCACCACGGTGGTGCCCGCGGTAGTGAGCTCCTCGACGACGTCCCACAGTCCGGCACGAGCCAGGGGGTCCAGACCGGTGGTCGGCTCGTCGAGGAACAGCACCGCGGGGTCACCGACGAGGCTTGCGGCCAGATCGACACGACGGCGGGAGCCGCCCGAGAGTTCCCCGACCCGCCGGGTCGCGTACTCGTGCAGCCCGAGCCGGTCGATCAGTGCGTCGGCTCGTGCGCGGGCGGTGCGGCGCAGACCGGCCAAGCGGCCGATCAGCTCCAAGTTCTCCCGGGCGGTGAGAAATTCGTCGAGTCCGGCGTATTGACCGGTCACCCCGATCCGACGGCGAATGTCGGTGGCGTCGGCGATCACGTCGAGGCCACCGATTTGCACGCGGCCGACGGTGGGCCGCACCAGGGTGGTGAGGGCGCGGATCAGGGTGGTCTTGCCCGCACCGTTGTGGCCGAGCACCCCCAGCGTCGTTCCAGCTGCGACTTCCAGGTCGACACCGTCGAGCGCCCAGGTTTTGCCGTAGGCGACGTGCAGATCCTCGACCACGACGGTCGGGGCAGTCATCGCACGCCACCGACATGGTCAGCGAGATGGTCGAACAAATGAATCGTCATCGAAACGTTCCTCTCGGAAGAAGGTGTGCTCACACCCCGTTGGATGCGAGTCCGCTTCCTCAGACGAACCACCCGCGAGATGGACGCACCGGCCGACAGTCGCGGCTCAGCGGCAGGTCGATTGCCCGCGGGCCGGCAAGGCCGTTGAACAGCGTCTCGAGGCACCCTGGCGTAGCGCGGTGCGGTTGTTCTGGGGGGTTGATAGCCGGTCGTGGTGCCAGTGGAGGTGTCAGGTGTGTGTCAGGTCGGTGTCAGTCGGCCCGGCCAGAGTGTGTTCATCGAACAAAACGACCGGCACCGACACGGTGCCGGTCGGTGCCACTACCGATTTCGAGGAGTACACGACATGTCCATCACCATCACCCTGACCGACCAGGACAAGAGCATCCTGCGCACCGCCGCCTACGGCGCGGTGTCGCTGATGGCCGCCGCGGGCGCGCCGCACAAGGGCATCTCGCACGGCTCCATCGCCCTGACCTCGGCGACCGGGCTGGCCGGGCACGTGCTGGCCGCCAAGTCCAAAGACATCCACCTGCCGGGCAAGTCCGTCGCCGAACTCGCCGACCAGGTGCTGCCGAGCCTGACCGCGGCCATGAACCTGCTCGGCAAGCAGGATCCGGCCGAGGCCGACAACTTCCGCGACACCGTCCTGGTCGCTGTCGAAGCCGCCGCCGGGTCCGGTAAGGGCGAGCCCAGCCCCGCCGTGGCGGCGATGGCCCGCAAGATCACCGCGGCTCTCGACGCCGCCTGAACAGAGTGCGGGACCGGCGCACAGCTGACAGCTGGTCGCGGGGTCCTCTCCGGACCCTGCGACACGGCCGCCGACCGCCGAAGCCCCGGTGCCGCCAAAGGACCCAATGGCGAATTCGACTGGCCCGTCATGGATTCCGGAATGTCCGAAGAAACCGACGCGCTGGCCGAGGACGCGGACGCTTTCCTGTACGGCCGGGCGGTGTGGGAGATGATGTCGTTCTTCTGGCCACGCGCGGAACAGCTGTCCACGCATCCACACGACCAGGCTTTCGCGCCGATCTGGCGCGCCAAACCGAAGTTCGTCGTGTCGCGTACCCTGCTGGCCGCGGACTGGAACGCCGGCGTCGTCTCCGATCCGGACAACCTGGCCGACACGCCGCCGTAGCCGATCGGCGCTTCGACGCCGGGTTCGCGGAGCGCGAGAAATCCTCCCTGTCCACCGCATGGAATGTGAGTCTGCGGGCCCCTCCCGGGCCAAGACCTCGGTCGATGGATCCAGCAACGCCGGGCGGCTCTCAGAATCCACGCGGAACCACTTGACACCACTCCATCTGTAGCACTATGGTTCAATCACTTCATGTGGAGTACTACAACTGATGCGGTAAGGCGGAGCTCGTCTCATCCCTGCCGAAGGCTCGTGTTTCACCGGCTTCACGAAAGGCGCGACCGATATGCGAAAGCAGCACGGCACTTACCCGATTCGAAACAAGGCGCAGCGATTCGTGGCCTGCCCCGTTCTTCCCCGGGCTGACACCAACGCCAACAACGGATGGCCCCGGCACAGCAGGCGCGGAGCGCGGTAAGGCCCCGGCCGGCACGGTCCGCCGCACCCGGTGATCCGGGTTGATGACACGAACCGAATCACAGCGAGAAGGAAATCCTTCCGCCTGAACAACTTGGCATCTCCGGGATTCTGGCAAGGCCCGGGCATGCCGTGAAGATCTCGACGAGGCCGGAAACCGGCCGGGAGGACATGCTTCTCAGTTATGCGTGACGTGAACATATGGAGTGAAGAGTTCGGCGCCGCGACGGATGCGCCGATCCTGTTGATCATGGGCTCGATGTCCCAGGGCATCCTGTGGCCGGACGAGTTCGTCGGCCGCCTTGTCGCCGGCGGCCGCCGGGTGATCCGGTACGACCACCGTGACACCGGAATGTCGGACACCGTCGACTTCGCGGCGGAGCCGTACACATGGGACGACATCAAGAACGACGTGTACCGCGTCCTGGACGCCCACGGCCTGGAGAGCGCGCACCTGGTAGCCCACTCGGCGGGCGGGCTGCTCGCCCAGTTCATCGCGGTGGAGCGGCCGGAGCGGGTGCGCTCGCTGACCGTCATCGGCTCCTCACCGCTCGGCGGCGGCGAAGGTCAGGTGATCATGCGAGCTCTGCTCGGGCAGCCGCAGCTCGAGGGAAGCCTGCCCGAGCCGGCGCCGGAGTTCACGTCCTTCTACCGCACGCTGATGGCCACCCCACCGCCGGAGGACCGCAGCGCCCGGATCGACGGCATGATCGCCGAGCAGCGCCTGCTGCACGGCACCGGGCTGCCGTTCGACGAGGACGCGGCGCGTCGGCTACAGGAACGGATCTACGACCGGGCCCGCGACCTGAACGCCGTGGCCAACCACCGGCTGGCCGCAGCGGCCGAGCCGGACTTCGAGCCGGTGGACGTGCTGCACAAGGTGAAAGCGCCCACGCTGGTCATCGAGGGCAGCCATGAGCCGGTCAAGGCAGGCCACGGCGCGGTCATCGCCGAGCGGATCCCGGGGGCGCGGCTGATGATCGTGGCGGGCATGGGCCACACGCTGCCGCTGGAAGTGCACGAGGAGCTGGCCGCCGCCGTCCTCGCGCATACGTCCAGGTGACGTCTGCCCGACCTCCAGCCGGACCGATGGTGTAGTGACCGGCGTCTGCGACGCCCGGCACCATGGGCGGTTCCACACGGCGGCAGCCGGCCAGGCGAGCAGCTCGGGGCAGGATCCACCGCCCCCGACGGGCTGCAACCCACTGAAGTGCTAGGCCCCGGTGATGATTCGCACATTGCCGGGCCCACCTTCGCTCCGCGGCTGCCCGACACGTTTCTCGGAGGTCGAACAGACATCGGCCGGACGGTTTGCCTGCTGCCCGAGCGGATCCGGTCAGCTACCGGCCGGAACCCGCCGGGCAGTTCGTAGCCGGGCATCCGCCGTGTGGACATCGCTCGGGTCTGTGGGGTGTCCACCGAAGCGTCCCGGCCCCGGACGCGCCTGACGACGTGGTCGCGGGATTGCCGATACGTCGACCACTTCACCCACGCCGGACGGTGCCAGGGCGCTCGCTTCCTATTGCCACTGCGGGGATTTCATGTTTGCGAGTCGCCGAGCAACAGGTTAAGGATGGCTACATGTCGCATGCCCCGATATCTCTGCGTGAACTACCCCGGCTACGCAACCGCCACATCGCGCAGATCGGTGGGCTGATGCGCCCCGGCACGCACCGTTCCCCCTTGCTGGAATTCGGCGAACGGTTCGTCGTCTCGCCGCCAGGATTTCCGGCCATGCTGGTCACCTACAACATGGACGATGTGCGAGAACTGTTCGCCAACCACGACGACTTCTCGGTCGGGCAGGTGCTGAGCCGCTTCTCCAGCCACGACAAGATGTTCGGCAAACAGACGTTGATCTTCCTCGACGGTGACGAACATCGCCGCGAACGTAAGCTGTTCGCGCCGCCGTTCCAGAGCAAGGCACTCCGGTCCTACGAAGACCTCATGGTGGAGGTGGTCCAGCGCGAACTGCCCACCTGGCCTGTCGCTGAACCGTTCGAATTTCTGAAGGTCGGCTACGACCTGGCCATCGGCGTGCTGCTCGGCGTCGTCTTCGGCGACGTGGCTCCGGCCCGCAGGGACCGGCTGAAACAGGCGGTGAGCCGGTGGTTCGGGGAAATCGAAAGTCGTGGTTTTCTCGCCGTCACCTTGCTCACCCCGCTGGTCGGCGGCTACACCCTGCCCTACCCGCCGCTCAGCCGTCGGCAGTCCGAGGTGGACGCCATCATCATCGAGGAAATCGCCGCGCGCCGGGCCTCGCCCGAAGACGGGAACGGCCGCAAAGATGTGCTGTCCCGGTATGTCGGCACCGAATTGGATCAGCACGACGACGCCGCATTGGCCCGCAACATGCGTGGCGTCCTGCTGGGCGCCTACGAGACCACCGCGATCACGCTCGGCTGGATCGCCGCCATGCTGGCCGTCCACCCGGCAGCCATGGCCGAGATCGACGCAGCGGTCGACGCCGGCGACGGTGCCCGGCTCGACACATACCTCGACGCCGTGGTCGCCGAAACGATGCGGGTCCGCCCGGTGTCACCGTTCACCGGGCGGCGGGCACTGCGCGACACAGTGGTCAACGGTGTTCACGTCCCCAAGGGCGCCATCGTCATAGTCCCGATCCTGCTCATCCACGAATCACCACGGCACTACCCGGACCCGATGGCCTTCCGCCCCGAACGCTTTCTGGACGAGCCACCGAACGGCCGTACCTGGCTGACCTTCGGCGCAGGCGCGCATCGCTGTCTGGGTGCCCAATTCGCCCTGGCGGAGGCGCGCATCCTGTTCCGCACCATCCTCGAGCATCGCCGCATCGGTGTAGCCCCCGGCCCCGTCGAGCCCCCACGGCGCTATCACACCGGCCTCAGCCCCGCCCACAACGCCCGCATCACCCTACATCCCCGCTGAACGCAATCCGCACCGCGACAATACGATTCGTCGCGAGAGTCTCGGATCGAGCCCGACCTGGTGTGCGGCCCGTCGACAATCCGAACCACGGCAGTCAGATCGACCTCGCCCGCATATCCCCGCCGATCACACACCGGGCGGCCCTCACCGGCCGCCTCACGCCCGGCTGGGGTAGCTCTGGCTCACGATCGCGGAGGTCGATGAGCGCCTAGTCGAGCGCATCGAAGGTGGCCGAGGCGTCGTGGCCGGACAAGGGATACATCCGGGGAAATCCCGGATCCGCGCGAACCAACACCGTCCGCGAAAAGTTGAATGACCTGCCGGGCGCCCGGCCCCGCCGCCGCCTCGGTGCGGCAGTCAGTCCTTGTGCCATCCGAAAGGCATCAGGTGAACGCACGATTCAGTCGCACGTGTCGAGCATCCTGACGAAACTCGGCCTGCGGTCACGGCGCGAAATCGCCGCCGCCATGCCGCGTTCGGTGCTCCCGTGAAATGAGGGCTCCGGGAAGCGCTCGTCCCCGGAACGGGCGAACGCACGCACGTGCCGAATAGCGGTCGCTGAATCCCCAGTGGCGTTGGGAGAGGTGCTGGCCGCGAGAGCCGGATCCGATCAACCTAGCCGATGTGGCTGATGCCCGACCATAGGTCGCAGTGGTGTTGTCGGGCGAAGGAGTGCGTGACAGTGATGTTGTCGCTGCCGAGTTCGAGGCTGATGTTCGAAGTCGACGGCCACGGGGTGAAGGCCGGCGTTTCGGGGTCGCCGGTGTGTGCGAATTGTGCCCAGCTTTGCTGCATTTGCTGGGAGAGGCGGTCCGCTGCGGGCGGTAGCGGGATGGCCACACCCATCAGTCCGGAGAAGATGTAAGGCACTTCGGCGCCGTGAAAGGCTCCGGGCAGGAGCGGGTTTCGTCCCAAGGGCGCCTCGTTGAACTGGTACTGCCATACTCGAGCACCGCCGCGGCGGGCCGCTTGTGTGGTGAAGAGCGCTGGGCAGGCGAAGAAACCGTCGGTGATCACGTGCTGCTTGGCCTCGGCCGCGGTCGGGAAGGCCGATACGGGGTATCGCTGCAGAACGCGATCGGCGTTGCTGGTGAAGATTTCCTGAGCCCAGCTCACGTAGTCTGTTGAGCTCGGCACTGTGGCGCGAGCGTAGTCGAGCAGGGCGAGGAAGGTCGCGCCTTCGTCGGCGTTGCTGCCGACGACAAGCGGAATGTCGCGCGCTGCCCCGTCGGCCAGGGCGTTCTCCGGCGGAGTGGTGACGACGACATCGTCGCGCACCGGAGCCCAGGTGACAGCCATCGTGTGCAAAGTTGTCGTGGGAGAATCCAGCATCCGGTCGGCCGGTAGTGCCCGAAGGCACGTGAGGCGAGTTGCGGCCTCGGCGCAGCCGAGACTGGTGGCGTAGTCGGCTGATCGCTGATAGGCCTGTTCTTTCGAGGCGGGCGCGAGGGGACTGCGAGCGCAGGAACCGCTTTCGATGATGGCTTTGGCATAGAGACCGCGGGCGGTCGGTGAGCCCAGTTGCGTGCAGACGCTCATGCCTCCGGCGGATTCGCCGAACAGGGTTATGTTGTCCGAGTCACCGCCGAAGGCCGCGGCGTTGTCGCGGATCCATCGCAGTGCTGCCTGCTGGTCCAGAGTGCCGTAAGTTCCGGTGACACCACCTTCGCCCGCAGCGAGTTCGGGTAAGGCCAGGAAACCGAACGGACCGAGTCGGTAGTTGGGGATCGCGACGATGACCTGGCCATCCCGGACCAGCCGGGCGGGTGAGTCGTACTGTGCGTTGGATCCCAGTACGAATCCACCACCGTAGAACCACACCATGATCGGAAGTTCGCTCGCGGCAGGATGTTCCGGGACATAGACATCGATATTGAGGCAGTCCTCGCTCGCGGGCTGCACCGCTGGAATCCACGGCAGCGGAGGTGATTGCGGGCATTGCGGACCATGCGCGGTGGCCGCGAGTACACCCGTCCATGGCGGGGTGGGCGTCGGCGGCGCGAAACGGTTGACGCCCCCGGTGGAGGCTGCGAACGGGACTCCGAGATACTCGATCACCCCGTCGACGCGTGCGCCCCGGATCACGCCACCGGAAACACTCGTAGAGGGGCCCTCGTCGGCGCCGGCTATACCGGTGGCGGGACAGTTGACGACCCCGAAGACGAAGACCACGACAACGACCAACCACCGTAGCGGGCGCACACGCTGGGATATCCCGACGCTGACCGGCATGAGAACACTCCTGCACACCTGGGGTCGACGCCTGATACATCGCCACGGAGGCGCCGACCTGAAACAAATCTACTTTTGTGACAAAAGCAAGCTACAGGGGTGGCGTCGAGCGCGGGAAGGATTGGACGAACCGGGTCGCGGGCAGCTACTCGGCGTCGGGATCACTCGCCAGTATGGTCAGCAAACGTTGCAGCGCGGGCAGTGCGGACTCGATCGCGGGTCGGTCGGAGGCCGGGAGCTCGTCGAGGGCTTCGCGTAACATCGCGGCGCTGGCTCGGTCATACCGGTCGAGCAACTGCCGCGCCCGAGCGGAGGCCATCAGTATCGCGCCGCGCCGGTCGGAAGGCAGTGGCTTGCGATCGACCAGTCCCGCTTCGGCCATCGTCTTGACGAGGTTGCTGATCGTCGACGGCGCCATCCGGAGTTCGCTCGCGGCGCGGGTGGGCGTCAGGCCGCCGGTGGCCACCAGCAACCGCAGTAATTCGATCTGAGGTTCCGGCAGGTCCGGCAACCCCTCGGCGGCCCGCGTGCGATGCAGCACCGCACGCCGCAACGGCCCGAGCAGGGCACTGAGCTGAGCCTCGAAATCGGGCTCCGGCATCGATCGGGCCCGCACGGCGATGGCATCCATGACCTCATTGTGCACTTGCATCAGGTGGACATCCGTGATTACTTTTGCGACAAAAGTAACCGCTTCGTGGGCGCTCGCCGCCCCAGCCACCCCAGGAGCTACTCCGATGAGCACCGTCCCACATCTCACCGAAGACCACGAGGCGCCGATGGCCGAGTTGGCCGGCCTGGTGGGGCACCGGTTCATATACCGCTATGACAACGGATGGCAGTACGAGATGTACGTGAAGAACGACCACACCATCGACTACCGAATACACTCGGGCATGGTCGGTGGACGATGGGTCAAAGACCAGCACGTCGACGCCGTCCGCATCGCTACAGGCCACTTCAAAGTCTCCTGGACCGAGCCCACCGGCACCTCCGTCGCCGTGAACATCTCACCCGAGCAGCGGCGTCTGCACGGAGTCATCTTCTTCCCGCGCTGGGTGCACGAGCACCCCCAGCGCACAGTGCTGTTCCAAAACGACTTCCTCGACCGGATGACCTCCTATCGTGACCAAGGCCCGACCTATCCGATCCATATGGTCAGCGAACTCGCCACCATCACGTGGTATGAACATGTCGGCGAGAACGACGACACCGTCATCGCCTGCGCCCCCAGCGAATTGCCGCCCGGTTACGCGGAACGAGTCAACTGACGCCGAACGCCAAGCAGCGTCGTGGCACTCGTTGCCCGATAGGCCGAACTGTCCGGCGAGCAAATTTCGTTGATCCTTTACCGACCAGAGGTTTGTGATGTTCGCTGGAATGCGTCTGGATGTCCGCGGTCGACGGCGGGCCGGACACAACCCGCTTTTGCGTCGGGCTGTGCCGCAGAAAGTTTCGGCATGGCAACTGCTGTATCGCAGTAGCGACCTGCACGGCCGGGCGGAGGCCGCGGTCACCACAGTGCTACTGCCCCCAGGTGCCGCACCGGATCCCGATCGGCCGTTGTTGGCCTTCCAATCGGCAATCGATGCCGTCACCGAACGCTGCGACCCCTCCTGGTCCTGCAGCGCGGTGCCCGCGCCCGCGGTTCTGTCACGCAGGCGGAATGGTTGCTGGTCGCCGACGCGCTGCCGCCAATGTGATCGCCGCGTTACGGCCGCTGTACCCGATTCTCGACCAAGTCATCGAGGCCAACCCGACTCCCGAAGGGCACCGCTACCCCGAACAGTTACCGCCCGCCGACACACGCACGGTACGTTCGGTCGCGACGATGGCGCCTGGTGTGCGCGGATTGGCCGATATGGCTGTCACGGCACTGCGCGTCGTGTTCGGCCGACCTCTGGCCGCCGCCCGCGGGCCGCTTCGGCGCACTGACCGCGCTGTTGCCGCTTGATACTGCAGCGGCACTCAGGTGAGTGAGTGGCCGCGAGTTCTACACGCAATTGATCACCTTGATTGCGACGATCGAGGTGGTGGCGGAATGAGCCTTGCCCAGAATTCGTGGCGCACCGCGTCCCACAACCTCGTCAGTTCTGGAAGAAGTTCTCGTGCTTGCACGAGATCTGGGTAAGTGTCGGGGCCGAAGGAGACGATCGGCGATGCATCGTATGTACTGTGCACCGCGAGAATCGAAATCAAATGGTCCTGAAGCAAGCGCCATGTGACGCCTAGGCCCTCCGCTTCGGTTCGACGGACGTCATTCATCTCCGCCCCCATTGCGGTGCACATCGCGGGCGCGACTTGCGATTCTTTTGCTTTCCGACTGCCGACGGTACTTCGCGGCGATGTCAAATGCTGTCAAAACCGACCTCCTGCTCGTCACGATCTGACGAGCATCACAGATCCGGCACTGCGCGGCATGGGTGAAAACACCCACTCGATACCCATTTGCGCAGTTCGCGGGCGCCTGAAGCGTCATGTGCCGCCGGACCGACGACCCGGTCCGGCACCGATCTCGTTGGCGAGAAGCTGGTGGCAGGGCCTCGTGAGCGCCCCCCGGGTGCGCCCGAACAGCAGGTTCAACGCGGACGCGCCGTCCAGGCGGCGACCTGCGCGCGAGAAGAGAAGCCGAGTTTGCAGAGGATGTTCTCGACGTGCCGGTCGACCGTTCTGGGCGACACCACGAGTCGCTCGGCGATCTGCCGGTTGCTCAAGCCCTGGGCGAGTAGCTCGGCGACCTGCCGCTCGCGTGCTGTCAGCACGCCCGCTTGCACCGTCGCAGGTTGCGGGCCGCACGCACTCCGGTCGAGCGCGTAGGCGATCGCCTGGTCGTGATCGAGTCCTTCGCCACGCACTCGTTCCGCACGCACCGTCGCCTCAGGAAGCGAATCGGTCACGATGCGCTCGCACACAGCGTGTAGTTCCGGCATCCGGGGCCCGAACGCTGCGATCGAGGTACCGATTCGCCGCCACATCATGTGGATCGCTCCTAGGAGTCGGGCCGCATGGCGGTGCTCGCCGCGGGCGGCCGCGGTCCAGGCCAGTAGCTCGATCATCAGCGCTGTACCCACATGGTCGTTGAATTCGCGCTGGATCTCGAGGGCAGCGTGAGCCGAGGCGATCGCCTCGTCGAAATCCCCCCGAACCAGCTGGTCGTAGCCGAGTGCCCAGACCGCGTACGACTTCGTCCACTTCTCGCCGCGCCGGTCGGCCAGCTCGATCGCTCGCCGCGCCGTCGCACATGCTCTCGGATTACGCCCGTGCGTATAGGCGACCGCGAGCTGGAAGAGTGTCATCCGGACCAGCTCGTCGTCCTCGGAGAAGCTCTCGACCACTCGTTCGAATCCTGTCACGGAAGCGGCGAGATCTCCCCGGAATCCCGCGGCAGTGGCGCGCAGGCTACTGGCCCAGCCGAGCGCACGGTGGTCTCCGGCTTCTGCGGCGAGCGCCGCGCATTCATCGAGCGCCGCCTCGGCGGCGTCGAGGTCGCCCTGCAGAACCATCACCCATCCCGCTACCCACAGTGCGGAGATCCGCCCGGCGTCCGAGTCGGCGGCAATCCGTAGGGCGCGGTCGATCCAGCGTCGCCCGGAGCCGAGGAATCCGTCGGCGCACCAGTGATAGCGCAGTGCCGTAACCAAAATCAGCGCCTCGCGGGAACTCCCCGGACTGCTGGTCGCCCACTCCAACGCCCCTCCAAGGTTTCCCCGGTCGGCGCGCAACAGGGCAAGGCCGGTCTCCTGGCCGGGCCCGTTCCACTGTCCGGCGATCCGTTCAGCGAACGCGAGGTAGTAGTCGCGGTGCCGGTCGCGCAGCGCGGAGCCCTCGCCGCGCTCGGTCACCCGCTGCCATCCATACTCGCGGATCGTTTCCAGCAACCGATAACGCGTCTGATCCTCGGCCGGGACAAGCACGACGACCGATTGCGCGACGAGGTGATCGATCAGGTCCAGCACCTGCGCACGCGGCAGATCACGGCCTGCGCAAACGTCCTCCGCGGCATGCAGGGTAAACCCTCCGACGAACACCGACAGTCGCGCCCACAGGAGCTGTTCGGCCGGCGAGCACAGCTCATAGCTCCAGTCGATCAGCGCACGCAGCGTCCGCTGTCGCGGCAGCGCGGCTCGCGCACCCCCCGTCAACAACGCGAACCGATCCTCTAGCCGGTCCAGAATCGCCTGCAACGGCAGTGATCGCAGCCGGGACGCGGCCAGCTCGATCGCGAGCGGAATCCCGTCCAGCCGCTCGCACACCCGCACCACCGTGCCCGCATTACGCTCGGTGACCTCGAAGTCCGGACGCACCGCCCGAGCACGCTCCATCAGCAGCATCGGAGCGTCGAAACCCGCCACCGCCACAGGTGTGACGGACTCGTCGAAAGCAGGCACCGACAGCGGGCTGACCGGATAGACGTGCTCACCCGCTTCGCCCAGCAGTTCGCGGCTGGTGGTCAAAATCCGCAGCCCCGCGCAGGCACGCAGCAGGTAGTGGCACAGCAGGCGGCAGGCGTCCAGCAGGTGCTCGCAGTTGTCCAGCACGACCAGCACCTGCCGGTCGGCGAGGCGCTCCACGATCTGCTGCTCCGCTGTCCGGTGCGACAGATCCGGCATCCCGAGACTGGTCACCACCGCCCGCGCCACCCGTTGCGGATCATCCACGGCAGCCAGGTCGACCAACCACACCCCATCGGGAAAGGAGCGGCCGGACGCAGCGGCTACCTCCGTGGCCAGGCGGGTCTTCCCCACCCCGCCCACGCCGGTCAGAGTGACCAGTCTGGCAGTCGCCAGCAGTGCCCGGACCTCGCGAATCTCCCGCTGTCGACCCACAAAACTCGTGACCGCCGACGGCAGATTACCGGCTCCGCATACGGGCCTGCGCTGCCCCATGACATGTGAATCCTAACCTGCGTTCGGCCTTGTCGAACGCGAGTTCGGCACAACCTAGAGGCGTGTAGCAGTCCGGACGAGATCGGCGACGGCTCTGGATCGGCTGTGCGGTGGCCACGCGATCACCGTCGTGACGGTCGGCGCGTCCAGCACCGGCACGGCGGCGTGGTCGCGGCGAAGATGGGTTCGGACCGACTCCGGCAGGATCGCCGAAGCCCGTCCGAGCGCGATCAACTGGAGCAGCTGGGTATGGTCGCGAACCTGCGGACCAGGGCCGTCCGGGTATGTACCGTCTCGTCGAGGCCAGCGTGGCAGCGGTAGGCCGGGCAGCTCGGCGACCTCGGCCATCCGCACGTGTGTCCGGTTGGCGAGGGGATGCCCGGCAGGCAGGAGCACGACCTGCTCCTCGGTGTACAGCTCCTCGATGTCGAATCCGGCCATCGCGTCGAACGGCCGATGCAACAAAGCCACGTCGGCGCGCCCGTCGCGTAGCAGGCGCTCCTGTTCGCCGATCCCGCACAGGAGCACCTCGACGGCGACCGAGCCGGGCTCGGCGGCGTAGGCGTCGAGAAGTTTGGACAGCAGTTCGATGGACGCTCCGGCCTTCGTGGCCAGGACCACACCAGCGCGGCCGGTCGCGGCGAGGGCCGCGCGGCGGGTGCGTCGGTCGGCGGCCTCGACCGCGTCCAGCGCCGCCCGAGCCTCCCCCAAGAGCACCGACCCGGCCTCGGTCAGGGTGACAGCGCGACTGGTTCGTTGCAGCAAGACCACCCCGAGCCGCCGTTCGAGTTGCCCGATCGCCCGCGACAGTGGGGGCTGCGCGATCCCGAGCCGCTGCGCCGCCCGCCCGAAGTGCAGTTCCTCGGCGACGGCGACGAAGTATCGCAGCTCCCGTGTCTCCACGATTCTCAGGTTATCCGGCGTCCAGCCGGGTCGATACCCGAGCGGTATCGCTGTCCACTCAGTCGGTCTTGGACGTCCCGCCGGACCCGGAACAGGATCGACCGTATGAGTGAACAGACGATCGCGCTGGTGACCGGCGCGAACAAGGGCATCGGGTACGAGATCGCGGCCGGCTTGGGCGCCCTCGGTTGGAGTGTCGGTGTCGGCGCCCGGGATGAACAGCGCCGCGAAGCCGCCGTGCAGAAGTTGCGGGCGGCCGGTGCCGATGCGTTCGGCGTACCGCTCGACGTGACCGACGACGCGAGCGTGGTCGCCGCCGCCGAGCTGATCGAGGACCGCATCGGACGCCTCGACGTGCTCGTCAACAACGCCGGAATAACCGGCGGCATGCCACAGACGCCCTCCGCCGTCGACCCCGCGACCGTGCGCGCCGCCGTGGAAACCAACGTGATCGGCGTCATCCGCGTCACCAACGCGGTGCTACCGCTGCTGCGGCGCTCCGCCTCACCGCGGATCGTCAACATGTCCAGCACGGTCGGCTCCCTTACTCTGCAGACCACCCCGGGTATCGATACGGGCCCGATTTCCGCTGCGTACTCCGCGTCGAAGACGTTCCTGAACGCTGTCACCGTCCAATACGTCAAGGAACTGCGCGACACCAACATCCTGATCAACGCAGCCTGCCCGGGCTTCACCGCAACCGATCTCAACGGATTTCGTGGCGTCCGCACTCCGGAGCAGGGCGCGGCGATTGCCATCCGGCTCGCGACCCTGCCCGACGAAGGACCGACCGGTGGGTTCTTCGACGACGCAGGGATAGTGCCGTGGTGACATGGGTTTGACCTTGACCCTGCGTCAGGGTTGGAGCCTTGTCGCATGACGAACAACAGCATTGCTTCGGCTCGGCTCGCTCCGCCGGTCGGAGGGTTCCAGCAGATCGACGGCCGCCGCATTTTCGTGCATCGGTTGGGCAGCGGCGGACCGGCCGTCGTGTTCCTGCCGGGCGCCGGCGCGGTCGGTCTGGATTATTTCGGCGTCCAGCAACATGTTTCGCAGTTCACCACCGCCGTGGTGTACGACCGCGGCGGCACGGGCTACAGCGATCCCCTCCCGTTGCCGCGCACCGCCGCCGCGGTCGCCACAGAACTACACGAACTGCTGCGCGCCCAGGACATCCCCGCCCCGTACATTTTCGCGCCACACTCCCTCGGCGCCTTCTACGCGCATCGGTTCGCGCAGCTGTACCCGCGGGAGGTGGCCGGTCTGGTCTGGTTGGACGGCTTGCACCGCGACTGGGACGACTTCATGCCGCCCGCGATGCGGCTGGCCGCGGCCGAGCAGATGGCATCCGATCCCGATCAGCTCGAACGGCTGCGCTCAGCCCTGCGCGAGATGCGCGCCGAGTTGCTCGCGGACTACCCGGAGCACATCCGGCGGTCGCTGATCGATGCCAAGTCGAGTGACGAATGGATCCGGGTCGGCATCGCCGAGCGCAGCATGTTGACCGAATTGGCCACCGAACTGCGGGCCGGACCCAACCTTCCTGATGTCCCGGTGGTCGCTCTCAGCGTGCTGGGCACCGACCCCGCCCAGCAGGCGGAGACGATGCAGAAGATGCAGGACGGCAGAAGGCGAATGGACGCGGTCCTGGTGAGCGCGGTGTCGCGCGGGGAACAACGCATTCTCTCCGACACCGTGCACCACCGGCTCTGCTTCGACCGCCCCGACGCCGTGGTCCAGGCGATCCGCGACGTCATCGACCGCGCGGCTCGCCCCTAGACTCGGCACGATCACGTTTCACGAAGAATAGGAGGACGGTGCTCACGATCGGTCAACTCGCGGTGACCGCCGGCGTGACCGTGCGCACCGTTCGTCACTACCATCACGTCGGCCTCTTGCCCGAGCCCGACCGTGACTCTTCGGGCTACCGTCGCTACAGCGCGCAGGCGGCGGTGGATCTCATCCGGATCAGGACACTCGCCGATGCCGGCGTTCCGCTGGCCCGTATCGACGCGCTGCTGCACGCGCAGCCGGCCGAATTCGCCTCGGCCATTACCGACATCGACGCCGAACTGCAGCGCAAGATCGACCAGCTCGCCGATAACCGCCGCCGGATCGCCGAATTGGCCAGCGGCGAACGGCTTGTCCTGCCTGCCGAAGTGGTCGCCATCCTGGACCGAATGCGCGGTCTCGGGATCAGTGAATTGCGGGTACGACTCGAGCGCGACTCGTGGATCCTGATGCAAGCACTGGATCCACGCGCCATGCCGCAGCGGATCCGGGAAAAGAACGCCGGCTTCGATGACCCCGAGACGACGCGCCTGTATCTCGCCTGCGATCAATCGGTCGACTGGGATCCGCACGATCCACGCCTGGACCAGCTCATCGACGACCTGGACGCCTGGGAGATCGAATACGAACGAGACGGCAGCCGGCCGGGCTACCTGAAGCTGGTCTCTTCCCGGATCTCCGAGGCATCACCGGCATGGCAACGCATCCTCGACGCACTCGCCCACCGCGCCCGGCGGCGGCGCACCGCAGCTGAAGCCGGCACCGTGGTCACGTCCGACAGCTGAGGAACGCACCTCGGGTCTTCGCTGTTCACAACGAACCTTGGCTGCCGGTGCGTGGCGGGCCGAGTGCGGGGTCGCTCACTGCACTGCGGCTTGTCGGCTCCCTACCGGCTGATCTGACGCGGAACCGTCGCCGTCGACGGGTTCGAAGCGTTTGCGTCGCGCCTGCACGTGCGAGCGGGCGCGGTGGGCCACCTTGCGCACCGTCATCACGGGTTTGCCCACCGCCGTGGCGATGTCGTCGTAGTCGAAGCCGAACACCTCGCGCAACACGAACACCGCTCGCTCGTCGGGAGTGAGTGCTTCCAGCAGCACGAGCATCGCCATCGACACCGACTCGGCGAGCACCATGTCAGCCGCCGCGTCGCGCTCGTCGAGCAGCAGCGGCTCGGGCAGCCACGGGCCGACGTAGTCCTCGCGACCTTGCAGGTCACCTCCTTGATCCTGGCGCCCATGCGGCCACCGACGTAGGGGTTTACCGCGGTGTCGTCTCTGCGGGCGAGTTGCCGGATGCCGGCGCGCCGGCCGAGGCTGATGCACGTCCCCATGAGGGCCAGGGCGATCACCGCGGGCTCGGTCCCCTCGATGTGGCCGAGCTACGAGACCGATCTGACAGGTCCGCGCAGCCAAGCCGAACATCGCATCAGGGAGCGTGTCAGGTCGGCGTCAGATCGGTGTCAGCCGGGCTGGCGACAGTACTCATGTGAACAGCACAGCAATTGCCGCTTCGGGGCTGCGGAAGGCCAACGGGAACGAGGCGATCGTCGACGGCATCGCTCAGGCTATCGGCGCCGTCCCCTACCGAATGCTGCGCACGGAATGGCTCGACCGACTCGACCGCGTGATGCGGTATCTGCGCGGCGATCACGCCTTCGCCCAGCTGATTCGATTCGCCCTGGTCGGCGGCTCCAGCAACGTCGCCTATGTCCTGCTGTTCGTGGCCGTGCACGGAATCTGCCCGCTGGCCGCCAATATCGCCGGCTCGATCGTCAGCACGGTGATCGCGAACGAACTGCACCGGCGGCTCACCTTTCGTGCGGCCGGGCGGGTCGGCTGGTTCACCGCACAGTGGGAAGGCGGCGGACTAGCGCTGATCGGCCTTCTGATCAGCACCGCAGCGCTGGCCGGTTTCGAGTTCTGGGCCCCGGGCCTCGGCGAGATCGCCCAGGCGGGCGCCGTGATCGCCATCATGGCGGGGGTCGGCGGTATGCGCTTCCTGGCCCTGCGCGGCTTCGTCTTCTGCAAGGTCCTTCAACCTCGAACCGGTTTGGGATCGGTTCCGCCGCATGCCGATACGCGGCGCCGTCGCGAAAACAACCGAATTTGATCATCGAATTCCCACCTGGAGTAAAGATCAAATTGCGTTACCTCGGCACAATATGTTGTTAGCCCACTATTAACGGTGATTATTACCACAATAAGAGAAGTGGATTTGGAGATTTCTTTTTCTTAACGTTGCTGGTGCGCGCCGTGATGGCGTTGTTATCCAACTGTGGAAGGAAGCTCCGTACATGTTCTCTCGCAAGATCGTTGTCGCCGCAGGCACCATCTCCGCTGCCGCCCTGTTCTTCGGCCCGGTCGCGGTGGCCTCCGCCTCCGGCTCCGCCGCCACTGGCTCCGCCGCCACCGGTTCCGCGGGCTTGGCCTCGGGCTCGGCCGACGGCGGCTCGTCCACGGGTTCGGCCGGCTCGTCCTCCGGTTCCGCCATGCTCGACTCGGGCAGCTCGGCCCTCGACGGCGGCACCTCCGCCATCGTGAACATCATCGATGCGATCACCGGCGTCAGGGACCTGAACCAGCCCCAGCCTGCCGCCTGATTCGGACTCGGCAGATCACCGCTTCGTCCATGCCACCCCCTTTGGGGGGCCGGATTTCCTTTTGCCGCTACGCAACCCCCATCACCTGTTGCGCGTAATTGCGGTGAATTTGCCATAAAGTAGACAGCCTCGATTCGGACGGATCTGGGCAGTCGGACCTTCGTACTGGTCTCAGCTGGCGTGAAGGATCCGAAAGCGATCGGGTTCCATCGGATCTCGATCGGCGACTTGGATCGGCGTCCGGGCCCATTGCCAAACACTGATGCCTGGCGCGCGGGCGAACTGGATCTGCCCGCGGGTGCCTTCGACCGCAACGCGCGACCAGGCCTCGGCAATGCGCGCTCGGTCCGCGCCGTGCGAACGCAGCACATCGGCGAGGACCGCGACCGTGTCGTAGCCCTCGAAGGCGACGAAGGAGGGCGCTTCGGCCAGCCGCGCGCGCAACGCCGTCTCGACTCGGGCACCGAGTGGGCTGAGGCGCTCGGGCAGGTAGCGCAGGAATGGGATCGCGGCGCTGTCGTCACCGAGCAACGTCGCCCATTCGGCGAACTCCGGTTGCCCGGCCGGAGCGCCGATCATGATCTCGGCGAGGCGCTGGTCGCGGCGGACAGACCTGACGATCGACACTGCCGGCTCCGGGTGGCCGACCAGAAGAACGAGGGCTGTCGCGCGATTGTCGACGAGTTCGTCGCACACGGCCCTGGGGGCGAGCGCGTGCATGTCGAGCTCGATGACGGTGCCGCCGCGTGGAGCGAGGTAGTCCCGCAAGATGCGGGTTCCAGATGCCCAGTAGACACTCGACTCGGCTGCTAAGGCGATCCGCCTGTGGCCCGCGCCGAGGAGGAAGTCCGCGTAGATCTGCCAGCCGTGGGACTGCGCCGGGGCGAGGCGCGCGACCCATTCCGTTCGTTGGTCGGTGAGCGCGTCGAGAACCGCTGACGAGCAGAGGAACGGCAGGCCGAGGGCGTCGGCCCTGGCGGCAGCGGCCCGAGCGACGACACTGTGATACTCCCCCGCCAAAGCAGCCACGCCCAGGTGAGCCAATTCGTCTACGGCCGCCGCGGCCCTCTGTGGATCGGCCGCGGTATCTCGGACCACCAGCTCGAGTGGTCTTCCGGCGATTCCGCCGGCCTCATTGACTTCGCGAACGGCCAGCTCGAGTCCAGCGAGCAGGTGTTTGCCCGCCTCGACCCAGCCAGGCCGAGTCAGCGGAACGAGAGCGCCGATCTGAACGGATCCGTCGGTCCGCTCCGCGTTCATCTCATCGCGCCATGGCGGGCGCGCCTGGGTGACCATGCCGGACATTGCAGCCGCCACCATCGCCGACAGGCAACCGATTATTTGTTCGCGTCAGCACGCCGACATCGTGTGCGGCGTGCTGCGCTCGGGTTGCCATGACGGCGATGGTGGTGGCGCGTTATTGCTCCAGGACGGACAAGACGTTGCCCGCGGGGTCGGTGAACCAGGCGATCAGGGGGCCGCCTCCGCGGTGGATGCCTTTCTCGTCCTGCTCGGCGAATTCGTAGCGTTCGAAGCGCACGTTGCGGCGCATGAGTTCGTCGACGGCCGCCTCGATGTCGGGGACCGGGAAGTTCAATACCGTGAAGGTCGCGGGCGTATGGTCCGGTTTCGGGTACACCAGGACCGTGCCCCCACCGCCGAGATGCAGCTGGAGCATCCCGTTCTCCTCGGAGACCCGGAGCCCGAGCGTCTCGGCGTAGAACCTCTCGGCCGCCTCGATGTCGTCTACCGAGAATCCACTGAACGCGTTGCTGTCGGTGAGCATCACTCGCCTCTCTCGGTCATCGCAGCCCGATGCTGTGGGCTCAGCTGGATGAGTTGAACGTAGTTGCCATCAGGGTCGATCGCGGTGGCGAACAGGCTGCCGTCTCGGTCGTCCAGTTCGGCCAGCCATCGCCCGCCGAGGTCATCGATGCGACCGGCTACCGCCCGGGCGTCGTCCACATCGACGTTCAGGATCATCCGGCCCGGTTCGGGGTTCGCCGCCCCGACGTCGTCGCGGCTGTCGATCATCACGTAGAAACCGCCGAAGTCCAGGACATCGTAGCCGGGCTCGCCGGGCGTACGGTCGACCTTCGGCGCGAAGACCGCCGCATACCAATCACGCAGACGGGCCGGATCGGTGCTGGACAACAACAGACTGCCGATTGTGGGTGTAGTCATACTCGATAAGACGACACGAGGCCGACGAACTCATCGGTGCGGCACATCTCCGACATAAGTCCGTCCAGCTGGAACGGCACTTCGAGACCTCGTTACCTCAGGGCGCGGGCGCATCCAGTCCCGACGACCCCCGTCGATCGGTTTCGTTCCGCGAAATTCCGTTCTGGGGCAGAGGATTCCGATTCGGCCGAAGCAGCACAGAGCCGTGATCCACACTCATCGGGCACCGCACCCGACCCGGCTGCGTGCGCCACCTGTTCGCGATTTTGGGAGACAGCATGGCCGAAGCCGTGATCCAACTGCCCACCGCTGGAGAATCCATCTTCGAGACATATGAGCGGATCCGACACCGGGGGCAGGTGGTCCCGATCGAGTTGCCCGGTGCGGTCGCGGCTTGGCTCGCGGTCGGCCACCAGGCCGTGCGCGAAGTCCTTGCCGGCGACGGCACACTGTTCAGCAAGAACGCCCGCAACTGCCCCGCATTGCACGATGGAACCATCCCGGCGGACTGGCCCCTGCGTGCATTGACCGATATCGATCACATGCTCAACAAGGACGGGGACGATCACCGCCGGTTGCGCAGAACGATCGGCCAAGCGTTCACCCCCGGCCGGGTAGCCGCGCTGGAACCGCGAATTCGGCAGATCACCGGCGAACTCCTCGACGACCTCCGCGGTCGCGACACCGAAGTCGATCTGGTGTCCCACTTCACGACACCGCTACCGGTGCGCGTGATCTGCGAACTGTTCGGGGTGCCCGCCGCCGAACGGGCACAGATCCGGCGCTGGACCACGGCGGTCGTGTCACACACCAGCACAGGCGACGAAACGAAGACCGCGGTGGAGGAAATGCTGACATACCTCGCCGAACTGCTCGACCGCAAGCGGCGCGCACCCGGTGATGACCTGACCTCGGCCCTATTGCAGGCCAACGCCGAGAACGGTTTCAGCGACGAGGAACTGGTGCAAACGTTGTGGCTGGTGATCATCGCCGGACACGAGACGACAGTGCACCTGCTGGGCACCGCGGTCATCGCATTGTGCGCCCATCCCGAGCAACTCGCCAAGGCCCGCGCCGAGGACCGGTGGACGGATGTGGTGGAGGAGGCACTGCGTTTCCGTTCGTCGGCCTGCGTGATGTTCAACCGCTACGCGCTGCGGGATGTCAGCATCGCCGGGGTCGACATCCCCGCCGGCGCCATCGTCGGGTGGTTCGCCGGGGTCGGACGGGATCTACGACGGTATCCCGACGCCGATGTCTTCGACATCGATCACGATCACCACGACCAACTGGCTTTCGGTCACGGACCGCACTTCTGCCTCGGCGCACCGCTGGCTCGGCTCGAAACCCGGATCGCGTTGTCCGCGCTGTTCGACGCGTTCCCTCGCCTGAGCCTCGCCTGTGACCCCGCCCTGATCCCGCACAGCCCGCAATTCATCACCAGCGGCCCCCTCACTCTTCCCGTGCGGCTCGAACCCCGCGCGGACTGACCCCAGCGCACACCCATCCCGCCTCGAAGCGGGCCCGATCGCCAGGCCCGGCATGATCCGTTCCCCTGCCATGTACATGATCCGGAGACGAGTCGCCGGGTGCTGGTGACGTGACGGACCGCTGCTGGAGACAGGGCTGCCGGCACTGCGCAGCGGCTGATGTTCTACGGCTCTTCGGCCGCCCGACGCCGTTCCGCCTCGGCCTGACGTTGCTGCTCCTGCCGCTGCGCGTCGCGACGCTGTTGCTCTGCTCGCTCCCGCAATCCTCGCAGAAACTCCTCATCGGCAGCCGGATTCTGCGGCACGTAACGACCCGGACGCTCGTACTCCGGGTATCGGCTTGTCTGCGACCGTCCGGGCACACTCGGCGGTCGGCCCAGCACCAGCCACAGAATCGCTCCGATTGTTGGGACAAAGAGCACGATCACCAACCACAGGCCTTTGGGCAGCTGCCGGATCTCCGCTTCGGGTGTCATGATCACGTCGACCATGCAGTAGACCCACAGCATGAGGGTAATCAAACCCACTACAGCATATGGCATTTGGATTGTTCTCCTCGCGTTCCCCACCCGGCATACCAACCCGCTATTCTCGAGCTCGGACGCCCGATTCGCAAGCCGCACGGCTTTCCCGGATATTTCGCACATCATGCCCAACGGACAGCCGACCGCCCGGGCCGATCAGTTGTCGTCGGCGCCCACAGTCCCCGAGCGGCGGGGCATCTACCCGATATCGACTACTCGGGCCCACGCGGGCGGCGCGTCCGGAACGTACTCGGGATCGTGTTCGCGCCACGAAGCGGCGTGCTGCCGGCGGAACAGGCCCACCACTGTCCGGCACGGTGGCCGCCTGGTCGGCCAGGGTGTCTGGCCGTCGGTCAGAATCACCAGGACATCGGGGCGGGGTTGGGCTCGCAGCGCCTTGGCGATGCCCGTACGCAAGTCCGTGCCCCCACCGCCCACCAGCGGTATTCGCTCGGCCCGACACAGCGGGTGCACGATCCTCGCCGCCGCGTCGCACGGCAGCACGGTGACCAGGTCGCGGCGGCCGCCCACGGCGCGGGAGATGGCGGCCACTTCGAGGAGCGCGCTGCCCAGTTCGGTGTCACTGACCGACCCCGAGGTGTCGATGAGCACCGAGACCCGCGGCGGCGTTCGCCGCAGACTCGGCAGCACCACCCCGGGCACTCCAGCCGAGCGCCGGGCGGGCCGGCCATAGGTGTAGTCCTCGCCCGCACCGGCGCCGGACATCGCCGAGCGCATGGCCGCTCCCAGCAGATCGCGCCATGGCTGTGGCGGGTGGAACGCCTCTTCCGCCCAGCGCTGCCATCCTTTCGAGGTGTTGCCCGGACGGCCGATGATGCCCTGCGCCACCTGGAACCGGACGGCGTCTCGTTCCTGTTCGCTGAGGCCGTCCGCACCGTCCGGTCCCAGCTCCCACTCGCGTTCCAATCCGTCGGCGCCGCTGCCGCAGTCGAGCCAGGCTATGCCCTGTGTATTCGGTCCGAGCCGGAACTTGCGCAGGTAGTCCTCCATGAGTTCCCCTTCGGGCAACCCCAAGGACGCGGGCGTGACAGCCGCCTCGGGCTGGGCCAGCCCGTCGCCGAATGCGTCGTCGTTGATTTCGCAGTCCGCGGCGATGTTCATCCGCAATCGTTCCGCCGGACCGGTCAGGTCGTGTTGCCGGGCGAATCGGTCACTGCGACCGTGATGGTCGCGCAGCAGATGCGACACCTCGTGCACCCACACTCCGGCCAAGTCCTGCACCGAGGTTCGGTTCACGAACGCCGGCGAAACGTAGCACCGCCAGTACCGGTCGACGCCCATCGTCGGTACTCGGCGCGACTCGACCACGCAGAGGGCGAACAGTGCGGTCGCCAGATAGGGCCGGACTCTGGCGGCGTGCAGTCGGGCGGCGTAAAGCTTGTCGCGGTCCAGCGTCCCTGGCGCGTTCGCGGTCATCGGCCTGCCTTCGCGGCGACACGGTCGGCCGCCTGATCCGCTTCCTGGGACACCGATACCACTCCGGCGAGTTCCTCGATCGCCGCCGGCACGTCCCAGTGGTCCTGGCGTAGCGTGGCGAGAGTGGTTGCGGGAACGACGATCAGATCCGGCGCTCCGGTTTCCGAAGCCTTGACCAAAAGCGCCCATGCCGCATCCCAGCGGGATTTCTCCGGGCGTTTGCGGACTGCCGCCACCACACCGTCGAGCACGGCCTGACGCAGATCCCCTCGCTCGGGCAAGACCGCGCCCGCCGGATCGGCGAGCAGCGCCTCCGGGTCCGGGAGGTCCATCCGGTCCAGGCCGGCCAGCAGTTCGAAGCCCGGCCCATCGCCCACCGTGCCACGGACCAGCAGGGAAAGCACGTCGCGGGATGAGCCTGCCGCGGTGGCGAAGGCGATCAGCCACAGTGTCATCTCCCAGCTTCGCGGCGACGGCCAGGGACCACCCCGGCGGGTTTCAGCGCTGGGTAGTTGGTGCACCAGAGCGGGACGGGCCGCGAGGAGCACACACACCGCGCGGCGCGCGAAAGCGACAGCCTCGCGCAACTTCTCCGGAGCCAGCCGCGGCAAGGTCGCGTGGGGCCAGGTCCCGCCGAGGCCGCGCACGACGACGTCGTGATCGTGGGTCCATTGCAGGTGCACGAATCGGTTGGCCAGCGGCGGGCTCAGCTCCCAGCCATCGGCCGCCGAAGATCGCGGGTTGGCCGCGGCCACGATCCGGACACCGCGCGGCAGTTGGATGTTGCCGATCCGCCGCTCCAGGACCAGACGGAGCAGGGCGGCTTGCACAGCCGGCGGCGCAGTGGACAGCTCGTCCAGGAACAGCAGTCCGCGGCCGGCCCGGACGAGTCGTACGGCCCAGTCCGGCGGAGCCATCGGGACTCCGTTTTCCGCGGGATCGTCTCCGACGATGGGCAGGCCCGAGAAGTCCGACGGCTCATGCACACTCGCGATTACCGTGGTCAGCGGAAGGTCCAGGTCGGCGGCGAGCTGGGTCAGGGCCGCGGTCTTCCCGATCCCCGGTTCACCCCACAGGAGAACCGGCAGGTCGGCGGCCACGGCCAGCGCCAGGGCTTCCAGTTGGGTGTCGGGGCGTGGTTCGGTGGTTACCTCGCGCAGCAGCGTCAGCAACTCGTCGGCGAGGTCGAGCTGGGAGGGTTGGGCCGGATCGGCGGATGTGCGGACAGCAGCAAGCATGTGTGATCACCTTGGGGGTCGAGTGGATAGGGGACGAAGGTCGCCGGGTCAGTGCGAGGTCGCGTGGCGCGGGTGCGCGCGGCGCTCGCGTGGACGGCGAACCGGGGGAATGCGGCCGAGTCCGGGATCGGACAGGCCTGCCCTGAACAGTCCGTAGGTGATTCGCCGTTGCGCGGACGTTTCGAGTTCGTCGCGCAGAGCACCGTCGCGCAGTAACGCGTCGGCACCGAGCAGTCCCTCTACGATGGCCAGCGCGCCGGCGGTGTCGCCATGGTCCAACCGTTCACGGACGCCGACAAGACAGTCCGGATGACGGTGCGCCTCATCAATAGCCTGCAGGCAAGGCAGCGGAGTGCCGGTCAGGGCGACCAGCAGTTCCTCCCGCCGGATTTCGGCCCGGTCGTGGTCCAGCGCGGACAAGACCCCGTTGACCAGTCCGATCCGATGCTGTTCTCCCCTGCACTGCACGACGCGCGGTTGACCAGCCCGGTCCGGGATCCGAGAGGCATCAGCTGGCGGCCAGCCGGGTGCCAGTGCCGAGGCGACCAGCGGATGCAGCCGATCGGCGGCAATCGCGCCGGTGCGGATCAGTTCTAGATCAGGCAGCACCCAGGTCGCCGCGTCGGGCAGGACCGGCAGCGCGGAGACGTCGCCGACCGGGTATCCCGACGCGATCCGCGCCACGGGCGGCCCGTCGCCGTCGGCGTCCAGGTCCAGAATCAACCGTTGCCGGGCCCCGAACCGCACGACGAAAGTACTGCTACGCCGTCCCTCGGCGTGGCGCAGAATCTCCGCCTCGGCCGCCCAGCGGTCGACGGCGCAGCGGTGGACCTGCGGAACCGTGGCGAGCAGCTCGGCATCCAGCATCGCGCGGTCGTCTGCGGCCCGCTGGGCCCCGGACCGTGTCCCCAGCTCATCGACCCTGCGCGCGTCCCAAAGGTGGCGATGGAGATCCAGGCGGAAACGCCGGTTGGGACGAGGATGCGGATGGAGGCAGGCACCGGGCCCGGCGGCGGATCCGTCCCACAGCGCGAGGCTGACTCGCTGACCGGCATCCGCCCATGCCGGCGCGGTCCGGACGACAAGCTGCACGGGATGTGCGCCGCCGCGCTGGTCTGGTGCCGCGTCGTACCGCGCCAAGGCGATGGTCAGACCTGGCCGCAACAACCCGTCCGGAGCAACCCTGGGCAGATGCCAGCGCAACAGGTCAGGAGCCAGATGGCGGAGATCGGTCCGGATTCGAGCCGCGAGTTCGTGCCCGTGGCTACGCGCCACCGACCGCAAACTGAAATCGACATCGAAGCCTGCCGCGGCGCACGCGCCTGCCCAGTCCCCCACGCGACGGCGGGCGGTAGCGGTCTCGATCATGGAGGGCGGCACGGCGAATTCACGCACACGCAGCCAGAAGGAAAAACGGGAGTCGTCCCCATTCGCGATGTGAGTGAGCATCAGCACTCACCTTGCACGAATGGAACCCCCAATCTTTGAACAGAATGAGTCATCATCGCGTCGATCATAACGTCCCCGCACCGACACCGGCCAGCCAAGGGAGCCTGGCGGCAGCTTCGACGGGCCGCCCAGTCGTTTCGAGCTGCTGCTGGATTTCTCCCAGACATGCTGTCGCAGTTGATGATCGGTGGACCGCTCAACAAAACGGAAGCACCCGGTGTCAACGGGTGTGTTTGGCTCAGAGCAGATCGCGTGGGACAGACCGGTTCGTTCTCAGTAAATTCCGAGAGTGGAAATCGTATCTGTGTTGCCGCAGCTCGGGGCGCTACGGTTCGCCGAGGTGAACGACCTCAACGTCTACGTGTGGAACGACGGAGCGGAGGTGACGCTGATCGACAGCGGTCTGCCGGGGGCTGCCGGAGAGATCGAGCAAGGCCTTCGCGCTTTGGGTTTCGCCTCCGACCAGGTGCGGCGGGTGATACTCACCCATGCCCACGACGACCACATCGGCTCAGCCGCCGACCTCGCCGCATGGGGAGCCGAGATCTGGGCCCATCACGCCGATGCCGATATCGTGCGGGGCGAACGTCCGCAGCCGGCACCGGTGTTGCGCGATTGGGAACGTCCGATCGCCGAGGCTCTCGAACTGGGCCCACCTCCGCGCCCGGCCCCGGTCCACCGCGAGCTACGCGGCGGCGAGGTGCTCGACTTCGGCGGCGGCGCCGAAATCCTCGCTGTCCCCGGACATACCGCGGGCAGTCTGGCGTTGCATCTGCCACACCACCGCGTGCTGTTCACCGGTGACACACTGGCCAACGTTCGCGGTGTCACCATGCCAGGCGTGTTCAACCTCGACAGCGCGGCGGTCGACACAGCCGCGCATCGGTTGACCGCACTGGACGTCGATATCGTCTGCGTCGGCCACGGTGACGTACTGATGGGCGAGCCGCTGCGCGCGTGGCGGATTCAGCGGTCGGCGCACTGACGCCCACAGGCCATGGCTACGGACAACACCGGTTTCCTTCCGCTTCCCGACTCGACAACACCCTCGAGTGGCAGTCGGCGGCATGGTCGAAATGCCCCATGGCGCACCGTCCGACCAACGGGAGCGGAGACCAACCCGCTGACATCCCGTCCCGCGATCGCACTGGATGCCCCGAACCGCGGGATGTCAACGATGTAGGTCTACACTCGTCACACACCATCGGAGATTCTGATGACGAGGGAGGCATCCGAGATGGCCGAAGTTCCGATTGATCGCCCGAACTCTCGCTCTGGGAACCGACGGCCCGACCGCGCCGCCAGCGGCCGGGGCAACAGTCCGATCACCAGGACGACCGTGCTGACCGCGGCGCTCGAGATCATCGATCGGGACGGTGTCGAGGCGCTGTCGATGCGGCGGTTGGCCGAGGCGGTCGGGCGGGACCCGATGGTGATCTACCGGCATGTCCCGAACAAGGCGGCTGTGCTCGACGGTGTGACCGAACTGGTGCTGGCGCAATTGTCGGTCGATCCCGCCGCCCCGGACTGGGTCGCGCAACTGCGCGCCCTCGCCCGGGATTTCCGGGGGCTGGCGCTGGCGCATCCGCGGGTGGTGCCGTTGCTGGTGACCCGGCCGTTGGCCACACCGTTGGGGCTGCGGCCGTATGCGGTGATCCGTCCCTTGGAGGACATCCTCCAGTTGCTCACCCGTGCCGGGTTCTCCGGCGCCGACGCCCTGCACGTCTACCGTGCGGTGTTCGGCTTCCTGTATGGGCACGTTCTCAACGAGTTGCAGGAGATCGTGGAGCGTCCCGAGGAGACCGACGACGTACTGCGGCTCGGTTTGCATCGCCTGCCGATAGCGGAGTTCCCACTGCTGCGCGAACTCGCGCCCGCCCTGGCCGCCTACGACGGCGAAGCCGAGCTCGAACGCGGTCTGGACATCCTGCTCACCGGTCTCACCGCCACGCTGCCCGGATCAGGGTGATGCGTGGCGCTCAGTCCGTGTCGACGGTTCCGCCTTCGGAATCCCAACATTGCTGTGCGGCAATCATTTCGCCGTTGTCGGTGAACGGAAAGTGCACTCGCAGAGTGAGTTTGTCACCGCTGACCCCGAGGGCATCGACGGTGTGCGCGGGCTTGTGCCGGTAGCCGTCGAGCCGGACCTGACGCCCGCCGTTGGCGAGTTTGCGTGGTGGGGTGGTCCATTCGTCGAGGTGATAGGTCACTCGATGAATCGGGCCGATCCGGACCCCGAGTGCTGTGAGCACATCCGGTAGCTCGGTCACGAGGTCGTTGCCGCGCGGCCGCCACACCCCGCCGGTGCCCGCTGCGTCGAACTCGAGCCGCGGGCGAGAGGTGGACGGCACCGGCCACCCCGGGGTGGTTGTGGTCAATGGTGGCGTCATGGTCGACGCTCCTATCTCGGCCGCGTGGCGGCTGGTGTCATGGTCTCGGTGAGACCACTGATCAAAATGTCGAGGCCGCGTTCGAGTTCGACTCCGCCTTCGTAGGCGGCCAGATCCGAGGCGAGGCCGCGAAGTAAGGGAAATTCGCCGACGGGTAGGCGGTACAAGCCGAGACGCAGCACGTCGTCGGTCTCTTCGGGGCGTTCGATGATTTCCTGGAGTTCGTTGAGGACGTGACCATAGAGGAATCCGAACAGCGCGCGGTAGATGTGCAGGGCGTCGGTACTGCTGAAGTCGGCCCGGGTGAGCAGGTCGAGGGTGCGTTCCAGCGGCCGCAGGATGCTGAGCGGCCGCAGTCCGAGCGGGGTGGACAGCGGGTGGGTGACCAGCAAGGGAACCACGTTCGGGTGGGCTACGGCCAGTCGGCGGAAGTCGCGGGCGATGATGCGCAGTTGACGGCGCCAGTCCGGGTCGGTGGGGTCGACGGTGAGTTGTTCGAGCACGATTTCGGCGACTCCATCGAGGAGTGCGGCTTTGTTGGCCGCGTGCCGGTAGAGCACCATCGGGTCGCGGTCGAGCGCCTGGCCGAGGCGCCGCATCGACAGGTGCTCGACACTATCGCGATCGATGATCTCGAGGGCGGCCGCCAGCATCGCGGACCGGGTCAGCGGGCTGCCCGTGTGGTCCTCCCGGGCGGTGCGGTCCGCCGAGGCGTCTGCGGAACCGCTTGGTCCGGCCTTGACACGGCTCATCGACTCGACGCCTCCTCTCGGTCGGAACTCTGTCCCGTTACCGTTGTAAGTCTACACTGTAGACATACAATGTATCTAGACCCTGAGCAGTGAACGACTTCGGTCCTGCCGAGCGAAGTCGTCGCCCATGACCACGGACTGTCCAGGAAGCTCTTCACGCCGTTTCCATCGACCGCCCATCAGGCGTTCCGACGGCCGGTGCTTACTACGCCGGTGACTTGTTCCGTCGGCCGGCTGCGGCCTGGAGATTATTGGAACCTATGGATCGGCTACGTTCAGGCGACCTGCTGTCCGTGTGGGTCGGTGGCCGGTTCAGTCGGCGAGATGCCGATGGGGCGCTCGAGTAGTGCCCTCGCGCGGGCGAAGGCATTGTCGCGTACGAGCGCGTCCAGGGGTGTGGAATTCACCCAACGCCACCGGTTCTCGGCGGCGACGGCCGTTCAGGATCAGCCCCGCGTGGCGTCTCACCTGCCTTCGAGTCCGGATCGACCTTGTCCGCGCGCTCCCACTCCTTGTCCAGCTCGGTCCGCGATTCCGCCGCCACACCGCGATGCACGTGCGCCTGCTGGGCAAGCTGCTCGGCCTGCGCCGCCTTGGCGTCGGCTTCGGCTTTTGCCGCCCGGCTCTTGGCGGCAGTCTCCTTCGCCCGCGCCTCCCGCTGACCGACCTCGAGTTCTTGTTCCGCCGCGCGGCTACGAATGCCTTCGGCTTCGACCCGCTGGTGTTCGCGCCGTTTGCGCATCAACACCCACACACCGGCCAAAAGCAAAATGACAACAACCGCGACGACGATCACGATCACAATGGTGGTGCTCATCTTTCGACTCCTCGCACTCTCCCCCCTCTACCCTAACGCCGATGGACCAGCCCTGAACTGGAAAAATGACCGATGGACGCTTAGACGGAACCTGTCCCACATTCGACGTCCGGCCGGTAAAGGCGGGGCTGCGCTGACAGCGCGGCACAGCCACACAACGGACACTCTTCGATAACCGTTCAGGTGGGTTCCGGCGGGCTTCACCCCACTGATGCAGGGCTAGCCTCGTCCCGGACGACAGTCCGTCCTTCGACGCCCCCTGGCGCATCGTTGTCGGCCTCGTACGACAACTCGCCCTCCATGGCCGGCCGGCCCAGAACAGCGTTTCGAACGATTCGGCCGTGGGACGATCCGACCTGCTGGTCGAACAGGCTGGATGCGTGCACTCCCCGGGCCTCATCGGCCGGGTTCTCCGGCCTTCCAATGTTTCGAGCAGGCTGCTCAGTCGCGTAATGCCGTCTCGTGCAACGAGTTCAGCGTCTTGGCCAGGATGCGCGAGACGTGCATCTGGGAGACGCCGAGGTGTTCGGCGATCTGGGTTTGGGGTTGGAATTCGAAAAAGCGCATGAACAGCACTTCGCGTTCACGCTCGGGCAACGCGGCGATGAGAGGTTGAACCGTCAGACAGTCCTCGATGGTGCAGTAGTCCGGTTCCTCGACGCCGAGAATGTCCAGCAACGACAGCGGCGCGTTCTCGTTGTCGTAGTCGGCGGTCGCGTTGATCGAAGAGGTCTGGTAACCGTTGTGGGCGATCATTGCCTGGGTGACATCGCCGACGCCGACGCCGAGCTGCTCGGCGATCTCGCCGGCTTTGGGCATGCGGCCCAGTCGTTGCGACAGCATCTCGATCGTGGGGCCGAGGCTCTGCTGAATTTCCTTGATTCGCCGCGGTACTCGCAGCGCCCAGGTGAAGTCACGGAAATGGCGGCGGATCTCGCCCATGATGGTCGGTACCGCGAAAGAAAGGAACGTCGCCCCGTAATCGGGGTCGAACCGGTCGACGGCGGTCACCATACCCAGCCGGGCGGTCTGCAGGAGATCATCGAAGTTCTCGCCGCGGCCTGCGTACTTGCGGGCGATGTGTTCGGCCAGTGGCAGGCATCGCCCGATCAGCACCTCCCGCAGGGTAACTCGGCGCGGGTCGTCCACATCCAGCTCGGCGAGCTGGGCGAACAGCGGTTCGAGATGGTCGTAGTTGTCGGTGCCGCGGCGGGTGTGTGGCGTCCTCGCAGGGAGAGTCCGTGTCGACTTATCGGTCATCGGTACTGCCTCGGATCCAGCTGAATCGACGGAGGTTGGACACCCGGACAACCGCGGTGGTGAACGGGGTGTGCAGCGGCGACCCGAGGTTGATGAAGGTCGCCGAGTCGCGATGTGACGCCAGGCCGGAATCGCCTCGGCCTGGCACGAGTTCAGGGATGCCGGCACCGGTGGGTGCCGGGACATCCGTCGCGGTGTCGTGTTACGGGCTGGGTTGGGGCAGATCGCAGTCGTTCACTTTGGGGTTGACGCCCGCATAGTTCAGCGGGCCCGCGATGACGGTGACGGCGATGGTTGCCGCGCTGGCGCAGTTCTGGTCACGCTCGGTGAAGTATCCGCGTTGACCGGCGGCGATGACACCGATGATCAACCAGATGAGCAGAAGCAACGGCACTAAACGACGCATCATGCACCTCCACCGAATTCCGGCGGGTCGGGCACAGCGCTCGCCTGACCTCGGCATCGAGTTCGTTTGTCCCGGATCGACGTTGTCTCGATCGTGTTGTGAGTAGCGGAGTGTCGCATTGTGTTCTCCTTGCATCGCTTGCCGCGTAGGCGAATCGCGGCGCAGCCGGAACTCGGCCCGGCTGCGCGGGGATCGGTCAGTAGTAGTGCCGTCGGCCGCCGACGGCATGGCCGGCCATGCCCGCGATCATCAGCACCACGCCGATGAGCGCGACGATGACTCCAGCGGTGACGAGCCACGGGATGCCGAGTAGGAATCCGACGACGAGGAGGACGATTCCGAGAATGATCATGAGCGGTACCTGATTCGGTGCGGAAGGATGGGGTGGGGTCGTTTGCCGGACACACCGGCGGCGGTGCTGGGGTGTCCGTGTCGAGCGAAGGTGCCCCGTGAGTCGAAGGGCTGCGGCCCGCCGCGGGCTGAACCGACCAGTCCGAGGTCGTAGCGTCGGCGTCGCGTTCGCGCCGGACGTCGAGCGGTGACGCTCGAGCCGACTTGCAGATGCCTCGACTCGGCCGGCCTGACAGTGATGATCATGGCGATCCTCGAAGCCTTGGCTCGGATCGGTTGGTCCCTTCAGTAGACGCCGCCCAGACCGTTATGTCAACAGTGTAGGTCTACACTTTGTATCTACGGTGCTTTCGTCGCGGTCTGCGTGCCAAGCACGCGCCGGAGGAACCGCGCTCGCCACCACTGCGCGCCGTGTGACACCTCGCCGAACTCGGTTGCGGCGGAGACGATCCTGAGATCGGCGGCGAGGATCATCGTCACGCCGATACCGGCCGCGGGGCCGTTCACGGCGGCGATGATCGGTTTGCGGCGCTCGTACATGCGCAGGACCATCGCGGCATATCGAGTGGTCAGGACCCGGGATGTGGTACTGGGCGCGGTTGCGAGGTTCGGGGCCTGGGTGAGCTGTGGGCGCCTCGTCGAGCTCACCTTGCGCTGGAGGCGGAACCTCCGTGGCGGCCCATACAGGACGGAGCGTCTGTGAGCCGATGTGGTCATCGCGAGGCAGCCGCACCCGATGTACCCGATCGGTACTATCGCAATTTCGGTGAACTTGGCGAATAGGGGGTGCTCATGGTCACGACGGTGCGCCAAATCGTGTGGGATGTCGTCGGAAGCAAGGTTCCGGAAGAGCGGTGGCTACTGGAAAATCTGGATTCCTTGGACGATGAGCAGGTGAGCCGATCGCTGCGCCGCGCCGGTGCGCGATGGCGGGGACCGGTGCGTTTCGGGCTTGCCGATGTCGCGCCGTTCGTGCTGCCGCTGGTCTGGATGGTGGTCGAACAACTTTCCGACCATGCGACCGGAAAGGCGGTCGACGCCGCCACGACCAGGATCGGTACTCGGGTGCGCGCCATGGTCGGCAGGCGGCGATCGGTGGAGCCGGTGGTGCCCCCGGTGGATTCGGAAACGCTGCGGCGCGTGCGGAGCCAGGTCGTCGATGGCGCGGTCGCGCGCGGATTCGACAACGCCAGGGCCGAGGAACTGGCCGAGGAGGTCGTAGCCCGGCTCCGGGCTATCGAACCGGATATCGGACAGTGACCGGGAACGCCGACGGTGCGCGGCGGCATCGCGGCTTTCTCTCCTGGGGTACTCGCCGCCGTTGTGTACTGCTGCTGGCGGTGATCCCTGCATGGTCGCTCATACTGTCCACCCGAATGCTGCTGGCCTTGAACGGTGATGCCGCTTACCAACGCTGTCTGGACTCGGCCGGATTCGATCCGGCCGACCCATGGGGCGTCGAGATGCTGCGCCTCCCCGTCGGATTCGGCCGGTATTCTCATTGCTTTCCGGCAACCGTGTCCCAGGCGGTGCGGCCGGCGCTTTGGTGGACCGCTGCGGTGCTGATCGCGGCGTTGGTCATCTACTGGATCGGGCCGCTGTGGGCCCGGCGTGCGACGCTGGGGACGGTGCCCACCCAGCTTCGAGCCACGGTCGACGACCTCACCGAGATCGCCGGACTCACCTCGCGCCCACCGAAGTTCGTTGTCGCGATCTTCGATCGCAGCACGGATGCTGTCACCATCCGCCGTCGGGGCCGACCGACGATCTGCCTCGGCGCGGGGCTGGTCAAGCAGGAGTTGGGCAGGACCGGACAGCGCAGGCAGCAGCGGCGGCCCGACATTTTCCGGGCGGTGGTGCTGCATGAACTGGCCCACGTCCACAACCGGGACGTCCTGATCGGATACGGTGCGCGCGCACTGTGGCTGACGTTCGTCATCGGTGTCGCCGTACCCGCCGCGGCAGTGCATCTCTGGTTGTCGACCGGCCTGGTCCCGGCAGGCACCTACGCCAGGAACTGGCCCAACCTTGCCGCGAACCCGTTGCGCGAGTTGGCTTTTCTCGGATCGCTGATCGTGACGGGCCATCTGATCTACGCGGGCCTGCAACGCACCCGGGAGCAGGTAGCCGATCACGATGCCCGTGTATGGGGAGCCGACCCCGAGGTGTGGGCGGCGCTCGAGGGCGGCACCGATGCGCCGGCGGGTATCCGTCGCGCCGGCTGGTTGTCTCCCCTGCGCTGGACCGATGGAGTTCGCCGCCCGATCGCTCTGGTCGCGGGGGTGATGACACGGATCGTCACCCGGCTCGCCGAGAGCTGGCAGACACATCCGATGAGCGCCCGCAGATGCCGATGGCTGGCCGAATCAGGGTTCATCGATGACAACCACGGCAAGATCATGCCCAGCTTCCTCGCAGTGGGAGCGTGCATGCTGACCGCGATCGGGATGAATCGCGTCTGGCCCGGGATCGAAGGCGTCCCGCGCATCGTATTGATCACTCTGGTCGTGCTGACGCTCGCGATACTGTTGTCACTGAGCGACGGCATCTCCAAGGGAAAGACCCATCAGTGGAAACACTCCGCCGCCCGTGACCGTCACGATATCCCCGATCTGCCGAACCTCACGGACCCCGGCCCGCTCGATATGCCCTGGCGGCACCGCGACGAGGACAACTGGTTGCGCTAGTCCCGACCTCCGGAATTCGGATCGACCGCTGCCACCGAATCCGGCCGACTTGCTTGCCGTGACAGCGGTCCTCATCCTATGGAAGCGCACGGTGTCATCAATCGAGGAAGCGCTGTAGTTCCGCGGTGACGAAGTGGGGATTCTCCTCGACGAGCCAGTGTCCCGCGCGCGGCACGTCCACAGCCTGCACAATGTTGGTCAGGCGTGGGGCCACGGTGGCCCGGACCGCATCGAGTTGCCCCTGGGCAGTCATGAGAAGGGTCGGTACATCCGTCGGTGCTGCCGCCATGGTGTCGCGGACGTCTTTGTCGAGGGCGCGGTAGAGCTCGAAGCCGCCCGCCAGGGCCTCGGGCCTGCTGTAGGTACGTGCGAACTCGTTTATCTCGGCGTCGGTGAAGGGGGCTCGGTCCGACGTGCCGCCGAATGCTGTTCCCCCGAAGGAGACTTGTGGGTAGAACAGGGCCAGGTACTCGCGGACGTCGTCGCCGACCACCGTTTCGGGGACCCGCCGCTGAGTGTGGAAGGCGATGTGCCAGCTCAGTGAGCGGTATGTGGGCGCATCGATCGCGGGCCCGGGCAGCGGCAGGTCGAGATAGCCGAGACGTGCGGTGTCGGCGGGGAACTGAGCGGCGTACTGGAATGCGACGGCGGCGCCGAAGTCATGGCCGATGACGCGGGCGTCGCGCACTCCGAGCCGGTCGGCGATGAGGGGGTGTATGTATCGCGCGAGGGTGGCCTTGTCGTAGCCGGTCGGCGAGTCGGTGCTGTCGCCCAGTCCGGGGAGATCGACGGCGTACACGGTGTGGTGTTCGGCGAGTGCGGGCATGATCGGCCACCAGCCGTACCAGGTCTGCGGCCAGCCGTGGATCAGGACGACCGGCGTGCCGCTGCCGCCGGTCACATAGTGCATACCGACACCGTCGACGTCGGCGAACTCGTGCCGGAAAGTGTTTTCGAACGCGGGGTCGCCCTGGGTCGCGGCGGTGTAGGGGGCGACGTCACGGGTGGTGGCGGAGCAGGCTGCGGCACCTATCGCGAGCAGGAGGGTGAGCGCTAGGGTAGCCATCGCTCGTGCGGATCGGAGGAGGCCGCGCGTCGGCGGCCGGGTTGCGGTGATCATGGGGTCCTTCTCCCGGACAAAGGGTCAGCGGCCTGTCGCGCCGTCGATCAGTTCGCGGAGGATGTCTGCGTGACCGGCGTGGCGGGCGGTTTCCTCGATCATGTGGGTGAGTGCCCAGCGGAGGCTGGGAGCGGGGCTGTCCGGCCGCGGCCGGGGGACGGATGCGCCGAGGTCGGTGCACCCGTCGAGGACTTTGTTCGCGAATTCGACTGTTCGTCGGTAGCGGGCGACGACTTCGGCGACGCTGTCGGCCGGTGGGGCCTGGAAGGTCGCCTGCCAGTCGGTGACCTTGTCTCCGAAGAATGTCGAGCGCTCCACGAAAGTGAGGTGCTCGAGCAGTCCGAGCAAGTTCGTGCCCGACGGCACTGCGGCTGTCCGGACCTGCGGTTCAGGGGCGCCGTCGACCTTCGCGGTGATCGAGGCTCGTAGGTAGTCGAGGAAAGCGCGCAGGGTTTCGATCTCGCTGCTCGAGGTCCGTGGCGGCGGGGTGTCGGCGCGGCGGGAGGCAGTGGGCATGGTGGCTCCTTCCGGCGGGAGCGGCTTCGGCGGCAGGTCAGGCGGTGCGGCGGATGAGCAGGACGTGGTCGGTGACCTCGGCGGTGCGCCCGTCCGGTCCGGTCGCGATCCGGCGGGGCGCGTCAGCCCGCTCGACCGTCCACGTCGCAGGGTCGAGCCCGATCCCTGCGGCGACCTCGTGCGGGGTCGGGTACCGGGGGTCGGGATCCTGGTTCCATGACCACGGCGCGGTGGATCCGTGGTCGACGACCAGTAGCCGCCCACCCGAACGAAGCGCCTGCGCCGCCGTGCGCAGGACGGTTGCCCTGTCCAGGTCGAAGGGGGTGTGCAGGTAGTGGGCGCAGATCAGGTCGAACCAGCCCTGCGGGAAGGACTCGCGCAGGTCATGCCACTCGGCGACGATGCGGTCACCGAGGCCGTGTGAGATGGCGAGGCGGCCGAGCCGCTCGACCGCGACGACCGAGATGTCGATGGCGGTGACGTGCCACCCCTGGTGGGCGAGCCACAGTGCGTCGCCGCCGTCGCCGCACCCCAGGTCCAACGCGTTTCCGGGCGGCAGGCTCGAAACCATCTCGGCGAGAAGGTAATTCGACTGCGGGGTGGTGGCTTCCAATCGGGCGGCGTAGACGCCGTCCCAGAATGTGACCGCATCGGTGGTGCTCATCGAGGCTCCTTGGGTCGGGACGCGCTCAGTCTCGCCGCGCCGGCCCCGATCTGGCACGAAATCTTGCGGTTCCGGCAAGATGAGTTCGTGGACCGCGAAACAAACGATGTGCTCGACTCGGTAGGGCCGCGGCTACGTGCGCTGCGGCGCGACCGCGGCATCACCCTCGCCGATCTCGCGGTGCGGACCGGGGTGTCGGAGAGCACCCTGTCGCGGCTGGAGAGCGGGCAGCGCCGGGCGAGTCTGGAGTTGCTGCTGCCGCTGGCCCGCACCTACGACGTTCCGCTCGACGAACTCGTCGGCGCCCCGCGCACCGGCGACCCCCGCATCCACCTGAAGCCGATCCGGCGGTTCGGAATGATCTTCATTCCGCTGTCCCGACGGCCCGGCGGTACCCAGGCGTTCAAGATGATCATTCCCGCTCGGCCGCAACCGCTGGAACCGACGCCGCAGACGCACGAAGGCTTCGAGTGGCTGTACGTGCTCAACGGTCGCCTGCGGCTGGTGCTCGGCGAGCGCGACCTGACGTTGTCCGCCGGTGAGGCAGCCGAATTCGACACGTCCTTGCCGCACTGGCTGGGCAGCGCCGACGGCGGCGTGGTCGAGCTTCTCATCCTGTTCGGCCTGCAAGGGATGCGGGCGCACGTGCGCCCCGATCCCCCTCTGGCGCCGCACGGCGGGAACCAGCGGTGAGCTGCCCCCGCCACCGCGTCGGGTAACGAAGCGCAGGTGCACGTCCGAGACCTGCTGACGACCGTCGACCCGGACGGCTTTCGGCAGAGGGCGACTCGGCGGTTCAGAATGCGTAGCGGACTGTCAACCAGGGCGTCCGCGCGGCGATGAGATCGGTCAGCGTCTCGACCCCGGCGGCCTTGACGTTGTTGCGGTAGCGCACGTTCCACATGCCCGACTGGGAGCGCTTGGCTTGCTGGATCTGCGGGCGCCACAACAGGTCCTCGGACTTCGGGTGCCAGCCGAGGTTGAGTTCGTGGAGTTGCTCGTTGTGGGTGAGCATGATGATCTCCGCGGCGGCCTGGGCCTTGAAGGCTGAGCCGGTGCCGTCCGAGAGCTGCTCCAGCAACTCCGCCCAGTCCTCCTCCCAGCCGGGGCGGACGACCACAGGGGAAAAGTTGACGTGCACCTCGTAGCCCGCTGCCACGAAGTCATCGATCGCGGCGATGCGCTGCCGGATCGGCGTCGTGCGCAGGTCCAGCAGCTGGGAGTCGGCCTCTGGCATGAGCGAGAACCGGATCCGGGTCCGCCCGCGGGGGTCGAGGTCGAGCAGGTCGCGGTTGACGTACTTGGTGGCGAACGAGGCCTTCGCGGTGGGCCAGGCGCCGAACGCGGTGATCAGGTCGGCGACGTTGTCGCTGACCAGGGCGTCGACCGAGCAGTCACTGTTCTCGCCCAGGTCGTAGACCCACGCGTGGGGGTCGCACTGGTTCGGCACGGTCTTGGGCCCCTGCCTGCGCACGTGGCGTCCGAGGTAGCCGATGATCTTGTCGATGTTCGTGAACACCGTGATCGGGTTGGCGTAGCCCTTGCGGCGGGGGACGTAGCAGTAGGCACACGCCATCGCGCAGCCGTTGGACGTCGAGGGTGCGATCCAGTCGGCCGAGCGACCGTTCGCCCGGGCCGTCAGCGACTTCTTGACCCCGAGCACGAGATCCTCGGTCTTGACCCGGATCCAGCGGTCGACGTTGCCCGCGTTGCCGTGCAGCTCGTCGATGTTCCAGTGGGAGGCGACGGTGATGACCTCGGCATCGGGGAAGCGCGCGCGCACCTGCCTGCCGCGCGGGCTCGCCAGCGCGTCCGGTTCGGCCCACAGGCGCCGGACGTCCAGTAGGCGGGGGCCCGAGGTGGGCAAGGAGGGGTCGGGAGCTCTGGCGGATGAAGTCATGACCTCTGCCTACTCCACCCCACCGACATCCCGGTGGGCGCGAGCGACCCGGTGTGGCCAGTGCACGCGGGTTCGCCGTTATCAGCCTCGTGGCCGACACTTTGCGGCCAGAAGTAGGTACCGCCGTGAGCGGCCTGCGATGACCATGAGGGCATGAGCGATGTGACAGAGCCCGATGCGGTACAGGACCCTGCCGGAGGACCGAAGCGTTCGCGACGGGCATTCGTCGGGCTCGCAACGGCGGCCGCCGGTGCGGCGGCGGTCACGACGGCCGTGACCGTCCCCGCCTACCTGCGGAATCCGCCGACCGCGCCGCTGCCGGAAGCACCGCCGAGCGGACGATTCGCCGGGAAGGTCGTTCTGGTCACCGGCGGAACCTCCGGAATCGGCGAAGCCGCTGTGCGGGCGTTCGCCGGCGAAGGCGCCGCGGTGGTGTTCTGCGGTCGCCGCGAACATCTCGGGCGCGGCATCGAGCGTTCCATCGGTTCCGCGGCTCGATATGTGCGTGCCGACGTCCGCGTCGCCGACGACATGCGGAACCTCCTCGCCGAGGTGGACCGGCGATTCGGCCGGCTGGACATCGCGTTGAACAACGCGGGCATCTCGATCACGGCGCCCGCGCACGAGATGCCGGTCGAGCACTTCGACGACGTGCTGGACACGAACGTGCGCGGAGTGTTCCTCGCGATCAAGCATGAGGTACCGCTGATGCTCCGATCCGGCGGCGGGGTGATCATCTGCACGACCTCCGAATCCCGGCGCCCTGGCGGCGCAGCGTACAGCGCCAGCAAGCTGGCACTGCAAGGACTGGTGGCGTCCGTATCGCTGGACTACGCGGACAAGGGCATCCGCGTGAACGCGATCGCGCCGGGCACGACCGACACCGCACTGGTGCGGCCGAGCGGTATGCCCGACGCGGTGTGGGACACCTTCCGCGACGCTTGGGGTCCGCTGAACGTCTCCGGTCTCGGGCGTATGGCCACCACCGGGGAGATCGCACGCGCAATCCTCGCGCTGTGCTCCGACGATTTCGGCTATATGGTCGGTTCGACTGTCCTCGTCGGGGGTGGACCCTTCGGCGGCGGCAAGATGCGGATGCCACCGGGCATCCCCGGTTGAAGGCGGTTCGCCCGTATGCTCGCGGTATTTCGTCTGCTCGCGATACCTGTCGGACTGGCCTACGTGCTGGTTCGAGGCGCCGCTGACATCGACGTCGTCATCTCGATCCTGTCCGGCGCTCTGCTGTTGGCCGGGGGCCGGTGGCCGCTGGCGGTGCTGTGCGGGCAGGCGGTACTGCTCGTGGCGGCCCATGAGTACGGCCAGTCAGCGGGCATCGGCGTCAAGGCGTGGGCAGCCGTCGCCCTGTTCGAACTCGCGCTCAGGCGAGGACCGCGGCAGCAAGCCGTCGCCGTCGTGGCGCTCTGCGCCGCCTACCTCGCGATCGACGGCCGGGCGAGCGATCCCGGAGCGGTGCCGTTGGTGTACCGGTTGCTGTTGCTGGTGATCGTACCGGTGCTGTGCGGCGGCTACATCGCGTCCTTGCGGCGGCGCGCGGAGGAGGCCGAGCGGAACGTGGCATTGCAGGCCGAGTCGGCGCGCCGAGCCGAACGGGCGCAGATCGCCCGCGATCTGCACGACATCGTCGCCCATCACGTCTCGGCCATACTCGTCCGGGTCGGAATGGCCCGGTACGTTCCCGTTCTCGCCGCGGACGAGGTGGAAAGCCTGCTCGCCGACATCCACAACACTGCCGAGGCGGCGATGAACGATCTGCGCGAATTGATGAACGTCCTACGCGACGACGCCCGTGCCGCGAGTGTCGGCTCCATGCTCGCCGACGATCGCACGGCCTTGTTCGACCTGATCGATGCGCTGCTCACGAACGCGAGGAGGGCAGGTCTGCTCGTAGAGTCCGCCATCGATCCCGCCATCACGGATATCGACGGCGTTCGTGGACTCGTGCTGTACCGCACCCTTCAGGAGGGCATCACCAACGCCGTCAAGCATTCCGAAACCGGTACGGCGCTGACCGTGCGCGCCGACATCGATGACGGCGATATCGCCGTATCGATCCGCAACCATCGAAAGGCGCAATACCGAGACGGGAATGGCGGATTCGGTCTCGTCGGCATGCGTGAGCGACTCGAGGCCCTCGACGGCGACCTCGACTACGGGCCGGAAGGCGACGGCTGGCGGCTGTCGGCCACACTGCCGTCGAAGACGAAATCGTGATCTCGGTACTCCTCGTCGACGACCAAGATCTCGTCAGAGCCGGTCTGCGCATGCTCTGCGGGAGCGCCGACGACATCGTGGTCGTCGGCGAAGCGAGCGCCGGAGCCGCAGCCGTCCGGCTCACCCAGGACACCAGGCCCGACGTGGTGGTCATGGATCTGCACATGCCGGGAATGGACGGCATCGAGGCGACCCGGATGATCGCCTCGTCGGTGCCTGCGTCGAAGGTCGTCGTCCTGACGACGTTCGATGACGACGATCATCTCTACCCCGCGCTGCAAGCCGGCGCCTGCGGCTTCTTGGCAAAGGACGCGAGCCCGCGGCAGCTGCTACAGGCTGTTCGGCAGGCCGCGGAGGGGGACAGCCCGTTCAGTCCGGATGTCCTTCGCCGCTTGGTGCACCGAGCCCTCACCGGACATCGGGAGCCGGGCAGTGGCCACACTCTCACGCCGCGTGAACGCGAGGTGGTCGCCTTGGTGGGGGCCGGATCGACGAACCGGGAGATCGCCGACGCGCTACATGTGGGAGTCACCGCGGTGAAGTCCTATATCGCCGCCGCGATGACGAAGACCGGTACCAAGAACCGCGTGATGCTGGCCGTGTTCGCGGTACGGCAAGGGCTGGTATAGGTCCTCGATCGCGAAGCCGTCGGATCCGTCCGGCGACTCACCGCACAAGCTCCCCCGCGGCGCGGCGGATAACAGCCTGTTGGCCGTGGCGCGACAGTGCTGACCTCGCGTCCTGTCGTTGCTCGCAAGTTCTACGGTGGAGAGATGACCGCCTTGGAATATCGGCATCTGCTGGTCGCGCGGGACGGTGACACGGTGCGCATCACCATGAACCGGCCGGAGCGGCGCAATGCGCTGTCGGGCGAGCATCTCACCGAACTACTCGCCTCCTTCCGGGCCGCCGGTCAGACCGACGCCACCGGGATAGTGCTCGGGGCGCACGGTCCGGCGTTCTCCGCAGGACATGACTTCGCCGACGTCGCCGCGCGCGATCTGCTCGGTGTGCGGGAACTGCTCACACTGTGCACCGAGCTGATGTCCACCATCGAGTCGGTGCCGCAGGTAGTGATCGCCCGGGTGCAAGGTCTGGCCACGGCCGCAGGCTGCCAGTTGGTGGCCTCATGCGATCTCGCTGTCGCCGCCGAATCAGCCGGTTTCGCCCTCCCCGGCGGCAAGGGTGGCTGGTTCTGCCACACCCCTGCGGTGCCGGTGGCCCGCGCCGTCGGCCGTAAGCGCCTGATGGAACTGGCTCTCACCGGCGACCCGATCGATGCCCGCACCGCCGAACAGTGGGGCCTGATCAACCGAGCGGTGCCAGACGCCGAGCTGGACGCCGCAGTGGACGAGTTGCTCGCGCGCGCTACCCGGGGCAGCCGCGCCAGCAAGGCACTCGGCAAACGCACTCTTTACAGTCAACTCGACCGCCCTGAAGCAGATGCCTACGCTCTCGCCCTGGAAGTCATGGCCGCCGCTGCTCAACTTCCCGGCGCGCGTGAGGGGATGGCGGCGTTCCTGGCGAAGCGCCCACCTGTCTGGCGCGATTAGTACCGACCGAGGCTCCCACCGGATCGCCTGGCATCGCTCGCAGGTCCGCCAGCTTCGAAGGGGTAGTTGTCGTAAGCGAGGTGATCACCGGCGAACGACGTCGAAGACGAACCCCTCGATCGTGATTCCCGGCGCGAACGAGAACGCGACGCCCGTCGAGATCGGCTTGTTCGCCCCGGTCTCACCGGCTATCCGTTCGAGCACGAAGACCAGTGAGACGCTCGACATGTTTCCGTACTCGCCGAGCACATCCCAGCTCGTCGACGAAGCTTCCGGCGGGAGGCCGAGCGATCGCGCGGATTCGAGCAAGACCTTCGGCCCGCCCGGGTGGATTGCCCACACATCGACGTCCGGTTGTCGTAATTCATTGCGATGCAGAATGTCTCCGACGACGGGAGCAACGCCGTTGTAGATGTACTGGGGTACGTTCTCGGACAGCTCGCACGTGATGGCGTCGGGGTTGACGCCGACCGCGATGCCGTCTCGGGTGCCCTCGAACAGGTGGGTGAAGTTGTCGCGGATGACGATCGTCCCGGCTTCGGCACGCTCCGGCCCTTGGCGCGCTCCGATGACGACCGCGCCGCAACCGTCTCCGAACAGGCTGTAGCTCACCGCGTCGTCGACGTCTTCGATGGGGACGGCATGCACCGAGTTGAGCTCGATGCACAGAACCATCGCCTTCTTGCCCGGGTTGGCCCGCACGAAGTCCGAGGCGGTGCGAATTCCGTTCATCGCTGCCGCGCAGCCCATGAAGTTGACCACCAGGCGAGCGACCGACCGGGGCAATCCGAGTTCTTCGACGACCGCGACGTCGACGCCGGGCGCGATGACGCCGGTGCTCGTGGCGAACACGAGAAGTCCGAGGTCGGCCGGGTCGACACCGCCGAGCGCGCGCCGCGCCACATCGACCGCCAGTGGAACGGCGTGGCGGTAGAACAGTTGCATGCGATCCTGGATCGTCGCAGGTTTGCCGCCCGGCGCATGATGTCGAGGATCCAGCGGGTCGACCGCGAATCGCCGGGTGTCGATCATGGTCTTGCCGAAGATGCGCCTGATCCGGGTTTGCTGCTCCGGATCGGTGAATTGCTCAGCTACCCAGTCGGCTGCGACGGCTTGGTCGAGGACCTGGCTAGGCGCGCCGGTCGCGATTGCTTCGATGACGGGTACGGTCGTCCGCGGCGCCGAAGGAGTTGTGTGCTTGCGCGCGTGCGCAGCCGTGCGGGTGAGACGTGCCTGTGCGAGAGCGATGGACATGAGCTCGTTCTTCCTCGCCGGAGCGATCGGGGATGGGCACTCCAATCGTCATGTAGCAAACGCATGGCAAATAGACACCCAAGGGGTGTGGATACCCCACCCCCACGTCCGACGTTGCTCAGAGTGCGATGCAAGCGCCCGCGGTCGAGCCCCGCCGGGGACGGTGTTCCTCGGCGCGAACCTTTCTACCTGCCGTGCTGCCGGCGCACCATCTCGGTGATCCAGATGGGCGCGAACGGAGAGGCCAACGTTCTTGCATTAATCGAATATTCGATTTATTCTATCAAGAAATCTGATCTTGTAGGTGCTGCGATCTTGAAGGTGCAGCAGCGGGCGAAGGGAGCCAGAATGCGGGGTGCGGTGTCGGCGCCGACAGCACGGGTCGTCGATATCGTCGAGCTGCTGTCCCGCCCCGGCAGTGAGCGGCTGCGTTACAGCGACATCGCCCGCGAGCTGGACCTGACGCAGGCCACCACGCACGCGATTCTGAAGACTCTGTGTGATCGGGGCTGGGTCAGTCGGGATCCGGCCGGTAAGACCTTCGCTCTCGGTCCCGGTCTGACGCCGGTGGCCGCGGCGGTCAACACTCGCCCGTTCGTCGAGGCCGCCCGGGCGGCCTCGGTCGAACTCGCCGCCGAGTTCGGCTATGCCGCCTCGGTTACCGAGAAACTCACCGACGACTCCTTGGTGATCACGGCGTTCGAAGGCGGCGAGCGACTGTGGCCGGGTGATCGCATCCCGTACGCTCCCCCGTTCGGCGCCGCCTTCGCGGCCTGGGATACCGAGGAGGGACGCCGCGCCTGGATCCAGCGGACCGCGCCCGCCGGCACACAGACTTCGAAACGACTGGCCGAAGGGCTGGCCGCGGTTCGTGACCGCGGATTCGACGTGGATCGCACCTCACCCGCGCTGGGCCAGGCCGCGAGCTTGCTGGGCACCCTCGACACCGGCGCCATCGCCCTCCCGCCGAACATCCGCGAGACCCTCGATCAACTCCGAGCGGAATTCACCACGATCGGATTCCCCGACGCCACGTCCGGCCCGGTCGCCGCGATCACGGCGCCGGTGCTGGATCCACGTGGTCATGTCGCACTGCTGATAGCGGTGCATCCTCTCATCGAGCTCGCCTCCGAACGCATCGAGGCCATCGGACGGCATCTGACCAGGAAGGCCGCGGCGATCACTACCCTGCCCCGGCCCGGCCGCTCCTGAGCGCTCGGATCAGGATCGGTTCAGGGTCAGACCCCACAGGCCGATGTGGAACCGGGCGTCGGTGACATCGACCGGGGTGTCGGTGAAACGATCGCCGCCCAACGCGCTTCGAACGAAGTCGCGCACGGTCGCGGGCTGCGCGTCCAGGCCCGTCAACAGCTCCGACGGCAGTTCGATGGTTCCCGTCGAAGTGCCGCGGCTGACCGGTGATTCCCGGTTGCTGCGGCGTCTGGCGCAACCCGTCGACAGTGTGCAGAACCAGGTCCAGCCGGTTGCCGTCACTGAACTCGACCCGGAGTGGAGTGGGTGTCACGGCCACGTCGAAGGTGTGCACCTGCGCACTCCATCCCCGGGGCGAGACGCCCTCGTAGTCGTACGGCGACGGGGCCGCTAGCGCGTCGAGTGAACGGTTGGTCGGCGAGTTCTCCAGCATCGCCCCGATCAGGGGCTGATCGGTAGGGACGAACGTCCACGACGCCCCACAGTGCGAGCCCAGCGAACAGGATGTCCCAGTTTCGCCTTTCGACTTCGACGGCATAGATGTAGATGACGAGCAGCAGCAGCGGGATGACATACCACTTGAACTGACTCGCATCCTGGAGAATCATGTGGAGATCCAACTGCCGTGGAATCCGGTGGGGACTCGGACGGGCAGGTGGACTTCGGCGACGGGCGGGCTGTCGAGGTCGGCGGCGTCGAGGATCAGGAGGTAGCCGTTTCCGCGAATGCGGTTGTGGGCGAAGCTCATCAGGTATCCGTCGTCCTCGTCCGTCGCCTGGTGGCGCGGGACGAACACGGCCTCGCCGCAGGTGTGCCCTTCGGGCAGTCGATGGGTGTGCCGGGAAGCGCCGTCGGCGAAGTCGTAGCGGTAGATGCTGGAGTGGTGCGGTTCGGCTTCGAGCGCGAAGCTGGTCAGGTAACCGAAGCGGTGGCGGTGCCCGACCGCGGTGTCGGCGACGCGCGGGTACTCGACCACCGCGTCGTCGACCTGCTGTTCGGTGACGGTTCCCTCGGCAAGCTTCAGGCGCCACTGGTGCAAGCGCGGTAGCCCGCCGCCGATGTCGTCGGTACCGGTCCGCCACAGAACGGGCACCCGCGTACCGGTGAGGATGATGATGCCGTCGGTCTCGAAGGCGTTGAGGGTGTGCCACACATAGCAGGGTTCGATGTCGAACCAGCGGACCGGGCCACCCGTGCGGGCCATGACCCCGAACCGGGCGTGATGTCCGTCGTCCCAGCGCCACCCGGTGGCGGCCTGGTCGAACACCACCGGCAGGTCCATGAAGACCACGTGGCGCCGGGTCACGGCGAAGTCGTGCATCATCGTGGCTCGCGGAATCTCGATCGGTTGCGTCTGGAGCAGCTCGCCGGAGGATGAAGCTCGGTGGTAGGTCAGATACGGAGGGCTCAGCCGGTACCCGAAGAAGAGCAACTCGCCGGATTCGGGACAGATCTTGGGGTGCGCGGTCATCGGCGTTCGCAGCGCGCCGCCGAAGGTGAACGGTCCCACGGTCTCCAGCTCCGCGGTGAGGTGGTAAGGGAAGCCGCCTTCCTCGAGGGCCAGAAGTCGGCCCGCATGGGCGATCACGTGGGTGTTGGCGGTGGTGACCCGGTAATCCATCGTCGCGGTCGCGGGGTCGAAACCGAGCTCGAAACGCGAGCGGCCGGGGTGGCGATAGAGCGGGGTACGCACGTAGCGATTGCGATACCAGCGCGCCCGGCCTTCTGCCAGAGCGACCGCGTGGACCATGCCGTCTCCGGCGAAGTAGTGCGGTGACCAACCGGTACGCGGGTTGGGACCGTTGCGCACGAACATTCCGTTCAGGTCCGCGGGTATCTCTCCGATCACCTCTGTCGGTTCCACGGTGAATTCCTCGGTGACCGGCGCGTTGTTCCCGGCCAGATGCAGTGGCACAGCGGCGTTCGACGGATTCGTCATCGGTGGATCTCCCTTCCCTGGATCGCTGTGCCAGGATGCCGAGACAATTCACGAACAAACAGTCTTGTTCTCACCGGCGCCCTCAGCCACTCACCGAACTCCCAGCTCAGCCGCAGTGGAAAAAACTTCACCGGCGACGCCCTGCGAGCTCGGTCCGTTGGCGAATCGCGCGGCCGGGGGCGTCGCGGTCAGTGAAAATCATTCGTTCGCTTATGAAAGCGCGGTCTAGAGTGCGCACGTGACTACGGAAGTGCGGGGTTCATACGACGCGCGATTCGCCGGTGTCGCCGAGGCGCTCGCGGCCTCGCTGGACGTCGATGACGTCGGAGCGTCGGCCGCGGTGTTCATCGACGGTGAACCGGTAGTCGACATCTGGGGTGGCTACGTCGACGCCGATCGCAGTGCCGCGTGGGAGGAGGACACCATCGTCAACGTCTTTTCGACGACCAAGACGATGGTGGCGTTGTGCGCGCTCATCTTGGCCGACCGTGGCGAACTCGATCTGAACGCGCCGGTCGCCGGATATTGGCCGGAGTTCGCGGCGGGCGGCAAACAGGACGTGCTGGTGCGGCACCTGCTCGGCCACACAGCGGGCCTGCCGGTGTGGAACGACCCGATCACCGCCACCGACCTGTATTCCTGGCCGACCGTCACCGCGCGCCTGGCCGGGCAGTCCGCGGAATGGGAGCCGGGCGCCGCGGCCGGATATCACTCGATCACCTACGGTTTCCTCATCGGCGAGGTCATCGCCCGGGTGACCGGACGCAGCGTGGGCGCCTATTTCGCCGAGGAGGTGGCCGCCCCGCTCGGTGCGGATTTCCATATCGGGCTCGCCCCAGAGCACGACCATCGGGTCGCCACGCTCATCCCCGATCCCGCTGGGGACCGCCCTGAGGGATTCCCGGTCGGGGTGTCCGACGCCAACACCCTCGCGTGGCGGCGCGCGGAGATCCCGGCGATCAACGGGCACGGCAACGCACGCTCGGTCGCCGCGATCCAGTCGATCCTGGCCTGCGGCGGCGGCATCCGCGGTGTCCGCCTGCTGTCCAGGACCGGTTGCGAGCGCGTGTTCGACGAACAGTTCCGGGGCGAGGACCGAATCCTGGCACAGCCGATCCGATGGGGCCTCGGCTACCGGCTCGAGGGGCGCACCTGCTCGTGGGGCGGGTGGGGCGGATCCCTGGTGCTTGTCGATATGGAGCATCGGATGACGGTCTCCTATGTGATGAACCAGGTGTTGTGGAGCGACGACAATGCCCGGGCCCTCGGCATCCTGATGGCCGCCTACGACGCCGTCACCAGCTGAGACGCCGTCATCGTAGACAGCAGCCGCTGCCGGCGGCAGGTGTGCCTCGCCGGAATGCGACATGGATCGGCATGGCGCCTTCGATTCCGTGTGAGAATCTGCGGAGAACGGCCGGTCTCTTTCGGGAGCCTCAGCGGCCGAACTCGCGGTGTCGCCGACACCGCAGCTGAGCGACACAGGTAGTTCGATGCCCGAAACACATTCCGAGTTCACCCGCAGACAGTCCTGGGAGCGGACGACCGGCATTCCCCTGATGGTGCTGGCCGTCGCGTTCCTCGGCGTCTACGCCTGGCAGGTGCTCGACACCGGGGCCTCACCTCGTCTCGACGCCTGGCTCACCCGGGTCGACGTGCTGATCTGGGCGGCGTTCGCGCTGGATTTCGCGGTGCGGTTGTGGCTGTCCGGGAACCGGTTGCGGTTCCTGCGCACCCACCCGGTCGACCTGTTGATCGTGGCGCTGCCGCCGCTTCGCCCGCTGCGGCTGCTGCGGGCCGCCATGCTTGTGATCGGCACGTTGAACCGGAACACGACGACCAGAGCCAGGCTCGCGGTGTTCGTCGGGGCCAGTTCGATACTCCTGTTGCTGCTGTGCAGTCTGGCCTTCTTCGACGCCGAGTACGGGGCGGCCGACAGCAAGATCCACAATTTCGGTGACGCGCTGTGGTGGTCGATGGTGTCGGTGACCACCGTCGGCTACGGCGATGTGTATCCGGTGACGACCGAAGGTCGTCTGATCTCGTTGATCCTGATGACCTTGGGCATCGGCCTGATCAGTTTCGCGATCGGCACCACCACCAGTTGGGTGATGGATCAGCTGAAGAGTGTCGAGGCGAACGTGGAGCATACCGACCGGGAGATCACCGAACTCGTCGCCGAGATCAAAGCTCTGCGCGCCGAAGTGGCCGCGATGCGCTCCTCGGTGGCGCCGGATAGCGTGCCGGCCGAATGACCTGCGGATCTCCGTGCCCTTGCTCACGGGTGTCCTCGCGCTGACCGCCGTGGCGCTCAGCGCGTTGTCTCACCGCATGGCTTGCCCTGATGACGGAAAGCCTGTTCGGCACGACGGTCATCTGTCGGCCGGGCGGGGCTCGCCAACTTTGCGTACTCGAGTTTCGTCGGCCTGGATGACCCTGCCGTCGGGGGTCGTGTAGGTCAGTTCGGGCACGGGCAGATCCGTGGTGGCATCCACCAGTTGGGAATGGGGCTCCCCGGGGGAGAAAGCGTGGCCTTGGCCCCACTGGCGCAGGCTCACGACGAGATCGAAGAGTTCCCGCCCTGCCTCGGTGAGTGCGTATTCCTGGAATCTGCTGCCGTCGGAGGCTGGTTCGACGCGAAGTACACCGATCTCGACAAGGTTGCGCAACCGGTCGCTGAGGATGTTCTTGGCCACGCCCAGGCTGCGGTGGAACTGACCGAACCGAGTGACGCCGTCGAAGGCGTCGCGAATGATCAGCAGCGACCACTTGTCGCCGATCAGATCGATCGTCCGCGCGACCGGGCACGGCGGATCGGTCCAAACCCGCTCGCGCGCCCCGGTGTCGCTCATGCCGTCTCCTGACTTCTATCCGCCACGTTCGGCTCTGGAATCCATAGTTGCATAAAACTACCAACCCCGACATCATGGTTTTAAATCAAAACCATGATGTCGTGGCGAGTCGCCGCGGACCGCAGGTGAAGGAGTGCGATGAGTCCGAGCGTCGGCGCCGATACGGGCACAGTGGGGTCGAGCGAGATCGGCACGCGTCTGGCGACAGTGCTCGCGGTGGCCTGTGGAACGTCGGTGGCCAATGTCTACTACGCGCAACCGCTGGTGGAACGGATCGGCGCGGACCTCGGGGTCGGGACCGGCGAGCTCGGCCTGGTGACCACCCTGACCCAAGCGGGCTACCTGCTCGGTCTGGTGTTGCTCGTGCCCCTGGGCGACTTGGTCGATCGACGGCGCCTCATCCTGAGCCTCACCTCGGCTGCCGCCTGCGGCCTCGTAGGTGTCGCGGTGTCGCGGGACGCGGTCTGGTTCTTCGCGGCGAGTGCGCTGGTCGGGTCGGCGTCGGTCGTGGTGCAGGTCATCGTCGCCTACGGCGCGGCCCTGAGTGCGCCACAGCAACGGGGTCGGGTCGTGGGTACGGTGACCGGCGGGGTGGTGATCGGTATCCTATTGGCCCGCAGCGTATCCGGTCTGATCGCCGAGGTTGCGGGGTGGCGGGCGGTGTTCGCGGTGTCGGCCGCGCTCATGCTGGGCTCAGCAGGGGTGCTGGCGCGTCTGCTGCCGCGTGATCATGTTGCGCGGGAACGGGTTTCGTATGCCTACCTGGTCGGTTCCGTGGTGCGCCTGAGCGTGCGTGAGCCGGTGTTTCGCATACGCGGCCTGATCGGACTTCTGATGTTCGCCGCGTTCGGTGCGCTATGGGGTTCGATGGCACTGCCTTTGGCGGCGGCGCCGTGGCATCTGTCCACCGGCGAGATCGGTATGTTCGCGATCGCCGGCGCGGCCGGTGCGCTGGGTGCGACCCGAGCGGGACGACTGGCCGACCGTGGCCGGGCGCAAACAGTCAGCGCGATCGCACTCGTCCTGTTGGCACTGTCATGGGCGGCGATCGCGGCGACGCCGTACTCCCTGGTGCTGCTGGTGGTCGGGGTGATCGTCTTCGACCTGGCCGGGCAAGCGCTGCATGTGACCAACCAGCACCTGATCGTGCACATCGACCCCGCCATGAGCAGTCGCCTGATCGGCAGCTACATGGTCTATTACTCACTCGGCTCCGGCGGCGGAGCCGTGGCCGCCACCGCGCTCTACAGCGTCGCCGGGTGGCATGCCGTCTGCGCCCTCGGCGCAACCCTGTCCATATCGGCTTCTGCCGTCTGGGCCGTGGACAGGCTGCGCCACCGCCGGACCTCCGTTTCCGACCCGGGCGGTGTGGCCCCACCGCACCCGGTTGTGGCCTGCGACTGACATGCGGTCCAAGTCCGGCCCGCGAAATCGGCTCTGAGCCGAACCCCGACAGGCATCCGGTCACGTCCGGCCCGAACCGATGCCGCTGTCCATCCAGGCCGACTACCGATAGGAATCTCATGACCACGCACTACCGCACGATCGTCACCGATGGAGTCGAGGTCTTCTACCGTGAGGCAGGAGACCCGGACAAGCCCACTTTTCTTCTGCTGCACGGATTTCCGGCCTCGTCGTTCATGTTCCGGCATTTGATCGAGCTCGTCGCGGACCGGTTCCACGTCATTGCTCCCGACTACCCGGGATTCGGGCACAGCGGCGCACCCGACCGCATCGAATTCGACTACACCTTCGACCATCTGACCGACATCATCGTCCAGTTCACCGAGGCACTCGGCCTGCACCGCTACGGGCTCTACATGCAGGACTTCGGCGGCCCCATCGGATTCCGTCTCGCCACCCGGCACCCCGAACGCGTGCGGTTCCTGGTTGTGCAGAACGCGAACGCCTACGATGAGGGACTGCCCGACAGCTTCTGGTCGCCGCTTCGCACGCTGTGGAACGACCCCAGCGACAGCAACCGGGACGCCATCCGGGACGCCGGGATGTCCGATGCCGCCCTGGAATGGAACTACACCCATGGCGTAGGCGATCCCACCCGCATCGACCCGGACAATTGGCTGCTGCAACGCGCCCTGCTCGCCCGCCCCGGCAACAAGGACGCCATGCTCGACCTGCTCTACGACTACCGCACCAATCCCGACCTGTATCCGCAGTGGCACAACTACTTCCGCGGCCACCGGCCGCCCACCCTGATCACCTGGGGCCGCAACGACGACATCTTCCCGGAATCCGGCGCACATCCCTACCGCCGCGATCTGCCCGATGCTGACATCCATATTCTCGACACCGGGCACTTCGCACTCGAGGACCACGCCGAGGTCATCGCCGAGCACATCAGAGCGTTCACCGCCACACTGCCTCCGGAAGGGCAATTGCGGGCGCAAGCGCGCTGACCCCCCTCTGCGGGAAGCACTTCCCGCGGCTGGTTGGTTACTCCCGACAGCAGCATGGCGAACTGTCACAGTGGTCGCGTTGCGAGCACCGGTAGCGCTTCGAGCGCGGCGCCGAGATCGCGAACTGCCGCGGGATTCGTCAGCGATAAGCCGGTCAGTTCCTCGATCCGCCGCAACCTGTACCGGATGGAGTTCGCGTGAAGATATAGACGCTCACCGGTCGTCGCGGCCGAACCTCCCGCACTGAACCATGTTTCGAGTGTTTCCAGCAGCCTGGTCCGTTCCTCGTATGGTAGGGCGAGCAGCGGGCCGAGCCGGAGGCGGACCATTCGTTCGGCTTCGGCCGGGGCGGCCGCGACGAGCATCGCAAGGGGGTTGTCGTCGAATCGGGCGACACCGAAGGCGCGCCTACCGAGCCCGCTCAATGCGAGGCGTGCGAAATGCAGCGCTTGTGGTGTCTCGGTGAGCGCATCGTAGGGCGGGCTCACCCCGACGCGCGCGCGGGATTTGCGAAGTATGCGGATTGCCAGAGCTTCTCGAGGCTCGGGCACGGACAGAACGCCGATCTGCTGGTCGGGCAGCAGCCGCCAGGCAGAGGTGATCTGCGCGCTGTTGAGTGCGGTCTCGATGCCGGGTATCGCTTCGCGACCCGCGGCGGGCACGTCAGCGGCTACCACCACGTAGCGTCCCGTAGGTGGCAGTCCGAGGATTCGTGTGGCTTCGCCGAGGGTGGCCGGGTCGGCGATGACGCCGGTGAACAACGCCTCCACGAGTACCGAACGTTCGTGCTCGCGCTGCAGGATCAGTTCCGAACTCATCTCCCGATAGGCGGCGGCGACGGCGACGGAGTACTCGCCCGACAGCGCCCATACCTCCGCGGCCAGGTCGACCAGCATCGCGTCGGTGACCGAGGGATGGCGGCGGGCTTCGGCGACCAGTTCCGACCACAGGAATTCGAACCCGATGCGGAAGGCATGCAGGGTTTCCGCCAACGGCACCCCCTGTTGGGCGCGCAGTCGCCCGGTCTCCCTGGGCGGTTCGGGATCCAGTGGTGCGGTGGAGGTGAAGTGGCGCACCATCAAGGTGAGGTTGCGGGTGCAGGAGGTGTGGATCGTCTCGAACGGCACCTGGGTCTGGTTGCGGTAGGTGTCGAGTTCGACGATGAAGCGCTGAGCCAGGCGCAGCCCGAGTTCGTCGATGCGCTCGAGCAGGATCGCGGCGACGTCGACGATCGCCCGTTGCGGCGTTGTTCTCGACATCTTCGCAGCTTACCGAGGGTCTGATTGTTCTCGGGAACAACAGTTCGAGGACGATGCTGTCCGCGCGTCCATGGGATCGGCGTCACAGCGGTGCGACGATTTCGTGCGTCCCTCAGCTGTGCCTGCGCACAAGCTCAACGGATCCACAGGAGTATCCATGTCCACCTTCACCAGCGGTGACGGCACAATCATCCATGTACACAGTTGGCTTCCCGGCGAGGCCGCACCCCGCGGCGTCGTCCAAATAGCTCATGGCATGGGCGAATACGCCGAGCGCTACAGCCACCTCGCCGACCGCCTGGCCGCGCTCGGGTACGCCGTCTACGCCAACGACCATCGCGGCCACGGCCACAGCATGACTGGCACCCCCGGCGATCTCGGTGACAACGGCTGGAATCTGCTGGTCGAGGACATGGTCACGCTGACCACGATCCTGCGCGACAAGCACCCAGGGCTGCCGGTGATCCTGTTCGGGCACAGCCTCGGCTCGTTCGCCGTCCAGCAGTACCTCCTCGACCACGCAGACCTCGTCGACGAGGTCGTGCTGTGTGGCACCACGGCCGTCGACGAGTTGTTCGTCGACATCGCCGCCGCACAGGGCGACCTACCGGCCTTGTTCAACCGGGAGTTCGAGCCGACGCGCACGTCGGCCGACTGGCTGAGCCGCGACGAAGCTCAGGTCGACGCCTACCTGGCCCACCCGTGGTGCGGATTCGAAATCGACCCCGCCAACATGGCGCTGCTGGCCACCGTAGCCACCGAGCGGCTGGCCGAACCTCGAGGAATCCGCAGTGATCTGCCGCTCTACGTGATGGTCGGCGACGCCGACCCGCTCAACGACAAGCTGCGCCTGAGCGACCTTCAAGTACGGCGCTACCGCGACGCTGGTCTGACCGACATCACCTACCGGGCCTACCCGGACGCCCGGCACGAGATTCTCAACGAGCTCAACCGCGAGGAAGTCGAGGACGATCTCATCGACTGGATCACACGCACCGAAACCTGACCTCCGCGCTACCAGCGGCTGGGCTGCGGGGTAGCCGGCCACACGCTGCCCCTCCGCTTGACCCGCACCGGGCACGGGGCGACGGCGGTAGCTGACGCCCTCGAATCACGACTTGACGTTGACACCGTGACAAGGTCTTCACTGAGTGCAGGAGGTGGTCCCCATCAACTCGCCACACAGGAATTCACAGGACACGCGCCTGCTCGACGCGTTGGGTGCCGGAAACTCGTCGACGCGGCTCCAGGCGGCTCTGGCCGCCGGTACGCGCCCCGACCCGGAGCTCATCGAGACCCTCGTCGCACGGTGCGCGATCGAGCCGGACTTTTTCGTGCGCGACATGCTCACCTGGGCGTTGACCCGCTTCCCGGCGGAGGTCACGGTGCCCAGACTGTGCGCGGAGCTCCGTTCCGAGCACGCTCAGGCGCGCAGCCAGGCGTTGCATACGCTGTCCAAGATCGGGGACGTGAATGCGTGGCCCGCGATCACGCGGTCGTTGCTGCACGACGCCGACGACGATGTCGCGCGCAGCGCATGGCGTGCCGCGGTCGTCCTCGTGCCCGCCGAGGAACAGAAGGCGCTGGCCGCGGAACTGGCCGCACAACTCGGTCGCGGCGACCGGAATGTGCGAATGAGTCTCAGCCGAGCACTGGTCGCACTCGGCGACGTGATCGAGCCCGTCCTGCAGACGGGACTGGCGAGCGCGGACCCGACGGTGCGTGCGCATGCCCGCGCCACCCAGCGGCTTCTGCACGACCCGGATGCCGGTTTCGACCCAGCAGTCGACGAGGCGAAACGGATCGTCGCGCTCGGTCCGGAACGGGTCGAGGGAACAGCGTGCTGATCGGCGAGGTGGCCCGCCGCTCGGGGGTGAGCACCCGGATGCTCAGGCACTACGACAACCTCGGGCTGGTGCGACCGACGGGCCGCACCGTCGGCGGCTACCGCGAGTACTCCGCCGAGGACATTCGCCGGATTTTCCACGTGGAATGCCTACGGTCTCTGGGATTGTCGCTGCGACAGATCGGACGCGCTCTGGAGGATCCGGCCTTCACGCCGTCCGCACTGGTCGGTGACCTCATCCGACGGACCGAAGAGCGACTGCATCGGGAGCAGGAGCTACTCGAGCGACTCCGTACGGTCGATGCCTCGGCGCCCTCCGGCTGGCAGGACGTCCTGCGCATCGTCGAGCTCCTGCACGGGCTGAACTCGCCCGATGCCGCGCGCCGGCAACAAACCGTCCTGGCCCCGGCCGAGGACGTGCCGGTTCCCATCGAGCTGCTGGCCGGGGCGGTCCTCGCCGAATCGGATCCTAATGTCGCCGGCGCCCTACGGTGGGCCCTCGCCCGGGCAGGCGGTGACGGCGTGGCGAGCGTGGCGTCCGGCGTGCACTCGGAGAACGTCGACATCCGGAGGCGCGCGGTCCTGGCGATCGCCGAGATGTCCGGTGACGAAGCGAGCGCGTTGCTCGCGGACGCACTCGGGGACTCCGACCCGACGGTGCGCGGGCATGCCGGTCTGGCGTTGGGCAAGCGGGGCGTGACCGCGGCCGTGCCGACGCTCGTCGGCATGGTGGTCGAGGGGACGGGCGACGTCGAGGCGGCCGAGGTCCTGGGAACATTGGCACTGGACCCCGGGCTCGCTGACCGGATCATGGGTGCGCTGATCGACGAGCTCGCCGCACACGCGGCGGACTCCGCAGTGCGGATACGCCTGGCCCAGGCATTCGCCGAGATGCCGGGAACCATCGCGCTGGGCGTCCTGCAGCAATTGGCCCACGACGATGATCGGGCTGTCGCCCTCATCGCGTCGGCCCTCGCGGGAGTGATCGAAGAGCGGTCCGACCACTGAACTCGTGCCGCAGATCGAGGCGCCGGCTTCAGCCGGATGTGACCTCGGCCCGGCGCGGCCTTTCGTCGGCCGGTGGTCCGACACGAAACAGGTTGTCCCAGTGATGATCCAGCCGCTGTTTCGCCTCGTCGAGCGGCAGCGCGCCGAGTGTGCCGCGCTCGTGCTCGATGAGAAGTTCCCATTCCCGGAGTCGGCGGAGCCCGTCGCGGATCTGGAAGTCGAAGGTGGTCCCCCACCGCCGGCGGAACCAGTCCTCCACCAGTCGATCGAGTTCGGCGGCGGTGAGCGGGCGGTCGGCCGTGCGCAGGAAGTGGTAGGCCAGGATGGCTTCCTTGACCTCGGATTCCTCGGCGGCGCCGAGTAGATGGTGGAACACTCCCGCATCGTTGTCGAGATTGCGGAAGTAGAGGTGTTCCGACAGCGCCTTCATCAACTTGATCTTGCGGTTTTTGAACTTGGAGAATTGCCGCACCAGGTAACCGCCGAAGGCGGCCAACCCGGCGCCGAGGGTGATCAGCGTGGCCTGATCCAGCCGTACGGATTCCTCGCGCAGCCCGATCCAGAACGCCAGCATCAGCACCAGCGGCCCCAGCGAGGCGACCAGCTTGGTGACCACCACGACGATTCCGGAGACCACCGCGGGCACCCCGATCAACAACTTGTCCAGCGGCCGCATCCGGACCCGAACGCTCGGATACAGCATCTCGAGGTCGTTCTTCGGGACGTTCTGGAACAGTTTCAGCAGCACACCGCCGTTGGGCCGATCCGCGACGGCCTCCGGACGCTCGGTGAATGCGATGTACACCAAAACCTTGCCGTAACTGGTGAATTCGATGCTGCGCCGCCGCAAACCGAACAGCCACCTCACCTGTTCGGTGCGCTGCGATACCCCGCGCCGGAAGAACATCGCGGTATCGACGTCTTCCTGGTCGACCTCCAAGCGCACCTTCACCAGGGAGTGCTCGGCGAACGCGCGCTCGATCTCAGCGGCATCGATACGGGTGAAATCCGCCGCTTCGGCCAGCGCGACCAGCTCACCTTCCACTCTCACCCGCGCCGCCGCCCGATCCTCTGCCGTAGCGGCACGGACCGTCCGCTCGTCCTCCGCGGGATCGACGAGCTGATAGGCATCGAGCACAGCCTCACCGCGCACGTGGAACTCGTAGTGCACCACCGCCGCGAGCAGACTCGCGAACTCCACGAACGATTCGCGTTCCGCATCGGGGAGTTCATCGGCACACAGAGAGATCACCGCGCTCTTGCGGAACGGCAGGAAGTGTTCGGCATCCATCGGCAACTCCTCTCGACGGACCGGCCCGTCGGCCATAACCATAAAGGGGAAGCCTGCGCCGGGCACCGCGCGTTCTCGCCGCTCGGTGGGACCTACTTCACGGTTATCGTGATCGTCTTCGCCTGCGTCTTGGCGGGCAGCTTGGTGGTGTCGACCATCAGCACCTCACCCGAGTCCTGCACGCCGTTGGCGAGGAGCTTGGCCTTCAGTCCGAAGGGCGGCTGGTCGCCGGTGGCGGCCTCGATGCCGAAGTCGCTGTCGGCGGCGATGTAGAGGGTCTTGCCGCCGTCACGGGTGGCGACGCCCTCGATCTTGTCGTGACCGAAGAACTTGCCGTTACCGTCGAGGCTGTCCAGCAGGCCGCCGAGGTCCAGGTTGGACTTCTTGGCGACGGGGGTGATGCCCGCCTTCCGGAGCACGGCGACGCCGTCGGCGGTGGGTACGGCGCCGACGAGGAGTTCCAGCGGCTTGCCGTCGACAAGCAGGCCCAACTCCGGATCGTATTGCGCACCTTGGACCTTCGCCTGGGGGCCGACATCGGTGGCGCCGGTGATGTCGATGGTCCAGAGCTTCTTGTTCGCCTTGGGAGTTTTCTTGCCGTCGCGCTCGTCGACCAGGAAGGTGGTATTGCTCAGCGCGGTGATCTCGGAGACCGCGAGCTTCTGCTTCGGATCCTCGAGCGGATACACGAATTCTTCGACGTCCCGGGTCTTCAGATCCACGGTGACGATACGTGTCATGGGCACCTCACGCGTCGATGCGACTCCCGGCTCGTTCAGTGCGCTCTGCACGATGCCGACCAGTGTGTTGCCGTCCGGCGTGACGGTGAGCCCCTCCATCCCCTGGTTGGGGGTGCGCAACGAAAGCTCCTTGGGCAGCCCGCGGCCCGGCGCCAGCCGCTCCAGCTCGGTGCCGTTGGCATCGAAGTGCACGAGGAACGGCCCATACTCGTCGGACACCCAGAAGCTACCGTCGGGCATCGCCGCCAGGCCCTCGCTGTCGATGCCGTGATCGGTGGGCGGCAGGATGGCGCCGTCGAGGCCGCGGATGGTTTCGCCGGTGCCGGCGGAGGTGTCGACCAGGCCGTTGAACGGCCGGCCCGCCGAATCCTTCAGAGGGATGGTGTTCTCCAGTACCGCCTCGGTTCCGACCATCTTGAACTTGGCGATGGTGGGCGTAAAAGACGGTATGGGCGTGAGCTTCTCGTTCTTGGCCTTGCCGTCCACATTCGGACCGCGGTCGGTGAGACCGTAGAACTCGTCGGTCGATCCGGGCACCGGGGTGAACGCCGACCCGTACCCGCTGCCCTGCACGCTCACCCCGCCGAAGTCGCCGAGCGGCGGAATATCGGTGGTGAACAGCTTCACGGCGTCGGTGGTGGTCACGGTGATGCTGTCGGACCCGGTGTACCCGGCCGCCGGCGTGTACACCACCGCACCGTCGGTGCGCCGGGTGATCGTGCCGTGCCGCGGATCGGCGATCCCGACCGCGGCGCTGCCGCCCGCCTCGGCGAGTAGATCGTCCAGCGAGATCACCAAGGGCTGATCCCTGGTGGCCGTGAAGTCCCCCTCCGAACTCGACGACGAGCATGCGGACAGAACGGCGCTCGCGCACACGGCCACCATGACGAGCGCGCTTCGGGTACTGCGGTGCGATTTCACCAACGATGCGTACCGACCGCGCCCGACCACCCGTTGGCTTCGAGCTGAACTCGAGCCGTCCATCGCCACAACCATCCGATCATTCTGCCGTGCCCCCGGCCGTGAAGCGTGGCCACCGGCAGTACCACGTCCGGCCTCCGAAACCGGTGCGCTCGCGCTGATCCTCATCCACGGCTGACCCGGTTCGTACCCGGATTTCCTCGACGTGATCGAGCCGCTGTCGCGTGACTTCCACCTGGTGATTCCGTCCATCCCGGGTTTCGGCTTCTCCGGTCCGACCCACGAGCGCGGCTGGCATATCGTCGTTCGTCGCTTCTCGATGTGCAGCCGCCCCGAAGCGGTGTTCGCATCGCAGGCGCTGAGCCTCGTCAGGGCCGGTGGGCCGCACGTGTCACATCGCGACCTTTCGCGGCAGAGCTCGCCCCGACCGAGCGATGCTCACTCCCCTGCACTCGCGTGGGTTCCGTGGCAGTCCGTAGGCACCCACGCGAGTGACGGATTCAGCTGAGGCGCGGGTAACGGTCGCCGACGAGTGCTTGTCCGGGCTCCCGGTCCGGCACCTTGTCCTGATACCACGAATCCGGGTTGGGGTGATAGACCGCCTCTGCGTCCATGTACACCGATGCCAGTGAAATCCGGGTCGCCTCCGTGTGATTCGCACCGGCCGAGTGGACCAGCCGGGAGTGGTGGAAAGTGCAGTCACCGGCTCGCAGCGGAACTGTCACTCGGGGCCACCACCGCAATTCCGGTCGAACGTCGAACGGCTCACCGTCCGTGGGGACCGTGTCGCCGGGCCAGCGGTGTGATCCCGGAAGGAACGTCAGGCATCCGCGCTCCACGGGCACGTCGACCAGCGCCACCCAGGCGGTGAGGGTGACCGGCGCCGCCGCGATGGGAAAAGCAGGCTCATCGATGTGCAACGGTGTGCGGGCACTTCCCGACGAATGCTTGCGCAACAGTTCGGATTTGAACATGCGTAACCGCCTCCCGGCCAGACGCTCGGCGATGGCGGTGATCTCGGGGTGCAGTGCGAGCCCTCGCATCTGCGCACTGGCGATTTCCGGTTCGGCGACCCAATCCATCACGTTCCCGCCCTCGGGCGCATCCCAAGAGACCGTGGGCTGCTGGTGCAATTGGGAAAGGGCGTCGGCCAGGAACGCCTCCACTTCCGTCGCATGGAGTACTCGTGGAATGTGGACGTAGCCGTCTCGGCGATACCGCTCGACGAGATCGGCCGGAAGGTTCTGTGCTGTCGTGATTTCGCCGCCGCTGCGACCGGGATGCTCAGTTGTTTCAGTCACGAAACGTACGATAGGACCGGCTTAGGGCGAGTCACGTCCTAAGCGGATGCCGTTCCGCGCCTCGCCCCATACCGTAATACCTCCGTACCATTCGCTCATAGACACGGGCCGGGACCAGCCTGCGAGTCCAGAAGGACAAGCGGACGTCTCGGCCACACAGGTAGGACTGCCGTGGCCGGTCCGCCGCCAGGATCATCGCGACCTTCCTGGCCACCGCTGCGGGCGGCTGTCCGGCGGCCAGGTAGCCGCGCACGAGGTTCAGTACGGCGGCGCGGTCGTGGTCATAGGTGGAGATCGGGGTAGCCACCTGGACCGCCGTGTCGATGATCGGGGTGACCGTCCAACCGGGAATGAGCACCGATACGTGCACGCCGGATCCAGCCGTCTCCATTCGCGCGGCCTCGCCGATCCGTTCCACGGCCGCCTTGGTGGCCGAATACCAGCCGCCGTACGGCTCGGCGATGGCACCCGCTCCCGAACTCACGACGAGCACCCGGCCTTCGCCCTGGTCGCGGAACAGTGGCAGCACTGCTCGCAGCACCCGGTGGGTGCCGAGCACGTTGGTGTCGTACAGCGCCGCGGCCTCCTCGGGTGTGGTCTCCTCGACCGCGCCGACGACGCCGTATGCCGCGAACGTGACGACCGCGTCGATCCGGCCGTGCTTGTCGTGCGCGGCGCGTACCCAGCGGTTCACCGCCTCGGCATCGCCCACGTCGACCTGTGCGATGCCGGGCGCGGCCATCCGGTCGCATCCTTCGACCGTATGTCCCAGCGCGGCGAGATGTCCCGCTGTGGCCGCGCCCATGCCGTTCGCGGCTCCGGTGACGAGCACGACCGTCATGCGGCGCACACCTTCAGCACCCGCGGCAGAACCTCCAGCCGCGCCGACTCCACCATCGTGATCTCGCCGTCCAGTTCCAGTGGCGCCGGGCGGTCGGGCCGCAGCTCCACCACCGCGTCCCGGTAGCACACCGCCAGCCGCGACCGCCGGAATCGGCCGGCGTACAGCCCGGCGATCAGGCCGAGTGTCCGCAGCCTGCCCGCTTCGGCCCAGATGTTCACGTCGAACTGACCGTCGGCACGGGTGACCGTGGTGTCGTAGTGCATGCCGCCGGCGAAGTGCACGCTCTTGAGCACGCCGATGTTCGTGATGGGGGCGGCGTGCATCCAGTCGCCGCCGCGCACCGCGACCGGCAGCGGCCGATGAGTGGCGATGGTGGCCAGCGCCGTGGCCAGAATGGCGGTATCCACGCTGCGCGACTTGAGCCAGCCGATCGGCCCGACGGCCTGGTTGAACGAATGATTGCCCGCCGCGACCAGTCCCATACTGGCGTTGAGCAGGAAGTAGCGCACGGCGCGGGTGCCGTCGGCCAGCAGCACGCTGGCCTTGCCCACGTCAACCAGGCCGGCGCGCGCTGCGTCGAGCCGCACCGGAATCTTTCCGACAAGGGCGCTGTCGGGCACCGGCTTGTGGAAGTCGTTGGAGCTGCCCAGTCCCACCGCGCCCAGTGCTGAGCCGACGGCGCGCGGGCGGTCGGTGACGGAATCCATGAGGGCGTTCAGCACCAGGTTCACCATGCCGTCGCCGCCCGCGGCGACCAGCACCGATGGTGGGTCCGGGCGGGTGACGGCCGCGCGCACCAGTTCCGTGGCGTGCTGTGTGTCGGTGGGTAGTTCGACGGACAGCTCCGGGTGCCGGTCGCGCAGCACGGATTCCACCGGCTTCCAGCGCCGGAGTGCGGTGCCCGCGTTCGATCGCGGGTTCAGGACGACGAGCACGAATCCTCCTCGATGCCGAGCCATCGGCGTAGTGCGCGGTGGTCTCCGGTCGTGATCAGTCCGGTCCGGGCCACAGCGGGTGGAATATCGGTTGTTCGCGCGCCGACCAGGAACACCGGGATCCCCAGTTGCGCCGCGGGTCCGTCGTTGGCCGGGTCGTTGCCGACCATCACGCAGTCACCAGCCGCCACGCCCAGCCGGTCGAGCAGCTCGCGATAGAAATCGAGCCGTGGCTTGGCGCGGCGCATGCTCTCGCCACTGGTGACGAAGTCGAACGAGGTGAGATCGTGTCCACCCCAGCGGATCCTGGCTTCGACGGTGCTGCGCGGCCACAGCGGGTTGGTCGCGACCACCTGACGCGCACCCGCCTCCGCCAGCGCGCGCACCGCCGCCACCGCTGCCGGTCGCGCCGGGAAACAAGCCCGCAACCGGGCGAATTCGACCTCTGCCAGCCGGGCCAGGCGGGCTTCCACCACGTCGCGGCCGGTGCCGACGCGCTCGGCGAGCAGCCGCAGCATCAGCTCCGTGTTGGTGTGTCCGGTGTCGTTGGCGCGTACATCGCGCAGCGTGCGGCTCAACAGCGGCAGGAAACGGTGCGGTGGCATGAGATCGCGGAATACCCAGGCCGCTCCCGCGGGCATCAGCGTCGCAAAGGTGCGCCGCCGCTGCCCGATCAACGTGCCGTCCAGATCCCACAGCACGGTCGGTCGTGGGCTCACTCCTGGCTGTCCAGTACTGCTTGCAGGTCCGCTCGGGTCAGCCCGAGGCGGGCGGCGTACTCCTCGATACCGGGCGGCGCACCGCCGAGCCCGGTGCGGGACCGGAACTCCCCGGCGTATGCCGCGCCGAGGTCGTAGACCGTCTTCACCAGCGCGGCGGGGAACAGCCACCGGCCTAGGTCGCGCTGGAACACCCGGGTCAGCCGGTAGGGCGCGATCAGACGGGCGCCGACGGCGGTCAGGGCGCCCGGGTCGCGTACCGAGTTCATCCGGGCCGCCTCCGCGCCGGGGACCAGCAGCAACCCGGACCACAACCGCCGGAAGCCGTCCAGTTTCTCCCCCGGGTCGGCGGTCATGTTGAACTCGGTGTAGGCCTTCTCGATTCGGGAGGTGTGCGTGGAGCGGCTGCGCAGCAGCGTGTGCACATCGGCGATCTTGCGCGCCGTGTCGGCGCGGGTGAATCGGTCCACGCGCGGCGCGATCCGGTCCAGCAGCACGGCGAAGTGCGGGTCGGGCACCAGCCGGTGGGCCAGTGCGAGGGCGTGATACATCAAGCCTTCGCTGCCTGCCGCTGCGATCTGCGCGGCCAGCAGGTCGTAGTCGAGGTCCGCACCCGCGTGTCGGGCCAGGTTCCAGATGTCACCGAGCTCGCGTACGCCGGTCTTGTAGTAGGGCAGGTGGATGCCCAGATGGTGGAGGTTGTCCTCGTGCGCCATCGCCCATGCGGGTACACCGTGGAAGTCGATGGGCCGCACGCGTTTCCAGATCGCGGTGTAGTCGACTGTGTAAGGCGCCAGCGGCGTGATCAATCCCCAGTGCGTTCCCACCACGAGCGCGCCGTCGCGGGAGACGAACGACGGCAGGTGGTGTGAGCGCTCGGTCCGCGCCTTGGGCGCCTTCCCCAACAGCTCCGAGGTCGCGAAAAGACCCAGCTCACGGTAGATCTCGACGGCCACGTCGATCTGGTCCGGTTCCAACAGGATGTCCAGGTCGTTCATCCGTTTGTAGCGCGGGTCGTGGTAGACCTCGGTGGCGAAAAGCATGCCTTTGAGCACCACGCAGCGCACGCCGCGTTCGTCGAGGCGCCGCAGCAGTTGCACCGCACCGGCCAGGCGCCGGTCGTTCGCGGTCGCGATCCGCTCGGTCGCGGCGTCGAGCCGTACCCGAACCAGCGGCGGGACGAGCGGATACACCTCGGCGGCGATCAGCGAACGCCGCACCAGCGGGACAGTCGCGTTCAGTTGTGCCAGCTCGAAGAAGGCGGCCCACTCGGTGACCCGGTGGGCCAGATCGACCAGCGCGGCGCGTTCCTGTTCGGTGGGTGTGGCCAGCGCAGCGTGCACCAGCAGCCGCTCGGCCTCCGTCCCGCCCGCGGCTATCACGGTGTCGGTCATGTCAAGCGATCCCTTCCTGTTCGGGATGGAAGCCGAAGCGGCGGGCGACGACGTCGATGCGATCGAGCGCGTGATCGAGGTGGTCGCGGGTGAGGGTGGCCATCATGCTGATGCGCAGGCGCTGCTGGTCGCGGGGCACTGCCGGGAATTCGACGCCATTGACGAACACGCCTTCTCGGTGCAGGGCGGTGACCACATCGGCGACGGCGAGACGCTGCGGCACCAGGAGCGGGATGATCGCGGTCTGCGGATCGACGGCGAAGCCCATGGACCGCAGTCCGCGCACGAAATATCCGACGTTGTCGTGCAGTCGCGCTACCCGCTCGGGATGCGCGGCGAGGAAATCGATTCCCGCCAGCACCGCCGCGACCACGGAGGGTGCGAGCGCGGCGGAGAACATGTAAGAGCGGGCGAAGAAGCGCAGGGTGTCCACCAGGTCTCGGGATCCCGCGACGAAACCGCCGGTACCCGCGAAGACCTTCGAGAACGTGCCCATGGTCAGTTCTACCGCTCCCGGGCCGAGCCCGAAGTGCTCGGCGGTGCCGTGCCCGCGAGCACCGAGCACTCCGGTGCCGTGGGCGTCGTCCACCGCCAGCCACGCCCCGAACGCGTCGCACAGCGCGCGGATCTCGGCCAGCGGCGCGATGTCGCCGTCCATCGAGTACACGCCCTCGACGGCCACCACGACGTTCGCACCCGGATTACGCCAGCGGATCTGCATCAGCCGGTGGCGCAGGTGCCGCAGGTCGTTGTGCGCGAAGGCCATCGAGCGCACGCGACCGAGCTGGATGCCGTCGTAGAGGCTGGCATGGTTCTGCTCGTCGTAGAGCAGCACATCGCCTTTGCGCAGCAGACCGGTCACCCAGCCGACATTGGCGGCATAGCCCGAGGAGAAGACCATGGCGTCCTCGCAGCCCTTCAGCTCGGCCAGCCGTTGCTCGAGCCGCCGGTGCAAGGTGGTGGTGCCGTTGAGCAAGGGCGGGCCGCCGTGTCCCACGCCGTATTCGCGGATCGCGGCGATGGCCGCCTCGACGATGGATGGTTCGTTGCCGAGGCCGAGATAGTTGTTGGACCCGAGCATGATCAGCTCATCGGTCGCGCCGGTCGCGGGATCGCGCACCGGCACGACCGCGCCGGACGGTCCGGCCACTTCCCGCAACACGAAACCGCTGCCGCGAGCGTGCTGGGCATACGGCCGGAATTCCGCGAAACGCTGTTCGAATGTGTGCGCGGCGGGGTCGAGGTAGTGCTCCAGGCTGAAGTTCTCGCCGTGGGCCAGATCGGGTGCGGTCACCGTCGTTGCTCCTGCCCGAGCGTCACGGTTCCGGCGCGGCCGTCCAGCACCAGTACCTCATCGTTGTCGATCAGGCCGGTGACTCCGGCAACGCCGACGACCGTGGGGATACCGAGTTCGCGTCCGATGATGGCGGTGTGCGAAAGGAGGCTGCCCCGTTCGCTGACCAGACCGCCCGCGGCGACCATGAGGAACACCCAGCCCGGGTCGGTGGTCGAGGCGACGAGGATCTGTCCGTCGATCGCGACGTCCGGGTCCGGGCTGCGCAGAACCAGCGCGGGCGCCTCGACGCGACCGGGGGCACAACCGATTCCGTGCAGTACGCGCGCTCCGGCGGCGATATTCTCGTCCGGTTCCTCCAGCGGCACATCCGCGATTCCCGCCGCGGCGATCCCGGTCGTGACGATGCGGGAGGGCAGTCGTTGGGCGCGCCAGCGCTCGTAATCGGCCTTGCGCACGGCGACGGTGCGGGTGGCGTCGGCGTCCACCGCCGTTCCGCGGGTGAGCGCCGCGATCTCCTCGTAGGTGAGCCAGAAGACATCGCGCGGATCGCTCAGCAGGCCGTCGGTGTGCAGTCGCCTGCCGTACTCCCGGAAAACCCGCTTGACCAGACCGAAGGAGCGGCTTCGGCCCAGCCGCATGTTCTCCCGCTGCTTGACGTGTTCGCGGGCAAGACGGAGCGCGAACCGAAAACCCCAGCGCTGTAGTCGTTTACCCGCGAACAGGTCGTTCGCCGCGCGCTCGGCGGCGCGACGGATCGCCTGCTCGCGCGCGATCATGTCGTCGGCGTTCTGTCCACCGCGCAGGTAGTTGCGCAGCATGGGCACCAGTCGTTCGGGATGCTCGCCCAGTGGATCGGTCTCCAGCTTGAGTTCGTCCACGGTGCGGTCGCCGAACTCCGTGATGTGGCGCAGGCAAGCCGCGTGGAAGTTCGCGAACCGATCCTCCGACAATGCCGTCCACACCTCGTATGCGGTGGCCGGGCCGTCGAAAAGCGCACGCAGTGCCGAGTCGGCGCGCACCTGTGCGGTCAATGCCAGTGCCGACCGCACCGGATCGACGCTGTCGACACCGTCCTCGCCGCAGAACAACTCGTTGCGCAGGGTGAGCGCCGCGTCCTCGGCCAAGCCGGCTCGTCGCAACTGCAGTCCGACCACATGGAACATCTGCTGAGCGAGGAAGTCGTTGAAGATCTGCACCGAATACGCGGGCACGAGCTCGTCGAAGAAACGTTCCGTCCAGGCCAGCAGCGCGTGTGCGTCGCGTTCGCGCTCCGGTGTGTCCTGGTCCAGTCTGCGCTCGAGGTCGGCGGTCGCCGCCGCCAGCGCGGCGAAGAACGCCCGCAGCCGCCGTGGCAGACGCAGCCAGCCGAGCACAATGATCGCCAACACCCGCAGCCGAAGTACGGTCGCGCGTAGCCGGGCGATGCCACGGGCCGACGGGGGCGGCCGCTGGTATCGATTCTCGATATCGAGCGCCGCCTCCCACCCTTCGATGGCGAAGTCCATGCCGGGTATCTCGAGGAACAGGCGGTACCAGTTGCTGATGTTGTAGTAGATGCGACCGCGTGCGGTGGCGACCAGATACGGATACAGATCGGCGGCGTTGCGGTCCACGATCCGCGCGGTGGCTCCGAAATCGCGGTGACAGGCGCGGAAGACCCGCTCGTAGGCGGCCCGCAGCACGGAGAAGGTGAGCGGACTCGACAGCCCCGGATACGACTCGGCGACATTGACATTGTCGAAGACGGTTTCACGCGCACCGGTCGCCGTGACCGGTCTGGCCTGCAACAGGTGCAATCGCCCATCGGTCGTGTAGGCGAACTCGATGTCCTGTGGCGCGCCGAAGTGGTCGGCGAGTTCGCCTGCTACCTCCGCCAATTCGCGAATTCGCGCGTCAGAGAGCGCCGCGTCCGTCACCGGGGCAGCGAGTTCTTCGACGGTGGTTCCCGCACCGTTACGCGCGGGCACCACGCGGCTGCGCTTGTCGGTGACGATCCGAGACGTGATGGCGCCGGTGCCGCGGTCGACGAAGTAGGTATCGCAGTCCACCGTGCCCGCCACCACGCCCTCGCCCAGTCCGAGCGCGGCCGCTACGACCGCTTCGGACGGGTCTCCGGTCTGCGGATTGCAGCTGAACACCACACCGGAGACAGCGCTGTCGAGCAGCACCTGCACCACGACGGCGCAGGCGACCGGCGCGTCGTCGAGACCACGACGCGCCCGGTAGAACAGCGCGCGCTCGGACCATGCGGAGGCGAGCACCGTCCCGATCGCGGCGGGCAGACCGGCCGCCGGGACATTGAGCACGGTATCGAGCTGTCCGGCGAAGGAGTCGGTGGCCGAATCCTCGCCGCGCACCGACGAACGCACGGCGAATCGCACCTCAGCCGTAGCGGCTGAACCGGCGCCGGACAGATCGGCGACTGCGGTGTCCAGCTCGGCCGCGATGTCACCGGGCAACGGTTGTCCCTCGATGAGCGTTCGAATCCGGGTCGAGACGGACCGCAGTGCGGCCGGATCGTGGGGGTCGAGGCCCGCAAGCAAGTCGGCGACAGCAGCGGCGGACGGGGCCAGCAGCCGTGCGCACGTGTCGGTGCCCAGCACGACGAACGGCGGCACCCGGTGCCCGGCGGCCTGCAACCTGGCGAGATTCGCGGCCTTGGCACCCGCACCCGCGGCTGCCGCCGGGTCCGCCGCGAGGGTTTCGGCGCGCTGTATCGCGCCGGTGGTGGTACTGGTCATCGTGCGGCCTCCTGTCTGGCCCGGGTCGCCGGGACGGCGCGCTCGCGCCGGGTCAACCGGACCAGGACCGGGTCGGGGGTGTTGGAGATCTCGGGGCGTTCACGCACCCGCATCCCGTTCACCAGTTCGATGTCGTAGCGCGACAGCAGCATCGCGAGACCTACCCGGATCTCGATCAGCGCCATCTGCTGACCGACGCACAGATGCGCGCCCCAGCCGAAGGGGAAGTACCGGAACGGCGGACGCGCCCGGTTCCGCTCCTTCGTGAACCGGTCGGGATCGAAGGTCAGCGGCGAATCCCAGAACCGCGGCAGCCGATGGTTGACGAACGGGCTGATCACCACGATCGCGCCGGGCCGCAGGTCGAACCGGTCGAAGCGGTCCGGCTCGAGTGCGGTGCGGCTGAACGCCCATGCCGGAGGATGCAGGCGCATCGCCTCGTCGATCACGCGGCCGGTGTACTCCAATCGGGGCAGCGCGGCCCGCACGGCGTCCGGATCGTCCGGTGCGTCCGGCCACGCGTCGATCTCCGCGCGCACCCGCTCGAGCACCGTCGGGTTGCGGCCCAGTTCGTAGATCGTCCAGGCCAGTGCCCCTCCGGTGGTCTCGTGACCGGCGAGCAGGAAGGTCAGCACCTCGTGCCGCAGTTGCTCGTCGTCCATCGCGTGCCCGGCGTCGTCGCGGGCGGCGAGCAACCGGGCGAGCAGGGAGTGGGCGTCGTCGGTCTGCCGGTGCCGCCCGATCACCTCGTCCACCACTCGGTGCAACCGTTGGCGCACCGCCTGCAGCCGCCGGTTACCCGGCGTCGGGAGCCGCGGCGGGAGCTGGATCGGTGCGGCCATGTGCCGCATGACCCACGAAACACCCTGGCGCACATCGTCTTCGATTTGCGGGAGCACGCCGTCGAGGTCCGCTCCGAGTACCGCGCGGCACACGACGTCGGCGGCGAAACCCATCAGCTCGGGCACCAGGTCGAAGGCCTCGCCGTTCGCGGCGTGCGTATCCAAGCGGGTATGCATCCGCTGTCCGCATTCGACCATGAGCGGTATCTCGGTCTCCACGTGACGGCGCGCGAAGACCGGCTTGATCAAGGCGCGCTGCCGTTTCCACAGCTCGCCGCCGCTGGTCAGCAGGCCGGGGCCGAGCAAATGGTTCAGGCTTCGGTAGCTGACTCCCTTCTCGTAGCGGCCCGCGTGGGTGACCAGCACCTGTTCGATGTGCGCGGGTTCGACCAGCAGGTGTACGTGCTGGTGCGCCAGCCGCAGCCGGACGCTGCCATAGCCGAGCGCGGACTCGTAGAACAGGCTGAGCGGGTCGGCCCGATAGCGGGCGTAGGCGCCCAGTGGGTGGCGGAGGGCCGGACCGTCGAGGCGGCGATCACCGGTTCTCGTCGGCGGTGTCATCGCGCCCCGCCTCCCCCGCGCACGGCGCCGACCAACTCGTCGGCATCGTCGTTCAGAAGGGTCCGCGCGGCGGCGCGCTGGACCTTGCCACTGGTGGTTTTGGGGATGCTGCGCGGTGCGACGATCCGCACACCCGCCGCCAGCACTCCGGTGCGCTTGCTCACCGCGGCGCGCACCGCGCGGGCCAGCGCGGCATGCCCGGCCGGTGCCTCGGCGGATTCGACGATCAAGTGCAGCTCTTCCGATCCGCTCTCGGCATCCGTTCGCCCCACCGCGACCACGCCACCCGGTCGCACACCCGGCACCTGTTCGGCGGCGATCTCGAAGTCGGTGGGCAGGTAGTTCGCGCCGCGGATGATGATCAGGTCCTTGCCTCGCCCGGTGATTCGCAGTCGCCCATCCCGCAGGTAGCCGATGTCGCCGGTGTCCCACCAGCCGTCCGCGCGGGTGGCGGCGGTGGCTTCGGGTAACCGGAAATAGCCCCGCGTGGTGGACGGTCCACGGAATTGCACGTGCCCGATCAGATCCGCGCCGCGCGGCGAACCGTCCTCGTCCACCACGCGAACCTCGGTGCCCACCACCGGCGCACCGCAGTCGACGATGTCGAGCGCGTCGCGGTCATCGGCCGGAACATCCACTGCGACACCGTCTTCGGCGAGCCTGCGGCGGGAGACCGAGTCGAACGCGATCGGCGCCCGGGGACCGGACACGGTCACCGCGAGCGACGCCTCGGCCAGCCCGTAGCACGGCACGAGCGCGTCCGCGGGAAGTCCCCAGGCGCCGAACCGGTCGACGAACCGCCGCACCGTGGGCGGGTGGATCGGTTCGGCGCCGCAGAACAGGAAGCGCCATCCGGACAGATCCACTCCGACGAGTTCGCTGTCGGCGATCCGCGCGGCGGCGTAGCCGTAGGCGAAGTTCGGTGCGGCCGTGATGGTTCCGCGATGCCGGGCGACCGCGCGCAGCCAGTCCGCCGGGTGGCGCAGGAATCGGCTCGGCGGGATCAGCACCGCGTCGATGCCGCGGAACAGCGGTGTGAGGAATCCGCCGATCAGGCCCATGTCGTGGTGCAGTGGCAGCCAGCCGACCCAGGTGTCGCCGGGTCCGATCGCGGCGGCGCGGGCGATCTGCTCACAATTGGCGGCGAGATTCGCGTGGGTGACCTGAACCCCCTTCGGCGTACCGGTCGAGCCGGAGGTGGCTTGGATGAACGCGAGGTCGTCCGGTGCGGGCAGGTGGGGCGCGAGCGCGGGAGCGTCCGGTGTACGAGCCAGCGCATGCAGCGACGAGGCGTCGATCGCCGCGACCGATGCGGGCAGCGACAGCGTGGCGACCACCGCTGGGGTGCTCACCACGGCCGTCGGCTCCAGATAGGCAAGCAACCGGTCGAATCGATCCAGGAAGATCTCCGCGGCCCCGAACCCACCCGGGGTGGCGATCGCGGTGGGCACCGCGCCGAGCAGCAGTGCGCCGAAGAACGCCGTGACGAACTCGGCCGAGGTGGGCAGGCACAGCAGTACCCGGTCGCCCCGACGTACGCCGGAAGCGGCCAGACCAGCCGCCGCGCGGCTCGCGACGGCCAGCAGATCATCGTGCCGCCAATGGATCTCGTCATCGTCATGCGCCGTGGCGCGCTCGGCGAGGATGATCGTCGATGCCGCCGCCACCCCTCGCTCGCCGGCCGCCAGCAGTGCGTGCACGATGCTCGGGTGCTCGGGGCGCAGTTCCCGGGATGGTGTGGTCATGTCTGGTCCTTCACATAACGCACGATCGTGGCGACCGTGGTCAGCCGGACGGCGACGTCCTCCGGGATGCTCACGGAGAAGGCTTGTTCCAGCTGAATGGTGAGTTCGATGGCGGTCGGCGAGTCGAGTCCGTAGTCGATCAGCGGCGCCATCGGGTCCAGGTCGGCCGCGGGCACCCACAGCACCTCCCCGACGATCGCGCGGACCCGCGCCTCCAGATCGGCCGAGCCGATGTCGTCGCGTGCGCTCATCCGAGCAATTTCCCTTCCGTCACGCAGGCGCGCACCGATTCCTCGAGGTCGACGTCGTCGCCGGTGTCGATGCGGTGGAATCCCACCTCCGGGAACGTGCTCGCGAGGGTCTCGCGCACCTGCTCGTAGCCTGCGCGCAGGGCGGTCAGCCGCTCGGCGGTCTCGTGGGCCTCGACGGGTCCGTGCCCCGACCGCTGCACACAGCGCGCCGCTGCCTGCTCGGGCGGGGCGTCCAGCCACAGCACGGCATCCGGCAGGGTGGTGCGGAACCGTTCGGCGAACCCGGACACCGCGCCTGCCATGTCGCGGCTCACCAGCTCCGCGATCTCCGACAGCAGCAGCCACGGGTCCGGCGAGCTGCCCAGCCGCGCGGCCTGCGCGTGCTGCCACGCCAGGATGTCGGCGAAAGTGCCGGGCTGGTGGCGCTCCAGTACCGCGGCGATCTCGTCCTGCCGCTCGCGGCAGCGCCCGTCGTTGCCCGCCAGCGCCACGTACAGCGGACCGTAGACGAGCAGTTCGATCAGCGGATGCCGTTCGCACACCAGCACATCCGGTGACCAGGTGCGCAGAAAGTGCTGTTCCACCGGCCCGAACAGGGTCATCTGCAAGTACATCGCGGTGGCCTTCATCGCCACGTCGCCGATCTCGTCGCAGCCGACGCTGAATGCCCTCAGCTGCCGGGACAGATCGGTGAGCGGGACGTTCCCGGTGTCGTGGAAGTCCGGACAGGTCATCGAGGCGAACCCGCCGCCCTCGGATTCCCCCGCCAGCGCGCGGAGCGCGGCCAGCACCGAAGACTTGCCCGCCCCGTCGATGCCGACCAGGGCCACCCGGCGGGTCTGTCCGCTCATCGGTCGTCCTCGCGCAGCTGGGTGAGCACGGCCTCGGTGATCTCGGCCTGCGCCGCAGTGCCGTCGAGCCGGATCCATCCCAACTCGTCGGACAACGCGTCGAGCGCCTCGTGGCTGCGCTGCTGGAAGGCCAGGAACGACTCCTCGTCGCCGTAGCCGCTCTCGTAGTCGCTGCGTAACCGTTTGCGGCCCAGCGCGTCCCGCGGCCGCACGGCGAGGTAGAAAGTGCGGTCGGGTTCCGGGAATCCCGCCGCCAAGCTGCGCAGTACGACCGGATCGCCGCCGTGGGCGACTTCGGTGGCGTAGTACTTGTACCAGTACGCGTTGGCGAGCAAGATGTCCGCGCCGCGTTCGGCGGCCAGGTCCAGTGACAGCTGCATGGCGTGGAACAGGAAGTGCGCGCGGCTGAGCGGGGTCAGCAGCTGGAGGTAGCTGTAGATCTCGGCGGGACTGCCCCAGGGCAGTTTCGAGGAGATTTTCGGGTCGAGGAAGGCGTCCCAGATCGTCACCGCGGCGACGCTGTGTCCCTGCGCCTCGAATTCGGCGGCGATCCTGGCCACCTGGGTGGTTTTGCCCGAGCCGTCACCACCCGCGAGGCAGATGAGACGTTTACGTGCGGTCAGTGTCGTGTCCTTTCCCATACCGCGCCGGGCGCGGGGTGCTGCGGCAAGATCCGATGTGTTCATGACTGTTTCCGGGATCACGCGGACGTCCGCTTCCGGCTCGGTGCGTGGGGCGATGTCCGGGAGCGGCTGGCCGGCGACCGATTCGGCCAGGGCCGGGCTGTCCGGCGCGGAATCTCGGACGGGGTCGGCGTCCAGGATCCGCACCACGCCCGCGCTGCCGTCGATCCGGATCCGCTGACCCGATTTCACGGCGTTCGTCACACCCGCCACATTCAGCACGGCGGGGATGCCGTACTCGCGCCCGATCACGGCGGCGTGCGACAACATGCCGCCCACCTCGGTGACCACACCCGCCACCAAGCCCAAGGCGGGAGTCCAGCCCGGGTCGGTGAAGCGCGTGACGAGGATGTCGCCCTCACGCAACTGGTCGATGTGGGAGAGCGCGGTGATCACCCGGGCCGTTCCCTCGGCAACGCCGGGGCTGCACCCGAGGCCGGTCAGGTCACCGTCGGCGACGGCGCGCACCGCCGCGACGGTCACGCCGCCACCGAGTTCGTGCGGTGGCGTCAGATCGCGGTATCCCGCGTACATCGCCCGGCGATAGGCGAGCACGGACGCGAGGCCGGCGGCGTCCACCCGGCCCGCGACCAGATCGGTCAGCTCGTGGATGGTCAGCTGGAACGCGTCGTCGGGGTGTTCCAGCGCGCCCGCGGCGGCCAAGCGGGTGCCCGCTTCCACCACGTAGGCGCGCACGACGGCGTAGCACTGCGAGGAGAATTCGCGCATCCGCTCGCGGGCGACGAGATAGCGCCGCATCCGCTCGATCTGCTTGTCCAGCGCCTTGGCATACCGCACTCGCGTCGTCGGCCGGGCACGCACCCGGGCGCGGACCGCGGCCAGTTCGGACTCATAGCGTTTGCGCTGCTCCACCAGCGTGGTCGCGGGGTCGGCAGGCGCGGTGCCGTGGTCGAGCATCACCGCGATCATCGATCGCACCCGCTGCGGGTCCTCCGACCAGCGCGGGCAGGTGAGGTCGAGTTCGGCGTCGGCGTGGAAGCCTTGCTCGGCGAGGAAAGCCGCGAGCGCGTCGTCCCACGCCGGGCCGTCCAGCCCGGAATCCTGTGCTACTCGGTGCAATTCGACGATGCCGCGTTGCAGTGCCATGTGGCTGATCTCGGCGAGACCACCCATCAGGTCGATGGCGGAGCTGGTCGCGCCGGTCGCTGCGTCGACTTTGTCCAGCAGCTGTTTGAAATCGGTCTGCACGCTGGAGTTGTGATAGATCGTCGTGAAGTAGGTGCGCTCGGTGGCGGCGTGCAGCGTGAGCAGGCAGTCGGCGAGGTCGGCGGCGAAGGTCGCCTCGTCGGTGTGCGGTAGCGCTCGCACCCGCTCCCGCCATGCCTCGTACTTGGCGGGCCAGCTCGCGGCGAACCTGTCGACGGCGGCGAGCTGGTCGCGGTAGCTGCGCTGCACCGCCAGCGCGACGGGCAGCGCGCGGGCGATCGTCAACGGCGTGTTCGGCGTGCGGATCGGCCCGTCGGGGCCGTATTCGTTGAGGACGCCGAGATCGTCATCGAAGTGCTGCTCGTCGAAACCCGGAATGCGCTGGAAGCACTTCTTCACCGCGCTCACGTTCCAGTAGGCCCGGCCGTAGTACATGGCCATCCAGTCCGCCTCCTCGCCCGGCCCGGCCAAGCCGAGCCCTTCGAAGAAGCGCTGCATCGAGTACTGGAAAGCGTTGTCGTACAGCGAGAACATCATCGGTGTGCACACCCGGGCCGAGACGCCGCCGTCCCGTAGGTCCGCATCGGAGAACTGGTCGATGTCGGTGCGCCAGCTGATCGCGGTCACCGCACGGGACTGCAGCAACCACAGTGCGCCGTCGCCGTCGATCGCCCATTCGATGTCCTGCGGCCGATGCCGGCGGGCCTGCACCGCGAGCAGCAACGCCGCCAGCGCTGTGGTGTCGGCCGCGGCGAGCACGACGTCCTCGTCGCCCGCGTCGCGGGTCACCACCCCGCCGTCGGCCAGACGCAGTGTGTAGCGAGTCGGTGTGACCTGCCCGGAGACCAGGCGCTCACCCACACCGTGGCAGGTCTCCAGCACGGCGTGCTCCTCGACTCCGGTGAGCACATCGATGCTGAAACCGACGCCGGCGCAGCGGGCCTCGATCATGCGCTGCACCAGGACGGCCACCGTCGCGTCCGTGTCGCCCATCCCACGCCGGGACAGATACGCCCGCACGCGCTCGTTCCGAACCGACGCCCGGCACTGCTGGATGTGCGTCCGCAGTGCGGCCGTGTCCGCGATGTCCAGATACGACTCGTATTGCCCCGCGAAACTGGCGTCGTCCAGATCCTCGAGGACACCGCTGGAGCGCACGGCGACCGGGAACCCGCCGATGGCCCGCACCCAGCCGGACAGCTCGTCGTCGGTGACGCCGTCCAGGTCCAGGTCGGCGGGCACGACGAAGCCGGGTGGGACTGCGAAGCCGTCGGCCAGCAATTCGTGCAGGGTGGCGGCTTTGCCGCCGGCCCGCGCCGGGGTGAAGTCGGCCGCGCCCAGGAACATCGGGGCGGACGCGGTGGCGGGAGTGATCACGGTGGTGGCTCCTGTCGGAAGCAGAACCGGGCGTACGTCGTGGCGAGCGGCCAGACTCCGCGCCGAGCGGACGCCGGCCACGGTGAGCGCTCCGTAGGACGGGCTCGCGGTGCGCGGCTCGAAGCCGAGCAGCAGCGTCTCGGCCATGCACGCGTACACGATTCCCACGGGCAACCCGGTTTCGGGAAAGGAAGGGGTCTGGCCCAGCGGCAGCGCCATGCGGCCGCCGTCGAGCAGGGTGAGGTGCGGATGCTCGGCGACCGCCGGGTCCACGTCCCCCGGTACGGCCAGATCGCAGATCAGCACCCGGTGATCGGCGGCGAGATGCCGGGCGGTGATCAGCGGCTCCGCCGAGTTGGTCGCGGTCACCACGACCCGGCAGTCCCGTAGGGCGGCCAGATCCTCGCTCACGACGACCTCGCCGGGCAGTCCGCCGGCCACTCGACGCAGGCGTGTCTCTGCGCCGGACCTGCCCACCAGGACCAGCGAGTCGGCGAGCGGGGCGAGCAGTTCGGCCATGACCGCGCCGATATTGCCGAGTGCGCCGAGGACGCCGACCCGCCGCTGTCCCGGCGGGAGTGCGGCCAGTTCGGCGCTGAGCACCTCGTAGGCGCAGGCCGCGGTGAGCGCATTGCCGGAGGTGACCGTGACGGTGTCTTCCGCCACCTCGCGAGCGGCATCGGTGACGATCGACGTGTAACCGCCCAGACCGATCACCGTGGCCCCGGCCGCGATCGCCTGTTCCACCGCGTGCCACACCAGTTCGCGCAGATAGGTCCGCTCACCGGCACGCTGATGCGCGACGATCTGCTCGGCTGTCAGCGGCAGCGCGAGCAACAGCATCTCGACCTCGGCGCCGTTCGGTGCGGAGATCGTCTGCCTGGTCAGCTCGAACGGATCGGCCACGGTGCGCAGACGTTCGAACAGGGCGGCGAATTCCGGGTCGGTCCAGCTCTCCAGCTCGGGGGCCAACCGGCGTAGATCCCCGGTCTCGGGCAGGTTCGCCAGGAACGCCACTCGCAGCGGCGCGCGCGGGTCCCGCGCCGGTGGGGTGTCGGCCCGCCGCGGCAGCGGAGTGCGGTCCGACGCAGTGGTTTTCGTGGTGACCGGGGCCGCCAGGTGCGCCAGCAGCCGGTCGTAGCGGCCGCGGTGCAGCAGTGCGGCGACGTCGTCCAACGCTTCCGTCAGCCGCCCCATATCGGCTTCGGTGACGAAGGCCGAGGGCTGGACCCGCAGCGTCGTGGGCGCCGAGAGGGTGGGCAACATGCGGATCGCGTGCCGGTGCAGCAGGTATCCGGCTACCGCGTAGCCGAACATGTCGGGCGCGCAGATCTCGCGCAGCAGCGCCGATTCCGGCTGCGGCGCCCGCAGCTCCACGCCTTGAAGGAGGCCGCGCCCACGCACCGCAACGATCTCCCGCGGCCAGCGACGGGCCACCTCGTCCAGCCGCGACCGTAGCCGCGCACCCGCGTCGCTGATCCGGATCTGGTTGTCGCGCAACAAGTCCAGCGCGGCATCCGCGACCGTCGCGGACAGTTCGTCGTCGGCGAAGGTGGAGGTGTGGTAGCGGCCGAAGTCGGCGACGGAGTGCGTGCGGTCCACCAGCAGCGCGGCGATCTTGACCAGTCCGCCGCCGAGCGATTTCGACATCAGGTAGTAGTCCGCGCGCACACCCGACGGCGCCGACGCCAGGAACGTGCCGGTTCGGCCCATGCCGCATTGGATCTCGTCGAAGACCAACGCCGCCGCGTGCCGATCCGCGAGTTCGCGCAGGGCCAGCAGGGTTTCGGCGGGAACTTCACGCACGCCACCTTCACCCTGCACCGGCTCGGCGAACACCGCCGCGACGGGCGACAGATGCCGCCAGGTGCGTACGGGCGCACCGTCGGAGCCGAAGCCGATGACGCCCACAGTGCACAGCTCGTCCGCGAACGCGCTCGCCACCTCGTCCGGTGCCCAGGTAGCGAGCCGTCGCCGCTCCGGGCCGGGCACGACGAAGTCGGTCGGCGTATCGGCGTGTTCGGTGAGCGCGAAGGCGCCCACGCTCTTTCCGTGGAACGCGCCCGCGAGTGAGACGAACACCGGTCCGCGCTCGCGCAGCCGCGCGATGCGGTCCAGCGACTCGGTGAGCACGGCCGCGGCGGTCCGCATCTCCGGGTCTGCGGTGGGCGCGGACGGGCGCACGTCGTGCAGGCGGTCGCGCCGGAGCCGACGCAGCGTCCGCCGCATCTCGGCGTCCAACTCCGACAGGGCGCGTGCGTGCGCGACCGCGGCGTGCCGTATCGCTGCCTCGACCGCGTCGGCCCCGGTGGAACCGAAAGTCACCACGTACTCCCGGCCGGTGCGCGCGCCGACCGACTCGGACAGCCGCCGCGCCAACCGCGCGACACCGGGCCGGACACTGCCCTGCGCCACGAATGGCACCTGCTGGTTCAGCGTCGCCGTCGCAGCCCGCACCAGCGCCGGATGGTTGTGCCCGAACAGTGCGGCGCCGAAGCCGCCGACCAGATCGAGAACCCGGGTGCCGTCGGCGCAGACGAGATAGTCGCCCTCGGCGGCGGTATAGACCACGTCCAGGTGGCAGGCTCGTAGCAGTCGGGCCAGGCCAGGACGGTTGTACTCGGCGAAATCGTCGAAGGTGTCCGATTCGGTGGGCGGCATATGTTCCTGCCGTCCGGTACGCGCGGTCACGCTCGCGCCTTGACCCGCGCAACGCGGGCCGTCTTCGCTGTCACACACGCGATCACCTCGCGCGCGGTGTGCAGTGTCGCCGCCTCCTCGTCGGAGATCGCGATTTCGAACTCCCGCTCGAGCTCGACCACCAACTCCACCGACCGCACCGAGTCCAAGCCATAATCCAGCAAGGGTGTGTCGGGGTCTATTTCGACCGCCCGAAGTCCACGCGAGAATATCGCGAGCACCCGTTGTGTCACAGCATCGGATTCATTCATTCAGCGCCTCCTCCACCGTCTGGCGGCTCTTTCCGCGCGCACGGTACATATGTGCCGATCGAGGTTCACACGACTGTTTCGAACCGGATCCACACAGTTCAGTGCAGGTTTCTTGGCCTGCCGAGTCCGCGATCACTTGCCCTCCGATATCCGCGAACGGGGCAGCCGAATCTCGCTGTCCCGCCTTCTGCGTGCCGGGTCCTGCGACACCACCACGCTTCCCACATCTGTACACCCGCACTATGTGAGCTGCAATCCGAAACGCACTGGACAACAGCATGTTTCATGGGAAGGCAATTCTTCGGCTAATTTCCTCGACTATGTTTCCGGAAACAAAGCCGAACCCCATGGAAAGCGAGACGTGAAATGAGCTGTCCCAGACGATTTGACAACAGGTCTCCCATAGGGGATTGCATCAGCTGTCACCGCGCGACACAATAATTTCTCCACTTTTGGAAACTCCGCTGTTCACGCGGTGTTCAATCGGCAGACAAGGTGAAATAAATACCAACCCACCGGTATTTATAATTTGGATCACCCCTACCGCATCACGGAAAGAATATGAAGTCACGTAACGCCGTTTGTGCCGCGGTTTCACCCATCCGGAGACCAGCTAACTTCTGGACCCGCGGACGCGTGTGACGCCTCTCATTACTTGTCGGTAGTATGCGGAAATGCTGTGACTGGCCACAGTTGGCACCGGCGTTGCTGAGGGGAATTCACACAGACCGCGGATAGGCTCCGCAACTTCGGTGTTCCGCCGAACCGCCGGTGGCTTCGCGAAGCCCCGGCGCACCGCTACTTCGCGGGGTCATCGGACGCACGGCTACCGCCACCCGGTGGCGAATTGCAACGCCAGGCTGGACGTTCCGAGGGCGAGCGCGAGAATGCCGCCGAAGAGCAGGGGACGGTACCCCGCGGTGCGTAGACGCTGCGGCGTGAGAGTGGTTCCGATAGCGGCCAGGACCGCGGCGATGAGCCAGGCGCTGAGGTGACTCAGCAGTGGCGTCCACGACAGTGGGACAACGCCGGTGGCGGCAATGGCCGACGCGGCGAGGAACAACACGACGAAAAGCGGGATGGTGCGCCACAGGGGCGTGGCGGTGCCCCCGTTGTGTCGCGCTCCCAGCTGCAGCCCGACGCACAGCGGGATGATCGCCAGGCTGCGTACCAGCTTGACGACGACGGCGAATTGCGCAGCACCGGAGCCGAAGGCCACCCCGGCGGCGAGCACCGAGGACGTGTCGTTGATGGCGGTGCCCGCCCACAGGCCGAACGCCTCCTGAGACATGCCGAGCAGGTGGCCCAGCGGTGGATAGACCAGCACGGCAACGACATTGAAAACGAAGATGGTGCCGAGCGCGTAGGCGACACGATCGCGGTCGGGCTTGATGACGGCGGTGGCGGCGGCGATCGCGGAGGCCCCGCAGATGGTGGTGCCCACCGCCACCAGGATGGCCGACTCCCGGTCCAGAGCCAGCAGCCTGCCTGCGACGAGCGCGGTCCCCGCACCGATGATCAGCGTGCCGACCAGCACGATCATCGTGCTCCGGCCCACGCTGACCACCGCGCCGACCGGCAGGCCGAGACCGAGCAGGGCGATGGCGGCACCCAGCGGTCGCTGCTGAGCCGAGGCCAGGCCGGGACCGAACCGTTCGTCCCGGGCCCGGCGCGCGAACGCGCCGAATATCGCACCACCGGCCAGCGCGAGCACGGGTACGCCGAGCACGGGCCACACCGTGCCCGCGAATGTCGCGGCGGTGGCGAGCACGGCCGCCGCCGAGAGGCCGGGACCGTGCTTGCGAAGAAACGTCATCTCAACACGATCGCGACCGGAATGCGGTCCTGGTAGCCATCGCGCTGACAGCACCTCATAAGCCACAGTGATGGGTGCGCGATGCCCACGGCTGATCACCGCTCATAATCTGCCCATGACATTGCCGCCTGGGACACCTGATCTGGCGGTGCTCGACCTGCTCGTCTCCGTGGCGGAGCTGGGCAGCCTCGGCGCGGCCGCACGCAGGCACGGCATCAGCCAGCCTGCGGCGAGCATGCGGATCAGCGCCCTGGAACGGCGGCTGCGGCTGCGCCTGCTGGATCGCGGCCCTACCGGGTCGGCGCTCACCGACGCGGGGCGCTCGGTGGTGGAGTACGCGCAAGCCGTGCTCGACGCGGCGCGGGCCTTCGGTGCGGGTGTGGCCGCCTTGCACGCCGCTCAGGTTCCGCACTTGCGCATCGCGGCGTCGAAAACCCTTGCCGATCATCGGATCCCGCAGTGGCTCGAGGTCCTACGCGAATCGTATCCGGATGTGGCCGTGTCCCTCGAAGTGGACAACACCAGGCACGTCGAGGAAATGGTCCGTACGGGTCGAGCGGACGTCGGTTTCGTCGAGGGACCGCACCCGCCGCCCGGCCTGGGCAGTCGGATACTCGGCACGGACGAACTGGTCGTCGTCGTCGCGCCCGGCCATCCGTGGGCCAGGCGCCGCCGTCCGGTGACGTTGCGCGAACTCGCCACCACTCCCCTGCTGTGGCGCGAGCCGGGCTCGGGCACTCGCGATGCGGTCTGGGAAATCTTGGGCGCGGAATGTCAGCCTGCCCGCCCGGCCGCCGAACTGGGCTCGGCGGCGGCCATCGTCGCGTCGGCCCGAGCAGGGGTCGCACCCGCGGTGCTGAGCCGGTTGATCGCGGCGCCCCACCTGGACAGCGGAACCATCGCGGAAGCGCGAACGGCCGACTCCGTCGTTCTCACACGGAACTTCCGCGCCATCTGGCGCCGCCAAGCGCCCCCGTCGGGACCGGCGGAAGTTCTGGTCAGGTGTGCCGCGGGCGGCGGCTGACGTCGCCGCAGCCGGTACGACGCTCGACCGGCAGCCGTATCAAACGGCATGCGAGGGTTTCCGGTTCCACCGGCAGGTCACGCCGGGGAGGCCGCGCGAGGCAGCTGTTTGCCCGTCGGGCTGGAACCGCCGGGGGAAGGGAGATGCTGTCGGCAGTTCAGGCACCACTGTGAAGTGGGAATGGCCTGTAGTAGGTGGATCGGGATCTCGCTGTGACAGCCGCGGCAGCGGCCGTAGCGGCCCGCGGTGATGAGGGTGAGGGTTTCATCGATATCGGCCAACGCTTGTCGTGCGGCCGAGACCAATTTGATGGTGACCTCGTACCTGGCCGTGTCGGCCGGGTCGATGGGAGCGGCGGCATCATCGATTTCGGCTTCGAGTTCGGCCAGCTGCTGCAGGCGGAAGCGGCGTTGCTGGTTCAGGGCGGCTCGCAATGCGGGTAGGTGGTCGGTGAGACGTGCGTGTGACACGGGTTGTGCGTGGGTCATCCTGTTCTCCAGGGTTGGTGTTGGAATGCGGTCGAGTGAGGAGGATGGGCCGCCCTGCCAGCGGCCCCTTGTACGACCACCTCCACGCCATCCGGATATTCGCTGACAAGGCCAGGATCGTTTACACCGAACGGCTGCGCTTGTCCGACGGCGACAATCGCGGGTGCGCCACTTGTCCGATTTCTCCACCCCTGGGGCCGTTCGACAGCGCCCGCGCACCGCGCCTCAGCTGCCTGGTTCGGACGATTGCGCAGAGATCTGCGGGGATGGCACAGCGCGGGTGCGTCAGACGGTGTCGGTGACGGCGAGTTCGATCATCATGGCGAGCCTTTTGCGGGGGTCGTCCAAGTCGAGGTTGGTCACCTCTGCCATCTTGCGCAGTCGGTTGCGGACGGTGTTCTCGTGCACGCCGAGCTGCGCACCCGCACGGGCGGGGTCGCCTTGCTCCTGCAACCAGGCGCGCAGCGTCGCCGCGTACTGGGTGGAGTTCGTGCGGTCGTGGTGGCGCAACTCCGCCACCGGCCCCCGGGCGGGGGTGCGTCCAGAAAGCCCTGCGGTGCGCAACCGTTGTAGCAGGATTTCGTCCCACGACTCGTCATAGGCGGGGGGCGCGGCACCGGCTGAGCGGGCCTCGTGCAGCGCCAGGCATTCGTCGGCCTCTCGGCGCGCCGACGCCAATTCGGTGGCCCGGGCCACCCCGCTGATACCGGCCACAATCGTCACCTGCGCAGGCAGTGCCGCTTGGAGCTCGCCTATCCAGCGGCGCGCCGCCGCCCCCTCCACTGCGGGCAGCACGGTGTAGATGCTGTCGCCGACCAACGCGCTGCGGCTCGAACGGGACCAGCCGAATCCGGTTGTCGCTCGCTCGAAGACCAACAGCAGCGCCGCGTGCTGCTCGTCCGCGATCCGGGCACGCAGCGAAATCACCCGCAGACTCTCCGGTGCCAACCCCAATCTGCTGGCCACCGTCGCCGCGTCCGCAGCGCCCTCCAGCAAACGGATCACCAGGTCGGATTCGACCTGACGTTCCAGGTCCGCGCTGGCCCGCGACCGCAACAGATGCAGAGCCACCGTGCGCGCGCCGTCGGCCAAGGCCATGCGCCGAGCCCCCTGTAACGGTGCCGGGCACGACACCCATACCGAGCCCAGCAACTGCCGCCCCACGCGCACGGCCACGACCATGCGCCCGGTCAAACCACGTTCCGCCTGCGCGGGAACGAACAACGGCTCGTCCGACGCCGCCAAATGCGTGAAGACACCGTGTGCATCGAACACCGCGTGCAACCATGGCGGCATCTGCCGGCCCAGGATCGTCTCGACACGTGCGGGGTCGTGGTGCTGCTGCGGCCTCGAATACGCCAGCACCCGAGACCGGCGGTCCTCGATCGTCACCGCACCCCCGACCGCGTCGGCCAGACTGTCGGCCAGGGCGAACAAATCGGTCGGGCCGCGGCCGGCCTCGGTCTCGCGTCCTTCCAGCACCAACCCGTAGACCACGGCGGCCACCTCGCTCCAGGCCACCGCAGGGTCGATCACCATCACCGCCACACCTTCGATCTCCGGCTCGTCCTCGGTCTCCTCACCCCCACGGACGAGCGCGACGACAGCCCGCGCCGACACCGCCCAATCGACCACCTCCGATACCGAGCGGGCTCCGATCCCCAGCAGCACATCGCCCACTTCCGTGGGGTCCGGATCGGCTCCGTGGATCACAACGCTGCGCAATGGCGCCGACCGGGGAACCGAACCCAACCGCACGCGGATCCCATAGCCACTCAGTACGTTCGCCAATCGATCCAATGTCACCATGAGCCGCTCCGATGTCGAACCGAAGATGCAGTGAGATCAGGCGCCCGACCCGACCGGCAGTAGTTCATGGCCGCGGAAGCCGGACCGGCTCGCGCCGACCTGCGCATCAGGATGAACACCGCCGCCGGCCACGATTCCACATAGTCGGGGCTGACCGGGACAGTACGCGGAACACTCCACCAGCCCAGGTATGCGGCAGGTGAGGGCATTGGTGGGCGTGCCGAGTTCCGTTGCAGAAATGAGTTGGGCGGGATGGCGCACCGGCTGGTACCGTGCGCCGGTCCGTGACACGACGCGAGGAGGTGAGACCCATCAACGCTGTATCAATTGGGTGCTCCCCATCTTCTTCACGGTTGGGCGATTGACGTAGGTGTCGCCGGGAGTGCCTCGACAACCAGGCAATCCCGAAAGGCAACAACCTATGCATCCTGTGCACTTCACTGCGGAGACCTCGTCGAACGGTGTCGTCGAACGCGAGTTCACGGTGGGTGAGGTCCCCGGCGTACTCTTCTCACCCGCATCCGGCTCCGAGCACGCGCCCCTGGTGCTGATGGCCCACGGCGGCGGCCAGCACAAGCGAGCACCGGGAATCGTGGGCCGTGCACACCGCTTCGTGACCGGCTACGGTTTCCACGTCGCCGCTCTCGACGCGCCCGGACATGGCGACCGGCCGCGAACGGCGGAGTACGAGCAGCACGTCGCAGTCCTACGGCGGGCTCGAGCGGCGGGCGAGCCGATCGCCCCGATAATCGTCGATCTGCACATCTACCTGGCCGAACGTGCCGTGCCGGAATGGCAGGTGACCCTGGACGCCCTGCAGGAACTGCCGCAGATCGGCGCCGAGGGGCCGGTCGGCTTCTGGGGCATCATGCAGGGCACCGGGATCGGGGTGCCGTTGACGGCGGTCGAACCCAGGATCACCGCGGCGATTTTCGGTGTGCTGGGGCACGAGTCCCTGACCGAAGCGGCGGGACGGATCACCGTCCCGGTCCAGTTCCTGCTCCAGTGGGACGACGAGCTGGTCGACCGCCGATCCGGTCTCACGTTGTTCGACGCCTTCGCCTCGAAGGAAAAGACACTGCACGCCAACGCGGGCGGGCATGGCGAGATGCCTGGGTTCGAGGTCGACAGCGCGGCCCGGTTCTTCGCCCGGCATCTCGGCCGGCTCGGCGCATCACCGGCCTGACGTGACAGGTATCGGCGACCCGGAGTTCGCCCCGGTCGCCGATACCGCTGTCGTATCTCGCCGGGCTCGACATACACACTCAGCGGAGATGGTGGCTGTCGGAGGGGCAGGCAATCGGTCGTGGCGTGATCAGACGGGTTATCGGTTGCAGACGGTCGTCCCGCAACCCGCGACGTCAGTGCGGCCGGTGGAAACCGGGTGATGCGACCGAGAGGCGCAACGTGTCGTCGCGGTGGGTCAAGGTGAGTTCGTACCAGTCGGAGGTTCGGGCGTGCACGAGGATGCCCTCGGCGTCGGTGGAGAGCGTCACTGCCCAGCCGTGCTGCTCCCAGATCCGGACGATCACGGGCGGATAGATGTCTGCGCGATCCGGGGCGGGTGGGTCGAGGAAGTAGCGGATCTCGAGCCGGTCGACCTGGTAGATGTTGCCCGCGTCGTCGTCGAACGGTAGTACGGTCTCGCCGTTCGAGCCGGCGTGCGGGCGGATGCGCATCTGACCGCCCAACGCGTCGAGTAGCTCGGCGACGAGGTCGCGGATACGGCCGCGCGCGATGTCTTCGGTGAGTTCGCGGTGCCGAACGACAGCCCGCGCTACCCGCGGCACGGACATGCTCGCCTGCCGGAGTTCTTGCGGTGTCGGCGATTTCGCGGGCATGGCGGCCTCGGACGGACGATCGCGCTCGAGCTGGAAGCCGTAGCTCATCAGTTCGTCGAAGGTCTGGGCGAAGTCCAGGGGCCGATCCAGATGGCCGTCTGCCTCCCAGCCGATGGTGCCGCCGGGTAGATCAGGCGAGACGAAGTAGCGTGTACCGCCCAAACCCTTGGCGATGAGCATCGCCCGGTCTCCCGGGATATCCTCGGCCGCTTCCCAATTGCGCACCGACTCGTTCAAGTCCAGCGCGTGATATGTCTGCATGTCCCGGGGCCGGGTTAAGCCGTAAGAGATCCCATCCAGATCGGTGAACCCCGCGTGCACCGTGTCGAGGAACGCCCGCAGCGCTTCGGGCAGAGCGTCCCAATACGGCGGCTGGTCGGCGCCGAACGTCTCGGGGTCCCATCCGATACGGAATTCGTGCGGCTGAAACGGCTTTCGCAGCGCGTACAGCAGCACCCAGTCGCCACGCAGCAGGCAGACCCGCACATCGACGAGGCATTCGTGCAGCACAGCCCCGAATCGCGGCAGCAGGTCGACGAACAGGTCGAGGTTCCACAAAGCCACGGCGGCGGCGCGCCGGGCACGAGGATCGCCGCCGCCTGCGATCCCGGCCCACCGCGGGGGTACATGGGCCGCGGCCGACGAGCCCGGTTCGACGAGCAGCGCGGAACCGGGACCGAATTCCGCCACGACGCGCGCGAAGTCCACAGTATCCACGACGCCTATCCAACACGATCCCACTGCTGAGACAGCGTGGATCTGCTACGACGACTCCGGGGGCCAGGTAGCCGCTCGCGCCGCGTGGGTTACCGCGCGTCGGTCGCTGTCAGCACGCGCGCGTCGGCGGCGCGGTCCAGCGGCGCGCCGACCTGCGGGTAGGTCGGATACTCGATGCCCGAGATGTATTGCACCGTCCGCACCACCTGGCACGAGTAGCCGAATTCGTTGTCGTACCAGACATACAGAATCGCGGTGTCACCCTCGACGATCGTGGCATTGGCATCGATGATCGACGCTGCGCGCGATCCGATGAAATCGCTCGAAACCACATCCGTGGCGGCGGTGTAGTCGAGGTTCCGGCTCAACGGTCCCGCGAGCGAGACCTGACGCAGGTACGCGAGCACATCGCTCTTCGTCGTCTCCCGCTCGAGCTGCAGGTTCAGAATCGCGACCGATACGTCGGGGGTGGGAACGCGAATCGAGTTGCCGGTGATCTTGGCCTTGAAATCCGGCATCGCCTTCGCGACCGCGGACGCGGCACCGGTTTCGGTGAGCACGAGATTGAACGGCGCGGACCGACCGCGACGGTCCGCCTTGTGATAGTTGTCCAGCAGGTTCTGGTCGTTGGTGAACGAGTGAACCGTCTCCACGTGCCCGCGGAGGATGCCGTACTCGTCGTCCATGGCTTTGAGCGGAGGAACGATCGCGTTGGTCGTGCACGAGGCGCACGAGAAGATCTGCTGCGAAAGGTCCAGACTGCGGTGATTGACGCCGTGCACGATATTCGGAACGTCACCCTTGCCGGGCGCGGTGAGAACGACCTTCGCGATGCCGGGGCGCAGATGCTGCGACAGCCCGTCACGATCGCGCCATCTACCGGTGTTGTCGATCAGGATCGCGTCCTTTATCCCGTACGCGGTGTAGTCGATCGTCGTCGGGTCATCGCTGTAGATGAACTTGATCACATTCCCGTTCGCGGTGATCGTGTCATTGCCGGTATCGACCTTGATCGTGCCGTTGAAGTGGCCGTGAACCGAATCCCTGCGAAGCAACGACGCCCGCTTGGCCAGATCGTCGTCGCCTCCTCTACGCACCACCACGGCGCGCAGGTTCAGCCCGTTGCCGGATCCGGCCTTCTCGATGAGCAGGCGAGTGACCAGACGGCCGATGCGGCCGAAGCCGTAGAGGACGACATCCCTGGGGCCCGGTGACTGAGCCTTGTTGCCGTTGGTCACCTCGGACAGCACCGCTGCGGTGAAGTCGCGGATCGACAGGCCGCGATCGTCGGCGCGATAGGTCATGACCAACTGACCGATATCGATCTTGCAAGGCCCCAGATCCAGCTCGCTGAGCACGTGGAGGAAGGGAAGGGTCTCGTCCACCGACAATTCTTCGCCCGCGATCTGCCTCGCGAAGCGGTGCGTCCGCAGGATGCTGATCACCGACTTGTTCACCAGCGACCGGCTGTGCAGCAGGATCGTCACGCCCTTGCCCCGATACAACGTGCCGATGATGGGAATCATCGCCTCAGCGGCGGCTTCCTGGGCATTCCAGCGGTCAAGTTGTTCGGTAGTCAACGCAGATCCTCGGATTTCCTCGATTTGTTCGCCGTATCGATGCTAATGAGGGCCGCGATATCACCGAGGCCGGATACCCACTCGTGAGGTCGCCAGGTGGTGACGTCGATCGAGCGCCATCGGTTACCAAGCGATGCCCCGAAGAAGGCTCGGGCGACAAGACACGCGTGCGGTTCGGGAACCCTGACGAGCCGACTCGATGATCTTCGTCGTCACGTGCTCACTCTGGGGGTCCGGGAGGCGCAGTCGACAGCCGCGTGGTTCGAGACCTCCTCGACCAGTGGTCCGCCTGGTCGAGATTCTCGCAAATCCATTGGCGGAAGCGCGCATTGGGCTCGCATGGTTCCGATAGGGTCCCTCCCGTGACGAATAAGCGAATCAATGGACCCATCCTGCTGGCCGCGTCCGCCGCGCTTGTGGCGTTCAGCCTGGTCACCGCGCCGGCCAGCGCGCAAACACCGCTGCAAGCTCCCCAGGTCACCTTCGCAGGCACCGCGCCGGGGACCGTGACCGCAACCGTGCACAACCCCAACGGAACCGGCCGGTGCTGGGCCGAAGCTGGTGTCGGCCCCGAGAACAATCACCGCTTCTTCGGCAACGGCACCCCGGAGTCGATGGCCGGCCCCGGTCAGACCGTGACCACAACGCTGGAGGGGCTCGAACCGGGCACGACCATCAGCGCCCGGGGCGGCTGTTTCGATGACACCGCTACCGGCGGGATGCCGTTCACCGAACTGGTGACGGTTGCCGTCCCCTGACATGCACCAGCGGCGGCCGGCACCGTCGCGGCCCGTTTCGGCCGAGCCTTCGTGGCTCGGCCGAACCTCGGCGAGGTACCGCCGACGATCACGCCGGGTGAGCCACGCGTCCTGCCCGGCTTCTGACCCGACCGCGTCCTGGCGTCACGGCCGGTCGACGGGCGTCCGGAGCAGCCGTGCTTGCAGCGCCAAATACAGCAGCGCGGCGTCGGCGGGCACTGCGAATGCGGAACCGGTGAGCTGCTCGATCCGCTTCAGGCGATGCAAGACAGTGTTGCGGTGCAGGTGAAGCCGCTCCCCCACCGCCGAGGTCGAGCCGCCGAGTTCGTACCAGGCCAGGGCGGTCTGCACGAGAGCGTCGGCGTCGTCGGGGTGGAGTCGGTCGAATGCGGCGAGCACATCCGACAGGACGTCGGCGGCGAGCTCTGGATGCGCCGCGATCAAAGCGCGCGCCGGTGATGAGGCATATACGTGCACCCCGGTGTCCGCCGTGCTCAGACACCGGAACGCGAGGCGCGCCTGATCGAGCGCGACGGGCGCGAACACCAGGTCGGTGAACGGTTTGCTGGCGCCGGCTCGCGTTGTCGAGCCGCGCAGCGCGTGGTCGAGCGTGATCGCTGAGTGCGCGGCGGCGAGGACTACCCGGTCGTCGGAGATACGGGTGCGGACGGTGGTCACCCCGGTCGCGGCGAGGCGGATATCGCCGACCATGACGACGAACGTGCCCCGGGCCGGCAGGCGCATCCTTCTGGCCAAGTCCTCGCGCTGCGTCGAGGGAAAGTCGGGATCGAGCAGCGCCCGCAACCACCGTTGATCGGGTTGTTCGTCTCCGGTGACGGCTACGTGCCGGTATGCGTCGGCCGCCGCGACCGAGTACTCGTCCACAGTGGCCCAAACCAGCGTCGACAGTCGGGGCAGCGCGGAACGGTCGTGCTGGTCAGCGCGTTCCACGATGACCTCCCAGAACGCCATGCCCGCGACGCGGAAGGCGTGCAGCAGACTGTCCAGCGGGATCCCTCGCTCGGCTTTCAGGCGTCCGGCTCGGCGAGCAGGCTCGAGCGAGTATGGGGTCTCGGCGATGGCATCTAGCAATGCTGCGAGGCTGTCGGCTACGAGAGTGGTCAATTCGTGGTGACCGAGCGCGGCATCGTCGTAGTCCTGCTCATCCTGTTCGATTCTCGCGGTGACCATTTCGGAGATCGCAGGCAGATCGGCCCACAGCTCTCGAAGGAGGCGCGGGCGCTCGATATGCGCGTCCTGGGTCACCGCCGTCAACCTAGCGCCGATTGTGCGTGCGCACAACGGAGAACGCCCAAGTGGAGGCGTGCGCCCGTGGCCGCAACGGGCGGCCCTCGGCGACACTGCAAATCGTTGGTATTCGCCACACGCGTTCAGAGTGATCTCACGGAAGCTTCCCAGGTCACATCGAGGACGACTGCTCGCACAACGATCGGAATCCGCCATCATGACCACTGCCACTCACGAACTGTTCGAGCGCTACCACGCCTGCTGGGTAGACCGCGACCCGGACCGGATCGCCGCGCTCCACACCGTCGACTCGGTGTTCCACCTGCACTCGGGCCAGGAGCCCGCGCGAGGTCGAGACGCCATCCGCGAAGCCGCGGCGGGCACGTTCGCCCTGGTTCCCGACCTGACGTTCCACTTGGTCTCGCTACGCGCCGGAGAGGACTTCTGGGTCGTGCAGTGGCAGCTGACCGGGACGTCGGCAACCGGAAACCGCGTGTGCGTCGACCTCGCGGACTATGTGCTGGTCGAGGGCGGCGCGGTCAAGGAGAAGCACTCCTACGTCGACGGGGTCGCCATGCAGGCCGCCCTGGGTTGAACGCGCGCGCCACGGCGGCGGCAAACAACCGATGGCTTGGACACTGGCGCCCGGCCATCGGTGCGGTCCTTCACGTTACGGCGGAGACTGCCGGAGGACGTGCCGATCTGCGCTGGCCGAAGTAGGCGGGACACTAGCTGGGCTTTTCGGGGAGAGTTCGTTGCGGCTGCCGTCGATGGAGTGCACTCGCCGTTGTTTCCGGTTGCGAGTAGCTGTGCCCGTTGACACGCCGCCTGCTCGACGTCTCCTGCGGTGCGCGAATGCGAGCGCCCCTGCGTTGCCAGTTCCAGATAGGGACGAGGTCGGTGTTCTCATCGAGAACTCGTACGAGGATGCGTATCTGATCGAGGTCGATGCCCACCGGTGCGAGGTGTTGGAATCGCTGACTTACCGGTTCCGCGGGGTTGCGTGGGTCGAGTTGGCTGGGCGGGAAGGCGATGAGCAGGTCGGTCGCCGTTCGGATGCCGAGTTGGCGGAGTTTCACGCGGGTCTTGGTGCCTGCCCGAACGCCGGAGCCGAGACTCCCGCTGAGTTGTGCGGTCCAGCTGGGATCTTCGGACGGGTGGTCGTTGTGGTAGCGCACCGACCGACGACGTTCGCCCCGTGTCACTTCGCTGTGGTCCAGGTGAAAGTAGAGCTGGGCCTGATCGATCCAATCCACCAGCCGGCCCAGGGGAACTCGCGTGTGGAGTATGACATCGACGAGATTCGTCGTCACCAGACTCTGCATGTCTTCGATGCCTTCTTCGATGAGTCGGGATTCGTACCACACGTTCAGGCCGTCGATCTGATTGAGCGGATAGTGCGGTGTGAGTTGCGGTACCGCAGCGCGGAGGGCAACCGCCGCAGTCCGGTGGAGTGCGTAGATGCCGACGATCGGGAAGGCGCCGACCACGAAGGCGATCGCCGATCGAACACCGGCTTCGAAACTGTCGATGAGTTGGTACAGGGGCACCAAAGTGGTGAAGACGACGATGATTCGCAGGAGGGCGGAGGCATACGCACTCGGCCTGAGGTCGCTTTGGAAGAAGCGGCGGATGAGGCTCTGCACGGTGAACGCGTAGGCGCCGAGAAATCCGAACTTGAGGATGTCCCACACCGTGGTTGGGTTGTCGACGAAGTTCAGATCCCAGAGGGCCGCAGTCCAGCACGTCGCGAAGACGGTCGTGGCGAGGAATACGGGGAACAGAGTTTCGGTCCTGACCGCGAAATCGGATCCACCTCCGGAGGACACGGCGCGTCCGTAGTAGGCGTTGAACTTCTGCCGGTAGATATTGTGCTCCTCTTCCTGGAGGTAGCCGCCGTCGGCGAGCCATTCCTCGAAGAATTCTGATGATCTCGGCGGTCGGGGCAGGTATCTCGGCTCGTCCAGGGCGAGGCGGTGGAGGTGAATGACGTATTCGTTCCACAAGGCGCTCGCGCGTTGCCCCAGAAATCGGACGTACAACCAGCTGGGCAGGAACGAAAGCACCCAGACAACGAAGATCCTCAGCGCTCCGGTGGACAGGTCGTGCGCCGTATTCTGACGCTCGAATCCGCCCCATACGGTGAGAAACGCGAACACGACGGGGACGACGATCAGAACGTTCATCCACACCAGAACGACCTTGCGGCTGAACCACCCCGACGACCGGCTCCGCGACACCGCGCGGCCTATGGGTGTGCGGCCGGCGACGGGGTCGGCGATACCTTGGGTCAAGGAGAGGAGGCACTCTCGTGTGTGAGGGTGCTCGTGCAGCGTCTGACGCAAGTGTTGCGCGAGACGCTTACGGCCACCCCTGCTGCGCATGGCTTCGACAAGATGGCCGAGCGCAGGGTCGTTCTCGAACAATTCGCCCAGTTCGGCACTGATAGCACGGGCCACCCGATCGTTCTCGGTGAGAAACTGGGCAACTCGGAGGCGATAGTCCTGTCCGTTTTTCGATCGAGCTTCGGGGTAGCGCGACGCCATCGCGAGGGCTACGGACAGATTCTTCGCCAATACGTGCGTTCGCGCTGCGGCATCCATGTCTCCTCCGACAAACGTCACCAGACGTCGAGATGGTCCGATCGCCGCGCCGGGTCCGGCGTTCGAAACATCTGGCGGCCCCTCATACAGCCACCGGATGCCCTTCGGTATCCATCCTGAGTAGGGTCGACCGTAGTTTCACCCATCCAGCCGGTAATGAGTAGTCCACTACTCATTTCGACGCGGGCGCTTCTCGTCGCGCCGTCGATAAGACCGCAATCCGCCGAAGCCGCCCGCCAATATGGGACCACAATTGTTCGTTGTCCGAGAGCTCGGCAATGAGTAGTGGACTACCCGACTTCGATGCAATCCCGCGGAGCGCTTCAATGGCCGGCATGCCGACCGTACGCTGATGCTGTCAACTTACACCTCGGCATCGTTCGCCGAATTCTCGATACACACCGAAAGTGACGCCGAGGTGCCGCCGAGAGGAGTAATTCAATGATAAACACACACACGGTCGTCGCAGGAGATACTTTGTCGGCGATTGCGAAACGATTCTACGGGCAACCGGCGCTCTTCGAGCTGATCGCCGTCGCCAGCGGGGTTCCGGACCCCGATTCGATACGCATCGGGGCGGTACTGATCATTCCCGAGGTGAGCCGCAAGCACACGGTGGTACGCGGGGAGACCCTCTCCGGATTGGCGGGGCACTTCTATCGCCCGCAGAATTCGCATCTGTTCCCGTTGATCGCCGCGGCGAACGGGATCAGCGATCCCGACGAGATCCACGTCGGCCAGGTACTGATCATCCCCGGCATCGCCTACAAGGTCGTCTCCGGCGACACTCTGTCCAAGCTGGCCAAACGCTTCTACGGTGATCCGGCACTGTTTCCGTTGATCGCCGACGCGAACGAGATCGCGAACCCCGACGTCATTCGCGTCGGCCAAGGACTGATCATTCCCCCGAAGAACTAGGAGACAACCATGGCAGCGGAAAGACATACAGTCGTCGCGGGCGAGACCCTGTCGGGGATCGTCAAGAAGAAGTACGGCGATCTGAGATTCCTCCAGGCGATCGCCGACCTCAACGACATCGCGAACCCGAACTTGATCAGAGTCGGACAGGAGATCATGCTCCCCGTGCGGTCCAACCTCGCCTGAACGGCGGGCTGCACCGGATGCCGAATAGTCGCAGAGTCGGTGCTGGAGGCCGCGCCTTCGCGAGTGCGCTTGTGCAGCAGATCGATCCCTCCGCACATCGCTCCATCCACGTGGTTGGAGGCAACTCGGCGTGGGTAATGAACCAGTCGTCTGTCGATTCATGCAGGGTTCGCGCATGTTGGACGATCGGCCGAGCGGCGCAGGCTGTCTCCGAACTCGGTGACGATGTCTCGCGATCGCGAGATCCCGTGTCGCCCAGAGCGTCGTCCGACGCCGCAGCTTCGGTGCGCAGCCGGGGGAACGCCGGCACAACCACGAGCAATTGCGGAGAAAGACGGCGGTTGAGCTGCGCCGGCACGCCGTCACGAGGCCGAGGCCGCAAGCTACGACGCCGGAACGGAAATCATTTCTCGGCAGACGTTTCTCACTGCTCGTGCGTGCTATTCGGTAAGGACTGAACACACCCCGCCCTGATCGGGGTATCGACCGAACAGTTCGAAGGAGGACCCCATGGCCGAGAGCAGCCATCGTTCCGCCGAGACCGGTGAATATGTGAGCGAGCAGACCGCAGCCGAGAACCCGAAGACCACCCTCGGTGAGGACGAGCCGCACGACGGGGACAACCGGCGCGACCGCTCGGCGATCACCGGTCACTTCGTCAAGCCCGACACCAGCCGCCGCCACCCCGACACCACCGTCACCGAGAACGGCTGACGCCCACAACAGACGCCGACCCGCTGCCGCACCTCGGCCGGCGGTCTACCTCAACGGTCGAATCTCTTTGGCGCCAGTCGGATTATCGGGCCGATCAGCCGATGGTGGAGGCGCGCTCGACCAGGTGCGGACGGAAGCAGATGTGTTCCGGCTCTCCCCCGCCGTCCGCCGCCGCGACCAGCAGATCGATGGCCGAGGAGCCGATCTCGGCGCGCGGCTGGCGGATGGAAGTGAGCGGGACGATGGCGGACGGGGCGAAATCGATGTCGTTGTAACCGACCAGCGCCACGTCTGCGGGCACGGCGACGCCGTGCAACGCGAGGGCCTGGAGGACGCCGATGGCGAGCAGGTCGTTTGACGCAGAAAGCCGCGTCGGGGCGTCCACCCGCGGGCAGCGCGGCGATGCGCTCACCCGCATCGCGGCCGGCCAGAACGGTGGGGGCGGGCGTATCGATGATGGTGAGGGGACGCCGGGGTGTTCGGCGGCGGCGCGGCCGGCGCCGGTGCGGCGGTCGGCCACCTGCGAGAGCGACGCGGGGCCGCCGACGACGGCGATGCGGCGGCGGCCGGTCGCGCACAGGTGGCGCACGGCCAGGTCACCACCGGCCACGTCGTCCACGGCGACCGAGGAGAACGGGGTGCCATGGCCGTCGCGGTCGACCAGCACAACCGGCACACCGCGATTGCGCAGTGCGGTGAGCCGATCCTCGCCTGGCCGGACGGGGAGATCATGAGCCCGAAAACCCGCTGCTCGTCGAAGGTTTCGAGGTAGAGGCGCTCGCGGCGCGGGTCGTCGTCGCTGGAGCCGAGCAGCACCAAGAGATCGTGTTCGGCGGCGCGCTGCTGGGCGGCGCGCGCCACGTCGGAGAAGAACGGGTTGCTGATGTCGAGCACCACCAGGCCGACGCACCGGGAGCGGCCTGCCTTGAGTTGGCGGGCCGCGTCGTTACGGACGAAGCCGAGGCGGTCGATGGCGGCGAGCACTCGTTGCACGGTGGCAGGGGCGACCTTGTCGGGAGTGTTCAGCACATTGGAGACGGTGCCGACCGACACCGACGCCGCAGCGGCGACCTCCCGCATGCTCACCACCGGTGCTCGCACCTCCTCCGTGCCTGTGCCGGCACTTCGCCCGTAATGCTCACCCCCGATCTCGGCCAGGCACCGGGCGCGGGGCAAGTCTGGTCAGCTGCGTGACGTGCCGTGGCGTCAACTCCTCCAGGCAGGTGACGCCGAGCAGGCGCATCGTGCGCTCCACCTGCCCGGTGAGGATCTCCACCGCCCGGCTCACACCGGCTTCGCCGCCCGCCATGAGGCCGTAGAGGTAGGCGCGGCCGATGAGGGTGAAGCGCGCACCGAGCGCGATGGAGGCCACGATGTCGGCGCCGGACATGATGCCGGTATCGAGCACGATCTCGGTGTCGCGGCCCAGTTCGGCCGCCACCTCGGGCAGCAGGTGGAACGGCACCGGGGCGCGGTCGAGTTGGCGCCCACCGTGGTTGGACAGCACGATGCCGTCGACGCCCGCGTCCACGACGGCGCGGGCGTCGGCAAGGGTTTGGATGCCCTTGACGACCACCTTGCCCGGCCACTGGTCCCGGATCCAGGCCAGGTCCTCGAAATTCCCCGTCGGGTCGAACATGGAGTCGAGCAGTTCGGCGACGGTGCCCGACCAGCGGTCCAGCGAGGCGAAAGCCAGCGGTTCGGTGGTGAGGAAGTCGATCCACCAGCGCGGCCGGGGCAAGGCGTCGAGCACGGTGGCCGGGGTGAGCGCGGGCGGGATGGACATGCCGTTGCGGGTGTCGCGCAGCCGGGCGCCCGCCACCGGCACGTCCACCGTCACCAGCAGGGTGTCGAATCCCGCCGCGGCGGCCCGCTCCACCAGGGCCATGGAACGGTCCCGGTCCTTCCACATGTAGAGCTGGAACCAATTGCGGCCGTGCGGGTTCGCGGCGGCCACGTCCTCGATGGACGCGGTGCCCATGGTGGAGAGCGAGAACGGGATACCGGCCCGCCCGGCCACCCGGGCGCCCGCGTACTCGCCCTCGGTCTGCATCATCCGGGTGAACCCGGTGGGGGCGATGCCGAAGGGCAGCGAGACGGGCCCGCCGAGCACCTCCCACCCGGTGGTCACCTTGGACACGTCGCGCAGGATCGCCGGGTGGAACTCGATGTCCGAGAACGCCTGCCGCGCACGGTCCAGCGAAATCTCGGCCTCGGCGGCCCCGTCGGTGTAGTCGAAGGCTGCCCGCGGGGTGCGTCGCTGGGCGATGCGGCGCAGGTCCTCGATGGTGAACGCGGCGTCGAGGCGGCGTCGGGTCGCGTTCAGGCGCGGTTTGCGGAACCGCAGCAGCGCCGCGAGATCGCGGGGCCGGGGTACCTGTCGTTTCATCAGCTTGCCTTCCTGCCGGGCTCGGTGCGCGGCGCGTGCCGCTGCGGCGGGAACGCGGTGGCCACCTCGGCCCGCAGCGCGTCCACGTCGCCGTGCAGCAGCCCGTGCGTGCGGGCCTGCACCAGTATGTTGCCGAGCGAGGTCGCCTCCACCGGTCCTGCCAGCACCCTTTCGCCCAGCGCCCGCAGCGCGTCCAGCATCTCCGGCCACACCGTGGTGTGCGCGGCAAGGTAGTCGTCGATCCGCTCCGGGCGCAGGGCCAGCAGGAAGCAGACTCGTTCGGTGGTGTCGGGCATCGGGGTCTCCGCCTCGTTGAAGCGTTTCAATTTACGGTGCAGTCACCGAGCAGCTCGGCCGCCGCGGCGCACCCTTTTATCGGCTGAACCCCGCATCGGCCGCGCCGGTGGTGAGCGCGTCCAGGCCGAACGCGTCGACCGGGCCGAGCGCGCCGGTACCGAGCAGCCCGCCGTCCAGCGCGGTCTGCGCACCCCAGGCGAGGATCGCGCTGGTGAAGTCGTAGGGGTCGCCCCCGGCCAGTGTCACCGACGCCAGGACACGGCCGGTGTCATCGAATGTTTCGGCGACCGCCCAGGAGCGAGTGCGAGCCCGCGCTTCCGGTCCCGGGCCGCCGGTCGAGCCCTTCACGATGCGTTCCAGCGCACCCTCGGCGAGCTGTTTCACCGGCTCCAGTCGTGCGACGGCGCCGGCGAGCAATGATCCGGCCTGCAGGCCACGAGCGGCTAACGGTGGCAGGCCGAGGAAGACGTCGGCCTCACACAGTCGCGGATAGGCGCGGCTCAGCGCGAGATGTTCCGAACCGGGGATCGAAACTCCCGTGCGCGGGCGACCGGCGACGTCGAAGGCGCGGATCCGTGCACCGGTCCGCTCGGACACGACCCGGCCGCCGCGGAGGGCGAAGCCGCGTTCGAACAGCATCCCGGCCATGGACGCACGGGTGCCGCCGCTGGTGCCGGGGCCGGCGATGAAGTAGCCGATGTCCGCGCGGACCGCGTCCGTCGCTTCGCGTATGGCGAGACCGGCGGCCAGGTTGCCCGGCACGTAGTCGAACCCGAACGCGGTCAGCAGTCCCACCCCCGCCTTGCGCGCCTCGTCGTCGCGGTCGAACACAGCGCGGATGAACGGGCCTTCCCCAGTCGAGTCGAAGTAGTGCGCGCCCGCCGCGACGGCCGCGGCCAGCGCGGGTTCGCCGTAGCGCAGGAACGGCCCGACCGTCGTCACCAGCACGTCGCCCCGGCCCAGCAGCGCCTGCACCGAGCTCGGGTCGGTCACATCGGCGACCGCGGTCTGCGCGCCGCCGAGGTCGGCGGCCAGCTTCTCGAGCGCGGTGGCGTTGCGGGCGGCCAGCACGGGGGCGGCGCCACGGGCGATCAGGGCTTCGGCGGTCAAGCGGCCGGTGTACCCGGTGGCGCCGAACAACACGATCTTCGGCATTGGCAGTCACCTACGTTCTGTTCGTCGGTCGAAGTGGCCACGGTGAAATCGCGGTCGCGCCGCGGCGAATGCGATATCCCGACTCGCCATCATGACGGGTGCACCAGTTCCTCGGCGAGCGCGGTAGCCAGCCCCCGGGGACGGTGCGCCAGAACGACGCGATCACCCCGTCGTTGGCACACCACAGCAGTGTCGCGGGGCGCGGACAATGACCGCACGTCGACGCGCAGGAACCCTCGAATCGCTCACCACAGAGCAAGTTCCGCATGCTCCGGCCGATGATATGACGCAGCCGCGCATCCGATGCGCGGCCCGAAGCGCAGCCGGGCATTCAGTCGGTCGACTCCTCGACACCGAGCATGCGGATCCAGTGTTCGTCGCCGAGGATTATGGCTTCGGCGAGAGCTTCGACCGGATCGTCGGCGTCGGGCGGCACGAACAGCGGACTTTCGTTGGGATCTTCGAATGGCGTGGTCATGGGCTCAGTGTCGCGCGCAACGCCGCGCCGGACACCTACCTCCGCTCATCGACGCGGAGATAACCGCGCGCACCGCTCGTCGGCCCCGTAGCCGGATCAGGCGGACCATTCACCGAAGGGGCCTGGACCAGCCCTGACACGGGTACGTTCACCGGACGCTGGAGCGTTCGACATTTCCGACCGACCGTTCCGACCGATCAACCGGTCTGGACAAGCACTCTCGATCGAGGTTCCCAGGCGGCTCCACAAGGCATTCGAGTTCGCCGAAGGAAAACAGCACCTGACCATGACCGGCCTCGCCCGCCAACTGCGCAGGCGTTCGGAGCGGTTGCGGTGGCGGCTCGTCCACCCCGACGCCGCGCGGTACTGCGCATGGTCTGATCCACCCACTTCAGGCACTTGGGGCCTAATGTGGTTTGTGTTCGCAACGCTGGTGGCCGGCCCGTCTCGGGAGTCGCTACATCGGGCCCGCCAGGCCCCGAGCTCGGCGGACGCGGCTGCGAGTAGTGGACGGCTCGACCACGTATACGGCGAGTAATACAGGTATACGGGCGAGTAATACCCGGACGCTGTGTATATATCAGGACTCGAAGTGCACACTACGCAGAGCCGCGATCGGCAAGCCCGTCGACCGGGCCGACGCATCGGAGAGAAAGGAGCCAGGCGAGTGTTCAATCGGATCGCCATCGTGAACCGGGGAGAGGCGGCCATGCGCCTTATCCACGCTGTCCGGGATCTGGCGGCAGAGACCGCGCGACCGATCGAAACCGTCGCTCTCTACACCGATGTGGACCGGACGGCGACGTTCGTGCGGGAAGCCGACATCGCCTACGACCTCGGTCCCGCGTCCGCACGCCCCTACCTGGACCTGAAGGCACTCGAACGTGCCCTGGTGGCCACCGGATCGGATGCCGCCTGGGTCGGCTGGGGTTTCGTCGCGGAAGACCCGGCGTTCGCGGAGTTGTGCGAGCAGATCGGGATCACTTTCATCGGCCCCGACCCGGAGGCGATGCGCAAGCTCGGCGACAAGATCGGCGCCAAGCTGATCGCCGAGGAGGTCGGCGTGCCGGTCGCGCCGTGGAGCCGGGGCGCGGTCGAATCCGTGGACGCCGCCCTGACCGCCGCGGCCGAGATCGGCTACCCACTGATGCTCAAGGCGACCGCGGGTGGCGGTGGTCGCGGCATCAGGGTGATCACCAACGAAGCCGAACTCGTCGACGCCTACGAACGCACTCGCCAGGAAGCCGCGCGGGCCTTCGGTAGCGGTGTCGTCTTCCTGGAACGGCTGGTCACCGGGGCGCGCCATGTCGAGGTGCAGGTGATCGCGGACGGTCAGGGCACCGCGTGGGCCCTCGGCGTGCGCGACTGCTCGGTGCAGCGCCGCAACCAGAAGATCATCGAGGAGTCGGCGTCACCGGTGCTGCGCCCCGAGCAGACCGCCGAACTCAAAGCATCGGCCGAGCGGCTGGCGATCGCGGTCGGATACCGTGGCGCGGCGACCGTCGAGTTCCTGTACCACCCCGGTGACCAGCTGTTCGCCTTCCTGGAGGTCAACACGCGGCTGCAGGTCGAACACCCGATCACCGAATCCACCACCGGCTTCGACCTGGTCCGGGCGCAGCTGCACGTGGCCTCCGGCGGCCGGCTGGAGGGCGAGCCCCCGGCGGAGCGAGGCCACGCCATCGAGGCGCGGCTCAACGCCGAGGATCCGGATCGCGACTTCGCACCTGCCCCGGGCCGCATCGCCCGCCTGGACTTGCCCGCCGGGCCCGGCATCCGCGTCGACACCGGCGTCAGCGAAGGTGACACCATCCCCGCGGACTTCGACTCCATGATCGCCAAGATCATCGCCTACGGCCGCGATCGCAACGAGGCGCTGGGCAGGCTGCGCCGGGCGGTCTCGCAGACCCGAGTGGTCATCGAGGGCGGCGCCACCAACAAGAGCTTCGTCCTCGACCTGCTCGATCAGCCCGAGGTGATCGACGCGGTCGCCGACACGGGCTGGATCGACCGGGTGCGCGGCGAGGGCCGTCTCGTGTCGCACCGCCACTCCACCGTCGCGGTGGCCGCTGCCGCGATCGACGCCTACGAGGAGGAAGAGCGGGTCGAGCGGGACCGGCTGCTGTCCACCGCCGCGGGCGGACGTCCGCAGGTGCAGCACCAGAGCGGGCGGCCGCACGACCTCAAGCTGCGCGGTGTCGGCTACCGGGTGCGCGTCGCGCGTGTCGGTGCGCACCGGTTCCGGGTCGGCGTCGAGGCGGGCGGGGATCTCCGCATCGCCGACGTGGATCTGGAACGCTTCGACCACCACACCGGGCAGATCGTGGTCAACGGCACCCGGTACCGCCTCACCACCGGCACGCACGGACCGATCCACCTGGTCGACGTCGACGGTGTGACGCACCGGATCAGCCGGGACGAGGGTGGTGTCGTCCGCTCCCCCGCGCCCGCGCTGGTCGTCGCCACTCCGCTCGAGGTCGGCGCCGAGGTCGAGGCGGGTGCGCCCGTGCTGGTGCTGGAGAGCATGAAGATGGAGACGGTGCTGCGCGCGCCGTTCCGTGCCCGCTTGAAGGAGTGCGCGGTTACCGTCGGCAGCCAGGTGGAGACGGGCGCGCCGCTGCTGCGGCTGGAGCCCCTCGCCGAGGACGGCGAGGAGGCCGACGGCGCGGCCGTGGCGGCGGTCGAACTGGATCTGCCGGACGAGCCGGCGCCCGCTCAGCCGCACGAGCGGGTGGCGCGCACTCTGCAAGACCTGCGCAGCCTGCTGCTCGGCTTCGATGTCGACCCGCACGACGACCGCCGCGTCCTCGGCGACTACCTCACCGCGCGCCGGGCGGCCGTGGCGGACAACCGCAGGCCGCTCGGCGAGGAGGTCGAACTCGTTCAGGTGTTCGCCGACCTCGCCGAACTGAGCCACAACCGCTCGTGGGACGAGGACGGCGGCGGCCAGAGCCACGTGCACAGCGCCCGCGAGTACTTCCACACCTACATGCGAAGCCTCGACGTGGAGCGGGCCGGGCTGCCGGAGTCCTACCGCGCCAAGCTCGCCAAGGCGCTCGGCCACTACGGCGTCACGGATCTGGAACGCACGCCCGACCTCGAGGCCGCGGTCTTCCGGATCTTCCTCGCCCAGCAGCGGCCGTCGGACACCGTCGAGGTCATCACCACGCTGCTGCGCGAGTGGCTGCGCGAGCCGGTTCCGGAGCGGGCGTTGCGCGAGCCCGTCGGCTTGGCGCTGGAACGGCTGGTCGGCGCGACACAGGTGCGCTTCCCGGTGATCGCCGACCTCGCCCGCGGCCTGGTGTACGCCTGGTACGGCCAGCCGCTGCTGCGGCGCAATCGCGCCGAGGTGTACAACACCGTCCGCAAGCACCTGCGTCATCTGGACGCGCACCCGGACACCCCCGATCGCGACGACCGCATCGCCGAGATGGTGCGCAGCACCGAGCCGCTGGTGCGGCTGCTCGGCCAGCGCCTGGTACACGGCGGCGTGGACAACACCGTCATGCTGGAGGTGCTCACCCGCCGCTACTACGGCAACAAAGGGCTCACCAGCGTCCGTACCCAGCAGGCGGGCGGCTGCACCTTCGTGATCGCCGAACGCAAGGGCACCAGCCTGGTTTCGGCCGCGGTGCGGTTCGACGCCCTCGACACCGTGCTGAACGGTTTCGCCGAGCTGGCCGACGGCGCCGCGTCCATCGAGGCCGACATCTACCTGAGCTGGGAGAAGCAGCCCGAGGGCTTCGATGCGATGGCCGCCGCGCTGCACGAGGCGCTCGCCGCGCGGCCCCTGCCGAACCAGGTGCACCGGATCACCGCCACCGTCGCCGGGAGCAGCGGCGCGGTGATGCACCATCACTTCACCTTCCGCCCGTCGGTGACCGGCATGGCCGAGGAGCGGCTGATCCGTGGCCTGCATCCGTACATCGCGCAGCGGATGCAGATGACGCGGCTGCACAAGTTCGACCTCACCCGGCAGCCGTCCTCGGACGAGGAGGTCTACCTCTTCCGCTGCGTGGCGAAGGAGAACCCGGCCGACGAGCGCCTCATCGCGTTCACGCAGGTACGTGACCTGACCGCGCTGCGCGACCACGACGGCCGGTTGCTCGCGCTGCCGACGGCGGAGAACACCATCGCCGCGTGCCTGGACTCGATCCGCCGGGCGCGGTCGCTGCGGTCCTCGGCCGCCCGCTTCCACACCAACCGCATCGTGATGTACATCTGGCCTCCGCTCGACATCACCCGCGCCGAGCTGGACGCCCTCGTCGAGCGCATCCAGCCGACCACTCTGGGCGCAGGGCTGGAGGAGATCCTGCTCATCGCCCGGCATCGCACCCCGGAGACCGGCGAGCTGGTCAAGGTCGCCGTGCGTATGTCCTTCGACGCCACCGGCACTCAGGTCACGATCGGTGAGCGCACCGACAACCCGGTCGAGCCTCTGGACGAGTACCGGCAGAAAGTGCTCCGGGCGGCGAGCCGCAACACCGTCTACCCCTACGAGCTGACAAGTCTGCTCGGCGAGTTCTCCGAATACGATCTGGACGCCGACCACACCTTGGTGCCGGTCGACCGGCCCAAGGGGCGCAACAAGGCGGCGATCGTCGCCGGTGTGGTCACCACGCCGACCGAGCAGCACCCGGAGGGCGTCACCCGGGTGGTGCTGCTCGGCGATCCGACCAAATCGCTCGGCGCGTTGTCCGAAGGCGAGTGCCGCCGCGTGATCGCCGCCCTGGACCTGGCCGAAACGATGCGGGTACCGCTGGAGTGGTACGCGCTGTCCTCCGGCGCCCGGATCTCGATGCAGTCGGGCACCGAGAACATGGACTGGGTGGCCGCCGCGCTCAAGCGGATCGTCGAGTTCACCCAGGACGGCGGCGAGATCAATATCGTGGTGGCGGGCATCAACGTCGGCGCGCAGCCGTACTGGAACGCCGAGGCGACGATGCTCATGCACACCAAGGGCATTCTGGTGATGACCCCGGACTCGGCGATGGTGCTCACCGGCAAGCAGGCTCTGGACTTCTCCGGCGGCGTCTCGGCCGAGGACAACTTCGGCATCGGCGGCTACGACCGGGTGATGGGCCCCAACGGCCAGGCCCAGTACTGGGCGCCGAATCTGGCCGCGGCGCGGGACGTGCTGATGTCCCACTACGACCACACCTACATCGCTCCCGGGGAGCAGGCACCGCGCCGGTCGCAAACCAGCGACCCGGTCGATCGTGACGTCTCCGATTTCCCGCATGTCTCGGCGGACAGCGACTTCACCACGGTCGGGGAGATCTTCTCCGCCACCGCCAACCCGGATCGAAAGAAACCCTTCGACATCCGGACGGTGATGCGGGCGCTCTCGGATCAGGACCACCCGGTCCTGGAACGGTGGGCGGGCATGGCCGACGCCGACACCGCCGTGGTTCAGGACGCACGGCTCGGCGGTATCCCGGTATGCCTGCTCGGCATCGAGTCACGGAGTGTGCCGCGGCGCGGCTTCCCGTCCACCGACGGCCCCGACACCTACACCGCGGGCACGCTGTTCCCGCTGTCGTCCAAAAAGGCCGCCCGGGCGATCAACGCCGCCAGCGGCAACCGGCCGCTGGTCGTGCTGGCGAACCTGTCCGGATTCGACGGTTCGCCGGAGTCGATGCGGAAACTGCAGTTGGAGTACGGCGCCGAGATCGGCCGCGCCATCGTGAACTTCAACGGTCCCATCGTGTTCTGCGTCATCTCCCGATACCACGGCGGCGCTTTCGTGGTGTTCTCGAAGGCGCTGAATCCGAACATGACCGTGCTCGCGTTGGAAGGCTCGTTCGCCTCGGTACTCGGCGGCGCCCCGGCCGCTGCGGTGGTGTTCTCCCACGAGGTCAACACACGCACTGCGGTCGACCCGCGAGTACGGGAACTGGAGACACGCGCCGCGAGCGCAAGCGGCACCGACCGCGCGGCCCTGACCGCGGAACTCGATGAGATCCGTTCGTCGGTCCGCACGGAAAAGCTCGGCGAGGTAGCCGCGGAATTCGACCGGGTGCACAACATTCAGCGTGCTGTCGAGGTCGGTTCGGTCGACGCCATCATTCACCCCTCCGAACTCCGCCCCCGCATCATCGAGGCCATCGAAGCACGCCTGGCCGACCAACCCACCCGGACTCCGTAATCGAAGCTGCACGTACCCACCCGCCGACCACCCTGATCGACGGGGCCGCCCTCGGGTCTGTAACAGATAAGGGCGGTCGCAAGGTGGAGGAAGGCTGCGAACGCCTGGTGATGGCGTTCGCAGCCCTGGCGAATCAGGGCCATCGTCTACCCGGGCGTGATAGCGCACCCCGGAACATCATGGCGAACAGGCGGATTCGGTCAGGTGGACCGGGTCAGGCCGGTCGCACCAGCCTCGGGTGCCCGCGTGTCCGTCCTGCCGACAAGGCGCCGGTGCGCTCAGCGCTGGCGCCAGCTCAACGGGCCCGGCAGGTCGACATTGTTCTTCTTGCTGCGGGAGTTCCACGACCACGGGCCGATTTTGATACTCCACGAGGACAGACCCGATTGGGTGAAATTGAGTTTCAGCGGCCCAAAGGATTTGCGCTGGCGGTACTTGATGGGCATGAGCAGCCTCCCTGACTTGTCCTCAGGATATCCGAACCGGCTATCCCCCACGGCTTTCCCTGGTCACGAGCGATCAAACAGCCCCCTCCGTCTCACTCGCCGTGCCGGTGTCCGAGCGGCGAACGCTCTCTCGCCCGGCCGGACGGCCCCATACCTCCGCAGCTGCCGATGAGCAGCGAGATCGATCGGCTGGTTACCCTCACGACGCGCCGGATAACCACCTTCGGACGCGACCGAGTCCGGAATTCTTGCGCCGTCGGGTTCGACGGACCGGGTCGAGCCAGCCGGGCAACGGTTCTCGCGCGGCAAGCCACGTCTGCGGCACTCCGACGATCGGACCAGGGTGAGCTCCGGAGCCGGTGTAGGCGGCGACGATCCCGCCGACGATAGCGCTCGTTGTGTCGATATCACCGTCTGCCGCAATACATGTGGTGATCGCGGCCGGGTAGTCGTCCAGATGCTTCGCCGCTACCCATATCGTGAACGGCACCGTGTTCTGCGCGGTGACCAGAGACCCGTTGCCGAGTTCATCCGCCGCCTCCTGCGCGGAGGCTCCGAGCATGGTGCGAGCACGGACGATCAGTCGGCTGGTGTCACCGTCGTCCAGGCGGCCGAGGACGGTGGTGATGAATTCCTTTGGCGTGGGCCGGATCCCGGTCAGGCGAGCATGAGCAGCCCGGCCGGCCGCGAGTGCGACCGCGACCGCGCCGAGGACTCCCTTCGGGATGCATATGCGTCACCTGCGCCGACCGGACCGCCTCGGCGGCAACTCTTTCCGGATCATCGGCATAGAAGGCGCGCCCAGCGGGGCGCCCCGCATGGCCGCACCGTTGCCACAGGAACCTTGGTGATCGAACGCGGCTCCGGCCGCGAGATTGCCTCCGCGCGGATCCGGTATCGAGCGGCCCATGATGGGGAATCCCGCACCCAGCGCGCCCCCACAGATAGCCCATCCAGTGAATCGAGCATCAAGTCGATATGCATCGCGCCCGATGCTGGCCGTGCCGGATATGCGTCGGTTGGTACGGACCTCGACTCGACAGCGTCGACCGCCACCGCGCCCATACCTACTCGCCGGTCGAATACCAGCGCCCGTTGAGCCACGCGCCCCGCGGCAGCACGGTGCGGTCGACGGGCCGTGTGGAGCAAAAGCCGGTCGACATCGGCGTCCGCACCGTCGGCGGAAATGCTGGGAATAACAAAGATGAGAGTGCGATGGAAACGAATCGGGAAACATTCAGCGTCGATCTCGCGCCCGAGGTCCGACGGGTTCGGATTTCCGAATTCCGCCGGGATTCCTTCGTGCGGCATGCCGGGTGGCCCGTTCAGCGGCTGGATTTCCGTCGGCCGGATGTGATCGGCCCTGCGGGTCGATGAGTCTATTTGCACTGGTCAGCGAGGTGCGGTGGCGAGCATAAGACCGGAGCGGAGCGGACACCCCGACGGGATGGCGGACGCCCGAGTATTGCGGGCACACTGCGGCTCGGTCGTATACTCCGAATATGGCGGATCATTCGTCCTCCACGGAATTCCCCGAAGCGCCGGTTCTTGTGGTGCAGACCAGGGAACGCGTCTATCGGCTGCGCGCCGGGGGCGCATATAATGTCGGTCGCGATCCAGAAGCCGACATTGTCGTGACCGATCCCCGGGTTTCCTCGCTGCACGCCGTTCTGGAAGGGGGATCGGACGGTTGGGAAATCGAGGACGCAGGCAGCCTCAACGGCACCTTCTTCGACGGTCACCGCGTAGAGCGGATGGTGATCGACCATGACGAGACGTTCCAGCTCGGTCACGCCGTAGACGGCGAACAGTTGGCCTGCTCGGTGGAAGCAACAGGCCACGAGTCCGATGTCGATGTCGTTGCGGGTGCGGGTGGAGACACGATGGTCGTCCCCGATCCCGGATACATCCTCGATGATGAAGCAACGGTCACGAAGTTCGAACCAGGTCTTCCCCGCCGAGTATCGCGATCGTCGTCTCCGATGGCCCACCCCCTGGCGACCGTCCGGATCACATCGCCCAAGCTCCGGATCGGGCGTGCCGCCGACAACGACATCGTCGTGCCCGACCTCATGGTCTCCCGCCATCACGCCGAAGTGCAGGTGATCGGCGATGGCACGTATCGGGTGGTCGACCTCGACAGCCACAACGGCACCTACGTCAACGGCTCCCGGGTCGACACCGCGGACCTCGCCGAATCCGACTTGATCGGCATGGGGCACGCCACCTTCCGGCTGGTCGGCGACGAACTGCGGGAGTCCGTCGACACCGGCGCCGTGTCGGTCTCGGTGCAGAACCTCACGGTGCGGACACCGGAAGGCAAGGTGCTCCTCGACGAAATGAGCTTCCCGATCCCGGAACGATCGCTCGTCGGCGTCATCGGGCCCAGTGGAGCGGGCAAATCGACGCTGCTCGGCGCGGTCACCGGGTTGCAGCCGGCGACGGAGGGGACGGTCCGCTACGACGGACGCGACCTGTACACCGATTACGACGAACTCAGGCACCGGATCGGACTGGTGCCGCAAGAGGACATCCTGCACAACCAGCTCCCGACGCGGCGCGCCCTGCTCTATGCGGCCGAACTCCGCTTCCCTGGTGATACGCGCAGCGAGGAGCGCGAGCAGCGGGTCGATGAGGTCCTCGAGGAACTCGGCTTGGCGCGGCACGCCGACACCCGCATCGACAAGCTCTCCGGCGGGCAACGCAAACGCGTGAGCGTCGCGCTGGAGTTGCTGACCAAGCCGTCCATGCTGTTCCTCGACGAACCGACCTCCGGCCTCGACCCGGGCCTGGACAAAACGGTCATGGAAATGCTGTCCGAACTGGCCCACGACGGTCGGACCGTCATCGTGGTCACGCACAGCGTGGCGAATCTCGATTCCTGTGACCGCCTGCTGGTTCTGGTGCCCGGCGGTCGGCTGGCCTATTACGGGCCCCCGGCAGAAGGGTTGCAGCAGTTCGGGAAGCGCAGCTGGGCCGAGGTGTTCCAGGCATTCGACCGCGAGGTGGATCGCGACTGGGCCGGCGAGTTCCGAGCATCACCGAGCTTCCAGAACTATGTGGCGGTCGGACTGACCGACGATGTCGGCCCAGCGAAAGTCAAACCACCGGTTCCTCCTCCCGCGCCGCAGTCCAAGTTGAGCCAGCTCAGCACGTTGTGCCGGCGATACCTGGCGGTGATCGCGTCGGACCGAAGCTATTTGGCGCTCCTGGGCGTAATGCCGCTGCTGCTCGGCGCCCTCATCGCCCTGGTGCCGTCCGGCGAGGGGTTCGTCGGGGCGCCGGGAACCAATGTCGATGCCGAGACCAAGCTCATGGTTCTGGCATTCGCCGCATGCTTCGTCGGCACCGGCAACTCGATCCGCGAGATCGTCAAGGAACAGACGATCTACCGCAGAGAACGCGCGGCCGGGCTCTCGGCGGGGGTCTATCTGATGTCGAAACTCCTGGTCCTGGGGGTGATCACCACCCTCCAGGCGGCGGTGCTGGTCTTGATCGGCACCATCGGGGTGAGTATGCCGCCCAAAGGGCTGTTCACGTCGGTCGAGGTGGAGCTGATCCTGGCGATGGCGTTGCTCGGCATCGCCTCGCTGGCGCTGGGCCTGCTGGTATCGGTGTCGGTGAACACCTCGGAGAAGACACTGCCGCTGCTGATCGTGCTCTCGATGGCGCAACTCGTGCTCACCGGCGGGATGGTGCGGCTCCCTGGCACACCTGTCCTCGGGCAACTGTCCTATATAGCGCCGGCCCGTTGGGGGTTCGGCGCGGGAGCCGCCACTCTCGACCTCGACACTCTCTCACCGCATGAGGGCGGACCCGACCCGCTGTGGAAACACACCATGGGCGCGTGGCTCCTCGATATGGGCGTCGTCGCCGGCCTAGGGGCTCTCTTCCTCGCGCTGGCCTGGTACCGCCTGTACCAGCTGCGCCCCCGGCGCCGCGGTGCCCGCCTGGCGACGATCTGACGCCGCTCGGCACGTACGGACGAGCCGCGGTACCGGCGGCGGCGCACGATCAGCAGGTCACGTCCACGACGGCAGACTTCTCGAACGACACGTGCACATGGTCGTAATGATTGGCCGTCGGGCTTCCGCGGTCTTCCAGGTACGACCAACCGTTGCCGTCGTTGTACCGCTGCCGCCAAATCACGTAGGTCACCCCGAAACGCTGCTTGTTGGCCAGCACGAAATCGGCGATGGCGTCGCCGCGCGCGGAATCGGATGTCATGAGATCCAGCGCCAGGCCGGCACTGTGGTCGCCGTCGCCACGGCCGATGGCGCCGCCGACGTCGGTGACGCCGAACGTCTTCTTGAGCAGGTTTCCCACCTGTGCCACGTGCGGCCGTGTGCCGACGAGTTCGGTCGAACACGGCACACCGGGAGGCGGTGGGGGCGGGTGCTGTTGGGCCTGCTTGGCCGAGGGTGGTGACTGCTCGGCGGCGGCCGCCGGGGCTGCCTGAGGCGTCGGCGGCACGGTGGTCGGAGCCGGAACGGCCCCGACTATGGACGATGGAGGCGAATCGACCGTCGCGGCATTCCGAGTAACCGTGCTCGGTCGCATCGCCGCCCACAGCACGACTGCGACAGTCGCCGCGATGACACACGCAGCCACGGAAGTGAGCTTCCGGGTCGCGGTTCGTTTGCGGTGTTGACCAGGCATGGTGTCGATTACCAGTAACAGTCGAGGATAGGTCACCGATACATTACGAAAAGGTCGCGAAAAAGTCACGCCCTACTGAGGCCGCGCTCATCAGCAGTTGGTGGGGGCTGGCTCTGCGCGAACCCGGGCGTCGAGCCACTGCATAACAGCCGGTGCCCCCAGAACCGCAGGGGCCAGATGCTCGATGGCGGGCCCCTGTCCAACCGTGGGCACCCGAAGCGTCTGCACCCGCACCCCTGCCGCGCACCAGCGGCGGACGGTGTTTTCGATGGCAGCGACCGAAATCTGCTGGTCGTCCGGCGAATGCCATTCGAGGATCGGCGTGTCCGGCACCCCGGCGTAGAGTTCCAGGCTGTTCTCCTCCACCACCGATCGGGCTTCGCGGTTGTCGAAGATCGAGGTGCTGGTGAGGTACTCGCCCGCGCTGCCGCCGATGCCCGCGGTGAGAATATCGTTGCTGCAGCTGTTCGCCATGCCGTCACGAACCGCCAGGCCGCGCGGGTTGAGGTAGGAGCTGATCGGCAGGCGGTCCGGGTACTCCCGCTCCAGACCGATAGCCGCTGCCATGGCCAACCCGAACGAGGGGTGCGGGTTCAGACCCAGCGCCTCCGCCATGGTCAGCAGGTTCATCGGAGCACCGCCGATGGCCGCGCCCGCCAGCTTCAGCTCCGGTGCGTAGGTCGGCTGCAACGCGGCCGCCCATGCGGTGGCCATGCCGCCGCCGGAGTAGCCCGCCATCACCGTTGGGCTGTGCTGCACGTCGAATGCCGGCAGCCGCTTCACCGCACGGATGCCGTCCAAGACGATCTGGCCACCCAAACGCGCGGCCCCGAGAGCGACCTGCGGTCCGAGGTGATCCGGCAGCGCGACTCTCCAGCCCTGCGCCAACGCCGCGTTCAAGATCGGCGTGGTCACCGTCAGGTTCAGATCGTCGCCGTACAGCTTGTGCGACACCGCGCAGCCGGTACCGAGCGCATTGATGAAGTGCTGATACGACAGCAACGGCCCGCCGGGCCGTTGGCCGAACGGGGTGAGAACCGTGGTCGTCGCCGCGATCGGCGCTCCGCGCGAATTGGTGGACCGGAATTTGACCAGCGTGACGGTGGAGCCGGGGAAGATCGCCAGCGGCGGCAGTGCCCGCACACCGAGCACATCCCCTGGTCGGTACTCCGCCAGATCCGCCGGGGCGGCATAGAAAGGGTCCGGATCGGGCCGCGGATACAGCGGTTCCGCGGTTGCCGTCGTCGCCAGGAGCAGCCCGAGTGCCACGCCGCCGATCGCACCGCGGGCCCGACCTGAACGGCTGCGCATGCTGCCGCGGGAAAGAAGAAATTGCCGGATCACGACCTTGACCTCCACGGGTAGTTGGCGGCATTCGTCGACCAGCCAGCTTGCATTCAAATCCGACAACGTCAGCAAACCTTCAGCGACACGCCGGGCGGAGAGTCGAAGCCCCAGCGAATCGAGACTTTGCGCGCGATGTCACGCACGGCCACCCGACCCGTTCAGCGGGCCGGAGTCCTGGAGCGGCCGGTGATCCGCTCATTCCCCCGGCCCGGCAACACGGCGATCGCGATCAGTCCAGGAGGGCAGTCGCCTCGACTTCGACGAGCACGTCCGGCTCGAAAAGATGGCCGGACCCGATGAGCCAGGCAGGCGGCGCCTCCGGCACGTGCTCGATCTGCTGGACGGGTGTTGTCTCAGCCTTCGGCTGCGGTCCGCAGGTCGGCCAGCCAGGCTTCGAGACCCGCGCCGAGGAAGTGGGTGGAGGTCGGCACGTTCGCTTCGACTTGGGCGCCGTGCCAGTTCTCTTCGGTGCGCACCAGGACGCCGCCGTCCACCGGGGTGAAGGTCCAGACATGGATTCCACCGTCGATGCCCAGCCCGTCACCGATCGCAGGCCCGCTCCAGCGGATGCACTGATTGTGCTGCAGTTGCTGGACGGTGGAGGTGATGGTCAGGGTGGTCGCGGGGGTCGTGGCGGTGGCGGGGGCGGGGGTGGTCCACCGGAATCGCGAACCAGCCTGCAGCGGCCCCGAATCCAGGCGTTCGGCGCTCGCGACCGGCTTCTGCCAGGACGGCCAGCGGGCCACGTCGGTCTGCAGATTCCAGATGGTGTCCAGTGGCGCCTTGATCAAGGTCTCGGTCCGGTAGTGAATCGGGGCGGCGGCGTCGATGCCCTTCCCCTCGCAGGTCAGCGGTGCCGAGTCCACCGCGGGGCCGTCGGCGACAGCCGGGGTGGCGGGGGCGCCGAGCATTGCCGCGGTCAACGCGATCCCGAGCAGGGCGGCCCGCCCGGAGCGGCGGGCGGCACCGGTCTCGGCCTGTGCCTTCGGCGTGCTGGACGGGCGAATGTCGGTCATGGGTCTGCTCCTCATCGACGGGCTTGCACGAAAGCGAGTGATTACTGCTCGCAATTGTTAGAAGGTATAACAGCTCGTGGGTGAGAGGCAAGAGCAAAAGTGATAGCCTCTAACTCAACCTGGGGGCGCACAGCCGGGAAGGGAGTGGTCGATGACGAACCCAACTGCGAAGAGCCCCCGGGAGCGCTATCGAGTGCAGATGCGGGCGGAGATCAAGCAGTGTGCCCGGCAGCAGATCGCCACGGCAGGAGCGTCCGCACTGTCGCTCAACGCCATCGCCAAGCAGGTGGGCATGAGCGGCCCCGCCCTGTATCGGTACTTCGCCAGCCGCGACGAGTTGCTCACCGAGCTCATCCGCGACGCCTACCGAAGCCTCGCCGACACCCTGCGCACGGCCCGGGACTCAGGCGCCGACCCGGCCGGGCTGGCCGACGCCCTACGGACATGGGCTTTGGCCGACCCCCACCGATACTTCCTCATCTACGGCACACCCGTCCCCGGCTACCACGCGCCCGGTGACACCACCGCGATCTCGAACGAGATCATGACGATGCTGATCGAGGCATGCTCCGCGCTGCCGTCGCAACCATCGGCGACACCGTTCGACGCCCACCTCGAACACCATCGCCGATGGGCCGAGGGTCCCTCGGTAGCGACCACAACTCTGCACCGCGCCGTGTCCTTCTGGACCCGGCTCCACGGCGTACTCTCCCTCGAACTCGCCGGACACTTCACCGGTATGGAGTTCGACCCCGCCCTACTGTTCACCGACGAACTGAACACCCTTGTGACAGACTGACCGCCACCCCGAGCTGACCCCGCCGCCGGGACTGTGGATTTATGGGTGTTTCCGGCCTGATTCGCTGATCGGATGGTCAGCGGGAAGGTGCCGTGATGACGACACTTGATGCCGTGGCGAAGAAGAAGGCCGAGGCCTCGGCCGAGCAGCTGGCAGCGGCGGAGTTGGTGAGGATGGCCAGACAGCAGGGCTTGTCCCTGACGGGGCCCGACGGGTTGCTGCAGCAGTTCACCAAGACCGTCCTCGAGACCGCGCTGAACGAGGAGATGACCGAGCACTTGGGGTATGAACCCAACCAGGCGCCCGAGGGCCGGGAATCGGTGAATGTGCGTAATGGGACCAGGTCGAAGACGGTGTTGACCGAGACGACCGGGCCGGTGCCGATCGAGGTGCCGCGCGACCGGGACGGCAGCTTTCAACCGCAGATCGTGCGCAAGCGGCAGCGCCGATTGTCCGGGGTCGATGAGATCGTGCTGTCGTTGTATGCGAAAGGCCTCACAACCGGGGAGATTTCGGCGCATTTCGCTGAGATCTATGGCGCGTCGGTGTCCAAGGAGACGGTCTCCCGGATCACCGACAAAGTCGTCGCGGAGATGCAGGAATGGTCGAGCCGACCCCTGGACGAGGTGTACGTCGCGATCTTCATCGACGCGCTGGTCGTGAAGGTGCGCGACGGTCAAGTCGCCAACCGGCCGATCTATGCCGCGATCGGGGTCACCGTGACCGGGGAGAAGGACATCCTCGGCCTGTGGGCCGGCAGCGGTGGGGAGGGCGCGAAGTTCTGGATGAGTGTGCTCACCGAGATCCGTAACCGCGGGGTCAAGGATGTCTTCTTCCTGGTCTGCGACGGGCTCAAAGGACTGCTGGAGGTGGTCGGCAACGTGTGGCCGCTGGCCACGGTGCAGACCTGCATCATCCACTTGATCCGCAACACCTTCCGGCTGGCCGGACGCCAGCACTGGGACGCGCTGAAACGGGACGTGAAACCGATCTATACCGCGGTAAACGCAGATGCAGCCCGGGCAGCGCTCGATGAGCTGACCGAACGCTGGGGCTCGAAATACGGGGCCATCATCCGCCTGTGGCACAACGCATGGGATGAGTTCATCCCGTTCCTCGACTACGACATCGAGATCAGGCGGGTGATCTGCTCGACGAACGCGATCGAGTCGCTCAACGCCCGCTACCGGCGCGCGATCAAGGCCCGAGGGCATTTCCCCACCGAGCAAGCCGCCCTGAAATGCCTGTATCTGGTGACTCGTTCGCTCGACCCGACCGGCGCCGGTCGGGCACGATGGACGATGCGCTGGAAGCCTGCGGTCAACGCGTTCGCGATCACCTTCGCCGACCGCTGGCCCGACGCCCGAACCTACTGAGAGAAACCGCCGGAAACACCTTTAGCGAGATAGTCCCCCGCCGCCGGTCAGAGTTTGAAGCGTCCGGCGAATCCGCGCAGTGGCAGGTCGGCACTGGTGATGATGCCGGGTCGGGCGGCGACGACGGACCTGAGCGAGTTGAGGGCGGGTAGCCCGGTCACGGTCATGCCGATCGAGGCGAAGTTCTCAGGGTTGGACAGATCCGTGCCCTTGCGCGGGATGACCATGTGTTTGCTATAGATGTTCGGGTCGCCGGTGATCTGGGTGATGTAGCAGCCCTTGATATTCCAGGCCGGCTCGGTGGACGGGGTCATCTGCCATTCGAGGTGGGTTTCCACGCGCGGCACGCCCTCGACGATCCCCTGATATTTGATGTAGTTGGCGCCGAGCGAGCCTTTCGGGAGGAAGTACCAGCCGAGATCGACGTCCTCGGTGCAGGCGCCGAGTTCGTAGCTGAAGCTCACCTCGTCGAGTTCCAAGTCGAACGCGTCGGCCATGAGGTAGACCGAGTCGGCGAACACGGCGGTGTATCTGTAGAGCGAGTCCGGGATGGCCGGGTCGTCGATCGGACGACCGTAGCCGACGGCTTTCCAGGTGTCGACGGAATGGTGGCAGGAGACGTCGACCGATTCGGTGACGGTGATGTTCTCGATATCGGCCACGTCGGCGGTGTGCACGATGCCGAGGATCTGGCACAGACCGGGATTCATGCCGGTGCCGTAGAAGGTGGCGTTGCCCCGCTCGCAGGCGGCCTGGATGACCTCGCTGACCTTCCGGCCGGCGGGATGCGGATGGTTGGCGTCGCGGTGGTATCCCGTGATCCAGTCCGCGGTGGTCACGACGTTGATGCCCGCCTCGAGGACTTTCTCGTAGAGGTCCTCGTCGGGGAACACCCCGTGGAAAGTGAGCACGTCCGGTTCGGCGGCGATGATCTGTTCGACCGAGCCGGTGGCGGTCACGCCGATGGTTCCGATGCCGACGATCTCGCCCGCGTCCCGGCCGATCTTGTCCGGCGAATAACAGTGCAGTCCGACGAGTTCGAGGTCGGGATGGCTCTGGATGCGGCCGATCATCTCGGTGCCGAGGTTGCCGGTGGCGACCTGGAATACGCGAACCTTGTCGGAGCTGTTCATTGGGTGGGCCTTTCGATGTAGAACTGCATCGCCCATTCACGTAGTGCCTTGAATCCCGCGAATTCCTTGCGCGAGAACGCGGGCGGATCCGAATAGCGCTGATGGGCCCAGATGTGGACGTCGGCCTCGAACTGCTCGATGACGAAGCCGGCCATGGTCTTTCCGTAGCGGGTGATCTCGGGGCCGTCGTCCCCGGGTTTGCGTCCGATCCACACGGTGAAGCGGACGTCGGAGGTGTTTTCGTCCACGGGTGTCACCGCGGGCATGGTGCGGTTGTCGACCATGCCCCAGCTCTTGGTGATGGAGCATCCCAACCCCGCGTTGATCGATTCGACGCCGCTGTCGACCTTGTCCTCGGCCACCCCCTCGTCGAAGGCGATGGTGAAGTCGACGTAGGAGACGGGACCGGAGAAGTCGTGACGAGTGAACTCCGGGACGAACGGTGTCTTGTGCACGAACTTGAAGTGCGCGAAATCGACACCGTTCTCCATGACGTACTGCGGGTGCAACTCCAACCCCGGCCGATACAGCGTGGCCGCAGGCACCGGAGGGTAGTAGTCGGCCGCGGTCTTGCCGTCGCCGAATGCCTCGAACATGTCCGGCACCTCGAAATACGGAGCGCGGCCCTCGACGTCGTACCAGATCCACACCGCTTCGTTCCGCTCCACCACCGGGTAGCTGCGGATCCGACGCCCCTTGTTCGGATGGCTCTCGTACGGAATGCAGACGTTGCGCCCCGCACGGTTCCATTCCCAGCCGTGGAATGGGCACACGAGATTCTCCCCCGCCACATGACCGCCGTAACCGAGGTGAGCGCCGAGGTGCTCACAGTAGGCGTCGAATACCGCGACCCGGCCGGACGTCGAACGCCAGGCGACCATCTCGCGCCCGAAATACTTCATCCTGTGCACCGCACCGGCCGCGATCTCGCTGCACCAGGCCACTTGGAACCAACCCGTCGGCTCCATCGGCAGTGGCGGTTTCGCCATATCGATCCTCCACGCTCCCGGGGCTGCTGGGCTCCTGAAATCCCAGCCACGCGGCGATCTGAGCGTAGAACCCTCTGTGAAAGAATTCAAGAGGGTTCTACGAAACTAGGAGCCGTCGATCCCGGCCGATAAACTCGAGCCTCGTGACGGAAGCGGCGGCGAGCGGGCGACGTGCCAACAGGCGCGGGATCCAATCCCGGGAGAGCATGCTCGAGGCGGCGATCGCAACGCTGGCGACCGGCGACCCCGCCGCGGTGTCCGGCAACCGGATCGCCCGCGACATCGGCGCGACCTGGAGCGTCGTCAAATACCAGTTCGGCGACATCGACGGCCTGTGGGCAGCGGTCCTGCGCTATACCGCAGACAAACGCGGCGACCTTCCCGCCGGAATCAAGTCCGACGGCACACTGCACGAACGAGTGACCGCCATGATCACCGCGATGGCCGCAGGACTGCGCAAACCCGAATCACTCGCCATCGAAACCCTCCGCGCCGCCCTCCCCCGCGACCACACCGAACTCGAACGCGACTACCCGCTCACCGCCGCCGAACTCGCTTCGTGGAAGCCGAACTGGGACAAGGCTTGTCAGAAAGCCTTCGCAGATCTCGAACTCGACCCGGCCAAAGTGCGGCAGGTGGCCGCACTCATCCCGGCAGCCATGCGCGGAATCACATCCGAACGCACCCTCGGCACCTATGGCAACCTCGACGACGCCCTCCAGGCACTGATCGGCGGAATCGTCGCCTACCTCGAAACCTGACCACAGCCCCAGGTGTGGGGCAACCTGAGCCGTCCGCTTATCTATGGCGCGAAGGTGAGGCCGAAAGGCGCACCCAGGCGATTGAGCGCCTCCGGGTCGCCGAAAACGGCTTCTCCGCTGACGTCTTCGTCCGGGGGATTCACGACACAGAATCGTTCGACGAGACCGGTGTGGATTTCGGTGAGGTTGGTGGCGAAGACGAGCGAGGCTTCCACGTCTTCGTCGTCACCGGGGTAGACCGGCCACGACTCGGTGACGCCGTTGCAGTCGAACCGGAGCTCCGATTTCGTCTCGTTCTCGACCAGCCGGACGTTGGTGACGGCCACCATGCCGCGGCTACAGGCGGCAATCGATTCCAGCTCGGACTCGTACCATTCCCGCCGTTCGTCGTCGGTGCATTCATCGATGCCGCGAAACGTCTTGTAGTCGAAGGTGTATCGGATACCCACCTCGCTGAGCAGATTGAGTACGGCGCTGCGCTCGGTGTGTCCGTAGTAGGTCAGCGGCTCATCGAGCGATTCCGCCACGAAAGTCTGCCGCGTGGGTATGTCCGGATCGATGAGACCGAGTTCGACGATCAGGTCCACGACCTCGCGAACGGTACGTTCGGCACCCATCGAGTCCTCCTCCGGGCCTTCGCATTCGGGCAATCGCAACGGCCGAGGGTATCCCGGTCCGATGGACGGCGTCCTTCCCGCGGATGTTCCCACTTCGGGGAGGCTCCGGCTCGCGCTGCCACACTCGGAGCCACCTTCTCCACCGACAGCGGTCACACTTGCATGCGATACCCCTAAGGGGTATAAAAGCAGGCGTGTCGGGAGAATGGCGGTCGAGATGACGGGGCAGCGACGAGGTCGCCTGCCCGCCTCATCGGCGCGACGCCTCCACGACTCGGGCCGCCGGGGCCGGGCACGCTCGGCCGGTTACGGCCGTGTCGCGGCGACGCTCGTCGGTCGATTCCCGGCTTCCGGCGCCGTGGTCGCGCTGCTCGCGGCGGTGCTGCTCGTCGTGTCGATGGTCGATTGCTCGATGACTCAGGGGCACGTGCATATCCACCACGCGTCGGCGGTCTCGGGCGTCGAGCATGTCGTGCTCTCGCTCGCGGACGATCACGGGCATGCGGTGACCGACGACGTCCTGGACGGCCATTGCGTGGCCCATTTCGATCACTGCCTCGCCAAGGCGGCGCCGCGCGGCGCCGCGGAGAATCTCGTACCGCAGCTGCTGATTTTCGCGCTGACCTTGGCTTTTCTCGCTGTCGTCGGCCTTCGCGGGATCACTGCGGGAGGTGTGCGTGGCCCACCGCTTTCGAGGGTGCCCGTCGCTGATGGCCGGGCCACGCTCACGCGATTCTGTATCGCTCGCTGCTGATCGGTCAGCGCCAGGTCGACGTTGTTGTGCCGTCGGCCGGTGTCCGCTGCCCGCTCACGTCTGCGCTGCCTTCGGGCAGTTCGATACAGAAAGCGACAGTCATGGACAAGGTCGTGCTCGATGCACTCACCGATCGCTCGGCGGCTCTGGTGGGTGCGCCGGGACCCGCTCATCACCCGCACACGCTGATCGGCAACACTCCCGTGTTGTGGGTCGGTGCGCCGCTGGCGCCACAGGGGCGGGGGTTCTGGGCCAAGCTCGAAGGGTTCAATCCGGGCGGTATGAAGGACAGGCCCGCGCTGCACATGGTGCGCCGGGCAGAGGAGCGCGGTGATCTGGCTCCGGGGGCGCGGATCATCGAATCGACCAGCGGCACCCTCGGCTTGGGGTTGGCGCTGGCGGGGATCGTCACCGGTCATCCGGTGACCGTGGTGACGGACCCGGGTCTGGAGCCGATCGTCGCGCGGATGCTCACCGCGTACGGGACGCGGGTCGACGTGGTGACCGCGCCCCATCCGACGGGCGGTTGGCAGCAGGCCCGCCGCGACCGGGTGACGGAGTTGCTCGCCGGCGAGAACGACGCATGGTGCCCGGATCAATACAGCAACCCGGACAATGTCGACGGCTATGAATCGCTGGCGCTCGAATTGGTCGAACAGCTCGGTGGGGTGGACGTACTGGTGTGCGCGGTCGGCACCGGCGGGCACTCCTCCGGCGTCGCGCGGGTGTTGCGCCGGTTCGATCCGGAGATGAAGCTGATCGGAGTGGATACCGTGGCGTCCACGATTTTCGGACAACCCGCGGGTCCGCGATTGATGCGGGGGCTGGGATCGAGCATCTATCCGGTCAATGTCGATTACGACGCCTTCGACGAGGTGCATTGGGTCGCGCCGTCGGAGGCTGTCTGGGCATGCCGGACATTGGCAGCCACCCACCACGCGACGGGAGGGTGGAGCGTCGGCGCTGTCGCGCTCGTCGCGGGCTGGGCGGCGCGGACCTACGACGCCGACGCGCGGATCGTGGCGATCTTCCCCGACGGGCCGAACCGCTATTTCGACACCGTCTACAACGACGCCTACTGCGATGAGCACGGCCTGCTCGACTCGCCGCCTCCGCCGGCACCGGACACGATCGCTCATCCCGCGGAACGCGTCGTACGGTCCTGGACCCGATCCACCACCGTCATCGACCCCAGGCAGTTCATCCACGATCGGGAGTGGGCACAGTGACCGTCTTCACGAAGTTCCGCAGCTTCGACCCGGCCGCCCGGCTGTTGATGATCAACCAGTTCGGCATCAACCTCGGCTTCTACATGTTGATGCCGTACCTCGCCGGCTATCTCGCCGGGCCTGTCGGTCTGGCGGCGTGGGCGGTGGGGCTGGTGCTGGGGGTCCGGAACTTCTCTCAGCAGGGCATGTTCCTGATCGGCGGCACGTTGGCCGACCGGTTGGGCTACAAGCCGCTGATCGTCGCGGGGTGTCTGCTGCGAACAGGTGGGTTCGCGCTGCTGATATTCGCGACTTCGCTGCCGGGTCTGTTGATCGCCTCGGCAGCGACGGGGTTCGCCGGTGCGCTGTTCAACCCGGCCGTGCGAGCCTATCTAGCCGCGGATACGGGCGAACGGCGAGTCGAGGCCTTCGCGGTATTCAACATCTTCTATCAGGCGGGCATCCTGGCCGGGCCACTGGTCGGTCTGGCGTTGATGGCAGTCGACTTCCGGGCCGCCGCCGGTGTCGCCGCGATCGTGTTCGCGATACTGACCGTGGCGCAGTTGTTCGCGCTGCCGACGCGACGCGCGGACAGGTCCGGCGAGCGGAATTCGGTGCTCGAGGACTGGCGAACAGTGATCGTCAATCGCCGGTTCCTGTGGTTCGCGCTGGCGATGGTCGGTTCCTATGTGCTGTCGTTCCAGGTGTATCTCGCGCTGCCGCTGCAGGCGGAGTTCGTCGCGGGAGCGCGGTCGCAGGCACTGGTGTCGGCGCTGTTCGTGATCTCCGGTGTTGTGGCGGTCGCCGGTCAGCTACGCATCACCGCGTGGTTGCGGGCAAGGTGGGGTACGGGGCGGAGCCTGGTCGTCGGAATGGGGATTCTCGCGGCCTCGTTTGTGCCGCTGGTGGCCGTTCCCGGTCCGGACCGGTTCGGTGCGCCGGCTGCGGCCGCCGCGCTGCTGGTCGCCGCGGCGTTGCTGGCGGTCGGGACAGCGGCTGTGTTCCCGTTCGAGATGGACACCGTCGTGACCCTGTCGAACGGGAGGCTCGTCGCCACCCACTACGGGTTCTACAACACCGTCGTCGGTGTCGGCATTCTCGTCGGCAATCTCGCGACCGGAGCCGTGGTCGGCGCCGCGCGCGACGCCGGGTCCGACTGGGCGGTGTGGGCCGGCCTGAGCGTTATCGGTGTCGTCGCGGCGTTCGCGCTGCATCGGCTGGATCGTTCGGAGCCTGCCGACGAGAAGCGCTACCAGCCGGAGGCGGGTGGACGACATGACTCGGCTCCCGGCGACACCCTCGCCACGAGACCGACCGACGAGAAAATCGAAGACGCCGGACCCGGTCACAGGGCGGCGAAAACCCACGCCTGAAGACGGCTTCCCCACAACTGGCGGTCGGTCGCCGGGCCGATCCGGCCCGAGGAGGGAATTGAGAGAAAGGACTGCGCTCGGTCGCCGTGCCGGTGCACGACAACTCCGGTTCGGTGATCGCCGCGTTGAACGTCTCCCCCCGCCACCCGAAAGACCATCGAGAGCATCCGCGCGGACTTGATCCCCCGGTTGCTCGCGGCCGCCCGCAGCATCGAGCAAGACCTCACCGCGGCGAAGCCGGTCACGAGTCTGGGCTGACCGGCCCGTCGTGACGAAACCTCTTCGCACCAGGTGTCTGCCGAAGTCCGACCGCCTCGCCCCCCGTCACGCGGCGAGCCTCCGAGCCTCCTCTCGAACGAGGCCAACCGCGTGCGGCAGATCACCGAGATCGACATTGACCCGGAGACCCTCGCCCGATCTCTCTCGAGGAAGTCGAATTGCTCTACTGGGCAGACACTTTCGATATCGCGACCGTCATGCGGACTCCCGGCGCAGAGCCGGGCCCGGCTAGAGTCGTGGCATGCCGTCGCTTCGGGAGCACAGCCCGCGAAAGGCCACCCCCACGCTGCCCGACGACGTCGTCGCTCGGTTGCTGGGGAGCAGCGTCGTCCAGCACGCCGTTCCGGGTCCACCGCCACTATCCGGCGAAGAAGGGGACGCGTCGCACACTGCCGCGACGTGACCGCCCCGGTTCTCGGCGGCGTCGTCTTCGACGCCGCGGCGGTCGTCGCCTTCGCCCATCGCGCCAACTACGCCCAGGCAATCGTCTAGGCGACGGTCGACGCGGGCAACACCATCGTCGTTCCGAGCACGGTCCTCGTGGCGGCGCGCACCCATATCCCGGCCGATCGGCTCGACATCCTGGCCGTGCTCGTCGGTCTGCCGCACACGGTGATCCCGTCGTTCGAGCGCACGGCCACCCCGGCACTCGCGGGAGACCGGAGTGCCGGTCCGGCCGCTGATGCCTTGGTCGCGGCGGGCCATGTCACCCGTGAGGCGGTCGCTCGTACGTGGCCCTGCCTGACCAGCCGGCCGCGAAAGCTCCGGCAGATCGATTCCCGCGTCATCGTCGACCCGCTGCCGTGAGTCGCGCCGATCAGCGCAGCAATGCGATCACCGGGGCGAACTTCTCCATGCTGTCCTCGAGGACGGTCACGTAGGTGATGCCGAAGCGGTCGCGCCGATCGCGCAGGCGGTCGGCCATTTCCTCCGGAGTGCCCATGAGCAGGATCGGGTGGTCCTCCGGGGAGTCGGCGACGTCCGGCGGCAGCGCCGGGCCGAAGACCTCCAGCACGCTCGCGCGTTCGGCGGGCGGGACCACTCGTTGCACCAGGATGTTGAACTCGACCTTGTCCAGTCGCGGGCCGAGCAGTTCCCGGACGTAGGCGACCCGCTCCTCGGTCTCCGCGAGCCCGGCCATTTGCAACGGCCCACCGTTGCGCGCGGCCGCCGCGCCGGTGAAGGCGATGATGTCGGCGTGCCGCGCGGCGACGGCGAGTAACCGATCACCCCATCCGCCGATGAGCACCGGCGGCCCCGACGGCTGGGCGGGCTGCGGCTGATACTCCGGATCGGAGAACAGGCCGCGCAGCGTGATCACCGTTTGCTCCAGGTGCTCGACACGCTTGCTCCCGCTTTCGAACGGGATGCCCGCGGCCTCGAATTCCGCCTGCACATAGCCTGCGCCGAGCCCGAGTTCGATGCGCCCGTCGGTGAACTGGTCGGCGCCGGCCACGTCACGAGCCAGCAGGACGGGGTTGTAGAACGCGGTGTTCAGCACGAAGGTGTTCAAGCGCACCCGCTCGGTCGCCTCGGCGGCCAGGATCATCGCCGGGAACGGCGCGGGCAGGCCGAGATGGTCGGCGACGCCGATCACGTCGAAGCCGAGTTCCTCGGCCCGACGGCACTTTTCGATCCAATTCGACCGGGACTCAGGGACCACCATGTTGACACCGAACCGGAAGGGGCGCTGCGCAGTCACGTGTCCTGTCTAGCGAACCGGGCCGGACCCGCGCGCATCGGGGCCGGTTCAGCACTGGGTGAGCGTGCCCGCCGCCAGCGCTACGCCCAGCAGCGTGACGAGGGCGGCGGTAATCGGCAGCGGCCTGCGCAGTGTCCTCCGGACCGCGCCGCGAACTGGAAGCTCGGCGGAGTTCCCGCTCGGGGACCGACGTGCGAACGCGCGCCGCACCATGGCGATCGTGGTGATGATCAAGGTCGCGATCAGCATGACGGCATCCCTCACACGCTCACGGCGGCCCGTGGGCCGGATTTGCGCCGCGGCGACGCGACGATCCCGTGCTGCAGCAGGCTTTCGGCGGTGTCGAGCAGCGTTTCGCGCACCGGGCGCATGGTCCAACCCAGCTCGCGCCGAGCCTTCTCGGCGCTGAGCGATTCGGTACGTCCCAGCGTCGGCAGGGTCAGCCGGACGCCTTTGTCGAAGACCGCGACCGAACGCACGACCCAGTTCGGCAGAGCCCTGGTCGGCACCCGGAACCCGCGCGGCCCGTATTCCTCGGCGAGAACGCGCGCCATCTCCCCCATCCACAGGTGCTCGCCCGCGCAGATGTAGCGGTTGCCCGCCGCCTCCGGCGTCTCCAAGGCGAGCCGATGCGCCACGGCCAGATCGCGCACGTCCACCGGGGCCCAGCCGACCCTGGGAGTCCCCGGTACGTCCCCGGCGAGCAGCCTGCGCACCGGCTCGTGCGAGGTGCTCGTCGCCGCGGACAGCGCTGGTCCGAGCACCATGCCGGGATTGACGACGACCAGTTCGAATCCCGCGTCCGCCGGAAGTTTCGCGACGAAATCCCAGGCCGCCCGCTCGGCCAGCGTCTTGCTCTTCTGGTAGGCCGGGCTGCGTTCGACCACCGTCCAGTCCGCCTCGGTGCGCACGGCATCGTCGGCGTGACCGTACGCGATCGCCGCGATCGAAGAGGTCAGCACTACCCGGCGCACCGTGCCCGCGGCGGCGCAGGCGCGCAGCACGCGCAGGGTTCCTTCGACCGCGGTATCGATGAGCTCGTTCTCGTCGTCCGGCGGGGTCGACGGGAACGGAGACGCCACGTGCAGAACCTCGGTGCAGCCCGCGACGGCGGGTACCCAGCCGTCGTCGCCGTTCAGGTCGGCCTGCGCGAACTCCAACTCGCCCCCGGTCCGGCGCGCCAGCTCGACCAGGTGGGCTCGTTTGCCGGTGTCGGCGAGGTCGCGGACCGTCGCGCGCACGGCGTAGCCGTGCTCCAGCAACTCGGCGATGACGTGGCCGGCGACGAATCCCGTTGCGCCGGTGACCGATACCCGTGTGCTCATTTCTTCACCCGTCTCGTGGAGTGGCTACCGCGCCGCCTATCTGAGCGCCGCTCAGATAATCTAAGCATCGCATAGTTAGGTTGTCCAGGAGTCGTCGCATACGCTCGGACAGTGACGCGGACCAGTTACCACCACGGCGCCTTACGCGACGCACTGCTGGCCGCCTGCCTGCGTTTGATCGAGACAGAGGGGCTCGGGGCGGTCAGCCTCCGCAGGGTGGCGCGCGAGGCGGGCGTGAGCACCGCGGCGCCCTACCACCATTTCCCCGACCGTTCCGCCCTGCTCGCGACACTGTCCACCCAGGGTTTCCAGTTGCTCGGCGCACAACTGGCGGCGACCCGCGCCGAAGCGGACACACCCATGGCCGCTCTGACCGCACTGGCGAACACCTATGTGCGGTTCTCCCGAGAGCAACCGGCCTACTTCCGCTTGATGTTCCGGCCGGAGCTCTCCCAGCCCGACAAGCACCCGGACACCATGGCCGCGGGCGACGCGGCGTTCGGGGTTCTGGCCGACACGATCGCGGAATGTGTGCGCGCTGGAGTGTTGCCCGCCGACAAAGCCGACACACTGGCCGTCATGTTCTGGGGACTCGGCCACGGCCTGGCCTCACTGTGGCTGGACGGACAGCTGGAAAAGCGCGCGGTGCAGTTCGGCACCACTGCCCCGGCGCTGGTGGAGGATGTCATGCGGACGTTCGCGACAGTGATCGAGCCGAGCACGCCACCGCTGACCTAGAGTAGACGCCAGACGTTTGCTATCCGATGCTTCTCACACCGATCCGAGAGGACGACACGGATGACCGCGCAGCTGGATCCGACGGTGCAGGAGTTCGTCGACGCGCTCAACGCCAACGATCAGGATCGGTTCTACGCGGTCCTCACCGACGATGCCACGATGTCCGACGACGGCGTCGAGCGCAATCTCGTCCAGTGGACCGAAGCGGAGATCTTCGACAGCAACGCACGCATGCGGGTCGAGTCCGTCGGCGACGACGGCATCGAACTGGTTGCCGACTACACCAATTCGCGGTGGGGTTCGATGCGGACCACCTGGCGGTTCGTCCTGCGGGACGGCAAGGTGAGCCGTTTCGAGACGGGCCAAGCCTGAACGCCCTTGCCATGCCCCCATCGACGTTGACATCCTGACCTTCGTGTTCGTCGCGCCGCGTTACGGTACCGGTTCTCTGGCCGATCTGTTTCCCTCTGTCCTCGCCGGTCTCGGCGTCCCCGGCGAGGAGGACCGTCTCGGGCTCGGACTGGATATCGACCGGGTCTGCGTCCTGCTGGTGGACGGGCTCGGCTACGAGCACCTCGTCGCGAATCCCGCTGCGGCGCCGTTCCTGTCCGGTCTCGCACCGGTCCGGCTCACGGCCGGCTTCCCGACCACGACGGCCACCAGCCTCACCTCGCTCGGGGTGGGCGTTCCGCCCGGCCAACACGGCATCGTCGGTTATCTGTTCCACGTCCCCGGCTACGACCAGCTGTTCACCCCGCTGTCCTGGCGGCTGCACGGCGTTCCCAAGTCCGATCTGCGAAGCGAACTCGTTCCGGAAGAGTTCCAGCCTCGCACAACAGTTTTCGAGCGCGCCGCTGCCGACGGCATCGCCGTGGCCCAGGTATCGCCGCGCGATCAGGCAGGGTCGGGGCTGACCAAGGCGGTTCTGCGCGGCTGCGAGTTCCGGCCCCAGCTGTCGTTCGGCGACCTCGTGGCCGGTGTCGGCGAAGCGCTGCGCGCCGGGCCGCGCGCACTGGTCTACACCTACCACGGCGACCTCGACATGACCGGACACGTGCGCGGGCCCGAGTCACGGTCGTGGGAATTGGAACTCGCCAACGCCGACCGGCTCGCCGCCACCCTCGCCGAGGAGTTGCCACCCGGCGCCGCGCTGCTGGTCACCGCCGACCACGGCATGGTGCAACTGGAGGACCGCATCGATTTCGACACCACGCCAGCCTTGCAACAAGGCGTCCGAGCGCTCGGCGGTGAGCCCCGCGCCCGGCACGTCTACACGGTGCCGGGCGCCGCATCCGACGTCGCGGCGGCCTGGCAGGCCACGCTCGGCCCGGACTTCGATGTGCTCGGCAAGGACGACATCGTGGCCCGCGGCTGGTTCGGTCCCACGGTCGAGCACGCGATCGCGCAGCGCATCGGCGATCTGGTCGTGGTCGCCAGTGGGCGGCGTGGCGTCATCCGCACCGGCGCCGAACCGCTGCAGTCCTGGCTGATCGGTCACCACGGTTCGCTCACCGCGGCGGAGATGAACGTCCCGTTGTGCGTCTACCGCGCCTAGCCGTCCCGGCCGGTCGGCGAACACCAGCGCGCGTTGGCTCTAGTCTGGAGCCGATCGCGGCGGGCATCGCCGTGCCCGAACCTCAGGAGGAGACCATGAACGCCACGCTGTCACGGACCGGCCGAACCGGCCTCGGGATCGCGGTGGTCGCCATGGCGCTCGCGGGCTGCACCGACATCGAACGCGCCCTCAACCGCGGCGGTGACACCCCGTGCAGCGAGTACGTCAAGCAGGACCAGGACACCAAACGCACGACGATCACCAAGTTCGTCAAGCAGCAGAGCCAGGACGACCGCGAGCCCGCGGGCACCGTCGTGGACGCGACGATGGTGTCGGTCGATCTGCTGTGCGGCGCCCAGGCCAATACCGACACCCCGATCAAGAACGCCGACGTCGCAGGCATTTTCATCCGGAAGTGACCGCTCAGCGCGGCGGATGGGCGGCCAGCCAGTCCGCCGCGCGTTTGCGCGAGGCCCTGGCCAGCCAGGCGTCCTGGACGACCTCAATGAGCTCTCGACGGCTCAGCTCGCCGAGACGGGCCGCGCGCACCAGGACCGACGGATGCCCGTCGAAATGCCGCGTCGTGAAGAACGGCGAGTCCGGGTCCTGGACCAGTGCCTGTTTGTCCGCCTCCGAGGGCACCCAGATCACGATGACATCGGCGTAGCGCTCACCGGTCAACGGGTCGACGGCATCCGGACGGGGATTGCGGAAGAACACGAACGATTTACCCCCGACCTGATAGATCGGGTTACCGCGCGGTCCGTCGACGCGCGTCACGTGGGGCATGCCCGCGGCCACCTCGTGCACATCGGCGAGGCATGCCCGCTGGAAACCGGTCGCCATGCCGGCAGCCTATGGCGTCGTGGCGCCACTTCGCTCCGAATCTTTCCCGACCGGCCGGTAGGGCTCGAACCGCTCGCCACCCCCGTCGGCGTCCGCCAGAATGAGAGAGCGATCATGAGCTCACACGACGACGGGTCTTCCACGTGGCGCAGTTCCGCACCCTCACCCAACAGCGGGTCGACCTGCAAAGAGAATGGGAGCGCTGGGCGACAGCTCCCCAGACCACCGCCCCACCCCGGCATACCGTGCTGCGCAAGGAAGTAGCGCAATCCTGGCGGCGGTCACTGCACACTGTCGATCCCGCCACCACGGAAGCGCCCGGCGTGGACGATATCGGCGACCGGTGGGCCGCGTCCCCACTGCGTGGACCGGTGACAACGCTCGCGGGCGAGCTGCGGGCCGTCACCGAGGACTCCGGGTATCTGGCCGTGGTCACCGATCCGGCGGGCACCGTCCTGTGGTCCTGCGGCGACCGCGCGCTGCGCAGGCAGGCCGAGCAGGTGAACCTCGCGCCCGGCGGCTGCTGGGACGAAAGCCACATGGGCACCAACGGTGTGGCGCTCGCGTTGCACACCGATCGCGCCGCCACGGTGTTCTCCGCCGAGCACCTGGTCGCCGCCCTGCACGGCTGGGTCTGCTATTCCGCACCGATCCACGGACCCGACGGAAGACAGATCGGCGCGCTGGATCTGTCCAGTTCCTGGGACCGCTCCCATCCCGCGGTGCTCACCTCGGTACGCGCGCTGGTGACGGCGGTGGAGACGATGCTGCGCACCACCGAGCCCGCGCCCGCGCCCGGGATCCGGCTGGAATGCCTCGGCGCCGCACGTCTGCTCTGCGACGGCGTGCCGCTTTCCCTTCCGCCGCGGCAGCTGGAGATACTCGCACTGCTGGCCCTCCAGCCGGACGGCTTCACGCCGGAGCAGTTGCACGCCGCCCTCTACGGTGACCGTGCGGTCTCCACCAGCACGCTCAAGGCCGATGTCTCGCACCTGCGCCGCGCGATCGGCGGCGAAATCAGCAATCGCCGTTACGTTCTGACCGGTCCGGTCGCCTGCGACGCCGTCGAGTTGTTCGCCGCCATCACCGCGGGCGACACCACCTCGGCGGTCTGGCTGTACCGGGGACCGCTGCTACCCGGTTCGGAGGCGCCCGGCGTGCTGCGGTGGCGCGACTACCTCGACGTCGGGGTGCGCACAGCCGTGCTCGCCGGCGACCGAGCCGAGCACGCCGTGGCGTTCGGCGAACGCGCTCCCCGCGATATCGCGGTGCACGAGCACGCGTTGCGATTGCTTCCGCCGGACGACCTGCGGCGTGCGACGGTGGCGGCTCGGCTGCATACGGCGTTGCGCGACTGAGGATTTCCGCACCAACCTCGCACCAACCTCCGCGGACCATAGTGGGCCGGTCCGAGATATCTGCGAGGAATCATGAGCTACACCAGACCGGGGGCGGCACCCCGGGATCGCCGACTACCCGACGCGCTCCGGCCGCGCCGTCCACGCCGTCCGGGCGGTGCGGTGGCGGCGCATCGAACGCACCGGGTGGACATCACCGACCGCGCCAGGGCCGTTTTGCGCCGAGTGATCGACCAGCACGGAGCGGTGCTGCTGCACGAGTCCGGCGGACACCGCGACGGTGGCCGGCCACGGTGGCTGCCCATTCGGGAATCCCGGATCGACGGCGAAGACGTCCTGCTGGGAAACCTTCCCTGGCACACCGAATTGTGGATCAGCGGCGAACAGTACGAGCACTGGAAGCACACCCACCTCACCGTCGATGTGCCCGACGAGGCCGGCGGTTGGGTCGCGGACACCCTCGAGAACATGCGCTTCGTCCTCAGGTCACGGCTGCTCACCGATGACGAAGCGGCGGCGCTGGCGGCCGGAGGACCGCCGCGCACCGGAGCCGACCGGTTGGCGTGACCCCTGCACGAGCCGACCGGCGGATGGTCCGCCCGGGTGGGCACGACCACCCGGGCGGCCGTCAAGCCTCAGCGTCCCGGCAGGAAACGCAGGCTGCGGGCGACGGACATCAGGAACGGCTGCCACTTCCCCTTCGGGAACAGCCTCGGCGCGTCGAGATTCATGAACCGGGTCACCACGATCGACTGCGGTTCGGTGAACTTGAGCAGCCCGTCCGGGCCGTGACGGCGCCCCACACCGGAAATGCCCATGCCGCCCATGGGTGCGGCCGTGGAGCCCCAGGCCGGTGCGTAACCTTCGTCCACACAGACCGTTCCCGCGTGCAACCGCGCCGCGATCCGCTCGCCTTCGGACTTGCTCCCCGCCCACACCGAGGCATTGAGGCCGTAGTCGGTGTCGTTGGCCAGGCGAACGGCCTCCTCGACGCCGTCGACGGGGTAGATGGAGACCAGCGGACCGAAGGTTTCGTCGCGACCGCATTCCATCTCGTCGGTCACCTCGCTCAGCACGGTCGGCTCGAAGAACAGCGGACCGAGATCCGGGCGCGCCTTGCCGCCGGTCAGCACCTTCGCTCCCTTCGACGTGGCGTCCGCGACGTGCTTGGACACCGTTTCCAGTTGCGCTTCGGAGATGAGGCTGCCGATATCGGCCGAATAGTCGTAGGCGGCGCCGAGTTTCGCGGCGTTCACGGCGGCGACGAACTTCTCGGTGAAGGCCGCGGCGACTTTCCGTTCGACGTAGAGCCGCTCGATCGAGATGCACAGCTGTCCGGCGTTGGAGAAGCAGGCGCGCACGGCCGCCTTGGCGGCCTTGTCCAGGTCGGCGCCGTCGGCGACGATCATCGGGTTCTTCCCGCCGAGTTCGGCGGAGAAGCCGATCAGCCGGCGTCCGCACTGCTCGGCCAGGGTGCGGCCGGTCGCCGAGGAACCGGTGAACATCAGGTAGTCGCACGCCTCGACGATCGCGGTGCCGACCACGCCGCCCGGCCCTGGAACGACCGCGAGCAGCTCACGCGGCAGGCCCGCCCGGTACAGCAGTTCGGCGCCCGCCAGCGTGGAGAACGGGGTCTGGCTGTCGGGCTTGACCACCACCGCGTTGCCCGCGATGAGCGCGGGAATCGAATCGCCGATCGACAGCAGCAGCGGGTAGTTCCACGGCGCGATGACGCCGACCACGCCTTTCGGCTGGTAACGGACGGAAGCGCGGTTGAGTACAGGGAAGGCGCCCGGTACCCGGCGGGCGCCGAGGAGCCCGGGTGCGATCTTCGCGAAGTAGCGGGCCGCGAACATCAGGCCCATGATCTCTTCCTGGGCCGCCCAGCGCGCTTTGCCGGTCTCGGCCTGCACCACGTCCATCAGGAACTCGCGGTGCTCCACCACCAGCGCACGGTAACGATCCAGCACGGCCGCGCGTTCGGATACCGGCCGGGCCGCCCAGTGCTCCTGCGCGACTCGGGCCCGGTCCATGGCGGCCGCGACATCGGCCGCGGTGCCCACCGGCACGCTGCCCAGCGGATCCCCGGTGAACGTCTCGGCGATCGTCCTGCGCTGACGATCCGCGGGCGCCCCGATCGCGGCCAGCGCGCTGAGGCGATCGAATACATCGGCTTTCGGCGCGGGCATCGTTGCCTCCTACTTGTGAGTAACTTCGAGATACACACAATCTACGCCCCGCGCCGCCCGCTATGAACCTGCCGTGGGCGGAATTCGCGGCGGGGGCGTCCGCAGCGGAATCTGTGCCGAATATCAGGTAGCTCAGTGCTGCGTCCGGGCAGTGCTCATCGGCGACGCACGGCGCCGCCGCTCTGGTCAAATTCAGTCCCACTCACCGGGACCGGACGTCCGGATAGCCGGGTTCGTGGTTTACGTTATGCCGATGTTCAGAGCGAGGCTCGGGGTCCGCACCCGGATTCTGGCTATCGCGCTCATTCCGAGTCTGACTCTGCTGTTGGCCGGTTTGGGCGGCGCGGGCTACCTGGTAGCCGAAGGAACGAAAGCCAAGGACTGGGCCGCGGAGAGTCAGAACGCCATCCCGGTGACCAGCGAGGTCATGGACGCGGTCCAGCAGGAACGCCAGCTGACGCTCTCCCAGCTATCCGGCGACGACACCCTCGCCGCCGCGCTCGGCACCGCTCGCATGCGCGTGGACGCGGCGGTGCGGCGTCTGCTCACGGCCTCCGCGAGCCTGCGCGACGTCGACGAGTCGAAGATCACCGAAGACGACGCCGACCTCGTCATGCTGACGCAGAGCCTGACCACGGTGCGCTCCGCCGCCGACGCGGGCGCACTGCCCATCCCGGACGCGTACATGTTCTACAACCGGCTGCTCGACCCGATCCCCACCGGCGCCAAGTCCACCGTGCAGAGCGCGCCGGACAGCGAGATCGCCGTGGGCACAGTGGCAGGCGTCCGCCTGTTCTACGTGAGCGAGGCCATGGCGCGCAGCGACGCCCTCGGTGCGGTCTACGTCCACGGCGCCACTCCCCCGCCCATCCCGATCGACGAGTACACCCGCCAGACCGGCTTCTACCACACCGAAATCGCCACCCTCATCGCCGAACTGGACGGCCCGATCAAAGCCCGCCTGCAGGCGCTGTCCACCGGCACGGCTTGGCAACAGCTGACCGCGATGGAGAACGCCATCGTCCAGCGCGTCAGCGCCGCGACGGCGACCGCGACCGCACCGCCCTCCTCGGCGAGTCCGGGCACCGGCACACGGCAACCGACCTTGCCCGCGCTACCGCTGAACACCGACGAATGGCGCCGGGCGGCGGCCGAAGTCAGCCGCGGGTTGCTCGACGCCTGGTCGGTGTACAACAAGGATGTCCAGCAGGTCGCTGAAGACAAAGCCGCCGCGACGGCGACCAGATCCGCCGTTACGGGTGGCGGAATGCTGCTGGTCGGCGTTCTGGTGCTCGTCGTCGCGGTCATCCTGGCCAACCGCGTCATCCGTAGGCTGAAGCGGCTGCGGGGAGAAACGCTCGCGCTGGCCGACGAGCGACTGCCCGACATGTTGCGCAGGCTGCGCGACGGTGAAGCCGTCGATCCCGCCGCCGAATCCCCGAACCTGGACTACGGCAGCGACGAGATCGGCCAGGTGGCCAAGGCGTTCCAGCACGCGCACTCCGCGGCCGTCTCCGCGGCGGTGGCCGAGGCCCGCACCCGGGAGGGCGTGAAAGCGGTGTTCCTGAACATCGCGCATCGCAGCCAGATCGTGGTGCACCGGCAGCTGGAGATTCTCGACGAAGCCGAGCAGCGCCAGGAAGATCCGGTTCTGCTCGACACGCTGTTCCGGCTCGACCACCTCGCAACCCGCGAGCGGCGCAACGCCGAGAACCTGACCATCCTCGGCGGCGGCAAGCCGGGCAGGCAGTGGCGCAACCCGGTTCCGCTGGTCGACCTGGTGCGCAGCGCGGTCGGCGAGACCCTCGACTACGCCCGCGTCCGGGTGGCTCGGTTGCCCGAGATCCACGTGCTCGGCACGGTGGTCGCCGACCTCATCCACCTGCTCGCCGAGCTGGTGGACAACGCGACCTCCTTCTCCCCGCCGCAGTCGCGGGTGGAGGTGGCAGGCAACGTGGTCGGCAAAGGTGTAGTGGTCGAGATCGCCGACCAGGGCATGGGCATGTCCGAGGCCGACCTGTCCAGGATGAACGAGACGCTGCGTAATCCACCGGATTTCGGGGTGGCGGCACTGTCGGCCGACTCCCGGCTCGGACTGTTCGTGGTCGCGCAGCTCGCCGCACGCCACAGTATCTCGGTGCGGCTGTCGGAGTCCGACTACGGCGGCATCAAGGCCATCGTGATCATTCCGTCCGCCCTGGTCGCGGGGGATTCGGGCAGGTCGCAGAGACCGGCGGAGCTCACCGATCCCGGCAGTCGCCGCAGACTCATCGCCGCACCCGTCACCGGCCCGGAGGCGGGTGACTCCGCGCAGACCGCCACGTCCTCGGTCGCGACGCTGGCGGCCGAACCCGCCGCGGCCCCGCGCTACGCGCCTCGGCCGTACACCGAGGCGCCGACGCACCCGGGCCCGGACGGCCGTCCGGCGCTGCCCCGGCGCAACCGACAGACCAACCTCGCACCGCAATTGGCGCAGCCGGTCCACGAACAGGCCGCCACCGCGCAATCCGAACGCTCCGCCGAACAGGCCCGTGATCTGATGTCCGCCATCGAGAACGGAACCAGACAGGGCCGCCGCGCCATCATCCCCGACGAACAGGAAGGCTAGAGTGTCCGCTTCTCCCGCAGGTGATCTCAATTGGCTGCTCGACGATCTCGTCGACCGGCTGGCCGGCGTGCGCCACGCGGTGGTGCTGTCCACCGACGGGCTACTACTCGGCCGATCCAGCGGTATGAGCCGCGAGGACGCCGAACACTTCGGCGCGATGTCCTCGGCGCTCTACGGATTGGCGCGTAGCGCGGGCAACAGATTCGACGGCGGCGGCGTGCGGCAGGCGGTCATCGAACTCGATCGCGCGGTGCTGTTCGTGACCTCCGCGGGCGACAACGCCTGCCTGGCCCTGCAAGCCGCCGAGTCCGCCAACCTCGGCATGGTGGCCTACGAGATGAATCTGACCGTTCAGCGCGTCGGCAGCTACCTGTCGACCACACCACGCCAGGATCTCGTCGGACAGGTCGAGCAGAACCGGCCATGACCAACCCGCGTGAGCCCTGGTTCGACGAGGCGGCAGGCCCGCTGGTACGTCCGTACGCGCTGACGCGCGGGCGCACCAGCTTCACCGGACCCGAACTGGATATGCTCACCACCGTGGTCGCGGACAACTCCGCGCCCACACTGCGGCGGAGCGAACCCGAGTACACCGACATCCTTCGGCTGTGCCGGGTTTCGCAGACCGTCGCCGAACTCTCCGCGCAGTTGCACTTGCCGCTGGCGGTGACGAAGATCCTCGTCGGTGACCTGATCGGCGACGGGCAACTGATCTTCCGCGCTCCCGTTCCGACGGAGGCCGGACCCGATGACCTCAACATATTGCGAGCGGTACTGGATGGAATCCGAAAACTTTGACCCGAGCGGCACACCACAACTGGCCGCGTCGGTCAAGATCCTCGTCGCCGGCGGGTTCGGCGTCGGCAAGACCACCATGGTCTCGGCGATCAGCGAAGTCCCGCCACTGCGTACCGAGGAACTGATCACCGAGGTGAGCACCGGCATCGATGATCTGTCGGGCGTGGAGCAGAAGTCCACGACCACGGTCGCACTGGACTTCGGCAGACTGACCATCGATCGCGACCTGGTGCTGTACCTGTTCGGCACGCCCGGCCAGGACCGGTTCTGGTTCCTGTGGGACGAACTGGCGCGCGGCGCGCTCGGCGCCGTCGTTCTCGCCGACACCCGCAGGCTGGGCAACTCTTTTGCCGCCGTGGACTTCTTCGAACGGCGCGGCCTGCCGTTCATGGTCGGCGTGAACTGCTTCGACGGCGCACCCCGCTACACCATCGACGAGGTACGCGACGCCCTCGACCTCGATTCGGTCACCCCCGTCATGCTCTGCGACGCTCGTGACCGCGGATCGTGCAAAGACGTTCTGCTCACCCTCGTCGAGCACCTCATCCAGCGGGCACAGCGGGCGCACGCGACCACCTGATTCAAACCGGGCGGTCGCCTAATTGCCTGCATGGGCAGACCTTTCGGCGTGGTGCCCGATCAGCTTGCTCGAACATCCTGTCCCATATAAAGATTGGCGCATGGGAACGGGGATGAGGATATTGATCGCCTCTCCACTGGGGAAGGTCATCGCTCCAGCTCTGACGCAGGCGCTGGACGACGCGGTGGTCATCGTCGCGCCGGATCGTCGCACGGTTCAGGAGGCGGTCACCGCAACCTTCCGTTTCGATGTCGTGGTGGCCGACCTGGTCTGGAACAACCCGGCCCTGGAATTCTCCTTCGACGGTCTCGATGTCGTGAACATGCTGGCGAAAGCGAACCGACCGGCACCGGTCCTGATGGCGACACAGGGCCACAGCATGGAGCAGGACTTGCTGGACGAGGCTCGGTTGCGTCCCGAGATCGCCGGGGTGTGCGCCAAGTCCTCCGGCGTCGAGGCCTTGCTCGACGCCATCCGGTCCGCCGCGGTCGGCGCGAAGGCGGGCGTCGATGTGGCACCGGGTTCCGGCACCCCGCTCTATACGTTATTCAGCGGTCAGCGCGGCTCCACGGCGGGCCGGCTCGCGGGAGCGATCGCCGCGGGCCGCGCGTCGGACGCACCGTCCCTGGCTCGTGCGGCACGCGTCGGCGTGAACACCGCGAACAAGGTGACCAGCACCTATCTCGGCCCGATCATCGTGCAGCGCGGCGAGCACGAAGCCGGATTGCCGATGACCTTGGGCGCCGTCTACCGATGGTGCGGCCTGCACGCTCGGTACCTGACCAGCTGGTGCCGCAGAAACGGCCACGCCGACGTCTTACGGCCGATGTATCGGTCGCCGGACGAACCGGCGACCGATACCTGACGCTGTGCTAGCCGAAGTCGAGCTTCGCCAGGAATTCTTCCTCCCCCAACTCGTTCCAGCCGCGCTCGGCCATATCCTGGCCGCCGAACAGCGACTCGTCCAGATCGATGCGGTACCTCCCGGAAGGCAACTCCTTACCGCAGACGATCGCCCGCGCCGCCACACCGGCCAGGGCACCCGCCAGCGACACCGCCGTTCCCAGCTGCGGCCAGGAAGCCAGGCTGCGCCCCACCTGGGTGAGCGAATAGCGCGTTCGGGGGCTGATGCGGCTGCCGACGATCGCGACAGCCAGCTCGATCCGGCGGCGCGGGTCACGAAGGTCGTTCGGCGACAGTTTCGTCACCTCGCCCGCCTTTCCGTGGAACAGCGGGTAGTCCGGTTGAAGGTCGTAGCGTTCCACGTCCAGGAAAGCGTTGTCCCCGTGATCGGTCACCATCAGCACCGGGATTCCCGCCGCACGAGCCCTGCGCCGGATGTCGACTTTCATCGCGAAGTCGTCCATTTCCTCGATCACCACCGACAGCCGCTCCCCCGGCCCCGGCGCTCCGAGATAAGCCGCGGCCGTCTCGGGCTGGTAGCCGGCCGGGAAACCCGTGAGCTCGCAGTACGGATCCAGCTCGAAGGTGCGGCGTTGCGCGAGGGTGAGTTTCGGCTCGCCCACGTCGCACACCGAGCCCTGCAGGCGATTCAGATTGCTGCATCCGAGGGTGTCGCGTTCGGCGAGGCGGAATCGCCGAGCACCGGTCAGTGCGCACACGGCCAGCGCCGAGGCGCCGACGCTCAGCCCCGCGACGCCGATCAAGGCCCGCGACCACGCCTCCTGCTCGTCACCGGTGAGCAAGTGCCGGTTGCGCGCGGTGCGAAGACGCCAGAAATGCTCCGCATCGGGGAGTTTGACGATGGTTCCGCGCCACGGGTAGACGACGAAGCGGCTGATCCGATCGATCGAACCGTCATCCAGGGCGGACGCCATGTAGGTTGCCAGTGCGTGGTCGGCCGCCGCGGTCCCTGCGGCGAACTCGGGGCGGTCGATGACGGCCAGTTCCGGTAGTGCGCTGGTCCAGCAATCGACGAATCGGTATCCCGATCGGGGTGCGAGCAGCTCGGCGATGCGCCCGCGGTCGGCGACGGGATGCAAGATCTCGATCATGCCCGCACCTGCGTCCAGCGGTGCTTGATACCGGCCTCGAAGCCCGCGCTGCCGAAGCGGTGCAGACTGATCACCGGTTCGGCAGCGGCGCCGAGCGTCACGTGCAGGCGCCGGTACTCGTCGTTGGTGCGCCGCAGCGCCTCGGTGACCGTGCCTTGCAGTATCGGCCCGAACCCGCTTGCCGGGCAGGCGCCCTCGCGCAGCTCGACACGCAGATGCAGCGTCTGCTCGAACCGGTCGTCGTGTTCGACCGCCAGCACGAACTTGCCGCTGACCGTGCGGGCGACCACCGGGTCCTCCAGGGCGGCGCAAATGTTCTCCGGATAGATCTCCAGCGCGTAGAACGATGCCGCGACATCGGTGCGCCGGTGCAGCGCCAGGAAACCGCAGGAGTCCGTCGAGGTGACCACCGGCAACCGGTGGCCGTACTCGCGCAGCGTGTCGGTGAGACTAGCGGCGGACATGACCTCTCCGACATCGTTGATCCGATAGCGCACCAAGGGAATAGCGGTGTCGGCGGAGAACAGGAACCGGCCCTCGCTGTCCACCTCGGTGAATCGCAAGTCTGCGTCGTACTCCACGAATGTCGGCTGGTGATGCCCGGCGCCGAACAAAGCTTCCCGCAGCGCGGGATCCCGCAGCGCCGCTCGCCGGACCGCGATGGTGGTCCGGGTCTCGCACCCCATGATGCCCGCGTCGGCCGTGCCGTAGACGACGCAGATGTCCTCGGGGCGCCCGGCTTTGCCGATCCGTTCGAGAACGTAGTCGCGCCACTGCTCGGTGATGGCCTCGCCCGCGAGGAGCACACGCAGATCCTGCCGCAGTACCTCTTCGGGCGCATGGTCGAGCACGTCTTTGACGAACGGCGGATATCCGGCGATGACTACTTGGTCGTAGCGCGGCCCCAGCTCGGCGATGTTCGCCAGGATCGTCTCGAGTTCGATGCCCGGGGTGATGACCGACAGTTTGTGGCCACGGCCGCGCAATGCCAGCGCCGCCGTGTAGGTGTACGTGCCGCCGATCCAGTTGCCCATGGCGAAGCAGATCACCAGCAGCGTCGAACGCCGGTGAGTCTGGAAGTGCCTACGGAACATCCGGCTGTAGAGCTCGATCGCCTCCTCGTGGGCGACGAGGTCGCGCGGCCAATAGGTCGGCCGGCCGGAGGATCCGGAGCTGCACGACCAGGTGCCCGCCTGTGTGACGTCGCCGTGCCACAGCAATGTCTCGAGCGGGTAGTGCCGCAGGTAGTTCTCTTTCGTCATCGGCGGCACAGTGGCGAATTCCGTCGGCGTCCGGACGTTTGCCGGGTCGATTCCATGCCGGGCGAGGAACTCGCTGTAGGCCGGCACCTGATGCGCAGCGCGGTGAAAGACATCCAGTGCACGCTCGAAGCCGGGAGCGGTGTCGACGGGTGACAACAGTGGAGTGGACATATTCGGTGATTCCTTCCCACCCGCCGTTGTGCGTGCCATGGTCGGCATCGGCGAACTACGGGCTGAGAAGATCGTCTGAACAGCGTGGACGCGGCAGAAAGTAGTCAATACAAGGTCCGTACGACACGCGGCGGCTCCACCCCGCGGCCGATAGAATCCCCTCATGGCACACGGGGGAGGAACGGGGCTGCAACCCCTGCCTGTCTCCAATCGGGAAGAATTCGCCGTCGCGTTCCGGCGCCTGCGCACCGACGCCGGGCTCACCGTGCGGCAAGTGGTCGAACGGTCGGGATGCCTGCACGGCACTGTTAGCGGATGGTTCGCCGGTCATCACGTGCCCACCGAGCAGAACGAGCGGATGTTCCGTGATGTGCTCGCCGCGTGCGGCGTTCACGATGCCCAGGCGCAGGAGCGGTGGCTGGCCGCCGTCCGGCAGGTCCGCCCGACCACCGGACGCAAACGTGACCAGGGCCCGATCCCCTATCTCGGCCTGGAGGCCTTCCAACCGGACGACGCCGAATGGCTGTTCGGGCGCACGCAATTGACGGAGGAGCTGCACCGGCGCATCGCAGCGCTCGCCGGGTCGCCACACCGGATTCTCGTCGTGATCGGCGCGTCGGGCTCCGGGAAGTCGTCGCTGCTGCGTGCCGGACTGCTGCCCGCGCTGCGGCAGGCGGGCCGGACGGTGTCGGTGATCACGCCGGGTGCCCATCCTGCCCGCGCGCTCGCGGCGGCGACCGCGGCCGAGGTCGTGATCATCGATCAATTCGAAGAGACCTGGACGCTGTGCCCGGACCATGCCGAGCGAGCCGAATTCCTCACCGCGCTCGCCACTGCCGCTCCGGAGCGGACATACGTGCTCGGATTGCGAGCCGACTTCTACCACCATGCGGCCGAGCAGCCGATCCTGCACGACGCGCTGGCCCACCAGTCGGTGCTTGTCGGCCCGCTCAGTAAGGAAGCGCTGCGGGAGGCGATCGTCGAACCTGCTCGCAAAGCCAATTGGACGGTCGAGGACGAACTGGTTCACCTCCTCGTGGTCGAACTCGCACCCCGCGGATCGACGGCCGCCCATGACACCGGCGCGCTTCCGTTGCTGTCGCACGCGTTGCTCGAGACCTGGCAGCGCTCCACCCGTCGGCGGATGACGGTGGCGGACTACAACGCCGTCGGCGGCATCGCCGGCGCGGTCGAGCAGACCGCCGAGACGGTGCTGCGAGGACTCACCGAGCCGCAACGGCAGATCGCGCGCCGGACGTTCCTGCGGCTGCTCAACGTGGACGAGGAGGCGATCACCCGGCGGCGGGTGCAGCGCCCGGAATTGTTCTTCGACGACGACTCCGTGTCCGACGTCAACATCGTGATCGAGCGGTTCGCCACGCACCGGCTGCTGACGATCGAGGAGGAAACCGTCGAGATCACGCACGAGGCGCTGGTGGGCGCGTGGTCGCGGATGACGCGATGGGTGAACCAGGATCGCGAAACCCTCACGGTGCACCGCCGATTGACCGAGGCCACCCACATCTGGCTCGACAACGACCAGGACCCCAGCCTGCTGCTCGGGCCGGCCAGACTGGAATTCGTCCGGGACTGGGCGAGCACCGACGGCCACGATCACGATCTCAACCAGAGCGAGCGCGAGTACATCGCCGCGAGCGTCGCTCACCAGGCCGACGTGCGCGCGCGGGAACGTCGTCGTACTCGCATCCTGCAGGAGATGGTCGTCGGCTTGGCGATCGCCTTGGTCGCGGCGATCGTGCTGACCGTCGTGGCGCTGGTCGCGCGCGCCAACGCGGCGCAGGCACGTGACGAGGCGATGTCGCGTCAGATCGCCGCGCAGGCAGAGCGATTGCGCGGCACGGATCCCGCCCTGTCGGCTCAGCTCGCCCTCGCCGCGTTCCGGCTCGAGCCGACCCTCGAGGCGCGTTCGGCGCTGCTGGACAGCTCCGCGGTGCACACGCCGAACCGGCTGCTCGGCCCCGACGGCGGCGCGCTCGTCGCCACCGACGACACCGGAAGCGTTCTCGCCGTCGGCAGGAGCGACTCCTCCATCGACATCCTGCGTCTGGGCCCTGGCGGCACGGCACGGCACGCCGGTCACATCACCGCGGCGAAGTCCGGCGACGTACTCGGCGCCATCTCGATGACCGCGAGCGGATCGCTGCTCGCCGCGTCGTTCAACGACCACATCGATCTCTGGGATCTCAGCGATCCCGCGGCTCCGCAGCGGCGATCCACCCCGGCAGCCGCCGCCGCGGCGTATCGCAACCTCGCCATCAGTGCCGACGGACGTTCGCTCGCCGCGGGCACCGCGTCCTCCACCATCGCGCGCTGGGACATCACCGATCCCCGGGCCCCGGTGCCACTGGGCGCACTCGACCTACCCGCGGGTGCGCCGGTGGTCGCGTTCAGCCCGGACGGCCGGTTGGTCGCCGCTGCCGGAATGGCGGGCTCGCTGCGCATTTGGGCCGGCAGCGGCGCTGAGCCTCCGCTGCTGGCCGACGTCGCTCCCGACGGGTCGACGGCACAGGCGCACGCACTGAAGTTCGGGCCGGACGGCACTGTCCTCGCCGCCCCCGGACGTGGCAACGAGGTCCGCCGCTGGGATGTCCGCGATCCGGCGCGCCCGGCCGCCCAACCACCGCTGCGTGGGTTCACCAGCTACGTCAACGACGTGGCGTTCAGTCCGGACGGCAGCAGGCTGGCCGCGGGCAGCTCGGACAACAAGACCCGGGTATGGCGGTTGGACTCCGGGCAATTGGAGATGGAACTGCCCAATCCGGTCATCGTGGTCTCGGTTCGATTCGCCTTGGACGGCCGTGCGGTGATCACCGGCAGCCTGGACGGCGCGGTGCGGATCTGGCCGTTGCCCGGCCCGATCCTGCGCGGTGCGCAGAGTGTGGTCTTCCAGACGCCGATCGATCGCCGGGGTGAACTCGTGCTGGTGGGCGCGGGCGCCAGCGACGGTACCGCCCACCTGTGGAACGTCGGCGACCCGGCCACCCCGGTCGAGTACCCGGCACTTCCGGTGGGCCCGGACGAGAAGACCTGCGGCGCGGTGGCACTGTCGCTCGACGGCTCGTCCGCCGCGGTCGCCACCAGGTCCGGTCGTGTGCTGCTCTGGGACATTCGCGATCCGTGGCATCCCCGGCTGAAATCGACCATAAGCGCCGTCAACGGCATCGTCGCCAGCCTGACCTACTCCCCGGACGCCACGATGCTGGTGGTCGCGGGTCAGGACGACACCGTGGTGACCGCGTGGGACACCACCGGTCCCGCCGCGCCGCGTCGGCTGGCCGACCTCGATGCGGGACCAGGGCTGCCCGGCATCGTGGCCATCGACAGCACCGGGGGCAACCTGGCGGTCGCCACCTCCGACGAGTCGGTGCGCCGCTGGGACATCCGTGATCGCGCCCGCCCGGTAGAACTGACGAGACTGTCCGGATTCACCAACGACCTGACCACCGTGGCATTCAGCCCCACGGCTCAGATCCTCGCCGCGGGCAGCATGGACCACACCGTGCAGCTGTTCGATGTCTCCGAACCCGACGCGCCGCGACGGCTGTCCACACTCGCCGGCGCCGCCGACGCGATCATCAGCGTCAACTTCAGTCCGGACGGTACGCGCCTCGTCGGCGGCGCCAGCGACAACGGAATCTGGGTGTGGGACATCTCCGATCCCCGCCGACCGCGACGATCCGCCGTGCTCAGCGCCTACACCGGCAGAGTCAACGACGCCGTCTACGGCCTGCGCGGAGACCTCTTGCTCGCGGCCGGGCCGGACAAGGTGGTACGGCTGTGGGCGACCGAAACCGAGCAGGTCGCCGCCGACCTGTGCCGCAGTGGAAGCACGCCCCTGACCGCTACGGAATGGCAGCGTTATCTGCCCGGCGTCCCCCGGTACGACCTGTGCGCAGGCTAGTGCCGCAAGGGAGCCTCGACGTTCATCGCCGTCGCCACAGCAGCGCCACGAAGCACGCCGACACCGTGCACACGAGTCCAGCGACGAAAACGGCGTACTCCCACCACAACATCGTCTCCGAAGCCGACACCCCGCGCTCGTCGGCCTCGATCGCTGAGTTGTACAAGAGCACCGCACCGACGCATACCGCCACCAATCCGGCGACCGCGAAGGCACTGCTCCAGATTCGCGGAAGCCGGGCTCGGGGCCCACGGAGGAGAACGAATCCCGCGGCGCCCGCGAGTATCAGCATCACCGGAAGCAGCAACACGACGGCCCGACCCTTCTACGGATTGCAACCCTTGAACACGGTGTTCCAATAGCCGACATTGGGCCGCGCCTTCTCCAGGTTCCATTCGTTCTTGAAGTAGGGCGGCGCCCAGTCCGCGTGGCAAGTCCACTGATTGTGCATGCTCCAGTAGACATTGTCGGCCCAGTTGGCACGAACCTTGTGGTACAGCTCGTCGAACGACGCCTGCTTGTTGACGAACGCGGTCAGGCGTCCGCAGTCGGTCGGCACCACGCTCAGCGATTCGACGCCGTCTCGCTTGATCCACTTGAACGAGGCCACGTAGTCCCCGCAGACCGAGCGAGTCGCCTTTTCGACCTCGGCTCGGTCGGCCGAGCGATCCTGGGTGTTCGCCGGTGCCTTCTTCGCGAGTTCGTCGCACCGGGGAACGCCGGGCGTCCAGCCGTCGACACCGGTCTTGATGAAGGCGTTCGGCAACCACGCGCCAGTGTCGAGCCGCTCCCAGATATCGGTGGTGTTCAAGCCGTTCGATACCGACTGCCCCCGTTGTTCGCACACGATCGTCACCACAGCGCCGTCCGGTAGCGCCTTGCCGATCTGCCCCGAACCCATGGAGGGAGCGCTTTGCGGGTAGATCCCGATTTTGGTCCACGCCACGGGGTATCGCGCGTCCGCGTGCGCGGGGGCGGGCAACACCGCGCCGAACACGAGCGCACAGAGGACGGTCGCGAGCGCCGCGCCACGCAAGCGCGCAGAGCGCAGGGATTCATGGAACATGAAGTACTCCAACGTAGGTGCGGGGAATGCCGCCAGTTATCGGCAGGCGCACTTCGATGGAAGCACGAGAAATCGAGGAAGAACGGTCATCGAAGCACGGAGGACAGGATTGACCGCCACCTTGTGGCAATCGGCAAGGAACAGCCGATTCCCGGCGTGCCGGGCAAGATCTTGCCGCAGCGCTGGAACTGCCGACACCGGGGCGGCGCGGGGCGTCAGACGAATCGCGGGCCGAGCACATCCGCGTGCCCGTTGCGTCGGCACCAGCTGATCAGATAGTGGGCGTGCTCACCGCACCATCGGAATATCGCGCCCTGGGTCAGCGGCGTATCGTCGGGCAACTCTCCGCGTTCGCGGATTATCGGTCCGATGTAGGCGTTCGTCGCCTTGTTCGCGGTGTGCCCGCCCACTTTGGCCACGCGCGCCAGTGACGGGTAGTCCCACGCTGATCCGGCGGCGATCGCGCCGGCCAGTCGCGCGGCGGTGCGGCCATGGTGAGCGCCGAACAGCGTGCACAACGACGGCGGTCCCGCCCGTGCGGGCGACAGGGGCGTGCTCCCTCCGGTGGCGGCCCGCCGCACGGCCTCGAGCAAGGCGGGCACGCCCGAGGATTTGTCGTAGAACTCGGCGATCTCGCCGGACCGATCCCTGGCCTCGTCGAGGTGGTCACGCTCCATGCTGTGGCCCTGGGCGGCGAGCAGGACCGCGGTGTGGCGGTTGCTGTCGCGTAGCAGGTCGATGACGTCCAAGCCATCGAAGCGATACTCCGATTCCGGATGGTTCCAGATCAGGTCACAGAGCACGACGTCGAAGCGGAAACGCCCGACGACCTCGCTGCGGACGGCATCTCCATCACCGGCCACACAGACATTCGACGCAGGAAACGCCTGCGACAGAGTCGGAGCGATGATCTGCCCCAGCGGTGAGGCGACCAGCAGCCGCAAGCTTGATTCCATAGCGCGATATTCGACGGTGGGTGCCGATCAACGCAAGAGCCCGAATGCGGTGCTTCCCAACAGATTTCGCTCCGAAATGGTTCGGTCGAGCAACATGTTGCTCGCCATCGGACGCGCCGGGCGGAAACGATCCGAACGCGCCCGCGAGCAAGTGATCAGTGACCCAGAGGGGCGGCAGGCCTGCCTCACAGCTGCCGTAGCCACGCGTGCAACAGCAGGGCGCCGCCCGCGGCCAACGCCACCGCGACCGGCGCGGGCCACCACGGCCCGTTCCGGCCGAGCAGACCGCGGGTGAGCCGCAACTGGAACGCGCCGAGCCCGGCCAGGACGAGCAGCCAGACCGGCAGCAGCCCGATGCCGAGCGCCGCGTGCACCACCCATGCGCCCGGCAACGTGGGCCCGCCCCAGGAGCCCTCGAGATCGTCTCCGGTGACGAGCGGATAGCAGATGCCCCGGAACGCGGCGATGACCGCCAGCAACGCCAGGAACCAGGTCAGCAGGCCGACCGCGCCGCTGAGCACGGAGTGCGACACCGATCGTGCCGCCGAGAACTTGTGCGGCAGAACCGATTCGCCGAGCATTCGCCGCGGCACGCGCAGCCGGGTCGGAATCCGCCGCACGGCCAGCGGCAGTGCCCGTAGCGCGTACGCGGCGTAACGCAGGAGTGCCCGAAGCCACGACATACCGCCGACGGTAGCGCTGTTGGGCCCGCGATTCACCGCAGCAGGCCCGCGTGCACCAGATCGTCGAACAGCAGCTGGTCGACCGGCGGGACGAGGGCGCGGTCGGCGTAGCGGAACCACGCGACTTCCTCGATCTCGCTGCTTGTGGCGAGGGTGCCGCGATAGTCGGCGGTATAGCAACTCATCCGCACCACCGCGCCGTCCTCCGGGCCGTGCACCGCCTCGTAGGTGCCGACGTGCGCGGCCGTCTCCGGCAGCAGTGCGACGGTGAGTTCCTCCTCGATCTCGCGCAGCAGCGTCTGCAGATCGGTTTCGCCGCCTTCCCGCTTGCCGCCGGGGATATAGAAGACGTCCTTGCCGCGCGGCCTGGCGCAGAGGATCCGTCCCTCCTCGATGCGCACCCACGCCACCGTATCGATCAACTGCCGCACTCGCCCGTCCGCCACCGCCGCAGCCTAACGCCGCGCCGCGCCGGACGCCGGGCGGGCGTCGTCGCTCGCCTCAGCGGGACGGAAGCAGGGAGGCGTCCTTGGCTCCGGGGCCGAGAACCGGACGCAGGTCGCGCGGGGCGACGTGTTCACCACACTCGGAGCACACCGGCTCGACGGTCGCGAGGTGTCCGCACCCGGTGTGCCTGGTCTGCACCGGCGGGCCGTCCGGCGCGGCCCATTCGTCGCCCCACTGACGCATCGCGGTGACGACCAGCCACAGCGAGCGACCTTTCGGAGTGAGCCGGTAGTCGTGGCGCACCGGGTTGTCCTGGTACGGCTCCTTGGTCAGCACCCCGTGCTCGACGAGGTGCTCGAGGCGCTGGGTGAGCACGTTGCGGGCGATGCCGAGGCGGGCGCGGAAGTCCTCGAAGCGCGTCACGCCGAACAGGGCGTCGCGCACGATCAGCAGCGTCCACCACTCCCCGACCACCTCGAGGCACTGGGCCAGCGAACAGTTCATGTCCTCGAAGCTCGTCCTGCGCATATCCCCAGCATAGTCAGTTGCTTCATAGAACTCACTACCCTATGGTTCGTTGCATGAAGCAACTCACTACGGGGACTCTCGCCGCGGAGTTCGCGCTCACCGCGACCGAGCCCGGCGGTTGGGCAGCGCGGGTCGACCGGTCCTGGCGGGGGTGGACCGGACCGCACGGCGGCGTGATCGCGGCTCTGCTCATCGAGGTCGCACGCGCGGCGGCAACCGAACCGTTGCCGGTGCGGGCCGTGGATCTCCGGTTCTCCGGCCGCCCCACCGAAGGTGTGCTGGCCTTCGACGCGACCGAGCACGTCGTCGGCCGCAGCACCGTCGCACTGGAGGTGCGCGCCGAGCAGGACGGCAGTCCGATCGCCTCGGCGTCGGTCACACTCGGCCGCACCGCGCAAACCGGTGTCGAGGCGTACGCGGGCACGCCCGCACCGCGGGTACCCGATCCCCGATCCTGTGCGCCGTTCGCCCTTCCACCGGAAATCGTCCCGGCGGCAGCTCATTTCGACATCCGCCCCGCCGCCGGACCACTGCCGCTCACCGGCGCGGACGAACGGATGATGTGCGCTTGGATCGGACTCGTTCCCGAGGTGCCCGCGGATGCGGCGGTGCTGGCCATCCTGGCCGACGCCTTGCCGCCCGCCGTCTTTCCCACCTTGCGCGCACCCGTCGCGATCCCCACCGTGGCGCTGTCGATGCACCTGCACGCCGAACCCACCGGCGGGCTGCCGGTGCTGGTGCGCACGGTGAACGCGTCGACCGGCGGCGGCTGGTCGGTGGACGACACCTCGATCTGGGACCGGAGTGGCTTGCTGCTCGCCTCGGCCCGCCAGACCCGCCGTGTGCTCGGCTGAAACGGAGACGATCGTGCATTCCTCCGCTACGAAGCAGAGCCGGGCCGCCGCCGACTTCCGCGCCGTGCTCGCCGTCGTCTCGATCGGCGTGCTGCTGTCGAGCCTGGATCTGTTCATCGTCAATGTCGCCCTGCCGGATATGGCCGGCGATTTCGGCGGAGCGCGGATCTCGGGACTGTCCTGGGTGCTCAACGCCTACGCGATCGTGTTCGCCGCCCTGCTGGTCCCGGCGGGACGACTCGGCGACCGCCGCAGCATCCGCACCACCTTCCTGCTCGGGCTCGTGGTGTTCGTCGCCGGGTCGGCATTGTGCGCGACGGCGTGGGACGTCGGGTCACTGGTCGTGTTCCGCGTCGTACAGGCCGCGGGCGGCGCGCTGCTGACGCCCGCCTCGCTCGGCTTGGTACTCGCGGCCAGTCCGCCGCAGCGCCGCGCGGCGGCAGTCCGGCTGTGGGTCGCCTTCGGCGGGCTCGGCGCAGCGCTCGGTCCCGTGCTCGGCGGCGTTCTCGTCGAATTCGGCTGGCGCTGGGTATTTCTGGTGAACGTGCCGATCGGCCTGATAGCGGTGGTCGCCGGAGTGCGGATGCTGCCCGATCCGCCGGGCGACGGCGGGCGGCTGCCCGACCTGCTGGGTGCCGCGCTGCTGGTCGGCGCGATCGCCGGGCTGGTGCTCGGACTGGTGAAGGGCCCGGACTGGGGATGGTCCTCGGCGGGCGTGCTGGTCGCTTTCGCGGTGGCGGTGATCCTGGCGATCGCGTTCGTCGTCTCCTCGGCCCGCCACCACAGCCCGGTGGTGGATCCGGCGCTGCTGCGCGCACCCAACTTCGCCTGGATGACCGGTAACGCGGTCTTCTTCAACGTCGCCTTCGGCGCGATGCTGCTGTCGGTGGTGCTGTGGGCGCAGAACGTCTGGGGCTGGTCGGCCTTGCGCACCGGTCTGGCCATCGCGCCCGGCCCGCTGATGGTGCCGGTGGTCGCCGTCCTGGCGGGACGGCTGATCGGCCGGATCGGCGCGGGGCCGGTCATCGCCGCGGGCGGTGTCGTCTTCGGCGCGGGCATGCTCTGGTGGGCGCGGGCGATCACCCTGACGCCCGACTACCTCGGCGGCCTGCTCGGCGGCATGGTGGTCAGCGGCATCGGCGTCGGCCTCACCCTGCCGACCGCCTTCGCGGCGGGCACGAGCGGACTGCCGCCGCAGCGGTTCGCGACCGGGTCGGCCGTGTTGAGCATGGCGCGCCAGATCGGTCTTGCGGTCGGGGTCGCGGTCCTGGTCGCGGTGCTCGGCACACCCGCCGGTCCGGAGGCGGCACTCGACGCGTTCCGGCGCGGGTGGTACGTGACGGCCGCGGTGGCGGTGATCGCCGGTCTGGTCGGCATGGCCGCCCGCATGCCGAAAACCGCTGCCACGCAATCGGAATCGGTCACCGAATCGGTCCGCGCCTGATCCACCCGCGCCTGTTCGCCATGAGCGGCACTCGGCTCGGTACGACGCGGCGACCTCGGCTCGACCGGCAATGTCGCCGAACCCGCTCGATGAACCGTGCCCTTGGCTATCCCGATTCGCCATGGCGCTATCCGTAAGACGTGTACACCGGATGATTCGTCGGCCGGACGCTGCCGACCACGCAGCGGACCGGTCGGCGCGCCGGATGCGACCGCCGCCGGTCGGTGCCCAGTATCAGCAGATACCGGGCGCCGACCGGCGCTTTTACGCGGCGATGGGTCAGCGGCTCAGGCGCTGGAATCGCCGGACCGCGAGGGGCAGGAAGATCGCGGTCAGGATCAGCGGCCACACCACGGCCATCAGCAACGAGTGCTGTTCCACCCAGGAATCTCCGCTGCCGACCGGCGTGCCGAACAGCTCACGGGTCGCGGCCACCGTGGAGGAGATCGGGTTCCACGCCGCGATGACGCCCAGCCAGTCCGGCATCAGCTGGGGCGCGACGAAGATGCTGGAGATCATGGTGAGCGGGAAGGCGACCGCGAACAGCCCGCCGGCGGCCTCCGGGTTCGGCACCAGCAATCCGAGCCAGACACCCACCCAGATCAGCGCGAACCGCAGCAACAGCAGCAGACCGAAGGCCGCGACGCCACGCAGCACTCCCCCGTCCGGCCGCCACCCGATGACCAGGGCGGTCAGCATCAGAATGGTCAACTCGGCGCAGGCCACGATCAGATCGGTCACGCCGCGCCCGGAGACCACCGCGGAGGGGGCCATCGGCATCGAGCGGAAGCGGTCGATCACGCCGTTGGTGGCGTCGTAGACGACCACCGTCGCGGTGTTGACGAAGCCGAAGGCCATCGTCATGGCGAACATGCCCGGCATCAGGAAGCTGCGGTAGTCACCGCCGCCGGGCACGCTCATCGCGCTGCCGAAGACATAGCCGTACAGCAGTACCGACAGGATCGGAAAGCCGAGTTGCCAGGCGATGTTGACCGGCTGACGCTGATAGTGGGTCAGCCCGCGCCGCACCACATTCCAGCAATCGGCGATCGCCCAGTACGCGCGGGAACGCGAGCGGCTCGGGGTGAGGTCGGTGGTGCTCATCGGGTCGCCTCCTCTGTGGTCGTGCGGTGGCCGGTCAACTGCAGGAAGACGTCGTCGAGACTGGGCCTGCGCAAACCGATGTCCTCCACGTCCACACCTTCGTCCTGGAGTGTGCGCGCGACCTCGGTGAGCGCCGCGACGCGCTCGGTGACCGCCGCCGATACCCGTCGTTCGGTGTCGTCGATGTCCGGTTCGCCGTCGCACACCCGGGCCACCACTTTGGCGACGGCGGGCAGGTCGGCCACGTCCGCGGCCACGACCTCGATACGGTCGCCGCCCACGGTGCTCTTCAATCCGTCCGGGGTGTCCTCGGCGATGGCGCGTCCTTGATCGATGACGGTGATCCGGGAGGCGAGTTTGTCCGCCTCCTCCAGATACTGCGTCGTCAGCAGCACCGTGGTGCCGTCGGCGACCAAGGCGCGCACCGACTCCCAGACCTCGCCGCGACTGCGCGGATCGAGCCCGGTGGTGGGCTCGTCGAGGAACAGCACGTCCGGCGCGAGGATCATCGACGCCGCCAGATCGAGCCTGCGGCGCATGCCGCCGCTGTACTTGCCGACGCCGCGGTCACCGGCCTCGGTCAGGTCGAAGCGCTCGAGCAGCTCGGTGGCCCGCTGCTTCGCCCGGCGTCCACCGAGGTGGAACAACCTGCCGAACATCTCCAGGTTCTGCCGCCCGGTGAGCACCTCGTCGACGGCGGCGTACTGACCGGTCAGCCCGATGCGGGCGCGTACCTCGCGCGGCCGGCTGGCGACGTCTAGGCCTGCCACGCTCGCCCGGCCGCCGTCCAGCCGGATCAGCGTGGACAGGATGCGCACCGCGGTGGTCTTGCCCGCGCCGTTGGGCCCGAGCAGCCCGTGCACCGTGCCGCGCCGCACGGTCAGATCGAATCCGTCCAGGGCTCGCTTGTCCCCGTATCTCTTCTCCAGTCCCTCGGCCAGGACCGCGAAATCGTTCACTACTCACCTTCCCCGTGGCGTACCCGGAAACTGGGTACAACGTACCCGAATTAGGGTACAACGTACCCAGTTTTCTGCCAAGCCGATAAGCTGACGATCATGACCGGCACGGAGACCAGCGGCAGCGGCGACATCGCCCGCACCCTCGACCTGCTCTGGGGCGCGGGCCCCCGGCCGAGCCGTGGGCCGAAACCCGGTCTGTCGCTGGACCGGATCGTCGACGCGGCGATCACGGTGGCCGACGGCGAGGGCCTCGCCGCGGTGACGATGCGCCGGGTCGCGACCGAGCTCGGCACCGGAACCATGTCGCTGTACCGGTACCTGCCCAGCAAGGCCGAACTACTGGATCTGATGCTCGACCGGGTGCAGGCCCCGATCGACTGTCTCGGCGATCGTCTCGACGGATGGCGTGGCGCACTGGAAACCCTCGCCTACGAATCCCTCGCCATGTACCGACGTCACCCGTGGCTGATCGGAGTGAACCAGTCACGCCCGGTGCTGGGCCCCGGGGCGATGGAAGGCATGGAGAATGTGCTCGGCGCGATCCGGCCGATGGGTTTGCCCGACCGAGAGCTCGTCTCGGTGGTGATCATGGTCTCCGGCTACGTGCTCGGCGCGGCCCGCACGCAGCTGTACGAGCAAGAGGCCGAACGCGTCTCGGGCCTGACCGACGCGGAATTCTGGCAGGCGCAGATCCCCATGCTGAAACAAGCCATGGCCAGCGGCCGCTACCCGGTCATGGCCGCGCTGTCGGACGACGCGTTCGGCCCGGATTTCGACCACTTCGGTTTCGGGCTACAGCGCATCCTCGACGGCCTGGAACACTATGTGACCCACCGCGACCGCGCTACGCGGCTCGCACCGTGAGCTTCTCGCGCCCGGCCGCCAGCGCGACGTGCGCGACAGCCTCCTCCAGCCCCCGCTTCGGCAGCGGCGCACCGTCGAACATCGAGATCGCGACGGCGTCCTCGGTGAGTTCCCAAATGCCCGCGATGCGGCCGCCGACGACGACGATCGGTGAGATCCAGCCCGCGGTGCGACTCACCTTCGCGCGGTGGGCGGCGGGCAGCAGGACGGTATCACCGGTGCCGGGCCCCAGCACGTACTGGTCGAAGGCACCGAGCAGGTGCACCGACGCGGTCGGCGCGGCAGCCGCCACGGCATCGACCTGATCGGTCGGCAGGAAGGCGCGGCGGCCTTCCACCTCGACTTCGGTGAGCAGCCCACCCAGCTCGGCGAACCAGCGCCGGACCGTCGTCTTGCGCAGACTGTTGCGGCTGAGCCAGGCGTCGAAAATCTCCGGCGTCGCCGGGCCGTGGGCGCGCAGATAGCCGAGAACCGCAACGTGCGCCGCGGCATCCGGTTCGGGCAGGCCGGGCCAGTCGCGCACCAGGTGCGCGGGACTCGTGAAGGTCACCTTGGTGCCCCGCGCCGGACCGTGGCACAGCACCCCCTGCCAGGCCAGGGGTTTGAGCAGCGCGCCCCAGCCGGAGCGCAATTCCTCGCCGAGCCGGTGGAATTCCGGCTCGGACACCAAAGCCTCGACCAGTTCCTCGCGGGTGAGCACCGCGCCATCGAGCACCTCGGCGACCGCCTCGGTCAGCGCAGCCACCTCCGCGGGCGAGGCGCCGAAGTTCTTCTGCCAGGCAGGCTTCTCCCAGGTGCGTGCCGAGCCGATGAGCGCCAGGCAGGCCGCGGCCAGGTCCGGTGTGAGCGCGTGCAGGGTGCCGCGCATCGCCCAGGTCTTCATCAACGTGCCGTCCTCGAGCGCGCGAACCAGGCCGCCCGGTTCCGGTTTCACGCTGCGCAATGCGACCGCCAGTTCCGCCGCGGAGGTGACCTGCGCCTGCACGCCACACAGCCGTTCGGCGATCGCTACCGCCCCCTCGTCCGCACGGGACCGCACATATTGACGATGCAGCCGCCAGGCGAAGACCTGATCCCAGGTGACCTGCAACCCGTATTCCCCTATCACTCAGCTCAGCAGTGCGCCCAGACCCGCGACCATCGCCGCCGCCAGCGCCGACCCGGTCACCGTCATCGCGATCACACCGAGCAGGGCGGTGCGGGTGGTGGCGCGCCGGATCGCGCCGACCGGGTCGGCCAGCCGTTCGGCACGGGCCAGCACCGCGGTGCCCGCCGCCGCCAGCGCACCCGGCGGCGCGGACTCGACGATGCCGACGATCGCCAGCAGCCCACCCAGCAGCGGCAGCGACCCGTGCTCGTCGGCGGCTTTGTCGTCGGCGCACATCTCCAGCAGGCGCGTGATCTCGGCCGCGCCGACGGTGAACAACCGCAGGCCGGGCAACGTGGTGGCCACCGCACGCAGCACCGCGGTCAACGCCGCGTGCCTGCCGGACAGGTGCGCGCGTTCGTGCGCGAGGACCGCGGCCAGCTGATCGCCGTCCAGCGCATCCAGGGCGGCGGTGGTGACCACGATGGTGTCGGGCCGCCCCGGCACGCAGTAGACCTGACGCTCCGGCGAATCGAGCACCACCGCCCCGATACCCGGCACCGGCCTGCCGACCAGCCGGACCGCCCGCGCATGGACGCTGGTCCGCCTGCGCATGTCCACCACGACGCCCACCGCACGCGCCACGAGCGCGACCGTACCGGTAGCGACCAGCGCCGCCACCGCGAACGTGGCCGCTCGGGTGGCCGCGGCGCCGTGCACGTGCATCGGGGACCACAGGAACGAGACGCAGGCGCGCAACGCGTCTTTCGGATGTCCCCAGTAGGTGGCGAACTCGACGGTCACGAGGGTCGCCGCGATTCCCCATGCGCTCAGCGCGCCGACGATCGCGACGACCCAGGCGATCACACCCAGCCGCGGCGCGATACCGCGATGGGTCAGACCGCGCAGCACGGGCGGACCGAAGGTCGCCACGACGCTGCCGTACAGCATCAGAGCTATGGCAAGGCTCACGGCACTTCTGGTGACTTGCGCGCCGCCAGTCTGCGGAGCGCGGCGCGCAGCCCGGCCGACTCCTCGGCGCTGATCCGGTCGACGAAATGACTGAGCACCAGATCCGAGCGGCCGCCGGAACCCAATGCCTCCAGCATGAGCCGGGCGCTGTGCTCTTCCCTGGTGAGCGTCGGCCAATATCGATAGGCCTTGCCCGCGCGTTCGCGCGCCAGCCAGCCCTTGCGATGCAAGTTGTCCATGGTCGACATCACCGTCGTATAGGCGATGTCCCGCCGAGCCGACAGTTCGTCGAAGATCTCGCGCACCGTTGTGTCCTCTGCGTCCTGATCCCAGATGCGGTCCATGATCACCGCCTCCAGATCCCCGAATCCACGCACCGTACCGACTCCCTCATCCGAGCTGTGCCCCGTCGTGGGAACAGGTTACCGGCTGAGGCGGGTTACTACGGAGGCAACCAGTAGATCGGCCCCGGCTCGACGGCGCCTGTCGGAGCCTTGTGCGAACATATGTTCGTGTCCGAAGCGCCCGTCTCCCGATCCGGCAGACCCCGGATACTCGCGCGGGCGGAGGCATCGATCCTGCATGCCGATCTCGATTCGTTCTACGCCTCGGTCGAGCAGCGTGACGACCCGCGGCTGCGCGGCAAGCCGGTGATCGTCGGCGGCGGGGTGGTACTGGCCGCCAGCTACGAGGCGAAGGCGTTCGGCGTGCGCACCCCGATGAACGGCGGGCAGGCGCGCCGGTTGTGCCCGCACGCGATCGTGGTGCCCCCGCGCATGGCCGCCTACGCCGAGGCCAGCAAGGCCGTCTTCGACATCTTCCGCGACACCACACCCGTCGTGGAGGGCATCTCCATCGACGAGGCGTTTCTCGATGTCGGCGGGCTGCGCCGGATCTCCGGTGAACCGGTCGCCATCGCGACGCGGCTGCGCGCGCAGGTGCGCGAGCGCGTCGGCTTGCCGATCTCGGTGGGCATCGCCCGCACCAAATTCCTGGCCAAGGTGGCCAGTGCGGTCGCCAAGCCCGACGGATTGCGGCTGGTGCCGCCCGGCGGCGAGCTGGACTTCCTGCATCCGCTGCCGGTCGAAAGACTGTGGGGTGTAGGCGATGTCACCGCGCGCACGTTGCACGAGCACGGCATCACCCGGGTCGGTCAGCTGGCCGAGCTGGGTGAGAGTCCGCTGCGGGCGATACTCGGCCCCGCCGCGGCCCGCCACCTCTACGCCCTCTCCTGGGCGCGCGACCCGCGCCGCGTCGAGACCGGTCGGCGGCGGCGCTCGATCGGCGCCCAGCGCGCCCTCGGTCGCAGGCATCGTCCCCCCGCCGAGATCGAGGCCTACCTGCACGGGCTCACCGATCGGCTCGGCAGGCGCCTGCGCGCCGCGAACCGCGTGTGCCGAACCGTAGTGCTGCGCCTGCGTTTCGATGATTTCGCCCGGGCCACCCGGTCCCACACCCTGGCCGAGGCCACCGACCACACCGAGACGATCCTGGGTGCGTCCCGCGCGCTGCTCACCGCGGCGATGCCGCTGATCCAGGAACGCGGTCTCACCCTGATCGGCCTCGCGCTGACCAACCTCGACGACGCCGACGCCGTTCAGCTCACCCTGCCCTTCGAGCCCCGCGCCGCCAACACCCTCGACGCGACCCTCGACGACCTGCGCAAGCGCTTCGGCTCCGCCGCCGTCACCCGCGCCGCCCTCCTGCACCGCGGCGAGGGCATTTCGGTACCCCTGCTGCCCGACTGACCAGCTCAGCCACACGCGAGCGCCCGTCCAGCCCGTGCGCAGCCGACCAGGACCGAACCCGCGTGCGCTCAGTACGACCGCTTCGGCCGCTTGTCCATCAACCGCAGGATCAGCGGGGTGAAGATCAGCTGCATGGCCAACTCCATCTTGCCGCCGGGCACCACGATGCAATTGGTCCGCGACATGAACGAGTCGTGCAGCATCGACAGCAGATACGGGAAGTCGATGACCTTCGGATCCGCGAACCGGATCACCACGAAGCTCTCGTCGGCGGTCGGGATGGTGCGCGCGATAAAAGGATTCGAGGTGTCCACGGTCGGCACCCGCTGGAAGTTGACGTAGGTGCGGGAGAACTGCGGGCAGATGTAGGTGACGTAGTCCGGCATCCGCCGCAGGATCGTGTCGATCACGGCCTCGCTGGAGTAACCGCGCTCGGTCTTGTCCCGGATCACCTTCTGAATCCACTCCAGATTGATGATCGGCACGACGCCGACCAGCAGATCGGTGTGCCGGGCCACATCCACGGTGGAGGTGACCGCCGCGCCGTGCAGACCTTCGTAGAACAGCAGGTCACTGCCGGGCACCAGCTCCTCCCACGGCGTGAAGGTCCCTGGTGGCTGTCCGTAGGGCTTGGCCTCGGTCTCGTCGTGCAGGTATCGGCGGACGGTCCCGACGCCGGTCTCGCCGTAGTCACGAAACAGCGTCTCCAGCTCCTTCAGCAGATTCGCCTCCTCACCGAAGTGCGAGAACCGTAGATTGCGGTTCTGCTCGGCCTCGGCCATGGCCAGCTTCATCTCGTTGCGGTCGTAACGGTGGAACGAATCGCCCTCGACGATGGCGGCGTTGATCCCTTCGCGGCGGAAGATCTCCTGGAACGTCCGTGTCACGCTGGAGGTCCCCGCGCCGGAGGACCCGGTGATCGCGACGACGGGGTGCTTGACCGACATGGTTCTCCTCTTCAGCGCTGAGCTGGGCGAAACAGCGAGCGCGTGCCGAACAGCGAGCTGTCGAAGCTGGGGCCCTCGTCGGGTTCGCGGTGATACCGCTCGATGCGCTCCACTTCGTTGCGGGAGCCGAAGATCAGCGGCACCCGCTGGTGGACCTCGACCGGCGCCACCTCCAGCACCCGCTCGCTGCCGGTGGTCGCCGCACCGCCGGCCTGTTCGACGATGAACGCGATCGGATTGGCACCGTAGAGCAACGCGACCCGGCCCGGACGCGTGGGCGGGCGGGTGTCGCGCGGATACAGGTAGACCCCACCACGGGTGAGGATGTGAAAGGTGTCGGCGACCAGCGAGGCCACCCAGCGCATATTGAAATCGCGCTCGCGCGGACCGTCCACGCCGTCCAGGCACTCGTGCACGTAGCGACGCACCGGCCGTTCCCAGAATCGCTCGTTGGCCGCGTTGATCGCGAAACCGGAAGTGTCCTCGGGGATGCGCATCCGGGGATGGGTCAGCACGAACGCGCCGATCTCCCGGTCCAGGGTGAATCCGTCCACCCCGCTACCGGTCGTCAGCACCAGCATGGTCGCGGGCCCGTACAGGGTGAACCCCGCGCACACCTGCTCGACGCCCGGTTGCAGGAAATCCCCCGCGCTCGGGGTGCTGGCGGCGCCGCGGCCTCGCGCGGGCGCACGCAGCACGCTGAAGATCGTGCCCACCGGCAGGTTGACGTCGATGTTGGACGACCCGTCCAGGGGATCGAACGCCAACAGGTACTTGCCGCGCCGATGCGTATCGGGCACCGGGTGGATGTCGCTGATCTGCTCGGACAGCAACGCCGAAAGATGACCTGTCCACTGGGTTTCGGCGACCATGATGTCGTTGCTGATCGCGTCCAGCTTGCGATGCCCCGGCGGTGGCAGATCGTCCGGGTTCGCGGGTGGGAGTAGGGCGGGATTGATCACCGCACCGATCGATCCGGCGATCGCACCCCGGGTGACCTGATTGGCGACGATCTTCGTCGCCGTCGCGATCACGTTCACCAAGGCGGAGAACTCACCGGAGGATCCGGGATGCCGGTGCTCCTGCTCGATGGTGTAGCGGGTGAGGGTTTTCAGTCCTTCTGGCATCGCGCCTCGATCTCGTCACCGGAGGGCTCGCACGGTCGGCCCGCCGGGTGGCTCGGGTTCGGTGAACACGCTGCTGCCGTAGACATCCTGGTCGATCAGCGTGATCAGATCGGTCTTGGTCAGCGGTCTGCGCAGCTCGACGAGACGTTTGGCCTGGCGCAGCCGGCACCGGTCCAGGGCGTTGCGCACGCTGCGTGCGTTGGAGAAGCGCGGACGGGCCATCCGGCGTTCCAGGTATTCGCCGAAGGCCGCCCGCGCCGCGTCCTCGAAGCGGAAGTTCTCCGCGGCCACCATGAGCTCGGCGATGCCGAGCAGCTCCGCGTGGGTGTAGTCGGCGAACTCCAGGTGATGAGCCACCCGTGAGGACAGGCCCGGATTGGCGGAGAAGAAGCGGTCCATCCGATCCGGGTACCCGGCGAAGATCACCACCAGGCTGGCGCGCTCGTTCTCCATCTCCTGCAACAGGATCTCGATCACCTCCTGCCCGTAGTCGCGTTCGTTCTCCGGCCGGAACAGGTAGTAGGCCTCGTCGATGAACAGCACCCCACCCGCCGCCTTGGCCAGCGCCTCCTTCGTCTTCGGTGCGGTGTGCCCGATGAACTGGCCCACCAGGTCGTCGCGGGTGACGGTGTGCACCTTCGGTTTCCGGATGTAGCCGAGGGCGTGCAGCATCTGCGCCATCCGCAACGCCACCGTGGTCTTGCCGGTGCCGGGCCCGCCGGTGAAGCTCATGTGCATGGTGGGACGAGACGAGGTCAGCCCGAACCGCTGACGGGCGCGATCGATCAGCAGTAGCGCCGCGATCTCGCGCACCCGCCGCTTCACCGGCGCCAGCCCGATCAGTTCCGCGTCCAGCCTGCGCAACGTCTCCTCGACGTCGTGGCCCGCGATGTCGGTGGACAGATCCAGCACCGCGTCCTCGTTCAGGATCTCCGGCGCCTCGGGTTCGGCGGGCGCCGTCCGCACCGCGCCGGGGACCTCGGCCCCCGGGCGATGCAGACGGAATCCCGAGCCGTTGTGCTCAGCCGCCATACCGGTGTCCCGGGCGGACGGTCGTGGCGTACGAGTGCAGGCCGTAGGTCTGCTGCCGGTCCGGGCCCTCGGTGCGGGTGAGCACGAAGCCGGGCTCGTCGGGCGGGCGCTGCACCAGGAAGCTCAGCGCCGTCGTCTGCCTGGTGTAGCGCGCGTCGTAGGCCAGCACCCGCACATAGTGGCGCGGGAAAGTCGCCCGGCACGCGTTGATCTCGGCCAGCACCCCGTCGGGCTCGTCCAGGTCGAACAGCGGCAACCCCCACATCTCCCAGTAGGCGTTGCGCGGATGCGGATCGTCGGTGTACTCGATGGAGACCGGCCAGCTGTTGAGCAGCGCGTAGCGCACCTGCGCGGCGATCTGCTCGTCGGTCAGCGGCGGGAGGTAGCAGAACGTTCCGTGCCGTAGATACATGGCTTGTCCTTCCTGGATGCTCAGCGGCTGACCGTCGGCACGGCGTCCGGCGCGTCGGTGGAGGTGTAGTCGAAGGTGACATCGCCCCAGGTGGCCAGCGCGACGTCGAGCGGGCGGCAGATCTCGGCCGCCTTCCGCAACACCTCCGGCCCTTCCTTGAGCAGGTCACGGCCTTCGTTGCGAGCCTGGACGACCGCCTCCAGCGCCACCCGGTTCGCCTCCGCGCCCGCGGCGATGCCGAGCGGATGCCCGATCGTGCCGCCGCCGAATTGCAGCACCACGTCGTCGCCGAACAGGTCGAGCAGCTGATGCATCTGCCCGGCGTGGATGCCGCCGGAGGCCACCGGCATCACTCCCGGCAGGCTCGCCCAGTGCTGGTCGAAGAAGATGCCGTTGGCCGGCTCGGTCCGAATGCGGTTCTCCCGCAGCGTGTCGTAGAACCCCTTGGTCGTCGCCGGGTCGCCCTCGAGCTTCCCGACCACGGTGCCCGCGTGCAGATGGTCGACGCCGATCAGCCTGCACCACTTGGCCAGTACACGGAAGCTGACACCGTGGGTCTTCTGCCGGGTGTAGGTGGAATGCCCCGCGCGATGCAGATGCAGCAGCACCCCGTTGCGGCGCGCCCAGTGCGACATCGACTGCATCGCGGTGAATCCGACAGTGAGGTCCATCATGATGACGACGCTGCCGAGCTCCTTGGCGAACTCCGCGCGCTCGTACATGTCCTCCATCGATGCCGCGGTCACATTCAGGTAGTGGCCTTTGATCTCGCCGGTCTCGGCCATCGCCCGGTTCACGCCTTCCATCGCGAACAGGTACCGGTCGCGCCAGCGCATGAACGGCTGCGAGTTGATGTTCTCGTCGTCCTTGGTGAAATCCAGGCCGCCCTTGCACGCCTCGTAGATCACCCGCCCGTAATTGCGCGCGGATAGCCCGAGTTTCGGTTTCACCGTCGCACCGAGCAGCGGCCTGCCGTATTTGTTGAGATATTCGCGTTCCATCACCGTGCCGTGCGGCGGCCCCTGGAACGTCTTCACGTATGCCACCGGAATGCGCATGTCCTCCAGCCGCAGCGCGAGCAGCGGCTTGAATCCGAACACGTTGCCGATGATCGAGGAGGTCAAGTTCGTGATCGACCCTTCCTCGAACAGGTCGAGATCGTAGGCGATATAGGCGAAGTACTCCCCCGGCCGCCCGGGGACCTCGTCGATCCGGTAACACTTCGCCTGATAGCGCGAGTGCGCGGTGAGCCGGTCGGTCCACACCACCGTCCAAGTCGCCGTCGAGGATTCACCCGCCACCGCGGCAGCGGCCTCGATCGGATCGACGCCACGTTGCGGAGTCACCCGGAACACGGCGAGCACGTCGGTTTCCGACGGCTGGTAGTCGGGGGCGTAATAGCCCATCGACGCATAGGATTGGACACCCGGATCCCAGCGGTCACGTTCGATTTCTTCGGCCATCGTTCCTCCTGCTGTGCCACTGCGGGACACCCGCACCCGGGTGAACGGGCGTGCCTTGGGATTTCCAGGATGACGGGCCGGATACCGACAAACAATTTGATTGTTCCTCGCGATACCCAACATATTCATTGAGTTTGTTACCGTTCTTCGGTGGGTATAGTGAGTGCGGCTCGGATGGAAACCTTCCTGGCCGTGTCCCGCCAGGGCAGCATCCGCCGCGCCGCCGCGCAGCTGCACATCACCGAGGCCGCCGTCTCCGCGGCCGTCGCGCACATCGAGAAACAGCTCGGCGCCAAGCTCGTCGCCAAAGCCGGGCGCGGGATCGCGCTCACCGAGGCGGGTCGCGTCTACGCCGAGTACTGCCGCGGAATTCTCGGGCTGATGAAGGAGGCCCAGGCCGCCGTGCGCCGTGCCGAGACCGGACGGCTGCGGATCGGCGTGGTCGCCACCGCGGGCGAATATGTCCTGTTGCGGCCGCTGGCCTCGTTCAGCCGCCGGTTCCCCGACATCGAGCTGAGCCTGTCGGTGCATCCGCGCGACGCGCTGTTCCTCGAATTGCAGCACCACGAAACGGATCTCGTCATCGCGGGCCGTCCGCCGCGGGACACGGGACTGGTGGTGCGTGCGCGGCGACCGAGCCGCCTGGTCGTGGTCGGCCTGCCGGAACTGGACCCGCTGCACACCACCTGGCTGCTGCGCGGCCGCGGCTCGGGCACCCGCGAGGCCACCCTCGCCCTGCTCGACCAGCTCCGGATCGAACCGCCCACGCTCACCCTCGGGTCGCACGGCGCGGCCCTGGCCGCCGCGCGAGAAGGCCTGGGCGTCACGCTGATCCACAGCGACGCGATCTCCCAGGATCTGGAGAACGGCGTCCTGCGCGTCCTCCCCGTGGAGGGCACCCCGCTGGACCGTCCGTGGCATGCCATCACCACCCGCACCCCGACTCCGACCACCCGCCTGTTCCTCACCCATCTGCTCGACCCCGCCGAGGTCGGCTCCGACGCCTTCCACCCGCACTGACCTGCCTGCCCGCTGCCCGGCACGGGCGAAACCACCGGCCGCGGCTATGACAAACCGGCCGCTCCGACGCGCTCTTTCACGACCCGCTGGCCGAGCGGCTCGCCGGTGAGCGCGGCCACGCCATCGCCGCCGCCGCGCCCTCGGTGATGCGCAACGGTTGGCCGACTGGTCGGGAATCATCCGCTTCCGCCACGCCTGAGCGCGGTGCGCCGCACCGGTCGGCGCGGCTACAGCTGGCCGTGCTGGGAGTCGAAGGTCAGGACGCGGCCGCCCAGTTGGATCTGGGCGCCGGGTACGAGGGTGACCGGATGGCCCGGTACCGCGCGGACCCAGTCCTGGCGTCCGGGATGACGAATGTGAGTGCCGTTCGTGGAGCCGCCGTCCACGACCGTCACGTCCCAGTCGACGAGGCGGATCTCCGCGTGCGCTCGCGACATGCCCCCCGAGCTGTCCTCCAGCCGCACCGGGCGCGCCCCGCGCGCGACCGCCTCCGAGTGCTCCGGCTCGCGGCCCAGAACGCAGTCGTTGTCCAGGACGAACGACGTGCCGTCGTCCAGCAGCAGCACACCCAGCGGTGGGCGCACCCCCTCGCTCAGCACGCAGGTGAGCTGGTCCATCCGGATCCCGCACACCGCGCAGAACGACACCCGCGGATCGTTGTGATGATGCCGGGCACATTGGAATCCGTGCACGATCACCCGATGCCCGAGCGTGTTCGAGCCGGTCGATCCGAGCGCGTCCGCGACCACCTCGGCGGAGGGCACCATCGTCTCGGCGAGGTTCGCATCGTTGGCGATCGCGTAGTCCCGATCGGTGCGGTGCGCGGGCCGCGCCGGGTCCGGGCTCGGCGGAAGCGGTTGCGCCACCGGCGGTGTCATGCCTCGGCGCGGCGGCGTCTGCCGCGCCGAGGCATGCAGATCGACTTCGGTCGCGGCGTCGGCGGCTTCCTCGTCCTTGCGCAGGCTCGGCGCCTGCCGGGGCTGCGGTGCGGACACGTGCTCGGACTCCGGCTGCGCGCCGGGTCGGTGCGATTCCGGCATGGCCTCCGGTCCGGCGGAGACCGGTGATTGCGGCCCTGCGGTGAGCGGCTGTTGCGCGGCGGGCGGCGATTCCGGTGCCGGTCGGGGCTCGACGCGCGGCGGCTCCGCTGCCCGCCGCGGTCCTGGGGCCGGTTCCGGCGTCGAGGCCGCGTGGGGCGCGGCGAGGGGCGGTCGCGGCGCGGAACCCGCCCGTGGCCGGCCCAGCGACTCGGTGACGCCGTCGATCGCCGGTTCGCCGCCGATCACGTCCGGCGCCACCTCTGACCACAGCACCGCGCCCGACCCGGGGACCGTCCCCGCGCCGAGCGCGAAGATCCCGCGTCCCGGCAAAGCCTCCGCGGTCCACCCGGCCTCGTCCACGAACAACCCCGCGCCGCTGCCCGGGGTCGGCGTCACCATGCGGTCGACGGTGAATCCGGCGTCCCGGCCGCGAAGCACCTCCGTGTGGCCGGGACCCGAGAGCACCGCCGTGACCCCACCGTGCAGGAATATCGCCAGGCCGTTGTCCACGGGCGTGATCACCCCGAATTCGACCTCGTCCTCTTCACCGTTGGACAGGCTCATGAGCCAGGTCGTGGCCAGCCGCGCCACCGCGCGCCCGCTGCGGCGCCGGTCGCGTGCGACGGCTTCGCGCACGATGTCCAGCAGCGCCGTCATCGTCCGGGCCGCCACCGTGTCCGCCGTGACGGCGCCGTCGCCACGGTGCGCGACGACCACGACCGCGCCGCCCGCGCTCGCCACCAGATGGGCGCCGGGCAATGCCTCGATCTGCGCGCTCATAGGAACCGGCCGCCTTGGAACCGCCACCGGTGGAACACCACCCGCATCGGCCCGTTCACGATGAGCCAGAAGACGATCCACGTGACGACGAACTGGATTCCGAACGCCGCGAGCGACGGGCGCAGATGCTCGGGCAGCACCACGGTGGTGTAACGCACGAGGACCCACATCAGCGCTCCCTCGTTGAGGATGGTGACGAAACCGAACAAGGTCGGCCAGTCCTTTTCCCAGCGGAACTGCTGCAGGAAATGGTAGAGCAATTCCCACAGCACGCCGACCAGAACGGTCGCCAGCAGGACCGACAACGTCACCCGGTAGGCCTGACCGATGCTCAACGAACCGGTCGGCAGGACCGGGGTGATGATCAGCGCGACGACGAAGCCGATCACGCTCAGCGCCAGAAGACGGGTCTGGATTCGCCCGTTCAAGGTAGGAAGCATCGCTCAGATCTTCTCGTTCGTAACCCACAACCACCATTGCCGCGTCGAGCGCAGCGGCCCCATCCTGCGGCAGAATCCGACCGCGGCCAGATCGTCGGCGATCTCCTGCGCGGCGATCTGCAGCCCCAGGAAGGTGTCCACGCCGACGAACGGCCCGCCGAGGGTAGCGCTGCCGGAGGCGTACATCCGTCCGGGGCCGCTGCGGGTGCCGATCAGCTCGAATGTCGTGTCCACGTCGAGCCGGCCGAGCGGATTGCGACCGGCGCCGGTGTGGTCGAGCAGGTCGGCCAGCAGCCGGTGCTCGCGGATGTCGGCTTCCAAGCCCGTGCAGTCGATGATGTAGTCGACGGTCGTGTCGAACGGTTGCGTCGGCGGCGGAAACGGCAGCGGCGCACTGGTGTCCGGAAGAATCGTCGCGACCACGCCTTGCCGTCCCCCGGCCGGGCGCGGAGCCCGCATCGTGCCCGCCATCACCTGGTACCACCCCTCTCGGCGGCCACGGCGCAACTGTTCCTGCCAGTTGTCCCGGATCGGGGTGTTGGTACCGGAGATTTCCTTGTACGCCCGCGCCCGTTCCTCGCCCTGCAGATTGCGTACTTTCTGCTTGAGCTGACCGCCCCACACCGACTTCGGATAGTTGAACCCCTGGTAGGCCCATCCGTCGCCGCCCTTGCGCCTGCTGAAGATGTTCTTGCCGTGCGAGCCGGCGATGTACGTGCGGAACAGGTGCAGGATCCGGGTGTCGAGCCGGTGCTTGTCCCGGTCGTCGATGAGCCGTTGCAGGACGCGGCTCGCGACGATTCCGCTGCCGCGGATCAGCACGGTGCCGGGCCGCCGCTGGAGCGCCTGGTAGACGTGCTCGTGCGGCTCGTAGGCGTTGACCACCCGGGTCGGATCACGATGGGTTTCGCGATACTCCTGCAGGTCCGGCAGCAGCTTCAGGCCCGGATAACCCACGGCCACATGCACATACGTGCTGCGGAAGGCGACGCGCTTGGTCGGCGTCGAACCCGCGGGCGGGGTGAGGATGGTGAAATATCCGCCGCCGTGGCGCTTGCGCACCATGCGCACGTGGCCGCGGTGCAGCGAGCGCGCGTAACCGATGCGGTGGAATTCCCGCTCCATGGCGGCGAACGCCTGGCCTGCGCGCGGGGTGTAGTAATTGGCGAAGATCGGCTCGACGAAGACGTTCCACAGCGCTTTGATCGACTTGTCGGCGATGGCCTCGCGCACCGCGTAGGAGGGGAAGCCCCAGATGTTGTCCGGCGTCGAGGCCGAGTCGCTGCGCAGGCGCTCGCCGCGCGGAATCTGCGAGACCCTCGTCAGATACTCATAGGAGGCCCAGGGGTGCTCCTGCGGACCGAGTACCGCCATCGCCTCGGCGGGCACACCGAAGATCCGGAGCGTGTCATAGGTGACGAACGATCCGATCCCACTGCCGATGGTCACGAACGGAACGTCGATCACCGGAATCCCGGCGTGGCCCAGCATCTCATCGGTCCACACGTCGGTGTCGACGAGGGCCTGCGTGATATCTCCCCGCATTGGCCGGACTCTACCGGCAGATTCTTATCAACTGCTTGTCATCGGCTTTCGACCCTCGACCACGCCGGTGACGCGCGGTGGACGACGCGCGGGCGCCAACTGCGCCGAACCTGCCACGCGCCCCACCCTCGCGGACGTACGATGCCGATCGTGGCCGATTCCACTCGTTCCACCCCTCTGCGGGTTCTCGTGTACAGCAACGACGCCGACACCAGGCGCCAGGTGATCCAGGCCTTGGGCAAGCACCCGCACCCGGAACTACCGGCGTTCGAGTACCTCGAGGTGGCCACCGCCCCCGTGGTGATCGCGCAGCTCGATGCGGGCGGCATAGACCTGGCCGTGCTCGACGGCGAGGCGGCCCCCGCGGGCGGGCTCGGTATCGCCAAGCAGTTGAAAGACGAAGTCGAGCCGTGCCCGCCGCTGCTGGTACTCACCGGCCGTCCGGATGACGCCTGGCTGGCCAACTGGTCGCGCGCGGAGGCCGCGGTGGCGCACCCCATCGACCCGCTCCGGCTCACCGAGGCCGTCGTGGCACTGCTGCGCAACCGTTCGGCGGCCTGATCGCCGCCTGCCCGACTTCAACCGCGGCAGCTATTCATAGCGATCTTGAATTAGTTGTCCTCCGCGCCTGGCGCTGCCGCGCTCTCGGTCGAACGGGTCCCGAACCGGCGCCCGGTCGACACTCCCGACCTTCGCCTCGCTGTCGCTGATTCCGACTCCGAACCCGCTCGGGACCACATTTGACGTCGCGATACCCGGCATTTCCGACCGCCAACTGACCGTTCAGCCAAGATTCCGGGTCCGCCGGGCGGATTACCACCGTTTCGGTCATAAATGCTTGTACTGAATTCGATCAAACGACGTCGCCAAACCCGGTGCGGGCCGTCCGTTCGGTTGTAGGCTGTGCCGTACCTCACATGGGAGCGCGACCGGTAATGACCGCTCCCGGGTGAAGCCGAGGGGCGAGTCTGGCCGAGGCGGACAACGACGTCAGCCCGCCTCGGACGCTGTTGTCAGCTGCAGCTCGCAAGGAGGGGAAGTGCAGTCGTGAATATCGAGATGCCGACGCTTGTACTCGGCGCGATCGCGGCCGCGTTCGCGCTGTTCTCCATCGTCCTATCGGCCCTGGTCGGCCCGAAACGGCACAACCGGGCGAAACTGGAACCCTACGAATGCGGTATCGAACCCACGCCGCATGCCGTGGCCGGTGGGCCGGGAAATGTTACGGGACAACGCTTTCCGGTGAAGTACTACCTCACCGCGATGTTGTTCATCATCTTCGACATCGAGATCGTGTTCCTCTACCCGTGGGCAGTGCACTTCGATGCGCTCGGTCTCTTCGGTCTCGCCGCGATGGCGTTGTTCATCTTCAACGTCTCGGTGGCCTACGCCTACGAATGGCGGCGCGGCGGGCTCAGCTGGGACTGAATGCCGCGCAGCCGAATTCGTAAGCCGACGAGTGGAAGCGAGTCAGTAGAACATGGGTCTCGAGGAAAAACTGCCCAGCGGCTTCCTGCTGAGCACGGTCGAGGATTTCGCCGGATACCTGCGCAAGGGTTCCCTATGGCCGGCAACCTTCGGGCTGGCCTGCTGCGCCATCGAGATGATGGCCACCGGCGGGGGCCGTTTCGACATCGCCCGCTTCGGCATGGAAGCATTCCGTGCCTCGCCACGGCAGGCCGATCTGATGATCGTCGCGGGCCGGGTGAGCCAGAAGATGGCCCCGGTGCTGCGCCAGGTCTACGACCAGATGACCGAACCGAAATGGGTGCTGGCGATGGGCGTCTGCGCGTCCTCGGGCGGGATGTTCAACAACTACGCCATCGTGCAGGGCGTCGACCACGTGGTTCCGGTCGACATCTACCTGCCCGGCTGCCCACCCCGGCCGGAGATGCTGCTGAACGCGATCCTGGCACTGCACGCCAAGATTCAGCAGATGCCGCTCGGGGTCAACCGCGAGGAGGCCATCCGCGCCGCCGAGCAGGCCGCGCTCGCCTCGACCCCGACCATCCGGATGGAGGGTCTGCTCCGATGACCTTCGACACCCCCGACGACACCGACGCCCCGCCCGCGCACGACGCGATCGATGCCGCTGCCACCGCGGGCCCCGAAGGCACTCTGCCCGAGGAGGATTCCGCGCGGCCCGGCGCCGAGGTGATCGGCGTGCGCCGCGGCATGTTCGGCGTGTCCGGCACCGGCGACACCTCCGGCTACGGCGGACTGGTCCGCCCGGTCATCCTGCCGGGCAGCACTCCCGCCCCGTACGGCGGGTACTTCGACGACGTGGTCACCGCGCTGCATGCCGCGCTCACCGCCATCGGCACCCGCTTGGACGCGGCCCTGGAGAAGGTGATCGTCTTCCGCGGCGAGCTCACCCTGTACGTGCACCGGGAGCATCTGCCGTCGGTCGCCCGCGCGTTGCGGGACGATCCCGCCCTGCGTTTCGAGCTCTGCCTCGGCGTCAACGGCGTGCACTACCCGGAGGATTCCGGCCGCGAACTCCACGCCGTCTATCACCTCATGTCGATCACGCACAACCGCCGCCTGCGGGTGGAGGTCTCCGCCCCCGACGCCGACCCGCACATCCCTTCGCTCTACGAGGTGTACCCGACCACCGACTGGCACGAGCGCGAGACCTACGACTTCTTCGGCATCCGGTTCGACGGGCACCCCTCGCTGACCCGGATCACCATGCCGGACGACTGGCGCGGCCACCCCCAGCGCAAGGACTACCCGCTCGGCGGGATCCCGGTCGAATACAAGGGCGCGCGCATCCCGCCGCCCGACGAGCGGAGGGCATACAGCTGATGAACGACACCGACACCGAACCGGGCCTCGTCGAGGGCACCGCGCCCGAGCCCGTCACGGTCACCGTGGCGGGGCAGGACTGGGACCAGGTGGCCGAGACGCTGGCCGGCGCGGGCGAGGAACGCATCGTCGTCAACATGGGTCCGCAGCACCCGTCCACGCACGGTGTACTGCGCCTGATCCTCGAGATCGAAGGCGAAACGGTCACCGAAGCCCGCTGCGGAATCGGCTACCTGCACACCGGGATCGAGAAGAACCTCGAATTCCGCAACTGGACCCAGGGCGTCACCTTCGTCACCCGCATGGACTACCTGTCGCCGTTCTTCAACGAGACGGCGTACTGCCTGGGCGTGGAGAAACTGCTCGACATCACCGAGCAGATCCCGGAGCGCGCCACGATCATCCGCGTGCTGCTGATGGAGCTCAACCGCATCTCCTCGCACCTGGTCGCCCTGGCCACCGGCGGTATGGAACTCGGCGCGCTGACTCCGATGCTGTTCGGCTTCCGGGAACGCGAACTGATCCTCGACGTCTTCGAGACGATCACCGGGCTGCGGATGAACCACGCGTTCATCCGCCCCGGCGGCCTGGCCCAGGATCTGCCCGACGACGGCGTCACCAAGGTCCGGGAACTGCTCGCCCTGCTGCCCAAACGGCTGCGCGACATGGAACACCTGCTCACCGCCAACCCGATTTGGAAATCCCGCACGCAGGACATCGGCTACCTCGACCTGCAGGGGTGCATGGCGCTCGGCATCACCGGCCCGGTGCTGCGCGCCACCGGCCTGCCGCACGACATGCGCAGAGCCCAGCCCTACTGCGGCTACGAGAACTACGAATTCGACGTCCCCACCACCACCGGATGCGACTGCTACGGCCGCTACGTCATCCGCGTGGAGGAGATGAAGGAGTCGCTGAAGATCGTCGAGCAGTGCCTGGACCGGCTGCGCCCCGGCCCGGTCATGGTCGACGACAAGAAGATCGCCTGGCCCGCCGACCTGCAGATCGGGCCGGACGGTCTCGGCAACTCCCCCAGGCACATCGGCAAGATCATGGGCACCTCCATGGAGGGGCTGATCCACCACTTCAAGCTGGTCACCGAAGGCATCCGCGTTCCGGCGGGCCAGGTGTACGTGGCCGTGGAGTCGCCGCGCGGCGAGCTGGGGGTGCACATGGTCAGCGACGGCGGCACCCGGCCCTACCGGGTGCACTACCGCGACCCCTCGTTCACCAATCTGCAAGCGGTCGCGGCGATGTGCGAGGGCGGCATGGTCGCCGACGTCATCGCCTCGGTCGCCAGCATCGACCCGGTCATGGGCGGAGTGGACCGATGAACCCGACATCGCACAGCGAATCCACCGACGGCGATGGCCGCGTGACCGGTGGCACGCCGGTCCTGCTGAAGCTCGGCACCCGGCCCGAGCCCTACCAGCCCTTTGTGCGCGAACGCCTGGAAACCGACGCCAAGGAGATCATCGCGCGCTATCCGCACCCGCGCTCGGCGCTCCTGCCGCTGCTGCACCTGGTGCAGTCCGAGGAGGGCTACGTCACCGGCACCGGAATCGAGTTCTGCGCGGAACAATTGGGCCTGACCGGCGCCGAAGTCACCGCCGTCGCCACCTTCTATTCGATGTTCCGGCGCACACCCACCGGCGACTACCACGTCGGCGTCTGCACCAACACGCTGTGCGCGGTGCTGGGCGGCGACGCCATCCTCGCCGCGCTCGAACGCCACCTCGGCATCGGGCACGGCCAGACCACGGCGGACGGATCGATCACGCTCGAGCACGTCGAGTGCAACGCGGCCTGCGACTTCGCGCCGGTGGTCATGGTCAACTGGGAGTTCTTCGACAACCAGACCCCCGAATCCGCGCGGGCACTGGTGGACGCCCTGCGCGCCGGGGCGCAGGTCACCCCGACCCGCGGCGCGCCGCTGTGCACGTTCAAGCAGACCGCGCGCATCCTGGCCGGATTCCCGGACGAGCGCCCCGGCGTCCTGGACGGCGCCGCGGGCGAGGCGACTCTCGCCGGTCTGCGCGTCGCCCGCGAGCAGGGCATGCAAGCGCCCGCACCGCAACAGGATCCGGAGGTCTCGCGATGACGCTCACTCCGGTGTTGAGCACCTACTGGGACGACCCGCAGTCCTGGACGATGGACACCTACCTGCGCCACGACGGCTACCAGGCGCTGCGCACCGCCCTGCGGATGGAACCGGACCAGGTCATCCAGACCGTCAAGGACGCGGGCCTGCGCGGGCGCGGCGGCGCGGGCTTCCCCACCGGCATGAAGTGGAGTTTCATCCCGCAGGGCCCCGGGCCCGACGGCGTCACCAAACCGCACTACCTGGTGGTGAACGCCGACGAGTCGGAACCCGGTACCTGCAAGGACATTCCGCTCATGCTCGCCGCGCCGCACGCGCTGATCGAAGGCGTCGTCATCGCCGCCTACGCCATCCGCGCCGCGCACGCGTTCATCTATGTGCGCGGCGAGGTGGTTCCGGTGCTGCGGCGGCTCCAAGCCGCGGTGGCCCAGGCCTACGAAGCGGGTTTCCTCGGTCACGACATCCTCGGCTCCGGCTACGACCTCGAACTGGTCGTGCACGCGGGCGCGGGCGCCTACATCTGCGGCGAGGAGACCGCGCTGCTGGACTCGCTGGAAGGCCGCCGCGGCCAGCCCCGCCTGCGCCCGCCGTTCCCCGCCGTCGCAGGCCTCTACGCCTGCCCGACCGTGGTGAACAACGTGGAATCCATCGCCAGCGTGCCCCCCATCATCCGCAACGGCATCACCTGGTTCCGCTCGATGGGCAGCGAGAAGTCCCCCGGTTTCACCCTCTACTCGCTGTCGGGTCACGTCGCGAAGCCGGGGCAGTACGAGGCGCCGCTGGGTGTCACGCTGCGCGAACTCCTCGGCTACGCGGGCGGCGTGCGCGCCGGGCATCGGGTGAAATTCTGGACCCCGGGCGGCTCGTCCACGCCGCTGTTCACCGAGGAACACCTCGACGTGCCCCTCGACTACGAGGGCGTCGCGGGGGCGGGCTCCATGCTCGGCACCAAGGCGCTGCAGATCTTCGACGACACCACCTGCGTGGTGCGGGCGGTGCTGCGCTGGACGGAGTTCTACGCGCACGAGTCCTGCGGCAAGTGCACTCCGTGCCGGGAGGGCACCTACTGGCTGGTGCAGCTGCTGGAACGGATCGAGGCCGGCGCCGGCGCCGCGTCCGACCTGGACAAGCTGCTCGACATCAGCGACACCATCAACGGCAAGTCGTTCTGCGCCCTCGGTGACGGCGCGGCCAGCCCGATCATCTCCTCGCTGAAGTACTTCCGCGAGGAGTACGCCGAACACCTGCGGCTCGGCGGATGTCCATTCGACCCGGCGCGCTCCACCGCATGGGCCGAGTCAGGAGAAGAGGTCCGATGAAACCGGTCTCGCGCAGCGATTCGATCACCGGCGGCGGCCGGGCCACGGTGAGCGGCAAGACCAGCGCGCCTGCTCCCGCCGATCTGGTCACCGTGACCATCGACGACACCACGGTCAGCGTGCCGCCCGGCACCCTGCTGATCCGGGCCGCCGAACTGATCGGCATCCAGATCCCCCGTTTCTGCGACCATCCGCTGCTCGACCCGGTCGGCGCCTGCCGCCAATGCCTGGTCGATGTCGAAGGGCAGCGCAAACCGGTCGCCTCCTGCACCATGGCCGTCGCCGACGGCATGGTGGTCCGCACCCAGCTCACCTCCGCCGCCGCCGACAAGGCGCAGGAGGGCGTGATGGAGCTGCTGCTGATCAACCATCCGCTCGACTGCCCGGTCTGCGACAAGGGCGGCGAATGCCCGCTGCAGAACCAGGCGATGTCCACCGGACGCGCCGAATCCCGGTTCGACGGACGCAAACGCACCTATCCCAAACCGATTCCGCTGTCCACAGCGGTGCTGCTGGACCGGGAACGCTGCGTGCTCTGCGCCCGCTGCACCCGTTTCTCTCAGCAGATCGCAGGCGACCCGTTCATCGAGCTGATGGACCGCGGTGCGCTGCAACAGGTCGGCACCGCGCAGGCCGAACCGCTGGACTCCTACTTCTCCGGCAACACCGTGCAGATCTGTCCGGTCGGCGCCCTCACCGGCACCGCCTACCGATTCCGCGCACGCCCGTTCGACCTGGTGTCCAGCCCGAATGTCTGCGAGCACTGCGCTTCCGGCTGCGCACAGCGCACCGACCACCGGCGCGGCAAGGTGCTGCGCCGACTGGCCGGTGACGACCCGCAGGTCAACGAGGAGTGGAACTGCGACAAAGGCCGATGGGCCTTCGCCTACGCCACCGAACCCGATCGGCTCACCACCCCGCTGGTGCGCGGCTGGGACGGCGAACTGGCCCCGGCCTCCTGGTCGGCGGCGCTCGCCGCCGCCGCGGAGGGACTGGCCGCCTCCTTCGGCAACGCGGGCGTGCTCGTCGGCGGCCGGGTCACCGAGGAGGACGCCTACGCCTACGCCAAGTTCGCCCGGGTCGCCCTCGGTACCAACGACATCGACTTCCGCTCCCGAGCGCATTCGGCGGAGGAGGCCGACTTCCTCGCCGCCCGCGTCGCGGGTCAGGACGGCACGGTGACCTACGACAGCATGGAGGCCGCGCCGGTCGTCCTGCTCGTCGGATTCGAACCCGAAGAAGAGTCGCCGATCGTCTACCTGCGACTGCGCAAGGCCGCCCGCAAGCGCCGCCTGCCGATCTACTCGCTCGCGCCGTACTCCTCGCGCGGGCTCGACCGCATGTCCGGGCGGCTGATGCGGACCGTGCCGGGCGCCGAACCGCATCTGCTCGACGCCATCCGCACCGGCGAGATCACCACGCCGGGCGCGGATCCGGCGCAGCTCGCGGATCTGGCCCGACTGCTGCGCGAACCCGGCGCGGTGATCATGGTCGGTGAGCGGATGGCGGGCGTGGCGGGCACGCTGTCGGCCGCCGTACGTCTGGCCGACGAAACCGGCGCCGCCCTCGCCTGGGTGCCGCGCCGGGCCGGTGAACGCGGGGCGGTCGAAGCGGGCGCCCTGCCCTGCCTGCTCCCCGGCGGCAGGCCGGTCGCCGACCCCCGCGCCCGCCAACAGGTTCGGGCGGTCTGGAACGTGCCGGAGCTGCCGGTCGGCGCGGGCCGTGACACGACAGCCATCCTGGAGGCGGCCTCCGGCCTCGGCGCGCTGGTCATCGGCGGCGTCGACGTGGCCGACCTGCCCGACCCGGCCGCCGCGCTGGCCGCCATCGACGCGGCCAGGTTCGTGGTGAGCCTGGAACTGCGGCGCAGCCCGGTCACCGAACGCGCCGACGTCGTGTTCCCGGTGGCCGCGGCCATGGAGAAACCCGGCACCTTCCGCACCTGGGAGGGCAGGCCGCGCCCGTTCGCCGCCGCGCTCGGCGACGACATGGTGCGCCGTCAGACCGCGCCGCTGTCGGACCAGCGGGTGCTGCACGCCATCGCCGGCGAGATGTCGGTGCGCCTGAACCTGCCGGACGTCGAATCCGCCCGCGCCGAACTCGCCGAACTCGGCGCGTGGGACGGCGCGCCCGTCACCGCGCCCACGCACCGGCCGCATCCGCTGCCGCACCCCGAACCGGGCACCGCGGTACTCGCCAGCTGGCGGATGCTGCTGGACGAGGGCCGCATGCAGGACGGCGAACCGAATCTGGCCGGCATCGCCCGTCCCCCGGTGGTGCGCCTGTCGGCCGCCACCGCCGCCGAACTCGGCGCGCAACCCGACGACCCGGTCACCGTCGCCACCAGCCGCGGCGCCGTCACACTCCCCCTGATGATCAGTGACCTGCCCGACCGCGTGGTGTGGCTGCCGCAGCACTCGCCAGGCTGCTCCATCGCCGAGCAGCTCGCCGTCCAGCCCGGCGCGATCGTGCATCTGCGGCACGCCGACGAGAGGATGAAGGAGCACCGCCATGAGTGATCTCGCCGCGCTCGTCACGGCGTCCGCGGTGACCCCCGCCGCCGCCCCCTACACCCCGACAGGCTTCGGACACGACCCGCTGTGGCTCGTGATCGCCAAAGCCGTCGCCGTGTTCGTGTACCTGATGCTGATTCCGCTGGTCGCCGTGCTCGCGGAGCGCAAGATCGTGGCCCGCATGCAGATGCGGATCGGCCCGAACCGCACCGGGCCGTTCGGCTCGCTGCAGAGCATCGCCGACGGCGTGAAGATGGCCCTCAAGGAGGACATCGTCCCGGCGATCGTGGACAAGCCGATCTACATTCTGGCCCCGGTCATCTCGGTGGTCCCCGCGTTCATGGCGTTCGCGGTGATCCCCTTCGGGCCGGAGGTTTCCGTCTTCGGTGTCACCACCCCGCTGCAGCTCACCGACCTTCCGGTGGCGGTGCTGTACATCCTCGCGATCACCTCCATCGGCGTCTACGGCATCGTGCTGGCCGGATGGTCGTCGGGCTCCACCTATCCGCTGCTGGGCGGGTTGCGCTCGACCGCGCAGGTCATCTCCTACGAGATCGCGATGGCACTGTGCTTCGCCACCGTCTTCCTGCTCGGCGGCACCATGGCCACCTCCGGCATCGTGTCCGCGCAGGAAGGCACCTGGTATGTGTTCCTGTTGCTGCCGTCGTTCCTGATCTATTGCGTCTCGATGGTCGGCGAGACCAACCGGGCGCCGTTCGACCTGCCCGAGGCCGAGGGCGAACTGGTCGGCGGCTTCCACACCGAGTACTCCTCGCTCAAGTTCGCCATGTTCATGCTGGCCGAGTACGTCAACATGGCAACGGTTTCCGCGCTGGCCACCACGCTGTTCCTCGGCGGGTGGCGGGCGCCGTGGCCGCTGAACATGTGGGACGGCGCGAACTCCGGATGGTGGCCGGTGCTGTGGTTCACCGCCAAGGTCTGGACGTTCCTGTTCGTGTTCATCTGGCTGCGCGGCACGCTGCCCCGGCTGCGCTACGACCAGTTCATGAATCTCGGCTGGAAACTGCTGATCCCGACGTCGCTGGCCTGGGTCATGGTGGTGGCCGCGGCACGGGTGCTGCAAGCGGAGGGCTACCCGGTACAGACCCCGATCCTGGTGATCGGCGGCTTGGCGGTCACCGGGCTGCTGGTGCTGCGGTTCCTGCAGGCGGGCCGGGCGGCGGGCACACCGCCACCGGTCGAGGAACCCGTGGACGCGGACTCCGCCGATTCGACGGTGTTCCTCGGCTTCCCGGTGCCGCCACTGCCCGCCGACGCGCACGCCCGCGACGCCACCCGCGCCAAGAGCGGCCTGTTCGAGCCGCTGTCCGGCTTCGCGGTCACCGCCGCGACCATGTTCAAGAAGCCGAACACCGAGTTCTATCCCGAGCAGAAAACGCCGACCGCGCCGCGCTACCACGGCAGGCACCAGCTCAACCGGCATCCCGACGGCCTGGAGAAGTGCATCGGCTGCGAACTGTGCGCGTGGGCCTGCCCCGCCGACGCGATCTACGTCGAAGGCGCCGACAACACCGAGACCGAACGCTATTCCCCCGGTGAACGATACGGCCAGGTCTACCAGATCAACTACCTGCGCTGCATCGGCTGCGGATTGTGCATCGAGGCCTGCCCCACCCGGGCGCTCACGATGACCAACGACTACGAGATGGCCGACGACAACCGGGCCGACCTGATCTACGAGAAGGACCGGTTGCTCGCCCCGCTGCAGCCAGGGATGACCGCACCGCCGCATGCCATGCATCCCGGCGCCGACGAGGCGGACTACTACCTCGGACGGGTCCCCGGCGACGCACCGGCCACCAGCGGCGCCACGGCCACCGATGCACCCCGGCAAACCGCCACCGCCGGCGTGGAAGGAGCACCACGGTGACCGATTTGATCCTGGCCGCGGAGCCGTTGACCCGCGCCTCCACCGGCGAGACCGTCCAGTTCTGGATCCTCGCCCCGCTGGCCGTACTCGGCGCGCTCGGCATGGTGTTCGCCCCCAAGGCGGTGCACTCCGCACTGTGCCTGGCGGCCACCATGATCGCGCTGGCCGCGTTCTACATCGCCGAGGACGCCCTGTTCCTGGGCGTCGTGCAGATCGTGGTCTACACCGGCGCGGTGATGATGCTGTTCCTGTTCGTGCTGATGCTCGTCGGTGTCGACTCCGCCGAGTCGCTGAAGGAAACCATCCGCGGCCAGCGCCTCGCCGCCGCCGCGGTCGGCCTCGGCTTCGGCCTGCTGCTCAGCGGCGGCATCGCCCACGGCATCCGCGAGTCCGGAATCACTCTCCCCGCATCCGGATTCGCCGGCCGCGACGTGATCGGCGAACTGGCCGAGCTGATCTTCCTGCGCTACGTGTGGGCCTTCGAACTCACCGGCGCCCTGCTGATCACCGCCACCATCGGCGCCATGGTGCTGGCCCATCGCGAGCAGTTCGGGCCCCGCACCGACCAGCGCGAACTGTCGCGCCGCCGGTTCCGCGAGAAGGGGCATCGCGCGACACCGCTGCCCACCCCCGGCGTCTACGCCAGGCACAACGCGGTGGACGTCCCCGCGCGGTTGCCCGACGGGTCGTTCGAGGAGCTGTCGGTCAGCACCATCCTGCGGCACCGCCGCACCAGGGCGCTGACCGAAGCGGCCGTCATCTCGGTCGGCACCACGCCCGCATCGGACGGGACCGACACCCCCAGCGACGAGGAAGGCAACCGGTGAATCCCGAGAACTACCTGTTCCTGTCCGCCCTGCTGTTCACGATCGGCGCGGCCGGCGTGCTGCTGCGGCGCAACGCCATCGTGGTGTTCATGTGCATCGAGCTGATGCTCAACGCGGTGAACCTCGCGTTCGTCACCTTCGCCCGGATGCACGCCAACCTCGACGGGCAGGTGTTCGCGTTCTTCACGATGGTGGTCGCCGCGGCCGAGGTGGTCGTCGGCCTGGCCATCATCATGACCATCTTCCGCGCCCGCCGCTCGACCTCGGTCGACGACGCCAACCTGCTGAAGTTCTGACGTGGACACCGCAACGCTCTGGCTGCTGCCCGCCCTCCCCCTGGCGGGTGCGATCGTCCTGCTGCTGACCGGACGCTACGCCGACAAGTGGGGTCATCTGCTCGGCACCGTGACGGCGCTGGCCTCGTTCGGCGTCGCCGTGCTCGCCTTCACCGACATGCTCGGGCGCGACACCGCCGAACGCGCGGTGCACGCGGACCTGTTCAGCTGGGTGCCCGTGGCCGGCCTGCAGGTCGACTTCGCGCTGCAACTGGACCAGCTCTCGATGTGTTTCGCGCTGCTGATCACCGGCGTCGGCTCACTGATCCACGTCTACTCGATCGGCTACATGAGCCACGACCCGGCGCGGCGGCGGTTCTTCGCCTACCTCAACCTGTTCCTGGCGGCCATGCTGCTGCTGGTCCTGGCGAACAACTACCTCGTGCTCTACCTCGGTTGGGAGGGCGTCGGCCTGGCTTCCTACCTGCTGATCGGGTTCTGGCACGAAAAGCCGTCGGCCGCAACGGCCGCCAAGAAGGCGTTCGTGGTGAACCGGGTCGGCGACATGGGCTTGGCGATCGCGATGATGGTCATGTTCGCGACGTTCGGGTCGGTCGACTTCGCGGTCGTGTTCGGTGGCGCACCCGCCGCGAGCGAAGGCACGCTCACCGCGATCGGCCTGTTGCTGCTGCTGGCCGCCTGCGGCAAGTCCGCACAGGTGCCGCTGCAATCCTGGCTCGGTGACGCCATGGAGGGCCCCACCCCGGTGTCGGCGCTCATCCACGCCGCCACCATGGTCACCGCCGGTGTGTACCTGATCGCGCGCTCCAACGCGATCTTCGACCTCGCCCCGGACGCCCGGCTCGGGGTGGTGCTGGTCGGCGCGGTCACCCTGCTGTTCGGCGCGATCATCGGCTGCGCCAAGGACGACATCAAGAAGGCGCTGGCCGCCTCCACCATGAGCCAGATCGGCTACATGGTGCTGGCCGCCGGACTAGGCCCCGCCGGGTACGCCTTCGCCATCATGCATCTGCTCACCCACGGGTTCTTCAAAGCCGGACTGTTCCTCGGCGCCGGTTCGGTGATGCACGCGATGAACGACGAAACCGACATGCGCCGCTACGGCGGCCTGCGCACCCTGCTGCCGATCACCTACGTCACCTTCGGTCTCGGCTACCTCGCCATCATCGGCGTCCCGCCGTTCGCCGGGTTCTTCTCCAAGGACCGGATCATCGAGGCGGCGTTCAACCAAGGCGGCATCGGTGGGATCGCGCTGGGGCTGGTCGCGCTGCTCGGCGCGGGCCTCACCGCGTTCTACATGACGCGCGTCATGCTCATGACGTTCTTCGGTGAGCGCCGCTGGAAACCGGACACCCACCCGCACGAGTCCCCCGCGGTGATGACCGGTCCCATGATCCTGCTCGCGATCGGCTCGGTCGGCGCGGGCGCGGTGTTCGTCTTCGGCTCCTCGCTGCAGAACTGGCTCGAACCGGTCGTCGGCGCCCACCACGGCACCGAAACCGTTCCCGCGGCGCTGGTCACGATACTCGCGCTCGGCGTGGTCGCCGTCGGTGTCGCGGTGGCCTACTCGCAGTACGCGCGGCGCGACATCCCCGAGACCGCACCCGAAGCCGTCTCCGGGCTGACCGTCGCGGCACGCCGCGACCTCTACGGCGACACGGTCAACGAAGCCGCGTTCATGCGGCCCGGCCAGCACCTGACCCGGGCGCTGGTCTTCCTCGACAACCGCGGCATCGACGGCGTCGTCAACGGCACCGCGGCGCTGATCGGCGGGTTGTCCGCGCGAGCCCGGCGAGTGCAGTCCGGGTTCGTGCGGTCCTATGCCCTGTCCATGTTCACCGGCGCGGCCCTGGTGGCCGCCGCCCTGCTGGCGGTGAGGTTGTGGTGAACGAGTTCCCCTGGTTGACGACGCTGTGGCTGGTTCCGGTCGCCGGTGCGGCGATCGTGCTCGTGCTGCCCGCCGCGCGACGCACCCTCGCACGTGCCGTGGCACTGGGCTTCTCGGTGCTGGTGCTGGGTATCGGCGTCGGGCTCGCCGTCCGGTTCGACACCGCGGGCGCCCAATACCAGTTCGTCGAATCCCATCAGTGGATTCCGGCGTTCGGCGCCGGATACACCCTCGGGCTGGACGGCATCGCGCTGGTGCTGGTGCTGCTGACCGCGGCCCTGGTTCCCTTGCTGATCCTGGCGGGCTGGCACGACGAACGCGAAGTCGGCGGTGGAAAGCGGGTGGCGCACACCTACGTAGCGCTCATCCTGCTCGTCGAGGCGATGGTGCTGATCTCCTTCCTCGCCCTGGACATCCTGCTGTTCTACGTGTTCTTCGAGGCGATGCTCATCCCGATGTACTTCCTCATCGGCGGATTCGGGCCACGCACCGGCGACGCGTTGCAGCGCAGGCAGCGCTCGCGCGCGGCGGTGAAGTTCCTGCTGTACAACCTGTTCGGCGGGCTGATCATGCTGGCCGCGGTCATCGGGTTGTACGTACTCACCGCACGAGAAGGGCTGGGCGAGGGTTCCTCGGGCACCTTCGATCTCCGCACCGTGGTCGCGGCGGCCAACGCAGGCGAGCTCGGCGCCGGGCCCGCGGTGCTCAATGCCCTGTTCCTCGGCTTCATGTTCGCCTTCGCGGTCAAAGCGCCACTGTGGCCATTGCACACCTGGCTGCCGGACGCCGCCGTCGCCGCCACTCCCTCCAGCGCGGTGCTGATGATGGCGGTGGTCGACAAGGTGGGCACCTTCGGTATGCTGCGTTACTGCCTGCCGCTGTTCCCCGGCGCGTCCGACACCTATGCGCCGCTGGTGATCACGCTCGCGGTGATCGGCATCGTGTACGGCGCCCTGCTGGCCATCGGGCAGACCGACGTGATGCGCCTGATCGCCTACACCTCGATCTCCCACTTCGGGTTCATCATCCTCGGCGTCTTCGCCATGACCAGCCAGGGCCAGACCGGGGCGACGCTGTACATGGTCAATCACGGCATCTCGACCGCCGCGCTGTTCCTGGTGGCCGGATTCCTGGTGTCGCGGCGGGGAACCCGGCTCATCGCCGCGTACGGCGGCGTTCAGAAGGTGGCGCCGGTGCTGGCGGGCACGTTCTTCATCGCCGGTCTTGCGACGCTGTCGCTGCCCGGTCTCGCCCCGTTCGTGAGCGAATTCCTCGTGCTGATCGGGACATTCGCCCGCTACCAGTTCGCCGCCGTGGTCGCCGCCGTCGCGCTCGTGCTCGCCGCGCTGTACGTGCTGTGGCTCTATCAGCGGATGATGACCGGGCCGGTGAAGGAAGGCAACGAGCGGATCTACGATCTGGCGCCGCGCGAGCTCGCCGTGGTGGTCCCGCTGATCGCCGCGCTGCTGTTCCTCGGCATCTATCCGAAAGTCCTCACCGACTTCATCAATCCCGCGGTGAGCCAGACGCTCACCACCATCGGCCGGACCGATCCCGCACCCGCGACACCCCCACGGCCCGAAGCGGGACCGGCCCAACATCCCGGAGGTGCCCACAAGTGAACGACCTCGCCTCCACCACGACACTCGCCGCGAGCATTCCCGCGCCGAGCATCGAATACGGCGCCCTGTCCCCCATGCTCATCGTGTTCGGCGTCGCCGTGCTCGGTGTCCTCGCCGAAGCGTTCGTCGCCCGGCGCTACCGCTACGCCACCCACCTGGTGCTGAGCCTGGCCGGGTTGGCCGCCGCACTGGCCGCCGTCGTGGCGCTCGCGGGCACCGAGACCACCGCTGTCGCGGGGGCCGTCGCCATCGACGGCGTCACGTTGTTCCTGCAGGGCACGATCGTGGTCGTGTCGATTCTCGGCGTCCTGTTCATCGCCGAGCGCGGAGCGGAACCACGTCAGCAGGCCCGATCGGGCCCGGGAACGTGGAGCCGGGCCGCCGCCACCCTCGAACGCGGTGTGGACGCGTTCACACCGCAGGCTTCGGCGGTGCCCGGAAGCGCGGCCGAAGCGGCGGCGCTGCGCGCGGGCGTCGCGACCACCGAGGTGTTCCCCCTGACGCTGCTCGCCGTCGGCGGCCTGTTGCTGTTCCCGGCGTCCAACGACCTGCTGACCATGTTCGTCGCCCTCGAAGTACTGTCGCTGCCGCTGTATCTGCTGTGCGGGCTGGCCCGGCGCAAGCGGTTGCTGTCGCAGGAGGCGGCGCTGAAGTACTTCCTGCTCGGCGCGTTCTCCTCGGCGTTCTTCCTCTACGGCGTCGCGCTGCTGTACGGCCAAGCGGGCACGGTGCGGCTCGGCGGCATCGCGGACGCGATCGCACAGCATCCGGACAACGCGACACTGGCGGTGCTCGGCGTCGCGATGCTGGCGGTCGGTCTGCTGTTCAAGATCGGTGCGGTGCCGTTCCAGTCCTGGGTGCCGGATGTGTACCAGGGCGCCCCCACCGCGATCACCGGTTTCATGGCGGCGGCCACCAAGATCGCCGCGATCGGTGCGCTGGTGCGCGTGTTGCAGGTCGCCGTTCCGGGTCTGCGCGACGACTGGCGGCCGATCCTCGCGGCCGTCGCGATCGCCACCATGGCCGTCGGCGCGGTCATGGCGATCACCCAGACCGACGTCAAACGGATGCTCGCGTATTCCTCGGTGGCCCATGCCGGTTTCCTGCTGATCGGCCCGGTGGCCGCCAACGACCGTGGCGTCGCGGCGGTGCTGTTCTATCTGCCGGCCTACGGCATCGGCACGCTCGGCGCGTTCGCCGTGGTCAGCCTGGTCCGCGAAGCGGACGGGGACGAGGCCACCGGCCTGGCGCGGTGGGCCGGCCTCGGCCGCCGTTCTCCCTGGCTGGCAACGGTTTTCGCGCTGTTCCTGCTTTCCTTCGCCGGGTTGCCGCTCACCAGCGGCTTCGTCAGCAAGTTCACGGTGTTCGAGGCCGCTGCCTCGGGTGGCGCGACACCGCTGGTCATCATCGGCGTGATCTGCAGTGCCGTCGCGGCGTTCTTCTACCTGCGGGTCATCGTGCTGATGTTCTTCACCGATCCGCCCGCTGACACTCCGGTGCTGGTCAGCCCTCCGCTGACCACAACGATCGTGGCGATCACCGCCGCGTTCACCTTCGTGCTCGGCGTCTATCCGCAGCCACTGCTCGATCTGGCCGACCAGGCGGCGACACTCGTGCGCTGACCGAGCCTCGGATGCTCTGGTGCCGCCGCTGCGCGACAGCGGCGGCACCGCTGTTTTCCCCGCCGTGCCGTACCCGGGAGTTCCGTGCCGACCGGGAAACCGGTCCGCACCACGCGGACCGGTGTTCCGGTACGCGGCCGCGCCCGAACGCTGCGCCGCGTCACGATGCGGCGAGGTGGGTCTCCACTACGGCGGGTGCAGCGAGGTGACGACGGCAGCCCAGGCTGACGTAGCCGATCGGGGTCTCGGGAACCTTGCGACCGGTCGGGCTCACCGGCCGAGCCCAGCAGCCGGTAGGCGATCGCCTCCAAGCGCCCGGAAGCTCTCGAACAGATCGGCCTCGTGCGTACCGAGCGACATCCGCCCATGGTGGGACGTGCGCAGGCCGCGTCCACTTGCCCCGACCGGTTAGGTACCGCGCCGGCGTTCCAGCGCGTTCGCGATCAGCAATCGGGCACGGTCGCCGTACTCGGCTTGGTCGGCGAGGATCGCGAAGGTCTTCTCGTGCAGCGCGATCTCCGACGGCCGGGTGATGGTCAGCTCGGCCGAGACCGTTTCGGTCAGCACCTGCGCGCGGTCGTAGATCACGAAGTTCGTCGCGGGGGCGCGGTAGTCGGCGCAGATCGGGATGAGGCCCAGCCTGACCCTCGGGTTGGCCATCACCGCGAGCAGGTAGGCGAGTTGCTCGGCCATGGTGGCGGCGTCGCCGACCGTGCGCCACAGCGCGGTCTCGTTGACCACGAAGTGGAATCGGTGTTTCACCCGGAAGAGCACCTGCTTGCGGGCCATGCGCGCGGCCACCGCGTCCTCCAGGTCGTCGCGCCCGCCGGTGACGGCGATGCAGGCGGTCAGGATCGCGCGCGCGTAACCCTCGGTTTGCAGCAGTCCCGGCAGCGTGTCGGGCGCGTACCAGCGGATCTGCGTGGTCTGCGCCTCCAGGTCGATCGATTGCCGTTGCCTGTGCGCGTGTCCGGAGGCGACGCTGCGTTGCCATTCCAGGTACATCGACTGCAGATTGCGCGCGTTGGCGACCAGGTCGTCCAGCACGGCGGTATTGCCGCACGCCTCGCACCAGGCGGCGAGGTCGGCTTCCGAAGGCGTCTGCTTGCCGCCCTCGATCCGGGAGACCTTGCTCGAATGCCAGCCACATCTCGCGGCCAGTTCCAGACCGGTCAGGTGGGCGGCGCGACGCAGTTCACGCAGGCGCGCACCCAGCACCTCGCGTGCGTCCGACACTCCGTTCATCGGGTACGTGCTCGCTCTCGCAATATCGCTGATGATCGATGCCCTTGGGCCACAGCCGTTCCCGCACCTGCAGGCAGCGGGCGACCAGCGCCGGGTCAGTAGTGATCGACAGACCCACGAACGCCCCGTTCTCGGCGAAGGTGTTGAACGCGATCGTGTTCGTGTCGAAAAGCCAGTAGTCGTCGTGCGGCAGGTCCGCCGGCTCGACCAGATGCCGCGGCAGCCAGCGCACTATTTCGCCGGTGGCGATGTTGTCGTCGGTCGCCGACAACAGCCACCGGGTGTAGTCGGAGTGCGGGACCGTCACGACCCTTAGTCGTTCGAGCGCGACCCCGCGACCGGCGGACTCGACCATCAGAGCATCCCAGGCTTTCCATGACTCGGGCTGTTCCTCTCGTTCGTACGCTACTCCGGCGCCGAAGCGGCGCAATGCTTCCTGCTCGTCCTCCAGCACGTAGTTGTCTCTCACCTCCAGATGGAAGGCGCGGAATCGAGCCGCCCGGAAGAGCGGCTCGAAACAGCGGTCGCCTACCACGTGCAGCATCAGCGCACCACCACGGCGGTTTCGTGACAGTCGAGCGTCAACTGGGCGAGCAGTTCGGGATCGGTGACCGGCTCACCGGCCACCAGCACCGCTCCACACGTCCCGCTCGCCTCGACCCGTAGCCGCATCCCCGGCTCCAGCCAGTCCAGCAACTGGTGTGGCACGAGAACCGTCCCGGTCCGGTCGGTGGCATCGCCCTGCACCACGAGCACGCCCGTGTCGGTGGCGTACACGGCGGGACAAGCTCCATGGTCGGATCCGGATCCGAGAAGTCGCAGGTTCATAGCTGATCCTTTGCGAGAGCTGGCGGACGATGTCGTGCAATCGTCCCCACCGCAGGCGTTGCCGGTCAATGTGGTTCGCAAAGTCGCGCAAAATCGTGGCGGGGGCATCGGTGCGCCTTCTACCGTCGATTCGGCAACTCGGGGCCGCCGCGCCGATGTCGTTCCCCCGGTTGTCCTCTCCCCGAAGGAAAGGCTCCGACATGATGAGACGACCCAGGACTGCCGCTGATTTCGCGGTGCTGGGTGTGCTGGCGCCGGGCGGATTGCTCACCGTCGAGCAACTGGCTCAGCAGGCGCGACTGACCGCATGGTCGGTGCGCAGCGCGTTGCTGCGTCTACAGTCGCGCGGTTTGATCATGGATTGCCGACACCGGGGCCGCTGGGCCATCACGCCGAGGGGCCGGGGCGAGTGGGCCGCGAAGGGGCGGCGATTCACTTTGTGAGCCGAATGGCAGCGCGGTCACGCTGATTCGGCGCCTTCCGGATGTCATGGCGTGCTCGCGATCTCGCGCAGCCTTACGGCGAAGGTGGCCGGATCGTCGGCGAACCCGGTGTGTCCGCCGGGAAACATCGTGGGCGCCATATCGAGCGCCGCGGCCAGCGCGCGCGAGGTGCGATCACAGAACTGCCCGGCGGAATCCGCGCCGATGCCCACGACCAAGCGGGCAGGCACAGCCTGCAGGGCGATGAGATCGGGCTCCCAGGTGGTGGTGCCGCGGATCTCGTTGGCGAACCAATAGCGCTCGCTTGCCAGCTGCCGCGGGTCGCGCTCCGGGCCGAACATCTGCGCGAGCGCCTCCTCCGGCATCGGAATGTTCGCGGACGCGAAGAATTTGCGCCACGCGCCGAGCACATCGCCTGCGGCATAGGTCGCGACGATGTCCTCGGTCGCGGCGCGGTGCGCGTCCCGGTCGGCGAGCAGCGCGTTGATCGGGGGGTCGTGCGCGATCACGGTGGTGACCAGATCGGGACGCGCCTGCGCCAGCGCGAGTGCGGTCACCGCGCCACCGCTGGAACCGAAGACCATGGCGGGCCCGGCGTTCACCTGCGTGATCAACCGGGCGAGGTCGTCGGCGCGCAGTTCCGGGGTCGAGTCCCGGGCGGGATCGTCGAGTGTGCTGCCGCGGTGTCCGCGCGGGTCGGTGGTGAGCACGGTGTGGTCGGCGGCGAGCAGTTCGGCCGCGGGGGCGAACGCGGCGGCGTCCATCGGCGCGCCGACCAGCACCAGCAGCGGACCCGTGCCGCGCAGCTCGTAGTACAGGTGCGCGCCTGGGACGTCGAGCGTTGCGGCGGTGACCGCCAGCGGTATCCGGGTCATGAATTCTCCTCGTGCGATCGGTTTTCCCGTCCGCGAATGCAGACGGTGCGCACGAGTGGGATTCATCGCCAGGCCTCGCCACGATTGCGAAACCTAGGTTCTCTAGGTTATAAACTAATTGTCCTAGTTTCCTGGAGGTGGGCACATGATGGCGCGAGCGGGGCTGACCGCCGAGCGGATCACACGGGCCGCGGCCGATCTCGCCGACGAGATCGGGCTGGACAACGTCACCATGTCGGCGGTGGCCAAGAAGTTCGGCGTTCAGGACGCGAGTCTGTATTCGCACGTCAAGAATCTCCGCGATCTGCGCACCCGAGTGGCCGTGCTGGCCGCCACGGAGAAGACCGAGTCGATCGCCGCCGCGATCGCCGGTCGCGCCGGTCGCGACGCGCTCGCCGCCTACGCCCACGCCTGGCGCGACTTCGCACTGCGCTTTCCCGGCCGTTACGCCGCGACCCAGCTCCCGTTCGACCCCGAGGTGGCGCGCACCGCGACCGGCGCGTTGCGCGCCGTCGAGCTGACCTACGGGATGCTGCGCGCCTACGGTCTGGCCGAACCCGACCGGACCGACGCGGTCCGCCTGCTGCGCAGCACCTTCCACGGATACAGCGTGCTGGAGGCGACCGGTGGTTTCGGGCACGCGCGCCCCACCGCCGAGTCCTGGGAACGCATCATCGACGCCCTGCACATCACGCTCGAGCAGTGGCCGACCGGCGACAAGGAGAAATCATGAGATCCGAGACGGTGAAGGTCCCAGGGGCCACGCTGTACTACGAGGTGAGCGGTGCGGGGCCGGTGCTGCTGTTGCTGCCCGGCAGCGGAGGCGACGCGGCGGTTTTCGATCCCGTCGTCGAGCCGCTCGCCGAACACTTCACCGTGGTGACGGTGGATCCGCGCGGCTACTCCCGCAGTGCGCTCGACCCCGGACCGCCGGCCGACATCGAGGTCGAGGTGCAGAGCGAGGACGCCCACCGGCTGCTGGAACACCTCACGCCCGAAGGCGAAGAGGCGTACGTATTCGGCGGCAGCGGTGGGGCGGTGGTCGCGCTGGACCTGCTCGCCCGGCATCCGCGGCGGTTGCGGCTGGTGATCGCACACGAGCCGCCGTCGTTCGGTGTGCTACCCGACGCCGCCGAGCACAAGGCGTTCGTCGAGGAAGTGTGCGACCTGTTCGCCACCGAGGGGCTGGCCGCCGCGGGCGCGCGCTTCCTCGAGCGGATCGGTGGTGGCGTCGACATGCCGGATCCGGCCGACCTGGCGCCGCGCACCGCCGCGATGATCGAACGGCTGCACGCCAACGCCCCGCGCAGCATCGCGCACGAACTGCGTCCGATCACGTCCTACCTGCCGAACGTGGCGGCTTTGGCGTCGGTCACCGACCGTCTGGTGCTGGGCGCGGGCCGCGACAGCAAGGGCAAGCTTCCCCGCCGTCCCGCGGAGGCACTCGCCGCGCGGCTGCACATCCCGCTGATCGAGTTCCCCGGCGGTCACAGCGGATTCACCGACGCGCCCGCCGAATTCGCCCAGCTGCTGCTGGAACTGCTGCCGGCCGCACGCGTGGGCTGACCGTCGCGCGACAACAGGCACGAAAGATCCCTGTCCTCCCCGGCCATTCGTGGGTCGGCGGCCAGTTCGCGAAACCGAAAACCACGGCACACGCGATCGAGCGAGCCGATTCCGATATGCGCAACTTTCCCTCTGTCCGATTGAGGCATACGGAATCGGCCTACGCGAATGGCCGACTCGTCGCGATCTGTTCCCGTCCCGCGATTCGTCAGAAATTCGTTCCGGCCTACCGCGGCAGGATCATCGACTTCAGATCGGGGAGGTTGCCGATGCGCTGGGTGACGGGCCGTTCCGGCGCATCGGTTTGCGGCGAGCCGGTTTCGCGCAGCCGGGCGCGCACCTCGGCGGGCTTCTTGCGCCCGGCCGCGGCAGCGCTCATTCCTTGGTAACTCGTGACCGCGCCGGCAACGATCGGGGACGCGCTCGAGGTTCCGCTGAACACATCGGTGTACCAGAGGTCCTCGTCCGGACCGCCCTGTAGGTCGCCGTACCCGGTGGTGGTGACTTCCAGGCCCCATCCCTGCACGTCGACTCGCTCACCATAGTTGGAGAATTCCAATCGGGAGCGAGCCGGGCCGTGGTCGCGGCCGTGGAATCCGGGCGGGGGTGCCCCGGCTCCGACGATGATCGCTCCCGAGTCGGCCTCGCCGCCGCGGAACGGATTGCGCCAGGTGCTGGGGAACTCCGCGGGCCGGGTGTCGTAGAGCGCGGCGTCGAGATCCTCGCCGCCGTTCCCACCGGCCTCCACCACGACGACGCCTTTGCCGACCGCGTACCGGATCGCCGCGGCGTCGTCGGGCCACCATTCGATCGCGATGTACCCGCGTTGATCCGCCCGGTTGGCGAAGGCGAAACGCGGTCCGGGACGGTGCACTTCGAGCAGGATCACATCGCCGGGGTTCAGCACGTCCGCGGCCGAGCGGATGGCGGCCGCCGACCCCGATCCGAAGATCGACACCGCGCGGATGTATGCCTCCGGCACGATGCCGGTGATCCCGTAGGCGTTCACGTCGCCGCTGATCGCACCGGCGACGGCCGTGCCGTGGTCGCGCCAGCCCTGCTGCGATGCGGAGCTGCCGCCGATCACACCGCCCTGGTTGACCCGCAAGTCCTCGTGGGTGAACCGCCACGCGCCCTCGATGTCCACCACGCGCACGCCGGTCCCGCGGCCACCGGGCACCGTCCAGGCCCAGCGGGCGTCGATTCCCTGCGGGGCAGCGTCCAGGTAGCCCTGCCGTTCACCGAAATCCGGGGTCACCGGGGGCGCTTCGTCGGTCGAGCGCTCGATGACAGCCACCGCGTCTTCCGGCGCGATCGGCGGTTCGGCGGGCGGCTTCACATACGCCGCCGCCACCTCGTCGGCGGCGCGCAACCGCGCGGCCAGCTCATCGAGCTCGCCGGTGACGCCCTGGACGGAGAAGTAATGGAGGTACTCCGCACCGGCGCCCTCGTGCGCCGTGCCGGTGAGCCTGCGCTCCAAGCGGTTGGCCGGTCCGAAGACGCGCACCAGTTCGGCTCCGGCGGGAAGCAGTTCGCCCAGATGTGCTTGCACGCTGCGGCTGTCGCGCAGGGCGGTCGGTGTGATCGCGGTGTCGGCGCCATGGGTGACCACGATCAGCTCTGCGGGCGACCGGAGCTCGGAATGCTGGGATGCCATGGCTTCCAGTCAACCTGGGTTGCGGATGGCCCGCCACCGGGCGCGGTGTGCGGCTCAGCCGTGCAGGTGCACGGACGGCGCCACGCCAGGTGCCGCGACCGGATCACGTCCGCTGCCCGCGGCGAAGAACGCTTCGGTGGCACCGATCGCGAGCAGGCAGGCTCCGGCCACCCAGCCGAGTGCGTCCAGGGACTCGAACGGCAGCGCACCGACCAGCACGCCGAATGCCAGTGTGGCCAGGCCGAACAGCTCCTGCCGCCCGCGACCGGGCAGGTCGTCGAACCACACCGCCACGGTGGCATGGCAGATTCCGCGAATCGCCCACGCCAACCCGATCCAGAACGACAGCAACAGAGTCGAATTCCCACCGGCGAAGCACAACATCCCCAGCAGAGCCGACAGGACCCCACTCACGAGCACCAGCACTCGCAGCGGTGTGGCGAAACGAGCGCCGACCGCGACGACCAGCTGAACAATCCCGTTGAGTAGCAGATAGCCACCGGACAGCAGTTCCGCTGTCGGCAACGACTTGTGCGGCCACACCGCCAGGGCCACACCCATGATCATCGAACAGGCACCGGCCACCAGTACCGTCTGCCGCGCTTCGCCGGCCAGTGGTTCCGTACGCCCTTCGACTTCGGTTTCGGGCATAGCTACATGGTATGACCGAGTCCGGGGTTAGCGATCTATTTGCCCCGGCTGGGCGCCTGTTCGTCGTAGGCCGATGGGGCCAGGAGCGAGTCGGCTTTCCCGAATCACCGGGCCGTCCAGAGGAATACGCCGCGTGCGGCGGTCACCTCGTCGACATGCCACGGAGCGCTGACCTTACCGGCGGTCGCCACTTCGTCCGGTGCGGCAGTGGGCTCCAACAGTCGGCCGACCCGCACGATCCGCTCGCCTACCGGGATGTCGGTGTAGGACGTTCCGTCGTGCGGGGATCCGAGTCCGTGTGCGAGGGAGAGCGTATGACCGACATGCCCGAGTCCTCCTCCGAGTCGCACACTGCGTACCGGGAGTCTGGACCGGGCATTGCGCTGGTCAGCCGTCGTGGCGATCGTCCGGTTCGGTAGCGGCCGATTTGCGGCGAGTCTCGGCGAGCAGTTCGTCGAGTTGGGCTTCGGCGCGTTCGGCGCGGGCGAGGGTCTGGGTGCGGGCCTCGTCGAGCGCTTGGAGACGCTCGGCGGTTTCGGCGCGTGCCTTCTCTACGGCGGCGGCGGCCTCGGCTCGGGCGGCGGCGAGTTCGGCCGCCGCGGCGCGACGGGTTTCGGTGAGTTCGGCCCGGGTGGCGTCGAGCTCGGCGCGGACTCGGCGCCATTCGGCGCGTGCCTCCTCGGCGGCTTCGGCGCGCTCGGCGGCGGCTTGTTCGGCGCGCTCGGTCGCTCGTTCGGCGTCGGCCGCGCGCTGCGCGGCGAGATCGCGTTCGGACCGCGCGGCCGCGACCCGCGCCGCCGCTTCCTGCTGGGCGTGCGCGATCTCGGTTTCCGCGCGGCGCTCGGCGCGCTGGACTTGTTCCGCGGCTTGCTGTTCGATGCGTTCGGTCTGCTCGGCGGACGCGCGGCGCGCGGCGCGGACCTCGGCTTCGGCGTCGCTGCGTGCGGCGAACACCTCGTCGGCGGCCTGTTTGGTGACCCGTTCGACCTCGCGCAGCGCGTCGTCGCGCGCCGAGTTCGCCTCGGCGATCAGCGCTTCGGCCTGTTCGGCGGCGCTTGCCGCGTCCTCGGCGGCGGATTCGGCCAGGTCCCTGGCCTCCTGCGCCTCCCGCCGCGCCTGCTCGGCCGCCACGGTAGCGCCTTCCGCCTCCGCGATCCTCCGTGCCGCGTCGACCTGGACTGCCTGCACCTGGGCCTCGGCGATGGCGGGATCGGCGAGCGTGGACAACTCCGCGACGGCGGCATTCAGCGTGGTGTTCAGCTGTTCGGCGAGCCCACGGAACTGGGTGAGCAACTCATCGGCGCGCAAGCGGGCGGCGGTCACCGGGCCCGGTTGCGTCACAGTGACGGCAGCGGTCGTCTCTTCCGATTCCTGTTGCTGCCGTTGCCGTTCCCGCCAGGCGCGCCAGCGCGTGTGATCGGCGCGGTCACAGTACTCCGAGGGACGGCCGGGCCCCGCTCCTCGCGTGATGGGACGGGAACAGCCCGGATAGTTGCACACGTTCGACACCACGAAATCGTAGCGTTTGTTTCGTTTTTCATGACGAATCTCTACGAAACGAAATCCACGTGTCGAACTCGCCCGGACCGGAGGGCCGGTGAGTAGTCGCGCATGTCCTGACCGCCGATAAGTGAACCTTATCGGCGGTCAGAGGTTCCAGCGAAGATCGAGTTCTCCGAAACTAATTCGTTTCGTAGCGTTTGTGATGACGAAACAAATTACAAACGGAATCCCTCGAAAACTGGGTACCCCTGGACGCGCCCCCTCGACCGCAGCAGCGGCGGCCTCGCTACGCCACGCGTTGCCGAACCGGCCCAGGGCTGCGGCCACCGCGCATCTCAGCGCAGTTCGGCCGACGAACCGAGCGACGCGAAAAGCCTCCAAGCGGTTTGTCCGAGACCCGAACGTCCGCCAACGTCACTGTGACGCTTGATGAATGGAGCTGAGTTGAGTGGCCTAGATCAGCTCCTATTGCCACTCCCCGGATGTCTAACGGGCGGCCACTGACCACCGACGTGATCCCAGCACTCACCGGACCGCGGCGATCAGGCACCGCACCCCGGAGGCTCGCGCACCAATCGCCGCCCGGACGCTCAGCAACCCCGAGTACAAGACCCTCGGCTCGCCGCTGAAGCCGCGGCCGTTCCAAGAGACAGAGCGACCCGTAGCCCAGCGTGGGTTCGCCTCCGCCGAGCGAGCCTGGAGTGTGATCCACGCCGCTGGTCGATGCTGTCAGGAATTCGGGGGCTGTCTCGTTCAGGGAGTGCGCGAACAAGACAGGAGCGAACCATGAAGCATCGCATCGTCGTCCTCGGAGCCGGATACGCCGGAGCCTTCTCCGCCGGATACCTGGCCCGCCAACTCCACTCCGACGACTTCGAAATCACCGTCGTCAACGCCGAAGCCGATTTCGTCGAGCGGCTGCGCCTGCATCAGCTCGCCGCCGGGCAGGATCTCCGCCACCGGCCGCTGGCGGAGGTGTTCGCGGGCACCGGCATCCGGCTACGAGTGGCTCGGGTGACCGAACTCGACGTCGAGCACCGGACCGTCGCCATCGCCGACAACCGGGGCATCGACCGGCTCGAATACGACACCCTCCTCTACACGCTCGGCAGCACCGCCGCCGACCACGGCATTCCGGGCGTCGACGAGCACGCCTTCCACGTGGCAGCGCGGCCGGCCGCGCTGCGCCTGCGCGCGCGCCTGGATGAGCTGGGCGAGGGCGGGAAGTTGCTGGTAGTCGGCGGCAACCTGACCGCGATCGAGGCCGCCACCGAGTTCGCCGAATCCCGTCCAGGACTTCGGGTCAGCCTCGCCACCAGCGGCGAACTGGGCGGCTGGCTGGGCCCGAAGGCCCGCCGTCACCTGCTGCGTGCCTTCGATCGATTCGACATCACAATCCACGAGCACACCACCATCGAACGCGTCGAGGCGTCGGCGGCGATCGCCGCCGACGGCACCGCTTTCGCCTCCGACGCGACCGTGTGGGCCGCCGGCTTCGCCGTGCACCCGATTGCCGCCGCCAGCGGCCTCGCGGTAGAACCCAACGGCCAGATCACGGTCGACCGCCAGATGCGGTCGGTCTCGCACCCGGATGTCTACGCTGCCGGTGACAGCGTCTTCATCATCGGCGATAACGGTCTGCCGTATCCGATGTCCTGCGCTTCCGCGGGACCCACCAGCAAGCAGGCGATCGCCTCGATCGTCGGGGACCGGACCGGACGCAAGATCACACCGGCCTCGCTGTCGTATATCGGCAACCACATCAGCCTCGGCCGGAAGGACGGGATCTTCCAGCTGGTCGACGGTGACGCGCGATCGAAGCCGGGGGCCCTCCGTGGCCGGACCGCCGCGCGCGTCAAGTCTGCGATCCTCGGGACTGCCGCCTGGAGCGTGAGCCATCCCACCGTCGGAAAGCCGAGTCACAAGTACCGCCTGGCCACCACCCGAGAGCACGCGCCCGACGTGGTCGCCGGATAAAGTCCTGCCCATGGACACTGCCACCGTGGCGCGTTTCGAGGCCAGCCGGAATCGGCTGGCCTCGCTCGCCTATCGTCTGCTCGGCTCGGCTGCCGACGCCGAGGACACGGTGCAGGATGCGTTCCTGCGGTGGCAGGCCGCCGACCGGGACCGTGTCGAGGCCCCCGAGGCATGGCTGACCAAGATCGTCACCAATCTGGCGCTCGATCGGCTCCGTTCGGCGAAGGTGCGGCGCGAACGCGCGGTCGGCGCCTGGATGCCCGAACCGCTCCTCGACGGTGACCCGATGCTGGGCCCGGCCGACACCGTCGAGCAGCGCGAATCGGTGACCCTGGCGGTGCTGATGCTCATGGAACGTCTGTCGCCGGTCGAACGGGCTGTGTACGTGCTACGCGAAGCCTTCGCGTACAGTCACGCCGAGGTAGCCGAGATTCTCGGCATCACCGAGTCCGCCAGTCAGCAACACGCCCACCGAGCGCGGCGTCGAATCGCCGCCGCTCGCAACGACACTGACATCGACCATGGCTCCGCCCGTCGAATCGTCGAGGCTTTCATCGATGCCGCCTCCTCGGGCCGGACCGAACGCCTCGTCGCGCTGCTGACCAACGAGGCGACCGGCACCTCCGACGGCGCCGGCGGGCTGGCCGAGAAGCTGATCCGGTACTCGACCCCGCAGCAGATCGCCAGCGCGGTGCGGGCCGGTCTCACACCGTCTCCGGCAAAGCGGAGACTCGTCGGTGGTTCGCCCTCGATCCATGCCGCCGTGGTCAACGGCTGCCCGGCAATGATCTTCACGCTGGACGACCGGGTCTTGGGCGTCACGATTCTGGAGATCCGTGACGACAAAGTCGCAGGCGTGCGCGGCATCGCCAACCCGGACCGACTCGCGCGCCTCACCGAGGAATGGCAGCGGCGTGAGCATGATGCCCCGCTGATCGAATCGTGGTAACCGTCCGTCCGACACTCGATCTCGCATTCACGATCAATTGCCGTCGAACCGACCGGCGAGCTCCGCGGCTCGGCCGTGTTCGACGTCGTGGGTGGCGCTGAGCAGAGTGACGTGGTGCATGCACGCCACGGCCTGCTGGTGATCTTCGCCCCCTTCACCGCCCTCGCCATGACGCGCAAAGGCACACGGGCGCAGTCAAAGGTGGGTTGGTACCAACTCAGTGCTGGCAAGCAGCTTGATCGCCGAACACAGGGGCGGGTCCGACTACGCGATCGCGGGGCGAGCCCCGAGCCGGCAAATCAAGTGATCTGAGTCACACCATGTCAGGATGTTCGACGTTGCGGTGTCTTGTGTTCGAGCCTCTCGGAGCGAAGGAAGACATCATGAGCAAGAACATCGATGTGGTTGTGATCGGCGGCGGGTACGCCGGTGTGATGGCGGCCAATCGTTTGACACAGCGTGACGACGTGACTGTGACCGTGATCAATCCGCGTCCGGTCTTTGTCCCGCGGCTGCGGTTGCACCAGCTGGTGGGCGGGACGCACGACGCGGTCGTCGACTACACGGAAGTCCTCGCCGCGGGTGTCCAGCTGGTCGTCGACAGCGCGAGACGGATCGACGCAGCTGGGCGCAGTGTGTGCCTGGCCGAGGGTGGCACGATCGGCTACGACCACCTGATCTACGCGGTCGGCAGCGGCTGCGCGGACTCGCAGGTGCCCGGTGCGGATGAATTCGCCTATCCGATCGCGACTTTGGAGGCGGCGCAGCGGCTGCGGTCGGCGCTGTTCGACACGCCGATGTCTGCGGCGGTGACGGTCGTCGGGGGTGGTCCGACCGGCATCGAGACCGCCGCGGAGCTGGCGGAGCAAGGTCGCACCGTCACGTTGGTCTGCGGCGGTCTGCTCGGCCCCTATCTGCACCCGAAGGCTCGGCGCACCGCCCGCAAGTACCTCGCCGAGCTCGGGGTGAGCGTGCTCGAAGGCGCCGATACGTCGGTGACCGCGGTGCGCAAGGACGCGGTCGAACTGCGCGATGGACGGACGGTGCCGAGTCGGGTCACCATCTGGTCGGTGGGCTTCGGTGTGCCGGATCTGGCCGAGCGTAGTGGGTTGCGTACCGACGCCGCCGGGCGGCTGCTCACCGACGAAACGCTGACCAGCCTCGACGACGAGCGCATCGTCGCGGCGGGCGATTCGTCGGCACCTTCGGATCTGCCGTTCCGGATGAGTGCCTACGCCGCGGGATGCCTGGGCGCCCATGCCGCCGACACCGTGCTGAGTCGGATCGCGGGTGAGCAGCCTGCGCCGATCGACCTGTCGTTCCCGGCCATGTGCCTCAGCTTCGGCCGGGACGCCGGGATCTTCCAGCTCGGCCACAAGGACGACACCGCCATGCGGCTCTACTTCAGCGGATTCGCGGGCAAGAAGCTCAAGGAGTTCGCCTGCGAAGCCAGCGTCAAGCACCTGGTGACCGAAGCACGCAAGCCCGGCTCGCACCACTGGCCCAAAGACGGCAAGCACCGGCCGCAGCTGTTGCGGGGTCAGCGCGACGACGTGGCTACACCGGTCGCGTAGGACAACGCTACCGCCGTCGTCGCGCCCGGCCACCGGTGACTCGGCGACACGATGTGCGGCAGTGCCCGAATCGCCGACGCTGCCGCACATCGTGTCTCACCGGCGAACCGGCGCGGACCCAACGGCCACCAACCATTAGAAGAGGACTCCAATGGCCACAACAGATGAATCCGACGGGCAGTGGCGGGCCGACAGCGAGGCAGCGGGCCTCGACCGCGACGACCATGCCACCGTCGACGCGACGGCGACGTTCGTCTTGCACCGCAATCTGCTGTTCACCGTCGCCTACGAGCTGCTCGGATCAGCGGCCGACGCCGAGGACGTCCTGCAGGAAACCTGGCTGAGATGGGTGAAGGTCGACCTGACCCAGGTGCGCGAGCAGCGCGCCTACCTGGTACGGATCACCACCCGCCAAGCACTCAACCGGCTGCGGTCGATGAAGCGGAGCAGAGAGTCCTACGTGGGCTCGTGGCTGCCGGAGCCGCTGTTCACCGCACCGGATGTGGCCGCCGACGTCGAACTCGCCGAGAGCGTGTCGATGGCGTTGATGCTGGTGCTCGAGACACTGACCCCGACCGAGCGGGCGGTGTTCGTGCTGCGAGAAGCATTCGGGTTCGGCTACGACGAGATCGCGGCTGCGGTCGACAAGACCCCCGACGCCGTGCACCAGATCGCCCACCGCGCCCGTCGCCACGTCGAAGCCCGCCGCCCGCGCCGCACGGTCAGCGCGGGCCAGGCCGAGGCGGCTGTCGAGGCGTTCCAGCGGGCGCTCGAGACTCGGGACCTGCAGAGCATGCTCGACGTGCTCGCGCCCGACGTTGTCGCGATCAGCGACGGCGGTGGTATCAAGCAGGCCACACCGCATCCGGTCGTCGGCGCCGACAAGGTGGCCCGGTTCATCGTCGGCGGGCTTACCAAGCACGAGGTCGCGCTCACCGTCGAGGCGACCGTGGTCAACGCAGGCCCGGCACTGGCTCTGCACGTCGAGGGTGAACTCGACGGCATCATCGTGGTGCATGTGGAGGACACCCGCATCACCGGCCTCTATTACGTCCGCAACCCGCAGAAACTGACCCATATCGAATCCGCGACCCCACTGACCCTGCGATGACTACCAGTTACGGCCCGACTGTTCGAGGAGTAGAGATGACCCTGCGGGCACCGCTCGCCACCGACACACTTCCGTCACGATGGTCGAGGGTGGCCGGAGTGGTCGTCGCGCTCACGGCGATCACGAGCACGTTGCTGATCGCGTTCGCTTGGCCGGCGGTGCGGTCGTCGGTGCACGATGTGCCGATCGCAGTCGCCGGGCCGACCACTGCGGTCGCACAGATCCGTACGACGCTCGAGCAGCGTCTGCCGGGTGGCTTCGAGATCACCGAAGTCGCCGACACCGATGCCGCTGAACAACTTGTCCGCGACCGGCAGGTGTACGGGGCTATTGTCCTGCGCTCCGGCGCCCCGCAGGTCATCGTCGCCACAGCAGCAAGCACTGCGGTCGCCCAAACTCTGCAGACTATGGCGGCCGGCTTCGGACAGGCGGGTAACCCCGGCACGCCGGTCGCGGTTCGCGACCTCGCGGCTCTGCCCGCCGATGACCCGCGCGGTGCCGGGCTGGCCGCAGGTGCGTTGCCACTGGTCATGGGCGGTCTGCTGGCCGCTGTGCTGCTGATCAGACTGGTCCGGGGCTCTGTGCGCCGGGTCACCGGCGCGCTGGGCTTCGCGGTCATCGGCGGCCTGACAGTGGCAGCGATCCTGCAATTCTGGCTCGGCTCTCTGGACGGGTCCTACGCGGCCAACGCGGGCGCCGTCGCCCTGACCGTCGCGGCTACCTCCTTGACTGTGCTCGGGTTGGACTCTGTGCTCGGATTTGCCGGGATCGGGATCGGCGCCGTGATCATGATGCTCATCGGCAACCCCCTTTCGGGCACGGCGACCGCGCCCGAGATGCTGCCCGGCTGGTCCGGCAGGCTCGGCCAGCTTCTGCCACCCGGAGCAGGCGGCCGGTTGCTGCGATCGACCGCCTTTTTCGACGGCCGTGGCGGCAGCGCCGCCGCCGTTGTTCTGCTCGCCTGGATCGTTCTCGGCGCGGCTCTGTGCCTGGTCGGTGGCCTGCGCGCGCACCGCGCCACCGCCGGAATTCGGTTGACGCGTACAGCATCCGCTGATGCCCCGTCGGCATCAACTCTGCAGGGCAATTCCTGAGATCGAAGGAGATTCGCGATGTTCGTCTACTCTGTGGCCGCCGCTCCGGCGGTCGCGCAGGTGTGGGTCGCCGCCGACTGTGGTCCGGGCTTCGGGAGATTCGGGCCATGCCGACCGCCGTGGTGGCGCTGGTCGGTATGGCCGCGGGAACGCTTGTCCTGGCTCGCTCCATCCGTCGGACCGGCACCGGCCGAGTGGAAGCCGTCCTGGCCCGGACTCTGGGACTGATCGGCATGGCACTCGGGGTGTGCATCTGATCGAGCACATCCCGGACAGCCGGGAGGTTGTCGGTCGCGTCCGCGCTCTTTCGGTCGACCGCAGCAGCGGCGGCCTTCGCTACGCCATGCGTTGCCGAAGCGGCCCTAGGGCTGCGGCACCGCGCATCTCAGCGCAGTTCGGCCGGCGAACCGAGCGACGCGACGCGACAAGTTTTCCAAGCGGTTTGCCCGAGACACGGGGAACCCTTCCTCAACGTCACTGTGACGCTGGATGAATGCGTGGTTCGAAGACGAATGATGCGGTGTCCGGGGAGGATCGTCGGCCTCGGCACTGCATCGCCCCTTCTGATCGCAGGCGCGCGTCCGCGGTGCCGTAGGCTGGATTCTCGCGCCGAGTGATCCGGCGCGGTCAGTCAGTCGCCGAGGTGAACGCGGGAGCCCGAGCCATGGATGATCGATCCAGCGTGGTGGTGGTCCCGGAGTCGGTGCGCACCGAGTTGCGTCGTGGTGTGCGCAGCGTGCTGGTCGATGCCGCGGCCTTGCGGCTGGTGCGGGACCGGTTCGACGACGACCAAGCCGGTTCGCTGCGGCGGTATCTCGAAGCGTCCCAATCGGCGAACACGCTGCGCGCCTACCGGGCCGACTGGGTGGCCTGGTCGGCGTGGTGCGGCACCGAAGGCAGGCAGGCGCTTCCCGCCGACGCGCTCGATGTCGCGGTCTACCTCGCCGCGGCCGCCGACGCACGCCGCGACACCGGCGGATGGGCATTCAGCCCAGCGACGTTGGAGCGCAAGTCGGCCGCCATCGCGGCGGTGCACGCGGCGAACGGCCTGCCGTCGCCGACGCGGTCGGACGTGGTGCGCCTGACGTTGCGCGGTATCCGCCGCACCCGGCGCAGCCAGCCCAAACGCAAACGCCCCGTCCTGCTGCACACCCTCGATCAGCTCTTGAGCGGGCTTCCCGGACCGGGCTGGCCCACCGAACCCGCTCGCCGCAGGGACGCGCTCGTGCTGCTCATCGGTTTCGCCGGTGCGTTGCGTCGCAGCGAATTGGCCGGATTGCGGGTCGGCGATGTCGAAGTCGGCCTCGACCACACCACCGGAGAACCGATCCTGTTGATCCGGCTGCCCGCGACGAAAACCGACCCGACCGGTGCGGCGGAACAGCGGGTGGCTCTCCCCCGCGGCCGCCGACCCGCCACCTGCCCCGTCTGCGCTTTCGCCGACTGGCTGCGGTTGCGCGAAATCCACGCCACGGCCGGTACTTCCGGAGTCCGGGCCTGGCTGGCCGACGCGCACCCGGCGGCACCCGAGATCCACCGCTGCCACGGCTTCACCGGCACCACGCTCGCCGACGCGGATCTTCCTCTCTGCCCCACCATCAACCGCCACGGCGTGATCGGCGACCACGCCATGTCCGGGCGAGCGGTCGCCGAGTTGGTCAAACGTTATGCCGCCCGAGCCGGACTCGATCCCGCTCTGTTCTCCGGTCATTCGCTGCGCGCCGGGTTCGCCACGCAGGCTGCCCTCGGGGGCGCCAGCGACCGCGAGATCATGCGCCAAGGCCGCTGGTCCAATCCGCGCACCGTCCATGGATACATTCGCACCGCCAACCCGCTGGAAGACAACGCGGTCACCAAACTCGGACTGTGAGCGATGAACTAGGACGAATTGCATTGAATGCAACACTGCACATTCTCGCGATGAAGACTGCGACGCAGGTTGAGAGCAATTGCCACCCTAGCGTATCGCCGCGAAATTAGCGCCCTGCCTGGATGATTCCAGCGTTCTGCGAACAAGACGCAACAATGTCGTGTTTGATGCAACACCGTGGAGGGTCGATCTGCGAGTGCGGCGCACGTGGTGCCGGCCGATGGTGTCGTGCACCTGGACCCCGAACGCGCGGCGTTCGATGCGATGCTGTTCGGTTGGGAGCGCCAGCAGCGGACGCGGTGCCTCGAATGCCGGTGCCCCTTCGAACGACGAATAACGCACGGATGCAATACCGCTACTTCACCAGTTTTTTGGGAATTGAATTGCATTTTCCGGCCGCGCACGGGGGCCACCTCCCTCGTGGGCATTTCCGGGCCCGCACCGATCTCGCCGCACGGCGCCATGACCAGCGGCCGGCCGCACAGTCTGCGGCCGGAGGGGAACAGGTACCCATTGTGACACCTATCCCGTTGTGCAAAACGGCATTTCGTGGCCTGCACCGATCGCAGTAGGCTATGCCGACACCGTGACCTGGGATATGCCAGAACGAGTGCGTTGATTTGAACTGAAGGTCACCCGTTCGACTTTCTCGTTTGCGCGAGACGGCATTTTATGTCCGCTGCGGCAGACCGATACCGTCGAATTCATGGAGTGGAATTTTAGGTCGGCCGAAGAGCTCGCGGCCGCATTGCGTGCCGGTGACGTAACCTCGGTGGAACTGACCGACGAAGCGATCGCCCGTATCGAGCGGGACGACAAGTTGATCAACGCGATCTGTGTGCGGACCTTCGACCGTGCGCGGGCCGCCGCACACCGTGCCGACCAGGCGCGCGCCCGCGGCGAGGACCGGCCGCTGCTCGGCATTCCGGTGACGGTCAAAGAGTGCTACAACATTGCCGGGCTGCCCACGACCTGGGGCATACCGATGCACCGGAACTATATGCCGGCCGAGGACGCGCTACAGGTGTCACGGCTCGAGGCCGCCGGCGCCGTTGTACTCGGGAAGACCAATGTGCCGCTCGGGCTGCAAGATATACAGAGCTTCAACGAGGTCTACGGCACCACCAACAACCCGTGGGATCACGGTCGCACGTCGGGTGGTTCCTCCGGCGGATCGGCGGCGGCATTGGCGTCTGGATTCGGCGCGCTGTCCATCGGCTCCGACATGGCCGGTTCGCTGCGCACCCCCGCGCATTTCTGCGGTGTCTACGCGCACAAGCCGACACTCGGGCTGGCGGCGCCCCGCGGGATGGTCCCGCCGTCCGCGCCCGCATGGCCGGTCGACCTCGACCTCGCCGTCGTCGGTCCGATGGCGCGCACCGCCCGCGACCTCACGCTCCTGCTCGACGTCATGGCCGGACCGGACCCACTGACCCTCGGCGTCGCGTTCGATCTGGCTCTGCCGCCCGCCCGCCACGAACGGCTCTGCGACTTCCGAGTCCTGGTCTTCGACGAGCATCCGCTCATTCCGACCGGGTCCGCTGTGCGGGCGGGGGTGAACCGGGTGGCCGACGCGCTCGCCGACGGCGGCGCGCGCGTCGAACGGCACAGTCCGCTGCTGCCCGATGTGACCGAAGCCGCGACGCTCTACATGCAGTTGCTGTTTTCGGGCTCCGTCGCATACTTTCCCGTCGACGAGTACGAGCAACTGCGCAGCCGCGCAGCCGAACTGAGCGCGGACGACCAGAGTTTGGACGCGGCCCGTTTGCGCGCGATGGTGTTCGGTCACCGCGACTGGCTGGCGGCGAACAACCGTCGCGAGCTGCACCGCCACGGCTGGCGGCAGCTGTTCGCCGAGTTCGATGCCGTGGTGTGTCCGATCACGCCGACTCCCGCGTTCCCGCACGACCACAACCCCGATCTGCTGGAACGCCGGATCGACATCGACGGTGCCGAGTACCAGTACTTCGATCAGCTCGTCTGGGCCGGTCTGGCGACCATGCCCGGCCTGCCCGCCACCGCCATACCGGCGGGCCGCTCACCCGAGGGTCTGCCGGTGGGAGTGCAGCTCATCGGTCCGATGTTCGAGGACCGCACCCCGCTGCGGCTGGCCGAACTGCTCGAGCAGAAGATCGGCGGCTTCCAGGCACCCTAGCGCGCGCACCGAATCAGACCAGTGCGTCGGCGTCGGCGTCGGCGCCCCGGCCGCCGCCATGCCGAAAGAGAGGTGCCTCGGGTTGTGCGGCTAGCCGCGCAGTTCATCGGCGAGTTCCGCCCGCACCGCCAGATCGTCCAGGAATCGGTCGATGCTGTCCGATCTGGCTCGGGGCAGCTGGAGGCGTTCGCGCACCACGAACTCGGCACGGTCGAGCACCGCGACGGTGAGGTCGTGCCCGAGTTCCTCGCGCACCTGCCTGCGTACCTGCTCGACGCGGTCCATGCCGTGTCTGCGCACCCGCTCGATCTCAGCGGCGGCGGCTGCCCGCAGTTCCGCGACGATCCGCTCCGCGTCGGCGCTCGCTTGCTCGTGAATTCCGGCCATCTCGGCGCGGGCCGTCACGGCCGCTTCGGCGAAAGCCTGTTCGGCCGCGGCCAATCGCGTCGTGGCCTGCGAGCTCTCCTCCAGCTGTCGTTGAATCGTCTGCTGCGCGCGCAACATCATCGCCCGCACCTGCGGGACCACCCATCTGACCAGTGCGCCCACGATCACGGCGAAGCCGAACAGTTGACTGAGGAATACCGGCCAGTTCCAGGTGATGTCGTAGATGCCGTCACGTTCGTTCACCGTCTCCTCCGATCACTCGGTCGGCCAGTTGCCCGGCAAGCGGGTCGATGTGTTCGCGCAACCCTGCCGCCACCGCGTCGGCGTGGGTTCGCAGCTGGATGGTGGCTGCGGCCACCATCTCGTCGGACTGTTCCTGTGCGCGCTCGCGCGTCGAGATCAGGGTCGCCCGGCCGTCGAGCCGGGCTTGTGCACGCAACCGCGCGGCCTCGCCGCGTGCCTGTGCCACAGAGGACCGGTACCGGTGCTCGGCTGCCCCGAAGAGCTCACGTGCGCGCTGCTCATCTGTGGCGGTCTTGGTGACGCGGGCTTCCCGTTCGGCGAGCACGTCGCGAATCGGCGGTACGACGAACAGCCAGATGACGGCGAGCACGAGCAGAAATATCGCCAATTCGGCGAAGAAGGTGCCGTTGGGGATCAGGAAGTTCTGTTCCGCTCGGTGTTCGGTCGCCATGGCGCTACTTTCCTGGCGCCGCGAAAGCGAACAGCGCCATGAACGTCAGGTTGATGAAGTAGACGGCGTCGACCAGGCTGACCGCCATCAGGTAGTTGCCGCGCAGCCTTCCCTCGGCCTCCGGTTGCCGGGAAATGCCGTTGATCAGCGCCGAGCCCGCCATCCCGTTGCCGTAGCCCGCGCCGATCGCGCCGCCGACCATCATCAGTCCGCCCGCCAGCAGGGCCGCCGCCTGGACGATCGTCTCGTGGGTCACGTCTGCCATTTCTGTTCCTTTCCTTTCCCCGTCGAAAGAGGAATGTGGTGGCCGGTGTGTGCCGGCGCAGTTCAGTGGTTCTCGTGCTCGCGCGCGGTGGCCTGGCCGAAGTAGAGGATGGTCAGCAAGGCGAAGATGAAGGCCTGGATCAGCCCGACGAACAGGTCGAACAGTTTCCACACGGCGTTGGGCCCCCAGCTGAGCCAGGCGGGGAGCAGCGCGATCACCGAGATCATCACCCCGCCCGCGAACATGTTGCCGAACAAGCGCAGAGCCAGCGACAACGGTTTCGCCAGTTCCTCGATGATGTTGATGAAGACCATCGGGCCCCACCCGGTGTGCCCCTTCAGCACCTGCTTCACATGCCCGATCGGTCCCCGTCGCGCCACTCCCGCCGCCTGGTAGCAGAGGAATACGAACAAGGCGAGCGCATAGGTGAAGTTGACATCCGCGGCGGGCGGTTTGATCAATTCGCCGTCGCCGTACTGCACCGGCAATACCGACAACCAGTTCGACAGCAGAACGAAGACGAACAGCGTCACCGCCAGCGGCAGGACGAAAGGCGCGATTCGGAGGCCGACCGCGCTTTCCACCTGGCCGCGCAGTTGCACTGTCACGGTCTCGAAGAACAACTGCACGCCGTTGGGAACCCCGGAGGTCAGCTTGACGCGCAGCGAGAACGCGAGCCCCAGCACGACGACGGCCGCGATCGCGGTCGCGAGGATGGTGTCGACATGAAACGCCATCCCGAGGAAGTGCGCCGTTTCATGATGTCCCACTTGGACTTTCGTCATCGGACACCGCGCGGGACAGGCGCTGCCGTGCTGAGCAGCCAGACGATCTGGAAGGTCACCAGCCCGAGCAGAATGCCCGATCCATCGGGCCGCGCCAGGACGCCGACGGCCAGCGCGAGCGCCGTGACGCCGAACAATCGCAACCCGTTCGTCGCCGCCAAGAAGTGTGTGCCCGATTCGGCGCCGGACGAGATCCGCGTGACGGAAACTCTGGCCAGCCACGCGTTGCCATAGCCCAATATCATTCCGATGCAGGCGAATACGCCCATCAGCAGCCGATCCAGCGCCCCGGCCGCTGCGAGAACCATGATTCCCACTCCGGCGGCGACGATGATCGGGCGGCGGTCCACGCTGACCGTCATATGCCCTCCCAAGGTGATGTCGTGACGGCTTGTAGCGGAGCTACATGCCTACGGTCACAACAGCATTCTTACTTACTACGTTCTGTAGTACAAGAGTTCCCGACAAATCGGTCAAAGCGCCCGTATCACGCGCCCCACGACAGTCGGCGGTATGCGGTGATGCGCCGGGCCGCTGACATACGGTGCGCCGACTGTCTGTTGCGCCACCCGGGAACTGCTTCGCACGCCTGCCCACCGCTGCCGACGAGGCCGATTTTCACGGGTCCCGCCGAGCGCAGCAAGGACGCTCGCGTTCGCCGACAAGAGATTGCTCACAAGTAGCTATGGTGTGGCCATCGACGGTGAACCAGTCGACACTTGTCGCGCGGAGGCGCAGGTCGGCAGACGCGGTCCACCTTTGCCATCAGGACAAGAAGATCGCTCTCGAGAACTCCGGACGGCGCGTCGGCGGGACGAAGCGCAGCGATGCTGAAGATATGCTGAAACCGTGCTGTCAGTGCCGGCGCCGATGCTGGCCGTCTCCGGACGGCCACCGCAGGAGCGCGGACGGTGGGCGTTCGAGATGAAGTGGGACGGCATCCGTGCCATCGCGCGGTGCCGGGACGAGGACTGCCGGTTCTACAGTCGCAACAATCGCGATCTCAGTGGCTCGTTTCCCGAGCTCACGGCCGTACTGGAAGATCTGGGCGAGCGTGGTGAGATATTTCTCGACGGTGAGATCGTCGCGCCCGATCCGGCGACGGGGGTGCCGTCGTTCGGTCGCTTGCAGCGGCGTATGCATGTGGTCTCGCCCAGCGCGGAGTTGCTGCGCGGATTCCCGGCGCAATATCTCGCCTTCGATCTGCTGGCGGTGCACGGTGGGTCCATCATGAATCTGCCCTATACCGAGCGCCGCGAGCGTTTGGCGGAACTCGCGCTGGACCGGCCGCTTGCCCGCACTCCGCCGTACTACTCGGATGTCGATCCCGACACCCTGATGGACGTCGCCCGCGAGCACGGTCTGGAGGGAATCGTCGCCAAGCGCCTCGATTCGGCCTACTACCCCGGCCGCCGCTCCCCGTTGTGGATCAAGACACCGCTGCGTAAGACAACGGAGGCCGTCGTCGCGGGCTGGCTGCCCGGCTCGGGGCGTTTCTCCGCGACGTTCGGTTCGCTCGCGCTCGGCGCTTACGACGACCGTGACCAGTTGGTGCACGTGGGCAATGTCGGTACCGGCTGGACCATGCACGACCGCCGCTCCCTGCAAACCCGCCTGAACGAGCTGTCGCGTCCGGACACCCCCTTCGACGTTCCCCCGCCCCGTGCGGTCGCCGCGGCCGCCCATTGGGTGGAGCCCGTTCTCGTGGCCGACATCGAATATCGCGAAGCGACCTCCGAGGGGCTGCGCCACCCCAGCTGGCGAGGTCTGCGCCTGGACAAGTCCCCGCACGAAGCGAAAGTGCCTCCTTCGCAGTGACTTCTACAAGCCACTGCTCGTTCCCGGCGCCCCTGGTGAGAGGCCCGGCCCACTGGCTCGAAAACGGTCGTCCTCGAAGTCCAGCCGGTAGACCGCGGGCATCGGCATCTCCCGCTGGAAGGCCCAGCCCACGTCGCGGCGACCGAATCCGACCAGCGCGCGGGAGATGAAGGTCCCGTGGCTGCCGATCACGATGGTGCGCCCGCGGTGCCGCCGAGCCAACGTCCTCAGGACCGCGGTGGCGCGGTCGGAAAGCTGTCGCAGACTCTCGCCGCCCGGTCTGGCGGACGAGGGCTCGGCCCAGCTCGCGGAGTAGTGCCGGGCGTATTCGGGTGTCGGACCGATACCGGAGTCCCATTCGCGCAATTCGTTGTCGGTCTCGATCGGAAGGCCGGTGAAACGACCCAGCGGCGCGACCGTTCGGACGGCGCGCAGGAAGGGACTGGAGTAGATCGCGGCGGGATCCGCGGCGGCCAGCTCGGTGACCAGTCGCTGGGCTTGGTGTTCGCCTTCCTCGGTCAGCGAGCGCTCATAGTCATCGGGGCCGCCTGGGTGCGGGATGAAAGGCTGCGCGTGACGAACCAGAAGGATGGTGGATCGCATGATCACCGCTCCGCGTTATCGACGTTCGCCGCCGGGGCAGCGGCGGGCGCCTGCCGCTGTGTGATGGTTCGGCAGGCGCGTTGCATGCCGTCGGTGCGACGGGCCGAGTGCATGTCGGCGGGGTCATCGTTCATAGGTGAGTTCGAATGGGCGGGCGCGCGGCCGAGTCGTGGGCGATCTGCCGTACCACGTCGGGGAGCAAGGTGTGTTCGGCTTCCAGGACCCGCGCACCGAGCGTCTCGGCGGTATCGCCCGACCGCACCGGCACTTCGACCTGGGCGATGACCTCACCGGCGTCGTATTCGCCGGAGACGTGATGGACGGATACGCCGGTGACGAGGTCTCCGGCGTCCAGCACGGCTCGGTGCACGTGCCTGCCGTACATGCCGGGCCCGCCGTGGCGGGGAAGCAACGCGGGGTGGACGTTGATGATCCGGGTGGCGAATTCGCTCGTGGTCCGCGGCCCGATCTTCTTCAAATATCCGGCGGTCACCACCAGATCGACCGCGTGCTCGACAAGCGCGGCGCGCATTGCTTCGTCCGGGTCGTCATGGGTGCGCCCGGACAGGTGCCGGGCGGGGATCCGGGTGTCCCGGGCATAGCGCAGCGCGCCGGAGTCGCTGTTGTTGCTGATGACCAGCACGATCCGGAACCGGGCGTCCGCTTCGAGGGAAGCCTGGTGCAGCGCACGCAGATTCGACCCGTTGTGGGAGGCGATCACCGCGACGCGAAGCTCCGGCATGGTCGCCTAGTCTCGCACAGGCGCTGCGGGGGCTCGCTCACGGACGACGGCACAAGCTTCACCGGCGGCGGACCTGCCGAGTCCGATTCCGACGCCGAGACCCCATCGGCCGGGCTGGAGGCGGACCGTGGACACGTCAGCGAGGGGCGTGATCATCGACAGGGGCGGGCCATTGGTCGATGCGGGACAGCGGGGTGCGGCGGCGCGACGGGAGCAGGTCGCGCAGGCGACGGTCACCGCGCAGCGCTGAACGGGCCTGTGCGGCATAACCTTCGGCGTGGCGGGCCGCCGGATGCCTGCGCCGCGCTTCGGCGAGCCATCCGGTGGCTTGGCGCAGGGCCTCGAGGCGGGTGAGGGTTGGGTCCGGCAGCAGCAGGGTGGCGTGGTCGGGGGCGACGACGATCGCGGAGCCGAGATGTTGCAGGCAGCGGCCGATACCGGGGTCGTCGTCGAGGGCACGGTATGCGGTGAGGGCGAGCTGCCAGCAGCGCAGGGCGCGGCGGGGTTCGCCGCGGGCCCACCACAGGGTGCCCATCGTCTCGTGGGTCTGGGCGCGGCCGCCGGGATCGATGCCGGTGCGGGTGAGGGATTCGGCCAGCTCGAGACGATCCTGCGCGGCGTCGAGGCGTCCCTGCCGGATGTGGACGACGGCGAGGTTGATCAGTGCGCACACCTCGCCCGCGACGTCGTCGCGGGGTAACAGCCACCACGCGGTTTCCAGCCGGTCGGCGACTGTGTCCAGATCGGGCGGCGCGGCGCCCAGTTCGCGCAGCGCGGCGTGGTGTTCCCAGCGGGCGGCCAGGCTCGTGGACAGCCGCCGCGGCCGATAGCCCCGCGGCCGCTCGGCCAGCCGGTCTGCCCGCAGCTTCACCAGATCCCGGTTCAGTTCGTCGAGCCCGGGTAGCGAACACAGGTCCTCGGACACGCCATGCGCATTCTCTCGCAAGCCGATTCGCGCATACCAGACGTCCAGTGCGTTGCCGATGCCGATCAGATGCGCGAGCGCCGCGGCGGGAAAATCCACGCCGGGATTCGCGCACGCCGATACCAGGGAGCGCAGATACGGCTCCTCGATCTCGAACCATCGGCGCGCGCCCACGGCGAAGCGCCGCGATTCCAGCGCGATCGCCCAGCGTCCGGCGCGGTCCGCGTAGTGGTGCAGTAGCGCGGTGAGCGCCGAACCCCACTGCGGGCCCGCCGTGACCGTCGCTCGATCCGGCAGCCTGGGCACCTGCCGCACACAGAACCGCTGGGCGCCGTCCTGCGCGAGGACACCGCGGCGGCACAGGCCCTGCAGCAGCATCGGCGCGGTGCGGGCCGAGGGTTCCCGCGCCACCGGCAGCCGGCCGGGTGTGTCGCGAATGGCGTTGAGCACGGCCAACAGCGCGACCGTCTCGTAGTCGTGCACCGGCAGATCGCGCAGCACCGCGGCGATCAGATGCCCGTCGAGGGAGGCGACCGGCCGCGGCGGCGGCACGGCTACCCGTGGTCGCGGGTCCGCCAGCGCGGGCCCCGGTTCGACCAGACCCGCGATCAGATCCATCTCGCGGGCAGTGCGCAGCCTGCTGCGATATCCGCCGGCGAACCGGGACAGCGCGTACGTCGCCGCCGCGGCGATGAACAACACCGACAACCACCGCAGCGGGCCGTTGAAGAACTGCACGACGCTGTTCTCACCGAAGGAGTTCACCACCAGGGTGCGCACCAATTCGAACAGCACCGTGTAGGCCACCACCGACGCGGTGCCCAGGAACCCCAGCCAGACCGACGATCTCGGCGTGGCGGTCTGCCCGACCGGTTCGGTGCGTTCGGTCGGCGCGCTCACCGCGGCTCCTTGCTCGCCGCGCAGCGCGACCGCGCCGGCTCGGTCGGCCTCACCGCAGCACTCCCCCGGTCAGTCCCGGCACCACCCAGCGCCGCCAGGTCGCCAGCAGCAGCGCCACCGGCAGCACGGCCGAGACCAGCGATCCGGCGGCCACTTGTGCGGCGTTCTCACCGAACTGCCGAGCCTCCCCCCACAGCAGCAGCGACCACGGGCTGGCCCCTGCCCCGCTGACGACGAGGCCGATGAAGAAGTCGTTCCACACCTGGACGAATTCGAGCACCGCCACCGCTCCCAGCGCGGGCCCCGAGCTGGCCAGCAAGCGCCGCGCGATGGTGCCGGGGCTGGCCAGGCCGTGCAGGGCGTCGGCGGCGCCGCTGCCCGGTGGGGCGAGCATCGCGCCGCGCAGCACGAGGATGGCGATCGGCAAACCGGCGGCGGCGTGCACGAGGATCAGCGGAATCCGCGTCCCCGACAGTTCGTAGGTATCGACGAGACCATCGATCGGCCCGAGATAGGTCTGCGCCGGGATCACCGCCAGCACCACCAGCGCCACCACAGCTACTCGCGCGGCGGTGCCGTCGGGGCGCAGCGCGGCCAGCCGGTAGGCCACCGGAGCCGCCGCGGTCACCACGACCACCGTCACGATTCCCGCGACCCACGCGGTGGTCTGCAGCGAACGCCACAGTCCGTCGTCGCCCCACACCAGAGCGACGGCCGAGAATCCGAATCCGTCGTGTCCACGCACGCCGGTGTAGGCGAGCACCCCGATCGGGAACAGCACCAGCACCGAGACCAGTCCGATGCCCGCCGCCCGCACCGCGCCGATGCGGCGGCGCCCCGGCACCGTCATCGCGCGCACCGCCGACCAGCTCGCGCGATGTCTGCGCACGTCCACCTGCAGCAGCCAGGCGACCGCGCCGACGAGCACCGCCAGCGGTAGCGCGTAGGCGGCCGCGGCGCCGGGTTCGGTGTCGGCGGACAGGCGCCACCAGTGCACGGTGGCGCTGTCCACCTGGTACTCCAGTGCCCCGGGGACCCCGATCAGCACGACGTCGAAGACACGTGCGGCCGCGACCCCCACCGCGAGCCCGGCGATCAGCAGCACCGGTCGCAGCAACTCGTACAGCCGCAACGCCAGCGGCCTGCCGTCGTCGCGATAGAGGTATCCCGCGCGGGCCGGATCGGCTTCTATCGCATGGATTCCCGCCCGGAACAGCGCGGTGAGAAAACCCAGCCAGGTCCACAGGAACGCCGATCCCAGCATCGCCGCGAGCCACCATCGGTAGATCCCGGCGTCCTCGATGTCCAGCCATCGTGCGCCGGAACCGAAGATCACCCGGAACGCCACGCCGGACACGAACGCCGACACTCCGAAGGGCACGATCAGCGGTAGCCACAGCCATCGCGCCGCCCGCCCCCACCAGGCGATCGCCAACGCCAGCAGCAGTAGCCCGACCGCGAACGCCACCCACAACAGTGTGCGCAGGTACGCGCCTTTCCCGTCGGGGCTCATCGTGCCGGCCAGCAACCATAGGCCGCCGGCCGTACCACCGATCGCCGTCAGCCAGAGCGGGATCCGTATCCGTGGCGGCGCAGCCCGCCTGCGCAGCACGGCAGGCAGGAGCGCGCTCACCGCGACGATCGCGCACGCGAGCACCTCCGCCGGGCGAGCCCGGGTGGCGATGACCACGGTCCACGCGGCGGGCAGGACCAGCAGGGCTACCGTCAGCACCACCGCGGGCAGTCCGGTGAGCCGGCCGAGCCAGCGCCGCGGCCGGCCGCCGGGGACCAGCGGTCCGCGCATGCGGCGGGTGGCCAGCTCGATGCGCAGCCCGTTGACCTCGAAATCCGGCGGCGGCGTCATCGGCGCCGCCGCTCGAAGTCATCCAGCGCGGCGATAGCGCGGTCGGTGGCCTCGGCCACCGGTGTCGGCGCTGCGTCGCCGATCGCGATCAGGAACTCGGTCAGCGCCCGCCACAATCCGGCCCGTCCGCCCACCGCGCCGATCCGGTCGGACAGGTCGAAGGCGCTGCGTGCGTTCAGCTCACGCGCCGAGGACGCCAGCAGCGGCGAGTACTCCGCTTCGGTGCGCAGGTTCGGGGCGAGGAAGCCGCCGTAGCGCTCGATCCAGGGCAGCGGGGCGCGGGCCCCGGCCAATTTCTCGACCAGGTCTTCCGCGCGACGGTTCGCTTCGTGGGTCACGACGAGCACGTCGCCGCCGACGATCTTCGGCCGCCCCGACACGGCGGTGACCGCGGGGAAGGGCACCACACCGACGTCCCGGACCGCGCGGCCGGACGCGCGTACCCCGCTGCGCACGATCGGTTCCGCGAAATCGGGGGCGACGACGGCCGCGGCGCGGCGATGCTGGAACACGTCCCGCACGGCGTCGGAGAACTGCCGGGTCAACGCGACTCCGACGCCTCCGGGGAAGGCGTGCCGGTGTCCCCACAGAATGCCCAGATGTTTCAGGGCCGCCCGCACTGCCGGGTTGTCCCATTCCCGACTGCTCTTCGAGGCCAAGTCGTCGTAGAACCTCGGCGATTCGGCGAGCAGGACGTTTTCGAAGAAGTCGGTCAGCACCCATCCGTCGGCGGCGGCCAGGGCGAGCAGGCGGATCGGAGACTGTGCGAGGACCTCCATCCGGTCCACCCAATCGGACAGGGTCCATCCCGTCGGATCACCCAGACCGTGGGTGGCGAACTGCTGACGGTCGAACCACACCAGTGACTTGTCGGCTGCTTTGAACGGCACACCGAACGCACGGCCCTCGTGGCGCAGCAACAGTTGCCAGTGCTGGGCGTAGCGGGCGCCGCGTTCATCGGTCCACACCGTCTCGGGGATCGGCCGCAGTTCGCCGCGCCGGGCCAGCTCCCGCACCCGCCCGGCCTGCGGCAGCAGCACCACGTCCGGGGCGGACCGGCCCCCTGCGGTGAAGGCGGTGTCGGTGTTGTCCCCGAGGGGGATCACTTCGACGTCGTAGGCGAGATCCAGTCCGTCCAGTACGGCGTGGAAGGCGGCCAGCTCCGATCCGCTCCAGGACACCCCGACACGCACCGCCTCCGAGCTGCCCAGCAGCAGGTCCGGCGCACACGCGGCGGTCAGCGGCAGGACCATTCCCGCTCGCAGCAGCGCTCTGCGCGTCCCCATCGTCCCCCGATGCCATTGCGTGCCAATCGAACTCGATTATGCGTCAAATCCGTCGCGCTGGTGGGCACTCGGCGATCTTCGCGACCGGCTCGCCGCCGCCCGCGGAATTCCCCGTGCGCCGCGGCCGCCGCGCCTGCTAACGTCGCCGGCGTGAAGCGCGCTGCTGTGACGACGACGCCGGAATCCGTCCCGGCGCGCTGATCGACGCTTTCATCGAAGCCCCGGGGCGAGTGCCCCGGGGCTTCGGCTTGTGGTCACTCGCCCGCTGTTCACGAGGAGACCACCATGCCCGACCATCACACCCTCGGCCGTGCGCTGAATCTGTTCGACACCGACCCGCTGATCGGCGCGGGACTACCGTTCTGGCTGCCCGACGGCGCGGCCGTACGCCAGGCGCTGGAGGACTACATCCGCGTCGCCGAACGCCGCGCGGGCTACCGTCATGTGTCTTCGCCGGTGCTCGGCAAGCGCGAGCTCTACGAAATCTCCGGGCACTGGCAGCATTACCGCGACGATATGTTCCCGCCGATGGATCTCGGCGGCGAGCAGATGGTGTTGCGCCCGAGTCTGTGCCCGCACCACGCGCTGCTGTTCCGCTCCCGCCCGCACAGTTACCGCGAGCTGCCGCTGCGGATCGCCGAGCTGGGCGGCATGTATCGCTCCGAACTCTCCGGCGTGCTGGGCGGATTGACCCGGGTGCGCGCGATCCAGCTCAACGACGCGCACATCTTCTGCACCCTCGATCAGGTCACCGCCGAGGTCGCCGCGGCGCTGGCCATGATCGGTGACGCCTACGCCGCGCTGGGTATCCGCGCGGCCCGCTACCGGTTGTCGCTGCCCGGGCCGGGTGGGAAATACGTTGCCGCACCGAGCATGTGGGAGCGCTCGATCGCGGTGCTCACCGAGGTCCTGGACGACTCGGGACTGGCCTATGAGGCGGCGCAAGGCGAAGCGGCGTTCTACGGCCCCAAGATCGACGTGCAGGTCCGCGACAGCGCCGGACGGGAGTCCACCCTGTCCACCGTGCAGATCGATTTCCATCAGCCCGAGCAGTTCGACCTGCACTACACCGGCGCCGACGGCGCCGCGCACCGGCCGGTCATGGTGCACCGCAGCATCATCGGCAGCGTCGAGCGAGCCGTGGCCCACCTGATCGAATGTCACGGCGGCCGGTTCCCGGCATGGCTGGCGCCGGTCCAGCTGGTCGTGCTGCCGGTCACCGATGCCCAGGAGGCGGCGGCCGCGGAGTTCGAGCGGCGCTGCCGCGATCTCGGGCTGCGCGTAGTGGTCTCGCCACCGGATCGCGGCAGCCTCGGGGCACGCATCCGCGACCATCGCCTGGTGCCGTATCAGGCGGTCATCGGCGCACAGGAGGCCGCCACCGACGGTGTGGCGCTGCGGCTGCGCGACGGCCGCCGACTCGGCCCACTGCCCGTCGCCGAGGCGCTGGCCCGCGTCGGGAGCCTTCTCGCCGCGCACAGCGTCGACCTGTGGGATGCCGCGGGCGAAGAAGGGCCGGTGTAACCCTTGTCACATCGTGGTACGTGAGCGTACCGTACGAGTGGTACATCGGAGTACCACGCGAGGAGGTGGGCGAATGCCCGCTGTCAGACTGCCAGACGGTCCATCCACCCCGCCGATCGTGCAGAGCATGCAGATCCTGACCGGCCGCACCCGCACGTGGCGGCGCATGCACGCCCGCTACGGCTCGGCCTTCACCATCCAGATGCCCAGATTCGGGCGGTCGGTCGTGCTCGCCGACCCCGCGGAGATCAAAGCGCTGTTCACCGCGGGGACCGACGTCGTCGACAACATCGACGTCAACCTCGGCGAATTCCTCGGGCCGGGATCGCTGTTCGCGCTGACCGGCGCCGAACACCGCAAGCAGCGCAAACTGCTCACCCCACCGTTCCACGGCCGCCGCTTGACCGTGTACGAGTCGCTGATCGAGGAGGAAACGGTCCGCGAGATGGCGACGTGGCCGTCGGGGCAGGAGTTCGCCACGATGGACTCGATGATGCGGATCACGCTGAACGTGATCCTGCGCGCGGTGTTCGGCGCCGAGGGCGCCGAATTCGAGCAATTGCGCGAGCTGCTGCCGAAACTGGTCCTGGTCGGATCGGCCCTCGCCGCGATTCCGGTGCCAAAACGGGCGCTGGGACGGTTCGGCCCCTGGGCTCGGTTCGCGGCCTACCGCCGCCGCTACGACGACATCGTCGGCCGGCTCATCGACCGCGCGGCCGACGACCGGATCGACGAACGCGACGACGTGCTGGCGATGCTGCTGCAAGCCCGCTACGACGACGGCTCGGCCATGTCGCGCGGTGAGATCGCCGACGAACTGCTGACCCTGCTCACCGCGGGGCACGAGACGACGGCGACGACCCTGTCGTGGACGATCGAGCGACTGCGCAGGCACCCGGATGTGCTGCGCCGCTTGGTCGCCGAAGCCGACGCCGGTGGATCGCAGCTGCGCGAGGCGACGCTGCTGGAGGTGCAGCGGGTGCGTCCGGTCATCGACGCGACGGCCCGCCAAGTCCGGGCGGAATCGCTGCGGCTGGGCCGGTGGACGCTGCCGAAGGGGCAGAAGATCGTGGTCAGCATCCGCCTGATGCACGACAACGAGGAGCTGTTCCCGAACGCCCGCGTCTTCGACCCCGACCGATTCGTCGGTGTCCGGCCCGGCACGTTCAGCTGGATCCCGTTCGGCGGCGGCAGCCGCCGGTGCATCGGCGCCGCGTTCGCCACGATGGAGATGAACGTCGTGCTGCGCACGCTGCTGCGTGACTTCACCCTCGAACCGACCGACGCCCGCGACGAACGCGCACACTTCCGCGGCGTCGCCCTCGTCCCGGCGAAGAAAGGCCGTGCCGTGGTGCGTCGCCGCGCACCACGCAACAGCACGCCCACCCTGGAGCGCGCCGCCGAGGTGACGGCATGACCGAGCAGTTCGCCGAAGTCGGCCGCGGCATCACCCTCGCCTACACCCAGCACGGCGAAGGCGGCGTCCCGCTGCTGCTGATCTCCGGGCTGGGGCAGCAATTCCACGACTGGCCGCAGGGGTTGTGCGAGCTGCTGGCGGCACGCGGCTACCACGTCATCCGTTTCGACAATCGCGACGTCGGCCGCTCCACGCACTGCCGCTTCCCGCCACCGGGACCGCTGGCCATGCTGGGCAGGCGCTGGCATCCCGACCAGTACACGCTGGCCGATCTGGCCGCCGACACCGTCGGCCTGCTCGACGCGCTCGACCTGCCTTCGGCGCATCTGGCCGGCATGTCGATGGGCGGAATGATCGCCCAGACCGTCGCCGCCCGCCACCCCTCCCGGGTCGCGTCCCTGACCTCGCTCATGTCCACCACCGGCGCCGCCGGGATCGGCCGCCCGGCCTGGTCCACCTGGCGGTTGATGTTCGGCCGACCGGCCCGCACCCGCGACGAGCACATCGATCGGACCGTGCGCATATACCGGCACATCCGCTCGGCCGGATACCCGTTCGACGAGGCCGCGGTGCGCGCGACCGCGGCCATGACCTGGGACCGTGACCCCGCCCCCGCCGCGGGCGTCGCCCGGCAGCTCGCGGGCATCCTCAAATCCGGCGACCGGACCGGCGAACTGCGCGCGGTCACCGCGCCGACACTGGTCCTGCACGGCGACCGGGACCTCATGGTCGCCCCGACCGGCGCGGCCGCGACCGCTCGCGCCATCGCGGGCGCTCGCCTGCGCACGCTGGCGGGCATGGGCCACGACCTGCCCGCCGCGGTGTGGCCGACGCTCGCCGACCTCATCCACGAACACATCCGCACGTCCGAAAGCAGGAGCACCGATGCCCCGCACCCGTAGGCCGCTGTCCGGCCGCCCGGTCATGATCACCGGCGCGGCCTCCGGAATCGGCCGCAGCCTCGCCCACTTGTTGTCCCGCAGCGGCTCGCCCGTCGCGATCGCCGATATCGACCAGGTCGGGTTGAAAGAGACCGCGGCCTCGCTGACCGGCCCGGTGCTCACCCGCGTCCTGGACGTGCGCGACGCCGCCGACCAGCTCGCCTTCGCCGACGAAGTCCGCGACTGGCTGACCGCGCCGCTGGCGGCGGTGTTCAACAACGCCGGCGTCGCGACGTCCTCCTCGGTGCTCGACGCGGTCCCCGAAGACGATGAATGGCTGCGGCGGATCAATTTCGACGGCGTCGTCAACGGCACCCGCGCGTTCCTGCCCATCCTGGTCGAGCAGGATCACGGCGTCGTGGTCAACACCTCGAGCGTGTTCGGGCTGCTCGGCATGCCCAACCAGAGCGCCTACTGCGCGGCGAAATTCGCCGTGCGCGGATTCACCGACGCCCTGCGGCAGGAACTGCGCGGCACCGGGGTGTCCGCGGTCAACGTCCACCCCGGCGGCATCAAGACCAACATCGCCCGCAACGCCCGCGTCCGCAAGGACCCCGAGGGCCGGGGGCGCACGCACGAGCAGATGGCGGCGGAATTCGAGGCGCTGACCCTGACCACGCCACAGAAAGCGGCCGAAATCATCTGCCGCGGCGTCGAACACGGCAAGTCCCGCATCCTGGTCGGCCCCGACGCCTACCTGTTCGACCTCTTGGCCCGGATAACACCCACCCACTACTACGGCGTGGTCGCGCTGCTGGAACGCAGCCTGCGCACCCGCGACACGACGGGAGCGCGGGCATGAGCGAACATCTCGACGTCCTGATCGTCGGCGCCGGGCTGTCCGGCATCGGCGCGGCCCACCACCTGCAGGCGGCATTCCCCCACCGCACCTACGCGATCCTCGAGGCACGCGACGCTCTCGGCGGCACCTGGGATCTGTTCCGCTACCCCGGCGTCCGCTCCGACTCCGACATGCACACCCTCGGTTACCGCTTCCGTCCGTGGACCCAGGCCCGAGCCATCGCCGACGGTCCCGCGATCCTGCGCTACATCCGCGACACCGCCGCCGACGCCGGAATCGACCGGTTCATCCGGTACGGGCACCGCGTGACGGCGGCGGCGTGGTCCAGCAGCGAGTCACGCTGGACCGTGCTCGTCGAACACGACGGCGCCACCCGCGAGATCACCTGCGATTTCCTGCTCGTGTGCAGCGGTTACTACCGCTACGACGAGGGGTACACGCCGCAATTCGCCGGCCTCGGCGAATTCCGCGGCCGCCTGGTGCATCCACAGCACTGGCCCGAGGAGCTGGACTACACGGGCAAACGGGTGGTCGTCATCGGCAGCGGCGCCACCGCGGTGACCCTGGTCCCGGCCATGGCCGAGACCGCCGCACACGTGACGATGCTGCAGCGATCACCGACCTACATCTTCCCCGTCCCCGCCGAGGACGCGGTCGCGAACCGCTTGCGCCGACTGCTGGGACCACGGCGGGCATACACGATCGTCCGCTGGAAGAACGTGCTGATCAGCACCCTCATCTACCAATTCAGCAGACGACGCCCCCAGCGGATGCGGAAATTCATCCGCGACCTGACCGTCAGGCAATTGCCCGACGGCTACGACGTCGACACCCATTTCAAACCGGTCTACCAGCCGTGGGATCAACGGCTGTGTCTGGTACCGGACGGGGATCTGTTCCGCGCGATCCGCCACGGCCACGCCACCGTGGTCACCGATCACATCGATAGATTCACCCCGACCGGGTTGCGCCTGGCGTCCGGACGCGAACTCGAGGCCGACGTGGTGGTCACCGCGACCGGGCTGCGTCTGCTCGCACTCGGCGGTATCCGGCTCACCGTCGACGGGCAGCAGGTCGCGCTGCCGGACACCATGGCCTACAAGGGAATGATGCTCAGCGGAGTGCCGAACTTCGCTTTCACCATCGGCTACACCAACGCGTCCTGGACGCTGAAAGCCGACCTGGTCAGCGAATTCGTCTGCCGCCTGCTGCGGCACATGGACGCAGGCGGCTACCAGCAAATCACACCGTGGCCCGACCCCGCCGTGTCACCCGCGCCGCTGCTGGACTTCCAGGCCGGTTATGTGCTGCGCGACATCGACCGATTCCCCAAGGCGGGGTCCCGGTCCCCGTGGCGGCTGGGAATGAGCTACGGCCACGACGTGATCGCGCTGCGCTACGGCCGCATCGATGACGGCACCATCCGCTTCACCCGCCGAGGCGCCCCGTCCGACGACGCCACCGGCAGCGGGCACGCCGAACCAGGACACGATTCCGAGCAGGTCACAGCTTGACAGCGCTGCTGCGCGGGGCCGCGTCCCGGTGCGGGGCTCGGGCGGGACGCGATAAGCCGACCGGAGTAACTAACCTGATTCTCGTGACACGCGCCGAGCCCGTATCCCGCACCTCCGCCGACGACGGCCCGGATTCGGGGTTTCGCCGCCGCCTCCTCGACGGCATGGCCGTCGCAGTGCGCGAACGCGGTTACCAGGACTCGACCGTCGCCGATGTGGTCCGCCACGCCCGCACCTCCCGCCGCACCTTCTACGAGCACTTCACCAGCAAACAGGACTGCTTCATCGCCCTGCTGACCGAGCGGAACAAGGAGACGATCCAGCAGATCGAGGCCGCGGTCGACCCGCACATGCCGTGGCGCACCCAGGTGCGCCAAGCCATCGAGGCCTGGATCCGCACGTCACAGGACGATCTGTCCATCACCCTCAGCTGGATCCGTGTCGTGCCCTCCCTCGGTGACGACGCGCGCCAGTTGCAGCGCGAGGTCGGCGAGGCGTTCGTCGCACTGATCCAGAAGCTCGTCGACACCACGGAATTCGCCGCTGCCGGACTGCGTCCGCCGTCGCGCCAGGTGGCGACCATCCTGTTCGGCGGCTTCCGGGAACTCATCGCCACCACCGTGGAAGACGGCGACGACATCGCGGGCATCGTCGACGTGGCGGTCGAATCCGCGATCGCGCTGGTCGGCCCGCACGTCTAGCCGCCGCGGCGCCCACGATCATCCGGCGGCGTCGGCGAACGCCCCCTCGGTCAGCACCGGCACCACCGAGCTCACGTCGAGTTCGGTGGCCACCGCGACATCCTGCGCGAATCCGCCGTCGGCCAGTTCCCGGCCGGAGGCGCATTCGCGGATCAACGCCGCGACGTCGGTGATCCCCTCCCACGTGGTCGCGGCCGCGCCGGCCTCCGGCGACAGCGGCCCGGCTCCCTCGCGCGCCAGCGCCGCGGCGACCGCCCCCGCACCGAGCCAATCCTCGACCGCGGGCCGCAGGACGTCGCGGCCCGGCCAGTGCTCGCCTGCGGCGATCACCGCCACCGGCCGCTGCACGGTGCCCCATCCCTGCTCGACGATCCAGCGGGCGACCGCGCTCGCGTTGCGCAGGCACGCCGCGACCACCGGCACCCCGCTGACGGCCGCGGCGATGGCCGAACCATTGGGTGAGGGCAACACGAGCCGCGCCGCGACGGGCGCGGCCCGCAACGCCGCCGGAGACAGCGACCACGGCTGCCGCTCGGAGACATCGCGCCGCCCCACCGCCAGCGCCGCATCGCGGCGGGCCGCGAACTGCGCGGCTCCACCGTCGCGCCACGGATAGGGCAGCACGCGTGTCCCGGCTTCCACCGCCACCGACACCGACGTCGTGAACGACAGGACGTCGACCACGACCACGCACGCGCTGCCCGGCCCGAGCGCCATCGCACCCGCCGAACCCCACTCAAGCCCCACACCCCAAGGCCGCTGCCGCGCCCACTCGGCGATCTCCTGCACGCACATCCCTCCCACAACCGGCCGTTCCGATCATCTGGAAAATCTATGGCGTCCCCGCTACCCGATGGGAAGGATGACGGTCACACCGGACACGCTCCTTCGAAGGGAACCGAACGCATGGAGGACGCCGACCTCGTCGTCGACCGGATCATCGAGTTCGCCGTCGCGCACCCCGGCATCTCGGCGGTGATCCAGACCGGATCGCGGGCGCGCGGAACCCGAGTCGACGAGTTCTCCGATCTCGACATCGAACTCATCGGCCCCGGCACCGGCGAGTTCGTCGGCGCCGACGACTGGTTGCGCGCGATCGGCCCGGTCCTGGTGAACATCCACCTGGACAACGACGAGCCGCACTGGCCGACCTGCCTGGTGGTCCTGGCCGAGGGCCGCAAAGTCGACTTCACCCTGGCCGGTCCCGGCCGGCTCGATGACCTGATCGCCGACGGTCTGGACGAGCTATATCAGCGCGGCTACCGCGTGCTGCTGGACAAGGACGGCAGTACCACCGCCCTTCCGCCCGCCACCGGCAGCCACACCCCGGCCCGGCCCACCGCCGCCGAAATCGAGGCCACCCAGCGCGAATTCTGGTTCGAGGCCACGCAGATCCCCGTCTACGTCGCGCGCGGCGATCTGTGGCCCGCGATGCTGCGCCTCGCCGAGCTGCGCGAATCGCTGCTGACGATGGCCGAATGGCACACCACCGCCCGCTCCGGCGGCCGCATCGACCACTGGCACAACGGCCATCACCTCCACGAGTGGCTCGACCTCCGATTCCGCGACGCCCCACCGGACTTCTTCCCCCGCTACACCGGCCGCGAGATCCTCACGGCAGTCCATGCCCTCGCCCACACATTCAGCGCACTCGCCGCCGATGTCTGCCGCGAAACCAACTGTCCGGAATTGGATCTGCGCGATAGGGTGCTCGCCGACGCCGAGCGGATCAGCACCGCCCGGCCCGACGCATCCATCGACTGACCCGCGCTTCAGCTCTGCTCGGGCCGATCCGGCCGGTAGAACCACTCCTCCAGGCTGAAGTCCTCCCGGATCTTCTTCTGATCCACCAGGAACTGCTTGGTCCCGGTCAGCAACTGCACGCCGATCGGCGCGAAGATCTCGTCGGGGATGTATCCCGGACGCGCTGTGGCACGCACCGCGGATTCCGGCGACTTCGACTGGGAGACCTCGTAGTTCACGTAGTCGTCCCAATGCTCTTTCGCGTACCGGTTGGCCTCCACGAGCACCGACTGCCACGCGCGGCCGAAATCGGGATGGCTGTCGAGGAACTCCTGGCTGCTCACCGAGGAGCTGGTCCCCGCGAGATCGGGATGATTGTCGTGAATCGAGTCGACCTGGTGGAAGCCCTTGGCCAGGAACGATTGGAAGAACGACGACGGGTTCACATCCGGCAGCGCGACCGCCGCGATATCACCACCGTTGAGCGGGGCTTCCGCGTCGGTGGCGAGCAGATGAACCAGCTGGGCCTGAATCCCCTCCGCCTTCAACGCACCCTGCAGGTAGCGATCGATGTACGAACCGGACTGCACACCGACCTTCTTGCCCGCCAGATCCTTCAGCGTCCGGATCGCCGGATCCTTGGCCACCACACCGGCGTTGTAGTTGACCGCCGCGATGGCCAGCAGTCGCGTCTTCAACCCGCTGCCCCGCGCGACCAGGGCGGGCGTATCACCGTAGGTGGCGACGTCGAGGCGGCCACCGACCAGCGCCTGGTTCAGGTCGGGGCCGTTGGGGAAGCTGTAGACCTCGATGTCGTTCACCCCCAGCGGCTTCAGCGCGGGCAGCAGGGCGCCGCGCTGATGGGCGAAGCCGACCGGACCCGTCAGCACGTTACCGGTGCCGATGGTGCCGATCCGGAGGGTCTTGATCTCGGCGCGGGACGCCGAGCCCGCATCGTCGGACCCGCAGCCGGCGACAGCCAGCAGCAGCGCGGACACGACGGCAGGCACGATCAGCCTGAGAGTGCGCATGATTCGCTTTCGTTGTTTCACAGTTCGGACAGCCGCGGCGGCGGAGCGCCGTGCGGAAGACGCGGCCCCACCGCGACGAGACTGCCGGGCTTGCGGCCGCGGCCCCAGCCGAGTTCCTCGCGGTACCGGCCGATATGGTCGTCGCACACCGCGTCGTGATCGGCCAGCGGAGTCGATTCCGGGTCGACATACAGCGCGTCGGTGGGGCAATACGCCTCGCACATGAAGCAGGTCTGGCAGTCGGACTGCCGCGCGATCACCGGGATGCCGCTGTCGGTGCGGTCGAAGACGTTCGTGGGGCACACGTCCACGCACTTGTCGCAGGCGATGCAGTCGCCCCCGCGCAGGATCTCGATCATCACGCCACCGCCCGTGTCTCGGTCGCCGCGGCCGTCGCGGTCCACACCTCGTCGAGCCCGCCGGACAGAATGTGGTGGTGCTGGCGCGGGTCCAGATCAGGATGATCGACGCGTTTGCTCATCCCGCGCGTCTCGGTGCGAGCCAGGGTCGAGCGGTACATCAGGCGGCCCACAGCGGTGATCGCGGCGGCCTGCCTGGCCCGCACACGCTCCTCCCCGGTGCCGCCACCCAGCCCGCGAGCCGCGTCCTCCCACACACTGTCCAACCGCGCCAGCGCGGGCCGGATCCGGTCGCCGTGGCGCAGGTAGTTCTTCTCGAACGGAATCAGCTCGTGCTGCGCGGCTTCGACCACGTCCCCGGCCCGCACCGACTCGGCGTTGTCCGGCCGCAACCCGGTGCGCCCGGCACCGCGCAGAGCCGCACTCACGCCGCGCGCCGAACGCACCGCGAACGCCGCCGCGCCGCGACCGGCCCAACTGCCCGACGACATCGCCCACGCCGAATTGTGGCTGCCGCCACCGGTGAATCCACCGCAGATCCGCTCCCTGGTCGCCGCGTCACCCGCCGCGTACAGGCCAGGAACCGTGGTGGCGCAGTCGTCGTCCACGACATCGATACCGCCGGTGCCGCGGACGGTGCCCTCGGCCAGCAGGTCCACCTCGAACCGGTCGGTGAACGGGTCGATGCCGCGCCGGTCGAACTGCAGGAAGAAGTTCGGCTGTCCCAGCCGCATCTGCGCCTGAACGGTCGCGTCGGCCCGATCGAGCTGCGCGAACACCTTCTCCCGCAACAGCGTCCGCGCGATCACCGAACGACCCTTGGTCGAGCCCGCGCCCTCGAGCACCCGCCCGTCCTCGTGGAAGAAGGTCGCGTAACCGTAGTAGGCGGTCTTGGTGATAGTCGAGCCCTTCGGCACGATCGCGTACGCGTTGGAGAACTCCATACCCGAGAAGCGAGCGCCCACCTCGGCCGCCATCAGCGCACCGTCACCGGTGTCGACATTGGTGCCCAGCGCCCGGGACAGGAACGCGCAGCCACCTGTCGCGAGAACCACCGCCCCGGCCACGACACGGTAATCCCGGTCGGCCTGGCGCTGGTAGCCCGCGGCGCCGCGCACCACGCCGTCGTCGTCGACCAACAACTCCAGCGCGGGCGAGTGGTCGAGGATGCGCACCCCGATCCGCTTCACCCACGCCCGCATCCGGCGCATGTACTCCGGGCCCTGCACGCCGGTACGGATCTGCTCACCGGTACCGGGATCGACAGGAAACGGGTACCGTCCCTCGACCGCGAGCCGATTCATGTTCGCGTAGGTCTGATCGAGCACCCGGTCCATCCAGTAGTGGTCGGCCAGATGCCCGCCGAGCGCCTCCCGGCTGGCCTTCGCGTTCGCCCGCGCGGTCGCCTCCGGCGCGACGTACCACACGCCGGTGCCCGAAGGGGCGGTAGCGCCGCTGGTACCGCAGTAGCCTTTGTCCACCAGTGTCACCTCGGCGCCGGCCTCACGGGCATGGATCGCGGCCCAGCAGGCGGCAGGCCCGCCGCCGATCACCAAGACATCCGTGCTGATCTGCAACGGTTCACTCATACGTCTGCTCCTGTCGGTGCCTCGGGATTCACGCCGAGTGCGAGCAGCAGCCGGCGGCGGAGTGCGGAGAATTCGGGATCGACCACCGAACGCGGGCGCGCGACGGTGATGTCGAAGGATTCGGCGATGCGGCCGTCACGCAGCACCAGCGCGCGGTCGGCCAGCAGCAGCGCCTCTTCCACGTCGTGGGTCACCAGCAGCACCGACTGCCGGTGCAGCGTCCACAGGCGAGCCACCAGAGCCTGCACCTTCAATCGGGTCAGCGCGTCGAGGGCGCCGAACGGCTCGTCGAGCAACAGCAGCTCCGGATTGCGCACCAGCGCTCTGGCCAGCGCCACACGCTGGGCCTCACCGCCGGACAGCGTCGCGGGCCACGCATCCGCCTTCGCGGTGAGTCCCACTTCCTCCAGCGCCGTCAGCGCACGCGTCTTGGTAGCGCCGTCCACACCGAGAACCACGTTGCGCCACACATTGCTCCAGGGAATGAGCCGGTGCTCCTGGAACACGATCGCCTTCGATCCGGGCACCTCGAACGATCCGCTGAACCCGCGGTCAAGGCCGCCGATCCCGCGCAACAGCGTGCTCTTGCCCGAGCCACTGGCGCCGAGCAGGGCGACGAATTCACCCGGCGCGATATCCAGGTCGACCTCGCGCAGTACCGTGCGGCCGCCGAAGGCGCGCGCCGCGCCGCGAATACGGACACCGGTCCCGATGGTGGCGGTCATCTACTTCCCCTCGTATCCGGTGCGCCAGGACAGGAACCGGTGTTCCAGCACACGCACGAACAGATCGGTGAGCAAACCCAGAACCGCGTAGATCACCAGAACCAGGAAGATCTGGTCGGTCCGCAGGAACTCCTTGGCATCGTTCATCAAGAAGCCGAGACCGACCGGCGTCGTCTGCATCTCCGCGACGACCAAGGTGAGCCAGCCGATGCCCAGCGCCTGCCGCAGTCCGACGAAGATCTGCGGCAACGCGCCGGGCAGGATGATCTTCGTGGTCAGCTCGAACCGGTTGAGCCCCAGTGATTCCGCCGCCTCCACCAGACGCCGGTCCACCCCGCGGATACCGGCCAGCACGTTCAGGTAGATCGGGAAGATGGGCGCGACGATGATCAGCGCGATCTTGAACGAATCACCGATGCCGAACCAGATGATGAACACCGGGACCAGCGCCAGCGTCGGCAGCATCCGCAACGCCTGCAACGGGCCGTTCACCAGATCCTCGGCGAGCCGGAACAAACCGGCCGCCACGCCACACACCAGGCCGATGCCGATGCCGATCGTCAACCCGACCGCCACCCGCCGCCCGGAGGCGGCCAGATGCTGCCACAGCTCACCCGAGCGGATCAGCTCCCACCCGGCCTCGAGCACCTCCGTCGGCGCGGGCGTGGTCGTGCCGAGCCAGGAACGGGCGCCCAGCTGCCAGATGATCACCGCCAGAATCAGTCCGGAGGAGGCCCGAGCCAGGCCGAACAGTCTGCGGGTGAACGGAGCCGGGCTTTCGGCGGTCGCCTCGGCCGGAGGGGAAGGGGGCGCAGATGTGGTCGGATCCAACTGCAACGTCATCGGACACGGTCCTCACACGAGAAGTACTGTCCGGAACAGTAAGGCGCGCGGCCGGTTCACAGAATGATTGCGATCAGTACGATCCTGAACCCGTGCGCGGCACCACCTGTGTGCTCATCACCGCCCCCATCAGCAACGATGCGGGCTACGCGCGCCGAGTCGCTGCCTGGGCTCGGATTTTGCCCGACCGGTCGTCCCGGTCGAGTGCGTCGCGCCGAGCGGATTCGGCCATCCCGGCTTCGCGGCCCGGAACCGTTACCTTGATGCCGGTTTCGACCAGCCGCTCGGCGAGGGCGGGCAGCACGGTCGAGCACCCCGCGTCCAGCGTGAGCGCCGCCAGCTCGTCGCCGCGCGTGCGACCGCGATTGACGATGACCACGGGACGGCCGCGTTTCGCGGCGTGCCGCACGAATCGCAGCCCGGACATCACGGTCAGCGACGACCCGGCGACCAACAGCGCGTCCGCGGCGTCGACGAGCTCGTACGCCGCCGCGACGCGCTCCTTGGGCACGTTCTCCCCGAAATAGACGATGTCCGGTTTCAGCATCCCACCGCAGTGCACGCAGTCGACCATCCGGAAACCGCCGGTGTCGGTGACCACCGCGTCGGCGTCGGGCGCCACCTCGAGCCCGTCGGTCATCGCGGCCGCCGCGAAGCCCGGATTGACCGCCTCCAGCCGATCGGCCAGCGACATCCGCGAGACCAGGGCCGCGCAGCCCAGGCAACGCACCCGCGCGTAGGTGCCGTGCAGGTCGATCACGCGCCGATGCCCCGCCTTGGTGTGCAGCAGGTCCACGTTCTGGGTGATCAGCCCGCTGACCACCCCCATGCGCTCCAGCCGCGCCAGCGCGCGATGCCCGGGATTGGGGCGCGACCCGTCCATGCGCCGCCAGCCGACGTGATTACGCGCCCAGTACCGCTGCCGGAACACCGGATCGCCGACGAACTGCTGATAGGTCATCGGATTGCGCGGCGGCGAGGACGGACCGCGATAGTCCGGGATCCCGCTGTCGGTCGAGATCCCGGCGCCGGTCAACGCGACCACCCGGCGCCCGGTGAGCAAGCGCACCAACTGCTCGAACCCGGCCCCGGGAGGCATCCGCGCAACGTCCGACATGGTGTTCAGGGTACGGCGCTCGTCGCGGGAAAGCCGCCCCGGGCACTCCGCGCCGCGCGAGTTCAACCAGGTCAGACCCGCCGCATCACCGACACGACCTTGCCGAGCACAACCGCTTCGTCGCCGTCGAGCACCGCGTAGGCCGGGTTGCGCGGCTCCAGAAACACATGACCGTTGCGCCGCCGGTACACCTTCACCGTCGCCTCCCCGTCGATCATCGCCGCCACGATCTCGCCGGAATGCGCCTCGTGCTGCTTGCGTACCACCACGATGTCGCCGTCGCAGATGGCCGCCTCGATCATCGAATCGCCGCGCACCCGCAGCCCGAATACCGTGCCCCGCCCGACCAGCTCACGCGGCAACGTCATCGTGTCCTCGGCGTGCTCCTCGGCCAGGATCGGAGCGCCCGCCGCGATATCGCCGACCACCGGCACCGCCACCGCGTCGTCCGCGGTCTCCCGCCGCGCGGACGGCTGCAAGAACATCCGCACGTCGATCGGACGCGACACCGTTCGGCTGCGCCGTAGAAAACCGCGCTCCTCCAGGCTCTTGAGATGCTTGGACACCGACGACGCCGATCGCAGACCCACCGCGTCACCGATCTCGCGCGTGTTCGGCGGATACCCGTGCCGGAGGACCCAGTCCCGAATCGTGGCGAGAATCCGCTGCTGTCGCGGCGGCAACGTCGAGGTATCGAGGTGCTCGAACGCGTCGAGCTGGTCGTATCCGGTCACCTGGGGAATGGTAGAGGCACGGGCGGACGATCCGGATCGGGCGCGGCGCCCGGCACCGCGAACAGCTCCCGATCGCGTTCGGGAACCCAGCAGGAGGCGGCGGTGTCCCGGTTGTAGTTGTCGGCGACGTGCGCGATCAGATGCCGCAGTCCCGGATGCCGGTTACCCGCCGACCACAACAGCGCCAGCGGATAGGCCGGTGTGGGATCGACGATCATCAAGCGCCGCACATTCGGATGCCACGGCGTCTGGCCTCCGTCTCCGGTGAAGGTCGTCAGCGATGACGAATGCGCGATGCGTTCGACGATCTCCCCCAAATTCAGCAACGGGCCCCTGGTATCGACGGGAATCCCACTGAACGCGCTCAGATCTCGATAGAAGTCCGCCCACTCCGACGGCACGGCCGCCCCCGGCACCCACACCGGATGCCCGGCGATCTCACGCAACGCGATCGTCGACCGTCCCGCGAACGGATGATCCTTACCCACCAGCAGATACAACGGCTCCAGATACGCCGGAGCGGCGACGATGTCATCAGGCAACGTCACCGGGCCGCCGTACGCGCGAGCAAGGGCCGCGTCGACGATGCCGCTGCGCAACGCCTCCCGCGAAGTCGTGATCATGTTCGAGATCACCACCTCGGTGTCGCAGTGCGGATGACGCGCGAGATAGAACTCCATCAACTCCGTCGCGGCCATACGCTTGCCCAGCACCGCTACCCGCAACGGCCGCACCTCCGCGCGCACCGCCCGCACCGCGGCCTCGACGCCCGCCAGCAGCGACCGCGCGTGCGGCAGCAACCGACCACCGGCGCCGGTCGGCACACTGCCGGCGGGCCCACGTTCGAGAAGTTCCGCCCCGAGCTGCGATTCGAGCTTCGCGATGCGCTTGGACACCGCCTGCTGACTGATTCCCAGCACGGCCGCGGCGTGGCCGAACTGCTGCTCCTCCACCACCGCGACGAACGCGCGCAACGCCGCGAGATCCAGCTCCACAGATCACCTCCATCGACAACCAACCGTTGTCCCGACCGTGGTGTCACTTGTTCGACATTCGCGATCTGCGCTGGTCATATGAACCAGAAATCACGATCGGACAGCGACCAACCTACAACCATTCGATGTCCATTCGATCGGTAGGTCCAGAGATAGCCGAGGGGAACCGAATGAGCACCGCGTCCTTCGTCCACCTGCACAACCACACCGAGTTCTCGATGCTCGACGGCATGGCGAAAATCGGCCCCCTCTTCGCCGAAGCCGAACGACTCGGCATGCCCGCCGTCGGCATGACCGACCACGGCAACATGTTCGGAGCCGCCGAATTCTTCACCCACGCAAGCAAAACGGGCATCACACCGATCATCGGGATCGAGGCCTACGTCGCCCCGGAATCCCGGCTCTCCACCCGCCGCGTCTTCTGGGGCGAGCCCGGTCAGCGCGCCGACGACGTATCCGGTTCCGGCGCATATCTGCATATGACCATGTTCGCGCGCGACGCCACCGGCCTGCGCAACCTCTTCGAACTCTCCTCCCTCGCCTCGATCGAAGGACAACTGGGCAAGTGGCCGCGCATGGACGCCGAACTCATCGCCGCACACGCCGACGGCATCATCGCCACCACCGGCTGCCCCTCCGGTGAAGTGCAGACCAGGCTGCGGCTCGGACAGTTCGACGACGCCTACGAAGCGGCGGGACGCTGGCGCGAGATCTTCGGCCCCGACAACTTCTTCCTCGAACTGATGGACCACGGCCTGAGCATCGAACGCCGCGTGCGCGAAGACCTGCTCACCATCGGCGACAAGACCGGCATCCCGCCACTGGCCACCAACGACTGCCACTACGTCCTACCGGGCCAGGCCGCCGCGCACGAGGCGATGCTCTGCGTGCAAACCGGCAAGACGCTGTCGGACCCTACGCGTTTCCGCTTCGGCGGCAACGGCTACCACCTCAAATCCGCCGCGGAAATGCGCGCCCTCTGGGACGACGAAGTCCCCGGCGCCTGCGACGCCACCCTCGCGATCGCCGAACGGATCGAACCCTACGACGAGATCTGGCGATTCCGCGACCGGATGCCGGTCTTCCCCGTCCCCGACGGACACACCGAGGACAGCTGGCTGCGCCACGAAGTCGACGCCGGACTGCGCAGGCGATTCCCCGGCACCGTCCCCGACACCTACCGCGACCGCGCCGCCTACGAACTGGACATCATCCGCGACAAAGGATTCCCGGCCTACTTCCTCGTGGTCGGCGATCTCGTCGCGCACGCCCGCGCGGTCGGCATCCGCGTCGGACCCGGACGCGGCTCGGCCGCCGGGTCACTGGTCGCCTACGCCCTCGCCATCACCAACATCGACCCCATCGAACACGGACTGCTGTTCGAACGGTTCCTCAACCCCGAACGCCCCTCCGCACCCGACATCGACATCGACTTCGACGACCGCCGCCGCGGCGAGATGATCCGCTACGCCACCGACCGCTGGGGTGCCGACCGCGTCGCGCAGGTCATCACCTTCGGCACGATCAAGACCAAAGCCGCCATCAAGGACGCGGCCCGCGTCAACTACGGCCAAGCCGGTTTCGCCGTTGCCGACCGAATCACCAAGGCTCTGCCACCCGCGATCGCGGCCAAGGACATCTCCGTCGCGGGCATCATGGATCCCGCTCACGAACGCTACGCCGAAGCCGCAGAAGTTCGCGCCCTGATCGAATCCGACCCCGACATCCGGCGCATCTACGACACCGCCGCCGGACTGGAGGGCATGGTGCGCGGCGCCGGCGTCCACGCGTGCGCCGTCATCATGTCCAGCGAGCCGCTCATCGACGTCGTCCCGCTGTGGCGACGACCGCAGGACGGCGCGCTGATCACCGGCTGGGACTACCCGTCCTGCGAGGCCATCGGCCTGCTGAAGATGGACTTCCTCGGCCTGCGGACACTCACCGTGATCGGCGACTGCCTCGACAACATCCGCGCCAACCGCGGCCTCGACATCGACCTCGACACCCTCACCCACACCGACCCGAACACCTACGCCATGCTCGCCCGCGGCGACAACCTCGGCGTCTTCCAAATGGATTCGACCGGAATGCGCGAACTGCTGCTGCGGATGGCCCCCACCGAATTCAACGACCTCGTCGCCTCCAACGCCCTCTACCGGCCCGGACCCATGGGCGTCGGCGCGCACTGGGCCTACGCCGACCGCAAGAACGGCCGCGAAGCCATCACCCCCATCCACCCCGAACTCGACGAACCGCTGCGCGACATTCTCGGCGAAACCTACGCGCTGATCGTCTACCAGGAACAGATCATGCAGATCGCCCAGCACGTCGCCGGCTACAGCCTCGGACAGGCCGACCTGCTGCGGCGAGCCATGGGCAAGAAGAAACCGGAAGTCCTGGCCATGGAATTCGAGAACTTCCGCAACGGCATGCGCGGCAACGGATACAGCGACGCCGCCGTCACCGCGCTGTGGGAAGCCGTGCTGCCGTTCGCGGGCTACGCCTACAACAAGTCACACGCCGCGGGCTACAGCCTCATCATGTACTGGACCGCCTACCTCAAGGCCAACCACCCGGCGGAATTCATGGCCGCGTTGCTCACCTCCATCGGCGACGACAAAGACAAATCCGCCCTCTACCTGGCCGACTGCCGCAAACGCGGCATCCGCGTCCGGCCTCCCGACGTCAACTCCTCCGCCGCCACGTTCACCAGCGTCGGCACCGACATACGCTTCGGCCTCGGCGCCATCCGCAACGTCGGCGGCCCGGTGGTCGAAGCGATCACCCGCGCCCGCGACACCGGTGGGCCGTTCACGACCTTCTCCGACTATCTCGATCGCGTCGACGCCACCGCGTGCAGCAAAAAGGTGACCGAATCACTCATCAAAGCAGGCGCGTTCGACTCCCTCGGCCATCGGCGCAAAGGCCTGCACCGCATCCACGACGACGCGATCGAGGCCGCGCTCGGCGTCAAGAAGGCCGCCGCACGCGGCCAATTCGACTTGTTCGCCGCAGACGACGCCGAGGACGAAACCGCGTCCGTCTTCCACATCGCCGTCCCCGACGAAGAATGGGAGAAGCCGCAACTGCTCGCCTTCGAACGGGAAATGCTGGGACTGTATGTATCCGGGCACCCGCTCGACGACGTCGCCGGTGCGCTCGCGGCCGCCGTCGACGCCCCGATCGCCACCGTCCTCGCGGGCTCGGTGCCGCACGGCCGAACCGTCGCGCTCGGCGGCATGATCGCCCAAGTCGAACGCCGGATCACCAAAAAAGGCGACCCGTGGGCGGTCGTGCGCCTGGAAGACCTCGACGCGAGCACCGAAATCCTGTTCTTCCCCGCCGCCTACGCCCGAGCGGCCACCACGCTGATCGAGGACGCCGTCGTGCTCGTCACCGCACGCGTCGACATCCGCGACGGCCGCCGGTCACTGATCGCCGACGCGCTCACCGTGCCCGAACTCGCCCGAGCAGGCGGCACGCCGCTGACGCTCTCGCTGCGAACCGACACCTGCACCCGCGACAACGTGCGGGCCCTGCGCGAGATCCTGCAACGTCATCCGGGAAACACCGAAGTACAGATCCTGTACCACGCCCGAACCGGCCCGGCCCGCTACGGCCTCGATCCCGCGTTGCGCGTCCACCTCTCCTCCGGACTGCTCGGCGACCTCAAAGCGCTCCTGGGCCCCGCCGCGGTCGCGGCGGGATCAACGGTAACCGCGGTGAACGGTGCCTACGGTCCGGGCACATCATCTGTCCGGGGCGGGCGCATCACGTCAACCTCCGCGATCGGACCCGCATAGCGCTCGACCTCCACCAGCGCGAGTTGCCCGGCGCACCCCTGACTGAGCGTGGAGGAGGGGCGGTCGGCGATGAGCACGTTCGGATTGCCGTGACGGCAGAACGTCGGGTCGACCGGGTCGGGGTCGTACCACGCCCCGGTGGACAGCTGCACGACACCGGCCCGCACACCGTCGTCCACCACCAGTCCCGCCAGACAACTACCCCGCTCGTTGAAAACCCGCACGATCGCACCGGCACGCAGACCACGGGCGGCGGCGTCCGAAGGATGCATCCGAATCGGCTCCCGCCCCCGGATTTTGACCGACCGGCTGTAGGCCCCCACATCGAGCTGGCTGTGCAGCTTGGTCCGCGGCTGATTCGCCACCAGCTGCAACGGGTACCGCTCTGCCGCCGGACCACCGAGTCGCTCCGCCGGCTCCAACCACACCGGATGCCCCGGGCAATCGGCATATCCGAAACCGGCTATGGTCGCGGAGAATATCTCGATCTTCCCGCTGGGCGTGGTGAGCGGGTACCGGCCCGGTGCGGCCCGGAAATCCGCGGCCAGCACCTGCCGCGGATCGGGCACCGGGAGCTCGAGGCTCTCGCCCGCCCAGAACGTGTCGAAATCCGGCAGCTCGTGGCCCGCCCGTGACTGCGTGACCCGCCACTGCTCGTACAGATGCCGCAGCCACTCACCGGCGCGGCGCCCCTCGGTGAACTCGGTACCGACATCGAGCCGATCGGCCACCGCGGCGAAAATCGAGTAGTCGTCGCGCGCCTGCGCACGCGGACGGGTCAGCGCCTTCATGGGAAAGAACACCCTGTCGCCCTCACCCACGCCGTAGTCGTCACGCTCGATGGACATCGTCGACGGCAGCACGATATCGGCGTGCCGCGCGGTAGCCGTCCAGAACGCATCGTGCACCACGACCGTGTCCGGCCGCGCGAACGCCGCACGCAAACGGGCCAGGTCCTGATGGTGATGGAACGGATTTCCGCCGCACCAATACACCAACCGTACATCCGGATACACCAATTCCCGGCCGTCGTACCGGTAGGGCATACCGGGATTCAGCAGCATATCCGCGATCCGCGCGACCGGTATGAAGACATCGATGCCGTTGCGCCCCTGCGGAAGTCGCGGTACCGGCACACGGGCCGGTTCCCCCACGCTCGCCGCCGAGCCGTAGCCGTGCCCGAACCCGCCGCCGGGCAGCCCGATCTGCCCCAGCATCGCCGCGAGCGCCACACCCGCCCACAACGGCTGCTCACCATGCTGCGCACGCTGTAGTGACCAGCTCACCGTCACCAGCGTCCGCACGGCGGCCATCTCGCGCGCCAACGCCCGGATACGGCCCGCGGGCACACCGGTGATCGCCGCAGCCCACTCCGGATCCTTCGCGACGCCGTCCACCGTGCCACGCAGGTACGCCGCGAAGCGGTCGAAACCGACCGTGTACTCGCGCAGGAACTTCTGGTCCGTCAAGCCTTCCGCGTCCAGCACCTGCGCGAGCGCCAGCATCAACGCCACGTCGGTTCCCGGTAACGGGGCGATCCATTCGGCGTCGCCTTCGGGCGGGGTGTCGTCGCGCAGCGGACTGATCGACACGAACCGGCAGCCGCGCACCCGCGCCGCCGCGATCCAGCCGCGTGTGTTGTGCCGCGAGACGCCGCCCGGCGACACGGCCGCGTTCTTCGGCGACAGACCGCCGAAAGCCACCACCAGCTCCGAGTGTTCCGCCAGCACCGCCTTGGCCGTCGCTCGTTGCGTCACCCAGCCGATATCGCCGATGACATACGGCAGGAACACTGTCGACGTGCCCAGACTGTAGCTGTTCACATGCCGGACATAGCCGCCGAGACAGTTGAGGAACCGGTGCAGCTGACTCTGCGCATGATGAAAGCGTCCCGCGCTGGCCCAACCGTACGAGCCGCCGTAAACCGACTCCGCACCGTACCGCTGGTACACCCGCCGGAGCTCGCCGGCCAGCAGGTCCAACGCCCGCTCCCACGACACCGCGACAAACGATTCCGAACCGCGCGGACCGGGGCCCGGCCCGTTCTCCAGCCAACCTCGGCGAACGTACGGCTGGTCGATCCGAGTCGGATGATGCTGCGCCGACGCTACGTTCTCGATCAGCGGCGTCGGTTCCGGATCACCACGCCACGGCCGGACCTCCGTGAGCCGTTCGCCGTCGCTGTCCGCCTCGAACGCGCCCCAATGAGTCAGATGCGTGGTCACCGGCCCACCGTAACCGCCCCCACCGACACCGGACGGCCGCTCGATTCCCGATCCCACACCGGCTCAAGCGGATTGCCGACGCAGCTCGAAGATACGGAACACCCGGCCGCCGGACAGTTCGTACTCCATCGCGTAGCCGGGCCAGAACGCGACCGCGAGATCCCAGAACGGCTTTCGCTCCACACCGGTGATCTCCCGTACCGTGACCGGGAACTGCTCCCCCTTGTGCCGGACCGAGGCGGTCTGCGCGGCACGCAGGTTCGCCGACCACACCGGATGCGCGTGACTTCCCCAATTCGATCCGAGAACGATGAAGTCGGCACCGCGCGGGACGTAGAGCAGTGACGTGGTGCGCGGGAGCCCGGTCTTGCGCCCCGCCACGGTGACTTCGATCGACGGCAGCCCGGCCAAGTCCAGGACGCCCATCCGCCCACCGCTCACCCGTCGCAGCATCCGCTCCACCCGGAGCACGAGCGGCGCCGACCGCATCACCCAGCGCCGCTGGGCCAGCCGTCGAGCCACTCGCGGCAACGGATTCGAGACCATGGACGAATCCTGACACGGCCCTCGGGCCGAGATGAATCAGCACGCCGTGACAGAGGGTCATGTCACACCGAGCATTCGTCCGACCCCCTCCCCTTCTTTGCTGGTTTTTGTTTTTTCTGTGGTTGTGAGAGGTGAGAGATAGATTGTTAGATGCGCATATCTACGTAACTATATGTTTATTCGAAGCGGCCTCATCGAGGGTTGACTGACTGTCATTCCCGCATCGGGACACAGCTTCCGGCCATCACCGGGCACAACGACAACCCGCCGGACTCCACTTCCCTCCCCTGACTTCAGGAAACGGACAAGCGACCAATTACCCTGTCCCCCGTGGACTTCACCCCAACCGGTCCGCGTGCCGGAGGTCCACGAGCGCCCGTCACCGTCTCGGAACAGGAGTTCGATGCGTTTCCACCGCCGCCGCGTCTCGGCCGTCCTCGCGGCCGTCACCGCGGTCCTGCTCGGGAGCGCCGCCCCGGCCGCCCGGCCTGCGCCGCCCGCTGTCGTCGCGCCGATGGGCCCGGACTTTCTCTGGGGCGTGGCCGCGTCGGGATACCAATCGGAGGGTCATGCCCCGGACAGCAACTGGTCCCGCTATGTCGCGTCCGGGAAAACAGCGGACCCCTATCGGGATTCGATCGACTTCTACACCCGCTACCGCTCGGACATCGCCTTGGCCGCCGACCTGGGCGTCAAGGTGTATCGGGTCGGCATCGAGTGGGCTCGACTGCAGCCCGAGCCGGGTAAATGGGACCCCGACGGGTGGAGGTTCTACGACGGCGTCGTCGCCGCGATCACGGCCGCCGGGATGCGCCCCATGCTCACCATCGACCACTGGGTCTACCCGGGTTGGGCGGTGGACCGCGGCGGCTGGGACAACCCGGGAATCGTTGCGGACTGGCTGGCCAACGCACGCACCGTCGTGGATCGATACGCCCGGTACAACCCGTTGTGGGTCACGTTCAACGAGCCGACCTTCTACCTGGTGAACGAACTGCGGCACGGCGGCCTGGCGCCGACCGCCGCGCCGACGATGCAGGACCGGATCGCTCAGGCGCACAACAGCATCTACGACCACATTCACCGCGTTCAGCCGGACGCGATGGTGACCAGTAATGTCGCCTACATTCCCGGCGGCGAGGACGTGGTGAACAAGCCATTGGTGGACAAGATCGGCGCCAAGCTCGACTACATCGGCATCGACTACTACTACGGCCTCTCCCCCGACAGCCTCACCAGCTCGGCGAATTTCACGGAGCTGTGGAAGAACCCGCTGCAGCCGGAAGGCATCTACTATGCGCTGCAACACTATTCGCGCCAGTTCCCCGACAAGCCGCTCTACATCGTGGAGAACGGGATGCCGACCGAGAACGGCCTGCCACGCGCGGACGGATACGGCCGAGCCGACTCCCTGCGTGACACCGTCTACTGGCTCCAGCGCGCCAAGGCCGACGGCATCGACCTGATCGGCTACAACTACTGGAGTCTCACCGACAATTACGAGTGGGGCTCCTACACCCCCCGTTTCGGCGTGTACACCGTCGACGTCCTGACCGATCCGGCGCTGACGCGCAAGCCGACGGACGCGGTGGCCGCGTACACGGCTATCACCCGATCCGGTGGCGTCGCGCCCGATTATCGGCCGACCCGTGCGCCGAAGGATTGCTCGTTCGTCGACGTACCCGCCAGCTGTGCCGACCCGGTCACCGTGCCCCGGTGACACCGAGGCATTCGGATACGCCACCGGATGGAGGTAGACGATGACCGACGATCCCGTCGCGGTTCTCCGGCGCTGGACCGATTCGGGCGGGATCTGGCGGGTGGCCGCACGCAGACCGGATTCGGTCACCGTCGCGCTCTACCAGTGCACCGGTGGTGAGGAAGTGGATCGGCTGGTCTCCGCCGATCCGGAGCTGCTGCGCTACCTCGGCGATCGGACCAGCAGCGAGGACTGAAGTTCAGGCCGCGACCGGCCCGGTCACGCCTCGCCAGAGCCGTTCGAGCACCCGCGCGGCCGGCTCCACCGCGGTGACCAGACCGACGCCCTGGCCCGCGTCGACCGGCGCGACCGCCGGATCGTCCGCCGCGATCGCCTCGGCGAGTGCTTGCTTGGCGGACGGGTCCGCAGCGAGTTCGTCCTCCCGCCCGGTCCACCGGTCGGTGAACTCGGTGCGCAGCACCCGCGCGGGGAACCGGGACGACCAAGGCAATCCCATTCCCACGTCGTAGGCGCGGGTGAGCACGGCGTCGGCGCCGCGTGCGTCGAGCAGGGCTCGTCGGCCAGCATCCGACAGCAACGATTCGGTGCAGGCGGCCAGACAGGTGCCCAGCCACGCGCCACTCGCCCCAGCCCGGAGTACGGCGGCCAGGTCCGCCGGTGCGCCGATGCCGCCTGCCGCGAGCACCGGGACCGACGCCACGTCCAGCACCTCGTCCAGCAGTGGCAGCAGCGCCGCGTTCACCGCGCCGTGTCCACCGCCCTCCACGCCGCGCGCCACGAGGACGCCGATCCCCGCGTCCTGCGCACGCCGCGCGTCCTGCGCGCTGTACACCTGGGTGGCCGGGACGATCCCGGCGTCCGCGACGCGGGCCGCCCAGCCGAGGTCCTCGCCGAAGCTCACCGAGATCAGTGCGGGGCGGGCCTCGACAGCGGCGTCCAGCAGCCGCGGCTCTCCGGCGACGACCCAGTCGACCAGGCCGATGCCGAACGGGCCGTCGATACCGCGAACATGCGGCAGCTCCCGCTCCAGCGCCAGGACCGACCCGGCACTGCCCATCCCGATCATGCCGAGTCCACCGGCCGCGGTGACCGCCGCGGCGAGCCGTCCGCCTGCCACGCCGCCCATCGGCGCGTTGACCAGTGGGATCCGCGCACCGATCCGGTGCGCCCATGCGGTCGCGGCAGTCAGGTCGGGTGCGGAAGACTCTTCGCCGGGCGTCGTCACGCGTTCCATCGCAGCACACGCCATCTCGACCGGGCGCGGGCTCCCCCATTCGGGCGGGTGATCACCCGCGGTGGCCCAGCATGTCGAGCAAACCGTCGAGCTGGAGTTCGAACACTTCGTCACGGTCGGCGAAGGTGTCGGCGCCGTACATGTCGAAGACATCCGCGCTCACCGCCCCGAACAGGCCGACCCAGAACGTCACCCCGCGCACGACCAGCCAGTCGGGCAGCTCGAGCTGGAACTCCTCTCGGATCGACGCGAAACTGCCCGCGAGGGGTGCGGATATCCGCGGCTCGCCGGCCGGCGCCGCGAGTCGACCGTCGTGGTGGGCGCGCGCGAACAGCGTCATCATCGTCGCGATCACGCGCGTGCCCGGGGCGACGGTCTCGGCCGCCGGCGCGTCGTAGCCGGGGACCGGAGTGCCGAACAGCAACCCGTAGCGGGCGGGCTCGGCCAGCGCCCAGCGCCGCACCGTGCGACCGAGGCGACGCAGCCGATCGATCGGGTCGTCCGGGGCGTCGGCCAGTGCGTCGTCGACCGCGTCGCCGAGGGCGTTGTAACCGTCCACCACGAGCAGGGTGAGCAGCTCCTCACGACTGCGGACATACCGATAGACGGCCGAGGAAACCACGCCGAGGTCTCGCGCCACCGCGCGCAGCGACAGTGCCGCGGCGCCGTCGGTCGCCAGGTGCTCCCGCCCGATCCGGATGATGTCGTTCATGGTCTGAGCCCGGGCTCGGGCGCGAGGGGTCGTCGGCATAGCAAAACCATGCGTGGTTCAGAGAGCGATGTCAACTATGGAGAGCATCGCTCTTGTCGGTCCGGGTGCAGCCGCTCGCTGTGGCATTCGCGGGCGATCGGCCGGTTCCGGACGAGTTGCGAACCGTTACTTACCCGGGAGTAGTGTTAGCCGAGTCACTGGCGACAGATCGAGGAGTTCCACATGGACCAGCGGACGACGGATTTCGACGTGCTGATCGTCGGGTCGGGGTTCGGCGGCAGCGTCACCGCGCTTCGGCTGGTGGAGAAAGGCTACAAAGTCGGCGTATTGGAGGCGGGCCGGCGCTTCGCCGACGACGAGCTGCCCAAGACCAGCTGGGAACTGAAGAAGTTCCTCTGGGCGCCCGCCCTCGGTTGCTACGGCATTCAGCGCATCCACCCGCTGCGCAACGTCCTCATCCTCGGCGGCGCCGGGGTCGGCGGCGGATCGCTGAACTACGCGAACACCCTGTACGTGCCGCCGGAGCCGTTCTTCCGCGACGCGCAGTGGCGTGACATCACCGACTGGCGTGACGAGCTGACCCCGTACTACGAGCGAGCGCAGCAGATGCTCGGCGTGGTGCGCAATCCGCACATGACGCCCGCGGACGAGGTATTCAAGGCCGTCGCCGACGACATGGGCGTGGGCGACACCTTCGTGCAGACTCCGGTCGGCGTGTTCTTCGGCGAGCCGGGGAAGACCGTGCCGGACCCGTACTTCGGCGGTGTGGGGCCCGAGCGGACCGGTTGCGTCGAGTGCGGCGACTGCATGGTCGGTTGCAAGTACGGCGCGAAGAACACCCTCGTGAAGAACTACCTCTACTTGGCCGAGCAGGCCGGCGTCGAGGTCATTCCGATGACGACCGTCACCGAACTGCGTCCGCACCCCGACGGCACCTGGGACGTGTCCACCGCCCGCACCGGCGCTTGGATACGCAAGCAGCCGCGGACGCTCACCGCCGGGCACGTCGTGCTCGCCGCGGGCACCCGCGGAACCCAGAAGCTGCTGTTCGCCATGCGAGACAAGGGCGTGCTGCCCGATCTGTCCGACCGACTCGGCGTGCTGACGCGCACCAACTCGGAATCGATCGTCGGCGCGGCCACCAAGAAGGTGGGCCCGGGCGTCGACTTCACCAAGGGCGTCGCGATCACCTCGTCCATCCATCCCACCCCGGACACGCACATCGAGCCGGTCCGCTACGGCAAGGGCTCCAATGCCATGGGCCTGCTCCAAACGCTCATGGTCGACGGCGGTGGCCGGATTCCGCGCTGGCTGCGCTTCCTCGGCATGGTGCTGCGGCATCCGATGGATCTGCTCAGCTTCCTGAGCACCAAGAACTGGAGCGAACGAACCATCATCTCGCTGGTCATGCAGCACTTGGACAACTCGATCACCACGTACACCAAGCGAGGCCTCTTCGGCCGCAAACTCACCAGCAAACAAGGCCACGGCCAGCCCAATCCGACCTGGATCCCGGTGGGCAACGACGTGACCAGGCGGGTCGCGCAGCGGATCGGCGGCATCGCGGGCGGCAGCTGGGGCGAGATCTTCAACATCCCGCTCACTGCCCACTTCCTGGGCGGGGCGGCGATCGGAGCCGACGCCGAGCACGGGGTGATCGACGCCTACCACCGGGTGTACGGCTATCCCACCCTCAGCGTCGTCGACGGTGCGGCGGTCTCGGCCAACCTCGGCGTCAACCCCTCGCTGACGATCACCGCGCAGGCCGAGCGGGCGGCGGCGTACTGGCCGAACAAAGGCGAAGTGGACACCCGGCCGCCGGTCGGTACGGGATACCGGCGCATTGCTCCGATCGCGCCCGTGCATCCGGCCGTTCCGGCAGGTTCGCCTGCCGCACTGGTGCTTCCGATCGTGGAGATCCGCAAGACGCCCGCCGCCGGGTAGCTCCCGGCCGAGCGTCGCCCTGATTCGACGGCGGGCGAGCGCGTCCACGCCTCGCCCGCCACACACCGAAGACCACCGAACCTGCACCCAGCAATCTCATCTGAACTAGCCTTTATCTGGTCTTTTGTCGCTACGACAGCCAGGAGGCGACCCGTGAGCACACTGCGGCGCGCACTGCTCGGTCCGATGGCGATGGCGATGGCGACGGCCACCATTCTCGCCGTGACGGGGTGCGGCGGCGGCGAGCCGGACCCCGCCGGAGCCGGGTCGCCCTCCAGTTCCGCGATGATGCCCAATCAGGTCGCGGGTGTGCCCATCCCGGACGGACGAATCGATGACGCCGTGGGCGAACTGGACCAACTGGCCGAAGACCTGCTCGCCTCCTCCGGCATCCCCGGTATGGCGGTCGCCGTCGTGCACGGCGGAAAGGTCGTGTACAGCCGGGGCTTCGGCGTCCGCAGCGTCGTGACCAAGGAGAAGGTCGACCCGGATACGGTCTTCCAGCTGGCGTCGGTCTCCAAGCCGATCGGAGCGACCGTCGTCGCTCGCCGGATCGCCGCCGGAGGCGTCGAATGGGACACCCCGGTGCGCCGGCTGCTGCCCTCTTTCGCGCTCGCCGATCCCTACGTCACCGAGCACGTCACAGTCGGCGACCTGTACGCGCACCGCTCCGGGCTGCCCGATCACGCGGGCGACCTCCTGGAGGATCTCGGTTACGACCGTCAGCAGGTACTCGACCGGCTTCGGCTGTTGCCGCTGGACGCCTTCCGGGACTCCTACGAGTACACCAACTTCGGACTGACCGCGGCCGCCGTCGCCGTGGCCGCCGCGGCCGGGACCGACTGGGAGACGTTGTCCGAGCGAACGATCTACGGCCCGCTCGGCATGAAATCGACCAGTTCCCGCTACGCCGACTTCGCGTCCCGTCCCAACCGGGCCGAGGGGCACGTCCTGATCGACGGGACGTACGAGGTGGCGAACCCGCAGCGACAACCGGACGCGCAGTCACCGGCGGGAGGGGTCAGTTCCTCGGTGGCGGACATGACCAAATGGATGACGATGGTGCTCGCGAACGGCTCGGCAGATGGCTCCGTCCTGGTGCCACCGGAGGATCTGCTGCCCGCCATCTCCCCGCAAGCCATGTCGTCGCCGCCGACAACGCCCGACGCGCGAGCCGGCTTCTACGGATTCGGCTTCAACGTGACCGATTCCGCGTCGGGCCGCGTCGTCCTCGGTCACTCGGGCGCGTTCGGCCTCGGTGCGGGTACGGCGTTCACCCTGATCCCCTCGGCGGACGTCGGCATCGTGACACTGACCAACGCGGCGCCGATCGGGGTGCCCGAAACGCTCAATGCGGAGTTCGCCGACTTGGTCCAGTTCGGAAAGATCCAGCAGGACTGGCGCTCGCTGTATCGCACGGCGTTCGAGCCCCTCGGCGCGCCGGCGGGCGCACTGGCCGGCGAACAGCCGCCCGCCGACCCGGCTCCCGCACGACCTTCCGCGTCATATGCGGGCACCTACGACAACGCCTACTACGGACCGGCGACAGTCAGCGCCACCGGTAATTCGCTGACACTCAGCCTGGGCCCGCACAATATGACCTTCCCTCTGAAACACTGGAACGGCGACACTTTCGTCTTCACTCCCCCGGGCGAGAACGCCAATCAGGGTTCGGTCTCACAAGCGACCTTCGAGGGCGACAAGCTCATCCTCGAGTACTACGACACCGAGCACCTCGGCGTATTCACTCGGAAGTGACCATCTCCGCCGTACCGGTCACGCGGCCCCACTTCCGGTCGATGATCGCAGCCCGTCGCCGCACCCATTTCCCGAGGGTTTGCCGAGGGGAGTTGCGGGAAGTCGCTGAGTGCACCGAAAGGAGGCGGCGATGACCGAACCGAACGAGACCTACGACCCGCCCCAGGACACGGGCGCGCCCGACTCGGTCGAAACCGATCCGGCGGCCCTGAGCAGCGCCGAGGACCTCGATGAGGACCGGCTGCGCTCCGACCCGCTCGAGGCAGGCATGGACCCGCCGGAACACTGGACCGGGGCCACGAAGTACGGCGTGACGGCGTGGGAGCAAGCTCATCCTCGGCCGATCGGAGAGCGGCTCGCCGAAGAGGAGCCCGACGTCGATCCGGACCGAGCGCCGGAGACCGACCAGACCCGGCCCAGTAGGACCGAGAGGCTCGAGGACATCACCTGCGACAGCGACGGGGTGCAGGTCGCCCACCGCTACGAAGAGGAGATCGGCGTCGCGGCCGACATCGCGGGCGGTTCGGTGGCCGACGAGATCCGTCGACCGGCCCCGCCCGAATGAGCTGATCGGCCGTTACCCGCCGTAGCCCGGCCCGTCATCACCCCGTCCGGCAATCGCGCGGATCCGGCGCGATCGCCGGGCGGGTGACGGACCGGGCTGAACTCACTCCGGCAGCCATACCAAACAGAAGGTGTGTCCTACCGGATCGGCGTAAACGCGGAACGCACCGTCGGTTTCGGCTTGCACGAGCGTCGCACCCAGGGCGAGCGCCGCGGGCTCGGCTTTCGCGATGTCGTCCACCAGCACGTCGAAATGGATCTGCTGGGACGCCTCCGGGTCGGGGAATCGCGGCGGTTTGTATTGCGGCGCTGTCTGAAACGCGATGCGCCTACCGGAGGTTTCGACCAGCACCACCCAGTCGTCGTCATCGTCCTCGAGCAGGTCTCCCCCGAGCAGCTCGCGATAGAACGTGGCGAGTTTGCGCGGTTCGGGGCAGTCCAGCACCACACTGCGCAACTGCCCGACCCTATTGTTCGCTGCCATACTCCGACCTCCTGACATACGCCATTCGTCGTTGCCTACCCGCGCCGCTCGACGACAAACACTTCAGCACACCTGTTGCGCGACAAGGATTCCTGTTGCGGCGACGATCCGCGGTCTTTCGTGCCGCCTACTGCGGCTCGATGACGGGCGCCGGAAATATCCGCGCGGTCCGGGAGGCCGCTACGACGGGCTGAACGCGCGGTGACTCACGGGGCAGACAGGTCGGGAGGCTCGAATGCAACGGCCCGCCCGGCGTTGGATTACGCCGAGCGGGCCGCTTCCCCGTTCGCTGTGCGGCGCCGCCACGTCACACAGCGTGATCATGGTAGGCGCCCGCGCGGGTAGTTTCCGGCAGCCACGCCGTACCGACGGCCGCCCGGATCGGTGCCGCCGCTTCGATGGCCACGAATCGCCGGGCGGCTCCTATCGGATGGTCACCGGTGGGGACTTGGGGAATACGACCGGAAAAGCCATCAGCGCCCGATGGAACGGCCCCGGCCGCCACTGCAGTTCGGCCAGTGGCTTGGCCAACTGTATTTCGGGCAGGGCATCGAGCAACTGGTCGATGGCGTTCTGCACCGTCATGTATGCGACGGACTTCGCCGGGCAGGCGTGCGGGCCCGCGCTCCAGGCCAGATGGGAGCGGTTGCCGATCCGGCTGCCGCCGGGTTCGTCGCTTCCGCGGATCTGCGGGTCGTTGTTGCAGCCGGCGAGACTGATGACGACCGGCTGGTCCGCGGGCAACCAGACACCGTCCACCATGATCGGCTGGCGCGGGTACGTCGTGCAGAAGTTCGCCATCGGCGGGTCGTTGAACAGGACTTCGTCGAGCGCGTCGGTGGTGGACAGATTCCGCCCGAGGACATCGCCGAAGCGGAACCTGTCGTCGGTGATCATCAGCAGCAAGGCATTGGTGATCAGATTGCGCTGCGCTTCGAAGCCCGCCCCGTAGAAGCTCATGAGCTGGGCGAAGATCTCGACGTCGTCGAGGTCTGTCGAGTGATGCGCCAGACGCGAGGTGACATCGTTGCCGGGCTGTTGGCGCTTGATCCGGATCAGCTGCATCAACGCCTCTTTGACCATCTTCATGCCCTCGGGCCCCCGGACCGTGTCGAAGCGCGCGGCCATACCGGTCGCGACCCGCTCACCGATCTCGGCCGGGCAGCCGACCATCTGGTTGAGGACCTCGAGGACGAGCGGAAACGCGTACTGCGTCACCAGGTCGGCGGATCCGGCTTCGCAGAAGGCATTGATCAGCGGGACAGCGATCTGCTCGACCATGGAGGGCACGTCGAACAAGTCGATCCCGTCGATGGCGTCGACGGAGGCGCTCCGATAGCGATCGTGCGCGAGTCCGGTGTTGTACCGTGCGGCCGGATACCACTCCATCATCGGCCGAACCGGAGAGTCCGGGGGGATGGACTTCTGCCACGTTCGCGGATCGGCTGGGAAGTGGTCGGGGTCACTGAGGATTCGCACCGCGGTCTGGTAGCCGATCACGAGGGTGGCCGGCACACCGGGCGCCAGCTCGATCGGCACGAGCGAGCCGTACTGGCGACGCATCTCGCGGTATGCGTGATGCGGGTCGGCGACGAATTCCTTCGTGTACAGCAGAACTCGTAGGACATCCACATCAGCGGGAGATCCGTGCTGGACGGGGCACGCTCCGGATCCAGTGGCGTGTGGCGCGGACATCGGGGACTGTGGTCTGGTCAAGGATGTGACTCCAAGTGCTGGAACAGGATTCGGCGGATACGGGTCGGTGAGCGGGTACACGTGCCTTCCAAGTCCTGTCGTCCAGAGCTTGGCGACCCGCTTACGCTAGCAACATAGCAACGCTCCGATAGTGGTGCCGACCTAGGCGGCGACGTCCTCGGCACGAGAGAAGGGTCCGGGCAAGGCAATTCGCCCTCCGCCGGATCGCCACCGACCGACGTAGGGCAGACTACGGTTCGCGACCGGCACCAGCGGCGGCTGTCGAGACCGTGGTCGCGACCGCCCGCTGCGCATCGTCGACAGTGCATCGGCCGAGCCCGCACGCGGTGGCGACACCGTACGCCTCGCGACCGGCCGCTTGTTCGAAGAGAGCAAGCGCACCGGCACTGCCCTCACCGGAGTCCGGAGACACGACACCGGCGATCACTCTCCACTCCGGATCGAGCTTGCGCAACGGTGCATAGAATCGCGGGTGCAGCGGAGCAGGTTCGGCCCCGTAAGCGCAGGGAATATGTACCGGAGGCAATGGCGTCCCCTGCTTGTTCAGCAGCCGCGCGGTGCGGCCGAGCAGTTTCACCGCAGGGGCGAGACTGCGTGGCGTCAGCAGGCTCTTGTGCTGGTAGTCGCCGTAACACAGGTGCACGATGACCTCGGCTCCGATCTCGTGCATCCGCCCGATGAACCCGGCGAGCTGCCGTGCCACGAGCGGGGCGAGCGCCCACTGCGACCACAGTTGGTCGGCTTTGACCATACTCAACAGCGCGATGGGCGACTCCAGCTGCCAGACGACCCGGTCGCCGTACCGGTCGACGATCTCGGTCATCTCTTGCACCACCGCTTCGGTGAACACCGGTAGCTGCCGGATCGCGTCCACAACGACACCGAAGCGACGCAGAGCGGGCCCGACGGGAAGCCCACCCGAGACCGCGGCACCTGCGAAGACGAACATCGCCAGATCCAGCGGGTTGGGTTGACTGATCTGGACTTTCGTCTCCGCCAGCTCCGGCCGCTCGCTCCGGAGCGACTCGAACGCGTCCACGACTCGGCCGATTCGCTCGGTCCGATTCATCGATACGTGCCGCGGCTGCAACGTGCGGCCCGCTCGCAGACCATAGCTGGGGAAATCGCCGTAGTCGGCGTACTCGCCTGCCCGGACGACCTCGAAGACGTCGGTATGGTGCTTGCGCGTGCGCAGATAGTCGAGAATCCAGTGCGGGTCGAGGTCGCACGGCACGGCAGTGACCGGCCATCCCTCGCTGCGGTCGGTGAACCACTGCATGACGGCGCGATCGCCCGTCGTCAGTTCCGCGGGCAGGGTGCCGACATAATGCGCGTGTCTGGTCATATGTGGCTCTTCTGTTGTCTGGACGCGGGTTTCGCGATCCAGGGCATTCCCATTACGCCGATCGGTAGCTGTGCAAGCGTACAACGGCACGCTGCGATCCGGCACCCCTGATGTTCCCACGCTATCGAGGAAGCGGACGGAGGTTCCCAGCGGACCCGTCCGCAGGCGCTGGACGAACGCTGGCCGACTGCCTTTCACCGCGTGTATCGGCCAGAGCTGTTGTCCGCCAACGGCTTAGTGGAACACCCTCACACCGGAGCAGAGCCGAGGCATCGTCCGAAGCCGCCGTGTCCGACGAACCCTGCCGTGCCCGCTCGACGGTGCCGGGTCCGGCGCCCGGCTCGCCCTCACCCACCGGTCCACCGCGATTCGGGCGGCCGTGGTCCGCGCACGCGACCGGACGGCAAGGGGGGAGGCGGAACCGGAGGTTGCTCGACCAGAGGTATGGGCCACCGGAGGTCGATCATGGTCGCGGTGTGCAGTGTGCGTTCGCGCTTCAGGATCGGGCCGAGTTCCGGCGCGCCGATCGATACCGTCACGGTGCAGTCGCCGGGGCCCACTGCCACCAGCATGCCGGTGCGGACCGTTGCGGCCAGCGGCTGAAGCAGCATCGCCACGCAGAGCTCTACCGTGAACTCACCGACCGGGTTGCCGTCGACGGTGACATCGAGGCACGGCCGGTAGGTCTGGGTGATCTCGTGTTCGAACAGCGTGACTTGCTCGACTCCGCCCGAGCGGGTACGTATCGCCGCTCTGCGCAGCCGGTCGTAGCGGCGCCAACCCCCGATCGCGACACTGCCGAGGTCGACCTCGAGCAGCCCATCGATCGTCTCGGCCACCTCGTGCAGCGCCGCGGACCGCAGTATCGCGGCGGCGCCCGGCACTCGGCGCAGGGCCAAGTGTTCGACACCTCTCTCATGCAGGCGCTCGGCCAGCTCGCCCACACCGACCTCGTGCGGAGCGTTCTGGAACAGTACGGCCCGAGCCCTGATCGACGCCGGACTTGTCATCCGAGCACCTCCTCGACGTGCAGCCACGGCTCGCCGGCGCGCAGCCGAACCCGAACGGCGGGCGCGCGAGCGACCTGGCGAATGTGGATCGTTGGGGCGGAGTCCGCGACCACCTGCACGTGTACTTGCGGCGGGTGCGGATCACCGTCGGGCGGGTGCGACCTGCCGCCCGGACTCTTGCGCAGGCCGCGCAGCAGAAGCAGTGCCACGGCGAGGGCGAGAAGGAAGCCGCCCAGGCCGACCATATCCCCGACTCCGGTCTCCTGAGATCGGTCGTCGACTTGTTGCGCCGTGGTCGGACGCCCACCGGTCGGCGCGGGGGTCGCGGGAGCGTCCGCGCTGGTCGTGGGTTCGTCCGTGGTGGTCGTGACGACCGGCGCGGACACGATCTCGATGGAGGCTCTCGCGGCAATTCGCTGGGATGTTCCGAGGCAGGCGACGAGAAGGGAGTGCGGGCCCGGTTCGGCTCCGGCGGGCACACCGACGCGGGCGTCGAAGGAGCCGCTCTGCACCTGGGCGGTCACCGATTCCGACCAGTCCGGGAAGGCCCGCACCGAGTCGCAGGGCCAGTTCTCGCCGCGCACCGTGATCACGGTGCCACGTTGGGCGGTGCCAGGCGCGTCGAGAGTGGGCGCGGGAAGCGGGGCAGAACTCTCGGGTGTCACCGGGGACGGACGGGAGCTCGGTGGCGGTGTAGTCGTCGAGATCGGGGGCAGCGTGGTCGAGATCGGGGGCGGCGTCGTGGTCGAGATCGGTGGCGGCGTCGTCGGGGCGGGTGGCGTCGTGGCGCTCGTCGCGACAGGCACTCTCGCCGAAGTCGTCGACACCGGGGACGTCGTCGTGGTCGTCGAGACCTTCGGCGGCGCGGGAGTCGGCCACACCGGTTCCGACGTGCCTGCCGGCGGGGCAGGCACGGTGGTAGCCGGCTCCGTCGCCGCGATCGGTACCGATATGGCGCCGAGCAGTCCAGCGATGGCCGCCGAGACAAGGAATGCTCGCGAGTCGTTTCTCATGATCACCTCCTCCGAGATCGCAATTCCCGGGGATCCAGTCGAGTGTGCGTCGCCCCCGACCTTGTGACGCGAGTAGCTAACTACTCGTTTCGGCCGTGTGGGCACTCGAAATTGTCGAGGCACTAGGGATGACCCCGGCCGGAAATTGCCCCTTCGAGCAGCTCAGTGATCTTTCAACGATCATGTCCCCCGTACGAACCTCCGATGGACCACAGCATCGCCCTGGGGCCACCCGCCGATGTCGCCCAACCAGCAATCAAGCGGCATCCATCAGAGTTCCTTGCGATCGCCCGGACCGAACGGTTGCCTGATCGGCCGGTGCGCTGTGGGCAGCACGCGATGGCGAGAGGCGAACATCTTCGCGCCGCGACGATGCCCGACCGACCGCGTCGACCCATTTCGGCAGCACAATCCGAAATTTCGCCACGTGCAGGCGGATTCGCGGTCTACTATCGGTGTCGTCCAGATCGGCTTGCCGTCCAGGACGATTCAACAGCGCCTGGTTCGCACAGGCGCGTCGCGTACCGATTTGCTGTGCACCACTGATCAGATCCGAACAACGCAGGCTGTCGACAGCGCAATCGTCGACCGTCTCGGCATTCATCTCGGGGGTGAGGACCACGCATGACCAACGAAATGCCCGTCCGGACAGCGCCGGCGTACCCGGGACTACGTCTCGGCTCACAACGGCTACCGAACCGGCACCACGGTAACCGCATCGACTTGTGTTGAGAGGCGTCGTGGGCCGCTGATCTCGGCTCGACGCAAGTCGGCACCCACGGTTCTCGACCAGCTGCGCCGTCTCCCGGAGAGCCGTTCCGGATCCGGGACGGATCGTGAAATCCGTACCGCTACAGCGCGATCGAAGATCGAAGAATTGCTCGACTCGGGATGGCGCGCGCCGAGCGATCCCTGCGACCAGCACCCGTAGTGCGTGCGACCGCCCAGCGGTCTGTCGCCGAGACCGCGATCGAGAACCATCCGGACAGAACGGAGTCCCCGCATGGCCTTGGAATTTCTCGTGCCTGCTCTGACCGCGCTCGTCGCGGTAGTCGTCTTCGTGGCCGGGGATCGCCTGCATCCGAAAGCGTGGCGGCACACCGACGACGACACGGTCGGCTCATTGGTGCTCAACCTGATCAACACGATCTTCATGGCGGTGGTCGCGTTCATCGTGGTGATCGCCTGGCAGCAGTACGACAACGCCCGCAATCACACCATCGCCGAAGCCAAGGCGCTCATCGATACCTACTGGGCCGCGCACGGGATGCCCGAGCCCGACCACGCCCGTATCCAGGGCCTGGTACGCGACTACACCGAGCAGGTCCTCAACGAGGAATGGACGGTCATGGCCGACCACAGCAGGCTCAGCCAGTCCACCCAGGACACCCTCGACACGCTGCGTGACGCGGTTGCCGCGGTGAACGCGGCGGACCCCGAGGTCGACACGCTCCGGAGCAACGCGCTGACCAGCCTGGACGCGGTCGCCCAGGCGCGGGCCGACCGTGCGCTGGACGCCGGTTACCGCGTACCCGGCTTCCTCTACCTGGCCATGTGGATCTGCACGGTCCTGCTGCTGCTCAGCGTGGTCCTCTCCGGCGTCCAGGTCAGCAAACGCAGTGTGGTGACGACAGCGCTGCTCGGCGCCATCGTCGGCGTGGTGATCCGGGCGATCTACAACCTCGACGAACCGTTCTCCGGCGGGAACCTGGTGCCGAAGGACGCCTTCGAACTCGCGCTCTCCCGCTACCAGCACACGACCTGACCGTTCCGGCCCAGTTTCGACAACGACGAGGCGACTGTCCATGCAACGCAACCGAGGCGAGATTCGAACACGAAGGCTGACCCGAGGATTCGCCACCGTGCTGCTCCCCCTGACCATAGCGACGCTCGCGGCCCGGCCCCTGGAAGCATCCGCGGAGGCGCCGCCATGGCTGCCGCTCGGCGACCTCGCCACCGGGAGTTCGGGCGCAGGCGGAGCGGACGCTTTCCCGGGCAGTGGTTCGAGCCTCGGTCCCTCCGGCAGCGCCGCGGATCCTGCCGCCGAGGGCGGGTCTTTGAGCTTGGGGCCGATTCGAATCCCTTCCGGTAGCGCCGATCTCGGTTACCGGCCCACCGACAGGCCCGGCAGCGGCCTTCGCGCCACCGGCCATGGGGAACTCGACGGTGATTCGCCCAGCCCAGCAAACGAACCAGCCGACTCCAACGTCACCGCGGATAGCCCAGGCGCGGCACCGAAGCTCGACACGGGCAGTGTCCAATCGGCGTGTTCCGGCAGCGCGGCGACGGGTAGCGCTCTGCTGCTGCTCGGCCTGGCGACCGGTAGCGGCTTCGGCTCCCTCGTGCCGGGCCTGATCGGCCCGGGATCTAGTGGATCCGGCCTCGGCAGCGCCGCCGTGGGCAGTGCCGCTACCGGCAGCGCAGTGCTGACCTGCTTACTCCTGCTCCCCACCGCACCGCCGCCCGTGCCGATGAGCCCCCTCCAGCTCGGCCCGCCCGCCCCCGAATTCCCCGTCGTGACGCTCGCTCCGTTGGTCACCACGCCGCTACAGACCCTCGCGGTGCAGCCCCGCACCGAGTTCCGCCCGCCCGCGCAGAACCGCCCACGGGTAAGGGACCTGCAAGTCGCCGAACCGATTCCGGACCCGGATGCCTGGAACCTCATGAAGCTGATGACGGTATTGGTGGTCACGGTCATCACTGTCGTGGGCGTGCGTTCCTCGACCGGCCCGAGACGAATCCGCTGACCGGGGTGCAGCCCCACTCCGCCCCGCGATCTCGTCGCCGCGGCGCATCCCGCATGTGGTCGGTCGATTGCGCTCCGGCATCGCCGCGATCGTGTTGCCCGCATCGAGCGGGGTTCGCTTCGAGTTGCGCGCACCCGCCGCGCACTCGAGGTGCTGGATCGACCAGCGGAGACGTGACCGCGGCGCCGCTCTGAACTGCGACCGGCTCAGCGCGGCGCCATCCGGATCGCGCCGTCGAGCCGGATGGTCTCGCCGTTGAGCATCGGGTTCTCGACGATGTGACGGGCGAGCGCGGCGTATTCGGCGGGGTCGCCGAGTCGCGAGGGATGCGGCACCTGCGCGCCCAGCGATGCGATGGCCTCGTCGGGCAAGGTGGCGAACAGCGGAGTGTGGAACAGCCCGGGGGCGATGGTCACCACGCGGATCTTCAGCCCCGCGAGGTCGCGGGCCACCGGCAGCGTCAGGCCCACGATTCCGCCCTTGGATGCCGAATAGGCCGCCTGCCCGACCTGGCCGTCGAACGCCGCCACAGACGCGGTGTTGATGATGACGCCCCGCTCTTCGCCGACCGGCTCGGCTCGGGAGATCCGTTCGGCGGCCAACCGGATCACGTTGAAGGTGCCGATCAGGTTGACGTTGACCACCCGGGTGAAGTCCGCGAGCGGGAACGCCCCGTTCTTGCCCACGGTCTTGATGGCATTGCCGATGCCCGCGCAGTTCACCGCGATCCGCAGCTCGCCCAGTTCCTGCGCGGCATCGAGGGCAGCGGTGACCTGGTCCTCGTTCGTGACGTCGGCCGCCGCGAAGACCGCGCCGTCGCCGAGCTCTTTGGCGACGGCCTCGCCGGAGGACGACGGCAGGTCGATGATTACGACCTTCGCACCTTTGCCGTGCAGTTCCCGCACGGTCGCCAAACCGAGTCCCGACGCGCCACCGGTCACCGCCGCGACCGCGTTGCTGATCTCCATCCCACTCCTTCTCTCCGGGTTGCCGACCGACGGCGCGAGACGCCGGCCGACGGGTTTGCGCTGCCACCCCTGGGCGGGGAGTCAGGTGTCGTGACCAATCGAGACACGGCGACAGGCTAACCGTCCAGTGCAGACTAAGTAAACAGCCATTCTTCTTCGAATGCGGCGCACGGTTACTCGAGCCCGCGCGAACCCCCTGCAAGAGCGGCGATATCGGCGTGGTGGCAAGCTGTCGGGTTATGGCCGATATTCGCCTGGACGTCTCCGACGCCATCGCCACCCTCACCCTCGACCGCCCCGAGCGGCTCAACGCGTTCACCACCGCGATGGGACGCGAACTGATCGAGGCGTTCGACACCTGTGACCGCGACGATCGCATCCGAGCGGTGGTGATCACGGGCGCCGGACGCGCATTCTGCGCCGGGGCGGACTTGTCGGCGGGCGCGGAGACGTTCGCCGCGGACGACCAGGACGCCCCGGCGTCGTTCCGCGACAGCGGCGGCGAAGTCGTCTTGCGTATGTTCGAATCCCGCAAGCCCATCATCGCCGCCGTCAATGGGCCCGCCGTCGGAGTCGGCATCACCATGACGCTCGCCGCGGACTTCCGGCTCGCGGTCGACGACGCCCGCATCGGGTTCGTCTTCAATCGGCGCGGCATCGTTCCCGAGTCCTGCTCGAGTTGGTTCCTGCCGCGTCTGGTACCGATGCAGACCGCATTGGACTGGGTGTATTCGGGCCGTCTCGTGGACGCGAGCGAAGCGCGCGAAGCGGGTTTGTTCTACGCGCTGCATCCGGCCGGCAACCTGCTCGACGAGGCGTATGCGCTGGCCCGCCGCGTCACCGAGCATTCCGCACCCGTTTCGGTGGCGCTGTCCCGGCAGATGCTGTGGCGCAATCTCGGGTCCGAGCATCCGATGATCGCGCATCGCGTCGAATCCCGCGGCATCTACCACCGGGGCACGAGCGAGGACGCCCGCGAGGGCGTGACGGCCTTCCTGGAGAAGCGGCCCGCCCGATTCCCGGACAGTGTGCAGCGCGACCTTCCGGACATCTTCGGCGGCGATCTCACGGTCCCGCCGTTCTGGCCCTGAGTTCACGGCGGTCGGCACACCCGAGTCGTTCGCGACGAAGCCGGCCGGTCAGGCTCCGTCGACGGCGGCGAGGAACTCCTGTAGCAGGGCGGTGATCGTCGCGGGCTGTTCCAAACTGCTGGAATGCCCACAATCCGCGACGGTGTGCAGCCGAGCGGCGGGGATCAGCTCGGCGATGCGCTCGGATCGCGCAGGCGGCGTCGCCGTGTCGTCGGCGCCGACGACGACGAGCGTCGGGATCGTGACGGCGGTGATCTCATGCTCCACCGACACCCGGTCCGCGACGCCGAGAACCGCCTTGCGCACAGCCACACGATCACAGCGCCGCAGGCGCGCGGCCCACTCGTCGATGAGGGGTCGATTCGCGGGGTCGGCGCGAAAGCGCGAGCCGAACAGGTGTGGTTCGATCCGGCCGAGGATCGGTCCGGCTCCGAAGAGTCGCAGCGCGAGCGCGAGCCGCTTGTACTCGCCGATCTTGCCGGGGTCTTCCGGTTCGGCGCTGCTGTCCAGCAACGTCAACGAGCGCAGCAGCACACCGTGACGCGCCGCGATTCGCTGCCCGACGAAGCCGCCCATGGACAGGCCGACCCAATGCACCGGGGCGACCCCGAGACGCCGGATCACCGCGGCGGCGTCACCGGTGAGGGTGTCCATGTCGTAACCGCGGGCGGTCGCCGCGGTCGCGCCCTGTCCACGCCAGTCGATCGTGATACAGCGGTAGTGCTCGCGCAGGACTTCGATCTGTGGCCGGAACATCCATCCGCCGAACAGCAGTCCGTGCCCGAACACCACGCTCGGCGCCGCCGGCCGGCCGAGCGGGACTCCGGTGTCGGTGTAGGCGATCGGCGCCCCATCGACCGTTATCGTCGGCATTCGTCCGCCTCCTGCATTACACCGAGATCGACAGTTCAGCGGGGCCACGCACATTGATCCGCCCGTTCCAGCGCAAGGTCTCGATGGCGGCGTCGGGAAACCGCTGTACGAAGCGGGAGAAGGCGACTCGGGCTTCCAGCCGCACCAGCGCCGCGCCCAGGCAGTGGTGGATGCCCGCGCCGAACGAGAGGTGCTGCTGCGCGTTCGGCCGGTCCAGGCGCAACTCGTCGCCGTCCGCGCCCCAGAACTGCGGATCGCGATTGGCGGCGGCGACACAAGCCAGCACCAAACTGCCGGACGGGATCTCCGACCCGCCGATCGGCACGGGTTCGACGGTGATCCGGCGCATCAGTTGCACCGGGGTGTCGTATCGGAGCAGTTCCGCGACGGCGTTGTCGGCCAGTCGCGGGTCCTCTCGGAGCCGTCGCGCCTGATCGGGATGGCGCAGCAGGGCGAGGATCCCGCCCGCGAGGTGATTCACGGTGGTCTCGTGACCCGCGATGTAGAGAAGCATGACCTGGGCGACCAACTCGTCCTCGCTCAAGACATCGCCCTCGTGTTCCGCGGTGATCAGCCTGGTCAGCAGATCGTCACCGGGAGCGGCGCGCTTCCAGCGGACCAGTTCGCCCACCATGGCGAACAGTTCCTGGTTCGCCGACCGGATCGCGGCCTGCAGGGCAGGATCGGCGAGAGGTTCCAGCGCTAGCACGAGAATCGCGGTGAGCTCACGCAGCCGCGTGTGCTCCACCACCGGGACGCCCAGCATTTCCGAGATGACCCCGAACGGCACCGGAAAGGCCAGTTCCGCGACGACATCCGCGGTGCCGGACTCCGCTATACGATCCAGCGCCGCCCCGACGAGGGCATCGACCCTCGGCTGCAACGCCTCGATCGCCCTCGGGGTGAACGCTTTGGTGACGAGACGACGCAGGCGGGTGTGATCGGGCGGGTCCCGGTCCAGCATGGACAGTCCCCGCATCATCCGGTTTTCCTTGCCCAGCCGGTCGCTGTCGCTCTTCCACGACGGCAGCCGGGTCAGGTGCTGCTCGTCGACGGACTGCGTCGAGCGCTGGAGCCCGGCGACATCCTCGTACTTCGACAGGATCCAGAACCCGAGCGGATGCTCGTGCGTGGGAGCGGCGGCGCGCAACCGGGCGTAGTGCGGGTACGGGTCCTCGGCGAAGCCCGCCGCGAACGGGTCGAACACGAATGCGTCGGCAGTCATGGCCGCGCCTCTCGGTCCGCGCTGAACAGCTTCACGTTGCGCATCGTGACAAGTGCTGTGGCACAGAGTTTTTCGTCGTTGCCGTCGACCGAGAAGACCTCCGCCGCGGCGATCGTGATGAGGGCTCCCGGCTTGATCACCCGGCCCCGGGCGACGACCGTCGGGCCTTTCGCCGGAGCGAGGATCTTCACCGTGTAGTCGATCGTCATGTTCACCCATCCCGGCTGCAGCAGGGTTCCCGCCGCGGAACCGGCGGCGAAATCGGCGAGGGAGCCGAGCACCCCGCCCTGGAAGAACCCGTCGTGCTGGGTCAATTCCGTGCGATAGGGCTGAATGATCTCGGCTTTGCCGGGAGCCACCCGGCCGAACCCGAAGCCCAAGTGCTCGGCGGCGGGCATACTGAGCACCGCGCCCGTCACCGCCGCTTCGAAGTCCGGGTTTTCCGCTTGCCAGGCCTGCATGCGCTCAGCTCCTCGTACGAAGTTCGATGGGTTCTTCCGTGCGCGGCGACCAGATCTCGAATCCGCCCGCCAGATACCGTTTCCGGGCCGCCGCCCGCATGGTCTTTCCGCTGCTGGTCTTCTGGACCTGCCCTGCCGGGGTCAGCACCACGTCGCTGATGGCGAGTTCGTGCTCCTGCAGGACCGCCGCCTTGATCGCGCCCACGATGTCGGCGGTGTCGGTCTCCGGCGCATGCTCGCGCTTGACCTCCTGGACCACGACGAGTTTCTCGCCGTCGCGCCCGGGCACCGAGAACGCCGCGCCGCCACCGGCCCGGAGCGCGGGATGCGCGCCCTGGGCAGTGTGCTCTATGTCCTGCGGGTAATAGTTCCGGCCGCGGACGATGACGACATCTTTGAGTCGCCCGACCACGTACAGCTCACCGTCCACCAGAACGCCGAGATCGCCGGTGCGCAAGTAAGTTCGTCCGGAATCGTCGGCGCATCGCGCATGGAAGGTCGCGGCGGTCGCCTCGGAATTTCGCCAATAGCCTTGTGCGACATGCTCTCCGGATACCCAGATCTCGCCGATCCGGTCCGGCGGGCAGAGCTGCCCGGTATCGGGATCCACGATGCGCAGGTGTTCCTTCCGCAGCACCCGTCCCGATCCGGCAAGGGTGCGGACCCGATCGGTTACGACCTCGGCGTAGTACCCGCGCTCGAGCGCTTCGGTGTCCACGTCCAGCGTCACCGGGCCACGCCCTTTCGCGCTGCCCGCGACCAAGAGCGTGGCTTCGGCGAGGCCGTAGCACGGATACAGCGCCCGCGCGTCGAACCCGTAGGGTGCGAAGGTTTCCGCGAACCGGGTCATCGTCTCGGCACGGATCGGTTCGGCTCCGTTGAACGCCACCTTCCAGCTGCTCAGGTCCAGCGCGGGCACCTGCCCGGTGGCCGCGCGCGCCACGCAGGCGTCGAAGGCGAAGTTGGGGCCGCCGCTGGTGTGCGCGCGATACCGGGAGATGGCTTCCAGCCACAGCAGCGGCCTGCGAACGAATGTCGCCGGCGACATCAGGATGCTCGTCGCTCCCACGTACAGCGGTTGCAGCACATTGCCGATCAGACCCTGGTCGTGGAAGAAGGGCGCCCAACCCACCACGGTCGAGCGCCGGTCGTGCCCGAATGCCTGCCGGATCATCTCCTCGTTCGCCATCAGGTTCCGGTGCGTGACCATGACCCCTTTGGGAGCCGCAGTGGAACCGGACGTGTACTGCAAGAACGCGATGGAGTCGAGGCCGGCGGCGGCAGGGGTGCCATCCGCGCCCGTCGCGGGCATGCCGTCGACGGCGATCCACTGCGGGGCCGCGCAGATCGGCTCCAGCGCAGGTCGCAATGTCTCGAGCAACGCATCGAGCGTCAGCACCGCGACGGGCCCGCAATCGGCGGCGATGGATCGGGTCGCGTCCTGCACCTTGCCGCGGCGCGGCGGATTCACCGGCACCGCGACGACCCCCGCGTAGAGGCACCCGAAGTACGCGACGAGGAATTCCGGGCTCTGGGGAAATATCAGCAGCGCGCGGTCGCCCCGCGCACACCTGCTGCCGAGTTCCCGCGCCACCACCAGCGCCCGCTCGCGCAGTTCGCGGTAGGTCAGCGTCGTTGTCTCCGAGCCTTTCTCGTCCAGGAACAGGTAGGCGGTCCGATCGGGCTCACTGGCGGCGCGGCGCTCGAGGATGTCGGGAAGCAGGATGGTGGGCGGCACGTCGGGTCCTCACTGCAACGCGGCGGTCATCGCCGCGGCGATGGCTACTCGATGCCGATGGTGGAAGAGGTGGTCACCGGGGAATTCGTGGATCGCGAAGCCGTCATCGCTCAACGCGCGCCAAGCCGCGATCTCGGCATGGTCGACCACCGGGTCTTCGGTGCCGTAGAACGCCGTGATCGAGCAGCCCAGCCGGGGCATCGGCTGGTAGCGGTACTCCTCGGAGAGTTCCAGATCCGCGCGGGTCAGTGGCAGTGCGTAGCGCAGGAAGGTGCGGCTGCGTCCCGCCGGACCCCAGGCGTTCAGCGCGGCGAGCGCGGCCGCGAAATCGTCGTCGGGCAAGTGATGGATCGGCGTGCGGCTCGCGGACAGCTGCGGGGCGCGGCGGCCGGAAACGAACAGGTGCGCCGTGGGTGTGCCCGCCGCGGCGAGCGCGCGGGCCAGCTCGAACGCCACCAACGCGCCCATGCTGTGGCCGTAGATCGCGACTCGCACGCCGGCCCACTGCTCGATCTGCGGCAGCAGTCCCGCCACCGCGTCGCCCACGCGGCGCAGCGCCTGCGCACCGGACAGATCCTCCCGGCCGGGCAATTGGACCCGGACCGCGGCGATGTCCGCTGGAAACAAGTCCGGCCAGCGGTTGAACGATGACGCGCCGGCACCGGCGTGCGGAATGCAGAGCAGCCGCACGGGCGCTTCGTCGCGCTCGTACCGCAGCCACGTCTTCGTCGCTGCCCGTGTCATCGCACGCTCCGCAGTGTGACCGGCAGATGGTTCAACCCGCGGACGATGAAGCTGTGGTCCTGCCATTCGAGTTCGCCATCCGGCATCCGCATGTCCGCCGAGTGCCGGAAGAGGTAGTCGAAAGCCACCTCCGCCTGGAGCTCGGCGAGCAGCCCGCCCAGGCAACCGTGCATGCCGTGGCCGAAAGCGAGATGGCCCGCGGTGCTGCGGGTGAGGTCGAACTCGTCTGGGCGGTCGAAAACGGCGGGGTCACGGTTGGCGGCGCCCAGGCACACCAGCACTTGGTCGCCGGCCGATATCCGTTTCCCGTCGATCTCGGCATCGCGGGTGGCCAGGCGCTTGGTCAGCTGGAGAGGACTGTCGTATCGCAGCGCCTCGCCGACGGCGGGCCTGACCGCCGTCGGCTTGTCCCGCAGCAGCGCGGCCTGGTCCGGATGGCGCAGCAACGCCAGCACACCGTTGCCGATCAGGGATTTCGTCGTTTCGTTGCCCGCGACGAAGCACATGATGCAGACGAAGACGAGCTCCTCGTCGCTGAGCATGTCGCCACCCGCCGTGCGCGCGGCGAGCAGTCGGCTGATCAGGTCGGCGCCGGGCCGGGATCGGCGCTCGACCAGCACCGCGTCCAGGGCGGTGGCGAACTCCTCGACCACCGCGCATACGCGCGCGAAGTCGCCCGCCTTCATCAGCCCGGGCTCCAGCAGGAACCGGATGTCGTGGGTCCAGGGACCGACCTGGTCGCGCAGGTCGCCGGGTAGTGCCATCCACTCGCACAGCACCGTGATCGGCAAGGGTACGGCCAACTGCGAGATCACATCCAAGCCGCCCGCATGCCAGGCTCGCCGCATGAGCCCCTCGACGACCTCGGTCACCAGAGGGCGCAGGTCAGCGACAGCCCGGGAGGTGAACACCCGATTCACCAGTCCGCGCAGTCGCGCATGGTCCGGATTGTCGGTGAACACCAACGATTTGCGGCCCAGCCGCTCGACGCGCGCGACATCGCGCTGCCCGAATCGCTCGGCCCGCTCGCCGACCAGGCGCGGGATCAGACCGGCGCTGAACGAGCGGTCGTGCAGGACGCCGCGCACATCGGCGTGCCGGGTGAGCACCCACATGCCCAGCGTCTTGTGCACCGGTTGCGCTTGGCGAAGCTGCCGGTAGAGCGGATAGGGATCGCGGCGGAACTCCGCGCTGAAGGGGTTGAATCGCACCCGCGCCGGAGCCGGGTGCGCCTGCTCGCGTGTCTGCACCGTCATCCCGCTCGTACTCCTCGGCGGGCCAAGAACCGGTCGCCGTACGGGGCCAGCACGAGTCGCAGCAGGCCGATCTTGCCCATCCGGAAGCCGAACGCGGACAGCTTGAGGTAACGCTCGTAGCGGGCGACGACGTCGGCGCCGACGATCCCGACGGCTTCGGCACGGTTCGCCCGGAGTCTGCGCGCCCATTGCTCGCAGGTCCAGGCGTAGTCGAGACGGCCGTTGGTGAGCGAGCGGATCTCGAAGATCCCTTCGGCCGCGGCCGCGATTTCCGCGAGCGTCGGCAGGTCCGCATCGGGGAAGATCTCCCGCTGCATGAACGTGCTCGCCTGCTCGCGTCCCATGTTCGCGTAGGCGATCGTCTGCAGCGACAGCAGGCCGTCGTCGGTCAGCCAGCCGCGGCAGCGGGTGAAGAACTCGCGATAGATCCGGATCTTCTCGGCAGGGGAATCCTCGGGCCGGGCGAAGTGTTCGAAAGCGCCGATGGAGATGATGCCGTCGAAACGGGTGTCCGGTTCGAAGTGCGTCCAGTTCTCCAGCAGCACTTCGACACCCGGGAGATCGAGCGTCCGCACGAACTCGGCCTGCTCGGGGCTGAGGGTCAGCCCCACCGACCGCTCGACCGCGTGCTGCCGCGACAGGCGTTGCAAGATCGCGCCCCACCCGCAGCCGATGTCCAGCACCGCCGCGGCGCTCTCGGCGCCGATCGCGTCCAGATGGAACCGCAGTTTCCGTTCCTGAGCCGTTTCCAACGTATCGTCGCCGCTCGCGCGCAAGGCGCAGGAGTAACTCAACGACGAATCGAGCCACAGCCGGTAGAAGTCGTTGCCCGCGTCGTAATGGTGCCGGATCGCGGCCGCCGCCGCGGCGGCCCGCTCGGCGCCGGTCGGTGCGGACACGGCTACGCCACGCTCCGCCGGCTCTGCTCGTGCAGATAGCCGGCCACCGCGTTGATATTCGGGTTGTCGAAGAGATCCTCCGGCGCGAGATCGACGCCGTACCGCTCCTCCACCTCGATCAGCAACGCGACGGCGAGAGCGGAGTCCACACCCAACCGGTCGAAGTCCGCGGCGGGGTCCACCGCGTCCGCCGGAATCTCCAGCAAGTTTCCGAGATATTCCCTGCACCACCGGACGATGGCTTCTCTACTCGTATCCACGTTGAGCATTCCTCACGCTGCGTTGACGACCGGGTCGGATTTTCCGGAAATACGTTTGGCGGCCATCCGCGCTGCGGACGGAGTTTTCAGATCCCAGGCGAGACCGCATTTCTCGAGCGTCTTGATGAGCCAGAAACCGGGATCGAGCCGGTACCAGGCCAGACCGAAGGACGGCGACTCGGGAAACGCGTGGTGGTTGTTGTGCCACGACTCCCCCAGCGTCACCAAGGCGAATATCCCACCGTTGTGGCTGTTCTCCCGCGACGCGTAGCGGCGGGTACCGAACATGTGCAGGAACGAATTGATCGCCCAGACGATGTGTTCGAGGACGAAGATCCGCACCAGCCCGCCCCACAGCAACCCGCTCACCGCCCCGGTCCAGCTCAGCGAAACCAGTCCGCCGATCACCGTCGGGATGAGCAGTCCAAGTCCCACCCAGTAGTAGTAGAGGCGGGCGATCCGCACCAGGCCGCGATCCTTGACGAGGTCGGGCGCGTAGTACACGACGTTGGGGTACTCGTGGCGGCGCATCCACAGGAAATGCGAATGGGCCAGGCCCCGGAGCGTGCCGCGGAGACCACCGCCGGAAAGGTTCGGCGAGTGCGGATCTCCTGCCCGATCGCTGTACTCGTGATGCCGCCGATGCAGCGCCACCCACGACACGACCCCGCCCTGTCCGGCCATCGAGCCGAGGACCGCCAGCACCCCGGCCACCCACGGCGCCGCCTTGAACGTGCGATGGGTGAACAGCCGGTGATAGCCGACGGTCACTCCGAGGCCGGTGACCAGCCACATCGAGAACAGCAGCACGAATTCCGTCATTCCGAAGGGGTGTACCGCGAGGAACGCGAAAGCGCCCGCCGTGCCGAGAATCGGCAGGACATCGAACAGCAGGAAATGCCTGCGCTGCAGCCGATGAATATAGGGACTGTTGATCGTCTTCCGGCGCGGCTGCTGGTTCGCACCGTTCGGATCACTGTATTCGGCCATCACTCGACAACACCTCATCGGTCCGGGACCGGATTTCGCCAGCGGGACTTCCCGACCGTAACCTCGGTGTCCGGGCGAACGCCGGACGAGCCGAAGCTGCCGATCGCAAGATCGAAAACGCTGATCATGCGGGCCCGTGCCTCGGGTCCGAGCCCGCGCCGGGACCACCGGCAGCTGATCCCGCCACCGGGGAGCTCGCCCCCTACGCGGGCGGGTTGTCCCTGGGCAACGGCGTCGCCCTCGCTCCCGACGGCACCGTGTACACCTCCAACGACCTCGTACCCGCGCTCGATCGCGTCGATCCCGACGGCATGGTGCCCCGCGGCTGGTACCGCGTATCGACACCGACGGCACACTGTGCGCTCTCGCCACCGGGCTCGCCCTCCCGGCCGGGATCACCCTCGGTGTGAACCGGTCCGGGTTCGCCGCGGGCAGCGTCTACGTCACCACCCACACCGGCCGAGTCATCGAGATCCCGAACGCGGTCCCCGCCGACGGATACTGAACCGAGGAAGACATCGTTCAGCGGTTATCTGCCACCGTGGTACTCGATCCACGCCACGGCACGCAGCGGAAACGATCCCATTCCGCGCATCGGGGCGGGCAGTGCGATCAGCCTGGCGCCGGTGTCGGGGACCGCGTCCAGATTCGTCATCTGCTCGATGACGGGGATTCCCGCACCGAGCAGCGTGTGGTGGCACGGCCGTGTCGGCAGGGACGTGTCGTCGATGTCGAGCGAATCGATACCCACCAGCGCGACGTTGGCGGCGACCAGCGCCTCGGCGACCTCGCCGACCAGGAACGGATGCCCGGGGCCCCGGTAGGCCGGCGAACCCCACTTGGCCGACCAACCGGTGTGCACGAGGATCGCCTTGCCCCACAGGCGCGCCGGATCGCCGAGCACATCCGGTCCCACCGCGCGGAGCCCCGGTGCGCGGATCACCACGATCGGCACATTGCACAACCGCTCGACGGGCAGTTCGGCGACGTCGGCGCCGCCGGGGTGGAACTGGGAAGGCGCGTCGATGTAGGTGCCGGTAGCACCGACCATGTCCACGCGCGCGATGTCGCAGGTCATATCGATCAGCGACCACTGCTCATGCGAGGTCTCCGCGGTAATGCGCGGTCCGGGCAGTCCCGGGCAGGTGAGCATACCGTCCGAGATCGGATGAGATAGCTCCACAATCGCTCGGCTCATGCCTGGGACCGTACCGGCCGGTCCGCCGGACGGGCAGTCCCATGCCGTCCAGTCGGCCGGGCGAGCCACCTCGTCCGTACTACGGCGGCAAACCTGCAGGTGAGGTGCGGACGCGCCGGGGAGAATTCCGGCGAAATGGCACGTGCGCGTGGCCTCGAAGGGGCGCAGAATGGAATCGGAAAGGTCATCATGCGACTGTTGAAAGGCTTGCTCGGCGTAGTGCTGGGAATTGTCACATCCGTGCTCGGCACGGTGCTGGGAATCCTGGCGGCCGTGCTGTGGCTGGTGGGCGCGGTGCTGTGCGTGACGATCCTCCTGCTTCCGCTGGGCATTCCCATCGTGAAGCTCGCCCGCCGCCTGTTCGGCCTCTCCCGGCAGCTGATGCGTCTTCCCTGACGGCCCGCCGTCCTCGGATGCGCCGCACCACGCGAGCTGCCACCGCGCCGATCGGTTCTCTCCCCCCGTGGGTCGCGGTTGCGCACGCATCGCCACCGAATCCGTTGTTCCCCAGCATGATTCAGGGAGTCCGGGTTGCGGGTGTCGGCGATTCGCCGCCTGCGATCAGCGTGACAGCAGGTAGCGTGTGGCGGTATGGCGACCCCCTTGGCGTACACGGCCACCTATTCCCATTCGGCCGACGCGCTTCGAGCCGCGCTCGCCGACGAGCAGTACTGGAAAGACCGCATCGAGGAGGTCGGTGGGGTCGATGCCCAGCTCGTCGAGATCGACGCCGCCGAAGACTGCTTGCAGGTGCGGCTGGTGCAGACCCTTCCGGCGGCGGAATTGCCCAGCGCCGTCACCGCCGTGCGACCCGAGGGTCTGGTCATCGCACGCACCGAGACCTATACCCGCGAGGGCGGCAGCTTCCACGCCCGCGTCGAGGGTGTGCCCGCCCAGGTGAGCGGCACCGTCCGGCTCACCGAGGGCGACAACGCGACGGTGGCGGTCGTGGAAGGTTCGGCGGAGGTCGCCATCCCGTTGTTCGGCAAGAAGATCGAAGCCGCCGTCGTGGCCCGGCTGCTGGAGATGCTCGCGGTGGAGGCGGAATTCACCGACACCTGGATCACCGATCACTGATCCCGTGCCGGCAGACGCCCGGCCAGCCGCTCGTCACAGTCAGAGCGGCTACGTTCGGAGGCTTCCCGTCGCCGATGAACCGCCCCGAGCCGCTCACCGGTCCTCGGCAAGGGCGGCGCCGATCGTCTCCCACGAACCGTGCAGGTCGTCTTGCCAGTATCCCCAGGAATGGGTTCCGGTCGGACGTAGCACGAAGGTTGCCGGTACGGCCAAATCACGCAGGCGATCCCGGAGCTGGCGAGTGCACACATTGGTGACCGCTTCCAGCGGTGCGCCGAAGATCAGCTGATAGGCCAGTTGTATCCCGGAGCCGTTCGCGCCGTGGAGTGTGTCGTGTGGTCCCGGTGCCCCGCTACCGGTCGAGACGTAGATCGCGGTACCCCGCAACTTGTCCGCGTGCAGATACGGGTCGTTGGCCGCCCACGCCGGATCCGTCGGCGGAC
>NZ_JADLQO010000096.1 GCF_015477775.1 Nocardia abscessus | reverse complement strand
GCTGATCACCACGCCCGGCGTACTCCAAGGTGGCCTGACCGCCGAAACCGACCCACCGGCCGATATCGCCGCTGCGGTACATCCGCGAGCCCGGCGCACCGAACGGATTCGCCACGAACCGCGTCGCCGTCAATCCCGGCCGGCCCAGATAACCGCGCGACAACTGCGCGCCGACCACATGGATCTCACCCGGCACACCCACCGGCGCCGGATGCAGCCGCCGATCCAGCACGAACGCATCCAAAC
>NZ_JADLQO010000095.1 GCF_015477775.1 Nocardia abscessus | reverse complement strand
CCGCGGATGGAGCTGCCGGAGCGGTGGGTGATCGGGGCGATGCCGGCGTAGGAGGCGAGGTGGCCGGCCGAGGCGAACGCCGTGGCGTCACCGACTTCGAGCAGGATGCGGGTGCCGGTCCTGACTCGATGCCGGGCATCGAGGTCAGGACCTCGGCAAGAGGGTGGTCGGCGAACATCTCCTCGATGTCCTCGGCGATCTGCTTGCGTTGCAGCAGAACTACTTTCAACGAATCTGCCAGTTTCGGGAGCAC
>NZ_JADLQO010000094.1 GCF_015477775.1 Nocardia abscessus | reverse complement strand
AGAAGCAACGGATATGACGTAACCGCTGGTCGAGGGGTGATCGTGCTGCGGGTGCAGCTGGTTCGCCATGATCTGCACGGTCGTTCTGTAACTTCCGCGCCATGAGTATCTGGCAAACCGGTTTGACCTCTCTGGCAGTGGCGCTGATCGCTGCGACGGTGCTCGGCACCGTCAAGTCTCTCGCTCCCCGGGCACAGAGCCGATGGTTGAGTTGGCGGCAGCAGCGCACCGCGACGATCCAGGCCCGAAGTGCCG
>NZ_JADLQO010000093.1 GCF_015477775.1 Nocardia abscessus | reverse complement strand
CCACCACATTGCGGTGCGCGACACCCACACCCTTGGGCACACCGGTGGAGCCGGAGGTGTAGATGACATACGCCAAATTGTCCGGGCGCAACCGAGCCACACGCTCCGCATCACCCACCGGCGCCTCGGAATACGCACCGGCCTCCGACAACAGCACCACCGGCAGCTCACCAGCCGGCACCGCCTCACACTGCGCCGCGGTGGTCAGCACACACACCGGGGCGGCGTCTTCGAGCATGAACTCCAACCGCTGCA
>NZ_JADLQO010000092.1 GCF_015477775.1 Nocardia abscessus | reverse complement strand
CACCGTCGCCGGATCGAACAACTCCGTGGCATACGTGAACGCCACCGACATACCCCCCGACCCACCATGACGATCGACGTTCTCCGCCACCGCCACCTGCAGATCGAACTTCGCCAACGGCACCGCCAAATCCACCGCCGACACCGACAGTCCCGGCAACTCCAGTTCGGTACGCGCCAAATTCTGGAAGGTCAACATCACCTGGAACAACGGATGCCGCGCCGGCGAACGCACCGGATCCAGCAACTCCACCAA
>NZ_JADLQO010000091.1 GCF_015477775.1 Nocardia abscessus | reverse complement strand
CCAACGCCGAGGCGATCATCGGCAACATCCCCATCGCCATCATCCCCGCCATCGGCAGCACACCCGCCACCAACGCCGGATCCACCAACGGCTCCGGCTCCTCCTCCTCCTGACCCCCACCCCGCCCCGGCGCCGACTCCACCCGCGGAGCCACCACACCACCCGGCTCACCAGGCACACCCTGACCCGGCACCGGCTGACCCGGCACACCAGATTGGCCAGGCACCGGCTGACCAGGCACACCAGACTGACCAG
>NZ_JADLQO010000090.1 GCF_015477775.1 Nocardia abscessus | reverse complement strand
AGACCACCGGGCCGCCTTGGGGCGCACCGAATTCGGCCGAGGGATCGGTCCAGACGTAGATGCGGTCGGCGTTGGTCCCCCAGTTCTGTCCCACGCCGTCGGGCAGATCGCGGATGAGCCCCTTGGCTCCGGCGCGCACCAGCAGCCGAGTGGTGTTGAGACTACCCGCGGCCAGGATCAGCGCACCGGTGGTGAGGACCTTGTGCTCCACCACCGCGCCGGTGGTGTCCAGCCGTTGCACATGCACGATCCACC
>NZ_JADLQO010000008.1 GCF_015477775.1 Nocardia abscessus | reverse complement strand
GTGGGTCACGGACGGGTCTTTCCAGTCGAACGGACGGAGGATTGGCGTTTTCCATCCTGCCGCTGGAAGACCCGTCCCCCTTCAACTCACCCCTGCCCAGCCGTCACCAACGTCACGACCCGCAACACCTAGTGCCTCGTCCGGGAAGGTTGATGCTGTAACCCCGCGGCTCAGGGTGGCGGGTTGATCATCGACGGGTGAGCGGTGATGCCGCCGGTGGAGGTGATGCCGGTGGCTCGCAAGCCAGATGTGTTCGTCAGGGCGGTGACGCCCGAAGAGAGCCGCAAGCCGGCCCAGATCGCGCGGCGCAGCAAACAGCCGATCCGGATGCAGCGGGCCGTGGTGGTGACGGCCTCGGCTCGGCATCAGCCTGACAGGGCACTAGCAGCGTTGATACTGACGCGCGAAGGGCTCCGACTCCGGTGCAACCTCGCGCCCGGATTCTGGGCAGCCGCCGACAAGGACGGCGAGACCGGGGCCGTTGCGCGTCGTGATCCTGTAGTCGACCACGCCACCGCGCTGGGATAAGTAGCGAAGATGCCGGTCGGCGAGTTGTGTCGCCTGCGCAGCGCTGAATTTCTCTCCGACGGGCGGGAATACCGTGACGCCCAGTGTGCGGCCTGCTGTCGCGGGCGGGTCGAATACCGACACCTCGACGATGGCCGGGGTGGGTTGGTCGGTCAGGAACCACTCCCACAATTCGAGTTCGCCGTTGGAGGGGAAGCGGGGGCGGCGATCCGAGTGGGTCAATCTCGGTTCCAGTCTCGAGTAGTGCTCAGACATGCTCTCCCCATGAATGGGGGACACTGTCCAGTCGTTGGATGCCAGTTCCGGGAAGTCCTGGATGATTCGGCGCATCGCCGCGGTGGCACGCTGGGGTTCGGCCTCGGAGCCCGCTCGGACACTGATGTATTCGGTCAGTCCGTCCGCGTCTCCGGTGGGCTTGAAGCCGTGGGTGGCCCAGTGAATCTCCGCACCGGTATCGGCCGATGACACTCGGGTCCAGGTGTATGCCGCGTTCGCTTCCACGTCCACGTCCCGCCCGAACCGCCAGCCCGCGAAATAGGAGTCTGTCATCCGGTGGATTTTGACCGAGGTCGAGTCGCCTTGATAGTGCGGCGGCAGTTGCTGAGCGCCCATGACACGCACGACAGACGCGGTCTCGGCTGGTGTGGCGCCGTCCTCGAGCTGCACGTCGAGTCGGGATGTGTAGTACGAGTTGGGGCCGTACGGGTGATACTGGAACGCATGTGACGCGTCGGCCACTCCCGGAAGGGCCTCGATGGCCGTCTCGATCACCTCCGACCAGCTGTCACGCTCGGCCTGATCGGGCCCTTTCGGATAGAGCGAACATCCAGTCAGCAGGACTGCCGCCATCATCAACACGATGGTGGGCACGGTGAAACGCATAGCGTTCATCATGTCAGCAGTCGGTGGTGTGTCAGGTCGCTGAGGAAGGACGTTCTCGAATGTCCTCGGTTCGGCGGTTGCGGATCGACTTCGACTGGGGCCCACGGGAACAGCGCCGGGCAGTTACGGCATCACCATTCTGGGCGCGGCACTAGTCCACCCGGATGGGCCTGCCGCCCTCGAAGGATCGGCTTTCGAGAATCTTGCTGACCTTCATCGGTTCTGCGGGGTCTCTATAGGTATATGCGGCTGTCACTTTCAGGCGCGACGTGCGGGCGAGACCCCCCAATTTCCAATCTCCCGAAAGGTACAGGGTTACACGGTCTTCCAGGTCCCCGATAGGTCCCACATCGTGAGTATGCATGTACAGGACACCGAGGGGGCACCCCCAGAAGGGCCAACCCATGCTTCCTGTGCAGATCCAACCGTCGTGGGTGTTGTCCGAATCTATGTAAAGCTCCCAGTGGTGGACGCCGGGTATTCGGGGCAGGTAATGCGAAGCAATCCAGATCACCAATTCATAGATCGTGGACGCGGCCGGAAACATCCAGCGCTGGCCGTGCGGCCGTGAATCGTCGCCGGCGTTCAGCGACTCACGATCGAGGGTCACTTCCACCCAATCCGACACGAACCGAATACTTCCAAAGGACGGCGCCGACTCCGGGCAGGCGCGCCGCGCTGGTCGATCGCCCCGCTCACGACAATCGCCACCGTCTGCCCGCCGGTATCGGCCACCGGCCTCCGTTTCGCGCCGACTGCCGCGATGCGGTCGGAGTTCAGCCCGAATCGGTATCGTCGCGATATGCCCGCTCTGATCGCTCCTACTACGCGTCTGCACGCCGCCTGGCTCGAGGCGCACGCCGAGTGGGGTCCCGGCCGGCACGAGGACGGCTTCGGGCTGCGGCCCTCCGACGAGGTCGACTCGCCGACCGGTTTCGCGGCCTGGGTGGCCCGGTTGGCTGCCGAATCGGGGGTGGCGGCGGTCGAAGCGACCCGGGCGCGTTGCACCTATCGATGGATCGTCGAGGGCGACCGAGTACTCGGCGGGATCGCGCTGCGGCACGGGTTCGACGACTTCGTGCGGTGGGCCGGCCACATCGGCTACGGCATCCGGCCGTCCGCGCGTCGGCGCGGGCTGGCCACCTGGGCCCTCGGCCGGATGCTCGACGAGGCCGGGAACCTCGGAATGGACCGGGTGCTGATCGTCTGCGCGGCCGACAACATCGCCTCGGCGAAGACCATCGAGCGCCGAGGCGGCGTCCTCGAGCGCATCCTGGACACTGAGCTCGGTCCGGCACGGCGTTACTGGATCGACACCGCCGATCATGAGGCTGCCCCGCGGCCCGACCAGCCTGTGATATCCCCAGATGGTGAGCAGGTCGTGGACCTGGCCGTCAAAGATGACCGCTGACGCGTCGGCGTAGCGGGCCGGTGACAACAGCACGCCGTCTCGCCAGCCAGGCTTTCTGCCGGTCGCGAGTCGAGTCTCAGCCGTCCGCCCCTCCCCGGCCGTAAGATGATCGCTACGAGTCCACTCCGCGAGGAGGCTGGCGATGACCGACAGCCCACGATCGATCGCAGAAATCGACATAGCGCTCCCACCGGGTGCGCGAGAGGAGCGATTCTCCGGCTACGGGGTGATGGGGATGCCCTTCGCCAGCGGCCACTACTTGGCGCTGCGGCATTTCCCGGCCAGTTCGGTCGGTGCCGGATACGACGCGGTGTGGCATCGAGACCCCGCAGGCAAGTGGGTGATCTACAGCAGCGTCTCCCCGGCGACCAGTTGCGCCCGCTACTTCGGCTCGGCGCTCGAAGACGCGCGAGTGGAAGACATCTCGGTGACCTGGACGGGTCCCTCCGCGCTCACAGTGCAGGTGCGCGACCGGATCGTGTGGGATCTCGAGCTGGGACGATCGGCGGCGACGGTAGTGATGACGGGTCTCGGTCGCATGATGCCCGCCGCTCTATGGCGAAGTCCTGCCGTCTTGTCGCTCATGTCGCGGGTCGCGGGGCCTGCGCTGGGCGTCGGGCGGGTGCGGTTGCGCGGCACCTCCCCGAACGGTCAGTGGTTCCTGGCCAATCCTCGGATGCTGTGGACCGTCGAAACCAGCAGTGCCCGGATCGATGGCAGCGACATCGGTCCTCCCGGGCCACTGGCCGAGCAGACCAGATTGGGTGACTTCTGGCTGCCCCAACGCGGAATGTTCGCCGTGGGTGAGACCTATTTCGAGCAGTACGATCCGACTCGCCATCACCCCGTCTCCGCCTCCTGATGGCCGCGCTCGCCTGCCTACCGCGAGCGGCCACCAGCAAGCACGACACCGTGGCCCCTAGCGTCATCGCCTTCGCTCAGGGCGCTGCCCCTGCCTTCCGCTAACCCCTTGAGCGGAGGCTGAAGCACGACGAGCATCGCCGCACAACGCACAATGGGCGCTGGCCTGGGATCCCGGTGGAAACCCCGTCGCCACGAGCACGAGGCCTGTCATCGAGCGCTGAAGCCAATTGCTCCGCTCAGGCCGACCGGCGTGCGGTGACCAAAAGGTACTCCCATTCCATTCGCCCGTTGCCCACATCGTGGCGGGCCGCGAGCTCCGCGAGTGCGCGGTCCAACTGCGCGATCTTGTCGGGATCCCCCGCAATGGCCTTGTACACCGCGACCGTCGGTCCGTAGTAGGTCTTGAAGAAGTCGCGGAACTCGGTGGCGTCGGCGAAACGGTCGATGACCGCGTTCTCGCGCCGTAGCTCCAAGTCGGCGACGCGATCACCCAACAGGGACCGGACATGCGTTTCGTCGCCCCACTGCGGGGGCGGCTGCGCGCCGGGCGGGGGCGGCGGAGCGAACGGTTTCATGGCGGCGAACATCTGCCCGATGAATCCGGTGGGCGTCCAGCTGATCAGTCCGATCGTGCCGCCCGGTTTGGCCACGCGCACCACCTCGTCGGCGGCCGCCTGGTGGAACGGCGCGAACATGACGCCTACACACGAGATCACGGCGTCGAACTCGGCATCGGCGTAGGGCAATGCCTCGGCGTCGGCTTCCTGCCATTGCAGGTCGACGCCCCTTGCGGCGGCGATCCGCCGACCCGCCTCGAACAACTCCGGCGTGAGATCGCTCGCCACGACGTCCGCACCGGCCTCCGCGGCCGGGATCGCCGCGTTCCCGGATCCGGCCGCGATGTCCAGCACACGTTGCCCCGGGCCGATACGGCAAGCCTCGACCAGACGCCGGCCGAGCCCCGGGATGACTTCGGTGGCGACGGCCGAATAGTCGCCCAGTGCCCACATGGCGCGATGCCGCTTCTTGAGATCGGTGGAACCGGGTTCGGTCATCTGACGCTCCCTTTGTCGTCGGGCCGGTCGAACCATTCGCGGGTGCACACCCGCTCAGCTACCGAAAGAAGGTCCGCACCATGCACGGGCGTTTCACTTCCCACACCAACTCAGAACGCGGGCTCGTCGAAACCGCGAGCCAAGCAGGTGCTTACCCGGCAACGGTCGCAAACAAACCAGGCGTACCCACCGCATCGATCAGCTTCTGCCTACGCTGACCGGACTGCCGTCGGCGCCGCTCACGTACTCGCCCCCTGTCGAAGGCAATGCTCGCGACCACCCCGAACCCCGCATCGGGCCGACACCCGCGCGGCCTGCTCATTACCGCCGGATTGGTCATCTATGACGTGGGATCGGAGTGAGCCGTCACTGCTGACCCGAATCCACCGAAAACCTCCCGCCTGCCTGCCCATTCCGCGATCGGCCTAGCACGCAAGATCTTGCTCGACGCACGAACTTCCCGGTCGATTTTCGATCTGTTCGGCAAGTTCAACTTTTGCGAGTATCGAACTCGTATGTGAACTTCGATAGTTAGGCCGCCCGTGCAATCGACCTCCAGGAACCCTCGGCATATCGCATTCATCGTCGACGGTAATCGGCGTTGGGCCCGAGATCGCGATCTTCCCCCCTCGACCGGGCACGATGCGGGCTACAGCAATGTACTCACCATCGACACGGCATGCCAGCGACGCGGAATTCCCTGGCGCTCGTACTATCTCCTGTCGTCGGCCAATATGCGACGCAGCAGTGCGGAGGTCGAGCATCTTCTGCAACTGCTGACGAAATTCTTCCGGGAGTGGGCAGAGGCCACGAAGGCCACCCCGCACCTTGTCGGAGAAATCGACTCGAGCGAATTTCCGCCGCCGCTGCGAGCCGAGGCTCGGCAACTATCGGACTTGTGCCGCCATGCTTCGACCGAGAATACGGACCACGTTGCTTTCTTCGTCAACTACGGCGGGGAATCAGGGTATACGGATGTGCCGCAAGCAGCCTGCCTCGGACATATTCCGCCGGTCGATCTCGTTGTCCGAACCGGAGGCGAGCACCGCCTCAGTGGTTTCATTCCGCCCCAGGTCGCCTTCAGTGAATTGACATTCGTGAACGAGTACTGGCCGGAGTTCTCCGACATTCATCTGGATCTCGTCATCGACCAGTTCGCGTCCCGCGATCGGCGCTTCGGCGGAGATCCGGCCGCCCAGACCCGGGTCACCGCGTGAGCGCGCGCACCTCGATGCCCGATTCCGATGTGCTCGTGATCGGCGCAGGGCCGACCGGCCTGGCGGCGGCCGCCGACTGTGTGCGCGCGGGACTCGTCGTCACGATCGTGGAACGAACCGGAACGGTTGGTGGCCTGGCCCGTTCGGCCGAAATCGCCGGGTTCGAAGTCGATCCCGGCGGGCATCGCTTACTCGCGACCACAGCGCGCCAACGTCGCGCATGGTCCGAATTGGCTGAAGGGCTGGGCCGGTTGCCGCTGCACAGGGTCGGCCGCCGCAGCGGCATACTCAGGCGTGGGCGGGTGATCGCCTACCCCGTCGAATGGAGACAGTTCGCGCAGGTGACACCCCTGGGCACCCGGCTCAGGGCAGCGGCCTCCATGGCGCGCCGCCGGGTTCGGCCACTGCGTGACGAGGACTCGCTATCTGCCTGGGTGACCAATCGCTACGGGGACTATCTCACCGATGCGCTGATGGATCCCCATGCTCGCAAGGTCTTCGGTGTCGAGCCGACGGACATCCCGGCTGCGTGGGCCGCGCAACGAATCGCGGTACCGCCGCTGCGTGAAGTACTGAAGGCCGCGCTGCCTCGGCCGAACCGGCACCCTGCTCCGACGGAAGCCGATCATTTCCTGTACCCCGAGGGGGGACTCGGGCGGCTCTGGTCTCGCTTCGCCGAATCTCTCGCGGGGGCGAATCTGCTGTTCGATTCCCAACCGGTCGCGATCGGGAAAGCGAATTCCGGAGAGCTGTCGGTCGATGTCCTGGGACCGGGCGGACCGATAACCATCACGGCCCGCAGGGTCATCTCCACGGCGCCTCCGGAGGACCTCGCCTCGTGCATCGGCCTGACATCGCTCAGCGCGCGACTCGCGCGCAATGCGATCCGACGAGACCTGATCGTCGCGCTGGTCCGGGTGTCGTCGTTGCCCCGAATGTGGGAGAACTATCAATGGCTGTACACCCATGACGTCGGCGTTCGCGCCAATCGTTTCCAGAACTACGGCGCTTGGAAGGGGTTGGCGTGCCCGCCCGGACTCATCGGCTTGGAGTACACGGTCCCGTCGGGCCAGGTGCCCGACTACACCGCTCAGGTGCACCGTGATCTGTCGATCATCTACGGCGGCGAGTACGAACTGCTCGGCTTCGACACGTTGCACAACGCGTACGCGAACTTCGAAGCCACTCGCGGCCTGCTCGAAGAATTCGACGCCGAGATGGCTCGATTCGGCTCAGGACTGATCAGCACAGGCCGACAAGGCGCCGGGGTCTACATCAATCTCGATCAGGCGCTGCGGCTCGGCCGGCGGGCCGCCTCCATGCCCGCCGACTATTCCGGAGTACTCGGCGGCGGCGAATACTCCTCGTACCAGGAGCGCCGGTGACTCCCATGACAACTGGCCGGAGCAGGCGCCGTTGCACGACGCCTGCTCCCGCCGATCGACTTACCGGATCAGATCACCCCCGAATCTTCCTCCTACTGCACACCGGGCAGTTCGGCATCAACGGCTGCAGCACCCCGGCGCCGGGGAGCTGCAGCCCCCTGGTTTCGTGTGCCAGCAATATCGCGGCGGCCGACGCCGCGAAGAGGACCGCCGGATCCCGGGACTTCAGCGGCCGGCAAGAGACCGCGGGCTCCACGTGGGCAGTTTGCGTGCTTTCGCATACCTGCAGTCGATCGGAGCTGTTACTGATGAGCGAGAAGATGGTCATACCGCCGAGGATGGACATTCCTACGACGAACCGGACGCGGCGGATCCGGTCGGATGACCTGTCGAAGATGGACACCGAATTCCTTTCTGTTCCGTCGGCCCGTAGTGGCGAAGGCCGTGAATCGACTATGTGCGACTCACTCGCCCGAATCCGCCCCTCGCGGCGCCGCGTAGCACAAAGCGGAAGCAGGGCAGCATGGCGACGACCGAACTGACGCCCGAGCACATCGCCGATCTGCGCCAGTGGTTGCGATCCCGGCTGTCGTCCACTCGCCGCGGCAAGCCGTGCCCGGCCTGGCTCGGCAGCGGATCCGCCGAGCGGACTGCTCGGATCCGCCACACCGTGGGCGAAATTCTCGGCCGAGCCTGTGCCGCCGAGCTGATCACGCCCGCGCAGAAGGCGGTATGGGCGGCCGCCGCCCGACTTGCGGTGGACGCTCCCGGCCAGGCAGATCTCGCCGCCACGTACGGCGTCTCGACCCGCACCGTCCGGCAATGGATTGTCGATGTGGACCGAATCATCGCCAACCACTTTGCCGAGCAGCTTCTTCAGAAGCAGACACCCCCGCCGGGCGGCCACATCGACGAGAACATCGACACTGTCGTCCACTTGGCTCGCCTGTCCAGGCATCTCGCCGCCGAAGAGGCCGCGCCGGAGGAGCTCGAGGCGATCCGCTCCTTCGCTGCGGACCGGCTCGGCGGCCCCCGGGTGCGTCGCGTCGGGTCCAAGCGCTGGGTACGCAAGCGCGCCTATGACATTGTCGCCGACCGCGTGAATGTGATCAGAAGCCAGCCGCTCCGCCCGGACCGTTTCGTAGCCGATCAGGCACAGAAGAAGATGGTCGTTGTCCCCTATCGGCTTTCCACCGATCCGGACGTCGCGGTCGGTGAGCTCGCCAGGGCATGGAGTAACCGCGACCGGGAGTTCGTTCCACTGCTCGCGAACAACGCACTCGAAGTCGTGCGAAATCCGGATATACCTGCGATTCACCGACTTCAAGCTCTGGAGATCATATCCAACGCCCTCCGCGATGCCGAGAACCTTCAGGCATTCGAGAGCGCCGCGGCATGGCGTGCGCTCGCACTCCAGGTAGGCGGGCCCTCCGACTACCGCGCCTGGAAGGCCTCGAGTGTTCTGATCCACATGATGCAGATCCACGGGTACACCGACGCGGCTCGGATCGCACAACGTCGCCAAGTCGATTCGTTCGCCCGTGTCGAGTTCCCCGACGACAACGATCGAGCGATCCACGTGTACGACCGGGTGGCGCGATTGGTCGCGATCGAACTGCAACGCGACAGCTCCCGCTCGACCGAGCACGCCAAGCAAGCACTTCGGAATTTGCGCGACCTACAGTACGCGAACAACGACGGGACGGCCGAGACCGGATTCGTTGTGGACCGTCGCCGAGTCGAAGTCGCCCTTACCGAATTCCGGCAGCAAGGACGTGGGCAGGCGGTCGGAACTCACCCCCAATTCGACGAAGCCGTGTACCGAATCGAGATGGCGGCGGCGGGTATGCCACCGCATCGCACACTCGCGGCACTGGACCTGCTGCTCCTGGTCGATGTCCAGCGCAGGGACTGGGCATCCGTACGCGAACGCGTGACCACGATCCGGGCCGCCGTCTCGATCCCCGGCGCACCGGCCAATCTTGTGCATCGACTGGACACGCATTTGCGTTGGCTTGCCGATCGCGAAGTGATTCGATACGCGACGCTTCCGATCCCGCCGGACCCATATCGCGACGCGCGGTTCCTTCCGTACACGATGGCATCGCATCCCTGATCTCCGGTTGGTCGAGCAGATCAAATCAGTTGCAGCACTTCCCTGACGGCAGCCGCTGTGCGTAACGCACTGTAATCTGCCGCCCGGCGCAACCCACGCTGCGACAACTCGGCGCGCCGGCCCGAATCGTCGAGCAGATCGCCTAGGCGGTCGCACGCATCGGATAGATCGGCCGCGACATACTCCGACATGCATGACAATGTGCTCCGCGCCGGACCCGTACCCGCCCGTCCCACTCCGGTGGTCAGCGGAATAAAGAGGGACGACAGAAAGCCGATTCGCGACAGAGGGGAAGAAACGCAAAAGATCGTCTCGGGAGAACTGCGAAACCGTGACGAGCCTCGTAGCGCACGCTACGCTCAGTTCATAGAGGCGCTTTACGATTTCCCTCGGTGTGCAGCCGTCGAGCGGCAGGTCGAGAAACGCGGCGAGCTCGACGAGTTCGGCTGATCCGATGCGCTGCTCGAAGGCAGTCGCAGACGGACCATGATAGTCATCACGCATCGGGTACGCATCGTGCAGTACGCGAATTTGAGGACATCTCAGACCCGGAGGTTTATGGTACTGCGGCGCCAGGAATACGTCTATCCCATGCATGGCGGCCAGGGCAGGGAATTCGACGAACCCGCGCACAGAGATGAGAGCGGCGGAATAAGGTACTACCACGCATGACTCGGTATAACGACGGAGGTCGGCCGGATCGCCGAACAGGACCAGCTGAACTTCCGGCAAGAATTTCGCGATCGAGTCGACAAGTAGAGAAGTGAACCTGCCGACCCCGTCGAACTCGGTCCGGCGGCAATCGACTCCGAGGCGCAACTTCGGCCGAGCGGATACAGTGTGATGCAAGGTCATCCGATGCCGATTACCTTCATTGCTCATACAACGGGCGGCGCCACGCGCCTTGCGCAGACTACTCGACCGTGAACGATTCACTGAAACGGAGAACTCCGGCAACGGCGGTGCAGGAGTATTCAATCATCCATGTCGGCTGTCGACCAAGCAGATAGCAAAGGGTTACTCACTCCAGTGCCTGGCAAGCAACATCTTGCTTCAGCCCCGGAGGCTGCTCTCCCCGTGGATCTTCAGAAGCCCGTCGCGATTCAGAGATGACAACTGGAGAACGGTCAACTGGTCGATCTCAAACCCTGGCTACAAGCTGCCCTCCCGCCCATTGTCCCTTGCCGCGGCGAGCAACCGGTCGGCGGGCGCGCCCACCCAGTACGGCGGGGTCTGCACCGGAGCGGTGTCCAGCGCGACCGTCTGCAGGCGGTCGCGCCGATCGAGATAGGTCAGCCCGGTCACATTCGCGCCGAGCACCTTGCGGAGTTGACCGAGGCGCACGAATCACTCGACATCGATCACCAGTGGTCCTGACTCCGCGATGGCGGCGAGCGAGCCGTCCGGCGCGAACGCCACGTCGTGCACGGAGTCGGTGATCGGGACGTGACAGACCCACTCGTTGTCGGCGAGGTTCCACAGGGAGACGCCGGCCTCGGTACGCAAAGCCAGCGCGGGACGGCTCCGCCATCGTCCCAGCCGCCCGCCGATGACCCGGCCCGGCGCGCCCATAATCGGATCACCGTACGGTGCGAGCATCTCGTTGTTGCCGAGATCCGCGGTCCCGGTGTAACAGCGGACCACGCTGTCGTGCTCGCGGATCACAGCCAGAGAGGGCCCCGCGGCATCGTCCAGGGCCACCAACGCGTGCTCGCAGCAGGCGCAGTCGTCCTTCGGCACAACGAACCACGCGGACGCCCCGTCCCAGGCGTACAGCCACAGCCCCCAGTTCAGCGCCCCGACGATCGGTCTCCCATACCAGCGGCCCATCCGAACGGGATCGGATCCGACGTTGGAGGTCCACTCGTGCGTCGCCCCCAGATCCCATGGTTCGCCCACCGGCTGCCCGGTCACCAGGTCGAAAACCGAGATCCACAGATGATCGAAGGCGTCGCTGTAGTGCGCTACCGCCACGACGGGGCGTGCGTCCAGTACGCCGACCGAGAAGTCGTCCGCAAGACCCTCGCGAAAAATCCAATGAGAGCGGCCATCCCGTCCGTCCGCGCCGAAATTCCGGCAGAGCACGCCATGGAAGGTGTTGAGCACCGCGAATATGTCTCCGCTCCAGTGCGTCAACTCGATCCGGGGTGTGTCGATGCGGGATCTGAACATGACCGGGTTCGCGATCCTCGTACCATCACCTGCGTCGTACACGAAGGCGTTGTCGCTTTTCAGCAGGCCTGCCACCGCCGTCGTCCACTGCTCGCTGACCAGCAGCCGAGCCGGCGTACCCGGAAGAACAGCCACCGCGCCGTACTCCACACACAGGGGATCGTCCGGCGTGGGGCAGTATCCGCCGCTCCATCGAATCCTCCAACGCTCTCGCCGCGGCACCGTCCCAAGTGCCGCGCGAAAGGCTTCGAAGACGGCCATCCGCACGGCGCGGCACCCGCGCGAAACGGAGCCCACGACCATCGAGAACACGTCATCCACCTCCTTGCGAGTGAGCCTCGCATGACAACTTCGCCGTACCACAGCGATCTTGCGGTCCAAGCGCGTGTAATCCGACGCCACCCGAACCGTGGCGAATGAGAACTCCTCTACGAAGTGTCGCGGATACGAACCTCGCAGGTGCATCAGGGGGGAAGGCGATGACTGAGCCGCGTCGCGGTTGCCCTTCCCCACCATCGTGACCAAAAATGATATAGCTCACTTCGATTGCGCATGCACCCGCGTGGCGCTGGGTTACTTACCTACCGGTATGTAACCCAGCGGAATGTGCGTACTTGGCAGCGCCGATCCCCGGTAAGACACTACGAAGGGCGGCATCCTGCCGTCGCAGTGCCTGTGCGCCACCTGCGCCACGCTGCAGTACCGACCGACAGGGGCCGAAATGATCAGCAGCCGAGACGAAGCAGCGATCCGCCACATCATCGACGAGTGGGTCCAGGCATTCCGCGAGAAGTCGGTGGCTCGTATCGTCGCAACCCACGCCGAAGATATCGTTTCCTTCGACATCCTGCCGCCGCTTCGCTATATCGGCATCGAAAGTTACCTCGAACCCTGGCACGACACCTTTGCCGCGTTCGACGGTCCGATCGACCAAGAGATCCACGATCTGAATATCGCGATCGGGGGCGACGTGGCGTTCAGCCACTCCCTCAACCGTATGACCGGAAACTACAACGACGGCCGAGCAGCCGACTTCTGGTTCCGCTCCACCACCTGCTACCGCAAGATCGACGGCCGATGGCTCGTCGTCCACCACCACACCTCGGCCCCCACGGATTTCGACACCGGATCAGCCGTGCTCGATCTCATCCCGTAAGCGGCAGCGGCGGCGGGTAGAACCACCGGTTCGTGGGTGTTGTCAATGTCCTGTGGGCGCGGTGTTTTCGGGTTTGTACCCGTTGATAGTCGAGGATGCGGTGGTGGAGTCGGGTCGAGTCGTGGTTCGGGCGAGGGCTTCGGATTCTGCCACCGCCTGCCCTGGCTTCGGCGCGTGGTCGGCCAGTGTCCACGGGTATCACGATCGGACGGTGACCGACCTGCCGTTGGACGGCCGACCAGTGGTCGTCCGTGTGCGTGTCCGCCGTCTGCGGTGCCCGACCCCGTCGTGCCGGAAAACCTTCCGTGAACAGGTTCCCGGTGTCCTGGAACGCTATCAGCGACGCACCACATGGCTGACCGCTCAGCTGCTGCCTCAGAAGAAATGGCACTGGTCCGGTGGGAGGACACGGACCAAGCACAAACCGACGATGCCGAAGAACAATACGCTGGCGATCGCGCCCCGTACCGAGTCGACAACTCCCGGGGGCAGATCCACCGCCGAGGCAACCGGCTCGGCGGTTATTTCGGCGGCTGCCGTGGCAGGCACAGCCGTCGCGACAGTCAATGCGATCGCGGTGGCGGCGATGACGCGCATACCCGCATGCTTCATGGTCGACTCCTTGCTATCGGCCCCGACCGTGTGACGACAGTACGTCCGCCGATGAGCAGACGGCAGCCGCCAATTCTGGTGGGACGGGCTCTGCCGACGGCTACCGGCAATTTCACTCGGAAAGTGTGAGCCGCGTGGCGCGGTCTCGATGGCAGCCTGGTCTCGTCATCGGCAAGCCGAATGCGACTCCGAGGAGGGCGAATGACCGGAACTGGTATGGCGGTCAAGAAGAAGACCATCTCCATGGCGCCGACGGAGCGCAAGCCCGTCGACCACAGCTCGCCCGGCTGGTACAAGCTCCACAACGACACCAACGGGCAGGTGTCGGTCTTCCGGCAGGAATGGGACGTTCCGAAACAGCTCTTCGATCTGGCCCCGGGTGCCACCAGCGACCAGTACGAGGCCGGACACGAGATCTACATCCTGTTCTCGGGTTCGGGCGAGTCGACGATAGTCGACTTCGACTCGCAAGATCAGTACAACATCCACTACCACGTCAGCGGGTACACCACCGGGAACGAAGTGAACACCGTGAGTTCCTTCTGACCGGCCCCGCAGCTCGAACCGGAGCTGCGATCCAGCTTGTCGGACCGCCTCTCGCCGCCGAGTGCGGCGACTACTGTCGGGGCATGCCGACGGAAAACGTGACGCCCCCTCCCGCACCGTCGTTCCACACGGATGCGATATCCGCCGAGCGGTCCGGCGAGACCGCCGACGACCCGATGGCCCTGCTGGTTGCCATCCTGGATCTTCAGGCAGCGCTGCCGGGCATTCGGCGGATGCGGCAATGGGGGCATGACGCTCTCGCGGTCGGGCCGGGTGAGCGAGCGCTGGATATCGGTGCGGGGACCGGGTCCGAGGTGCTCGAATTCGCCGAGCGCGTCGGACCGGACGGCGAGGCGGTCGGCGTCGATCCGAATCCCGCGATGCTCGCCGTCGCCGGAGCGCGAGCCGAGGCCGCCGGGGTGCACGTCCGTTTCGTGGAAGGCACCACCTACCGCCTGCCCTTCCCGGACGATTCCTTCGACGCGGTCCGTTGCGAACGCGTCTACCAGCACTTGGACGACCCGGCCGCCGCCACCGCCGAGATCGCGCGGGTCCTGCGGCCGGGTGGGCGCGTGCTGCTCATCGACAGCGACTGGCACACCGCGATCGCCCACCCGGGCGACGACGACGTGATCGCCCGCCTCAGCACGTCGATGCTCGCGACCACCCCGAACCCCAAATCGGGCCGACGCCTGCGCGGCCTGCTCACCGCCGCCGGTTTCGCGATCGACGACATCGGATCGGAGGCGGTGATCTGGGACCCGGAAACCATCCGCCCGCTCTTCGCCCAGATGACCGAGCGCGCCCGCTCCGACGGCGCGATCACCGAGCAGGAACGTGACGATCTGTCCACCGCCATGGAAGCCGGGATCGCCCGAGGCGACTACCACCTCTCGGTCACCATGTTCGCCGTTCTCGGCCATCTCGTGCCGGGCACGGACTGACCCCCTCAGGCTCTGCCGTGGGGGCGACCGGCATCCGGGCGGATGCGCCCCGCTTCCACCAGCGCCTGCCAGGCGACCGTCTTTCGCGGACACTCACCGACCCGGCAGGCGCGGTGGCGCTGCATGGTCATCTGCGCCTCGCGCACACCCATCGCTTCGTCGGGCGCGTCATGCGGGTAACCCATCGGCCAGACGGCTGTGTCCATGTCGGTCCGCTCCCGTCGAACTCGTCGAGTGATCTCCTCCACGCTTCGGCCCTCCGGCAGCCGAACAGGCCACAGCCACAACGCGACACCGATCAGCGAGGTGAGCAGAGCCGCGCCGATGAGCAGTTGCCACCCGGTCACGGCAACCTCCGATACGGGTGGTCGGTTGGAAGCAGCGACGGCCACCGATACCCACGCGGATACGTCTGCTCGGGGGTGACCAGGTCGCATAGTTCGGTGACCGCACGGGCGAACGGCTCAACATGAGCCAGACTCGGCACGATCACCGCGACCGCGTCGACCACCCGTATGTGCTCGACCGCCAGTAGTGCCGCAGTCCTTGCCGCCGTGGCGAAAACAACCAACTCCACCACGAAATAGCCACGCCCAGCCGCGATCTCTCGGATCAACACCTCGTCGCGTTTCTCGTGCTCGCCGGAAACCTCGCGCCGAATGAAACCCAGCGCGTTCGGCCCCAGCAATGTGACGCTTGTGCAGCCGCCTCCACCGTCCATCCCCTGTAACTCCCCTGCTCGATGCATTGGTGAGCACCCGCCGCCGGGGAATCGATTCATCGCACCACATCAACTCGACGGCGAGGCTGCGCAGGACACTAAGTGCGTCTCCGGCGCCCGCCAGGTACGGTTCGTACCCGGTATCTCCCGCGTGCGTTCTCACATTGCTCGGCGGCGGAAATTCTCCGGCTACGCTTGACTCACCGAACCAGCGGCGAGAGGGGTACAGCCGTGTACAGCTCCGAATCCAATGTCCCGGTGGGCACGCGAATCCGGCGGCACCGTGAACGAGCCGGTATGTCCCGTCCGGTCCTCGCGGGCTTGGTCGGCCGTTCCGCCGAATGGTTGAAGGCGGTGGAAACCGGGCGCATACAAAGTCCGCGCCTTCCGATGCTGTTGCGGCTCGCACGCGCGCTCGAGCTCGACGATCTGGCCGAATTGACCGGGAACGGCTATGCAGTCCCGGTGTCGGTGTTCGCAGGCGAACGACACACCGCGCTGACCGACGTGCAATCGGCGCTGACCGACTATCGCCTGTCCGATCCGAACCGATCGGCGGATACCGAACACTTGGCTTCGCGGCTCCAGCAAGCATGGCAAGTCCGTCATGCGAGCCCTGATCACCGGACGCAGCTCGGCTCACTCCTCCCCGGCCTGATCAGGGATGCGCAGAGTGCCGCAAGGCTTCCCGGTGGTGATCGCCGAGCTGCGAGACGCGTTTTGGCCGGGGTGTACCAGCTTGCAGACTTCTTCGTGGCGTATCAGCCTGCACCAGAACTGGTCTGGCTGGTAGCCGACCGCGCGCTGAACGAAGGATACGAGGCAGACGACCCCTACCTGATCGCCGGCGGTGCATGGTCGATGGTCCAGGCGCTACGGGATTCCGGCCGCTGGGAAGAGGGCATATCACTGGCGCAAAATGCATTATCGCAGCTCGCACCTTACCTCGACCGGGACGAAACCTCCGAAGACTGGCACGGCATAACTGGGGCCTTACAAGCCGAGATCGCCTACGTACACGCCCGCCGTGGCCGATACGGCGAAGCTTGGGCGTACTGGGAGTCCGCTAACCGGATCGCCGAGCGGCTCGGGCCGACCTACCGGCATGTCCATACGTCGTTCTCGCTGCCAGTTATGCAGGCACATGCGACGACTCTCGGGGTAGAACTCCGTCGAGCGGGCGAAGGGCTACGCGCAGCGCGGTCGCTCGACGCCGGACAGATAGCTTCGGTGCCACGCCGCAGCCGCCACTTCATCGAGGTGGCCCGCGCTCATTACCAGCGCGACGAGTTCGCTGCCGCCCTTGCGCTGCTGGACGAGTCGGAGCGCACGGCACCCGAAACCATCAAATACAACGGCTACGCCCGCGACATGCTGCACGCTCTGCTCCGGCGCCCACCATCGGGAATGCGCGACGACGTTCGGAATCTGTGCGACCGGGTCGGCATCACGACGCACTGAATTCGGGCGAGGCCCGCCTCCGCAGCGGGGAGCGGTGGCGATGTCCTTGCGCGGCTCGGATCGGATGGCCCCGACCTTACCGCCCATGGGGCGAAGGTCGGCAGCCGTCGATCCCGGTGGCTGTCGAAACCGGAGCGGCGCGACCTACCCCACGTCCCGGCGCAGCCAGGTGACCTCGGCGCCGGAATCGGTTCCGTAGCGGTAGATTTCGAGGTCTTCGTCCCAGGGGGTGCCCAGGGCGCGGTCGAGTTCGGCGGCTAGGTCGTAGGCGGAGTACTTGCCGAGTTCGCGGGTGGCCTGGAGCATGGCGCGCAGGCGCATCTCGCCGATCATGACGTCGCCGTTGGCGCTCGTGGAGCCGTGCCACAGACCGAGTCCGGGGACGAAGCTGTAGCGCTCGCCGTCCACGCCGTCGCTGGGGTCCTCGGTCACCTCGAAGCGCAGAACCGGCCAGGAGCGCAACGATTGGGCGATCTTCGAGGCGGTACCCACGGGGCCGATCCACTCACTGGTGGCGCGCAATTGGCCGTCGGCCGGCTGGGCGGTCCAGCGCAGCTTCGCCGGGGCGCTCAGGGCCGAGGTGAGTGCCCATTCGACATGCGGGCACAGCGCGGCAGGCGACGAGTGGATGTAGACCACACCCGCCGTCGCGTCCGCGAACTGACTCGATGCGCGCACCACCAACACCTCCAGCTTCGACGAGGAACGTCTTCCCCAACGATTCGTCGAACTGGCGTTGCCCGAGTGTACTGGAGTGCCCGAAGTTACACGTGTTACTTCGCAACCGTGTTGCGCGTGGCGGTCACCTCCGCGATAACGGCATCGCTCAGTGGTGGCCAGGCCGCGCGCGCCCAGTCGCCGAAATTCTCGTCGCTCAGGGCGAGACACGCCAACCCCGCTTTCGGGTCAACCCATAAAAATGTCCCGGATTGGCCGAAATGTCCATAGGTTTGTGGCGAATTCGTGCCACCGGTCCAGTGCGGCGTTTTACTGCCGCGGATCTCGAAGCCCAGCCCCCAGTCGTTGGGACGCTGCGAACCATAGCCGGGCAGCACGCCGTTCACGCCGGGGAACTGCACCGACGTGGCCTCCGCGTGCGTTTGCGCCGAGATCAACCGCGGATGCAGCAATTCGGCGGCGAAGCGGGCGAGATCCGCCGCGCTGGAGCGTCCCGCGTGCCCGGCCGGGCCGGCCAGCACCGAATCCGTCATGCCCAGCGGCCGGAACACCGCGTCGCGCAGGTACTCGTCGAACGCGATCCCGGTCTGCTCGGCGACGAACGCGGCGAGCACCTCGAAGCCCGCGCTGGAGTAGATCCGCTTGGCGCCGGGCCGCGCCTGCACGTCGGTGGTGTCGAAGGCGAGCCCGGAGGTGTGCGCCAGCAGATGGCGCACCGTCGCGCCGGGCGGGCCCGCGGGCTGGTCGAGTTCGACCGCGCCCTCCTCCACCGCTACCAGCACGGCGTAGGCCACCAGCGGCTTGGTCACCGACGCGAGCGGGAACACCCGCTCGACAGAACCTTCGCTCGCGGTATCACCGTCGGCGGTGACCACCGCGGACGCCGCGTGCCGTACCGGCCATTCCCGAATCTGCTCGAGTGAACGCACCCTGCGAGCCTACGAGAACCGCGTGACTACCATCGACTCACCATGAGTGAAAAGCCCACTGTTCACGGTGACGTCGCGTCCGGTTTCGGACCGGTCGCCGACGCCTTCCGCCGCAACTTCGAGCGCCACGGGGAAATCGGCGCCGCCGTAGCGGTCTACGCGGGCGAGCGCCCGGTCGTGGATCTGTGGGCCGGCTTCCGTGATCGCAAGCGCACGCTGCCGTGGGAGCAAAACACGATCGTGCCGGTGTTCTCCTCCACCAAGGGCATGGCGGCGTTCACCGTCGCCGCCGTGGTCGCCAAGGGACTGCTCGACTACGAGCAGCCGGTGGCGAAGTACTGGCCGGAGTTCGCCGCGCACGGCAAGGACACGGTCACCGTGCGCCAGCTGATCGACCACCAGGCGGGGTTGTCCGGCCTCGGCGAGACCGTGCGCCTGTCGCAGATCGCCGACCTGGACGGCCTCGCGCGCATTCTCGCCGAGCAGAAACCCGCCTGGCGTCCCGGCACCAGGCACGGCTATCACGCGATCACCCTGGGCCTGTATCAAGGCGAACTGCTGCGCCGAGTCGATCCGAACGGCCGCACGCTCGGGCGGATCTTCGCCGAAGACATCGCCGGACCGCTCGGTGCGGATTTCTTCATCGGTCTGCCCGCCGAGCAGAGCATGGACCGCATCGCCACCATGTCGGCGACACGCGGCGCGGACGTGCTGCGCTACGAGCGCGATCTCCCCCTGCGCATCGGCGCCGAGATCTACGCCAAACGGGGGTTGTCCTACGCGGCACTGACCAACCCGCGCTGCGGAGCGCCTGCGCGGGCGACCCGCCGCGAGTTCCTCGAAGTGGAACTGCCGGGATCCAACGGGGTGGGCAACGCCCGCGCGCTGGCCAAGGTCTACGGCGCGGCCGCCGGGCGCACCGGCGCGCTGCCGATCGATGACGCGCTGCTGGACCGGCTCGCTGCGGCCGAGACCGCCGACGACGTCCCCGCCGACGACCTGGTGCTGCACACCAGGAGCCGCTACCACCTGGGCTTCCGCAAGTCGCGCGGCTCGTTCCGCTTCGGCTCGGACAAACGCGCGTACGGCACCACGGGACTCGGCGGCTCGTTCGGCTTCGCCGACCCCGCAACGGGTCTGGGTTTCGGTTACACGATGAACCGGCTCGGCCTCGCGGTCCTCGACGACGTGCGCAGCCGCAACCTGCGCGACGCCCTCTTGCGCTGCGAGATCTGAGCACCCCGGTTCCGTAGACTGGCCACGCTCGAACAGCGGTAGCCGATCCCGGAACCGAGGAGGCCCTGGTGGCGGAGCATCCCGAGAACATCGACGCGTATCTGGCCGGTTTCCCGGACGACGTGCGCGAGATCCTGAGCGGGATCCGCGCCGCCATCCGGCGTGCGCTGCCCGACGCCACCGAGGCGATCAGCTACGACATCCCCACCTTCAAGCTGCACGGCCGCAATGTCGTGCACTTCGCGGGCTGGAAGCAGCATGTCAGCCTCTACCCGATCCCGGACGGCGATCCGGCGTTGGAACGCGAACTCGAGCCGTACCGGGCGGGCAAGGGAACGCTGCGGTTCCGGCTCGGCGAACCGGTGCCGTACGAGCTGATCGCACGGATCGCCACCGCGCTCGCCGAGCGACGCTGAGGCGGTCTACCAGTCCGCTTCGGTGTACTTGATGATGCCGCGGATGTTCTTGCCGTCCAGCATGTCCTGGTAGCCCTGGTTGATCTCCTCCAGGGAGTAGCTGCGGGTGACCATGTCGTCCAGGTTCAGCTGGCCCGCCTTGTACAGCGCGAGCAGGCGCGGCGCGTCCTGGCGGGCGTTGCCACCGCCGAAGATGCAGCCCTTCACCGTCTTCTGCAGCATCGACAGCAGGAAGCTGTTCAGCTTGACGTCGTTCTCGTCCATCCGGCCCATCGAGGTGACCACCAGGGTGCCCGCCTTGGAGGTGAGGATCAGGCCCTCTTCGATGTACTCGCCGTGCATCTCACCCATGGTCAGGATGACCTTCTCGGCCATCCGGCCCTCGGTGGCCTCCATCAGCGGCATGATCGCGGCGGCCATGCTCTCGTAGGTGTGCGTGGCGCCGAACTTCTGCGCCTGTTCGCGCTTCCACGGGTTCGGGTCGATGGCCACCACTTTCGAGGCGCCCGACAGCACCGCGCCCTGCAGCGCGCTCATGCCGACGCCGCCGATGCCCGCGATCACCACGGTTTCGCCCGGGGACACCTGGGCGACGTGCGTGGAGGAGCCGAAGCCGGTGGGCACGCCGCAGCCGACCAGGCAGGCGACCTCGAACGGAATGCTCGGATCGATCTTGACCACCGAGGTGTGGTGCACCGTCATGTACGGCGCGAACGTGCCCAGCAGGCACATCGGGATGACGTTCTCGCCGCGAGCCTGGATGCGGTAGGTGCCGTCGCTGATGGCCTGCCCCATCAGCAGGCCCGCGCCCAGGTCGCACAGCGCCATGTGTCCTGCCACGCAAGCCGGACAGCGGCCGCAGGCGGGGATGAACGACAGGATCACGTGGTCGCCGACCTGGAGATCGGCCGGGCAGTTCGGGCCGAGCTTGGTGATCACGCCGGCGCCCTCGTGCCCGCCCATGACGGGGAACGACGGCATCGGGGTCGCACCGGTCACGATGTGATGGTCGGAGTGGCACATACCGGCGGTTTCCATCCGGATCTGCACCTCGCCTGCGACCGGGTCACCGACCTCGATCTCCTCCACCGACCACGGCTGGTCGATCCCCCACAGGATCGCGCCCTTCGTCTTCATTCCTGTCGACCCTCTCGCATGCACGTGCTTATATGTGACTGCACCCACAGTACGAGAAAAATGTAACGCGTTCTAGTGCCGGTCGAAAAATTCGTCGGTATAGCGTGACCTTCGATCCGAACGCGTTACAGTTCTGCGACGAGTCAGCCCCGGACGTCGTGCACGTGGTGCACCAGATCGTGCACGAAGTACCGCGCGAACGACTCCACCGTGAACAGTGCTCCGTCGCTGCGCGCGCCGCGCAGACCACGTCGCTCGGGCGGCACCGAGGCGAAGGAGCGCGCCACCCGCTCGGCGGCCTCGTCCAGTTCCGCGGCCACCCGGGCCGGGTCCTGCTCGTTGTAGCGGTCGGCGACCGCGGTCTCGTCCTGATCCCAATTCGCGAAACGCGGCGGCTCACCCTCGGGGGTACCGGCCAGCATCAGGCCGAGGCGCGTGTCGAACAGGCGGCACACGTCGCGTACGTGCGCGCCGTATTCCAGGGCGGACCACGTCGATTCATCCGGACGCGCGCGGACGCCCGGGCGGTCGAGCACCGCGGCGAAGCGGTCGGCCGCATCCCGGGTCAGCGCGGGGACGGATTCGTAGGCGGTCGCGGCGGCGTCGAAACCACATTCCGGACACGGGCGCTCGAGCACCCAGGTCCAGTCTTTGACATCGGGAACGATCGGCATGCGCTCAACCTAAGCGCGGCGGGATGACACCTTCCACCGATATCCGGTCACCTGTCGGCAACATCCCGACAGGTCACTCCATCAGCCGCTGCGCCCGCTCGAAGAGTTCCAGCGTGATCGCGTGCAGGAAGTCGCCGACCTGCTTGGGGGCCTTACCCGCGAAGGCGCGGGCATGCGTGCCCTCCAGGACGATGCCGAGCTTGAAGCAGGCCAGCACGGTGTACCAGGGCATCGCGCTCAGGTCGCGCTCGGAGAACTGCCCGTAGTGCGCGATCATCTCCTCGGCCGTCGGCAGCCCGCCGACCGCGCCGAGCTTGCCCACCAACGCCGCGCCGGTGGTGCCCGGCTCCGGGCGGGTGGCGATCTGCCAGCCCAGATCCAGCAGCGGATCGCCGATGGTGGACATCTCCCAGTCGACCATCGCCGCCACCTGCGGACCGTCGAAGGAGAACATCACGTTCGCCAGGTGGCAGTCGCCGTGCAGGATGCCCGGGGTCCACTGGGCGGGACGGTTGCGCTCCAGCCACTCCCCGACCGCCGCGACACCGGGGATCTCCGGACCGGGGTAGCCCTCGTTGGCCGAATAGGACTCGAGCTCACCGAGCCAGCGCGGCACCTGACGCTCCAGGAAGCCCTCCGGCTTGCCGTAGTCGGCCAGCCCGAGCGCCTGATAGTCCAGCGCGCCGAGCCGCGCGATGGCCTCTACCGCGGAAAGACCCATCTGCCTGCGGATCTCCGGATCGCCCGCGTGCAGTTCGGGCAGTTCGTTCTGCGGATTGAAACCGTGGATCGGCTCCATCAGGTAGAAAACCGCGCCGAGCACCGACTCGTCGGTGCAGGCCGCGATCACCCGGGGCGCGCGGACCTGGGCGCCGCCGAGCGCGCCGAGCAGCCGGGCCTCGCGCCGGATCACGTCGTTGCTCTTCGCGCGCAGATGCTTCGGCCCGCGGCGCAGCACGTACATCCGGCCGCCTCGGCCGAAGCGGAGCATGATGTTCTGCGTTCCGCCGCCCAGCGCGGTCACGTCCTCGAACTCGCCGGAGGGCAGACCCTGCTCATCCATCCACTTTCCGACGACGGCGAAGTCGACGACCGCGGGATCCACATCGACCGGTTGCGCAACAGACATGCCCCACATTGTGCACCACCGGCCGACCCGAACTGAAGGCAGACGACAACAGTTAGCTCCGACCGGCGCGGCGTAGGGTTTCCAGAACCATGCACACGCTGTTGATCGACAATTACGACTCGTTCACCTACAACCTGTATCAGCTGATCAGCGAGGTGAACGGCGTCGAGCCGACGGTCGTGCGCAACGACGAGGCGCGCACGGTCGCCGAACTCGATCCGTCGCGCTTCGACAACGTCGTCGTGTCGCCCGGCCCCGGGCGGCCGGACGTGGCGCGCGACGTGGGAATCTCCGCGGCGGTGATCCGCGAGTGCGACCTGCCGCTGCTCGGGGTGTGCCTGGGCCATCAGGGCATCGTGGTCGCGGCGGGCGGCGTTGTCGCGGAGGCGCCCGCCGCCAGGCACGGGTATCTCGATCGGATCGAGCACGACGAGCGCGACCTGTTCGCCGGTATCCCGCAGGGCTTCACCGCCGTGCGCTACCACTCGCTGTGCGCGCTGCGGCCGCTGCCGGACGAATTGGAGGTCACGGCGCGGTCCGGCGACGGCGTGATCATGGGCGTGCGGCACCGCACGCGACCCCAGTGGGGCGTGCAATTCCACCCGGAATCCATCGCGGGCGAATTCGGCAGGGCATTGCTGCGCAACTTCGCGAAACTCACCGCCACGCACGGCAGCCGGCGGGCTTTCGCCCCGCGCAGCCGGTCGTTCGGCATCGAGCGCGAGGCCGACGCGGTGCCCGTCGCCAGCGGATCGCCGCTTCCCCCGGCCCGCCCCGAGGCACCGACCGGCACCCACGTGCCGCTCGCGCCCGAGCAGTTCCCCGCCGCGGCGGTCGAACTGGAGCGCCCTGCCGAATCCTCCGCCGCACGCACGGATCCGGTGCGCACCGATCTCCCGGTGGCGCGGACCTTCCGCCTCCAGCGGGCCGTCATCGAACGGCCGATCGACACCGAGAGCGCGTTCGTGCAGTTGTACGGCAACTCCCCCACGGCGTTCTGGCTGGACAGCGAGCACGTCGAACCCGGGGCGGACCGGTTCTCCTTCCTCGGGGACGCGAGCGGTCCCCTGGCCGAGGTGTTGCGCTACCGCGTGGGCGACGGCGAGGTGACGGTGGAGTCCTCCGACGGGCACCGGCGCACCGCACCGGGCGGCATCCTCGAGTTCCTGTCCGCCGAACTGCGCACGCGCAGCCTGGAACTGCCCGATCTGCCCTTCGATTTCGCCGGAGGCTACGTCGGCTACCTCGGCTACGAGGTCAAAGCCGATTGCGGCGGCAACGCGGTGCACCGCGCGCCCACCCCGGACGCGCAGTGGATCTTCGCCGACCGGATGGTGGTGGTCGACCATGTCGGCGGGCGGACGCACCTACTCGCGCTGAGCGACGACCTGGCCACCGCCCGATCCGGCGCCGACTGGTTGCGCGACACCCGCGAAATCCTGGACGCCCTTCCCACCTGGTCGAATCCGCCGACGCTCGAGGTGCCGCAGGACAGCGACGCCGTCGCGCCGCTGCTCACCCGTGGCCGGGAGCGCTATCTCGCCGATATCGCGGTATGCCGGCAGCGGCTGCACGCGGGAGAGTCCTACGAGATCTGCCTGACCGACAGCGCCACGATCCCCGCCGCCGCGGCCGACGGCCTCGACTTCTACCGCACGCTGCGCCGGTGCAACCCCGCCCCGTACGCCGCCTACCTGCGCTTCGACGACCTCGACATCGCCTGTTCGTCGCCGGAGCGGTTCCTCAAGGTCGACCGCCGCCGCATCGTGGAGAGCAAACCGATCAAGGGCACCGCGCCGCGCGGCGCGACACCCGAGCAGGACGAGCGCCTGCGCCGTGAGCTGGCCGACAGCCCGAAGACCAGGGCGGAAAACCTCATGATCGTCGACCTGCTGCGCAACGATCTCGGCCGGGTGTGCGAGATCGGCAGCGTGTACGTGCCCAAGCTGATGGCCACCGAGCAGTACGCGACGGTGCATCAACTGGTGTCGACTGTGCGCGGCAGGTTACGCCCGGAGGTCGGCGTGGTCGATTGCCTGCGCGCGTGTTTCCCCGGCGGCTCGATGACCGGCGCGCCGAAGCTGCGCACCATGGAGATCATCGATGCGCTGGAAACAGAAGCGCGCGGTGTCTATTCGGGCACCATCGGCTACCTCGGCCTCGGTGGCACGGCGGATCTCAACATCGTGATCCGCACAGCCGTCCGCTACGGCGGACGCTGGCGGATCGGGGCGGGCGGCGCCATCGTGCTCGACTCGGATCCCGCCGAGGAGTACCACGAGGTCCTGCTCAAGGCCGCCGCCACGTTGCGCGCCGCCGCCGACCACGCGCACCGCTGAGCGCGAACCCGGCTAGGTGCGGCGCCTGGTGGACTTCCGCCGCGGTGGCTCGGCGGCGGGTTGTTCCGGCGCGCTCAGACCGGTCAGCTTGCCGAGCAGGGCGACGCCGGGCACCTTCGCCAATCGTCCGAGCACGTCCTCGCCGAGCGAGATCATCGCTTCCAGCCTGGGCAGCAGCCGGTCGTAGGCCGCGAACGCCGGATCGGCCAGGGCCAGGGTGCGATCGAGTCGATCGATGGTGGAGTTGAGCCGCTCGATCGCGTTCGAAAGGTTCTCCACCAGGTCGGGCAGTTGCGCGGCCAGCTGGGCCGACGCGGGCGGCAGCCGCACCGCCGCGTCGAACGCCGACGTCGCGGTCAACTGGGCGGCTTCCAGCGCTTGCCCCGCGGCCGTCTGCGCCGCTTCGACCGCGGCCTGCGCGGCGGTCAGCACGTCGGCGGGGCCGGGCACCCGCCCACCGGGCAACTTCGGGGTCGGGGGCTTACGACCCGGGCGTTTCGGGTTCGTCATGAGAACACTGTGCCGCACGCCCCGCCGAAGGACGTCCCCTCGCGAGTTCGGCGTGTCGGAGGGTCGTGGCATAGTTCGAGCACAATGAATCTCAGCAAGGGCGCGAACGCAGCGGTACCGACATCTCTTCTAGCCGTGGTTGTTTCATGGCGATCGGAGCACTCGGTGGACGCGCACGCCTTGCTGCTGGACGCGTCGGGCTCGGTTCGGTCCGACCGCGACCTCGTGTTCTACAACGCACCGCGGCACGTCTCCCAGGCGGTCACCCTCGACCAGGAACCGGCGCCGGGGACCGCGCGGCTGAGCGTGTCGCTGCCGCGCACCGAAGCGGACGTCGATCGCATCGTCGTCTCCGGCTCGGTCGACGGGGGCACCTTCGGCGACATCCACGGACTGACCGTCGCCGTGCACTCCGTCGACGGAGCGGTCGTGACGTTCGAGATCGAGGACGCGGACGCGGTGCCCGCATTGATGTTCGGCGAGTTCTACCGCCGCGACGGGCAGTGGCGGTTCCGCGCCATCGGCCAGGGTTGGTCCAGCGGACTGGCCGGGTTGATCAGCGAGTTCGGCGTCCATGTCGACGATCCCTCGGCGCCCGCCCGCACCACGCATCCCACCAACCCTTTCCGGGTGCACCGATCGGCCGCGGCGGCACCTGCGCAGGAACGACTTCCGGCCCGATCCACAGCCGGGACCGAGTCCGGTCTCGACTCGGCCGAACGGCTCGACCACCACATCCCGCACGGGTCGTTCCAGGCTCGCAGGAACGGGGATCACGCCGCGGCCGATCGGACGGACGCACCGAACGGCGCCGCCGAACACGGTCCGGTGCAACGCATCGGCGAGCATCACCGCCAGGCCGAGAACTCACCCGGGCGGTTCGAAGGGGCCGCAGCGCCGCACCCCGGCCCCGGCACACCCGTTCGGCCACGCACCGAGGTGCTCGACCGCGTGGACACCGCTCCCCTGCCGCACACCCACCGTACGGTCGACCTCAACCGGTACACCCCGGAAACCGCACCGCCGACTCCCCCGCCACCCCTGAACCCCGAACACGCGGACTGGCACCCTGATCCGGACGATCCGCAGCTCATGCGCTGGTGGGACGGCGCCGAATGGACCGAGGACCGGTATCTGCCGCACCCGACCGGCGGGCGGCACTGCGATCGGTGCGGAAACCCGCTCCGCCGCAAGCTGTTCGGCGGGCTCGCCCCGTGCCAGCGGTGTGCGCAGGAGATCGAGGAATACCTCATCCATTGGCACACGCGGGCATGGCGGGTGCTCACCGCCCATGGGCCGCGTGGTCCCGAGTGGGCGGCATTGTGGGCATCGTTGCGCTACCAGCGCATCGATACCGAAGCGGGGCGCACGGCCTTACGCGAGGTCGGCCTCAGCTATGTGGAGCGGCTGGTCACCTTCGCCTTCGCCGACGCCGAAGTCCACCACGCGGAACTGGAGCTGTTCGAGCAGGCGGTCACCGAACTCGCGCTCGGCGGTCCACTGATCGAGGACCTGCGCCGGCGGATGCATCGCGGGAACACCCTCTACCGGCTGCGCACCGGCGATCTGCCGGTCGTCCGCACGCCCGGCCTGCATCTGGACCCCGAGGAGACGGTGCACCTCGACCTGCCCGCGACGCACGTGCGCCAGCTCGCCCGCGGCCCGAAGCTCACCGAGGGCAGGCTGATCGGCAGCAACAAGAAGCTGCGATTCGTCGGCGCCGACACCGGCATCGAGATGCCGTGGTCACGCGTCGTGTCCGTGCACGCGGAGCAGGGGTTGGTGGTGGTCGCCGCCACCTCCGCGCGCGGGGGCGCGACGTTCGCCGTCGCCGATCCGGACTACGTCTCGGCCGCGCTGGAAGGCGCACTGCGCGTGGCCAAACGTCTCGTCCTCAATCCCGGCCAGCGTGACACCCGCAGCATCCCGCAGGAGGTGAAGGCGCAGGTGTGGCAGCGCGACGGCGGCCGGTGCGTCGAATGCGGCGACGGGCACTACCTGGAGTTCGACCACATCATCCCGCTCAGCCGCGGCGGTGCGACCAGCGCGGCGAACCTCCAGATCCTGTGCCGGGCGTGCAACCGCGCGAAGGGGGCTCGCATCTAGCGCGAGCGCCGGGTTCAGTCGGCGAGCAGGCCCGCCGTGCGCCCCAGGTCGGCGAGCATCGCGTCGAACAGGATCTCCGGCTTGTCCAGCGGGATCGGGTAGTTCCCGAAGACCTCGAGGGTGACGTGCCCGTAGAGCCGCGCCCAGATCTGGATCATCAGATACGTCACCCCGAGGTCCAGCTTCTCGGCGGGGAATTTCTGGCTCGACTCCGACAGCGCGGCCAGCAGTTCGGTCTGGAAGTGCACCAGATCCTCGCGCAACTCCGGCGGGATGACGTCGGTGGAGGGCGTGACGATGTCGTAGTTCGCCAGCAGCCTGCCCGCCGCGGCCAGGAAGATCCGGCCGAAGGGCTCGTCGAAGCGGCGCAACGCGCGGGCCTGTCCGGCGCCGGGCGAGGCGAACACCAAGGTGAACTCCCTGGTGTGCGTCAGCGCCCAGCGCCGGAAGCCACGGCAGATGGCGAAGAACTGCACGGCGCCGTCGTCGGGCAGCGTGGCGATCTCGGCGGTCAGTTCCGCCGCCAAGTCGGCGCAGAAGTCCAGCCGCAGGCGCTCCAGCAGGTCTTCCAGCGAGTTGTAGTACCGGTACAGCGCGGGCGCGGTGACACCGAGCTCCCGCGCGATGGCGCGCAAGGTGACCGCATCGGGCCCGCGTTGGACCAGCAGCGCGCTGGCGACCCGCCGGATGTCGCTGTCGGTCACCACCGGCGCGCGGCCCCGTGGTTTGGACTGTTGCACCGTTCGATTCAAGCGTATTCGACTTCCCAGCGCTTGATCCCGTTCAGCCAGCCCGACCGCAGCCGCACCGGATCGGACACCTGCCGCAGGTTGGGCATCACCTCGGCGATGGCGTTGAACATCAGATCGATCTGCAACCGGGCCAGGTTCGCGCCCACGCAGTAGTGCGTGCCGGTGCCGCCGAAACCGACGTGCGGGTTCGGGTCGCGCAGCACGTCGAAGGTGAACGGATCCGCGAAGGCCTCCCCGTCGAAATTGGCCGAGCTGTAGAACAATCCGAGCCGCTGGCCCTGCTTGATCTCCTGGCCGCCGAGCACGGTGTCCTGGGTCGCGGTGCGCTGGAACGCGGTGACCGGGGTGGCCCATCGGACGATCTCGTCGGGCGCGGTGCGCGGGCGCTGCTGCCGGTAGATCTCCCACTGCTCGGGGTGGTCCACGAACGCCTTCATGCCGTGGGTGATCGAGTTGCGGGTGGTCTCGTTGCCCGCCACCGACAGCAGGATCACGAAGAAGGCGAACTCGTCCGAACCGAGGTGCTCGCCGTCGATGTCGGCGTTGACCAGCTGGGTGACGATGTCCTCGGCCGGGCAGGCGCGCCGCTGCTCGGCCATGTTCCAGGCGTATCCCATCACCTCCGCGGTGGCGGCCTGATGGTCGCCTTCGAACTCCGGGTCGTCGTAGGAGATCATCTGGTTGGACCAGTCGAAGATCTTCCTCCGGTCCTCCTGCGGAATGCCCAGCAGCTCGGCGATGGCCTGCAACGGCAGTTCACAGGCGACCTGTTCGACGAAGTCGCCGCTACCGGACTTCTTGGCCTCGTGCACGATCCGCGCGGCGCGTTCGGTGAGCGCGGCGCGCAGGCTTTCCACCGCCCTCGGGGTGAAGCCCTTGGAGATGATGCGCCGGGTCTTGGTGTGCTTGGGCGGGTCGAGGTTGAGCAGCAGCATGTCGCCGAGCATGTCGATCTGCTCACGGGTGGTCTCTTCGTTGAACCGGATGATCGCGGTGTTCTGGTGCGAGGAGAACACCTCCGGATTCTTCGAGATCTCCTTGATGTGCGCGAGCTTGGAGACGACCCAGTACCCGCCGTCGTCGAAGCCGCTGGCCCGATCGGGTTGCGCGCACCACCACACCGGGGCGGTGCGGCGCAGTTCGGCGAACTCCGCGATGGGCAGGCGGGAGGCGAGCAGGTCGGGGTCGGTGAAATCGAATCCCGTCGGGATCGAGGGCGTAGTCACGGTCACGGCTAACTCCTACGGTCTGGGCGCAGACCTCACGACGATGTCGGGAACACGGTCAAGGAAGATGCAACCACAAAACCCCCCTTCGTGAACAGCGTTTAGTAAAACCCGTTTACTTTTTACCCGCCCATCAGCGCGACCGGTCGGTTCGCGCAGGTGGCCGATATCGGCCAATACCCCGGTTCGCCTGGACACCGGCTGACGGACTGCCTGTAATGAGGACTCAGCCCACACCCCGGCCGGAGGTCCCATGCCCAATCTCTACGACCACGTCGGCGGCGACGAGGTGCTGCATCGCGTCGAAGCGGCGTTCTACGACAAGGCGCTCACCGATCCGGTGCTGAAGACGTTGTTCACCGAACGACTGCCGCAGCACGTCGACCATCTCACCTGGTTCACCGCCGAATCCTTCGGTGGTCCGGATCGTTTCACCCGGGAACTCGGGTTCGAATACATCATCGCGGTGCACCGTAACCTGCGGATCACCGATGAGCAGCGAGAACGCTTCGTCGAGGTGTACATGCAGACCTTCGAGGAAGCCGGACTGCTGGAGGACGAGCGATTCCGCACGGCGGTCTACGAGCATGTCACGTTCGGATCGCGGGTGGCGCAACAGAATTCGCACGCGACCAGCGACGCGGAGCTGCACCCGATCCGCGAGGTCCCCCGCTGGAACTGGGCGGGCGACGACTAGCTCACCGCAGCGCGATCAGCGGCGGCGGCTGCCAACGCCGCTGCAGGACAACTTCTTTCGGGGCGAACAAAGCCAGGGTTGCCGAGAACGGGTCCGCTGCCGGAATGGGCAGCCAGTTGCCCTTGGGCACGCTGGGACCGGGATCGTCGTGCTGGAGCGTGAGGTCCAGGGAGCCGTCCGGATTTAGCACGACGGGGACGTGGTGACCTATCGAGTAGATCTCGGCCGGATTGGACACCAGATAGTCCGCGGCATCGTAGACGGCCAACGACCAGAAAGCGTCCACCGGCGGCAGCTCGCCCGACAAGAAGTGCAGCCGGAAAGGGCCGGAGCCCGCGGGAACCGCCGTGAAGAGGTAGTGCGCGTCCTCGGGCAGGGGGATGCCGAGAGCGCCGAAGGCCGTGACGGCGCGGAGGAGATAGTCGGTGCCGAACCGGCCGGCCCCGAAATCGGTGACCCAGCCGTTGTCGTTGATCGTGTTCGGACCCAGGGTCACCGGGAGCTGTTGCTCGAAGGTGTCGACCGCGGCGGTCAGTTCGGCCTCGGAGACGCCTTCGACCGCCCCGCCCGGCCGGATTCCGATCGTCGCGAAGCGCCGCATGGCGGGCTCGTCCTCGGGGGCGGGCGGATTGATCGACATCACCGCGCACATCCGGTCGAAGAACGCGCGCGCGTCCATCCCCATGACCTGATCGACCGGGCGTCGGTCGTTCGCCTGCCCGTTCGGCGGCACAGCAGGCGCAGGCCGCTCGCCGGCTTTCCACACACTCAGCGGAACCAGTCGCAACCCCTGTTGCAACGAGCCGACGATCGGAAGGTCGTCGGCTCCGTCGACTTGGATCCGCACGATCAGCCATACCGTCGGCGTGGGCACCGGCAGCGGAGTGAGATCGTCGGGCAGCGGGCCCGACCAACCCGGGCCGGTCACGACGTACGTGTAGGGCGGCACGGCCGACTTCGCCTGCGGCCGACGACTACTCGGGTTGTGCACGTTGTTCGTCCAGGCGTCGAGGACTTGCGCCAGCCAGAACCGGCCGCCGTCCATCCTGGGAACGCTCAGCACCATCGGCTCGCTCGTCAGATCGAGCCAAGCGGTCGAGTGCAGGGTGTCGGGATCCGGTCGCACCACCTCGTTCTGCGCCGGGGTGGGCAACGACGTGGCGTGCCGAAACCGGTTGGGCGGCGTGGTCGCCTCCGCCGCCACGCGCGTGACATCCATCAGCACCAGCGGAAAGCCGAACACGCAGGCGTCCTTGGCGACCATTCCGCCCTCGCTGGTGACGGAGGGGTGGGTGTGCGCCGAGCCGTCCTCGTCCGATCCGCCGCACGCCGCCACGCCGAGCGCAGCCATCGATGTCGCCGCCATGCCGAGCACAGCGCGCCGCGACAGCGCGGCATCGCGGTGGGTCCAGTCGCCCATGATCTTGCTCCGCCTCCGATCCGATCGGGTTCCGTGCCAGATCCGCCCTGGAGTATAGCCGCCGAGCAGAGGGATAATCGCTGGTCAGCGCGCCGACTACGGCTACTTGCCCCGCTCGGCGACCTATTCGCCCCCGGCTCGCGGCGAGGTGTCGCGGCCTGCTGATCACCGATGACCGGGAACGCTTCGATGATCGCGGCGTGGCAGAGACCAGATCAGGGCGCAGGCACCAGCGGCGGCGGACGCCATGGCCCCTGGACCGCCTCCGCTTTCGGCGCGTACAGGCGCAGCGTCAACGAGAATTGACCGGATTGCGGGATGGGCAGCCAGTTCCCGGCCGGAACGGTCGGGCCCGGGTCGGTGTACTGCAAGGCGATGTCGGAGGACCCATCGGGATTGAGGACCACCGGAGCCGGGTGGCCCACGGCATAGATCCCCGCCGGATTGGGCACCAGGTAGCTGTCGGCGCCATAGGCGGTCAGCGACCAGAAGTCGTCGACCGGCGGCAGCTGACCGGGCGCGAAGTGCAGGCGGAATCGGCCCGCACCATCTCCGGCGTCCGTCGACGCGAACAGGGTCGGATAGAACGCGTTCTCGGCCAGGCTGGCGCCGAGAGCTATCCGGGCGACGACGGCGCGCAGCAGATAGTTGGTGCCGTAGCGCCCGACATCGGGGTCGACGAGCCAGCCGTTCTCGTTGACCGTCCGCTCCCCCAGGTACACCGAAATCTGCTGCTGGGCGCGGTCCACCGCGGCGGCTAGATCGATGTCCGAGACGCCGTCGACCGCGCCGCCCGGCCGGATTCCGATCTCCGCGAAACGCCGCATGGCAGGCGCGTCCTCGGCAGCCGGCGGATCGACCGACATCAGCTGGCACATCCGATCGAAGAACACGCCCGCGTCCATCTCCTCCACCCGCTCCGGTGGAGGCTGCACGCTCGCACGCCCGGGCCGCGCGGCGCGCGCGGGCGGCTCGGTACCCGCGATCCACGCGCTCAACGGAACCAGCTTCATCTCCCGCTGCAGGGAGCGGACAACCGGCAGATCGTTCTCGCCGTCGACCTGGATCCGGATGATCAGCCACACCGTCGGCGTCGGCACCGGCAGCGCGGCGAGACCGTCCGGCAGCTCGCCCGACCAGCCCGGACCGGTCACCGCGTACGGCAGGGCCGACGTCGCCTGCGACCGGACGCTGCTCAGGTTGCGCACGTTGTTCGTCCAGGCATCCAGTACTTGCACCAGCCAGAACCGGCCGCTGTCCAGCATGGGGAGGCTCAGGACCATCGGCTCGCTCGTCACATCGAGCCAAGCGGTCGAACGCAGCGTGTCGCGGTCCAGTCGCACCACCTCGCGCTGCGCCGGAGTGGGCAACGAGGTCGCGTGCTCGAACCAGTTGACGGGGGTGGTCTCTTCCGCCGCCGTGCGCGTAACGTCCATCAGTACCAGCGGATAGCCGAACTCGTAGGCGTCCTTGGCGATCGTTGCGGCGTCGCCAGGGACGGAGGCCGGGGCAGAGTCCTCGTCGTCGGAGCCGCCGCAGGCCGACAACCCGAACGCGGCCATCGACGTCGCCGCGATACCGAACGCCGTGCGCCGCGACACCGTGACCTTGCCGTAGGTCCTGTCGTCCATGATCCTGCTCCGCCTCCGATCATATCGGGCACCGCGAGATCCGTACCGGAGTATAGCCGCCCTCCGCGGCGGAAATCGCAGGTCAACGCGGCAATCGCAGGACGGTCGACCGGTGACGGCCGACGCCTCGGCGGCGGGCGGAACTCGCCCGGCGTCGCGACCGAGCGCCCTCGGCGGCCCGCGGCGATCCGTTCGCGGCACGCTCGTCGTCGCCGACGAAAGCGGGCCGGAGGGGATCGCCGCGCGGCGCCCGCGGGTCAGAACTCCAGAACGGTGTTCATGATGGTGCCCGCACTGGTGGCGACCACCCCGCCGAGCATCGCCCCCGCGATCATCTTCGGTGACTGCAACCCGCCGCCGCTCCACTTCTCCCAGGCGAATCTGCCGCCCGCGTAGATGATGCTGACGATGCCGGACGCCAGTGCGAACCAGGTGAGGTACCGCACGAACTGTAAGAGCTTGTCCGCCAAAGGCGGCGCCTCCGGGGTCGGATTGCCGATCTGCGCCAACGTCGTGAACGAATCGCCGACCGACGCCAGAATGATGCTCACCGTCTACTCCCTCTACGCTCGAATACAACCCTGCCGCCGACCAGCCGCTTTGCGAAAACTGTTCGACCACCGATGAATTCGGCCACGCACCAGGATACGGGCACGGACCGCGACGCGGTGTGCTCTGCCCGGAACGCCCGCGACCGGCCGCGGAACCAGCAGTGGGATCACGCCGGAGCGCCGCGAGCAGTCGTCGGCGGATCCGGCGATACGCGACGGCAAGTTCTCGACCGCCGCGCGTCGTCCATGATCCCGAGATTCGCCTACCCCGGCAAGGCGACGGGAAACGCGAACTTCACTGCGCTGCACGGACCTGACTGCATCGCGGCGAGCGAACGGATACGATCTTCTCAGCGAATCACCTGCCCCTGTCCCGAATCCAGAATGAGCGAACGACAATGATCCTGGCCGCCGCTTACGACACCTTGGCGCAGATCGGCAACCCCACACCAGAAGCACCGCCGATCTCCGACAAGTTCCTCCAACTGGTCCGCTACCTGACGTGGTTCGTACTCCTGTCGGGCATCTGCGGCATCATCTACGCCGGTGGCCGCTTCGCCTGGGAGAAGTGGACCGGCGGCGGGCTCGAGTCGCCGAAGATGGTGGCGGGAGCCATGATCGGCGGGGTGATCGCCACCAGTGCGGGCACCATCATGAACGCCGTCATCGGCTGATTCGAGGCGCGCCGAAATCCACTCCGCCATAGCCTTTCGCTATGACTTGCGAGGAATGGGTAGTGGGCAGGGCGGCTCCGTGCCGTTCGCGGCGAGGCCGCCGATGCGCACTTCGCGGGTCAGCGCAGGATGCCCGCGGTTCGCGCGGCGCGAAGCCAGTCCGGGAACTCGCCCAGCAGACGCGCGTAGAGCTGCCCGTCGTCGACCTGATCGATGTCGTCCAGGGCGAAGAATCCCGCGTTGTCGACCGCCCGGTCCGGCAACTCGTCCAGGGTGCGTAACAGGCCGTAGTTGGCGCGGCCCAGACCGACGAACTGCCAGAAGGCGGGCAGCTGCGAGGCTTCGCGCATGAGCGCCGCGATCTCGCGTTTCTTGGCGAAGCCGCCGTCGGTGAAGAACAACACGAGGGTGGGACGGCCGCCCGGGGGCAACGAGTCGATGATGTCGCGCATGATCGGCAGTTCGTCGTTGCGGCCGCCGAGCCGGTCGTAATCGACGCCCGCGTGGGTACCGGTGAGATGCAGAAAGGTTCGGGCCCACTCGTCGCCGTGCTCGACGGTGATGTCGGGCAACTTGGCGAAGGAAAGAGCGTAGAGGTACGCCTCCAGGGTGCCGTCGTCGTCGAGCTGGGTGGCCACCGGAATCATCCGCTGCACGACGCGGTGTACCACCTGGTCGTGGTACTGCCGCTTCATACTGCCGGTCTTGTCGATGACGAGCACGACGCGGGCGCGGATGCCGAAAGCGTCCTTGTCGATGAGGACTTTCGCGACAGCGCGCTTGCGCAGGTCCAGCTTCGCGCGCTTTTCGAACGAGAGCTTCGCCTCGCCGGGGACAGTGAAGACATCCGCCGTCGGAATGACCATGGCCTGCGGGTTCGGCGCGGCCGGGTGCGCGGACGGGGCCTCGCCTCAGGACGGCTCGTCGTCGACGCTCACGCCGTGATCGGTGACCAACGCGGCGAACCCGCCCGCGTAACCTTGACCGACCGCTCGCACCTTCCATACGCCCTGGCGGCGATACAGTTCGAGCGCGATCACCACGGATTCGCTACCCAGGCCCTCGATGCGGTATTCGTACAGCACGTTTCCCGCCGCGTCGGCGACCGTGGCGACCGGCGGCGCGAACCGGCCGAAGGTCTGCGCCGGATCGTCGAGGGTGAGCACCGCGCGCAGCTGCGCGATGTCCGCGGGCAGATCGCCCAGTGAAACCGACAGCGCGGCAGGCGTTCCCTGATCCAGCGTCACGCCCGGCGCGCTCGGCTGGTTGAAGAACACGAAGTCCGCGTCCGATCGAACGCGACCCGCTTCGGTCACCAGCAGCGCCGACACGTCGACCGGGGCCTCGCTGCGTACCGAAACCAGCACGCGGGCCACGTCCAATGCCCCGTTCTGACCTTTGACCAATGCCGCGCCCACCGAGACTCCCAGCCGTCGTCACTCCGAAATCCCCACCGGGATCAGCGTAAGTCCACAAGCGGGAGGATGCGGAGTCTTTGCTCCCGGCCGGACCGGCTCAGGCGCCGACGAACTCGCGGTCGCCGTAGCGCACCGTGACCGGATCCCACCCTCCGCCGATTCGCTCGACGAATTGCCGGGTCGGCTCCAGGTCGGCGATGTCCGCGACCAGGACGAGCGTGCCGCCGTCGGTGACCGAACCGCCGACCAGTCGCTCGCGCGTCTGCGGGTCGGCCACCAGCGCGTCGTGGAAACGCCGCACGTCGATGCCCGCGACCTCGACCGTGAACGCGTCGATCCCCGGCGCGCCTACCGCATGGTGCTCGAAGGTCAGCACCGATTCCTGCCCGAATCGCACCCGCACCTGATCCGCTATCCGACGCAGGTCGGCGCCTCCGACGCAAGCGAGATGGAACGCCCGGGAGCGCTCGTAGGTCGCTCGGCTGCGCTCCTGCGACCAGAACACGCCGCTGACCAACGTCGACCCGACCGGGAGCGCGACGTTGCGCAGCGTGATCGCGCCGACCGCGAATTCGAACTCCGCCAACCCATCACGCAGGCGCGGGTCGGCGGGATCGGTGATCGTCTCGGTGTTGTCGGTGGCGAACAGTTCCGCGGTGGGGCGCAACGGGTCGCCCGGAACGCACGCGGCGGGCGCTGCCTGAACCGTCCCCACTCCTGCGATCGACACCGTCGTCGCCACCGCGACGACGACAGCCGCGACCCGTGATCCGATCATCCGCTCCTCCTGGCTCGACGACCTCCGGCAAAGCCTCGACGACCTCCGGCAAAAGCCTCGACGACCTCCGGCAAAGCACAGCCCCGCCTATTTCAGCAGAGCCGCGCTCAGCAGGGGCGTCATTGCGCGCGGGCGGATTCCGCGGCGCCGGTGATATTGCGCGCCATCCCGCCGAAGATGACGGCGTGGAACGGCGCGATGGATTTCCAGTACAGGTGCCCGGCCAACCCGTGCGGCTCGAACAGCGCGCGCTGGTGGTAGGTGGCGCCGGGGCCGTCCGGCTCGACCGCGAGTTCCAGCCAGGCCCGGCCCGGCACCCGCATCTCGGCGCGCAGGCGAAGCAGCCGCGGACGCTCGAGCCGCTCCACCCGCCACCAATCCAGCGCCTCGCCTTCGTGCAGCCGGTGCGGGTCGCGGCGACCGCGGCCCAGCCCGGCGCCGCCCGCGAGCCGGTCGATCCACCCGCGCAGCGACCAGGCCAGCGGGAACGAATACCAGCCGTTTTCGCCGCCGATCGCCTCGATCACCCGCCACAGCGTCACCGGGTCGGCGTCGGTGTGGCGCTGCCGCACATCCCGGTACAGCGAACCGCCCGACCACTGCGGGTCGGTGGGCAGCGGATCCGACGGCGCGCCCGACGGGTGAGCGTCCGACCACCTGGTCGGCACGTCCAGATCGCGAATCTTCCGCAGCGCCAACGTCACTGCTTGCCGGTAGCCGGTCAGGCCCGCCGGTGGGTCCGGGATGAGATCGGCGATCGCGTGGTCGCGGCAGACCACGTCGTTGATCAGCGACTCCATCAGCGGCACCGCGATCGCGCGCGGCACCGGGGTCACCAGATTCACCCACTGCGCCGACAACCACGGCGTCAGCACCGGCACCGGCACGATCAGCCGCCGCGGCAGCTGCGCCACTTCGGCGTAGCCGCGCATCATCTGCACGTAGGTCAGCACGTCCGGACCGCCGATGTCGAACGCCCCGCCGGTACCTTCGGGCAGCGTCGCCGCCTCGGTCAGGTAATACAGCACGTCACGTACCGCGATCGGCTGAATCCGGTTGCGCACCCAGCGCGGTGTGACCATCATCGGCAGCCGCTCGGTCAGGTAGCGCAGCATCTCGAAACTGGCCGAGCCGGAGCCGATGATCACCGCGGCCTGCAGCACCAGGGCGGGCACCGCGCCCGCCCGCAGGATCTCACCGACCTCGGCGCGGGAGGCCAGGTGTCGCGACAGCCGCTGCGCACCCGGGATGATGCCGCCCAGATAGACGATTCTGGTCAGGCCCGCCTCCGCCGCCTCGGCGGCGACCAGCGTGGCCGCCTCCCGGTCGACGGTGTCGAAATCGGCGCGGGTCAGCGAATGAATCAGGTAGTACAGCACGTCCTGTCCGGCCAGCGCGGCGCGCACGTCGGCGACAGAGGTCACGTCACCGGCGAGCACCTCGACGCGATCGCGCCACGGCGCCTCGGCGAGCTTGCCCGGCGTGCGAGCCAGCACCCGGACCGTGTGACCGGCGCGCAGCAGTTCCGGTACCAGTCGTCCGCCGATGTAGCCGGTCGCACCGAACACCACACATCGCACGACAACCACCCTTCCGATGACCTGCTCCGGTGATGACCCGGGGCCGCCGGGTCAAACCGTCCCGCTCGCGCGACCGGCCGTGAGCCCTGATCGATCCGGCGCCTCGTGCCAGACTGGGCCGGTGAGCGAACGTAGCAAAAGCCACGGACCGGACAAGCCCACCTTGCGGGATCGCGGTGACGTCATCGGCGTGGGCCTGCTCTGGCTGGCCAAGTGGGCGCTGTGCATCGTCGCCATCGCGGCGGGCGCGTGGGTGCTCGGATTCCTGGTCGCCCGGCTGTGGGTGGTGATCCTGCCGGTGGCGCTGGCGATCGTGATCGCAACGGTGCTGTGGCCGCCGGTCCGCTGGATGACCTCGCACGGCCTGCCGCCCGCCGCAGCCGCCTCGATCGCGGTGATCGGTTTGATCGGTGTGCTGGCCGGCGTCATCGCGCTGATCGTGCCGTCGGTCGCGGACCAGGCGCCGGAACTGGCCGACAAGTCGAGCGCGGGCGTCGAACAGGTCCGCGACTGGCTCCAAGGTCCGCCACTGAGAATTCGTGACGAGCAACTGGATTCGGCCGTGGACGCGATCGTCTCCCGTTTGCAGTCGAGTTCGGAGCAGATCGCCAGCGGCGTGTTCAGCGGCGTGGCCACCGCGACATCGGTGCTGGTCACACTGTTCCTGGTGCTCGTGCTGAGCTTCTTCTTCGTCAAGGACGGACCGCGTTTCCTGCCCTGGCTGCACGGCGTTTCCGGCAGCCGCAGCGGCAGGCACCTGGAGGAGGTGCTCGGCCGGGTCTGGGTCGTGCTCGGCGGGTTCATCCGCACCCAGGCGCTGGTCAGCCTGGTCGACGCGGTGCTCATCGGCGCGGGCCTGGTCATCCTCGGGGTGCCGCTGGCGCTGGTCCTGGCGGTGGTCACCTTCCTCGGCGGATTCGTCCCGATGGTCGGCGCGTTCGTCGCGGGTGCGCTCGCGGTGCTGGTGGCGTTGGTGGGCAACGGCTTCGTGACCGCGCTGATCGTGCTCGGCATCGTCATCGCCGTGCAGCAGCTGGAGGGCAATGTGCTGCAACCGGTGTTGCAGAGCCGCAGCATGCAGCTGCACGCGGTCATCGTGCTGCTGGCGGTCACCGCGGGCGGCTCGCTGTACGGGATCGTCGGCGCGTTCCTGGCCGTCCCCGTGGTCGCGATGGCCGCGGTCGTCCTGCGCTACGTCGGCGAGCAGATCGACGCGGCCACCACCGAGCCCGCGGAACCGGAGACCGAGCCGGAGCCCGCGGACTGACCGCACCGCGCGAAAACCCGCACCATCGTTGCACTCAGTCCGAATGTAACTCTCGCCGTCGCCCGCTGCGGTTCCTAGCGTCAGTGGACATGACAACTGATGTGAGCACCCCGCTCAACGACATCGCCGACGCCACCGCCCGGGCCATGGCGGACGACCCGGCGAACGCGCTGGTGGTGTTCCGTGCCTCCGGAACTCCGGAGGGAACGGTGGGCAGCGCGATCAGCCTCGGCAAGCACACCGTGCGCGTGGACGAGCCGCCCGCGCTCGGCGGCGCGGACACCGCGCCGAATCCGGTCGAGGTGTATCTGGCGTCGCTCATCGCCTGTCAAGTGGTGACCTACCGATTCTGGGCCCAGCGCCTCGGCATCACGATCGATGACCTCGCGGTGAGCGCCGAAGGCGATCTCGACGTGCGCGGGTTCTTCGGCTTGGATGACAACGTCCGCGCCGGGTTCCGAGCGGTGCGGGTGACCGTGCGCATCAGCGGACCCGACACCGAGCAGCGCTACGCCGAACTCCAGCAGGCCGTCGACGCGCACTGCCCCGTGCTGGATCTGACCACCGGACGCACTCCGGTCGACACCACCCTGATCACCGATTAGCCGCTGTCCCAACCTGATCGATCGCCCATCCCAAGGAGGACCACCCCGATGACCGAACCCGACCCGTCCCAGGACTGGAGCTTCGAGACGAAGCAGATCCACGTCGGACAGATTCCGGACGGTACAACCAACGCCCGCGCGCTGCCGATCTACCAGACCACCTCCTATACCTTCCGCGACACCGCGCACGCGGCGGCGCTGTTCGGTCTGGCCGAGCCCGGCAACATCTACACCCGGATCATGAACCCCACCCAGGACGCGGTGGAACAGCGCATCGCCGCCCTCGAAGGCGGCGTCGCCGCTCTGCTGGTGGCCTCGGGGCAGGCCGCGGAGACCTTCGCGATCCTCAACATCGCCGGAGCGGGCGACCACATCGTCTCCAGCCCCAGGCTCTACGGCGGCACCTACAACCTCTTCCACTACTCGCTGCCCAAGCTCGGCATCGAGGTCTCCTTCGTCGACGATCCCGACGACCTCGAGCAGTGGAAGGCCGCCATCCGCCCGAACACCAAGGCGCTCTACGGCGAAACGGTCTCCAACCCGCAGAACCACATCCTCGATATTCCGGGGATCGCGGGCGTCGCCCACGACAACGGCGTTCCGCTGATCGTGGACAACACCGTCGCCACGCCGTACCTGATCCAGCCGCTGGCCCACGGCGCCGACATCGTCGTGCACTCGGCCACCAAGTACCTCGGCGGGCACGGCGCGGCCATCGCGGGCGTGATCGTCGACGGCGGCAAGTTCGACTGGACCGGCGGCCGGTTCCCCGGCTTCACCGAACCCGACCCGAGCTACCACGGCGCCGTGTTCGCCGACCTCGGCGCGCCCGCCTACGCGCTCAAGGCGCGCGTGCAGTTGCTGCGCGACCTCGGCTCGGCGGTATCGCCGTTCAACGCGTTCCTGATCAGCCAGGGCCTGGAGACGCTGAGCCTGCGGATCGAGCGGCATGTGCAGAACGCGCAGGCGGTGGCCGAATTCCTCACCACCCGTTCCGAGGTCACCTCGGTGTCCTACGCGGGCCTGCCGTCCTCGCCGTGGTACGAGCGGGGCCGCGCCTTGGCGCCGAAGGGCACCGGCGCGGTGATCGGCTTCGAGCTGGCCGGCGGCGTCGACGCGGGCAAGCGGTTCGTCGAGGCGCTGCGGCTGCACAGCCATGTCGCCAACATCGGTGACGTGCGCTCGCTGGTGATCCACCCGGCCTCCACCACCCATTCGCAGCTCACGCCGGAAGAGCAACTGGCCGCGGGCGTCACGCCCGGCTTGGTCCGGCTCGCGGTCGGCATCGAGGGTATCGACGACATCCTCGCCGATCTGCGCGCCGGATTCGCGGCGGCTTCCTGACGCATCGCGCCCCGGGGCGAACAGCCCCGGGGCGCTTTGCCGGTCCGCGATAGGGATCGGAAGCCGTACAGCAGGGCGAAAACCCGTTTCGAGCCGGTTTTCGTGAGTTCCGCTGGAGAATCGGACCGCAACGGCAAATGCCATCGGATACCCACGGCGCCACCGTTATTCGCCGTGATCGCACGATTCCACCGAAAAGAAATCGAACCTTCGCGCATCCGTAAGGCTTTCTGAATCGAACTAGAAGGGATAGGTATATGTCCTCTTCAGAATGAGGTGGGTAAGTCCATGGGCACAGCAGTACCCGAAACTCCAGCGCACCCCTTCTTACGCCGCGCCGCCACTCTGGTCGTCGCGGGCGCCATCCCGCTGTCGGTGGTCGGCGCCGCGACCGCCACAGCCGACCCACTGGTGCCGGAGATCTCGATCCAGCTTCCGTTCGCCCCTGCGCCCGGCGTCATCGCCCCGGCGGCCGATCCCGCGGACCCCGGATTCGTTCCGCCCGAGGCGGCGTCCCCCGCGCCTCCGGTTTCCGCCGGCCGCAACGACCTGAGCATCAACCGGCCGATGCCGGATCCGAACGTGCTCGCCCCGATCGTCCCGCAACGGCTGCACCTGCCCAATCCCGCGGCACCAGCTCCCGCCGTCGCGCCGATCGAGGCGCCGCCCGGCACGCTGCGCGTGGGTTCCGTGGTGATCGGCAGGCCGGACTTCCTGACTCCTGAGCAGGGCAAGATCTTCAACGACGCGATCGCGGTCCCGGAAGCGGGCCTCGCGCAGACTCTGGATTCGGCGGGCTTCGAGCCCTCGCGCTCCGACCGCATCGCCGCCGACCTGCTCGGTTCCACCGCCATCGGCGCCTCGGTGGGCAGCATGGTGGCCGCGCCCGTCGCTTCGATCGGTGCGGTCATCGGAGCTGTCTGCGGCGCCATCGCGGGTATCCCGATGTTTCCGACCGGGACGGTGGCCGTGATGGCCTTCGGCGCCGCCGTAGGTTACGGATTCGTCGCCTCCCCGGCCATCGCCGTCGGCGCGGCCGTAGGCGCGGGTGTCGGCGTGCTTCAGGGTCTTCTCACGCCGCCTACGGTTCCGGCCGCGTAATCCGCTTTCCCGGTGTGCTCCGGGACGGGCTCACAGCGCGGATTCCTGTCGAATTCCAGATGCGAACGACTTTCGAGAAGACCCGGTTTCCGCCGGGTCTTCTGCTCTGCGCGAAAAGCCCGGACGTTTGGCCTCGCCATAACGGGCTATCGCGAAGGAGACCGGCTGAAGATGGCCGGCCGGTCTCTTCACAAGGAGGTTGTGACATGAGCGCAGTCGACAAGGCGAAGAACAAGGCTGAGAAAGTCGCTGGTCAAGCCAAGGAAAAGTATGGCGAGGCAGCAGGTGACCGGGGGAAGCGGGACGAAGGCCGCACCGACAAGGTCAAGTCGGACCTCAAGGACGCCGGCGAGAAGGTCAAGGACGCCTTCAAGCACTGACTACTGCTGACGGGCGCTGTCGGACACAGTCCGATCCGGCGCCGCGCAGGGCCGGAGCAACGTCGCGATCGCCGCGCACGGACAAAGCGCAGCCGCGCACGGCCCCAGCGAACGCGGCGGTACGCCTGAACAGAGCGGATGCCCGCACCGAGCGGTCATCCGCTCTTTTTCGGCTACCTGGACAAGAACTACGGCGTCATCCGTCCGGGATCGGCTGTGGACCTCGATCCGGCGCGATCTGCGCGGCGCGCCCTCGCGGCGCGCCCGGGGCGGCTACTTGTTCCGCGGCCCCGGCTGGTCACCGGCCGACTGATCGGCGCGGGAAGCGGGAGCGCCGGGACGATCGCCGTCCTCCTCGACGAGCCGCAGTTCGCTCGGCCACCAGATCCCGCGCCCGATCAGGCTGAACAGCGCAGGGATCACCACGGTGCGCACGACGAACGTGTCGAGCATGATGCCGAGACCGACCACGATGCCCACCTGGGTGAGCGTGATCAGCGGAAGCACCCCGAGCACACAGAACACCGCGGCCAGGACGATGCCCGCGCTGGTGATCACCGCGCCGGTCACCGCCACCGCGCGCACCATGCCGTGCGTGGTGCCGTATCGCGGCGTCTCCTCGCGGGCCCTGGTGACGAGGAAGATCGTGTAGTCCACGCCGAGCGCGACCAGGAACAGGAACGCGAACAGCGGCACGCTGATGTCCAGCGCCGGGAACCCGAACACGTGCTCGCTCATCCAACTGCCCAATCCGAGCGCGGCCAGCGCGCTCAGCACCGTGACGGCGACCAGCAGCAGCGCGGCGGGCACCGCGCGCAGCAGTACGAGCAGCACCACGAGCACCACGACCAGGATGAGCGGGATGATCAGCTTGCGGTCCCGGCTCGCGGCGCTCTGGACGTCCAAGGCCTGAGCGTCGGTGCCACCGACCAGCGCCTCGGCTCCCGGCACCTGCGCGACCGACGCGCGCAGCGCCTCGATCGTCTCGAAGGCGCGGGCCGACGACGGTGGCGCGTCGATCACGACCGACCACCGGGTCAGCCCGGTCGGCGAGGCGCCCGTCTGCCAGGTCAGCACCACGCCCTCGGTGCGCCGGAACGCCTCCTCGATCCCCGCCGCCCCCGTGCTGCGCGCGAGAACGATAGCGGGATCGGAAGAGCCGGACGGGAAATGCGCGGCGAGTGCGTCGAACCCATCGACCGACTCCGCGCGCACCCGGAACTGCTCGGTCTGCGAAAGCCCCACCTGCGTCGACAGCAACCCGGTCGCGCAGACCGCGAGAACCGTGATCGCGCTTCCGGCGATCAGCGCGGGCTTGCGCACCACTCGTGCGGCGATCGCGTGCCACACGCCCTCGTCGGCCGTGTCGCGGTCATCGGCTTGCGGCACGAAGGGCCAGAACACATTGCGCCCGCACAGCGCGAGCGCGGACGGCAGCGCCAGCAGGACGAACACCACCGCCACCAGCAACCCGAGCGCGGCCATCACGCCGAGACTGCGGGTGCTCGGCACCGACGCGAGCAGCAGCACGAGCAGCGCGGCCACCACCGTCACGTTGCTCGCCAGGATCGCGGGCCCGGCACGCCGCACCGCCTGCCGCAACGCCGCGCGGTGATCCGGCTCACGGTGCAGTTCGTCGCGATAGCGCGACACCAGCAGCAGCGCGTAGTTGGTGCCCGCACCGAAGACCAGCACGCTGGTGACGCCGGAAGTCGAGCCGTCGAAGGTCAGCGGGGTCAGCCGCGCCAAGGCGGTTCCGGCGCTGGTGGCCACTCGGTCGGCCGCCCCGACCACCAGCAGCGGCACCAGCCACAACACCGGGGAGCGATACGTCGCGATCAGCAGCACCGCCACGACCACCGCGGTCACCGCCAGCAGGGTGACGTTGGCGCCGGAGAACGAGTCGGCGATGTCGGCGCCGAACGCCGGGCCCCCGGTCACCTGCAGGCTCAGCCCCTCGGGCAGGCCCTCCCTGGCGGCGGCGCGGATCTCCTGGATGCGATCGGTCAGCGCGAATCCGCTCAGGTCGGCGTTGACGGGTACCTGTCCGATCGCCGCTTTGCGGTCCGGTGCGGCGAGCAGGTCACCGGGCCCCGGCGTGCGTCCCGAGGCGCGGGCCACCGCCGCGGCAGTGGCGGCGCGGTCGTCCTCGGTCAGCTCGCCTCCATCGGCGCGCGCGACGACGATGATGGCCGCGGCAGTTCCCGCATCCGGGAACTCGTCCAGCGCCTGTTCGACCCGCGCCGACTCCGCCGACGACGGTAGCGCGGTCGGCGCCTGCCCGGCGGTCTCGTTCTCCCCCACCGCGCCGATCAGGCCTATCGAGGCCGCGGCGAGGACCAGAAGCAGCACCCAGGAGGTCCGGGCGGTGACCAACGATGCATAGCGATCCCAAGCGCTCACCCGGCAACTCTCTCAGAAACTTAAATATTAAGCAATCGAGACATCCGCTGAACTACGCTGACGTCCCGTGTGGAAAAGGATGCGCCGTTGATCGGTGAATCAAACATCGAGGAATCAAACGCGGACGAGCCGGACCGTGATGGATTGGAATCCGACATCGCCGCCGACATCCGCGCGCTCACCGCGATCTCCGAGCAGATCGGACAGGTCTTCGCGCGGTCCAACGAGCTGCGCGCCAACGATTTCCGCGCACTGATGCACGTCGCGACCGCCGAGCTCGAGGGCGCGCCGCTGACCGCGGGCGGACTCGGCAAACTGATGGGCATCTCGTCGTCCGCGGTGACCTATCTGGTCGAGCGCATGATCGAGTCCGGTCACCTGCGCCGGGCGACGGACCCGTCCGATCGCAGGCGGGTCATCCTGCACTACGACGAGCACGGCATGGACGTAGCCCGCGGCTTCTTCACTCCGCTCGGGCGGCAGACCCGCGCGGCGATGGCCGGACTGCCCGACGAAGACCTGCGCGCCGCGCACCGCGTCCTGGTCGCCGTCGTGGAGGCGATGCGCGACTATCACGCCGACCTGACCGGCGAGTGAGCGCCCGACGGCGGGGCGGCGGTACCCCGCGTCAGTCGCGCAGAGCCTGCTCGCGCAGCGATTTCAGGGTCTTGGACAGAATGCGCGAGACCTGCATCTGGGAACAGCCGATCCGCTGGGCGATCTGTTCCTGGGACATCGAATCGAAGAAGCGCATCACCAGGACCTGCTTCTCGCGTTCCGGCAACGCCGCCAGCAGCGGCTTCACCGCCAGGTAGTTCTCGACGGTGCCGAAGTCGGGGTCCTCGGCGCCGAGGGAGTCCAGCAGCGAGGGACCGCCGGACTCCGCGTCGTCGGTGTCGGAAGCGGCATCGATCGAGGAGGTCTGATAGGCGTTGCGCGCGATGAGCGCCTGGGTCACCTCGTTCAGGTCCGCGCCGAGTTCCTCGGCGATCTCCCTGGCCCGCGGCATCCGGCCCAGCCGCTGCGACAGGATCTCCACCGTCGGGCCGATGGTTGACTGAATTTCCTTGAGCCGCCGCGGCACACGCACCGACCAGGCGTAGTCGCGAAAATGCCTGCGCACCTCGCCCATGATCGTCGGCACCGCGAACGACAGGAAGGTCGCGCCGTGTCCGGGATCGAAGCGGTCGACGGCGGCGAGCATGCCCACCCGGGCGATCTGCAGCAGGTCCTCGAAACTCTCGCCGCGACCGCTGAACTTGCGGGCGATGTGCTCGGCCAGCGGCAGACAGCGCTCGATCACCTCCGCGCGCACGGCTTCCCTGCGCGGGTCGTCCTGGGCCAGCGCTGCCAGTTCAGCGAAGAGCGGCTCGATATTGTCGTAGCTGTCTCCCCGGGCTTTACGCTTGGGAGCGGCCGGATTCGACTCGCTACTCATTATTCGAGCCGCCGCGCACCCAACGGAAGTCGACGACAGTCGGGTAGCCGCCCGCGGCGGAGTCGTGCGCGCCTCGCGAGGACGAGACCGAGTTCGTCAACGTCGCCACGATGTGCCAGCCGAAACTCGACTCGTCCGGGCTGGCGTCCGACACCGTGACGGTGGACACACGCACGTCCACCGCGTCGCCGTCGAAGCCGAACGCGCACTCGAGCTCCGCACCGTCCACCGCGTCCAGCACCAGCGCGCTGGCCACCTCGTCGAGCGCCAGCCGGATATCGGTCACCTCATCGATGCCGAAATCGGCCATGAGCATGACGGTCTCGGCCAAGGCACGCAACATGGCCAGCTGTTCGGACACCGCGGGCACCCGCACGCTGATCGTGCCGGTCCGCGTCGTGGCGGGAGGAGTCCCCTCAGCCTTGCTCATGCACCGCTCCCAGAAGTCGCGCCGTCCTTCGGAGCGCTCAGCCTACGCCCTCTCGTCAACGCGCCGCGATCGGCCACCGCCCAGCACGCGCATTTCCGCTCGCCGCGGCGGGTCACCCGGCGCCCCGACGCGGGCACGGCCGCTCCGCACGACCGCCGATCATGAAGCTGACCAGCGCATTTGCCCGGCCCGGCCGCACTGGGCGGCCGAACCGGTACCCGGGCCCGCGAGCCGCTCATGATCACCGCGGCACCGGCGCCGCCGCCGGTTGTGTCCGCTTCGGCGGGAGGCGGCGGCGGCCGTCGGTGACCGCGTGCACCAGATCCGCGTAGGCGATCTCCAATTCGGCCAGCCGGGTCCATGCCGCGTGCATACGCTCGCCCCCAGGGTCGTCGTGCATGAGCAGATGGAACGCCTTCTCCGCGACGGCGGCCATCCGGTCGATCACTTCGCCCAAGCTCGCGTCGTGCAGGCGCGCGGCCGTCGTGGCGGACGGCAGGTGCAGCGTCGCCCACGTGTCGATCCGGTCGACCGCCTCGGCCCGGCGCCCGTCGATCTCGGCCGAACTCTCCGGGTCCTCCCGCCTGCGCCGGTGCAGTTCGGTCAGCTCGCGCGCCCACCGGCTCACCGGCCCCTGCACATGCTGACCGCCCAGTGCGCACAGCAAACTGCTCGGACTCGGTAGCACCGAACCCTCGTACACCTTCCGCGGGCGCGCACGCTGGACCAGCATCGGCCTACCTCCTCGGCACGACCACACCGATCCGCGACCGGTCGTCGACGCCTTCATCAGGACAGCGTTCATTCCGGATCGGGCATGCCCGCGTGGGCCACATCCAAACTCACAGTGGCGCAGTGAGTTCGAGGTGGATTCCGTCCGGATCGGAGAACGACAGGATCGCGATCCCGAAATCGGCCATTTCCGTGATCTCACCGTGTTCGATGCCCGCTTCGGCCAGACGAGCGGCCGCGGCCACCAGATCCTCGCGCGCCGGGACGGCGAAGCTGAGGTGGTCCAAACCCACACGCTCGGAATCGAATCGATCCGTCGCCGCCGCCACCGGCCGCAGGCCGAGCAACATGCCGTTGGCCTGGAACACCACCCCGCCGAACAGGCGCATCGGGTCGGTGCGCACCGCAGGATCGTCCGGGCTGCCCGGCGATTCGGCGGCGATCGGGAAGCCGAGCACATCCTGGTAGAAGGCACGGGACCGGGCGATGTCGGTCACAGTCAACCGGATGTGGTGGGTCCCGGTCGTTTCGATCATGGTCACGCGAACTCCCAGGTGCGAAGAGGTACGGCGGCTCGATCGACGCCCCGGGGCGGTGCCGCCGGAGGCGAGCCGTCTCGCGATGACAGTAGGACAGAATTCCGGCGGAACCGAGTGTCGGAAACGACATCTTCGGTACTGTTCCCGACATGGACGTCGCTGTCTTCGTAGTGGACGGCGTGGCCGACTTCGGGTACGCCGCTTTGCTGGAGACCTTCAACACCGCCAACAGCGTGCGCAGCGAACTCGCCGACCCGCCGCAGCCGTGGCGAGTCCACAGCGCGTCGTTCGGCACCACGGTGCGATCGGGCAACGGGAACACCGTGCCGACAGTCCCGCTCGACGAACTGGGCGACGAATTCGAGCTGATGATCGTGCCCGCGGTGAACGTCCTGGAGGCCACGGCGCTGATCGAGCTCATCTCCGCACCGGCCAGCCGTCCCGTCCTGGACCGCCTGGTCGCCGCGCGCGAACGGGGAGCCCATCTCGCCGGCGCCTGCACGGGGACGTTCTTCCTGGCCGAGGCAGGCGTGCTGGACGGTTCACCCGCGACGACGAGCTGGTGGCTCGGGCCCAGCTTCCGGCGCCGCTATCCGCGCGTCGAACTGAACGAGGGCCGGACGCTGTGCCGCGGCCACGGCGTCACCACCGCCGGTGCGGCGCTGTCGCACATGGACCTCGCCCTGTCGCTGATCGCCGCCAAGAGCCCGGCGCTGGCCGAGCGCGCGATGCGCTACCTCGCGGTCGGCGCCGGCCGACCGCAACGCGAGTTCATCGTTCCCGAGATCATCGCCCGAGGCGATTCCGTTACCGCCGCCTTCGAACGCTGGGTCCGCGAACACCTCGGCGAAAATTTCCGGATCGCCCAGGCCGCCCGTGCCATCGGCGTCACCGAACGCAGCCTGCAGCGCGCCACGCACGCCGAACTCGGCATGTCACCGACCGACTTCGTGCACGACATCCGCTTGGAACGCGCCGTGCATCTGCTGCGCAGCACTCCGCTCACGGTGGACGCGGTGGCGGCCAGGGTGGGCTACCTCAACGCCGGGACCCTGCGCGGGCTGTTCCGCCGCCGCGGGATGTCGATCTCCGAAATCCGCATGGCGCGCGTCTCCTACTGAGCCGAGTGCCACGCCGTTGTCCGGTGCCGCGGCGCCCCGGCCGCCGAGCCGGATCGGACCGCGCACTAGGGACGGAGTCGACCGGTGAGCAGCAACGCGGTACGCAGGCCGCGCCGGGGAAACGCGTCGGCTCCGGGCACCGGGCGGGCGTGGAACTTCCGTTCCGAGGCGGTCTCCGGAGCGTCGTCGGAGGTCGCGGTCAGGAACCTGTCCGGGAGGGCCAGCTTGTGGATGGTGCGCAAGGTCAGCAGGTACTGCCGGATCAGCGGCCCGGTGGTGTAGGGCAGGTCGTACTTGTCACATATCCCGCGCACTCGCACGGCTATCTCGGCGTACCGGTTGCTGGGCAGGTCCGGGAACAAGTGGTGCTCGATCTGATGGCACAGATTCCCGCTCATGAACGCCAGTACCGGTCCGGCGTCGAAGTTCGCGCTGCCGAGCATCTGCCGCAGATACCACTCCGCCTTCGTCTCGTGCTCCACTCCGTCCGCGGTGAATTTCTCCGCGCCGTCCGGGAAATGACCACAGAAGATCACCACATACGCCCAGAGGTTACGCAGTACGTTGGCGGCGACGGTCGCGGCGAGCGTGCGACGCCAACGCCGCCCGCTCAGCGCCGGAAAGAGCACATAGTCCTTGGTGACCTGCCGCGTAATCTTCCGGATCAGCGCTCTGGTCTGGGCGGCCTTCTCCGCCGGCGCAGGCAGGCGAGCGTGCTCGGAGTACAAGTCGTGCAGGGCGATGCCCCATTCGAAAGTCATCGCCAGGAACAGGTTCTGCAACGGTTGCAACAGCAACCGCGGCCTCCACTGCTGGTCTCGGGTCACCCGCATCACGCCGAAGCCGATGTCGTCGTCTATACCGATCACATTGGTGTACATGTGATGGCGATAGTTGTGCGAATAGCGCCACTGGGAGGACACACCCGCCATATCCCATTCCCATGTCGTGGAATGAATTTCCGGGTCGTTCATCCAATCCCATTGGCCGTGGCACACATTGTGGCCGATCTCCATGTTCTCGATGCTCTTCGCCGCCGCCAGCGCCGTCGTCCCCAGTAGCCAGCCTGCTCTGGTTCGGGTACCGGCGATCACCAGCCGGGACGTGGCTTCCAATATTCGCTGGAACGCGATCGTCCGGCGGATATAGGCGGCGTCCTCGGCGCCGCGCCGATCCAAGATGTCGAGGCGGATCGCATCGAACTCCCGCCCCATCGCTTCGATGTCCGTCTCGCTCAAATGCGCGTAGGCCGCGACCTGCGTGATTGCCATTCGTTACTTCCTCGAGTCTGTGGAGCACTTGCCGCGATGAGGGCTGACGTTTCCGGACCGTCGAGATCGGAGTCAGCGTGTGAACGCCTGCTTCAGCTTGCGCCCGGCCAGTGCGATGGTGCCGCCGGGACGTCTGCCGCCGACGTCCGTTCTGCGACGGCTGTCTTCGTCGGTCTTGGCCAGCAGCGTCCGTAAGCTCGAGCGGCCTGCCCGGACCTGGTGCGCGATCTTGTCCCTGATGGTCATCGGAGAGTTCCCGTCTTCCGGTTGCGCGGCTCGGCCACGGACTCTTCCGATCGGCCGACAGCGGATGCGTGAACCGGTTGTCGCCAGTCTACGGGCTGGCTACAACGTACGTCTACATCGTAGACGTACGTTGGTGACAGCAAGTCTCACCGCGCCTGACCTGGCTGGAGCAAAGTGACGCTCAGGCCGGTGAGCAAAATGTCGAGACCACGTTCGAGCTCGGCTCCGCCGTCGTAGGCGGCCAGGACGGGCGCGAGTTCGCGCAGCAGTGGGAACTCCGCTATCGGTAGCCGGTACAGACCGAGCCGCAGTACGTCGTCGGTCTCCTCGGGACGCTCCACGATCTCCTGCAACTCGTTGAGAACGTGCCCATACAGGAAGCCGAACACCGCACGGTAGACGTGCAGGGCGTCGGCGCCGGAGAACCCGGCACGGGTGAGCAACTGGAGGATGTCCTCCAAGGGACGGATCACCGCATACGGCCGCAGCCCCAACGGTGTGGCCAACGGCCGGGTCACCAGCAACGGCACCACCCGCGGATGCGCCAGCGCCAGCCCCCGGAAATCCCGGGCGAGGGCGCGCAGTTGCGCGACCCAGTCCGGGGCGGCGGGATCGACCGACAATTGCGCCAGCACCAGTTCGGTCACACCGTCGAGCACAGCCGCCTTGTTCGGCACATGCCGGTAGATCACCATCGGGTCCCGCCCGACCGCCTCGGCCAACCGCCGCATCGACAGCGCCTCGACACCGTCCCGATCGATGATCTCGAGCGCCGCGGACAGGACGACCGCCCTCGTGACCGCACCATCCCCACGCTGCGGACGGCGATTTCCCGAGCGAGAACTCGTGCGATCGTTCGGTTCGGCCATCTTCCATGCCTCCAACGCCATAGAACCACGTGATGTCACGAGTGTAGACCTACAACGTTGACATCGCGACGGATCAGGCGTCTACTGGAGGTACACGGCAACTGCTCCGGGTCACTTCGCCGATCGGGACCGAAAACGGCTTCCGGAGGTCATCGCGGCCGCCATCGGTCTATGCGCCCGACTTCAGCCGCCTCAGGCCCGCCGACGAGGCCGCCCGACCGGCGTCCGCACCGCCCGGGCGATCCCGAGCCATCGCGCCGCCATCGGCCGACGACGCGACGCTCCCCGCGAAAGGAACGACATGCGATTCCGCAACCGAAACAGCGGCGCAGTAACCACATCCGAACAGACGCATCCGTCCTCCGCGCGGCATTGCGTTCCGCCGGACTACACCCCTCGACTGAGGTTGAAGCCGAAAGCGGAACGCGGCGGATACATCGACGGCGCATGGTGGCCCCGCTCCAGTGAACTGACCGCCGAGCTGCCCGACCTGCTCGCAGTCCTGACCGTGCGGCTCGGCCCCATCTGGCGAGTCGTCTACGACCCCACCTGCTGGTCGGACACACCCCGGCAGACCACCGTCCACGGTGGTCAGACCGTCCGGCTGGACTCCTATCCCTTCGAACTGTGGAACACGATGTACGTCTTCGGCCGCGACAACGACCTGCTCGTGCTCCGCGTCATCCCATCGGCCACCGACGACGACATCGCCCACACGGCCCTGATGGCCGCCGTCGCACCCGAAGCCGCGACCACCCCGACCGGCTGACCAGAGGAACACACCATGCCCCGAATCAGAATTCGCCGCCCGATCACCAACCACTTCGACATGTCCTCCGCCACCGGCCCGCCACCGGCCGGCGGGCAACCCTTCCAGGCCCCTACTCGCACCCCACGCCTGCTGCTGCGCGAATCCGGAACCGGGCCCGAGGAGGTCGACGGCGGCTGGTGGCCATGGACCGACAACCTCACCGCCGAACTGCACGACCTGATCAGCGCTCTCACGCCACGCCTCGGACACACCGCACGCGTCAGCTTCGACTGGAACGCCGTCAGCCTCACCCAGCGCCGCATCGACCGCCAGGACGGCATCGAAGTGCACGGACCCGATTCCGGTCAACCGCCCGGCGTCATGCATCTGATCGGTACGAACGACGCCCAGGCGACGCTGCTCGTCATCCCCGCCGCCACGCCACCCGCGGAAGCGGACAAGCTGCTGCGGCAAGCGGCAGGGAAATCCTGACGAACGGCGCCGGGCTCAGAACGCTCCCCCACCGGCAGGCACGCTCGCCCCGGCCGAGACACCGCGAGCGCGTCGGTCTGCACAGCGCCGGGCAGCACGCTGTTGGCTGTGATGCCGCGCGGGCCGAGTTCCCTGGCCAGCACCCGGACAAGCTGCTCGACGGATTGGTCACCCTCGTGACCGCGACTGCTACGGCTCTCGCAGAACACCGGTGAGCGCTGCCCACCGCGCGCCGAACGTCGCTGAATCCGACAGCGCTTCGACCGGATTTCCTACTGTATTGATTATCCGAACAAACTTTTCGCGGCATTCCTACCTGCCCTGGTTCGAGTAGTTCTCTACTCGTGTACGGCCCGCACGGCGATCCGATGATGGCAATAGCTGGTGCGACAACGTTGTCGCCGCCATGCTCACCTCGAAGACGGAGTCAGCCATGCCCGCGAAAAAGAACTCGCCAACCGGCCGGTCGCACGCCGAGAACGACCACCTGCTCGACGCACTGCGCACATTCATCCGCACCAAAGGGGAAGATTTCCTCGAAGACCCCAATATTTCCTCGATCGGCGTCGGCTACAAGCAGGTCGACGGGAAAACGACCGGTGAGATCGCGGTGCAGTTCACGGTGAACGAGAAGGTTTCCGAACCGGAGGCACTCGAATCGCTTGGCACGAAGACCATTCCGGAAACCGTCACCGTCGACGGGATCGAGGTGCCCACCGATGTCCTACCGCGCAAATTCGAGCCCGCCTTTCGAGTGGTCGGCGAAGCGGTTGCGCCGCAACGTAAGACGCGCCTGGATCCGATCGTTCCCGGAGTCAGCGTCGGCCATCCCACCAGCACGGCGGGGACGATCGGTTGCGTCGTCTACGACCGAGACGACGGCACACCGTACGTGCTGAGCAATTGGCACGTACTGCATACCGCGGAGGGAGCGCTCGGCGACGACGTCGTGCAGCCGGGCCCGCGCGACGACAACCGGATCGACCGCAATCGGCTCGGCGAGCTCGTCCGCTCCCATCTCGGCACGGCAGGCGACTGCGCCGTCGCGGCCATCGAGAACCGGCAGTTCAGCGCCGAGATCAGCGGGCTCGACGTCACCCCGGACCGGCTCGGCGAACCCGAGCTCGGCGACAAGGTGATCAAGAGCGGCCGCACGACGCAGATCACCCACGGCATCGTGCGACGCGTGGACGTCATCGCGAAGCTCAGCTACCCCGGCATCGGACCGAAGAGCATCGGCGGCTTCGAGATCGGACCGGACCCGGCGAACCCGCCGGTCGACGGCGAGATCAGCAGCGGGGGCGACTCGGGCTCGGCGTGGATGTTCAAGTCTGCCGACGGCGAGACCAGCACGGTACTGGCCGGACTGCATTTCGGCGGCGAGATGCGGCCGAACACCGACGAGCACGCGCTGGCCTGCCTGCCGCAATCGGTGTTCGAGAAGCTCGGTATCACCCTCGCCCCGCCCGTCGCGGAGGAAGTCGCGGTCGTCGCGGGCTACGACCCACGTTTCCTGACCTCACCGGTACCGCTGCCCGAGGTGGACGCGGAGGTCCGCCCCGATGTGGCGACCGCACTCGACGGCGCGGACGTCCTGCACTACACGCACTTCTCCCTCGCGATGCGCCGCTCGCGCCGATTCGCCATCTGGGTGGCCTGGAACATCGATGGCGCGTCGATGAAGAAGCTGTCGCGGAAGAAGATCGACTTCGTCAAGGACCCGCGCCTGGACGCGGATGCCCAGGTCGGCAACGAGTTGTACCGCGACAACCGGCTCGATCGCGGTCACCTCGCGCGTCGCGCGGACCTGCTGTGGGGCAGCCTGCCCGAAGCGGCGAAAGCCAACAAGGACTCGTTCTTCTACACCAACATCACCCCGCAGATGGACGATTTCAACCAGAGCATGCGGGATGGGGTCTGGGGGCGGCTCGAGGACGCCGTCTTCGCCGACGTCACCGTCGACGAGTTCAAGGTCAGTGTGTTCGGCGGCCCGGTCTTCACCGAGGACGACCGGGAATTCCGGCAGGTCAAGATCCCGCGCGAGTTCTGGAAAGTCATCGTGTTCGAAGAGAACGGTGAGCTGAAGGCCCGCGGTTTCCTGCTGAGCCAGAACCTCGAGCAGCTCGAAGCGCTCGAACTCGACGAGTTCCGTGTGTTCCAGGTCCCGCTGGCCGAGATCGAACAGCGGGCCCGCTTCCACTTCCCGCCGGTGCTGCGGAACGCGGATCTGCGATTGGCGCCGGAAGAAGTGGCCACCCCGTTGGACTCGCTCGCGGACATCCGGTGGTGAGGCCGACCGGGTGCGATACGTGATCGCTATACCGCGCGAGAATTCGGGGGTTCGCTGAATCCCTCGGCGAATTCGATGAAGTTCTGCACGACGGTTTCGCTCTCTCGTCGAACACTGCGTTTGAGCAGAAGTCCTGGGAGCAACAGGGAGGAGTGCATCTCGGTGTGGTACCAGACCTGGGTATCCGCACCCTCCCGCGACACCTCGAACCAGCCACCGCCGCCGAGCCCGTTGCAACTGTCCACGACCTGCCACGACACGCGGTCAGCGGTCCACTCGTATTCCAGCACCTGCAGATCGGACCTGCCGAGGAACGTGTCCGCGGTGACGTAGACCCGCTGCGGCCTGCCGGATTCGTCGCGAGAGGCCACGCGCGCATCCGAATACACCGACCATTCAGGAAGCAATTCGATCGCCGCGAGCGCATCGAAGACCTGTGCAGGATCGACGGCGACGGCGAAATGTATATCGGTTTTTACGCGCATAACTCCTCCACCCCCCGTACCAACGCGGCCGATTCTGCCCGGCACGCCTTTCATCCGTCAACATGCTCTTGCCCTTCACACACCGGCTTCGCGCGAATCTCGCGGTCGGCTACTCATGGGCTATTTCGGGGCGGCAGCTATGCGAGTCCACGGACCGATCAGAATCGAGAAGCACCGGTCGAGGAGCCGAAGCCAGCGCCACCGGGTCACAGCTCAGCCCCGCTACGCGAAGTACCAGCGCGAATCCGACCGGGAGAGCTCCTTCCCGTTCCGACTCACCCGCGATGAGCGTCCAGCCCACCTCCGAATGATTCGACTCGCGTCGGATGACCGGCAGTGATCACTCCTTGAATTCGTTGTACAACTCCGGCAGGAACTGGGCGAGATGGTTCATTTCCTGACCGCAGTGCATCAGCAGGTCGCGGGCGAGGTCCATGCCGGGGAGCAGATCTCCCACATCGGCGGCGGCCCCCCGCTGGATCGCGCGTGCGGTGCGCAGCGGGTCGGGTGCGTGCATGCCGTACAGCCGGAGATAGAAGCGGCTGCGCATCTCGCAGCCTCCGGGGATGGGCCGCACTTGGTGGGCCAGCCAGCCCAGGTCCACCGGCGCCACGCTGCTGCCGACGCGGCCCAGGATCACAGTGTGATCGTCGGGTACGGTGAACCCGTATGCCTTCGGGTCATGGAACGCGATGGCGAGTTGCTGCAGCTTCGGGCCGATGTACTCGTCCACATAGGAGATGTTTCCGACGTACCTGTCCCGGTCGGGCATCGGCCGGGCGAGCCGGTCGGCGGCCACTTCGCTGTACAGGTGCGCGTCCGGATGCCACAGCTTGTACCGCGCGGACTCGACCATGTGCCAGCCGAACCACCAGTCCCACATCGCCGCCGTCACGCGCGGCATCTCGGTGCGTACCGCGACCCACACCGTCCCCGCGTCGGTTTGCCCGTACCCGGTCTCGACCGGCGAGTATCCCGTCGGCGCGAGATCGGTCACCAGGGACGAGAAGGCGGGGATCCGCTCGCGGGGCGTGGCCGCTCCCGCACAGGCGGCCGTGACAGCGGGTTGCGGCGGCGCCGTGCGCTCGGCCATGAATCGCGCGTACGGCTCGGCCTTGTCCTCCGGTGAGTATCCCGCGTAGCGGATGTTGTCCCCGTAATGCTGCGCGCGGGCGAAAGCGCTGGTCGTCGCGACGGTGAACGCGCCCGTCGCGACAGCCGCGATCGCCAGCGCGCGCCGACGCGGCATGCCAGATAGTCTCAACATGTGTTGAGACTATCTCGGACCGCCGCGCCGCGACCCGCGCTCGGTAGGTTTCGTGACATGACACAACCGAGGCGGCAGCGGACGGACTCAGCACGGCGGCGCGCCGAGATCGCCGCCGCCGCACTGCGCGTGCTCGGTGACCACGGTCCGCGCGGTCTCACCCATCGCGCGGTCGACGCGGCCGCACAGCTGCCACCCGGCTCGGTCAACTATCACGCGCCGACCCGGCAACGGCTGCTCGAGATGGCTTCCGACGAACTGTTCGCGCAGGACATGGCCGTCGCCGCGCGCCACTTCCACACCCCGGCGGCGTCGACACCGACCCTCGCCGACCTCGCCGTGAACTTCGTCCTCGAGATGACCGGACCGCATGCCCGGTACCGGGTGCTCGCCAGGCATCATCTACTCGCCGAAGCACGCACCAACCCCGAGTTGCACCGCCACTTCGAGACGGCACGAGCCGCTTTCGTCCAACTGGTCCGCGACCGGTACGAGGAAGCGGGCCACCCAGTGGACGCCACGGCCGCCGAATTCTGCGTCACCGTCATCGACGGACTGGTCAACCGCCAGATCTTCTTCCCCGACTCCGCCCTGCCCGCGACACGGATCCGCACCGTCGTCGAGGCAGCCGCACACACGATCGAAACCCAATTCGACTGAAAGCGAGCCACTTTCGCCAATACGTTCCCGGGTCACCCGTCTCGGCTACCGGCAATGCAGCCGCCGCTCGCGCAGACAACTGCTGGACGCCGCCGCATTCGGAAAGCACCTGCGGCCGGAACAGCTCGAGAACATGGCGGGCAAGCCGGCCGAGGGCTTGCGCGCATACACGGAAGCCATGGCGGCCTCCCAACCACCCGCCGACGGCCGCGCCTGCCTCGATTTCCGTAACCGCTCCCGCGGAGGGTGATTCTCGGGACGCCACCCACCCGCGAGTCGGCTTCTGCGAGCCGATGAAACCGAGGAGGTTCGTCGGCGATCGCGCGGTCGTCAGCGGTGGTGGCTCGATCCGACGGTGTGCATACCGCTGAACGGGGTGGTGAAGCCGTCGTAGCGCAGACGCAGCATCATCCCTTGGTGCGCGTGAGGCAGGTTGTGGCAGTGATTCATCCAGATGCCCGGATTCGAGGCGCGGAACGCGACCTCCCATACCTGGCCAGGACGAACGTCGAAGGTATCGACCCACAGTGGGCTGCCCGTCGACGGCGCTCCGTCTCTGGACAGGATCAGCACCGGATGGCCGTGCAGATGCCAGGGGTGGGTCTCACGGCTGCGGTTGACCACGGTGAACCGGACGATGTCGCCTTCGGCGACGAGCTGATCGGGGATCGTTGGGTGTCCACGGCCGTTGACGGTGTGCGCGTACGCCGGTGAACCGTCGACCATGGCCGGCCCACGGTCGAGAACCAGGGTGAAGTGCCGGTCGACGGCGTCGGTGCGCAACGCGGCGGGAACCGGAGTTCCGTACGTCAGCAGGTCGAGTTCGGGCCATCCGGCGATGTCCTGTGTGGACGGCTCGCCGTCGGGGGCGCCGGACCGGGGCCGCAACCACACGGTGGCAGCGCGGTCGTCGACTGCCAGCGCCACGGATGTGCTCGGCATGACGAACACGAGGTCGTAACGCCCGCCCGCGGGCAGCCGCAGCGTGGTCCGGATGATCTCGCCCGGCTGCTCCAGGTCGCGGCCGTCGACGGCCGCCACCCGGAACGAGGTGCCCGCCAGCGCGAACATGTGCGGATCGGAGTCGGTATTGATCAGCCGCAGCCGGACCGCGGTGCCCGGCGGTGCGATTCGTTCGGCGCCGCCCGCGATGGTGGCCTTGCCGTCGAAGGTGTGCACGAGCAGAGTCAGATCCAGTTGTTCGGTGTTGTCTTCCGCGCGAGGTTTCACGACGAGGGCGCCGTAGAGCCCCCGGCGTACGCCGATGTGCGACGCGTGATGGGTGTGATACCAGTAGGTTCCCACTTGGTCGGCGCGGAACCGGTAGACGAATTCGCCGCCGGGTGCCACGGCATCCTGGGTGAGGCCCGCGGCACCGTCCTCCCCGCACGGCACGTCGTAGCCGTGCCAGTGCAGGGTCACTCCGTCGCCGAGATCGTGGTTGATCAGCCTGACCTCGATCAGATCTCCTTGGGTGGCCGTGAGCTGCGGGCCGGGCACCGTGCCGTCGAAGGTCCAGGCGTCGATGTCGCGTCCGGACTCAGTGCGCACGGTGGCTTTTCGGGCGACCAGTACGTGTTCGCGCCGGACACCGCCCGGCGCCGGGGTTTCGGCGCCCCGCAGTTCGGTCACGGGTACGGCCGCATGCGATGCCGGACCGGGACCGCCTCCGTCGGTCGCCGACGCGGCGGACCGCACCGACAGGCCGACGCCGGTACCGGCCGCCCCGACCACGACCACACCACCGGCAACGCCGAGGAAGCGGCGGCGCGAAACCTCAGGCCGGTCATCGGTATCGGGTTCTTCGCTCGGTGTCTCCAGCACTCGCGCGGTCAGCAGCACGGCCGCCGACACCAGGGCAATCGTGATCAGCACGATGCCGAAGCTGAGGGGGTATCCGACGAGGAAGCTCACCACGAAACCCGCCAACGCGGCATAAGCCGCGGTGAGCAGCGCGACGACGCCTGCCGCATCGTGGGTTCGCGGCCATCGGCTACCCCTGGCCTGCGCGAGCAGCCGAGATCCAGCGACCACCGTGGCGACCGATGCGGCCACCACGAGCATCGGCAGCCCGAAGAGCACCTTCTCTTGGACGAACCACCAGCCTCGACCGGCCAGCACCGCGACAGGCACCGCCCTGGCCGACGTCACCAGCAGCGCCACGACCAGGAGAGCCAGGGCGAGCCCGGCGCGCCGCAGCGCCATGGTGCCGCCTGCCGCGAACCACGCGACGACACTCAGCAGCGCGAGGGCATGGTCCACGATGATCCAAGTGGCTGTGGTCATGACGCCGTTCGCACGGGTTCGGCCGGTTTCCACGCTGCCTTCCGCGACTGCCGCACGATCATCCCGATCACGCCGATGATGACCAGCCCGTTGATGGCGTGCAGGCCGAAGACGAGATGGCCGCCGCTCGAGCCGTCACCGACCGATCTGGCGACTTCCCGGATCACCGACTGACCGATCACCAACCCGGTGACCAGACCGGCCAGCCCGATGAGCCGTCGCGGCATCCGGGCGACGGCGGCGGCGATCGTGATCACGAACGCGAAGACGAGGATCCCGTATCCGAGCGTGCGATGCGGCTGGAAGGATTCATCGACGGGCGCGGTGTCGAACGCACCGCTGGCGGCCAGATAGAACTGGGCGATGACGGCGAGCAGCAGCAGGGCCGCCAGGCCGGTGAAGGCTCTTTTCATGCCGTCGATCGTCGTGGCGGCCGGGCATGCCCGGCTTCCGGCGACGGGAGTCGCCGTCTACGTGAATACGCGTAGGAACAGCGCGATCGGCTGCGTCGGTCGTCGTAGCCGATCGCGCGCCCGGAGCGAAGTGCGTGCACTCGCGGATGCCGTACTCTCACGGCATGGTTCTGCGGGCGGTGACGCGACAACTGTCTGCCCGGTCCTCACCTCGGCCCGTCTGGTTCTCGGATATCGCGCTGGCGCTGTTCGTCACCGTGATCCAGGTTCTGAGTGCCGCGATCCCGGTGCCGCTCGAGCCGGTCTCGACGCCGGTCTCTGGCATCGGATACGCCCTGCTGCTCGTCAGCGGCGTGGCCGTCGCCGCGCGCCGCCGGTGGCCGGTCCCGGTATTCCTGGTCACGGCGCTGGCCAGCCTGATCTATTTCGGTTTCGACTTCCCCGATCGACTGTCCTATCTCGCGCTCTTCGTCGCCCTGTACACCCTCGCCGCCTATGGCGACGGGTGGCGCTCGCTGATGATCGCCGGTGGCGGCATCACGGTGCTCGCCATCGGCTGGTTGATCGCCGCGGCGGATGTCGAGCCGATCGTGGCAATCGGATGGGTGTTCTTCCGGATCGGCGCGTCCGTGATCAGCACGACGCTCGGCGAGTCCGTCCGATCCCGCCGGGTCATCGCCGCCGATGCGCAAGAGCGGGCAGAGCTGGCGGAACGGTCCCGCGACGAAGAAGCCAGGGCGCGAGTCGACGCCGAACGGCTGCGGATCGCCCGCGAAGTCCACGACACCGTCGCTCACGCCATCGCCATCATCAACGTGCAGGCCGGTGTCACCGCACACGTGCTCGACAAGCGACCGGAACAGGCCCGCGAAGCATTGCGCACCATCGAGCAGACCAGTTCGCGGGCCCTGCACGAGATGCGTGCCATTCTCGGTGTTCTGCGCGATGGCGACGAGCGCGAGCCCTACCCCGGTCTCGGTCAGATCGATGAACTCGTCGGCAAGGCCCGCGATGCCGGGCTCGACATCGCTTTCGAGCAGACCGCCCCGGTGACACCGCTCCCGAGCGCGGTAGGCAGCGCCGCGTACCGCATCGTGCAGGAATCGATCACCAACGTGATCCGCCACGTCGGCCCGACCCGGGTGACCGTGGCGCTCGAACCCGGCATCGACGCCTTGCGGATACGGGTGATCGATGCGGGCCGCCGCCGCGACACCGCTCACGTTCCGCCCCGCACCGGCAGCTCACCCACGACCGGCCGCGGCATCGTCGGAATGCGGGAACGCTGTCAGCTGCTCGGCGGCGAACTCGACGCGACGTCACGTCCCGACGGCGGGTTCGAGGTCAGTGCCCGCCTTCCCCTCACCCCGGTCGGATCGCACCTGTGAACTCCACACCGCCGATCAAGGTGCTGCTCGCCGACGACGAACGTCTGGTCCGCTCCGGCTTCAAGGTTCTGCTCGACCTGGAGGACGACATCACGGTGGTCGGTGAAGCCACCAACGGCGCGGAAGCCGTCGAACTCGCCCGCGCCCGCCGCCCCGACGTCGTCCTCATGGACATCCGCATGCCACGGCTGGACGGAATACGGGCCACCGCACAGATCGCCGAGGCCAACGGGTTGGAACGGGTCAAGGTCCTGATCCTGACGACCTACGACACCGACGAGAACGTCTTCGACGCCCTGCAAGCGGGTGCGAGCGGATTCCTGCTCAAGGACGCGGGTCCCGCCGAACTCTTGCACGCCATCCGGGTGGTCGCCGCCGGTGAGGCGCTGCTCGCGCCTCGGGTCACCCGCCGCCTCATCAGCCAGTTCACCGCGCAGCGCAGAGCTGCCAAGTCCGCCGAAGACCGGCTCGCGGTGCTGACCGACCGTGAGCGCGAAGTGCTGGCATTGGTGGGGCAGGGCATGAGCAATGACGAGATCGGCGCCGCGTTGTTCCTCAGTCCCGCCACCGCGCGCACCCATGTCAGCCGCGCGATGGTGAAACTGGGTGCGCGCGACCGCGCGCAGCTGGTCGTGATCGCCTACCAGACCGGGCTGAGCGACTTCACCTCGTAGCTGTCGGCGGTTCGCCCGTCTCTGGCGGGGCAGCGCCGCGAACACACCTTGCCGCTGCGCATATTTCGGTACGCCCGGTGTTCGTTCGACCACCGCCGGTACGACGAACGACGCAGCTGACAGTCATCTTCGTACGCGCATTCACGTAGACAGCGACTCCCGTCGCCGGAAGCGGAGCATACCCGGCGGACGCGACGATCGTCGGCATGATCATCGATCCCGAACTCGAAGCATTCATCCCGCTGTTCCCCCCGGCCGACCTGAGCGACCCGGTCACCGCCCGCGAGAACCTCGCCGAGCTGGCCGCCGCGATCGCCGTACCGGAGACGGCGGAGCTGGAGATCGAAAATCGCACCGTGCCTGGCGATTCCGATGTGCCGATCCGGATCTATCGGCCGCACCGGGCACAGGGGGCTATCTTGTGGCTGCACGGCGGCGGATTCGTCATGGGCGATCTGGACACCGAGCATCCGTGGGGCGCGCTGCTCGCCACCGGCTCCGGCGCCACGGTCATCTCGGTGGGCTACCGCTTGGCCCCCGAGCACCCGTTTCCCGCCGCGCACGATGACATCTACACGGTGCTGACCTGGACGGCCGAGCACGCCGCCGAGCTCGGCATCGACCCGGCGCGGATCGCGATCGGCGGCCACAGCGCCGGCGCGGGACTCGCGGCCGCGGTGGCATTGCGGGCGCGGGACCAGCAGGGGCCGCCGATCCGCTTCCAACTGCTCAATCAACCGGTCCTCGATGACCGGCAGCAGTCCTGGTCGGCGCGGAATTTCACCGATACGCCCTTCGTGACTCGCGGCAAAGTCGCCCAGATGTGGGGGCATTACCTGGATTCCACGCCCGCCACGCCATACGCTGCCCCGGCGCGGGCCACCGACCTGTCCGGTCTGCCACCTGCCTACATCGCCACCGCGGAGTTCTGTCCGAACCGCGACGAAGACATCGACTACGCACTGCGCCTGTTGCGGGCGGGCGTGCCGGTCGAGCTGCATCAGTGGCCCGGCACGTTCCACGGCTCGCAGGCGATCCTGTCCGCCCAGGTGTCCCAGCGCCAGACCGCCGAACTCGCCGCGGCCCTGCGTCGCGCCTTGGCCGGGGATACCGCCGCCAGCTCGAAAACGGCTTAGCGCGGCGAGATCGACGAAGACGGGAGAACGATGACCACCATCGACGTTGCCGATTCGAGGGAGCGGTCCGCACCGCCCTCCGCGGATACCTCGGCGGAACCGAGCGTGGCCGGATTGCTGCGCCCTCACCTGGGCGGCTTCGCCGCCGTTGTCGTCCTGCAGATCATCGGCGCTGTCGCCGGTCTGGCGCCGTTGCTCGCGGTGGCCGAATTGGGTCGAACTCTGTTGTCGCCTGGGCCGATGGATCACGGTCAGGTCTGGATGGTCGTGATCGCGGGGGCGGTCGGCTTGTTCGTCCGGTTGCTGTTCACGGCCGCGTCGTCCGGCATCGGGCACCTGCTCGACAGCCAGGTGCAGCTGTCGTTTCGCCGGCAACTGGCCGCGCGGCTGGGGCGGGTGCCGATCGGCTGGTTCGCCCGGCGCAGCTCCGGCGAGCTGGCGAAGATCGTCGGTAAGGACGTGAGTGCCGTGCACCCGCTCATCGCCCACACTCCCGGCGATCTCGTCGCCGCGTTCGTGGTGCCGCTGGTGTCGCTGATCTACCTGTTCAGCATCGACTGGCGGCTCACGTTGATCACGCTCATTCCGGTGGTGCCGGCAGTGGCGCTGGTCCCACTGATGATGACCCCGGCCCGGCTGCGCGAGCAGAAGGAGTTCGATGCGGGGATGAGCCGGATCGCGAACGCTGCCGTCGAGTTCGTGCAGGGCATCTCGGTGATCAAAGCGTTCGGCTCCGGCGAGCGCGCCCACCGCAAATTCCGCACGGCCGCGGACGATTTCGCGGACTCGTTCCTGCGCATGGTGCACGGTCTCGCCGGGATCGCCGCGGGGATGCAGGTGGTTCTGTCGCCGCCGTTCGTGCTGCTGGTCGTCCTGATCGGTGGGACGGTCCTGATCACGGACGGTTCCCTCGCCCCGGCCGACCTGCTGCCGTTCCTGCTGCTGGGCCTCGGCCTCACCGCTCCGATCGCCGCACTCGGCCACGGATTCGACGATCTGCAGGCCGCCCGCCGCGCCGTCGAGCGCATCCGCGACGTGCTCGCCGTGCCCTCGCTGCCGGAGCCCGCGCGCCCGGTCGCGCCACAGGGCCACCGGGTGGAACTGCGTGACGTGCGCTTCGGGTACGACGCCGGTCGGGAGGTATTGCGTGGGATCGACCTGGTGCTCGAACCGGGCACGGTCACCGCGATCGTCGGACCGTCGGGAAGCGGCAAATCCACACTGGTGCAGTTGTTGCCGCGATTCTTCGACCCGACCCACGGCTCGGTGACCCTGGGCGGAGTCGATCTGCGCGAACTCGCCGGCCGTGAGCTCTACCGGATGGTTTCCTTCGTATTCCAAGACGTTCGCCTGCTGCGCGCATCGGTCGCGGACAACATCGCGCTGGCGGTGCCGCATGCCGACCGCGACGACGTAGTGCGCGCCGCCCGGTTGGCGAACATCCACGAGCGAATCCTCCAACTGCCGCACGGCTACGACACCGTCCTCGGTGCGGGCGTTCAATTGTCCGGCGGTGAATCGCAACGCATTTCACTCGCGCGGGCTCTGCTTGCCGACGCGCCGGTTCTCGTGCTCGACGAGGCGACCGCCTTCGCCGACCCGCACACCGAACAGGCGGTGCGCCGGGCACTGGCGACGATGGCGGGCGATCGGACCATTCTGGTCATCGCCCATCGCCTCGAGACGATCGCCGAGGCCGATGCCGTCGTGCTGCTGGAGAACGGGTCGATCGTCGAGCGCGGCAAACCCGCCGAATTGCTGGCGGGGAAAGGCAAGTTCGCCGAATTCTGGCAATCCCACCGAGTCGCGTTCACCGATGGAGCCGAAACCCTCGGTGGCGTGCTGCGACGTGAGCTCGGGCCATGGAGGCGGATCGTAGCCGCGCACGGTCCTGCGAACGATCAGACACTGCAAGGAGACGAGCCCCGATGATTCGAATGCTATTGCGCGTGCTCGGAGACGAGTACGCCCAGCCCGTGCGCCGCACTGTGGCCCTGATGACGGCAACCGCCGTAGTCGAAGGTTTGTCCTACGCACTGCTCGTTCCGGTGTTGCGGGCACTGTTCGGAAGCACGCCCACGGACGCCCGGCCTTGGCTGATCGCGTTCGGGACGGCTGTCGCCGGCTACGCGGCGCTGCGCTATCGCAGCGATCTCTCCGGATTCCGCGTCGGGACCACGCTGTTGCGCGGTGTCTATCATCGTTTCGGCGATCGCCTGGCTCGATTGCCCCTCGGCTGGTTCACCGCCGGTCGCGTCGGGGAGGTGTCGGTCCTCGCCAGCGAGGGTGTATTGCAGGCAATGAGCGTGATCGCCCATCTGCTGGCCCCTTTGATCTCCGCAGTGGCGACTCCGCTGACGATCCTCCTCGTGATGCTCGCCTTCGACTGGAAGATGGGATCGGCCGCGCTGGCCGCCGTGCCGATCGTGGCGGCGATCCAGATCTGGACGGGACGTGCGATGGCCGCCGCCGATGCGGAGCGCACCGAACGCACCACGGAGGCCACGGGGAGAGTCATCGAATATCTCCAGGCCCAGCCGGTGCTGCGCGCCGGCGGCCGCACCGCCGAACGCTTCCGACTGCTCGACGACTCGCTGTCGGGACTCGAGCGCGCGGCCCGCCGTTCCATGCTGTCGGCACTGCCCGGCATAGTGGGCCTGACGCTCACCGTGCAGGCCGTGTTCACCGCACTGCTCGCGTTGGGCGCCTACCTCGCGCTCGGCGGGAACATCGGTGCAGCAGAGGTTTTGGCGATCCTGGTGCTGGCCGCCCGCTGCGCGGATCCGCTGCTGTCGCTGTCGGAAATCGGTGGCCAACTGCGCGGCGCGCGGGTGGGGCTGGCTGGACTCGACAAGGTGTTGCGCACCGCGCCCCTGCCGGAAGCTCCTGAACCGATCCAGCCGGTAGGTCATGCTCTGGAGTTCGAGTCCGTTACCTTCCAGCATGGCGGCCGCACAGTGATCGACAACGTGTCGCTGTCCGTGCCGGAGGGCCAGCGACTCGCCGTTGTCGGGCCGTCGGGGGCCGGTAAGAGCACCTTGCTGCAACTGCTCGCTCGGTTCTACGACGTGGACGAGGGTGCGGTGCGCGTGGGAGGTGTGGACGTCCGCTCGATCGGCACCGAAACACTGATGGCGCAGTACGCCATCGTCTTCCAGGGCGTCTACCTCTTCGACGGCACCATCGAGGAGAACGTGCGCCTCGGCCGTCCCGACGCCACCGACGCCGAAGTCCGAGCGGCAGCGACCGCGGCGCGCTTGGACGAAGTGATCGAGCGCCTGCCCGACGGATGGGCCACGACTGTCGGCGAGGGCGGCGCACTCCTGTCCGGTGGCGAGCGTCAGCGTGTCTCGATCGCGCGAGCGCTGCTGAAGGACGCCCCCATCGTGCTGCTGGACGAGGTGACCTCCGCACTGGACCCGATGAACGAGGCAGCCGTCCACGAGGGCATCGAGCGCCTGATGGCGGGCCGGACGGTGGTGATGGTGGCGCACCGGCTGCGCACCGTCCAACGCGCCGACCGCATCGTCTTCCTGGACGGCGGCCGGGTCGTGGAGCAGGGCAGTCACGAAGAGCTGCTGCGCCACGGCGGGCACTACGCCGACTTCTGGGAAGTGTCCCGGGTGCCGGTAGCGTTTGAATGAGCCATATGGCGCTGCGCCGGGTCGACATGGACCTGATCGGCGACGCCTGAACCGCTGGCGCAGCCGGTCAGGCGTAGTCCGGCACTTACCGCCGACCAACCGGCCCGATGTGGAACGAAATAGCAGTTCGGCTTCTCGCTGAGGTGGTTGGGACCCTCATGTACACGCCTCACCTCTGCTGTCCAGGTCGGCGTCACCGCCGAGCGCCCTCCTCAACTGCTCATTGTCGAGTCCAGACCAGGATTCTCCCGGCAGGTTCACACCGCAAGGATCGTGCGCTGCACGAGTGTGACGTCTCCCCGTGCGTCCGCAGATCCAGCTACAACCGACCCTTCGTCCATGAAGCCGAAGTACAGGTAGTCGGCTACCCGTGAGCAATCTAGCTTCCACTGGCAGGGTTCTCCTCGAGCACGAGTAGTCGAACCAGGAGTTTCGATGCGATCTCCAAGTAGCCATAGCTCGAGGCCCGCGAGAGCCGCTTGGTTTGCCGCGAAAGTCTCGGCGCTCGGATTCTCAGCGACCGTTTTCATGGCTTGCGAAAGCAACAACACCGACATACCCCCGCCGCCCGAGTCGGCCTCCCCTTCGGTGACATCTACGTCGGCCGCGTCGCAGCCCGGAGTGACGGTTTCGCCCGCAGATTCTGTTCCAGCGTCTCCGTCGTCTCGAGTGCCGATACCTGACGGAAACTCGTTCCCGACTGCGGAACCGCTCGGTACCCGTGCACCAGGTGGGCGACCACCTACTCCGGGAGGCAACGTACGCCCTTCCACTCCACCGCTGCCAGGGACCAGGTCACCGGAACCGGCCGAAACGGGCACTCCGCCGACCTCGCAGGTCATACCCAATGGGCCGACGCCCGCACCCAACGGCACGCCAGAAGGTTCGTGAGATGACCGACCAGTCGGCCGCGTCCCCGGCGATGCTCCAACGATGGGTCGGCTTCATCGGGGCAGTCGTCGCTCCGACCACGATCATCACAGCGCTGTGTTACTACTTCGGCTACGTCTACACCCGCAAGAAACTGGCCCATTTCGGCGTCGACTGCGACGCCCTCGGCTTCACCTCCAGCGACTACGTAGTGGGGAGCGTCAGCGTGCTGTACGCACCACTGCTGCTACTGCTGGTCGGGTGGTTCTCAGCTGCCTGGGTGGGCACCTACGCGGGACGTTTCATCCGGAGCGGACAACGACCACGCCTGGTTCGCACCATCGGCCGCACCGTCCTCACGCTCGGAGCAGTCTTCATCACCACCGGTATCACAGGCGTAGTGGTGCCCTGGCTCACGCCCGAGTCCCCCGCCATTTCCTGGGCGTTTTCACCCACCACGCTCGGATCGGGCGGCCTTCTCATTGTGGTCGGCTATTGGGTCCTGTCCACCTCGACGACCGAGCCCAGTACGCGTGGACCGACACCGACCACACGAGTCAACCAAACCATCGCGATCGCAGTCAGCCTCCTGGCCCTCTTCGCCGTGATGAATTCCTTCGCCACCCGACTCGGCGACAACGCCGCCCAAACCGCCGCCCACGAACTCTGGACGAGGGAGTCCGTCGTCTCCGTCGTGACGGACGAACGCTTGGACGTGCCGAGAAACCTGATCGCGGAGACATTGGTCGAGACCCAACCGCAACAGCCTCCACGATTCCGCTACCAGTGTTTCCGCGCCCTCGTAGCCCGAGGCGACCTATGGGTACTTGTGCCCGCAAAATGGTCCCAGGACAACGGATTCGCGGTCATCGTTCCAGCCGACTCCTCCATCGTCAGCGTCTCACGATCGAGCGCCTTCAAGAAATTCGCCGAAGACAATCCCCAACCCCAAACTGTGCCATGGCAGTGCCCAGAACGTGCACCGGCCCCCTGACACCCTCCGTGGCGTGAATACGGCAGCGGCGCAGTGTCATGCCTACAAAGTCGGATTTTGATCTCATCGAATCTCGTCTATTTATCGGTCGAACGATGAGCCGGGCACACCCGGGGTACCGGACAGCTCAAATCTTGACGTCGGCCCACTTCGCGAATCGGGCCAGGTCGCCGGTTCCGCGGCGGGCGTGGGCGAGCACGCGCACGGTCTCGTGGACTTGGGGATGGTTGCGCGTCAGCCCCGGCGCGAGCCGACGCGCCTGGTCGAGGCTGGTGAGGGCACGCTGTTTGTCCCCGTGTAGCAACCACGCGCGTGACACGTCGATCCAGTGATGCCCGGCGCGGGAGGGCGATACGGATGCCGGTAGCCGAATCTGCTCGGCACGTGCGACCGCGGTCGTGCCATCGGACAACTCGACGGGCACCGCGACGGAGTGGATTGCGACGTTCGGCAGATGGAACCCGGTGCCGTACTCCTGATACTGGTCGGAGCCGATCACCTGTCCGATCCGGCGCGCTTCCCGAAGATGCGCGTCGGCGGTCTCGGCGTCGAGCGCACGGGCCGACAGTATCGCCCCCCGCAGATGCAACGCGCCTCGTACCGCGAGAACTTCCGGTGTGGTGGGCAGATTTTCGCTTGCGGCGTGTGCGCGCGCGATGATCCGCAGCCCACCGGCGTACGCGCCGGAGTACAGCAGGATGAGCGCGCGATGGTATTCCGCCGCGATCGGCCACGCCGGGTCACCACTGCGTTCAGCTGCCCACACGCAGCGCTCGGCGGCCAACCCGGCGAGGTCGAGGTAGCCGTACCGGTAGGCGATCGACGAGGCGCTGTTGTAGGCGTAGGCGAGCGTCGAATAGATAGTCTCCAGCCGATGTCCGGGAGGTTCGTCGCTCGCGAGTACGTGCAAACCGTGGATCACGTCAGGCAATTCGGCGGTGTGGTCGCCGTACCGGCCCCGGCGCCTGCTCTCCTGGACCCGATGCAGTGCCGCGGTCAACTCTTCCAAGGTGGTCGGCGCGCTCAGCGGTTCGTCGTTGAACGCCAGAATCTTTCGACGCAGCTCGCGGATGGTGGCGTGAGCCCCGGCATCGTCGCGCGCCGGGGTGTAGGGCTGTCCGGTCAGGTCCTCGATGTTCACACCGAGGGCACCGGCCACCGCAGCGATGAACGCGGGCGAGGCGGGGCGTGTGCCTCGCTCGACCTTGCGCAGCAGCGACATCGACACGTTCGCCTTCTGCGCAAGCTGTAGCTGTTTGAGCCGAGCGAGTTTGCGCGCCCTGGCGCTACGTTCCCCGATCCCGGCGTCGTCCATCCCTCCACGGTGACACACGATGTGCCGCTTCGCATGGGTTCACCCAGGACAAGGTATTCGCAGGCCCCGGCGTCGGGTTGACCCCCGAATCCCCGACACCGGGCGCCAGCCAACCACCATAACGCGCTGAAGGGCCACCGAATGACCGCGGAACTCGCAACCGTTTTGATCGTCATCGCCGCTGTCGGCGGACTGCTCATCCTTATGTTCTGGGTTCTGCCCTGGCTACTCGAACTGGGCGACGATCCGGAGTCGATACCGGCGCGTGAGATCTTCGCGCGGTTGAAGGACGAGCAGCGATGACGACACGGCGTTCATGGGTCCAGGATTACTGCGAGGACAGCAATCGGCCCGCCGACGGGCAGCACGCGCAGGGCCTGCTGAAGCTCCACGCGACCTGCACCCCGGCGTGCCCGCGCAAGCTTTCTGCTGAGCGGTACCTCCGCGAGCGCGATGCGGGCAGCGAAGCCACGGACGGGACGAGCAAGGAGTAGCTGTCCGGTTACGCAACGTGGCTACAAGCGGCGTCTCAGGAGCGCCGGGAACGGGCACTCGTTACTGATGAACACCGGCCTTGGACGGCCCACTGGTCGATATGCCCGAATGCCCTATCGAGATGTCCTCGGTCGTGCACAGATGGTTCTGCCACGACACATCACTCGCAAAGACTCTGGCCCACGACCTTTTTCGAAGACTAGAATTATATTGCAGCGAAAACAAAGGTCGCCGAAAGGAGAGAATGAATAATGCGACTATCGCAAATAAGCCATTCTCCGACGCATCGTCGCGGCAGTGACAAAGGAGTAAAATCAATCCTTATCGGTGATCGATAACACCGAAATGCGACTGAACAGGAAATAGCAGACGACGACCAGATACCAAGGTGACCGAACGCCCCGCGCCAGCGGATTACGGACTGAAGAAGCAACCGAGGAGCACCATCATGACAGTGGTTCAGAACTTCATCGACGGCAAGCTCGTCGACTCGGTCAGCGGTGCGACGATGGCGCTCATCGATCCCACTACCGGCGATCAGTACGGCACCGCCCCGGCGTCCAACGAACAGGACATCGACAACGCGTACGCAGCGGCGGACAGGGCGTTCCACGACTGGAAGCGCACGACGCCGTCGCAACGCCAGCAGGCGCTGCTCGATTTCGCCGACGAGCTGGAGAATGTCGCCGACGCGCTTGTCGAGGCAGAGGGCCGAAACACCGGCAAGCCGAACCACCTCACCTCGGCCGCGGAAATCCCGCAGATGCTGGACCAGACCCGGTTCTTCGCGGGAGCGGCACGGGTTCTCGAGGGTAAGTCGGCCGGCGAGTATCTCGCGGGCCATACATCGTGGATCCGCCGGGAGCCGATCGGCGTCATCGGGCAGGTGACGCCATGGAATTACCCGATGATGATGGCGATCTGGAAGTTCGTTCCCGCGATCGCGGCGGGCAACACCGTGGTGATCAAGCCGAGCGACACCACCCCGGTGACCACGGTGATGCTGGCCGAACTAGCCTCCGAGCACCTACCGCCAGGCGTGCTCAACGTTGTCACCGGTGACCGGGTGACCGGCGCTGCGGTGGTGGCGCATCCGACCCCGAAGATGGTGTCGATCACCGGTTCGGTGGCCGCGGGCCGCGCGGTCGCGGAATCGGCAGGCGGCCGACTGAAGCGCACGCATCTGGAGTTGGGCGGCAAGGCGCCGGTGATCGTGTTCCCCGACGCCGACATCACTGTTGCCGCCAAAAGCATCGCCGCCTCGGGCTATTTCAACGCCGGTCAGGATTGCACGGCAGCCACCCGGGTGCTCGGTCACGCGTCGGTGACCGACGATTTGACCGCGGCGCTGGCAGAGCAGGCCAGCAGTGCGACGACGACTTTCGGCAAGGCCGCCGATGACGAGGAAGCCTGGGTTCCACCGGTCAACAACGCCAACCAACTACAGCGGGTCCTCGCCTTCCTCGATGAGGTGCCCGATCACGCTTCGGTCATGGCCGGCGGGCACCGACAGGGCGACCGCGGATACTACGTCGAGCCGACGGTCATCGGCGGGCTGCTCCAGCACGACCGGCTGAGCCAGGACGAGATCTTCGGCCCGGTGATCACCGTGCAGGCGTTCACCGACGAAGACGAGGCGATCCGATGGGCCAACGGCGTCGAATACGGGCTGGCGTCCTCGGTATGGACCAAGGACTTGTCCAGGGCACTCCGCGTGTCGGCCGCGCTCGACTTCGGCTGTGTATGGATCAACACCCACACCGCGCTGATAGCCGAGATGCCGCACGGCGGGTTCAAGTCGTCCGGACACGGCAAGGACCTGTCGATGTACGGGCTGGAGGACTACACCCGCGTCAAGCATGTGATGGCCAAGATCGACTGAACTAGCTCAGAACGGGCCCGGGCCCCGGATCATCGGGAACAAATTCGAGGCTCTACTCCCCTGATTCAAGGGGTGGGTACGAAGTCGAGGTCGCGGAGGAGGTTTCGGAAGAATCCGTTGGCGCCGATGCCGAGTGCCGAGCCGAGCAGCATTCCGACGACGACGTCCTGCGGCGTGGCCGTCGGTTCCCAGAAGATGGTTTCGGGTGGGTGATTGACCTTCGACGTCCTGAACTGACCGACAGGGAACTCCCCCGCGAAAAGTGTGGCGCGCTTGGGTCCAGTTGGGATCAGTCGGTAAGTGACTCCTCGCACGAGCGCGTCGCATCGGTATGTGCGTCGTCGCATCCCGCGCTTGCCCGCCGAGATGACCGCCGGATCGTTCTCGACCATGAGCGTCACGCTGCGTCGGTTGGTCGCAAGGATCCTCGGTGGTACCACACTCGTCGCGAGTCGGCGCGGCAGGCCTTCGTCCCGCACAGTGAGCCGCGGTGCGCCGGCGACTTCGACCGTGACGCTTCGGGGATACCACAGCTCGATGAATCGTGCGGTACCGAACCGGCTATGAGTCGGAACCGACCGTAGCGTCGGCTCGGAGGGTAACTCCGGCCCCGCGACCGCTCGTTTCAGGCTCTTCCACATCCAGCGCTCCTGCAATCAAGGACCTCGATCGGCACTGCCGAGTATGTATTCACCGACGACATCCGCCAGTGATGGGAATGGCTCCGGCATGTCGAAGCCAGGAGGAAGGCACGTCCCGCCGCCGGTGGATTCGGTGGAGTTCTCCATCTGCTTTCGCGCCGAACCAATCGGCGGCGATGAGCACCGTCGACAAGACCACGCCAATTTTCGAACGGGCGTTGCTCGATGCGTTGCCGGCCGAGCATCTCTGCGATCTCAGCATCGACCTGGAGCCGGCCCAGATGATCTCGACCCCGCTCGGTACCCGTATGACTTTCGTGACCAAGGGCGGTCGCTTCCACGGGCCCGGCTTCCGGGGCGAAATGCTGCCCGGGGGCGGTGACTGAGTGTGGTTGGGAGCCGACTGGATCAGTCGTATGGACGTTCGCGCGACCCTGCGCACCGACGACGGTGTGCTCATCCACTACGAGTCGAACGGAGTGCTCCGATTCCCGCCCGATGGTCGTCAACGTCTGGCCGACGGGCAGCGGCTGTCGGTCGACGAGAGCTACGTGCGACCGACACCGAGGTTCGAGACCTCCGACGAGCGCTACTCGTGGCTGTGCGGTCTGGTCGTGGTCGGCTACGGCGAATACGGCCAAGGCCGCATCGACCACCGGATGTATCGGATTCTGTAGCAGCACTTCGCCCGCGGGGCACGGCGACCGCTATGACGTGGCGACTCGTGCATGCCCTCAGACCGATTCGAGCCACGCGGCCGAGGGTTGGCGACCTCACCGCCGCGGCAACCCGTGTCCGCGAACGACCGCGGAGCCGGCCGAGACCGCCCTGCTCGGAGACGATGCCCCTTTCGACTCTTCAGGTAGCGCCGGCTCGGACCGGTCGGTCACTGCGCGCGGCGCCCACAACTGTCGTGAGAGCAGGCCCGCCAGGTATGCACCGGCCGCGTTCACCAGCACGTCGTCGACGGATGAGTGACGGCCGATAGCGAGGGCGAACTGCACGGTCTCCACCGCGATCGAAGCCGCTGCTCCCGCCAACAGGATGCGGTACGAGCGGGCGAACCAGGGTCGGCGCACCGGCAACAGGAAGCCGAGTGCGGCGAAGACCAGCAGATTCCCACCGAACTGCTCGATCACCCGGTCGTCGGCCAGGACCTCGGCCAGATCACGCAGCGGCACGAGATTCACCGAACGGCCCGTTCCCGTCGGCGTGAGGATCATCCACACCCACGGCGCGGTACCCGTCACCATCCCGACATCGCATAGCGCGGCGCGCCACCCGCGCCGCCCAGCCAGCCACCAGGCCGCGAGACCGGCTAGCGGTATCGAGGTAATCGCGGCGATCGCGACCCCACCCCACGCCTCCCATGTCCCGTTCACATCGCCAGTATCACCCAAATCATCTGCGCCACAGGTCGGCTCCCCAGACCATCCACACGACCCACACCAGCCAGGCGTCGGAATGGCCTGCTTGCTCCGGTTGTTGCGACGCAGTTCCGTCGCGAAGTCCTCCGCAAGCTCTCGGATGCCGTACAGGTTCCAGCCCCAAGCCCGAATTTCATCGGCAAAATCCATTGCTGCCGGAGCGCTGTTCTAGATCAACTCAGCTGTAAAGTTCAGCGTTTCCGCAGCTCAGAGGCGCTTAGTGGGGCGGGCGGGGCTCGAACCCGCGACCAATGGATTATGAGTCCACGGCTCTAACCGACTGAGCTACCGCCCCGTGCTGCGGGGAACCGCGAGCGTTGGGGATGCTACCGGGTGCGGTGGGTCGGGGACCAGTCGGAGGGGGATGACCTAGGGTGGGTGGGTCGGAAACTTACTGGAGGGTCAGGTATGGCCGGGCTGTTCACGAAGGTACTGAAGGCGCATCAGTGGGTGTACGAGAACAGTGGTGGGCTGGTGGGGCATCGGCTGCTGCTGGGGAATCCGACGCTGTTGCTGCGGACGGTGGGGCGCAAGTCCGGCCAGGAGCGGACTTCGGCGCTGACGTACGCGCGCGACGGTGCGGACTATTTGGTGACGGCGTCCAACGGCGGGTCGCCGCGGCCGCCGGGGTGGCTGGCGAACCTGAAGGCGCGACCGGAGTGCGAGATCCAGGTCGGGCGGCGGAAACTGACGGTGCGGGCCCGGGCGACGCTGCCGGATGATCCCGATTACGCCCGGCGGTGGGCGGTCGTCGACAAGGTGAATCAGGGTCGCTACAGCGCCTATCAAAAGCTGACCAAGCGGCCCATCGCGGTCGTGGTGCTGACCCCGGCCGGGCGGGGTCAGTCGTCGCGATAGTCCTCGTCCCAGTCGTCCTCGTAGTCCTCGGCGTCGTCCCGGTCGTCCCACGGCTCGGCGTCCTTCGGTGGCCGGCTGGCGAACTGCACTACGGCGACGACGAAGCCGAGGACCACGATGACGATACCGACGACGAGCAGAGTTTCCACCCCGGCACCCTAGCGCCGTCGTCCGGGCAGCGCACTACGTCAATTGTCCAGTTCGCCGCTTTATTCACACTGTTAACAAAGTGCGCCCCAGCGCGGCCCTGGACTCGATGGCGGCGTGTGCCCGATCAGCTCCGTCGAGCGGGAAGGTCTGGCCGATGACCACCTGCAAGCGCCCCGCCGCGACCTCTTCCTGGGCCCGCCGGGCCAGCGCCTGCCAATCGATGTCGGCGCCGGTGATATCGAACAGCCCGTAGACGGTGACGCCGCGCGCCGCCGCGGCCTCCCGGTCCAGAGCGGCGAATTCCCCTGCGGCAGCGCCGTATCCGAGGAAACGCCCTCCGTCCGCAACGGCAGTGAGCGCGGCCTCGCCGAGCGCGCCGCCCGCGCCGTCGAACACGACGTGCGCGCCCGCTCCCCCGGTCGCGGCGCGCGCCTTCTCCACCCAGTCGGGGGCGGAGTAGTCGACCACCGCGTTCGCGCCGAGCCGCTCGGCGAGTTCCAGCTTCGCGGCGCCGCGCGCGGCGGCGACGACGTTCGCGCCCGCCGCACGGGCGAGCTGGATCAGCAGGATGCCCAGTCCGCCGCCCGCGGCGGTGATCAGGACCCATTCGCCCGGCTGCACGGCGGCACGGTCGAAGACTGCGAGCGCCGTCCTGCCGTCGTGGGCGAGCGCGACGGCCTGCGTCGCGGTGAGCCCGTCGGGCAAAGCGACGAGAGTGTCCGCCTTGGCCAGCGCCTTCTCGGCGTATCCGCCGATCGGCAGGCCACCGCCGATGCCGCTGGCCGCGGTCGGCGTCGATACCCGCTTGCCCACCCAGCCGGGGTCGACGTCGGGGCCGACCGACGCCACCACACCGGCGACGGCCCCACCGGGCACATAGGGCAGTTCGATCGCGAAGAAGTCGGTGCCCCAGCCGCTGCGCAGCCGGGTGTCCAGGAACATCACATCCGCGGCCGCCACGTCGACGACCACCTCTCCCGGTCCGGCCACCGGATCCGGTAGTTCACGTACCACGAGTACTTCCGGTCCACCGAACTCATCGGCTTGCACAGCCCGCATGACACACCCTTCGTTGTTCCTTGCCGTTTCGGACGAAGATCAGCATGGAACCTCGAGAAGGGTTGAGGTCAAATCCTGCGTCAGGAACCGCCGCCGCCACAGCTGGAACTGCTGCCCCCGCCACAGCTGGAACTGCTGCCGCCGCCGCAACTGGAGCTGCTGCCGCCACTACAGCTGGAGCTGCTTCCTCCACCGCAGCTACTACCGCTGCCACCGCCGCAGCCGCTGCCATGGTGGTGATGGTCGTGATGATGATGCCCGCCCCCACCGCCGTGCGGTTGGTCGAACCCGCCGATCAAACCGGCGCCGCCGGCTGCCCAGAACGGGTCGGTGGATCCCCCCTCGTAATATCCGCCGCTCCGGTTCCCGCCGCGCCACGGACCATAGGGCGGCGGCGGTAAGAACCGATTGCGTTGCGAGCGGATGATGACGACTACGACGATGATCGGAACCGCCACGAGGAGCAGCACCATCAACAGGATGAAAAGAACGATGAGTGCGCTCATGTCACGACGGTAGCGGCCGATCGGCACGCACGTACAGTGAACTGTGGTGAACTTCAGGTTCCGCAGATCTCCGGCCGGTGACATCGACCTCGCGGCCGTGCGCGCCGCCGTCGACGCCCTGGAACTGCCCGAGGCCGTCTACAAGACCTGCCCCTGGCAGCCACGAGAGCTGGTGGACAAGGGATTGCGGCAGTGGTTGCTCTGCTGCGGCGCCGCCATGCGCGACGACCAGGTGATCGGCATGCCGTCGCACGCGGTGGACGAGGCATGGCACGGGTTCATCCTGTGCACCAAGCGATACGCCGATTTCTGCGCGCGCGCCTACGGCCGCTTCCTGCACCACTTCCCGGAAGGCGCCGGGCCGCCGGTCGACTCGCACGGAACGATGGCCGAGCAACTCGGCCGCACCGTGGTGGCGTGGTCGTTCGTGGCGGCCCCGGGCGAGGAGTGCGTGCTCTGGGATCTGGACCGGCGGGTGGGTGTCGAGCACCCGTGGGGCATCGGGCCCGAGCGAGTCGTGGCCGTCGAGGCCGAACTCGCCCGAACCCTCGCCTCCTGAGTCAGGTCAGCTTCACCCGCGCCGCCAGGAACCGCACGACGGCGGGCGCGAGCCGCCCGAAGTGATACTGCAGGTGAGCCTCCGGCGTCACGGGCACGATGCTGCGATTCCGCTGGAGGGCGCGCACGATCTGCTCGGCCACCTTCTCCGGGCCGTAACGCCGCATCCGGTACAGGTTGTCGTAGCGCTCCTGTTTGCGCTTCTCCTCTTCCGCGCTGACGCCGGAGAAGCGGGTGCGCGCCACGATATTGGTGTGCACGATGCCCGGGCAGATGGTGTGCACCGAGATCCCGCGCGCGGCCAGTTCGGCGCGCACGCAGTCGGAGAACATGAACACCGCCGACTTGCTGGTGGAATACGCGCTGAAGCCCTGCTGCGGGCTGTAGGCCGCCATGCTGGAGAGATTCACGATGTGACCGCCGAGGCCCCGCTCGGCCATGGCGGGCCCGAAGGCACGGCAGCCGTTCACCACGCCGCCGAGGTTGATCCGCAGCACGCGGTCGAAGTCCGCCGCCGAGGTCTCGAAGAATCCACCGGCCTGGCCGATCCCGGCGTTGTTGATCAGGATGTCGGGGACGCCGTGGTTGTCCAGCACCGTCGCGGCGTGCGCCTGCATCTCGCCTTCCTCGGCGACGTCGAGTTGATAGGCGTGCGCGACGCCGTGTTCGGCGGCGATCAACTCGGCGGTCTCCTTCGCCGCCGCGAGATCGATGTCGGAGAGCACGATCTCGGCGCCGCGGCGGGCCAGGGCGAGCGCGGTAGCACGGCCGATGCCGCTGCCGGCACCGGTGATGACGACCAGCTGATCACCGAACGGCCTTGCGGTCCGTCCTGTTTCGGCCCGGCGCAACGTGCTGGGCGGCGCCGCGCCGCCCAGCGTGTCGATCAGTTCGGTGGTCGCGGTGGCCAGCAGTTCCGGATGCGAGAACGGCATCCAGTGCCCGGCGGGCACGTCCCGCCGCCACAGCCGCCCGGTCCACCGGTGTTCGTCATCGAATCCCGCGGGACGGACCGCGACGTCACGGCCCGCGACGATCAGCTGCACCGGCACCTCGGTGTGCCGCTCGCGTGGCGCGAGCATGCGCTGCACGATGTTCGCGCGGTAGATCAGCAGACCGTCGACGACGTCGGCGCGGAAACTCGGGCCGAGACGCACGTTCGACGGGGCGGTCTCGTTCATGATCGAGACGACCCGCCGCCAGAAGCGCTCGGTACCGATCAGGCCGAACGCGGCGCGCGGCAGCACGGGGGTCATGAAGAAGAAGGTGTACGCCGAGGACAGCAGCTGGGTGAACGGCTGCCACACGTTGCGCGGCGTCGGACGCGAGAGCCGGTTGCGAATCCACTTGCCGACGTGGTCCAGGTTCGGCCCCGACACCGAGGTGAACGACGCGACCCGGGTGGCCGCACGCGGCTCACACACCGCTTCCCACACCTGCACCGAACCCCAGTCGTGCGCGAGGACGTGCACGGGCCGGTCGGGGCTCACGGCGTCGGCGACGGCGTAGAAGTCCGCGGCCAGACGGTCGAGCCGGAAGTCTTCCGTGCGCCGGGTACGGGTAGAGCGACCGTGCCCGCGGGTGTCGTAGGCGACCACATGGAACCGGCGAGCCAGGAGCGGCACCACCGCGTCCCAGAGGTGGTGGGTATCGGGCCAGCCGTGCACCAGCACGACGGTTTCCGCGGCGGGGTCACCGTATTCGTAGACGGCGAGGTCGAATTCTCCGCTGCGCACGGTGCGTTCGACCGCGGGGAGCGGTTCGGCGGTGGTCATCGGGTTTCTCCTTGACTGACCGGGGTCGGGTCACAGATCGAGCACGAGTCGCCCACCGTCGGCGCGCGAGACGCAGACGAGCATCTCGCCCGCCTCGCGTTCGGCGGCGGTGAGCACGGTGTCGCGGTGGTCGGGTTCGCCGGCCAGGACCCGGACCTTGCATGTGCGGCAGAAGCCCTGCCTGCACGAGTACGGGCGGTCGGGCCGGGCGCCGAGGATCGTGTCGAGCGCGCTGCGGTCCGCACCGACCTCGAGAACGTCCCCGGTGGAGGCGAGTTGGATCTCGAACGGCTTGCCGTTCACGATCGGCGGCGGCGAGAACCGTTCGGAATGCAGTTCCACATAGGGCATCTCGCGCACAGTGTCGGCGATGACGGTGATCATCGGCACCGGGCCGCAGCAGTAGACCGCGGTGTCGGGGCCGACGCCGGGCAGCAGGGCGGCTGCGTCGGGAAGCCCGTGCTCGTCGTCGGTGCGCACGACGACGCGGTCGCCGAATCCCGCGATCTCGTCGAGGAACGGCAAGGTATCGCGGCTGCGCCCGGTGTACACCATCGACCATTCGATCCCGAGCCGGTGCGCCAGCCGCGCCATCGGCAGGATCGGCGTGATTCCGATGCCGCCCGCGACGAAATGCAAACGCGCGGCCGGAGATCCGTGGCCGGGCACGGCGAACGGGAACGCGTTACGCGGCCCGCGTACCACGATCGGTGACCCCACCGGGAGTGCGTCGTGCACCTCCACGGAACCACCGCCGCCTTCCGGGATGCGGCGCACCGCCACTCGGTAGGCCCGAATGTCCGCGGGGTCGCCGCACAGCGAGTACTGCCGCAGCCGGCCGGACGGCAGCTCGAGGTCGAGGTGGGCGCCGGGGCGCCAGGGCGGCAGCACGCGCCCGTCCGGGGCGGCCAGTCGCAGGCTCACCACGTCCTGGTCGCGCGCCTCGATCCGCCGCTCGGTGACCACCAGCGCGAGCCGCCGGTCGTCCACCCTCGGGCGTGGATCGCGCCGGTTGACCAGTGTGGTCCAGCGCAGTCGCGCCGAGGCCACCGCGTCGAGCACCCGTACGGCGCGGTCGTGATCGCGCTTGCCGAACAGGTCCGAGGGCAGCCGGTCGGGAACGGGCAGCCTCACGAGGCGATCGCCCGCGCCGCCGGGGATTTGGCCAGGTAGGCCACCGCCTGCGCGGTGGAGCCGACCGTCTCCGGATCGTAGCCCGGTTTGAAAGTGCTCAGCGCACTCCACAGCAACGAGGGGATCCCGGGCAACGCGCCGCGCCACATGGCGCCGAAGACCCGCGCGAGCAACCGGAAATAGCCGAGGTCGGACAGGTCGCGGTCCTGGTGGACCATGAACTTGGTGCCGCGCACCACCAAGGTCAGGAAGATCGGGAACACCAGCAGCATCAGTCCCGCTCGCCGCACGTATCCGGCGCCGAAATAGACCGCTACGTCATGCGCGACGTGCCGGTGCTCGACTTCTTCCGCCCCGTGCCAGCGGAACAGGTCCGCCATGCGCGGGTCGGCGCCGAACCGTTCCAGATCCGCGTTGAGCACCCAGTCGCCGAGATAGGCGAAGAAGTGCTCCAGGCATGCGATGAAGGCCAGCCGCTCGACCATCACCTGCCGTTCGGCGACGCCTTCGACATTCCTCGGCCCGAGCGTCCGGCGGAACAGGTATTCGGCCTGTCGCAGGTAGGGCCCGGGATCGATGCCGTGCACGGCGAGCACCTCGTGCAGCACTTTGTCGTGCGTCTCGGCGTGCATCGATTCCTGGCCGATGAACCCGAGCATCGCCTCGCGGAGTTTCTCGTCCCGCACGTACGGCAGCGCTTCGGCATACGCGGTGCAGAACATCCGCTCCCCTTCGGGCAGAAGCAGATTCAGCGAATTGATCAGGTGCGAGGCGATGGGCTCGGCGGGCATCCAGTGCAGCGGCGTGTCCGCCCAGTCGAAGCGCACGTTGCGGGCGTGCAGCGCCACGGCGCCGGGGTCCGTATCGGGCCGCCGCCCAGCCCTGCGAAGTAGCTTCATCGATACTCCTCGATCCTCGCTCGCCGCCACCGCGCGCGATTCCTACATGTCCGTAGCAAGGACTATACACATATGTAGAACTTTCGGTAACACACAAAAGCGCCGCCGGGCGCTGTACGGTGACACAACTTCGCTACAGTCGTCACACCGGGCGTTTCCGGCACAAAACTAGAACGCGTTCTAGTAGGCTTTTGCTATGGAACGATTGACCGGATTGGATGCCAGCTTTCTCTACCTCGAAACCGGGACCCAGCATCTGCACGTCTGCGCGCTGCTGATCCTCGACCCGGCGGCGGGTGACTACTCGTTCGAGGGATTCAAAGCCGAACTAGCCCGGCGACTTCCCCTGATTCCGCAGATGCGCCGCCGCGTGTACGAGGTGCCACTCAACCTCGACCATCCCGTCTGGGTGGAGGACGAGAATTTCGACCTCGACTACCACGTCCGCCGCATCGCGATCGCGGCGCCGGCCGGGCGCCGCGAACTCGCCGAACTCGTCGGGGATATCGCCAGCCGTCCCATGGACCGCGATCGCCCGCTGTGGGAAATGTCCGTGGTGGAAGGTCTCGATGACGGGAAGGTCGCGGTGATCTGCAAATACCACCACGCCGCCGTGGACGGCATCACCGGCGCCAACCTGATGATGCACCTGTGCGACCCGGAGCCGGGCGTCACGAAGACGGTGCCCGACGACGAGTGGCGCCCCGAACCCATACCTAGCGACTGGCAAATGCTGGCCGAAGCGGTGGTGAAGTTCCCGACCAGAGCGGGCATCGTCGGCATGCTGCCGAAGACGGTCGGCGTGGTCGCCGGATTCGCGCAACGCCGCCGCGAGAACAAGGCGGGCATGGCGATACCGTTCTCCGCTCCGCGCACGCCGTTCAATCTCGCCATCACGCCGCACCGCGCGGTCGCGTTCACCGACGCCGAACTGGACGCCGTCAAGGAGATCCGCTCCGCGTTCGGCGTCAAGGTGAACGACGTCGTACTCACTGTGGTCGCCGGCGCGTTGCGCGCCTATCTGGCGGAGCGCGACGAATTGCCGGACCGCTCGCTCATCGCGTCGGTTCCGGTGTCGGTGCACGAGTCGACCCGGCACACCGCGGGGGTCAACAAGGTGTCCACGCTGTTCGCGCGGCTCGGCACCGACGTCGCCGACCCGGTGCAACGCCTGCGTGAGGTGGCCGAGAACAACCGCGGGGCGAAGGAAGAACACGAAGCGATGGGTGCGGACTTCCTGCAGGACTGGTCGAAATACGCCCCGCCGAACACCTTCCGGCTCGCCGCGCGGATGTACTCCTCGCTCAAGCTGGCCGAGATGCACCCGGTGGTGCACAACCTGGTGGTGTCGAACGTGCCCGGCCCTCCGATGCCGCTGTACTTCCTCGGCGTCCGGGTGGACGGGATGTATCCGTTCGGGCCGGTGTTCCACGGCGCGGGCCTGACGGTCACCGTGCTGTCCAACAACGACAAGCTCAACTTCGGCTTCATCGCCTGCAAGGAACTGGTGCCCGATATCGCGGCGCTCGCCGACGCCGTGCCCGGCGAGGTCGCCGAATTGCTCTCCGCGGCGCGGAAATCGGGCTGAGCGCCGGCGCCCTGTCCGCCACCGCCGCCGGACAGGACCGCGCGATTCAAATCTTCGCGGCGACGGTCTCGCAGGCTTCGAGCAACACGGGCACGAAACGATCGGCCTCCAGCACGCAGGACGCGTGCCCGGCCGCGACCAGGTGCGTGCTCGCTCCCGGGATCATGGTCGCCATCTCCACCTGTCGATAGACCGGAATCGCCCGATCCCGGGTCGTGATCACCACAGCCGTCGGCATCGTCAGATCCGGCAGCCATGCGGTCGCGTCGAAGCGCCCGACCGCGGCGAGAACCTGGGTGAGCGCCCACCCGCTGGTGCTGCGGAACTCGTCCAGCGCCCAGCGATCCAATCGCCCCCGGGTCCAGGCGACCTGCGGAAGCTCGGGCAGACGGCCCGCGAGCTTCTCGGCACGACGGTAGGAATACGGCCCCACCGCGGCGGCGAAGACACCGAACGTCCGGTGAAAAGCGTGCTCGCGCCATTTCTCCCGGAATCGATAGGGCGTCGCGCAGAGCACCAGCCCGCTCACCCGATCCGGATGACGACGCCCGGCCAGCAGGCTGACGATTCCACCGAGCGAGAACCCCGCGCACATGGCCCGGTCGACGTGCAGCGCGTCGAGGACCGCCACCACGTCATCGGCGCAGTCCTCCAGGGTGAAACGCTCGGAGCGGATGCCGCGCCCGTGCCACCGCTGATCGAACAGGATCACCCGGTACCGCTGAGCCAGCGCCGCCAGCGACGGGAACCAGGTGAGGTAGGCGGTGCAGGCAGTGGCGTGCAGGAGCACCAGCGCGGGTGCGTGTTCCGGCCCCGGGATGTCGACCACGTAGGTCCGGCCCCGCCCCGGCAGCTCGACCAGGCGGCCACCGGGCACTTCGGCGATGTCCGGCACCCGGAAACGTCCGCCGAACCGCGTCACGCTTCGGCCGGAGTTCGTCATGGCGCACCTCCCGAGCGGTCACATCGGGGACATAATTAGAACGCGTTCTATACGATCATGACACAGCTGCGCACAGGACGGACCCGCGGCCGCACCGGCGATGCACACCAGCCTGTCCGCCACCGTCGCGTTCGACGGTCAGCGCGACCGCCGCCCACCAACCCCGGACATTCGCGCACCCGCTCCCGAGCACCCCCCAGGGCGAAGCATGGAGCCGGTTCACGCAGTAGCTGCTCTCGGCTCTCGCGATAGGCGGGACAAGTTCACCAGCCCGGCCGCGACGTCCACCCACTCGCCGGACGCAGCGACCACATCGTCACCGACAACCGCCGAGCTCCACCCTGGGTTACTGTCGCGAGACGCGCCCACACTGGCGCGTTTCTGCAACGCGTTGCAGACGACGTTCGAGAGACGGAGGTACCCCGGATGGGGCGGTTGACCGGCAAGGTGGCGTTGATCAGCGGCGGAGCGCGCGGCATGGGCGCGGCCCACGCCAGGGCGCTGGTCGCCGAGGACGCGCGTGTGGTGCTGGGCGACGTGCTCGACGACGAGGGCGCCGCGGTCGCCGCGGAGCTCGGCGACAACGCGGTCTACGTGCACCTCGACGTGCGCGAGCCGGACGACTGGCGCAAAGCCGTCGGCGAGGCGGTGGAGCGGTTCGGCTCGCTGAGCGTGCTGGTGAACAACGCGGGCATCGCGAACGGCAACCTGCTCGTCGCTTTCGAGCTGGCCGAATGGCAGCGGATCATCGACATCAACCTGACCGGCACGTTCCTCGGCATGCAGGCCGCGACGCCCGCGATGATCGAGGCGGGCGGCGGCTCGATCATCAACATCTCCTCCGTCGAGGGCATGCGCGGCAGCCCCGGCCTGCACGGCTACACGGCCACCAAGTTCGCCGTGCGCGGGCTCACCAAGTCCACCGCGCTCGAGCTGGCGCAGTACAGGATCCGGGTGAATTCCGTGCATCCCGGCCTGATCCGGACCCCGATGACGGAGAACATCCCGGAGGACTTCCTGCAGATCCCGCTCGGTCGCGCCGCCGACCCGGCCGAGGTCTCCGCCCTGGTGACATTCCTGGCCAGCGACGAATCGTCGTATTCCACCGGAGCGGAGTTCGTCATCGACGGCGGCTTGACCGTGGGGATTCCGCACAAGAGCTTCGGCAACTGAGTCAGCCGCGGGTGGCCAGCAGGGCGAGCGGCGGCAGCGACACCAGCGCGACGCACGCGATCACGGTGCTCCATTTGTAGGCCACCAGCAGCGCGGCGAATTCGCGCAGGAACGCGCTCGGCAGGTAGTAGAAGGCGGTCCTGGCGCCGGTCACCTCGGCGTCGAGATCGAGGCGACGCGCCAGGATCGCCGTGCGCAGAATGTGGAAATTGCTGGTCACCAGCACCATTCGGGTTGTCTGGCCGCGCTCGCCGAGCAGCCGCTTGGTGAACAACAGATTCTCCTCGGTGGTGCCCGACCGGTCCTCCAGGATCACGTGGTCGTCGGGCACACCGTGGTCGATCAGGTAATCCGCCATCGCCGCCGCCTCGGAGACCTCCTCGTCGGATCCCCTACCGCCACTGGCGATCAGCAGCGGGGCGTGTCCGCGCACGGCTTCGCCGCGATAGACCTCGATCGCCCGATCCAGGCGCGCCGCCAGCAGCGGCGGCACGTCGCCGTCGACCAAGCCGGCGCCGTGCACCACGATCGCGTCCATCCCGGGACGGTAGGGCAGTGAGCCATAGCACAGCGAATACACAAGGAATGCCGCGAACAGGAACCCGATGTAGCTGATCGCCATCGTCAGCGAGGCCAAAAGGACCACGAACCAGAGGTTTTCGGTCAGCAGGGCGAGGGCGAGCACGACATACGGCACCAGCAGCGCGAGGCCGAGCCCGAGCGGCAGCAGGTTCGGAAGACGCCAGCCCTCCCGGCGCACCAACTGCGCGCCGTTCGCGATCGACAACCCGGCCAGCACCAGCACCAGCAGCGGCGACAAGAGCACGAGCAGCGGGGCGAGCACCACCGGCAGATCACCGTCGGCGACCAGGCCGACCGCCCCCGCGCCGACGAACGCCGTCCCGAGTAGCAGATACACGCCGTGCCCCAACCGCCTGCGGTCCCTGCGGAATCGCACTCCGAACACACCGAGCAGGATCACGCCGACGACCAGCAGAAGCACCGGGTCACGGTAGCCGACGGGCGAGCAGCGCGCCCGGCCGTCACCCGGCGGCGCGGCTACCTCGGCCTTTTCCGATCGTCCCCTAAAGTGTGCAGGTCCGGGCATCGGCCGCAGGCGACCGGTGTCCGCAGTATTCGACTTCAGCAGACCAGCGTTTCGGAACAACACATCGTGACGAATGGGAGTCGACGAAAGCCATGCTTCGATTGGTCATCGCCACCGCCGCGGCCGCGCTCTGTCTGATCACACCGCAGGGTCTGATCACACCGCAGGCCGCGGCGCAGCCGATCTACCCCGAACCTGATCCCGACCCGTTCTACGCCACTCCGGCCGATCTGGACCGCGCCGCGCCGGGGGACATCCTCGCGGTACGGCCGATGCCGGGACTACTCGCGTTCCCCGGCGCGACGGTCACGATGATCAAGTTCCGCTCGACGAACTCGGCGGGCCAGCCGATCGCGGCCACCACCACCGTGCTGACCCCACCGAACCCCACCCCGGGTGGGCCGCTGCTGTCCTATCAGCACATCATCAACGCACTCGGCACCCAGTGCTCGGTCTCTCGCGTGCTCTACACCAGCGACCCCAACCTGGCGGTGCGCGAAGCACCCGCGCTCAACGGCCTGCTGCTGCGCGGCTGGTCGGTCGCTCTCCCCGATCATCTCGGGCCCACCAGCGCCTACGGCGCGGCGAGGCTCGGCGGCATGATCACCCTGGACGGCATCCGCGCCGCACGGCGGGTCACCGAACTGGGCCTGGCCGACAGCCGGGTCGCCATGCTGGGTTACTCCGGCGGCGGCATGGCGACCACGTGGGCGGCCGCGCTGGCGCCGACCTACGCGCCGGAACTGCCGATCATCGGCGCCGCCGCGGGCGGGGTGCCGATGAACCTGGTCAAGATGATCGAGGGCCTCGGCTACGCGCCGCACGCCGCATTCGGCCTCGCCTTCGCCGCCGCCATCGGGCTGGAGCGGGAGTACCCGGCGCGGCTGCCGGTGAGCGACAACCTGAACTCGGTCGGATTGTCGTTCCGCGACCGGATCGCCGACAGTTGCACCAACGAGATCCTGCTGGCCGGCGCGGGCCGCGGCATCGTGGACGTCGCGGCCTCGAATTCGCTCGCCGAGGACGAGCGCGCACGCGGGGTGCTCGAGGAGAACAGCCTGGAACTCTACGAGGGCATCCCGACCGCGCCGCTCTATCAGTGGCGCGCGGAGCAGGACGCTCTGATACCGGTGGAGTCGATCGACACGACGGTGCGGCGCTACTGCCGGGCGGGGGTGCGGGTCCAATACGAGAAGTTCCTGAGCCCGGACCATCTGTCCACCGCGGTGCTCGGGGTACCGTCGGCGCTCGGATGGTTGGAGGCTCGGTTCAATGGTGTGCCTGCGCCGAGTACTTGCTGAGTGGGCTCGATTCGGCGGGCGGGCTGCCCGCCCATCGAGGGCGCTGCGCGGTTGGTGAACCGCCACGGCGGAAATCCATCCTTCTGAGTTCACCCCGGCCTGCCCAGCGCTGCTGACCCATCAGCGCGACTGCGACTTCGGGTGGACGCATCGCCCGGTCCTCGAGCTGCCCGGCCCGGCCGTTCGGCGGGAACATCGCTGTCGCAGTGCTTCATTCGCACTATCAGGGCTCGGATCCGGCGGCGCTACCCTCGCACGTCGCTCTACGCTGGACTACATGGTCACCATCATCGGTGGAGGAATCGCCGGAACCGTTCTCGCCGGGGCTCTCGGGCGCGCGGGCATTCCGGCACGGGTCTACGAAAGCCAGCGGTCCGTCGGCGCCGGTGCGTTCTTGGTGCTGGACGACCGCGCGCACACCGCGCTCACCACCCTCGGCGTGCCTGCCGACCGGCTGGACGAAGTCGCCCATCCGGTGGACGCTTTACGGGTCGAATACCAGCCGGGCGAAGCACGTTTCGGGCCGAGCCGCGGCCATCGGCTGTACTTGCGCGCCGATCTCATGGCGGTGCTGACCGAATTCGCGACTGCCACAGCGGCGGAATTCCATTACGACACTCCGGTGACCGACATCGACGACGGCGTGTTGTCGAGCGGCACCACCCGGCTACCGACCGACGATCTCGTCATCGCAGCCGACGGCATCGACTCCCTCGTACGACAGCGCACAGAACCGGGACGCATCCCCGAGTACACCGGTCAGGTCGTCTTCTACGGCCGCACCGAGCAGCCGCAAGCCTTGCGCACCAAAAGCACGGTGCTGCATTTCGACGGACGGATCGGCGAAGACGGCCGCCCGACCGGTGCGTTCGGCCACTTCTGGGACGAAACGATTTCCGTCTGGTTCGCCAGGGTCACCCGGCCGCCCCTTCCCCCGGAGAGCATCGGATTCCATCCGGTGGCGCAGTGGGCCGAACTCATTCGTACTGTCGCCCCGGGAATCTCCGATGTGGTAGATCTCCTGCTCGCGCAGACGCAGACCGTGCACATCTCGAACGCGCGCAACGTGCCTTTCGCCGCCGCTGCTCCCCCACGGCTCCCGGTCATCCTGTGCGGCGACGCCGATCACGCCATCACGCCTGCCGAAGGAGTCGGCGCGCGCGACGCGATCGAGGACGCGGCAGCCATTTTTCGGGCCTTGACCGTGGACTCCTCGCCCGCGGAGGCGATGGCGGCCCGGCGGCGGCAGATCGCCGCCGACCGGGAACGGGTCGTGCCACCCTACCGCCGCACCGGTAACTAGGCGTCCTTGCTGCTCTCGTACGCGCTCTGCCGCGCCTCATCGAGGTCGGCCTCCGAACGCGCCTTCGCGGCCTCGGCTTCCTTCTGCGCAGCCTCCCGCTGGGATTCGGCCTTGTCCTGCTGCGCGCGACCCTCTTTCTTCAGGTCCTCGTCACCGGTGATGACGCCGGCGGTTTCCTTCGCCTTGCCCTTGATGTCCTCGACGACACCCTCGACAGCTTCCCTCGGTCCGCTCTGATGCTCCGGCATCACATACCTCCCAATCAGTAGTCGGCTGACATCCGCCGCATACCCGGGTCCGGGAGGATCAATCACCCTGTGATCGTCGCCACCGGCGGTTCACCCGATCGGCCCGCGCTCTCTCCAAAACTCGCGGTGGTCCACATTCGCACCGCTACCGAAGAATTGGCGAGTTTCCGTCGGGACGTGTCGTAAATGCCACTAGGAGACGCTCGTTCGACTGGATAGTTTCGGTCTGCGAAAGTGCCCGACCGCACGAGGAGTCACCCATGATCACCTACATCGCACCAGTGCTGATCGGCATTCTGTACGCGCTGGCGATGTCCCTGATCCCCGAACCACAGCGCCGCCGATTCAACGCCGTCATGGTCGCCGGCGCGGGCGCCGCATACCTCAGCGGCGGCGGCTTCGGCGGCTGGGAATTCGCCTTCACCGCCGTCGCCACCTACTGCGCCTACCGCGGCCTCGAATCCTGGACGTTCATCGGTATCGCGTGGCTCCTACACACCGCTTGGGACCTGCTGCACCACTTCAAAGGCAACCCGATCATCCCGTTCGCCCACGACTCGTCCCTGGGATGTGCGATCTGCGATCCGGTGATCGCCGTGTGGTGCTTGTCCGGGGGACGGTCGCTGTTCCACGTCCGTCGCAATGCCGTAGTTTCCTGAGTCCGGTTGTGCCGCATGGAGGAGCTCGGTCTGGTCACGAATCGCAGGTCAGCTCATACTCATTCCGCGTTCTGGCCAGGTGTTCGAAACCACTGCTGCCATGTTCACCATCCGTTTCGAAGTCTTCACGCTTGTTCAGTCGGACTAGACCTGCCAGTCGGCCGGAGTGCACCACGGCTTCCGAGCTCGGATCATCAGCCGCGAACTGAAACCTCAATCCCAGGGAGCAGGACCCGTCCCGGAGTTCCATGCGGCCAACGCACGGTTGTCGATGAGTCGGATGCCGTTCCGGGCAGCTGTTGCACGAGCGGGCGCGGTGAACGACGCTGTCGCGACCAGGGCAGCGATGTCGAATTGGTGCCAGGTCATCAACCCCCCGACGAGTTGCTGCATCTCTTTGTCTCCGACCCGGCGTGTGATGTTGTACCGCTTGGCCTGCAAGATCAATCTGCGCCCGTCCGGAGTCAACGCCACAACGTCCGCGCCGTGGTCCCCCGAACCGCCCGAGACCTCCACCTGGCGGCAACCACTGTCACGACACAGCGAAGCCAGAGCGTGCTCGAATTGCTTGTCGTTCATGTTGTGGAACGGCAGCACGGCGCGTAGGCGCTTGTCCTCGAGTTCTCGACGCCGTCGGATGCGCGACTTCCACAACACCGCCAAGGCTACGGCCGCTGCCACGAGCCCAACGATCGCCGCGATCACCGCGACGAGATTGCCTCTGGCGAATCGCACCGCTGGGCCCAGAACCACGAACCCCGCGATTCCGAACATCAGCAGCAGAGCCACGTTGCCGGAATCGCGACGCCGTCTTGCCATCTCTCCCCCTGCTTCACAGTGCCGATCGATTGTCAGCGAACAGAACCGTAGCGCAAACGACCGACAATTTTGCCCGAGACGGATCGCACGTCATCAATCAACGGTGCCGATTCACTGGATCACGGTCCGTCGTGGTGGTGCCATCCGCGACACTCGCATCCATTCGTCGGACAGAAGCTCAACCTTTTGAGCGCGTCAGCGATTTCGTCGAGCGCCGCACGGCCCGCAACGATGCTCCCGTGAACCGACCGGGCTACTTCTCAGCGCATATAGTGGCGCGGTCGGGTGCATCATGATGCTCTTGCGCGTCGACTTCTCTCGGATCGGACGACCCGCGCCGATGTGGCCCCACGCAGGCTGGTGAGCCGGAACGCATCCATCAGGCCACACGGGCATACCGATCGGCCGATGCCCGACCGCCCCACCGCCACAGCCATGTCGGAACACAAGGTGTCGATCCCCACCGCAGTGGGAAGCAACGGTGACGGGGTCACCGAGGGCAACGGCAGCATCCCCGGCTTCTACGACGCCCTGGTCGGCAAGATCCAGGACGAATTCGGCAGCAAGCTACCCAACGGCAACAAGGACAAGCTCGCCGAGGCCGCATCCACCTGGAAGACCTTCGCCGAACACCCCACCATCACTGGCGCCCCTGCCCGAATCACCGCTCCGCCACTTGTTGTCTGGCGATTTCCCGAACCCGCCCGACTCGTCTTGCCGAACTCTTGCACGAGGCCGTTATCGCCGACAATCGAGAGATCGACTGGTTGTTCGACACCACTCGACGAAACTGGGTACTCGTACCTTCACGCGTAATGACCGAGAAAGAACGGCAAGGACTGGCAACCGAAGCACAGGCCGCGGACCTCTTGGTCAAGACGGATCTGGAGTTCTGCCGTCGTTCAGTACGCGATTTCGAAAGAATTGTCGCATTATTGGACCGATATTCCAGCGACTGACACGAGGAGTCCGCTCGATCGAAGCCTTCTAACGAGAAGGTCGAGTATCGACCAGGCATTGCCTCAGCCGATAATCGACTTACGCGCAGGCTGAACCGATTCCCGTGGCCCTGTCACCAGCGTTGGACATCTAGGCCCACTCGTGCGCATCTGCCGCCTGATCAGCTTTGTCTTGGCGTTCACACCTTTGAACGGAGCCACTGCCCGACGGCCCGCGAAGCGGCTCCGCCGGTCGATTCGACTCAGCTCGCGTCGTAGCTCGCGCGCAGCAGTTTCTCCGCCTTTGCGAGATCGTCCGAGTTCTTCAGGCGAAGTTCGAGACTGCCGGTGCCGAAGTGCCCGATGCTGCGCACGTCCCGGGAGAACCCTGGCTCCAGTTGCACGGAGTCCGGGTCGACCTTCAAGTACACCAGCAATGTCCGGTTGTGCGGATGGACCTCGACGCAGGCGAAATTCTTCAGGCGTTTGTAGGCGAAATAAAGCTTGCGGGTAGTCTTTTGAACATCGTCGCCGAACGACATCAGCTGTGCGTCGAGGTCCGCGTACAGGTTCTTGAGCGATTCGGGGGCCTTCGCCAGCCGGTCGTCCATCGTCGGCTCGTTTGCCGGAGATCCCGTCGAGGTCGTGTGCGACACTGGTCTGCTGTTCACAGCGGTCAACAGCTCCAGTGCCAGGAGCTCACCGTCGAAGTCGCGGTAGCGGACGAGCTCGATGTTGTGGTTGTTCTGCTCCACCGCGTGCTCGTCATAGCGCGTGAAGTCTCCAGCGATACAGACAAGCCGCGGACTGGTCCAGTCGATCTGCTTCGCCACCTCGGTGCCGAGACGATCCATCACGAGCAGTTTGAACTCCGCTTGATGATCGAGCAACCAGTCCATATAGAACAGACCCTGGTTGATCACATTCTCGTCGCGTGCCCGCTTATACTCGAAGATCACCGGCGAACCCGTGTCATCGATCCCCAACGAGTCGATCCGACCACGATGCTTAGGTCCCGTGGAGTACTCCGAAGCCAAAAACCGGACGCCGAAGAGAACTTCCATATTGGCCTCGATGGCACTCTGCAGGTGACGCTCCAAAGCAACTGAACTACCCGACAACTCGGTCGCGTGGCCGTCCACAAGCCGGAACAGCTTGAGATCACTCATGGACAACATGATCCTCCCCGCGCGACCTCTGACCCGCAGGAGCCCGGCTATGGACAGCAGTTGCCGGTGCCGGTGGATGAGCCCCACTCGTAGACGCTTGGCCGGAGCTATGCCCGCGAGACCTGGCCCGTGCGACCCAACCACCGTCTAGGGCCAGCCGAGTACCACCTGCGTGGTAGGCGGCGGAATCGTAAACCGTCACGGGTAAGCGACCGGCTTCAGTTTCAGGCCGGCGCCGTTCGGCGTGGTGGTTGTTGACCGTAGTAAGTGGGTGGCCCTCACCAGCAACATGCGACGCGGCTTCTACGGGAAGCCGTACTTGGCGACTGTGGCCAGCGTCGAGCCCGAAGGGCACGAGCATGTATATGACGTGGCTGTGGCTGACGTGCACGCCTTCGAGGGCAACGGCATCATGCTCCGCAGCTGTGGCGAGATCACGGTCGCTGGCCGCACCGGATAGGAAAAGGTTGTGCGGACGCTCGGCCGTACTTTGTTCGGCAACCGGCACACCACTCGGTGCGGTCCCGCGCCCCTTGGCGCGTGACGGCGGAAAGCGGAATCAAAACGTGGGGGTTAAACGTAGGGTCTGACGTAACAAGACAGGTCAGGCCCGGTCCATAACCGGCCTGACCTGCTATTTCCGTGGAGCTAAGGGACTCGAAACCCTGACCCCCCACTCAGCGGCTCGGGTATCTCATATCACCGCTGGGCCAGCCTACAGTTGGTAGTCGGCTTCGATCCTCAACTGACCGCGCGAAACCGCAGGTCGTCCCCGTTGCCATCTTCGATGTGCCCCACCGAGGGCACGAGTCTGCGACGTTCACCCGTCAAGCCGGAAGCGACAAGCCAATGGGCCCTACCCACAGGCGAAACGGCGCAACGCAAGAACGTTTGGACCTGAATTCTTGGCGTATTCTTGATCGCAGCCCGCAGACTAAAGCAGGTCAGACACGATGAACATGCCTGACCTGCTGGTTATGCTCCCCCATCTGGACTCGAACCAGAAACCTGCCGATTAACAGTCGGCTGCTCTGCCAATTGAGCTATAGGGGATTGCCCTTGGCTCGTCCGGTTGGTATCGGGCGGGCCGAGGAGAAACTCTAGCGTATCGCTGGGCGGGAGCCCAAATCGCGCCGCTACCTGCTGCCTTGTCGGTGGGGACGGGTGGCTTGCTACCGGGTATCCGGATCGACAGGCGTGTGGGGCGTCGGGCAGGATGGGGGCGGCGAACTGGCAACTGGGAGGAGCACATCGAGATGCTGCGGTTGATCATCGGCGTGGCGGCCGGCTACGTACTCGGCAGCAAGGCCGGGCGGGCTCGCTACGAACAGATCAGCGCCGCGACGCGCGCGCTGACCGAGAGCCCGGTGACCCGCAAGCTCGTGCTCATCGGCAGGCAGAAACTAGCGGACAAGCTCAGCACCCGTCCCCGTCTGGAGCCGATGGAGCCGCTCGACGAGCGGACCACCGTCCTGGTCCCGCACGACCAACTCCGCCGCTGACCTGGAGTTCAACCGCACAACGAACTGATTCCTCGCACACGTCGAACGCTGTGCGAGGAATCACGCATTCGTGCGAAGAAGCCTTCTAAGCTCCGGTGGCGAAATCGCCGTGATTGCCCATCGCCTGGGTGAGCAGACTCTTGCGGTACTGCTCCAGGGCGACGAGGTCGCCGAACAGGGCGAAGTAGGCCTCCGGCTGTTCGGTCGAGGAGACCCGCTGCAGCTTGGACTTGAGTTCGGCGATCTGCCTGCCGACCCAGGCCTCCTGAGTGCGTGCCAGGACACCGGCGACGAAGCGCGGGATGTCGGCCTCCGTTTTCACCGGCAGCGGCTCGTTGGCCAGCTCCGACAGCATGGCGCGCACGGTCAGGTCGTCGGTGCGGTCCGCGACGGCGTTGACCCACTCCGCGCCACCCAGCCCGGCCGCCGTACCGCCCGCCTCGGCGATCAGCATGCGCACGACCGCGTAGGCGGGGTGGGTGAAGGCTTCGGACTCGAGCGCGTCGAAACCCGCCCCCGCCATCGCCGGGTACTGGAGCGCGGCCGCCAGCACCTGGCGTTGCGGCAGGAGCGTGGGATCGTTCGGATTCGGCCGTGCCGCAGGATGTTCGGCGACCACGTCGCGCGGCGCGGACGCACGCGGCACGCCCGGGCGCCCGCCGCCGTTGCGATGGCGCTTGGCTTCCTCGCCGACCCGGCGCACCACGGTCTGGATGTCGTCCCAGCCGACCCAGCCGGCCAGTTTGGTGGCGTAAGCCTTGCGCAGGGCGTTGTCCTTGATCTGGGCGACCACCGGCACCGCGCGGCGCAGCGCCTCCACCTGCCCCTCCGCGGTGTCCAGGTTGTGGTCGGCCAGCAGTCCGCGAATCACGAACTCGTACAGCGGCGTTCGGCGGGCGACCAGATCGCGCACGGCCGCGTCGCCGGAATGCTGCCGCAGCTCGCAGGGGTCCTGACCGTCGGGTGCGATCGCGATGTAGGTCTGACCGGCGAGCTTCTGATCGCCCGAGAAGGCTTTCAGCGCCGCTGCCTGGCCCGCCGCGTCACCGTCGAAGGTGTAGATGATCTCGCCGCGCCAGAAGTTGTCGTCCATCAGCAGGCGGCGCAACAGGGCGAGGTGCTCGTCGCCGAAGGCGGTGCCACAGGCCGCGACGGCGGTTTTCACTCCGGCCAGGTGCATCGCCATGACGTCGGTGTAGCCCTCGACCACGACCGCCTGGTGGCCCTTGGCGATCTCGCGCTTGGCGTGGTCGAGGCCGAAGAGCACCTGGGATTTCTTGTACAGCAAGGTTTCCGGTGTGTTGATGTACTTGCCGGGCATGGTGTCGTCGTCGAAGAGCTTGCGGGCGCCGAAGCCGATGACGTCACCGGACAGGTTGCGGATCGGCCAGAGCAGACGCCGGTGGAAACGGTCGATCGGGCCGCGCTGACCTTGCCGGGACAGCCCGGCCGCCTCCAGCTCCTTGAAGTCGAACCCCTTACGGAGCAGGTGCTTGGTGAGCACGTCCCATCCCGCGGGGGCGTAGCCGCAGCCGAAATGGTGAGCGGCCGCCGCGTCGAAGTTGCGCTCGGTGAGATAGTTGCGCGCGGCTTCGGCGCCCGGCTCGCGTAGCTGGGCCATGTAGAACTCGTGCGCGGCCGCGTTCGCCGCGACCAGCCGGGACCGGGTGCCGCGGTCGCGCTGCACCGAGGTGCCGCCGCCCTCGTAGTTGATCTGGTACCCGATCCGGTCGGCCAGCTGCTCGACCGACTCGACGAACCCGACGTGCTCGATCTTCTGCAGGAAGGCGAATACGTCGCCGCCCTCACCGCAGCCGAAGCAGTGGAACAGGCCGTGGTTGGGGCGCACATGGAACGACGGCGACTTCTCGTCGTGGAACGGGCACAGACCCTTCATGGAATCCGCGCCTGCGCGCTTGAGCGCGACGTACTCCCCCACCACGTCTTCGATCCGGACGCGTTCGCGTATCGCCGCGATATCGCGATCTGGAAGTCGTCCGGCCACGGCAGTGAGTCTAGGCGAACGCGGGGCCGACGCGCCCGGGCGGCTCCACACAGCGCGTTCCCGCCGGACCTGTCCCCGACCGGTGCGGCGGGGGCGACCCCGCCGGAATCCGCTCGCCTGGTCGATCAGGATCGGTCCAGCTCCGCGCGGATCGCCGCGACCGTCTCGGCCAGCCGGGCCTGGTGCGAGCCCTGCCAGTAGACGCGGCCGCACTCGTGGCACTGCCGGAACGTGTCGTAGTAACGCCGGGTGAGCGGTTCCAGCCGATCTTCGACCTCTGCTTTGGCTACCTCGGCCACGACGCCGCCACAGCGCAGGCAGCGGGTGAACGGCGCCAGGCACGCGCCGAGATCGAGCCGCCGGATCACCTCCACCACCTGCTCCACCGGCTGGTTCGACCGGATGTAGACGCCGTGTGTGACGTTGCGGCGCTTGAGCAGCCCGCGATCACGGGTGAGCAGGATCCGGTGCTCGGCCGCCGACACCTCGGCGAGTTCGGCGTCCTCGGCGTCCCACCGGCAGTGCACGTCCAGGCCCAGCAACCGCATCAGCTTGGCGAGGCCCCCGAGATTCACGTCCGCGAGGAACCGGGGTGCGCGCAACGGGTGCGGGCGCACCCTGGTCACGGACCCGATGTCGAGTGTCTCGAACACGGGATACGCGGTGACCCGCCCGCCGGTGGGCGGCTGGTGATCGAAGTCGACCGGTTGTCCGTCGACCAAGACCAGGTCGACCTCGGTGTGCGGGATGCCCGCGGCTTCGATGACGTCCTTGACGGTCTGGTGCGGGCGGAACGGCCGCCGCAGCACGGCGTACCGCTCCTCGGGTCGCAGGAAGTCGTTCAGCTCGGCGTAGACCCTCAGCTCGACGCTCATTCGACGAACAGCGCCATCGACGCGGTGAATCCGTGCAGCGCGTTGCGGCCCGCGATGGGCCCGATCTCGCCCGCGGCGAAGAAACCGGCGAGCGGAATGCCGTCGAGCACGTCCTCGATGGTTGTGGCGTCGTGATCGGCCACCCCGAACATCCGGCGGCCGCGGCCGTTGCAGGTGAAGAGCAACGCACCGGCCGGCCGGCCGGAAAGATCCGTCCGCGCCCGTGCCAGGGCGGCCCGCAGGTCCTGATCCGCTCCGACCGCGTCGCGGACCTGGAATTGCACGGTCGTACCGACCTCGACGACCTCGCCCACCTCGATCGCGCCACTGGACGGATCGGCGCCGAGCAGGCCGCGGATGAGGAAGTCGCCTTGACCGGGCTCGGCCAGGTGCTCGTCGACCACGAAGCCGATCTGCAGGCCGCGGGCGAGCTGTTCCTGCTGGTCGGGCGGCAGCACGGCGACGATCTCGCGCAACCGCTCGATCGGCGGCTGCCCGCCGAGCCCCGTGATGACGGTGCCGTCCGCGCCGGTGATGGTGTACGGGTAGCCGATCGGGCGGCAACCCTGCGAGACGATCGGCACATGGTGCAAGCCCGGCAGACGCACCCCGACCGCGCCGGAGGTCACCACCGCGTGGTCGCGGAACAGTCGGCTGCCCTCCGGCCCTCGGCCGCCGCTCACCAGCCCGCCCATCACCACGGTGCCGGGCAGATCCGTGTTCACGTACTCCAGCAGCAGGTCGGCGGGGAACGAGTAGGGGTCGGGCAGCAGCAAGTGGAAGTCGCGTGCGGCCTTGTCGAAGCGGTAACCGGCGAGCAGCCCGCCGCTCGCCGTCCGGAGGAATTCCAATTGGAAGGTCTCGGCGGCGGGCAGCCCGGAAGCCAGCCACACCGCCACCGCGGGCTCGTCCTCTATCTCGCGGCGACCGGCTACGATCGCCTGCGCCACGCACCCGACCAGAGCGGGCACCCGGACCGTGCGGTGGACGCCGGACAGCACCTCCACGGCCTCGTCGGTATGCGCCCGGGAGGCGAGCAGCACGGCGAGGGACGGCGCCGCACCCGCGAGCTGATCACGGGCGAGCGCTGCGGCCTCCATGCCCGCCTGCCGCGCGCCGGTCGCGGTGGAGAGCCCTACTCCGATCCGCACCCTTCCATGGTAGCCAACCTGGGGCGACGGGGATGATGTTGCCGCGCAAGGCATTTCGGTGTCGATGCCGGGCGAGGTAGTGATGACGCGGCGATAGGGCCGTTGGTGGAGTGGTCGGCCGGCGGATACGTGTCCACATCGTGATCGCTTGGAGCCTCCTCGGTTTCGACCGGGCAACGACGCGCGGCGCATGTTGCGATCCGGTAGCTGCTCGGCGACTCGCGACCGTCATCGATCTTCCCAACCCCGAGAGGTCCCGTGGATTCGGGTGACAATAACCGGCACCACAGTCTGCTTTCGGCGATCCGAGATCAGAGTGTCGGCGCAGGCCAGCGCACCGCGGCAAGACCTGATGAGGACAAGCGGGAGACATCGTGAGCCAGCCGTCGCGGATCGACACGGGCGAACTGCGCGCGATGGTGTCGACACTGGAGCGGCTCATCGCGGAGGCCGGGCGCACGGTCAGCGAGTTGAAGGCGACCATCGCGTCCGCGGAGGCGCTCGTCAGCGGCGACCAGCACGACGTACAGCCGGTTGTGGCGCGAGCCGAAGCGGTCATCGCCCAGGAGGCCGCCACCGAATCGCCTGCCGAATCCGATCGCGCGGTGATGCCCACTCCGTGGTCGCGACGGCCTCCGGCGACGCCCTGGTCGAGGCGCGTCGTCAGGCCGTGCCCGACCGTGCCCAGCACACCGGTTCGAGTGTCCGCGCCCCGCGCGACAGGCGTCCCGATCGCAGAACTGCCCGCGCCCGCATGGCAACCGGCCGCGCCGCGTCGCTCGGAATTCGAGTTCACCCGTGGGCGAACCGGCGACTCCGGCTTCGTCCGGCGAAGCGACAACGACGACGCCCCGTCCATCCCACAGGTCGCCGTCACAGCCGACTCGGCGCCGATTCGGAGAACCGATTACGCGGACAACCCCGCACCCGTCCAGCAGGACGATGCCGCAGCCATCCAACCGACCGATGTCGTCGCCTCCGCACCGATCCGGCGCACCGGCGGAGCACCGATCTCACAGATCGACAATCTCCATGAGCCCCGGTCGGCCGGACGGACCTCCATCACCCCGGGCCCCGCGTCCACGCGAGAGACCGGCACTGCGCAAAACCTCGAAGCCGCAGCGCGGAGCACCCAGGCCGACGGTCTCGCAGCGCGCCGGAAGATCGTTGCTGCCGACGATTCGATACCGATCCGGAAGACCGGCTACCCAGCGCTCACCACACCCGTCCGGCCGAGCGACTCCGCGCCGATCCGACAGGCCGATTTCGCCGACGAGTCCGCGCGAGCCGAGATCGACTCCTCGCCCGCTTCCCAGCTCGACGACGCACACCAGCGGGCGGCGGCGCGACAGACCGGCGTCGTCGACCACATCGGGACCGTCTCACGGACCGGTGTTGCACCCGGCCGTGAACCGTCCCAGCAGACCGATTCGGACGGATTCACACCGCGCCCTAGCCACACTGCCGACGACCCAGCAGGGAGCAAAACCGCGCCCCGCCCCGAGCCCGTCCCACCAACCCACGACTTCGTCCCCGATCAACGCACCCCAGCCGCGCCCGTCGAAGACGGCGACACTCCACATCACCAGCCGCCCGTCCAACAGACGAATCCAGACGAAGTCACACCACGCCGACCTAGCCGTAATGCTGACGCCTCGGCAGAGACCGATACCGCACCGCGCCACGAGCCCGTCCCGCAGACGGCAGACGGCTTCCCGCCCATCATGCGCACCGCCGCCGTGCCCGTCGAAGAGAGCGCTACTCCACATCACCGGACGCCCGGCCAGAGGACCGAACACCTACAGGGCACGTCAGCACAACGGACCAACACCGCACAGCACCTCGAGCCGAGGCCGAAAGACTCCAGCTCAGCTGTCCCCCAGGCCGACTCGGGGAAGCTCGATACCGCAGACGCCTCGCCATCCGTCCCAGAGATCGATACCGCGCATGGCGCCGAGCCCGTCCCCCCGATCGACGCCGCCGACGAACCGGTGGCTGTCGAGCGGACCGACACCTCAAGCCGCGCAGCACGAACCATCGCGGACGACTCCCGGGCACGAGCCGATAACGAGCGCCGCCCCGAGCTGATCTCACCGATCGACCTGGCGAACTGCCTCGCGTCGGTCCAGCGAACCGTTCCCCGATCCACCGAGTCCGCCACCCCATGGCATCCGGCACCCACCCAGCGACCCGGCACCCACGATTCGGCACTCACCCAGCAGTTCGAAGCCGCAAACGAGACGGCAGCCGACAGAAGGACCGACGACCCCACCGTCATCCAGCAGACCGACCCCAGACCTAGCGAGTTCGCCACACCCTGGGGCCCAGCACCCATCCGACAGCCTGACACCACACACAAATCCGCACCCGCCCGGCCGTTCGAGGCCACGGACGGCATCGCAGCTGGTGGGAGGACCGAAGACCCCACCCCCATCCAGCCGAGCGACCCCGCATCGAGCGACGAGAGCGACACTCCGGATCACCCGGCGCCCATCCAGCGGACCCAGATTTCGGCCGAACCGGCGCCTGGTCCGCAGGCCCCGACCACGGCCGCCCCCGCCCCGCCAAACGACGACACCGACGACTTCGCGCCCGACCTGCGGACGGCCCCCGCACCGGGCGAGCAGAGCGACGGCACGACCACCATCCAGCAGACCGACCCCATACACCCCTCCGCGGCCGGGCAGCCGAAAGACTCGCATATCCAGCAGGGCGATTTCACCGATGACCCCGAGCTCAGCCAACGGACCGGAGCCACAAACCAATTCGTGGCGCCCGAACACACCGCGACCGCCGACCATCCCGGACGCGTCGAGCAGGCGGACGCAGGCGGCCCCGTACCTTCTCGGCCCCTGATGGACACCGCCCCCGACTCGGTCGACATTCCATGGACTGGCCTATCGCCCCATAGGGAGCCCATCCCACCGGTGGATGGATCGGAGAACGCCCCCTCGGCCCACGGGAACAATCCCGGACCTCACCGGCAACCCGGCAGCACAGGCAACTTCGCCCCCACACCGCAGACCGACCCCGCATCAATCGACCCGAGCGATCCTCCCGCCCAGCGGGCACGCATGCAGCGGACCGCTGACGCAGCCGCCCAGGCATCAGATCGGAAGGCCACCGCCGCCCCCGCACCGCAACACAACCGCACCCACCACGCCACACCCGAACAACGACCCGCCCCCACACCCAGCGAGCGCGCAGAAACCAAGCACCGCCCCCCACTCACACCGCAGACCGACACCACCGACGCTTCCGAGGTGAGTCGGATCGCCCGGGAGATGTCGGCGCGGCACGGCTTGAAACTCGTAGGGTTCGATGCCGCGGATGTCGACGTGCAGGCGGTCCGTGAGATTGCTTCCGCCATCGATGACCTGCTGGCGAAATACCCGATTCCGCTGCGGGGCGTTGAACTCACCGACGATCCGGAATCGCGTCCGAGGCCGACACCCACAACGATGTCGGAGGGACCGGCCGAGGTGTGGATCGTCCTGGATAAAGCTGCCCCACCTACGCCGGGCGGGGCAGCTCCGCAGCAAACGCGAAGAATATTTCGTAGGCGCGGGCCTGTCGAGCGGCCGGTGTATTCGACGGTCGTCCGTGAATTCGCGAGGGCATTGGACGTCGCGGGTGGTTTCCGGGCTCGACAAGAAGCGTTGCGGACGTTGATCAACGAGTCCCTTCTCCGCGGCGGCAGTGGGGCCGGTCTGCTGGACCCCGGCCGCGCTCTGGTGGAGGGCTTCACCGAGGTGGTCCTGCGTGGAGATCGCGCGGGGGCCTCGGCGAAGGAACTGCATGCGGCACTGGTGAAAATGGCGCGCGCGGAGTCCACCGACCTGCCGGAGCCCGCCGACGAGCCGCAGCCGACGGACCTACCGGAGTCCACCGATCTGTCGGCGTGACCCTCGGTGCCGCCGCGCATCCTCCGATCTAGGCGTTCAGGTGGACCGCCACTCGCTCCAAGCGGCTTTCGGTGTAGGAGGCGATCTGGTCCACCACGACGCGCACGCGGGCGGTGTCGTCGCGCGCGGCATCCCAGAACGGCAGCAGCACCGGATCGAGACTGTCCGGCGCGGTCGCCAGCAATCGCTCGGCCACAGCGAGGATGCGTTCACGCTGCGCGGCCTGCCGTAACTGGTGCGCCGAGTCGGACATCACGTAGCGCAACGCGACGGTTTTCAGCAGTGCCACCTCGGCGGCGACGATGCGCGGCACCTCCAGGTCGGCGGCGTATCGGGACACGGGTTCCGGCCCGGCCACTTCCCTGGTCGCCATGATCGCCGCCGTGGCGAAGCGGCCGACCAGCTCGCTGGTGAGACGCTTCAGCGCGACCGAGGCGGTGAACGTGCCGTCGTAGCCGGACGCCGCCGCGACCACCGGCAGCTCCGACAGCCGTTGTGCGGCGGCGATCAGTTCGTCGGCCGCCAGCGAGTGCTGGAACTGACCCAGCGCCGCCAGCGCGTCCTGCTCGGTGGGGTCGGCCAGCGCGCGCAGGTCGATCCGGCCCGCGATGACGCCGTCCTCGACGTCGTGCACCGAGTAGGCGACGTCGTCGGACCAGTCCATGATCTGGCATTCGAGGCTGCGGCGACGGTCCGGCGCGCCCTTGCGGATCCACTCCAGGCGCTCGATGTCGACCTCGTAGGCGCCGAACTTGGTGCCGGGACCCGTTCGGCCCCACGGGTATTTGATCGCCGCGTCGAGTGCGGCACGGGTGAGGTTCAGGCCCGCGCTGGTGGCGTCGGGCTCGAGCACTTTGGGTTCGAGGCGGGTGAGGATGCGGAGGTTCTGCGCGTTGCCTTCGAACCCGCCGTATGCGTCGGCGAAGGTGTCGAGGGCTTTCTCCCCGTTGTGGCCGTAGGGCGGGTGGCCGATGTCGTGAGCGAGCCCGGCCAGGTCGACCACGTCCGGGTCGCACCCGAGGCCGTCGGCGATGCTGCGGCCGATCTGGGCGACTTCCAGGGAATGGGTGAGCCGGGTGCGCGGGGTGTCCCCGTCGCGGGGACCCATGACCTGCGTTTTGTCGGCCAACCTGCGCAGGGCCGCGGAGTGCAGCACGCGGGCGCGGTCACGCGCGAACTCGGTGCGATGGCCGGTTTCGAACTCACTGCGCGGCGGGCCGAGCCCCGCGGTCTTGGCGCCCTCTAGGACGAGGCGCTCGGTGTCGTGATCGGTGTATAGGGCGCTCATCGCGTCTCACTGCCCCGCCGTGTAGGTGAAGTCCGCGGAGAAGTGGGTGAGCTGGTACCAGAGCAGAGCGCCGGTCTCCCGGGCGATGCCGTGCGCCTGGGATTCGCGCGTGTAGACGGCGGGCCCGGTCCTGGTCGGCGCGGTCCACGCCGCCAGACCCTCGTCCCTGGCCATGGTGCGGGTGCGCAGCGAGTGCCAGGGATCGCTGACCAGCACCGCCGAGGACATGTCCCGCGCCCGCATCGCCGTCGCCACGGCCTCGACGCTGCGCAGGGTGTCCGAACCGGTCTCGACGGCGAGGATCTTGTCGCCGGGCACGCCGCGCGCCTGCAGGTAGTTCTTGCCCGAAGCGGCTTCGGTGAACAGATCGCCCTCCTGCTTGCCGCCCACGGTGATGACCCGCGGCGCAACACCGGCCCGGAACAGCTTGTACGCCTGGTCGAGTCGCGCTTCGAACACCGAGGACGGCGTTCCGGAGTACTGCGCCGCGCCGAGCACAACGATCGCGTCGGCCTTCGTGTAGTCCTCGATGCGCGCGACCTGCCACACGCGGAACGCGGTCCCGCCGACCAGCACCGCCCCCATCACCACCGAACCGACGACCAGTCGCCGTGCCCAGCGCAGCAACCCCGCGCCGAAGCCGTGCGGCCGGGCCGGGTCGGGAGCCGGGAGAGCTCGAGTGCGCATCGTTGGCAAATCCACTCCCCAAGTCTGCCAGGAGCGGCATCACGGTCCGGTAACCGTCGGTTCGGGCTCCGAAGGGTTACCGGCTCCTCGCGCGGGGCGAACGCCTTCCGAGCGTCGACTGCCCCGGCGAGCAGGCCGGTTACCAGCCGCGGGCCTGCCAGTCCCGAAGGTCGGAGCGTTCGGTACCGAGGGTGGTGTCGTCACCGTGACCGGGGTACACGACGGTGTCGTCGGGGTATCGGTCGAAGAGCTTGGTCGACACGTCGGTGAACAGGGAGGTGAAGTCCGCCGGGGAGGTGGTGCGCCCGACGCCGCCGGGGAACAGCGAGTCGCCGGTGAACAGGTGGGTCCGGCCCGCCCCGTCGGCGAGCGCGAGGGTGATCGAGCCCGGCGTGTGGCCGCGCAGGTGGATGACCTCGAACACGAGGTCGCCGACCGAGACGGTGTCGCCTTCGGCGAGCAGCCGGTCGGGGCGGACCGGGAGCGGGTCGGCGTCGAGCGGATGGGCCGCGGTGGGCGCGCCGGTGGCGGCGGCGATCTCCCGCAGCGCCATCCAGTGGTCACGGTGCTGATGCGTGGTGACGATCAGCTCGACCTGTCCCGGCGCCTCCTGCTCGATGAGGGCGGCGATGCGCGGAGCCTCGTTGGCGGCATCGACGAGCAGGGCGGCGCCGGTGGCGGCGCACTGCACCAGGTAACAGTTGTTGTCCATGCCGCCGACGGACATCTTGACGATGCGGGCGCCGGGGACATCGCGCTGCTGCGGGTTCGAATCCGGGGACACGTGGCCGCTGTACGGGCGATCGATGGTGATCACGAAACGATGCTAGCGAGTTAGATTCGTGCCATGTCATCGCCGCCGCGGTTCCGCCAAGCTCGCATGCTCGCGATCAGCGTTCTGCTCGCCGCGATCGCCCTGTCCGGGACTGCGACGGCCGGGGCGGAACCACCGCTGCGGATGGACACCTATGTGGAGGACCCGGCCGGCGCGCTCGACGGTAGTCAGCGCGACCAGGTTCGCAACGCGGTGGACCAGCTCTACGCCGACCAGCAGGTCCGGCTGTGGGTCGTGTACGTGCGCGACTTCGACGGACTCACCCCGCAGGACTGGTCCGCGCGCACCGCGTCGATGTCCGGGTTCGGCGAGCGGGACCTCCTGCTGGCGGTCGCCACCGAAGACCGCGCGTACTGGTTGGTAGGCGAACTGCCCAGCGGCGTCAGCGATTCCGAGCTCGACGGCCTCGTGATCCGGGAGGTCGAGCCCGCCCTGCGCGACGGCCGCTGGGCCGATGCCGGGGTCGCGACGGCCGACGGACTGGACGCGGCGATGCGCGGCGGCGGGGTGAGCGTCCGCGCACTGCTCGTCCTCGGTCTGCTCGTCGTCCTCGGGGCGGGCGGTCTCCTGTGGTACGCGCGCAAACGGCGGCGTGACCGGTCCGAGGCCGAGCTGGCGGCGGCGCGGCAGGTGGACCCGGAGAACGCCACGGCGCTGTCGGCGTTGCCGTTGGACGCGCTGCACGCCCGCTCGCGTGAGGCGCTCGTGGAGATCGACAACGCGGTGCGCACCAGCGGCGAGGAACTCGACCTCGCCGCGGGTGAGTTCGGCGCCACCGCGACCGCCCCCTTCCGCACGGCCCTCGACAGCGCGAAAGCCGCTGCCACCGAGGCATTCGCGATCCGCCAGCGCCTCGACGACGCCATCCCCGAGACTCCGGACGACCAGCGCGCACTGCTGGTCGAGCTGATCGGCACGGTGGGGCGCGCCGACCGGGAACTCGACGCACAGGTCGCCGCCTTCGACGCCATGCGTGATCTGCTGCTCGACGCTCCGATCCGGTTGGACGCTCTGACCAGGGACATTGTCGAGTTCACCGCCCGGATCCCTGATTCGGAGGCCGAGCTGAACCGGCTCGCCGCCACCCATCCGGCGAGTGTGCTCGCGCCGATCGAGGACAACGTGCGGATGGCGCGGGAGCGAATCGCCTTCGCGGAGCAGAACATCGACGCGGGACGGGCCGCCCTCACCGAGCCGGTCGGCGAGCAGGGCGGCGCGGTCGCCGCCATCCGGTCGGCCGAAGCGGCGATCGGTCAGGCGCGTGCTCTGCTCGACGCGGTGGACAACGCCTCCGGCGCCATCCGGCAGGCCCGCGACGGCCTGCCCGCCGTGCTGGACGAGCTGCGCCGCGACATCGCCTCCGCCGCCGAGCTCTCCGGCTACGGTGGGCCGGAATTATCGGATGCCCGCACCGCCGCGCAGTCCGTGTGGGACAAGGCGTCCGCTTCGGCGGACACCGACCCGCTGAGCGCCTTCCACGACGCGGTCACCGCCGACGCCGCCCTCGACCGCGCTCTCGCCGCCGCCACCGACCGCAAACTCGCTGCCGAGGACCTCGCGCGCAGGCTCGATCACGCGCTCACCGACGCGGGCGCGCGGATCGGTTCGGCCGCCGACTTCCTCGCCACTCGTCGCGGCGGCGTCGACGCCGAAGCGCGCACGCGGCTCTCGGAGGCACAGCGCAATCTCGACGAGGCGCGGCGGCTGAGCGTGAGCGATCCGGCCGCGGCACTGCGGCACGCGCAGGCGGCGGCGGATCTGGCCGGGCGCGCACTGCAGGCGGCGCAGGCCGGCGTGCGCGCCTGGGAGGCGAGCCAGGGGCCGTCCGGCGGCGCGCAGGCCGGGGCGGTGCTGGGCGGCATCCTGCTAGAAGGGCTGCTACGCGGGGCGGCGGGTGGCGGACGGCGATCCGGGGGCGGCTGGAGCCCGGGCTCGTTCGGCGGTTCGTCGGGCTCCCGGCGGATCGGTCGCGGCGGAAGATTCTGACCACGTCTTGACCCTGACACCGTGTGAGAACGTAGACCGGGACCCGTCATGTTGAGTATCGGAGACTTCGCCAGGCACGGACAGGTGTCGGTGCGCATGCTGCGCCATTACGACGCGATCGGGCTGCTGCGGCCCGCGCGGGTCGACGCCGCCAGTGGTTACCGCTATTACGAAGCGGGACAGCTGGCACGGCTCAATCGCATCGTCGCGCTGAAGGATCTCGGCTTCACCCTCGAACAGGTGCGCCGGATCCTGGACGAGCGGGTGGGCGGCGCCGAACTGCGCGGCATGCTCATGCTCCGCCGCGCCGAGCTCGAGCAGCGCATCACCAGCGACCGCGCACGCCTGACCCAGGTCGAGACGAGGCTCCGCGTCATCGAGAAGGAGGGCTTCATGCCTGCCCACGATGTGGTGATCAAATCCGTCCCCGCCGTCCGAGTAGCCGAGTTGACCGGTGTCGCGGGCGACTTCGAACCCGGGTCGATCGGGCCGGTGATCGGTCCGTTGTTCGAGGACCTGTGCGCGCGGCTGGCGCGGGCCGAGGTCACGCCGGTCGGTCCCGGCATCGCGTACTACGAACAGCGCGACGACGGCACGGTTCTCGCCCACGCCGCGATGCCCGTCGACCTCGATCCGGACGGCGGACACGATTTCGCGGTGGTGGATCTGCCCGCGATCGACCGGGCCGCCACCGTGGTGCATCGCGGCAGCATGGACCTGGTCCTGGAACCTTGGCAGGCGCTCGGACGCTGGATCGACGACAACGGCTACCGCATCACCGGGCCCAGCCGCGAGGTGACCCTGGTCTACACCGAGGACACCGCGGGCTGGGTCACCGAGTTGCAAGAGCCAGTCCAGCCGAAATGAGACCAGGCCGTGGCTGCCGCGAAGCTCGGCTGCCACGGCCTGCCCAGGCGGATCAGCTCGCGCACACTGCCGACAACGCGGTCAGCTCGGCCCGTACCTCCTCGAGCAGGTCTTCGGTGTGCACGCCGCCACCGAGCACGCCGACGGTCAGCTTGCCCGTGAAGGTGTAGACGAGATAGGTGACCGCGGCCGACGCGCCCGCGGAGGGGCGGGGATGCGCGGAGAGATAGACGATCTCGTAATCGGTCGGTTCGAGACCGGCGGGCATGCGGAACGCGGGCACCACTCCGGTGTTGGTCACCGCGACATGCCCGGCCAGTGAGTGGATCCTCGTCACACCGTAGTAGTCCGGGAAATGCAACACCGACTGCTGCACGACCCCTTCGGCCAGATCGTGCGTCAACCGGGATGAAACGCGCTGTGCCAGTTCGAGAACGTTCGCCCCGGGATCCACCTCCGCCGCGAACGAAGCCAGCCCGGCCATGTTGGTGCCCGCCGCGGCGGCGACCGGAGGCTCCAGCCGGGTGCGCAGATCCACGGGGTACAGGCAGCCCAGCTCGGTCGCGCCGCCGACGGCGGCCCGTGCGTACGCCCGCAACAGCGCCGCGGTGAGCAGGCCGTTCACCGTCACGCCGGTCTTGCGGCCCAGATCCACGATCCGTGCGGTCGCGTCTCGGTCCAGCCGCACGCGCGGGGGGCGGGCGAGCGTGCTCTGCGCGGGCTGCGCGCTGTCGGGCGGCGCTGTCGTCTCCTCGGACGGAAGCGGCTCGGTCACGTCCTCGAATCCGGAGACCGCGGCCCTTGCGATGCCCCGCGCGGCGACATACCACTCCAGGGATTGCGGAATCGCCTGCGGGACAAGGCTTCTACGCTGATCCTCGACAATGCCGGTGTAGCAGTCCCACAGTCTCGCCAGCAGTTCGACGCAATGCCCCGCATCGGCGACGCTGTGGTGAGCGAACAGGGTGACCCGCCATTCGTCCGCGCCCGTGCCCACCGCGTCCAGATAGGCCAGTTGAACCGCGGGATCCACAGCGGGGATGACGATCGCCGCCACGTCACCTTCCCGCACCGAAGCCGGTACCCATGCGCCCTCGTCCGCTTCGAGCAGATAACCCTGTCCCGCAGCGTCTTCCGCGATGCGACAGCCGATCACCGGATACGCGCGGCGCAACGCCGTGAATGCCTCCCCCATCGCGGTCACGTCGAGCACGCCGCGCACCGACACCGACCGGCCCGTGTAGGTGCCGTGCCGCACGAACCGCTGCTCCGACGGCGCCAACGGCCGGATCGGAGCGTCCTCATCCCACAACATTCCGCAAGAGTGCGGCACCACCGGCACGGGTGCAAACCGACCGGGCGGACGGATGCGGAAGACTGCCGGTATGAGTCTCGCGGCACATCTGGAGAAGATCGGTCTGCCTTCGGTGGAGGAACAGCTGGCCCACCCCACCGTGGCCGGTATCGCCGAGGGCACCCTGCCCGAGCCGGTCTTCCGGTCCTGGTTGGAGCAGGACTATCTGTTCCTGCTCGACTACGTCCGCGTGTTCGCCCGTCTCGCGTGGCAGGCTCCGGCGGCCCATCTGGGCGACCTGGTCGACCTCGCGCACGCCACCTACCACGAGGAACTGTCACTGCACCGCTCGCTGGCCGCCGAATTCGGCGCCGACCTCGACGGCGCCGCCAAAGGCGCGCCGTGCGCGGCGTACACGGCGTTTCTCCTGGACTCGGCCGCGTCCTACGGCGAGGGCCTCGCCGCCCTCTACCCGTGCATGTGGGGGTACTCGACGCTCGGCGCGCGGCTGGCCCAGCGCCCGCCCGGCGAACCGCGCTACCGCCGCTGGGTCGACACCTATGCCGATCCGGGATTCGCCGCCCTCACCCGCCGCTGCGCCCAGATGATCGACGAGTCCGGCGCCGACCCGGCACGCGCGGAAGATCTGTTCCGCGAAGGGCTGCGGCACGAGCTGGCGTTCTGGGACGTTCCGCTGAATCCCTCTGGCACACAAGGTCACCCCGCGCCATCGGCCGAGTGAACACCGGCGCGGGCTACTTCTGGCCGTTCTGGGTCGCCGTGCCCTGGGGGCTCGCGCTGCTCATTCCGACCACGATCGGCATCACCACGCGCAAGAAGAGCTGCTGAACGACAGCGTCCCGCGGCCGGTTACGACCACGGGACGCGACGGCGAACTCAGGCGCCGATCAGGTGCTGGGCGAGGTAGCCCTCCACCTTGTCCAGCGCGATGCGCTCCTGGGTCATGGTGTCGCGCTCGCGGATGGTCACCGCTTGATCCTCGAGCGTCTCGAAGTCGACGGTGATGCAGAACGGCGTGCCGATCTCGTCCTGGCGGCGGTAGCGGCGGCCGATGGCGCCCGCGTCGTCGAACTCGACGTTCCAGTTCTTGCGCAGCTGCGCGGCCAGATCCTTCGCCTTCGGCGTGAGATCGGCGTTGCGCGAGAGCGGAAGCACCGCCGCCTTCACCGGCGCGAGGCGGCGATCCAGGCGCAGCACCGTGCGGGTGTCCACGCCGCCCTTGGCGTTGGGCGCCTCGTCCTCGGCGTAGGCGTCGACCAGGAAGGCCATCAGCGAGCGGGTGAGGCCCGCCGCGGGCTCGATCACGTACGGGATGTAGCGCTCGTTGGTGGACTGGTCGAAGAAGCTCAGCTCGGTGCCGGAGTGCTCGGAGTGCGTCTTCAGGTCGAAGTCGGTGCGGTTGGCGATGCCTTCCAGCTCACCCCACTCGTTGCCCTGGAAGCCGAAGCGGTACTCGATGTCGGTGGTGCCCGCCGAGTAGTGCGAGAGCTTGTCCTTCGGGTGCTCGAACAGCCGCAGGTTCTCCGCGGCGATGCCGAGATCGGTGTACCAGGAGAACCGGGTCTCGATCCAGTACTTGTGCCACTCCACGTCCTCGCCCGGCTTGACGAAGTACTCCATCTCCATCTGCTCGAACTCGCGGGTGCGGAAGATGAAGTTGCCCGGGGTGATCTCGTTGCGGAAGCTCTTGCCGATCTGCGCGATGCCGAACGGCGGCTTCTTGCGCGCGGTCGTCATCACATTGGCGAAGTTGACGAAGATGCCCTGGGCGGTCTCCGGGCGCAGGTAGTGCAGGCCCTCCTCGGACTCGATCGGGCCGAGGTAGGTCTTGAGCATCATGTTGAAGTCGCGCGGCTCGGTCCAGCGGCCGACGGTGCCGCAGTTCGGGCACGCGAGCAGTTCCATCGAGACCGTGTCCGGGTCATCGATCTTGTTCTTCAACGCGTACGCCTCCTGCAGGTGGTCCTGCCGGAAGCGGTGGTGGCAGTTCAGGCACTCGACCAGCGGGTCGTTGAACACGCCGACATGGCCGGAGGCCACCCACACCTGGCGGGGCAGGATCACCGAGGAGTCGAGGCCGACGACGTCCTCACGGCTGGTGACCATGGCGCGCCACCACTGCTTCTTGATGTTCTCCTTGAGCTCGACACCCAGCGGACCGTAATCCCACGCCGACTTGGTGCCTCCGTAGATCTCACCGCACGGGTACACCAGACCCCGGCGCTTGGCGAGGTTGGCAACGGTGTCCACCTTCGACTTGGGTGCCACGCGAGAATTCTCCATCCACTGCGAGTCGGATTCGTGTCGCCTCGACACGATAGTTTTGCGTCGAGGCTGCGATTGTGCCAAGCCTATCGGCAGGCCCGGCGCCGGTTTCAACCGCACGGTTCGGCGCGCCCGTTTGACATGCGCACCTGTGCATACGCAAACTGGTAATGCTTTCCATTAAGGAGTTGGTGACATGACCGCCGAGACCGCCGCGGCTCCGCCGCACAACCCGTATCGGTCGCCCGGCCCGGCGCCGGTGCCCGCCCGCACCGTGCTGGAGGACGCGGGTGAGTTGTTGCGGGCACTGGCCGCGCCGGTGCGGATTGCTATCGTGCTGCAGTTGCGCGAGTCGCCGCGCTGCGTCCACGAATTGGTCGACGCGCTCGGGGTCACGCAACCACTGGTCAGTCAGCATCTGCGTATCCTCAAGGCCGCCGGTGTCGTGCACGGTGAGCGTTCGGGTCGCGAGGTGCTCTACGAACTCGTCGACGACCATCTGGCGCACATCGTCGTCGACGCCGTCGCGCACGCCGAGGAAGGGTGATTCGTGCCAGACAACACGGCCGCTCCGCAGAAACCGGTCGGTATCCGCAGCACCAGGCAGCGCAGCGCCATCGCCGCGCTGCTCGGTGACATCGATGAGTTCCGCTCCGCCCAGGACTTACACGACGAGCTGCGCAAACGTGGCGAGGGAATCGGGCTGACCACGGTCTACCGGACGCTGCAGTCGCTGGCCGACGCGGGCATGGTGGATGTGCTGCGCACCGACTCCGGCGAGTCGGTCTACCGGCAGTGCTCCACCGGCCACCATCACCACTTGGTGTGCAGGCATTGTGGCCGCACCGTGGAGGTGGAGGGTCCGACTGTGGAGGCGTGGGCCGAGGCGATCGCGCACGAGCACGGCTTCACCGAGATCAGCCACACCCTCGAGGTGTTCGGCACCTGCACGACATGCGGGACGGCGCGCCGACGCAACGGGTGATCGCTCCGCTGCCCGGCGCATCCGGTCAACGCGGAGTGGTCCCCTCCCCCGGCACCGGCCCCTACACGGTGACCTACAACGCCCAGAAGCAGGAGGGCGCCGCGACCGCACCCACCCTGACGTTCACCATCGGCTGAATCCCCCTGAGCCTTTCGCCGGGCATCGCGACGACGAAACGTCTGCGATGCCGACCGAGTCCTTCCAAGTCCGGCGACCTGCCCGCGGGCCCGAGGAGGCGGAGCAGGCGGCGTTGCTCGACGCCGCGACGCGGCCCGTGGTCGGCCGAACCGTGCCGCGGAGTTCGCCATCGCGGCACGTGAGAGCGACCCGGCGCCGCACGGCGGCCGGGTCGCTCACAGGCGGCGGATGTGGGTCGCCTTCCACACCGACGGCGGCCCGCGCTCTTCCGAGGGCGGGCCGCCGCGGTGACCGAATTCAGCTGACCGGCACCGGGTTCCGCGTCGGAGCCGGAGTGTCGGCCGGACGACCGCGCAGCGCGCCCGCGCCGAGCAGTGCGAGCGCGGCGGCGCTCCAGACCAGCAGCACCACCAGCGGGCCGGTCGCGGCGGCGCCGTCGAAGAACGCGACCGAGCGCAGCAGCGACCCAGCGGCTCCAGGCGGCAGCAGCTGTCCGACGGCGCCCCACGGCTGCGGCAACAGCTCGGGCGCCGAGGTGGCCGCCGAGAACGGATTGCCGATCAGCAGCATGGTGAGCGCGGCGATGCCGATGCCGGGTCGCCCGAGCACGGCGGCGAACCCGACGACCGCGCCTGCGACCGCGAACGACACCAGTCCGGCGACCGACGCGAGCACCAGGTACGACCCGGGCACCACCGACATCCAGCCCTGAATGATCGCCATGCTGAGCAATCCGCCGACGACACCGAAGGTGACCAGCCCGATCACCCTGCCGCCGATCGCGGGAATCAACAGGGCCAGCAGCACCCCGGCGGCGATACCGGACATCACCAGCGGCAGCACCATCGCACCGAACGCGGCGCCGCGCGGATCGTCCGAGTCGGCCGCCACCACGTCCTCGACCCGGGCGGCGGGCGCGCCGGAGAGCTGCTGCCCGATCTGGGTGAGCTGTTGCGCCACAGCGGGACTCGCGCCGGAGGCGACCAGCACGCGCGGGGGCCCGTCGCCGGTGACGATGGCCCCGTAGACCTCCCGGTCCTCGATCGCGACGCGGGCGGCGGCCTCGTCCGCGGGGGTGCTGATCTCGAAGGCGCCCGGACTGTGCTCGGCGAGCTTGCCGGTGACCATCGCGGCCTGCGGACCGGTGACGGCCAGCGGCAGGTCACGGGGTTCGATGTTGGCGGCCGGCCAGGCGAACGCGATCAGCATCAGCGCCTGAAGCAGGGCGGCGCCGAGACCGAGAGCGAACGCCCGCTGCGTGGTGTTCATGGCCTACTCCTAAAAATCGAATGCTCGTTCTTTTTAGTTGCGCCTACCGTCGCACGCGACCTCTCGGTTGTCAAGAACGGATATTCGTTTTATTTTTGGACCATGCCCCGAGTCAGCGAAGAGCACCTCGAACGCCGCAGGCAACAGATCCTGGACGGCGCGCGGCGCTGCTTCACCCGCAAGGGGTTCTACGAGACCTCCATGCAGGACGTGTTCGCGGAATCCGGACTCTCGGCCGGGGCGGTGTACCGCTACTTCAAGAGCAAGGACGAGCTGGTCACCGCGCTCGCCACGGAGACGACGGTGTCGCTGCGCATCGCCATGGACCAGGCGATAAGTCGCGACCCGCTCCCCACGCCCGCCGAACTGATCACCATGATCGCCGAGGAGGTGGTGCGGCGCAGCGGGCCCGACGGGCCGGTGCGGCTGGCGCCGCAAGCCTGGGCGCTGGCCCTGGTGCATCCCGGCGCGGCGGTGATGGTCCGCGAGACGATGATCGCGATGCGCGCGCTGTGGGTGACCTACGCCGAACGCATGCGCGACAAAGGCTGGCTACCCGAAGACGCCGACGTCGACGCCGTGGCCAAAGCGATCATCGGGCTGCTACCGGGGTTCATCCTCCAGCACCTCATCCTCGGCGACCTCGACCCGCAGACGCTGGCGCGCGGCGTGCGCACCCTGCTCCCCTACGGTGAAACGACTCACACGGACATCGGCTGATCCGGCCGTCACAGCAGGCCTGCGCACGCGGGCCGGACTCGGGACCGACGCGGTGGTGGTCGCCGAAGTCAGGGCAGTAGCAGCCCTTGCCTGGCTCGGCCCGCGTTGGACAGCACGAGCAGCAGCATCGTGGTGAGGGCCTGGTCGTCCAAGCCCGCGGCGGGGAAGGTGTAGCGCAGGATGACGTCGGCGAGCCGGCCACGGCCGATCACGGTCAGCGAACCGAATTGCAGCGCGTTGTTGCGCTCGGCCACACGCTTGTGCAGCTGCGGCTTCAGCGGACGGTCCCAGGCCAGCACACAGGTGAGGCTCACCACGTCCAAGCCGGGCGCCAGGTTCACCGCGCGCAGCGAGCACAGCGCGCCCTCGTACTCGAATCCCAGTGACCCTTCGGGGTCGACGCGCACGTCGATGCCGTAGCTCGACAGGCAGGCTCCGGCCCGTGCCTGCAGCTCCTGATCCGGGGTCACCGCTGCGTCCATGTCCGTGCCGCCGTTCACTTGGTGCCGCCGAAACGGCGGTCCCGCGAAGCGTACTGCAGACATGCCTCCCACAGGTTGCGCCGATCGAAATCGGGGAAAAGCGTGTCCTGGTAGACGAATTCGGCGTAGGCCGACTGCCAGATGAGGAAGTTGGAGCTGCGGAATTCGCCCGAGGGGCGCAGGAACAGATCCACATCCGGCATGTCCGGTTCGTCCAGGTACTTCGCCACCGTCGCCTCGGTGACCTTCTCCGGATCGATCTCCCCCGCCGCCACCCGGCGCGCGATCTCCCTTGCCGCGTCGGCGATTTCGGCGCGGCCGCCGTAGTTGACGCACATGGTCAGCGTCATCACCGTGTTGTCCTTGGTGAGTTCCTCGGCGATCTCCAGTTCCTTGATCACACTGCGCCACAGGCGCGGGCGGCGACCCGCCCAGCGCACCCGCACGCCCATCTCGTGCATCTCGTCGCGGCGGCGGCGGATCACGTCACGGTTGAAGCCCATGAGGAAGCGCACTTCCTCGGGGCTGCGCCGCCAGTTCTCGGTGGAGAAGGCGTAGGCCGACAGCCACTTCACGCCGATCTCGATGCAGCCCTCGACGGTGTCCATCAGCACCGCCTCGCCGCGCTCGTGCCCGGCGGTGCGGGGCAATCCGCGTTCCTGAGCCCAGCGCCCGTTGCCGTCCATGACGAGCGCCACATGGCTGGGCACCAGTTCCGGCGGCAATTGCGGCGGTCGAGCTCCCGACGGATGCGGCGAGGGCGGGCGGACGGCGCCCGCGGGCTTGAGCTCGGTCGCGGTAGCGGAGTCTCGGCGGAGGATCACGGCCTCCATACTGCCCGATCGCCGCCGCTGCCCTGCCGCCGCGTTGCTTCCTGAGGAATTCCCCAGTTCCCACCGGCGCCGGTGACTTATTCTTTTTCCTAATCGTGATACTGGGGAGGGGTTTCTCGGACGTGACCGATTTACCAGGCACCGGAACGGCGGCAGGTTTCCGGGCCACTCGCGAATTACTCGGCCTCCCGGTTCCTTGGTGCGCGCGATTCTTCGCGGTCGCGGAGCGCACTGTCGAGCGATGGGAGAAAGGGGCCTTCCAGATTCCCGACAGCGTGGCTCGTGAACTCGCCGCGCTGGCCGACGAGACCGAGCAGGTGGTCGAGGCGATGGTCGAGGCCATCGACGCCGGGGAGATCTCACCCCGCCTGCACACCTACCGCACCAACGACGACTACGCCAAGCACGAGCCGGACACTCGCTACCCGGCCACCTGGCACCGCGCGGTGTGCGCCCGCGTCATGAGCGAGCTGCCCCAGGTAGAGCTGCAATTCGTGGAGTAGGCGGCGCGGGCTGGGGACGGACTTCCTCCGGACGCGCCCTTTCCTGCGGCGCCCCGGACCGCTCGATCAACGGCAGGGTGCGCAGCTGACGTTCCAGATGCCACTGCAAATGCGCCGCGACCAGCCCGCTGGCCTGCCTGCGCACCGTGTCCGGCGTCGTCTCGACGCGCTCCCAGTCCCCGCGCAACAACGCGACCAGCAGTTCGAGCACTCCGGGGCCGGGCGTCGCCGCGCCGGGTGGGCGGCAATGCACGCACACCGCGCCACCAGCCGCGACATGGAAAGCCCGATGCGGACCCGGCGTCGCGCACTTGGCGCATTCGTCCAAAGCGGGCGCCCAGCCCGCGAAACCCATGGCGCGCAACAGGAACGCGTCCAGGATCAGTTCGTGCGGCCGCTGCTTGGCCGCGATCGCGCGCAGGGCGCTCGCGGTGAGCGCGTGCAGCCGGGGCGCGGGCGCGTGTTCCTCGCCTGCCAGGCGTTCGGCGGTCTCCAGCACGGCGCACGCGGTGGTGTAGCGCCCGTAGTCGTCGATGATGTCGGCGGCGAACGCCTCCATCGTGTGCACCTGGGTGACGGTCTCCAGCGTGCGCCCCGGATACAGCTGCACGTCGATGTAGGAGAACGGCTCCAACCGGGCCCCGAACCTCGACTTGGTGCGCCGCACCCCCTTGGCGACCGCGCGCACCAGACCGTGCTGCCGTGTGAGCAGCGTGACGATGCGATCCGCCTCACCCAGCTTGTGCTGGCGCACCACTACCGCCTCGTCCCGATACAAACGCACGTGCTCAGCTTAAATGCCGCGACTTCGTCGCGGCGTGTTCGCGGCCCCTTTGTGGCTCGCGTTTGCGCGGCCGCCGCTTGCTCCTTCGTCGCGTACGCGGCGGCCGCGCAAACGCGAGCCGGGCCGCGAACGGCGCATGCTCGGTCTCGCTTCGCTCGAAACCTGGGGTTGGGGTGAGCCGGGGGCGTTGTGAGCCGGCGCGTTGGTGTCCGGGCCCTGGGGCCTGGGCTCCGGGCTCCGGGCATACTGCATGGGGCATGGGGCATGGGGCATGGGGCACGCGACACGCGGTTCGGCGTGGCCGAGTGGGCTTCATCGCCGGGCAGCAGCGGCAGACCGCGCAACGTGAGGGCGGTTCGGTGTGCGGGGTCACCGCGCCAAGAAGTGCCAGCCGAGCCACGCCCACACCAGCACGGCGGTGATCTTCGTGGTCCGGGTGCTGGTCAGGTACACGATCGTCTCCCCCAGAGACGCGACCTGATCCCGGCGCAACCGTGTGACCGCGGCCGCGGCCAGCGCAACTGCCAAGAGCAGGCAGAACCCGGTGATGACTATGGCCCGGTCGCTCATTTCGACACCAGCCACCACCCGGCGCCCAGCCACATGAGCCATCCGGCGAAACGCAGCGGCCACTGTTCGAGCGCCGGATCCAGCAGCGTGGACAAGCTCGGGTGTTCTCGGCTCGGCTGGTTCAGGGCGGGCTGCCGCAGCAGTGCGTAGACCTCCCATGCCGATGCCGCGACCAGCAGCGCCGACCACACAGCGACCCCGTGCCCGAGCCGGGTGGTGCGCGCAGGCCGCTCGATTCGCACGCGGAAGGCCAGCACCAGCGCGCCCAGCGCCGCTACCGCCACGATCGCGGTCGCCGGCCAGCTGAACGGCCGGGTCGCGGCACCGGACACCGCCAGCACGAGACCCACGGTCAGCAGCGTCACGCGCCACCGAAATCGACCTGCCGACCATGCCGATTGCTCCGTCATATGCGCAGGATAAGGCCCTGAATGGCCGGAGCCGGGCAGGCAGGCACCGCAACATCCGATCGAGCGGCGCTATCGATCCGTCGCCGAAGTCGACGCGCGCCCGGCGCAGGCGAGCCGTCAGCCGCTGGTGCGCAGGAGGCCGGAGATCAACAGCAGCACCGACTGCTGGGTCTGCGCACGCGCGAGGTCGCGGTCGGTCGCGTGCGCGACGATCAGGGCTGCCTCGCTGACCACGCTGACCACGAGTTGGGCGAGGACGGGAACGGGGGCGTCGGCGATCAACCCCGCGGCGCGGGCGCGCTCGAGCTGTGCGGTGATCAAGCCGAGGCCGTGGGCGGACTCGAATTCGCGCCAGGCCTGCCAGCCGAGCACGGCGGGAGCGTCGGTGAGGGCGATCCGCAGCATCGCGGGGCGCTGGCAGATCTCCAGGAACAGGCCGAGCCCCGCGGTCATGCCTGCCATCACGTCATCGGAGTCGACCGCGGCGATGGCCTTTTCGATCTCCTCGGTGGTCTCGACTTCGATCTGCTCCAGCACCGCGAGGAACAGGCCGCGCTTGTCGCCGTAGTGGTGGTGCAGCGCGCCCCGGGTGACCCCGGCCTCGGTGACCAGCTCTTCGGCCGAGGTTCCCGCGAAGCCGCGCTCGGTGAACAGGCGGCGTCCCGCCTGTTCGAGCGCGGCTCTGGTCGCCCGAGAGCGGTCTTCCTGGCTACGGCGTGGCATGCAGCCGAGTGAACTCCAGAATCGATTCGGTGAGCAACTCGGGCTGGTCTTCCGGAAGGAAGGTGTAGGAGTCGTCGATGAGTTTCAGTGTCGCGTTCGGCAGATCACGAGCCAGGCGTTCGGCGAACGACACCGGGAACAGCCGATCCTCACGCGCCCAGGCCAGCAGCACCGGGATGTCGACCTCGCCGAAGTGGCGCGCGGCCTCCAGCGTGTACCGGCGATGCGCCGACTTCAGGAAGCGCCGCAGATCTTTGCGGATCGCGGAGGAGTTCCGGCTCGGCAGCAGGTAGGAGTCGACGATCTCCGGCGGGACGGGCCGCTTGGTGACCCAGCCGAAGGCCAACGGCAGCCGGTGCAGCGCCCGGATGCGCAGCAACTCGGTCACCGGCCGCAGCGAGCCGGGAACCTCGGCCAGCAGTGGCAGCATGGCGAACGGCTGCGGCAGGAAGCCCTCGTAGCTGTCCACCGAGGCGAGGACGACGCGGCCGATCCTGGACCGGTCGCGAGTGAGCAGCACCTGGGTGATCGCGCCGCCGGTGTCGTTGGCGACCAGGGTGACGTCGCTGAGGTCGAGACGCTCGAGGAACGCGGTGATCAGGTCCGCCACGCCGACCGGAGTCAGCTCCGCGTCCGGCACCGGGATCTCGTGCGAGCCGAGCGGCAGGTCCGGCGCCAAGCAGCGGTATCCGGCTGCCGCGACGGCGGGCACCACCTTGCGCCAGAGATCCGCGTTGACGAGCAGGCCGTGCACGAAGACGACCGGAGCGCCCTCCCCCGTCTCGTGGTAGCGAATGCGGCCGCCGGGCAGGTCCACCTCGCGAGTGCGCCCGAGTGATGTGCTTGTTGCCATGAGGTCCTCCCGGTCCCGAACGAATACATCCACCCTTACATACATACGGTATGTATGTCTATAGGTGGACGTTTCGCCCGGCCCTAGCGGATGACCGCGTCGACGATGACGTCGTTGCGGACGATGTAGTAGCCGGAAAACATCCGCACCGATCCGTCGGTCTGGCGGGCCGACAGCTCGATATGCACGATGTCCCCACTCTCCGAAGTGATCCGCACCGTCTCGTGCGCGGTCGTCGAAAGACCTGCCACGAAGTGCTCGTAGCTCGTATCCAGGTTCCGACCGCCCAGTTCCCACGCGCGGCCGTAGTCCCGCCGATTGATGGCGTCGAAGTACGCCGTGACGGTCCGCGCCGGACCGCTCGCCGGGGCCTGCGTGGTCGTCGTCGTAGAGCGCGCGCTGCTGCGCGAGGGCGTTGTCGCGGCGGCGCGGGCGCCCGTGCGCGACGGCGTGGTCGTCACGGTGCGGGCGCCTGTGGTCGTCAGCGCGAGTCCGACCGCCGACGGCCCCTGCTCGGCCGTCGGCTTGTCCCCGGGAGCCACGACCAGCACCACCGCCACCGCTACGGCGGCGGCGAGCAGAACTCCGCCCGTGATGACGGCGGGGTTCCGGCGAGGTGGGGCGCCCTCGACCGGCGGCGTCCGATTCGGCGGCCGCACCAGCGCGGCCACGCTCGCGCCGCACCTGGTGCAGAATCGCCCCGCCCCGCCGCCCGGCTCGTGCCCACAGCTCCAGCACACGCCCGCGCCGCACGCGGTGCAGTGCCGCTGCCGCCCGCCGGCCAGCGGTTCCCGGCATCTCCAGCAGTTCGCCATGGATGACCCTCGCACCACGCAGTGCTCAGCCGAGGACGGCCTTGACCGCGATTTCCAGCGCGCTCACCACAGCGGCGAGCGAGGCGATGCCAGCGACCGACCGCCCGACCGCGTGCAGGAAACCCGAGAGCACCAGCCGGTTCGGCCGTTCTTTCGCCGCCTCGGCCACCGCCTGCCGCGTCGTGTCCTCGACCAACTGCCGGTCCGGCAATTCCGCGTCGTACCGGCTGATCCGATCGAGCAGATCGTCCAGGGCGGAACGCAATTCGGCCACGGTTTGCGGAACCGGGATCGCGGCTGCCCCGGCGGTGGTGTTCGACACCGTGCCGTCACGGCCCGCGACGACGGACCCGCTCAGATTCGCGCCCCCACCGATGGAAACTCCGGTATTACTGCCGACATTCTTGTTCATTCGCTTTCCCTTCTGCGCAGTGGACTATTTCTCGATGATTCGGCGGGTGCGGAAGCGACCCGCGCGGAAGCGCCGCCGATAGCGGAATTCAGCAGATTGGCGTCGCCGTTGATCGTTACGCTGCTGTTGATGATCTGCTCGCCACGGCGAATCAGTTCGTCCGGATCGACATTTCGTTCGGTCAGGAACTCCGCCAGCGTCTCGAAGATCTTCTTCTCGACCGTCTTGGTGAACATCTCCTGGTCGAGCAGCTGGAAGTAGCGGTGGTAGCGGATCGAGCGGCCACGCCGGTCGACCCGCAGATCGCCCGCCGCCTCGCGGACGCTGATGAGCGCGCCGTGATCGAACGTGAACACCTGGCTGATCTCACTCACTTGACGGGCGTGCTTGCGTTCCCTGCGGAAATCGCCGAGCAGTTGCCGGACGGCGTCCGGCACCGCGTGCCAGTAGGTCCGGGGCAGGCTCCGGAGGCTGCGCCAGGCCAGGCGCAGCACCTGTGACGGTTGCGGGCGCAGCAGCAGATCATCGATCTCGTGGTAAACCTGCCGCAACGGCGGCAGGGCGCAGTAGTTCGCCTCCACGAACAGCGATGACGTGCTCACGGCGAGGCGGACGAACGCGGTCCACACCACCTCCCCGCCCCAGCCGACCATCTCCGCGGTCAGATAGGGACGCGCCCGGTCCTCTGGGGACGTCATCAACGCCTCGATCGTCGTCTCCGGGACGCGATCCACCGGCCTGCCGGTGGGATCCGGCAGGAATCGCCCGTCGTGGTGGATATCCCCGCCGTTGACGAACAGCCGGTTGTAGACGTTCAGCCGCATGTCGAGCTGTGTGATCTCCTTGCGGAGACGTTCGTTCAACTCGACCGCGGTGAACGGCCGGACCGGCTCCTGATCCGATCCCGGCCTGGTGATGTCCAATGCCATCGACCACGCCGACAGCGGCCAGCCGTGACCGAGGAACGGCTGGTAGCCGTGATACGCCGTCACATTGCCGTCGGAATAGGCCGCCACGTGCTCGATCTGTTGCCGGACCGAGGCCTTGCGCGGTGTCGGAGCCGCCGAGGAGCGAAACGTGCCGCGCCGCAACGAATTCGCCGCCCCGCCCCAGCGCGCGATGCACCCTTCGCCCCAGACGGCGAGCCACCCGACGAACAGAGCCCCCAACGACAGCGGCGACAGCAAGCGGGTCGGATCGAGGACCATGAGCAGGCCCAGCGGCCCGGCGTCGAAATCGGCTGCGGCAAGCTGGTTCCCGACGACGACCACCATCGTCGCGATCATCACCAGATTGCGCGCGAGCTGCCGCTCCCGGGCGGCCACCGCGTGCTTCGCCACCGCGACGAGATCGACACCCGGCGACCGGGCCACCGATCGCAACGGTTCCTCGAGCACCTTCTCGACGACCTCGGAGGCCAGCGCGCTGTCGAAATGAACCGCGGCGCAGAGATAGCGGGTCGCTTCTTCCCCGCGCACCGCACCGGTTTCACCGGTCTCCCTCGACGCTTCCGCTGACTCCGTTCCGCGCGACCGCGCACCACAGTTCCCACAGAACGTGGCGTCTTCGGGATTCGATTGTTCGCATTCTGGGCATCGCACAGGACGAGCCAAGCATTCGGTCAGCATCCGGTCTACGAAAATGCCTGCGCTGTACCAACTCTGATCCACACCACGCCGGATGAGTGCAATTCACACCTCGACCCGACCTCGGTGAGCAAGATCTTGCACGGCGGGCAATCGAGTTCCCGCCAACTCGCGGGTGCGCACGGGGCTGTTCGCCCACGGAATCGACGGACCGGGCCCGCATCCGCGTTTGAGACACATTATGGACGCTTGACCAGTTGGCCGCTACGGTTGATCGAAATCGAACGACAGGGAGTTGACATGACCGTGTCCGATCCGACCCGGCTGCCGCCCGACACCCGCGAGCTGGGGCTGGCCGAATCGGCGGCCGCGATCGCGGGCGGCGCGATCACGTCGGCCGCGGCCGTCGGCGGCGCACTGGACCGGATCGACGCCGCACAGGACACGCTCAACGCCTTCCGGGTCGTGCGACGGGAACGTGCGCTGGCGGAGGCCGCCGACGCCGACCGGCGGCTGGCCGCTGGGGAACGGCTGCCGCTGCTGGGCGTGCCCGTCGCGGTGAAGGACGACACCGATATCGCGGGCGAGCCGACCGCGTTCGGGTGCGGCGGCGACTTCGCGCCGAAGACCGAGGACGCCGAATCGGTCCGCCGCCTGCGCGCCGCGGGCGCGGTGATCGTCGGGAAGACCAATACCTGCGAGCTCGGGCAGTGGCCGTTCACCAGCGCCGCGTGGTTCGGGCACACCCGCAACCCCTGGGACCGCACCAGGACGCCGGGCGGCTCCTCCGGCGGGGCTTCGGCGGCCGTCGCGGCCGGATTGGTCCCCGCCGCCCTGGGTTCCGACGGCGCGGGCTCCATCCGCATCCCCGCGGCGTGGACGAACCTGGTCGGCATCAAGCCACAGCGCGGACGGATCTCCACCTGGCCGGAGGCCGAGGCGTTCTACGGGCTCACGGTGAACGGGCCGCTGGCGCGCACCGTCGCGGACGCCGCGCTGCTGCTGGACGCGGCGGCCGGGCCGCACCCCGGTGACCTGCACACACCGGCCCCGATCACCGCCTCGGACGCTGTCGGCCGTGACCCTGGCAGATTGCGCATCGCCCTGTCGCTGCGGATTCCGTTCACCGCGACCAGAACCGCGCTCGATCCCGAAGTCGAGCAAGCGGTGCGGCGCACCGCCGACACGCTGCGCGGTCTCGGGCACACCGTGACCGTGGCCGACCTGCACTACGGCGTGATGATCGGCGCCTCGTTCCTGCCGCGTTCGCTCGCCGGGATCCGGCGGGTGTACCACCGGACGCCCGGCCTGCGGGTCGATCCTCGTACCGCCGCCAACGCCCGGATCGGGCGGGTGCTCGACGGCCCCGCCCTCTACGCGGCACGGCAGCTGGAACCCTTGCTGCACAGGCGAATCGGCCACTTCTTCCGTGACTACGACGTCGTCCTCGCACCGACCACCGCGACCGCGCCGCCGCGGGCCGAGGAGATCGACGGCATCGGCGTCAACGCCACCAACAACCTCATCACCGCGGCCTGCCCCTACACCTGGCCGTGGAACGTCCTCGGCTGGCCGAGCGTCAACGTCCCCGCCGGGTTCACCGACGCCGGCCTCCCCGTCGGCGCCCAGCTGATGGGCACGGCGAACTCCGAACCCCTGCTGATCTCCTTGGCCGCCCAGCTCGAATCCGAACTCCAGTGGCAGCGCCACCGCCCCACCCCGTGGTGGTGAGCGCGGTCAGAAGCCGAGTTTGCCGAGTTGCTTCGGGTCGCGCTGCCAGTCCTTGGCCACCTTCACGTGCAGGTTCAGGTAGATGCGGGTGCCGAGGATGTGCTCGATCTGGTTGCGGGCGTTGGTGCCGACTTCCTTCAGCCGGGAGCCGCCCTTGCCGATGACGATGGCCTTCTGGCTGGGGCGCTCGACGTAGAGCAGGGCGTGCACGTCGAGCATGTCCTCACGCTCCTCGTAGGGCAGGACCTCCTCGATGACGACGGCCAGCGAGTGCGGCAGTTCGTCGCGCACGCCCTCCAGCGCGGCTTCGCGGATGAGCTCGGCCATCAGCGTTTCCTCGGGCTCGTCGGTGAGCTCGCCGTCGGGGTAGAACGCCGGTCCCTCCGGCATCTTCGAGGCGATGACGTCGACGAGGACCTCGACCTGCTCGCCCTTGACCGCCGACACCGGCACCACGTCGGCCTCCGGGCCGAGCAGTTGGGAGACGGCCAGCAGTTGCTCGGCGACCTGGTCGCGGCTCACCTTGTCGATCTTGGTGACCACGCCGAGCAGCGTCGTCTTCGGCGCCATCTGCTTGATCTGCTGCACGATCCAGCGGTCACCCGGACCGATCTTCTCGTCGGCCGGGATGCACAGCGCGATCACGTCGACTTCCGAATACGTGTCGCGGACGAGGTCGTTGAGGCGCTGCCCGAGCAGGGTGCGCGGGCGGTGCAGGCCGGGGGTGTCGACCAGGATCAGCTGCGTGTGCTCGCGGTGCACGATGCCGCGAATCGTGTGCCGTGTGGTCTGCGGACGCGAGGAGGTGATCGCGATCTTCGCGCCCACCAGCGCGTTGGTCAGCGTCGACTTGCCGGTGTTCGGGCGACCGACGAAACAGACGAACCCGGAACGGAATTCGCCCTTCTCCCGCGCGTCAGCCACCGCGGACCTCGCCCGCGTCGGCGCTCACCGCGTCCACCGCGTCGGCGGAGTCGTCGACGATCTCGAACACCGCGCCGTCGCGGTCGGTGAAGATGATCCGCGCCTCGGCCGAGACCTCACGCACCGCGGTGACACCGAAGTCGGACAAGCGCCCGCCGACCACCACGGCCGCCTCGAATCCCTCGGCGCCGCTGGACAACGCGGCGGCCACCGCGGCTTGCAGCGCCGTCAGCCGCAGCGCGGTCAGCGTGACCTCGCCAGCGGCGTAGGTGCGGCCGTCGGTGTCACGGATCGCCGCTCCGCTGGCCCCGCCGGTGCGGCTCAGCGCACCGCGGGCCAGCACGACCAGTTTGTTGTCCTCGGCGTCCAGTTCGGTCATTCGGTGTCTCCGTCCTCGTCGCGATCGGCCGGGATCTCCCGTTCCGATCCGTTGGCCTTGCGCTTGCCATTGGGATTGTCGCCGTTGGTCTTCCCGGCGGGGACCTTCTCGCGCGCTTTGCGTACAACTACGGTGTTCACCCGCATCCGGCCCCGCGCGTCGGCTCCGCCTTCGCCGCGCAGCACCAGCCCGTGGACCACGACCTTCGACCCCGGCAGCGGCACCCGGCCCAGCTCGTGGGCGAGCAGGCCGCCCACGGTGTCCACGTCCTCCTCCTCGATCTCCAGCCCGTACAGCTCGCCGAGATCCTCCACCGGCAGCCGGGCCGAAACCCGGTAGCGACCGTCGCCGAGATCCTCGATCGGCGGGGTCTCGTCGGTGTCGTACTCGTCGGCGATCTCACCGACGATCTCCTCGAGCACGTCCTCGATGGTCACCAGACCCGCGATTCCGCCGTACTCGTCCACCAGCAGCGCCATGTGGTTGCGCCTGCGCTGCATCTCGTCCAGCAGGCTGTCCAGCGGTTTGGAGTCGGGCATGAACACCGCGTGCCGCATCACCTCGCGCACCCGCACCTTGCGGCTGCGATCGGCATACGGCACAAGGTCTTTCAGATAGACCACGCCGAGGATGTCGTCGACGTTCTCGCCGATCACCGGGATCCTGGAATGCCCCGACCGCACCGCGAGCGACATCGCCTGCGCCGCGGTCTTGTCCGCCTCGATCCAGACCATCTCGGTGCGCGGCACCATCACGGCACGCGCCGGTGTGTCGCCCAGTTCGAAGACCGACTGGATCATGCGCCGTTCGTCGTCGGCCACCACGCCGCGCTCACCGGCCATCTCGACCACTTCGCGCAGCTCGATCTCGGAAGCGAAGGGGCCGTTGCGGAAACCCTTACCCGGGGTGATCGCGTTGCCGACGAGGATCAGCAGCCTGCTCAACGGACCGAGCAGTGCGCCGATGAACTGCAGCGGCAGCGCCGCGGCCAGCGCGATCGAGTACGCGTGCTGACGACCCAGAGTGCGCGGGCCGACGCCGATCACCACGTAGGACACCAGCGCCATCACCAGCGCGGTGACCAGCAGCGCCCAGTTCTTCCCCCAGACCGTCATCAGGCCTGCCGCCAGCAGCACGGTGGCGCCGATCTCGCACAGAATCCGCAGCAGCACCATGAGATTCACGTAGCGCGCCCGGTCGGCGACGATGCGGGTCAGCCGTATCGCCCCGGGCCGGTCGGCACGCACCAGGTCATCGACGCGGGCGGGCGAGATGGTGTTCAGGGCGGAATCCACACCGGCGAACACCCCGCCCACCGAGACCAGCAGGACGGCGAGCAGAACGAGGGTCAGGGAATTCACGCGGAGCCCAGGGAGTCACCCGGTGTGGTGAAGCCCGCCTTGCCCAGCAACCGTGCGTCGCGCTCGGCGAGTTCGGCGCGCCGCCGTGCCTCGCGCAGGCTCTCGTACCACTCCTCGAGCAGCCGGGCCTGCAGCGCGAACATCTCCTTCTCCTCGTCCGGCTCGGCGTGGTCGTAGCCGAGCAGGTGGAGGACGCCGTGCACGGTGAGCAGCGCGAGCTCGTGGTCCAGCGCGTGCCCCGCCTTGCGCGCCTGTCCGGCGGCGAACTCCGGGCACAACACGATGTCGCCGAGCATGGACGGGCCCGGTTCCGGGCTGTCGGGCCGTCCGCCCGGCTCGAGCTCGTCCATCGGAAAGGACATGACGTCGGTCGGACCGGGCAGGTCCATCCAGCGCATGTGCAGGTCGGCCATGGTGTCGAGATCGACGAGCACCATCGACAGCTCCGCGGCCGGGTGCACGTCCATCCGGGCGATCACGAACCGCGCGACGCTGACCAGCTCTTCTTCGGGCACGTCGATACCCGACTCGTTGGCGATCTCGATGCTCACCCGAACAGACTACGATCCCGGCGATCGCGTCGCCGGAGCGGAGCCCCGCCCGGCGAAACGAATTACCGCCGGTCCGCCCGGCTCGCCGCGCGGCGCTGCGCCCGATTGCCGCCGTAATGCGGGGCGACCGGGGGCCGCGTCTCCGATTCGAAGCGGTCGTAGGCGTCGACGATGTCCGAGACCAGCCGGTGGCGGACCACGTCACTGCTGGTCAGCTCCGCGAAGTGGATGTCATCGATCTCGGTGAGGATCTCGCTGGCCGCGCGCAGACCCGACCGCGCGCCGGTCGGCAGATCGACCTGGGTGACGTCACCGGTGACCACGATCTTCGATCCGAACCCGAGACGGGTGAGGAACATCTTCATCTGCTCGGCGGTGGTGTTCTGCGCCTCGTCGAGAATGATGAACGAGTCGTTCAGCGTGCGGCCGCGCATGTAGGCCAGCGGCGCGACCTCGATGACGCCGGCCGCCATCAGCTTCGGAATGGCCTCCGGATCCATCATGTCGTGCAGCGCGTCGTAGAGCGGGCGCAGGTACGGATCGATCTTCTCGTTCAGCGTGCCCGGCAGGAATCCGAGCCGCTCCCCCGCCTCGACCGCGGGACGGGTGAGGATGATCCGGTTGACCGACTTGGTCTGCAACGCCTGGACCGCCTTGGCCATGGCCAGATAGGTCTTGCCGGTACCGGCGGGGCCGATGCCGAACACGATGGTGTTGGCGTCGATCGCGTCGACGTAGCGCTTCTGGTTCAGCGTCTTGGGCCGGATGGTCTTGCCCCGCCGGGACAGGATGTCCAGGCTGAGCACCTCCGCGGGAGACTCGCTGGAGCCCTCGGTGAGCATCGAGACGGTGTGCCGCACCGCCTCCGGAGTCACCACGCGGTTGCGGCCGGTGAGCGCGACCAACTGCTCGATGACCCGCTCGGCGAGCGCGACGTCGGCCGCCTTGCCGGTGAGGGTCACGGAATTACCGCGGACGTGAATGTCCGCGTCGAGCAGCGTTTCCAGTTCACGGAGGTTCTGGTCGGCCGAACCGAGGAAGGGGAACACGGATTCGGGAGCGAGTTCGATACTCGAGCGCACGGTGCGCGCTGCGGGACCCGAACCGTTGTCGCCGGCGCCGATGCCCGCCGCTGGGGTGGCCGGGTCGCCGATCTCGCCTTGTGTTCTCAAAAGTGGCTATAGCCTGCTTTCCGGTCTCGACTGCTGTATGGAGAGAAGTTTAACGCGCCCCACCGACACCGCCCAGTGAATATGCCGCCGACCGGCCCGGTTCCTCACGGGATTCCATCACGTCGCCGCGCCCGATCCTCGACGAAGTCACGAAAACGGCGCACCGCGTCCGACGGCGTCGCCGAGGCGGGCCAGATCAGCCCTACCGCGCGAGCGGCACCCGCGTCCGTCAGCGGCACCGTCACCGGGCCCGACAGCGGCCCCGTGGACGGCGGGTCTTCGCCCGGCAGGATCGCCACCCCCAATCCCGCGGACACCAGCCCGGCCACGGTGACCAGATCGCTCGACTCGAACGCGATTCTCGGCCGGATATCCGCGGCCGCGCACAGTTCGTCGAAGATGCGCCGCATCCCGAATCCGTGGTGCATGGTGACGAACTGCGCGTCGGCCACTTCGGCGAGCCGGACCTGCCGCCGCCCGGCCAGACGGTGTTCCGGCGGCACCGCCAGGACCAGCGGCTGTCGCAGCACGGTGCGCCAGCCGACGCCGGTGACGGCCGGACGAGGCGAGACGAGGCCGAGATCGGCATCCCCGGCCAGCACCCGCTCGGTCACCGCCTCGGCCGCCCCTTGCCACAGCGTGACCGTGATCCGCCCGGAGACGCGCCGGAAGCCGCTGATCAGCTGCGGCACCAGCGAACCGCCGAAGGAGTGCTGGAAGGACAGGCGCACGACGCCCCCGGCCGGATCGGAGCGATCGGCGATGGCCTGTTCCGCCGCGTCCAGCTCGGCCTGCGCGCGGCGGGCGTGTTCGTAGTAGATCCGGCCGAACTCGTTCAGGCTGATCCGCTTGCCGTGCCGGTCGAACAGTTCGACGCCGACCCTGCGCTCCAATCGGGCCAGCATGCGCGACAGGGTGGGCTGCGCGAGGTGCAACCGATCCGCGGCCGCGCCGACCCGTTCGAGTTCGGCGAGTGTCGTGAACCACTCCAGATCCTCGCCCAGCATTGCCCTACCTCCCTATATGCGTCTGCCGCATCAATTTACCTCTCATTATTCATTTCCTTTCCTAAGCCCGGGCGCAGACGCTGAAGCAAAGGAGGAAGCCATGAGCACGAGACAGAGCGCGCCGACAGCGGGGGCCACCCATGAGCGCAGGATCACCCTCGCGCTGTTCGCGGCGGGTCTGACGACCTTCGCGTCCATGTACAGCGCTCAGGCGCTGCTGCCGAGTCTCTCGGCCGCGTTCGGCGTGGCGCCGGCGAAGGCGGCGCTGGCGGTGTCGCTCACGACCGGCTTCCTCGCGCTGGCCATCATCCCGGTGAGCGCGCTCTCCGCGCGGCTCGGCCGGACCGAGGTGATGACCGGTTCCGCCGTCGCGTCGGCGGCGATCGGCCTGCTGCTGCCGCTGAGCCCGTCGCTGGAACTGCTGCTCGCCGGACGAGCGCTGCAAGGCATCGCGCTGGCCGGCGTGCCCGCGGTGGCGATGGCCTACCTGGCGGAGGAGATCGACGGGGAAGGGCTGGGCGCCGCGATGGGCATCTACGTGGCGGGCACCACGATCGGCGGGCTGGCCGGTCGGTTGATTCCGGCGTTCACCTTGGACCTGGCGTCCTGGCGCTGGGCGCAGGCGGCAGCCGCGATCGCCGCCGCGGGCTGCACGGTGTGGTTCGTCCGGTGGCTGCCGCCGTCTCGCGGCTTCGTCCCGCGGTCCGCCGGTATCCAGACGATGCTCGGCGATCTCGCGAGCCAGCTGCGTCATCGCGGGTTGCTCGCGCTGTTCGGGCTGGCATTCGTCCTGATGGGCGGGTTCGTCTCGATGTACAACTACCTCGGCTACCGGCTCACCACGGCGCCGTTCGCATTACCGGAAGCGCTGGTGGGGCTGGTGTTCGTGCTGTATCTGGCCGGTACGGCGGCATCGGCGGCGGCCGGGCGGCTGACCGATCGGATCGGCAGGCCGCGGGTGCTCACGGTGTCGCTCGGCGTGATGACGATCGGGCTCGTGGTGACCGTTCCCGACCATGTCGGCACCGTGCTGCTCGGCGTATTGCTCTACACCGCGGGATTCTTCGGGGCGCACACCGCGGCGAGCGCATGGGTGGGCGCGATGGCCCGGGGCAACCGGGGCGCGGCGTCGTCACTGTATCTGTTCGCCTACTACCTCGGCAGCGCGCTGGTCGGCGGCGCGGCGGGCCTCGCCTACGCCCGTGCGGGGTGGCTCGGATTGGCCTGCGGTATCGGATTCCTGTTGGTCATCGCGGTGGTGCTGCTGTGGGTATCGCATCGGTCGCAGCGCCACGCGGAGCACACCCGCAGCATCGCGGTAGCGGTTCCTGTCGAGGTCTGACCGCGTCCACCTGCCGACGCCGGGTGGACCCGCCCTCGGGGGCATTCACCAACGCGGGGTCAGCGCGCCGAGCGCGCCGAGCGCGACCGTTGCCGCGGTGGAGGTACGCAGAACCGTCGGGCCGAGCAGGGTCACTTCCGCACCCGCCTCGGCCAAGGCGGCCAGTTCCGCGTCGTCCAGCCCGCCTTCCGGGCCTACCACGAGGACGATCGCGGTGGCCTCGGCGAAGGGCAATCCCGCGAAGCGGGCGGAGCCGGACTCGTGCAGCGCCGCGATGACCGCGCCGTCGGCCTTCGCCGTACGGACCAGCTCCAGCAGGTCCTTCGTGCGGTGCAGATCGGTGACCGCCGGGATGTAGGCCCGCCGGGACTGCCGAGCGGCCGAGCGGGCCGCGGCTCGCCACTTGTCGACCCCCTTGGCCGCTTTGCCCTCCCAGTTCGCGACGCAGCGCGCGGCCTGCCACGGGATGATGGTGTCCGCGCCCGCCTCCGTCATCAGCTCGACCGCGAGTTCGGAACGATCGGATTTCGGCAGCGCCTGCACGACGGTCACCGGCGGCGCCTGCGGAGCCGCCAGCACCCGGTTGCGCACCGCGAGTTCGAGCCGGTCGCGTTGCGCGGCGACGACTTCCGACTCGGCCAGCACACCGCGCCCATCGGAGAGGGTGATCGGCTCGCCGACCCGGATGCGGCGCACCGTGGCGGCGTGCCTGCCCTCCGGGCCGTCCAGCACCGCGACCCCGCCCGGCTCGGGCACCTCGTCGAGGTAGAAGACCGTCGCGGCCACCTAGCGCCCGCTGAACGAGGCCCGCAGCCGCGCGAACAAGCCGCTGTTGTGCTCGGACTGTGCCGACATCACCTCGGCGCGCTCGCGCTCGCGCATTCCCTTGTACTTGCGCAGCAGCTCGGTCTGCTTGCTGTCCAGCTTGGCCGGGATCACGATGTCCAGGTGCGCGAGCAGGTCACCGCGTGCGCCGGAGCGCAGCCGCGGCATACCGTGACCGCGCAGCACCGAGATCTCGCCGGGCTGGGTGCCCGGCGGAATGGTCAGCTCGGTCGGACCGTCGAGGATGGTGTCGATCACGACGGTGGTGCCCAGCGCCGCGTCGACCATCGGCACCCGGATGGTGCAGTGCAGGTCGTCGCCGTCCCGGACGAACACGTCGTGCGGCTGCTCCACGATCTCGACATACAGGTCACCCGCGTGACCGCCGCCCGGGCCGACCTCGCCCTGCGCGGCCAACCGCACCCGCATGCCGTTCGCCACACCGGCCGGAATCGGCGCGGCGATCTCGCGGCGCGCCCGCACCCGGCCGTCGCCGCCGCACTTGTGGCACGGGTCCGGGATGGTCTCGCCCGCGCCACGGCAGGTCGGGCAGGGGCGCGAGGTCAGCACCTGGCCGAGGAAGGACCGCTGCACGGACTGGACCTCGCCCGCGCCGCCGCAGGTTTCGCAGCGCACCGGCTTGGAGTTGCCGTTGGTGCCCGAGCCCTGACAGATGTCGCACAGGATCGCGGTGTCCACGGTCAGGTGCTTGGTCACGCCGACCGCGCACTCGGCCAGGCTCAGCCGGGTGCGGATCAGCGAGTCTGCGCCCGGCTGGACGCGACCGCGCGGCTTGCGCGCGCCGGTCGTGCCGCTCATCCCGCCGAAGAACGCCTCGAAGACGTCGCCGAGCCCGCCGAAGCCCGCGCCGTTGAAGCCGGCTCCGCCGCCGCCCGATTCCAGCGGGTCGCCACCCATGTCGACGATGCGCCGCTTCTCCGGATCCGACAGCACCTCGTAGGCGGTCGATACTTCCTTGAACTTGGCCTGCGCCGCCTCGTCGGGGTTGACGTCGGGGTGGAGCTCACGCGCCAGCTTGCGGTAGGCCCGCTTGATCTCCTGATCGGTCGCGTTCTTCGCGACGCCGAGCAGTCCGTAGTAGTCCCGTGCCACTTTGAGTTCTCTAGTCCTTGGTCGTTCTCGACGGTGCCGCCGGTGCCGCGCCGCGTAGGAAGCGCGCCGACAACAGCATTAGTCTCGTGCACTCAACTTTATCCGCCCGAAGGGTCGAGCGTAGCAGTGGCGTCGCCGACCGGGTTTCCGGTCAGCGCTCGGCGAGGACCTCGCCGATATAGCGGGCCACGGCCGCCACCGAGGCGATCGTGCCCGGGTAGTCCATCCGGGTCGGGCCGAGCACCCCCATACCGCCGAGCACCGCACCCGCCGCGCCGTAGCCGGTCGACACCACCGAGGTGCCGCGCATCTGCTCGACCTGCGTCTCCTCGCCGATGCGCACCGTAACCGTTCCCGGCTGCTGCGCCGCGGCGAGCAACTTGAGCACGATCACCTGCTCCTCCAGCGCCTCCAGGACAGCGCGCAGCGAACCGGGGAAACCGAAGTCGGCGGCGTTGCGGGTCAGGTTGGCGGTGCCGCCGAGCACCAACCGCTCCTCCGGGTGCTCCACCAGCGTCTCCACCAGCACCGTGGACACCCGCACCAGCACGTCGCGCAGCCGCACCGGCGCGTGCTCGGGCAGTTCCGCGACCGCCGCCGAAGCCATGGCCAGCCGTTTGCCGTCCATCGCCCCGCCGAGCATGCCGCGCAGCGCGGCCAGATCCTCGTCGTCGATCACCGCGCCGAGTTCCACCAGACGCTGGTCGACCCGGCCGGTGTCGGTGATCACCACCAGCAGCAGGCGCGCCGGATTGAGGGCCACCACCTCGATGTGCCGCACCGTGGACGCCGACACCGTCGGGTACTGCACCACCGCGACCTGCCTGGTCAGCTGGGCCAGCAAGCGAACGCCGCGGCGCAGCACGTCGTCGAGGTCGACGCCCGACTCCAGGAACTCCATGATCGCCCTGCGCTCGGCCGGCGACAGCGGCTTCACCTCGGAGATCCGGTCCACGAACTGCCGATAGCCCTTGTCGGTGGGAATGCGGCCGGAGCTGGTGTGCGGCTGCGTGATGTAGCCCTCGGCCTCGAGCACCGCCATGTCGTTGCGCACCGTCGCGCTGGAAACACCCAGATTGTGCCGCTCGACCAGCGTCTTCGACCCGATCGGCTCCTTGGTCGCGACATAGTCCGCGACGATCGCGCGCAGGACCTCGAAGCGCCGATCCTCGGTGCTCGACATCGGCCCCACCTCCTCGCTTGCGTCTCCGGTCGCGCCGTACCCGGCGCAGGACGCCCCGCGCCCACGACCCGATGCGGGCGAATCACGGTTCGTCTCTTTATCCAGTCTAATTGTCGAAAGGCGAATCGCTCGCCCACAACGCTCCCCGGGACGGCGGGAGGGCCGTGACGCACCGGCCCGGAAACCGCCGAGTGGGACGTGACCGTGCGGTCGGTGGACCCACGATCACCCCGCTCGGTGCGGCGATCAGCGCGCAGCCGCGGCTTCGAGCACCGCTACCGCGGCGTCGGGCCGGGAGACCAGCGAGGCATGCGAGGCGTCGATCTCGCTGGTTCGCGCCCCCATGCGCTGGGCCATGAAGCGTTGGGAGGACGGGGGGATCACCCGGTCGGCCCCCGAGACCAGATACCAGCTCGGGGTGCCGGACCACGAGGGCGGCCCGGACGGTTCGAGATTGGCCTTCACGGCGATGGAGTGCTGATGGGCGAGCAAAACGGCAGCGGTCGCCGGATCGACGTCCTGGGCGAAGACGGCATTGAAGCTGGCGGGAGCGAGATAGCCGTCCACGTTCCTCCCCGCGATCCCCGTGGCGTCGTCGACGACCATCACCTGCAGCGCGGGCGGCAGCAGCTGGCTGCCCGGGAAGCGGATCGGGTCGAGCGCCTGCTGGGCCACCTCGCCCTGCACCGGCGCGAAAGCGGAGATGTAGACCAGGGATTCGACCTTCGGATCGCGCACGTTGCTGATCACGAAACCCCCGTAGGAATGCCCCGCCAGCACGACCGGACCACTGATCGTGTCCAGCGTGCGCTGCACGGCCGCGGCGTCGTACGCGGGGCCGCGCAGCGGGTTCTCCGGCGTCACCACGCGATAGCCGCGTTCGCGCAGCACGGCGGCCACGCCGTCCCAGCTGGTGGAGTCGGCGAAGGCGCCGTGCACGAGCACGATGGTGGGCAGGGCCTGGGCCTGCGCGGACCCGGCCGAGACGGTGGCGGCGAGTGCGACGGCGAGCGCCGCCAATGCGCCGCGCAGACTGCGCTTGTTCGTCATCGGATGTCTGTCCTCCTCAGTTCGTCGCGAAGTCCAGCAGATCGGCATCGAACGCCTTCTCGTAATCGCCACAAAGGCCGTGCGGAGCGCCGGGATACATCCTCAGCAGTGCTCGCGGTAGAACGTCGCCGTCTCGGCGCCCGCGGCGGCGAACGGCACGATCTGGTCTTCGTCGCCGTGCGACCAGCAATATCGATGCTCGGCAGCGCGGCGACGAAAACCGGGCATGGAAAGGATCCCCGATCCCACCTACAGCAAACTCTGTGCAATCCCACTGCGGCGTCTCCGCAGACCGTGCACGACTATCATCAGACGCCGCTTCACCGCTGCCGCCTGCGGAGAACCGCGATCGTACCCTGTCGATCGACGTTCGACAGCGTGTGACGGGCAACCGCCGTGACCAGGGTGCAGGACAGACCGCACTACCGGCTGGTGGCCGGTCACATCGTCCAGCTGACCGCCGACGCCGACGCGCTCAACGCCGACCCGGCGGCCGCGCTGTCCGGCTGCGCCGGCATCGAATTGATCCGGAGCCTGCTGTCGTCGGCGAGCAGCGACGACGGCAATGGTCCCGTCGTCCCGACCGACATCCCGCTGTCCCGGATCCGCGCCTACGCCCGGCGCAACCTGACCGATCCCGACCTCGGCACGAACAAATCGCCTAGGCGCACAACATGTCGGTCCGGCGGCTGCCGAGGTCTGCGCGAACGCGGGATACAGCCTCGAACAGTGGATCATCAGCCAGCAGCTGGAGAAGGTGCGCGGCGATCTGGCGCAACCGGATCAGAAGCACCGGACGATCGCGATGATCGCGCGACGCTGGGGTTTTCGCGATCCGAGCCATTTCGCCCGGCGCTTCGCGCCGCCTACGGACTCTCGCCCCGGAATGGCGCAGGATCACGCTCGCCACGGACGAGCCGTAGCGGTCAGCCGCGATCGGCGGTTCTCGCCTGTTTGCCCGCGAGGGCGTCGAGGCCGAGCATCGCCAGCAGCGACTCGCAGTCGGTGGCGTTCTGCGCGTAGCTGGCCACGGTGCGGGCGGCGACGGCGCACTGGCGCGCATTCTCCGCTTTCTCCGCCGCTCGCGCCTCCGCGAATTCGCCCGGTTCATGGATAAGGGTGATGTGCCGTGCCGACGCCATGAGTCTCCTTGGGGGTTGGTCGCAGACTACGCGGCCGGTCGGCGCCGCGTTACCGGAATCGGAGGGGCGGTTCGCGCAACCACCGAAGCCACGGGCCGGAATCGGACCGATGCGGCCGGGCGCGGGACCGCCCGCGGCACCGGTTGCGCCAGTGCTGTTTCCGGAGGGGTCGTGCCCGAATCGCCAGGTCCGATCGCGTTGTGTCGCGCGCGCCGGGTGGTTCATCCGAGCAGTTCGCGGACGACGCCGTCGGCGAGGAGACGGCCGCGGTCGGTGAGCACGAGCCGATCGCCGTCCGAACGCACGGCGAGGCCGTCGGCGACCACGCGGTCGACCGCGGGGACGGCGGAAGACGCCAGGTCGGTCAGGGGCAGGCCGCTGCGCAGCCGGACGGCGAGCATGATCCGCTCCATGTAGCGCTCGTCCGCGCCGAGCGCCTCCCAGCCCGCGGCGGGCAAGCCGCCCGCGCCGACTCGATCCGCGTACCGCGCGGGGTGCTTCACGTTCCACCATCGCACGCCGCCGACATGACTGTGCGCACCCGGCCCGGCGCCGAGCCAGTCACCGCCGTCCCAGTAGCCGAGGTTGTGCCTGCACACCGCGGCGTCGCCCGCCGCCCAGTTCGACACTTCGTACCAGCCGAGCCCCGCCGAACGCAGGCGCGCGTCGATGCGCTCGTACCGGGCGGCGAGCACGTCGTCGTCGGGCGCGGGCAGTTCGCCGCGGCGCACCCGCCGGGCCAGCGCGGTGCCGTCCTCCACGATCAGCGAGTAGGCCGAGACGTGGTCTACCCCCGCGTCGAGCACCGCGTCCAGGCTGGCGTCCAGGTCGGCGTCCCGCTCGCCCGGCGTCCCGTAGATCAGGTCCAGGTTGACGTGGTCGAAGCCGGCGGCGCGCGCCTCTCGGGCGGCGGCCACCGCACGGCCGGGGGTGTGCGTGCGGTCGAGCACCCGCAATACGTGCTGCGCGGCGGACTGCATGCCCAGCGACACCCTGGTGAACCCGGCCGCCCGGATGCGCTCGAAGAATTCCGGCGAGGTGGATTCCGGATTGGATTCGGTGGTGACCTCGGCCCCGGCAGCGAGGGTGAACTCGGTGCGCACGGCGTCCAGCACCGCGGCGAGCCCGTCGCCGCCGAGCAGCGAGGGCGTCCCTCCGCCGACGAAGACGGTGGCCACCTCGGGCGTGGAACTCGGCAACGCGGCGAACTCCCGCGCGGCGGCGGCCAGCTCGCCCCGCAATGCGGCCAGCCACGACTGCGGTGAGGCCGACGTGCCGAGTTCCCCCGCGGTGTAGGTGTTGAAGTCGCAGTAACCGCAGCGCGTGGCGCAGAACGGCACGTGCACGTAGATGCCGAACGGCCCGGCGCCGAAATCGCGCAGCACCGGCGCGGAGGTGTCGGTGCTGGCAGACGCGGCGGAAGAACTCACCTGTCCAGTGTGAACGCCGCCGGGAACGCGCCGACGCCCGGGACTCCACAGCGCCCCCACAACCTCCTATCGCCGGTTCCGGTCATATGGCGCCCACAACTGTCGTGGTCTGTCGATCACGACACCCGACGGCCCACCGGATCGCGGGCCCGGCAGGCCGTCGGGGCGAACGACGACGGCTTCAGTCCGCCACGACGGGGGTGTTCTGGTTGGCGGTGAGCAACCAGCGGCCGTCCTCCTTGGACATCACGTACATCGGGGTGCCTTCGCTGGCCAAGGCGCCGTCCGGGGTGAAATAGCGCTGGCGCACCTTGACCGCGGCCACATCGGGGCGGATGAACAGGATGTGCTCGATCTCGTAGGTCGCCGTGCCGTGCGCACTCGCTCCCGGCAGCACTCCGGCGGTGAACTCGGCGATGGCGGCGCGTCCGAAGAGGCGTTTGCCGTGGCCGGTGGTCCAGATCGCGTCCGCCCGGAACAGCGCGGCGAATTCGTCGACGAGTTCGTTCTGCTGGACGTGCTGGACGCGCGCGACCACCGCGCGGATGGCCTCGATCTCGGCGGCGGTGTCGGCAACTGTGGTACTCATGGCGACGAGCTTGCTACCTCGACCGCGCTCGAGGTCAAGCGGCGTGCGAGGCATCACAGCCGCCGATGCGGCCGTATCACCCGCCCCCCGAGGCCTCCTTACTATGACTGCCGTCACAAACCTGGTCCGCGGTCCAGGGGATTTCCCGCCGAACAGCGGGAAATACCGAATGCGGGGTCGGAAGGCCATGGCTGACGTGGCACAATAGGCCGCATGCGCGCTTTCGGAGTACGACTTGTGGCACGTCGCCACGTCGATTACAAGCGCGTCTGCAGCGCCTGCTGTCTGCCCGGTTCCCTCCGGTAGCTCAGCGCGCCCGATCCCCGGATCCCCGGCGATCCCGACTTCATCGGCCCGCTGACACCGTAGGCGTGAGTCAGCCCCTCGCGCCCTCAGCAGGATGTACCACCCACCCAGCAGGAGCGACCCCATGACGTCGAGCACCGACGCCGGTCCGACCGATCAGCCAACGCCCGAATCCCAGCCGGGCCACCGCGCGCGCCCCGAACGCCCGGCCTCCGAACGCCGCGTCCGTCCGGACCGCCCGCGTCCCGAGGCGACGTCCACGGGACCGCGCGTGCGTACCGGCAAGCCCGTGCGCCGCAAGGCCGAGGGCCAGTGGGCGCTGGGCTACCGCGAGCCGCTGAACCCGAACGAGCAGTCCAAGAAGGACGACAACCCGCTCAACGTCCGCGCCCGGATCGAGAACATCTACTCGAAGACCGGATTCGACGGCATCGACAAGGGCGACCTGCGCGGCCGGTTCCGCTGGTGGGGTCTGTACACCCAGCGCGAGCAGGGCTACGACGGCAGCTGGACCGGCGACGAGAACATCGACCTGCTCGAGGCCAAGTACTTCATGATGCGCGTCCGCTGCGACGGCGGTGCGCTGAACGTCGCCCAACTGCGCACGCTCGGCCAGATCTCCACCGAGTTCGCCCGCGACACCGCCGACCTGTCCGACCGCGAGAACGTGCAGTACCACTGGATCGAGGTGGAGAACGTCCCCGAGATCTGGAAGCGGATCGAGGCGGTCGGCCTGAAGACCACCGAGGCGTGCGGCGACTGCCCGCGCGTGGTGCTCGGCTCCCCGCTGGCCGGCGAGTCGCTGAACGAGATCATCGACCCGACGCCCGCGATCGACGAGATCGTGCGCCGCTACATCGGCAAGAAGGAGTACTCCAACCTGCCGCGCAAGTTCAAGACCGCGATCTCCGGCCAGCAGGACGTGGTGCACGAGATCAACGACGTCGCGTTCGTCGGTGTGGTGCACCCCGAGCACGGCCCCGGTCTGGACCTGTGGGTCGGCGGCGGCCTGTCCACCAACCCCATGCTCGCCAAGCGGGTGGGCGTCTGGGTGCCGCTGGACGAGGTGCCCGACGTCTGGGAAGCGGTCGTGTCCGTGTTCCGCGACTACGGCTACCGCCGCCTGCGCACCAAAGCGCGCCTGAAGTTCCTGATCAAGGACTGGGGCATCGAGAAGTTCCGCCAGGTGCTGGAAGACGAGTACCTGAAGCGCAAGCTGATCGACGGCCCCGCGCCGGAGCAGCCGACCAAGCCGATCGACCACGTCGGCGTGCAGCGGCTGCGCAACGGGCTCAACGCCGTCGGTTTCTCCCCCATCGCGGGCCGGGTCTCGGGCACCGTCCTGACCGAGGTCGCCGCCGCGGTCGAGCGGATCGGCTCCGATCGCATCCGGTTCACCCCGTATCAGAAACTGATCGTGCTCGATGTTCCCGACGACAAGGTCGACGCGCTGATCGACGAGCTGGAGCCGCTCGGCCTGCAGGCGCGGCCCTCGCTGTGGCGGCGCAATCTGATGGCCTGCACCGGCATCGAGTTCTGCAAGCTCTCCTTCGCCGAGACCCGCAAGCGGTCCCAGGCGCTGGTGCCGGAGCTGGAGGAGCGGCTGGCGGATCTGAACGCGCAGCTGGACGTTCCGATCACGATCAACATCAACGGTTGCCCGAACTCCTGCGCCCGTTCGCAGATCGCCGACATCGGATTCAAGGGCCAGCTGGTCGACGACGGCGCCGGGAATCAGGTGGAGGGCTTCCAGGTTCACCTGGGTGGCAGCCTCGGCTTCGACAGCGCCTTCGGACGCAAGCTGCGCCAGCACAAAGTGACCACCCAGGAACTCGGCGACTACGTCGAGCGGGTGGTGCGCAATTTCGTCAAGCACCGTGCGGACGGCGAACGGTTCGCCCAGTGGGCGGTCCGCGCCGACGAGGCCGACCTGAGATAAGTGTCGACGGGAGATCAACTGTGACAACCGAACTCGCGGAAAAGCTGTCCGAGGACGAGCTCCGCGCCATCGCCGCGCGTGGCGCAGCCGAACTGGACGGCGCCTCGGCGACCGAACTCCTGCAGTGGACCGAGGACACCTTCGGCACGAACTACATCGTGGCCTCCAACATGCAGGACGGGGTGCTGGTGCACCTGGCCGCGGGCATCCGGGCCGGCGTGGACGTGCTGTTCCTGGACACCGGCTACCATTTCGCCGAGACCATCGGCACCCGGGACGCGGTGGAGGCCGTGTACGGGGTGAACGTGGTCAACGTCCGGCCGGAACACACGGTGGCCGAACAGGATCAACTGCTGGGCAAGGATCTGTTCGCCCGCGAGCCGAACGAGTGCTGCCGGTTGCGCAAGGTCCTCCCGTTGCAGAAGTCGCTGGCGGGATACAACGCCTGGGTCACCGGCATTCGCCGTGTGGAGGCGCCGACCAGGGCGAACGCGCCGCTGATCTCGTTCGACGAGGCATTCGGACTGGTGAAGATCAACCCGATCGCCCCGTGGTCCGACGACGAGATGCAGGACTACATCGAAAAGCACGGCATCCTCGTCAATCCCCTGGTCGAGGAGGGTTATCCGTCGATCGGCTGCGCTCCGTGCACCCGGAAGCCGGAGCCGGGATCCGATCCGCGCAGCGGCCGCTGGGCCGGCCTCGCCAAGACCGAATGCGGGTTGCACACCGCATGACCCGGAGACACAGCATGACCGAAGGGCACAGCATGACCGAGTCAGGGCCCGAAGGAGGCAGCGTGCGTAACCACGTAGGGCCCCTCGGGCATGCAGAGAAGGGCACAGCATGACCGAGACCATTCGAGGCGAGCGTTCGCTCGGCATCAGCGATTTCGACACCCTCGCCGCGCTGGAGTCCGAGGCGATCCACATCTTCCGCGAGGTGGCGGGCGAGTTCGAGCGGCCGGTGATCCTGTTCTCCGGCGGCAAGGACTCCACCGTGCTGCTGCATCTGGCGCTCAAGGCGTTCTGGCCCGCGCCGCTGCCGTTCGCGCTGCTGCACGTGGACACCGGGCACAACCTGCCCGAAGTGCTGGAGTTCCGGGACAAGGTCGTCGAGCGCTACGGGCTGCGCCTGCACGTGGCGAAGGTGGAGGACTACCTGGCCGACGGCAGGCTCACCGAGCGCCCCGACGGTATCCGCAATCCGCTGCAGACCGTCCCGCTGCTGGACGCGATCAGCGAGCACCGGTTCGACGCCGTGTTCGGCGGCGGCCGCCGCGACGAGGAGCGCTCGCGCGCCAAGGAGCGGATCTTCTCGCTGCGCAACGCCTTCGGCCAGTGGGACCCGAAGCGGCAGCGTCCCGAGCTGTGGAACCTCTACAACGGGCGCCACGCGCCGGGCGAGCACGTGCGCGTGTTCCCGCTGAGCAACTGGACCGAGCTGGACATCTGGCGCTACATCGCCCGCGAGGACATCGATCTGGCGAGCATCTACTACGCGCACCAGCGTCCGGTGTACCAGCGCGACGGCATGTGGATGACGCCCGGCGTGTGGGGCGGCCCGCGCGACGGCGAGGTGCTGGAGACCCGGTCGGTGCGCTACCGCACCGTGGGCGACGGCTCCTCCACCGGCGCCGTGCTTTCCGATGCCGCCGACAACGAGGCGATCCTCGCCGAGGTCGCCGCGTCCCGGCTGACCGAACGAGGCGCCACCCGCGGCGACGACCGGGTTTCCGAAGCCGCGATGGAAGACCGCAAACGAGAGGGTTATTTCTGACATGTCCGACCTATTGAGGCTGGCCACCGCCGGTTCTGTCGACGACGGCAAGTCCACTCTGGTCGGACGCCTGCTCTACGACACGAAATCCGTTCTGGCCGACCAGATCGACGCCGTCACCCGCGCGTCGGTGGACAAAGGTCTCGCCACCCCGGATCTCTCGCTGCTCGTGGACGGGTTGCGCGCGGAACGCGAACAGGGCATCACCATCGATGTCGCCTACCGTTACTTCGCCACTCCGCGCCGCTCTTTCGTGCTCGCGGACACCCCCGGGCACGTGCAGTACACCCGCAACACCGTGTCCGGCGCGTCCACCGCGCAGCTGGTGATCCTGCTCGTCGACGCGCGCAAGGGCGTCATCGAGCAGACCCGCAGGCATGCCGCCGTCCTCGCGCTGCTCGGCGTGCCGAAGCTGGTGCTCGCGGTGAACAAGATCGATCTGGTGGACGACGCGGCCAGTGTCTTCGCCGCGATCTCCGCGGAGTTCAGCGAGCTCACCAGCACTCTGGGCTGGTCGAGCGAGGACGTGCTGGAGATCCCGGTCTCGGCGCTGCACGGCGACAACATCGCCACCCGGTCGGACAACACCCCCTACTACGACGGCCCCTCGCTGATCGAGCACCTGGAATCGGTGCCGGTCGACGCCGACAGCACCGGCAATCACGCGCTGGGCCTGCGGTTCCCGGTGCAGTACGTGATCCGGCCGCGCACCGCCGAACACCCGGACTACCGGGGCTACGCCGGGCAGATCGCGGCGGGCGCGGTCGCTCCGGGCGACGAGGTCGTGGTGCTGCCCTCGGGGGTCCGCACGACCGTCGAGCGGATCGACACCCCCGACGGCGAACTCGCGGTGGCGCAGACCGGGCGCAGCGTCACCTTGATCCTGGTCGACGACGTCGACGTCTCCCGCGGCGACATCATCGCCTCGACCGCCGACGCACCGGAGCCGGTCGACACCTTCGACGCCACCGTGTGCTGGCTGGGCGACAAGCCGCTGCGGCCCGGCGCGCGATTGCTGCTCAAGCACGGCACCCGGACCACTCAGGCGATCGTCGGCGCGCTGCTGGAGCGCTTCGATGAGCAGCGCCTGGCCGCCGATCCGAACCCGGAGTCGTTGGAACTCAACGACATCGGGCGCATCTCGGTGCGGGTCGCCGAGCCGATCGCGGCCGACGACTACCGGGTGAACCGGTACACCGGCAGCTTCCTGCTGATCGACCCGGCCGGCGGCAATACGCTGGCGGCCGGTCTGGTCGGCGACGTGCTGACCGCCGTCGAGGTCGGCACCGGAGCCTGACATGCCGGTGTCACGAGCCCTTTTCGGCACTCCGCCGGTCCTGCGCGCGAGCGCCCTGGCGGGTCGCTCGGGGCCGATGACATCCGGAGCCGGTCATCACGCGGCCCTGTTCGGTGCGAGCGCGGCGCGGCCACCCGCGCTGATCGCGGTAGCCCACGGCAGTCGTGATCCGCGGTCGGCGGCGACCGTCGCGGAGGTGGTCGGCGCCCTCGCGGCCGCGCGGCCCGACCTGGACGTCCGGACGGCGTTCCTCGATCTCACCGCCCCTTCGGTCGAACAGGTCGTGGATGCCGTTGCCGCCGACGGACATACCCACGCGGTGGTGACACCGCTGCTGCTCGGCAGCGCCTTCCATGCCAGGGTCGACCTGCCCGGCCTGCTCGCCGCCGCCCGCGCCCGCCGGCCCGGGCTGCGCCTGACCCAGGCCGACGTGCTCGGCGCCGACGCCGGGCTGATCGGCGCTCTCCGCGACCGTGTCCTCGCCGCCGTTGGCGGGGACGCCTCGGCGGATCGTCGCCTCGGCGTCGCGGTCGCGGCGGTCGGCTCGTCGTCGGTCGCGGGCAACGCCCGCACCGCCGAGGTCGCCACCCGGCTCGCGGCCCGCACCGGCTGGCGCACCGAGATCTGCTTCGCGACCACCGAACCGTCGGTGACCGAGGCGATTTCGCGACTGCGCGCCCGCGGTGCGGAACAGGTACTGGTGGCCCCCTGGTTCCTCGCGCCCGGTCTGCTGACCGATCGCTTGGCCCACGCGGCGCCGCAGGCGATCCACGCCGGGGTCCTCGGCGCGCATCCGGCACTCACCCAGGTCGTCCTGGATCGCTATCACGCGGCCAACGAGGAGACGCGCGCCCTTTCGGCCTGATCGGAGTGTTCTCCTCGCCTGCTGCGGCGAGCCGGACTCCCGTCGTGGGAGCGTCCCGGTGACGACCGGTCGTGCTAAGAACGTGCCATGGCCGACACGTTCAGCACCACCTCCTGCGCCGACCACGGACATCCCGAATTCACCGTGGTCTTCGCGGAGGCTCAGTTGCCGGGCACGGCGAGCTGGCTGCTGTCCTACCTGGAGTCGTCGGTCGCGGCGGGCACGCGATACCGCCCCGGCGAGACGATCCGGATCGGCTGGAACCTCGTCCGGGTGCGTGAGCGCGCGGACGGCACACTGGGGCTCGCCGAACGCTCCGACGCGCAGACCTGGGTCGAGCAGGTCGACCGCACGCTGCGCGACGTCTGGTTCCAGCGCGAAGTGGCGGCCGGCGCCGGCCTCGCCGACCGTATCGACTTCCCCGGCGAGGACCAGCAGGCGATCGTCTCGTCGTGCGGGCTCGAGTCGCCGGTGCTGGTGCTGACCCGCACCGAGCCCGGCGACCCCGAATTCTCCGGCTGGTCGGTGGAATGCTTCGAGGAGCACACGCACCGCTCGTCGTACTACACCACGCTGCTCGAGCTGGCCGCCGCCATGCCGTTCGCGGTGCAGTTCCTCGCGCTGCCCGTTTCGACCACGGTGCTGATCGAAAGCCCCGAGATCACGCCCACCGGCACCATCCGGCCGCACATCGTGGACGCCGACGGCGTCGAATTGTCTCCCATCCCGGGCTCCTACCTGGACTACCTGGTCAACGGGTCGCCGGCGGACTAGTCGGCCGACCGGCAGATCCGGAACGACGGCGGTGTCCCGCTCGGCGACCACAACGTAGTCGATGGTCCGCGTAACTTCACCGTGTAGCGTCCGGATCTTTTCGTCGAATGTCAGTGCGCGCGTGGATTTGTCGAGATTCTTCCGATAGTTCGGCGGCCCGGCCGCCGCCGCGCGCGATGGGAGCGGCGGCCGATTATAGTGATCGATGCACGACGAGTATTGCCTACGGTGGGAATAGGGCAGCCATCGTGTGGGGGCGACGGCAAGTGCCGAATCCGCGAAATCGCTCGAGTACCCGCGTGATTCGGTCTCCACGACGAAACGCTCCAGTCAGTAGTAGCGCCGGACGAACGCGGGATAGAGGGCGATGCCCAGAGACGAGTGGGGTCTGAGCGGGTTGCACGCTGTCACCGGGTGGCTGCTCGAGCATCTATTGCAGCGGCCGGAGGGGCGCAGCCGCAAGCTACCGGTCGTCGTCGCGCTCGGCCCGCGTGGCACCGGTAAGACGGAGCTGTTGCGCGCGATGAAGTCTCGGTGCGAGCTGGTCCCGCATGCCTACCTGGACTTCGAGAGCGGGCAGCGGGAGCCGCGAGAAGTGCTCGGGAAGCTGGCCTTCGAGCTGAGCAAGCAGTGGGGCCAGTTCGGCAGGCCGGCTTTCCCCCAGCTGTCGGTGTGCCTGCTGGTGGTGGGCAGCACACTGCACACGCAGGCCGACGATCGCCGGGAAGCGCTGCGCCAACTGCGCCGCATTCTGCTGGAGGCCCGGCCGATCGAACGCAATCGCGAGAGCATCGTCGAGCTGGTGGCGTTGACCGGGACCGCAGGGGGCCTGCCCCCTTGGACGGCTGCTGCCGTCGACGTGCTGCTGCGCGGCCTGGGTCGATTGGACCGCAGGCGGTTACTGCGAGGCGTGCCACGTGCACCGGGCGCGCAGGCAGGCCCCGAGGACGCGCTCATCGACCTGGCCATGTGGTCGCACGACAACGACACGGACGCCGATGGCAACGCCGACCTGCGCGCCGAGGCCGACGCACTGTTCTGCGAGGCGTTCCTCGGCGATCTCCGGCGCGCATACACCGGGTCCGCGGGAGCACGGCGCACGCTGAATTGCCTTGTCCTGCTGGACAATGTGCACACTCCGGCGGGGCGGAAGTTTCTGCTGGCGCTGCAGGAGGCACGGCGTAGGGCGGGCACGGCGTTCGATCCGATGGTGGTGATCGCGGCCAGCCGCACGTGGATCCCCTATTGGAGCGATAGTTGGCACCGGCCCGGTGGATATCGGTTCGACCGCGACGAGGAACGCCCGCCCGAGCACCGGACCGGAACGCTGAGCTTTCCCGCGCCGCGCAGGCCGTCGGACATCGAGAGCGACTGGCCGCGGGATCCCGCGGCGGAGTGTCCGTGGAGTCCGTGGTACCTGCTGGATCTGAGCAGGCTCACGGCCAAGGACATCGCCCAGCTGGCGGCGGATCGCGGCCTCTACGACACCCCGCGGATCGCCGATTTCGTGCGCGGCTTGACGGCGGGACATCCGGGTGGCAGCTCCGAGATTCTCGCCGTGCTGGCCCGGACCGACTATCGGGCGCGGTTGGCGACGGCCCGCCGGGTGCTCGACCAGCCGCGTCCGAGGCCACCCGACGCCGCGACCGACGATTCCCGGCGGACCGTGCACGAAGACATGCTCGAGCGGTTCCTGCGGGACTTCGCGGTGCTGCCGGACAGGCGCGATCTGGTCACCGCCAGCGCCGCACGCAACGTGGACATGCTGTATCGGCCCGAGGTGCTGGACTCGGAGGTGCCCAACGGGGAGGGGCTGCTGGAGACGCTGCGTAACCATTTGTGGATCCGGGAGCGTGACGGCGCGCCGACGGAGCTGGAGATCCATCCTTGGTTGCGCCGGATCCTGCTGCGTGAGCTGGCCGCCCGGGACGATACCGATCCGCGGGACTGGGCGCGGACACATGAGCTCTGCCGGGAGGTCTATCGCCGCGGCGGGCAGGAGGTCGGGGTGTGCTATCACGAGCTGGCGCTGGGGAATCTCACCGCCGTGGTCGACTACCTGGGACGGCCGTTTCGCCGCGCCGACGACGAGATCGATGTGCCGAGCGCGCGGATCTGGCTGACGGAGCTGGATCTGATCACCTCGGCGCCGAATCGCTCGGACGCCGGGCGGGCGCCGATCGACCAGGTTCGCGACCTCGTGCGCGGCAGCGGGTTCGGCAAGGACGACGCGTTGGCCTGGCTGATCGCGAGCCTCTGGGTGCGCAGTGACCCGCTCGGTGATCCGGAGCAGACGTTGAACGAGACCATCGCCGGCCAGTTCCGGGAGTTGGCCCGTGGCCGGGGCCCCGGTTCTGTCCTGTTGCACGAACGAGCCGGGAGGTACTGATGAGTGATCCGATCGTGGTGCCTCGACCGCGGCGGCGGCGATGGGTGCTGGCCGCCGGGGTGGTCTTCGCCGTGGCCGTCGGCCTGGTGGCCGCGCTGGTCGTGGTGCCCAACGTGGTGGCGTGGACCGAACGCTGCGGTGACGGTGTCTCGCGCGTAGGTCCGCACGACGAATGTGTCGGACTGACCGATGGCAGCGTGGTGTTCGCGCCGGAGCTGGCCGATGTCGAAGAGCGGATCCGCAAGGAGAACAGCGATGTCATCGAGCGAGGCGCGGACTATGTGAGTGTTGTGGTCCTGCTGCCGATGACGGTTCGCGAGGACGATGTGGTCTCCGCGGCGTGGGTCCGCCATCACCTGGAGGGCGCGCACTTGGCCCAGCTCGCGGCCAACAAGGAGCGGCGCACGGGGAACACACCGTTGATCCGGCTGCTGCTGGCGAACGCGGGTAGCGGACTGACCCAGTGGCGTGCGGCGCTCGAAGAGCTCGAGCAGCGTCGCGCCGAAGAACGCATCGTCACCGTGACCGGTATCGGTCTCAGTGTCGACAACGCGGTGCACGCGATGCAACGGCTGGCACAGTTGCCGATGCCGATGATCGGGTCCACGGTGACCGCGCATCCGCTGGCAGGCGTCAGCGGCTTTCTGCGGGTGGCGCCGACCAATGCGGCGCTGGCGCAGGCGGCCGCCAACTATGCCGTCGGCACGGGCGCGAAACGTGTTGTGCTGGTGCGGGACCGCAACCCGCACGATCACTATTCGGTGACGCTCGGCGACGAATTCGCGAAGTATCTCGGAGACGAATTCACCGGTCACACGGAGCCGTACAATTCGCTGAATTCCGGGGTGGACAACACCTTCCCCCACATGATGCCCAATATCTGCCATGCCGCGCCCGACGTGGTGTTCTTCGCCGGGCGGGCACGGCATGCGACGACGTTCATCCAGGCATTGGCGGCCCGAAACTGCCGGGACAAGCCGATCAAGGTGCTCACCGGCGACGACATGACGTTCTCCCCGATTCCCGACCACGCGGTGGGAACGGCGTTGTCCACCGGCGTTTCGGTCTTCTTCACCGAACTGGCGCACCCGCAGGCGTGGGACGGGGCTCCCCCGAACATATTCAACCCGGCTTCGATCAAACAGTTCGGCGACGAGTGCGAAGGGGAGGTGTGCTACCGCCATTTGTCGGCGGACCTGCTGGACGACGCCGTCGCGATCATCGCGTACGACTCGGTGCTGACGGCGGTACAGGCGATTCGCCGCGCCGCGGGTAACGAGGGCCACAAGGTGACAGCAGGGGATGTGTTGCAGACATTGCCCCGGCTGCGCGGCCAGACCGCGGTGCAAGGCGCCAGCGGCATGATGTCGTTCGACGAGTCCGGCAACCCGGTCGACAAGCCGGTCGCGATGTTGAAACTGCTTCCCGATCAGCCACCGAAATTCGAGGGGCTGGCCTGGCCCGGCAGCTGAGATCCGTGGCGACCATGACCCGAGCTGTCTCGGTTCAGCCGAGCAGGTCGTCGATTATGGCGCGGGCGGTGGCGACGCCCCGCTCGTCCCCCATCTGCCGGGCGGTGTGCGCCGCGGCGATCACCGCGTCCAGTTCGAATGCGACCGCGTCGGCGCTGCGTGCACCGAAATGGCCCTGGTCCTGCGCGCGGCGAATCTCCTCGACCAGGAAGTCGAGCCAGTCCCGGCGATCCTGGGCGATGGCATCGCGCACCGGTCCCGGCTTGCTGTCGAACTCCGCGAGGGTCGCGACACGGAAGCACCCGCCGGGAAACGCCGGGTGGGCGACCTGACCGAACCAGCGCTCGACCAGGGCGCGCAGACGCGGTAGTCCGGCGGGTTCACCCCGGCTCGGAGTGATGACTTCATCGATGAAAACCTGCCGCGCGCACTTCACCGCTGCGAGCTGCAAACTCTCCTTGCTGCCGAAGAGGGTCGCGATGCCGCTCTTGCTCAGGCCCAAGTCGGCGGCCAACCGGCCGATGCTGAGGCCGTTGAGCCCTTCGACCGATGCCACGTCGGCGGCGCGGCGGGCGATCGACGCACGCGCCCGGGCGCCTTTGGCCAACCGCTGATCGGTGTCGTGCGGCCGGCCTGTGGTGACGGACTCGCTCATGACGTCATTCTTTCACTCCGCAGTTGCACATACGAACGTATGGTCGTACTTTAACTGAACGAACGATCGTGCGTTTTGTTTCCCTGCTCCGAAGGACTTCCCATGACCGACGCGTCCGTGCGGCTCGACAGCCCGCCGACCGCGACCGCGGCTACCCGCACCTTGCTGATCGCCTGTGGTGCGGCGTTCATCGCCTTCCTCGACCTCTCGGTCGTCAACATCGCCTTCCCCTCCATCGCCCGGGACTTCCCCGGCACGGCCACCACCACGCTGACCTGGGTCGTCAGCGGATACGCGGTCGCTTTCGCCGCGCTGCTCACTCCGGCAGGCCGTTTCGCCGACACGCTCGGGCGGCGCAGGCTGTTCCTCGGCGCGCTGGCCGGATTCGCCCTCACCTCCCTGCTGTGCGGGCTCGCGCCGACAGCGGGCTGGCTCATCGCGGGCCGGATACTGCAAGGCGCGACGGCGGCGCTGATGGTCCCGTCCGCCCTCGGCTCGGTGCTCGCCGCCACGCCACGCGAGAAGATCGGCGCGGCCATCGGGGCGTGGTCGGCTGCGGGCGGGTTCGCCGCCGTGGTCGGTCCCGCGCTCGGCGGCGCGCTGGTCGAAGGATTCGACTGGCGAGCGGTTTTCGTGATCAACGTGCCGGTGGCGCTGCTGCTCATCGCGGCGGCGACGCGCATTCCGGCGGACGCTCGCCCTTCGGGCGGTGCGCTACCGGACCCGATCGGCACCATCGCGGTGGCACTCGGTCTCGGCGGACTGGTCGCCGGCGTCACCGAGGGGCAGCGCTGGGGCTGGACCTCGGTGGGGACACTGGCCGCCCTGATCGGCGGCGGACTGCTGGTCGTCGCCGCGCTCGCGCGTTCGGCGCGGCACCACGATCCCGCCGTCGCCGTGGACCTCTGGCGTAGCAGGTCGTACGCGCTGGCCAACGCGACCTCGTTCGTCTTCGGCGCCGCCATGTTCGCCTGGTTGCTGGCGGGACCACTGTTCCTGGACGCGGTCTGGGGCTACTCGGTGCTCGGCTCGGCGGGCGCGATGACCATCGGCGCGGTGGCCTCGATGGTGACGGCCACCGTGGCGGGACGGGTCGGCTCACCCACGGTCAGGCGATGGCTCGGTGTGCTCGGGGCGCTGATGTTCGTGGCGTGCACCGTGTGGATGAGCACGGATGCCTTCGGTTCCACCGCTGCCCTGTGGTCGGTCTGGATTCCGGCCGGCGTGCTCGGCGGTGGCGGCATCGGGTTCGTCGTCACGGTGCTGGGCACCGCGGCCGCCAGTTCCCTTCCGCCGCAGCAGTTCGCCGCCGGTACCGGCATGAATCTGACGGCGCGGCAAGTGGGCGGTGCGCTCGGCGTGGCCGTCCTCGCCGCCGTGTTCGCGGCGCGGCCGGACGCTCCGCTCGTCGCGTTCCACACCCTCTTCGCCGTGTGCGCGGGCATCGCCGCCGTGGCCGCCTGCCTGGCCGCCCTACCCGCCCGCACCCCGTCCTTCTCCATCGATAGCTAGGAAACACCGTGAGCGACAACACCGTCCGCACCGAAGCCAACGATCCCCTGCTGCTGCCGCCCGCCGAACAGCGACGCCTGCTCGCCGACGCCCCGTGGCAGCGCTACGCGGTGCTCGGCGACTCCATCGCGCAGGGCGTCGGCGACCCGAGCCCGGGTTACCAACCGGTGGGCTGGGCCGACCGCGTCGCCGCTGTGCTCACCGCGGTGCGCCCGGGCCTGGCCTACCTGAACACCGGCCGGATCGGCGCCACCTCCGCCCAGGTTCTGGCCGAGCAGTTGCCGACGGTGCTCGAATTCCGACCCGACCTGGTGCATCTCAGCTGCGGTGGCAACGACCTGTTCATGCCCGGCGGCGATCTCGCCGAACTGCGGGCCAATCTGGACACACTGTTCGGGACGCTGGCCCGCACGGGAGCGCAGGTCGTCACCTTCACCCTCGCCGACGTCTGGGAAGTCGAGCGCATGGCGCCGATGCGTCCGATGCGCGAGCGAATGGCCGCGCTCAACGACTTGGTCCGTGAGCTGGCCGACCGCTACGACGCGCTGCTGCTCGAACTCTGGGACCACCCGCTGCGCCTGCGCCTCGATCTGATGAGCGCCGACCTGATCCACTTCAGCATGAGTGGCCACGCCGTCCTCGCCTCGGACATGGTGCGCACCTTGGCCGATCACGTTCCCGCGCCGCGCTGACCGGACCGGCGTGGTGGAGGCACCGGCGGGCGGGTGCCTCCACCACATGTCCGGCCGAGTGTCACGCATCGAGCGCAGACGATCCGGCCCACCACCACGACCCGAGGCCGATGGCGCACCTCGCGCAGGCCGACGACCGTCAGATCGTCCAGGTGTAGGCGTGGGTGATCGATCGGCCCGAGAGCGCGCTGGGCAGCAGCGGTAGAGCGGTGTCGCGCAGCGTCGCCAGCGCTGGTGACCGCCAGTGCGCCGGAGCGCCGACCCGGCGCGAAAGCCGGGCGATCATCTGGGTGCGCGGCCTGCGGAGGCGATCGTATTCCGCCGGTCCCGCGTCCACGCCGAGGGTGTCCACGGCGGCGGCCAGCGTGACCGCGTCCTCGAGCGCCTGGCAGGCGCCCTGCCCCAGGTTGGGAGCCATGGCGTGCGCGGCGTCACCGAGGATCGCGACCCGCCCGTGGACATAGGTGGGCAGCTTCGGCAGTTCCTAGGTGTCGTGCTGCAGGACAGCATCCGGGCGCGCGGCATCGAGCAGCGCCGGTATGGGGTCGGGCCAGCGCTGTACTCAGCAGGTCACCCAGGCTCCGTACCGGCGGATGGGCCTGCGCTCCGGCTGACATCGGCACCGGCCGCGAGGGGCGGCGGAACCGCTCGAGGGATTGTCACGATGCCGCGCCGGGCCCACCGTCCGGTCCATAGCGCTCGAGCAGTTCGGCGGCGAGGCGGGCCAGTTCGGCGCGGACTTCGGCAGGACCGAGGACCTCGATCGAGCCGCCCCAACCGGCCAACTGCTGGGCGAGCATCCAGGCGGTCGGCGCGGTGACCCGGACCTGGATGCGACCGTCGTCGGCGGGGCCGTCCACGACGCAGTTCCTGCCCTGCTGGTCACGCAGGATCGGCAACAGGCGGTCGGAGATCAACACGGTGGCGGCGGTGGTCGAGCGCCGCTGCTCCATCTCCTCGACCACCTGCGCCCAAGCAGCGGCGAGATCGAAATCGTCCGGGCGGTGAGCCGGTTCGTCGGTGAGCGACGCCTCGGAGATCCGGTCGACGCGAAACGTCCGCTGCCCCCGCTCGGTTCCGGCGACCAAATACCAGACGGCGTCCTTGTCCACCAGGCCCCAGGGATCCACGAGTCGCTCGGACCGCGCGCCGGTGCGGTTCGCATAGCGCAGCCGCACCTTGTTGCGCTGCACGACAGCTCGTTGCAGCAGCGCCACCACCGGCGGCAGCTCACGATCGGTCGCACCCCAGCCCGCCGGGTCGATCACCACGGCGTCGGCGGCCGCCTGCGCGTCGCCACGGAAGGTCTGCGGCAGTGCCCTGACCAGCTTGCGCAGCGCCGATCTCGCCTCCGGCACCGCACCCGCGGAGGGACCCGCCAGTAGGAACAACGCCCGCGCCTCCCCCGCCGTCAGCCCGCTCAAATCGGTGCGCGCGCCGCCCACCAGCGACCATCCGCCGCCGCGGCCCGGCTGCGGATACACCGGCACACCAGCGGCGGAGAGGGCCTCGAGATCCCGGCGCGCGGTGGCCACCGAGGTCTCGAGTTCCGCAGCGACCTGCGCCGCCGTTACCCGCCCCCGGGTCTGCATCATCAGCAGGATCGCTACCAATCGGTCCGCTCGCATGCGCACAATTCTGCCGCGGAAAGTGCTCATTCGGTGCGCACTTTTGCTCGGATGATGGTTGTACAAGCACGAGAGAACAACTCGAAGGAGAACCACAATGCTGCGAGGAATGGCGACGAGCACCTTCTACGCCGACGACCTGGAGGCCGCCAAGGACTGGTACACCCAGTTCTTCGGCATCGAGCCGTACTACCACGTCGCAGGCGGCTACTACGAGTTCCGCATCGGCGATTACCAGCACGAGTTCGGCATCGTGAACCGCGCCTACGCACCGGCGGGCGCGCGCAACGCACCCGGCGGCGCGATCGTCAACTGGCACGTGGACGACCTGCAGGCGACATTCGACCGGCTGCTGGAGCTCGGCGCGACGGTCTACGACCCCGTCACTCCCAGGGGGAACGGCGGGGGCTTCGTCACCGCCTCCGTGGTCGACCCGTTCGGCAACGTCCTCGGTCTCATGTCCAACCCGCACTACCTGGAGGTCCTCGCCAAAACCGGTCCCGCGTAACCGGAAAGGTGGGACTACGTGGCGTCGGGGCATGCCGAAGAGCTCCGACGCCTTGCCACACAGCGGAAACCGGCCACGCGACTCCGGGCGATGCTGCGGTCGCCCGAAGATGAGCTACCGGCGCCTCGGGCGCAAGATGCCCATGCTGGAACTCGACGTCGAGCGCGACGGCGCGGAGCGGCTGCGGACACCGCATCATCACGGCGTCGAGCGCCATTCGGCCGAATACGGTCGGCGCCACGGGGGACCGGTGTCCGCGCGCTGCGCTCGTCAGCGCCGTTCGCGATCACCATCGGCGCAGAACGCGCGAAATCCGGCGCGGGCCTCCGGGATCGCGATTCTTCAGGGACGGAACCAGCGCTCCAGAACTGTGGCGACGCCGTCCTCGAGGACGTGGCCGGTCACTTCGTCGGCGAGATCGCGGATATCGGCGGGTGCGTTGGCCATGGCGACCGAATGCGCTGCCCAGCGCAGCATCTCACGATCGTTGTATCCGTCGCCGATGGCCAGCGTCGCTTCGTCCGGCACACCGAGTGCGATGCGCAGCTGTTCCAGGGCCCACCCCTTGGACACGCCCTGCCGGGAAACGGTGACCCACGGCCCGAATTCGCCGTGCACCCAGCTCGCCCCCGGCACGCGCAGGGAGCGCAGCGCTCGCAACATATCCTCCAGCGAACCGTCCGGCCACCAGCCGTTCAGTCGCGGGGTCGGTTCGCTGCTCAACACATGGTGGTCGACGAGCAGGTACTCGCCGAGGGAGTATTCGCCGGGACCGGCTCCGGTGGCCCAGGTGCCGACGCCGACCTTCTCGACCGCGAAGATCATCGCAGGAAACAGCGCGCGTAACGCGGTGATCGCCGGTGCGGGATCGAAGGACTGGATCGCGACCGGCTCCCCTCGGGCCACGTCGATCTGCACGGCGCCGTTCGAACACAGGGCATGTCCCTCGCACAGACCGAGTTCGGTGAGCACGGGGCGGGTGGTGAGCAGCGTGCGCCCCGTCGTCACCACGACATGCGCACCCGCTGCCACGGCCGCGCGCACCGCCGCGACCACCCGCGTACTGACCGGTGTTCCCGTATCCAGCAGCGTCCCGTCCACGTCCAGCGCGATCAGCTGGGGACCCCCGGAGGCCATCAGCCCATTGTGCATCGATGGCGCGGCACCCGTCAGCGAATCCGGGGCGGCGAGACCCGCACGCGCGCCGAACGATTCACCGTCGTCACCACCGCCGCCGCTACCGACCGCGGGCTCCGCCTCCGGCACCGCCCGCACCTCCGGCGCCACCCGCGGACGACCCGCCCGCGGCCGAGCCCCCGACCGAGCCGGAACGGCCCCGCGAGCCGCTGGACGACGAAGCGCCCGAGGAGTTTCCACCCGACGCCGACGCGCCGCCCGCGCGCCCGCTCGATGCGGAGCCACCGGTCGAGGACGAGCCACCCGACGACGAATTACCGGCCGAACCACCCGAGGGCGAACCATGCGTCGAAGAGTTACCAGCCGAACCACCCGGGGACGAACCATGCGTCGAAGAGTTACCAGCCGAACCACCGGACGACGAACCTTGCGTCGAAGAGCTGCCAGCCGAACCACCCGGGGACGAACCATGCGTCGAAGAGTTACCACCCGGCGACGACCCGCCGGTGGACCCGCCGGCCGAGTCATCGGACGATCCGTTCGCGGAGGAATCATTCGGAGAACCACCGGTCGATGCGGTCCCACCGCTGGAGCTCCCACCGGACGACGTTCCGGTGGAGGAGGTTCCCTCGCCGCCTCCGGACGACGATCCGCCGGTACCGCCGGAAGAGGAATCGCCTGACGAACTCGTGCCGGAGGAGTCACCATGCTCGCCCGATGACGCACCGGGCGTACCGGTCGACGGACCGCCCGCCGAATTCCCCGGCGCAGTCCCACCGGAACCCGGGCCGGTCTGCGCGGGCGTCGAACCATTCTGCGGTGCGGGGACAGGTGAGCCCGGCGTCCCCACCGGCGGCGTCCCGGCGCCGGGAGCGGGTATCTGGCCCGGTACGGGCGGCTGCCCGGGCAATCCGGTCCCTGGCTGCTCGGGCAGCGGCAGACCCGGCTGACCGGGGGTCGGTGGCCCGCCTGGACCGGGCGGCTGCGCGATGTCTCCGGGAGCGGGGCGGACGACCGGGCCGAACGGCAGTGGGTTCACGAAGTAGGCGGGATCGCCGTATCCCCGGAAGCGCGATCCGCTCGGGGCGCAGCAGTTTCGCGGGTCCCGGTGCGAGCCGAGCTGCGACTCGGCCATCGAAGGACCGTAACCGGCGCTGCGCGGAGCCGGTGTGATGAATCGGGTGTAGGCGGAGGTCCGTTGCGAGAGGAACGCGGGCAATGCCCGGCCCGAGTTCCGTGTGGTCGGCGCGGACATCCAGGACCACGCGTCGGCGAGACGCTCGCTTCCGACGTCGACCAGCAGGCTGTCGCTCGGCGCCGCGAGGTCCGGGAGGCGCTCGAGCATCGGCGACAGCTCCGGCACGGTGGGGCCGCCGAACACGGTCACCGCCGACATCGCGACCGCGGAGACGACCGCCGCGCTGGAGAACACCGCGACGCGGGGCGCCACGGCGTGTTCGCCCGACGCGCCGAGCGCCATGGTGCGCGCCGCCATGAGAGCGGCGCCGGCGGCGACGGTCTGGCCGGGGTCCGACGAGATCACCACGGGTCGGCCGAGTTCGGCGAGCGTGCGCGCCACTTCGGCGGGGCGCGACGCGCCGCCCACCAGCAGGATGCAGCCGATATCGGACAGGGTGATGTCCGCCGCGCGCACGCAGTCGCGGACCAGTTGCAGCGAGTCCTGTACATGGGTGACGCGCAACCCGTCGATGTCGACGATCGACGTCATCGACAGTCCCGCGGACCGGGCCGACACGTCGGGGGCGTACCGCGCGATCATCGACCCCAGCGGCCTGCCGCCGAAGTCGTAGGAGCGCACCGGCTTCCCGATCATCGGATGGTTGTCCCAGTCGGGACCGACGCGCACGATGGTCACGTCGAGGCTGGTGCCGCCGAGGTCGTAGATCAGCACGAAGCCGGTCCGCAGCGGGCCGTGCTCGTGCTCCAGCCATTCCGCGGCGGCGACGGGTTCGGGTACCAGGAGCACGTCGCCGCCCCCGGATAGGTCGAGCGCCTGGCGCAGCAACGCGACCTGCTTGTCGGAATACATTGCCGGATAGGTGGTCACGACGCCCGCGTGGGAAGCATCCGGCTCGACCGCCCGCATCTCGTTGACCACCGCCGCGACGAGATTGGCAGGCGACCAGATGCGGCCGCCAACGGTCACCGTGTCCGGATCCCGACCCAGGTCCGCGAAATCCGTGACCGCCATGCTGAATTGCGCGATTCCGCCGAGGCGTAGGCCACCCGCGCTGTCGAAGGTCACCGCGGTGCGCCGAGACCGCACCGCCGGGCGTGGTCGTTCCGCACTGACCGAAGCCGTCACGGAGTTCACTGCACCGATGCTGAAACCCAGACCTGTAGTCATTCGCTATCCCGTCAACGCACCGTGACCACGTCCATCACACGGATCTCCCCTGTGGCCGCGGTCGTCTTCCAAACAGCCACCACAGGTTAGCTGTTTCGCGTCCACACGGATGCTCAATTGATACGAAAAGTTCGACCGGACGCCACAATCACCCGAATTGCCAGGTAGATCCATGTCGAATCAACTGTCCAGTACGCTCGACATCGCCAAAAATACTGAGCATCCACCCATTCCGCTACCTTGCAGCGATCACGTTAACTCCTCGGCAATCCAACCCGCAGGCGGTTTTTGCCCAGGTAAACACACCTCGCGACAGATACCCACCGGTCGGTAACCATACATTTGCCAGAGTGGCGTTCTGGCGCAGAAGGCGAACCTGTCACTAATCAATGACGCATCAACTAGAAGTCCGATTCACGCCAGCATCGCCGCTCGCGCCCGGCTTGACTCGACAGCGGATCCCACCACGGAGGTGAGATCGCGCTAGCGGAGAGGGAATGCGAACGATGGCAACACGATTCGCCGAGCAGGTCGTACTGATCACCGGTGCGACCTCGGGTGTGGGCAAAGCGGTGGCGATGCGGGTCGCGAGCGAGGGCGCCGCGGTCGTGCTCGGCGCGCGGGGCAAGGACGCGGGCGAGCAGGTGGTCGCGGACATCCGCGCGGCCGGTGGCCGTGCGCTGTTCGTACCGACCGATGTCACGGTGGAACAGGATGTCGCCCGGCTGACCGACGCCGCGGTGTCCGAATTCGGTCGCCTGGACGCGGCATTCAACAACGCGGGCGCCGTGCAGGCCTTCGGCCCGGTCGCGCAGATCGATGAGACGGGCTGGCGCGCCGACCTGGAGCTCAATCTCACCAGCGTGTTCTACGGCCTCCGTCATCAGGTTCCGGCGCTGGCGGCCTTCGGCGGCGGCGCGATCCTGAACAACGCGTCGAATCTCGGTGTGGTCGGCATGGGTTCAGTGGCGCCGTACGTGGCCGCCAAACACGGAGTCGTCGGCTTGACCCGCGCCGTGGCGCTCGAGGCCGCCGACCAGGGCGTACGGGTCAACGCGCTGGTGTCGGGAGCCGTCGACACGCCCGCGTTCCGCAATTCGATGGGCGCGACGCCCGAAGGGGTGGCCGCCATCGCGGCGCTGCACCCGCTGGGCCGCATCGCCGCACCGGAGGAAATCGCCTCGTTCTGCGCCTACCTGCTCAGCGGCGAAGCGAGTTTCGTCACCGGCGCCGCGCTGGCCGTCGACGGCGGTTTCACCGCGCGCTGAACTCCGGAACGTGGGACCGCCTCGGGATACCGGTGTGACCGGGGTATCCCGAGGCGGGGTTCGTCAGGCGCGGGCCAGCAAGCGGCGAACGCGGCCGGGGCGCGCCGCGGCTGCTCCACCGGCACGGACCGCGGGCTGCCGCAGACGCACCAGCCGATCGAACTCCGCGGCGGTACCGGCGGGTTCGGGCAGGCGGCCCGCGTTGAAGTCCGCGGCCAGCTGCCGCACGGTCTCCTGCGCACAGGACTTGTTGGTGCCGATGAAACCGGTCGGCCCGCGCTTGATCCAACCGGTCACGTAGGTGCCGGTGACCACCGGCCCGCCCGCGCGTTCCAGGACCACCCGGCCGTCCACGTTCGGGATCACCGCGGCCTGCTCGTCGAACGGCAGACCCGGCAGCGCGACGCCGCGATAGCCGACCGAAGTGAGCACCAGGCCCGCCTCCAGCCGCTCGGTCTCCCCGGTAGGGACCGCACGAACGCGACCGTCCGGATCGGTGACCAGCTCGTTGCGGCCGACCTCGATGCCGCTCACCCGATCGGTCCCGAGGATCTCGGTGGGCGCGGACAGATAGCGGAAGACGATGCGCTTGCGCTCACCGACCGGCCGCGTGCGCACGCTGTGCAGCAGCCCCAGCTTCTGTTCCACGTGGAAAGGCAGTTCCGGGCCGCGTTCGGGCAGCTCGCCCTCGACCACGATGTCCACATCGCAGCCCAGCAGGCCGACGAATTCCGGCACCGTGAAGGCGGATTCGAGCGGGCCGCGCCGGCCGAGCACGACCACTTCCTCGATTTTGCTCTCCCGCAGCGCGCGCAGCGCGTACGGCGCGATGTCGGTGCCCGCCAGCGTCTCCGGGTCGCTGGTCAGCACGCGCGCGACGTCGAGCGCGACATTGCCGTTGCCGACGATCACGGCGCGGCGGGCGGACAGATCGAAGGCACGGTCGGCGTAATCGGGATGCCCGTTGTACCAGGCGACGAAGTCGGTGGCCGACACGGTGCCCGCCAGATCCTCGCCCGGGATGCCCAGCTTGCGATCGGAGGACGCGCCGACCGCGTAGATCACCGCGTGGAAGTGATCGAGCAGTTCGGCGTGCGAGATGTGCGCGCCGATGTCGACGTTCAGGTACGAACCGAAGCCCGGCTGCGCCGAGATGACGTCGAACAGCTCGCCGACCTTGCGGGTCTTGTCGTGGTCCGGCGCGACGCCGTGCCTGGCCAGCCCGTAGGGCACCGGCAGCCGGTCGAACACGGTCACCGACACCTCGGGCTGGGTCAGCAGTTCGTCGGCGGCGTACATCGCCGACGGCCCCGACCCCACGATCGCCACCCGCAGCGGCGCGCCGTCGGTATCGATCCGCGCCGCGGGCACCGGGCGCGCCAGCAGCGGGCGCGGCCGGGCCTGCCGGTAGAAATCGGCGTTGATCTCGATGAACGGCTTCTGCTCAGCGGTCAGCTTCTTCGATGACACGATGGCGTCGACCGGGCACGCGGTGGCGCATGCGCCGCAGTCCACGCACGCCTTCGGGTCGACGTACAGCATCTCCGCCGTCCGGAAGTCCGGTTCGTCGGGCGTGGGATGGATGCAGTTGACCGGGCAGGCGTACACGCACGACGCGTCGCTGCAACAGGACTGGGTGACGACGTACGGCATACCGGCTCAGGCGACCTTGCTCGCGGCGCGCAGCGGCTCCGACCGGTACCGGGTGCTGGGACCGTCGATCCCGAGCGCCTTCCAGACCGCCTTGGCGACCGGGTTCATCAGCCCGATGTCCTTGGCCAGGGCGCGCACGTCGCAGAAGTAGTCGCTGAAGACCTGCTTGGCCTCCTTCGAGCCGTAGAACAGCTCCTTGCGGACCTTCTCCGGGATGTCGAACTCGGTGAAGAACGAGCGCGGCGGGGTGACGATGGCGCGACCGAGGATCCACATGACGATCGGCATGGCCAGCGAGAGGATGAACTTCTGCGCGGGCTTCGCATGCGGCACATGGTTCTTCAGGAACTCGTGCGCGAACGAGATGTGCCTGGCCTCTTCGGCGACATGGATGGCCATCACCCCGCGCATGATCGGGTGCACGTCATCGCCCGAGCGCAGGATCTGCTTCTGGATGTGGTCGATCGGTTCCTCGCCGGCCAGCACGGCCATGAAGAACAGGTTCGGGAACCAGGCCGCCACGGGCGCGCCCAGGTACTTGAACTTGCTGACCAGCGGACCCATGCCGGGCACGTCCAGCCCGATCCGGTTGACCATCTCCTGGAACATCAGGGTGTGGTTGTGCTCCTCGATCATCTCGTGGGAGCAGTACCGGAACTCCGGCGAACCGTTCGGCAGGCCGAAGTTGTGGATGACCATGCCACTGATCAGGATCGACTCGAACTGCAGGCCGACCTTCGCGATGTTCGCCTGCCGGTACTTGCCTACCGCGATCTTCTGTTCGTGCGACAGCGCCTGGTACCAGGGGTGGCGGGCCACGGTGTCGGCGGACACCGGCAGGATCCAGCGCTCTTCGCCCGCGTCGGCGGCGAAGTCGGGATTATCCCAGTCGATGTCGTCGAACGGGTCGAAGTGCTTGTTGACCGATCCCTCGGAGAGCAGCAGCAGCTTCGCGGCGTACTCCTGCGCCTTCTCCAGATCGGGATCGACTGCGGGTGTCACGGCTGCGGACATCGTCGTCACTGCCTCTCCTCGATGGAACCGTTTAACTGTATCCCATAGTTACACCAACGGAGAGTCACGTCAACCCAACAGTTGCTAGGGCCGCCCGGCGATGCGCGCCCTCATCACGCGCACCGCCGGACGGCCCTGTTTCATCGCGGCCCTGCTGTGCCTAACTCACCAGCACCCCGTCCCCGGCCGCCAAGATCGAGGTCCCGAACCCGAAGACCGCCGACGTGCTCGTGACGACCATCACCCGGCCCAGCCTGCGCCGGGTCCGGCGCGACAGCATCAGGGCACGCGTGGCGGCGCGCCGACGAGCACGGCGGCGCCTGGCCTGGCGCTGCTCGGCCGCGACCTCGGCCGCGACCGCCGCCCGCCGGCCGATGATCGCCGCGCCGTCGGCGGTGGTCCGCTCCGGGTCCGGCGCGGTGATCACCGGCCTGGCCAGTTCCGCGGCGAGCACCTCGGCCACCTCCGCCGGTCGCGCCGCACCGCCGACCACCAGGACGCAGTCGACGTCGGCCATGGTCACGTCCGCGACCCGCAGACAGCGGTAGACGAGTTCGATGGACTCGCGGACGTGGCGGGCGCGCAGCTCACCGGCGATCGAGTCGGCGACCGACTCCGAGACCGAGGTAGAGGTCAGGCCCGGTCCGGCATGCTCGGCGATCAACGCGCCGAACGCGCGTCCGCCGAATTCGGTCGACCGCAGCGATACGCCGACGATCGGGTTGTGCGGGCACCCGGCGCCCACGCGGACCAAGGTGACGTCCAGCCCGGCGCCGCCGAGATCGTAGACCAGCGCGAGCCCCGGCATCAGCGGACCGCGGTCGGCTTCCAGCCAGGCCGCCGCGGCGACGGGTTCGGCGACCAGCGCGACCTGCCCGAGTTCGACCCCGTCCAGTGCCGCACGCAGCGCGTCCACCTGCTCGTCGGCATAGCGGGCCGGATAGGTCAGCGCGATGCCGAGCCCGGCGGCGCCCGCCGGATGATCTTGCACCGCCTCGCCGACCAGGCATTTGGCCACCGTGGCGACGAGGTCGGCCGGTGCGAGCGCGCGATTGCCCACCCGCGCCCACGTGCTGGAACGCTGCGTGAGGTCGGCGAATTCGGTGACCGCTCGACCGTGCCGTGGAATCATGCCGACCTTGGCCACGCCGGTGCTGTCGAAGGTCAGCGTCGTGCGCCGCGTGATGGTCTGCGGGCGCTGCGTTTTGCGTCGCCCCGGCGGAGCCTTGGCCGAACCTTCCTCCGCGAGAACCGAAACCGTGTTCACCGTACCGATGCTCAACCCGAGACCAACCGCCATCGCAATCCACCCGATCGCCGTGCCGATTTGCTTCGAACGCCGTCCAGGCAACCACTCCGCGATCTTCGTGCCAAGTCCGGACAACCGATTGTCCGCAAGCCGCCTGTACGGGATCGGACCGCTTTCGCGATCTTCGACGCCCTCACCTGGTCCGCCAGCACTACACATGCCGTCCAGTCGGATTTGCTTGCGACACGCAGGGATAGGTCACGCCCGGTAGAAGTTTGCCGGATTTCCGCTCTCCGCTCAGAACCTCGACTAGCTACTCGCCCCACATGCGGAGACTCCCCTTGACGAGTCCACTCGGAACGGTGCGAGAAATTAGCCGAGGCGGAAGACCGCCGGGAGGGCGGCGGCAACGGCCGCCCCGCCCCCGCTCGGTCCGGATCGAGCACCGCTACGACAGGCGCATCGTCCGCCCCTCGCCTTCCCGGCAGACAACCGCCACGCAGCGCGAGGAAAGACTGCCCCGCACCGGAATGTCCGAGTTCTCAGCAACTTTTCAGCGCCACATCGCATTCCGGGGCGGGGATGCACCCGGCTACGGAAACCGTCAGTGCGTGGGCAGTTCCGGAATCCGGGTGGCACGGACGTAGACCGTCTCCCCGTCCGAAAGCCGCAGCGCTTCCGCGTCGCCACGGGTCACCTGCGCGGCGAACAGGTCGCCGGTCGCGGCGTTGCGCAACTCCACGCGCACCTCGAAACCGAGATGGACGACGCGCTCGACCGTCGCCCTGGTGACCCCCGCGGACTCCGCGGTGCCCTCGTGCTCGGCGAGCGCCATGCCGGGGTCACGGCCGACGCGAATGTCGTGCGGCCGCACCAGGTGTCCGTTCAGCCGGGCCACCGCGCCGAGGAACGACATGACGAACTCGTTGGCGGGCCGGTCGTACACGTCCTCCGGGGTGCCGATCTGCTCGATGCGGCCCTTGTTCATCACCGCGATCCGGTCGGCGACGTCGAGCGCCTCCTCCTGGTCGTGGGTGACAAGCACGGTGGTCACGTGGACCTCCTCGTGCAGGCGGCGCAGCCAAGTGCGCAGGTCGGCGCGGACCTTCGCGTCCAGCGCGCCGAACGGTTCGTCCAGCAGCAGCACCTGCGGGTCGACGGCGAGCGCGCGGGCCAGTGCCATGCGCTGGCGCTGGCCGCCCGACAGCTGCGCCGGGTAGCGGTGCTGGAAGCCGTCGAGTCCCACGATGCCGAGCAATTCGTCGACCCGCTTGCTGATCTCGTTCTTCGGGCGCTTGCGGATCTTCAGGCCGAAGGCCACGTTGTCGCGCACGGTCATGTGCTTGAACGCCGCATAGTGCTGGAACACGAAACCGATGTCGCGCTTCTGCGGCGGCACCCGGGTGACATCACGTCCTGCGATGCTCACCACACCGGAGTCCAGCGACTCCAGCCCGGCGATCGAGCGCAGCAGCGTCGACTTGCCCGAGCCCGAGGGGCCGAGCAACGCGGTGAGCTCCCCGGAGGGAATGTCGATGGTGACGTCATCGAGGGCCGCGAACGTCCCGTAGTTCTTGTTCGCGTTAATCACGGTGATCACTTTGCGCCCCGCTTACGTTCGAGGAGGGTCATCAGCAGAAGGGTGACGAGGGCGATGCCCATCAGCAAGGTCGCGGCGGAGTAGGCGCCGAAGGTGTTGTGGTCGTTGATGTAGCGGCCGTGCACGAGCAACGTCAGCGTCTGCGACTTGCCGGGCAGCGCCGAGGACACCATGATCACGGCGCCGAACTCGCCGAGCGCGCGGGCCACGGTGAGCACCACGCCGTAGGTCAGGCCCCACCGGATCGCGGGAAGCGTGATCCGCCAGAACGTCTGCCACTTGGACGCGCCGAGGGTGGCGGCGGCCTGCTCCTGGTCGTCGCCGATCTCGTGCAGCACCGGCTCGACCTCACGCACCACGAACGGCAGCGTGACGAAGATGGTGGCGATCACCATGCCCGGCAGGTTGAAGATGACCTTGAAGCCCAACTCCTCCAAGCCGCCGAACCACCCGCCCGCGCCCCAGAGCAGGATCAGCGAGACGCCGACCACCACCGGCGAGACCGCGAACGGCAGGTCGACGATGCCCTGAACCAGGTTGCGGCCCGGGAATTTTCCACGGACCAGCGCGAGGGCCGTCACGATACCGAAGACGACGTTCACCGGAACGGTGATCGCGACGATAAGGATGGACAGCTGGAAGGCCGAGATCGCCGCGGGCGTGGTGATCGAGTCGACGAACGCGCCCGCGCCCCGCTCGAGTGTGCGCCACAGGATGATGATCAGCGGCAGGACCAGCAGCACGAACAGGTAGCCGAGCGCCACCACCCGCAACGAGATGCGGGTCGACGGATTCAGTCTCATCGAGCCCGCTCCGTCCCGCGGGAATGCCCGCACCCCGGCGACGCGGGGAGCGCTGCGCGAAGTTGTCTCATCGAGTCGCCTGCTCCTTGCGCGCACTGCGTTCGGCGAGCAGCCGCAGCACGAGCAGCGTCGCGAACGAGATGGCCAGCAGCGCGACCGACACGGCCGCCGCGTTCACCGGCCGGTCGATCTCGATCTGCTTCTGGATGTACTGGGAGGCCATCTCGGTCTTGCGCGGAATCGCGCCGCCGATCAGCACCACCGAACCGTATTCACCGATCGCGCGGGCGAAGGCCAGGCCGCCGCCGCTGATGATCGCCGGCGTCAGCGCGGGCAGCACGATCCGGCGGAAGGTGGTCCAGTTGTTCGCGCCCAGCGACAGCGCCGCCTGCTCGACCTCGCGATCGGCCTCGATCAGCACCGGCTGCACCGAACGCACCACGAACGGCAGCGTGACGAACGCCAGCGCCACCACCAGACCCGGCTGGGTCGCGTTGAGGTGGATGTCGATCGGGCTCTGCGGCCCGTACAGCGAGAGCAGCACGATGCTGGCCACGATCGTCGGCAGCGCGAACGGCAGGTCGATCAGCGCGTTGACGATGCCTTTGCCGGGGAACTGGTCGCGGACCAGAACCCAGGCGATCAGCGTGCCCATCACCACGTTGATCGCCGCCACCACCACCGAGACCAGCACGGTGATGCGCAGCGAGTCCAGTGCGGCAGGGGCGGTGACGGCGTCGGCGAAGCCGGACCAGCCGTCCTCGAAGCTCGTCACGGTGAGCGCCGCCAGCGGCAGCAACACGATGATGCTCAGCCACAGCACCGCGGTGGCGATGCCCAGCGGGCCCACCGAGCCGGTCACGCGCAGCCATGACCAGTTCCAGCGGCGGTCCTGGCGCGCGGCCTCGGAGACGCCGGGACCGTCCGCCTGCGCGGTCCCGGCGCTACTGCTGTTCGTCACAGTCGTCCAGTATCCCGTGTAACGGGGGTCACCCGGTCACTTGGTCGCGTTGTCATAGATCACCGCTACCGAGCCGGTGTTCGGGGTGAACAGCTCCTTGTCCACGGTCTTCCAGCCGCCGAGGTCGGCGATCGTCCACAGCTTCTGCGGGGTCGGGAAGTCCTTGGCGTAGTCAGCGGCGACCTTCGGGTCCACCGGACGGAAGCCCGCGTCGGCCCAGGCCTTCTGGCCTTCGGGGGTGAACAGGAAGTCGCGGAAGGCGACGGCCTTCTGCTGGTTCTTGCTGTTCTTCAGCACCGCGACCGGGTTCTCGATCTTGAACGTGACCGGCGGGACGATGTGCTCGATCGGATCGCCGTTGCGCTCGGCGAAGATCGCCTCGTTCTCGTAGCTCAGCAGGACGTCACCGGTGCCCTGCAGGAAGGTCTCGGTCGCCTCGCGACCGGACTTCGGCTGCACCTTCACGTGCTCCTTGGAGACCAGCTTGCTCAGGTAGTCCAGGCCCGCCTGCGGGTTCTTGCCGCCCTCGCTCTTGGCCGCGTACGGCGCGAGCAGGTTCCACTTGGCCGAACCGGAGCTGAACGGGTTCGGGGTGACCACCTCGATGCCCGGCTTCAGCAGGTCGTCCCAGTCCTTGATGCCCTTGGGGTTGCCCTTGCGCACGACGATCGCGACCACCGAGCCGAACGGGATTCCCTTGCCCGCGTCGGCGTTCCAGCTCGCGTCCACCAGGCCCGCGTCCACGAGGCGGGTGATGTCCGGCTCGACCGAGAAGTTCACGACGTCGGCCTCGGCGCCGTCCTTCACCTTGCGGGACTGGTCGCCGGAGGCGCCGTAGGACTGCTGGATCTGGACGCCCTTGCCCTGCTCGGTCTTGTTGAACTCGGGGATCACCTTGTCGAAGCCGGGCTTCGGCACGGCGTAGGCGTAAAGATTGAGGGTGCCGCCGCTACCGTCGGAATTGTCTCCCCCGACCGTGTCGCTGGCTCCGCCGCCGCACGCGGTTAGCGCGACCGCCGCGAGTGCGGCGAGGGCAACGGCGCTGTAGCGTCGGCGCGGCGAGAGCCAAGATTTGCGAGCCATCGGGGTGGACCTTTCGTACGGACCGCCAGTTGTCCGGTAATACATCGGTGGCGGCGACCATCTGTTTGGTTCAGCAGACCTGCCGGTCGAGTGATACGGCAGCGGCGCGACTACGGCCCCAACGGGGCCGCCGGGAAGGGAGAGCACATCTGCGAGAAGCGCGCCAGTCTGCTGGGAAACGAGACGCGGACGTGCTCGGTTGCCGATCAGCGACAGTAGATGTCCGCGACCGCGAGATCACCGACAGCAATCAACGCCAATTCATGGCGGACCTGCGGGACGGCGCTCGAAGACACGGGCAGACTTTATCAGAGCGGACGACGGAGTTCGAATCGAAGAGTCGCAGGAAGAGGGGGGTTTCATCCCATGACCAGTAGTCCGGACCGCATACGCGCCGAGTTCCCCGGCATCAGCACCCGCGCCTGGGAGCATTCGGCCGACCGCACCGCTCTGGTTACCTTGCGGTCACTGGCGGGGTTCGATGTGGTGCTGCGCACGATGTCGGGTTTGCTCCAGGAACGCCAGCATCGGCTGCTCTATCTGGCCACCGCGGTTCGGGTGGACGAGCAGCAGTTCCGCACACTGCACCAGCTGCGCCAGGACTGTGGGCGGGATCCTGGACGCGTCCGCGGTTCGGCGACCTGCGCGATGGGTGCTCGAACTGCTCAACCTGGAATTGCAGAGCCACCCGTTCTCCGTGCTGCGCGCCGAGCTGCGCCGGTGGATCCAGAGCGGCGAGTACGACCGCGTGCTGGCGGGCGACTACCTGCGACGTGACCAGGATCGCGCCACCAGGATCACCGACGAGATGAGAGCGGCAGCCCGCACCTACCGCGCGAACTTCGACCAGTCCGAGGACCCGCTCATCCGGACCGTACGCACGCTGGGCCGGGATGTCGGCACGGCGGCGAGCACCGTCGCGCACGAGGTCGGCGACACCGTCGCGAAGCTCGGCAAGCGGTTCGGCGACTGGCGAACCGGCGCGAGCCGACCGTCAGCGGGTGATCAACCAGGCGACGACGATGAGCACGAGCAGGGCGACGAGAGCGAGCTGAACCCGCGAACGAGGCATCAGTGCGCCCCGCTCCGCACCGGGGTGCGGGCCTCGGCGACCTGTTCGGGCTCGAGCAGCGCCGCCGCGCCGGCCGGGACGGGCCGCGCAGGCGCCGGATCGGCGCCGTACCTGCGGTCCACCGCGCGCAGCACGGCACGCAGCACGCGATCGAGCCCGTAGGCGATGGCGAAGCTGATCGGGACCATGCCCACGAGGACGACGAGGAACTGCGGGATGAACGGCAGTCCCGCCACCCACAACTCGAAGCCGTCCCACCATCCTGCGATGCGATGCACGGTTCCAGCCTAGTGGGTCCGGCGGCCGTTTCCACCGGCCCGTCGGCCGCGGCGGCCGACCCGAGGAACCGAGCGGTGGACGCCGGGCGCGCATCGGCCCGAAGATGGGGTATGGCGTCCTCCGATGACCTCACCCTGAACGACTCCGACGGCCTGCCGACGAGCTTGTCCGAGCCGACGAGCCTGTCCGAACCGCACCGTCACGGCGCCTACCCGCCGATCGACGACTACGCCTTCCTGTCCGACTGCGAGACCAACTGCCTGGTCGCCAGCAACGGCGCGGTGGAGTGGATGTGTGTGCCGCGGCCGGATTCGCCGAGCATCTTCGGAGCCGTCCTCGACCGCAGCGCGGGGCACTTCCGGGTCGGACCGTACGGCGTCAACGTGCCCGCCGCCCGCCGCTACCTGCCCGGCGGGATGATCCTGGAGACCACCTGGCAGACCGGCACCGGCTGGCTGATCGTGCGCGACGCGCTGGTGCTCGGGCGTTGGCACAACAACGACCAGCGCAGCAAGACCCACCGCCGCACCCCGATGGACTGGGATGCCGAGCACCTGCTGCTGCGCACGGTGAAATGCGTGAACGGCACCGTGGAACTCGAGGTGAGCTGTGAGCCCGCGTTCGACTTCCACCGCGCCACCGCCCGCTGGGAGTACACCGGCAAGGTGTACGAGGAAGCGACCGCCGTGCGCAGCGACGATCCGAGCGCAGGCCCGACGCTGGTGCTCACCACGGATCTGCGCCTCGGTCTGGAGGGCAGGGAGGCCCGCGCCCGCACCAGGATGACGGAGGGCGACGAGGTCTTCGTCGCGCTCACCTGGTCGGAGCTGCCCCCGCCGCGCACCTTCGACGAGGCCGCGAACAAGATGTGGCAGACCACCGAATGCTGGCGCCAATGGATCACGCTCGGCAAGTTCCCCGATCACCCGTGGCGCAACTACCTGCAGCGCAGCGCGCTCACCCTCAAAGGCCTCACCTACGCGCCGACCGGCGCGCTGATGGCGGCCGCGACCAGCTCGCTGCCGGAAACCCCTGGCGGGGAACGCAACTGGGACTACCGCTACACCTGGGTGCGGGATTCCAGTTTCGCGCTGTGGGGCCTGTACACGCTGGGCCTGGACCGGGAGGCCGACGACTTCTTCGCGTTCCTCAACGACGCGACCACCGGCGAGAACGGCGACCCGGTTCCGCTGCAGGTGCTCTATGGCATCGGCGGTGAACGGCAGCTCGACGAGCTCATCCTCGACCACCTCAGCGGCTACGACCATTCCCGGCCGGTGCGCATCGGCAACAACGCCTACAACCAGGCCCAGCACGACATCTGGGGCACCATGCTCGACGCGGTGTACCTGCACGTGAAGTCGCGCCAGCAGGTGCCGGAGACCCTGTGGCCGCTGCTGGTCCGCCAAGTGCACGCCGCCATCGAGCACTGGCAGGAGCCCGACCGGGGCATCTGGGAGGTGCGCGGCGAGCCGCAGCATTTCACCTCGTCCAAGGTGATGTGCTGGGTGGCGCTGGACCGCGGCGCGAAACTCGCCGAGCTGCACGGCCAGTACGAGCACGCCGGAGAGTGGTACGCGATCGCGGAGGAGATCAAGGCCGACGTCCTGGCCAACGGCGTCAACTCCGAAGGCGTCTTCACCCAGGTCTACGGCGGCGACACCCTGGACGCCTCCCTGCTGCTGGTGGTGCTCACCCGCTTCCTGCCGCCCGAGGACAACCGCGTGCGCGCCACCGTGCTCGCCATCGCCGACCGGCTCACCGAGAACGGCTTGGTGCTGCGGTACCGGACCGAAACCACCGACGACGGTTTGAGCGGCGAGGAAGGCGCGTTCACCATCTGCTCGTTCTGGCTGGTCTCCGCGCTGGTCGAGATCGGTGAGATCCAGCGCGCCCGGCACCTGTGCGAACGGCTGCTCGGCTTCGCGAGCCCGCTGCGGTTGTACGCCGAGGAGATCGATCCGCGCAGCGGCCGCCACCTGGGCAACTTCCCCCAGGCGTTCACCCACCTCGCGCTGATCAACGCCGTGACCCACGTGATCCGCGCCGAGGATTCCCGGCACGCGGGCCGGTTCCAACCCGCGCACACCCCGCAGGGCCATCCGGTCTGACCGGGCGATCGGCCTACGCGGGAACCAGCCCGTCGGCCTCGTCGCGCAGCACCCGCAGTTTGCCCAGCCGCGCCTCGAGGTCGGCGATCCGCTCCGGACCGCGGTCGCCGTACTTCCCGTAGTTCTCCTCGGCCGCGCGCAGCGCGTCGTCCACGCCGCGCGAAACCTCGGTCGCGATGTCGGTGAAGTGGTCGCGCAGGACCCGCTGCGTGGCGCGCAAGCGGTTGCGCGACTCCTTGCCGACCTGGAAGATCACGTCGTCCATCAGGCGGGCGACCGCCACCTTGGCCTCGGCGCGGCGGCGCAGCTTGCGGTTCTTGCGGTCGTCCCACAGCGCGTTGACGCCCAGCAGCACGCCCGCGCCCGCCGAGTACCAGTTCACCAGCGACATGCCCAGCAGGCTGGTGGCCAGACCGACCATCAGGATGCCGCCGTAGGAGCCGCGCAGACCGGTGAGGAACTGCTGGGTCACCCCCGCCTTCGCGCTCTCCAACGGCTCGAGGGGCTGTACCGCTTCGAGCACCTCACTGGGGTTGGTCAGGCGCAGGTCCGGCATCGGCGTGGTCCGATTGTCGGCCGGGAACTTGGCGGCGACCTGCTCGCACAGCTCCATCGAGCGGTAGTGCGCCACGGCGAAGTTCTCCTCGACCGCCTCGCAGATGCGCGCGTCCAGGTCGGAGCCGAATTCCTTCCACCGGCGCGCCGGATCGGTCTGGGCGATCTCGGCCTCGGCGTCGCGGATCAGGCTGCGCAGGCGGTGGCGCAGATCGTGCTCGATGTCCGCCATCAGCTCCGTCGCGCCGTCGACCAGGGTGACCTGCCAGTTCGCGGTGCGCTGGCGCAGCTGGTCGGCCTCGTCGCGGGCGCGCACGAGCTGGTCGGTGATCTCGGCCCTGCGCCGCGGATCGCGCAGCGTCTCGGCCTCGGTGCGTAGCGTGAGCGCCAGGTGATCGCAGACCAGGCGGATGTCCTGGACGGCGGCTTCCAGCGCCACCGCGTCGGCGCGGGCGACCACGTAGTCACGCAGGTGATCGATCAGCTGCGGCACGCCCGACTCGATGTCGCGCTGGTAATCACCGGTCATCCCGGCCTGCCGGTGCAACTCCGCGGACACCGGCGCCACCGCGAAACCGAGCCCCGCCGAGTCGAGCAGTTCCCGATTGCGCTGCTGGGTGTGCGACCAATGCGGATAGACATCGATCTTGTTCAGCACGCAGACCACCGTCGGACAGATCTGCTGGATGCGCTGCAATTCGGCGATCTGCTCCACGGTCAGCTCGGCACTCGCGTCACCGACGTAGAGCACGGCGTCGGCCGCGGCGATCATCGACCAGGTGGTGCGATTGTCACCCAGCGCACCGGGGGCGTCCATCACGACGACACCGTCGGCGAGCAGCGAACTCGGCTGGGTGAACTCGGCGCGGACGACCCCTTGGGTGGCCAGCGCCGGACCGGGATCGAGCGGGTCGACCGACTGACGCTCGGTGCGGCCGAACTCGGTCTGCCGCACCAGCGTCGCGGTCGGCTCGGGGCCGTACTCGACGATCACCGGGACGCTCAGATCGCTGTTCGTCGCGCTGACCGAGGCGCCGACCAAGCTGTTGACCAGCGTGCTCATGCCGTTCTTCGGATGACCGACGACCACGAGCCGAACCCGGGGATCGCTCACCCTGGCGCGGACCATGCTCAGTCGGCTGCCGAGGTCGTCGCGTCCCGCGGATCGGGCCGTCTCCCGCAGCTCGTCGAGTATTCGGATGAGCGGGGCCATCGCGTCCGGATGTTTCACCGTCGCAGCCTTCAGCCCGGCAGCGGCAGACAACCCTCCTCCTTACTCTCGGTGACTCTTGTTCTGGTACCCCCTGCGGATGCTCCGCAGTCCTCGCCGACTCTTGTAGCCCTGCTACATCAGCGAGACGTCCGACACACCGGACGCCTGGTGGTGCATATCCGCTATGGCCGAGTCCGGCAGCAACCCACCCGAGAGACCGCCATAGGACGCCAGCGTGAGTGCGGAGTGGTCGTAGGTGTGCTCGGCGACCACCGAGGTGTCGGCCGCCAGCGGCGCGGAGATCCCTTGCGGCTTCGGGTCGATGATCTGCGGCTTGATCGGCGCCTGAGTGGGCGCGGGAGCGACCGGGGTCGGCGCCATCGGAGTGTGCGGCTCGACGGTGGGCGCGTGCGCCGGAGCGCTGTAGGTCGGCTGGTCCGGCGCGGTGTACGTCGGCTGCGACGGCCTGCTCACGGTCGGCATGTCGTCGGTCGGCAGGTCGTGCGTCGGGACGTCGGCGGTCGGGTAGGTGTCGTTGGTCGGGTAGGTGCTGTTCGAGGTGCCGCCGGTACTGGGGCGGCCGGTGACGCCACCGGGGGTCGTCACGTCGTCGTCCGGGGTGGTCGAGCCGGGCGCCGGGGGCTTGGTGACCGTCGCGCCCGGTGTCTTGGTGGTCGGCACGTCCGGGGTGGTGACGCCGCCGTGCGGCAGCGTGGTGGCGCCCGGGAGCTTCGTGACGTCGTGATCCGGCGTCTTCGGCACGGACGGGGTGATCACGTCGCCCGGAACGCTCGGCGTCGGGGTGGTTTTCACGATCGTCGTCGGCGCGGTCCCCGTCGGCGTGGACGGCTGGGTGGGGTGGGACGGTTGCGGGTCGGTCACCGGCGCGGGCTTCACCGCGGGCGTCGGCCGAACCGCGTCGAACAGCGCGGGGACGGCCGCCGCCGGAGCGGTCAGCACGGACGCACCCTCCGGCGCGGCGAGCACATTCGCGATCGGGGTCGAGGCGGCATCGGGCTGGATCGTGGTCTGCAGCGGGGTGGCCGCGACGACCGGAGCGGCCGCGACCGGAGCGGGTGCGGCGGCAGGAGCCGGGGCGGCGGGGGTCACCGACGCGCCGGGCGCGACCGGGGCAGCCTGCGCGGGCGCGACCGGCGCCGAGGCGGCCAGCGGCTGCGCGACGCCGGACGCCGCCTGCGGCTGCGCGACGCCCGCCGACGAGGACTGCGCGACACCGGAGGCCTGCGTCCCGGACGTGCCCGGGGACGTGAGCCCGCCGAGCAGACCGGAATGGCCGTGGCCCGGCGCGTGCGGCTCGGTGACCGCGGTGCCGTCCGGCACGTGTATGCCGTCGGCCAGCCAGTCGGTGTACTCGTCGAGCTGGTCGCCGACGTGCCCGGCCGCGGCGTCGACCTTCATCTCGGAGGTGAAGTAGATCCCGTTCGGACCGATCCCGAAGTCGACCGACCACTGGGTGCCGACGAACATCCCGAGATCGCCGTCCTGGCCGACGCCGTCGAACGGGTCGCCCGCGGTGGGCGCGGCGCCGAGTCCACTGTTGCCGGGCAGGTCGAAGACGGTGGAGCCGGGCGCGACGAAGCCGTTCGCCCCGGCCAGGCCGAACCCGTGTCCGGCTTGGCCGAGCCCGTGGCCCGGCAGGCCGAACCCGTGGCCGCCGGGCGCGTCGAGCTCGTTCGCGGAGTCGGACCGGGTGCCGGGCAGCGGCAATCCGCTGGACACGTTGCCGTCGGTACCCGGAATGGTCAGTCCGGTCCCGGAACTGCCTTCCGTGCCGGGGATGCCGCCCAGTCCGGGGACACCGCCTCCGGAGTATCCGGGCAATTGCATCCCGTGGCCGCCCGCGTCGCCGCCGGGCAAGGTCGGCAGCGGGAACCCGGCGTCGGTGCCGCTGTAGTCGTCGCCGAATGCGGGCAGCGATCCGGCGGGTCCGACACCGGTGCCCGGAATGGTGAACTCGGGCGCGGGGAGGGAGCCGGGCGCCGGGTTCGGGTGCGCCACCGGGACATTCGAGCCGTGCGACGAGAACGGCGCCGGCTCGACGACCGGGTCCGGGAAGGTGACGACCGGGCTCGGCTGGTCGGGATCGGGATCGGTGTTGTGCGCCCAGCCGGTTTGCCAGCTGTCGAGGCGGGACTCGCCGGGCTGCGCGGGAACACCGCCGCCGTTGGCGGCCACCAGGGCGCCGCCGGTGACATAGGCGCCCGCCCGCGCGACCCGCGCGACGCCGGTGGCCACACGGTAGGCGGTGTCGCCTGCGCGCTCGGCCCCTTCGTTGTCCTCGTCGAAGGGCAGATCACGCGTCATAAAAGGCTCCACTCTCGGTTCTCCAGCATCCTCACCGCGCCGGTCCGACCAAGTGAAGATCACCCAACAGTATTTCGGGAATACTCGCCTGTCACATTCTCCAGGACTGTAGAGAATACGACTGTGGTGAGCAACACAACCCTGCCATCCGAATTATCGGATCGGAAGCCCTATTTCCGGTGGCCTTCCCGAACGCGCGCCGCCTGGAATACGCGCCACTACCAGGCCGGATCGAAAACGTGGTGACCGTGACGGCGGGCGGCGGCGAACGCGCCGGGGAAAAACTAATAGAACTCTAAGAGTTGCCAGAGGAGTGCTGAAGTTCCGCGCCCTACTGTCGAATTCGGCGAACCACCCGTTCGGCAGCACCGACGCGCAGGAGACCACGTCATGGGCGCATTAACCGGAGGGGTCTCGGCGCAGGCCGCACCGGCCCTGCCCGAGTCCACCGCACCGCCTGCCGTCCCAGACTGTGGGATTAGATTGACACCATGGCCGGACAACGAATCTTGGTCGTGGACGACGAGGTTCGCCTCCTCGCGTCGCTGCGGCGCGGACTGGAACTCTCCGATTTCGAGGTCGTCACCGCCGCCGACGGCGCGGCGGCGCTGAGGATGGTCCGCGCCGCCACGCCCGACGCGATGGTGCTCGACGTCAACCTGCCCGAACTCGACGGCGTCGGCGTGGTCACCGCGCTGCGCGCGATGGGCAACGACATCCCGATCTGTGTGCTCAGCGCGCGCACCGCGGTCAGCGACCGGATCGCCTGCCTGGAGCGCGGCGCCGACGACTACCTGACCAAGCCGTTCGATCTCGGCGAACTGGTCGCGCGGCTGAACGCGCTGCTGCGGCGCAGCCAGAAGCCGGTGCGGCGGCCGGAGGAGGTGCGCACGGTCGGGCAGATGCGCATCGACCCGGCCGGGCACCGGGTGCTGGCCGCGGGCAGACCGGTGGAGCTGACGAAACGCGAATTCGAGGTGCTCGCCCTGCTCGCCGAGCACACCGGGGTCGTGCTCGGCCGCGAGCAGATCCTGTCCGCTGTCTGGGGATACGACTTCCCCACCGACACCAATGTGGTCGACGTGTTCGTCTCCTATCTGCGGCGCAAGCTGGAGGCGGACGGCGCGCCCCGGGTGATCCACACCGTGCGCGGCGTCGGCTTCGTACTCCGGGAGGAACCATGAGCGGGTCACCGTCGCTGCGCACCCGGGTGGCCGTGGTGTCGGGGGTGGTCGCGGCGCTCGTCGCGCTCACCCTGACGGTCACCTTCACGGCCCTGCTCGGGGCCACCGGCGAACGCCAATTGGACGAGACCGTCTCCTCGATGGCGGTGCGCGTCGCACCGCCTCTGAAAGCCGGTCCCGCGCAACCTGTTCCACCGTCCGCGACCACTCTGTCCCCCGAGCAGGCCCCTGCGGACGCGGCGGACACGCGGCGACCGGGTGTGCCGGGCGACGCGGCGATCGCCCGGGTCGACGGGCTGCCCGGCGTGCTGGTCGCGCTCGATCCCGACCGCGACGTCGTGGAGGCGGCCATCCATCGCAGCCAGCGCATCGGCCTCGGCATCGGCATCGCGGGCGCGCTGCTGGCCGCGTTGCTCGGCTGGTTCCTGGCCGGATTCGCCGCACGCCCGCTGCGCAGGCTGGCCAACGCCACGCACAGCATCGACACGTTGGAGCGATTGCCGCCGCTGTCCGGCCGCGGCGCGCGGGAAGCCGAGGAACTCTCCGACGCGATCACCCGCATGCTGGCCCGGCTGGAGGCCGCCCACCGCGCCACCAACCGCGCGCTGACCAGCGCTCGCGACTTCGCCACTGTCTGCGCGCACGAGCTGCGCACGCCGTTGACCGCCCTGCGCACCGATCTACAGGTGCTGGCCACCAAGGAAATTGCGGCGCAGCAGCGCGGCGCGATCCTGGCCGAGGTGCTCTTCGCCGAGCAGCAGATCGAGAACACGCTGACCGACCTGGAACGCCTGGCGGTCGGCGAACTCACCGGTCCGGACGTCTTCGAGCCCTTCGATCTCTGCGACACCCTGGACCGGGCGGTGCACGACGCGCGCCGCAGGCACCCCGGCGTCCGGGTTGAACTGGCCGAGTGCGCCCCCGTCACCGTGACCGGTCTGCCCGGCGGCGTCATGCTCATCGTCACGAATGCCGTCGCCAACGCGGTGCAGCACGGTCATGCCGCAACCGTGGTCGTCAGCGCCCGATCCGGCCCGCAGGACCGCGTGGAAATCGTCGTCGACGACGACGGCCGCGGCATCCCCGAGGCGCTGCGCGGGGACGCCTTCGCCCGCTTCGTGAAGGGGCCCGGCTCCCCCGGTTCCGGCCTCGGCCTGGCTTTGGTCCGCCAGCAGGCCGAATTGCACTCCGGCACGGCCGAACTCGACGAAAGCCCGCTCGGGGGCGCCCGCCTGCGCGTGCGACTGCGCGCGACGGGCTAGCCGCCTACTTCTTTTCCTTCGGCTTGTCCGAAGCGGCGTCCGAGGACAGCGCCGCGACGAAGGCTTCCTGCGGGACGTCGACGCGGCCGATCGTCTTCATCCGCTTCTTGCCTTCCTTCTGCTTCTCCAGCAGCTTGCGCTTGCGGCTGATGTCACCGCCGTAGCACTTGGCCAGCACGTCCTTGCGGATGGCGCGGATGTTCTCGCGCGCGATGATCTTCGAGCCGATCGCCGCCTGGATCGGGACCTCGAACTGCTGGCGCGGGATCAGCTCGCGCAGCTTGGTGGTCATCTTGTGGCCGTAGGCCTGAGCGGCGTCGCGGTGCACGATCGCGCTGAACGCGTCCACCGCCTCGCCCTGCAACAGGATGTCCACCTTCACCAGCTGCGACTCCTGCTCGCCCGACTCCTCGTAGTCGAGGCTCGCGTAGCCGCGGGTGCGCGACTTCAGCGAGTCGAAGAAGTCGAAGATGATCTCCGCCATCGGCATCGTGTACCGCAGCTCGACGCGGGTCTCCGACAGGTAGTCCATGCCGCCGAGCTCACCGCGGCGGGACTGGCACAGCTCCATGATCGAGCCGATGAACTCGCTCGGCGAGATGATGGTGCACTTCACCACCGGCTCGTAGACCTTGCGGACCTTGCCTTCCGGCCAGTACGAGGGGTTGGTGACCACGTGCTCGGCGCCGTCCTCCATCTCCACCCGGTACACCACGTTCGGCGCGGTCGAGATCAGGTCGAGGTCGAACTCGCGCTGCAGGCGCTCGCGGGTGATCTCCATGTGCAGCAGGCCGAGGAACCCGCAGCGGAAGCCGAAGCCGAGCGCCACCGAGGTCTCCGGCTCGTAGGTCAGGGCGGCATCGTTGAGCTGCAATTTCTCCAACGCGTCGCGCAGGTCCGGGTAGTCGGAGCCGTCCACGGGGTACAGGCCGGAGTACACCATCGGACGGGGCTCGCGATATCCGGTGAGCGGTTCGGAGGCGCCGCCGCGGGCGCCGGTCACCGTGTCGCCGACCTTGGACTGGCGCACGTCCTTCACGCCGGTGATCAGGTAGCCGACCTCGCCGACGCCGAGACCACGGGTCGGCTTGGGTTCCGGTGAGACGATGCCGATCTCCAGCAGCTCGTGCGTCGCGCCGGTGGACATCATCTTGATCTTCTCGCGCGGGGTCAGCTTGCCGTCCACCACACGGACATAGGTGACCACGCCGCGGTAGGTGTCGTAGACCGAGTCGAAGATCATCGCGCGGGCGGGCGCGTCGGCGTCCCCGACCGGCGGCGGCACCTGTGCGATCACCTGGTCGAGCAGATCCGTCACGCCCTCGCCGGTCTTGCCGGAGACGCGCAGCACGTCCGACGGCTCGCAGCCGACGATGTGCGCCAGTTCGGCGGCGTAACGGTCCGGGTCCGCGGCGGGCAAATCGATCTTGTTCAGCACCGGGATGATCGTCAGATCCTTGTCCAGCGCCAGGTACAGGTTGGCCAGCGTCTGCGCCTCGATGCCCTGCGCGGCGTCGACCAGGAGGATCGCGCCCTCACACGCCTCCAGCGCGCGGGACACCTCGTAGGTGAAGTCCACGTGGCCGGGCGTATCGATGAGGTGCAGCACGAAATCGGTGCCCGCGTGCTCCCCCGTTCGCGGCGTCCAGGGCAGCCGCACGTTCTGGGCCTTGATGGTGATGCCGCGTTCGCGCTCGATATCCATCCGGTCCAAATACTGCGCACGCATCTGCCGCTCCTCGACCACACCGGTCAGTTGCAGCATCCGGTCGGCCAGCGTCGACTTGCCGTGGTCGATGTGCGCGATGATGCAGAAGTTCCGGATCCGCGCGGGATCGGTGAACGTCGTGTCGGCGAAGCTGGCGGGCACTCCACTCCTCATGGGTATCGGCAAACTGCCGTCCATCGTCCCATGATGCTGTATCGGTTTTTGCAGCGCCTGCGGCGCTGCGTGTTCGCGGCCCCTTCATGGCTCGCGTCCGAGCCGGCGAGACTCGCGACTTCGTCGCATGCACTTCGCCCACTCGGACGCGAGCCGGGCCGGGAACGGCGCTCGTAGAACTCGCACCCGGCGGGTTGAGAGTGCGATCGAGCGGCAGGCTTCTCGGCGAACGGCACTCGACACGCTCGGTTCGGCCCCGGCGCACTGTTCATCTTCCCCAGCGGGACAGCGGGGCAGGATTCGTCGGCTCGGTCCGGGTGGGCGCGTGCGTCCGATTCCACGGCCTGCTCGGATCGTGCATGCCCTCGGCGACACAAGGGATCCCGGGCAGGTGAGAAGCGGCGGGAGCGCCGTTATTCTCCAGGGATGGCCCGAAGTTGGAACTCCCTCGGCAAGCAGATCGGTCTCATCGCGAAGCAGCAGGGCCCCAAGATCGTCAAGCAGCAGGGCCCGAGGCTGGTCGACCGGCTGGTGGGGTCGCTGGCGCAGCGGCGCGCGCCCGGCGCGGTCTCGGTGCGGCCCACCGCGTCGATTCCGGTCCCCACCGCCGAGCGGGCGCGGCAGATCGTCTACTCGCCGCAACTGGACGGCCGCGCCGATCCCGGTGAGATCGTCTGGACCTGGGTGCCGTTCGAAGAGGACCCGAGCAACGGCAAGGACCGGCCCGTGCTGGTGGTCGGACGCGACCGCCGCACACTGCTGGGCCTGATGCTGTCGTCGAATCCGGAACGCGCCTACGACCGCAATTGGATCGGCATCGGCAGTGGGTCGTGGGATCACGACGGCCGCCCGAGCTGGGTGCGGCTCGATCGGGTGCTCGACGTGCCGGAGGCGGGGATCCGCCGCGAAGGCGCGATCCTGGCGCGCAAGACGTTCGACCTGGTCGCCCACCGGCTCTGCGCCGAATACTCCTGGCACTGAGGTCCGCCCTGGCACGATTTTCTGCTGCTGTTCCCCATCCCGGCGCCGGTCACCCTGGTGTGCGCCGGGCCGCGGGAAAAGACGGCGAGCTGACGGGGCAGAGCGTTCCGGCCCCGGCCGGGCGACCGGGGCCGGAACGACGCGCTGCGCGTCAGGAGATCATTTCGCGGGAACGGCCGTACAGCAGGCCGTACAGCAACGCGCCGAGCGCGCCGCCGATCAGCGGGAACACGATGAACGCCCAGACCTGCCCCATCGCCCCGTCCTGGTAGGGCGCCACGGCGAGACTGCGGGCGGGATTGACCGAGGTGTTGTCCACCGGAATCGACACCAGGTGGATCACCGCCAGCGTCACGCCGATGGACAGACCGGCCAGCGGCACGTCGGAGATCTGGTCGGTCGAGGACAGCACCACGAAGACCAGCAGCGCGGTCAGCATCACCTCGATGATGATCATCGCGGCCATCCCGAACCCGTTCTGCACGACCACCTCGCCGAGCGGCCCTCGGATCGCCGCCGGGCTGTGCTTGCCCCACCCGTTCGCGCCGAGCCCATCGACCGACCGGTCGTACGACGGCAAGTTCTTGGCCAGCGCGAACAGGACCAGACCGGCGAGAAGCCCGCCGATCAGCTGCGCGATCACGTAGCCCGCCGCGGACACGCCACTGAGCCGGCCGAGCAGCAGATGCCCCACGGTCACCGCCGGGTTGACGTGGCAGCCCGAGATCGGCCCGATCGAGTACACGAGAAACATCAGCGACAGGCCGAAGCCGAGCGCGACGCCCAGCGGACCGACCTTCTCCCCCGCCAGCACCGCGGTGCCGACGCCACCGATCACCAGAACGAACGTCCCGAGCGCCTCGGCGCCCCATTTCTTGCTCTCGGGAATCGGTTTGTTCTCGACAGCCTCTTCGACAACTTCCTGGGCCGTAGGAGACATCTGTCCACCTTCCGCGTTCCAGACATGTACTCGGACGAGTCGTGGTACCGCTTCGACAACAGAGCCGCTCGACAGCAACGGTTGCTGGACAGGACGCTACGCGAGTCGGGTGATCTCTACAACGACTTCGAGGTGGGTCGCGCCGCCGCCGGTCCGGTGTCGATTTCGTGCGCCGGACCGCGGCTGGTACCCTCGATCTTCGGCGCTGCGTTACCCGTTCACTCCGGGTGTGTCGCGCGCTCGACAAACTTTTCCCAGGACAGACCAACCAGACAGGAACACGAGGAACCGGCGTGGCCAACATCAAGTCCCAGCTGAAGCGGATCCGCACCAACGAGGCAGCGCGCAAGCGCAACCAGTCGGTCAAGTCCGCTCTGCGCACCGCGATCCGCAGCTTCCGCGAGGCCGCGGCCACCGGCGACAAGGACGCCGCTGCCGAGCGCCTGCAGTTCGCCAGCCGCAAGCTGGACAAGGCCGCCTCGAAGGGCGTCATCCACGCCAACCAGGCCGCCAACAAGAAGTCGGCTCTGTCGCTGGCCTTCAACAAGCTCTGATCCACCCGGTACCGCACGCCGGTACCGCCCCCCGCTGTGACGCAGCCGCCGTGGCCCCGATGACCACGGCGGTTTTTGTCGTGTCCGACGCGCCTTCGCCACAGGGTTTCGGATTCGGCCCGCGCCGTGTCAGAGGTTCCAGCTACCATTCGGCGCATGGTAACCGTGTATGCCAATCAGACGGTCGTTCGCGCCGAGGATCTGCCGGACGTGATCCGCGCGGCCGAGGTGCTCGGATTCGGACTGAAGATCGAGAATGTGCTGGTTCCCGACGACGACGGCGGTTACTCGTTGGAGTGGATCGTCACGCGGGACGAGGACGTGCCCCCCTACGAGGAGTGGGAAGGCCGCTACGAGGACGCGGACGACGACGGGGAACTGGTCCTGAGTTCCGCGGAATAGACCTGGTCACGGCGCATCCAGACCGGCGACCAGCCGGTCGAGCGCCGCCTGGGAATCCGCGTCCGCGGCGCGGTAGATGATGATCCGCTGGTCGGGGTCCTGCACGGGCATCAGTACCTCGTAGCTGACGACCAGCGGACCCACCACCGGGTGCCGCAACGGTTTGTTGCCCCGTCCCTGTACCCGCACGTCGTGGCGGGCCCAGGCCTGCTCGAACTCGGCGCTGGCGGCGGTGAACTCCGCGATCAGATCGGCCAGCGCCCGGTCGTCCGGGTGCGCGGCCCACGCCGCGCGCAGATCCGCGATGCCCTCCCGGATGATGCGCTCGCGCTCGACGTAGAAATCCCACATGTCCGGGTCCAGCAGGCACAACCACATGGAGTTGCGCTGCCGGTGGGGTAGCGCGCCGAAATCGGTGATCAACGCCGCCATCTCCCGATTCCAGGCCAGGATGTCGTAGCGGTGGTTCACCAGCATCGCGGGCAGCGGCGAAAGATCGCACACCAGCATCGCCAGCGCGGCCGCGGGCACCGTGCTCGGCTTGCCGTTGTCCGGCTGCCGCTGACGCGCCAGATCGAACAGGTAGGCGCGCTCGTCGTCGTTCAGGCGCAACGCCCGCGACAGCGCGTGCAACACCTCCACCGAGGGCCGCAGCCCCCGGCCCTGCTCCAACCGCACGATGTAATCGGTGCTCACGCCCGCCAGCTCGGCGACCTCTTCCCGCCGCAGCCCTGGTGTCCGGCGCGTCTGCCTGCGCTGCGGCAATCCCAGATCGTCCGGCGTCAGCCGCTCCCGGCGAGCCCGCAGGAACGCGCCCATCTCCTGCACTCGATCCGCGCCGCCGGCAGGCCCCGCGTGGTCACGCGCGCTACCGCCTCCGGGCCTGAGCTCGCGCCGCGGGGTCGAATTCACCGTGCCAGTCATCACCGTCGATCCTACGGCTGCCTAGGACTGGCTTTCCCAGGAAGAAGCTTCCCTTACTGGGGCTCGCACGCCGCTGAAGACTGTGTATCGACAGCACGGCATCGCGAAACACAAGGAGCTGGACATGTCCGGAGCCCGCACCCTCGACACCTATCGGCTGCTCGGCCGCTCGGGCCTTCGGGTGTCTCCACTGTCCCTGGGAACCATGACCTTCGGCGCCGATTGGGGCTGGGGCGCGGACCGGGACGAAGCCCGCAAGATCTTCGACACCTACGTCGAGCGGGGTGGCAACTTCATCGACACGGCCAATCAGTACACCAACGGCACCTCCGAGCAACTGCTGGGCGAATTCACCGCGGACAACCGCGAAAGCCTGGTGCTGGCCACCAAATACACCATGCTGCGCCGCCCGAACGACCCGAACTCCGGTGGCAACCACCGCAAGAGCATGATCGGCTCGGTCGAAGCCAGTTTGCGCAGGCTGAACACCGACTACATCGACCTGCTCTACCTGCACGCCTGGGATTTCCTGACCCCGGTCGAGGAAATCCTGCGCGGGATGGACGATTTGGTGCGCTCGGGCAAGGTGCTCTACGTCGGCATCTCCGACGCCCCGGCCTGGCAGGTCGCCCGCATGCAGACCATCGCCGACCTGCGCGGCTGGTCACCGCTGATCGCGCTGCAGATCGAGTACAGCCTGATCGAGCGGACCGTCGAACGCGATCTCATTCCGATGGCGCGCGAACTGGGCCTGGGCGTGATCCCGTGGTCTCCGCTGGCCAGCGGTGTGCTCACCGGCAAGTACGGCCCCGCCGATCTCGCCCACGAGGCGGAAGGCTCGCCAGAGGGCAGCCGCAAGAACGTAGCCGCCGCGAACGGCTCGCTCACCGAACGCGGTCTCGCCATCGCCGAGGTGGTCAAGCGGGTCGCCACCGAAATCGACCGGACCCCATCGCAAGTCGCGCTGGCCTGGACACTGCGCGACCCCGCGGTCACCTCGCCGATCATCGGCGCGCGCACCGCGGCGCAACTGGAGGACAACCTCGGCGCGCTGGACGTGGAGTTCGACGCGGACCAGCTCGCCCGGCTCGAACGGGCCAGTGCGGTAGATCTCGGCTTCCCGCACGAGTTCCTGGCCCGCCCGATGCCCCGGAGCGTCACCTTCGGCGACCTGAAGATCGAAGGGCGCGTCTGATCGTCGGCTCCGTGCGGCGGTACGAGTCGATCTCGTACCGCCGCACGGCGCTGCCGGCGCCGGGTAGCACCGCGGCAGTGGTTCGAACGTCCTGGCGAGAACCACGATCCGATGAATTCCGGCTCGTCGCCTCGTCCGTATCGGTGACAGCACCGAACACGGAGGGTGACGATGGACTTGGACAAGATCATGATGTGGACGCGCGCCGAACGTCTCGGGGTCGCCGACTTCCTCGACGACCTGGACGACCAGGAGTGGGCGGCCGACTCACTGTGTTCCGGCTGGACCGTGCACGACGTCGCGGCCCACCTCACCCTGTCCAATCGGGTCACTCTCGGAGCGACCATCACCGGAGTCGTCCGGGCGCGAGGCGACTGGAACCGGATGACCGAGCGGATGGCACGCGATCGAGCGAGCCGCTACGCACCCGCCGAGTTGATCGCGCAGCTGCGAGAAGGCGCCGGATGGACTCGGCGAGCACCGGGCGCCGGGCCGCCGGATCCCCTGGTGGACACCATGATCCACGGGCAGGACATCGCCCGTCCGCTCGGCAGGCGGCGCGATATGCCCGCCGAACAGGCTGTCGTCGCGCTGGAGCACGTGCTGCGGAGCCCGTTCTACGGCAGCAAGAAGCGCCTGCGCGGCGTGCGTGTGGTGGTCACCGACGCGGAGTGGTCGGCCGGTACCGGGCCGGAGGAGATCCACGGACCCCTGAACGATCTGTTGCTTCTGGCGACCGGTCGAGCGGCCGGGCTCGCGGGGGTTACCGGGGCAGGTGTCCAACGCCTCGCGAAGGCGCTGTAATCCAGCGCGCGCCGAGCCGTGGCCGCACGCGATGTCGCCACAGCATCTTCGGCTCCGCCCGGGCGGCATCTGCCCACGGGCACGCTCCGCCGATCTTTACGGATCCACGCTGAGGGTCTGTCCGGGAAGTTCCGGCGATAGGTCCATCCTGCGTTGGCCGATGCCGGGGCTCACGAACCCTCCGCCTGCGGGATCGGTGAGAGCGTCGCGCCGGCCGTCAACAGACGCCCCGCCAATATGTGACAGCGTGCAGCAAGCTCCGGCGGGTCGAGTACCTCGAAGTTGTGCCCGAGCAGCAGCACGTGCATGAGCACGGCGTCGAGGCTGCTGTCGGCGCCGCTGAGTACCTCGCAGCGCTCGTCGTCTCGCGGACGTACGACGGCAGCGGACGCCGGAATCTGCCCGCGCACGGTGTCGGCCGACGCGTGCACGAGAAAGCGCGCGTGGTGCGGATAGACCCGGCTCGCCACACCCTCTTGGACGTACGTCGCCGCGTCGGGCGCGGCACGCGGGCGGAAATGCCAGGTCCGAGCGGCCACATCGGTCATTCGGTCGACACGGAAGGTGCGCCAGTCGGCGCGATCGAGGTCGTAGGCGAGCAGGTACCAGCGCCGCTCGGAGGCGACCAGGCGATAGGGCTCGACCCGCCGCCGTCGTGTCCGGCTTCCGGACGGATAGTCGAAGCCGGCCTCGACCTCGTCGCGGCAAGCCCTGGCCAGCGTCATGAGCGCCTCAGGGTCGACCGGCGCGTGTCCGGTGCCGAAAGACTCCACCGAGCCGGCCAGCGCGCGCACCTCGTGCCGCAGGCGGGTGGGCAGCACCCGGTCGAGTTTGGTCAGCGCCCGCAGCGCGGCGTCGCCGGCACCGGTGATCGCGCCGCCCGCGCCGACGAGCAGTGCGACCGCGGTGGCGATCGCTTCCTCGTCGTCGAGCAGCAGCGGTGGTAGGTCTTGTCCCGGCCCGAGCTGGTAGCCGCCGCCGACACCGTTGCTGGCCTGCACCGGATAGCCGAGCGTGCGCAGCCGCTCGACATCGCGCCGTATCGTGCGCGGCGTGACCCCGAGCCGGTCGGCGAGTTCGGGGCCGGTCCAGACCTGGCGCTGCTGTAACAGCCCGAGCAGAGTGAGCACCCGCTCGGTCGTACCCCGTTCGTCACCGCCTGCCATGTTCACCTCGCCCAGCATGCCGGAAATAGCGGACCGATTCTGTCCGCTAGGGGTGTCAGGCTAGCGCCATGGGCACAGACGAAATCGACTGGAACCGGACACTGCGCGAGCAGTGGGAGCACCACTGGAACCATCAGCTCCGCTCGCGGCTCGACGGTCTCACCGACGACGAGTACTTCTGGTCACCGGTGCCGGACGCCTGGAGCGTCCGGCCGCGCGGCAACTCGACCACACCCGTGCCGATCGGCTCCGGAGACTTCACGATCGACTACGTCTTCCCGCAGCCGGTCCCCGCGGCGTTCACCACGATCGCCTGGCGACTCGGTCACGTCATCGTCGGCGTGCTCGCCGCGCGCAATGCCGCGCATTTCGGGGCGCCCGCCGCGTCCTACGAGACGTGGGAATACGCCGGCAGCGCGGCCACCGCACTCGACCAGCTCGACAACCAGCTCGACATCTGGCTGGCCGGCGTGCGCAGCCTCGGCGACGCCGGGCTGCGGGCGCCGATCGGCGCGAAGGAACCCTTCCCCGAATCGCCCATGGCCGACCTGGTACTACACATTCACCGCGAGCTGATCCACCACCTGTCTGAGGTCTGCTTGCTGCGCGACCTCTACCTGCACACTCACCTCGCCACGAACGGAAGAGCAACCCGATGAGCCGTCACTTCCAGATCACCTTCGACGCCCATGACCCGCGAGCACTGTCGACCTTCTGGCGCGACGCATTGGGCTACGTCCATCCAGGCCCCCCTGGAGTCGATCTGCCCGCCGACGCCGACCCACTGGCCGCATGGGAGGAGTTCCTCGCCCGTGTCGGCGTACCGCCCGAGCAGCGCAACACCAGATCGGCCATCGAAGACCCGGACGGGCACGGCCCACGACTGTTCTTCCAGCAGGTACCGGAGGACAAAGTCGCCAAGAACCGCGTCCACCTCGACGTCAGGGCCGCGCCCGGGCTACGGGGAGAAGAACGGATGGCGGCCCTGGAGGCCGAGTGCGATCGGCTCGTCGAGCTGGGAGCCACACGGGTACGTCGCCATGAGCCCCAGCCCCCTCTGGACGCAGGCCATATCGTGATGACCGACCCCGAGGGCAATGAGTTCTGCCTGGACTGACCCCGCGGCCCGGCGACTGTCCGGTTCCCGCGTCGGAATGGCCGAGTCCGAGGAACCGCTCGCTGTCGACGAGGGTGTGCTCGAACGGCCGGATGGGCTTCGGTGAGCGGGTACGTCGCCACATGAGCCCCAGCGCCCGCTGGACTCAGGCAATATCGTGATGACCGACCCCCAAGGCAATGAGTTCTGCCTGGACTGACCCCGCGGCCCGGCGACTGTCCGGTTCCCGCGTCGGAATGGCCGAGTCCGAGGAACCTGTCGATGAGGGTTTGCTCGAACAGCCGGATGGCTTCGGTGAGTCGACCGACCGATTCGTGAGCACCAGACACATGGTCCGGCTCGGCAGCGTTGTGGGGAACCAGCAGGGGCCGGTCGGGACGGTTGTCGAGGTGATCGCGTAGTCAGACTTCACCGGGCTCGTGCGGCGGCGATGCCGAGATGGTCGGCGATCGCGGTCAACCGAGTGCGGGGTGTCGCCGGGTTCAGCATTCCCCCACTCGACGAACAAACCTTCGCACGTGGGTGCCCGGTGACTCGACAACCCGTTCGAGAGGCGGGCCGGTCGGCGCGGACCGACGGATCGGCGCTCAGCCCGCGCCGTGCAGGTCCAGGATCTGGGTGAGGGCGTGTTCCAGCGCGTAACCGGCGTCGGCGGCGCCGCCCTTCACGTCGGCGTTGAGGGTCGCGACCACCTGGAGGGCGGAGCCGATGGTCGCCGGGGTCCAGCTGCGAGCCTGTGCCTGCGCCTTCTTCACCTTCCACGGCGGCATGCCGAGCTGCTGGGCCAGCTTGAACGGATCGCCGCGCCCGGCCGAGCCGACGCGCGCGATGGTGTGCACCGAGTCGGCGAGCGCGTCGGCGAGCAAGACGTGTGGAACGCCGCGGTCGTTCGCCCAGCGCAGCGCCTCCATCGCACCGGGGCGATCCCCCGCCACCGCGAGTTCGGCCACGTCGAACCCGGAGACCTCGGCCTTGCCCGAGTAGTAGCGGCGCACGGCCGCCACGTCGATCTTCCCGCCGGTGTCAGCGGCGAGCTGCCCGCACGCCGCGGCCAGCTCACGCAGATCCGAGCCCACCGCCTCCAGCACCACCTGGACGACCTCGCCGGACACCCGCACTCCGGCGGTGCGGAACTCACCGCGCACGAACTCGACGCGCTCGGCGGCCTTGGTCAGTTTGGCGCACTCGTGGGTGACCGCCCCGGCTTTCTGCAAGGCGGGGGCCAGCGCCTTGGCCCGCCCGCCGCCGGAGTGCAGAACGACCAGCACCACGCCCTCGGGCGGGCTCTGCGCCGCATCGGTGATCACCGCGACCGCGCCTTTACCCGCCTCGGCCGCCGAATCGAGGATGATCACCCGGTCCTCGGCGAACAGCGACGGGCTCAGCAACTCCGCCAGCTCGGCGGTACTCGCGTCACCCGCGCGCAAGCGATCGACCGGCACCGCGTCCGGATCCGGCGCCAACGCCCGCACCTGCGCGGTCAGCGCCGCCAGCGCCCGCTCGATCAGCAGTTCTTCTTCCCCCAGCACCAAGTGCACCGGCGCGGGACGCTCGCTCACGACAGCGTCTCCTCGATGCCGGAGGGCGTCGCGCCCGAAGGCTCTGCCGCATTGCTCCACTCATCGCGCTCGTCCACAGTCCGATCCTACGGTCCCCGACCGACACCGACGCCGACCACGACCACCGAGCACACGCGCGGACCGAGACATGAGACCGGCCGACCACGAGCACCTGCCGGCTGCTCCGGCGAAGATCCAGCGCGGCAAGTGAATTGATCGGCATGGCGACCGGATCCGCGGAACAGTCCTGAACCGCGCGGTCACCGTGAACCCGTCACGCGCAGGTGTGCCCCGCCACCGACGACCGCGATATCGCCTCGCCGATCCGTCCGGGCCACCGTCGCACCGAGAGCGGACAGGTCTGCGAGAACGGCGGGGTGGGGGTGTCCGAAGGTATTGCCGACGCCCACACTGACCAGCACCAGGCGGGGGCGCACCGCGTCGAGGAATTCGCTGGTGGTGGTGCGTGATCCGTGGTGCGGCAGTTTGAGGACGTCGGCCTGGATGAGAATTCCGGCGCGCATGAGCGCTCGCTGACCGTCGGCTTCGATGTCACCGGTGAGCAGAATTCGGCCGGCGGGCGTGCGAGCGGTGACGACGATCGAGCGGTCGTTGGCGTCTTCGGTTTCGGCTCCTCGGACCGGCCGCGGCCCGTTCCTGGACGGCGCGAGCACCTCGAGTTCGACCGAGCCGAAACTCAGGACGTGTCCGGCCGACAACTCCAGCAGCGGCACTCGCGCCCTCTTGGCGACGGCCACTATCTGCGCCATACCGGAGACCGGGACGCGCGGGTCGTCGAAGGATCCTGCGGCCTGTCCGCTCTCCTGTTCGGCTGCGCCGCAGCTCGTTCGGACCCGGCCGGGTGGGCGAACAAGGCGAATACGGCTGTTTGCCGACACCCCCGGTAATCCTGCCGAATCGATCAGAGGATCGGCTCGCGCGATCAGCGCGTGCCCCTTCCCGGCATCGGCGTGCCCGTGGCCATCCGCAGCCGGCACGGAACCGCAGCCGCCGCCTGCCGCGGGAGACGGCCGCGCCTGTTCGGGCCCCGCGAGCCCGTCGAGTTCGTGGATGCCGACGGCGATCGCGTCGACCGCGCGGCCGTGCAGTGCGCCGGTGAGTCCGCCGATGTGGTCGGCGTGCGGATGGGTGAGGATCAGCAGCGGGACGCGCGAGATACGCAGCCGGTCCAAACAGGTGCGCATCGGGCGCGGGTCAGGCCCCACATCGATGACGACGGCTGCGCCGGGGCCGACTGCCAAAGCGAGGCCGTCGCCTTGGCCCACGTCACACGCGGCGAGGACCCAGCCGTCCGGCGGCCATCCCGGGTGCCAGAGCCGCACCGGGACCAGTACCGCCGCGACACCGAGCGCCACCGCCGCGGCGATGCGTCGCACGGCTCGTATACGCAACGCCGCGATCGCGATCACTACCAGGAGGCCGGCGACCAGGCCGCCCGCCAGACCACCCGGGACCGCGACCGACGCGCCAGGCACCGCGGCCGCGTATCCGGCCACCCAGAGCAACCACCACAGCAGTGGTGCCGCGCAGCGCAGAACCAAGTCGGCCAGCGGTGACCACAGGCACGCCAGCACCGCACCGCTTGCTCCGATGACGGTGATCGGGGCGATGACCGGGGCTACGAGCACATTCGCGAGCACCGCGACCAGACTGAGCCGCCCGGTGAGCGCGATCACGATCGGGGTGGTGACCACGAACGCCCCCGCGGACACCGCGACTATCTCCGCTGGCATGCGCCACCATCCCCTGGCGCGCAACCAGTCGGCCCAGCTCGGCGCGAGCAGGATCAGGCCACCCGTCGCGACGACCGACAGCGCGAATCCCGCGTCGACGGCGAGTCCGGGCCACAGGGCCAGCAGCGCGATGATCGCCGCGCACAGCGCGGGTAGCGCCTGTTTCCGGCGACCGGTGAGTACGGCCAGCAGGGTGATCGCGCCCATCGCACCGGCGCGCAGCACACTCGGGTCCGGCCGAGCGACGACGACGAACATGAGCAGCGCCGCGGCGGCGACGGCCGCGGCGGCGCGCGGACCGAGCGTCAGCAGCCGCACGAGAAACAGCACGACCGACAGCAGGATGGTGAAATTCGCCCCGCTGACAACGGTCAGATGTTGCAGCCCGGCGACCTCGAAGTCGTCGCGCACTTCGTCGGACAGCGCGGAGGTGTCACCGACGACGAGCGCGGGCAACAGACCTGCGGAGCCGGGCGGTAGTGCCCGCGCGGCCGACGCCGCGAAATCGGCGCGCACCGAATTCGCGACGCGCTGCCACCAGGGCAGCGCCCCGGCGACGCCGGGCGCTCCCTGGGCGTGCAGCGTCACGACGGTGAGATCGGATCGGCGCGGCTGATCCACCCGGGCCCGGAACTCGACCGGCCTCCCCGGCGACAGGTCGCCCCACTCCGGCCCGGTAGCCAGGACGACCACCGCGCCACCGGCCCGTACCGTCACGCCGCCGCGCCGGTACTCTCGCAGATCCGCCCGGACCACCCATAACCGCTCGGCCCCGAACGCTCTGGCGCGCACTGGCTTCGGATCGTCTGTCGGGGTGACGACCACCCGGAGTGACTGTCCCGTCACCGCGCGGAGCGGATGCGTCGCCACACGATGTTCCCGCCATGCCGCCGCGGCCGCGAACCCCGCACCGAGCACCACGGCCGCGAGCGCCACCACCGCTACCGCTCGCCTGCGTTCTCGGCGGTGCGCGATTGCGCACAACAGCAGGACCCACAACCCGATAGCCGAGATCATCGACAGGGCGGCCAACAGCAACCCGGCCCGCCACCCCGCCGTCAGCGCCAGAATCGTCGCGCCCCAGCAGCACAACGCGGCGGGGAGCAGGCGAGCGTCCAGCACCTGTGCGAGGCCGGGTTCCTCCGCCGCAACGCCCTCCCGCGGACTCCGGGAGGGCTCGGCACCGCCCTCTTTCGGGCCTCGGACAGTTCCGCCGCCGCTCACCGAGGAGCTCAGCGTCCGGCGAACCGAATCGACCAGGCCGCCCGTGGTCATACCCGCACCAGATCGCGCAACCGGGCCAGGCGGGCCGGGCCGATGCCGTCTACCTCGCTGAGCTGCTCGACGGAGGTGAAGCGCCCGTTGCTCGTTCGCCAGCTGACGATGGCGCGGGCGGTGACCGGCCCGACACCGGGAAGGGCATCGAGTTCGGCCTCGGAGGCCTGATTGAGGTCGACCCGGCCAGCCAGGGTCGACGGACGACCCGGTGTGGCAGCCGACCCGGACGGCGGACGCCCGCCCGCACCGATCGTGCTGCTGCCCTGCTGCGGCGCACCGGCGCTCGGCACGGCTGGACCGACCAGCACTTGGTCGCCGTCCGCCAATCGCTGGGCCAGATTCAGGCCGCTGGTGTCCGCGCCTTCGCTCGGCCCGCCCGCCGCGGCGAGGGCGTCGGCGACGCGCGAGCCCTCCGGAAGCCGGACCAGACCGGTGCGCTGGACCAGGCCGACCACACTGACGACCAGTTCGGTCACCGGCGTGCCGGGGGCGACACGCTCCCGCGGAGCCGCAGGACCGCCGACCGCGCTCGCCGACACAGCCGCACCGGAGGTTTCCAGCGCAACGGTTTGCCGGACCGGCAACGGCGGCACGGAGTCAGCGATCGGGCGCTCGCGGAACACGATCACCCCGGCGATCACCATCGCGGCGAACCCGACGAACGCCAGCGTGCGCACCCCACGACGGCCCGGATCGATCCGCATGCCCCGGAACCGTTCGGGCACAAGGCGTTGCCGCCGACCCGGCTCCTCCAGCCAGCCGGGAGACCGCACACGACCGACATCGTCATCATCCTCCCGGCCGGGAGCCGGGGCGCCGGGCAGCCGCAAGAGCTCCCACTTTCCCGCTTCGCCCGAATCGTCCTCGGACCGTGGTTCACCCACCCGCGCGGCGCCATCGGCGAAGCCGCTCTCGCGTGCCGATCGGCGGCCATCTTCGTCCTCCCCGGATTCGGGTGCACGGATGTCCACCCCCGTCTCGGCGTTCCGTGATGCGGGCCATGCTCCTCCGGTCCCGGTAGCGCGTCGGAGGACATGCGGCGTGCTGCTCACCTTCGATCCGGATTCCGCCGACCGCGACGGACTTTCGTCGGATACCGATGGTCGTGCACCCGAGGCCGGCTGCCCCGCACGCGATATGGCGGATCGGGCGGGATCCACGAGTCGCGACCTATCCGGTTGCCCGGTCTGTCGCCCGAGTTCTCCCTTCGGAGATCGCGCCGTATCCCACTCGGACAGTCCGTGCTCGGCCGCCCCCGGCTCGGCCGCCCCGGTGCCCACACCGGCCGTCCTGCTCGCGCCGACCCGGGCGGTCAACTCACCCAATCGCCGTCGTACCCGCTCGCGTTCGTCCTGTCGTGACATGGCGGCGACGGTAGTGCCGCCACACGGCGAAGAATCCGGACCGACCAGCCGATTCGACGAACCTGTTGACAACCGCGACGCTGTGCACAACTCTTGCTCGACCAGTCTGCGACTCGGCCCGACACACCGCCGACTTCGCATACGAACCTGCCGGACAAGGCGTGTCGAAGGCTTACCGGAGCGTCCGGGCCTGCCCAGAACACAACCGACGACGCCGGGCCGACTCCAGATCGGGAGCAAACCCTCTGGAAAGTGAATCTTTCACGCCGGCCGCGAGCGCCGCGGCCCGCGCGCACCACTGGGTTCAGCAGGTAGCCAACCGACGGAACTGCCGCTCGGCGGCGATCAGGCGATCCGGCGCCTCAGCCCAGATATTTCGCGAAGCAGTTCGACAACGGCAGAACCTCATACGGCGAGAAGATCGGAATCCGGTGGTAGCCGCTGCGTTCGTAGAACCGTACGGCTTCCGGTTGCAGGTGCCCGGTTTGCAGGATCAACCGGGGACGTCCGGCCGTGCGGGCGGCATCCTCGGCGGCGGCGAGCAGCGATGCCGCGGCGCCCGACCCGCGGTGCGCGGGGCGGACGAACATTCGCTTCACCTCGAGGTCCTCCGCGTTCCACCGCAGCGCGGCATGGCCCACCGGCCCGTCCGAGTACGCCACGAAGGTGCTGTGCACGGTGGCCGGATCGATGGCGTTCGGATCGGTGGAGAGCTGCCGCGCCAGGTGGGCGTAGCGCGGACCGACCTCGGCAGCCATCTCCGCGCGCAACATCACCGCGTCCGGATGCTCCCAGTCGACCGAGGTCACGGTCAACGGCGGACGAACCGGCGGCCCCGACACACTCATGCCCCGACGCTAACCGCGGGTCCGGCGGCACGCTCGCATTCGAATCACCGAGATTGTTGTCCCAGCGCCGGTTCGGCAGCGCTCAGTGGCAGCCACCAGGGACGACGAGCACGCCGAGCGCGCCCAATCCGAGGTGCACCGCGAGCGCGGGCCCGAATTCGGCGACGATGAGTTCTCTGATGCCGGGAACGAGTTCACGCAGCTGCGCCGCGATGGTATGGGCGGCGTCCTCGGCGCCGAGGTGTTGCACGGCCACCGCGGCGCCGTCTTCACCGGCCGCGTCGACCGCCGCGGCAACGAGTTTCGCGTACGCCTTGGACCGCGTGCGCACCTTCTCGCGCAGTTCCAGCCGCCCTTCGACGAGGTGCAGCAGCGGCTTGGTGACCAGCTCGCTGCCGAAGAACGTGGCCGCCGACGACAGCCTGCCACCGCGGCGCAACTGCTCGGTGCGATTGACCAGGATGAACGTGCGGGCGCGTGCCGCGGCGGCGACCGCCGCGTCGTAGACGACCTCCAGCGGCGCTCCGGCCCTGGCCCGCCTCGCGGCCGCCAGCGCGGGCAGCCCGGTGGCCAGCCCGGCCCCCAGCGAGTCGACCAGACGGACCCGGTCGGCGGCGTCCATGTCCCGCACGGCTTGGTGACCGGCCTCCCATGTCCCGGACAGCCTGCGGGAAAGATGCACCGCGACCACGCCGTCGCCGCCGCTGCGTTCCCACGCCCTCTCGTAGGCCTCGCGCAGCTCGCCGGGCGAGGGGGCCGAGGTGGTCACGGTATCGGAGGCATAGTCGATGTCGACGGGATCCACGCCTTCACGCATCGCCCGGTCGCCGACCAGAACGTGCAGCGGGACGACGGCGATATCCAGTTCGTCGAGGTGTTCGGCAGGGAGACCGGCGGACGAATCGGTGACGACCACGACTGCCACGGACTACCGAACCTCCTGCAGGGTCTTGACCATCGCGTTGGCCACCGCCGTGTGGCCGTCCCAGCCCCAGTGGATGCCGTCCGGGTTCGCCTCGCCGGAGAAGATGTTGTCGCGCACCGCTTCACCCAGGTCGACCAGCGGCACCGAGGTCCGCCCCGACCAGGCGCGCAATGCCTCGACCGCCCGCGGACGCCCGGAGTGCACCCGACCGTAGGCATCGCAGTTGTGCACCGACGGCAGCACCGCGACAACGGGCAGCTCGGGGCGCAGCTGCGCCAGCGCGGTGCGGGACTGTTCCAGGTAGTCGACGCTCACCTTGGGCGGAAGGGCCACGGGCCTGCCGAGTTTGGACAGCTTCGGCTGCAGCCAGTTGTAGGTGCCGCGGACAGCGCGGCGCAGGACGGGCGGGCGGACATAGCGGATCAGTTCGCGCAGCGCGGTCGGCAGCGGCGAGGGCAGCGTGTCCATGCCGCCGACGGCGAAGACCACCGCACCCGCGCGCGGCACCGCCGCCCACACCCGGGGATCGCCGATCAGCGCCCAGTAGGCGTCGCGGCAGGTCCAGCCGATCCGTGCGACCAGCTCGACATCCCAATCCAGTTCGGCGGCCACCAGATTCGGCCAGATTCGCGGATGGTCGGCGGGCAGTCCGCCCTTGGGCCCGAAATACGAGAGGGAGTCGGCGATCACCAGCAGCACCGGGCGCACGGCTTCCCCCCTTTCGACGGGTTCGTCGCCCACCACGGATTCCGCAGCGGCAGGGGCCGACTCGGCTCCGGCGAGTTCGGCTTCTCCGGACTCGAGGGGGCCAGTCGTCACTGTGGCGGGCTCTACTACCGCGTCGGTCAGCACGGGCGATGCGCCGATCGCGTCGGCCGAAGGCCCGTCCGCCGCCGAAGCAACCGATACGTCAGGCGCTGCTGCGAACTCGTCCGCCGTAGCGAACGATTCATCCACCGCGGACCCGTGGGCCACAGCCGATTCATCGAGCACTACCGCGGACCCGTCCGCCACCGTGGCAACCGATTCGTCGAGCGCTGCTGCGAACTCGTCCGCCGTAGCGAACGATTCATCCACCGCGGACCCGTCCGACACAGCCGATTCATCGAGCACTACCGCGGACCCGTCCGCCGCCGTAGCAACCGATTCGTCGAGCGCTGCTGCCGACTCGGCGATCGGTTCCGGGGCGTCGTTCGCGGTGTCGACCGACGGGGTGTCGCCGCCGACGTGGACCTGCGGCTCCGCCTCGGTGGCGATGTCCGCGGCGACCTCGGCGGATCCGTCGTCCTCCGCGTCGGATTCCTCGGCCGGGTCGGACGACCCGCCGGATTCCGCGACCGCTCTCGAGGATGCCTCGGGCTCGGCCTCGGGTTCGCGGGGAGCCGGTGGCGGGCCGCCGAACAACGCGTCCGGCAACTGCCGCTCGGCTTTCGCCGACACCTTACGGAACAGTTCGTCCGGGACCGATCTGATCGGCTCTTCAGAGGACATCCGGTGCTACCTTCGCCGCTGCGTTCCACACATCCAGACGCCAGCCGGGCTGTTCGATGCTCGGGCCGTGACTGCTGAGCTGCACCCAGCTGGTGTTGGCCAGTCCTCCGAGGATGGGCCAGTTCTGCGGCGGCAGGTCGAGCAGCGCGGCCGTGAGGGCGGCGATCAGCCCGCCGTGCGCCACCAGGATGATAGTCCGGCCGGGCCAGTCCTGCCGCCCGACCAGCAACTCCTGCACCACCGGCAGCGACCGCGCACCGACCTCGAGTTTGCTCTCGCCGTTGGGCGGGGTGTAGTTCGCGTCCAGCCGCCACGCCATCCGCGCACCCGGGTAGTCGGCGTCGACCTCCAGATGCGTCAGTCCCTCCCAGTCGCCGAGGTTGGTCTCCCGCAACCTGACGTCGGGGACGACGGCGAGCCCGGTGTGCTCGGCCAGAGCCGTCGCGGTGTCGAAGGCCCGGCGCAGGTCCGAGGAGTGGATGGCGATGGCGTTGCGCGAAACCAGCTCGCGGGCGGCCTCTTTGGCCTGTCTGCGACCGAGTTCGGTGAGATCGGTGTCGATCTGGCCTTGCATACGGTCGGTTGCGTTCCACTCGGTTTGCCCGTGGCGCAACAAGATCAGGGTGCGCACGCCGGCGTGTCTGCTCACGATCGCGCCTCGTCCTCCGTCGCGGCGGCGCGCGTTTGTGGCGCGGCCCCGGTGATGCCTTCGACCGGCACGACGGGACAGTCCTTCCACAACCGTTCCAGCGCATAGAAATTGCGCTCGTCGTTGTGCTGGATGTGCACGACCACGTCGACGTAGTCCAGCAGCGCCCAGCGGCCTTCGCGGGTGCCCTCGCGCCGGACCGGCTTGTGCCCGGCAGCGCGCAGCTTCTCCTCGACGTTGTCGACTATGGCGTTGACCTGACGTTCGTTGGGCGCGGACGCGATCACGAAGCAGTCGGTGATCACCAGCTGCTCGGACACGTCGAGCACAACCACGTCGGATGCCAGCTTCTCGTCGGCGGCCAGCGCGGCCACCTGCGCGATCTCCACCGACTCGACCGACGCGGTCATACCCGCACCTCGCTGCGCTCGCTCACGCTCAGCTACCTTCCGCTGCTCCGGGCACATACAGGTGCCGCTTCGATATGTACTGCACCACGCCGTCGGGGACGAGGTACCACACCGGCCGGTTCTCGGCGGCGCGGCGACGGCATTCGCTCGACGAGATCGCCAGTGCCGGGATCTCGATCATGGTCACCGCATCGGACGGAAGATCCCGCAGATGCTCCTCGAGATGATCGGTGTTCAGCTCGTACCCCGGACGGCTCACCCCGACGAACTTCGCCAGTTCGAACAGTTCCGCCCAATCCTGCCATGTCAGGATGTTGGCCAATGCGTCCGCACCGGTGATGAAGTACAGCTCGGCGCCGGGATACTGCGATCGCATCTCCCGCAGGGTGTCGACGGTGTAGGTGACCTTGCCGCGGTCGATGTCCGCGCGGCTCACCGAGAACCGGGGGTTGGACGCGGTCGCGATGACGGTCATCAGGTACCGATCCTCGGCCGGGCTGACCTGCTCGTGCGATTTCTGCCACGGCTGTCCGGTAGGGACGAAGATCACTTCGTCCAGGTCGAACCGGTGGGCGACCTCGCTGGCGGCGACCAGGTGCCCATGGTGGATGGGGTCGAACGTGCCGCCCATCACCCCGAGCTTGCGGCCGCGCCGACCTCTCTCGTGCATGACTGCCGAGCTTAACGGGTGGCGTGCGGCCCGCACGGGCCGGTAAGCGAGGCGGGCGCCGAACTGGTGACGCCCGCCCGCACTCCAGCAGCCCCGTTCAGGCGCTGGTCTCCGTGACGCCGCCGATCTCCAGCATTCGGGCCAGCTGATCGCGGGTGTGCGTGAGTTCCTCGGCCGCCTCGGCCGACCGGTCGGCCAGCGCGGCCAGTTCCGCGGTCAGCGCCCGCATCGACGGGAGCCAGCGCCCCGGATCGGCTCCACCGGACACCTGGAGCCAGGCAGCCGACCGCAGGCAGCGCGCCCGCGCCGCCACCTCGCCCAGCCGGGCCGACAGCTCGGCCGCCCGGTGATAGGCCGCCACCGCCTCCTGGTCCTGCCCGCAGTACTCGAGCGCGGTGGCGGCCGACCACGCGAGGTCGGCGTGCAGATCGGTCCGCTCCGGGACGTGCTCGACCAGCCGCGCCCCTTCGAGGAACTGGTGCGCGGCCTCGTGGTGGCGGTCCAGCGCGAGCAGCGATCGGCCGAACTGCGCACGCACAGCCGCCAGTTCGCCGGACGGATACGGGAGAGCCCCGCTGACCAGCGCCTGTTCGAACAGGGCGACCGCCTCGCCGTGCCGCTCGGCGCGGTGGAACGCGCGCGCGGCGACGACGGTGTGGTGCAGCGCGTCCGGCTCGGACAGTCCTTCCCAGCGTGCGGCGGCGCGCACCGCGGCGTCGGCCAGATCGAGCTCGCGGTCCGGCTGACCGGCCACGGCGATGACCAGCTGCGCGCCCAGCCGGGCTGCCTCCTCGCCGGTCAGCACCGGCCTGCCGAGCGCCAGCGCTTCGCGCAGATACGCTTCCGCCTCCTCGGGTGTATCGGCGAGTCGGGCGGCGCCGAGTTCGGACAACCTGCGCACCTCCGCGGCCCGGTCGCCGGAGAAGTCGTCGACCGCTGAACCGGCATCCGGGTCCCTGCCGACGCGGAGTAGCGTCCTGTCGTCAGCCACCGGATCGCTGCCCGACCGAGACAGCGTGCTTTCGTCCGCCACCGGCCCGCCCCCGGCGCGGGGCAACGCGCTGCGGACGCCGAGCGGCAATCGGTCCAGCAGCGGCGCGGCCGCGAGCCGGGCGGCGGTGCGCAGGCTCACCGCGTTGTTGCCGTTGCGGGCGTCGTAGCGCGCGCACAGCGCGCCGATCTCGATCTCCAGCTGCGCACGCACCGATTCCACCGTCCCGTCCGCCAAGGGGAGGTCGCCCAGCCGCAGGGTGACCAACCTGCGCAGCAGCACGCACACGCCGGTCACGAACGCGAGCCGCGCGCCCGCGTCGGCGGCGGAATCGGCCAGCCAGCTCGCGTGTTCGGCGAGGATCTCCAGCCCGCGCGCCTCGTTACCGGTCAGCGCGCAGAATTCCACGTGCAGCGCCACCGACGGACGCAGGTCCTCGGTGTGCCGGACCAAGGGGTACCCGGTCAGGTGCGCACCGCGAGCGGCCGCGACGCGACCGGTGCGCACCAGCGGAAGCAACGCCTCGGCCAGCACGCGGTGTGGTTCTTCGGCGCAGGTGCGCTCGCCGTCGAGTACGGGTCGCCAGTGCGCCAGCCCGGCTTCGTCGTCGCCCAGGTAGACGCTCGTCACGCCCCACTCGCTGCGCTCACAGGCCTCGCAGTCGGACATGCGGTCGCGCGCGGCGGCCATCGCCGCCTCCAGCCAGGTGGCGGCGGCCGCGGTGTCACCGGTCTTGCGGGCGAGTTCGGAGCGCAGCGCCAGCACCGGGCGCGGACTGTAGCCGCGCTGCCGATACCGGCTCTCCAGCTCGCCGAACCAGCGGTCGATCGTGGACAGTGGGATCGACGGGTTGTCGATCATCCCCCAGGTCATCCATTTCAGGTACCAGTGCACCAAATACGTCATCGCGCCCAGTTCGGCGGGGTGATCGTCGTAGATGCGCAGCAACCTGCCGTAGGCGACGGGGACCAGGTCGCGTTCGCCCGCGCTGGTGTAGGACCGTGCCAGTTCCAGCAGCACCCTGCCTTCGAGCGCGCGATCCGACCCCGCCTTCGCCGCGGCGGCCAGGCTCTCCAATCGCTCGGTCCGGGTCCGGCCGTGCGGCAGCGCGCAGACCTGCGTCAGCGTCGCGCCGATCGCGGTGGCGTCCACGTTCACTCCGTCTCTTCGCCGCGGCCCGCGGCGCGTTGCGTGGCCCAGCCGAGGAATTCGCCGAAGGCACGGTTGAGCAGTGCCGTGTCGGCCGCGCTCAGCGGCCGATGCGTCATCAGCAGGGCTTGCCCGTACAGCGATTCCACGGCCGTCTTCAGCAAGCCCGGATCGCCGATGCGGGCCAGTCTGCGCACGATCGGGCTGTGGTGGTTGAGCACCAGCTGGGCGCGCGGCGTGGCGACCGCCAACGCGCCGAGGATCTCGGTCCACAGCTCGTCGGCGCCCTCGGCGGTCTGCGCCCTGGCGCGTTCGTTGCGTGTGGCGCGGCCGTCGAGGTAGAGCGCTGGCACCGAGACCGGGTGGAAGGCGCGCAGGATCACATCGCAGGACAGCGGGTCGAGCGCGGTGCGCGCCACCCCGAGCACCGGGGCCAGCGCCAATTCCTCGCCCGGGTCGACCGGGTCGAGCGCCGCGGTGATCGCGTCGGCGTCCAGTTCCACCACCTCGACGCCCGGCAGCAGCCTGGGCAGTTGCGCGACCAGCTCGCGGTCGTAGGCGTAGCCGCCGTTCACGACGCCGATCCCCTGGGCGGCGGCGGTCGCGGCCACCTGACGGAACTCCTCGACCGTCGCGGTCAGCCGCACGATGCGATGACTACGAGCGAATTCGGTGAGCGGCACCCGTCCGTCGGTTGTCTCGAAGTGCAGGTGCGGCAACATGATCCGCAGCAGGTCGAGGGAGTGCCTGGCCATCGCCTTCACCCCGAGCGCGTGCACGGACAGGAACGCGGCCAGCCGCTGCGGCTGTTCGGCGGCGATCTCCGTGAGCCAGTCGCGAATTCGGTCGCCGAGCACCTCCCGGACCACGGCGAGCCGCTCGTCCTCGTAGAGCCCCTCCCGCGACGCGGTGGGACGCAGCGTGTCGGTGTCGATGACACAGCGCACGAAGAACGCCCACTCCGGCAGCACGCCGCGCACCGCGTCACCCAGCAGCATCCCCTTCAGGTACACCCGATGCGCACTGCTCTCCGACGGGTTCCCCGGTTGGGACAGCACATACGCCACGCCGCTTACTCCGGCCGGACCGGCGTCCAGGTCGATCACATCGAGTGGAGGGAAGCCCAGCGTGTGGTGGCCGTAGTCGAGCAGGGCGATCCGGCGCTCGGCCTGCGTCGGATATGCCCGGCGCCAGACCGGAACGCCGTCGGTGACCGTCGTCACGACGCCGTCCGCCTCCACCGTCACCTCGTAGGGCAGCAGCGACCCGAACTCACGCGCCAGATCGATCACCCGCTGCGGCCGGAACCATGCCTGCGCTCCCCCGCGCGGAGCGAGCCACACCGTGGTGCCCGGCTCGGGATGTTCACTCGGGTCGAGCGAGCGCACCGAGTACGTGCCGTCGGCGGCGGCCAGCCACTCGACGGGCGGTGCGGTCGGGTCGGTGGCCGATCGGGTGACCACCCGGATGGTCTCGGCGACGGTGAAACAAGCCAGCAGGCCGATCCCGAACTGCCCGAGGAACTCGCGTCGTGCGCCTTCGATGTCGTCGCGCTTGGCGGAACGGCCGATGGTGGCGAGGAACCGGTGCACGTCGGCCTCGGTCAAGCCGACACCGGGATCGCTGAGCCGCAGGCCGGACCCGTCTACGGTGAGCCGGATCGCGGTGGGCGCCCCCGGTTCCGACAGGGTGCGCGCGGTGACCGCGTCGACGGCATTCTGCAACAGCTCGCGCAGGTAGACCCGCGGGCTCGAGTAGAGGTGGTGCGAGAGCAGATCGACTATCCCGCGCAGGTCGACCTGGAACGAATAGTTGTTGTGCGCCGCCGCCGGATCGCGCGGCGTTCTGTTCACCATGGCTGCCGATCTTGTCGGCACGTGCCAAAGGTTCCCTTAACGAAGGCTTTCGGTCAGGTGGGGCGTTTGGACTTCGGCAGTTTGCGCACGACGGCGTCGCCCTCTTACGGCTCGTCCTGCCAGGCGCCCGGCTTGGCCAGGCGGTAGCTCAGCAGCGCGGCGTCGTCCATGCTCGGTCCTACACCGGCAACAGCCGGGACACCACCGCGGTGAGCTGTTTCGCCGAGCGGCATTCGTGCATTTCGATGACATCGCGGTACTTGTCCGCGGCGGAATCGCCGGAGCCCCACTGGTCGCGCCGTTCCGGATTGAGCCAGTGCGCGTGCTTGGCGACCCCGACCAGCGACCGGAGGGTGGCCAGTTGCGGGTCTCGGTAGTTCGTGCGAGCGTCGCCGAGGATCAACAGCGAAGTGCGGCTGGTGACGACATCCGAGTAGTCCCTGGCGAACCCGGCCAGCGCGTGGCCGTAGTCGGAGTGCCCGTCCGGGCCCGCGACGTCGGCCTCGGTGAAGATCCTGGTCATCGCCTCTTCGAGCTGGGTGTGCGGATCGAAGAACCGGGTCACCTCGTCGATCTGATCGACGAATGCGAAGATCCGCACCCGGGAGAACTGCTCGCGCAGCGCGCTCACCAGCAGCAGCGTGAAGTTGCTGAAACCGGCCACCGAGCCGGAGACGTCGCACAGCAGCACCAGATCCGGACGGCCGGGCCGCGGCTTACGGTTCACCAGATCGATCGGCACCCCGCCGGTCGACATGGACTTGCGCAGGGTGCGGCGCAAGTCGATCTCGCCGCGGCGGGCGTGCCTGCGTCGCGCGGCCAAGCGCGAGGCCAAGATGCGGGCCAGCCGCTGGACACTGCGTTTGAGCTCGGCGAGTTCGGCCTGGGACGCGCGCAGGAAGTCGACCTCTTCGGCCTGACGGGGGACGCTGTAGCTCGCCACCCGCTCACGGCCGAACCGTTCGGCGGCCCGGCGCTTGGTCTCCGCCTCGACGGAGGCCGTGAAACCTGCGATCCGCTGCCGCGCGGCGCGGCGGGCGATCTCCATGTCGAAATCGCTGGTATCGGGCCCGAGGGACAACCCGGCCAGAATCTTCGCCAGCAGGGTTTGCGGCTGCACCTCCTTCAGCGCTTTGTACGCCGAGAACGACGAGCCGCCCGCGGATTGATAGCGGCCGAGCCGCTCGACCAGTTGCGCGGCCAGCGCCTCCAGCTGCTGGGTCTCGGCCTCCTGCGTGAGCAACTCGGCAAGCAGCTCGCGCAGCGCCGGGATGTCGACATCACCGGTGGGCGTGCGGGGGATCTCGATCTCGTCCTCGGCCGCCGTGCGTTCTCCGAGCGCGACCGGGAACCACAGGTCGAACATCCCGTCGAAGATCGCGCGGTGGGTGGTGCGCCGCAGCAGGGCGCAGGCCAAACCCTCACGCAGGACCTCGCGGTCCATCAGGTCGAGCACGGTCATCACGCGGCCGGCGTCCACCGTCTCCGAAGGCCCGACCGGTATCCCGCGCGCTCGCAGCGCCTCCACGAAGCCGACCAGATGTCCGGGCAGCCCGTGCGGCGCGCTCAGCGGTGCGGCATCCGCGGGGACCGATCCCGCCGCCATGGCTCAGGCCAGCTTCAGTTCGGCCAGCGCGCGCTGATGGTCGCTCTGGTGTTTGAGCACCACGCCGAGGGTGGCGCGCACCGTGGTGTCGTCCAGGTCGCGCAGGCCGAGGGCGAGCAGTGTGCGGCCCCAGTCGATCGATTCCGCGACCGAGGGCAGCTTCTTCAACTGCATCCCGCGCAGCACGTGCACGATCCGCACCAGCTGCGCGGCGACCGCGGCGGACAGCTCGGGCACCCGGCTGGCCAGGATGCGCCGCTCCAGTTCCTCGTCCGGGAAGTCCAGGTGCAGGTAGAGGCAGCGGCGCTTGAGCGCCTCGGACAGCTCGCGGGTGGCGTTCGAGGTGAGCACGACGAACGGCTTGCGGCTGGCGGTGATGGTGCCCAGTTCCGGCACGGTCACCGCGAAATCACTGAGCACCTCGAGCAGCAGCCCCTCGATCTCGACGTCGGCCTTGTCGGTCTCGTCGATCAGCAACACCGTGGGATCGGTGCGCCGGATCGCGGTCAGCAGCGGGCGCGACAGCAGGAACTCTTCGGTGAAGACGTCGGCCTTCGTCTCCTCCCAGTCGTTCTCACTGGAAGCCTGGATGCGCAGGATCTGCTTGGCGTGGTTCCACTCGTACAGCGCGCGGGCCTCGTCGACCCCCTCGTAGCATTGCAATCGCACCAGCTCGGCGCCCGAGGTCTGCGCGACGGCGCGCGCGAGTTCGGTCTTGCCCACCCCGGCCGGGCCCTCGATGAGCAGCGGCTTGCCCAACCGGTCGGCGAGGAACACCGAAGTGGCGGTGGCCTTGTCCGCCAAGTAGCCCGTGCTCGCCAATCGCTCGATCACGTCTTCCACCGACGAGAAGACCGGTTCCTGACCCGTACCGTCCGACACCACGGAGCACCTTCCTTCCAAACCACTCCCCACGCTACGGCAGCGCGGCGCCCGCGCCGACTCGGCGTCGGTGGCGACCGCGGCGCGTGTGGGTCAGACCGGCCGAACCTGGCCTTCGCCCCAGACGATCCACTTGGTAGAGGTCAGTTCCGGCAGGGCCATCGGGCCGCGTGCGTGCAGCTTCTGGGTGGAGATGCCGATCTCGGCGCCGAAGCCGAACTGCTCGCCGTCGGTGAACGCGGTGGAGGCGTTCACCATCACGGCAGCCGCGTCGACGCGGCTGGTGAACTCGCGCGCCGCGGCGAGGTCGGCGGTGACGATGGCCTCGGTGTGGCCGGTGCCCCAGGTGTTGATGTGCTCCACCGCCGCATCCAGGTCGTCGACCACTTTGAGCGCGATGTCCAGGGTGAGGTACTCCTCGCCCCAGTCCGCGTCGGTGGCCGGGACCTGGCCGGGCAGGTCACCGTGGATGGTCACGCCGTGCTTCTCCAGCGCCTCGGTCAGCCGCGGCAGCGCGGTGTCGGCGAGCGCGGCGTCGATCAGGACGGTCTCGGCCGCGTTGCACACGCTGGGACGGCGGGTCTTGGCGTTGATCAGGATCTGCTCGGCCATGTCCAGATCCGCGGCGGCGTGCACGTAGACGTGGCAGTTGCCGGTGCCGGTCTCGATGGTGGGCACCTGGGCGTCGCGGACCACCGCGTTGATCAACCCGGCGCCACCGCGCGGAATGACCACGTCGACCAGGCCGCGAGCCTGGATCAGATGGGTGACGCTGGAGCGGTCCTCGCTGGGCAGCAATTGCACGGCATCGGCCGGGATGCCCTGCGCGGCAAGCGATTCGCGCAGCACGGCGACCAGCGCGGCATTGGAACGGGCAGCCGAGGACGAGCCGCGCAGCAGGGCGGCGTTACCGGACTTGAGCGCGAGACCGAACGCGTCGACGGTGACGTTGGGCCGGGCCTCGTACACCATGCCGACCACGCCGAGCGGAACGCGCACCTGCTTGATCTCCAGGCCGTTCGGCAGGGTCGAGCCGCGGACCACCACACCGACCGGGTCGGGCAGCCCGGCCACCTGACGCAATCCGGACGCGATGCCGTCGATGCGGGCCTTGGTCAGCCGCAGGCGATCCAGCAACGACTCCTCGGTGCCCGCCGCCTGCGCCGCGGCGATGTCCTCGGCGTTGGCGGCGAGGATCCGGTCGGCGGCGGCCAGCAGAGCGTCGGCGGCGGCGTGCAAGGCGTCGTTCTTCTGCGCGGTCGTCAGCTGGGCCAGCACCCGCGACGCGATCCTTGCCTTGCGCGCGGCCTCGTGCACCACCTCGCGAACATCCGGCTGGGCGGTCGTTCCTACCGTCATGCGCTACAGCCTACGCACCCGGTCCGGCGCCGAATCCACCCGCTGGGCGGCCCGGCGACGGCGGTGCGGATGCGTGCGCGAGGCAGGTCCGGCGACTACCGTCCGGCGGTATGACGGCCGAATCGGACGCTCCCGCGATCGTGGTGCTCGGCAGCATCAACATGGACTTGGTGACCACGACCGGACGCAGGCCCGATCCCGGGGAAACGGTGCTGGGCACCGGCTTCGCCATGGTGCCGGGCGGGAAAGGAGCCAATCAAGCCGTCGCGGCGCAGCGCGCTGGTGGCGAGGTGCGTTTTCTCGGAGCGATCGGCACCGACGTCTTCGCCGCCGAACTGCGCAGGACGCTCACCGAGGCCGCGGTGTCCACCGACCGGCTGCGCACCGTCACCGGGCCGAGCGGGGTCGCCACGATCGTGGTCGACGGTGACGGCGAGAACAGCATCATCGTCGTCGGCGGCGCCAACGCGCGAATGACCGGCCTGACCGAGAACGACCTCGCGGCCATCGCGGCGGCCGACATCCTGTTGTGCCAGTTGGAGATTCCGATCGACACGGTGGCCGCCGCGGCGCGCCACGCCAGGGCCAACGGCACGACGGTCCTGCTGAACCCCTCGCCCGTTCGCCGCCTGCCCGCCGAGCTGTGGGCCGATGTCGATGTGGCCGTGGTGAATTCGGGCGAGGCCGAGCGATTGGGCCCCGACCTCGATCCGGTCGCGCACCTGGTCGTCACCCGTGGCGCGGCCGGCGCGGACTACCGCGGACCCGCCGGTGCGCGCCTGTCCCGGCCCAGCCCACGAGTGGACGTCGTGGACACCACCGGGGCGGGCGACGCTTTCACCGGCGCGCTGGCCGCCGCCTGGCATCGCGGTCCGGAATGGGCTCTGACCTGGGCCTGCGCTGCCGGAGCGCTGGCGACCACCAGGCTGGGGGCGAGCAGTTCGATCCCTACCCGCGAAGAGATCACCGCCGCGCTGGCCGCCGAATAGCGCCGCGCGCCGACCCGGCTGCCGGTGCGTCCGAGCCGAGATCGTGGGGCCGCCGATATCGTGGGGGCATGGCCACCACGCCGGATCGCATTCCCGCCGACGGCGACACCGCCCTGATCGACAAGCTGGACGCGGCCATGGTCGCGCTGAGCTTCGTCGACAACGCGGGCATCACACGGGTGAAGGCGGTGCCCAAGCAACGGCTGGACCTCGCGTCCTGGTACGGCGTCGGCGTGTCCCCGTGCTTCGAGACCTTCGCCTTCGACGATCTGATGGCGGTCGGACGCTATCTCGGTGGCCCCGACGGGGATCTGCGGCTGATCCCCGATCTGACCATGCTGACCGAACTGGCCTGCCAGCCCGGCTGGGCGTGGGCGCCCACCGACAAGTACACCCAGGACGGCATCCGCTTCGCCGCCTGCCAGCGCCATTTCGCGGCGCGCCAGGCGGACGCGGCGCAGGCGGCGAGGTTGGGAATATCCATGGCATTCGAGACCGAGTGGTCCGTGGGCCGGGCCGACGACACCGACGGCTTCACCCCCGCGATCCACGGCCCCGCCTACGGCATGGTGCGGCTCGGCCAGGTCGCCGAGTACGCCGCGGACCTGGTCGCGGTGCTGGAACGGCAGGGCATCAGCGTCAACCAGTTCCATCCGGAATACGCGCTCGGCCAACTGGAATTGTCGGTCGAGCCGTCCGAACCGGTCACCGCCGCGGACGAGGCCGTGCTGGTCCGGCACACGATCCGTCAGGTGAGCGCGCGGCACGGCTGGCGGGCGCTGCTGGCGCCGTGCATCGAACCCGGCGGCACCGGCTCCGGCGCGCATCTGCACCTGTCGGTGCACGACGAGCAGGGGCCGCTGTTCGCACACGGTGACGGTCCGCATGGGATGCGGCGGACCGGCGAGGCGTTCCTCGCCGGGATACTGCGGGAGCTCCCCGCGCTGGTCGCGGTCGGCGCGGGCAACCCGGTGAGCTTCCTGCGGCTGGCGCCCTCGCGCTGGGCCGGTGTGTGGCAGTGCTGGGGCCGCGAGACCAGAGAGGCCGCATTGCGCTTCATCACCGGGGTGCGCGGCACCGAGGGCTGGGCGGCCAACGCCGAGATCAAATGCTTCGACGCGACCGGAAATCCGTACCTGATCGTCGGCTCGGTGATCGCGGCCGGACTCGCCGGTGTGGCCGAACAGCTGCGCCTGCCCACCGAAATCACCGGGGACCCGGTGACTTTCGACGCCGAAGCGCTCATGATGTCGGGTGTGCGCCGACTGCCGACCACACCGACCGAAGCCGCCGATCAGCTCGCCGCGTCCCGGGTGCTCGCCGCCGCGATGGGCGCCGAGTTGCACGACGCGCTACTCACCGTGCGGCGCGCGGAAGCCGAGCGATATGCCGAGGCGAGCGCCGAAGAGCTCGTCGCGCTCACGCGTTGGCGGTTCTGAACGTGCTCACCGACGGTGTTCCGCTCACCGACCACCACTGTCACGGCGTCACCATCGAGGGGCTCGACCGTCCCGGCTTCGAGCGCTTGCTCGGCGAAGGCGCCCACGGAAGTTTCGATTCCGCGCTCGGGCTCGCGGTGCGCCGGTGGTGCGCCCCGGCGCTCGACCTGCCCGCCCATGTGAGCCCGGACGTCTACCTCCGTCATCGCGCCCGGCTCGGCGGGCGCGAGGTCGCCGCGCGGCTGCTGCGCGCGACCGGCGTGACCAGGTGGTTCCTGGACACCGGGGTCGGCGGTGGCACAGCCGAGTTCGCCGGCCTGGTGGACGGCGAGGTGCGCGAGATCGTCCGGCTGGAGGAAGTGGCCGAGCGAGTCGTGGCGCAGGTCGGCGCGGTGTCCGGGGTCTACGAGCGGATCGAGGCGGAGCTGCGGGCGCGGGCCGCCCATGCCGTGGGGCTGAAGACGATCGTCGCCTATCGGTGCGGGCTGGATTTCCCGCTGCGCGATCATCCGCCGACCAGTTTCGCGCCCGAGTACCGGCTCACCGATCCGCAGGTACTCGGCTGGCTGGTGGGCCTCGGCGCGCGGATCGGCGCCGAGTTCGGCATCCCCTTGCAGTTCCACACCGGGTTCGGCGACCCCGATCTGCGTCTGCGGCGCGGCGACCCGGCGCTGCTCACCGACTTCCTTCGCCGGACCGCGGGCACCGGCCTCTCGGTATCGCTGCTGCACTGCTGGCCCTTCCATCGCCACGCCGCCTACCTCGCGCACGTCTTCGACCACGTCCATCTGGATCTCGGGCTCACCATCCCGTATGTGGGACAGCGCGCGGGCGCCGTGCTCGCCGAGACGCTGGAACTCGCCCCGTTCCGGTCGCTGCTCTACGCCTCGGACGGTTACGGGCTTCCGGAACTGCACTATCTCGGCGCTCTGCTCTGGCGGCGCGGGCTCGGCAAGCTGATCGACGAGTGGATCGCCGACGACGCGATCACCACCGCCGACGCCGAAGGCCTGGTCGGCGCCATCGCCCACGGCAATGCCGAGCGCGTCTACCGCGCTCGGCTCGCCCCGGCCACCCGCTGACATCCGGGCATTCCGACCGGTTCGATATTCACGTGCGCCGGGTGCGCTCGGTCCCTACCGTTGGAGACGAAGACCGACGAAAGGATCGAGACCATGTTTCCCGTCGAGCTGCGCGGCACCAAGGCGCAGACGCTCATGTGGGCCCACGAGCACGAGGTCGAGCAGACCGCGCTCCAGCAGCTGCGCAACATCGCCGCGCTGAAATGGGTCCACGGCGTCCGCGTGATGCCGGACGTGCACCTCGGCAAGGGGGCCACGGTCGGCTCGGTGATCGCGATGAAGGACGCGGTGTCGCCTGCCGCGGTGGGCGTGGACATCGGCTGCGGCATGGAGAGCGTGCGCACCGACCTCACCGCCGCCGATCTCCCCGACAACTTGCGCTCGCTGCGGTCGCGGATCGAGGCGGCGGTGCCGGTCGGCTTCCAGGCCCACCACGACGCCGTCGACGTCACCCGGCTCGGCGCCCAGGTGGCCGGGCTCGGCGCGAGCACCGCGACACTGCGCGCGGGGTGGGACCGCTTCTGGGGATCGTTCGGCGCGCTGGACGACCGGGTGCAGGCACGAGAGTCCAAGGCGCACAAGCAGATGGGCACGCTCGGTGGCGGCAACCACTTCATCGAGGTCTGCCTGGACCAGGACGACCGGGTGTGGATCCTGCTGCACTCCGGCAGCCGCAACATCGGCAAGGAACTCGCCGAGCGGCACATGGCGATCGCGAGGACGCTGCCGCACAACGTCGACCTGCCCGACCGCGACCTGGCGGTCTTCGTCTCCGGCACGCCGGAGATGGACGCCTACCGGCGTGACCTCACCTGGGCCCAGGAGTACGCGGCGCGCAACCGCGCGGTGATGCTCGCCCTGGTCTGCCGTGCGGTGAGCGCCGAGTTCGCCGCGCGCGGCTTGCGTTTCGAGCAGCCGATCAGCTGCCACCACAATTACGTGGCGGAGGAGATCATCGACGGCGTGCCGATGCTGGTCACCCGCAAGGGCGCCGTGCGGGCGGGAGCGGGCGATCTCGCGCTGATTCCCGGCTCGATGGGAACCCGCTCGTACGTGGTGCGCGGTAAGGGGAATCCCGCTTCGTTCCAGTCCGCCTCGCACGGCGCGGGGCGGCGGATGAGCCGCAACGCGGCCAAGAAGCAGTTCACCGTGGCCGATCTCATCGCGCAGACCGAGGGCGTCGAGTCGCGCAAGGACGCGGGCGTGGTGGACGAGATCCCGGCCGCGTACAAGGACATCGACGAGGTCATCGCGGCACAGCGGGACCTGGTCGACGTGGTCGCGACGTTGCGCCAGGTGCTCTGCGTCAAGGGCTGAACGTCGCGAAGACGTCGCGCCGGGCGAATCGCGCTCGCCCGGCGCGACGTCGCGGTTCAGCGTCGCCGGGAGGTGGCCGAACCCGGTCTGGTCCTCCAGGCGGGTTCCTCGATACCATCGGATATGCCCTTGCGGCCCTCGTTCTTCGCACCCGCTGCGGATTCCGACCCGGCGGCAGGCCCGCCGGAGATTTCCGGCGTGCGGCGGTCGGTGGTGACCGCCCGCGGTGTGCGTTTCCATGTCACCGAAGCGGGCCCGGTGAACGGACGTCCGGTGCTGGCGCTGCACGGCTGGCCCGAGCACCACTACGCCTACCGCCACCTGCTCGCAGCCCCGCCCGACGGACTGCGGATCATCGCGCCCGACCTGCCCGGCTACGGCTGGTCGGGTCCCGCACCGCACCGGTGGGCCAAGGACGACGTCGCCTCCGACCTGCTCGCGCTGCTGGACGCGCTCGGTCTGGACCGCGTCCTGCTGGTCGGCCACGACTGGGGCGGCTATATCGCACACCTGCTCGTGCTGCGCGCGCCGGAACGATTCGACGCCCTGCTCGCGCTCAACATCGCGCACCCATGGCAGACGCCGCGCAGTTTCCTCCCGCACGCGTGGCGGTTCCTGGTCTACCAACCGGCCGTCGCGGCGTTCGGCGACTACCTGCACCGGCGTACCCGCTTCCTGGAGCAGTTCGTCTTCGCCGGCGCCGTCCGTAATCGCGAGGAATTCGGACCCGAGGTGACCCGGGCGTACGCGGATCGTTTCCGCGACCCCGTCTGTGCCCGCACGGCGACCGACACCTATCGCACCTTCCTGCTGCGCGAAGTACCCCGGTCGGCCGGACGCGGCGAACGACGCCGGGCGACGGTCCCGATCCGCGCCCTGTTCGGTGTCCAGGACGCGGCGATCCATCCGTCGCTCGCGGCCGAGGAGACCGCCCGCGCCGACGACTACCGCCTGGAACTGGTCGAGAACTGCGGACACTTCATCGCCGAGGAGCGTCCGGACCTGGTCCGCGCCCGGCTGGTCGAACTGGCGGCGGAGACCGCGCGACCTGCCTGAGCACGACCGTCGTCCTGGCCGCGCGATTGGCCCGCATGCGCGCCGCCCGAACGTCACATTGGCCGCTTATCGAGCGCCGCAATCGGGGTTGCTCGCGCATACGCCCCGTTCCCGGTCGGCGTGACTGCCTCGCCCCTAGCGCCGACTCGATGTTCGCTCGGCCGGCGGCAGTCGGAACGGGCGCCGCCCTCACCGGACCACTGGCAGGTACGTCCGGCCGCACAGCAACGGTCGGGCGCGGGCTCACCTGTCGGCGCCGTCGGGCACGATGGAGCGCATGACCACGGCCACCGGCGCGTCCTCGATCGACCTCACGGCCCCCGATCTGCGCGAGCACGCCGAACAGCTGTTGCGCGAACTGGCCGGGGCCGGCGCCGCGCTGCGCGAGGACCAGTGGACCGCCATCGAGGCGCTCGTCGTCCGGCGGCGCAGGGCGCTGGTCGTGCAGCGCACCGGCTGGGGCAAGTCGGCGGTGTACTTCATCGCCGCCAAGCTGCTGCGCGGGGCCGGGCGCGGGCCGACGGTGATCGTGTCGCCGCTGCTCGCGCTGATGCGCAACCAGGTGGCGGCGGCGCAGCGTGCGGGGGTGGTGGCCGCCACCATCAACTCGGGCAACGTCACCGAGTGGGACGAGATCCACGCACAGGTCGCGGCGGGCGCGGTCGACGTCCTGCTGGTCAGCCCGGAACGGCTGAACAACCCGGACTTCCGGGACCAGGTGCTGCCCCGGCTCGCGGCCGACGCCGGACTGGTGGTGATCGATGAAGCGCACTGCGTGTCGGACTGGGGACACGACTTCCGGCCGGACTACCGGCGCATCCGGACGCTGATCGCCGACCTCGGCTCCGACGTCCCGGTGCTGGCCACCACCGCGACCGCCAACGACCGGGTGGTCACCGACGTCGCCACCCAGATCGGCACCGACACCTTGGTACTGCGCGGCACGCTGGACCGCGAGTCGCTGCACCTGTCGGTCGTCCGCTTCGACGACGCCGTGGAACGCACCGCCTGGCTCAGCGGCCACCTGCGCCGGCTGCCCGGCTCGGGCATCGTCTACACCCTCACCGTCGCCGCCGCGCACGATCTGGCCGACGTGCTGAACTCCCACGGCCACACCGTCGCCGCCTACACGGGCCAGACCGACCCCACCGAACGCGAGGCGCTGGAGGCGGCGCTGCTGAACAACGAGGTGAAGGCGCTCATCGCCACCTCCGCGCTCGGCATGGGATTCGACAAACCCGATCTCGGGTTCGTGGTGCACGTCGGCGCGCCCTCCTCGCCCATCGCCTACTACCAGCAGGTGGGGCGCGCCGGGCGCGGCACGGACCGGGCCGAGGTGGTCCTGCTGCCCGGCCCCGAGGACGCCCGGATCTGGAGCTACTTCGCCTCCGTCGCCTTCCCGCGTGAGCACATCGTGCGTGCCGTGCTCGATGCGCTGGACTCCGACCGCGCGCTGTCCACCGCGGCCTTGGAGCCGCTGGTGGAACTGAACCGCTCCCGGCTGGAAATGGTGCTGAAGGTGCTCGACGTGGACGGCGCGGTACGCCGCGTGCGCGGCGGCTGGATCGCCACCGGCGAGCCGTGGACCTACGACACCGAGCGCTACGAGCGGCTGTCCATCGCGCGCGAGGCCGAGCAGCAGGCCATGATCGACTACCAGTCGACCGCCGACTGCCGCATGGAGTTCCTGCGCCGCCAGCTCGACGACCCTGGCCTTTCCGCGGGATCCGCCGATTCACCCGGGTGCGGCCGCTGCGACAACTGCACCGGCAGCCGCCCCGACCGCACCGTGGCCGCCGAAGCGGTCGCCGCGACCAAAGCCCGGCTCGACCGCCCCGGCATCGATCTCGCACCGCGCAAGCAGTGGCCCACCGGCATGGCCAAGCTCGGAATCCCGCTGTCCGGCAAGATCACCAGCGGCGCCGAGACCGGTCGCGTGCTCGGCAGGCTGACCGACCTCGGCTGGGGGCAGCGGCTGCGAGTGCTGCTCGACGGGCCGGACGACCCGGTGCCCGACGCCGTCTTCGACGCCTGCATCGCCGTTCTGCGGGAATGGGACTGGGCCGCGCGCCCGACCTCGGTGCTCGCGATGGAATCCCCGCGCTACCCCGTGCTCACCGCCACCCTCGCCGCCCGGCTCGCCGAGGTCGGCCGTCTGCACGACCTCGGCACGCTGCGCACTCGCCCGGGCAGGCCGCCGGTCTCCGCGGCCAATTCCGCGCATCGCGTCGCCGGACTGTTCGACTCGTGGGAGATCCCCGACCTCACCCAGGTGTCCGGTCCGATCCTGCTCGTGGACACCGTCACCGACACCGGCTGGACCTTCACCGTAGCCGCCCACGCGCTCCGCGCGGCCGGAGCCGACGCCATCCTGCCGTTCGCCCTGGCCACCCCGACATAACGACGACCCTCGGCAGACGCGGGCCGGTCTCCTGCCCCAGACATGTTGCACCGCACCGTCGAACACGCTCACCGGCGTCCATCGGGTGTGCCTGCGACGAGTCCCCCACCTCCTCCCAGCCGCAAGTCTCGAACGAAGCGACAAGCGAGGTTTGCGCGCGCTTCGCCCACCATGGACGTCCAAGTAATCGAAATTCCGTGACGAAGCACAAGTGCCGACCCCACCCCGCCCTGACGATGGCAAAAAACAGGCCGCGAGGCTCACCGCCTACGCACCACACCAGCTCAGCCGCTGGTTTCGAGCGAAGCGAGACCGAGCATGCGCCGTTCGCGGCCCAGCGCCGCAGGCGCCGGCGATACAAGCAGCGCTGCAATCAAAGACTCAGCGTCGCCCGCAAGCGCGCGTCGAGGGATTCCGTCTCGGCCTGGGTGAGCACACCGAGGTGTTCGGTGAGCCAGGGTCGGTAGGCGCGGTGCAGTTTCAGGGTGTCAGCCCAGCCGTGCTCGGTGTGGGTGGCCAGCACGTGGCCGGGGTCGGCGTCGCGCAGCGGGACGACTTGCAGCCAGCGATAGCGCGAGGTGATCACCGCCGAGTCGGACACCAGCACGACCGTCATGCGTCGCGGGAAAGGGGTGCCGTCGCTGAGCGTGGGGGCGTAGCGCCAGATCTCACCGCGTCTCATGCGGCGCCGCTGGCGTCGTCTTCGGCGGCCTGGGTGAGCGTGACGTCGTCGTAGGCGGCGGCCAGCTCGGCCGCGTCGTCGATGGCCAGCGCCGTCAGGCTGTCGTGCACGAGCGTGGTGCGCAGCGCGGCGTTGATCACCGCCGACAGACTGCGGTTCTGGCGGTCGGCGACCTCCCTGGCCCACTCGGCCACCTGCGGATCCAGCGTGACGGTCACGCGCGTCGCCTTGCTCATATTGGTATGCATACCAGAGCGGTGCGACGACCGGAACCGGCCCGAGGCGCCCGCTGTGGGAATGCCTCGCCATCGCCGCGCTGCGCCTCCTGGCGCTTCGGGCCGCCCCCGTCCGGCTCCGCCTATTAAGGTCGATTCGTGGCAAGCAAATCCGCGGGGTCGGCGATCGAACTCGAGGTCGACGACCACACGATCCGTATCTCCAATCCGGACCGGGTCTACTTCCCGGAGACCGGCGCGACCAAGCTCGACTTGGTGCAGTACTACCTGAGCGTCGGCGACGGCATCGTCAACGCGCTGCGCAACCGGCCCTGCATGCTGCACCGGTTCCCCAAAGGACTCGCGGGCGACAAGGTGCACCAGAAGCGGCTTCCCGCGGGCGCGCCGGACTGGATTCCCACTGTGCGGGTGTACTTTCCGCGCTACGGCAGGCACGCCGACGAGCTGTGCGTCGAGAAGCTCGCCGACGTCGTCTGGGCGGTGCAGATGTCGACGGTCGAGTTCCATCCGTGGAATTCCCGCGCCGCCGACACCGAGCGCCCCGACGAGTGGCGCATCGACCTCGACCCGATGCCGGATTGCCCGTGGTCGCGGGTGCAGCGCGTCGCCGGAGTGGTGCACGAGGTGCTCGACGAGATCGGCGCCGTCGGATGGCCGAAGACCTCCGGCGGCAAGGGCCTGCACGTGTACGTGCGGATCGCGCCGGACCGAGGTTTCCAGGATGTGCGCCGCGCGGCGCTCGCCTTCGCCCGTGAAGTCGAGCGCCGCGCCCCCGAGGACGTGACCACCACCTGGTGGCGCCGCGACCGCGATCCGAAGCTGCTGTTCGTCGACTACAACCAGAACGCCCGCGACCACACCATCGCCGCCGCCTACTCCGTGCGCGGCGTCCCGTCCGCCACGGTCTCCACCCCGGTACGCTGGGACGAAATTCCCGACATCGATCCGCGCGATTTCACCATGTCCACCGTTCCCGCTCGCTTCGCCGAACTCGGCGATCTGCACGCGGGCATGGACGACGCGGTGTTCCACCTGGATCCTCTCCTGGAGTGGGCCGAGCGGGACAAAGTGGACGTGGAGCTCGACGAGGAGCAGACCGATCGGCGCGAGGCCTAGCACCGCGCCGGACCGGTGTCCCGCGACCGGTTGTCGCACGCCCGGCGGTGCTACGGTCGCAACGTCCGTCCCGCTCGCGACCACGTCCTACTGCTCCGAAGGAGGTCCGTCCATGAACCGACCGGCAGCATCCATCGCGATCGGCCCCACCGACCCTCCTCCCACCCTGGTGGAGAAGGCCGTGCTGGAGGCGGGCGCCGTGGTCTCCGGCCTCGACGAGGCGCAGGGGCTGATCTGGGTCGGTGGCACCGACGAGTTCCCGGACGACTTGCCCGCCCGCGTGGAGTGGGTGCAGCTGCCGGCCGCGGGCGTCGAGGACTGGTTCACCGCGGGCATCATCGCCCGGCATCCCCGTGTCCGGTTCACCTCGGCCGCAGGCGCTTTCGCGGCGAGCGTGGCCGAGCACGCGCTCATGCTGCTGCTCGCGGGCGTCCGATACCTGCCCGAGCACCTGCGCGCGACGGACTGGCGGCAACAGGACTTCTTCCCACACGTCGGCACGCTGCGCGGCAAGACGGTGACGATCGTCGGCGCGGGCGGCATCGGCCGAGCGCTGATCCCGATGCTGATCCCGCTCGGCGCGCACATCATCGCGGTCAACCGCAGCGGGCGACCGGTCACCGGCCCGGGCATTCCGTCGTCGGTCGAGACGATTTCCGCCGATCGTCTCGGCCGGATCTGGCCGCACACCGATCACGTGGTCATCGCCGCGCCCGCCACGCCAGCCACCAGGAAACTCGTCGGTGCGGACGAACTCGCGCGACTCAAGCCGTCCTCGTGGATCGTCAACGTCGCGCGCGGCAGCCTCGTCGACACCGACGCGCTGGTGGCGGCGCTGTCCTCCGGCGCGATAGGCGGCGCCGCGCTCGACGTCACCGACCCCGAGCCGCTCCCGGCGGGGCACCCGCTCTGGAAGCTGCCGAACGCCATTGTCACACCGCATGATTCGAACCCGCCGCAGCTGCGGCTCGCGGCCTTCGCCGATCACGTCGAGGCGAACGTGAAACGATTCCTCGACGGAGCGGAGCTGCTGGCGCCGATCGATCCCGCGCGCGGGTACTGACGAAAACACCTCGGCGACAGCAACATCCGCGCCCGCGCGGGGCGCGCGTCGTGACCGTCAGCCGGACTGCGCCCGGCCGAGGATTTCCTCGATGACCGCGCTCTTGGCGTTGGCGTAATGCTGGACGAACTTCCAGTCACGTTGCGCGAGCTGACGTTTGATCCGCTCGTAGTACTCGCGGTCGCTGTCGTCGGTGCGCAGCCGGTCGCGGAAGGCCAGAATCCGCTCGATCTCCGGCGCGCCCGACTCCGGCGAGAGCACGTGCAGGTTCACGTCCCGCGTGGCACCGGTGTCCACCCGGCGGACGAGACAGCGATGCTGATACCAGTCGGGCTGCCGGATCCGCAACGCGTACCCGGCAGCCTCGAGAGCCGGAACGTAGGCCGCCTCGTCGGCGGTGTCCGCAACCAGCAGCAGAATGTCGATCAACGGCTTGGCCGCGAGACCGGGCACCGACGTGGAGCCGGTGTGCTCGATCCGCAGAACCGCTGCCCCTAGCGCCGCGCGAATGACGGCTTCCTCTTCGGCGTACCAGTTCGGCCACGCAGGGTTGTATTCCTCGAGAACCACCTTGACCGCGTACGGCCGCAAATCGCCCACGGTCGCGGCAGCGATCCCGTCGTCGTCCAAAGTCGCCACACGTCACTGTACGACCGGAGTTTCCCCCGTTCAGGCGGCTTGATGGTGTGCGGACACAGGCGCACCCAATCAGCCTCTTAGAAATGTGCCATTGACAACTGGCACATTGTTGACTGATTCTGAACGCATGACAAGGTCAACGCGGACCTCAGTACCCGGTGTCCCCGCCGCGCCCTCGGCACGCGCCACTGTGGCCGCGGCGGCCACTCGACTCGCCCTGCGTCCGCTGAACTGCGCGGTTCCGATGAACACGCCGGGCGTCTGGTTCGCACGCAAGCTGATCGCCACCTTGATGACCGTCGGCGGTCCGGTTCCACCCGGGACGTCCGTGACGCAGGTCCGGTCCGGAGCGGTACGCGGCGAATGGGTGCGGGCGGCCGGCGTGCCGTTCGGGACGCGAGCGGTCTACTACATCCACGGCAGCGGCTATGTGATCTGCTCGGCTCGTACGCATCGCGCTCTCGCCGCTCGGCTTTCGGCGAAGACCGGGCTTCCGATCTTCCTCACCGACTACCGCCTCGCGCCCGAACACCGGTTCCCCGCCGCGGCCGACGACGTCGAGGCAGGCTACCGGTGGCTGCTCGGCCGTGGCATCGCCGCGGAAGACCTGGTGATCGCCTGCGATTCCGCAGGCGGGCACCTCGCACTCGACCTGCTCGTGGAGAACGGACGACAGCGGCGGCCCCAGCCCGCGGCGGTCGCGATGTTCTCCCCGCTGCTGGACCTGACCCTCAGCCTGGCCGCCGAGCAGGAACGCGTCCGGACCGATCCGCTGATCTCCGCCGCCGCGGCGAGCAGGCTGCCCGCGTCCTACACCACGGGGCACCCGGCCGACGCACCGCGCCTGCGACTGTCCGTACCGCACGGCCTGCCCCTGCCGCCGATCCTGGTGCAGGTGGGCGGCACCGAGATGCTCGGCGCCGACGCGCGAGCGCTGTGCGAAATGGTCCGGCGCGCGGGCGGCAGCTGCGAACTCGAGGTCTGGCCGGGGCAACTGCACGTCTTCCAGGCCCTTCCCCTGGTGGTGCCCGAGGCCGATCAGGCCCTCGCCCGCGCCGCCGACTTCCTGCGCGCGGCGCTGGTCGCTACCTCCGGCACGGAAAAGGTGAGTTGAGATGTTCGGATTGGACAAGCTGGTGGGCCGGACTCGGCGCACGCACGGCGCGCGAGCCGTGGTCACCGGCGCGGGCAGCGGCATCGGCCGGGCGTTCGCGTTGGAGATCGCGGCCCGTGGCGGGCGGGTGATCTGCGCCGACATCGACGAGGCGCGCGCCGACGAGACCGTCGCCCTGATCGAACGCACCCACCCCGGCGCCGCCCACGCCTTCCGCTGCGACGTGGCACAGCGCGAAGACGTGGAGCTGCTGGCCCGCTTCGCCGAAACGCTGTTCGAGCGCCCGGTCAGCCTCGTCGTCAATAACGCGGGCGTCGGCATCGGCGGAAAACCGGTGGGCCGCATCGGCTTCGACGACTGGCAGTGGGCGCTCGGCATCAACCTGTGGGGCGTGGTGCACGGCTGCGAGGTCTTCGCTCCACGCCTGCGCGCCGCCGGGCACGGCGGCATCATCAACGTCGCCTCGGCCGCCGGATTCGCCGCCGCCCCCTCGATGGCCGCCTACAACGTGTCCAAGGCGGGCGTCCTGTCGCTGTCGGAGACCATGGCCGCCGAGCTGAGCGGCTCCGGCGTCGCGGTCACGGTGCTGTGCCCGACGTTCGTGCGCACGAACGTCGCCCGTGACGGCCGGATCACCAAGGAGTCGGCGCAGCTGGCCGATTTCCTCATGCGCTGGACCGGCTTCTCGCCCGAGCGCGTCGCGCGCACGGCCCTGGACGCACACGACCGCGGGCAGCTCTACGTGCTCCCCCAGCTGGACGCGCACGTCGTCTGGCTGCTCAAGCGGTACTTCCCCGCACAGTACACCTTCGCCCTCGGGCTCCTGGAGCGGTTGCTGCCACAGGAGGACTCGACCACCACCGACCGCACGTCGGTCACCGACAAGACAGGAGTCTGACATGGCCATCGCGATGGACTTCGACGACATGCTCCGCAAGATCAAGGACCGCCAGTGGGCGCTGGCCGACATCGACTGGGACGCGCCGGGCGCCGAGACGATCACGCCCGAACTGCACGCCAAGCTCAAGCCGTTCATGGCCGACCTGATGTGGATCGAGAACGTCGGCGCGCGCGGCTTCGCGGCGATGGCCAAGAAGGCGCCGACCGAGACGCTGCGCGAGATCTACCGCTACTTCCACGCCGAGGAGCAGAAGCACGCCAACGCCGAGCTGGCGCTGATGCGCCGGTGGGGCATGCTCGACGGTGACGAGATCCCGCAGCCGAACGTGAACGTGAAGCTGGTGATCGACTTCCTGGACAAGTACTCCGACGACATGTCGCTGTCGTTCCTCGGCACCGTGATCCCGATGCTGGAGGTCGCCCTGGACGGCGCGCTGATCAAGTTCATCATGGACGAGATCGAGGACCCGGTCTGCCAGGAGGCGTTCAAGAAGATCAACTCCGACGAATCCCGCCATCTCGCGGTCGATTTCGCCGTGATGGACCTGCTGGGCCACGCGCAGGCGCGCAAGCTGTTCATCGACCTGGTCGGCGGCTGGGCGAAGCCCTCGCTGATCATCGGCGTGCTGAGCTACGTACCGCTGCTGAACAAGATGCGCGACAACATCGTCGCGATGGGCGTCGACGAGGAGCGGCTCTACGGCGCGCTCAAGCGCTACGCGAACGTCGGCGAGCGCAGTGAATTCGCCCGCCGACTTCCGATGTACCAGATCGTGAAGATGCACGGCAGCTGGGTGATCGATCGCGGCCACCCCTACCACGTGGTGGCCGACGCGCTGGTGAAGATCACCGGGCTGATGCCGAAGGCGCTGCTGCGCAACAACCCGACCTGGTCGAAGGAACTGACCTACGAGCCCGCGGCATGACAGGGAACTCGATGAGCACGCACACCTTGGATGTCGCCGTCATCGGCGGCGGGTTCGCCGGAATCGGCACGGCCATCCGGTTGAAGCAGCGCGGAATCCACGATTTCGCGATCTTCGAGCGCGGCACGGCGATCGGCGGCACCTGGCGCGACAACACCTATCCCGGTGCGGCGTGCGACATTCCGTCTCGGCTGTACTCCTACAGTTTCGCGCCCAACCCGGACTGGTCGCGCACCTACTCCGGGAGCAACGAGATCCTCGGCTACATCGAGGCGATGGCCGCGGAATTCGGGCTCGGCTCGCACCTGCGGTTCGGGCACAACGTCACCGGCATCGTGTTCGACGAGCAGGCCGGAGTCTGGGAAGTCGCTGTCGAGGGCCACGCGCATCCGATCCTCGCCCGCACCGTGGTGCTGGCGTCGGGGCCGCTGGCCAACGCCAGTCTCCCGAATATCCGCGGCATCGAGACCTATCAGGGTCACAAGATCCACAGTGCCCGCTGGGATCACGACTACGACTTCACCGGTAAGCGCGTCGCGGTCGTGGGCACAGGGGCCAGCGCGGTCCAGATCATTCCGGAACTGGTCGAGAAGGCCGCCTCGGTGAAGGTGTTCCAGCGCACGCCCGGGTGGGTGCTGCCACGGATCAACCGGCAGACCAACGGCCTGACCAAGGAGCTCTACCGCCGGGTGCCCGCCGCCGAACAACTGGCCCGGCGCGCCTGGTTCTACGGACACGAGTCGGTGGCGCTGGGCGTGGTCTGGAACACGCCGCTGACCAGGGTGGTCGAGCTGGTCGGCAAAGCGCAGCTGCGCAGGCAGGTCAAGGACCCGTGGTTGCGCCGCCAGCTCACCCCGGACTTCCGGGCCGGCTGCAAACGCCTGCTGATGACCGACGACTACTACCCCGCCCTGCAACGGGACAACTGCAAGCTGATCACCTGGCCGATCGCCCGAATCTCCGAGCACGGCATCCGCACCGCGGAAGGCATCGAGCACCAAGCGGATTGCATCGTCTTCGCGACCGGATTCGACGTCTCCAAGACCGGGACGCCCGTGCCGGTGGTCGGGCGCGACGGCCGGGTCCTCGCGGACGAATGGTCGCGTGGCGCCTACGCCTACAAGAGCGTCGCGGTGTCCGGATACCCCAATCTGTATCTCACGTTCGGACCCAATTCCGGGCCGGGCCACAACTCGGCGCTGGTCTACATGGAAGCCCAGATCGACTACCTGGTCGGCGCGATCGGCCTCATCCTGGACCGGGATCTGCGGATGCTGGACGTGCGGCGGGATCGGCAGGACCGCTACAACGCCGCCATCCAGCGCAGGCTGTCGGCCACCACCTGGAACTCGGGATGCCGCAGCTGGTATCTCACCGAGGACGGCTTCAACGCCACGATGTATCCGGGGTTCGCCACCGAGTACGTCCACCAGCTGCGCGCGGTGGATCTCGACGACTACCTCGTGGTCGAATCCGGCGCCGACCAGCGGCAACCACGGGTCGCACCGGTTTCCTAGGTGCCGAGGGACCGGCGGCGCGGACGATAGACTCGGTCCGCAGGGAGTTCAGCAGCGCGCCGCCGGTCCATCGGCGCCGTGGTCAGCGAGGGAGGTGAGGTCGACGCCGGAGTACCGGATCGATGACCTCGCGCGCGCCGCGGGCACCACCACCCGCAACGTGCGCGCTTACCAGGAGCGCGGTCTGCTGCCGCCACCGGTCGGCAAGGACGGCCGGGCCAGCATCTACGACGACGCGCACCTGGAGCGGCTGCGCTTGATCGACGCGCTGCTGCAGCGCGGCTTCACCACCGCGCACATCGCCGACTTCATCACCAGCTGGGAGACCGGCAAGGACCTCACCGAGGTGCTCGGCCTGCAACACGCCGTCACGGCGTCCTGGGCCAAGGACGAGACCTTCGAGGTGCCTCGCGAGCTGATCGGCACCATCCTCGGCGCCGAGGCCGACGAGCTGGTCGACCGGCTGCGCGAGATGAAGCTGGTCCGGCTGGAGGGCGACACGGTGGTGTTCACCGAGACCCAGCTGCTCACCTCGTTCGCCGAACTGCACGAGTACGGCCTCGAACTGCGCACGCTCGTCGAGATCTACGCCAAGGTGGCCGACCGGATCGATGACATCACCCACATCATGATCACCGCCGCCAAACAGCACATCATCGACGAACACGGCCCCGGCTGGATGCCCGACACCAGCAGCGAAATCGCCGACACCACAACGATGCTCAACAAGATGCGCGAACTCGCCGTGGCCTCGGTCCACGCCACGCTCGCCCGCTCGCTGGACGTCACGCTGCGACGCGAACTCGGCGACTACCTCGCCACGGCGGCCGGAGAGAAACAGCGCAGCGAATCCGGTCGCGACGTACCCTCCTAGACAAAGCGCAGAGTGCCGACCTTCGACGGATGGAGTCGCTGTGGCGTCCGACCGACCGAGAATCCCTCCGCTGCCGCTGGTACGGGCCGTCGAATCGGTGCGCGGCGCGCTGGCCGTCGCGTTCCGCAAACTGGTGCCGGGCCACGTCGCGCTGATGGAGCTGATCGCGGCCGGATGGATCACCCAGGCCATCCATGCCGCCGCGGCGCTCGGCGTGGCCGACGAGCTCGCGGCGGGACCGCGGTCGGGCGCGGAACTCGCTGCGGCGGTCGGCGCCGACGAGGACGCGTTGCGACGGTTGCTGCGGCTGCTGATCAGTCACGGCATCTTCACCCAGCGGCGCGACGGACGATACGCGCTGACGCCGATGGCGCGGGCCCTGCGCCGTGACGCGGACGTCTCGTTGCGCGACGCGGTGCTGTTCTTCGGTTCGCCCGGTCACCGCAACCACTGGTCGCACCTGGTCGAGGCCGTCCGCACCGGCGAGCCGGTCGGCGAGAAGCTGGACGGGATGCCGTTCTTCGAATACGTCCAGCACGACCGCGAACTGGGCGAACTGTTCGACCGCGCGATGACCAGCATCGGCACCCTGGCGATGGAACCGCTGTTCGCCGCCTACGATTTCGGCCGCTACCAGACCCTGGTCGACGTCGGCGGCGGCGAAGGAACGCTGATCACCGAAATCCTGCGCCGTGCGCCACGATCGCGTGGCGTCCTCTTCGACCTGCCCGAGGTGGTCGCCTCGGCGCCCGCCCGGCTCGCCGAACTGGGTCTCGCCGAACGCTGCGCGGTGGAGAGCGGATCGTTCTTCGACAGGGTTCCCGAAGGCGGCGACGCCTACATCCTCAAGCACATCCTGCACGACTGGGCCGAACCGGACGCGTCGCGAATTCTGCGCACGCTGCGAGCGGCGATGGCTCCCGACGCCCGGTTGCTGATCGTCGAACTGGTCGTCCCCGAGCACACCGCGCCGCACCCGAGCAAATTCATCGACCTGGAGATGCTGGTCAATGCGGGCGGCCGGGAACGCACCGAGGCCGAGTACCGGGAGTTCCTGGCCCGGCACGGCTTCACGCTGACCCGGTGCGTGCCGACGGCTTCTCCGGACAACGTGCTGGAGGCCCGGCCGAGTTGACCACTCGGGCGGCGAAACCCGGTCCTGTGAACGAGTTCGCCGCTACGACGCCGCGGCGGGAACGACGAACGCCAGGGTGGCGATCCCTACGGCGCCGTCGGCCACACAGGTGACGCGCATCGGCTTGCCGACCGGCGTCTCCTTCGACTCGAAGCCGCTGTAGTAGCCGAACATCGGCCCGGACCGCACCGACGGCAGGAAGAGACCGAAACACTCGGCGTCCAGCACCGACGCGCCCTCGCCGCTGTGGCACAGGGCGGCCGCGTCGGTGACGCCGCGGTCGACGTAGCAGCCGGTCGGCTCGGCGGCGGCGGGCCCAGCTCCGGCCAGGGCGGCGACACCGCCGACAAGAAACAGCAGACCGGTTCCCGCGCCCACGCGCCGCATCATGGTGTGCACCGCAATCCTCCTCGGCAGATCTCGGCCGTACCCGGTTGTTGCCGTGCGGGGGCTTCTACTTCGCCCCCTGTGCGTCCCCGAACCTCTACGGATATTCCAGCAGAATCGGAGGGCACAATCGAGCGCGACACCGTCACGAAAGCACGGTTTTTCAGGCTGGATACCGGTCACGCCCGCCGGGGTCGTGGCGTGCCGCGTGGGAGATCTGCGGTCCCGGCGTCGGAACCGCTAGGCTACGAGCAGCATCGGCGGGTTCGTGAGGATGTGATGCGGCCGTGGAATGGACCTTCACTCCGGACGAGTTCGCCCATATCTGGCGCGAAACCGACCTGGATCGCCACCCGTACCCGCTGCGCATCCTGGAGACGCCCCGCACCGAGGACGAGGCGGAGAAGTTGCGCATCACCCTCGTAGAACGGCTGCCGGTCGGCTCCGACCCCGACCTCTCGGCCTGCCTGCGCATTCTGGCCAAGCCGCACACCAGGATCGTGGCGATCGGCGGCGCGCATCAGCCGGGCAGCGAACTGCGGCTGCTGGCCGCCGCCATCTACGACCGCGCCGTGCTCGCGGTGCAGGAACCCGGTGCGAGCCCGGATTTCGGTGGGCGCGTACGTATTTCGATCGGGCACAGCGCGAAACTCGGCCGCCGGATCGCGGCGCTGCTGCCGAACACCCCCGCGGGCCGCGAACCCGCCCGGGCAGCGTCCGGCGACGCGGTCCGCGACCAGGAGACGGTGCGCGCGCGCCAGCAGGCCGCGCCAAGGATTCGCAAGCTGCTGCTCGAGCCGCATACCGCCGAAGGTCACATCAGAATCGAACCGCGGCTCGATCGTCCGACGCCGCCACCGCCGATCCACTACACCTGGATCGACGTGCGGAACGACGGAAGATACCTGATCAAAGCGGGCGACGAAGTGCGCATCGCTCCCGCCTCCTCCGAGCAGATCGCCATCCAATTGCAAAAGCGCATACCGGTATAACTTGTTTTCGCCGCCGTGGGCGCCGACTATTGCTGACCCGGCACTCGGCTTCCGGTTAGTCTGGGGCGGACCGACCGATCTCAGGGGTGAGCGATGACGATCGAGACCAGCCGAGCCGATATCGCGCGATTCAAGGAGGCCGCGCAGGCCGGGACCGTCCAGTTCGATCCGGCGGCAGCTCGGCAATGCGCCGACATGTACGAACGGCAGGCCGATCGGCTGATCCACCTACAGCAGCGCCTCGAATCCGCCGCGGACCTAGGAGGTTTCGGTGGTTTCGTCTCCGCGCAGCAGTTGCAGGCGGGCTTCAGCCACAAGGCGCGCGACGCGGCGGCTCTGCTCGACCACTACATCGAGGCGGCCTACCGCATGAAGGAAGCGTTCTTGATCAGCGGAGGACTGTTCGAAGAGGCCGACGCCGCAGGCGCCGCCGCCCTGCGCGCGGTCCAGACGAGGTTGCCCCGATGACCGGCTCCGATCCCACCTACATCAACTCGATGGAGCACTTCGAGTCGATGCGGCACGAGGAGATCTACGCGAAGGCACAGCAGATCGACGCGGCGCAGGTACTGCGCGCGTCGACGGCCTGGATCGAGGTGGCCGGGGCGCTCACCACTTCGTTCCCGCTCACTCGCGGCGGTGTGGACCGCGTGATGGACTCGGCCGAATGGAAAGGCGCCGCGGCCGACGCGGCCCAGGCATCCGCCCGCAGTTTCGCGGCGTCGGCCGACGAGCTGGCCGCCGTGCTCGGCCAGGTGGGCGCCCGGCTCGGCGGGGTCGCCGCGGCCGCCGAAGCGGTGAAACTCGCGGTGGTGCCGCCCGGCGCCTCCGGACCCGTCGGCGCGATCGCGCAACTGCTGGAAGCCGCGCACGTCATCAACGCGCAGATGGCGCAGGAGGCGATGCGTCAGGAGGCCGTGCTCGCGATGAACATGGTCTACAAGCCCGCCTATTCCGCGGCGGGAACCGCCGTGCCCGCGCTGCCCCCGCCGCCCGCGATAACGGCGCCGTCCGCGCCGCGCTCGGTGCCCCCTGGCGCGCCGAGATACGCCACGCCCGAGCAAACGCCGCCGAACGGCCAATGGTCGCCGCGGACACCGCAACCCGCACCTGCCGCGCCGGAATCGTCCGAGCCGTCGCACAATCCGGCACCGCCCGCCCAGGCGAAGCCGGAGACCCAGCAGCCACCTTCGGCGCCACCCACCCAGCAGGCTCCCCCGCCGCAGCAAGCGCCGTCTACCCAGACGCCGACGCCACAGCCCACACCGTCCCAAGAGCCGACACCGTCCCCCCAACCGGCTCCGCCGACGCAGCAGGCGCCGCCCACCACTCCGACGCCACCGAGCCCTTCTCCTGCACCGAATATCCCGGAGCCAGTTCAACCGCCGAGTTCATCGGCACCGCCACCGCCTCCTCCTGCGCCGCCGAGCCCGGAACCAGTCCCACCACCGAGCTCATCGGCGCCACCTCCTCCACCACCCGCACCGCCGAGCCCGGGACCAGTCCCACCGAACTCATCGGCACCGCCACCGCCTCCGCCCGCGCCGCCGAGCCCGGAACCGGCCCCACCACCGAGCTCATCGGCGCCACCTCCGCCTCCACCCGCGCCGAGCCCGGAACCGCCGAGCCCGCCCCAAACGCAGATCCAGCCACCGAGCCCACCCCCCGCTCCACCCGCGCAGCCCCCGGCTCCCGGCCCTGCCAGGCCCGAGGTCCCGCTGCCCGACCCCGGTGGCCAACCCGGCGTCACCGGCCCGGTGGAAGGCAACCAACAGCAGATACCCACGACCAATCAACCCGGCGTGGTCCCGTCCTGACGGACGATCCGCGAACCTCGTCGCCACGGCGATGGGTCGGCAGTTTCCGGTCATCACGGCAGCACGGTTCCGGCCGACGGCTGCCACGAACTGTCGCGTCCGCTCCGGCTGACACCCACGGCACTCCACCGGCAACACGGCCGACCCGGCAACGCGGGCCGACCCGAACGCACGATCATGCGATCCGTGACATGCTCCGAAGACACTCCACCTCAGCGCATTCGGTGGGCGACAGGCACAGCGCCGTGCCGGTCGACGGCCCCATTCGCTACGAAGCACCGCAGTTATCGGATGGCCGACCGTTCGATCCCGTCGACGGCCATGCCGCTCCAGCCGAGACCCACCCGGCACGAAACCGCGTACGGATATCCTCACCACGCCATCTCGACAGACCAGAGCGCCCAACACCGTGGTGTCAGCCGGTTTCGCGAACGGCCCGGCCTGGTCCTGCTCGCGTCGCCATGACAGTCCAGCCGCGGCTGGACCAATCCGTGACCGGGCTCGGCGCACCCCTCATGCAGGTCGCCCCTGCGGTCAAAGCCGAAGCGATCGCCACCGCCCAGCGGATTCCACGCCGACGAGAAACGCTCGCCGGAGATCCGTCACACGCGAAACACGCTTGCGCTTACACGACCGAATGGATTCTGGGTCACGGGGTGGTGCCGCGACCGACCGAACGCGGGGATCTGCGTGGTCCCACACGGTCGAGCATTCGCTGTGCGATCAGACCTTGACCAGGTCGTCGGCGTGGATGACGGGGCGTTGCATCGTGTCGGGGAGTTCGGCGGTGGAGCGGCCGAGCATGCCCGCCAGTTCGGTGCTGTCGTATTCGACGACGCCCCGGGCGACGATCCGGTTGTCGGGGGCCACCAGATCCACCACGTCGCCGCCGTAGAAGCGGCCCCGGACGCCAACGATCCCGGCCGCGAGCAGCGACCGGCGCCGGTGCGCCACCGCTTGGACGGCACCGTCGTCGATCAGCAGTGCGCCGCGGCTGTCCGCGGCGTGCCGGACCCAGAACTTGCGGGCGGACAACCGCACCGGGCGCGCCGCGAAAGCGGTGCCGACGGTGCCGGTGGTCAGCGCGGTGGCGGCCGAGGTGGCGGCGGCCAGCAGCACCGGCACGCCCGCGTCGGCGGCCAACCGCGCCGCCGACAACTTGGACGCCATGCCACCGGTACCGAGCGCGCCCCCGCTGCCCGCGATGACGCCGTCCAAGTCGGCGCTGCTGCGCACCTCGGGAATCAGCGTCGCCGCGCCCTTGCGCGGGTCGCCGTCGTACAGTCCGTCCACATCCGACAGCAGCACGAGCGCGTCGGCGCCCACCAGGTGGGCGACCAGCGCGGCGAGCCGGTCGTTGTCGCCGAAGCGGATCTCTTCCGTCGCGACCGTGTCGTTCTCGTTCACCACGGCCACCGCGCCGAGCGAGCGCAGGCGATCGAGGGTGCGCTGCGCGTTGCGGTGGTGCTCGCGGCGCGCGAAGTCGTCGGCGCTCAAGAGCACCTGGCCGACCGTGCGGCCGTAGCGGGCGAACGAGGTGCCCCAGGCGTGCGCGAGCGCCAGCTGTCCAACGCTCGCGGCCGCCTGTTTGGTCGCCAGATCACGCGGACGGCTGGACAGGCCGAGCGGCGCGATACCCGCGCCGATCGCGCCGGAGGACACCACGACCACATCGGATCCGGCGCGCATCCGTGCCTCGACCGCGTCGGCGAGCCGATCCAGCCGCGCGGTGTCCAGGCCGCCTTTCAGACTGGTCAGCGCCGACGAACCGATCTTCACCACGACCCGTCGCGCCGCCGCGATCGCCAGCCGGGCGTCGCTCAGGCCCGGCGACTCCGCCTCGGCGGAAATAGACCTTACCTGCATCGCCACCGAACTCCCTGCACCACAATCGAATCCACGGTAGTCAGGGCGGTTGCCCTACTCCTCGTCGTCCCGGACCAGTCCGCGTCGCACCCGCGACGCGTGCTTGCGCTCGGCCGCGCTCACCCGGTCGGACTGCTCCAGCCGGATGTCGGTGCCGCGCCCGGTGGGCACCATATCGATACCCGCCGAGATCTGCGGCTCCCACTCGAACGTCACGGCGCCGATGGTCACCGGCGCGCCCGGCTCGGCGCCCAGCTTCACCAGCTCGTCCTCGACACCCAAGCGGGCCAGACGGTCGGCCAGGTAACCGACGGCCTCGTCGTTGTCGAATTGGGTCTGTCGCACCCAGCGCTCGGGCCGGGTGCCGCGCACGATGAAACCGCCCGGCTCCTCCGGATCGGCGATCACGCTGAAGCCTGCCTCGTCCACCGCGATCGGACGGATGACCGGACGCTTGGGCGCCGCCTGCGGATGTTCCTCGCGGTACGTGCGCACCAGGTCGGCGAGGGCGAAGGTCAAGGGGCGCAGGCCCGCCCGGCTCACCGCGGAGATCTCGAACACCGGCCAGCCCCGCTCGGTGAACTCCGGGGTCACCATTTCGGCCAGTTCGGCCGCGTCGGGCACATCGATCTTGTTCAGGATCACCACGCGCGGCCGGTCGGCCAGGTCGCCGAGCACGGCGTCCGCGCTCAGCGCGGGCTTGTAGGCGGCGAGTTCGGCTTCGAGCGCGTCGACGTCGGACACGGGGTCGCGGCCCGGCTCCAGCGTCGCGCAGTCCACCACATGGGCGAGCACCGCACAGCGCTCGAGGTGGCGCAGGAAGTCCAGGCCCAGGCCGCGGCCCTCGCTGGCGCCCGGGATCAAACCGGGTACATCGGCGACGGTGAAGGTGGTGTCGCCACTGGCGACGACGCCGAGGTTGGGAACCAGCGTGGTGAACGGGTAGTCGGCGATCTTCGGCTTGGCCGCCGACAGCACCGAGACCAGCGAGGACTTGCCCGCGGAGGGAAAGCCGACCAGCCCGACATCGGCCACCGACTTCAGCTCCAGAACCAGATCGAGCTCTTCGCCGTCCTCGCCGAGCAGCGCGAATCCCGGCGCCTTGCGGGCCTTCGAGGCCAGCGACGCATTGCCGAGCCCGCCGCGGCCGCCGCGGGCGACGATGAACCGGTTGCCCGCACCTACCAGGTCGACGAGTACCTTGCCGTCGTCGTCGAGCACCACGGTGCCGTCGGGCACCTTCAGCACCAGGTCCGCGCCCTGCTTGCCGTCGCGGTTGCCGCCCTCACCCGGTTTGCCGTTGCCCGCCTTCGCGTGCGGGTGGAAATGGAAGTCCAGCAGAGTGTGCACGTTGGAGTCGACCTCGAGGATCACGTCCCCGCCGTTGCCGCCGTTGCCGCCGTCGGGCCCGCCGAGCGGCTTGAACTTCTCGCGGTGCACCGAGGCGCAGCCGTGGCCGCCGTTACCCGCACGCACATGTAGTACGACACGGTCGATGAACTTGGACATACGCCGAATCATCCTCCTTCGGGACTGGTCGTACTCGGGCTGGTCGTTCGGGAACACGAAAAACGGGCCAGGGTTTCGAGACCCTGACCCGCTCGCTGTATATCCGGAAGTGGTTCGGCGGTCAGGCCTGAACCGGCTCCGGGGCCACGATGTTGACGGTCTTGCGTCCACGCTTGGTACCGAACTCGACCGCGCCCGCCGCCAGGGCGAACAGGGTGTCGTCACCGCCACGGCCGACGTTCACGCCGGGGTGGAAGTGGGTGCCACGCTGACGCACCAGGATCTCGCCCGCCTTGACCGTCTGGCCGCCGAAGCGCTTGACGCCGAGTCGCTGGGCGTTGGAATCGCGTCCGTTCCGGGAGCTGGACGCGCCCTTCTTGTGTGCCATAGCTGGTTCTCCTCGGGATGTCTTACTTGATGCCGGTGACCTTCAGGACCGTCAGCGGCTGACGGTGACCCTGGCGCTTGTGGTAGCCGGTCTTGTTCTTGAACTTGTGGATGCGGATCTTCGGGCCCTTGGTCTGCTCGACCACCTCGGCGGCCACGGAGACCTTGGCCAGCTTCGCGGCGTCGGTGGTCAGCTCGGCGCCGTCGACGACGAGAACCGGATCCAGCGCCACGGCGGTGCCCGGCGCACCCTCGATCTTCTCGACCTTCACCAGGTCACCGACCGCGACCTTGTACTGCTTTCCGCCGGTCTTGACGATCGCGTACGTTGCCATCGGTCGGCTGCCCTTCTTCCTCTATAGTGCTCTGCACTTGTTCACGCGGCGATTCCTCCGGTTTGATGCCACCGGAAAGAAACCGCCACACGACTGGTCTGGTAATCGCCACCGCCTCGGCGCCTGGTGGCTCTCGGTATCGAACTGTCGAGAACCGGGCCACGAAGACAAAATATGTTGTCACCGGGCAGCGACTGTCCAAGATTACAGGACGGCCACCGCCACGACCAAACCGGCGTCCGAGCGTGCCCTACCGGCATGCCACCGGTTCGCCGGCGGGACGCACGTGGCCCCCGCCGGAGAGACCGGCGGGGGCCACGCGAGGTGAGTGACGACTCTGTCCTACGCGTCCGGCGCACCTGCCGGACGGCCGACCGCCCGCCTGCGTGGCCTGTTGCGCTGCGGCAACTCGGCCGGTTGCGGCTGTGAGTAGTCGACCGCGGGCGTTGGCGCCTGCTCTCCGGTGGGCAGCACGAACACCGCCCCCGAGCTGTCCGCGGCAGGCGCGGCAGCCGAACGGGCAACCCGCCGGCGACGGGCCGGACGGGCCGGTTCGGGTTCGGCGACACCATTGGTGGACGCCTGCGCACCGACCTCGGCGGCCGGAGCCGCCTCGGTAGCAGGGGCGGGCTCGGCAACCGGCTCGGGCTCGTCAGCGGCTCGGCCGACGATGGGGGCCTTCTCCGCCCGCACCGGTTCGATCTTCTCGACCTGCTCGACGACCTCGACGACTTCCGCGGGCTCGGTCTCCGGCTCCTCCGCGGGCACCGCGACCGCTTCCGCGACCACCCGCTCCCCGGCGCCGGTGCCTTCGGCGCTCGCGGCCTCGACCGTCTGCTCGGCGACCGACGATCGCGTCGCGGCCTCGGCCGGTGCCTGCTCGTGCTCGGGCTCGTCGTCGGAGTGGTGCGCGGCCATCGCCAACGCCACCGGATGCGCCCGTTTGACGGCCGCCTCCTCCTCGGTGTGTTCGGCCGCGGGACCGGACCCGTTCGCGGGTTGGGCCTGCGCGGGCGCGGCCGCACCCTTGTCCCGGCCACGGCGCCTGCGCGAACCGCTCTCCCGGGTGCGCCCGGCGGCCTCTTCGCCGGAACCGGGCTCCACCGGGTAGGTGTGCACGAGGATGCCGCGACCGTGGCAGTGCTCGCAGGTGGTGGAGAACGCCTCGACCAGGCCGGTGCCCAGCTTCTTGCGGGTCATCTGGACCAAGCCGAGTGAGGTGACCTCGGAGACCTGGTGGCGGGTGCGGTCCCGGCCCAGCGCCTCGGTCAGGCGGCGCAGCACCAAGTCGCGGTTGGACTCCAGCACCATGTCGATGAAGTCGACCACGATCATGCCGCCGATGTCGCGCAGCCGCATCTGGCGCACGATCTCCTCGGCCGCCTCCAGGTTGTTCCTGGTGACCGTCTCCTCCAGGTTGCTGCCGCCGGAACCGGTGAACTTGCCGGTGTTCACGTCGATCACTGTCATGGCCTCGGTGCGGTCGATCACCAGGGTGCCGCCGGAGGGCAGCCACACCTTGCGATCCAGCGCCTTGGCCAGCTGCTCATCGATCCGGTAGGTCTCGAACACGTCGACGCCGTTGTTGTCGTGCCGGGAGACCCGGGCGAGCAGGTCCGGCGCGACGGTGCCGATGTACTTCTCGACCGTGCTCCAGGCCCGGTCGCCCTCGATGACCAGCTTGGAGAAGTCCTCGTTGAACAGGTCGCGGATGACCTTGACCAGAAGGTCGGGCTCCTCGTAGAGCGTCTTGGGCGCGTTGTTGTCCTTGCCCGTCTGCTCCCGGATCGTGCGCCAGGTCGCCTGCAGCCGCTCCACGTCGCGGGCCAGCTCGGTCTCGCTGACGCCTTCGGAAGCGGTGCGGATGATCACACCGGCGTCGGCAGGCACGATGTCGCGCAGGATCTCCTTCAACCGCTTGCGCTCGGTGTCCGGCAGCTTGCGGCTGATCCCGGTGGAGGTGCCACCCGGCACGTACACCAAGAACCGTCCGGCCAGGCTGATCTGCGTGGTCAGGCGGGCGCCCTTGTGGCCGACCGGGTCCTTGCTCACCTGGACCAGCACCTGGTCGCCCGGCTTGAGCGCCTGCTCGATCTTGCGCTCCTTGCCGCCGAGCCCGGCGGCCTCCCAGTTGACCTCCCCGGCGTACAGCACGCCGTTGCGGCCGCGGCCGATGTCGACGAACGCCGCCTCCATGCTGGGCAGCACGTTCTGCACCCTGCCCAGGTAGACGTTGCCGACCATGGACGCGGAGCCGGTGCTCGTGACGAAGTGCTCGACCAGGACGTTGTCCTCGAGCACGGCCACCTGGGTGGCGGTGGGGTGGTCCGGGAAGGACTTCTCGCGCACGACCATGACCCGGTCCACCGCTTCGCGCCGGGCCAGGAATTCCGACTCGGTCAGGATCGGCGGACGGCGGCGGCCTGCCTCGCGCCCGTCGCGACGGCGCTGACGCTTGGCTTCCAACCGGGTGGAGCCGGTAATGCCCTGGACCTCGTCGACCGCGACTCGGCTGCGGCTCTTGTTACGCGGTTCGCGCTCGTGCACGACCGTGTTGGGCGGATCGTCGTCGGAGGGCTCGTTCTCGCCGGACTCACCGGCCACCTTGCGCCGACGACGGCGACGGCGACGGCGGCTGGAGCCTTCCGGCACGCCGTCCTCGTCCTCGCCCTCGGCGGTCTCGCCGGATTCCGGCGCCTCGGCGGCCTCGGTGGTGTCGGGAGCCGACTCGTCCTCGGTCTCGGCCTCCGACTCGCTTTCCTCGTCGCCGTCGCCGTCGGACTGCTGCTCGCCCCGGCCACGGCCACGGCCACGGCGGCCACGGCGCCTGCGGCGCGGCTGGCCGTCGGCGTCACTCTGCTGGTCGGCCGACTCGGTCTCGTCCTCGACTATCTCGGTCTCGTCCTCGACGGGCTCGGGCGCGGCCACGGCGGGCTCATGCGTGGTCTCTTCGGTGCGCCGGGCTTCACGCTCGGCGCGGCGCTGTCTGCGCGCCGCCTCGGCGGCCGCGGCATCCGGCGGCAGGAACAGCGGGGCCTGCACGACGGCGGCGGACTCGAACACCGCCGGGGCGACCGGCTCCGGCTCCGGGCGCACCGAGTGCGTGAAGAGCTGGGTGGGCGGGGCCGCCGCCGCGCCGGGCGACGGCTGTGTGGCGCTCACCACATCCGGTGCGGAGAAGATGACGCCCACACCGGTGAACGGGGTCTCGGTCCGCGCTTCCGGAGCGGGTTTTGCCTGCTCGGCCGCCGCCGGGGCGGGGGCTTCGTCGGCGGGCTCGGGTGGCTGCGCCGGGGCGGGCGCCTCCGCCTGCGCGGCGGGCTGCTCGGCGTCCGCCTCGACGGTCACCAAGGCGTCGCGCACCGACTCCGCGACGGCCCGGTCGACGTTCGACTGCGCGCTGCGCGCGTCGGCCCCCAGCTCGGTCAGCTTGGCCAGGATGCGCTTGCTCGTTACCCCCAGCAGCTTGGCGAGTGCATGAACTCGGATTCGCTCCGGCAATTGTTCGGCATCCTGTGATGTTGTTTCCAGCGGCTCTTGATCGGCCACGAAGTCTCCTCGGGCCCCCGGGCGCGTCCCTCCCGGCGGGAGTGACGCGGCCGACGCGGGGGCGCTGTCCGTTCGACTCACACCCGGTGGGCGCGAGGTCAAGTGGTCTCGCCCCGCGTGCCCGGTTATTTCCTCGGTTGTTCGTCGTTCGGGCTAACTGGTCACGCGGCGCCTGGCTGTATGGCTGAACTCCGCGGATCGAGCGCTCATCCAGCAGGCCTACGCGAACAGCGGGCCCCATAACCAGGCCGTTTGTCCATGGCAGCGATGATCGGCATCGAACCGTGGTGTCATCCGGCTGCGCTCGTCACCTCTCGTTCGCGCACCTGCACGAACAGTCGGCGTCGAAAGCAGCCGATGCCAGTATCCCACACCGCGCGCCGGGCGTTCGCCATCGGCGCTCGACTCGGTCCGGCCCGCGGCGCGAAAGTAGGTGTCGCCGCGGCGCGGGCACGGCGCTCGAGACCCGGTCAGGCAGGCCGCTCGGGGAACCAGAGCGCGATCTCACGCTTGGCCGATTCGGGTGAATCGGACCCGTGGACCAGGTTCTCCTGCGTCTGGAGAGCGAAGTCTCCGCGAATGCTGCCGGGCACGGCTTTCTCGACCGGGTCGGTGCCGCCGGCGATCTGGCGGAACGCGGCGATGGCGCGCGGGCCCTCCAGGATGGCCGCGACGACGGGACCCGAGGTGATGAACTCGATCAGGGATCCGAAGAACGGCTTCTCGGCGTGCTCGGCGTAGTGGCCCTCGGCCAGTTCCTCGGACACGTGCTTCAGCTCGAGGGCGACGATCTTCAGGCCCTTGCGCTCGATGCGTGCCAGCACCTCGCCGACAAGGCCACGGGCCACACCGTCCGGCTTGATGAGTACCAACGTCTGCTCAGTCACGGCGCAAGCCTATCCGGCACGGTTGCGGGCGCCGCACCAGCGGTCGGACTGATCGATCCCGCGGTGCGGCCGGCAGCGCGACGCCGGGCCGAACCGGCCCCCGACCAGCGCGATCATCGCCGGGCCCCGCGTGGAACCATCGCAGGCAGGCGGCTACTGCCGCTGGATACGCTGGCTGGGCAGCAGGCCCTTCTCCATCCGGCCGCGCACGTCGGCGCGCAGCACCAGGATGAAGCCCCACACCACGCCGAACACCACGCCGATGACGCCGATGGACAGATGGATGAACGCGCCCAGCAGGACGAACACCTGCAACGCGAGGTTGAACGGCAGCGCCCAGGACCGGCGCTGCAACCCGGCCCCGAGGAACATCACCACCGCCAGCGCCACGAGATAGGTGCCGGACAACCAGGTCACCCCGCCACCGACGTCGGCGACCACCGGCAAGGCCAGCAGCACCACGATCGCCTCGAGCACCAAAGTCCCCGCCATCACTCCGCGAAAACCCTTCCACGGGTCGGTCGCGGGCGGTGGTACCGGCTGCTCGTCCTTACCGGCCGATTCGCTCATGCTGTGCCCTCCTCGACAGTCGCGAGCCCTACGCGGTCGCGCAGGCCGCCGCCGGGCCCGACGCTCGTGCCGCATCCGTCCTCGACATGAGCGAGCCCTACGCGGTCACGCACACCGCCACGTCCCGGCCGGACGCTCATGCCGGGTCCTTTCCGAACAGCGCGCGCGCCGCGCCCGCCGTGACCACCGACCCCGTGACCACCACACCGGCACCGGACACCATCTCGCCCGGCTCGCCGACCTCTTCGGCGATCGCGATGGCGGTCTCCAGTGCGTCGGGCAGCGTCACGGCGGTGACCACGCGCTCGTCGCCGAAGCGCTGCACCGCGCGGTCGGCCAGGGTCTCCACGTCCAGCGCGCGGGGCGAACCGTTGCTGGTGACGACGATCTCGTCGAACACCGGCTCCAGCGCGGTGAGGATGCCGTCGACGTCCTTGTCGCCGAGCACCGCGACCACCCCGACCAGCTTGCGGAAGTCGAACTCCTCGGTGAGCGTCGCGGCCAGCGCTCGCGCGCCCGCCGGGTTGTGCGCGGCGTCGATGAAGATGGTCGGCGCGCTGCGCATCCGCTCCAGCCGCCCGGGGCTGGTGACGCTCGCGAAACCGGCGCGCACGGCGTCGATGTCGAGCCGCCGTTGCGGGCCCGCGCCGAAGAACGCCTCCACCGCCGCGAGCGCGAGCACCGCGTTGCGCGCCTGATGCTCGCCGTGCAGCGGCAGGAATATGTCGTCGTACACCCCGCCGAGTCCCTGCAGCTCGAGCTGCTGCCCGCCGACCGCGATCTGGCGGGCCAGCACGCGGAACTCGGAACCCTCCCGCGCGACCGCGGCGTCCACCTCGACGGCGCGGCGCAGCAGCACCTCCATCGCCTCCGGGTCCTGCTCCGCGATCACCGCGACGTTGTCGCGCGGCACCAGGCTGTCCGGGGCCCGCTTGATGATCCCGGCCTTCTCCCCCGCGATCGAGGCCAGGTCCGGGCCCAGGTAGTCGGTGTGGTCCAGGCCGATCGGCGTGATCACCGCGACCTGCCCGTCGACGACGTTGGTGGCGTCCCAGGTGCCGCCCATGCCCGTCTCCACGACCGCGACATCGACCGGCGCCTCGGCGAAAGCGGCGAAGGCCATGCCGGTGAGCACCTCGAACTTGCTCATGGCAGGTCCGCCGGCCGCCGCCGACTGCTTGTCGATCATCTCGACGTACGGCAGCAACTCCCGGTAGATCTCCACATACCGCGCGGGCGTGATCGGCGCGTTGTCGATGCTGATCCGCTCGGTGGCCAATTGCAGGTGCGGACTGGTGATCCGGCCGGTGCGCCGGTGCAGCGCGGTGAGCAGCGCGTCGATCATCCTGGTCACCGAGGTCTTGCCGTTGGTGCCCGCGATGTGGATCGCCGGGTAGTTCTGCTGCGGCGAGCCGAGCAGGTCCATCAGCGTGGCGATCCTGGTGAGCGACGGCTCGATCTTGGTCTCCGGCCAGCGCCGGTCGAGTTCCGCCTCGACCAGCGCCATCTCGGCCAGTTCCACCGGCGAGGGCCCGGACCCGAGCCGCGCCCCGCCGCCACGGCGCTCGTCGTCGCCGTATTGCGGTTCCGGCTCGTGGTTCACTTCCCGCTCAACTCCGCAAGTCGCGTCAACTCCGCCAGTCGCGCCCCGATACGCGCCACCTCGTCGGACGCGATCTGCTGCCTGCCGCGGATCTTGTCGACCACGTGGTCGGGGGCCTTGGCCAGGAACGCCTCGTTGCCGAGCTTGGCCGCGGTGCCCTGGAGTTCCTTCTGCGCGGCGGCGAGATCCTTCTCCAGCCTGCGGCGTTCGGCGTCCAGGTCGACCGCGCCGGAGGTGTCCAGCTCCACGGTGACCGTCCCGGCGCTCAGGCGGACCTCGACCGACGCGGTCGCGGCGAAGTCGGCGCCGGGTTCGGTGAGCCGGGCCAGATTCGCCACCGACGCCGCCTGCTCGCCGAGGCCCGCCTCGTCCACCCCGATCAGCTTGGCCGCCACCTTCTGCTTGTCCGCGAGACCCTGGTCGCTGCGGAACCGCCGGATCTCGGTGATCAACCGTTGGGTGTCGGAGATCCGCTGCGCCGCCTCCTGATCCACGGGAATACCGGAGGGCTGCGGCCACGATGCGATCACCACCGACTCGCCGCCGGTCAGCGCCTGCCACAACGACTCGGTGACGAACGGGATGACCGGGTGCAGCAGGCGCAGCACCGCGTCGAGCACCGAACCGAGCACCAGCTGGGTCGCGTCGGCGCGCGCGCCGTCGGCGGCGAACTGCACCTTGGCCAGCTCCAGATACCAGTCGCACAGCTCGTCCCAGGCGAAGTGGTAGAGCGCCTCGCACGCCTTGCCGAACTCGTAGGCGTCGAACGCGGCGTCGGTGTCGGCGCGCACCGCGTCCAGCCGGTCCAGGATCCAGCGGTCGGCGTCGGTGAGCTGCGCGCGGTCGGGCAGCTCACCGACCCGCGCGCCGTTCATCAGGGCGAACTTGGTCGCGTTGAACAGCTTGGTCACGAAGCTGCGCGAGGCGAGCACGTGCGGCTCGCCGACCGACAGGTCGCCGCCGGGCTGCGCGCCGCGCGCGAGGGTGAACCGCGTGGCGTCGGCGCCGAAGCCGTTGATCCAGTCCAGCGGGTCGATCCCGTTGCCGCGCGACTTGGACATCTTCTTGCCGAACTGGTCGCGGATCAGGCCGTGCAGGAACACGTCCTTGAACGGCACCTGCCGCTCGCCGCCCTTGCCCGCGGTCAGCGCGGCGTCCTCGGCGACGTAGGTGCCGAACATCATCATCCGCGCCACCCAGAAGAAGAGGATGTCGTAGCCGGTGACCAGAACGCTCGTGGGATAGAACTTCTCGAGTTCCGCGGTGGCGTGCGGCCAGCCCATCGTGGAGAACGGCCACAGGCCGGAGGAGAACCAGGTATCGAGCACGTCCGGGTCCTGCACCCACCCCTCGGGCGCTTCCTCGTCCGGCCCGACGCACACCACTTCGCCCTCGGGGCCGTACCAGATCGGGATGCGGTGGCCCCACCACAGCTGACGCGAGATGCACCAGTCGTGCATGTCGTCGACCCAGCCGAACCAGCGCGGCTCCTGGCTCTTCGGATGGATCACGGTGTCGCCGGTGCGCACGGCGTCACCGGCGGCTTTGGCCAGCGACTCGACCTTCACCCACCACTGCATGGACAGGCGCGGCTCGATCGGCTCGCCGGTGCGCTCGGAGTGCCCGACGCTGTGCAGGTAGGGCCGTTTCTCCGCGACGACCCGGCCCTCCCGCGCGAGCCGCTCGCGCACCTTGACGCGCGCCTCGAAACGGTCCATGCCGTCGAATTCGGTCCCGGTGCCGGTGATCCGGCCACGCTCGTCCATGATGGTCGGCATCGGCAACCCGTGCCGCAGACCCATCTCGAAGTCGTTGGGGTCGTGCGCGGGAGTGATCTTCACCGCGCCCGAGCCGAACTCGGGATCGACGTAGTCGTCGGCGACGATCGGGATCTGCCGCCCGGTGATCGGATGCTCCAGGGTGGTGCCGAGCAGCGCCCGGTAGCGCGGGTCCTCCGGGTGTACGGCCACCGCCGTGTCGCCCAGCATCGTCTCCACCCGGGTGGTGGCCACGACGACGTGCGGCTCGTCGTCGCTGAGCGAGCCGTAGCGCAGCGAGACGAGCTCGCCCTCCACGTCCTCGTACTTGACCTCGATGTCGGAGATCGCGGTGCGCAGTTCGGGCGACCAGTTCACCAGCCGCTCCGCGCGGTAGATCAGGCCCGCGTCGTAGAGCCGCTTGAACATGGTCTGCACGGCGCGCGACAGGCCCTCGTCCATGGTGAAGCGGTCCCGGCTCCAGTCGACGCCGTCGCCGAGCGCGCGCATCTGCCACTGGATAGCGCCGCCGGACTCGCGCTTCCAGTCCCAGACCTTCTGCACGAACAGTTCGCGGCCGAAGTCTTCCTTCGTCTTGCCGTCCACCGCCAGTTGCTTCTCCACCACGGTCTGGGTGGCGATGCCCGCGTGGTCCATGCCGGGCAGCCAGAGCACCTCGTAGCCCTGCATGCGCTTGCGGCGCGAGAGCGTGTCCATCAGGGTGTGGTCGAGCGCGTGGCCCATGTGCAGCGTGCCGGTGACGTTCGGCGGCGGCAGCACGATCGAGTACGCGGGCTTGCCGCTGGCCGGGTCGGCGGTGAAATAGCCAGCGGCTACCCAGCGCTCGTACATCTCGGCCTCTACCTCGCTGGGCGTCCAGCTCTTGGGGAGGGCATCGGCACGATTACGCGTGTTGTCAGGGGCTGCGCTGGTCACCCCGCGATTCTAGAGCGCGGCGATCGACCCACTTCGGGTCGGTCGATCCCGCGCGCCGGTTCGCGCGGATTCACCGGTCGGCCCTGGATCGGAAAGCTGACCGGAATGCGACCGGAAACTGACCGGAAACCTGACCGGATACCCAACCGGAAATCGGACACGGTCCCGCCGTCAGGGCCGCGTCGCGCCGCTCGATACGAACCGTACACGCGGTATTCCGCATCGAAGACAAAGAAAGGCGGAGTCTTCGGTGGATGAGGGACACCGAACACTCCGCCTATGTCAGAAGCTTACCGGCGATCCGAGGCCGCACTCGGAATCCATAAGTAATTCTCAGCTTCCGGCATTTTGTACCCCGGCTGTTCCCCTTATCGGGAGAAGACGCCCGCCCCCTTATCGGGCGAAGGCGCCTGCGTCGGCCAGCACGAGGTCGCCGTTGATCGCGATCGCGGCCGTCGAGCCCGCACCCGCGGCGGAGATCACCTGGGCGGCCGGATTGCTGACGTTCCCCGCGGCCCAGACTCCCGGCACGCCGGTGCGCCCGGTCGCGTCCGTCACCACCCAGCCGTTGTCATCGAAGGCGCAGCCCAGCGCGACCAGCACGGCATCGTTGGCGCGGAAGGTCGGCGCGACGAACATCGCCGTCCTCGGTACCGCTCGCCCGTCGGCCAGTTCCACGCCGCGCAAGCGATCGTCCACGGCGAATCCGGCCACTTCGCCTTCGAGCACCCGCACCCCGCGTGCGTCCAGGTGAGCGCGGTCACCGTCGGAGAGCGGCATCGTGTTCGGGAAGAAAATGACGTCGTCCGACCACTGCGGCAAGAGCAGCGCCAGATGCACGGCGCGGGCCCGTGCACCGGGTTCCGGCCCGCCGAGCACGCCGATCGGCTGGTCACGGACCTCGTAGCCGTGGCAGTACGGGCAGTGCAGCACGTCACGGCCCCAGCGCTCACGCACGCCGGGCAGCTGCGGAAGTTCGTCGCGCAGCCCGGTGGCGACGAGCACGCGGCGAGCCCGCAGAGCTCCGCCGCCGCCGAGCCGCAGTGTGTAGTCCGACTCGCCGGTCCGCTCCGCGTCGATCACGACATCATCGATCAGTTCCGCGCCGTAGCCCGCGGCCTCGGCCGCTCCGCGGGCCAGCAGCTCCGCGGGCGGCATCCCGTCCCGGGACAGGAATCCGTGCATGTGCTCGGCGGGCGCGTTGCGCGGCGCACCGCCCCCGACCACCGCGACTCGCCGCCGCGCGCGGGCCAGGACCAGCGCCCCGGACAGTCCCGCCGCCCCGCCACCCACGATCACCACGTCGTATGTCTCGCTCATTCCGCGATCACCTCCACCGACACAGTGCAGCCGACAATGGCACTTCGGCAACTAATGTTGCCAAAAACGGGAAAACGCGGTGCACTGGTGAGATGTCCACACCACCGGGCGTCGCCCAGGCTCTCGCCGACATCGGCCCGCGGCTCAAAGCGCTGCGCACCCGCCGCAACGTCACGCTCACCGCGCTGGCCGAAAGCACCGGCATCTCCAAGAGCACGCTCTCGCGACTGGAGTCCGGTCAGCGGAAGGCCAGCCTGGAGTTGCTGCTGCCGATCGCGTTGGCCCATCAGGTGCCGCTGGACGAATTGGTCGCCGCTCCCAAGATCGCCGATCCGCGCGTGCACACCACAGCACGGAAGATGAACGGGCTCACCATTGTCCCGCTCACCAGGCAGCCGGGGCCGCTGCAGGCGTTCAAGATCATCATTCCGCCCGAGCGCGGTGAACCCGACCCGAAGGTGCACGAGGGTTTCGAGTGGCTCTACGTGTTGTCCGGACGGCTTCGACTGGTGCTCGGTGAGCACGACCTGGTGCTCGGCCCCGGCGAGGCGGCGGAATTCGACACCCGCCAACCGCATTGGTTCGGCAGCGCGGGCCGGGGTCCGGCGGAAATCTTGAGCCTTTTCGGATCCCAAGGCGAACGAATGCATCTTCGCGCGCGATCGGCGGGGCGAAAACGCGAGTGATGGCCATTGTCCGAAATGTCCGTTATTGCCGAATGCAGGAAAACCCAGGACTCTGGAGGGGGTGGATACCCCTGGCACGCCTCCTTCGATGAATCCTCAGAGAAAACCAGGGTTTTCCCGGTTGCCGAACACGTATCCGCTGCGCACGCTGGGAGAGGTGAACCCCCCGCTCGAAGCCGTGTCCGCGTCCGCCCCGGAACCCCGGCTCCCGATCCTGATCCCGGACACGCTGCACGATCTCCGCGGTCACGCGATCGAGGAGATCCGGTACCCGGTCTCGGCGGCGCTGATCGTCGCAGGCGTGCCCGGGGCGGGCAAGAGCACCGCGCTGCGCAAGTTCTTCGGCGCCGATTCGACGGCCGACGCACCGTCGCGCAGCGCCGCCGGGGTGCTGGTGCTCGACTCCATGCAGGCGCGCAATCGTTTGCGGCCTCGGCTGTGGTGGCTGCCCTACCTGCTGTGGCGTCCGCTGGTGCACGCAGCGCACTTCTCGGCGATCCGCACCGCGTTGCGTGAGGTCACCGGCCCGGTGGTCATCCACGACTGCGCCACGTTCGGCTGGGCGCGGGCACTGATCGCGCACTGGGCGGCGGACCGCGAACTGCACCTACTGATGCTCGATGTGCCCGCGGCGGTGGCCCGCGCAGGCCAGCTCAGCCGTGGCAGGCGGATCAATCACATGTCCTTCCGGCTGCACGTGCGGCGCTGGCGGCAACTCATGCGCGCGGTCGTGATCGAGCATCGGTCGCCGGCCGGTGCGTCACGGTCGGTGGTCATCGTCGATCGCGCGGCCGTCGACCGGTTGCGGTGCGTGACGTTCGGCTGACCGGCACGCGTTGCCGCCGTGACGGTCAGGGCACCAGGACGGTCAGCGCCGCGGGGACCGCGCGGATGGTGATCGGCAGGGTGCCCGCCGGTTCGCCGTCCGCGGTCGCGGGCGCGCCCGCCGCGGTGAGCGTGACGGCCGTGGCGCGGAACTGCTTGACCTCCGGGTGATTCTGGCGTTTGCCCGCCGACAGGGCGGGCAGCAGGCGCAGCATCTCCCTGCGCGACAACGCGCCGACCACGGTCAGGTCGAGCAGGCCGTCGTCCATGATCGCGTCCGGGCAGATCAACATGCCGCCGCCATAGGTGCGGGTGTTGCCGACCGCGACCATCACCGCCTCGGTCTCCAGCAGGGAGCCCGCGCCGGGGTTGGTCAGCCCTTCGGTCACCGCGCCGACCAGTTCGACCCGGTAGGGCACGGTGAAGCGCCCGGAGATCTCGGCCAGCGCCGCGACGGTGTAGCGCAGCCTGCCTTTCGGCCGGCGCATCGCGTTGGCGCGCAGGGTGACCCGCGCGTCGAATCCGGTGCCGGTCACCGTGGCGAACCACATCGGCGGCCGGGACGACTCGATCCGCCCGAGATCGATCGTCCTGGTCCGCCCGCGCAACACGACAGCCGCGGCGGCGACCGGGTCGTCGGTCGGCACACCGAGTTCCCTGGCCAGATCGTTGCCGGTCCCTGCGGGAACCATGCCGAGCGCGACGCCGGTCTCGGCGACGGCCGGAAGCGTCACGTTGATCAGGCCGTCGCCGCCGACGCAGACCACGGCATCCGGTGGCGCCTCGCCCGCGACCGAGTCCCGCACCTGCCCAACCGTTTCCGCGACCGAGCGGGCACATACCTCGGTGATCTCGGCGCCGCCCGCGCGAAGGTGGGCGATCGCGGCGCTCGCCGCATCGCTTCCTCTGCCGTGCGGATTGGTCACCACGGTGAGTCTGCGCACCGGCGAATACTCGTTCACGGCACCAGCTTTCCGGGATTCAGGATGCCCGCCGGGTCGAGCTCGGCCTTCACCGCGCGCAGCACGCGCACGCCGAGGTCACCGAGCTCGTCCGGCACCCAGGGACGGTGGTCGGTGCCCACCGCGTGGTGGTGGGTGATCGTGCCGCCCGCCGCGACGATGGCGTCGCCCGCGGCGCGCTTGGCGACCTGCCACTGGGCCAGCGGGTCGTCCAGTTGCTTGGCGACGACGGTGAAGTACAGCGATGCGCCGGTCGGATAGGTGTGCGAGATGTGGCACATGACCAGGGGCGGTGTCCCCTGCGCGCCGAGCGAATCGGTCAGCGCCGCGGTCACCTTCGCCTTCAGAGCGCTCAGATCGGACCAGGTGGTGGCGGTTTCCAGGGTTTCGCACAGCACGCCGACATCCAGCAGCGCGTCGCGCAGATACGGCGCGGCGAAACGCCCGTGCTCCCATTCCCGGGCCGGGGTCTCCCCCAGGGCGGAGCCACCCGCGGCGGCCAGCACGGCGGCCGCTTCGGCGCTGCGCGCGGCGACATGCGCGGCACTGCCCTCGAAGGTGGTGACGGCCAGGCATCCGGCGACCGGGTTGCCGCCGATATCGCCGGAGCGGGCGAGGTTGATCCCGGTCTCCGCCTCGTCGGAGAGCCGGAGCACGGTCGGCGCCGCGCCCGCCTGCACCACCGAGCGCAAGGCGGCGGCGCCGGTTGCGAAGTCGGGGAACGACCACGCTTGATACGCGACGGTTTCCGGGACCGGGTGCACCCGCACGGTGACCTCGGTGATCACACCGAGCGTGCCCTCCGAGCCGACGAACAGCTCGCGCAGGTCCGGGCCGGCGGCCGAAGCGGGGGCGCGGCCGAGTTCGAGGGTGCCGCTTGGCGTGGCGATCTTCAGTCGCTGCACCATGTCGTCGAACCGGCCGTAACCCGCCGAGGCCTGGCCCGACGACCGCGTCGCCGCGAAGCCGCCGATGGTGGCGAACTCGAAACTCTGCGGGAAGTGGCCGAGCGAAAGGCCGTGCGCCCCCAGCAGTTCCTCCGCGCGCGGACCGGTGAGTCCCGCTCCCAGCGTGGCGGTGCCGCTGATCGGATCGATGCCGGTGACGCCGTCGAGCCTGCGCAGGTCCAGCGCGATGACGGTGTCGAAACGACCGCGCACGGGATCGACGCCACCCACCACGCTGGTGCCGCCGCCGAACGGGACCACCGCCACGGCCTGCTGCGCGCAGTAGGCCAGCACGGCGAGGACCTGATCGTGATCGGCGGGGAAGACGACGGCATCCGGGGCGTCCTGCGGGCCGTCCGCCCGGCGGCGCAGCAGATCGGGGGTGCTCTTTCCCCCGGCGTGCCGCAACCGATCGCGGTGGTCGGCCGACACGTTGCCGGGGCCGACCACCTCGATCAGCCCGGCTCGCCGCGCCTGCGTCAGCGCCGATTCACGCAGTGGCACGTCGCCCTCATCGCGGCGCGCCACCGAACTGCCGGACACTCCGAATACCTGCGTCAGCAGGCCACGGATGCGCTCCGAAAGTGGCTGGTGCCCAGCCGGGATTCCCCAGGCATCCCAGACCATACCCGCCGTCGATCCGCTCACGCCGGTCTTTGCCGGGGCAGCCGGATCGCCGCCGGTGTGCTGCTGCGTCTCCACCATACGTTACAGTTTGACATATACTGTCAATCAGTAACAAGCACGTGAACCATTCTTCCTGGTCGGCGCCCTGCGGACCACTCGACCACCGGTGGTGACACCTTGAGCGTTCCTGACGACTCCGCCGAGTACCTACTCTCGGCGATCGACCTGGCGATCCTGGACGCTGCGCGCGCCTGCGTGCAGGAGTTCGGCGTACGCCGCACCACGCTCACCGAGGTGGCGCGGCGAGCAGGCGTCAGCAGGCCCACCGTCTACCGCCGCTGGCCGGATACCGGCGCGCTGGTGGCCGAGCTACTGGTCCGCGAGCTGCGCGGCATCGTGGCCGAGGCGATGCCCTCCGCGGGCAGCGCGCGCGCCAGGCTGGTCGAGGGCGTGGTCTCGGGAGCGGCGACGGTCCGGTCGAACCCGTTGTTCGGCAAGATCTTCCGCACCGACACCGATCTGATGCTCACCTACGTCTTCGGGCGGCTCGGGCGCAACCAGCGCGCGCTGATCGAGCTGTTCGCGGCGGGTATCCGGGAAGGCCAGCAGGACGGCTCCATTCGCGACGGCGATCCGGAGCGGATGGCCACCATGCTGCTGCTGATCGCCCAGTCCGCGGTGCAGTCGGCGGGCACCGTCGCGGCGTTGCTGGCAGGCGAGCACCTCGACACCGAACTCCGCCGCGCGATCGACGGCTATCTCGACGACCACGCGGCCGAAGACGGCGACCGCAAGCGACCGTGACGAGCACGAGCGGACGAGCACGCGCGCGAACGCTTCCCGCTGGCTCGAAAGGCTCGAAAGGCTCGAAAGGCTCGGAAAGGCATTGTGATGAGCACGAATTCGGTGCGCACCGGAGACTCCGCGTTGAACGCCGCCCGTCGCGCCGCGGACCTGGCCCTGCTCGGTGACGGCGCCGAGATCGACGTCCTCGTGATCGGCGGCGGCGTCACCGGCGCGGGGGCCGCCCTGGACGCCGCGGCCCGCGGGCTGCGAACCGTCCTGGTCGAGCGCCACGATCTGGCTTTCGGCACCAGCCGCTGGAGTTCCAAGCTGGTGCACGGCGGCCTGCGCTACCTGGCAGGCGGCCGGGTCGGCATCGCTCACGAGAGCGCGGTGGAACGCGGCATCCTGATGCGCACCACGGCACCGCATCTGGTGCGCCCACTGCCCCAGCTCGTGCCGCTGCTGCCGGGCATCGGCGCGACGCAAGCCGCCCTGGTGCGCGCCGGTTTCCTGGCGGGCGACCTGCTGCGGCGCGGGGCGGGCACCCCGGCGGCCATCCTGCCCCGGTCCCGGCACGTCACCGCCGCGGAGGCCGTGCGGCTCGCACCGACGGTACGCCGCGCGGACTTGCGCGGCGGCCTACAGGCGTGGGACGGACAGCTGGTGGACGACGCCCGCCTGGTCGTCGCGCTGGCGCGCACCGCGGCAGCCCACGGCGCGCGGGTGCTGACCAGGGTCGAAGCGCTCGCGGTGTCCGGCGATTCGGCGACCCTGCGCGACATTCGCACGGGCGAGACCCTCACGGTGCGACCGCGCGCCGTGGTGAATGCCACCGGTGTCTGGGCCGACCAGGTGGATCCGAGCATCCGGCTGCGGCCGAGCCGCGGCACCCACCTGGTGTTCTCCGCCGCCTCCTTCGGCGGCCTCACCGCCGCGCTCACCGTGCCGGTACCCGGCAGCATCGGCCGCTTCGTCTTCGCCTTCCCCGCCGCGCACGGCCGGGTGTACCTGGGCTTGACCGACGAGGACGCGCCGGGACCGGTACCCGACGAGCCGAAGCCCACCGACGGTGAGATCGAGTTCCTGCTCGAGACCATCAATCCGGCCCTGCGTGAACCATTGACCCGCGACGATATTCGCGGGTCGTACGCCGGATTGCGTCCACTGCTGCAGACCGCCGACGACAGCACCGCCGACATCTCCCGCAAACACGCGGTGCTGCGGTCCCCCACCGGGATCGTCACCGTTGTCGGGGGCAAACTCACCACCTATCGGAAGATGGCCGAGGACGTGATCGACGCCGCCGTCGCGCACGGCGGTCTCACCGCGGGGCCGTGCCGCACCCGGCAGCTTCCCCTGATCGGCGCGGTCTCCGGCGCGGCGCGCGACCACATCGCCGCCCCGCCCGTGCTGATCGAGCGCTACGGCGGCGAGGCGGCCGCCGTACAGGCCGCGGCGCGCCGTGATCCGGCGCTGGCCGAGCCGGTCGCGCCCGGAATCGACGTGCTCGGCGCCGAATTCGCGTTCGCGGTGTCCCACGAGGGTGCGCTCGACGCCGAGGATCTGCTGGATCGGCGCACGCGCATCGGCTTGGTCGCCGAGGACCGCGCGGCCGCCGCCCCGGCCGCGGTCGCCGCAGTCGGCTAGGGGACGCGCCCGTCGCTTCGTCCGGCGCGGCAGGCGGTCATTCCATCGACCACGCGGTCAGCTCCGCGCGCATGCACGCGCGCGGCCAGCGGTCGAGGCCGTGGGCACGTTCGGCGGCCCGCAACGCGACCAGCCCCGGCGTCTCCTCGTCCGCCGACAGGTACCGGAAGCCGAGCCGCTGGTAATACGGCCCGTTCCAGGCGACTTCGGTGAACGTGGTCAACGTCATCGCGGGCAGGCCCGCGGTGGCGGCCCAGCGGGCGGCCCGATCGATCAACCGCTTGCCGATCCGGCGTCCGGCGTAGTCGGGGCGCACCGACACCTGCTCGATATGAGCGTTGCCGTCGACCACCCCCAGCACCAGGTAGCCGATCGGCACGTCGTCGTCGGTCCACACCCAGGCGCGCCCGGCTTGCTGAAACTCGCGCAGCGTCGCCAGCGAAGGGGGTTCGTCGTCGGCCACGGCCGTCATCCCGATCTCCGCGAACGGCTTGCCCGCCGCGGTTTCGATGTCTTGCAGCACGGGAAGGTCTGCGGTCGTCGCTGGCCGGATCACCGGCTCATTCTGCCTCCGCATCCGCCGAGCGGACCAGCGAATTTCACTCCGCCCGCGTGGCGAGGATGCCGTTGACCAGCACGCGCATCGCCCACGCCGCGCGTGCGTCGCCGTCACCGGCCAGCAGAGCGTCCCGCATGGCCACGACCATGGGATAGCGGTCGGCGGGCAGCTCGGCGAAGCGTCGCCGCACCTCGGCGAGGTACTCCTGCTCGGTACCGCCGCCGACGTTGTGCACGCTCTGTTCGGCCGCCGACGCGGTGCTGTGCAGAAAGAGCAGGTCCACCGCCCACGAGGCGGTTCGGTCGTCCAGTCCCGCCTCGGTTAGCGAGCCGAGCATCAGTTCCACCAGCCGCAACGCGTTCGGGCTGTCCGGGATCGCGCCGAGCGCGACGAGCGCCAGCCCCTCGTGCCTGCTCATCGCCGCGACCATGGCATCGACCAGCTCGGTGAGCCGTTCTCGCCAATCCGCTCCGGCAGGCTCCGGGACAGCGCCGAGGACGTGGTCGAGCATGGCGGCCATCAGATCGTCGCGATTGGCGACGTAGACGTACAGCGAGGCGGCGCCGGTGTCCAAGTCCTGCGCCACCCGGCGCATCGTCAGCGCCGCCGCGCCATCCCGGTCCAGGATGCGCAGGCCGGTCTCGATGATCACCTCGCGACTCAGCGGAGCTTTGGCCGGGCGGGACCGGCGGCTGACGGCTGCTGCGCTCATACGCCGAGCATAACCAGCGACGAACGCCGTTCGGGTGTTCGGCGCATGCTCGCATCGCGTTCGGGGCGCACTCAGCGATGAGCCAGCCGGGTCGTCGCAAATGGGCCATTCGAACGGAAAGCGGGAGCGCCGACGACGCGGTCTGCCTACCCGTGGCCCGGCCGGCGAGAAGTGATCACGACAGGACTCGTCACGTGATCCAAGACACAGTCGGAAATTTCGTATATGACTACCTGTTGCTGCGGAAAAGACCACAACGCGCAGCTCACAGCCGTCGCACAGGCGCGCGGAACCGCCCGCGAGAACCTGGGCGGGAGCGCGTGATTCGATGACCGGACAGCACAGCGGAGCGTTCCAGGATTCGGCTCGGTGATGGTTCAAGCCCCGGGTTCGGTCGCCACCGACGCTCTATGCTGGCTTCGGAATGCCGGTAGTGCGCCGGGAAGGAGGGCGCGGGTGCGCAAGAAACCGTCCACCGTGGGTGTCGCACCGGGCGACGGACTGGTCGCCCGATTCGGTGCGGTCGTCGCCTATCTCGGTGCCGAAACCACCTCCACGGACCGGATACTCGGCACCATCGAAGCCGTGGCCGAGGGTGATCATCCCGGCGCCGCGCTGGCTCAGCGCCTCGCCGCGGTGATCTTCGGCAGCACGGTCCAACCGCCGCCGTTCGGAGTCGTCGCGCCGACCGACGACGGCATGCTGATCCTGCTGCGCGGACCGGTGACCGCGGAGATCCAGGGCGCGGAGGGCACCCGCCGCCTCGACGGCGGGCGTGCGTTCACCTGGGTGGACGAGATCGTGCGCGAACCGGTGCGCCGCATCACGATCGGCGCGGGCACCGGCGCGCCCCCGGCCGCGCTGCCCCGCACCGACTTGCGCGCCGGGGTGGTCCCCGGCGGCGGCTTCGTCTTGCACGCCGCGGTGCGCAGTGCCGGGAAGACTGTCGAACCCCGGAGACCCGAGCCTTCCGCACAGGCCGAGCCGGAACCGACGGCCGCGGCGGGCTTCTCGGCGACGCCCGAACCGACCGGCGCTTCCGACGCGGTCGCGCCTGCGGCGACGCCCGCCCGGCCGACCGAATCGGCTCGCCTCCTCGCCAAACCGCGTCCGCCCCGGCCCGCCACGGATCGACCGCTCGCATGGTCGCAGGTGCAGCCCGCACACGAACCGGTCGCCTTGCGCAAAGCGCCGGAGAACGGTGGGACGCGAGTCCCGCGCCCGGCCGCGCCGTCCGGCGAAGCCGCCGTCGGCGCCCTGGTCACCGAGGACGGGGCCGCGTACCCGTTGAACCGCGCCTATGTCATCGGGCGCGGGCCGCAGGTGGACGATTCGGTCCGCGCCGCCACCGCGACCCCGATCGTCATCCAGCGTGACCGCCATGTCTCGCGCGTGCACGCCTATGTGTCGGTCGACGCAGGCAAGGTGTACGTCCGGGACGCCGCCGCCACCTCCGGCACCTTCATCGCCGCACCCGGCACCGACCAGTGGACTCGGATCAGCACATCCCCCACCGAACTCCCGCCCGGCTGGCGCGTCCGCATCAGCGAGCGAGTCCTCACCTACCGCGGCGACGACCAGCGCACCGGCATGGCCGACATCGCAGGCGCACGCCGCCGCTCCTGACCCTCGCCCGCACCGGCCCCATAGGAGCCCGACGCACGAGTCCACGCCAGTGACCGCCGCACCGCGCGTCGCCAGTCCCGCCCCGTGGCGCGGACCCGCCGGACCGGAGTTCGGCGTGTCGATCGTTGACGGTGAGCGGGCTGGGTCTGCGGCCGATCCGAACGCCACCGTGACCGAGGCGCCGCCGCGGAGCATCCACGAGTCGCTGCTCGCGGGCATGACGACGGTCGGTGAGCTACAAGTACTGCATCCGGTCGTGGATCCGGGTCAGGTCACCCGCCGAACACCCGTCGGACGTGTGCGCCGAAAGGGCCGCGGGACGGCCCGACTCCCACAGCGACCCGCGGATCCGCGCCGCCGCACCGCGACAGACCGCGGCCTCTCAGCGGCTGCGGATCCCCTGCTGGATCGCGGCGGGCGACGCAGTGCGGCACTGCTGGTGTGGTGCGAACGGGCGGCCGCCCGGCCCCGGCCATGTGGGGAGGACAATGGCGGCATGCACCGAAACGGACCGAGCCGGGACATCGACGAGTCCGAGCTGACCGTGACCCCGCCCGAGAAGCAGGCCGCGGGCCTCACCGCCGTGGGGGTGGCGCTGAAACGCTCGGTCGAGAAGATGGGTGTCATCCGCACCGCCCGCACGCTGGCCCGGGTCAATCAGGTACACGGCTTCGACTGCCCCGGCTGCGCCTGGCCCGAACCGACCGGCCATCGCAGGCCCGCCGAGTTCTGCGAGAACGGCGCGAAGGCGGTCGCCGAGGAAGCCACGCTGCGCACGGTCACGCCGGAGTTCTTCGCCGCGCACTCGATCGCCGAGTTGAGCGAGAGGTCCGGCTACTGGCTCGGCCAGCAGGGCAGACTCACCCACCCGATGGTGCTGCGGCCCGGCGACACCCACTACTCCCCCATCGCGTGGGACGAGGCCTACCGGCTGATCGCTGACACCCTGCGCGGCTTGGACTCGCCTGACGAGGCGGTGTTCTACACCTCCGGCCGCACCAGCAACGAGACCGCGTTCCTCTATCAGCTGCTGGTGCGCAGCTACGGCACCAACAACCTGCCGGACTGCTCCAACATGTGCCACGAGTCCTCCGGCGCCGCGCTGTCCAGTTCGATCGGGATCGGCAAGGGCTCGGTCTCCATCGACGACTTCGAGAAGGCCGACCTGATCGTCGTCGCGGGCCAGAATCCGGGCACCAACCATCCGCGGATGCTCAGTGCGCTCGCCGCCGCCAGGACCAAGGGCGCCCGGATCATCGCGGTGAATCCCCTGCCGGAGACCGGGCTGCTCGCCTTCCGCGACCCGCAGACAATCAAGGGCGTCACCGCAGGCATGCCGATCGCCGACGACTTCCTGCAGATCCGCCTCGGCGGCGATATGGCCCTGTTCCAGGCGCTCGGCCGCCTGCTGCTGGAAGCCGAGGATCGCGCGCCGGGCACGGTCGTCGACCGGGCGTTCATCGACGCCCACTGCGCGGGTTACGCCGAATACGAAAAGCACGTGCGCGCGGTCGATCTCGCCACCGTGCTGGAAGCGACGGGCCTCAGCACCGCCGAGCTCGAGCACACCGCCGAGGTGTTCGCCCGGTCGCGCAACATCATCCTGTGCTGGGCGATGGGGCTGACCCAGCAGGCCGATGCCGTGGCGACCATCGAGGAGGCCACCAACCTGCTGCTGTTGCGCGGCATGATCGGCAAGCCGGGCGCGGGCGTGTGCCCGGTGCGCGGCCACTCCAACGTCCAAGGCGACCGCACCATGGGCATCTGGGAGAAGATGCCCGCCGCCTTCCTCGACGCCCTCGACCGCGAGTTCGGCATCACCAGCCCGCGCGAGCACGGCTTCGACACCGTCGCGGCCATCCGCGCCATGCGCGACGGACACGCGAAAGTCTTCCTCGGCATGGGCGGCAACTTCGTCTCCGCCACCCCCGACACCGCCGTGACCGAGGCCGCGCTGCGCGGCTGCGCGCTGACCGTGCAGGTATCCACCAAACTCAACCGCAGCCACGTCGTGCACGGCCGCACCGCCCTCATCCTGCCCACCCTCGGCCGCACCGACCTCGACCTCGCCCCGGACGGCGCCAAAAATCAAGTTTCGGTGGAGGACTCGATGTCGATGGTGCATCTGTCCACCGGTCGGCTGACGCCGGTCAGCGACCATCTGCGCAGCGAAGTCGCCATCGTCTGCGAACTCGCCGGAGAGCTCTTCGGGCCCGATCACGCGGTGGGGTGGGCGCGCTTCGCCCGCGACTACGACGCCATCCGCGACGCCATCGCCCGCGTGGTGCCCGGCTGTACCGACTACAACGCGAAAGTTCGCGCACGCAACGGATTCCAGCTCCCGCACCCGCCACGCGACGCCCGCGAGTTCCGCACCGCGACCGGCAAGGCCAACTTCGCGGTCAACGAACTGACCTGGCTGCCGGTCCCCGACGGCAGGCTGATCCTGCAAACCCTGCGCAGCCACGACCAGTACAACACCACCATCTACGGCCTCGACGACCGCTACCGCGGTATCCACAACGGCCGCAAAGTCGTCCTGGTGCACCCCGACGACATCACGGCGCTCGGCTTCACCGACGGCGATCTGGTGGACGTCGTCTCCGAATGGACCGACGGCACCGAACGCCGCGTCGAAGGCTTCCGTCTGGTGCCCTACCCCACCCCGCGGGGCAACGCCGCGGCCTACTATCCCGAGACCAATCCCCTGGTGCCGTTGGATCACGTCGCGAAGCGGTCGAACACCCCGGTCTCCAAGGCGGTGACCGTCCGGTTCGAGGCATCATGAGTCGCGTCACCGCTCGCCGCCGCACCCGCAGGATCTCGCCCGCCGGAGAGATCCTGCGTCCGGACACCCTCGCCGTCGAAGAACCGCTCGAAATCCGCATCGACGGGCGATCGCTGACGGTCACCATGCGCACCCCCGGGGACGACATCGACCTCGTGCACGGGTTCCTGTTGAGCGAAGGCATGATCGGCTCCGGCGCGGACATCGTCGCGGCCCGATACTGCGCGGGCACCGACGACCAGGGCCGCAACACCTACAACGTCCTCGACGTCACCCTGCGCGCGCCCGTCCCGGTGCCGACCCGCGCCTTCCTCACCACCGGAGCCTGCGGACTGTGCGGCAAGACCGCCTTGGACGAGGTGCGCACCCGCACCCGATACCCGCTTCCGCCCGGCGGCCCCGTGGTGGACGCCCCTGCCCTGGCCGCCATGCCCGGCATGCTGCGCGATCGCCAATCGGTGTTCGACGCCACCGGCGGTTTGCACGCCGCCGGATTGTTCACCGCCGAGGGCGAAGCGCTGGCGGTGCGCGAGGACATCGGCAGGCACAACGCGGTGGACAAGGTGATCGGCTGGGCACTGCGCGAAACCCGGGTCCCCGCCCACGATCTGGTGCTCATCGTGAGCGGGCGGGCCTCGTTCGAGCTGGTACAGAAGGCCGTCATGGCCGGGATTCCGATGCTCGGCGCGGTCTCGGCGCCGAGCTCGCTCGCGGTCGACCTCGCCGCCGAGGCCGGACTCAGCCTGGTCGGTTTCCTCCGCGGCGACACCATGAACGTCTACAGCGCCCCCGAGCGGATCCGCGCCGTTCCTGGCGCGAACTCCCGGTTGGCCTGACTCACTATTGCCCGCGCCGGGCACGCGTTTTACCGTGACTGCACGGAGCCGAAACGGATTCGGCGGGAACGGAGCGGCCGATGCGGATCTCGGTGCAGGGGAACTCCGAGGGCCTACGGGTACGGATGCGTTTCGCGCAGTACCGCCGCCTGCTGCTCACGCGAATCGTGCTGGCCGTCCTGGCGGTGCAAGGCGCCGTCATCGGCCTCTGGGCCACCTTGGCGCCGCACTCCTGGTACACCAGCTTCCCGGGGTTCGGCGCTCGGTGGGTGGCGGCGGACGGCCCCTACAACCACCATCTGGCAGCCGACGTCGGGTCCTTCTTCCTCGCCCTGACCGCGGTGACGATCGCCGCGCTCGCCGTCGACGGCACCACGGCGGCCCGGATCGCGGGCGTCGGCTGGCTGACCTTCGGTGTCCCCCACTTCCTGTACCACGTCCTGCACAAGCCGGCCGAGCTGGGCGCGGGGAGCTTCACCGCCAGCCTGATCGCGGCGTTCCTGCTCGTGGTCGGCGGAGCGGTGTGTGTCTTCGTTCCGCCGCGCGGGAATCTGCCCTTGTCGGATCCGCAGCCGATCACAGTGCGTTTCCCCCGCCGCGGTCCCCGCGCATCCCGTTGACCGGCGATCCGGTCCAGCGAGTCCGGGACGCCCGTGGGCGACCACCACGGGCGTGATCCGGTGCGTCCGTGAGCGACGGCGAGTTCCCGCCGGTCAGTCCTTCAGCGCGTCGAGCAGCGCCGCGCGCTGCCGTGCGCCGAGACCACCGATGCGGCGGTCCTCGGGGATCTCCGCCTGGTCCATCAGCTTCGCGGCCTTCACCGGGCCGACACCGGGCAGTGCCTTGATCACCGCGGCCACCTTGGTCTTCTTGACCAGCTCGTCGGAGTCGGCCTTCTTCAGCAGGTCCGCGACCGAAACCTTGCCCGCCTTCACCTTGCCGATCAGTTCGGAGCGTGCCTTGCGGACCGCAGCCGCCTTGGCCAGGGCCTCGGTGCGCTGCTCTGCGGTCATGGTAGGCAGTGCCATGTCTCCTCCGCTTCCACTCGTCACTCGAACATCTGGTTGACCGGACCGAGTAAACAGCACGGCACCGGGAGCGCAAGCTCGACACACCGGGGCATGAACAGCGGAAATAGCGATGAATTTCCTCGGACCACGCCGTCGGAATCAGTGAACGGCCGATGCCCGACAGGCGAAAAGGACGAAAGGAACATCACGTCATGGAGCTGTCCCTCACCCAGTTCGTCACGCTGGACGGCGTGTGCCAGGCGCCCGGCGGTCCGCAGGAGGACACCAGCGGCGGCTTCACGCACGGAGGCTGGTCGGTGCCGTTCGGCGACGAGGATTTCGGCGCGTTCATCGATTCGGTCTTCGACCGTGTGGACGCGTTCCTGCTCGGACGGCGGACCTACGAGATCTTCGCCGGTTACTGGCCGAAGATCACCGATCCGGACAATCCGGTGGCCACGAAGCTCAACTCGCTGCCCAAGTACATCGCTTCCCGGACCATGGAGCGCACCGATTGGGCGGGCGCCGAGCTACTGCGTGGCGACCTGGTCGCCGAGGTGACCGCCCTGAAACAGCGGCCCGGCAGAGAACTCCAGATGCACGGCAGCGGGAACCTCGCGCGCAGCCTGCTGGCGCACGGGCTGATCGACACCCTGTATCTGCTCACCTTCCCGGTGCTTCTCGGCACCGGCAAGCGCCTGTTCAGCGCGGATGTCCAGCCGACCGGCCTGCGGCTCACGGATTCGCGCGTCACCGGCAGCGGCATCGTCATCGGCGCCTACCGCAACGCCGGCGCGCCTCGGTACGGCGACTATTCCGAAGCTGCGCGGTAACACCGGGTGCGCCGTTCCCGACAGAGTCAGCGAACACCGAGCGCGGGTCACGGTTCAACGGCGAACCCGGGGGGATCAACGGCGATCCCCCGAATCCGGCGCGCAATCGGCCCACCGAACAGCGCCGCTACCCGCGTCACACGACAGACCGCCGTCGCGTTTCACCCAGTCGTGACAGCATGACGGCATGGACCCGAGCACTCCGCCGGGAGCGTCCGCGGCGCTGTGGCTGTGGGCCGGGCAGGCGATCTATCGCGGACCTTCGCTGCGTCTGGCGGCGCATTCGACCGCGGTCGACTGCCTTGCCGTCGGGGTCGACGCCCCGTTCACGCTCGAGGCCGACGACATCGCGCGCCCCGCACGCAGCGCGCTGATCCCGCCGCGCCGGGTACACCGCGTGGTCGCGGACGGCGACCACATGATGTTCTGCTACCTGGATCCCGGATCGCGCACCGCTCGGGCCTGCCGCGACCGGATGACCCGGTGGGACAACGAATTCGGACTCGGCCACCGAGCGGAGTCCGCGCTCGCCGCGGCCGCGCGCGACGCACGTCCCGATCCGTGCTCCCTGGCGGAACTCGTCGGTGCGGCACCGGTCCCCGCACTGGACGACCGCGTAGCCGAGGCGATGGCGACCCTGCTGACCCATCCCGAGCGAGAAGTCACCGCCGACCGGTTCGCCGCGGCGGTGCACCTGTCGGAGTCGCGATTCCTGCACCTGTTCTCGGCCCAGGCGGGCACCTCGTTCCGGAGGTACCGGCTCTGGGCCAGGATGCTCGGCGCCGGACGCGCGATCTCCGGAGGCGCGAATCTCACCGTCGCGTCGGCCGCCGCCGGATTCGCCAGTCCGTCTCATTTCAGTGACGCGTTCCGCGCATTGTTCGGGCTCTCGCCCACCACACTCCTGGCCACCGGAGTCCGGATCGTCGTGCTGGATCGAGCGCACGGGATCGAATCGGCCGCGCGAACTTGCTAGTCTGAAACTAGAACACGTTTCACTTCGAAGGAGACTCGATGGCCAAGCAGATCCGCGACGTGGTCGAGCAGTACGTCAAGCTGGTCGGCTCGGGCCCGACCGAGGAGATCGTGAACCTGTACGCGCCCGACGCCATCGTCGAGGACCCGGTCGGCACCCCGCCCAAGCGTGGCCACGACGCCATCCGCGAGTTCTACGAGGTGATCGCCGCACTCGATCGAGAGACCGAACTGCGGCCCGAGGACATCAGGATCGCGGGCAACCAAGCCGCGTTCCCGTTCACCATCGTCACCAAGGTCGGCGGGCAGCGCTTCGTCCTTTCGCCGATCGACGTGATGCAGTTCGACGAGGAAGGCCGGATCACCGGGATGCGCGCCTACTGGAGTCAGGAGGACATGCGGGTCGAGCCCGAGTGACCCGCACGGCGGCCCGGTGTGCTAGGTCACAGCGCGGCCCCATCACATTCCGGCACGGTCTCTCGTCCGAGAAGTAGGAACCACATCCGCTGATCGAAGGAGACCGCCATGGGCGTCACCCGTATCGCCGCCGTCACCCCGCAGCAGGCCGGGCCGATGACCAAGCTGCTGTACCGGCTGGCCAAGCGCCGCTTCCGGGAAGTGCCGGAGCCCTTCGCCGTCACCGCCAACCATCCGAAGCTGCTCACCGCGAACGCGGTCCACGAGACCATGGTGGACAAGGCCAGCTCGGCCCTGCCCGCCGTGATCCGCGAAATCGCCGTCTATCGGACGGCGTGGACGATCGGCTGTTCGTGGTGCGTCGACTTCGGCGCCATGCTCATGCGCCTGGGCGAACTGGACGTCGCACGGCTCGAGCACATCGCGGACTACGCGACCTCGCCGCTGTACTCCGACGACGAGCGCGCCGCCATCGCCTACGCCGACGCGATGACCGCCACGCCGACCGCGGCGACCGACGAGCAGGTCGCCGACCTCGAGCGCCGCTTCGGCCGGGCGGGCGTCATCGAGCTCAGCTATCACATCGCGCTGGAAAACTCACGCGCCCGGTTCAATTCGGCGCTCGGGATCACCGCGCAGGGTTTCAGCACCGATTCCTGCCGGGTGCCCTGGGCGTGAAAACGGCCGCGGCGCTGCGGGAAAGGTCGGGCCCGGCCTGGCACTTCGGCGTCGCGGGCACTCCGGACTGTCGCTGCGGCGTGGAATGCACTAAGAATAAGAGGTGTTGACCTCGCCCGGCCGCGCCGCGGTCGGCGAGCTATCGTTTGCGAGCTCGGCTGAACGGTAGGCCGTACCGGCGTCTTCGGTTTCTCGAGTTCCCCTCCGCCCGACCGTTTGGAGCCGCATGCTCGACGAACAGACCACGGACGACGACGTCGCACGGCTGGCGAGACGAGTCGAGAAGGCCCGCGGCCGCCTCGCCTACCAGTTCGACCCGGCACTGACCGGCGCACTGTCGGAGGACGAACTGTTCGCCGAACGCGAACTGGCCGAACGGATCCGGACCCAGGATCGCGACCAGCGCTGGAAGCAAGCCGAGGCGTCCGCCGCGGCATCCGACCGGGCACGGCACACCTCGGAGGCCATCGAGAAGGCCGAGATCAGGGACCTCCTGTTGGCGCGCAAGGCGATTGCCGCGCAGCGCCGCGCGTCCAGCCCGCACGCCAGGCTGGCGTCGCTGTACCGGCACCGTTCGTGGTCGCTCGGCGCGCTGGCGGGCGTGGTCGCCGCCGGAATGCTGTGGTCGGCGGTCAACGTCCAGCACAACATCGCGCCAGGCGGGCCGACCGACCCGCTGTACTGGTTCAGCTACCTGCTCGAGGCGATGATCAGCGTGTCGCTGATCATCATCATGATCGGCACGAACAAGGTCACCGAGTGGGGCGTGCTGGACAACCGCAGCCAAGTGGCGGCGGCCGAGGTCTCCTTGCTCACACTCACCGTGGCTCTGAACACCTATCCCTACGTGAGTGCGGGGCGGTGGTTCGACGCCGCCGTCCACGGGGTCGCTCCGGTGATGATCGGCGTCGCACTGCTCATCCACGACGCCGCGAGCGCGCGATACGGGCGTGCGATCAGCTACGCCACCGAGCAGGTACGGAACTTGCCGGACCCGATCGGGCACGACCCCTTGCCGGAACGCTCCCCGGCGGACACTCGGTCCGGCGCGGACGCCGACCTCCCGGTGAGTTTCCACGCCCAATTGGTCCACGGCGCGCACAGCTAGGTGGTCCCGCGCAGCGACGCGACGAAGTCCCGGACACTCAGTACGGGTATCGCCGTTCGACCGCGTCCTTGGCCTCCTTCAACCCGCACCCGGTGAGCTCGCGATACCGCTTGATCGCGTGAATCTTCTTGCCCTGCAACAGTAGTGCGTCGATCTCCGCCATGCCGTCGCCGCGCGGAACCGACGGCACGGCGCGCACCGGCGCGACCTGCGCCGGCGCCTCGATGCCCAGATGGGTCATGATCAGATCGAGTTTGACGTGCAACGCGTCGACCTTGCGCTCCAAGCGCCGGTTGGCAAACATGAACCGATCGTAACGACCGGCGCGCGGTTCAGGCGGCGGCGAGCACGGCGTCGGCGAGGCTGGGCATGACCTCGAAGCGTGCGCGATCACCCGCCAGCTGCAACAGCCGGTCCACGCACCGCGGACCGGTGACCAGACGCAGCCTACGACCGTCCTGCTCCAGTACGGAGCGTGCGTCGATCAGCACATGCAGCCCGGCGACGCCGAAGAACGTGACTTTGGACAGATCGACGACCACCACCTGCGCCGCCGCGCCCAGCGAACCGATCAGCCTGCGGCGGAACACCTCGACGGTGAAATGGTCGACCTCGCCCGCGAGCGCACACAGCGTGACCTGGTCGCTCGGGGCGGTAACGGAGATCTTGAGCCGCTCGGCCGGGTGATCGGCGTTGCGAACGGCGGGGAGAACGTACGTGGGATTGGCCAAGCCTGTCGACATGAGGACCTCGGTCCTGACGCCCGCAGCAATCTCGTACAGGTGCTCACGGGAATGATGCGCCCCGGACGAAACCCACGCCGGAACTAGGCTGTTTGCTCAACCCTCACGAAGAGATACCCCCGCGAGAGCGCCGCCACACCCGAACAACTACGCGGACTTCTCCCGGCGCTCCGCCCGCTGCGCCTTGCGCGGCACGATGGTGGGCAGGACGTTGTCGTTGACGGTGTCCGCGTTGACGACCACCTTGGCGACATCGTCGCGGCTGGGGATGTCGTACATGGCGGGCTGCAGGACTTCTTCCATGATCGCCCGCAGGCCGCGCGCGCCGGTGCCGCGCAGGATCGCCTGGTCGGCGACGGCCTCCAGCGCGTCGTCGGTGAACTCGAGGTCGACCCCGTCCATCTCGAACAACCGGACGTACTGCTTGACCAGCGCGTTCTTCGGCTCGGAGAGGATCTTGACCAGCGATTCCTTGTCCAGGTTGGTTACCGAGGCGACCACGGGCAGACGGCCGATGAACTCGGGGATCAGGCCGAACTTGATCAGGTCCTCCGGCATGACGTCCGCGAAGTGATCGGTGGTGTCGATCTCGGCCTTGGACCGCACCTCGGCGCCGAATCCGATGCCGCGATGACCGGTACGGTCGGAGATGATCTTCTCCAGGCCCGCGAAGGCGCCAGCCACGATGAACAGCACGTTGGTCGTGTCGATCTGGATGAACTCCTGGTGCGGGTGCTTACGACCGCCCTGCGGCGGCACACTCGCCTGGGTGCCCTCCAGGATCTTCAGCAGCGCCTGCTGCACACCCTCGCCGGAGACGTCCCGGGTGATCGACGGGTTCTCGCTCTTGCGGGCGATCTTGTCGACCTCGTCGATGTAGATGATGCCGGTCTCGGCGCGCTTGACGTCGTAGTCGGCGGCCTGGATCAGCTTCAGCAAGATGTTCTCGACATCCTCGCCGACATATCCGGCCTCGGTGAGCGCGGTGGCGTCGGCGATGGCGAACGGAACGTTCAGCATCTTCGCCAACGTCTGGGCGAGATAGGTCTTGCCACAGCCGGTGGGGCCCAGCATCAGGATGTTGGACTTGGCCAGCTCGACGGTCTCGCCGCGGCTGTCGCGACCCTTGTCGCCGGCCTGGATGCGCTTGTAATGGTTGTATACGGCCACCGCGAGAGTGCGCTTGGCGGTGTCCTGCCCGATGACGTAGTTCTCCAGGAAGTCCCGGATCTCGGCGGGCTTGGGCAGCTCATCGAGCTTGACCTCGCTCGATTCGGCGAGTTCCTCCTCGATGATCTCGTTGCAGAGATCGATGCACTCGTCGCAGATGTACACCCCTGGTCCCGCAATGAGCTTCTTGACCTGCTTCTGGCTCTTTCCGCAGAACGAGCACTTCAGCAGATCGCCGCCATCTCCGATGCGCGCCATCTCGTGGGTCCCTACTTCCTTGTCCGCGTGCAACCGTCCGTCCAGGTTGCCAGCTGTCCACCACTTTCGCAGCCGCAAACGCATCGGCTGAATCCGGACCGGTGGGCAGTGCTGTCAACCGGGAGCAAAGGTCCCTAGGTCGACCGTACCCGGTGTTCGGGATGGAGGTCGACAACTCGCGCATGTTTCTCGCGCGGGTTGTGCGTGTTGTCACGACGCCGAAAGGCGATCCGCCCGCTGGACCGGCGACCGAGACCTCCCGACCGCCCAGCGCGCCATCGCGGGGTTCGAACAAATTCTCGAACCTCGGCGGCACGTGAGCGGTCCGGCCGGGCAGCATACCGCTTGGCATACTTCCCGGCCGGAATTCCCTGTTGCGAAGCAATTTACGAGCGAACCGCCGCCGGGATCGGCAATTCGCCCAGTCGTCCCGGCCCGGCCGGAAACGACTATTCGCGACTTATTTCTGCGCGCTGAGCTTGCGATAGTCGAACACCGTGTCGATGATCCCGTACTCCTTGGCCTCTTCGGCCGTCAGGATCTTGTCGCGATCGGTGTCCTTGCGGATGGTGTCGGCGTCCTTGCCGGTGTGCCGCGCCAGCGTGGTCTCCATCAGGCGACGCATGCGCTCGATCTCGGCGGCCTGGATCTCCAGGTCCGACACCTGACCCTGGATGCCACCCTCCAGCGACGGCTGGTGGATCAGGACGCGCGCGTTGGGCAGGCAGGCCCGCTTGCCGGGGGTGCCCGCGGCCAGCAGCACGGCCGCGGCCGAGGCGGCCTGGCCCAGGCAGACGGTGGCGACGTCGGCGCGCACGTACTGCATGGTGTCGTAGATGGCCATCAGCGAGGTGAACGAGCCACCCGGCGAGTTGATGTACATGGTGATGTCGCGGTCGGGGTCCAGCGACTCCAGTACCAGCAGCTGCGCCATGATGTCGTTCGCCGAGGCGTCGTCCACCTGCACGCCGAGGAAGATGATGCGCTCCTCGAACAGCTTGTTGTACGGGTTGGACTCCTTGACGCCGAAGCTCGAGTGCTCGATGAACGACGGCAGGATATAGCGCGCCTGCGGGCTCTGCGGTGCGATGCCGGACAGGCCGGCGCGCGGGTCGATCGAATTGGCCATCTTCGTCTCCAAAGTCGGTGCGGCGGCCGGACGTTCGAGGTGTCCGGGGGCCTGTGGGTGGTCCGGTGCGGCGTTACTTCTTGGCGCCGTTGGCCTGGTTCGCGTGGCTGATCACGTGGTCGATGAAGCCGTATTCCAGGGCTTCGGACGCGGTGAACCAGCGATCGCGGTCGGCGTCGGCGGTGACCTGCTCGACCGACTTGCCGGTGTGCAGCGCCTGCAGCTCGTTCAGCTCCCGCTTCGTGTGCGCGAACTGCTCCGCCATGATCGCGATGTCGGCCGCCGAGCCGCCGATCCCCGCGGAAGGCTGGTGCATCATGATGCGCGCGTGCGGCAGCGCGTAGCGCTTGCCCTTCGTGCCCGCGGTGAGCAGGAACTGCCCCATCGACGCGGCCAGGCCCATGCCGTAGGTGGCGATGTCGCACTCGGCGAACTGCATCGTGTCGTAGATGGCCATGCCCGCGGTCACCGAGCCGCCCGGCGAGTTGATGTAGAGCGAGATGTCCCTGGTGGGATCCTCCGCCGAGAGCAACAGGAGCTGCGCGCACAGTTTGTTCGCGATATCGTCGTCGACCTGCGTGCCGAGGAAGATGATGCGCTCACGCAGCAGGCGCTCGTACACCGAATCACTGAGGTTGAGACCAGCAGTCGCGGTTGTCATGACCCCTGCCTGGTTGATTGTCACGGATACCTGCCTTCTCTCGCCGGCTCGTTGCGGATTGCCACATAGCCATCACTGGTTGGATATGCCGCACCCGATCGGACTGGGCGTATCCAACTTGCCGTCACAAACATTAACGAAGCAGGGCGGCACCGAACTCCCGGTACCGCCCTTTCTTCGCTCACAGCGCAATCAGCGCACCTCACGGGCGTCGATCACGCCGACATTCCATGGAATTATTCGGCGTCCGCCGCGGCGGTCTCGCCGGCGTTGTCCTCGTCCGCGGAATCGGTGGGCGCGCCGAACATTTCGGCGGTGTCCACCGGGTTGCCCGCGGAGTCGGTGACGGTCACCTTGCCGACCACGCCCGCCAGCGCCTTGCCGCGGCGCACGTCCGCGAACACCGCGCCGAGCTGGCCGGCCTGCTGCACCTGCTGGATGAACTGTTCCGGCGACATGCCGTAGCGCTGCGACTGGAACAGGATCCGCTCGGTGAGCTCCTCCTGGCCGACCTGGGTGCCCTCCGCCTCGGCGATCGCGTCCAGCAGCAACTGGGTCTTCACCGACTTCTCGGCGGCCTCCTTGGTGTCGGCGTCGAACTCCTCGCGGGTGCTGCCCTGCGACTCGAGCGCCTCGGCGAACTTGGCCTCGTCGTGATCGAAGCCGTGCACCGCGTCGTGGGTCACGGCGTCGATCTCGGCCTGCACCACGGCCTCGGGCAGCGGTACCTCGACCTGCTCGAGCAAGGTCTCCAGCACCTTGTCGCGGATCTCGCCCGCCTGCTGCACCTTCTTGACCCGCTCGACGCGGCTGCGCAGGTCGGCCTTCAGCTCCTCGAGGGTGTCGAATTCGCTGGCCAGCTGGGCGAACTCGTCGTCGGCCTCGGGCAGCTCACGCTCCTTGACGGTCTGCACGGTGACGGTGATGACCGCCTCCTTGCCCGCGTGCTCGCCCGCGACCAGCTTCGAGGTGAACTCCTTCGACTCGCCCGCCGACAATCCGACCAGCGCCTCGTCCAGGCCCTCGATGAGCTGACCGGAGCCGACCTCGTGGGACAGGCCGGTGGTGGCGGCCTCGGCCACCTCCTCGCCGTCCACGGTCGCGGAGAGGTCGATGGAGACGAAGTCGCCGTCCTGCACCGGACGCTCGACGCCGGCCAGGGTGCCGAAGCGCTGGCGCAGCGACTGCAACTGCTCCTCGATGTCCTCGTCGCCGACGGTGAACGAGTCGACGGTGACCGCGATGCTCTCGTAGTCCGGCAGGGCGATCTCCGGACGCACGTCGACCTCGGCGGTGAAGGCGAGCTCCTGGCCGTCCTCGATCTTGGTGATCTCGATCTCGGGCTGCCCGATGACCTTCACCTCGGAGGTGGTGACGGCCTCGCTGTAGCGACCGGGCAGGGCGTCGTTGACGACCTGCTCCAGGATCGCGCCACGGCCGAGGCGGGCCTCGAGCAGCTTCGCGGGCGCCTTGCCGGGACGGAAACCGGGGATGCGGACCTGCTTGGCCAGCGCCTTGTACGCACGGTCGAAATCGGGCTTCAGCTCATCGAAGGGCACCTCGACATTGATCCGGACCCGGGTCGGGCTCAGCTGCTCGACGGTGCTCTTCACGGACATGCTCCTTGTTCGTTGTTCGTACTGGTTGACGTTCGGTGTGCGGCGCGCCACCCCGCACTCCGGGGTCGGAATGGCGGACGAGGCGGCCCTACGCTGGCTGCCGCGCTCCCCCACCGGCGCCGATCCGAACCGGAGTCCCGGCCTCGGCCGAGACGACGAGGGGTGCGGCGTACGCCACGCATCCCGACCAGGTTAGTTGACCGGTCGAGCGGGCCTGCATCCGGCGGTGGCTCGGCGGGCCGCGCGGGCCGGGGCTACTTCCCCACCGAGACCGCGTCGGTGACGAAGACCAGCGTCTCGTACGGCGCGATGCCGCGCCCGCCCGCGCCGTAGCCCAGCTCGGGCGGCACGATCAACAGCCTGCGCGAGCCTTCCCGGACGCCGACGAGCCCCTGGTCCCAGCCGTCGATGACCTGGCCCGCGCCGAGGGTGAGCTGGAACGGCTTGCCGCGATTGAACGAGCTGTCCAGCGTCTTCTTGTCCGACCAGGTCACCAGCGCGTAGTTCATGGTCAGTGCCTGGCCTGCCGCGGCGCCGGGCCCGCCGCCCTCGAGCAGGTCCTTGACGATCAGTTGCTTCGGCGGGTCGCAGTCGTCCGGAATGGTGACGGTCGGCGCGGCGCCGAAGTCGCCGGTGACGCGGATGTCGTCGGCGGTGCACTCCCGGCCCTTGCTCGGGGTGGCCGGGCGCTGCGCGGCGGAAGGCCCCACCGCCGCGGTGGTGTTCGTCGGGGAGACGCTCGCCGCGGTCGGTTCGTCGTCCGAGCCGCAAGCCGCCAACGCGATGGTCGTCGCGGCGAGAGCGCCGATCCCGATGATCCTTCCCAGAATGTGCATGCCGCGGACCCTAGACCACGTGCGCACCGTCGGCTCGGCCGGGCGCGGGACCCTCCCGCGACGCGCGTGTGACGCGCCCGACGCGGCGAAGCTCGCTAGGCTGGCGGTGAATTCTCCATCCGGCGTTGCCGATTCCGATCGGCGACCGTGCACGACCCCGGGACAGTGGTCCCTCGAGGCGCCGCTGTCCCCGATGCCCCGAGTGTGAGGAGAGTCGGCGCATGACCCATACGGCAAGTGCAGGCGGCGATACTTCGGCCGACAACGTCGGCAGTACCGGTGGCCGTACCGTCGCCCCGCGTCCCTACCGGCTGGCGGACGTGCCGGGCCCACTGGCACGCGACGAGTTGACTTCGATCGACGCGTGGTGGCGCGCGGCCAACTATCTGGCCGTCGGCCAGATCTACCTGATGGCCAATGCGTTGCTGCGCGAACCGCTGCGACCCGAGCACATCAAGCCACGGCTGCTCGGACACTTCGGCACGGTGCCCGGTCTGAATCTGGTCTGGGCGCACGCCAATCGTGCGATCCGTCAGCGCGGTCTGAACGCCGTCTTCGTCGCGGGTCCCGGGCACGGCGGGCCCGGCCCGAACGCGTGCGCGTGGCTGGAGGGCACCTACTCCGAGTACTACAGCCACATCCCCCGGGACGCCGCGGGCATGGAGGCGCTGTTCCACCAGTTCTCCTTCCCCGGCGGGGTGCCGAGTCACTGCGCGCCGGAGACGCCCGGCTCCTTCCACGAGGGCGGCGAGCTCGGCTATTCGCTGCTGCACGCGTTCGGCGCCGCCTTGGACAACCCCGATCTCACCGTCTTCTGCGTGATCGGCGACGGCGAGGCGGAGACCGGACCGCTGGCTACGAGTTGGCATGCGAACAAGTTCCTCAACCCGGCCCGCGACGGCGCGGTGTTGCCGATCCTGGCGCTGAACGAGTACAAGATCGCCAACCCGACCATCCTGGCGCGCATCCCGGAAACGGAACTGCTCGCCCTGCTGCGCGGATACGGCTACGAGCCGATCATCGTCGCGGGCGACGACCCCGCGGCGGTCCACCAGGCGATGGCCGCGGCCGTGGACACGAGCATGGAGCGCATCGCCCGGATCCAGCGCGCCGCGCGCGGCGACGCCGACGGGGCGCCGACCACCTGGCCCATGATCGTGCTGCGCACGCCCAAGGGCTGGACTTGTCCGCCGACGGTGGACGGTGACCAGGTCGAGGGCACCTTCCGCGCACATCAGGTCCCGCTGCCCGGCGCCCGCGGCGACGCGGAACACCGCGCGGTGCTGGAGCAGTGGCTGCGGTCCTACCGCCCGGAGGAACTGTTCGACGAGAGCGGCGGACCGGTGCCGGAGCTGGTCGATCAGGTACCCCACGGCGATCAGCGGATGAGCGCCAATCCGGTGGCCAACGGCGGCACGCTGCTGCGCGACCTGCGCTTGCCGGACTGGCGCGATTTCGGCGTCGAGGTGACCGCGCCGGGCGCGACCCGGCACGAGGCCACCAGAGTGCTCGGTACCTGGTTGCGCGAGGTCACCAGGAACAATCCGGAAAACTTCCTCACCTTCGCGCCCGACGAACTGGCCAGCAACCGGCTCCAGGACATCCTCGACGTCACCGGCCGGAACTGGCAGGCCGAGATCGACGCCCGAGACGAGAAACTCGACCGCGCGGGCCGGGTGATCGAGGTGCTGTCCGAACACATGTGCCAGGGGCTGCTCGAGGGCTATCTGCTGACCGGCAGGCACGGCGTGTTCACCTGTTACGAAGCGTTCATCCACATCGTGGACGCCATGTTCAACCAGCACGCCAAATGGCTCGACGCCAGTGCGGCGGTGCCGTGGCGGCGCCCGATTCCCAGTCTGAATTATCTGCTGTCCTCCCACGTCTGGCGCCAGGACCACAACGGCTTCACCCATCAGGACCCCGGCTTCCTGGACGTGGTCATGAACAAGAAGGCCTCGATCGTGCGGGTGTACCTGCCGCCGGACGCCAACACCTTGCTGTCCACCTACGACCACTGCCTGCGGTCGCGGCACTACGTGAACGTGGTGGTCGCGGGCAAGCAGCCGCAGGCCGACTGGCTGTCGGTGACCGAAGCCGCCGAGCACTGCGCCCGCGGGATCGGCATCTGGCCGTGGGCCTGTCACCGGGACGAGGCGGGCAGCACGCCGGACGTGGTGCTCGCCTGTGCGGGCGACGTACCCACGTCGGAGACCCTGGCCGCGGCCGCGATCCTCCGCGAACGACTGCCCGACCTGCGCGTCCGGGTGATCAACGTGGTCGACCTGATGCGGTTGCAGCCGCGAAGCGAGCATCCGCACGGGCTGCCCGACAGCGAGTTCGACACGCTGTTCACCCGGGACCGGCCGGTGATCTTCGCTTTCCACGGCTACCCGTGGCTGGTCCACCGGCTGACCTATCGGCGCGCCAACCACGGCGGACTCCACGTGCGCGGCTACAAGGAGCGCGGCACCACGACCACTCCGTTCGACATGGTGATGCTCAACGACCTGGACCGCTACCACTTGGTGATGGACGTGATCGATCGCGTGCCGAGCCTGCGCGAGCGGGCCGCGGGGCTGCGGCAGGAGATGGTCGACGCGCGGTGGACGGCACGCGCGTGGACCAGGGAACACGGCGAGGACATCCCGGAGGTCGCGGACTGGAGCTGGCCCTACCAGGGTGCCTGAGCCCGCGCCGGAATTCACAGCTACCCTCGGCGGGCCCGAAACCGTGCTGGAATGTACGATCGACCGTATGGAAGGTGGTCGGCAAACCTCCGAGATCACCGACAAGCGGCTGCTGCGCGGTGCGCGAACTCGCGCCACCGTGCTGCGGCAAGCGGTCGACATCGCCTCGCTGGACGGGTTGGAGGGCCTCAGCTTCGGCCGACTGGCCGCGGACACCGGGTTGAGCAAGGCGGGGATCCAGACTCTCTTCCGCACGAAGGAAGCGCTGCAACTGGCCGCTGTCGACCACGCGCGCGACCGGTTCGTGGCGGCCGTGGTGGAACCGGCCCGGTCCGAACCGCACGGGGTGGCGCGGCTGCGCGCCCTGATCGAGCACTGGATGGTCTACGCCGAGACGCCGCTGTTCGCGGGTGGATGCTTCCGTGTCGCGACCATGGCCGAGTACGACAGCAAGCCGGGGCCGGTCCACGATGCCCTGTTCCGGGATCAGCGCGACTGGGTGCGACTGCTGGCGCGAGAGTTGCGCACGGCGGCGACCGCGGGCGAGATCGCCGAGCTGGATGCCGATCTGGCCGCGTTCCAGATCGACGCGGTGCTCTGCGCGACCAATACCGCTCTGCGACTCGGCGATCCGGAGGCCGCCGACCGCGCCCGCCGCATCGTGGAGGGGTTCCTCGCGCCGGCGTGAGCACCTCTCATACGCGTCGAGTACGACGCGCACCGAATCGTGAGAAGCCCAGGATATTCGGAACCTTCGGACAAATTCCCCTCTCACCTTGTATCTTGCGGACAACGCGTGCAACGCGTTTCCGTAGCAACTCCCCATCCGTCGCCGTTGCCGGAGGGCGCGCAGAAGGGCGGTTCCCCATGAACCATGCAGCCGAAGCAACCGGGTTGGAAATCCTAGGCGCGATCCTGATGGTGGCCTGGATGGTCGTCATGTGGGCCGCCGTCGGAGTCCTGGTCTTCGCCTTGCGTAGACCGTTGCGGCCGTGGATGTTCCGCACCGCGCTCGGTGTGATCGCGCTGGGCGTGATCGCCCAGGTCGGCCACTTCCAGGAGCACGTCGCACAGGTCGGGTACTGGATCCAGCACCCGAACTCACCGGCGTGGATGACCCCGTGGGGCACCGGCTTGGCCAACGGTTTCGCTCAGGTCAACCACATGAAGCCCGCGCTGGGTATGGAACTTCTGCACCTGGTGGGCAACTTCCACTTCCTCGCCGGACTGGTCGGCATCGCCCTGGTCACCCATCACGCCTTGGAGAGCAAGGCACGCAAGTGGGGCCGGATGGGCGTGCTGATGCAGGGCATCCACGGACTCGAACATCTCGCGCTGACGCTGACGGTCGCGTTCGGCACCAAGGCGATCGGCCTGTCGACCATCTTCGGCCTGCTCGACCCCGGAGCAGGCGCGGCGACCTACCGCATCTGGTGGCACTTCCTGGCCAACGTGATCGGCACGACCATCTTCGCCGCCGCGCTGTACTACCTGTGGCGCGAGCGCGCGGTGATCGAGGCCCCGTTCCGCGACCCCGCGGCCGCGAAGCCGAGTCGCGCGACCGCGGCGGCCAAGGACCCGGTGGCTCCCGCCTATGCGGCGGTCACCGAAGCCTGATCGACCCATCCCGCACGCCCGCCACGCGGTAAAGGCGTGCGGGCGTTCCGACAACGACATCAGCCGTTACGGCCAGAACCGTAGCGGTGATCCAAGAAGAGGGCGTCCGCCATCCGGCGGGCGCCCTTTTCGCGTACAAGCACCCCGGTCGGCCTCGCCCCTCAGTGGCATCCGCGTGCCCGAAAAGTCTTCGCCCGAAAAGTTTTCTACACCCCGCAGGCGGTGAGTCGCGAACGTCGCCGCTGGTCAGGACGTCGACTCCACGACGGAAGACCATCGATTGTTCCCAGAGGTGAGAAAGCGCTCGACAAGATATCGACCCGTCGATTAATGTGACGTTATCCAACGGCACGATAGATAGGGACTCGCCGATCGGACCACACCGGACCGATCCCCGATCCCGAGGTGGCGAGATGAACGGACGCGAACGATGACCGGCATCACGCCGCACCAGCGACGGACACAGACCTGGCTCGTCCGCCCGCTGATCGTGAGCGCGATTGCGGCCACGCCGGACACCCCGGCGCCGACCGAAGCGCTGGCCGGGCCCGACGCGAGCGTCGCGGCACCGCGCCCCGCAGACCCGGGCCGCCACGGATACGACAGGCCGGGCTCCTCCCATCCCGACGACCGGGACCGAGCCGAACGACACCGCCCCGCGGACGACACCCCCGCGACGGATGCCGCCCCGATCCCTCCACCGCCCCCACCTTGCGCGGCAACTCCGACCACCGACGTTCGCCGCACCGCCGCCTCGCGAACCGTGCCGCCGCGCACAGCGCGAATTCCGAACGGAGACTTACGATGACCGCCAAGACCACCCCCCACGTCGCTCGGCGACTGCTCACCTGTGCCGCGATCGTCGGCGTGCTCACCGCGGGCGCCGCGGGGATCGCGGGTGCGGAGTCGCACTCGGGTCCCTCGAACCCGCGCAACGGCACCGGCGACACCAGCGGCTGGCGGCACATCGACCCCATGGGTTACCACCACCGCAACAACGATCGGCTGGACGCCGAGGAGGCCGACCAGGCCATCCGCGACTACCGCCAGCGGCAGAGCCAGGCCGCGCCGGGCACCACCGCGAACGACAACCCCAACGGTTCGAGCTGGTCGCGCGTGGCCCGCCCGGACGGCAGCGGCTACACCGTCTGCCGCCCGCAGGCCAGCTGGTGCCAGTAACCACAGGCCCAGCACGCTCCCTCGCACCCGAAACCTTCCGTGACGTCCTTCTGGACTGACCGTACCGCTACCTATTGGCACATTACTTGAAGTATCACCATCTCGGAAATCCACTCCGGCCGGGATAGCACGAAAGAAGAACACTCATGATCAAGATCAACGGGCTTCGCCGGACGACTGCGTGTAACAAGCGCGGCGGCACGGCACGGACGCTCACCCTGCTGGCGGCGGCAGCGGTGGCGGCGGGCGGCCTGAGCCTCGGCGCGGGCACCGCCGAGGCTCAGGGCGCTGCCTGCCTCTGGGCCGGTGGCGCCTACGGCCAGGGCACCACGGTCGTCGCGGGAGGCTGGACCTTCGCCTGCGGAACCGACGGAATCGGCGCTCCCTACTGGCACCGCGGACACGCCGTGCGGCAGGCCAGCACCGTGCCCAACCCGGGCGCGTACGCCCACCCCGCGGGCCTGTTCAGCCCCGGCGCACGCCAGTACGGCACGGAATACAACGACTACTGCGTCGGAAGCCAGCTCATCGAAGGCTCCGAGGACGTCTACCAGGTGGTCTCGGACGGACGCGGGTCCGTGTGGTGGAAAGCCGCGGGATCGATCGACCAGTGGGCCTTCGATCCCGGCACCGGGCCGGAGCGGTCCTGGCGGTCGTCGAGCTTGTGCTACGACGGCTCCCTGACCTGACCGATCCACCGCTCTCACACGCCCGTGACCGTCGCGACGGTCACGGGCGTGTTCGCGTTCGCGCCGGCCTTCGCTCGGACTCCAGCCGGATCCGCTCGCCTAGATGATCCGGTACGTGCCAGCTGATATCGGCCCTGGTGGCCGCGATCAGCTTCCGGCGCACGGACGCGACTTGGGCGTCGACCGTCCGGATCGAACTGCCCCTACGCGCGGCGATCGCGCTGTTGGCCCAGCCCGCCGCCGCCAGCACGGCGACCTCGCGTTCGGCGGGCGTCAATTCGCCCCAGCGCGAGGCCGTCGACCTGACCTGCGGCCGGGGGCTCGGCAACTGGTCGGCGGGCAACCTGCCCAGTAGCAGCAATTGCAGTTCGTCGCGTTCGGGACGCAGGCGGGCGCCGCGCTGGACCGCCGCCGCATGGGCTTCGGCGCCGATGACCGCGGTGACCGCCGCGACGGCCTGGGCAGTGCCGCGGGCCACCAGCGTCACGCGGTCGGCGACGATGCCCATCGAGCGGTGCAGTGTCGCGATTCCGCCTTGCAGAGTGGCGATCTCGGTGGCGGCTGCGCATGCTTCGGCGCTGTCGGTGTCACCCGCTTCGATCCGGCCGGTCAGCAGGTAGGTCAGCGCCATCATGCTGAAATGCGCCACCCAGCCGGCCGTCCAGGTGTCTCCGGTGGTCAGCAGGCGCTCCAGCGTGGACTGCCCGAGTCGCACCGCCTCCCGCGGATCGCCGTGCCGGGATACCGCGATCATCCAGGCCAGCTCCGCCCATGAGGTCGCCCAGCCCGCGTCGGAAGCGACGGCCCGGTCCAGATGCCTGCGCGCGGCCCCCAGCGCGACGTCCGCGGTGCCGAGGTTCGCGTAGGTGAGCGCCTCGAACAGCTCACTGCGCTGCTCTCCCGCCCGGTCACCCAAGTCGGCGAATTTCCGGCGCGCCCTGGCCAGCACGTCGACCGCGCGCAGGTCGAGGTGGATCAGCAGCAGTTCCAGACCCCAGGTGAACTCGACCGCGGCGGGCAGGCCGATGTCGGTCGCCGTCGTGTCGCGCCAGCCGCGGCGCAGGACCGGGTCGGTCAGGCACTCCGCGGCGCATTCGTCCAGTAGTTGCGCGGTGTAAGCGTGCCTGCCCTGCCAGATGGCGATCCATCCCACCAGCGCGGTCGCGTTGATCCGCAACCGGGTGGGCGGCAGCTCGACCTGCGCGGTGACTTCCAGAGCCTGTTCGGTCAGGCTGGTGATCGCGCGGTTGGATCCGGTGATGAACGGCACACGCAACGCCATCAGCGTCGCGGCCGTCTCCAGGCCGACCACGGCCTCCTCGGGATCGGCGAGACTTGTCTCCACGGCGATGAGGATGTTGTCCCATGCCGCCCGCGCCCACGCGATCCACTCCTGCTCGCGCGGGCCGTACCAGGTGGCCGGACCCGCGGCGACCCGGTCCCGGTAGTGCCGCCGATGCCGGGCGAGCAGGCGCGCCTGGTCCAGGTGGTCGCCGCGCGTGGACAGGCGGTCGCGCACGAACACCCGGACGCTCTCCAACAGGTAGTAGCGGACCGTGGCGGCGGTGATGTGGGCCGACAGCAGCGAGCGTTCGACCAGGCGCTCGAGCAGACCGCCGATCTCCTCCGCGGGCAGCGCCGCGTCCGCGCAGACCGCCACGATCGCATCGAGTTCGGCTCCGCCGGAAGGGGTTTCGTCATCGTCGGCATCGCAACCGGTGGCGAACACCGACAAGCGGTCCAGCAACAGTTGTTCGGGCGCGGTGCACAGACCGTAGGACCAGGCGATCACGTCGCGCACGCTGCGGTGCCGTTCCCCGACGCCGCCCCGGGCGCCGTGCGTCCACTGCAGGCGGCGATCGTCGAGGTCGCCGGAGAGCTCGCGCAACACGATCGCGGGCGGCCGGTGCAGCAGCCGCGCCGCGGCCAAGCGGATGAACAGCGGGTTGTTGTCGACGTGCCCGCAGATGCGCGTGGCGATGGCGAGCTGCCCAGGGTCCTCGGGAATCGGCCTGCCGGTGCGCTCGGCGCGCCGCCGGAACAGTTCGAGGGCGTGCACGCTGGACAGCGGCGGCACGGCCACCAGGTGCTCGTCGATCCAGCCGACCGGCTCCCGGCTGGTCGCGACGATGGTCAACCCGGGCACCGCCTGGAGCAGGCCGACGATGAGCGGGCCCACCCCGCCCAGCACGTGTTCGCAGTTGTCCAGCACCAGGATGGTCCGGTGGGTCTCGTCGTCGGTGGCTCCCTCGGCGAAGGTCGCCACCAAGCCGTCCCAGGCGGAGCGGCCCGCGATGCCGTTCTTCGCGACCGACAGCAGGACCTCCTCGGCCACCGCGCCGGTCTCCACGCCTGCCGCGAGCCGGGCCAGGCGTGTCCAGTAAACCGCGTGCCGTGCCGCGCCCCGATACCGCCGCACGGCTTCGACCGCCAGCGTCGTCTTGCCGATGCCGCCGGGCCCGACCAAGGTGATCAGCCGGGCGCTCGACGAATTCAGCAGGGCATCGATCTGCCGCAGTTCGGCATGCCTTCCCACGAACTCACCGGGCGCGGTAGGGCCGTTGCCGCCACCACTGTTCACCTCCGACATGCCGACACACCTACCGATCCGGAAAAACACCGCTCGGGCAGCCTAATGGGCACGGCCGGACTCGAGGGTTCGCAAGTACCGTGCTGGGCCTGGCGATGGTTGGGCAGCCGTCTACCGATCCCTGGTCACCCCTCGGCGGCGACGGCTGGGCCGCCGCTCGGATTCGTACCGGACCCGATCGGCGAGTTCGTCGGGAATGTGGCCCGCGATGTCGGCGCGGGAAGCGATCATGAGCTTCTGCCGGATGGCGGCGACCTGGGCGTCGACGGTCCGGACGGAGCTGCGCCGAGCGCCTGCGATGGCGCTGTTGGGCCAGCCCGCCGCCGCGAAGACCGCGACATCGCGCTCGGCCTCGGACAGATCGCTCCAGCGCGAGCCGGGCCGCCGCGACACCGGCCGGGAAGCGACCGGACGGTCCGGTCGCCGGGTGGCCGACGCCGGATCCGCGGCGGGACACCACAGCGCGTCCAGCTCGGGACGCAACCGCGTCCTGCGTTCGGCGGACGCGTAGGCCCGATCGCCGAGCACCGTACGGGAGACTTCGACGGCGCGGCGGATCTCGGCGGCGACCAGCGGAACCTGGTCGACGACGATGCCCATCGAACGCTGCCGTGTCTTGAAACTGCCCATCAGGTAAGCGATCTCCGTCGCGGCGTCGGCGGCCGCGGTGCGATCACCCCCCTCGGCCCGCTCGGCGACGACGACCTGAGCCAGCGCGACGATGTGCGCGCCCACCGCCCAGCTGGCCGTCCAGGTGTCCTGCTCCCAGCGGTGGCGGGTGAGGACGCCCTGGGTCAGGGTCAGCGCCTCGGCGGCGGACCCGTGCTTGGCCAGCGCCACCGCGCGCGCGATCTCGGCCCACGCTCTGGACAATGTCGATCCGGACGACACCGACCGCGCCAGGAATCGGGCGGTGTTCTCCAGCGCCTGCCGCCGGTCGCCGACGAGGGCGGAGCAGAACGCCACGAACACGTCGCTGCGCTCGGCGCCGATGCGATCGCCCTGCTCGGCGAATTTGCGCCGGGCCCGGGCGAGGACGGTGATGGCGCGCGGGTCGCCGCGCACGAGCATCAGCTCGAGTCCCCACATCCACTCCACCGGGGCGGGCAGCCCGAAATCGATGTCGGTGTAGCGCGGACCCGGGTCCGGCGGGAGGGTGGCTCGGTCCGCGAGCAGCTGCGGGATGTGATCGGTGCGGCCCTGCCACAACGAGATCCAGCCGAGCAGTGCGGTGGCCAGATCGGCGAGTTCGGACGGGCCGAGTCCGGCCGCCCTGGTGACTTCCAGGGCGCGTTCGGTCAAGCGGGTCAGCGCGCCCGCGCCGGACTTGACGTAGGGCACCTTCATCGAGAGCAGGACGGTGGCGGTCTCCAGCGCCACCACGGCCTCCGCCGGGTCGGCCAAGCCGGATTCGATGCCGAGCACGATGTCGTTCCAGGCCGACCGCGCCCACGCCAGCCAGGCCTGGTCCTGCGGGCCGAGCCAGATGGCCTGTCCGGCGACCACCTTGTCCCGGAAGTACCGGCGGTGCCGGGCGGCCAGGCGGTCGAACTCCGCGCGGTCACGACGGCGCAGCCGGTCGCGGGCGAACACCCGGACGCTTTCCACCAGATACCAGCTGACCGTGGTCGCGGTGAGATGCGCCGATAGCAGCGACTGTTCGGTGAGCCGCTCCAGCAGGTGTTCGATCTCACGCGCGGGCAGGGTGTCGTCGGCGCACACCGCGATCGCGGCATCGAGTTCGATGGCGCCGTGCAGCGACTCGTCGTCGGTCTCGTATCCGGCGGCGAAAACCGACAGCCGCTCCAGCAGCAGTTGCTCGGACGGGCTGCACAGCGCGAAAGACCAGGCGATCACGTCATAGACACCGCGGTGGCGCTGATCGGCGCCCGCGCGGGCCCCGTGTGTCCAGTGCAGGCGTTTGTCGTCGGCGTCGCCGGTGAGCTCGCGCAGCACCATGACCGGTGGCTGATGCCGCAGGCGTGCCGCGGCCAGCCGGATGAACAGCGGATTGTGGTCGACCCGGCGGCAGATCCGCGCGGCGACGGCGGTCTGCTCGCGCGCGTCCGGGATCGCCCGTCCGATGAGTTCGGCGCGCTGCCGGAACAACTCGAGCGACTGCCGCGGCGAGAGCGGGGGGACGGCAAGGATGTATTCGTCGACCCAGCCGATCGGTTCGCGGCTGGTGGCCAGGATGGTCAGCCCGGGTGCGGCCTCGAGCAACTCGGCGATCATCGCCGCGACCGCGCCGAGTAGGTGTTCGCAGTTGTCCAGCACCAGGACCGCTCGCTCGGCGGAACGGTCACCGCTGGTGAAGGTGCGCACCAGTGCGGCGCGGGTCGGTGGCGAACTCGGGTCGGTGCGCACGGCCGACTGCATCACGTCCTGCGCGGTGGCGGCACTGTCGGATTCCAGCGCGGCCAGCCGCGCCCAGTACACCGGCCTGCGCCTGGCCGGCGCGCCGCGGCGCAGCGCCTCGGCGGCTAATCGCGTCTTGCCGATCCCGCCCGGGCCGACCAGGGTGATCAGGCGGGCGTCGCCGTCCAGCAGCGCGCCCAGCCGGTCCAATTCGGTTTCCCGGCCGATGAATTCACTGGTGGATGCAGGCAGCACGTCGCCACGTGCCTGAACCAGGGACATAAAACGAAAGTTAGCCGACGACGCGGCAACGCGCTCGGCAATCAGAGGTTACATCGAGGTCAAGCCCCTGCTTTTGCGGGCAGCCCGCCCCTTTTCGCGTGGGTAGCTACCCGGCGGAGGCCATCTGCTGGTAATGCATCTGGACCACCGCGCTGTCGAAGGTCATCACGTCGACCAGTTGCAGCCCCGACACCACCGCGGGCGTCGGGAACAGTGGAATCCCGCCGCCGAGCAGGATGGGATGCACGAACAACCGGTACTCATCGATCAGGTCGTGCTTCATGAACGCCGACGCCGTCTCCGCGCCGCCGAACAGGACCATGTCGCAGCCCGGCTGCGCGCGCAACGCCGTGATCTCCTCGACGAGATCGTCCCTTACCACGCGGGTGTTCCAGCCCGCGGTGGCCAGCGTGCGGGAGAAGACCAGTTTGGGCGTCTGTTTCCAGCACCGCGCGAAATCGACGTAGAACTCCGAGATCGCCGGGTCCACGTCCGCGGTCGGCCAGAACGACGCCATGATCTCGTAGGTCTTGCGGCCGTAGAGGAACAGGTCGGCCGAGCGTAATTCGTCCAGGAACGACTCGCACAGTTCCTCGTCCACCACCGGCCAGTGAACTTCCTGATCCGGCCCCTCCGCGAAGCCGTCGAGCGACATCTGCATCCACAGTGTCACGGTTCCCATGTGCCCACACCCATCTGCTGCCCTTGTGCGACAGTCAGATTGTCGGGGAGGGCGACACTTCGGCGCATCGGTAGGTGGCCGCGAGACATACTTAAGTAGACGACCGTAGGTACCTTCGCCGAACTGCGAGTGCGCGGCGGACAACGCCCAATATACCGCTGATCAACGGCACGTTACTGTTACGTATCTCCAACAATGGGAATCTGAAACAGAGCTACTTCCGGTCGCCATGAACGCACGGCGCCGGCCGATCAGGGCTGCGGCAAAGTCTCCGAGAGCTCGGCATCTTGACCGAGATACCTTGCGACCAGCTGGTTTACCAGTTCCGCCGCGGAGTCGGCCGGGATCGTCCTGGTTTCCTCCAGTCGCTGCGCGAGTTCGTCGACCTGCGCCGGGCCGCGATCGGAATCCTGGAACGACGCCCACGCGGTCCGCCGGAACAGGTCCACAAAGCGGCGGGCGATCCGGTCCGCGTCGGCGCGCAGCTTCTCCAGCTCGCCCAGCGCCTCGTCGGCCGGGATGCCCGCGGCCGCCATGCGATCGAGGCTGTGTGCCAGCCTGCGATCGGCGATCCGATAGTTCGCCGCGTCGACGGGTTCGTACAGACCCGCGGTGACGACCCGCGCCAGACCGTTGGGCACGTCGCGATAGCGCTCGGCGAGTTCGGTCGCCGCGATCGTGTCACCGGAGTCGGCGGCGACCATCTCCTCGGCGCCGGGCTCGACCACACCGAGAATGTCGCCCAGGTCGTCACCCCGGTCCCAGGCGTTGAGCAATTCCTTGATGCCGTTGAGCTTGATCCCACGATCGAGCAATCTGCTGATGGTCCGCACCCGGTTGAGATGGTCGGCCCCGTAGAACCCGGTACGCCCCTTGACCTGCGGGGGCGGCAGCACACCGCGTTCGTGGTAAACGCGCAGGCTGCGCACGGTCGTACCGGCCTCCCGCGCCAGCTCATCGATCGTGTATTCCACACCCGCAGTCATACCTCAAGGAAACCACATCGCAACACGGGGCGACCGCCGGTGCACGGCCATTGTCCGGGCGACCGACCGGTCTCTGGCAACAAATTGGCTAACATCGTCGGGGCGGGGGCGATCCGTCCTGCGAGGCGCGCTCGCCGGCGGCCCTTCCCGCCGCTGGAAATCCACCCGATGCCCCGCTTCGGCGCTGCGCCTATCCTTCCCGCATGGGTGAATCCGCGGGCCCCCCGGCCAGTCTCGCCGACCGCGAGCGCGCGATGCGCGAGCTGACCCACCACCTGGGCGCGGGCCGACTGACCCTGACCGAGTTCGACGAACTCAGCGCGGCCGTCGCCGCCGCGACCAGCAAGAGTCAGCTGGCCGAGCTGTTCGCCGACCTCCCGGGCAGCACCCCGCCCGCACCCGAGGTCATCCCGGTCAACCCCCTGCCCCGTCTGGTCGTCCTGGCCGGCGCGGCGGTCGTCTTCTCCGTCGTGCTCGCGGTGACCACCGGCAACTGGCTGTGGCTGCTGGTGATCCTGGCCGCGCCGGCGCTTTTCATGCTGACCGCGCGCACCACCTGAAGCCGGTCACCACCTCGACTTCGGCCGCACGTAGTTGGCCAGGTCGACCAGCCGGTAGCGGTGCAGACGATGGGGGGGCGATCCGCGCGAGCGCCCGCAGGCTGGACTCGAGCCCGCGCTGCAGACCCATGGTCGTGAACGGGAAGCCGAGCAGGGTCGCCTCCGGCTCGGCCGCCTGACCGCCCGCGCGTACCCACTCCAGCGCCGCGCCCACCACGATGACCTGCAGTTGCAGCGCCCGCGGTTCGTCCGGCGCCGCGTCCAGTCGCGCCGCCGCCTCGAGCAGGTCGGCTTCGGTGGTCTCCGGAATCGGTTGTGAGACCAGCAGCAGACATCCGGTCATCCGCGCCACGCTCTGATACCGCGACGCCTCCGGCACCTGATCCAGGACCTCGACGGCCTCCAGCAACCCACCGTCGGCGGCGAGCCTGCGGGCCAAGCCGAAGGCCGCGCTCACCATGCCGTGGTTGGTCCGCCAGACCGTGCGGTAGTACTCCTCGGCAAGCTGGTTCCAGTGGTCGCCCGCGCCATCCCCGAGATGCTGGAGGGTGAGTTCCGCGGTGGCCGCCAGGGCGAGCGCCGGGGCGATCTCGCCGGGCAGCATGCTGTGCACCAGATCGAAGTACTCGTAGGCGCGCTCGTACTGTCCGTCCAGCAGCGCGGCGACGGCGGAATACCACTCCAGGCGCCAGTCCGTCGCGTAGTCGGGCCGCAGATCGGCGAGCCGATCGCAGGCGGGGACCACTTCGCCAAGGTCGAGGTGCGCGCGCACCGCGGTCAGCGTGCCCTCCAGCTCGAACGTCTCCGGCTCCGGGATCGTCCCCGAGACGATCCGGTCGGCGGTACGGCGCAGCGCGTCCAGTGCGTGCCTGGGATCGCCGTGCAGCAGCGTGGAGAGCAGGTCGGCGCTCGGGTCTTCGCTGTCGATCAGCGGAACCGGCAGGGCCGCCACCACGCTGGGCGCGTCGAGGGCGGGCAGGCGATGCCGTCCGTCGGTCATGCCGTCGGTCTGCCCGATCAAGGTCTCGATGCCGAAATCGCCGCGCATGGCGCCGAACTCGAGCGACGACTGCGGATGTTCCTTACCGGTGTCGTAGGCGAGCACCATGCGCAGGACGCCGGCGAGCTGGCCGTACATCGCGTAGGCGGTCGGGAAGCGGCGCCGCGGATCCGGATCGGTCGCGCGGCGCAGCAGCCGGTGCAACGCCGGATAGTCCCGCAGCAGTGGCTGGTCCTCCGGCGAGGGGATGCCGGGCAACTGGTGCCCGTTGGCGTTCTTGGGCATGTCCAGCACCAAGGCGGCCAGCGTCCGTCCGACGGTGTAGATGTCCGAAGCGACCGTCGGGCCGGTCTCGGTGATCTCGGGCGCTTGGAAACCCGGAGTGCCGTAGATGCTGCCGTAGGACTCCATGGCGGCGACCGCGCCGAGGTCGATCAGCTTGACCTCGTCCTCGCTGACCATGATGTTGTCGGGCTTGAGGTCGTTGTAGGCCAGGCCGAACGAGTGCAGATAGTCCAGCGCGGGCAGGATCTCCATCATGAAGGCGATCGCCTCGGAGACCGGAATGCGGTCCGGTGCACGCAGATCCAGCATCTTCTTCAGCGAGCGTCCACCGACGTACTCCATGACGATGTAGCCGTCGGCCACGTCGCGCCCGGAACGGTGCTTGACGAAGTTGTGGATCTTGACGATGCCGGGATAGGCCACCTCGGAGAGGAATTGGCGTTCGGCGAGGGCGACCACGTGCGCCTCGAAGTCCAGCGGGTTCTGCAACCCTTTCAGCACCACCCAGCGGTCGCTCACATTGCGGTCGACCGCGAGGTAGATCCATCCGAGCCCGCCGTGGGCCAGACAGCCCTGGACTTCGTACTGGTCGGCGACCATCTCCCCCGGCTGGAGCGAGGGCCGGAAGTTGAACGGCGAGGCGCATCGGCCGCACTCGCCCTCCACGGCGCCGGGCCCCGCGTCGGTGGTGCGGCCGACCGGCTGCTGACATTTCCAGCAGAACCGTTTGTGCTCGGGCACTTCCGGGTTCTGCATGACCGCGGTGCGCGGATCGAGCGGGCTCACCTTGGGCATGGACACCAGACCACCGCCCAGTCTTCGCACGCTCGGCCGCGAGCGCGCGCTGCGCCCGGAACCGGGTTCGGACTCGAGTTGGCCGAGCAGCAGCTCGGCGGTGCCGATGGTGTGCTCACCGGCGAGGTCCGGGCCGGTCGCCGGTTCGACGTCGCTCGCAGCCGAGTCGACGGCCACGGCACGTTGCTTCTCGACGTACTGCGGTGTCGACCACGGATTGGGTAGTCGCGGGGGCACCTCGGTTTTGAGCAGGTGCCGAGTTGCCCAGGGGTGGGAAGTTCGCCGAGGCACGTCCGTGCCGCGCATTCGCCGATTCGCCCATGGATGCGCAAGTGGACGGTCGGATGCGCTGGGGTGCTCCGGCATACGAACCTCTCAGACCCGCCGTTGAATCGCGGTTTCATTCTGGTCCGCCGCCTGTCGATGCGCGCGAGTATTGTTCCCGACATTGGGAATAGATCCGCCCCGGGCGCACGGCCCGGGGCGGATACTGCTTCACTCTTCGTCGTCGGGCTTGTCGAGGATCACGACGGTGTTGTCGCCGCCCGTCGCGCGGCGCTGGGGCCGCTCGGCCAGGACCGGGAACTGGCCGGTGATGCCCTGGCGGATCTCCGCGATCTGCAGCACTCGCTTGCGGGCGAGGAACCAGCCGCCCACGAGCGCGGGAACCATGATGACGATCATCGCGATCACCGCACCGCGCTGCACGTGGTCGTCGCTGAACGCCATCAGCACGACCACGGTCGCCAGGAACACCAGCGTGGCGAAGCTCGTGTACGGAGCGCCGATCAGCCGGAACGACGGCCGTTCCACGCGGCCGGTGCGCGACCAGCGCCACAGCTGGAGTTGGCAGACCACGATCGCGGTCCACGCGAAGATGGTGCCCAGCGCGGACATGTTCAGCACGATCTCGAAGGCCTGCTCCGGCACCACCGCGTTCAGGCCCACGCCGATCAGCGCGACCGCACCGGTGGCCAGGATGCCGACGTAGGGCACGCCGCCGCCGGACATCCGCGCCGCGATGGTGGGCGCGCTGCCGTTCATCGACATCGAGCGCAGGATGCGGCCGGTCGAGTAGAGGCCCGCGTTCAGGCTGGAGAACGCCGCGGTCAGCACCACGAGGTTCATCACCGAACCGGCGCCGTCCACACCGAGGCGCGAGAAGAAGGTGACGAAGGGGCTCTCACCGTTCTTGAACGCGGTGTAGGGCAGCAGCAGCGCGAGCAGGACCAGCGAACCCACGTAGAACAGCGCGATCCGGGCGATCACGGAGTTGATCGCACGCGGCATGATCTTCTCCGGGTTCTCCGCCTCACCGGCCGCGGTGCCGACCAGCTCCACGGCGGCGTAGGCGAATACGACGCCGGTGGTGACCAGGACCAGTGGAAGGAGTCCGGACGGGAACAGCCCGCCGTTGTCCGAGATGACACTGGGGCCGGTGACCTGCCCGTCGACCTTGAAGCGGCCCGCGAGGAACACCGTGCCGATGATCAGGAAGGTGACCAGCGCGATCACCTTGATCAGCGCGGCCCAGAACTCGAGTTCACCGAACCACTTGACCGAGACGAGGTTGATGCTCACCACGACGGCCAGGGAGACCAGGGCGATCAGCCACTGTGGTATCGCCTCGAACGCTCCCCAGTAATGGACATATGTCGCGATGGCGGTGATGTCTACGATCCCGGTCATGCACCAGTGGAAGAAGTACATCCACCCTACGGCGAATGCCAGCTTCTCGCCGTAGAACTCGCGGGCGTAGGAGACGAACGATCCCGAGGAGGGGCGATGCAGCACCAGCTCACCGAGCGCCCGCAGGATGAAGAACACGAACACGCCGCAGATGGCGTACACGAGGAAGAGCCCAGGTCCCGCACTGGCCAGCCGGCCACCCGCACCGAGGAACAACCCGGTGCCGATCGCACCACCGATCGCGATCATCTGCAGCTGACGCGGGCGCAGCGACTTGTGGTAGCCCGAGTCCTCGTCTTCGAGCGCGGCAGCCTGCGCGGGCGCGTCCGCGGGTGGTCGAACTGTGGTCATGTCGATGGCCTTTCAGGTGACGGCGATCATAACTTCGCTCAATGTACCGTTAGATAGCGGCACGTTCAATAGCGATTCGCACCTTGTAACACGCTGGACATCAAAGATTTTGACAAAAGGGCGCCCGAGCAGCGGCGATCCCGCAGTGATTCGTTGAACGTACCACCGGTTATCGGTACGCTCGATGTGATAAACCGGATGAGGGAGCGCAGGATGGCCTGGTTCGAGCGGGAGTTCGTCGCGGTCCCGGAGGACCGCAAGAATCAGCTGGTCTACAAGTGGCCGGATGTCAACATCCGCCGCTACACCCGCGCGATGGTCAACGCGGATCAGCTCGCCCTCTTCGTCAAGTCCGGGCAAGTGGTCGGCGCCATGGGCCCGGGACGCCACCGCATCGACGCCGACGAGCTGCCGGTGCTCGGCGCGCTCGTCGACACCGTCACCGGCGGCAACTACTACCGGGCCGAACTGTATTTCGTCTCCACGAGAGAGTTTCCCGGGATCCGCTTCGGCGGGCGCCTGGCCGACATCCTCGACCCGGTCAGCGAGCAGGTTGTGACGCTGCGGGTCTTCGGCGAGTTCGCGCTCACCGTCCGCGATCCGGCCGAGCTGATCACCGCGCTGGCGGGCACCGCGGATCTCACCGATCAGGACCGCGTACAGAGCTGGTGCGCCGACCTGCTCCTCAAGTCGATGAAAATTGCCGTTACGCAAGGTATCTCGCGCGGCGACTGGCAGGTGCTCGGCCTCTCGGCGCAGTTGCAGCCGATCGAGAGCGCGGTCCTGCGCCAGACCAACACCGCTCTGTACGAATACGGGCTGCGGATCCCGCGGCTGGGCAACTTCGACATCAGTCTGGCGCCGGAAGACGCCGACCGGCTGAAGCGGCTTGCCAAAGACGTCAAGTACATCCGGCTCACCGGAGATTTCCAACGCTACGCCGCGGGCGAGCTAGCGCTCGGTGCGAGCCAAGGTTTCGCGCACGGTCACCACCACGGCGCCGAAGGCGGGTTTCTCGGTGCGGCACTGAGTTTGAATGCCATCGGCCAGCACGTCGGCGGCCCCTCCCCCGCGCCGCCGCCTGCCACCGCAGCGGAAACCGGCCAGACGGCTTGCGCCGCTTGCCAGGCCGCCAATCCGGCGGGCGCGAAGTTCTGCATGAACTGCGGAGCGCGTCTCACGCCGCAGCCGCGGCACTGCCCGAGCTGCGGCGCGGAATCGAGTCCCAACGCCAAGTTCTGCGGCGACTGCGGAACGCCGATGCCCGGAGGCTGACGCCGAGCGCGCCTGCCTCCGGGCATCGTGCGGTCGATCAGCCCGCGACCGTTGGTGACACGGCCGTCGACTCACTGCCGGTCACCATGCCGCGGACCTGCCGCGCCGCCACCGAGAGCGCGGCGAGGTCGTGCGTTTCGGCGGCGAAGATCTGCGCCAGCGACGCACCGGCACGGGCCAGCCGCGACCGGTTGGTCGACTCCCAGTACGCGATCTTCTCGGCGGTGCTGTCCTGCGGTTCGGTCGCGGTGAGCACGTCGAGGGTCAGCGACCGCAGCGAATCGTAGAGATCCTCGCGGACCGCGAGGCGCGCCAGCGCCCGCCAGCGCCCACCACGCTCCAGCTTGCTCACCGCGTTCAGCAGCCGTTCGATCTGGAAGTGCTCGTTGAGCGCGTAGTACAGCACCGCGACCTCCGCCGCGTCGCGCTCGGCGATGTCGGCCAGATCGAGCACGTCCAGCAGCGGGAACAGGTGGATCAGCCCGAACGCCTCCTCGGCCAGCTCCCGCGGCGCGCCACGAGAGATCGACCGCCGCGAACGCTCGGCGAGATCGTCGGTGAGCTCGCCGGTCAGCCAGGCGGGCACCTGGCCGGCCAGGGCGCGCACGCCCTCGCGGTACCGGGCGATGTCCGCGCCGATCGCGATCGGCTGCGGCCGGTTGGACAGCAGCCAGCGGGACGCCCGGTCGAGGGTGCGCTTGGTTTCCAGCTCCAGTTCGTTGCGCGCCGCCGTGGACATCGGCGTCTGCCTGATCCGCTCCCACAGGGAGTGCAGATCGAAGATCTCCACCGCCGCCTTGTACGCGCGCACCGCGTCGTCGGTCGTCGCCCCCGCCTCTTCCGCGAGCCGGAAGGCGTAGGTGATCCCCCCGTAGTCGACCATATCGTTGACCACGACGGTGGCCACGATCTCGCGCCGCAGCGGGTGCCTGCCGATCGCCGCGGCGAACCGTTCGCGCAGCGGCGCCGGGAAGTAGGCCGGCAGCACCGAGGCGAACGCCGCGCTGTCGAGCAGGTCGCCGGCGAGCAGGTCGGCCTTGAGCGACAGCTTCACGTGCGCCATGAGATTCGCCAGCTCGGGCGAGGTGAGGCCGGTCCCTTCGGCCGCGCGGCGGGCCAGCTCCGCCTCGGTGGGCAAAGCCTCCAGCTCGCGGTCCAGACCGCGGCGCTGTTCGAGGTCGTTGATCAGCCTGCCGTGCACGCCGGACATGCCCGCCGCGTCGGCCCGAGACATCCCCAGCCGGAAGTTCTGCGAGATGTTGTCCCGCAGCACGAGTTCGGAGACCTCGTCGGTCATCGAGGCCAGCAGCGGATTGCGCTCCGCGACGGCGAGCTCGCCGCTGGAGACCACGGCGTCGAGCAGGATCTTGATGTTGACCTCGTGGTCGGAGCAGTCCACACCCGCCGAGTTGTCCAGCGCGTCGGTGTTCATGCGTCCGCCGTTGCGGCAGAACTCGATCCGCCCCAGCGCCGTAGCGCCCAAGTTGCCGCCTTCACCGATCACCTTCACCCGCAGCTGGTCGGCGTTCACCCGCACCGCGTCGTTGGACTTGTCGCCCACGTCGGCGTTGGTCTCGCCGCTGGCCTTGATGTAGGTGCCGATGCCGCCGTTCCACAGCAGATCCACGGGGGCCAGGAGAATGGCTTTGATCATTTCCGGCGGGGACAACGTGGTCACGCTCGCGGGAAGGTCGAGTGCCGCGCGCACCTCCGGGGTCACCGGGATCGCCTTCGCGGAACGGTCGTAGATACCGCCGCCGGAGCTGATCAGCGACTTGTCGTAGTCCGCCCACGACGACCTCGGCAACGCGAACATCCGCTGCCGCTCCCGGTAGGAGCGGGCGGTGTCGGGGATCGGGTCGAGGAAGATGTGGCGGTGGTCGAAAGCGGCCACCAAGCGGATGTGCTCCGACAGCAACATGCCGTTACCGAACACGTCACCACTCATGTCACCGACACCCACCACAGTGAAGTCCTGGGTCTGGGTGTCGATTTCCATTTCGCGGAAGTGCCGCTTGACGCTTTCCCAGGCGCCCTTGGCGGTGATGCCCATCGCCTTGTGGTCGTAACCCGCGGAACCACCGGAAGCGAACGCGTCACCGAGCCAGAAACCATAACTCTGCGCCACATCATTGGCGATATCGGAGAACGTCGCGGTGCCCTTGTCGGCCGCCACGACCAGGTAGGTGTCGTCACCGTCGCGGCGCACCACCTGCGCGGGCGGAAGCACTTCGCCGGTCGCGCGGTCGACGTTGTCGGTGATGTCCAGCAAGCCCGAAATGAAGGTGCGGTAGCAGGCGACGCCTTCCGCGCCCAACGCCTGCCGGTCCGCGACGGGATCACCGGTGGCCGTGGGCGGTTGCTTGACCACGAACCCGCCCTTCGCGCCCACCGGCACGATCACGGCATTCTTCACCGCCTGCGCCTTCACCAAACCCAGGATCTCGGTGCGGAAATCCTCCAAACGATCCGACCACCGCAAACCACCGCGCGCCACCGATCCGAAGCGCAGGTGCACGCCTTCCACTCGCGGCGAGTAGACGAAGATCTCGAACTGCGGCCGCGGTTTCGGCAATTCGGCGATCGCGTGTGGATTCAGCTTGACCGAGAGGTAGTCCAGCGCGGCGCCCGCCTCGTCGCGCCGGTAGTAGTTGGTGCGCAGCGTCGCCTCGATCAAGCCGAACAACGCCCGCAGGATGCGATCGGTGTCCAGGCTGACCACGGCGTCGATCTCGGCCTGCACCCGCTGCGCGATCTCCGTGGCCCGGTCGGCCGCTTCCGCGCCGACGCCGTCCGGGTCGAAGTACGCGGCGAACAGGTCGATGGACGACCGCGCCGTCGCCGGATGGTTGAGCAGGACGCGCGTGATGTTGCCCAGGGTGTAGGCGAATCCGGCCTGCTGCAGATACTTCGCGTAGGCCCGGAGCAGGGCCACCTCACGCCAGTGCAGGCCGGCGCGCAGCACCAGTTCGTTCAGTCCGTCGACTTCGGCGCGGCCGAACCACATCGCGGTGACCGCATCCGGGAAACGCCGTCGCACACTGGTTTCCGGCAGTGATGCCGCGTCGACGGAATGACCGGCCTGCGCGAGCGGCTCGCTGTCGAGCGCATCCCGCAGGGCCGCGGCGGGCACGCGCAGCCCGAAGTCGTAGATCCAGCGGTCCGGTCGGTCCGCCAGCGCGATGCGGTAGGGCCGCTCGTCGACCACCTCCACACCGAGACTGTGCAGAACCGGCAGCACCCGGCTCAGCGAGACACCCTCGCCCGCGACGTAGAGCGTGAATCGCCACTCCGCGGAGCCGGACTCGCCCTGGCGGTAGAGATCGGTGTCGATCGCGCCGTCGGCCAGCCGCTCGAGGCGCCGCAGGTCGGTGAGCGCGTGCGCGGGCTCGTGCTCCTGCTGGTAACTCGCCGGGAAGGCCGCCGCGTAGTCGGTGACCAGCGCTTGCGGCACATCGGACACGCCCGCCGCCTCGGCGACCAGTCGGTCGCTCCAGGTCCAGGTCGTCGCCAGCAGCAGTTCCTGGATGCGCTCGCGATTGTCCTCGGAGATGTCGGCGGCCTCCGCGCCCGGCTTGCGGTGCACCGTGAAGTAGACGACGGCCAGCTCCGATTCGGTGGCCCGCGCCGAGTAGGCGATCTGCTCGGCGTCGAACTGCTCGCGCAGGATCTCGCCCATGCGCAGGCGCACCTCGGTGGAGTAGCGATCGCGCGGCATGTAGACCAGGCAGTAGATGGTGTCGCCGCGCGAATCACGCCGGATGAACAACCGCACCTGCCTCCGCAGGCCCAGATTCATGACGGCGGAGACGGTTTCGAACAGCCTGCGCGCGTCGGTGGAGAACAGCTCCACTCGCGGGAACGACTGCATCATCTCCAGCATCGCCTGACCGGAGAACGAATCGAGGCCGAAGCCCGCCCATTCGATGACCTGGAGCACGCGCCGCGAGATGATCGGGATGTCGAGGATGTTCTCGTGCAGGCCCGCGACGGTGAAAGTGCCGACGAAGACGTGTTCGCCCTTGACCATCTTGACGGTGTCGCCCCAGGACGCGCGGCCGCTCGGGTCGCTCGCGCCGTAGTCGGCCACGCTGATGAAATACAGGTCCCGGGATCCCGGCAGCAGTGAGTCCACCGAGCCGTTGGCCATGCGCAGGACCGTGCGCTTCGCGCCGACCACCGGCACGCTGATGTCCGCGGTCGCGCCGTTGCCGAGGACACCGAGCCCGGTGCCGGGCAGCTGCCACGGCTCGAAGTCGGCGTTCGCGCTCGGCGCGGAGCGGCGGAAGTGGTAGTAGCCGTATCCGAGCGGCGTGAAGTGCCCGTCCGACAGCCAGCGCAACAGCCCGGCGGTCTGCGGGATCTCCGCGTCACCCGCCCACTGTGCGGCTTGGTCGAGCTGGTCGGCGACCGTGTTCAGCACCTCGACCATGGTCGGCGTGTCGTCGGCGACCTGGCGCAGGTCGGCCAGCAGCGGTGGCAGCGCACGCTCGATCCGGTCCACCAGTTCGTCGGACAGGCCCGCGCCCAGCTGCACGTGGATCCACGACTCGCGCAGCGTCTGTCCGTCGGCCTCCCCGGCCGGTTCGGCCTCGCCGTCACGGGGCGCGATGGAAAGGACGCGGCCCTCAGCGTCACGGGAGACGTCGAAAATCGGGTGTACGACCTCGGTGACCGTCGCGCCGAGGCGGCGCAGCGCCGCGGTGACCGAGTCGACCAGCAACGGCATGTCGTCGTTGACGATCTGGATCGCGGCGCCGAGTCCGGCGCTGTCGTCCGGGCGGTAGACCCGGGTGGTCGCCGAGCCGGGCGCACGGGTGGCCGCGAGCTCCAGGTGCTGGCGGAAGATCCGCTCGGCCCGATCCGTGATCGCCGACGCCGAGGAACCCGGCTGGATCCACCGGAAATAAGCCGCCTCCAGATCGGTCGGATCATCGCGGAACCGCTTCGGTGAAATCGTCTGCTGGGTGGTTGCCACCATCGATCCGTTGCCTTCCCGAGAACTGCGCTCGTACGTGTTTCGTACTTCAAATAACGTACCGCTGGATAACGGCACAATCAACAGTGTAACAATAATTCGCTGCCACGGACATGGATCACGACTGTCCGGATCAGGGATTTTCTGCGGTCCGGCGGAACAGGCGCGGTCAGGTCAGCGGACCAGTCCCGCCCGCGACATGAAGGTCTGGGCGGCGGCCCGGCCGGCGAAGGTGCCCGTCTCCAACCGCAGGCCCGTCTGGGTATCCGCGTACCAGACGGTTGCCGAGGGACCGATCGCCGCATAGACGGGACCGTCGACGAGAGCGACGCCGCCGGAACTGCGCCATCGAGAAATGCTGTCCGCCAAGCGATCCTGCTGCGCCAGTTCGACGTAGAAGATCATGTCCCGCCCGCCCGCGATGCCGCCGAACAGCATCGGGTGACCGGCCGCGACGACGCACTTCTCCCCCTGCCCACCGGCGTCGAGCCGCTGACAGGTGGCCGCCGAGCGCAACGTGCCCGGCATCGCCTGCACGGGCGTCGTGGCCGCGGAAATCGACGGCAGGGACAGCGAACAGGACCGGACACCGAAGACGGCGGCCACGACCATCACCAGCAGGCCCACCCCGACCGCCTGCCACTGCCAGCGCGGATAGGTCTTGTCCACAAACCTTTTCGTCTCCGCGCCGACCTTCTCGGCGGCTTCGGCGACCTGAGCCGGCATCTTCTCCACGGCGGACTTCACCTTGTCCGCGGCCGCGCGCAGCGGGGCGCCGCAGTGCGAGCAACGGGAATCCGCACCGGTGTTGCGGTGCGAGCAGTACTGGCAGACCAGTTCGGGCAGCGTGGACACCTCAGCGCCCCGTGATGACGATCGAGGAGATCGCGGAGGTGTTGATCGACGGATCGCCTTTGGACTCCAGCACGGTCAGCACGATCTTCGCGGCGCTCACCGCGGGCTCGATCTTGGTCACCACCAGCGTGCGCTGATCGAGGGTCGGCTGCGTGTAGACGGTCTTGTTGCCGTCGTCGAACTGGTACGAAACCCGGCTCGCGGTGCGGTATTTCGCCCACTGATCGGTGCCGTCCGCGCTGATGTGATCCCAGCCGGGCACGATGCCGATGGAGTCGATCTGATACGTCTTGCCCAGGTCGATGGTGATGACCTGGCCGTCGACCTTGTAGGCCCGCACGCACGACCACGCCTTGCCGGTTTGCCCGCCGAACGCGTCCATCGCCGACGTACTGCCGGGCGGGCACTTCGAGTCCGCGGACTTCGGCTGGATGATCGAGCCCGCCGCCGGTGCGGCCGAGGTCGCGGGCGGCGCCGAGGTCGGCGGCGGCGTGACGACCAGAAGTTGATCCTGTGCCGTGTTCTTCTCCTGGCCCCCGGTGGTGACCAGCAGCAGCACCAGCAGCACGGCGACCACCGCGGCGACGATCAGCGCGACCCTGGGTTTGCGCAGCTGAACGAGCACGTCCTTGGCCATCCGCTGCGCGGGCGCGAGCCGGTCGGCCGGTGTGGCGGATGCGCGTTCGGGCTCCGGTTCCGGTTCGGCCTGCGCGTTCGATCGCGCGGCCACCGCGGAGTAGTCGTTGCGCAGTTCCATCCCGGGAGCAGGCTCCTGCGCCTGCCCGTTCAGCAGCGCGAGAATACGCTCGCTCGCCTTCGGGCCGTCACCGGTGCGCCGTCGCGGGGCGACCTCCTGTGGTTCCGAGTCCAGGTCGGGCAACCCGAGCGACGTGGTACCGAAATCCGCGCCCGCGCCGAAATCCTCCGTGTCGCCGAGCGGCGCGCCGTCGGCGAGCGGCGCGGCGGATGACCCGAGCGAAGGATCGGAGAGCAATGCGTCGAGGACCGCACCTCGATGACGGAGAAAGACGTCTCCCGGGTCCTCGGCGGGCATGGTCCGGATCGTATCCGCCCCGAGCCACCCGCCGAGCCCACGCTATTCCCGCTGGAGAGAACAGCCGGCCCGTCGGGTCAGCGCTTCTTCTCCTCGGTCACGAAGTACTCCGGCGGCACGTCGAACACCCGCGCCAGGGCGATCACCAAGTCCAGGCGCGGGATCGCGTCACCGTGGATCAGCCGGTAGAGGCCGGACTGCGACACCGGCACGTCCGGGTAGGCCAATTCCAGGTGCTGCGCCAGCGAGTAAAGCGTCAGCGACCGCGTCGAACCGTCCTCGGTCGAGACGACGGACTCAGCGATCAACTCCGACAACCGGCTGGAGAAGATCGCCGCCGCGGCCTGTCTCGGGGTCAGCGCATCCCCGACGTCCGGATGAGGGAGATCGCCGCCATCGGAATGGGTGTCCGCTACCACGGTGATAGACATTAACCGACCACTCCCATCAGCTCACGCGACGGCCACCGGGTTGCGGGGGTGCAACCACGGGTCCCGATGCCCCCGCACCAGGCGCGGGCGGTCCGTCGACGGAATCGAAATAACGTGTTTCGCCTCTCGGCTCGATGAGGTCGACCCGCACCGTGCGCATCGGGATGCTCACGTCCACCGCGGTAGCGCTGACCTGCTTGATCGCGAGATCGACCGCACGCCTGCGCGGACCGCCGGGCTCGCTGATGGTGACCGTCGTGTGCGCGTTCGACGCACGCGGCGGAAGGTGGTCGAAGACCGCGATGGTGGCCGGCTCCGCGTCCGCGGCCTCCTGGGCGCCCGGGTGATCCGCACCCGGATCGGCCAGGCGCATCGAGCGCTGGTCGCCGACCGCGGTCACCAGTTGGCGCCAGCTGTCCGGTCGCGCCGAGTGGATCTCGACGTCCGCGCCGACCACCATCGCCCGCAGGATGATCTGCTGGGCGACCGGCAGCATGGCCTGCACGTCGATGGTGCGCCTGCGCGGGTTGAACCGGGCCGGGTCGAACAGCGGCAGCGCCAAGGTGTGCCGCGGCTGACCGCTGATCGCACCCAGGATCTGGCCGTTGGGGCCGATCGCGATGGCCAGATCGGTGACGAGTTCGTCGGGTGCGACGTCGGCGCCCGACTCGAAGCCGCGCAGGGCGCGCACCGAAGCGCCGGTCGGCAACGACGCCAGCAAGGCCGTGGACTGATCGCCGCCGAGTAGTCGCAGGTAGTCCGGCGGTTCGGTGGTGACCGCCGGGCCGATGAACCGGACGAGTGCGCGCGGACCGGCCGTATCGGCGGTCAAGCTCACCACGAGCGTGGTGCGGCCGCGGTTCCAGGTCCAGCAATCGTCCAGGCCGACCCCGCCCAGGCGGGTCCAGTCGATCAGGAAGCTGGTCACACACCGGCCGGGCACCGACGATTGCAGATTGCTCCAGGTTTCCCGAAGATCGGTGAGTTCGACGCCCGCGTGCAGCAGGCGCGTCGCGTCCCGTAGGGCGGCGGCGGGCAGGGCGTGCGCGGCGATGCCACGCTCGCGCAGGCGACCCGCGATCCGGTGCGTGGCGCTGGCCAGCGCTTTGGGAGCGACCACCGCGCACGCACCGCGCTTGCTCAGCGCCGCAAGGTTGCGTTCCTGGTCGAGCCGGACCACCAGCCAGGTCAGCCGGTCCCCGACCACCGGATGCGATCCGATCAGCTGGTCGTAGAGCATGCTGTAGCTGCCGGAGGAGCGGACGCGCTGACCGGTCGTGACGATGTCGATGTCCACCGCGATGCCGAACTGGTCCAGCATCGGCAGCAGCAGATCGACCGGGATGGTGTCCTCGGTGTAGAGGGTGCGCTCGGAGATGACGGTCGGCAGATCCAGGTTGGGTGCGAGCTGGATCATCGCGATGAGGGTGTCGCCCACCTCGTTGACGCCGCACACGCCTGCGGCGACCTGCACGTCCCGGATCTGCGCGAGCTGCGTCCGTTCCTGCGCGCGTGCGGTCCGGCCGGTGCGATAGGCCGCCCAGTCGAGCAGCCAGCGAACACCGGTCCGTCCGTTCACGCGGACGGTCACCGTCACCACCAGGACCGTGACCACCACCGCGCTCACCCACCACGGCGTCTTGGCCGAAAGCCCGGCCAGCAGCGGGCCGCCGACGACGACGAAGGCGGCGAACGGACCACGCTCGACGCCGGCGACCCGAACGCTCGGAAAGCTCACCGGCGCCTCCGCATCACGGAGTTCAGGTGACTACCGGCGAGACCGAGCAGCACGGCCGCCAGGATGACGACGGTCGCGGTGATCGCGGGCCGCAGATCCTTCGCGCGCGGCGCGGGGGGGATGGGCAGTTCCGCGGACCGGAACAGACCGGCGGGCTGCTGCGGCGCCGTGCGGTAGCTCAGGGCGGCGAGCGGGTCGATCATGCCCGCGCCGACCATGTTGTCGATGCCGCGCGCCGGGGCGTGCGCACTGGCCTGCAGGCGCGCGGCGATCTCGCGCGGGGTCTCGTTGGGGAAGCGCGACCGCAACAGGGCGGCCACCCCGCTGACATAGGCCGCGGCGAACGACGCGCCGCCGACCGGCACGAGTTTGTCCGGTTCACCGACGCCGTTGATCAGGCCACCGCCGCCGGGGCCGAGCGATTCGATGCCAGTCCCCGGCGCCGCGACCGAAACCCACGGCCCGGTCAGCGAATCCGGCATGGGCGCGCCGCTCGCCGTGGTGAATCCCACCGTGAGCACGTCGGCGCCGAACCAACCCGGCGTGGAAATGGTCTTCACGTCGCGCCAGTTGCGCCGGTCGGCGGGGCGAGTCGGGTCGATCTCCGGATTCTGCGCGCAATTGGCGGCGCCCGCGCTGTTGCCCGCGCCCGCGACGATGAGCGCGCCGCGCACGTGCACCGCATGGCCGATGGCGGCCGACAGCATGGACTGATCCACCTGCGCGTCCACCGGCATGCAGATCGGCAGCGACACGGTGATCACCCCCGCGCCTTGGTTCGCCGCGCGCGTGATCGCCCGGGCCAGCGTCCGGATTTCGATGGCCATTCGCTGGCTCTGATCCGAGCTCGGCCGTTCGGGGCTGAACGCGCCGGAACGGGTGCGGATGGAGATGATCCGCGCGTCCGGGGCCACACCGGCGAATCCGTCGGTGGGATCGGGGGTCGCGCCGATGATCCCCGCGACCAGCGTGCCGTGCGCGTCGCAGTCGGACAGCCCGTCACCACCGGCCGCGAGATAGTCGCCACCGCCGACGAGGTTGGGCAGGCGCGGATGGGGCTGCACGCCCGTATCGATCACCGCGACGGTCACTCCGGCGCCCCGGCTCAGTGCCCTGGCGCGGCGCAGATCCAGCGCCAGTTCCGGCGGCGGAGTGCGGGTGAGGTCGCTGTCCGGGAGCACACCCGCGGCCAGACAGCCTTTCTCCTGCTTCATCGGCTGTTCGGGTCCCGGCGGGTCGTCCACGGGCGGCACGCCGACCACGACCTGCGGCGGCTCCAAGGCGACGGCGGGGGCGGCGGTGACGGCCAGCATCACCCCGGCGAGAACCGCGACCGCGGCACTGCCGACCTTCATCAGATTCCTCGCATCGCCGTGTAGACGCCCATGATCCAGAACGCGATCACCGGAACCACCAGGATCAGCGCGTATTCCACCAGGTCGATGACACGGCGGGTCACCGGGGACAGGCGCTTGCCGGGCAACTGGAGAGAGGCGACGCACGCCGCGCACGCGGCCACGGCCACCACCAGGCCGACGACGAGACGCGCGACCGGGGTCTCGTAGGCACCGATCAGGACGAAGCCCACGCCGCACACGGTGACGGCGGAGCCCGCGACCAGCGCGATCGCCTGCACCCGATCCGGGTGCCAGCGCGAGCGCATCGCGAGCAGGCCCGCGATGGCGGCGGCCATGACGATCTCGCGGATGCCACCGGGGCTGACCGCGGCCGAGATCACCGCGGAGACCGCGAGCACCGTCGCGATCGCGGCGATCAGACCGCGCAGGCTGGTGACCGCCAGCCGGGCGCGGCCCTCGATACCGGCCTCGGCGTTGTGGCGCTGCTGTTCGCTGTCCACGGGGTGCTCGTCTCCGTCGCGCACCGTCTCCGCGTCGAAGATGTCGGTGAGCGTCGTCGGGGAGACCTCGTTGCCCGGGTCGGGCAGATCCGGCGGCCGGATCCGCGCGATGGCCACGGCCAGGCGTGGCGCCATGGTGAGCAACACGATTCCGACGAACACCACGCCACCCGCGACCTGTCCGACGGACAGGTCCACATAGGTCAGCGGCAGGGCGGCCAGCGTCACCGTGACGCCGAGCACGGTCACGGCCATCAAGGTGGCGATGCCCATTCCGCTCACCCGCATCATGGTGGCGGCGGCCACCGCCGCGACCACCGCTCCCGCCGCCAAGTTGGCGGCCGCGAACGGGCCGGGCTGGCCGTAGGCCGGCGGCACCAGCATCGCGCCGCCCGCGAACAGCAGCGGCGTCGCCGCCAGCGACAGGCCGAGGCAGATCTTCGCCGGAGCATTGCGGCGCCGGGCCAGCGCGGCCGCCACCCAGCACAGCGCGCCGAGCAGCAACGCGGGCAACCCGCACCACAGGGCCGAACCGGTCATCGTCCACGACCAAGCCAGCATCGCGGCCACCGCCGAGGCGCCGACGCCGAGCGCGCTCAGCCCGACGATCGAAGCGGTGTTCGCGTCGAATTCGGCGAACTCACGCTCGTTGATCAGGGCGAGCGCGTCGGTGATGTCCTCGACCAGCGGCGTGAACACCTCCGCCGATTCGACGACCGACAGCATCAGCACCGTGCCGTCGGCCACGTCGTGGTCGGCCAAGCTGCGCCAGCGCGGGATCGGCGCCTCGCCGGGGCGGGCCAGGCTCCATTGGCCTTGCGGCGGAGTGAAATCGACGCTCTCGTCATCGATCGCCGAGGCCAGCACGACGAGCAGATCGTCGATGAACGTCTCGATAGTGAACTTCGTCGGCACCACCACGTCGACCTGATAACTGGACACCATCACGGCGATCCGAGCCCGGGCGACCTCCGCCGACGGCTGCGTCCCGGCGGGCGCGGGCGCGACGGCAGTGCTCATGCCTCCGCCTCGCTGACGCTCGGCTCCGGCATGACCACTGGCGTGGCTGTACCGATTGTTCGCTCGCTACGCTCGCTCATCGCCACCCTCCGCGGTCACCGGAGTTGTCCGCGCCGGAAAGGTAACCGGGGAATCCATCGGCCAGCCATGCGGCCAGCTCCTCGAACGCGAGCAAGGTCTCCTTCTCCAGCAGCCGCAGGTCGATCTCGCCGCCCTCGGCCAGATGCGCGTCGTAGGGCAGCACACAGGTGGGGCGCTGCGCGGTCTCGAACAGCTTCTCGATCGCGTCCACCTCGACGGTCGGCTTCAGCGGCTGGTGATGCACGATGCCGACGATCGACTTGGCGATCAGATGTTGCATGCCATGGGTACTCAGCCAGTTCAGGGTGGCCACCGCGCCGGTCACACCGCCGACGGTGGCCGGGGTGACGACCACGACGGCGTCACTGGTCTGCAGCACCGTCGCCGTCGCCGAATCGAGCACGCCGGTCCCGCAGTCGACCACCAACAAATTGAAGTGCTTGCGCAGGATTTCCACGGCGGTGCTGTACTCGCGGCCCGACAGCGCCTCGGTGGCCTCGGTGCTCCACGGCGACGCGATCACGGCGAGGTCCGCCGAGTTGATCGAGGTGAACGACTGCACCGCGGAGAAGGCGTCCAGGTTCTGCGACTGCGCCAGGTCCCGCAGCGTCAGGCCGTACGGATGCCGGCAGGTGCGCGTCGACAGATCGCCGAAGTCCGGGTTCGCGTCGATCGCGACCACCCGGTCCGGGCGCAGGCTGGCGAAGGTCGAGCCGAGCGTCGCCGCGGTGGTGGTGCGGCCGACGCCACCCTTCACGCTGATCACCGCGATCTGATAGGTCGTGGTGAGCTGGCGCCTGATTCGCGTTTTGCGATCCTCGGCGCGCTGCTCCGCAGGTGAAAGGCCAAGATTGAACCCGACTTTGTTGAGCGCACCCCGCACACCGGAGTTGGAGCGCAGCTGCGCCCGCTTCACGGCGGAGATGTCGGCGAGCAGTTCGATCGAGCTGAGCGCGGCCGGTAGCACCTCCACCCGGGGCATCGGCTCATGGGTCGAGCGGTCGATACGCTCGGGGACCCACGGCGTCGCCGCTCCCGACGCCCAGTCCTGGTTCGCGGACGCGGCCTCGTTGCGGGCGATCGCCTGCGAGGGCTCGGCGGCACGTTCGGCCGCGTACTGCTCGGCGACCTGCTGCTGGACCGAATGGTGCTGGGCCGCCTGCGGTTGCGCCGCGGTCGGCGGGGCAGCGGAGAAATTCCGCTGCGTGTTCGCCTGCGGCGGCGGGACACTCGCCGGGGGCGGCGGCGTACCGGCCTGTGGCGGGCGGGGATTCACTTGCGGCGGGGGCACACTCGCGGTGAGCGGCGGCGTGACCACGCCCGGTGACGGGTGCTCGGATTCCGCCACGGCCTGCGACTGCGGCTCACGCGGCGGTTCGACGGGGGTGAACGTGTCGGCATCCTGGCGCGTTTCGGCGGCGGGCCCCTGCGCGACGGCCGCGTCCGCCATTTCGCCGGTAGGTGCGAAGAACGCGTCGTAGCCGCCGTGCGCCCGCGCGGCGTCGGCCGAATGACCGTTTTTGCTCGGTGCTCGGTTCATTTCCGTCGTCCTCTCCACAACCACGGTCCGACGTTCAGTTCACTCTGCTGGTGTCGAACCAACTTCGACCGGGCAGCAGGTCGACCAGCGCCCCGATGCCGGACCGCAAGGCCGCGTCATCGCCGGGCGCATATCTCACCCACTTCCGTCCGTCCATCGCGACGCTCGGAGTCACGATGATCCGCCCCGACAGCGTATCCACCACGTTCACGCTGAATACCGGCTGCGCCGAACTGCCGTCATGGTGCTCGATGATCACCACCTCCGCCCGTCGGACCACCTCGTCCAGCACTCGGCTCAGCACCGCGGCGGCGTGCGGTTCCGCACCGAGTTCCACCAGGGCACGCCGCCGTTCGTCCTGGTCGTCGGGAATCTCACCGAATTGCTCTACCGTCGCGGCGATCGGCTCGAACTGCAACACCGGTGCCGGACCGAGCGCGGCCAGAACGGCGGCCGGCAAGGTGTCGAGCTGGTCGTCCTGCTGGAACACCGACTGGATGACGACATGGTCGTCGGAGCGCACCGCGAGCACATGGGTCTCGCCCGCGCGCACCAGCGACATCCGCAGCATTCCTTTCCGCTCGCCATCCAAACCGGTGTCCAGGATCCGAACCGCCATTTCCACATCCGGCCGGTAGAGGCACCGCAGCCAATGCTCGACGACCGGGTGCACGCGCCCGTCCTGGAGCACGCCCACTTCGGTGAGCTGCGCGGCGACTACGGCATGTACCCGATCCCGATCCTCGATGCGGTAGATGTTCGGCAGCAGCGCCAATACCGGCGGATAGGACTCGATGCCGACCAGATGCTGTAACAGCAGGGCGGCGTCGACATTCAGGTCGATTGCGACCGGATCGTCTTCCACACCTTCCTCGAATGCATCGTGATCATCTCCTTCGACCTGGATCTCGACCTCGGCCCGCTTCACCGAGGACGTTCTACGGAGGCGAGCACCGCTTCGTCTTCGTTGTCGTTTCGCTCGATAACGCCCACCGCCAGTACCGATTCGAGCATCGGCTCGTCTCGGCTGTCCCGGTCCTCGTACTCGATGACCCCGATGACAGGAGGTTGCTCGAGTACCGGAACATCCTGGGGCTCGCCCGGTACGAATACCTTCGACGACCTCTTCTCGTCGTCGCGGCGTCGTCGCATTCGCGCCTTGGGCGCGAGCGCACCACGCGGCGGGCCCTTCCGGGCCATCGGTCCGGACGTCGCTTGTTGCGGCATGGCGCCGAATGCCCGTCCGGCTCCGGGATTCCAGCTGGCGGGCATCCGGAATCCGGTCGCAGCGCCCGGCATCGATCCGAGACCGCCACGGGCCATGTTCAGCGCGACCAAGCTTCCGGCCCCACCGCTCAACGCGGCCAACGTCGGCGAGTTCTGCGACGTGTCATAGAACCAGGACTGGCCCAAGTCTCCGTCTCCCGAGCCGTTCATTCCCGAATCTCCGGACCAGCTATTGGCGTTCGGGTCCGGCGACAATTGCTCGGGATTGGTGGCGGGGTCCAAGGGATCCGCAGGCTGAGTCGGGTCCGCAGGCTGAGTCGGATCCGTCGGCTGAGTCGGATCGGTGGGTTGAGTTGTATCAGTGGGGTTCTGATCCCCGCTCGATCCGGTGCTGTTGTCCGATCCGGTCGGCCCGTCGCCCGTCGACTTGGATGAGATATCGGTCTGGGTGAAGTCGCTACCGTTGTAGTCGGTCGGGTTGTCGTAGGACACGTATTCCGTCTGCGGGCCCGGCCCTGGGCCGCCGGTCACGATCGGCGGCGCCTCGATCGGTGGTGGCAGTGCGGCCAGTGTGGGCACCAGCGCCCCCGCATAACCGGCCATCACCCCGAGGGCGGCCCCCCGCAGCGCCATCAATTCGGCTTCGGCTTCCAAGAACGCCGCCCCGCTCAACGGGCCGAAGCCGCCGCCGAGCGCGATAGCCTCCTGTATCCGGACCTGGGCTGCCTTGGCGGCGAGGACCCCCATGGCGGCCTTCGCCGCGGTGGAGATGTCAGCCGCTCGGTCCAGCAACTGGCCGGTTGCCTCGGCCACCGCCGCCTGTTCACGCAACCACGCCGAGTGTTTACGGAAGGCCGCCTGCGCCTGGTCCGCGGTAAGCGCTTGGAACGTCCCGCTCATCTGGAGCATCGAACTGTCGGTGTTGGCCGCGGCGGCATTCAACCGCATGGCCATAGCCGAATAAGCCTTCGCGGTCGCCCGCGTCGTGGCGACCCCATCGCCGGCGAGCACGGGGGCGATGATCCCCTCCGGCCCCAGCGCGCCGAGTACCACAGCAAGCATCTTGTCAGCTTTCGCTCGCGCTGCCCGCGGCTAGAACGCGGCTACTCTGCTGAGCACCTGACCGCCGCCGGCCACGTCGCCGACCGCGAAGGCGGCGCCTACCTCTGGTAGGGCGACCGCGCCATCGCATCCCACGGCGACTCCCTTTGCCGTGGTGGGGAAGAACAACCCCGCTTGCTTGGCGCACGCGGTGGGAATGAGCGCGCTCACGTCATCGAGACCCGGCGGGGCCGGGACAGCGAGGGGAGCGGCCGCTCCGAGCATCAGCATCAGATCCTCCGCGCTGACGCCGAGCTGGGAAGCGATAACGGGGAGATGATCCCAATCGACAGCGAGATGCATGGACGTCTCCTAACAACCGGTACCCACTCTTGGCGAGTAGTACTTCGACATCGAGCGGTGCAATCAGAACGTTAAGCTATTCCCATCATTGGGAATGTCGAGTCGAACTCGCATTCACCCTGCGGGCCGCATCGTCGTCGCCCGCAGATTCCCGCCCCATACGAGTGGTGCGTCACGTGACACGAGTCCCCAGCACGTCTCACGCCCTCACCGAAACAGCATCCATGACATGCGATCGCCCTCGACGATGTCCGTGTGAACGAACTCGTCGAGGGCGACAGCGGGTATTTCTCAGGAGCTCGGCAGCGATCCGAGCGCCGCGACAGCGTTCGAATCGACCATCGCCGGACCGGCTCGTGTCACACCGGACGATCGGCCGGGACCGGGATGGCGATTCGAACCACGGAGTCGCTAGAGCCCGATCTGCGAGAACCGCATGGCCTGACCCTGGTCCACCACGCGGAACTGGCCGTCGATGCCGGACACGCCCTTGGTGGCCGCCTTCAGCGCCATCAGCGCCTCGTTGTACTCGGTGATCTGCTTATCGATGCGATCCTGCAGGTTACCGTTCTCCGAACCGGCGTCACCCTGGAAATACGTCTTCAGCAGCTGGGCCAGCGTATTCCGCTCCTCCTTGTCCACGGTCATGTCACTGAGCACCTTGTCGGTGCGAATGACCAAACCCTCGACGGCATCGTAATCGTTCTTCAAAGACATTTTCCGAAACCTTTTCCGTTGTTTTTCCGGTGCAGACCCGGCTCAGAAGTTGAGGTTGTACTTGTTGACCTGCGCCGCGTTGTCCTGGTCCTGGCTGTCGAAGCTCGCGCCGGAATTGTTCAGCGCGTCGACGATCTCCATGAAGGTCGCGTGCAGCTTTCCGCCCTTGTCGAGAGCTCCCTGCATCGCCTGCTGGATGGCGGTTCCGGTCGCGCCCTGGACAGCGGGCGCGTACTCCATCTTGACGCCCTCGAGAATACCCAGGTGGTTCTTGAAGGTGTCGGCGTGCATGAAGAACTTCTTGGCGGCGGAGTTGATATCGGACGGGTCGCCGGTGTAGCCGATGGGCATATCTGTTCCTATCCTATAAGGCGTTTACCTGGCCTCGGACGGGTTCGCCGAGGACGTTGACAGCGTGTGCGTCGGAATCGTCGATGCGCGACTCGGGCCATCGACGTCCTCGACCACACCGATTACAGGGGATTTCTCCAGTACCGGCACCTCCTGGCTTTCTCCGGGAACGAATGCCGCCGCCGAATCTCGGATATCCCGTCGTTCCGGTGGCGTCCCGTCTCAGGTGCAACGGCATCGCGCCGGCCGAGCTGTGCCCAGCGGAATCGCAGTGCCCCCCACCATCTTCCAGAGGTGTCCAGAAAGGGTCGGTCACGGCCTCCCGCACAACCGGCGGCGTGTTGCCGATATCCGGGAGTGCCATGATGAGACTCCAATCGAGCGTGACTACCAGCTCGGATCGAGCGGCTGCTAAGGAAAACGGTAATTTATTCCCAACCTTGGGACGGACACCGAAGTCACATCTGCTGGGGCACCCAGGCCACCTGGACGAGGTCCCGACGGGAACTCATGGGCTCCACGTAGATTCCCCGCCCCGGCGGCTGCTTGGTGGCGCGCACGTCGCTGATCAACACGCCGTCGAGCTTCGAGCCGTCCATGATCAGACCCGAGGAATTGAGGTTCTTCATCTGGCCGATCACGTTGTCGTACAACGCGGTATCCGCTTGCGCGATGTTGCGCGCCGCGATGACGTGCAAGCCGGTATCGCGACCGTCGACGAGAATTTCCTTCAGCGGCTCCAGCGGGTTCAGCGCGCCACGCTGCGCGATCATGTGATAGTCATCGATCACGACGAAGACCTCCGGCCCGGACCACCAGGACCGCTCCGCGAGCTGCCGGGTGGTCACGTTCTCCGGTGGGCGCCGCGAGCGCATCTTCTCCACCAGCGGCGGCAAGGCGTCGCGCACATCCCGCTCGTTGGTCACATGCCCGATGAGCATCTCCGGCGGCACGGTCTCCAAATGCCTGCGTCGGTAGTCGATCAGCAGCACGCGCGCCTGCGAGGGGTCGTACTGGCGTCGAATCGACTCCAGCAGCGCGGCCAAGGTGGTGGACTTCCCCGACCCGGTCGAGCCGAGCACGATGAAGTGCGTCGACACACTGAAATCGATCGTCGCCGGGCTCAAATCGGATTCCCGGAGACCGAACGGCACGACGAGACGCTGAGCGAGCGTTTGTGCCGCGGGCCAACCGGCGCGCACCTCGTCGATGCCCACTTGCGGAGGCAACAGTTTCACCTGCGGCGCGCGTCTGCCGGGATAGCGTTGTGCGACTTCGGCGCTCGCCGCGGCGAGGCCTTCCGGGGCCGAATCCGCCTCGCCCACCCCGTCGATGCGCGGCAACGCCGTGAGCATATGCAGGCCGTCGGTCGAGATGCAGCGACCGGGCCGATTGGCTGGGATCGCCGCGACCACATTGCGGTGGACGTTGAAGGTCGTGTCGGCCAGGTCGCCCAGACGCATCTCGATGCGAGTCTGCATCAGGTCCTTGATCGCGGGACGGATGGCGATCCAGCGTGAACTGGCTACCACCAAGTGGATGCCGTAGTTCAGGCCCTGCAGCGCGATGGATTCCATCACGGGGGTGTACTCGTCGTAGTACGGGCCGTTCGTGCCGAACCCCACGTCCCATCCGTCGATGACCAAGAAGACGTCGCCGTAGGGATCGCGGTCCAGCCAAGGCGGCCCGCCCGGGGCCTCGCGCAGCGTGCGGAACTTCCGGATCGAGTCGATCCCGAACTCGGCGAACATCGACTGTCTGCTCTCGAGCAGGTTCGTGATCAACGCGATGGTGCGCCGGATGCGGTCGCCGTCGCGGGCCGCGGCAACCGAGCCCACGTGCGGCAGGTTCGCCAACGCCGACAACCCGCCGCCGGAGAAGTCCAGGCAGTAGAACTGCACCTGCTCCGGGGTGTGGGTCAGCGCCGCGGACAGGATGAACGATTGCAGCGCGGTCGATTTACCGGACTGGGTACCGCCGACGATGGCCATGTGCCCACCCGCGCCGGACATGTCGACCGACCACACGTCCTGACGCTGCTGACGAGGCTTGTCGACCAGTGCCAACGGCATCTGCAACGCCCCCTGCGGCACCGCGCGGATCATCCGCTCCAGTGTGGGCGGCGTGACCAGCGGCGGAAGCCACATCTTGTGCGCGGGCTGCCCGTGCCGGGCCAACTGCTGCAACACCGCTTCCATCACGGTGATCGAATCGCCCTCGGCGGCCTCGGGCGTCGCCTGGACCGCCACCGGCTCGACCACCACGGGCCGGGTGTCGACGATATGGCCGGTGGTGAAGCGCTGCGGCGGCCGATATCCCCCGCCCGGCCGTCGGGCGCGCTGTGCGGAGGCCGCGGACACTTGCGCCGGGGGCGAGTACTTCTCACCCACGTACGCGGCCTGGAACCGCTGGAGATCACCGGAGCCGACCCGCAGGTATCCCGACCCTGGCTTCTTGGGCAGGTGGTAGGCGTCCGCGGTGCCGATCGCGTCGCGCGAGTCACTGGTCTGGTTGGTACGCAACGCGATCCGATAGGAAAGGTGCGCTTCCAGCTCGCCCATCCGGTTGGCCGGCACTTTCTGCGACGCGAGCAGCAAGTGAATGCGCAGCGATCGGCCCAATCGGCCGATGGCCACGAAGAGTTTCGAGAAGTTCGGGTACTGCTCGAGCAGTTCGGCGAACTCGTCGAGAATGATCAGGAGGGTGGGCAGCGGTCGCAGATCCGCGCCCTGCTCCCTGGCGCGCTCGTAGTCGGCCACGCTGGCGAAATTGCCCGCGTCGCGCAGGATCCGTTGCCGCCGCGCCATTTCACCGTTGATGACGTCTTCCATACGGGTGACGAGGTCGGCTTCTTCCTCCATGTTCGTCACCACGGCGGTCACGTGCGACAGCCGGTCGAACCCGAGGAATGTCGCGCCACCTTTGAAGTCGACGAGCAGCAGATTCAGCACGTCCGGGGAGTGTGTGGTCACCGCCGAAAGCACCAGGGTCCGCAGGAATTCCGACTTGCCCGATCCGGTGGCGCCGATGCACATGCCGTGCGGGCCCATGCCTTCTTCGGCCGATTCCTTGATGTCGAGGTAGGTGACGCTACCGGCCGGATCATGACCGAACGGGATGTTCAGTCGTGCCCGATCCTCGTCGCGCCGCCGGATCCACGCCTGCTCGACCCGGATCGCGCCGGGGTCGGCGATGCCGACCATCTCCTCCCACGACGTGCCGCCACTGGCCTGCTCGGCGGCCACCGCCTCCACCACCGTGGACAGCCGATACGGCGACAGACTGCGCGCCATCGCCGTCATCGCCGCCGTGGACAGCGTGTCGGCGACACCGACGCGACGCAGACCGCGCGGGGTCACCTCGTTCAGCGACCGGTCCTCGGTCACGGTGAAGCGCAGCGCACGGGGCAGGTTCTGCTCGGTGGCGCCCAGCCGCAACCAGGTGCAGCCATCGATGCCGGAGATGTCGCGGTCGCTCGCGGGCCCGCCGATGTCGACGATCAGCAGGTAGTGCGTCCGATCCAAGGTGGGCTGCGAATTCGCCGAGAACGGACCGCGATTGAGCCCGGCGAGCACCTTGGTGCGCAGCTCGGCGACGGTGCGATAGACCATCCGGCTGGAACCGATCGCGTCGGTCTCGTTGGGATGCTGGGTGTGCGGCAGCCATTTCAACCAGGACCACTCCGGCGCGTCCGGATCGGACAGCACCGCGGCGACCGCCACCTGGTCCGGACCATGCAGCACCGCTACCTCGGCGATCATCGCGCGGACCAGCCCCGCCACCAGTTGCGCTTCACCGTCGATGCCGACCTGCGGCGCCGACAGCAGATTGATCGCGACCGGCATGCCGCCGACCGTGGAATATGCCTTGGCGAACCGGGTCAGCTCGACGACGCCGACCGGGTCCAGATCCGACGTGGGCGCCGCTTCCGGGACGATCACGCGCACCTGATTGGCGATGCGGCCCCGTCCGACCCGTACCCGCAGGAACTGCGGACTCGCGACCTGCACTTCCCACATCCGCTTGCCGCCGATCAGCCGGGCGATCTCCTCGGGGCCGGGATGGGTATAGCGCAGGAAGGCATACAGTTCCGCTTCCGCTCCGTGCACCGTCTTGCGGTTGTCGGTGATACTGCGCAAGTAGTCCTTGCGTTCCTCGTTCAGGCTCGCCGCGCCGCCGCCGGAGTTGCCCGCGAACGCGCCGCCCATCATGCCGAACATCGACACCAGCATCATGGCGGGGAACATCAGCATCATCGGGTTCATGGCTCCGCCGCCGCGGAACATCATGACCATCATTCCGCACATGGCCGCCACCATGACCACGGGCATGATCATGCGCAGCCGTGACGCCGGGACCGGCTTGGGCAGCTCGGTCGGCGGTTGCAGCCGCAGCTCGGTCACGGCGGGGGCTTTGGGACCGCGCACCGTCCGAGCGGGTCGGACGAATCGACGAGTGGTGGTCACTACGAACCACCGAGCCCGGCGACGATCTTGTTGTTCGGGATGCCGTCGTGCTGAATGCGAGCTTCCTTCTGGGACAGAGCGGGACCGACCGCGAACAGCGAGATGATGTTCCACGGCGCCGGGACCGGGGTCCGCATCCCGAGCGAGGTCAAGGTGGGATCGCCGGTGGTGCCGGTGGGATCGGTGATGACGCCGTAGCGGACACCGCTGTCGGAGACCCAGTAGAACGCTTCCCGCAGCGGTGACCCCGGTTCGGCGCCGGTCACCTGCACGAAACGGCCGGTGTCACGCGGCAGATAGGCCGCGTCCGCGGTGGTGCCGCGCGAAGCGGCCGAGGTCACCAGGTCCACCGTCCGGCCCTGCTCCTCCTGTGTCAGCGGCAATTGCCTGCCCACCAGCAGTTCGGTGGCGGCGTTCGGGTCGTTTCCGGAGCGCGACCAGTGATAGCAGGTCACGCCGGACCGTTCGGGGTCGACCAGCCGGATGGGACGGGTGGGATAGGTCGCGGTGCCCGGCCACTGCCCTGGGCGCAGATTGGCCGCGATCACGTCGGGTCCGACAGTGCGGGTGGACACCGCGCCTTGGGAGTTCGCGTTGCGAACCATCGCCGCCAGGACGGAGCTGATCCGGACCAGGCCCGTCTGCGAGACGAGGTAGTACGAGACGCCCTGATCCGGCGTCGAGACGGTCAGCACCGACCCGACCGGCGTGGTGAATCCGTTGTTCAAGGTGATCGACTCGCCCGCGCCGGGTACGTCGGGCACCCGCAGCGGTGGCGCCTCGGGAATCGCGTTGACCAGGCCCTTGGATGCCGCCATCACCGGAGCGGTCGAATCGATGCCGAGCGCCATCGCCACCGCGGTGCTCGCGAGGTCGATCGCGGCACGCACCACGCCTTTCTCCGCGTCGGCGTACACCAGCCAGGTCGTGGACTCGTCGCGCAGCAGACGGGCCTCGCCGTCGCCCAGTTGGCGGATGGCGTCGCCGTCGACGGTGAGCGGACCGCCGATCGCCGTCGTCCGCACCGCGGAGCGACTCACCGTCGGCAGTCCGGTGGCGGGGTTCACCGGCGCCGCCGCACCAGTTCGCGCCGTGTCGCACACCGTCCACGAGGAGTCCCGCTCGCCGGTGTCGACGATGCTGCCGGGCGCACCGGGGATGCCGACCCACGGCCCGCGTGGATATTTCGACAACTCGTCCCGGGACACCTGCACCGGGTTGTCGGGAGATCCGACGATCAATCGAGCGGAGGTCAGGTTCAACGCCGGGAACAGCCGATTGTTCAGCCGCACGAACAACGCGCCGGTGTCCTTCTCCGCCACGATCTTCGACTCCCCGACCTTCTTGGCCGGTTTGAAGAACGCCAGCACTGCGGCGCCCGCGATGATCACGCACGCGAGCGCGATGCCGATGGACAGCGCCGTGGAACGACCACGCTGCGGGTCATCGATCATCGACGCGTCTCGACGGACCAGCGCATGCTCGATCCGGCGCAGCAGAAAACGCCAACCAGAGATCTGGTGTTTGGTCACAACCCGGAAGCGCGCCACCGGTTCTCGTTCCTTCCGCCGCCCTGCCGCCACACCGTAACCACCGGTTACGGCATGAATAAGACCCTGGTTCCCAGTACGGGGAATGCTGGGTCAGGGGACGCTCACACCCGCGCCGACGGCGCCAAACCCTCCAGCGCCGCGGTCACGTCGAACGCGTCGATGGTCATGAGCTCCTCGTCGCTCATCGCGGCGATGTCCGCGTTCTCCCTGGTGAAGCGGTAGTCACGCTCGGCCTCCGCGGCCTCGACCACGTTTCGCACGAAACGGCCGTTGCCTGCCAGGTCGATCAGGCGTCGGCCGTTCTTGCTCTGACCGGCCAGCTCCTCGCAGCGCAGGCGCAGCACCTCGCGCGCCTGCTCGGACAGGATCGAATCCTTCTTGCGCGCGATGTGATCGGCGATCTGCACCAGTTCGTCGGCGTCGTAGCTGGCGAAACGGATGCGCTTGGTGAACCGGGAGGCGAGGCCGTCGTTGGAGGCCAGGAACCGGTCGATCTGGTCCTCGTATCCCGCGATGATCACGACGAGCTTGTCGCGGTCGTTCTCCATCCGGGCCAGCAGCGTGTCGACCGCCTCTTTACCGAACGCGTCGCCGCCGGAAAGCCCTTCCTGGATCAGCGTGTACGCCTCATCGATGAACAGCACCCCGCCCAGCGCCGAGTCGATCAGCGCGTTCGTCTTCGGGGCCGTGTGGCCCAGGTGGGTGCCGACCATGTCGTTGCGGGAAACCTCGATGACCTCCGCGTTCTCCACGACACCCAGGCCGGCGAAGATCTTGGCGATCACGCGCGCGATGGTCGTCTTACCGGTACCGGGCGGACCGGAGAAGATCAGGTGCTGTGAACGCGAATCCACGGCGAGCCCGCGCTTGGCGCGCACCTGGTCCATCAGCACACCGGATTTGAGCCGGTCGACCTGTTCCTTGACCGAGTCCATGCCGATCTGCGCCTGCAGCAGGTCCGAAGCCTCCGAAAGCAGGCTCTCGCGTTCCGCGCGGGCCGCGGTGGCGGCCGCCTCACGCGGATCGTCACCGGTCTTGGGATCCCACTTGTTCGTGCGGGACGCGATGAGCTCCGCGGTGGCGACCTCGAATCGGTAGGACTTGTCCCGCACCGCGCGCTGCCATTCCTCGCGGTCGGGCCACAGCGCGGAGCCCTGCAGTCCGTTGAGGACCTTGTCGGCGGCGTCGTAATCGCCGTTGTGCCGCATCAGCATGCCGAGCAGGAAGTGCGCGTCGGCCCAGATGTAGGACAGATTGCCCGAGGAGCTGTCCTCGACGATCCGCTGCGCGCGCGGCATGGCTTCGCCGAAACGGCCCAGGTGCGCCAGCGACTGAGCGGTCATCAGCTCGGCGGCGATGTCCAGCAACCCGTCTTCCAGCACCGGCCGGGCGTTGCGCGCGGCGAGCACCTCCGGCCACTGCTTGGTCCGGAAGAACAGCGACATGCGCACGAAGTCGGCGACGTCGTCGCTGGGGACCTCGTCGAGAATGGCCGCGGCCTCTTGCCATTCGCCGCCTTCGGCGTACGAGCAGGCCTGAGCTATGGCGATCTGGTCACGATCGGCCATCGCGACGCGCAACCCGTACATGCCGATCTCGACCTGGCACCACAGAGCGCGGTCGACCAGGCCGGCCCGCTGCTGGTCGCGATAGAGGTTGTGCACCGAGCGGTAGGCGCCGTAGATCACCTCCGAGGTGACCTCTCCGGCCATGGCGCGCCCGAGCCAGGCATCACACATGTCCGGGTCGAGGTCGGTAGCGGCCCTAAACGCCGCCGCCGCGTGCTGCTCGTTGCGCACGCCACCGGCGACCAACCCAAGATTCTGAACACCCGTGTAGAACGCGTCCTCGGCCGCTGACACTCGGACTTCCCTTCCGCCGAACTAGCCTGCTCGAACGATAGATTCCGTCGGTCACGCCACGGACACGGATACTTCCCAGTAATGGGAAGTCGAGACAGCGTCACCAGGGGCGAGCTTCACCCTCCGGCCCCGGCAACCGACCGGCTCATCCTCGCAACCCGACTTCCCCACTCCCCGCCCACTCCACATACCAATTTTGAACGTACCGTCATGTAACGGTATGTTTACCTCGGGGTCGGCAATCATCCGCCCGCAGACGGCCCCTTCGGCGGCGGCTGGCCAGCCGCGATCCGGTCCCCCAGCCGCCGCGCAGCAGGTCACAGCCCATCCGAAAATTTCTTGCCGCTATTTAGGTGCACACTATTGAACGTTCCGACAGAAGAGGGTACTGTCTGAACACAGATCGCCGGTCCCTCATCCCGACGATCTGAACCCAATAAAGCAACGGCCGGTGGCACCGGCAGGCCACCGGCCGTTGTGGGGGTACGAAACCCTAGGCATTCAAGCAGCCACCGTAGTGTGATTACGTCTACCACTGTTGCCACATCGACTCAGCGACCCATTCCCCGTCATTGGGAATGGGTCTTTTTGCGCTTCCCTACTGCGCACCGCTCGATCAGCCGCGCGCCCCGGGCGGGTGCATGCGATCGGATGGCGGGGCAGTAACCCCGGACGGTGCCTTCGCGTCGGCCAGCCCGGCGTTCTCGGCGCCGCCCGCTTCGGCCTCTTTCTCCGGGATCACGTGCACTGGCGGCCGACCGGCGGAGGGAGCGTGCACCGCGGCGGGAACGTCCCGGGTGCGGCGGGCCTTGCTCCACGGCGTGACCGCGGGCCGAGGCACTTTCGGAGGGTTCTTCGCCGGACGTTCGGCGGCCTCGAGCGGCAGCGGACTCCGTGGAGCCGGTTGCCCGCCGACGCGTCCCCAAGGGGTGCCCGCCGCTCCGGGGCTCTGCTGGGCCAGAGGCGCGACGCCCGATGGAGCGCCTGAAACCGAACCGTCGACCGGCAGATGGCCTGCGGCCGAGGGCGAATCGAGCGCCGAGCCCGTCCGGTGCGCCTCGGCGTCATACGCCGGCCCCACCGAAGCGGTGACCGCCGCATCCCGCGCCGCCACGGTTCCTGCCTCGGACGCGGCATGCGCGGACACCGGACGCGGAGTCCCGAGTCCCGCGGATCGTTCTGCCGCACCCAGGTCCGGGCTGTTGGGGACCGCCCCCGAGAGCGGAGCGCTCCTCGCCGGCTCCGAGATCGAACTCCGGTGTTCCGCCCCGACCTGCGGAACCGACGGTTCCGCGATGCCGCCCCGCGCACTCGAGTCGGCTGCGTTTCCGCTTCGATCGGCCTGCTTTTCGCCGGTATCGACTGCGTTCGCCCTCACCGGGACGCGGGCATCGTGGGTGCTGTCTCCGGCAATGCCACTCGGCCCCATCGGCACGTTCGGACCGAAGCGTGACTCGGAAGTCCCAGGGGGCCGCAACGAGGACTCCGCCGTCGGCGCGGCGGGACCGACAGGCGGCCGGACGCCCGTCGCGGTGGTGTCGGCCGCGGCGGGGTAGGTGTCGTCGAATCGCGATGCTGTCGTGAAATCGAGTTTCGCGACGTTCTCGGCGAAGTTCGCCGCGTGCTGCATGATGTCGTCGGCGTGATCATCGAGCACCTTCGCGAAGCGCTGCACCTCGTTCGAGTCGATGTGCAAGGCCCGGGTTCCGCTCGACGGCGGAACGTCGAGCGCGTCGCGGGCGGCGTCGTAGACGATTCCGTCGACCATGTCTGCGATGGCCTGTTCGAGCGGCTCGATCGCCTTGCCGATGACTTCGGCGACGATGTAGCCGACCAGGTATTGCAACATCTGCTCGCACAGCCGCCGCGCCGCGGCCGCCACCAAGGGCGCGGAGGGCGCGAGCGGCGGCGTCAGCATGATCGCGGTGTAGGACGAGGCCAGCGCGGCGAGTTCGGCCAGCACGGCGACCTTCACCATGGTGATCACCGTGGCCGCCACCTCGAGTGCCTGCCCCACGATCTCGCACGCGCTCTCGAGCTGCCGCATGTGGGTGGAGCTCATTCTCGCCCAGGTGGCCACCAGCTGCTGGTAGGACTCACCCGAGTAGAAGGCGCCCAGCTGATCTATCGCGCCGGTCGCCGAATCGTGCGTGTCCTGCACCTGGGCGGCGAAAGTGCGCACATGTCCGGCGAGGGCGCGCACATCGTCCTCGTTGATGTCCGGGTAGGGAATGCCGCAGAGGTTGAGGAAGAGCGCGACCTCGCTGGGAATGTCTACGGCCACGCTGTGATCCTCTGCCCCGCCACCGCGTCAGAGCACCCGCACGACGACGGCCTCGCTCGGCATGCGGGACCACTTCACCGTCGAACCGGTGTAGGGCGCCTCGATCACCATGCCGTTGCCCGCCGCGAGCTGCACGTGCTCCGGCCCGCGCGCACTGAACGATCCGGCGGGGAACACCAGATCACCGGGACGCACGTCGTCGGGGTGCACCCGGGTGCCGCTGTAGATCTGCTCGTAGGTGGTGCGGGGCAGCACCACTTCGCCGTTGCTGGCCTGGGCGATGGCGTACTGCGTGAGGCCAGAGCAGTCGAATCCGCCGCCGCTGGGCCCGCCCGCACCGCCCCCGCCCCACACATAAGGCGTGCCGAGCCAGTTGCTGGCGGCCAGCACCGCGTTACTGCCCGTCGACCCGTCCGAGCGCACCATGCCTTTGCGGCGCAGCCGGGAAGCGGAGCTGGACCTGGAGCGCGTTCGACGCCGTCGCCGCGGCGCGGTGCCGTGCCGGGCCTGCCTGGTGGGCGGCGTCGCGGGCGGCATGATCTGCGCCGCCTGCTGGCGTGCGGCGGCGACGTCGGCATCGACCTGCTTCGTGGCATTGGAGATGGTGGTCTGCGCGGCGTTCAGCAGCGCGGGACCGCTGAAGCGGGTATCGCCCACCGAGGCGAGGGCCTGCATCCGTGCCTGGAAATCCGCGATGTGGTTGGTCAGGCGGCCACGGCCGTTGACCGTTCCGTCACTGGACTCGCCCACGGCTTTGCGCACGATGCTGTCCTTGCCCGCATGCGATTCCGCGACCGACAGCTGCATCCCCTGGGCCTCGCCGTAGCGCAGCGCCACCGCCCCGGAATGGGCGCGCAGATCGGCGGCCAGCGCTTGGGTCGCGGTCGCGGCCTGGCCTGCGGGCTGGCCGTCGCCGTACAGCGCGAGCAGTGATCGGAGCACTCCGTCCAGGTCGTTCGTCAGTGCCGGTGCCATTCGACCGACTCGCCATCGCTCATCACCGACCGCCTCTCACACTCTTCCAGTTATTGTGTCGCCCGAACCGATTCGGCCGTATTCCCATTCATGGGTGGGTAATCGAACTATGCGCCGCTTCCCAGAATCGGGAAGCCGTGACAATGGTTGTGACTTCTGAGAGGCGGTGGCGACGGTATGGCGATAACGGCGGCGGAAACCGTGAAAGCAACTACGACGTCGACGTCCACCCCCTTGGCGAGCATGGCTGCCGAGGCGAAGCACTTCTGGTTGGTCGACCTGCATTGCCCGCCCGGCGCCTCGGAAGGGCTGCGCGCCTTCATCGCGCTGGCGGACACCGCCATTCAGACCGCCGTCGACCTGCTCGGCCGCGGTATGACCACGCCCCCGCCGAAAGTCGCCGACCTGCTCAAACCCGCGGTCTACGAAACCCTCGGCAAAGGCGAGGCGGACGACGAATACCGCAAGACCATCGACAAAGTCGAGGCCCGGCAACTGAAGTTGCTGCAAATGGACGACAAGGTGGTCAAGACGTCCGTCACCGTGGCCGCCGAACAGGTCCAGGCCCTGCGATCGATCAAGACCATCGTGGCCGAGCTCAATACCAAGTTGAAGGCCGCGGGCAGCGCCAAACTCAAGCCCGCGCAGGAGCTTCCGCTACTCAAAGCGGTCGCCGCCGCCGTGGAGGCGGTGTACGACAAGGTCACCGCGATCGCCGACCTCAACGAGGACATGGCCAACGGCAGCGGAAAGGGCAACTCGGGCGGCAACGGCCAGGGCGGCGCGGGCGGCGCGTCGGGCGGCAGCGGAAGTGGCGGCGGTGACGGCGGACTGTCGTCGCTGCTGCCGATGCTCGCGATGCTGCCGATGGCGGCTATGCCGCTGGTCTCGCAGATACCCGAAATGCTGCAGAAGGCCGAAGAGGACAAGGCGGAAAAGGCGGAGAAGGCCGCGCAGAACCAAACGAACGGCGCTCCCGGGCAACCGGGTCAGGCGCCGCCACCGGGCGATCAGCCCGTGGCCGCGGCCGCGCCGCCACCGGGCGATCCGAACGCGCAACCGGCCACCACCGCGCAGCCCGGCGGCGTCACCGCGGCCCCGGCGGCGAATACCGCGCCGCCCGCCGAGCAGAACGGGGCTCCGGCCACCACCGTGGCGCCCGGCGTCATCCCGGTTCGGCGGACCAGGGACGCGTCCTCGGCCGACCGGCCGGGCAGCGGGACCACACAGGATGCGGCGGCCGAGGACGAAGCGGATCAGGACGCGAGCCCCGTCATCGAGGCGTAGTCGCGCCGATCGGCCTTTCGGGCCGGTGCCGAGAGAAACTACCTGCGTTTCAGGTTCGTCCTCGTCAGCGGGCGAACGCGTAGCGCGGCGGGCGTAAGCCCAGTAGAGATTCGGCGCGGGACTGCTCGAATCGCACGCTCGGCCATCGCTGCCGAGCCGTGTCTATCACCATGTGCACAGCGGTGTGGTCTGCTTGCACGACGCCGGTGCCAGCGGCAGCCGTACATGGTCGGATCCCTTGTTCCGCGTTGCTACTCGCCGGGCAGCCGCTGCCGTCTTCCGTCCGCGCTTGCCAGTCGACTCGCTTGTCGGTCAACTCAGGAAGCGTGCCCTGCCGTCACCTGGGGAGGCCGCAGCCGAACTCTCGTGGAGCATTCACACCGATGAAGACACAGCATCCGGGACGCGGCGGGGCGGAAGAAATCCACCGCACCGCGGCCCGGATCGCCGGAATACCTTATGGATGCGAGGTTTTCACGACCGCTCCGGCGGCGCCACCGGCGGCGGCGTCGAGGGCGTGACCACGACACTGGGCGGCGGCCCTCCGGCGACCTCCGGTGCGGCGACGGCCGGAGCCGTCGCGGGCCGGGCGACCCGCTCGGGCTGCACGGCGGCGGACACGGGCGCCGGTGTCGAGACGAACTGCGGATGCAGCGTGATCTGTTCGTGCGCGTAGACGGCGTCGCGCAGCGTCTGCCTGCTCGGCTCGTTCGCCAGCAGCAGCACCAACTCGTTGCAGCGGCGCTCGAAGACCATGCTGCGCAACGGGGAGACTCCGGCGTCCAACCGCAACTGCCCGATCTCCACCCGGCCCACGTCGACCCGCTGCCCGAGCATCGAGGCCGCCAGCAGATCATCGGCGTCGCGCAGTTCGTCCCACAGTTCGCGCGACACCGGCTTTCCGGCCTGGACCTCGGCGAGAATCCGTTCCCGGACCCGGCGCGAGGCGGCGGCTTCGCCGGGTACCGATCCGGAACGGCCGACCTGGCCGTGGGCGTCCGCGGCGAGCTCCACACAGCGGGACAGGACCTGTGCGTCGGGTACCGACGAAACATGTTCCAGGCCCGCGATCGAACCGGTCAGACCGAGTCGGTCGGCGGTGTCCGGGGTGAACTCGCGCAGGTCGACGTCGTAGGACGGACCGACGAGCCCCTCCATCGCCGCCTCACCGAATCGGGACCGCAAACCGGGGTCGATCGGTCCGGACGACACGAGGGCCGACAATTGCGCATTCGCCTTCGCGCCCCAAGCCAGACCGAATTCCGCCAATACTCGGGCCGGATCCGTGACTCCCTCCCACGGCGATCCGCTGCCGTCGTCTGCGGCGAGCAACTCGTCCCAATTCCACGGGGTGGAAACCTCACGTGGCAGGAACAGCCCCGCGGGCAACCAACCCCGGCCTTCGTTCGACGTGATGAAGACGCCCGTTCCCCCTTGACCGCGCATCACCGCCACCGACCAGGCCATACCCACCGGAGAATCCACGGCGGCGAGCACGCTGCCGAGCAGCGTCCTGGCCAGGACCAGGTCGTCGTTCACCTGGTTGCCCACCACGTACGCGGGTTCGGCCTCCTTGTCCTTCGCCGAGGCGACGGCGGCGGCGAACGGACTCGCGACCGGCACCGGCATGGGCGGCAGGTCCGCCCGGCCGGACGCGCCGCTGGGCGGCTGCGTGGCGCCTCGGTCGTCCGGGCCCGCGTTGAGCGGTCCGACCCCGGTGGGCGGCATGCCTGCCGACGAGGCCGGCGCTGTCACGCCGGTGCTCGACGGCGCACCCGGTGTGGTCGTTCCGGCCGCGTTCGGCGTGCCGGTGCCATTGGTGCCCACCGCGTCCGTGGGCCCGGCGGTGGCGCCGGGCACGCCGGTGCCTGCGGGCGACGCCCCGTTCGGACCGCCGGGCGACGCGCCGAGCGGGTTGTTCTGGGTGCTGTCGGGGCCGACCGAGGTAGGCGCAGGTCCGGCAGACGTAGGAGCGGTCGGCACCGGAGCGTCGCCGGGCCCGGCAGTGACCGGTGACGTCGGACCGTTCGAGCCGAACGGATCGGTCGAGTTTCCGACGGGCATCGTCGGGGACGGTTGATCGGTGACGCCGCCCACCTGCCGGATGTGCGAGGCGAAATCCTCGTCGGACTGCTCGTAGGCGTCCGCGGACGCACGCAACGAGTCCCGGGTGCGCTCGTGTTCGTAGGCCAGCGCCTCACCCGCACGCTGCCGGGCGTCGTAGTACCGCTCCAGCGCTTCGTACACCGGATAGGCGATCTTGCCGTAGGTGGGCAGGAAGTTCGCGAGCCAATCCGCCGGGGGTTTGGCCCATTCCCTGGTGTCGCGCGCGACCCGGTCGTGTTGGTCGGCCAGCTGACGCAAAACCGCAGGGTCGATTTCCATGCTGTTCGGCATGCTCGATCAGATCCTTTCCCACCACACGTCCCCCTATTGTCGATCCTTCCCAGGAATGGGGAGCGCATTGCCGTCCCTGGTCGCGCGAGTCGTTCGACTGCCGTTGCGCCACTTCATTTTTCGATTTCGGCGACGCTCGATTCCGTTCCGCTCAACGACCTGGACCCGCCGTGATGGTCGGACGGCGGGGCGGATCGACGGCCTGAGCGGGAGCCGGTGCGACGAAGGCGGGGTGGCCCACGATCTGCGCGTGCGCATACATCGCGTCGCGCAAGCTCTGGCGTGTGGCGTCCTCGGCCAGCAGCAGCACGAGTTCATCGCAGCGCCGCTCGAAAACCATGGCACGCAGCGCGTTCATCTCCGACGCGTACCGGCCGTCGGACTGGTCGGCGCGCAAGTCGCCCAGCGCGACCCTGGACACATCGGCGCGCCGCGACAGCATCGTCGCGGTGAGCAGGTCGTCGGCGTCCCTGAGTTCCTCCCACCACTCCAGCGGCACCTCGCGGCGCTGTCGCAAGGCCGTAAGGATCCGCTCGCGCGCCGCGGGCGCCCCCAGTGCGGCAGGAGAGCCGAGACCGGCCTGATGGACCCGGACGTGCGCGTCCGAGGCCAGTTCCCAGCGGCGCGGACCGATCTCCGCTTCCGGTGCGGTCACGGCCCGCCGCACCAGCGCGGGAGCACCGATCAGTTCCAGGCGATCGACCAGGCTCGGCCTCGGTGCGCTGAAGTCCATCGCCGAGGCGGCGCCCACCGCGCCCTCGGTCGGTACCTCGCCCAACTGTCGTCGCAACTCGGCGTCGATCTCTTCCGACGAGACGACGGCGGTCAGCCGCGCACCGGACTTACGCCCCCAGGCGATGGCGAACTCCGCCAGCACCCGCGCGGGGTCGGCGACGCCCTCCCACGTGGCCTCGGAGACATCCCAGACCCAGGGCGTGGACATCTCACGCGGCAGGTACATCCCCGCGGGCATCCAGCCGCGGCCCTCGTTCGAGGTGACGAACGCGCTGATCCCGCTCTGATGGCGCATCACCGAAACCGCCCAGCCGAGCCCGAGCACCGCGTCGCCACCGGCGGCCAGGACGCCGCTCAGCAGTGTCCTGGCCAGCACCAAGTCGCCGTCGACCCGCTCACCCAAGACGAACGCCGGGGCGGCGGCCGAAGTCATGGCCGCGCCGACCACGTTGCGGATCGAATCGTCGCCGCCCTCGGCCTCTCCCTTCTCCCCGTCGGTCCGCTGCTCGCTCCGCTCCGGCGCCTGCGCCTTGACCGCTCCGACGGAGCCAGGCGGCGGCCCCGAGCTACCTGCGGTGACCTTGGACGCGACGGCGGGTCCGCGTGATTCGGCCGGGGCAGCCGTCTGTTTGGCCTGCACCTGCGGCGGGCCGGAGCCCGCCTGTGCCGCAGGGGCGGAGACCGCCGGTCCGGCCGGATTGACCGATGCGGCCGGCGCCTGCGACGCGACAGCGGGAGGAGGCGTCACGACAGGCGGCGGAAGAACGAAAGGCGGTGGTACCGAGGCGGTCTGGTCGGCCGCGGGCGCCGCGGAGGTGGCATATCGTTCGGGCCCGGTCGCTTCGTTCGATTCCGTCGCCGAAGCGGTCGTCGGACGATCCCGGCTCACGGGCTCGGCTCGATCGACCGAGGCTTCCGTGTCCCGCTCCTCCGGGTCCCTCCCCCCCGGTTGCCTTCCCTCCGGACCGGACGCTTCCTGATGATCGTCGCTGTCCGCTTGCACACCGCGGTCCGGAGCGACGGGCCCGCTGTCGGTCACCGGCCCGCGCGGCGCGCCGCCCACCGAGGGCATGCCGGGTCCGTCGTGGGGCACTACGCCGGGCGTATTGCTGATGGGGAGGCTCGTCGTCCCACCAGGGGTGTACTGGTCGCCATCGGGATTCGTCGACGGCGGACCGGACGACGTGTCCTGCGTGGGAACGGAATCCGGTCGCTCACCGAAATCCTCACCGGGCAGCAGCGGCCCGATCGGATCGACGGCGGGCTCGTCGGCTCCGACCTGTGGCGGCAACGGGAGCGGGGAATGGTCCTGCGGTCGATGGGTCTGCTTCGGTCCGTCCTGACGCGGATGGCCGGAGTGGTCTGTCGCGGGCCGGTGCTCTCGGTAGTCGTCCGGGCCGCCGTTGTGGCCCGGGCCCCACGGTCCCGGCTGCCCCAGCGCGTCGGCGATCAGCCCCAGACTGGGCAGGCCCTGCGGACTGATCGAGTTCAGCGCGGCCCGGACGACATCCTCCACCTCGTCCCTGGCAGCCGCGACCATACCGGGGATCCGGTTGCGGATGGCCTGCGCGTCGGATTCGTCGTCCTCCGCCGCGGCCGCGCGTTTGGCCGCGTCGGCCCGCGCGGTGGTGTTTTCGACGATGTCCAGAATCTTGTTGCGGGTCCGATACACCAGATCGGAGAAGTCCCGGAAGGTGTCCGCGGCGGCTTCAAGCGCGTCGGCGAACGCCTGCGGGTTCCTGCTCTGGCGCAGCAGGTCGTCCTTGACCAGTTGCAGGCCGGCGCTGGAGCGCACCCGTTCGTCGAAGTCGCGGCGTCTGCTTTCGATGTCGAGCAGGTCCAACGCCGCCGCGCCGTCCCGTGCGAGACGTTCCAGCGCACTCCAGTCCCCCGGCGAGATCGCCGGCCAGTTGTCGCCGACGATCGCGTCCCAGTACGGACTGTTGCGCTCCGGTTCCATCGGAGAATCAGACGGATCCGCTGGGACGCCGCACCGCGGCGGCGCCGGCGCGATCGGCGTCGCCGTGGGTGTAGGAAGCCTGGGTCGTGAACTGCGTCGTCGCGTTCACCCGACGGCCGTTCCTCCGTACGGCGCGCTCGAAAGTGGTCTTCATCCACCGCGTCTTCGCCACCAGTTGGCGGTCCAGCTCTGATTCCGGGCGGCGCGGCGCCTCGAAGCCGTCGATGATCCCCTTGGTCTGTCCACCGGACGCGGTCGCCGATGTTCCCCACCGGGCGATGGAGGCGACCACCTCGTGCGGGTCGTCCGTATCGAACTTGTCGGTCATGTGGCTGTCCTCTCTCGCCGGTGCGGCGGTCCGAACTCAGGTGTCTCGTCGGAACTCGGATTCCTCCATGGCGCGATACGACGCCTCGGTCGGAAGATCGAACGAGTCGATCGTGTAGGGACGGGTGCCTTTGTGCTCCATCTCGGCCCGCAGACCCACGCGCGATTTCGCGTGTGCCAGCCGCGCGAGCCGCACGATCTGGGAAGCCAGCCACTCGTCGCCGTTGTCGCGGGCTTCGTCGGTGATGTACAGACCGATGATCTCCCCGTCCCGGTCGCACCCGACCCCGACGGTGTGATCGGGGTTGAACACCTCGTAGGTCAGGTTCCGCCAGTCCGGCGGGGTGGTGTCGAGTTGCTCGTCGTCGAAGTCGTCCACATCGATCGAGTGCGTGTCGGTCATCGGCTGCTCTCCGAGAATTGGTCGCCGGATGGGGAATTGAAGGGGTGGTCGAGCTCGTCGGCCGCGGATTCCAGGCGCGCTGCCAGCACGGACCAGGCGGCGTCCTCGATGCGCATGACTTGGCGCAACTGCCAGAACCGAGCGCCGAGATACATCTCGCCGGTCCCGTCCGGGGCGACGTCCAGATGATCGGGACCCTCGGTGGTCGCGTTCAAAGTCACCGCCGTGACCGGCGGTCGGGTGTCGTCGACGTTGACCAGGGTCGCGCCGCCGCCCGGAATGAAGCTCTGCCGCAGCCGCGAACTGGTGCCGATCGCGACGTCGGCGCTGTTGGTGGTGATGGTGACCTCGGGATTCAGCAGCAGTTGCAGCACCCAGGAGCGGGCCGCATGCGCGGGACGGTCGGCATTGATCGCGATCGTGAGCGTCGCGGCCAAGTCGATCACGAGGACCGTATCGGCGGTCGTGACACCGACGATCACGAGTCGCCTGGCGGTGCCCACCGGGTAGGGCAGGTCGTCCGCGGCCAGGGACACCACGTCCGCACCGACTCCGCCACCGGTCGCGGGGTGCGCGGACACGGTTCCGGTGGCGACGTCGATCGTGTACGCGACGATCGTCTCCGAGATGCCGTCCGCCACCCCCGCCAGACGGACCAGCCCCTCGTCGTGCAGCCACCGCACCGTATCCGCGACGGTGACCTCCGGGGCGGGCTCGGTCATCCGGCCTGCCCCGAAGCGGTGGCGGCCTGCTGGGCTTCCTCGACGGGTGTCTCCATGACGCTCTGGTACTGCCGCGCGGCGTCGGCGGTGCTTTCCCGGATCGCGGACATGATCTCGGCGACCAGTTCGGGGCAGGTGAGCCGGGCGACGGTACCCGGCGCCAGATACAGATCGGTCAGCCTGCCCATGGCGTCGACCTCCGGGATGACCGCGCCGCTCGGCGAGGGCCTGCGGGCGCGGATGTTGTCGATCTTCTCCCGCATCTCGGCGATCCGATGCCGCAGATCGCGCGCGGCATCCAGGGCCGCCTGCACATCCGGGTGGATGGCACTCACGACTCCACCTCGCTGCGCTCACTCATGCGTTACCTCCGGGTTGGGTCGGTGTCTGGTTGCTCGGCGCCGGTGTCGGCGGGGTCACGGTGGGCGCGATGGTGGGCCGCTCACCGATCACCGCTTCGGTGTGCGGTGTGTCGTCGACGTACATCAAGCGGTCGGGATGCCACGCCACAACCCGATTGCGTTCGTTGTTGTTGCCACCCCCGTTGCCCATGCCGGGCGCCATCGGCATGTACGGCATCATCGGCGATCCACCGCGAGCGGCGGCGGCGTTGGCGGCCGACGACGCACCGAGCGGTTCGATCACCGATGTGCGCGGCATGCCCGACCCCAGGCTGGCCGTCGCAGCCACCGGCAACGCGCTCACCTGGGCAATTTCGGCGTCGACATCCGGGATACCCACCCCGGGGCTGCCGACGGGCATCCCGCTCGGGCTGCCCGTGCCCAGGCCGCTGGGGATCCCCAGGTCGTCGTAGCCGTACTCATCGAGGCCGTAGTCATCGGCGATCTCCGCCGAATCCGACTGCGCGAGCTGGCTCAACGGCATTCCGGCCGAGGCCATCGCGCTCATCAGGGCCGGCAACATCTGGTTCAACGCGCTGCTGTCACCGCTGTTGCCCTTGCCGGTGCCCTCACTTGCGCCCTCGCCCGCACCGACCTTCGAACCCACCTCGGTGGTGTATCCGGTGATCGTCTCCGCCGAACGAGCGTTCTGTTCATTGAATTTCGCCAAGGCGGCCTGGATGCCGAGTTCGTTCTTGGAGCGCATCGCCGCGATCAGCTCTTTGCGGGCGGCGATGATCTCCTCCGGCGTCGGATGTTTCGCCTTCGCCGTCCGGAACGCGTTGCTGTAGGTGTCGATTCCATCGGCGAGCAGCCCGAGCCCGGTACCGAGTTGGTCCAGCCACTGGCGACGCTGACCGAGTTCCGTCGACGCCGCGGCCCCGACCGGCTCCCAGTGCTGCATCGTCTTCGCCGCGGAGTCCACGCCGTCGATGGCCGCCAGATGCGGGCCGCCGGCGAACCGGCGCAGCGCGTCCGCGAATCCCTTCGCCGCGCCTGGGCCGGGGCCCGAGTGCAACTGCTGAGCGAAGGTCAGCGGATCGACCGCGCCGCCCGCGACGGGGAACCGGAGCGCGGGCGGGCGGCGCTGTCCGATCTCCTGGACTTCACCGACCGGATTGGCGAGGAGATCGCCGCCGCTGCCGTTGACGGTGCGAGCGTTGCGGTCGTCGGCCTCGGTGTAGTCGGCGGCGGCCGCGCCGATGTTGTAGGCGGTGCGCTGGATGTCGGTGAGTACACCGGCCATTCCGTTGAACAACGACGCGGCCTGCGCGTTGAGCTGGGGCACCGCGGCGGCCGAGATCGGGTCAGCTCCCGCGGGCACGACCCATCCACCGGGCAGCGCCGCCCCGGTGTCGCGCGCCATCGCGGCGAGCCTCGACGCCGCAGCGACGAGTTCTTGCGGATCCACCTTCAGCGCCATCGCGACCTCCTCTCCTCATCTGCCGCTGCCGCACTTGCTCGCGCGATCAGCCCGCGGGTGCCGCGACAACCGGCATTGCCGCGTTCGCGGACTGATCGGCCGAGCCCGGCGTCGCCGGGGGCGCGCCCCCTTCTGCCGGCGCGGTCAACTCGATGCCCTTCGGATGGACGAATCCGGCGAACTGACCGAATTCTCCAGCGCTGTCGGACATCTCCGGAGTGAACGGTTTCAGCTCGCCGTTGACGACGGCCTCCAGCGTGCCACCCTCGTCGGAGCCGAACACCACGAGGATCGCGGTGCGCTTGTCCCACGTGGCGACGTCTCCGGTCATCAGCTGGTAGGGATCGACGCGGTCGCCGATCTGCTTCTTGTCCGACCACTTCGCCGGCGTCTTCTCGTATGCCTTCTGCGCGTCGGTGCCGCTGGCGTTGCCGAACGCCCCGTCGAGCGCTTGGGCGACCATCGCGGACACCTTCTGTGTACGTCCGTCGGGGAAGGTGTAGATCACGCTGCCGTCCGCCCCCGGTGTACGGCCGGGCGCCACCGTGGGCTGCGTGGAAGACGGTGTGCCTGCGGGCGTCCCGCTGTGCTGTGTCGGGGGAGCCGTCGTGGCGGTCTGCACGGTCGCGGGCTGCGCCGTGACCGGCGGCGCGACCGGCGGCGGGGCCACCGCATCGAGCTCGTCGTCGTAGCGGCGCGGATCCAGTTCCTCCCGGCGGCTGTTCAAGTCCTGATCGGCCATGTTTCGCATCATCGCCTGCTGCATCATCATCGGCAGCATGGAGCTCATCAGATCCATGCCGGAGCCCATCGGCGACGAGACGGGGGTCTGCGGCACGCTCGGCGTGGTGGGTGTCGTCACGCCCGGCGTGGTCCCGCTGGGGTCGAGGCTGCTGGGCGTCTGGCCGGGCGAGCCGGGGCTACCGGGGGTGTCCAGATCAGGCAGCGTCGTGCTGGGGCTGGTCGGATCGTCGAGACCGTCCAGGCCGGGCGGGAAGCCACTGTTGTCCACGGCCGGGGGGACCGTCGGGTCGGTGACACCGGGGGTCGTCGGCCAGTTCGATGTGTCGACGGGAGGCGGAGTGCCCGCCGGGTTGCTCGCCGCCGCCTCCAGCTTCTTTATCTGATCTTGCAGTTCCTTGATCATCTTCGTCTGATCATCGATGTCCTTGGCCACGCCGCTCTGCCCCTGCTTGACGGTATCGATCTCGCTGGCAAGGGAATCGTTGGCGTCGGTGACCCAAGTCAAGATGTAGTTGTCGATTTGTATGCCTTGAGGTGGGGCGGTAGGCGCCATCGCCACGACTTTTTCATCGATTACCTTGTTGGTCGCCTTTTGCCCTGCCTCGGACCACTTCCCGGATTCGCGGATCGCGTTCACCAGCTCGGTGACGTTGCCGTTCAGGTCGGTATACGACCGCTGGAGTTTCACCGCCACTTCCGCGTAGTTCGTGAAACTGCCGACAGACGCCGGGGGGACCTGTGGCACCTCGGGCGCTTTGGGGGGATCATCCTTGGAATCTTTTCCGAGACTCTGCCAGATCTTGTCGAAGTTTTGATACAGGGTTTTGAAGCAGGAATCGGTGAAGACCGAGAAGACCCATTCAGCCGGGTAATTTCCCTCCTGGATCTTCTTCCGGTCGGGCATCAGCATCGGGTGCATGTTGTCCGTCATGGAACTGCCCCTCAGCTAGGGCTGAATGTTGTCGATGCATTGAGTGGCTTGGTCGGCAGCGTCGCCGGATATGACTGCCCTTGCCCCGGAGCCGAGCCCGGCCCCTCTGAACGGCCGACGCCGGAAAGACCCGCACCCACGCCGGCACCGGTCAACCAACCGCGGGCCGCATTCAAGGACGCTCCTCGTGCAGTCCACGCGGCTCCGATATTCGCGGCCGGGTTGCGGACAGCCGGGTGGATTGCACCGTCGAGCATCCGCCTCGCCAGATTGCGCCCACCCAGCGTCGCGAACGCACCCCGGGCGGCACCACCGGCCCCGCCTCCCAGCGCTGAAAAAAAGGCGGTTTCAGCGCCATTACTCAATGCGTCCCCCACACTCTGGCCTTCGGCTAGATCCCAGGTCGTCTCCGCCAGAAAACCGCCCAGAGCACTGCCGGCCGCTACGCCGATCGCCGTGCCAACCCCTGGAACAACGGACCCGAGCGCGCCACCGGCAACGGTGAGACCGGTGGTCAACGCGAACTTACCGACATCCCCCCAAGACACGCCCAAGAAGTCAGCCATGAGATTACCTCCCGGATGCTAGGCGGAGCGCCGGTGCACGGCGGTCGATTGGTCGTCACTTGCGCCCATTGCGGCCGACACCTTCTGGGTCAGAGGCTCGCGAGTCTCGTGCCTCACCACGGCAAAGTCCGCCTCTCGATCGAGTTCCTCATCGTCGAACCCAGCGGCGTACGCGACGATCGACCATGAGGAGACCTACTTTCGACGTCTCCATTGTCGAGGCTTCCCAGCGTCGGGAAGCACGGCGCTGGCAGAACCGGGGAGCGGGTCCGGTTCCACCTACACTGACATGCGCGAATTGTCCAGGCTGCCATTTAGTTCACAGCAACCTATGAGGAAGGGTTGGATGAACCTTCGCCACCCGCTGCTCGAACCTACCGCTCGGGCATCCTCCACCTGCCGTAGGCACCGACAACCGGGGGAAGATCATGACCTCTGCTGAAATCTGGCCCGCGGGCGTCGAGGTCGAAGCGAAAGATCCGGAAGCGACGGCAGAACAGCAGACCGCGCCGGTGACGCCGTGGTCGAGCCGGCCGGATCAGCAACGGCCGCGGCCGGGTGCGGCCATACCGGGACAACCGAACGTTTCCCCTGCGCCAGGTCAGCCGGGCGCTCCGGCACCCGGTCAATCCAATGGCGCCGGACAGTCGAACTCGGCTGGTCCGCCGGGTGTTTCGGGTTCGCCGCCTGTCCCGGGTCAACCGGCGCCTGGTCAGTCTGGTGTGCCTGGTCAGCCGGTGCCTGGCCAATCTGGTGTGCCGGGTCAGCCGGTGCCGGGTCAGGGTGTGCCTGGTGAGCCGGGTGGTGTGGTGGCTCCGCGGGTGGAGTCGGCGCCAGGGCGGGGTGGGGGTCAGGAGGAGGAGGAGCCGGAGCCGTTGGTGGATCCGGCGTTGGTGGCGGGTGTGCTGCCGATGGCGGGGATGATGGCGATGGGGATGTTGCCGATGATCGCCTCGGCGTTGGCGGGGTTGGGTGGTGGTGGCGGCAACGGTGGGGGTTCGGCGCCGGTGGCGGCGGGCGCCGGTAGCGATGGTGCGGCGGGGATGTCGCCGGAGGCGGCGCGGGCGATGGATGTGTTGAAGCAGTTGGAGGGGGTGTACGGGGAGGGGGAGC
>NZ_JADLQO010000089.1 GCF_015477775.1 Nocardia abscessus | reverse complement strand
CGGTGTCGGCGGCTGCCCGGCGCGCGGCGGCGGCGGACTCGGCCGGGTCGGCGGGCACCGGATTGGCCGCGACCTCGCGGGCGATGGCGGCCACCGTGGCGCGGATGGCCGCGCCCAACTTCGAGCCCGGCAGCGGTGCGGCGTGCGGGTCGGGGCCCACGATGTCGAGCCAGCGTTGCCCGAGCTCGAGCATGGCGGCGGTGTCGGCGTCGGCGACGGTGTGGGCCTCGCGCCAGATCGCGCGCAGCTTGGCGA
>NZ_JADLQO010000088.1 GCF_015477775.1 Nocardia abscessus | reverse complement strand
GATGCAGCTTCAGGATGTACATGTAACCGACCGCGACCGGATACGGGAACGGCTCACCGGAACGCCCGTCGAACAACACCGCCTTACCGTCGTCATCGACCATCCGCTCCCCGTCACGGTTGGGCAGTGTCGAGGCCAGCAAACCGGTCAGCTCCTCCTCCCGCGCACCATCGAACACCGGCGTCGCGATATTCGAATCAGCCGGAGCACCCAACATCTCCTGCGGCAGCGCCGCCGCCCACTCCGGGCGGGAAC
>NZ_JADLQO010000087.1 GCF_015477775.1 Nocardia abscessus | reverse complement strand
GATGCAGCTTCAGGATGTACATGTAACCGACCGCGACCGGATACGGGAACGGCTCACCGGAACGCCCGTCGAACAACACCGCCTTACCGTCGTCATCGACCATCCGCTCCCCGTCACGGTTGGGCAGCGTCGAGGCCAGCAAACCGGTCAGCTCCTCCTCCCGCGCACCATCGAACACCGGCGTCGCGATATTCGAATCAGCCGGAGCACCCAACATCTCCTGCGGCAGCGCCGCCGCCCACTCCGGGCGGGAAC
>NZ_JADLQO010000086.1 GCF_015477775.1 Nocardia abscessus | reverse complement strand
GCTCCCCCTCCCCGTACACCCCCTCCAACTGCTTCAACACATCCATCGCCCGCGCCGCCTCCGGCGACATCCCCGCCGCACCATCGCTACCGGCGCCCGCCGCCACCGGCGCCGAACCCCCACCGTTACCGCCACCACCACCCAACCCCGCCAACGCCGAGGCGATCATCGGCAACATCCCCATCGCCATCATCCCCGCCATCGGCAGCACACCCGCCACCAACGCCGGATCCACCAACGGCTCCGGCTCCTCCT
>NZ_JADLQO010000085.1 GCF_015477775.1 Nocardia abscessus | reverse complement strand
CACCGTCGCCGGATCGAACAACTCCGTGGCATACGTGAACGCCACCGACATACCCCCCGACCCACCATGACGATCGACGTTCTCCGCCACCGCCACCTGCAGATCGAACTTCGCCAACGGCACCGCCGAATCCACCGCCGACACCGACAGTCCCGGCAACTCCAGTTCGGTACGCGCCAAATTCTGGAAGGTCAACATCACCTGGAACAACGGATGCCGCGCCGGCGAACGCACCGGATCCAGCAACTCCACCAA
>NZ_JADLQO010000084.1 GCF_015477775.1 Nocardia abscessus | reverse complement strand
CCAGGATCAGCGCACCGGTGGTGAGGACCTTGTGCTCCACCACCGCGCCGGTGGTGTCCAGCCGTTGCACATGCACGATCCACCGGCCGTCGGATGCCCGTTCGACGTCGATCACCTCGTGCAGGGTTTGCACCCGCACCAAACCGGTGGCTTCGGCGGCGGCGATGTAGGTGACGTCGACGGAATGTTTACCACCATTGTTGACGCCCATGGCGCCGTCACCGTTGGTGTAGGACGGCTTCATCTCCCCGCGGA
>NZ_JADLQO010000083.1 GCF_015477775.1 Nocardia abscessus | reverse complement strand
GGCCGGAACTGGAAGCACGGTAACGTGTGGAGGTGACCGGTACTAATCGGCCGAGGACTTACCAACAAAGGTTGCTACGCGTCCACTGTGCGGTATCTGAAACAACACACAGATACCCGTAACCCCATTCCTTAGGGTTTGTTCCACTGTTCGTGGTGGACGACTCGAAGGGGGATGGTGGTGTCGGGTGTGGATAGTTTCATAGAGTTACGGCGGCCATAGCGGTAGGGAAACGCCCGGTCCCATTCCGAACCC
>NZ_JADLQO010000082.1 GCF_015477775.1 Nocardia abscessus | reverse complement strand
CTGCGGCTCGGTCAGCGGATTCGAGTGGGTCGCAAACGTGTGGCCCGGCTGATGCGCAGCGCTGAGCTGGCCGGAATTTTCCGCCGCCGCCGAGGCTGCACCACGCGAGATCCGCAGGCCAGTCCGCCCCTGGACCTGGTCAACCGCCGCTTCGCCGCCGAGGGCCCGGACCGGCTGTGGTGCATGGACGTGACTCAGCACCGCACCAGCGAGGGCTGGGTGTACTGCGCGGTCGTGCTCGATGCGTTCTCCCGGCGC
>NZ_JADLQO010000081.1 GCF_015477775.1 Nocardia abscessus | reverse complement strand
CTGCGGCTCGGTCAGCGGATTCGAGTGGGTCGCAAACGTGTGGCCCGGCTGATGCGCAGCGCTGAGCTGGCCGGAATTTTCCGCCGCCGCCGAGGCTGCACCACGCGAGATCCGCAGGCCAGTCCGCACCCGGACCTGGTCAACCGCCGCTTCGCCGCCGAGGGCCCGGACCGGCTGTGGTGCATGGACGTGACTCAGCACCGCACCAGCGAGGGCTGGGTGTACTGCGCGGTCGTGCTCGATGCGTTCTCCCGGCGC
>NZ_JADLQO010000080.1 GCF_015477775.1 Nocardia abscessus | reverse complement strand
CGGCGAAGTTGCTCGAGGAGTCCCGCATCGAGGCCGCCCAGCTCCGCCGCCGCCCCGACGACCGGCATTGGTTGCGCGCCAGCGCCACCGAGATCGTGATCGGCGACAACGGCGGCGAGACCGCCGCCGCCCAGATACCGCCCACCACCTACGCCACCGCCCACAACGCCGCCCTCGTGCTGGGCCGGGTCGACGCCGGGGTGCTGGAAAAGTCCGAATGCGCGGCGCTGCTGCTCGAGATCGAGTCCATCCTCGGCACCGACACCCTCGCCAAG
>NZ_JADLQO010000007.1 GCF_015477775.1 Nocardia abscessus | reverse complement strand
GAAAAGGATGCGTGACTACCAATGAGCTACCACGAGACCCGGACGAACGGGTCCTATGCATTTCGTATCCCCGCCGACGTCGACCGCTCCGACCGGCTGCTGGGGCCCTTCACCGCCCGCCAGCTCGTTGTCCTCGCCACCACCGCCGTACTGCTGTATTCGACCTGGGCGGCGACCCGATCCCTGCTGCCTCTGTCGGTGTTCGCCGTCGCCGCTGCCCTGGTGTTCGTCGTCGTCGCGGTCGCGGTGCTCACCCGCCGCGACGGCTTGTCGGCCGACCTGCTGCTCGTGGCCGCCATCCGTCACCGCCTCCGCCCACGCCACCTCGTCCGCACTCGCGTTCAGGCGGCCCCGAAGTGGATCTCCCGCCGTGCCACCACCACCCGGCCCCGCATGCCCTCCCCGGCAGCGTTGACAACGCAGGCGGCTCGACTGCCGGAATCGGTCACCGCCAGCGGCAGTGGTGGTGTCGGGGTGATCGACCTCGGCGCCGACGGCCTCGCCGCCATCGCTGTCGCAGGCACCCTCAACCTCTCGCTGCGGACCCCGACCGAACAGGACAGCCTCGTCGGCCAACTCGCGGGCTGGCTACACACTCTGCGCCAACCCGTGCAAATCCTCATCCGCTCGGCACGCCTGGACCTGACCGAGCACATCACCGGCCTGCACGCCGCCGCCGCCCAGATGTCAACCGACCTCGCCGCGGCAGCCCTCGACCACGCCGATCACCTCACCGAACTGGCTGCCCGCGAGGACCCGGTGCACCGGCAGGTACTGCTGATCTGGCGCGAACAAACCCAGCCCCTGACCGCGACCGGACTGCGGGCTCGCTTGCCCGGCCGCAGACGCGCGGGACGGGTGCTGTCGGATGGTGCGCGGCGGGCGGCCGAGTCCCGGTTGCTGGGCCGGATGACCGAGGCCGCCGACGTCCTTTCCCCCCTCGGCATCTCGGTGACCGCCCTCGACAACGACGCCGCCACCGCCGTGCTGGCCAGCTGCACCAACCCAGAGAGCGTGGTGTCCGCCGCCGCCGACATCGCCGCCACAGACACGGTCATCACTACCGACCCCGACAGCCGATCACCGGATCCGTTCGCCGAGGGCCTCGACCGGTTCGCACCCGAGTCCCTCACCATCGGCACCCGCCATCTCGAGATCGGCTCCGACTGGAGTGCGACCCTCGCGGTCACCGGCTACCCGCGCGAGGTCACGGCCGGCTGGCTCGCACCGCTGCTCACGCACCCAGGCCGTGTCGAGGTCGCCGTGCACGTCGAGCCGATCGACCCGGCCACTGCCGCCACCCGGCTGCGCCGCCAGCAGGCCCGCCTCGAATCCTCCCGCATGCACGATCTCGGCCGGGGCCGCCTGACCGACCCACAGATCGACGTCGCCGTCGAAGACGCCGCCGACCTCTCAGCCCGCGTCGCACGCGCCGAAGCCCGGTTGTTCCGGGTCGGGGTGTATCTGACCGTGCACGCCGAGACGGAGACCGGACTGACCGAAGAGGTCGCCGCTGTCCGCGCTCTGGCGGCGAGCCTGCTCGTGGACACCTGCACCCTGTCCTACCGGGCAGCTCAAGCCTGGGTGACCACGTTGCCCCTCGGGCTCGACCTGATCCGGGTCCAGCGGACCTTCGACACCACCGCCCTCGCCGCGGCATTCCCCTTCGACTCACCCCAACTCCCTGCCGCCGACCCCGCTCAGGCCGCCCGACCCCAGGGCGTCCTCTACGGCCGCGACGCCGCGTCGGGGTTGTTGTTCGTGGACCGGTTCGGGCCTGAGGCCCACAACCACAACCTCGTCGTCCTCGGGCGCAGCGGTGCGGGCAAGTCCTACCTGGTCAAAACCGAGATCCTACGAGCCCTCTATCGCGGGATCGAGCAGGTCGTCATCGACCCCGAAGACGAATACCGCCGCCTCGCCGAGTCTGTGGGCGGCACCCACATCCGCCTCGGCGCACCCGGGGTCCGGCTCAACCCGTTTGATCTGGAAGTCCACATGCGGCCCGACGGCCGCCGCAGTGCCCCGGCCGATGCGCTCACCCGACGGAAGCTGTTCCTGCACAACCTGATCCAGGTGCTGCTGGGGAACCAGACCGCCGCGCAACGGGCGGCCCTGGACGCCGCGCTGGCAGCCACCTACACCGACGCCGGGATCACCGACGACCCCGCCACCTGGACCCGGCCCGCGCCCACGCTGAGCGGACTGCGTGATCAGCTCACCCGACTCGGCACGGCCGCCGGTGCCGAGCTGGCCGCCGGACTGCACCCCTACGTCGGCGAGGGTGCCTATGCCAGCGTGATCGACGGGCCGACTACCACCGAGCCCGAGGGCGGATTAGTCGTGTTTTCGCTACGGGAGCTGCCCGAGGAGCTGAAAACCATTGGCAATCTGTTGGTTTTGGATGCTACGTGGCGGCGGGTGTCGAATCCGGGACAGCGGCGGCCCCGCATGGTCACCGTGGACGAGGCGTGGCTGCTCCTGCGCGAGCAGGCAGGAGCACAATTCCTGTTCCGGGCAGCCAAGTCATTCCGCAAGCATTGGGCCGGGCTCACCGTCGCGACACAGGATTGCGCTGATGTGCTGTCGACGGAGCTGGGGCGCGCGATCGTGTCCAACGCTGCGACCCAAATCCTGCTACGGCAGGCACCTCAGGCCATCGACGAGGTCGCTACCGCATTCCAGCTCTCCGAGGGCGAGAAACAGTTCCTACTCTCCGCGGCACGGGGATCGGGGTTGCTCGCGGTCACCGGCATCGACCGGGCGGTGTTCGGGTCTCTCGCCTCGCCCGCCGAAAATGCGCTCATCACCACCAATCCCGGCGAACTCGCCGATAACGACGGCGACACCGACATTGAAATCGACGCTGCTGCACCGCGACCCCCGCTCACCGACCCCCACGATCCCGAGACAGCCACGGCCCCCCGCGGCGAACGCGACACCGATGCCGATGCGCAGGAGGAGGTGATGCTCGAGAACCGCGCAGCCTGAACCATTCGACTCTGCCCGCCCAACGAGTATATGCCCGCCGCGTCACCGCACCGGACAACCCGACCGCCGTCCACCCGATGGTGTCCGGTCATACGGCTGGGACGTAATCCGCCCTGAATAGGCCGCTGCCGCGATAGCAGTGGGGGTCGGCCCCGGACCCACACCGGATCGGCTGTCAGGGCCTTAGATCCGTTGGAGGAGTGGGTAGTTGACGACTGGGCAGATACGGAGCGTTCATGGACCCGGATGTCCGGGCGATCCGGCCACCAGGCATAGCCCCAACCCAGACGCACACCCCCATTGCTGGTGGGGATAGCGCGCCGCGCGCTCCCCAAATCTTGGAATAACGAACAGACAGGACTTTCGATATGGACACGGATCGTTACTTGCCCCTGGACCCGACAGCCTGGTACACAACCGAGGAGGTTGCCGCGCTGCTGAAGGTGGATGCCTCCAGCCTCCGCCGCTGGCGCACCGGCCAGGCGCCGCAAGGGCCACCGTTCGTAGCCATCTCCGATCGTGTGATCCGCTACAGCGGCGCCGACGTGATGGAGTACCTGTCGAGCAGGCGCATCGATCCGAAGGCGGCGTGATGAGCGACCGCATCGACGCCATTCCGCTCGGGGTCGCAGTCCGAGGCTATATCGAGGTCCGAGGCAAAGCCGGGATGGTTCGGGCTCGGGTCCGCTGGACCGATCCAGTGGCCAAGGCCCGGGACACGAGGTCGAAGACGTTCGAATCCCAGGAGGAAGCCGAGAACTGGATTTCGGGGATCGAGCAGGCGGCCCTGCGCGGTGTAGATCCGAAGACCGCGACTGCGACGCTGGCCGAGTACGGGAATGCGCACTGGGATACCGCGATGCGGGGCGTGGAGCCGAAGACGCTCGATCCGTATCGGGCGGGCTGGCGGCGTCGGGTGGTGCCGACACTGGGTCATCTGCCGGTCACCATGATCACAACCGGTTTGGCCGATCGGGCGGTGACGGGCTGGATCGCGGACGGCTGCGGAGAGTCCACGATCAAGAACACCTTGGCAGCACTGGCGCGGGTCCTGGATCAAGCCGTGCGCGACGAAGTGATCGATCGCAACCGGGTCGACGTGAGCGGGTGGCGTCGGCAGCTGGCGCGGCGCGAGGACGAGCTCGACGATCCGCGTGCGTTGGCGTTGCCGGATTGGGCCACGCTCGAGCAGTTGATGACGGCGCTCACGGAAGCATCGTCCGGCCGATTTCGCGGCTGGGGCGATGTGGTGATGTTCGCGGCCTGCACGGCGACCCGGATCGGGGAGGTTTCGGGTTGCCGGGTCCGGGATATCGACACCGAGCAGTGGGTGTGGACGTTGCGGCGGCAGACGACGCCGGGGCCGGGTGGATTGCAAGACAAGGGCACGAAGGGCAAGCGGTTGCGTCCGATTCCGTTGATCGAGGAGATTCGTCCGCTGATCCTCAGGCGGATCAACGAGGCGCGCGCTCGCGTTGAACGTGGCCAGGAGGAGGCGAGCGAGAAGCAGCGGCGAGAGGCGCTGTTGGATGCTCGGCTGTTCGTCGGGCCTCGGGGAGGTCGCATCCAAACGGGAGTGCTGCGGGATGCGACCCATTGGGACGAGGTTGTGACGAAGCTCGGATATGAGCATCTGCGGCGTCACGACCTCCGGCATACCGGGCTGACATGGTTCGCGGATGCCGGGGTTCCGCTGCATCGGCTTCAGCGGATCGCCGGGCACACTGATCCCAGGATCACGCAGCGGTACCTACACCCGGATATCGCGGCATTGCAGGAGGACGGCAATCAGCTGTCGCGGCACCTGCGGGGCAAGTCTGGCCCCAGATTGGCCCCAACTCTGCGGGCGGTACCGTAGGAAAAAATCCCCTCCGATGCAGGTCGGAGGGGATTTCTCTATGTCGGGCTGACAGGATTTGAACCTGCGACCACTTGACCCCCAGTCAAGTGCGCTACCAAACTGCGCCACAGCCCGTTGCGTCCGCTGTGCGGGCGCTCGAAGAGATTACCGCACCAGGGCGGGGCGGTGCTAATCGCCTAGTCAGGGTGGGTTCGTAGTGCGTTGGTCCGGGTCGATGGCTGGTCTCTCAGCGGTAGTCGTACACGTGGTCGACCGCTCAGTGGGGCAGGGGGAGGGTGATCGTTCGCCGCCGCAATGGAGGGCGGCGGCATGATGGGGGTGGCACCCGGGGGCCTTCGCGGCGTCGATGATGGGGGCGACGCCCTCGAAGGCCGTGGTGACCGATTCCGGGTCGGTCGGGTCGAGGCCGACGAGTTCGATGTCGTCCGACACGGTGGTTTCGGCGGGATGCTAGCTTGCCGCCCGCACCGCTTCCGGCGCGCGCAACGGGCCGACGATGATCCCGCGAACGCCGGTGACGAGGTAGGTCAGTGGGTTCTCCTTCGAGACGGAATCGGTGGGATGAGCGAAGATGCGTACGGATGTTCGCCGTAACGAGGCTCGCTTTTCGCAGTCGGGGTCTACGCCGACAACTCTCGCTGTGCTGGATGAGGTTCCGGTTTCAGAGGAAAGGCAGGGGTGGTGACGCGGGGAATGTCACCGGGACGGTCGCGGGCGCGCGGTGGAAGGAGTTCGGTAGCCAGGTCACCTCGTCGGCGGGGATCGCCAGGCGGATTTCCGGTAGGGCGTCGAGCAATTGGTCGAGCGCTTCCTGGACGATGACCATGGCGACCGACTGGGCGGGGCAGGTGTGCGGGCCGGCGCCCCACGCGAGGTGTGAACGGTTGCCCTGGCGCTCACCGGCCGCCGCCGCGGGATCGTTGTTGCACGCCGCCAAGCCGATCAGCACCGGATGATGCTGCGGCAGCCAGACATCTCCGACGACTTGCGGCTGACTCGGATACCTGAAGCAGAAGTTCGCCTTCGGCGGGTCGGTGAACAGCACTTCGTCGATCGCGTCCCGGGTGGACAGCGCTCCGCCGAGCAGTTCACCTCCGAACCGGTCGTCGGTCGCCAGCAACAGCACGGTGACCGCGATCAGGTTCCACGTGGGTTCGGCGCCGGTCGTGTACAGCATGGTCATCTGATGCACGAGTTCGGTCTCGCTGAGTCGAGCCGGATGCTGGATCAGCCAGGAGGCCGCGTCACGTGCCGGGGCTGCCCGTTTGGCCGAGATCACCTCGAGCATCACCGCTTCGAGCGTGCGTCGGCTCGCTTCCGCCGCTTCCGCGTCGACGGCGTTGCGCAGGTTCATCATCGCCGTGTACGCGTCCTCGCGTACCGCCGGCGGGAATCCCAGCACCTCCTCGAGCACTCCGACCGTGAGCGGGATCGCATACTCGGTGAGCAGATCCGCCGATCCGGCCGCGCAGAAATCGTTGATCAGCGCTACCGCGGTGCGTTCCACCGTGTCGCGCAGGGTGTGCAGATCGATCCGATCGAGACTGCCGGTGACGGCGGTCCGGTAACGGGAATGTTCGTCTCCCGTGGTCCGCGACGCGTCCGGTCGCCAGCGCATCGCCGTCGGCACCGGGCACTCCGTCGGCGCGCTCTGCTCCCATTGGCTCGGATCGGCCGGGAAATGCGCGGGATCGGTGAGAATGTCGAGTGCCGTGCGGTAGTCGATGACCAAAGTCGCCGGCACCCCTGGCGCCACCTCAACCGGAACCAGCGAACCGTACTCGCTCCGCAATCGCTGGTAGGTAGCGTGCGGGTCGGCCGCGAACTCCTCCGTATACAGCTTCACCCGCGGGCACCGTGACGATGCGGCGGAGCGGACAGGCGAGACGGTTGTCTCGCTTCATGCGAAAGAGACGATGAATTCATCGAAACAGGCTCCTGAAAGCGAAGGCAAGGGTCGACGACAGGATCCGTACGGCTTCTCTGGCGCAAGCGGATCCGGCCGTGCAGAAATAGGTGGTCCGGCTATCGCGGTAAGGTGCAGAGGGGAGGCCGCTGACACGCGACGGGTGAGAATAGTCGGCCTGCTGCGCGGGTCGTGAATCTTGGCGATCCGTGTGCCCGGTGCGACCTCGACACTTCTGAACTCCCCTGTTTACGCCGCCGGCAATTGGCGCCACGGCCGAAACCAGGCCGTCGTACCGACCGGTCTGCCAAAAGTATTCGACCGCAGCGTAATTCGACTAACGGTGAGCGAGCATACTCATCCCCGGGGTCGTTCGCAGCGCGAAGATTCGGACCGGTGGCGTCCTGGACGCGGCGGTTGCGACAGCGCAGCTCCGACCGTCCGCACTGTCCGAAACCACCGCGCCTCTGGAGTCGGGTCGGGCGCCAGTGATTTGCGGCAGTGCCTTTCTGTGCCGTGAACTGTGTGACTACCGATCGTCAGTCGAATTATTCGCGGGATTCGGACGCGTTCGACATTGCCTTTCGAGCTCGGTGATCTCGCCGCCGACCGGTGTCACCGTTGTCCGCCAACCATTTTCGGCCGTGCGATGAGGTGGGCGATGTCACATATCGGTTCCGTCGACGACACCTGGCGGTCAGCGGCCCTTTACCGGTTGGCGATTTCCGCTGGAGGAGGGGAACTCGCTGCAAGTGCCGAGCCGGAATAATTGCAACGCGCTGAGCGGGCAGCGGGGCCTGTGGACGGTGGACCGACCATGCGCAGGCCCCACCCCGGTCGAGTCAGCGTGTGGTGTGAGCGCCGCCGTTGAGATGAAGCGTTTGCCCGGTGATGTGGCGGGCGTGCGGCGATGCGAGGAATTCGACGAGTCCGGCGACGTCCTCGGGCAGGCCGGCCCTTTTGTTGTGGGTCGCCGCGATCAATGTCGCTCGGCGTTCGTCGGTGAGTTCACCACGGAAGAAGTCGGTCTCGGCGATGTACCCGGGAGACACCACGTTGACGGTGACGCCGTTCGGCGCCAGCTGGGCCGACAACCCTGCCGACCACGCCGCCAAAGCCGCCTTGGCCGCACCGTAGGAGCTCGCGGCGTATTCCGCGCCGATCGAGCCGATGTTGATGACCGCTCCACCGTCGGGCAGGCGATCCCGTAACGCGGTGGTCGTCAATACCGCGCTGAGGAGGTTGGCGTCGAGGTTGGCTCGCCACTGCGCCGCGATCTGGTCGAGGGATTCCACGGGCGGCCGCCCGAGATCGGTATTTCCACCGGCCATGTTGACCAGCACGTCCACCGTCGGCCCGAGCTGCCCGGCCAGTCGCTGCACATCGGCGGGATCGGTGGCGTCACAGCGGATTCCGGTCGCACCGAGTTCGTCGGCGGTTCGTTCGACCTGGTCGTGATCCCGGCCGGTGAGCACGACGAAGTCACCGGCCGCGGCGAACCGCTGCGCGACATGGCGCCCGATGCCACGGCTGCCGCCGGTGACCACGATCGTGCGCGTCATCGGAGGTCGCTCGCGGGTGCGGAAGGCGCCTGCACGATCGTCAACTTCGAACGCTTTCGCAGTGTGAATCCCAGCGTCTCGTACAGACTGATGGCTGTCGTGTTGTGGGCGAGCGCATGCAAAAACGGTAGCTCACCGCGCGCGCGGATGCCCGCGCCGACCGCACGGACCAGCCGCGAGGCGTAGCCGCGGCCGCGGAACTCCGCGTCGGTGCACACGGCGCTGATCTCCGTCCAGCCGGGCGGGTGCAGGCGCTCCCCGGCCAACGCCACGAGGCGGCCGTCGATCCGCAACCCCAGATAGGTGCCCATCTCGATGGTCCGTGGGGCATACGGGCCGGGGTCGGTGCGTGCGACCAGTTGCAGGATCTCCGGCACGTCCGCCGCGGTGAGAACTTCGAGGGCCGGGTCGTGGGCGACGCGCAGCGCGGTGCCGTCCATCTGCACCGAGTCCAACTCGTCCAGGACGGTCCAGCCGTCCGGTGGCTCGTGGCCGTATCCGCGCAGCCCGGTGCTGCCGCCCGGGCCGAGCACGGTGGCCAAATCGGTCCAGTCCTGTCGGTCGAGAACCGGCGGGTGTCCGACGAACCGGGCGACTTCCGGGTCGTAGCGGCCGATCCGTCCCACCCAACCGGCGAACCGGCGGTGTTCGCCGCGCAGCGACGCCCGCACCGGATCGTCGAGCGGATGCAGCGAGATGTCGACGTCGATGGTCACCGCGCACTCCTCTACAACAGCGTCCGACCAGAGAACATTAGCGAAGCGTACGACCAATGGGCACTTATTGCGCTCACCGCGATTCCGATGCCGCACCTCGTCGCGCAGGGGTGGTCGGGATGAGAGCCCGCGCCACTTTCGTCCGATTCCGGAATCGGCGGCAAGGTGCCAGGGACACCGGCTCGGGTGACCACCGGAAGCAAACCCGGGACGAGGGTCTTACGCGAATAGTTTGCGGCTCAACGCAATGTCTCGCTCCCAGGCTCGGCCTGACGGGCCTTGCCGTGCAGCTCCAGGGGTGGAGCCCGGCTGGAGTGCCTCTCATTCCTCGCGAGAGGTGGCGGGCATTCGTGCGTGTCTCCGACTCGGCGCGTTTGCCGTTGGTCGAGCCATCGCGTTTGCCTTCATCGATTCGGTGCGGGCCGACCGGTTCCCGCAAACAGGACTGAGAGATCCGGCGGCTCTTGGCGATTGCGCCGCGCAGGGGATCTGCCCGAGTTGTGGCGCATGCGGCTTGACGTGTATGCACTGCCAGCTCAAGGTGCTGTCGAATATGGGATTATATCTATCGAATAGTCGATAGATTGCGACTTAGCCGCTGGGATGTCCCCACGACGGCCACAGGTTGCGACGGTCGGCAACGAGGAAGAGTGGTGCCCCGGTGGTCCGGATACATCGCAGGCGATCAACGCGATCGAGTCGCTCGAAGCGCGCGCTATTTCCGCAGTTCGACACCAGGACCGGTCGACATTCGGCTCAGGCTCAGGCTCTCGCCGATGACGTCGACGTAGACACGACGGCCGTAGGTGGTGTTCGGGTCCGGGGAGCGTCGAGCTATGTGTCTGCGCTGCGGAGCAATTACGGCATCAGGGTGATTGTCGATCACGGGCCCTTGCCCGAATCGCGATTACTGGTGTGGGCGCGGCGACCGGAACGTGGGCAGTCGGAAGTCTCCCGCAGTAGCCCCCGGCCCGACGGCAACACCTACACCGGCGGCGTCATCGCCGATAACTCCTCGGCATCAACTCGGGTTCTGCACGGACCGGCCCCCTGAGCCGCTCGTTCCTGCCGATCATCCGCCACTGACCACAAGTCGATCGAGATATCCCCACTCAAAAGGAGAAGAGACATGTCCGTAGAAAATCCTCGTCGGTTCCTGGCCGGACCGGGCGAGCGACGCGCACTGCGCACCGCTGTGGCGTTGGGCGCGGCGACAATGCTCGGTGCCGTCGGCATTTCGATCGCCGACGCCGAGCCGCCGGCCCCAGCGCCCTCGGGCGTCTTCTCGGCGGCCGACTCGGCCGCTGAAATCGAAGCGATCAAGCAGCTCAAGACAAGCTATTTCCGGAACATCGATGCGAAAGAATGGACCGCCCTGCGCGAACTCCTCGCGCCCGACGTCGTGGTGGACACCACGGGCAGCGGCGGTCCCGTCCTTGTCGGCAGGGATCCTTTCATCGCCTTCCTGAAGGTCACGATCGGTGGCGCCGATACGCACCATCAGGGCTTCGATCCGGAGATCGAGCTGACGTCCGCGACCACTGCCGAGGTCGTGTGGCGGATGGAGGATGTGCTCCTCTTCGGCGACACGCTCGGGGTGCACGGCTACGGGCACTACCAGGATCGCTATTCAAAGGTCAACGGCCAGTGGGTGATCAAGTACTCGAAGCTCACTCGCACTCGCCTGGATCTGATCCGGCCCGACGGCACGGTGATCGAGGCGGACGTTCCACTCGATCAGGTTGTCGCGAAGGTCGACGAGTTCCTCGGCAGGTAGCAACCATGGCAAAGGCGGGAGACCACACCGTGGTCTCCCGCCTCGCGAGAACTGAGTTGGTCGGCGCCCTGCTACGTCGCGATGCGCAGCGTTGAATACCCTCGCGCCCTCAGGATTTGCTACTTGGAGGCAATGGAGATCGGTCGCGTTCGGCTGTGGGGGCGGGTAGGGTGGCTGGCCGGACGGCACGGATAGGAGCGGACTGGTGCGTGTCCATCACTTGGATGCCGGGGGGACTCGTCCTTTCGGAGGCCGTCTGTTCGACGGCAGGCCGGGCGTGTGGCGCAAGGCCGCCGGAGCGTGTCATTGCCTGCTGCTCGAGCACTCCGACGGGTTGACTCTGGTCGACACCGGTTACGGCGAGCAGGCTCTGGTCCGGCCGGAGGTCTGGGTGGGACGACAGCTCATCCGGCAGTCGAACCCGGTTCTCGACCAGCCGATCGCCCGGCAGGTCGAGGCGCTGGGCTTCTCCCGAGCCGACGTCCGGGACATCGTCGTGACGCATCTCGATCTCGATCACGCGGGTGGCCTCGCCGATTTCCCGCAGGCCACGGTGCACGTTTACCGGGCGGAGCTGGACACGATCGAAGGACCGTACGGCCGTCGCGAAGAATTTCGGTATCGATCGGTGCACTTCGAACACGGGCCGAAATGGTCGGTCTACGACGAGTCCGACAGCCGTGCGGAGCGCTGGTTCGGTTTCCAGGCCGTCCGCGAATTGCGGGGCCTGCCACCGGAGATACTCATGGTTCCGCTGACCGGACACACGCGCGGTCATGTCGGTGTCGCCGTGGACACCGGCAACGGCTGGCTGTTGCACGCCGGCGACGCCTACACCTATCACGGCCAGATGCATGAGAAGCCGTCGACGCCATTGGGCGTGCGAGCCTTCCAGCGATATGTGGACACTCAGCGGCAGTCCCGGATCGAGAACCAGCAGCGGCTACGAGAACTCGTCCGCGACAAGGGCGACGAGGTGACGGTGTTCTCCGCACACTGCGCGACGGAGTTCGAGCGACTACACCGTTGACACCGGTGCGCGGCGGCGGCTGATCAGCGGGTCAGTGCCGGGCGATCGCCCGCGCAGCGCTGCGGAACAGCCGCCGTCGAAGGTTCGCCCGTGCCCTGGCGAGCAGCGGTGGTTCCGGAGTGGGTGTGACCTCGCCGAACTCGGGAAACAGTGCCAAGGCGTTGTCGCGCTCGATGTTTCGCCGCGTGGCGTCGTCACAACCGGGAAAGGTCTCCAGCCCGGCGTTGAAGTAGTGGACCGCGGGTTCGGGGGCGAAGGGCCAGTCGCTGCCGTAGAGCACGTGCCCGGGTTCGGCGAACGCGAGCAGGCTCGGCAGCGTGGCCGCGCTCGCCGAAAGCGCGGTGTCGAAGTAGAACCCGGCGAAGTCGTCGAGGGCGTCCAGTGGGCTGTGCCCGGTGTCGTTGAAGATCGCCAGCGCCATGCGGTGGGCGGCGTAGGGGACGAACCCACCGGCATGGCCGAGGATGAAGCGGATGTTGGGGTAGCGACGCCGGATTCCGTTGCGCACGAGCAGAAACGCCGCCCGGGTGGTGTCGAGCAGGAAATCCGCGGCGAAGGGCGGCACGCCGGGCACGGCGGGCGCGGGCAGGTCGGCTGGGTGGACGAACGCGACGGCCGAGCGTTGGTCCAGGACGCGAAAGAGTTCGTCCTGCCCTTCTTCACCGAGGTAGGTGCCCGCCGCGTTGCCCAGCAGCACGACACCGTCGGCGCGCAGGTCGTCGAGGGCACGCTGGGCCTCTGTGGCGGCCGCGCCGACGTCGGGCATGGGGAGGGTGGCGAAGAACCCGAACCGGTCGGGTTCGGCGTCAGCGAGTGCGGCGGAATAGTCGTTGAGCGACCGTGCCAGTCCGGCCGCCTGTGCAGAATCGGACAGGAAGGTGGTGCCGGGGGTCGAGACCGACAGCACCGCCGAGGCGATCCCGGCCTGCGCGAGTAGCGCACGCGCCGCCTCGGGACTCCATTCGGGGAGCTCACGCCCACCCGGGGCGGTGACACCGTGGGCGCGCAGCATCTCGGCGTAGTCCGGCGGGATGAGGTGCTGGTGCACATCGATGCGGTTCATCGCGGGCAGTCCTTTCGCCGAGCGCAGCGGCCTCGATGAACGCCGAAGAGGTTCGAACCCTCACTCTGGCGCACCTCGCCTCGCCGTGCAACCAATTCTGATGATTTCATCATTTGTGCTTGACAGAGCATTTCCCCATAACTGATGATTGCATCAGTTTAGCTATCTGGAGGTAGTGGTGACCATCGACAACGCCGCCGAGACCGGGCGGGTGATCCGGGTCGGCGATCGGGAGATCTTCTTCAGTGAGACCGGTGCCGGTCCGGCCGTGATGCTCCTGCACGGTGGTGGGCCCGGCGCAGGCGGCCTGTCGAACTACTCCCGCAACATCGAGCCGTTGGCGCGGCGGTTCCGGGTGATCGTGCCCGATATGCCCGGCTACGGGCGTTCGACGAAACGCATCGACCAGTCCGACCCGTTCGGCGACCTGGCCGCGGCGGTCGGCGGGCTGCTGGACGCCCTCGACATCGGCTCGGCACACCTGATCGGCAACTCCTATGGGGGAGCGGCGGCATTGCGGTTGGCGATGGATCGGCCCGAGAAGGTGGAAAAGCTGATCCTCATGGGGCCCGGCGGTGTCGGTACCACGCGCGCGTTGCCGACCAAAGGCTTGCAGTCGCTGCTGTCCTATTACGGTGGCGACGGTCCGAGCCGGGCCAAACTCGCCGAATTCATCCGCGAGTATCTGGTCTACGACGCCGGCGCCGTCACCGAAGAGATCATCGACGACCGTTATCGGGCCAGTCTCGACCCGGCCGTGGTGGCCGAGCCGCCGTTGCGCCGCCCCTCGGGTCCGTCGGCGTTGCGCACGCTGTGGCGGATGGATTTCACCCGTGATTCCCGGCTGTCCCAGGTGCGCAACCCGACGCTGGTGATCTGGGGCGCCGAAGACAAGGTCAATCGTCCCTCCGGTGGGCGCATGCTCGCCGAGACCATGCCGAACTGCGACCTGTACCTGGCGGCCAGGACCGGTCATTGGGTGCAGTGGGAGCGCGCGGAGCTGTTCAACGAGCTGGCCGGTGCGTTCCTGGGAGCGGCGGCATGAGCCGGTTCGCCCGGCCGAACACCGACGGGTCGGTGTTCGGCGCGGTGCACCTGGGTTATGTCGTGGTGCATTCGCGTCGGCTGGCCGACTGGCGCCGGTTCGGCGCGCTCGCGATCGGCATGCACGTCGACGAACTCGGCGCCGACGCGCTGCGCTTCCGCCTGGACGACCGCGCCTGCCGCTTCCTGATCCGCCGCGGGACGGCCGAGGACGTCACGGCGCTGGGCTGGCAGGTCGACGACCACGAGACCTTCGACCGCATCCTCGCGCGGGTCGGCGGTCGCGGGGTGCCGATCGAGGAAGGCACCGCCGAGCAGGCGGCATCGCGAGGCGTGGAGCGGTTGTGGCGCTTCCCCGGCCCGAAGGGCATCGCCACGGAGATCTTCACCACCCCGGTGACCACGCCGGAGCCACTGCGGATGATCGGTTCCGGCTGGGTCACCGGGGAGGCGGGGATGGGCCACGTCGCGATCCTCTCCCGGGAGCCGGAGTCGATGCGCGGTTACTACGACACCGTGTTCGACGCGCGATTGACCGACTACATCGATGAGAACGTCTCCGGGTTGACGATGAAGATCCGCTTCCTGCGGGTGAACGAACGGCACCACTCGATCGCGATCGCGAACCTGCGTGGAGTGAAGATCGATCCGATTCGAACCCGGGTGCAGCACATCAACATTCAGTCCGCGAGCCTGGACGACATGCTGGCCGCGTTCGGGCGGGTCACCGATCTGGGTTTCCGGATGGCATGGTCGGTCGGCCAGCACACCAATGATCGCGAGTTGTCGTTCTATTGCGTGACGCCGTCCGGGTTCGAGCTGGAGGTGGGGTGGAACCCGGTGGTGATCGGTCCGGAGCTGGAATCCACTTGGGAGCCGAGCACCTATCAGGGCATCAGCATCTGGGGCCACACCGCGGTAGGGGAGACGGTGCTGGACAAGTTCGCGCAGTTCCGCCGAGCGCTGTGGTCGGTGCGGACACCGGAGACGACTGTTCCGGAACTGGCGGAAGGACTGTCGCGATGAGTGTCTTCGATGTCGACGTCGTAGTGGTCGGCCTGGGCCCTACCGGTTTGACCTTGGCCAATCTGCTGGGCAGGCGCGGGGTTCGGGTGCTGGTGCTGGAACGTGAACCGGAGTACTACGGGTTGGCCCGTGCGGTCTACACCGATGACGAGGGCATGCGGATATTCCAGACCGCCGGTGCGGCGGACGAATTGGCGGCGGACATGAACGTCGATTCGACCGTGCAGTGGGTGCGCGGGGACGGCTCGGTGCTGGCGCAGTTCCACCGGATCGATCGGCCGCTGGGCTGGCCGGTGGTCAATTTCCTGTACCAGCCGTATCTGGAGAACACCCTCGAACGGGCTCTCGGCCGCTACCCGCACGTCACGGTGCGGCGCGGTCGCGAGGTCGTCGGCTTCGATCAGGATGCCGACGGTGTGAACGTCGAGCACGCCGGGTGCCGCGGCACCGGATACGGCAAATTCCCGGCGGACACCGACCTCGGCACCGCCGAGCGGGTGCGGGCGAAGTTCCTGGTCGGCTGCGACGGGGGCCGCAGTGTGGTGCGCACCGAGCTCGGCATCGATATGTCCGGCACCAGTTTTCCGGAACGGTGGCTGGTGGTGGACCTGAAAGCCCGTGACGGCGTCGACGCTTTCCGGCATCTGCCGTATTTCGACTTCGTGTGTGATCCCGAACTGCCGATCGTGTCCTGCCCGCAGCCGGGCCGGCATCACCGGTTCGAGTTCATGCTCACGCAGACGCAGACGAAGGAGGAGATGGAGGACGCCGACACCGTGCGCCGCCACATCGCCCGTTTCGTCGACCCGGACGAAGTGGAGGTGCTGCGCAAGCTCGTCTATACCTTCAACGCCGTCGTCGCCGACCGCTGGCGGGACGGCCGGGTCCTCATCGCGGGCGATGCCGCACACATGACGCCACAGTTCATCGGTCAAGGCATGAACTCCGGGGTGCGTGACGCGGACAACCTGTCCTGGAAGCTGACCGCGATCATCGAACACGGTGCGGCGCTGGAGATCCTGGACAGCTACGAGTCCGAGCGGAGACCGCACGCCGAGGCGATGATCGATCTGTCGGTGCTGAACAAGAAGCTCGTCTCCATCGACAACAGGGTGGTCGCGGCGGCCCGGGACATCGGGCTCACCACCGCGCTGCGCGTGCCTGGGCTCGGCGGCTGGATCCGTGGCGCGAAAATGAAGCCACGGCCGCGTTTCCGTCGTGGGGCATACCTCGGCCTGCCTCGCCGCGGGCTGCGCGGTATCGAGGGAACCCTGGCCCCGCAGCCGGATGTGCGCGACTACGACGGACGTCATCGGCGTTTGGACGAGGAATTGGGTATCGGGTTCGCGATCCTGGGCAACGGCGTCGATCCCCGCCTGGGGATCGGAGCCGGAGAACTGGCGATCATGCGGAATCTCGACGTCGCTTTCGTCACCGTGTACCCGCTGGGCGGACGCCCCCAGGGCAAGCCGGGCGAGGGACGTGACGACGTCATCGACGTCGAAGACCACACCGGCACGCTGACCCGGTGGTTCGGCAAGGCCGGACTGCGCACCGGCGGCGTCGTCGTGCTGCGGCCCGATCGATTCGTCTTCGGCACCGCCGCGGCCGGGCAAGGCACGGCGTTGATCGCCGAACTCGTGCGGCAACTGGGCGTTTCCGCGCAGACCCGGACATCGCCGGTCGATCAGCTCGTCACCGGTGGCGAAGGAACGCCGCAGTACGAGCAGACCCGTTGAGGTCGGGGACGACACCGGTTCGCCTGGTCATCGGGTCTCCCCGCCGCACCGGTCGGTGATCGCGACCGCCGAACCGGCGTCCACCGGTCGCGGCGTCAGTGACCGGCACGTTCACAACTGCGGCTGGGGCGGTAGCTGCCCGGACACCAGTTTGCGGGCCGTCCGCTTCGGCATACCGAACATCCGCAGCACGTGAAAGGTCATCTCGTCCGACAGCGCCCCGGCGTCGGCATCGGGGCGGGTGTCGAGCATCTGCAACAACCCCAGCAACGCGCCGCCCGCGGCCATCATCGCCATCTCCACGTCCATCTCCTCGAACCGGCCCGCCTCCTGTGCGGCGAGGATGTCGCGGCGTGCCCGCGGGGCCAAGCCGTCGTCCCGCGAGAGCACCGGCATTCCGGAATTCAGGATGACCCGCACCATCTCCGGGATCTGCCGCTGCAAGCGCCCGGTCATGCGGAAACTGACCGCGAACACCTCGGCCGGGTCGTCGTAGAGCCGCACGATCTCGTCGCGCATCTGGGCGTAGATCTCCAGCGCCGAACGCACCGCTTCGTCGAACAACTGCTCTTTGGTCTGGAAGTGGTTGTAGAACGAGCCGAAACCGACGTCGGCGGCATCGGTGATCTCCTGAATGCTCACCGCCGACCGGCCTTCCGCCAGGAACTTCCGCGCGGCCGCCAGCAGCGCGTTGCGGGTGCGCTCCCGGCGTCGATCGGTCCGAGTACGCACCACCGGTTCCGCAGTCATCGACCTACCCCGCCTCCGCCATCAGTGCGGGAATCGTAACTGATCAAAGAATCAGTTCCAGCGTGGCGTGCGCTACGACCAAGGGCGGGGCGCTACACCTGATCGCGGCGCGATCGGGACCGTCACCCGGCGATAGGCAGTTACCGATCCGCCCCGGTCGAGAAGCGCTCCTCGTCGGCACCCGAGGACGTGATCGGCTGCTCGTCGTCTCGCTGTTGCCGGATCGGAAGGACGAGCCGGCGTTTGCGGGGCAACGTGTTGATGAGGGCGGTATCGCCGTTGTAGTGGGCAAGGACCCGGTGGTCCATGACCGCGCGCCACAGCGGTGGAATCGCCGCCAGCACAACCATCGTGGCGTAACCCGCGGGAAGCTGGGGAGCTCGCGCGGAGCTGCGGAGGGTCTGGTAGCGACGGCCGGGGTTGGCGTGATGGTCGCTGTGGCGCTGGAGGTGGAACAGGAAGATGTTGGTGACCAAGCGGTCGCTGTTCCAGCTGTCGCGCGGCGAGCAGCGGGCATAGCGGCCGTCAGGGCGGCGGGCGCGCAGTAGTCCGTAGTGCTCGACGTAGTTGACCGTCTCCAGCAGGCCGGCGCCGATGAGCGCTTGGAGGGCCAGGTAGGGGATGACCACGGGGCCGAAGGCCACGATCAGGGCGGTGAACAACGCCGCGCTCATCGCCCAGGCTTGCAGAAGATGGTTCGCCGGGCTGAACCAGCGTTTGCCGTTCCGGGCGAGGCGTTGGCGTTCCAGCGCGAGGGCGGAGCGGAAACCGCCCACCATGGTGCGCGGCAGGAACCGCCACAGCGATTCGCCGAAGCGGGCGCTGGCCGGGTCCTCGGGCGTGGCGACGCGAACGTGGTGGCCACGATTGTGCTCGACGAAGAAGTGCCCGTACCCGGACTGGGCGAGCGCGATCTTGGCCAGCCAGCGTTCGAGGCGCTCGACGCGATGCCCGAGTTCGTGGGCGGCGTTGATGCCGATACCGGAGACGAAGCCGAGAGTTACGGCCAAGCCGAGTTTGTCGGCCAGGCTCAACTCGTCGCTGGCCCACAGGTAGCCCGCGATGAGCAGGCCGATGAATTGAAGCGGCAGGAAAAGGTAGGTGCACCAGCGGTAATAGCGGTCGTTGGACAGCGCCTCGTAGTCTTCGTCACGAGGGTTGCTACCGTCGTCGCCGATGGCCCAATCCAGCAGGGGGATCACCACCAGGACGATGATCGGGCCTATCCACCAGAACACCTCCAGCCCGGTGTACACCACCAGCTGGGAAGGCAGTAATGCGCAACCCGGGGCGATCAAGCCCAGTACCCACAGGTAGCGCTTGGGATCGCGGGCTCTCGTGTGCTCGAAGATCGTCATAGTCATCTCGCCGATCCATCAGGAGAACACTCAACCGACAGTTCTGACTGCGGATAACGCAGACACCTTGCTCGCCCTTCAAGGATAGCTGGAAGTTCGCTGAATGGTAGCGATCCATGGAAACCGCCGTCTGAGCGGGCAGTGTCCGCCCCGAGGTCGCGCAGCGGCCCTCGGTCGGCCGGGGTGTCATCGGAAGGGCTCGAGCATGCGACGCATGTCCGGCTCGAAGCCCTGTGATCGGATTCGGCGACCGCGATCTCCGCGGCCATGTCGATGCCAACTGCATACGCGGAGTGCGTATTCGAACGGCACAGCATCGACCTGCGGCCTTCGCGCAGTCGGTGTCGTCGCCTCGGGCACGGATCGATCCGCGCCGGATCTCCGTATTTCACCGGTGTGCGCACCTGAGCGGCTCGGGCGGGCAGGGGTGAGCCAACTCCGACATTCGAACCTTTCTGTACCGAATTCGACCTAGCTGACGAACGGCTGAAGACTGCGACAGCAAATTTCCTGCGAATCAGGCTCCGCCGATTTCGGAGCCGGGCATCAGGCTGATCCTCGGGCGAAGCCCGCCTGCCACACGAGGGATCTGTGATGACCCGGGCAGGCAGGTCGGCCGCGGTTCGGTCGTGAGACCGAACCGCGGCCGACCACCGTGCGTGGAGATCACGGCACTACGCGCCGATGTCGCGCTCCAGCGCGAGGCGCTGCCCCGAGTCTCCGATCGAGATACCGACGGTATCCGAGTCGATCGTGATTTCGCAAATCAGGGCAGGGCACCGCAGTTGGTCGGTGCGGGCTGATTCGCGAGCCGCTCGGTTATCCACTGCTGCGACGAGACCAGCGAGGGGAAGAACGCCAGCACGTGGGTGGCCCGCAATCCCGTGATGACGCTGGGCAGCTCGACGTTCGCGTTCAGCTGCACCGGCACGCCCGCGGCGCACCATCCGGCGGCCATCTCGCGCACGGGCACGTACGGCGCACCCTCGTCGCTCGGGCTCGAGGAGATGAGGACCGGCACCCCCGGGTTCAGCGTGCCGACTCGTTGCTCGGTGAACGCCGACTTCAACACGGGGGACTGATCGATCACCGCGGTGAGCGGTTGCCCGCTGGTGGTCCACTGTGACGTGTTCGGGAACTGCTGGGCCAGTCCGAGCGGTACGGCGCACTTCTCCAGGGACTCGCGCAGGATCGCCTTGCCGGTGTCGTTGAGTTCGGCCTCGAGTACCGGACGGGTTTCGGGATAGTTGGCGGCGATGCCGTTGAGGATCCACGCGAAAGCCGGTCCGAGTGGGGCTCGGCCATCGTTGAACCCGATGAAGTACTGGTCGTCCACCACCGGCCCGCCGATGTAGGCGCCACGGACGTTCAAATCAGGGGCGTAACTTGGTTGCAATTCGGCCGCGCCCGCGGAGGCCATGCCGCCCTGCGAGTAGCCGTACAGAATCACCGGTGAGCCGGGGTGCAGACTGGTGCCCGGCAATTGCAGTGCCGCACGCGCGGAGTCGAGTAGCGCGTAGGCCTGAGATTTCCGGTTGAGATAGTCGTGGACCGCAGGCGTTCCCAGACCGTGGTAATCGGTCACCATCACCGCCATGCCGCGCGCCAGCAGCGTGTACAGCGCCAGTACGTCGTATTCGACGATCACGTCGAACGGAGGCTGGTATTGGACGAATTGCGCGAGCAGTTTCGAAGGCGCGCATTGGTCGCCTTGCCCCTTCGTGCCGACCGCGTACGCGATCAGCGGGCGCTCACCGGGGCCGGTCCACGGTGCTGCCGGCTCCAGATACGTACCCACCACCGTTGTCCTGGCGCTGTGGGTATCGCTGCTGACGTACATCAGGCGCGTCGACGTGGCCGGAATCGCTCCGGACAGTCCGGGGACCGATATCGCCAGCCGCGACGCTTCGGTGCGGATGATGGATCCCGGCGCGCCCCCGGGCTCCGCAGGCGGGATGTAGAACTCGTCGCCCGCCACCGCCTCCGCGACCGGCTCCGCCCACCCGTTCGGGGCCGCGAGCGCCGCGCCTCCGGCCACGATGAGGGTTCCCGTCAAAGCTGTGGCCAATCTGAGTATTCGACTCCTCACGATGCGATCCTTCCTGCGATTGGGATACCCATGGCATCTAGAATCGGATACTGAGAGTATCTGTAAGGGGTATGGATTGTCTGGGAATAGCGATGAGTGTCGGCGGCTTCGGGGGGCAGGGCATTCGCGGCCGACTCGAGCGCAGAGCCAGGCGCGGACGCGCACCGTGTTGACGGCGACCGCCAAACGGCTTTTTCTGGAGGACGGGTATCAGGCGACGACTCTGGACAAGGTCGCAAAGGCCGCCGGTTTCACCAAAGGGGCGGTGTATTCGAACTTCCGCACCAAAGACGACCTGTGTCTGGCGGTGCTCGACGAAATTCACCGTGAGCGAGCGGCGGAGGTCGCCGAAATCATCGCCGCGCCGACGGCTACCGACCGTCTGAAGCGGATGACGGAATGGGCCGAACGGGTCGTCGGCGATCCCGATTGGACGCAGCTGGAACTGGAGTTCAGCGTTCATGCGCGGCGCGACGACCACCTCCGTGCCGAACTCGCGACCCGGCTCGGCAACATCGTCGGCATGGTCGGCGCCGCGTTGGAGACGGCGGACGACACCGAAACCCCGAAGCCGCGGGCCGAAGCCGCGGTCGCCGTACTGGCGCTCGGCGTCGGGCTGGGCCTGTTCCGGTCGATCGATCCGGGCATCCCGGTGACGGGCATGATCTCGGCGCTGCGCGCGATCGCGGGGTTGGCTCGGAACGGCTGATCCGCTGGCCGGAATGTGTTCCGGCCGCAAGCCCGCGAGGCCGAGCACTCGGGTGGTGTTGCGGTCGCCACGTTTGCATCTAATATAAGTCAAAACTTATTCAAGGAGGACGCCATGCCACTGCTCACCGATCCCGCCGCCATCGCCGGGCTCGTGACCCGCGAGGTCCGCACCGGTTCCCGGGACGGCACCCCGACCAGAATCGCTGTCGCCCGGCGCAGCTACCCGACCGATCAGGCGGATCTCTGGGACGCACTCACCGATATCGAGCGGATCCCGCGCTGGTTCCTGCCCGTCAGCGGTGATCTGCGGGTCGGCGGCCGCTATCAGACCGAGGGCAACGCCAACGGTGTGGTGGAAGAGTGTGATGCCCCGGAGCGGTTCACCGTGACCTGGGAGATGGGCCCGCAGATCTCCTGGCTGACGGTTCGTCTCACGCCCGCCGGAGACGGCACCGAGCTGGAGTTGCTGCACGAGGCTCCGGTCGATCCCGAGTTCTGGTCGCAGTACGGGCCGGGCGCTGTGGGCGTCGGCTGGGATCTCGCCCTGATGGGTCTCGGGCTGCACCTGTCCAGCGGAGCTCCGGTGGACTCGGCGGAGGCGCTGGCCTTTCCGGTCACGCCCGAAGGAGTGGCGTTCGTGCGCAAGGCGGCGCTCGGTTGGGCGGATGCCGCAGTCGACGACGGTGACGACCCGGCGGAGGCGAACGCGGCGGCGCTGCGAACCGTCGATTTCTACACGATCGTTCCCGAGGAGGGCTCCGAGGGCTGATGGATCGGTCCCCGGCGAAGGTCTTCGAGGCACTCGGCGACCCGGTTCGCCGATTCATCCTCGAATTGGTGGCGGCCGACGAGCAGCCCGCGGGTGCGGTGGTCGCCGCCGTGCAGCAGCGCGCGCCGATCTCCCAGCCCGGCGTCTCCCAGCACCTCAAGGTGCTCCGCGACGCCGGGCTGGTACGCGTCCGCGCCGAAGGCACTCGACGGCTGTACGCCCTCGACCCCGAGGGCGTCGACGCCGCCCGGGCTTGGCTCACCGGATTGGCCGACCCGCTGCACCAGTTCGCGCAACCGCTCGACGCTCTCGCGACGGAAATCGCCCGCGGGAAACGAGCCCGCCGCAGCGCCGCGCCCGATCAGGCCGGCGACGAGGATTCCGGCCGACGAGCCCGGCAGGCATGACCCGCCGGGCCGGGGCCCACGATCTTCTTGTCAGCAGCGGCCGAACACGACGGCCGCGTTGTGGCCGCCGAAACCGTAGGAGTTGTTCAACGCGAAGTTGATGTTCTGGGTTCGGGCGCTGCCGTGGACGATGTCGAGATCGATCTCCGGGTCCTGGTTGTCGAGGTTCAGCGTCGGCGGCACCACACCGTCGCGGACGCTGAGCACGGTCAGGGCGGCTTCTACCGCGCCGACCGCGCCGACCGAGTGTCCCAACGCGGATTTCGGCGCGTAGACCGACGCGTGGTCGCCCACCGCGGCCCGGATCCCCTTGGCTTCCGCGAGATCGCCGAACGGGGTGGCCGTCGCGTGGGCATTGACGTGGTCGATCTCGGTGGGGCTCACCCCGGCCGTTTCGATCGCCCGGCGCATGGCTCGGATGTTTCCCTCGCCTTCCGGATGCGGGAGCACCATGTGGTAGCCGTCGGCGGTGAGGCCCGCGCCCATCAAGCGAGCCAGGGGCTTGGCCCCCCGGGCCCGTGCGTGGTCTTCCGACTCCAGCACGAACAGCGCGGCGGCTTCGCCGAAGACGAATCCGTCGCGGTCCCGGTCGAACGGCCGTGACGCGCGTTCGGGTTCGTCGATCCGTGTGCTCAACGCGCGCATCATGGAGAATCCGGCCACCGCGAGCGGGTTGATACGGCCCTCCACGCCTCCCGCGACGATGATGTCGGCTTCCCCCAGGATGATCGAACGCCACGCGTGGACCAGCGCCTCGCATCCCGAGGCACAGGCGGAGACGGGCGTGATCACGCTGGCTCGCGCGCCCAGTTCCAGTCCGACCACCGCGGCAGCGCCGTTCGGCATGGCCATGGGTACCGCGAAGGGTGACACCTTGCGGTAGCCGGCTTGCTGCATCAGGTCGTTGGACTCGATGATCGTGTCGGCGCCACCGAGGCCGGTGCCGATGCAGACGCCGAGGCGATCGAGATCCACCTCCGGCCGTCCCACCGTGTCCCAGATCCGGTTGCCCATGACATAGGCGACCTGCTGGACATAGGACATCCGGCGCTTCTGGACGCGGCTGAGTTCATCGGTCGGATCCAGTTCGAACTGGCCGCCGATGTCGACGGGAACCTGGAAGCGCTCGAAGTCCGGGTCTTGCACCTTGCCGATACCGGTTTCCCCGGCGAGCAGTCTCTTCCAGGTCGCCTCGGTGTCGGCGCCGACCGCCGTCGACATCTCGACAGCCGTCACGACCACGCTCCGGAACCCTCCGTTGCTGGTGGAGAAGTCCGTCAAATCGGACATCAAACCCCTTCTTTCGGCTTGTCGGCTCGGATGCTCAAGCGAGGCTATGTGCGCTCCCGAAGGCCGGGGTAGTAGCCCGAGTGCCTTTCACCGCTACGATCGGGCCATGCAACCGGATGGGGGAGCGCGCCGGGTCGCCGTCGTCATTCCCGATGAAGTAGTCGTGCTGGACGCGGCGATTCCAATCGACGTGTTCGGCTCGGATCCCAACTATTTACTCGAGGTATGCGCGGTATCACCTGAGGTGCAGACGTCGGCGCCGGGGTTGTCTTGTGTGGCGGTAGCGGGGCTGGAGGCTTTGCAGCGCGCCGACACGGTGGTGGTGCCCGGTTACGCGTCCTTCGAAACACCGCCGCCGGATTCGGTGCTGCGAGCACTTCGCGACGCCCACGAGCGGGGCGCGCGGGTGCTGTCGATCTGTACCGGTGCTTTCGCTCTGGCCGCCGCGGGACTGCTGGCCAACCGGCCCGCGACGACGCACTGGCGGGCCGCCGCGATACTGCAGAGCCGGTACCCCGACGTCGAGGTCCATCCGGACCGCCTGTTCGTGGACGACGGTGACGTGATGACCTCCGCCGGGGTCACCAGCGGGATCGACCTGTGCCTGCACGTGGTGCGCAAGGACATCGGTGCGGCGGCCGCGAACGAACGCGCCCGCGACCTGGTGGCGCCACCGGTTCGCGAGGGCGGGCAGGCACAGTACACCCGGCAGTTCCCGACGCAGACCTCCTCCGGCGTGCTGGCCGAGACACGGGCGTGGATCCTAGCCAACCTCGATCACCGGCATTCGCTCGAAGAGCTCGCCAGGCGGTCGAATCTCTCGCGGCGCAGCTTCGTCCGGCGGTTCCGGGAGGAGACCGGAACCTCCGCGCACGTGTGGATCACCAGTGCGCGCCTGAACCAGGCGCGCGAACTGCTCGAGACGACCGAACTGCCGATCGATCAGATCGGCTACCGCGTCGGTCTCGGGAACCCGGCCAACACCCGCGCGGTATTCAAGCGTCATCTGGGCGTCAGCCCCGGTCAGTACCGGCGCACGTTCGCGGTCGGAAACTGAAGGAGCGCGAGACTCAGCCCGGAAGTCGTTCCGCGGGATAGTCGCGCAGTCGCGGATCGGCGTCGCCGACGACGACCGGATGGCCGACCAGGTCGAACATCGCGATGTCGGAATGGTGATCGCCGAACGCCGTACAGGAGGCCGGATCGATGGCCCTCCGCTCGGCGTACCGGAGCAAGGCCGCGGACTTGTCGGCCCCGACCATCGTCGCGAGGACGTTCCCGGTGTATTTTCCGGCCGCCGTCTCCATCGTCGTGCACAGCACCGAGGTGGCGCCCACGGCGTCGGCGATCGGTCGCAGCGCCGGGGTGAACGAGCCGGAGACCAGCACGATCCGAGTCCCGGCCAGGGACAGTTCGTCGAGCCGCCGTCGCACGGCGGCGTTGAAGAAAGCCGGATCCGCGGCGCACGAGGTGAACCAGTCGTGGCCGATGCGTCGCACGTCGGCGACGTCGCGGCCGGCCCATTGCCGATAGAACCACCGATGGGATTCGCTGCGGCTCATCCCTGCCCCGCGAAGTGCGCGGAACTCGTCGACCACGGTGTCGGCTTCGGGGCCGTGGCCACGTCGGCGCGCGTCGAACAGGAACAAGGACAGGAAGCTCACGCAACGGACCAAGGTTTCGTCGACGTCGACGAAAGCCGCTGGGACACCCGCTGGATCGATCCGACGCGCCACCGGCGACGCGCCGGCGCGGGCGGAGTCCGGAGTCTCCGCATGCTGTCTCATGACGCGGCGACCTCGGTCTGGTCGGCGGAATCGACGCGACGGCCTCCTTCTTTCCCCGGTGGCGGGTCGCCGCGGTGCGCCGCGGGGGTGGCGCCACAGAGTTTCAGCAACGGTGCCGTCATCGCGGTGGTGACCAACGCCATCATGACGAGCAGCGAGTACAGCCGCTGTTCGATGACGCCGATCGTGAGCCCGATGTTCAGGATCACCAGTTCCGTCAGCCCTCGGGTGTTCATCAGCGCCGCGAGGGCCGCGGACTCGGCTCGATCGGTCCGAGCGAGCCGGGCCGCCAGGTAGGTGCCGCCGAGCTTTCCGGCGATCGCGGCGAACATGATCGCGGCGAACTCACCGATCGCGGCGCGATCGAGGGCGCCGAGGTCGACCTGGAGGCCGGCCACCACGAAGAACGCGGGCAGGAAGATGCTGCTCAGGAGCTGGGCGCCGCTGTCGACCGCCGCGCGCAGCCGCCGGGGGAAGACGACACCGAACAGGAACGCGCCGAAGATCAAGTGCAGTCCCAGCCATTCGGTGGTGGCGCCCAGCAGCAGAGCACCGGCGACGCCGAGGAAGACCATGTTGCCCGGAGTCTTCTCGGAACCGGTGCGGGAGAGGTGGTCGAGGGCTGGACGCACCGCCCACCACAACGCCAGGACCAGCGGAACGAACAACAGCAACCGCCAGTGGTGATCCGTGCCCGGCCGGGCGATGGCGATGACCACCGCCAGCCCGCACCAGGCCAGGACGTCGTCGAGCGCGGCGCAGGTCATGGCGGATTGGCCGAGACGGGTACCGAGCAGCTTGCGGTCGTGCAGGATCCGGGCCAGCACCGGGAACGCCGTGACGGACAGCGCGCAACCGATGAAGAGCGCGAAGGTCAGCCGGTTGCCGCCGTCGTGCCGGGCCAGCGCCCAGAGCGCGATGACGGAACCGAGCGCGAAGGGCGCGAGGTAGGCCGACAGCGCGATCGCCGTGACCGACCGCCTGCGTCCGGCGAGCGACCGCAGATCCATCTCGAGGCCCGCCGAGAACATGAAGATCATCACCCCGACATTCGCGAATGCCGTGAGGTACGAACGGATGTCGAGCGGGAAGACCGCCTCGGACAACTGCGCCCCGAGAACCGTCGGACCCGCGAGTATGCCCGCCACGATCTCCCCGATCACGGCGGGCTGGCCGAGCCGCTCGGCCAGCCCGCCCAGCAGACGTGCCGCGCCCACGATCAAGACGAGGTCCAGCAACAGAAAGATCATTTGATGGCTCGGCAACGCCTTGACTCCGTTCGACCTCGAGAAATCGCGGGATCGGATTCGATGCTCGCACGGGGTATCTCCGTAGCGAATCGACCGCGGTGCGGAACCCCCCGAAACATGGACTGCCTGCACCGAGACGATAGCGCACCGGCCCGGTGGACGAGAGCGCGGAGTGATCCAGGACACGCCTGTCGTGACAGGGGTGCGGACTGGCGCAAAGAGGTGCATCTCTGTCGCGAATCGGACTGGCTGGTCGCTCTTTTGGTTGTGAATACTTCGTTCTATGGCTTGTGCCGGTCGGATGGCTCAGCCGAGGGGAGTCGACGTTGTTCGAAGGTAAGACGGTACTCGTAACCGGTGCGGCAACCATCATCGGAGCTGAAGTCGCTGGTGTCTTCGCCGAATATTCCGCGAATGTCGTACTGGGTGACATAGATACGGACGGGGGGAAGAGGGCGGCCGCCGCGATCGGCGACCGAGCCGTCTTCGTGCCCCTCGATGTGCGCAGCGACGCGTCGATCAGGTCGTTCGTCGCGGCCGCGGCCGAACGGCACGGACGGATCGATGTTCTGGTCAACATCGCCTGCGTCTACGGCGACGACCGGCCCGACGGGGATGCGCGAGCACAGTGGCTCGACGTGCTGAACACCAATGTGGTCGGCGCGGCGATGTTGTGCGAGCAGGCGCGCACCCAGCTACGGGACACGGCGGGGTCCATTGTCAATTTCGCGTCTCCCAGCGGACGCGTCGCTCAGGCCGGGCGGATTCGATACCCGGTCAGCAAGGCGGGAATGCTGCAGCTGACCCGCAGTCTCGCACTGGAGTACGCCGGCGACGGGATCCGGGTGAACAGTGTCTCGCCGGGCTGGACCTGGTCTCGCGTGATGGACGAGATCACCGAAGGGGACCGGGCCCGCACCGATGCGGTGGCCTCGCGGTTCCACATGCTGGGCAGGGCGGCCGACGCCCGCGAGATCGGCGAGGTGGTCGCCTTTCTCACCTCGTCCAAGGCGAGCTTCGTGACCGGTGCCGAGTGGACCGTGGACGGCGGTTACTCGGCTCTCGGACCCGAGCAGACCACGTCGGCGATCGAGCTGCTCATGCGACAGCGACCGGAATCGCCCGCAACTTCTCTGGCTTAGGAATTGGGAAAATGACTGCAGCAACAATTTCGGCGACCTCCCTGCTGACGGCGGTCCGATCGCTGGCGCCCGATCTGGCCGCGCGTCGCAGCGAGATCGATGCCGAGCGCAGGCTTCCGGTCGACATCGTCGAGCGGCTCCGCGAAATCGGTGTCTACCGTATGTGTTTCAGTGCCGAGATCGGCGGCCCCGGCCTGACCTCGCTCGAGCAACTGGAAATCGTCGAGGCGCTGTCGTACGGCGACACGGCGACCGGCTGGTGCGCCATGATCGGCGCCGCCACCGGCATCTATGCCGGCTATCTCGACGAACAGGCCATCGCGGAACTGATGCCGACGCAGGACCTGATCACCGCGGGACTGATCTTTCCGGCCGCTCGCGCCGAGCGCGTCACCGATGGTTACCGGCTGACGGGGCGATGGAAGTTCGGAAGCGCGATCACGCACGCGGACCTGGTCATCGGTGGCGCTTTCGTGACATCGGACGGCAAGGTGGAGCAGACCCCGGACGGCAAGCCGGTCGTTCGGCTGTTCTACATGCGCCGCGATCAGGTCGCGGTGTTCGACACCTGGGACACCACGGGCCTGCGCGGCAGCGGAAGCAATGACTACGCCGTCGAGGACCTGTTCGTCCCCGAGCGCCATTCCTTCACCTTCGGGGAGCCGAAGAGCTGTAGCGGGAAGCTGGCCGAGCCGGAGGCGCTGGCCCGGATCATGCCGGGGGTACCCCTGGGGACGGCCCGCGCGGCGTTGGACTACGTGCGCGATGTCGCGGACGGAAAAGTAGTGGCCGCGACGGGGCAGAAATGGGCGGACAACTACCGCGCCCAATATCTGCTCGGTGAGTGCGAGATGGAGTACATCGTCGCGCGCGGCGCTGTCGTCAACACCATCGGGGAGCTGTGGAACGCGTTGGACGGCAACCGTTTCGTGGACCTGCCCACGGATCTGCGGATCGCGACCGCGCTGGCCAGAACCAATGCCTTCCGCGCCGCGCAACGAATCCTCTCTCGCCTGTGCGAGCTGGTGGGCACCGATTCGATCTACCGGCCGAATCCGCTCGATATCTGGCTGCGCGATACGAACACCATGGTTCGGCACATCATCGCGCACGACCAGGTGATCCAGTCGACGGGCGCCTTCGTGCTCGGCGGCAGACCGGAGTTCCCGTTCGTCGTAGGGTTGGGCTGATCGCGATGGAAGTCGACAATCGCAAACGGCTGCCGTCCTTGACCGGACTGCGGTTCTTCGCCGCGTTCTCGGTATTCATCTTCCATGTGATGCTGCCGAACTCACCGATACCGCCGTACAAGCCGGTCAACCTGTTCTCCGATCCGGATATCGCGTACAACGCGGCGGTGGTGGTCGGCAAAGCCGGATTCCTGGGGGTGTCGTTCTTCTTCATCTTGAGCGGCTTCGTGCTGACCTGGTCGTGGAAGCCGGGCTCGAGCAAACTGCAGTTCATCCGGCGCCGTGTGGTGAAGATATTCCCCAATCACCTGACGCTGTGGGTAGCGTCGATGGTGCTCTTCGCGGCGGCGATCACGTCCTGGAAGGCATGGCTGCCGAATATCTTCTTGATCCATGCCTGGTTCCCGCAGAACTATATCAACGCGGGGGTCAATACGCCGTCGTGGACATTGTCCTGTGAGCTCCTGTTCTATGTGCTCTTCCCGTTTCTGATACCGGCGGTGCTGCGCATCGACGTGAAGTATCTGTGGTACGGCGCCGCCGCCATGGTGGCCGGCATGTGCGTGATCGTCCTGCTGACGGTCTTCGTCGTGCCGGACTCCGATAAATCGGAACTCACGCCCATTCCCGTGCTGCAATTGTGGTTCGGATATCTTTTCCCGCCGTCGCGCCTGTTCGAATTCTTCCTCGGCGTGTTCGTGGCGCGCATCGTGATGGAAGGGCGATGGATACGGATCCCGCTCTGGGCGGCGGTGGCCGCGGTCGGCGTGGGATACCTGGTGGCCATGTACACGCCGTTCTACATCGGCTTCGTGCTGGCGACAGCTGCTCCGCTCGCGTTGCTGATCGGCTCCGCGGCGAAGTCCGACCTGGACGGGAACTCCAGGTTCCTGTCCAGCAGACTCGCGGTCTGGCTCGGTGAGATCTCGTTCGCCTTCTATATCTGTCAGGGCGTGACGGTGTTCTACGTCCGTCGCGTGATGGGGGCGGCCACATTCAGCGCGCCGGTCGCGGTGCTGCTGATCGTGCTTCTGTTCTTCCTCAATATCCTCGCCGCCTGGTTGCTGTTCACCTTCGTGGAATCTCCCGCGATGCGCCGTTTCGCGCGCCCGAAACGACGTCCGGTTGTCGTGGAACAGGTGGTGAAATAGCCGGGGCGGCGACGCTCGACCGACAACGCCGTATCCGTTCGGAGGCCCGTGGTGATCCCATGGGCCTCCGAATTAATTTCATGTGTCGGTGGTAAATCTATTTGGTTGCCTCGCTGTCCCGGCGAAGGTATCCTGAGAGTGTTCTAACCACGGAACCGGTTATAGACGTGGGGGGTGTTCGATCAATGAACTGCGTGACTCGGATTTGGCTCTGAGCATCGGGGCTCGCCGATCCTGGGTTTCCGCTGGATTCCGGTTCCTGCTTTCGTTCTTACTCTGACGTTTCTGATCGCAGGCAGCTCACCGACGGCTCGATCCGCGCGAATAGCGGATTTCGCCGTGCGGTCCAGTTGTGTGCGCTCGTTCTGTCGGGTGCCAGGAAGGTAGTAATGAGTACGACTGTCGACAATGGGTCCGAGCGCGTCAGCGAACTCGGGCGCCGAGACGCCCGATACGCCCAAGCCAGACCCGAGCATGACGTCGGGTCGGTCGCAACCCGAATACTCGGCATGGTCTTCGCGCGCAGGCGAAGTGCCGAGCCCGGGGCGGTGTGCGACCTGGCCCCCTGTGCGGAGTGCTTCGCACCGCACCTGACGAAGGTGATCCGCTACATCGAGCTCGGATTGCCGGTCCACTTCATCATCCCCGCCTTCCCGGCGAAGTCGCGTAACCGCCGCAAGACGCTGGGCCATCTGCCCGACATGGCCGAGACCCTGGCGATCGAGTCCCTGCAAGGTTTCTGCGACCAGATCTCGGCCGTGTACCGGCCGGGCGCCATCGTGACCATCTGTTCGGACGGCCATGTGTTCAGTGACACGCTGGGAATTCCGGATATACACGTCGACCACTACGGCGACGAGCTCCGTCGCGTGATCCGGTCGACCGGCGGCGGTTCCATCGGCCTGTACGGATTGCGTGACGCCATGCCGGAAATGGGGTGGGACGAACGCAGGCAGCGCCTGCTGAAGGAGTTCTCCGACGGGATCGACGTGCTGCGCGAGGCGGTCCGGACCGACCCGGCCGCCCGGCGGATGTTCAACGGAATCCATCGTTTCATGGTCGAGGACAACGCGGTGCTGATGCCCGAGCTGTCCGCCACGCAGCGGCGGAATCGGTCGAAGGAGACGGCGTACGAAGTGGTACAGCGCAGTCAGGCGTGGAGCCGGCTGATGGGGGAGACCTTCCCCGACGCGGTGCGGCTGTCGATCCATCCGCAGACGAATCACTCCGAGAAAATCGGATTTCACCTCCTGCGAACGCAGGACAGCTGGCTGACCCCGTGGCACGGCGTGGTGCTCGACGACGGAACGAACTACACGCTGGTCAAGCGGATGCAGGCCGAGGAACTGGGTGCTCGCCTGGTCTGGCGCAACAGCCGTCCCAGTCATTTCGTCCTCGGTGGGGCGCCGGAGACCGAATCACAGCGAGCGTAAGGAAGCTCATGACCAGAAGTTTGAACGAAGCACTGCTGGAGGGAGAGCGGCTGCGCCCGTTCGGCCGCCTGGTGACCTCCCCGGCGCGGGGGCAGACACTCGCGGACGTGCCGATCGAAGAACTGCTCGCACTCGCGCTCGGCGCGAAGGTGGTCGTACTGCGCGGATTCGGCCTGCTCGGCAAGCCGGAACTCGAGAACTACTGCCGCACCGCGGGAGAGATCCTGCAGTGGAACTTCGGCTCGATTCTCGATCTGGTGGTGCGGGACACGCCCGAGAACTATCTGTTCGACCGAGGCGATGTCCCATTCCACTGGGACGGCGCGTTCGCCGAGCAGGTGCCGCGGTTCTTCCTCTTCCAATGTGTGCAAGGCGAGGGCGCCGGTGGCGAGACCGTGTTCTGTGACAGCGTCCAGGTCTATCGGGAAGCGCCCGAAGACCTGAAAGAGCTGTGGGCCAGGGCCACGATCACCTACCGAACCGACAAGCTCGCGCATTACGGCGGCCTCGCCGAATGGCCGTTGCTCGGTATCCATCCGGCCACCGGTGAGACGACGATCAGATATGCCGAGCCGTTGGATCCCGCGCGGTACGCCAATCCGCTGTTCTTGACCGTCGACGGCGTTTCGGCCGAGGACGGCGTGCGCGTCATGGAGGACTTGCGTGCGAGGCTGCACGACGCGCGCTACTGCTACGCCCACGAATGGCAGACCGGCGACATCGTCGTAGCCGAGAACCACGCGCTGCTGCACGGCAGAAATGCGTTCACCGGGTCGGTATCCCGGCATCTGCAGCGCATCCAGATCATCTGAGCTATCGGCCATTAGAGAGGACTATCAATGGCTACATCAAACTCACGGCCGGCGAGCGAGTACGACGTCGTCATCATGGGCGGTGGTCCCGCGGGGTCCACTCTCGCCGCCATACTCTGCCGCGAGACCGATCTGCGGGTGGCGGTCTTCGACCGCGAGGTGTTCCCGCGCGAGCACATCGGCGAATCCGGTGCGCACCCACTGGTTCCCGTTCTGCAGGCCAGTGGAGCTCTGGAAAAGGTGCTCGCGAGCGAGTGCTGGATCCAGAAGTTCGGCGGGATCTATCAGTGGGACACGGACCGGCCGTTCGTGGGCTTCTTCGAGCACTCGGACTATCTGGCCGACGGCGTGTACCGCTGGTCGGTGCACGTGAATCGCGCCGAATTCGACACCGTACTGCTGGAACACGCCGAAGCCTGCGGCGCACACGTTTTCCAAGGTGTTCGGATCGTAGGTTTCCTCCCCGGCGAATCCGACGCCACGATCGTGCTGGAAGACGGAACCGAGATCAAGGCAGGCTATTTCGTCGACGCATCCGGCCGGGCGAATCAGGTCGCGGCCCGCGGTTCGCAGCGTGACAAGCAATGGCTGTCGGACTACCGCAATGTGGCCGTCTGGTCGCACTACCGGAACTGTGTGCCTGCGCAGCGGGCGGACGGTGACTGGAACGTCTTTCGCGCCGAGGACCTGTCGCCGATCTACGCGGTGGCCTTCGAACACGGGTGGGTGTGGTACATCCCGACGCCTCGCCTGGTCGACGGCGTCCGGGAGAACGTGTGGTCGATCGGCATCGTGACCAATCCGGAATCGATCGCCCGGGTGGATCTGCGTGATCCGGACATCTTCCTGAAGACGATCAAATCGATTCCGGTGCTGCGGGATCTGGTCGCGGATGCCGAACCGATTCGTGCCGAGATGCTGACGGCCACCAACTACTCCCGCGTCAGCGAGTGTTTCGGTTCGTACTCGGATCGCTGGATGGCGGTCGGGGACGCGTCCTACTTCGTGGATCCGCTGTTCTCCTCGGGGATGTCGTTCGCCGTCACGCAAGCCTGGGCGGCCGCGCTGGTCCTGCGGAAGACCTTCGACCAGGAGCTGGACGAGCAATCCAAGGAAGACCTCTGGCGTGATTACGACGTCGAGTGGCGCGGCATGGCGGAGACGTGGGCGCTCAGTATCGACCAGTGGTACCACGAGATCTCGCGTTCGCATCCCGAGAGCCCGTACTGGAGCGCCCAGGGCCGGCGAGTCGGGGTCGACAACGCCACGGAGGGAACGTTCCAGGCGCTGCTGAACACCGCGCTGGTGCCCGACCTGCTGAACATCATGACGAAGGGGACTCGCGATCCGCGTGACCTCGCCACCGAAGGGCCCTACCTCCGAGCCTTCACCGCGGCCGACGCGGTCGACTTGGGACCGGGCGACATGGTGGCGCTGTCTCCTGACGCACGGATCCGCGCGAGCGTGGGCGCGGACATCCCGGGCTTCAAAGGCATGTCGCCGCCGTTCGAGATTCCGCAGGCAGCACGCGAAGGGCTGGCCGACTACTGGCGAGATCCCATCGCCAACAGCGACGCCGCGCCGTCGCCGCTGGCCGACCCGGTGCCCTGCCACCGGATCTACTCCGCGGCCGACCCCGGCATCGAGGTGCGGTGCCTGGAGCGGGACGGGGGCGAAGAACTGTGGGAAACGCTGCACCGCGGTGCCGCGCGCTGGTCGGAGCTGGCGCCACAGCTGTCGGTGTTGCAGGGACGGGCCTTGAAGCGCTTGATTCGCGCCGGGTTGGTGGTCGTCGGGCCGGAAGCGGATCAGCAGGTCGACTAGGTCGGCGACATGAGGTCATTGGCTGTACTGGCGGTCGACGACGTGATTCCGTTCGACCTCTCGGTTCCGATCGAGATCTTCGGCCGGGCCAAACAGGAGGACGGAACTCCGGCGTACGACGTGGAGGTGTGCGGCCTGCGCTCCGACGTGCCGTCGAAGTTCTTCGGGATCTCGTGTCTGCGCGACATCGATTATCTCGAGGAGGAGGCCGGAACGATCATCGTGCCGGGATCGATGAGTTACCGGTCCCGGCCGTCGGATCGTTTGCGAAGCGCGTTGGTTCGCGCCCACGAGCGGGGAGCGAGGGTGGCATCGATTTGCCTGGGCGCGTTCACTCTCGCCTCGGTCGGGCTGCTCGACGGGAGACGGGCGACGACGCATTGGATGGCCGCCGCCGAATTGTCGAGGAGCTATCCGAGGGTGCGAGTGGATCCCACGGTGTTGTATGTGGACAGCGGGTGCATCCTGACCTCGGCCGGGGCCGCGGCGGGACTGGATCTGTGCCTCCACATGGTTCGGCGGGATTACGGGACCGCTGTGGCGGCGGATACCGCCCGGCTCTCGGTGATGCCGTTGACGCGTGACGGAGGGCAGGCACAGTTCATCGCGGAACGTCCGCGCTCGGAGGCGGACAGCAAGTCCATCAATCCCACATTGGAGTGGGCGGACGCGATGCTCGGTGAGAAGATCACCGTGCTCGACCTCGCACAGCGTGCCGGAGTCAGCAAGCGCACGCTGATCCGGCGCTTCCACGAGCAGATCCGGATGACGCCGAACGAGTGGCTCCAGACCGCCCGGGTGCGCAAGGCGCAGGAGTTGCTCGAGACGACCATTCTCACGATGGAGTGCATCACCGATCGAACGGGGTTCGCTTCGGTGGCCGCGTTCCGGAAGGTCTTTCGCAAGACCGTGGGGGTGACGCCTCAGGCGTACCGGCGGGCCTTCCGCTGACCGTTCGCGCGGCCCGTCCGCGCGCCGGTCGTTCGCAGCCGGCGGCCGGGTCTCACCGTGGATCCAGATTCCGGATTCGCGGCGAGAATCCCGGCCGGCCGGTTCACCCGTGGGCCACTCGAACCGGGCCCCTACGCCGCCGGTGTGCGGTAGGCAGGACAACCGCGAGCGGGTCCGCGGCGTTGTGCGCGGGTATCGCGCTACTCGGGATTTTCGTGATAGCCGGAGTTGGGACCATAGTTGGTGCTCGGGTCCCCACGACGAAGGAGATCATGATGCCCACAGCGAATTTCGGCACGAACGAAGATCCCGGCTTCGAACTCGAGCAGAGTCCCGATCTGATCGTGGTGCGCACGCACAGTGGCCGCGGGATCCGGCGCCAGTCGGGATCGGTGCGCACACCGCTGAGTGGTGAACTCGAGGACGCGACACTGGTGCAGGCATACCCCGAGGCGGGGGTCGAGGTCTATCGGCTGCCCGCGGGCTCGAGGTCGGTGGAGGAACGCAAGCCGGTGCTCGATGCCGCGCCGGAAGTGCGGTTCGCCGGCCATGTCCTGGTGGACCCGGGCACCGGGGAACCGGTGCTCTACACGGAGAACATCTTCGTGAAGTTCGTCGACCGCGTCGACGACGAGCATTGCCGCGCTGTTCTCGACGCGGCGAACCTGACTGTGAAGCAGGCGGTTTCGTATGCGACCAACGCCTACTTCACAGCGGCGCCCGAGGGTACCGGTCAGGAGGTCTTCGACATCGCCAATTCCCTGCTGAGCCGCGATGACGTCGAGTACTGCCATCCGGAATTGATCCGGCGCCGTGCCAGGAAGACGATCTTCCCTCAGCAGTGGCATCTGAAGAAGACCACCATCGGTGGCGTCACGATCGACGCGCATGCGGGAGTGGAAGCCGCCCACGCGGTCACCCGCGGCGCCGGGGTGACGATCGCCGTCATCGACGACGGCGTCGACATCGACCACCCCGAGTTCGCCGGCGCCGCGAAGATCGTCGCGCCACGGGATGTCACGTCGAAGACCGGCGATCCGCGGCCCAAGGACACTTTCGGCACCGGCCCCGACAACGGTGACAACCACGGCACCGCGTGCGCGGGCGTGGCCTGCGCCAACGGCACGGCCGGAGCATCGGGAGTGGCGCCGGAGGCCGCGCTGATGCCGATCCGGCTCGTCTCCGGGCTCGGCTCGCAGGCCGAGGCGGACGCTTTCGCGTGGGCCGCCGATCACGGCGCCGACGTGATCTCGTGCAGCTGGGGGCCCGCCGACGGCAAGTGGTTCCAGCCGAACGATCCGGTGCACAACCGGGTGGCGGCGCTCCCGGCGAGCACCCGGTTGGCGATCGAGCACGCCGTCACCACCGGACGCGACGGCAAGGGCTGCGTGGTGCTGTTCGCGGCGGGCAACGGCAACGAATCCGTCGACAACGACGGCTACGCGAGTTTCGGGAAGGTGATCGCGGTCGCGGCCTGCAACGACACCGGCAAACGCAGTGTCTACAGCGATTTCGGCAAGGCGGTGTGGTGCGCGTTCCCCAGCAGCGATTTCGGGCACCGCCCGTTCGGCCACCCCGACGCCCTGACGCCCGGGATCTGGACCGTGGACCGGCACGGAAAGGACGGCTACAACCCCGGTAAGGCGGCGTCCGGGGACGCGGCGGGCGATTACACCAACGATTTCGGCGGCACCTCCAGCGCGTGCCCCGGCGCCGCCGGAGTGGTCGCGCTGATGCTTTCGGTGAATCCGGATCTGGCCTGGAACGCGGTGAAGGACCTGCTGAAGGGCGCCTGCGACAAGATCGACCCGCAGGGCGGCGGCTATGGCGCGGACGGGCGCAGCGACAAGTACGGGTACGGCAGGTTGAACGCGCTCGCCGCGGTGCGGGCGGCTCGGCCCGCGGCGGACGACGCCGCTGCCGGTGCGGTGCTCACCGTGGGAGGGGAGTGAGGCAGTGGCGGTGGACGGCGTTCGGCTGATCGTGGTGGACGCCGCGAATGTCGTCGGTTCGCGGCCCGACGGGTGGTGGCGTGACCGCTCCGGCGCTGCTCGCCGCCTGCTCGCCCGGATCCCACGGCTGCGGGAGCGTCTGTCCGAGCCCGCCGAGGTGATCGTTGTGCTGGAGGGAGCGGCGAAGGCCGCGGTCGATGCGGCGGATCCGGAACCGGGCGGCGTGATCGTCGTGGCGGCGGACGGTTCGGGCGATGACGCGATCGTCGAGGTGGTCGCCGCGGCGCGTGCGGAGGACGGCCGCCGCTCGATCACGGTGGTGACGGCCGACCGGGGGCTCCGCGACCGCGTGGCGGCTCTCGGAGCGGAGGTGGTCGGGCCGAGCCGGCTTCTGGACTGCCTCGAATCGTGACTCGGTCAGCGCAGGGAAGTCGATATCGCCTTGATGACACCCGGCGTTTCAACCATCCGTCCAGTCCGTTTTGGGGCAGTCTGAGCGGTATGACCGCCTCCGACGTCGTGGGGATGCCGTTGCTCTACCTGGTCGAGATCTCCGAACCAGGTTACTTCAATCGGCCGTGGTGGAAGATCGCCAGCACCGGCGCGCCGACTCAGGTCCGTGCCGCGCTCACCGAACTGGCCGTCCGGGTCGAACGCGACGTCCAGCGCGCCGGAGGCGGGGGCAGGTGCTGGTACCGCTACGACGTGCGGTGGTCCGACGGCGCGGTGCTCGAGTGTTTCCAGGGTGCGATTCGATCGGTGTTGATTCCCGGCGAGTTGCGCTGCCTGGCCGTCGCCCTGACCTCGGCGACGACCGTCGACCTGCGCACCGCCGAGCGCCCGCCGTACTGATTCGTCGTCGTGTCGCCGACGGACGCCGCGGAGTCCCGAAAACTTCGGGGCTCCGCGGTGGCGCGGTGGCTCAGTCGAGCAGAGCCGGTTCCTTGACGGTGTGCGCGTTCTGCCGCAACGGGTCGGCGGCCGGATCGATGTCGATCGTGCGGCGCAGCGGCCGGTTCGGCAGCAGCGCCGCCGCGACGAGTGCGACGACCGTCGCGGCCGCGGCGATGAGGAAGATCCGCCCGGTCGCGTCACCGTAGGAGGCGCGCACGATGGCCGCGATCGGCGCGGGCAGGGCGTCCAGGTCCAGATTGCTGCCGCCGGAGGACGCGGTCCGGATGCCGAGTTCGGCGAACCCCTTCGCGGACAGCTCGCTGACCCGGGTGGCCAGGACCGACCCCAGCACCGAGACTCCGATGGCGCCGCCGAAGGTACGGAAGAAGGCGACACTGCTCGACGCGGCGCCGATGTCGTGCACGCTCACCGTGTTCTGCACGGCCAAGACGAGGTTCTGCATCATCATTCCGACGCCGAGCCCGACGACGGTGATGTACACGCCGACCAGCCACAGGCTCGTCGCGTGGTCGATCGTGGAGAGCAGCCCGAATCCGGCCACCAGCAGCGCGGCTCCGGCGACCACGAAACCCTTCCACTTGCCGCGCCGGGTGATCAGCTGGCCGGAGCCGACCGAGGCGATCAGCATGCCCGCGACGAGCGGGATGGTCAGCACACCTGCCGCGGTCGGGGAGTAGCCGCGGGCGGTCTGGAAGTACTGGCCGAGGAAGGTGGTCGCGCCGAACATGCCGATACCGACCGCGACGGACGCGATGATCGCCAGGCCCGTGGTGCGTTCGGTGACGATCGGCAGCGGGATGATCGGCGACTCGGCGCGGGACTCTACCCACACCGTCGCGATCAGCAGCAGCACTCCGGAAGCGACGTAGATCGCCGATTCCCGCGAGATCCAGTCGTAGTAACCGGCTTTCCCGGCGAACGACACCCAGATGAGCAGTACCGACACACCGCCGGTCAGCAGTGCCGCACCGAGCCAGTCGATCGACACCCCGTCCTTGCGGTCGGTGGGAAGCCGCAGCGTCCGCTGCAACAGCGCCAACGCGATCACCGCCAGCGGCACGCACACGAAGAAGCACCAGCGCCAGCCCAGCGGGCTGTCGACGATGACACCGCCGAGGACCGGTCCGCCGGACATCGAGACCGCCATCACGGCGCCCATGTAGCCGGAGTAGCGGCCTCGTTCGCGCGGCGCGACGATGGAGCCGATGATCGCGACGACGAGCGCGGTCAACCCGCCCATGCCGATGCCCTGGACGACGCGCGCGACCAGCAGCAGCGGGACGTTGCCCGCGAAGCCTGCGATGACCGAGCCGATCACGAAGATCACGATGGCCGACTGGACCAGCGCCTTCTTGTTGAACAGGTCGGCGAATTTGCCCCAGATCGGCGTGGACGCCGCGTTGGCCAGCAGCGCCGAGGTGATGACCCAGGCGTAGGCGGTCTGCGAGCCCTGCAGGTCGCCGATGATGGTGGGCAGCGCGGTGGCGACGATCGTGGTGCTCAGCAGCGCCGTGAACAACGCCGCGAGCAGCCCGGTCATCGCTTCCAGGACTTCGCGGTGGGTCATCGCGTACGGGTCGCGTCGCGTCACCGACTCGACTGAACTAGACATCTACTTCCTGACTCTCTTTCGAAACCGGCTGATGCGCGCCGACCGCGGTGCTCTGCGCGTGCGTGGTCAGTGCGTCGCGGAGCTTTTGCACGGCGACACAGGCCTGCTCGGCGTCGTGTTCACTCCAGTCCGCGAGGACGTTCTGCAACCCCCGCGCCCGTGACCCCCGCACACGGTGCAGCAGATCGCGGCCTTCGTCGGTCACCCGGATGAGGGTGGCCCGGCCGTCGGTGGGATCGGCGTGCCTGCTGATGTAGCCCGCGGCGACGAGTTCGGTGACGTGCCTGCTGAGGGCGCTCGGGCTGATGCACAGGTCCACGGCCAGGTCCACTTGCCTGCACGAGCCCTTGGATTCGAGCGTGCCCAGCACCCCGATACCACCCGGAAGCAATTGCCCTTCCTCCGGGTGTGCGAGCACGGTGCGGATCGCCCGGCCCATCAGATAGAGCTCTTTGATCAGGCTCTGAGCCGTGTCGGGTGAGACTGCCATGGCCGCTCCAGACGAAATAAGTTGCTTGCGCTATGCAACCTTATAGTAGTTGCTTGCGCTAAGCAACTACTAGCTCGGTCGTCTGTACCTGGTCGATGCGCGGAAGTGCGGGATGGGGGCGGCAGATTTGCGGCTGTCGACCCGCGAAAGGCGGGCGACCCCCACCCCAGGGTGGAGCGGTGCCAACCCCTGGGTTTGCTGGATGCTCCCTGAGGTCCCTGTTTATGCGGTTGTGAACGCCGGACAGTAGTAGCTGACACCAATGCCGACCGCCATGAAGGAACCACGAGATGCAGCCGACTTTCGTTCACCACATGAGGCAGCAAGTTGCCGAGTATGGGAATACCAGGTCGTACACCTACCTTCGTGAGACCGGGCGCGAACTCGGCGAAGAGATTCTCACCTACCATGAGCTCGACCGTGACGCCAGGGCGTTCGCGACCTGGCTCGCGGGCCGTCCGGAGTCGGCGGAGCCGGTCGTGCTTCTCTATCTCGACGGTATGGCGTTCCTGCGGGCGTTTCTCGGCTGTCTGTACGCAGGGGTCGTGGCCGTCCCCGCGCCCGTGCCGCACGACGCGGGCAGTGCCCGACGAGTAGCGGACGTGGTCGCGGATTCCGGCGCCCGCTTGGTGGTCACGAGCGCACACTTCCAGCCGCTCGTCGAAGAAGCCACCTCCGCGACCGTGGTCGCGACCGACGAGCCGCTCGGGGATCCCGACGCGTGGCGGATGCCCGACATCGACGCGGCGACGATCGCTTTCCTGCAGTACACGTCGGGGTCGACCGGCACTCCGAAGGGCGTCGTCGTGACGCACGGCAATCTCGTGCACAACGAGGCCGCCATCACCGCGGGCGGATTGAACGCCGCTGGGACCGGTGTCGGTTGGCTCCCGCACTTCCACGACATGGGCCTGATCGGCTTGCTGCTCGGAGCTGTGTACGCCGGCGCCAACTTGGTGTTCATGGCGCCGACGACGTTCCTCAAGCGTCCGGTGCGCTGGCTGCAAGCCATCGACAAGTACCGCGCGACCTTCACCGCAGCACCGAATTTCGCCTACGACCTGATCGCTCGCCGGGTGACCGACGAGCAACTGGCCGCTCTCGATCTCAGTAGCCTCGAGATCGCTATCAGCGGCGCAGAACCGGTCCGCGAGCCGACCATGGCAGCGGTGATCGAACGGTTCGCGTCCGCCGGCTGGCGGCCGACGACGTTTCGGCCGGCCTACGGCCTCGCCGAGGTGACGCTGCTCGCCAGCGGACGAACGGTACCTTCGGCGCCCGTCTACCTGGACGTCGGACGCGATACGCGGCTCGTCGGCTGCGGGCCGGCAGCCCGTGGTCTCGACATTCGCATCGTGGACCCGCATCGGCGCAGGCAGCTGCCGGAGAACGCTGTCGGCGAAATCTGGATCCGCGGCGAGAGCGTCGCCGCCGGCTATTGGAACCGCCCTGACGAGACCCGCGAAATCTTCGACGCCCACCTCGGCACCGAGGGCCCTTTTCTGCGCACCGGTGATCTCGGGCTGCTGCATGAGAACGAGCTGTTCATCGCGGGCCGCCTCAAGGATCTGTTGATCATCAACGGCCGCAACGTCTACCCCCAGGACATCGAGGAGCTGGTCCGCGAACTGCATCCGGCGTTCGCCGACAGCGCAGGCGTCGCCGTATCCGTCGACGCGGGCGGCCGGGAACGGCTTGTCGTGCTGCAGGGCGTCAAGACGGCGCGGCAAGGCGACACGACATTCGCCGAGCTGACCTCGGCGATCAAGATCGCGATCGCCCGCCGGTTCGATGTGCCCGCGCCGAATGTCGTTCTCGTCGCGCCCCGATCGGTACACCGCACCACCAGCGGCAAGGTCCAGCGCAACTCGATGCGGCAGGCGTTTCTCGAGGACCGCGTCGCGGGTGTCCTGCACGAGGATCTCGAACCGGCGCTGAGCCGGGCCATGACCGTCTGATCGATCCATTCCCCGCCGAGGAGCCGAACATGTTCAGCACAACCGCCATTCGCCCGAGCACGATCCAGGACTGGCTCATCGAGCGCGTGGCAGACTACACCGAACGCGCACCCCACCACGTGGATCCGGTCGTCCCGCTCGCCGAGCTCGGCTTGGACTCCGTCTCCGCGGTGAACCTGTGCGGCGAGATCGAGGACCGCTGGTCGCTCGAGGTGGACCCGGTGCTGGTCTTCGACTACCCCACCATCGCCGACATCGCCGCGTACATCGCCGCCGAATTCGCCCTCGCCGCATGACCGATATCGCCATCGTCGGCCTCGACTGTCGATTCCCGCAAGCACCCGATCCGGCCGCGTTGTGGCGGTTGCTGATCGACGGACGAGACGTGATCTCCGAAGTTCCGGCGAGCCGCTGGAATGCCGCCGACTTCCACGACCCGGCCGGTGCGCCCGGCACGATCAACACGCACAGCGGGGGCTTCCTCGACGACGCGGACGCGTTCGACGCCGAATTCTTCGGCATCGCCCCGAGCGAAGCCGAAACGATGGATCCGCAACAGCGGTTGCTGCTGCAAACCACCTGGCGGGCCTTCGAAGACGCGACGCTGGACCCGCGTGCCCAAGCCGGTTCCCGCACCGGGGTCTACGTCGGCGTGATGGCCAACGAATGGGCCAACTTGCAGATGAGCGACTATGCCGCGATCACCCCGCAGCACGGCTCCGGCAACGGATACTTCATGACCGCCAACCGGCTGTCCTACCAATTCGACCTGAAAGGACCGAGTGTCGCGGTCGACACGGCCTGCTCGTCGTCCCTGGTCGCGATCCACCTCGCCTGCGGCGCGCTGGCTTCCGGAGAATGTGATCAGGCGATCACCGGTGGCGTCAACCTCGTGCTCACGCCCGCTGTCGGCGTCTTCTACACCCAGGCCGGTCTCTCCGCGCCGGATGCCCGGTGTAAGCCGTTCAGCGGCAACGCCGACGGGATAGTGCGCGGCGAGGGCGTCGCGGTGCTCGTCTTGCGCCGCCTCGCCGACGCGCAGGCGGCGGGTCTGCCGATCTACGCGGTGATCAAGGGCAGCGCGGTCAATTCGGATGGGCGCAGCAACGGCATCACGGCGCCGAACCGGTGGGCGCAGCAGCAGGTGATCGGCGAGGCGTGCGAGCGCGCCGGGGTACGGCCGGAGGAAGTGGACTTCCTCGAGGCCCACGGCACCGGAACCGTGCTCGGCGACATGATCGAGGTCAACGCGCTGGGACAGCTGCACGCACGCAACCGGCGGCGGCCCTGCGGAATCGGGTCGATCAAGGGCAATCTCGGTCACACCGAGGGCGCCGCGGGAGTGGCGGGCCTGATGAAGGTCGCCCTGAGCTTGCGGCACGGTGTCGTCCCTCCGTCGAGGTTCGCCGAGCAGGAGAACCCGCGGCTGCGGATGTCCCAGCAGGGTTTGCGCCTGCTCACCGAACCGATGCCGCTGGAGGGCCCCGGCTACGGGGGAGTCAGCAGCTTCGGCATCGGCGGCACGAACGCCCACGTCGTGCTGGGCAGCGCTCCCGAAGCCGAGACCTCCGCGGCATCCGGCGGCGGCGTGCTCACGCTCTCGGCGAACGACGCGGAGGGGTTGCGGCGTAACGCGCATCGCCTCGCCGATGCCCTCGCTGCCACCCCGCAGGACCGATTCGCGCAACTGTGCTGGACGAGCAACCAGGTCAAGTCGTCCGGTCGCGTCCGGCTCGCCGTGGTCGCGGCCGATCGCGACGCCGCGATCGCGCAGCTGCGCGACGGCGCGGAAACCGGTGTCGCCGCACCGATCAGCGTCGGCTGGATGTTCACCGGACAGGGCTCGCAATTCGCGGGAATGGCACGCGCGCTCGACGCGAGCAGTCCGTTGTTCCGCGATGCGCTGGCGGCGGTCGACCAGGCCATGACCGCCCACCTCGGTCGCTCGGTGCGCGTGCTGATGCTCGACGAGCACACCGCGACCGACCGCACCGAATTCGCGCAGCCGTCGATCTTCGCGATGGAGTACGCGCTGGCCAAGTCGCTCGCCGACGTGGGCGTCCGACCTGCCTGGATGATCGGGCACAGCATCGGCGAACTCGCGGCCGCGGCGGTGGCGGGGGTGTTCGATCTGGACGACGCGTGCCGGCTCGTCGTCGCACGCGGACGGCTGATGCAGCAGCTGCCCGACGGCGGAGCGATGCTCGCCGTGCAGGCGGACCCGGACGACGTCGCCGGGTTGCTCGCCGGCCGGCCGGAGGTCGCGCTCGCCGCCGTCAACGGTCCGAGCGAGGTCGTGCTGTCCGGTGCGGCGTCGGTGATCGGCTGGATCAGGGATGAGCTCGCGGAGCGCGGCATACGCGCCAAGGCGCTGAACGTTTCGCACGCATTCCACAGCCCATTGATGGAACCCGTGCTCGAACAGTTCCGGGCCGTTGCCCGTGAATGCACCTACCGGGCGCCCGCTGTTCCGCTCTACTCGACCGTCTACGGGCGGCTGCTCGACGAGAACGAGGCGATGGACGCGCAGTACTGGACCGACCATGTCCGCGCCACCGTGCGCTTCGGCGACGCCATCCAGGCCGCGCTCGGCACCGAGCCCAGCCACGTCGTCGAGATCGGGCCACGCCGTGTGCTGACCGCGCTCGTCGGCCGGGCCCGCCCGGATATGGCCGCGCGTTGCCTGGCGCCGAGCCCGGGGCCCGGCGCGACGGGCGGCGAACTCGCCTGCACCGTCGCCGCGCTGTACCGCGACGGACTCGACCCCGACTGGGACCGGCTCTACGAACCGGCGCAGCGCGTCCGCCGCAGGCTGCCCGGGTACGAGTTCTCCACCGAACACCGGTTCTGGGTCGAACCGTGCACGCCCAGAACACCTTCCGCACCGACCGAGGAAACCTCAATGGACCACGTGATCGCCCTCTTCCGTGAGCAGAACGCCGTGCTGGCAAGTCTCCTCGGCGCCTCGTCTGCCGGGCAGGTACCGCAGCCCGCGGGCGCCACGCCGATGACGCCGCAGGATCTCGTCGCGCCGCGGGGAGCGGGGCAGAGGACCGTCGCGCCCGAGCCGATGGCCCCGGCGGCGGTCGCGGGTGTGGTTCGGACGGAATTCGCGCGGGTGAGCGGCTTCCCGGTCGATCGGCTGCGCGACGCCCAAATGCTGGGCGAGGATTTGGGTTTCGATTCGCTCATGCTGACCGACCTGATCGCCGCGCTCGTTCGCAAGCTGCCCGGACTGACCGTCGACCCGAGCCGGTTCACGTCCACCACGACGCTCGGCGACGTGACCGCGTACATCACGACTCGAATGGGCGGGCAAGTCACCGACGTGACCGACCGCCACACGCCGGTCGAGCCCCGTCAGGCGGTAGTCGAGCCGGAATACCGCATCGCGGAATTCGCGGAGGTGAAGGCGATCGCCGATCGGCTCTCCGGTGTCGAGACGCTCGGAGTGTCCAATCCCTACTTCATGGTCAACGACGGCATCACGCAGGACACCTCGGTCATAGACGGCACGTCGGTGATCAACTTCTCCAGCTACAACTACCTGGGGCTGTCCGGTCACCCGGCCGTCATCGCCGCCGTGCAGGACGCGGTCGCGCGCTACGGCAGCTCGTGCTCGGCCAGCCGGATCCTCTCCGGCGAGAAGCCGGTGCATCGCGAACTCGAGACCGAACTCGCGGCCCTGCTCGGCACCGAGGACGCCATCGCACTGGTCGGCGGCCACTCCACGAACGTCACCGTCATCGGGCATCTGGTCGGGCCGGAGGATCTCGTGATCCACGACAGCCTCGCCCACGACAGCATCATGCAGGGCTGCAAACTGTCCGGCGCGACCCGCCGTCCCTTCCCGCACAACGACCACGCCGCCCTCGACGAACTGCTCACCCAGATCCGCCATCAGTACCGGCGGGTGCTGATCCTGATCGAGGGCGTCTACAGCCAGGACGGCGACATTCCCGATCTGCCCGCCATCATCGCGGTGAAGAAGAAGCACAAGGCGCTGTTGATGATCGATGAGGCGCACAGCGTCGGCGTGCTCGGCGCGGGCGGCGGCGGCATCGGCGAATATTTCGACGTCGACCGCGGCGACGTCGAGTTGTGGTCGGGCACGACCTCGAAGGCGCTCGCCGGTTGCGGTGGCTATGTCGCGGGCAGCGCGGAGCTGATCCGGTTCCTGAAGTACACGACTCCCGGGTTCGTCTACAGCGTCGGTATGACGCCGATGAACGCGGCCGCCTCGGCCGCGGCGATCCGGCAGATGCGGGCCGACAGCGACATGCTGGAACGCCTTCGCCACAACGCCCGGCTGTTTCTCCAGTTGGCCAGGGAGGCGGGCATCGACACCGGCGACAGCCACGACACGCCGATCATCCCGTGCATCGTGGGCGACTCGCTGAAGACGTTGAAACTGTCGAACGCGCTGATGCGCCGCGGCATCAACGTCAACCCGATCCTGTACCCCGCGGTGCCGGAAAACCTTGCGCGCCTGCGGTTCTTCGTCACCGCCTGCCACACCGAAGACCAGATCCGCGACACCGTGAAGATCCTCGCCGAGGAAATCGCCCAACTCGCCGAGAGCTGAGCCGCGGCCGGTCGGCCGCCGACGCCTGCGCGTTCGATGCGAACGCGCAGGCGTCCTGCGCGGGCGGTGACGTTCGTCGACCGGTTGTCCGACCGAGTCCGGCGTAGCTCGCGGCGGCCCGCCCGGGTTACCGCTGTGCACGAGTGGAGGCGTGTGTGCCGAGCGCCTTGTGCCTGGACTTGCCGTGATCGCTGTAGCATCGGTCCGGCACGCCATTGCTCCAGTTCGGGCCGCTCGCGGTGCCGCTGGGCCGGTCGGCGATGAGGGCGGGTTGCGGCGGGCTGTTGGTGGGTCGGAGCGCTGCACGGGGGCGAGTTCGACCGGATCTTTCGTACAGGTGCCGTGGCTGATCCGCCGGGTGAGGGTTCGAGCGGTGATCGGGTTCGTTTCATGTGCGACTTGCGGCCTCTCGCTCGAGAGTGGCCGCACGCCCGTGCCGATCGATGCCGGCTACCGCGGTGGACGAGGCCGCCTGCCTCGCCGCCGACTGTAGCGACCGCATCGGAGGTAGTGGACAGCCATGATTCGCTCGATCGTGCGAACCGCGACCGCTCTGACGGTCGCCACCGGTCTGTGGTTCGCGGGCACTCCGGCGGTGGCGTCGGCGCCGCCGGTGGTGTTCGTGACCGGCGGCGCGATCTCCGGCCGCGCCGCCGACGGAATCGTCGAATACTTCGGCATCCCCTTCGCCGCGCCCACCGGGGGCGAAGCGCGGTTCGCACCGCCGCGCCCCGTGCCGCCGTGGCCCGGCGTGCGCCCCGCCCGCGAGCACGGGCTGCAGTGTCCGCAGAACGGATACCTGCCCGGCCTACCGCCGATCGGACCCACCGGCGAAGATTGTCTGACCATCGACGTGTACGCACCGGACGGTGCCCGCGACCGCCCGCTGCCCATCATGGTGTTCTTCCACGGCGGTGGCTATCTGAGCGGCTCCAACACCGAATACGACGGGCCTACCCGGATGGCTGCCGACGGCGACGTCATCGTGGCCATCCCCAATTACCGCCTCGGGCCGTTCGGCTTCCTGTCGCTCCCCGAACTGGCGGCCGAATCCGGCGGCGCCACCGGAACGGTCGGCATCCAGGACCAGCAAGCCGCTCTGCGGTGGCTGCGCGACAACGCGCACGCGTTCGGTGGCGATCCGGACAATGTCACGATCTTCGGTGAGTCGGCCGGCGGCGTGAGTGTCTGCACACACTTCGCCGCACCCGGTTCCGACGCCCTGTTCGCCAAGGCGATCATCCAGAGCGGTCCCTGCGCTCGAGCGCCCCTCGCCCCCGGCGATCGTGCCGAGGGTTTCGCGCGCTCGCAGCGCTACGCGGACAGCGTCGGATGTGTCGATGCCGCGACCCGGCTGGCCTGCCTGCGCGCACTGCCCGTAGCGACCCTCCTGAACTCGCCGAGCGCCCGATTCGACGGGCGAACTCCCGTCTGGGTGCCCAGCATCGACGGCGTCGTCATCACTCGCACACTCGACGCGGCCCTGGTGGGGGACGCCAGGAAGACGCCGCTCATGGTCGGGACCACCAGCGCGGAAGGTTCGCTGATGGTCGCCGAGACCGACTATGCCCGCGGCCACGTTCCGGACGCGGCAAGCTACGAACGATTCGTGCGCCAATCTTTCGGCGCCTACGCCGACCGAGTCCTGGCCCGGTATCCGCTCGACCGGTACCCCTCACCGGCAGCTGCCCAGATCGCGGTGATCACCGACAGTCAGCTCGCCTGTCCCACGTTGTCCACCAGCCGAACGGCGCGCGATGCCGGACATCCGCTGTGGCAGTACGAATTCGATCAGGCGCCGCTCGGTGACGCCAATCCTGTTCTGCCCGGCGCCTTTCACTCGGCCGAGCTGTTGTATCTGTTCACCAGATTCATGGGCGTGCCGATTCCTTGGACCGGTGCGTCCGCCGAATTCGCCGCGCAAATGCAACGGTGGTGGACCACCTTCGCCCACACCGGTGACCCGAACGCTCCGGGTTCACCGGAATGGTGGGCATGGCCGGAGTCGACCGGGCCCGGCTCCGATGGGCCTGCGCTGATCATGCGGGCGACCGGGAGCTTCATGAACAACGATTTCGCCGACCGGCACAGCTGTGCGTTCTGGTCCGAAATCGAGCGTTGAACCCGCGGGCCGGGCGGGGATGTCATCGAGCCGCAGGTACGGCCACGAGCGGGCGAGCGCAGTGAAACCATATGTGTAGTTCGTCTCAGTATCTGACTGCGTGCCGTCGGCGGTCGTCCCACTACCGCGTGATCGCCCGCGCCACCGTGTCGGCTATCTGCTCGTCGGTGAGCTCGCTGCGCTGGATGAGCGCGTGCGAGAGCACGGTGCGAACGACGACTTCGGCCGCCTGGGTCGGCGACAACCTGAGTGTCGAGTCGTCGCGAGCCGCGATCACGGGCGCCGCGATGGCCGCGACGGTCTCGACCAGGTTGAGCTCCGAGTCGCCGTGGGTGATGGCGACGTCGAGCAGTCGGGCGGGCTCATGGCGGCGAATGTAACTGAAGGCAGCGTGTTCTCGCAGGTAGCGCAAGGCGAAGAGGGTGCAGGCGCCGGCCACCTCCGCGGCAGGTGCGAAGAGGTCTATCCGGCGGTAGGCGGCTGCTGCCATCCGCCCGATCTCGCTGCGGCCGACGGCGGAGATCAGGCCGTCCTTGTCGCCGAACTCGCGGTAGGCGGTGGCGCGCGAGACGCCCGCGCGCTCGGCCACCGCGCTCAGCGTCAGGTTGTCCAGGCCGCTCTCGGCGATCAGTGCGACCGCCGCGTCGAGCAGCGTTTCCGACGACCGGGTGGAGGAAGTCATGGCCATTTCTACCTCGCACGGGCGACATCCGCCGTTGCGGACGATCGAGAACTGAGACTAACATAGCTAAATATCTCAGTTCTCGACGCTGTTCGGCCGTGCACGCCCGACCGGGGGCTGCGGAGGCCGTGGACGACGCCGGAGGGCAGTGATGACGATTACCGAGCGAGCGATCACCCGCCGCGGGCACGCGGTGGTGCTGGGCGCGAGCATGGCAGGACTCCTCGCGGCGCGGATCCTCAGCGACAGCTACGAGCAGGTCACCGTGATCGAGCGAGACGATCTGTCCACGCCGGGTGACCGGCGCGGGGTGCCGCAGGGCAGGCACGTGCACGCACTGCTCGCGCGTGGCAAGCAGATCATCGAGGAGCTGTTCCCCGGCATCACGGACGAGCTGCTGGCCGACGGCGCCATGGAGTGCCGGTCGTTGACGCAGATGCGGATGACCGTCGCGGGGCACACGCTCCGGCGATCCGACGGTGGCTACTCGCTTCTGCAGGCCAGTCGCCCCTTCTTGGAATGGCGCGTGCGCAATCGGGTCCGCGCGCTGCCGAACGTCGAGCTGGCCGACCGCCGTGCCGCCGTGGGATTGCTCGTCGACGCGGACCGAACGCGGGTCACCGGGGTGCGGGTCATGTCGGAGGACGCCACGGTGGCGCGAGAAGTCCGCGCCGATCTGGTGGTGAGTTGCCTGGGGCGGCACGGTCCGGTCGGCGATTGGCTCGCCGCTCTGGGCTACGAACGACCGGCCGAGGAGGGGGTGCGGATCGACATGATGTACGCGAGCCGCTATGTGCGGCTTCCGGTCGGCGCGCTGAGCGGCGACAAGGAGATCGTGATCGCGAACCAGGATCCCGCGCGAGGTCTGGCGCTGTTCGCGGTGGAGGGAGGAACGCACATCCTCACCTTGATCGGCTACGGAAAAGACCACCCGCCGACTGATTCCGAGGGCTTCTGGCGGTTCGCCGATTCGGTGGCGCCGCCGGACGTGCGCGCGGCGCTGCTCGACGCCGAACCGCTCACCGGGATCAGCGTCTACCGGTATCCGGCCAACCAGCGTCGCCGCTACGAGCGGCTGTCCCGGTTTCCGCTGGGACTACTGGTCCTCGGTGACGCGGTCTGCAGTTTCAGCCCGGCGTTCGGCCAGGGCATGACCGTGTCCGCGCTGCAGGCCGTGGCGTTGCGCCGCGCGCTCGCGACGGGGGACGACGATCTGGCCCGTCGCTTCTTCCGCACTGCCGCCCGCGAGATCGATGACGCGTGGATGATCACGAAACTGTTCGACTCGGCCATGCCCCACGTGGATGCCGGAGGACAGGCCCGGATGTGGGCGCTCGGCGCGCTGGCGAGGCTGACCATGGCCGTCGGTGCACAGGATGCGGTGGTGGCGCGGCAGATCGCACGCATCGCCGGGCTCCTGGACAGTCCGGTGGCGGTGCTGAACCCAGCCCTTGTGGTTCGCGCGGCGAAGGGTTTGGCGGCGGCCGGGGTGGAAAGACTGCGTGAGTTCGGACCGGCGGCGGCCGAGTCGGTCGCCACGGAGGCGTTCGACCCGATTCCCCAGGGACCCGCGCGGGGTTTCCACCGGCTGGCGGTGCGCTCGATCGACCCCGCCGGCGCCGACAGCGTCCTGGTCGAATTCGACGTTCCCGCGCAGCTCGCCGGTCGGTATGCCTTCGCGGCAGGCCAGCATGTGGTCGTGCGGGGGACGCATGCGGGACAGCAGATCCGGCGTAGCTATTCGCTGTGTGACGCGGCGGGTTCCGGCAGGGTGCGGATCGGGATCAAGCGACGGTCGGGCGGAGCGTTCTCCGGCTACGCCCTCGACCGTCTGACCGTCGGCACGGTCTTGCATGTGTCCGAGCCCGCGGGCAGGTTCACGCCGAAGCTGGACCCCGAACGTGCGCGCACCTACGCCGCGGTGGCGGCGGGCAGTGGCATCACGCCGATCGCCTCGATCATCGCCACCATCCTCGAAACCGAGCCGGACAGCACGTTCACCCTGCATTACGGCAGCCGGGACAGCGAACACGTCATGCTGGCCGATCAACTCGCCGCGCTCGCGGACCGCTTCGGGGGCAGGCTGCGCGTCATCCACCACCTGTCCCGGCAGCGACCGGCGACGATGCCCCGGGGCCGGGCAGGCGTGGCCTACCGCCACGGCCGCGTCTCGGCGGCCGAGGTCATCGAGCAAGACGCCGAACAGTGGTTCCTGTGTGGGCCGAAAGAACTGGTCGCAGCCATGGTGTCGGCCCTGGAGCGGCGTGGCGTGGCGAAGTCCCGCATCATGCTCGAGCTGTTCGAGACGGATGTTCCCGTGTTGTCCGTGCCGGCGGCGAACGCCCCGACCAGCCGTGTGACCCTCACCGGACACGGCGAAGACCTGCTGTTCGAGATGGCCCAGGGTCCGGCCATCCTGGAGGCGGCATTACGTCATCGGGCTGACCTGCCCTACTCCTGTCTCGGCGGCGCGTGCGGAACTTGCGTGGCGACAGTCGAATCCGGGCAGGTCGGCATGGACCCCGATCCGCTGTCGGCCCTCACCGAAAAGGAGATCGCTCGGGGCCAGGTGCTGGCATGTCGCGCGACTCCTGTTTCGGCCGAGGTGACGCTGCGCTTCGGCGGATAGTCGCGCGGCACGAAAACTGTTTTGCTGCGGTGTGTTTCGACGTGCACCGCAAGACTGGTATTGCTGTGCGCGATGCGCTGGGCTAAGGTCGTCGTCATGACTGCCGGGTCGGCGACGCGCCGCACACAGAACGGTTACCCGGCCGCGCGGTGATCATCCGGCGGGCCAGGGGCCCGCCCGCCTCCTTCACGAAATCCCGAGTACTACAGGGACATCGGAAGGAGGTGATTACATGTCCCATGCGGAAACGCCACATGCGAGCGGATGGCCGGACTTCGTCTCCGCCCACGCTCAGGGCGGAGTGCTCGAGGCGACCGTCGTAGAGATCGTGCCGTTCGGCGCGTTCCTGGAGGTCGCTCCCGGCGTGCACGGATTGCTGCACAAGACCGAGTGGTCCAGCGAGCCGCAGGTCGGCGCCACGCTGACGGTGCGCATTCTCGATATCGACAACGAGAAGCAGCGAGTGGCCTTGGCGCACGCTGAATAACGCTCCGTGCGGGTGTGCCGGGGCAGACTCCACCTGCCCCGGCACATCGTCAAGCCTATCCGTCCCCGCGGCGGCCTTCCACCTGCGCTGCCGCCTCGGCACGGCTGCTACGAAACCCGCAGTGGCGCAGCGGATATCGAGTAATGGGCAGACCGCTGCCGACCTTGTCTGTCGCGAACCGGCGGGGCCGGTGCCGCTTGCTCTTCAAGGCGAATGTTTGCCGTGCCGTAGCGACAGCATGTAGGCGGCTTTCCGGGGCCAGTCTGCGGACGATGCCTGCGGTCGGGTCGGGGCTATCAACTGGTCAGTTGACCGCTCAGCTTGCGGAAACGGGGTGATTGCTAAATGTTTGCTAGGAAAAAACGCGGGTAGAACCGCCACGTCGCCCCTCAGTCCTGGAAGGCCCGATGCCATGGTTGTCAGACCCGTCGGTATGCGAGAGGTCGGTCGCGAACTCCTCGGGGTGCTTCCTGTCGCGGCGGCCGCATGATCGGCTACTACATCCACCACCACGGCTGCGGGCCTCTGCTTCGAGCGCAATGCGTTCGCCCGCACATCGCTCGACCCGTCGTCGCACTGTCGTCGTTGTCGCCGGCCGACCACCAGGCTTTCGACGACGCGGTGTGCTTGCCCGCCGACGATCGAGCGCCGATCATCGAGGACCCCACCGCCGGCGGGACGTTGCACTGGGCGCCGCGCCACGATCGCGGCCTCGCCGAGCGGATGGCGGCGGTCGCCGCCTGGATCGTGCGCGCGCGTCCGGACGCGATGGTGGTCGACGGGTCGGCGGAGATCGCGCTGCTGGCCCGGCTGCACGGCGTGCCCGTCGTCGCGATGGTGCTGCCCGGTACCCGGGTGGATCCGGCGCACCAAATGGTCCACCGGGTCGCCGACCGGTTGATCGCCGCGTGGCCGCGGGGACTGTACGACCCGTTGTGGCTGCACCCGTACGCGGACAAGACGCACTATGTCGGCGGGATCACCCGCTTCGCCGGGCGCGTGCCCGTCCGGACCGACCGAGGGGACCAGCGCCCGGTGGTCCTGGTGCTCGGGGGAACGGGCGGCGTTCCGTCCACCGCGGCGATGGTCCGCGCCTGCGCCGCGCGCCACAGCCGCTACCGATGGCGCAGTGTCGGTTCGGGTGACTGGGTGGACGACCCGTGGCCGCAGTTGTGCGAAGCCGACGTGATCGTCTCGCACGCCGGTCAGGCCGCGGTCGCCGACATCGCCGCCGCGGGCAAACCGGCCATCCTGATCCCGGCGGACCGCCCGTTCGGCGAGCAGCGGGCGACCGCGCGCGCACTGGCCGCCGCGGATATGGCGCTCACCCTGGACCGCTGGCCGAACCTCGACGACTGGCCCGGGCTGCTCGCGCGGGCGGGTGAGCTGGATACGGATCGGTGGCGGTGGTGGCATACCCAAGGGGCGGCGGCCCGCGCCGCGGCGGCCGTCAGCGAGATCGACGCCGACGACCTGCTCCCGGCGTCGTGAAACCGCTGCAGTCACGGGCGTGGCCGATCCGGCTCGATCGCTCTGCCGCCGCCGACGGCTTCCACCGCCGCCGACGGCACAGCGGATCAGCGTGCGGCGCCAGGGGCGTCGAGCGGGCTCGGGCAGGCCGGGAATCCGCTGCGGCGGTAATAGGATGATGGGGTTGCCGGGGCGGCGGCGAGCGGTCCGGGCATTGCTTCGATCTGGCGGATCCGCGGTGAAAAACCGCAGGTAGGAGCATACTGACGCGATGAACGAATCGGGCGACCGAATCGTGGATACGGCCGAGGGGGCGGTAGCCCGGGTGGTGGGCGCCGGGACACCGCAGACCACGGGAAGCTTCCGTTTCTGGTTCGTCGATCGGCGGTGGGAGTGGTCTGACGAGGTCGCCGCGATGCACGGATACGCGCCCGACTCGGTGACGCCGACGACGGAGTTGCTGCTCGCGCACAAACACCCCGAGGACCGGGATCATGTCGCCGAGGCGATCGAGAAGTCGGTCCGCAACGCCGAACCGTTCTGCAGCCGTCATCGCATCATCGACACCGCCGGGGTCGCGCACCACGTCATCGTGCTGGGCGACACGATGATCGACAAGAGCGGCACCGTCGTCGGCACCGCGGGTTACTACATCGACCTGACGGCCACCATCGCCGAGGAACGCCAGGACCTGCTCGACGGCACGCTGCCCAAACTCTTCGAGGCGCGCGCGTTGATCGAGCAGGCCAAAGGCGTGCTGATGCGGATCTACCGGATCAACGCCGACCAGGCATTCCACGTCCTGCAGTGGCGCTCGCAGGAGACCAACGTCAAACTGCGCGATCTGGCCGCCCAGCTCATCGCCGAAATCGACCGCTTGCCCCCGGCTCCGCCGGCGGTGCAGACCGCTTTCGATCACATGCTGCTGACGCTGCACGAGCGCGTCCCGAAGTCGTGAGGGTCGCTGCCGCGCCTCGGGTTCGGCCTAGCGGCGCCGCAGCAGAGCGCCGACACCGTCGCGCAGGGCTGCGACGGCGTCGACCAGGGTGACCTGGGCCCCGATCGCCAAGGCGGCCACCGGCAGCGCTTCGTCGGCGCGGCGCATCTCCCCGGTCGCGTTATTCGCGGCGGGCCCGATCAGTGGGTTCGGAGCGGTTCCGGCCAGCATCAAGCGGTCGCCCAGGACGACGCGGTCGAGCAGCAGCCGCTCCACGGTGGCGGCGCGCAATGCGCTCGTGGTCGCGGCCAGCCCGGCCACCGCAAGCCCGTCCGGACGCTCGATCTCGGCGGCGAAGCGGTCGAGCACGCGGCGGCGTCGCTGCGCCACCATGCGGTGCAGGATCGCGCGGACCTCCGCGTCGAGCGCCTTCGGATCCGAACCCGGCGTCAGTGTGCCGGATTCGGCCTCGACGACATCCCGGCCCTTCGCGTCGAACTCCGCACGCAGTTCCGCACGAGCCCTCGACTCTCCGGCGAGCACGACGACTTCCGCGTGCACGGTGTCGGCGAGCCGGTCGAGTTCCTGCGCGAATTCCCGGATGTTCCGTCGCGTGCTGTCCGCGGTCCGCTGCCGGATCGTGCGATGAGACCAGTCGTCCCGCTGGATATCGGGCATCGGAGGGCCCGCGGCACGCAGGAATTCCTCGTCTTCGTCGCGTTTGTCGAGCGAGTACAGCTCCGAGCCGACCCGGTCCACGAGCGCGATGACGTGCGGTATCTGCTCGCCTTGCATCTCGATCAGCGGCAGCAGGTACGGCAGCGGGGAGACCCGGACGGTTTCGATCTCCGGCGGTCTCGGCAGGCGTTCGTCGGCGAGCACCTCGGTCTCGTCGGCGATGAGCATCCTGCCGCACCGCCCGCGCGGTGGTGGGTGCAGTTCGATCGCCTGGGCCAGTAGCCGCCGGATCCGTGGTCTGGCCCCGCTGCGGTCCAGTTCGGCGTCGATCCAGTGCCAACGCAGCTCGGATCGGCGTGCCGCGTCTTCGGTGTCGTGCGAACTGTCGAAGCAGACCGATGCGAAGGGGCCGTGCTTTCGCATGATCCGCCGGAGGTCGGCCATCGGCATCACCTGGTTTCCCCGGCCGTGGACGCCCCCGCCGACGGTCCTCGGCGAACATCGAGCGACGACCCGGCGGTGGGCCTCGACGCCCGGGTGACTTCGTCATGTGTGCCGACAGCTTCGGTTCGGCGAACCATGGTGAGCGGGTACCCGGGTGTCTCGCGCCGAATCAGCCGGCGCACAACTGTCGAATCCAGCCGCCGCCGATCTTCGAATCGCGCGTCCGGGCCGCAACCGCATCGCCGTACCGGTTGTGCGCGAGGGGTTTCGGTGCGGTCATCGGCGGGCCGCCGATCGGATCGGGCCGCACCGGGTGGCGGCTCGGGTGACCGCTTCCGGGGAATGCCGAGTTGCTGTCGCTTCGGCGGTGGTACGGCCGCCCTCGGTCGCTTCGGCGGAATCCATACCGCCGCTGTGAGCCGCCGGGTGTGAAAGTCGTCCTTTTTCGGTTTCGTGCAATAAAGTCGGGGGAGTCGCTATTTCCACAGCTCAGCGGCCGCAATTCTGACCAAGCGACCGCTTGGTGATCAGATCGTGAAGCGGAAAGATCGGTTTGTTACAGGTGAGCTGTGGTAAACGTTGGATGTATCGGATCGACAGCGCGGTCGGCCGATAAAAGGGGCGAGGAACCCGCGCTGCTCGATGTTCAGCCGATTCGAAGCGCTCTGTCGTGAACTACCGGCGCCGCTCGAACACGAGGGCTCTCCGCAAGCATGTGCACGACTACGTGCACCAGCGCAGAGGAATGTCATCGTGAGCGAGAAGCCCGAAGCGCCCGTCGTGGACGACGAAGAACGAGATCGGATCATCTGGCCCGACCCCAGCCCGCTGAGTGGCTGGTGGGCCGAAGTCATGGCCCACCGCCGGATCACCCGGCAGCCCACCCCGACCGCGAATCCGCGCCACAACTGACCGGTCACCCGCGGTTGCACCGACCCACCGCGACGTGTGGAAGGTGGGCGCCGAACGTCGGCGGATGAGCGACGTCCGGCGCTCGCCCCACCACGCGTAATTCGCGCCCCTGCTGTTCCCGGCGCCTTGTCGCAATTTTTCTGCGGGCATCTGTGTTCTCGATGCCGCGCATGAATCCGCCGTCCGGAAACCGACTTTCGATCCGAGTTCGGCGTCGGAATACGGCGCGCCCGAAGTGTGGTGCCGCCCCGCGAATTTCGAGCTTCTCCGGCGCGCCGACCGCGCGGCGCGCCTGCTTGCCCGCGCAGGAACCGGTGATCGGCATCCGCCGTCTGCCGTGGTGCCTGCGAGTTCGGAGTCTGCTTCAATGGGTGGTCATATTCGGCGTAGGACACGGGGGCGTCATGTCCGGCACCAGAGCTGTCTCCTTTCGGGGAGTCGATGTGCTCGAAGAACTGCTGCGCTGGCTGGTACCGCGGCCGCCGCGCGGGGAGCGGATGCTCCCGATGGTGGGTCTGTGCGGTGATCCGACCAATGTCGAAGTCTGCCTGGACATGTTCGGCGCGGCACTCCGCGGCGCGGTGCATGTGTCCGTGGACGTGGACGCTCTCGACCCGTTGCCCGATGACAGCTCGCTGGTCGAGGACAACACGCCGGGCCTGACCGCGTTGCGCCAACTGCTCTACAACCTGTGCAAAGGATTGGCCGCGGACCGCTTCGGGCGATTGCGCCCCTTGCCTTTCCGGCGCTACCGGTTGGCGGAATGGTTGATGGCGCGCAAGCTCAGCTCGGACAACGAGCTCGACGAACTGGCGTCGCTGTTGCGCAAGGACTTCGGCCGGTGGGGCGAGGAGTTACTCGGCGAAGCCCAGGCCACAGTGGGCCCCATCCAGCGAATCCTGTTGGGCCTGCTGCGTATCGTGCTGCCCCCGGCGGTGTTCCGGGCGCGCACCGGTGGTCGGATTCCCGGCGTCGGCCGCGAGTTCCGGTGGTTCATGCGCCAGCAGTACCTGGCGCCGGAACAGTCCAGCCAGTTCGTCGGATTCGCACACCGTCTCACCGAGGGCGCCCGCCGCCACGAGCACGCCGAGCATTTGGCCAAGCTTCTGGTGCACGCCTTTCTGGAAGATCTGCGGGTGGCCTACCAGCGCCGGTGGTGGCGCATCAGCGCGGCACGGCGCACCACCTATCCGGTCGTGATCCTGCGCGCGCTCGACGGCGACGCCGGTCCCCGGCTGCTGGATCTGGTCAACGACGTCCGCAACGAGACCGGCAAGGACGATCCGCTGCTGCTGGTGACCGGCACCCGCACGCCGCCGGCCGACGTCACCGCGCGGCCGGTGTACCGGGTGCGGAGGCTGTACGAGGTCTGGAAGGACGAGTTGCCCGTCGGGCGGCAGCGCCAGCGGCCCCGGGCCTGGCAGCTGTGGTTCGCGATACCCGCGACCGGCCCACACGACGACGAGCCGGACCCGTTCCGCCGAATTCCGGTGCCCGCGCCGCCGTGGTGGGCCCGGCGTGCGGTGTCGGCAGGTGCGGTGTTCCTGGTGATCGCGCTGGCGGTGGCCGCGACCGGGTTCGCGACATTGCGACCGTGGCATGCGGGCGACGGCGCGTGCGCCACCGGAGCGGGTATCGACTGGGTGCGGGTCGTCCCCGGTCCGGACGGGAACTGCATCGGTTTCAGCGCCTACGATCCGGACGATCCCGCAACCGGCGGCAACGGCTTCCTCTTCGCCGGCGACGAGCCGGGGAGTCGACGCCTGGTGGAAGTGCAGCGGCGGGTGTATAAGCAGAATCTGCTCGCCGAACAGCTGGCTCGCGAGCAACCTGCGCGGCCGCTGTTCACCCTGGTCTATTTCGGTCAGCTCACCGGCGTTCCGGGCGATTACCCGGCGCAGAGCGAGGACATCGAGGGCTTGGCGCTGGCGCAGTACAACGCGCTCGAATCGGTCGTGTTGTCCGACGCCGTCACGCCCGACACGGTCCCGCTGATCCGGCTGCTGCTCGCCAACACCGGTCCGGCCAACCTGCAGGGGCCGGAGGTCGTCGATCTGCTGACGCCGCTCATCCACGCCGAACCGAGCATTGTCGGGGCGATCGGACTGGATCAGAGCCGTACCGCGACTCTGAGCATGATCAATGCGCTGACCGGCCTCGGCATCCCGATGGTGGCGCCGAGCCTGTCGGCCGACGAGATGGTGCGGTCCTCCCCGCTGTACTTCCAGATCGCCCCGCCGAACTACGCGATCGCCGACATGATCAAGCAGTACCTGAACTCCCTCCCCGGTATGGCCGGGCGCGGCGTGCGGATCTACCACCGGCCCGACCCGACCGACCTCTACACCAAGAACATGGCCGCGGACCTGCACGTCCTCGCCGGCGACGGGCGAGAGATCTGGGAGGGCTCCTGGGACCTGCGCGATGCCTTCACCGGGCAGGGCGACACCGACGCCTGCGACGAGGTGCTGTTCTTCGCCGGCCGGGACTCGGAGTTCCCCGACTTCCTGCAGAGCCTCAACAAAGCGTGCGGCGACCAGCGGGTGATGTTGATCGCGGACGATTCGGTCAACCGGTTCATGGCCAGCGTGGACCGGCGCCGGGCGGCCAACAGCGCGCGTCCGCTGGTCTACGTGGCCAAGGCGAGCTTGGTGACCTGCCGCAACAAAGGGCAGGGATTCCGCAGCCGGGTCGAGTTCTACCACCTCGCCACCACCGTCGATCCGGACATCCCGAGCTGGAACGCCTGCGCCGAAGCGGACAAACCGATGGGTGAGCGTGTCCAACTGCATCCGCTGGGGGAGCGGGTCGCGTTGACCTACGACGCCGTGGGGTTGTTCGTGCGCGCCGTGCAGGCGCTGGCCCCGGCTGTCTCCGGCGTCTGGACCGAGCCGATCCCGATCAGCGCCGCCGCGGTGTGGGCGGCACTGCGCGACCTGCCCCGGCATCCGGTGATCGAGTCCAGCAGTGGCGTGCTGGACTTCTCGGTCAGTCAGGGCGCCCACGCGGGCCGGGTGGCGCACGACAAATGGGTGGGCATGCTCAGTGTGGAGCAGATCTGGGATCCCTCGACGAACGCCGAACCCGTGATGGTCTACGGCTGCGGCCGGGCCACCGCCGCCGACACGGCGCAGTGCCGTCCCTACCCGCTGGGCCGCTGAGCGGCATCGACGGGACCAGGCGTACCGGTCACGCTGAGCGGCTCGGCCAGTTCCTCCAGCGACCGTCCTTCGGCTCGCACGCCGTAGGCCAGTTCGACCAGCCCGGCTGCGAACATGGCGAGCGCGCCGATGGTGAACGCCAGGGCGGTCTTGCCGGGATCGCCTTCCGCGGACAGCTCGGCGAACACCAGCGGGCCCGCGACGCCGCCCGCGACGGTCCCGATCGCGTAGAAGAAGGCGATGGCCATGGCGCGGGTCTCCATCGGGAAGATCTCGCTGACGGTCAAGTAGGCCGCGCTGGCGCCGCACGACGCGACGAACAGCACGGCGGTCCAGCAGGCGGTGAGGGTCGTCGCGGTCAGGTGACCGCCCGCGAAAAGCCATGCGGTGGCGAGTAACAGCACGGCCGAACCGAGGTAGCTGCCGGCGATCATCGGCTTGCGCCCGATCGTGTCGAACAGCTTGCCGAGCAGGAGCGGACCGAGGAAGTTGCCGAAACAGAGGACCGCGAAGTAGTAGCCGACCCGGTCGTCGGCGATGCCGAAGGATTTGGACAGGATGAGCGCGTAGTTGAACGTAATGGCGTTGTAGAGGAATGCCTGTCCGATGAACAGCGACAACCCCAGCACGCCACGACGTGGATAACGCCGCACCATCACCGCCGCGATCTCGCGGAAGGAGATGGTCCGGCGCTGCCGGATCTGGATCCGCTGATCGGAGACGTCCGCGAGCGAGGTGCCCTTGTCGGCCTGCACGCGCGCTTCGATCGCGGTGACGGTGCGCTCCGCGTCGTCCTCGCGACCGTGGATGAACTGCCAGCGCGGACTCTCCGGGACATTCTTGCGCACCAGCAGGATGACCAGGCCGAACACGGCACCGAGCGCGAAGGTCAAGCGCCAGCCCACGTTCGGTGCGAACAGATCGGTGTTGAGCGCGACGATGGACAGCAGCGCACCGCCGACGGCGCCGAGCCAGTAGGTTCCGTTGATGACGATGTCGATGCGGCCGCGGTACTGCTTCGGGATCAGCTCGTCGATGGCGGAATTGATCGCCGCGTACTCGCCGCCGATGCCGAAACCGGTGAGGAACCGGAAGAAGACGAACCACCACATCGAGAACGACAGCGCCGTCATCGCGGTCGCGAAGAGGTACACCGCGAGGGTGATCAAGAAGAGTTTCTTGCGGCCGAATCTGTCGGTCAGCCAACCGAAGAAGAGCGCCCCGGCACCTGCGCCCGCGACGTACATGGCCGCGGCGACGCCGGAAACCTGTGCCGCCGTGATGCTCAGGCCGCTGCCCGGTTCCGACAGCCGGGCGGCCACGCTGCCGACGACGGTGACTTCCAGCCCGTCGAGGATCCAGACGGATCCGAGTCCGATCACGATCATCCAATGCCACCGCGACCAGGGCAGCCGGTCCAGCCTGGCCGGGATGTCGGTCGATATGGTCCGCACGGATCACCCCTTCGAAAGACTGACGGCCGGATACCCCGAGCCGCCGCGGCCAACCGCGCCGGTGGGCTAGGCTCGGACCGAGAGTGAAACGTGTTCTAGAAAGTGGCCTGCCGATGAAGACGATCTATGCGCTGTGGGGCGTGCGTGACCTGCTCACGGCGGATCTCGCGCCGCGACTGCCAGGGGCCGCCGCGGTGCAGGCGAACATCTCGGACGCGGCGGTGCAGACGGCGATGTTGCGCATCACGACGTTCGACGAGCCGGTACGGGCCGTCCTCAGCGTCTGGTGGGAGGGGACGCCGCGGCCGGACGCGGCCGAGCGAGCGCTGAGCGCCGTGGCCGAGCGAGTGGCCGGCTGGCACGTCGAGGAGGCGACTCCCATTCCGCCGCCGGTCACCGCCGCGCTCGAGCGCGCTCCGGGTCTGTCGAACATCGCTTTCCTGCGTAAGCCGCACGATCTGCCCCACGCCGAGTGGTTGGATCGCTGGCGCACCCACCACACCGCGATCGCCATCGAGACTCAGGCGACGTTCGGTTATGTACAGAATCTGGTGACCGGACCCGCCACGGCCGGTGCGCCGGACATCGCGGGGATCGTCGAGGAGCTGTTCCCGATCGAGGCGCTCACCGACCCGCACGCCTTCTACGGCAGCGGCGGCGACGGCGCGGAACTGGCGCGCCGCGTCGAGCGGCTGATGACCAGCGTCGCCACCTTCGGCGGCGACCGGAACCTGGACGTGGTGCCCACCAGCAGATACCGGCTGCGCTGAGGATTCAGCCGCCGGGCGCCCGCCCCGCCGATTCACGCAGGGCGGATCGAGCGGCGCGCACCACGGGATGGTTTCCGGTGCCACGCCGATAGGCGAGGTGAGTCCGCCGACGCATCGGCAGGGGGGTGAGTGTGACGCCGGCGGGGCATTCCCGCGCACCGAATTCGGGTACCAAGGCCACGCCCTGATCCGCGGCGACGAGCGCGAGGACCGTGCCGAAGTCGTCGGCGTGGTGGCGGATCCTGGGCGTGAATCCGGCCGCCTCACAGGCGCGCACGGTCATCGTGTGGCACAGCGTGCCGGGAGTGCTTGCGATCCAAGGACTTTCGCGGTGTGCGGCGAGCGGGTCGGCGGCGTGCGCGGCGAGATGGACGATCTCCTCGAACAGCGGCTCGCTGTGCAGCGCGGGATCGGCGGAGACCGGCACGTAGTCGTACTCCTGGATCAGCGCGACGTCCAGCACCTCGGCGCGCAGCGCGTCGGGCGCCAGCGCCGGATCGAGTTCGGTCACGCGCAGTTCCAGCCGGGGATGAGCGCTGCTCAGCGCGACGAGCGCGGGGGAGAGGATGGTCCGCACCGCGGTCGGGAAAGCTCCGATGCGCAGCGTTCCGGTCAATTCGGCGCGGGTGGTGGCCAGCTCGGCGGCGGCCTGCTCGAGCACCGCGAGTATGCGCTCGGTGTGCCGGACCAGGGCCAGAGCCGCGGGGGTGAGGGACACGCGGCGACCGGTGCGGGTCAGCAGCGGCACACCGGCCTCCCGCTCCAGGGCAGCGAGCTGCTGCGAGACCGCCGAGGGGGTGTACGCGAGGGCCTCCGCGACCGCGGCGATGGTTTCCCGATGCGACAGTTCCCGCAGCAGCCGCAGTTTGCGGACATCCAGCATCAGTTCACCTTACGGTCTGCGACAGAAATGTGAACTGGATCTGATGGTTGGAACCGGTCAGGCTGGTCGTCATGACGCTCGCAGGTCTCTTCGTCCCCCTGATCACACCGTTCACGGCCGACGGCGTGATCGCCGCCGACGCGCTGGAGCGGCTCGCCCACGAGGTACTCGACGAGGGCGCGACCGGCATCGTCGCATTGGGCACCACCGGGGAACCCGCGACGCTGACGGATGCGGAGCGGGCTCAGGTGGTCGCCGTCTGTGCGGGCGTCTGCCGGGAACGCGACGCACCCTTGATCGTCGGCGTCGGGTCGAACGACACGGCGGCTTCGGTGACGGCCCTCGCCCATCTCGACCCGGGCAGCACCGCGGCGCTCACCGTGGTCCCGTACTACACGCGCCCCTCCGAGGCGGGTGTGCTCGCGCATTTCCGCGAACTCGCCGCAGCCGCCCCGGTACCGCTGATCGTGTATCACATCCCTTACCGCACAGGACTTTCCCTCGGCGTCGACACCCTGCTCGCACTCGCCGACCTGCCCAACGTCATCGGACTGAAGCACGCGGTCGGCGCCGTCGACGACGCCACCATCGCGCTGATGAGCGCGCGGCCCGCCGATTTCGCCGTGCTGGCCGGTGACGACCGGTTCGCCGCGCCGCTGCTGGCCCTCGGCGCGTCAGGTGCGATCGCGGCCTCGGCCGCCGTGCACACCCCGTCGTTCGCCGCACTGATCACCGCCTGGCGCGACGGTCCGGTCGATGCCGCGCGGTCACTCGGTCATCGGCTCGCGACGCTGTCGGGGGCCCTGTTCGCCGAACCCAATCCCACGGTGATCAAAGCGGTGCTCGCCGCGCAGGGCCGCATACCGAGCGCCGAGGTGCGGCTACCCCTGCTACCCGCGAGCGAGGCCACGACGCGCGCGGCGTTGACCGCGCTCGCGGAATTCCCGGCATCAGGAACCGGCAATCACTGGTGCAACGGCAACGGAGCTGCCACGCTTAAGCGGTGACACAACCTCCGGATACCCAGAAGGCTGGGCCCGACCCGACGGCCGACAAACTGGACGCGGCCGTCTTCAAGGTCGCGGGCGTGGTCGTGCTCGGCGCGATCATGTCGATTCTCGACATCACCGTCGTCAGCGTCGCGATCCCGACCTTCCAGCGCGAATTCGAGACGAGCTACGCCATCGCGGCGTGGACGATGACGGGGTACACCCTCGCGCTGGCCACCGTGATCCCGCTGACCGGGTGGGCGGCCGACCGCTTCGGCACCAAGCGGCTGTACATCATGGCCCTCGTCTTCTTCGTCCTCGGCTCGCTGCTGTGCAGCACGGCGTGGAACATCGAGTCGCTGATCGCGTTCCGTGTGATCCAGGGCCTCGGCGGCGGCATGCTGATGCCGCTGGGCATGACGATCATGACCCACGCCGCCGGTCCGCAGCGGGTGGGCCGGGTGATGGCGGTGCTCGGCGTGCCGATGCTGCTCGGTCCGATCGGAGGCCCGATCCTGGGCGGCTGGCTGATCGAGAACTTCAGCTGGCACTGGATCTTCCTGATCAACCTGCCGATCGGCGTGGTCGCCCTTGCGCTCGCGGTCATCGTGCTGCCCGGCGACAAGCCGGAGCCGTCGGAGTCGTTCGACTTCGTCGGCATGCTGCTGGCCTCGCCCGGCCTGGCGCTGTTCCTGTTCGGCGTCTCCTCCATCCCGGAGGAGGAGACGGTGATCGCGGCGAAGGTGCTGATCCCGGCCGCCATCGGCGCGCTGCTGATGGTGGCCTTCGTGTTCCACGCGCTGCGCACCGAGCACCCGCTGATCGACCTGCACCTGTTCCGCAACCGCGCGCTCACCTTCGCGGTGCTCACGATGGTGCTGTTCGCGGTCGCGTTCTTCGGAGCGGGTCTGCTGCTGCCGACCTATCTGCAACAGGTGCGGGGTGAGTCGGCGCTGCAAGCCGGTCTGCTGATCGCGCCGCAGGGCATCGGCGCGATGTTGAGCATGCCGATCGCGGGCCGTTTCGTGGACAAGATCGGCCCGGGCAAGATCGTGCTCGTCGGTATCGCGCTGATCTCGATCGGGACGGCCTACTTCGTCCAGCTCGACGCGGACAGCTCCTACCTCCCCATGATCGGCGCGCTGGTCGTGATGGGCCTCGGTATGGGCTGCACGATGATGCCGATCATGACCGCCGCGATCCAGACCCTGACCCACCAGCAGGTGGCTCGCGGGTCGACGCTGATGAACATCGTCAACCAGACCGCCGGCTCGATCGGCACGGCGACGATGTCGGTGGTGCTGACCAACCTGCTGAACAACGAGCCGCTGGCGCGTCCGGCGATCGCGGCCAACTTCGATCCCGCCATCGCGAGCCAGCTTCCGCCGGGAGCCGTCGAAACCGGTCTGCAGCAGGCCGCGCAAGCGTTCAGCCACACCTACGTGGTGGCGCTGGTACTGATCGTGCTGACCTTGGTCCCGGCGTTCTTCCTGCCGCGCACCAAGCCGAAGAACCCGGAGGCGGTCGACGCGGCGGCCGTGGTGCACGCGTAGTCGCGGGTCCCGAGATCACCTGTCCGGCAGGTGATCTCGGGACACTGCCGGCAGGCGGCTTCATCCTCGATTTCGAAGGCCGTCGAACACGATCTCCAAACCACGGCGCCACGACGCGGAACCGGTGGTCTCCCCGAGCAGCGACAGCGCCCATACCAAGTTGACGACGTCTTCGTCGGTCGCGTCCGCGCGCAGCGCGCCGGCTTCCCGGACGCGCGCGAGCACCGCGGACAGCTGCGACATGCCGCGATGGCAGGCTTGCGCCAGCTGCGCCGCCGCCGGATGGTCCCCGGTGAACGCTTCGAGCAGCCCGCGATCGGCGGTCAGCCTGCCGAGCAGGTCTTCGATGAACCCGGTGAAAGCCGCCCATGCGTCCGGCTCTGCCGCCGCGTGGGCGGCGATCTCGTCCACCGCCGCCAGTCGCGGCGGAAGGAGAGCGTCGATGAGCGTGTCGCGGCTCGGGAAATGGTTGTACAGCGTCCCGATGCTGACGCCCGCGCGCCGCGCGATCTCCTCCAGGGAACCTTCGAGGCCCTGCTCGGTGAACACTTCGGCCGCCGACCGCAACAACTTCTCCCGATTACGGGCGGCATCCCGGCGCAGGGGTTTGGTCACCGGGTCATTCTACAAAATCTGAGGGGTGCCTCGAATTCGTGCTACGGTGAGAAACCGAGGGGGGCCTCACATTAGGGAGAGTTCATGTCACACCGTGGAACAGCGTTGATCGTCGGGGTCGGCCCCGGTCTCGGAATGTCGATGGCCCGGCGCTTCGGGCGGGAAGGGTTCCGCGTCGCGCTGGTCTCGCGCAGCGACGCGCGCCATGCCACGTACCTGGCGGACCTGACGGCGCGCGGCATCGACGCCACCACCCATGTCGCCGATGTGACCGATCGGTCGCGGCTCGGCGCGGTACTCGGCGACATCGGCAGGGACGGGCCGATCGGAATGGTCTACTACGGGCCGGGTCCGACGCAGCAGCCGGTGCCGATCACCGACATCGATTCCGCCACGGCGCAATCCGCGTTCGAGTGGGTGTGGCCCGCGGTCGACGTGGTGAGCGAGGTGCTACCCGGCATGCTCGAGCGCGGAGAGGGCGCATTGCTTTTCGCGGGTGGCCTGTCCAGCGTCCGGCCGATGCCCATGCTCGGCCACCTCGCCCTCGCCGCCGCCGCGCTGCGCAACTACGCCCTCACGCTCAACGCGGCGCTGAGCGAGCGCAACCTCTACGCGGGCACCTTGACCATCGGCGGCCTCGTGGAACGCGGCGACATCCATGCCATGGTCACCGCGGACCCGGAGCGCTTCGGCAGCCCCGAGGGTCACACGCTCGATCCGGACGACCTGGCCGAGACCGCGTGGAACATGTATCGCACCCGCGACCGGGCCGAAGAAATCTTCGACGCCCTCGGCGGGTGAGCGTCGGAGTCTGCCGTAAAGGCGGAGTCAGCCGTAAAGGGCGATGAAGCGGTCGAGGGAGCGTTCGATATCCCCTTTGACCGCACGGGCTACCCCGGAGCCGATCGGGCCGAACAGGGGCGCGCCGCCGAGTTCGATGTCGACGGTGACTTCGGAGCCCGAGCCCTTCGGGGCGACGAGCAGTTGCAGGCCCAGTTTGGTGCCGCCCTTGCCCGCGCCGGACAGCCGCAGGCAGCGCGGCGGTTCGGCGGCCCGCACAGTCCAGGTGACCCGGTTGCGCAGGCCCTTCACCGAGGCGATGCCGACCAGTTGAGTGCCGACGGTCAGTTCGGCGGGCACCTCACCGCGCCATGCCTCGTGCATGGTCAGCCATTTGTCGAGTTCGGCGAGGTTGGAGGTGTGCGTCCAGGCCTCCTCGGGCGAGATCGGGACATCGACCGAGACCTTCAGCTTTGCCATGGGCGCATGGTATCCGGTACCGGCGGTCCGCCCTGTGGCGAGGGCGGCCGTTCGGGTGCACAGCTGACGGCGAGGTGAACGCGACCTTACGTGATGCGAATTCGAGCGCTCGCCGATAATTTTGTTGATGCGTCAGTAAACGTCCATTCCGGCTGCGGCGTTCCGCCGCCGGGGTCGCCGCCGCCCAGGGGGCGCCGCAGACGTTCCGGCGCTCGTCCTGCATGCGAGCCCGCACGCAGGGCTTATGGCGTGCGGGTTGCAGGGCAACCCAATATCATTGCGCAGCTATGTCGCGATCTCCGGCACCTATCGTCCCAGCTCCGGGAAACCGAAAGTGTCGGTGGGATCGGCAGAGACTTCGTTGGAATGCTGCTAATGTGCGAATGGTCGGGTTCTGGTTACCGTTCGGACACGATCCGAGCGGTCGGCGATTGACGTGTAATCGCCTGTCCTGCGGGCACTGTGCGATAGGCACTCTCGGTGAGTGCCGGCGTCGACGCGGGTTCCGGTACTCCGACGCGGACCCCACCGACCGGTCCGTTCATGGTCGGCAGGCGAGGGAAGGCGAGCGAAGCAGGATGGCAGTGGGCCGACTCCTCGAGACCAGTCAACGACGAAAGAACTGATGAATCAAGATATCGCCGTGGTGCTTTCATGGATCCTCGCCGCCGCTTTGGTGATCGCCGTAGCGGGGGCGTTGTACGCAGTGCAGTATGCCAGGGCTCAGCGGGCCAAGCTCGAGGCTCTGACCAGGGAACAGCGCGCGACAGAGGACACGCTCGAGCGGTTCGCCGCCACCACGTTACCCGCGGTGGCCGAGTCGATCCGCCGGTTCGAGTCGCAGGTGCCCCCGGTCGAAGTCCAGGCGGGTATGGAGAATTCACGGCTCGCGCAGATCCTGCGGTGGATCTCCGAGCGGTACGCCGACGATCTGAGCCTGATGCGCTCGGAGACCAGGGACCTGACCAACAACGAAGCGCAGCAGGCGATCAAGGCCGCCGAGGAGGCCGCGCGCAACGAGGTGTCCTCCGCCTCGCGCCAGGCGACCAGCGCCGCGGTCCGCTCGTTCGGCACCTCCGTGGTCAGTCTCGGCGCGGACGTCAGCCAGGTGGTGAGCGCCGCGCTGCGCGAGCACCGCGACGACCAGGTGTACGAAACCCTCACCCGCATCGACCACACCGTGCAGCAGATGATCCGTCAGGCGCAGTCCTACGTGATCGTCTGTGGTGGCCTGCCCGGCCGCCGCTGGCCCGCGCAGACGCTGACCGACGTGGTCGGCGGCGCCATCGGCCGGGTCCGCGAATACCTGCGGGTGCGGCCCAACCAGCTCGACCGCGTCGTGATCAGCCGCGCGGTGGAACCGCTCGTGCACACGCTGGCGACCCTGCTGGACAACGCGTTGCGGTACTCCCCGCCGACTTCCTACGTGGACGTCAACTTCCAGGAGGGCCATCACGGCGTCACCGTCATCATCGATGACGCGGGCGTGCGGATGAACGCCGAGCAGATGGAGGAGGCCCGCCAGGTGCTCGCGCACGAGCGGCCCGTCGACATCCATCAGCTCGGCCCGTCGCCCAAGGTCGGCTTCCCGGGTATCGCCGCGCTGGCCCGACGCTACGGCTTCACCGTCTACATCGACGGCCCGAACGTCTACGGCGGCATGCGCGCGATGGTCTACATCCCGGAGTCGCTGCTGGTCACCCCGCAGAACGTCCAGGAGGTCGCGCCCGTGACCGAGGCAAAACCGGAGCCGGTCACGGTTCCCGCGCAGGACGCGCCGAGCGAGCAGCCCGGCGAGGACGAGCAGCCGCTGACGCTGAGCGAGATCACCAGCGGCGGGTTACCCAAGCGGCGACGCCGAACGGTCGCGCTCGCGCCGGTCGGGCCGCGCACCGAACCGGGCCTCGCTCGCCCCGAGGTCGCCGCAGCTTGGCATACCGGCTCCAAGAGCGGCCGCGCCGCCGCATCTGATGACACGGAAGGGATGACATCCTGATGGCCACACCCGTGACCGACAGCAGCAACAAACTGGGCTGGCTACTCGAAGATCTCAGCATCACGGGTGTGCGGTTCGCGGTGTTGCTGTCCGACGACGGCCTGCGGATCGCGCACTCCACGGGGATCGCGCGCGACGAAGCGGAACGCTTCGCCGCCGCGGCCTCCGGCCTGCGCTCGCTCGGCAAGGCGCTCGGCGAATTCTGTGGCGACTCCGCCAATGGAGTGCGGCAGAACATGACCGAGTACGACCAGGGAATGATCCTCATCACCGCGGCGGGGGAGGGCGCGTTACTCGGTGTCGCGACCACCAACGACATCGATGTGGGCTTGGTCGCGCACCGGATGAACGAGCTGGCCGGCCGGGTCGGACGCGAGCTGGGCAGCCAGCCGCGCAGGCGCGTAGACGGCAGCGAAATGCCATGATCGAGCGCGGCGAGCGAGTCAAAGGTACTGCGCCGCTGGGCATTACGGGGCCGAGCTGGCGCGAGGTCCCGTCATGAGCAAACCGCGGCGCGACCCGGACCTGGTCCGGGCATATGTGCGCACCGGAGGGCGTACGCGTCCCACTCGCGAGCTGGACCTGGTTACTTTGGTCCTGACCGCCAAAGATCCACTTCCCGGCGCGTCGCCCGATGCGCGCCGGGTCATGGCCCTGTGCAGCCGCCGAGGTGCGCTGTCGATCGCGGAGATCGCGGCGTACCTCGATCTGCCGCCGTCCGTCGTGAAGATCGTCGCGTCCGATCTCATGGACGGCGGGCACCTGGTCACCCCCACCCCGGCCGAGTCCCTGCCGGAGATCGCTCTGCTGGAGGAGGTACTCAATGGGCTCCGTGCTCTCGCCGTCTGATCGCGCTGTCGACTACGTGCCGGAGACCGTGACCCGCTCGGTGAAACTGCTGGTGGCCGGCAACTTCGGTGTCGGCAAGACCACTTTCGTGAGCAGCGTCTCGGAGATCAAGCCGCTGCGCACCGAGGAGACCATCACCGAAGCCAGCGTCGGCGTCGACGACATGGCCGGGCTGCCGGGCAAGTCGCAGACCACGGTCGCGATGGACTTCGGCCGCATCACACTCAGTCCGAAACTGGCGCTCTACCTGTTCGGCACGCCGGGCCAGCAGCGTTTCGTCCCCTTGTGGGAGGAGTTGGCCCGGGGTGCGCTCGGCGCGCTCGTGCTGGTCGACACCCGCCGCATCGAGAAGTCCGACGAGGTGCTGTCGGTGCTCGAGGAACGCGGCGTCCCGTATTCGGTCGCGGTCAACCAGTTCGAAGGCGCGCGGCCCTACCCGCTCGAAGAGGTGCGCGATGCCCTCGATCTGGAGCCCGGCACACCGTTGACGTCACTGGACGCGCGCGACCGGGGCACGTGCCTGCGTTCGCTGATCACGCTAGTCGAATTCTTGTTCCACCGTTTGGAGTCTCGCATTTGACCACACCACAGTCCTCGATCTACCCCGGGAACCTATCCGGCGGCGCCTGCCCGGTCGCACACGGATCGCCGATCGACACCGACGGTCCCAGGATTCCGCTGTACGCGGAGGAATTCGCGGCCGACCCGCACGGGACCTACCGAAATATGCGCAGGCGCCACGGTTCACTGGTCCCGATCGAATTGTCGCCCGGAGTTCCCGCCACGCTGGTGATCGGCTACCAGGAGGCTGTGCGGATCCTCAACGATCCGGAGCACTTCCCGGCCGATCCCCGCATCTGGCAGAAGAACATTCCCGAGGACTCGCCCATCCGCCCGATGATGGAGTGGTACCCGAACGCCCTGCGCAACAGCGGCGCCGCGCATGCCCGCTACCGGGGCGCCTATACCGCCAGCATCGACGCCATCGACCTGCACGAGGTCCACTCGATGGTCGAGCGCATCGCCATTCCGCTGATCAACACCTTCTGCGCGGAAGGCTCCGCCGATCTGGTGACGCAGTACGCCTTCCCGCTCGTCTTCGAGGTGCTCAACCGGATCGTCGGCTGTTCCACCGAACTGGGGCAGCGGGTCGCGACCGGCATGGCCATGCTCTTCGACACCGTCGAGGCGGCCAGGGGCATGGAGATGCTCTCCGCGGCCCTGATGGAGCTGATCCAGCAGCGTCGCGCGGAGCCGGGCGAGGACGTCACGTCCCGGTTGGCTCATCACTCGTCCAATCTCAACGACGAGGAGATGCTCTCGAACCTGATCAGCCTCTACGGCGCGGGAATCGAGCCGCAGCAGAACCTGATCACCAACACGCTGCTGCTGATGCTCACCGACGACCGTTTCGGCGGTGAGGTTCTCGGCGGCAGCCTGTCGACGCGCGACGCGCTGGACGAGGTGTTGTTCAACGACCCGCCGATGGCGAACTTCTGCATCACGTACCCGCGCCAGCCCATCCTGATCGACAACACCTGGTTGCCCGCGCACCAGCCGGTGCTGGTCAGTCTCGCCGCCTGTAACAACGACCCGGCGATCCGCGGCGGTGACCGCACCGGCAACCGCTCGCATCTGGCGTGGGCCGTCGGACCGCACGCCTGCCCCGCGAAGTCCGTGGCGTCCGTTGTCGTTCAAGAAGCCATCGATCAGCTGCTCGACGCTCTCCCCGAGATGCAATTGGCCGTGCCGGTGGACGAAGTGGTCTGGCGGCCCGGCCCATTCCACCGGGCGTTGGCGGCCTTGCCGGTCGTCTTCCCCAAGTCCCCTCCGTTGAACATGGTGTAAGGAGAAGCGTCCCATGTCGCAAGAGCCGATAGTCTTGGATCTGACCGGTTCCGATATCCAAGGCGAGGCCGCGCGGCTGCGCGAGCGTGGGCCGGTGGCCCTGGTGGAGCTGCCCGGCGGGGTGCCCGCGTGGTCGATCACCGATGCCGTCGTGCTCAAGAGCCTGCTGGCCGATCCGCGCGTGTCGAAAGACCCCCGGCAGCACTGGGCGGCGTTCATGAACGGCGAGATCACCCAGGACTGGCCGCTGCATCCCTGGGTGGCGGTCGACAATATGTTCACCGCTTACGGTTCCGAACATCGGCGGCTGCGGAAGCTGGTCGCGCCTGCGTTCACGCATCGCCGCACCGTGGCGCTTCGACCGCGCATCGAAGCGATCACCGCCGACCTGCTCGACCGGCTCGCGGCGACCCCGCGCGGTACGGCCGTCGATCTGCGTGAGGGTTACGCCTATCCGGTGCCGATCCAGGTCATCACCGAGCTGATGGGTGTGCCCGAGCACTTGGGCCCCGGCGTGCGGAAATGTGTCGACGGATTCTTCGACACCTCGTTCGGGCCGGAGGAGGCGCAGGCCAACTATCTCGAGATGTACCGGCTCATCAGCGAACTCGTGGCCTTCCGGCGGGAGACGCCCGGCGACGACATCACGAGCGTGCTGATCGCCAGCCGGGACGAGGAGGACGGCTCGCAGCTGACCGAGAAGGAACTCGTCGACACCCTGATGTTGGTGATCAACGCCGGGCACGAGACGACGGTGAACCTGCTCGATCAGGCCATCTTCGCGTTGCTCACCCGCGCGGACCAGCGTGCCGACGTGGTGGAGGGCAGGCTCGCCTGGTCGGACGTGGTGGAGGAGTCGCTGCGCTTCGAGGCGCCGGTCGCGCACCTGCCGCTGCGCTACGCGGTCGAGGACATCGACATCGCAGGCGCCCGCATCCCCAAGGGTGAGGCGATCCTGGCGTCCTACGTGGCGGCCAACCGCGATCCGAAGGTGCACGGTGCGACCGCGGACGAGTTCGACGTGCGCCGGTCGGTCAAGGATCACCTGGCCTTCGGGTACGGGGCGCATCACTGCCTGGGCGCGCCGCTGGCCCGGATGGAAGCCGAGATCGCCCTTCCGGCCATCTTCCGTCGCTTCCCCGACATGCGCCTCGCGGTCGACCCGTCCGAGCTGGGCCCCGTGCTCAGCTTCATCTCCAACGGTCACTCCGAGCTGCCGGTCCTACTGGAGGCGGCGGAGTAGTCCGGTCCGCACGAACATCTCGATCACACCTGCCCGGCATCGGGGCTCGGCCGTCCCGAATCCGGACTCGGCGGCCCGCGTATCCGTTGGTGATACGCGGGCAGCGGTGTTTCGCAAGGGGTGTGCCCGGACCCGCCACGATCGCGTCGACCTGACGCACGAGATATGCTCTGCCACGGCGGAATTCGGCGTAAAGTCGAAATCGCCACGCTCGCACGGTAATTCGGCTACCGAGATCGGCGGAATGCGTCGTGTGAGCCCACCCTGCTCGTCGAACGTTCCGACTTTGGAGTCACGTTTTGACCCACCCACAGTCCTCGTCCGCGTCCACCTCCAGCGGCTGCCCGGTTCGGCACGGTTCACCGGTCGGCGCGGACGGCCCACGGGTCGCGCTGTATTCGGAGGATTTCGCGGCGGACCCGCATCGCGCCTATCGGGAAATGCGCAGACGGTACGGTTCGCTCGTTCCCGTGGAACTGTCCCCCGGTGTGCCCGCGACGCTCGTGATCGGATATCACACCGCGCTGCGCATCCTGAACGATCCCGACCACTTCCCGGCCGATTCCCGGACATGGCAGCAGACCGTGCCCAGTGACTGCCCGGTGCTGCCCCTGCTCGAGTGGCGTCCGGCCGCGATCCGCAATTCCGGCCCGGAGCATGCCAGGTACCGGCAGGCCACGGTCGCGGGCATCGAGGAGATCGACCAGTTCGCACTGCGCACTACGGTGGAGCGGATCGCCGTTCCGCTGATCAACAGCTTCTGCGGCGACGGCTCGGCCGACCTGATCGCGCAATACGCGTTCCCGCTGTCGTTCGCGGTGATCAATGCCATGCTCGGGTGCCCGCCGGACATCGGGCAACGGGCGGCGATGGGGCTCGCGGCGATGTTCGAAGGCGTGGATGCCGAGCAGGGCAACGCGATGTTCAACGACGCGATGGCGGACCTGGTAGCGCTCAAGCGGTCTCAGCCCGGCGACGACATCGTCTCACGCATCCTGCGGCATCCTGTCGATTTCGACGACACGGAGATGGTGCAGCAGGTGCTTATGCTGTACGGCGCCGGCATCGAACCGCAGCAGAACCTGATCATCAACACTCTGCGGCTGATGCTCACCGACCAGCGGTTCGCGGGCGGCATCCTCGGCGGCAGCCTCTCGACACGGGACGCGCTGGACGAGGTGTTGTTCACCGATCCGCCGCTGTCGAACTACTGCGTCACTTTCCCACGTCAGCCGATCCTGATCGACGGCGTCTGGCTCCCCGCGCACCAGCCGGTGGTCATCAGCATGGCCGGATGCAACAACGATCCGGCGATCAACACGGGGCAGTACACCGACAACCGGGCTCATCTCGCGTGGAGTGTCGGGCCGCACACCTGTCCGGCCCGGTCGGTGGCCTATCTGATCGCCCAGGACGCCATTGATCAGCTGCTCGACGCGTTGCCCGAGATGCGGCTGGCGGTGCCCGCCGAGCAACTGACCTGGCGGCCGGGTCCGTTCCATCGCTCACTGGCCGCCCTGCCGGTCCTCTTCCCGGAATCCCCGCCCCTGCCCGTCCTCTCGGACCAGCCGGAGGCGAGTCCGGCGTCGTAGCCGACTCCGTCCGGCGAGCCGACATCGCCGCATACCGATCCAGAAGGAGGTTGCCGCTCAGAGGTCGTCGTGCACACAGCTGATGAGGGTGTGCGCCGGCCTGTCACCGATCCCCACGCATCACGTCGACCTACGCCGTCGCGGCGCGCCCGCGCCTGCGCCTGCGCGTTCGTCGAATGTTCGTTCTTCTGGAGTTCGTCTTTGACCACGCCACACTTCCCATCGTCCGCCTCCGTGAGCGGGTGCCCCGTGCCGCACGGGTCGCCGATCGACACCGGCGGCCCGCGCTACCCGTTGTACTCGCAGGAATACGCGGAGGATCCGCACCAGGCCTACCGTGAAATGCGCCGCAAGTGGGGTCCGCTCGTTCCGGTCGAGCTGTCGCCGAACGTGCCCGCCACCTTGGTGATCGGCTACCACACCGCGTTGCGCATCCTGAACGATCCGGATCACTTCCCGGCCGATCCGCGTACCTGGCAGAAGGACATTCCCGGCGAGTGTCCGGTGCTGCCGATGCTGGAGTGGCGTCCGAACGCGCTGCGCAGCTCGGGCCTGGAGCATCTGCGCTACCGGCAGGCGAACGTCGCCAGCATCGCCGGGGTCGATCTGCACACGCTGCACGGAACCATCGAGCAGATCGCGATTCCGCTGATCAACGCCTTCTGCCAGGACGGAGCGGCGGATCTGATCAGCCAGTACGCGTTCCCGGTCAGCTTCGCGGTGCTCAACGCCATGATCGGCTGCCCGCCGGACATCGGGCAGCAGGTCGCGACCGGCATGGCCGCCATCTTCGAGGGCGTCAACGCGGACAAGGGCAACGCGATGCTCACCGACGCACTGTTCGAACTGGTGCAGATGAAGCGCAAAGAGCCCGGCGACGACATCACCTCGAGGCTGCTACAGCACACCGCCGGCCTGGACGACGTCGAGATGATCCACCAGCTGGTGACGCTCTACGGCGCGGGGATCGAACCGATGCAGAACCTGATCGTCAACACGCTGCTGCTGATGCTCACCGACGAACGCTTCGCGGGAGACTTCCTCGGTGGGAGCCTTTCGACCCGCGACGCCCTCGACGAGGTGTTGTTCAACGACCCGCCGATGGCGAACTACTGCGTGAGCTATCCGAGGCAGCCGATCCTCATCGATGACGTCTGGCTGCCCGCGCATCAGCCGGTCGTGATCAGCATGGCCGGGTGCAACAACGATCCCGCGATCGGGGTCGGCCAACGCACCGACAGCCGCGCCCATCTGGCCTGGAGCGTGGGCCCGCACGCCTGTCCCGCCCGATCGGCCGCGTACCTGGTGGTCCAGGACGCCATCGATCAGATCCTCGACGCGTTGCCGGAGCTGCGCCTGGCCGTGGAGCCCGGCCAATTGAACTGGCGGCCCGGCCCGTTCCACCGCGCTCTGGTGTCGCTACCTGTCGTCTTTCCGAAATCCCCTCCGCTGACCGTCTTCTAAGGAGTCCCCGATGGACACACAGCCCCTAGTTCTCGACCCGACGGGCGCCGACATCCACGGTGAGTCCGCTCGAATCCGTGCGCGCGGGCCGGTGGCCCGAGTCGAACTGCCCGGCGGCGTGCAGGCGTGGTCGGTCACCGACGCCGGCGTGCTCAAGCGGTTGCTGGCGGATCCCCGGGTGTCGAAAGACGCCAAGCAGCACTGGCCCGCGTTCATCAACGGCGAAATACCCCAGGACTGGCCGTTGTTCCTGTGGGTCGCGGTGAACAACATGTTCACCGCGTACGGCGCGGACCATCGCAGGTTGCGCAAACTGGTCGCGCCCGCGTTCACCCACCGCCGCACCCAGGCGATGCGGCCGATGATCGAGCAGATCACCGCGAATCTGCTCACCGAGCTCGCGGCGACACCGCGGGGCGAAGCGGTCGACCTCAGGGAAGGGTTCGCCTATCCGCTGCCGATCCAGGTCATCAGTGCGCTGATGGGCGTTCCGGAATCCCTGAACGCCGGTCTGCGCAAGTGCGTCGACGGCATCTTCGATACTTCGCTCGGACCGGAGGAGTCGCAGGCGAATTATATGGAGATGTACCGGATCCTCGGTGAGTTGGTCGCCCATCGGCGCGAGAATCCCGCCGACGACATGACCAGCCTGCTCGTCTCGCACCGCGATGAGGAGGACGGCTCGCAGCTGACCGAGCAGGAGCTGATCGATACGCTGCTGCTGGTTATCAGCGCCGGGCACGAGACCACGGTGAATCTGTTGGACCAAGCCGTGTTCGCGCTGCTGACCCACCAGCAGCAGCGCGCCGAGGTGACCGAGGGACGCGCGACCTGGACCGATCTGATCGAGGAGGCGTTGCGCTACGAGGCGCCGGTGGCGCACCTGCCGCTGCGCTTCGCCGCCGACGACATCGAGATCGACGGCCTGCGCATCGCCAAGGGTGAGCCGATCCTCGCGTCCTACGCCGCGGCGAACCGGGACCCGAACATGCACGGCGCCACCGCCGACGAGTTCGACGTGCGGCGAGCGACCAAGGAGCACTTGGCCTTCGGCTACGGGGCGCATCACTGCCTCGGTGCGCCGCTGGCCCGGATGGAAGCCGAAATCGCCCTGCCCGCCCTCTTCCGGCGCTTCCCGAACATGCGCCTGGCGGCCGGACCCGCCGAACTCGGCACGGTGTCCAGCTTCATCTCCAACGGGCACGCCAGACTTCCCGTGTACCTGGAACCGGCGGACTAGCGGCGGACGCGCGCCCCCGGTGCGGCCGGGGGCGCGGGGGCGCTCGCAATGTGGCGACCGCCACTATGCATTTTCAGTGTCGGCGCGGAAGTCGTTGTGGTGGACTATCATCCACGGGATGTGGATCGGAATGAGCTGATCTGCACGGCCGTCGCACGGGCGCCCCACCCCTGCCGGCGTCGGCGTCTCAGACGACCTGCCGCCGCGGTTACCGGGTGAGCGCTGCTCGTCCGGCATGTTTGCGCGACGATCGCGCGGGCATCCGGAAAAGACGTCGCATCACGCTGGGAGGACCGATGGCTACCGAAGACCGGACCGCAGTGTTCGACGCGGTGGTCGCGGCGGCGGACTATCCCGTGCTGCTGGTCACCGTGCAGGCGGAGGGCAGGCGCGCGGGCTGTCTGGTCGGATTCGCGACGCAGGTCAGCATCGAGCCGCGCCGGTTCTTGATCGGCCTGTCCAAGAAGAACCACACCTACCGGGTGGCGCAGCGCGCCGACCGGCTCGCGGTGCATGTGCTCAGCAGCGAACAGCTCTCGCTGGCCAGGCTTTTCGGTGGCGAGACCGGCGACGACATCGACAAGTTCGTGCACTGCGACTGGCACCCCGGCCCCGGTGGTATCCCGGTGCTCAGCACGGTGCCCAGCTGGTTCAGCGCCCGCATCCGCGAGCGTTACGACTTCGGCGATCACGTCGGATTGCTGCTGGAGCCCGAGGATGCCGCCGTGCGGCGGCATCCCGCGGAGACACTGCACTATCACTCGGTGGCGGATCTGGTTGCGGGCCATGCCGTCTGAGGAGGTTCGCGGCGCGGAGTCCTGCGCGGTAGCTACTTCCGTGCGTTCGCAAGATCGAAGCGGTCGGCGAAGGCGGACAACTCGTCGCGGGCGCGCTCCGGGTCGCCCGTGCTCGCGCTCACCACGACACGCGTGACACCCTGTTCGGCCAGTCCCTCGACCCGCTCGACCGGCATGTCGATCGAGCCCCAGCGCGTGTAGTCGAACGCCTCGGCGGTCCGGCCTGCTGCTCCGGCCGCGGCTCGGGCGATCTCCAGATGGGTGGCGCGTTCGGCCGGTCCGAGCATCCCGCCCGGAAAGTAGCCGTCGCCGCGGGATCCGGCTCGGCGCGCGGCGGCACGGCTCGATCCGCCGACATGGATCGGCAGCGGCTCGCCCCTGAACGGTTTCGGATAACTGCACAGGTTCTCGAACCGGAAGAACTCCCCGTCGAAGCTCACCCTCTCGGCATCGCCGGACCACAGCAGTCGCAGCACGTCGATGGCCTCGTCGGCGCGGCGGCCGCGGCCGGTGAAATCGACGCCGACGGCTCGCGCCTCACCGGGCAGGGTGCCCAATCCGACCGTGAGCAGGCGCATCCGTCCCTTGGACAGCACATCGATCGTGGCCAGGCGCTTGGCCAGCACCACAGGATGGTGATAGGGCAGCAGCAGCACGGCGGTGCCGAGCAGGATCCGATCCGTCGCGGCGGCCACGAAGCTCAGCGCGTCGAGCGGGTCGGCGAACGGGACCGACGGCGTGATCTCCATCGGCCCGATCGTGGCCCCCGGGTACAGCGCGATGTGCTCGGGCAGGTAGATCGCCTCGAATCCGCAGCGCTCGGCGTGCTGGGCGTAGCCGATCAGCCGATCCGGGTCGACGCCGAAGAACGGGGTGCTGTAGCTGACCGCGAATTTCACCGCTGTCGTTCGATTCGGTCGAACTCGCAGGCCGCCGCGAGCCGGTCGTTCAGGTGACCCCGGACCTGCTCCAGTCGTTCCAGGTACGAATCGACCTCGGCCAGCTTGCGCCGCAACGTGGAGACCGAGTCCGGGCAGACGTCGCCGGAGCCGTTGCCCGCCCGCAGGCAGGCGACGAACGGGCGGATATCGTCGAGGTCGAAGCCGGCGCCGAGCAGTTCGCGGATATTCGCCACGATCAGCACTTCCGCGTCGTCATAGGAGCGGTACCCGTTGGCGGCGCGGCGCGGCCGGACCAGGCCGTGCTCTTCGTAGTACCGCAGGGCGCGCGTGCTGGTGCCCGCCCGTTGCGCCAGTTCGCCGATGCGCATCCGTCCTCCTTCGTCTTCGTCACCGCAACGCTAAACCTTCTCGTCGATGTCAAGGCAAGCCGTGGCGGACGCTGCATACTCTCGGAACGGACGCTCGGAACGTACTGTCGGAACGAATCCATGCGGCGGTCTCACCGCCGATTCGCTCCGACTAGAAAGCATTTCGTGACGAACGCGCATTTCTTTCTTCCGGTCCGCGACAGCGAGCGGGAACTGCTCGACCGGGTAGCCGACCTGGCGGCCGGATTCGCCGCCGTGGCGGCCGACTACGACGAGCGCGCCGAACTCGCCGTAGAGCATCTGGACGCGTTGCACGGCGCGGGGGTGAACCGAGCGGTCCTGCCGGAGTCGGCCGGTGGCACCGGCCTGAGCTACCAGGGACTCGGGCGCCTGGTCCGCATCCTCGCGAAAGCCGATCCGTCCACCGCGACGATCTGGACGATGCACGCGGGGGCCGGCGTCGCCCTCGCGGAATTGACCACCGAGACATCGGGATCGTTCTTCGCCGAGGAGTTCCGCGCCGGCAGGCGTTTCGCGAACGCGCTGTCCGAACCGGCCAGCGGAAACCGCTTTCTCCAGCCGCAGCAGATCGCCGCGCCGATCGAGGGCGGGTGGGCCCTCAGCGGGGCCAAGCGGTTCGTGTCCGGTAGTGAGATCGCCGACTATTTGCTGGTCAACGCGCTGGTGGACGGGGAGCCCGCGTTCTTCGGCGTGGTCCCCGACGGCACGGTGTCGATCATCCCGATCTGGGACACCCTCGGCCTGCGCGCGACGCGCAGTCAGCTGCTGGCGTTCGACGACACCGTTCTGCGTGCCGAGTACCGTGGTCGCGCGCCGGGCCCGGGAGATTTCGCGGTGATCCCGGCCGGTCTGCCCGCGATCTCGCTGGGGATCGCCGATGCCGCGCTGGAGGCGCTGGTCGAGCACGCACGGGCCAGGGAGATCCTGGGCAAGCCCTTGGCGCACCAGCAGTGGGTGCAATACGAGGTCGCGGACGCCCAGACCCGGCTCGCGGCGGCGCACACGCTCTACGAGCAGGCGCTGTGGCAGGCCGACAACGGGATTCCGCTGTTCTTCGACAACCTCTCCCGGGCCAAGTATCTCGCGAACAAGGTCGCGGTCGAGGTGGCGCAGCTGGGCGTGCGGATCGGCGGCGCTTCGGGGTATCTCAAGCGGTCGCCGATCCAACGTCACCTGCGCGATGCCCAGGCCGGTCAGCTCATGGCGTATTCGACGGAGGTGATCGCCGGTGTGATCGGCCGGGTAGTCCTCGGCGTGCCGGGCGAAGCGTGAATCGCGGGGCTTCGATCGAGGGTCTGACGTCGATTATTCGGGCATAAGGTGCGAACCGGCCGTCACGTGTTCACCCGGCGCGACTACACTCCGCGCCTTGTGAGTACAGCCGCAGTATCCGGACCACGAAAAGAGCGTTACGTCTGGGGCGCGGCGACCGTCGTCGGAGTCATCGCCGGATATGTGTCGGTGCTGCTGGCCGACGCCAGGCACTACTACACCGACGACACCGAGGCGCAATACGCCCCGATGTGGGTGATGCTCGGAGAGTTGTTGCGTGACCGCCGCTTTCCCGCGCTGGTCCCGCACGAGTGGATGGCGGGCAACTACACGCTGGAAGAGGCGGCGCTGTTCAATCCGCCGCAGCTGCTCGTCTATCTCCTCGCGCCATCGATGGACGACCTCGCCGCCTACGCGACGGCGGTGAAGCTCGTCTTCTCGATCATCGCCGCGCTCGGTGTGTTCCGCATCTGCCTCGCCTACGGCGCCCGACCACAGTGGGCCGCCGTCGCGGGTATCGCGTTCCCGCTCAGCGGCTGGTTCCTGTTCTTCGACCAGGCCAGCTGGTTCACTCCGCACGTGGCGACCGCCTGGATGGTGCACGCCTGGGCGTCGGCGGTGCAGTACGCCCGCGGCCGGAGCGGACCGCTGCCGGTCTTCGTCTTCCTCTACCTGACGCTCACGGTCCAATACGCCTTCCCCGCGGTGGAATCGGCGCTGATCATCGTCGCGGTCGCGGCAGGCGAGGTCGTGTATCAGCGACGGTGGGCTCCCGCGGTGCGGTTGTGCCTCGCGGCGGGGTGCGCGGCGCTCACCGCGGCGATCGCGAACCTGTCCGGCATCCTGTCCTCACAGGTGACCTGGCGCGGCAGCGTGCAGATCCACAACGACCCGTTTCTGACGGTGCCGTGGTCGGAGTCGCTGAACGCGAGCCTGCCGAGCACGACCCCCGCCTTCACCGCCTGGTGGGGTCACGTCCAGCCGTTGCCGATGGTCTACATCGCCTGGTTCCTCATCCCGGCGCTCGCGTTCGTCGACTGGCGGGCCGCGCGCACCGCCGCACGGGATTTCAGCGGCCCGATCTTCTTCGCGGTGGCGGTGCTGATGTGGACGGCCGGGCCCGGGGCCATCGGTCCGCTGCGCTGGCCGGCCCGGGTGCTGCCGATGCTCGCCATCGTGCTGCTCGTGCTGGTCTGTGTCGTGCTGAGCCGCTACGGCACGTTCGCCGTCTCGCGCCGCCGTGCCACGGCCGCCCTCGTGCTGATCGGACTGTTGTTCGTGCGGTCGGTCTCGGCCGCCCCCGAACTGGTGTTGCGGCACGTGGCGGGGGCGCTGGCGGTGGGCGCGCTCGGCGCAGCCGCCGTATGGCTGGCCCGCCACCGTGGCGCCGCCGCCGCGTGCGCACTGGCCGTCCTCGCCATGTTCCCGATCGCCTATGCGCAGGTGGCCGGTGCGCCGATGACGCCGATGTCCTACGACTTCCCGGAGCGGCGCTCGGCGATGCGCGCGGCCTTCCCTGATTTCGACGGGCTCACCCTGCAATTGGCCGACCGCGCCGCCGTGCGCCCCGAGGACCGGAACCTCGCAGGCGCGTACGGCTCGCTGGCCATCGGCAACTACGCGAAGGCGCTCGGACTCGACTACGTCAACGCCTATACGCCGATCGGGCACGCGGCTTTCGCCGGCATGCTGTGCATGGCGTGGGACGGCAGCACCTGCCCCGACGCGTTCCGCCGTGCCTTCGCGACCGAACCCGTCACCGGAGCGCGGATCGTCGACCTGATGAAGGTCGATCGGGTGGTCCTGCACCGCACGCAGTACCCGGACGCCCGCGACCGTCCCGCGCCCCCGGGCTGGCGGTGGGCCGACTATCCGGGACACGAGCGTCACATCTGGGTGCTGGAACGCGCCGACGGGCTCGTGTCCGCCCGCGACGGGGCGATCGCCCACACCACGGGGGTGACCGCCGAGTCGAGCAGTTCCCTCGACGACATCACGACCCGGGCCGTGGTCAGCTCGTCGAGCGGCGGGCGCATAGTGTTCGCCCGGCTCGCCTGGCCGGGGCATCGGGTGACCCTGAACGGCCGCGAGTTGACGGCGGGCACGATCGGCGGCGTCTTCCTCACCGTGGACATACCGGCGGGCACCGACGGGGCCGAGTTGGTGGTGGACTGGCGTCCACCCGGCAGCGGAATCGGGATCGCGACCACCGCAGCCGGACTCATCGGGCTCGGCCTGCTGCAATGGGCGTACCACCGGACGCGGCGGCGCACGACCGGCGAACCGTCGGAGGCTCCGAAGATCGTCATACCCCCACCGGCGCTGGTGCCCGTCGACGCGTGAGCACCGCGGGATCAGCGGGTGGGTGGCTCCGGCGCGGCGTGCTGCTCGACGAGGAACGCCGACATCGCCTCGGCGATCGCGGCGGGCTGGTCGAGCATGGAGAGGACGTACGCGTCGTCGATTTCGACCAGTCTCGCCTTCGGGATGAGTTCGGCGAGCCTGTGCCCGTGCTCGCGGGGCATCACCTTGCCCGCCGAGGACCACAGGATCAGCGCCTCACCCTGGAAGTCGCGCAGCGCTTCGGTGTTCGCGATCAGTTCCGGCTTGCGGAAGCCCGATTTGGTGTAGGCGAGCAGGTCCCGCCGGATGCGGGCATCCCGCAGCCCCGGCTCGGTCCAGCCGTGCACCAGCGCGTCGGACAGCGGGCGCCGCGCCATCCAGCCGAACAGCAGCGGCGAGCGGCGCAGCCACCGAACGCGTAGCTGCCGCAGCGCCAGCGAGATCCCGCCGGGGAGATAGGTGGCGACGGTGGCCATCTTGCCCGGCAGGCCGGGCGGGAAGTTGTCGAATGCCTCGCACGGCAGCACGATCAGCCTGCCGACGCGTTGGTCGAGCCCGAAGGCGGTGAGGAACAGCGCGCCGCCCCAATCGCTGTGCACGAGCGTCACGTCGCGCAGGTCCAGCGCGGCGAGGAAATCGGCGACCAACTGATTCAGGCCGCGCAGGCTCAGGTCGACGCCGGGACGCAGCGGCAGGGGATGGGCGCCGAGCGGCAGGTCGGGCAGCACGTACCGGAAGCCAGCGGGAAGCGCGTCGAGCACCTCGTCCCACAGCGTGTGGTTCATCAGCAGGCCGTGCAGCAGGACGACCGGTGGCCCCTCGCCCCGTTCGACAAAGTGCACGCGGCCCGCGGGTAGTTCGACAACAGGCATGTCCGCCTCCATCCGAGCGATCGCTCTAGAGTGTTTGCTCTAGTCTGGAATGGTGAGCGAGAGAATGTCAACCAGCACCCGGGAACGCCTCGTCACCGCGACGGCCGAGCTGATGCGCACGCAGGGCTACGCGGGAACGAGCGTCAAGCAGATCACCGTCGCAGCCCGCGCCCCGATGGGCTCGCTCTACCACCACTTTCCCGAAGGCAAACCGCAGATCGCCGCCGCGGCGCTGCGCACATCGGGAGCCGCGTACATCCAGTTGCTGCCCTTGCTGCTCGATCCGCACGACGATCTGCGCGAAGCGGTTCCCGCCGCGTTCGCCGCGGCCGCCGAGCAGATCGAGCAGACCGGCTGGATCAACATGTGCCCGGTCGGCACCGTCGCGGGCGAGGTCGCCGACAGCGAACCCGCGCTGCGCGAAGTCGCCGCCGAGGTCATGGCCGCCTGGATCGACGAAGGCACCGGCTACTTCGTCCGCCGTGGCCTGCCCGCACCGCAGGCCCGCGAGTTCATCCTCGCCGTGCTCACCGCGCTCGAGGGCGCTTTCGTCCTCAGTCGCACGCTCCGCTCGACCGAACCCCTGCACGCGGCGGGTCGATCGTTGCGCGCGCGCATCGAGGAAGTGCTGGCCGGAGTACGCGCATAGCGGCTCACGCGTCGAGCGAACGACCGCTCGCCTCGAGCGTTTCGCGCAGGATGCGAACGGCTTTCGGGCCGACTCCGTGCATCGCGAGCAGTTGCGCCTCGGTCGATGTGGCGATCGGCGAGCTACGGGCGGGTCAAGGGGATTTCCAGGTGCACGGTCTGGAACCCGGGGCCGGGTAGGCGCGCGTCGTGGACGATCTCGCCGAAGGTGAGCCAGAAATCCAGCGCACCCGGGGTCCGCGCGTCGGTGTGCAAGTACAGCCGGTCGAATTCCGGTGTAGCGGAAACGTAGTCGACGGCTGCCCGGACCAGCCGTGTGGCAAGCCCGCGCCGGTGGTGTTCGGGACGGACGTAGACCCGGAACAACTGTGCGGTGCCCTGGTCGGGGAACCGTTCGACCAGCCACGCGGGGTGCGGTGGATGGCGAGGGCCGCGAGCGCGAATCGCCGTGGTGGCGACGATGCGGCCTTCGTGCTCGGCCACCCAGAGGCGGTTGAGCGGGTTGCGCAGGTACACCCCTCCAAGCTTCGAGCGGCACATAATGATAATCGTTATCGTTTTCTCTGCAAACGGGTTCGCCGACCTGACTCGACAGTGATGCTGTGCCACAAGGAATTTCATCGAAAAGTTGTCGATAATGACAATCATTATCAATGATAATCTCGATCGCGCACCCGGCGCGGCCGAGATCGCGATGAGGAATCACCATGCTGACGAGGATTTTCGCCGTGCCTGCGCTGGCGCTGGCCGCCCTGACCGCCGTCGCGGGCACGGCCTACGCCGACCTGGGTGACGACCAGCCCATCTCGTTCACCGCGCACGCCACCGACACGTCCTCGATCATCGAGATCGACTCCGGTGCGCTGGTAGTCGAGGACGGGACGCTGAAGGTCAAGTCCCGAGACGGCGTCACCGTCGCCGGGACGCCGCTGACGTTCACCGTCGACGAGTTCGAGTTCCCGATCGTTGCCGAGATCTCCGGCCGCACAGCGACGCTGACACCGGACCTGTCGATGGACCGCGCGGTCTACAAGCCGGTCGCCCTGCCGTTCGAGGACAAGGCGCCGTGGAAGACCGAGTACGACCGTGAACAAGCCGCTTGGTCCCGCATGACCAGCACCATCAGCATGGGCGCCACCATCGGCACCCTGGTCGGCGGCCTCGGTGGCGCGGCGGTCGGCTGCGTGCTCGGCGGCCTCGCGGGCGCGACCATCGCCGCGGGGACCATCGCGGGCCTGTTCGGTCCGTTCATCCCCGCCGCGGCCGTCGGCTGTCTGGTCGGCGTCGCCGCGGTCGGCGCCCTGGGCACCGTGGCGGGCCAGATCCTGGTCACCGCCCCGGTGGCGATCGGCGCCGCGATCCAGTACTTCACCACGATCAACGCGCCCTATCCGGCGAAGTAACCCCTCCATGCCCATCCGCTCGTGGACGAATGAGGCCGCTCGTTGTCCAGCGAGCGGATGGGCTGGGAACGGCGTCGGGACTACGCGACTACGACCCGGTGGCCGCCGTGCTCAGTGCTTGCCGAATGCCTCGGTACGGATCAGTTGGAGCAGACCGGGATTGTTCGAAGTCGTGACCACACCGACGGTCTCCCGTATGTGCCTGTCGTCTTCGGCGAGTCGCAGCAGGCAGGCGGCCAGGTCGGCGCGGGAGGTGAACCGGCCTTCGGCGTGGCCTCGGACCATGGTGTAGTCGGTGACAGTGGGGGAGGTGTAGAGGCCGCTGGGGCGCACGATCGTCCAGTCGAGTTCGGTCGCGGTGACCAGGGACTCCATCGCGCGCATGTCGTCGTACAACGTTCTGCCCATGACTCGGGTGATGTACGGCTGTAGGACCCGATTGAACAGGAAGCCCGCGTCCGCGTACGGACGTGGGGCCACGGCACTCGACGAGACGACCGCGAGACGGCGAATGCCGTGTTCGCGCATCGCGGCAACGATATTGGCCGCGCCGGACGAGTACGTCGTTATCGGTTGCTTGCTGAAGGGGACACCCAAGGTGGACAACACCGCGTCGCCACCCGCGACCGCCGCCTCGACCGACGGGAGGGAGAAGACGTCACCCTCGAGCGTGGTCAACCGCTCGTGCTCGAGGGGGAACTCCGACGGCCTGCGGGTGACGGCGACCACGTCGTGCCCTGCGGCCAGGGCCTGGGAGGTGAGCAGGCGACCGGTGGGGCCGTTGGCTCCGAAGACGATGAGACGCATGAGAATTCCTTCGGGAGGTGTCATGGGCGCCGGATCGCGACGTCCATGAAAGCGAAAGCGGAAGTGGATTCCGGGGCGGGTCAGTCGGCCGACGCCGGATCCGGGGTAGGGCCGAGGATTTCGACGTTGTGCCGAGCGGCGGCGGAGACGAGTAAGGCGACGTCGGGCGGCTCGGTCGGCGCCGGTGGCAGGGAGAGCGTCTCGGCCGGTGTGCCGGTGTCGGTGAACCATTGCTCGAATCCGCCCGGGGTGATCACCGCGAGAAACCGGCAGACCGGCGACTCCACGCGATAGGCGTGCGGTACTCCGCACGGGGCGAACAAGGTGGAGCCGGTCGGGACGCGGAACCAGTGCCCGGCGATATGGACGGAGAGTTCGCCGGCCAAGACGATGAACACCTCGTCTTCGCGTTCGTGACGGTGCAGCGGTGCGGCGGTCCCGTGACGGCAGGTGTGCCTGGTGACGGCGAAGCAGCCGCCGGTTTGTTCCGCGGTGGCGTCGAATTCGATCAGCGCGCCGAGATGCCATACCGCCCGGTCGGCATTGTCGCCGGACCGAACGGGGGACAGGGTCATGACCATGCCGCCCGGTGATCGGTGACCCAGGTCGTGAAGGGACGCGGTGGACGTCCGAGGACGACGGCCACCTCGCCGGTGACCATCGGTGTCCGTTCGAGTTCGCGGGCGTAGCGATCCAGGAGTGCGTGCACGAACCCTTCGCCGAGGCCGTGCTCGATCATCCTCCGAGCGGCGATGTCGGCCGGAATCTCCTGGTAGCGCAATGGTCTGCCGAGCGCCTCGCCGATGGCCGCGACCATCTGCCGCAGGGTCACCGCCTCCGGGCCGGTGACGGGGATGCGTCGGCCGAGTAAGGTCTCATCCCACATGGCACGGGCGAGCACGTCCGCGACGTCCTGTTCGTGGATCACCGCTTCGGCGAAGGACGCGTAGGGCCCGTAGACGATGTCGCCCCGGGTCAGCTGATCGCGCCACATCGCGAGGGTGTTCATGGCGAACGAACTCGGGCGAACACTCACCCACGGCAGTCCGCTGGTGATGGCCGCCCGCTCGACCTCGGTGTTGCGGTCGCCGTTGTATCGGGAAGGCTGGTGCGCGGGTTCGTCGTCGGCGTTGATCGCGGACATCACGACCACCCGTTCGACGCCGCGAGCAGCCGCGAGTTCGAGCAGTTCCCGGACATGATCCTTCGTCGCCCGCGGATGGACGAACAGGCTTTCCACTCCCGCCATGGCGACCTCGACCGCTTCGGGTGGCACGACCTCGACGCTGTCGGGCAAACCAGTGGCGGGTTGCCGCGATACCGCTCGGACGGGCTTTCCAGTGGCAGCCAATGCGCGGACGAGTGGGCGGCCGACCGTCCCTGTCGCGCCCGTGACCAGGTACATAGCAACTCCTTGTTGGCAGATATTACGAAACTCATATTACATAGTTCGAAGTTCATTTGATATGAGTTTCGTAACACTGTCGGCCCAGGCGGCGGCGGCGTGTGCGCAACGGGCCGCGACTACCTGACGACGTAAGATATGGAATCCATACGAAATGCAGGAGGGTCACATCGTGAGCGAAGCGGCCGACCGGCAGCATCGTCGGCTGTCCAACGCCGTCAAGGACGCGCTGCGCGAGCTGAACGGTCAACTCGCCGTACTGAACCGCCGCTTCGGCAGCAAGGTGGAACTCAAGGACGCCGACTGGGCCTGCTTGGATCTGATCAATCGGTACGGCCCGCTGACACCGAGCGCGCTGGCCCGCCGCGCCGCTCTGCATCCGGCCACGCTGACCGGCATTCTGGACCGATTGGAGCGCGGCGGCTGGGTCGCCCGCGAGCGTGACCCGGCCGCAGGCGACCGGCGCGCGGTCGCCGTCGTCGCGCTGCGTGAGCGCAACCAGGAGCTGTACGGGTTGTTCGCCGGAATGAACGGACGCATGGACCATCTGTGCGACGGCTACAGCAACGCCGAACTCGAGCTCATCGCGGATTTCCTCCGCCGCGCCGCCGCCGCGGGCCACGATTCGGCCGAAGAGCTAGCCGACTCCTAGCTCTCGGCCGCCCACACCGGAGGCGAACTCGCGCCATCGCCAGGGTCCGCCCGCGTCGCGAGCCAGCGGCGGGGTGTCCTCGCCCGCCCCCGCGCGTAAACCGGAGAGCAGGTCCTGGAGTGCCTCGACCGCCGTGAATTGTGGCGTCCAACCCAATTCGGCTCGCGCGCGCCCGGTGTCCAGGATCGGCAGATGCATCACACCGTCGAACAGGTCCGGCGCGGCGGGCAAGGTCCGCGCGTGCCATCCCATGGCGAGCGCGGCGCGGACGACCGCGGGCGGCACGGACACCACCCGAGCCTCGAACACCTCGGCCAACCGGGCGCGGTCGATCACCGGTTCCGCGGCGAGATTGAACGGTCCGCGCGCGTCGGTCGTGATGGCGAGGGCGTAGGCGCGGCCGATGTCGGCACTGTGGACCGCCTGGAATCGCAGGCCGCGCGGAATCGGCAGGATCGGCGGGAGTCCGGGCCGGAGCAGGCGATTCGGTAGCAGGGGCCCGGCGAACAGACGTCGCTGCTGGCTGGCGGTCTCCCGCCGGAAGATGAATCCCGGTCGCATGCGAACCACCCGCCGATCCGGCTCCTCGGCCTCGAAACGATCCAGAAGTCGTTCGACATAGGACTTTTCGCGCATGTACGCGGCAGGAGGCCATCCATCGGTCGGCCAACTCTCCGGCACCGGCTCGTCGTCCTGACACGGGGAGTAGGCGCCGACCGACGAGGCGTAGACCAAAGCGGGAACCTGTGCCGCGGCCACAGCCCGCAGCACCCGTTCGGTGCCGCCGACGTTCGCGCGCCAAGTGACCAAGGGCTGATGGGTGGGTTGGAACAGCCAAGCCAAATGCACTACGACGTCGGCGCCGTGGAAATGGGATTCGAGGTCGTCGGTTCGCACGTCCGCGCGCACCCATTCGACGCCGTCACGAAGCTTGCCCGGCACGCGCCGCGCGATGCCGACGATCGAACTGATCCCTGCTTCGGCCGACAGCGTCTCCAGCACGCTCGTTCCCACGTTTCCGGTGGCACCGACCACGACGACACGCATGTCTGCTCCTTGGCTCGCCGGCGAGATTCGTGAGCGATCTACGAGATGGGTGGAGAGGGTGGCCACATGGGCTGCACCCTCCCCGCCCGGCGCGTCGGACAGTGTGTGCGCCGGCTGTTTCTTCGTCCTCTGGATTCGTCAGCAGTTGGACGGCGCGGGCTCTCCACGAATCCGGCCTTCGAGCCACGCCGCCACCGCGGGGGCGCCCATGGCCGCCGCGGACAGATGGTCGAAGGCGGGCACGTGCACCACCTGCACCGGCACCCCGGCCGAGCACCAGCGGCCCGCGGTGTTGTCGATGGCCTTGATCGGAATCAGTGGGTCGCTCGGCGAATGCCATTCGAATATCGGGGTTTGCGGAGCGCCGCCGTAGAGCTCCACGCTGTTCTCCTCCACCACCGACCAAGCGTCGGGCGTGTCGAAGACCGAGGTGCTGTCCACGAAATCGCGCGCGCTGCCGCCCGCGCCTATGGCGAGGATGTCGTTGGTGCAACTGTTGGCCATGGCGTCACGCAGCGCGCGGCCGCGAGCGTTGAGATTCGGGCTGATCGGCACCCGGTCCGGGTACTCCCGCTCCAGGCCGATCGCCGCCGCCATGGCCAAGCCGAAGGCCGGGTGCGGATTGAGTCCCAGCCCCTCCGCCATCGCCACCAGGTTCATCGGGGCGCCGCCGATCGCCGCGCCCGCCAGCCGCAGGTCAGGCGCGTAGGACGGCTGCAGCGCGGCCGCCCAGGCCGTGGCGAGACCGCCGCCGGAGTAGCCCGCCAGCGCCACCGGGCTGTGCTCGACGGCGAGTTCGGGCAGTTGCCTCGCCGCACGGACGCCGTCGAGCGTGATCTGGCCGCCCAAACGCCCGGCTCCGAGTGCGAACTGCGGTCCGAGATGGTCCGGCAGCGCCAGACTCCAGCCCTGTTGCAGCAGCACGTTCAACATCGGGGTCGCCATCGACAGGTTGAAATCGTTCGCGTAGAGCAGGTGCGATACCGCGCAGCCGGTGCCGAGCGAATTGATGAAGTGCTGATACGACAGCAGCGGCATGCCGGGGCGATGGAAGGCGGGGGTGACGATCGTGGTGGTCGCCGCGATCGGCGCGCCCCGCGAATTGGTGGAACGGAACTCGACCAGCCTGACGGCGGCGCCGGGGAAGGAGGCAAGCGGCGGCAAGGGCCGCACTTCGAGCACGTCACCTGGTCGGTGCGCCGCCAGATTGGCCGGGGCCGCGTAGAACGGGTCTGGATCGGGCAGCGGATATATCGGCTCCGCGGTTGCCGTCGTCGCCAGCAGCAGCGTGAATGCCATACCGCCGATCGCACCGAGGGCGCGGGCCGAACCGATGCGCCGTCTGGCGAGGTTACGAAGAAACGGACGAGTCACGACCTTGACCTCCAGGGGTAGTTCGCCGCATTCGTCGAGTGGTTGGCTGAATCCGTATGTACCGCCAGCAAATTACCAGCGACATCCACGGGTTAGACCGGAATGCGTCAAATAGCCCATTCACGTGCGGTAGAACTGCGAATCCTGACAGTTCTCTTCGCGGTATCGTGGAACTCAGCAACCTTATAGCCATTGTCAGGTTCGTCGATTCGGTTCGAAGTCTCGGCCGCGTTGCGGACCTGGATGCGATCCGCGGCGTGTTCGTAGCCGTGCGACGGTCGACGAAACGTCCGTATGCGCCACAGTCGCTGCCGTCGCGAGCATCCGGACCCTGAGGGGTTGCGACGCGGGGCGAGCCCGGCTTGGCTGGATCACATACACAGCGACGAGGTTCAGGACGAAGGAAGGAGCGGTCATGTCCAAGTCAGCAAGCCATAAGGTCCGCGCATCCGGCTCCGGGGCACCTGAGACGGCGCGTTCGGGGCCGGACACCGAGACCGCATCGCCGCCCCCGACCACCAAGCGCGCCGGTTTGTCCGTCCCGGTTCCGACTCTCGGGGTACGGATGGCGCGCGTCCCGCTTCCGCCCGGGCCGCGCACCGTGGCCGGCGGTGTCGCGTCGGCGACCGCGGCGGTGCGCAAAGGGGTGCCGGATCGGGAGTCGTTGCTCTACTTCGGCGGGCTCGGGGCGGCCGCGGTCACCGGGGTGGTGTCGTGGCCGGTGGCCGGGGCGATCGGCGTCGGCGTCTGGGTGGCGGAGCACGCCCGTCGCGATTCGGGCACCGCGCGAAGCGGGGCTCGCGAGTAACCGTGCCCCGGAAAGCCCGGCAACGATCGCTCTCCTGATTCGCGGAGCCTGCCTACCGGCGTCGGCGAGTGCTTCGGCGAGGTCGGTCGGGCCAGGCTGGACGGACGGACGGACGGACGAGTATCGTCGCGTGATCCGTGACCTATCCGCCGAGGTAGGTGTAGGGGACGCCGTTACTGGTGCCACCTGGGGTCGTGACGGTGATGCTGACGACGCCGCTCCCGGCGGGCACCGTCGCCCGGAGCAGCGTGTCGGAGATGACGGTGAACGAGGGCGTCGTCGTCGTGCCGAAACGCACCGCGCTCGCTGCGGTCAATCCCGTGCCGGTGAGGATGACGGTGGTGCCGCCGGAGACGGGCCCTTGGTTCGGGTGGATCGCAGCGATCGCCGGTGCGGGGACGTAGGTGTAGACGGCGCCGTTGCTGGTGCCGCCGGGGGCGGTGACGGTGACCGCGACCGGTCCGGCGGGCCGACCGGGAGCGACGGCGGCGATCTCGGTTTCGGAGATCACCGTGAAAGAGGTCGCGGAGACGGTTCCGAAGCGGACGGCGGCGGCTCCGGTGAAACCCGTGCCGGTGAGGACGACGGTGGTGCCTCCCGCGGCCGGACCCGAGTGCGTGGCGACGGAGACGAGGGTAGGCGCGGTGACATAGGCGTAGGAGACTCCGTTGCTCGTGCCGCCGGCAGTGGTGACGGTGACCGGCGCCGTTCCCGCGCCGCCGGCAGGCGCAACGGCGCTGATCAGGGAATCCGAGACCAGGCTGAAGGAAACAGCGGTATTCGCGCCGAAGCGCACGGCCGTAGCGCCGGTGAAACCGGTGCCGGTGAGGACGACGGTGTCGGCGCCGGTGGTCGGACCCGAACTCGGGACGACCGAGGTGAGCGTGGGCGCGGCGACGTAGGTGTAGAGCACGCTGTTGCTCGTGCCACCCGCGGTGGCGACGGTGACGGCGACCGGCCCGGCGGGCGCGGCGGGCGCTACCGCGGTGATCCGGGTGTCGGAGACCACGGTGTAGGAGGTCACCGGGATCGCGCCGAAACGGACGGCGGTCGCGCCGGTGAACCCGGTGCCGTCGAGGGTGACGGTGTTTCCGCCCGTGGCGGGCCCGGAGCCGGGGACCACCGAGGCGAGGGCCGGTGCAGGCACGTATGTGTAGAAGACGCGGTTGCTCCTTCCGCCGGTCGCGACAACGGCGACGGTGACGGTCCCGGCCATCCCGGCGGGCGCCACGGCCCTGATCTCGGAATCCGAGACCACGACAAAGGAGATCGCGGTGTTCGCACCGAAATTCACCACAGTCGCGCCGGTGAATCCTGTCCCGTTGAGGATGACGGTGTTGCCGCCGGACGTCGCACCCGAGTCGGGGGCCACCGAGGCGAGGACGGGTGCCGGGACGTAGGCATAGCGGACCGAGTTGCTCGTCCCACCGGCCGTGGTGACGGTGAGGCCGACCGTACCGGCTCCCGGAGGGACGGTGGCGCTGATCTCGCTGTCGGAGACGACCGTGAACGACGCGGGCACGGCGCCGAAACGCACAGCGGTTGTCGCCGTGAGGTCGGTACCGGTGAGAGTGACGGTGTTGCCGCCGGTTTCGGGTCCGGAGCCGGGATCGACGGCGGCGAGGGCGGGTGCTGGGACGTAGGCGTAGGCGACATCGTTGCTGGTGCCGCCCGCGGTGGTGAGGGTGACCGCGGCCGTGCCGGTTCCGGCGGGAACCACGGCCGTGACCTCGGTATCCGACACCACCGTGAAGGACACGGCAGGTGTGGCGCCGAAGCGGACAGCGGTCGTGCCGGTGAATCCGGTACCGGTGAGCGTGACGGTGCCGCCGCCGGTCACCGGTCCCGAGCGGGGCACGCTCGAGGCGAGCGCCGGTGCCGGGACATAGGTGTAGAGGACGCCGCCGCTGGTGCCGCCCGCGGTGGTGACAGTGACCGCGGTCGTGCCGGTACCCGCCGGGGCCGTCACCGTGATCTGCGTGTCGGAGACCACCGTGAACGACGTCGCCGGGGTGAGGCCGAAATTCACCGCGGTCGTGCCGGTGAATCCGGTGCCGGTGAGGGTGACGGTGTCGCCGCCGGTCTCCGCTCCGGAACCGGGGTTCACCGACGCGAGGGCCGGTGCCGGGACGTAGGTGTAGCGGACGCCGGCGCTGCTGCCGCCGGCGCTGGTGACGACGACATCCACCGGACCGATCCCGGACGGTGCGACCGCTGTGATCCGGGAATCGGAGACCACGCCGAAGGAGACCGCGGCGGCGACGCCGAAGGTGACCTCGCTCGCGGCGGTGAATCCGGTGCCGGTGAGGGTGACGGTGTCGCCGCCGGTCTCCGGTCCGGAGCCGGGGACGGTCGAGGTGAGTGCCGGTGCTGGGACGAAGCTGTAGGAGACGCCGTTGCTGGTACCGCCGACGGCGGTGACGCTGACTGTGGCCGTGCCGGTACCGGTAGGAGTGACCGCGGTGAGCTCGGTGTCCGACACCACGGTGAAGGAGGTGGCGGGTGTGGCGCCGAAGCGGACGGCGGTCGCGCCGGTGAATCCGGTGCCGGTGAGGGTGACGGTGTCGCCGCCGGTCTCCGCTCCGGAACCAGGGTTCACCGAGGCGAGCACCGGCGCCGGGGTGTAGGGGTAGAGGACGTCGTTGCTGTCGCCGCCGATGGTGGTGACGGTGACCGCGGCCGTACCGGTGCCCGCGGGGGCGGCGGCGGTGATCTCGGTGTCCGACACCACGGTGAACGAGATCGCCGGGGCTGCACCGAAGTTCACGGCGGTCGCGGTCGCGAATCCGGTGCCGGTGAGGGTGACGGTGTTGCCGCCGGTCTCCGGTCCGGAGTCCGGGACCATCGAGGCGAGTGCCGGTGCGGGGACGTAGCTGTAGGTCACGGGGTTGCTGGTGCCACCGGGGGAGGCGACCGTGACACCGACCGGGCCGGTGCCGGCAGGGACCGCCGCACTGATCTCGGTATCCGACACCACCGTGAACGAGATCGACGGGGTCGCACCGAAGTTCACCGCGGTCGCGGTCGCGAATCCGGTGCCGGTGAGACTGACGGTGTCGCCGCCGGTCTCCGGTCCGGAGCCGGGGACGGTCGAGGCGAGTACCGGTGCTGGGACGAAGCTGTAGGAGACGCCGTTGCTGGTGCCGCCGACGGCGGTGACGGTCACCGCGGCGGTGCCGGTACCGGCGGGAGTGACCGCGGTGAGCTCGGTGTCCGATACCACGGTGAAGGAGGCGGCGGGTGTGGCGCCGAAGCGGACGGCGGTCGTGCCGGTGAATCCGGCGCCGATGAGCGTGACGGTATTGCCACCGGTCACCGGTCCCGCACCGGGAACCACCGAGGCGAGAGTCGGCGCCGGGACATAGGTGTAGACGCTGTCGTTGCTGGCCCCACCCGCAGTGGTGACGGTGACCGCGGCCGTGCCGGTACCCGCGGGTGCGCCCGCGGTGACCGTGGTATCCGACACCACCGTGAACGAGATCGCCGGGGCCGCACCGAAGTTCACCGCTGTCGCGGTCGCGAATCCGGTGCCGGTGAGGGTGACGGTGTTGCCGCCGGTCTCCGGACCCGGATTCGGAACCACCGCGGTGAGGCTCGGTACCGGGACGTAGCTGTAGGACACGCCGTTGCTGATGCCCCCCGTCGTGGTGACGGTGACCGCGGCGGTACCGGTGCCCGCCGGTGCGACCGCCCTGATCTCGGTAGCCGACACGACGGTGAAGGCCACCGCCGCGTTCGCTCCGAAACGCACCGCGGTGGCGCCGGAGAGGTTGGCGCCGGTCAGAACCACGGTGTTGCCGCCGGTCTCCGGCCCGATGCCGGGGACCGCGGCGTCGAGAACCGGTGCCGGAACATAGGCGTAGGAACGACTGTTGCTGGTGCCACCCGGTGTGGTGACGGAGACGTTCGCCGCGCCGGTTCCGGCGGGTGCGACGGCGCTGATCTGGGTGCTCGACACCACGGTGAAGGAGATCGCCGCTGTCCCACCGAAATCGACGGCAGTGGCTCCGGTGAACTCGGTGCCCGTGAGGGTGACCGTGTTGCCACCGGAGGCGGGACCCTGGTTCGGGTCGACCGAGGTGAGGCTCGGGGTTCCGAGGTAGGTGTACGCAACCGCGTTGCCGGTGCCGACCGCGTTGGTCACCGTGACCGGCACTACGCCGGTGCCTGCCGGAACGACGGCCGTGAGCCGGGTATCGGAGTCGACGGTGAAGGACGTCGCCGCGGTGGCGCCGAAATTCACCGCGATCGTCCCGGTGAAGTTGCCGCCTTGGAGTACGACCGTGTTGCCGCCTGCTCGGGCCCCCGCGCCGGGGACCACCGCGACGAGGGCGGGGGCGCCGCCGTAGGTGTAGAGGACCCCGTTACTGGTGCCGTTGGGTGAGACGACGGTGGCCGACACCGTTCCGGTCCCGGCGGGTACGACGGCGCTGATCTGGGTATCGGACAGGACGCTGTACGAGCCCGCCGGGACCGCACCGAAACGAACCGAGGTGACAGCGGTGAGGTTGGCGCCGGTGAGGAGCACGGTGTTGCCGCCCTCCACCGGACCCGAATTCGGCACGGCGGAGACGAGGGCGGGAACGAGAAGGTAGGTGTAGGACACGCCGTTGCTGGTGCCGCCCGGCGTCCTGGCGGTGACCGAGATCGTGCCGGTGCCCGCGGGAGCGACGGCGCTGATCTGGGTGTTCGACACGACGGTGAAGGAGCTCGCCGGTGTGCCGCCGAAGGTGACCGCGGTGGTTCCGGTGAGATTGGCGCCGGTGAGGAGGACGGTGTTGCCGCCGCTCGCCGGTCCCGAGCCAGGGACCAGCGCGGCGAGGGTCGGTGCCGGGACGAAGGTGTAGGTGACACCGTTGCTGGTACCGCCCGGGCTGGTGACGGTGACCGCGGCGGTGCCGGTGCGCGCGGGTGCGACCGCGGTGATCTCGGTGTTCGACACGACGGTGAACGAGGTGGCGGGTGTGGTGCCGAAGCGGACCGCGGTGGTTCGGGTGAGGTTGGTGCCGTTGAGGGTGACGGTGTTGCCGCCCGTCGTCGGCCCGAACCGGGGCGTGACCGTGGTGAGTGTCGGTGCGGGGGTGTATCCGTAGGCGACGAAGTTGCTGGTGCCACCCGGGGTGGTGACGGTGATGGCGGCGGTGCCGGTGCGTGCGGGTGCGACGGCGGTGATCTGGGTGTCGGAGACCACGGTGAACGAGGTGGCGGGTGTGGCGCCGAAGCGGACGGCGACGGTTCGGGTGAGATCGGTGCCGGTGAGGGTGACGGTGTTGCCGCCGGTTTCCGGTCCGAAGCGTGGGGCCACGCTGGTGAGCGTCGGGAGGGGCGTGTATCCGTAGGCGACGAAGTTGCTGGTGCCACCCGGGGTGGTGACGGTGATGGCGGCGGTGCCGGTGCGTGCGGGTGCGACGGCGGTGATCTGGGTGTCGGACACGACGGTGAACGAGGTGGCGGGTGTGGCGCCGAAGCGGACGGCGACAGTGCCGTTGAGGTTGGTGCCGGTGAGGGTGACGGTGTTGCCGCCGGTCTCGGGGCCGAAGCGAGGGGTCACGCTGACGAGCGTCGGCACCGGGACGAACGCATAGGCCACGAAGTTGCTGATTCCGCCCGGTGTGGTGACGGAGACGGCGGCGATACCGGTGCGCGCGGGTGCGACGGCGGTGATCTGGGTGTCGGAGACCACGGTGAACGAGGTGGCGGGTGTGGTGCCGAACCGGACGACGGTGGTTCCGGTGAACCCGGAGCCGGTGAGGGTGACAGTGTTGCCGCCGGTCTCCGGCCCGAAGCGCGGCGTCACACCGGCGAGCGTCGGAGCCGGTATGTAGGCATAGGTCATCGGGTCACTGGTGCCGCCGGCTGTGGTCACGGAGGCGTTCACCGCCCCGGCCCCGGCAGGCGCGATCGCTGTGATCCGCGAATCGGACACCACGGCGAACGAAACCGCCCTGTTCGCACCGAAGTGCACCGCGGTCGCGTCCGTGAATCCGGTGCCGGTGAAATCGACTGTGTTACCGCCGTTTTCGGGTCCCGAGCCGGATGTCACCGTGGTGAGCGATGGTGCCGGGAGGTAGGCATAGCGGACGCTGCCGCTGGTGCCGCCCGGAGTGCCGACGGTGACGTCGACCGCGCCGGTCCCCGCGGGGACGACCGCGCTGATCTCGGTGTTCGACAGCACAGTGAAGGAGATCGCGGCTGTCCCACCGAAATCGACCCGGGTTGCCCCGGTGAACTCGGTACCCGTGAGGACGACGGTGTTGCCGCCGGTTTCCGGCCCGGAGCCGGGTTCGACGGAGGCGAGGGCAGGTGCTGGGACGAAGCTGTAGAGGACGCCGTTGCCTGCTCCGCCGGCAGAGGTGACGGTGACCGCGGCGGTACCGGTACCCGCGGGTGCGACCGCGGTGATCTCGGTATCCGACACCACCGTGAACGAGGTCGCCGGGGTGGTACCGAAGTGCACGGCGGTGGCTCCGGTGAATCCCGTACCGGTCAAGGCAACGGTGTTGCCGCCGGTCTCCGGGCCTGAGTCGGGCACCGCCGCGGCTGGCGCCGGCGCCGGGACGTAGGTGTAGGCCACGGGGTTGCTGGTGCCGCCGGCTGTGGTCACGGTGGCCTCCACCGACCCGGACCCCGCGGGCGCGATCGCCGTGATCCGGGAGTCGGAGACCACGGTGAACGAAACCGCCGCTGCCCCATCGAAGTCGACCGCGGTCGCGCCGGTGAATCCGGTGCCGGTGAAATCGACTGTGTCGCCGCCGGTCTGCGGCCCCGAGTCCGGCCCCACCGAAGCGAGCGTGGGCGCTGGGACGTAGGTGTAGCCCACCGTGTTGCCGGTGCCGCCTGCCGTGGTGACGGTTACGTCGGCCGTGCCGGTCCCCGCAGGGGCTGTCGCGGTGATCTCGGTATCCGAGACGACCGTGAACGATGTGGCGGGTGTCCCGTCGAAGGTGACGGCGGTCGTGCCGGTGAGTCTCGTGCCGGTGAGGGTGACGGTGTTGCCGCCGGTCTGCGGCCCCGAGCTCGGTACCACCGAGGCGAGCGTGGGCGCCGGAACGTACGCATAGGTCACCGGGTCGCTGGTGCCGCCTGCCGTGGTGACGGTTACGTCGGCCGTGCCGGTCCCCGCAGGGGCTGTCGCGGTGATCTCGGTATCCGAGACGACCGTGAACGATGTGGCGGGTGTCCCGTCGAAGGTGACGGCGGTCGTGCGGGTGAATCCGGTGCCGGTGAGGGTGACTGTGTTGCCGCCGGTCTCGGGGCCGGAGCCCGGTGCCGCCGAGGCGAGTACCGGTGCCGGGACATAGGTATAGCTCACCGGGCTGCTTTCGCCACCGGCGGAGGTGACAGTGACAAAGGCCGGGCCGGTTCCGGCAGGCGCTTCGGCGGCGATCTGGGTGTCGGAGACGATCGTGAAGGCGATCGCGGTGTTCGCGCCGAAGCGCACGGCCGTAGCGCCGGTGAAACCGCTGCCGGTGAGGATGACGGTATTGCCGCCCGTCTCCGGGCCGAAGCCGGGCACGATCGAGGTGAGCGCGGGTGCGGGAACGTAGTTGTAGGCCAGTGCGTTACTGGCGCCACCGTTGGTGGTGACGGAGACATCGACGGTCCCGCTCCCCGCGGGCGCTGTGGCGCTGATCCGGGTGTCGGAATCCACCACGAACGCGATCGCGGCGGTAGCGCCGAACATGACGTCGGTCGTGCCGGTGAGGTCGGCGCCGGTCAAAACCACGGTGTTGCCGCCGGTCTCGGGACCAGAGCCCGGTGCGACCGAGACGAGAGCCGGTGCGGCGACGAAGGTGTAGAGCAGCCCGTTGCTGTCGCCGCCCGTGGCCGTGACCGTGACGACGACAGGCCCCGGGGTCCCGGCGGGCGCCACGGCGGTGATCCGGGTGTCGGAGACGACGGTGAAGGAGGTCGCGGGTGTCCGATCGAAATGCACGGCGGTGGCGCCGGCCAGGTTCGCGCCGGTCAGGGTGACGGTGTTCCCGCCGGACTCCGGGCCGTCGTCGGGGACGACTGTGGCGAGGGTAGGCGCCGCGACGAAGGTGTAGTCCACCGTGTTGCTGGCGCCTCCGTCGGTGGTGACGGCGACATCGACGGTCCCGGTGCCCGCGGGGGCCGTGGCGCTGATCCGGGTGTCCGATTCCACCACGAAAGCGATCGCCGGGGTGGCGCCGAACACGACCGAGGTCGTGCCGGTGAGATCGGTTCCGGTGAGGACGACCGTGTTGCCGCCGGTCTCGGGTCCGGAGCCCGGCGCCACCGCGGCGAGTGCCGGTACCGGGACGTAGGTATAGGGCGCCGGGTTACTGGTGCCACCGATCGCGGTGACGGTGACGTCGACCGTGCCGGTACCTGGGGGCGCGACGGCCCTGATCTCGGTGGCGGAGACCACCGTGAAGGAGGCCGCGGGCCTGTCGCCGAAGCGGACGGCACTGGTACCGGTGAACCCGGTTCCTGCGAGAACGACGGTATTGCCGCCCATTTCGGGTCCGGAGCCCGGTGCCACCGAGGCGAGAGTGGGTGCGGCGACGAAGGTGTAGGCGATCCCGTTGCTGGTGCCTCGGGGGTTGGTGACGGTGACGGCGACCGTACCGGTTCCGGCCGGTGCTACGGCGGTGATGCGGGTGCCGGAGACGACGGTGAACGATCTCGCCGCGGTCACACCGAACTTCACCGCGGTGGTCGCGCCGAACCCGGTACCGGTGAGGACGACGGTGTTGCCGCCCGCCGCCGGGCCGGAGACGGGGCTGACCGAGCTCAGCGACGGCGCGGCGGGATAGGTGTAGGCCACCCCGTTGCTGGTACCGCCCGCTGTGGTGACGGTGACCTGCACATCACCTGTCCCGGGCGGAGCGATCGCGGTGATCCGCGTCGGGGACTCGAGGGTGAATGTGGTTGCGGTCGAGCCGAACCGCACGGTGGTGGGGCCGATGAATTCGGTGCCGGTGATCACCACGCTGTTGCCGCCGGTTGCCGGTCCCGAAGACGGTGACAGCGATGTGATGGTGGGGCGAGACGGGATATAGGTGTAGAGCAGTGGGTTGCTCGTTCCGGCCTGGGACGTGACGGTCACCGGAACTATGCCGGTCCCCTGCGGAACCGTCGCGGTGATCTGGGTCCCGGACCCGACAGTGAACGAAGGCGCGGGAGTGCCACCGAAATTCACCGCCGTCACGCCGGAGAGCCCGGATCCGTTGATGGTGACCGTGGTCCCGGACGGCCCTTGGACGGGACCGATCGAGGTCAGGGAGGGAACTGCCACGTAGGTGTAGGGCAGTGCGTTACTGGTGCCGCTCAGCGGTGCGGCGACGGTGACTTGCACCGTCCCGCTTCCGGTGGGGGCGACAGCCGTGATCCGGGTTTCGGAGTCGATGGTGAAGGTGGTGGCGGCCGTGCCGAATCGCACGGTCAAAGGGCCTGCGCCGCGGAACCCGGTGCCGGTGACCACCACGCTGTTGCCCCCGGACGCCGGCCCCGAAGCCGGTGAAAGCGACGCGATAGTAGGCATGGGGCTGCCCTCCGGCGGAGACGTGAGCTGAAAGATGGTGCTACGCCGACGTTGTCGTAACCCGGCTTCTCCAGTAATCCTCGAGCTATTACAGCTTGGCAATGAGGACGCACTCCGTTTTTGTCCGTTTTCGCGTGCGGCAGCGTCACCACCCGGTTCGCGGCAACCGGAACCGTTCTCGCTCTGGGGACCGATTCGCTCCGGCCTCCCAGCCGCCGTCCAGCGGTGTGGAGCGGCTATCGGGTCCGAGCCGAATCGGACCATCGACGCGTGGGCCGGGCAGGGAACGAGAAGGTCAGACGGAGAGCCGGTCGTCCGGTACCAGGCGGGTGATCGAGAGTGGCGGAACCGCCCGGGCCGCACGTCCTATCGGCCGATCGAAACACGGTATGCAATCGAGTGGGGTCGGCTGGAGTTCATCGGGTGCTGATCGAATAGCGGGGCAACGTTCGCCAGGGAGGAAAAGCCATGACCAGCATCGACACTCACGCCAACGGGACCGTGGCGTCCCGTGTCACCGAACTGACCACGGTTTTCGAGCGGGGGCTTCGCGAGAATCTCGGCGTCGGCGCGTCTCTGGGCATTCGACTGGAGACGGCGGGCGACGGCTACACCCGGTACTACCTCGACCCGAACCCGGCCACCATCAACGCCATGTTCACCGTGCACGGCGGGGTGCTGGCCACCTTGATGGACACGGCGATGGGCAGCGCGGTCTTCACGAAACTCGGCGACGGCGTGGCCTATACGACGCTCGAGCTGAAGGTGAACTTCATCCGGCCGGTGACGCTGGACGGCTCGCGGCTGACCTGCGAGGCCAACGCGGTGCACGTCGGACGGCGCACCGCGACGGCGGAGGGCCGGATCACCGACGCGGGCGGCAAGCTGATCGCGCACGGTTCCACCACGATCCTGGTGTTGCAGCCCGAGAACTGAACGCCGCGCAGGGCCCTGTTCCCGAACTCGTCCGGGGACAGGGCCCTGCGGCGTTCCGGATTCACGCCAGCGATCGGCACTCGTCGATGAAGCGCACCAGTTCGTCGAGGCGATCGCTGCGCGCGTCCACCGCGCGGTCGATCACCTTCACCAGGTGCTCGTAGGCCTCGGTGTGGTCGTAGGCGGCCACATCGGCGATCTTCAGCGCCCACCGCCAGTAGCCGCGCATGGTGTCGGCCAGTGGCATGCGGAAGGTGGCGATCACCTCGCGGATCGGCTCCACGGTGGCGTCGCCCTGGACGCGGAGGTAGCGGCCGACCACGTCGGCCATGAAGCTGAAATGCCGCGCCTCGTCGCGCGACAGCCGCGCCAGCACCGCCGCGAGCACCGGGTCGTTCACCACCTCGCGCAGGTGCTGGTAGTACATCTGCGTCGCCTTCTCCTGCACCAGCGCGTAGGCGAAGAACTGCACCGGGTGCCGGTACGGCAGGTCGAACGGTTTCTGCCCCTCGATCGCGAGTTCCGTGCGCAGCGCACCGCGTTCGGCGATGCCGGACGCCTCCTGGTAGCGGGTCAGCGCGCGGGCGTGCGTGTCCTCCTCCAGTGCCCAGCGCACGGTGAAGTGGTAGAGCTCGCGGTTGTGGATGAACGCGTCCCGGCCGACGGTGTCGTCCACCGGGAAATAGCGGTGGTAGACGTCGAAGTAGCCGGGCAGGTGGTCCTCGATGAGGGTGACGAACTGGACCGCCGACCGCTGGCCCTCGGTGAGCCTGCCCGCGTCGGCGCGGGACCAGTCGAACGCGGTCTCCACGTCCCAGGCCCGTGTGGCGGGCGACGCCGCGAGGAATCCGTCCACCGCCGCCACGACTTCGTCCACGGGAATCAGCGCCGATTCGATGTTCATCTCTCGCTCCTCCCGTTCAGCGGGCGTTCCGGCAGGTCAGCGCGTAGTGCTTGGTGGTGTAACCCCATCCGGCGTTCGCGATCTCCAGGTAGTGCCGCAGCTTCGCGGCCAAGCCCGGCCCATGCGTGTCGATGCGTTCGGCGGCCGCGTCGACGCCTGCGATCCAATCGTCGATGGTGCGGCGGTAGTGCTCGGTGAGGTCGTCCACCGCGATGATGGAGAATCCCGCGTCCTCGGCGGCGGTCACCAGGTCCGAGAGCGGACGCAGATCGCCCCACCCGAAGATGTCCTCGCGCACGAACTCGGTGCCGTCCTTGGCGTCGAACGCCGTGCGCGCGGCGGCGTTGCGGAAGCAGCTCTCCGACACATACAGCGTGCCGCCGCGCCGCAGCACCGCGCGAGCCCGGCGGAAGATCGCGCCGAGGTCGGGCATGTGCACGATCGAGCCGAGCAGCGTCACGGCGTCGAATCCGCGCGGCGGCAGGTCCAGCCGCTCGAAGTGACCGACCCTGGTGTGCACCCGATCCGCGAGACCACGGACGCGCGCCTGCTCGGCGATGTACTCGTGCTGGCGCGGCGCCGGGCTGACACCCGTTGTCTCGCAGCCGAATTCCGCGGCCATGAACAGGATCAGCGAGCCCCACCCGCAACCGACGTCCAGCAGGCGTTCGCCGCCGGTCACCCCGAGCCGGTCGGCCACGAATCGCAGCTTGCGCCGCTGCGCCTGCTCGAGCGTGTCGGACTCGGACTCGTAGAGCGCCGAGCTGTACTTGCGCAGCGGGTCGAGGAACTGGCCGAAGACGTCCGGGTCGAGGTCGTAGTGCTGATTGGTGTCGGCGGTGACCGGCTGGTCGGTGACGGTCACGCCGCCGCCTCGCGCAGCGCCTTGCCGACCACCGTGACGACGTCGTTCAGCGAGGAAAGGCCGAACACGTCCTGATCCTCGAGTTCGATGTCGTAGGTGCGTTCGATCTTGGCGACCATGCGCAGCACGCGCACCGAGTCGACGCCCGCCATGCCGCGCAGGTCCAGCTCCGGACGCAGTTCCGCCTCCGGGATGCCGGTCTCGGCGGTGGCGATTTCGGTGACCGTGCGCAGGATGTCGTCGGCGGTGTGGATGGTGGTCATGAGTGGACTCCGTTCGGTGCGAGGGCGGTGCCGGTGGACAGGGCGTGGGAGAGCGCGGCGACCTCGTCGTCGCCGAGGGTGAGCTGATGGCGCACGTCGTCGAGCGCGAACGGCTGGTAGGCCGCGGTGGAGCTGGCGCACACCAGGTCGTCGGCGTCACGGATCTCCGCGGACGCCTGGATCGGGCGGTCGTCCTCGGCGCCGGACAATGTCGCGACACAGTGGTATTCGCGACCCACGAGCAGTGGTGTGAGGAATCGGGTGCGCTGCGTGACGGTGAACGCCGGGTGGTGGCGAGCCAGGACGATCAGGTTGCCCATCACCTCGTCGCAGATCACGCCGGTCAATCCGCCGTGCACGACGCCGGGGTAGGACTCGAACTCGCGCCCGAGCCGGAACCGGGCCTGCAGCCCGTCCGGATGCGGGGTGAAACGCAGGCGCAGACCCGTCGTGTTGTGCGGTGAGCAGCCGAAGCAGCGGTAGTCCGGGATCACCGACCAGGGCACCCGGACGGTGTCCACCCCGCCGTGCCCGGTGTCCTCGCAGAAGGCGTTGTCGTGGTCCATGCGTCAGGCGATCGCGTCGGCCAGGGCCCGGCGAACCTTGGCGTTGCTGGACAGATCCAGTCCGGTCATGTTGCCGAAGGTGCGACGGACCTTGTCGTGCAGCACGTCCAGCTCACCCTCCGCGGCGACCTGCTCGAGGAACAGTTCGAACCCGGTGTCGATGGTCTCGTGGTCGCCGAGCTCGCTGATGCCGGCCTTGAACGTGCTGACCGGGTGCTTGATCTTGGCCTCGGAGCTGTACACGTACAGGGTCTCCAGCACCGAGGGCAGCTCCTCGGGACGGCGCCGCAGCCGCTCGGTGGCGTAGTGGATGAACTCGCGCGCGTGGCCCGCCTCGTCGCGACCGGCGTTGAGCAGCAACCCCTTCAGCACGGGCTCCTCGACCCAGTTCGCCACCGCGCGGTAGATGTGGTTGACGGTGAGCTCGGAGATGATGTTGGTGGCCAGGGTCGCCGAGGGGGTGGTGCCCGGCGCGTACGGCTCGCGCATCGAGTCGACGGCCTTGTCGTCCACGCTCTCGCCGAGCGCGTTCAGCCAGGACCGGAACGCGTAGTGGTGCTGCACTTCCTGGTAGCCCCACACCACCGCGAACGTGGAGAAGTCGTAGTCGTCGACGAACTCGTTCATGAACCCGTGCACCGCGGCGATGACATTGGACTCGCCCATCGTCGCGCTCTTGGCGAGGGTGATGTACTCGGGACGGACCAAGGACTTGTCGACGGCGTCGAGATCGAGGTCGGCCAGCTTCCAATGCAGGCGCTCGTAGTGGCGGAAGACGTCATAGCTGTGCACGAAGGACTCCAGTTCGGTCGGGATTACCGGCGGTGCGTGATGAGATCGCGGGCGGCGAGCCGCTGGAGCTTGCCGCTGCTGGTTCGGGGAATGCTGCGCGGCGCGACCAGGTGGACGCGCACCGCGGCCAGGCCGAGTTCGGCGGAGATCCGGGCGCGGATCGCCGCGGTCAGCGCGTCGGCGTCGGCTCCGGTGCGCTCGGACTCGGCGATCAGCGCGATCACGTCCGCGCCGTCCGGGTCGATCGCCGCCGTGCACCGGCCCTTGTACACACCGTCGAGGCCGCGCACGGCCGCCTCGACGTCCTGGGCGTAGTAGTTCACGCCGCGCACGGTGATCATGTCCTTGCACCGGCCGGTGACGAAAAGCTCGCCGTCGCGCAGGTATCCGAGGTCACCGGTGCGCAACCAGCCGTCGGCGAACAGCCCGGCCACTCGCGACGGGTCGGCGGTGAGGTATCCGTCGGTGACCGCGTCGCCCTGGATGAGGATCTCGCCGACTTCGCCGTCGGGCAGCGGACGGTCCCCGTCGGCGGCGACGACGCGCAAACGCAGCCGCTGTACCGGCGAACCGACTCCGGCGACCGGCCGAGCGCCCGGCGCCTCCGGTGAAACGCTCTGTGCGACCGCGTCATCCGACAGTTTCGCCCGATCGACCCACTCGAAGACGGGTTCCCGGCCGAGCGGGGGGAAGGTGACCGCCAGGGTGGCTTCGGCCATGCCGTAGACGCCGAACATGGTCGCCGGGCGGAATCCGGCGGGCGCGAAACGCTCGCCGAACGCGACGACGATGTCCCGGGAGATCGGCTCCGACCCGTTGAAGGCGATCCGCCAGCGGCTCAGGTCGTAGTCGCGCACCCGGTCGGCGGGCACGGCGGCCAGCAGCGACTCGTAGCCGAAATTGGGCATCGCGGTGATGGTGGCGCCGCTGGCGGCGAATTCGCCGAGCCAGCGCGCCGGGTCCTTGACGAACGCGATGGGGGACCACACGTGTGCGGGAATGCCGCGCAGAATGGCCGAGAGGGTGCCGAACAGGCCCATGTCGTGGAACAGCGGAAGCCAGAACCCGCCCTGGTCCTCCAGGCTCAACTCGATTCCGGTGCGAATCGCCGCCAGGCCGCTGAGCACGTTGTGGTGGGTCAGGCGAACGCCCTTGGGTGTCGCGGTGCTGCCGGAGGTGAACTGGATGACGGCCGGATCGTCGGACCCGAGCGCGGGAAGGGCTCGGTCCGCAGGCGTGCCCGATTCGAAAAGCGTTGCGCTGTCGATCAGTTCGACGTCCAGAGCGTCGCTCAGCAGCGCGGCCAGATCGGCGAAGCGGTGCGACACCAGGACGGTGCGCATGCCCGCCGCCGCGATGACGGCCGCCAGCTTCTGCGGGTAGCCACTCGCCGCCCGCGCGCCGGCGGGCAGCGGGAGGGGAGTGGCGGCGCCGCCCGCCGCGGTCACCCCGAACAGGCAGGTGAGGAACTCGGGGGCGTTCGGGCTGAGGACGCCCACCGGTTCGCCGCGCCGCACGCCGTGCCGGACCAGCGCCGTCGCCGCTACCAGGGACAGCCGGTGCAGCTCGGCGTAGTCCACGGTTTGCGACACCGACCAGAACGTGGCGGCCACCGCGGGGTGGGCGGCGGCGATCTCGGCGAGGCGGCCGTGCAGCGTCACGGCTGATTCCGCGGAATTCATACCTGCCACGACAACAGTGAATTATGACGGTGCATTGAACTCGTTGTGAATTGACGCCGGCGATAAACAGGGCCGATCAGCCGATCGATTTGCGCGATAAAGTATTCGGCTATGGGGCGATAGGAACGGGTAATCGCCGCCGCGCCGGGCCGGTGGCGAGCACCACGATGGACGAGAAATTTCTTTCGCGTCCCGGAATTGTCCGCAGCGATCCGGCGGATGGTATGCCCTTTTCCGCGCCGCGTCCATTTCTATTCAGGAGTCGCCGGTGAGTTCCGAGCATTCCGCGGTCGAGGAATCGACCCCGGTCCAGCTGGCGGTCGTCGAGAGCGTCGCTTCGCATATGCGGCACAACCCCTACGGCAGTTACGGCGTGCTGCGGGCGGCGGGCCCGTTCGTACCCGGCCCGCACGACACCCACCTGGTGACCCGCCACCACGAGGCGCAGGCGATCATGCAGGACCCGCGCTGGAGCCACGCCGAAGAACCGGATCTGCTGCACGGCGACAGCGAGGTGGAACTGCCCGGATCGTTCCTCTGGATGGAACCGCCGGAGCACACCCGCCTGCGCGGGCTGGTGAGCAAGGCGTTCACCGCGCGCACCGTCAGCGGCATGCGGGAGCGCGCCGAGCGACTGGTCGACGACCTGATGGCGAAGATGCTCGCCGAGCGCGACGTGGACGTGCTCGAGGCGCTGGCCTACCCGCTGCCGCTGACCATGGTGTGCGAGCTGCTCGGCGTGCCCGCCGAGGCGCACGAGCACGTCCGGGAGATCTCCACGAGCATCGCGCGCGGCCTCGACCCCGACGTGCTGCTGTCGAAGCAGGAACTCGACGCGCGCACCCACGCGGTGCACGCCTTCCTCGAATTCTTCGGCGAGCTGGTCGAACAGCGCCGCCACGCGCCACGCGCCGATCTGATCACCGCACTGGTGCAGGCCGACGACGCGGGCGCCCGGCTCACCCGCACCGAACTGCTCGGCACCCTGCTGATCCTCGTGGTGGCCGGGCACGAGACCACGGTCAACCTGATCGGCAACGGTGTGCTCGCGCTGATCCGCCACCCGGAACAGTTCGAGCGGCTGCGCAGCTTTCCCGAGCTGTCCGAACCCGCGGTGGACGAGGTGCTGCGCTACGACGCCCCGGTGCACCTGACCACGCGCACCGCGCACGAGGAGATCACCGTCTCCGGAAAGACGTTCGCGCCGGGCGAGGCGGTGATCGTGCTGCTCGCGTCGGCCAATCGCGATCCGGCGGCCTTCCCCCGGGCCGACGAGTTCGACATCGCGAGGTATGCGCGAGGTCGAAAAGCCGAGCGGCACTTGTCTTTCGGGCTCGGTCTGCACTATTGCCTCGGTGCGCCGCTGGCCCGGCTGGAGATGCGCACCGTGCTGCGGGCGATCGCCGATCGAGTCGAGTCGCTGTCCCTGCTCGAGGAACCGCCGTACCGGCCGAACGTGGTCGTGCGCGGCATGTCGCAACTGCGTGTCCGGATGGAGGCCCGATGAACACCGTTACGCCCGCCGACGTGACCTTCGATGCTTTCGACCCGAGCGCCCGCGCCGACCCGTATCCGGCCTACCGGCGGGTGCGGGACGCGGCGGCGCTGGTCCCGTACGCGTTCGGCGACGTGCCGGTCACTCTGATCACCCGCTACGAGGAGTGCGCCGCGATTCTGACCGGCGCCGACTGGGGGCACGGCTACGCGGCGGGGATCAGTCCGTTCCGCGACACCACCGCCGCGATCCCCGGTTCGTTCGTCCGGATGGATCCGCCCGAGCACGGTCGCTACCGCAAGCTGGTCGCGAAGGCGTTCACCCCGCGGCTGATGGCCGAGATGGCGCCGGTCGCCGGGCAGGTGGTGCGGGAGATCGTGGACGCGGCGCTCGTGCGTGGCGAACTCGACGTGCTCGACGGTTTGGCCGTGCCGCTGGCGGTCGCGATGGTTCCGGTCCGGCTGCTCGGCGCCGACCCGGCCGACGGCGCGAAGTTCCGGGAATGGCAGCTGGCCATCGCGCGCGGCAGCGACCCCGACTCGCTGCTCGGCGCGGAGGATGTCACCGCCCGCACCGCGGCGGCGATGGAGTGCATGGGGTACTTCGCCCGGCTGGTCCAGCAGAAGAAGCAGAACCCGACGCCGGACCTGCTGAGCGCCCTGGTCGCCGCCGCCGCGGACAGCGATCGGCTGACCGAGCCGGAGGTGATCGGCATGGCCCTGCTCACCCTGGTGGCCGGCATGGAAACCTCGATCAATCTGATCGGCAACGGCATGCTGGCGCTGCTGCGCAACCCCGGCCAAATCGCCCTGCTCCGGGAAAACCCCGAGCTGATCGCGCCCGCGCTCGACGAAATGCTCCGCTACGACGCCCCCACCCAGTTCACCATTCGCGTCGCACTGGCCGACACCACGGTCGGCGAGCATCGGTTCCGGCGTGGTGACGGGGTCGTGGTACTCACGGCCTCGGCCAGCCGGGACGACCGGGTGTATCCGGACGCGGACAGCTTCGATGTCACCCGCTACGCCGGAAATCGCCCGGCGCGCAAGCATCTCGGTTTCAGCCTCGGCATCCACTACTGCGTGGGTGCGCCGTTGGCGCGGATCGAGGCCGAGGCAGCGATCGGCGCGCTGCTGGCTCGCGCTCCGAAGCTCGCACCGGCGACCGACGCGATCGAGTACCGGCCGAGCCTGATCCACCGCGGCATCGTGTCGCTGCCGGTGACGTTGTGAACGCGACACGGCACGCGGTCGTGCTCGGCGCGGGCGTCGCCGGGCTGCTGGCGGCCCGGGTGCTGGCCGACCATTTCGACCGTGTCACGGTCTTCGAGCGGGACGGCTTCGACGCCGAGGGCATGCGCAAAGGCGTGCCGCAAGCCCGGCACCTGCACGGGCTGCTGGATCGTGGCCGCACCGTCATCGAGGAACTGTTCCCCGGATTCACCGACGAGATGACCGCCCGCGGTGCGACGCGGGCCGAAGCCCTGGTCGGAACCCGATGGTATGTGGGCGGACTGCGGGCCGCGCAGGCGTCCACCGGGCTCACGTCCCTGATCGCGACCCGCCCGCTGCTGGAATCCATACTGCGCGAACGCACTTCGGCGTCGACCGGGGTGCGGCTCGTGGCGGGAACCGCGCGCGGGCTGGTCGGTGACGCGCGTGGTGTGCGCGCGGTGTCCGTGGACGGTGACTCCGGCGTCGAGACACACGCCACTGACCTCGTGATCGATGCCACCGGCCGCGGCTCCCGGGCCGCGGTGTGGCTCACCGCGCTCGGCGCCGAGCCACCGGACGAGCAGCGGCTGGAGGTGGACCTCGGCTACGCCTCACAGTTCTACCGGCGGATCGAAGGCCAGCTCGACGGGCACTCGTCGGTGATCATCTCGACCGGCGCCAACGGGCGCGGCGGCGGCGCGGTCCGGGTGGAAGGCGATCGCTGGCACGTCACCCTGGCCGGAATCCTCGGCGACCATCCGCCCACCGACCCGGACGGATTCACCCGCTTCGCCGCCTCCCTCGCCGCGCCGGACATCCTCGAACTGATCGCGCGATCCGAACCGCTCGGCGACGCGGTGGCGCACCGATTCCGCGCTCCGGTGCGCAGGCGCTACCGGCATCGTGCGGCGATGCCTTCCGGATTCGTGCTGCTCGGTGACGCGCTGTGCAGCTTCAACCCGCTCTATGCCCAGGGCATGGCGGTCGCCGCGCAGCAGGCCGTCGCGCTGCGCGCCTGTCTGCGCGCGGGCGGACACACGCCCGACCTGCCCGCGCGGTTCTACGCGGCGGCCGACAAGGCACTCGATGTCGCCTGGCAACTGTCGGCCGGAGCGGATCTCGCGCATCCGGGTGTGGCCGGGCCGCGTACGGTGCGCACGCGCCTCACCAACGCCTACGTCGCCCGCGTTCATCGCGCCGCGCACGTCGACCCGCAGGTGTCGCGGACCTTCTTGCGGGTGGCGAACCTGGTCGAACCGCCGACGGCACTGCTGCACCCCTCGATGGCGAGACGAGTACTGCTGCCCAGGCGCTCGCGGACCGGCGCACCCGGAATCAGCGCCACCGGTCCGGGAGCCGTTCGGGCGCCGGGTTCGTCATCGCCGCCGGACCCGGGCCACCGCATCCATTCCGATCACTGACCGTTTCGAACGACCGGCAGCATCGACCAGGTGCTCCGTGAAGGAGGGACCACGAGACATGGACTCGTCAACCGCGGGTACGGCTGTCGCGGAACAGGATTCCGCCATCCAGACCGCCCTGGCCCAGCTCTTCGGACCTGAAGGCAGGCCCGATCCCTACGCCCCAGCCCGGGTGCTGCGCGAGGCGGGCAGACTGCACCGGACCCCGCTGGGGCACTACGTGCTCACTCGCTACGACGACTGCGCCGCCGTCCTGTCGACCACCGCGTGGAGCCACGCGGAGGAGGCGGCGATGATGCATCCCACGGTGTCGCCGGAGGACGCGCCCGAAGAACTGCCCACCTCGTTCCTGTGGATGGAGCCGCCGGACCACACCCGCCTGCGCAACCTGGTGACCAAGGGCTTCACCCCGCGCATGGTGACCAGGCTGCGTCCGCGGATTCTGGAGCTCACCGAGCAACTGGTCGACAAAGCCCTGGAGGCGGGCGAATTCGACCTCGTCGAGATGATCGCCTACCCGCTGCCGCTGATCATCGCGTGCGAGCTGATCGGCGTGCCGCCGGACGCCTACGACCAGGTGCACCGGTGGTCGCAGGATCTGGCGCGCGGCTTCGACCACGACTACACGCTGCCCGAGGAGTCGCTGAAAGCCCGCAGCGCGGCCTCACGCGGATTCATGGGCTACTTCCGGCAATTGCTGAACGAACGCCGCCGCGATCCGAAGGACGACTTGCTCAGTGCGCTGTCCCAGGTCGAGGACCGGGGAGACGTGCTCACCGAACAGGAGTTGCTGGCCACCTGCATCACCACGTTCGTGGCCGGGCACGAGACGACGGCCAACCTGATCGGCACCGGCATGCTGCAGTTGATGCGCAACCCCGAAGCGATCGACACCTTGCGCAAGCGCCCGGAACTGGTGGCCTCGGCCCCCGACGAACTCTTGCGCCTGGAGCCGTCGGTGCAGATCACCACGCGCGCCGCGACCCGCCCGATCACGCTGGCCGGTCACGACTTCGAACCGGGCGAGGGCGTGGTGGTGCTGATCAACTCGGCCAACCGCGACGACGCGGCCTACACCGATCCCGATCGCATCGACGTCGCCCGGTACGCCGATCCGATGAATCCCGCCAAGAAGCACCTCGGCTTCAGCCTCGGCATCCACTACTGCCTCGGTGCGCCGCTGGCGCTGCTGGAGATGGAAGTGCTGCTCGAGGTGGTGCTGCGGAGGGTCCGCGACATCGAATTGCTGTCGGACACCCCGCCCTACAAGCCGAATGTCGTGATCCGCGGATTGGAAGCGCTGCCGACCCGGTTCACCGCGGTCTGAGCCGGTGCCCCTCGGGCCGAGCAGGACTCGGCCCGAGGGCGCCGGTCACAGCGACAGCAGCACCCGCCTGCCCAGGCGTGGATCGGACAGCGGGCGCAACGCGATGCGTATCAGCGCCATCGCGTCGTCGTCGCCCGCGATGCGATTGGCCCGGACGCGGCCGCAGGCCACGCACTGGTGCACCAGCAGCCATTCCCCGTCTTCGCGCGACGACATGCTCACCGCTGCCATCCGCCCGCGACATTCGGCGGCGCGGTCACCCGGCACTCGCTGATCGACATGCCTACTGGCCAGACAGTGCGGACAGTGATTGCGGTGCGCGGTGCCGGGCGCACGCACCGGGATCTCCCTTCGGCAGCCGACGCAGCGGAAAATATCGCCGGATTCGCCACCGTGCCCGTGCAGTACCTCTTTGGGACGTTGCGGGCGGCGCCGCTCGGCTTTCCTTCGTGGCATGACGCGCGCCTCACAGATCCGCGAATATTTCGAGTGGGAACGGTGGCTCGGCCAACGGTCGAACGGCGATGCGCATCAAGATCAGCTGGTTGTCGTCGCCGGACACCGGGTGCAGCGCCAGTTCGTGACAGCCGGTGCATCGGTGCACCACAGCCCACTCGCCGCCGCGCGACACGGCGATCGAGAGCGGAGCCATGCGCGCCCCGCAGTCGGACGGGCCGCCACCGACCTGGTCGCGGGTGTGCCGCGAATTCAAGCAGCTCGGGCAGTGGTTGCGCCTGCTGCTGTCGGGCCCGAGCGTCGATACGACGAGCCCACAGCGCACGCAGGTGAAAGTGTCGGTCCGCAGCGACGGGCTGGGACCGCGATGAGACGAAGAGGTGTTGCTCGACACCCGGGTACTCCTCACTGAGCGGTGATTGATGCAGCAGGAGAAGACCGAGCGCGCCTCGACGATGCCGACGGCGTTCCGGCTTGGTCAGGCGTGACCGAACGGGTCGTTCGAATCCACACGATGGGGCGCGCTCGGCGCTCGCCGGGACATAAACCACTCCTCTCGGGTTCGGTGGACCATCGGCCTCCGAGGTCGCGTCACCGTACCGCCGCACGCGGCCACGCCACCACCGATTTTCGACGGCGTGCACGACGGGCGCGGCGGACGGTGGATCCGATCATGCGACCTCGACGTCCTCGCCGGAGGGGTCGGCTTCGGGTCGCACGGGAACGCGCGACTTGTCGACGCCCGCGGCTTCGAATTCGATGCGAGGTCGCCGCGCCGGACGTCGGCCGGTAGCGGATCCTGAACTACCAGTCGACCACGCCGAGTTCGTGGAGTTTGCGGAAGACCAGCATCGAGCCGGGTGCCACGTGGTCCATGGCGGCGTACTCGCTCACGGTGAAATAGCGGAGTTCGGCGATCTCGCTGGTGGGTCGCGGATCGCCGTCGAGTTCCGCGGTGAAGCAGGTCATGTGCAGCCGGGTGCCGGGGGAGTGCCCGTACGCCTCGGCATGGAACACCCCGAGCTCGTCGAAAGAGACGACACCGACACCGAGTTCCTCGCGCACCTCGCGGTGCAGCGCCGCCTCGGGCGTCTCGCCGGGATCGATCTTGCCGCCGGCCATATAGAAGACCTCCTTGCCGGCCGAGCGCGCCTGCAACAGGCGACGATCCCGGACATGGGCCAGCGCGGCGGTGCGAATCACCGGCCCACTGTACTGAGCGGCGCGCATGCGACGGCAACCGGATATTGGAGCTTCGGCCGCTCAGCGATCGAGCAAGGCGCGGTGCAGGAGTTCGCCGATGCGCCGGTGGAGCCCGGCGACGGCCGCCTAGATCATCTCGCGGGAGATGGCCGCGACCAGGCCGCCGTCGATGACGAGATCCTGCCCGTTGACGTAGGACGCCTCGGCGGAGGCGAGGAACGCGACGGCGTCCGCGACGTCCTCGGCGGTGCCCAACCGGCGGCTCGCCACCTCGGCGAGCACGGCGGCGTGCGCTTCGGGGCTGACGTTGTCGTGGAACATCGGGGTCTCGATGTATCCGGGGCTCACGGAGTTGACCCGAATTCCCTTCGGCCCCAGCTCCGCCGCGAGCGTGCGGGCCAGATTGTGCACGGCCGCTTTGGTGGCCGCGTACAACGTACCTCCGGGCAGGCCACGATGCAGCGTCCACGAGGCGTTGATGACGATCGCCGCGTGCTCCGACAGCAGCGGCAGAGCTTTCTGGATGGTGAAGAACACGCCTTTGAAGTTGATGTCCACGACGCGGTCGAACTCGTCCTCGGAGATCTCGGCGTGTGGCCGGAAGGACGCGACCCCGGCGTTGGCGAACACGACGTCCAGGCGTCCGTGCCGGTCGCGGATGGCGGCGGCCAGCGCGTCGAGATCGGCGACGCGTCCCGCGTCACCTTGGATCGCGACCACCCGGTCGGCGCCGTTCAATTCCTCGACCGCGGCGTCCAGCCGAGTCTTGTCCCGGCCGGTGATGACCACCTGCGCGCCCTCGGTGAGCAGCCGTCGTGCGGTGGCCAGTCCCATGCCGCTCGAGCCACCGGTGACGAGCGCGACCTGACCGTCGAATCGGGAGATGCTGTGTGTCATGCGAATCAGCGTGCCGAAGGCCGTGTCCGCGTAACAGTGTTCGGTTGTCCTAGGTGTGGCACCACCAGGCTACGGTCACGCCGGGGCGGCGAGTCTGATCCGCATCAGCCCCTCGACCCGCTGCGCGGTCTCGGTGCCGGGTTGCGGGTTGTAGAGCACCAGGAACCAATCCGGGTGGTCGGCCACCGCGAGGGTGGTCGTGTCGAACAGCAGGTCGCCCGCTTCGGGGTGGCGCACCGCCTTCACGGCCTGGCCCGCGGCGTCCACGTCGTGGCGAGCCCACAACTCGGCGAATTCCTCACTCGCGGCGGTGAGCTCGCCGATCACCCGGCCGAACTCGGGGTCGCCGGGGTGATGCGCCGCATCCGCGCGGAAAGCGGCCACGACCGCGGGCGCGATCGCGCTCCACTCCGCGTGCATGCCGCGGTACCTGGCGTTGGTGAAGAACGAGACCAGGCAGTTGTGGTCGGCGTCGGTGAAACCGAAGACGGCTCGCGCGGTGTCGTTGACCGCGAGCAGATTCCAGGAGCGGTCGCGCAGCACCGCGGGCCTCGAGCCCCACGCGTCGAGCAGCCTGCGCAGCTGCGGGGTGAGTTCGGCGTCGCGCGTCGAGCCCGGCGGCGGCGGGTTGAGGCCTGCGAGCAGATACAGATGCGTCCGCTCCGGACCGGACAGGCGCAGTGCGGCGCCGATCGCGTCGAGCACCTCCGCCGACACGGTGATGTCGCGTCCCTGCTCCAGCCACGTGTACCAGGACACGCCCACCCCGGCGAGCATCGCGACCTCCTCGCGCCGCAGGCCGGGCGTCCGTCGCCGCCCCACGGTCGCCAGGCCGATGTCCTCCGGCGTGAGCCGGGCCCTACGGGTGCGGAGGAAGTCGCGGAGCTGGTCACGCCGGTGCGGCGCCGCCGAGGATTCGCTGGCCATAGGCCACGGTAACAACTGGTGCTTCGGGCCGTGTGGTCTGTTCGCCGGTGGACCGGTCAGGGCGTCCGCGACCACCTGTCTACAAGGGTCTTCCATGCGAGCGCCCAAGGGAACCGGTCTATGTACTGTTCTCCCGTCCCAGGATCATGTTGGCGGTATACGTTGTCGCCGACCAGAACGGTTACACCCCATCGTTCGAGCTTGGCCATTGCTTCCTGTACGGCAGGAAACCTGATCTGCGCCCAGTTCGAGAAGGGCATCGCGACGATGGGCAGCTGCTTGCCGACACCTTCGACCAGCAGCCCCAGCGGCAGTGTGTCCGAGATCCCGGCCGCCCATTTGGCCAGCGAGTTACAGGTGATCGGAGCCACGATCATCGCGTCTGGAGGCGGCAGCACGTCCGGCGCGTCAGGGTCTTTGTACTCGCTGCGAACTGTGTGACCGGTCAGTGCAGCCAACGCGGCAGTGTCGATGAATCGCCGACCTTCCGGGGAGGCGATGACGCAGACATCCCAGCCGTCACGTTGAGCCAGCTCCACCAGTTTGCCGACATCCTGTGCAGCGGGTGAACCCGTTACGAGTGCGTACAGTACCGGGCTGCGGTGTTCGTTCGTGTCTTCCATCGGCTCAGCCCTTCACTCCGCACCACGCGGCGAAGTTCGCCAAGCTGTTGGTGGTGCGCGAGTCACGCGCTGCTAATGCGTGAACCGTCTCGTGAACTTGGGGGTGGTATCGGGTCAGCTGGGGCGCGATCCGTCGTGCCTGATTCAACGATTCCAGCGCACGCCGCCGATCGCCGTGCAGTAGCCACGCCCGCGACAGGTCGATCCAGTAGTGGCCGCTGCGGCTCGGTGCCGTGTCAGCAGGGAGGCGAATGCCGTCAGCTCTCGATACAGCCGTGGTGCCGTCACACAGTTCGACCGGCACCGCTACACGATGGATATCGACGTTCGCGGCACCGAACTTCGTCCCGTAATGGTTCGCTGCCTCATGTGACGGCATCGCCAGTTCACCAGCCGCGCGCAAGTGCTCGTCGGCAAGTTCGCCGTCGCCACTTCGCGCCGCCAACACCGAAGCCCGTAGGTGCAGAGCGCCGCGGACCGCTGATGAGCTCGAGTCCGTCTGCACCAGGTCGACGAGCGCCGCCGCCCGGTCGATGCTCCGCAATCCTGCGTTGTACGAACCATCGAAGAGCAGGATCAGAGCATGGTTCCACTCACTTACGGCCGCGCGCAGCGGATCTCCGCCCAGCGATGCCGCCCGCCTCGCCCGCTCATCCGCCAGGTGCGCTAAATCGAGATGCCCAAGCCGGTACAGGGCCACTACAGCGTAGGAGTAGGCAGCAGAGAGCAATTCGAACACTTCAGGGCGATCCGACGCCGCTACATCATGACTGGCCCGATGCAGGTGACGTAACACGTCGGGCAAGGCCCGCACTGCTTCCGCGTGCTTTGTCCGTCGGTCGAACTCCTTGATCTCAGCGACCGCCGCTCGAAGCTCGACCAGCCCCCGAACATCGGTATCGATATCCGGATCGTCACCTTCTACCAACGCCTGCCGAAGCCCTGGCACACCCGACTGCTCTGAGTCCGGTGCAGCATTCCGCGACCAGTACGGCTGCTCCGTAAGGTCGATCACACTGACACCCAACGCTGCCGCAACCGCAGCGATCAGCGACGGGCTAGCTGGCCGGGTACCACGCTCCACCTTTTGCAGTAACGATGACGACACACGCGCCCGCCGTGCCAGCGACACTTGAGTGACGCCATGCGTCTTGCGTACCTCGGCAATCCGCACACCGATGGCTGTTCTCGACTCGCCGGTCATATGCCCAGCGTCCAACGCTGAGAACCCCCACGTCAACCAAACTCGGCAGTGTGCCGATTTTGTGTGAGTTCCGGCCGACAATCTCCGCCACCCTCGATTCAGCCCCGACGCCGGGTGCCGCCGGTTTCTCATCCCGGCCCTGCTGGTCGCCCGATGATGGGCAGTCGGCGGTTCGGCCTCGGCGTCGGGTGCACACCAGCGCATCGAGCAGGGGAGTGGTTCGTGAATTCATTGAAACAGCCTGGGCATACACCGTTGTCGGTCTGTCACTTTTACCGGCACGTATGCGACCTGCCCGCCGAAGTCCACCCACCGCACCTGGGGCGCATCACGCTACGCGCGGGTCGGGTGTGCGGATTGATGATGCCCGCGTTCATCGGCTCGGAAGTCAAAGCATGGATGCACCGAGCGGGCCAACAGGCCGGGCCGGTACTCACGCATCCACGTTCGCAGCGGTGAACGTTTTTGACAGGGCCGGACCTGCCGGAGGACATCCGGTTGTTCGCGGAGATGTCGCGATTGGGTGTGTCGATCCTCCGTGCCGGAGAGATAGCGTTGCCCGGTCCCGGACAGCGCCCTGGCTTGTTCCGGGCGTGGGTGCAACCACCCCACGATTCCTATCGGCCGCCAGGGCGGATCGTGGTCGAGGCGATCCGGTATTGCGCCGCCCAGCACACCCGACAGCGCCGGAAGGTGAGGGCGTATGCGTGACACCACCACGGCGGCAGTGCCTTATGGGTGTGGTCCATTGTGTCAGCTGTGGATCACGACCTGGCAGTGCTGGCTGTTCACCATGCACGCTGAAACCGCGCTTGCTTCCCCGCCACCATCGCAGCCGCCGCAGGCCCGTCGGTGATCGGTGACCAGGACGCCGAGCGCACCGCTGCCGAGTTCGACATCCTCACTGACGTTATCGGCACCCTCATGGCCGCCACTGAGGTTGCCGCGCGAGACGGGATGACCGACACCACCCGCGTGCGTGTGATGTCGATGGTCGTCTATGAACTGATCAGCAGCGCCCGCACCGCTGCCGCACCCCACACCGGCCGCCTCTACGCCGCGCCGCTGCTCGATCCGATCATCGACAACATTTCCGCCGCCGATGACATCACTCTTCTTGACCTGCTGATCCCCGCGATCATCGGTCAGCACCTCAACAACACCTGAACCACCAGACCGCCGCGCACGGTCGCGTCCCCTGGCACCCCGTTGTATCAGAGGGAAGCGCGCGACCTGGCGGCGCAGCTGAGAGTGGAGGCTGGATGAACGGGACGCCACATCGGTGTGCCCAACCGAACCCGCCCGGCGGCCTCCCCTGCTCACCAAACGCATTGCACGACAGCCATTGCCACGCCAGATCAACCCGTCACGGACGGGTCGTCACATGCAACTCGGCCGATACACACCGCTTCTCGGCGAAAATCGGCTTCCGCGACGACTGTCAGTGCTTCTGGGGCCGGGGCTTGTGATGAGTTCAGCTCTGCCGGACGTACCCGACGTGCACCTGATCGTGCGGATGCGCGGCTACCAACTGCACTACGCGGCGTGTTCGACTGCGGCCCTAATATTCATCCAGGACAACGGTATCCGCCATTGCGCCGAGGCCATATACGTCGCCAGCGGCCGCACTGATCAGCTACCCGGTTGGCCTGTGAACAACTGTATGTCGAGCGATGACGGTTCCATCGCGACGCAACGCTCCCGTCCGCGCTGCTTGCCCAGTGACGAGTGCGGACGCGACACTGTAGTGCTCGAACGTGCGATACCTGACAGCCGAAATGAGGGGAAGGCCCGGCCAGTGGACAACGAACAGATGGCGATGGATCTCGGCGTTCCAGTCGAGCAGACCGAATGGGGTAAATGGGTCGCCCCGGATCGGCGGGCAGCGCAGGTGCGGAAGTTCCTCGATCACGCCGGATTGCGTGACATTCCGTCCGAACCATGGCCCGAAGAGGATCCAGAATTGTCCCATCTGGACGCCGTGGTAGCCGCATTGTTCCCGGATATGGCTACCGCAATGGCTCCCGAGAGCGCTGATATGGCTGACGCCTTCATATGTTTTCTGGGTGAGCTTTTCATCAGGTTCGCTGGCGCACACTGGGAGGATTACAAATGGTTCGGCCGCGAGAATTCATTCTACGATCACGTCAATCCATTGCTCGAATATGGGTTCGACGTCGACGGTGACACCGCGTACGGGCTGATGAAACTCATGATCGACGACTATGACCCGGCAGAGGGTGGCATGTTCTCCAGCATGGCCGAGATGCTGCGCGAATTCGCTGACGAATACTCCTCGTCACGTGATGGCGTGTAGCTCAACGCTTTAATCGATCATCGCAATATTCGGGGTGGGCGCTGTCATGCCTGATGAGTACGACAGAATCCGAGATCCATACGATAACCCTGCTCGCGGACGGATATTCGAGAACGGCATAGAATACCTTTTCCGTGATCGGCAGAACGGTTATGTCAAGCAGCCGGATCGGTACGTCACATCGCTGGGCTACCGGCATTATGACAAGGCCAGGGCCGATGAACAAGGCCGGATTCATGCCATCGAAGACAAGTCGGGCCAGACCGGCAGCAAGAACGACATCCGGGAGTTGCAAAAGGACCGCGAGCTCCTCGCGAAACGCGAAATCGAATCGCTTCGGATTCGGACTGTAGCGGGTGAGCAAATGTCGCCTAAATATCAGAAAATGCTGACCGAGTTGAAGCAAGAATTCGGCGACAGAGTGATTCACCAAGAGCTGACACGGGAACAGGCTCGTGCGGCATTCTCGAAAGGGCTGGAACGCGAAAGTGACGCCCGGCAGCTGGAATTGAAGACGAGATACGAACTGAACCGCGCGAACCGTGCGCGTCAACGGTTGGCGAAGTTACGCGATATCGTGCGGGCACGAGGGCGAGCCGAGAAATTCCGGAAGATGCAGCTATTCCGGGAAGCCGCTGCGCGTGGCCGGGTCGATGCCCCGCAGCAGGCCGAACGCGACCGGCAGGCCCGCGAGCAAGCCGAGCGTGCCAGGCAAGCACTCCGAACGCCGGAAACCGAGCGTGCACGGGTGGAACGGGAGGCTGCCGAACGGGTGGCGCAGGAATTCCCGGTGCCCCACCAGTACCCGCAGCGGGAGGCCGCTGGTGCTGGGGAACAAGCGGTCCGAGAGGCGGCCGACGCGGCCAGCGCGGAGCGTGCCGCAGCCGAGGCCCGCGCGGCAGCGGAGAAGGAACGCGAGGCTTCCTTGCAGGACCTGAACGAGGCGCGGAATGCGGCGTTCAGGGAATTGGACGAAAAGGGGCGTCTGTCGGAGGTGGAAAGACTGTTGTGGTTGGGGCAGGCGCAGCATCCGCAAGCGGCAGTCAGGCAGCCGCCTGGTCATGTCCCGGGGGTTGTGCGAGGCGGCACCGGGCAAGGCCAGGACCGCTCACGCGGAGTATCCCGCGAACAATAGCTGTCCGCGCTCGGCTCAGTGTGTGGTCGACTTCTGGTGTCCCAGCAACCGGGCATCCCCTGCGAGCACACGCTCATGCCGAGTTGCGGCAGCTGGTTGCGGTGGGCATCATATGCGCCTATATGCCGCATAATTTAGATGCCGCTGGTGCCAGCCTCGATGGTTTGTCCGTTGGTGATGCGCTGGGTGCTCAGTTCTTTGTGCCGGGTCGCTCCATACCCGATCTTCTCGCCGGACGCCCGCCCGCAGCGCCGTGGCAATGGACCGACGACACCGAGATGGCTTGTTCGGTGTACGTGGAGGTTTGCGGCCGCAGTCACATCGACCGCGACGCGCTCGCAACCGCATTCGCCGAACGCTGCGAACCCTATCGGGGGTATGGCGCCGGCACCGTCGTCGTGCTACACGAGATTCGCGATGGACGCCCCTGGGTGGACGCGGCGGGTGCCGTATTCGACGGGCGCGGATCGTGGGGAAACGGAGCCGCGATGCGAGTCGCCCCGCTCGGGGCGTATTTCGCCGGGGATCCCGACCGAGCGGCAGTTCAGGCCGCACTGTCGGCTGAGGTGACGCATCAGCATCCGGAAGCGATCGTGGGTGCGATGGCGGTCGCAGTCGCCGCGAGCCATGCTGCGGCGACTTGCGGGAAAGGATGCTCGCCGCGCGAATTGCTGACTGCGGTCGAGCCGTATCTCGTTGATGGCCGGACCGCGACAGGTGTCCGCCGCGCCCAGAAGCTACTGGGCCGATCGATAGCCGAAGCGGCCTACGAGCTCGGCAACGGCTCGCAGGTCAGCGCTCAGGACACGGTTCCGTTCGCCTTGTGGGCAGCGGCTACCTTTCTCGGTGACTATCCTGCCGCTGTAACCGCGTGCATCGAAGCTGGTGGGGATGTGGATACCACGGCCGCTATCGTCGGCGGAATCGTGGCGTCACACACCGGCATTGGATGCCGAGGCGAGACACGAGGGATACCGGAGGAGTGGCTGGCGGCGCGTGAGCCTCTGCCCGCATGGGCGAGAGTTCGGCGGTAGGAGCAGGTTTGCGCGCCGAATGTCGGTGCGCCACAGGGGCCACCGACAATTGTTGCTTCGGGTCAGTTCCCGAGATGCACCGGGAACGCTTCGAGGTCGTTCTGGGTGAGCACCGGCAGGTTGCGGATCTCCTCGACGGGCACGGCGAAGCGCAGGGCAGGGAAGCGATCGAACAGGGCGGGCAGCGCGATCCCCGCTTCCAGGCGGGCGAGTGCCGCACCAGGGCAGATATGCGGGCCGTAACCGAACGCCAGATGCCGGTTCGCCGTCGGGCGGGCGACGTCGAAGTCGTCGGCGTCCGGGCCGTGCACGGCGAAATCCCGCCCGATCGCGCGGTAGGACATCACCACTCCCTCGCCCTGCGCGATGACCGTGTCGCCCACGGCGATGTCCTCGGTGGCGAACCGCATCAGCAAATGGGTCACCGGGCTGTCCCAGCGCAGGGTTTCCTCCACCGCGGCTTCCCAGGTGAGCTCGCCGGTGCGCACGGCGCTCAACTGGTCCGGGCGCCCGAGCAGTGCGCGCACGGCGTTGAGGATGAGGCCGATCGTCGTTTCGTGCCCCGCGGCCACCAGCGCCTTCAGGTTGCCCACCACCTCTTCTTCGGTGAGCGGCTCGATGTCGTCGCCGCCGACGATGAAAGCGCTGGTCAGATCGTCGGTCGGGTCGGCGGTCTTCTTGCGCACCAGGTCGGTGAAATAGACGTCCAATTCGTCGATCACCCGTAGCCGCTCGTCCTGCGGCGTCAGCAGCGAGAAGAACGCTTTGTACCAGCCGAGCAGCATCGGATGGTCGGCCCGGTCCACGCCCATCAGCTCACTGATGACCCGCATCGGCAGCGGATAGGCGAACACCGTCTTGAGGTCCACCACCGCGCCGTCGCGTCCGGCCTCGGCGAGATCGTCCAGCAGTTCGGCGGTCATCCGCTCGATTGCAGGCCGCAGCGCGTCCAGCCTGCGCTTGGTCAACGCCTGGGTGGTCTTGATCCGCAGCCTGCGGTGCTCGGCGCCGTCGACGGTGAACATGGAACGGCCCGCGTCGATCATGCCGATCAGCGGCCACTGCCTGGTCACCGCGCCGGACTGCCACAGCGACCAGGCGCCGATGTCCTTGACCAGCCTGGTGTCGACGAGCAGCTGCCTGGCCAGCGCGTGCTGGGTGACCGTCCAGGCGGGCACACCGAGCAACTCGATCCGGGTGAGCGGACCGGCGGCGCGCAACCGGCTGGTCTCCGCGCCCAAGTCGCCGACCATCGGGTCGATGACAAGGGTTGCTGCGTGTGGGCATTCGGTGCTCACGGGGTACCTCCGACGGCGCGAACGGGTGTGAAGCGGACGGGCAGGGATGTCATGCCGCGCAGGAAGGCCGACGGTCGCCGGACCAGGTTCTGGGCGGGTACCGCCAGGTCGAGGTCGGGCAGCCGGTCGAGCAGCACCTCGATGCCGGTGCGCGCGATCACCTCGGCGATCTCCTGTGCGGGAAACGGGCAGCGGTATTCGCCGTAGCTGAAGGCGAAGTGTGCGCTGTTTCCGGTGTGCGCCGGTTCGGCGCCGTCGGAGACATGCTGGCGCACATGGGGATCGGCATTGGCCGCGGCCAGGCCCAGCAGCAGCATGTCCCCGGCCCGGATGACCTTGTCGCCCAGGCGTGTGTCGCGGGCCGCCCAGCGCCCGGCGAGGATCTGGGTGGGCGTGTCCTCCCACAGCACTTCGTTCATCGCCTGGCCCACGCTGTGGCGCCCGCCGCCGAGCGCGGCGGCGAACCGGTCGTCGGTGAGCATCAGCCGCACCGAGTTCCCGATCCAGTCGGCCGTGGGCAGGTACCCCGCGGCGGTGATCGCCATCAGGTCCAAGACGTATTCCTGGTCGGTGAACGCACCGGGACGCGCCAGCATCCAGGACACGAGGTCGGCGCCACGCGCGGCCTTCTTGGTCGCGAGCAGATGCTGCATGTGCTCGGCGAACTGCTGATGCGCCGCCTGGGCGTCGGCCTCGCCGTCGGCGAGCGTCTTCATCGTCCACGCCACCCGGGGCCCGTCCTCGGCGGGGAAGCCGAGGATCCGCGCCAGGGCCAGCACCGGCAGCGGCTCGGCGTAGTCGGCGACCAACTCCGCTTCGCCGCGTCCACAGAACGCGTCGATCAGGCGGTCGGCCAAGTCCTCGCAGGCGCGGCGCAATTCGAAGGTGTCGACCATTTCCAGCGCGGGCTCCACCATCGCCACGTGCCTGCGGTGCTCCGCGCCCGCGGTGAAATAGATCGACGGCATCGGCTGCCCGACCATCGGCAGCAGCGGCCAGTCCGCGGGGATGTTCGGCCACTGGTTCCACCGGGCGACGTCGCGCGGGAACAACTCGGGATCGCTGGTCACCTGGTGCAATTCGCGATAACCGATGACCAGCCACGCGGGGACGCCGCCGGGCAACTCGACGGCGACGACCGGACCGTGTTCGCGGCGCATCTCGTGATAGAGCTGATGCGGGTCGGTGTGGAAACGCGGACCGCTCAACGTGACCGGGGCGGCGTGGACGGGGCAGCTGTCGGTGGAACTCGGCGCGGGCACGGTCATGACGCGGCCTCCGGAGTCGGGAACAGGGGACGCCGGGCCGCAGGGGGCGTGGCGATGGAGTAGAGGTGCTCGATGAGGGTGATCAGCACGCCCGCGCCGGACTCGCGGGAGCGGGCGTCGCAATCGATCACCGGCACGTGCGGATCCAGGTCGAGCGCATCGCGGACCTCGCCGGGACGGTGACCCGCGCCGAAGTCGTTGCAGGCGACGATGAACGGCGTCTTCTGGTGTTCCAGCCGGTCGATGGCGTACCAGGAATCGGCTATCCGGTGCGGGTCGACCAGCACGATGGCGCCGAGCGCGCCGGTGAACAGCCGATCCCAGAGGAACCGGAACCGCTCCTGCCCGGGTGCGCCGAACAGGTACAGCACGTGCTCGTCGTCGATGGTGATCCGCCCGAAGTCGAAGGCGACGGTCGTCGTCGATTTGCCCGGCGCGCCGCTGGGGTCGTCGATGTCCAGCCCCTCGTCGGTCATGATCGCCTCGGTGTCCAGTGGGCGGATCTCGCTCACCGCGCGGACCATCGTCGTCTTGCCGACGCCGAAACCCCCGACGATGACGATCTTCAGTCCCCGCCTTGTCGCATGGTGCAGGGGCGCGTCCGCGCGGGCGGGGCGCGGATCAGAGTTTGCGAAGTCCAACGAGCACCTTCTCGAGCGTGGTGGTGTCGGGCAGGGAAGACCATGGCGCGCCGGGAAGACCGCTGCGCGGCGGACGGACGGTGATCTTGCCCGCGTGCAGCAGGTCCGAGAGCAGAATTGTCGCGATGCCCACCGGAATGCGCAGTTCGGCGGCGATTTCCACGACGGCGGTCGGGGCGCGGCACAGGTCGAGGATCGCCACGTGCTCGGACTGCATGCCCGGTGTGGGCGCGCACTCGCTGACCACCAGGGTGACCAGATCGAAAGTGTCGGAGTCCGGCTTGCTGCGCCCCCCGGTCAGCGTGTAGAGCCGATCGGGGTCGTCGTCGCGGCCTGGCCTGGTCACGACACGCTCGCCCCCGGGAAGCGCGGTGCGGCCGCCAGGTGCTCGCCCAGCTGTTCCACCAGCTCCCGCATGTTGTGACCGACCAACCCGGCATCCGCGTCCTCGGCGGCGACGACCGCGATATGCGCGCCGAGCCCGGCCTCGACGATGAACAGGATGCCGCCGTAGAACTCGGTCATCGACTGGCGCACCCCCGCCCGGCCGTCGCCGAATTCGACCGATGCCCCGTGCGAGAGGCTCTGGATGCCCGCGGCGATGGCGGCGAGCTGGTCGGCTCCGTCCACGGTGAGTTCGGGCGTGTGGCAGATCTTCAGCCCGTCACTGGACAGCAGCAGCGCGTGCCTGGTGCGCGGTGTGCGGGTGAGCAGCTGTTCCAATAGCCAGCTCAGCTGTGCGGTCTCGGAGGTTGTCATCGTTCGCTCTCCACGGAGACGGAAGGGGCGGGGGAAGGGGTGACGGCACTGTCGGTCGCGCGCCCGGTCACCGCGCGCTGGAACGCGCCGAGTGAGTCCGGCCGCGCCGCGGGTGGCGTCGGCGCGGCCGGTTCCGGTGCGGCGAGCCCTTCGGGATGGACGGCGGCCAGCGTGCTGCCGCGGCGTCGCTTGGGCAGCGCCGGACCGGCAGTGGGCGGTTGTGCCCTGCCGGAGCTCACCGGCTCCGGTTCGGCGGGCGTCCGTTCCGGCGGTGCGGTGGCGCCCGCGCGCTCCCGCGTGACGGGCAGCGTGCCGGTGATGGTGGACGGCTGGGGCCGCTCCACGCGTGTGGTGAGATCGCGCGGGATCACCACGACCACCGCGGTGCCGCCGATGGCGGAAGGCCGGTAGGAGACGGTGAGGCCGTGCTTGCGCGCGAGATTGCCCACCACGGCGAGGCCGAGCCGGGTCCCGGTGAGTGACGAGAGGTCGAGTCCGGAACCGCGTGCGTCCGGTCCGGCGGCCGACACCGCCGCCTCGGCGCGGCGCAGCGCGGACTCGCTCATGACCAGTCCGCTGTCCTCGATGGTGATGATGACGCCCGCCGGAACCTCGGCGGCGTAGACGTGCACCTCGGTGGTGGGCGGGGCGAAATTGCATGCGTTGTCGAGCAGCTCCGCCAGTGCGTGCATGACGCCCTCCGCGGCATGCCCGGAGACCGCGATATCGGCGATCGCGCGCAACCGCACCCGTTGGTAGCCGGCCACGCGGCCCATCGCGCCGCGCAGAATCGATTCCATGGCAATCGGTTTGGCCCATCTGCGGCCGGATCGCGCGCCGCTGAGCACGGCGATGCTGTCGGCGAGCCGCCCCGCCTGCGCGGTGTGGTGATCCAGTTGCAGCAGGTCGGCGAGCACGGTGGGATCGCCGTGCCGGTGCTCCATCTCGCGCAGCTCCGCGAGCATGCTGGTGGTCATCGCCTGCATGCGCCCCGCGGCGCCCGCGAAGGCAGCCATGGCGGCGGCGCGGCGGCTCTCGCTGATCTTCGAGCGCGCCGTGTGTTCGGCGACCGCCTCGTTCGCGGCGGTGACCTCGGCGTGCGCGCCGGCGATGGCGTGCACGCGGTCGTCGCGGGCCTGGTCGGCGTCCCGCCGGGCATGCCGGGCTTCCCGGCGGAAATGCACCGCCGTCGTCACCGCGGCGCACAAGGCGATCGCCGCGGCGGTGGCGCCCGCCGCGAGCGAAATCCGGAATTCGGCGGGTGCGTAGTACACCGCCGTGGTCACGACGGCGGTGCTCGCGATAACGCAGGCCGCCAATGTCGCGTACGGCGGTTTCGAGCGCCGAGCGGCGCCTTCGCCGAGCTCACTCGCCGCCGGATTCAACAACTCTGCCAAGTTTCGTACTTCCGCACTCGCGCTCACCGCCGGAGAATTGACATCCCCTTACCCCCTTCTGCGTGCATTTTCACCCCAAATGCGCAGACCGACAAGCATTTTCGAATCTCGCGGCAAGAGCATAGCGGGGCGGGCGGTGCCGCGCCACTCGGGCGGATTTCGAGGGCGCGCGGCAAGGCCGGATATTTCCGCTGCCGCGCCGATGCTCGGATTACGCTGGCGACGGCCGAAAAGTGCGGTGCGGCAGCGCGGTCAGTGGAAAATTGTTGGAAAGTCGTTTGCCTGGAATTCACTATCCGTGCTCGCGCTGGTGCGGGCAGCGGTATTGCGGACGAATATTTGAATTTTAGATTATCGACGTGCCGGGCGGCCGCGTCGAGTGAATCGGCGGTGTGGCCGGCCCGCCGGTCTGCCGGAGCCGGGGGCCGAAACCGAGCCGCTGTCGTTCGATCAGAGTTGTGCGGTTTGCTCGCACGGAGGCAGGCCGTCGGCCTCGCGGAGTACTTCGGCGACGGACTCCAGGTACAGCAGTGTGCGCAGCGACACGCCGTTCACGGCTTGCCCGAGGCGGCGCAGGGCCGAATTGTCCAGGTGCGCGATCACTTCGGCGTCGTCGGTCCGGTCGGGGCCGGGATCGAAGACGAAGTAGTTGGGGTCGAGCCCGAACACATGGGCCAGCCCGGCGCGTGCCTGCTCCGGCAGTGCGGTGAGCTGCCCGCGCCGGACCTTCGCCAGGTGACCTGGTTCCAGGTCGTACCCGGCTGCGGTCACCCACGTCTCGACCGTATCGTCGGCGAGCGGGCGCCCGTGCGCGCGCTCCCACATCTCGAACGCTAGGTTCAGCCGGGCAGTGATATCGATGTCCACGACCGCCTCCACCTTCTGGGGACATAGCCTCTTGACGGGTCAAACATTCACTCGACCGTAGCGTGGGAGCAGTCGATCACCGTGATTTCACGGCAAATGTCCGGTTGCATAGGGGGCGGAACAGACTCGATCCCCGAATTGCGGGGACAATGGCGTCGAGGAGGCGGATGTGCGACTGAGTTCCGAGGAAGCGCGCAAACGATTCGCGACCAGCCCGGTCGCGCGGTTGGCGACAATTTCGGCGCGGTCGCGCCCGCATGTGGTGCCCATCGTGTTCGTCGTGGCGGGCGAGGTGATCTACACCAGCGTGGACGCGAAGCCGAAGACCACGACGGCGTTGCGCCGCCTGGACAACATCGCGGCGAACCCCGCGGTCGCCGTGCTCGTGGACCGTTACGGCGACGACTGGACCCAGCTGTGGTGGGCCCGCGCCGACGGGGACGCCCGCATCGCGGAACCCGACGAGGCCGCAGCGGCGATCCGTCGATTGACCGAGCACTACCCGCAGTACGAGCGACAGCCGCCGCCGGGCCCGGTGATAGCCATCGACGTGGCGCGCTGGTCGGGGTGGTCCGCGCGCTGAGCGGTCCGCGCCGGTTCGGGTACAGTCCGATTCGTCGCATCCCCCTGCGGCAGTCCACCTGTCGAGCCGATCGTGAGGATCGCATGCCCTCGAATTTCGCGCTGAAGGCCATGAATACGGCGCATCGTGTCCTGTTGAAGATCAGCTTCGGGAAGGTGGGCAATGACTTCGCGGGCATGCCGTCGCTCGAGCTCACGACCATCGGCCGCAAGTCCGGCCGCCCGCACGCGGTCATGCTCACCGCCCCGGTCGTCGACGGCGACACCTACGTCGTCGTCGCCTCGCGCGGCGGCGACCCCGTGCACCCGGCATGGTTCCTGAACCTGCGCGACAACCCGGACGTCGTCGTGTCGGTGCGCAGCGGCCCGAAGGTGCCCATGACGGCTCGGGTGGCCACGGCCGAGGAACGGGCGGCGCTGTGGCCCCGCGTCACCTCCGCGGCGAAGAACTACGCCGACTATCAGACGAAGACCACGCGTGAGATTCCGCTGGTGCTGCTGACGCCGAAGGCGTGAAATCGCCGTCGGGTGACCGCCGGGCTCGGTAGTCGCGCAGCATCAGCGCCAGACATCCGGCCGCCGCCAGCGTGCCCGCGCCGAGCATCGCCGGATAGCCGAGGCCGACGGCATCGTGCAGGAACGAAAGCAGCGCGGGGACGCCGAAACCCAGATAGCTGGCCGAATAGAACACCGCGGTCAGCCTGGCGAGATCACCGGGGCCCGCGATGCGCTCGATCTCCTGTAGCCCGGCCACCAGACCGATGCCGTAACCAGCCCCGAGCACCGCGGCGGCGGCCAGCGTCGCCCACAGGGTCAGCAGGCCGGAAGCCGCCGTGGCGAGGGTCATCCCGAGCGTGACCGCGGTCAGCGCCACCACGGCCGCCCGCGCGGTGCCGGGCTGATCGATCCGCCGCGCGACGGACTGGATCGCGAATCCACAGCCCAGCGTGACGACACACACCATGGCCGAGAACGCGATCGGCGCCGCGGCGACCTGCGGCGCCATCAGCGCGGGCAGCACCGCGTACGCCGTCGCGGCGGAAGTGAACAGCCACAGGGCGACCGGGATCGCCACCATGCGGAACCGGCGGTGCCCGGTCGCGGGAATCCGCAGGTCAGCGCGGAGCCGACGCGGATCGCGGCGGGGCGGGACGGTTTCCGGCGCCCGCCTGACCCACACGGCGGCGACCAGGCACAGCCCCGCGTTGATCAGGTACGCCGAGGTGTTCGGCCACGGGGCCCATTGCGCGAGCACTCCGGCGCAGCCGGCGCCGACCGCGAAACCACCCGTGAGGCTCATCGCGGAGCGCCGCGCCCCCGTGCCTGCGGCGAGCTCCGGCCCGTAGGGCGGCTGCGCCAATTCTTTGAGCCAGCTGCCGCCGACCGCCATCGCCCACCCGAGCGCGACGCCACACAGCACCCGTCCCGCGGACATCACCGGTACCGACGCCGACCCGAACGCCAGCAGCAGTGATCCGGCCGCGGCTATCAGCGGGGCGGGCCGCAGCAGGGCGCGGCGACCGTGGCGATCCGACAGCGGACCGCCGATCAGCAACGCGGGCACGATCCCGAGCACGTAATAGAACAGCAGCAGATCGACGGTCGTGGCCGCCAGTCCGTCGTTCTTGTACATCACCAGCAGTGGCGTGAATTCGTTTCCGCCCCAGGCGATCGCGAACATCGCGGCGGCGACCCCGCGCCATCGGCCGGAGACGACCGGGTCGCCGGGCGCGGTGACGGTGAGTGTCGCCATCACCGGCTCCGTAGTTCCAGCTGGTGGACGCCGGACAGATGCTCGACCAGCGCGTCGGCGAACCCGGCGACATCCGCCGCCGCGATCAGCTCGGCCAGCCGTGCGTGCTGCTCGATGATCCGGGTCATGTCGACCGGGCCGCGGCGCAGGGCGACGCTGTTCATCCGGCGCTGACGTTCGCGCAGCGAGTCGTAGAAACCCGACAACAGCGGATTGCCACCGGCCAGGACGTAGGTGCGGTGGAAGTCGGTGTCCGCCAAGGCGAATCCGTCGAGGTCGTCCGCGGCGGCCAGGTCGCGCTGGCGCTCGATCGAGGAATGCAACGCGTCGAGCAGCATGCCTCTGTCGTTGGCGGTGGCGCCGCGGACCGCCGCGGTCTCCACCACGTACCTGGCGTGCACGACGTGCTCGGCCTCGTCGGGTGGGATCGGCACCACCAGCGCGCCGCGCTTGGGGTACAGCTTCATCCAGCCCTCGGTCTCCAGCCGCAGGAACGCCTCGCGCACCGGCGTGCGGGAGGTCCCCAGCTCGGCGGCGATCTCGCCCTCGCTGATCAGCTCGCCCCCCGCCAGCGCGCCGGAGAGGATGCGTTCCTTCACGGCGCGATAGGCCTGCTCAGCCGATGAATACGTCTTAGACACAAGTTGTATCTTAGCCACCGGTTCGCGGAGTGTTTGCGAGGTGGTCGGCCGACGGTGGTCGCCCAACGCGCACGGACGATGGTGCAATCGACGCTTTGCCGGGGCTTTCGGCATCACCGCCTGCCTACGCGGCGGTGACCGCAGGCGACGGTGCTCGCCGCTCACGCGGAGGAGCGAGGGGCACGACTGGCGGTGTCGGCGAACGCGCGCATCACTTGATGGCGAGTGTCGGTGGACGCAGGAGTCGACGCGGCGGTGACTGCGGCCGACGGTGCTCGCCGCTCACGCGGAGGAGCGAGGGGCGCAACTGGCGGTGTCGGCGGACGCGCGTATCACTTGATGGGGACAGTTGATGGGCGCGTGAGCCTACGTCGCTGTGTGGCCTCGCACATCAGGTCGGCGCGGGGAAGCGGGATCAGGGCTGACAGCCGGATTGAGCACACACCAGGGCGTGCGTCGGAAACGTCGGCGCAGGGCGCTCCGCCGGTGTGTGACGGGGGGCGACCGAATGGACCTTCCTCGGCTATCGGGCGGAGCGGAGCACCGGGCGGGGCTGTGGACGCGCCTGCTCGAGTTGCGCGGCGATCGGGAGGATCGTCGTCTCAGCGTTGGTTGGGCCGACCAGCTGAACCGACAGCGGAAGCCCGTCGTCACCGACACCGGCGGGCAGGGACGCGGCGGGGTGGCCGGTGACGTTCCAGATCGCCGTGTAGGCGACCATCGGGACCGAGGCGAGCTGAGCACGCGCTGTGTTCGCCCCGTCGAGCACACCGAGCAGCGGCGGGCGGATCGCGATGGTCGGCGTCAGCAGCAGATCGCACTCGGTGAAGATCCGGTCGGCCTTGCGCCGCACCGCCTCGCCCCGCCGGATCGCCCATTCGACGACCGGCCCGCGCGCCCAGGCGCCGAGCGCGATCGTCTGTCTGGTGCGGCGTTCGAGCAGCTCCGGATGGTCCACCTCGGCCAGTTCGGCGCGCACGCCGCCGAAGAACTGCGGGAAGAAGGCATGGGTCGAATCGGGGTAGTCGGGGTCGATCTCCGCGACCGTGTGGCCCAGTTCGGCGAGCAGTCTGGCGGTGTCGCGGACGGCGCGCACGTGCTGCGGATCGAGTTTCACCAATGGAATGGGGGATTTGGTGCTGTAGCCGATGCGCAACGGCTGGGCCGGTCCGCGCGCGGCCGCCTCGAACGAGAGGTCCGGGTCCGGCGCACGGAATCGGTCGGTGCGGGTGGCGCCACGGATGACGTCGTAGACGACGGCGGAGTCCAGCACGCCGCGGGTGAGCGGTCCGGCGACCCCCAGCGCCCACCACAGGTGCTCGTTCGGGGCGATCGGCACGCGTCCACGCTGCGGTTTGAGCCCGAACAACCCGCAACACGCCGCGGGAATCCGGATCGATCCGCCGCCGTCGCCGCCGAGGGCGGCGGGCACCAGACCGGCCGCCACCGCGGCGGCGGACCCGCCGCTCGATCCGCCGGTGGACCGGCTGGGGTCCCATGGATTGCGGGCCACGCCGAAGGTGCTGGACTCGGTGAACGGCCACTGCCCGAATTCGGGCATCGAGGTCTTGCCGACGATGACGGCCCCGGCCGCGCGCAGCCTGCGCACCGCCTCGGCGTCCGCCACGGCCGGCGTCGCGTTCGCCCGGGTACCGAAGCTGGTCACCACGCCCGCGACGTCGAATTCGTCCTTCACCGCGATCGGCACCCCGTGCAACGGGCCGAGCGCGCCGCCCGCCGCGCGCTCACGGTCCCGCTCGACCGCCTCGGCCCTGGCCTCCTCGCGCAGCACGCGGGTGAAGGCGCCGAGATCCGCGGCGGCATCGATCCCGTCGAGCGTCGCTTCGACGAGTTGCTCCGCCGACAGGGCGCCCTGCGCCAAGAGCTCGCGCTGTTCCAGCACGCCCGACGAGACGACCTCCTGGAGATCCATCCGCTACCGCTCCTTCCGGGCCGCCGATGCCGACACCCCCGACCGTATGCAGTCGAGCGATCATTCCGCAATCACCGAGCCCGGCGAGCCCGTTCGGTTCATCGGTCGTGCCCGGTCGACGGGCCTTCGGTCGTCGCGGCGCCGGTGCGCTCCAGCTTGGAGTGGGTGCGCGAGTATGCGAAGTAGACGATCAGGCCGACGACCAGCCAGATCGCGAAGCGTACCCAGGTCTCCCACGGCAGCGACCAGATCAGGTACATCGAGAACCCGATGCCGATCAGCGGCACGACCGGCATGAAGGGCAGCCGGAACTCGCGCGGCTCGTCGGGGCGGGTGCGCCGCAGCACGATCACCGCGACGGACACCACGATGAACGCCATCAGGATGCCGATATTGGTGAGCTCGGCGACCACCGTGATGTCCAGCAACCCGGCCATCAGCGCAGATCCGATGCCGACGATCCAGGTCACCCGGGTGGGCACCTTGCGGACCGGATGGGTTTTGGCGAACCACTCCGGCAGCAGCCCGTCGCGGCTCATCGCGAACCAGACCCGGGTGACGCCGAGCATGAAGGTGAGCACCACGGTGACGATGCCGACGATGGCGCCGACCGCGATGATGTTGGCCACGCCCGGCTGTCCGACCGACTCGAACGCGGTGGAGAACCCGCTGGTCGGGCTGATCTCGGTGTATTTCTGCATGCCGGTCAACACCAGGGTGGCCAGCACGTAGAGCACCATGGCGATGGCCAGCGAATAGATGATCGCCTTGGGCAGATGCTTCTTGCCCTCGGTGGATTCCTCCGCTGCGGTGCTCATCGCGTCGTAACCGAACACGGCGAAGAAGACCGTGGCCGCGCCCGTCCACACCGCACCGGCGCCGAACGGGAAGTACGGGGTGTAGTTCGAGCTGTCGATATGGAACACCCCGAGCACCACGATCAGCACGACCAAGGCGACCTTGATGCCGACGGCCACGGTCTCGAACCGGCCGACACTGCGGATGCCGCGCGACAGCAGCCAGGCGGTGCCGAGGCAGAACAGGACGGCGAACACATCGATCACATGGCCTTCGCCGGTGCCCGAGGCGCCCATCATCCAATCCGGCAGCGTGACGTCGACCTGCTCCAGCAGGAATTTGAAGTATCCGGAGACGCCGATGGCGACCACCGCCGCGACCGCGATGTACTCCAGCAGCAGATCCCACCCGATGAACCAGCCCGCGATCTCGCCGAGCGATACATACCCGTAGGTGTAGGCGGACCCGGCCTTGGGGATCATCCCGGCGAACTCGGCGTAACACAGCGCGGCGGCGCCGCTGGCCACACCCGCGATGAGGAACGAGATCAACACCGACGGCCCGGTGACGGAGTGCGCGACCGCACCCGCCAAGGTGAAGATGCCCGCGCCGATGATTCCGCCCACACCGATCGCGGTGAGCTGCCACAGGCCGAGCGACCGCGACAGCTGCTCGTCGGCCGGGGCGGCCTCTTCCTCTACTTCGCCGAGCGGCTTTCGGCGCGTCATCTGGCCGCGTAACTGCGCGAAAGACATAAGGATCCTTGCTGTGTCGGTTTTCCAGCGCCTGCGGCGCTGGGTGTTCAATGCTAGGTCTCGCGTCGCTCGAAACCGTCGGTTCGGCCGGTTGGGGTCGCGTGACGTCGCAAGCAGCGGCGAAACGGTCGGCTTTCGCGACCGCGGTCGAGAATCGTGGACCGGGCGTCCTCGATTCGTGCTCTCAGCGGTCGCGGCCGAAGGAGCGCAGGAAGAACGCGATGTTGGCGGGCCGCTCGGCCAGCCTGCGCATGAAGTAGCCGTACCACTGGTCGCCGTAGGGCAGGTAGACGCGCAGTGCGTGGCCCGCTCCGGCCAGGCGCCGCTGTTCGGCGTCGCGGATGCCGTGCAGCATCTGGAACTCGAAATCGCCCGCCTTCCGGCCGCTTTCACGCACGCAGCCCAGCGCGGCCTCGATCAGCGCCGGATCGTGCGTGGCGATCATCGGATAGCCTTTGCCCTCCATCAGGACCCGCAGGCAGCGCAGGTAGGACTCGTCCACCGCGGATCGGCTCTGATAGGCCACCGACGCGGGCTCACGATAGGCGCCCTTGCACAACCGGATCCGTGATCCGGGCCCGGCGAAGATCTGGCAGTCCTGCTCGGTGCGTTTGAGATATGCCTGCAAGACCGTGCCCAGCCACGGGAAATCCAGGCGCAGCTCGCGCACGATGGCCAGCGTCGCCTCGGTGGTGGTGTGGTCCTCGGCGTCCACGGTGACCCAGACCCCGGCCGCCTTCGCCGCCGTGCAGATCTCGTAGGCGTGCTCGCGGGCGATGGCGTACCCGTTCTGCGGCAGCGACTGGCCCAGCGCGGACAGCTTGAGCGAAACCTCCAGTCGAGGTACCGGCGCCTCGTCGACGGCCCGAAGCTCACCCAGCGCCGACAGCAGCCGCAGGTAGTGCGCGACGGTTCCGCGGGCGCGGTCGAGATCGGTGGTGTCCTCGCCGAGGTAGTCGATGCTCACGAAGCGTCCGGAGCCGAGCAGCGCCGAGGACGCGGCGACCGCGTCGCCCTCGGTCTCACCCGCGACGAAACGGTCGACCAGTTTCTTGGTACTCGGCATGCGGGTGATCGCGCGCTCCAGGCGCGGGGAACGGGACGCCGCCAGTACGGCGGGCCGCAGCAGTCCGGAGAAGGCCATCACAACTCCTGGTGCGGGTAGCGGTGGTCGGTCGCGGGGACGAAGGTTTCCTTGATCGTGCGAGCGGAGGTCCAGCGCAGCAGGTTCTGTGCCGAGCCTGCCTTGTCGTTGGTGCCCGACGCACGCGACCCGCCGAACGGCTGCTGTCCGACGACCGCGCCGGTGGGTTTGTCGTTGACGTAGAAGTTGCCCGCCGCGAAGCGCAACCGCTCGACGGCGGTGCCGATCGCCGCCCGGTCCTCGGCGATGACCGCGCCGGTCAAGCCGTAGGGCGAGCCGCGGTCGATCACGTCGAGCGTGGACTCGAACGAGCCGCCGGACGAATCGTCGTAGACGTGCACGGCCAGGATCGGTCCGAAGTACTCGGTGCCGAACGCCTCGTCGGCGGGGTCGTCGCCGAGCAGGACGGTGGGCTCGACGAAATAGCCGACGCTGTCGTCGGCGTGGCCGCCCGTGGCGATGGTCAGACCGGGCGTCGCCTTGGCGCGTTCGATGGCGTCGGTGTTCTTGGTGAAGGCGCGCCGGTCGATGAGCGCTCCGCCGAAGTGACCGAAGTCGGTGACGTCGCCGTAGCTGAGCGCGGCCACCCGGTCGATGAATTCGCGGCCCATCCGGTCCCACAGCGATCGCGGGAGGAACGCGCGGGAGGCGGCCGAGCACTTCTGGCCCTGGTAGTCGAACGCGCCGCGGATCAGAGCCGTGCTCAGCACCTCGGGATCGGCCGAGCTGTGCGCCACGACGAAGTCCTTGCCGCCGGTCTCGCCGACCAGGCGCGGGTAGGTGTCGTAGTGGTCGAGGTTCGCCGCGACGGTGCGCCAGAGGCGCCGGAAGGTCGCGGTGGACCCGGTGAAGTGGATGCCCGCGAGACGGTGATCGGCCAGCGCCACCTCCGACACTTCCGGTCCCGCGCCGTGCACCATGTTGATCACGCCGGGCGGCAGCCCCGCGGCTTCCAGCAGCCGCATCGTCCAGTACGCCGCCACCGACTGGGTGAGGGCAGGCTTCCACACCACGGTGTTGCCCATCAGCGCGGGTGCGGTGGGCAGGTTGCCCGCGATGGCGGAGAAGTTGAACGGCGTGATCGCGTACACGAAGCCCTCGAGCGGGCGGTAGTCCATCTGATTCCACACCCCAGGCGCCGACATCGGCTGGTCCGCCAGGATCCGGCGCGCGAAGTGCACGTTGAACCGCCAGAAGTCGACCAGCTCGCACGGGGTGTCGATCTCGGCCTGGTAGGCGGTCTTGGATTGGCCCAGCATCGTTGCGGCGGCGATGGTTTCGCGCCACGGCCCGGCCAGCAGGTCGGCGGCGCGCAGGAAGATCGCGGCGCGCTCGGCGAAGGACAGCGCACGCCAGTCCGGCGCCGCGACGGTCGCCGCCGCGATGGCATCGCGGACCTCGGCCGGTCCGGCCGTGCCGACCGTGCCCAGGACGGCGTCGTGCCGGTGCGGCTGCACCACCCGGACGCGCTCGCCGCCACCGCCCCGGTGCACGCCGCCGATGACGTGCGCGACCTCGGTCGGCGTCGCGGCGAGTTCGGCCAGCTTCACCCGCAGGCGCTCGCGCTCGGCCGTGCCCGGCGCGAAACTGCCCACCGGTTCGTTGACCGGCGGTGGCGGGGCCACGACGGCGTCCATGAGACCTCCTGCTATTTAGGTGATTTTCCGGTAGAGGGAAGTCAACACCGGAAAACTGCCCGGAGAATGAGCCAGTCGGACAAAGATGGGACAAGTGCATTGTCGAGTTGGCCGAAGGACGGGAACGTGGCCGGGGACGGAGAGCAGGTCGCCGCGGACATCGACCTGTTCGAGCTGGCGCAGATGATCGCGCACCACGCGGGCGGGATGGTGTCGATCGAGGATCCGCGGTCGCACGTGCTCGCGTACTCGGCGTCCGACGAGAACGCCGACCAGTTGCGGGTGCGCTCGATTCTCGGCAGGGAAGGGCCGCGGGAGTACCTGGCCCTGTTGCGGCAATGGGGCGTGTTCGATCGGCTCCGGGACACCGACGAGGTCGTCGACGTGCCGGCGCACGACGAGCTGAACATCAAGCGCAGATTGGTGATCGGCATCCGCCGTCCCGCGGACGTGGACGCCCGCGCGCCACGGGTGCTCGGTGCGATCTGGCTGCAGCAGGGCGATCGGCCGTTCAAACCGGACGCGGCCGAGATCCTGCGCGGCGCGGCGGCCATCGCGGCACGCCTGATCTCCCGGAACCTGGACGCGCCCACCACCGAGGCGCTGTTGATCCGGCGGCTGTTCGGCATCGGTGGGGCAGCGGTCGACTCGGCGGTGGTGGCGGACGCGCTGAACCTGGCGCCGACCGGTCCGGCGGCCGTGATCGGGTTCGCGCTTCTGCCCGCCGGGCAGGAGCCCGTCACCGAGCCTGCTGCGTTGGGCGGCGTTCTCCGCCTGCACGCCAGCTCTTTTCGCGGTGACTCGGTGACCACCACGATCGGTGAGCGCGTGTACGTGCTGCTGCCCGGTTACCGATCCGCGCGGGCGGTGACGGCTTGGACCCGGCAGCTGATCGAGCAGTTCGAAACGAAGCGCTCGCTGTGGTTGCGGGCGGCGATCGCTTGCCCGGTCCCCGATTTGAGCCGGGTGGCGGCCGCGCGCGCAGAGGTCGATCGGGTGCTGGACGGTACCGGCACGGCAGCACCCGGGAACCGGGTGACCACCCTCGCCGAGGCGCGGACGGCGGTGCTGCTCGGCGAGGTGCTCGATCTCGTCGGGTCGCGGCCGGAATTGCGCGATCCCCGGCTGCAAGCGCTGTTGGACTACGACCGCAAGCATTCCGCGAGCCTGCGCGAGAGCGTCGAGACCTATCTGCGCGAACACGGCGACGTGCGCGACGCCGCCGCGGCGCTGTGCGTACATCCGAATACCCTGCGCTACCGGCTTCGCCGGATCGAGGACATTCTCGGCATGAACCTCGACGACCCCGCCGATCGCCTGCTGCTGGAGATCCAGCTCGCCCTGCACCGCCGTCCCCACCCGCCCGGGGCGCGGGGTTGACGGCGGCTCGGGCGAGCCGCGACCGCCGCAACGGGTTCGGGTCGTCCATCCCCTCGAACATCCCCCGAACGCCGGTTGCGCGCGAGCCCGGCGCGATCGGTACAGCGACGAGCGCGGGCGCGCAATGTGAGCGTGCGGGTCGCCAGGTGTTCGCGGGGCCGGTTCCACCGACCACCGAATGCCGTGCGGGGCAAAGGAATTCAAGACATCCGCGGGCTCGAATGCCTGACTCGGTGCGAGCACGCCCGGCTCGGCGCCGTCGGTGGCGAGCCGGACGGCGGCATCGGCCGCGGCGATCGCCGTGAATCGGTAGGTGTCGAAGCCCTCGGTGTACACCCGGGTGCCGCCACCGGGTCCGGTGACGTCGGCCAGCACCAGGAACCGGCCCGGATCCTCCGGGTCGTCCTGGGGAAACTCCGGAAGCGTCTCCGCCAACTCCGGAGTGAGGTCGGCGAACAGCGCGGCCACCTCGGCTTCGGCGACCGCTTCGACGTGCTCGGCGGGAACGTGCCGGGGGACGGTGACCACCTCGGTCAGAGCGAACTTCACCACCTCCACGGCTGCGACGCGCCGGGGAAAGTGAGTGCGGTCGTGCGTGCCTGGACGTCGACGACGAGCAGGCCCACGGCTGGCCGACCGGCTGGGCGGCCGCGCTGGCCGACCCGTCCATCTCCGTCGCGCTGCGCCACATGCACGACGACCCGGCGCATCCCTGGACGGTCGAGGAGCTGGCCGGGCGGGCCGGACTCTCCCGAGCCGCGTTCGCGAAACGATTCGCCCAGCTCGTCGGCCGCGCACCGCTGGCGTACCTGACCTGGTGGCGGATGACCAGGGCGGCGCGCGGGCACTGCGCGACACCGACGACCCGCTGGCCGCGCTCGCCACCCGCGCCGGCTACACCTCCGAGTTCGCCTTCGCGAAAGCGTTCAAGCGCGAGTTCGGTGCTCCGCCGGGCGGCTATCGCCGCCGCGGCCGGAATCCCGCGCACGCGCTGAATGCCACCTCCGCGGCCGATCGGATATGACGGCGTTCGATCGTCACCGGCCCGCCACATCTCGGCGGACCTGCGCCGACGTGCTCTGACGCCGAATGGGCGGCCGACCGGCCCGCTGCGCGATATGCCTGCCGAAGCGGTCGGCCGCGCTCTAGAGTTGAGCGCAGGAACCCGGGTCACGGCCCCGGGAAGGCGTTCGGCTCGGTCCGCGCCGGACACCCTCCGGGTCCCCGTCACGGAGGACGAGATGACCACACGACGTCATACGCTCGAGGTGGGGTCGCGATTCGGGCCGTATCGCCTGGATCGCCTGATCGGTCGTGGCGGCATGGGGGAAGTGTTCGAGGCCTACGACACCGTCAAGGACCGCACCATCGCGCTGAAGGTGCTGCCCGAGCGGCTGCACGACGACCCCGTGTTCCGGGAACGGTTCCGGCGCGAGTCGCACGTCGCGGCGCGGCTGCAGGAGCCGCACATCATCCCGATCCACGATTACGGCGAGATCGACGGCAGGCTCTTCATCGACATGCGGCTGGTCGGCGGTGACAGCTTGCGCGCGCTGCTGACCGAGCGGGCGCCGCTGGAGCCGGAGCGGACGATCGCGATCGTGCGGCAGGTCGCCGCGGCACTGGACGCCGCGCACGCCGACGGCTTGGTGCACCGGGACATCAAGCCGGACAACATCCTGCTCACCTCGGACGGATTCGCCTACCTGGTGGACTTCGGAATCGCGCAGTCGGCCACCGCCGAGAGCCTCACCAGCGACGGCTCGGCGATCGGCTCGTTCCACTACATGGCGCCGGAACGGTTCCACTCCCGCGCGGTCACCCCCGCCGCCGACATCTACGCCCTGACCTGCGTGCTGTACGAGTGCCTTACCGGATCGCGGCCGTACCCGAAGGACACCGAGGCGCAGATCGTCTCGGCGCACCTGTTCGAGCCGCCGCCGCGGCCGCATTCGTCCCGGCCCGCACTGCCCGCCCGGCTGGACGCGGTGGTCGCGCGCGGCATGGCCAAGGACCCGCAGGCGCGGTACGGCACGGCAGGTGAACTCGGGGCGGCCGCGCAGGCGGCGATGACAGAGGCGACCGCGGGCCGCTCGCTCGAACAACCCGCGAAGCCGGAGGACGGCGATCCGCCGACCGGTGCGGGTCCGCCAGGGGACCGGCCGGGCGCGACGACCGAGCCGCCGGAGCCGCGACCACGTCGTCGGCGCCTGCTGCGCGTGCTCGCCCTGCTGTGCGTCATTTTGCTGGCCGGCGTACTCGGCTTCCTCGGCTGGGAGCTGACCCGCCCGACCACGGGTGCCGCCGTACCCGACGCGAGCGCCCCGCACGGCCCGGACGTCGAACTGCTGTCGCTGGTCGGTTCGTCGGGCTACAAACGGGCCAACTGTGTGCACGAGGACCCGGACCCGCCCACTGTCGCCGTCGTGTTCTGTACCGCGAATCCGGCCGCGAGCGCTCCGGTGGCGCGATTCCTGCGGTTCCGCACCGTCGACCAACTGCGGGACTATACGTCGGCGGTGCTGACCAGCCTGCAGGGGCGCAGCTGCCCCGGCGACCCGCCGGGGCAGGACGGACCGATGCAGCGCGACGGCGTGGAGATCGGCCGCAAGTCCTGTTTCCTCAGCAAGGTGGACGATCCCGCGACGCCACGGCCGGGGCTGCTGGTCACGGACGAGCAGGAGATGGCGGTCGCGGTGTACATCTGGGAGCCCGACCAGCAGGCCTACCGCGACTACGTCGCCGCGCGCGACGGCGGCGGGTTCCGCACACCCGACACCGCCCGGGACCCGGACTATTTCACGCAGGCCGATCGGGCGGTGCTCAACCACCTGGCCGGTGATTTCGGCCCGGGCAACTGCAGGCATGTCGATCCGCCGCCCGGCCCGGTGGACGCGGTGCTGTCCTGCGGCACGAAGACCGGGTTCCCGTCCGCGGAGTTCTTCGGCTTCCCGGACCAGGACGCGGCGACGTACCTGTACGAGGGGAACCGTGGGCAGTTCTCGGGCCATGTGTGCGGTCGCGGCGAGCCGGGCGACGACGTGTGGCGACAGGACGGCAACGTCACCGGCCGCTATTTCTGCTACCCGGTCAGCGATCCCGCGCTGGGCCCGAGCTGCCTGTTCCTGGTGCACAACAAGTTCGCGATCACCGCGCATTTCTGCACGCTGCGCGCCGATCACCCGGATCCGGGACCCAAGAACGAAGCCGAACTCACGGCATGGTTCCGCAAGTACTTCGGCTAGCGCCGCGCCGAGTTGCCCCCGGACCGGGTTTCAGGGATCCTGGATGGTCACGGGCGCAGGTAACACACCACGCTCGACCTTCGGGTCCAGTTCACTCATCCGCTACGGTCTCGGTGCTGTACGTCCGCTCCTGGTTCATCGTCGGTTACCTGGTGGCGCTACCGTTTCCGGTACGCGGAAAAAGGAGCCGGCGGCATGGAGTTCCGACATCTGGTTTCGTTCATCACGATTGCCGAAGAGCTGCATTTCGGCCGCGCAGCGCAGCGCTTGCATCTCACGCAGCCCAGTCTCAGTGCCCAGCTGCAGAAGCTGGAGAAATCGCTCGGCGTGCAACTGGTCGCACGCAACTCGCACGAGGTCAAGCTGACCCCGGCGGGCCGGGAATTCGAGAGTCAGGCCCGGCTCATCGTGGCGCAGATGGACCGCGCGGCCCAAGCCGCGAAGGCGACCGCCGAAGGGCGGGCGGGCACCCTCAACATCGGTTACAACCTTCCGGCCAGCAGACATGTGCTGCCGGACGCGCTCACCAGGATGACCGAGCGGCACCCCGACATCGTGGTGTCCCTGTGGGAGAAGCGCACCGGCCCGCAACTGGCCGCACTCAGCGACGGGTCACTGGATCTCGCCCTGGTGTACGGCCATCCGAGCACGACCGATTTCCGGTACCGGCGGCTGCTGCATCGGGTGCCGCTGGTCGCCGTGGTCGGGCGCAGGCATCGGTGGGCCGATCGGCCCGGCGTTCCCTTCGCCGAACTCGAAGGACAGGATTGCGTGCTGTTCGCCCGCGAGCAGTGTCCGGCCATGTACGACTCGATCTTCCGCGCGGCCGCGGATTCCCGGATCTCCCTAGCGGTGGCGCAGACCGCCGACGACCCCGGTGCGACGGCGCACATGGTCTCGGTGCGCCCGCTGGTGGGATTCGCCTCGCTGCCGCGGGCGATTTCGATGGGCATGGGTGGACCGGGCAGTGCTTCGGTCGCGGTCAAGCTGTTCGATCCGGTGCCGACGCTCGATTTGTACGCGGTGTGGCGTGCGGACGAGTCGAATCCGTCGGTCGGCTTTTTCTTGGATTGCGTCGATTCCCCGGAACCTGCGCAAATCGATATTGCCCGCGCGGTGTCGGCCTGACCACGTCGATAGGTGATGACATTCGCGCGGTAGGAACCGCGATATCGACGGCACTGTAATTCGGTGACGCCGACCAGAATTCGACATTGTGAACACAGTGTCTGTCATCGCAGTGTCGGTCGGTGAGAATGGTTTCGATCTTCCGGATACGGCGAGTTTGTACTCGGTGATTTCCGATGCGGCCGAGCGGCATCCGGATCGGCTTTCGCTGTGCGACGCCGACGGAACGCGGCTCACCAGCGCCGAGGTGGACCGCAGGGCCCGCGCCCTGGCCTCGGCGCTGGTCGGACGGGGCGTCGCGGCCGGCGATCGGGTCGCGGTGCTGGGCCGCACGAATCTGGCCTGGGTGCTGCTGGATTGCGCGCTGCTGGCCATCGGCGCGGTGGTGGTGCCGGTCTACCCCACTTCGTCGCCCAGCCAGATCGAGCACATCCTGAGCGACAGCGGCAGTGTCTTCTTCGCCGCCGAGAGCGCCGAGGACGCCGAGCGGCTGCGCGCCGCGGGCGCGGGCGAGGTCTGGGTCTTCGAGCAGATCGCGGATTGGGCCACCGGTGCGATCGATCCGGCGCTGGCCGCGCGTATGGCCGAGGTGCGGGCCGACGATCTGGCGATGATCGTGTACACCAGCGGCACAACGGGCCTGGCAAAGGGGTGCCTGATCACCCATCGCAACATGTTCGTGTCCTCCTCCAACACGGTGCGCCGCACCGGCGACATGTTCGACGGAACCACCGTGCTGGCCCTGCCGCTGTCGCACGTCTTCGGCCAGACCATCCTGTTCGCCTGCTTGTTCGGCGGCAGCCGCACGCATCTGCTGCCCGGCATTCCCGACCTGGTGCCGGTGCTGCCGACGGTGCGGCCGACCTTCCTCGCGATGATTCCCTACGGCCTGGAGAAGATCCGCAAGTACTGCCGCACCCTGCTCGCCGACGACGAGGAGCGCGAGGCGGTGCGGCGCGGTCTCGAGCTCGTGCGGGCGCAGGCGGCGCCGGAGCCGTCGACGCACCCGGTCGTGGCCGCGCTCGGCGGTGAACTGCGCCACGTCATCTCCGGCGGCGCTTCGCTGGACGACTCGACGGTCGGGTTCTACGCGGGTTTCGGTGTGCTGCTGCTGAACTGTTACGGCCTCACCGAGGCCGCGACCGCCGTGACGGTGAGCGCCCCGGAGACCAACCGGCTCGGCACGGTCGGCAGGCCGATCCCGGGCACCTCGGTGGCCATCGCCGAGGAGGACGGGGAGGTGCTGGTCGGCGGGCCGCACGTGTCACCGGGTTACTGGGGCGCCGCGGCGAGCCAGTCGCCGGTGGACGCGCAGGGCTGGCTGCACACCGGTGACCTGGGCGAGCTCGACGAGGACGGATTCCTGCGGATCACCGGGCGCAAGAAGGAGATCCTGGTGACCTCGGGCGGCAAGAACGTCGCCCCCACGCCGCTGGAGGACCGGATCCGGCTGCATCCCCTGGTGTCCAACTGCATGGTGCTCGGTGACGGCCGCGATTTCGTCGCGGCCCTGGTCACCCTGGAGCCGGCGCAGGTGCAGCGCTGGCGCGCCGCCGAGCCGGACGGCGATCTCACCGCCGCCGTCCAATCGGCGATCGACGACGCGAATTCACTGGTATCGCGCGCGGAATCAATTCGGGCATTCCGGATCGTGGACGGCGATTTCACCGTCGAAGACGGATTGTCGACGTCGTCTCGAAAACTGCGCCGCGCCGCGATCGCCGACGCGTACGCGGCGGATATCGAACTGCTGTATTCGGCGCCCCGACCCGCACGATAGCCGCGGCCGATCGGCCGATGAATCAGGGCCCGCCGCGGTGGTCGATCACCCGTCGCGGCCACAGACTCGAAATCGGAATTCGACTACCGGAAAGTGATGCGAACATGTACGACGTCATCGTTGTCGGAACCCGGGTGGCGGGCTCCCCACTGGCCATGCTGCTCGCCAGGAAGGGCTACCGGGTGCTCGCCGTGGACCGGGCGAACTTCCCGAGCGACACCCCGTCGACCCACTACATCCACCAGGCCGGGCTCGGCTTCCTGAAGTCCTGGGGCTTGCTGGAGGAGGTCGTCGCCTCGGGCGTGCCGCCGATCCGGCACCTGAACTTCTCCTACACCGACATCGTCATCAAGGGGATGGCCGATCCGTCGGCCGACGGCATCGACGCCGTCTACTGCCCGCGCCGCACGGTGCTGGACAAGATCCTGGTCGAGGCAGCGGGCAACGCGGGCGTCGAGGTGATCCAGGGTTTCACCGTCTCGGAGCTGGTTTTCGACGGTGACCGCGTGGTCGGCATCCGCGGCGCGATCGGCGACGGGGCCGAGCAGGAGTTCCGCGCCAAGCTGGTGGTCGGCGCCGACGGCTCGAACTCGACGGTGGCCAAGGCGGTCGGCGCGCAGGAGTACGAGGGCTCGCCCGCGGCGTGCTTCATCTACTACTCCTACTACGAGGGCGTCGACTGGGGCATGCAGCACCGCACCGGTTTCGGCGAGCAGCAGTTCGCGTCCTGGCCGACCAACGACGATCTCGCCCTGGTCGCGGTCATGCGCAAGCGGGACCGGTTCCGTGAGTTCCGTACCGACCCGGATGCGGGCGTGCAGGAGATCGTCGAGCAGATCGACCCGGAGATCGGCGCTCGTCTGCGCGACACCGGCAAGCGGGTGGAGCAGTTCCGCCCGATGCTGTACCCGGACAACTACCGCCGTCAGTCCTACGGCCCTGGCTGGGCGCTGGTCGGCGACGCCGGCTACCACAAGGACCCGTTCACCGGCTGGGGCATCACCGACGCGTTCAAGTACGCGCAGTTGCTCGCCGACCTGGTGGACGAAGGTCTGTCCGGCGCGCGCCCGATGGACGAGGCGCTGGCCGAATACCAGCGCGAGCGCGATGCGCAGAGCGCCAGCACCTACGAACTGACGCTGAGCATCTCGGAGCTGTCGCTGACGCCGTACTACGACTCGGTGTTCCGCGCGACCTCGATGGACGCCGACTACATCAAGCACTTCTTCGGGCTGATCGCCGGAATCTACCCGCCGGACAAGTACTTCGGCGAGGCGGAGCTGGCCGCGCTGTACGAGAAGGTGAACTTCCCGACGGCTGCCCGGCACGTCAGCAAGGACGGAGTGACCGCATGAACGCGCCGGTGCTGACCGCGCTGGGCGACAGCTTCGTCGAGGGGCGCGGCGACGCCGCGCCCGGCGGCGGCTACCGCGGCTGGGTGCCGCGGCTCGGCGGCCAGCTCGGCCTGCGGCCCGCAGCGGTGCGCAATCTCGGCGAGCACGGCGCCACCACGAGCATCGTGCTGGAAAAGCAACTGCGCGTGGCTGTTTCGGGACGCTCGGGATTGTTCGGCGTCGTGGTCGGAGTGAACGACCTGGTGAGCGACTACGACCAGGACCGATTCGCCCGCAACCTCGCCGAGCTGTTCGGCGCGCTGCGGGCGGGCGGTGCGACGGTGTTCACCGCCAGCTACCCGGACATCCCGGCCCGGCTGCCGGTGCCGGACGGGTTCCGCGCGCTGCTGCGCGAGCGGTTCGCCTTCGCCAACGCGGTGCTCGCCGACGTCGTCGCCGACACCGGCACGCTGCTGCTGGACATCGCCGCCCAGCCCGAATGGGAACGGCCGCAGATGTGGACCGCCGACGGTCTGCACCCGAGTTCGCTGGGCCACCACCTGTTCGCCACAGGCGTCGCCGACCTCGTCGCGTCGCGCACCGCGACCACCGTGGCCGCCTGATCATCCACCCGGTTCGAGAGGAATATCCGTGACAGACGACAGACGCCTGGCGCGCAACCCGATCGCCATCGTCGGGATGTCCGGGCTGCTGCCCAACGCCCACAACCACCGAGAGTATTGGCAGAACATCGTCGACGGCGTGGACTGCACCACCGAGGTCCCCGCGTCACGCTGGAGCCTGGACGACTACTTCGACGCGGACCCGGCGGCGCCGGACAAGACCTACTCGCGCCGGGGCGCGTTCCTGCCCGACATCGAGTTCGATCCCTTGGAATTCGGGCTGCCGCCCAACCAGCTGGAAGTGACCAGCACGATGCAGACGCTCGGTCTGGGCGTCGCCCGCGACCTGCTGCGCGACGCGGGCGCGGTGGACTCCGACTGGTACGACCCGGGCCGCACCGGCGTCGTCCTCGGCACCACCGGCCCGGTGCCGCTCATGCACCCGTTGGCCGCGCGGCTGTCCACGCCGGTGCTGAAGGAGGCGGCGCGCTCGGTCGGGCTGTCGGATGCCGACGCCGACGCCATCGCCGACCGGTTCGTCGCGGCATTCGCGCCGTGGGAGGCGAATTCGTTCCCGGGTCTGCTGGCCAACATCACCGCGGGCCGGGTGGCCAACCGGCTCGGCCTCGGCGGCATCAACTGCACGGTCGACGCGGCCTGCGCGGCTTCGCTGGCCGCGTTGCGCACCGCCATCGCCGAACTCCAGGACGGCCGCGCGGACATGATGATCACCGGTGGTGTGGACACCGAGAACACCATCTTCATCTACCTGTGCTTCAGCAAGGTCGGTGCGCTGTCGGCCAGCGGGCAGATCAGCCCCTTCTCCGCCGACGCCAACGGCACGCTGCTCGGTGAAGGCATCACCATGCTCGCGCTGCGCAGGCTGGAAGACGCACGGCGCGACGGCAACCGGATCTACGCCGTCATCCGCGGTCTGGGCTCCTCCAGCGACGGCCGCGCCAAGAGCATCTACGCCCCGCGCGCGGGCGGCCAGCGGGTCGCGCTGGACCGCGCCTACGCCGACGCCGAGATCTCACCCGCCGACGTGGCGCTCATCGAAGCGCACGCCACCGGCACGCCCGTCGGCGACAAGACCGAACTCACCGCGCTGAAAGAACTGCTGACCGACGCGACGTCCGAGCCCGCGTTCGCCGCGCTCGGCAGCGTGAAGTCCCAGATCGGTCACACCAAGGGCGCCGCGGGCACCGCGAGCGTGATGAAACTGGCGCTGGCGCTGCACCAGAAGGTGCTGCCGGGCACCATCAACGTCTCCGCGCCCAACGCCGAGATCGCCGCCGCCGACGCGCCGTACTACGTGAACACCCGCACGCGTCCGTGGATCCGCGACCCGCAGCGCCCGGTGCGGCGGGCGGCGGCCTCGGCATTCGGCTTCGGCGGCACCAACTTCCATGTCGTGCTGGAGGAAGCGGACGCCGATCGTGCCGCGCACCCGGTGCTGCATCGCACCGCCCGCGCGCATCTGTGGCACGCGCCGGACGTGGCCGGGCTGATCGACGCGGTGCGCAGCGTCGCGCCCAGCGACGGGGGCGACATCCCGGAGGCGCACGCGCGCATCGGGTTCGTCTCGGTCGACGAGGAGAACGCCGCACACCTGCGGTCGCTCGCGGTGGACGAACTGGTCCGCAACCCCGACGCCACGGCCTGGGAGCACCCCGAGGGTGTGTACTTCCGCGCCGCCGCCCTGCCGGATCGCAAGGTGGGCGCGCTGTTCGCCGGACAGGGCAGCCAGTACGTCGACATGGGGCTGGACGCAGCGCTGAACAACCCCGCCGTCGGCGCGGCGTTCGACGAGGCCAACGAGGCGTTCGCCGGCGCGCCGGTGCGTCTGTCGTCGGTGGTCTTCCCGCCGCCCGCGTTCGACGACGAGGTGGCGTCGGCGCAGGAGACCGCACTGCGCCGAACCGAATTCGCCCAGCCCGCGATCGGCGCGCTGTCGGCGGGGCAGTTCACCGCCCTGTCGGACTACGGCTTGCGCGCCGACGGGTATCTCGGGCACAGCTTCGGAGAGTTGACCGCGCTGTGGGCTTCCGGCGCGCTGGCCTCCGCGGACTTCTACGCGCTCGCCCGCGCCCGCGGTGTGGCTATGACACCGGAACCGGGTGTCGAGGCGGGGACGATGGTGGCGCTCGGCGCGTCCCGGGAGACCGCCGAGGAACTGCTCGACGGCGTCGCGGACGTCTGGATCTGCAATCACAACGCACCCGACCAGGTCGTCGTCGGCGGTGGCGCCGAGGGGATCGCCGCCGTCGTCGCTCGCTGCGGCGAGCGTGGCGTGGCAACGCGCGCGCTTCCGGTGTCCGGGGCGTTCCACACGCCCTACGTCGCCCACGCCGCGGCCGCGTTCGGCACCGCCGTCGCCCAGGCGCACATCGGCGCGCCGGACGCTCCGGTCTTCGCCAATACTCCCGGCGCACGCTACAGCGAGGACGTGGCGGCCAACCGGGCACTGCTGACCGAACAGCTCGGCAAGCCGGTCGAATTCGTGGCCGCGCTCACCGCGATGCGCGACGCGGGCTGCACGGTGTTCGTGGAGTTCGGGCCGAAGCAGGTGCTGACCTCGCTGGTGCGGCGCACCCTCGGCGACGACGTGGTCGTCATCGCGACCGACTCCGGCCCGATCGGCAACAGTGATCTCGCGCTGACCCGCGCGGCGGTGCGCTTGGCCGTGCTCGGATTCGGCCTGCACGGCATCAACCGTCACGCCGCCCCCGCACCGCAGGCCGCGGTCTCCAGCCGCGCGATGACGGTGACGATGTCGGCGCCGGAGTACGTGCCCGAGACCCGTCGCGCCGCCTACGCCGCCGCGCTCGCCGACGAATACCGGCTCAGCGTCCTGGCGGCCGCCCCCGCTCCGGTCGACAGCGTGGTCGATCACCTGCCCGCCGAACAGCGGGCTGTGCCCACCGCTTCCACCGCAGCAACGGAGACACCCGTGTATCCCACACCGCAGCCCGGCGACGCCGGCTCGGACGCGCTGGAGAGCGCGCTCGTACAGCACCTGCACACGCACCGCCAGTTCCTGGACGGCCAGCTGGACATGGCCCGTGGCCTGGCAGGCGCGCTCGGCGACGGCCGGCTCGACGCCGCCACGGTGCGCGCCATCGAGGCCGTCAAGGAACACGGCGTCGCGATCAGCCACAGCCATGCGCGAGCCAGCGAAGTGCTCGCCCAACTGGTCGAGCTGGAAAGCGGCTTCGCTCCGGTTTCTCGGCCCTCGACCCAGGTTCGACCGGCCCCCGAGCCGCGCGCGGCCATCGAGCCCGCGCCGGTACGCTGGCCGCTGGCCACCGCCATGGTCGTGGACGATCACCGGGCCGCGCCCGCACCGGAACCCGTTGCGGCAACGGCCGGTCCGGTGCCCAACGTTCATGCGCCTTCCCAGGCTCCGGCGCCCAACGGCCACGCACTGTCCGAAGCTGCGACGGTCGGCGGTCAGGTGACCGGCGAGTCGCTGCGCAGTGCGCTGCGTGAGGTGGTCGCGGAGAAGACGGGTTATCCGGTCGAGATGGTGGATCCGTCGATGGATCTGGAAGCCGACCTGGGGGTGGACTCGATCAAGCGGGTCCAGGTGATCGGTGCGCTGCAGGAACGTTTCCCGCAGTTGCCGAATCTGGGTCCGGAGCAGTTGGGCACGGTGCGGACGCTGGATCAGATCGTCGATCTGCTCGGCGGTGCAGGCCCGCGGACCGCGCCCGAGCCGTCCGCGAACGGTGCGGCTCACCCGGCCACCGCGTCCGGGGCCGACGCCGATGTCTCGGGTGAGGCGTTGCGGCGTGCGCTGCGTGAGGTGGTCGCGGAGAAGACGGGTTATCCGGTCGAGATGGTGGATCCGTCGATGGATCTGGAAGCCGATCTCGGGGTGGACTCGATCAAGCGAGTGCAGGTGATCGGCGCGCTGCAGGAACGGTTTCCGCAGTTGCCGAGCTTGGGTCCGGAGCAGTTGGGCACGGTGCGGACGCTGGATCAGATCGTCGATCTGCTCGGTGTCGCAGAGAGCGCCCAGGCTACCGCCGGGCCGTCCGCGAACGGCTCCGCCGACGAGGTCTCGGGTGAGGCCTTGCGGCGTGCGCTGCGTGAGGTGGTCGCGGAGAAGACGGGTTATCCGGTCGAGATGGTGGATCCGTCGATGGATCTGGAAGCCGATCTCGGGGTGGACTCGATCAAGCGAGTGCAGGTGATCGGCGCGCTGCAGGAACGCTTTCCGAACCTACCGAGCCTCGGCCCGGAGCAGTTGGGCACACTTCGCACGCTGGATCAGATCGTGGTGGAACTCGCCGGAGTGGCGGGTGGTGATGTCCACCCAAAAGCTGAGGCCGCGGCGGGAACGTCGCGGCACGCCGTCGAACTCGTCTCCCTGCCGCCGCTGGATCGGCTGGTAGCGCCCTACCGCGAGGGAGCGCGGGCCCTACTCGTCGACCCCACCGGCGAACTCGACTCCGACCGTACGGCGCTCGCCGCCGCGCTGACCGGGCTCGGGTGGACGGTGCGCCAGACGAATGCGGTCGCCGGTATCGGCACCGCGGGCGAACCCGTCGACGTGTGCGTGGTCCTGCTCGGCGGTTCCGCCGACTGGGCCTCGGCCCAGCGCTATCTGACCGACGGCATCCTCGCGGCGGGCCGTGCCGTGCCGCTGCTGCGCGCGGCGCCGGGGCGAGCGGCCTTCGTAACGGTGACGCGGCTCGACGGCGCGCTGGGCTTCCTCGGCACCGCGCAACCGGAGCACGCGCTGCTCGGCGGCATCGGCGGTGTGGTGAAAACCTTGGCGGCCGAACAACCCGGACTGTTCTGCCGGACGCTGGACATCGATCCGGCCTGCTCACCACGGCAGCTGGCCGAGTTCGTGACGGCCGAGCTGTCCGATTCCGCCCGCGACACCCTGGAGGTCGGCATCGACGCGGCGGGTGAACGCCGTACCCCGGTGCCGAGCGGGCACGCGGCCGCACGGACGGTCACTCCGGTGCGTCCGGCCGACGAGCAGGATGCCACGGTGCTCACCGCCGACGACGTCCTGCTGGTCACCGGCGGCGCGCGCGGCGTCACGGCCACCTGTGTACTGGCACTGGCCGCGCGAAGCGAGGCGCGCTTCGTGCTGCTCGGGCGCTCCGAGCCGACCGCCGAACCCGGCTGGGCGGCAGGGGTTCCCGACGCGGAGCTCAAGCCCGCCGCGGTACGGGCGCTGGCCGGTACCGGCGCCACGCCGCGTGACATCGAGCGTGCCGTGTCCGGTGTCCGCGCCACCCGCGAGATCCGGGAGACGCTGGCCGCCCTCGGCTCACGCGCCGAGTACCTGGCCGTCGACGCCACGGATGGGCAGGCGGTCACCGCCGCCCTCGCGCCGTTGCGGGACTCCATCACCGGCGTCGTGCACGGAGCCGGAGTATTGGCCGACTCGGTGATCACCGACAAGACCGCCGAATCGGTCGCCAGGGTGCTCGACCCCAAGATCGCCGGGCTCGCCGCCGTCCTCGGCGCGCTCGGTCAACTGCGGCACCTGGTGCTGTTCACCTCCGTGGCCGGACTGTTCGGCAACGCGGGTCAGGCCGACTACGCGGCCGCGAACGAAGCGCTCACGCGATTCGCGGTGAGCCTGCGAACCCAGCAGCCGAACTGCCACGTCACGGCGATCGACTGGGGTGCGTGGGACGGCGGCATGGTGACCCCCGCCTTGCGTGAGCACTTCCGGACGCGCGGAGTCGAGTTGCTCGACCCGCGGATGGGCGCGGCGGCGTTCACCGAGCAGTTCACCGAAGCACGCTCCGAGGACACGATCGTGCTCATCGGACCTGCGAAGTCGCTGTCGGACACGGCGGCGGTCGCGGGCACGGTGCGGGCGCGGCGGACGATCACCGGGATCACCGAGGACCCGATCATCGCGGCGCACCGGATCGGTGAGCACATCGTGCTGCCCGCCACCTTCGGTCTCGGCGCGATGGTCGAGTTCGCCGAACGCGCCCTGCCGGGCCGCACGGTCGTCGCTGTCCGGGACTTCCAGGTCCTCAAAGGAATCGTCTTCGACCGTCCGCTCGAGGAAGTGGAACTCGAGCTGGTGCCGGGGGAGGACGCGTCCACGGTGCACGCGACCGTGCGCGGCGAGAACGCCGTCCACTTCCGGGCCGCACTCACGCTGGCCGACGCGGCGGATCCCTCGCCGCGCAAGCCGGTGCCCGGTGGCCCGGCCGGCGAGGCGACCATCTACCGCGACGCCGTTCAGTTCCACGCGCCCGCGTTGCAGGGATTGCGGTCGGTGCGTGCGGTTTCCGACGACGCGATCGTCTTCGAGTGCGAACTGCCCGCCGCCACCGTGGCGGGCGGCGCCTACGCGGGGCGGCTGCACGATCCGGTCCTCGCCGACCTGATCCTGCAAGGACCGCCGGTGCTGGGCCACCGGCTGCTCGGCAGCGCCTGCCTGCCGCTCGGCGTGGGGCGGATCGACTACTTCCGGCCGCTGCCCGCGGGCGAGCCGTTCCTGCTCACCGTGGACAACCCGCGCGCCGGTCGGCTCGACGCGCGGATCGACGCCACCGCCACCACGGCGGACGGCACGGTGCTGCAACGGTTCTCGGACGTCACGGTGGTGACGACACCCGATCTGACGGAGAAGTTCCAGACCTCGGTGAGGCGGTGGATGGCATGACAACCCTGGAATTCGACGGCATTCCGTTCGATCCGGTGACCGCGCTCGCGGCGGACCCGCGAGGGAGCGTCGACGGTTCACCGTCACGCCGACCGGATGCGGACAGTGCGGGTACGCGGGCGGGTTCGCTCGCCCCGTCCTCGGACGATGCCCCGATCAGCGGTGCGGCGGATGGTCTCGCTGTCGCAGGGACACAACCCGGTGCGTCGGCGGCGCAGCGCACGGACAGTGGCGCGGCGCGCGCCGCCGGTCCACTCGCCGAAATCCGCTCCGGTGTCGTCGCCGCGCACCGGGCGGCCTTGCACGCTCAGCTGGCGATGCAGCGGGCGGTGTGGCAGCGGGCGCTGCGCGGCTCAGATCCGGGTTTCGGTGGTCACGCTGGCGAAGGCGGCGATTCCGAGACGGCACGCGCGGTCTCCTGGGTGGCGAGCGGGTACACCGCCGCGGAGTCCGCCTTCAAGCCGTTGGCCCGCACCGGCCGCACCCGGTTGGATCGAGCGGACCTGCTGCGCCTCACCGAAGGCGACCTGAGCGGCGTCTTCGGTGCGGCACACCGGCGCGCCGGCACCGAAGCGGTGGCCCGGCTGGCCGGGACGGCCCAGCTCGCGCTCACCGAAGTGACCGCCATCGAGTTGTACGGCGGCGCGGGCAGCGGCAGGGTCGAGGCCCGGTTCGAAGGTGATCCGCGCGCCGCCGCGACGCAGGTCGCGGAGGTGTTCGCGCTGTACCTCGGCCTGCCGCTGGCGCTGTCGGGCAGCTCCCTGGTCGCGGAATGCGCGGGCACGGTGACAGGTGCCGCGTCCGGCACGATCACCCTGACGGTGACCGCGCTCGACCTGGTGCCCCGGCCGCACGTCTCCGGGACGGCGACCATCGCGGGAGCGGAAGGCGCGCTCGACGTCACGGTCACGGTCGTGGAACGCCCGGGCAGCGGAGTCGGCCCCGGTCAGGTCTCGGAAGGTCTGCTGCTCAACGAGTTCCACATGACGCATCTGTCCCGCGGCGATCAAGGCATCGCCATGGGACCGGAATTCGCGCAGTACACCGGCGTGCGGGCGACCCGCTTGCCGACCGGCGGCCTGCTGCTGGTCGACCGGGTGCTCGACTTCGACGGCAGGCGCGGGAACCTGGACGGCGCGTCCTACACCACCGAGTACGACTCACCGGCCGACTCCTGGTACTACGGCGACACCGCGAACGAGTCCATGCCGCACTTCGTCTACATGGAGACCTCGTTGCAGGCAGCGCTGCTGATGGGTTACTACGCGGGCCCCACGCTCACTCAGCCCGGCACCACCCTGAGCCTGCGCAACCTCGGTGGCACCGCCACCGTGCTACGGCAGATCGACCCGCGGGACAAGACGATCCGCCAATCCTCCCGGCTGCTGTCGACCACCATCCTGCCCGGCTCGTCACTGCAGACCTTCGACTACACCCTCAGCGTGGACGGCGAACCGTTCTACGCGGGCGAGACCATGTTCGGATACTTCAGCGACGAGGCGCTCGCCAACCAGACCGGCCTCGACGCGGGCCGGCCCGCGCCGAGCTGGCTCACGGAGAACCCCGGCGCGGACGTGCGCACCATCGACGTGGCCGCCCGCCGAGCCGACCCGCGAGCCAGGCTGTGCGCCCGGCGCACCTTGGCGCTGATCGACCGGATCGACGTGGTCGACGGCGGCGGCCGATACGACGCGGGATATCTGCATTCGCTGCGCGAGATCGACCCGTCGGACTGGTACTTCGCCCGGCACTTCCACCTCGACCCGGTGATCCCGGGGTCGCTCGGCGTGGAATCGGTGATCCACGCGATCCAGGAGTGGATGCTCGACGCCGGCCTTGCCGACCCGATCGGCGATCCGGTCTTCCGCATCCCCGCCGAGCGGCCGTTCAGCTGGCGCTACCGCGGGCAGTTCCTGCCCACCGACGGCACCGTCGAACTCGAAGCCCACATCAAGGAGATCCAGCACGGACCACGGGGCGTCACCGTCGTCGCCGATGGTTCGCTCTGGAAGCCGGGACTGCGCATCTACGAGCTGACCGACCTCGCGGTCGAACTCGCCGAGCGGGAGGAACGCTGATGACCACATCCGCGGCCGGTGTCCTCGCAGACACCGCCGACGACATCACCGCCGTGTTGTCCGATCTGGCCCGCCCGTGCTGGATCGTGCGCCACGAGGGCCGGGTGGGCGCGACGACCGACGAGCGGACCGCGGCGCACGCCGAGGTCCTCGCGGCGGTGGCCCCGCTACCGCCCGAGCAGCTGGGTGATCGGCGGTTCGCCGCCGCCCACGGTGTGCGCGCCGCGTACGCCGCGGGTGCCATGGCGAACGGAATCGCCTCGCCCGCACTGGTTTCGGCGATGGCTCGGGCCGGTTATCTCGCCTCCTACGGCGCGGCGGGCGTGCCGCCCGCCGCGGTGGACGCGGCACTGGCCGAGCTGAGCCGCACGCTCACCGGAAAGCCGTTCGCGTGCAACCTGATCCACAGCCCTTCCGAGCCCGCGCTGGAGCGCGCGATCGTCGACGCGTGCCTGCGCCACCAGGTGCGCTGCGTGGAAGCGTCGGCGTTCATGGACCTCACCGGCGAGGTCGTGCGCTACCGTGCGGCGGGGCTGGCCGTCGACCGGCAGGGGCGCGTCGAGGTGCGCAATCGCCTGATCGCGAAAGTCTCCAGGGTCGAGGTGGCCGAGCCGTTCCTGCGCCCGGCGCCCACCCGGTTGCTGCGCACGCTCGTCGAATCCGGTGACCTCACGCCGGAGCAGGCCCGGCTCGCCGAACAGGTGCCGATGGCCGACGACATCACGGCCGAAGCCGACTCCGGCGGCCACACCGACCGCAGGCCGTTGCTGGTGCTGCTGCCCGAGCTGATCGCGGCCCGGGACCGGCTGGCCCGCACCGTGCCCGCCGCCGCGGCGGTCCGGGTCGGGGCGGCAGGCGGCATCGGAACCCCCGCCGCGGCGGCGGCGGCCTTCGCGCTGGGCGCCGCCTACGTGGTGACCGGGTCGGTGAATCAGGCCACCCGGGAAGCGGCCCAGTGCGACACCACCAAACAGCTGCTCACCCGAGCCGCTTTCGCCGACTGCACCATGGCGCCGTCCTCGGACATGTTCGAGCTCGGCGTCCAGGTGCAGGTGCTGCGCCGAGGCACCATGTTCGCCGCCCGCGCGCAGCGGCTCTACGACACCTACCGCGCCTACGAAGGCATCGACGCGATCCCGGCCGACCTGCGGCGCGATCTGGAGGCCACGCTGTTCCAGCGGCCGCTGGAAACCGTGTGGGAGGACTGCGTCACGTACTTCACCGAGCGTGACCCGGCCCAGCTCGCCGGCGCCGACGCCGACCCGAAACGCAAGATGGCCCTGGTGTTCCGGTGGTACCTGGGCTTGTCGTCGGGGTGGAGCATTCGCGGTGAAGCAGGCCGCGTCGCCGACTACCAGATCTGGTGCGGGCCCGCGATGGGCGGGTTCAACAACTGGGTGGCCGGAAGCTATCTGGCGGCGCTGCGCAACCGGCACGTCGCCGATATCGCCGACCAGATGATGCTGGGCGCGGCCTACCTGACCAGGGTCGCCCAGTTGCGTACCGCGGGCGTGCGGCTACCCGCCGACTGCGCCCGATTCGTGCCCCGACCGAGGGAGGAACGATGACCACGCTGGAGAGCGGTCCGGATACCCGGACCTCCTGGATGGTGTGCCCGTCCTGCGCCGCCATGCTCTACGCCAAACGCTACGAGCGGTCCGGCCGGGTCTGCCCGGACTGCGACGGGCACGGCATGCTGACCGCCGACCAGCGCATCGAGGCGCTGCTGGACCCGGGCTCGGCGCGGTACATCGAGCCGTCCGCCACCGCCGTCGATCCGCTCGGCTTCAGCGACTCCCGCCCCTACCCCGAGCGGCATGCCGAAGCGAGCCGCCGCACCGGGCTGACCGACGCCATCCGGTGCGTGCGCGGCAGCATCGGCGGCGCGCCGGTGGTGCTGGCGGTGATGGACTTCCGGTTCCTCGGCGGCAGTCTCGGCGGTGCGGTGGGCGAAGCGGTCACCGTCGCGGCCGAGACGGCGCTGGCGGCGCGCGTGCCGCTGGTGCTGGTCACCGCGTCCGGCGGAGCCCGCATGCAGGAGGGCATCCTCGCGCTGATGCAGATGGCCAAGACCAGCCAGGCACTGCGGGACCTGGACGACGCGGGCGTGCTGACCATCTCGGTGATCACCGATCCCACCTATGGCGGCGTCGCGGCCTCCTACGCCACCTCCACCGACATCATCATCGCCGAGCCCGGCGCGCGTCTCGGATTCGCCGGTCCACGGGTGATCCAGCAGACCATCGGCGAGACGTTGCCCGCCGGATTCCAGACCGCGGAATTCCTGCTCGAACACGGTGTGGTGGACATGATCTGCCACCGATCGGCGCTGCGGGACCGGCTGGCCCGTCTGCTCGCGCTGGCCGCCGACAGCGCGCGCCGCATCGAGGTCGCCGACGACCCGGACCCGGTTTGCGTGGACGCGACCCGGCTCGCGCCGCGCGACGCCTGGCAGAGCGTGCGGGCCGCGCGAGAACTGGGCAGGCCGACCACACTGGACTACCTGGCTGCGTCCTTCGACGAATTCGTCGAGCTGCACGGCGACCGGTTGTCGGCGGACTGCCCAGCCATGATCACCGCGCTGGCCCGGCTCGACGACGCGCCGGTCATCGTGATCGGCACGCAGAAGGGCCATACGGCAACCGAGTTGGCGCAGCGCAACTATGGTATGCCGACCCCGGCCGGATACCGGAAGTCGGCCCGAGTGCTGCGCCTGGCCGCCAAGCTGGGCATTCCGGTGATCACCCTGGTCGACACCGCGGGCGCTTACCCGGGTGTGACCGCCGAGGAGCAGGGGCAGGCCGTCGCCATCGCGGAATCGCTCAAACTGCTCGCCGGGCTGCCCGTTCCGGTGGTCACCGTGATCACCGGCGAGGGCGGTAGCGGGGGAGCGCTGGCGCTGGCCGTGGCCGATCGCGTGCTCGTCTGCGAGAACGCGGTCTACTCGGTGATCAGCCCGGAGGGGTGCGCCTCGATCCTGTGGAAGGACGCGGCCGCCGCCCCGCGCGCCGCCGCCGCGCTGCGAGTGGACTCGACCTCCCTGCTCGAACTCGGCGTCGCCGACGGCGTGCTGACCGAGCCGCAGGGCGGTGCGCACCATGATCCCGCCGCGGCCGCCGCCGCCCTGCGCCACGCGCTGCGTCACGCGGTCGCCGACTTGACGCGGCTGCGGGTCGCGGAGCTGCTGGACCGCCGCCACCACCGTTTCCGTGTCTTCGGACTGCCCACGAACGATCAGGAGAAGTGATGACCGAGTCCGTGACCACCGAACCGGCCGGCCGGGCGCTGAATCCGGTCGACGCCGACCAGGCGCTGGCCGTGCTGTCCCGCCACGCGCTGTCCGTGCGTGCCGAGACCGGGCCGACCTCGGTGACCGTCGCCAATGGTCCGCTCGTGCTGCGGATCAGCTGGGACGGGCACCCCGGCCCGAGCAGGCCCATCACCGCCGCGCCCGCCGAGGGCGCGCCCGCGGCAGCGGCGCCGACCACCGAATCCGCCTCCGCCGAAAGTCGTTCGGACGCGGACACCTTCACGCTCACCGCGGAGACCGTCGGCGTGTTCTATCGCGCGCCGGAACCGGGTGCCGCGCCGTTCGTCGCCGAGGGCGATCCGGTGCGGGCCGGTCAGCAGGTGGGCATCGTCGAGGCGATGAAGCTGATGATCCCGGTGACCGCGACCAGGGAGGGGCGGGTGGCGGAATTCCTCGTGGAGAACGGGGAGGCGGTCGAGCACGGCGCACCGCTGCTGGTGCTCGAGGTGGTGCGATGACCGTGCGGCCGATCCGCAAGGTGCTCGTCGCCAACCGCGGCGAGATCGCCGTGCGGGTCATCCGCACCTGCGCCGAACTCGGGATCGCCACCGTCGCGGTGTATTCCGCGGCCGACGCCGATTCGGCCGCGGTCCGGCTCGCCGACCAGGCGTTCCGCATCGGTCCCGGTCCCGCCAAACGCAGCTACTCCTACATCCCGGCGGTCATCGAAGCCGCCAGGGCCACCGGCGCCGACGCGATCCACCCCGGCTACGGATTCCTCTCCGAGGACCCCGATTTCGCCGAGGTGTGCGAGGCGGAAGGCTTCCTGTTCGTCGGCACGCCCGCGGCGATCATGGCCGATCTCGGCGACAAGTCGACGGCGCGGTCACTGATGGCCGCGGCGGGGCTGCCGCTGCTGCCGGGCAGCCGCGATCCGCTCGACACGGTGGACGAGGCGCACGCCCTCGCCGACGACATCGGCTATCCGGTGATCATCAAGGCGGTGGCGGGCGGCGGCGGCCGCGGGATGCGGGTGGTGCGGGACTCCGCCGACTTCTCCGCGGCCTGGCAGGAGACCCGCGCCAATGCCACCGCGGTGTTCGGTGACGGTCGCCTCTATGTGGAGCGCTACCTCGACTCGGCACGGCATATCGAAGTCCAGATCCTGGCCGACCGCCACGGCACGGTGCGGCATCTCGGCGCCCGGGACTGCTCTTTGCAGCGACGGCACCAGAAGCTCGTCGAGGAGTCGCCCGCCCCCGGCCTGTCCGAGGAACTCGTCGCGCGGATCGGCGCGGCGGCCGTGCGTGGCGCCGAAGCCGTCGGCTACGTCGGGGCCGGTACCTTCGAATTCCTCCTGGACCAGCAGGGACAGTTCTACTTCATGGAGGTCAACTGCCGCCTGCAGGTCGAGCATCCGGTCACCGAGATGGTCACGGGCATCGATCTCGTCGCCGAGCAGTTGCGCATCGCCTCGGGCTTGCCGCTGGCCCTGCCCGCCGACGTCGCGACCCCGCGCGGGGTGTCCATCGAATGCCGGATCAACGCCGAAGACCCGCAACGCGAATTCGCGCCCGCACCCGGAACACTCACCGAGTGCGCACTACCGGGCGGCCCCTTCGTCCGGGTAGACACCCACGTCGCTCCCGGCTATGCCATTCCGCCGCATTACGATTCGCTGCTCGCCAAGATCATCGTCTGGGCGCCGGACCGGCGTACAGCCATCGCGCGCATGCGAAGGGCACTGACCGAGACCAGGATCCGCGGCAGGGGCATCGCCACGACGACCGAATTCCTGCACGACATCCTCGACCACCCCCGCTTCCGCGCCGCGGACCACGACACCGCCCTCATCGGGACCCTCACCACGGTGTCGCGCGTCGCCTCATGAAAGCCGCCGCCATCGGACGCGGTGACGGCCCGCGTCCGATGGCGGCGCACCTCTGGTGGCATTCCGCGACGCGGCGCTGCTGGTGCCGGTGACCGGCGATCACTGGTTGTTCGGCCGGCGTCTTCTCGCCTACGCCGAATCGCGGGATCGGCCGACCGGCGTCGCGGTCGACGTCGTGGGGTCGGCGCCGATGGCATTCCCGCCGGAAGTGACCGAATGACCGACGAAGGGGGAGGGTCGGACCATGACGCAGCAGGTGCAGGTCGATCCTGCGGTGCTGATCCAAGCGGTCGAGGGGACCGAGGCTCGACAATAAATGCGGTCGACCGTATGCTTATGCCATGAGCGATGGCTGGATGATGGACTTGGCGACCGAACTCGCGGTGGTCAAGAGCCGGCAGGACGTGCCTGCGGCGTTGCGCCTCATGCATGACGAAATGGTCTTGGAGACACCGGCTTTCGGTTCGGTGGCACGCGGGCTGGATGCGAACGAGCTCGCGCTGCGGGCCTTCTTCGCATCGTTTCCGGACTATGACGTCGAGCTGAGCGGCCATGCGGTGGCGGGTGAGACGCTGGTTTGCTGGGGTGCGGCGCGGATGACCATGACCGGCAACCGATTCGGCGTCGAGCCGAACGGTCGGCGCGCCGAGTTGCCGGTGTTCATCCGCTTCGCGTTCGCCGACCGGCTGATCGCGGGGGAGTACTTCCATTTCGACCTGTCGGAGCTGTGCGCCCAGTCGGGCGTCTCCACCGACGCGGTCCGCCAGAAGCTGTTCGCGAGGAGATGAATCATGGACGCACGGGTCAGGGATGTCGCCGGAATCGAGACCAGGCCGCTGTTCGACGTCGTGGTGGATCTGGCGCCGCCGTTGCACATCGGGAACGGGCGGGTGCTGTTCGGGGCGGCGGGCGGGTCGTTCGAGGGGCCCCGACTACGCGGCGCGGTGGTGCCGGGCGGCGGTGACTGGGCGCTGTTCCGGCAAGACGGGACCATGACGCTCGATGTCCGGCTCACCCTGCGTGCCGACGACGACGCGCTGGTGCTGATGACCTACGGCGGGCGGTGGACCATACCGGAGGAGGTGCGTGACCGGATCGGTGATCCGGCCACGCGGCACCTCGTCGATCCGGGGCGCTACTACTTCCGCACGTCGCCGGTGTTCGAAACCGGTGCGCGGGACTATCTGTGGCTCAACGACATCGTGTGCGTGGGGTCGGGATATCCGGTCGAGGGCGGCATCGCCTATCGAGTTTTCGAGGTCGTCTGACCGCGGCCCCGCGGTCGATGCTCCTACTTCAACCCCGACCGCACGAACGCGTTGACGATGTGGCGTTGCAGCAGCAAGTACATCAGCAGTACGGGCAGGCAGGCGAGGCTGGCCACCGCCATCATCGGCCCCCACTGGTCGCCCTCGGTACCCATGAAACTGCGCAGACCCAGCTGGAGCACGCTGTTGGATTGGCGCAGCACCACCGCGGGCCAGAAGTACTCGTTCCACGCGTTGATGAACAGCAGGATGCCCAACGCCGCCAGGGCGGGTCGCAGATTCGGCACGACCACGGTCCAGAGAATGGACCAGGAGGAGCGGCCGTCGATCTTCGCCGCCGCCACGAGCTCCTTGGGGAAGCTCGCCATGTGCTGGCGCAGCAGCAGCACCGCCAGCGCCGAGCACAGCGTCGGAAGCACCACCCCGATGAGCGAATTGATCAGGCCGAGCTTGGTCAGCAGGACGTAGTTGGGCAGCATCGTCACTTGGAACGGCACCAGCCAGGTACCGACGAACGCCAGGTACAGCACTTTCTGGAACGGGAAGACGTACATCGCGAAGGCGTACGAGGCCAGCAGCGCGATCAGCAGCTGCCCCGCCGCCGAGAGCGCCGCGACGAAGAAGGTGTTGCCGATCAGGCCCACCACGTCGACTTTGTCGGCCGCGTCGCCGTAGTTGGCCAGCGAGATCGGCCAGGGGATCGGCGACAGCGAGGTGACATCCTCGGGCCGCCGCAGCGACGTGGCGAACAGCCAGTAGATCGGGAACGCGCACAGCAGGGCGGTCACGGCGAGCAGCAGGTGGCTTCCCGCGCTGCGCAATCGGTCAATCGTCATGGAAGGCAACCTTTTCCGAGATCCACACCAGAATTCCTGCGATCACTCCGAACCCGGCGAACAGCAGCACGCCGGCGGCGGCGCTGAGCCCGGCGTCGAAGCTGTGGAAGGCGTAGTCCCACAGCAGGTAGTAGATGTTGGTGGTCGCCTGCGAGGGGCCGCCCTGCGTCATCGAGTCGATGAGCGGGAAGGTCAGGGTCGGACTGAGCAGCACCGTGGTGAGCACCAGGAACAGCAGCGTGGGAGACAGCAGGGGCAAGGTGATCCCCCGGAGGATCTGCCGGGGGCTCGCGCCGTCCACCCGGGCGGCCTCGTCGTAGTCACCGCTGATGCCTGCCAGCCCCGCCCAGATCACGAGCACGGCGAACCCGAGCAACTGCCATCCGGTGATCAGGATGATCACCCCGTGCGCGGTGCCCACGTCGTAGACCCAGTTGCGGTCCGAGCGCAGGACCTGATCGACGAAGCCGCTGCCGGGATGCAGCAGCCAACGCCACACCGCGGCCGCCGCGACCGGCGCGACCAGGAACGGCACGAAGACGAACGCGTGGTACACCGTTCGCGCCCGGCCGTGCACCCGTCGGCTGGCCAGCGCGATGAGCAGCGGGAGCACGATCGTGAACGGCAGCATGCCCGCGATCAGCACGCCGGTGCGGCCGACCGAATCCCAGAATGCCGGAAGATCCAGCAGACGTTCGTAATTGCCGGTGCCGACCGGCTTCATCGGCGCGGTCGGCAGCAGGTTCCACGAATACGTGGACAGCTCGATCGCCTGGACCAGCGGCCGGTAGATCCACAGGACGAGCAACACCAGCGCGGGCGCCAGATACAGGTAGGGCACGGCGAACCGCCCCGCCCGGCGGAACCGGGCGGGGCGATGCGACGGCGTGACCGTTTCGGTCGCCTCCGTGGTCGCGAGGGGTGATTCGACGACGAACATCGAGTTACCCGGCCTCCGCGGCCAGAGCGGCGAGCTGATCGAGCACGTCCTGCTCGGGCCGGTCGTAGAGGGTCTCGGCGGGCGTCGCCTCGATCGCCGTGGCGACCAGCGTCGAGCCGAGCAGATCGATGCGGCTGTAGCCGAATCCGATCAATCCCCGGTGCCGTCCGGACGGCGCGATCGTGTCGATCCGGTAGGCCAGCGCGGGCCCGATCCAGACCGGGATACCCGCCAGCGCCGCCGCGCCCGTGAGGTGGTTGTGCCCGCAGATGATCAGCCCCACATCCGAGTCCGCGAGTACCTCGGCCAGCAGCTCTGGCCGTTCCAGCCGCAGGTACTCGGTGGCCGCGACCGGCGAGGGGATCGGCGGGTGGTGCAGCACCAGCAGCGTGCCGCGCGGCGCCGGTTCGCGCAGTCGCTCGGCGAGCCAGTCCAGTTGCTGCTCCTCGAGTCTGCCGTCGTGGCGTCGTGGCGTCGTGCTGTCCAGCGCGATCACCCGCAGACCCGCCACGTCGACCACCTGGTCGTGCGTGGCGTCGGGATCGACTGCGGCGGGATCGGCTCCGAGCAGCTCGGTGGCGAAGGAGGTGCGCTCGTCGTGGTTGCCCATGACGTACACGGTCTTCGCACCGAGTTCTTCGGCTACCGGCTCGACCGCGCCGCGCAGCCGTTGGTAGGCCTCGGGCGACCCGGTGTCGGTCAGATCGCCCGAGAGCACCAGCGCGTCGATGCGCTGCTGGGAGGCCCGCAGCTGCTGCAGCACGTGGGTGAGGTTGGCGTAGGTGTCCACCATCCCGTGCACCCGTTCCCCAGTGGGCCGGATGTGGGTGTCGGTGAGCTGGACGATCGTCACCTCGCTCATGACGCCGGCAGGAGTTTGGCGCCCTGGTCGCGGGCGGCGGTGAGGGTTGACTGCGGGTCCTTGCCCTGGAAGACGACGGCCTCGACGGCGTCCATCATGCCGTCGCGGATCTGCAGATAGTTGTTGCCCGGCATGGAGATCCACGGTTCCATGTTCGCCAGCTGGGCGACGTTCGGGGCCAGCAGCGGGTTCTGCTTCGACCAGGCCTGCAATCCGTTCGGGTCGTCCATCAGGCCGGTGCGCAGCGGCAGGTAGCCGATGCCCTGCGAGATCTTGCTGTAGGCGGATTCGCTGGTGAGGAACTTGATCAGCTCCCATGCGGCGCGCTGCTTGGCCGGGTCGTTGGACAGGATGTGCAGCGAGGCGCCGGAATTCGTCGGCACGGTCGGCTTGCCCGCGAAGCTCGGCATCGGCGCCGAGCGCAGGTCCCACTTGTCCTTGGCGCCGGTCACGAAGGTGCCCTGGATCGCGCTGGTCTCCAGGATCATGCCGATCTCACCGCGCGCGAACGCCTCGTAGCCCTGCTTCTGGTTGAGCTTGGGCATGCCGCCGGAGTTGACCAGCTGCTGGCTCATCGCCGCGACCTCGACCGCGGGAGCGTCGGCGAAGGTGAGCTTCGTTCGATCCTCGGAGATCACCCGGCCGCCGTTGGAGCGCACCATCGACTGGAAGCACCAGTCCTTGGCGGTCTTGGTCAGGCAGTCGATGTAGACCCCGCCCTTGCCGGTCTTCCCGGTGATCGCCGTGGCGGCCTCGGCGACCTGCTGCCAGGTGGCCGGAGGCTTCGCCGGATCCAGGCCCGCCTCGGCGAACAGCGAAGCGTTGTAGTACAACACCGGCGTGGAGAACACGAACGGCACACCGTAGGTGTGGCCGTCCCAATCGGCCAGCGTGCGGGCCTTCGGCGCGAAGGGATGCTTCGCCCCGTCGAAGTTGCGCTGCACGTCCTGCTTGCCGACCAGGGTGTCCAGCGGCTTGGCGCCGAGCTGGTGGATGGTGAAATCCAGGTCGCTGAAGCCGAGCTGGGCGACGTCGGGCGGGTTGCCCGCCACCATCTGGTTCTGGATGCTCGAGATGGTGTCCGTGGCCGGGTTCGGGCTGTTGCCCTGCGGCTTCTGCGCGGTCACCGTGATGTTCGGGAACTTCGTGCGGAAATCGGCGATCAAGGAGTTGAAGGTATCGGTCCAGGCGCCGGCGAGTCCGTAGTTGTAGGACTCGAACACGATCGACACCTGCTGATCGGACTTCAGCTCCGGGATCTGCGCGCTGTCGGCGTTCGAGTCGGTGGTGGTGCTCCCGAGGCCGCCGCAAGCGCTGAGCGCGACGGTGGTTGCGAACACCAGGCCCAGAATGGGCGCGGTGCGTTTCACGGTGTATCTCCTCATCGAGTAGGGGTGTTCGGGTTCAGGCGACGGCGACGGGTTCGCCCGCGCTGTCGATTCGGGCGTCCTGCCGCGTCTCCTGCCAGGTCAGGCGCAGTCCGGTGGTGGCATGGAAGAGGTGGATGTGCGCCGGGTCGACCCGCAGCGCGATGCTGTCGTCGACCGTGACGCCCGCGGGTCGTGGCGCTCGGGCGCACAGGACGCGATCACCGGTGGTGAAGTGGATCAGTTCCTCGCTGCCGAGGTTCTCCACCATCGTCACGCGGCCGCGGATGTCGGCGCCGGTCGGATCCAGGCGCAGCTGCTCCGGGCGGATTCCGGCGACCACCTCCAGGTCGTCGCCGAAATCGCCGCCGCCGAAAGCCAATTCGGTGTCGATGCCGTCGGCCACTACGCGCAGCGAACCGTCGCGTTCGGTGACGGCGGCCGGGAACAGGTTCATCGGCGGTGCGCCGAGGAATCCGGCGACGAAGGTCGAGCGGGGACGGTCGTAGAGCTCGGTCGGCGTGCCGACCTGCTCCACCCGGCCCTCGTTGAGCAGCGCGATCCGGTCGGCCATGGTCATGGCCTCGACCTGGTCGTGGGTCACGTACAGGAACGTCGCGCCGAGACGCTGGTGCAGTCCGATCAGCTCGGCGCGTGTCGCGCTGCGCAGCTTCGCGTCCAGGTTGGACAGTGGCTCGTCCATCAGGAACGCGCCGGGATCGCGCACCATGGCGCGTGCCAGCGCCACGCGCTGCCGCTGGCCGCCCGACAGCGCGGACGGCCTGCGGCGCAGCAACTCGGTCAGACCGAGTACCGCGGCCACCTCCGACACCCGCTCGGCGATCTTCGCCCGCGGCGTGCGCCGGGCGCGCAGCGGGAAACCGATGTTCTTGGCGACCGTCAGGTGCGGGTAGAGCGCGTAGCTCTGGAACACCATCGCCAGATCGCGCTGCTGGGGCGCGTGGTGCGTGATGTCCTTGTCGTCGAGCAGAATTCGGCCGCCGGACGGGTCCTCCAGTCCGGCGATCATGCGCAGGAGCGTGGATTTGCCGCAGCCGCTCGGGCCGAGCAGCACCATGAATTCGCCGTCGGCGATGTCGAGGCTGACCTCGTGCACCGCGTGGGCGGCGCCGAATCGCTTCGACACCGCTTCGATTCGCAGTCGTGCCACCGCTGCCCCTCAGCCCGGCAGCTCGCCGGCGACGACCCATGTCGCCACCCTGGCCGCGATCGCGGGCGAGTCCTTCACCCAGAGGAAGTGGTCGCGGTGCCGCACCGGCGAGTTCTCGTCGACGTGCCAGTGCGTCACCCGGGCCTTCGGCATCCGGGACACCAGGAAGTCGACGTTGGACTTCGGGCCGAGTACGTCGTCGGACAGTGAGATCACCAGCACCGGAGCGGTCAGGTCGCGCAGCAGGGAGTTGTACCGGCGCTTGCTGCCCTTCGGGCGGTAGTAGCTGGTCAGCGAATGCATCGACCAGTCACGCATGACGCCGCCCGGCATCGGAGCCGGGATGAGCACGCCGCCGGGCCAGTGCCCCTTCCATCGGGAGACCAGGCCGATCCACTGGATCTGGCTCAGCGCCTCCCACCAGCGACGGGCGCCGAAGGCCCACCAGAAGACGGTGCCGGTGCCGATGACGGTCACGCCCGCGATCCGGTCGGGTTCGGCCGCGGCGAACAGCAACGCGAGCTGTCCGCCCAGGCTGTGCCCGAACAGATGGATCGGCGCCTCGGGGAAGCGCGCCCGCACCGCCGCGACGAGCGCGGGCAGGTCGGTCTCGATCATCTCCCGGTAACCGAAGTCGCGGTGCAGACCCAGCTCGGGCTTGGCCTCGCCGTGCGCCCGCAGATCGGTCGTCGCCACCGAAAGCCCCTGAGCGTGCAGCTCTTTCGCGAGCGGCAGGTAGTTCTTCGCCTTCATGGCCATCGCGGGCAGGATCAGCACGACGGGCGCCCCCGGCTTCTTCGACGCCAGGAAGCGGACGGTGAAGGTGACACCGTCGGCGGTCTCGACCGTGGTCGACTCCAGAGTGGTGAACTCCGAACGGTTCTTCGGTGTCGCGGTGGTCATCGGTCGCCCTCCGCGATGGTGACGTCGCAGACGTACTCGAAGGTGAACTTGGCGACGACGACGTCGCCGTCGTCCAGCAGCGTGGCCTTGCCGGTCAGTTCGAAGCGCTGCGAGGCCGTCGCGGCGAGCACGTCGGCCAGCTCGCGCTGGTCGACGGTCGCGACGGCGCGGATACGGCCGACGGCGGGTTTGCGATAGGACGCGCTCCCGCCGCGCAACACCAGCCGCTCGACGGTGCGCAGCCGGGTGGCCGCGGCGCCGACGAACGCGGCGGCTCCACCGATGTCGGCGGCGGTGAACAGCGCGCCTGCGTGCACGGTGCCCATGTGGTTGCGAACCGCGCCGACGGCGGGGATCTCGACGACGGCGCGGTCCGGCCCGATCTCGGTGATCAGCGTGCCGACGTGGCGGCCGAACGGGACCATCTCCTGGGACACCGCTCGCAGGTATTCGTAATCGACGGCGGCGCAGTCGAGGTCGGGGTAGGCGGCCGCGAAGCCGGCGATCTCACGCGTGGTCATGGTCTCTCCTTCAGCGTTTGGTGCGCAGGGCGCGACGGGCGATGGACCAGCGCAGGACCTCCGACGGCCCCTCGTAGATCCGGAAGGCCCTGGCCTCGACGAGGAATCGGGCGACCAGGTGGTCCTCGCAGACGCCGAGTCCGCCGTGCAGCTGGACCGCCCGGTCGAGGACCCGCCAGACCGCCTCGGAAACGAACGTCTTGGCGATCGACGCTTCGTGCCGCGCCTGCGAGGAGGTCGGCCCCTGCGCGTCGATGGTCTCGGCGGCGGTGCGGATCACGCCGCGCGCGGCGGCGATGTCGATCTCGTTGTCGGCGATGAGCCCCTGGGCTATGCCGTGCTCGGCGATCGGGACGCCGAAGGACGTGCGCGTCCCGATGTGCTCGATGGTCAGCTGGTGCGCCCGCACCGCGAGCCCCAGCCAGTTCATGCAGAACACCAGCCGGGAGGGCGCGAGCCGGACCTGCGCGAGCGCCAGACCCTGGCCGACCTGGCCCAGCACGGCGGAATCGGGCACCTCGCAGTCGGCGAAGGTCACCTCGCAGTGCCCGCCGGGCGCGCTGGTGTGGTCGAGGGTCGGCATACGGCGGCCCACCCGCAACCCGGGGTTGTCCTGGTCGACCAGGAACATCGTCGGGCCGTCGCCGGTGCGCGCCACGCAGATGGTGAACGCCGCGCCCTGCGCGCCCGTGGTGAAGTGCTTGGCGCCGTTGATGACCCAGCCGGATTCGGTCTCCTCGGCGACGGTCTGCAGCATGCCGGGGTCGGATCCGGCGCCGGGGGCCGGTTCGGTCATAGCGATCGCGGAACGGACGTCGCCCGCGGCCAGCGGCGCGAGATAGCGCTGCTTCTGCTCCTCGTTCGCCACGTGCGCGAGCAGGTGGATATTGCCGTCGTCGGGGGCCCACGCGTTGAGTGCGATCGGGCCGAGCAGGCTGGCGCCCGCGGCTTCGAGCACCCGCGCTTGGGCGCGGGTGTCCAGGCCGAGCCCGCCGTACCGCGGATCCGACAGCGGGCCGAAGACGCCGGCCTCCTTGGCCTTCTTCTGCAGCTCGAGCCGCAGTGCGTCGTCCATCACCCGCCCGTCCACGACGACCTCGCGTTCCACCGGAACGACCTGGTCCCGAATGAACTGGGTGGTCTTGTCCACCAATTGCGCCACAGTGGTCATGGCGTCAGTCTCGGCGCGGCGCGCGACGGGGTGAGGGGGCGATAGTCAACGTCGATTGCGCGAATCGACTGCCCATTCGTTCGCTGCGGGGGCGGCTCGTCTCGGCGACGGTGATCGCGGAGACGTTGCCGGGCTAGGGGACGGATATGACTGACATAGCGGTGCGAGTCTGGCGCCGCCGCGACGAGGCCGAGGGCGTGTTCTCGCTCGACCTGGCCCCGGTCGACGGTGGCGAACTGCCGTCGTGGACGCCGGGAGCCCACATCGATGTCGCGGTCGGCGCGGCGGGCGTGCGGCAGTACTCGCTGTGCGGCGACCCGGCCGACCGGCCGCGCTGGCGGGTAGCGGTGCTGCACGAACCGGATGGGCGCGGAGGCTCGGCCTACCTGCACCGTGCCGCGCAACCCGGCTCGGTGCTGCGAGTGTCCGCGCCGCGCAACAACTTCGAACTCGTCGAACGGGACAGGTACGTCTTCCTGGCCGGCGGAATCGGCATCACGCCGATCCTGCCCATGGTGGCCGCCGCGGAAGCCGCGGGTGCACGCTGGTCGCTGTACTACGGCGGCCGCACCAAGGGGCACATGGCGTTCGCCGACGCGATCGCCGAGCGCTACCCACGGGCGAATCTGCTGCCGCAGGACGAGCACGGGCTGCTGCCGCTGGAAGGAATCTTCGCCGACCTGGGCGAGACCGCCGTGTACTGCTGCGGACCGGAACCGCTGCTGGCCGCCGCGGAGGCCGAAGGCGCGCGACGCGGAGTGCGGGTGCACGTGGAGCGTTTCGTTCCTCGGCAGGTGCAGTTCGCCCCGAACGAGCCGTTCGAGGTGCGTTTGGCGGCCAGCGGCAAGACGTTCCGGATCGGGCCGAACCAGTCCATCGCCGACGTCTTGGAGTCCGCCGGAATCGGCATCGTCACCTCGTGTCGCGAAGGCACCTGCGGCAGTTGCGAAACCGCGGTTCTGGCCGGCGACATCGAGCACCGGGACGAACTGCTCACCGACGAGGAGCGGGCGCGCGGCGACACGATGATGCTGTGCGTCTCCCGGGCCAGGTTCGGCCCGCTCGTCCTGGACCTCTGACCTGCCCGCCGCGACCGCGGTAGGCGTGCGGCGCGCTCGTCGCGACCGCTTCCCTGAGAAAACCGAGAGGAAAGTAACAAGGATGAGGAAAATCGTTGCGGTGGCCGCAGGGCTGGTCGCCGCAGTCGGGATCGCCTCCGGCTCCGCCGGTGCGCAGCCCGACAGCGACGACGCCGTCGACTTCACCGCCTACGCCACCGACACCCAGTCCATCGTCACCACCGATGCCGGCTCGATGGTCGTCGAGGGCGATGTCTTCAAGGTCAAGGCCGCCAACGGAACCGTGCTCACCGGCATGCCGTTGAAGTTCCGGGTCGATGACTTCGAGTTCCCGATCGTGGCCGACATCGCCGGTCGCACCGCGACGCTGACCCCGCAGTTCGACATGGCGCACGCGGCCTACAAGCCGGTCGCCCTGCCGTTCGAGGACAAGGCGCCGTGGAAGACCGAGTACGACCGTGAACAGGCCGCCTGGTCCCGCATGACCAGCACCATCACCATGGGCGCCACCATCGGCACCCTGGTCGGCGGCATCGGCGGCGGCGCCGTCGGTTGCGTGCTCGGCGGCATCGCGGGCGCGACCGTCGCTTCGGCGGCGATCGTCGGCCTGTTCGGCGCGTTCATCCCGGCGGCGGCCATCGGCTGCCTCGGCGGCATCATCGCGATCGGCGCCCTGGGCACCATCGCGGGCCAGATCCTGGTCACCGCCCCGGTGGCGATCGGCGCCGCCATCCAGTACTTCACCACTATCAACCAGCCTCCTGTCCAGGCGAAGTAGGTAGCGGAGAAGAACCCGACGTCTCGTTCGTTGGGGGACACCCGACCCCGTCCGGCCACACCGCCGGGCGGGGTCTTCCGCTTTCAGGGCGTCGGGTACCGGTCCGCCTGAGTCAGAGCCGGAAGATGCGTGCGCCCACACCCCACCCGGCGCTGGACCAGTTGGGGCCGAAGCAAGCTACCGTGCCGGACTGTCCGACAGGGAGGTCTTTGCGCGCTGTGTACTGGCCCACGACCGGCGGATTTGCGGAGAGGTCGTAGCCGACGCAGTCGATCTCGAGTCGGTAGGTGCCCCCCTCGCCTTGGCAGGTCCCGTTGTAACCCCATGGGCCGTTCATCGATCCTGAGCAGCCGGGCTCGGCGGCGGCCGTTCCGGTGGCTGTCCCCGTGAGTGCGACTGCCACAGCGGGGGCTGCCAGGCACATCGCTATTGCACGAGCCGAGGTTCGCATACTGAGCTCCAATTGTTGTTCGGGTTCGATTACATGGGATGTATTCGGCGTTATGTCGCAACACGTTACAGAGTTGAGGTTGTGGCAACGAAGCGAGTTCGGACGAATCGTGCACGACGCCCCGCGAATCAGATGCGCGGTAATCGGCCGAAATCGTGCGTCGAGTGGCGACGCCGGGGGCCGAACCGCCCAGCCGATCAGGAGCGAGCCCCCGAGAGCTGCCCGACCGCCCGCGCACGGCATCGCAAGATGTCCTGAGCCGCAGTGATCTCGGGCCGTGTCAGCGGGTTGCTGGCGCGTTGGTGGCCGGTCGTGGTGTCAGTGGAGGTGTCAGGTGTGTGTCAGGTCGGTGTCAGTCGGCCCGGCCAGAGTGTGTTCATCGAACAAAACGACCGGCACCGACACGGTGCCGGTCGGTGCCACTACCGATTTCGAGGAGTACACGACATGTCCATCACCATCACCCTGACCGACCAGGACAAGAGCATCCTGCGCACCGCCGCCTACGGCGCGGTGTCGCTGATGGCCGCCGCGGGCGCGCCGCACAAGGGCATCTCCCACGGCTCCATCGCCCTGACCTCGGCGACCGGGCTGGCCGGGCACGTGCTGGCCGCCAAGTCCAAAGACATCCACCTGCCGGGCAAGTCCGTCGCCGAACTCGCCGACCAGGTGCTGCCGAGCCTGACCGCGGCGATGAGCCTGCTGGGCAAGCAGGATCGAGGCGAGGCCGACAACTTCCGCGGCACCGTCCTGGTCGCTGTCGAAGCCGCCGCCGGGTCCGGTAAGGGCGGGCCCAGCCCCGCCGTGGCGGCGATGGCCCGCAAGATCACCGCGGCTCTCGACGCCGCCTGACGGGGTGCGGGGCCGGGTGCAGCACAGTTGGGAGCTTGTCGCGGGGTCCTCTGCGGGCCCTGCGACGTTCCGCAGGCTCACCTGGTCAGAGACCTTCTTCTCAGGTGGCTCGGCGCTGCCGCTCAGGGCCGGAGGAAGCACCATCGCACGCGGTGAGCGCTGGGGCCCGTGACCAGTCCCGGGGGATTCTGCATCGTGTCGGCAGCGTTGCTGTCGTCCGGGGCCGATTCGTGCTATCGAGAACGGATGACGCCGACGCGCTCCTCCTACGATGTCGTGATCGTCGGTGGCGGCCACAATGGTCTGGTGGCCGCCGCGTATCTGGCGCGGGCCGGGCGGTCGGTGCTGGTGCTCGAACGGCAGCCGCACACCGGCGGCGCGGCGGTGTCGGCACGGGTGTTCGCGGGCGTCGACGCGCGGTTGTCGCGGTACTCGTATCTGGTCAGCCTGCTGCCGCGGGCGATCGTCCGGGACCTGGGCCTGCGGTTCGAGACGCGACGGCGGGCGATCTCGTCCTACACGCCGGTCGGTGACGGGGGTCTGCTGGTTTCTTCGTCGCCGACGCAGACCGAGGCGAGCTTCGTGCGCCTGACCGGTTCGGATCGAGAGTTCCGGGCGTGGCAGCGGTTCTACGCGACCACGAACCAGCTGGCTCGCCGGGTGTTCCCCACGCTGACCCGGCCGCTTCCGTCCAAGGAGGCGCTACAGCACATCGTGGACGACGCGGCCACCTGGCAGGCGCTGTTCGAGCGGCCGCTGGGCGAGACGATCGAATCGACCTTCGCCGACGACACCGTGCGCGGCGTGGTGCTCACCGACGCGCTGATCGGCACCTTTACCCACGCGCACGATCCGTCGCTGCGGCAGAATCGCTGCTTCCTCTATCACGTGATCGGCGGCGGCACCGGCGACTGGGACGTGCCGGTCGGCGGCATGGGCGCGCTCACCGACGCGCTCGCCGAGGCCGCCCGCGCGGCAGGCGCGGAGATCGTCACCGGCTGCGAAGTGACAGGTATCGAAACCGATGGCGACACAGCGGAAGTCGGATACGCGGACGGAAAGGTCGGCGCGCGCTACGTCCTGGCGAACGTCGCACCGTTCTCCCTCGCCGGGTTGCTCGGCGAGCCGCTGCCGCCGAAACCGGAAGGCGCGCAGCTGAAGATGAACATGCTGCTGCGGCGTCTCCCGCGATTGCGCGACACCGAAGTCGATCCCCGCGAGGCATTCGCCGGGACTTTCCACATCGGCGAGTCGTACGCCCAGCTCGATCGAGCCTACGGCGAGGCCGCGATCGGCCGTATCCCATCCGCGCCGCCCGCCGAAATCTATTGCCACACCTTGACCGACCCGACGATCCTGGCTGCGGACCTGGCCGAGCGGGGTGTGCACACCCTCACGCTGTTCGGGTTGCACGCTCGGGCGAAACTCTTCGCCACCGATCACGAGGCGGCGAAAGACCGGATCGTGGAAGCCACGCTAGCGCAACTCGATTCGGTACTGTCCGAGCCGATCGCGGACTGCTTGGCAACGGACGAGAACGGCGCGCCCTGCCTGGAGGCGAAGACCCCGATCGAACTCGAGCGCGAGGTCGGCCTTCCCGGCGGCCACATCTTCCACCGGGACCTGGCCTTTCCCTACCTACCGGAGGACGCCGATCCGGCCGACCCGGCCGCCCGGTGGGGCGTGGCGACCGGCCACCGCAATGTGTTCGTGTGCGGTGCGGGCGCGATCCGGGGCGGCGGGGTGAGCGGCATTCCCGGGCACAATGCCGCGATGGCCGTGCTCGATGCCGGTCAGGCCGGTTGAGCACGCAGAGCGATCTTGGCGGCCCGCCCCGGCGTCTCGGTGGCGACCGCGGCGTCTGCCGCCGCTTCCAGCGGATAGGCGGCTTCGATGTCCAGTCGCAGCACGCCGCGGGCCGCGAGGTCGACCAGTTCGCTGATGAGCTGTCCGCGGTGCTCGGCCTCGATCTCCTCGATCCGCTTCGCGCCCCAGAATCCCTTGACCACGGTCTGCCCGAAGATGAGATTGCCCGGATCGAGCGACAGCGGCTGCCCCGAGAGCGCGCCGAAGGAGATCAGCTGACCGCCCGGGGCCAGCAACGCCAGCTCGTCGGCCGCGGCGCGTCCGCCCACCTGATCGACCGCACGGGCGATCGGCGCACCCGACGTCGCCGCTTCGACCTGGTCGCGCCAGCCCTCGCTCTCGGTGTCGAGCACCGGCTCGTAGCCGAGTTCGCGCAGTGCCGTGACCGAGGCCTGCCCGCGGACCAGGCTGAGTACACGCAGACCGCGTTGCCGCGCGAAGACGTTGACGAGCCTGCCGACCGCGCCGTTGGCGGCATTGATCGCCAGCCACTCGCCGGACCGGAGCTCGAGGTCTTCGATCAGCATCAGCGCGCTCAACGGCATGGCCAGCAGTTGGGCGGCGGTCTCGTCGGAGACCGTGTCGGGCAGCGGGATCACCTGGCGAGCCGGGACCACGAAATATTCGGCCCACACGCTTTGCGCGCCGGACACCGTCACTCGCCGCCCGACCGACATGTCGGTGACCCCGGGCCCCACCGCGTCGACGCGCGCCACCGCCTCGCTGCCCGGGATGGCGGGCAGTTCGGGCCGGTAACCGTATACGCCGCGCACGATGGCCAGGTCGTGATTGTGGATCGGGGACAGGATGAGCGCGAGCCGCACCTCGCCCGGTCCTGGTTCCGGTACCGGGCGTTCGGCGGCGGTCAGCACGTCCTTCGGTTCGCCGAACCGTTCGATGACTACGGCACGCATAACCGCTCCTTCTCGATCAGTCGTCGGCGACAAGGACCTGGACGTCGATGTTGCCGCGGGTCGCGTTGGAATACGGGCACACCTGGTGTGCTTTGTCGGCGAGCGCCTGCGCGTCCTCCCTGGACAGATGGGGGAGCGAGATCTCCAGCGTAACCGCCAGGCCGAAACCACCGGCGTCGTTCGGGCCGATCCCGACCTTCGCGCCGACGGCGGAGTCATCGATGTTCGCCTTGGCCTGCTTGCCGACCAGGCGCAGCGCCGAATGGAAGCACGCCGCGTAGCCCGCCGCGAACAGCTGCTCGGGGTTGGTGCCCTCGCCGCTGCCGCCCATTTCCTTGGGCGCCGACAGTTCGACGTCGATCTTGCCGTCGGTGCTGCGTGCGTGGCCGTTGCGTCCGTCGCCGGTGGCCAGGGCTTCGGCGGTGTAGAGGATCTGCATGGCTACTCTCCTTCGTTCAGCTGAGATTTCAGCGCATCGGTCAGTCGGTGCAGGATGCCGCGCAACATGACGACGTCGTCCATGGACAGGCCACTGGCCTCGGCCATTTGGGCCGGAATGTCGCCCGCCTCGGCGCGCAGGGCGCGCCCGCGCTCGGTGAGCCGGATGTCGACGCGGCGTTCGTCGGCCGCCGAGCGCCTCCGCTCGACCAGGCCCGCCGCCTCCAGCCGCTTGAGCAGCGGGGAGAGCGTGCCGGAATCCAGATCGAGCGCATGGCAGACGTCGCCGACGCTGCGTTCGTCGCGTTCCCACAGCGCGAGCATCACCAGGTACTGCGGGTAGGTGAGCCCGAGCCGGTCCAGCTTCGGGCGGTAGACCGCGGTCATCGCCCGAGACGCCGCGTAGAGCGGGAAGCACAGCTGCTCGTCGAGGGTGAGATGATCGGTCATGAGCAATAATGTAGTGAGCAATTAGGTTGTGCACAACTAATATGTCGGGTGTCGCGCGTCACAACCGGGTACGCCCGAGACTCCGCGAGCCTCAGGTGCTCGACCCGGTCCCGGATCAGCGGGCCGGGAAGCGGAGTACGCGGTCGTCGCCGCCTGCTGGATCGCCCCGGCCGTCGGTGTTGGAGGTGGTGAGCCACAGCGCTCCGTCCGGCGCCACCTCCACGGTGCGCAACCGGCCGTATCGGTCGCGCATTTCGGCCCGGGGCGCACCCGGACGGCCGTCCTCGAGCGGCACCGTCCAGAGTCGCCGGCCGCGCAGCGCGGCGACGTACAGGGTGTCCCCGGTGATGGCGATGCCCGACGGTGAGGCCTCGGCGGTGGTCCAGGTCAGTAGCGGATCGGTGAAGCCGCGGTCGCCGCCGCCGGCGCCCTCGACGTCGGGCCAGCCGTAATCGCGGCCCGGCTCGATCAGGTTGATCTCGTCGACTCGGTTCTGCCCGAACTCCGCGGCGAACAACCGCCCGGCTCGGTCCCATGCCAGACCTTGCACGTTGCGATGGCCGAGACTGTAGACCGGTGAGCCGGGAGTCGGATTGCCCGGAGCGGGGCGGCCTTCGGGAGTCAATCGGAGGATCTTCCCGTTCGGGCTCGCCGGATCCGGTGACAGCTCGGATCGTCCGGCATCGCCGGTCCCGGCGTACAACATGCCGTCCGGCCCGAACGCGATCCGTCCGCCGTTGTGGTTACCGGCCTTCGCGATCCCGGCGACCAGTACCTCCGGCTGCCCGTCGAGCCGGAACCGGACGATCCGGTTGTCCGTCTCCGCGGTGAAATAGGCGTATACATAACGGCTTTCGGCGAAGTCCGGCGCGACGGCGAGCCCGAGCAGTCCGCCTTCGCCGCGCGCGGTCACGCCGGGCACCCGGTAGACCTGCTCCGGCGCACGGCCCGCGGCAACGCGCAGTATCCGTCCGGAGTCCCGCTCGGCGACCAGCGCGCCGCCGTCGGGCAGGAAGGTCAGGCCCCACGGAACGTCGATGTCTCCGGCGACTACCTCGGCGGCATCGAGGTCGGGCCGCCCGGCGGGATCGCTCGGCGCGAGAGTGCCGGTAGCCATGGTCGGAGCGCTGCTCGGTCCGGCCGGGTTCTCCTCGCCGCATGCCGACATCGCCGTCGCGAGCAGGAGCGCGGCGATGGCCGCCCGCAATCGCGGCGCGCGTCCGCCTTCGATCACATCCGCAGCCCGGACGGCCCGTCGTGATCGCCGGTCGACACCCGCGCCCCGGAGGGGCGTTCGGACGTCTTGGGAGAGGCCGGATCCGGGAGACATCAGCCGAGATAGGTTCCGTACCAGTCGCTTACGCGACGCCAGGCTTCGGTGGCCGCTGTGGCGCTGTACCGCTGGCCGGTGTCGTTGAAGAAAGCGTGGTCCGCGTCGGGCGCGGTGAAGATCTGGTGCGGGTTGCCCGAGCGGGCCAGCGCCGCTTCCGCGGCGGGCCGGGAGGCGTTCACCCGCGCGTCGTTCGCCGCGTAGACCCCGAGCACAGCGGCTTTCGACGCGGACAGATCGCCGTTGTCGGGGAACGGTCCGTAGAAGGGCGTCGCGGCGGCCAGCGGCGACGGGCCGGAGGTCAGCAGCAGCCAGGTCAGGCCGCCGCCGAAGCAGAAACCAGTGGCGCCGAGCTTCTTTCCCTCCACTCGGCGCTGGAGTTCGTCGAGCCCGGCGCGCAGGTCGGCCACGAGCTGTTCGGGCGGAGTGCGGCTCAGCTCGGCGGTCGCGGCGGCCGGATCGGTGAACGTGGCGGTGCCGCCGTGCGCGGAGAGCAGGTCGAGCGCGAGTGCGGAGTATCCGGCGCCCGCGAATCGCCCCGCCACCGAACGGATGTGGTCGGTGAGGCCCTTGTTCTCGTGGACGACCAGCACCCCGCCCCGTGGCTCCTGCGCCGCCGCCCACGCGGCCTGCAGCGGCGTCCCGGCCGGTCCGGTGAAGGTGACGGCGGTCGTCGGGAGGGCGGCGGCGGAACCCGGTGGCGTCGAGGGGGCGACGGGGGAGGGTGACGAATCGGTGATCGCGGTGTCGGTGCCGGTGTCGGCACACGCGGCCAGCAGGGCAGCCGCGGCGGTGGCGCCGAGGCCGAGCAGGCCGAGCCTGCGCAGTGCCTCGCGCCGGGTGAGTATGCCATCGGCGTGATCGGTGGCGATCTCCTCCGCGACGTAGCGCTGCAGCGGCGTCATGAGCCCCACGATAAGCCGGATCGGCCCTGCGCGCGCGGCGTTCACCGGCTGTTCCCCCGCGACAAACCGGCCCGACCGGACCTCCCGTGAGATTCGCCAAACGGTTGCTACGTTGGCGCTCAATCGGGCGATCGATGGTCGGTCCGGACCGGTCGAGGGAGCGAGATGGCATCGGGGCGTGTGGTGGGACGAACGATGATCAGGGCGATCCGGGTGGTGGCCGCGGCCGCGGTGCTGGCGACCGCGGGCTTCGGGTCGGTGCCCGCGGCAGCGGAGCCGTCGCCCGACGCGCACAGCGTGCGGTGGACCGCGCTGCACGACGGCCCCCAGCCGTACGCCGACGTGCACATCGACTGGGACGTCCCGATCCGGATGAGCGACGGCGTGGTGCTGAAGGCCAACGTCTACCGGCCGGTGAAGCGCGGCGGCGAGGTCGAGCAGCAGCCGCTGCCCACCATCGTGAACCTCACGCCGTACACCAAGCTCATGACCAATCTGATCGACTCGGCGCTCGCGGCGCCCGGGTTGCAGCCGCTGACGGTGCGGCTGGTGAACCGCGTCAATCTTTCCCGCACGCCGGTCAGTGGTTTCGGCGATCTGCTGCACGCGGTCGACGGTGGCACCGTGCAGACGGTGCTCGGTCTCGATCGCAACCTGATCCGTGCCGGATACACGCAGGTCATCGTGGACGTGCGCGGTACCGGTTTCTCCCAGGGGGCGTGGGACACCCTCGGCGAGCGGGAACAGCTCGACACCCGCGAGGTGATCGAGTGGGCGGCCACCCAGCCGTGGTCCAACGGCCGGATCGGGATGAGCGGCGGCTCGTACTCGGGAATCAACCAGCTGCGCGCCGCCGAGAACGCCCCTGCGCCACTGCAGGCGATCTTCCCCGTCGAGCCGGGTAGCGATCTCATGCGCGATGTCGTGGCCCCGGGCGGAGGCGTGGGGACGACGTTCCTTCCGATGTGGCTCAACACGGTCAACCAGTTGAAGCTGATACCCGACGTGCAGTCGATGTTCAACGGCACCTTCGACTGGGCGTGGCTGCACGAGCGGATGTCCGACCCGGCCAGCAACGTCGATCTGCTGGCCCAGGCGCTGCTCACCCCCTCGCTCGATCACGTGCCGCCCGCGCTGGCCGACGCGCTGGACGAGGACAGCTATTTCCGTCGCGGCATCCAGGGGCGTCCCGAGCGCATCACGGTGCCCACCTTCGTCTACGGAGGCTGGCACGACATCTTCGCCAACAGCGCGACCAAGCTGTACAACGCGATTCCGCTGCCCGCGGGGCGGAAGCAATTGGTCGTCGGCGACACCTATCACGCGAATCCCGGTGCGGGAACGGGCATTCCCGGCGCGCCGCCGCGGCTCGACGTGCTGCAACGGGTGTGGTTCGACAAATGGTTGAAGGACGTCGACCACGGCATGGGCGACTTCGGGCCGATCACCGTGTGGGAACAGGGCGGCGGCTGGATCACCCTCGGACAGTTCCCGCAGAAGGACCTCAACCATCGCCGCGTGTATCTGTCGGCCGCACCGAGCGGCACCACCGGGAAGGCCGTGCACGACGGATCGCTGACGATGACCGTTCCGAACGAACGACAGACCCTGACGGTGTCGCCCGGCCTCGCCGTGGCGTGTTCCCGCGACACCGCGCAGGGTTCGGCCGGAATGGCCGCGGTGGTGGACGTGTGCGCGAAGGACTCACGCATCGCCGAGCGCAACGCCTTGACCTTCACCAGTGCGCCGATGACCGAGCCGACGGTGATCTCGGGTCCGATCAACGTGCACCTGAACACCGTGCACGAGGCCACCGACGGCTACTGGAACGTGACGGTCAACGACGTCGGGCCCGACGGAACGTCGCGGGTGCTGACCACCGGCCAGCTGACCGCCTCACTGCGCGCCGTCGACGAGCAGAAGAGCAGCCGCACACCGGCCGGCGACCTGACCGAACCGTTCAATCCGATCACCCTGGACAGCGTGCAGCCGGTCGTTCCGGGGGAGCCGGTGGCGCTGGACATCGCGGTCATTCCGACGCAGGCGGTGCTGCGACCCGGCCACCGGCTGCGGATCGATGTCTTCGCGGGCAACTCGCCGAAGGCGCTGGCGTTCCGGCCCATGCTCAACAACACCGAACTGAAGCCGCAGCACCTCGAACTGGATCCGTCGGCGCCGAGCTTCGTCATCGTGCCGACCAACCGTCCGCTGGGCTGAGTGACTCACAGCTGCGATTGCACCTGCGCGGAGATCAGTTCGAGATGGGCGAGATCGCTCAGGTCGAGCACCTGCAGGTAGACGCGGCCGGTGCCGATCTCGGCGTAGCGGCCGATCTTGTCCACCACCTCGGCGGGTGAACCGGCCAGGCCGTTGGCCTTCAGCTCGTCCACCTCGCGCCCGATGGCGGCGGCCCGGCGCGCCACCTCGGCGTCGTTCGCGCCCACGCAGACCACCAGTGCGTTGGAGTAGACCAGGTCATCAGCCGGGCGGCCGTAGGCCTCCGCGGCGGCGCGCACCCGGCCGAACTGCCGCGCGCTGTCCTCGATCGAGGAGAACGGCATGTTGAACTCGTTCGCGTACTGCGCGGCCAGCCGCGGCGTACGGGTGGCGCCCTGCCCGCCGATCAGCACCGGTATCGGGTCCTGCACCGGTTTGGGCAGGGCGGGGGAGTCGGTGAGCTGGTAGTGCTTGCCCTCGTAGCTGAAGGTGTCGCCGGGTTTGGTGGCCCAGAGCCCGGTGATGACGGCCAGCTGCTCTTCCAGCCGGGCGAACTTGTCGGTGGGGAACGGGATGCCGTACGCCGCGTGCTCCTCGGCGAACCAGCCGCTGCCCAAACCGAATTCGACCCGGCCCCCGGACATCTGGTCCACCTGCGCGACCTGGATCGCCAGCGGGCCGGGCAGCCGGAAGGTGGCGGCGGTGACCAGGGTGCCCAGGCGGATCCGCTTCGTCTCCCTGGCCAGTCCGGCGAGGGTGATCCAGGCGTCGGTCGGACCGGGCAGCCCGTCGGCGCCGCCCATGCTCAGGTAGTGGTCGCTGCGGAAGAACGCGTCGAATCCCAAGTCCTCGGTGGCCTTGGCGACGGTGCGCAGGGTGTCGTAGCTCGCGCCCTGCTGCGGCTCGGTGAAGATGCGTAGTTCCATGTCTTCCGACCCTAGCCGGTCGGCGGGGGCGGGGATTGCGGCTCGGTATAGGTGCGCGCGATGAGCGCGGCGCGCAGCCGGTAGAGCACCTGCGGAAGGGCGGTGTCCAAGCCGGTGAGGCGGCCGATTCGCTTGAGGCGATGGTCCACGGTGTTCGGGTGCAGGTACATCGTCCGGGAGGTGCGCCTGCGGTTGAAGTCGTTGCGGACGTGCTCGCGCAGGGTCTCGAACAGCTCCGGATGTTCCTCCAGCGGGTCGAGCAGGGCGGCCAGCCGGTCGCGGCCCGGGCCCGGCCGGGTGAGCTGGTACTCGAGGGCCAGATCGTCGAAGCGGTACAGGCCCGGCGGCTGCTGCAGGCGCCGGACCATGTCGAGCAGTTCGTGCGCCTGGTCGGCGGCATCGGGGATCCGGTCCGGTTCGGCGGGGATGGCGGCGGCGGTGAGCGCGGCGGGCACCGCCGCGGCCAGCGCGGCGACCAAGTCGTCGAGTTCGTTCTCGGCGACCAGCGACACCGGCACCAGAATCGTCCCGCCGATCGCGCTGAGCAGGGTCGGCACGTGTCTTCCGCAGCGCATGGCGAGGCAGATCTGCATGCGCTGCCGGATGGCGTGCCCGTCTCCGGGGCGTCGACCCGGACGTTCCTCGGTGGCTCGGTCGAGCGCCACGGCCAGCACGGTGTAGCGGTCGGCGACCGGAATGCCGTGCTCCCGGTAGACCTTCCCGGGGTGGTGCCCCCTGAGCAGCGCGACGGCCGCGGCGTGCGGAGCCATCTGCTCGGCGGCGGGCGCGACGGACAGATAGGCGAGCGATACCGTCGCGGTGACGGCGTGCAGTGCGTCGAAGATCCCGCGGATGTCGTCGTGCCGCACGGCGGGCGATCCGCGCAGGTGATCGTCGAGATACAGGCGGAATCCCTCGTGAACCAGGTGCTGGACGGTGTCCATCGGAACTCCGACGCCGGCCCACCGGGTAGCGGCCTCGAAAATGCGGACCGTGCGATCCGGTGGCTCGGGTCCGCCGGACGCGACCAGGTCGAGGCAGTTCGCGACGGTGGCGCGGATCTCCTCACGCAGGAGATTTCCGCTCGTGACGTGCCGCCGGGGAATGATGTCCAGCAGGTGTCGCACGATGTGTTCGGTGGTCGGGACGAGATCGGTGGAGCGCGCGGTCGGCACGCCGCTCCCCTCAGCGCCCGCGCTCGCTGCCGACCATTCGTGGGTCGAGCGTGCGGTCGCGGTTCGGATCTCGGACCAGATGCGTGCATTGCGTCGTTGCAAACATGTCGATACTTCCCGTCCAGTCGTCCGCGCATCTGCGGAAGTCATTGGTGCAGAGCAGATTCAGAGACACCGGTAACATCGCGAAGTCGCGGTCCTTGAAATCTAGCCGCGGCGGCGCTGCTGGTCACTGCACAGGTCGACGAAGTGGCCTGCCGCTGGGTTGTCGCCGATGACAAGTCCACGAGCACGAGATCTGCCACGTATGGGAAGAAGGCTCGAGTGCACGATGTACCGATCGTCGTGATGGGAGTGTCGGGATCGGGAAAGACGACGGTAGGCACCCGCCTGGCCGCCGCACTCGGCGTCGACTACGCCGAAGGCGACGAGTTCCATCCGCCCGCGAACGTCGCGAAGATGGCGGCCGGGACACCGCTGGACGATGCCGACCGCGAACCCTGGCTCGACGCCCTCGCCGGATGGCTCGCCGAGCGATCCGGCGAAGGAGCCGTCGTCACCTGCTCCGCCCTGAAGCGGGTCTATCGCGACCGGTTGCGCGCGTCCGCTCCTGACGCGTTCTTCCTGCACCTGGACCTCCCGCGCGGCGAACTCGAGCGCCGCCTGGCCGACCGGCGGGGGCACTTCATGCCGCTGAGCCTGCTCGATTCCCAGCTGGCCACCCTGGAGCCGCTCGAGCCCGATGAGATCGGCAGCGCAGTCGACGGGACACGGTCCCCCGAGGACCTCGTCCGAGAAGCGGTAGCGGCGCTGGAGAGGTGATCAGTCGATATCGAGGACGGCTTTGCCGTGCAGGCGGTGGTCGAGCAGTGCCCGGCCGGCCTCGGCGTAGCGAGTCCACGGGCCGCGCCAGCTGATTCCCGGGTCGAGGCGGCCGGCGCCGATCTGGGTGGCCAGCCAGGTCAGATCGGCGGAGAAATCGGTGGCAGGATCTGCGAACAGGAAGAACGTGCGGATGGACCGGTCGTGCCGTCCGTCGGTGGCGACCAGCGCGTCGGGTGGGAAAACCGCGTCGGTGTCCGATGATCGACCAACGCTGACCAACGTGCCACCGGCCTGCACGGCGGCGAAGGCATCGACCAGTTGCTGTCCGCCGACGTTGTCGAGCACCGCGTACACGGGCCGGTCCACGCCGCCCGGATCGGTGTGGACCTCGTGCGCTCCCAACGACCGCAGGCCGTCCGACTGCGCGGGGTTCCGGCTGATCGCGACCACCTCGGCTCCGGCGCGAGCGGCCAGTTGCACCGCGTAGCGGCCGACGCCCCCGGACGCACCGGTGATCATCACCCGCCGACCCAGCAGCTGACCCATGCGGCGCAACACATGTAGTGCGCTCAGCCCGGCGACCGGGACGGTGCTGACGGCGGCGAAGTCGGCATCCTCGGGCACGATGCCGAGCCGAGTGGCCGAGACCGCCCGCTGCTCGGCCCAGCCCCCCGCTCCGCCGAGGGTGACCACCCTGGTCCCCTCGGCGGGCCCGGTTCCGTCGGCAGCCGCTTTCACGACCACGCCCGCCGCGTCCCAGCCGATCACCGTGCCGTCCGGTGTCCGAGGGCTGGTGGCGCCCTTGACCTCGCCATAGTTCAGCGAGACCGCCTCCACTCGCACCAGCGCCTCGCCCGGACCCGGTTCCGGTTCGGGCACCTCGGCCAGTGCGAGGTGCGCGGGGGCGGTGTGGTCGACAACAAGTGCACGCACAGTCAGATCTCCTCTCAAACGCCACAGTGTGGCAGTTGCTCCAGTGAAGCATATGCACTCTTTGTGCAAGAGGGCTAGTCTGAGTTCATGCCGATCGCCGACCGACCCGCGACGCTGCGCGAACGCAAGAAGCTGCGCACCCACCAGGCGTTGGCCGATACCGCTGTCGCACTGTTCAGCGAGCGCGGATTCGATAACACCCCGCTCGACGCGCTGCTGGACGCGGTGGAGGTCTCGCGGCGGACGTTCTTTCGCAACTTTCGTTCCAAGGAGGACGTGACACTCACCGCCGTCAAGCAGCTGTGGAGCGCTTACCTGGAGGTCCTGGACGAAACCGAGAAGTCCGGCCCGGTGACCGATGTCTTCCGCGACGCCATGCTGACCACCCTCGACCGCATGGACGCCGACTGGTACCGCCGCTTCCCCCGCACGCTCGAGCTGATCGAACAGTCCCCGGCCCTCAACGGGCACACGTTGCGCCACTGCGCCGAAATCCAGACCGAGATCACCCAGCGCCTCGGCACTCCCGGCAGTCTCGAACTGCGGCTGGTCATCGAATTCTGTGTGGCCACCTGGCGGTGCGCATTGGATGAGTGGCGACCCCGCTACGCTCCCGACGAACTCGCCGAGGCGACACGGCGGGCCTTCGCCGCCATGGACACCAGCCTGCACTTGCAGGTGTAGGCCGCCGCATCCTGGCCCCGTCACCTGGCACGCGGCCCGCAATGCGAGCGCGTGGCATCGAATCCGCCGATCACGCGTCCGGCCGGTTGCCGCACGCTGACCGCAGCGCGGTCGACAACCGAATCGAGCTAGAGGCCGCCGAGGCCGGACAGGGTTTCGAAGCCCAGATCGAGGCCACGCCACAGCGCATCGATCTCGGCGGTGACGGCCGACGCCGAGGCGGGATCCTGCAGGGCCAACCCGTTTCCGAAGATGATCACATTGGCCCCCGCGTCGGCCAGGCGCAGCAGTGGGCCGGTCCCGGCGCCTGGGCCGAGCACCAGGTCCAAGCCCTCGCCGAGGAAGTAGAAGCGCCACAGCGGCCCGAGGTCGCCGCCGTAGACCACCTTGGTCTGCTCGACGATCAGGGCGCCCTGCTGGGCGATCGCGTCGACGATGCGGAAATAGTCGGCCGCGTTGGCGGCAGTGCTGCCGACCGCCGCGACGGAATACGACAAATCGACGGTCAGATGCGCGTTGTAACCGGCCATCGCGACCCGGGCGGGGGACAGTTCGCAGCGGCGGGTGAGGTCGAAGTAGTGCGCCCAGTGCGGCTCGGCGGGCGCGCCGGTGAATTCGGCGTGCACGGTGCGCAGGAATCGCGACAGCAACTCGAGACTGATCCGGTGTGCCCATTCCGGGTCGTCGAACGACGCGGGGTCGCGCTGGAGCGGAAGCACGGCGGCTCGTTCGACCGCGTCGAGTCCGAGAGAGAACACACCGCGCTGATCCCGGTGGCCGACCAGGATCTCGGTGATCCGCCGGTGCCGGTCGACGGCCTGCTCCAGCCGCCGCAGCGACGAACCGGTCAGCGACCCGGTGTCGGACAGTTCTACGATCGCGGCTGTTTCGGCCGGTGCCAACGGTGTTGCGCAGGCCGCGCCGACCGGCGTCGCCGAAGCGGTCGCCGCAAAGGGGAGCGCGGCGAGGAATACCGCCGCAATCAGCGTCAGTATCGGAAGAGGACGCCGCGCAGAAGTGCTCGGCGCGAGGATGGCTGCCATGCTGGCTCCGGAGGTCGTGGAATCGCGTTCCGCGCCGGTACAGCCCGTCGTTGGGTGCGCTCGGCGACGCGCCGCCGCCGGTAAGGCGGTGGCACAAGGCGGGATTCGAGCCTAACCGAGCCGATCGCGGCCCGCAGCGCGGCCTCGGCGGTCAGCGTGTGGCGAAGCAGGAGCCCGAGGGCGCACCCGGCAGGCAGACCTCGGCGATGGCGGAGATGAGCAGCCATGCGCCGACTGCCAGCGAACCGACGGCGATGGTGCCGAACACCAGAACCCACAGGAGGCCGGGCAGCCGGGTGAGCCGGGCGAGCTGATCGGCGTCGGAGTCCACGTCGTGATAGCGGGCGCGCTGCTGCCGGGAACGGCCCCTTTGCAGTTCGATCACCGGACGCGTCCCGGCGAAAAGCAGGAACCACGCGCCCAGATAGGCGAATCCCGCTTGCAGCGTGTCGGTTCCGAACCAGGAGACGACGAAGACTACCGCGCCGAGACCGAGCACGGTGATGGCGCCGTAGATATTCCTGATCTTGATCAGCACCGCGGCGAGCAGGGCGATGGCCGTCCAGAGCATCAGCGTGATCCGGCTCGCGCCCAGCAGGGCGGCGAATCCGAGACCGAGCAGCGCCGGTGCCGGATAACCCGCCATCGTGGTGAGGATCATCCCGAGCCCGTAGGGTTTCCCGCTCGACACCGTGAGCCCCGAAGTGTCCGAATGCAATCGGATGCTGTTGAGCTTGCGGCCGGTGAGCAGCGCGACCATGGCGTGGCCGCCTTCGTGCGCGATGGTGACGATATTGCGGGTGAACCGCCAGATGGGTGTGTATCCCACCAGCACGAGCGCCGCCACCGCGGCCGCCGCCACCAGCCACCACGGCGGTTGCGCCTGCGTCGTCGTCAGACGATCGGCGATGGAAGCACCGCGCTCGAAGAATTCCGCTCTGTCCACCGCCGCACCTTAACCGCCCGCGCGCGACCACGCTCGCGGCCCGCGTTCCCGCTGCCGGTACCCGGCGCGGCAGGCGTCCGGCCCTCAGCTCTTGCGCAGGATTCCTTCGATGTTGCCGAAAACGCCGGAGGTGCTGTACGACATCGAGCCATCCGGTTGCAAGGTGACGGTCGAGGTGGAGCCGTTGTCGAAGCAGCCGGGGGAGTTGCCGGAGAGCCGCGCGACGAAGGACAGCTCGGTCTCGGCGGCGGCGGTGAGGGTTTCCGCCCGTTCGCAGCGCTGACCGCGCAGTTTGCCGGTGTTCGACGACTGGGCGATTTCCTCGCCGACGGCGCCGTCTCGGATGGTCAGCACGATGTCGAACGACGCCAAGGTGTCGCGGGCGACGCCTTTCCATTCGCCGAGGAAAGCCTCCGGAACACTGGTATCGGACGGGCTGCTGCTGGTGGTCGGATTCGTCTCATCGGCCTGCGCGGCGGCTGTCGTCGAAGGATCGTCGCTGGTTTGGGTGGTCTGTGTGATCGCCTCGGTCGAACCGTCGTTCTTCAGCTGGGCGCCGACCACGAACGCCGCGACGGCGACTGCGACGCAGACGACAAGTGCGCCTGCGATGAGCAGGGCGCGGCCTGGGCGGCGCGGCGGTGCAGCGGCGACCGAACCGAACCGGGGCGAACCCTGGTGCGTGGGTGGATACGTCTGTTGTCCCGTGAACGCGGGAGACGGCTGCGGCGAGCCCGGATGCCGTATCTGCGTGGGCACCGATCGTCCGTGGTCGTGCTGCGGGCTCGGAGGTGCGCTGGGAAGGGCCATCGTGTCGGCGGTGCGCCCCGGATCGGCGAATGCGGGGTGGTCTCGGCGGGGGAACGAGCCGGAGTCCAGGTTCAGCAACTCGACCGCGCGGCGGCTGACCTCCTCGACCACCGGGGCGGGCAACCAGCCGCCGCGCTCGGGGATGCCGAGTGCGGTGAGCTGGGTGAGCAGCTGGTCCGGAGTCGGGCGCGCCGCGGGGTCCTTGGTCAGACAGGCCGCCAGCAGGGGACGCAGTCGCTGCGGCACGTCGTCGAGTTGCGGCTCCTCGTACACCACCCGCCACAGCATCTGCACCGCGTCGCCGACGCCGAACGGTCCGTGGCCGGTCGCCGCGAACACGAGAACCCCGCCCAGGGCGAAGACGTCGACGGGCGGGCCGACCGGATCGCCGGTCACCTGCTCGGGACACATGAATCCCGGTGAGCCGATGACCTTTCCGGTGGTGGTGAGCTTGCTGTCATCGATCGCGCGCGCGATGCCGAAATCGATCACCTTCGGACCGTCGAGGGCCAGCAGGACGTTGGACGGCTTGAGGTCGCGGTGCACCACTCCGGCCCGATGCACGGCAGCCACTGCCTCGATCAGCCCGTGCGCCAGTACGACCAGCGCGTTCTCCGTGAACGGCCCGTACCGCTCGACGGCGTCGTCCAGCGCGAATCCGGCCACGTAACCGGTGGCCAGCCACGGCGGATCGGCGTCGACGTCGGCGTCGAGCACCGGTGCGGTGAACTGACCGCCGACCCGGCGCGCGGCGGCCACCTCGCGCCGGAAGCGCTGGCGGAATTCCACGTCGATCATGTCCGGACGGATGACCTTGACCGCGACGGTGCGCCCGCCCGCGTTCCGTCCGAGATAGACCCGGCCCATGCCACCCGCGCCGAGCACGCCGAGCAGACGGTAGTCACCGATCCGCGCCGGATCGTTCGTGCCGAGCGGTTGCATCGCGCAGCTGGCTCCCTTCCGATGGCGCCGACCGGATGGCGACGACCCTCCGAGAGGCTACCGATCGGGCGTGTTCGTGTCCGGGCCGCCCGCTGCCTCCGCTAACCAGCCATGCTCGGCACCGGTGCGGGCTGCTCCCGCCGCGCCCGCCTGGCCAGTAGATACGCCGCGATCGCCGCGGGAATGTTCATCAGGACCCCGTACACCGCGCCGGGCACGGCCATGGTGTCGTTGTGCAGCACCGAAGCGGCGACGGCGATCGCGAGCGCCGCGTTGTGCACGCCGATCTCCATGGCCGAGGCGATCGCCTGACCGGTTTCCACCCGCAACAGCCTGGGCAGGAAGTAGCCGATCGCCAGACTGAGCACGGCGAAAGACAGACAGATCGAGGCCAGCTTCCCGATGTGCTCGGTCAGCGTGTCCAGGTTCGAGCCCACCCCGGCCGCGATCACCAGCGCGAGCACCACGACGGAGAGGATCTTCACCGCGCCGCGCATCCGGCGCGACCACTCCGGGAACCGCCGGCGCACCACCATGCCGATCGCGACCGGCACGAGCACGATGGCGAACACCTGGGCGAACTTCTCCGGCCGCAGCCCGACCGAACCCTCGTCTTCCAGGAACAAGGCATAGGACAGCGCCACCACCACCGGCATCGTGAACACCGCGAGCACCGAATTGATCGCGGTGAGCGTGATGTTGAGCGCCACATTGCCTCCGGCGATGTGACTGAACAGGTTCGCCGACGCTCCGCCCGGCGACGCGGCGAGCAACAGCATGCCCGCGGCCAGCGCGCCTTCGAGTCCGAACAGGTAGATCATGCCCAGGCACAGCGCGGGAAGCACGATCATCTGGCACACCAGCGCGATCACCGCCGCTCTCGGATACCGCAGGACGCGCGCGAAATCCGCTGTCGTCAGGGTCAATCCGAGGCCGAACATCACCAAGGCCAATGCCAGCGGCAGCAGTACCGCGAAAGCCGTTGCACCCATGTGGGTCTCCTCTCCGCCGAGCGGCCGGACCGGCCGATTCCCGGGGACCGACGTTATCGACTCGCGGCGAGGGTGGCCAGCCCTGCTCAGGCAGTGACGGTCACACCCCTGGCCGCCGACTCTCGTGCTTTCGTCAGCAGGCGCAGGGTGGTGACGGCGTCACGCGGGTCGACGGGGACGGGTGCGCCGTCGAGGAGCGCGGCGGCCATCGCGGAGTAGAACGCGGGGTAGGCGCCGGGCGCGGTCGGCACGGGGGCGAAGTCCGGTTCCGCGCCCAGCACGCCCCAACGCTCGGCATCGACTGTGCCCCAAGTCGAACCGTCGTCCGGGCGGCGACCGGACCGTAGCGCGTCCTCCTGCGGGTCCAGCCCGTAGGTGACGTACCCGGCCTCCGATCCGAGTACCCGGAAGCGCGGTCCCAGATGCGGGGCGACCGCGCTCATCCACAGGTGGGAGCGCACACCGCCGGTGTGGGTGAGCGCGACGAACGCGTCGTCGTCGGTGGTGATCCCCGCACGCCGCCGGTCCAGCTCGCAATACACCGAAGCCACGGGTCCGAACAGGGTCACGGCTTGGTCCACCAGGTGGCTGCCGAGGTCGAGCAGGATGCCCGCGCCCTCCTCGTCCGTGCCGATCTCCCGCCAGCCGCCCTTCGGCACCGGACGCCACCGCTCGAACCGCGATTCGAAACGCCGCACCCGGCCCAGCTTTCCGGTCTCGACGAGTTCGCGCAGGGTCCGGAAATCGCCGTCCCAGCGCCGGTTCTGGAAGACCGACAGCGCCAGGCCGGAACGCTCCGCGCGCGCGACGAGGTCCTCGGCGTCGTCCACCGAGACCGCGAACGGCTTGTCGACCACCACCGGCAGCCCGGCCTCGAGCGCCTGCCCGGCCAGCGGGGCGTGCGTGCTGTTGGGTGTCGCGATCACGACCAGATCGATGCCGCCCGGTGTGGCGAACAGTTCCTCGGCATGCGACACCACGCGCACGCCGGGATGTTCGGCGCGGGCTCGTTCGGCGCGTTCCGCCGAGGAGGTCACCACGGCCGCCACCCGCATCCGCGGTTGCGCGGCGATCAGCGGAGCGTGGAAGACCGACCCGGCCAAGCCGTAGCCGACAACGGCGACCTCGAGAATGCTCATGGCCCCGACGCTACCGCGCCGTCGACCGGCCCCGAGGTCGCTGCGAACAACGGCGACGACGAGGCCCCGCGACCGATGGTCGCTGCCCGACTAGTCGGTCCGGCGAACGCAGGTAGGTGTCAGGCCAGAGGGTTCGGGCACTGCCTAGCAGGCCGGACGTGTTCATCCCGGTATCGCGGGCGGCGCCCGCCCCCTCTATCGGACCGCTCAGCGCCGTGGTGCGGCGGAGTACTCCTGTTCGGGCCGTCCGGTGCTGCCGTAACGCAGGCTCATGCGTACCGTGCCGCCGGCCACGAGTGCGGCCAGGTAGCGCTGCGCGGTGGCGCGGGAGACGCCGATGGCACCGGCTACCTCGCCTGCGGACAAGGGGGTGCCCGCGTCGATGATCGCTTGCAGGACAGCCTCTTTGGTCGGTGAGGACACCGTTTGCGACGGGCTTGCGGTGACGGCGGGACGCAACGCGTGCAGCGCGGCGGACACCCGGGCGTTGTCGACCTGCGGCGCCGCGAGGATGCGCCGGTACCGGGCGTAGGCGGCCAGCCGGGCGGCCAGTTCGGTGTGCGGAAACGGCTTGACGAGGTAGGCCAGCGCGCCGGCCGCGATGGCGGCGCGCACGGCGTCGCTTTCCGTCGACGCGGTGAGCATCATCGCGTCGCAATGGATCTCCCGCACGAAATCTATGCCGGATCCGTCCGGCAGATAGACGTCCACCAGCGCCAGGTCTATCTGCTCCGTCGCGACCAGTTCCCGCGCGGCGGCGAGGGTGTTGGCGGTGCCCGCCACCGTGAAACCCGGGATGGACGCCGCGATTCCGGCGTGCAGGTTCGCCACTCGGAAGTCGTCGTCGACAACAAGTACGGTCAAGGTCGGCGCGGCCATGACACCTCGCTCTCCACGAGCACTCCGGGGATGCGGGCGATGAATTCCGCGCCGGTGAGCGGCGGCTCGCCCCCGCCGGGACTCGACAGGCGAACGTCGCCGCCGTGCGAGCGGGCGATCTGGCGGATCAGGGCGAGGCCGACCCCGCGCCCACCGGGGACGCCGCGGTCGTCGCGGGTGGAGACCCCTTCGGTGAACAGCGTGTCCACCAGGTCGGGTGCCACCCCGTCGCCGCTGTCGGCGACAGTGATGTGCAGCGTCGAATCCTCCTGCACCAGCTCGACTTCCACTTGGCGGACCGGCCGGTCCCGGGTGCGGACGGCCTCTATGGCGTTGTCCAGCAGGTTGCCGAGCACGGTGGTCACGTCCACCGGATCGGTGAGCCCGCCCTCGACCCAGGTGTTGGGCCCGAGCACGAGCTCGACGCCGTTCTCCCTGGCGTGCGCGGCCTTGGCGGCCAGGAACGCTTGCAGGTACGCATCGTGAATGGCGTCGATGCCCGGCGTCGCCGGACCGAGCGGACCAGCCCCGATCAGCTCGTCGGCCGACCGCGCCGCCTCGTCCACCCGCCCGCTGTGCAGCAGGCCGCTGATCAGGTGCATCTTGTTGGAGAACTCGTGGCGCTGCGCGCGCAGCACCGTGCTCATCGACTGCACCGCGTCCAGCTGGCGGGTCAGCGATTCCACGTCCGTGCGGTCGCGCACCGTGAGCACCGCGCCGAGATCGCGCCCGTCCCGGCTGACCCGGCGCGCCGACACGATGACGATGTTCGCGCCGACCGTCGCCGAGGCGGGTTGTTCGTCGAGGTCGCGGAATACTTCGAGCACCCGTGGCGTCAACCCGACCTCGTCCACCGGACGCCCGATGTCCGGGGCGATGCTCAGCAGTCTGCGCGCCTCGTCGCTGACGAAGGTGGTGCGCCAGGACGCGTCGACGGCGAGCACGCCGCCGCCGATGCCGTGCAGCACCGCGGCCTGGCTACGGACCAGTTCGGCCAGTTCGCCCGGTTCCAGTCCGAGCGTGAGCCCGCGCCACCGGCGGGCGAGCAGGGCCGATCCGGCGATGCCGACCAGCAGCGCCACCGCGACCAGCCCGCCCGCGGTGCGCAGATCGCCGAGCAGTTGATCGTGCACCGCGTCGGTGGCGATGCCCACGCTGACCGCGCCGACCACCCGGTCGGAATCGGGAGTCAGCACCGGAACCTTCGCGCGCACCGAGTCTCCGAGGGTGCCGCGTTCCTCGGTGATCGACTCGCGGCCCGCGAGCGCCTCGGACGGATCGGTGCTGACGTGCTCGGCGAGCCTGCCCGAGTCCGGATGGGCCAAGCGGACGCCCGCGTCGTCGGTGATCACCACGAACAGCGCATCGTTACGCCGCGTCGCCTCCACCGCGAGCCGCTCCAGCGGACCGGCGGCGAGTTCCTGGCGCACGCCGGGATCATCGGCGATCGCGCCGGGCGCGTATCCGGCCACTTCGGCGCGCACCACAGGATCGGCGGCGACGGTGCGTGCGACGGCCAGGGCGCGCTGGCCGTAGGCGTCGCGTAGCCGCTGATCACTGAGGTAGCCGAAGACCGCGAACGCGACCCCGAGCGTCAGCGCGACGACCAGGATCTGCGACAGCAGAACCTGGGTCCGCAACCGCACGGCCCGCGCGCCCTCAGTGGCCATGGGCGCAGCATAGGCGCAGAACACCGCGCACGGGAGCGTGAGCAGAATGCGCAAAACCTGCGAATCCCGCGTTTGTGGCGGTTGTGCGCACAAGCTCCGGCGTGTGACCGGGGCCACGTACGTTCGCCCTACCCGATCTCGCAGGAGTAGGAAGCAATGACGCAATCACTCATCGAGCTGCGGAGCGCGACCAAGCGCTTCCCCGGCACCGGCGGTGGCATCCACACCGCCGTGCGCAATTTGGACCTCGCGGTGCGTCCCGGCGAATTCGTCGCCGTCGTCGGCCCGACCGGATGTGGCAAGTCCACGACGTTGTCGCTGGTGTCCGGGCTGGAGCCGGCTTCGGCAGGACGGACGCTGGTGCGCGGCAAGGACGTCGAGGGCATTCCGGACGGCATCGGCTACATGTTCCAGCAGGACGCGGTGCTGCCGTGGAAGAGCGTGCTGGACAACGTCGCGCTCGGCCCGCGGCTGCGCGGCGCGTCGCGAGCCGAGGCCCGCGCGAAGGCGTCGGGGTGGGTGCGCACCGTCGGTCTGGCCGGTTTCGAGAGCTACTACCCGCATCAGCTGTCCGGCGGCATGCGCAAGCGCGTGGCACTGGCGCAGACGCTGGTCAACGAGCCGGAGATCCTGCTCATGGACGAGCCGTTCAGCGCGCTGGACGTGCAGACCCGTCAGCTCATGCAGGACGAACTGCTGCGGGTGTGGGCGGGCACCAACGCGGCGGTCATCTTCGTCACGCACGATCTGGAGGAGGCGATCGTGCTCGCCGACCGGGTGGTCGTCATGACCGCGAGCCCGGCCACCGTATGCGGGGACTTCACCGTCGGCTTGACGCGGCCGCGCAGCGTCGAGGACGTCCGGCTGACGACCGAGTTCCGCGACATCTACAAGGAAATCTGGGAAACGCTGCGCGACCAGGTCGAGGCGGCCCGCGCGAAAGGAGCCTCCCGTGTCGCATGACGTACTGGCGCCCGACGCCGTCACCACGCCCGTGGTGGAGAACGAGACCGAAGAGCAGATCCTGGCCAGGGTGCGGACCGCCGCGCGGCGCGCACGGGTGCGCACCTGGGGCCTGCGTGCCGCGCTGGTGGCGCTGTGGCTGGGCGCCTGGGAGCTCACCGCCACGGTGTGGATCGACCCCTTCTTCTACTCCAAGCCATCGCTGATCTGGGCGCGGTTGGTCGAATGGTTCACCGAGGGAACGCAGTTCGGCTCGATCTGGTTGCAGATCTACACCACCGTGCAGGAGGCCGTGCTCGGCTTCGTGATCGGCACGGTGGCCGGCGTCGTGCTGGGCGTGTTGCTCGGCCGCAGCCGGTACTGGGCCGAAGTGCTCGCACCGTTCATCAAGGCGCTCAACGCCGTTCCGCGCATCGTGCTGGCCTCGCTGTTCATCATCTGGTTCGGTCTCGGTCTGAGCTCGAAGGTCGCCACGGTGGTGGTGCTGGTGTTCTTCGCGGTGTTCTTCAACGCGTTCACCGGTGCGCGTGAGGTCGACGGCAACGTGATGAACAATGCCCGCATTCTCGGCGCGAGTCGCAGGCAAGTGCTGGTGTCGATCGTTCTGCCCAGCGCGACCACCTGGATCCTGTCCAGCCTGCACACCGCCTTCGGCTTCGCGCTGATCGGCGCCGTCGTGGGCGAATACGCGGGCGCCAGTAAAGGTTTGGGTCTGCTGATCAGCAACGCGCAGGGCACTTTCGACTCGGCGGGCATCTACGCGGGCATGATCATCATCACCGTGATCGCGTTGATCGCCGAGTGGGGGATCGGCGTGGCGGAGAACCGATTGCTGAAATGGCGTCCGTCGCAGACGACCTCGAACCACGGGATCTGATCATGAGGTATCGCAAGCACCTGGCCCTGGTGGCCGTCGCGATCACGGCCTTGCTGCTGGCCACCGGATGCCGGGACTCCCGCACCATCCCGATGGCCGACGGCCGCCCGCAGATCACGATCATGGTGGGCGGGCTGGAAAAGGTCATCTATCTGCCCGCCGTGCTCACCCGGCAACTCGGCTTCTTCGAGCGCAACGACATCGACGTCGAGCTGCTCGGTGAGCAGTCCGGCGCCACCGCCGAAACCGCGTTGCTCACCGGTGATGTGCAGGGTGTGGTCGGGTTCTACGACCACACCATCGACCTGCAGGCCAAGGACCAGTGCATCCGCTCGGTGGTGCAGATGTCCGATGTGCCGGGTGAGGTCGAGCTGGTGTCGAAGGCGGAAGCGGACATCACCTCGGTCGCCGACCTGCGCGGCAAGAAGCTGGGCGTGACCTCGCTCGGTTCCTCGACCGACTTCCTGACCCAGGCGCTCACGGGCCAGGAGGGCATGTCCACCGCCGATTACACCCGGGTGAAAGTCGGTGCCGGACAGACGTTCATCGCGGGCATGAATCACGACGGCATCGACGCGGGCATGACCACCGATCCGACCGTGGCGCAGATGGTGAATTCCGGCGATGCGCGGATCCTGGTCGACATGCGCACCGAGGCGGGCACTCGCGCCGCACTCGGCGGGCTGTACCCGGCGACGTCGCTGTACATGAACTGCGCGACGATCGACGCCCACCCGGACATCGTGCGCAAACTCGCCGCCGCGTTCGTGCAGACGCTGCAATGGATCCGGACGCACACGCCCGAGGAGATCGCCGAGAAGATGCCGCCGCAGTACGCGAGCGCGGGCAAGGACCTCTACGTCCAGTCGATCCGCGACTCCATCGGCATGTTCAACGGCGACGGGTTGATGAAACCCGAGGGCGCGCAGAACGTGCTGGACATTCTCGGCAAGTACTCGAAGAACGTGCGTCCCGTGCGCGATCGCATCGACCTTTCCGAGACCTACACCACGAAGTTCGTGGAGGAGGCGTTGCGCGCGCCGCGACAGTAGCGCGCGAGCCGTCGCCACGTCCGAGCCGCCCGGGACCCAGATGCTCCCGGGCGGCTCACGGCTGGATGCCGCTGGTGCTGTCCGGCCGGATCAGCGGGTGACCGGAGCAATGGTGGAGACCGGTGCGTGCGGGGGTCGACCCGCCGCATCAGACGGTGAGCGGGGAAGCGCCCGTCGCGGGGGCGCGAGCAGGGCGGCACGGCTTCTCAACTGTGGAGACACCGCACCATAGACCGACATGAGAGGTGCTCCCAATAGCTGTTGTACGCCAGGGCAACCGAGGTGCGCGTGCATCATCTGATCGGGGCCGGCGGGCTGGTGTGCTTCCTGCTGCTGGCCTGGTTGCCCAGCACCGACCGCCGCGCCGCCGCCGGACGGCTGCCGCGGATCGCTGTCCTGCTGATAGTGCAAGTCGCGCTCGGTTTCCTCCTGCTGAAAACCGGGATCGGGGCCACCGTGATCCGCGCGGTCAGCGACACCTTCGCCCACATCCTCGGCTACGCCGCCCAGGGGACGGGTTTCGTCTTCGGTGACCTGCCCAGCGTCGGCAGCAGCGGACCCGCATTCCTGTTCGCGGTGCTGATGCCGATCGTGCTCGTTTCCGCCTTGATCGGCATCTTGCAGCACCTGCGGGTGCTGCCGTGGATCATCAAGTGCCTCGGCCTGCTGCTGGCGTGGGTGAGCGGCTTCGGCAAGATCGAATCCTTCAACGCCGTCGCCTCCGCCATCCTCGGTCAATCCGAGGTGTTCATCTCGCTGCGCGCCATGCTCGACGACATCCCGCCGCAGCGGATGTACACGCTGGCGGCTTCGGCGATGTCGACGGTCTCCGCGGGCATCCTCGGCGCCTACATGCTGCTCATCGACCCGAAGTACGTGATCGCCGCCATCATGCTGAACATGCTGGGCGCCTTCGTGGTGTGCTCGTTGATCAACCCCTACGCGGTCACTGCCGCCGACGATGCCCGACTGCTCGGCGAGGAGATCGCCGACAGCCGCAAACCGCAATCGTTCTTCGAGATGCTCACCGAGTACATCCTGGTGGGTTTCAAGGTCGCCTTCACCGTCGCGGCCATGCTGATCGGATTCATCGCTCTGCTGGCCATGATCAACGGAATCTTCGCCGCGCTGTTCCACGGCACCACGTTCCAGGACGTGATGGGGCACGTCTTCGCACCCGGCGCGTGGCTGACCGGCGTCCCCTGGGACGAGGCGGCGGCCGCGGGCCGATTCATGGGCACCAAGCTGGTCTCCAACGAGGTGGTCGCCATGCAGGAACTGAACAGCGACAAGGCCGGACTGTCCGAGCGCACGGTCGCGATCGTGTCCACCTACCTGGTGTCGTTCGCGAACTTCTCCACGATCGCCATCGTCACCGGCGCCGTTCGCAGCCTCAGCGAAAAACAGGGCACCGTCATCGCACGCAACGGGCTTCGCTTGCTCTACGGCGCGACCTTGGTCAGCTTCCTGTCCGCCACCATCGTCGGCCTGCTCACCTAGTGCCCTGCTGACGTAGGGCACTGCTGACGTAGGCCCAGCTGACGTAGGCCCTGCTGACGTAGGGCCGCCGGCCGAGACCCGCGGCCCTCGCGGATTCTCGTGCCCGCGCCCATTCGGTTCACCTGTCCGGATCTGTGGGTTACGTGTCCTTGCGGACTCGTCCCGGCGGCTCGAGACTGGGTTCATGCAGGAAAGCGGTGACGTCGTGGTCGCGGTATCGGACGGGGTGCTGATGCTCGACGTCGCTGGGCCGGTGCAGGTGCTGCACTGGGCCGGGCGCCGGATTCGCTTCGCCTCGCCCGACGGAACTCCGGTGCGCACCGACGTCGGCGTACCGCTCGGTGTCGACGGTGCGCTGGGCGAGCTGAGCGGCTCGGTCGACACGCTGCTGGTGCCGGGATATCCACCGGAGGACGACGTTCCGGCCGCGCTGGTGGACGCGGTGCGCGCGGTCGGCGGCGCGGCGCGGCGGGTGGCCTCGGTGTGCACCGGCGCGTTCGTACTGGCCGAGGCCGGTTTGCTGGACGGGCGGCGCGCCACCACGCATTGGCTGGCGTGTGCCGCGCTGGCCCAGCGGTTTCCGCTCGTCCGGGTCGACGCCGACGCCATCTATCTGCGCGACGGCCCGATCATCACCTCCGCGGGAGTCACCGCCGGCATCGATATGGCCCTGGCGCTGGTGGAGGAGGAGCACGGCGCCGAACTCGCGCGCTCGCTGGCGAAACATCTCGTCGTGTTCCTGCACCGGCCCGGCGGCCAATCGCAGTTCAGCGTGCGCACGAGCATTCCGACGCCGCGCACCGACGGTCTGCGTCAGGTGGTCGACGCTGTGGTCGCCGATCTGTGCGCCGACCACAGCCTGGCGGCCATGGCCGCCCGCGCCGCACTGAGCGAACGCCATCTCAGCCGCCTGTTCCGGCAGGAGATCGGCATGACGCCGGGGCGCTACGTCAAGCAGGCCCGGCTGGAGGCCGCACAGGCACTGCTCGAATCCGGCGACGAGCCGATGACGGCGGTCGCCCGGCGCAGCGGATTCGGCTCCGAGGAGACGATGCGCCGCACCTTCCTCGACCTGCTCGGCACCTCGCCGAGCGACTACCGCAGGCGCTTCCGCGCGCCCGCGAGCTGATCGCACCCTTCACTCACCAGGAGTACGACCATGTCCATGTCCCGTCGTGCCGCGCTGGGCGCGGGCATCGCCGCGAGCGCATACGTCGTCGCATCGAAACCGGCTGCGGCGCAGAATGTTTCACTGAACTTTCCGTCTACCTCATTGGCGGACAGGGCGAATCGACTCATCACCGCCGAACTCTCCCCGATGCTGCGCAACCACAGCCTGCGCGGCTTCCTCTTCGGACGTGCGGTCGCCGAGCGGCAAGGCCTGCGGCCCGGCGCCGACTACGACGAAGAGACCATGTATCTCATCTGCGCACTGCACGACATCGGCTTGGCCGGCAGCGCGGGCGGCGAGCAGAGGTTCGAGATCGACGGCGCCGATCGCGCCGCGCGATTCCTCGAGGACAACGGCGTCACCGACACCAGGGTGGACACGATCTGGGACGCGATCGCCGCGCACACCTCCGGTTTCACCGACTCGCCGGTCTGGCGCCGCCGCAGGCCGCCGGAAACGTGGATCGCGGTGGACGGGATCGGCATCGACGTGGGCGGCGCCCCCGCCGACCTGCCGCCGGGCTTCGCCGACCTGGTGCACGCCGCGTATCCGCGGCTGGGCGGTAGCCGCGCGCTCGGCGCGGCGATCGAAGCCCAGGCCTTGGCCGATCCGCGGAAGGCGCCGCCCGCGAGCCTCGCCGGTGTGATCATCCAGCAGCGTCACCCCGAACTCCCGACGCTCACCTGGGACGCGATCGTGGCGATGAGCGGCTGGGGCGATTGACGGTTCAGCCGTCGGCTTCCTCGGTCGCCCGCAGTTCGGCCTTCCATTCCCGGAAGCCTTCCTCGGTGCGGCCGCGACGCCAGTACCCGGAGATCGATGCCGCCCACTCGGCCGGGACACCGCGATCCTTGCGGACATAGCGGCGCAGATCCTGCATGACCGACTTGGCTTCACCGTGGATGAACACCTGGACCTGGCCGGGCGCCCACGGTGCCGCGCGGACGGTTTCGGCGAGTAATTCACCCGGGGCCCGGATCCCACGGTGCAGCCAGGTCAGCTCGATGCCGTCCGGCTGCTTCACGGGCAGCTCGTCGTCCGGACCGGCGATTTCGACGAATGCGAGGCCGGTCGCTTCGGCGGGCATCGCCTCGAGTGCCGCGGCGATGGCGGGCAGCGCCGCCTCGTCACCGGCCAGCAGATGCCAGTCGGCGTCCGGACGCGGAGCGTAGGCGCCGCCGGGACCGTACAGGTCGATGGTCGCGCCCGGCTGAACCTCGGCGGCCCATGGTCCCGCGATGCCCTCCGCGCCGTGGAAGACGAAATCCACCGCGATCTCCTCGGCGACCGGGTCCACCGATCGGACGGTGTATGTACGCAGGACCTCGTTCCCGTCCTGCGGGAAGATGAACTTCACATAGGAGTCGGTGAACTCGCTGGGCCGGAACGCGGCGAAGCCGGGGCCGCCGAGGTGCACCCGGATCAGGTGCGGGGTGAGCCATTCGGTGCGCTGCACCGTGAGGGTGGTGCGAGGACGTGCCAAGAGAACCTCCGATAAAGATAATTAGGATTGCCTTACTTACCCTACCTGCGTTCGGCTCGAGCTGCGGGCAACCGCTGACGGCGTGCCGCCCTGGCGAAAAGATGACCACCATGACGCAGTCCGTGCCCACACCGACCCACGCCGTGCAGCAGCGTTACCGCGACCCGCAACCGGTCGAACCTGCGCAGTGGAACCAAGTTTTGCAGGTGCTGCACGAGCACCGCTCGGTGCGCCGCTACCTGTCCGACCCGGTGCCCGACGCCACCCTGCGTCTGCTGATCTCCGCGGCGCAGTCCGCGCCGACCTCGTCGAATCTGCAGGTCTGGAGCGTCATCGCGGTCCGTGACCCGCAGCGCAAGGCGCGTCTGGCCGCGCTGGCGGGCGATCAGGCCCACATCGTGCAGGCGCCGGTGCTGCTGGTCTGGACGGCCGATTTCGCCCGCCTGCGCCAGCTCGCCGCCGACCGGAGCGCGCCGCTCGAGGGCGCGGACTACCTCGAGTCGAGCTACGTCGGATTCATCGACGCCGCGCTCGCGGCGCAGAACGCGGTCGTGGCGGCGGAATCGCTCGGGCTCGGCACCGTCTACATCGGTGCCCTGCGCAACAAGCCGGAAGAGGTCGCCGCCGAGCTCGGCCTGCCGCCGCAGGTGTTCGCCGTCTTCGGTTTGGTGGTCGGCCACCCCGACCCCGCCGAGGACGCCCGGGTGAAGCCGCGCCTGCCGCAGGAGGCCGTTTTGCACCGGGAGACCTACGACCTCGCCGCGCAGCGGGCGCACGTGGCCGAGTACGAGACCCGGATCGCGGAATTCTATGCCGAGCAACAGCTCTCGCATTCCTGGACCGAGCGTGTGTTGGCCAGGCTGGCCTCTGCGGCGGCGCTGGGCGGCAGGCACCGGCTGCGCGAGTCGCTGACCAACCACGGTTTCCGGCTGCACTGACCCGCGGCTCAGGCCGCGACCTTCTCGGTGAGCAGTTCGAACGACCGGACGCGGTCGTCGATGTCGTAGACCAACGTGTTGATCATCAGCTCGTCTGCTCGGGTGCGGCGCAGCAGGTCCGCGAGCTGCGCGCGCACCGTTTCCGGCGAGCCGAGCAACTGCCCGGCCCGGCGCTGCCGGATGAAGGCGCGCTCGTGCTCGGACGGGCGGAACGCGACCGCGTCCTCCGGCGTGGCCAGGGCCTGCGGCGTGCCGCGCACCAGGTTCAGGAAGGCCAGGTCACGCGGACCGGCGAGGACCTCGGCGCGCTCGTCGGTGTCGGCGCAGATCGCCGCGAGCGCCACCATCGCGTGCGGGCGCTCCAGGCGTTCGGAGGGCCGGAAGTGCTCGCGGTAGAGCGCAAGCGCGGGTTCGGTGTTGTCGGGGCTGATGTGATGCGCGAAGGCGAACGGCAGCCCGAGCACGGCGGCGACCTGGGCGCTGTAGCCGCTGGAACCCAGCAGCCAGATGTCCGGCTCCTCGCCGCGGCCCGGCGTCGCGGCGATGCCGCCGGGATCGGACCCGCGGAAGTAGCCGAGCAGTGCGGCCAGTTCCTGCGGGAACGACTCCGCCGACAGGCCGTCGGCGGTCCGCCGCAGCGCGCGGGCGGTCGCCTGGTCGGTGCCGGGCGCGCGTCCGATGCCCAGGTCGATCCGTCCGGGATGCAGCGCGTGCAGGGTGCCGAACTGCTCGGCGACCACGAGCGGTGCGTGGTTGGGCAGCATCACCCCGCCGGAGCCGACCCGGATGGTGGAGGTGGCGGCCGCCAGGTGGGCCAGCAGCACGCTCGGCGCCGAACTGGCGATGCCGGGCATGTTGTGGTGTTCGGCCACCCAGAAGCGGTGGTAGCCCAAAGCCTCGGTGCGCCTGGCCAATTCGGTGGTCGCCTCGAGCCCCTCGCCGACGGTGCGGCCGGACTGCACCGGCGCGAGATCCAGTACGGACAGCGGGACGTCGATCATGAAGCTCCTCCAGAGTGCCGATCTCCAGTCCCAACGCCCGGCGTCCCCGGTGTATTTCGCCGGCCGCCTCAACCGCGCGCGATCGCGCGGAACACCTCGATGATCTCCTGCTCGTCCTGGGTGGTCCCGTGGTCGCTGAGCTTGACGATGACGGTGCCGCTGGGCGGGTCCACGTAGACGTACTGGCCGTAGACGCCGACAGCGGTGAGATCGGCGCCGTCCCCACCGGTCGGGTGCCACCACTGCGCGCCATAGGGCCAATCGCCCACCCGGTGCGGGGCCGGGGTGCGGATGCGTTCGACCCATTCGGGCGGCACGATCTGCGCGTCGCCCACACGGCCGCCGTCCAGCACCAGCTGGCCGATCTTGGCGAAGTCACGGGCCGTCGCGTTCAGGCAGCAGAACCCCTTCTCCTGGCCGCCGGCGTGATCGAGATTCCACAGCGCGTCGTCCTCGGCGCCGATCGGGGCCCAGAGGTCGCGCTCCAACAGCTCACTCAGCGGCAAGCCCTCGACTCGTGCCAGCGCCATGCCCAGCAGTTGGGTGTCGACGCTGCGGTATTCACCCGCGCTGCCCGGCGGGAACCGCAGGCTATGGTGGTCCCGGACGAATCCGGCGAGATCCTCGGTGAGATACATCCGTGCGGTGCCGGTCAGCGGCATGTACTTGTTGTAGTTCTCCGAGACGTCGACACCGGAGGCCATGTCCAGCAGGTCGCGGATGGTGACGGTGTCGTACGCGCCGCCGGTGGTCAGCTCGGGCAGGATCTGCACCAGGCGGTCGTGTTCGCCGAGCTTTCCCGCGGCGATGGCTCGACCGGCCAGCAGTGACACGATGGACTTCACCACCGACCACGAGGACTGGCGGGTGGTGGCCGTGACGCCGTCGCGGTACCACTCGTGCGTGCGTGCCCCGCCGCGCAGGACCAGGAACGAATTGGTGTGCGTGGTGTCGAGGAAATCGGAGATCGAGAGGTACGAGCCCTTCCACGGCACCCGGTCGGGCAGCGGCCGCGGCGCGAGCGGCAGGGGACGCGGGGTGGGGGAGGCGGCCACCGTACGGCTCTGGAACAGCGCGCCCTGCGCGGAGGGCGGGTCGGTCATGAGTCGCAGCAGCGTCGGCGGCGACGGGATGTTCAGGACCGCCGTCGTCGCGAACGCCGCACCGACCAGGACGGCGACGATCGCGAGCAGGACAACGGTGGTGCGGATCGCATAGCGTGCTGCTCGCGAGCGCCCGGCGGGCATTTCGGTCATGACACATGCTTTCGGTAGGGACCCGATGATGGCATGCCAGAACGCCCATCCGACAGGTGCGGGTGACCTCGGTGCGTGGCCCGGGCACCACGCGTCGCACCGGGGCGGTAGCGTGACGAGCTGATCCAGGCCGGACGTGCGATGATCCGACGTCGCGTGTTCGGCGCACCGGCCGGCGACCGGCGTCCTCGCGTGTCGCCGCCCAGCGAGGGGAAGGACCGCAGTATGACAGCCTCCGACCGTCACCTTCAGGACGCCGGACCGTCGGCTCCGGCGGACAGCGGCGACTCGGAAGGCTATGCCCGGGGCCTGAGCCCGCGCACCATTCAGATGATCGCCATCGGCGGCGCGATCGGCACGGGCCTGTTCTATGGCGCGGGCGGCGCGATCGAGCAAGCGGGCCCCGGCCTCATCCTGGCTTACCTGGCGGCGGGCCTGGCCATCTTCGTGATCATGCGAGCGCTCGGCGAACTGCTGACCTACCGGCCGACCTCGGGCAGCTTCGCCGAGTACGCGCACGAATTCCTCGGTCGCTTCGCCGGTTTCGTCACCGGCTGGTCGTACTGGGCGGTGTGGGTGGCCACCTGCATGGCCGAGATCACCGTGGCGGGCAAGTACGTGCAGTACTGGTTCGACATCCCGGCGTGGATCACCGCGCTGGTCGTGCTCGCGGTGATGTTCGCCGCCAACCTGATCTCGGTGCGGCTGTTCGGTGAGGGCGAGTTCTGGTTCTCCGCCATCAAGGTGACCGCGATCATCGGCATGATCCTGCTCGGCATCGGCGTGCTGCTGATCGGATTCGGCCACGCGCCGAATCCCACCGTCACCAACCTGTGGGCCGACGGCGGCGTTTTCCCCAACGGCCTCGGTCAGTCGCTGCTGGTGCTGCAGATCGTGCTGTTCGCCTACGTTGGCGTGGAATTGGTCGGCGTCACCGCCGGGGAGGCGCGCGAGCCCCGCACGACCCTGCGCAAGGCGATCAACACGCTCCCGTTCCGGATCGGCCTGTTCTACGTCGGCGCGCTCGTGGTGATCATGTCCGTGTCCAGCTGGCGCAACTTCCACGCGGGCAAGAGCCCGTTCGTGGAGGTCTTCCAGCAGATCGGCATCCCCGGCGCGGCGGGCATCGTGAATTTCGTGCTGCTCACCGCGGCGCTGTCGTCGTGCAACTCGGGGATCTACTCGACCGGCCGGATGCTGCGCACCTTGTCGCTGCGCGGCGAGGCGCCCGCCCGGCTGACCCGGCTGAGCGCGAACGCGGTGCCCTGGGTCGGGATCACCGCGTCGGCGGCGGCGATGGTGATCGGCGTGGTCGTCAACATCATCTCCCCGGACAAGGCCTTCGCCTACATCACCTCGGTGTCGACCATCGGCATCATCTTCGTCTGGGGCGTCATCCTGGTCTGCCACCTGCTCTACCGCGCCAAGGTCGCCCGGGGTGAACTCCCCGCGAGCGACTACCGGCTGCCCGCCGCGCCGTACACGACCGTCCTCGCGCTGGCCTTCCTGGGCTTGGTGGTCGTGCTGCTGCTGTTCACCGACAGCGGGCGCACGGCGATCGTCGTCGGGTTGGTGTGGGCGGTGCTGGTGTCGGCCGGGTACTTCGCGCTGAACAAACTCGGCAGTCCCGGCACGGCGAATGATTCCGCCATCAGGTGACGGTCGGTTCCCGCTAGGCGGCGAGGAAGAGCGCGGTGGCGCCGACCGCCTCCACCACGCCGTAGAACCAGGTGGGATAGAAAGCCGTTCGCTCGTCGAGCACGGCGGACACCACCCGGCCGATCGCCATGCCCGCCAGCGCCGCGCCGACGGTGACCATGATTCCGCCGCGCAGGAATCCGAGGTCGGCGGCGGCCACCGCGAGTACGGCGGCCATCGCCACGCCGAAGCCGCCGTAGACGGCGCGCACTTCGTAGCGGGCGCTCGGTTCGGTGAGCTGGATGCCGAAGGGCCGGATCAGCGCGGCGGGCGCCGCGAGCGCGTACGCACCCATGCCCAGGAAGAACACGCCGACGATCCCGCATAGAGCCTGTGCCACTGCGACCTCCGAGTTCCGGTTCGGTTGAGAAGCCTCAGCTTGCGCTACTTCCGGTGCCGGACGCTTCCGAAAACCCGCTGCGTCCGGTCGTGTCGTCCGATCCACCGGCTCTCGCCCGACCCAGCTCATTCCGGGCCGCCACGAGCGCCGGCCGGACCGAGGGTCAGTCGGTCGCCGCCCGCCGCGGCATCATGGCCGCGGCGAGGACCATGACGACGGCCATCGCCGCGATCGCGACGAAGACCAGATGTATCGCCGAGGCCAGCGCCTCGGGCAGTGGGTGATCGGTGTGACCCACCCGCGCGTTCACGATCGCGCCGAACACCGCGACGCCCACCGCGCTCCCGATCGAGCGCGCGAACATGTTGGCGGAGGTGACCACGCCCCGCTCGGTCCATTCGGCGCTGGTCTGCGCCGCGATCAGGGTCGGAGTGGCGACCAAGCCCATGCCGATGCCGATCACGAAGCACGCCGCGGCGACCTGCCACAGCGCCGAGTGCTGCGTGATCAGCAGTGTGCTCACGGCGCCGATCGCGGCCAGACCGCTGCCGAGCAGGGCGGTCGCGCGAAAGCCGAAGCGCAGGTACACCTTTCCGGCCTGAGAGGCGGCCAGCGGCCAGCCCAGTGTGAGTGCGCCGACCGTCAGGCCCGCGACCAGCGCGCCGGTGCCGAGTACACCCTGGGTGAACGTCGGCACATAGGAGGTCGCTCCCAGCACGACGGCGCCGATCAGCACCGACACCAGACTGCTGGCGATCACCACCCGGCGGGTGAACACCCACAGCGGCAGGATCGGATTCCGCGCCCTGCGTTCGACCAGTCCGAACAGCACCAGCAGGACCGCGCCGCCCGCGAAGATCCCGATGCCGGCGGGCGAGGACCATGCCCACGCCTGGCCGCCCTCGAGCAGTCCGAGGATCAACGCGCCCGCTCCGACCGCCAGCAGAGCCGCACCCAGGTAGTCGACGCTCTGTCTGCGCCGCGGGGCGCTCTCGGCGAAGTTGCGCACCAGCATCCATCCGGCCAGCGCGCACAGCGGCAGGTTGATCAGGAAGATCCAGCGCCAGCTGACGTACTCGGCGAACAGGCCGCCCAGCAGCGGACCCGCCACACTCGACATGGCCCACACGCTGGCCAGATAGCCCTGCACCCTGGCACGCTCCGCCAGCGTGTACAGGTCGCCCGCGATGGTCATCGTCATCGGCTGGATCGCTCCGGCGCCGATTCCCTGCACGGCGCGGAAGACGATCAGCCCGAGCATGCTGGTCGCGACGCCGCACAGCAGCGAACCCAGCGCGAACATCGCGATGCCGAAGAGGATCACGGGTTTGCGGCCCACGGTGTCGGCGAGCTTGCCGTAGATCGGTACCGTCACCGCTTGCGCCAGCAGATAGATGGAGAACAACCAGGGGAACTGCGCGAAGCCGCCGAGACTGCCGGTGATGGTGAGCACCGCCGTGGCGATCACCGTCGAATCGAGGGCAACCAGCGCGGTCGCCAGCATCAGCGAGCCGAGCACGGCGCCGCGCTCGGATCGGAGCCCTACCGACGCCGTCACAGTCTCGGTCGCCACCGCGGCCCCTCTCGTTCGCTTGTCTAACCACCTCGAACGACCGTATCCGCTCCCCGACTATTCCCGCATGGAAATTTTTCGGCTCTGGTCCGGACCGGAGAGGGGCTGCTCACCGAGGCGGCGGTCGGTGAGCAGCCCCAGACGGCGCACCGGCGCTGCCGTATCCCGCAGCGGCCGGTGCGCCGGGTCAGTGGGGCAGATCCGCCCCGGTGCGCGGCGGCCGCGTCGCGAGGACGGCGAGCTCGTCGTCGGTGAGCAGCCGGGAGCGGATGAGGAAGCGCACGCCTTCGGGTGCTTCCAGGGAGAATCCGCCGCCTCGGCCGGGAACCACGTCGACGGTGAGGTGGGTGTGGCGCCAATAGTCGTACTGGTCGGCGCTCATCCAGAACGGGGTGTCCGCCGCCAGGTGCCCGAGCAGCACGTCCGACGCACCGACCCGGAATTCGCCGCGCGGGTAACACATCGGTGAGCTTCCGTCGCAGCAGCCGCCGGACTGGTGGAACATGACCGGGCCGTGCTGGGCGATCAGCCGGTGCAGCAGTGTCTCCGCCGCTCCGGTGAGCTCGACGCGATGGACCGGACCGCTCATCAGAAGAATCCGAGCTTGTCCGGCGAGTAGCTGACCAGCAGGTTCTTGGTCTGCTGGTAGTGGTCGAGCATCATCCGGTGGTTCTCGCGCCCGATGCCGGACTTCTTGTACCCGCCGAACGCCGCGTGCGCGGGGTAGGCGTGGTAGCAGTTGGTCCAGACCCGGCCCGCCTTGATCTGGCGGCCCAATCGGTAGGCGGCGTTGATGTCGCGGGTCCACACGCCGGCGCCGAGTCCGTAGAGGGTGTCGTTGGCGATCTTCAGCGCCTCGTCGATGGAGTCGAAGGTGGTCACCGACACGACCGGTCCGAAGATCTCCTCTTGGAAGATGCGCATGTCGTTGCGGCCGGAGAAGATCGTCGGCTCGACGTAGTAGCCGTCGGGGAACTCCTGCACCTTGCGCGGACCGCCGCCGGTGAGCACCTCGGCGCCTTCCTGGCGGCCGATGTCGATGTAGGACAGGATCTTCTCGTACTGGTCGTTGCTGGCCTGGGCGCCGATCATGGTGGCGTCGTCGAGCGGGTTACCGCTGCGGATGGCTTTGGTGCGTTCGATGCACCGGGCGATGAACTCGTCGTAGATCGAGGAGTGGATCAGCGCGCGGGACGGACAGGTGCACACCTCGCCCTGGTTGAGCGCGAACATCACGAAACCCTCCACGGCCTTGTCGAGGAAGGCGTCGTCGGCGGCCATGATGTCGGGCAGGAAGATGTTGGGGCTCTTGCCGCCCAGCTCGAGGGTGACCGGGATGATGTTCTCGCTGGCGTACTGCATGATCAGCCTGCCGGTGGTGGTCTCGCCGGTGAAGGCGACCTTGGCCACGCGCGGGCTGGCGGCCAGTGGCTTGCCCGCCTCGACGCCGAAACCGTTGACCACGTTCAGCACTCCGGGCGGCAGCAGATCGGCGATCAGTTCGACGACCTTCAGGATCGATGCCGGGGTCTGCTCGGCGGGCTTGAGCACCACCGCGTTTCCCGCCGCCAGCGCGGGCGCGAGTTTCCAGGTGGCCATCAGGATCGGGAAGTTCCAGGGGATGATCTGCCCGACGACGCCGAGGGGTTCGTGGAAGTGGTAGGCGATGGTGTCGGCGTCGATTTCGCTGATACCGCCCTCCTGGGCACGGACCGCGCCGGCGAAGTAGCGGAAGTGATCGACCGCCAGCGGCAGGTCGGCGGCCAGCGTTTCCCGGACCGGCTTGCCGTTTTCCCAGGTTTCGGCCACCGCGAGCGCCTCGAGGTTGTCCTCGATCCGGTCGGCGATCTTGTTCAGGATGTTCGCCCGCTCGGCCGCCGACGTGGCGCCCCACGCGTCGGCGGCCTGGTGCGCGGCGTCCAAGGCGAGTTCGATGTCGGCGGCCGACGAGCGCGCCACCTCGCAGAAGGTCTGTCCGTCCACCGGGGAGGGATTCTCGAAGTAGCGGCCCTCGACCGGGGCGGTCCACGCACCGCCGATGAAATTGTCGTAGCGCGTGGCGAATTCGACGACGCTGCCCTCGGCTCCCGGCTTCGCGTAGCTCATGGCGGGTAACTCCTCGCTGGTTGCGGACGTGATGCGCACGGCGGATCGACCGTGACGCGGGTCACTATGCCGGGCGAGGGTTGACGAAACGTTGAGGCGCGCGGCGGCCGCGGCGCGACCACCGAACGCGCGAAGGTGAATTCAGTCGCGCAGCGCGCCGTGCAGCCGGGCGGCTGCGAGCGCGCGACGAGCGTCGCCCGCCGGGAGCAGGCGAAGCGCGTGTTCGTGCACCTCGACGTCGTGCGGTGCGCGCTCGCCGTAGCGCAGAGCGTGTTCGACGTTTCCGCTGGTCAGTACCGCGGTGCGCACGCCGACCGCCAGATATTCGCGCCACTGTACGATCCCCGGCGTGTCCGAGCCGGGTAGCAGCGGCCCGCGATACAGCTCGACCGCCGTGGCGGTGTCGCCCGCCTCGAGCGCGGTGAGCACGTCCACGGCGTCGCAGGACAGTGGGCTCACCAGCTGATAGACCCGGCTGGTGATGTCGCCGCCGGTGGCGCGGCGCAGGTGGGACATCTCCGACTTGAGCGTGCTCGTGCCGACCGGCCGGTCGCCGTACACCGCGAAGTGCAGGCGTTCATGGGTGAAGCCCTCGGGCTCCAGCGCCAGCAGAGCCAGGATCTCCAGTTGCCTGGGGCGCAAGCGAACGGGTGCGCCGTCGCGGATCAGGCGGCCCGCGCCGAGACAGGTCAGCCGGACTCCTGGTGCGGCCATGCGATGGTGCAGCTTGGCTTCGATGGCGCTGACCAGGGTACGGGCGGTGGACATGGCCAGTGGGTGGGCGCGGTCCCAGGTGGTGGACAGGTCCAGCACGCCGAGTTGGCGACCGCCCGCGGCGCGGATCGGCGCGCAGTAGCAGACCCAGCCGTGCAGGGCGGCGACCAGATGTTCGGCCGAGAAGACGGTGTGCGGTCGTTCGGTGCGCAGCGCCAGCGACAGCGCGTTCGTGCCCATGTGCGCCTCGTCCCAGCGACCGCCCGGCGCGAAGTTCACCTGTTCGGCCCGGCGGCGCATCACCGGACCGCCGTGCGACCAGAGAATGGTCCCGGTCTCGTCGGTGATCGCCGCGACGTAGCCCGCGCCCTCGGTGATGTCGCGCAACTGGTCGGTCAGCTCGGATACCGGTGTGCGCAAGGGGGATTCGGCCCAGCGGGCGGACACGTCGGCTTCGGCGAGGGGCGCGTGGTCGCGCGCCGGATCGACGGTGCGCAGCGACCGAAGCCACGATTGCGCGACCTCACTGCGCAGCGTGGAGTCACCCTGTGGTGCTCCGGTGGGTATCCATCGGGACCACTCTTGCTCCAGTGCAGCGCGTTGCTGCGAGAGGGAACTGCGCTGTGCCATCTCGTGGATCCTGTGTCTTCGCTCCGATCGTCTCCGTGCCTCCCCATCATGCCCCAGCGCGCGGGCGGACAGTTCGTTTCGGCGTGCCGTCCACGGGGCTGGACGACTCGCGGTGGAGCCGACGGTCGGATCGCCGCGTCTCCCTCGGTCGAGTGCCGCGCCGAGCGTGCACGCGCCCAGGGAATCCCGGCGATGCGACCGGCGATCGGTGTGCGGTCGTCCATCGGCGGCCGCACACCGGACCGGCCGATTACGGCGTGGAGAACCCGATCAGCGCACCGATGCCCGCCCCGATCGGAATGGTGACCAGCGCGCCGACTCCGCCGAGGAAGAAGCCGATCACGGCGCCGATCCCCGCGCCGATGAGTGCGCCGATGCCCGCGTTGTACTGCTTGCGGGCCAGTGTCTCGTCCTCACCGACGAACTGGGTGAGGCGCTCGGACGCCGCGGGCGCGTTCACCGGCGTCACCGTGAGGGTGCGGCCCGCGTCGGTGATCGCGGGCGCCAGACCGTGCGTCGCGCCCGCGGCCTGGAAGGCCAGGGGCAGGGTCGCGATGACCTGTCCCGTGCCGCTGCGCAGCTCGACCGCCCTGGCGTCGGCGGTCAACGCGAAGGTGCCCGCGTCGAGTGTGGTGATCACCCCGGTGCCGTCGGCGGCGGGCGCCGAGGTGAACCCGATGCCCTGCTCGACTCCGTGCACGCTGACCTGCGCGGGCGCGGCGGGCTGGGCGTGCGCGACACCCGTCGCGATTCCGGTGGCTCCGACCGCGAGTAGGGCGGTGGCGGCGAATCTGTTGACTCTCATCGTATTTCCCCACATAGTCGTGTCGGCCACGAGTGCCGACGAATCCCCAAGATGCCGGTTCTCGGCCCCACCCATTCTGGCCGCAGGGCTTTCCCGAAGCAATCGTTCTGCGAATTTCACGGAAAATCGGTGGCGTCACCGCAAATCGGACGGATGCGAATTCTTCTCGGGCAACATCTGTTTCAACCGACGATAGGTCCAGGTTGCAGACTGTGTGCTGATTCGCTCAGGGGCACTGCTGAATTCGGTCTGATGAACAGACAAATACTCCGAAACGCCCTGGGTGTGAAATCGGAACGCGACGAGTTCGTCGGCCGAGTGCTGCGAAGGTGCTGGGGTTCACTGCGACTCGGATGGGTGAAGGGGGGAGATGTCCTCCGCTCACGGAGTGTCCCGGCGCGTGCGCGCAATTCGAGGCCGCCACGGTGTTGCGCAGCCGCGGTTGCCATGGGCTGTTCGGTGTCGCTGGGACTGTTTCGCTTCGGCGGCAGGTGACCTCCGGATCCGCGCTGTACGCCGAAGCGCACGCGATCGCCGTGTCCTGGCGCGGAGCCGGAGATCACCTGGCCGACCGTCCGGAGCGCTCGTCCTCAGAGCGCGCTTCCGGTGCCCGGCAGCATCCAGACGATGCCGGGCCAGATGCCGAACGGGCTGCCCCAGAATCCGTACGGATTGCCCCAGCCGCCGTAACCACCGTAGCCGCCCCAGCCGCCGTAACCACCCCAGCCGCCGTAACCGCCGTAGCCATGCCTGCCCCACCCGCCGTGGCGGTGCCAGCCACCGTGGATCTCCTCGGCCTGACTCGTCTGCGCGACGGCCGGCTGCTGCGCCATCGCGGGCGCCGCGACAGCGGCGACGGGTGTGAGTGCGAGCGCGGCGACCATCGCCACGCGGACAACGGCTCGCCGGGCGCGCCCGGTCTCGGGGTCGTGGATCATCGGTACTTCCTCACTTCGGTATGTCTTCGTCCGGTCGGTGACCGATTCGGAGGTCATCGACCCAATATCGCCATCACATATCGTACCGTTGAATAACGGCACGTTCAATGTGGTGCGATCGTGCGAGAATCCCGGCTGCCGTACCGACTCGTCGTCGGCGGCCGCCCTCGGTACCGTCGACTCATGGCTACCAGTGCCGATGTGCTGACCGACGCTTTCGAGCGGATCAAAGAAGTGGTGCACGAAGCCGTCGACGGATCGGCGGACGACGACCTCATGTACCGGGCCGATCCGGGCGCCAACTCGATCGCATGGCTGATCTGGCACCTGACCCGGGTGCAGGACGATCACCTCGCGGATGCGGCGGGTAGCGAACAGGTCTGGACCGCGCAGGGATGGTACGACCGGTTCGGCCTGCCCATCGACAAGTCGGCGACCGGCTACGGCGACGCCGCCGCCGACGTGGCGGTGATCCGTGCACCCGCCGAGTTGCTCACCGGCTACTTCGACGCGGTGCACGAGCAGACACTGCGTTTCCTCCGCACACTCGGCGACGGCGACCTGGACCGCGTCGTCGACACCCGCTGGGACCCGCCGGTCACGCTCGGGGTGCGACTGGTCAGCGTGATCTCCGACGATCTGCAGCACGCGGGTCAAGCCGCGTTCTTGCGCGGGGTGGTCGAGCGAACGAGATGACCGGCATCGGGAAGCCGGCATCGTGTGCGGTCCCCGCGCCGTGACGTAAGTTGATGCCGCGCATCCGCAATTTTCACAGAGAGTGCCGCCGTGGTTGAGACTGTTCTCGTCGGAATCGCCGTGCTCGTTCTCGTCGGGATCGTCGTCTTCGCGGTGGTGGGCGCCCACTGGTACGTATGGCGGCGACTCGTGCGAGACACGACCATCGCGGAGTCACGCGCGCGACGAATCGGCACCGCCGTCGTGGTGACGGGGCCGCTGCTGCTGCTGGGCGCGACGGTGGCCGAACTGCTGTCCGCTCCGTTCGCGGTGGTGCGGATCATCGCCTGGCCCGGCTATCTGTGGGGCGCGTTGTTCGTCTACCTGCTGCTGGCGTCGCTGGTCGGCGAACCGATCCGGTACCTGGCGCTGCGCCGGTTCGCTCGCGACCGCCCGGCGAGCGAACCCGCGGCGGCCACGGTCGCCCCCGAAACCGCTCCCGCGCCGAAACCGGCACCGCAGAACGATGATCTGGTCGAGGAGGCCGAATCCGCGAGCGCCGCACTGCCGCGCCGCGTCTTCGTATCCCGCGTGGTGGGCGGAGCCGCCGTCGCCGCCGCGGCGACCACGGTCGGCCTCGGCGCTTACGGGGTCCTGAACGGACCCACCGTCAAGCGCGTCACCGTGCCGTTGGCGAAGTTGCCGCGCGGGGCCGACGGCTTCCGGATCGCGGTGGTCAGCGACGTCCACCTGGGGCCGATCCTGGGGCGCGGTTTCGCCGAACGGGTCGTGCGGACGGTCAACGACACCCAGCCCGACCTCATCGCGGTGGTCGGCGACCTGGTGGACGGCAGCGTCGAGCACCTCCGCTCGGCTGTGGAGCCGCTGGCCGGGCTGCGCGCGCGGCACGGCGCGTTCTTCGTGACCGGCAACCACGAGTACTTCTCCGGCGCCGAGCAGTGGGTCGAGCATGTCCAGGAGCTCGGCATGCACCTGCTCGCGAATTCCCGTACCGAGCTGCCCGGATTCGACCTGGCGGGCGTGAACGACGTACAGGGTGAACGAACCGGGCAGGGCCCGGACTTCGGCAAGGCGCTCGGCGACCGCGACCGGTCCCGCACCGCCGTGCTGCTGGCGCACCAGCCGGTTCTGATCGATGACGCGGTGGCGCACGGCGTGGATCTCCAGCTGTCCGGCCACACCCACGGCGGCCAGATCTGGCCCGGCAATTACCTTGCGGGCTTGGCGAACCCGACCGTCGCCGGGTTGGAGCGGTACGGCGACACCCAGCTGTACGTGTCCAGGGGAGCCGGGGCGTGGGGTCCACCGGTGCGAGTGGGCGCACCGTCGGACATCACCGTCGTGGAGCTCGCATCGCTCCAGGCTTGATCCGCGGCCGCCCGGCCCGGCGCCTCCTCGCGCGGGTGTGCCGGGCGATGCCGCGAATCCGGCCGTCAGCCGAACAGCCCGCCCAGCACACCGCCGCTCTGGCCTGCTTCCTGTCCACCGCCGGTGCCCCCGAGGAAACCGCCCGGCGGCAGCTCCGACGGCTGCACGATGACGAATCCGCGTCCGGAGAACGACAGCGTCATCCCTTCGCCGGTGCTGCGGCCCATCAGCCGGCCCAGGCCGAAGGAATCGTTGCGTTTGATGCCGGTTTGCAGGCTCGATGACCAGGCCACCGCCGCTTGCGGGTCGGCGTAGGTCGGCTGGTCGACATCGAGCACCACCGGCGTGCCGTGCGTGGTGATGGCGATGCGGCCGCGGCCGGTGAAGACGCAGTTGAACAAGCCGGCGTTGCTGGCGAATCCGGCGGCGCCCTGCACCATCCGGATGTCGTAGCGCAGCGAGGAATCGAAGGCGAGCACGTTGGCGCCGTTGATGGTGAGGCCGTCGGTGCCGTCCAGGTCGATGGTGTGCACGTCGGCGGCGCCGTTGGCGACGAACAGGTCGCCACGCCCGGACACCTTCATCAGCGGAACGCCTTCACCGGTCAGCCGCTGCTGGATGGCCCGGCCGATCCCGCCCGCACCGAGCGCCTGGAACTGCAGATCGCCCTGGTAGGCGACCATCGATCCGGCACGGGCCATAACCTCGCCGTTCACGGCCACCTTGATCATCTTGCCGCCCTGCTTCTGGATGCCCGCGCCGGTGACTTCGGCGTGGCTGGGGGCGAACAGTTCGCTCTGCATCGGCAGCGCTCCTTGCTGAGGTGAGGGCATCGGTGGTGGCGGCGCCGCGGCGGCCGGTGCGGAGTAGGCCGGTTGCGGTGGATAGGCGGGCGGTGGCGTGGGCTGGAACGCCGGCGGCGGAGCAGGGTGATATGCCGGGGGCGGCGCAGGTCGATGCGCCGACGGGGGAGCCTGCGCGGGCGACGGAGCCGGTTCGTCATCGATGTTCACGCCGAAAGCCGTTGCGATACCGGCCAATCCATTGTCGTAACCCTGACCGACCGCGCGCACCTTCCAGCCACCGCCGCGGCGGTAGATCTCCACGCACACCACGGCGGTCTCGGTGCTGAGCCCGGTCATCGGGAAGGTCAGCGTGCCGGAGGGGGACGCGATGCTCGCGCGCAGCGAGCCCGCGGCCGCGAAGGTGGGCGGACCGTTGCCGTCCAGGCTCGCCGTGACGACGACGCGGTCCACGTCGCCGGGCAGCGCGCCGGTCTGGATGTCCACCACGTCACCGGCGCCCCGGCCGTGCCGATAGGTGACGCCCGGCGCGACCGGCTGGTTGAAGAACACGAAATCGGCGTCGGAGCGCACCCGCCCCGCTGAGTTCAGCAGCAGCGCCGAGACGTCGACCGGAGCCGAGCAGGTGACGGTCACCGTCAGCCGGTCGCCGGGCGCGGGGCGGTTCTCACCGCGAGCGAGGTCGGTCACGGCAGGCCGTCCGATCCGCGGTGGCGCCGTCGGGTTGACATGCGATTCACGGGCTCCAGTGTGTCGTGCGTCCGGAACGCGCGCCACAGGCATCCCCAAGCCATACGCCCACCAGGCATTTTGCGGTTCGCACCGCCTGTGCGCCGATCCCCTGATACGACGAAAGCCCGGCCGTATCGGCCGGGCTTCCGCTGCGCGGGGGTCAGAGGACTTCGGCGTACATGGTGCCGTCGAGGATGCCGAATTCGACCTGCCCGGGAAACAAGGGCAGGGCGCCGGTGGCGTGCTGGGTGTGGTTGAGCGCGATGGTCTCGGTGGCCCATCGGTGCAACGGCTCGGGTAGACGCAGGACCCGGTGGTCGGTGCAGCGGACGTACGGGTAGGTGAGCTCGCCGGGCCGGGCGAGCGGGTTGTGGATGTCGAGGGTCGCGATGTCCAGGACCAGTCCGGTGTGCTTGGCGGAGGCGACGGTCGGTGGCTGCAGTTCGATGTCGTCCATGACCGAAGACGGTAGCTCGAAGGATGCCCGATGCGGGTGATTCCGTGCGAATGTCCGTGAGATTTCATCGGAGGTGGGGGACGGCGAGGTTCATCGAATCGGGTGAACCCCACCGCTACCACCAGCGATCGCGGCCGGCTTGGGCATACCGGGGCCGCGCTGGATGTCCCGGAGCCACCGGGACTGCGCCGAGCCTAAGCGACGCTGAAGGTTCGCGGTGGCGTTTCCCGGAAATCGGCGGGGGTTGTCGCCCGGCTCGGATCGGGTGGCGACCCGCCGGTAACCGACGCCGGAATGTCCGGTTGGCCGTACTGCGGCTTACTATGCGTGCGACGTGAAAGAAGCTGTGCGCGTTGAGTATCCGGCACGGCTGTGGTGCTGTTCGATTTTTCCTTCAGGAGGGTGAAAGACGTGCTCTATGTAGTCATCGCGGCCATTGTCGTCACGTTGTTGGCCGTGTCGGCCGCGGCGATGGTGTGGGATCCGCGCCGTCGTGCCGAGTTGGACGAGTACGAGTACGACTACGAGCACGGCACCGGCGAGGACATGGCCGCGTCGGACGAGTACGCGCGCCAGCGCGGTGTCGAATGGCCGCGCAAGCAGAGCGTCTGATCTGCGCGAACGGCCGCCCGACGGGCGGCGGCGAATCCGGTGCCCAGCCGAATGCGGCTGGGCACCACGCATTTTCCAGCACTTCCGCCGTGGGCGGCGGGCCCGGTCAGTCAGTCCACGGTGAAATCACGCCATGCCGCGTGCAGGCCCTGCCCGCGCAGCGAGGTGCTGCGTCCGTCTCGGATCGGATGCAAGGTGATGATGCCGAAACCGATCTGCACCGTCTCCGGCAGCTGCGGCGCATGGGCGCGGTACACCGGGACGTCGTCGACGTACCAGCTCGCGGTGCCGGCCGCCCGGTCCAGGGTGACGGTGTAGCGGTGGAACTCGCCGGGCTTGATGTCGACTCCCGCCAGCGGGGCGTGCACCACGTGGGAGAAGGCCTCCTCCGCGGGGACGACGCCCGGCACGAGCAGCCGTTCGTGGATCGCGTACGCGTGCTTGCCGGTCGCGATCAGATCGAAGACCTGGGCGCTGCTCATATCGAGGACGTTGAACGCGGCGAACCCGTCGCGGTAGTCCTCACCGGTGGCGCCGATGTTCTCCGCGGCCATCTCCACGGCGAAAGTCCGTGGTCCGCCGGTGAGGTCGAACGTCTCGGTCGACACCAGCAGATGCTTCGGGTTGTCCAGGATCTGCACGTCGGCATGGGAGCGGGTGAAGGCGTCGATCTGGACCGACACGGTGCCCTCGCCGATTTCGGTGCGGGCGGCGGGGTCCGCGTAGCGCCAGGACCGGCCTTCGCCGAGGGGGACCTCCAGGAAGCGCCACCGGTCTTCGTTCAGATCCGGTCCGTTCAGGTCGTCGTAGGGCATTGTGGCAATTACCTCTCAGCCGAGTCGTGCTCGGCGGAATCCGATAGGTCGTGCTGGTGCGACCGGCGGCGCAGGCTGGTCACGACGCCGTTCGACGATCCCGACTTGTAGCCGACCCCGCCGAGCAGCAGACGTTCCTCGGTCAGCCGCGGACGTAACGCGGGGCCCATCGGCCACCAGTCGTCGAGCTCGACCAGCCCGGGCTCGATCAGGTCCAGATCGCCGAAATACGACGCGATCTGCTCGCGGGTGCGGTACCAGCCGGAACCCAAACCCATTTCGGTGAACCGCCGCTGTAGCTCGACGGCCATCTCGTGCGCCTCGCCGCCATCGGCCGGATCGTAGAAATGCGTGATCGCGACATACGATCCGACGGGCAGCGCATTGATGTATTGACGCATGATCCCGGCGGGATCGAGAGCGTCGTCGACGTGATGCAGGATGCCGCACAGGATCAGCGCCAACGGGCGGGTGAGATCGAGGTGCGGGGTGACCTCGGAGTGCGACAGCAGCGTGTCCGGCTCGGTCAGGTCCGCGGGCACGAAATGCGTGTACGCGTTGCGCTCGAGCAGTACGCGACCGTGGATGTTGCAGACCGGGTCGTTGTCGACGTACACCACGCGCGCTTCGGGATTCTGCTGTTGCGCGATCTCGTGGGTGTTGCCGACGGTCGGCAGGCCCGCGCCGATGTCGAGGAACTGATCGATGCCCGCGGTAGCGGCCAGGTATCGCACCACGCGGTGCAGCCAACGGCGATTCATGCGGGCGACGTCGCTCTGCCGCGGCGCGACTTCGGCGACTTTGTCGCGTACGTAGCGGTCGACCTCGTAGTTGTCCTTGCCGCCGAGGGTGGCGTCGTAGACGCGGGCGATACTCGCGCGGGTCGTGTCCACGCCGACCGGCGCGCGGACACCCGTCCGGGGGGCGGGATCGGACATGGAGACCTCTTTCTAGTTCCGTCGCCTGGCTCATCAGCCTAGAGTCCGCCGAATCGCCGGGCAATCCGTGCGGATGCCTTCGGCCAGTGCAGTTTTCGTGATCCGGGCTGCGGTCTCGTGACCCGCGGCCGGGCATCGAAACCGGTCGGTATGGATCGGTGATCGCGCGTGGTGACTCAGGACGCGGCGGGCCGGTGCAAGACATGTCCGGGCAACCAACCGCCCTGGACGTGCGTCACCCGCCACCAGTCGATGTGCACCTCCACCGCCTCGATCGGCGTCGACAAGAACGGTTCGATCCGCGGCTCCTTTCGTAACAGGGTGCGGAAGGTCTCCTCCCGCTCGTCGGTTTGCGTTCGCACCACGGCGGTGCCCAGCCCCTGTGCGAACGGGTTGAGGAAACCGTCGGGGACGACCTTGACCCCGATGCTCGGATTGGCTCGCAGGCCGTCCAGCGTCCGCCCGCCGGACTCGAGCACGAGCGTCAAGCGGAACGGATCTCCGCCCAGTTCGGCGAAGAACGCGTTCGAGCACCAGTTCACGCCGTCTTTCGACGTCGCGAGGTCGATGCTGGTGAAGCCGAGGACGCCGGTCAGCTTGTCGCGGATATCCTGATCGGTGATCTGCACGTCGTTCGATGTCATATCGCGCTCCGTGGTGGGGGACGGGTGCTGTGTTCTGCGGCCGACGCCGCCGAGGGTTCTGCGGCCGACGCCGCCGAGGATGAGACATTCGTCGACCCCACTGTCGACGCCATGGCGCTCGTCATCCGGCGTGGCCATTGTCGGGGGCGACTTTACGCACCCCCGCCCCGCCGCGCGCGAGATTGTGGACATGATATTGCGTTGTCACTCTTGCCAATCCATGCGTGCGCACGGAAGCTCCGGCACGCGCCCGCGTAGGGCCGGTTGTCCGGGTTCGTCCGAGTAGGATCTGCAGCCGACGTTCAGAGAGCTGTGATGGTGGAGGCACTACGCCCCGCGGCTAACCCCCGATCGGCCGGAGGCACGCATGAGCAACGACGACGACAGCGGCGATCCCGCGGATTTCCCTGCGGCAGAACGTGGTCCGACCGTTCTGCGGATCGCGCTCGGCAGCCGGTTGCGTCAGCTGCGCGAGGGATGCGGGATCACCAGGGAGGCCGCGGGCGACGCGATCCGCGGATCGCACGCCAAGATCAGTCGCCTGGAGCTGGGCCGCACCGGGTTCAAGGAACGTGATCTGCGCGACCTGCTCAGCCTCTACGGCGTTGTCGACCCCGCTGAACGCGAAACGTACTTCGAGCTGGCTCGCCGGGCCAACGACCCGGGCTGGTGGCAGCACTACAGCGATCTGCTCCCCGCGTGGTTCGAGACCTACATCGGCCTCGAGCAGGCAGCCACCACCATCCGCACCTATGAGGCCCAATTCGTTCCGGGTCTGCTGCAGACCGCCGATTACGCGCGCGCGGTGATCCAGCTCGGCAACTCCGACGAGACCGAACGCCGCGTCGCCATTCGCATGCGCCGCCAGGAGATCCTCAACCGAGTGGCCGCCCCGACGCTGTGGGCGGTCATCGACGAGAACGCGCTGCGCAGGCCGGTCGGCGGCATGGAGGTCCTGCGCGAGCAGGTCGAGCACCTGCTCGCGATGGCAGACCGTCCCAGCATCCGGATCCAGGTGCTGCCCTACTCCGCGGGCGGGCACTCGGCTGCGGGTGGTCCGTTCAGCATTCTTCGTTTCCCGGAGCCCGAGCTGGCCGACATCGTGTACACCGAGCAGCTCACCAGCTCGCTGTATTTCGACAAGCAGCGCGATGTCGAGCTGTACATGTCGGTCATGAACCGGCTCAGCGTGGAAGCGCTGTCGCCAGTCGACAGTGTGCGCTTCCTGTGGGATCTGCTCACCGGCATGCGATCGGGCGACTAGGACGCGCCAGTCGTCGGTCCGGCGTGCGGCCACGCCGTGCGGAGAGTTTGCCGATCGGGCCGGTAGTCGCTGGAATGCGGCGTCCAGCGCGTGTTCGCGAGGGCCGTCGGAAAACCGGGCGGTCGGCTCTATCTTGCTGCGCCGGACCGAATGTCGAAGGCTCTGAACGCAATCCTCGAGTTGGGGCTCGAAAGGCGTTGGTGGCAAGGGTAAGTCGTCGAGAAGTGGTCGTCGGTAGGTAACAGTTCGGTATCTCGACTACACGTCTGATGCTCATTTGTTATCAATCAGAATGCGTTCACCTCGAAATTCGAGGTTTTCGAGATCGGCGGCGCGCATGCACATGCACGCGCGCCTGTATGTACCGATGGACGATCACCGATGCGACGCGGCCGCCGGGATATGGCAGTATCCCTGTCGAGGTCGGGGTCTGAGGATCGGCTCGGGCACTGGCTGGTTCGGCCGCGGCGGCCCCAACGAGAGTTGGGGTCGCCGGCGGAGCCGTTACGAACCGCCCCGATGTCCGGATTGCCGAGAATTCACGGCGTCAGCACGATGCGGATCGGATCGCCTTCTTTGTTCTCCAACGCGTGCACCGCTCGCTCCGCTTCGGCAAGCGGGAGGACGGCACTCACCGACTTGGTGAAATCGAGGCGATGGGCGCGGCGCAGTCGCACCAGTTCGAGCACGTGATCCGGTTCGGAGCCGTAATGTCCGCGCAGCTGCTGCTGCCGGAAGCTGAAGATGGTGCCGTTCGTGATCGTGATCGGCTTGTCGGTCAGCCCGACCAGCACCAGGCGTCCTTCGTCGGCGAGGCAGCCGACCGCTTGTTCGCGCACGGGCGCCGCGCCCGCGAAGTCGAACGCGACATCGAGTCCGGCGCCTTCGGTCGCGGCGTACACCTTCTCGGGCAGGTCCGCGTCGGACGGATCGAGGGCGAGATCCGCACCGAATTCGAGCGCGCGCTGCCTAGCGGCGGGCAGCGGGTCGACGGCGATGATCGGCGCGGCGCCGATCAGCCGGAGCAACTGGACCCCGTGCGCGCCGAGGCCGCCCACACCCCACACGCCCGCCGACTCGGCGGCCCGGACCTGGCCGGTGCGCGTGATGGCGGCCCACGGCGTCGAGACCGCGTCGGGAATGAAACAGGCCTGTTCGAACGGAAGGTCGTCCGGGATGGGCACCACGGTCTCCACTGCCGCGAGCGCGTATTGCGCCCAGCCGCCGTCGTAGTCCACGCCGCGGGTGTAGGTCTTGCCCTCGCGGATCTCGCCCGCCTGCAACAACACCCGGTCACCCGGCTGGTGACCGCTGACCTCGGGCCCCAGGGTGTGCACCGTGCCCGCGACCTCATGGCCGAGGGTGACCGCATCGCCGGTCAGATACATCGGCGACAGCACGCCCTCGATGAGGTGGACATCCGACAGGCAGACACCGGCAGCCGCGACCTCGATCAGCACCTGGCCCGGTCCCGGAGTCGGTACCGGTACGTCCTCCAGGCGGAATCGCTGCCCGTCGGCGGCACGCGGATACAGTCGTCCAGCAAGCATGTCCTCGACTCCTCAGCAGACCGATCGGTTGACGTACGTGCTGCGCGAATCCTCCGGCGACCGGAATCCGCTAGGGCGTCCAGGTGATGCGGCCGCCTTCGAAATCCTGGGCTTTGCCGTTCTCGAAGTCGTATTCGTCGCTGGTCGGATAGCCGTAGCGGCCGGCTTCGCCGCCTGCGGCTTCCCAGGACTGGCGGATGGCTCCCCAGATGACGTGCGGGCCGGTGCGCGCGGACCAGTAGATGGCGCCGCCGCCGAAGAGGTTGTAGCGGCCGCTGCCCGCGCGCGCGGGGGATTCGTCGGTGATGGGGAACCCCAGCGGGCTGCTCTCCCAGCCGTAGGAGCCCCACTTGTCGCGGATCACGCCGCTGATCTGATGCGCCGCCGTGCCGAGGGACCAGTAGACGGAGCCGTTCTGGAAGACGCTGTAGCTCCCGGGTTTCGACGGTGTCGCCGCTTCCCGGGCCACGGGGTAGCCGAGCGCTCCGCCCTCGAAGCCCAGAGTGCCCCATTTGTCGCGGATCGCGCCGCCGACCTGATGGGCTCCGGTGTCGGGGTGGAAGTAGATGGAGGAGCCGCGCTCGAACGCTTGGTAACGGCCGCCGCGAGCGGCGGGCGACTCGGGCGTGACCGGGTCGCCGAAGAACGCCGGTCCGCCGGCCTGATCGTATTCGACCTCGATCGCTCCGCCGACGTCGTAGGGGCCGATCGGGCGTGCGGCCGCATCGGGGCCGATGCCGGTGAACAGGATGCCGAGCGCGGCCGCGACGGCGAAAGCGCCGCGGGTGCGCGAGCGGTGCGGGCGACGGTGCCGTGCCAAAGTGAACTCCTGTGCATCTCGGGTGGGATGGCGCTGAAGCTGTGGTCGGCGTGCGAAGATCAAATTACCCCCCGATGTCTCGGTTCGGAGGATTACGAGCTACTCGACTCGCGTGGTGTCGTGGGCGTCGCCGCACCTGCGCTGAACATCGGCGCGAGTAGCCCATCCCACTCGTGGGGGGCTCCGAACAACTGGCGGTGCTACCGTGCCCACGGTCGCACCTTCTCGGATACGGACCCGTCGGGGCAGGGTGCTCGCGCTCCCTGGCCCGGCGGTGTCGAAGACGTGAAGTCGTTGCCGGGCAGTAGGTTTCGTCGCCGTCAGCGCAGCACGTTCGCCGCCTCGGCGGCGATGGTGGCGGCGACGGCGCTCAGCGCGGGGGAGTCCAGGCGCCACTGCTGCCAGTACAGCGGGACGTCGATCACGACGCCGGGATCGATCGGGACCAGACGGCCGCTCGTTCGATCGTCGCGGGTCTGCAGGTCCGGCAGCATGCCCCAGCCGAGCCCGAGCCGGACCGCCTCGGCGAACCCGGTGGACGAGGGCACGTAATGGCGTGGTGGATCCAGCGGCTTGCGACTGCGTCTGCGCAGCAGACGATCCTGCAAGTCGTCTTTCCGGTCGAACAGCACGACCGGAGCCGCGGCATAGGACTTCGCGGTCGCACCGGCCGCGAACCAGGCGTCGGCGAACTGCGGGCTGGCCATCGGCCGATAGCGGATCGCGCCGAGACGATCGACCTTGCAGCCCTGCACCGGTTGCGCGGTCGACGTGATCGCCGCCATCACGGTGCCGTCTCGCAGCAGCCGGGTGGTGTGTTCCTCGTCCTCGCGGTGGATCTCGAAGCACACTCCGCGCGGTGCGCGGCCGAGTGCGGGCAGCACCCAGGTCTCCAGCGAGTCGGCGTTGACCGCGATCGGCACCCGGATCGGGCCGTCGGAGGGCTCGCCGCCGAGTTCGCGTGCGGCATCGGCGGTGAGCAATCGGATCTGCCTGGCCAGCCGGAGCACGGCCAGCCCGGATTCGGTGGCGCGCACCGGCTTCGTGCGCTGCACGAGGATCCGGCCCGCGGCGTCCTCCAGCGCCTTGATCCGTTGACTGATCGCCGAAGGCGTCACGCTCAACCGCCCCGCCGCGGCGTCGAACGTCCCCTCGGTGATCACGGCGTCGAGCGCGCGAAGCTGGTCGAGCTGGAGATCCATAGTAAGAAAGCGTAATGATAGTTAAGAATCTTTAGCTTGCCTGGGTATGATCCGCGGCCATAGCGTCGGTGGACGTGAGCATGTACTCCGCGGCGGTGGCGGCCGCGTCCGGTTTGGGCTTCGGCCTCTCGCTGATCGTGGCGATCGGCGCGCAGAACGCGTTCGTGCTGCGCCAGGGGATCAGCGGCAGGCACGTGCTCGCCGTGGTCGCGGTGTGCGCGGTGTCCGACATCGTGCTGATCGCGGCCGGGGTCGCCGGGTTCGGCGTGGTCGTCGAGTCCGCGCCGGAGGTGATCGTGGTGGCGCGCTACGCGGGCGCGGCGTTCCTGATCGGCTACGCGGTCCTGGCGGCCCGGCGGGCGATCGGCTCCGCCACGCTCAGCGCCGAAGCGGGGCGGGCCACCGCTGCGCTGGGCGCGACGGTGGCCACCGCCCTGGCGCTGACCTGGCTCAACCCGCACGTCTACCTGGACACCGTGGTGTTGCTCGGCTCCTTCGCAGGCACCTACGCGAGCCCGGATCGCTGGTTCCTCGGCGCGGGGGCGATGCTGGCCAGCGTGCTGTGGTTCACCGCGCTGGGCTTCGGGGCGCGACTGCTCGGCCCGCTGTTCGCCCGTCCGCTCGCCTGGCGGGTGCTCGACTCGGTGATCGCGGCGGTGCTGCTCGGTCTCGGGCTGGGATTGCTGTGCACGGGGTGAGAGCCGAAATCAGAGCTGTGCCTTGATCTTCGCGGCGAACTCGTAGCCGGCTTGCCACTGTGACCCCGACGGGGCGAGGATGACGCGTTCCGCACCCGCCTCCGCATACCCGGCCAATTGCTCCGCCGCATGGGCGGGATCGGTTGCCAAGGGTGGCGCCACGATCGTCACGGAGAGCGGCCCGCGATCGTATTCGGCGGCGAGCGCGGTCAATTCGGTCGCGCCTGCGCGGACTTGGCCCGGCTCGAGTCCGATGGCGATCCAGCCGTCGGCATACGCGGCCGCGCGTCGCCGAGCCCGCTCGCCGTCACCCGCGACCAGCACCGGCGGCATGGACGCGCCCGGCGCCAGGGTGACCTCGGTGCCGTCCGGGAGGACGGTCGGCCGCCCCGCGACCAGGTCGGGCAGCACGCGCAGCGCCTCGTCCGTGCGACGGCCGCGCTCGGCGAAGGGCATGCCCGCCGCGCGCCATCCGACGTCGCCGTGCGCCGGGTTGCCGGTGCCGACACCGAGGATCAGCCGGTCGCCGGAGACGTACTGCAGGGTCGCGATCTGCTTGGCGGCCCACGCGATCGGCCGCAGTGCGAGCAACAGCACCCCGAAACCGATGCGGATGCGGTCGGTCACGGCAGCGGCGGTGGCCAGCACCACGCCGCTGTCCAGTATCGGCGCGCTGGCCACGAGATGGTCGGTGGACCACACCGAGTCGAGGCCGATCTGCTCGGCGAGGCGGGCGGCGGCCCGCACGTCACCCAGGATGGGATGCGCGGGATCGGGCGTCGAGGTGGGCAGGATGGTGCCGATTTCCAAGGTCATGGTCTCGACGCTACGAAGCCGCGGCGCTCGCGCCAATGTTCCGGTCGCTCGAGTCGATGTCCCGGACGCTCACGGCCCGAAGTCGCTGCCGCACAGGTTGTTTCGTGCTCCTCCGGAGTGCTGGGCTCAGTCGGACGCGCGAGGGAGCAGCCTCTCTACCAGCGTCAGGGAGCGGGCCGCCGGGCCCGTCGCACCGAACGCCTGGGTGGTGGCGTAGACGCCTTCCATCACCAGCATCAACTGGTCGGCCAGCGCCTGCGGATCGGGAACCGCCGCGGTGGACGCGAGTTCGCCGACCAGCGCGCCGAACTCGGCGCGCACCCAGTTCTTCATCGCGACGGCGTGTTTGTGGCCGAGCAGGTCGTGATCCGGGAATTCCCCCAGCGCGATGAGGAAGGGGCAGCCGCGACAGGTCTCGGGGCGCACCTGCTCGGCCAGCGCCGCGAACAGCGCGAGGATGCGCTCGCGGGGGCCATCCCCGGTCGCCGCCGCGCGGAACCACTCCCGGTAGTGGCGGTCCTCCCGCTCGAGGTACGCGGCGACCAGCTCGTCCTTGGAGCCGAACAGGCGATAGAGGGTGGGCGGCGCGACGTTCGCCTCGGCCGCGACGCGATCCACGCCGGTCGCGCGAATTCCCTCTCGGTAGAACAGTTCCCGCGCGACGACCAGGACGTGCTCCTTGGTGTCGGCGGCAGCGCGACGTTTCGGTTCCACGGGAATACCGTAGCGCTTGTCAGCGATGTTAGGGAACGTTACCTACCATGAAAGCGGGACAACGAGATGACCGAATCGAATGGAAAGACCGCCCTGGTGACCGGCGCCTCGCGGGGGATAGGCCGGGCCATCGCCGAGCGGCTGGCCGCCGACGGCGCCGAGGTCGCGGTGCATTACGGCACCAACACCGAGGCGGCGGAAGAGACGGTGTCGGCGATCCGGCGCGCCGGTGGCCGGGCGTTTCCCGTGCGCGCCGAACTGGGCGTCGAAGGGGATATCGACCAGCTGTTCGGCGAGCTCGCCGCCGGTCTGGGCGACCGGCCGTTGGACATCCTGGTGAACAACGCCGCGATCATCGCCTACGACGCCACCGTCGAGCAGGCCACGCCCGAGCAGTTCGATCGGCTGTTCGCGGTCAACGTGCGGGCGCCGCTGTTCATCGTCCAGCGGGCGTTGCCGTTGCTCCGTGACGGCGGGCGCATCGTCAACATCTCTTCCGGCGTCACCTGGTTCGCCACGCCGGAAGTCGTCTACGGCATGACCAAGGGCGCGCTCAACGTGCTGAGCCGCTCGCTGGCGAACACCCTCGGCCCGCGCGGGATCACGGTGAACACGGTGTCGCCCGGCATCACCGACACCGACATGAACTCCTGGCTGCACACCAACGACGGCGCCATCGCGGGCGTCGCGGGCATGACCGCGCTGGAGCGGGTCGGCAGCGGCGCGGACATCGCCGACGCGGTGGCCTTCTTCGCCTCCGGCGACGGGCGCTGGGTCACCGGCCAGACGCTGGAGGTGAACGGCGGCTTGTTCCTGGGGCCGAAATCGCCGTCCTGGTGACAGCGGACACGACCGGGCGCGGGCGTGCCCGCGCCCCGGTTAGGGTGGGCGCATGGTCGAGTCCACGCGAATCGTGCTTGCTTCCCGGCCGGTGGGTGCGCCCACTCCGGAGAATTTCCGGACCGAGACCGCGGAACTCCCCGCTCCGGCCGAGGGCGAAGTTCTGCTGCGCACCCTGTACCTCTCGCTCGATCCGTACATGCGGGGCCGGATGAGTTCGGCGAAGTCCTACGCCGAACCGGTGGAGATCGGCGCAGTCATAGTCGGCGCCACCGTGGCCGAAGTAGTCGAGTCCCGCGACCCGTCGGTGGCGAAAGGCGATGTGGTGCTGGCCTATTCGGGGTGGCAGACGCACGACGTCGCCCCGGCCCGCGGCGTGCGCAAGCTCGATCCGGCCACGGCGCCGGTCTCGACGGCACTGGGCGTGCTCGGCATGCCGGGGTTCACCGCGTACGCGGGACTGCGCAAGATCGGCAAACCCCAGCCCGGTGAGACGCTCGTGGTCGCCGCGGCCACCGGACCGGTTGGCTCGGCCGTCGGCCAGATCGCCAAGATCGGCGGCACGCGCACGGTCGGCATCGCGGGCGGGCCGCGCAAAGTCGCCTACCTGAACGAACTCGGCTTCGACGTCGCGCTGGATCATCGCGCCCCCGATTTCGCCGAGCAGCTGGCGGCAGCGGTTCCCGACGGCGTCGACGTCTATTTCGAGAACGTCGGCGGCGCGGTGGCGGACGCGGTCTATCCGCTGCTGAACACTCACGCTCGGGTGCCGGTCTGCGGGCTGATCGCCAACTACAACGCGGCCGGCGCGCCGGAGGGCCCCGACCGGCTGCCCGCCTACTACGGCCGCATCCTCACCAAGAGCCTCATGGTGCGCGGATTCATCCAGACCGAGTTCGTCCGCGAGTTGTACCCGGACTTCCTGCGCGAGATGGGGCAGTGGGTCGCCGACGGGCACGTGCGGTATCTCGAGGACGTCGTATCCGGTTTGGACGCCGCTCCCGAGGCGTTCATCGGCATGCTGGAGGGCCGTAACTTCGGCAAGGTGGTGGTGCGCGTCGCGGAGTGATCAGCTCGCGACCGCGCCGCCGCCGATGCCGAGATACACCACCATCAGGATGAACAGGAACCAGCCCGCGCCCTGCCAGATGGGCCAGGTCCGCCCGCGACGCCACTGGACGTAGGTTTCCACGAAAGCGCCGATGCCGCCGATCAGCAGCACCACCGACGGCCCGAGCACGATGGCGACCTGCGCCGCGTCGTCACACAGCAGCCGGTCCTCGCCCGCGCACTGCCGCTGGGCGGCCCACAGCAGGATCAGCAGGAAGACCAATGCGGCGGTGGCGAGCACCGAGGCCACGTAGGCCGCCGCGCGGCGGAAGCCACGTGGATCGTGCCAGCGCTTCTCGACGTCTTCGACCATGTCCACCGCCTCGCCGTCCGTGGCCGCCGGGTCTCCCGGACGTGATTGCCCAACGGCGGCGGCTCAAACGCCGCCCGTCCGGGCTCAGGGTTTGCGCCCGATTCCCGCCCAGTACCAGGCGGACCGCGGCTCGGCCGGGGTGGCATCGGAGTCCGGACGCCAGGCGGCGATCGGTACTACGCCCGGCTCGACGAGTTCGGTTCCAGCGAAGAAGGATTCGGTGTCCGCGCGGCTACGCGGCTGGAATCCGATGCCGGCGCGCTGGGCGGCGGCCGCCGCGCGCGCCATGGCCCGCGGGTCGAAATCGGCGGTCGAATGGGTGAGCACGAGATAGCTGCCGGACGGCGCCGCGTCCAGCAGCCGCCCGACGGCACCGTACGGGTCGTCGGTGTCGCGGAAGAACATCATGATCGCGACCAGCATGATCGCTATCGGCCGGTCCTGGTCGAAGGTTTCGGCCAGGGCGGGCGCGTCCAGGATGGATTGCGGATCGCGCAGATCGGCATCGACGAAAGCGATCCTGCCCTGTGGGGTGCCCGCCATCAGGGCTCTGGCGTGGGCGAGCACGAGCGGGTCGTTGTCGACGTAGACCACGCGCGCGGCCGGATCGATCCGCTGGGCCACCTCGTGGGTGTTGCCCGCGGCAGGGAGGCCGGTGCCGATGTCGAGGAACTGATCGATACCCGCCTCGCGGGCCAGATGACGTACCGCGCGGCCGAGGAAGGCGCGATTGGCGCGGGCCATGTCACGGATGCCGGGGATGTGCATGGCGATCGTGTCACCGAGCGCGCGATCGGCGGGGTAGTTGTCCTTGCCGCCGAGCCAGTAGTCGTAGACCCGCGCCTCGTGCGCGAGGCTCGTATCGAGCTTGGTCGACGACCCGGCGCGTACCCGCGCGTGACCGTCCGGCATGGCGACTCCCTTCCGCTGCGGCACCGGGCACGACCGGCGCCGCCCTCCTGTCGCCTCCCGAATGACGACCCAGCGCTACGATTTACGCGTCAAGAATAGGGTGGCGCACCCGGGAGCAGGCGGTTATTCGACCGGATCGTCGGTTTCCGGAGAACTAGTCAGCGGCGGCGAACCTGGCCGAGATCTCCTGCGCGGTGACCTTCGCGAGTTCGACGAAGAACGGCACGCGCTCGGGGATCATCAGCGTCGTGGGGCCGCGCAGACCGAGCGCGAACCGGCAGTGGCCCGCCGGGGTGAGGATGGGCAGGCCGATGGTGCGGAAGCCGGGATCGAGTTCCTCGTCGTTGTAGGCGTATCCGCGCTCCCGGGTGGTGACCAGTTCGGCGCGCAGCTCGGCGGGCCCGGACACCGAGCGCGCGGTTCCCTCGTCGTAGGGAAGCTCGCGTAACTGCTCGTCGGTGGCTTCGGACCAGGCGAGCAGGGCCTTGCCCAGTGCGCTGGCGTGCAGGGGCAGTCGCACGCCCTGCAGCTTGTGCCCGTCGGTCTCCCGCCACCGGCTGGTGCCCAGCAGTACGGCGTGGATGCCGTGGCGGGTGGCGACCGAGCAACTGGCTCCTGTGGTGCCCGCGAGCTGTTCCAGATACGGTTCGGCGAGGTAGATCCGGTGCTGGCGATAGGCGATCTGCCCCCACTCGGCCAGCGCGCCGCCCATGCGATACCGGCTGGATTCGGCGCTCTTCTCCAGGAAGCCCGCCTGGACGAGCGTGGCCAGTAGCCGGTGCGTGGTGCTGACCGCCAGACCCTGTTGCCGCGCCACCTCCGAGACACCGCGCTCCCGGCCGTCGCGGAAGCAGTCCAAGACCGACAGGGCGCGGGTGACGGTCTGCACGCCGGAGGGTTCCACGGATGTGACCGTAACACAGAATTGCCGACCAAAAGGTTTGTGCTTTCCGCTATCTGGAAACTACTGCTGACTACGGACTGATTCCCGCCCCGGTGTTGCCCGCTGTAAGTGATTGATAGCGGTCGAAACTCAGGCAGTACACGGAACTCGATATGTCAAGCTTTCCGATCTGCGGAAAGCATTACCTCGTGACCCTGCGTTGGCGTCCCTACTCTGCGAGGGCATTGATCGACAATTCGGACAAGGAGTCCTCACGATGTCCCGCAGGCGGCAAGCCCTCATGCGCATCGCGCTAGCGATCGTTCCCCTCGTCGCGCTGGTCGCCGCGTGTGGTTCGGACACCGATCGCGACACCGGCGCAGGCGCCTCTTTCGTGCTCAAGGTCGCCGACCCGGGGAACTCCGGCCCGCTGGCGGTCGGCAAGCGCGACGGAACCTTCGACGCGGCGCTGGCGCCGCTCGGCGCGAAGATCGAGTGGGTCACCACCACCCCCGGATTCAGCTCCAACCTGAAGTTGTTCAACACCAAGGAACTCGACGTATCGGGTGCGGCGTTCAGCCCGGTCGTCGGCGCCCTGTCCAAGGACGTCGGTGTCCGGATCGTCGCGGTGCAGGATCCGGCGGGCAAGGATCAGAGCGGCATCATCGTGACCCCCGAATCGGGCGTGCGCTCGGTCGCCGACCTGGTCGGCAAGCGCGTCGCGGTGAACCCCGCGGCCAAGGGCGAATACATCCTGCTCAAGGCGCTCGCGCAGGCAGGCGTCCCGGCCGACAAGGTGACCCGGGTTCCGCTGCAGCAGAAGGACGCCGCTTCGGCGTTCGCGACCGGCAAGGTGGACGGCTGGGCATCGTTCCTGGTGCCCTACCAGGAAGCCAAGGCCAACGGCGGCGTCGAGATCGCCACGGAGAAGAGCATCGGCTCCAACGACAACACCGTCGTCGTGTTCCGCACCGAGGTGCTCGATCAGCGCCCGGATGTGGCGGCGAAGTATCTCGAAGTGCTGCAGGGACTCACGGCGAAGCAGCGCGCCACCCCCGCCGAGTTCGAGAACGTCTTCGAGAAGACCGGCCCGCGCGCGCTGTCGGGCGCGCGGCTCACCGACGCCCACCGGGTGGGCGGCGAGGCCACCGTGCCGCACCTGCCGAACGAGGCCGACGCCACCGCGCTGGCCGACGTGGTGAACACCTTCTTCGACAACGGCGTCATCACCCGCAAGATCACCGCCGCCGACATCTTCTACGACCTGAAGTCCAAGCTGACGCCCGAGCAGCTGGCATCGGTGAAGGCGGGCAGCTGAGATGGCGGTGATCGCCGCGGCGGGGCTGGTGCCCACCGAACTCGCACCGCCCCGTAGCCGCGTCGGAAAACCCAGGCCCACCTGGTTTTCGGTGCCGTTGCGGTTCCTGCTTCCCGCACTGATCGTCGCGGGCTGGTGGACCGGTTCCGCGACCGGGGCGCTGTCGGAGCGCGTGCTGGCGGGCCCGCCCGCGGTGTGGACGGCGTTCACCGAGCTGCTCGGCACCGGTCAGCTGCTCGACTTCGCGGTCGCATCGTTCGCGCGCGCCGCCTTCGGCGTCGGCATCGGGGTGGCCGTCGGGCTGACGCTCGGACTGCTGTCCGGGCTGTCCGGCCTCGGTGAGGAACTGGTCGATTCGACGATGCAGATCCTGCGCGCGGTGCCGTTCCTCGCGCTGGTGCCGCTGTTCATCGCCTGGTTCGGCATCGACGAGCTGTACAAGGTGCTGCTCATCGCCGTCGCGACGGTGGCGCCGATGTACGCCTACACCTACCTCGGCGTCCGCAACGTCGATCGCAAGATGGTCGAGGCCGCACGCAGTTTCGGGCTTACCGGCCCACGGCTGGTGCTGGAGGTCATCCTGCCCTCTGCGCTGCCCGGCGTGCTCATGGCGCTGCGGGTGTGCCTGTCGATCAGCATCACCGGTCTCATCGCGGCCGAGCAGGTCGGCACCAGGGAAGGCGTCGGCTACCTGGTCACCCTGGCGCAGGAGTACAACCGCACCGACTACATGGTGCTGTGCGTCGTGCTGTACGCGCTGCTCGGCTTGGTCTTCGACGGGCTGGTGCGGTTGGCGGAGCGATTCGCGATGCCCTGGCGCGGACAGGTGGCGATCCGATGACCGCCGTCACCGAACCCGAACCCGAGGTCACCACCGCGCCCGCGGTGAGCGAGCCGGTCGCCGTCTCGATCACCGGCCTGCGCAAGGCGTTCGGCGACAAGACCGTACTCGACGGCGTCGACCTGACCATCCGGCGCGGCGAGTTCGTCGTCCTGCTCGGCCCGAGCGGCACCGGCAAGACCACGCTGCTGCGCCTGCTCACCGGACTCGAAGCGCCGGACGCCGGGGAGGTGCTCGTCCCGGGCCGACGGACCACCGTGTACCAGGAGCCGCGGCTGATTCCCTCGAAACGGGTACTGGCGAACGTCATCGTCGGGCAGCGCCGTTCCCGGCAGAACCGCGAAGCGGGGTTGCGCGCCCTGGCCGAGGTCAACCTCGACGGCAAAGCGCGGCAGTGGCCCGCCACGCTCTCCGGTGGTGAGGCGCAGCGCGCGGCGCTGGCGCGCGCTCTGGTGCGCGAACCCGAACTGCTGCTGCTCGACGAGCCGTTCGCGGCGCTGGACGCCCTGACCCGCCTGCAGATGCAGGATCTGGTCGGCGACCTGGTGGCCCGGCACCGTCCGGCGGTGCTCATGGTGACCCACGACGTCGACGAGGCGATCCGCCTGGCCGACCGCGTGCTGATCCTGGACCGCGGGCGTTTCGCCGTGGACGTCGACATCGACGTGGCTCGCCCGCGCGGCCGCGCCGACCCCGAAACCTTGCACTACCAATCCCTTTTCCTCGCCCAGCTCGGCGTGGGTGGTCCCGCGCCCGCTCCAAGGAGTGCCTCATGACCGACACCCTCTGGTACACCCGCTGCCCGGTCCCGACCGCGAGCGGGCTCGCGCACAGCCTCGGCTGGCTCGGCGACACCGCCGCGCGGGCCGGGCTGGAGTTCGGCGTCCTGCAGGACGCGGGGCCGGAGCTGGCCGGCCACCATTTCCTGCACGACCTGTCCGGACTGATCCGCGAGGGCGGCAACGTTCCGGCCCTGGCCGCGCGGGCGCAGGGCTCGCCGACCCGTCTGATCGGCTTGACCTGGATCGATGAGGCGCAAGCCATCCTGGTCGGTCCGCAGTCCTCGGTCGGCGGCCCCGCCGAGCTGGCCGGTCTGCGCATCGGCGTCCCGGCATGGGCGCAGGATCAGGCGCGCAGCTTCCCCCGCGCGATGGCCCTGCACGGCTTCGCGAACGCACTGCGGCTCGGTGGCCACACTCTGGCCGACGTGCACGTGGTCGAGATCGGCGTCGAACGGAACCCACAGGTGCGCACGGAGATCCAAGCGAACCGCCGGGTGGTCACCTGGGGTGTGGCGGAGTTGTTGCGCGGCGAGGTGGACGCCATCTACGTCAAGGGCGCCCGCGCCCAGGAAGTCGCCAGGGAGCACGGCCTGCGCGTCGCGGTGGATCTGGACGCCACCGACGCCAAGCGGTTGCGGGTCAACAACGGAACGCCACGTCCGATCACCGTGCACGCCGACTTGCTCCAGTCGCGTCCGGAAGTGGTGGTCGAGTTCCTCGCGCAGAGCCTGCGCGCGGCCGACTGGGCCGCGGGCGACCTGCAAGGAGTCCGGGACGTGCTGCAGCGGGAAACGCTGTCCGGGCCGGAGGGTGTCGTCGCCGCGTACGGCGAGAACTTCCACCGGGGCCTGCACCCCTCGCTGTCGGACGAGCGGATCGAGCTGATCGGCGTGCAGAAGCAATTCCTCTACACGCACGGTTTCCTGGCCGCCGAGTTCGACCTGGACTCCTGGGTCGCGCACGAGCCGCTGGCCAGGGCGAGGGAACTCGTCGCGTCCGGGAAGGTCCCCGCATGACGGAATTCCTGTGGCGCCTGCCTTCCCGTGGAGACGGCCGCCATGCCCGCCCCGAACAGCGCAACCGCGGCGGATTCGGCGGACCCGCGCCGCTCACGCCCGCGACGGACCTGCGATCGGGACGATTCGGTCCGTTCGACGACCTCGCCCAGATCATCGATGCCGCCGAACTCGCCGGGCTGGACGGGGTGCTCGCGCCCTACGATCCGGAGGGCGAGGAATCGTGGATCGTGGCGGGCGGCGCGCTGCGCGGCACCCGGTACTCCCGTGTCGTGGTCGAATTCCAGCCCGCTTTCGGCACTCCGGTCTACGCCGCGAAGATCTCGGCCACCTTGCAACGCCTGTCCGGCGGCCGCCTCGCCTGGCAGTTGGCGGTCGACACCGATCCCGCCGACGCACGGTCCCGGGGTGATCGCGTCACCGGCGACGACCGCTACGCCAGGGCCGCGGAGTTCCTCACCGTCGCCCGTGGCGTATGGAACGACGCTCCGGTGCCTTCGGCGGGATTCGCGGGCACCGGGTTCCACTACGCGGGCACGCATTACGACGTGATCGACGGCGGCTTCCGCGGCATCCTGTCCGGACTGCCGTTCCCCACGGTCTACCTGACCGGTGCTTCCGTCGCGGCGCTCGAGCTGTCGGCCGAGCACGGGGACGTGCACGTCTTCACCGAGACCGCGGCCGGCGTCGGCACCGCGATCGCCGCCTTGCGCGAGCGCGCGACGGCGGCGGGGCGGACGGTGCGCGCCGGACTGGAGCTGCCGGTCATCGCGCGGGAAACCGAAGACGAGGCGTGGGCGCGCGCCGAACGCCAGTGGCGGGAGGTGTACCCGGACGGCCCCGGCGTACGGGAGCACGATCTGGGCGACGGCCGCTGGGCGGGGTTCGGCGATCTCGGATACGCCGCGAACATCGGACTCGTCGGCAGCTACGCCCAGGTGGCGCAACGTCTTTCGGCCTACGTCGAGGCAGGCGTCGACAGCGTGGTGCTCTCGGGGCGCCCGCACATCGAGGAACTGCACCGCGCGGGCGAGCACCTCTTGTTCCTCGCCGACCCGATCGGCCGCACCCTGACCGCTCAGGAGGCAAACGCATGACCATCGACATCTACTGGCGCATCGGCATGGAGGGCGACCACGCGTCGCTGCGCACGCCGCGCCGATATAACCGCGGCCACGCCAACGGTTACGGACCGGGCAATATCGCTCCCGCCATCCGGGCCGGTGCACTCGACGGCTACGGCTACATCGACCACATGGCGGCAGTCGCGAAGGCCTCCGAATCGGCCGGTTTCCTCGGCGGCCTGCTGCCGTCGTTCCCGGTGACCGACGACCCGTGGGCGGTCGCCGCGGCGCTGGCCAGGGAGACCACCACCTACCGCTTCATGGTCGCCTTCCAGCCCGGCTTCCTGCACCCGGTGCAGGCGGCGCGCATGTCGGCGAGCTTGCAGCGCGCGACCGGCGGCCGGCTGGTCTACAACATCATCAGCGGGGGCGGCGGACCCGCCCAGTTGTGGTGGGGCGACAAGGTCTCGCACGACGATCGTTACGCGCGGACCAGCGAGTTCCTCGACGTGTTGCGCGGCGTGTGGGACGGCCGACCCTACGACCACGACGGCCGGTTCTTCCGGACCGAGGGCGCCGCGCTCGCACCGGGCATTGCCGGGCAGCCGTTCCCCGAGGTGTACTTCTCGGGGTCCTCGGCCGCCGCGGTGCAGGCCGCGGGCAGGCACGCCGACTACTACCTGTCCTGGCTGGAGCCCTTCGGCGACCTGCGCGCCAAGTTCGACGGCGTGCGCGCGCACGCCGAAACAATCGGTCGCACACCGAAATTCGCGGTGCGCATCGACGTGGTGGCCCGGCACACCGAGGAAGCGGCCTGGGCGGAGATCGAGAAGGGCTGGGCATTCGTCGACCGCGGCGCGGCCGAGCGCGCCGCCAAGGGTGATTCGGTGGGCGCCGCCCGCATCCAGGGCTGGGTGCCCGAGACCATCACCGGATATCGCGACCTGGAAGTACAGCCCAACGTCTGGTGCGGGTTCAGCCTGATCCGCGGCGGGCCGGCCTTCGGCCTGGTCGGCAGCTACGAGCAGGTCGCGCAGCGGCTCGACGAACTGATCGACCTCGGCGTCGACGCGTTCATCCTCGCGGGCAACCCGCACCTGGAGGAGGCCTACCGCGTCGGCGAAGAGGTGCTTCCCTTGCTCGGCCGATCCCGGCTCACCGCGTCCGCCGCCGCGGCATCCCTCACCCCCGCTCGATGATTCAGGAGAGATCATGACCACCACCGAGACCCGGTTGCCGGAGTCCGTCACCGCTTTCGTCACCGCCGCGACACGCGACGCCGAGAAGGCATTCCGAGTGTTCCGGGAGACCGGCACCGTGTCCGGCAACGGCACCGTCAACTTCGTGGAACGGGTGCCGGGCGAGGAGATCGCCGTCGCCCTGAACGAACCGGGGCCCTGGGCCGAGGACCGCACCGTCGCGCCGGTGGTCGCCACTTTCGACGGGCAGGTGCTGTCCGGAACGGGCGCCGCCGGATTCGTCACCGGCTACGCGAAGGTGTTCCGCGCTCATCCGGAGATCACCTCCGTGGTGCACATCCACACGCCGTGGCTGGGCGGGTGGGCGCAGACCCACCGCACGCTGCCGATCCGCTACGCGGCCTCGCAGCGTCTCACCCTGTCCAGGGCGATCCCGCCGCACATCGACCGCAGCGTCGGCGCGGGCGATTTCATCCTGTCCAAGCTGGTCGACGATCCGGACCTGGTCGCGATCTTCGAGGCCAACGGCGGAGCCAATGTGATCGGACGCTCGGGGCTGCTGGAGCTGGCGAAGTTCGTCGTGCTGCTCGAAGAGGGCGCGCAGTACCAGGCCATCGCCGAAACCCTGGGCGGCTCGGTCGAATTCGATCCGTCCAACCTCGCGGTGCAGTGGAGCCGCAGTGGGCTCGCCGACGAGGCCCGTCGCCGCGGCCTGATCTGACCGGCACCTGTAGCGAAACCGAGGAGCGATCATGACCATTCGTGTCGGCTATTTCCCGCACAACAACTCCCTGTTCGTCCTGCGCCACCGCGGCATCTTGGAAAAGCAGCTGCCCGACGTGGAATGGGTCGATCTGCGCGACCTGCCGCGCCCTGCGCCGGTCGACCCGAGGACGGGTCTGCCGTCGCTGCATTCCGATCACTTGTTCACCGGCGGCTACGACTTCATCGGCACCGGCTTCACACCTCCGCTGACCGCGCTGGCCAACGGCCGCGACATCGTCTACGTCGGCATCTCCGGACCACGGGTGGAGAACGGCCGCCTGGTCACCAAGGCCGATTCCGGCATCGAGACGGTGCTGGATCTGAAGGGCAAGCGCGTCGGCATCGCCCACGGTTCCTGGCAGACCACACTCGCGTTGCTCGCGCTGGACCGCGCGGGCCTGGCGTGGAAGGACATCGAGCCGGTGGACACCGACGTGCACGACGGCGGCCCCGCGCTGCTGCGTGGCGACCTGGACGCCTGGGTGGGCGCGTATCCGGGTCTGGCCTCGATCGAGACGGCCGCCGAGCTGCGGACCCTCGTGGACACCGAGTCCCTGTTCAGCCATCCCTCGCTGTGGTTCACCCGTCGGGACTTCGCCGAGGGGAACCGGGCGGAGCTGACGGCGATCATCATCGCGTTGCAGCAGTCCGACGCGTGGATCGAGGAGAACCCGCGTGCGGCCGCCCAGTACTTCGTGGACGACGTGGTCGCTCGCGGGGGCACCGCGAGCCTGGACGCGTGGGAAGCCGCCCTGAGCGGCAGGCCCTTCGGTGTCGAACCCGTTTCCGAGGATTTCCTGGACGAACAGCAGCACGCGGCGGACCTGCTGGCCGCCAACGGCTTGTTGCCGAGGACGGTCCGCGTCCGGGACGCCGTCCTGCCGTGGATCGGCGAGACGGTGACCGCGAAATCGGGCGTAGCGGTCTGATCGGATGAAACGACGGGCCGGGGTGTCGTAGCGACGCCCCGGCCCGTCGCGTATTCGACGAAAGTCAGCGTGGTGAAATGTCCGGTCGTCCGCCGTGTTTTTCGGTGGAGCGCAGCTCGAACCAATACGCCGCGACAACGGTGGCGTAACCGGCAACGACGGCCGTCGCTGTGACGATCAATAGGGTGATGAGCAGTGGAATCAAGAAAGCGGTGTGCATTGTGCCCTCCCGGTCACGGTGATCTCAGCGGAAGGTTCGGCGCCGCACTGCACCGACATCATGTCAGCCCCTGCACTAAGTCAAATCGTAGAAGTCGCAGCCTTGCCCGGCACGGTTGCACGCTGTGAGTTGAATCATGCGCGCCCCGGTGTGTCGCCGGGAATACACCCGCGCCGTGCGGTCTAATTGATCTTGTCACGCGTTTTCCGGCAATACGCCACGGGACCGCCGGATCGGCGGCCGTGCGCGTCGCAGTGCCCGTGGCGCGCCGAAGTCCTCGGTAGCGCAGTTCTTTCTCTCGAATCTGTCTCCATTGTCATCTCGGCATGCGAAAAGGAGCCCGAACGTGAGCATGATTCTCGCCGCGCTGCACGACACCGTGATCGCGCAGCAGTTCGAAAATCCGACCGCGGAAGAGCCGCCGCTCGCGGACAAACTGATGCAGATGGGCCGCTACTTCACCTGGTTGGTCCAGCTGTCCGGGATCACGGCGATCACCTACGGCGGTGGCAGGTTCGCGTGGGAGAAATGGAACGGCGGCACACTGCAGTCGCCGAAGATGGTCGCCAGCGCGATGGCGGGCGGCGCGGTGGCGACGAGCGCGGGCACCATCATGAACGCGATCATCGGCTGACGCACGGCCCGGACTCGCACCGCACCGGCCCGACGGTTCTGCGTCGGGCCGGTTCTCGGATTCCATAGGCGGTCACGACTTCACCGCCGTGCGGCCGCCGGATCGCTGTCGCTGCCCGCCGGTTCGAGGCCGGGCGTTCGAGCGTGGCGCAGGGGGCCCGTCGCGGGCCTCGGGTGAGGTCGGCCGAATTCCCCGCGGTGTGGCTTCGCGGAGCCGTCAGCGCCGTCCGGTGCAGTATCCCTCGGGGGTGTACTGGCAGGGGCGCTCGGTGCGTCCACGGTATCCGCCGTGATTGCTGCTCCGGCTCCGCTCTCCCACGCCGGAACCACGCTTGTCGGCCGGGTTGTGCGAGTACCGGTCCGCTGTCGTGGTCACGAAAGATTCCGGTGCAGCGACGGACGCTGCCGTCACGACCGCTCCACCGATCAGCGCCGAAGCCACCACTCGACGCACTGTTACGCGCTTCCTTGAGTTCTCCATGAGATTCATCCCGTCGATTAACGTGCCGTCATATAACGATACATTGATCGGTGACCCAACACACGTGTTTGTTCCCAAGAGTGGGGATGGCACGGATCGAGGACCTGATCACGTCGTTGATGGCACGGTCGTGCCGGACGTCGCGGAAGATTTGGCCTCTGTCCAACGTGCCGTTGGGTAGGTAACAAGGATGCCGTCGCAACGGTTGCGGGGTTTGCGACAGTCCCCGGCGATCGGCGCGCCGAGGCGCGTCGCGACCGTGGAGCGCGACCGTCACCGGCGCACTACTCGCAGTCGGAGCCGATCACGGCTGCACCACGCCCACGTCGTGGACTCGGCGCTTGTGATTCCAGCGGCCCGTGTCCGCCTCCAAGGCCGATCGGTCCCAGTGGCCGAGTTCGGCGGCGGCCGTGTACGTCGAGTCGAGGAACTCGAGCAGCGCCGACTCGGGCGCTTCGGCGGTGCGAACTGCCTCGTACGGCAGGAGGAACTGCCGCAATTCCGTGCTGTAGAAAGCTTCTCGCGGACCGACGTGGCAGTCGGAGAAGCCGTCCGGCTCCGGATACGCGTAGGCATAGAAGGCGCCTTCCGCGCCGCCGCCCGGCCAGAAGCCGCAGCTGCTCAGTTCATGCGAGTAGCCCTCGACCATGACCCAGTCGCCACAGTTGGGGGCGCCGCCCGGGTGCCGAGGAGCGGCCCGCCCGGAGAATCTGGTGCACGCCAGATCCATCGCTCCCCAGAAGAAGTGCACGGGGCTCACTTTGCCGAGGAAACCCGATCGGAACCGGTGCATGACGCGATCGGCGGCGATCAGTTGCCGCCAGAACAAGGTGGCGGACGCGGCGTCATAGGAGCGGTGCTCGTAGTCCTCGGCGAACGGTATCGCGGGCTCGACCTCATTGGGTCTGCCCTGGATGTGCACCGGAATGCCGAGTTCGCCGAGCGCGTCGACGGTTTCGCCGTAGAAGGCCGCCACCGGCTTGGGTTCGAGCGCGACCTGACGAGTGCGGCCATCGCTGGAGCGGATGTGCAACCGGTGGTCGAGGAAGTCGAACTCGATGTCGAAGCACCCCGCCGCATGCGGGATCGCGGATGTGGTCAGTCCCCGCGGGCTGACGTAGAACGTCACCTGCCACCAGTGGTTGACCAGCGGAGCGCGGGAGAGTCTGATCTTGCCGACGATCTGTGTCCACATATGCAGCGTCTCGCGGGTAGGAGTCCAGCTATCGACGCGCAAGGCGGGCCACGGTTCAGGCGCGGCATCTGGGCCTGTCATCGCTGCACCTCCATTCTTTCCGGGAATTCTCGGTGCCGACGCCGCGCGCAGGCGCCCGGCGAGTCGCGGCGCAGCGTTCTGCACGCTCAAACTACCCGGTGAACAGGTGCTCGGAAGCCCTATTGCGCGGTAAATAGCAATCTGCTGGCAAATTCCCGGCGCGGGATCCCCGGGGCGGTCGACGGACTGGTGCGCGGAGGGATCCACGACCGGCGTGCGACACCTCAGCGCCGACGCGGCCAACTCTCGTGCGCAGTCCCCATGCTCGTCAGCGGCAGTGTGGCCCCCTCGTCGGCTGCCCGGACTTCACGGCGGGAATTCGGATCCCACACCATGGCCGCGGCCGCACCGCCGAGCAGAACCAGGATGATGGCAACGATTGCCACCCACAGCAGTACCACCGCTAATTCTCCAGTCATTCCCGTCCGCTCCGTATTGCGCGTTATGCTCTGGCGGACAATTACTTTCGTGCTTGCGAGCATTCTTTACACGCGGGGCTACCGGCGCGAATCGACACGCGGATTCTGTGGTGTGACAGCACAACGGCTCCCAGGATTTGGGATACGTCCGGTAACGCATAATGTCGCGATCGGACGGCGACGGGAGGCCCGAATGTCGATGCTCAGATCGAGGATCTGATCGAAGGATCGATGCGGGTGCTGTACGCGGTATGTCGATCCTCCGCATCTCTACTGCGACGCGGGGACGCGGCTGTGGCACCGGATGGTCGCAGTGCGGCCCGGCATCTCACCCGGCCGAGCGGGCTCCTCAGAGTCCGAGCAGGTCGGCGGTTTCCTCGCCGAGGGAGGGGCCGAGGGTCGTGCCGCGGCCGCCGGGGCCGGTGATCACCCAGACATTGCGGTCGGCTCGGGCGCGGGTGACCGGGACGTCGGGGTCGACGCTCTGGCTGTACACGCCTGCCCAGCGCCGCACGATCGGCGGCAGTTCGTGGCCCAGCAACTCCTCGGCGACGGCGGTGAGATGTTCGTACGGGGCTTCGTCGACGTCGAAAGCGAAGGGCTCGGTGTACTCGTGGGTGTCGCCGATGGTCAGACCACCGTGCAGGCGCTGCACGCACAGCAGTTGCATCTTGTGCTCGGCGGCCGTCGCGGTCTGCGACTGTTCGCGGTTGAGCAGGTCCACCTCGGGGCCCGCGAAGCCGGGGTAGTAGCGGAAGCTGTCGCCGTCGGCGACAGCCGTGGTGAGCGGTTCGCCCAGCGAGGCGGTCTGCATCATCTGCAGCCGGACCCGCCGCACCGGGAGCGTTCCGGCCAGTTCCCTGGCCAGGCCGGTGTGCGCGGCGCCGGGGCAGACGAGCACCAGATCGGCGTCGAAGACGCGGTCGCGGTCGTCGCGCACCCGCGCGCCGGAACCGGTGTCGGTGACCGCCCTGGCCTCGGTGCCGGAATGGAAGGTGTAGCGGTCGCTCGCGGTGAGGTAGGCGCGCAGTGCGGGCAGCGCCTGTCGCGACTCGACCACGGCGTCGGTCGAACAATGCAGTGCGGCGAGGAATTTGCCGCGCAGCGCGGGATTGACGGCGCGAACGCGCTCGGGGTCGAGCAATTCGAATCCGCGCGCCTCGGCCCCGGGACCGGCCGCCGCGGCCTCGGCCACCGCCAGTTCCTCCGGGGTGCGCACCAGGGTGAGCGAGCCCGCCGGCCGGAATCCGACGCCGGGCACCTTGCCGCCGATCTCCTCCCACAGCACCCGCGACCGCAGGGCGAGGTCGAGGTCCGCGGCCGACCGCCCGGACACCCAGATCAGGCCGAAATCGCGCACGGTCGCCCCGCGGGCCTCCGGTTCCCGTTCCAGCTGCACGACTTCGTGTCCGCGGCGGATCGCGGCCAGGGCGTGGGCGGTGCCGACGATGCCGCCGCCGATGATCACCAATCGCATGGTTCAAGGATGAACAATGGTCCGGACCGATCAGTGGTTCTCGCGCAAACAGAAGGTTAACCGCCTGGTGGACGGGCGGATCGGGCCAGCGAAGCCCGTCCGGGCCACAGCCTGCCGGGCTGCTGAGCGATCGGACCTATCTCGGTCGCGGTCCCGTTGCGCGCGAGGGAACTTGTCTGTGACCTGCGGTTGTGGGCCATGCCACAACTGGAGGGAACCGGGCAGCTCCAAGGCTTTATGGTCGGCCGTTCATGTCCGGTGCGGCCGCAGTCGAGTTGACGCTTTGAGAGACTGAAACTTAAGGTCTCTCATGTACTCAGGGGGTGCTGGTGGGTGCCCACATTATGACCCGGAAAGTGTTGTATGACAACGGAATTCGTGGTTCTCGAGCAAACCCGGCGGCATCTCGGCAGAGCGCGGGCGCAGCTGGGCAACCTGCTCGGTGGGTTGGTGGAGCATCGCTCCGAGGGGGCGCGCCTGTGGACCACCGACGGCCGCGAATTCCTGAACTGCGGTGGTTACGGCGTCTTCCTGCTGGGAGCGCGCCACCCGCGCGTAGTCGACGCGGTGACCGAGCAGCTGGGCCGTCATCCGGTCGGCACCCGCGGCCTGCTCGAATCCGCGGCGGCGGGCGCGGCGGCGGCATTGGCCGAGGTCGCCCCGGCCGGACTGACCAAGGTGTACTTCGCGGGCGCGGGCACCGAGGCCACCGAGGCGGCGCTGAAGATGGCCGCGATCCTGGGACGGACCCGGCTGATCGGGGCGGCGGGCGGCTACCACGGCAAGACCCTCGGGTCACTGTCGCTGACCGCCAACGACACCTACCAGGGACCGTTCCGCGCCCTGCTGCACGGTGCGTCCCGGGTGCCCTACGGCGACGCGGCCGCACTGGACGCAGCGCTCGGCTCCGACGGTTCGGACGCCTGCGTGGTGCTCGAACCGATCCAGGGCGAAGGCGGGGTGATCGTGCCACCCGCCGGATATCTGGCGCAGGCGCAGCGGCTGTGCCGCGACCGGGGTGCGATGCTGGTCCTCGACGAGATCATGACCGGACTCGGCCGGACCGGCACCTGGTGGCGCGGCGAGGTCGAGCAGATCACCCCCGACGTGCTGCTCGTCGGCAAGAGCCTCGGCGGCGGCGTGCTGCCGGTCTCCGCCGCGATCGCCACCGAGGAGGCGTACGCGGCCTTCGACGCCGACTTGTGCCTGCACACCTCCACTTTCTCCGCGGCCCCGCTCGGCATGGCCGCCGCCACGGCGACACTGGCGGTGCTGCGCGAGGAGGACCTGGTCGGCGCCTCGGCGCGGATCGGGGCCCGGTTGCGCACCGGACTCACCGAGATCCGTGATCGCACCTGCCCTCGGCAGCTCGTCGACATCCGCGGCGCAGGCACCCTTTTCGGCCTCGAGTTCGCCGACGCGGGACTGGCGGGCGAATTCCTGCTGGAAATGCTCGACGCTCGGGTGATCGTCAACCACTCGCTCAACGCGGGTCCGGTGCTGCGCCTGACCCCACCGGCCACCTTGCAGCCACTCGATGAGGCATGGCTGCTGGAGGCATTCGAAAGAGCTTGCGTGCGCCTGGCGGCCCACGCGAACTGACCTTCTGCGAGGAGAAGTCGTGAAGATCTTCGTCACCGGCGGCGCCGGTGTCGTCGGAGTGCCGCTGATGCGGATGCTCAGCGCCCGGCACGAGGTCGTGGCGCTCACCCACAGCCGCCCCGTCGCGCACGCCGCGGGCGTGGTGCGCGGCGACATCACCGCGCCGGGACTCGGACTGGATGCCAGGGACGCCGAACTGGTGCTCGACGGACTCGATCTCGTCGTGCACTGCGCGGCGAACGTCGATTTCGCCGCGGGCGCCGAGGAATTGCACGAGGTGAACGTCACCGGCACCCAGCGCGTGCTGGACCTGGCGGCGCGCGCCTCGGCGCGTGTGGTGCACGTCAGCACCGCGTTCGTCGATCTGGAGCCACCGGAGGACGTCACCGGCGGCTACGCCACCCTGCGTCCCGGCGAGTACCTCGCTGCCAAGAGGGCGGGCGAGGCGGCCGTTCGGGGTAGCGGCCTCCCGTACACCATCGTCCGCCCCTCGGCGATCGGCGGTCACTCGAAGACCGGCGCGATCACCGAATATCAAGGTGTGCACAGTATTTCCCGCGCGATGCTGCGCGGCTCGGTGCCGCTGTTCCTGTGCGCCGCTCGAGCCCGCTACGACTTGGTGCCGTGTGACGTGGTAGCCGGGATGATCGCGGCGGTGGTCGACGCGCAGGACGCGCCGGAGGTGGCGTGGGCCACCATCGGCCCCACCGCGATCACCGCCCACCGCCTGCTGGAGATCTTCGACGAGACCGCCGCGGAGTACGGCCTGCCGCACCGGAGTCCGCGCCGCGCCGATCCCGAGATCTTCCAGCGTCTGCTCAAACCCGCGTTCTTCGACGATCTGCGCCCCGCCGAGAAGACCAAGATGGCGAATTTGATGACCACCCTGGCCGCGCTGTTCCAACCCGAGCCCATGCCCACCTCGCTCGGTGTGATTCCCGGTGCGCCGCAGGCGTATTCGAACACCGACGCGGAAGAGGTCATGCGCATCACCTACCGCACCGTGATCGCCCGCGAGAACATGGCCGAGGCCGGCTCGGCCGCGCACGGGCGCAGCGAGGTGATGGTCTGATGGCCGAGCGTTCCGTGGCGGTGCGGGCGACCGTGCGCGATGCCGACCCCGACGTGGTGTTCGCGCGCCTGCGTGATTTCCCCTCCTACGCCGAGCACGCCGACGTGGTCCGTGACATCACCCTCGATGTCGACCCGCACGGCACCCAGGTGAGCAGTTGGTCGGTGTGGTTCCGCAACGGGCTGCTGCAGTGGACCGAACGTGACGTCGTCGACGAGGTCGCGCGCATCCTGTCGTTCGAGCAGATCACGGGTGATCTCGCGCGCTTCGACGGCGCGTGGCAGGTGACGGCGCACGACGACGCGGTGACGGTGCGCTTCGACGCCGTCGTAGATCTCGGCATTCCGTCGCTGGCCGACATGCTCGACCCGCTGGCCGAACGGGCGTTGCGCACCAACACCACCGAGATCCTGCGCGGCTTGTTCGGTCCGGAGATCGAATTCGGTGGGCAGGCATGAGCGCCGACGGTCCGCGGCCGACCCGTCTGTACGAGGCGGTCGCCGCCGCGATGGACGCCGCGCCCGATGCCAGGGTGCTCACCCCGCGGGAGACCCGCACCTTCGCCGACCTGCGTGCGGACGCCGCCCGCCGGGCCGATCTCCTCGACGGCGTCGCCCCGCGCGGCGGCAGCCGCATCCTGCTGACGCTGGCCAATCACCCCGACTACATCGCCACCCTGCTGGCCGTGTGGTCGCGGGCGGACCTGCCCATCCTGGCCGACCCGAGCCTGGGGCGGGCCGAGATCGACACGCTGGTCCACGGCTGCGGCATCGATGCCGTCGTCCACGCGCCCACCGACGCCGACCGCGCCGGATCGGTGGCGCTGGACGACCGCTCGGTGGCGGTGCCGACCGGACGCGGCGGTGCGCGTCCCGCGCTCGCGCCGGATACCGAACTGGGACGCCTGACCTCCGGGTCCACCCGGGCGCCCGCCTGCATCGAGTTCTCCGCACGTGCCGTGCTGGCGGCGGCTCGAACCTGGTCCGGCGCCGCCGGATTGACGCGAGCGGACCTGAGCCTGTGCTTCGCGGGTCTCTACAACGGCCTGGCCTTCAACACCACGCTGATGCCGAGCCTGCTGACCGGCGCGAGCCTGGCCCTGCCGGGCGGGATGCCCAGCGGCGGCGCGATCGTGCGGCAGGTCTCGACGCTGCGCCCCAGCATTCTGGTGGCCTTCCCCGCCGCCTACGAGCGGCTCACCGACTACACGGGCTCCGCTCTACCGGAACAGGCGCGAGAAGCGTTGCGCGGCATCCGATTGCGGCTGTCGTCGGCGGCGCCGCTGCCTGCCTCGGTCGCGGCGCACGTGACGGCGCTGTCTGGTCCGATCTCGGACTATTACGGCATCGCCGAGACCGGGCCCGTCACCTTCGCCGACGGCAGCAGACCCGAGGGCAACGGCATGCTCCTGCCGGGCGTCACCGTCGAATCCCGCCTCGGCGCGGACGGAGCCGAGGTGCTGCACGTGCGCACGGCGTCGATGGGCACCCGGTATCTGAACTACCCGGGGGAATTCGAGCGCGCGATCGCCGCCGACGGCAGCTATGTCACCTCCGACACCGGTTCGGTGGTGGACGGCGAACTCTTCCTCGGCGGCCGTGCCCAGCCGGTGCTCGACATCGGCGGCCGCAAGTTCACCGTCGAGTCGGTCAGCGACGCCATCACCGCGCACCCCGACGTGATCGAGTGCAAAGTGCTCGCGCTGACCACGCCCAGCGGCCGGGACTGCGTGGGCGCGGCGGTGCAGACCCGCGCCCCGCTCGAGGCGGCGCAGTTGCGCGGATTCCTGCGCGAACGCCTAGCCGACTACAAGGTGCCCGAGGTGCTCGTCGTCGTCGGGGAACTGCCCCGTGGCGCCACCGGCAAGGTCAAGGCCGCGGCGGTGCGTGAGCTGCTCACGCACACATTCCAGCAACCGGTCACGGGAGGCCGCTGATGTCCGAGGTAATGGAGGATTCGCTCACGAAGGCGGTCGCCGATCTGGTCGCGACCGCGACCGACGGCACGGTCGACGCCGACACCGCGCAGCGCTCCGAGCAGACGTTCGCCGACGCCGGGATGACCTCGCTGGCGTTCCTGCGGCTGGTCGACGCACTGGAGATCCGCTACGGCGTCGAGATCGATCTGGAGAACGATCTCGACCACCTGCGCACGGTCGCCGCGATCGTGGCCTATCTGAGGAACCAGGGTGTCGAGGACGCCTGACCGCCCGGTCGCGGTGGTCGGCGCCACCGGCCGCCTCGGCCGGGCGGTGGTCGCCGCCTGCGAGCGGGCGGGGGTGCCGGTGCTGACCGTCGCCGACTCCGCCGGATGGACGATCGGCGCCGGAATGCCCGGGGTGGTGATCGACGCCAGCAGGCCCGCCGCGCTCGACGCGGTGGCCGCCTACTGCGTGCGCACCGGGGCGGCGTTGCTGTCGTGCGTGTCCGGTCGGCCCGATACGGCGAACGAGACGTTCGCCGCTCTCGCGCAGGATATTCCGGTCATGCTCGCCGCCAACCTGAGCCCGCTGCATTGGTTGCAGGCCCGGGCCACCGAACTCGCGGCGGGCTTGGCCGCCGCATTGGTGGCGGACGCGGAGTTCACCGTCCTCGACCGTCATCCCACCACCAAGCTCGACACGCCCTCGGCGACCGCGAAGAACCTGGCCGCACTGCTGCCGGACGGCGCGACGATCCTCGCGCAGCGTTACGGTGCGCCGGTCAGCGACCACCAGGTGGTGATCACGGCGGTGGGGGAGAGCTGGGAACTGAGCCACCGCGTCCGTGATCTGCGCGGACCCGCCGCGGCAGCGCTGTCGCTCGCGGGGTGGCTGGAACAGGCCGCCCCCGGCCGGTATACCGCGGCCGAGGCTTTCGCCGAACTCGCGGGAGCGGGGACATGACCGGGGCGGCCGCGGGAGCGGCACGACAGCGCGGGGGCGTCGGCGCGGCGGATCCGCGGCAGAGCACGAGCATCTCGGAATCGTCGACGACTGCGTGGGGTACGGACCGGTTGCGCGAGTTGCTCGGTGACTGCGCAGAGACCGTGACCGAGCACGAGCGCGGGGGCCGATTCCCCGCGGAGCTGTTCCGCCGGATCATGGCGACCGGCCTGGCCGAACGGGTGATCGCGCAGGAACCGGGAGCGGTACGCGAGTTCTGCGCGAACGTCGAGGTCATCGCCGAGAGTTGGCTCGCTCTGGCCGAATCGGTGCATTTGCAGACCCTCGTCGCCCGCACCATCGCCCGGCACGGGCAGCCGCAGGTGCGGGCCGCGCTCGTACCCGCGCTGGTCGAAGGCCGGATGCTGGGCGCCAACTGTGTGAGCGAGCCCGCGGCCGGATCCGACATGTCCGCCATCGAGTTGCGAGCCGAACCGACCGACAACGGATTTCGCCTGCTCGGCACCAAGACCTGGGCGGGACACGCGCCGCTGGCCGGCGTGTTCGTCGTCTACGCGCGCACCAGCGACGCCGGGCTCGGCGGGCTGACCTGCTTCGCCGTGGACGCCGCGACCTCCGGTGTCACCGTCGCGCCCGCGGCCCAGAAGCACAGTGCCGCCGCGCTGCCCAGCGCCGACATCGTGTTCGACGGCGCCGAGGTGCCCGCTGATCGCGTACTCGGCCGGGTGAACCGCGGCGCGCGGGTGGCCGACGACATGTTCACCCAGGGCCGGGTCGGCTTGGCGGCGTGCGCGGTCGGGCTCGCCGAGGCGGCGGTGCGTCGCTCGACGGCATACGCGAAGACGCGAATCCAGTTCGGCGTGCCCATCATCCGGCACCAGGCCGTCGGTCACCTCCTGGCCGACATGGCCACCCAGCTCGCCGCGTCCCGGCAGTTGCTCTACCGCGCGTGCGCGGAGATCGACGCGGGCGGACCGGAGGCCGGGCTGCTCGCCGCCCAGGCGAAACTCTTCGCCACCGACACCGCCATGCGGGTGAGCACCGACGCCGTCCAGATCCTCGGTGCTTCGGCCTACCTGCCCGGCGAGGCGGCGGAGCGGTGGATGCGCGAGGCCAAACTCCTGCAGATCATTCAGGGCACCAACCAGATCCAGCGCAACGCCATCGCGGCACGACTGTGAGGACGCTATGACTTCCGCATTGGTGATCCAAGCGGCGATCGGTGCGCGAGCACTGTCATCCGGGGGCCACGACGACTTCAACCAGGGCCAGATCTCGGTCCGCAGGCCGGGCCGGGATCGCTTCGCCATCAAGGGCGCACTGGTCGGCTTCGACGAGGCCACCCCCGCCGATTTCGTCGAGGCCGGGGTCGACGCCGCCGAGGCGCCCGACCCGCAGGCGCCGCCGGAACTGCCGCTGCACCAAGCCATCTACGCCGCCCGCCCGGACGTCGCGGGCATCGTGCACAGCCACGCCCCGGCGAGCCTGGTGTTCGGCGCCCTCGAAGCCGAGCTGGTGCCGCTCAGCCACGAGGGCGCGCTGCTCGGCGGCGAGGTCCATCGCTTCCACGACACCAGCAACACCGTGCTCACCCTCGACGTCGGCGCCGCGATCGCCAAGACCCTCGATGACGGGGTCGGGGTGTTCCTGGTCAACCACGGCAGCGTGGTCGTGGGCCGCAGTGTGCGCCACGCGGTGGTCTTCGCGCTGATGCTCGAACGCGCCTGCCGGCTCCAGCTGGACGCGCTGGCCAGCACCCGGCCGTTCGCGACCTCGAACTCCCTCGACGTGGCCGCCAAGCGCGACTACATCTTCGCCGACCTCTCGGTGCGTTCGTACTGGGAGCACACCCGCAGACGGGTGCACCGCGCGCACCCGGAGACCGCGGAATGGAGCTGACGTGCAGATAGCCGGAGCCGGCCTGGCTTGGGGCGATGTGATCCATCCGCCGCTGCCGCAGACCGTCGGCATCGAACCGCTCACCGGACCGGTGGCCGGCGCGGTCGGTCACGTGGACCGCTTGATCGGTCGCCGCCGCGACGGATCCCGTTTCGTGCCCTCCGCCGGGGCTACCTACCCCTACGAGATCCTCTTGGTGGCACCGGATTCCGGTGCGATCGCGTTGCTGGACCCGGCCCGCAAGCAGTTGGTGATGCGTGCCGACACCGGCTTCACCACCGACGCCGACGACTATCTGTGCCTGCTGGTCGGGCGGCCCTGGCTGTCCATGCGCAAATACGGCGCCCGCGGCTACCTCTACCACCTGATCGACGCCGGTCACGCCCTGTTCTCCCTCGCGCTGCTGGACCGTGAGGACAGCGCGGCCGACCGCTTCGCGCAGGGTCTGCCGGGCACCGGTCCCGGCGGTGCGGCGGGCGATGTGCTCGCCGCGGGACTGGTGCGCGCGTTCGTCCCGCACGACGGGGAAGCCGACGGTTGGCGGCTGGTCACCACTTCGATGCCGCGGGTGCAGATGGGCCGCAACGAGTTCGAGCAGTGGGCCGACCGCCTGCGTCCGCCGGGCCCACCACAGCCGGTGTTCTTCGACCGCGCGGGCGAGTTGCCCGGCAACCTGGCGCGGTTCATCCCGATCCGCCGCTCGGCGGCGGCCTTCGGCACCGGCACCCCGCCCGGCTACGACCTCGACGCCATCGTCGGGGGCGCGCTCGACATCGCCGCCGCCGCCCTGAACCGCTTGGGATTGCCGATGCCGACGGTGCACTTGGTGGGGAAGCTGTCCGCAGGGGCGGCCTTGCCGTCCGGTGACCTGCTGACCGGCTTGGCCGGACAGGAGCATCTGCTCGGCGCGGAAGCGTTCGTCGTCTTCAGCGCTCCCGCGAGCGAAGACGACTCGACCATCGACGCCGGTCGGCAGGCGCTGCTGCTCGGCACCGGAGTCGTCGGACAGGTGCTCTACCTCGTCGCCGCCCGGCACGGGGCAGGCGTCACGGGAGTCGGGGGACTCGCGCCGGAGTACTGGAACCGGGCGTTGCCCGCCGGGCGGCAGACCTTGTACCTGACCGCCCTCGGCAGGCCGGTGGGTGGGGAGAAATTCGATGCCCTCTACCAGGGCGCGCACGGGTGAACCGTGACGAGAAAGGGTGAGATGACTACCGTGACGATGCCGTCGAACGTCGCCGAGCATCAGCGGGCCGCCGCCGCGCGGGTGCTGGCCGACGCCTTCGCCGACGACGCGATCTGGCAGGACGTGCGCCCGAAGCGGCCCGGCCGCGCGGCGAAGGCGCTGTACTGGTTCTTCCGCGCCGAGGTGGAGATCTGCGCGCGCCTGGGCGGCTACCTGCAGGCCACCTTCGGCGCCGATCAGCAGCCCGCGGCCGTGCTCATCGCCTACGAGCGCACCGGTCCGCGGTTCCCGCTGTGGGTGTGGCTGTTCCGGCTGCCCGCCATCGTGCTGCTCGGCCTGCCGCGCACCGTGCTGATGGCGAGGATGCTGGCCAAAGTGGAAGCTGCCCATCCCACCGAACCGCACTTCTACTTCTGGTACGTCGGGGCCAGGACGCTCGGTGGCGGCGCGACGCTGCTCAAGCGCGTCATGCGGGTGGCGCGGGCCAAGGGCCTGCCCGGTTACGGGGAAGCCAAGTCCGGGGACGTGGTGCAGATGTGCGAAATCCTGGGCTGGCAATCGCATCCGCCCATCGAGATCGGAGCCGGGCACAAGGTCACGCCCGTCTGGTGGCTGCCCGCGGAGGGGAAATGACGTCCACCGACACCGCGGGCCCCGAGACCGGGAATACCGGCGTGGTGGCCCGCATCGCCGGAGCGTGCGCGCGAGCGCCCAAAGTGGTGTTCGTCGTCGTGAGTGTCGTGTTCGTCGTCTCCGGAATGCTGGGCGCGCTCGTCACCGACCGGCTGACCTCGGGCGGTTTCGTCGACCCGGACGCCGAATCCTCGCACGCCGCCGACGTGCTGGCCGCCGAACACGGCGTCTCGCACATGCAGCTGATCTTCGCCGTCGACGCACCCGATGGCGCGGACGCACCCGAGGCACGCGCGGTCGCCGAAAGGATCGTCACCGATCTGCGACAGGACGACCGGGTGAGCACCGTGACGTCCTGGACCGAACCCACCGGCGCCGCGCTCGTCAGCCGTGACCACCGCACCGGTCTGGTGATCGCGGGCTTGGACGGTGACGACGACACCGCCCAGCGCGCCGCCCGCGATCTGTCCGAACGCCACACCGGCGACCGCGACGGCGTCACCGTGCGCGCGGGCGGTCAGGCGATGGCGTTCGAGGAGATCAACGCCGCCGCCTCCCGTGACCTCGTGCTCGCCGAGGGGATCGCGGTGCCGTTGACCTTCCTGCTGCTGGTGTTGTTCTTGCGCAGCGTCATCGCCGCCGCCGTGCCGGTGGTGGTCGGCGTGCTCGCGATCGTCGGCACGACCGGCGTGCTGTACCTGCTCACGTTCCTGACCGAGTTGTCGGTCTTCGCGCTGAACATCACCACCGCGCTCGGTCTGGCGCTGGCGATCGACTACTCGCTGTTGCTGATCGGCCGCTACCGGGAGGAGATCAGTCGTGGCCTGCCGCACGAGCAGGCCCTCTCCTCGGCCATGCGGCACGGCGGCCGCGCGGTCGTGTTCTCCGGTGTCATCGTCGGTACCGCGTTGATCGGGCTGTGGGTGTTCCCGATGGCCTTCCTGCGGTCCATCGGCTACGCGGGTGTCGCGGTCGTTGTGCTGTCCATCGTGCTGGCGATCACCTGTGTGCCCGCCCTGCTGGCCCTGTTCGGACCGCGCATGAACCGCAAACCGCAGCGCGAGGCCGCCCCCGCCGAGACCACTCGGCTCTACCACCTCGCGCGCGCGGTGCAGCGGCGTCCGCTGCTGGCCGCGCTGCCGGTCCTGGCGGTGCTGCTGCTGGCCGGCTCCCCAGTCCTCGATCTGCGGGTCGGTCTGCCCGACGACCGGGTGCTGTCCACCGAGGCCCAGTCCCGCGCGGTCGGCGACCGTATCCGAGACGGGTTCGACCAGAACATCACCGGCACCGTGCACATCGTCGTCACCGGCGCGCCGGCCGAGCTGCTCGCCGACTACGCCGCGCGCTTGTCGCGGGTTCCCGACGTCACCGCCGTCACCGGCACGGCGGGGGTCTACGCGGCGGGATCGTCGGCAGGCCCGGCCACCGGAGCCGTCGGGTCCGACGGCTCCGCGCACCTGACCGTCGCGACGGCACTGAACCCGTATTCCGACGCGGGCCGCGGCCAACTCGACGCGCTGCGCGCCGTGGAGGCTCCCGGCGACGTCCTCGTCGGCGGACTGGCACAGCAGACAGCCGACACCTCGGCCGGCATCTCCCGCGGCTTCGTGATCGCATTGCTGTGGATCGTGGTGACCACCGTCATCCTGCTGTTCCTGCTCACCGGCAGCATCCTGTTGCCGGTGAAAGCGCTTGTTCTGAATACCCTTTCGCTGTCCGCCACATTCGGCGCACTGGTGTGGGTCTTCCAGGAGGGCCATCTCGCGGGTCTGGGCACGACGGCCACCGGCTACACCGTCGCCACCGTCCCCGTGCTGCTGTTCTGCGTCGCCTTCGGCTTGTCCATGGACTACGAGGTGTTCCTGCTGTCGCGCTTCACCGAGGAATGGGAACGCTCCCCGCGTGCCCGCGGCGACGTCGACACCGCCGTAGCCGTGGGCTCGGCCCGCTCCGGCCGCGTCGTCACCGCCGCCGCCCTGCTCATGGCCGTGGTCTTCGTCGGCATCGCCACCAGCGAAGTCTCGATCATGCGCGCCCTGGGCGTCGGCCTGGCACTGGCCGTCGTCCTCGATGCCGTCCTGGTCCGCACCATCCTCGTCCCCGCGGCCATGCGGATAGCGGGGATCGCCAACTGGTGGACCCCGCGGTGGCTGGTCCCGGTCGTCGCCCGGGCGAGGCTGCGCGAATGAAAAGCGCTCCGGTGGAACGCGATTCCCTGCTCGGCCGCTATCTCGGCGACCGTCGTTTCGCCTTGACCTTGCCCCGTGCGGTCGGGTTGCAGATCCTGCACCCGTCCGTCGCGGCGGCCATCGTCGCACATGCGCCCAGCAGCTTGTGGGCGCACAAGAAGCGGACGGTGTCGCGGATGATCTACCTCGCGTACACGCTGTGCGATCCGCATCCAGCGATCCTGTACGGGCACGGGCTCGTGCACGGCGTCGACAGCCGGGGCAAACGCTACAGCGGCCTGACGCCCGAGCTGTTCTTCTTCCAGCACGCGACCTACGTCGACACCCTGTACGCGGCCATCGAAACCTTCGACCGCCCATTGAGTCTCGACGAGAAGAAGACGCTGTACGCCGAATGCTGCGAGTGGTATCGGCGGTACGGAATCTCGGCGCGGCATATGCCGCGGACATGGGCGGACTTCAACGATTACCTGAAAGCGGTGTGCGCCACCGACCTCGCCGTCACCCCCGACAGCGGCAAACTAGCGCCGGAGCTGTTGCGACCCGACGCCTGGGTACCCCGAGTGCTACCCGACTTCGCGGTACGGACGTTGCTGCACGAGCGAACTCGGGAGCTTCTGGGGATCCCTTTACAGCCCGCGGACCGGGCGGCGACGGCCGCTTACGCGAATGTCGTGAAGACCGGCATGCGCGCGATGACGTCGCGAGCCCGCTTGGTGCCCGCGGCGCGGGCCTGACGAGAGCCCACGCGAGGGGACGCCGTCAGCGCTGACCGTGGTCGGCCCGATGCACCTTCCGTGCGGCGAGGATCAGCGGGATCTGCAGCGGAAGCCGCAGCAGGGCAACTGCTTTCAGGGGCGCCGGAATCCGGTCGTCGCGCAGCCAGTCGACCGCCATCTGGATGTTGGCCGGGAATACCGCCAGGAACAACCAAGCGGCCGAGCGCCCGCCCCATCGCCGCGTTCTCGGTGTCACCAGCGCGGCGGCCACGACGAGTTCGGCCACGCCGGAGCCGTGCGTGTACAGCCGAGGCCGGCCGGGCAGCTGTGCGGGGATCACCGAGTCGAACGGTCGTGGTGCGAGGAAGTGCAATACCCCCACGCCGAACAGCAGCGCGGCCAGCCGCCGCGCCGTTGATGCCGCACTGCGTCCGCCCGCGTCGACGCGCTCCAGCGATGTGGTCACTTCGTTGCCTTCCCGAAGAGTAAGCGCCAGGCATGCGCATTCGCTATCGAATGTAGGGTAACTTATCCGGAAGACTACGCAACGCGGGCTACTGAGCTATCGCCGGTCGTCGCGGGTAGGTGCGATGAAGTACCTGGGTTCTATCCTGTCGAGACTGCAACTCACTCCATCGGTGCAGCCGTCCTGATAGTGTGAATATACATTAACATAAAGCGCAGTCGCACGGCTGCTGGTCGGCACATTCGGGCGCAGTCGGCGAGGGATGTCGTGGCGGGCGCCGTTCCTGTCCTTTGTATGCATGGTGCAGTGAGTCGAGATGGTGATCCCGCACAACGTTCGACATATCCATATCGAATCCGGGGCACTCGTCTTGGACTACCAAGCGTGCGCCGAGCAAGCCGCGAGTGTGGCCGAGGTCTTGGCGAGCAGTCATCCGGAGCTCATCGTCACGATCGACGACAACGTCGACGCCGGGTTGCCCGCGCTGCCCTGCGGCGACCTGTGGGATTGAGGATGTGAGCAGCGCCAACGGATTGACGGCAGATGTCGTCAGTCTTAATGTGATGGCACTTGCCATCACTTTGGAAGGCGGCGTTCGCCATGGTTCTGTTCAATCCGAAAACCGAGACGTTCGAGGAGTTCGATCCCGCCACGCGGGCTCGGTTGCGTTCGGTGGTCGACTTCTTCGAGAAGAAGGGCAAGCGGGCGCTCACCGGCGACGCGCAGCGCGCCGAGTGGTACGAGGACTGGATGGAGTTCCTCGCCGAGAGCCGCATCATCGCTTACATGGCGACACCGCGGTCGAGCGCGGGCGACGACCCGGACAAGCGCTGGGACACCGCGTTCATCTCCCGGTTCAACGAGATCACCGGCTTCTACGGACCGCAGTACTGGTACGCCTGGGGTGTTTCCACACTCGGTCTCGCCACCATCTGGCAGAGCGCCAACGGCAAGGCGCACCTGCGTGCCGCCGAGGAACTCGACCGCGGCGGAATCATCGGTTTCGGGCTGTCGGAGAAGGATCACGGCGCCGACATCTACGCCACCGACATGCTGCTCACCCCCGACGGGGCGGGCGGGTTCACCGCTACCGGCAGCAAGTACTACATCGGCAACGGCAACGTGGCCCGGATCGTGCCGACCATCGGCAGGCGCACCGACCTCGAAGGTCCCGACGCGTACGTCTGGTTCGTCGCCGACAGCGGGCACCCGAACTACCGGCTGATGAAGAACGTCATCCACGGCCAGAACTTCGTCAGTGCCTACGATCTGGTGGACTATCCCGTATCGGCCGACGACGTGCTGCACGTGGGCCGCAAGGCATTCGACGCCGCGCTCGCCGCGGTCAACTGTGGCAAGTTCAACATCGGCATGGTCGCACTCGGCATCACCGAGCACTGTTTCTACGAGACGATCAACCACGCCTCCGCCAAGATCCTGTTCGGGCATCCGGTCACCGACTTCGCGCAGGTGCGGCAGATTCTGTCCGACAGCTACGTGCGTATGAACGCCATGCGCCTCTATCACGAACGGGCGATCGACTACATGCGCTGCTCGACGCCGGAGGATCGCCGCTTCGTGATGTTCAACTCCATCGGCAAGATGAAGGTCACCCGTGAGGCCGAGCGCGTGTTCCGTGAACTCTCGGATGTCATCTCCGCCAAGGGTTTCGAGAAGGACACCTACTTCGCGATGGCGCGCGGCACCATCGACTCCATGCCCCGGCTGGAGGGCACCGCCCACGTGAACATGGCGCTCACGCTGAAATTCATGCCGAGTTTTCTCTTCGATCCGGCAGAACTGCCCGCGGTGCCGGTGCGACGGGATCCCGGCGACGACGAGTCGCTGTTCCGGCAGCCGGGCGCGGCCGGACTGAGCAAGGTTCGCTTCGCCGACTGGCGGCCCGCGTACGCGCCCTACCGGCATCTGCCGAACGTGGCGCTGTTCGTCGAGCAAGCCGAGCAATTCACCCAGTTCCCGGTGCAGGCGCCGCCGACCTCGGCGCAGTTGGAGGACCTGGACTATCAGCTGGCGGTAGGAGAGTTGTTCACGCTGCTGCCCTACGGGCAGCTCATCCTGGAGCAGGCCGAGATCACCGGGACGTCGGACGACCTGGTGGATTCGATCTTCGAGGTATTCGTGCGGGACTTCTCCGCGTACGCGCTCGGGGTGTTCTCGAAGGCTTCCTCCACTCCTGCTCAGCAGGACTGGGCCCGGAATGTGCTGCGCAAACCGGTGATCGACCAGCGGCGAACCGCGCGTCTGCACGACGAGGTGCTGAGCTACGCCGGCACGTTCGAGATGAACCGGTAGCCCATCTTCCGGTCGCAGTGGAGAATATCTATGAACATGGCGAGGTCGAAGGACGTCTCAACTGATGCTATGTGCTGCTCAAGTCGGACAAATCGGAGCTGATTTGCTCGCAGGGCTTCCATATGGAGAAGAATTGTGACTAACATAGCGCCTCGGGTCCCCTTGGTTCGGCGGTGCGGGCGGACACCTGCGGTACGGCAGGTGTCCCAACCCGCGGCGCCGCGGGATCGGAGCGAAAGGATGCATCGACGCATGCTCAAGAAACTCGACCGAATACTCGGTTACGAGATGAAGGTTTCCGAGTTCCTCGGCACCCTCATCATCATCGGCGTTCCGTATGGGCTGATCGGGGTGATCTGGACCCTCACCCACACCGGTCACCTGCGGGACATGCACGGCCTCGATCTGGTCATTTCGTTCCTGGGCTCGATCGTGTGCTGGCCCGTGCTCACCTTCTCGAATGTGTGCATGACCTGATGATGGCTCTGGTGTGGCTCATCGACGTCCTGGTGATCGTGGTCAAGATCCTCGGTGGGCAGATGAAGGTCAATCCCGTTCTCCGCTTCGGGCTCTGGGTGGCTGTGCTCAGTCTTCTGGCGGCCGGTTGCGTGGTGCTCGTAGCCCTCGTGGTGCTGCTACAGCGCTGGCTGGAAGGCCTCGCCTAGCCGCGCCTGCGGCTCGGACGCCGTCTGTCGCGATGAAGAATATTTAGTTACTTAAATCTTCTCTTGCTTTTCGGACGATTGCTCATCGAGCCGTACCTGACACGTATATCCAGCTCATCGCATGGAGGCGGGAGGGATGGGGTGTCCGCGACGGTGCTTCGGCTGGCTTCGAACATGAAATAGACGATCACTTAACACTTGTACGACGTCTGTGAGATGTGCAACACTGCACACGCTCCGCACCCCGAAGGGGGCGGCCGCCGGCGGCGGACGGGAAATCGGAAAGGAACGGCCACCGGTGACTGCCTCGCTGCGAACACCAGCCGACGAGCGACCGCCACGAGAACCGGGCGAACTCGAGAAGATCATCGCCAGCGCCTCGGGATTGTGGCGACGCCACCCCCAGCGCTCGCTGGAAACGCTGGGCCGGCAAGTCACATTGGGCCGCGAAGCGATCGTGCAACTGTTCGTCTCGCTGGCCCGGGGAAGGTTTCCCTACCAGGAGTTCATCAAGCAGTGCGCGTTCATGGCCAACGTATCGGCGGCGCCCACGGTGTTCGTAGCCATTCCGATCGCCGTCGTGGTCTCCATCCAGGTCGGCGCTCTGGTGAACCAAGTCGGCGCGACGACATTCATCGGCGCGGTCGCGGGATTGGGCATCATCCGGCAAGGCGCGCCGCTGGTGTCGGCGTTGATGGTCGCCGGTGCGGTCGGTTCGGCGATCTGTGCCGATCTGGGATCCCGAACCATCCGGGAAGAGATCGACGCGATGATGGTGATGGGAGTCGACCCGGTCCGTCGCCTGGTCGCGCCCCGTCTGGCGGCGGCGGTGCTGGTGAGCGTATTGCTCTGCGGATTCGTCGTTTTCGTCGGCTTCGCGACCGCGTACATGTTCAACGTCTACGCCCAGTCCGGGACACCCGGCTCGTTCATCAGCTCGTTCGCGTCCTTCGCGGTGGCCAACGATTTGATCATCGCCCTGGTCAAGGCCGCGATCTTCGGGGTGCTGACCGCGGTGATCGCCTGTGACATCGGCTTGCACGCGCACGGCGGCCCAGGTGGTGTCGCGAACGCGGTGAACTCGGCGGTGGTCAGCTCCGCGCTGATGTTGTTCGCCACCAACATCATCCTGACCCAGCTGTACAACACCCTGTTCCCCGCGAAAGTAGTGTGAGGATGGCGAGCAGTTACACGCCCCCGGCGCTGAAGCCGCTGCACGCCGCCGGGCAAGCCGCACTCGGGCCCGTTCGCGCCAATCAACGTGTGGGGCATCAAGCCATCACGTTCTTCCAGGCTCTGATCGCCATCCCGTTCGTCCTCAAGCACTATCGCCGTGAGGTGGCGCGGCTGACCGCCGACGTCGGCTGGGGCAACGGCTCACTCATCGTGGGTGGCGGCACGATCGGCGTCGTGGTCATCCTGTGCGCGTTCGGCGGCATCATCGTCGGGATGGAGTCGTTCACGGCTCTGAACCTGCTCACGATGTCCCCGCTCACCGGCGCGATCTCCGGTTTCGCGACCACCCGCGAACTCGCGCCGATTCTCGCGACCTTGGCTTTCGCGATCCAGGCGGGATGCAGGTTCACCGCCCAGCTGGGCTCGATGCGCATCTCCGAGGAGATCGATGCGCTGGAGTCCATCGCCATCCGCCCGCTGCCGTATCTGATCAGCACGCGCATGATCGCCTCGACGCTGACCATCATCCCGCTGTACAGCATCGGTCTCGCGACTGCCTACCTGACCACCAAGATCACGGTGCTTCTGCTGGGAGGAACCGCGGCCGGCACCTACGATCACTACTTCTTTCAATTCCTGATCGGCACGGACGTCTTCTTCTCGCTGCTCAAGGTAGTGGTGTTCGTGATGCTGTCGACGTTCATCCAGTGTTACTACGGCTACGTCGCCACAGGTGGCCCGGAAGGGGTCGGGGTCGCGGCCGGGCGCGCCATCAAGATGGTGATCGTCGTGATGGTGTTCGCGAATCTCTTTCTGACATTGACCATCTGGGGCATCGATCCCGGATTCCGGATTTCGGGGTGAGACGAGAATGATTCTGGACCCCAGCGGCCGCGGACCGACGGCCAGGCAGTTGACCCTCGCGGGACTGGCGGTGCTGACGACGGTCGCGGTCCTGCTGTACCTGCTGGCGCTGCGATACACCGGGTACTTCGAGGACAAGGTCCCCGTGACCATCGTGCTGACCAGCACCGGCGATGGCTTGCCCGGCCGGGCGGACGTCAAATTCCGCGGGATGGTCGTCGGCCGGGTGGCCGGGGTCGACGTGGTGGCCCGAGGAGCCGAGCAGCAGGCCCGCGTCGATCTGAAACCCGGTGTCGCGTCGACGATTCCGGTGAACGTGACCGCCAGGGTGATTCCGAACAATCTGTTCGGCGTCACCGCGATCGAACTCGTCGACAACGGCCCGGAAACGAGAACGCTGCGCGGGGGCGCGACCATCGCGGAGGACACCGGCAGCGAGACAGTTGCCCTGCAGACGACGTTGAATGTCCTGCGCAATGTGCTCCAGAACATCCAGCCCGAGAAATTGGGCCGGGTGCTGGCCACCCTCTCGGCGGCGCTGGACCCCGCGGCACGCGTGCCCGGCTCGACGGTGGAGCGCCTGGACAACTGGCTGACCGAGATCAGGGCGACGCCGGGCATCGACGCACTGCTCGGTGATCTCGGGCGAGCGTCGATCGCGCTGAGCCAGTCGGCTCCCGAACTGGTCGGGGTGCTGTCGGAATCGGTCACCACCGCACGAACACTGGCCGAGCGGCGCACGAAACTCATCGACCTGCTCGCCACCGGGAACGCGACAGTGGAGTCGGTCAACGCGCTCTTCGCTCGCAATCCCGACGCGGGCAAGTTCCTCGTCTCCGGGCTGGACGACCTGTTCGGCAGCTTGGCCAAGGACCCGGAAGCCATTCCCTACACGGCCGCCAACCTGAACGTGGCGCTGCAACGGCTGGCCACCACGTTCCATTTCGGGCCTGCCAAACAGATGGTGTGGAAGATGGACGTGTCGTTCACGCCCTTCCAGCAGTACACGGCGCAGGACTGCCCCCACTACGGCGACCAGTACGGCCCCCGTTGTGGCGGCGCCACAGTGCCCGAGGTGGCGCCCGAGCAGAACTACCCGCCACAGCTGATGCCGAAATGGCTCGACGCGGCAGGGCCCGCACCGGTACCGGCTGCGGCGGCGCCACTGGGTGCTCTGGGGCTGGTGCTTCCTGAGCTGCCCGCGATTCCCGGTCTTCCCTTCCTCCCGGGTCTGCCGTCCATACCCGGTCTTTCACCTGCGCCGAGTCCTGCCGTGCCGGTCGCACCCGACGCGCAGACCCCCGGTGCTCCGGTGCAGCCGATCGCGCTGCGCGGGTCCGACGCCGTGGCGGCGATCGTGGGAACGCGGCCGACCGTGGCGCAGTACTTGTTGCTGAGTCCGGTGCTGGCCGGTGGATCGGTCACCGTGACCGCCGCCGACAACAAGGGGGCGGGCCGATGAAATCAGCCAAGGCGCTGCTGGGCTTCAGCCTTTTCGCGGTGGTGGCCGTCGCGCTCACCTTCACCATCTGGTCCACCTTGCAGCGGTCGGTCGACGGCGACACCCATCGCTATTCGGCGGTCTTCTCCGATGTCCTGGGACTGCGCGTGGGAGACGACGTGCGCATGGCGGGTGTGCGGGTCGGGCGGGTGGACAAGATCGACTTCACCGACGGCTACCGCGCCAAGGTCGATTTCCGGATCGACGAACGCCAGCGGCTCACCACCACGACGAAGGCCCTGGTGCGCTACCAGAACCTGATCGGGCAGCGCTATATCGCCCTCGCGCCGGGCAAGGACGCGGGCACCGCCATCGCGGCGGGGGCACAGATTCCACTGGAGCGAACCGAGCCCTCGTTCGACGTGTCCGCGCTGCTGTCCGGGTTCGAGCCGTTGTTCAGCGTGCTGCAGCCCGATCAGGTCAATTCCCTGTCCGAAACGTTGATCCAGGCGCTTCAGGGCAATCAGGTGTCCCTCAGCAGCCTGATCACCCAAGCCGCCGAGTTGGCGGGCACCTTCGGGCAGCGCGACAAGATCCTGGGGGAGGTCCTGGGCAATCTCAGCTCGGTGATCAGCGGCCTGGCCAACCGCAGCGGCGAGCTGGAGACGCTGCTCACCCAGGCCAGGGCGCTCGTCGAGGCGCTCTACTCGCAAGGCGAGAGTCTCAAGCATTCGGTCGACCGGGTGGCCGCGACGACCGACTCGCTGACCCGCCTGATCATGCAGGTCAAGCCGGGATTGTCGAAGGCGCAGAACGACGCGACCACCGGCGTCGCGCTGCTGCTGCTCAACGGCGCCTCCCTGGACCGGGCCGCGGTGGAACTGCCCGCCGTTCTCAACGGCGTCGCACGCTTCACCAGCAACGGCGCCTACGGCAACGCGTATCTGTGCAGCCTCGACGTGTCCCTGTGGGGCGTGCTGTTGCCTCCGGGGCTGTTCTCCCAGGTGGGCGGCAACTCACACTCGGAGGTGTGCCGATGAGAAACGGCGTTCCCTTGCCGGGATTTCTGCGGAACAGATATCTGCGGCTCGGCCTGATCGCGGCGGCCACGGTGGCGGCTCTCCTGATCGGATCCAGTGTCCTGACCCAGGCTCGTCTGGGAGACAAGACGATTCACGCCGAGTTCGCTCAGGCCGCCGGTCTGCGGCCCGGCGCGACGGTGGACGTATCGGGGATCGAAGTGGGTGCGGTGCAGGCGGTTCGGCTCGACGGCACCAAGGTCGCGGTGGAGCTGAAGGTGCGTCGCGATCTTCGCCTCGGCCCGGACGCGCGTGCGGCCATCAAGATGTCGACGATCCTCGGCCGCCTGCACGTGGACCTGGTACCGGGTGACGGAAAGGGATTGCCGGGCAACCGCATCCGCATCGAGAACACCTCGGTGCCGTACAACCTGAGCAAAGTGATCCAGGACCCGAAGTACAAGAACTCCTTCGAACGCATCGAACGTCTCGATCCGCAGAAGCTCCGCCAGGCGCTGGACCTGGTCGACCAGCAGATGGGGGATTCTCCGCAGCTGGCGGTCCAGGCGCTGGACAGTATCGGTGCGCTCGCGAAGGTCGTCACCGATCGCCGCGACGAAGTGGACTCGCTGCTGAAGAGCATGGACCAGGTGTCCCAGCTCGTCTCGGACAACCAGAACAGCGTGCTGCTGCTGCTGACTCGCGGCGAAGCGATCGGCACCGCCGTGCAGAAGCGGCAGGACCTGTTGAAGCAGTTGCTCGACAACGTCGCTGCCCTGTCGAGATTGCTGCAGGAGATGGGTCTGGAGAACAACGGCCAGCTCGCGCCCCTGATCCACGATCTGAACACCATGTCGGAGGGGTTGGCGAAGAACCGCGACAACCTGGACCGACTCTACGAGAACATGCCCATCGCTCTGCGGCAGTTCAACAACGCCGTCGGGAACGGGCCCTACGGCGACGTGTGGGCGCCGTGGTTCTTCCCGGACAACTGGCTGTGCTTCGCTCGAGCCGTACAGGGGTGCAACTGATGAGAACACGACGACTCGCCCAACTCGGCGTGCTGATCGTGACCGCGCTGGTCACCGCGAGTTGCGGGCTCGTGCCCGACAGCCTGACCGCGTTGCCGAGGCAGTACCTCGGCGAACACGTACGCATCAGCGCCGACTTCGAGAACGTGGCGGGACTCTACGCGGGCAACGAGGTAGCGGTGCTCGGCGTTCCGGTCGGCCGCGTCGACACGGTGCAAGCCAAGGGCAGCTACGTGCAGGTCACCATGAGCTTGGACAAGGGAACCAAGATCCCGGCCGATGCCGTGGCCGCCCTGGTGTCGCCGCAGCTGATCACCAATCGCCATGTCGAACTCGCCCCCGCCTACAGCGGCGACGGGCCGGTCCTGACCGACGGAACGCACATCCCGCTGGCCAGGACGCGGACACCGGTCGAACTCGACCGCATCCTGCAGAACTTCGACCAGCTCGGCGCCGCGCTGAAAGGCGACGATCAGAACGGTCCGATGGCCAGCCGAGTCCTGTTCCCGCTGCTGGACGGCAACGGCGACAAACTGCGCGAAACACTGGATGCGTTGTCCTCGGCCTTCGAGGTGACCTTCGCCAACAAAGACCAGATCTCGAACACGATCATCAAGCTCAACGAGATCACCCAGATCATCGCCCAGAACGACCGGACGGTCCGCGACTTCAGCGGCCGCCTCACCGAATTGGTCCAACTGCTGGGCGACCAGGCACCCGGTCTGCAAGCGGTGCTGCAGCAATTGGACCAGTTCGTCACCAACACCTCCACGCTGGTCGGCGAGAACTCCGATCAGCTCGTCGGCGCGCTGGAGCGCTTCACGACCATCACCGAACAGATGCGCGCCAACGCCCGTGGCCTCACCGAGATCGTCGACGTCGGGCCGCTGCTGTTCGAGAATCTGTCCAACGCCGTCAGCCGGGAACACCAAGCGCTGCGCCTGCACGCCCTGACCGACAAGGTCCTGCTCGACAACGAGGTCCTGTCGCAGTTCTGCGAACGGATCCAGATGCGCCTCGACGGCTGCCGCACCGGAAAGATCCAGGACTTCGGGCCCGACTTCGGCCTCACCGCTGCGCTTCTGGGGATCTCGAAATGATCGGTACGAACGCGCTACGGCGCACCGCGGTGGCGTCCGTGCTGGTCGCGGCGCTGAGCACCGCGACAGGCTGCACCGTGACCGTGGCGAATCTGCCGATGCCCAAACCCGGCATCGGGGCGCCCGGCTATCCGATCCGCGCGGCTTTCCGCGACGCGCTCAATCTGCCCGATCACGCGCACGTGAAAATCGGTGGCACCGACATCGGTGTCGTCACCGCGATCAGCACGACCAACTTCATCGCCGAGGTGGAAATGCTGATCAGGCAAGACATCCAGCTGCCACGGGGCACCACCGCCGAATTGCGGCAGGCGACGCCACTGGGCGACATCTTCGTGGCGATGACACTGCCGAGGGCGACACCGAACGGCGAGAATCTGCGCGCCGGTGACGTCATCGGCACCGAGCACACCTCGGCTGCCGCGTCCGTGGAGCAGCTGATGATGTCGGTCTCGATGCTGATCAACGGCGGCGGCATCAACCAGGCCGCGAAGATCACCTCCGAGATCGATTCGATGTTCGCAGGCCGCGCGCCGCAACTCGCGCATCTGCTCAGCGAGTTGACCAGCGTCATCGCCGCGCTGAATCAGCGAACCGGCGACATCGACAACGTCCTGGCCGGCCTCGATGTGCTGACCGGGGAATTGGCCAGGCGGAAAGCGGAACTGGGCGACGCCGCCGATACCTTCCCCGGCCTGTTGGCGCTGCTCGCCGAGAACAATCAGTCCATCGTGGACCTGCTCGACAAGGTCTCGGTCACGATGACCGCGCTGGGTGACTTCACCGAGACCACCGGGCCGCAGGCGGTCGGCCTGTTCGACAGCATCCAGCGGTTGATGGCGGGCTTCACCCAGATGGGCGACGACCTGGGCGGAACGCTGGACGGTCTGCACACCCTGTACCCATCGCTGATGGCGAGTTTGGACGGCCCGGCTCTGGCCGTCGCGGCGACGGTTTCCTACCTCAGTGTCGGAGCCTTGACCGATCCCAGCGGAAGCAGGCTGCCCGAAGTCGGCGACGTGCCCGCGTTCATCGGCAGCTTGGCCCAGGTCATCGAGAAAGTGATCGGTCGAGTCACCAGTCCGCCACAGCAACCACAGCAGCAAGGAGGCGGCCGATGAATTCCCCCTTGTGGCAGTGGCTGGTGCGCCGCCGCGTCGCGGTGGCGAACTTCGGCTTGGTCGTGGTGCTCGTCCTCGGTGCGGCCTATCTCGGCGCCGAAGTCCTGCGGATCGATCCACTGTCCGACAAGTACTCGGTGACGGTGGAACTCCAGTCGTCGGGCGGCTTGTCGGCAGGCAACGACGTCACCTTCCGCGGTACCAGGGTCGGCAAGGTCCGTGAGGTGAAAGTCGCGGGCAGCGGTGTCGCGGCCGTGGCCGAGATCGACTCGGCGGCGAAGATCCCGGTGGGCGGCACGGTCGCCGTCGGCCGGCTGTCGGCGGCGGGCGAGCAGTACCTGGACTTCCGCCCCGACTCCGATACCGGTCCCTACCTCACCGATGGCGCGCTGGTGGAACGCTCCCGGACCGCCGTCCCGGTCAGCGTGCAGTCGGTGCTGACCAATCTCAGTGGCTTCATCGGCGGATTGAACCCGGACCGGCTCAATGTGATCATCGACGAGCTCGACAAGGCGCTGGCAGGCGGCCCGGACCAGCTGCGGAACATGGTGTCGGGCATCAGCCGCGCCATGGCCGGGTTGAGCGATCTGCTCCCGCAGACCCGGCAACTGATCGAGAACCTCGAAGTGATCGCGGAGACGACCTCACACGCGCAACCGGACCTCGCGACACTGACCCGCACGGGCGGCGTGCTGTTCGAGCAATTGACCGCAGCCGACCGAGAAGTCCGTCACTTCCTGGACGAAGGGCCCGCCCAGCTCAGCACCCTCGGCGGCTTCGTATCCCGCACGCAGGACCCCATCACGAACCTGGTGACGAACTTCGTCGCGATCACCAAGGCCGCCAAACTGCGCGCGCCGGCGATCGCGGCTCTGTTCCCGGCGTTGCGGGTCGGCTCGCAGGCGTTGGGAATTCCCGCGCACGACAACGCCTTCCATACGCTGGTCGACATCTGGCCGCGCCCCACGTGCGAGTACGAGACCATCCCCGTTGTCCCCACGGACAAGATGACCGACACCCGGATCCGGCTCTACAACTACTGCGTCACCAGCGATCCCGCCCTGCAGGTACGCGGTTCGGCGAATGCGCCACGTCCCGACGTGCCGGACAACGGAGCCACCCGGCCACCGGGCGTAGGTGGCGACGAACTGTCGCGCCCGGTCCCCGGCAACTAGGAGAGTGCACATGAACAGTGACGACGTCGATCCGAGCGCCGAAGCCGAGTCGCCCGCGCCACCCACGGACGAGCAGACCGCCGAGCCGGGGAAAGCCGGCTCCACTGCCGCGAAGCCGGTCGAGGTGAACCGCGGGGCGGACGCCACCGCGACCGCCGATTCCGGCGCCGCCGCGGCCCGCGCCTGGTGGCGCCGACTGCGCGGTCTGCCGATCGGACGTCCCGGCGCGGTCGCGGTGCGATCGGCCGCCGCGATACTGGTGGGCGTCTCGGTGGCCGCGGCAGGCTACTGGTACGTCCAGAGCGACAACAGCAAGGATCTGCTGGCAGCGCAGGAGGACGCGCGCGCCGCCGCCTGCCGCTACGCGCCCATCCTGGCGAACTACGACTCGAAGAACCTCGACGCCTATTTCGCCGCGGTCACCGACGGCGCCACCGGCGACTGGAAGAAACAGTTCGAGTCGACCAGTACCGAACTGCGTGAAGTGCTCGGCCAAGGCGAGGTCACCTCGGCCACGCGTGACGTGCAGTGCGCGATACGCGCCGGTGACGAACACTCCGCCGAAGCGATCGTGATCATCGGCCAGACCATCACCAGCCTCGGCACCAAGGGCAAGCCCGCGCCGGGGCAGCTGTCGATGGTGATGCGCCTGGAGAAAGTGGGGGACCGCTGGCTGGTGAACAAGGTCAATTCGCCGTTGACGACGCCGCAGCAACCCTGACGGTGGCTGTGCGCAGAGCGGTGCGGCAGAACAGCGCCGGGATCGAACCCGGCTCGCAGCGGGCGGTGCGGCGACGCCCGCGTGACAGGAAGGCGCAGATCGCGGCGACCTCCGCGGCCGCGTTCGGGGCCCTCGGCTATCACGGCGTGAGCATGGAGGAGATCGCGACCAAGGTCGGCATCAGCTCCGCGGCGCTGTATCGCCACTACCCCAGTAAGTACGCGCTGTTCCGCGAAGAACTGCTGCGCTTGGGGCAGATCACCGTCGAGGCAGCCACACTTCCGGCGCAGGCCGAAACCTGGAGCGCCGCCGCCCGATTGCGGCACGTCATCGAGGCGCTCGTCGCCCAGACCCTGGCCAACCGGCCGACCGTCACCTTGGCACGCTGGGAAGGTCGCTACCTCGACGAGGAAGACGGCAGGACGCTCACCGGCCAGTTCGCGGCCTCGCTCGCCTCGCTCGGGCAGCTGATCGGTGCCGTGTGTCCGCGGTGGAGCAGACAGGACAGATTCGTCCGGGCGGTGGCGGTACTCAGCGTCGTCAGCAGCATCGGTGACCACCATGCCGCGCTGCCGACGAAATCTCTTGCGGCGCTGCTTACTTCGGCATGCTGGACGGCGGTGCACGCGCAGCTGCCCGCCTTCGTCGAGCAGTCTCCCGCCGCGGGGCAGGCGATGGACCCGCCGACTCCTTTCAAGCATCAACTGTTGCTGACCAAAGCCGTGGAACTGTTCCACGAGCGGGGATATCCGAATGTCAGCGTCGAAGACATCGCGGCCGCGGCGGATCTGACCGCGGCGTCTGCGGTCTACCGCTACTACCGCAGCAAAAGCGATCTGTTGACCGCGGCATTCCGTCGTGCCGCCGACCGGGTCGCCGGTGCTATCGGTCCCGCCATCGCTTCGTCGGCCACCCCGGGCGAGGCGCTGACCGAATTGATCGCCCTCTACGTAGACGGATCCTTCGCCGAGCGGGAACTGACGTTCGTCTACTACACGGAGTTCTCCCACATCCCGCCGGAAGACCGGGTGGTACTGCGCAACATCCAGCGGCTCTCGGTGGCCGAGTGGGTGAAACTGCTCGTCGCCGTGCGATCCGATCTCTCCGAAGCGCAGGCGCGCATTCTCGTGCACGCCGCGTTCGGCTTGGTCGTCGACCTCGGCAGAGCGCTGGGGGACCGCAGGCGCGGCCTTCCGCGAGATGCCGTGATCCGCCTGATGGAGGTCACCTTGTTCGATACGGCCGCTCAGCCGCCCGTCGTGCCGAAGTGATCGATTCCAACCCCGCGTATTGGAAGAACAATCAACCACATATATCTGTAGTCGAACACAAAAGCACACTACAAAGTGCATCTTCTGTTCTCGAAAGCGCTTTGCGTGTCTGAGAATCTCCAGTAACATATTCTCGGGTGACCATCTCGGTCATCGAACGCAGGAGAGTCCGATGCCACGGCGGCTGGACGGGTGGGATGGAAGCGGGCTGTAGCCGGGCTGGTGTTCGGCGGCGTCCGGCCGGCGTCGACGCGACGGATTCGTCTGCTCGCGCGACGTGTGAACGCAGATGGAAGGAAACCCCGATGACCGCAGTCGCTCATCAATCCGATCGCGACCAGAATGTGCCGCTCACCAAGGACCGCACCCGGATCGGCATCAGTGTGACGCATCGGCCGTTCACCAAACGGCCCATCAAGCTCACCGACGCGTTGGACTTCTGGTCCTTCGCGGGGGCTGCCGCCAACGTCGTCATGCAGATGGCTCGGCCGGGTGTCGGCTACGGCGTGGCCGAAAGCAAGGTGGAGTCGGGATCGCTGATGAAGCACCCGTGGAAAAGGGCGCGGACCACGACGCAATATCTCGCGGTCGCCATTCTCGGCACCGACGAAGAGCGCGAGGCCTACCGGGAAGCGGTGAATGTGGCGCATCGGCAGGTGCATTCGGCGCCGGGAGCGCCGGTGAAGTACAACGCGTTCGACCGCAACCTCCAATTATGGGTCGCCGCTTGCCTGTACATCGGCTTCGAAGACACCTATCAGCTGTTGCACGGCAGGATGAACGACGAGCAGGCCGAAGCGTTCTACGTCTCGTCCTCCACTCTCGGCACCACCCTGCAGGTCACCGAGGAGATGTGGCCCGCGACCCGGGCGGCGTTCGACGAATACTGGAACGCCGCGTGCGAACAAGTCGTGCTCGACGACTACGTACGCGGCTACCTGGAAAGCCTGCTCGACCTGCGCATGATCCACTGGTATCTGCGGCTGCCCTTCCGGAACCTGCTCAGATTCCTCACCATCGGGTTCCTGGCCCCGATCTTCCGCGAACAACTCCGGGTCGAGTGGACTGCCGCCGACCAGCGGCGCTTCGAGAACCTGTTCGTGTTCGTCTCCTTCGTCAACCGCTTCATCCCCCGTTTCGTGCGCCATAGCGGATCGCACGGGCTGATGGTCGACCTGCGGCGGCGGATCCGCAAGCAGAAGAACCTGATCTGAGAGTCCGGTATGTCTCGTCCTGAACCGCCAGCGCGGCCGCTGGTCACTTCCGAGGTGGAGCACGACCGCCGACGCCGCTACATGGCGGGGCCCGCGGCGCTGCTGGGCGGCCCGGCCAATGTGATCATGCAGCTCAGCTTGCCTCCGGTCGGCCGCGGCGTTGTCGAGAGTACGGTCGACAGCGGTCGCTACACCCTGCATCCCCGTAAACGCGGCCGCACGACGCTGACCTATCTGGCAGTGGCGCTGCTGGGCACCGAGGAAGACCGAGCGGCCTATCGGGCGGCGGTCGACACGTCGCATCGTCATGTGCGATCCGGTCCCGACAGCCCGGTGAAGTACAACGCCTTCGATCCGGAACTGCAACTGTGGGTTGCCGCATGCCTCTACCGCGGCACTCTCGATTCGCTCACCTTCCTCTATGGCCGCGTGGACGACGATCTGGCCGACGAGTTGTACCGTGAGGCCAGCCGATTCGGAACGACATTGCAGATGCGGCCGGAGTTGTGGCCACGCGATCGTGCGGCATTCGCCGACTATTGGGACGCGAAGCTGTCCGATCTCGCGGTGGACGAGGAAGTTCGGGCGTATCTGCTCGATCAGGTTGTCGATCTCGGGCCCTATCGGCGAGTCGAGCGGGTGGTGTTTCGCCGAGCGAACCGATTCTTCACCACCGGCTTTCTCCCGCAACGCTTTCGTGAGGAGCTGGGGTTGGCGTGGAGCCCTCGTCGGCAGCGGGTGTTCGAGTTGACGATGCGTTCGATCGGGCTGCTGATGCGCGTGCTGCCGGAGCGTTGGCGCTTGTATCCGTTCGAGACCTATCTCCGTGACATGCGCAGGCGGCGCGAACTCGGGAAAACATTGGTGTGAAGACCGAACTCAGCGGTGCCGGAGCGCACGCCGAGCGTCGCGCGGGCGGCCCGGACGTACCAGGACCGTTGCTGCGCAAATACCTCGGTGACCGCCGCTTCGCGCTGGCGCTTCCCCGGGCGGTGGCGCTGCAGATCCTGCATCCGGCGATCGCGACGGCGCTCACCGAGCACGTGACCTATCGGCTGTGGCTGCACAAGCGGCGCACCGTCAACGCGATGGTCCAGATCGCGTACTCGGGCCGTGATCTGCGATCGCTGATCCATGCGGGGCACGCCCATGTGCACGGCGTCGACGATTCCGGCGCTCGCTATCACGCGCTTCGGCCGGACGTGTTCTTCTTCCAGCATGCGACGTATGTCGACACGTTGTTCTTCGCGATCAACACATTCATTCGCCCGCTGACGCCCGCGGAAAGCGCGCGCCTCTACGACGAAAGTCTCGACTGGTATGGCCGATACGGCATTTCCGCTCGGCATATGCCGCGCACGCTGCCGGAGTTCTACGACTATTTCGACGAGGCGTGCGGCACGGCACTGCGCGTGAGTCCAGCCGCGCTGCGACTGGCGCCGCAGGTGTTGCGCCCGGACGCATGGATACCACGGGCGCTGCCGAATCGCGTTGTGCGCGCGATCCAGCACCCGCGAGCCCGCGACCTGCTGGGCGTGCCGCAGCGACCGGCGGACCGGCACGCGTTGCGGCTCTACGCCGTGGCACTCCGAGCCGCGGCGGGTGTGGCGCCTCGTCGCGCGAAGTACCTCTACACCGCGCGCACCGCCGCTTAGTATGAGGCGATGACTGAAGAAATTTATCAGTCTCTCGACGGCGAGGCTTCGCGCAAGCGGCATGTCGCAGTCGTGGGAGCGGGTCTGACGGGTCTGGCCGCCGATTCCGTGGCGTGACCGCCCCGCGGCCGCGCGGACCTGGCTGAGAATCGGCGCCGCGGCCTGGAAGCCGTCGCCGAACCTGGACGCGAAGACCGTCGACCGCTGGTTCCGCGACATCGGCGTGCCCGAGTCACTTCGGAAACTGACACTCGACCGGCTCGTGATCGGCCTGCTGAACGAAAAGCCCGATCGGGTATCGGCTTTCATCTTCGCGCGGGCGCTGCACTTCATCGCTCGCCGCGCGCTGGCCGGAAATCACCGTGCGGGTAACGCGGTATGGCCGCGGGCTCTTCGATCCCGTGCGCAAAATCGAGCCCGCGCCGATCTCCAGCGTGTACGGTCTGGCTCGACCGCCCCGCTGCGAATGGTTCGCCTGGCCGAGAATCTCCGGGACACCACTGTCGAGTGGGTGTTCGACATTAGCGGCATGCACGACGGCGATCACCGGAACGGGTACTGCTACTCGCTCGCGGTGAGCGCGTCCTGGGACGTCGTCCATCTCCTCGGCAACGAGTTCATCGGCAGGGCAATGGAATCGCTCTACCAGCACTACCCGGAGGCCCGTGCCGCGCCGATCCTGCGGACCAAGGTGATCCATCAGCCGCAGGCCACGTTCTCCGCCCAGCCGGGATTCGAATCTTTGCGACTGAGCCGGACGACACCCATCCCCGGACTCTTCCTCGCCGGCGACTGGACCCGGACCGAACTGCCGTCCACCGCGGAGTCCGCGGCGGAGAGTGCCCGCCGTGCTGTCGATGCGGTCGGTGACTACCTTGGGTGAGCGATCCGTTCCCCCGCCACCACACCAACCGGTCCCGACCGAATGGTCGTGTTCGGTGATCGTGCGCCGAACCTGAAACCCGTTGCGGCAGCGCGTCGCACGTGCCGGGGTACCGATCGAGCGTGCGAGCCGTTCACGGTACCGGCTGCCGACCTGCGGAACAGCGGAAGATATGAACTTCGAGGGGGGTGAGCGCTACAGTACGGCCGTGACAGAGCACCGATCGCCCTTCGGCGGGGATCGCTCGCAGGACCTCGGAGTGCCGCCTTCGCTGGACCTCCGTTCCGCCGACTGGTCGAGTTCCGATGAGACCCTTGCCCGGCTGTTCCAACGCGTCGAGTCGTATGCCATAGAGGCACGCGATTGGTATGCGCGCGACAAACAAATGAAGCGGCGGGCCAGCCTAGCCCTCACCGCGGCGGTGATCGTTCTGGGCCTACTCGGAATCCTGGTGCCACTGTTGACCACCGCCGGAGTCGATGCCGTCAACCCGAGCTGGGGCTACGCGCTGCTCGCCTGCGCCGCTGCCTGCGCGGCATTCGATCGGTTCTTCGGCGTCTCGACGGCGTGGACGCGTGACCTCCGCAACGCGCAAGCGATCAACGCGATGCTGTGCGACTTCCAACTCGAATGGGCCTCTGTTTCGCGGGCACCCGCCAACTCCAACGGAGAGATCGACCGGCGCATGGGACTGCTCAGGGATTTCTCCCACCGAGTCAACGAGGTGATCGCGCGCGAGGCGGATTACTGAACGGCGTCCTCGGCACGGCCACCGGCCCTGCCGGTGTCAACGGCGGGCTACTCCACCGTCTGCGGCGGGGCCGGGTGGCTTCTTGTCGTGGCCGATACCGTTTCTACGCGTGCGTTTTCTGCCGCGCCGGTGACGTCAGCGGTGGGTGGTAGGCGAGGCAGGCGGCCGATGCGCCGTCCGCCGCCAGGAAGATCACCGTGCGAGCGGTGTCGATCGAACCCGTGTCCAGTGCGTTGAGGTAGGCATGGACGGGGCCCGCGGTGTAGGGGTCTCCGATCGAGGGGTCGAAACCGACGACCGCCGCCGACGGAATGGCGAGGGTATCGGCCAAACGGGTGCGGAATCCGAAATCCCGGACCGGAGCCAGCAGTACCGCGTTCCCCTCGGCGAAATCGACGCTGTCGAGTCCTTCCGCGTCCAAGCACGAACGCACTGCCGCGGTCGACAGAGCGACCGGGTCCTGCGCACCGGCGCGGACACACATGGCGCTGCGGCCGTCTGCGCCGGCATCCCCCAATGCCACCCAGGCAGTCGGGTCGACGACGCCGGTGATCTCGCGGAAGTGGAGCTGACCCAATCCGCCCGCGTCAGGGGAAGTCCCGAGCAAGAGCGCGGCGCCGCTCGGGCTGTACGGGAAGCCGGCGACGTGGCGCCGGGTCGAGGGGTGGCTGTCGCCCGCGACGAGCAATGCGTACCGCACGGCACCCGTTGCCAGGAACGATTCGGCGGCCACGAGGGCATGCAGCAGCCCGGTGGCGCCGTGCATCAGGTCGAAGGAGAAGGCCGGAGCACGCTCTGGCTGGTAATCCAGTCCCAGACCGATCCGCTTCTGGATGAGCGCCGACACCGCGGGCTCGGAGATGTTGCTGTCGCGGAAGACGCCCGCGTTGACCAGCATGCCGACTTCGTCGAGGCGGACGCCGGAGCGCTCCACGCAGGCGAGTGCCGCGCGCGCGGCCAGTTCGAAGTAGCTACCGGTGTCCGGGTCGGAGTTCGTCGCGGCCGAGATGATCGTCGTCGCCATGCTCATGCCTCCAGACGCGAGACGGTCGCGGCGAGGTAGCCGGAGACGATTCCCGACGCCGCCGGAATCATGAGAATTTTCGACCCTTTCGGGATTCTCGCTTGCGCGAGATGCTCGTGCAGAACCAGGAAGTGCGAGGTAGAGGCGGTATTGCCGTAGTCGTGCAACACGTTGAGAGCCTGCGGCATCGGCGTGCCGAAGTGACGTTCGGTCAGATCCGAGATGTACTCGATGGCCGGGGCACTGAACTGGTGATGAATCCAGTAGTCGTACTTCTCGCTCTCCCACCTGCGCCCGGTCTCGGCGAAGAAGTCCGACATCCGGTTGATGGCCTGCTGGTAGCGGGCCTCGTTCTGCATGGCGCGGTTGTCGGTGTACATCGCGATACCGCCGGTACGGTCACTGGGCATTCCGATGCAGTGCTCGGCCCCGTCGGCCGCGGTCATGATTTCGACGTAGTGGATCTCGTCGTCGTCGTCACCACGGCCGTCGAGCACGACCGCGGCTGCCGCATCCCCGACGGTCAACGCGGCGAACTGCGGGTCGTAGGGCTCGCTGATCTCGCGGACAGCTGTCTCGGCGATCGGCGTGATCTGCTCTCCGCTGACCACCAGGCCATTGCGCACGACACCGGCCTTGATCATGCGGTCGAGCACCATCACACCGGTGATCATCCCGGCGCAGGCGTTCGAAACGTCGAAGTGCCGCGCCGCCTTCGCACCGATCGCTCTGCCCAGCATCAGCGCGAAAGACGGTGCGTAGCAGAAGATCCCCGCGCCTCGCGTGCGCGTGATGGAAGCCGAGATCACGATGTCCAGCTCGTCGGCCCGGTAATCGGAGTGCCGCAGACAGTCCTCGATCGCGTGCAGCGCCAGCTCGAAGGACGATTCGTACCGGTCCGGATCCGAGTCGTAGACACGCCGATTCCTGATTCCGGTGATTCGCTCCAGATCCAGTGACCTCGGCACGGCCAAGTCGGCGATCAGGTCCTCGGTGGAGCGGACGGTGGTGGGTGTGTACGAGCCGATCGACTCGAAACGCGTACGAAGCATGGTCCCCTGCTTTCTGCTCCAGTCGGCGACGAAGGTCGTGTTGTGCTCGGCGACAACGCGGTTGCGGTCGCGGGTCCGCCGCGGCTACTCGGTCAGCCCGGCCAAAGTCGCGCTGACCTCGCAGAGCTGCTGTCCCACCGCGTCGTCCTGCGCCGCACGCGACGGAGTCTTGACGCGGTTGTTCTGGAAGTAGCAGCCACTGACCGTGGCGACCGCGGGATCGGTGGCCAAGTACGTGAGTGCCCGGCCGCCCTCCGCTGCGGAGATCATGAACACACGTTTGGCGAGCGCCGCGAAGGGTCGCCCGAACCACGGCATCGAATCCCAGATTCCGGTCGCTACCGCGCCGGGGTGGAAGGCATTGACCGTCACTCCGGTGCCCTCGAGGCGACGCGCCAGCGCCCGGGCGTAGAGGACATTCGCCAACTTGGAGCGGCTGTAGGCCTTCTCTCCCGAATATCCGTGCCGGAAGCCGAGATCCGCGAAATCCATGGTGGCGCCGAACTGCATGACCGACGAGGTGAACACGATGCGGGACGGGGCGCTGTGCACCATCAGATCAACGAGCAGTTCGGTGAGCAGGAAACCGCCCAGATGGTTCACCGCGAACGTCGACTCGATGCCGTCCTCGGTTTCGATCCGGGTCCGGTGATAGCCACCGGCGTTGTTGGCCAGCACATCCAAGTGGTCATACGTGGCCAGCACCTCCTTCGCCAGCTGCCGGACAGACGACTGCGAGGCGAAATCGCACTCCAGCGTGTCGACGCTCGCCGCCCCTGCCGAGCCGACCAGCTGCGCCGCGCCGGAAAGCTTCTGCGGATTACGTCCGACCAGGACGAGCCGATGTCCCTGCGCCGCCAGCTGCTGAGCCGATTCGAGACCGATACCCGATGTCGCCCCCGTGATCAGGATTGTCTGCACAGCCGACCACCCTGCCACAGAAGTTTCCTCGCGAATTGCTGACACGGCCACCGGTGCGAGATTTTCGCCGCCCGGGTACGAGCGAGTCCCGGCGGCGCCGATGGTTTCAGCGGTGTGCCGCGCGGTGGGCGTTGCTCTGGGACGTCACGATGCGAACCAGATCGCCGAGGGCGATCTCCACGTCGGTGAGGTGCAGACCCCACGTCGCGTCGGGGGCGGGGTACAGCTCGGGGCTGCCCCGTTCCGGAGTCGCCAGCAGTGCCGTGGCATCGCCGCCGCGCACGCACTCCAGCCGGTATTTTTCGGCGGGGACCAGCCACGGGGTCGGTGCGACGACAGCGGATGGTCCGCGGCGAAGCGCCACTTCCACGCCGAGCGGGCTGGGTACCGGGTTCGTGCGGAGCACGGTTGCCGCGGTGCGCGGTTCGTTCTCGGACAGCGAGGTCGGGTTGGTGCAGGCGATCTCGTAGTCGGGGCCGTACGGCCGAGGCAGCGGCTCCGGGGTCATCGGGTTGCGGCCGAATCGGCTGTCCGGCGGCGGGGTTGCGCCGAAGGTTTGCCAGGCGAGCACGCATCGCGTCTGCCGCTCACTGCGGCACAGCGGCAGATAGCGGAAGTCGCCGCCGACGTCACTGTGCTTCGGCACCACCACATTCCCGCCGAGCAGGATCGCCGACAGGATACGGTCGCGCACCGCCTGCCGCGGTTCGATCTCCTCTCGGATCAGTTGGCGCAGCATGCGCGCACCCTGCGAATGCCCGATCAGCACGACCGGCCTCCCGCTCTCGCGCTCCGCGACGAACTGCCGCCACGCCCGCAGGACGTCCTCGTATGCGATCCGCGCCATCTCGGCGCGTTGCGCGGGGGAGTAGGCCCGCTCCGCCGCCAGCGCGGTAACGGTCCGCTGCCGGTACACCGGCGCGAACACCTGACAGACCTGGGAGAATCGGGCCGCCTGCTGTTCGGCGACCGCCCGTACCTCCGGCGTCACCGCGGTGTCGGAATTGGGCGTCGGCTGCACCGACACCGTGGGATAGACGTAGAAGCAGTCCACCCCGGAATCGTCGGCGGGAGCGGGTTCCTCGCGCACATCGGGTTGCCCCGCCTGCCGCACCGTCGTCGCGGAGCTGCCTCGGCAGGGATCATCCGCCTGATCCGGCCTGCACAACCACACGACGTCGGCGTCCCCGACCGGATCGGCCACCGCGCTCACCGACGACCCCGCACATAGGCCGACTCCGCATACGACGGTCGCCACCGCCCGCCGCCACCGACTGTCCCGCATCGCGCACACCTCACTGGTTCCACACCGGCCATCGGTGCTGACCTCGTCGCACCCCGAACGGTCGTCCGGGCGCCTTCGACGGCGTCAGCCTAGCGACGATCGCCCATGGCGGGACACCGATCTGCCGCCCCGGTGACGGTCGATGCGATTCGGTGGCTGCTCGGCTTCGGTATGCCCCGTCAGTTGCCGGTCGGCAGCTGTGCGTGCCTCGGCGGGAAGACGAAACTCCGTCGGTGGCAGCGGATCAGTGCGCGCCGAGCGTATCGAGGATCATCGGACGCGCAGTCGCGAGCGCTTGCTGCCAGTAGGGCCAGGTGTGCGTGCCGTCGATGACGTCGACGCGGGCGGTGATCCCCAGCGCCGCGATTCGATCACGGAACATCTGGGCGGCAGCGGTCGTCATCGACTCCAGGCCCATCGCGTTGACCGTGTTCCCGACTCCGTACGGCAGGTCGAGCGGACCGGGCAGGCCGTTGCCGGTCGATACGTAGATCGGCAGTCCACGCAGCAATTCCGCCTGCACGATGGCGTCGTTGCGGCTCCAGGCCGGGTCGCCGACCGGACCCCACATGTCGTCCACATTGAAGTTGCCCTCGTCCCACATGGCGGCACGCATCGCCTCGTTCCAGAGCGGAAACGTCGGGTGCAGGAATCCGGAGAAGGATCCGGCGAACTTGAACTGGTTGCGATGGTGGGCGGCCAGCGTCAGGGCGGCGTTACCCCCCATGGAGGCTCCGACGATGGCGTTGTTGGTCCGCGACACTCCGTACCGCTGCAGGTAGGCAGGCAGTTCACGGGTAAGGAAGGTTTCCCACTTGTACGTGGTCTTCTGACCGTTGGTGCTACTCGGCCGGTACCAGTCGGTGTAGAAGCTCGAGTGTCCGCCGACCGGGAACACCAAGGTGACGTTGTCTCCGGCGAACTGGCGCAGCGCGTCGGTATCGCTCGTCCACTGATTGTGATCAGCCGGCGCACGCAGACCGTCGAGCACATAGAGGGCCGCGCTCCCGCCGCGGGCGGCCCACTGGACCTGGACCTTGATCGGCCCCATGCTGGACGGCACGGAAAGCTCTGTGTGACCGCCTGCCGGTGCGCGCAATATCGGTGCGTGGCTCGGCGCGGCGATAGCCGCGGCCCCGCCGAGCGACGACATGAGCACAGCCGTCACCACGGCAGCGCCGGTCTTCCTCAGCCGACCACGAACAACCCGTTGCTTTCCAGATCGCGCTGCCACGCCCACCCGCATACCTCCTGGCCTCTTCCTGTTCATCGACCGATCAGATCCGAATCAGATTGTCGCTGAGGGCAACTCGCTTCCTCCGCGCTTGCGGCCCGCCGCGCCCGGGATCGGAAGACCATCCTAGGCCGCGCCGCGGCGGCCCCGGAGCGCCGTCATAGTCAGACATGGGAACCCCTGACCGGACCCGTCGCACAAAGTGCGGGCAACTCACCGGCGCCGGGCGCGCTTACCGTTGCCGACCGCGCGAGGCGGTGCGGATCACCGGCTGAAAACCTCTGGTGAGCGACCTCGTCCGATGGTAGCCCGAACAGCGGCGTCGCAGCGGCGCTCCGTCAGTGCTAGGGGGTCGGGCGTGTCGCCGTGGAGGGCGCGTCTCGAACGGCGCGAGTCCAGCGCTCATTCCTGGTTTGCCGAATCGGTGGCACGGTCGGAGGGCGCGTCGTAGACCAGGGTGTATCGCCAGAACAGGCGACGCCGGATCCGGGATCCCGGCAGTTCCAGCGCGGCAGCGGCCCGGATCTCCGCGAGGGTTTCCTTCGGATCGGCCGTCGGTGCGGTCATGTGCGGGGGCGGCGCGTCGGCGCGGGACGGGTGCTCGATCAGTCCCATCACCGGGTTGGCGACCATGGCGGGCAGGTCGGCGAGCAGGTCGATGGGCCCGGCCCGGCGGTAACAGCCGACGATCACGAGCCGCCCGCCCGGTGCCAGGCAGTCGCGCAACCCGCGCAAAGTCGCCACCAGGGGCAGATGGTGCAGGACGGCGACGAGGGTGATCGCGTCCCAGCGCCGCTGTGGGTCCCGCCCGGCGAAATCGGCGTGCACGATGGTCACCGCGGGATCGCCGGCGAAGCGCTGCGCTGCCAGCCGGACAGTCGCGGGGTCCGGTTCGAGCGCCGTCACGGTGGTGACGCGGTGACGCAGCCGGGCGACGAGGTTGCCTGTGCCGCAACCGACATCGAGGACGTGACGAGCTCCGGACGACGCCACCCGACCGACGACCCAGCGGCCGTAATGATCGTTGTGGCTCCACGGATGTCGCTGGTTGAACTGTTCGAGTCGAGACAGCAGCATCGCTCCATTCTCACGGCACGGTCAACGGGCGCGGGCAACGCCCGGCGTCGCATCGTGCACCGGCCGCGGCCCGGATCACCGATCAGGCGATCACCGTCGACGGTGGCTTCGCTCGCCTCGCTCACCTTGACCCGATTGATCACCGAACTGTCCGGCCCCGCCGACTGATCTCAGATCGGCCGGAAACCGGCGCCTATGTCATGGCGGGAGTCGATGTCAGCGAGGACCGCGTTGATGTCGGTTCCCACCTCGGGCCCCAGGCACCCCATGCCCAAGTAGGCGTTGACCATGCCGACCAGGGTCGAACCGATCACCACCGGTGCGCCGGAATCGCCTTTGAGCACACACATCTGGGTCCAGGTGTCGCGGCTGTCACCCATCATGTCACCCCAGGCGACACCGCAGGTTCGGCCGGTGGTGCGGCCCTTCTTGCAGACGACGTCGGGAAATTGCGCGGGAGCGCCGAGACCGTCGATGAAGAACCCGCCGACGTCCCGGGTGGGATCGACCCGTGCGGCGTCGAATTCGATGATCCCGTAGTCCAGTTCACGATCGGCGTAGACGAAGCGCCCCAGCACTCCGTAGCTGGGATACGTCACGGACGCGACGCTCGCCCCGGGTTCACCGCAATGGCCTGCGGTCAAACCGACCAACCGGCCGCCCGCGTCGTAGCCGATGGTGGTGAGCGTGCATTCGGCCAGGTCGTCGATCACGATTCCTGATCCGCCGCCTATCGGCGGTGGCGGCAACTGCGGAACACCGACCGCCGCGCCTGCGCCGACCGAGACCGGGCCGCACGCCAGCGCCGCCGCGGCGACAACCTTCATCAGCGATCGCGTCATTGTTCCTCCAACCGGATCGAGCAAGTTTCCCGCGGCCCGAGCCGCAGCCGACGCCCGCGGCGTCTCACCACCGAAGTCCGGCACCAGCGCGAACTTTCGTGTGTTCCACTCCGAGCTACCCACCCCGACGAGACGGAAACGGGACACCGCTCGGACGGCCATGTCGTTGCGCACTGATCGAGCCGACTCGGGAGCCGACGAAACTCCCACGGCCGGCGAACGGTTGCCGGCCGGGGCGATGGCGGTGCTGGTGGTCGCGGCGGTCAGCGATTGCTCACCGGGTTCTGGCCCGGTCCCACTTGGATGCCCACCACGCAGGTGTCGTCATCCGTATCGGCATCGCTACCGTCGAGCAGTTCGTCCAGACGGTCGTCCAGGCTCCCGGTGAGTTGGGCCGAGGTCACGAGCAACCGCTCGATGCACTCGTCCAACAGCCGATCCCGGCGCTCGATCAGTCCGTCCGTGTAGAGCAGGAGAGTGTCGTCGGGTTCCAGTTGGAGTTCGGCTTCCTCGAATGTCGTCTCCGCCACGGCGCCGAGCAGCATGCCTTCGAGCATGGGCAGGCTGGAGGCGCGGCCCGCGCGTACCAGCACCGGAGGCAAGTGGCCCGCACGGGCCCAGCGCAGCACCCGGGTTTGCGGGTCGTAGAGCCCGCAGATGGCGGTGGCGAAGATGTTCTCGGTCAGGTGGTGGGCCACCAGATTCAGCCACGTGAGCATCTGCCCCGGGCCTGCGCCCGTGGCGGCGAGGCCGCGCAGGGCATTGCGGAGCACGACCATGCCGGTGGCCGCCTTGATGCCGTGGCCGGTGATGTCGCCGACGGACACCAGGATCTGCTTGGACGGCAGCACGACCGCGTCGTACCAGTCGCCGCCGACCGTGTGGTCCTGCTCGGCGGGCCGGTAACGCACCGCGATGCGCAGCCCGAACGCGTCGATGGACGGCTGTGCGGCAGGCATGATCGCCTGCTGGAGTTGTCGCGCCAGCTGGCTCTGTTCGGCGGCGTGCTGCTCGGTGTGCGCGAGCCGGTCACGCGTGGCGGACAGCGCGACCTCGGTCCAGTGCTGTGCGGAGATGTCCTGATAGGCGCCGCGGATGGCGGCCAGGTGCCCCGCCTCGAGGACCGGTTCGGCGACGATCCGGATGTGCCGGGTCACGCCGTCCGGCCGGATCAGCCGGAAGGCCGTCGAAGCCGAGCGACGGTAGCGCACCAGGGTCCGCAGGAACCGCCCCACCGCATCGGCGTCGTCGTCGTGGACGTGCCCGGGCAGCTGTGCGAGCGGAATCGGGTCCGCGGTCGGCGCCAGCCCGTAGAGGGCGAACAGCTGGCTGCTCCAGGTGATCTCGCCGGTGGCCGCGTTCTCCTCGAACCCGCCGACCCGGCCCAAGCGCTGCGCGTGTTGCAGCAGCGCCGCCAGCCGGGCCGTCTCGTCCTCCACCCGCCACACCACGAGCACGGTGTCGCCATGGCGGCTGATGCTGAGCGCGGTCGAGACGGTCAGCGGCACCTGATCGACCAATTCGGTCAGCATCACTCGGTCGGCGCGGTAGGTCTCGCCGGTGGCGAAGACGTGCTCGATCCGCTCGAACAGCTGCCCATCGCCCGCGGCCAGCGGGTACGCCTCGAGCAGCAGCGCGCCGTTGACCAGGCCGCGCGGACGGCCCGCCGGGTCGACGAAGCAACTGTTGACGTGGTGAATGCAGAAGTCGACCAGCGCGCCACCCTCATCGAGGTGGGGCAGCAGCACGAGCGCCGGGTCGAAAAGGCCGTCCGCGATCCGCACGAGATCCGCGACGTCGGGCCGGTCCGGTGCCCGCACCGCGGCCAGGTCCGACTCCAGGGTGTGCGCGCACAGCTCGGCCAGCGCCTCGAACTGCCGGTGCACCTGGGATGGCTGCGCCGCGAGCGGCTGCGGCCAGCACACCTCCAGCACGCCGAGTAGCTTGCCCCCGGCTCCCGCCGGAACCGCCGCACGGCCGCCGTAGCGGTCACCGATCGACGGCAGCCCGGACCGGTCCAGGTCTTCGATCCACACCGCGTTGCGCTCCACCAGCGCCTGCCGGGCCGGGGTCGCCACGCCGGGCGGCACGTACCGCCATCGCTCGGCCTCGTGCGGGCCGATGCCGGCGAAACCCGCCAGGGTCAGCGACGCGTCGGCGCCCGCGGACCAGATCGCCACCGCTGTGGCGCCCAGCGGCGTCACAGCGTGCTCCAGCAGCGACTCCGCCACGCGTTGCGTGTCGCCGGCTGCGAGCAGCCCGCTTTCGGCGGTGCGCAACCGCACCGCCGCCGAGGGCTCTCCCCCCGCGGCGGTGCGCAGCAGGAATTCCCCCACCACCGCGCTCACCTCGTCCTGGGCCGATTGATTGACCAGCTCAGCGGCCAATTCCAAGGCCGTGATACCCGCTTGCTCGGCGAGTTCGTCGAGCTGCCGCGCCGCCTGCGCGGGCCCGCAGTGCAACCGTTCGACCAGTACGCCCTTCGCCATCTCGATCAGCGCGCGCCCGTCGGCGGTGGCCTGGGCCTGCTGGATCTGCGTGCGCAAACGCTCCACGGTGGCCGCGAGGCGGTGGACGGCGGGCCCCGCGGCCGGGCGATCGTCCGATGTCGTCCCGACCTCGGCGTCGGGGCTGTCCAGTTCGGTCATCAGACGGCCAGCCAGTGCTGGATGCAGGCGAGCAGTGCGTCCGCGTCGACCGGTTTGGTGACGTAGTCGTTGGCGCCCGACGCGAGGCTCTTCTCGCGGTCGCCCAGCATCGCCTTGGCCGTCACGGCGATGATCGGCAGGCTCTCGTACTGCGGCATCTCGCGGATCTTCGCCGTCGCGGTGTACCCGTCCATCTCGGGCATCATCACGTCCCTCAGGACCAGGTCCGTCTCCGGGTGGGCGAGGAGTTTGTCGATGCCCTCGCGCCCGTCCTCCGCGTGCAGCACGCTCACGCCGTGCAGTTCGAGGATGCTGCTGAGCGCGAAGAGGTTACGGGCGTCGTCGTCGATGATGAGCACCGTGCGGCCTGCGAGCTTGCCGTCCAGCCGCTGCGGCGCGGCGGCCGGTGCGTCCTCGCGACGCACCAGGGGCAGCATGTCGCCCGGCGCCTCGGCGGTGACGTGCAGCGCGATCCGTTCCCGCAGATCGTCCAGACTGGACAGCAGCTCGAGCGGCTGACGCGTACCGCGTTGTAGCAGCAGGCGTTCCTGCTCGGCGTCGGGCCGTCGGTTGTGCACGAGCACCGGGACGCTGCGCAACGCGGCGTCCCCGTCCATCGTCTCCAGGAAGCGCAGCGCGGCGCTGTCGGGCATGTCCAGCTCGAGTACCACGCAGTGGAACGCTTCGGCAGCCATCGCCGCGGCCGCCTCCTCCACCCCGACCGTGGTGACCACCTGGACCGGACCGCGCGGGTCGTTGCCGTCCGCGAGTTCGGCGACGGCGCTCTGCGCGACCAGCGACAGCAGGCCTTGCGGGCGTTCCTCCACGACCAGCAGTCTGCGGTGCTGCGGTGGCGTGGCGGGAGCGGGAGTGTGCTCCGGGCGGTTGTCGGCCTGCTGTGCGTCCTCCCGCTCGCGGGGCGGCGCCTCCTGGAAGTCCGGCCGGGCGACCGGGAGATACAGGGTGAACGTGCTGCCCTGGCCGAGCGCGCTTTCGGCGGTGATGGCGCCGCCGAGCAGGTAGGCGATCTCCCGGCTGATCGACAGGCCGAGGCCGGTGCCGCCGTACTTGCGGCTGGTCGTGCCGTCGGCCTGCTGGAACGCGCCGAAAATCGACTCGAGCTGGTGTTCGGCGATGCCGATACCGCTGTCGATCACCCGGAACGCGACGGCCGGGCCGTGCTGGCGCACGGCGGCGGGCAGCTCGCTCGCCTCGGCCGGCTCGATCCGCAGCTGCACCGAGCCGGTCTCGGTGAACTTCACCGCGTTGGACAGCAGGTTCCGCAGCACCTGCCGCAGCCGCGAGTCGTCGGTGAGCAGGTCCAACGGCAGGCCGGGCGCGGTCGTGACGCGGAAGCGGAGGCTCTTCTGGGTGGTCATCGGCCGGAAGGTGGCCTCGACGTAGTCCAGCAGCTGACGCAACGACACGCGCTCGGGCGTGAGGTCCATCTTGCCCGCCTCCACCTTCGACAGGTCGAGGATGTCGTTGATCAGCTGGAGCAGGTCCGAGCCCGCCGAGTGGATGATGCCCGCGTACTCGACCTGCTTGGGCGTGAGGTTGCGGCTCGGGTTCTGCGCCAGCAGTTGCGCCAGGATCAGCAGGCTGTTCAGCGGGGTGCGCAGCTCGTGGCTCATATTGGCCAGGAATTCCGACTTGTACTTCGACGCGAGCGCGAGCTGCTGGGCGCGGGTCTCCAGTTCCTGCCTGGCCTGCTCGATCTGGAGGTTCTTGGCTTCGATGTCGCGGTTCTGCATGGCCAGCAGCGCCGCCTTGTCCTCCAGCTCGGCGTTGGATCGTTGCAGTTCCTCCTGCTGGACCTGCAACTCCTCCGAGCGGGCTTGCAGTTCGGTGGTCAGGCGCTGGGATTCCACCAGCAACTCGTCGGTGCGGGCGTTGGCGATGATGGTGTTGACGTTGACGCCCACCGTCTCCATCAGCTGGTCGAGGAAGTCCCGGTGGATGCGGGTGAAGCGGTGCAGCGTGGCCAGCTCGATCACACCGAGGACCTGGTCCTCCACCACGATCGGCAGCATGAGCAGGTTGACCGGCGCGGTCTGCCCCAGCCCGGAGGAGATGGTGACGTAGTCGCCCGGCACGTTGTCCACGGCGATCGTGCGGCGGGTGCGTGCGGCCTGGCCCACCAGGGACTGGCCGAAGGCGAACCGCGACGGGCTGCCCGGTTCCTCCGGGCTGCCGTAGGAGCTGATCAGCCGCAGCTCCGGCCGCTCGTCGCTGTCGTCGGCGAGATAGAACGCGCCGAACTGCGCGGAAACCAGCGGCGCCAGCTCGTCCATGATCAGCCCGGCCACCACATGCAGGTCGCGCTGACCCTGCATGAGACCGGAGATGCGGGCCAGGTTGGTCTTCAGCCAGTCCTGATCCTGGTTGGCCATGGTGGTCTCACGCAGCGACTCCACCATCGCGTTGATGTTGTCCTTCAGCTCCGCGACCTCGCCGGAGGCCTCCACGGTGATGGAGCGGGTCAGGTCACCCTCGGCCACGGCGCTGGTGACCGCGGCGATCGCGCGGACCTGGCGGGTCAGGTTGCCCGCCAGTCCGTTGACGTTCTCGGTCAGCCGCTTCCACGTGCCCGAGACTCCCTCGACCTCGGCCTGCCCGCCCAGCCGGCCCTCCGACCCCACTTCGCGGGCGACGCGGGTCACCTCGGCCGCGAACGCCGAAAGCTGGTCGACCATCGTGTTGATCGTGGTCTTCAACTCGAGGATCTCGCCGCGGGCGTCCACGTCGATCTTGCGGGTCAGATCTCCCTGGGCGACCGCGGTGGTCACCTGGGCGATGTTGCGGACCTGGTTGGTCAGGTTGTTCGCCATGGAGTTGACGTTGTCGGTCAGGTCCTTCCACGTGCCCGCCACGTTCGGCACGCGGGCCTGGCCGCCGAGCATGCCCTCGGTACCGACCTCGCGCGCGACTCGGGTGACCTCGTCGGCGAACGCGGACAGCGTGTCGACCATCGTGTTGATCACACCGGCGAGCGCCGCGACCTCGCCCTTCGCCTCCACGGTGATCTTCTGGCTGAGATCGCCGCGAGCCACCGCCGTGGCGACCTGAGCGATCGACCGCACCTGGCCGGTCAGGTTGGAGGCCATGACATTGACGTTGTCGGTCAGGTCCTTCCAGGTGCCCGACACACCCCGCACGGTCGCCTGACCGCCGAGGTTGCCCTCGGTGCCGACCTCGCGGGCGACTCGGGTGACCTCGTCGGCGAACGCGGAGAGCTGGTCGACCATCGTGTTGATGGTCTCCTTGAGCTCCAGGATCTCGCCGCGCGCGTCCACCCTGATCTTCTGGCTCAGATCGCCACGGGCGACCGCGGTGGTGACCTGGGCGATCGACCGCACCTGCGCGGTGAGGTTGTCGGCCATGACGTTGACCGACTCGGTGAGGTCCTTCCAGGTGCCGGAGACGCCCTTGACGTCCGCCTGTCCGCCCAGCCTGCCCTCGGTGCCCACTTCGCGGGCGACTCGGGTGACCTCGTCGGCGAACGCGGAGAGCTGGTCGACCATCGTGTTGATGGTGTTCTTCAGCTCCAGGATCTCGCCGCGCGCGTCCACCCTGATCTTCTGGGAAAGATCACCCTGCGCCACCGCGGTTGCCACCTGGGCGATCGACCGCACCTGCGCGGTCAGGTTGCCTGCCATGAAGTTCACCGAGTCGGTGAGATCGCGCCACGTACCGGAGACGCCCTTGACGTCCGCCTGGCCACCGAGGGCGCCCTCCGTGCCCACCTCGCGCGACACCCGGGTGACTTCGTCGGCGAAGGACGAGAGCTGATCGACCATCGTGTTGATGGTGTTCTTCAGCTCCAGGATCTCGCCGCGGGCGCTGACCGTGATCTTCTGACTCAAGTCGCCTCGCGCCACCGCGGTGGTCACCTGGGCGATGTTGCGGACCTGGTCGGTCAGGTTGCCCGCCATGAAGTTCACCGAGGCGGTGAGGTCGCGCCAGACGCCGCCGACGCCGGGCACCTCCGCCTGTCCGCCCAGCCTGCCCTCCGAGCCCACTTCGCGCGCCACGCGAGTGACCTCGTCCGCGAACGCGGACAGCTGGTCGACCATCGTGTTGACCGTGTTCTTCAGCTCCAAGATCTCGCCGCGGGCGTCCACGTCGATCTTCTGGGACAGGTCGCCCCGCGCCACGGCCGTCGCGACCTGGGCGATGTCGCGCACCTGGCTGGTCAGGTTGCCCGCCATGGCGTTCACCGAATCGGTGAGGTCCTTCCAGGTACCGGACACGCCGGGCACCTCGGCTTGACCGCCCAGCCGACCGTCCGTGCCGACCTCGCGCGCGACACGGGTCACCTCGGAGGTGAACAGGGACAGCTGGTCCACCATGCCGTTGAACACCGTCGCGATCTCGCCGAGCAGCCCGTCGGCGTCCGTCGGTAGGCGGGTGCCGAAATCACCGTCGCGCACGGCCGTCAACCCGGCCAGCAGCTGGCGCAACTCGACCTGGCCCGCAGCCGTGACAGCCTGCTCGGATGCGGTGCGGGCAGATGCCGCCGTATTTGTCATTGTCATCCTCGTTCTGCCCCACCCGATTTGGACGCGACTCCGCGCACGGCGGGTCGCCGACCCAGCGGTGCTGTGCTGGCTGCTGAACACGGATGCACCGGCGGCTACGTCCCTGAAACTATCATTCACGAGAGACACTGCTCGGCATCCGGTTTTCCACAGGACGATCTGCAAGGCTGCCCCGTATTGCCGGTTGCCGGTGTGTTGCCTTCTCGTAGAGCTGGATCAGGTGTCCGGCGGGGTCCGGGTGCGTGCCGAGCTACGGCTCGGTCGAGGTATCCGGGTGGGCCGCAAACGCGTGGCCCGGCTGATGCGCAGTGCTGGACTGCCGGGAGTCTTCCGCCGCCGGGGTGGCACCGCGGGAGACCCGCAGGCCGGTCCGCATCCGGGCCTGGTCGACCGCCGCTTCGCCGCGGTAGCTCGAGCAGGGGTAACTCGGCAAGGATGGGCGAGTGCAGGTAGTAGGGGAGCTGGCGCGGATCGCGGAGCAACAGGATCGGTCGGCGACATTCGAGTTGATCCGGAAGCTGGCCGATCCCGGTGTCGGCGGGCTGGAGCGGGAGCGGATCGGGGATGCGCTCGGGCGACTCGGCGACCCGCGCGCAATGGCGCCCCTGGCCGGGATCGGCCGCGACCGGGACCATCCGGCCGAGGTGCGGCTGGCGGCGCTGCAGGTGCTGGAGAACGCGGCGATGTGCCCGCAGGGTGCCGACCTGCGCGCCTGGTGGAACACCGGCGATGACTTGGTCCGCGCCTGTGTGCTGCGGCAGGCCGAACGCAGCGAGGCCGATCTGCTCGAACCGGTGGCGCGCGATCCGCACCACCTGCTGCACCGGCACGCGCTGACCGGAATCGAGTTCTGCTTCGAGGAACCGCGCTGGCAGCAGTACAAGATCCAGGGTCTCGACCACCCCGACCCCGGGGTGCGGTGGACCGCGGCCGACGTCCTGCGCTGGGACGAACCGGTGGCCGCCGAACCGGCCCTGCACCGCGCCGCCGCCGACAGCGACACCGACGTGGCCTGCGCCGCGATCGACACGCTGCGCTATTACCACAGCAGGGCCACGCTGCGGTTGCTGCACGAGATCGCTCAGGGCGATGGCGAAAGGGCCGTCGCCGCACAGGATTCCAAGGCTGACATGCTCGTCTATTTCGAGCGCGAGCAACTACGGATCCGGCACTGGATCGCCCCCGTCACCGACCTGCTCGGGCCGCCCGAGCTCGATACTCCGCCGTCGTCTGGGCCGTCGGTACCCGGCCGGCCCGAGCAATCCGTGCCAACGGCAGCGGAGATCTTCGCCACGTACTCCGACCTCGACGGCCCGTGGGCGGCGAAACTGGACGCGCTGCGCCGCTACGACTGGACCGGTGTGCCTGCGGCCGACCGCCCCGGCCTCGCCGCTTTTCTGTCCGGCCATCCGGACCCGCAGGTGCGGGTACTGTGCTGCCCCATCCTGTCGACCTGGCATGAGGTGGATCCGCTGCTCGCGCTCGCCCATGATCCGGAACCGGGGGTCCGCAAGTCCGCGGTCTACTACCTGCGGTTTGTGCCACCGTCCCGTGAGATTGCCACGCTCACTTGGGATCTGGTCGCCTCCGGCGAGGTCGCCGGTACCCGCGGCTACGAGGCGCTGGCCACCTGCGCTGCCCATACGCCACCCCGCGAGCTCGACGACCGGCTGATCGAGCTGGCGCGCACCGATCTTCGGGAGAACATCCGCGTCGAGGCTGTATCCCAACTGGGCGACCGCATCGACCCGCTGCTGCCCTTGCTGTCCGAACCTCCCTTGCTGACGTGGGCTGTGCACATCCGGCTACTGGATGCCTGCTCCAAGTCGGGCCTGCACCCGTCCGCGGCGAGCGCACTGTGGGCCGTCGACAATCTGCATCTAGCGGCTGCCCTCGCCGATCTCGACGACCGATTGTGATGTCGTCTCCCCGCCACAGCACCGCTCACCCCTCGTCAGAGGTCGCCCGGTCCCTCCTCGGATAGCGCCGGTCTCGGTGGCGGATTCGCTCCAGTAGGGTGTCCTGATGTCCGATGTAGCGCATCCATCTCCAGCGGTGCGTGTCGACCCGGCCGGGGCGCCCGCCACCGCGAGAGCAGCGGAGCGCGATCTGCTCGCGCTCGCAGATCAGCTGTGCTTCGCTCTCTACTCCACCTCGCGCGCGATGACCGCGGCGTACCGGCCGTTTCTGGACGCGATGGAGGTCACCTACCCGCAGTACATCGCCCTGCTCGCGCTCTGGGAGCGGCCGGGGATGACCATGAAGGAACTGGGCGAGCAGCTACGCCTGGACTACGGCACCGTCTCGCCGCTGATCCAGCGCCTCCAGTCGCGAGGACTGGTCGAGAGCGTCCGGTGCACGCACGACCGCCGCTCGGTCGAGCTGCGCTCCACGGAGGCGGGCGATGCGCTGCAAAGGGAAGCCAGGTCGATGATCGTTTCGGTGCTGGGCGAGGTCGGCTATCCCGTCACCGCGGTCATCGAGCTGCGCGACCAGGTCAACGCACTCGGTGAACGCCTGGAGGCGGTGCTGTCCGAGCGGCGGAGTGGTTGTGGCGCAGGGCAATTGAGCTGATCCGAAAGTGCGGAGCCCGCCCGGCCGGTCGAAGGTCGGCCCCTGTCGCCCGCCCCGGTTGTCCCGGCGGTGCTCCGCACTGCCTGCCGGCTTCGCTGTCTGCGAGCGGCTCCAGCCGCCGAGCGATTTCCGGCGGCCGTGCCGTCGATTACGCGTCGAGCACGCGCGGGCGGCGCTGCACCACCGGTGGCTCGGTGGACCACGGGAAGTTGATCCACCGGTCGGTGCGCCGCCAGACGTACTCGCTGTCCACCTCCGACCACGGCTTCTGGTAGATCACCGCGCAGCGCACCTCGGCCACCTTGCCGGAGCAGAAGTCGCGGACCAGCTTCAGAGTGGCTCCGGTGTCGGCCACGTCGTCTGCGACGAGCACGGTGGCGCCGGCCAGGTCCACCGCCTGCGGCACCGGCGGCAGCATCACCGGCAGATCCAGGCGCTGGTCGACGCCGGTATAGAACTCCACGTTCATCACGTGCAGGTTCTTCACCTCCAGCGCGTAGCCGAGCGCGCCCGCCACGAACAGTCCGCCGCGGGCGATGGACAGGATGAGGTCGGGTTCGAAACCGTCCGCCGCGATGGTCGCGGCGAGTTCCCGGCTGGCGGAGCCGAACGACTCCCAGGTCAGTACTTCGCGATCCGTCACCGGTTCTCCCTCTCGCTGGACGCGACGCAGTGAGCATACGAGTGGCCGCCGGAGTTTCCCGGCCGGTTGCTCGTCGCGGTGGCGGCCAGGGGCGAAGATGGCCGGAAATCTCGATATCGCGTCCGTATCTCTCGTCCGGCCTGCGCGTTTGCCGCCATACGCTCGAGTACATGGACAGCCACTACGACGTGCTCGTCATCGGATCCGGCTTCGGCGGCAGCGTTGCCGCGCTGCGGTTGACCGAGAAGGGATACCGGGTCGGCGTGCTCGAGGCGGGCCGTCGGTTCGCCGACGACGAGTACGCGAAGAATTCCTGGCATCTGCGCGAGTACCTGTGGGCGCCGAAACTCGGCTGCTACGGCATCCAGCGGCTGACGCTGCTCAACGACACCTTCATCATGAGCGGGACCGGGGTCGGCGGCGGGTCGCTGGTCTACGCCAACACGCTCTACGAGCCGCCGGAGAAGTTCTACCGCGACAAGCAGTGGGCGCACATCACCGATTGGCGCGCGGAGCTGGCGCCGTTCTACGACCAGGCGAAACGAATGCTCGGCGTCACCGAGAACCCGGCGACCACCCCGGCGGACCGGATCCTGCGCGAGGTCGCGGAGGACATGGGCATCGGCCACACCTACCGCCGCACCCCGGTGGGCGTGTTGTTCGCGGACGGCGATTCCCGGCCGGGCCAGGAGGTCGCCGACCCGTACTTCGGCGGAGTCGGCCCGTCGCGCTCGACCTGCACGCACTGCGGTGAGTGCATGACCGGCTGCCGTCACGGCGCGAAGAACACGCTGGTGAAGAACTACCTCTATCTGGCCGAGAAAGCCGGAGCCACAGTGCATCCCCTGACGACCGTGACCGACGTGCGGCCGCGTCCCGAAGGCGGCTACGCAGTGCGGACCGTGCGCACCGGCAGGTGGGTGCGCAAGACGAAGCAGACGTTCACCGCGGACCAGGTGATCTTCGCGGCCGCGGCGCTCGGCACCCAGACGCTGCTGCACCGGCTGCGCGAGAAAGGCAGCTTGCCGCATGTCTCGCCGCGTCTCGGATACCTGGCCCGCACCAACTCCGAAGCGGTGCTCGCCGCGCGGTCGCTGCGCAAGGACACCGACTTCACCAAAGGCGTCGCGATCACCTCGTCCATCCACCCCAACGACCACACACATGTCGAGCCGGTCCGCTACGGCAAGAACAGCAACGTGATGGGTTTGCTGACCACGGTGCTGGTGGACGGTCAGGAGGGCAAGGCTCGCTGGTTGCTCGGCGTGAAAACGCTCATCGCGGAGCGACGCAACCTTCATCGGCTGCACAATCCGCGGCACTGGTCCGAGCGCATGGTCGGTGTGCTCGTCATGCAGAACGTCGACAACTCGATCGTGACCTACACCAAGCGCGGCTTGTTCGGCAGGCGCATGACGACCAAGCCGGGCGATGGCGCCGCCCCGCCGACCTGGATTCCGGAAGGCCACGAGGTGACCAGGCGGATCGCGGAGAAGATCGACGGCCTCCCGCAGGGCGCCTGGACCGATCTGATGAACATTCCGATCACCGGCCACTTCATCGGCGGCTGCGCGATCGGCGACTCGCCCGCGACCGGCGTCGTCGACCCGTACCACCGGGTCTACGGACACCCGGGCCTGCACATCACCGACGGCTCGACCATCTCGGCGAACCTGGGCGTGAATCCCTCGCTGACCATCACCGCCCAAGCCGAACGCGCGATGGCGCTGTGGCCGAACAAAGGCGAGGACGACCAGCGCCCGCCCCTGGGCACGGCTTACCGCAGGCTCGCGTCGATCGAACCGAAGAACCCGGTGGTTCCGGTCGCCGCGCCCGGCGCACTGCGTCTGCCGATCACCCCGGTCTGAGCCGCCGGAAAACCGGTCGCCCGCGACCGTGCCGGGTGACAGGATCGGCGCTGTGCCCGCCCATGTCACCCTGGAACCGCTCGACGAGCAGTTGCTCACCGATCTGCTGCACGCGGCGGTGGCAGACGCGGAGCCCGGCGAGGTGATGCCGGTCGAAGGGCCCGGTAGCGGCTGGAATGCCCAACGGGAAGCCGGCTTCCTGGCATTCCACCGAAGCCGGGCGCTGGCGAGTCCGCCGATCGAGTCGACCTACGGCATCCGAGCGGACGGCGAGGTGGTCGGAGCGGCACGACTGTGCCCGCTCCCCGCCGCGCCGGGCGCCGCCGAGGCCGGAGTATGGATCGGTCGTTCCCGCAGGGGAGCAGGCATCGCCACCGCGGTGTTCAGCGCACTGATCGAGCGGGCGACCGCCGAGGGCTACGCGAAGCTCTTGGTGAGCACGACGGCGGACAACGCAGCCGTGCTGCGCATGCTGACCGCCCGCGGGATCGAATACGCGGTGGACGGCAATGCGGTGACCGCCTGGGTGAACTGCGCTTGATCTGCTGTGCCGCACCTGCCGTCACACGATGGCGCGTCGGAGCGACGAGAATCATTGCGGCCCAGCGACTGCCCCCGCCTGTGGGCAGTGCGCCGCGTGCCGACAAGCGACCGCCGCCGCGCCTGCCGTTTGCGAGCGCGACCGAGCCGATGCGGCGAATCTGGTTGACCGATGGACAACGTCCGCACGGCACGGCACGGCGCACGCGGGATCGCGGGCGGCGTCGGTGAACCACGCCAGCGCACAAATCGAGACAACTCAGGCCACCACCGCGACAGATCATGCCCCGCCCGCAAGCTGATCGCGCGCCCCGACAGCGAGGTCTCGCACCCACTCCACCAGCGCACCTCCGCCCCGGGTTTCGAGCGAAGCGAGACCGAGCATGCGAACACCCAGCGCCGCAGGCGCTGGAAAAACAAACAGAGCCCCGCGAACACGCCGTGCCGCAGGCACGGCAGAATCAATCGAGTGCGCATCTTCCTGGCCGGTGCGACCGGCGTGATCGGAGTCCGCTTGCTTCCGCTGCTGATCGAGGCGGGGCATGAGGTCGCGGGGATGACCCGGTCGACGGCGAAGGTCGACCAGTTGCGGGCGGCGGGCGCGCAGCCGGTGGTGTGCGACGTCTACGACGCGGATGCCCTGATCGCCGCCGTGGTCGGGTTCGGCTCGGAAATGGTGATGCATCAGCTCACCGACCTGCCGGACGACGCGGCGCTGCTGCCGGAGCGCGCCGAGGCGAACGCGCGTATTCGCACCGAGGGCACCCGTAACTTGATCGCCGCCGCTCGGGCGGCCGATGCCAAGCGCTTCCTGGCGCAGAGCATCGCCTGGGAGCCGCCGGCGGGCCGGGGCGCGGTGATCCAGGAGCACGAAGCGGCCGTGCTCGACTTCGACGGCGTGGTGGTGAAGTACGGCCAGTTCTACGGGCCGGGAACCTATTTCCAGACCGAACTTCCCCCGCATCCGCGTGTGCACGTCGATGATGCCGCGGAGCGGACGATTCCGCTGCTCGACGCGTCGAGCGGTGTGGTGATCGTCGCCGACGCTTCCTGACGGCGGTCAGGAGGCGCAGGGGCCGGTGTCGACGGCCCGGTCGGATCGCCATGCGTGGTCGAGACGATCGAGCACCTCCGGCAGGCTCGTGGCGAACCCGACGTTGCTGTCGTTCTCGTCGACACCGAACACGATGCCCAGCACGCGGCCGTCGCGGTCGACGAGCGGTCCGCCCGAGTTCCCGTGCTGGATCGAGCCGTCCAGCGTGTAGATCTCGCGTTCGCCGAGACCGGTGCGGTAGATGTCGCGCACCTGGCGCGCGGCTCGGCTGCGCACCCGGGTGGCGGACGCGGTGTAGGAGCCGCCCCTCGGGTAGCCGAGCGCGATCGCGTCGGCGCCGGGCCCCGCGGCTTCGGGCGCGACGGTGAGGGCGGGCGCGGCGAGACCCGGGACGGCGAGCACCGCGATGTCCATGATCGGATCGAACTGCACGACGGTCGCGGTGAGCGGCCCGTTCGCGGCGTCGACGGAGACCTTGCTGGATCCGGCGACGACGTGGGCATTGGTCAGCACTCGTTCCGGCGCGATGACGAATCCCGAACCGGATTGACGCACGCCGCAGGTCGGTGCGAGGTCCTGGACGCGAAGCACGCTCGGCCGCAGTTCGGCGGGCAGCGGCCCGTCGACGATGCCGGGATCGGGGGGCGCGAGCGGGCGGGCGAGCCCGGCGTCCACGATCGGCGCGGTGAGCACCTCGGACAGGCCGGACAGCCAGAACGGCGCGATCTCGTCGACGGTCCGCACGGTCGTCGAATCGCGCACCAAGGTCGCGGATTCCAGTGGCGCGGCGAACAACCACACCACCAAGGGGACCGCGAGCATATGGAGAACGGACCCGCAGAGCGCGTCCGCGCGACGCGTGACGGGATCGGAAACCGCCGCACGCGCGGCGCGTCCGGCCCGGTGCCCGGCGATCGCGCCGAACGCGACCAATCCGATGATCACCGTCAGCGCGAGCAGGAGCCGTACGGCGCCCGGGGGAAGCTGACCGAGGGCCGCCGCGCAGAGCGCCGCGCCGAGAATCGCACCCGCCAGGGCGCCCGCGAAACCGGGCAGCCCCACGATCGCGCCGCGGCGCCAGCCGAGCACCGCGGCGGCCACGAGGGTGCCGAGCACGGCGAGATCCAGCCAGTTCGGCAAGGTCAACGCCATACTCCCGTCGCTGCTGATGAGGAACGGCGACGGACTCGTCGTCGGCCGCCCCGTCGCCGCCCGGCTATAACCCGGCTAGCGAGTCGGCAACGGTCGAGCCGCTAATCTAATCAGCTATTCGAGCTGCGGCAACCATGTTGCTCTACGCCGTGGGCTGGCTGGCCAGCGCTCGCCGGGCATACGCGCGCACGTCGGCATCGGTGTCGTCGATCGCGGCGCGCAGCGCGTCGTGCGCGGTGGGCAGGTCCGGCCACGCCGACAGCGACAGCACCGCCGCCTTCCGGACGTCGAGATGCGGATCGTTCAGCGTCACAGCCAGGATGGGCACCGCGAGGTCGGGGTCGGCGCCTGCGAGCCCGCGCGCCGCACCAACTCGGATCTGCCATGCCGAGTGACGCAAGGCCTCCTCCAGCGCCGCGACATCCGCCGAACCGGCGCCCAGCTGGGCGAACGCGGTCAGCGCCGCGGCGCGGACCAGCGGGTCCTGATCGTCGGCGAGGCGCCGGATCGCCTCGACGCCACCGTCGCCGATGGCGGCCAGACCCTGGGCCACGGCGATGCGGACTTCCCGGTTGGCGTCGGCGGCCACGGTGGCGACGCCGTCGCGGTCGTCGAGCGAGACCAACGCGCGGACCGCCTCGATGCGCACGCGATGGTCCACGTCCGCCAGTGCGGCGCGATACTGCGCCGACTCGCCCGCCCGCAGGGCGCGCAGCAGATCGATCACGGTGGATCGCACGATGGGGTCGGGCGAACCGAGCCGGTCGGAAAGCCCGGCCGCGGAGGGCAATACCTCGACGAGTTCGCGCAGGCTCGCCGCGGCCGCGCGCCGGACCGAGGCCGCCTCGTCGTCCAAGGCGTCGCCGAGGGCGGTCGCGAAACCCGCGGGGGTGTGCTCGGTGAGCACCGAGATCGCCGCGGCCCGGACGCCCGCGTCCGGATCCGTCAGGTAGGCCGACAGTTGCGTCACGGTGGGCTCGTCGAGCGCGAGCAGCGCGACGATCCGGGGCGACGGGGGAGTCGCGGGCTGCGAAGCACCGGCTCCGGCCCGATCGTGCTCAGCGGCGACGCCGGTATGCGGCGCACGGCCCGCGATGTGGTGCGGCTGGTGCACCGGCACCGCTTCGGCATCGGCCGAGGGCAGGTCGTCGAGTCCGGGCACCGGAACCAGGTACGGCGCCACCGGCCGTTTCAGGAACGCCATGGTTGCGTCGGGGTTCTTGCGCAGGTTGAGGTGGTATCGCCATTCGACATCGTCGCGTTCGGGTAGGTCGGCGCGCTCGTGGTAGAGGCCCCAACGGGATTCGGTCCTGGTCAGTGAACTGCGGGCGGCCATCTCGGCGCAGTCGCGGATGAACGACACCTCCACCGCGCGCATCAGCTCGTGCGGGGTGCGCGCGCCGATGCCCTCGACCTCGCCGCGCATCCGGTCGAAGGTCTCCACCGCGATGGCCAGCTTCGTGGCCGTCTTGGGCGGGGCCACATAGTCGTTCACGAAACGGCGCAGCTTGTATTCGACCTGCGGCTGCGGCGGCCCGTCCGGATGGCGCAGCGGGCGGTAGATCAGCTCGTGCGCGTCGGCCAGTTGGTCCTCGGGCAGCTCGGCGGGGGCCGCGACCTCCGCCAGGGTGGACGCGGCGTGCGCTCCAGCGAGATCGCCGAAGACGAACGCGCCGATCATGTAATTGTGCGGCACGCACGCCAGATCGCCTGCCGCGTACAGGCCGGGCACGGTGGTGCGCGCGTGCTCGTCGACCCACACGCCGGAGGCGGAATGTCCACCGCACAAACCGATTTCGGAGATGTGCATCTCGATGTCGTGGGTGCGGTAGTCGTGGCCGCGGTTGGCGTGGAAGGTGCCGCGAGTGGGGCGCTCGGTGGTGTGCAGGATGCCTTCGAGCGTGCTCAGCGTCTCGTCGGGCAGGTGCGAGACCTTGAGGTAGATGGGCCCACGGGCGGATTCGATCTCGCGCTTGACCTCGGCCATCATCTGGCCGGACCAGTAGTCGGAGTCGACGAAGCGTTCGCCCTCGGCGTTGACCTGGTAACCGCCGAAGGGATTGGCGACGTACGCGCAGGCCGGGCCGTTGTAGTCCTTGATCAGCGGGTTGATCTGGAAGCACTCGATGCCGCTGAGCTCGGCGCCCGCGTGGTAGGCCATCGAGTAGCCGTCGCCCGCGTTCGTCGGGTTCTCGTAGGTGCCGTACAGGTATCCGCTGGAGGGCAGCCCGAGCCTGCCGCACGGTCCGGTAGCCAGGATCACCGCCTTGGCGCCGACGGCGACGAATTCGCCCGTGCGAGTGTGCAGAGCGGCGGCGCCGACGGCGCGTCCGTTGTCGGTGAGCACGCGCACCGGCATGAGCCGGTTCTCGATGCGGATCTTCTCGCGCATCTTGCGCTGGCGCAGGACGCGATACAGCGCCTTCTTGACGTCCTTGCCCTCGGGCATGGGTAGCACGTACGAGCCGGAGCGGTGCACCCGGCGCACCGCGTACTCGCCGTACTCGTCCTTCTCGAACTTCACGCCGTAGCGCTCGAGCCGCTGCACCATGGCGAAGCCGCGCGTCGCGGTCTGGTACACCGTGCGCTGGTCGACGATGCCGTCGTTGGCCCTGGTGATCTCGGCGACGTAGTCCTCCGGTTCGGCCTTGCCCGGGATCACGGCGTTGTTCACGCCGTCCATGCCCATGGCCAGCGCACCGGAGTGCCGCACGTGCGCCTTCTCCAGCAGCAGCACGTTCGCGCCCTGCTCGGCGGCGGTGAGCGCGGCCATCGTGCCCGCGGTGCCGCCGCCGATGACGAGGACGTCGCAGTCCAGCCGAATCCGTTCCGACAGCGGCGGAATGTTCACAGTCTCTCCAAGATCTCGGCCTTCGTCGCGGACCGGTCGATCGCCTCGCGCGGGCTGGGCGCCGGCACCAGCGCCCGCAGCGTGCCGCCGCCGAGCACGGCGATGCGGTCGCCGAGCAGCAGGGCCTCGTCGAGATCGTGGGTGACGAAGACGATGGTGGTGGGGTGGGCGCGCCAGGTCTGGATGAGCAGGCGCTGCATGGTTTCTCTGGTCTGGGTGTCCAGTGCGCCGAACGGCTCGTCCATCAGCACGGCGCGTGGCGCGGCGGCCAGGCTGCGCGCGAGCTGGACGCGCTGGCGCATGCCGCCGGACAGGTCGCGGGGCAGGTAGTCGGCGTAGCCGGTGAGGCCGACCTCGTCCACCCAGTGCAGGGCGGTGGCCCGCCGCTGGGCGCGGGGTGTGCCGCGCAGGCGCAGGGCGAGTTCGATGTTCTGCCGCACGGTGCGCCACGGCAGCAACGCGTCGTCCTGGAACACCAGGGCGCGGTCGGCCGCGGGTCCGGTGACCGGATCGCCGTCGGCCAGGATGGCGCCCCCTTCCGGGACACGCAGTCCGGCGATCGCGCGCAGCAACGTCGACTTGCCGCACCCGGATTTGCCGACCACGACGAGGATTTCCCCCGGCGCGATCGCCAAGTCCAGTCCGTCGAGTACCGGTTCGCCGCCGAAGGCGATCCGGACACCGGTGAGACTCAGGCGCATTCCGGTCGATGCCGGTGCGTCGATCATCGTGGTCATGCTTCGACCTCCCTGGGCAGCCAGCGGGTGATGCGGCGGCCGGCCAGCTCGACCAGCCCCGATGTCGCGAAACCGAGGACGCCGATGGTGATCATGCCGACGAACACCGCCGGATAGTCCACGATGGTGTACGCCTGCCAGGTGCGGTAGCCCACGCCGAGGCGCCCGGAGATCATCTCGGCGGAGATCAGGCAGATCCACGCCACGCCGACGCCGACCGACAGTCCGCTGAAGACGCCGGGCAGGATGCCGGGAACCACCACGCGCGCGAGCACGTCCAGCCGGGACGCGCCGAGCGTGCGTACCGCGTCCTCCCAGATCGTGGGCAGCGCCCGCACCGCGTGCCGGGTGCTGACCAGCACCGGGAACAGCGACGCGGTGAAGGTGATGAACACGATGCCGGATTCGTCGCTGGGGAACAGCAAGATCGCGACCGGAACCAAGGCGATGGCCGGAATCGGCCGGACCAGTTCCGCCAGCGGGCCGAAGGTGTCGGCGAGCAGCCGAGACCGGCCCAGGCCGATGCCCGCGAGCACGCCGACCACCGCGGCCAGACCGAAGCCGGTGACGATCCGCAGCAGCGACTGCGCGATATCCAGGTAGTACTGGTCGGCGCGCAACTGCGTGCCGAATTCGGCGACGATCTCGGTGACGGTCGGCAGCGTGTCGAAACGCAGGCCCGCCCGCACGTTGTTGACCGTGAGCAGCTGCCACAGACCGACCGCGACGGCGACCGAGGCGACCCGCAGCAGGCGCGAGCGCCATGCCGACCGCGGCGCCGGCGCGGCGTCCGATCGGGTCGCGGTGGGTTCCGCGGCGGCCGGCACGGCCGGGGCGGTGAGTTCGCCGATCATCCGCGTACTTCCGCGACGGCCTGGTCGTAGCCGACCGCGGTGGCGGACGGATGCGCCTGCCGGTAGCGCTGCGCGGCGGCAGCGGTGGTGAAGGGCAGGTAGGCGGCGCCGTCACGCAGCCAGATCGACTTGTCGGCGAACCACCGCGTGCCGAGTTCGGTATCCGGGACGTAGGCGGCGCGGATCGTCTTGCCCTGCGCTTTCGCGGCCTGGACCGCGCGCAGCAGGCAGTTCGGGTCCGCGGCCGGCTGCGGCGTCGGTGCGCCGTCCAGCCACAGTTCACCGGCCAGGGCGGGGTTCTGCGCCGCGGTGCCGCAGATGGGGTCGGTGCCGGTGACCCGGGTCGGGTTGGCAGTGGACGCGAAATCGCGGTCGTAGTCGCGCCCGGTCTCCGCGAACGCCTTGCGCAGCGGCGCGTCGTCGATGAACCGGTCGATGTCCAGCTCCGCGAAGTCGCCGATCGACTTCAGGTACGCCACATCGCCTTTGAGCGCCGCGATCAGGCTCGTCTTGAGCGTGGTGTCGAAACTCGTTCCGCCGGGACCGTTGTAGAGGTACACCACCTCCTGGGGCAGTCCGGACCCGTCCGCGACGATCTTCGCGGCTTCGAACGGCTTCTCCTGCAGGAACTGGGTGGCGTCCAGTTGTGCGGCCAGGAACGCCTGGAGCACCTCCGGGTGATCGGCGGCGTACGCGCGCCGGGCCACCACGCCGTGGAAGGTCGGCACGCCGAGTTCGGCGCCGTCGTAGAGCAGCTTGGCCTTGTTCTGGAAGACCACCAGACCGGGCCATGCGACGAACTGCGACAGCGCGCCCACCTGGCGGGATTCCAGGGCGGTCGCGCCGACCTGCGGCTGCTGGTTGAGCACCTCCACGCCCTTGGCCGGATCGATCCCGGCCCGCGACAGCGCCTGCACCAGGGTGCCGTGCCCGGCCGAACCCACGCTGGCGGAGATCTTCTGCCCGGCCAGGTCGCCGATGCCGGTGGCGGCCGAATCGTTCGGCACGACGACCATGTTCAGCGCGCCCTTGGGGTTGTACCCGGTGACCGACACCAGCGCGGTGCGTGCGCGCTCGTTGACCTGGGTGCGGGAACCGTTGATCAGCAACGGGTAGTCGCCCATCGATCCGATGTCGATCTTCTCGGCCACCATTTGCGCGGTGATCGGCGCGCCGGTGTCGTAGTCCTGCCACTCGACCTGGTACTTCGCCCCGCCGTTGTCGGTGATCTTCTGTAGCCGCTGCTCGAGATAGCCCTGCGCGCGCAGCAGGGTGCCCGCGGTGACGGTGTTGATGGTCTTGGACTGGTAGCCGACGACCACCTTGACGGTGCCGGCCGGGGTGGCGTCGGTCTGCTCCAGCGAGCATCCGGTCAGGGCGAGTGCGGCGGCGAGCAGGGCGGGGACGAGTTTTGCTTTCATCGGTCTTCCAGATCAGCGGAGCAGGTAGGGCATATTGACGGTGACGGCGCCGGTGGGGCAGCGGGCCGCGCACGGACCGCAGTACCAGCACTCGTCCACGTGCATGAAGGCCTTGCCGTTCTCGGGATTGATGGCCAGCGAGTCGAGCGGGCAGATCTCGACGCACAGCGTGCATCCCTGGATACACAGCGACTCGTCGATGGTGACGGGGATGTCGGCGCGCTGATTCACGAGTGCCATCTAGAGGACCTTCCATTCGGGAGTGCTGCGGGTCAGGCTGCCGCGCATGGTGATGCGGTCGCCGCGCATGCGGATGTACTCGAGGTCGACCGGTCGGCCGTCGTCGAGCCGGGTCAGTCGTTCCAGCATCAGCAGCGGCGCGCCGCCGGGGACGTCGAGGGTGGAGGCGGTGTGCGGGTCGGCGGGCACCGCTTCCAAGGCGAGGTCGGCCGAGCCGAGCGAGTGGCCGCTGATGCGTTCCAGCAGGACGAAGACGTCGGTGTGCTCGAGGTCGTGGCCGAGTACCTCGGTGCCGATGTCGGGCACGAGGTAGGTCAGGTCGAGGCTCAGCGGCAGATCCGCGAGGTAGCGCAGGCGCTCCAGGTAGACCACGCGCTCGCCCGGTGCGAGACCGAGCCTGCGGGCCACGGCGGGCGGTGCGGCGACGTGCATCGCCGCGCGCACCTCGTTGCGTACGGTGCCGTGGCCCTTGAAGGTCTCCTGCAAGCCGAGCAGCGCGTCGAGTCCGTGGTCGTATTTGCGGGTGGCCACCCGGGTGCCCACCTTGGGCGCCCGGTCGATCAAACCCTCGTCCTTCAACAGCGCCAAGGCGTCGCGGACGGTATTGCGCGAGGCGCCGTATTCGGCGGCGAGTTCCTGTTCGCTCGGCAGCGCGCCGTCGAAGGCGCCCGCGTGCAGTTGGTGGCGCAGGATGTCGGCCACCCGCCGCGCCTGATCGGCGCGCAATTGGCGCACCGGCGTGGGTTCCGCTGCCACTTTCTCCGCCTTACTGTCGCTGACCTGCACGAATAGCGACGATAACGGGGGTGGGGTCGCGCATTTGCCCGCGTCGGCGCCGAGAAAAATCAGGGGATGTTATTGCGCCGGGCGCTTCGCGGCCCGACCTGGCGATATGCGCGGCGGTCCGGCCAATACGCCACGTGGGACCCGGGCGGCCGAATTTCGATCACAGCGATTCGAAAACGGGGCCGCGCGGCCTGTGCGGTGCGTATCTACGGTCGCGGACCGTAAGTATTGAGGAACACCACCGGCCCCGCGCCGAAGACGCCTGCCTCGTCCAGCGACAGCAGCGCGGCGAGCGCTTTGGCGGTGTAGACGGTCTCCAGGTGCAGTCCGGCCTCTTCGGCGCGCTGCTCGGCTTCCCGGGCGGCGGGCGTGGTGTGGCCGTAGCCGGGGCCGAGCCAATCGGTGGTCATCGTGACGTCCTCGGGCCGCAGCTCGATCGGCGCGAAACGCGCTCCGCGGGCGCGCAGCAGGTGCTCGGTCCGTCCGGCGAGGCGGACGACGTGCTTCGCGTCGAGGGGGAGCGCGTCGTTGACGACGACGCCGACGACGCGCGTGCGCAGCCCGGCCAGCCGCAGGCCGAGTGCGAGACCGGCGGCGGTTCCGCCGGATCCGACGGCGGTGACGATGTGCTGTGGTTCGGGGAGTTCACCCGCGGCGACCTGCGCCGCGAGTTCACACGCCGCCTCGACGTAGCCCAGGGCGCCGACCGGCGAGGACCCGCCCGCGGGCAGGAGGTACGGGCGCTTGCCCGCGCGGATGCGGCGCAGATACAGCCACGGCGCCGCGAGGATCGTGCGCAGTTTGCTGTGCGTGAAATACAAAGTGGCGCCGGAGTTCTCCAGTCGCCGCAGCTGCGCGCGCACATGGTCGTCGACCGGCTGGTCGACCAGGGCGAGCGTGGTATCGATGCCGTGGGCGCGGCCGTACAAGGCGGTGGCGAGTCCCCAGTTGGTTCCGGTGCCGCCGACCGTGAGGATGGTGCGCGCACCGCGTCGCCGCGCCTCCGGCAGCAGCCATTCCAGCTTGCGGACCTTGTTGCCGCCCCATCCGCCGTCGCCGTATCCGCTCTCGTCCTTGCACCACAGGTCGGCCGTGGTGCCGAGGTCGCAGCGGCGTACCGGCGTCGGAGCGGTGCCGAGGCGGACGAACGGCAGCGTGTCGGCCAGCTCGGGAAAACGCTCGTGCAGCCGCGCCCCGGTCACGGCGTGATCGCCTCGGGGATGCCCAGCAGCGCCGCCTGGACCTCGTGCAGCCGGTCGACGTCGCCGCGGATGCCCGCGACGTTGTCGTTGTACAGGAACGCCTCGCCGAGCCGGACCAGCGCGTAGGCCAGCAGCGCCGGTTCCAGCGGCGGGTCGTAGCCGTCCTCCTCCGTGGCACGGACGATCAGCTCCCGGACCGTGCCGACGACCAACGGTTGCACCGGGCCGTCGCTCGCGGTCAGGATGCGCAACCCGGACAGCGGCTCGTTCTCGAAGTAGCGCCGGAACGGTTCGTTGTCGGTCATCCAGCGGTTCGCCCGGTACAGCACGTCCAGGATGCGGCGCGCGCCGGTGGAGCGGCGGCGGGCGTCGGCGCGGGTGAGCAGCGCCTCGAACTCCCCGGCCAGGACCGCACCGAGCACCCCGTCGCGGGAGCCGAACCAGCGGTAGACCGACGCGCGGCTGAGCCCGAGCTGTCCGGCGATCGCCTGGATGTCCACGCGCTCACCGGCCAGGAACGCCCGGCGCGCGAGCTCGATGACCTGTTCCCTGGTCGCGGAGGCCGGTCGGCCGGGAGGGCGGGTGGTCCGCTGACTGGAATCGATCACCGCGGAATGATACATCTTCGGTAAGGTGTATCGAAACGGGCTGTGTTCAGAACCAGGCGTCCTGCATCTGCAGGGTAGTCGTGTCCAGCCTGGCGAGCAGATCCAGTGCCGGTGCGGTCTTGGGCAATTCGAAACGGTAGAAGTATCGGGCCGCGTGTCGCTTGCCGTCGTAGAAATCGCCGGTACGGTCCGCGGCGGCGCGGAACTGTTCCAGCCAGATCCAGGCCAGGACGGTGTGCCCGAACGCTTCCAGATACACCGAGCTGTTGGCCAGCGCGGCCTCGATGTCGCCGGAGGCGAACAGCCCCGCGGTCACCTCGACCAGTCGCCGCCACGCCGAATCCAGTTGTGCGGCGAGTTCGGCGGCCTCGCCGCCCGCCGCCCGCGCAGCGGTGACGGTGGCGTCGACCCTGGACCCGAGCGCGAGCAAGCTGGCGCCACCCTGCTGGGTCACCTTGCGTCCCAGCAGGTCCAAGCCCTGAATGCCGTGCGTGCCCTCGTGGATCGGGTTGAGCCGGTTGTCCCGGTAGTGCTGCTCGACGTTGTATTCGCGGGTGTAGCCGTAGCCGCCGAGCACCTGGATCGCGAGGCTGTTGGCCTCCAGGCACCACTGCGAGGGCCAGCTCTTGGCGATCGGGGTCAGGATGTCCAGTAGCAGGGTGATCGCGCGGCGGTCGTCTTCGGAGTCGGCGGTGCGCTGTTCGTCGACCAGCCGCGCGCAGTAGAGCACCAGCGCCAAGGCGCCTTCGGCATAGGACTTCTGCGCCAGCAACATGCGCTTCACGTCGGCGTGCTCGATGATCGGCCGCTGCGGCGCGGACGGGTCGGCGGGGAGCTTGGCGCGGCCCTGCGTGCGCGTGCGGGCGTAGTCGAGCGACTCGAGGTATCCGGTGTAGCCGAGCGCGGTGGCGACCAGGCCGACGCCGATGCGCGCCTCGTTCATCATGTGGAACATGTAGGTCAACCCGCGATGCTGCTCGCCCACCAGGTAGCCGACCGCGCCGGGCGCGCCACCCGGCGTCCAGCGGCCCTCGCCGAAATTCAGCACGGTGTTGACCGTGCCGCGGAAGCCCATCTTGTGGTTGAGCCCGGCCAGCGCGACGTCGTTGCGTTCGCCGATCGTGCCGTCGTCGCCGACCAGGAACCGGGGCACGACGAACAGCGAGATGCCCTTGGTGCCCGCCGGTCCGCCGGGAATCTTGGCCAGCACCAGGTGCACGATGTTCTCGCCGAGTTCGTGATCGCCGCCCGAGATCCACATCTTGGTGCCGAACAGGCGGTACGTGCCGTCACCCTGCGGTTCGGCGCGGGTGACGATGTCGGCCAGCGACGAACCGGCCTGGGGCTCCGACAGGCACATGGTGCCGAAGAAGCGGCCCGCGAGCATGGGCTCGACGAATTTCTCGACATGCTCCGGACCATGGGCGATGAGCAGATTCGCGTTGGCCACGGTGAGGAACGGGTAGCCCGCGGTGCCCGGGTTGGCCGCCTGGAACCAGGCATAGCTCGCCTGCGCGACGGTCGCGGGCAGCTGTGCGCCGCCGAGTTCGTAATCCATTGCGGCCGAGGGCAGTCCCGCCTTGGCGAAGGCGGCCAGGGCTTGCCCGACCTCCGGGATGATGGTCACCCGTTCGCCGTCGAAGGTGGGTTCGTTGGCGTCGTTGAGCTTGTTGTGCGGCGCGAAGTACTTGGTGGCCAGCTGCTCGCTGAGGTCGAGCACGGCGTCGAAGGTCTCCCGCGAGTGCTCAGCATACCGCTCGCGCTTGGTGAGCCCCTCGACGTCCAGCCACTCGTAGAGCAGGAAATCGAGATCGCGCCGGGACAGCAAGGTCGACCGCATCAGCCCGTCCTTTCGAGACATGTTCGACCTACTGTATCTTACGGATCGGTCGCCGGGTGTCGGAGCGGTATTCCACGGGGGTCATCCCTCGGACTCCAGCAATCCGCGTTTCCGCGCGGTCGCCGCCGCCTCGGTGCGGCTGGACGCGCCGAGCTTGGTGAGGATGCGCGAGATGTGCACGCCCGCGGTGTTGGCGCTGATGAACAGCTCGGCCGCGATCTGGCGGTTGCTCGCGCCCGTTGACACCAGCCGCAGCACGTCGAGCTCTCGCGGGGTGAGGCCCGCGGTGCTCGCGGGCTGGGCCGCGGCCGGCCGGTCCCCGGGTTCGGCGAGCACGATCCCGGCGCGGTCGGCGAGCTGCCTTGCTTGCTGGGCGAGTGGTGCCGCCGCCAATTCGTCCGCCAGCTCGAGAACGGATCGCAGTGCGTCGCGCGCTGCCGCGCGATCGCCCGCGGCAAGTTCCGCTTCCCCGGCTTCGAGCAGGCTGCGCGCCAGCTCGTACGGCTGTCGCAGGGTGCGCCAGGAAGACACCGCCGCGGCCCAGTCGGCGGCACGGCCACTGCGCACCGCGTGGCAGGAATCCCGGTATGCGGCGTCGACCGCGGTGATCACCGGCAGCTTGGCGGTGACGGAGCCGAGAACCATCGGAGCGCAACGCGTTCGGGCGACCGCGTCGGCCAGCGCCCACCCCTCGTGATGGTGCGCGGCCAGATCGTCGGCGGCCAGCGTGGCCGCGCCGATCTCGGCGGCGCGCCGCGGGTTGCCTGCCGCGCGCGCGATCTCGGATTGCACGGTGTGCAGCTGGATCTGGTACTGCCTGGCCCAGCGGCGATCTCCGAGCAAGGGCTGTGCGGTCGCCGCGCTCGTCGCCGCGGCGTCCGCGTCGCCGCGCGCCAGCATGATCCTGGCATGGCACAGCAGCAGCGCGGCGGTGCTCAACGGCGGTAACCGCTCGGTCAGCGATTCATCGATGAGATCGAGTGCCTGGTTCCAGCGACCGAGGGCGGTGAGCGCCTGAGCCCATTTGACCAGCAGGATCGGTGCGGCCTCGGCGAATCGATAGGTCTCGTGGGCGGCCCGGAGCCCCTGCTGGATCGCGGCGACGGCGGCCTCGTAGGCGCCTGCCGACACCAGCAGCGCCGACTCCCACAGCACCACCGTCAGCAGCGTCCCCGGATCCCCAGCGGCCTTCGCAGCGGCGTGCGCCCGTTCGAAATGCGCCACGGCGACTTCCCTGCGATCCGCGGTGGCCAGCCCGAGATATGCGTAGGCGCGCGCGGTCAGCGGCCCGGCCCCGAGCTGCTCGGCCACCTCGACGGCGGCGCGTGCATCGTTCTCGGCGGCAGCCGTCGCACCGCTGAACACGCGCGCCGCGGCGAGTTCGGCCAGCACCTCGCCGCGCAGCAGGGTCGGCCGGTCCGGCGGGAGGTATGCCAGCGCCGCGAGCAGGTCGTCTTCGCCGCCGCCGCTGCTCTGATTGCGCAATCCGGCGCGGTAGTGATGCAGCCGGGCGGCGCGCTCCGGGTCGGTCGCCGCATCGATGGCCGCCAGCGCCTCGTCGGCCGCGGTGATCCCGCGCTCGACAACGCCGCCGCGATAGCACGCCGCCACGACTGCTTCCACGACATCGATCCGGTCGGCGTCCACTCGGCTCGCCGCTTCCGGCACTCGATCCCACAGTTCGAGCACCTGGTCCAGGTGTCGCACCTGGACGCGTTGTGCGCCGATGCTTTCCGCGTCCGCGGCCGCATCCCACGCGGCCTCCAGTGCCAGCGCAAACTCACCGGCGGCGTACGCGTGGTATGCCAGCTCCCCGTTGGGGCAGTGATCCTGATCGCGGTTACGGCACGCGAGCAATGCGCGGGAAAGTCTGGTGTGCAGTCCTTTTCGTTCCGCCGGCAGTAGGTCGTCATAGACGGCATCGCGGATGAGGACGTGCCGGAACTCGTAGCCGGTGCCGGTGGGCGTCAGTAGCCGCTGATCGACCAGCTTGTGCAAGGCTGCGGTGAGCGCATCCTCGGCGAGATCGGAGGCGGCGGCCAGCAGGGAGTGCCGCACCGGTGACCCGGCCGCCGCCGCGAGCCGCAACACCGATGCGGCCTGCTCGGGCAGGTCGGACAGATACCCGAGCAGAAGCTCCGACAGCTCGGCGGGCGTGGCCCCGGGTGCGGGACCGAGTGCCTCGACGAACAGCGGAATGCCCTTGCTGCGTTCGAAGACTCGCGCGATCGTCCCCGCTTCCGGCTCCCGGCCGCGTAGCGCGGCCAGCTGCCTGCCCACCTCGTGCCTGGTCAGCGGCGGCGGAGTCAGCAGGAGGACACCTTGGTCGCGGCGCAGACCCGCGACCAGCTTGCGCAGCGGTCCGGAATCGGCAGGCCGGTAGGTGCCGACCAAGAACAAATCTTCCCGGGCGAGGTTGGCCACCAGGAAAGCGAGCAGTTCCAGGCCGGCCTCGTCGGCCCAATGCAGATCTTCCAGCACCACCACCAGGGGTTTGGTCATCGAGAACTGTTCCAGCACGGTCAGGATCTCGCCGAACAACCGGATCCGGTCGGTTTCGGGCTCCGCCGCGCCCGTCCGCGCGGCCAGTTCGGGAAGCCAGCGCCCCAGCGCGGGTTCGGATTTCGGAAGCAGCGCCGCGAGTCCCTCCACGCCCTGCTCGCGCAGCAGCGCGCGCATGACCGCCACGAACGGAGTGAACGGCAGCCCCCTCGCGCCGAACTCCGGACACCGTCCGGACAATACCGCCGTGCGGGCGCCGAGCCGCGTCGTGAACTCCGCGACCAGCCGAGACTTGCCGATGCCCGCTTCACCGCCGACCAGCACGGTATGAACCGCCGGATCCCGATAGGCGTCCTGCAATGCCGCGAGTTCGGCGGCCCGCCCCACGAAGGCGCCGCATACGGGAAGGCTGACCACGGCGCGATCATGCCCGTACCGCGCCCTCGGCGCCAGCCGCGAGTGGTGCACCACGGAGAGTTCTTCTCGGCCGATGCCGCAGTGAGGTGCCACTCGCGGGTTCGGTGCCGAGGGGGCTGCCTGCGAAATAACGAATTGTCGTGATTCGCGGGGCCCCTCTTTACCCGAAATATCTATGGCATGACGAGCACCGAGATTCGCCCCTTTCGTATCGACATTCCGCAGGCTGACCTGGACGATCTGCGCCTGCGCGTGGCCCGCACCCGTTGGATCGATGATCTGCCCGGCACCGGCTGGAAACGTGGTGTGCCGACTGCCTACCTGAAGGGCCTGGCCGGCTACTGGGCCGAGAAGTTCGACTGGCGCGCGGCGGAGGCGGAGCTGAACGCCTATCCGCAGTCCTGCACCACCATCGCCGGACAGAACGTGCACTTCCTGCACGTGCGCTCGGCCCAGGATGACGCCACCCCGTTGTTGCTGCTGCACGGCTGGCCCAGTTCGGTGGCCGACTTCCGCGATGTGATCGGCCCGCTCATCGACCCGGCCGCGCACGGCGTCCCCGACGCGCCGGCCTTCCACCTGGTCATCCCCTCGCTGCCCGGTCACGGTTTCTCCGGCCCGATCACCGAGCCCGGCTGGAACGACGGCCGGATCGCCGCGGTGCTCGCCGAACTCATGGCCCGCCTCGGCTACGACCGCTACGGCGTGCAGGGCGGCGACCACGGCGCCTTCATCGCCCCGGCCCTGGGACGGATCGACGCCGAGCACGTACTCGGCGTGCACGTCAACGCGCTGGTCACGTTTCCCACCGGTGACCCCGCCGATATGGCCGCGCTCACCGACGCGGAAAGGGTTCGGCTCGGCGCGATGAAGAAGTTCCAGGACGACGGCTCGGCCTACATGAATCTGAAGGGCTCACGCCCGAACACCATCGCCCAGTTGCTCGCCGATTCCCCGGCCGGCCAGCTCGGCTGGATTGTGGAGAAGTACCGCGAGTGGACCGATCAGTCGCACGACCTGCCCGAACAGGCCGTCGACATCGATCGCCTGCTGACCACGGTGAGCATCTACTGGTTCACCGACACCGCCCGCAGCGTCGCGAACCTCTACTACGAGCGCTTTCACGATGCGACCATGTTCGCCCCGAAGCCGAAGGGCACCGTGCCGACCGGCGTGGCGGTATTCAAGGACGGCGACTACGCCATCCGCCGCTTCGCCGAGCGGGCACACGCCATCACCCACTGGTCGGAGTTCTACTCCGGCGGGCATTTCCCGGCGCTCGAGACGCCGGACCTGCTGATCGGCGACATCCGCGAGTTCTTCCACACGCTCGGCTGAAGATTCAATCCCTGCCATTGGGCCGGATCTTCGATGCGTGGATCGTCGGCGGTCAGGCCGACACCCCAGACCCGGTCGACCGGACTGGCTTCGATGAGCACGCGGTCATTGGTATTCAGCAGGAAGCGGCGGAGCTCGTCGTGTTGGCCGAACTTGGCGATGCTTCCGGCGGTCACGATCTAGCGGTGCGTCTCCCACAGGGTTTCATCGAATCCCGTGATCCTTCGCCCCAACGACTTCGCCTCACTCGGGTGCTCGGCTCCCAGCACTTGCTCTGCGATGGCCAAATCACCGAACAACATCGCCTTTCTCCACATCATGTAGTGCTCGGCCGATTCGAAGGTCGTTCCGTCGACAGTGAACTCCGCGGGCCACCACTGGCTCAGGCATCTGGCTCCGATCGTCCCGTCCTTGCGCGGCTGGTGCCCCCAGAACGGCAGATATTTCACTCGCTCACCGGTGGCCAGATATTCGATCAACTCGGTGACACTACGCGTCTGCATCCTGGTAAGTCTGGTGACGAGCACTCCGGACCGCACTCGAATTACCGTTGGCGGGCAACGGCATCGGTAATTCGCGCACCAGTGCTATCAGCAGCCACGGTCTCGCATCCGCGCCGGAAACCGTGGCTGGTCGCACCCGGCGCGTCAGCCCGTGTGATCGGCTGTATCAGGTGAGGACGCCTTCGCACGCCGGGACAGCAGCGACTGCAGTACGACGAGTCCACCGAGCACGAGCACGGTCACGCCGATCACCCGCAGCCCGGCCTCTGTGCCCGAGACGAACGCGGTGACGACATCGTGGGCGCGGTCAGGTGCGGTGGCGGCAAGGGCTTGGGCCACCGTGTGCGGGTCGTGTCCCGCGCGGATGTCCGGCGGTAGCGCGGCGACGAACCGCGCGGTGAGCACCGTGCCGATGACGGCGACACCCAAGGCGCTGCCGAATTCGCGGGTAGTGGCCTGCAATCCGGCTCCGACCCCGGCCTGATCGGGCGGCAGCGAACCGGCGATGGCTCCGGACAGCGTCGGTAGCGCCAGCGTCACACCGATTCCGGTCACGGTAAGCCATGCGGCGTATGCGAGGTAGGGCGTCTGCGTGCCGCTCGTGGACAGTCCGAGCAGCCCGCAGCCGACGAACCCGAATGCCAGTCCGACGGTCGCGTCGAGGCCGATGCGCTGTGACAGGCGTCCGACGTGCCGAGCGCCGAGAATGATCGGGACGGTCACCGGGACGATGCCGAGCCCGGTCGCCAGCACGCCGAATCCCCTGCCGTACTGCAGGAACGACGCGTTGACATAGAACAGCGCGAACATGCCGAAGAAGACTGTCGTCATGCCCAGACAGGCGCTGCGCAGGCCAGGCAGCCGGAACAACCGGGGATCGAGCAGGGGATGCTCGATTTTCAGTTCGACGACCGTCCAGATGATGAACAGCACAGCGGCGCAGACGAATCCGGCGATGACGACCGCGCTGCTCCAGCCCGTTTCCGGCCCCTGGACGATGCCCAGCAGCAGCGCGACCGACGCACCGACGAGCAGCGCCGCGCCGAGTGGATCCAGGCGGCGGTCATGGCGCGGCGACACCGGGGCGACACCTACCACGAGCGCGGCGAGAACCAGCGCGATCGGCACGGCGGCGGCGAACAGCCAACGCCACGATCCGCCCGCCAGGATCGCCCCACCGCCGACGTTGCCGATGACTCCGCCGATGCCCGTCATCGACGCCCAGGTGGCGATCGTCGCACCTTTGCGTTCGGCGGGGACGGCGTGCAGCAGGACGGAAAGCGTATTGGGCAGCACGGCGGCAGCGCCGACACCGGTGATCGCACGGCCCGCCAGGAGCAGGGCGACGTTCGGCGCGCTCGCCGAGATCAGCGCGCCCACCGCGAAAAGCGTCAGGCCGACCAGCAGAACTCCCTTGCGCCCGAGGCGATCGCCGGCGGCTCCGCCTGGGATGACCAGGCAGGCGAAGACGATCACATAGGTGTCGACGATCCAGACCAGCGCCGACGCGGACGGGTGCAGTGCGCTCGCGGCGAGCATCGGGACGGCGAGGTTGATCGCGGCCACCATCCCCACGACGAGCACGACGCAGGCACACATGAGTGCGAGCAGGCCGCCCTGTGTGGCGCGACGGGGTGAGAGATCGCGTGACGACGGAGCACGATCACGAGTCAGGACAGTGAATGGCATGGCCCCGACGGTATTTACCTCGTTCTCCTCCGTGCCACGCAACTTCGGCAATCATAACTTGCGTACGATGCAACTATGCCCGAGCAGCTCGACCTGAATCTGCTGCGCGTGTTCGACGCGCTGCTCCAGGAAGGGAGTGTCACGGCGGCATCCGAGCGCCTGCATCTGTCGATCCCCGCGACCAGCCGCGCGCTGGGCCGGTTGCGTCGAGCGATGAACGACCCGATCCTGGTGCGTGCCGGTCGGGGAATGGCTCCGACGCCGTTCGCGCTGCGCACCGCGCCGCGCGTGCGGTCACTGCTCGATGAAGCGTCGGCACTGATCAGCGCCGACCGCGAGCTCGCGATCGCCGAACTCGAGCGCACCTTCACGATTCGCATCAACGACGGCGTGGCGGCGACGCTGGCGACGGCGGCGGTGGAAGCCACGGCTGCCGTCGCACCCGGCGTGGTCCTGCGCTTCGTGACAGAGGGCAGCGAAAGCGCCGAGGCCCTCCGCGACGGCTCGGTCGATCTCGACATCGGCGTCGGCGACGTCGCGGCTCCCGATATCCGGACGGCCGCGCTGTATCGCGAACGGATGGTCGGCATCGTCCGCGCCGACAGCGCGCTGGGCAGGCACCGCCGCCCGACCTTGCGGCAGCTGTGCGGGCATCCCCACATCTCGGCCTCCCGCCGTGGACGCGCGCGCGGACCACTCGACGATGCCCTCGACGCGGTGGGCCTGCAACGCCACGTCGCCGCCGTCGTTCCGACCTTCGCCGTCGCGGCGCTGCTGGTCTCCTCCAGCCGGTATGTCGGACTCGTGCCGCAGCGCCTCGCCGAACAGTACGGCCGGACCCTCGGCATTCGCTGGTTTCCCATCTCCGCGGACCTACCGGAAGTCGAAGTGCGACTGCTCTGGCACGCTCGGCTCGATGCCGACCCGGCACAGCGCTGGGTACGCGAGACGATCCGCGACGCGCTCTGCGGGCCGTTCGTCGACAACCCCGGCGGGTCCGTCCGCTCGGCCGAATGAGGATGCGTCGTGGCTGATCAGGCCAGACTCCGAGCATGACTGCCGGCCATGATGCTGCTCAGCCCTCGGGCCGACGCCCACCGCCACCGTCTTCCGATCGGTCGGCGACGTCCGCGAGTTCTTCCGCGCGGTGACCTGTCGCTCAGATCACACGCGACCACCCATCACATCCCTGCGGCCTGCCTCGTCTCCAGTTCAGTGCGGCGTTCGCGGCATGAGAAGGAGGCAACCATGAATCGCTCGGTCACTGTCGTCACGGTGGTGGCAGCGGCATCGATGCTGGGTATCGGAATCTGGTGCCGCATCGACCCGGCCGGTTTCGCCGAATGGGCCAACTGGCCCGAGCACGAACATTTCCTGCACGACGCCGGCGTCTTCCAGATCGGGATCGGGCTGATGATGATCGCCGCCTTGGCGTGGCGCGATGTCGTGTCCGTGGTGTTGGGCGGGTTCGTTGTCACCAACACCCTGCACGCGGCGAACCACGCCGTCGACGAGGGCGGCGGGCATGCCTCCGATACTTGGCTGCTGCTGCTGTTCTCGGCGATCGCCACCGTCGGCCTCGTCATCCGCCTGCGTGAACTGCGTACACGCAAGACAGCCGCCACGATCTCGAGGTGAAACCGTGAAAATCCTGCTCGCCGGCGCGACCGGCACGCTCAGCTCCGCTCTGATCCCTCAGCTGCGCTCGGCCGGCCATACCGTGCTCGGCCTCACCCGAACCCCCGCCGGCGCCGGGCGCCTCGCCGAGTCCGGTGTCCGTCCGGTGGTCGCGGACATCCTGGACGCCGGTGCGCTACGCACCGCCGTCGCGGGTCTGCGTGCGGACGCGGTGGTCCACCAGGCCACCGCGCTCACCCGGACGCCGACTCGGCATCGGGACCTGTATGCCACCGATGAGCTGCGCGACAAGGGCACCCGCAATCTGCTGCGAGCGGCGGAGACCGTCGGTGCTCGGCAATTCGTGACACAGTCGTTCTTCCTCGGTTACGGCTGGTGTGACCACGGCCCCGCTCCGCTGAGCGAGGACCATCCTTTCGCGCCCTCCGGTCACGGCCCCTTCGAGACCCATATGCGCTCGCTGCGATCCAACGAGGAACAGGTGCTCGGATACGGCGGCGTCGCACTGCGCTACGGCCTGTTCTACGGGCCGGAACCGGCGACCTGCGGGATGATGGACAGCCTGCGCCGCCGCAGGCTGCCGGTACCGCGCAAACCCGGAACACTGCACCCGATCCACATCGCCGACGCCGCCTCCGCGACGCTCGCGGCCTTGACGCGCGGCCGTCCCGGTGAGGCATACAACATCGCCGACCGGGAGCCGGTCGAAATGGGCGACTACCTCGATACTCTCGCGGCCGTGGCCGATGCCCCGCCCCCGCGCCGTATCCCTGGGTGGCTGCTGCGGGCGACGCCCTATCTGCACGCCCTGCTGGTGGGCAGCCGTATCCGGCTGGACGCCGGCAAGGCCGAGCGCGAACTCGGCTGGTCCCCGGCCTACCCGACGTATCGGGATGGCCTGTCCGCTCTCCGCGCCGCGAACGCCCCGGCCGAACGCTGATCCGCCGCCTCGCGCCACTGCTCGGCGAACCGAGCAAGCCGACGCGAACGCCATGCCTTCCCAGTGTGATTCGAATCGATGCTGTTCGGCGGCGGTGATGGTACTTTGAACGCCGAACCGGCCGGGCACGGGGGTTCTCTGACCACGATGATCGGTCAGGCGCGGCGCTCGGCATCGTTTTCGTGCTGTTCGACAGACCGGTTGCCGAGGGTCGGGCGGTGGGGCGGGTTGCGGAGTGTGACGTCTGATGGGTTCCGTATGGCGCGGGCGCGCGAGACGCGCAATGGACGACACGGCGGAGTACGCCGGAAGCGCGCGAGACGGAGGAACCGGCTTCGTCCCGAACCCTGCGACGGTGCGTGCGGTCGAACATCGCACCCGGCTACTGCTGCAACGCATGCAGGTGCGCGAATTGCTGACCATGCGCCAGCTGATCGAGCGCTATTGCGAATTCACCGGCGCTACGGTGCTTCTGCAGGAGAGATTGCTGCCGGTCGATTGCTTCTTCGCGATCACGCTGAAGCTCTCGTCGCCGCCGGACACCTATGTCATCGCGTATCAGAAGGCGACGCCCGCGTGGCATCAGGACCACGGGATCGGGCACGAGTTCGGCCATATCATCGCCGGACACTACGAGGCCGAAAGCGTGCATCGCCATTCGGCGATGTCGCCGAAGATGGAATGGGAGGCGGAGTACACGGCGAACCTGCTCGCGCGGTGGGCGTATCAGGTGGGCAAGGTGCTCGATCGGCAACGTGCGCTCCGTCCCCTACAGCGGGCCGAGGATTGGTCGCTGCCGCTGCAGGAGAGAATGGGCTGGCTGTGATCTACATTCCGCACGGCTGGCTCATCGCGGCATTCGCCGCGGCCATGCTCTGGAAGGCGAGTCAGTACCGCAGGAACAAGGACGTCGCTCTGCTCGCGGTGGTGGGGGCTTTCTTCTTCCTCGCATCGGGATATGCCTTCGGCGAGTACGTGCAGGACCGGTCCGACCCGTGGTTGCTGACCGCGATGGGATACGAATTCGTCGGCACCGTTCTGCTGATCGGGTCCAAGGTGTGCGTCGTAGCGTTCTTCGTGCTGGCCTCACGGCGCACCGCGCAGACGAGGAAAATCCTGTTCGCCCTCGGTATTCCGCTGGTCGCGTCGTTCGTCGTCCTGGCCGTCTGCGCTGTCGTCGCGGGCCCCGACGCGAAGCCCTATGGATTCGCCGACCCGGCCGTGGTCGGGTTCAATCTCGGGGAGAAGCTGATCACGTTGCCGACGGGGATGCTGATCGTTTTCTACTGCTTCGCATATATGCGATTGCTGTCGGGGACGCCGGCGCACGGAATCATGCTCGCGGCGATAGGCGCGGTGTTGATGCTCGCCGCCACCGTGACCTTCACGGTCCAGCTCGGGTACTACGCGGCGTCGGCGCGGCCACCGCGAGCGCTCGTCGTGCTGGGGCGGTGGGAGGTCTATCTCGGGCAGCTCGTCTTCCTCTTGGGTGTGTCCTGGTATGGCTTGGTGATGCGCGTCCGAGCTGTGGTCCTCGGTCTCGGGGCCTTGCGTGACGTTCTGTTGCTGTGGCGGCTGTGGCGTTTCGCGGTCGGCGTGATCACCCGGTTCCTTCCCGAACGGCGGATGCCCGGGTTTCGTGTCCGGGAGCCGCTGGCGGCCATCATGGAGCGGCGTCAGGCGATGATGGTCGACATTCGTGATGCGCTGATGCTGCTCAGCCCCCAGATCGACCCCACGTCGACCGCTACGGTCTCCGGGTACGCGCGCGAACTCCAGCGCGTCGCCGCGGCCAATCGCGAGCGGCCGGTGCTGTACGGCGAGCCGCACCGCGCGGCCGTGGACAAGGCTGATACGTTCGATGCGGACCGAAAACTGCTCGTGGCCTTGGCGGCCGACCTGGGGGAGAACATGGTTCGGGTGCGTCGTCAATGGGCCCGGCCCACGGCGAAGGTGTGACCAGATGTTTCGAGCGGAGGTCATCGGTTGCGGTATCGGAGGGGCATGTGCCGCTCTGGCGATGGCGAAAGTCGGTGCCCGCGTTCAGGTCTACGAGACCTCGGCGCGCACTGCCGAAGTGGGCGGGTGGGTCACCCTCGGCCCCGCGGCGTCGACCGCGCTCGATCAGATCGGGTTGGGCGAGAAGGTCAGGGCGGCCGGATTTCCGGTAGTCGGCGTCAGCACGGTCGACACGCTCACCGGGCGGACCGGATCCTTCGCCCGGACCGAGCCCGGTCATCGCTGGTCCAGTACCCACGTGTGGCGCAAGGATCTGCTGGCACTGTTGCGAGAAGGCCTGGAACAAAGGAATATTCCGTGCGACTACGGAACTCGGGCCGATCCCGGCAAACGCACGGGTGATCTGCTGGTCGGCGCGGACGGTGCTCGTTCGGCCACTCGGCGCATGCTCGGCGATCCCCGCGAGCCCACGTATACGGGACAAGCCATCAGGTACGGGCACTGCCCGGTTCCGGTGCGTGGGCTACCGACGAACGTGCTGCACTTCTGGTCGCACCCGGAGGGGGTAGCGGGATACGTGGGGGACACCCGCGACGGATCGTTCTGGTTCAGCAGGCGACACGTCGCGCCCGCGGCGGTCGACCCTGACGTGTTCCTCGAGGCGCTGCTTGCCACCCCGGTGGCCGAGGTGCTGGAGCTTTCGGAGGTCAGCGCACCGATCGCGCTGTACGAACTGGAACCCGAGGGGAACTGGCACAATGCGGACACCGTCCTGATCGGCGATGCGGCGCATGCCGTGTCACCGGCGGCGGGACGGGGCGCGACGTCCGCCATCGAGGACGCGATCGTCTTGGCGAAGACGCTGCGCAGCGCGAACTCCATTGCCGCGGCGTTGGCGTCCTACACGGAAGCTCGTCGCCCGATAGCGCAAGCGACCTATCGCCCGGGCCCTGCTCCGCGAGTTTCAGCGACGGATCTGCAACTCTGATTCGAGTCGGAGGGGCTCACTCCGAGGCATCGGAGGTCTCCTCGTCATCTCCCGTAACGGCTGGTCGGCGATAGAGTTCGTGCTGCTGGAGATCGCGCAGGATGTTGCCGACTATGGTGCCGAAGGTCGACCTGCCGAGTTCGTTCAGTGTGCTGAGTTCGGACAGGCGGAAGCCGATGGCCTCCACGCCCGCCTCGGACAGTTCCGTGGCCAGCCGCGATTCGACACCGGCCTGGTGCGCGGCGGCGCCGTCCAGGAATTCGCGCACGTCCACGCCCAGTGCGACGGAAATCCCCTCGATGGTGCGGAAACTGGGATTGCGGACACGTCCGAGCCGGATATGCGAGACCTGGGCCGGACTGAGGGGATAGCCGAGCGCGGTCGAGCGCTCGGCGATGTCTTTATTGGAGTAGGCCCGTGCATCCCGGTGCTGGGCAGCGGCGATCACCCGATTGAGGTGTCGCGCGATGGGACCGGCGTCTTCCGTCGGCTCACCGCTGAAGTCATCTCCGTCGTCAGACACGACCTGTGCCACCAACCTCCTGATTCGGCCCGTCCCCGTGCAAGCATGGTATCCGGCAGTAAAGGATCCGAGCGCACAGGCTAGAGATCTAGCGCTTTACAATCGGATCCTATCGCTCTACGCTCGTATCCGAACCGATTACGGAGATGTCACCGGAAGCCGGCTTCGTGTATCGACTGTGGAGGGGATAGCCGATCCACGAAGCCGGCGTTGACGTTCAAACTTATGCGCTTCACCACCCCGACCGTCATATCGATGATGGCGGCAGATATGCGCGCCTTTCCTGACAGCACACCGTGACGATCCGGGGTCGCGGGCAGCCTACCGCCATCCGCTTCTCGGCAGATGCGGACGTTCGCGACCGCGCGCTCAGCGGCATGAGCGCACACCTCGGCTGGGGTATAGCCAGTTTGGCCATGATCTCCTGGCAGCCCAGCTCGGTGAAACATCGACTCCCTAAGATCCGATTCGATCAGCGTGGAGTCCAATCACGCACCTGCCATAGCTTTGCTCATCGGAATTCTCGTGCTCACCACCCTCGTGGTGGTGACACTTCGGTGGCGCGGCAAGTCCTGGCTTGTGGTGGTGCTCGGTGGTGTGGCCGCGGTGGCCATCGGCTACGTCGTGGGCCTGGAGGCGATCTTTCTGATGTGGTGAAGACCCGTTGCACACGGAGTCGATCACCGTGTTCGCGCCCGAAAATCGGCATGTGGGCGCGTTCGCGAGATCAACTGGTGGCCAACCGAACCGCGCGCCCACAGGCATGAGGCGACGTCGATGCTGAACGCCGCTGGCCCGCACGGAGAGGGTCACGTCGCCGAACTCCCTCCGGCGAACCGCCGTTGAGCTACTAGCTCTCGTCGCCGAATTCGGTTCACTGCCGATCAGGAACGGCCCGCATCAAGATTCGTGACCGGACAACGGAATTCGTTGCCATGGCGGCGGTCGAACACCCGCATGGAGATCTTGCCCTGGGATATTCTGGCGGTATGCGTACCTCGGCGGCGGTCCCGCACCCACCGGTGGCTGTTGTCCGTGGACCTGGGGTCGGGGGGACCGCCCCGAATCTCAACGCCCGGATACAGGCTGAGGCGCAACGGACTGCGGTGGCATTGGCCGCGGTCCCGACCCATGCCGGTCCGGTCGAGCGCACCGCAGCGCTACAGCGGGCAGCTGCTGCGGCCGACAGGTTGGTCGGCGCTATCGCGGCGGAGGCCGGGCCGGTGGTTGGCGAGGATTTGCCTGCCGAGTCGGTGAGTCAGTCGTTTTTCCGAGTCCGTGAGGTGGACTTGTCCGATCAGCAGGCAGCCCTGCACGGCGTTCTGGTCATCCATCGAGGTGTGCGGGACCTTTGCAGCGCCCCGCTGTCGGGTGCCGATTTGGCGGTGGAGGTCGCGGGTATGCGGCAGGCCGTACTCGACCTTACCGGCGCCGCAGGGGACGACGGACAGTCCCTTGACGTCGTGACCATTCCCGAGATACCTGACGGAGTTTCGTTGGAGGACGAGTGGACAGCCCGATGGCTCATCGGGCACCAGGTCCACGTTCTGTTCAACATCTGCGCCGCGGTCGCGGTGACCGACGCCGCGCATCATCTGCGCCACGGTGCGGGTGATGCTGCGCTGGCACGGCTCGAACACGCGACCACCTACGTGCGGGGTTTTCCCGCGGCGATGATTCACGCCAGCACGATTCCGGTGGACTACTATTTGGCGACCGTCCGCCCCACCATGCAGCCGCCAGAGGTTGCGACCCCGCTGAGTGGCCGACAGCACCGGGGCTACAAGACGTTCCGCGCCGCGATGAAAGACCTCCTCAAAGCTGTGCCCGACACCTACGAGCGGTTGGTTGCGCGCGATCCGGAACTCGCCTATGCCAGGGACGCGCTGCTCGAGGCGGACCTCATCGACAGCGAACGCCATGTCACCCTTGCCTATTCGATGGTCCGACTACGCCGCTCCATCGCGCAGACGGCGACCGGCCCGGAAAACGCTGTCGGCGAACTCCGGCTGATGCGGCATCGGCGGGCTGCCCAGTACGCACCGTTGATCCGATTCGGGGACCACTACGTCGCCGACGCCGTGTCAGCCCTACGGCACGGATAACACTCCGACGTGCTGCGCCACCTCGATCTGTGAACAGTTGCCCTGCCGCTGATGTGCTGAACCGGGAGAGAGCGTCGATGCACGAAATCGTTGACACCGTCGACTTCGCAGACCTGGAGTTGAACCCAACTGACACAACCGAGATCGACCGACTCGCTCGTACCTTGTGCACGGGAGATCAGGACCGGGTGGACGACCCTGCGTGGGTCGCGCGGGCCCGTCATTGCTGGGATGCGTTACCGCTGAGGCTGCGTCGCGGTGTTCGGCAGTTCCGCCGACACTCGGGACCGCTCGGGTCACTGGTGATCCACGGCCTGCCGGTTGACGAGACGATGCTGCCCGCCACACCCTCGACACCGGATTCGGTGCAGCGTGCGGCGGTCGTCTCCGCTGCCGTACTCACCATGATCGCCTGCGGACTCGGTGACCCGATCGCCTATCTGGCCGAGAAGTCCGGGGCTCTCGTGCAGGACGTCGTACCGGTGCGAGGCAAGGAATCATTCTCGGGCAACGCCGGTTCGGTGTTGCTGACCTTCCACAACGAGAACGCTTTCCACCTGCATGAACCCGACTATGTGCTGCTGCTGTGCCTTCGTGGCGACCACGACCGGGTCGCCGGTCTGCGTACCGCCTGTATTCGTCGAGCACTGCCCCTGCTCAGCACAGGGGCCCGGGAAACGCTGTTCGCACCAGAATTCATCACCGCACCGCCGCCCTCTTTCCCCTCGGACAACGCCGCGCGCTCGCCGCAGCCGCTGCTGTCCGGCGCTATCGACGACCCCGACATCCGGATGGCCACGATCGCGACGACCGCGCTGACGCCGCGCGCCGAGGCAGCGCTGAACGAATTCGGCCTAGCCTGCGACGCTGTCTCCCGCACCACGGTGCTGACACCCGGCGACCTGGCCATTCTCGACAACCGAGTCACCGTCCACGGCCGCACCGCATTCCGACCTCGCTACGACGGCGCGGACCGCTGGTTGCAACGCACGTTCGCCATCGCCGACCTGCGCCGCTCCCGCGATCACCGGCCAGACGACGGATACATCCTCACTCGATGATCCAGGGTTCCCGACAATCCGGACTTCGTCCTCGAGGAGGATGAAGTCGTGTCATCGAGGATGAAGTATTCGGCCGAGCTGTGTGAGTTCTCGAAACGCCGCGACTCTTAACCGGCGTACGCGCGAGTGCACCTGTGTGCCCCGCGCAGTAAGCGGCATGAGCGTGTATCGGATCCGGGCCTGTTCGTACACCGACGCGAGTCGGGCCGCTTCGATGGCTCAGGTCGGCCGAATGTCTCGCAACCGTTCGTCAAGCGGGAACTGGTTCGTGGTCAGGTAGGACACCCAGTCGGCTGAGTCGAAGACGCAGTTGCCCGATTCGATCCTGTCGAAGTCGGCTGCGACCAGTTGGACCGCCCGCCACAGGTCCGCGTCGTCGTCACCGTAGCGGCGCATGGTTACTCGGCCGGTGGGGTGGCGCAGACAGAAGACACCGTGGTCCATCTCCGCTAATCGAGGCGGGGTCTGTAAGAAACACCCGTCTGTGTCCAGCCCTGCTTCCCGTGGTGTACGACCACCGAGGACCCTCCACACGACCCGCGTTCCCAGCACCTCGCTGACCTGAGTGGACCAGAACCGATCATCGTGCCGGGCATCGGCCATGACAGTGAACTCGTCTGACACCCACGGCTCGGTGCGGCGCCGCACCGTCGCGACATGTCGAACCCGCACCTCGTCGACGACCAGTCGAATCCGCCCAAGGTCGATGTGGATGTGAATGACCAGAAGCCCACCGAGGTCGGCGGTTTCGACCCCTTGCAGGTAGTGGTCGGGACCAGGCGCGGCGGATGCCTCGAACTCGACCGGAGCGTCGGCCACCAGTTCGTACACATCGATCGTCGAGACATCTCCCGGCCGCGGTCCCCACTCGACATACTCTTCGAACTCGAGGGTGACCGCACCGTCGGGTGACTGCGCAACCCGTGCCAGGTGGCCGTCCTCGAAGCCGCGGCGCTCTTCAAGCCACGCTTCGAGCGCGGAAACATCGGAAATAGGGACCACGATGCGATCCTGCCAAGATGACACGATCACGACCAGCGAATAATGACGTCATCCGAGATCCACTGTTGGACGATGGTCACAGGGAACTGATGGAGGTGGCGTCGGGTGTCGGATACTCAGCCGGGCGTCATCGAGGTCGAGTTCACCGATGCCGACGGTGTGACGCACAGCTTGATCGACAAGGTGTGGATCTTCGGCGCACCCGACGACTTGGGCTCGAATCCGGCCTATCCAGTGCCGGTGGAGATCGGCGTGCATCTCGTCGAACAGGTCGGTGACGCGACGGTCGTCGACCTCGAATGGGAGCCACACAACACTGACCGCATGCGGTATGTCGTTGCGAGTACGGACATAGTGCACTGAATCAGCGCACGACCTGCGACGTGACCGCGTCGGCCGGGTCGGCGCCGACTTGTCGCCTATGTGAGGTCGCCTCGCGCGGAGGCGGGCCACGCGGAGTTTGGCTACACCGTTCGCGGTGACCGGCTCAGCACGAGACTCGGCATCACTACCGGCCACGCAGATGACATGGTCGCTCGGTCCGTGCTTCCCCGCCCTCTGGTCCCGAGCGGGACGCATCACCGAGGTCGACTTCAGTTTTCGGATGCGTCCCGCGAGCCCGCCCGCGCTACCCAGCGCCGATACCGGATCACTCCAACCGGTTCAGTCGCGCGATGATCGTCGCGGCCATCGACGTGGGGTCGCCGTGGTCGGGCCGCAGGACGATCTCGGCTTCGGTCGGCGCTTCGTACGGGTCGTCGATGCCGGTGAAGCCGCGGATCTCACCCGCGCGGGCCTTGGCGTACATGCCCTTGGGGTCGCGGGCCTCGCAGACCGCCAGGGGCGTGTCGACGAACACTTCCAGGAACGGGATGCCCGCCGCCTCGTGTGCGGCGCGGACGCGGTCACGGTCGGCACGGTACGGGCTGATCAGCGAAACCACCGCGACTACACCGGCGTCGGCGAACAGTTTCGCCACTTCGCCGACGCGGCGGACGTTCTCTTCCCGGTCGGCCGCGCTGAAGCCGAGATCCGAGTTGAGGCCGTGGCGCAGGTTGTCGCCGTCGAGGAGGAATGCCGGGCGGCCCGCGGCCACCAATCTGCGCTCCAATTCCACGGCGACGGTGGACTTTCCGGAGCCGGACAGGCCGGTCAGCCAGACCGTCAGGCCGCGGGTGGCGCGCTCGTCGCGTTCGACGGCGGTGGAGTGCCAGACCACCCGCGAGGAGGGCAGGCTCGGGCCGGTGATCATGCCCGCGGCGACGGTGTTGTTGGTGGTGTCGTCGACGAGGATGAAACTGCCGGTGGCGCGGTTGCGGCGGTACGGGTCGAACAGCAGGGGCTGTCGGGTGCGCAGTTGGACGCGGCCGATCTCGTTGAGCGACAACGACTGCGCGTGCTCGTCGCGGTGCAGGGTGTTGACGTCCAGCCGGTAGTCCAAGGAGCGCACCTCGGCAGTGGCCGCGCGTGTGGTGTGCCGGAGGGTGTAGGTCGCGCCAGGGGTCAGCTGAGTGTCCTCGGCGAACCAGCACACCATCGCGTCGAGATCACGGCCTGCGGTCGGGCGATTGTTCGGACGGCAGATCAGGTCACCGCGGGAGATGTCCAACTCGTCGGCGAGCTGAATGGTGACCGCCTGCGGCGGGAAAGCCTCCGCGACCGGCACTCCGCCCGGACCCCAGATCGCCTCCACCGTGGTGGTGAAGCCCGACGGCAGCACCGCCACTTCGTCGCCGGGTTTGAAGACCCCGCCCGCGACGGTGCCCGCGTAACCGCGGAAGTCCTGCGCGTGGTTGCGGGTGACGTACTGCACCGGGAAACGCGAGTCGATCAGGTTGCGGTCGGAGGCGATGTGCACCTCTTCCAGATGGTGCAGCAGGGGAGTGCCCTCGTACCACGGCATGCTCGCCCCACGGTGCACGATGTTGTCGCCGTGCAGCGCCGACACCGGCACGAAGGTCAGGTCGGAGACGTCCAGTTTGGAGGCCCACCGCGCGAACTCCTCCCGGACCTCCTCGAACCGCTCCTGCGACCAGTCCACCAGGTCCATCTTGTTCACGCACAGCACCAGGTGCGGAATGCCGAGCAGGCCGGCCAGGAACGCGTGCCGCCGGGTCTGCTCCACCACGCCCTTGCGGGCGTCCACCAGGATCAGCGCCAGGTCGGCGGTGGAAGCGCCGGTCACCATGTTCCGGGTGTACTGCACGTGCCCCGGCGTGTCCGCGATGATGAATTTCCTTCTGGGCGTGGCGAAATAGCGATGTGCCACGTCGATGGTGATGCCCTGTTCGCGTTCGGCGCGCAGACCGTCGGTGAGCAGGGCCAGGTTGGGATAGTCGTCGCCGCGGTCGCGGCTGGTGCGCTCCACCGCGGCGAGCTGATCGGTGAACAGCGTCTTGGAGTCGAACAGCAGCCTGCCGATCAGCGTCGACTTGCCGTCGTCGACGCTGCCCGCGGTAGCCAGGCGCAACAGTGTGGTCGTCATCAGAAGTAGCCTTCGCGTTTGCGGTCTTCCATGCCTGCCTCGGAGATGCGGTCGTCGGCGCGGGTGGCGCCGCGCTCGGTGACCCGCGCCGCGGCGACCTCGGCGACCACCTCCGCGGGTGTGGCTGCCGTGGATTCGACGCAGCCGGTGCACGTCGCGTCGCCGACCGTGCGGAAACGCACGGTGGCCTCGTAGGGCTGCTCGCCGTCGAGCAGGTGGAGAAAGCGGGTGTGCGCCAACAGCATTCCGTCGCGCTGCACCACCGGCCTGCGGTGCGCGTAGTAGAGCGGGGGCAGTTCGATGCCCTCGGCGGCGATGTAGCTCCAGATGTCCAGCTCGGTCCAGTTCGACAGCGGGAACACCCGGATGTGCTCGCCGGGCCGGTGCCTGCCGTTGTAGAGGTTCCACAGCTCGGGGCGTTGCCTGCGCGGGTCCCACTGGCCGTACTCGTCGCGGAAGCTGAACACCCGTTCCTTGGCGCGGGCCTTCTCCTCGTCGCGCCGCGCGCCGCCGAAGACCGCGTCGAAGGCCCCTTCCTGGATCGAGCGCAGCAGCGTCGTCGTCTGCAACCGGTTGCGGGAGGCGCGTGGCCCGGTTTCCTCGACCACCCGACCCGCATCGATGTCGTCCTGGACCTGCCCGACGACCAGGCGCAGGCTCAGGCGCGCCACCGTCTCGTCGCGGTAGGCGATCACCTCGTCGAAATTGTGCCCGGTGTCGATGTGCAGCACCGGGAACGGCAGCGGCGCGGGCCAGAAGGCCTTCGCCGCCAGGTGCAGCATCACCACCGAGTCCTTGCCGCCGGAGAACAGCAACACCGGGCGCTCGAATGTCGCTGCCACTTCACGGAATATATGCGCCGACTCGGCCTCGAGTGCGTCCAGATGGGGCAGCTCGTAGGTGCTCGCCGTCGACTTCGCGTACTGGCTCACACCGCAAAACTAGAACACGTTTCGGTTGTCGGTCAATGGTTTGTGCCCCCCGGAGTTCGCCGTCACCGCGTCGGCGGCGGCGACCAGCGCGCTGCCGCGGCGGGCGATCTCGGCACCGGTGATGGAGCGGCCGACGTACATCGTGAGCACCATGTTCTGCCTGCCGTCGCCGTCGTAGGTCGGGGCGGCGAGCAGGCTCACCGCGTGTTCTTTGCGCGGCCGCAGGTCCGAGCCCAGATATACCCGCTCGCCGAGGCTGGTCACCAGCTCGCCGACCAGTTCGCGCAGCTCGGGAGGTAGATCGCGGTCGGCGACTCCGGCCAGCAGCGAGTACAGCCGCCGCCCGGCCGTGGTCATGCTCTCCACCAGGAATCCGCGCTCACGGCATTCGGCGAGCACCTGGCGCAAGCGCGCTTCGTCCTGGCGCAGCGGCACTGCGGGCGGCTTGGCGAGCCAGGCGTCGAACGCCGCGTCGGTGTCCCAGAGCACGTACATCAGGCCGACCGGCGGCGCGAAGTGGTAGGCCGCGCCCACCTTCACCAGGCCTGGTCCGGTGCTCTCCAGCACCATGATCTGCTCGCCGACGACGGCCGACGCCGTGCAGGTCGTGTGGTACTGCGTGGAGAGTTTCTCCAGCTCGACGCGGGCGAGCGCGGAGATGGCGAAGCTGTCCTGCGCCACCCGCCCAGCCGCGATCAGCGCCGGTCCGAGCCCGTAGGTGCGGGTGTCGGCGTCGCGCATCAGGTAGCCGCCCGAGGTCAGCTCGGTGAGGATGCCCAGGCAGGTCGGTTTGGCCAGATCGAGCTCGCGGGCGAGCTCGGAGAGTCCGAAGCGTTTCCCGCGCTGTTCGACGAAGAAATCCAGGACCTGAACCACTCGTGCGGTGGGCGCGGACCGACGGCCGACCCTCGAGACCATTGACCACTCCTAGAACACGTTCTAATCTTTCCTTAATTGAAATGTACCAGAGTGGTACATATTTGGAACACCGGAGAGAGCCTCTTGCTGACACAGCCGTTCGCGGACGCCATCGCCGCCGCCGAGCAGATCATCACCGGAGCCGCGCACATCCGCACCGAACAGGACCTCGTCGAGGGCTACGACTACCTGGCGGGCAGCATCCGCGCGTCGTTGCAGATGGCCTGGGCCTACGAGCGGGACTTCCCGTTCTTCGTGATGTCCACCGGTCCCTACACCAAGATGGGCCTGGACAACCCCGACACCCTCTACTTCCACTCCTATCTGCGGCCGGACGCGGAATACGTGGTGACCGGCACGCGCGGCACCACCCGCGACCTGAGCTTCCAGGTGCTCAACGGCAACTATTCGCCGGTGGACGTGCCCGACAGCCTCACCGCCTTCGACGACCGCGAGCTCGACATCCGCCCGGACGGTTCCTACGAGATACGGTTCGGGCCGGGCGAAGCGCGTCCCGGTTACGTGCACCTGGGCGCCGACGCGGCGATGCTCGTGGTTCGCGAGGTCCACAGCGATTGGGCGACCGAGAAGGCGGGCACGATCCGCATCCAGCGGGCCGACCGGATCGGTGACGCGCCGCCGCCGCTGACCAAGGACGTGCTGACCAAGCGGTACGGCGTAGCGGGCAAGATGCTGGTGTCGCGGTTGCAGACCTTCCTCGCCTTCCCGGAGTGGTTCTACCTGAACCTGCCGGTGAACACGCTGACCGAGCCAAGGCCGACGCCGGGCGGGCTGAGCACGCAGTTCTCCTCGGTCGGTCACTACGAGCTGGACGACGACCAGGCCATGATCATCACGGTGCCGAAATCCGACGCCCCCTATCAGGGCTTCCAGCTCGGCAGCATGTGGTACCTGTCGCTGGACTACATCAACCACCAGACCAGCCTCACCGCCGACCAGGCGCACGTGGATCCGGACGGGGTGATCCGGCTGGTGGTCAGCGAGCGCGACCCCGGTCTGGCCAACTGGATCGAGCGCACCGGGCACGCCAGGGGATACCTGCAGTTCCGCTGGCAGCGGCTGTCGCGGGAGATGAAACCGGACGACGGGCCGACCGTGGAGCTGGTGCCGGTCGCCGACCTGCCCGCTCGCTTGCCGTTCTACGAGCAGGCGCGCGTCACGCCGCAGCAGTGGCGGGACCGGATCGCGGCGCGGCAGGTCGCCGTCGCGGAAAGGATGCTGGGCTGATGTTGTTGCGGGACAAGGTGGTCGTGGTCTCCGGCGTGGGGCCGGGGCTGGGGCGCGCGATCGCCGTGCGGAGCGCGAAAGCGGGCGCGGACGTGGTGCTCGCCTCCCGGACCGAGTCACGGCTGACCGAGGTGGCCGAGGAGATCACCGAACTCGGCAGGCGCGCGGTGGTCGTGCCGACCGACATCAACGACGAGGCCGCGGCGGCCGCCCTGGTGGAGGCCGCGCACAGCGCGTTCGGCAAGGTCGACACGCTGGTGAACAACGCCTTCGCCATCCCGCCCATCGTCGACCTCGCCGACGTCGACCTGGACCAGGTGCGGGCGGGCTTCGAGACGAACGTGCTGGCCGCGTTGCGCCTGACCAGGCTCTTCGTGCCCGCCCTCGCCGAAACGAAGGGTTCGGTGGTGATGATCAACTCCGCCGTGCTGCGCCACTCGCGGCGGACGTTCGGGCCGTACAAGATGGCGAAGGCCAGCCTGCTCGCGCTGGCGCAGAGCCTGGCCACCGAACTCGGGCCGAAGGGCATCCGGGTGAATTCGGTCGCGCCCGGTTACATCTGGGCCGACAACCTGAAGTGGTACTTCAACTACTTGGCGCAGCAGCGGGGGATCACCCCCGAGGAGGTCTACGCCGAGACCGCGAAGACCACCGACCTGCGCAAACTGCCCGAACCCGACGAGATCGCCGACGCGGTCGTGTTCTTCGCGTCCGCGATGGCGCGCGCGATCACCGGCGCGTGCCTGGACGTCAACGCCGGCGAATACCACCACTAGGAGATGACCGTGATCGGTAGGGACGACGTCGGGACCATCGACGACCTGCACACCTCGGCGACGAAGGTGGTCGGGCTGGACGATTTCGGCACCGACGACTATCGCGAGGGCCTCGAGGTGTTGCTCGAGTCCTATGCCGGGGACGCCGAACTCACGCCCTTCGGCAACAAGGTCAATCGCGCCTTCCTGCGTGGCGCGCTGATCGCCCGGCTGCTCAGCGAGGCGGCCTGGCAGCAGTTCCCGCAGCACGCCGACGTGGCCGTCGAACGGCCGATCTTCGTGACCGGCCTGCCGCGCTCGGGCACGACGGCGGTGCACCGGCTGCTCAACGCCGACCCGGCGCACCAGGGACTGGAGATGTGGCTGACCGAGATGCCGCAGCCACGCCCGCCGCGCGAGACCTGGACGAGCAATCCGGTCTACCAGCGTCTGGCCGCCGCCTACGACAAGCACCACGTGGAGCACCCGGAATTCATGGGCGTGCACCACATCTCGGCCGATCAGGTGGAGGAGTGCTGGCAGCTGCTGCGGCAGTCGGCCATGTCGGTGTCCTACGAGTGCCTGGCCTACCTGCCCACGTATTCCGAGTGGTTGCGCGATCGGGATTGGACGCCCGCCTACCGCAGGCACCGGCGCAATCTCCAGCTGATCGGGTTGCCGGACGCGGGCAAACGGTGGGTGCTGAAGAACCCCAGCCACTTGTTCGCATTGGACGCCATTTTCGAGGTCTATCCGGATGCGCTGGTCATCCAGATGCACCGCGATCCGCGCACCATCATCGCGTCGGTGTGCAGCTTGAACGAGCAGGCGTCGGCGGGCTGGTCGGAGAAGTTCCGCGGTCCGGTGGTGGGCGCGACGCAGCTGGATCTGTGGGCGCGCGGCGCGGAGCGGTTCCTCGCCGACCGTGAGCGCCACGACGCGGCGCAGTTCTGCGATGTCGACTACGACGAGTTCGTCGCCGACCCCATCGGCACCGTCGAGTCGATCTACCGGCACTTCGGGCTGCCGCTGACCGACGAGGCGAGCGCGGCGATGACCGCGTTGCACGCGGAGAGCACTTCGGGCGCCGCGCGTCCGGCGCACCGCTACACCCTCGCCGATTTCGGCCTGACCGCCGATCAGGTGGACGCCCGGTTCGGCGCGTACCGGGAAGCGCATTTCCCGGGGCGGTGATCAATCGGTGCTCGCCGGTCGGCAGGTATGGACCGGCGAGCACCGGAACATCACTATCGCGAAGGCATTTCGAGCGAGTTTGCATCGAGTGCACGCGCGGTCGACCCCTGCGGGTGTGTGTCCCGCCTACCCGCGCTTCTCGGATCGAAGCGAATCCGCCTGGACGACATGACATTCCGTGCGGTCGTGCACAGCATGCCATTCGGGACCGTGCTCGGCGCGCCGCCTCAGGGCTGCCCGGGCTTGAGCACGATGAACAAGCCGTTCGCCTCAGCACACAGCCGGTCGCCGTCGTGCAGGGTGGCCCGCACGTAGACCTTGCGCCCCTCCTGTCGTTCCGCCCACGCGCGCACCTTCAGCTCGGTGTTCAGCGGCGTGATGGAGCGGTAGTCGACGGTGAGCGACGCGGTCCTGGTCACCGAGCCCGAGTGCACCGCCGCGGCCATGCCGAGCAGGTCGTCGAAGGCGATGGCGATCTGGCCGCCGTGGGCGGCGCTGTTGCCGCCGAGGTGGAAGGTGCGGAAGGTCAGGCGCGCGTCGACGCCCTGCTGACGATCGACATGGTCGATGAAGAACGGCGGCAGGGTGATGTTGCCGCGGGCGGGCAGATCGAAGCGGGTCCAGTTGGGCGTCGACCACTCGTCCACCGCGGCGGCGTCGAGCTTGTCGTTGAGCTCCTTCAGGATGCCGATCGCGTCCACCGCCAGCTCGTCGGAGGGCGAGGCCAGCCGGACCCGGTCCATCAGACCGCGCACCTGCTCGATGAACTGCCCGTAGTGCGGCCCGCCGCGGGAGATGTCGTCCTTGGCGGCCTCGTGCGCGGCGATCAGCTCGGTCATCGGCCGGAACCCGCCCTCGTGGTGCTCCTTGCTCGGCAGCGAGTCGTCGGCCTGCGGTTCGTTCATAAGAACAAGTTATCGGTTGCCTGGGGAATGCTCGCCGGGCGGGTGCCGCGTGACGCCGTCGCGGGCCGGCACAGCATAGGCTGGTGCGCGACCGGCGATCGCCCTTCGTGGGTGACACCGGCACGGTTCCGGTGGCCGGACGTCCGACCCGGCCACGATCGACCTCTGACCGCTTTCGGCTGGCGAAAGGCTCTGTGCGCATGGGTATCACCGCGGTCGTCTTCGACATGGACGGCGTACTGATCGACTCCGAGCCGGTCTGGGAATCGGTGCGGCGCGGCTATGTCGCGGAGAAGGGCGGACGGTGGCTGCCCGACTCTCAGCAGCGGCTGATGGGCATGAGCACCGGTGAGTGGTCGGCCTACCTGAGTGGTGAACTCGGTGTGGGCGAGCCGCCGGGAACCGTCGCGCGGGACGTGATCGAGCGGATGTCCGCGCGCTACGACGAGGCGGTGCCGCTGCTGCCCGGCGCAGTCGACGCCGTGCAGCGGATCAGCGAGCGCTGGCCGCTCGGGCTGGCCAGCTCGTCGCCACGCGCGCTCATCGACACGGTGCTGGGGCGGACGGGCCTGATCGAGTACTTCACCGTCACCTTCTCCACCGAGGAGGTCGATCGGGGCAAGCCGGCGCCGGACGTCTACTCGACGGTCGCGACGTTCCTGCGCAAGCAGCCGTCCGACTGTGTGGCCGTAGAGGATTCGAGCAACGGGCTGCGCTCGGCGCACGCGGCGGGGATGCGGGTGATCGCGGCGCCGCGCCCGGAATACCCACCCGCTTCCGACGCACTGGCGCTGGCGGCCAAGGTCATCTCCGGCCTCGACGAACTCACTCCCGCACTGATCGCCGGTTGAGCCGCCGTCCGCATACCGGCCCGGTCAGAGACGGTAGGAGGTCAGCAGGGCGCGGGCGGCGGCGGTCAGGTCGTCCTCCAGCCAGCCGGGCAGCGCCGGAGCGTAGACGTGGCGGCGCAGCGCCGCGTAGGGCAGATCGACGATCGCGCGGCTGACCGCATCCAACTCACGCTCGCCGTCCCGGCCGAACAGAGCGCGCGCGATGCGGCGCAGATGCTCGAACAACGGCGCGTTCATGGTGGCCAGAGTGGCCCGGAACTCGGCATCGGGCCCGCCGTCGAGCAGGTCGCTGGGCCGCAGGTTGAGCAGCAGCTTGGCATCCTCGGGGATTTCGCGCCCGAACCGGAGGGCGGCTCGCACCATCGCGACGCCGGCCTCGATCGCGTCCGGTTCCTCGGCCGCGGCCAGGGTGCCGTCCTGGAAACGGCGCAGCGCGCGCAGCCAAGCCGCGGTGAGCACACCGTTGCGGTTGCCGAAACGGTGATACAGGGTGCCGACCGGAGCGCCGCTGGCCTCGGCGATCGCCGACACGCTGGCCGCGCGAGGGCCCTCGGCGAGCACCAGGGTGCGCGCTGCGTCGAGGATCACGTCGGTGTCGTGCTTGCGGGGTGGCGCCATCGACTAGTACGTTCCTTCTATATGGAGCGATTGTCCTATATAGATGAGCATGCCAGATCCGTCGACGCGAACCGCGATCGGGCGTGGAAGGCGGTCCTGAAAGTCATGTGCCGCGACCCGCACGAACCCAAGGCGCCGACCGGATTCGTCTTCGATTCCGTGGCGGAACCGAGCCGCTTGGCGCTGCGCGGGCAGCACTGGTTCTCGAAATACGCGCTGATCTTCGAACTGGACGAGGAGGGCCCGAGCCGGACTCGGGTCCGCGCGCGCAGCTATGGCGATTTTCCCGGTCCGCACGGCCGGGTCTATCGTGCGCTGGTAATCGGGACCGGCGGTCACCGATTGGTGGTGCGCCGGATGCTGCGCCGGATCGCGGCGGCGGCATGATCCCGGGGACGGTGTGGGGCGCCACCGAGGCCGAGCGCGAGGCGCCGCTGCCGTGCGACGAGCGGCAGCCCGGCGGGTTCCAGGCCGATCGGGCGATCGGCATCGACGCGCCGCCCGCTCTCGTCTACGCCTGGTTGTGCCAGTTGCGCGTCGCTCCCTACAGCTACGACCTGCTGGACCACTTCGGCAAACGCAGCCCGCGCCTGCGCGATCCGAAGCTCACCGAACTCGAAGTGGGGCAGCGGTTCATGTCCCAGTTCGAGCTGGTGTCCTTTGTCCTCGGCGGGCATATCACCCTGCTCGCGGGCAACGTGTGCGTCACCTACGCGGTACGTCCCGACGGCACGGGAACCCGTCTTGTGGTCCGGATACGTTTCGGCGGACCGAAACTCGTCGCGGTGGCGATGGCGATCGGCGACGTGTTCATGATGCGCAAGCAACTGCTGACGCTGAAGGAACTCGCCGAGGCCGAACACCGCACCGGCTCGGCGGCCGCCCCAGGGCGATCGTAACGCTGACGCGCCACATCGGCACCGCGCACCGCGGTGGCCGCCCGTTCATCGAGGGCCGCGCGACGCAGACGTCCTCTGCTTCCCGGCGCCGACCTCGACCCGGGCGCGACGGTGGTCCGACCGGCATCTGCGTTCAGCGTGGGCGCTCCACCAGGTCGAACTTCCGTTGCTCGAATCCCTCCGGCACGATGTCGCGCACCGAGATCAGGGCGTGCGCCCAGGAACCGAGGACGGTGTGGTCGCCGGTGATCCGGCCGTGGTCCGGCGCGGGTTCGGCGGTGAGCAAGGGCAACGGATGCATGCGGTGCCGAGCCTCGTTCTCCAGCACGGTCGCTTTGTCCACGAAGATCCGCAGGTCGTGATTGAGCAGGTACCTGCCGACGGCGCCGTGCTCCGGCGGTACCAGCGCGGCCACGAAACCCGCTGTCCGATAGAGGTTTTCGCCGCGCCGCGTGCGTGGCGCATCTCGTCCGGCCCAAGTGACCCGTGCGGGCGTCGTGAGCAGACGTTCGATCCCCTGGACGAGGTGGTGGCCGATCCTGGCGTGGTCCATGAGCTTCGCGCCCGCGTCCACATAGCCGAGCACGAGATGGTCGTCGGTGCGGAGTACTGCTCGATAGAGCTGCCACACGTAGCCGTATTCCCTTCGGTGGTAGTGGATTTCGTTGCATGCTCACACGCGATTGCGGTGTGGCGATTACAACGGCGTTACCACCGTGGTGCGGCTAGGCGTGCTCGATACGCCCTAGCGGTGAGCGCCGGGGTTGGCGACTTCGTCCGGGATGGACGGGTTCGGCGTGATCTTGCGGCCGTCCGAGCCGAGGGTGTAGGTGATGACCACCGGACCGCCCGAGGGGCAGCAGTTGGCATCGCTGCCGGTCAGCCAGCGATAGCGCACCTGGACACCGCGGTCGGAGGAGCCGACCACGCTCGTGTACGACGTCGCCTTCAGCGTCGCGGTGCCGAGATACCCGTCGTGGTTGAAGAACAGCACATGGTAGGGCGAGCTGGCCGTGCCGCGCGGCGTTGCCGCGAGCACCCAGAGCAGCTGCGGGCAGGAGCCGACCGGCGCGTCGGTGGCGCTGTCGATGATGTACGGGTCACCGCCCACCGAGGGGCCGATCGCGGTGATCGCGCTGTTGACCACGCCCGAGTTCAGATCGACGCACCTGCCTTTGCCTGCGGTGGCAGGGGTGTTGTCGGCCTGCGTGCGCGTCACCGGCGGCACCTGCGCCGGCGTGTCCTGCGTCGAGCCCGGGCCGGTCGGTGCGGCGGTGGCGGACGCGGTGGCCGGGCCCGATGTCCCTGGCGTCGGCTGTCCGGTCGCCGATGGCGTCGCGGTGCTCTGGCATCCCGCGACCGCACCGGTCACCAAGATCGCCGCGAAAACCGTGCCAATAATCCTTTTCATTCGAATTCCCTCCCGATTGGCTCTGCTGAGAAGGTCGGATTCGGGAGAGTTGCTGTTACGCCCCGAATTTCATGGGCTTGCTCCGGGCACGTCCTGGTCGGCGCCTGCGCACGCGGCCGCCCGGCCGCGCAGCAGCGCTTGCTCGGACGCGTTGCCCGTGAGTTCCGCGGCCCGCGTGAATTCGGCCTGCGCCTGCTGGTTTCGGCCCAGCTGGGCGAGCAGGTCGCCGCGGACGGCGTAACGCAGATGGTGGGTGTCGAGTGCGCCCGCGCCGACCAGCGCGTCCACCAGCTCGAGTCCTGCTGCGGGGCCGTGCACCTTGCTCACCGCGACCGCGCGGTTGAGTTCGATGACAGGGGAGGGAAAGCGTTGTCCCAGAACGGCATACAGTCCGGCGATGCGACGCCAGTCGGTCTCTTCCGGTGTCGCCGCCATCGCGTGCACCGCGGCGATCGCGGCTTGCAGCGCGTACCGGCCCGGCGATATCCCGCGCTCGCCTGCCACGGTGTTCGCGCGACGGAGGGCGGCCGGCCCGCGCCGGATCAGCAGCCGATCCCAACGCGAGCGGTCCTGCTCGGCGAGCAGGACGACGTCCTTGGCGGGTCCGGTGCGGGCGGGTAGCCGGGATGCCTGCAGTTCCAGCAATGCGGCCAGTCCGTGGGTTTCCGGCTCGGCGGGCAACAGCCCGGCGAGCATGCGTGCCAGGCGCAAGGCGTCCTGGCACCGCTCGCCGCGGATCCAGTCCTCGCCCCCGGTGGCGGCGTATCCCTCGTTGAAGATCAGGTAGACCACCGCCGGCACCGACCTCAATCGTTCGGCCAGCTGGGGGCCGGACGGCACCTCGTAAGGAATCCGCTTGTCTGCGATGGTGCGTTTCGCGCGCACGATCCGTTGCGCCACGGTCGATTCCGGCACCGGACACGCGCGGGCGATCTCCTCGGTGGTCAGCCGCCGAGCAGCCGCAGGGTCAGCGCGACGCGGGCCGGTTCGGAGACAGCGCCGGGTTTTCCGTAGTTCTCTCCCCGGCGCGGTCGAGCCGAGATAATGCCTGGTCACCGTCTCGTGCGGAGTCAGCTCGACGGCCATGCCGTGGGTGTGCGTGCCGCGCGGGCCGTCCAGCGGCCGTCGTCGTAGCGGACCTCGACCGGGTGCGCGAACGTGGCGGTGACGTTCTCGGTGGTGATCGTCCTCGCGGCCGGACCCGTCGCGACGGTGTGGCCGTCGGCGATGAGCAACGCGTGGGTCGTCGTACTGGGAAGTTCCTCCAAGTGGTGGGTGACCAGCACGGAGGCGACGTCGGGGTGGGTCCGGTCCAATGTGTCGAGGGTGTCCAGAAGTTGTTCGCGCGCGGCGACGTCCAAGCCGGTGGACGGTTCGTCGAACAGCAGCAGTCGCGGCTGCGCGATCAGCGCGCGAGCGATGAGCGTGCGGCCGCGCTCGCCCTGGCTCAGCGTGGGCCAGAGCTCGTTCGTCTTTCCGGTCAGGCCGACGGTGTCGATCATCGCGTCGGCCCGCTCGAGCTGGCCGGGTGTCGGTGTCCACCGCATCGGGGTGTCGATGGTCGCGGTCAGGCCGGTCAGCACGACCTCACGGATGGTCAGCGCGGAGCGCAGGGGATGGCGCGGGTTGACCTGGCCGATGCCACGGCGCAGCCGCTGCAATTCGACGCGGCCGAGTTCCGCGCCGAGCACCCGCACCGACCCCGAGGTCGGGAAGGTGACCGCCCCGCAGAAGCCGAGCAGCGTGCTCTTGCCCGCGCCGTTCGGGCCCAGCAGCGCCCAGCGTTCGCCCGCGCGCACGGTCAGCGAGATTCCGTTGATGATCTTCTTGCCGTCCCGGCGGAATGTCACGTCGGTCAGCTCGAGCACCGGATCGGTCACGTGAAAGCCTCTTTCAGGGTGGTCAGGTGGGCGCGGCTGTACTCCGCCGCGGCGGTGGCGTCGCGTGCGGCGATCGCGTCGGCCAGCCGTTGGTGCGCGGCGTGATCCGCGGACTCCGACGGCACCGGGCGGATCTTCAGCATGTCGATCATCGCCAGGCGCAGCCGGGGGAGGAAGCTGTCGAACAGCTGGATCAGCACGTCGTTGTGGGCGGCCACGATGACCGCCCGGTGGAACGCCATATCGGCGTCGACGTGCTCGGCGACCGGCTCGCCATGCGCCTCGCGCGCGGCCAGCGCACGTCGGATCAGGCGCAGCTCGGCGGGGGTTCGCCGCTGGGCGGCCAGTGCCGCGGCCTCGGCCTCGATGGCGATGCGCGCCTCGATCACCGCCGCGATGGTGGCGCGGCGCAGCACGGCGTCCCATTCCTCGGTCACGTCGAGCGCGGTCACGAAGACACCCGCGCCTTGGCGGCTGTCCAGCACCCCTTTGCCCGCCAGCTCACGGATCGCCTCCCGCAGCGTCGAGCGTCCGACGCCGAGCTGCGCGGCCAGCGTGGTCTCACCCGGCAGGCGGTGACCGAGCGGCCATTCGCCCGCGCGGATGCGGGCCAGCAGCACTTCGGCCGTCTGCGCGGCCAGTGGATGGCGCCGTACTTGGGAAAGCATCGCAACCTCTCTACTTGTCTGAGGAGTCGTGTACAGTCTAGCCATCATGCGCACCATGCTTCTGCTTAGCCGCCACGGCGGGGCCTGAACGACCGGCCTCCCACCGTGGGGCTTCGTCGTGGCCGGTCACTTCTCGTCGTGACGGCCCGTGCGGCCAGGAAGCAGTCCCATGACCATCGCATTCCCCACCATCGACACTCCCGCGGGCGACGTACCGGACCGTGCTCCGGCATGGAATCGCCAGCGGCGTTCCCAGATGCCCTCGAATCGCTACCGCGACGTCTACCAGCGCGTGGAAGTGCCGCTCACTCAACGGCATTGGCCCGACGCCAGGATCACCCAGGCGCCCCTGTGGGTGCCGGTCGACCTGCGCGACGGCAACCAGGCGCTCGCCGAGCCGATGGACCCCGCGCGCAAGCGGCGCTTCTTCGAACTCATGATCGCCATGGGGTACAAGGAGATCGAGGTCGGCTATCCGTCGGCCTCCCAGACCGATTTCGACTTCGTCCGGCTCATCGCCGAGGACGATCTCGCGCCCGAGGACGTGACGATCGTCGTGTTCACGCCCGCGCGGCGCGACTTGATCGAGCGCACCGTCGCATCGATCCGCGGCATCCCCAACGACGTCGTGATCCACATGTACACCGCCACGGCCCCCGCTTGGCGTGACATCGTGCTCGGCAAGGACCGCGCGGCGCTGCGCGAGCTGATCCTCGACGGCGGCCGCACCGTGCTCGCGGCTGCCGGGGACCTGCCGAACGTGCGGTTCGAATTCTCGCCCGAGGTGTTCAACCTGACCGAGCCCGATTATGTGCTCGACATCTGCGACCGGATGACGACGTTGTGGGACGCCACCGTGCGACGTCCGGTCATCCTGAACCTGCCCGCCACCGTCGAGGTCGCCACACCGAACGTCTACGCCGACCAGATCGAGTACATGCACCGCAATCTGGCCCGCCGCGACAGCGTCATCCTGTCGGTGCACCCGCACAACGATCGCGGCACCGGCATCGCGTGTGCCGAGCTGGCGGTGCTCGCGGGCGCGCAACGCGTCGAGGGCTGCGTCTTCGGCAACGGCGAGCGCACCGGCAATGTCGACATCGCCACGCTGGCTCTGAATCTGCATGCGCAAGGCGTGGACCCGATGATCGACTTCTCCGACATCGACGAGATCCGGCGCACCGTCGAATACTGCACGCGCATGCCGATCCACGAACGGCACCCGTACGTCGGCGACCTGGTGCACACCGCGTTCTCCGGCACCCATCAAGACGCGATCAAGAAGGGATTGGCCGAGCATCGCGCCCGGGCCACCGCGACGGGCGTCGCCGAACGCGAACTCGACTGGGACGTGCCGTATCTGCCGATCGATCCCGGCGACCTGGGCCGCGGCTACGAGGCGGTGATCCGGGTCAATTCCCAGTCCGGCAAGGGCGGCATCGCCTACCTGCTACACCGCGAATACGGCATGGACCTGCCGCGACGGCTGCAGATCGACTTCGCCGCGCAGGTCCAGGCGCGCGCCGACGACACCGGTGTCGAGATCACCGCCGCCGAACTGCGTGACCTGTTCGAGGCGATCTACTTCGAGGACCCGTCGTGGCTGGACTTGAAGGACTGGCGCACCAGCGGCGACGGCGCGCAGGCGTGCACCGAGATCACGCTGGCCGTCGACGGGGTCACCCACCGTACGCGGCGCCACGGCGGTCCCGTCGCGGCGCTGACCGAGGCGCTGGCCGAAGCGGGATATCCGATCGAGGTGCTGGGCCTGACCCAGCAGTCGATCGAGCCGGGCAACGACAGCGCCGCGATCACGTATCTGGAGTATCGCAGCGGCAAGCACATCCGTTGGTCCTGCGGCCGGAGCGATTCCGTGATCGCTGCGACGCTGGCTGCGGTCGTGGGTGCCGCCGGACGCGCGGCGCGGCGGTAATCCTCCCGCGGCGCGGTGTCAGCGGCGCGGATCGCGGATGGTGATCCGATCGGGGTGCCCGTCGGGCACCTCGATCGGTCCGGAGCGGTGATCGCACCGGCACCGGATATCCCCGGGTCGGGCCCGAAAGATCGTCAGTCGCCGGTGAAGCCGTCGATCCGCTCGCGCAACAGATCCGCGTGACCGTTGTGCCGCGCGTATTCCTCGATCATGTGCAGGTATACCCAGCGCAGGTTGTAGTCGTCGGTGCGTCGGCGGTGGCGGAAGGTGTGGTCCAGCGACAAAGTCGCGACGGCCGTGTCGGCCTGGGCGATCTCGGCTCGGAAGGCGGCGAAGGTCGCCTCCGGATCGGCGTCGGCGATGTCGTCGAAGTCGCCGTCCGGGTTGTTCTCGGAGCAGTAGACGTAGGCGAGGTCCTCGCCGGCGGCGGCACGGCGGAACCAGCCGCGCTCGACCTCGGTCATGTGCCGGACGAGGCCGAGCAGCGACATGGTCGAGGGCTCGACGGCGCGCGTGCGAAGCTGTTCGCCGTCGAGCCCCGCGCACTTCCACAGCAGGGTGTCGCGGTGCCGGTCGAGCCATGCCCGCAGCATGGTGCGCTCGTCGGCGACCAGCGGCGTCTCGGTGCGTTGGAGGTCGGGCGCGATCCACGTCACGCGCTCGACCCTAGCTCCGCCCCGACTCGTCGAGCACCCGAATTATCCGCGCTCAGAACATGCCGTGCGGGATCTGGGTGGGTTCGGGCACCGGCTGGACGACGTCCCAGTGCTCCACGATCTTTCCGTCGACCATCCGCCAGACATCGACAACCGCCTGGTCGGGCTCCGCTTCGTCCGGCGTCACCATGCGGTAGTGCATGACCACGTACTCGTCGTCGGCGATCACCCGCGCCAGCTCCAGTTTCGATTCGGTCACGGGTGCCTGGGCGATGAACTCGATGAAAGCGTCCTTGCCGGAGGGATTTCCGGGGCTGTGCTCGAGGAAGTCGTCGTGCAGCAGGGTGCGGAGCACTTCGATATTGCCCGCCGCGAATTCCGTGAACCCCCACAGGGCCAGTTCCTTGTTGCGCAGTGCCACGTTGTCGTTCGTCATGCGCCGAGGCTGACAGCCGTCGAACGCGGGTGTCGATTACCTGGCATGTAATGGCGGGCGCGCCACGTCCATCGCGATACTGGGCCGATGAACGGTGATCGACCGGTCGGCGAACTGCTGCGGGAGTGGCGGCACCGGCGGAAACTGAGCCAGCTGGATCTGGCCATCCAGGCGGATGTGTCCGCCCGGCACGTCAGTTTCGTCGAGACCGGCCGCACGATCCCCAGTCGATCCATGGTGCTGCACCTGGCCGAACAGCTCGACATACCGCTGCGCGAGCGCAACCGCCTGCTGATCGCCGCGGGTCACGCGCCCGAGTTCCGGCGTCGCGACTGGACCGACCCCACGTTGCGGCGTGCCCGCGACGCGGTGCAGCGGGTCCTGCGGCTGCACGAACCGTATCCGGCGCTGGCGGTGGACCAGCGCTGGAACCTGGTGCAGGCCAACGACTGTGTCGGCGTATTCTTCGACGGCGTGGACCCGGACCTGCTCGAACCGCCGGTGAACATGATGCGGCTCGGTCTGCACCCCGCGGGGTTCGCCTCGCGGCTGCGCAACCTCGAGCAGGTCCGGGCGTTCCTGCTGCCCCGCCTGGCCCGCCGGGTCATGGCGACGGGGGATCCCGAACTCGCCGCCCTGCACGAGGAACTGCGCTGCTACGGTGCCCAGGCAGGCACCGACAGCGACCCCGCGGACATCGCGTTGCCGATCCTGCTGCGCCACCGAGACGCCGAACTGTCCTTCTTCAACACGATCACCACCTTCGGCGCGGCCTTCGACATCACGCTCGATGAGGTCGCGGTCGAGGCGTATTTCCCCTCCGACGACGAAACGGCGGCCTACCTGCGCGAGCTTGCCGGCGTCACGCGCTGAACGCGCGGGTCACAAGGGCTTCGTGAATCGCTGCGCGGGCTCGCCTTCCAGGTGTCCGGCGGGCAGTTTGCGGCCGCAGAGGACGAGCAGCAGGTCCTGGGCGTGCCCCGACAGCACCGTGCCGGAGCCGTAGCTGAAGTCCAGGTCGTCGGCGCGCAGCTCGATGCCGCCCAGTTTGGCGCCGAACAGCTTGACGGTCTTCGGGTCGATCGTGTCCAGGACCAAGCGCATCCGCTCCCCGGGCACCCTGCGGTCCAAGCCGAGCGCCACGGTGATGTCCAGCCCGTGGATCACATCGTGGCTCAACGCGTTGGTGAGCCCGCCACCCGGGGGCCGCCAGGGATGGTCGACGTTGTCCCACAGCGATTTCAGCAGGTCGGCCGCGCTGAGCGTGGCAGCGTCCACCCGGGCGGTGCGGTCGGCCATGCGGTTGAAGTTCCCGAACGCCGCGAGCATCCCCAGCGCGAAGCGTGCGCTCGACAGGCGATACGGCATGGTGATGTGCGCGACGACTTCGCGTACCCGCCAGCCCTCGCACAGGGTCGGTGCGTCCCAGCTCGCGGCGTCCAGTCCGGCCAAGAGTTCGGCGAGTTCCGTCCGTTCCGCCGTCACCGCCCTTCGCACCAGGGTATCGGTCATTTGTCCACCTCTCTTCGACGAGGGTGATCCAACCTCGCCGGGAGTCCGGGCGCCACCCGGCGACGAAAATCAGCGACCGGAAGGTGGACGCGGTCCCGATTCGTGCGCGGGCAGCCGGACCCGGCCGAGCATGGATCGCTGCGAACGCCGTGGTCAGCTGTAGAGAGCGAGGCGGGCCCGCTGATACTCGGCGCGGATCCCTCGCCCAGCTGCCGCATCGGACGGGATCTCCGCGGCCGTGCGCGCGGGCCACGCGGGCGGCCGGGCCGCGCCACTCAGTGCCCAGGCGGCCTGGCGCGCGGCGCCGAGCGCGACGTACTCCTCCGGTTCCGGCACCGTCACAGTGACGCCGAAGACCTGTGCGGCGATCGCCGCGACCAGCCGTGAGCGTGCCGCACCGCCGATGAGCAGCACCCGCCGCGGTCGCACCCCCGTGCCGGTGAGATGGTCGAGCGCGTCGGCGAGATGACACAGCACGCCTTCGAAGGCGGCTCGGGCGACCGTCGCGGGACGCATGGCTTCCGGTCGCAGACCGTGCAGACTGCCCGTCGCGTGGGGCAGGTTGGGTGTGCGCTCACCGGCGAGGTACGGCAGCAGGACCACGCCGTCCGCGCCCGGCGGCGCCTGGGCGGCCAGCGATTCCAGCGTGGGCAGATCCACGCCGAGCAGGTCGGCGGCCGAGGTGAGGACGCGCGCGGCGTTGAGCGTGCAGACCAGCGGCAGGAACGCGCCGGTGGCGTCCGCGAATCCGGCGACCGCGCCGCTCGGATCGGCGCAGGCGCGGTCGGCGCGCGCGAAGACCGTCCCGCTGGTGCCGAGCGAGACCACTACATCGCCCTCATCGATGCCGAGACCCAGCGCGGCTCCGGCATTGTCACCAGTCCCCGCGGCGACCAGTGTGCCCGACGGTGTCCGCCCGGCCGGCTCGTCCGGACCGAGGACGCGGGGCAGCGCGGGCGCGCGTCCACGAAAGGCCATGGCGAGCAGGTCTTCCCGATAGGCGTTGTCGGCGGGTGACCAGTAGCCGGTGCCGGAAGCGTCACCGCGGTCGGTGGTCGGCTCGGGAGTGTGCCCGGTCTCGCCGCCCCGCAGCCGCCAGGTCAGGTAGTCGTGCGGCAGCAGGACGCGCGCGGTGCGGTCGGCGCGCTCCGGCTCGTGATCGGCCAGCCAGCGCAGCTTGGCGACGGTGAACGAGGCCACCGGCACGCTGCCGACCGCATCGGCCCACGCTCGCGGCCCGGCCAGATCGGCGATCAGCTCCTCGGCCGCGCGGGCCGAGCGGACGTCGTTCCACAGCAACGCGTCGCGTACCGGAACACCCGCGGCATCCAAGGCGACCAGGCCGTGCTGCTGCCCCGCGACCGCGATCGCGGCGACGTCGTCGAGCAATCCCGCGCCCGCTGTCCGCAGCGCGTTCCACCACGCCGCCGGGGCGACCTCGGTCCCTTCCGGGTGCGGGGCCTGCCCACGCCCGAGAACTTCGCCGCTGTCGGCGTCGCAGACGACCACCTTGCACGACTGGGTGGAGCTGTCGACGCCGGCGACCGTCGTCATGCGGCCCACCCCGATCGAAGCCGGTTCGCATCGCCGGTACGGCAGCATCGCAGAAGGCCCATACCGACCACCTTGCACCCGCGCCGGCCCGCGCCGGGGCCTTTCGGGTATTCGGCAGCCGCATCGGGCAGACTGGCGCGATGAGCACCGACCCCACCGACGTGCGCATCCGCACCGGAGACGGGACGCCGCTGCCCGACCTGACCGAGGACGCGCTCGGCGACCTGATCGACGAACCGGCGGACCCGGAACACCCCATCCTCGAACTCAGCCGGGCCGACCTGCACGACATCCGGGCCCGGCTGCTACCCGACGGCGTCTACGAACTCGAGCACCGGGCCGGATCGGCGACGGAGACCTACCAGATGTACACCTCCGACCCGGTGCTGGTGCGTGACGTGCTGTGGGCATGGCTCTCCGACGACCCGTGGTGGCACGACGCGGTCGCGTGGTTCCCGGTCGACCCGGCGATCGCGGAACTGCGCGCGGTGCAGGACGAACTGGCCGGACTGCTGGACGGCTTGACCTCGATGGACGGTCTCACCGCGGGCATGGACGCGGCGCTGGCGCGCGCCGACGAATTGCTGGCGCTGGAAATCCCATCGGAGGCGGACGACCCCGATCAGGCCTGATACCACCAGGCGGTGGTCGCGATGTCGGCGTCCGCCAGGGGAAGATAGGTCTCCGCGTCCAGCCACCCGAGGGCCTGCACGGTGACCCGCAACTCGCGCTCGAAGCAGATCGGGTCGCGCACATGCCAGCGGTACATTCCGAAACGCTGATCCGGTCGATAGATCTGGTCCGGCGGCAGTACCTGGTGCAGCCCGAGATAGGGCGTGGAATATGTCCGGTATGTCCCGTCGAGGTCGAAATTCCAAGCGCCGCCGAAATAGTCCTCGGTGCCGGTCCCGCAGATAGTGGGATGATCGACGTCCCCGTCGAGAAAGAACTTCACTTCGCCCTCGCCCCACCATCCCGGTGCGCCCGGGCGGATGGCGAGGTAGGTGCCGACGTAGCGGCCCGGCCCCGCGGCCGCGTCCAGAATCGTGTGCACGGCCGGAGTGCCCAGGCCGGTCGTGTGCCTCCACCGTGTGTGCAGGTACCCGGCGCCGTCCGGCACGTCCTCTTCGGTGTAGGTCGCCTGGTAGTACACCGGAACCTCGCGGCCGCACTTGTTTTCGAGCGTAATGCGCGCTCGATGCCGGAACGGCATGGCCCAGTAGCTGTTCAGCCCGCCGGCGGGCGCGACGACCACCATCTCCGAACTCAGCAGGGCCAGCTCGCCCCACCCGTTGCAGAAGAAGTCGCCCAGTGGCAGCTCGATCGCGGGCCGCGGTGCGTCGTCCCAGGTCATCCGCAGCGTCAGCCCGCGCAGTACGGAACGCTCGGTGGTCAGCCAGAAATGTCGGAACACGCCGGGTCCGGAGACGTCGGCCAGCGTGGCGGTTTCGCCGTCGGCCAGCGCGATCGACGGGGAAACCTTCCACCCCGCGCCCAGTAGCCGAGCCGCGTGCGCTCCGGTGCCCTCGGTCGCCCGCGCGCCCCTGCCCGGCGCCCCCGTCGGATTCTCGGCGCTGACCGACCGTGTTCGTCGGCCGTCCAGCCGCCACAGCTCGCCGCCCGGCGCGGTCACAGTCCCGGCCAGCCGTATCGGGGTGTGCCCGGGGCGAGTCCGGCCCGGTACGCGGCGCCGGAGGCGCCCGCCGCGGCGAGTTGCCCGGCATCGGACCGCTGGGCCAGCTCGCGCCGAACTTGGTCCATGTCGAGCCAGAGAATCTGCTGCACGAGGTCTTCCAGCGCGTCCGCCGTCAGGGCGCCCGCCTCGGAGTACACCAGCACGCCCTCCCGGAACGCCATGAGCGTCGGATATTGGGTGACCCGCGCGGTGGCGCTCAACGCGGGCTCGGCCTCGGTGTCGACCTTGCCGTGCACGATCTCCGGGTGCCGGTCCGCCGACGCTTCGTACACCGGGGCGAAACGCTGACACGGCCCACACCAGCCGGCCCACCAATCCACGAGCACGATCGGACTGGACGCGACCACGGAGTCGAAATTGCGCTGAGTCAGGGTGATCGTGGGCATGGATTCCTCGTAATCGTTCCGCGAAGTAACCGTGCATCCTCGCATGGCTGTCCGCGATCAGGAAGACGCACCGGCACGATGCTGTTCGGCCGCCAGGAAATGCGCGACAGTCGTGGTGCGGTCGTACAGATCGCGGTAATGCCGGTAGTACTCCGCGTATTTCGCGGTGCGCTCAGGATAAGGCTGCACGGTGTCCACGACAGGATTCCACGCGGAGGTGTCGATTCCGGCGGCTTCGGCGGCGAGCAGCGCGTCACCGAGGCTCGCACCGACGGTCTCGGCGGGCAACTGCTGGGGCAGACCGGTGACATCGGAAACGATCTGGGTCCACAGCCCGCCTTTGGTGCCGCCACCCACCGCGACCAGACGCCCGGCCCGCCCACCGGCCTCGGTCATCGCCTCCAGGTTGTGCCGCACTCCGTAGGCGATGCCCTCCAGCACCGCGCGGTAGAGCTCGGCCCGTCCGTGCCCGAGGGTCAAACCGGCGACGATGCCTCGGGCGTCCGGGTCGAACAGGGGAGTGCGCTCCCCGGCGAAATACGGCAGCGCGAGCAGTCCCCGGCTGCCCGCGGGCACGTCCGCAGCCGCGGCGACCAGGTCGGCGAACTCGCCGCCGACGAGCTTGCGCAGCCAGTCGGTGACCGCGCCGGAGGTGGCCATGCCCGCGGCGAGGGTGTACGTGTCCGGCCAGGTGCCGCAGGTGCCCCAGAGACCGGGATGCGGGCGCGGATCGGCGAGCACCTGCACCAGGAACATCGTGGTGCCGTACATGATCATCGCGTCGCCGGGAGCGCGGACCCCCACACTGGCCGCCTCGGCCCAGGCGTCGATGGTTCCGGTGGTGACCGGCAGCCCCGCCGGAAGTCCGGTGGCGGCCGCACCGTCCGCGCTCACCCGGCCCACGATCTCGGTGGGCCAGGCCAGCTCCGGCAACGACCAGCCCGGCACGATCCGCTCGGCCCAGTCCGTCGCCCACGCACGCGCACGCAGGTCGTAGAGGGGTACGCACTGACTGGCCGACTGGTGGTCGAGCACGTAACGGCCGGTGAGCCGGTACACCAGGAAGGAGCTGGCCATCAGCAGCATCGCGGTGCGTGCGGCGACGTCCGGCTCGTGCCGGACCAGCCACCGGGCCTTCGGTCCGACAGCCTGGCTGGTCAGCGGTGACCCGGTGCGGTCGAGGACGGCCTGCGCGCCGAATTCGGCGTTCAATTCCGCGATCTCGGCGCCCGCCCTGGTGTCCACGCCGTAGAGAATCGCCGGGCGCAGCGGCCTGCCCTGCGCGTCGGCGGGCAGCAGGCACGGGCCGATGCCGGACACGGCGAGACCGGCCGGCGGCGCGCCGCCGGCCGCGTCGACCAGATCGCGGGCGATCGCGACGAAATCCGCCCACCACACCGCCTCCGCGTCGTGCTCGACCCAGCCGGGGTGCGGCATGGAGACGTTGTGCGCGCGTTCGGCTCTGGCCAGTACCGTGCCGTCGGCGTCGGTGAGGACGCCTTTCGAGCTCGAGGTCCCGATATCGATGCCGAGGAACATCGTCACCGCGTGAACTCGTCCACGGTGACATCCAGCAGTTCGCAGGTCGCGCGTACTGCGGCCCGGTGGTCACCGGGTACCGCGTGGATGTGGTTGGCGCCGAAGCGGTTCAGGAAGTCCTCGGCGCGCGCGTCCAGCCGGGCGAACGCGTGCGGCCACTCCCAGGTCGACTGCTTCATCAACGCCTCGTTGGTCTGCTGGTCGTAGTGCTCGAACTCACCGAGCATCAGCTGCATGCGGTAGTCGCCGTCGAGGCGGGTGAGCCGCGCGAGGGTCATCCGGCCCGGCGCGGCCAGATGATGCACCGAGGCGCCGCCCGCCGGGAAGAAGAACACCTCCGGGTACAGGTGCACCTTCGCCAGGTTCTCCGCGGGATCGGCGCTGCGGGCGGCGAACCAGGTGGCGTGCTGGCCGGAATTGCAGAGATCCCAGATGTCCCGATCGGCGTGATAGTGCCGGACGTCGGCGAACAGCACCGGCGTGCCCGCCACCCGCTTGAGCAGCTGCATGGTGAGCGCACCGTCCATGTCCGCTTCGGTGGCGCAGACGTGCGGCTCCTTCGGGCCGTTCCAATCGTAGGGATCATTGAGGAACGCCTCGGTCACGTCCATGGTGGCGAAATACTGGGTGAGTTCGGGCTGCCCCTTGATCCCCGAGAAATCCAGCCGCCATTCATCGATCAGCTCGCGCACCGCCAGATAGGAGCGGATCTGGCGTTCCAGCAGTTCCGGGGTGAGCTTCGCCCCGTCGTAGTGCACGCCCGCGGTGTGCCGCTCCAGCCATTCGCGCGCGGCCCTCGCCTCGCCCGCGTCGGCGAGTTCGGCGCGCCGCACGATCTCCCACTGATCGATTTCCTCGACGTCGATGCCGAATTGCCGTTGCCACTGATCGGTATTGGCGACCGCGGTGTTCATACCCATCGGCCGCCCGCCGAAGCGCCCGAACGTCGCGCCGCGCAGGCCGGATACCGCTGCCGCGGCCCGCGCGCGCACGCCGATGGCTTCGATGAGCTCAGGGTCGGAGGGGTCGCCCCACAGCCTGCTGTGCTTGCGCCCGATCTGGTCGAGTGCGCCGCCGGCCGCGAGCATGCCCACCATCCCGGGCTGTACCGGGTCGATATTCGACAGCAACAGCAGCGGACCTGGAATCGAGCCCGCCGCGAGCATGGTGAAATGCGGGAACGCCCAGACCGCGTAGTGCAGGACGGTCAGGTCGACCCCCGCCGCCGCGACCGAGCGCGCCACCGAACTGGCCAGCGCGTTGTCGCTGATCGGCGTCTCGCCGCGGACCACATCGTGCCCCGCGGCGGTGAGGGCGGCCACCAGCCGGTCCTCGGTGGAGGCGATGAAATCGGCGATGCCCGCATGTACATAGTCGCGGCCATCGGAAATGCTGATAACGCCGATACGGGCCATGCCGGTCCCTCCAGGACGTGGGGTGATCGGAGAGTTCGACTCGATCAACAGATACCAGCCGCGGCTCGGCCCGAAGGCGCGTTTCGGCAAATCGAGCCCGGCTCGGTGCTTCGGACCGCTTATCGCGGAACCGTTTTGACGACGCGCGACTGCGGGAAGCTGAGCGGCGCCAGATGGACCCCGCCCTGCCCCCAACCCGCGCTGGTGATCCACCAGCGACCGTCCTCCTGGACGACTTCGGCGGCGTGCGCCGCGATGTGGCCCGCCTTGTCTCCGATGCGGAAGCGGAACGGGCTGTCGCTGCGGAAGACATCGGTGCCGACGTAGTGCGGACGCGGACCGATGAACAGATACCACCACCCGTCATGCCGGAGAACGTGCGGGGATTCGGTGTTGCCCGCTTCGGTGCCTTTGGTCGGATCGGTGTAGGCGATGTGCCGCTCGCCCCAGTGCACGAGGTCGGTGCTGGTGCGGTAGGCGACGACATGATGACCGCCGGTCGGCGCGCTGGTCGCGCAGTAGTACATCACCCACTGGTCGCCCACGCGCACCACCATGGGATCACGGGCGTCGTAGCCGTCGCGGAACAGCGGGCCCGTCGGCAATCTGGTCCACCGGAACAGATCCGGCGATGTCGCCGCATTCATCGCCGCGCCGGTGCGGTCCGCACCGCCCGCCGCGTAGAACATGTAGTACTGGTCGTCGGCTTCGACCACATAGGGCGCCCACAGGTGCGTCTCCCCGTATCGCCGATCCACCCGCAGCGCGGCGGCGTGCTTGGTCCAGGGTCCGTGCAGCCGGTCGGCGCTGGCATGGGCGAACTCGATCTCGTCGAACGGCTCCGCGGGTTCCGGGTGGGTGATTCCGAAGAGGTGCCACCGCCCCGCGTCGTCGCGGACGATCGTGTGGTCGTTGATGTACCACTGCTCCGATTCGCCGACGCTCGGGTCGTAGATCCGCGCGAACGGCCCCGCTCGCACCACCTCCCGCGTCGTCATGGATTCATGATGCCGCCGCGGTGGTCGTCCCCGTGCCGTCCCGCGGATTTCGGTCCGGACGGAACCCGCCTGGAACGGCGCTGCGGCAGTCGAGATCCGTGTTTCCTGTCGCCACTGGCCGGGCTCAGGCGCCGACGGTCCGTCGCAGGTATTCCGCGGTCAGCGACCGGCCGTCGGCCAGCAAGGCCGCCGGAGTGCCGGCGAAAACTATTTCGCCACCGTGTTTTCCGCCGTCCGGGCCGAGATCGATCACCCAGTCGGCCCGTGCGACGACGTCCAGATCGTGTTCGATGACGATCACCGTGTTCCCCGCGTCGACCAGCCGGTCCAGCAGCGCGACCAGGGTGTCGACGTCGGCCATGTGCAGCCCGGTGGTCGGTTCGTCCAGCACGTAGACGGCGGCTTCGCGACTACGCCGGAGATGATCGGCCAGTTTGACGCGCTGGCGCTCCCCGCCGGACAGCGACGTCAGGGAGCGGCCGAGGGCGAGGTAGCCGAGACCGACGTCGAGCAGCGAGCGCAGCGGCACGCGGATTCGCTGGTCGCCCTCGTCCGCCCAGAAGTTCAGCGCCTCTTGGGCAGGCATCTCCAGCACGTCGGCGATGGACGCCCCGCGAATCTCATAGGCCAGCGCTTCCCGGCGATATCGGCGTCCGTGGCAGGTCTGACAGACCGTGGTGACCGGATCCATGTACGCCAGGTCGGTGAAGATCACTCCCGCGCCGTCGCATGCTGCACAGGCGCCGTCCGAGTTGAAGCTGAACAAGCCCGGCCGTACACCGTGCTGCTTGGCGAAGAGTTGACGCAGCGGGTCCATGATGCCGAGATACGTGGCGGGGCTGGAGCGCCGGGAGGCGGCGATCGCCGACTGGTCCACCGCGATGACCTGCGGGTGCGCCGCGACGAACGCGCCCGATACCAGCGTGCTCTTGCCGGAGCCCGCCACTCCGGTGACCGTCGTGAGCACCCCCGTCGGAAACCGCGCGGTGAGATTCTTCAAGTTGTAGGCGTCGGCGTCGGTGACGGTGAGCCATCCGGCCGGCTCGCGGACGTCTGCCTTGACCCGCCGCACCCTGCGCAATCCCGCCCCGGTCGGCGTCCGCGCCACCCGCAGCCGATCGACCGTGCCTTGGAACACAACCTTCCCGCCGCGCGAACCGGCGCCGGGCCCCATGTCGATGACGTGGTCGGCGACGGCGATGACGTCGGGGGAGTGCTCGACCACCAGGACGGTGTTCCCTTTGTCCCGCAAGCCGACGAGCAGAGTGTTCAACCGCCCCACGTCGCGGGGGTGCATGCCGACGCTCGGCTCGTCGAAGATATAGGTCATACCCGTCAGGCTGGAACCGAGATGCCGGACGACCTTGAGGCGTTGTGCCTCGCCGCCGGACAGGGTCGCCGTTTCCCGATCGAGCGACAGATAGCCGAGCCCGACCTCCTCGATCCGGCGCAACCGGGCGATGGCGGCCTGCGCTATCGGTCGAGCCACCGGATCGTCCAGACCCGCGAGCACCTCGAGGAGATCGGTGATCTCCAGGCCGCCGTAGTCGGCGATGCCGAGTCCATCGATCCGGCTCGCCAGCGCCGCGGCGTTGAGCCGGGCGCCACCGCAGTCCGGGCAGACCTCCTCGGTGACCACCGCTCGCGCGGCCGCGCGATTCCTGTCCGACAGCGCGTCGAGATCACGTTTGACGTACAGCCGGTCGAACCGCTCCAGCAGACCCTCGTAGGCGTTGTTTCCCGCCGATCCGTTCCGGTTCTTGCGCGGCACACGAAAACCCTTGCCGTGCAGGAACAACTGCCATTCCTCGGGCGTGAACTCCCGCAGCGGCTTGTCCGGGTCGAAGAGTCCCGACTCCGCGTAGAGCTGCCACTGGAAGCTGCCGACCGCGAAGGGCCCGAAGGTGATGGCGCCCTCGTTGAGCGACTTGCCCGTATCGAGGAGCCGGTCCAGATCCGGGCGCACCACATGGCCCAGACCGCCGCACGCGGGGCACATGCCCAGCGGGTCGTTGAACGAGTAGCGCGTTGCCTCACCCGCGCTCGGCGCACTGTGCCGGGAGAACAGCACGCGGATGATCGACTGGATGTCGGTCATGGTGCCGACCGTGGATCGGGAATTGCCGCCGATCGGCTTCTGGTCGACGACCACGGCGGGCGCCAAGTTGTCGATCGCCTCCGCCTCCGGGCGCTCGTACTTGGGCAGCCGATTGCGGATGAACCAGGTGAAGGTCTCGTTGAGCTGCCGCTGTGATTCGACCGCGACGGTGCCGAAGACGATCGACGACTTACCCGAACCGGAAACGCCGGTGAAGACCACGATCTTGCCCTTGGGAATCGTCAGCGAGACGTCGCGGAGGTTGTTCTCGCGCGCCCCGACGATCTTGATGGTGTCTCGATGAGCATGCACGGACGCGAGGCTAGGAGCCGATGAGGTCGGTTTCTGTCCTCTTTCGCGCCCATACTGGTCTCGTGACCCGGACCGCCGAGCGACTGCTCCAACTGCTCTCGCTGCTGCAGACCCGCCGCGAATGGAGCGGTCCGGATCTGGCCGCCCGACTGGGGGTCACGGTGCGGACCGTGCGCCGGGATGTGGAGCGCCTGCGTGAGCTGGAATATCCGGTGGTCGCCAGCCTCGGGGCGGTCGGCGGGTACCGCTTGCAGGCGGGAGCGGCGCTCCCGCCGCTGCTGCTCGACGACGAGGAGGCGGTCGCGATCACCCTCGGACTGCGCGGCGCCGCCCAGGGAGCGGTCGCGGGTATCGAGGAATCGGCGGCCCGCGCGCTGGTGAAATTGCAGCAGGTCTTGCCGTCGCGGTTGCGGCGCCGGGTCGATGCCTTGGACACCACCACCGTGTCGCTGGGCGGGCCCCCCGCCGGTCCGATGATCGATCCGGAGGTCTTGGTCGCTCTGGCCGCCGCCGCGCGCGACGGCGAGAGGATCCGCTTCCGGTACCGGGACAAGGCCGACGCGCAGACCAGTCGCCTCGCCGAACCGCACAGCCTGGTCTCCGCGGGTCGCCGCTGGTATCTGGTGGCCTGGGACGTCGACCGCGCCGATTGGCGCACCTTCCGCGTGGATCGTTTGACCTCCCCGCAGCCCATCGGAATACGTTGCGTACCTCGCGCGCTGCCCGCCGAGGACGCGGCGAGCTTCGTGACCAGCCAGTTGGCCCGCTCCAGGCCGGCTCGCCAGGTCGTCCTGCGCGTACACGCCTCCGCCGACAACCTGATCGAATCGTTCCGGATACGCGCGCAGGAGATCGAACCGCTGGACGCGCGAACCTGTCTCCTGCGCACTTCGCCGGATTCCCTGGAGTGGACTGCCCTCCGCATAGCGCACCTGAACTTGGAGTTCGAGGTCCTCGAACCCGCCGAGATGAAAGACCTGCTCGCCGACCTCGGCGCCAAACTACTTCGCGCGGCCGGGAACGCGAGCTAGGACAACAGCGCCGCGGGAATTCGCCGGCCGGCGGATCTCCTATCGCAAGGATCTCCCGCGTCGCGCTCCGCTGGGCGGCTGATCGGAACGGGGACGCTATTGCTTTCCGATGGCGGATTCGATCCTGTGGTGGTCTGAATCACATTCGTGTCATTCGGTCCGGGATGCCGTCGATCGGGCGTCTCTGACCTGCGAAATTACGCGCTGCCCAGGCGATTTGACGAAGCGTTCGTCGCCGCGTAACTTATTCCAGGTCAGAGCGACACGGACACCGACCCGGAGCCGAGAAGCGAGGCGGAAACGCCGAGCGGAAGGACCGGGAAACGAGGTAGGACGAGGAGCGCCTGGCGACCGCACTGGCTCGATCGCGAGCCCGATTTTGATCGGGTGAACGAATGGGCTAAGCTGGAAAAGTTGCCTCACTGAAGTTCCGGTGAATTCCGGGGTGAATGTGTGCGCGTGTGTTCTTTGAGAACTCAATAGTGTGTCGATGAATGTCAGTGCCAAATGTTTATTTGGTTCCGGCTCTTCCGCTCCCCGTGTGGGAGGGTCGGATTTTTTTGTCAGCTTTTTGCTGGCGATTG
>NZ_JADLQO010000079.1 GCF_015477775.1 Nocardia abscessus | reverse complement strand
ATGCGGAGCGTGTGGCTCGGTTGCGCCCGGACAATTTGGCGTATGTCATCTACACCTCCGGCTCCACCGGTGTGCCCAAGGGTGTGGGTGTCGCGCACCGCAATGTGGTGGAGTTGTTCGCCAACACCCAGCCGCTGTTCGGGTTCGACGAGACCGATGTGTGGACGTTGTTCCATTCGTTCGCGTTCGATTTCTCGGTGTGGGAGTTGTGGTGCGCGCTGGCGCACGGCGGCAGTGTGGTCGTGGTCGACTATGTGACTTCCCGCTCGCCGGAGCAGTTGCGTGAACTGCTGGTCCGGGAGCGGGTCACGGTGCTGAATCAGACTCCTTCGGCGTTCTATCAGCTGGTGGAGGCCG
>NZ_JADLQO010000078.1 GCF_015477775.1 Nocardia abscessus | reverse complement strand
GATGCAGCCGCCGATCCAGCACGAACGCATCCAAACCCGGAATCGCCCGCCCGATCACACTGGCCGCGTCCCGCGCGTCGCGTTCCCCCAGCGGCAGGAACGACACATGCACCGTGGTCTCGGTGATGCCGTACATGTTCACCAACCGCGTCGAAGCGTCGTGGCGCTCATACCAGCGGCCCAGCTTGCGCAGATCCAGCGCCTCACCACCGAACACCACATACCGCAACGCGAGCGCACCCGCACTCGCACCCGCCACCCGATCGGCCTCCACCAGCTGATAGAACGCCGAAGGAGTCTGATTCAGCACCGTGACCCGCTCCCGGACCAGCAGTTCACGCAACTGCTCCGGCGAGCGGGAAGTCACATAGTCG
>NZ_JADLQO010000077.1 GCF_015477775.1 Nocardia abscessus | reverse complement strand
CGACGTGATGCTCTCCCACGCGGACTTCACCCGCGCGAACCTCACAACGGTGAACCTCACCCGCGCCTTCATCCCGCACGCGAATCTCACCGATGCCGACCTCACCGGCGCGAACCTCACCGAGACCTACCTCGGCGCTGCGAACCTCACCGGCGCGAAACTCATCGGAGCCGACCTCACCGGCGCGGACCTCAGGGCCGCGAACCTCACCCGCACAGACCTCACCCGCATCACCTACGACCTCACCACACAGTGGCCAGACGGTTTCACACCGCCGTAGCCAGCGCCCGCATCGCTGTTCACTGTCGATGAAGCGATCGTCTTACAACACCGCAGTTGGCACTCCGCAGCGGGTTACAGTCGGAGTGATCGATGTGCTGGAAGCG
>NZ_JADLQO010000076.1 GCF_015477775.1 Nocardia abscessus | reverse complement strand
ACCGTTCTCGGTGCACGGCCCATCGGCCAGCACCTGACCACGCTCCACCCGCTGACCCTCGTCCACAATCGGACGCTGATTCGAGCACGTGCCCTGATTCGACCGGTTGAACTTCCGCATCCGGTAGCTGCGTCGGGTGCCGTCATCGTGCACGACGGTGAGGTAGTCGGCGGAGACCTCCTCGACCACACCGGCCTGTTCGTTCACCACCACATCACCGGCATCGATCGCGGCACGCGACTCCATGCCGGTGCCGACCAGCGGGGCCTCGGAGCGGATCAGCGGAACCGCCTGCTTCTGCATGTTCGCACCCATCAGGGCGCGGTTGGCGTCGTCGTGCTCGAGGAACGGGATCATCGCCGTCGCGACCGACACCATCTGACGCGGCGAGACGTCCATGTAGTCGACCTCGGTCGCAGCGACG
>NZ_JADLQO010000075.1 GCF_015477775.1 Nocardia abscessus | reverse complement strand
TCCGCGGGGAGATGAAGCCGTCCTACACCAACGGTGACGGCGCCATGGGCGTCAACAATGGTGGTAAACATTCCGTCGACGTCACCTACATCGCCGCCGCCGAAGCCACCGGTTTGGTGCGGGTGCAAACCCTGCACGAGGTGATCGACGTCGAACGGGCATCCGACGGCCGGTGGATCGTGCATGTGCAACGGCTGGACACCACCGGCGCGGTGGTGGAGCACAAGGTCCTCACCACCGGTGCGCTGATCCTGGCCGCGGGTAGTCTCAACACCACTCGGCTGCTGGTGCGCGCCGGAGCCAAGGGGCTCATCCGCGATCTGCCCGACGGCGTGGGACAGAACTGGGGGACCAACGCCGACCGCATCTACGTCTGGACCGATCCCTCGGCCGAATTCGGTGCGCCCCAAGGCGGCCCGGTGGTCT
>NZ_JADLQO010000074.1 GCF_015477775.1 Nocardia abscessus | reverse complement strand
CCGTTGCATCGCAATGCGTGGGTGTCGGGTAGTGCGCAGGTCGAGTTGTCGGGTGCGGCCGGGGGCAAGATTTTCCCGGGTTACACCGTGGGTTGCCAGGTGAACATCGCCGGTGGTGGTGCCACTGGTGGTGTGGACGGCAATGTGGACTGGAGTGACGGGCAGAACGTCACCGGCGGTGTGGGCGCCAACTCGGGTGGCAACCTGTCTCTCGGCCCGGGTCAGGCGAAGTCGTTCTATGTGCTCGATCTGGAGCAGGCCGATGACTTCGGTAATGAGACGCACAAGACGCGTAATGCGTTCAAGGGCACGAGTGGTTCGGTGACGTGGGCCGATGAGACCATCGGTTTGAACGGTTGCGCGGGCTATGCCCAGGCGCGTGCTTTCGTGAGCGTCGAGGTCGAGACCGACAATGTGATCACCTGGGTGACGCTGTGGGGA
>NZ_JADLQO010000073.1 GCF_015477775.1 Nocardia abscessus | reverse complement strand
GCGGCGCCGTCGGACGACAGCACTTCGACGTTGAGGCACAGCGATTGGAGTTCTTTGAGCAGGACTTTGAACGATTCCGGGATGCCCGGCTCCGGGATGTTCTCGCCCTTGACGATCGCTTCGTAGACCTTCACCCGACCGACCACGTCGTCGGACTTGATGGTCAGCAGTTCCTGCAGCGTGTACGCCGCACCGTAGGCCTGCATGGCCCAGCACTCCATCTCACCGAAGCGCTGACCACCGAACTGCGCCTTACCACCCAACGGCTGCTGGGTGATCATCGAGTACGGACCGGTCGAACGGGCATGGATCTTGTCATCGACCAAGTGATGCAGCTTCAGGATGTACATGTAACCGACCGCGACCGGATACGGGAACGGCTCACCGGAACGCCCGTCGAACAACACCGCCTTACCGTCGTCATCGACCATCCGCTCCCCGTCACGGTTGGGCAG
>NZ_JADLQO010000072.1 GCF_015477775.1 Nocardia abscessus | reverse complement strand
GCGCCGTGGAGTGTGTCGTGTGGTCCCGGTGCCCCGCTACCGGTCGAGACGTAGATCGCGGTACCCCGCAACTTGTCCGCGTGCAGATACGGGTCGTTGGCCGCCCACGCCGGATCCGTCGGCGGACCCCACATGTTCACGACATTGCCCCGGCGACCACCCACCACCGCGCTCACGATCACCTGACCCTGCGGATCACTGGTGCGCACACACCCGGAATACGACCCGATAGCCCGATACAACCCCGGCGCGGCCAACGCCAACTGGAACACCGACGTACCCGCCATCGAGATACCCGCGATCGCGTTCGCCCCGTTCCCCCCGAACGCCGCATCGACGATCGGAGGCAACTCCCGCGTCAGGAACGTCGCCCAGCGCTGCCGCCCCAACACCGGATCATCCGCACGCCAATCCGTGAAATACGAACTGGCACCCCCGAACGGAACCACCACATTGACCTGCTTGTCCCGAAAGAACTCCACCACATCCGTCCGG
>NZ_JADLQO010000071.1 GCF_015477775.1 Nocardia abscessus | reverse complement strand
GGGGTCACGGTAGTAATCGCCGAAGAATCAACGATATGGCTTGGCCCAGATAACGGGGGCCGCTTCGCGCACGGCCGGGGGCGTGATCGCCGCACGCCGGAAGATGCACTACCCCGGATAACAGCCCTTATCCGGGGTAGTGATGAGACGGCGCAGACTATTCGATCGGCGGCGGTGCGGTGTGGAAGGTGCGTAACAGCGGGTAGCGCCCGCTGTTCATAGCCGTCTTGTACGCGACCATGTCCCCGTTGAAGTAGTAGGACCTGGTGTCGTCGCTGAAGGTCACCTCGACTGGACGCTGCCCGCGACGGCTGACTGGGATGATCCGGCCCTCAGCATGTGCGGCCGCGATCTTGTCCTCCCGTATGCGTTCGCGTTGTTGCCGTTCCCGTTCGGCACTTCGGGCCTGGATCGTCGCGGTGCGCTGCTGCCGCCAACTCAACCATCGGCTCTGTGCCCGGGGAGCGAGAGACTTGACGGTGCCGAGCACCGTCGCAGCGATCAGCGCCACTGCCAGAGA
>NZ_JADLQO010000070.1 GCF_015477775.1 Nocardia abscessus | reverse complement strand
ATCCCGAACCATTTCGGACCCGAGATGATCGACGGATTCGGCCCCGACAACGCGATCACCTACCTGCTCGACCGCCTCGCCGACAAACCCGTCACCGGCTGCACCTTCGACTGAAACCCCCTGCGCCGCGATCGAATCGGCGCTGACCAAGGTCTCAGCCCGCCGAGCCATCCTTCATGGCTCGCGGCGGAGACGTCGCGCCCTGCGCACACCACCTGATCCGGCGGTCGGAGCCCGACTCGTTCGGCGTTCAGGACTCTTTCGACATGCCGAATACCCCGAAGGACTTGTGATGACTGCATTTTCGCGCCGGTCACTGTTGACCGGTGTCGCCGCGGCCGGCGCTGTGGCCTTGGCCTCCCGCACGTTCGGTTCGCCCGCTCCCGCTGCCGCGCAAGTGAACAACGTTCCATTGACTCGTGAAGAGCATCGGGTGGTGGTGGTGGGTTCGGGGTTCGGTGGTGGTGTCAGCGCTTTGCGCTTGGCGCGGGCGGGCGTGCCGGTGACGGTGCTCGAACGGGGACTGCGCTGGACGA
>NZ_JADLQO010000006.1 GCF_015477775.1 Nocardia abscessus | reverse complement strand
GTGCTCCCGAAACTGGCAGATTCGTTGAAAGTAGTTCTGCTGCAACGCAAGCAGATCGCCGAGGACATCGAGGAGATGTTCGCCGACCACCCTCTTGCCGAGGTCCTGACCTCGATGCCCGGCATCGGAGTCAGGACCGGCACCCGCATCCTGCTCGAAGTCGGTGACGCCACGGCGTTCGCCTCGGCCGGCCACCTCGCCTCCTACGCCGGCATCGCCCCGATCACCCACCGCTCCGGCAGCTCCATCCGCGGTGAACACCCCGCCCGCTCCGGCAACCACAAACTCAAACGAGCGCTGTTCCTGTCCGCATTCGCCGCCCTGCACGACCCGGCCAGCCGCGCCTACTACGACAAAAAGAGAGCCGAAGGCAAGAAACACAACGCCGCCCTCATCTGCCTGGCGCGACGACGCTGCGACGTCCTGTTCGCCATGCTCCGCAACAAACAGCCCTACCGGACACCCGCAACCTCAGCAGCTTGACGAACACGATAGGGACACCCCCCGCCGCAACAGCCGCACGCACGCCGGCTCGCCGCCCCGGCCTCGTCGAATGGGACCAGCCGAACTGCCCGCAATTCAGCTGAGCGCCATCAGCCCGCCGAGATTCGTCGCTCACCCGGCGCGTTCAGCTGGGCGCCAGCAGCTCCGTCACCGGAGCGCCCGCCGCGATCTTCGCGCGCGCCTTCATCACCTGCGCGGTCATACCCGCGCCGACGACGCCGGTGAGGTTGCCGCCCTGGGAGTAGTAGGCGAGGAACTTGCGGCCGTCGTCGGAGGCGATGTGCACCTCGTCGGTCGCGCCAGGGGTGCCGAGCGCCTGGATCTTGACGTCGTACTGGTCGCTCCAGAAATAGGGGACGCGCGCCGCCGTGGGCGGTTCGGCGCCCAGCAGCGCGCAGGCGACCAATTTGGCCTGTTCACCCGCGTTGGTCCAGTGTTCGACGCGTTTACGCGATCCGGTGTCGTGCAGCCACGCCGCCACGTCACCCACCGCCCACACGCCTTCGGCGGACGTGCGCCCCACCTCGTCGGCGAGCACGCCGCCACCGGCCGACGGTTCGGCCAGCGCGATCCCGGAATCGCTGAGCCATTCGGTCACCGGCCGCGAACCCACGCCGATCACGACGAGGTCGGCGGCGATCTCGGTGCCGTCGGACAGTCGGGCGCCGCGCACCCGCCCCGCGTCGTCGCCGAGGAGGGTGTCCACGCCGATACCGCAGCGCAGATCGACCCCTTCCGCACGGTGCGTCCGCGCGACCAGTTCGCCGACTTCTTCGCCGAGCACCGAGGCCAGCGGCGTCGCCTGCGGTTCGACCAGCACGACGTCCACCCCCTGCGCCCGGAAACTCGCCGCGAGTTCGCAGCCGATGAAGCCCGCGCCGACGACGAGCGCCGTGGCAGCGCCGGCCAGATCGGCGCGCAGGGCGACGGCGTCGGAATGGCCGCGCAGCACGTGCACGCCGGCCAGATCGGGCAGGCCGGGCAGGCGGCGCGGGCGCAGGCCGGTGGCGACGATCAGCTGGTCGTAGTCCAGCATCGTGCCGTCGGCGAGGCGAACGCGGCGCGCCGCGGTGTCCACGCCGACCGCTTCGGCGCCCAACCGCAACTCGATCTGCTTCTCGTCGTAGAACTCGCTCGGACGCAGGGTGGTGTCGTCGGTTTCGCCGCGCACGAACTGCTTGGACAGCGGCGGCCGGTCGTAGGGCAAGCGCGACTCGTCACCGACCAGCACGAGCGCACCGGCGTATCCCGCGCGGCGCAGTTCCTCCGCGGTGCGCAGGCCGGCGAGGCCGGCTCCGACGATCACGATCGGCGCGGTCATACGGCCATCCCTTCTTTGGAACCCGGCCGCCGATTCCCGGGAACCAGCGGTGCGACGAAGCCCACCCTAACCTCTGCTTGGTTCACGCCTCTGTGAGGACGGTCACGTCAGGGCGGGCGAGCGACTGCCGCGCAATCGTTTCCATTCCGATATTGATCGGGCGGTCAATCAGAGTTATACCGAGGACAGGACATATTTCCAGCCCGAGGAGGCACACATGTTCACCGAGAGCCGCGCGCAAGATTTCCTGGCTGTCGTGCTCGGAGCCTTCGCCGCACTGTCCCCCCTCTGGGTGGACACCAACGACAACGCCATGTGGTCGCTGATCGTGCTCGGCGTGCTCATCGCCCTCACCGGTCTCGCACAGATGGCCCGCCCCGAGATGGCGGCGGCGGACTACGTGATGGGCCTGTGCGGCGCACTGCTGTTCATCTCCCCCTGGGTCATGGACTTCACCGAGTACCGCAGCGCATCCTGGACCGCATGGGTGGTCGGAGTAGTGACGGCGGTGGTCGCGGTAGCGGCGCTGCCGACGGTGTCGGGACGTCTGCACGGCATGGCCACGCATCACTGATGCAGATGCCCAAGGCCCGGCGCGCCGGGCGTCGCCGCAGCGCGAAAGCCGACGGCGACGCCCGGCAGCTCATCCTCGACGCCGCGGAGAAACTCTTCGCGGCACAAGGATTCGACGCCACCGCGACGGCGGCCATCGCCGCCGCGGCGTGCGTCCCCAAAGGACTCGTCTTCTACTACTTCCCGACCAAGGATTCGATCCTGTCCGCCTTGATGTCCGAGCGGGTGCCCGCGCAGCCGATCGATGACATCGGCACCGTGGTGGCGCCGGGCGATCCGGCGACCAGCCTGGTCAACCTCGATGCCGCACTGAACCTGCGCGACCACCACTCGTCGGTGCTGCGGGTGATCCTGTGGCGGGAAGCCGACACCCATCCCGACGTGCGACGGCAACTGCGCCGCCTGCGCGATCAAATGCTCGACGTGACCGCCAAGGTGCTGCAGGCCAGCGCACCGGTCCCGGTCCGCCCCGGAACCCTGCGTGCGTGCGCCGCGGCCTGGGTCTCGGCGATGTTCGCCATCGCCAGCACGGACCGGCTGCACGCGCTCGACGGAGTGCCGCTGCCCACCGCCGACGAAGTGCTGAACGTGGCCCAGGTGGTCGCGGCGGGCATGACTCAGATGGGCTGAACGCGCCGGAGTTATCCACAGCAGGCGTGTTGTCCACATTCGCCCGCGCGATGGGTGTGCCGGGGGCGCCGGTCGCTCACGATCGTCATATGGAAGCACCGCAACTGATCTCGCGCAGGCAAGCGCTGGCATCCGGTCTGTCCGACAAGGCACTGCACCGGTTGTGCCGAACAGGGAAATGGCAGCGGCTGCGGGCCGGGCACTATCTGAATTCGCCCGCGTCCGGTCTCGGCGCGACCGGGCGACATCTGCTGATGACGTTGGCGACGGCGGAATCCACGTCCGAGTCCGCCATCACGAGCCACTGCTCGGCGGCGGTGCTGCACGGAATGGCGACCTGGGGCATTCCACTCGACCGCGTTCATCTCACCAGGAACCGGATCAACGGCGGTCGGCTGAGCAGGCGGGTCGTGGTCCATTCGGCCCAGGTGGAGCCGGACGAGATCACCCTGGTCGACGACATCCGAGTGACCACGGCGGCGCGGACCGTCCTCGACATCGCGCGCTCGGAAGGCTTCGAACAATCCGTCGCTCTCGGGGATTCCGCCTTGCGCCAGGGCCTGACCACCACGACGGAACTGCGCGAACAACTCCGCAGGGCCAGGCACCGGCCGGGCTGCCGCAGGGCCGCCCTCGTCCTCGACTTCCTCGACGGCCGCAGCGAGAGCGTCGGAGAATCCCGCAGCCGGATCTTGCTGCGGCAGCATGGTTTCCCCGCTCCCGAAGTGCAAGCACGCGTCTTCTCCGATAGCGAGATATGCGTCGGTCGGGTCGATTTCCTGTTCCCCGACCTCGGGGTGATCGGCGAGTTCGACGTAAAGGCCGAGCACCGGACCGCATCGCGCGGCCTGCGGCCCAGCGACCAGGCGGTCACCGCGGAAATGCTGCGCGAAGACCGACTCCGCGCCCTCGGCTGGACGGTCGTCCGCTGGACCTGGAACGACCTGCGCGCTCCCGCCTGCCTGGCCGAGCGCCTTCACACGGAGTTCCGCACCGCCACGGGCGACCACCGCTCCGGCTACTGGACGCCCACCCCCGCATTCTGATCCACACTTCCACCGTCCCGATGAGCGCGAAAAGGCGTCCCATGAACCATTGCCCGATCACCGGCCCTCGCCCATCGAGGGACAACCGCCGTGGGCGAGATACCGGCGATTCGGTTCATGGGCGCTCAGGCGCTGCGGGTCAGGAAGTCGGTGACGTCGGTGGCGAAGCGGGGGTGCTTGATCGCACCCATGTGGCCCGCGCCGGGGTAGATGACGAGGCGGGAATCGGGGATTCCGTCGGCGGTGCGACGGAACGTGGCGAGGCTGTAGGCGGCGTCTCGTTCGCCGCCGACGACGAGCGTGGGCGCGTGGATCTCGCCGAGGCGCGCGCCGAGGTCGAATCCGTCCTCGGCGCGGAGGAAGGCGTGCGTGTCGGCCGGGTCGGCGGGGCGGTTCAGCGGATCGAGCAACCACATGGCGGCGGCCGCGAAACGGGCGCCGACAGGCGAGGATACGGCGCTCGATGCCAGGTGGTGCATCGCCCGGCGGCCGCGCAGAGCGGCTTCGGCGTAGCGCATCTGGCCTTCCTTGGCGACCGGATCCAACCGGTATCCGGACGACGCGATGACGAGGCGGCGCACCACCTCCGGATGATCGGCGGCCAGTTGCAGCGCCACCGAGCCGCCGGAGGAGATGCCCAGCACGTCGACCGGCTCACCGAACTCGCCGCGCAGCGCATCCGCGTGCTCGGCGGCGATCTCGCCCATCGTGATGCCCTCCGTCATGCCCGGCGCGCGGCTCACCGCGTAGACGCGGAATTTCCGGGCGAGCGGCTTCAGCGTCTTGATCTCGGAATCGCGCATCCACCCGCGCGGGTTCGCGTGGTCGGGGCTGAACCAACGGAGAAACACCAACGGCCGACCGGAGCCGATCGCGAAGTAAGGAAGGCCGTGCGCCCACACGCCCTCCGTGATCTCGAACCCGGCAGCCCGTCCGGTCTTGCCCACGATGTCCTCCGATCAGAGACCCGTCCCTCGCCCCGACGCTATCGGAGTGCGCCGTGCGGTGCGATGACCTCTGCCGCCGAGAAAGCCGTCCACGCCGTCGCCGCGGAAGCGAATCCGACGTCGGGTAGTCGGCGGTATGTGAACTCCCCCAATGGGGGCCGAGTCGTCGGATATGGCCCGTAAGGTACCGATCATGGCCACCGAGAGGTCCGAGTTGGTGCAGTCGGTCGTCGAGACCTACCTGCTCGACGGAGCACGCCGGTACAACCGCACCGAGGTCGCCGAGCAGTCGGGGACGACGACGGCGCTCACGAAGCGCTTGTGGATGGCGCTCGGTTTCCCGTCGAGCATCGGTGACGAAGCGGTCGACTACGCCGACGCCGATGTCGCGGCGGTGCGCAATTTCGAGCAGCTGACCGTGTTGTCCTCGGCGGACACCCGGCAGCAGTCGGCCACCGCGCGCACGCTCGGCCAGGGCATGGCGCGCCTGGCGGAATGGCAGGTCGACCTGGTGCTGGCGGAGATCGAGGAGCGCATCGCCAGGGCGGATCCCGACGCCGACCCGGAGGAGACGGTGCGCGCCGCCACCGAGGGCGCCATCGCCACGCTCGAGCAGCTGAACACCTACGCGTGGCGACGCCATCTCGCCGCCGCGCTGTCGCGCTCGCTGGACCCGGGGACGAGTGCGGGTGAGTCGGTGCGCGAGCTGGCCGTCGGTTTCGCCGACATGGTCGGCTACACCCGGCTGACCAGGCACCTGCATCCGGACGAACTGTCCATGCTGCTGGAGGCGTTCGAATCCACCACCACCGCCGCCATCACCGAGAACGGCGGATGGGTGATCAAGAACGTCGGCGACGAAGTCATGTTCGCCACCGAGAGCGCCACCGAGGCCGCCCGCATAGCCCTCGCCATCCAGGAATCGACCATGATGGTCGGCGGCACCCCGGACCTGCGCGTCGCCGTCGCCTACGGCCCGGTACTGCAACGCTTCGGGGACCTGTACGGCTCGGTGGTGAACATCGCCTCGCGGCTCACCGGCGTCGCGCGGCCGGGCACCGTCCTCATCGATGACCACGCCGCCGCCGCGCTGGAGGGCGACCCGGCATTCACCATCAGGCACCTGCGCAGCGTCCGGGTGCGCGGCTTCAATCGCCTGCGGCCGCACCTGCTGCGCCACAACGGCAAGAACGGCAAGTAGCCGCTGCCGCTTGCCCGCGACGGCCGCCCTAGGCTCGTCCGGTGGACACGGACTGGTCACAACTGCGCGGGCGTTCCCTCATCGACGAGGACGCGGCGATCCTGGCCCTGCACAAACCCGCCGGCATCTCCGTGACCGGCGAGCGCCACGACACCGACCTCGTCGAACTGGCGGCCGCGGCAGGCGAAACGCTGTATCCGGTGCACCGGATCGACAAGGTGACCTCCGGCCTGATCCTGTTCGCCAAGGAACTCCGCGCGCACGGCGAGCTGACCAGGCAGTTCAACAAACAGACCGCCGACAAGGCGTATCTGGCCGTCGTCGCGGCCACCGATCTGCCCGATAGCGGCGTGTTCGATCTGCCGCTCAGCGTCGGACGGAAGAACCGGGTGCGGATCGCGGCGCCGCGCGAGAGCATCCGCCATTCGGCGGGCCGCTGGTTCGTCGACGACGCCGACCTGCTCTCCGCCAAGAACTACCCGTCACTCACTCACTTCGTGACGGTGCTGCGCGGCCCGGCGCACACCGTGCTCGCGCTGCGTCCGGTCACCGGCCGCCGTCACCAGATCCGCGTCCACCTGGCCTGGACCGGGCATCCGATCGTCGGCGACCCGCTGTTCGACCGCTCCGGCGCCCACCAACGGACCTACCTGCACTCCTGGCGCCTGGCCCTCACCGCCTCGTGGCGCACCCCGCCCGAACTGTCGCTGACCGCCGAGCCCGACGCCGATTTCTGGGCTCCGCTCGGCGAACCCACAGCCCCGCCCCCGCTCGACCACGCCGCCGACCTCCTGCGCACAATCCGGTAGCCCGCCGCCTTTCGTTCTCCACACCTCCCGTCGTCTCCTCAGCTGGGCATCGCCGCTGCGAAAAACGCTGTGCGGCGAACCGGTGCCGACCCACCGGTCGGCCCCGCCCCGGCGCAGGTCCGTCGACCACGCGAGACGGGGACAGTGCGCGAGAAAGCCCGGCGGCACGACCGGGTAAGCGGCTGCCACCGCGCGGTTCTTCCACAACCATCCCGAGGTGGATCACCCAGGGTACCCGCCCGACGTGGGGGCAGCAGCGCCGCAGCACGCCCGACGAGCCACCCGCGCGGCCGGCCGGGGAGCGGCCCCGAACGCAGTTCGTGCACAGCTGTCCCCAGGACGCACTGTCGGCGCACAAGGCCAGGAGCATCGCGACGGGCCGACGGGCCGTCTTCGCGGATCAACTCGGCGAGTTGAAGAGCGGCCGCCGCGCGGTTGTTCTCCGGTCATCGCTGGTGGGGTCGCCTAGGGCACACAGCCGATCCGAGAGGTCAAAGGCCTGCACGAGAGGTTCCGCCGGGCCACTCGAGCGGATCAGCTCGCCAGTTCAGGGAGCCACCGCCAGCGTGCGGTTCACGCACACTCATCCCCAGACGGATCACCCAGAGCGCCGGGCCTGAGGAGGGCGGGAACCCCCGCAGGGCTGACCGACTCGCTCGAGCGGGTCAGTTCGGCCAGTTCGGTGAGCGGCCGAGGGCCAGCAGGATTCGGTCGAGGGTCGATGTCTGCCCCGGCGCGGTCAGGGCCGGGGCGAAGGGCGCGCCGGGGGCGGAGCGTTCGGGGCCGTCGGGGACGGTGAGTGCGATGTTCAGCGCTTCGTCGGCCAGGGCGGCATCGAGCGTGACGGTTTCACCGATGGATCGCGCGACGTCCCAGGCGTGGACGACGCTGTCCACCAGATGGAAGCCGATCACACGGTCGGCGGGAATGCCTTGGTCCGGCAGGATTTCCGCGAGCACCAGCGCGCGCTCGAAGACGTCCTCGGCGGCGAAGGCGGCCAGGACGTCGTCGGCCGAGACGCGGTAATCCGCGACCGGATCGGCGGATGGGCGGACGGCCCAGACGCCGATATCGTCGCCGCCCCGCGCGGCGTCGGCGAAGCCGTTGTTCTGCGCGATCATGTGTTCCAGCAGGTCACGAAGAGGCCAACCCGCACAGGGAGTCTCGGCGTCCAGCTGGTCGGGGCGCACACGGGCGACGACGTCCACGCTCAATCGAACGGACCGGGCGTGCCGGGCCCGCAATTCTTCCAGAGAGTTAGTAGGCATGCGCTTATCGTAAGTGCAAGCCTACAATTTGCCAAGCAGTATCGTCGGTCCATGCCGAACGCCCGTCCCGATCTCGCCGCGATGATCGCGCCGCTCATCCGGACGCTCATGGCCGCCGAACAGCCCATCTTGGAGCGCCACGAGCTGTCGATGTGGGGCTACTCCGTCCTCCTCGGGCTCGGCGCCGAACCCGTCTACACCCAGGCGGCGCTGGCCAAGGCGATCGGCGCGGACAAGACCCGCATCATCGGCGTGCTCGACGAGCTGCAGCGCCGTGGCCTGATCACGCGCGAACCGGACCCGACGGACCGACGGGTCAACCTGGTGTCGATCACCGACGCGGGCCGCGCCCTGCGCGACCGCGCCCAGCGCGACATCCAGGCGGGCGAGGACCGGCTACTCGAGCGGCTTCCCGAACCGGACCGCCGCACCTTCCTGCGCGCCCTGCGCACCCTCTCCGACGCGGTGTCCGAACCCTCCACGTCCTGAACGAGACCGCGACCGCGCATTTCACAATGTGATCTCGATCATAGTTCGATGGGGACCTTTCGCGCGGTGGCGAGCGTCATGACGACGCGTAATACGCAGGTCAATTAGCCTGATGACGTGCGGCGGCCGCGGCGCGCGCACACTCTGACGCAGTGCAGCGAACCCCTAGCGAAAGCGAATGCCGATGATCCTGGTGGCTCAGGTCAGCGACACACATTTCGATCTCGGCACCCGCAATGCCGAGCGTGTGCAGCAGGTGATGGCGTTCATCGCCGGCCTGCGCCGCAGACCCGACGCCATCCTGGTCACCGGCGACATCACCGAGTCCGGCAAACCCGAGCAGTACGCGGAGGCCAGGCTCGCGTTCGACGCCGAGATCCCGGTGTACGCCATCCCCGGCAATCACGACGACCGCGCGGGCTTCCGCACGCGCCTGCTCGGCGAGCCCGCGTCCGACGCCCCGATCAACCGCACGCATCGCATCGGCGATCTCACCATCGCGCTGCTGGATTCGAGCGTTCCCGGGGAGGCCGGTGGACGGCTCGCCGACGAGACCTACCAATGGCTGGACGAGGTGCTCGACAGGGCACCCGCGGGCAAGCCGATCCTGCTCGCGTTGCATCACCCGCCCGCGCACCTGTTCAGCCCGATAGTCGACGGGATCTCCCTCGCCGAGCCGCAGCGGCTGGCCGAGTTGGTGGCCGGTGACGACCGGATCGTCGCGGTACTGACCGGGCACGCGCACTCCGCCGCGACCACCATGTTCGGGGGCCGACCGCTGCTGGTGGCTCCCAGCACCGCGTCGGTGCTGGCCGGCGAGTGGGAACTGGACATGCCCGACCACGTCATGGACTACGCGCCGGACCCGGCGGTCGCGCTGCACGTCATCGGCGACGACCACCGGCTCACCACCCACTTCCGGACCGTCCCGCTGGGCGGCCGGATCGGCGTACAACCGGTCTGAGGGCGGTTTACCGGGCACGAGCCGGGGCAATCGGGAGGCACACGACGCCTACCCGGGAGGATTCGCCATGGTCGATCTACCAGCCGCAGTGGTGAAGAACGCGTTCGCGGCCGGAGCACGGATCCGGCATGCGCGGGTGTTCCACCCGACGGGTCTGCACCTGGCCGGTCGCCTGCACGCGGAACCCGAGTTCGAGCCGCTCTTCGGCAGTGGCGACCGTGCGGTCATCGCGCGGCTGTCCAAGGGCGTCGGGCTCCCGGACGGGCTGCCGGATGTGCTCGGCTTGGCGTTCCGAGTGCTCGGCCATGACGACCAGCCTTGGGATTTCGCGCTGGCCACCACGGGCCGGGGACCGCTGGGCAGGCTGGTGATCACTCCCGCGCGCGGCTGGGCCAGCGCACGCTACGGCTGCCTGATGCCCTACCGGATCGACAACTCCGCGCCCACCTGGTTCTTCGCCGAGCCGGACGGCGTGCAGCCCGGGTCGGCGTCGCTCGAGTCGATGCAAGCCCACCTGCAAGAGGACCTGGTGGCCTTCACCCTCACCGCCAGCCGCCTCGGCGGACCCGCCTGGCGGGTCGCCGAACTCACGCTGCGTCCCGCCGAATCCGCCGAGCACCGGACGGACTACTTCGATCCGATGCTCAACCACCCGCCCGAGGTGGAGCTGTTCCCCAAAGCCATCGGCAAGATCCGCGAGCTGGCCTACACCGGCAGCCGCAGCGGCCGCGGCGAAGGGGCTTAACGCCGGACGACGCGTTCGCGGCGGTAGGCCGCCGGGGTGTTACCGGTCCACCGCTTGAAGGCGAAGATGAACGTCGAGGCTTCGGCGTAGCCGAGCCGGATCGCTACGTCGCTCACCGATAGCGGTGTGGCGGTGAGCATTTCCTCCGCCAACGCCCGCCGCACTTCGTCCAGCAACGCGCGATAACTGGTTCCGGCCGCGTCGAGGTGGCGGCGCAGCGTGCGAGTGCTCATATTGAGATCGTTCGCCACGGCGTCGATGCCGGGTGGCGCGGCGAACCCGTCCGCGCCACCGCGCGGCACCAGGCGCTCGCGCACCTCGGCCGCGATGCCGGTGCGGGCCCTGCGGCGGTGAACCAAGTCCCGGCACTGCGCCAGGCACATCGCCCAGGTGTGCTCGTTGGCCTGCGGCAGTGGTTGTTCCAGCAGCATCGGTTCGATCGCGAACAGGTTGCGCGACATGCCGAAGCGCGGCGGCACCACCGTCACCTCAGTGATCCGCTCCGCGTAGGCGGGTGCGGGGAAACGGAATTCGGCGCGCGTCAGCGGCAAGCGGGTGCCGAGCAGGTCGCTCATCACCTGATGCATGGCGGTGACGTCGCGCTCGACGAGGAATTGGCGCACGTCCGCAGGCACCGATTCGTCGTGCACCACCGCGACGAACTCGCCTTCGCCCCACTCCGCGACCGGCAGGCAGAACGTGAAGCTGAGATCCAGGTAGCGCAGCGCGAAGCTGATCGCCTCGCCGAGCGTCGGGCTGCTGACGCAGGCGAAGCCGAAGATGCCGAAGGTGGTGATCCGGTAGCGGCGGCCGATCTCGACGCCGAGCGCGGGCCGGTCGGCGAGTTCGCGGACTAGATTGCGGATGACCGCCAGTTCGGTGTGTGCGTCGATCTGCGCGTCCGGATCCCGCAATTGCTGCTCGGTGAGGCCGGTGCCCCGCAGCATGCGGGCGACAGGCACCTCGTGTTCCGCCGCGTAACCGACCATCAGCGCCACGCTGGCCACCCCGCGCGGAAAGTTCCAATCGCGGATTTCCGGATCCTGCACCCGCTCCACGCGGACATTATGGCCGAATTTCTCGATACCACGGCACAGCGGCTCCTACAGTGGAGACAGTTACGGTCGCAGTGAGGAGTGTCACATGACAGCGCGCAGTGGGCCGACGATCCTGATCATCGGCGCGGGCTTCGGCGGCATCGGCATGGCGATCGAGCTGCGCCGCAACGGCTTCGACGACATCACCATCCTGGAGCGCGCCGCCGACATCGGCGGGGTGTGGCGGGAGAACACCTACCCCGGCGCCGCGTGCGACGTGCCGTCCCCGCTGTACTCGTATTCGTTCGAACCCAAGCCGGACTGGCCGCAGCGGTACTCGGGGCGTGCCGCCATTCACCGATACCTGCGCGGTGTCGCCGAACGCCACGGCGTGCTGGCGGCGATCCATTTCAAATCCAGCGTCACCGACGCGGAATTCGACGACGCCACCGGCCGGTGGACCGTCCGCACCGCCGACGGGGGCAGCTGGATCGCAGACGTACTGATCTCGGCGGTGGGTCAGCTGTCGCGGCCGTCCCTGCCCGCCATTCCCGGCGTCGAGACGTTCGCGGGTCCGTCGTTCCATTCGGCCGAGTGGGACCACGGGGTCGACCTCGACGGCAAACGCGTCGCCTGCGTCGGCACCGGGGCCAGCGCCATCCAGTTCATCCCGGAGATCCAGCCCCGGGTCGACCGGCTCACGCTGTTCCAGCGCACGCCCGCCTGGGTGATCCCGAAGTTCGACACCGATTACTCGCCGATCCAGCACAACCTCTTCGCGCGGTTGCCCGGCGCGTTGCTGGCCGAGCGGTTCGGGTGGTGGTCGATCGCCGAGTTCGTCTCGCTCGGGCTGGTGGAAGTGCCCGCGATCGCGCGGTGGGTGGCCCGCATCGCCTCCCGGCACTTGGCCGAACAGGTCGAGGACCCGCAGCTGCGAGCCAAGCTCACCCCCGGCTATCCGATCGGGTGCAAGCGCGCACTGTTCTCCAACGACTACTACCCCGCGCTCACCCAGCCGAACGTGCGGGTGGAGACCACCGCCATCAGCGAGATCACCCCGCAGGGCGTACGCACCGCCGACGGAACCCTGCACGAGGTGGACGTGATCATCTACGGCACCGGCTTCAAAGGCACGGAGTTCCTCTGGCCGATGGACATCTACGGCCGCGGGGGCCGCAAGCTGGCCGACGCCTGGGCCGACGGCGCGCACGCCTACTACGGCATCACGGTGCCGGACTTCCCGAACCTTTTCCTCGTCTACGGGCCCAACACCAATCTCGGCGTCGGCTCGATCATCTACATGATCGAGTCGCAGGCTCGCTACATCCGGCAGGCCGTGCAGTTGCTGGCCGACCATCCCGGCCACTGCGTCGACGTTCGCGCGGACCTGGAGGAGGACTACAACACCGCACTCCAGCAACGCCTGGCCCGCACCCCGTGGAACTTCTGCTCGAGCTGGTACCGCAACTCCGCGGGCCGCATCACCAACAACTGGCCCGGCTCGCAAACCAGCTACCGCCGCCGAACCCGTCGCCTCGACCCCCAGCACTACACCCTCACTCCGGTCTCGTGACGGACAAAGGCCCCGCTCGATTTCGCCGTCACCCGGCACCCCCCGCCGGGCTGGCAGACTTGTGCTGTGAATGAACTGGACCGTCCGGGCGAATCGGATCAGCGGGGGCCGCTGCGTCCGATCGAGCTGGCCACCGGCGCCGTGCTGGGCGGAGCCACCGTCGGGCTGGTCACCATCGGATCGGTGGTCCCGTTCGCCGCGGCGCTGAATCTGGTCGCCGCGGTCCCGATCGGGCTGATCGCGCATCGCTTCCGGCCGCGCGCGGTGGTGACCGCGACCATCGCGGCCACGCTGGTCACCTTCGTGGCGGCCGGTATGGCGGCGGCGACGGCATTGCTCGCCGCGGCCACCATGGGCGGAATCATCGGGAGCGTGAAGCGGCGCGGCGGCGGCGTCATCGCGGTGTTCGTGCTCTCGCTGCTCGCCGGGCTGGTCTGGGCCGCGCTCGCCGTCGGGTCGCTGCTGGCGCTGTCGAGCGCCCGCAACCTGTTCTTCGACAACATCCGCAACCTCGCGCGCGGTATGCAGGATCTCGCCGCCCAGGTGCAGCTCGCTGCGCTCGGGCAGCTCGCGGCGGAACTGGCCGACTCGGTGCTGCGCTGGTGGTGGCTGTGGATCGGTGGCGGCGTCGCGCTCGGCATGGTGGCCACCGGGGTGTTCTCCTGGTATGTCCTCGGCTCGGTACTGGACCGGCTGGACTGGCTGCCCGGCTCGGACCGGCTCGACGCCCCGGTCGACGACCGGCCCGTCGCACCGCTGCCGGTCACGCTGCGCGATGCCGGGTTCCGCTATCCCGGCGCGGCGCGCGAAGCGCTCAGTGGCGTCGACCTGACCGTCGAGGTCGGCGAATTCGTGGCCGTGGTGGGACACAACGGTTCGGGCAAGTCGACGCTGACCCGGCTGCTGGCGGGGCTGCCGCCCACCTCGGGATCGGTGCGGCGGCCCGGGTCGGCCGGGCTCGGGCGGCTCGGCGGGACGGCGCTGGTGCTGCAGCGGCCGGAGAGCCAGACCCTCGGGGTGCTCGTCGCCGACGACGTCGTGTGGGGCTTGTCCGCCCAGCTGGCCGCCGAGGTGGACGTCGAGGGACTGCTCGGCGAGGTCGGTCTCGCCGGGATGGGTGGCAAGGAGACCGCCACGCTCTCCGGCGGACAGCAGCAGCGGCTCGCGGTCGCGGCGGCGCTGGCCCGGCGGCCCGCGCTGCTGATCGCCGACGAGGCGACCTCGATGATCGATCCGGACGGACGCCGGGAACTGGTGGAACTGCTGGCCGCACTGCCGAGACGGCACTCGATGGCCGTGGTGCTGGTCACCCACCACGAAGCCGATGCCGCGGCCGCGGACCGGGTGGTGCACTTGGCCGCAGGCCGTTCGGTCGAGCGCCTGCCCGCGTGGCCGCGACCGGCGCGCGACGAGCGCCGTAGGCCGATGGGCGAGCCGATCCTGGAACTGCGCGACGTCCGGCACACCTACAACCGCGCGACGCCGTGGGAAGCGCCCGCCCTGCACGGCGTCGACCTGTCCGTCCGGCAGGGCGAGGCGCTGCTCATCGTGGGCGGGAACGGCTCGGGCAAATCCACCCTGGCCTGGATCATGGCGGGTCTGATCGAACCGAGTTCCGGTCGCTGCGACCTGCGCGGGAAGCCGATCAGCAAGCAGATCGGGCGGGTCGAGCTGGCGTTCCAGCATTCCCGCCTGCAATTGCAGAAGCAGACCGTCGGCGCGGAGATCGCGGACTGGGGCGGGCGGGCCACGGGCTCCGGTGCGGTCGGGCGCGCGCTGGACGCGGTCGGGCTGGACCGGTCGCTGGCCGCACGCTCGATCGAGGAACTCAGCGGCGGCCAGGCCAAACGGGTGGTGCTCGCCGCCATCGTGGCCAGCCATCCCCAAGTGGTCGTGCTCGACGAGCCCCTGGCCGGTCTCGACCCGGAGGGCCGGGCCGACGTGGTGGAGCTGCTCGCGCGGCTACGAGATTCCGGATTGACGCTGATCGTCATCTCGCACGACGTGGCCGACATGGCGGCGGTGTGCGATCGGACGGTGCATCTGCGGTCGGGACGGATCCTGGGCGCGGAATCCGCATGGGAGGCCACGCCGGTGGCGAGCAAGGCCGGCGCGCAGGCCGATTCCGGCTCGGGGGCGCTGCGTACGCGGGGTGAAACCGCGTGGCGATTCGAGCACGGAGGTCGAGGATGAGCACCGTTCTGCTGCGTCAGGTGCCGGTCGCCAGTCCGGTGCACCGGCTGTGGGCGGGCACCAAGATGATCGGCGTGTTCCTGATCAGCCTGGTGCTGATGTTCATGCCCTCCTGGCCGGTACTCGGGGTCATGACAGCGTTCCTGGTGTTCGTCGGCGTCACCGCCCGGTTGCCGCTCGGCACGCTGCCACGCCTGCCCTGGTGGTTCTGGGCGTTGTTCGTCGTCGGCGGCCTGATCACCGTGCCGGTCGGCGGCGCGGCGGTGCTGCGCTATGCGCAGATCGCGACGTTCACCCTGATCCTGGTGGCCGCGTCGTTCCTCATCGCGTGGACCACACCGATGGGCGATATCGCGCCCGCCCTCGCCAGGTTGGGCGCGCCGTTGCGCCGACTGCGGCTCCCGGTCGACGAATGGGCTGTCGTCGTCGCCCTCACCCTGCGCGGTCTGCCCTTGCTCATGGAGGAGATCCGGGTGCTGCGGGCCGCTCGCCGGCTGCGTCCGAAAGCCGGCATGCTCGCCCGCGCGGCCGACAATCCGCTCATCGACATCCTCACCGCGGCCATGGCGGTGTCCACCCGCCGCGCCGGCGAACTGGGTGAGGCGATCACGGCGCGCGGCGGCACCGGCCAGCTCACCGCCCACCCCAGCGCTCCCGGCCGCCGCGACGCGCTCGCGCTCGCACTCATCTTCGGCGTCTGCCTGGGCTCCATCGCCCTGCACCTACTGCTGCTCTGACTATTCTGGTCGGTTGCCACCCCGGAAAGTCTCCGGTGAACTGTGTCGCCGATATTCGCCGAAGGTTTGCGGCCTGCGTGACATCACCCGATACGAGAAACGGCCCGCGGACACCGAAACTCGACCGACCGGGTTCGGCGCAGCGTTCGTGCGTTATGTCGGCAGCCATCGGCCCACGGTCGGTGTTCCAGGTCTCGTCGCGCCACCCTTCCAGCCGCCCAGCTGTCGGCCGCGCGAGCGGGATGAGGGCATCCGCACGCTTGCGCTCGCGCACGATCTCGCGAAAGTCATTGGCGTAGTTGGCCTTACATACTCGAAAGACTCGCTTCGAGTATCTCGGGACAGCTGTTTCAGTTGGAGGTCGCACCGCATCGCGCACATGGGAAGCGACGACCGGCGCGGCCGAGCCGCCGTGAGTTCGGTCGAGAACAGGTCCGCGGCGCCGAGGACACGCCGCCTCGCCCGCAACCACTACAGCGCGGTCCGCCTTGAATAGCGATGCGCTATAACCCCATGGGAGCCGTGAAAAACGGAAGATTACCCCTGAAAATCAGGTCCTAAACCCCGTCAGCCACAGTACAGTTATCACTCAGAAGTAGCTGTCTTCTGGATCACATTACGGACGTACATGCCGATGGGGGAAGGAATTTCGGCGTGCGCCGCGTTCTCTATTGCTCGAAACCTGATGAAGATTGGAACCGAGAAATGATTCTCCGGAAAGTCACCGCCGCTGCCGTGCCACTTGTCGCCGCGCTCGCGGTCGGGACCGGCGTCGCGCACGCGGAACCCGCCGCGGCGCCGGTCCAGGACATCGGCTACCAGGCCGAGCTGATCGGGAACAAGATCGTGACGACGCTCACCGCGGGGACGTTCGACGTGCGCGGCGACGCCGTCGACATCAAGGATGCGGCCGGAAACGTCGCGGTCACACTGCCACTCGCGTTCCGGCAGGACGGCCTCGAATATCCCATGCCGCACGCCGTGCGCGACGCGGGCCGGGTACTGGAACTGACCGTCGTGAAGGACGCGGCACAGGCCCGCCCTGCGGTCACGCCGGTCGCGTCCCCGTTCGAGAACCAGCGGGCGATGGACGCGTTCCTGTCGCAGTTCAGCATCGCCACCGCGGTCGGCGGGTTCATCGGCACGGTGATCGGCGCGCTCGTCGGATTGACCGGCCTCATCGGCGGGCCGATCGGTATCGGCACCGTACTCGCCGGTGCGGGCATCGGCGGCATCATCGGCACCATCGTCGTCGGTGGACCGGCTCTGATCATCGCCGGTATCGATCTGCTGAGCACGCTGGCCGCCCAGCCCGGCACCACCAAGTGGATGGACACCACCGGCCGCCCGCAGAACTGACCGGCGCCCGCCGCACGACGCGCACCGAATCGACTGTGATTCGGTGCGCTTTCGTGTGTGTACCCGGTGGGTCTCGTCCGCGGCGGTGCGCGCCCGCCACCGCGGTCGGACGTTCACCCGCCTACCGCTCGCGGCATCCCGCAGCGGCAGGCAGACCCGCGAAGCGTTCGGCCAGGAAGTTCATCGCGCCCGGAGCCTCACCGATCGCCGCGGGGTTGTGCGTGGGCAGCATCGAGTGCACCGAGGTGACGGTCGCTCCCCGCGCGCAGTAGCGGCGGACCAGGTCGGTGAACCCCGCTACGGGGATAACGTCGTCGGTGAGGCTGTGATACAGATACATCGGCGCCGCGGGCGCGCTGCCGCCGAGTTCCTGGGCGTCGGTCGCGGCCCGGAAGGCCGGTTGTGACAGCAGATCCGGGACCAGGGCGAAGTCGTCGACCCGCGCGCCCGCGTACTTCGGCACCAGATCGGACCCGCAGGCCGCGCCGTTCTCGATCAGCGCCGCGTGCCCTCGATCGTTGAGCAGCTCCAGCAACCCACCGCCGGGATCGTTGCGGGCGAGCGCGAACAGGATCAGCAACGCCAGTCCGGCCTGCACGGTGCCGTCCGCTTCACGCGCGATGGCAGGCCAGTCGGCCGGAACGCCGCCCGAGGTGAGCCCCGCGAGCCGGACATCCGGCGCGTACCACGGCTGTATCTGCGCGGCCCACAACGTGGCGAACGCACCACCGGAGTAGCCCCAAGCGCCGATCGGCGTCGCGGGCCCGAGTCCGGCAGGCGGGAAGTCACGGGCTGCCCGAATGCCGTCCAGCACACCCCGTCCGGAGTTCACCCCGTCGAGGAAACGGGATCGCGGCCCCTCGTAGTCGCTGACCACCACCGCCCACCCGCGGCGTAGCGCCTCCGCCATGAACGGCGTGTCGATCAGCGTGTTCACGGCACCGGTGTCCCAGCCGCCGCGCAACGCGAACGACGGCGCGCACCGCGTGCCCAGACTGTCCTCGGGGACCTGGTAGGACAGCAGTGGCCGTGCGCCGGGACCGAACCACGGCAGCATCGGCACCATGACGGTCGCCACATCCGCGACGGGATCGTCACTGGCGTCGGTGCTCCGGTACTTCACCTGCCAGGTCGAAATGGGCAGAGGCAGACCGAACAGCGCGATCGGGCGGGAATCCAGCACGGCGCCGTTCCGGTAGTCGCCCAGGTCCGCGGGGGCGGCGTAGAACGGGTCCAGATCCGGCGGCGGTAGCTCGGCGTACGCCGCGGGGGCGGCGCTCAGGGCGGCGACCAGAAAGGTCAGAGCCGCCAGTACGGCCCGCAGGATCGCCGCGCGCACAGGCCGGTTGCTCGCCCACGCGATGGCAGGCGCTCGCTGAACATCCTTCATCAGGGCCTCCCCAGTCCCGGCGAGGCGCGAGTATCTCCGGTGCGTTCGGCGCCGAACCACCCGGCCTCCAGAACTCAACGGTACTGCGGCGCCGACCACCCCGGCAACGGTCGATCGCAGGTCACACCCACCGCCGGTGGTGTCCGCCGGACTGGCTACAGTGTTGACGAAAACGCCCCTAGCGCAATCGGATAGCCGTCGGGCGCCACCCCCCGAGCGGCGCGGGCGCAACGAAGAGGAGTAGCCGAGTATGCGGCATGGCAACGGACTGGACATCCCCGAAGGACTCGCCGACGTGTGCGCCCCGGACCGGATGGCGGTGATCGTCTACGACATGCAGGTCGGCGTGCTCAGCCAGTTGCCCGACGGCCAGGAGATCATCGAGCGCGTGGTGCGGGTGGTCGACGCGGCGCGCTCGGGTGGCTACCCGGTGGTCTTCCTGCGCCATTTCTTCCTGCCCCAGCGCCTCAGCGGAGCCTTCGCGCTGCGCATGGCCATGAACTGGCAGCAGGTGGATTCGGTGGACGAGGTGCGCTTCATCCTGCAGCGCGACACCCCGGCCTTCGAACTGGTCCCGGAGCTGCGGCCGCGCGCGGACGAGGTGGTGTTCGACAAGACGTCGATGTCGGCGTTCGAAGGGACGCCGCTGGCCTCGATGCTGCGCGACCTGCGTATCGGCGCCTACGCGATCGCGGGTGTCGCGCTGGAGATCGGCATCGCGCCCACGGTCACCCACTCCACCGACCTCGGGTTCGTCCCGGTGGTGATCAGCGACGCGGTCGGCGGCCGGGACGAAGCGGCCATGGCGCGGGCCTACGACGACTTCGCATTCCAAGGCCACACGCTGGTGACCGATATCGCCACCATCACCCCGCTGCTCGCGGGCGGCCGCTGACACGAGAACGGGCCCCGGCGCGGCCGGGTCCCGTTCGATCGTTCACTGCTCCCGCAAGGCCTTCTTGGCCGCGTCCTGGGCGGTGTCGACCTGGCTCGCGTACTTCTTCCCCGTCTTCTCGTCCACGAGGTCGCCCGCCTTGTCGATGACCGCGTCCAGCTTGTCCGCGTTCTTCTGGGCCAGGTCCATCGCTTTGCCTGCCAGGTTCTTGAAGTCCACCGTGCACTCCTCGTTTTCGCGCTGGGAACAACCGCGAATCAACCCTACCCAGCCTCCCGCGCGTGCGGCGCGGCCCCGACCCAGGCCGGGTGCCACAGCCGTCCCGCCTCGGTCCAGTTCATGAACCTAACGGTGCCACCGAGTTTCGGCGTCACCCACACCGCCTCCTTGCGCTCCTGCGCGGTGAGGTCGTTGTCGAACGGCGAGGTCTTTCGCTCCAGCTTGCGCAAGCGCGCCGCCAGGTCCCGCATGACCGGCTCGTCGAAGCCGGTACCGACCCGGCCGACGTAGATCAGCCGCCCGTCGTGCGGAATGCCGACCAGCAGCGATTTGAAATCCCGCGCCGTGCTGCGCCGCCAGCCGCCGATCAGCACCTGCTGAGTGCGCCAGTTGCGCTGCTTCACCCAGGAATGCCCGCGCTTGCCCGGCAGATACACCGAATCCTTGCGTTTCGCGACCACGCCCTCCAGCCCTTGCTCCTGGCTGTAGCGCAGGGCTTCGGCGCCCGAGCCGTCCAGTCGCGGCGGCACCACCAGCGACGGCGCGTTCGCGGCGAGCGCCTCGAGCACCCTGCGGCGATCGGAATAGCGTTTGCGCAGCAGCGAGGTGCCGTCCAGGTACAGCACATCGAACGCGACGAAAACGGCCCGCGCCGCATCGGCTTGCAGCAGACCGAGGATCGCCACGTCGTGATCGTCGAAGACGACCGCCTCGCCGTCCAGCACCACTCGGTGCCCGGACAACTCCCGCCGCAACGCCGCGATGCCGGGATAGCGGTCGGTCACGATGTTCCCCGCCCGGCTGCGCAAGGTGATCGCGCCGGAATCGATCTCGGCGATCAGCCGGAAGCCGTCCCACTTCGTCTCGAAGCACCACTCGTCGGCCCCGAGTTCGTTGACGTCGCCGGGAGTCGCGAGCATCGGCGACAGTCCGCGCGGCAGCGGCGCGGGCCCGTTGGACGGACGGATGATCCGGCCCGGCGACTTGTCCGCCTCTTCCTGGGGTTCGGCAGCGTCGGAAGCACGCATCAGGTGCATCAGCCACTGGTTGCCGTTGGTCTGGATCAGCGCGTACCGGCCGGTGAGCCGCTTGCCGTGGAACCGGACGATGACTTCGTCGTCGCGCCACTTCTCGGTCTCATAGATGCCGGAGTCCCAGATCGTCATCTCGCCCGCGCCGTACTCGCCCTTCGGGATGGCGCCGTGGAAGTCGAGATACTCCATCGGATGATCCTCGGTGTGCACCGCGAGGCGATTCTGCTCCGGCGAGGTCGGCGGGCCCTTGGGCACCGCCCAGGACACCAGGACACCGTCGCGCTCCAGCCGCACATCCCAGTGCAGCCGCCGCGCGTGATGCTCCTGCACGACGTAGCGGTTGTTCGTCCCCGGCTCGGGCGCCTGGGCGGGGACGGGCTCCGGCGTGCGGGCCGGATCACGCATCGAGCGATACTTCGTCAACGCGTCCGGCCCTGCCTGCGTCGAGGTCGAATCACGCCGCGCCAGCGGCGGATCCAGCTCCGCCAGCAGATCACCGTCGGCTCGGTACCTGGCCAGCACCTCGTCGAACCGCAGGTGCCGCAGCTTCTTCCGGTTCTCGATCTCTTTCCACGTGCGCGCGGCGGCGACGTTCGGCTCCGGCCGCCCCCGCAACGAGTAGGGCGCGATCGTGGTCTTCGCGGGGTTGTTCTGGCTCCAGTCCAGAAAGACCTTGCCGCCGCGAGCCGCCTTCGCCATCGTCGACGTGACCAGGTCCGGGTGCAGCCGTTCCAGATTCGTGGCCACCTGCTTGGCCACCGTGGACGCGCCGCCCGGACTCAGCTCGCGATCCAACGGCACGTAGAGGTGAATGCCCTTGCTGCCGCTGGTGACCGGGAACGCGTGCAAACCGATGCCCTCGACCATCTCGCGCACCGCGAGCGCCACCTCGGCGCATTCGGCGAGCCCGACGCCCTTGCCCGGGTCCAGATCGAAGACCAACCTGGTCGCCGGGCCCATCTCGTCGCCGTCGAAACGCCACTGCGGCACATGGACTTCCAGCGCGGCCTGCTGCGCGAGCCAGGCCAGCCCTGCTTCGGAATCGATCAGCGGGTAGTGGACCTTGCGATCGGAATGCCGCAGGGTGCGCCGCTCGATCCAGGACGGCGCGTGCGACGGAAGATTCTTTTCGAAGAAGGACGGTTCGTCGACCCCGTTGGGCCAGCGCTTCCGGGTGACCGCCCGGCCGGCGATATGCGGCAGCATGGCAGGCGCGATCGCCGAATAATAGGCGATGACTTCGCCTTTGGTGGTGCCGGTGGCCGGATACAGCACCTTGTCGAGGTTGCTCAGGTCAACCTCGATACCACCGAACGCGCGGCGGGCCGCCATATCCGAAGTGTAGCGGCGGAGACCACGACGTGGTCTCCGCCGCTCGCTCAGGCGTGCGGTCCGGACTGATCGGGCGGGACCACCTTCTTGGCGGCCTCTTTGCCCTTCGCGATCTTGTCCGTGTACTTGCCGTGCGTCTTCTGATCGATGAAGTCACCGGCCTTGTCGACCGCTTGGTTGATCTTGTCGGAGTTCTTGGCCGCCGCGTCCTTCCCCTTTTCGACCAGGCCCTTGACCGTATCCGCGAAACTCATCGCCGTGAATCCTTCCTGTCGTCAATTAGCCGGAGTCGTTCACCCAACATTCTCCCACCAAGAATCCGCAGGTGGGGCACTCGACGGGTCCACACGCTGGCCGGGCATCGGTACTGCGACCGCAGTACCCGCCGACCGCGCCGCGGCCACCATGCGCCCGACCGGCTCGGACCAGCCGTGGAAGGCGAGATTGAACGTCGCCCAGTGAATGGGCACCAGCAGGCCGCGGCCCGGATCGCCGCCACACAGATCGGCGTGTGCCCGGACCGCCTCCTCGGGATTCATGTGCACATCCGGCCAGCGCTCGTCGTAGGCGCCGATCGGCAGCAGCGTCAGATCGAACGGGCCGAGCGCGGCGCCCGCCGCGGCGAACGCTTTGGTGTAGCCGGTGTCGCCGCCGAAGTACGCACGCCGTGTGGGACCGACGATCGACCACGAGGCCCACAGGGTGGTGTTGCGCAGCAGGCCGCGTCCGGAGAAGTGCCGCGCCTCCGTGCAGGTGATCACCAGATCCACGCCATCCCGGTCCCGGCCGAGCTCGGTGAGCGAAATCGAACCGCCCCAATCCAATTCGACGATCCGATCCTCCGGGACACCCCAGTGCCGCAAGTGGGCGCCGATGCCGATCGGAACCAGGAACGGCGCGCTCTGGCGCGCCACCAGCTCTCGGACCGTCTCCTTGTCCAGGTGGTCGTAGTGGTCGTGCGAGATGATCACCGCGTCGATCGGGGGCAGATCGGCCAGCGGTTGCGGCACCGGATGCAGCCGCGCCGGCCCGACCAGCGGCGAAGGCGAAACCCGCTCGCTCCACACCGGATCGGTGAGAATCCGGTACCCGTCGACCTCGATCAACGTCGTCGCGTGGCCGTACCAGGTGACGGCGAGCGCGGCCGCCGCCGTGGGCTGCGGGGTTTGCAACGGGATGGCGCCACGCGGCCTGCCCGCGTTGCGCCGGGTCAGGGCCGAGACCAGCAGCGAGGGAGCCGAACCCGCGGCTATCTGGCTACTGGGCTCGGTGTTGTGGAACTGGCGATCGCGATAGGTCGTCGCGCCCACCGCGTGCGGCTGAATGGCGGAGATCGAAGCGCCCATCGCCGACGGGATGTCCCACACCGCCCGGACCAGCCAGGCGATGCCCAGCGCACCCGCGGCCGCGCCTCCGATACGTCTGATGTCCATCATCGCCCCACGAACTTCGCCGGACGCTTTTCCTGCCTGGCCAAACGACCCTCCTTGGCATCCTCGCTCGTCCACGCGGCCTCGAGTGCCGCCCGCTGCTGCGCGGTTTCCGGATCGCGCGTTCCGTCGTCGTTGAGCACCAGCTTCATGTGCCGCAGCGACAACGGGGCCAGCGCCGCGATCTGCTTGGCCCAGGCTTGTGCGTCGGCCAGCCCGCCGATCCGGTTGGCGAACCCGAAGGCGTAGGCGTCGTCGGCCGGTATCTGTTCGGCGCCCAGCAGCACGGTTCGCGCCGGTCCGCCGCCGATCAGGGCGACCAGCCTGCGCACGGTCCACCGGTCCACGGTGATGCCCAGTTTCGCGGCGGGGACCGCGATGTACGCCTCCGGTGAGATCACTCGCAGATCCGAGGCGAGCGCCAGCTGCACCCCCGCTCCGATCGCGGCGCCGTTGATCGCCGAAATCACCGGGATCGGCGCCGATTCGATCGTGTGCAGCATCTCCAGCAGCCCGGACAGGAAATCGTCGGAGTACACCCCGGACAGGTCGGCGCCCGCGCTGAAGACCGGGCCGCGGCCCGTCAACACGAGGACCCGCGCCTCGTCGGCGACCGCGGCGAGCACCGCCTCGCGCAGCAGTGTCACGAGTTCGTAGTTGAGCGCGTTGCGACGCTCCTCCCGCCGTAGTTCGATGGTGACCACGTCACCGTCACGGCTGACCCCGAGCATGCGACCTCCCCGGCTGAACGGTCCATCTGGTCTCTTCACTCTGCCATAGCCCGTCACCCTTTCCGCGCCAGGCGATACGATCACCGGCTGTGCCGACCGACTTCGACATCCTGGTGATCGGCGCTGGTCAGGCGGGGCTGTCGGCCGGATATCACCTGCAACGCCTCGGGCTGCGTCCCGAGCGGCACTTTCTGCTGGTCGACCGGTCCCCCGGTCCCGGCGGCGCGTGGCAGTTCCGCTGGCCATCGCTCACCCTGGAAACGGTGAACAGGGTGCACGACCTGCCCGGCATGCCGTTCGCCGAGACCTTGCCGCCGGGTTCGTCGTCCGTACCCGCGGCCACCGCTGTACCGCACTACTACGAGCTGTACGAAAAACGGTTCGACCTGCGCGTCCACCGGCAGGTGTCGGTCACTGTGGTCTGTGACCGCACCCAAGAGGGCGACCCGGCAGAGCGCGGAACGGTGCTCAACGCGGAAACCGACGCGGCCGGAGCCATCCGGGTGCGCGGTGTGATCAACTGCACCGGCACCTGGGAGCATCCGTTCGTCCCGCACTACCCGGGAGCGGAAGCCTTCACCGGCCGCCAGCTGCACACCCACGACTACCGCAGCGCCGCGGAGTTCGCGGGCAAGCACGTCGTCGTGGTCGGCGGCGGCATCTCGGCGGTACAGCTGCTCGACGAGATCTCCCAGGTCACCACCACCACTTGGGTGACGAGGACCCCGCCGCGCTTCCGCGAGGGTCCCTTCACCGAGGAGACCGGGCGCGCCGCGGTCGCGATGGTCGAAGACCGGGTGCGGCGCGGGTTGCCACCGGGATCAGTGGTTTCGGTCACCGGGTTGCGGCTCGACGACCGCCTACGCGCGGCACGAGCCCGAGGCGCGCTCACCCGCTTGCCGATGTTCGAGCGCATCGAACCCGGTGGGGTGCGCTGGGCCGACGGCAGCTTTCAGCAGGCGGACGTGATCCTCTGGGCCACCGGGTTCCGCAGCGCCCTCGACCACCTCGCACCACTTCGACTGCGCGGGCCCGGCGGAGGCATCACCATGACGGGCCGGCTGGCCACCCAGGTAGCCGCCGACCCGCGCGTCCACCTGATCGGCTACGGGCCGTCGGCCAGCACCGTCGGCGCCAATCGCGCGGGACGCGCGGCGGCGCACGAACTCACCGAACATCTCGGATTGCGCTGACCGCCGCACCCGCCGACCCGGAACGTCAGTCGATCAGACCGAGCGTGAACGTGTCCGGATCACCACCGAGGCGCGAACCGTTGTCCAGCGCGTTGATCGCGTCCATCTGCTGCGGGCTCAGCTCGAAACCGAACACGTCGAAGTTCTCCGCGATCCGCGATGGCGTGACCGACTTCGGGATGACGACATTGCCCAGCTGCAGATGCCAGCGAATGATCACCTGCGCCGGAGTGCGACCGACCTCGGCGGCCACCGTTGTGATGGCGCTCTCCGCGAGCAGCGTGCCCTGCCCGAGCGGGCTCCACGCCTCGGTGGCGATCGCGTTGGCGGCGTGGAACTCGCGCAGCTCGCGTTGCGCCAACCTGGGGTGCAGCTCGATCTGGTTCACCACTGGGATCTCACCGGTCTCGGCGATGAGCCGCTGGATGTGCGCGACCGTGAAGTTCGAGACGCCGATCGAGCGCACCCGGCCCTGGGACTTCAGCGCCTGGAAAGCGCGGAAGGTGTCCACGAACCGGTCGGCGGCGGCCACCGGCCAGTGGATGAGGTAGAGGTCGAGGTAGTCCAGGCCGAGCCGCTGCATGCTGGCGTCGAACGCGCGCAGCGTCGAGTCGTAGCCCTGCTCGGAATTCCACAGCTTGGTGGTGACGTAGATCTCGTCGCGGGGCAGGCCGGATTCCCGGATCGCCCGGCCGGTGCCCTCCTCGTTTCCGTAGACAGCGGCGGTGTCGATGCTGCGGTAGCCGACCTCGAGCGCGCTGGTGACGGCCGAAACGACGTCCTCGGCGGGCACTTGGAACACGCCGAAGCCGAGCTGCGGGATCACGTTCCCGTCGTTCAGCACGATCGAGGGAACGGTGCTGGTCTCGCTTTTGAAGGTCACATTCCGACGGTAGAAGTGCGGCGGCGAACCGTCAATCACGCCCTCGGGTGTGTTGGCCCGCAATTTGCTGGAAACCTGCGGCCAAGGGCCGGAACGTACCGCGTTTGCCCTGGGTCAGCTCGTCCCGCCGGGCAGCCCGAGCCGCCGGTAGCGCGCCCGCCGCGCCGCGAGCAACTCCGATTCCGGACGGGCGCGCAACGCGGCCAGTTCGTGCGCGATCGCGGCGACCATCCGGCGGGCGAAGTCCACCGGCTCGTCCGCCGCGTCGGGGAATTCGGGCACGATCCGGTCGACCACGCCGTCGGCGAGCAGATCGGCGGCGCTGATGCGTTGCGCGGCAGCAAGTTCCGCCGCATGGTCGGTGTCGCGGAAGACGATGGCGCTCGCCCCTTCCGGCGGCAGCGGGGCCAGCCAGCCATGCGTGGCGGCGAGCACCCGGTCGGCGGGCAGCAGCGCCAGCGCGCCACCGCCGGTGCCCTGACCGAGCAGCACCGAGACGGTCGGGGTGTCCAGCGTCACCAGATCCGCAATGCAGCGGGCGATTTCGGGGGCGAGTCCGCGCTCCTCGGCCTCCTTCGACAGCGCCGCACCCACCGTATCGATCACCAGCACCAGCGGCAGCCGCAACTCCTGAGCAAGCGCCATACTCCGCCGCGCCTCGCGCAGGGCGGCCGGGCCCATGGTGTTCTCACCCTGCTGGCCGCGCCGGTCGTGCCCGAACACCACGCACGGCTGCCCTCGAAAACGTCCGAGAGCGAGCACCGCCGTGCGATCGGACTCGCCCTGCCCGGTGCCGCTGAGCGGAACCCGTTGTGTCACATGACGTAAGAGATCCCGGAGCCCGGGACGCTGCGGACGGCGCGAGATAAGGACCGACTGCCACACCGCATTGCCTTCGGAACGGCTCTCCGGTTCGCCGAGTCGAATCCGTTCCGCCGCAGCGTCATTCGGATCGTGCGTTGGCCGCAGCGGCGTCGAACTCGGTTCGAGTGCCGCGGGCCGTTCGGAAACCGGCCGTGCGGCAGTGGAATCGGGCAACTCGACGCCACTGAACACACTCAGCGCGCGGTGGGCGATCCGGCGGAAGACCGGAATCGTCAGAACGCCATCGATGACGCCACGCCGATACAGGTTCTCCGCGGTCTGCACGCCCTCCGGAAACGGCTTGCCGTACAGGGCCTCGTAGACCCGCGGGCCGAGAAACCCGATCAGCGCACCGGGTTCGGCGAAGGTGATGTGCCCCAGCGAACCCCACGAGGCGAAGACGCCGCCCATCGTGGGATTACGCAGGTAGACAAGGTAGGGATGACCGGCCGACTTGTGCGCCGCGACCGCACCGGCGATCTTCACCATCTGCACGAAGGCGACGGTGCCCTCCTGCATCCGGGTGCCGCCGGAGGTCGGTGACGCGACCAGCGGCAGCCCGAGTTCAGTGGCGCGCTCGACCGCCGAGACGATCCGCTCCGCGGCCGCCACGCCGATCGAGCCGGCCAGGAATCCGAACTCGCAGGCGATGACGGCCACGCGCTGACCGCGCAGCAGTCCTTCGCCGGTGAGCACCGATTCATCGATGCCCGCCGCGACCGCCGCCTTCTGCAAGGCATCGCGGTACTGCGGGGATGCGGCCACCGTCACCGGCGGCCGGTCCCAGCTGACGAACGAGTTCGGGTCGAGCAGTTGCTCGAGTAACTCTCGCGCCGAGGTACGCACCGGGCGAGCCTATCCGGCCCTACCCGGCGCCTCGGCAAGCCACACGAGCACTCAGTAGCCCTGCATCACCTTGCGCAGCGCGTACTCGGTGAGCGCGACCAGCGCCTGCTTGGCCGGCTCCCGGCGTCGGGCATCGATGGACAGGATCGGCACGTCGGCGGGCACCGCGAGTGCCTGCCGGATGTCCTCGATCGGGTATCGCGGCGCATCGTCGAATTCGTTGAGCGCCACCAGGAAAGGTAGGCCGCGCGCTTCGAAGTAGTCGACGGCCGCGAAGCTGTCCTCCAGCCTGCGGGTGTCGACCAGCACCACCGCACCGATGGCGCCGCGGATCAGGTCGTCCCACATGAACCAGAATCGATACTGGCCGGGCGTGCCGAACAGGTACAGCACCAGATCATCGGCGAGGCTGATCCGGCCGAAGTCCATCGCCACGGTGGTGGTCGACTTCATCGGAATGCCGGTCAGGTTATCGATCCCGGCGCTGGCATTGGTCACCAATGCCTCGGTGCGCAGCGGAACGATCTCCGAGACAGCACCGACCAACGTGGTCTTCCCGACGCCGAAGCCACCCGCGACCACGATCTTCGCCGATGTTGGCTTGCTGGTACGAGTGTCGACCTGCGCCGTCGAATCAAATACGCCGGAGTCCACTGAGAACCCTTTCGATCAGCTCGCGACGCTCATCGTCGCTGGAATCGTCTTTCAAAGTCGCCGATACGCGCACGTGCCCGGCCTCGATCAAGTCGGCCACGAGCACGCGAGCCACCCCGATAGGAATACCCAATCGGGCTGCCACCTCGGCAACGGACGGCGATTCTCTGCACAACTCCACGATTGACGTCTCGATGTTGGTCAGTTCGAACTGCCGCTCCAGGGCGACCGGATGCGATGCGACGAGAGCTTCCAACGCCAACTCGACCGCGGGCCTGGTGCGGCCTGCGGTCAGCGAGTACGGACGGACGAGGCTCGGCTCGGCGCTCCCCACGCGGTGATCTTCTATGTCCATCCCACCATCAGGAACCCATCGTGACGCGTGGCGTGGCCTGAACAGTCTGGCCAACACGCTCGACCAACAGAGCCATCTCGTAGCCGACCTGGCCGATGTCACACGACGTGTTGGTCAGCACCGCGAGGTAGGAACCGTCGCCGACAGCCATGAGTAGCAGGTAGCCGTGCTCCATCTCGACGACGGACTGCAGCACGGTGCCGCCCTCGAACAGGTTCGAGACGCCGACTGACAGGCTGGCCAGACCGGCCGTGACGGCCGAGAGCTGTTCGGCGCGGTCGACGGGCAGCTGGGCACTCGCGGCCATGAGTAGGCCGTCAGCCGAGACCAGGACGGCATGGGCTACGCCAGGAACCTCGTTGGCAAAGTTCGAAACCAGCCAATCCAGCTGACGGTTCGTACCACCTAGATCGGGGTTCATCGGTCTCCTTTATCTCCGGTTAGGTTCATTGCTCTCATTGCGCGGCCATCCCGGACGCCCTGCTGGTGACGACTCAAGCTGGACCTGATCGTTTCTGGGTCACGGCGCGGCGCCCGATCCACCGCACCGGTCACGCCGCCGGGGACAAGCCTTCCGCCCGGATTGCGTTGCGGCAAGCCCGCCGCCGTTTTCGTCTCGGTCTGCGCCTCGCTGGCACGGCGAGCGGCTTGCCACCCCTCGTCACCCGGCGATTCGAAGGAGGCGGCCACCTGAGACCTGTCAGTGCTGGGATCCGACAGCCACGCCGACATCATCTCGGCGAAGATCGGCGTTCCGCCCATCGACGCCCCCGACTCTTCCGCGGGCTGCAGCCTGGTCTGGAAGAATGAGGCCGTCTTGGCCGGGTTGGACCGGAAGCTGTGCTTGCCGGGATCACGCCCCGGCGAGGTGGCCTGCTGATCTTCGCTCGCGGCGTGCTGGCCACCGCGATCCCGCTGCGGCAGTGCGATGCCCGGCGGCACGGGCTGGCGCTGCGGCGCTTGGGCGCCCGGCTGCCGCTGCGGCAGACCGGTCAGCCCGCTCTCCCGCTGCGGCGGGCTCGACGGTGCGGGGGGACGTTGCGGCAAGCCGTTCGCGATACCGGGCTCACGCTGCGGCAGACCGTTCGAAGAATCCCGTTGCGGCAGACCGTTGACGGCGGGCAGCGCACCGGACCCCGACTCACGCTGCGGCAAGCCGTTCGCCGACTCACGCTGCGGCAGATGGTGGGCGCCGGTATCCCGCTGCGGCAGACCGATGCCCGGCTCACGCTGCGGCAGACCGCCGGAAGCGGACTCACGCTGCGGGAGGTTCGGCGCAGGCTGCCGCGGAGGCAGGCCGGTGAGGCCGGGGTCACGCTGCGGCGGACCACCCGCCGCCGACTCACGCTGCGGCACACCGTTCGAACCCGGCTGCCGCTGAGGTAGGCCGGTGGACCCCGGCTCGCGCTGCGGCAAGCCACCTGTCGACTCACGCTGCGGCAAACCACCCAACGCGTCACGCTGCGGCAGACCACCAGACGCGGACTCACGCTGCGGCGAACCACCCAACGCGTCGCGCTGCGGCAGACCACCTGTCGACTCACGCTGCGGGAGACCGCCCAACGCGTCACGCTGCGGCAGACCACCAGACGCGGACTCACGCTGCGGCGAACCACCCAACGCGTCGCGCTGCGGCAGACCACCTGTCGACTCACGCTGCGGCAAACCGCCCAACGCGTCACGCTGCGGCAAACCACCGGAAGCAGACTCACGCTGCGGCAAACCGCTCGAGGCATCGCGCTGCGGCAGACCACCTGTCGACTCACGCTGCGGGAGACCGCCCAACGCGTCACGCTGCGGCAGACCACCGGAAGCAGACTCACGCTGCGGCAAACCGCTCGAGGCATCGCGCTGCGGCAAACCGCCGAAGGGGTCACGCTGCGGCAAACCACCAGACGCGGACTCACGCTGCGGCAAACCACCCAAGGCATCGCGCTGCGGCAGACCACCCGAGGCGGACTCACGCTGCGGCACACCGTTCGAACCCGGCTGACGCGTCGGCAGACCCGTGCTCGGCTGCGGCACACCGTTCGCGCCCGGCTGACGGACCGGCAGCTCACCGGAGTTCGGCTCACGCGGCGGCAGGCCCGACCCGGACTGTTCCGCGGGACCACCGGGCTGACGCGGCGGCGGACCGCCCGGGCTGAGGTTGCGCTTGGGCAGATTGGCCGCGGCGAGCTTGCCGCGCTGCGGACCGCTCGGCGCGGGCTGCCCCGGCGCGGGGCGCAGGCTCGCGGCCGACTGTTGCGCGTCCGAGCGCATACCGGACGACGACATCGCCGTACCCGGCTGCCGCTGCGGCAGTCCGCCCGGACCCGTGGCCGCGGGCGCACTGGGGGTGGGCCCGCTGGGGGTCGGCGTGGAACTCGTGGCCGGGATCGGACCACTCACTCCGGGATCGACGGTGACCATGACATTGCCCCCAGGGGTCCGCGTGACGGCCCGCATCTGCATCGACGAAGGCGCCGACGGACGCTGGGGCGCGGCGGCCTGCGGCGAGGGCTGCGGGGTGACGGGCTGCCCCGCGCTCGGCTTGCCCGCGACGATCAGTCCGACCGGCACGTGCACGGTCACCGTCACGCCCGGATCGCGCGCGGTGTCGAAGGTCGGGCGCAACCGCACGGTCAGGCCGTGCCGCTCGGCGAGCCTGCCGACCACGAACAGACCCATGTGGCGGGCCGTGTCCGGTCCGGGCTCGGCGGTCTGCTCCAAGCGCCGGTTGATGTCGGCCATCTCGGCGGGCGGCATACCGATGCCGCGGTCGGCCACCTCGATGAGCAGGCCCTGGTCGTGCGCCTGCGCGAAAGTGAACTTGACGTCGGTCTCCGGCGGCGAGGCGCGCAGCGCGTTGTCCAGCAGCTCGGCGAACAGGTGCGCGAGGTCGGAGGCGGCGGGCTCCTTCAGCGAACCGCGCGGCGTCGCGCCGAGCTTCACGCGCTCGTAGTCCTCGACCTCGGAGATCGCGGCGCGCAGCACGTCGGCGATCTCGACCGGGGCGGACTTGGCGCGGCGCTGCCTGGTGCCGGCGAGAATCAGCAGGTTGTCGCCGTTGCGGCGCATGCGTGCGGCGAGATGGTCCAGCCGGAAGAGGTTTTCCAGCAGGCGCGGGTCCTTCTCGTCGTACTCCATCGCCTCGATGAGGGTGAGCTGATGGTCGACGAGCGACTTGGACCGCCGCGCGAGGGTCTCGAACATGTCGTTGACCTGCGAACGCATCTTCGCCTGGTCGCTCGCCAGGCGCAGCGCCTGGCCGTGGATGTCGTCGACCGCGCGGGCCAGCTGACCGATCTCCTCGGTGCTGCGCACCGGCATCGGCTCCAGCGGCACCTCTTCGGGCGAGGCGCCGTTGCGGAGCTGGGCGACCTCGTGCGGCAGGTCGCTCTCGGCCACGCGCAGCGCGGCCAGCCGCAGGCGGTGCAGCGGGACGATCATCGAGCGGGCCACGAAGACGGCGAGCAGGAGCGCGGCGAGGATGGTCGCGATGACGACCGCGGTGTAGGTCCACGCGTCGCGCTGGGCCGTGGACACCAGCGACTGCATCGCGGAGTCGATGTCCTTGGTCGACTTGCCGACGACATGCTCGTACACGGCGAGGCTGTCGGTCAGCGACTTCTTCAGGTCACCGATCGGGAGCTGGCCCGCCTGGGCCTGCGGGCTGGTCAGCAGCGCGACCCTGGTGTCGATGCCCGCGCGCAGATCGGCGATCGAGGTGTCGCCGTCCGGGAAGCGGTGCGCGACCACGTTGAGCAGCGCCCGCTCCGTGCTGGACGCGATGAGGAAGCTCTGCACGCCGGCCTGCTGGGAACGCAGCACCTCCGGGAACGAGGCGACCACGCTGACCAGCGCGGCACGGGTGTTGAGCGAGTCGACCAAGCGCAGCTTGGCCGCGTCGACCCCACCGTCGCTGACCTGGCCGACCGTGGTTTCGACGATGTGCACGCTGTCGTTGCGGACGCGGTCGATCAGCGCGACGGTATCCGAGGCCGGACCGGTGGTGGCGCCTTTACCCTGGGCGCGGACGGCTTTGGCCTGGTTGAGCATGCTCTCCAGCGACGCGCGCGCGCCGGGCACGCTGCTCAACCGGTCGACCGACTTCTCCGCGTTGGCGATCGCCTTGTCCAGATCCGCCAGGTTCTGATCGGTCACGATGGACGTGTTCGGCGCCAGGGTGACCATCTGCGAACTCGCAGTGGTCGCCGTCTGCGCGCTGAGGCCGGTGACCACCGGGATGGCGGCGATGTTCTCGGCGATGTCGGCGAGCCGGTTCGATTCCGCGAACTCCGATGAGATCCTGGACACGCCGAGCCCGACCGCGACCGCCAGAGGCACGGCGAGTACCGCCGTCACCTTCCAGCGCAGGTCCCAGTTGCCGAGCGCCCAGCGTTTGTTGCCGGACCTAGCGGCGTCACGCATCTCCCACTCACTTTCCAAACTGGCCTCTACCACGCACCATCAGCCGAACCTCCACAATCGCGTGCATGGCTCGACGGGTGGAGCTGGCCGAGAACTGCGGCTGGCCGAGAAATTGCGTCTACGACGGCCCAAACAAGTGACATCAGATTCTAACGGATCAATAACTTCTTGGGTGACTCCGCGTAAGTTCGCAACCGATGACCTGCCGATTCCAGGCAAAACCAAAGGTGGCGGCACCCACCCGGGCGTCGCGTGAAGTCTGCCACAATCAACCAGATCTATCGAGGCGGGCATCGAGGCGAGGCTAGGGAGTCACGGGGTTGAACGTGCGGCAGGAGTATCGACCGGCCTATCAGACCAGCTTGGTGGATCCCGCCGAGTTCTGGGCAGCCGCGGCCGAGGCGATCGACTGGGACGTGCCGCCGACGCAGATCGTCGACGCCGGCGCCCGGCCGGTGGCCAGGTGGTTTCCCGACGGCCGCCTCAACACCTCGTTCAACGCGCTCGATCGGCACGTGCACCCGACGACCCCCGATGCCCCCAGCCGCGCCGATCAACCCGCACTGATATACGACTCGGCTATGACCGACGCGACCGTCGTCTACACCTATGCCGAGTTGCTCGACGAGGTGGCGCGGTTCGCCGGTGCGATGGCCCGGTTGGGCGTCTCGGCAGGCGACCGTGTGGTGATCTACCTGCCGATGATCCCCGAAGCGGTGATCTCGATGCTGGCCTGCGCCCGCATCGGCGCGGTCCACTCGGTGGTGTTCGGCGGCTTCGCGGCGCCGGAGCTGGCCGCCCGGATCGATGACGCGGAACCGGTGTTGATCATCACAGCCTCCGGCGGCCTGGAACCGGGCAAGAACATCGAATATCCGCCGATCGTGCTGCAGGCGCTGGATCTGGCCGAGACCACCGCGCCGCGCACGGTGATCGTCAAGCAGCGGCCGCAGTTCGACACCATCCATTTCCCGGCCCCGCAGCCCGCCACCGAGTATTTACCGAGTTCGGCGCAAACCGTCGCCGCGCAATGGCTGGACTGGGACGACGCCGTGCGCGACGCGCCCCCGGCCGACCCGGTGCCGGTCGCCGCGACCGATCCGCTCTACATCCTGTACACCTCCGGCACCACCGGTAAGCCGAAGGGCGTGGTCCGGGACAACGGCGGGCACGCGGTCGCCCTCGCCTGGTCCATGCGCAACATCTACGACGTCGGCGCGGGCCAGGTGATGTGGGCGGCCTCCGACGTGGGCTGGGTGGTCGGTCACTCCTACATCGTCTACGCGCCGCTGCTGGTCGGAGCCACCACGCTGCTGTACGAAGGCAAGCCGATCGGCACGCCGGACGCGGCCGCGTACTGGCGGGTGGTCGACCGGCACAAGGTCGACGTACTGTTCACCGCCCCGACCGCGCTGCGGGCCATCCGCAGGGCCGATCCGCGAGCGGAGCTGGCCCACCGCCACGACCTGTCCTCACTGCGCGCCCTGTTCTGCGCGGGCGAACGGCTGGACCCGGCCACCTACGCCTGGGCCGACGAGATCCTGTTCGCGGGCCGCGAGGACTGCCCGGTCGTCGATCACTGGTGGCAGACCGAGACCGGCTGGCCGATCTGCGCGAACCCGCTCGGCCTGCAGCGGCTGCCGATCAAGCCGGGCTCGGCGTCGGTGCCGGTACCGGGCTATCGACTACGGGTGCTCGACTCCTCGGGCAACGCGGTGGCGCCCAACACCGAGGGCAATATCGTCATCGGTCTGCCGCTGCCGCCCGGAACGCTGACCGGGCTGTGGCGCGACGACGCCCGCTACGAACGCTCCTATCTGTCCGCCTACCCCGGCCACTACCTCACCGGCGACTCCGGCTACTTCGACGAGGACGGTTATCTGTTCGTCCTCGGCCGCAGCGACGACGTGATCAACATGGCCGGGCACCGCCTGTCGGCGGGCAGCATCGAGGCGGCCATCGCCGGGCACGAGGCGGTCGCCGAATGCGCCGTCATCGGGCTGCCCGACGAGCTCAAGGGCCACCGGCCGCTGGCATATGTGGTGTTGAAGGCCGGGGTCGAGATCGATCCGCGGCAGCTGCGCGACGAGCTGATCGAGCGGGTGCGCTCCCAGGTCGGCGCCATAGCGACGCTGCACGACGCCATCGTCGTGACGGCGCTGCCCAAGACCAGGTCGGGCAAGATCCTGCGCAAGACCATCCGGCAGATGACTTCCGGCGGGCCGTTCGAGGTGCCGTCCACCATCGAGGATCCGGGGGTGCTCGCGGCCCTGGAACAGCAGATCCGCACGGCGCGCCCGGAGTGGCGGGAACCGGCGAACAGCGACACGGAGAACACCGACGACGTGGTGGCGCCCGACGTGGATCCGGTTGTGCCATCCTGAATTTCCGCACGAACCGTTATGTCCTCAGAGTTTCCACAGAGGACGTTCATATCCGTGCCAGCAGTTCGAAATAGCCTCGAGACCGCCCCGAAACCCCTCGATGATCTGGAGGCAACACATCATGAAACGTTCCGTAGGCCGCCCCGCCGTCGCCGCTCTCGCAGCTGGTGGATTCGCCACGGTCACGTTGTTCCTGGGCCCCGCGATCGCCACCGCGGGCCCGATGGAATACGCCGAGCCGCTGCTGACCTCGAGCTGCTCGTTCGCCCAGGTCGACGCCGCGCTGCACGACAGGGCGCCGCAGCTGGCCGCGATGCTCGACGCCAACCCGAACCAGAAGGCCGAGTTGCAGCGCAAGTTCGACCAGCCGGTCGAGCAGCGGCGGGCCGAGCTGCGGCGGGCCATCGATGAGAACCCGGAGGCCGCGCGACAGGCGGAGAACGACCCCCGGACAGCGCAGTTGCGCGACACCATCCGCGCCGTGGCCGAGTCCTGCCACAACTACTGATCGCGCGAGGACTCGGGTGACCCGCCGGGGCCGATCGGCTCCGGCGGGTCACCCGGCCCGGGAGCTGGACGCATGTCCGGCATCCCCCGACCTGCACGGATCGAAGACCCGGAGAGGAGGGGGAGCAGAATGGACGACGTGACGTCGACCCCGACTCCCACGGTTCTCGTCGTCGACGACGACGAGGACGTGCTCGCCTCGGTCGAGCGCGGGCTGCGCCTGTCCGGCTTCCAGGTTCTCGTGGCCAGGGACGGCGCGCAGGCGCTGCGCAGTGTGAACGAGAACGCGCCCGACGCCATCGTGCTCGACATGAACATGCCCGTGCTGGATGGTGCAGGCGTGGTCACCGCGTTGCGCGCGATGGGCAACGATGTGCCGATCTGTGTGCTCAGTGCCCGCGCGTCGGTGGACGACCGCATCTCCGGCCTCGAGTCCGGCGCCGACGACTACCTGGTCAAACCATTCGTGCTGAAGGAGCTGGTGGTACGGATCCGGGCCCTGCTGCGCCGCCGATCCGACGCACCCGCCCCCGCGACCCCGGGCGCGATCTCCGTCGGTCCGCTGGAGGTGGACGTCGCGGGCTACCGCGCGCTGCTGCACGGCCGCGAGATCGAGCTGACCAAGCGGGAATTCGAGCTGCTGTCCACGCTGGCCAGGAATGTGGGCGTGGTGCTGAGCCGGGAGCGGCTGCTGGAACTGGTGTGGGGCTACGACTTCGCCGCCGACACCAACGTGGTGGACGTCTTCGTCGGCTACCTGCGCCGCAAGCTCGAGGTGGGCGACACGCCCAGGCTGCTGCACACGATCCGCGGCGTCGGGTTCGTGCTGCGAGCGCCGAAATGACCGTGGCCGTCACCGACCGTCCGAAGACCCGTCGGCGCCGGTCGTTTTCGCTGCGCACCCGGGTCGCGGGAGCGGCGGCGGCGGGCGCGATCGTCATCGTGACGCTGATCAGCCTGATCAGCATCCGCGCCATCGAGCGCAACAACCTGCAGCAGTCCGACCAGCAACTCGCCGTCGCGGCCCGGATCGTCCTGATCGAGCCGCAGATCGCGGTCCGGTTCATCAGCTTGACCGGGCTGAACAACGACATGGCCGTGACCGTCCGGGACAACGGCGAGGTCGTTGCCAGCACGCCCACCGAACTGCCCGCGCTGGCCACCGGTTCCCGCACCGTCACGGTGCGCGGCACCCCGTACCGGATTATGACCACCGTCGAGAATCAACCCGCGGGCCGGGTGGTCTCGCTCGGCATCCCCGCCGCGGGCGCGGCCGAGGCCACCGCCGAACAGCAACGGTGGGTCCTCGGCGGCGCACTGCTGGCGATCGCCGCCGCGGCGGCGCTCGGCTGGCTGCTCGCGGGCGCCGCGGTGCGTCCGATCGTCCGGCTCACCCGCCAGGTCGGGGCACGCAGCGCGTTCCCCGATCCTCGCGATCCGCAGACGCCGGTGGAGGGCGCGGGCGTGCACGAGGCGGAGAAACTGGCCGAGGCGGTGAACACCATGCTGCAGCGGGTGGATCAGGCCCACGCCCAGACCGCGGCCGCGCTGGAGACCGCGCGCGACTTCGCCGCCGTCTCCGCCCACGAGCTGCGCACTCCGCTGACCGCGATGCGCACCGACCTCGAGGTGCTGCGCACCCTCGATCTGGACGAGGCGCAGCGGGCCGAGATCCTCGATGACCTGCAACGCAGTCAGGGCCGGGTGGAGAGCACGCTCGCGGCGCTGGAGCGACTGGCCACCAGCGATCTGACCGACGAGCGCGACCACGTCGCCACCGACGTCGGCGACCTGTGCGATCAGGCCGCGCACGACGCCATGCGGCACTTTCCCGGCCTCACCGTGCGGATCGATTCCGATGCCGAACTGGTCACCCGCGGCCTGCCCGCCGGGTTGCGGCTGGCGGTGGACAACGCGCTGGCCAACTCCGTCAAACACGGCGGGGCCACCGAGGCCTTGGTCTCCGCGCACCGGGGCGCGGGCGGCCACATCGTGATCTCGATCGACGACAACGGCCGCGGCATCCCGCCGCAGGAGCGCGAAGCCGTCTTCGACCGCTTCTTCCGCGGCAGCCAGGCCAGCAAAGGAGGCTCCGGCCTCGGCCTGGCGCTGGTCGCCCAGCAGGCCCAACTCCACGGTGGCCGTGCCTATTTCGACGCGGGCACCCTCGGCGGCATCCGCCTTGTCCTCGATCTACCCGAGCGGTCGGCAATTTAGCTATCTCTCAGAGAAACGCCAAGGAGCGCACCATAATTCGCGCTTAGTGTGCGGACGTGATCGGAAAACGCGCCCGCTGGGCCTTTCTCGCCATTGCCCTCGTCTCAGCGGGATTCCTCGGCGCCGGAATCAGCGCATGCACCGGGACCGACCGGGGGCCGACGGCGATCGCGCTGGTCGATGCCGATCTGGGCCCGACCGGTGCGCGGGTGGTCGAGGCGTTGCAGGAGGCGGGTGGCTACGAGTGGCACGCCGTCGCCGAGAGTGAGCTGAACACCGACGATTACGCCGCCGTCATCACCCTGCCCGCCGATCTGACCGAGTCGATGAGCACCCTGGCCGGCGCGCAACCGAAGCGGGCCAAGGTCACCGTGGTCACGCACGAAGACGCCGACGCCGATCTGGTGCACGGAGCGGTCACCGCGGTGACCCATCGGATCGGGGCGGTCGGCGTCGACGCCGCTCTCACCGCCGTCGCGCAGGCCCGGTCCCAGATGTCGCAGGTGCAGTTCACCGCCCAGCTGCTCAACGCGGGCGTCGACGCGGCCGCCGCGGGAGCCGATCAATTCAGCTCCGGCGCCGATCAGCTGCTGGGCTTCCTGGAGTTCGCGAAGAACGGTTCGGCGCAGCTGACTTCGGCCATCGCGCTGCTGAACTCCACCGTGGACGGCGCCGCCGCGCAAGCGAACCAGCTCGCCGCCGCGCTCGATTCGACCGGCATCACCATCGCGCAGGTGGAACGGACGGCGAACACGGTCAGCAGCGGACTCGATCAGATCCTGCCGCTGTTGCGCGCGCTGCCGTTCGCGAGCGATCCGGCACTCGCCGACATCATCGGGAAACTGGACGCGCTGCGGGGCGTATCCGGCCAGGCGGGCGCGCAGCTGACCGGACTGGGCTCGCTCGTCGGCGGCGCGGTGGACCCCGACACCGATCTCGGCACGCTGCTTCGCACCGTCGTCGACCGCCTGACCAGCGCGAGCGCGCAACTGTCCGAGGGCGCGAAGCTCGCCGAGGGCCTGCCCCGGCTGGCCGAACAGGGCGGAGCCCAGTTGGTCGACGCGATCGGCCAGCTCACCGGGGGTGTGAGCCAGCTGCAGGGCATCGTCCGCAACCTGAGCGCCCAGACCGACAAGGCCGTCGCCGCCTTGCCGCAACGCAGCAGCGCCCAGCAATCGGCTCTGGCCGCGGCCCTCACCGATCCGGTCGAGATCGTCAGGCAATAGCCGGTTACGAGAAGTGGCCTGTGTTCCGATCGGAACACAGGCCACTTCTACGCCGAAATCAGTTGGCGTTCAGCAGGTCGATCACGAAGACCAGCGTCTTGCCCGAGAGACGGTGACCGGCGCCCGCGGGGCCGTAGGCCAGCTCCGGGGGGATGGTCAGCTGACGACGGCCGCCGACCTTCATGCCGGGGATGCCGTCCTGCCAGCCCTGGATCAGGCCGCGCAGCGGGAAGGTGATGGATTCACCACGGTTCCAGGAGGAGTCGAACTCTTCGCCGGATTCGAATTCGACGCCCACATAGTGCACCTCCACGGTGCCCCCGGGCACGGCTTCCTTGCCCTCGCCTTCGATGATGTCCTTGATCACCAGCTCGGCGGGCGCGGGCCCTTCCTGGAACTCGATCTCCGGTTTGGTCATTCGGCTTTGCCCCTTCGATAGATGGTGGATGGATTTCGTCAGCGGTTGGTGATCTCGCGGTAATCGCGGGCGCCGTAGCCGGTGTAGATCTGCCGCGGACGGCCGATCTTCAAAGGCTCGCTGTGCATTTCACGCCAGTGCGCGATCCAGCCGGGGAGCCGGCCCATCGCGAACAGCACCGTGAACATGCGGGTCGGGAAGCCCATCGCCTTGTAGATGACGCCGGTGTAGAAGTCGACGTTCGGGTACAGGCGCCGCTCGATGAAGTAGTCGTCGGTGAGCGCGGCCTCTTCCAGGGCCTGGGCGATGTCGAACAGCTCGTCGTGGCCGCCGAGCTTGCTCAGGATGGCGTCGGCGTGCTTCTTGGCGATCGACGCGCGCGGGTCGTAGTTGCGGTAGACGCGGTGCCCGAAGCCCATGAGCTTCACCCCGTCTTCCTTGTTCTTGACCTTGCGGATGAACTCCTTGACGTCGCTGCCACTGGCCTTGATGCCGTCGAGCATCTCCAGCACGGCCTGGTTCGCGCCGCCGTGCAGCGGACCCCAGAGCGCGTTGATACCGCCGGACACCGAGGTGAACAGGTTGGCGTCGGACGAGCCGACCAGGCGCACGGTCGAGGTTGAGCAGTTCTGCTCGTGGTCGGCGTGCAGGATGAGCAGCATGTCCAGCGCCGCCGCGACCTCGGGGTCGACCTCGTAGGGCTCGGCCGGGAAGCCGAAGGTCATCCGCAGGAAGTTCTCCACCAGGCTCAGCGAGTTGTCCGGGTAGAGGAAGGGCTGGCCGACCGACTTCTTGTACGAGTAGGCCGCGATGGTGGGCAGCTTGGCCAGCAGCCGGATGGTGGACAGCTCGACCTGTTCGGGGTCGCGCGGGTCCAGCGAGTCCTGGTAGTAGGCCGACAGCGCGTTCACGGCCGAGGACAGCACCGGCATCGGGTGCGCGTTGCGCGGGAAGCCGTCGAAGAACCGCTTCAGGTCCTCGTGCAGCAGGGTGTGCCTGCGGATGCGGTCGGTGAAGTCCTCGAGCTGGGCCTGGGTCGGCAGCTCACCGTAGATGAGCAGGTAGCTGACCTCGATGAAGGTCGAGGCCGCCGCGAGCTGGTCGATCGGGTACCCGCGGTAGCGCAGGATGCCCGCCTCACCGTCGATGTAGGTGATCGCCGACTTGGTCGGGGCGGTGTTCATGAAGCCCGGGTCGTATGTCACGTACCCGGTGCTGGCCAGCAGCTTTCCCAGCTCGATCCCGTCGTTGCCCTCTGCGGCCCTGGTGACCGTCATCGGGAACTCGCCGCCGGGGTAGGAAAGTACCGGCTTGGCGTCGTCGTCGACGTTGATGATGTTCTCAGCGGGCACGGAAGGATCCCTCTCAGGCTAGAACCACAGGCACCGGCGCGGTCGGCGCACGATGCGCTTGCCTCAACGCTAGCCGTTCACCGACGCGGACAATACCGGAGGGTAGTCCTGCGGCGGCTCACAAACACGTCCTGGCGCGGTGAGGTCCCGCGCCCACGGCGGAACGTGGTCGCCGGGTGTTCGCGGTGCACGTCACACGGCGATTTCGGCATGAGCGCGAGCGACACGGTAACGCGTGAAAGCCGGAAACGCGACCGCCGCGATCAGCACGCCCGCCACCACCAGCGCGCCTCCGCCCGCCGCGGCTACAGCGGTACCCAGGCTCGCGGCCGCGAAACCGTGGGCAACATCACCGATCCGCGGACCGCCCGCGACCACCACTGTGAACACCCCTTGCAGCCGCCCGCGCAGTTCGTCGGTGGCCACCGTCTGCAGCATCGTGACCCGCAGCGCGGCCGAGACCATGTCCACCGCGCCGCCGAAGGCCGAGCAGGCCAACGCGATCCACAACCCCGCGCCGAGGCCGAGGCCGTGGCCGGTGAAACCTACGGCCAGACCGAAGCCGACCATGGCCAGGCCCCACAGCACGATGCAGACCAGCACCGCGAGGCCCTGCCTGCGCACGCGCGGAATCCAGCCGGAGAACACCCCGCCGAGCACCGCGCCCGCCGACATCGAGGCGAACAGCAGGCCGAGCGCCACCCCACCGGTGGCCGGGTCGCCGAAGGTCTCGTGCGCGATCTGCGGGAACAGCGCGCGCGGCATTCCGAACACCATGGCGATCACGTCCACCGCGAACGACGCGAGCAGCACCCGCTGCGTGGCGAGATAGCCGAAACCGTCGAGCACCGTGCGGAATCCGGCGCGGCGCACGTTTCCGGTCGGCGGCAGCGCGGGCAGCCGCCAGACCGCCCAGAGGGTGGCCAGCAGCGCGACGGCGTCGACGAGGTAGAGCGTGGCGAGCCCGACGACGGGGATGAGCGCGCCTGCGAGCACCGGCCCCGCGATGGCGCCGAACTGCATCACGGTCATGTTCAGCGAATTCGCGGCGGCCAGTTGGTCTTCCGGCAGCAGGCGCGGGATGGTGGCGCTGCGGGTGGGCTGGTTCACCGCGAAGAACGCCTGCTGCACCGCGAACAGGCCGAGCACGACCCAGACGTTGTCCAGCCCGGCCGCCGCTTGCAGCCAGAAGGCCAGCGCCGTGAGTCCGGTGCCCGCATTGGTGAGCAGCAGCAGCCTGCGCCGATCCAGCACGTCGGCAAGCGCGCCGCCCCACAGGCCGAACACGATCAGCGGCACCAAACCGAACAATCCGGCCAGACCGACGTAGCCGGAGCTGCCGGTGATCTGGAAGATCTGCTGTGGCACCGCGACGACGGACAGCTGAGCGCCGATCATGGTGACGATGCCCGAGCTCCACAGGCGTCGGAAGTCCGGATTGCGCAGCGGAGTGGTGTCGGCGAGCAGTTTCACCGGGCGCAGCGTATCCAGTCGGGCCCGTCCGGTTCGACGCGAGAATTCTCACGCGTGGGCCGGGAATACCTCAGGGTTGCAAGCGCTCCACCGAGGTGGTCCCGTGCTCGATCCGCACCCGGATCCGGTTGTGCAGCCTGCCGCGCCGCCCTTGCCAGAACTCGACCTCGTCGGGGCGGACCAGGAAACCACCCCAGTGCGGCGGGACCGGGATCTCGTCGACATCGGCGAAACGCTCGGTCGCCTCGGCCAAGGTGCGATCCAGTTCCGCCCGCGAGCCGATCGGCGCGGACTGCCGCGAGGCCCAGGCGCCCAGCTGCGAGTCCCGCGGCCGGGAGCGCCAGTAGGCCGCCGTAGTCTCGGCGGGAACCCGCTCGACCGCGCCACGCAGGTGCACCTGCCTGCCCAGGGCGGGCCAGACGAAGGTGACCGCCGCGTACGGGACGGCGGTCAGTTGAGCGCCCTTGGCGGACTCGTAGTTCGTGTAGAAGATCACACCTTCCGGCGAGAGCCCTTTACACAGCACGGTCCGCGCGACCGGTCGCGGCGTGCCGTCGGCCAGCGACACCGTGGCCAGCACCATGGCGTTGGGTTCGGCGATGCCGACGGCGGTGGCCTGTTCGATCCAATGCCGCAGCAGCGGCTCCCACCCACCCGCGAGCCAGGTCTCGTCCAGGTCGACGTCCTCGTTGCCACCGTGCGGCAAGCCGCCGTAGTCGACTCGCATGGCGGCGAGATCCGATGAATTGTCCAGGTCACGCATGGGCCAGACGTTACTCCGCAGTAGCGGCGAGCTAAGGTTTTGATGATCGGCATGTGATCGTCAAATCCGACACCTTCCCATCGACGAGAACATGCGACCCAAGTGCAAGGAGAGTCGCAACATGACTACCAGCCCCGCGGTTTCCGGTGGGCAGGCCACCGTACCCAGCGATTTCGTCAGTGGCCTGGAGGGCGTGGTTGCTTTCACCACCGACATCGCCGAACCGGACAAGGACGGCGGCGCGTTGCGCTACCGCGGAGTCGACATCGAGGACCTGGTCGAGAGCCGGGTGACCTTCGGTGACGTGTGGGCGCTGCTGGTCGACGGCTCGTTCGGCCGCGGCCTACCGCCGGCCGAACCGTTCCCGCTGCCCGTGCACACCGGTGACGTGCGCGTCGACGTGCAGGCCGGGCTGGCCATGCTCGCGCCGATCTGGGGCTACCAACCGCTGCTGGACATCGACGACGAGACCGCTCGCGAGAACCTCGCCCGCGCCTCGGTCATGGCGCTGTCCTACGTCGCGCAGTCGGCGCGCGGTATCTACCAGCCCGCGGTCCCGCAGAAGAAGATCGATGAGTGCACCACGGTTACCGAGCGCTTCATGACGCGTTGGAAGGGTGACCCGGACCCGCGCCACACCGAGGCCATCGACGCCTATTGGGTCTCCGCCGCCGAGCACGGCATGAACGCCTCCACCTTCACCGCCCGGGTGATCGCCTCGACCGGCGCCGACGTGGCGGCCTCGCTGTCCGGCGCGATCGGCGCCATGTCCGGTCCGCTGCACGGCGGCGCCCCCGCGCGCGTGCTGCCGATGATCGAAGAGGTCGAGAAGACCGGCGACGCACGCGCTCTGGTCAAGGGCATCCTGGACCGCAAGGAGAAGCTGATGGGCTTCGGTCACCGGGTCTACCGGGCCGAGGACCCGCGCGCCCGCGTCCTGCGCGCCACCGCGAAGCGGCTGGCCGCGCCGCGCTACGAGGTCGCCGCCGCGCTGGAGCAGGCCGCCCTTGCCGAGCTGCGGGAGCGTCGTCCGGACCGCGCCATCGAGACCAACGTGGAGTTCTGGGCCGCGGTGATCCTGGACTTCGCCGAGGTGCCCGCGCACATGATGCCCGCCATGTTCACCTGTGGCCGCACCGCCGGCTGGTGCGCGCACATCCTGGAGCAGAAGCAGCTGGGCAAGCTGGTCCGCCCCGCGGCCATCTACACCGGCCCCAGCCCCCGCAAGCCCGAAGAGGTCGAAGGCTGGGCGACCATCGCGCACACGTAGCCGAACCACAGCGTCACCGCCCCGAGCCGGGCGTGACGGCGGAGATGTCATCCTGCCGTCACGCCCGGCTCGCGCAGCATCCGGGAAGAGCGGCCGGTACGACATCCGCCGGGGCACATCGGGATCCGGCCACAGCAGTAGGACGTCGAAATCGCAGGCCGCCGCGATTCTTTCGCCCGGGCGCCGCGCATAACCACGATGTCGCGGTGTCAATCGTCCACGAATTGCGTGGAATCCCGGCCGCATTCGATATCGACACCGATTTCTGCGCGACCGCGTCGGCCACCAGGACGCAATCGGGAATGAATGTGGCAGTCTCCGCCGCTATTTCACTCGACCAAATGCATCGCACTCCGGAACCGCGGCGAGCGTGATGGCGGCGCTGCCGAAGATCCGCGCGATGGGTTTCACCTTCGTGCACCGCTGGGCGCTCGGCCGAATTCGCCGGCGGTTCACTCCTCGAGCGACGCGAGCCAGTCGACGGCGACCGTTTCGCCGTGATCGACCTCGAAGAAGGCGACCTCCAGATGCTGACCGAGGTCGACCAAGCGGATGGCGTTCAGCGGCACCGGCTGGACCAGCCGGACCCGCCACGGTTTGGATTCGTCCCAGGCCCGCAATTCGAGGTCCAGCCGCAGCACGGGGTCGTCGCGACCGGAGTAGTCGGCCGCGACCGGCGCGGCGGCGAGCACGGTGGCGTCCGCGCGGCGACCGTCGGCGAGGATCTTCGCGATGCTCGCCCGACCGGATTCCTCGGCGTCGGGCACGTACAGCACCAGGCGATCGCGATCGCGCGGGTCCACTCGGCAGCACACCACGTCGCCCGGGCGCATCCATTCCAGGTCGGCGTCGGCCACCCGCTGCCGCACCCGGCTCTCGTAGGGGAACTCCGCGGCCAGCTGCACCCGGACCCAGAAGACGTGCCCGGGTTCGGTGCGCCGCGGACGCACGCCCAGGATCGTGGCGGTGCCCGCTTCCCCGCGGATCAGCAACTCCCGCCGCATCGCGTCCGAGACCGTCGCGCCGCGCAGGCGGAAGTTCCGCGCCCGCTCGCGCAGTCGCCACCCTGAGTTAGCTGACGGCATGCTCATGGGCGCCTACGTTAGCCGGAGTGTGGGCGTCGCCACAGCGACACCACCGACTACCCTGTTCGCCATGACCTCTGCGTTTCCGACCATTCCCGACGATCTCAAGCCCGCCGACGGACGGTTCGGTTGCGGCCCCTCCAAGGTGCGCCCGGAGCAGCTGCAGTCGCTGGTGAACGTCGGCGCCTCGGTGTTCGGAACCTCGCATCGGCAGAAGCCGGTCAAGGACGTGGTGGCGCGGGTGCGCTCCGGTTTGCGTGAGCTGTTCGGCCTGCCGGACGGCTACGAGGTGGTGCTCGGCAACGGCGGCACCACCGCATTCTGGGACGCCGCGGCGTTCGGCCTGGTCCGGGAGCGCTCGCTGCACCTGACCAACGGTGAGTTCAGCTCGAAGTTCGCCGCGGTCACCAAGGGCAACCCGTTCATCGGCGACCCGATCGTGGTCTCGTCCGAGCCGGGCAGCGCCCCGGAGCCGGTGTCGGACCCGTCGGTGGACCTGATCGGCTGGGCGCACAACGAGACCTCGACCGGTGTGTCCATCCCGGTCCGCCGTCCCGCCGACTCGGAACACGCGCTGATCGCCATCGACGCCACCTCCGGCGCGGGCGGTCTCCCGGTGAACATCACCGACGCCGACGTCTACTACTTCGCCCCGCAGAAGTGCTTCGCCTCCGACGGCGGCCTGTGGGTCGCGTTGATGAGCCCGGCCGCGCTGGCCCGGGTCGAGGAGATCAAGGCGTCGGGCCGCTGGACGCCCGATTTCCTGTCGCTGCCGATCGCGATCGACAACAGCACCAAGGACCAGACCTACAACACCCCGGCGCTGGGCACCCTGCTGCTGTTCGCCGACCAGATCGAGTGGCTCAACGGCAACGGCGGCCTGGACTGGGCGGTCAAGCGCACGCTGGACTCGTCGTCGCGGCTGTACTCCTGGGCCGAGTCGAGCGAGTACGCGACCCCGTACGTCACTGATCCGGCGCACCGCTCGCAGGTGGTCGGCACCATCGACTTCGCCGACTCGGTCGACGCGGCGGCGGTGGCGAAGATCCTGCGTGCCAACGGCATCGTGGACACCGAGCCGTACCGCAAGCTGGGCCGCAACCAGCTTCGCATCGGCATGTTCCCGGCGATCGATCCGGACGATGTCAGCCAGCTGACCCGCTCGATCGACTGGGTCGTGCAGAATCTCGGCTGACCGCCGCATATTTCGATCCGCACGGCCGCAACACGCCCGGGATCGACACGCCGCGTAATTAGGCATAGCGGATCGAACAGAGCAGATTAGCGGGGCACGGACGTCTCTCCGGAGATTTCCGTGCCGCGTGTCCTGCCCCATGAATCTCAGATGTGCACTACTGTTTCGGAAAGTGGGCGGTGTCGCGAGTCGACGCGATAAGGAGGTAACGGTGCGTGAACTTCGAGTGATCGGGGTGACGCCCGACTCCACGCACATCGTGTGTATCGACACCGAGTCCGGTCAGAAGTTCCGGCTGCCCGCCGACGACAAACTGCGAGCCGCCGCGCGCGGAGACCTTGCCCGATTCGGCCAGATCGAGATCGAAATGGAAGCAACTATGCGTCCCCGCGATATCCAGGCCCGTATTCGTGCAGGGGCCTCCGTGGAACAGGTCACCGAAGAATCCGGAATGCCGGCCAGCCGCGTCGAGCGGTTCGCCTACCCGGTGCTGCTGGAGCGAGCTCGCGCCGCCGAACTCGCCCAGAAGGCCCACCCGGTCCGTCCCGACGGTCCCGCCGTGGACACCCTCATCGATGTGGTCACCGCCGCGTTCACCGCGCGTGGGCACAACATCGAGGGCGCCGAATGGGACGCGTGGAAGGACGAGAAGGGGTACTGGGTCGCCCAGTTGCAGTGGCAGAACGGTCGATCGGAGATCGCCGCGCACTGGCGCTACCAGCCGGACGCGCACGGCGGCTCGGTCTCCCCGCTCGACGACCCGGCCTCCGATCTGATCGATCCGGATTTCGGACGCGCGCTGCGCGGGCTCGCGACGATCCTGCCGCCGGAACCCGAACCGGCCCCGCCGCAACCGGAACCGGTGGCCGAACCGCGTCCCGCCCCGGCCGCGCCACCCGCGCGCACCGCGAACCGCCAGAGCCAGCCCACGCTGGACGAGTACTACGAACAGCGTGCCGTCGCCGGTGGTGGCAGCGCCGCGGCGATCACGCCGGGCAACGCCGCCGCCGCTGCCACGGCGGCCCCCGCGGCGGCCGGTAACGCGGCCCCCGCCAACGGCGCCGCTGCGACACCGACTTCCGGCGCCGCGGCGGATCCGGCCCCGGCTGCCCCTGCCGCGTCGGCGCCCGCCGCGAGCGAGGAGCCGGCCAAGCCGGCGAAGGCTCCGGCGAAGCCGAGTCGCGCCAAGCGGGGCAAGGCTCCGATGCCGTCCTGGGAGGACGTGCTGCTCGGGGTGCGCAGCTCCGGCCACTAGTGCGCGCTGATCCGCCTCTGGCGTATCTTCGGGCCGTACGAGCCGACGGCGTGGATTCGCGTACTGGTCTTGATGCCGTTTCAGTTCTGGGCGTTTCCGTGAGTTACCCGAGTGCTCGCCGAATCGGCAGTCACGATTGATGCTCGATCGCCCTTGCGCGACGGAACTATTGCCGACACCCGCGCGGTAACGGGCCGGTGGGCGCGTCGTGTGTTCGCGGCGCGAAGCCGCACCGCGGACGGTGCGGGGCGAGTAAATTTTCGGTGTGGTCGACGACGCGCGTCGGCACCGGACAGGTCACCGCAGCGGTGCGCCGGTCGACACCATCGCGCGTTGCTCGAAGTTCGCGGAGTCCATTCGTGCAACTATCGGGAGGTGCCGGAATGCTATCCAAGGCTTGGTCGCTCTGGTACGTCGACACCCCCGACCCCGTGGCGGTCCTGCGCGCGAACCACGACCCGGATCCTCGAGCCGCACTGGCACTGGCGAGGCAACTGCACGAAGACCGCGATGTGCGGCCGATCATGGTCGGGACGCTGGCCGGTTGCGCGGGCCCGGCGAACGACGAGGTGTACATCGGTTGTTTTCCGGGCGTGACGGTGCTGTGCTCACCCCAGGCCGCGCGGATCCACCCGACCGAGATCCCGGAGTTGCTGGTGCGCCCGCTGGCCTCCGAGCACACCTACCTGGTGTCGTTCGACATCGAGCACGGGTGGGGCGCGTTCGCCCATTGGGAGCGCGGCGAGTTCCGCCGAGCGTTCAGCTCGAGCCGGGTGAACATCCTGGAGGACGAAGGACTTCCGCTGGTCTGGGAGCGTTCCTATTGGGCGGGCGAGCATCCGGTGCGGTGGCGCGCGGGCGAACTACCCGACCCGCAGGCGCTGCCGTTCGATCCGCCCGACTTCGCCGACGCCGCCAACGACGAATGGCTCGGCTTCCGCTACCGCGGTCCGGCCGCTCCCGGCGCGATCGTGCCCGGTGACATCCCCATCTGCGGCTTCGCGCTGTACCCGAAGGGCAAGCCGCCCGATCCGGCGCTCCGCAGCCCCGCCGACGGCGGGGCGCACGCGACCTCGCGCAGGCGCGGCCTGTTCGGCTGGCTGCGCGGACCCGACCCGGTTCGCTAGGCGCGTCGCCGTCCGGCGTGGCCGGTCGGGCTAAGCCGCCGATCCGCCGAGCAGCAACGCGATCCAGCCGAGCAGCACGCCCGCCGCGCCGCCGCCGATCACCCACCGCGTCACCGGCGCGAAACGCCAGCGCCACGCGGTGGGCGCGGCGCCGCCGACCGCGACGAGATTCACCGCGATCGCGAGCAGCGGGTGCACCTCGGCCAGCGCGGCACCGAAGGAATACACCGCGACCGCCGCCAGCAGCGCCACCATGATCGCCACGGTGAGGCCCGCGCCCCACGGCGTCGGGTCCTGATAGGACGGATACGGTCGATACGGTCCGGTCATGCGGTCCTCACCCGCTCGTAGAACGCCATCGCGGCCGCGGTCGCGACGTTGAGCGAATCGGTGCCCGGCGTCATGGGAATGCGCGCGCGGACGTCGGTGGCCCGCATGGCATCCTCGGTCAGTCCCGGCCCTTCGGCCCCGAGCAACAACGCCACCCGCTCCCCCGTCATCGCCGTCGCCAGATTCGCCGCCGCCGGGTTCGGAGTGAGCGCGACGATCTGGAATCCCTTGCGCCGCAGTATATCCAGTCCAACCGGCCAATCCGGCACGGTCGCGAACGGGACCCGCAGCACATGTCCCATCGAGACCCGGACGGCGCGGCGGTACAGCGGGTCGGCACAGCGGTCGCCGAACAGGATCGCGTCGGCACCCAGCCCGGCCGCGTTGCGGAACATGGCGCCGAGATTCTCGTGGTCGTTGACGCCTTCGAGCACCGCGACGGTCCGTGCTCGATCGATCACCTCCGCCACGCCGAGTTCCGCGGGGCGGCGCGCGACTGCCAGCACGCCACGGTTGAGGTGGAACCCGACCACCTCGGCCATCACCTCGGCCGTCGCGCGGTAGTACGGCGCGTCCACGGTCACCAGGTCGTCGGCGAGTTCGCGGCGCTTGCGTTCCACGCCGAGCAGCGCGGTCGGCGCGAAGCGCGAATCGAGCATCCGCTGGACCACCACGACGCCCTCGGCGATCACCAGTCCCTTGCGCCCGGGGAGATCGGGCCTGCGGTCGGCCGACTTGAGATCGCGGAAGTCGTCGACCCGGGGGTCGGCGGGGTCATCGATATCGATCACTTCGGCCACCGCTCCATCCTGCCGGGCGGTCACGCCCGGTTCCGAATCGGTGTTCGCCCGGTGGTCGCCGACCGCGGGAAAATGCGGTGCGGGCGGGTACACGAACGTGGGATGGTCGAGGCATGACTCTCCCGGGAATCACGATTCGGCCGGCCACCGAGGACGACGGGCCCGCGATCATGACGCTGGTGGAGACCTCCTTCGGCACCCGCTACGACCCGGCCGAGTTGGAGCGGGTTCCACTGCTGTTCCCCCACGCGATCGTCGCGGTCGAGGGCGGACAGGTCGTCGGGCACCTGCAGTCCACCACCATGACGGTGACGGTGCCCGGCGAGCGGACCGTGCCGGTGTGCGGCATCGCGGGCGTCGGCGTGGCGCCGACCCACCGGCGGCGCGGCATTCTCCGCGCCATGTACACCGAGCAGCACCGGCGCATCGAGGAAGCCGGGCTGCCCCTGACCATGTTCACCGCCAGCGAGGGCAGCATCTACGGCCGGTTCGGCTACGGGACCGCGACGCGGGAGAACGCCGTCGCCATCGAACGCCGCCTCGCCGAGTTCCTGCCGACGGCGCCGGACCCCGGCGGCGTGACGCTGCGGACGCCGAGCGAACTGCGCGCGGCCGCGGAGCAGATCTACGATCGCTGGCGCAGGCTGGTGCCCGGCGCACAGGTGCGTCCGGCGGCGGCATGGGACATCGTGTTCGACGACCCGGAACGTTTCCGGGAAGGCGGCACCACCCTGTTCGGCCTCCTGCACGCCGACGGCTACGCGCTGTATCGCTTCCACTCGGATGGCAGGGCGAGAACTGTCGAAGTCGCCGAAATGCGGACGGTCACGGCCGAAGCGCACGCGGCACTGTGGCGGGCCCTGCTCGGGCTGGATCTGGTCCGGCGAGTGGACGGCGTGCTCACCGACCACGACCCGCTGCCCTATCTGCTGACCGATCCCCGGCTGGTGCGCACGACCGCCCGCTACGACGGACTGTGGCTGCGCCTGATGGACGTTCCCGCCGCGCTGACGGCGCGCGCTTACGCGGGCGAGCTCGATGTGACCCTCGAGGTGACCGACCCCTTCCGGAATGCGGGCGGCACGTTCGCGCTGCGGGTGCGCGACGGCCAGGCGGAATGCGCGCCCACCGACCGCGCGGCCGATGTCGAACTGGGCATCGACGTGCTGGGCAGCATGTATCTCGGCGCGTATCCCAGCCGGGTGTTCGCCGCGGCGAACCGGCTGCGGGCCAAGGATTCCGCGCAGGTGCGTGCGCTCGACGACGCCTTCCGGACGGACCAGGATGCGATGCTCGGCTGGTTCTTCTGACGACACGCGCCGCGCTCCGTCGCTGGAAAGGAAGGGCCGGGAAGGAAGGAATGTCCGAATCGGCGCGCGGCTGGCATGCTGGTCTCATGAAGCCGATTCAGTTGGTTCTCAACATCCTGTGGCTCGTCCTCGCGGGGTTCTGGCTGGCGCTCGGGTACATCGCGGCGGGGATCATCTGCTTCATCCTGATCATCACGATCCCCTTCGGCATCGCGTCCTTCCGGATCGCCGCCTACGTGCTGTGGCCGTTCGGCCGGACCACGGTGGAGAAGCCGGGCGCGGGCGCGGGCTCGCTGATCGGCAACATCATCTGGTTCATCGTCGCGGGCTGGTGGCTCGCGCTGGGCCACCTGATCACCAGCATCCCGCTGTTCGTCTCGATCATCGGCATCCCGTTCGGCTGGGCCAACCTGAAGTTCATCCCCATCTCGCTGTTCCCGCTGGGACGGGAGATCGTGGACAGCGACCAGCCGTTCGGTACGCGGTAGCCGTAGGCACACCGACTACGCCGCCTTCGTGCTGGTCGCACTGAGGTCTGACCCTGCACGGCCACTGGGCGCCTTCGCGATCCATCTGTGATCTACGTCACAGACTGTTAACGAAATCACACTCTCGTGCGAATGTTAGCTAGAAGGTAACTGACGTTTTCCAGTGCCCATCGCGCCCCGAGCGGGTGCCGAGCCGACCGCACAGGAGGGCTCCACATGACCGACCGCACTGCCCCGGACACCGCGCCACTCGCGCCGATCGCGGCGGTGCTGGGCCTGCTGCTGATCGTCGTCGCGGCCACCCAGCTCACCCGCCTGCCCCGATGGGCCGACGACTACGGGGTCCTGGTCTATCCGGCCTTCGTCCTCTGCCTGACGATTGCGGGCGGCCTGCTGTGGTGGGGCGCCGGAGTCCTCGTCCGGCTCGTCCGGACGAATCGCTGATCCTGCCGCCGTCGGCGGCCTCGGCATCGAATGTCGTTGCGGCCGAGCGGGCTACTCGGACTCCGCGACGATCTGCTTCATGATCGCCACGGCCCGGGTGAGCACGACGAGTTGCTCTTCGGTGAGCGTGGACAGCTGCTCGGTCATCCACGCCTCTCGCGCGCTGGCCTCGTCGGCGATGAGCGCGCGGCCCGCCGGGGACAGCGAGACGATGATCTGGCGGCCGTCGGTCGGATGCGGATTGCGCTCCACCAGATCGAGATCGGTGAGCGAGGCGATGACGCGAGTCATGGACGGAGGCTGGACGCGTTCTTTCGCCGCGAGCGCGCCCGGAGTCATCGCGCCCTCTCGCGCGAGGGTGGCGAGCGCGGAGAGTTGGGTCAGCGAGATCTGCGAGTCGGCCCGACGGCCGCGCAGGTGTCGCGTCAGTCGAACGACCGCCAGCGAGAGCTCACCAGCGAGGGCTCTGACATCCGATGGCGTTGTCACAGTGGCAAACGATACGGGACCGCGCGCGGCCGGTCGCGGGTTCTGCGCTCCGGGATCGCCTCGCTTCCGCTCGGCCGACGGACTTCGTCTCGCTGGGCCGATTAGGCTGAGCCCGTGACGCAGAATGTCCCGCAGCTCCCACCGCGCCTGACCGATCCGCGCCCCGTGCTCGCGGTCGGCAGCGCGCTGTGGCTGATCGCCACCGTGGTGGTGTGGGTGGGCGGGGACCGATGGGCATCGGCCCGCCCGGTCTGCCTCATGGGGCTGGTGGTCGGCCTGATGGCCCTGGTGATCTATCTGGTGCAGCGCCGCGGCGCGCGGCGCGGGGACAAGGGCGCACAGACCGGTTTGTAGCCCGCCTGGTTACGGTCGGCCCACCTCGAATTCGTCGGTGACGCCGGTGAACGAGTGGAGGGCGCCACCGGGATCGAGACGGGTCGCGTAGTGCTGGAAGCGGTAGCGTCCCGGCTCGGCGTCGAGCGGGATGTCCCAGGTGAAGCGAGCTACCGACTCGGCGCGCCCGCGCTTGCTCCAGTGGTATCGCACCGCCCATTCGCCCTCGTTGGCCACCCGCACCCATTCACCGGAAGCATTCCGGCGCTGCACTTCCAGGAACGTCCCGTTGCGGCGGTTGTCGTGTTTCGGATGCGCCGAGACGAATTCGGCCGCCACTCGGCCGCCCGGCCCATAGGACGGGTGGGGCTGCACCAGCACATCGCCGAAGCCGCGGCCCGGCGCGGCCGCGTCCGGACCGGCGCCCGGCTGGAAGTTCGGCTGCGGCTGGGACACATCCCGCGGCGCCGGGCCGCGCGCCACCCGGCCACCGGCGGCGAAGGCCGTTGCCAGCCGCGTGAACTCCTGCTGATAGGCGCCCAGGGTGTAGCGGCCGAACAGCGTCGAAGCGCCCTCGTACTGCTGAGAGTCGTATTCCTCGGGCGTGGTGACGTATTCGTGATAGGCGTTCGCGTACCCCTGCATGAGCACCTGCTCCAGCGAGACGTTCAACACCGCCGCGACCGCACGGCGGATCCGCAAGCCGGCCGTGATGGTGAATTCCCCTCCCGCGGCGGCCAAATAGAGTTCGCCGATCCGAACGAGCTGAATCGGCAGCACATTCGGCACCCACGCCACCGGGGGCAGCATGCCCAGCGGCACCGCGATCGCTTTCGGCGCCTGCGCGTCCACCAGCCAGGACGGCGCCGGCTGGGCCGGGTCACCGAGCGCCTCGAGAAAGGGATTGCGCACACCTTCGGGAATGGGGCCGCCCGGCAAGCCCGGACCGTCCTCGACACTGCCCGCGATCAGCGAGACACCCGCCGCGGCCGGTGCGGTGCGCCGCGGCAGGCCGTCCGGCGTGAAGCGGCCGTCCACGGCGATGTCGGCCAGGTCGATGTAGCAGAGCAACCCGTCCACCGGACCGGAGATCGAGCGCGCCTGGGCCGCAGCGTCTTTCGACGCCGCGTACTGCCGCTCGCCGAGGATCCGGGTGTTCTCGAACTCATCCTCGGTGGGGCCGGAGCCCGGACGCAGATTCAGGTTCGGGGACATGTCACCGGCGTTGGTCTGCGCGAAGGCGGCCACGAACGCGGGCTTGCCGTCCAGGTAGCGCACGCCGTGCTCGATGTGCTCGCCGGAGAACGAGGCGTAGCCCTTGTTGTCCGAACTGATCAGCCGGTTCGCGTTGGTCATCGAGGTGTTGTGCGTGGCGAACCAGGTGATGGTTCCGACCGACCGGCCGCCCTTGCGCAGGACGAGCGTGGTCACCGCGGGATCGATGGCGTCCGGGAAATGTTGCCTGTCCGCGAGCGGATTACGTTCCCAGGCCACCCGGGAGCGGTTCACGCTCGCGTTGTGCAGTTCGGTGCGTCCGACCGCGAGCGAGCCGGGACCGACGTCGGCGTGCGCCGCGGCGATCGCCTCGACGATCCCGTTCACCTCGGCGTCGTAGACCTGCTGCTGGAAACCGAGAATGGACAGGTTGTAGGCGTAGTCGTGGCTGGAGCCGCCGCAGGTCGCGTGCGAATGCGTGGAGGTGAGCAGGACGTTCTGCTCGGTGTACAGACCGCCGAACCGCCGGGCCAGTTCGGTCAGCACGCCACGGTGCACGGACTGGAAGATCATCCCGTTCTCGGCGACCACGAAGACGATTCGCCGCCCCGCGCTGCCGATGACGAACGCCCGCGCTCGCGGACGCAGGTGGATGCCCGCGGTCTGCTGCTCGAGCTGGGAGTAACCCATCATGCCGCATTCCGCGGCCGGGCCGGTGATGTCGGAGAGCCCGACGCCGATCTCGTAGGCGCCCGAATCCGGGGCGGCCGCCGCCGGAACGCCTAGCACGCCGGTCATCCCGGGCACCGTCGCGGCCGCGAGCGTCGCCGAACCGATCGCGGTCCGGGCCAGAACAGTTCTGCGCGACACCGACATACCCGTCTCCCTTCTGTCCCGATGCAGCGAACCACACACCTGGTCACTCGTCCAGTCCAATTTTTTTCCGCCCGCGAATTGACTGCGCGGGCCGTGGGCGCTTAACTCCCTTGGGTGTCCTCCCGATTGAGCGTCGAAGAACGACGGGCCCACCTTATCGAGGCCGCGATCGGCCTTGCCGAGAAAAAGGGCGTCGCGGGCGTGACCACGCGCGATGTCGCTCAGGCGGCCGGTGTCTCGCTTGGTGTGGTGCATTACTGTTTCGAAAACAAGGACGCGCTGATGACCGAGCTGGTCAAAGCGTTGTCGATGGAATTGCGCGATTCCGTCGACGCAAACGAAACGGTATGGCAGGACGTCGGAAGTGGAAAAGAAGCCCTTCAAAAATTGATCCGTGCCGGACTCGAACTCATGTGGCTCAACATTGAAGCCACTCCGGAACGGCAGCTGCTCACTTACGAAACGACCACTTACGCGCTACGGGAAGGCGAACAAACCCCGGCGAAACTGGCGATCGCGCGCGAACAGTACAACTTCAACGACTCCACCGTCGCCGACATCCTGGAGCACGCGCGCGACGCGACCGGCACCAACTGGTCGGTGCCGGTGCAGACGCTGAGCCGGTTCACGCTCAATGTCATCGACGGTGTGGTGCTGCGCTGGCTGGTGGACAACGACAGCGAGAGCGTGCGCGTGCAGCTGGATCTGTTGAGCGAGATGATCACCGGATACGCCGCGCACTAGCCTCGGGCTCAGCTGCGCGGTCGCGGCGCGCGGACGTGTACGGCCGCGCCGGTCCGCCACCAGGGCACCGCCACCGTCGCCTCGATCGCACCGCTCAGCCGCACCGTCAGCTCGTCGTGCACGATCAGCTCGCCCGCTTGCGTGGGCAAGCCGAATACCTGGCGCAGCACGACGCCCAGCGGCTCCGCCGCCCAGGTCGTGCGGCGGCCGGTCTCGACCACCTCGGCGGTGACGGCCTCGGACACCAGCGGCAGATCGAGCAGGGCCGCCAGGGCCGAGGCGGTTTCGGTATCGCCCACCACCACGCGGTCCGGTGGCACCGCCAAACCGAACCACGGTTGATCCAGGACGAACGCGTCGCCCGGATCGACCACGGCGCCGGAGAGCGCGCGCACACGATCGGGTGGTTGCAAGTTTTCGAGATCGAGCAGACCAGCGGCGACGGCGGCCGCCAAACGCGCATGCGTCTGCGAGACGACCTCCGGCGCAGGGGTTCTCGACGGATCGGCGAGCGCGTCCAGCAGCGCGGCGGCCAGCTCGTCGGTGATCGTCCCGGGGTCGGCCAGAACCGCGCGATAGGCGTCCGGGTCCACGCCGGCGACGGTGAACGCCGGTAGCAGCCCGTCGAACTCGGCATCGGCGGGATGACGGAACAGGCCCAGCGCGGTGCTGTCGATCCGCGCGTACGCGCGCAGCCACCACGCGGTGTAGCCGTCGGCGTCGGCGAGCAGGCGGCGGGTGCGCGGCGTCGCGGCCAGCTGCCGCAACGCTTCCGGCCAGGCGTGGTCGTCGACCAGGTCGAGGTCGCGGACGGCGATCAGCTCCGGCGGATCGTCCGCCAGCGTGGACCACCACTGTTCCTCGTCGGCCAGATCATGATCGGGGCCGGTCGGGTCGGCCTCGACGATCACACCGAAATCCCAGCCCACGCCGACCCCGCGCAACGCGTCCGCACCGTAGCGTTCGACCAACTGCGGGTCGAGCGTGCCGAACGGCGCGTCCGGCACGAGCAGTTCGCGCAGCGGGGCGCCGGGCAGCAGCAGTTCGTCGGCGGACCGCGGTTCACCATCGACGTCGGGCAATTCGAGCAGTCCGAGCCAGGACGGCAGCGACTGCGGGTCGGCGTGCGCGGCGAGACGCAGGACGGCGTCGGCGGTGTCGGGATCGCCCGGATGATCCTCCAAGTCGGCCCGCAACCCCGGGTCGTTCAGGAGATCCTCGGCGCCGGCCGACCGTGCGCCGAGCCGCGCCAGCAGCGGGTGCGCGGCTTCGGGGTGCGCCAGCCTGGCCCAGTGCACGGGGATCGCGACCTCGAGCTGATCGTCCAGCACCACGGTGCGCGGCCCGGTGACCAGTCGGCCGTCGGCCAGCGGAACCGCCAGCGCGCCCAGCTCCTCGGCCGTGAGCGGATCCACCACGAACGGTTCCAGCGCGGCGTAGAACTGCCGCCACCAACTCGGCGGACGCTCCAGTCCCCCCGACAATTCCGCGAGCCGGGCCAATCCGAGCCGGTGCACGTCCAGTACGCCCATGGCCTCGGCATGGGCCCGCCCGGAGAGGTCCGGGATCACCATGGGTCCGACCACGTCGTCCAGGAGTGCGGCCAACTCCGCGGTCAGACCGGTGAACACGTACGCGCGGGTGGGGACGGCGACGTCCTCGAGCGGTGGCCGTACGGCGGTGAACGGCGCTTCGGCGGAGGGAGAACCGGCGCCGGGCTCGTCGTACAGCGCGCCGACGGGGATCGATGGAGCGCTGGAATCGGCGGCCCGGACATGGCCTGGCTCAGCGCTGGGCGCGGATACGTGGGCCTCGGCGTCCTCCTGGCTACCGATCGAGGCCGACGCTGCGGCACCTATCCCGCCGAAATCGGCTGCTCTACTTGATGATTCGTCACGCCAAACCTGTTCGACGGGAGCGACGGATACGTCGTTGAAACCGAATTCATGGCCTGGCTCGGCGGCGCCGGAATCTTCCTGCGGAGCGCGCCGGGGGGTGGCCACGACCGGCAGCCACGGATGGGATCGCAGCTCGTGCAGCAGGGCTTCGCGCAGCAGACCGTCGGCCTCGCTGCGAGCGAAACCAGGCGCCGGGACCAGCACGAGACGGTCGCGCGGCGCGAGCGCACGGGCGAAATCGGCATAGCCCGCGGCCAATTCGGCGATCCGGGCGCCGGGCAACAACCTGCGACGATCCGGCTGCATGGGGATGTCGGCGATGAGCAGCGCGGGCAGCGACAGTTCCTCGTCGGAACGGGTGGGCGCTCGCAGCACGTCGGGAGCGGCGGCCACCGGCTTGCCGTCGCGCACCGGCAGCAGCCAGCGTGCGCGCGGTGTGCGGTACTGCCACCAGGTTCGCTGTTCGCTGCCCGGACCGTCGACATAGACCTCGTGCATGCCGCCGCCCATGTCCTCCGCACTGCCGACGAATTCGTCCGCTCCGATGCGGATGCGGTGCAGAGTGGGCAGTTCCAACAGCAGGTCGACGGCTTCGGCGCGCATCGCGGCCAAGAGCGCGTCGGCGTCGACATCCGCGCGCAGGCGCAGCACCACCTCGGTGTCGAGACCATCCGAGGGTCGCGCCCGGGTCGGCCAGGCCAACCGCAGCACCGGAGGGGCGAATTCGCCGGTTTCGACGGTGGGAATCCCGATCTGGTTGCGGCTCAAGTCTTCCAGGGTCCGCTCGCGGGAGAACCGCAGGGATCCGGAGGCGGACCGCAGCTCGATGTCATCGCTCACCGCGAGCACGGCGGTGAAACCGACGCCGAACCGGCCGACGGCGCCGTCGTCGGATTTCGCCGACGCACGCAGGGCGGTGAGCGCGTGCACGCCGGAGACGTCCAGCGGCGCACCGGTATTGCCGATGGACAGGACCCGGCCGTCGAGCCGGACGACGAGATCACCGGGCACGCCCGCCTTGCGCGCGGCGTCGGCGGCGTTCTGCGCCAGCTCGGTCAGCAACCGGTCGCGGTAGCCCGCGCGCACCAAGTCGTGCTCGGTCGCGGCGTCCTCGCGCAACCGCGTCGGCGAATCACGCCATGCGGCGAGCACTCCCGCCCGCAATGCCGCCGTGCCGAACGGATCGGCGGCCTCGGTCAGCTCCGCGGCGATGACTGGAACTCCGGCCGTGCCTCGGACCCCGGCTCGTCACCGACGGTGGAACCGGCCTGCGCACCCGCGTTCTCGGTTCCGGTCTGCTCGGCGACCGGCGTGCTCTCCGGGACGCCGGGCGCGTCGGCGGACGAAGCTTCCGCCTCGGACGCACTCGACCCGGCGCCGGACGGCTGGACGGAATCCGAACCGGCCGAGGGCTGCTCCACGTCGGTCACCGGGTCCGACTGCGTGTTCGCGGAACGCAGGTCACCGGTCACCGGGAGACCTGCGTCCTGTGTCTCGTCCACGCTCGTACCGGACAGGCCCGACGCGGCGGTCCGTGGCTCGGCGGGCTGGGACTCCGACGAGGTCTCGGCGACGTCATCCGCGCTCGGCGCCTCCCCGGCGGACGGCACGCTCGATTCGGCAGCCAAGGCAGCGGAATCGATTTCACCGACCCCGGCGGCACCGGGCTCGGTCACCTCAGCACCCGCAGTCGCCGTGCGGTCAGCGGACTGACGGGCGACCGCAAAGTCCTCCGCAACCGCTGCGTCCGCGCGGACCTCGGTGGTCCCCGTCGTGTCCTCCGGCTGCTCGGCGGCCGCGGGCGCACTGCTCGCCTCGGCCGCACCGCGCCGAGCACCGCCCGCGGGCGTGTCCGCCTCGGCGGCGCGCGCGCCTTCCGTTTCGAGCGGGATGACCTCGATGGCCGCGTCGTCGTAGGCCTCGTAGAGCGGGGAGCCGCCGCCGGTGGGGACCTCGGTGTCGGAGTGCGCGCCGCAGCCGTAGGCGACGTGGACGACGCGCCCGTCGGCGCCCATGGCGTTGCCGCAGACGCCGAACGCGGCGCGCAGGGCTCCGGCCAGTGGCAGGTAGAAGCCGCAGCTGCCGCAGGTGGCGGGCGCGGCCTTGGCCATCTCGGCGTCGGGGCCGTACTCGGCGTACCAGCGTTCGGCGGCCTCCGCGCGGCCTTCCCTGCTCATCACCTTGGTGCGGCCGAAGCCGACCTCATAGGCGACTTCGTCGACCGCCGGATCGCCGCTCGCGACGTAGCCCGGCACCAGGCGCGGGTCGTCGGCAAGTGGGGCGAGCAGGTCGCCGGGCGCGAGGTCCCCGGGGCGAACTCGCTGCTCCCAGGGCACGAACTCGGGCGCGACCAAGGCCTCGGGCCCGGGCAGCAACGCGGACTCGCTGACCGTCGCGTAATCGGCCTCCGGCGGGGCGGCCACCACGACCGCCCACTGCCACCCGCGATAGCCGGGCAGCGTGGCCTCGAATCGATGGGTCGCCGCGCTCTCGTCCTCGGCGATCACGCCGAGGTGCGCGCCGACACCCGACGGTTCCAACTCCAGGAGCGCACGGCGGGCCAAATCGACGGCATCGGCCAGAATCGGCCGCACGCCGGACTCCGAAACAGAAACTGCGCTCACGGCCTACATTTTGCCGTATGGAACGCAATCGGCGTTCGTTGGCCGTCGGTGTGCTGGTCGGTCTGCTCGTCACGAGCGGATGCGGCGCCGCCGAGGACACGACACCCAGGATGAACATCGAGGTGGTCGGCACCCGACCACACGACCCGAAGGCGTTCACCCAGGGCCTGGAAGTCGACGGCGAGGTCCTCTACGAGGGCACCGGTCTGTCGGGCGCGTCGAGCGTGCGCGCGTCCCGGCTGACGACCGGCGAGGAACTGGCCAGGACCGAGTTGCCCGCCCCCTACTTCGGCGAGGGCATCACCGTCGCAGGCGCCACGCTCTGGCAGCTGACCTGGCACGACGGCGTCGCCATCGCGCGGGACCCGGCCACCTTGGCCGAACGCCGCCGGGCGAGTTACGAGGGCGAAGGCTGGGGCCTGTGCGCCGGCGACGGGCGACTGATCATGAGCGACGGCACCGACCGGCTCACCTTCCGCGATCCGGTCACCTTCGCCCCGACCGGCTCGGTCGAGCTGACCAGCCACAACGGCGCGCGCCTCAACGAACTCGAGTGCGCGGCGGACGGGTCGGTCTACGCCAACGACTGGCCGACCGACACGATCCTGCGCATCGACCCCGGCTCCGGCGCCGTGCTGGCGTCCGCCGACGCCGCCGGTCTGCTCCCTGCGACCGCGCGGGCCGGGGCCGACGCCCTCAACGGCATCGCCCAACTGCCCGGCACCGACCGGTTCCTGATCACGGGCAAGAATTGGCCGACCATGTTCGAGGTCCGCTTCGTGCCCGCCTGAGCGGGTCCGGCGATTCGCGAGGATGGTCACTTTCCGCCGCCGCCACGGAGCGTGCGTGAACGCCCAGCACGGGAGTACGCCAGAATTGAGGTCGTGACTACTCCCCGCGAACCTTCCGGTCCCGACCGTGATCGGTGGGAAGGCGAGGAGTCCCCACCGTTCGATCGGCATCCCGGTTTCGACCGATACCCGCCGCCCAACCCGCCGCGACGCCGCGGGCCGCTGCCACCGCTCGGACGCGGACGCGCCCCCGAGCCTTACGATCAGCCGGGGTCACCACCGCCCGGCCCGCGACGCGAAGCGCCACGGCCCTCGCAACCTCCGCCGACCAAACCTTTCCCGCTCGGACCGGACACCGAGCAACCGAGTGCCTCCGACCGTGCGGCACGGCACGTCTTCCCGCACCGCCCGCAACCGCCTCGCCGCAGCGAACCACCAGCCGACGACTATCCCGACACTGCCGTGCAGGATGAGGTGCAATCACCGGGAAGCGCGGCCGCCTCCGGCGCGCAGCGGATGCCCCGCAAACTCACGGTCACCCGCGTGGCCGCCATGCGCGGCAGGCAGCTCACCGAAAAGGGCATCGCGACCTTCCAGCGCGCGGCCAAGGCCGACGGCGCGGACAAGTCGGGTCTGACGGCGCTCACCTACGCGACCATGGCGAATTTCGCCCTCGACGCCGCCATCGCGGTGGCGCTGGCCAACACCTTGTTCTTCGCCAGCGCCACCGCGGAGAGCAAGACGAATGTGGCGCTGTACCTGCTGATCACGATCGCGCCGTTCGCGGTGATCGCCCCGCTGATCGGCCCGATGCTCGATCGCCTGCAGCGTGGGCGCCGACTGGCGCTGGCGACGTCGTTCGCGGTGCGCGTGGTGGTCGCGGTGGTGCTGATCCTCCAGTTCGACACCTGGGCGCTGTATCCGCTCGCGCTGTGCATGATGATCGGCAGCAAATCGTTCTCCGTACTCAAGAGCGCGGTGACGCCCCGGGTGCTGCCGCCGGACATCGATCTGGTCCGCACCAACTCCCGTCTTACGGTGTTCGGCCTGGTCGGCGGCACCATCGGCGCGGGAGCGCTGGCCGGGCTGGCCGCGGCGATCGCGGGCTCCAACGGCGCGCTGATTTTCGCGGCGCTGATCGCCTGTGCCGGGGCCTATCTGAGCCTGCGCATCCCCTCCTGGGTCGAAGTGACCGAGGGCGAAGTGCCCGCGACGCTGAGCTATCACGGCACCGACGCGCACACCGAGGTGCTGGCCTCCGGCAAGGAGTCGTCGGTACCGCCGCGCAAACGCAGGCAGCCGCTCGGCCGCGCCGTGGTGACCGGCCTCTGGGGCAACAGCGCCATCCGGGTGCTGACCGGATTCCTCACCTTCTACGTCGCGTTCGTCGCCAAGGCGACCGAGCACCGGCCGGTGCAGCAGGCCCTCATGCTCGGCGCGGTCGGCGCGGCCGCGGCCATCGGCAACTTCGCGGGCAACGCGACCGGCGCCCGGCTCCAGCTCGGCAGGCCCGCACTGATCGTGCTGGGCTGCACGGCGGCCTGCGCGCTGGTGGCGCTGTTCGCCACGTTCGCGAACAATCTGCTCGGCGCGGCGGCCGCCGCCCTGGTCGCGGCCGCGACGAGCGCGCTGGCCAAGGTGTCGCTGGACGCCTCGATCCAGGACGACCTGCCGCCGGAGTCGATCGCCTCCGGCTTCGGTCGCTCGGAGACCGTGCTGCAGCTCAGCTGGGTCGTCGGCGGCGCGGCGGGCGTGCTGCTGCCGACCGACTACTGGAAGGGCTTCGCGGTGGTCACCGCGATACTCGTGCTCGGCTTGGTGCAGACTTTCCTCAGCTTCCGTGGTCACTCGTTGCTGCCCGGCCTCGGCGGCAACCGTCCGCAGCACGCGGAACAAGAGGTGCCGACACCCCGGCCGCACGGCCACCCGGGAAGCGCCCCCCGCGCGCAGGATCCGGCGGCGCGGCGCGGCGGCGACACCAAACGCATCCAACGAGGGCAAGGAGACCCGATCTGGTGAGCAAGCTCAACGCACGCACGATCGTCGCGCTGGTCGCGGCCGCCCTGCTCGTGCTCACCGTCGCCTTCGCGGGCGTTCTGGCGGTGCTGGTCCGCAACGCCGACGAACCCGACGTCACCCTCACCGCCTACGCGCACGGCAAGACGGTCACCGTGCGGCCGTTCAGTTACTGCGCGGTGACCATGCAGGACTGCCGCATCCTGCCCGAGGACGACGTGGCCGGCACGGTGTTCGAGACGTTGAACTGCGCCCCGGACGCGCCGGACTGCCACCGTGGCCGCACCGTCGAATTGGAAGTTCCCGCCGGTTACCCCCTGCAACTGTCGCTGCCTAAGAAGGTCGCCGACGCGCCCTGGCTCGCCCAGCTCGTCTACCTGCTGCCCAACGGCGAGAAGGTCGACCAGGTGATCAGCCGCAACGACTATCCCGACCGCGCCCTTGCGCTCACCATCGATTCGAAGCCCGAACCCGATCTGCGTCTGATCGGCGTCGAATTCCAGTTGCCGATCCTCGCCCGCGACGAAACGGGCCGGGAGTTCTACGTGCCGCACGCGACCTGGTCGATCAGCACGGCGTAGGCGGCATCGAGCGGCGGTCTCGGCGCTTCCGGCCGGGTCACCACGCCTGACGCGCCGGACGATCATGTCGGGGTGAGCGCGGCCCGCACCAAGCGGCCGACGGCGTCGATACGCTCCGAGCTGCCGCTCCCGCCGACCTGCACCACGGTGATGATCACCGCGGTGAAGACGGCCTCGAGCGCGATCGCGGTGTCCCGCGGATCGAGGTCTTCGGCGATGTCCCCGGACTGCTGACCGGCGCGCAGTCCTGCTTCGAGCACTTGCCGGATGCGCTGCGGCACAACACCGTCGACCAGTCGAACGAGCAGTCCCGGCTCCTGTCCGGCGAGCACTCGACGCACCAGCGGGTAGGCGTCGAGCCTGGTCACGAACCGGCTGACGACCTGCTGCCAGTACACGGCGTCCATCGAACCCGACTGGGGCAGCGCCGCGTCACAGAGCCGTGCGGCGTCGCGGTCGAACGCGGCGACGAACAGAGCCTCTTTGTCCGCGAAGTGGAAATACACCGCCGATGGCGCCAAACCCACCTCGCGGGCCACCGCCGCCACCGAGGTGTTGCGGAAACCTTGGTCGGCGAACCGGCGTGTGGCGACGTCGAGGATTGCCTGCCGCGTCTGCTCACCGCGTGCCGTAGCGGACGTCGTCTCGGTTCCTGACACCAGTGCACAGTATCGCGGCGACTCCACCAGCTAAAAAGTCTTACTGAATGATTTCGTCAATTCATCAGTTACAGTGGGGTGCCCGTTCCACCCGGTAGGAAGGCCTGTCCCGTGTCCGACTCCGATCAGTTCCTCGCGTGCGCCCGCCCGCCTGCACCGAGCCGACGTCAGGTCCTCGCGATGATGGCCGCCGCCTCCGTGCCCGCCCTGAGCGGCGCGCTCGCCGCGCGGGCCGGCGCGGCGCAGGCGGCGCGGCCGAACATCTTGGTGATCATGACCGACCAGGAGCGCGCGGATGTCGTCCTGCCCGCGGGCTTCGCACTGCCCGCCCGCGAGCGGGTGGCGGCCGCCGGGGTCCGGTTCGCCATGCATCATTCGCCGACGGCGCCGTGCTCGCCCGCGCGATCGGCGTTCTTCACCGGATCCCACGCACCGGTCACCGGCATGACCGACAACGTCCGCGGCAACGACCTCATGGGCGCGGTCCTCGGACCGCTGCACGCCTGGAGCCCGAATCTCGACACCACGATCCCGACCATCGGGACGGTGCTGAAGAACGCCGGCTATCGGACGGCCTACATCGGAAAATGGCACCTTTCCGAGCCGGTCGGCACCGAGAGCGCGGCGCTGTCGGCTTATGGATTCGACGAGGCCTACGACATCCTGTCCGGCGGCGGGCCGAACGAGGGCGCCCACGAAGACCCCGGCGTCGTCGAGAACGCCGTCGGCTGGCTGCGACGGCACGGCAGCGACCCTCAGCCATGGCTGTGCGTGGTCAGCATGGTGAACCCGCACGACATGATGTACTGCCCGCGCTTCTACCGGCTGGCGGACGTGCCCGATCACGGCGCCGACGTACCGCCGAACTTCGAGTCCGACCTGTCGACCAAACCGCGGGTACAGACGGTGTGGCGCACCATGAACGAGGCCGTCGGCGGTCTGATGCCGAACGACGTCGATTCGCCTCTCGGGCGCACCCGATGGCGGCAGTGGGGCAACTGGTATCTGGAATTGCTGCGCCGCACCGACGAATTGATGACCGAGGTCCTCGACGCGTTGGACCACAGTGGCGCCGCGGGCAACACCGTCGTGGTCCGGGTCGCCGACCACGGCGAACTCGGCGGCGCGCACGGACTGCGGCAGAAGGGCGCGATGATCTACCGCGAGAACAACCGGGTGCCGTTGGTCATCGCCGACCCCCGCAACCCCGCCACGCAGGGAACCAGCACTGCCGCACTGACTTCACACATCGACCTGGTACCGACCCTGGCCGCACTCGCCGGGATCGATGCCGCGGCAGGCCCACTCGTCGGTAAAGACCTCACGCCTTTGCTGACGCACCCAGCGAACTCCCTGCGCGACGCGCTCCTGCTCACCTCCGACGCCAAATCCAGCGGTGGTCAAGCAGCGGGCGTCGAATACTGCCTGCGGGGCGCGGTGACACCCCGCTACAGCTTCGCCCGCTACTCGACGCCCCGCGAAATCGCGGGGGCCCGCCACGAATTCGACTACGAGCTCTACGACCGGCAGGAGGATCCGCACGAGATGCACAACCTCGCCCACGACGGCGGCGCGGCCCACCTGGTCGAGGAGATGAACGATCTCGTCGACGACCTCGTCGCCCGAGAACTACGCGGTATCTGATGCCGAGCCCGCGGAGTTCGCCGCGGGCACGGCAACGACTATCGGTCCAGTTCGCGCGCGACCGCGCGGACGACCTCCGAGATGCGTTGCGCCGTCTTGCGATCCGGGTACTTGCCCTTGCGCAGATCCGGCTGCACCTTCGCCTCGAGCAGGGTGATCATGTCCTCGACCATGCCGTGCAGCTCGTCGGGGGTGTGGTTGCGCGCGACAGGTTCCTTGCGCGCGTTGCGTTCCTGGCCCTGCCGGACCGACGGCGGCGCCTCGAGCAGCTTGACGCTCAACGCCTGGGGACCGCGGCGACCCGCGGCCATGCCGAACTCGACGCGCTGGCCGGGCTTGAGGCCTTCGACGCCTTGGGGCAACGCGGACGAGCGGACGTAGACGTCCTCACCCTCGTCCTGGGAAAGGAAGCCGAAGCCCTTTTCGACGTCGTACCACTTCACCCTGCCGGTCGGCACTGCGCTCACCCGTTCGTCATCGAAAACTCGGACCCCTACGGCCCGAGCACATCTGTCCACCGGGCCGGTCGCACGACCGGCCCTTTTTCTGTGCGAAAAGAACGCGCCCAGCAGGATTGCAGGACGCGATTGCCATCGAGTCTACCCCGGTGCGAATAACGCAAGCACATCAGTTTTACCGTCGAGCCGTGACGAACCCTTCCGCTCCGAACCCTTCCGGCGGCGCCCCACGGCGGCGCGGCGATTGGTTGCTGCAGCTCGCGCTCTGCCTGTTCGCGCTGGGATTGCTGGCCATCGTCGTCATCTTCGCGATCCCCATCCTCAGCGACGGCGAGCCGGGACTGTGGCTCTACTTCGGCGCGATGCTCGCGCCGCTGGGGTTCGTACTCGCCCTGGTGTTCACGCTGCGCTCGGGCCGCAGATCCCGCTGAACCGGAGCGCGGGGCGGAACCGGAGCGCGGGGCGGAACCGGAGCGCGGGGCGGAACCGGAGCGCGGGGCGGAACCGGAGCGCGGGGCGGAACCGGAGCGCAGGGCTGAACCGGAGCGCAGGGCTGAACCGGAGCGCAGGGCTGCGATCGCCGCGAACTGGTTACCCGACGCGTTCGTTACCCACTCACACGTGTGATCCTCATCACATTACGAGGAGGTCACGGAGTGGTGTCGGCGGTCGAGATGAGCGGCCGTGGCTGCTCTAGCTGCGCGAAGACTTATTCCCCACCTGATATCGCGTCGAGACCCAGTGGTACACGCCGGTTACCAAATAGTGATTTTTCCCGCGGTTCGTCGTACCGTCTTATCCAGCCGGGACACCCCGGCGACCACCGGCCCGCCGCACCGAGCCTCGCCCCGCGGGTACCGGAACCCCAACGGAAACGTAGGGGCGAGGGCGGAACGGACGACCTCTCAGTCCGAACCAGAACCGAAGATGTCGCAGGTGCGTCGAGAGGAAGACGAACCCGATATGAGTGGACGCCATCGCAAGCCAAGCTCGACCGGCCGCACGGTAGCCAAGGTTGCCGTCACCGGGGCCATCATCGGCACCGCCGGTGTGGCATTCGCAGGCAACGCCAGCGCGGCACCCGACTCCGACTGGGATCGACTCGCTCAGTGCGAGGCCGGCGGCAACTGGGGCATCAACACCGGCAACGGTTTCCAAGGCGGGCTGCAGTTCTCGCCCAGCACCTGGCGCGCACACGGCGGCCAGGAGTACGCCGCCTCCGCCAACCAGGCCAGCCGCGAACAGCAGATCGCGGTCGCCGAGAAGGTGCTCGCCTCGCAGGGCTGGGGCGCTTGGCCCTCCTGCTCGTCCAAGCTGGGCCTGAGCAGCGCGCCCACCCCGCGCTCCGCGCCCGCCACCGAAGAGACACCGCGCTGGAACCCCGCGCCGCAGGCCGCCCAGGCCGCGCCGGCGGACACGCAGCAGATCTTCTCCGCTGTGGACCGCGCCCTCGAGGTCGTCCAGAGCCAGGGCGTGCAGGTGCCGAAGGAAGCTCTCGACTTCTTCAGCGCCGCCAAGTCCAGCGGAATCACCCTCGACCCCGCGGTCGTGAACTTCTACGAGGCGAACAAGGGCCTGCTGCCCTCCTGATCGCCACCCAGCTTCAAGAAGGGCCCCGCATCAACGTGGATGCGGGGCCCTTCTTCGTAGCCGAGAACGTTCCGGTCGCGCGCTCAGCGGTTGATCACCGTGTTCGGGTGCATGTAGGGCAACTGCTCGGCGGGAACCGGAAACTCGGTGTCCTCGCCGTAGGGCGACAGACCACCGGAGCGGGCCGAGGACAGTTCGGTGACCGCATGGTCGCCGTCTTCCACCTTCGGCCAGCCGTTGTCGACATAGGATTTCTTCGATTTGTTCACCACGGCCCCATGCTAGCGGTGCCGCCCTTCCGAGTATTCAGGCCGTACCAGTCGGGTGACACAAGGTTTGCGTTCGGGTCCCGCGTGACGGAATCCGATCGACCGGTCCCGGCGTCGTAGGGTGGATGGGATGACCGTGACCGACTCCCTCGCCGGATGGCTCGGTGCCCGCAGTGATGCCCAGCTCGTGACGCTGCTGCAGCTTCGGCCCGACCTGGCCGTGCCGCTGCCCTCCTCGATGGCCGTGCTCGCCGCGCGTACCGAACAGCGTGCGTCGGTGCTGCGCGCCACGGAGGATTTGAACACCCTGGAATTCGCCCTCCTGGAAACCCTTGCGGTGCACGGGGTGACGCGCCCCGACAGTCCTCCGCTCACCCGGGCCGAACTGCATGTGCAACTGAGCGAACGGGTGCAGGCCGCCGCGATCGACGCTGCGCTGGAGCGGCTGACGGCTCGGGCGCTGCTCTGGCTCGACGCCGAGCAGGGATTGCATCTGATTCCGGCGGCCGCCGAGGCGTTGCCGTGGCCGATCGGCACCGCGACCGAGCTCCCCGACGCCCTCACCGAACCCGAGGTGGTCGCGGCGCTCACCGAACTCGATCCCGCCGAACGGGCCCTGCTGGACAAGCTCGCGGCGACGGGCCCGCGTGGCCGCACCAGGGACGCCGCACCGGGCACTGCCCCCGATCGACCGATTCAGCGGCTGCTGGCGCGCAGGCTGCTGCACTGGATCGATGACGAGACCGTCGAGCTTCCGGTCACCGTCGGCCAGGTGTTGCGCCGGGAACCGGTCACCCACCCGCATGCGCTGACGCCGCCGCAACCGGACGCCGCCAAATACCCACCCGCCGAGGTGAACGCGGTCGCGGCGGGCGAGGTCGGCGAGTTGCTGCGGCACTGTGCCGCCGTACTCGAGGTGCTCGGCCAGGCGCCCGCTCCCGCACTGCGCGCGGGTGGCCTCGGCGTGCGGGAGCTGCGCCGCATCGCCAAGCAGGCCGGGGTCGACGAGCCGCGAGCCGGTTTGCTGGTCGAACTGCTGGCGGCCGCGAAATTGATCGAGAAGGGTTTGCCGGACCCGCCGCCGGACTTCGACTCGACCGACGATTTCTGGGCGCCGACGCCGCTGGTGGACGCCTGGCTGGAGTCTCCGCCCGCGCGGCGCTGGGCCGCGCTCGGGCAGACCTGGCTGGAAATGGATCGGACGCCGTGGATGATCGGCATGCGCGATGCCAACGACAAGCCGCTGGCCGCGCTGTCGCTGGAACTGCGCACCCCGAACGCGCCGCGCGAGCGCCACGCCGTCCTGGGCCTGCTCGCGGAGTATCCGTCCGGTACGGCGCCGGCCCCGGCGGACATCGGCCGGGTGCTGGCATGGCGGCAGCCGCGCAGGCGCAGGAACTTCCGTCCGGAGGTGGTCGAGCAGACCCTCGCCGAAGCGGCGGCGCTCGGCTTCGTCGGCCGCGGTGCGCTCGGCTCGGCGGCGCGGGCGCTGCTGCACGCGGCGCCGACCAGCGTGGCCGACGCCGAGGCGGAGATGGAGTCGGCGCTGCCGGAGCCGGTGGATCACGTGCTGGTGCAAGCGGACCTGACGGTGATCGCGCCGGGTCCGCTCACCACCGACCTGCAACACCGCGTCGCCCTGGCCGCCGACGTCGAATCCGCGGGCGCGGCGACGGTGTACCGGATCGGCGAGTCGTCGGTGCGGCGCGCCCTCGACGCCGGGTTGACGGCGGCCGAACTGCACGCCCTGTTCGCCAAGCATTCTCGGACGCCGATTCCGCAGGCGCTGACCTATCTGATCGATGACGTGGCCCGGCGGCACGGCCAGTTGCGCGCGGGCATGGCGCAGTCGTTCATTCGCAGCGACGATCCGGCGCTCCTGGCGCAGGTGCTCGCCGCACCGGTGGCGAGCGCGCTGGCGCTGCGGTCCATCGCCCCGACCGTCGCCATCGCCCAGGCGCCGCTGGGCGAACTGCTCGAGCAATTGCGCGCGGCCGGTTTCGCGCCCGCGGGTGAGGATTCGGCCGGCGCGATCGTGGATCTGCGTCCCCGTGGCGCGCGGATCTCGGTGCGGCCCGCCGCGCGGCAGCCGTATCGCCCGACACCGCCCAGCACCGAACAACTCGAGTTGCTCGTCACCGAGCTACGCGCGAGCGAACGTGCCGCCAGCGCTCGCTCGGGTCAGTCGGTGCGCCTGGACGGCACCAGGACCAACACCGCCGCGACCCTCGCCCTGCTCCAGCTCGCGGCGCGGGTGCGGCGGTCGGTGAACATCGGCTACGTCGACGCCCAAGGGGTCGCCACGCAGCGCGTGGTGGAACCGCTGAAGGTGGGCAACGGGCAGCTCGACGCGCTGGACCCGGTCACCGGCGCGGTCCGGCACTTCACGCTGCACCGGATCGCGTCGGTTGCCCTGCTGGAATGATCAGCCCTTCGGCTTGCCCGTGCAGAAGGTGACCTTGGGATCGGTTTCGATGAGGCGGAAGCCGTCGGCGTTCTCGTCGCACAGCAACTCGTCGGCCTGGCCGTCGATCCGCTTCAGCACCTTGAAGGTGGCGTCCGCGGACGCGCAGTCGACGTGCTTGTAGCCGGTCGTGCTGCTCTCGTTGTAGCAGCTGCCCTCCTTGAAGTTGGGCGCCAGGCACAGGAACGCGGTGGTTCCGCCGCCCAGGGTCTCCTCATAGGAGGTGTAGTCGGCGGCGCAGTCGGTCTTCTTGTCGTAGGACTGCGCGATCTTGTACACGGCCTTGTCCGACGAGCAGTCGACCGGCTCGGTCTTGGAATCGACCGCCGAGCCCTCGATGACGTTGATGCAGTCGCCGACCTCCGCCTTGGCGGTGTCCGACTTGCCCGCGTCCCCGATCATCGAACAGCCGGCCACCGTGACCACCACCGCGGCCACCGCGACGAGGGCGAGCACGACCCGTGCCAGCAGCCTCGCTCCTGGAAACTTCACCTGAAAACCTCTCTCACCGAACACGTTCACGGGGTCGTGAACGCGGTGAGGATACCCGCAGGACCAAGCGGCCGCATCAGCCAACCGGCTGAGCCCGAGCGGGCGGCGCGCTACATGTGCGTGCCGTAGAGCCCCATGAGCGTGTAACCGAGGATGCTGGGGAGCAGACGGCCGAGCAACAGGAACGCAGAGTAATTCACTAGCAACGCCTTTCGCGATTTTCATCCAACTGGACTCTTGTCCGGTATGCGGAGTGTGTCGTCGTCCGAGACCGGGTCGTTACGCTTGGTCGGTATGACGGTCGAGGACGTCGCGCACGACCTGTACGGGCTGGCGCCCGCCGAGTTCGTCGCGGCCCGCGCGGCCGCGGCCGAGCAGGCGGGCGACAAGCAGCTCGCCGCCGCCATCCGCAAGCTGCGCAAACCAACCCTGACCGCGTGGACGGCGAACCTACTGGCCCGCGCGGCGCCAGACGACGTGGCGGATCTGCTCCGGCTGGGCGCGGCCCTGGCCGCGGCTCAGCGCGAGCTCTCGGCCGAGCAGCTGCGCGGCCTCACCGCCCAGCGGCAGCAGCTGGTCAACGTGCTCGCCAAGAAGGCGGGCGCGCTCGCCGCCGAGCAAGGGCATCCGGTCGGCGAAGGTGTCGTGCGTGAGGTCGGCCAGACGTTGACGGCGGCACTCGCCGACCCGGAGGTGGCCGAACGGCTGCGCGCGGGAACCCTCGCCACGGCGGCGACCTACGAAGGCTTCGGTCCGAGCGGACCGAACCTGCTCGCGGTGCCCGAACCGGCCGCGTCGCCCCGGCGCGCGGCGGCGCGGCAGCAGGCGGACACCGCGCGCCGCGAGCTGGCCGACGCCGAGGAGGCGCTCGAATCCGCCCGCGCGGCAAAGGACTCGGCACAATCCGCGCTCGAGGAAGCGACCGAAGAACTGTCCGGTGCCGAAGAACGCGTCGCCGCGCTGCGCGACGAACTCGAGCACGCCGAGCAGCAGCGGCAATTCCGCAAGGCGGCCGAGCGGTCGGCCAAGGACGACCTGCACGCCGCGCAACGCCAGCTGGACCGGGCCGAACGCAGGGTGGCGAAGGCTCGGGAGCACGTCGGGAACGACTGACGATTCAGCTGCGCAGGGCGCCGGGGAACAAATACTCCTCCGGCGGCGGCGCGGTGGTATTCAGCCACGCATGAAAGAAACCGGTCAGATCCATGGGCGTTCTGGACTGCACGAAGGCGCGGAACTCCGGCATCGAGGCGTTGCCGTAGGCGTGCGCGGCCAGGAAGTCCCGGACGGTCGCGAAGAACACCTCCTCGCCGATCTGCTTGCGCAGCGCGTGCAGGAACAGCGGCCCGCGGTAGTAGACGGAGGTGAACTCTTTCCCGGCTCCGGGATTCTCCAGCGGGATGTCCCAGAACTTCTGCCTGTCGCGGTACTTGCTGATCGTCCTGCGGTAGTCGTCGTCGACGTTCTTGCCCTCCACGCGCTCCGGCCACAGGTAGTCGGCGGTGTAGCTGGCGAAGCACTCGTTCAGGCAGATGTCCGACCAGTTCCGCACCGACACCCAGTTGCCCCACCACTGGTGCGCGATCTCGTGGACCACCGTCTGCAGATCGATCCGTGGCGAGTAGATCGGCCGGGTCTGGGTCTCCAGCGAGAACGTGATGTCGGCGTCCAAGTAGATGCCGCCCGCGGCCTGGAACGGGTACGGGCCGTAGAGCTGTTCGGAGAAGTCCAGGATCTCCGGCAGGCGCTGTTCGAGCTCGCGGTGGCGACTGTCCGCATTCGGCGCGAACGCGCTGATCAGCGGAGTGCCGTCGGCCCTGCGCTGCTCGAGGTAGTCGAACTTGTCGATCGCGACGGTGGTCAGGTAGCCGAGCACCGGCTCGGCGCTGGCCCAACGGACCGTCCGCTTGTCGTCGCGCACCACGTTTTCGGTTCGCACACCGTTGGACACCACCTCCCACTCCGCGGGAACGGTGGCGTTCAGCGTGAACGTGGCTTTGTCCAGCGGGGTGTCGTTGAGCGGATACCAGCTGGTCGCCGAGTGCGGCTCGCCCGCGACGAAAGCGCCGCCGCTGGGCGCGAACGTCCATCCCTCGCCTTCGGTGTTCAAGGCCGGGCCCGCGTAGTCGACGGTGACCGTGAACGGCACCCCGGGCAGCAGGGGGAGCATCGGCGTCACCGTCAACTCGTGCTCGCCGTTGCGGTCGAATGCGGCAGGGAGGTGGTTCACGGACACCATCCGCACCTCCGGTCCCGCGAAGTCCAGGTTGAACACGCGCAGAGCCTGGGTGGCGGCGGCGGCGATCGTCGCAGTGCCCGCGAGCCGGCGGCTCGGCGGGTCGTAATCGATGGCGATGTCGTAGTGCCGGACGTCATAGCCGCCGTTGCCGTCCAGCGGGTAGTACGGATCGCCCAGGCCCGGCGCGCCGACGAGCGGGTCCGCGGGCGGTTCGGCGTTCGCGGGTGACCACGGCACCGCGACGAACACACACGCGACCGCGGCGCACATCCGGCCGGACAACCTCATGCGAACGACCACCCCTCTCCACCCCACCTCGTGCCGGTACCGGCGCACCGACCTCGCTGGATGGTAGCGGCTTCAGTCGCCGCTGCCGGTGAGCGCCACCGACGCGCCGACACCGAGGATCATCACCCCGCCCGCACCACCGACCGCCTCCAGCCTGCGCGGCGACTTGGCGAACCAGGACCTCGCCGAGGCGGCCAGCAGCGCCCACGCGCTGTCGGAGACCAGCGCGATCGCGAGGAAGACGGTGCCGAGCACCAGGAACTGCCAGGACAGGGAACCCGCCGCCGGCTCGGCGAAGTGCGGTAGTACCGCGGAGAAGAACACGATCGCTTTGGGGTTGGTGAGCCCAACGATCGCGCTCTGACGCAGCACACGCGCATGGGGCGTCGGCTCGACGGGGGCGCCGAGCGCCTCGCGCAACGCCGAGCGCTGGCGAATAGCTTGAATTCCCAGATACATCAGATACAGCGCGCCCGCGAACTTCACCACGGTGAGCGCCAGCGCCGACGTCGTGAGCAAGGCGCCCAGCCCGATCGCGACCAGGACCAAGGCGGCGTAGACGCCCGCGGCGTGCCCGAGCACCGAGAGCAATGCCGCGCGACGACCGAGGGTGAGCGCACGACCGACGGTGAACAGCACGCCGGGACCGGGCACGACGATGATGACTACCGCGGCTGCGACGAATGCCAGCAGGTTGGACGCTGGAACCATCCTTCGAGTGTAGGCGTGCGCGCGACCGGGAAGCGTGCGTTCGCAGCCGGATTCAGGTGCCGAGTTCGCCGGGCAACTGGTCCGGATCGAGCAGCAACCGCTTCGTGGTGGTGTGCCGCACCTTCTCCGCGAGCGCGAGATTGTCGGTGAGCAACCGCCACTCGGTCTCGCCGATCGCCGCGCGGGCGCGGGCGATGACCGAGCCGTCGGTGGTGCCCCAGGCGATCGGCATGGCACTCACCGATTGCCAGCGTTCGCCCACCGGCCGCGGCGCCCGGTCGGTACGCACCGCGACCGACGGCACTCGCTCCCCCACCTTGGCCTCGTGGACCGGGAGGACACCGACCTTCCGGGTCACCAAGGCATAGCGCCGGTCGCCCTCCTCCGGTGTGGAGACGTCGACCAGGGCGAGCAGCACCACACCGGACGGACGCACCTCCGAGACCACCGCGGGGACAAGCTCTCCGTCCGCGTACAGCTTCTCGATGCTGGAATGCCATGGCGTCCACAGGGCCACCCACAGCGCCGTCACCGCGCCGAGCGCGAAGGCAACCGCGAGCAGATACGCCCAGGTGTGGTTCAGCCAGATCAGGAACGCCGTTCCGGTCGCCGCGACGACCGCGGCGGCGATCGCCATGACACGCAGGCGGCGAAGATCGGCGAAGACTTCGTTCACCGCGTGGGCGTGTTCGCGGTCCACCGCGAATTCGAAGTGTCGCACGCCCTCATTCCTAGCACAGCTTGCGGAGGAAATGCCTCCGCTTATCCGATGGCGGGGCCGAGCAAGTCGTCGGCATCCGTGATGCGGTAGGCATACCCCTGTTCGGCGAGAAAACGCTGGCGATGAGCAGCGTATTCGGCGTCGAGGGTGTCGCGCGCGACCACGGAGTAGAAATGGGCCTGGCCCCCGTCCTGTTTCGGGCGCAGCAGCCGGCCGAGGCGCTGCGCCTCCTCCTGTCGAGAGCCGAAGGTACCCGAAACCTGCACGGCCACGGATGCTTCCGGCAAATCGATGGAGAAATTCGCCACCTTGCTCACCACCAGCACCGGGATCTCGCCGCGCCGAAACGCGTCGAAGAGTTCCTCGCGCTCCTTGGTCTTCGTCGAACCCTGGATCACCGGGGCGTCGAGCGCGGCCCCGAGTTCGTCCAACTGGTCGAGGTAGGCGCCGATGACCAGGGTGGGCGCGTCCTGGTGCTGGGCCAGAATCGACTCGACCACGGCGATTTTGGTGTGCGCGGTGGAACACAGCTTGTAGCGCTCCTCCGGCTCGGCGGTGGCATAGGTCATCCGCTCCGCATCGGTCAGCGTCACCCGGACCTCGATGCATTCGGCAGGGGCGATCCACCCCTGGGCCTCGATGTCCTTCCACGGCGCGTCGTAGCGCTTCGGGCCGATCAGGGAGAACACGTCGCCCTCGCGGCCGTCCTCGCGCACCAGCGTGGCGGTCAGGCCGAGCCTGCGCCGGGACTGCAGATCGGCGGTCATCCGGAAGACCGGGGCGGGCAGCAGGTGCACCTCGTCGTAGATGACCAGCCCCCAGTCGCGGCTGTCGAACAGCTCCAGGTGCTTGTACTCGCCTTTGGTGCGGCGGGTGATCACCTGGTAGGTGGCGATGGTGACCGGGCGGATCTCCTTGCGTTCTCCGGAGTACTCGCCGATCTCGTCTTCGGTGAGCGAGGTGCGCGCGAGCAGTTCGCGCCGCCACTGCCTGCCCGCCACCGTGTTGGTGACCAGGATCAGCGTGGTCGCCTTCGCCTTGGCCATCGCCGCGGCGCCGACCATCGTCTTGCCCGCGCCGCAGGGCAGCACCACCACCCCGGAGCCGCCCGCCCAGAACGAGTCGGCGGCCATCTGCTGGTAGTCGCGCAGATGCCAGCCGTCGGTCGCGTAGTCGAGCTCGATCGAGTGCGCCTCGCCGTCGACGTAGCCCGCGAGGTCCTCGGCCGGCCAGCCGATCTTCAGCAGCATCTGCTTGATCCGGCCGCGCTCGGACGGGTGCACCACCACCGTGTCGTCGTCGATGCGCGCGCCGAGCATCGGGGCGATCTTCTTGTGCCGGAGCACCTCCTCCAGCACCGCGCGATCCAGGCTGACCAGCGTCAACCCGTGCGCGGGATGCTTGACCAGCTGCAACCTGCCGTAGCGGGCCATGGTGTCCACCACGTCGACCAGCAACGGCTGCGGGACCGCGTACCGGGAGAAGCTGACCAGCGCGTCCACCACCTGCTCGGCATCGTGCCCGGCCGCCCGCGCGTTCCACAGCGCCAGCGGGGTCACCCGATAGGTGTGCACATGCTCGGGCGCCCGCTCCAGCTCGGCGAACGGCGCGATCGCCTGCCGCGCCGCGTCGGCCGACTCGTGGTCGACCTCCAGCAACAGCGTTTTGTCACTCTGCACGATCAGCGGACCGTCGTTCACAGTCCCTCCTCCGATAGATTCCCCGCCATTCTCCCCGACCCCTCCGACAACCCGCAGGTTACCGGGCCTTCCCGCAGGGCGCGGGCGCGACCGGGTGCAACGCCACAGGGGCGCGATGTCTTCCCACCGCCCCTGGACGGGCCGGCTCAGCCGTGGCTCAGCGCGCGTTCGGCGAGCGCGCCGATCACCGGCCCGAGGGTCTGCGCGTAACTGATCGTGAGGTGGTTGTCGTCACGGTAGACGAGGTTGTTCCCGACGATGACGGGGCAGCGAGCGGCGGTGCAGAACAGCGCCGTCAAGTCGGCGTACTGCCCGCCGCCTGCCGTCACCGCCGCATGCTCGGCCGCGATGCCCGCGTCGTCCACCGCGACCGAACGCGCGGGAGCGCAGGCCGAGGCGTCGCCGATATGCTCGGCCACGCACGCGGGCACGGTGGCATGGGGGTCGGGGATCCCGCCGAGCACGAGGACAGCCGACCCGGTCGCGCTCAGCTGGGCGACCAAGCGGTGCAGGCTGTCGATCCACGCCTGGTCGTAGGACACGAAGCCGAAGTCTCCGCCGTAGCGCCGCGACATACCCACCACGATCAGGCGGGGGCGCTCGTGCCGCAGCCGGGTCAGGATCTGTCCACGCCACCGCTCGCATTCGGTGTACGCGCGGCCCAGATAGGGACTGGTGATCGGCAGGTCGAACAGTGGACAGGTGACTTTCGCCATGGTCTCCAGCCGCCAGTGGCGCGATACGGCGATCTGCTCGAACGCCGGCTGCCACATCGCCGCGTGCGAATCGCCGACCAAGGCCACCGTGGTGGCCGAGTCCGGATCGCCGGAGGCGCACTCGGCCTGACCCACTTCGTGCCAGGACCGGACGCAACCGTTGTCGAACACCTCCGCCCGGTCGCCACGCGCATGGGCGAGCGAGGGAGTGAGGTTGACGGGAACGTCGCGAACTTCGGCGGAGGCGGCGACGGCCGACCGGGTTTGCGCCGTCAACTGCCGGATCACGTCGTCATAGGGGTCGGTGGCCGGGGTGGCCGGTGCCACCGGTGTGAGTGTGAGCCGCTGCGCCGCCGCGCCGCGGCCGACCGGGGCGGACACCACCGTGAGCAGCGCCAGCGCCACGCAGATCGCGATCGCGGTGCTCGCGCCGCCACAGGTGAGGCTGAGCCGGGCCGAACTTCGCAACCGGACGGCGAAGCGAACCGGATCCTCGACCAGCCGCTGGGTGAGCATGGCGAGTCCGCAGGCCATGGCGACCGCGCCCACTGCGCCGACCGACCCGAGCGGGCGGCCGAGCACGTGTGGCGCCAGCACCAGCACCGGCCAGTGCCAGAGGTACCAGGCGTAGGACACTCTGCCGATCGCCCGCAGCTCGGGCACCGCCAGAACGCGGCCGACACCGAATCGCGCGCGGGCGCAGCCGGATCCGATCACCAGGACCGTGCCCAGCACGGGCAGCAGCGCCGCGGTGCCCGGGTACGGCAGGTTCTCGTCGAAGTGAACGCAGGCCGCGAGGATCGAACCCAGCCCGGCCCATCCCGCGACGGCGGCTACGCCCTCCGGCAGCCGGGACCACACGACGGCGGTCAGCGCGACCACGCCACCTACCGCCAGCTCCCAAGCCCTGGCAGGGAGCGAGAAGAACGCCCACGGCGGCAGCGTCTGCGTCCAGATCAGCGAGACCGCGAAGGAGAGCGCGGCGACCACCCCGAGAACGACCAGGTACGGCAGCGGCCCGGTCGAACCGCCTCGTCGCCGCCGCACCAGCCAGGTCGTCGCGATCACCAGCGCGGGCCACACCAGATAGAACTGCTCCTCCACGCCGAGCGACCAGAAGTGCTGAAACGGCGAGGGCGGCGCATCGGCGGCCAGGTAGTCGGTGCCGTGCAGCGCGAAGCGGTAGTTCCCGGCATACAGCGCGCAGGCGATCCCGTCGACGAGGACTTCGCGAGCCTGCAACGGCGGCAACAACGCGGCCGCGGCGATCGCCGTGGCGACCAGTACGACCCCCGCCGCGGGCAGCAGCCGACGTGCACGCGCTCCGTAGAACCGCACCAGCCCGACGGTGCCGGTGGCCACCGCCGCACGGCAGAGTATTCCGGTGATGAGAAAGCCGGAAATAACGAAAAATACATCGACACCGACGAATCCACCCCCGACCCCCGGCACACCCGCATGAAAAAGCACGACAGCCGCTACGGCAACCGCCCGCATTCCCTCGATATCCGGCCGAAATCCCTCCTGATCCGACGCGCCGCCCACCCCGTCCGCCCGCCGATTTCGCAACCCGCCGACCGTAGCCGTCATAACCCGGCATTGTCATCCGTTTCATCACCCAAGTCCCGCCGACTCGCCGCCCACCACCCACCCTGGCCTGGGCTTTTCTACATCCGCCACGCTCGGGCCACCGAACCCCGCGACCGCCGACACGCCGCCGGAATGGGCGATCGAACAGTTCCCACTCGCGGACTCACGCCAGTAGAGTCACCCATTCGGCGCACCGACAATGATCGCCACATACGAATTTCGCAGTCACCGAGTAGCCGCGGATGTTTTCCCCGGAGACTCAGATATCTCATGTCCGCAGTATCGAATGCGAGCACTGCGACCGAGCACGCTCACCGGCCTCGTCGAGGGGATCGAGTCACGTCTCACGGACAACGACCTCAGCGACGGCACGCGGTAGCTGTCACTCGAGCGGATAGACCGCTCCCCGGCCAGCGGGTGTGAAGTGGACCGCGACAGGGGGCGGTGGGGCGGGTGAGGATCGGGGGGTGATCGAGATGGCGGCGGTGGCGGGGGTTGCGGTGGCGGCGTTGGGGATGGTTCTCACGCCGGGGCCGAACATGATGTATCTGGTGTCGCGGACGGTGTCGCAGGGGCGGCGGGCCGGGTTGGTGTCGCTGGCGGGGGTGGCGGCTGGGTTCGGGGTGTATCTGGCGGCGGCGACGGCGGGGATCACGGCCGTGTTCGCGGTGGTCCCCGGGCTGTATCTGGCGGTGAAGCTGGCGGGCGCCGCGTATCTCGGATGGCTGGCCTGGCAGGCGGTGCGGCCGGGCGGTGTCTCGGTGTTCACGCCCACGGCGCTGTCCGCGGATCCCACACGACGGCTGTTCACGATGGGGCTGGTCACCAATCTGCTGAATCCGAAGATCGCGATCATGTACATGGCGCTGATCCCGCAGTTCGTCACGCCGGAGCACGGCAAGGTCTGGTTGCAGAGTCTGTGCCTGGGCGCGGTGCAGATCGCGGTCGCGCTCACCGTGAACGGCCTGATCGTGCTCGGCGCGGGCGGGCTGGCGACATTGGTCACCGGCCGCCCGCTGTGGCTGCGCGTCCAGCGCTATCTCACCGGCACGATGCTCGGCGCGATCGCCGTCCTGCTGGCCACCGACCGCACCCGCCCCACACCGGCCTGAGCCGATGTGAGGCCGGTGCGGCGGCTGCTCGGCTCAGTGCGGGCCCGCGAGGCGATAGTGCAATTCGGCGAATTGACCGGCCTGCTCGACGCCGACGAGGCGCATCCGGGTGGACAGGATGCGCCGCGGCAGCAGCGGTGCGCCCGCGCCCAGGGTCACCGGCACGATGCTCACCATGACGTCGTCGAGCAACCCGGCGTCGGCGAATTGCCCGGCCAGGTCCCCGCCGCCGACGATCCAGATATTGCGGTCACCGGCCGCGCGCGCCATCTCCTGGTGCACCGACTCGACCGTCCCCGACACGAACCGGAGATTCGCACCGGGTATCGCGGGCAACTCCCGGTGGGTGAACACCCAGCACGGTAGGTCGCCGTAGTAGGTGTGCCAGTTCTCCGGCGAATCGTTGGCCACCATCCACTCGTAGGTGGTCGCCCCCATGCACAGGGCGCCGACCCGGGCGAGGAAGCCCGCCGTGCTCGCCTGCGCCTCGTCCGCGCCGTCCACCTCGAACAGCCAGGTCAGTGAGTTGTCCGGATCGGCGAGGTATCCGTCCAGACTGGTTGCGGTGTAGTACTGGGTAGCCATGCCAGGCAAGGTTGCCACCGAAACCTGACAGTTCACGGCAAGGTTTGCGAATCAGCCGTGACGCAACCGGCGCACGCCCTCGTCCAGCGTCTCGTCCCGCTTGCAGAAGGTGAAACGCACCAGGTGGTTCCACGCGGCGGTGTCGTCGGCGAACACGCTGACCGGCACCGCCGCCACCCCGAGACGCTTCGGCAGTTCCCGGCAGAACGTCAGTCCGTCGGCGGCGCCGAGCGGGGTGATGTCGGCGACGACGAAGTAGCCGCCCGCGCTCGGATACACCCGCAGACCGGTGTCGCTGAGTGCCGCGGAAAGACGGAGCCGCTTCTCGGACAACGCGTTCCGCAGCTCGCCGACCCAGCCCAGCTCGTGGTCGATCGCGTGCGCCACGGCCGGCTGGAACGGCCCGCCCGCCACGAACGTCATGAACTGCTTGGCCGCGAGCACGCCATCGATCAAATTCGCGGGCCCGCAGGCCCACCCGGTCTTCCACCCGGTGACGCTGAACGTCTTCGCGGCACTGGACACCACGATCGTGCGCTCGGCCATGCCGGGCAGGGTAGCCAGACCGATGTGTTCGGCACCGTCGTAGACCAGGTGCTCGTAGACCTCGTCGGTGAGCACCAGAAGATCGTGCTCGCAGGCGATCTCGGCGATCGCCAGCAGGTCCGGGCGCCCCAGCACCGTGCCGGTCGGATTGTGCGGGGAGTTGACGACGAGCATCCGGGTGGCCGGAGTGATCGCGGCGCGCAGGCTGTCCAGGTCCAGCACGAAGCGGTCTCCGTCGGCCACCAGCCGAGCCGTGCGCCGCCGAGCGCCTGCCAGCGCCACCGCCGCGGCATACGAGTCGTAGTACGGCTCGATCAGCACGACCTCCTCGCCGGGCTCGACCAGGCCCAGCACCGCCGCGCTGATCGCCTCGGTCGCCCCCACCGTCACCAGCACCTGTGTGTCCGGGTCGTACTCGGTCCCGTAGCGCCGGGCGCGGTCGGCGGCGACGGCTCGGCGCAGCACCGGCATGCCACGCCCGGGCGGGTACTGGTTGAGACCGTCCGCGATGGCGCGCCGCGCTACTTCGAGCATGCTCGCGGGCCCGTCGGTGTCGGGGAACCCCTGCCCCAAGTTGACCGCGTCGTGCCGGACGGCGAGCTCGGTCATCTCGGCGAAGATCGTGGAGGCGAAGGGACGCAGGCGGGCAACGGTCTGATGTCGCGAGGGCATAACCGGAGACTAGCTCAGCCCACCTTCGCGTGTTCTCCCGCACAAACCCGCTGGTAGCGGGTTCCTCGGCAGGGGCGTTCATAGCCTCCCATCTCGATCCGATCGCGCGAAGCCCCCGCCACATCGGAGGTCGCCGGACACGCATCGAAATGCTGCGGCAGGTGCCGCACGACTCGATCGCAGGCACCCGATTCGACTCCTGGACACCGGAGCGGGGCGTTGGCTCGTCCCCTGGCCGGGAGCCGGGGCGTCCACGGGAACCGGCCGGGTCCGTCAGCGTCCCGGCCGATCCCCACCGGGCGGCGGCCTGGTGCGGCTCAACCCAGACGAATCCCGCCCAGTTTGGCTGGATTCGCGAGATCGTAAGTACCCCAAACCAGTCCGTCACGCACCGTGAAGCCGACTACACGCGCGGGATAACCGCTCCGGCCTTCCTGCGCCGGCCGCGCCTGGACCGCGAGTCCCAATTGCCCGTTGACCGAGACGATTTCGAAGTCCGGCGACGCGTCCTCGAAGCCGTACTTACGCACCAAGCCCAGGTAGAACCGGGCGATGCGATCCGCGCCGTGCAGCACGTTGATCGCGGTGGCGGTGGTGCCGTTGGCATCACCGATCATCACCGCGTCCGGATGCAGCGCCGCCGCGACGGCGGCCACGTCACCGGAACTCAGCGCGGTGAGGAAACGCACGACGGCGGCCTCGTGCTCGGCATCCGGCACCGGCTGCGGCGTCTGCGTGACCGCCTTGCGAGCACGCACCGCCAGCTGTCGCGCCGCGTCGGCCGAAACGCCGAGGATGTCGGCGATCTCGTCGAACGGCACCGACAGCCCGTCGTGCAGTACGAAGGCCACGCGTTGCGGCGGCGTCAGGGTGTCCAGCACGATCAGCGCCGCGAACCGGCACTCCTGCTTGCGCACCACCGCTTCCAGCGGGTCGGGGGCGCTCGACGGCGTGCGCGCGGTGACCACGGGTTCCGGCAGCCACTGACCCACGTAGCTTTCCCGCCGCGCCGCCGCGCTTCGCAGACGGTCCAGGCAGATGCGGGTCACCACGGTGGTGAGCCAAGCCCGCAGATCTTCGATCTCGGACTGGTGGGCGCCCGCCAAGCGCAACCAGCTCTCCTGGACCGCGTCCTCGGCATCGCCGACGCTGCCCGTCAGCCGGTAGGCGACCGAGAGCAGATGCGCCCGATGTGACTCGAACAGGTCGGAAAGCAGCGCGGCAACCATCGAGGGGAAGTCTACGGTCCGGGTCCGGAACGTTCCCGCGCGGCATATACCGGTTTGCGCGAGATAACCGGATGATCCGCCGGACCCTTCCGTGGCAGCATGACCCGATGGACCAGCAAGTGCTGTCGAACGGAACGATCTGGCTGTCGCCCCCGACGACGGACGATATCGACACCATCACCGAGTGCTGCCAGGATCCGGATATCGCCGAGTGGGTGACCATCCCGGTGCCGTACGTGCGAGACAGCGCGGTGACCTTCATCGAGGAGATGGTGGGCCCGGGTTGGGCGGCCCGCAGCCCCACCTGGGCGATCCGGTTGCGCGCCGACGGGCCGGTCGTCGGCATGATCGGTCTCGGCGAACGCGACGAGAGCGCGGCCGAGATCGGCTTCTGGCTCGTCCCGTCGCAGCGGTCACGCGGCCTGATGGCCCAGGCGGTCGATCTGGTGTGCGAGTTCGGGTTCCGTGCCGACGGCCTGGCCCTGGAGCGGGTCGCCTGGCGCGCGTTCGTCGGCAACTACGCCTCGGCCGCGGTCGCGCGCCGCGCCGGATTCCGGTACGAGGGTCTGTCCCGGCTGGGCAGCATCCAGCGCGGACGACGCCGCGACCACTGGTTCGCCGCCCGGCTGCGCACCGACCCGCCCGGCCTGGCGGACGACTGGCCCGCCGAGTTCACTCGTGGCCGGATGCCGATCGCGCAGACGCCCGGCCCGGCGTAGGACACGCCGATGACAGCCGACCCGCGATTCGCCTGGATCGTACGAACCATGGCGGTACGCCCCGCCGATCGAGTGCTGGAAATCGGTCCCGGTTCCAGCGATTCGATCGCCTTCCTCGCCGAGCAGGCGATCGACGGCACGGTCGTCGGCGTGGAACGCTCCGCCACGGCGGTCTCCCGCGCGGGCGAACGGCATGCCGCGCGGCTCGCGTCGGGCCGGGTCCACCTGGTGCACGCCGAGCTCGCGGACCTGGACCCGGACCGGCTGCTGCGCGAGACCGGGCTGGGCGCGGCGGGTTTCGACAAAGTCCTGGCGGTGAACGTCAACCTGTTCTGGACCAAGCGCCCCACCGCCGAACTCGCCCTGATCCGGCAGTTGCTGGCGCCCGGAGGAACGCTGGGCCTCTTCTACGGCTACGGCCGGCCCGACGCTGCGGACCCGACCAGCCCGAAGCCGCCGCTACCCCGGCTGACCGAACACCTGACCGACGCGGGTTTCGATGTCCGCGCCATCTCGTCCGGCGACCTACTGGGTGTGCTCTGCCGCTGACGGTGCTCGACCGACGGCCGTCCGCACGCCGGCGTGAGCGCGTGCGCCTTCGCCGCGACCCATACCGGTCGTGCCGCGCGGCACCGTCGGCTCGAGCGGCCCGTCGGACGGATCAGCGCTCGCGGCGCTGCCCCACCGCTTCGGCCAGACGGTCCAGCTGGCTCGCGGTGGTCTCCCAGTCCAGGCAGGCGTCGGTGATGGACTGTCCGTAGGTGAGCTCGTCGGCACGGCCGAGGGTGAGGTCCTGGCGTCCCGCGACCAGGAAGCTCTCCAGCATGACGCCGACGACTGCCGCCTCGCCCGCCGCCAGCCGCCGCGCGATATCGGTGACCACGTCGACCTGCTTGTTGTGGTCCTTGTTGCTGTTGCCGTGGCTGGCGTCCACCACGATCCGCTGCGGCAGGGACGCTTTCTCCAGCCGCAGGCACGCCTCGGCGACCGACGCCGCGTCGTAGTTCGGGCCGTTGCTGCCGCCGCGCAGGATCACGTGGCAATCCGGATTGCCGGTGGTACGGATGAGCGCGGAGCGGCCGTCGAGGTCGGTGCCGGGGAACACGTGGCTGGCCGCCGCGGCGCGCACACCGTCCACCGCCACCTGGACGTCGCCGTCGGTGCCGTTCTTGATTCCGACCGGCATCGACAGCGCGCTGCTGAGCTGGCGGTGCACCTGGCTGGCCGCGGTGCGCGCGCCGATCGCGCCGTAGGCCACCAGGTCCGCGATGTACTGCGGAGTGATGGGGTCCAGGAACTCACAGGCCACCGGGAGACCGAGCGCGGTGATGTCGACCAGCAGCTTGCGTCCGAAGCCCAGTCCGGTGTTGACGTCGAACGAGCCGTCCAGGTGCGGGTCGTTGATCAGGCCCTTCCAGCCCAGGCTGGTACGCGGCTTCTCGAAGTAGACCCGCATCACCACGTGCAGCCGGTCGTCGAGTTCGGCGGCCTTCGCCGCGAGGCGGCGCGCGTAGTCCAGCGCGGCGGCGGGGTCGTGCACGGAGCACGGGCCGACGATCACCATCAGGCGATCGTCCGCGCCGTTCAGCACGTCGACGGTGGCTTTGCGCCCCGCACGGACAGTGTCGGCGAGTGCATCGGTGATCGGGTGCACGCGACGCACCTCAGCCGGCGAACGCAGCGGGCTGATGTTGAGGGTGCGTTGATCGTCCAGATCGGAATGCCGCGCGTCGACGTCGGCTGCGGTTGTCATGTCGTGGGTTTCCTTTTCTCGAGGCCGACCCACGGAGGAGAAATCCCGTCGAGCCGGTCATCGTCCGGCTCGGGGTGGAAGTCAGTCAGCGCACGCGGTTGCCGCAGACCAGCCCACCCAGGGCCGGCTTGCTAAACCAGAAATACACGCGCTGCACGTCGGGGACAGTACCAGCCCGCAACCGATCGGTGAACGACTCTGTTAGATACGCCACGCCTTGGCGCGGCGTGTCGCGGCTCTCTCGAGGCTCGCGGTCGGGCCTGGAGATTCGGGCTCACCCCCACTGGCCGGGCACGTAACTACCCGCCGGGGTGCGGGCGATGACGTTCATCCGGTTCCAGGCGTTGATCATCGCGATGGCGGCGATGAGGGCAGCGATCTGGTCGTCGTCGTAGTGCTTGCGCACTTCCTGCCACACCGCGTCGCTGACCGCGCGGCCGTCGCCGATCCGGGTGGCCTCCTCGGTGAGCGCCAGCGCGGCGCGCTCGGCCTCGGTGAAGACGGTGGCCTCGTGCCACGCGGCGATCAGGTTGAGCCGCACGGAGGTCTCGCCCGCGTGCGCGGCGTCCTTGGTGTGCATGTCGGTGCAGTAGCCGCAGCCGTTGATCTGGCTGGCGCGGATCTTCACCAATTCATACGTCGCGGCGGGCAGGGTGGAATCGTTGATCACCTTCGAGGCCATCGTCAGTCGCTTGACGAAGCTGCCGCCGACCGGGTTGGTGAAGAGTTCGAAGCGCTGTTCCATGATGTCCGTCCTTTGTCGTTCCCTGTGGGTTCATCAGGAGGACGACGCGGTACGCCGGAGTGTGACAGCGGACCGTGAGACGTGGATCACAGTGCCAGAGAGGTGAAGTGGCGCTTATTTCGTGAAGGCCGCTTATTCGGTGAAGGTGTAAGTGACGCCGGTCAGCTTCTCCGACAGCTCCCACAGATCCGCCGCGACCTTCTCGTCCCTGGACGCTTTCGACGATCCGGACGGCCCGGGGTAGCCGCGCATGCCGCCGAGTCCGGTCGGCCCGTAGTAGCCGCCGGGCTGCACGTCGGCGGTCGCGGCGTACAGCGTCGGCAGCGCACCCATCGCGGCGTTCTGCGCGAACACCCGGTTGCCCAACCACATCACCTGGTCCAGGAAAGACTCGGTGTGCGACTGCAATTCGGTGGACGCGTAACCGGGATGCGCGGCGACCGAGACCTTCGCCGAGCCCGCGGCGGTCAACCGGCGCTGCAACTCACGAGCGAACATCAGGTTGGCCAGCTTGGCCTGCCCATAGGCGGCCCACCGCTGGTACTTGCGCCGCTCCCAGTTCAGATCGTCCAGGTCGATCTTGCCGACCTGGTGCGCACCGCTGGACACGGTGACGATCCGGTCGGAGATCTTGTCCAGCAGCAGCCCGGTGAGCGCGAAGTGACCGAGATGGTTGGTGCCGATCTGTTTTTCGAAGCCGTCGGCGGTGCGCCCCTCCGGCACGGCCATCACGCCCGCGTTGTTGATCAGTACGTCGGCCCCGTCGACGCCCTCGGCGAACGCGCGGACCGAGGCGAGATCGGCCAGATCCAGCTCGCGCACCTGGGCCCGGTCGCCGAGTCCGGCGGCCACCCGCTCCCCTTTGGCCACGTTCCGGCAGGCCAGCACCACCTCGCCTCCCGCCGCGGTCAGCGCGCGCACCGTTTCGGCGCCCAAGCCACTGTTGGCCCCTGTGACGATGAACTTCCGACCGCTCTGGTCGGGAATGTTCGAGGTGTCCCACCTGGTCATGACGAAAAGTCTAGTGCGCTACAGCTCCGGGCGGCAGGTTCGGACACGCCGAACAGTAGGGTTGCCTAACCTATATAAGGCAAACTTGGCTTGACATCTGTGAGGCAGACCGTGACTTCCACACCGACCGAGTCCGCGCATCGCGACGGCTACGTACCTTTCCCCGCGCACACGGCCGCGGAATATCGAGCCGCCGGATATTGGGCCGGGCGCCCGCTGGGAGACCTGCTGCGCGCGACCGCACTCCGGCAGCCCCAGCGCCCCGCGCTGCTCGACACGCAGGGCCCGCGCAGTTACGCCGACATCGACGCCGCCGCGGACCGGATGGCGCACGGGCTGCTCGCGCTGGGCATCGCTCCCGGCGATCGGGTGGTGGTCCAGCTCCCGAACGTGCCCGAGTTCCTGACCGTGCTGTTCGGCCTGTTGCGCGCCGGAATCATTCCCGTATTGAGCCTGCCCGCGCATCGACGGGCCGAAATCGAGCACTTGACCCGGCTTTCCGAAGCGGTCGGCTACATCGTCGCGGACCGGGCGGGCGACTTCGACTATCGCGAAATGGCGGCGACCGTGCGCGACGCGGTGCCTTCGCTGCGCCACGTCCTGGTGCTCGGCGATCCCGGGCCGTTCACCGACCTCACCTCGATCCCGCGTGAGGGTGGTGAACTACCCGAGATCGATCCGGGTGACATCGCCCTGATGCTGGTCTCCGGCGGCACCACCGGCCTGCCGAAACTGATCGCGCGCACGCACGACGACTACGCCTACAACGCCACCGCCAGCGCTGAGGTCTGCGAACTGACCGAGCAGGACGTCTACCTCGCGACATTGCCCGCCGCACACAACTTTCCGCTGGCCTGCCCGGGAATCCTCGGCACCGTCGCGGTGGGCGGGGCGGTCGCCTTCGTGGGCGACCCGAGCCCGGAGAGCGCGTTCGCCGCGATCGAGCGGCACCGGGTGACGGTCACCGCCGTCGTGCCGCCGCTGGCCCAACTCTGGTGCGCGGCCACCGAATGGGAAGAGGCCGACCTGAGTTCGCTGCGTCTGCTCCAGGTCGGCGGCGCGCGACTGGCCGAGGTCAACGCCAAGGAAGTGACCCCGGCGCTCGGGGCCACCCTGCAACAGGTGTTCGGCATGGCCGAGGGCCTGCTCAACTACACCCGGCTCGATGATCCGGCCGACCTGGTGCACACCACCCAGGGCAGGCCGCTCTCGCCCGCCGACGAGGTCCGCGTGGTGGACGCCGACGGCGACGAGGTGGCGCCGGGCGCGGAGGGCGAGCTGCTGACCAGAGGGCCGTACACGATTCGCGGCTACTACCGCGCACCCGAGCACAACTCGCGCGCGTTCACGCCGGACGGCTTCTATCGCAGCGGTGACCTGGTGCGCCGTCTGCCCAGCGGACATCTGGTGGTGTCCGGACGGATCAAGGACGTGATCAACCGCGGCGGCGAGAACGTCTCCTGCGACGAACTCGAGGAACACCTGCTCGCCCACCCCGCCGTCCGGCACGCCGCCGCCGTGGGGCTGCCGGATGCGGCGCTGGGCGAAAAAGTCTGCGCCGTCTTGGTCGTCGACGGCGAGATGCCGACGCTGGCCGAGATCAAGACCTTCCTCGCCGCCCGCGGGCTGGCCACCTACAAGCTGCCGGACGTGCTGCGCCGCAGCGACAAGCTGCCGATCACCGCGGTCGGCAAGATCGACAAGAAAGCGCTGCGCGCCGAGCAGTAGTACGGCCGAATCCGGCGAGCAGCGCATCCTCGGCGCGCTGCCCGCCGGCCTTTCGCTAGGCCTTCACCACATAGGGCGCGATGCTGCCCAATTTCTCGCAGGTCTCCTCGAACTCGCGTTCCGGCCGGGACTGGCCGACGATGCCCGCGCCCGCGCGCAGCCAGGCCCCTTCGGTGTTCTGGTACACCGCGCGCAACACGAGGGTCGCCTCCAGCGCGCCGGTCGGGGAAACGGTCACCACCGCGCCGGAATACAGCCCGCGCGGGTCGTGGTCGAGCCGGAACACCGAGTCGACGCCCGCCCGCTTGGGAATCCCCGAGGCGGTCACCGACGGGAACAGCACCTCCAGCGCGTCCCAGCTGGATCGGTCGGCGGCCAGCCGCCCCCGCACGGTGGACGCCAGATGCTGCACACTGCCACGCTCACGCACGGCCATGAAGTCCGACACCGCGGGTGTGCCGGGATCGGCGACGGCCGCGATCTCCGCGAACGAGGTCTGTACCGAAATCGCGTGTTCCACGATCTCCTTCGGGTCGGTGATCAGGTCGGCCTTGGCGGCGAGATCGGCCGCCGAGCCGCGACCGAAGGCACGGGTGCCCGCCAGCGGCTCGGTGGTCACCACCCGCTCGTCGTCCACGGACGCGACCAGTTCGGGGCTGAAGCCCGCCGCCTCCAAGCCGCCGAGCCGCAGCAGGAACGACCGCGCCGGAGTGTTGTGCGCGCGCCCGAGCCGATAAGTGGCCGGAATGTCCACCGCGAAGGGCAGTTCGACCTTCCTGGACAGGATGACCTTCTGGTAGCGGCCTGCTCGGATCTCCCCGACCGCCTCGGCGACCCGGTCCCGGTACCCGGTGGGGTCGACCCGGATGTCGGCCGGATGTGCCTGCGGCAGTTCGGTGTTCTGCGACTGTGCGATCAGATCGTGGATGTCCCCGGTCTCCGCGGGCGTCGCACCCGCCACCTGAACGCCGAATTCGCTCACCCTGACCTCGATGCGGGGGATCATCAGGTGCGCGAGCGCGGTGCGCGGGTCCACGTGACCGGTGGCGTCGAGGGCCCACGCGCAGAATTCGAATCCGATCCAGCCGTAGGCGTTTCGCCCGTCGAGGAGCAGCGTGCCGAGCGCACGGTCGATCACGCCCGCCGGATTGCCTTCCCATCCGCTGGTCGTGGTCTGTCCCTCCCAGGTGACGCGCAGTTCCCGCGCATCCAGTTCGACACTGCCGATCGGATCGGCGGCGAAGACCCATTCCCCCGGACGCTCGTACATCACGTACTCGCCGAACCGATCCGCCCCTGCCAGCCGGGACATCGCTGCCGCCGGATCGGTCACATACTCAACCCGCAGGCGTTCCGTGGTCGACAACGATCCTCCAAAGGTTACCCTGGCCTAACTTGTGGAGGTAAGGTTAGCATTACCTGCTCTACTGTGCGGGGTGTGCTCGCGGCCACAACGCCGCCGCCGAGCGATCGATCCGAGCGGCAAGCGATCTCCATCCGGCCAGCACTTTCGGCCGCACCCGTGCCGCCACTCCGGTGCAGCGATCGCGCCACCCGTGCCGCCCGAACCGAACTCGCCACGCCGACTGCCTGCGCGGAGGAGACCCGCCGGGATTGAATAGTGGAGAGCGTCACCTGCGGAGGGAAGAACATCGATGATCGATCACCGCGGCGATTCACCCGCGACAGCCCGGCCCGGGACCGCACCGCAATCGGTGGTGGCCCTGATCGACGCCGCATCGGGGGTGGAGCGCGAACTCGTCGGCAAGTGGCTGGCCGACGGCGGGATCAGCACCGAGTTCGGCACCGACGCACCGGTCACCCAGCTGGACCTGGACGCGGGCGCCGTCGCGACCAGGCTGGTCGGCAGGCGCGACGATCCGCTGGTGGTGCCGATCCGCGTGCTGTGGCTGCCGCCGGAACGCGACGGCGTCCGCCGCGTCACCTTCGCCGACCTGGCCCTGATGACCAACCCGCGCAAGCCCAACCGGCTGGCGCAGCGCAGGCTGCTGTCCAAGTCACCGGACCGGCACGTGGTGCTGACCGGCGCGCCCGCTCGGCTCAGCGAGTTGCGTGCGAACAACCCGGAGGCCACGGCGCTGTTCGACAAGGGCACCGCCGAGCCGTTCGCCCGCGCCGTCGTGCGCGCCGCGGTGGTGGCGCTGGAACGCGCCGAACGCACCATCATCGGCGACCGGTACAAGGTGCCCAAGCTGGTCGCCGAGGAGATCCTCGACTCCCCCGACTTCCTGCGCAGGCTGGAGCTGATCGCCGATCAGATCGGGGCGAGCCCGCACGAGGTGTATCGCCGTGCGGAGAAAGGGCTCAACGAACTCGTCGCCGCCCAGAGCAGGCTGGTCTCCGACCTGTTCACCCAGGCCATGCGACCGGTGCACGCCTCCACCTGGAAGGTCGACCCCGACGAGTCCGGCTTGACCGGGTTGCGCGACCTCAACCGCCGCTATCCGCTGGTGTTCCTGCCCTCGCACCGTTCCTACGTCGACGCGTTCGTACTGGGAGACGTGCTGGCCCGCAACGACTTCCCGCCGAACCACGTGATCGGCGGCGCGAACCTCAGCTTCTGGCCGATGGGCCCGATCGCGCGGCGCACCGGAACCGTGTTCATCCGGCGCAGTTTCGGCGACGACGAGGTCTACAAGGCCGCCGTCGAGGAATACTTCGCTTACCTGCTGGCCAAGCGCTTCAACCTGGAGTGGTACTTCGAAGGCGGTCGCACCCGCACCGGGAAGCTGCGGCCGCCGCGCTACGGACTGCTGAACTACCTTGCCGCCGCAGTCCGTTCGAACCGCATCGACGACGTCATGCTGGTTCCGGTCTCGATCACCTACGAGCGGCTCAACGAACTCGGCGCCATCACCACCGAGCAGGAGGGCGGCAAGAAGAAACCCGAGGGGCTGACCTGGCTGGCGCGCTACATCCGCAGCCAGCAGCACTCCGCCGGGCACGTGTACGTCCGCTTCGGCGAGCCGCTGTCGGCCCGTGATCGGCTCGCCGCGCACGGCGATCCGCTGACGACGCCGCCGCTGACCATCCCGTTGCACCATACGGAGCCGCTTCCGCCACCGCGCACCGAAGCCGGGGTCGTCGACAGCGACCCGCCGGAGATCGCCGAGCTGGAACGGAAGGCCGTGCAGCGGCTGGCGTTCGAGGTCGCGGTCGGGATCAACGCGGTGACGCCGATCACGGTCAACGCGCTGGTCACCCTGACGTTGCTGGGTGTCGACGGGCGCGCGCTCACCCTCGGCGAGGTGCGCACGGTGCTGGCGCCGGTGCTCGGCTACATCGACAAGCGCGAGCTGCCGCGCGGCGAACTCGACGCGCTCCGGGACGAGCAGGGCTTGGCCGTCGTGCTGGAACAGCTCTCGCTGGCCAAGGTGGTCACGGTGTATCGCGGCGGGATCGAGCCGGTGTACTCGATCGAGTCCGGCGCCCATCTGGAGGCCGCCTTCTACCGCAACAGCGCCGTGCACTGGTTCGTCAACCGCGCCATCCTCGAGCTGTCCATCCTGGCGGCGGTCGACAACGGCGACGCCGACGCCCTCAAAACCGGCTGGGACGAGGCCTTCCGGCTGCGCGACCTGCTGAAGTTCGACTTCTTCTTTCCCGATCGCGGCGAGTTCGCCGACCAGATGGTCGCGGAAATGCTCTTGGTGGATCCGGACTGGTACACCCACACCCGCCACGACACCCTCGGCTCGGACATCCTGGCGAAGCTCACCGCATCCGGCTTCACGATGGCCCACCGCGTGCTGCGCTCGTTCGTCGACGCGCAGTTGGTGGTGGCCGAGCGGCTGGCCGCCCGCGACGCGGGCGACGAGATCGACCGCAAGGAGCTCATCACCGAATGCGTCGCGGTCGGCAAGCAGATGATGTTGCAGCAACGGTTGCACAGCCCCGAGTCGGTCTCCACTGAGTTGTTCACCAGCGCGCTGAAACTCGCCGACAACTACGGTCTGCTGGAAACGGCGCCCGATGACGATTCGCCCGAGCATCCCACCGAAGCGACCCGGCGCCGCGCGGAGCTGCTGCAACGCAGAACCGAATTCGCCGAGCGCCTGCGCACGATCGGCGCCCGCATCGCGCAGGCCGCCGCGCTCGACCCGTCCAACCGGGAGGCGTGGTGAGCGATCGACGCGCTACCACCTCGGCGCACAGGAGGTCCGATGACCGGCGCACGCGCTGACCTGGACGCCGCGATCGCCGCCATCCGCTCCGGGCCACAAGGCCGCGCGGTCGCGGCTGTCTTCGATTTCGGGGCGGTCGTCGACGGCCCGGTACCGCGCCGTCGCCGCAAGCCCGCCGCCGTGCTGCTCCGCGGCCTCCGCAAGCACATGACCGACGGCGAGTACAGCCGGTGGCTCCGCGAGCTGTCCGAGGCGCTGGCCGGACGGTCCGAACAGGAGCTGACCGAGCTGGGCAGGCGACTGTTCAAGCGCACCCTCTACGGGTACCTGTATCCCGAAGCGTGGCAGCTGATCCGGACCCACCAGGCGGCCGGGCACACCGTCGTGCTGGTCAGTTCGCTGACCGAGTTCCAGGTGGCGCCCGCGGCAGCACAGCTGGGCATCGAGCACGTGCTGTATACGCCCATGGTCACCCGGGACGGTGTGCTCACCGGGTATCCCGACGGGAAGCCGCTGTGGCGCAACGGCAAGGCCGAGGCGGTCGCCGAGTTCGCTGCCGCGCACGAGGTGGATCTCGAACGCGGTTACGCCTACGCCGGCACGAGCGCCGACCTGCCGATGCTGTCGCAGACCGGGCATCCGGTGGCGGTGAACCCCGACGACGCGCTGACCGAGGTCGCCGACCGGCAGCAGTGGGGCAGGCTCACGTTCCGCCCGCGCCGCCCTCCGCGCGCGAGCGATTACGCGCGCACCGCCGCGGGATTCGCCGGGCTGCTCGGCGGCGCGCTGTTCGGTGTCGCGTCGAAGGCGCCCACCAAGGACCGCCAGCAGATGGCCGACGCGCTGATGGCGCACGCGGCGCGCAATACGCTGCGCATCGCGGGAGTGCAGGTGCGGGTCACGGGAGCCGAGAACGCGAAATCACCCCGGCCCGCGGTCTTCCTGTTCAACCACCAGAGCCAGTTCGACATCATCATCGTGCCCGAGGTGCTCGGCGGCGGCGTCACGGCCATCGGCAAGAAAGAGCTCACCAAGAATCCGGTCTTCGGGCCGCTGATGCGCTTCGTCGGCGTGACGTTCATCGATCGGTCGAACAGCGCGCGGGCCAGGGCGGCACTGCGACCGGTGGTCGAGACGCTGCGCGGTGGGTTGTCGGTCGCGGTGTCACCGGAGGGAACTCGCTCCTACACCCCCGAGGTCGGGCTGTTCAAGAAAGGCGCGTTCCACATCGCCATGCAGGCCGGGGTGCCGGTGATCCCGGTGGTCATCCGGAACGCGGGCGAGGTCTGCTGGCGCAACGCGATGGTCGCCCGGCCCGGCACGGTCGACGTGGCGATCCTGGACCCGATCGACGTCAGCAAATGGGACCCCGCCGATCTGGACGAAAATGTGGCGCGGGTGCGCCAGTTGTTCATCGACACGCTCTTGGATTGGCCCCGCTGATCAGCGGGTGTGCGCCGCGTCACCAACACCGAGGTTGACCTCAATAATTCTTGAGGTTCCACGATGGTCTCAGCCGAAGTGAACACTTCAGATGAGGAGACCACCATGTCGACCACCACAGCACCCACCCTGCGCATTCCCGCCGTCAACCGGCCGGTCGCGATACTCGGCAGCGTCGCCGTCTCGGTGACGATCAACCTGGTCGTGTGGCTGGTCGGCCTGGCGGCAGGCGGCTCGTTCGAGACGACCGACGCAGGCAAGACCTCCGAGGTCACGGCGAGCGGCGTGATCGTCTCCGCCGCCGTACCGCTGCTGATCGGCATGACCCTGGCCGCGCTGCTGTCCTACCTGTGGGTCGGCGTGCTGCGGGTGGCCCAGGTGGTCGGCGCGACGCTGGCGGTGGCGACCATCGGCCTGACCGTCGCGGCGGACTTCGACCTCGTCAGCACTATCGCCCTCTCGGCCATGCACGTGGTGCTGGCTCCGGTGCTCGTCGGGGGCCTGGAGATGATGCGCAACCGGCTCCTCCGCTGATCGCCGGCGCGCCGGGTCCGCTTCCCCGGAAGCGAGACCCGGTGGCGTGGCTCAGACCGCGCGGCCGAACAGCAACTTCCACGGCATCAGCGCCGACTCGAGCTGCACCTTGAGGCTCATCTTGGAGGCGCCGAGCGTCCGCTCCTCGAACCGGATCGGCACCTCGGCGATCGAGATCCCCTTCTTGATGGTGCGGTAGTTCATCTCGACCTGGAAGGAATACCCGTTGCTGCGGATCGAGGCCACCTCGATGGCGCGCAGGGTGTCGCCCTTCCATGCCTTGAAGCCCGCGGTGGCGTCCTTGACGCCCAATCGCAGAATCAGGTTCACATAGAAGTTGGCCCAGGCCGACAGCGCCTTGCGGTACCACTTCCACTCGGCGGCGGTCGAGCCGCCCGGGACGTAACGGGAACCGAGCACGACACCCGCGTCGGTGGTCGTCAGCTTCTCCAGCATGGCGGGGATGACTTCGGCCGGGTGCGACAGGTCGGCGTCCATCTGGATCACCACGTCCGCGCCCTCGTCCAGCGCCCGCGTGATGCCCGCGATGTACGCGCGCCCGAGCCCGTCCTTCTCCGTCCGGTGCAGCACACCCACCACGTTCGGCAGCTCGGCGGCGAGTTTGTCGGCCACCTCGCCGGTGCCGTCCGGCGAGCTGTCGTCCACCACGAGGACGTGCAGGTCGGGCACCGGCAGCGCGGTCAGCCGCTCCACCGCAACCGGCAGATTCTCCCGCTCGTTGTAGGTCGGCACAACAACGGTAACCCTCAAGGGTCGCCCTCCCTGCTGATCCTGGTTTTCCGCTCGCAGCCCACGCCAGGACCACCGAGCATTCGTCGAGTTCTGGAGAACCGTACTCGATACGCCTGACCGGGAGCCGAGCGGCCGCACCCGGGGCGACGCCATCCGGGCCCGCGACCTGCGGCTCAAGATCAACTTCACCGCACGGGGGAAGGGCCGCCCCCTACTGTTTCAGTCCCCGTCCCGCCAGGCTCGGTCACGGGCATCTTCCCGCTCGTTGCGCGCATGTGCGATCTCGAGCGCCCGCTCCGCCGTCGCCTTGTCCGGGTACGGTCCCATCCGGTCGCGGAACCAGCACTGCCGCCCTTGCTCGGCCCGATTGTGCTTCAAGCAGTAATACCAGCGCTCAGCCATACCTCCAGCATCCCACCGAACACCGCCGTTCAACCCTCTTTCCCAGCGCCGATGCGGCGCTCCGGCGAACGCAATTCACCGCGGCCTACCAAAGGCTGCGGTAATGAACGAGCGCGTCGCATAGGAGAGCCGCGCCGAAGATCGCAAAGAGTATGCGGACCGAAGTCGGGCCGTGTGTGGTGATAATGCGAACAATGTTTCGATACATCCGTCGCGCGCCGGTCGTGCGCCGCATCGCGAGGGCGAGTATCACCAACGGCGGCAGCAATGCGAGCGCGCAATAGGCGACCACGATCAGCGGCCAGAACGTCGGTAGCGGATTTCGCGCGGAGATCATCGCGAGTCCGGCGAGATACGGGACCGCCGTCGGCGCCTGAGCGATACCGATCGCCACGCCGATGCCTGCGAGCATCCATGGTCGGCGGCGCAATGTGGGCGCGCGCCGCGGGGCCGCAGTTCCGGTCATCCGAATGCTCGCGAGAGCGATCAGCACCACCCCGGCGGCCAGTTCGCCCCAGTACCGCACCGCCGGAGTGATCCGGAAGTCGATCAGTTCGGTCACGAAACCGATCCCCAGGATCGTGCAGATTCCGAAGGCGGTGGTGACGGCGAAGACGCCCGCCAGCAGGCTCAGACCACCCACCAGCGGCGAGCGGCGGCTCAACCTGCTGTCGTAGACCACAGCCGTGGTGACGCCGATCAGCAGCAGGTCGAGCGAGTCGAGGAAGGCGAACCCCGCGAGCGCGAGGAGAAGGGTCGACATGGCCGCGTCAGCCTACCCGCGGCCCGCGAACCGGCCGCGCACCCAGTCGCGAACCACTCTGCACGACTATGGGATTCGCCACATCCACCCGCCGACCGCGGCCACGATCCCAGGGCGCGGCCCGCCGGGCGGGGCGTGGGGTAACACCCCAAAACATGACGAAACGAGAAACGGCCCACGCTCTGCGTGAGCATGGGCCGTCTATGAGTGGAGTGGCCAGGGCCGGGATCGAACCGGCGACCTTCCGCTTTTCAGGCGGACGCTCGTACCAACTGAGCTACCTGGCCGCAGGCACCCGAAGTGAATGCCATACGCGAAACGCCGGATATCTCCGGCGCTTACTTGCGACCCTGACGGGACTCGAACCCGCGACCTCCGCCGTGACAGGGCGGCGCGCTAACCAACTGCGCCACAGGGCCATGCTCTGCTACCAACGATCCGAAGATCGTACCCCCTACGGGATTCGAACCCGCGCTACCGCCTTGAAAGGGCGGCGTCCTAGGCCGCTAGACGAAGGGGGCTCGTCCCGGATTTCTCCGGACCGGCTTTCAACGGCTGTCCGTTGGGAGCTGGGATAGCTTATGACAGACCGGACTCGAATCCCAAACCGGCTGGTCAGAGGCTCAAACCGAGCTCCTCCAAACGAGCCTGCGCGCGCCAGCCGTCGCTGCGGAACTTCTCCAGCCATTCCCCGGTGGCCATCGCCTCGACCACGACCTCGAGCGCCTCCTCGAACCGCGCCCGCAGATCGACCTGGCCGCCGAGCAGGTCCACCATGTACCGCTGACCGGCCAGCGCGGCGGCGAGCGTGCGCGTGAACCGGTCGGGGTCCGCGTTCGCGCGCAGCTGCCCGTGGTCGATGGCGCGGACGGTGAGCACCCTGGTGGTGCGGCCCAGGATGCGGCCGCCACCCGCCTGCACGTCACGGTAGAAGTCCGGTTCGATGATCAGGCGGTACTCGGCCTGCACGATGATGTCGTGCTCCAGCCGTAGCGCGATCTCGTCGACCACGCCGTGCAGGATGTCCAGCGGGCTGAGATCCGTTCGGGCCAGCCAGCGCTCGGCGGAGGCGCGGTAGCGCTCCACCGCGGTCTCCAGCACCGCGCGTGCCAGGTCTTCCTTCGAGTCGAAATGGAAGTACATGGCGCCCTTGGTGGCACGCGACCCTTCCAGTATGCGGTTGAGCGATGCAGCGGCATAGCCGCTCTTCCCGAACTCAACGGCGGCGGACCTGATAATCGCCGCCCGTGTCCGGCGGGCCCGCTCTTGCTGCCGTGCCATGCTCGAAACGCCTCCGAAGCCTACTCGCCGCCAATCAGCCACCCCCAAAGGAACGGACCCTCGGCGCGAATTCATTAGTTTTATCAATACTTCAAACCCGGTTTTCGAGCGATTTCAAACCTTCGGTACGAAAACTCGGGAAAAACCTGAAACACACCAGCTGGTATAGTTTGCCTGCCCGGGTGCGCCGCAGGGGGTGCGCATCCGGGCATTTCTTCGTCTCGAACGTGCCTCCTCCTGCGGCATCGAGTTCCGCCGAGCCGTGGCCGGCCGGACCGACCGCGACCCCTTCGGATACAGCAACGACAATCCGAATTCCGCGGCGCCGACCGAGTCGGCGATTCTTTCGGAATTCACCAAGGCGTCACCGTACCCGGAATCCCGATCCGACACGCGGCAAACTGACGAGTCAGGTAGCCATCCGATTCCGTTTTCTGTTACGGCAAATCTTTGGCAACCCATCCGGCTCATCCCGCGAGTGTATGAATTCACCAGCAGCCCAGCATCGTTCACCCGAGCCGATCGGCAGGCCGGACATCCGGCCGCCGCTCACGCCTCGCCCGCCAACCCATCCCACGAGCCTTCCCCGGCTCGGGCCGTTCACCCCCTGCAAATCCAAACTCATTGTCAGCCAACATGTTTGAATGATATCCAGATCGGGCTGAAATGAACAAAGCTGGGTACCAAATGTTTACCGCCTGCATCGACCCCTGCGCGCACCGTGTTACCTTCCCCCGCGCCGCCACGCGACGCACCCGGGCCGCCACGCCGACACCACCCATCCATCCCTCCCGCCGACACGAACTCCCCCGATTGGGGCATCGGCCGCCGCTCGCACTACACTGTTCCTCCGCGCGCCCCTATAGCTCAGTTGGTAGAGCTACGGACTTTTAATCCGCAGGTCGTAGGTTCGAGCCCTACTGGGGGCACACGCGTCGGGCGCCCGGGTCACTCCGGGCGCCCGTTCTGTTTCCCCGAGTTCTCGAGCGTGGCGATACCGGCGTGGACGTGCCGCCAGTCGGCGGGCAAGCTGTTCGGCGCTCCGTTTCATTGTGCTCGGGCTCAGCGAAGGTGGATATAGAGGCCTGCCGTGATGTGCGCCAGCCGGGACACGGCGCCTTTGCCGACGGATTCCGGCCGAGTCGCGACGGCAGCGCCATAGGCCCGAATGGGCGAGCACCAGAGTGGACACCGGTCGGATTGTGAGGAAGGGCACAAAACGCCCCGCGGGGGCGGATGTCGATCGAGGGAGCGCGACGAAAACGGACTCCCGATGCCGTCGCACTCTCCCCGTGACCCGGTCCGAGCGGAACCCCGAACCACCGTCGCCAGGTCACATCGGCGAGTCGCCGAACGAAACTCCGTCAGCGTGGCTCGAGCTCGGCGCTCCGACACGCTCCAGCGCCGGTCGATCGCCGCATGCCGCCTCGCGAGCGGGGATTGTGCAGCCCAGCACGTTCTGCTAACGCTTCGCACCCCGCGTCGATAGTCCCCTCGCCACGGGTAGAACCCATACACTCGGGTAGATCACCGAACGGCGAAGGCGTCGTATGAGGTGGATCACCAGGGCATCGATCGTCTAACGGATGCGTTTCGCATCACACCTACGGTGCCGTAAGGTATGGCCGCATCAGTATCGGTCTACCTTGGGATGACCTGCACGACCGGAAGCACACACTGAAGGGTTCATACATGGCAAGGGATCTGACTCAACTCGAGCTTCTGACGGAGTTGGAGCCGGTTGCCGAAGAAAACGTCAACCGGCACCTCTCCATGGCAAAGGAATGGCATCCGCACGACTACGTCCCGTGGGACGACGGCCGCAATTTCGCGGCACTCGGCGGGGTGGATTGGGACCCGGAGCAGTCTCGGCTCAATGAGGTCGCGAAGGCGGCCATGATCACGAACCTGCTCACCGAGGACAACCTCCCCTCCTACCACCGGGAAATCGCCGAGAACTTCTCTCAGGACGGCGCATGGGGGACCTGGGTGGGCCGCTGGACCGCCGAGGAGAACCGCCACGGCATCGTCATGCGCGACTACCTGGTCGTCACCCGCGGCGTCGACCCGGTCGCCCTCGAAGAGGCCCGCATGGTCCACATGACCAACGGCTTCGCCTCCCCTGCCGAAGCCGATGCCGGGTTCCTGCATTCCGTCGCGTACGTCACCTTCCAGGAACTCGCCACGCGCGTCAGCCACCGCAACACCGGCAAGGTCTGTGACGACCCGATCGCCGACCGCATGCTTCAGCGCGTCGCCGCCGACGAGAACCTGCACATGATCTTCTACCGCAATATGTGCGGCGCCGCCCTCGACCTGGCTCCCGACCAGGCCATCGAGGCGATCACCCTGATCCTGGAGAACTTCCAGATGCCCGGCGCGGGCATGCCCAACTTCCGCCGCAACGGCGTGCTGATGGCCAAGCACGGCATCTACGACCTGCGCCAGCACCTGGAAGAGGTCGTCCAGCCGGTGCTGAAGAAGTGGAACGTCTTCGAGCGCACCGACTTCACCGCCCGTGGCGAAGCAGTCCGCGAGCGGCTCGGCCTGTTCCTGGACAAGCTGGCCAAGGACGTCATCAAGTTCGAGGATCAGCGCGACCGGATGCTCGCTCGCGAAGCCGCCAAGCGCGACCGCCAGATGGCGGGCAGCTCCGTAGGCTGACCGCTGCGGCTACAGCGCACCGCCGCCGTCCGGAACACGGGCGGCGGCGCGGTATGAACGGATCGGTGTAGCGACCACATGGCGACATGCCTGCTGGGCGAACGACCCGCTCCGGCCGACTCACGTGCGGAAATGAGACACTGGTCGGCGTGACGATGACTACCGAGGCGACGGCCGAGCTGCGGATCGGGCCGTATCCGGTCGATCCGCCGGTCGTGCTCGCGCCGATGGCGGGCATCACGAACCTGGCGTTCCGCAAGTTGTGCCGGGAATTCGGCAGCCCGACCTCGATCTACGTCTGCGAGATGATCACCGCCCGCGCGGTGGTCGAGCGCAACGAGAAGACGCTGCACATGATGGCCTTCGACGCCGACGAGCATCCGCGCTCGATGCAGCTCTACGGCGTGGACCCGGCCACCCTCGGCGAAGCGGTGCGGATCATCGTCGGCGAGGGCTGGGCCGACCACATCGACCTGAATCTCGGTTGCCCCGTCCCCAAGGTCACCCGCCTCGGCGGCGGCGCCGCCCTGCCGTACAAGCGGACGCTGTTCCGGCGCATCGTGCGCGCCATGGTGAGCGCGGCGGAACCTGCGGGCGTGCCGGTCACCGTGAAGTTCCGCATCGGCATCGATGACGACCATCTCACCTATCTGGACGCGGGGCGCATCGCGGAAGCCGAGGGCGCCCGTGCGGTCGCGCTGCACGCGCGTACGGCCGCGCAGCGTTACTCCGGCCAGGCCGACTGGACCGCGATCGCCCGGCTGAAGGAGACCGTCACCTCGATCCCGGTCCTCGGCAACGGCGACATCTTCTCCGCCGACGACGCGGTCCGCATGATGGACGAGACCGGCTGCGACGGCGTCGTCGTCGGTCGCGGTTGCCTGGGCAGGCCGTGGCTGTTCGCCGAGTTGCAGGCGGCCCTGCGCGGCGAGCCGCTGCCCGCCGCTCCCGATCTGGGCCGGGTCGGCGCGGTGCTGTACCGGCACGGCGCGTTGCTGGCCGAGCATCTCGGCGAGGACAAGGCCATGCGTGATCTGCGAAAGCACATGGCCTGGTATCTGATGGGCTTCCCGGTGGGCGCGGACCTGCGGCGCGCGTTCGCCACCGTGGGTAGCCTCGCTCAGCTGGAAGACCTTGTCGGACAGCTCGATCCGACCGCGCCCTTCCCGAAGGACGCGGAGGGCCCGCGCGGTCGCCAGGGCTCACCGGGCAAGGTCGCGCTGCCGCACGGGTGGCTCGACGACCCGGACGATCCAGCGGTGCCGCAGGCCGCCGATGTGATGCACAGCGGCGGGTGATCGGGCAACCGTATAGCGAACGACAGCGCCGAACACTGCTGTGACCTGTTCGATTTCGCCGTGGGGTGGCCTGCTGTGGCGGAATCGTTATCATTGCGGGATCGGTGCCGCCGATCCGGTTCGACCGAGGCGGAAAGCAAGACGAAAAGCGAGGTTCGTTGGTGGGTGACGATCGGCACGGGCGTACGCCACGGCCCGGAGGTCGCGCCCCGTGGGAGCGGTATCCTGCGGAGGACTACCCCGAAGAAGACGCCGCACGCACGTCTCGCCGTTCCCGCCATACCGACGCCACTCCCGACCAGGGTTCCGCGCCCCTGACGGTCCAGGATCTCGTCCAGCGGGTCGACAACGAACGCAGCGGCCGGCGAAGCCGACGCGCCGATCCCCCGCCACCGGATCCGGGCGCCGCGCCGGGCCGAGGACGCCGCGGCGAACCCGCCCCGCCCGACCCCGCCGCCGCGCCGGGCAGAGGACGCCGTGCCGAGCCCGTGCCGCCGGGTGCGGGCGCCCCGCCGAACCGGGCGCGCCGGCCGGAGCCGGGACCGCCGCAGGCAGGCCAACCACCACAACGGGGCAACCGCGCCGAGCCACGGCAGGAAGCTCCCCGGCGCCCTGGCGACCCGGCCGCAAACCGTGCCCCGGAGCCGGCCAACGGCCGCGGCGCCGCGGCAGGTCCCCGGCGCGCACCCGACGCCCCGCCGCTACGCCAGACCGGCAGCTCACCGGTGGTCCAGGACATCACAGGCGCCACACCAGCCGCCCGCGCCGCGAGCCGCCGCACCGCCGAGCGGCCGTCGGCCGCCGCACCGGTAGCGCGTCCGGAGCCGGAGCAGGCGGAAGAGGTCACCGACGTCCTTCCGCCGCTCGAAGAGCAGACGCGCGCCAAGCGCAAGGGGGTGGGCTGGCCGACCAAGGAGGGCAAGGACGCCAAGCCGAAGGCCGTCGGTAGCCCCGCGCAGACCCGGCTGGAAGCCTCCCGGGAGCGCCGCAACAAGCGGCTGCGAGCCACAGGGCGGGCCGGGATGACCGTGTGCGCCGTCCTCGTTCTGCTGACCACCGGCGGCGGCTGGAGCTACATGCAGTCGACCACCAACAACTTCACCCAGGTCTCCGCGCTCGACGAGAACTCCGAAGACGTCATCGATTCCAACGCCCAGCTCGGCGACGAGAACTATCTGCTCGTCGGCACCGACACCCGCGCAGGCGCCAACGGCAAGCTCGGTGCGGGCACTCTGGACGACGCCGAAGGGTCCCGCGCGGACACCACCATGCTCGTGCACCTCCCCAAGGACCGGAGTCGGGTCGTCATCATGTCCTTCCCCCGCGACCTGGACGTGACCAGACCGCAGTGCAACGGATGGGACGGCAACAAGTCCTACACCAAGGAAAAGTTCCCCTCCGCCATCGGCGACAAGCTCAATGCCGTCTACAACCTCGGCGGCCCGATGTGCCTCGTCTCCACGATCCAGCGCCTGACCGGCGCGTCGATCAATCACTTCATCGCCATCGACTTCGCCGGCTTCGAGACAATGGTCGACAAGATCGATGGCGTCGAGGTCTGCGCGACCAAACCGCTGGTCGACGATGTACTCGGCACCATCCTCGAGCGGCCGGGCAAGCAGCGCATCACCGGCGAGACCGCTCTGAACTACGTGCGGGCCAGGCACGTCCACGGTGAGGAGCGCAGCGACTACGACCGCATCAACCGACAGCAGCGCTTCCTCGCTTCGCTGCTGCGCGGTGCCCTGGCGAGCAAGGTGCTCTTCGATCTGGGCAAACTGAACGGTTTCATCAAAGAGTTCACCGAGCACACCTTGGTCGACGAAAAGACCAGGCCCGAGGACCTGCTGAGGCTGGGCCGCTCGCTGCAGAATCTCGACGCGGGCACGGTCACCTTCCTCACCGTCCCGACCGCGGGCACCACCTCCTACGGCAACGAGATTCCCCGCGAATCCGACATCAAGGCGATCTTCAAGGCGATCCGCGACGACCAGCCGCTGCCGGGCGAGAAGCCGTCCGTCCATGACGACGCACCCGCCCCCGCTCCCGCCGCACCGACGCCGTCGAAGTACACGGCGGTGGATCCCTCCACTGTTTCGCTGCTGGTCTCCAACGGCTCCGGATTGGAAGGCCTGGCGCGCACGGCCGCTACCAAGCTCGGCAACCAGGGCTTCACGATCTACAACGCCGATAATTACGCCAACGGCAAATCCGCGACGACGAAGGTGCGCTACGCCGCGGGCCTGGAAGCCGAAGCCGCCACCGTGGCAACGGCGATCCCCGGCGCGACCATCGAGGCCGCCGACGATCTCGGCGGCATCGTCGAAGTCGTCATCGGAACCGATTCGGCGAACGGCGTCACCGTGAAAACCCCGACCCCGGTCGGCGACGAGATCACCAACGTTGTGACGAGCACCCCGACGGACTCGAAGCCGGTCGAACTGCCCTCGGATCTGGAACACGTCAACGCAGCCGACGAGATCTGCAAATAGGCGACCACACGCCGAACCTTCCAGCCGCCCCGACTGATCCACATCGAATCACGTTTGATCACAGCACTTTTCGGTTCGGATCTCATCGGCCCTCTGCTATGGTCGCTTTTGTAGGTGATCACCAAGGGAGGGATTTTTCAGTGGTACGCAAATTGATCCTCGGGGCAACCGCAGCGGCGGCCGCCCTGGCATTGTTCGCAGGTCATGCTCAAGCAGTCGGGACGCAGCAGTTCTCCACGGAACGAGAATGCGAGAAGACCCGGGCGTGGTACATCAAGCAGGGAAGCCGCGTGAGCGGCAAATGTGAGTTCATCCCCAACGGCAGTACATTCGGCGGCGACGCCTGGCGGTTCTACATCTACGGCTAGTTCGCCCGAACTCCGGTGGTGACCGAGCGCTCGCTCGGTCACCATCGGAGTTCATCCGGGTGACTCCGGTCACCCCGCCGTAGGTCAAGAGTAGGTTGCTGCGGCTGTGAACCCGGCCATTTGTCCCCCAGCGGCAACCGGCACGCTAACGGTGCACACCGGCCATTCACTCGGTGTTCGTGACTTGGTCAGCGCGGCGAACTAGTGTCAGCTTTTATGCGTGTCATCTACAACGAGCAAATGGCCGAACTCGCCCACCTGCTGGGTGAGATGGCCGGCCTGGCCGGCTCGGCCATGGAGCGGGCTACCCAGTCGCTGCTCCAAGCGGACCTCGCCCTGGCGGAGCAGGTGATCAGTGAGTCCGACCGGATCGCCGAGCTGATCCAGGACGCCGAGGAGAAGGCCTTCGCTTTGCTCGCGCTGCAGGCGCCGGTGGCCGGCGATTTGCGGCAGGTGGTCAGCACCATCCAGATCGTCGGCGACGTGAACCGTATGGGAGCGCTCGCACTGCACGTGGCCAAGGTCGCCCGCCGACGCCATCCGAACCACGCGCTACCCGAGGCCGTCAACGGCTACTTCGCCGAGATGGGTCGCATCGCGGTGAACATGGGTTCCGGCGCCCGCGAGGTGCTCGAGACCCGCGACCCCGAGCGTGCCGCGCAGCTGAACGAGGACGACGAGGCGATGGACGATCTGCACCGCCACCTCTTCACGTTGCTCATGGACCGGGACTGGAAGTACGGCGTGGCCGCCGCGGTCGACGTCACGCTGCTCGGCCGCTACTACGAGCGCTTCGCCGATCACGCGGTCGAGATCGGCCGCCGGGTCATCTTCCTGGTGACCGGCGTCCTCCCCCCTGACCCGGATGCGGAGGCGTAACCGAAAGGGTTGCTGGGCTTGACGTTTCGCGGGCGGCAAATGATAGATTGAGCCGCACGGGGCGGGATTGCTCTGGTATAGCGTTACGCCGGAGGGGATCCGGTATGAAGGGGGGCGTTATGAACGTCGATCCAGCAGAACTGCGCGCACTAGCCGCGTCGATGGACAAAATCGGCGGCGAAATCGGCGCTTTGACGGTACGCGCCACCACAGACGCGCTCGGTGGCGCGCTGTCGGGTTCGGCGCTGAGCGAAGTGTGCTCGACGGCAGGTGCGAACGTCGAAGATGCCTGGCAGCGAATGGCCATGCGCTGCAAGCGTGTCTCGAACATCGCGAAAGGCGGCGCCGCGAATTACGAGGTGTCCGACCAGGAGTTTCGCGACGGACTCGACGCGATGGGCGCGCACCTGTGAGGACTACGAACGCGACGCCCACCCTGAGCCAGGTGCGGTCGGAATGGCAGCCGTGGAAATTGAGCGAAGCCGGGACGGAAATACGCACCCGCAACGGTGAATTCGTCACGCTGATCGATGAGACGGTGACGCAGATCCGAGCCGCGGGTGCACATTGGAGCGGCGACGCCTATTACGCGGCTTACGACCGGATAGCCGGCGATCGCGACGCGGCGAACAAGGTGGCGCTCGATACCGAGGAACTCGCGCAGACGTTGATCGACAGCGGGACCAGCCTGGCAGGTTTCCGCCAGGCGTTGCTGGACAAGGTCGACCAGGCCGTAGCGGCCGGATTCACCGTCTCCGAGGACTGGCAGGTCACTGCGGGGCCGGGCGGCTCGGACGAGGACGGCGATTCGCAGTACTCGCATCAGACCGCCATCACCACCGCCCTGAACGAGCTGCTCGGCACCCAATCGGACATCGCCGCCAAGATCGAAACGGCCGGCGGGGACGTCCGTGCCCGTAGTGAGCAGCTCGGCGACGGCGACCCGCTCGACAGCGGGCAGACGCCGGAGGGCGATCCGATCCTTGCGGTGTACAGCCAACCCTCCGACACCACCGACGAGCCCGCGAGTCGATCCGAGCAGAACGATCAGGATCCTTCCACCACGCCTGCGGGCACGCCGCAAGCGAGCCCGATCGCGGACCAGCAACCCGCGAGTAAAGACGGAGCCGATCAGTCCGGGAAACAGGACGGAGCCGATCAGTCGGGGAAGCAAGACGGAGCCGATCAATCCGGGAAGAAGGACGACAGTAAAACCGGTGACGGCGCGGACAAGAGCAAGACGGACCAACCCGCACAGTCACCCGCTTCCACCGGCGCGGCCAGCGATCCGAATTCGTGGAAGCCGTCGGATGTGACGAGTTTGATCACCGCGGTGAGCGGGATCACCGGAAATGTACCCACGCTGATCGAATCCGTCAGCAAGCTCGACGACAATTTCGCCGACATCATCAAAGCGGGCGGCGAGGCGGGCAAGGGCCTCATCGACTCCGCCGGTACGGCCGCGGAGAAGTTCGCGAATGCGGCTGACACGGTGATCACCAGCACCGATCGTGCGGCGGATGGCACGCCCGCAGCTGCGCCTTCTACCGGCGACCCGGCCAAGACCGAAACGCCGACGCCTGCCCAGCCGGGCACCGATCCCACGACAGGGCAACCCGCCACCGATCCGAACCCGAAAGCCACCGATTCGAAGGCGGACAATTCGGCGGCGGACAATTCGGCGAAAACCGACGAGAGCAAGGCCGACAAATCGAAGACGGACAACTCGGCAGGCACCGATAACAGCAAAGCCGACAAACCGAATTCCGCGCAGCCCGCGGAATCCAAACCAGCCTCCGTCTCGACGGCGAGCTACTCCGGCACCGACTCCACCGGTCCCAGTACTCCCGCGACCAATTCCCCGTCGACCGCTCCGGCGAGCACCGGTCTGCTGGGCGCACCGGGGGCAAGCAGGCAGTCGGATTCGGAGCACACACGTCGAGTGCAAGCAACGCCGACGCCGCTGTTCGAGACTCCGCACGTCAACGAATAGCGGAGCCTTATCCCGAAGAGCGGCGAAGGCCCTGGGCAGCGAATCGCTACCCAGGGCCTTCGTATCGCTCAGCCGCTTGTGGAAAGCGGTCGACGCGGAGATCAGCCGAAGCGGCCGGAGATGTAGTCCTCCGTGGCCTTCTGCGACGGGTTGGAGAAGATCTTCTCGGTGTCGTCGATCTCGATCAGCTTGCCCGGCTTACCCTGGGCCTCCAGGTTGAAGAAACCGGTCTGGTCACTCACACGCGCGGCCTGCTGCATGTTGTGCGTGACGATGACGATGGTGAATTCCTTCTTCAGCTCGGTGATCAGGTCCTCGATCGCCAGGGTGGAGATCGGGTCCAGTGCCGAACAGGGCTCGTCCATCAGCAGTACGTCGGGCGACACGGCGATGGCGCGGGCGATGCACAGACGCTGCTGCTGACCGCCGGAGAGGCCGCCGCCCGGCTTGTCCAGGCGGTCCTTCACCTCGTTCCACAGGTTCGCGCCGCGCAGCGAGCGCTCGGCGACCTCGTCGAGTTCCCTCTTGTTGCGCACGCCCTGCAGCTTCAGACCCGCGACCACGTTGTCCTTGATGGACATGGTGGGGAACGGGTTCGGCCGCTGGAACACCATGCCGATGGTGCGGCGCACGCCCACCGGGTCGACCTGGGTGCCGTAGATGTCCTCGCCGTCCAGCAGCACCGCGCCCTCGACCCTGGCGTTCGGGGTTACCTCGTGCATGCGGTTGAGCGAACGCAGCACGGTGGACTTGCCACAGCCCGACGGACCGATGAAGGCGGTCACGCTGCGCGGCAGCACGGTCAGCGAGACATCGGACACGGCATGGAACTTGCCGTAGTAGATGTTCAGATCTTTGACGTCGATCCGCTTGGCCATTTTCGGTAATCCGTTCCGCTTCTATCGGTTCCGGGTGAGCAGCCGGTTGAGGACCGCAGCCGCCAGGTACAGGAAGGCGATGATGATGATGAGGGTCAAAGCCGCGCCCCAGACCCGCTCGCGTCCGGCAGCTTCGGGGTTGGCCAGCTCCTGGTAGATCAGCAGCGGCAGCGACGCCATATTGCCGTCGAAGATGTTCGTGTTGATCGACTTGCTGTAGCCGACCAGCACCAGCACGGGAGCGGTCTCACCCATCACCCTGGCGATGGCCAGCAGGATGCCGCTGATCATGCCGGGCAGCGCGGTCGGCACCACGATCCGAAGGATGGTCTTCCACTTCGGGATGCCGAGCGCGTAGGACGCTTCGCGTAGCTCGTCGGGCACCAGTTTGAGCATTTCCTCGGTGCTGCGGACGACGACCGGCAACATCAACAACACCAAGGCCAGCGACACCGCGAGCGAACTCTGCGGGAAGCCGAGCGTCGCGATCCACAGCGCGAAGATGAACAGCGCCGCGACGATCGACGGCACGCCCGCCAGGATGTCGACCATGAAGGTCGTGGTCTTGGCCAGCACGCCGCGGCCGTACTCGACCAGATACACCGCGGCCATGATGCCCAGCGGCACGGCGATCACCGTCGCGACCAGCGACTGCACGATGGTGCCGTAGATGGCGTGGTAGACGCCGCCCGCGACCTGATTGGGCAGCACGCCCTTGAGCGAGTTCTGCCACCAGGCCGCCCGGACCACGGCGCTGAAACCCTTGGTGATCACCATGAGCAGCACCCAGGCCAGCGGCACGAGCGCGATGCCGAACGCCAGCCAGACCAAGCCGGTCGCGAGGTTGTTGCGCACCTTGCGCGACAGGCTCACATCCCGGAAGGTGGGCGGCTTGATCGGCCGGTCCAGAGTCGAGGAGGTCATCACCCGTTCACCCTTCCGCCTGCGGCGAGTCGAGCCAGCGCATTCACGACGAAGGTCAGCGCGAACAGCACGAAGCCTGCCGCGATGTACGCGCCGGTCGGCAGCGGATCACTGAATTCCGCCGCGGCCGAGGCGATTTTCGAGGCGAAGGTGTAGCCGCCGTCGAACACCGACCACTGTCCCGGCTGAGCGGCCGTCTTCAGCACGATGAGCACGGCGATCGTCTCGCCGAGCGCGCGTCCGAGACCGAGCATGGCGCCGGCGATCATGCCGCTGCGGCCGTACGGCAGCACCGTCATACGCACGACTTCCCATTTCGTCGCGCCGAGCGCCTGCGCCGCCTCGATGTGCGCGCGGGGAGTGAGGTTGAACACCTCACGGCTGACCGAGGTGATGATCGGCAGGATCATCACCGCGAGCACGACGCCCGCGGTGAAGATCGTGCCGCCGCTGGCCAGCGGGATGTTGCCGTTCGAGAACAGGAACAGCCATCCGAGGTTGTCGTTCAGGAAGTTCTGGATCGGCTCCAATTGCGGAGCCAGCACCAGGATTCCCCACAGACCGAACACGATCGAAGGCACCGCGGCGAGTAGATCGACGATCACCGAGAACGGCCGCGCCAGCGTCTTCGGCGCGTAGTGCGTCAGAAACAGCGCGATGCCGATGCCGATCGGAACGGCGAGCATCAGAGCGAAGATCGAACTCAGCACCGTCACCATGAACAGATCCCGGATGCCGAACCTGAGGTGGTTGGCGTCCGAGGTGTTGAAGTCGGTACTGGTGAAGAAGTTCGCCTCGTTCGCCAGCACCGACGGCACCGCTCGGATCAGCAGGAACAGTGCGATCAGCGCGATAGCCGCGACGATGATCGCTCCCGCCGCCGTCGCCAGCGAACGGAAGATGATCTCCGCTCGCGGGCTGTGCGGGCGGCCGCTCTTGGCGGCCGGTTCGTTGCTCGGCTTGCTCGGCATGAGCGCAGTATCTCCGCCTGCTCGCTGGTCGGTCGAATCCGACTGACCAGCGGCGGCAACTTCGTCGTGCACGGTCATGTGGGGGCTGCTATCAGGAGATGGCGTTGATGGCGGTGGTCAGCTTGGTCTTGAACTGCTCCGGGATCGGGACGTACCCGGCCTCGTCCAAGCCCTGCTGGCCGTTGGTGACCGCCGAGGTGAGGAAGGCCTTCACCGCTTTGGCCGTGGCAGCGTCGGCGTACTTCGAGCACACGATCTCGTAGGTCGGCATGACGATCGGGTATGCCCCCGCCGCCGCGGGCTTGTAGAAGGAGGAGGTGTCGATGACCAGGTCGTTGCCCTGGCCGGAGATCTTCGCCGACTCGATCGCCTTACCCGCCGACTCGACGCTCAGCGTCACCGGGTCCTTGCTCGCCGAGGTGATGATGCGTGCGATCGACAGGTTCTGCGCCTTCGCGAAGGACCACTCGTTGTAGGTGATCGCGTTCTTGGTGCTCTTCACCGCGGCCGAGGTGCCCTCGTTGCCCTTCGAGCCCGCGCCGACGCCACCGTTGAAGGCCTTGCCCGCACCCTTGCCCCAGGCGCCGTCGGAGGCGGCGTCCAGGTAGAGCTGGAAGTTGTCCGTGGTGCCCGACTCGTCGCTGCGGAAGATCACCGCGATCGGCTCGGACGGCAGCTTGGCGTTCGGGTTCAGCGCCTTGATCTCGGGAGCGTCCCAAGTGGTCACGGCGCCGTTGAAGATCTTGGCGGCGGTCGGGCCGTCCAGCGCGAGGTCGGTCACGCCGTCGATGTTGTAGGTGACCGCGACCGGGCCGAACACGGTGGGCAGGTTCCACGCCGGCGAGGCGCAGCGGTCGGCGGCCTTCTTCGGCTCGTCCTTCTTCGAGCTCAGCGGCGAGTCGGAGCCGCCGAAATCGGTCTGTGCGCCGATGAATTCGCTCACACCGGCGCCCGAGCCGCTGGAGGTGTAGTTCAGGGTGGCGCCGTCGCAGTTCTTCTCGTAGGCGGCGATGAATCGCTCCATCGCGTTCTTCTGCGCCGAGGAGCCACTGGCCTTGAGGGCCTCCTTGCCGCCGCACGCCACGTCGACCTTGGCCACGTTGCCCGTGTCGGAAGAGGTGTTGTCGTCGCTGCCACAGGCGGCGAGCGTCATCGCGCCGACGGCGAGCACACCGACCAGGGCGCTGCTGCGCTTGAAATTCACTTATTCCTCCGGAATCGCGTCCTACTCGTCCAGTCCCTCACCGGCCTGGACGGGTGTTGTGGTGCTGTTCGCGGGGAACTTGCGCACCAGGCAGCAGTGTGCTGCCCTCACACAACCTAAGGTCACGTGGTTGACAGTTGGACCGACCTGAGTGAACGGAGAGTGAACAGCCCGGCGCGATTGCACCCGGTAAATGTGACGTTTGCCCTAGTTTTACTCCACGATACCCGGTCTGCCGCTTGCTATTCAGTCTCGGCCGTGGCGTAGGCGACGTCGACGTGTGCGGGCGCGAAGCCGAGACGGGTATAAGTGCGCACCGCGGCGACGTTGTCCGCCTCGGTGTAGAGCAACACCTCGGTCAATCCGCGATCGCGCAGGTGGCGCAGACCGGCCAGGGTGAGCAGACGACCGAGGCCACGCCCCTGCGCAGCGGGGTCGATGCCGACCACGTAGACCTCGCCGAGCGACGGATCCTCCGCGTAATGCACTTTGGTCCAGTGAAATCCGAGCAGCCGGTCGGGGACGGCGGGGTCGAACGCCAGGAAAAGGCCCGCCGGATCGAACCACGACTCGGCCCGGCGGACCTCGATGTCACGCTCGGTCCAGCCACCCTGTTCGGGATGCCAGGCGAAGGCCGCGCCGTTCACCCGTAACAATTCAGCGTCATCGGCGGGACCGGCATAGGTGCGCACCGTGATGTCCTCGGGTACCGCCAATTCCGGTAGCTCAGGGGTTGCCAGAGACCGCCGCATCTGCCACAACTCGCGCGCCGTTCGCAACCCGAGCCGTGCCGCGACGGCTTTGGCCGCAGGCCGGTCACCGTGCGCCCAGACCCGCGCGCCAGGGCCTCCCGCGGCCAGGGCGGCCGTCACCAGATCGGTCCCTACCCCATGGCCGCGCTGGGACGGGTCGACCGCCACCTCGGCCATCGCGGGGTGTTCGCCATGGGCCGGAGCCAGATTCGCGTAACCGGCGATCACGCCGTCGCGCCGCGCGACCAGATGGCGCGCTCCGGCGCCGTCGGCCGCGGTCAGCGAGAGCACCGCTTGTTCGGAGATCGGGGCGACTCCGTCGGCCGCGGCGGCCCGCGCCAGCAGATCGGTGATCGCCTGCGCCGTGTCCGCGTCGGGACGGTCGGTCCACTGTGTCGTCGCGCCGCTCATCGGCCTCCGTTCGTCGAGCCGGCGGACCCCACCGGGCCCGCTTCTGGCAACACCGCGGGCGCATGCGGCATTTCGGCCGCGGCGGAGAACGATGCCCGTCCTACCGGAATTGCGGCCGTCACCCGCGGGAAATCACTGTACGGAGCCGTTGACCGGCGTGAGCGGGGAGTCGTCGGTGCCCTCGTTGTCGTCGTCCGGAAAGTTCACCGGCTCACCCTTGGCGGCCGCGCGCGACGGGCGCACGGCCTTGTAACCGACATTGCGCACGGTGCCGATCAGCGACTCGTACTCGCTGCCGAGTTTGGCGCGCAACCGCCGTACGTGCACGTCGACGGTGCGGGTGCCGCCGAAGAAGTCGTAGCCCCACACCTCCTGCAGCAGCTGAGCGCGGGTGAACACCCGGCCCGCGTGCTGCGCGAGGTACTTCAGCAGCTCGAACTCCTTGTAGGTGAGGTCGAGCGGGCGGCCGCGCAACCGCGCCGTGTAGGTGCCCTCGTCGATCACCAGCTCGCCGAGAGTGATCTTCCCGGTGTTCTCCGGGCTGGCCACGCCGCCGTTGCGCCCGACCAGCAGCCGCAGCCTGGCGTCGAGTTCGGCGGGGCCGGTGCCGGGCAGCAGGATGTCGTCGAGTCCCCAGTCGGCGTTCACCGCGACCAGGCCCCCCTCGGTGAGCACCGCGACGACCGGAACGGAGGACCCGGTGCTGCCCAGCAGGCGGCACAGGCCGCGCGCGGCGGCCAGATCGGTCCGCGCGTCCACCAAGGCGACGTCCGCGGTGCCTGCCTCGAGCAGTGAGGCCACCTCGGTTGGCGCGGGCCGCACGTTGTGGGCCAGCAACGCCAGCGAGGGCAACACCGACTCGGGGTTGGGGTCGGAGGTAAGCAGGAGCAGCTCCACAGGCCCTCCTCCCATCTCGTAGCCACGCGGATACGGCAGCACCGCCGCGGCCGCGTCGCTAATCACAGGTAATCGGATGCAAGATTAGCGCGTAACAAGGCATGACCACGCATTCCGGGTCCGCAGCCCCACTCGCGGACACCCGGGAGCCCGGCTCGAGCCAACCGATATGGTGCCTACATGGGTTACGTATCGGGCAGGCCCGCCATCAGCCGGGCGCCCGGCGCGGCACCTGGACGTGCGCCGCGCGGCTCCCGACCGCCGCGGCCGGAGGCCCGGAGGGACGGGGGAGCATGCGCAAGCTGATCATCGGCCTGCTGTGTCTGGCGGGGTTCGCCGTCGTCGCCGACTTCAGCACCGCTGCCTATTCGGAGTACCGCGTGTCCCGAGCGCTGCGCGAAGGCGCCGATCTCACCGCCGATCCCGAGGTGACGATTCACGGTTTCCCGTTCTTCGGCCAGGCGTGGGACAGCCGCTACGACCGCGTGGAGATCAGGGCGCGCGCCAAGCGCGCGGACATTCCCGGCGAGACCGCGCTGGAGGCGACGCTGACCGGGGTCCGGTTGCCGGTCGGCGAGCTGGTCGACGGCAGCCTGCGCGCCGTCCCCGTGGAGCGGGTGGACAGCAGGTTGCGCGTGGAGCCCACCGAGCTGGGCCGGTTGTTCACCATTCCCGATCTGCAGGTGCATTCGCGGCCCGCGGACAAGTCCGACGGGACCGGCGGATCGGGCGGCTCCGGCATGACCACCACCGGCGCACTGGTGCTCACCGGCACCCTGCCGGAGACCCCCGGCGCGCAGTACGGCGGTGAGAAGGTCAGTGTGCAAGCCGATCTGCTGCTCGACGGCGACCAGGTGAAGATCGTGGCGACCGGCTTCTATCGCGGGGGCCCCGGCACCGAGACCATGCCTGTGGCGGTGATCACCGAGGCCGATCGCCCAGCGGTGCTCGCCCGGTTCACCCGTACCATCGACACCAAGGAGTTGCCGTTCGGTGTCCGGCCCACCAAGGTCTCCGCCCAGGGCGGTCAGATCGTCGTGGAGGGCAAGGGCGTGAACGTCACGATCGACCTCGACCGATTGCAGCGACCATGATCCAGATCACCATCCTGGCAGTTGCACTGCTCGTCGCTTTGGCGGTGGGCATTCTGCTGCGCAGGCATGACGGCAAGGTCCGCGCGGGCGCGGGCATCGACGTGTCCGAGTCGGCCCGCGCCGAACTGCTGGCAGCCGTCGGCGTGACCGGCGCCGGTCCCGCGGTGCTGCATTTCTCCGCCGAGTGGTGTGGGCCGTGCGCCGCGGTTCGCCGAGTAGTTGCCAATGTCACAGGGCAGCTCGCGGAATCACCGCAGCCGCCGCAGGACATCGAGGTGGACATCGATGCCGAGCCCGCGCTCGCACGGGAGTTGAACGTGCTCTCGCTGCCCACCACGTTCGTCTTCGACACCGAGGGCAGGGAACGGTTCCGGATCTCCGGCGTGCCGAAGGACTCGGATCTGCACTCCGCGCTCGAGCCGCTCACCGCAGCGGCCTGAGCTGCGACGACAAGGCCCCTGGACGGATGTGATCCACCCCGGGTCCAATTCTCCCGCCGAATTGGGTAAACTGCTTGGCGTGCTTTCCAACCACGAGCTGATGCTCACCCGACGCCGCACAGTGGATCTGTGTCGGCTCGGTGGTTGTTGCTGCCTGTGCCGCTGATCGGTCGGCTTCCCCGGATTTCCTGACGCCGACCTCTGTCCGCCGCGCGAGTGATCTCACGATCCCCCGGCGAATTGGCAAATCTTCAGTCATCGGACTAATTCAGCGCAGGAGTACGCACAATGTCCACCGAGACCCGTAACAGTTCCGGAACCCTCCCTTCTTCCACCGACCAGGTCGACGTACGCGGTCCACGCTTCGTCGCCTGGGTGACCACCGGCGTGCTCGTTCTCGTCCTGATCGCCGCCGCGCTCTCGCCGGTCGCCGCGGCGGTTCTGATCGCCCTGCAGGCGGTCGTCTTCGCGCTCGGCGCCGCCCTCGGCCCGCGCCGCCATCCGTACGGGCGGATTTACGCGGCCTTCGTCGCGCCGCGTATCGCACCGGCCAGTGAGACCGAGCCGACGGCTCCGCTGCGATTCGCGCAGCTGCTCGGTTTCGTCTTCGCGGCCGTCAGCCTGCTGGGCTTCGCGCTCGGCTCCACAGTCGTCGGCGCGGTATTCGCCGGCTTCGCCCTGTTCGCGGCGTTCCTGAACGCGGCGTTCGGGATCTGCCTGGGTTGCCGGATCTATCCGCTGGCAGCCCGCCTCCGCCGGAGCCCGTCACCGGCATCGAACTGACCCTGCACGTCATCTCTGAAAGGAAAACAATGGCTCGCTCCGATGTCCTGGTCTCCGTTGACTGGGCCGAAGAGAACCTCAACGCCCCCGGCGTCGTCTTCGTCGAGGTCGACGAGGACACCTCCGCCTACGACGGTGGTCACATCGAGGGTGCCGTCCGGCTCGACTGGAAGAAGGACCTGCAGGATCAGGTTCGTCGCGACTTCGTGAACCAGGAGCAGTTCTCCGATCTGCTCTCGGCTCGCGGCATCTCGAACGACGACGAGGTCATCCTGTACGGCGGCAACAACAACTGGTTCGCCGCGTACGCCTACTGGTACTTCAAGCTGTACGGCCACAACAACGTCAAGCTGCTCGACGGTGGCCGCAAGAAGTGGGAGCTGGACGGCCGTCCGCTGTCCACCGAGCCGGTGAACCGCCCCGCCACCCAGTACAAGGCCTCGGCGCCGGACCTGTCCATCCGTGCCTTCCGCGACGAGGTCATCGCGGCCATCGGCACGAAGAACCTGGTCGACGTGCGTTCGCCTGACGAGTTCACCGGCAAGATCCTGGCGCCCGCCCACCTGCCGCAGGAGCAGAGCCAGCGTCCGGGCCACATCCCCGGCGCCATCAACGTGCCGTGGAGCAAGGCCGCGAACGAGGACGGCACCTTCAGGTCCGACGCCGAGCTGACCGAGATCTACAAGGAAGCCGGCCTGGACGGCGAGAAGGAGACCATCGCGTACTGCCGCATCGGCGAGCGCTCCTCGCACACCTGGTTCGTGCTGCAGGAACTGCTCGGCCACCAGAACGTCAAGAACTACGACGGGAGCTGGACCGAGTACGGCTCCCTCGTCGGCGCTCCGATCGAGTTGGGAGAGTAATCGACATGTGTGCAGCACCTACTCAGGGTCAGGCCATCCCGGCCGGAGTCGACGTGGAGAAGGAGACGGTCATCACCGGCCGTGTCCTGAGCACCGACGGCCAGCCGGTGGGCGGGGCGTTCGTGCGCCTGCTCGACGGCAATGGTGATTTCACCGCCGAGGTCGTCGCGTCGGGCACCGGTGACTTCCGGTTCTTCGCGGCTCCCGGCTCGTGGACCGTCCGCGCGCTGTCCTCGGCGGGCAACGGCTCCGCCGAGGTGCGCCCCGAAGGGGCGGGCATCCACTCGGTGGACGTCGCGGTCGCCAAGTAAGCCACCGCACCAGAGCCGACGGCCCCGGTCGCTCTCCGCTCCGCGGAAGCACCGGGGCCGTTTGCGTGCCGTCGCAAGGGGGTCGTTAGACTCCGAACGTGGTCCTCTTCTTCGAGATTCTGCTGGTGGCCGTGGCCGTGCTGATCGGCTGGTTCGGCCTCTACGTCTTCTACCGGCTGTTCACCGAATCATGAGCGAACTCGCGAGCGAAGGTTCCAACCCGGCCGAGCGAGCGAGTGAACAACTGAACGGCAACGCTCCGGTCGACTCCGCCGGTCGCCGTAGCGGTGACGAGGCCGTAGCCGACGCTGCCGAACGGGCGAAATCGACCGGTGCCCGCAACATCCCGGTCCTGCCGGATCTTCCGCTGCCCGAAGACACCGCCAACCTGCGGCTCGGCCCGGATCTGAGCGCCTCGATGCTCGCACTGCTTCCCCTGGTGGGCGTGTGGCGCGGCGAAGGCGAGGGCAACGATCCGGAGCGCGGCGACTACCGGTTCGGTCAGCAGATCGTCGTCTCGCACGACGGCGGCGACTATCTGGCCTGGGAATCCCGGTCCTGGGTCATCGACGCCGAGGGCGGCTACGGCGGCCCCGACCTGCGCGAGAGCGGCTTCTGGCGGGTCGGTATCGACGGCAACGACGAGGTCATCGAATTGCTGCTGGCGCACAGCGGCGGCATCGTGGAGCTGTTCTACGGGCAGGCGCTGACCCAGTCGTCCTGGGAACTGGCCACCGACGTGGTGATCCGCAGCCAGTCCGGCGTCGTCGTCGGCGGCGCCAAGCGCCTCTACGGCATCGTCGAAGGCGGCGACCTGGCCTACGTCGAGGAGCGCGTGGTGGCCGACGGCCCCCTCGAACCCCGCCTCTCCGCCCGCCTCCGGCGCTACATCGGCTGAACCGGGCGCCCTTCCTCGCCCACCCCGGCCGAGACATACCTCCGCGAGCTCCAACTCCCTCTCGCAGGCTCCCTCCCCGAGGCTCCCTGTCGCCAGCGCGACACCTGCTCTCGCTGGCTCCCTACAGGCGCAATACCCCCTGCTCCCGCCAGGCTCCTACCGCCACAACCTCTGCTCCCTGCCAGTTCCGCCTGACGCAACCCCTGCTCCCGCCCAACGGAACCCCTGGCTTCGCCAGTACCCGCTTGACGCAACCCCTGGCCTCGCCAGTACCCGTCAGACAAAAACCCTGCCCTCACCAACTCCCTACCAACCGCAACACCTGATCTCGCAGGTACATGGGTAACTCACCGGGTACGCCCAAAACCCACCCCCACCCCAACGCAAGACCTGTGACCACCCCGCACCCCACCCCACCGGTACGGCCTGAATACCCGGAGAGGCGGAACGGAACAGAACAGCCCCCGAGCCTTACCGGTGCTTCTTGCGTCGCACGGGTCCGGTCGGACAGACCGGGGCTCGGGGGCCGGGTGACTGCCTGGAATTCGCTCAGCGCTCGCGCGGGCGAAATCCACCTGCAGCGGTGGCGCTAGCGGACAGCCACCTCACGTGTCCTATGAATATCCATTCCTCGAACCACCTCCTTCCTCGTGTACGAACGAATCTAGCGATGCGTCAGTAACTCGGCAACGGAATTTCTCGGTGGGCGGAATCGGCGGTGCGCCGCGGTGCTGCCCCAACCGCGAAATCCGTTGTGACCTCGCCTGATGCGGTGATCCGGAGCACCGCATCGGCCTGATGGTCTTCTGGCAGTTGATGCGTGACGACGAGCACGACACGATCGGGCGCGACGAGGCCGCTGCCGATGTCCAGCAGGTCGCGCAGCAGCTGCACCCCGGCCTCGGCCTCCAGGTGCTCGGTCGGCTCGTCGAGCAGCAGCACCCGCGCCGGTGATACCAGTGCGCGTGCGAGCAGGATCCGGCGTCGCTGGCCGCCCGACACGGCGGCCGCTCCCCCGGCCAGGTCGGTGTGCACTCCGTCCGGCAGTCCGTCCAGCCAGTCGCCGAGACCGACTGTCCGCAACGCCTTCTCGGCCTCTTCCGCGGTCAGATCGCCGCGCGCGACCCGCAGATTCTCCAGCACGGAAGTGCCGAACAAGTGCGCGTCCTCGGCGAAGAAGGTGACGTCGGGCCGAGGTGTGTCGAACAACCCGGCCCACTTCATCAGCAGAGTCGTCTTGCCCGCGCCGCTGGGACCGACCACCGCGATCCGCCGACCCCGAGGCATTTCCGGCACGCGCGCGTCGAGTGGCCGGGCCGCGCCGGAGGCGGCATCGGACCGCCGCGGAACGACTTCACCGTCGACGCCTCGGTCCGAAACCTCCTGAGCCTCCTGGGGCGCCACACCGCTGCCGCGATGTGAGCCGGAGGCAGTCCCACCGGGCGCGGCGGGACCAGCCCGACCGGCGGAAAAGACCGGGACGGCCGCTCGGCCATCCCCGGCCCGAGCGACCTCCTCAACGTCGCTGCTGAGCGGAGTATCCATCCGGGCCCAGGGGTCCGCCGACGCGCATTCGGGTTCGAACCCGTCCAGACGATGCAGCGCCGCACGGGCGGTCGTCAGGGCCTGCGCCGCTGCGGCCAGTGGGCCGACCGCTTCGAAGGCCGACAGAGGCAGCAGAACCAGGATCACCAGTGCCATGGGCGTCATCGCGCCCGCCGTGCCGCCGTCGGGGCCGTAGAGGGTGATGCCGATCAGCAGGGCGCCGAGCACGGCGGCTCCGATCGACAGCGGCGCGGCGGCGGCCGACCACGCGCTGCGCGCGGCGGCCCGATCCTCCGCCGCGACCGCCCGGCGGGAGGCTGCCCCGGCGGCGGCGAGGGCGGCGTCGAGCCGGCCTGCCACGCGCAACTCGGCGGCGTGGTCGAGCACCGTGAGGGCCTGCGCGGTGAACTCCGCCCGGTCGGCGCGCACGGCGCGTTCCGCCTCGGACGCCGCCTTCGCCGACAACCACGGCGCGACGATGCCGGACAGCGCCAGCGCACCCGCCAGGATCGCGGCCGCGGACGGCGAGATCGTGGCCAGGAGCGCGACCGCCGCGATCGAGAGGACGACCGCGACGGCGACCGGCACGAACACGCGGACCACCACGGCACCCAGGTCATCGATATCGCTGCCGATCCGGACCAGGAGATCACCGCGGCGCGGCGGCTTCGTTGCCCCGCGCCGGTCGTCACCGCTGCGCGATACCTCTGGTCGGCGCAGCCAGAAATCCGACCGGGCCAGCGTCCGGTAGACCGTGGTTCGCGCCGTGGTCATGGCTCGCAGGGCGACGTCGTGCGTGGCGAGACGTTCCAGGTACCGGCAGAGGCCGCGCGAGATGCCGAGGGCGCGCACCGTCACGACGGCGATGCTGAGGTCGAGCACCGGCGGCATCTGCCAGGCGCGCGCGATCAGCCACGCCGCCAGCGCCGCGAGCCCGAGCCCGCTGCCAAGCGCCAGCACGCCCCAGCCGATCGCCATCGCGACGCGCAGGCGGGACAACTCCAGCAGCGCCCACATCCGGCGCAGGTCGCCGAACACCGTGGAGCCGGTGTCGCGTGTGACGGCCCGCGTCATCGCGATCGCTCCTCTCGCCCGACCCTCGTCTCGGCTCGCGAACCTCGGCCGCCCGGCCGGTCTTCGGGCGCGCCGCAGGTACGCGTAGCGAACAACGCGGCCGCGTCGGCGCGTCGAATCGGTCGAGCCATCATCGACCACCGGCTGCCGCCGGTCGCTCCGCGCGAGGTCGTGCGCCCGCACATTCCCGCGCTCACCGCAAAACCTCCGCTCGGTCGGCACGGACCTGGACGACGTGGTCGGCGGCGGCCAGGACGGTGGGGCGATGGCCGATGACGACGACCGTCGCGCCTGCGCGGGCGCGGACCTGGAGGGCGGCCAGCACGGTGGCTTCGGCGGCGGCGTCGAGGTGCGCGGTCGGCTCGTCGAGCAGCAGGATCGGGCGGTCGGCGGCCAGCACTCTGGTCAGCGCGAGGCGCTGGCGCTGGCCGAGCGACAGGCCGATGCCGCCGGGGCCGACCACGGTGTCCCAGCGCTCGGGCAGATCATCGAGTACGGCGTCGAAACCCGTGGCCAGACACGCGGCTTCGAGATCGTCGACGACGCGGACCGGGCCGCGTGCGGCGTGGTGCACCGTTCGCGCACCGAGCAGTTCGAGGTTGTCCCGCAACGTGCCCGGCACCAGCACCGGCCGCTGCGGCAGCCAGGCCACGCGCGCCCACCATCGGTCCGGGTCCAGTGCGCGGACGTCGATACCGTCGACGGTCACGGTGCCTCGGTCGGGCGTGATCAAACCCAGGACGGCCTGCACCGCGGTCGATTTGCCGCTTCCGTTGGGTCCGGCGAGCACCGTGAGGGAGCCGGGCCGCAAGGTCGCCGACAGATCCGCGGGCGCGAACCCGTCCCGCGCCCGAACCGAGAGACCGCGCACTTCGACCGTTCCGGGCGCGGCCAGGTCGCGGCGCACCGGTGCCGGAGAGCGATCGGTCGCATGGACACGCGACGACTCGAACGGGCCGGACCCCGCACCGGCCTGCTCGCCGGGCGCCGACTCGAGCACCGCGAACGCCTTGTCCGCGGCCGCCATTCCGTCCTGAGCGGCATGGAACCGTTCGCCGACCATGCGCAGCGGCAGGTACACCTCGGGCGCGAGCACCAAGGCCACCAAGCCCGCGTAGAGGCTCATCTCGCCGAACACCAACCGCAACCCGATGGACACCGCGATCAGGGCCACGCTCAGCGTGGCGAGCATCTCCAGCACCATCGAGGACAAGAAGGCCATGCGGAGAGCGCGCATGGTGCGCTGCCGCAACGCGTCACCGAGATCGCGCACGCGGTGCTGCATGGTGCGCGCGTGCCCGGCGCCACCGCTGTGCGACGGGACTTCCGGCTCCGCGACGCCCGTCTCCCGACCGAGCGCACGCAACGTCGGCATGCCCGCGAACAGGTCGAGCAATTGGTCCGACAGCCGGGTGGTCGCCGCGAGCGTGGCCTCGGCCCGCCCCTGGGTCAGCAGACCGATGAGGATCATGAAGATCGGGATGAGCGGCAACGTGATCACCACGATCACGCCGGAGGTGAGATCGTGCGCCGCGATGACGGCGAGCACGATCGGCGGCACCAGCACCGCCAGCAGCAGTGCGGGCACGTAGCCGACGAGATAGCCGCGCAGCCCCGACAGTCCCGTGCCGACGACGACCGCCAATTCCGTTCGGCGCGTGTCCAGTTCGCGGGGGGACAGCCGCGCGCCCGCACCGAGCACCGCGCTCTCCAGTTCCGCCACCACGCTCGCGCCCGCCCGGTGGGCCAGCCGGGACTGCGACCAGGTGGCGAGCACCCGGCCCGCGATCGCGAGCGTGAGCACGACCAGTTCGACCGTCCACGCGCCGAGGGACCGCAGAGCCGGGTCGGTGACCACCCCGGCCAGCACCCGTCCGATCGTCACCGCCGCCACCACGATCGCGGCGGTGACGACCAGCGACAGCGCGACGCTCAGCGCGAGGTAGCTGCGCGCCGAGCGGGCGTACCGCCACAGGCGCGGATCGATCGGCGGACGGGCCATGGCATCAATCCTGCCCGTGCCGCAGCGGCAGCCCAACCGGGGCCGGAATCTGCTCGACGGTGATCCGCTTGCGGAACACCCAGTACGTCCAGCCTTGGTACACCAGCACGACCGGCGTGACCAGCGCCGCGGCCCAGCTCATCACCTTCAGCGTGTACGGCGTGGAGGACGCGTTGTGGATCGTCAGGTCGAATGCCGCATCGATGGTCGAGGGAAGCACGTTGGGGAACAGCGACCCGAACAGCAGCGCGGTGGCCGCCGCGACGGTCAGCGTGGTGCCGGTGAACGCCCACCCGTCGCGGTGCGCGAAATCGGCCGCTGTCGCGACGACGAGCCCCGCCACGGCCAGCGCCAACGGGAACCAGGTCCAGCCGGTCCCGTAGGACAGCTGGGTCCACAATCCGAATCCGCCGACCACGAGCACGGTCGGGACCAGCAGCAGCCGGGCGGTGCGCCGGGCGTCGTCGCGCACCTCGCCCGCGGTCTTGAGCACCAGGAACATCGCCCCGTGCAGCGCGAACAGCAGTCCGGTCGCCAACCCGCCGAGCACCGCGTACGGTCCGAACAGGTCCGCCACCGAGCCCGCGAACTGCTTCTTCTCGTTCAGCGGAACCCCGTGCACCACGTTGGCGAACACCCAGCCCCAAGCCAGCGCCGGAACCCAGGAACCGATGCCGATGCCGATGTCGCAGCGGGCCCGCCAGCGCGGGTCGTCGATCTTGCCGCGGTACTCGATGGCGCAGATCCGCAGGATGAGCGCGACGAGCACCAGCAGCAACGCCAGATAGAAGCCGGAGAACAAGCTGGCGTACCACTCCGGGAACGCGGCGAACATCGCGGCGCCCGCGGTGATCAGCCAGACCTCGTTGGCGTCCCACACCGGCCCGATCGTGTTGAGCACCGCTCGCCTGCGCGCGTCCGATCCCTTGCCGAGGATCGGCATGAGCATGCCGACGCCGAAGTCGAAGCCTTCCAGCACGAAGTAGCCGGTGAACAGGACGCCGATGACGACGAACCAGATCTCTTGCAGACTCATCGCCGGCTCCTAGTAGGCGAACGAAAGTTGGTCGACGGCGGGTTCTTCGGTGCGGCGCCCGCCCGAGGACGCGTCCGTGTCGTGCGGCTCGGTCGCCGCGGGCGCCGCCGGATCGGGTCCGTGGATCACGTACCGGCGCATCAGGTAGAACCACACGATCGCGAGCGCGCCGTACAGCAGCGTGAAGACGATCAGCGAGAACAGCACCACGCCCGGCGAGTGGTTCGACACGCCCTGCTGCACGGTGAGGCGCAGGTTCGGGTCGCCGGTGGGATTGGGCACGACGACCCAGGGTTGGCGTCCCATCTCGGTGAACACCCATCCGGCGCTGTTGGCCAGGAACGGCGTCGGGATGACCAGCAGGCTCAGCCACGAGAACCAGCGCTGGTCCGGTACCCGGCCGCGGCGGGTCAGCCACAGCCCGGCCAGCGCGAGCAGCGCCGAACCCGCCGACAGGCCGATCATGGCGCGGAACGACCAGTAGGTGACGAACAGGTTCGGCCGGTAGTCGCCGACGCCGAACTTCTCGTTGTAGGCCTTCTGCAGGTCGACGACCCCGTCCAGCGTCACACCGGTGAACTGGCCCTCGGCCAGCCAGGGCAGCACGTAAGGCACTTCGAGCACGTGCGTCACGCTGTCGCAGTTGTTGTGCGTGCCGACGGTGAGCACGGAGAAGTCCGGGTTGAGCGCGGTGTGGCACAGCGATTCCGCCGATGCCATCTTCATCGGCTGCTGCTCGAACATCAGCTTGCCCTGCACGTCACCGGTGTAGACCAGCCCCGCCAGCGAGACGATCATCACGACGATGCCCGCCCGCGCGGCAGGCCGCCACATCGCCCGCGCCTCGGCGAGTTTCGTCTCGTCGCCGCCGCGGGCGTTGCGCACCATCCACCAACCCGCGATGCCCGCGACGAAAGTGCCTGCCGTGAGGAAGGACCCGGCGACCACGTGCGGGAAGGCCGCCAGCAATGTGTTGTTGGTGAGCACCTCCACGATGCTCTCCAGCTCCGCGCGACCGGTTTCCGGGTTGTAGCGGGCGCCGACCGGATGCTGCATGAACGAGTTGGCCGCGACGATGAAGTACGCCGAGGCGTTCACGCCGATCGCGACCATCCAGATCGCGCCGAGGTGCAGCAGTTTCGGCAATCGGGTCCAGCCGAAGATCCACAGTCCGAGGAAGGTCGATTCCATGAAGAAGGCGATCAGGCCTTCCAGCGCGAGCGGGGCGCCGAAGACGTCACCGACGAACCGGGAGTACTCGCTCCAATTCATGCCGAACTGGAACTCCTGCACGATGCCGGTCGCCACGCCGAGCGCGAAGTTGATCAGGAACAGCTTGCCGAAGAACTTGGTCAGCCGCAGCCAGTGCTGCTTGCCGGTGATGACCCATGCCGTCTGCATGGCCGCAACCAGCGGCGCGAGACCGATGGTCAGCGGCACCAAGAGGAAGTGATACACCGTCGTGATGCCGAACTGCCATCGGGAGATGTCCAAGGCGTTCAAGCCGACCTCCTGTGTCTACGACGTTTCGTAGTAAGACTAACGCCGGAGGCACCCCGCGAAAATGAGTCCTGGAACACGGCAACCCGGACATCCCCGCCCTCACCAGCCGTTTCCCGTGCTCACCGCCACCCTCCCCGCCGACTGGGACGGAGATCACGGACAGCAGCGATCAGCAGGAGTCATAGCCATCGGCCCAGCGCCGACACGGACACGGACACGGACACCAGCCCGTCAACACCGCCGCACGCCTGAACCGCAACGCGGCAACTGATCTCGCCGACAACTGACCCGCCCGACACCGCCGCACGCCTCCCCAACGCGACAACTAGCCCGCCGATACCGCCTCCCGAACGCGACAACTGATCTCGCGAGCACATGGGTAACTCACCGGGCACGCCCAGAACCCACCCCGCCCCCAACGCAGGACCTGAACGCAAATCCCCCGCTACTCAACCGGTACGGCATGAATACCCGGAGAGCCGGACCAACGTTCACCAGTCGCCGATGGCGCCTGCCCGCTCGATGCCGCGATCGACCAGCTCGATGATCTCCGCGGCGTTGTCCGGCGCCGACATGCGCAGCCCGTCCAGCGAATTGACCCGCGCCGCCAGCGAAATGCTCGACAGCATCCAGATGCTGTCGCAGGTGAGCAGGTCGGCGGTGAACAGCGAGTCGTAGCGGCACTGCCAGCCCGCCTTCTCCGCCTCGGCGAACAGCGCGCGCTGGGTGACGCCGGGCAGCACCCCGTTCTTCGCGGGCGGGGTGATCAACTGCTTGTCGCGCGCGATCACCACGCTGGACCGCGGACCTTCCAGCACCCGGTTCTCCGTACTGGTGAAGATCACGTCGTCCGCGCCCATCCGCGCGGCGAACCGCAGGGCGGCCATGTTGGTGGCGTAGGACAGCGTCTTGGCCCCGAGCAGCTGCCACGGCGCCGCCTGCGCGAGGTCGATCGAGATGCCGCGCGACAGGGTCACCACGGCGACGCCTTCGGTGCGGGCCTTCTCCACACGCTCGGGCACCGGTGCGACCAGCACGAAGGCCGTGGGCACCGGCACGGCGGCGGCGAGATCGCCGGTCTTGACCTTGTCGGGTGTGCCGGCCAGCTCGGAGTCGCGACCGCGGGTCAGCACCAGCCGCAGCACCCCTTCGCGCTCGCTGCCCCACTCCTTGGCCGCGGTCTCCACCGCCTCGCGCCATTTGCCCAGCTCCGGCTCGGGTAGATCGAGCGCCTGCGCGGAGCGGCGCAGTCTGCCTAGATGAAATTCGATCGCGCACGCGACTCCCGCGCGCACGAGCACCGTTTCGAAAACACCGTCGCCGCGCAATACGCCGATATCGTCCGCGAACAACAACGGCGCATCCGCATCCCGCACCGCGCCGTCGAGAGTTACCAGAACTCGATCCACCATGCGACGAGCGTAGGCGGTAGGAGCGGACAATGCCTATGTCACGGCCGCTTTCGCAAGACCTTTTGTCAAGGTTCACCGCAGCGCCGGTCGCAATGCTCGCACAATGCCGATCCGCTATGCCGGACTCGGGCGTGGCAGCCCGGTTCGCGCACCGCGCGGCGGCCCCGCCTAGAGTGGGAGATGTGTCCGTGGTCGTAGCGCCCAGCCCCCTGCTCAATGTGTCGGGAGCCGTCGCGGGAGCGCCTGGTTCACCAGACGCCGCCGTCGCCTGGCACTACGGCGATCCGTTCGGCGAACAGCGCGCCGCGGTGGACCGCGCCGCGATCGTCGACCGTTCGCATCGCTTCGTCCTGCGCATCACCGGCGCGGAGCGGCTCACCTGGCTGCACACCATCTCCAGTCAGCACGTCGCCGCTCTCGGCGACCGGCAGTCCGCGGAGAACCTCGACCTCGATCTGAACGGCCGGGTGCAGCATCACTTCGTGCTCACCGAACTCGACGGCACCGTCTGGATCGATACCGAGGCCGAGCGCGGACCCGACCTGCTGGCCTTCCTGCAGAAGATGGTCTTCTGGGCCGACGCCGAACCGGTCGGCGCCGCGGATCACGCGGTGCTGAGCCTGCTGGGACCGGGCGTCGCCGGCCTGACCGAAACGCTCGGCATCGCCGCCCTGCCCGGCGTGTACGAGGCGGCGCCGCTGCCCGGCGGCGGTTTCCTGCGCCGGATGCCATGGCCGACGGCTGACTCCTTCGACCTGATCATCCCCCGCGATCAACTGACCGATCTGTGGACCCGGCTCACCGCGGCGGGCGCCGTACCCGCCGGGATGTGGGCGTTCGAGGCGCTGCGCGTGGCGGCCGTTCGCCCGCGGATCGGTCTGGACACCGACGAGCGGACCATCCCGCACGAGGCCCACTGGATCGGTGGCGTGACCGAACACGGTGCGGTGCACCTGGACAAGGGTTGCTATCGCGGCCAGGAGACCGTGGCCAGGGTGCACAATCTCGGCAAACCTCCGCGGCACCTGGTGTTGCTGCACCTGGACGGCTCGGCGGACGAACGCCCCGCCACCGGCGACGACGTCACCGCGGGCGGCCGCACGGTGGGCAGGCTCGGCACGGTCATCGACCACTACGAACTCGGCCCGATCGCCCTCGCGCTGGTCAAGCGCGCGGTTCCGGCCGACACCGCGCTGGCCGCGGGCCCGGTCGCGGCGGCCATCGATCCCGACTCGGTGCCCGCCGACGACGAGCCGCAGGCAGGCCGGATCGCGGTCGACCGGCTGCGCGGGCGCTGACCTGTTGACGAACCACCATCCGGCATGGGACGTTCCGGAGCCGAGATCCCTGCCCTTGCTCAGCGCCGAGCTCCCCATTCGTGACGAGAGGAGCGCTGCCCGTGCGTGTCGGTGATTCCGGCGAGGTCCTCGCCACGTGCGTCGTGCACGCCGACCTCGAGGTGCCGGGACGGGTCGGCCGCACCGCCATCGACAAGAGGCCGGTACCGGGGCGGGTCGCGGTGCGCGCACTCGGTTTGGCCGGCGACCACGTCTGCGACACCAAGCACCACGGTGGCGTGCACCAGGCCGTCTATGTCTACGCCGACGAGGACGCCCGCCGCTGGGGCACGGAACTCGGCCGCGAACTGCCCGCCGGGTGGTTCGGCGAAAACCTGCGCGTCAGTGGGCTTCCGGTCAGCGACTCGGTGATCGGCGCGCGCTGGTCGATCGGCGACACCTTGCTCGAGGTCAGCGCACCGCGCGTGCCGTGCGCGACGTTTCAGCACTGGAGCGGTGAGCGCCAGTGGGTGAAGCGGTTCGCGCTGCGCAGCGACACCGGCACCTACCTGAGGGTGCTCACCGAGGGAACGATCGGGGCGGGCGACCGGATCTCGGTGGTGCACGTCCCCGAGCACGGCGTCACCGTTCGCGACGTGTTCACCGGCACCGATCTCGACCTGTTGGCCATCCTGCTCGCCGACGAGCCGACCGTTTCCGACGACGTGCGCATGCAGGTCGCACGGCACGCGCGCCGACATGCCAACGCGGCGCGCACCGCCGCGGACCGGGACGCGACGGCGGACACCGACGACCTCGGCACGGGAGCGCGACTGTGAGTGTGGAACTGGTCGAAGTCGTCCGCTCGGGCTTCCGCGAATGCGTGCACCGCGGCTCGGTGGTGGTGCTGGACGCCGCGGGCGAGCCCACCCGCGAGCTCGGCGAAGTGCACCTGCCGATCTTCCCGCGCTCGACGAACAAGCCGATGCAGGCGATCACTCTGCTGCGCAACGGTTTCGAGCCCCTCGACGACGCCGAACTGGCTGTCGCCACCGCCTCGCACTACGGCGAACCGGACCACATTGCCCTGGTGCGCAGGTTGCTGGACCGCTTCGGGTTCGCCGACTCGGCCCTCGCGTGCCCGGCCGATCTGCCCCACGACGAGCGCGCCCGCGCCGAGCTGCTCGCGGGCGGCCTGCCACCGCACCCGCTCTACATGAACTGCTCGGGCAAGCACGCGGCGATGCTCGCGACCTGCGCGGTCAACGGCTGGCCCACCGAGGGCTACCAAGATCAGGCGCATCCGCTACAGCGCGCGGTGATCGCCACGGTGGCCGATCTGACCGGTGAGCCGGAAGCCGATCTCGGCATCGACGGCTGTGGACTGCCGATCATCCCGGTCTCGTTGATCAATCTCGCGCGGGTGTTCTCGACGATGGCGACGGCTGCGCCCGGCACACCCGAACGCCGGGTCGCCGACGCGATCCGCGCCCATCCGCGAGTGATTTCCGGCACGAACGCCCCCGATCTGCTCGTCATGCATGCCACCCCCGGCCTGGTGTGCAAGATCGGCGCGGACGGCGTGCACGCCGGTGCCCTGCCGGACGGATCGGCTTTCGCGTACAAGATCGATGACGGCCACGATCGTGCGCGAATGCCGCTGACGCTGGCGATTCTGCATCGGATGGGGATCGAGTGGACCGATGCGCACGCGGAGCTGGCAGCCCCCGCGGTGCTCGGCGGCGGCGCTCGAGTCGGTGTGATTCGCGCGATACCCGGGGTCGTATAGCTATTCCACGGCGGGGCGACAAGCGGGCAAACGGCCCAGTTCCGGAGTTCTTCACCCACTCCTGGAAGCGAGACCGCCGGACACACGCTAAAGTGTCTGTCAGGAAGAGTATTAATTCGAACGGGGCCGCCACCAAACCCCAGGCCGCCCCGCTGTGACGCGAGGGGGTCAGCCATGGGCCGTGGCCGGGCTAAGGCAAAGCAGACCAAGGTCGCACGCGAGCTCAAGTACAGCTCGCCGTCGACCGACTTCGCGAGCCTTCAGCGCGAGCTTTCGGGAAGCCCCAACTCCCAGCGGAGTGGTGGTGTGCTGTCCGATGAGCACGACGCGGACGACTCCTTGTCCCGCTGGGACGAGGACGACTACGACGACTGGCGCCGCTGACTCGGATCACGTCTGAAGGGGGAGGCCGACGGGCCTCCCCCTTCGATCGTTGTCGCGGGTTGACGTCACAGGCGCCGAAAAGGCTTGCAACACACCAGAGTCCCGCATCGAATGAGGATGCGGGACTCTGACGTGTCTTCGCCGCGGTCAGAACCGCGGATGGTCACCGACCAGCACGGCGCGCACGGCGTCGGCGTCCTTGGCCTTCTTGACCGTGCCCAGCGTCCAGCACTCGATGTGCCGCGCGGTCAGCACCGCCAGCGCCCGGTCCACGTCCTCCGGAGCGACGACGGCGACCATGCCGACGCCCATGTTGAACGTCTTCTCCATCTCGGCCCGCTCCACTCGACCGCGCTGGGCGATCATCTTGAACACCGGCGCCGGGTTCCAGGTGCCGCGATCCAGCTCGGCCACCATGCCCGCGGGCAACACCCGGGCCAGGTTGGCGGCCAGGCCACCACCGGTGACGTGGGCGAAGGTGCGCACGTCGGTCTCGGCGATCAGCGCAAGGCAGTCCTTGGCGTAGATGCGGGTCGGCTCGAGCAGTTCCTCGCCCAGGGTGCGGCCGAATTCCTCGACGTGGCCGGTGAGCGACATGCGGTCGATGTCGAGCAGCACCTTGCGGGCCAGGCTGTAGCCGTTGGAGTGCAGACCGGAGGACCCCATGGCGATCACCACGTCGCCGGGACGGACCCGGTCGGGCCCGAGCACCGCGTCGGCCTCGACCACGCCGACGCCGGTCGCGGACAGGTCGTAGTCGTCGGGGTCCATCAATCCGGGATGCTCGGCGGTCTCGCCGCCGAGCAGCGCGCAACCGGCGCGCACGCAGCCCTCCGCGATACCGGAGACCAGTTCGGCGACCTTCTCCGGGACGACCTTGCCGATGGCGATGTAGTCCTGCAGGAACAACGGCTCGGCGCCGCAGACCACGAGATCGTCCACCACCATGGCGACCAGGTCGAGCCCGACGGTGTCGTGCTTGTCCATCGCCTGCGCCACCGCGATCTTGGTGCCGACGCCGTCGGTGGAGGCCGCCAGCAGCGGTTCCCGGTAGCCGCCCTTCAACGCGAACAGCCCGGCGAAACCGCCGAGGCCGCCCTGGACCTCGGGCCGGGTCGCCTTCTTCGCCAATGGCCCGAACAACTCGACTGCGCGGTCACCTGCCTCGATGTCCACGCCTGCCGCGGCGTACGAGGCACCACCACTGGGGGTCTGTTCAGTCATCTTCGGGGAAAGCTCCAAACCGAATCGGCGGATAGATGCCTGCTCACGCTACCGGAGCCGGATAACGACCCCGCACCGGTGTTGGCTCGCCCTCTTGACAATAGGGCAGCGCGAGCCGTACAGGGGGACCATCAGTCCTTCTCGTTCCCGTCGAACAACCCGGCCGTCCGGGCCCGGCGGTGGCGTTGCCGCACCGGGTCGGGCACCGGCACCGCCGCGACCAGGCGCCGCGTGTACTCCTCCCGCGGCGCGCGCAGGATGCGATCACGATCACCCTGTTCCACCACCGCACCGTCGCGCAACACCATGATGCGGTCGGCGAGCTGGTCGACCACCGCCAGGTCGTGGCTGATGAACAGGCACGCCCAGCCGCACTCGCGCTGTAGCTGACCGAACAGCTCCAGCACCGCCGCCTGTACCGAGACGTCCAGCGCGCTGGTCGGCTCGTCGGCGACCAGCAGGTCCGGGTCGAGCACCAGGGCGCGAGCCAGGCTGGCGCGCTGACGCTGCCCGCCGGACAGCTCGTGCGGGTACCGGCGTTCGGCGCCCGCGGGCAAACGCACGTCGTCGAGCAGCCGGCGCACTCTGGCGCGGATCTGCGCGGAACTTCCGGCCTTGTGCACGATGAGCGGTTCGGCCACGCACTCGCCCACGGTGAGCCGGGGGTTCAGCGAACTGGCCGGGTCCTGGAAGACGAAGCCGAAGCGCCGCCGGATCGGCCGCAGCTTGCGCGGGGACAGCCCCGCGATGTCCTGGCCACGCACCCGTACGACCCCCGAGGTCGGCCGTTGCAGCGCCGCGACGCAGCGGCCGATGGTGGACTTGCCCGATCCGGACTCGCCGACCAGACCGAGGGTCTCGCCGCGCCCGATGCGCAGGCTCACTTCGTCCACCGCACGCAACCGCGGCCGGCCGAACGGGCCGGGGAATTCGACCACCAGGTCGCAGACCTCCAGCACCGGATCGCCCTCGGTGCCTGCGCTGTCGGACGGGCCGTGCTCGAGCTGCTCGGTGCCCAGATGCGGCACCGCGGCCAGCAGTGCACGGGTGTAGTCCGCGGTGGGCCGCGCGAACAGTTCGTCCACCGGCGCCTGCTCGACCACCGCGCCTTCGCGCATCACCACCACGCGGTCGGCGATATCGGCGACCACGCCCATGTTGTGGGTGATCAGCACGATCGCGCTGCCGGTGCGGTCGCGCAGGTCCCGCAGCAGGGCGAGGATCTCGGCCTGCACGGTGACGTCCAGCGCCGTGGTCGGCTCGTCGGCGATGATCACCTTCGGCTCGCAGGCGATGGCGATGGCGATCACCACGCGTTGTTTCTGCCCGCCGGAGAGCTGGTGCGGGTAGTAGTCCACCCGATGCTCCGGATCGGGCAGCCCGACCAGCCGCAACAGTTCCACCGCGCGGGCCTTCGTGGCCTTCTTGCTCAGGTTCGTGTGTGCCCGCAGCGCCTCGCCGATCTGGAAGCCGACGGTGAACAGCGGGTCGAGCGCCAGGCCGGGTTCCTGGAACACCATCGAGATCGCGCCGCCGCGCAGTGCGGTGAGCTGCTTCTCGCTCATCGCGGTGACCTGCTCGGCACCCAGGGTGACCAGGCCGCGCACCGTCGCGGTCTGCGGCAGCAATCCCATCGCCGTGCGGGAACTCACCGACTTGCCCGAGCCGGATTCCCCGACGATGGCCAGCACCTCCCCGGGATAGACCTCGTAGGAGACGTCGGTGACCGCGTGCACGGGCCCGCCGTCGGTGGCGAATGTGACCGACAGCGATTCGATGGACAGGGCGGGGCGAGGACGATCTGTCGCGGTCGGCTCAAACATCGGTGGTGTCCTTCCGGTCGGTGTCCACGGCGTCCCGCCCTCCCGGAACGACTTCGGTGACGGCGGCCGCCGGGACCGCCACCGCCGCCGCACGGCGAGTGCGCAGGATCGGGTTGAGCACTTCGTTGAGGCTCTCGCCGACCAGGGTCATGCCGAGCACCACGAGCACGATGGCGACGCCGGGGAAGACGCCGGTCCACCAGATGCCGTTGGAGACGTCCGACAGCGCTTTGTTCAGGTCGAAACCCCACTCCGCGGCCTGGGTCGGTTCGATGCCGAAACCGAGGAACCCGAGGCCGGCCAGGGTGAGGATGGCCTCCGACCCGTTGAGCGTGACGATCACCGGTAGCGACTGGGTGACGTTGGCCAGGATGTGCCGGAACAGGATCCGCGTGGTGGACGCGCCGGTCACGCGGGCGGCGTCCACGTACGGCTCCTGCTTCACCGCCACGGTCGCGTTGCGCACCACCCGGAAGTACTGCGGCACGAACACCGCCGTGATGGCCACCGCCGCGGACAGCACACCGCCCAGGCTGGTCGAGCGCCCGCCCGCGACCACGATGGACACCACGATCGCCAGCAGCAGCGTCGGGAACGCGTACATCGCGTCCATGAACAGCACGAGCATTCGGTCCGGCCATCGACCGAGATAGCCGGACAGCAGCCCGAGCGGCACCCCGATCAACAGCGAGAGCACAAGCGAGATCGCGATCACCCACAGCGCGGTCCGCGCACCGTAGATCACCCGGGAGAACACGTCTTCCCCCCGCACCGAGGTGCCGAACCAGTGCTCAGCCGACGGCGCCTGATGCCGGACGAAATCGACTCCGTCGGCGGCGCTCTGGGCGAATCCGTACGGCGCGATGAGCGGGGCGAAGACGGCGGCGACGACGAAGACGCCGACCAGTCCGAGCCCGAGGATCAGCGTCGCGCGCTGCAAACCCGCGGTCATGGCGAACAGCCGAAGGCCCGGCACACCCCGGCGCGCGACAGGTGGCGTGACCAGCGGTTCGTTCAGCAGTTCCGGAGCGGTCATCAGAACCTCACCCTCGGATCGATCAGCGCCACCAGCACGTCCACCACGAAGCTCAGCACCGCCACGATGAGCGCGATGAACGCGACGATGCCCTGCACGGCGATGAAGTCGCGAGCCGAAAGGTACTGCGCGAACTGGTAGCCGAGGCCCTTCCACTCGAAGGTGGTCTCGGTGAGCACCGAGGCGCCGAGCATCATGGCGATCTGCATGCCCATCACCGTGACGATCGGGATCATCGCGTTGCGGAAGGCATGCCGCCCGGTCACCACGCGCCGGGACAGGCCGCGCGCCCGTGCCGCGTCCACGTAGTCGGCGCGGAGGGTCTGGATCAGGTTGATCCGCACCAGCCGCAGGAAGATGCCCGCGGTGAGCAGGCCGAGCGCGATGGCCGGAAGCACCGCGTGTTTCAGCACGTCGAGCAGATATCCGGTGTCGCCGTAGAGAATCGCGTCGATCACCATGATGTTCGTCTTCGGCGAGACGTGCTGCAATCGCAGTTCCACATTGGTGCTCGCCCGACCCGCGACCGGCAGCCAGCCCAGTTGCACGGCGAAAACCAGCTTCAACAGCAATCCGACGAAGAACACCGGCGCGGCGTAGAACAGGATGGCCAGCAGCCGCAACGTGGTGTCGGCGGCCGAATCCCGGTGGGTCGCGGCGTATCTGCCCAGCGGGACGCCGATCGCGAACGCGACGACCAACGCCCAGCACACCAGCTCCAGCGAAGCCGCGCCGTAGGTGAGCACCACCTCGCTGATCTCGCGGTTGTCCTGCGAGCGCCCGAGGTCTCCGCGCAGCAGTCCGGAGAGGTAGTCCCAGTACTGGGCCAGGATCGGCCGGTTGAGCCCGGCCGCCTCCTTTCGCGCCTCGATCTGTTCCTGGGTCATGCGCCCGCCCATGGCCGCGCTGATCGGGTCGCCGACCACACGCATCAGGAAGAACACGACCGTCACCAGGATCAACGCGGTCACCGGTATCAGCAGCAGGCGAACGCCCAGGTAGCGCAGCAGCGCCCGGTAACGCGAATCGTCGCCGCCCTTGCCCCGTCGCGGCAGCCCGAACCGCCGGGCCGGGACCGGCGTGCGCACGTTCCCCTGCGCAGTGGTCGTCCCGGCACCGGCTGCGTCGCCGGAACTCACTTGCTCAGCACCGTATAGCGGAACTTGAACGACGAATCCAGCGTCTGCTGCACGCCTTGCACGCCCGTGGCAGCGACCGCGATCTGCTTGCCGGACAGCAGCGGGACGATCGGCAGGAAGTTCTGCGCGAGGTCACGCTGCACCTGACCGATCTGGGCGAGCCGCTTGTCCTTGTCCGGCTGCGTCGCCTGGGCGATCAACTGCGCGGAGATGCCGGAGTCCTCGAAATGCGACTGCAGGAAGTTGTTCGGACCGAAGAACGGCGAGAGGTAGTTGTCCGGGTCCGGGAAGTCCGGGAACCAGCCGAACTGGTAGACCGGGTACGCGTCGCGCGCTCGTTCCCGCTGGTAGGTCACCCATTCGGTGGATTGCAGGTCGACTCGGAACAAACCCGTGGCCTCCAGCTGCGACTTGATCGCCGCGTACTCCTCGGAGCTGCTGGAACCGTAGTGATCGGGGTTGTACTGGAGTTTCAGCTCGACCGGCGTCGTCACCCCGGCGTCGGCGAGGAACTTCGCCGCCTGATCCTTGTTCGGCTGGGCTCCGTAGATGTCCTTGAACGGCTCCGCCGCGCCCGGCATGCCCTGCGGCACGGACGAATACGCGGGCAGATACGTCTTCTTGTAGACGCTGTCGGCCAGCGCGGCCCGATCGACGGTGGACGCGACCGCCTTGCGCACGGCCAGTTTCTGTTCCGGTGTGCCGCCCGGCATGGTGTTCAGGTTGAACACGATGTAACGCAGTTCGCCACCGGGCCCCTCGTGCACGGCGACTCTGCCGTCGTGGCGCAGCGATTCGATGTCGGTGGGCGTGAACGACCGGTACCCGACATCGAGCGACCCGTTCTGCAGGTCCAGCTTCATATTGTCGGTGGTGGCGTAGTACTTCGTCGACACCGTCTTGGTCTTCGGGGTGCCGAGGATGCCGTTGTAGTCGGCGAACGCCTGGTACTCGACCAGCTTGTTCTTGTCGTAAGCGGCGATGGTGTACGGACCGGAGTAGCCCTTGGCCCGCACCACGTCCTCGTCCGGCATCACCTTGTCCGGCGCGTAGACCTTCTCGTCGACGATCGGACCCGCCTGGGTGGGCAGGATCGCGGGGAAGGTCTGGTCGTCGGCCACCTTCAACGTGAACGCGACGGTGCGCGCGTCCACCACATCGGTCTTCTGCAGGTTGCCCAGCAGCGACGCGGGCCCGTTCGGGTCGTTGATCCGCAGCATCCGGTCGAAGGAGAACTTCACGCTGGTTGCGGTGAGCGGGTTGCCGTTGGCGAACTTCAGGCCGTCCTTCAACGTGCAGGTGTACACCGTCGGCGCGGTGAACTCGCACTTCTGCGCCGCGTCCGGCCGAGGCGTCGGGTCGCCGGGCGCGAAGTTGAGCAGGTATTGGTAGATCTGCGTCTCGGCGACCAGCGACCCGTTGTCGTAAGCGGCCGCTGGATCGAGCGAGAAGATCTTGTCGGTGGTGCCCGCCACCAGTCCGGCGCCGTCACCTCCCTCCCCGGTTCGTCCGGAACCGCAGCCCGCCAGCACCGACGCCGCCAGCGCCAGTAAGCCGACGGTGGCGATGGTTCGCGTCCCGGCACGTCGGCCAACCCTCGAATTCCTCATCACGGCCCCACTTCTCGAGCGCCGCACCGCGTTCTCCTGGCCCGGTGCGGACACGGGTGAACTTCCGATCTGATCGGCACCGTACCTACGAAGCATTTTCGGCACGTTACGTTTCCGAAGAAATTCCGCGGCGTCGTCAGCAGGTGTTATGCGCAACGCCTCCGACGCCGGGAAAACCGGTCATACGTCCAGAATTGGCGGTTGTGATGGCTCGAGCACGCCAGATCACGGTGCGCGACACCGGATGGCGGCATTCGCAAAAGGGTTACGGACGGCTCAGCGCGCTCGCATTCGCGTTCTTACCCAACAGCTCTGCTTCGGACTGGCCGGTGAGCATGCCCTCGAGCACGTTCTTCCCGATGGCGGCCTCGGTGGGCAGCGGGATCGGATAGTTGCCGTCGAAGCACGCGGCGCACAGCCGCGAGCGCGGCTGCTCGGTCGCGGCGATCATGCCGTCCAAGGAGATGTAGCCGAGCGTGTCGGCGCCGATCGAACGGCGCACGCCCTCGACCATGTCGGCGACGTCGCCTTCGGTCCCCGCGCCGTTGGCGATCAGCTCCGCCCGCGAGGCGAAGTCGATGCCGTAGAAGCACGGCCACTTCACCGGCGGCGAGGCGATCCGCACGTGGATCTCCAACGCGCCCGCCTCGCGCAGCATCCGGATCAGCGCGCGCTGGGTGTTGCCGCGCACGATCGAGTCGTCCACGACGATCAGGCGCTTGCCCCGGATGACCTCGCGCAGCGGATTGAGCTTGAGCCGGATGCCCAGCTGCCGGATGGTCTGGCTCGGCTGGATGAACGTGCGCCCGACGTAGGCGTTCTTCATCAGGCCCTGGCCGTAGGGCACCCCCGAACCCTGCGCGTAGCCGACGGCGGCGGGCGTGCCGGACTCGGGCACCGGGATCACCAAGTCGGCCTCGACCGGATGCTCCTTCGCCAGGCGACGGCCGATCTCCACCCGGGTGGCGTGCACCGACCGCCCGGCGATGGTGCTGTCCGGCCGGGCCAGGTACACGTACTCGAAGACACAACCCTTGGGCTCGGGGTTGGCGAAGCGCATCGAGCGCACGCCGTCGGCGTCGATCGCCAGCAGTTCGCCGGGCTCGATCTCACGGACGAACGCCGCGCCGACGATGTCCAGCGCTGCGGTCTCGCTGGCAACGACCCAGCCACGCTCCAGCCTGCCCAGGCACAGCGGGCGCACCCCGTGCGGGTCGCGCGCGGCGTAGAGGGTGTGCTCGTCCATGAAGGTCAGGCAGAACGCGCCCTTCAAAGTGGGCAGCAGCTGCATCGCGGCCTGCTCGATGCTGGAATCGGCGGCGGCGTGCGCGAGCAGCGCGGTGACGACGTCGGAGTCGGAGGTGGCCGCGGCGGGCTGCGGGCGTCCGCCGCGAACGGAGGCGAGCAAGCCGAGTTCGCGTGCGCGGCCTGCCAATTCGGCGGTATTGACCAGATTGCCGTTGTGCCCCAGGGCAAGTCCGGAACCGACGGCGGTGGTGCGGAAGATGGGCTGGGCGTTCTCCCAGGTCACCCCACCCGTCGTGGAGTAACGACAGTGACCGACGGCGATGTGACCCGGCATGGCCGCCAGCGTCTGCTCGTCGAACACCTGGCTGACCAGACCCAGATCCTTGAAGACGAGGATTTGCGATCCGTCCGACACCGCGATGCCCGCCGCCTCCTGCCCGCGGTGTTGCAAGGCATAGAGCCCGTAATACGTGAGCTTCGCCACTTCTTCACTCGGCGCCCAGACTCCGAACACTCCGCACTCCTCGCGCGGCTCGTTCTCATCGACGTCCGGGGCGGGACAAGAGGGGGCGGAAATGCTGTCGACCGGCAGTTCGGCGTTGGTCACCGTTTGCTCCCTGTTCGGGCGGGCTGGGGGCAGAATTCATTCTACGGGTGGACGGCGGCGCACTCGCACGCCGCCGCATCCGGGCAGCAATCCAGGGTGACCGAACCGGACTATTTCCGGCGCCCGCAACTGTTACGGTGCGCACCGTGACGACTACGGACGACGCGAGCAAGACCGAGCCGGGAGCGGGCGCGGGGCGCAGGCCATGGTCGCGGATGGTGCTCTTTCCGCTGGCGGTGCTGAGCCTGCTCACCGCGCTGCTGGGCATCATGTACCTCGACTATGTCGTCGATCCGGAGAAGAACCTGCACGATTTCCCGATCGCCCTGGTCAACCAGGACGTCGGCGACACCATCGGCAGCGGGGACAGCAAGCAGCAGGTCAATTTCGGCAATCAGATCACCGAAGCGCTGGCCTCGGGAGTGCCATCGGACAAGGTCGACCTGCGCGTGCTCGGTATCAGTGAGTCCGAGCGCCAGATGCAGTCCGGACAGGTCTACGGCGCGATCGTCATCCCGGGTGATTTCAGCAAGCGGCTCGGCAATCTGGGTGTGGGCAGTGTCATACCGGGCGATATCCAGCGGCCGACCATCACGCTGCAGACCAACCCGCGCACCGGCGCGTTCGGCACCCAGATCGTGCTCCGAGTCGGCGACGAGGCGCTGACCGAGGTGAACAAGCAGGTCGGCAAGCAGTTGCTCGACCAGGTGAACGCGCAGCTCGCCCCGCGCCCCGGCGGCCCGCCCGCGCCCGAGCTGACCGGCGCGACCAAGGTCGCGCTGGCATCGCCGATCGAGGTGGTCGAGCAGCAGTACCACCCACTGCCGCACGGTAGCGGCCAAGGCCTGACCGCGTTCTTCTACGCCCTGCTGCTGCTGTTGGCCGGTGTGGTCGGCGCTATGGTCATCCACACGATGATCGATGCGCAGCTCGGCTTCGTGCCCACCGAATACGGGCCGTGGTACGTGCACTATCCGCCCACGCCGATCTCGCGGTTCAAGACGCTGCTGATCAAGTGGGGCGTGTTCGTGCTGGCGGCGAACATCGTCGCCGTGGTGTTCCTGGTCGTCGGCAAGCTGCTGGACATGCCGATCGGCAATCCGCTCGCGCTGTACCTCTACAGTGCGCTCGCGCTGACCGCTGTGGGCGTGACCGGGCTGTCCATGCTGGCGGCCATCGGCTCGGCGGGCCTGCTGGTGAACCTGATCCTGTTCGTCATCCTGGGTTTGCCGTCCTCCGGCGGCACCGTGCCGATCGAGGCGACGCCGCGGTATTTCGGTTGGCTGGCCTCCTTCGAACCGATGCACCAGGTGTTCCTCGGTGTGCGGGCGATCCTGTACTTCGACGCGAAGTTCGAGGCGGGACTCACCCGAGGCGTGTGGATGGCGGTGCTCGGGCTCGCGATCGGGCTGGTCTTCGGCGCGGCGGTCACCCGCTTCTACGACCGCAAGGGCCTCGAGCGCCGCAACATCGTCCAGGTGTGAGTCGTCCGCCCGCCGGAACGGCGGGGCACCAGGTTGCGCGCGAGGTCAGTCGGTCGTCGCCCGGGCGATCGGTAGCCAATGGGCGATCTCGGCCGCGCGGGTGCCGGAGGCGCTGACCGCGCCGGAGGCGAGGGCGGCGTCGAACTCGAGCAGGCCGGTGGCCAGCAGCAGCCAGGTGCGGGCGTCGGTCTCGACGACGTTGGGCGGGGTTCCCCTGGTGTGCCGCGGACCTTCGATGCACTGCACCGCGACGAACGGGGGCACCCGGACCTCGACCGAATGCCCGGGCGCGGAGGCTGCCAACGACCGCGCCGTCGTCCGCACCGCCGCCGCGAGCTCGGGACGCGCAGGGGCATCGACCGACTCGTCACGCAACCACTCGCTCACCACCGCCACCGCCGCCCGCATCTGCGCCGGGTCGACCGTCCCTCGTCCTGCCACGGTCCCGACCCTACTTCCCCACTCGTTCCGCTCAGCCCGGCTGCCCGGCGCCTCACCTCCTTCGAAAAGGTGCGGAGAACCGGGCAACTGGGAGAGGTGGACCGAGGTCATACCTTCGGTGTGGCGCGCATGCCGACGTAGCAGCACTCGGTGCCGTCGGCGAGGGTGGCGAAGACGACCGGCATGTAGTCCTCGCTGAAGGACGGGCCCGCGCCGGAGGCGGCGAACACGGTGGGACCGACCGGGGTCAGGTCCATGCTCAGTGCGGGTGACATGCCTGCCATTCCGTCGACGAACTCGTAGAGCATGTGGCCGGTGCCGTCGTCCCGCTTGGTGACGGTGATGACCACGCCCGCGCGCCGGTAGGTGCCGACGAACGGAGCGATGTCCACCGCGACCGGCGGGTCGGCCGGGCCGAACGCGTCCGGCACCCGAACGTCCGCCAATTCGGCGAGCAGTTCCCCGAACAGCGCCGAGCAGAGCGGACGCGCGCCGCCGCCGTTGGTGAGCAGCGCCACCGCGACTCCCGCTCCGGGCACCGCCCGCAGGTACGCGTACTGACCGATGGCCGCGCCGTCGTGGCCGAATCCCTTGACGCCGTCCCAGTCGTAGAGGGTCCATCCCAGACCCCAGCCGTCGGCGCTGACCGTCCATTTGTCCGGGACGTCGACCTCGCGCCGCTGCATCGCGGCGACCGATGCGGCCGACAGCACCTCGGAGCCGTCCGCGGCCCGCCCGCCGTCGAGATGCATGCGGGCGAAGCGGACCATGTCGCCCGCCGACGTGATCACCCGGGCCGCCGGAGCGACACTGCGCGGCATCACATCCCACTCCGGCGCGGGGTCCGGATCGACGCCCGCCGCCCCGAGGTGGCTCATCGCGACCCGGAATTTCAGCGCCTGCTCGGGCAGTGTCACGAGCCGGTCGAGTCCGAGCGGAACGGCGAGCATGTCGTGCACCGCTTGGTCCCAGGTCTTCCCGGTGAGCACTTCCACGACCCGACCGAGCACCACGTAGCCGAGGCTGCCGTAGGACATCGCCGTGCCGGGCGCGCAATCCAGCGCCACGTCCCGTGCCGCCTCGACGTATGCGGCGAGGCAGTCGTCGCCGCGGCCGGTGTCGTGGTTGAAATCGTTTGTGACACCGCCGGTGTGGCTGAGCAGCTGCCTGATGGTGATCGTCGCCGTCGCCCGCTCGTCAGGGGTGGCGAACTCCGGCAGGACGTCCGCCACCGGAGCGTCGAGGTCGAGCTCGCCCGCGTCGACGAGCCGCATGATCAGCGTCGCGGTGTACACCTTGGCGATCGAGCCGCAGAGGAACACCGAGTCGGTGGTGACCGGCACTCCCGTCCCCCGGTGCAGGACGCCGCCGGCGATCTCGTAGACCTGTCCGTCCACCAGCACGGCCAGCGCCGCACCCGGCACATGGTGCTCGGCGAGCAGCCTGTCCAACCTCGCCTGCCAGCGCGCGACGGAGAACCGGCGTCCGGCCGAATCCGTGCTGCCCCAATCTCCGCGCACCTGCCACGCGCCCGTCTCGTCCCAGTTCATCGTGTTCGTCATCGCTTCGCTCCCATCATTGTGCGCACAGTGTGCGCTCCATGCGCACACTGTACCCATATAGGAACGGTGTGCGCAACCGTCTGAGTGTGCCTTGGATCCGAGCGAGCGCGTCCGCCTCGACGAGGCCCGAACGAACGCGAGGCAAGCGGGCTATCCGTGCGTGACCATCGGCGTCGTCACCGGCTGCGCCGGAACGACACTCAGCCGCCGCTCGTGCATCGCCTAGCCCTTGACCTGCGCAAAGAGCGGCCGGGGTGGTGCAACCGAGCGACCTGGTGGCGGTGACTCGGAGGTCTCGCCCCTCCGGATCTGGTCACACCTCTGTGGTGCGCACGCGGGATCACGTACCGGGTTGCGCCTCAACGTGTTCGGGGTGTGAAACTGCCGATGTCCGGCTCGAGCCAGCAGTGGAGTTCGAGTTTCTTCCCACCCATTCCGAACACCGTGGTGCCGTCCACAGCCGGTCTGCGCCATCGTTCAGCAAGCACCGGGTCAGGCACGGACCATTCTGCGGCGAGGTAAGTCGTCAGCGTAGGGGCCGAGTTCGATCAGCGCCGGTGGTCGACTGTCGCTCTCAGGCCGTGGCACGTGCTCCGGAAAGCCGGGCTGTGGAACTATGCACAGCTGTCCCCAGTGCACCGCGCGCTCCGGTATTCGCGCACGGAAACCTCGAAACGGCGGGCGAGGCGTGGCGCGATCGCTCCACCGGCGTTCATGGCCAGGTGCAGGAGCGCGGAAGCGGCCACGCCCCCGGTGCGGCGGCGCAACCCACCGAACACCAGGCCGCCGGCCGTGGTCACCGCAACTGTGGCGGAAACACTGTCGCCAACGGCCCGCGCGGGTGCGATATGCCAGATGCCGAAGGTCACCGCGCCGAGCAATACCCCCGCTCGCGTGCCGAAAATCTTGTCCAGCAGCGGATCCAGCGTGCCACGGAAGACGAGTTCCTCGCTGTAGACGGTTCCGACGGGGATGTGCACCGCGATCCATTCCGCCGTCGACACCTCGGGCCCTCGGTCGGCGAGTTCGGCCAGTTGCCACCGCAGCGACGGAACGGCAAGGGCCACTCCGTATCCGGCCGCGACGACCGAGGCCGCGAGCAGCCCGCAGCGCACGCCGCGCACCGAGCATCGGACCGGCTCGTCGCGCAGCGCGAGCGCGTACGCGGTGGCGAAACCGGCGTTGGCGGCGGTCCGCCCGCGCACGCCGAGACCGAGCCGGGGCAACGCCGCATTGCTCCAGATCAGCGGAAGCGCAACGGCCGCAATCGTTCTCGCGGTGCCGCCTGGGCTCACTTGGTCGTCCGCTCGTAATCCTCCGCGGTCTCCACTTCCAGGCGGATCCGTTCGGAGCGCTCCGCGGTCCAGTCCGGTGGCGCCGCGATGGCCGCCCAGCCGTCCAGCACCAGGCTGCCGTAGCGGTGCCCGTGCCCGTCGGTGACGGCTTGCGCGTTGGTCAGGTCGGCGGCCACCTGCCAGAAAGTGACGAACGGCCACCAGCGCATCTGGGAGGAGACGTCCGAGCCGCGCGACTCGGACAGCCAATCCGGTTGGGAGAAGACCAGATCCGGCGACCACCAGACGATCGGGTCGGACGCGTGCTGCAGATAGGCGATGCGCGGCGGCCGCCACTCCGTCGAGGGTCGCGCCAGGTCGGCGCTGTCGGAGGCGAACCGGACCACCAGCCCGTCCGCGTACAGCGGCTCGACCTCACGCGAACCCGGATCGCGGCGCGCGACGAACTGCTGCCACAGCCGGTTGGAGTTGGGCGGGCCGACCCACAGCGCGCCGTCGACCTTGGCCCGCAGGTCGGCGAGACCGTCGAACGCCGCCTCGGACCCCTGCGAGCCGAGGCTCTCCCCGTACACGAGCAGCTTGGGTCGCGCCTGCGGCGGGCGCGCGGTCCAATGCTCGTGCACCGCGTCGAACAGGTCCCTGCCCGCCGCGGCGGCCTTGTTGCGGTCGGCCAGGAACGACAGCACGCTCGGCAGATAGGAGTACTGCGTGGCGACGATCGCGGTGTCGCCGTCGTACATGTACTCGATCGCGCTCGCGGCCAGCGAGTTCACCCATCCGGTCCCGGTGGTGGTGACCACGACGATGGCCTTGCGGTCGAACGCTCCCGTGCGCTCCAGCTCCGACACCGCCAGCTCGGCCGGTTCCTCGTCGCCCTCGACCGATTCCAAGCCGACGTAGGCCCGGATGGGCTCCTTGGCCGGGCGGCCGGTGACCGCGGTGATCCGGCTCGCCGTGGGGCCGTGCGAGACGAACCAGCGCCCCTCGAACCCGAGGGTCTCCCATTTCGCCATCGACGTGGGGCTGCCGGAGCGCTCCGGTTGCTGCGGCTGGACCGCGTTCACCGAGGTGTGGTCGTTGCGCACGCTGAAGGCCGAATTGGCCACGGCGAAGAACGCCCGCGTGGCGACGCCGTTGAAGATCGTCACCGCCAGCACCACCAGCACCAGGAACCCGGCGGCCGGCGCCAGCTCGCGCGGCACGCGCACCCATCGGTTGAGCAGGCGGGCCAGGAACAGGATGATCTCCCGCACCGTCCGGTACACCGCGACCGCCGCGGCGCCGACCGCCAGGCTGAGCAGACCGGTGCGCAGATAGGCGGGCGTGGTGGTGCCCTCCATGCCCATCAACGCCGTGATCTCCCGCTGCCAGCGCGCCGACTGCACCAGCATCAGCGCGGCGCTCAGCGCGGCCGTGAACAGCACGGCGGACTTGACCACGTAACGCACCCAGGTGGGCGGGGAAGCGATCTTCAGCCGCGGCCGCACCCAGAGCCGGAACAGCCACTCCAGCAGGCAGCCGACGCCGTACCCGAGCGCGGCGTTGATCCCGCTGATCAACCCCTGGAACAGCCAGTCGCGCGGCAGCAGTGACGGCGTCACCGACAGGGCGAAGAACACTGTCGCGACCACCAAGCCGACGTAGTTGAGGTCGATGACGTCCTCGGCGCGCCGGATCACCGCGACCGCGCGCGTGCGCAGCCGCCGCATGGCTCCGGCGGACTTCAGCATCCGATCAGTATGGCGGTCGCCTCCGACGATCCGGCGCGTCGCCCGGCGTGACGCGGGCGCGGTCGACGCGGATCACACCGCAGGCGCCGACGGTCCGGTAATCGAACGCCCGTCGCGAATGGCAACTACCCATTCCGCTCGAGTAGTTGTACCGGGGTGCTCGGGCCGCGCCGCCCGGAAACTTCTTGTCCATGAGCACATCGACCACGCGCCCGAAGGCCACCGGCGCTTACGTCGCGCAGGCCGCGATCGCCTTCGGCATCAGCTTCGTCGGAGTGGGCATCGGGATCTGCGCACTTCCGCTGGACATCTGGCAGCGCGGGTTCCTCGGGATGTCCGTGCTCTTCCTGGTCACGAGCACGTTCACGCTCGCGAAGGTGGTTCGCGACCAGCACGAGGCGGCGACCATCCACGGTCGCATCGACCAGGCGCGGATGGACAAGTTGCTCGCCGAGCACGATCCGTTCAATTCCGTCGCCTGATCACGCTCACCTGGGCGGGCCCGGCAACGAGGGGTCCAGGCCCGCCCAGGTGGGCGTTCGTCTCAGACGGCGCCGAACAGCCTCGGCAGCGTGCCCTCGTGCGCTGCGCGCAACTCGTCCATCGGGATCGAGAACTGGCCCTGCACCTCGACCGAATCCGAGCCCTGGTCGACCACGCCGATGCGCACCCACGGCAGTTCGCGGGCGGTGCACATGCGGGTGAACCTGGTCTCCTCCGAGCGCGGAACGGCGACCAGCACCCGGCCCGCCGACTCGGAGAACAGCGTGACGAACGGGTCGGCGTCCTCGGGAAGCAGGATGCGGCAACCGGTCTCACCGGCGAGCACCGCTTCGACGACGGCCTGCGCGAGACCGCCTTCGGAGAGGTCGTGCGCGGCGCTGATCATGCCGTCGCGCGAACCGGCGGTCAGCACCTCGGCGAGCAACTGCTCGCGGGCGAAGTCGACCTTCGGCGGGACGCCGCCGAGATGGTCGTGCGCCACCTGGGACCAGATCGAACCGCCGAACTCGTCGCGGGTCTCGCCGAGCAGGATCAGTGTCTCGCCCGGTTCCAGGCCGATTCCGGTCGGGATGCGGCGGTGCACGTCGTCGATCACGCCGAGCACGCCGACCACCGGGGTGGGCAGGATCGCGGTCTGGCCGGTCTGGTTGTAGAAGCTGACGTTGCCGCCGGTGACCGGGATACCCAGCGCCACGCAGCCGTCCGCCAGTCCACGCACCGCCTGCTGGAACTGCCACATCACACCGGGATCCTCCGGCGAACCGAAGTTCAGGCAGTTGGTGACCGCCTTCGGCGTCGCGCCGGTGGTGGCCACATTGCGGAAGGCCTCGGCCAGCGCCAGTTGCGCACCGGCGTAGGGGTCCAGCTTGGTGTAGCGGCCGGACGCGTCGGTGGCCAGCGCGATGCCGCGGCCGGTCGCCTCATCGATCCGGATGACGCCGGCGTCGGCCTGGTCGGCGAGCACGGTGTTGCCGCGCACGTAGCGGTCGTACTGCTCGGTGATCCACTTGCGGCTGCACAGTTGCGGGCTGGAGATCATCTGCAGCAGCGTGGCGCGCAGCTCGTCCGCGGTCTTCGGCCGGGTCAGCCGGTCCGGGGTGTCCGCGATCAGCGCGTCCTGCTCGTCGGGGCGCGCGACCGGGCGCTCGTAGACCGGGCCCTCGTGCGCGACGGTGCGCGGCGGCACGTCCACCACGGTGTCGCCGTGCCAGGTGACCACCAGCCGGTCACCGTCGGTGACCTCGCCGATCACCGTGGCCAGCACGTCCCACCTGCGGCACACGGCCATGAAGGCGTCCACGTTCTCGGGGGTGACCACCGCGCACATGCGCTCCTGCGACTCGCTGGAGAGCACCTCCGCGGGGGTCATGTTGGCCGCGCGCAGCGGCACCTTGTCCAGCTCGATGTGCATGCCGCCGTCGCCGGCCGCCGCGAGTTCGGAAGTGGCGCAGGACAATCCGGCGCCGCCGAGGTCCTGGATGCCCACCACCAGCTTCGCCGCGTACAGCTCGAGACAGCACTCGATGAGCACCTTCTCGGTGAACGGGTCGCCGACCTGCACCGAGGGCAGCTTCTTGCGGCCCGCGCCGGACTCGTCACCGGAGAAGGTGTCCGAGGCGAGCACCGAGACGCCGCCGATGCCGTCGAGACCGGTGCGCGCGCCGAACAGCACGATCTTGTTGCCGGTGCCGGAGGCGAAGGCCAGATGCAGGTCCTCCACCCGCATCACGCCGGCGCACAGCGCGTTCACCAGCGGGTTGCCCTGGTAGGAGGCGTCGAACACGGTCTCGCCGCCGACGTTCGGCAGGCCGAGCGAGTTGCCGTACCCGCCGACGCCGCGCACCACGCCGTCCACCACGCGACGGGTGTCGGCCGCGTCGGCCGCGCCGAAGCGCAACTGGTCCATCACCGCGATCGGGCGCGCGCCCATCGCCATGATGTCGCGCACGATGCCGCCGACACCGGTGGCCGCGCCCTGGTACGGCTCGACGTAGGAGGGGTGGTTGTGGCTTTCGACCTTGAAGGTGACCGCCCAGCCGTCGCCGACGTCCACGACGCCCGCGTTCTCGCCGATGCCCGCCAGCATGGACTCGCGCATCTCGTCGGTGGTGGTCTGGCCGAAGTAGCGCAGGTGCACCTTCGAGGACTTGTAGGAGCAGTGCTCGCTCCACATCACCGAGTACATCGCCAGCTCGGCATCGGTCGGCCTGCGCCCGAGGATCTCCTTGATGCGGGCGTACTCGTCGTCTTTGAGGCCGAGTTCTTTATAGGGTTGCGGAACGTCGGGGTTTGCTGCGGCTGCGCTGACGGTGTCGACCTGCGGAGTCACGGAGTACCAGGGTCCTTTCGGCCGGGCATTGTGAAGCGACGAGCGTTGTCACTGGGTGGCGGCGAGAAGCCTGGTGCAAGTCTAGAGGCAGTGGGTACGGGCCCCACGCACCGGCTACTCTGAGCCGGTGAACGAAGGATCGGGAGCCGCGAATCCGGGTGGGAGATCGATCACCACGGATACCGCGTCGGCCCGGATGGGGGAGCCGGGAACCGCGCCCGGTCCCGCGGCGCCGAACCCGCGGGCGCCGCAAGTGCGCTGGCTGATTGCTGCGATCGCGTTGTTCGCGGTGTCGGCACTCGTTTCGCTGCTGGCGCACTGGTGGCACGGCTACATCGATCTGCAGGTCTATCGCAACGGCGCCCGAGTGTGGTTGAACGGCGGCGATCTGTACGGTCCGATGCCACCGGTCGAGGGAATCGGGCTGCCGTTCACCTATCCGCCGTTGGCCGCGTTGTTCTTCGCGCCGCTGGCGTTGCTGCCGCTGCCGCTCGCCGAGGTGCTGGTGGTCGTCACCTCCGTGGCGAGCCTGGGCATCTCGCTGTGGCTGGTGCTGGCGCGCCTGCGTCCCGAACTGTCCCGCACTGCCGTGCTCCCCCTGGTCATCGGCGCTGTCGCGGTGGCGCAGTTCTTCGAACCGATCCGCCAGACCTTCGGCTTCGGCCAGATCAATCTGGTGCTGATGGCCGCGATCACCCTGGACTGCCTGGTGCGCAAGCCGTTCTGGCCGCGCGGCATGCTGATCGGCATCGCCGTCTCGGTGAAGCTGATTCCGGCCGGATACCTGCTGTACTTCGTGCTGCGCAAGGACTGGAAGGCCGCGGGCACGCTGGTGGTCTCCGCGATCGCGGCGGTGGGGCTCGGATTCCTGCTGTTCCCCGCTGATTCCGTGGACTATTGGTTCCACACGCTTGCCGACACCGGCCGCATCGGACCGCCGTACTTCGCGGGCAACCAGTCCATCAAGGGCATGACATTCCGCTTGGGCGTCGACGACACGGTGGCGACGCTGCTGTGGATCACGCTGTCGGTGCTGGCCGTGGCGCTGGCCGCGGTGTGGATGCGCAGGCTGATCGACGCGGGAGCGACCGTGGCGGCGCTGCTGGTGAACGCCGCGGCGGTGCTGCTGGTCTCGCCGGTGTCCTGGTCGCATCACTGGGTGTGGATCGCGCCCGTGCTGGTGGTGACCGCCGACCTGATGGTGCGCGGCGCGCGCAGCCCGCGCGTGATCGGCGCGGTCGCGGCGGGCTGCGTGCTGTTCCTGATCGGCCCGCACTGGCTGCTGCCGCACTCACGCGACCGCGAGCTGGACTGGGCCTGGTGGCAGCAGATCATCGGAAGCAGTTACGTGCTGGTCACTCTCGCCGTGTTCGTCGTGGCGGTGGTCACCTACCGCCCGGTGGGCTCGGGTGTGAGGAAGGCCGCCAGCGCCGCCGCGTAGGCCGGAACGTCGAGCGCGCCCATCAACTCGCGCGCCGAATGCATCGCCAGCTGCGGCGCGCCCACGTCGACGGTCGGCATGCCGGTGCGCGCCGCGGTCATCGGCCCGATCGTGGAGCCGCAGGGCAGGTCGGCGCGATGCACGTAGCGCTGCAACGCGACTCCGGCCTGCGCGCAGGCCAGCGCGAATGCCCCCGCGCCGGTGGCGTCGGTCGCGTAGCGCAGATTCTGGTTGACCTTCAGCACCGGTCCGCCGTTCACCTCGATCCGGTGCGCGGGCTCGTGCCGCTCCGGATAGTTCGGGTGCGTGGCGTGCGCCATGTCACCGGACGCGCACACCGAACCGGCCAGTGCGGCAAGGTAATCGGCTCGGCCGCCGCCGCGCGCGAGCACGATGCGTTCCAGCACCGCGGGCAGCAGATCCGACTGCGCGCCACGATCGGACTGACTGCCGACCTCCTCGTGGTCGAACATGGCCAGCACCGGGGTGGCCGCGCCGGGCTCGTCGAGCGCGGCGAGGAACGCCTGCAGGCCCGCGTAGCAGGTTCCTTGGTTGTCCAGGCGCGGCGCGCTGACCAGATCCTGGTCGCGCCCGATCAGCCTGCTCGGCGTCAGGTCGTGGGTCATCAGCTCCCAGCCGAGCACGTCGCCGGGATCGACCTCGGCCCGATCGGCCACGAAATCGACGAACGCGCCCGCCTCGTACCCCACACCCCAGACCGCGTTGACGTGCCGCTGCGGATCCAGGGTGACGCCCCTGCGGTCCTCGGACAGGTGGATGGCCAGCTGCGGCACCCGCAGGATCGGCTCATCTATGCGAACCACGTGCTCGCGCACCGCGTTTCCGTCGCGCACGCTCAGGCGCCCGGAGATGCCGAGTTCTCGGTCCAGCCAGGAGTTCAGCCACGCGCCGCCGTATGGCTCCAAGCCGACCAACTGCCACCCCGCCGATGTCAGGTCCGGGTGCTGCTTCACCCGCAAGTTGGGGCTGTCGGTGTGCGCTCCGACGACGCGGAACGGAGTCGCGCTCGCGGTCTCCCCGGTGGCCCAGGCGACCAGCGATCCCCCGCGGATCACGTAGTGCCTGCCCGCGCCGCCCGCGGGCCAGGGCTCCGGCTCGGCGAGCCGGGTGAATCCGCGCGCGTCCAGTTCCGCGGCGACCGTGCGGCAGACGTGAAACGGTGACGGAGACGCATCGATGAACGCGCACAGCCCGGCGGCGGTGGCTGCGGTGGTGGAGACGGGCATGACTGCGATCCTAGGCAAGCCGGCCGCGACCGCCCTGTCGCGGTCGGGTAGCCACGCGTGGCGAATATCGGCCGGGACGGTGTGGCCGATACCGTAATCGCCGAGAATCCACCCGCCGAGATCCGTGCGTGGCGCCCGCCGATTCCCGTCGGGACATAACGCCGAGAATGGTTTGCCGACCGATCACGAATCGGACGTTCGCGACATTCATCGGATGAATGTCCGGTACTTCGGAGTATTTACCCGGTACTTCGGAGTATTACTCCGAGGCGATGGAAACCAGGTCGAGCAATCGCATGAGTTCGGTATATCGGCGCGCTCCCATGCGTCCGCGCAACTCCTGCTCGGCGCGGGCCTCCTCCGCGCGCACCTCGGCGACCAGGTCCGCCCCGAGCCTGCTGAGCCCGATCAGGATGCGGCGCCGATCGTCCTGCGCCGCGAGCCGGAAGATCAGGCCGCGCTCGGCCAGATAGTCGGCGTGCCTGGTGGCCGAGGACGGCGCCAGCTGCGACCTGGCCGCCAGATCGGTCATCGTGATTCCCGCGTCGCCACACAGGTTCGACAGCATCGACCACTGGTCCGGCGAGAGTTGCCTGGCGCACAGCGCCGCGTCCAAGTGCCGCACCCAACCGCGCTCCGCGGCACGCAGCGCGCCATGCAGCGTCGAATTTCCGCTTACAATGGACGTCATTATTTCCCGCCTGCCGTCAATTCCACTCGACCGAGAAGAAGAGTACCGAATGTCGACGTCGATCGAGAGCCCCGACGACACGATCGAGGTCCTCAACATAGTTCCGCGGCAGGGTCCGGGCGGCATCGTCGCGCCGTCCTGCGATGCGGCGATAACGCTCGCGGTCGATGAAATCAACAGCGGTACCGGAATTCTGGGGCGGGAAATTCGTACCACGAATATCGACGGCGGACGTCCGCCGCAGGAAGTCGCCGCCGAAGTCTCCGCGCTGCTGTCCACCGGCATGGTGCACGCCATCACCGGGTGGCACACCTCCGCGGTCCGCCGGGCCGTGGCGCGCGCCTGCGCCGGCCGGGTGCCGTACCTGTACGCCACCAGCCACGAGGGCTTGACCGACGAACTGCCCGGCGTGCTGATGATCGGCGAGCATCCGGCAGGGCAGACCGTGCCCGCCGTGCACTGGCTCGAACGCGAGTACGGCGTGCGGCGCTGGGCCGTCATCGGCAACGACTACATCTGGCCGCGCCAATCCGCCAAGGCGATTCGCGCGAGCCTGTCCGATCCGGCCGCGATCGTGCTGGAACAGTTCGTCCCGCTGGGATGCGCGGATTTCTCCGGCTTCCTCACCCATCCGGCACTCGACCTGGTCGACGGAGTGGTGATCCTGATGGTCGGCGCCGACGTCGCGCGCTTCAACCGGCAGTACGCGGCCAGCGGCCGCGCGGCTAGCCAGCTGCGGGTCAGTCCGGCCGCCGACGAGAACGTGCTGCTGGCGGCGGGCCCGGACGCCAACCACGACTTCTTCGTGGCGTCCAGCTTCTTCCTCGACGGCCGCACCGCCGACGGACGCGACCGCCTGACCCGCTACCGCGCGCGGCACGGCGCGTTCGCCCCCGCCTTGACCAGCTTCAGCAATGCCACCTACGAAGCCGTCCACACGCTGGGCGCGCTCGCACGGACGGTCGGCTCACTGGGCGTGCCCGAGATCCTCGACGCCCTCGATCACGGCTCGGCCCTCGAAACACCTTCCGGCATCCGGGGTTTCCGAGGCAACCAGGCGATCCAGCACGGCTACCTCGCCCGCGCGCACGGCGTGGACTTCGACATCGTCGACCGCATCAGCTGAACCGACGCCGCCTACGTGACCGACTCGCGTTCGAGTTCGCGGCCGGCTGGAAGATCAGACGCCTACCAGCGTGTCCAGCACCGAGAGGAACAGGCCGAGCCCGTCGTCACTGGGGCCGGTCAGCGGCTCGGTGGCGTGTTCGGGGTGCGGCATCAAGCCGACGACGCGACCGTTGGCCGAGGCGATGCCCGCGATACGCCGCTGCGAGCCGTTCGGGTTGCCACTCGCGTAGCGGAAGACCACCCGGCCCTCGCCCTCCAGTTCGTCCAGCACGGCTTCCGACGCCTGGTAGCGCCCCTCACCGGACTTGAGCGGGATGAGGATCTGAGCGCCCGGCTCGAAGCGGGAGGTCCACGCCGTCGACACCGAATCCACGGTGAGCCACTCGTCCCGGCAGATGAAGTGCAGTCCCTCGTTGCGGGTCAGCGCGCCGGGCAGCAGCCCGGCTTCGCACAGCACTTGAAAGCCGTTGCAGATGCCCAGCACCGGCAGTCCGGCGCCCGCCGCGCGCACGACCTCGCCCATCACCGGGGCGAACCGGGCGATGGCCCCGGCACGCAGGTAGTCGCCGTAGGAGAAGCCGCCGGGCACGATCACCGCGTCGACGCTCTTCAGGTCGGCGTCGGCGTGCCACAGGGTGACCGCCTCCGCGCCTGCCAGGCGCACCGCCCTGGCCGCGTCCACGTCGTCGAGCGTGCCGGGAAACGTGATGACCCCGATCCGCGCGGTCATGAGACGCGAACCACCTTCCACTCCTCGATCACCGTGTTGCACAGCAGCGATTCGGCGATCCGCTCGAGCGCGGCGTCGTCGACGCTGTCGTCGACGTCGAGTTCGAATCGCTTGCCCTGCCGCACGTCCGAGACGCCCTCGAATCCCAGGCGCGGAAGCGCGCCGACGATGGCCTGCCCCTGCGGATCCAGGATCTCGGCCTTCGGCATCACCTCGACCACGACTCGTGCCACGCGTTGCTCCTCATGTGGTTGTGGGGTTACCTCAGCAGCGTAGTTGTGCTGGTCGGACGCGGCATCCGCGGGGTCGGCCAAGACATCCGCGTTGTCGCGGAGAACACACCGCGCGTGGCTAGCATGGCGGCATGCGCATAGCCCACTTCGGTCACTCCTGCCTCCTCGTCGAGTTGCACGGCAAGAAGATCCTGTTCGACCCGGGCACCTTCTCGCACGGCTTCGAGGGCCTCACCGGCCTGGACGCGATCGCGGTCACCCATCAGCATCCCGACCACATCGACCCGAACCGGATCGAGGCGCTCATCGACGCGAATCCCGGCGCACGGTTGCTGTCGGATCCACAGACCGCCCAGCAGCGCGGCGAGCCGTGGGAGGCGGTGCGCGCGGGCAACGTACTCACCCTCGGCGGTCTCCAGATCATCGGCGGCGGGGGCAGGCACGCCGTCATCCACCCGGAGATTCCCGTGATCGACAACACCGTCTTCCAGCTGGGCACCCCGGCCGACCCGGCTCAGCTGGTGCACCCCGGTGACTCGCTGTGGGTGCCGCCGGTCCCGGTCGGCGTGCTGGCCACTCCGGCCGCGGCTCCTTGGATGCGGATCAGTGAGGCGGTCGATTACCTGCGCGCGGTCGCCCCGCGGGTCGCGCTGCCGATCCATTTCGGCATCATCCAGCGCGAAGCGCAGGGCATCTATTTCGGACGCCTCAGCGAGATGGCCCCCGCCGGAACCGAATTCCGGGTGCTCCAGCCGGAGGACGCCACCGAACTGTAGGGCTGCCCGACTGTGGACTACCCGGTATAGGTCGCGAGGAAAAGCGCCTCGGCCAGTGCCATGTGCTCGATCTCTTTCGGATCGACGCTCTCGTTGGGCGCGTGGATGAGGGATTTCGGTTCCTCGACCCCGAGCAACATGATCTCCGCGTCCGGGTAGGTGGTCGCGAAGACGTTGCACAGCGGGATCGATCCCCCCTGCCCCTGGGTGGTCGCCGGGCGGCCGTAGGACGCGGCCAGGGCCGCCTCCATCGCGGCGCGCGCCGGTCCGCCGGTCGGGGACCGGAAGGGTGCGCCGGTGCCTTCCAGTTCGACGGTCAGCGCGGCATGCCACGGCGTGTGCGCCTCCAGGTGCGCGACCAGCGCCCGATGCGCCTGCTCCGGGTCGGTGCCCGGCGGGATGCGCAGGTTGAGGCGAGCCCGCGCGATCGGCGGGATCGCGGCGGCGGATCCGACCACGGGGGGCGCGTCGATGCCGAGCACCGTCAGCGCCGGTCGCGCCCAGAGCATGTCGGCGACGGTGCCGTCACCGATGAGGTCGACGCCGCGCAGGACGCGCGCGTCGGCGTGGAACTGCTCGCTCGGATACTGCACACCGGTCCACACCTGATCGTTGGGCAGCCCGTCGATCGTGGTGTTGCCGCGCTCGTCGCGCAGCGAGGCCAGCAGCCGGATCAGCGCGGCGAGGGCGTCGGGGGCCGGGCCGCCGAACATCCCGGAATGCAGTGGACCCGCGAGGGTTTCGACGGTGACCAGCACGTTCACCCCGCCGCGCAACGTTTGCGTCAGGGTCGGCACGCCCGCGGCGAAGTTGCCGCAGTCGCCGATCACGATCGCGTCCGCGCGCAGCAGATCCGGATTGGCTTCGACGAAGCGCTCCAGCCCCCCGGTGCTCTGCTCCTCGGAGCCCTCCGCGACGACGGTGACGCCCAGCGGCAGGTCCGGACCCAGCGCCCGCAGCGCCGTCAGGTGCATGACGATGTTGCCCTTGCAGTCCGCGCTGCCGCGTCCGTACCAGCGCCCGTCCCGCTCCGTCAGCTGCCACGGCGGGGTGCGCCAAGCCGCCTCGTCCATCGGCGGCTGGACGTCGTAGTGACAGTAGAGCAACACCGTAGGCGCGCCATCGGGCGCCGGCCGTGACGCGACGACGGCTTTGGTGCCGTCCGGCGTTTCGTGCAAACCGACCGCAGTCAGTCCGGCGGCGACGAACGCGTCGGCCACCCACTGCGCGGCCATATCGCACTCCTCGATCGAATACTGCCGCGGATCGGCCACCGAACGAAACGAAACAAGTTGCGCCAGGTCTCTTTTCGCCTCGTCCATCAACCCCGCCACAGCACCGCGCAATTCCGCCACCCGCACATCCTCCGCCATTCCCTCACCCTATCGCCCGCGCCACGAGCGAAGTTCGCACCGCCGGTCGGGTCTTCGCGCCCGCACTGCCCGCAGCGTGTAATCCGAGGTATGCGCGAAGTGCGTCCGGCGGCCGTAAGGGTGTGCCAAGCTGGAAATCGAGAGTGCTGGCAAACTACTGGCATTCTCCGCAGGCGCAGCCGCACACCAGCCGAACCGGAGGCCGTTCTCATGTCCGAAGGAGCCGATGACCTGTTCGCCCTGCCGGGACTCAGCCGGTCCGCGCCGCGGGCCGGATTTCCGGCGCACGAGATGTTTCCCCAGGTCGCTTACGAGATCGTGCACGACGAGTTGATGCTCGACGGCGTGTCCAGAATGAACCTGGCCACCTTCTGCACCACGTGGGTGGACGACCAGGCCCGCAGGCTGATGTCCGAATGCCTGGACAAGAACATCGTCGACAAGGACGAGTACCCGCAGACGGCCGAATTCGAGCGCCGCGCCGTCCGGATGATCGCCGACCTGTGGCACGCGCCGGACCCGGCCACCACACACGGCACCTCGACCATCGGGTCCAGCGAGGCGGCCATGCTCGGCGGCCTCGCGGCAAAGTTCCGCTGGCGCAAGCGCGGCGGCGCCGGGACGCCCAATTTCGTCTGCGGTCCCGTACAGGTGTGCTGGGAGAAATTCGCGCGCTACTTCGATGTGGAGATCCGGCAGATCCCGCTGCGCGGCGACCGGCTCACCATGCACCCCGACGATCTCGCGGAGCATTGCGATGCGAACACCATGATGGTCGTCCCCACGTTCGGCCAGACCTACACCGGACTGTTCGAAGACGTCGCCGGCGTCAGCGCGGCGCTGGACGCGTTGCAGCGCGAGAAAGGCTGGGACATACCGATCCACGTCGACGCGGCCAGCGGCGGTTTCCTCGCCCCCTTCGCCGCACCGGATCTGGTCTGGGACTTCCGCCTGCCCCGGGTGAAGTCGATCAACGCCTCGGGTCACAAGACCGGGCTGGCGCCGCTCGGCGCGGGTTGGGCGATCTGGCGCGACGCCGCCGACCTGCCCCAGGAGTTGATCTTCGACGTCGACTACCTCGGCGGCAGCATGGCCACCTTCAACCTGAACTTCTCCCGGCCCGGCGGACAGGCGATCACCCAGTACTACGAATTCATCCGGTTGGGGCGCGCCGGCTACGCGAGGGTGCAGTCCGCGATCTATCGGGTGGCGCAGCACCTGGCCGCGGGATTGCGCGGGCTCGAAGTCTTCGAACTGATCCACGACGGTGATCCACAGCGGGGCATCACGGCGGTGTGCTGGCGGCTGACCGGGGATCCCGGCTTCAACCTCTACGACCTGTCCGACCGGCTGCGCTCCCGGGGGTGGCTGATCGCGGCGTATCCGCTGCCCGCCGACCGAGGCGACGAGACGGTCATGCGCGCGGTACTGCGCCACGGCTTCACCATCGACATGGCCGACCTGCTGCTCGCCGATCTCGCCCGCTGCATGCGACAGCTGCGGCAACGACCGTTCGCCACCTCGCTCACGCGCGAGGAGGCGGGCGGCTTCACACACACCGCCTCACCTGCCGTAGCGCAGACGACGATCGCCGCGTCCCGGTCGTGACAGCGCCGCCGCCCGGCTACGCCATTCGCGGGCGGCGGCGCCGATCGGTCGCGCGAAAGCGGTCCCGACCGGCCGCGGGCGACGGTGCCGACCACACCGTGCGCCGCGGCGTCAGTCATGCGGCTCGAACGACGGGGAAGGGCTCCCACCGGTAGGTCGTGCCTGCCGCCCCGTGGTACTGCGCGAGGTCGACGGCGTCGAGCATGGCCTGCCTCGGGCCGGAACGCGCCAGCTGGGCGGCGGATACGGCCAGCCGCAGCACCCCGCCGCGGCGGGCGGTGCGCGCGGCGCCCATGACCAGGGCCCGGCACCACCACGGCTCCGCGCGGAATCCTTCGCCGATGCCGTACACCCTGGTCTTCTGCGCCACATTGCGCTCCAGGTCGATGATCGAGGTGAGACCGAGCGCCAGCCGGAAACCGGCCTCGGGCAGCGCGGCGAGAGCGCCCGCCGAGGCGTCCCAGCGCGGGGCGGCGAACAGCCGGGTGCGCAGGTCGACCTGTTCCAGCACCCGGTCCGCCGCGGTCAACCGCAGCTTCGCCTCGTGCCTGGGCAGCGCGGCGAACTCGGCGCGCCGCCGCTTGGTGGCCGCCTGGTCGTAGCCGTGCAGCACGATCGCGTCGCCGCGAGCCCGCCGCCCGCGCAGCCAGGCCTGCGTCGCCGGGTCGTCGAGCAGCCGGTACTTGCCCTTCAGCCGCGGCGCGACCAGCAGCGAGAGCGGCACGCCACGCCGATCCATCTGTTCGGCGAACTCCATCGCCGTGTCCCGGGTGGTGTCCTTGATCCCGGAAATCGATACGATCAGCTCAGCGTTCATGAACCTACGGTGCCAGCCGCACATGTCCTCGACATGCAGGCCGCGTGACCAGGTGGCGAACACTCCGTCACGCCTGTGTCGAGCCTTCGCCCCGCCCGCGGCGCGCCGCCGCTACCCGCCCGCCACCGGTTCGACCGGCGGCGATCCCGATGCGCTACGCGTCGGCGAGACCGAGCGTGTCGAGCACCCAGGCGTGCTCGAAGGCCACTTCCCGCCACTTCTCGTAGCGTCCGCTGACCCCGCCGTGACCCGCGCTCATCTCGGTCTTCAGCAGCAGCGGCGCGTCGCCGGTCGCGGTGGCGCGCAGCTTGGCGATCCACTTCGCGGGCTCGACGTAGAGCACGCGAGTGTCGTTGAGGCTGGTGATGGCCAGGATCGCCGGGTAGTCCTTGGCCGCGACGTTCTCGTACGGCGAGTAGGACTTCATGTACTCGTAGACGTCCTTGTCCGCCAGCGGGTTGCCCCACTCGTCCCACTCGATGACGGTCAGCGGGAGCGACGGGTCCAGGATCGAGGTGAGCGGATCGACGAACGGCACGTTGGCCAGGATGCCCGCGAACAGCTCGGGGGCCAGGTTCGCCACCGCGCCGACCAGCAAGCCGCCCGCACTGCCGCCGTCGGCGATCATCCGGTCCGCGGCGGTGGCCCCGGTGGCGATCAGATGCCGTGCGGCGGCCACGAAGTCGGTGAAGGTGTTCTTCTTGGTGAGCGTCTTGCCGTGCTCGTACCAGAGCCTGCCCATCTCGCCGCCGCCGCGCACGTGCGCGACCGCGAAGACCATGCCGCGATCCAGCAGCGACAGGCGGGCGACCGAGAAGGACGGGTCGATGCTCGCCTCGTAGGACCCGTAGCCGTAGAGCAGCAACGGCTTCGGCTCGTCGGCGGCCGTCGTCTTCTTCCGCACCAGCGAGATCGGAATCCGGGTGCCGTCCTCGGCGACCGCCCAGTCCCGCTGCTGTTCGTAGTCGTTCGCGTCGTAACCGCCGAGCACGGGCTGTTCCTTGCGCAACAGCAGCTCACCGGTGGCCGGGACGTAGTCGAACACCTGCATCGGCGTGATGAACGAGGTCAGCCCGATGCGCAAGGTCGGCTGGGCCCACTCCGGATTGGAGCCGACGCCGACCGAGAAGAGTTCCAGATCGATGTCGAGTTCGCGCCGCTCTCCGTAGCCCGACTCGGTCAGCGGCCACACCGCGATCCGGGTGAGCGCCTCGCGCCGGTAGCTGAGCACCAGGTGGTCGCGGAACGCGTCGATGTCCTCGAGGCGCACGTCGTCGCGGTGCCCGATCAGCTGCGTCAGGTTCGACGGATCGTCGACCGGCGCCTCGGCGAGCACGAAGTTCTCCGCCTTGACGCCGTCCACCACATCGTTGTGCAGGATCAGGAACCGGTCCGCGCCGCCGATCACCGCGTGCTCGGCGGAGTACTCGACGCCCTCGCGGCGGGGCAGCAGGACGCGGAACTCGCCCTCGGGATCGTCGGATTCCAGCACCCAGCCCTCGCTGGTGATCTTGGAACCGACCCAGATCATCAGGTATTTCTCCGAGCGGGTCGCACCGATGCTCACCCAATAGCGCTCGTCCGGCTCGTGGAACACCTTGACGTCGGGATCGGTGCTGCCGAGCCGGTGCCGCCACACCGTGTCGGGCCGCCAAGACTCGTCGACGGTCTGATAGAAGACGTGGCTGCCGTCCAGCGACCAGGTCGCGCCAGGAGCGGTGCCCGCGATCTCGTCGCCGAGCAGATCCCCGGTGCGCAAGTCCTTGAAGCGCAGTACGTACCGCTCGTCGCCGACGTTGTCCACCGAGTAGGCGAGCAGGTTGCCGTCATGGCTGATCGAGAACGCGCCGAGCGCGAAGAAGTCGTGGCCCTCGGCCAGCTCGTTGCTGTCCAGCAGCACTTCCTCGCCCGGGACCTCGGTCTCGGCGTCGAGCTGCGGCGGGGTCCAGGCGTCGATGCCCTCGGCGCCCGCGGCGATCGGGCACCGGCAGTGCACGCCGTACTGCTTGCCCTCGAAGCTGCGCGAGTAGTACCAGTAGTCGCCGAGCCGGGTGGGCACCGAGAGGTCGGTCTCCTGGGTGCGCGCCTTGATCTCGTCGAAGATCGTCTCGCGCAACGTGCCGAGGTGCTCGGTCTGCGCCTCGGTGTAGGCGTTCTCCGCCTCCAGGTAGGCGATGACGTCGGGATTCTCCTTCTCCCGCAGCCACTCGTACTCGTCGACGAAGACGTCGCCGTGGTGCACCCGCTCGCTGGGCACCGTCTTGGCGACCGGCGGCGCCACCGCGCCGCTACCGGGTTCGGAGATCGTTGAGCTGTCGAGAGCCATGGCGTCCACCCTACTGTTCGGTGGCGGACCTACTGTTCGGTGGCGGAGCCGCCCGCCGCTCGGATGATGCCGTCGAGCACGTCACCGGTCCGGCGCAGATCGCGCATCGCCTGATCGATCCTGGCACGCTCCTCGGTGAGCTTTTCCACCAGGAACGGCGTCGCGCGGGCGTTGGGGGTGCCATCGACGTCGTGGATGCACGGCAGCAGTTCGCCGATCGTGTCGCTGTGCAGGCCCGCGGCGAACATCTCCTGGATGCGCCTGACCCGGTCGATCGCCGCCTCCGGGTACTCCCGCTGGCCGCCGGATGTCCGCTGCGCGGCCAGCAGCCCCTTTGCCTCGTAGTACCGCAGCGACCGGACGCTCACGCCGGTTCGCTCGGCCAGTTCACCGATCCGCACATTCGCTCCTTGACCTAACATCAATGTCAGGTTTTACGGTACAGCCATGCTGCTTTTGACCGAATACCGCAACCACCCGCTCGACCTGCCCAACCGGATCGTCATGTCCCCGATGACCCGGTTGCGCTCACTTCCCGACGGCTCGCCGACCAGTGATGTCGCCGACTACTACGCCCAGCGTGCGACGGCCGGACTCATCGTCACCGAGGGCATCTGGCCGCATTCGACCGGGCAGAGCGAAGCGTGGGTGCCCGGATTGCAGACGCCCGCGCACGTCGAGGCCTGGCGCCGGGTCACCGAGGCCGTGCACGCGCGCGGCGGCCGGATCTTCGCGCAGCTCATGCACGGCGGGCGCAAGGGCCACCCGCTCGCGCGGATAGACGGGTCGTGGCCCGCCGGACCGTCGGCGGTGCTGGACGAGGACCCGGTGCATCTCATCGAAGGCGGCAAGGCCGATCCGATCACGCCCGCCGCGCTCGACCACGCCGGTATCGCCGCCGCCGTGCGGCATTACGCCGCCGCCGCGCGCAATGCCGTGGCCGCCGGCTTCGCCGGAGTCGAGATCCACGCCGCCAACAGCTATCTCCCGCACCAGTTCCTCGCCGACAACACCAACCTGCGCGACGACGAGTACGGCGGTTCGATCGTCAACCGCATGCGGCTGCCCCTGGAGGTGGTGGACGCGGTGACCGAGGCGATCGGCGCCGACCGCACCGCCATCCGGCTCTCGCCGGGCAACCCGCAGTTCAACATGTCCGAGGCCGATCCGGCCCCGCTCTACCGCGCACTCGTCACCGAGCTCGACCGGCGCGGCCTGGCCTACCTGCACCTCACCGACAACGACCACTACCCGGCGCTGCACGACCTGCGACCGCGCTGGCACGGCACGCTGATCGCGAACATCGGCGAGAACCGCGAGCCGACCACGGCGGCGGGCGCGGAGCAGGTGCTGCGAGCCGGGCTCGCCGACCTGGTCTCCTTCGGCAGGTCGTTCATCGCCAATCCCGATCTCGTGCACCGCATCCGCCACGACCTGCCGTTGGCGCCCATCCGCGAAGAGCTGCTGTACGGCCGCACCGCCGAAGGTTACAGCGACTACCCGAACTGGACGGCGGCCGAATTGGTGCGCGACTGAGTAGTCGCCGCTCCGCGATCTCCGCACCGTCTCCGTGGGTGACGAGGTGCGCGTGGCCCGGATCGGCGCGGATTCGTCGCCGCGCTGAGGCGCGCCCAGGACAGCTCGATCGTCCCCGGGCCGGGTGCTCGGCTTCCCGGGTCCCCGGCCCCGGCGGTTCGCCGCCGCTATTCGCCAGTTGCGGTGCGCCGCGAGCCAGGCCGGCAGACATGCCGCTCGCCCGTGCGAATACGGTGCGGAACGCAGCGATACGGGCTCAATCCTTCAGCGCGCCCCGGATTGATCCGGCGAGATAGTCCAGATCCTCCCGCCGCGGACTGGTCGGACGGCCGCGCAGCCCGAACCCATCGCCCGGAGTACGCGGGATGACGTGCAGATGCACGTGGAAGACCTCTTGCCCGGCCGTCACCCCGTCCGCCAGAAAGAAATTGACCCCGTCACACCCCACCTCACTGGTGCGCAGCGCCGCCGCCAGTCGCTGCCCCACCTGGAACAATTTCCCGCCGACGACCGGATCGAGCTCGGCGAGACTGCGCGCCGCCACCTTCGGCACCACCAGCAGATGCCCCGGCGTCATGGGCCGAATGTCCATGAACGCCAGCACATCGTCGTCCTCGTAGACCTTGCTCGACGGCGCCCGCCCGGCAACGATATCGGCGAAAATCGTGTAGGGATTCACCCTCGCAGCTTAGGTGCTCATGCGGCGCCCTCGAAGCGGCTCCGGGGACCAGCCGGGACGAGCGGACCCGGCTCCTCCCCGGACGGTGGGCAATGAATTTCCGCGAAAGGCCCGGTGCCGCTAGAGAATCGGCGACGGTGTGTAGCGTGCGGCGTCCGGGTGGCGGTCGACGAGTTTCTGCACCTGGCCGATGACGTCGGCGACCTGGGCTTCGGCGGCGCCGACGAAGGCGGACTTGTCGGCCAGCGCCGTGTCGAGGGCGGCGCGATCGAGCGGAAGGCGCGCGTCGGCGGCGAGACGGTCCAACAGGTCGGGTTCGCGGCCCTGCTCGCGCATGGCCAGCGCGACCGCCACGGCGTGCTCCTTGATGACCTCGTGCGCGGTCTCCCGTCCGACGCCGGCGCGCACGGCCGCCATGAGGATGCGGGTGGTGGCGAGGAAGGGCAGGTACCGGTCCAGTTCGCGGGCGATGACGGCCGGGTAGGCGCCGAACTCGGCCAGGACGGTGAGGAAGGTCTCCATCATCCCGTCGATGGCGAAGAACGCGTCCGGCAGTGCGACGCGGCGGACCACCGAGCAGAACACGTCGCCCTCGTTCCACTGCGCACCCGCCAGCTCCGCCGCCATCGAGGCGTAACCGCGCAGCACCACCTGCAAGCCGTTGACCCGTTCGCAGGAGCGGGTGTTCATCTTGTGCGGCATCGCCGAGCTGCCCACCTGCCCGGGCTGGAAGCCCTCGGTGACCAGCTCGTGCCCGGCCATCAGCCGAATGGTGTGCGCGAACGAGGACGGGCCCGCGCCCACCTGCACCAGAGCGGAGAGCACGTCGTGGTCGAGCGAGCGCGGATAGACCTGGCCGACGCTGGTGAGCACGGTCGCGAATCCCAGATGCCTGGCCACCTGCTGCTCCAGCCGGGCGAGCTTGGCCGGGTCGCCGCCGAGCAGGTCGAGCATGTCCTGCGCGGTGCCCATCGGGCCCTTGATCCCGCGCAGCGGGTAACGGTCGATGAGTTCGCGCAGCCGCGACAGCGCGATCAGCAGTTCGTCGGCCGCGGAGGCGAACCGCTTGCCGAGCGTAGTGGCCTGCGCCGCGACGTTGTGCGAGCGGCCCGCCATCACGAGCGCCTGGTACTCGGCGGCGCGTTCGGCCAGCCGCGCGGCGATCGCGACGCCGTGCGCGTGCACGTGCTCGAGCGAGAGCCGGATCTGCAACTGCTCCACGTTCTCGGTGAGGTCGCGGCTGGTCATGCCCTTGTGCACGTGCTCGTGCCCGGCCAGCGCGTTGAATTCCTCGATCCGCGCCTTCACGTCGTGCCGGGTGACCCGCTCGCGTTCGGCGATCGAAGCGAGGTCGACCTCGTCGAGTACCCGCTCGTAGTCCGCGACCACCCCGTCGGGCACCGCTACGCCCAGCTCCGCCTGCGCCCGCAACACCTCCAGCCACAGTCGCCGCTCGAGCACGACCTTGTGCTCCGGCGACCACAGGTGCACCAGCTCCGGGCTGGCGTAACGGGTGGCGAGGACATTGGGGACAAGACTCACGTCGGGTCAGTCTAGTGCCCGGTAGCGATCCACTTGCCCAGGCGTGGCGCGCACGGGGCCGTCCGTGGTCACGTACGCCGCCGTCTCGGGGGCCGACCCCCGTGCGGGCGGCGCGACGATGTCGATCACCTCGAGCAGCGCGCCCCGGGCCATCCGCCGCGGTTCCGGGTCCATCTCGGTGAGCGCGGCGACCACCGCTCCGTCCACCACGGCGACCAGCCTGCGCAGTTGTTCGGGCCGAACCATCCGGTCCGACCGGCGCAGCACGTCGGCCAGCAGTTCGTCCAGCTGGGCGCGCAGACGTAGCTGCACTTCGCGCAATTCCGGGTGCCGCGCCGAGGCGACCGAACGCTCGTAGCGGGCGATCAGCTGCCCGCGCGCGCCTTCGTCGGCGACGTCGGCCCCCACCAGCAGGTCGAGTACCAGCTCGACGGTGGCCTCCGCGCCGCGGCGACGGTGGCTCACCTCGCCGACCCGCCTGCGCATCGCGTCCAGCTCGGCGTTGCCGCTGAACTCGACCGCCCGCGCGATCAGGTCGTCGAGGGATTCGAAGTAGTAGGTGGTCGACGCCAGGGGCAGATCAGCGCGCGTCGCAACCGAACGATGCCGCACCGCCTCGAACCCGCCTTCGAGCAGGAGTTCGGCAGCGGCGGCTATCAAAGCCTGGCGACGCCGTTCGCCTTTCGGGGTCGTCGCGGTGATCACCGTGCCATCGTGCCAGTCGTCATCAGTTCTTCCAGGGGAAATCAGCGAGGAAAAGCAACCATCGTTGTTTTACCGCATCCGCGCGGCCAGGGTGCCGAACTGCGGAAAGTTCTTGCCCGACAGGGCTTTCATACACCTAGATAGTGCCCTAGACGCAGCAGCGCCGCCTCGATGTCGGCGGTGGCTCCGGCGAAGGAGAAACGAACCGTACGGTGTCCGTTGACGGTGTCGAAATCCACCCCCGGCGCGAGCGCGACGCCCGTGTGGTTCAGCACGTCGGCGCACCAGGCCCGGGAGTCGTCGGTGAGGTGACCGATGTCCGCATAGGCGTAGAACGCGCCGTCGGCCGGGGCGAGGTCGCTGATGCCCAGCTTCGGCAGCCCGTCGAGCAGCAACCGCCGGTTCACCGCGTACCGCCGGACGTGCCCGTCGAGTTCTTCCTTGGCCTCCGCCCCGAACGCGTGCAGCGCGGCGTACTGCGAAATGGCGGGCGGGCACACCGTCAGGTTCGAGGCCAATCGTTGCAGCGCAGGCCGCAGCCCCGTCGGCACCAGCATCCAGCCCAGCCGCCAGCCGGTCATGGAGAAGTACTTGGAGACCGAGCCGATCACCACCGATTCCCGCGAGGTCTCCCACGCCGAGGAGGTCGCGCTGTCGGCGCCCGCGCTGTCATAGGTGATGCCGTGATAGATCTCGTCGGAGATCAGCAGGGTGCCGTGCTCCTCGCACCAGCGAGCCAGTGCGGCGAGCTCGTCCGGGGCGATCATGGTGCCGGTGGGGTTGGCCGGGCTGGCCACGACCAGACCTGCGGGCGGCTCGGGGAGCGCGTCGAGCATCGCGACGGTGGGCTGGAACCTGGTCGCAGCGCCGCAGTCCAGCTCGAGCACCCGGCAGCCGAGCGCGGCGAGGGTGTTGCGATAGGCCGGATAACCGGGGCGCGCGACCACGACGGTGTCGCCCGGGTCGAACGCGGCGAGGAAGATCAGCGAGAACGCGCCGGACGAGCCGGTCGTCACCACCACGTCGTCCGGTGCGACGTGGTAACCGTAGGTTTCCCGATGGTGTTCGGCGATCGCTTCCCGGATCGCCAGGATGCCGAAAGTCTCCGTGTAACCGAGCAATTCGGACTCGATGGCCAGCCGGGTCGCGCGCAGGACCGGCGCGGGCGCGGGCGTCGACGGCTGCCCCGCAGCGAGAACGAGCACATCACCGTGGGTCCGGGCGCGTTCCGCGGCGGCTTTCCATACATCCATCACGTAGAAAGGTGGAATGGTCGACCGGCGGGATTCTCTGGACACTCGACAGACGGTAGAGCACGCGCAACCGCACAGTCGCGGTTATGGTCTGCCTGATGCTCGATAAGTCTCGACGAGACGGGCTCGACCGAGTGCGCGGAGTTGGCGGCATCGGCGTCATTCCGCGCGATTGGCGCGCGCGCTCGCCGCGACGGACGAAAAAGCAGCTGTTCGGGCGCGGCGGCAGACTCGATCCGCGCGCCCTGCGGGCACGCCGCCGCGAGCTGCGGGCCTGGTGGGGGCGCAGACCGGACGCCCGCGAGCTGTGGCGGCGCAAACCCACCGGCGACGAGTTGCTGGCACTGGCGCGCAAGCACAAGGTGCTCTTGGCCGGGCTCACCGCGGCCGCGGTGTTCGCCGCGGGCGACACGTCCTTCGCCGGGACGGTCACCGATCGCACTCCGGCTCCGGATCGCGCCCAGCGCGTCGCCGTCGCGTATCCGCTCCAGATGCAGAACACCCCGCCCTCGGTGACCCGGTTGCTGAACGCGATCGCCAATGGTGAACGGCTGCGCGAACAGGCGGTGGTCGCGGCCGCCGCGCGCGCGACGCTGGAACGCGCCAAGGCCGAGGCTGCCGCCGCCGTCGCGGGCGAGCGACAGCCGTGGATGACCGGAACCGTGCCGGTGCAGCCGGGGACCATCCCGGGCACCACCGGCTTCGCCCTGCCCGCCCGCGGCATCTTCACCTCCGGCTTCGGGTCGCGGTGGGGCACGTTCCACAACGGCATCGACATCGCGGGCCCGCTCGGCACCCCGATCTACGCGGTCGCCGACGGCACGGTCATCGACGCGGGACCGGCGCAAGGCTTCGGGCTGTGGGTGCGGATCCGCCACGACGACGGCAGCGTCACCGTCTACGGGCACATGTACGACTTCTTCGTCTCGGTCGGCGAGCGGGTGCCCGCGGGAATGCAGATCGCCCGCATGGGCAACCGCGGCGACTCGACCGGCCCGCACCTGCACTTCGAGGTGATCGTCGGCGGACAGCACGTAGACCCGCAGCAGTGGCTGGCGCTGCGCGGACTCACTTTCGGCTGAGCCGGAACGCACGCGGCGGCTCCCGGAGCTTCGGGAACCCCGTGCGGCATGAGGATCGCATCGACGGGCGTGCTGAGCCGCCGGGCGGCCCGCCCCGGCGCTCAGACCTTGATGCGGTCCTCGACGGCGGCCAAGCCGATGTCGGTGCGGTAGTGGCTGCCCGGCAGTTTGATCGCGGCGATGCGATCGTAGGCGCGCGTGCGCGCCTCGACGAGGTCGGCGCCGACGCCGACCACGTTCAGCACCCGTCCGCCCGTGGAGACCAGGGCGCCGTCTTCGCGCTGCGCGGTGCCTGCGTGCAGGACCGTCGCGTTCTCGTCGAACGCTCCCTCGCCCGCACCGGAGATGGCGTCGCCGAGCCGCGGGCGGCCGGGGTAGTTCTCCGCGGCGAGCACCACGGTGATCGCCGAGCCGTCGCGCCAGCGCGGCGGGGCGACCTGGGCCAGCGTGCCGGTGGCGGTGGCGTGCAGCAGCTCGCCGATCGGGCTGTCCAGCAGCGCGAGCACCGCTTGGGTCTCGGGATCGCCGAAACGGCAATTGAATTCGACCACTGCGGGACCGGCCGCGCCGATCGCCAGCCCGGCGTAGAGCAGGCCGGAGAATCCGCTGCCGCGCCGCACCAGTTCGGCGGCAACGGGTTTCACCACGTCCTCGACGATCGCGGTGACGGTCGATTCGGGCAGCCAGGGCAGCGGGGTGTAGGCGCCCATGCCGCCGGTGTTGGGTCCGGTGTCGCCGTCACCGACGCGCTTGTGGTCCTGCGCGGGCAGCAGCGGAACCACCGTCTCGCCGTCCACCAGGCAGAACAGCGACACTTCGGGTCCGTCCAGGAACGATTCCAGCAGCACCGGGTGGCCCTGCTCGAGCAGCTCGGCGCCGTGCTCGCGCGCGGCGGAGCGGTCGGCGGTCACCACCACACCCTTGCCCGCGGCGAGTCCGTCGTCCTTCACCACCCAGGTGGGACCGAACCGCTCGAGCGCGTCGTCCAGCTCGGCGGGGTTGTCCACGACCTCGCTGTGCGCGGTGCGCACACCCGCGGCGGACATCACGTCCTTGGCGAAGGCCTTGGAGCCCTCGATCCGGGCGGCCGCGGCCGACGGGCCGAAACAGGCGATGCCCGCCACGCGCACCGCGTCGGCGACGCCGAGCACCAGCGGGACTTCGGGGCCGATCACCACCAGGTCGGCGTCCACCTCGGTGACCAGCGCGACGACGTCCTCGGCGTCGCACGGGTCGACCGGCCGCACCTGCGCGTGCTGGGCGATCCCGGCGTTGCCGGGGGCGGCGAAGAGCGCGGTCACCGCGGGGTCCCGGCGCAGCGCCAGGACGAGGGCATGTTCACGGGCTCCGGAACCGATGACGAGTACACGCACGGCAGACAGCCTAAACGAGCCGTTGTCCGTCTTCGCCGCTGCCGGTGCGCGGAAAGGGGATGATGAATGGGGACAACGGGTGTGGGCGCATCGGGCCCGCACCCGACCACTGTGTCCTTTCCGGCATGCGCGGGGGCGTGACCGCTCCGGCCACTGGAGCACCGAAGGAAGTGCTGACAAATGGGTCTGATCGACGGACTGATGGGCAACGCCGGCCGGATCGATCCGGGGCAGGCGCAACAGGAGTACGCCAAACTCCTCGGCAACGGCGAACAGGTCTACGCGGCGTACCTGCTGGTCCGCGACGCGATGCTGTTCACGAACCGCCGCCTGATCCTGATCGACAAGCAGGGCGTCACCGGCCGCAAGGTGAGCTACCACAGCGTTCCCTATCGCGCGATCACCCATTTCTCGGTGGAGACCGCGGGCACCTTCGATCTGGACGCCGAGCTGGCCATCTGGATCGCGGGCACCGCCGAGCCCCTGTTGAAGCGGTTCAACCGGCAGGTGGACATCTACGAGGTGCAGGGCATTCTGTCGCACTTCGTCGCGGTGTAGCGCGGGCCGGTCCGGCGCCTCGGCGCACCGGCCGGTCTACGCTGCGGAACATGGCTTCTGTCTTCAGCGCGATCATCGCCGGTCAGCTTCCGGGCCGTTTCGTCTGGGAGGACGACGAGTTCGTCGGTTTCCTCACCATCGCCCCGGTCACCCCTGGTCACACGCTCGTGGTGCCTCGCAAGGAGATCGACCACTGGCAGGACGTCGACGGCGACACCTTCGCCAGACTGACCGCCGTCGCCCAGAAGATCGGCCAGGCCGTGCGCGCGGCATGGGACGCCCCGCGGGCCGGTCTGCTGATCGCGGGACTGGAAGTGCCGCACCTGCACGTGCACGTGTTCCCGGCCTTCTCGCTCGGCGACTTCGACATCTCCGGCGCCGACCCGAATCCGAGCCCCGAGTCCCTGGACGAGGCCCAGGCCAAGATCAAGCAGGCGCTGCGCGAACTCGGCCACGGCGCCAACGTTCCCGACTAGCCCACCTCTCCGAGTCTTCGGGCCGTACCGGTCACGTTCCGGTAAGGGTCGCCGCTCGTCGCGGTCGACCCTTACTTCTCTTTCTGTCGCGGTCAGCTCGCCACGTCGCGCAGGGGTGTATCGACTCCGCCGACCGCGACCGTGGCCAAAGTCTGGCTCGGGGTCCAGTAGATCCGGCCGTGCTCGAAATCCTGATAGGCGCCCGTGTCCCAGGGGATCTCGTCACTCATCGGCCAGCCCAGCGGCCCGGTCTGGTAACCCGAGCGGTTCCAGCGGTCGCGGATCGCGCCGTGCACCCAGTACACGTCGGCGCTGGATTGCCGCCGGTAGAGCGCGCCGCCCTGGAAGCCTTGCACCTCACCCGCCGCCTGGCCGTTCTCGGACAGGACGGCGCGATCGGTGATCGGGTAGCCGAGCGGACCGGCCTCCCAGCCCAATTCCTCGAACTTTCCCCACAGCGTCTCCGGGATGGCGTGCGCACCGGTGTCCGGATGCCAATAGATGTACCCGTGCTCGAATTGGGCGAAGCGGCCCGCGCCGTCAGGCGTCGCGATCTCGCCCTCTGTGATCCGGCGACCGAGCCACGGATTCGCGGCCGCGCAATCATTGATCGCGTTCGGCTCCGACCCGCCCGGCTCGCCGGTGGCGAAGCCGCGCACGTCGTCGGCGAACACGTCCCAGGGGAAATTCGGCCCGACGTCGGTGTGCGTGCCGATGCCGAGACACTCGGTGACGTACTTGTGGTCGGAGATTCCCTGGCGCCGCTGGTAGGGCGGCGCGATGACATGCGTGTCGAAACCGTATTTGCGCGCGTCCTGCACCGCGAGCCAGGCCGCGATCCGAATGTCGTCGCGAATGCGCAACCAGTCGTTCCGGCTCCACGCCACGCGGCTGCCCGCGAAGCAGAGGTTGATCGTGAACGGGTTCGCGTCCAGCACCGACCAGCTGGCCAGATCGGTGTCGACCACGTCGACCACCACACGATCGCGAACCGTGTAGTGGTAGCTCACCCCATTCGCCGGATTGTTCAGATAGTTGGCCAGGCTCTCGGCCGTTCCGTTGCCTTCCTGGGTGTGCAGCAGGAAGTTCTCGACGCGCGCCCCGTGACGGCTGGACGCGGAGTTGCCCATTCGGTCCAATTCGACGTAGTCCGGCTTCGGCATCGCTCCCCCTGGATTCGAGCTGGCCTTCGACCACTGGCCGTAGTCGTCGGCGAGGACTTTGTTGACATCCACCACGACGCCTGCGACCCAATCGCGGTCGATGCGGATCTGATGGAGGTGCGCGGCCGGATGGTCGCCGTTGATCGAGGAATCGCCGGACCAGTTGTGCTGCCAGAACCAGGTGGCGACGCCGTCCTCGAGCGCCCACTCGATGCATCGGGCATTGCCGTACATGCCGGTCCATTCCAGCCCGACGACCGATGCCCAGCCCCGCAGAAACGGTGCGATCAGCGAATTCCACTCGTTCAGCGACGGATTCGCGTCAACGGGGGCATACAGCGGACGGAAGCCGGGTCCACCGGCCGCGAAGTGGTAATCGAGCGCGATCCGCGCATGATGCACACCCGCCTCGTAACCGCCTTTCCAGTCCGATGTCTCACCCTTGCCGTACTGGTAATTGGTCACTATTTCCAGTCCGATGGCGCGCAATCGGTCGCAGTATTCCCGCCGCAGCGGCTTAGCGCCGAAATTCGTGCCCGGGCGGGAATCGCTGAAGTAGCCTATGACGCCGGCGTATCCGGCGTCCTTGATCGCTTGCGGCTCGATGAGTGCGGCGGAGAAGTCGATCAGCTCAGTCATCGCGCACCCCCTGGTTCGTACGAGCCCGCGTATCGGTCGGTGGCAACGCGTTGTATTCGTACATCTCAGCAACTTTCGGCAGATGGAGAACCCGACACTGCTGATTTTCCCGCGTGTGCGCGAAGTATGCCAGTATGTCTCGTTTGTGGCTCATCCGGTGTTTGCGCGTGATCTGAGCAGGCTCATCGCGAGACATGTTTGCGCACACCAGACTACAAACGGACTCGTAACCGAAAACATGCTCGTCAGTCGGTAATCAGATCTGCTGAAAGTTCGCTACCGCCCGCCATACTGGTCGGCCGCTTCGCTGCACCATTCCGGTCGGGATCACCGTGACGAATTGCGCCGAGCCGCTGCGGAATTCGAGGGAAACCATTCGACGGCACGCCGTTCGCCGAACACGGCAACAGCTGCCCACCGCCCCGAGCAGCATCCCTGGGGTGTCCAACCGACAGCAGCAGCGGTTCATTCGAACCACCTCCGTCCTCGCCGACTGCCGAACGGGCGACTCTCCACCCCAGCCGTCGGCACGACCGAACCGCCCAACCGACCTCGGGCCCAGCGCGCCTCACCACGCTCGCAACGGATCCCCTCGCTCGCACGACGAACCAGCCCGGCCTCATCCAGCTCACTTGACACTGCCCGCTACCAGCGGTGGACACGCGGCGGCTGACGGAGCCCCCACCGAGCACGGCCTCTACCACTGAGCTTCAGACGCGCAGCGGCTGACAGAGCCCCCTGTCAGGATTGAACTGACGACCGCTCGCTTACAACATCGAGTACGGCCTCTACCACTGAGCTTCAGACGTGCAGCGGCTGACAGAGCCCCCTGTCAGGATTGAACTGACGACCGCTCGCTTACAAGGCGAGTGCTCTACCACTGAGCTAAGGAGGCGGGAAAGCGGTTGTCATCATAACCGGGCTCGCCGTCTGTGTGACAAACGGAATCCGCGTTCGGCAATGAACGCGACCCGGCCCACAACCGCTTTCGAGTGAAGCGAGATCGAGCGTTGCCCGCGGCCCGCTCAGGCCCGAGCGACCGGCCCGCCCACGACGACGTCACAGGCGGCGGTCGCTCGAGCATGAGCCGAGACAGAGCCGCGAACCTGCCGCGCCGTGGGCGCGGCACTCGGCGGACCGATCAGGACTGGGCGCCCTGACGGGCCGCATCGTCCGCGGCCATGGCGTCGCGCAGGCTCTTCGGACGCATGTCGGTCCAGTTCTTCTCCACGTACTCGACACAGGCGGCGCGGCTGTCCTCGCCGAACACGACTCGCCATCCGGCCGGAACCTCTGCGAAGGCGGGCCACAGGGAATGCTGTTCCTCGTCGTTGACCAGGACGAAGAAGCGGCCGTCTTCATCATCGAAGGGGTTGGTGCTCAATTTCACCTCACTGGATACTGGCGCTATGTACGGGATCGCTCCTGGTTCACACGGTGCCGGGTTGCTGCCAACCCCTGGCGCCGAGAGACCCCGAGCGTTGTTTCGACACTAGCAAGCAAGACGTTACGCCTGGGCGGTTACCTACGCTGTCGCCTCGCCGACGCGCAATCAGCCCGCAAAGAAGTCGAGCAGAATCTTGTTGACCGCCTCCGGCCGTTCCAAATATCCGAAATGCCCCGCGTCCGGTATCTCCTGGTACCGCGCGCCCGGGATCACGTCCGCGATCTCCCTGGACAGATACGGCGGAATCATCCGGTCGTCGGCGAAACCGATCGAAAGACAGGGCACGCGGATCGCCCGGTAGGCCTGCACCCGATCGAAATCGTGGTCCATCCGCCGCTGCGCCCTGATGCCGGGCGAGACCGGCCCGCCGGTGAACTCGAACAGGTCGAGCCAGTCGCGCGCGGCGTTGGGCTCGGCCATGGTCGCGGGCGAGAGGTTCATGACCGCGGTGATCGCCGCCTCGTATTTCGGCGGCAGTTTCACCCCGGCGGCGTCGAGCTCGTGTTCGCCGAGCGACAGCGTCTTCTGGAACTGGTCGAGTCGCCCGTGCCCGGCCATGAACACCGCCTTGCGCACCAGCTCGGGGCGGGCCAGCGCCAGCTCCTGCGCCACGCGCGCTCCCATCGAGGTGCCCACCACCAGCGCCGGGCCCTCGTCCAGGAACTCGATCAGGGCGGCGGTGTCCGCGACCAGCTCGTCGACGGTCATGCCGGAGGCCGCCTCGAAGGACGGCGCGATCCCACGGTTGTCGAACGTGCACACCCGGTAACCGGCCGCGACCAGGGCGGGGACCTGGTGCAGCTCCCACACCCGTCCGGGACTGCCGGTGCCCATGATCATGACGACGAGCGGCGCGGAGCCCTTGGTGTCGGTGCCCCTGGCGCGGTCACCCTTCACCTGGTAATTGAGGGAAATCCCGTTCACCGTGGCCAGCGGCATGTCGACCCTTTCGTGGAGTTGGTGCTGCTCCCCCACGGTATAGGGACCGGCGGGGGCGACGCACCGACCGGGGTGCCCTGGTGGCGCGTGCCACGCTTGCGCCAACGCCCCGGCGGGCGCACCTCCCAGCGTCGCATACCATTGACTTTTCGCAGGGTAAGAGCGCACTAAGCCGGGAGGACTTGACGATGGCCGCGAAGGGCAGCGCGAACGACATTGCGGACGACGATCTGGAACCGCTCGCCGACGAAACCGCGCGTCAGGCTCAGCGGGTGGTCGCGGCCTACGCCGAGGACGCCGATGAGTGCCGGATGTTGTTGTCCATGTTGGGTATTGGACCGAACGCTCGAGGCGAATAACCTCGTTCTCGACGCCAACGGCGACGTCGACTACACAACTCCAGCGGGATACAGCAACGCGCAAAGGATGCGTGAGTGGACCAGATGAACCCGTCCGACGACTCCGAGCACGCCAGAGAAACCTCGACTGCTGACACCGCGGCGGGAACCACCGGCTCCGGCGCGGGCTCCGGTTTCGTCGTCGTCGCCAATCGGCTCCCGGTCGACCTCGAACGACTTCCCGACGGCAGCACCCGGTGGAAACGCAGCCCCGGCGGTCTGGTGACCGCCCTGGAATCGGTCCTACGCAACAACAAAGGCGGCTGGGTCGGCTGGGCGGGCGTCCCGGACGTCGACGTGGAACCCATCATCGAGGACGGCCTGGAGCTGCATCCGGTCCCGCTGTCGGCGAAGGAGGTGGCCGACTACTACGAGGGCTTCTCCAACGGCACCCTGTGGCCGCTCTACCACGACGTGATCGTGCGGCCGGTCTACGACCGCAGGTGGTGGAGCGCGTACGTCACCGTGAACCGGCGCTTCGCCGAGGCCACCGCCAAGGTCGCCGCCGAGGGCGCGACCGTGTGGGTGCAGGACTACCAGCTCCAGCTGGTGCCGAAGATGCTGCGCATGCTGCGCCCCGACCTGACCATCGGGTTCTTCCTGCACATCCCGTTCCCGCCGGTCGAGCTGTTCATGCAGATGCCGTGGCGGACGGAGATCGTGGAGGGCCTGCTCGGCGCCGATCTCATCGGCTTCCACCTGCCCGGCGGCGCGCAGAACTTCCTCTACCTGGCCCGCAGGCTGGCCGGCCAGCCGACCTCGCGCGGCTCGGTGGGCGTGCGCTCCAAGCTCGGCGTCGTCCAGGTGGGTTTCCGTACGGTGCGGGTCGGGGCGTTCCCGATCTCGATCGCCTCCGCCGAAATGGACGAACACTCCAGGCGCAGGTCGGTGCGCGAGCGCGCCGCCAAGATCCGGGCCGAACTCGGCAACCCGAAGAACATCCTGCTCGGCGTGGACCGGCTGGACTACACCAAGGGCATCGACATCCGGCTCAACGCGCTGGAGGAATTGCTCATCGATGGCCGGGTGGATCCCTCCGAGACCGTCATGATCCAGCTGGCCACTCCGAGCCGCGAACGGGTCGAGAGCTACATCCAGATGCGCGGCGACATCGAACGCCAGGTAGGCCGGATCAACGGCGAGTTCGCCCGGGTCGGTTACCCGGTGGTGCACTACCTGCACCGCCCGATTCCGCGCGACGAGCTGATCGCGTTCTTCGTGGCTGCCGACGTCATGTTGGTGACGCCGCTGCGCGACGGCATGAACCTGGTGGCCAAGGAGTACGTCGCCTGTCACAGCGGGCTCAACGGCGCCCTGGTGCTCAGCGAGTTCACCGGCGCCGCCGCCGAGCTGCGGCAGGCGTACCTGTGCAACCCGCACGACCTCGACGACGTGAAGGACGCCATCGTCGCCGCGCTGGAGGACGAGCGCGACGTCAAGCGCAGGCGGATGCGTTCACTGCGCAGGCAGGTGCTGGCCCACGACGTGGATCGCTGGGCACGGGCCTTCCTCGACGCCCTGGCGCAGGACCAAGTAGCGGGTAGCGCGCTGCTCACCGACGACGACGTCTACCCCGAGGACCGCGAACCACGCTGAATCCCGCGTTCACAGGAACCACCCAGCTTCGGTCCAGGAACTTCGCAGGCGGATACCGGACCATGAAGCCATGAGTGGCGCGTCCGTGCAGCAGACACCCGAAGCCAGGGTCCTGGTGGTCGACGACGAGCCGATGATCGTCGAACTGCTCGCCGTCAGCCTGCGCTACCAGGGCTTCGAGGTCGACACCGCGGCAGACGGCGCGCAGGCGCTGGACAAGGCGCGCACCTTCCGCCCGCAGGCGCTCATCGTGGACGTGATGATGCCCGGCATGGACGGCTTCGGCCTGCTGCGCAGGTTGCGCGCCGATGGGGTGGACGCGCCGGTGTTGTTCCTGACCGCGCGCGACGACGTGCAGGACAAGATCACCGGCCTCACCTTGGGGGCCGACGACTACGTCACCAAGCCGTTCAGCCTGGAAGAAGTGGTGGCCCGGTTGCGGGTCATACTGCGCCGCGCCGGGCATGCCGCTCGGCGGCGGGAGAGTTCGCGTCTGCGCTTCGAGGACATCGAGCTCGACGACGACACCCACGAGGTGTGGAAGGCGGGCGAGCCGGTCGCGCTCTCGCCCACCGAGTTCACGCTGCTGCGCTACTTCATGGTCAACGCGGGCACCGTGCTGAGCAAGCCGCGCATCCTCGACCACGTGTGGCGCTACGACTTCGGCGGCGAAGTCGGCGTGGTGGAGACCTACGTCTCCTACCTGCGCAAGAAGGTCGACACCGGCGATACCCGGCTGATCCACACCTTGCGCGGCGTCGGCTATGTGATGCGCGCGCCGCACCGTAAGAGCGGTACATGAGCCCGGGCCGGACCGTCACGGCGCGCGCGAAGATTTCCGGCCTGCTCTCCTCGGTCCCGCTACGCGTGACGTTGATGGTTCTGCTGGTGCTCACCGCCGGGCTCGGCCTACTGGTCTCCGGCATGGTGGTCACCTCGGCGCTGGAACAGCAGCTCACCGACCGCACCGACCAGCAATTGCGTGACGGCGCGATGGAATGGGCCAGGCGGGGGCCGCCACCGCCGGTGCTGCCTGCCGAACCACGCCACGCCCCCAGCCAGTTCTACGTGCGCGTGATACGCACCGATGGGCGCGCGTTCTTCCTGCGGGCGTTCGGTGTCGAGGACGCCGAACCCGATCTGCCGACCACGCCACGTTCGGGTCCGTACACGGTCGGCTCCACGGACGGAGGTCCGATCCGGTGGCGCGCGCTGACCGTGCGCACACCGGACGGCACCACGACCGTGGCGCTGCCGCTCACGCAGAACACCGACACCGTGCACCGGCTGGTGATGCTGGAGCTGATCGTCGGGGCGATCGTCCTGGCCGTGCTGGCGGTGATCGCGTACTTCGTGGTGCGCAGCAGTCTGCGACCGCTGCGCCGGGTGGAGAGCACCGCAGCGGCCATCGCCCGCGGCGACCTGCACCGCCGTGTCCCGGTGCGCGGCACGAACACCGAGGTCGATCGGCTGTCCAGGTCACTGAACGGGATGCTGGCGCAGATCCAGCGCGCGTTCACCGCGACCGCGGCCTCCGAGGAGGCGGCGCGCCGGTCCGAGGAGCGCATGCGTCGCTTCATCGCCGATGCCAGCCACGAGCTGCGCACCCCATTGACCACGATCCGCGGGTTCGCCGAACTGTATCGCCAGGGCGCCACGGACGATCCCGCCACTTTCATGGACCGCATCGAGCGGGAGTCCCAGCGAATGGGTGTGCTGGTGGAAGACCTGCTGACGCTCGCCCGCCTGGACGCGCAGCGCCCGCTGGAACTGGGCCCGGTCGACCTCCTCGCCGTGGCCAGCGACGCGGTGCACAACGCGCGGGCCGTGGTCGCCGCCGGGCACACCGACGGACCCGTCCGCACCATCGAGCTGACCATCGAGCCGGGCGAGGGGACGCTCGAGGTGGTCGGCGACGAGGCGCGACTGCGTCAGGTGCTGGGCAATCTGCTGAACAACGCCGTCACGCACACCGCGCCCGACGCGAAGGTGACGGTGTCGCTGACGCCCGCCCCCGATCACGTGCTGCTGGAGGTGGCCGACACCGGGCCGGGCCTGCCGCCGGAAGACGCCGAACGCGTCTTCGAGCGTTTCTATCGCGCCGACACCTCCCGCGCGCGAACCAGCGGCGGCACCGGGCTCGGCCTGTCCATCGTGCAGGCGCTGGTCACCGCACACGGCGGCGAGGTGGGCGTGCGGAGTTCGACCGAGGCCGGGACGACGTTCACGGTGCGGCTGCCACGCCGGGCGTCCTCGGAGTCGTCCTAGCGCCTCGGGCCGCGGTCTCTGCTCAGACCGGCGTGACCGCTTCGACCAGCCAGCGCGAGTCGGACTTCGTCAAGGCGACGCGCACGCGGCTGCCGGTGGTGGTGCCCTGCGGAGTGTCCTTGCTCGTCATGACCTGGTTGAGGAACAGCAGAACCTGCGCGTGCGAACTGTCGGCGGAGATGACACCGCCCGCCTGCGTCGTCGCGGTGACGGTGAGCTGCTTCTCCTTGGCGCCCGGCGCGATCTGCTTCTCGATCAGGGTCAGGTAGTCCGCGCGGAAGTCGCCGGTCAGGTTGTCGGCGGACTTGGGCAGCTCGGTGTCCACGGTCTGCGGGTTGTAGGTGAACATGGCCTCGACGGTGCGGCCCGCCGTCGCGACCGCGTCCTTGCGCGACTGCTCGGCCTGACGGTCGTCCCAGTAGCGGTATCCGTTGACGCCGCCGATCACCGCGGCCACGGCGACCACCACACCGAGGAGCGCGAGCAGGATCCTGCCTCGAATTCCGTTCATGGTGTGTCCTCTCTGGCATGAACGGGGCCTTCCGTGGTCACGCTCCGCTGCCGCCTCCAGGCCTGACCGTTCATGCAGTGTCCTCTCCGGCATGAACGGGGCCTTCCGTGGTCACGCTCCGCTGCCGCCTCCAGGCCTGACCGTTCATGCCACGAACTCCACATCGGATACGGTCAGCCCGGAATCACCGCGGGAGACGGTGACCCGGAACCGGTAGTACCTGGTCTGCGGCTCGGCTTGGCCGGCATTGGTCAGCGACTGCTTGGCGGCGACCAGCACCCGCCCGGAGCGATCGTCGTCGCTCTCCAGCGCGGCCTCCACGATCTCGCCCGTGGAGACGACCTTGGCCTGCTGCACGATGCTGGTGAACGGATCGACCCGGCCGTCGAACTCGGTCTTGAACTCGCCGGAGGCCAGCGAGAGGATCCGGTCGATGTCCTGCTTCGCCGAATCGGCGCGGATGGTGGTCAGGTTGACGATGGCCTGCCTGGCGGTCTCCACGTATTCCGCGCGGCGCTCGTCGCGTTCGTGCGCCGAGCGCGTCGCGAGCACCGAGAGGGTCGCGCCGCAGACGAGCGCGATGACCAACAGCGCGGCCGCTGCCATCGCGAGAATGCGCGAGACGCCGCGGCCCTTGCTCGGGGCGGGTTTCCGCTCGGTCGACGGCGCCTCGGAGTCCGGCGCGGCCTCGGCTTTCGCCAGGGCGACCGTCGCCTTGCCCGCGTCGGCGGTGGACGTGTCCGAGGCCGGTACCGGTTCGCCCGGAGGGTTCGACTCGGCCGCGACGGAACCCTGCCCCTTGTCCGCGACGGCGGTGCCCGTCGCGCGGGCGGCGGAAGCCGCAGGGGCCGAAGTCTTCCCGTCGCTGGTGGCCGCGTTCTCCTCGACCGGGGGCCCGGCCGAGCGCACCGCACGCCGCCGCGAGCGGTGACCTTCTCCGTTGCTCTCACTCATCGTTGCTGCTCCTCGAGCATCGCCTGCCAGCTCGACGGTACCGTGCCCGAACCGCCCGGTCCGATATCACCCTGTCGGTAGGTCCGCCCGTCGGTGCCGATGTACACGCCGGTGGACGGGTCGTACGCTCGCGCGGAGGCTGGTGTGCCGCCGCCGTAACTCGCCGGTGCGACAGCGGGGGGCTCGCCCGCGGACGCCGCCGCGGGCGCGACCGGCTGCGGCGGCCCGAACGGCGGGTTGTCGCCCAACGGAACGTACCCCGTCCGGCACAGTTCCGGCGTCGGGGCGCGCACACCGGGCACCTCGGCGCACGGCGTGTTGCGGATGCCGCGCACCGCCTCGGGAGCGTCCTGCGGCACCTTGCAGTACAGGCCCGGCGGCGTTTCCGGGGTGTCGTACTCGCTCGGCGAGCGCCGCTGGTCCGGCGGGAGGAAGCCGGTGGTGCACGCGGGCGGGTCGTTGACCAACGCCATGAAGTCGACCAAGGCGCCGTATTCGAGCGGGCCGCGTACCGCGGTCAGCAGCGCGGCGACCAGCGGCGGGTAGATCACCAGGATCTGCTCCAGCCCGGCGTGATACGTGACCGCGACCTGGCCGACGCTGACCAGGTTCGACAGCAGCAGCGGCAGCGTCGGACGCAGATCGTCGAACAGGTTGGTCACCCGCTGCATGGACGAGGGGCCCTCGCGCAGGATGCCGCGCAGTGCGGGGTCGTGGCCGCGCAGCTGATCGGTGACCGTCGCCAGATCGGCGGTCCAGGAACGGATCGCGGCGTCCGAGCGGATCTGGGTGTCCAGCAGCGGTCCGATCTGGTCGAGCAGCTGTTTGGTGGGTTCGGCGTTGGCCTGCGCCTCCTGCACCAGCAGCGACGCGGAGTCGATGAACCGCTGCAGGTCCGGTCCCGCGCCGTTGAAGGCGAGGAACGCCTCGTCGATGACCTGCCGCAGCCGGGTGTCCGCGACGCTCGACAGCAACCGGTCGGCCTGGTCGAGCAGCGCACCGACGTCTTGCGGCAGCTTGGTGCGCTCGACCGGGATCACGCTGCCGTCGCGCAGGTTCCCGCCCGTACGCTTCTCGGCGGGCACCAGGTCCACGTACTGCTCGCCGACCGCGGAGACGCTGCGCACCCACGCGTCGACGTCGGCGGGGATCTTGTAGTCGCTGCCGATGGACAGTTTCGCGTCGACGCCGACAGGGGTGAGCCGGACTTCCTTGACCACGCCGACATTCGTGCCGCGGTAGGCGACGTTCGCCGTCGGATAGAGACCACCGGTCGCGGCGAGCTGCACCGTGACCTCGTAGCGGCCGATGCCGAACATCGCGGGCAGCTTCACGTATGTGCCGCCCATGACCACCAAGCCGATCACCGTCAGCACGGAGAAGATGATCAGCTGGGTACGAACGAACCGGGTGAGCGTCACTGTCCCGGACCCCCTTGCGGCACGGTGTTGCCCGGCATGGGCACGGTCAACCCGGGTATCGCGGGCAGGCCGGGTATCGGCGGCAATCCCGGAATGGACGGCGGCGGCTGACTCGCCGCCGGAGGTGGCGCCTGCAACGGACCGGTGGCGGGGTCGCCGTTCTGCGCGGCCGTGCCCGGCGCGAAGCTCCCGAGTGCGCCTTCCACGCCGCCGAACCGCCCGCCCAGCGGTGTGCCGGTGAGGAAGTTCGAATCCAGCCGCTTACCGGTGATGTCCACGGTCATGAACAGATTCAGATAGTCGCCCTTGATGGCGTGGTCGAGGTTCTTCATCGGAAACGGGAAGGTGGCCAGGATCTTCAGCGCCTCGGTGAGGTTGTTGCCGGTGTCCGACAGCGACTTCAGCGCGGGCACGAGGCTGTTCAGGTTCGCCTTCAGGTCCTCGCCGCTGGCGGCGACGATGCGCCGGACGACGTCGCTGAGCTCGCCCAGCGCGCTGAGCGCCCGGGTGATGTTCGCCCTGCGGTCGGCCAGCACGGTCAACGCCGGATGGATCTGCTCGATGGCCGCAGCCACCACGTCGCGCTGCTGCGCCAACTGACCGCCGAGCCGGTCCAGTCCGCTCATGGCGGCGATGATGTCGCCGGTCTGGCGGTCCAGGTTGGTGGTGAGCTCGTTCAGCTGCGGCAGCAGGTCCCTGATGGCCTCCTCCCGCCCGGTGAGCGCGGAATTCAGTTCGCGGGTGATGGTTTCCAGCTGCGCCACACCGCCGCCGTTGAGCACCACCGACAGCGAGGACAGCACCTGCTCGGTGGTCGGAAAGATCCCGGCCCGCGCCAGCGGGATGACGTCGCCCGCCTTCAACCGACCTTCGGGGGCCTGATCGGTCGGCGCGGCGAGCTCGAGATGGTTGGACCCGAGCAAACTGGTCTGCCCGATCTTGGCGACGGTGTTCGCCGGCAGATGCACGTCCGGGTTCAGCATGACGGTGACCAGCGCGTGCCAGTCCTCCACCTCGATCTTCGAGACCGTGCCGACCGTCACGTCGTGCACGCGCACCGGCGAATTCTGGGTCAGCGTGGTCACGTTCGGCATCTGGATGCGCACTTCGTAGGAGCCGGGCGCGGTGCCCTCGGTGCCGGGCATCGGCAGCGAATTCAGTCCGTCCCACTGACAGCCGGAGACGCCGAGCGCCACCGCCAGCCCCACCGCGACGGCGGCGGTGCGGCGCAATCGCCGCGTCGGCATCATCGGACTCCTCCCGGAATGGCCAGTCCGGCGATGCCGTCGGGCACGCTCACCGGAGCGGGCTGCGGCTGCGCCGGCGTCTGGTTCGCCACCTGCCCGGCCAGACTGGGATCGGTGTACACCAGCTGATCGGGGAACGCGGTCACGCCGCTGGCCGGGTTGGTCATGATCGGCACGTAGTTCATGCTCAGGCTGTTGATCACCGGCGCCAGGTACTGCGCGCAGAGGTCGGCGCTGCGATCGGCGTCGTTGGTCTCCAGCGCGCGGACCGAACCGCACAGGAATCCGAGCGGGTCGGCCGGGTTGTTCAGCGCGATCGCGCCGGTCAGGGTGCCTTGGGCCGGTTTGTAGATCTGGTAGAAGTTCACCAGCGCGGTCGGGCCGGAGTGCAGGACCCGTTCCAGCTCCGGCCGCTTGTCCACCAGTACCTGGGTGGCGTCGGCCAGCCGCTGCACGCCCTCCGTGAGCTCGGCGCCGCTGCCGTCGATGAACCGGCGCACGTCGACGATCGCCGCGTCCAGATTGTCCAGTCCCGCACCGAGGTCCGTGGAGACTCCGGCCAGCACCGACGACACCGAGGCCAGCCGTCCGCCGAACTGCACGATCTGCTCGTTGCTCGCCGACAGCACCTCCACGAACTTCTGCAGGTTGCGCACCGTGCCGAACAGGTCGGTGCGGCCGTCCGACAGCGTGCTCAACGTGGCCGACAGTTCGCGCAGGGTGTCGCGGAACCGCTGCCCGTTGCCGTCGAGGTTGTCGGCGGCGGTGTCGACGAAGCGGCCGAACGATCCCTGCTTGTCGTCGCCGACCGGGCCGAGCGCGGTGGCCAGCTTGGACAGCTCCGCCTTGATGTCGTCCCATTCGACCGGCACCGCGGTGTGCTCGATCGGGATCACGCTGTCGTCGGCCAGCTTCGGGCCGCCGGTGTAGGCGGGCGCGAGCTGGATGAAGCGTGCCGAGACGAGCGAAGGCGAGATGATCACCGCCTTCGGATCGGCGGGCACATCGATGCCGCGATCGAGGGTCATCGTCACCTTCACCCGGTCCGCGCCGGGTTCGATCGCGTCGATCCGGCCGACCTTGACGCCGAGCACCCGCACGTCGTCGCCCGCGTACAGGCCGGACGTGGACGGGAAATACGCGGTGACCTTGGTGGTTCCGATCCGGGTCAGGCCCGTCCACGCGACGGCGACCACCAGCGCCGCGACGACCACCGCGGCCGGCACCAGCGCCCAGCGGGGCAATTTCCGTACGGCGTTCAGCATGTACATGCCCCCAGACGCAACTCCCTCGTCGTCGAGGCCGAACTATCGAGGGCTCGAGACGGGTAAGGGATGGACGGGTAAGGCCCTCTCATCGCGGCGGCTCCTGTATCGCGGGTTCGATCGACGGGGGCGGCGTGAGGTAGCTCTCCAGATCGTTCGGCAGGTGTTGCGGCCACACCAGCGCGTCCACCAGCGGCTGGAGCGTCTTGCTCGCGGCGTTGACCACGTACGCCTGGAAGTAGGGGCCGCTGCCGACCTGTTCGCCCAGGGCGGCGGCGAACGGGCCGAGCCCGTCCAGTGCGTCGGCGAGGTTCTGCTTGTTCCGCTGCAACAGCGCCACCACCGAATTCAGCTTGTCGAGCGCGGGCCTGAGCTGTGCCTCGTTGTCGGCGACCAGGCCGGACAGCTGCTGGGCCAGCCCGTTGACGTAGACGATCAGCTGCCCGAGCGCGGTGCGCCGCCGGTCCAGTTCACCGAGCAGTTCGTTGCCGTCCAGCAGCAGCGCGTTGATCTGGTTGCCGCGGTCGGCGAGGATCTTCGTGACGTTCTGCGCCCGCTTCAGCAGATCCGTCAGCGCTTGGTCGCGCGCGTTGATGCTGCGCGAGAGCGCGGTCACGCCGTCGAGCGCCGAGCGCAGCGGCGCCGGTGTGTCGGCGAACGTTTCCGAGAGCACGTCCAGGGTCTGGTCGACCCGGTCCAGGTCCAGGTCGTGCACCGTGCCCGCCAGGTCGCTCAACGCCTCGTTGAGCGAGTAGGGCGAGGTGGTGCGCTCGAGCGGGATGGTGTCGTCGGTGCGCAACGCGCCGGGGCCGGACGGCGTCACCTCGAGCGACTTGCGGCCGAGCACCGTGTTGGTCTTGATCGCCGCGGAGGTCTTCTCGCCCAGCACGATCGATTCCGCGAGGGTGAACCGGACGAGCACTTTCGCGCCGTCCAGGCCGACCTTCTCGACCCGCCCGGAGCGCACACCCGCGACCTGCACCGGGTCGCCGGGAAGCAGGCCGCCCGCGTCGGCGAAGTAGGCGGTGAACGTCGCGCCGGAACGGATGAACGGCAGCCGGTCGAATTGCAGTGCCGACAGCGCCACCGCCACCGCGAGCACGAGGCCGACGATGCCGATGGTGATGGCGGGTGATCGCTGCTCGTTCATCGGTTGTCCGCACACCTTCCGGTCGTCTGCGCCCCGGGCATGTTGATCTTCATCGTCTGTCCGTTCGGGCCGTCCACCAGGAAGTTCGTCGAGCAGACGTAGAGCTGGAGGAAGGAGCCGTATGCGCCGATGCGGATCAGCTGGCGATAGGTCGTCGGCAGCCGTTCCAGGACCCACTCGACGGTGTCCGACCCGGCGTCGAGGTTGGTGGCCAAGCGACCGGTCTGCTCGATGGTGCCCTGCAGGTCGGGGCGAGCCTGGGCGAGCAGGTCGGTCAGGTCGCCGGTGGCCCCGGCGATCCGCGGGATAGCGTCGCCGATCTGGTCCTTGTCGGCCGCCAGTCCGCTGATCAGCCGCTGCAGTTCGGCGATCGTGGTGGCGAATTGGTCGCCGCGCTGATCGATGGTCTGCAGCACCGCGTTCAGGTTGTCGATCACGCTGCCGATCAGCGCGTCGCGGTCCGCCAGCGTCTTGGCGAAGGACCCGCCGCTGTTGAGCAGGGCCACCAGCGTGCCGCCTTGCCCCTGGAAGATCTGCAACAGCGCGTTGGTCAGGTCGTTCACCTGACCGGGGTCGAGGCCGCGCAGCAGCGGCCGGAAACCGCCGAGCAGCATGTCCAGGTCGAGTGCGGGCGCGGTCTGCTCTTCGACGATGGTGCCGCCGGGCTGCAGCACGCGGTTGGAGCCGGGCCCTTCGGACAGCTCGAGGTAACGGTCGCCGACCAGGTTCTCGTACCTGATCGCCGCACGGGTACTGGTGAGCAGCCGGTACTTGCGGTCGACGTCGAACTCGACGTGCGCCAGGTAGTCCTTGCCCACCTTCACCGAGGTGACCGAGCCGACCGGCACGCCCGCGATGCGCACCTTCGCCCCGGGCAGTACACCCGAGGAACTGGTGAAGACGGCGTGGTAACCGTGCTCCCGTGCGAAGCGCATCTGGCTGAACACGACCGCGAGGCCGGCGAAGATCAGCGACATCACGAGCGTGAAGATGGCCAGTTTGACGGTGGTCGCGGTGTTCTTCACGGGCGCGGCACCCCCGGCAGTCCGGCGAACAGGATCTGGAAGATCTTCGGCGGATTGACGGTCAGCGTCGTCGACGGCGTGTACACATGCCCCTCCGAGGTGTCGGTGACGACGTAGTCCGCGTGGCTGCCCGGCTCCCGGTCCAGTAGGCCCGCGCACTGCGGGCCGCCGGTCGCGTTGACCTTGGGCAGATCCTCCGGGTAGGTGTACGGCTTCGCGCCGTACATGAAGCCGGTGTTCAGCGCCACGCCTTCCTGTAGACCGCCGAAGACCGCCTCACCCAGCGGCAGCGCCTTGCCGAGGCCGCCGATCAGGCAGTACAGCGCGGGCGCGTATTCCTCCAGCAGCCCGGTGGTCGGGCGCAGCAGATCCAATGCCGTGCCGAGCTGGTTCTCGTTCTCGCGCAGAACAGCACCGGTGGTGTCGGCCAGCCCGGTGAGATTCACCAGGACGTTGTCGAGGCTGTCCTGCTCCTGGGCCAGGGTCTTGCTGGTGACCGTGAAGTTGTCCACGGTGCGCAGCAGGTCGTTCACCGTGTCCGCGTACAGGTCGGTGACCTCGCCGGTCTTCGCCAGATCCTGTTGCAGCGTGGGTAGATAGGGGTTGATGTCGCGCAGGTAGGCGTCGCTCTGCTCGAGCAGCTCGCCGAGCTTCTGCCCACGGCCCTGCAGGGCCGTGCCGAGGGCCGACAGCGTCGCGTTCAGCTTCTCCGGCTCGATCTTGGCGAGCACATCCGACAGGTGCTGGAACAGCGTGTTGAACTCGACGGTCACCCGCTGCGCGGTCAGGGTCGCGCCCGACCGCAGCGGTGTGGACGACGGCTGTTGCGGGACAACGAAGTTGACGTACTTCGCGCCGAACACCGTGGTGGACCTGATGTCGACGTCCGCGTTGGACGGCACCAGCCGCAAGAGATCCGGATCGAGGGCCAGTTTCAGTCTAGCGCCCTCGTCGGTGTGGTCGACGGACGCGACGCGGCCGATCTCCACACCGCGGACCTTCACCTTGGCGTCCGGGTCGAGTACCAGGCCGCTGCGCGGCGCGTCCACCGTCACGGTGGCCGTCGGCGTGAACCCGCCGACGAACATGATCAACGCGACCGCGACGATCGCGACCAGCGCCAGCACCATCGCGGCACCGGCCAGTTTCAGGCCGAGCCCGCCGCGCAGCGCCCGCACGAGGCCGCTTTCCGTTTGCTTCGATTCCGCCATGTCGCTTATCCGGAGAGATGGAAGTTGCCGGAGGTGCCGTAGATGGCCAGCGAGATCAGCAGGGTCACCATGACCACCGCGACCAGCGAGGCGCGCACCGCGTTGCCCACCGCGACGCCCACGCCGACCGGCCCGCCCGCGGCGTTGTAGCCGTAGTAGGTGTGGATCATCATCACCGCCAGGGCCATGAAGATCGCCTGGGCGAAGGACCAGAGGATGTCGCTCGGGATGAGGAACGTGGAGAAGTAGTGGTCGTAGACGCCCGCCGACTGCCCGTAGATCACCACGGTGGCGAACCGGCTGGCCAGGAACGAGGCGATCACCGCGAGCGCGTACAGCGGGACGATCGCGATCATTCCGGCCAGCACGCGGGTGCCGACCAGGTAGGGCACCGGCCGGATCGCCATCGACTCCAGCGCGTCGATCTCCTCGGCGACCCGCATCGCGCCCAGTTGCGCGGTCGAGCCCGCCCCGATGGTGGCGGCCAGGCCGATGCCGGAGATCACCGGCGCCGCGATCCGCACGTTGATGAACGCCGCGAAGAAGCCGGTCAGCGCCTCGACACCGATATTGCCCAGCGAACTGTAGCCCTGCACGGCGATGGTGCCGCCCGCGAAGAGGGTGAGGAACCCGACGATCACCACCGTGCCGCCGATCACCGCCAGCGCGCCGCTGCCCATGCTGATCTCGGCGATCAATCGGATGGTCTCGGTCCGATAGTGCAGCAGCGCCCGGGGAATCGCCCCGATCGCCTGGGCATAGAACACGGCATGCTTGCCGAGCGAATCGAGCGAGTCCGACATCCGGCGCATCCGGCGCACGGTGCGGGGAAAGCGGGATTCGATAACGAAGGCCATCGCGTCACCGCGCCGTGAACTTGATGCCGACGGCGGTGACCACCACGTTCACGACGAACAGGGCCATAAAAGCGAAGACTACGGTCTGATTCACCGCATCACCGACACTCTTGGGACCACCTTTGACATTCAGGCCCAGATAACAGGCGACCAGTCCGGCGATCAGCCCGAACAACCCGGCTTTCACCTCCGAAATGATCAGCTCGGGCAGATGGGTGAGCAGCGTGATGCCATTGACGAACGCGCCGGGGTTCACGTCCTGCAGATACACCGAGAACAGAAATCCGCCGACTATGCCGATGGTGCACACCAGGCTGTTGAGCATCAGTGCGACGAACATCGAGGCGAGCACCCGGGGCACCACCAAGCGGTGCACCGGATCGATGCCCAGCACCCGCATCGCGTCGATTTCCTCGCGGATGGTGCGTGCGCCCAGGTCGGCGCAGATCGCGGTGGCGCCGGCCCCCGCGACGATGAGCACGGTGACGATCGGACCGACCTGGGTGACCGCGCCGAAAGCCGCGCCGGCTCCGCTGAGGTCGGCCGCGCCGATCTCGCGCAACAGAATGTTCAGCGTGAAGCTCACCAGCACGGTGAACGGAATGGCCACCAGCAATGTGGGCACGATCGAGACCCGCGCGATGAACCAGGACTGGTCGATGAACTCCCGCCATTGAAAGGGTCTGCGCACGCTGGCGCGTGCGACATCGGCGGTGAGTTCGAAGAATCCACCGACGGCCCGCAACGGCACGGCAAGGACCTCGTTCATCCGCGATCCTCCTTGCTCAACCGGCGTACACAGCACACGGCGCGAATCAACCGTGGCCGCACCGCCGGAACGATTAGAACATGTTCACCGTGTTGCCGGTAGCATTTTTCACACTTTTGAAGTGCAATTTTTCGAAATATCGGCATATAAATTTGGAACCGGTGTCAGTGGGGAAAGATCCCACCTTTGTGAGGTAGGACATAACCCGTCCCTATGTCTACCAAGCGCCGATCCCATGATCAACAGTTGGACAGCTGATCAGTAGCGCACCGGCGGCGAGCCGCCGCGGCTCACCCCAGCTCGGTCAGCGAAGATGCCGAGAAGGTTCGGCCGTCCGGACGATCGGCGAAGTAGCCGCCCAGCGTGTCGGCCAGGTCCTGGGCCGACCACTGCCCCGCGTCCGCGTCGAACCGGCGTTCTACGACCGGCGCGGCCATGAGTGCCACCATCCCCCCGTAGACGACGAACAACTGCCCGTTCACGCCCTCCGCCGCCGGCGAAGCCAGGTAGGCGACCAGCTGGGCCACGTGATCGGGCGACAGCGGGTCCACCCCGCCCTCCGGAGCGGGGCTGAACACCGCCTCGGTCATCGCGGTTCGCGCCCGCGGCGCGATCGCGTTGGCGCGCACCCCGTAGCGGGACAGCGCCCGCGCGGCGGAGAGCGTCAGCGCGGTGATGCCCGCCTTCGCCGCGCCGTAGTTCGCCTGACCCTCCGGGCCGAGCAATCCGGCCTCCGACGAGGTGTTGACCAGCCTGCCGTAGACCGGCGCGCCCGCCTGCTTCGACTTGCCGCGCCAGTAGGCGGCGGCATTGCGCGACAACAGGAAGTGACCGCGCAGGTGCACCGCGAGCACGGCGTCGAAGTCTTCGTCGGACATGTTGAACAGCATCCGGTCGCGGGTGATGCCCGCGTTGTTGACCACGATGTCGACCGACCCGAAGGACTCCTCCGCGGTGCGGATCAGCGCATCGGCGGTCGCGCGCTCGGCGATACTGCCCGCGACGAACTCCGCCTTGGCACCGAGCGCCCGGATCTCACCCAGCGTGTCGGCGACCGCGTCCGACTCCGAGAGGTCGTTGACCACGACCGACGCGCCCGCCCCGGCCAGCGCGAGCGCTTCGGCCCGCCCAAGTCCGGCGCCGCCGCCGGTCACGATCGCTACTCGGCCCGCCAGGCTCAGATCATTGCTCACGCGGCCGACTCTAGAACGTGTTCCAACTTACGGCAAGGGTCGCTCACTGCAGACGCAGCGCCGCCTTGGGGCACTGCGCCACGGCGTCCTCGACATCGGCGAGCCGATCGTCGGGCACGTCGGCGTTCGCGATGTGCAGTACGTCCTCGTCATCGAGTTCGAACACGTCGGGGGCGATTCCGACACAGATTCCATTCGCTTCGCACTGATCCGGATCGACACTGATCTTCATGGCAACTCCTTTACCACCGCTCTGGCCGAAGCCTAACAAGCCGATCCGCTCCACCGGGGCGGCATCGGGGGGATTCGGTATCAATACTGGAACATGTTTCAGTCCATATGCAATGATCGGGGGAACCCGATCCAACGAAGGCTCGGTCCTATCCGCCCCGCCGACTCCGCAAGCTCCGTCGGCCGACCATCCCCCATGAGGTATTGCCATGCGCATTGCGTACACGCCGCAACAGGAGCAGCTGCGCGCGGAGTTGCGCGACTACTTCGCGCGGCTCATCACTCCCGAACGCAGGGAGGCCCTGAGCGCGCAGACGGGCGAGTACGGGCAGGGCAACGTGTACCGCGAGGTGGTTCAGCAGATGGGCCACGACGGGTGGCTGGCGCTGGGCTGGCCCAAGGAATACGGCGGCCAGGACCGCCCCACGATGGACCAGTTGATCTTCACCGACGAGGCCGCGATCGCGGGCGCGCCGGTGCCGTTCCTGACCATCAACTCGGTCGCGCCCACGATCATGCATTACGGCAGCGAGGAACAGAAGAAGTTCTTCCTGCCCAAGATCGCGGCCGGTGAACTGCACTTCTCCATCGGATACTCCGAGCCGGGCGCGGGCACCGACCTGGCCAGCCTGCGCACGACCGCGGTACGCGACGGCGACGACTACGTGATCAACGGCCAGAAGATGTGGACCAGCCTGATCGCCTACGCCGACTACGTCTGGCTGGCGGTGCGCACCGATCCGACGGCCAAGAAACACAAGGGCATCAGCATGCTCATCGTGCCGACCACCGCCGAGGGCTTCTCGTGGACGCCCGTGCACACCATGGCGGGGCCGGACACCAGCGCCACCTACTACCAGGACGTCCGGGTGCCCGCGAGCGCGCTGGTCGGCCAGGAGAACGGCGGCTGGGCGCTGATCACCAACCAGCTCAACCACGAGCGCGTCGCGCTGACCTCGGCCGCGCCGCTGGCGCTGGCGCTGCGCCAGACCGTCGAATGGGCGAGCGACACCAAGGCCGGCGACGGCTCCCGCGTGATCGACCGGGAATGGGTGCAGCTCAACCTGGCCAAGGTGCACGCCAAGGTCGAATACCTCAAGCTGCTGAACTGGGAGATCGCCAGCCGGGCCGACGCGGGCGGCGACGCGGCCCCGCGGCCGTGGGACGCCTCGGCCTGCAAGGTGTACGGCACCGAGCTGGCCACCGAGGCCTACCGGTTGCTCATGGAGGTGCTCGGCCCGCAGGCATACCTGCGCCAGGACTCCCCCGGCGCGCAACTGCGCGGACGCCTGGAGCGGATGCACCGCGCCGCACTCATCCTCACCTTCGGCGGCGGCACCAACGAGGTGCAGCGCGACATCATCGCCATGACCGCCCTCAAGCAGCCGGCCGCTGCGCGCTGATCGAAAGCAGGGACCCCACCATGGATTTCACCCCCACCGAAGCCCAACTCGATCTCGGCCGGCTGACCGGCGAGGTGTGCGGCAAACTGGTCACCGCCGATCGGCTGCGCGAGCTCGACAACAGCCGGGGCGGCGCGGCGGGAGCGGACACCGAGCGGTTCGACCAGCCCCTGTGGAGCTCGCTGGCCGAGACCGGTGTGCTCGCGGCGGCGCTGCCCGAGGCGGTCGGCGGCAGTGATCTCGGCGCGCTCGAGCAGACCGCCATCCTGCGTGAGCTGGGCAAGCATCTCGCGGCCGTGCCGTATCTGTGGTCGATCGTGCTCGGCGCGGGCGCGCTGGCGCGATTCGGTGATGCGGCGCAACAGGATCTGGCCACCCGAGCGGGCGCGGGCAGCGTCATCCTCACGGTGGCGCTGGCCGAGGAACGCAACTGGGAACCCGCCACGCCGACCACCACCGCCGTGGAGACCGCCGACGGCTGGCGGCTGACCGGCGCCAAGACCACCGTGCCCTTCGCGAACCGGGCAGAGCGAATTTTGGTGCCCGCCACGGTGTCCGGGGCGACCGCGGTGTTCCTGGTCGATCCCGCGACGGCGACGGTGACTCCGCAGCAGGTCGTCGACCGCAGCCCGGAGTTCGCGGTCGAACTCACCGATACGCCCGCCGAACTCGTCGGCGCCGTCGCCGACGGCGCGGCGATCCTGGACTGGATCCTCACCCGCGCCTGGCTCGGCCTGAGCGCCTCGCAGCTCGGCACCCTGGAACGGGCGCTCGATCTGGTCGCCGAGTACGCCAGGGAGCGTGAGCAGTTCGGCAAGGCGGTCGGCAGCTTCCAGGCCGTCGCCCAGCGGCTCGCCGACGCCTACATCGACGTCCAGGGCCTGCGCCTGGCGGTGACCCAGGCGGCGTGGCTGCTGTCGGAGGACCTGCCCGCGGCCGAGGCGGTGCACACCGCCAAGTTCTGGGCCGCCGACGCGGGCCACCGCGTGGCGCACACCGTCGTCCACGTGCACGGCGGCGTCGGCATCGACCGCGACCACATCGTGCACAACTACTTCACCGCCGCCAAGCACAACGAGTTCGCCCTCGGCGCGAGCACCGACCACCTCCGCGCCCTCGGCGCGTTGCTGGCCACGTAACCGCATCCGAACGATTCGGCCCGCACGGCGTCCTGCCGCGCGGGCCGATGTGCGTCTCGTAGCGTGTCAGCTCTCGAACTTCGCCATATGCTCTGCGATTGCCGGTACGTCCAACACACCCTGACATACATCGAGCACGAACTGCTCAGCGTCGTCGACGTCGAAGCGAGGGTCCAGCCGATGACCGTTCATCTGCAGGAAAACCCAGCTGGCATACCACGCCAGTCGCTTGTTGCCGTCAACCAAGCCGTGGTTGCGGGCGATCGACTCCATCAGCGCGGCGGTCTTCTGCCATACATCGGGGTAGGCATCCTGTCCGAACACGCTGGACTGCGGGCGCGCCAGAGCGGAGTCCAGCAAGCCGTAGTCGCGCACCGTCGGAGTGCCCAACCGCTCCGCGAGATTCAGCAACTCGGGTAGCGTCAGGTACTCCATCAGGCCAGCCTCCGGTTCAGCTCCTCACTGACGCGCAGGACATGATCGGCTGCCTCATTGAACAGTCTGGAATGCTCGTTGATCGCCTTGATCACAGCATCGTGGACGAACTGCTGCATACTGCGGCCCTCAGCCTCCGCACGTTCGCGCAAGGCGCCCAGTTCCTCGTCGGAAAATCGAATGTTCAGGCCGGCCATAGCCATATAGTACTACGTGGTACCACCCGATACCGCTCCACTCTCAATCGGCCGGAATCGACGTCAGATAGCGCTGAAGGGTGGGGCCGACCTCGGCGATGATCTGGTCTCGGGTCAGGGCGACGACCGGGGGCAGGCGCAGAACGTAGCGGCACAGAGCCAGGCCCAGCATCTGGGTGACGATCAGGCCACCCCGGCGGGGGGCGTCGGCGGGATCGCCGAAACGCAGGACGGCGGGCAATATCTGCTCGGCGAAGATGGCGCGGACGCGTTCGGCGACCGCCTCGTCGGTGATCGATGAGCGCAGCAGAGTCAACAGCACCTCCTTGTTCGGCTGTCCTTCCCAGATTTCGAAGAAGCGACGCACCAGCAGCTCGCCCAGGGTGTCCGGCTCCGCGGAGCCGAGGTCGGGCAGATCCAGCCGCACGTCGACCGCGGCCGCGAAGAGCCCGTCCTTGCTGCCGAAGTACCGCATGACCATGGACGGGTCGATGTCGGCGTCGGCGGCGATGGCGCGGATGGTCGCCTTGCGAAAACCCTCGGCGGCGAACCGTGCGCGGGCCGCCTCCAGAATCGCCGCACGCGTCGCTTCCGAACGGCGAACGGGGGCTTGATCAGGCTCAACGGTCATGCCAACAAGTGTAGGCCAACAACTGTTGACTTCCCAGCCCAGCCGGGGCTACGGTTATGCCAACAAACGTTGGCCTACAAACGTTGACTTGAGGAGTTCCGATGAACGCCACGCCGAACCCGCTGCCCGCCACCACCTCCGTCGTGATCGTGGGCGCGGGCCCCGCCGGACTCACCGCCGCCATCACGCTGGCCGACGCTGGCGTGGATTTCGTCCTGCTGGACCGGCTGAGCGAAGGCGCGAACACCTCGCGGGCCGCGGTCGTGCACGCCAGGACGCTGGAGGTGCTCGAGGAACTCGGCATCGCCGACGAGTTGGTCGCCTCCGGTGACGTCGTCGCGCGCTTCACCGTGCACGACGGCGGCCGCACGCTGGCCACCATCGACTTCGACGGCCTCCCGACGCGATACCCGTACACCCTGATGACGCCACAGGACATCACCGAGGCGGTGCTGCTGAAGCGGCTGCGGAAGGCGGGTGGCGACGTGCACCGGCTGTACACGGTCAGCCGGGTCGCCGAACAGAACGAAGGCGTCACCGTCGAATACACCGACGCCGCTGGCACGCCGGGCAGCATCCGCGCCGATTACGTCATCGGGACCGACGGCATGCACAGCGTCGTCCGGGAACAAGCCGGCATCGGGTTCACCGGCGCCACCTACCCGGAATCCTTCGTCCTCGCCGATGTGCGGATGGACTGGCCGATCCCGCGCGACGAAGTGGCCCTGCATCTCTCGCCGGAGGGGGTCACCGTCGTCGCGCCGCTGCCGGACGAGAACGAGCCGAACCGCTACCGCGTGGTCGCCACTCTGGAAACGGCGCCCGAGCACTCGACCGTCGAGGACGTCCAGGCCCTACTGGACGCACGCGGCCCCGGTGGCGCGGTACGGGTGCACGAGGTGCTGTGGAGCTCGCGCTTCCGCGTGCACCACCGTGTCGCCGACCGCTACCGCAGCGGCCGCATCCTGCTCGCGGGCGACGCCGCCCACGTGCACAGCCCGGCGGGCGGCCAGGGCATGAACACCGGCATCCAGGACGCCGCCGCCCTCGGTCCTTTGCTGGCCCGCGTATCGGCAGGCGAGCCGGACATCCTGCTGGACGACTACGAGACGATCCGCCGCCCCGTCGCCCTCGGCGTCGTCTCGTTCACCGACCGCATGACCAAGATGGCGACCCTGCGTCAACGCCCCGCCCGCGCCCTGCGCAACCTGATCCTCACCACCCTGGCCCGCGTTCCCGCCTTCCGCTACCGCCTCGCCTACCAGTTGGCCGAACTCGCCAACCGCTGAAGGACGCGAGGGACTTATTTCGCGCTCGCCACCGCGTGGTCGTCGGCGGGGCGAGACTGGGTTTGTTCCTTGGCCCAGCGGTAGTCGGGCTTGCCCGCCGGGGAGCGCTTGATCTCGTCGACGAACCACAAGCTGCGCGGGAGTTTGTACGGTGCGATCTCTTGGGTGAGCATGGGGCGCAGCTCCTCCAGGGTGGGGCGGGACTCGCCCCGGCACTGCACGACCGCGACCACCCGCTGGCCCCAGCGCTCGTCCTCGATGCCGACCACGAGCGCGTCGAAGATCTCGGGGTGCGTCTTGAGCGCGCCCTCGACCTCCTCGGGGTAGATCTTCTCGCCGCCGCTGTTGATGCTGACCGAGCCGCGGCCGAGCATGGTGACCGAGCCGTCCTCCTCGACCCGGGCGAAGTCGCCGGGGATGGCGTAGCGGATCCCGTTGAACTCCTTGAAGGTCGCCGCGGTTTTCGCCTCGTCCTTGTAGTAGCCGAGCGGGATGTGCCCGCGCCGGGCCAGGATGCCGACCTGGCCGGAGCCGGGCTGCACCGGATCGCCGTTCTCGTCGAGCACGTCGGTGGAGGCGTCGATCTTCACGCGCGGCCCCCCGGTGTGCGTCGCGCCCTTGGCCACGATGGCGATACCGCCGAAACCGGTCTCCGACGAGCCGATCGAATCGGAGATCATCCGGTTGGGCAGCAGCTCGAGGAACTGGTCCTTGAGCGCGGGCGAGAACAGCGCCGCGCTGCTGGCCATCACGTACAGGCTCGAAAGGTCGTAGGGCTGCCCGGTCTCCGGGTTGCCCTCGATCAGCGCGTCGAGCATGGGGCGCGCCATCGCGTCACCGGTGATGAAGATCAGGTTGATCTTGTGCTTGTCGATGGCCCGCCACACCCCGTGCCCGGAGAACTCCGGGATCATCACGGCCTTGCCGCCGCCGAACAGGCTGTGGAAGGTGGCCCACTGCGCGCCGCCGTGGATCATCGGCGGAATCGGGAAACGCGTCATCGGCGGGCTGCCCGCGCCGACCTTCGCCAGTTCCCACTCGTCCTTGACGTATTCGCCGGTGATGAAGTTGATGCCGGCGCCGAGCACGCGCCACACGTCCTCCTGACGCCACATCACGCCTTTGGGCATGCCGGTGGTGCCGCCGGTGTAGACCATGTACAGGTCGTCCGGGGAGCGTTCGCCGAAGTCGCGCTCACCCGAGGACTGCGCGAGCACCGTCTCGTAATCCGCCGAATCCGCTGCGGTGGGAATCGTGCCGGTCGTATCGTCGTCGACGACGACGACCGTGCGCAGCTGCGGAGTCTTCGGGCGCACGGCCGCGACCCTGTCGCTGTAGCGCCGCTCGTGGATCAGCGCGACCATGTCCGAGTTGTCGAAGATGTATTGCAACTCGTTCTCGACGTATCGGAAGTTCACGTTGATCATCACGGCCCGCGCCTTGAAGATCGCGACCATGGCCTCGACGGCCTCGATCGTGTTGCGTGAGTAGATGCCCACCTTGTCGCCCGGCTGAACTCCCTGTTCTTGCAGGTAATGGGCGAGTTTATTGGCCCGCTCCTCCAACTGGGCGTAGGTGACCTCGCGGCCGTCGTCGGCCAGCGCGACGCGGTCGGGCATCAGGTCGATGGCATGTTCGACAAGGTCCGCTATGTTGTAGCTCACAGCCTTAAAAATAGAACGTGTTACTGTTTCTGACAAGGCTCGAAGTCAGGAGATATCAGCGATGCCGCACTGCCTCATCGAGAAGCGCGACCATGTCCTCATCGTCACCATGAACCGGCCCGAGGCGCGCAACGCGCTGTCCGGGGAGATGATGGCGATCATGAAGGACGCCTGGAACCAGGTGGACGACGATCCGGACATCCGGGTGGCGATCCTGACCGGCGCGGGCGGCGCGTTCTGCGCGGGCGCCGATCTCAAGGGCATGACCTCCGAGCACCCCGGCGACACCATCGACGGCGGCGGCTGGAATCCGGCCAAGCTGGAGGCGCTGCTCAAGGGCCGCAGGCTGACCAAGCCGCTGATCGCGGCGGTCGAGGGCCCGGCCATCGCGGGCGGCACCGAGATCCTGCAGGGCACCGACATCCGAGTCGCCGGGGAGAGCGCGAAATTCGGTGTGTCCGAAGCGCGATGGGGACTGTTCCCGCTGGGCGGCTCGGCCGTGCGGCTGGTCCGCCAGATCCCCTACACCATCGCCGCGGAGATCCTGCTCACCGGCAGGCACCTCACCGCGGCCGAAGCCAAGGAGATCGGCCTGATCGGGCACGTGGTGCCGGACGGCACGGCACTGGACAAGGCCCTCGAGATCGCCGGGCAGATCGCCGCCAACGGCCCGCTCGCGGTGCAGGCCATCCTGCGCACCATCCGGGAGACCGAGGCCATGCCCGAAGAGGACGCCTTCCAGATCGACGCCGAGCTCGGCATGACGGTGTTCCGCTCGGCCGACGCCAAGGAGGGCCCGCGGGCGTTCGCGGAGAAGCGCAAGCCCTCTTTCACCGGAAGCTGACGATGCTGAGGATGCTGACGAGAGCCCGACGCCCCCGGTGCGCGTACGCATCGGGGGCGACCCCTCGCCGGGCTCAGTCGGCGCCCGGGTAATCCATCCAGAACGGCTCCCACTGGTGGCCGTCCGGGTCGATGAAGGTGCGGCCGTGCATGCCGACCTGCGCCTCCTGCGCACGCTTGTCCTCGTTCACCTCTTCGGTGCCGCCTGCCGCCAGCGCGGCGGCGGTGAGGCTGTCGACCTCGGCGGCGCTGCCGAGCGCGAGCGCATACGCGGCGTTGATCGCCGCCGTGGTGTCGGCGACCGGCCGCTTGCTGAAGGTGGTGAAGAAGTCCTTGATGAGCAGCATCAGGCAGATGTTGTCGTCGACCACGATGCAGGCGGCGTTGTCGTCGGTGAATTCCTGGTTGACCTTCCAGCCCAGCGCTTCGTAGAACGCCTTCGACCGGTTCAGATCGGCAACCGGGAGATTGATGAAGATCATCTTGCTGCTCATGGCCTCTTCCTCTCGAGCAAGTCCGTTTCGTATCACCGGATATGACGGGCCACCCACGACAAACTCATCGCCCGAGCGCCGGTGACGCGTCCCACAGGCCGGGCAGGTTTAATGATCTTGATCAGCGGAGCCCCTCGAGTTCGAGGGCCTGTTTTGTGTCGGTGGCCTGTGGCAGGGTGACTCCCATGAACGACTCGTCCGGCTCCCCAGCCGGCCTCGCTCCCGATGTGCTCGCGGCGTTCGAGACCCATCGCAGAGAACTGTGCGCTTATGCCTACCGCATGCTCGGCTCCTCCTTCGAAGCGGAAGACGCCGTGCAGGAGACCTATACCCGGGCGTGGAAGTCCTATGACTCGTTCGAGGGCCGCGCCAGCCTGCGCTCCTGGCTGTACAAGATCACCACGAACGTCTGCCTGGACATGCTCGACGGCCCGCAGCGCCGGGCCCGGCCGATGGATCTGTCCGGTCCGTCGCGGCCGGATTCGCCGCTTCCCGCGCCGCAGCCGGACTACGTCTGGATCGAGCCCATCCCGAACGCGCTGGCCTTCGGCGCCGATCCGGCCGAGCGCGCCAGCGCCAAGGACACGCTGCGCCTGGCCTTCGTCGCCGCCTGCCAGCACCTGCCCGCCACCCAGCGCGCGATCCTGATCATGCGTGAGGTGCTGCGGTTCTCCGCCAATGAGACCGCCGAGGCGCTCACCATGTCGCCCGCGTCGGTCAACAGCGCGCTGCAACGGGCGCGCGCCACCATGTCCAAGGTGCAGCCCGCGGCCACCGACACCTACGACGAGACCGACGAGGACCAGCGCCGGCTGGTGGACAACTTCGTCAAGGCGTTCGAGGCCTACGACATGGACACGCTCACCACCTTGCTGAAAACGGATGTGGCGCTGTCCATGCCGCCGATCGAGCTGTGGATCTCCGGCCCGGAGAACGTGGCCGCGTTCATGCTCGGGCACGGAAGCGCTTGCCGCGATTCGCGAATGGTCCGCCTGGAGGGCGCTAACGGCCTGCCCGCCTTCGGCCACTACAAGCCGGGCGAGGAGCCGGGCGTGTGGGTGCCGTGGTCGATCACGGTGCTGGAACTCGACGGCGACACCATCGCCGGGCTGAACTTCTTCCTCGACACCGAGAAGCTGTTCCCGCTGTTCGGCCTCGCGCCCGAACTGCGCGAGCGCATCTGACCCGGAACCCGCGAATGCGCCCTTCGCGGTAGTCGCGAAGGGCGCATTCGCTTTTCGGCGTCGTCGCGCGGCCGGACCGCAGCCCCAGCGGACCGGCTACTCCGCCGCCTCGCCCCCGCCGGATCCGGGGCGGACTCTCACCCGACGCCGTCCGGCGGCGCGTGTCAGGACGCGGGGATGTACCGCTCGCGGAGCTTGCGCTTGTAGAGCTTGCCGTTGGGGTCGCGCGGCAGTTCGGGAAGATAGTCGATCGACTTGGGCATCTTGTACTTCGCCAACTGCGTGGCGGCGAAAGCGAGAAGCTCCTCGGTGAGCGCGTCGCCCGCGGCCACCCCGTCGGCGGGCTGCACGACCGCCTTCACCTCCTGGCCCCAATCCGGGTGTGGGATGCCGAAAACCGCCACATCGGCGACCTTCGGGTGGGTGATCAGAACGTTCTCGACCTCCGCCGGATAGATGTTCACGCCACCGGACAGGATCAGGTCCGAGCGCCGGTCGTGCAGGTAGAGATAGCCGTCCTCGTCGAGGTGGCCGATGTCGCCGACGGTGAACAGGTCGCCGACGCGCGAGTCCTCGGTCTTCGCCTTGTCGTGGTGGTACTCGAAACTCGAAGCGCCCATGCGCATGTAGACCAGACCCGTCTCACCCGCCGGGACCTCGGAGCCGTCTTCCTCGCTGAGCACCTTGATCACCGACCAGGGCCACGCCTTGCCGACCGAGCCCGGCTTGCGCAACCACTCGGAGCCGTTGATCACCGTGCCGCCGCCCTCGGTGGCCGCGTAGTACTCGGTGACCGTCGGCCCCCACCACTCCAGCATCTGCCGCTTGGTCTCCTGCGGGCAGGGCGCGGCGCCGTGCACCATGCTGCGCAGCGAGGACACGTCGTACTTGGCGCGCACCTCCTCCGGCAGCGCGAGCAGGCGGTGGAACTGCGTGGGCACCATGTGACTGTGCGTCACCCGGTGCTTGTCGATCAGCCGCAGCATGTCCTCGGCGTCCCAGCGATCCATCAGAACGAGCTTGTGGCCCAGCTGGATCGAGATGGTGGCGAAGTTCAGCACCGCGGTGTGATACAGCGGCGAGCCGCAGATGTGCACGTGGTCGTCGTAGGGCGTGAGTTCGAACAGGCCGAAGAACGCGGTGGTGTGCGGCGGAACGACATCGGGGTCGGCTCCGGTCAGCGGACGCCGAACACCCTTGGGCCGTCCCGTGGTTCCCGACGTGTACAGCATCGGCGCGCCCGTGCTGCGATCGGACGGGCGGCCGGTGTCCGCGGCGCCGAGCCAGGCCACCGACTTGAAGCCCTCGATCTCGCCCACCGCGAAGCGCGCCGTCGCGGGCAGCCCCGCCTCGTCGGCGGCGGCCTTCGCGGCGGCGGCGAAACGATCGCTGGCGATGAACGCCTTGGCCTCGCTGTCGGCCAGGATGTAGGCGACCTCCGGGCCGGTGAGGTGCCAGTTCACCGCGACGATGTACAACCCGGACTGGTAGGCGGCGAAGTAGGCCGCGATCGCCTCCACGCAGTTGTGCACCATGCTGACCAGCACGTCACCGGTCTTCAGGCCCAGCCCGCGCAGGCCGGTGGCGTAACGATTGGCGAGCGTGGCCAATTCGCGATACGTCACCTCCCGGCCCCAGGGATCGACCATCGCGATCCGATCGGGTTCGGCTTCGGCGATGTTCCACAGACCGAGAATTTTCACTGACTCCTGCATGGGGGGATTGTGAGGAGGCGGAGCCGACGGGGCTGGTGAGGCAGTCACCCCATTGAATCTAGAACGTGTTCTACTGTTCGACAAGGGGTGCGAGCCGATGCAATTGCGCGACATCCGGAACCGACACCAGCATCATCGTCACGCCCGCGGCCTCCCACACCCGCAGTTGCTTGCGGACGTGCTCCTCGTCGCCGATGATCGCGGTGTCCAGAATCAGCTCGTCCGGCACCACCGCCGCCGCCTCGGCCTTCTTGCCCGACTGGAACAGCCGGCCGATCTCGTCGACCTCGCGGTCGTATCCCATCCGCCGGTACACCTGGGCGTGGAAGTTCAGCTCGGGCGCGCCCATGCCGCCGATGTAGAGCGCCATGATCCAGCGCATCCGCTCCAGCTCGCTCGCCGGATCGTCGGTGATCACCACCTGGCAACTCGCGGCGATCTCGAAATCGTCCCTACCGCGCCGCGCGCCCGCCCGCGCGAAGCCCTCGTCGAGCCAGTCGTCGTACATCCCGGCCAGCCGGGGCGCGTAGTAGATGGCCAGCCAGCCGTCGGCGATCTCGGCGGTGAGCGCGACGTTCTTCGGACCCTCCGCGCCCAGCCAGATAGGCAAATCCGCACGTAGCGGATGCACGATCGGCTTCAGCGGCTTGCCGAGGCCGGTCGAGCCCGAGCCGGTGTAGGGCAGCGGATAGTGCGGGCCCTCGTTGACGACCGGAGCCTGGCGCGCCAGCACCTGGCGCACGATCCCGACGTATTCGCGGGTGCGCTGCAAGGGCTTGGCGAACGGCTGGCCGTACCAGCCCTCCACCACCTGCGGACCCGAGACGCCCAAACCGAGGATGGCGCGTCCGCCGCTGAGGTGGTCGAGGGTGAGCGCGTGCATGGCGGTCGCGGCGGGCGTGCGCGCCGACATCTGCACCACCGACGTGCCGAGGCGCACCCGCCGCGTGGACGAGCCCCACCAGGTGAGCGGGCCGAACGCGTCCGACCCCCAGGACTCGGCGGCGAACACGGCGTCGAACCCGGCTTCCTCGGCCGCCACCACCAGCTCCCCCGCGTTCACGGGCGGCTGGGCCATCCAGTACCCGAGTTGCAATCCGAACTTCACGCCGGACCCCTTTCCGATCAACTGCTTGCCACCAGAGTTAGAACCTGTTCTACTCGATATCGTGACTCAGGGGAATACTGCATCCACGGCAATCGCTGGTGGTAGCGGCACGGCATTGAACACAGCCGCCGTGCCCGATGTACTCAGCGCGCCCCTACGGATGCGTTTCGATTACACCCGCTCCGTCGGATCCACCATCGGGACATTTCTGACCCAGTTGCGCGACCACAAGATCGTCGGCGCGCGCGGCTCGGACGGCCGGGTGATCGTGCCCCCGCCGGAATACGACCCGATCACCGCCGAACCGCTGACCGAATTCGTCGACGTCGCCGACACCGGCACCGTCGAATCGTGGACCTGGGTGCGCGAGCCCCTGCCCGGCCAGCCGTTCGACCGCCCGTTCGCCTGGGCGCTGATCCGGCTGGACGGCGCGGACACCACGCTGCTGCACGCGGTCGACGTCGCCGCGCCCGAGGACATCAGCACCGGCTTGCGGGTGACCGCACGGTGGGCCGAGCAGACCGAGGGCAGCATTCGCGACATCGCCTGCTTCGAGCCGGGCGAGAACTCCGCCGCGCCGGTCCAGGCCGCGTCCGCCGATCCGGTGGCCGTGATCACCACGCCGGTCGATTTGTCCTACAAGCACACCGCGTCCCCGCAGGAGACCGTCTACCTGCGCGGCCTCGCCGAGGGCAAGCTGATCGGCGCGCGCACCGACGCCGCGGGCAAGGTGTACTTCCCGCCGCGCGGCGCGAACCCGACCGACGGCAGGCCGACCGACGAGTTCATCGAGCTGCCCGACCGCGGCACGGTCACCACCTTCTGCATCGTGAACGTGCCGTTCCTCGGGCAGCGGATCAAGCCGCCGTACGTGGCGGCGTACGTGCTGCTGGACGGCGCCGACATCCCGGTGCTGCACCTGGTGCTCGGGTGCGAGGCGAGCGAGGTGCGCATGGGCATGCGGGTGGAGGCGGTGTGGAAACCGCGCGAGGAGTGGGGCTACGGCCTGGAGAACGTGGACCACTTCCGTCCCACCGGCGAGCCGGACGCCGAATACGAGACCTACTCCCATCACCTCTGAGAGAGGCGCACGTTGACTGACAACGCCACCGACATCGCGGTCGTGGGTTTCGCCCACGCTCCGCACGTGCCGGAGACCTTCGGCACCACCAACGGTGTCGAGATGCTGGTGCCCTGCTTCCAGCAGCTCTACGACCGACTCGGCATCACCAAGGCCGACATCGACTTCTGGTGCTCGGGCTCGTCCGATTACCTTGCCGGACGCGCGTTCTCGTTCATCTCGGCGGTCGACGCCATCGGCGCGGTGCCGCCGATCAACGAGTCGCACGTGGAGATGGACGCGGCTTGGGCGCTGTACGAGGCGTGGGTGAAACTGCGCTCGGGGCAGGCGACGACGGCGCTGGTCTACGGCTTCGGCAAGTCCTCCGCGGGCACGCTGCGCCAGGTGCTCACCATGCAGCTGGACCCGTACCTGGTCGCGCCGCTGTGGCCGGACGCCTGGTCCATCGCGGGCTTGCAGGCGCGCGCCGGCCTGGACGCGGGCCGCTGGACCGAGCGGGACATGGCGGCCGTGGCGGCGAGCGACTCCGGTGACGTGGACAGCCTGCTCGACCAGCCGTATGTCGCCGATCCGCTGCGCGCGCACGATATCGCGCCGATCACCGACGGCGCGGCCGCGATCGTGCTCGCCGTGGGCGACCGAGCCCGCGAACTGTGCGAGCGTCCCGCCTGGATCACCGGCATGGCGCACCGGGTCGACACTCCCGTGCTCGGCGCGCGCGACCTGAGCGTCTCGCCCTCGACGGCGGCGGCCGCCCAGGCCGTCACCGGCGGCGATGTCAGCGGCTTCGACATCGCCGAGTTGCACGCCCCGTTCAGTCATCAGCAGTTGATCCTCGCCGAGGCGATCGGACTGAAGAACGGCACGAAGGTGAATCCGTCCGGCGGCGCGCTCGCGGCCAACCCCATGTTCGCCGCGGGCCTCGAACGCATCGGCTTCGCGGCCGAGGCGATCATCGCGGGCTCGGCGAATCGTGCGCTGGCCCACGCCACCAGCGGCCCCGCCCTGCAGCAGAACCTTGTGACCGTTTTGGAGACCCGATGACTACAGCTGGGGGCTTCCCCGCCGCGGTGCTCGGCACCGGACAGACCCATCACGTGACAAAACGGACCGACGTGTCCATGGCCGGGATGTGCCGTGAGGCGATCGACCGCGCCCTCGCCGACGCCGGTCTCACCATCGCCGACATCGACGCGGTCGTGGTCGGCAAGGCGCCCGATCTGTTCGAGGGCGTCATGATGCCCGAGTTGTTCATGGCGGACGCCTTGGGCGCCACCGGAAAGCCGCTGTTGCGCGTGCACACCGCCGGTTCGGTCGGCGGGTCCACCGGCATCGTGGCGACCAACCTGGTGCAGGCGGGTGTGCACAAGCGCGTGCTCGCGGTGGCCTGGGAGAAGCAGTCGGAGTCCAACGCCATGTGGGCGCTGTCGATTCCGGTGCCGTTCACCATGCCGGTCGGCGCGGGCGCGGGCGGGTACTTCGCGCCGCACGTGCGCTCCTATATCCGCCGCTCCAACGCACCGGGCCACATCGGCGCCATGGTCGCGACGAAGGACCGCCGCAACGGCGCCAAGAACCCGCTGGCCCACCTGAAGCAGCCCGACATCACGCTGGAATCGGTACTGGCCTCGCAGATGCTGTGGGACCCGATCCGCTTCGACGAGACCTGCCCCTCCTCCGACGGCGCCTGCGCGATCGTGCTCGGCGACGCGGACGCGGCGGCCGAGGTGGAGGCCACGGGCCGGAAGGTCGCCTGGGTGCACGCCACCGCGATGCGCACCGAGCCGACCACGTTCGCCGGACGCGACCAGGTCAATCCGCAGGCGGGACGGGACGCCGCCGCGGCGCTGTGGGAGGCGGCGGGCATCACCAACCCGCTCGAGGAGATCGACGTGGCCGAGATCTACGTCCCGTTCTCCTGGTTCGAGCCGATGTGGCTGGAGAACCTCGGCTTCGCGCCGCCGGGTGACGGCTGGAAGCTCACCGACAAGGGCGAGACCGAGATCGGCGGCACCCTTCCGGTCAATCCGTCCGGTGGCGTGCTGTCGTCCAACCCGATCGGCGCTTCCGGGCTCATTCGGTTCGCCGAGGCCGCCAAGCAGGTGATGGAGCGTGCCGGGGACTATCAGGTAGAGGGCGCGCGCAAAGCGCTCGGGCACGCGTATGGCGGTGGTTCGCAGTACTTCTCGATGTGGGTGGTCGGATCGGAGCGGCGGTGACCGCGCTGAAGTTCACCGTCGGCATCGCGCTGAGTCCCCTGGACCAGCTGTCCGAGCTCGCGAAAACCGCCGAGGAGTGCGGCTACGCGTCCATCGCGCTGCCGGACTCGCTGTTCTACATGAAGTCGGCGTCGGCGAAGTACCCCTACACCGCCGACGGCAGCCGGTTCTGGGGACCGGACACTCCGTGGGTCGACCCGCTCATCGGCGCGACCGCGATGGCGGCCGTCACCAGCCGCATCCGCTTCTACACCAACGTGCTGAAGCTGGGTTCGCGCAATCCGCTGCTGCTGGCCCGGCAGGTCGGCTCGGTGGCCAACCTGTCCGGCAACCGCTTCGGCTTCGGCGTCGGGATCGGCTGGGCTCCGGAGGAATTCGAGTGGTGCGGCGTGCCGTTCGCGCGCCGCGGCGCTCGGGTGGACGAGATGATCGAGGTCATCAAGCTGGCGCTGGCCGGTGGCATGGTCGAGTACCACGGCGAGTTCTTCGATTTCGATCCGCTGCAGATCAGCCCGGCGCCGAGTGCGCCGGTGCCGTTCTACATCGGCGGGCACACCGACGCGGCGCTGCGCCGCGCCGCGCGGGTGGGCGACGGCTGGACCTCGGCCATGATGACCTACGACGAACTGCGCGGCACCATCGGCAAGCTCGACGCGCTGCGCGCCGAGTACGGCCGCGCCGACGAGCCGTTCGAGATCCAGGCGGTGTGCGTCGACCGGTTCGGCCGGTCCGGCTATCAGGACCTCGTGGACGCGGGCGTCACCGACGCGATCGTGGTGCCCTGGCTGGCCGATGGCATCGGATTCGACGGCGAACTCGCCGCCAAACAGGACTCGCTGCGCAAGTTCGCCCAGCAGTACATCGCCGAACCCGTAGTCGCCGCATGAGACCATCGCACCGGCCGAGGGAGGCCCTATGACCAGCACCGATCATCCGGCCAGGGCAGCGGGCCTGGCCTCGCAGGCCGCCGTGCGAGCGCGGGACAAGCAGGCCTGGGTCGCGCTGTTCGCCGAAGACGGCATCGTGGAGGACCCCATCGGCCCTTCGGGCTTCGACCCGGAGGGCAAGGGCCACCGCGGCACGGAGGCCATCGCCGCGTTCTGGGACAAAGCGATCGCGAAGACCGACCTGATCGAGTTCCTGTTCGGCGACTCGTTCGCGTGCGGCAACGAGGTCGCCTTCACCGGCACCATCCGCAGCACCATCGGCGGTCACCGGATCGACGCCGACGGCGTGTTCACCTACCGGGTGGACGACGCGGGCAAGATCGCCGCGCTGCGCGCGTTCTGGGAGGTCGATCGCGCCATGAAGACCGCGCGACCGGTCGACTGAGTAGCGGGCATACGAAAAGGGGCCCTCGCACCATGGTGCGAGGGCCCCTTTCGTGTCTCAGTGCGCGACCGGGCAGGTCTTGTAGTCGACCGGGAGCTCCTTGATCCCGTTGAGCCAGCCCGAACGCAGCCGCTTCCCGTCGGCCACCTTGGTGATGTCGGGCAGGTGATCGGCGATGGCGTTGAAGATCAGGTCGATCTCCAGCCGGGCCAGGTTGGCGCCGATGCAGAAGTGCGCGCCGGTGCCGCCGAAGGCCAGGTGCGGGTTGTCCTTGCGCATGATGTCGAACTTCTCCGGCTGTTCGAAGACGTCCTCGTCGAAGTTGGCCGAGCGGTACAGCATCACCACCCGCTGGCCCTTCTTGATCTGCACGCCACCGAGCTCGGTGTCCTCCAGCGCGGTCCGCTGGAACGAGGTGACCGGAGTGGCCCACCGGATGATCTCGTCGGCGGCCGTGGCGGGGCGTTCCTTCTTGAACAGCTCCCACTGGTCCGGATTCTCCAAGAACGCGATCATGCCGTGCGAGATGGCGTTACGAGTGGTCTCGTTGCCCGCGACGGCCAGCATGATCACGAAGAAGCCGAACTCCTCCTCGGTGAGCTTGTCACCGTCGACGTCGGCCTCGATCAAGGTGGTCACGATGTCGTCGGCCGGGCACTGCTTGCGCGAAGCCGCCATCTGGTACGCGTAGCCCAGGATCTCGGCCGACGCCGCGACCGGGTCGGCGGTGCTCTCCGGGTCGTCGTAGCCGGTCATGTCGTTGGACCAGGTGAAGACCTTCATCCGGTCTTCCTGCGGGACGCCGATCAGCTCGGCGATGGCCTGCAGCGGCAGTTCGCAGGCGATCTGGGTGACGAAGTCCCCGGAGCCGGCTTCGGCCGCCGCCTTCACGATCGATTCCGCGCGCGCCGACAGCTCCGCTCGCAGGCCGTTGATGGCCCTCGGGGTGAAGCCGCGGGAGATGATCTTGCGCAGCTTGGTGTGCTCGGGGGCGTCCATGTTCAGCAGGACGATCCGCTGCAGCTCGATCTGCTCGCGGGCGATGTCGTCGTTGAACCGCGGGATGGCGGTGTTCTCGAAGCTGGAGAACACATCGCTGCGCCGCGAGACCTCTTTGACGTCGGCGTGCCTGCTGACCACCCAGAAGCCGTCGTCGTGGAAGCCGCTGACGTCCGGCGACTGCGGGTTCCACCAGATCGGCGCCGTCCGGCGCAGTTCGGCGAACTCTTCGACCGGAACACGCTCGGCGTAGATGTCCGGGTCCGTAACGTCGAACCCGTCCGGGAGATTCGGCCGGGCATTCCGAGTGTCTACCACCAGATGTCTCCTTCGACAAACTGAAACACGTTCTATAATCATTGAAGCACAGGCGCGAGTATGAGGAAAGAAACCGGACAGATCCGCCCCTGGCGAGCGCTATGAACGCGTTTCAGTTTTCTGTCCCATAACGAGAGGTTGGACATGGGCACACCCGTGATCGTCGAGGCCGCACGGACCCCGATCGGTAAGCGCGGCGGCTGGCTGGCGGGCCTGCACGCGGCCGAACTGCTCGGCGCGGCCCAGCGCGGACTGCTCGAGCGCGCGCACCTGGACCCCGCGCAGGTCGAACAGGTCATCGGCGGCTGCGTCACCCAGGCGGGCGAACAGTCCAACAACGTCACCCGGGTCGCATGGCTGCACGCGGGCCTGCCGTGGCAGGTCGGCGCCACCACGATCGACACCCAGTGCGGCTCGGCCCAGCAGGCCAACCATCTGATCGCGGGCCTGATCGCGGCCGACGCCATCGAGATCGGCATGGCCTGCGGCGTGGAGGCGATGAGCCGGGTTCCGCTGGGCGCCAACGTCGGCGAGAACGCCGGGCCGCGCAGGCCCGCGTCGTGGAACATCGACCTGCCCAACCAGTTCGAGGCGGCGGAGCGAATCGCCAAGCGGCGCGGCATTACTCGCGCGGATGTGGACGCGTTCGGCGCGCGCTCGCAGCGCTTGGCGGGGCAAGCATGGGCGGAAGGCCGATTCGATCGCGAGGTGCTCACCGTCACCGCCCCCGGAGTGGACAAAGAGGGCAATCCCACCGGAGAAAAGCTCGACGTGGCACGGGATCAGGGCCTGCGCGAGACCACCGTCGAGGGCTTGGCGAAGCTGAAGCCGGTGCTGGAAGGCGGCGTGCACACCGCGGGCTCGTCCTCGCAGATATCCGACGGCGCCGCCGCGGTGCTGCTGATGGACGAAAAGGCCGCTCAGCGGGCCGGTTTGCGGCCGCGGGCGCGGATCGTCACCCAGGCAGTGGTCGGCGCCGAGCCCGAGTTCCACCTCGACGGCCCGGTGCAGGCGTGCACCAGGCTGCTGGAGCGGTCCGGCATGAGCATCGGGGACATCGACCTCTTCGAGATCAACGAGGCGTTCGCGTCGGTCGCGCTTTCCTGGGCGTCGGTCCATCAGCCGGACATGGACCGGGTCAATGTCAACGGCGGCGCCATCGCCCTCGGGCATCCGGTCGGTTCCACCGGATCTCGCCTCATCACAACGGCTTTGCACGAGCTGGAGCGCTCCGATCGCTCTACCGCAATGGTTCTCATGTGCGCCGGTGGCGCACTCGCGACAGGGACGATCATCGAACGTTTGTGACTTCAACCATTTCGCACGCGTTGGTTGAACGTTCATCCCCTAGGGGCACAAACGTGTCGTACGCCACACAAACTCATGTACCGTCGAGTCCATGAGACGTCAGCTATCTTGCGGCTATCAAGACCCCTTGCGTCGAGACCCCAGCGACGGGCCAGAACCGGTTCGTACCGCGGCTTCTCGAGAGGCCTTGGCGTGACCCGCAAACGCGACCGTCCCAGTGCCTTCGCCGCCTTCCGACCTAGAAGCTTCAAGGAAATCCGGAATCAGGCGTAGGTTTTCAGTTACTGAGCCGCTAATATCAATGATACGTATCCGAGATAACGACTGTTAGTACAGCGAAGGGAATTGGGCGGCTCACAATGGCTGATTTCGCGGCGCGGCTGAACAAGCTGTTCGAAACCGTGCATCCCCCGGGGCGTAAGCCGCACACCAACGCGGAGGTTGCGGCGGCGCTGACGGCCTCCGGACATCCGATCTCGAAACCGTACCTGTCGCAGTTGCGGTCGGGACAACGGACGAACCCGTCGGATGAGACGGTGGCCGCCCTGGCGAAGTTCTTCAAGGTCAAGCCGGACTACTTCTTCAACGACATCTATGCCGCCAAGATCGATCACGATCTGGAGCTGCTGTCCCAGCTGCAGGGCTACGGACTGCGGCGGCTGTCGAGTAGAGCGTTCGACTTGTCCGAAGAATCACAGAACCTGCTCACGTCCATGGCGGAGAAGTTGCGGGCCAGCGAAGGCTTGCCCGAAATTCCTCCGGACGGCACCGAATAGGTTCTCCCGCACGGCAGCACAGTGCGACCCGCTGGGTCGCACTGTGCTGTGTTATGCACGCGCAAAGATGCGCAGCACACAACCGGCGCGGGTACGTGCCCCGAGAATTTCGGACACGTACCCGCTCCGGCCCTCGCTGTGGTCCGGATCACATGCCTGCATAACCGCTTTCGGCGCGATAGAGCGGTCTACGTTCGCGCCGAACGAGATTCCCGATCCAACCGGTCTGTCCGAAAAGTCCGATCAGTAGCGCTATTGCGTCGGATTGATCGTATTCGCGCGAAGTCGGTCAATTTCGCGCGGCCACGGACGAGGTGGCCCGATAGGCCCGCGCGATGGCCTGAACCCATCCCCGAGGACTAATGCCTTCGGGCGGAGCAATCCATCGGGCGTCCACCGCGAACTCTCCCACGGGATCGCGCGCCCACCGCGCGACCCGATCGGCCCGTTCCGGCACGGAGGTGGGCGGCGGTGCGAGTTCCGCCAGCACGAGCCCCCCACCGGACTGTAGATACAGCGCGTCGATGATCTGCGCCACCTGGTCGGAAGCCGCTAGCTGCGTGGAGAATCCGGTCTGTTCGTGCGCGACCACTTCGGGAAAGCGCCCGACCATGACCCGGTGCAGCGGACGGATCCGGCGCATCAGCACCCGCGCGCGCACCCAGAGTTCCACCACGATCCACACCGCGCCGAGCGCGATGAGCAGGCTCGCGATCCCCCAGACGGGCCAGGCCCAGGTCCGGTCGCCGGGCGCGACGCGGGGCGCGTGCTCGAACGCGCGCCGGATCTGCCCCACGGCCAGCACCGCGACCAACGCGGTTCCCGCCGTATAGAGCGCGATGCCACGGCCGAGCGCGGTCCAGTCCAGATTGCGCAATCCGGTCACGACGACGAAGGCGCATCCCCCGGCCACGGCCACCCAGCCGACAGTGAACGACCAGGCCAGCGTGACCACGACCGCGAACAGGCCGACGCCATAGATGCCCAGGCCGATCTGCCGCAGGTTCTGCCGCGACACCACGGGCCAGGCCGCCGCGGCGACGACCGAGGTGGCCGCCGCGAACGCGATCCAGCTCGCGGTGACCACTCCATCGGACAGCCAGCCCGCGTGCACACCGCCGGGAACGAGATTGTTCACGGCGACCGCGACCTCGGGCACGGCGACGGTGGCGGCGAGCGCCACCGCGGCCACCGCGACGACGATGGCCACCCGGGCCGTGGTCGCGGGTTTGACCAGGACGCGCCCGACCCGTGCGCCGGCGGCCGTCCAGACCAGCAGAGCCGTCGTCCACAGGGTCATCCGAGTGCCTCGTCGAATCGAAGGACCGAGACGCCCGCGCCCCGGTTGTCGAACACGCGCAGCCGGGTCATCAGCATGGCGGCGAACGTCTCGGCCTCCCATTCGGCGAGTTCGTCGGCGCCGTCGTCGACGATCTGCTGGTGCGCGCGCTGGCTGAGCATGTAGGCGATCAGGTCGTCGCTCGCCGCCAAGGTCACCTCGGGCGCGGGCACGCCTTCGTGATCGAAGACGATGTGCCCCAGTTCGTGGGCGAGGGTGTGCTCGCGGCTCGGCAGGGTCTCGGCCAGCACGATCACGTCGCGGTCGGGGTAGAACCGGCGCTGCCCGCAGACGCCGGGACCCAGACGCGCACTGGCGATCTCGATCTCGCGGCGCCGCTCGCCCGCGATCGCGCGAACGACCTCGTCGAGGGTGGTCGCGTCGAAGTCGGCCGCCACCGCGCACACCGCGTCGACGGCGGCGGCGACCCGCCGGTAGGACCGCAAGTCATCGCGTATCCGGCTCACGCTCATCGGCTGCCCCTCACGGCCTCGGGAAGAACTGGGCACGGGCAGCGTCGATCCTGGCCTGCGCGGCCGCCGCGCTGTGGAAGCTGATCACCCCGGATCCCACGCCCGCGAGGGTGAGCGCGATCAGTCCGCCGATCACCGGCAGCAGCTGCGGTGCGGGCAACAGGTCGGTGCTGTTCGCCGGGCGGACCGCCGGGGACACGTGCTGCTCGTGCAGGGGCGCGGGCGCGGCAAGATCGGGCGCGGGCGCGGCGAACGGCGGAATCATAGGCGCACCAATAGGAATCGGCGAGATCCACGGCGCCGCGGGGGCGGGTACCGGAGGAACGGTCACCGGTGGCAGCGCGGGGGCGGGCGGAACCGTCGCCTGCGGGAGCGGAATCAACAACAGCAGCAAGGGACTCGCGGAACCAACGGCCGCCGAGCCCACCGCGGCGGAACCAGTTGCGGCCGAACCGGTCACGGCGGAGCCGGTGCCGCCCACGATGGCGGACCCGGTGCCCAGCACGGCGGAACCGGCACCCAGCACGGCGGAACCGGTACCGAGCACGGCGGAACCGGTGCCGCCGACGACGGCGGATCCAGTGGCCAGCGCGGCCGAACCGGTACCCAAGACCGCCGACCCGACGGCCGCAGAACCGGTACCGAGCGCGACACCCAGACCGGCCGAGCCGGAACCGAGGGCGAGCGCCAGCCCGGCGGACCCGGAACCGAGCACCACACCGAGACCGGCCGAACCCGATCCGAGCACCGCGCCGAGACCGGCCGAACCGGAACCGAGGACCGTGCCGAACCCGGCGGAGTCGGCAGCCGCCGAACCCGCAGCGGCCGAACCGGTCCCGGCGACCGGGCCGGCCGAGTCGGCCGGAGCCGCGCTGATCTCCGATCGCTGCCCTGGCACCGTCAGCGGGTACCAGGCATCGCCGCTGTCGTAGGGCGGCGGAGTGGGGTCGGCGACGCACGAGGGGCAGGGAGGTTGCGCATCGGCGGAGGCCGCGCCGCCGAGCAGCGCCGAGCCCGCCACAGCGCAGGCTGCTGCCAGCACATGGAATGCGCGACCTACCGCCATGCGCCGAGCCTTCCCCTCATCAGTCGAAGCGCAGTTCAGTGCCCGGTCGCCACTCTCACACGGGACTTTCCGAACGGATGGGTGCCCATAGTAGACCCCGGTCCGCGAACGCGCCCCGAAAGGGGCGAAGCCGGTCAGGCCCCGTACACCGGCTCCGGCGCAGGCGCCTTGGCGATCAGATCGGCCACCACCGGGCCGAGTTCGGCCGGCTCCCAGCGCGCGCCGCGATCGACGGCCACCCCGTGCCGCCAACCGTCGGCCAGCGCCACCTTGCCGCCCTCGACCTCGAACACCCGCCCGGTCACCGCCGCCGACTGCGCGCTGCCCAACCACACGACCAGCGGAGATATGTTCTCCGGCGCCATCGCGTCGAAGCCGTTCTCCGGTTTGGCCATCATGTCCGCGAACACCGTCTCGGTCATCCTGGTGCGCGCGGACGGGGCGATCGCGTTCACCGTCACGCCGTAACGGGCGAACTCGGCGGCGGCGGTCAGCGTCAGTCCGGCGATGCCCGCCTTGGCCGCGCCGTAATTGCCCTGACCGACGCTGCCTTGCAGACCGGCGCCGGAGCTGGTGTTGATGATCCGGCCGTCCACCGGGCGGCCCGCCTTGGCTTCCGCACGCCAGTATTCGATCGCGTGCCGCATGGTGGCGAAGTGGCCCTTCAAGTGCACGCGGACCACCGCGTCCCACTCGTCCTCGCTCAGGTTGACCAGCATCCGGTCGCGCACGAAACCGGCGTTGTTGACCAGCACGTCCAGCCTGCCGAAGGTGTCGACGGCCTGGCGGACGAGCCTGCGAGCGCCTTCCCAGTCGGCGACGTCGTCGCCGTTGGTCACGGCCTGGCCGCCGAGCGCCTCGATCTCCGCGACCACCTGCGCGGCAGGCGTTTCCGCGGTGGCCGCGCCGTCGAGCGTCGACCCGATGTCGTTGACCACCACGCGAGCGCCCGCCGCGGCGAACGCGAGGGCGTGCGCCCGGCCGATGCCCCGGCCCGCGCCGGTGACGATGACGACGCGTCCGGCGCAGATCTGCTCGGTGTCCATACTGTGTCCCTTTCCGATGTGAGCGGGCCCTCCATGGTCACGCTCCGCTGCCGCCTCCGGGCCTGATCGCTCCTGCCCGGTGTCCCTTCCGATATGAGCGGGGCCGGCGTGCTCACGCTCCGCCGCCCATGCCCGTGTTCTTCTTCCTGTCCGGCGTGTTCAGGACTGCTGGTCGGCAGTTGAGGCGGCGAGGAAGGCAGGCCGCTCGCCACCGCCGTGCACCAGCAGGGTCGCGCCGCTGACGTAGGCGGCCAGCGGCGAGGCCAGGAACACCGCGCAGCGGCCGACGTCGTCGGGGCGGGCCATGCGGCCGAGCGGAATGGTCCGGCCCACCGCGTCGACGCCGTCCTGATCGCCGTAGTGCAACCGGCTCAGTTCGGTGTCCACCGGGCCGACCACCAGCGAGTTCACCCGCACTTTCGGCGCCCACTCGACGGCGAGCGAGCCGGTGAGACTGTCCATGCCCGCCTTGGCCGCGCCGTAGGCCGCGGTCCCCGGCGACGGGCGGTGCCCGCTGACGCTGGAGACGTTCACGATCGAGCCGCCCTCGTCCTGCCGCTGCATCACCGCGTTGGCGGCCTGCGCCATCAGCAGCGGAGCGAGCAGGTTCAGCTCGACGATCTTGGTATGGAAGTTCTTGCTCGCCTCGGCGGCGAGCGCGAAAGGAGCACCGCCGGCGTTGTTGACCAGATGGTCGAGGCGGCCGTGGCGCTCGGTGATCGTGTCGACCAGCGCGTGCACCGCCTCCGCGTCCCGCACATCGCAGGGCAGATAGTCGATCGCGCGCCCGTCGACTTCGACCGGCGCGTCGGCCGGTCGCCGCGCGCACGCCACGACGGTCGCGCCCGCGGCCAGGAACGCCTTGCTCACGCCCGCGCCGACGCCGCGCACACCGCCCGTCACCAGAACGACGCGCCCGGCCAGATCGATTTCGAGTGCCACCGTGCTAACCTACCAAGCAACTGCTTGCTTTGCCAATGCGCTGGTACACACGATGGGACTTGCCATGGGGATCAACCGCCACTCCGAATCGACCGGCATCAGCGTGGTCACGGTCGACTATCCGCCGGTCAACGCCATCCCTACCGACGGTTGGTTCGCCATCGCCGACGAAGTGCGCGCGGCGGGCCGGGATCCGGACACCAAGGTGGTGGTGCTGCGCGCGGAGAACCGCGGGTTCAACGCGGGTGTGGACATCAAGGAGATCCAGAGCAAGCCCGGCCACCAAGCGCTGATCGACGCCAACCACGGCTGCTTCGAGGCGTTCGCCGCGGTGTACGAGTGCCAGGTGCCGGTGATCGCGGTGGTGCAAGGCTTCTGCCTCGGTGGCGGTATCGGGTTGGTGGGCAACGCGGACGTCGTGATCGCCTCCGACGACGCCACTTTCGGACTGCCCGAGGTCGACCGCGGCGCACTCGGCGCGGCGACGCACCTCGCACGGCTGGTGCCCCAGCACCTGATGCGCGCGCTGTTCTACACCGCGAGCACCATCACCGCGCAGCAGTTGCACCACCACGGCTCGGTCTACCAGGTGGTTCCGCGCGCCGAACTGGACGCCGCCGCCTTGGAGCTGGCCAAGAACATCGCGGCCAAGGACGGCCGGGTGATCCGTGCGGCCAAGCGGGCCCTCAACGGCATCGACGTGCAGGACGTGCACCGCAGCTACCGGTACGAGCAGGGATTCACCTTCGAACTCAACCTCGCCGGCGTCGCCGACGAGATCCGCGCCCGGTTCGACGACGACCTCGCGGCGCGCAAGAGCGAGCAGTGAGACGCGGCGCGAACGACGGGCCCGGCGGCGGCAGCGTGCGCGACCACCGAGGGCCCCGAGAGCGCCGCCAACCAGGAGAGGAAACACCCATGCGAGACAAGCGGATGTCGCTCGACGAGGTCGTCGGCGAGCTGCGCAGCGGGATGACCATCGGCATCGGCGGCTGGGGGTCGCGGCGCAAGCCGATGGCGCTGGTGCGGGCCATCCTGCGTTCGGACATCACCGACCTGACCGTGGTGAGCTACGGCGGGCCCGATCTCGGGCTGCTGTGCTCGGCGGGCAAGGTGCGCAAGGCGTACTACGGATTCGTGTCGCTGGATTCGGCCCCGTTCTACGACCCGTGGTTCGCCGCGGCGCGCACCTCCGGTGCACTGGCCGCCCGCGAGATGGACGAGGGCATGCTCAAATGCGGGCTGGAGGCGGCCGCGGCGCGACTGCCGTTCCTGCCGATCCGCGCCGGGCTCGGCTCCGACGTACCCAACTTCTGGGAGGGCGAGCTGAAGACGATCGAATCGCCCTACCCCGTCGACGGCACGCCGGAGACTCTGATCGCCATGCCCGCGCTGAATCTCGACGCGGCGCTGGTGCACCTGAACCTCGGCGACGCGCACGGCAATGCCGCCTACACCGGCGTCGACCCGTACTTCGACGACTTGTTCTGCCTTGCCGCGCAGCGCCGCTACGTCTCGGTGGAGCGTGTGGTGGAGACCGACGAACTGGTGAAAACCGTTCCGCTGCAAGCACTGCTGCTCAACCGCATGATGGTGGACGGCGTGGTCGAGGCCCCCAACGGCGCGCATTTCACCCTCGCCGGTGACGACTACGGCCGAGACGAGAAGTTTCAGAAACACTATGTGGCAGCGGCGAAGACGCCCGAAACGTGGCAGCAGTTCGTCGACACCTACCTGGCCGGCTCCGAGGAGCAGTACCAGGCCGCCGTCCGCCGATTCGCCGAGGAGGCGTGATGACCACCACCGAGACCGTCACTCGCGCCGAGATCTGCGCGGTCGCCTGCGCGGACATCTTCAGCGGCGCGGGAGAGATCATGGCCAGCCCGATGTCGCCGATGTCGATCATCGGCGCGCGCCTGGCCAAGCTCACCACCGAGCCGGACCTGCTGCTGTCCGACGGCGAGGCGCTGCTGCTCGCCGAGACTCCCCCGCTGGGTGGCAAAGCGCCGATCGAAGGCTGGATTCCGTTCCGGAGGGTCTTCGACGTAGTGGCCTCCGGGCGGCGGCACGTGGTGATGGGAGCCAACCAGATCGACCGGTTCGGCAACCAGAACCTCTCGGCGTTCGGCTCGTTGCAGCAGCCGACGCGGCAGATGTTCGGAGTGCGTGGCGCGCCGGGCAATACGATCAACCATGCCACCAGCTACTGGGTCGCGCGGCACACGAAGCGCGTGTTCACCGACGGGGTCGACATCGTCTCCGGGGTGGGATACGACAAGGTCGACGCCGCTGACCCCGCCTACCGCTTCCATCACCTGCATCGCGTGGTGACCAACCTCGGCGTCTTCGATTTCGAAGGTCCCGGGCACACCATGCGCGCCCGCAGCCTGCACCCCGGCGTCACCGCCGACGAGGTCGCGGAGAACACCTCGTTCGAGATCGCCGGTCTCGCCGAGGCGGGCGAGACCCGGCAGCCGACCGCCGATGAGTTGCGGCTGATCCGGGAGGTGCTCGATCCCAAGAAGATTCGCGAAACCGAGGTCCCGTCATGAGCCCGCGCCTGCGCACCGCGCTGACCGATCTGGTCGGCGTCGAACACCCGATCGTGCAGACCGGCATGGGCTGGGTCGCGGGCCCGAGCCTGGTGTCGGCCACCGCCGAGGCCGGCGGCCTCGGCATTCTCGCCTCGGCGACGATGACTTTCGCGGAGCTGGAAGCGGCCATCGCGAAGACCAAGGCGCACACGGCAAAACCGTTCGGCGTGAACATCCGCGCCGACGCCGCGGACGCCCCGGAGCGGATCGACCTGCTGATCCGGGAGAAGGTGGCGGTCGCGTCGTTCGCGTTGGCGCCCAAACAGGACCTGATCGCGAAGCTGAAAGACGCTGGCGTGGTGGTGATCCCGTCCATCGGCGCGGCCAAGCACGCGGTCAAAGTCGCGTCCTGGGGCGCGGACGCGGTGATCGTGCAGGGCGGCGAGGGCGGCGGGCACACCGGCCCGGTGGCAACCACCCTGCTGCTGCCCTCCGTGCTCGACGCGGTGGACATTCCCGTGGTGGCGGCGGGCGGGTTCTTCGACGGGCGCGGCCTGGCCGCCGCCCTCGCCTACGGCGCGGCAGGCGTGGCGATGGGCACCCGGTTCCTGCTCACCCAGGAGAGCACCGTTCCCGACGCCGTCAAGCAGGAGTACCTGCAACGGCAGCTCCAGGACACGGTGGTGTCGCTCAAGGTCGACGGCATGCCGCACCGCGTGCTGAACACCGAACTGGTGCAGCGGCTGGAGCATTCGGGCCGCTGGCGGGGGCTGACCGCCGCGGTCGGCAACGCGGCCCGGTTCAAGAGCATGACCGGGATGAAGTGGTCCACCATGGTCCGCGACGGGCTGGCCATGCGAAAGACCAAGGACCTCAGTTGGTCCCAGGTCGTGATGGCCGCCAACACGCCGATGCTGCTGCGTGCCGGATTGGTCGAGGGCAACACCGAGGCGGGCGTGCTCGCCGCAGGACAGGTGACGGGGATCATCGATGACTTGCCCACGTGCGAGGAACTGATCGAGCGGATCGTCACCGAGGCGGTAGCGCGGATCGAGGCGATCTCGGCGCTCACCAGGAATCCGCACTCGGCGGCGGCGCGGTCCGAATGAGGAGCGGCGGCCACCGGTTCAGACGGTGGCCGCCGTTATCGCTATCGGAAAAGACCACCCGCTATCGGGACGACCCGCCCCGGTGTCAGGGCCCTGCGACCGGAGCCTCGCCCCGGCGGAAACCTCGGTCGGCGCGTACGTTCGCCCACGGCCGCCGATAACGGCATATTTGCCACCTGGCTTGGAGGTCGCCGCTCAGCGGCCTACGCTGGACTGACAACGACATACCGGGTTCGCCTGGTATCCGCCGCCGTCGTGCGCCGGTTCGTCCCGCTCGGGTTGCGACAGGTGAATCGCCGGACTCGATCACTGTTCCCTCCACTCGAGCGGAGGCCGCGATGCCCGCGACGAACGAAATCTCCGTGCGTAGTACCGCTTTCAACAATGGCGACCCGATCCCGGTGGTCTACACCTGCAACGGCAGAAACGAGCCGCCACCGCTGACCTGGACAGCTCCCCTACAAGCCGCCGGCCTCGCGCTGATCGTGGACGACCCGGACGCCCCGAGCGGCCTGTTCACCCACTGGGTGGTCAGCAATATCCCGCCGACCACCACGTCCACCGACGAGGGGCAGTCACCGGCAGGCGGGCTGGTCAGCCTGAACAGCGCGAACCGAGCCGAATACTTCGGCCCGTGCCCACCCGCCGGTACCGGCGTCCACCACTACCGCTTCATCGTGTACGCCCTCTCACGCCCCGTGCCGGTGGACACGGACACCCCACCGGACGAGGCGCGAACCGCGATAGTCGACGCGAGCCTCGGCGACGGACAGCTGATCGGCACCTATACGGCCGACCGGTGAATGTCCTGAAGCGGTCGCCGCACCGAACTGATCGGATCGTTCGACACGGTAGGGCGTGGCGCATTGCTTCGATCAAGTCCTGAAACCACTGACGCGCAGGAACTCTGACCCGCTATCGGCAACTCGATGCTGCTGTCCCTGTGCGTCGCAGGACAGCTCGGTAACCGTACGATCGAGAGCCGTTACGGCCTCGACCCCTGCCCTCGACCATCTCGAATGGAACCAACAAGGAGGTCGGTGCGTCCAAGAAGGCAAGATCGCTGATGCAAGAACGCTTGGCGTATCACGCAGACAGGGGATTGCATGACCGACACCGCAGGCGCCGACACCGATTTCGCGATTGTCCCGGCCGACGTGTCCGATGCGGGCCGCTATGTCCAGCAGGCCGCTCGAACGCTCATCAACGGCATCCGTTCGGCTGACACCGAGGTGGCCGGGCTCATGGCGACATGGCACGGCCCAGCCGCCGACGCCTACTCCGCGGCATGGGATGAGGCGCGCCGCGGTGCGGTGCGCATCCTCGAAGCGCTGGACGGCATGGGCGATCTACTCGGCGTCTCGGTGGATGCCGTGGTGTCGGTCGACGTCGACCGCGCAGCGAGCACGTCCTCACTGGAGTTGCCATGACGGCGGCGTTCGGTGTGGATCTGGCGCACCTGGACGCCGTGACCGCGCGCATCGGCGGATTGGCCGGATTCACCGAGGACACATTCACCGGGGTGGAGCAGCGCGTGACCGCGCTGCACCGCACATGGACCGGCGCCGCTGCGGCCGCACATGCCGAGGCGCACCGGGATTGGGCCGAAGGTGCGGCCGACGTGCGCGACGGCATCGCCGCGATGCGTGCCGCTGCCGCAGCGGCACATGCCGCCTACAGCGAGGCGATCAACACCAACATGCGGATGCTGGAGAGCTGAGCCCGCATGACCGTGATGGATCTGGACCCACAAACGTACTATTCGACAGCGAACAGATTGCAGGAAGCCGCGACGAACTGGTTTTCCGCTGTCGACGGACGTTTCGGGGCGCTGTCGAATTGCTCCAGTATGGCGGGAAGCTATACCGAGGCCCGGGAGTGGGCCGACGCCTACGACAACGGCGCCGCTGAGCTCCTGCGACAGACCACGCTCATCGCCGAAGCAGCGGGAAATTTCGCGTCCGTCCTCCAAACCGTGGGCTACAACTACGCGGTAGCCGATTTCACGGCGACCATCAACGCGGGCGGTTCCGGTCCGGAGAAACCCGCCGCATTCCCTCCTGCTGTATACCTGTGCCGCGTTCCACTGCCCAGCGCGGGCGGCCCGGGAAATGGGTTGGTGTCCGATTCGGTCGAGCTCATCGAGAAGATCGGTGTCACCGTCCCGGATGGGGATACCGACAAGTTGCAGGCTGTAGCGGATGCGTGGAAGCAGATCCAAGGCGATCCGGCCGTGTCCGGTTTCTCGGATGCGCTCGATCAGATCGCGAAGGAAATCGATCAGAACACCGCCCCGGAAATCTCGCTCATCGTCCAGAATTTAAACACTCTGCGGGATTCCGCGAACGACGCTGTTGCCGCTTTCGGCGAGTTCTCCACGGCGTGCCTGGACCATAAAGCCGATTTGAAAGACTTGCGGGACAAGCTGATCGTTCTGCTACAGGACCTCGGCAAGCAGATCGCCGCAGAAGTCGGCATCACGATTGCGCTGGCGGTGGCCGCGTCGGTGATTACGGCCGGTCTCGGCGCGGCGCTGGGTGCCGCACGGGTCACCCAGATCATCGCGCGATGCTCGGCACCTATTCGTGCGCTGGTCGACGGGTGGAAGATCGCACGGAAGGCCAAACCGTTCAGCGCCAATCGTCTCGGTGGCCTGGCGCAGAAGGAAAAAGAGTTACAGCGGCTCAAGCGGATGGGCCAGCAGGCGACGACGCCGACGCGGCCTGCGTCCCTCTCCCGTGCCGAGGTGGACGCGATCGCCGATTACTCCGGCTCGGGTCACCAGTACGCGAATCTCCCATTGCGGGCCGGGCGACCCCTCACCCCGGAACAGCAGCGCTATGTCGACACCCTCAATTCCGCGTTGGACAAACTGCCGAACCATCAAGGCCCGGTCACCCGCGTCACCAATTTGGAGCCCGAAGAACTCAACAAGTACTACGCGGCATACAACAGGAACGGAAATGTCACAGAGGACGCATTCACCAGCACATCACCATTGAAAGACGGCGGCGGTGTCCGAGAAGGCAATGTCGAATTCCGATATTTCTCGCAAACCGGTAAAGACATCACGCAGCATTCTGCACCAGGCAACCCTGAAGTGCTTTTCAAGACGGGCACCACTTTCAAGCCCACGCACATCGAAACCGACTGGACGACCGGCCGGACAGTCATTCAAATGATCGAAGTAGTGCCGAAGTAGACAGGAGAACATCATGGAGCATGAGCAGGAAACTTTCAGGGCTTTCGGTAAGACTTTTAGTCCGGGCAGCCCCGACGATATTCCTCCGGATGTGAGGGCCGCAGCAGAAGCGGCCTTCGCAGAGTTCGACGCGCGGCCCCCGCAAGTGAACTGGGACGATCTGCCCGAGCGATTCAAGGATGATCTGGCCGGTACCGAGAAAGACGAGTGGTATCGGCAATCGAACACCGAGGAAGCCCGCGACCGGCGCGAAGCGGAATGGTTGCGCCAAAAGGCGGAGTGGGAGCAGCGCCAACAGGACAACCCATAGGCGGGGTGCGCTCGAGCGTCCCGCGATCAGCCACCGGCCGACCCGATGCCAGCCGCGGCTACCGTGCTGAGACAGCCTGTCGCGGAGGCATTTACACCAGCTCAGCGCGCGCCTGAGAAGGTGGCGATCGGTGCCGCACAGTCGAATTTCGCCGCAAGCCGGGTTCGCAGTAGCGGCATTCGATTACGCCATGATGACGGGGTTCAGGTGGCTGCTTCGTCGGCCAGGCGTTGGAGGTAGGTGGCGAAGCGCCGGCGGTCGGGTTCGGCCCAGGTGGCGGTGAGTCGGTCGAAGCAGCGGCGTTGCCAGTCGTGGGAGGCGGTGAGGAGGTCGTGGCCGTCGTCGGTGAGGTGCAGGACTACGCGGCGGCGGTCGTGGGCGGAGTCGGTGCGGGTGAGGTAGCCCGCTGCCACGGCGTCGCGGACCATGCGGCTGGCTCCGGAGTGGTCGAGGCCGAGTTGGGTGGCGACGGTGGTGACGGTGGCTTCCTCGGCGGTGCACAGCGTGGCCGCGACGGCTTCGACGACCTGGACGTGTTGAGCCTGGCGCATGTCGTGATCCGGTTGCGCCGGAACGCCGGTCAGCGCTTGATTGATCCAGCGGCGGGACCAGAAGCGGACCAGCCGGAAGAGCGCGGGTCCGCCGTTCACCTCGGAGGCATCGGCGCTGGAGCGGTTCACGGCCGTCAACCTATCAGTACGCGAGTCGGGACACGGCTCGACATTACATGCGATACGCATATATATTTGCATGCGTATCGCATACAGATGAGCGGAGCGTGTCGTGCCCATCGTCCTGAATCACACCATCGTGCCTGCGGCCGACAAGCAGGTGGCGGCGAGTTTCTTCGCCGAGCTACTGGGGTTGGAGGTGGCGGCTCCGGCGGGGCCGTTCGCGCCGGTGCACGTGAACGAAGACCTGACCTTCGACTTCGATCAACGCGGGCAGGTAGAGCCCGGTCACTACGCGTTTCTGGTCGATGACGGCACTTTCGACGCGGTGTTGAAGCGCCTTTCGGAATGGGCGGACGTCGACTACGGTTCCGGCCCGGAGTACGGATGGGACCGGCGGATCAATCGCCTCGGTGGAGGTCGAGGAGTCTATGTGCGCGATCCCAATGGGCACAGCTATGAACTGTTTACTGCGGTGCCGTGAGCTGAGTCCTCGCGCCACCTTTCGACACAAGCCGATGCCCCGGAGCCGACGGGTTCCGCGACATGGTTGATCAACCACATACACGCGTGGCCGCCTCGGGCTGCAGGTGAGGGAGTGTGCGGCTGGTCTCCGCAGCGTCAGGTTCTCAGAAGGTGGCGATGGTCTCTATCAGGCTTGCGAAGCTGTCTCTGCCGTGGCCGGCTTCGATGCCTCGGTGCGTGAGCGATCTGATGAGTCGGGGGAGTTCGGTATTGATACCGCGCTCTTGGGCGGCTTGGATGAGGTGGTCCATGAGGGGTGCGTCGAGTTCGAGCCATTCCTCGTCGCCGGGGTACCGACCGTTGTCTATCTGTTGGCCGTAGTCGGCGATGACCGACGCGATCGTGGTCGACATCCAGTGATTCAGCAGTGGTGTCGTGGTTGTTGCGCGAACCTCGGCCGTGCGCAGCAGAGCTGCGCTGTACAGGTATCCGATCAGGGTCGCCCACGCGAAGTTCAGCATCGCGAGGTCGTAGAGCGCCGCCGTGCCGGGGTCCGGCCCCAGATAGGTCGCGCTACCCAATTGCCCGAGCAGTCGTTCGTGATGGGCGAACAGTTCTTCCGAACCGCTGTACACCAGCACTGTCTCGGGCTTGCCGACATGTTCGGGATGCGCCATCAGTGCACCATCGAGGTACCGGCCGCCACGTTCGCCCACCCAGGTGGCCAATTGCCGGGCCTGCACACCGGTGCCCGAGGTCACGTTCACCACGTCGCGGGATGCGATGTGCTGCTCGGCTTGTCCGAGTATCCGAGCCGCAGCGTCGTAGTCATCGACGCACACGACGACCAGGGACGCGCCGTCGAGAGCTGCATGCAGTGAATCCGCTCGTAGAACCGAACGCGGATGAGCGGTGTCGCCGTGCTCGTCCCAGAACGTGACCGCGCTGTCCATCGCAAGAACTTCGGCCAGCGCTGCTGCGCGGACGCCACGTCCGAGCACGGTCACGGATATCCCCGCAGGTGTACGCATCATGTCTTCTCTCGCATCGCTGCCCACCCGAAACCTGGGCGAAGGGCTTGGTGCGGCTACGCTAAACCTTCACATGGATGTGAGAGTCAAGTCGGAGAACCACGACAAGGCCTTCTAGCGCCCCTTCGCGAGCCGAGCGGTTACCGAAGCTACCGCGACAGCGATATCAACCGAGTCCGCCGCGGAGCGGCAGCGCTGAGGACGTAAGACGATCACCGTTGCACACGATCGTTGCTGGTGAGGTGCGTTGCACGACTTCACAATTGTGGTGGCGTGAATCAGCACCGAACTGGTTGCAACCATGGGGACGGGGCCAGTAGCGTCGATCTCAGCTTGCAGGGGGCGGAGAAGCCGGTCCGACCCCCGTCGATGCGGTACGGCACCGGCGGTGAGGAACCGATGACGAGCTGGGGGAAGGTTCTGCGCGGTGCCGCGCTCGCGTTCGGTGCCACTCTTGTTGTCGTGGGATGCGGCGATTCCACGGACTCGCCCTCGGCGACCACGACCACTGCTGTGGCGGCACCCTCCTCATCAGCATCAAAGTCGGCCGACCCCGACGCCGCCCTCTGGGATCCGTGCACGTTGCCGGACTCGGCAATCTCCGTCGCCGGCCTCAACCAGGCGACCAAAGAGAAGGATGTCGCCGGTGTGGATTTCACCGGGTGGAAGGTCTGTGGCTGGCAGGCGTCGGCGCGATGGTACGACCTCGGTGTCCTATCCGGAGCATTCGCTTTGGACGAAGTTCGTCAACGTCAGGACAAGGAGTCGTTCACTCCCTTGACCGTGGGCTCGCATCGCGCACTGCAATACCTGGACGTCGGTGACAGCAAGCGACTCAAATGCAGTGTCGCGGTCGAAAACGCCCACGGAACGGTCATCTTCAAGGTGACGACACGCTATTCGATCGGCAAACAAGGCGAACCGTGCCAGGAGGCAGGTCGTCACGCCGACGACCTGGTGCGTTACCTGCCCACGAACTGAGGAGGGGCGATGGCCATAGGGGTCGATCCGGCGGAATGGCGCAGACTGCTGGACCAGGCGAACGCTGGTGAGCTGATCCTGCATCCGGATGTCGGCAAAGGTCTGGATAAAGCTTGTGATGACTACCTCGATCGTCTCGATGACATCATGCGAATGACCGACAGGATCATTGATGTCACCGGGTTCGGCCCCTTCCCGTCCGGTGTGGCGCTACAAGAGAAGTTCAAGCTGAAATCAAGCGGAACCGAGCAATCCCTGGACGCCGTCCTCATGCAGCACATCGACGCGGTGAAGATCGCGAAAGAAGTTGTGGCCAAAGCTATTGCGAACTTCGTGGAGCTGGACCGGTCCAGGGCCGACCAGTTCACCGGTTTGGATGCCACCCCATGACCTACGAGGAGTACCGCGAGCGGATCATCGCCGCGCAGGAGCAGTGGAATCGGGAGCGCGACACGATCTACGACTTCACCAGTCGGTTGGGGACGTCGTTTCAGGGGGAATACGAGCCGCCGCGGATTCCGGGGCCGGACAACTACGACAGTATGACGTTGGCGCAGATGGTCGATGCCGTGAACGCGATGCGGCCGGGGACGGTGCGGGAGGCGTCCGAGGCATGGTTGAACATCGGGATGAACCTGACCGGTGCGATTCAGGCGTTCAACGAGCAGTTCGGCCGCACCGTGACCGGCGACGGCACCAATCCGGGCTGGACGGGCCAATCCGGCAAGGCGGCCGCTGACGCGGTTACGAACTACCGGAACCAGTCGGGGGATCTGGCCGATGCCGCCGCCCTGGTGAGTTTCAAACTGTCCGAGATGCATACCGGCCTCGAGCAGACGCAGGCGTTGATGCCACAGGCCACCGAACGCCCGGACCTGGCGGGTAAGACATTGCCCCAGGACGGCGTCATGAAGGCGGGCGATTACACCGAGGAGGAAGCCACGCAGGAGGCGCGGCGGATCCTGCGCACGGTGTACGGGCAAGTCGCCACTCAGACCGACCACGGCGTGCCCGTCCTTCCGACCGCTCCGCAGATCGTGGCGGATTCCGGGCAGCAGCCGGGTACGGCGTCATCAGGTACGTCGAATTCCTCTGGACCACAGGCAACGTCCGACTCCGGCAGTTCCGAAAGCTCGCAACCGGCGTCCACCGAACAGTCCGACGGCGACCAGCAGCAATCGCCCGAGACCGACCCGGCCGCCACCACGCCGCAGGCGGTCACTCCGGCGGGTGTCGACCAGCCGACCAGCGTGCAGCAGACCACCTCGAACACGCCGTCGACCTCACCGAGCAGCACCAATACGCCGACCCCGGCCCCCAACACCGCAGTTCCGACGGCGCTGGGCCGACCCGGCACGACGCGCCCGAACACTCCCCCGCGCCCCACCACCCCGAGCGTTCCCGGCACCCCGAATACCACCGGCACTCCTGCACCGGGCCGCAATATCCCGGCCGGTCCGCAGCAGCCGAGCGTGGTTCCGACCGCCACGGCAACGGGCCACCCGACGGCTCGAGCCGGCGCGGCAGGCACGTCCGGCATCGCACCGGGAATGGCGGCTCGCGGCAAGGACGACGAGCGGGAGACGTCGGGAGCCAAGGACTACCTGATCAATCAGCACAACGGCGAGGAAGTCACCGGTCTGGATTCCTTGCCGAAATCGGTTCCTCCGGTCATCGGTGGAGACAACCCGAATGGCTGACTGGCGATTCACCGGGCAGGAATTCGAGATCCTCTGGGCCGCCTATGGTCGCGACCGGCTGCCCTACCCGCTGCAATACCGGCCGGAAGAGATGGATTTCGCCGATCTGAAGCGTCAGCGCGAGGCGGCGGTCGACGCGCTACTCGGTCGATACGCGGTCGACCTGGAACGGGCGCTCGACGTATTGCTGGAACCGGAGGTCCGCGTCGAGTCCAAAGGGATGGGTGGCTCGGACATGTCGATCGTTTTCCGTTTCCACGGGGCCGTGCGCGGGAGCATCGGCGCCACTCTGGTCCAGCTTCCCGGTACAGCGCCGGACACCGGCGGTGACGTGATCGTGAGTTATTGCACCGCGCAACGAGTCGCCGCGAAAGCGGTCGCCGCGCTGCCCAAGATGCCGGCGGGCACACACCCTCCGATCGAAGTGCGCCGGGAAGAAGTGGCCGCCGACCGGGAACGGCCGGTCCGCAAGCCGTACGAGATCGGCGTCGTCGCGCAGTTGGACCGGATCTTCAAACGCGAGCGCCTCGGCCTCGGTGAGATCACGGTGCTCGCGGGCCCGGCGGTCGATGCCCGCCCGGGTTTCGGACGCGGGTTCTGGTGGATGGACTACGCGGACGGCCGCTACTACGTCAAGACCGGCGACCCCATCGTCGCAAAGCCCCTCGAACCCGCCGCAATGGCGGCCGAGATCAACCGCCTCGCCGTCCTGACCCAGCGCTACTACCGCGAAGACCGCGAACACGACGAGTATCTGCGCTCCCAGCGATAGGACTTTCCGAACAAATCGGGTGTGCGTCACGGCGGAATGTCGACCTTGTCACGACGGCGATCAGGGCGTGGCGAGCCTGAGGAACCCTGTTCGCGCCGGTGCTAATTTCGCGCTGCTCCACCAACGAAACCGATCACCAGGGAGGTTCGGTAGTGGGAAAGTCATCCGTTCGAACCGCCGCGACGGTAGCGGCGGTCGCCGCGGGCGCGTTGACCGTGGGACTCGTCGCGCAACCCGCCGCGAGCGAGACGATCGGCGGCGGGCCGGTCGCGTATCTGGCACAGGACGAAACGCAGGGACAACCCGGCGCGAGTAACGCCGACGAAGACGAAGACAAGGGAAAAGGAAAGGGGAAGGGCAAAGGAAAAGGTAAAGGCAAGGGGAAAGGTAAAGGCGAAGGCGGCGAAGGCAAGCCCGCCGCCCGCGCCGACGAGGACACGGACTCGTCCGGAAGCCCGGCCGCCCGTGGCGACGAGGGGACGGACTCGTCGGCAGGAACCACCGCCCGCGGCGACGAAGAAACCGACCCCGCCGGCAGGCCCGACGCCCGCAGCGACGAAGAAACCGACTCCTCCGGGAACTCCGCGAGCCGCAACCCCGTCAACGACGGTTCGTCACAGGGTCAGTCGGACCACGAGGTGCAGTCCGACTGAACTGAACCCGGCCCCGCGTGCGGCGTCGAAGACCGACAATGCGTGCCGAGCGGCACGTCGGACGACTCGATCTCGCCGACGTGCCGCTCGTCGCCGGTCAGCGGGGCAGGCGCTCGATGATGGTCGCGTTGGCCGTGCCGCCGCCCTCGCAGATGGTGAGCAGGCCGTAACGGCCCTCGATCCGCTCGAGCTCGTTGAGCAGCGTCGCGAAAAGCTTTGCGCCGGTGGCCCCGAGCGGGTGGCCGAGGGCGATGGCGCCGCCGTTGACGTTGACCTTCTCCGGGTCGGCCCCGGTCTCCTTCAACCAGGCCAGCACCACGGGCGCGAACGCCTCGTTGATCTCGATGACGTCGATGTCGTCGATGGTGAGACCGGACTTCTCCAGCGCCCACTTGGTCGCCGGAATGGGAGCGGTGAGCATGAAGATCGGGTCCGCGCCGCGCGCACTCACGTGGTGGATGCGCGCTCGCGGCGTCAACCCGTACTCCTGGACTGCCCACTCCGAAGCGAGCAGGGTGGCGCTGGCGCCGTCGGAGATCTGGCTGGCCACCGCGGCGGTGAGCGGGCTGCCCTCGGCCAGCGGCGGCAACGACGCCATCTTCTCCAGGCTGGTCTCGCGCGGCCCCTGGTCGATCCCGAAGTCGCCGACCGGAACGATCTCGTTGTCGAAGCGGCCGTTCTTGATCGCGTCGCGGGCCCGCTCGTGGCTGCGCAGCGCCCAGCGCTCCATCTCTTCCCTGCTGATGCCCCACTTCTCGGCGATCAGCTGGGCCGCGCGGAACTGCGTCACCTCGCCGGTGCCGTAGCGGTGGTCCCAGCCCTGAGCGCCGACGAACGGGGAGTCGAAACCGTACTCCTTGCCGGCGAGCATGGCCGCGGAGATCGGGATGGCGCTCATGTTCTGCACACCGCCTGCGACGATGACCTCGGCGGTGCCGCTCATGATGGCCTGCGCGCCGAAGTTGATGGCCTGCTGGCTCGACCCGCACTGGCGGTCCACCGTGACGCCGGGAACCTCTTCGGGGTATCCGGCGGTCAGCCACATGGTGCGGCCGATGTTGCCCGCCTGCGGGCCGACGTTGTCGACGCAACCGACGATGACGTCGTCCACGACGCCCGGGTCGATCGGGCCGCGGTCCAGCAGGCCGCGCAGCGCGGCCGCACCCAGATCGGCCGGGTGCACGCCCGCCAGCGCACCGCCGCGCTTGCCGACCGGTGTGCGTACCGCATCGATCACGTAGGCGTCCCGCAGCGGGGCATACGGACGGCGGGACGTGGAAGGTGCTGACATGTGAGGACTCCTACGTGGTGCGCTCGGGGACGGTGAGCCCGTCGAGCACGATGGTCAGGTACTGCTTGGCGAGGTTCTCGACGGTGATGGAGCCACCCGGCTGGTACCACCGCACCGCCACCCACACCGTGTCGCGCAGGAACCGGTAGGCCAGTTCGACGTCGAGTTCCGCCCGGAAGCTGCCGTCCTGGACGCCGTTGGTGAGCACCCGGTGCCACAGCTCGCGGAATTCGCGGTTGTAGTCGGCGATGTAGGTGAACCGCTCCGAGGCGCGCAGCCGCTTCGCCTCGGCCTGGTAGATCGCCACCGCGGCGTGCCAGCGGTCGAACGACTCGTAGGACGCGAGCACCAAGGCTTCCAAGGTGTCTCGCGAACTCAGCCCGGAGGCGACGATCTCGCGGTAGCGGCCGAACAGGTCGTCGAGGAATCCGCGCAGGATCTCGTCCACCATCGACTCCTTGGAGTCGAAGTGGTGATAGAGGCTGCCCGATAGGATTCCGGCCGCGTCGGCGATGTCACGCACTGTGGTGGCGCGCAATCCCCGCTCGGCGAACAATTCGGCCGCCATAGCGAGCAACTCGCTGCGCCGTGCTGATTTGGAGGCGTCTGGTGCGGTCACACGGCCATCATACAACCAAGCATTTGCTTGGGCAGCATTATCGGGCCGAGTAGCGCAGCGGCGACGAGACGGAGAGGTCGGCGAGCAGGCGATCACAGATGACCACCGGCGAGACGCCTGCCCGTGCCATCCGCGCGACGAGCGCCAGACGACGTTCGCAGCTGTCCCACTCGACGGTGAGCTGACCGCGGTCAGGGCCCGCGTCCACCGTGGCCATCACCCGTGGTGGCCCGCCCCGCACCGGCTCCTCGATCAGCTTGAGCACCATGCCGCGCTGCCAGGCGTGATAGGTGTCCATATCGGCGCCGATCACCAGCTTGTCGGTGGCCGCGCACAGCCCCTGCGCGATCTCGTCCGCGAAAGTCACCCGATCGAAGCGGAACTTCCGGCATTTGGCGACCACCGCGAGCAGATCCGCGCGCACCTCACACAGCAGAGCCGTTTGACGCTGTCTGCGGCGCTCCTGTTCGGTGTCGGCGCCCTCGGCGCTGAGCCCGATGCGGCGGGCGCGATCGCGGTCGCGCGCCAGATCGGCCCGTAGCGCGCCGCGCGGGTCGCGAGCGACCTCGCCCTCGTCGACGGCGTGTTGCTCGAGAATGCGCACGGCGGCCGTGGCGACCGTGCGGACGGAGGTGTGCTCGATGAGCTCGGCGCCGAGGGTGAGCGCCGAGAGCACGAGGCTGTCCAGTCGTCGCCTGGCCAGCACGACTTCGCGCACCACGTCGAGTTCCAGTTGTTCGCGGGCAGGTGGGCGATCCAGGCCCATAGCCATCGCCCCCTTGAAGAGCGCGGATCCGATCTCATCCAGCATGGCACACCTCGGCGGCCTCCTGCTCGCGCTTTTCCAGCTGATCAGCCGCCCATTTTGCGCAGGGTGCGCGATGCGAGAAGGCGATCGCAATACGGCGCGCGAGGCCCGTCCCGAACAGTCGAACAAGCGGCTGCTCGGCGGTCGCCGGGTGCGCTCGTCCGCCCGCCAGAGAGCGGACGAGCCCGGAAAACCGTGTGGCTCAGGCGCGCTGGCTGCTGATCGAGACCACCTCGCCGGTCAGGTAGGTGGTGTAGTCACTGGCCAGCATGGCGATCGTCGCGGCGACCTCCCACGGCTCGGCCGCGCGGCCGAACGCCTCCCGTTCCGACAGCCGGTCCAGCAACTCGGTCGAACTGACCTTGTCCAGGAACGCGTGCCTGGCGATGCTCGGAGCCACCGCGTTGATCCGGACGCCGAGTTCGGCGGCCTCGACCGCGCTGCACCTGGTCAACGCCATCACGCCCGCCTTGGCGGCGGCGTAGTGCGCCTGGCCGTACTGTGCGCGCCAGCCGAGCACGCTGGCGTTGTTCACGATCACGCCGCCGTGGCCCGCCTCGCGGAAGTAGCCCAGCGCGGCACGCGTGCAGCGGAAGGTGCCGTTGAGGGTGATGTCGAGGACGCGGTCCCACTGCTCGTCGGTCATGTCGACCACGGGCGTCTCACCGCCCAGACCGGCGTTGTTGACCATGACGTCGATCCGGCCGACGGCCTCGGCAGCGCCGCGCACCAGCGCGTTCACCTGTTCGGTGCTCTGCACGTCGCACGCGATCGAGGCGACCCGCCGGTCCGGGAACTCGGCGGCCAGCTCGGTCGCGGTCTCCGCCAGCCGCCGCTCGTGCCAGTCGGAGACCACCACGTCCGCGCCCTCGGCCAGCAGCCTGCGCGCGGTGGCCGAGCCGATGCCGGTGCCCGCGGCCGCGGTGATCACGGCGGTGCGGCCGGTCAGCAGGCCGTGCCCCGCGACGGGCGCGGGGGCGACCGACAGCGGCGCCGGACGGCCGGCCCCGGACGTCACGGGCGAGCCTCGCGCGGTAGGCCGAGCACCCGCTCGGCGATGATGTTGCGCTGCACTTCGTTCGAACCTCCGTAGATGGTGTCGGCGCGGGTGAACAGATACAGCCGCTGCCATTCGTTGAGATCGTCCTCGCCCGCCACCAGGCCGCGAGCGCCGAGCACCGCCATGGCCAGCTCGCCGAGCCCGCGATGCCAGTTGGCCCACAGCAGTTTCGCCACCGAGGCCTGGCCCGCGCCGTCGTCCACGCCCGCGCCCTCCATCGTGCGCATGGCGTGCGCGCGCAGGACGCGCAGCCCGACCCAGGCCCGGTCGATCCGGTCGGCGATCAGCGGGTCGTCGGCCGCGCCGGTGCGGCGGGCCAGCGCCTCGATGTCGGCCAGCTCGCGGGCGAACCGGATCTGCTGGCCCAGGGTGGAGATGCCGCGCTCGAAGGTGAGCGTGCCCATGGCGATGCGCCACCCGTCACCCGGCTCGCCGACCACCAGGTCGGCCGCAGTGCGGGCATTGTCGAAGAAGACTTCGTTGAACTCCGAGGTCCCGGTCAGCTGGATGATCGGGCGCACGTCGACGCCCGGCTGCTTCATCGGAACCAGCAGGTAGGACAGGCCCTTGTGCCTGGCGGACCCGCGCTCGGTGCGGGCGATGACGAAGCACCAGTCCGCGACGTGCGCCAGCGAGGTCCAGATCTTCTGCCCGTTGATCGACCACTCGTCGCCGTCCAGGTGCGCGGCGGTGGTGATGGCGGCCAGGTCGGAGCCCGCCCCGGGTTCCGAGTACCCCTGGCACCACAGTTCGCTGACATTGCGGATGCCGGGCAGGAACCGGTCCTTCTGGGCCTGCGTGCCGAAGGCGAGCAGGGTCGGGCCGAGCAATTCCTCGCCGACGTGCGACACCCGCGCGGGCGCGTCGGCCTTGGCGTACTCCTCGTGGAAGATCACCTGCTGGCGCACCGTGGCCTCGCGGCCGCCGTACTCCTTCGGCCAGCCCAGGCAGGTCCACCCCGCCGCGGCCAAGTGCCGGTCCCAGGCCAGGCGTTCGTCGAACGCCTCGTGTTCGCGGCCGGGACCGCCGAGGCCGCGCAGCTCGCGGAATTCGCCGTTGAGGTTCTCCTCCAGCCACTCGCGCACGTCGGCGGCGAATCGCTCGTCCTGTGCGGCGGAAAACCGCCCGTCCGGCGCGGCGGTATCGGATTCTGAGGTCTGGATCGCACCCACGCCGGTAGGATAACCTACCAAGCACTTGCTTTGTAGAGCACTCGCATAAGTGGCTCGCGGACGGTAAGGACAACCGTGACAACCCCTGCACAGACGACACCGATGGCACTGCACCACGCCGCTCGGACCTTCGGCGACGCCCCCGCTATCGCCGACGGCGAGGTCCGGCTGGACTGGGCCGGGCTGCTCGAGGCGGTCCAGGAGGTCGCGCGAGCGCTCATCGCACGCGGCGTGCGGACCGGCGACCGCGTGGCCATGTGGGCGCCGAATACCCACCACTGGGTGATCGCCGCGCTGGCCGCGCACTACGCGGGCGCGGCACTGGTGCCGCTGAACACCCGCTACGTGGCCGACGAGGCCGCGGACGTGCTCGGGCGGGTGCACGCGAAGGCGCTGTTCATCGCGGGACCCTTCCTCGGCCGCGACCGGCTCGCCGAACTGCGCACGACGGCGCCGGACCTGGCCATCGATACGGTGGTGGTGATCCCGGCCGAACCGGGCACGGAGAACACCGACATCGCCGCGCTGGACTGGTCGGAACTCGCGACCGTCGCCGAGCAGGTGACCGCGGCCGACGCGCAGAAGCGCGCCGAGTCGGTGCGTCCGGACGACCTGTCCGACATCCTGTTCACCTCCGGCACCACCGGCCGCAGCAAGGGCACCCTGGTCGCGCACCGGCAGGCGCTGTCGGTGGTGCGCGCCTGGGCCGAATGCGCCACGTTGCGCGGCGACGACCGGTACCTGGTGGTGAACCCGTTCTTCCACAACTTCGGTTACAAAGCGGGCATCCTCGCCTGCCTGGTCACCGGTGCCACGATCATCCCGCAGGCCACCTTCGACGTGCCGGAGACGATGCGGCTGATCGGCGCGGAGAAGGTCACCGTGCTGCCCGGCCCCCCGACCATCTACCAGACGATCCTGGACTTCCCGCGCCGCGCCGAGTTCGACCTGAGTTCGCTGCGGGTGGCCGTCACCGGCGCGGCGACGGTGCCGGTGGTGCTGATCGAGCGGATGCGCTCGGAACTGGCCTTCGACGTCGTGATCACCGCCTACGGCCTGTCCGAGAGCGCGGGTTTCGGCACCATGTGCCGCGTCGAGGACGACGCCGAGACCATCGCGAACACCTGTGGCAGGCCGATCGCGGACTTCGAACTGCGCATCGGCGCGGCGGGTGAGGTCCTGCTGCGCGGACCGAACGTGATGCTCGGGTACCTGGACGATCCGGACAGCACCGCGGAGACGATCGACGCCGACGGCTGGCTGCACACCGGTGACATCGGCACGGTCGACGACCGCGGCTACCTGAAGATCACCGACCGGCTCAAGGACATGTACATCTCCGGCGGTTTCAACGTCTATCCCGCCGAGGTCGAACAGGCATTGGCCCGGCTGGACGGCGTGGCCGAGTCCGCGGTGATCGGCGTGCCCGACACCAGGATGGGCGAGGTGGGCAAGGCGTACGTGGTGCGCAAGCCCGGCTCGGCCCTCACCGCGGACCAGGTGCTCGCCCACGCGGGCACCGTGCTGGCCAACTTCAAGGTGCCGCGGTTCATCGAATTCCGCGATCAGCTGCCCTACAGCGCCGCCGGGAAAGTGCTCAAGCGTCAACTACGTGAGGAGAAGTCGTAATGTCGGAACCGGCAACCCCGGACGAAGGTCCGGCGATCCCGGACGAGGGTGAGGTCGTCACCTACGAGCGGCGCGGTCGCGTCGCGATCGTCACGCTGAACCGGCCGGACTACCGCAACGCGCAGAACTCGGTGATGACCTACGCGCTCGACGCGGCCTTCGAGCGCGCCGTGCAGGACCCCGAGGTCGGGGTGATCGTGCTGGCGGGCAACGGGAAACACTTCAGCGCCGGGCACGACATCGGCACGCCCGGCCGCGACCACCACGTGCGGTACCCGAACAAGGCCGCGCTGTGGTGGGACCACGTGGACCGGGCAGGTGGCGATCAGCGCTTCGCCCGGGAACTCGAGGTCTACCTCGGCATGTGCAGGCGCTGGCGGGAGATTCCCAAGCCGACCATCGCCATGGTGCAGGGCGCCTGTATCGCGGGCGGGCTCATGCTGGCCTGGGTGTGCGATCTGATCATCGCCTCCGACGACGCGTTCTTCTCCGATCCGGTGGTCCGCATGGGCATTCCGGGCGTCGAGTACTTCGCGCACCCGTGGGTGATGGGTCCGCGCGCGGCCAAGGAGTTCCTGTTCACCGGTGACCGGTTCGGCGCCGCGCAGGCCAAGGAGTGGGGCATGGTCAACCGGGTGGTGCCGCGCGCCGAACTGGAGGCCGAGACGCTGGCGCTGGCCGAGAAGATCGCCACGATGCCGCAATTCGGTCTCGCGCTGACCAAGAAGGCGGTCAACCAGGCCGAGGACCTGATGGGCATGCGGTCGGGCATGGACTCGGTCTTCGGCCTGCACCACTTCGCGCACGCGCACAACGCCGAAGTCGGCGCCGATTCGCTCGGCGGCATGAACGCCAAGTCGATGAAGGCTTCCGCGAGCACCGCAGAACAGAACGGAACGACGTAGTGGATCTGGATCTCGACCAGGCGACCCAGGAATTCCAGCGGGAGGTCCGCGAATTCCTGGCCGCGAACAAACCCGCGAAACCACTGCCCTCGATGGACACGAAAGCGGGATTCGAAGCGCACCGCGCGTGGGAGCGCACCCTCGCCGACGCCCGGCTCTCGGTGGTCTCCTGGCCGGAGGAATTCGGCGGGCGCGACGCATCGCTGCTGGAATGGGTGCTGTTCGAGCAGGAGTACTACGCGGCGGGCGCGCCGGGGCGGGTCAGCCAGAACGGCATATTCCTGCTGGCGCCGACGCTTTTCGAACACGGCACACCCGAACAGCTGGAGCGGATCATGCCGCGGATGGCCCGCGGCGACGACATCTGGGCGCAGGCCTGGTCCGAGCCGGAAGCGGGCAGCGACCTGGCCGGTATCCGCTCGACCGCACGGCGCACCAGCGGCGGCTGGGTGCTGAGCGGCCAGAAGACGTGGAGCTCGCGCGCCGCCTTCGCCGACTGGGCCTTCGGCCTGTTCCGCAGCGATCCCGAGGCCGAGCGGCACAAGGGCCTCACCTACGTGATGTTCCCCTTGACCGCCGACGGCGTATCCGTGCGCCCGATCCCGCAACTCGACGGTGAGCCCGGCTTCGCGGAGATCTTCCTCGACGACGTGTTCGTGCCCGACCGCGACGTGATCGGCGCGCCCGGCGAGGGCTGGCGCGTGGCGATGAGCACCTCCAGCAACGAACGCGGCCTCTCGCTGCGCAGCCCCGGCCGGTTCAGCGCCACCGCGCAGCGGCTGATCGAGCTGTGGCGCGAGGCAGGCGAGCAGGACAACACCGCCCAGCGCGACGCGGTGGTGGACGCCTGGATCGGCAGCGAGGCCTACCGGCTGCACACCTTCGGCACGGTCACCCGGCTGAACGAGGGCGGCAAGCTGGGCGCGGAATCCTCGATCACCAAGGTGTTCTGGTCCGAGCTCGATATCGCCATGCACGAGACCGCGCTCGAGGTGCTCGGCGCGTCCGCGGAGCGTTCCGGGCCGTGGACCGACGGTTACCTGTTCGCGCTGTCCGGCCCGATCTACGCGGGCACCAACGAGATCCAGCGCAACATCATCGCCGAGCGGCTGCTCGGACTACCGAGAGGAAGCAGCCGATGAGATTCGCGCTCAGCCCCGAACAACTCGACTTCGGCGCCAGCCTGCGCAAGCTGCTGGAGGCGGGGCGTACGCCCACCGCCGTGCGCGCGTGGGCTTCGGGTGACAGCGGACCTGGCCGCGCGCTGATCCGGCAGCTGGCCGAGGCCGGTGTGCTCGGTCTGGCCGTCGCCGAGCAGCACGGCGGCATCGGCGCCGAGCCGATCGATCTGGTCGTGGCGTTCCAGGAAATCGGCCGCGCGGCCGTGCCCGGACCGCTGGTGGAGACCGCGGCCGCGATTCCGGCTCTGCTGCAAGCACTTCCGGACCAGGAGCCGGCCGCGCGGTGGTTGCCGGGATTCGCGGAGGGCACGGCGCTGGGCACCGTCGCCTTCGCCTCGCCCGGCCCCGGCAACGTCGCACTGGACGCCGACGCCGCCGAGGTGGTCCTGCTGGCCGAAGCGAACCAGCTGGCCACCGGACACCGCGCCGGTCTGGTGCGATCGGTCGATCCCGCCCGCCGCCTGTTCGCGGTCACCGCGGTCGAGACCGTCACCGAGGGCGAGCAGGTCGGCGCGGCCGTCGCCGCGGGATTCGACACCGGCGCGCTGGCCTGCGCGGCGCAACTGCTCGGCGCCGGTAGGGCCCTGCTGCACGCGTCGACCGAATACGCCAAGCAGCGCAAGCAGTTCGGCAAGCCGATCGGAGAGTTCCAGGCCGTGAAGCAGAAGCTCGCGGACGTGCTGATCGCGCTGGACCTGGCCGAACCACTGCTCTACCGTGCGGCGCTGACGATGACCGGCCCCACCCGTGGCCGGGACGTCTCGGCCGCGGTGATCGCCTGCGGCGACGCGGCTCATCGCGCGGCTCGCGCCGCCCTCCAGGTGCACGGCGCGATCGGCTACACCGCCGAGTACGACCTCTCGCTGTGGTTGACCAAGGTGACCGCGCTGCGTTCGGCGTGGGGTACGCCGAACCTGCACCGTTCCCGGATCGCGGCGGCGCTGCGCGAGGACTCCGAGCGGGATCGCGCCGAGCGAGGTATCGCATGAGCACCCCGCGTGACTCCGCACGGCCCGTGCGGGAGGGCATCGTATGAGCACCGCCGAACACCAGGAATTCCTCGCGTCGGTCCGGGCGCTGCTGACCAAGCACGCCGGGTCCGCGGCCGTGCGCGCGGCGATGGACACCGAACTCGGCTACGACCCTGCGCTGTGGCGGCTGCTGTGCGAGCAGATCGGCGTCGCCGCGCTGGCGATCCCCGAGGAGTACGGCGGCTTCGGCGCGAGCCTCGTCGAATCCCTGCTGGTCGTGGGCGAATTGGGCCGCACACTCGCCGGGGTGCCGATGCTCGGCTCCGCCGTCCTCGGCGGGCAGGCCGTGCTGCTGTCGGGCGACGCGCAGGCGTGCGCGCGGCTGCTGCCCCAGGTGGCGGAGGGCACGCGCACGATCGCGGTCTGCTGGGCAGGCGAGCGCGGCTGGGACGAGCCGGGCGTGCGTGAGACGGACGGCGCGCTCACCGGGACCGCGCATTACGTGCTCGACGGGATGTCGGCGGACACCCTCGTCGTGGTGACCCCGACCGGTCTCTTCGAGGTCGAGCCCACCGCACCGGGCGTCACCCGGCGATCCGCGCCCACCATGGACCCCACCCGCAAGCTCGCCGAAGTCGGCTTCGCCGAAGTACAAGCGCGGCGGCTCGGCTCGGGCGAGCCGGCGGCGATCATCGCCCGGCTGCGGGAGATCGCGTGGGCCGCGCTGGCCGCCGAGCAGGTCGGCGCGGCGGACCGCTGCCTCGAGATGACGGTGGACTACGCCAAGTCCCGTGTGCAGTTCGGGCGGGTGATCGGCAGCTTCCAGGCGCTCAAGCACCGCATGGCGGACATGTACGTGCTGCTGGAGTCGGCCCGGTCCGCGTCGATCGCGGCCACCGCGGCGGTGGCGGCGAACAGCCCGTCGGCCGCCGAGGACGTCTGGGCCGCCCGCGTGCACTGCTCGGAGGCGCTCACCGCGATCGCGGCCGAGACCGTCCAGTTGCACGGTGGCATCGCGATCACCTGGGAGCACGACGCGCATCTGTTCTTCAAGCGCGCCCACGCGGATGCACAGCTGTTCGGCGCCGCACACCGTCCGGTGACGCAGCCCGCATGAGCCGGGGCAGCGGCGCACCGCTGTGATCGGCGGTGCGCCGGTCCGGAATTCTGCCCGGTGCGGACGCGATGAACTAAGATGTGACACGCGCCACACGCGCATGCTCGGGGGTGCGTTTTCGAGTGGCACCGCAGGTCGGGATCGGTGCCGTAGCGAGTCGAGATCGCGGCTCGCCTCCATCAAGTCGTCGGGGCCTACCAGCCGGGAGGATGCCATGACGCAAACAGTGAATTCCGATCTCGAGGTATTACGGTCCACCATGGACGGGCCGGTGTACGGCCCCGCGGACATCGGATACGACCGAGCCCGCGCCATCTGGAACGCGGACATCGACCGGCACCCGGCGGTGATCGCCCAGTGCCTGTCGCCCCGCGACGTGGCCGCCGCGTTGGCCTTCGCCAGGGACCGCGGGCTGGAGATATCCGTTCGCGGCGGCGCGCACTCCTACAGCGGGACCGCGGTCGGCGAGGGCGGCCTGATGATCAACCTCTCCGCACTGAAGGGCGTCGCGGTGAATCCGGAGACCGAGCGCGCCCGCGTCGGCGGCGGGGCGACGATGGCCGACATGGACGCCGCGACCCAGGCGCACGGGCTGGCGGTGACCGGCGGGGTGATCAGCGATACCGGCGTCGGCGGCCTCACCCTCGGCGGCGGCATGGGCTGGCTGACCCGGATGGCCGGGCTGGCCATCGACAATCTCGTCTCGGCGCAGGTGATCCTCGCCGACGGCCAGGTGGTGCGGGCGTCCGAGACCGAGAACGCGGAATTGTTCTGGGCATTGCGCGGCGGTGGCGGGAATTTCGGCGTGGTCACCGAATTCGAGTACCGCCTGCATCAGGTCGGCCCGGAAGTGCATCTCGGCCTGTTCTTCTGGGACATGCCGGACGGCACCGACGCACTCCGCCTGATCCGCGAGTTCATTCCGACGCTGCCGCGCCGGTCGGGAGCGTTGATAGCGCTGGCGATGTCGGCTCCGCCCGCGCCGTTCGTCCCGGAGCGATACCACGGCCGAGCGGGCCACGCCCTGATCGTCGCCGGTTTCGGCACCGCGGAGGAGCACGCCGCCGCGGTGGCGCCGATCCGGGACGCATTGCCGCCGCTGTTCGAATTCCTCAGCCCGATACCGTATGCCGGGTTGCAACGGATGCTCGATGAAGCGGCGCCGTGGGGCATCCGCGGCTACGAAAAGGCGCTCGACCTGGACGATTTCTCGAACGACGTCATCGCGGTGCTCACCGAGAAGGCCGCCGAGAAAACCGCGCCGCTGTCGTTCATGCCGATCTTTCCGCTCAACGGCGCGTTCAGCACTGTCGGCGAGGACGACACGGCATTCGGCGGGGCGCGCACCCCGCATTACGGGTGCAATATCAACGCGATCGCTCCCGACGCCGAGACACTCGCCCTCGACCGGGAATGGGTGCGCAGGACGTGGGAAGCGCTGCGCCCCATGGCGTCCAACCGCGGCGGCTACGTGAACTTCATGGCGGACGCGGACCACGGCCGGGTCCGCGAATCCTACGGAAGCGCCAAATACGCGAAGCTGGCCCGGATCAAGTCCCACTACGACCCGGGGAATGTCTTCCACCGCAACGCCAACATCGCACCCGGCTGACCCAGCCGGATCACCCGTCCGCGCGTGCGCGGGCCGCATCGGCGGTCCGCGGACGCAGGCCGTCGAGCACGATCTCCACCAGTCGCCGCCAGTCGCCGCTGCCACCGGCGATGGTCGCGGACAACGCGCCGACGATCATGTAGACGTCCGCCACCGTGCAGTCGTCTCGTAGCGTTCCCGCGGCGCGCTCGCGCTCGAGCAGTTCGCCGATCACAGTTTCGAGCGCGGCGCGGGATTCGCCCCTCGGCTCGCTGCCCGCCGACTGCCGCGCCGCCCCGATCGCCGCCGAGAGTCCACGATCGGCCGCCAGGACCGCGCCCACGTGGTGCAAGTAGCAGGCCAGGCCCGTGCCGGCCTCGGCAGGCAGGCATTGGGTGCGGGCGAAGTCCTCGATCTCGGCGAAGCGCTGTTCGGCGACCGCCTCGACGAGGTCGGCATGGGTGGGGAAATGGCGATAGACGGTGCCGACCCCGACTCCGGCGGCGCGAGCCACCTCCGGCAGTTGCACCGCCGCACCGCGTTCGGCGAACAGCGTGCGAGCCACGGCAACGATGCGGGTGCGGTTGAGCGCGGCGTCGGCGCGCTGCCGCCGGGGCGTCGATGGCCTTGACACTGGCGATCCCTCCATGTTTACGCTTCAAACGGAATCGGACTCCGTTTCCGTTTCATGCCATCGAAGGGTAGCAGTATGTCCGACAATCGTTTCCGCCTCCTGAGCCCCGGCCAGGCACGTCCCGGCCGAGTGCCGTTACCGCCCGCGTTCGCGGTGAAAGCCACCACCGCCGACACCGAAGGCAGGTTCTCCCTGCTCGAGGTGACTCTCGCACGCGATATCCCCCGGCACACACACCACGTCGCCGACGAATGCATCTACGTGCTCGAGGGCACGCTCGAGGTGGAGTTCGACGACCGGACCCTCTCCGCGACCGAAGGCATGTTCGTGCTGCTGCCCCACGGTGTGCCGCACGCCCTGCGCTGTGGATCGCAGCCGCCGCCGCGGGTACTGCAGATCTCCTCACCCGGCGGCTGGGAGTGCTACCTGGAAGACCTCTTCGAAGCCGGGGCGTCGGTGCTGACCGACGGCGTGCTGGACCCGGTGAAGATCAATCCGATCGCGGCGGCCTACGACATCCGCTACGAGGAAACGAAGCCCGATCCCGTTGCCGTGCAGGATGATTGATCCCAGCACGAGCCCCGCGGAGCCCGCCGCCGCGCGGGGCTCGTCCACGGATCCGGATCGTGTGGCCAACTTCACCGCAGATAGATAGTTAGCCTATGTAATAATATTTTGGTGCAGCAAGCTCCGGTGAACGCAGCGGATGACATCGTCGTCGACCTTCTCGTCACCGCGGGCAGGCTCACTCGGCTGGCCGGGGTGATCAGCGGCGACGACCTGCCGCGGGCCATGTTGCGGGCGCTGGCGGTGCTCGACGAACACGGCGCGTTGCGGGTCAGTGAGTTCGCCAGGATCGACCGATGTTCACAGCCGGCGGCAACGGCGCTGATCGGCAAGCTGGTCGCGGAAGGATTCGCGGCCAGGCGCAAGGACCCGGAGGACTTCCGGGCCGTCATCATCGAGCTCACCCCGGCCGGGCGAACCCGGCTGGCCGAGTTCCGCCGAGCATTCGCCGCCGTGATCGGCGGACACCTTCCCGGCTTCGACGCCGAACGCCTGGCACGGCTGGACACCGAATTGCACGACCTGCTGGAGGCCCTGAAAACGGCTACGCGACAGCACGATCCGATATCGAGGGGACATCGATGAGCACATTGGCTCCCACCCGCGCCGCGGCACCGGCCGCGGACGACACCGAGCAACCGAAAGCCGTCTGGGCGGTCGCGTTCGCGAGCGTGATCGCGTTCATGGGCATCGGCCTGGTCGATCCCATTCTCAAACCGATCGGCGAGCAGCTGCACGCCTCGCCCTCCCAAGTGTCGCTGCTGTTCACCAGCTACATGCTGGTGACGGGCGTGGCCATGCTGGTCACCGGCGTGGTGTCCAGCCGCTTCGGCGCCAAGAAGACGCTGCTCGCGGGCCTGGCGATCATCATCGCGTTCGCGGCGCTGGCCGGTATGTCCGGCACGGTCACGCAGATCGTCGGCTTCCGCGCGGGCTGGGGTCTGGGCAACGCGCTGTTCATCGCCACGGCGCTGGCCACCATCGTCGGCGCGGCCAGCGGCGGCGTGGCCCGCGCGATCATCCTGTACGAGGCGGCGCTCGGCATCGGCATCGCGACCGGTCCGCTGGTCGGCGGCGTGCTCGGCGGAATCAGCTGGCGCGGACCGTTCTTCGGCGTCTCCGTGCTGATGGCCGTCGCGCTGGTCAGCATCGTCGTCCTGCTGCCGGAGGGCCCGAAGCCCACGCACCACACCTCGATCGCGGCGCCGTTCCGCGCGTTGCGCCACCGCGGGCTGCTGATCGTGAGCATCACGGCCCTGCTGTACAACTTCGGCTTCTTCACCCTGCTCGCCTACACCCCGTTCCCGCTGGACATGGGCACCTACGCGATCGGCTTCATCTTCTGCGGCTGGGGCGTTCTGCTGGCGATCGCGTCGGTGTTCCTGGCTCCCCGGTTGCAGCGCCGGTTCGGTTCGTTGCCGATGATGGGACTGTCGCTGGGACTGTTCGCGGCGGATCTGGCGGTGATGGCCGTCTTCGCCGAGCACAAGCCGGTGCTCATCGGCGGCACCGTGCTGGCGGGCCTGTTCCTCGGGGTGAACAACACGCTGATCACCGAGGCCGTGATGATCTCGGCGCCGGTGGAACGGTCCACCGCGTCGGCCGCGTACAGCTTCGTCCGCTTCGCGGGCGGCGCCGCGGCGCCCTACCTCGCTGGCAAACTCGGTGAGCACAGCATCTCGCTGCCGTTCTGGGTCGGCGCGGCGTGCACGGCCGCCGCGGTCGTCGTCCTGATGACCGGGCGCGCCGCCCTGGCCCACCTCGACGAGCACGATCCCGCACCGCACAGCGTCGAGGAAGCCCAGGCCATCACGGTCGGCGACGACTGATCCGACGGCACATCGAAGGCAGTCACCGGCGTGGCTGCCTTCGGCGTTTCCACCCCTGGCGCCGGCCGGTGCGAGGAGTACGGTCGAGAAATATGACCGAAGCGAAGCGGGGCCGCGTCAGCGTCGAGACCAGCCGGAAGCGGGTGCGCGTCTACCTGGGCGGCCACTTGGTGGCCGACAGCGTGCGCCCGGTGCTCGTGTGGGAGAACCCGCACTACCCGGCCTACTATCTGCCGGTCGCGGATCTGCGCGCGAAGCTCGAACCGAACGGACATACCGAGCACTCCACGAGCCGCGGCGACGCGACCGTCTACGACGTCATGGTCGACGGCACGACCGCGGGCGGGGCGGCACTGCGGTATCACGACTCGCCGATCATCGAGTTGCGCGATCTGGTGCGGCTGGAGTGGAACGCGATGGACGAGTGGTTCGAGGAGGACGAACCGATCTACGTCCACCCGCGCAACCCGTACTCGCGCGTCGACATCCTGGCCAGTTCACGCCATGTGCGTGTCGAGATCGGCGGCGTCACCGTCGCCGACTCGCGCGCGCCGCGCATCCTCTTCGAAACCGGCTTGCCCGCGCGGTACTACCTGCCGATGACGGACGTCCGCATGGATCTGCTGCACCCGTCGGCCACCCACACCAGTTGCCCCTACAAGGGCACCGCCGACTACTGGACCGTGCGCGTCGAGGGCAAGGAGTATCCCGACTACGTGTGGGGTTACCGCACACCTCTTCCGGAAAGTCAGAAAGTCGCCGGGCTGGTCTGCTTCTACAACGAGAAGGTCGACATCTACGTGGACGGTGAACTCCAGGAACGGCCCCGCTCGCCGTTCAGCTGAGTTCAGCGATAGCCCGACAGACCGTCGGCCCGTTCCGCGTCGTCACCGTCGCGGTGTCCGTCCAGGGCCTGCTGCAAGGCGAAGGTGCCCTGGATGGCCATGATGCGTTCGGCCAGTCCGGGCTCCGGCGGCAGGTGGGCCAGTATCCGGCGCAGCATGTCCGCGCCGTACCCGGCGCCGAGCGCCGCCAGATCCTCGGCGGGATCGCCGAGACAGACGCCGTCCCAATCCACCACACCACGCAGCACTGGAACACCGGAGTCCCTCTCCCACAGCAGGTTTTCCCCGCCGAGATCGCCGTGGACCACCGCGTCGGCACGGGCCGGAAGGTCGCGGAGCGCGGTGAGTTCCCGCTCCGCGCGATCGCGCCCGTGGTCGGCCATCAGCGGGTACAACTCCGTGCGCACCGCTCGGGCGAAGTCGTGCCAGCGATGGGGCGCGGCCGCCGGAAGCAGGGCGCGGATCCGCCGATCGGCCGCCGCTGCCGTAAGCGCGGCCAGCAGCGAGTGACATTGGCTCGCAATGGCTTCCACGGACTGCGGATCCGTGAGCATCGTGTCGTCGAGCGGCTCGCCGGGGATCCGCGTGAGCAGCAGGAATGCGACGTCCTCGTCCAGCCCCGCGAGCTCGATCGGTTGCGGAACGGCGATGCCCAGACGCGGCTCGGCGAGTGCTCGCAACGTCGCCGCCCGAGCGGACAGACGCGCGGCGGCGGCCTCGGTGCGCGCCAGGCACACCACCCGCTGTGCGCCCAGCACCACGAGGTGGAATTGGCCCTCGCGCACCGTGAGCGCGGCGCGGTCGTCATCGGGCAGCAGCCGGTCGAGCAATGGGCGATGGGCTTCGATCAGCGCGGCGGCGCGTGCGGATTCCACGCGTCGATTCCTACCCCGGTGGACCGCGTCACCGCGCCCTCGGGTCAGACCGCGACCAAGGGCGTGCTGTCGGCCGCGCGGCGGTACTGGCCCGGAGCAAGGCCGTATTCGCGTTTGAAGGCTTTCGCGAAGGCGAATTCCGAGGTGTACCCGACGCGGCGGGCGACGGCGCCGAGGCTGCTGTCGGTGTCGCGGAGCAGGCGGGCGGCGGTCAGCATGCGCCAGCGGGTGACGTAGGCCAGAGGCGGTTCACCGACCGTCGAGGTGAAGCGGCGGGCGAGGGTGGCGCGGGAGACGCCGGCGACGTGACCGAGATCGGAGACGGTCCAGGCTCGGGCGGGCTCCTCGTGCACGGCGCGCAACACCGCCGCTACGGCCGGATCGGCGAAAGCGCCTGCCCAACCGGAGGATTGCACGTCGGCCTGCTCGTCGAACCAGGCCCGCAGGATGAACAGCAGCAACGTCTCCAGGATCGCGGGCACGGCCGCGTCACTGCCCGGACGCGGCTCGGCGATCTCCGCGGCCAGCAGATCGACGGCGCCGCGCAACGCCGGATGACGCCCTGGGCGCGCGGGCAGGTGGATGAACTCGGGCAACTCGTCGAGAATCGGATGGCTGCGACCGCGGCCGAGTTCGTAGGCGCCGCACAGCAACGCGGTCCGAACACCCGGCCCCACGATCTCCCTCGGCTCTCCGGGCATCGCGTGCTCGGTGACCGGGGAGTCCAAGCTGTCGACCAAGTCGTGATCGGCGCCGCGCGGCATGAACAGCACGTCACCCACGCCGAGCGCCATCGGCCGGCCGTCCGGCGGCACCACCCAGCACGACCCTTGCAAGACGACGTGGAACCCCGCGCCGGGCACCACGGGATACCGCCGACCCCACGGAGCGTGCCGAACGAACAGACCCGAGGTCGGGCTACCGGTGCGGATGGCGGCGATAGCCTCGCTGAGGATGTCCACCCGAACACCGTAGCACTCCTAATGTGAGCGTTACAGACAAAGTATCGAGCTAATTAGGCATTGGACGACTCACGGATGGGCAATACATTTCTCTCATGACATCAAACGAAGCCACCCCCACCATCGCCGTCTACGGCGCCACCGGCCACACCGGCAGCTACCTGCTCGCCGAACTGCGCCGCCGCGGCATCACCCCGATCCTGGTGGGCCGCGACGCCGATCGCATCCGGGCCGCCGCCCATGCCGCGGACCTCCCGAACGCCGACATCCGGGTGGCGGAGCTGACCGACCACGCTGCCCTCGTCACCGCGTTCACCGGAGCCGGCGTCGTGATCAGCAGCTTGCCCGCCTACGTCGAGAACGGTGCGGCGGTGCTCGGCGCGACCATCGAGGCGGGTGCGCACTACACCGACATGTCCGGCGAACAACTGTTCCTGCGGCGGGTTTTCGACGAGTTCGGTCCGCGTGCCGCGGCGGCGGGCGTCACCGTGGTCTCCGGCATCACCGACAGCAATCTCCCCGGCGACCTGCTCGCGCACCTCACCACCCGCCGGGTGGCCGGACCGGCCGAGGTGGTGCTGAGCCACCTGAGCAAGAGCGGCGGCAACGGTTCCAAAGGAAGCGCGAAGACGGTGTTCGCCAGCCTGGACTGGTTCCGTAGCGGCGGCTGGCACTACGAGGGCGGCGAACTGCGCACCGGAACCACCGCACGGCGGGACAAGATGACCTTCCCCGGCGACGCGCAGCCGACTCCCGTCGCGAAGTTCCCGCAGCCCCCGGTCGTCACCATCCCCCGGCACTCGGAGGTCTCCTACGTCGAGGGCGTACTCGCCACCTCGATCCTCGAAATGCTCAGCGGTTTCACCGCCGAAGTCATCGAGACGCTGCCCGACGAGCCGAGTTCGGATCTGCGCTACGACCTCGTGGTGGATACGTTCGGTGCGGACGGCGGCCGGGTCCGCGGCGTGGTGAGCGGGGTGGACTCCTACCGCGATTCGGCGCTGATGGCGGTGGAGACGGCCGTCCGGCTGGCCGAGGGCGCGGCCGCACCGGGTGCGCTGGCCCCCGCCGAAGCGTTCGACGCTGCCGACTTCCTCGATGCGCTGGCGCCGTTCGGGATCACCTGGCGCATCGAGGAGAGCTGAGCGGCGGGGCGGATCGGGCAGTCGGCGGATCGGGCATAGTCGAACGATGACCGACAATCGACCGCCGCTCGCCGTCGCCCTCGATCTCGCGCCGCATCCCGAGGGCGGCTGGTATCGCGAAACCTGGCGCAGTCCGGTGGAATTCACGCCGGAGGGCTACCCCGGTCCGCGCGCCGCCGCCACGGCGATCCATTTCCTGCTGCTGCCGGGCGAGCGGTCGGCGCCGCACACCGTTCGCTCCGACGAGCTGTGGCTCTGGCATCGCGGCGGACCGCTGGCGCTGGACATCGGCGGCGAGACGGTGATCCTCGGCCCCGACCTGGAGCGCGGTCAAGTGCTCCAGGCCGTGGTGCCCGGCGGTGTCAGCCAGTCGGCACGACCGGCGGACGCGGAATATGTGCTGGTCAGTTGCATCGTCGCGCCGGGATTCGACTTCGCGGACTTCCGGCTGGACTGACCGGGCTCAGCGCACCGGCGCCGTGGCGAATTGAGCGAGTTCGTATGGGTCGTGCGCGCAGAACATCCGCACCCGATCACCGTGGTCGGCGCGCAGCGTGCGCAGGCGCTCCAGATTCTCCACCCGCGCGCGCCCCAGCGTGCCCGCCAACACCTCGAAGACGCCGAGCCCGACCGGCGGACGAGCCTTCCCCACCGTCGGCTGCCGGTGGTGGAAGTAGGCGTCACCGCAGTGCAGCAGCCACCCGTCGCTCTGCCGGACCGCGACGCCGCTGTGCCCGCGAGTGTGCCCGACCAGCGGAATCAGCATGATGTCCTCGAGCACCGGGACAGCGGTGAAGCCGAACCACGTGTCCGCGCCGGTTTCGTGGGCCAGCCAGCGGGGTCCGTGCTCCCATTGGCGCGGCTGGTAGCGCAGCTTCTCCCCGATGGTGAGCCGTTGGGTCGCCGCGTCGAGTTCGTCGGCGAAGACGTGCACGGTGGCGTCCGGAAAATCGGACAGCCCGCCTGCGTGATCGACATCGAGATGGGTGAGCACGATGTGCCGGACATCCTCGCGCCGATAGCCGAGCCCGCGGATCTGGTGCAGCGCGGTGAGTTCCGGACGCAGCCGCGGTCGCAGCAAGCGCGCGGTACCGACACCGAGCCGGCCGCGGTCGAGCACGTCGGCTATGCCGAACCCGGTGTCCACCAGCACCAGCCCGTCATCGGACTCGACGAGCAGGCAATGCCCGACCAGCCCGCCGGTCAGCAGCCCACCGCTGCCCAGCAGCGCGCGCCCGCCGACCGGGCACATGGTCGCGCAGTCCAGATGCCGCACCAGCATCACGGAAACTCCCTCCTGCGGCGCCGGATCGGACGGGATCCGTTCCGGCACGAAGGTCTTCTTGTTCCCGTCAACGTAGCCCGAGCACGACTCGGCCGCGACAGCACGGTCACCGCCGCGGCGATCGGCGGGCAAACCGATCCGTGCCGAGCGCCCCCGAATACCCTGCCTAGTCAGGGATTTCGAGCAGTCCCTCGGTCACGGCCCAGGCGATGGTGCGCTCGAGGTCGGGACACGAGTCAGGGCGGCCCGGCCCGTGGCCGCCCGCACTCAGCTCGGCGAAGACCGGGCAGCGTTCGGCCGGGTCGCCGGTCCACTGCACCGAAGTCTGGTGCGTGCTGCTCTTGCGCACCAGCACCTGGCTCTGGCAGGCCTGACACCGCAGCGGGGTCAGGCCGTCCTCCAGGTACCGCTGTTTGTCGACCACCGTCTGGGCGTGCACTTCGGCCCGCCGCGCGGGTTGATCGGCGAAATCGGGTGCCTTCGCCCAGGTGGCCGCCATCAGACGCTTGCCTCGGCTTCCTCGGACTCGCGCTTGCGCCGCAGGTTCTCGGCGACCTCTGCCTCCCACGCCTCGTTCGCCTTGGTGGTGTCCACCTCGAACTCGAAGCGCTGGGTCATCTTGTCGGTGACGTCGGCCAGGTCGACGTAGAACTGGTCGTACCAGCGGCGCAGCTGGTAGACGGGCCCGTCCTCCTCGCACAGCAGCGGATTCTCGACCTTGGACTTGTGCTTCCAGATCTCCACGTCCTGCAGGAAGCCGACGCTGATGCCCTCGGTCATCTTCTCCGCCAGCCGGTCGGCCATCTCGCCCTCGACGCCCTTCGGCTTCTCCAGCGTGATGCCCCATTGCAGGACGAAGGAGTCCTGGGTGACCGGATAGTGGCAGTTGATCAGGACGCTTTTGACCTCGTAACCGCTGTAGATGTTGATCAGCGGGTTGATCATGTACGAGGGTCCGAAATACGAGGCCTCGGACTTGAGCAGCGTGTCACCGCCGTACTTGGAGGCCATGCCGATGTCCGGCCTGCCTTTGGTCTCCAGGAACTGGGTGGCGATATGCCCCTCGAAGACGTTCTTGAAGTACGTCGGGAAGGCGAAATGAATGTAGAAGAAGTGGGCCATGTCGACGACGTTGTCGATGATCTCGCGGCAGTTGGCGCCTTCGATCAGCATCGAGTTCCAGGTCCAGTCGGTCCACCCGCTGTCGAGCTGCTCGGCGGGGTTGCCGTCCGCGTCGGTGTAAGGGCCCTTGATGTGCGGAATCGTGATCTCCGGCGGCGGCTGGCTGCCCTCGTGGTCGTGCCAGACGAACAGCTGGCCGTTGCGCTCGAGCGTGGTCCACTTCCTGGTGCGCGCCAACGGCGGCACCCGGCGCGCGTACGGAATCGCGGTGCACTTGCCGTTGGTGCCCGACCAGCGCCAGTCGTGGAACGGACAGGCGATGTCGTCGCCCTTGACCTCGCCCATGCTCAGGTCGCCGCCCATGTGCCTGCAGTAGGCGTCGAGCACCCGCAGTTCACCGTTGCTGTCGGCCCATACGACGAGCTTGGTGCCGAAGACGTCCACCGCGTGCGGCTTGCCGTCTCGGAACGTCTTGGCCAGACCCAGGCAATGCCATCCCCGCGCATAGCGGGTCGGTGCGGTGCCGACATCCAGCTCCCGGACCTTCGCGCCGCCCTGTGGGGTAACTGCCATCGCGATTCCTCCTCCATCTGTACTAGAACACGTTACAAAACTGGGGGCTCGGACGCCAGCGATTCACGCCACTTCCTGCATGAGCGCATGTCCGCGCGGGGGTGAACACCGGTTCTCGACAGAAATAGGAACCTGTTCTAGTCTCAGAGGCAAATGACATTCTGGACATCACCGACCAGGCAGGAGCAGGTCCCGAGATGACGCAAGAAGTGACCGAACGGGTCGAAGCGCTGTTGCCGACGTTGCGCGAACGCGCACAGGAGGCCGAGGACCTGCGGCGCATCCCCGACGAAAGCATGAAGGCGTTGCAGGAGACCGGCTTCTTCCGGTTGCTCCAGCCCAAGCAGTGGGGCGGTCACGCCGCCGATCCGGTCGTCTTCTACGACACCGTGCGCAAGATCGCCGGCGCGTGCGGCTCCACTGGCTGGGTGGCGGGCATCGTGGGCGTGCACAACTGGCACCTCGCGCTGTTCGCGCGGCAGGCGCAGGAGGACGTCTGGGGCGAGGACACCGAAGTGCGGATCTCCTCCTCCTACGCACCCATGGGCGCAGGCACGGTGGTCGACGGCGGCTACCTCGTCAACGGCGCGTGGGCCTGGTCATCCGGCTGCGATCACGCCACCTGGGCGGTGCTCGGCGGCCCGGTGATCAAGGACGGCAAGCCGGTCGACTTCGGCAGCTTCCTCATCCCGCGCGACGACTACCGCATCGACGACGTGTGGAACGTGGTCGGCCTGCGCGGCACCGGTTCCAACACCGTCGTGGTGAAGGACGTCTTCGTGCCGTCACACCGTTTCCTCAGCTTCCGCGCGATGAGTGAGCTGAAATCGCCCGGCCTGGAGCAGAACACCGACCCGGTCTACAAGATGCCGTGGGGCACCATCCATCCCACCACCATCTCCACCCCGATCGTCGGCATGGCCTACGGCGCCTACCAGGCGCACGTCGAGCACCAGGGCAAGCGGGTGCGCGCGGCCTACGCGGGCGAGAAGGCCAAGGACGACCCGTTCGCCAAGGTGCGCATCGCGGAGGCCGCCAGCGACATCGACGCCGCGTGGCGCCAGCTGTCGGGCAACGTGGCCGAGGAATACGCGCTGCTGGTGGCGGGCGAGGAGATCCCGTTCGACCTGCGCGTGCGGGCCCGCCGCGACCAGGTGCGCGCGACCGGCCGCTCGATCGCCGCGATCGACAAGCTGTTCGAGAGCTCCGGGGCCACCGCGCTGTCGAACGGCACACCACTGCAACGCTTCTGGCGTGACGCGCACGCCGGCCGGGTGCACGCGGCCAACGATCCAGAGCGCGCGTACCTGATGTACGGCACGCACGAGTTCGGGCTGCCCGTCACCGACGGCATGGTCTAGGAGGGGTGACCGTGACATCGACCGTGGAACTCACCGCCGAATCGACTTCCCGCTACGCGCAGGTGCGGCCCGATCTGCGGCTGCACTACCACGAGGCGGGCGTCGGCAACGGGCCGACGATCGTGCTGCTGCACGGCGGCGGTCCGGGCGCGTCCTCGTGGTCGAACTTCGCGCGCAACATCCCGGTGCTCGCCGAGCACTTCCACGTGCTCGCCGTCGACCAGCCGGGCTACGGCCGCTCGGACAAGCCCACCGAGCATCCGCAGTACTTCGTGCACAGCGCCTCGGCGCTGAAGGACCTGCTCGACCACCTGGAGATCACCTCGCGGGTGCACCTGCTGGGCAACTCGCTCGGCGGCGGCGCGGCGGTCCGGTTCGCGCTGGACTACCCGGATCGGGCCGGAAAGCTGATCCTGATGGGACCGGGCGGGCTGAGCACCAACCTGTTCTCGCCCGATCCGACCGAGGGCGTGAAGCTGCTCTCCAAGTTCAACTACGAGCCGACCAGGGAGAACCTGGCGGCGTTCCTGCGCATCATGGTCTTCGACCAGTCGCTGGTCACCGACGAGCTGATCGACGAGCGGTTCGCTTCGGCGAGCACGCCGGAGGCGCTGGCCGCGACCCGCGCCATGGGCAAGTCGTTCGCGAGCGCGGACTTCGAGAAGGGCATGCTCTGGCGCGACGCCTACAAGCTGCGTCAGCCGGTGCTGTTGATCTGGGGTCGCGAGGACCGGGTCAACCCGCTGGACGGCGCGCTGGTGGCGACCAAGCTGATCCCGCGCGCACAGCTGCACGTCTTCGGCGGGTGCGGGCACTGGGCACAGCTGGAGAAGTTCCACGAGTTCAACCGACTGGCCATCGATTTCCTCGCGGGCGTCAAGGAGAAGTGATGGGAATCCGTTCACTGGGATATCTGCGAATCGAGGCGACCGACATGGCCGCCTGGCGGGAGTACGGCCTGAAGGTCCTCGGCATGGTCGAGGGCAAGGGGGCCGACCCCGAAGCGTTGTATTTGCGCATGGACGAGTTCCCGGCCCGGCTGGTGATCGTCCCCGGCGAAAAGGACCGGCTGCAGATCTCGGGCTGGGAGACCGCCAACGCCGCGGAGCTGCAGGACATTCGCAACCGGTTGGACGCGGCGGGCGTGCCCTTCAAGGAGGGCACCGCCGCCGAACTGGCCGATCGCCGGGTGTACGAGCTGATCCGGTTCGACGACCCCTCCGGCAACACGCTCGAGGCGTTCCACGGCGCTGCGCTGGAGCATCGCCGGGTGGTCAGTCCCTATGGGCACAAGTTCGTCACCGAGGAGCAGGGGCTCGGGCACGTGGTGCTCAGCACCAAGGACGACAAGGCGGCGCTGGAGTTCTACCGCGACGTCCTCGGCTTCCGGCTGCGCGACTCGATGCGGCTGCCACCGCAGATGGTCGGCCGCCCGGCCGACGGCGAGCCCGCCTGGCTGCGGTTCTTCGGCTGCAACCCGCGCCACCACTCGCTGGCGTTCCTGCCCATGCCGACGCCGAGCGGCATCGTGCACCTGATGATCGAGGTGGAGAACGCCGACGACGTCGGACTGGCCTTGGACCGCGCGCTGCGCAAGAAGGTCAAGATGTCGGCGACGCTCGGACGGCACGTCAACGACAAGATGCTCTCCTTCTACATGAAGACGCCGGGCGGGTTCGACGTCGAATTCGGTTGTGAGGGCCTGGAAGTGGACGACCACGACTGGATCGCGCGGGAATCCACCGCGGTGAGCCTGTGGGGCCACGACTTCACCGTCGGACAACGACAGCAGTGACCGAGAGGGCGAGCGAAACGATGACCGCGGACGGATCCGAGATCGATCCACGGCAGTTCCGGAATGTGCTGGGGCAGTTCTGCACCGGCATCACCGTGATCACCACCTTCGACGGCGAGCAGGCCCCGATCGGCTTCGCCTGCCAATCGTTCGCCGCCCTCTCGCTGGAACCGCCCCTGGTGCTGTTCTGCCCCACCAAGGCGTCCCGGTCCTGGGCGGCGATCGAGAAATCCGGGCGCTTCTGCGTGAACGTCCTCGCCGAACAGCAGCGCGAACTGTGCGCCCGGTTCGGCTCCCGCGAACCCGACAAGTTCGCGGGCGCCGCCTGGCACACCTCCGACCTGGACCTCCCGGTCCTGGACGACGCGCTGGCCACCATCCAGTGCAAGGTCGACAGCGTCGTCGACGGCGGCGACCACTACATCGTGATCGGCCGGGTCCAGGCCCTCACCGAAACGACAACCACTGGCCGCCCCCTGCTGTTCTACCGGGGCCAGTACACCGCCATCGAACCCGAGAAGACCACCCCGGCCCCGTGGCGCGCCGACTTGGAGCACTTTCTCACCACGACAACCCTGGACACCTGGCTGTAGTAGGGACCGACAAGTTGCACCCCGGCTAGCTCGAGCCGCGCCACTGGTGTGGCTGGCCGGTCACTGCGGCAATGCAGTCGAAGTCGTGGTCCCGGTGCAGCAGCGTCAGCCCACGCAGTTCGGCGGTGGCGGCGACGACCAGATCAACCGGGCCTACGCTGCGATGGAGTCCTCGCTTCGTCAGTTCTCCTTGCACAGTCCAAGCTCGGTCGTACGCGCGATCATCGACCGGCTCCCAGCCGAAGACTGCCCGCACTTCGTCGACCGCTTGTTCGCGGTCAGCCATGGAGCGTGCGCTGAAGAAGAACTCGAGTTCGGTTATCGGACACATGGCGATCAATCCCGCCGCGGCGGCGCGGCCGCGGCAGCCCCGGTGGTTCGTGGACGACGATATCCCTCCCAAAAGTGCTCAATCGTTGAGCACTTTGAGTAGGAGGATCGGGTGTATGCCCAGCACCGCACCACGGGAGACCGCCATGGATCAGTTCGACCCGACCAACGTTCTCACCTTTGCCGACGCGACCCGGTGGGAGAACTGGCTCGCCGCCAATCACGACCGGGCCGAGGATGTTTGGCTGAAGATCGCCAAGAAGGGAGCGGCGGGCGCCACGCTCACGATCACCGAGGCGCTCGACGGCGCGCTGTGCTTCGGGTGGATCGACAGTCACCGCCGCCGCCTGGACGCCGATCACTACCTCCAGCGGTATTCCCCGCGCCGACCGAAGAGCCCGTGGTCACAGGTCAACGTCGACAGAGCGGAAGCGCTCATCGCCGCCGGGCGCATGCACAGCGCCGGCTTCGCGGCCATCGCCGCCGCACGATCCGATGGGCGCTGGTCGGCCGCCTACGAACGCCAGCGCACCGCCACCTGCCCCGATGACCTGCGCGACGCGCTCCACGCGAATCCCCGCGCGCGAGACAGCTTCGAGCAGCTCGACCGCACTGCGCGGTACGCGGTGTTCCTGCGACTGATGAAGGCGCGGACGTCCGCCGAGCGCGCCACCCGGCTGCGCCGGATCCTCACGGAGTTGAGCGGATAACCGCACTCGCCGCGACGCGCGGGCCACACTGCGTTCCGCGCTCCCGCCGTTGCCGTACGCGCGGGGTCGTGCACAGCCGTCCACAACCGCGGATTTGAGTGACGTCGGCTCCTGCGCATCGGCGAGCTTGAGATATATTATGCAGCAAAGCAATTCGGGACGCGTATGCGAAGGAAGCCGATGCTCACCAACTGGTTCCGCCGTGCGGGCACGATCCCCAGGCCCCGGCGCTCGATAGCGCTCGTGCTCGCCGGGCTCGCCATCGCCACGGCGGAGACAACCGCGCATGCCGACGAGGTCGACCGGAGCGCCGCCACAACAGCGGGGCCGGGGTCGGTGGTCAGTTCGCACGACTTCCCGGGCGGGTGGGGCGACATCGAGCCCGCCCGGTTTCTCGAGTACGTCACCGAGGGCCCGACGGGAGCACTGACGACGGCGACCGGGGTGCTCGCAACACCGGCCGGGCCCGCGCCGGTGGACGGCCGGCCCATCGTCGCCTGGGAACACGGGACCAGCGGCCTCGGCCCGGCTTGCGGGATCAGCACGAATCCGCGATACGACGCGCCCATCGTCCGGAGGCTGCTCGAGCAGGGCTATGCGGTCGTCGCACCGGACTACGTCGGTCTCGGGGCGGGCGCGGCCACCGTGCACCCCTACCTCCATTCGCGCACCGAGGCCACGGCGACCGTCGACCTCGTGCGCGCCGCCCGGCACGTCGAGCCCGCGCTCGGACGCAGGTGGGCGGTGACCGGCGTCTCGCAGGGCGGGCACGCCGCGCTCAACACGGGCGAAATCGCCGACCACTACGCTCCCGAACTCGAATTCCGCGGCACGGCGGCGCTCGCGCCGCCGTCCAATATCGAGAAGATCCTCGCCGCGGCCGGGCCGTACATACCCGCGATTCCCGGTTTCGACGGCTTCACCGCGGTGTTCGCCGCTCTGTTGGACGGGGTGCGCCTCGGCGCTCCCGACGCGGTGGCATCCGTCCTGACACCCACCGGCACGCAGGCGCTCGCTCGCATCGACCGACGGTGCCAACCCGACTGGCCCGCCGCGGTCGAAGGCGTCTCGATCGGGGCGATGCTCGACCGGTCGGTGGCAGGCAGCCCCTTGGCCGACACCCTCACCCGCTATCTGCGAGTGCCGACCTCCGGATATCACCAGCCGCTGTTCCTCGCGCACGGCACCGCCGACAACACCGTTCCGCTTGCGCTCACCCAGGCGCTGCTCGCTCAATTCACCATCGCCGGAACGGAATACGAGTTCCACAGCTACAACGCCGACCACGAAGGGATCGTCGACGCCGCTTGGCCCGACGTGCTGTCCTTCCTCGGGGGTGTCCTCCCACCCACGTAACCGAAGCGCACCAGACATCGCGGCCGCGAACGGTAGTTCAGTTCGCGGCCCGCGATGTCCCAACCGGTCAGGCGGTGACGGTCGCCTTCTCTCGCTGCAATTCCAGCGCGATGTCGATGAGCTGGTCCTCCTGGCCGCCGACCAGCTTGCGTTTGCCCGCGCGGACGAGCATTTCGGCGGCCGAGACGCCGTAACGCTCGGCTTGGCGTTCGGCGTGCTTGAGGAAGCTGGAGTAGACGCCCGCGTAGCCCATCATCAGGGCCTGGCGGTCGAGCAGGCACTCCTGGGGCATCGCCGGGCGGACGACGTCTTCGGCGGCGTCGGCGATGGCGAAGAAATCGATGCCGGTCTTCACGCCGAGCTTGTCGCACACCCCCACCAGCGCCTCGACCGGCGTGTTGCCCGCGCCCGCGCCGAAACGGCGTGCGCTGCCGTCGATCTGGGTGGCGCCCGCGCGGATGGCGTAGACCGAGTTGGCGACGGCGAGATCGAGGTTCTCGTGGCCGTGGAAGCCGACCTGCGCGTCGTCGCCGAGTTCGGCGACCACCGCCGCGACCCGGTCGGAAACCTGCTCCAGCACCAGCGCTCCGGCGGAGTCGACGATGTAGACGCACTGGCAGCCCGCGTCGGCCATGATGCGCGCCTGCTTGGCCAGCACCTCCGGCGGCTGGGTGTGCGACATCATCAGGAAGCCGACCGTCTCCAGCCCGAGTTCGCGGGCCAGGCCGAAGTGCTGGATGGACACGTCGGCCTCGGTGCAGTGGGTGGCGATGCGGCAGATCGACGCGCCGTTGTCCTGGGAGATCTTGATGTCTTCCTTCACCCCGACGCCGGGCAGCATCAGCACGGCGATCTTCGCGTGCTTCGCCGTCTCGGCCGCGATGGTGACCAGTTCCTGCTCCGGCGTCTTGGAGAAGCCGTAGTTGAACGACGAGCCGCCCAGGCCGTCGCCGTGGGTCACCTCGATCACCGGGACGCCCGCGCCGTCCAGCGCCGCCACGATGTCCCGGACCTCGGTGGCGGTGAACTGGTGGCGCTTGTGGTGGGATCCGTCGCGCAGCGAGGTGTCGGTGACGCGGATGTCGAGTTCTGCTGAGTAGGCCATTCGAATAGCTCCTTACACCCGGGCCGTGACGATTTGTTCGGCGATGACCTCGCCCACCTGCGTCGCGGCGGCGGTCATGATGTCGAGGTTGCCCGCGTACGGGGGCAGGAAGTCGCCCGCGCCCTCCACCTCGACGAACACCGACACCTTGGCCAGGCCGCCGGAGACCACCGACGGTTCGTCGAACTGCGGCTCGTTCAGCAGCCGGTAGCCGGGCACGTACTGCTGGATGTCGGCGACCATCCGGTGGATCGAGTCGGCGATCGCGTCGGTGTCGGCGTTCTCGGGGATGGCGCAGAAGATGGTGTCGCGCATGATCATCGGCGGCTCGGCCGGATTCAGGATGATGATGGCCTTGCCGCGCTGCGCTCCGCCGATGGTCTCGACGCCGCGGCTGGTGGTCTTGGTGAACTCGTCGATGTTCGCCCGCGTGCCAGGACCCGCGGAAACCGACGACACCGACGCGACGATCTCCGCGTACGGCACCGGGACGACCCGCGACACCGCCGCGACGATCGGAATCGTCGCCTGGCCGCCGCAGGTGATCATGTTGACGTTCGGCGCGTCGAGATTCGCGCCCAGGTTCACCGGCGGCACGACGGCGGGGCCGACAGCGGCGGGTGTGAGGTCGACGGCGCGGATGCCCGCTTCGGCGTAGCGCGGGGCCGCGGCGCGGTGCACATACGCCGAAGTCGCCTCGAAGATCAGGTCGGGCAGTTCGGACTGCCCGAGCAGCCAGTCCACGCCCTCGTGCGAGGTCTCCAGCCCGAGCCCGCGCGCCCGCTTCAGGCCCTCGCTGTCCGGGTCGATCCCGATCATCCAGCGCGGCTGGATCTTCTCCGAGCGCAGCAGTTTGTAGAGCAGGTCGGTGCTGATGTTGCCGGACCCGACGATCGCGGCGGTGACGGTCCCGTTCACGGACACGACAGCCTCCCTAGGTGAATTGCAGACGGACAGAGCCGAGTCCGGCGAACTCGGCGTGGAACGCATCGCCCGGACGGGCGTCGATGGCGCGGGTGCACGAGCCGGGCAGCACGATGTCACCGGCCTTCAGCCGGACGCCGAAACTCGCGACCTTGCGCGCCAGCCAGGCCACCGCGATCACCGGATCGCCCAGCACGGCATCGCTGCGGCCTTCGGCGACCACCTCGCCGTTGCGGGTGAGCACCGCGTCGATGGCCTTGACGTCGATGTCCTTCGGTGCGACGCGCTGGGCGCCGAGCACGAAGCCCGCGGAGGACGCGTTGTCGGAGATGGTGTCGGCCAGGCCGATGTTCCAATCCTTGATCCGCGAGTCGATCAGTTCGATCGCGGGTGCGAAGGCGACCGTGGCGTCGAGCACGTCCGCTTCGGTGCACTCCGCGCCGGGCAGGTCCGCGCCGAGCACGAAACCGACCTCCACCTCGACGCGGGGGAACAGGTAGCGGCCCGCTTCGACCGGAACGTCCTCGTAGACTTCCATTTCCGCGAGCAGGTGGCCGTAGTCGGGCTCGTCCACGCCCATCATCTGCTGCATGGCCTTCGAGGACAGGCCGACCTTGTGCCCGACCACGCGCGCCCCGTCGGCGAGCCTGCGCCGGATGTTGATCAGCTGGATCTCGTAGGCGTCGACCACGTCGATGTCGGGGTGGCGAGTGATCAGCGGATCGATCGCCACCCGTTCGCGCTCGGCGCGCTCGAGTTCGTCGGCCAGTTCGGTTCGTACCGCGTCGGACAGCACGCTAGTTTCCTTCCACAGTTGCTTTTTCCAGCGCCGAGACCTGCTCGCCCGCCGCGGACCGGCCGGCCCTGCGGCCGGAGAAGACGCAATCGGCCAGCGACAGCCCGCTGACGTAGGACTCGGAGCACACGCCGAGCGCGGTGCGCCCGGCGGCGAAGAGCCCGGGGATGTCCTCGCCCTCGCCCGTCTCGACCGCGCCGGTGCGCTCGTCCACGACGACGCCGCCGAGGGTGAGCATGGGGCACGGGTTGGTCAGGCTCGGTTTGATGCCCACATCCAACAACCAGAACGGTCCGGTGCGGACCGGTTCGGTGAACTCGGCGGGCTTGCCGACCGGATCGGGGGCGCCGGTCTCGATCGCGGTGTTGTGCGCGTCGACCGTCGCGCGCAACCCGGCGGGATCGATGCCCGCCTTCGTCGCCGCTTCCTCCAGGGTGGCGCCGCGAACCGCGGTGCGCCGCATGGTTTCGAACTGCCCGCGCTGGAACCACGCGCCCTGCTTGCCGATCTGCCCGATCGCGGTGCGCATCAGCGGGCCGTCGGCCAGCAGCCAGCCCTTGCCGTCGTGCTCGGTGATCAGGGCGTTGCCCACCGCGGCGCCGTAGCGCGTCTCGTCGATGACCCGGCGACCGGCGGCGTCCACCAGCAGCGCAGCGGTGAAAGCGCTGGGCGGGAGCAGGAATCGCCACGCGGAGACGTTGTCCATGCGGTCCACGGCCGCGCCGACCTGCTGCGCCATCAGGATGCCGCTGCCGTCGTCGGCGGTGGTGCCGAGGGCGAGACCGCCGTGGAAGGCGGGCGCGTACTGCCGCACCATGTCGCGATTGGCGATGAAGCCGCCGGCGCACAGCACCACCCCGCGCCGCGCGAGGACGCGAATCGTACTGCCGTACCGGCGTTCCATCCGGTCCAGCCGCTGTTCCAGTGCGCGCCGCAGCGGCGGGTAGTAGATGCCCGGCTTGGCCGCGATGTTCGCCATGCGCGTGTAGCGGTCCCGGACCCGGCCGGGGGCGTCACGCAGGGTGTGGCACTCGACGCCTATCACCGCGCCCGTGCCGTCGGTGATCAATCGGGTAACCCGGGTGAGGGTTTCCACGCGGACTCCCGCCCGGGATGCCGCGGCGGCGAGCGGGCCGGTGAGCTTCTTGCCCGAGGTGCCTCTGCCCTTCACCCGATGTCCGCGCTGAGCGGCCGGGATGTCACGGAACGCGCCGGATATCTCGCTGCCGGAGTAGTACAGGTAGTAGCGGTCGTTGGGGTAGGAAGTCTTGTACGGGCACAGCGAGGCTTCGAACGGGACGCCGTGCGCCTTCAGCCACTCGATCAGCTCCGGGCTCTCGTCGACGAACTTGCGCAGCGTCTCGGGGGTGACCGCGCCGCCGACCTCACGCTCGAGATAGGCGTACATCGCCTCCGGGGTGTCTTCGACCCCCGCCTCCCGCTGTACCGAGGTGCCGCCGCCCGCGTAGATGATGCCGCCGGACAGCGCCGAGGTGCCGCCCCCGGCGAAGCGTTCGAGCACGAGCACCTGCGCGCCCGCCGCGGTCGCTTCCAGCGCGGCCGCCGCGCCCGCGGCGCCGTATCCGACCACGACAACGTCGGTGGCCAGGTCCCATTCGAGGCCCATGTTCTTAACTCCGGTCTGAAACTGAAACAAGTTTCCTCGACAAACGGAACGTCGAGCAAGTCTTCTGCCACACAACATAGACCAATGGCGCGTCCATTCTATAACGTGTTCTACATGACAGATCGGGAATACGACGTGGTGGTGGTCGGCAGCGGCGCCGCCGGCATGACCGCCGCCCTCACCGCGGCCCAGCACGGGCTGAGCGTGGTGGTCATCGAAAAGGCCGCGCACTACGGCGGGTCGACCGCGCGCTCCGGCGGCGGCGTGTGGATCCCGGGCAACAAGGCGCTGCGCGCGTCCGGTCGGCCCGACGACCGCGAGGACGCGCGGACCTACCTGCACAGCATCATCGGCGACGTCGTGCCCAAGGAGCGGATCGACACCTACATCGATCGCGGCGCGGAAGCCTTCGACTTCGTGCTCGACCACACGCCGCTGAAAATGCGCTGGGTGCCGGGCTACTCCGACTACTACCCCGAGGCGCCCGGCGGACGCGCCGCGGGACGCTCGTGCGAACCGAGGCCGTTCAACGCCAAGATCCTCGGTGCGGAACGCTTCAACCTGGAGCCCGCCTACAGCAAGGCTCCGCTGAACGTCGTGGTCACCCAAGCCGATTTCAAGCAGCTCAATCTCATCCGGCGCCATCCGCGCGGCATGCTGCGCGCCATGCGGGTCGGCGCGCGTACCACCTGGGCCCGGCTCACCGGCAAACATCTGCTCGGCATGGGACAGGCGCTGGCCGCGGCGCTGCGCAAGGGCTTGCTGGACGCGAACGTGCCGCTGCTGCTGAACACCCCGCTGACCAAGCTGATCGTCGAGGACGACCGCGTGGCAGGCGTCGAGGCCGAACACGAGGGCGAGACCGTGCGTTTCACCGCCCGGTACGGCGTGGTGCTGGCCAGCGGCGGATTCGAGCACAATGCCGAGATGCGGCACGCCTACCAGCGCGAGCCCATCACCACCGAATGGACCACCGGCGCCCCCGCCAACACCGGCGACGGCATCCGCGCCGGTCTCGAACTCGGCGCGGACATCGACATCATGGCCGACGCGTGGTGGGGGCCGACCATCTTCAAGGGCGGCAAGCCCTGGTTCTGCCTGGCCGAGCGCAATCTGCCCGGCTGCATCATCGTGAACGCCGACGGTGAGCGTTTCGGGAATGAGTCCGCTCCTTACGTCGAGGCCGTGCACACCATGTACGGCGGCGAGTACGGCCAGGGCGAAGGTCCCGGCGAGAACGTGCCCGCGTGGCTGGTGTTCGACCAGCGCTACCGCAACCGCTACATCTTCGCCGGGCTGCAGCCCGGCCAGCGGTTTCCGTCCCGCTGGATGGAAAACGACCTCATCGTGCAGGCGCCGACCCTGGCCGAGCTGGCCGCGAAGATCGACGTGCCGGAGCAGAAGCTGGCCGCCACCGTCGAACGGTTCAACGGTTTCGCGGCCACCGGCGTGGACGAGGACTTTCGCCGCGGCGACAGCGCCTACGACAAGTACTACGGCGATCCGACCGTCAAGCCGAACCCCTGCCTCGCTGCGCTGGAGCAGGGCCCGTTCTACGCGGCCAAGATCGTGCCCGGCGACCTCGGCACGAAGGGTGGGCTGGTCACCGACACGGCCGGGCGGGTGCTGCGCGAGGATCGGACGCCCATCGAGGGCCTGTACGCCTCCGGCAACGTCAGCGCCCCGGTGATGGGCCACACCTACGCGGGACCCGGCGCCACCATCGGCCCCGCGATCACTTTCGGCTACCTCGCGGTGCTGGACATCGCCAAGCGCAAGAAGCAGCAGCCCGCCGCGGCGACGGCGGGGGCCTAGACCGCGGTGCGGGTCGCGCCGGACCCGAGCGTGACCCGCGCCGCGCGGTCCGCCGCGCCGCCGCACGCCGATCCCGCCGACCGGACGACGCACTGGCGAGCCGCTGTCGGGCCGCGCAGGATCGTCGGCAGGGCGATTTCCGGCGCGGCCTCGCTCGCGGCCCGCGGCCCGGATCGATCCACAATCATGCACAAGGAGAACTGATGCCCATCGACCCGAAGATCGCGCTCGGCGCGGAACTGCCGAGCCGGGAGTTCGCCTGGACACCCTCGGACGTGCAGCTCTACCAGCTGGGCCTGGGCGCGGGTACGCGCTGGACCGACCCGGCCGAGCTGCGCTATCTCGACGATCGTCAACCGCAGGTGCTGCCGAGCTTCGCCACGGTGGCGGCGACGGTGCACGAGACCGAGCCGCCGAAGGTGAGCTTTCCCGGCATCGAGATCGACTTGGCGAAGGTGGTGCACGGTCATCAAGAGGTCCAGGTGCACCGGCCGATCCCAGCCGCGGGCAAGGCGACCAAAGCCAGCCGGATCGCCGAGGTGTGGGACAAAGGATCGGCGGCGGTCATCGTGCAGGAGCACACGGTCACCGGTTCCGACGGGGCGCCGCTGTGGACCGAGCGCTCCTCGATCTTCGCCAAAGGTGAGGGCGGCTTCGGCGGCGAGCGGGGCCCCAGCAACAAGTCCGAATTGCCCGACCGCGCACCGGACTTCGACGTCACCACGCCGACGCTGCCGCAGCAGGCGCTGCTCTACCGGTTGTCCGGAGACCGCAACCCGCTGCACTCCGACCCCGAATTCGCCCGTGCCGCCGGATTTCCCGCGCCCATCCTGCACGGGCTGTGCACCTACGGCATCGTGTGCAAGACCGCGACCGACACCGTGCTCGGCTCCGACGCGAGCCGCGTCACCGGGTTCCGAGCCCGTTTCGCCGGCGTGCTCTACCCCGGCGAGACGATCCGCACCCGGATCTGGCGGCAGGACGACGAATTGACCATCGTCGCGACCGTCGTCGAACGCGACGACGCACCGGTCCTCAACGACGTCACCCTGCGCTTCCGGCCCGCCTGAGCGGTGGTTTCACGCCGCGCGACGGCACGCCACGGCGGCACAGTTGTCGGGTGGCGTGCCCACACCGCGGCCGGTGGCGCTGCCCGGATCGGCGGGCGTCAGATTCCGTTTCCGTGGGAGGCCGGAAGTTCTCGGTCGCCGCGCTCGCGGCGTGCGGCGACACCTTGGATCACCAGCGCGTACAGCACGACGACCAGCACCGGTGCGGCCAGCGGGGCCCAGGCCAGGCGCAAGGGGACGAGGGCCGCGCAGACCGCGGCCGCCGCGAAGCCGACCGCTCCGGCCACCGAGGGGATCGTCGTCGGCACGACGCCGTGCGGGGCGGTCACCGTCGCTGCGTTGAGCAGAAAGGTCGTCGCCACCAGTCCCGTTGCGGCGGAGGCGAGCACACCGGCGTCGGCGATCGCCAGCACGCCGAGCGCGAGCAGCACGGCACAGACCGCGAGCGGCCGGAACCACCAGCCGAGCGCGACGAGCAGCAGAGCGGGAAGGCCGCTCCACGGCTCCAGCAGCGCCACCGACGCCACCAGCAGCACCCCGGAGAGAACGGCGAGGAATCTGGTCATCGGCGCACCCGTACCGTCCTGCGGTGCTCCGGGAGCGCCCGCATGATCTGGTCGAGGCGCGCGTCCTGCGGCCACGCCACGATGTCGACGCCGACGGTGCCCATGTCCCGGTACATCGCCGCGCGCTCCAGCTGCCACATCCTGGCCAGGGTCGGCTCGAGGTGCTCATGGAACGGCGGCCCGCGCAGGACGTCCACCACGACCACCACGTGCCCGCGCTTGCGCAGATCGATCAGCGCGAGGGCGAACTGGGTGTCCAGCAGGGTGGAGAACGCCACCACGATCGCGCCGAGCGGTACGGCCGCGTGTGGGGCCAGGGTGCCGGTGGTCGGGATGTGCTCGTCGCCGACGTCGAGCACGGTGTCCACGATGCGGTAGAACTGGCGGCGCCCGATGTCCGGCCGCAGCCAGCGCGGCTCCTGGCCCAGGCAGACCACCGCGGTCCGATCGCCCGCCTGCAAGGTCGACTGCACGACCTGCGCCGCGCCGCGCACCGACAGCTCCAGCGAATCGGTGGCCGGTCCCGGCGCCTGCTGCGAGGTGTCCACCAGCACCACGACGTCCGCCGAGCGGTTGGTCAGCCGCTCGGTGACGTACAGCCGCCCGCGCCGCGCGCTCACCGGCCAGTTCACGATCCGCAACTGGTCGCCGGGCGCGTAGGCGCGGATGTCCGCGTACTCGACGCCGGGACCGTGCCTGCGGGTCAGGTGGGTGCCGAGCCGCTCGGGCAGTTCGGTGCGCGGCAAGCGCATTCGCTGCGGATCGGTGATCGGATAGACGAACAGTTGGCCTGCGGGCAGCACGGCGGTGGCGACCGCCAGCCCGGCCGGGCTCAGCGCCGACACCCGCACCGACACCGGATAGCGCCCCCACCGGCCCGCCGAGAGCGCGAGCCGCAACCCCGCCGGCGCCACACCGGAATCGCTGGCCTCCTCGACTTGGATCCCCAGCCCCGTCGAGCTCTCCGGTTTCAGGCGCAGCAGCGCGTGCCCCTTCTCGACGAAGGCGGCGACGGTGAGCACCACTTCCTCGGTCTCGAAACAGCGCAGTATGCCGCCGCCGTCGACCTGGATCCTGGTCGAGGACTGCTGCCAGGGCGCGGTGGCCAGCACGCCGAGCAGCGGAGCGGCGAACACGATCAGCTGCCACCTGCCGAGGACCACCGCGAGCACCAGGGCCGCCGCGGCGCATCCCGCGAGCATGAAGACCAGCGGGGCGGGCCGCCAACGCAATTCGGCGTCGACCGCGGAGCTGGCGTCGCGGTGCCTCATGTCACGGTGGCGCGCGGGACCGGCAGACGGCGCAGCAGTTCGGTGATCACGTCCTCGCCGCGGATGCGGCGCACCCACATCTCCGGCCGCAGCGTGATCCGATGCGACATGGCCGGGATCGCCAGCGCCTTGACGTCTTCGGGAATCACGTAATCGCGGCCGAGCAGCAGCGCCCGCGCCCGCGACATCTGCACCAGATCGAGTTCCGCGCGCGGGCTCGCGCCGACCTCGACCTGCGGGTGTCCCCTGGTCGCCGAGGCCAAGGCGACCACGTAACTGACCACGTCGGGATGCACGGTCACGTATTCGACGGACTGCCGCATCTCCAGTAGCCCGTTCGCGTCCACGACCTGGTTGACCTGCGGCTGCTGCGCGCCGCGCTCCAGCCTGCGCCGGATCATCTGGGTTTCGTCCTGCTCGGACAGGTATCCCAGCCGCAGCTGGATGGCGAACCGGTCCAGCTGGGCTTCCGGCAGCGGGTAGGTGCCCTCGTACTCGATCGGATTGTCGGTGGCCAGCACGACGAACGGCTGCGGCAGCAGGAACGTCTCGCCGTCGATGCTGACCTGTCCCTCGGCCATCGCCTCCAGCAGCGCGGCCTGCGTCTTCGGCGGGGTGCGGTTCACCTCGTCGGCCAGCAGCACGTTCGTGAACACCGGGCCCCTGCGGAAGGTGAACCGGCCGGAGGACATGTCGTAGATCGTCGAGCCCAGCAGGTCCGCGGGCAGCAGGTCGGGGGTGAACTGCACGCGGGTGAATTGCAGCCCGAGCGCGGCCGCGAACGATCTCGCGATGAGCGTCTTGCCGAGGCCGGGTAAGTCCTCGATCAGCACGTGCCCACCGGACAGCACGGCGATCATGATCAACTGCAACTCGTCCTGCTTGCCGACCACGACCCGGGACAACTCCCGGAGCACGGCCTCGCTGCGCTGGATGGTCACGTCCATCGGCATGGTCATTTGTGTACCCGCACTTGCCTCAACCCATTTCACATTCTCTGCAGGCGGCTCAGGATCTCGTCCAGCGCCGCACGTCCCGGTGCCCTGCTGGTCTGATCTCGAAGGGCCGAATTGGCCGGATCCACCCACCGCCACAGTTCCGGCCCGAATTGGTGGATACCCGCCGTCTCGACCGCTCTGCGGTTCTTCGCCACCCGCTGGCCGCTGGACAACTCGAACTCCTTGGCCAGCAGTGGACGCAAGTGCCGGTCCCAATCGGCACGTGTACCGTCCGCGCGGTCGGCGAGCATCTGCGCCCTGGCGTGCCAGCGCTGCAGCATCTCCGCGGGGCCGTTCTCCATATCGTCGATCCGATCCTCGCCCCTGGCCTCGGCGCGCTCGAGCAGCGACCAGATCAGCCAGCCCAGCGCCAGCGCCACCGGGATCCCGGCGACGACCAGCAGCAACCCGCGAGCGCGTTCGACGGCCACCAGCTCGATCACCCCGACGACGATCACGCAGGTGATCACCACCCCCATCCGGTTCACGCCGTGTCCTTTCTCGCCCGGCCCGTCATGCGGGCACCTCCCCTTGCAGGTCGGCGAGCACGATGCGCAGCAGTTGCTCGGCCCGCATGCGCTGCCACTCGAGCATGGCGTGCGGGCTGAACCTGGCCTCCTCGAACAGGGCGACCAGCTCGCGGGCGGACGCGTCGTGCAGCGCGCCGCGTTCGAACGCGCGGGCCAGCACTTCCATCGGGGTGTCCGAGATGAGCGGGGCGGCGGAGCGGTCGGAGGCGAGGCCGCGCTCCATCGCGACGTAGCACGCGATGATCGCGGTGCGCGGGTCCTGTCCGGGCGCGTTCATCGCGGCCAGCCCCATCTCGGCCGCGCGTGCCAGCGAGTCGGCCACGGTGGGTGCCGCCGCGGCCGCGGGCGACGGGGCGGGCACCGGCTTGCGCCGGGAGGACACCGCGACCACGACCAATCCGCTCATCGCCACCGTCAGCAGGCCGACGGCCGCGATTCCGGCCAGGACCAGCGCCGTCCCGGTGAGCTGCGTGGATGAGGGGTCGTATTCGGCGGGCGGCGCGGTCCCCGGCTCCGGCGCGGCGCCCGTGGTGGTGGCGGGCGCCGCCGGGCGGGCCGGTTCGCTCGGCCCGCTCGCGCCGATGAAGTAGATCGCCGACGCCGCCGCGAGCAGCAACGCGAGCAGTGCGAGCGCGCCGAGCACCGCCAGACCGGCTCGCCCGAGCCGCCACTGCCTGCGCTCGTCCTCGCGTTCCGGTTCTGGCATGGCCAGCGGCAACCGGTGCTGGCTCGCGATCACGCCGGCCAGCAGGATCACGATCGACACCGCCAGCAGGACCGGCATGAGCGCGACCGACAACGCGGACGGAGCATGCCTGCGCGGCTCGGTTTCGGTAATTCCTGGGATGTATCCGTGCAGGGCGATGGCGGCAAAAGCCAGCAGCGTGATCAGCACGATCACGCGCGATATCGGCGCTCGCGCCCGGGCCACTGCGTACCACCAAATCTGAGTACTGCACAAAACAGCCACATAGTTACATGCCGGGTGGTCCGCTCGGGATGGAATGGAATACTTCGGAGTCCCTCCTCTTAAACTGCGACTGTGCCGGGGAGCCGACAGGCGGCCGTCGCGGCCGCGACTACCGGGTGATTTCGGGCGAGGATTGGGACAATTCACAAAGTCGGCTCGTCAAACGTGAGATATCCGGCACCTCCCGGACGCCCCACGCCAGCTCGCCGAGCACCGAAGACGCGACGACGGTGAGTTCCCGATCGGCGTCATAGAGAACATCGACCACGTTCACGAAACGCATCGCCCAGTCGGGCGGAACTTCGCACAGCAGCGGTACATCCCGGATTTCCCAACGGCGAAATCGTTGGGCCAGTGCAACATAATCCGCCGCGGAGGTTGGGACTCCGCACAATGCCGCGAAGTCGATGACCAGCGTATCGTCGTCCGCCGCAATGGCGTGCAATCTTCGAGCGCCGACGGATATCTCGACGGCTGATCCGTTCTCCCCTTGTGCCGCATCGGTATTCCACGCGCCCGCGGTCGAAATCCACGGCCTGTACCACCGTGGCGCCACGACGTATCGCCCAGCCGCGAATCCGGTGCGGGGACCGCGAGAACCGAGGCCGCGATAGTCGATCGCGCCGTCCACCGCCACCACGTCCATGCGCGCGAGGATGCGCTCGATCGTCGGCACGAACCGGTCGTGGAACAGCGGATTCGGCAGCAGCTCGGCCGGCGGGTAGTTCGAGGTCACCACCAGCACGATGCGGCGGGCGAACAGGGCGTCGAGCAGTCGCGCCATCAGCATCGCGTCGCCGATGTCGTGCACGTGGAACTCGTCGAAGCAGACCAGCCGGGCGTCGCCGAGCAGCGCGTCCACGGCGGCGTCGATCGAGCCGGACGCGTGCGCCGCGGCGTGCAGACCGGCGAAGAACCGGTGGAAGTGATAGCGCCGCTTGTGTGGCGAGGCCACCTCCGCGAAGAACCGGTTCATCAGCATGGTCTTGCCGCGCCCCGGCCTGCCGTAGAGGTAGATGCCACGATGACGCCGCACCAGCCTGCCGCGGCGGTCGACCAACTCCCGCAACCGCGCCGCCGCCAACTGCTGGCCGGAATCCCACTGGATGACATCGGGTTCCATGACACCTCCTCGTCCTCTACATTTGTAGAGGACGGGACCGCGCGGCGGCCAGGAAGGGTGATCATGTCCACAGGCGACCGGCGTGTGCTCCTCGTCGACACGGCCATCGAACTGATCGCGACGCGGGGCCTGCGGGCGCTCACGCACCGAGCGCTGGACGCCGAGCTCGGCCTGCCCGGCGGGTCGGCCTCTTACTATTTCCGCACCAAACGCGCCCTGATCGAGGCCATCGTGGACCGGATCACCACCCGCTCGCGCGACGATTTCGCCGCCGCCGCGCTGGCGCCGACCGGCGCCGCGACGCCCGGGGCGGTCGCGGAGGCCATCGCCGCCTGGCTCGACCGGCTGCTGGCCGAGCGGCGCGCCCACCTGATCGCCCGCCACGCCCTACTGCTGGACCTACTGGACGATCACGACCTGCGTCCCCGACTCGCGCACAGCCTGTTCTCCACCGAACGCGCCCGGGAACTGTTCCAGGCCATGGGCGCTACCGACCCCGGCGCCAGGGCCGACGACTTCGTCGCCGTGGTCGAGGGCGCGGTGTTCGACCGCTTCGCGGGCAACCGCACGGCCTTGCGCCCGAACACCTCGGAGAGCGTGCGGCAACTCGCCCGGCTGCTCGGTCCCCACCTGGGCGCCTGACCGATGCCGCCACTCAGTCCGGCCAGCCCCGCTGACTGTAGGTCGCTCCGGTGCGGTAGCCACGGATGCCCGCGGCCGGGTAAGGAATGAGCGTTTCCGGCAGGTTCAGGAGCGGAAACCACCGCAGCTCGTAAGACTTGTCGGGCTCGCGGTTGACCGGTTCGCCCGACCAACGGCGAGTCTCGAAGAACAACCCGACCCGAGCCTCCCGCCCGGAATCGACGACGTGCGCGGTGTGGACATGCCGCAGATCCGCCGGGTCGATCACCACTCCGACCTCTTCGCACGCCTCGCGGACCACCGCGGCCAGCGCCGACTCCCCTACCTCCAGCTTCCCGGCCGGCAGGTGCCACAACCCGTCGAACTCGTCCGCACTGCGCCGCCTGCTCAGCAACAACTCCTCGCCGCGCAACAACAGCACGTGCACGTCCACCAGATGCCGGGCCACCACCGCAACCAACCTACGCGCCCGCCCGTCGCCCCGACGCGACTCAGCCGGTGGTGAGAACGAGCCCGGAGGTCGGGACGCCGGTGCCTGCCGTGACCAGGACGTTGGTCGTGTCGGGTACCGGGTTGACCGAGGTGCCGCGAATCTGGCGCACGGCTTCGGCGATGCCGTTCATCCCGTGGATGTACGCCTCGCCGAGCTGGCCGCCATGGGTGTTCAGCGGCAGGCGGCCCCCGACCTCGATCGCCCCGTCGGCGATGAAGTCCTTCGCCTCGCCCCGGCCGCAGAAGCCGAGCTCCTCCAGTTGCATGAGGACGAACGGGGTGAAGTGGTCGTAGAGGATGGCGGCCTGCATGTCCCGCGGACGCAATCCGCTCTGCGCCCACAGCTGATCGCCGACCAGGCCCATCTCCGGGAGGCCGGTCATGGCGTCGCGGTAGTAGCTGGTCATCACGTACTGGTCGGCGCCGGACCCCTGGGCGGCCGCGGCGATGACCGCGGGCCGCTGCGGCAGGTCGCGGGCCCGTTCGACGCTGGTGACCACGATCGCGACGCCGCCGTCGGACTCCTGGCAGCAGTCCAGCAGGTGCAGCGGCTCGGCGATCCAGCGGGAGTTCTGGTGGTCGGCCAGGGTGATCGGCTTGCCGTAGAAGAACGCCGCCGGATTCACCGCGGCGTGCTTGCGATCGGCCACGGCCACCCGGCCGAAGTCTTCGCTGGTAGCGCCGTAGACGTGCATGTAGCGCCGGGCGACCATCGCCACCTGCGCGGCCGGTGTACCCAGCCCCTGCGGGTAGGACCAGCCCGCGTCGATGCCCGAGGAGGTGGGCGCGGTGGCCAGTGCGGTGGAGAACTGCCCGAACCGCGACACCGACCGCTCGTTGAACGCGCGATAGGCCACGACGACGTCGGCGATTCCGGTGGCCACCGCCATGGCGGCCTGCTGGATGGTGGCGCAGGCCGCGCCGCCGCCGTAGCCGATGTGGCTGAAGAACTTCAGCTGCGGAATGCCGACCGCCCTGGCCACGGCGGCCTGCGTGTTGGTGTCCATGGTGAACGTGGTCAGGCCGTCCACGTCGGCGGGTGTCAGGCCCGCGTCGGCCAGCGCGGCGGTGACCGCCTCCGCGGCCAGCCGCAGTTCGCTGCGGCCGGAGTCCTTGGAGAAGTCGGTGGCGCCGATGCCGACAACGGCCGCGCGGCCGGACAATTTCTGCTCAGTCATCGGCGCTCCGCAACGCGATGACGGCCGTGGCCGTGATGTGGTCGCCCAAGCTGTCCTTGCCGATCACGTCGATGTGTATGTCGTCACCTTCCAGCGCGGTCACCGTGCCGGTCAGCGTCAGCGTGTCCCCCGCGTACAGCGGCACGCCCAAGCGCAATGCGATCGACTTGACGATGGCGCGCGGGCCCGCCCAGTCGGTGACGAAGCGCTGCACCAGGCCGGTGTCGGTGAGGATGTTGACGAAGATGTCCTTCGACCCGCGCGCGACGGCCTTGTCCCGGTCGTGGTGCACGTCCTGGAAATCCCGGGTGGCCAGCGCGGTGCTGATCACGAACGTGGGATCGGCGTCGATCACCAACTCCGGCAGCGCCGTGCCGACCCGCACGGACTCCGGTTGCACGGTGGCGCTCACGGTGTCTCCCTCCTCGCCTGAGCGGTGCCCTGCGTGGTCACGCTTCGCTGCCGCCTCCGGGCCTGACCGCTCATGCGACCACCTGCCACACCGGCAGGGTCGCCTCGTCGTCGAGCTTCTCGAAGCCCACCTCGACCGGCAGGCCGACCCGCACCTCGGCCGGGTCGATGCCGCGCAGTTCGCCCAGCATGCGCACGCCCTCCTCCAATTCGACCAGCGCCACCACGAACGGCAGCTGCCGTCCCGGCACCTTCGGCGCGTGGTGCACGACGTAGCTGAACACGGTGCCGCGCCCGGAGGCGACGACGTAATCGGTCGGTTTCGACTTGTCCTGCCAGATGGCCGGGATCGGGGGATGCCGCAGCGATCCGTCCGGCAGCCGCTGGATGCGCAACTCGCCCGCTTTGGTCCCCTCCCAGAAGAACTCGGTGTCCCAGGAGACCAGCGGCTTCACCCGCTCGCCCGCGGCCGGTTCCGCCGCCGCGGTGCCGGGCGCGAATTTCAGCAACCGGAACAGCATCTCGGCGACCACTTCGTCGCCGACCCGCCAGGTGGTCCGGAAGGTGACGAACCACCCCTCGCCCAGCGCGGTGCGCTTCGGGCCGCGGACGTCCGACAGCGTGCTGGTGACCGAAACCTGCTCACCGACATTGAGGTAGCGGTGGTAGGTCTGCTGACAGTCCGTGGCCACCACGGAGGTGTAACCCGCGGCGTCGAGCAGCTCCGTGGCCGCCCCCATCGGGTCGTCGGCGGGCCGGGACCCGTTGAGCCCGAACATGGTCCACACCTGGGCCATGGCCGGCGGCGCGACGATGCCCGGATGCCCCGCGGCGCGCGCCGCCTGTTCGTCCACGTAGATCGGGTTGGCGTCGCCGAGCGCCTCGACCCAGTTGTTGATCATCGGCTGGTTCACCGGGTCACGCCCGAATCGGGGCGCGCACTCACCCGCCGCCCGAATCGCTTCGGCGGCGGCGACGATCGCGTCCGCAGTTGTGGTGTCCGGCACGCGCGGCTCCTTCACTCGTTATCGGGGTACTCGCGGCAACCGGAGACCGGCCGAGGCGACCAGCTCGCGCATCACCTCGTTGACGCCACCGCCGAAGGTGACCACGAGGTTCTGCTTGGTCCTGCGGTCCAGCCAGGTCAGCAGTTCGCCGGTGGCCGGGTCGGCCGGATCGCCGTAGCGGCCGACGATCTCCTCGGCGAGCCTGCCCGCCTCCTGTAGCGATTCGGTGGAGTAGACCTTGGTGGCCGACGCGTCGGCGATCACCCGGGACTGGTCGCCGTCCACGCCGGCGGCGGGCGTGCCGGGCCCGGAGGCGGTAGCGGAGCGTGACCCCGCAGGCCCTTGCGAACGCCGCCCATCGGACGCGGCGGCCACCTGCCAGTTCAGCAGTTCGTTCAACCGGACCATGGCGTGGATGCGGCCCAGCGCGCGACGCACGTCCAGTTCGGCGAGCACGCCGCGCGGTTGGGCCCAGTCGCGCACCCGGTCGTAGAGCTGCTCGATCTTGCCGGACGGACCCAGGCTCACCCGCTCGTGGTTGAGCTGCGTCGTGATCAGCTTCCAGCCCCGGTTCTCCTCGCCGACCAGCATGTTCGCCGGGACGCGCACGTTGTCGAAATAGGTCGCGTTGGTGTGGTGGGCGCCGTCGCAGGTGATGATCGGCGTCCACGAGTAGCCGGGGTCCGCGGTGTCCACGATCAGGATGGTGATGCCGCGGTGGCGCGACTCGGTCGATCCGGTGCGGCAGGCCAGCCAGATGTAGTCGGCTTCGTGCGCGCCCGTGGTGAAGATCTTCTGCCCGTTGACGATCCAGTCCCCTGACTCGTCAGGCACCGCCGACGTGCGCAGCGCGGCGAGATCAGTGCCCGCCTCCGGCTCGGAGTAGCCGATCGCGAAATGGATGTCTCCGGCCAGGATCCCGGGCAGGAACCGCTGCTTCTGCTCCGCGGTGCCGAACTGCTGCAAGGTTGGGCCGACGGTCAGCAGCGTCACCAGCGGGAGCGGGACGTCGGCCCGGACCGCCTCGTTGAAGAAGATCTGCTGCTCGACGGGGCCGAAACCCTGGCCGCCGTATTCCTTGGGCCAGCCGACGCCGAGCCAGCCGTCGCGTCCCATCCTGCGCACGACGGCGCGGTACGCGTCGCCGTGCCGGTTCACCGCCATCTCGGCCTCCTCCTCGGGAGTCACGAGATCGGCGAAGTAGGCACGCAGTTCGTCGCGCAGCCGACGTTGCTCGGTGGTCAGGTCGATGAACATCTGGCCCCCAATCGATCGAGTCGGAACGATGCGCCGCCGAGCCAGCGAGCGATGTCCTTGGCTTGTGAGTAATAGCGGTGCATCGGGTGGGTCACGTCCACACCGAGGCCGCCGTGCAGGTGATGACACTTCTGCATGGCCGCGGGCAGTTGGTCGGTGACGGTGTAGGCCAGGATCTCCAGGTCGTCGTCGGTGCGCTCGCGGTGCTCCTGGCTCGTATCGTCCTGGGCCAGCGCCCAGTTCGCCGAGACCGCGGCCACGTGCAGCGTCCGCGAGACGACGTACAGGTCCGCGATCTGCTGGGCGACGGCCTGGAACTCGGCCAGCGGCCTGCCGAACTGGCGTCGGGTCCGCAGATGCTCGGCGGTGAGCGTGACCGCCCCCTTGAGCAATCCATCGGCTACCGACCCGATGGAAGCCAGCGCCAAACGGTGCAGGTCCGCCAGGCCGGTTGTCCAGAACTGGTCGGCCGGTATTTCCACCTCGTCCAGCCGCACGGTGTATTCGGGGACGCCGCCGGAGACCGGAGTGGGCGTCAGCGTGAGCCCTTCGGCCTGCGCGTCGACGAGGGCGATACCGGAACTGGTCGGCACGAGCAGCCAACTCGCCTGCTCGGCGTAAGGTACGGCCACCTTCCTCCCGCTGATGCGCACCGTGTTTCCGCTGGTGACCGCGATGGTCTCCGGTTTGACGGTGAACGGCGCCGCGGCTTCGCTCAGCGCTGCCGTGAGCACCGTCCCCTTGGCGATCTCGGGCAGCACCCGCGCCACGACGCTCTCCGGCGCACTGGCCACCAACGGCAGCACGCCGAAGCCCAGCGTCGGAAGGGCGGGCACCGCGACCGCGTCCGTCGCCAGCTCGGTCAATAGCGCCGCCACCTCGAGCAGCCCCATGCCGTCACCGCCGTGCCGCTCCGGCACCGGCACGACAAGCAGTCCGGAGTCGACCAGTCTCGGCCACAGCTCCATATCGCGAGCGGGTTCTCGCTCCAGCAAGCTCACTACGACTTCGGCCACCGCGTCCTGGCCCTCGTCCCTGGTGAAATCCACGTTTTCTCCCGGTTGTCGGCGACTAGCTGTTCGCGTCGCGAGGCAGCCCGAGAATCCGCTCACCAGCCACGGTGAGCAAGATCTGCTCAGTTCCACCAGCGATCGATAGACAGCGCGTAAGCAGAAATTCCTTCGCTACTTCGGAATCCTGCGCGCCGGAAAGCCCTGCCGTCTCGACAGCGAATTCCGCGACCGCTTGGCGGTGGCGCACCCCGACCAATTTGCGAACACTACTCTGCGCGCCGGGGTCTGCCCCCACCAGCAACTTCACCGCCGCGCGTTGCTCGAGCAAAAGTCCGGCGACGGCCTCGGCGACGAATTCGCCGAGCCGGTCGTTCACCAGTTCGGCGCCGGGCCCGGTGGCGGGCGATTTCGCGATCAGCTCTTCGAGCACCGGACCGATCCCGTTTCCACCCATGGCGACCCGCTCGGTCGCCAGGGTGGAGCGGGCGATCTTCCACCCGTTGTGCAGAGCGCCGACCACGCAATCGTCGGGCACGAATACGTCGTCGAGGAACACCTCACTGAAACGCGCCTCTCCGGTGATCTGCACCAGTGGGCGCACTTCGAGTCCAGTACTGCGCATATCGACCAAAAAGTACGTGATGCCACGATGTTTGGGCGCGTCGGGATCGGTACGAGCCAGGCAAATCGCCCAATTCGCTTTGTCGCCCAGGGAAGTCCACACCTTTTGCCCGCGCAACACCCAGCCGCCGTCCACCTTTTTCGCGGTGGTGCGCAACGCGGCCAGATCGGAGCCCGCTTCGGGTTCGCTGAACAACTGGCACCAGATCACCTCGCCGTGCAGCGTCGGCCAGGCGAAGCGCTCGATCTGCTCCGGCGTGCCGTGTTGCAGGAGGGTCGGAATCGCCCAGCCGCCGATGGCCAGATCCGGCGCCGTGAGTCCGGCACGGCGCAGTTCCTCGGAGATCACCAAGCCGGTCATCGGGTCGGCGGCGCGTCCGTACGGGCGCGGCCAATGCGGCATGGCCAGGCCCGCCTCGACCAGTGCGGCGCGCTGCCGATCGGCGGGCAGCGCCGCGATCCGCGCGACCTCGGCCGCCAGTTCGTCCGTGCTGCCGCCTGCCGCGGCCACGCCCTCGGCGAAGACCCGATCGGCCCCGGTGGTACGCCGCAGGCCACGGCGGGTCAGCTCGGTGACCCTGGCCCGCCAGCGCGCCGAGCCGCCGAGCAGTTGCCGCAGCGCCGTCGCCCTGCGCAGATACAGGTGCGCGTCGTGCTCCCAGGTGAAGCCGATACCGCCGAGCACCTGGATGCAGTCCTTGGCGGTCTCGACCGCGGCGTCCAGGGCGATCGCGGCCGCGATGGCGGCGGCGATCGGCAGTTCGGCGCCGCCGTCGTCCACGGCGGCCGCGGTGTCGGCCGCGACGGCGCGAATGAGTTCGGTGCGGCACAGCATCCAGGCGCAGATGTGCTTGACCGCTTGGAAGGAACCGATCTTGCGGCCGAACTGCTCGCGCACCTTGGCGTACTCGACGGCGGTCTCCAGGCACCAGCCCGCCAGACCCGCCAGCTCGGCGGCGACCAGCGCGACGAGGAGATCCTCGGCGGCGTGCGGCGCGACGAACACCCGCTCCGTGGGCACGCGCAGGTCGGCGCAGTGCACCCGGGCCAGCGGCGTGCTCGGGTCCAGCGGCGCGAGCGTCTCCACCCGCAGGCCGTCGGCGTCGGGCGGGACCAGGCACCAGCGCTGCCCTCGCGGGTGGTCGACGGGCAGCAGCACGGCGGTGCCCGGTGCGGCGCCGAGCACGGAATCCCAGGTACCCGTGAGCAACACGCCGTCGCTTGCGGCGGGTACGCTCACCGTCGAACCGACGACGAAGTCGAGCGCCACACCGCAGGGCAGGTCCTCGTCGAGCTGTCCGGTGGTGATCAGGTTGGCCAGAGCCGTCGCCAGCACGGGGCCGCCGACCAGGTCGTGCGCCGCCTGCTCCACCAGCACGGCGAGATCGGCGACCGATCCACCCGCACCGCCCGCGTCCTCGGCCACCGCGACCCGGAAGATCCCGATCTCGGCGAGTGCGGGCCAGTAGGCGCGCCAGAAGTCGGCCGCGCCGGTTCGCATTGTTGCAATTGGACGGACCGAGGCAGCCCATCCGCGCATCGACTCCTGAACGGCTTTATGCTCGTCAGTGGTGGCGATGGTCACACTCCATACCGCCTTTCCGGCGTGACTCCCACACCTAGAACATGTTCTAATATCCTAGCCGGGCGGAAGTCAAGACACCATTGCCGCCGAGGCGAGACCGCGCACGCAGCCGACGAAACGACGTTTCCGGAAAGGACTTTCATCAATGGCCAGTCCGTCCCGATCGCAGCCAGCCGACCCGAGCGCGGCCCGGCCCGCCGCCACGGTCACCACGCTCAGTGAGGACGAGCTGAGTTCGGCGGCGCAGCGCGAACGGCGCAAGCGGATCCTGGACGCGACCTTGGCGCTAGCGTCCAAGGGCGGTTACGACGCGGTCCAGATGCGCGCGGTCGCCGAGCGCGCCGACGTCGCGGTCGGCACGCTGTACCGCTACTTCCCGTCGAAGGTGCACCTGCTGGTCTCGGCACTGTCGCGCGAATTCGAGCAGATCGAGGGCAAACGCAAGCCGCTTGCCGGGCAGTCTCCGCAGGAGCGCATGCACCTGCTGCTCACCCAGATCACCCGGATGATGCAGCGCGACCCGCTGCTCACCGAGGCCATGACCCGGGCGTTCATGTTCGCCGACGCCTCCGCCGCCGCCGAGGTGGACCGCGTGGGCAAGGTGATGGACCGCGTCTTCGCGCGGGCCATGAACGACGGCGAGCCCACCGAACGCCAGCTGGCCATCGCGCGGGTGATCAGCGACGTGTGGCTGTCGAACCTGGTCGCCTGGCTGACCCGGCGCGCCTCGGCCACCGACGTCACCGAACGACTGGAACTGACCGTCGACCTCCTGCTCGGCGAACGCAACCAGTAAGCTCTACCGGGATCTCTCAGCGCACATCGAGCGAATTCGGCGCCCGGTCACCCATCGGGCCCGAATCGACCCCTGTGCTGCGACGAAGCTCACCCGCTCGGATCCCGTTGCCGTTAGCTGGGCAGATCCACCGGACACCGGTTCAGCACCTGCGTTATCGTGCGCACGCGGACCGGCGCGCTTCTGTGCGGCAAATTCAACACAGTATTGTTTTGCCCGCCCCCTGAAAAAACTCCTCCGATCACTAGGTTGGATGCGTGAGCGCACAGGATCTGCCACTGGAACTTCGCCGTGCACTGTCGACGGTCGCGCGCGTGCCACGGCTGCTGGTCGCATCGGACTACGACGGGACACTCGCGCCCATCGTGTCCGACCCGGCCAAAGCCTTTCCCCATCGGGAATCGGTGAGCGCGTTACGAGCCCTCGCCGGCCTGACCGGGACCACCGCCGCCGTGATCTCCGGCCGCGCGCTGCGAGATCTCGCGGCGCTGTCGCGTCTGCCCGTCGAGGTGCAACTGATCGGCAGTCACGGTTCGGAATTCGACGTCGGCTTCGTACACGCGATCGACAACGACGCCAAGCACCTGCTCCAAGAGGTGCAGACGGCGCTGAACCAGATCGCCTCGGACAACCCCGGCGTCACCGTCGAGATCAAACCGGCCAGCGTCGCGTTGCACGTGCGCAACGCAGGCCCGGAGATCGGCCACCGCGCGCTGTCGCAGGTCCGGCTCGGCCCGGCCTGCTGGTTCGGCGTGCAGGTCACCGAGGGCAAGGCCGTCATCGAACTGGCTGTGGTGCAGACCGACAAGGGCACCGCACTGGACACCGTCCGGCATCAGGCGGGGGCCTCGGCCGCGGTGTTCTTCGGTGACGACGTCACCGACGAGAAGGCGTTCCGGGTGCTCTCCGGCCCGGACGTCGGCATCAAGGTCGGCGACGGCGAGAGCCTGGCCAAGTTCCGGGTGGACAGCACCGAGGCCGTGGCCTGGGCACTGGCCTACCTGCTGGAGGAGCGCCGGACCTGGCTGGCGGGGGCGAGCGCGCCGCGCATCGAGCGGCTGACCATGCTCGCCAGCCCGCGCTCGGTCGCGCTGCTCACCCCGGACGCCACGGTGACCTGGTTCTGCCACCCGGAGCCGGATTCGGCCGCGGTGTTCGCGCACCTGCTCGGCGGCCCGCAGGGCGGTCACTTCACCATCGAGCCCGAGCGGCCGGGGCTGCCGCTGTCGCAGCGCTACGTCGACGGCACCATGACCGTCGAAACGCGTTGGGCCAGCTTGCAGGTCACCGACTACCTGCCGCACGACGTGGCGTCCAACCGGACCGACCTCACCCGGGTGATCACCGGTCACGCGAAAGCCGTGGTCACCTTCGCACCCCGGCCGGAGTTCGGCCAGGTGCCGGTGAACCTCGAAGCGCAAGAGGGCGGCCTGCGCGTGCACGGCACCAACGACCCGATCGTGCTGCGCTCTCCCGGCGTGCAGTGGGAGATCGTCTCCGACGGAACGCACGAGTCGGCGCGGGCCGTGGTCGACCCCGCCAAGGGCGCGGTCGTGCTCGAACTGCGTTGCGGCACCACCGATCTGGATCCCGCGGAGAGCAACGAGGCGCAGCGGCGACGGGAGGCGGAGCGGTACTGGTCGGAGTGGGCCTCCAAGCTCACCCTGCCCCCGCTCAAGCCCGACCTGATGAAGCGTTCCGCGCTGACCCTGCGCGGCCTGGTGCACGCGCCGTCCGGTTCGATCCTGGCGGCCGCCACCACCTCGCTGCCCGAGGACATCGGCGGCGTGCGCAACTGGGACTACCGCTACTGCTGGCTTCGCGACGCGGCGCTGACCGCGCAGGCCTTGGTCTCGCTGGGCTCGCTCACCGAGGCCGAGGACTACCTCGGCTGGGTGCACCGGGTGCTGGAGACGCTGCCAGGCCCAGAGCGCCTGCACCCGCTGTACACGCTGTACGGCGAGACGCTGCCGCCGGAGGCCTCGATCGACCAGTTGCCCGGCTACGCGGGCTCCCGCCCGGTGCGCGTCGGCAACGCGGCCAACATGCAGGTCCAGCTGGACGTCTTCGGCCCGATCGTCGACCTCATCGCGACCCTGGCGCACGCCAGGGAGCTGCGCGGCGTCACCGATCCGGCAGGCGTGCTTCCGGACGCCGACTGGGAGCTGGTGTGCGCCATGGTCTCGGCGGTGCAGCGGCGCTGGCAGGAGCCCGACCACGGCATCTGGGAGATCCGCGGCAACCCCCGCCACCACGTGTACTCGAAGGTGATGGGCTGGCTGACCGTCGACCGGGCGCTGACCCTGGCGCAGAAGTTCGATCGTGAGGTCGATCCGGCCTGGCCGGTGCTGCGCGACACCATCGCCGACGAGGTCAAGGCCAAGGGCTGGAACGACGAGGTGCAGTCCTACACCGCGGCCTACGACGGCACCGACCTGGACGCGGCGACGCTGCACATCGGGTTGAGCGGCCTGATCGACCCGTCCGACCCGCGCTTCGCGGCGACCGTCGTGGCGACCGAGGCCGAGCTGCGCAGTGGCTCGACCGTCTACCGCTACCACCACGACGACGGCCTGCCCGGCGGCGAGGGCGGATTCCACCTGTGCGCGGCCTGGCTGGTCGAGGCGTACCTGCTGATCGGCAAGCGCTCGGACGCCGAGGCGCTGTTCGCCCAGCTGGTCGACGTCGCGGGCCCCACGGGGCTGCTCAGCGAGGAGTACGACCCGGTAGCCGAGCGCTCGCTCGGTAACCATCCCCAGGCGTACAGCCATCTCGGCCTGTTGCGCTGCGCGCAACTGCTCGGACAGCCGGTGGAGGCCGCGCTGGTCTGAAGACCCGAGCTCACCCGAGGGCCCGCGAACGAGGAATCGTGAACGGGCCCTTGGTTTTTGCGTTCTCCGTGGGCGTTGCATCCTACCGTCGGGCCGGATTTGCTAGAGTTAAACGGGAACGATTTCCATTTTGATCTGCCGGACTGCCAGGAGTACCCCACGTGAAGACCAGATTCGCCATGAAGTGTGTAGGCATCGCCGTGGGATTGGCGTCCGTAGCGACAACCGTCGCCTGCGGCGACTCAACCGACTCCGACCGGCCGACCGTCGTCACCTCCACCGATGTCTGGGGTGACATCGCCGTGGCCATAGCGGGCCCCGATGCCACGGTCCGGTCGCTGATCACCGATCCGAACGCCGACCCGCACTCGCACGAGACCTCCGCTGTCGAGTCGGCCGAACTGAGCGACGCCGACCTGGTGGTCTACAACGGCGGCGGTTACGACGAGTTCGCCGAGAAGGCGGTGGCGGGCACGAACAAGCGCACGGTGGACGCGTTCTCCTTGCGGGTGGATCAGAGCGACGAGAACGAGCACGTCTGGTACGACGTGCGCACCGTCGGCGTGGTCGCCGACCGGATCGCCGCCCAGCTCGGCGAACTGGACCCGGACCAGGCAGGGGCCTACACCGAGCGTGCGACGACCTTCAAGAACCAGCTCGCCGCGGTCACCGCCATCACCGGCAAGCTCTCCGCCGAGCACCCGAAAACGCCGGTGCTGCAAACCGAACCCCTCGCGCACTACCTCTTGGTCGCGGCCGGAGCCGACGACCTGACTCCGCACGAGTTCCAGGAAGCCATCGAGCAGGAGACCGATCCGGCGCCCGCGGCCGTCGCGGCGACCCAGGATCTGCTCAGCGGCAAGCGGGTCCGGGCCCTGATCTACAACGTGCAGACCGAGGACAAGATCACCAAGGACCTGCGCGGCACCGCGCAGAACGCGGGCATCGCCATCGTCGAGGTGACCGAAACCCTGCCCGAGGGCCAGGATTACATTCAGTGGCAGACGAAGAACGCGCAGGCGCTGGCCGCCGCGCTGGGTTGAGCCGATGAACAAGGGAGCCGCGCTGACCGAGCACACCGACCGGGTGCAACGGCGGCGGCCGGGCACCGGCGACGACTCGGCCGCGGTGCGCCTGGAGGCGGCGCGATTGTCGTTCGGTGACCGAACCCTCTGGGACGGCCTGGATCTCAGCGTCGCCCGGGGTGAATTCGTCGCGGTGCTCGGACCGAACGGATCGGGCAAGACCTCGCTGCTGAAGGTGTTGCTCGGCCAGCTCGCCTTGAGTTCCGGGACGGCTCGGATCGCGGGCTCGCCCGCGCGCACCGGCAATCACGACATCGGTTACGTGCCGCAGCAGAAGACGATCGACGCCGGGGTGCAGTTGCGCGGTGTCGACCTCGTCGGGCTCGGCGTCGACGGGCATCGCTGGGGGCTCGGCCTGCGCTCCCGGGCCGAACGCAAGCGCAAGGTGGCCGCGGCCGTCGCCGACGTCGGCGCGGAGCACTTCGCCTACGCGCCTTTGGAATCCATGTCCGGCGGCGAGCAGCAGCGCCTGCGGGTGGCGCAGGCGCTGGTCGGCGATCCGAAGGTGCTGCTGTGCGACGAGCCGCTGCTCAGCCTGGACCTGGCGAATCAGCGACTGGTCGCCGAGCTGATCGATCGCAGGCGGCGCACCCACGACACCGCGGTGCTCTTCGTGACGCACGAGATCAATCCGATTCTGCCCCTGGTCGATCGGGTGCTGTACCTGGTCGACGGCCAGTTCCGGATCGGGACGCCGCAGGAGGTGATGACCTCGGCGGTGCTCTCGGAGCTGTACCGCACCGAGGTGGACGTGCTGCGGGTCCGCGGGCGCCTGGTCGTCGTCGGCACCGGCGACACCATGGACGCGCTCGGCACTGCGGGCGGTCACTGCCACGGCCCGGCGGGCGACGAATTCGGCCAGGGTGTGTCCACTGCGGAGGGCGCCGGGACATCGGCCGAAGCCACGGCGGGCAGCGCGTCCTGCGCCCGCTCGGCAACGACCGATACTCCATCCGGCCACTCGCGGCCGGGCGACCCGGCGACCGATTCGGCATCGGCCGCCGCCCCGGCGGGCAACGGCGCCACCGCTGCCGAACGGGCGCCGGCAATCACCACACCGTCCCGGCACTCCGCTTCAGACCGGTCGCCGGATGCCGAGTTAACCAACAGCTACTCGAATTCGACCGGGCCAGCCAGCACCGACGACTCGGCTCGACAGGCATCAGGGGAGCCCGTCACCATCGCGGCGGCAGCCACCGATCCATCCTCGAGCGACCCGGACACAACCAGCGTGACAACCGGTCACTCCGCCTCGCCCGGAGTCGGAGAACCGACCCGGACCGACTCGACACCGGACGACGGCGGCCGCCCGGCCCCGCATGAGAGCGGAGTGCGCTCGTGACCGACAAGCTTTCCGGCGTCCTCGGCAAGATGCTGGACTTCGGCACCACGGCGAACCTGCTGTCCTACGGCTTCGTGCAGCAGGCGCTGCTCGCCGCGGCCCTGCTCGGACTGCTGTCCGGGGTGATCGGGCCGCTGATCATCAGCAGACAGATGTCCTTCGCCGTGCACGGCACCAGCGAACTGTCCCTGACCGGGGCCGCCGCCGCGCTGCTGGCCGGTGTCGGCGTCGGTCTCGGCGCCATCGCGGGGTCGGTGGTCGCGGCGGTGCTGTTCGGCCTGCTCGGTACCCGGGCGCGCGAGCGCGATTCGGTGATCGCGGTGGTGCTCTCGTTCGGGCTGGGTCTCTCGGTGCTGTTCCTGTGGCTGGGTCCCGACCGTGCGGGATCGAAGTTCTCCCTGCTGACCGGCCAGGTGGTGAGCGTCGGCAACAACGGCCTCGGCCTGCTCGCCGTCTGCACCGCCGGGGTGATCGCGGTGCTCGCGTTCGTCTACCGGCCGCTGCTGTTCGCCAGCTCCGATCCGGAGGTGGCGGTGGCGCGCGGGGTTCCGGTGCGCGCGCTGTCCATCGTGTTCGCCGTGCTGCTGGGCATCACGGCGGCGTTCGGGGTCCAGATCGTCGGGGCGCTGCTGGTCCTCGCCCTGCTGATCACCCCGGCGGCAGCGGCGGCGCAGCTCACCGCCGACCCGATCCGGGCGACCGTCCTCGCTGTGATGTTCGCCGAAGTCGCCGCGGTGGGTGGCATCCTGCTGTCGCTGGCGCCTGGCGTCCCCGTCTCGACCTTCGTCACCACCATCTCGTTCCTGATCTACCTCGCCTGCCGCCTGCTGGGCAGCCGGAACCGCAGGCTCGCGCGCGCCCGCTGAGGCCGCGCAGAGGCCCGCTGACACGGTCCTGCCGCAGCCCCTCCGGAAACAGCCGCGCGGCACTCCACAGCCCCCCTGCGGAGCCTCGAGGTGGTGATCCACCCGGCTCGCACCCCTCGGCCGCGATTCGCGACCTTCGCTGGGTCTCGTCGCCACCACGCCGAAACCCTCGATTGCGTCTCCGCGACGGCGGCTCCGCGTGCCGCATCAGGGAATGTCGCGGAAGGCCCGCGCGATCATGCGGGGATCTCCTCGTCCGGTTCGCCGGCCCCGAAGAACTCGCTCCCGATGATCGCAGCGATGCTCAGTGGCGATGACACCGCATCCGGCGATGATCGGTGCAGCTCAGAGCGCTACCATCGCATGAGCACCTCTCTGAGGGCAGCCGCCTTCAGTCTTTTCCGGCCGCTTTCGTATGCTCGACGCATCGCGCCCCCGAACGAATGGTGACCAACGATGATCGACTTCGCGATTCCCGCCGAACTCGTCGCCGAACGCGACCGAGTACGCCGTTTCGTCATCGACAAGATCGTCCCGTACGAGCGGGACCCGCGCCTGACCGCGCACGGCCCGACCGACGAGCTGCGGCAGGAACTCGTCGAACTCGCCCGCGCGGAGAAGCTGCTCACCGTGCAGGCGCCCGAATCGCTCGGCGGGCGCGGGCTGACCCACATCGAACAGGCCGTGATCTACGAGGCGGCGGGCTGGTCCACGCTCGGCCCGGTCGCGATGAACTGCGCGGCGCCCGACGAGGGCAACATGTTCCTGCTGTCCAAGGTGGCCGACCCCGACCAGGTGCGGCGCTACCTGGCCCCGGTGGTCGAGGGCGACCAGCGCTCGGTCTTCGCCATGACCGAGCCGGACGGAGCGGGTTCCGACCCGGCCCAGCTGTCCACCACGGCGAGCTTCGACGGTGAGCACTTCACCATCAACGGCCGTAAATGGCTGATCACCGGCGCCAACGGTGCGAAGACCTGGATCATCATGGCGCGCCTCGCCGCCAACCCGCACCTGCCCGAGGGCCCCACGCTGTTCCTCGCCGACGGCGACGAGCCCGGCATCGTCATCGAACGCACGATGAACACGATGGACCGCAACTACGTCGCCGGGCACGGCGTGGTCCGCTTCGACAACCTGGTCCTGCCCAGGGAGGCGCTGCTCGGCGAGGCGGGCCAAGCGCTGCGCTACGCCCAGCTCCGGCTCGCCCCGGCCCGCCTGACCCACTGCATGCGCTGGCTCGGCGCCGCCGAACGGGCCCAGAGCATCGCGATCGAGCACGCGCGCACCCGCACCGCGTTCGGCAAGCCGATCGGCGAACACGAGGGCGTTTCGTTCATGTTGGCGGACAACGAGATCGCGCTGCACCAGTGCAGGCTGACCATCTGGCACGCGTGCTGGCTGATGGACAACGGCGAAAAGGCGCGGCACGAGAGCTCGATCGCCAAGTCGTTCGTCTCCGAGGAGTTGTTCAAGGTCGCCGACCGGTGCGTGCAGGTGCTCGGCGGCATCGGCATCAGCGACGAGACGGTGGTCGAGATGATCTTCCGGGACATGCGCGCCTTCCGGCTCTACGACGGACCGACCGAGGTGCACAAGTACGCGATCGGGCGCAAGGTGCTGCGCGGATAGCAGAGGACTTTCGGCCCGAGGTCAGGTCCGCGTCCGTCGGCTAACATCCTGTGGCATGAGTTCGGAACTGCACGTCGACGTCTCCCGAGGCGTCGCCGTGCTCACGCTCAACCGGCCCGCGCAACAGAACGCCTTCACCCCCACGATGGCCGCCGAATTGGGCGCCGCGTTGCAGCGGTGCGATGCGGAAGACGCCATTCGTGCCGTGATCGTCACCGGCACCCCGCCCGCGTTCTGCGCGGGCGCGGACCTGTCCAATCGGGTAGGCGAGGTCAGCGCCACCATCGATCCGCCGCCGTGGCGGGTGCGCAAACCGGTGATCGCGGCGGTGAACGGCCACGCCGTCGGCATCGGCTTGGCGCTCGCTCTCCAGTGCGACCTGCGGTACATGGCGCGCGACGCGGTCTACGGGCTGAACCAGGTCCGCCGCGGCGTCCTGGCCGACGGCTACGCGCACTGGACGCTACCCAGGCTCGTCGGCATGGCCAACGCCGCCGACATCATGCTGACCGGGCGCACGTTCGACGGCGACGAGGCGAAGGCGATGGGCCTGGCCAACAGCTCGCTGCCCGGGAGCGAGGTGCTACCGACCGCGCTCGCCGTCGCGCACGACATCGCCAACGGCTCGGCTCCGCTACCGGTGGCGCTATCCAAGCGGCTGCTCTGGGAGGGGCTCGGAATGAGTCCCACGGTGGTCGGGCAGCTGGAAACCGAGCTGAACCAGCACGCGACCAAGAGCATCGATGGCGGCGAGGCCATGGCCGCGTTCCGGGACCGCAGGCAGCCCAGCTGGTCCGGCAGCGTCAGCACGGAATGGCCCGCCTGGGACGGCGCGGAGCGCGAACGGCCCAGTCTGGACTAGGGCGGCCGCCCAGGGCTCCGTGGACGGATCCCGCCCGAACTACGGCGCTACTGGGACTGCCCCGGACAGGGCCCGGCGCTGTGCACGAACCTCCGTCCCGCGGCGCCCGTCATCCAGCGGCCGAACGCTTTCGGGCCCACTCGGTCCGGCGGCGCTTCGCTTCTCAAGCGTTGCCGCCGAGCAGGATGAGCACGAACAGCACCGCGAAGATGATCATCAGGACGGTGCCGACGACGCCGAGGATGTAGCCGACCATCACCTGGGCGCGACCACTGTAAGCGCCGCCGGATTCCTCGATCTGGTCGAGCGCGCGCCGCCCCAGCGCCCACGCCACCGGCCCCAGCACCCCGCAGCAGAAGACGCTCACCGCGCCGAGGAACAACACCGCGGTCGCGTTCGGATGCTCGACCGTCTGACCGATGGGCTGATTGGGTATCACCACCAGCCGAATTCTACTGGGATGTGCCGCCTCTCCGGGTCTTTAGACCGTACGAGTCGGTGATGGCGAGATCCGCGGGCAGGTCATGCGATTGGTGATGCTCAGGTTTCGGGCGTATCCGCCGAGTACCGCATGACCTTACGAAATCTGTTGTCGCGCCGATTCCTTGGCCCTCGGAGGGTTCGCCGCACCGGCGAGACCTGCGTAGAGGCCGTCGGGCGACGATACCGACTGACGACGTTTCCTCAGGCGCGGCGTTGCCGGGCGATTTCGGAGAGCACGACACCGGCGGCCACCGACGCGTTCAACGATTCCACCGGGCCCGCCATCGGGATCGACAGGATCGCGTCACAGGACTCCCGGACCAGGCGGGAAAGCCCTTTGCCCTCCGAGCCGACCACGATCACGGTCGGCTCACGGCCGTCGAAGTCGTCCAGCGTGGTGTCGCCACCGGCGTCCAGACCGACGATCTGAACACCCTGAGACGCCCAATCCTTCAGCGTGCGAGTGAGATTCGTCGCGCGGGCGACCGGGAGCCGAGCGGCGGCGCCCGCGCTGGTGCGCCAGGCAACCGCTGTGACGCTCGCACTGCGCCGCTGCGGGATCAGCACGCCGTGACCGCCGAAGGCCGCCACGGAGCGGACCACCGCGCCGAGATTGCGCGGGTCGGAGATGTTGTCCAAGGCCACCAGCAGCGCGGGCTGCGCGGAACCGCGCGCCCGGTCGAGCAGGTCGTCCGGGTGGGCGTAGCGGTACGGCGGCACCTGCAGGGCGACGCCCTGGTGCAAGCCGTTGGCACTCATCCGGTCCAGGTCGGTGCGCGGAACCTCCAGGATGGAGATGCCCTTGTCGGCGGCGAGCCGCACGCTCTCGGTCAGCCGATCGTCGTTCTCGGTGCCCACCGCGACGTACAGCGCCGTCGCGGGCACACCCGCGCGCAGACACTCGACCACCGGATTGCGCCCGAGCACCAACTCCGGACCGTCGTCGGTCTTGCGCCCGGCGGGCCGGGACGCAGCGCCACGCCCGGTCGAACGGCCTTGCGCGGCCTTGGTTTTCGCGGACGCCCGCTTGGCCGCCGGATGCTTGGTCCGCATCTCGGCGGGCGGGGTCGCGCCACGGCCTTCCAGCCCGCGCCTGCGCTTGCCGCCGGAGCCGACCACGGCGCCCTTCTTGGTACCGCTCTTGCGGACCGCACCTCGGCGCTGCGAATTTCCTGCCATCAGTTGGCCTTTCCGGATTGCGGTTCGCCGAGCGCCCATTCGGGACCGTTGGCGGTGTCGGTGACCTCGATGCCCGCGGACTGCAGGCGGTCACGCACGCCGTCGGCGGTCGCCCAGTCCTTCGTGGCCCGTGCCTCCTGGCGGCGGTCGAGTTCCGCACGCACCAGCACGTCCAGAGCGCCGAGCGCGGCGGAGGAATCACTCGGGCTATACCAGTGCGGGTCGAGCGGATCGACGCCGAGGATGCCGAGCATGGCGCGCACCTGGCTCGCCAGATCGCGCGCGGAGTCGATCGCGCCGACCTCCAGCGCCTTGTTGCCCTCGTGCACCGCGCGGTGGATCTCCGCCAGCGCCTTCGGTACCGCCAGATCGTCGTCGAGGGCGGCGGCGAACGCGTCGGTCCACTTGCCCACCGGAATCTCACCGGCCCGGTCCACCACCCGATTCACGAACGCCTCGATGCGCTGGTAGGACTGCGCCGCGTCGTGCAACGCCTTCTCGGAGTACTCCAGCATCGAGCGGTAGTGCGCGCTGCCCAGGTAGAACCGCAGTTCGACGGCCCGCACCTGCTTCAGCACGTTCGGCACCGACAGCACGTTGCCCAGCGACTTGGACATCTTCTCCCCGCCCATGGTCACCCAGCCGTTGTGCAGCCAGTACCTGGCGAAGCCGTCACCGGCCGCCTTCGACTGGGCGATCTCGTTCTCGTGATGCGGGAACACCAGATCCATACCGCCGCAGTGGATGTCGAATTCCGCGCCGAGGTAGAACTCGGCCATCGCGGAGCACTCCAGGTGCCAGCCGGGGCGGCCGGGCCCCCACGGCGACGGCCAGGTCGGCTCGCCCGGCTTGGCCGCCTTCCACAGGGTGAAGTCGCGCGGGTCGCGTTTGCCCTCGCCCGCGCTCTCACCCTGGTGCACGTCATCGAGTTTGTGACCGGACAGCTTGCCGTAGTCGGGGTAGCTGACCACGTCGAAGTAGACGTTGCCCGCCGAGGCGTAGGCATGTCCGCGGTCGATCAGCCGCTGCATCATGTCGGCCATCTGGGTGATGTGCCCGGTGGCGCGGGGCTCCGCGGACGGCGGCAGCACACCGAGCTTCTCGTAGGCGCGGTCGAAGGCGCGCTCGTGCGTGGCGGCCCACTCCCACCACGGCCTGCCCGCCTCGGCGGCCTTGGTCAGGATCTTGTCCTCGATATCGGTGACGTTGCGGATGAACCAGACGTCGAAGTCGTGCGCCAGCAACCAGCGTCGCAGCACGTCGAACGCGACTCCGCTGCGCACATGGCCGATGTGCGGCTCGCCCTGCACGGTGGCGCCACAGAGGTACACCGAAGCACGGCCGGGGACCAAGGGCGCGAAATCGCGCACGGTCCGCGTGTCGGTGTCAAAGAGGCGCAGCGTCACGGCAGTCGATCCTAGCTGGTGTATAAGGTCGTTCACGGACCGGCTCGGGTCCGCCGGAGCAGGATCAACGACAGGCTTGCAGCAGGGCCGTCGCCACGGCGGCGACACCCTCGCCGCGACCGGTCAGCCCGAGGCCGTCGGTGGTGGTGCCGGACACCGACACGGGGGCGGCGAGCAGCTCCCCGAGCACCTGTTGCGCCTCGGCGCGCCGGGGCCCGATCTTGGGGCGATTGCCGATCACCTGCACTGCGGCGTTGACCACTTCGAAGCCCGCCTCGCCCAGCAGCCTGCGCACTTCCTTCAGCATGGCCGCGCCGGAGACACCCGCCCATTCCGGGCGTCCGGTGCCGAACACCGCGCCGACATCGCCGAGACCCGCCGCCGACAGCAGCGCGTCGCACAGCGCGTGCGCGGCGACGTCGCCGTCCGAGTGGCCTGCGCAGCCGTCGTCTCCGTCGAACAGGAGACCGGCCATCCAGCAGGGCCGGCCCGCTTCGATCGGATGGACGTCGCTGCCGATGCCGACGCGCATGGTCACCGCGTCACCGCCCGTGCGATGCCCGCGCCGTCCAGCACCGCGTCGGCGAGCCGGAGGTCGAGCGGAGTGGTGATCTTGAAGGCCAGCGGATCGCCGGGAATGGTGTGGACTCCGACGCCGAGCCGCTCGACCAGACCCGCGTCATCGGTCGCCTGGACGCCCTCGGTCGCGTAGGCGGAGCGCAGCAGCTCGGCCGCGAAACCCTGCGGCGTCTGAATGGCGCGCAACTGCGCACGGTCCGGGGTCCCGGTCACCACGCCCGCCGTGTCGACGGACTTGATCGTGTCGGCCACCGGAAGGCCGGGAACCACGGCGGGACGGCCCGCGCGCAGTTCCGCCGCGACCCGGGCGATGAGCTCGGGCGGCGTGAGGGCGCGGGCGGCGTCGTGCACCAGAAAATAGGCGGCGTCGGGCGCGGCGGCGATACCCGCTCGCACCGAGTCGATGCGTTCGGCGCCGCCGACGACCACCTGAACCGAATCCGAGGGCGGCAGCAGGGCAACGGCGCTGTCGACGAGTTCGGTGGGAACCATCACGATGATCCGGTCGACCGCGCCCGAGGCGATCAAGCCTTCGACGGCGAGCCGGAGCATGGGCGTGCCGCCGACCGTGACGAACGCCTTGGGTGTCGATTCACCCAGACGCACGCCACGGCCGGCGGCAGGCACCAGAGCAACGACGGGTCCGTCGGTGGAACGGACACCGTTGTCAGGTGTATTCACGGTCAGGAAGCCGCTGCGAGGACCTCATCGAGCAGGGTCTCAGCCTTGCCGTCATCGGTGCCTTCGGCCAGCGCGAGCTCACCGACAAGAATCTGCCGAGCCTTGGCGAGCATGCGCTTCTCGCCCGCGGACAGGCCGCGGTCCTGTTCCCGGCGCCACAGATCGCGGACGACCTCGGCCACCTTGTTCACATCGCCGGAAGCGAGCTTCTCGAGGTTGGCCTTGTAGCGGCGGGACCAGTTGGTCGGCTCCTCCGTATGCGGCGCGCGAAGCACCTGGAAGACCCGATCGAGACCCTCCTGACCCACGACGTCACGCACGCCGACGTATTCGGCGTTCTCCGCGGGAACCCGAACAGTGAGATCGCCTTGGGCGACCTTCAGGACCAGATACTCTTTTTGCTCACCCTTGATGGTGCGAGTCTCGATTGCTTCGATCAGCGCCGCTCCGTGGTGGGGGTAAACGACGGTGTCTCCGACCTTAAAAATCATGTGTCCCGTGCCCCTTTCGATGTTCACAGTTTAACATGCGACTCGATAACGGCGCGATCAACTGTGCAGGTCAGGGCCACAACGAGGCAACCCTGGGGCTTGACAGATGCCAGGCGGTGTGCATTACGTTGTGCCAGAACGAGTTATCTCCAGGCTCGGTCGGCGCCGTTCCCGTCCCGCGGCCCGGCACGCTCTCGGCAACCTTCGAAGCTCGACCGAACCGTTACCTACACGCGTGTGTCGGCACGGACGCACCGGTGCCCCCTCCCCCTCCGCCGCGCTCCGGAGCGCGGGCGCACGACGCCCCGGCAGCCCAGTTGGCACGGCCCCCGCGCCCGGCCTGCCGAGGGAACTACTACGCTGCCTAGTTACTACGCTCCCGCGCGGAGCAGAGCCCGGTCGACATGGAGGGACAACCCGTGACTGCCCTGAAAGCTGTGACCGCTCCGAAGGGGGCGCGACGTCGCATGGTGACGGTTGCCGCACTCGCCGCCGGAGCGGCGATTGTTCTGTCCGGCTGCGGCGCGGGCCAGATCTCGCAGACCGCGGACCAGGTCGCCGCCGTGAACGGCAATTACGCCGACGTCGGCCGCATCGCGCTGCGCAACGTGCACATCGTGTATCCGAACGAGGGCGCCGGGTACAACAATGCGAAGGGCGGCAAGGCGCTCATCGCGTTGTCCATCATCAACAACAGCGAGTCCGTCTCCGACGAGCTGACCAGCATCACCACCGACCTCGGCACCGTCAAGCTCACCCCGGCCTCCGGCAAGTCCGTCGTCGAACTCGCCCCGCAGCAGACCGTGGTCGCGGCGAGCCAGCCGGTCAAGCGCGAGGCCGCGCCGACCACCACCAGCGCGGCGCCGACCACGAGCGCGGGCGCGCCCACCACGGCCCCGCGTTCGGCCGCGCCCACCACCACGGCCGACTCGCACGGCGCGGGCGAGCACGGCGCCCAGCCCGCCGCCGACCCCGAGACCAAACCGATCCAGATCGAGATCACCGGCCTGACCAAGGACATCACCCCGGGCCTGACCTACAACATCTCGTTCAACTTCAAGCAGAACGGCACCGTCCAGGTCCAGGTCCCGGTCGACGCGGGCCTGCACACCGAGCGTCACGAGTCCGACAAGTCCGGCCCGGCCGAAGCCGAACACGGCAGCGGCCACGGCAGCGGCGGCCACTGAACCCCAGCCGACTCGCAGCGCCGTAACGCCGCGTACTCGAGGCCCGGATAGACCCTCACCCGGCAAGCCGACGGTGCAACGGCACAACTCCGGCCGCACGGTCACCGCCTTACGCGCCCCCACCGGCCCGACCACCGGTTCGAGCGAAGCGAGACCGAGCATGCGCCGTTCGCGGCCCGGCTCGATCCGAGCGGCCGTCGCCTCCGCGACGAAGTCGCAAGCGGCGGTCGCTCGGATGCGAGCCATAAGGGGGCCGCGAACACCCAGCGCCGCAGGCGCTGGCAAAACAAACCCTGTCGGGGTTGGTGCGTATGGTGCCCCTGTGGCAAAGACCAAGCCGACCTTCCGGTGCTCCGCCTGTTCGCACGAGGTCGCCAAATGGGTGGGCAAGTGCCCTGAGTGCGGGGCATGGGGAACGGTCGACGAGGTAGTCGTCGGGGCGGGTGCGGTCGGTTCCCCCGGGCGGAAGGCGATGTTGCCCAGCACCGCGGCCGCGCCGATTTCGCAGATCGACTCCAAGATCACCAAAGCGCGGCCGACCGGCGTCAGCGAGCTGGATCGGGTGCTCGGCGGCGGAGTGGTGCCCGGCTCGGTGGTGTTGCTGTCCGGCGAGCCGGGGGTGGGCAAGTCGACGCTGCTGCTCGAGGTCGCGCATCGCTGGGCCGCCCAGCGCGAGGAGAAGTCGCTGTACGTCACCGCGGAGGAGTCGGCGGGGCAGGTCCGGCTGCGCGCCGATCGCACCGGCGCGGTGCACGACCGGGTCTATCTGGCGGCGGAATCGGATCTGTCGATCGTGCTCGGGCATGTCGAGCAGGTACGGCCGACGCTTCTGGTGGTCGACTCGGTGCAGACCATGCACGCCCCGGAGGTGGACGGCGTGATCGGCGGCGTCACTCAGGTGCGCGAGGTCACCGCCGCGCTGACGTCGCTGGCCAAGGCGAGCGGGATCGCGGTGCTGCTGGTCGGGCACGTCACCAAGGACGGCAATGTCGCGGGCCCGCGCACGCTGGAGCATCTGGTCGACGTGGTGCTGCAGTTCGAGGGCGACAAGAATTCGACGCTGCGCATGGTGCGCGGCATCAAGAACCGCTTCGGCAGCGCCGACGAGGTGGGCTGCTTCGAGTTGCACGAGGACGGCATCGCCTGTGTGGACGACCCGTCCGGCCTGTTCCTGCATCACCGGACCGATTCGGTGCCCGGCACGGCGGTGACCGTCGCCATGGACGGCAAGCGACCGCTGGTCGGCGAGGTGCAGGGCCTGACCGTGAAGACGGAGATCCCGCAGCCGCGCCGCGCGGTGAGCGGTCTGGACTACAACCGGGTCGCCATGGTGCTGGCCGTCCTGCAGAGCCGCGGGCGGGTGTTCCTCGGCAAGAGCGACGTCTACGCCGCGACGGTCGGCGGCATGCGCCTGGTCGAGCCGTCCGCCGACCTGGCCATCGCGCTGGCCATCGCCAGCGCCGAGTCCGACGTGCCGATCCCGCCCGGCTGGGTGATCCTCGGCGAGGTCGGACTCGCGGGCGAGGTCCGCAAGGTGACCGGCCTCAACCGCCGACTGGCCGAAGCCGAACGCCTCGGCTTCACCACCGCCCTGGTGCCGCCCGGCCTCGCGCCGGTGCGCAGCACCATGAAGATCCACGAGGTCACCGACCTCCGCTCCGCCATCCGTATGGCGGGCCTGCGCAAACTACGCGCCGCGCCCGAAGAGGCCGTCGGCTGACCGCTGGATTCCCGGCCTACCTTTTCACCTCTCAGGCGAGATTGAACGGCTCGGCCATGCTCCGTACCGACCCGAGTTGCGCGATGACGCTGTAGGGCCCAGGCGGCACCTGGACGCGTTCGCCCGCGCAGTTGGGCTGGGACGTGGTGCCCGACCAGGTCACCGTGAAGGCCGCCTGCTCACCGCGACTCATCGTCCGGACGTCGGGTTGACCGTCGGGATAGCAGTCGGTGCTCGACCACAGCCGCCGCTGACCGTCGAGCGTATGCACCGAAACCTGTTGCAGGCCGGAGCCCATGTCGCGGGTGCAGGCCACCCCCGAGATGTTGGTGATGACGATCCCGAACACCGGCTGCTCGCCGGTCTTGTAGGTGGGCTGCTCCACGGTCACCTTGATCGCCAGCGACTGGTCCGGGCATGGGCCCGCCGCGGCGCTGGTGGCCGCCGCGGAGGACTTCGGCGCGCCGGACTCGCCCGAGGGCTTGGCCGCCGCGTCGACGGGCTTGGCAACGACCGAACTGGACCCGGTGGCTTCGGCGTCACCGGGCGAGTCGCCGCCGCGCGCGACCGCGAGCACGATCCAGATCACCAGCGCCAGCGCGACCACCAGGACTCCGATGGCGAACGCGCGGCGACGCCAATAGATCTCCGGTGGCAGCGGTCCATTCGGTTCCAGCACGACTCAACGGTAAGGGCACGCTCGTGCACATCGTCTCAGGGGCACGGCGTGTCGGCTGCCCGCACCCGTCGGCGACGAGTACATTCCGCCGACACGCTGGGCAAACCAGGGACGCGCCCCGGCTCAGGCCACCTCGCCGATATTGCCGACGACCCGGTGCAGCTGCACTTTGCCCTCGGCCAGTTTGTAGGTCACGCAGGCGATGGCGAGCTCACCGGTCGCGACCCGCTGCGAGATGATCATCGACCGCTGCATGAGCAGGCGGCTGGTCTCCACCACATGCCTGGCCTCCATCTCGTCGACAGTGGACAGGCCTTCGCGCCGTCCGATCAGAATGGACGGTGTGACCCGCTCGACCACACTGCGAATGAACCCGCCCGGGACCTCGCCGCCGTCCAGCGCGTCGATGGTGGCCTTCACGGCTCCGCAGCTGTCGTGCCCGAGCACTACGATGAGCGGCACGTTGAGCACCTGCACCCCGTATTCGATCGAGCCGAGGACCGAGCTGTCGACCACATGGCCCGCGGTACGCACCACGAACATGTCGCCGAGGCCCTGGTCGAAGATCAATTCGGCGGCGACCCTCGAGTCGCCGCATCCGAACAAGATCGCTTGCGGATGCTGGCCGCTGACGAGCTTCGCCCGGTCCGCGGCACCCTGGCTAGGATGCAGCAGCGCACCGCTGACGAAGCGCTCGTTGCCTTCACGCAAGGACTTCCAGGCACTGATCGGGTTGGAATCCGGCATACCGACCATTGTGCACAACGGATGCGTTACCAGCGAGTTCGGTTGGTTACAGGTGGGCAAATACCGCCTGGCGGCAGTAGGACGAGGATAGTGAGGGCAGTGCGGAACGGCGTGCCGATGGGCATCGACGCGGACACGTTGCTGAACTGGTACGGGGAGACCGCGCGCGATCTGCCCTGGCGGCGGCCCGGCGTCACCGCGTGGCAGATCCTGATGAGCGAGATCATGCTGCAGCAGACCCCGGTCGTGCGGGTGGAACCGATCTGGCGGGAGTGGGTGGCGCGCTGGCCGGTCCCCTCGGCGATGGCCGCCTCCTCGCAGGCCGAAGTGCTGCGTGCCTGGGGCAAGCTGGGCTATCCGCGCCGTGCGCTGCGGCTGCACGAGTGCGCCAGGGTGCTGGCGGCCGAGCACGGTGACGAAGTCCCGGCCGACGTGGAGGTGCTGCTCGGGCTGCCCGGCATCGGGGCCTACACCGCGCGCGCCGTCGCCTGTTTCGCGTACGGCCAACGAGTTCCGGTGGTGGACACCAACGTCCGCCGAGTGGTTGCCAGGGCCGTGCACGGCCGAGCGGAAGCGGGCAACCCTTCGTCGCGGGACCTCCCCGAAACCGAAGCGCTGCTCCCGCTCCAGGTCGACCGCGCCGCGGTGTTCTCCGCCGCCCTGATGGAACTCGGCGCGACCGTGTGCACCGCCCGCACCCCCGACTGTTCGCGCTGCCCGCTTCCGAGCTGCGCGTGGGTCACCGCGGGCCGGCCGGTGAGCGACGTGGTCCGGCGCACCCAGAAGTACGAGGGCACCGACCGCCAAGCGCGGGGCCGCCTGCTGGATGTCCTGCGCCACGCCACCGGGCCGGTGGAGCGGATGCGGCTGGATCTGGCCTGGACCCGCGACCCGGGCCAGCGCGACCGTGCCCTGGACTCGCTGCTGGTGGACGGCCTGATCGAACAGACGCCCGACGGCTTGTTCGCCCTGGCGGGCGAGGGCGGACATCCCGGGGAGAACGGCTGAGCCGGAACCGGCCCGCCGCCGGACGCGACGGCGGTTCGGTCGCGAGCCCGGCGGCCGAACTGCCTCGCCCCTACCTACCGAGCACGCGCCGCAGGAAGCGCTCGACCTCGGCTCGATAGCGCTCCGGTTGGTCGTCGTGCACGAGGTGGCCCGCGCCGGGCACCAGGACGTAGTCGGCGCCCGGATGCGCGGCGGCCATCTGCCGCATCTGACCCGGCGGGGTGATGCTGTGCTCGCCCTCCAGCAGCAGCGCGGGCACCCGCACCGCATGCCAGTGCCGCCAGAAGTCGCGCGTCCCCCACTCCTCGGAGATATCGCGGAAGGTGGCCACCGAGCCGTGCAGCCGGTATCCCTTCGGCCCGCGCTCGAAGGAGTTCAGGAAGTACCGCCCGGCGACCGGCCCGAAGAAGGAGAGCACGGCATCGTCGTCCGGAAACGGCTGCGGCCACGCCTCGATCATCGCCGCCCAGTGCGCGGCGGTGCGGCCGGTGAAGTCCGGCGCGATGTCCTCGATCACGAGCGCCCGGACCCGCTCGGGGTGGGTCGCGGCGAACACCCAGCCGTGCAGCCCGCCCATCGAATGTCCGATCACCACCATCGGCTCGCCGATCGCGGCGGTGGCCGTGGCGAGGTCGTCGACGAAGGCCTCGGTGGTCAATTCCGCGGGCGCCGGCCTGCCGTGGCCCGCGGCGTCGAAGGTGTAGACGTGGCCGTGCTCGCGCAGCCAGTCCAGCTGATCACGCCAGGTGCGCGCGCTGCCCATCAATCCGTGCAGCAGCAGGATCGGCGCGCCTGCTCCGCCTTCGTCGTGCAACATCGGTCCGACAATACGAGGCACCGAGCACCTGCTCGGCATCAGCCGCTAGCTTGGATGCATGGCTGTTGTGAAGATCAACGCGATCGAGGTTCCCGAGGGCGCGGGCCCCGAATTGGAGAAGCGGTTCGCCCACCGTGCGCACGCGGTCGAGGGCTCCCCCGGCTTCCTCGGCTTCCAGCTGCTCCGCCCGGTCGCCGGAGAGAACCGGTACTTCGTTGTCACCCAGTGGGATTCGGAAGAGTCCTTCGCGGCGTGGCGGGACGGGCCCGCGCGTGAGGCGCACGCGGGCGAGCGCCAGAAGCCGGTCTCGACGGGTGCGTCCCTGCTCGAGTTCGAGGTCGTACTCGACGTCGACGCGAAGCCCGCGAACTGAGTCGAGTACCCGCCGCCGGGTAGGTCCGCCTGCCCGGCGACTCGCCCGACGCCGTGGTACGCCCGTGCCGGACCTGGTTGACGCCGGAGGCGTGCGGGTGTCACAGTTCGAAGGACAAACGCGAGGGTGATGCGGTAATTCCGGTGAGATTCCGGAGCGGTCGCGCCACTGTGTTCCACGCACCGAGTCCGGTGCCGGAAAGCCAGACACCGGCACCGTCGCGCCACCACCCGACGGGACGCGCATCCCAAGGAGGACTCGAATGGCCATCGCGCATTCACCCAGCCGGGCGACCGATTCCCTGGCCACCGTGCTCGTCACGGTAGGTGTCGTTCTTCTCGCACTGCTCACGCTGTACCTGGTCGGCTTCGACCAGGGCGTCATCTCGCGCAGCGGGATGTACCTGCACGAGCTGATGCACGACGGACGCCATCTGCTGGGGCTTCCGTGCCACTGATCGGTTCGCTTCGCACACTGCTGCTGCGCGGCCTGCTGGCCGGCCTCGTCGCCGGGCTGCTGGCCGCCACAGTCGGTTACTTCGTCGGCGAACCCCAGGTGGACGCCGCCATCGCCATCGAGGAAGCGGGCTCCGCAGGCGAGCACACGCACGGCGAGCACGCCGCATCCCCGGGCGGGCATACCCACGGTGACGAGGAAGAACCGCTGGTGAGCCGCGGCGGCCAGAAGTTCGGGCAGTTCCTCGCGCTCGGGCTGGCCGGGCTCGCGCTCGGCGCCATCTACGCCTCGGTCGCGCATTTCGCGCGGCGCTACACCACGCTGCCCGGGCCACGCCTCGCGCTGACGCTGGGCGCGGCAGGATGGGCCGCGATCGTCGCGGTGCCGTTCTTCAAGTACCCGGCGAACCCACCCGCCGTGGGTGATCCGGACACCATCAACGAGCGCACCCTGCTGTGGCTGGCAGCCGTCGTGCTCGGTCTCGTGGCGGTCGGCGCGGCGGTGGCGGTGTTCACCGCGCTGCGCGCCCAACTTTCCACGTTCCGGCTGGCCGGTGGCGTCGCGGCGTTCGTTCTGGTCACCGCGCTCGGTTACATCCTGCTGCCCGGCGTGAACGAGGTGAGCGCGGACTTCCCGGCCACTCTGCTGTGGCAGTTCCGGGTGGCGTCCCTGGCCGAGACCGCGACACTGTGGGCCTGCCTGGCCCTCGGCTTCGCGGCGCTCACCGAGTTCGCCACGCGCACCGATACCCCGGTACGGGCGGCGGCTGCTACCGCCGGGTGATTCGCGTCGAGAAGAGCTGAGGCAGTGTCGGTCCCATGACCGGCACTGCCCTCTCCGTCTGGCCCGCACCGCTGCGTGTCCACCCCGCTGAACCACCTCGCGCCGTACGCGTCGCATTCATCGCTCTGGTCGTCGCTTTGCTCGCGGGGGCCGCCGAGGCGGTCGTGCGGGCCGCGCTCGCTTTCCCCGAAGCCGACCCGGCGAACCTCGCAGCCGGACTGGGTACGCGCGCGGCGATCTATCTTCTGGTGCTGGCCGTCGCGGTACGCCTGACCCACGGCGACCGCTGGGCTCGTCTGCTGATCACCGTCGGCATCGGCGTCGTCGGGCTGTTGTCACTGATCATCGAGCCACTGGCCACGGCTATGTCCGCCGAGGAACTGCGTGACCTATTCCGGGACGTGTCCGCGGCGTCCCTGCTGCTCGCCGCCCTCCGCGCAGTCCACGTCGTAGCCGTGCTGTTCGCCATCCCCGCTCTCTACACCCGCGCCGCCCGCCGTTACTTCCGCAAACGCCGAGGCCCAGCACCGCGCTTCGTGCCCCGCACCTATCGGGGTGCGGGGCACGAAGCGGGAAGGCGAATCAGGCGAGAGCCGCGTCGAGGCTGATGTGGTCGACGCCCGCGAGAGCCTTGCTGACCGGGCATCCCGCCTTGGCGGCCTCGGCGGCGGCCTGGAACGCCTCGGCGTCGATACCCGAGACGCGACCGCGGACGGTCAGTTCGATCCCGGTGATCCGGAAACCGCCCGCCGGATCGGGGCCGAGGGTCACGTCGGCGGTGACGTCGAGGCTCTCCGGGGTGCCGCCCGCGTTGCCGATCTGCGCCGAGAGCGCCATCGCGTAGCAGGAGGAGTGCGCGGCCGCGATCAGTTCCTCCGGGCTGGTGGTGCCGTCGGCCTCCGCGGCGGAACGCTTGGGGAACGACACGTCGTACTTACCGACCCCCGAACTGGCCAGTTCGACCTGACCCGACCCCTCCTGCAGGGTGCCGGTCCAAGCGGTACGCGCGGTACGTGTGGGCATCACGGTCCTTTCGCCGATGCTCGTTTGACGATTCAGCACGAACCTACCCCGGCCGACTCGCCCCGGCCCACCGGTTCGCCGATCACGTTCGCGGCGGCGCGCCGGCCACACGTACCGAGCGGCTCGGCGGTAAACCTCCCACGCGCCAGGCGAATCCGCGCCGTGGGAGGCGTCCGCTACTCCGGATTCGTGATCCTGGCCAGCACGATGCCGCCGAGGATCAACGCGAGCGCCAGCACCCGGCCCGCGCTGAGCGGATCCCGGTTGACGACGATCCCCAGGGTGATCGCGCCGAGCGCGCCGATGCCGGTGAACACCGCATAGGCGGTGCCGACCGGCAAGGTCTGCATGGCGCGGGACAGCAGGTACACGGCGGTGGCCCCCAGCACGAAGCAGACCAGAGTCGGGACCAGGCGGGTGAAGTTCTCGGTCGGCTTGATGCTCTGCGACCAGACGATCTCCACCAGACCGGCCACGACGAGGACTACCCAGCTCATCTCAGTACTCCCCGGCCAGAGCGCGAGCGGTGGCCAGAGCGTCGGCGTAGGAGGCGTCGTGCTCGGCACGCCGGTGCGCGAGCGCCGGGTCCTGGCGGGAATTGGCTAGTTCCGCGTGCACGAAAACGGTGTCGGACACGGCGAAATGGCCCGCGAAGAAGTCACGCAGGAAGCGCTCTTGGTAGTCGTAGGCCGCTTTGGGCGCGCCCGGCGAGTAAGCGCCGCCGCGGGCGCTCGTCACGACGAATCTCCGGTGCCCCAGCGTCATTCGCGGGAAGGTCACCTGGTCCAGCCAGGCCTTCAGCGCGGCCGGTACGGAGTAGTTGTACATCGGCGTGCCGATCAGGATCACGTCCGCCGCCAGCAGCTCCGTCAGCAGCGGCTCGACGATGCCCCACGCGGCGGCCTGCGCCGGGGTCCGGACCAGGCCGCCGAGCCGCTCCAGGTCCGTGCTCGGCAGGGTGAGCACGGCATCGCACAGCTCGGTCCACGCCTCTGCGATGAACGGCACCGGCTCGGCCGCGAGGTCACGGTAGCGGTATCCGCCTCCGGGATGCCGCGTGCGCCATGCGTCGGCGAAAGCGGCGCTCAATTCCCTGCTGATCGATCGGCGCCGAGCGCTGGCGTCGATGTGCAACAACGTGCTCATGATCAATCCTCCGACTAACTGGACATTGTGTCCGATTCATCCTCACTCGACGGTAGAGCACATGTGGACATGTTGTCCACTTATGCCGCGTTCGGTTACAGTCACGGCATGGAACCCCGATCCGACCTGCTCGCCGGTACCGGGCCGAGCCCGTCGGCGGCCCCGGCGGAACGCGCGGACGCGGCACGCAACCGGGCGAAGGTGCTCGCCGCCGCCGCGGAGCTGTTCGCCACCCGGGAACCCCGCACGGTGACGATGGACGACATCGCCAAGGCCGCGGGCGTCGGCCGCGGCACCCTGTATCGGCGTTATCCGGACACCACTTCGGTCGCGGTAGCCCTCTTGGACGAACACGAACGGGCGCTGCAGGAGAAACTGTTGTCCGGCCCGCCGCCCCTCGGCCCCGGCGCTGCGCCTGCACAGAGACTGGCGGCGTTCTACGCCGCGATGGTCGAATTGCTGGACGCGCACGCGCATCTGGTCCTCGGCGCCGAAACAGGCGGAGCGCGCTTCGCGACCGGTGCCTACGGGTTCTGGTACGCGCATGTGCGAGCGCTATTGGTGGCAGCCGGAATTCGTGAGCCGGACGCCATGGTCGATCCGCTGCTCGCACCGCTGGCGGCCGAGGTCTACCGGCAGCAACGCGAGCGCGGGCTGAGCTCCGAGCAAATCACCGGCGCACTCCGCTCGATCGCCGAAACCGTGCTCGGCGCCGGGTGAAACCGCGCCACGCCGGCGAAAACCGTCGATGAGCAGTGCTCACCAACGGTTTTCGATACCCCTGGTGATTCACACCAGATCGCGTCTGCGCATCAGCCAGATCGTGCCGCTCGCGAACACCACCAGGTAGGCCGCCAGCACGACCAGCGCTTCGGCTCGCGCGAGCACGTCCAGCACACCCGGCGTGGCGGGACCGTCCACCGTCCGCATCGCCCCCGCGAGCGACCCCGCCGCGGTCCCGGGCAGGCGATCGGTGATCGCCCGGATCGGCGCGTAGATTCCGGCGACGCCGCGCAGCAGGTTCTCCACCACCAGCACCCAGACCAGGCCGAGCCCCACAGCGAGCGCGGGGCCGCGCGCGATCGCGCCGAGCAGCGCGCCCGCCAGCGTCCACATGCCGAGAATCGCTGTGCCGGTCAGGATTCCGAGCAACGACCGGTCCGGTGCCGGTAGCGTGACCGCCTGCGACTGGGACGCCGCGATCAGCGCGGCGATCGAGACGTCCACGACGAATGCCGCGCACACCAGTCCCACCACCACGACCGCGAGGCCCACCACCACCGCGGCGACCGCCCGCACCCGGGATGGCCCCTGCGTGAACACCGTCTTCCAGGTCCCCCAGCCGTACCCGCTGCCGACGGTGAGTGCGCCGAGAATGAGCATCAGCGCGCCGCCGAACATGGCCATGCCCTGCGTGAAGACTTCGGGGACCGCGGCGGGCGACATCTGCCGCAGCAACGCCTCGCGCGGCAGTCCGTTGGACATTCGTCCCGATTCGCCGGAGGTGTAAGCCAGATAGTTGAACAAGTAGGCGAACGTGAGATTCAACAGAATCCACGTGCCGAGGATGATCCAGAACGCGGGCCACTTTCGCAACCGCAGCATTTCGGCTTTCGTGCTCGCGATCAGGTCGCGCAGTGCCATACCGTTCATCGCGCGGTCTCCCATTGCGTCATCTCGAAGAACACTTCCTCCAGGGACTTCTCGTCGACCCGCAGCTCCAGCAGGTCCGCGCCCGAGGCCACGACCGCACGCGCCACGGCGGGCGCGGTGACGGTGTCCGACTCGATCCGGATGCCGCTCCCGGTCAGCAGCGCCGAACGCGCACCGACCAGCCCGCGCACCGCGGGCAGGGCGACCTCGAGCGGCTCGGCCCGCACCACCAGCGACGAGCCCCCGCGCAACTGCGCGACCGTCGCTTCGGTGAGCAGCCTGCCCTGCGCGATCACGCCGACCCGATGGCAGATCTCCTGTACCTCGCCGAGCAGGTGGCTCGACAGCAGCACGGTGTGGCCCTCGGCGGCCAGAGCGGTGATCAGCTCCCGCATCTCGGCCATCCCGGCCGGGTCCAGGCCGTTGGTCGGCTCGTCCAGGACGAGCAGATCAGGACTGCCGAGCAGCGCTGCGCCCACGCCGAGCCGCTGTTTCATCCCCAGCGAGTACGTGCGGAACTTGTCGTCGGCACGGCCGACGAGCCCGACCCGCACGAGCGCCTCCTCGACCTCCGGCCGTCCGAGCCCCCGATACCGCGCGAGCACGCGCAGGTTGTCCCGGCCGGAGAGGTAGGGGTAGAAGCCAGGACCCTCGATGAGCACGCCGATCCGGCGAACCACCACGGGATCGCCCGGCCGACGCCCCGCGACTGTGGCGGTGCCTTCGCTCGGACGGATCAGCCCGGCCAGCATGCGCAGGGTGGTGGTCTTGCCCGCGCCGTTCGGACCGAGGAACCCGTAGATCTCGCCGGCCGCGACGCTCATGCTCACGCCGTCGACAACGGTGTGCTCCCCGTAGCGTTTGGTCAACCCTCGGGTGACCACGATCGAATCTGTCATGCACCGAGAATCCGCCGGCAATTCGATGCGGACATCCGCCGCCGAGCGACATTCGGCATACGTAGTGAGGCCGACGGCTCAGCAGTTCGGTGCCGACGCTTCAGCGACTCCAGGGCCCACATGCCGCCGGTCACGAACTCACGCCATGACCGGCCACGCCGGGTCCACCGCCAGGCCACGCCCTCCGGCCCACACCTTCGCCGATCGCTCACCAACTTCACCCCGACGAAGCTCCAGATCACAGCCCCTGGACCACAGCTCAGCCCACGGCTTACAGTCCGCGGCGCACAGCCCATAGCTCGCGGACCCCGGAGCACCAACCACACCTCGGGAACCTTCGACCGCTCACAGGCCGAAAGCCACAGCTCGGCCCATTCCGACGGCTCACACTCACGAGCCACGGCTCGGCTCGGCTCACCGGCCATAGCTCCGACCCCGCAGCTCACGGGCCAGGGTCGCGGGCGCAGCGGATCAGGGGAAGCCGCCACGGCGGAGCGGTGGGAGCGGGCGCGGTGGGCCGCTCAGCCCCAGGGGCGGCGTTTGGCAAATGGCCGAATCGGTGCGAATCCCGCGAAATACGTTCCCAGGCGGACGTCGAATCACGACCGAGCCGCATAGGCTACGTGGGTGCGGGTGGCAGGGATGACGGATCGAAGTTCGGTCGGCTGGGACTGGGGGGTCGCGCTCGTCGTGGCCGCGGTGCAGTTGGTCGGTGGCACCTTCGCGAATATGCGGCAGACGGGGGTGCACTCCCTCGACGTCCTCGGTTATCTGCTGCTGCTTGCCGGGCCGGTGGCGCTGATCTGGCGGCGTGCACAGCCGGTGCCCGTGCTGATCGTGGTGCTCGCCGTGTGCCTGGCGTATTTCGTGCGCGGCTACGGATACGGGCCGATCTTCGTCGCACTGGTCGTCGCCTTCCTTACCGCCGCGAGCGCCGGATCACGCTGGTGGACCTACCCTCTGGTCCCGCTCGGGTACCTGGCGCTGGTCTGGCCGCTGCCCGCGCTGCTCGGCCGCCCCGCCAACCTGTGGCAGATCTGCGCGTTGATGGCGTGGCTGGCCGTGCTGCTGCTGGCGGCCGAAGGAATCCGGCAGCGCAAGGCCGTGCTCGTCGCCCGCAAGCAGCGCGCCGAAGCCGCGCGGCGGGACGAGGAAGCACAGCGCGAGCGGCGGGCCAGCGAAGAGCGCCTCGCCATCGCGCGTGAACTGCACGACGTGCTGGCACACAGTCTCTCGATGATCAACGTGCAGTCCTCGGTCGCGCTGGAACTGCTCGACAAGCGCCCGGAGCAGGCCGAGACGGCACTCACCGCGATCAAGAACGCCAGCCGCGACGCGCTCGCCGAGGTGCATTCGCTGCTGCACACGATCCGCTCCGGCACGGCCCCCGACGCGGTTGACGAGGAACCGGCCACGGACGACGCCGACGCGGAGGAGCCCGGACCGCGCCGGACCCGCCGTTCCGCACGCAACCGCAATTCGGCTGCGGCCGAGCGACCTTCGAGCGACGGCGACCGCCCCGAGGAGGCGGCCGAGGCCGAGCCGCCGCCCGCCCCACGCGCCCCCGCGCCGAGCATCGGCGACTTGGACGACCTTTTGCAGCGCCCCCGCGCCACCGGATTGACGGTCAACACCCGAATACTCGGCACTCCGCAGCAGCTGCCCAGCGTCATAGACGTGGCGGCGGCGCGGATCGTCCAGGAGTCGCTGACCAACGTGCTGCGGCACGCACCCGGCGCGGATGCCACGGTGACCGTGCGCTACACCGCGGACTCGGTCGACATCACTGTCGACAACACCCGGCCGACCAGTGCCACCTCGCGCTCCGGCGCCAGCGGCGGCAACGGCATCATCGGCATGCGCGAGCGCACCCACGCACTCGGCGGCGCACTCACCGCGGGTCCGCGCCCCAGCGGCGGATTCCGCGTCGCCGCCCGGCTGCCCACGCGGACGCCCGAACCAGGAGCAACCACACCGACTTCGGAGAACACGACGGCATCGCCGACGACCCTGCACGGTGCGGCGAGCACGCTGACAAATGGCCCCGCCGCGTCAGTAACGCCGATACGAAACCCTGAGGCAGCACAGGACGCCTCGGCACCCGGAACACCGGCATCCTCCGCTGCGGCGGCGGGCATGACATCAGCGGCCGGCAACGCGCCGCGTACGACATCCTCGGACAAGGCGGAGACCAACCCCGACGAGCCGCGTACGGCGGCCGGGCCGCAGCGCCGCCCGACCGACGTGGACGAGCGGACGAGCAGGGCCGGTCGCGCGCGACGATGACGGCACCGCGCAATCCGGCCTACGGCAAAGGAGACCCGATGCACGACGACTCCGCCGGGACGGGTGCGGCGTCAGGGCCGCCCGGTGACATCCGGGTTCTCGTGGCCGACGATCAGGCGTTGGTGCGCGGCGGCTTCGTCGCGTTGCTGGATGCCCAGGACGGCATCGAGGTGGTCGGCGAGGCGGACAACGGCGAGCAGGCCGTGCGCATGACCCGCGGGCTCCGCCCCGACGTGGTGCTTATGGACATCCGCATGCCGATCCTGGACGGCTTGGCCGCCACCCGCATGATCGCCGAGGACCCGCAGCTGGCCTGCGTCCGCGTGGTCGTGCTGACCACGTTCGAACTCGACGAGTACGTCTTCGAGGCTCTGCGCTCCGGCGCGACCGGATTCCTGGTCAAGCACACCGAACCGGCCGATCTGGTGCGTGCCGTCCGCGTGGTCGCCGCAGGTGATGCCCTGCTTTCTCCCGGCGTGACCCGGAAATTGATCGCGGAATTCTCCGCGCGCGCGAAAACACCGCCTCCGGCCACCCTCACCGAGCTCACCGACCGCGAGCGCGAAGTGATGACCTCGGTCGCCGAGGGCCTCACCAACGCCGAGATCGGCGAACGCCTCTATATGAGCCCGGCCACCGCCCGCACGCACGTCAGCCGCATTCTCACCAAACTGAACGCCAGGGACCGCACCCAATTGGTGGTCATGGCCTACGAATCCGGGCTCGTCCGCCCGGGCTGGCAGTAACCAGGTTGGCGCCACTACTCGCGACAGCATGGCGAGACGTCGTTCGCCCGGCTCGATATCGCGGCAATAGCAATTTTTCAGCAATCATTCGTTTGCCTACCTGGCAGCGCTCGGCAATTATCGGGTAAATCCCTGAGCGGCAGCTTCGCGCGTACAGGTTCCAGGGATATTCCGAGTGACGACGCGGAACCGATGCCTCCGCTATGCCCCGCAGCGCAGTCTTTCGGCATGAAAATTTTCACTCGACCCGAGGCCGTGAGTTTCCTGGCCGATCATCGCGACGGCGGTCGGCACCCCTGGCCGTTCTTCTGGAGACCTCGACCTTTCGGAATCGCCCTCACCCCGCGCCGCAGGAGCACAAAAGCCCGTGCCCACCGGGATCCGGTGGGCACGGGCTCTCGCGTCGCGACTTACTCGCCCGAGGCGGCCTCGGTGGAGCTTTCCGTCGCGCCGGTGAGCACGACTTCCGGCTTCTCTTCGGTCTGCGCCTTGGTCAGCTTCGCCTTGCCGGTGAAGGTGAACTTGGCGTCCTCGCCGGAGCCCTCGCCGTCCCAGCCCTCGACGTCGACCGAGATGGTCTGACCGGGGCCGATCTCGCCGAAGAGGATCTTCTCCGACAGCTGGTCCTCGATCTCGCGCTGGATGGTGCGGCGCAGCGGCCGGGCACCGAGCACGGGGTCGAAGCCACGCTTGGCCAGCAGGTTCTTGGCGTTCTCGGTGAGCTCGATCGCCATGTCCTTGTTCTTCAGCTGCTTGGCGACGCGGTTGATCATCAGATCCACCATCTGGACGATCTGGTCCGTGGTGAGCTGGTGGAAGACGATCACGTCGTCGATGCGGTTGAGGAACTCCGGCCGGAAGTGCTTCTTCAGCTCGTCGTTGACCTTGAGCTTCATCCGCTCGTAGTTCGAGCCCTCGGCATTGCTCTGCGTGAAGCCCAGGCCGACGGCCTTCGAGATGTCCGAGGTACCCAGGTTCGAGGTGAAGATCAGCACCGTGTTCTTGAAGTCCACGGTCCGGCCCTGGCCGTCGGTGAGACGGCCGTCCTCGAGCACCTGCAACAGGGTGTTGTAGATCTCCTGGTGGGCCTTCTCGATCTCGTCGAACAGCACGACCGAGAACGGCTTGCGGCGCACCTTCTCGGTGAGCTGGCCGCCCTCCTCGTAGCCGACGTAGCCCGGAGGGGCACCGAAGAGCCGCGAGGCGGTGAAGCGGTCGTGGAACTCGCCCATGTCGATCTGGATGAGCGCGTCGTCGTCGCCGAACAGGAAGTTCGCCAGCGCCTTGGACAGCTCGGTCTTACCGACGCCGGACGGACCGGCGAAGATGAACGAGCCGGACGGGCGCTTCGGGTCCTTCAGGCCGGCACGGGTGCGGCGGATGGCCTTGGAGACGGCCTTGACCGCGTCCTCCTGGCCGATGATCCGCTTGTGCAGCTCGTCCTCCATGCGGAGCAGACGGGTGGTCTCCTCCTCGGTGAGCTTGAACACGGGGATCCCGGTCCAGTTCGCCAGCACCTCGGCGATCTGCTCGTCGTCGACCTCGGCCACGACGTCCAGGTCGCCCGAGCGCCACTGCTTCTCCCGCTCGGCCCGCTTGGCGACGAGCTGCTTCTCCTTGTCACGCAGCCGCGCGGCCTTCTCGAAGTCCTGCGCGTCGATCGCGGACTCCTTCTCCCGGCGCGCCTCGGCGATCTTGTCGTCGAACTCACGCAGGTCCGGCGGAGCGGTCATGCGACGGATGCGCATCCTGGCGCCCGCCTCGTCGATCAGGTCGATGGCCTTGTCCGGCAGGAACCGGTCGTTGATGTAGCGGTCGGCCAGAGTGGCGGCGGCCACCAGCGCGCCATCGGTGATGGAGACCCGGTGGTGCGCCTCGTAGCGGTCACGCAGACCCTTGAGGATGTTGATGGTGTGCTCGACGGTGGGCTCGCCCACCTGCACCGGCTGGAACCGGCGCTCGAGCGCTGCGTCCTTCTCGATGTACTTGCGGTACTCGTCGAGGGTGGTCGCGCCGATGGTCTGCAGCTCGCCGCGGGCCAGCTTCGGCTTCAGGATCGAGGCCGCGTCGATGGCGCCCTCGGCCGCGCCCGCACCGACCAGCGTGTGCAGCTCGTCGATGAACAGGATGATGTCGCCGCGGGTGTTGATCTCCTTGAGCACCTTCTTCAGGCGCTCTTCGAAGTCACCGCGGTAGCGGCTGCCCGCGACCAGGGAACCCAGATCGAGGGTGTAGAGCTGCTTGTCCTTCAGCGTCTCCGGGACCTCGCCGTTGACGATGGCCTGCGCGAGACCCTCGACGACGGCGGTCTTGCCGACGCCGGGCTCGCCGATCAGCACCGGGTTGTTCTTGGTGCGGCGGCTGAGCACCTGCATGACGCGCTCGATTTCCTTCGAGCGGCCGATGACCGGGTCGAGCTTGCCCTCCAGCGCGGCCTGGGTCAGGTTGCGACCGAACTGGTCGAGCACCAGCGAGGTGGACGGAGTGCCCGCCTCACCGCGCGAACCGGATTCGACCGGCTCCTTGCCCTGGTACCCGGACAGCAGCTGGATGACCTGCTGGCGCACTCGGTTGAGATCGGCGCCCAGCTTCACCAGCACCTGCGCCGCCACGCCCTCGCCCTCACGGATGAGGCCGAGCAGGATGTGCTCGGTGCCGATGTAGTTGTGCCCGAGCTGCAGCGCCTCGCGAAGGCTCAGCTCCAGTACCTTCTTGGCGCGCGGGGTGAACGGGATGTGACCGGACGGGGCCTGCTGGCCCTGGCCGATGATCTCCTCCACCTGGCTGCGCACGCCTTCCAGCGAAATGCCGAGCGACTCCAGCGACTTGGCCGCGACGCCCTCACCCTCGTGAATCAGCCCCAGCAGGATGTGCTCGGTGCCGATGTAGTTGTGGTTGAGCATCCGGGCTTCTTCCTGGGCCAGGACGACGACACGCCTCGCGCGGTCGGTGAACCTCTCGAACATCGCTCCTTCACTCTCCTGCTCCGACATTCTGGCAACAGACGCCGCAGTGTGCTGTGTACAACAACCGTGGGCGTCAGCCTGCCATGAAGCCCGGGGGTTGCGGCCCCCGCCTCCACTCTAGTTGGCGGGAGATGCCGCCGCCGCCAGTCCACCCTATTGCCGACCGGCGACAGCACGGTCATTCACTCATAACGTGGGCGGCACGGGATTCGTTTCCGGCCAGGTTTTGCCCTCAGCGAACAGACCGCTCGCCGACCGGATCACTGCCGCACACGTACGACCTGGGCTGCCTACCCGGTGTACGGGTCGACCTAACCGCAGGGCACGGGGCGTTGATGCGCGGGATCGAGCGCGTTGAGCACGTAGGTCGCGGCCCTCCGACTGCCCGCTATGCCCGTATGCCCAGAGTAGTCCGTCGCGCAGCCGTCCTGAACCACGATATTCGTCACTCGCGGGCCGGTGACCAGTCCGGCGGTGTAGGGCACCACGAGCTCGTCCAGCACGGTCACGATGTTGGTGTAGGTCACGTCCGGGTGGTAGACGCCGTCCGAGTTGAGGGCGCGCACGAACTCCGACCCGTGCAGCACCTGGCGGCACGCCCGGCACGGCACCCCGGCCACGGCGTCGAAGAACGGGCCGAGGCCCAGGCGCGTGCCGAACTCGTTCAGGTCGGCCATGCCGCCGGCGTTCGAGCCGAGCCAGGGCGGAGCCAGCCCGACCATCTTGTCCACCTTGCTCGCGCCCGCGAGCCGCTTGACGAAGTAGTTGCCGATGAAATTGCCCTGGGAATGGCCGATGAGGTCGACCTCGGCCGCGCCGGTCGCGGCGCGTACCCGGTCCACGAAAGCGGCGAGCTGTGCCGCGCTCTGCTCGATCGGGAGCATGCCGCCGACGGCCGAGGCGGGCCACGGCAGGTCGTAGGCGCCGAACGTGCCCGAGTACACGCAGTAACCCTCGTTGGCCAGCAGCGGCGCATACACGCCCCAATTCGTCTGTGCGCCACCACCCGTGCCGTGCACGAGAACCACCGGGTTCGGGTGCTCGGAGCTGGGCCGGCAGGACCAGTCGTTGGTGCCGGGCAGCGAACCGCCGGGATTCGCCAGCTCGGCGGGAATCCCGGCGAAGAAGTTGTAGTCGACCGGATATCGCTCCTGCGGCGGCCGCGCGTGCGCCGAGCCCGCGGTGGCGCACACCGCGGCGAGCAGAACGATCAGCAACGAAAAGCCTGGGACACGCCGCACGATAGCCTCCCGGTCCGGTCTCGTCTTCCCGGGAAGCTACCGCACGGAGTGGCCCAGACGGAGTAGATTCCGGCGGGTCGTTGCGGAAACTAGCTCTGACCGAAGGCGGGCGCGCCGGTCCGGTCCGCCGCCGCGTACTGACCCGCGACCGGATGGCCCGGCGTGCTCGCGGCGGCGCCGGCCTTCCCCTGCTGGATGCCTGCTACGAACAGCGCGCCGCACAGCGCCAGGAAGGCCAGCGTGTGGACGACGCCGCGCACGATGTTCCAACGGACCCAGGCGGATTCGAAATCGGCGCGCACCGCGGCGAGGTCGGTGATCGAGGACGGGTCGCCCGCCGCGGCCAGCTGGTCGTTGAGCGGAACGTTCAGGCCCGAGGTCACGGCGAACGCGATGACGTTGAGCACCAGCGCGAGCACGATCCAGACCAGGGTGCCGCGGTGCTCCCGGCCCAGATGCAGCGCGGCCGCCAGGATGGTGAAGCCGACGGTGCCGAGGAACGCGATCATGAACCACGGATTGATGATCACCACGTTGATCTTCTGCATCACGTCGATCATCGCCCGGTCGTCGGTGCGGGCGAGCGCGGGCATCACCGAATTGGCGTACGCGTAGAAAAGGCCCGCGATCAGGCCCGTCGCCAGCGTGGCGAGCACCAGTGCGGCGAGACGTGTGGCGGTCATGACTTCCTCCTGCTGGGAAACTCGGCCGGAGTCGTTCTCGATCCGGCTGCTGAGTCCAAGTCAAGCCGCTGCCGTCATGACTCTCCATGGCCGAGAAGCTCGACCGCCTAAGCGAGCGTCTACCGTGAAGGTCTCACAGGTCCCGATCGGAAATGAGCCCACTCTGCATGGCCAACCCAGCCAGCCGAACGCGCTTCTGGTTCTGCGGCAGATCCTCCACGCCGAACTTGGCGAACAGCGCGCGCAGGTGGGTCTTGATCGCGTCGACGCTGAGGAACAGTTCCTCGGCGATCTGCTGATTGGAGGCCGGAGTGGCGAAGCCGGCGCCGTGCTTGTACGGGCGGCACAGTGCGATCAGCACCGAGCGCTGCGTCTCGGTGAGCGAGCGCGCGGTGGGTACCGAGCCGGTGGAGGTGCGGGTGATGTCGTCGGACACGCCGCCGAAGTCGTGAAAGGACACCCGCGAGGTGCCGACCCGGATGACGTCGCCCGCCATCAGCCTGCGGCGGCCGACCAGCCGGTCCCCGTTGACGAATGTGCCGTTGCGGGAGAGACCGTCGTCCACGATGGTCCAGTGTGCACCCAGGTATTCGACCGCCGCGTGCAGGCGGGAGACCTCCGCGTCCCAGCTCAGCGCGAGATCGGCATGCGGGGAACGGCCGATCGTGACGCGCCCGCGGTCGGGAGTGAGCGTGAGCTCCTGCTGCCGACCGGCGTCATCGGTGAACCGCAAGAATGATCCGACGAATCCTGTCACTGCGCCGATACCTCGCCTCTCCATACCGCCAGTGACCGTCGCACGTTTCCATGGTGCCGCGTTCGGGTACCACGAGCAAGATCGATTCATCCGCCCGTCACGGGCCACCGTGGGATCCGGTCTCGCTGCTATATCGAAGGTCTATCACAAACAAGACCGCCGCCCCGACGTCGCACGATTCGCCGGGACGGCGGCCGAAAAATAGAACTATCCCTTCGCGGCCTTGTTGTACGCGTCGGTGATGTCGGCGGAGATGCGGCCCCTGGCGGACACCTTGTGCCCATTCCGACGCGCCCACTCACGAATTGCGGCGCTTTGTTCCCGGTCGATCGAGACCCGGCTCTTGGGCGTGCCCGCGGCGGCCGCGGCGGCCTTGACCCGGCGCCGGCCACTGACCCGGCGCGCATTCGAAACCCACTCTTCCAAACCGTCGCGCAGCTTCGCCGCATTTGCCGACGACAGGTCGATCTCGTACGACACACCGTCGATCGCAAACTCGATGGTCTCGTCCGCGATGGACTCACCGTCGACATCGTCGATCAGGCTAACGGTGACCTTCTTTGCCATGAGATGAACGTCCTCTCGAAATCGTGCGACCCGCATACTAGGCCGATTACCCGAGGCAAGAATACCCCGAATTCCGGAAATTCCAAGACGGAGTCGCTGCTTTGCAATCCAGTGGTCACCTGGTGACCGGACGCACAATTGGGAACAGTATCGTTTCTCGGATTCCCAATCCCGTGAGCGCCATCAACAACCGATCGATTCCCATACCGGTTCCGGTGGTCGGCGGCATGCCGTGCTCCATCGCCGCGAGGAAGTCCTCGTCGAGCACCATCGCCTCGTCGTCGCCCTGTGCGGCCAGCCGAGCCTGGTCGACGAACCGCTCGCGCTGGATCACCGGGTCGACCAACTCCGAATAGCCCGTGGCCAACTCGAAGCCGCGCACATAGAGGTCCCACTTCTCGGTGACGCCTGCCGTACTCCGATGCTGCCTGGTCAGCGGGGATGTCTCCACCGGGAAGTCGCGAACGAAAGTCGGCGCGTAGAGCTTGTCGCCATACTGGTGTTCCCAGAGTTCCTCGACGAGTTTCCCGTGGCCGTAGCCCTTGCCCTCCGGAATTTCCAGACCGACCCGATCCGCTAGTGCCCGCAATTCGGCGACCGACGTTTCCGGGGTGACCCGCACTCCCAGCGCGTCCGACAGCGAGGGGTACATCTCCACGGTCGCCCACTCGCCGCGTAGATCGTATTCGGTGCCGTCGGCCAGGGTCACCACCTGGGTGCCGAACGCCTCCTGGGCCACTTCCTGGACCAATTCCCGGATCATCACCGCCGAGTCGTCATAGGTGCCGTATGCCTGGTATGTCTCGAGCATCGCGAACTCGGGGGAATGCGTGGAGTCCGCCCCCTCGTTCCGGAAGTTCCGGTTGATCTCGAAGACCCGCTCCATGCCGCCGACCACGCAGCGCTTCAGGAACAGCTCCGGCGCGATGCGCAGGTAGAGGTCCATATCGAGAGCATTGGAACGGGTGACGAACGGCCGGGCCGCCGCGCCGCCGTGCAGCGTTTGCAGCATCGGCGTCTCCACCTCGAGGAATCCCCTGCGCTCGAGCGCGTTGCGCAGCGCACGCACCACGGCAATGCGGGTGCGGGCCATTTCCCTGGCTTCGGGACGCACGATCAGATCGACATAGCGCTGCCGGACCCGCGACTCCTCGTTCATCTCCTTGTGCGCCACCGGCAGCGGCCGCAGGGACTTCGCCGCCATGGACCAGGAATCGGCCATGACGCTCAGTTCCCCGGTGCGGGAGGAGATGACCTCACCGTGCACGAAAACGAAGTCACCGAGATCGACATCGGCCTTCCAGGCGGCGAGGGCGTCCGCGCCGACCCCGTTCAGGCTGATCATCGCCTGCAGCTTGGTGCCGTCGCCCTCCTGCAGTGTCGCGAAACACAGCTTGCCGGTATTACGCAGGAATATGACGCGTCCGGCGACGCCCACCTGTTGTCCGGTGGCGGTGTCGGCGGCCAGCTCCGGATATGCGGCCCGTATTTCCGCGAGGGTATGCGTGCGCGGCACGACTACGGGATAGGCCTCGCCACCGGCCGCGAGCAGCCGCTCCCGCTTCTCCCGCCGAATCCGTATCTGCTCCGGGGCATCGTCGGCGTCGGGCGCCACGGCAGGCCGCGATTCCGATGTCGATGCGCTGGAGGATGCAGAGTTCGGGGTGCTCACATCGAACAACCCTAGCGTGCACCGGAAATCGTTTTGCGCGCCGCCCGGACTCTGACCCGGAGTAACGAAACGGTATCGATGCTCTGCCCCACTCCGGACCGCCGCGCCGCGGCTCCGGATACGCGAAATAGCCGGTGCACATCGAGCGGTGTCCGGAAACACCTGTGCGACCGGCTATTTCGAGATGGAAGTGTTCGCGGGTGATTTTACAGGGATGCGAGCGCTTCGAGCTCACGCGCGAAGTGCGGCGCCCCCATGGCGACGTTCAGCAGGCCGGCCGCCTTCAATGCCTGGTAGCCGCCCACGAGGTCGGTGGCCCGGTGCAGCCCGAGTTGTTGGAGAGCGGCGGCCGCCAGGCTGGAGGTATAGCCCTCGGAGCAGACGACGATCCATTCCACGTCGTGATCGGCGGCCAGCGCCAAGCGGGCGGAGCTGGTGGGGTCCAGCCGCCATTCCAGGACATTGCGCTCGATCACCAGCGCGCCGGGCAAGGTGCCCTCGCGTCCGCGCTGCGCTTGGGGCCGGATATCCACCAGAATGGCGCCGCGCTCGACAGCTTGCGGCAATTCGAAGGCGTAGATCCGCTCGAGTCGGTCCCGTGCGTTCTCGAGCATCTGATCGATGGTCAAACGGGTCATCACATATCACCTTCGGGCTGGTCGGTGAGAACGGTTCGAGTGCGCCGGAGGGTGCCGTGACCGGTCACCTCGTAATAGGACATGGCGGTGAGCGGCGGGGAATAGGCGTGCACGCTCAGCGTCGGGTCGAGCGGACCCGCGGACTCGGCAGCGCCGGGCACGGCGGCGGGCGCGCGCATGACGTCGTGCACCCAGCCGATCGGGAACGAAGCCTGGTCACCCGCCGCGAGTGTGCGGCAGCGCAGTTCCGTTCCGTTCCAACGGTATTCCGACAGCGCGCCGCTGAGCACGGTGAGTGCGCCGAGCGACCCGGCGTGGTCGTGCAGTTCGGTCGATTTATCCGGAGTCCAGCTGATCAGCCAGACGTCGACCTCGTCGTCGGTGAGCAATCTGGTCGCCCAGCGCTCGTCCACCGGCCACGTCCCGTCCGCGGGAAGCAGGTGGTCGTACCGCCCGGCCAGCACATCCTCGGCGCCTTCGTCGGTCAGCCGGAGCAGATCGGCCGGACGCAACCGGGTAGGAAGCGCGGGCGACACCGAGCGCTCCACCGGAGGGGTGGCCGACAACGTGGTGCGCGCGGAAGAAAGGGAAAGGACAGAAGAACGCATGAGCGAATCTCCAGGAGGAAGGTATCGGTCGAGGGCGAGAAGTCAGCCTCGATCGGTCGAGGCAAGTCAGCCTCGACAACACTCCTGGGTGCTCACGCGGGAAGTCACGAGAAGGAGTTTAACAGCATCCGGCGCGGTATCGACAAGTGCCGGGCCTGCGACGAAGCCAACACCGCGCAATTCAGACACTTCCCTTGCGCCGCTGGTTGCGTTCGTATACGAGCCGGAGCCCGGTCAGCGTGAGGTGCGGATCGTGATCGTCGATCGTTTCGGATTCCGGAACGATCAGCGGTGCGGTCGCACCGGTCGCCACGATCGCGACATCGTCGCCCGCGAAGGCGTCGAACTCGTCGCGAATCCGATCGATCAGACCGTCCACCAGTCCGGCGAAACCGAAAACCGCTCCGGACTGCATGCACTCCATGCTGTTCTTCCCCAGCACCGACCGCGGCCTGGTCAGCTCCGCCCGCCGCAGCGCGCTGCGTTCCACCAGCGCCTCGGTCGAGATCTCCACACCGGGCGCGATGATCCCGCCCAGGAACTCGCCCTTCCTCGACACCAGATCGACACAGATCGCCGTACCGAAATCGACGACGATCGCGGGTGCGGAATACCGCTGATAGGCGGCCAGACAATTGACGATGCGGTCCGCTCCGACTTCTTTCGGATTGTCCACCAGCAACGGAATCCCGGTGCGCACACCGGGTTCCACCAATACGTGCGGAACGTGCGCCCAGTACTGACCGAGCATGGCGCGCAGTTCGCGCAGCACGGGCGGCACCGTCGAAAGCGCGGAGACGCCGATCACCTCGTCCAGCTGCGCGCCGACCAACCCGCGCACCTGCATGGCGAATTCATCGGCGGTCAGCAACGGATTGGTGTGCATTCGCCAGTGCCGCACCAGTTTCGAATGCGCCCCCGAACCGGAGAACAGACCGAGTTCGATACTGGTATTGCGGACATCGATGGTCAGCAGCATGTCCCGGTCGCCGGTCCTCAGACGAACGACAGGGAGCGCGGCGAGGTCAGGCCCGAGCCCTCCGGAGCGTGCGCCGGGTCCGAGCCGAGCTCCACCGGCCGGTTGCGCTCGTCGACGAACACGACCTTGGGGTCGTATTCCGCGATCTCCTGCTCGTTCAGCTGGCCGTAGGCGATCAGGATGACGAGGTCACCCGGATGCACCAGGTGCGCCGCGGCGCCGTTGATCCCGATCACACCGGAACCGCGCTCACCGGCGATGACGTAGGTCTCCAGTCGGGCGCCGTTGTCGATGTCCACGATGCAGACCTGTTCGCCTTCCAGCAGGTCGGCGGCGTCGAGCAGGTCTTGGTCCACGGTGACCGAGCCGACGTAGTGCAGGTCGGCGTGCGTCACGGTGGCACGGTGGATCTTCGACTTCATCATGGTGCGCAGCATTGCGTCGCCCTTTCTAGTTCGCGGGAGAGATCGGGGCGGGATCGGACACCGCCGGGGAGGAGTCCACGGCTGGCCGCGAACCTGAGACGTTGGGATGGCCGTCGATCGGAGCGCCGAGCGTGACGGCGACGTTGTCGATCAGCCGGGTCGCGCCGACCCTGGCCGCGATCAGCAGTCTGGCGTTGCCGGTCGCCGGGGCGGGCCCCAGGGCGGCCGAGCGCAGCTCCAGGTAGTCGACGTCCACGCCGCTCGCGGCGTCGAGCACCTGGCGGGCGGCCGCGAGTACCGCGTCACCGCCGAGGCCGCCCGCGTGCTTGCCCGCCGACAGGGCCGCAGACAGGGCGAGCGCCGCTTCGCGCTGCACCGGGTCGAGATAGCGGTTGCGCGAGGACAGCGCCAAGCCGTCGGCCTCGCGCACAGTGACCACCGGGGTGATCTCGACGTCGAAATTCAGGTCGCGGACCAGCTGCCGGATCAACGTGAGCTGCTGATAGTCCTTCTCGCCGAAGAACGCCTCCGTCGGCCGCGCGATCTGCAGCAGTTTGGCGACGACGGTGAGCATGCCCGCGAAATGGGTCGGGCGGCTGGCGCCCTCCAGTTCGGCGCCGAGCGGACCGGGGTGCACCGTGGTGCGCGGACCGTCCGGGTACATGTCGGCCACGCTCGGCGCGAAGACCAGCTCGACGCCCTCCGCGCGCAGCAGCTCGACATCGGCGTCCAGCGTGCGGGGATATTTGTCCAGATCCTCGTTCGCCCCGAACTGCAAGGGATTGACGAAGATCGAGACGATGACGACCTGGTTGGTGCGTTTGGCCAGCCGCACGATCTCCAGATGGCCTTCGTGCAGCGCGCCCATGGTCGGCACCAGCGCGACGGTGCGGCCGACGCCGCGCAGAGCGGCGGACACCGCACCGAGTATCGCGGGATCGTGGTGCACGGTCAGCTCACCGGGCCGGTAGGCACCGCGCAATTTCGGGTCGAACATCAGTGTCCTTCCAGCAGCTCGATGACGGCCGGGGCGGTGCCGGCCCGTTCCGCGGTGCGCAGCGACAGCGCGCGGTACGCCTCGGCCAACCGGGGATCGACCGACTCCAGCGCGTCCAGATGCGCGGCCACCGCGTCCGCGTCGCCGCGGGCCACCGGTCCGGTCAGCGCGGACTGGCCGCGGCGCAGCGCGTTGTCCAGCGCCGCCGATGCCAGCGGGGCGAGCAGGCGCTCGGCCAAACCGTTGGGCTGGTCGTCGACCAACTGCTGGCCGATCAGGCCCGGGCCGTCCAGGGCCGCCCGCAGTGCGGCGACCGCGTCGACGATCACCGTGACCAGGTGATTGCTGCCGTGGGCGAGAGCAGCGTGGTAGAGCGGCCGCCTGGCCTCCGGCACCCGGACCGGCTCACCGCCCATTTCGATCACCAGCGACTGCGCGATGGCGTAGCCGACCTCGTCGGCCGCGGTGATGCCGAAGCAGGCGTTGCCCAGCCGGGGCACGTCTTCGTCGTGTCCGGTGAAGGTCATGGCGGGGTGGATGGCCAGCGGAAGGGCGCCGATCTCGGCGAGGGGCGCGAGCACGCCGACGCCGTTCGCGCCGGAGGTGTGCGCGACGATGGTGCCCGGCCGGACGACTCCCGCACCGGCCAGGCCGCGAACCAGGCCGGGGAGTTCGGTGTCGGGTACGGCGAGCAGCAGCAGCTCGCTGCGGGCGGCCACCTGCTCGACCGGCAGGATCTCCGAGTCGGGCAGCCGGGTCCTGGCACGGCGCACCGAGGCGTCGGAGATCGCGCAGACGCCGAACACGATGTGTCCGGCCCGCTCGAGTGCGGCGCCCAATGCCGAGCCCACACGTCCCGCCGAGACGATTCCCACCGTCAGGCGTGCGGGCGCGGGGTCGAAGCCCGAAGCAGCGTTGTCGGAATTCACGCTTCTCGAGGTCAACGTTGTCCTCTCGATGTCGTTCCAGTCCCGCCATGCGGGTACCGGACGGTACGCCAAGAGAATATCGGCAGGCGGTTCTCCGCCGCCACGGGGTGCCCGCGTGATCTGTGCCGCAGTGCCGGGCAGCGCCCGGCCGCGGGTCACCGGCGTTCGCGCTCCTCGGACTGCAGGTTGGCCATGATCTCCGCGACCGAGAGACGACGCGACGGCGTCTCGTCGTCGCTCTCGGCCCTGCGCCGCCTGCGCGCGCTAGGCGTGCCCATGGTCGGCGCGGACGTCGGCCGGGGGGCAGGCTCCTTGGTCGGCCACGGCCGCGCGGCGGGCTGGGTCGGCGGCTCGTCGAGCGGCTCGTCGAGCGGCTCGTCCACCGCCTCGGTGAAGGCGTCGGCCCAGCCACGCGGCTCGGCGTAGCGCGCCTGCTCGGCGTCGGCCTGCTCCGGGTCGGCCTGCTCGGCGTCGTCGTCGATGGAGACCACCGCGGTCTCGGCGGTGACCGGGTCGTCGAAGGGGCTGGCGAAGGCGGGCGGCTCGGGATGATCCGGCTCGAAGATCGGCGTCATACTGCTATGCGGTTGCTGGTCGGCGAACACCGACCACATTCCGGCATTCGCGGAGCTATTGTTCCCGGATTCCGCGCCCGAGCTGGTCAGCTCCTGAATCCGGGTCGCGTCGGCCCGCAACGCCGGGCGATCCATCGGCAGATCCCCGTCGAACAGCCGCTGCAGGCTCTGGCGCAGCACGGTGAGTTCCGCGCGCAAGGCCGCGAGTTCGGCCGCGTCGGCGCCCACTTCCTCACGCACCCGCGCCTCTACGCCGAGCTCGTACTCGCGTCGCGCGGTGACCTCCCGCTCCAACTGCAACTCGTAGACGGTCTGTAGATCACGGACCTTCGCCTTGTCGATATCCGCTTCCTTGCGGTACTTCGTCGCAGCCAGAGCGCCGATCGCCGCCGCCCACAGCGCCGCAATCAGACCTACCCGTACGAACTGCACGCTGTTACTGAAGATCAGGAAAACGCTGGCAACCAGGCCGAGCAAGATCAAGACGCCGACGAACAATTTTCCCGCGTCGTCCCGCCGTCGACGGGAAGTGCTGCTACGGGAGGGTGAAACCATGCCAGCCAGGGTAGCCAATAGGTGGAGCCGCGCCCACACAACGTTTGGTGATTCCGTTCGTAAAGCTAGCTAGGTAGTTGCCGCATCGTCGGTCGGATCGTCCGGCGCCCGGCAGCAATACTCCAACCAGAGGGCCGCAGCAACCAAAGCCACCCCCGCCAGCATCCCGACGATCGCACCCGGGCTGTCGGCGGCCGCCGCGCGCAGCGTGCCGCGCTGAGGGAGAACCCAGCACAGAAAGCCGAGCCAGATACCGGCGGCGATCGAACCCACCTGCACCGACGCCTTGGCCAGCGCGACGGCGCGTGCCGCGGTGATCGGATGCAGCTGGTGGCGGCCGTCGCCGATCTCGTCGTCGTTGACCCTGGCCCGGATCACGAAAGCGAGCACCGCCTCGATGGCGGCCACCGGGTACAGCGAGGCTCCCGCGAAGGTCGAGATCGGCGGGAAGCTGTCGTAGGCCACCCTGGTGGCGATCCACGCGACGATCGCGGCGATCAGCACGGTCGCCACGAGGTCGAGGACGCGAGTCGGCTTCAGTTTCACGACGGCGTGCCCGTCAACGAGAATTCGGTGCGGCGCACCCCGGCGCGCTCGGCCGGATCGAGCCGCCCCAGCAGATCCGCCACGGCGTGCGGTACCCCGTCGACCTCGAGCACCGCGTCCGGCATCACGTCCAGCCACGGCACCAGCACGAAAGCGCGCCGGTGCGCTTGGGGGTGCGGCAGAATCAGATCCGGGTCGGCACTGCGGCACGCGACCGGCTCTCCGTCGCGCAGTTCGGCGCACCACACCACGTCCACGTCGAGTGTGCGCGCGCCCCAGCGCACTTCGCGCACGCGTCCCGCGGCCTGCTCCAGGTCTTGGCCGCTGCGCAGCCAGTCCGCGCAGCCGAAGACCGGATCCTCCACCAGCACAGCGGCATTGAGGTAATCCTCCTGCGGCACGCCGCCCCACGGCGCGGTCGAATACACGGCGGAGGCGGCCAGCACGCGATGCCCGAACCCGTCCAGCACGCTGCGCAGATGGGCGAGCCGGTCCCCCTGGTTCGAACCGATGGACAGCACGGCACGGGTCATCGGCGCGCCTCCGCGGCACTCGGCGCGGTCCGGAAAATGGCCGCGCCGCCGTTGCGCTCGCTCATTCGGCGGGCTCCCCCCGGTGACGGGAGGTGATCACCCGCACGTCGGCGAACGTGTGCGGGATCGGCGCGGAGGGCTTGTGCAGCACCACCTCGACCGACTCGATCCGCGGATCGGTCATCACGTCGTCGGCGATCTCCGACACCACCGTCTCGATGAGATTGCGCGCTTGGCCCTGGACGATGCGCACCGCACGCTCGGCCAACGCGCCGTAGTCCACGGTGGCGGCCAGATCGTCGGACGCCGCGGCCAAGGCGAAATCCACCCACACCGTCAGGTCGACCAGGAACTCCTGGCCGTCACGACGCTCGTGCTCGAAGACACCGTGATGCCCGAAGGCGCGCAGGCCGCGCAACTCGATCCGGTCTGCGCCGCGCCTGGGCGCCGAATCACGCGGCGGCGCATCGTCTTCGGCGTGGACCGGGGACCGGCTCATCATCGAGCTCCTTGCGCACTGGATCGGACGGTGTCGCGCTGTGCGGCGCGCTGCCGTGCGGCATTCTGCCACGCATCGGTGACCGCGATGGCGTCCAGCGAGGCGCGCACGTCGTGCACCCGCACACCCCACGCGCCGTGCAGTGCGGCCAGTGCCGAGATGGTGGCGGTAGCCGTCTCGCGGCCGTCCGGTGGGCGCGGCCCCGCCTCGTCGGCGAGGAGCGAACCCAGGAAACGCTTGCGCGACGCGCCGATCAGGACCGGCAGCCCGTGCGCGACCAGTTCGGGCAGCGCGCCGAGCAGAGCCCAGTTGTGCTCGGCGTTCTTCGCGAAGCCCAACCCTGGGTCGAGGATCAGCCGGGACGGGTCTACGCCGGCGGCGACGGCCAGGTCCACCTGCGCGGTCAGCTCGGCGAGCACCTCGGCGACCACGTCGTCGTAGTGGTCCGCCGGTCCGGTGTGCCGGTAGTCGGCGCCCGCCCGCCAGTGCATGAGAATCCACGGGACCCGCGCGGCGGCGATCACTCGCACCATGTCGGCGTCGGCGCGACCGCCGGAGACGTCGTTCACCACCGACACCCCCGCCTCGATCGCCGCGGCGGCCACCGCGGCGCGCATGGTGTCCACGCTGGTCGGCACGCCCGCCGCGACCAGGCCGCGGATGACCGGTGTCACCCGGGCTGCCTCGGTCGCCGCATCGATGCGCACCGCGCCCGGTCTGGTCGACTCGCCGCCCACGTCGACGATGTCCGCGCCTGCGGCGTGCAGCCGCACGCCGTGCGCGATGGCCAGCTCGGGATCGAGGTATCGCCCACCGTCGGAAAACGAATCGCTGGTGACGTTGACCACGCCCATCACCACGCAGGAGCGCCCGTCGCGGGCGCCGACGCTCTCGAAACCACTCGCCCGCGCTTCGGTCGCCGAGCGCCCGTCCGGCCGTGCGGTGGCGGTGTCGTCCCCGGTGGCTCCGCGCCTTCCGCTGCTCGGTTCGGACACCGCGGGCCCACTCACTTCCGGAGTATCAGATCGAGCGCCTCGGCCCGCGAGGCGGCGTTGGACTGCAGCAGCCCGCGCACGGCGGAGGTGGTGGTACTCGCGCCCGGCTTGCGGATACCGCGCATCGCCATGCACAGGTGCTCGGCCTCGATCACCACGATGGCGCCGCGCGGATCCAGCTTGCGCATCACCGCGTCGGCGATCTGGCTGGTCAGACGCTCCTGCACCTGCGGGCGCTTGGCGTACAGGTCGACCAGCCTGGCGAGCTTGGAAAGACCGGTGACCCGCCCGTGCGGGCCGGGGATGTAACCGACGTGGGCGACGCCGTGGAACGACACGAGGTGATGCTCACAGGTGGAGTACATCGGGATGTCCCGCACCAGCACGAGTTCCTGGTGGCCCTCGTCGAACGTGGTGTTCAGCACCGAATCCGGTTCGACGTAGAGCCCCGCGAAGGTTTCCCGATAGGCGCGCGCGACCCGGGCGGGCGTCTCCCGCAGCCCCGGCCGATCCGGGTCCTCGCCGACGGCGAGCAGCAACTCCCGCACCGCCGCTTCGGCCCGTGCCTGGTCGAACGATCTCCCGCTCTCCAGGGCGACGGGTCCGGGCTCCGTCAGGCCGATGTCGACACCGTTGTGTTCAGCACTATCCGCTTCGGCGAGGGTGTAGCCACCGCCGTGATCGTTGGCCGACAATCGAGGACACCTCCAAACTCCCAGGGCGCCGGCAATTCCTCGGCACCCCACGATGGTCGAGCCTAATCGTCACCGCTCAGTGACGACCGTTCGGTCCATCCCAATCACCGTTGTCGCCCTCGCCGTTCGGGTTGGCCCGGCGCGGCTCGTCGTAGCCGCCTCGATCGCCGTAACCGTCCCGGTCGTAGCCGCCTTCCGGCGAGCCTTGCGGACCCCACTGCTGGTAGCCGTGCCGCGGCTGCTGCGAGTCACCCCAGCCGGACTGCCCCTGCTGCTGCGGCTCGTCCCGGGGCGGCCAGCCGGGAGCCGACCATCCCGCGGGAGCGCCGTAATCCGGCCGCGAACCGTGCGTGCCCTGGCGCGGATAAGCCGGAGCGGCGGGCGCCTGAGGCAGCGGGTAGCCGGGCGCGGCCGGGCGTGCGTACTGCGGCGAAGCTCCGTAACCGCTTTCGTGCGGGGGGTAGCCGTTGGAGGCCTGCGGGTCACGCTGCGCGGACGCGGCCACCGCCGGTTCCGGCGGCCACGACTCGCCGCGCTCGGCGGCCAGCTCGCCCGGGGTCTTCACCGGCGGCTTGTCCGAGGGGACGCGGTCGCCGAAATCGTTGAACGCGGTGATCCGCGGGCGCTTCTGCACCGACGCGAGAATCTGCTCGAGATCCTTGCGGTGCAGGGTCTCCCGCTCCAGCAGCGCGGTGGCCAGGTCGTCGAGCACGTCGCGGTAATCGTTGAGGATGGCCCACGCCTCGGTGTGCGCGGCCTCGATCAGGTTGCGCACCTCCACGTCGATCGCGCCCGCCACCTCGTGGGAGTACTCCGAACCCATGCCCATCGAGCGGCCGAGGAACGGGTCGCCCTGCTCCTGGCCGTAGCGGACCGCGCCGAGCCGAGAGCTCATGCCGTACTCGGTGACCATCGCACGGGCGATCTTGGTGGCCTGGTCGATATCGGAGGACGCGCCGGTGGTCGGCTCGTGGAACACCAGTTCCTCGGCCGCGCGGCCGCCCATCGCCATGACCAGGCGGGCGATCATCTCCGAGCGGGTCATCAGGCCCTTGTCGTCCTCGGGCACCGTCATGGCGTGACCGCCGGTGCGGCCGCGCGCCAGGATGGTGACCTTGTACACCGGCTCGATGTCCGGCATCGCCCAGGCAGCCAGGGTGTGGCCGCCCTCGTGGTAGGCGGTGATCTTCTTCTCGTGCTCGCTGATGATCCGGCTCTTGCGGCGCGGGCCGCCGATCACGCGGTCCACCGACTCCTCCAGCGATTCGCCGGTGATCACCGCGCCGTTCTCGCGGGCGGTGAGCAGCGCGGCCTCGTTGATCACGTTGGCCAGGTCGGCGCCGGACATGCCGACGGTGCGCTTGGCCAGGCCGTCCAGGTCGGCGTCCGGAGAGATCGGCTTGCCCTGCGAGTGCACCCGCAGGATCGCGCGGCGACCGGCGAGGTCCGGGTTGCCCACCGGGATCTGCCGGTCGAACCGGCCCGGACGCAGCAGCGCAGGATCGAGGATGTCGGGGCGGTTGGTCGCCGCGATCAGGATGATGCCGGTGCGGTCGCCGAAGCCGTCCATCTCGACCAGCAACTGGTTGAGGGTCTGCTCGCGCTCGTCGTGACCGCCGCCGAGGCCTGCGCCGCGCTGGCGGCCGACCGCGTCGATCTCGTCGACGAAGATGATGCAGGGACTGTTCTGCTTGGCCTGCTCGAACAGGTCGCGCACCCGGGAGGCGCCGACACCGACGAACATCTCCACGAAGTCCGAGCCGGAAATGGTGAAGAACGGCACACCCGCCTCGCCTGCGACGGCACGGGCCAGCAGGGTCTTACCGGTGCCGGGCGGGCCGTAGAGCAGGACGCCCTTGGGGATCTTGGCGCCGAGCGCCTGGTACCGAACCGGGTTCTGCAGGAAGTCCTTGATCTCGTAGAGTTCCTCGACCGCTTCGTCGGCTCCGGCCACGTCGGCGAACGTGGTCTTGGGCATGTCCTTGGACAGCTGCTTGGCCTTCGATTTGCCGAAGCCCATCATGCCGCCGCGGCCGCCGCCCTGCATGCGGGCCATCACGAAGATGAACAACCCGAGCAGGATGACCATGGGCAGCACGAACAGCAGGATCTGGGTGAACCAGCTCTCCTGTTTGACCACGGTGTTGTAGGGCGCGCCGGAGGTCTTCACGGCGTCGAAGATCTGGGCGGAGGTCTCGCTTCCGCCCGGATACTTCGCGATGATCTTGTTCTGCCCGCCGGTGGCGTCGTTGCCGTCCTTCAGTTCGATGCGCAGCTGCTGCTCGCGATCATCGATCTGAATGTTCTGAACGTTGCTCTTGTTCTCGAGCTGGCTCAGGGCAACCGATGTATCGACGCTCTTCCAGCCCCGCGTGTCGTTGCCGAAATAGCTGAACGCATAGATCACGAGCAAAATGCCCGAGACTATGGCCAGGGTGCGAAACACTGTCTTGCGGTTCATAGAGCGTCGGCCGGGGCGGCCAGTCCTTTCCGGTGTCTCCGGTTCTTGCCTAGCGATGCGTCTGGCGCGTCCGGTTCCGCGGGGGTTCGGATGCGGACATGCCACGTTACCGCGTACGGTCTAGTCGATACATCGCACAGTTCGACTGCAGGTGCAGCTAATGAGGTAAACGGCCGGGGATCGACGGTGGTTCCCGATGTCTCCGGTCCGGCTTCCTCCAAGTGGCAACAATCATGGCATGTTCGGCCTATCGTGAGCGACGACACAACCTCGCGGCGCGAACGACGGGCACGTAAGCGGTAGCTCGCAAACCACGAAAGCCCCGGGAGCGCCGCAGACCAGACACGAGCGCAGGGGGTATGGACATAGTCGAGCTACGGACACCCACAGCGATACTGCGTCACGGCCGCGGCAGGCTGATCATCTTGCGGCCCGGGTCCGACGGCGAGCGCGTCCTCGATGTCCCGGTGTCGGACCTGCTCAAGGTCCGGCTGAACCGGCGCGCGGACGACGCGGTCGTCATCGAGATCTATCTGCGTTACCCCACGCCCGTGCTCACCGGCGTGCCCGCGGACCGCACCCCGCTGCCGGTCCTGATCGCCGAGCACGACGTGCCAGCGGCCACCGAGATCGTCGACCGGCTCAACGCGCACATCCTGGCCACCCAGCGCATCGACGTGGCGGCGCCGGATCTGCGCCCGCCCGCGCCCACCTGGGGCCGCGGCGGCCCCGTTCGCGCGGACGTGGAGCGGGCCACCCGGAGGATGTCGCCGCGCCGCGACACGAAGCAGGCGATAGCGGCTCTGCATCGTTACGTGACGCCGGACGAGTATGTCCTGGAGACCGCCGTCGCGGTCGCGCAACCTCCCGCGGGCAACGGCTCCGGCCTACTCGCCGCGACGACGGCGCGCCTGCTGTTCGTCTCCATCGGCGACGGCCGGTACGCGCACGAACTCCCGATCCCCGTGGTCTTGTGGGCGCGCGTCACCGACACCCCCACCGTGGGCCGCGGCGAGATCGGTCCCGGACGGGGCGCCACCGGCATCGAGGTGCACGACGGCAGCCGGACGCTGCATTTCACCGGCGCCGACCGCGCCGACACCGAGCGGGTCACCTGCGCGGTGAACTTCGCGGTGCGCAGGGAATCCGCCGACGGGGCCGCGGGCTCCGCGGATCCCGGTGTGGCCCAGCTGTATTCGGAATGGGAGCTGCTGGTCGAGCGGCACTCCCTCGGCATGGTCGACGACGCGCAGTTCCAGCGTTACGGCCGCGGCATCCTGCGCTCACTCCCCGACGGGAACTGAGTTCAGCGCGACCCGCCGCCACGGGCTGGTCGGGCGCAGCCACAGCCGCAGCAGCTCCTTGCGGCGATCGACGCCGCCGTTCTTCAGCTCGGCCAGGTCCTCGCAGGCCTGCCAATAGGTCCAGCCGGTGAGGTAGGCGTCGCCGAACTGACGCCAGTTGCGGTACTTGCTCTGGGCCAGCGGCAGGGCACGCGCCAGATAGCCCCAGGCCACGTCGGCGTCGAGGTAGCCGGCCGTGTAGGCCATCCTGGCCACCGCGACCACCCTGGCCAGATCCCAGGCGTGGATGTCGCTGGGCAGCGGCCGGGCCAGATGGTCGGTGAATCCGATCTTGATCGCCTGCGACCAGATGTCGTAGTCGCGGACCAGCGCCTCCGGGTTGTCCATGCCCCGGAACGCGCCGACCTGCCGCAGGAATGCCCGGTGCCGGTCGGCCCGCTCGCCGAACCGATCGCGCTCGCTGGCGTTGATCGAGGCCGTCACCAGCGGGTGCACCAGCGCGTAGAGCGGGGCGTGCATGCCGTCGAGCAACTGCTCCATCGAGGCCTGCGCCTCGGTGCCGTCGGTGATGCCCCACGCTCCGGTGAGCGTGTCGATGGCCAGCTCGCGCCGGTCACCGAGGGGATGCGCGCGTTCGGGACCGAGCAGCAGCGCGTCGTGGAAGGCGTCCCAGCGCGCCGAGTAGAAGGCGCCGAGGGCCAGCGCCCGCAGTTCGTCGTCGGATACCGCGGCGCCGGACCAATGGTCTTCCTCGCGTTCGTCCAGCTCCGCGTACGGAAACGTCGTCAAGGTCGGTACACCGCGCGCAGACATGCCCCCGATTGTTCCCCATCCGTCCCGGCGGACGCTCGGTATTCGCGGATGGCCGCGCATGTTCGTCCCCGCGGCGGGGCGAGCGCGCGTCCGCTGGGCAAATCTATTTCCACCTCGGTGACTTCTTGCCCTGACGCATGTCGTGATCTGGGGCTAGTGTGCTCGCATGTGTAGAAACATCACCGTCCTGCGTGGTCTGGAACCTGCCGCAACCGAGCAGGAGATCTATGCCGCCGCACTGCAGTACGTGCGCAAGGTCGGTGGCGTGTCCGGCCTGAGCTCGACCACCAAATCGGCCGTCGACAAGGCCGTCGCGGCCATCGCAGAGGCGACCACCACTTTGCTCGCCGAGTTACCCGACCGCAGGGTGGCGCCGCCCACCGAGCCGCCACTGCGCCGCATCGCGGCGCGCGAGGCGGCGGCGGGAGAGTAGCCGCGGTTCAGGGCAGGGCGTCCGCGCCGTAGACGTCGACGCACACCAGCGCGATCTCCAGCGGCAAGCCCCGCTCTTCGATCGGATATCCCAGCAGCTGTTCGATCCGCTGCACGCGGTAGCGAACCGTGTTCTTGTGCACGCCCAGCGTTTTCGCCGTGGCCTCCGGGCTGCGGTGGCCGCGCAGATACGCGTGCAGCGTCTCGCGCAGCCGCGCTGCGTTCGCATCCCGCCCCGCCAGCGCGCCCAGCTCACGCGCGACCAGCCCGCGCATGGCCGCTTCGTCCGCGCCGGCCAGGTAGGCGATCTCCACCGTTCGATACCCGGTGACCCGGGAGCCGCCCGCGGGTGCGCGCTCGGCGACCTGCCGCGCGGCGACCGCCTCGCGATGACTGCGGCGGAAGCCGGCGATTCCCGCGGCGGGCACCCCGAACGCGACCCGCACCGGCGCCTCGATCTGCGCCCCGGCCAGCCGCTCCAGCTGTCCCGGCGCCGCGAGTTCGGCGGCGCGTTCCACGTCGTCCGACCCGGCCCACGCCCACATGGCGCTGGCGCCGGACGGAACGGTGAGCACCCGCGCGCTGCCGAACGACGCGGCCAGGCGGGCCGCGACCCGGTCCAGCAATCCGGTCGCCTCCGCGTCCGCGCCCGCGGGCTCGCCGGTCGGCTCGTCGGTCCACAGCACGAAGGCCAGGTGTTGCTGGGAGAGCCGGTAGCCCAGCCGCAGCGACGCCTGCTCGACGTCGACGTCGTCGCCGTCCAGCAGGGCGCGGACGGTCTCGGCCCGCCGGTTGATGGCGGCGCGCAGGACCTGTTCGCGCTCCTCCATGTAGGTGTCGGTGAGCAATTCGACCGAGGTGCTCATCCATTTGGTGGCCCGCTCGAACAACCGCAGCAGCACCACGCGCTCGAGTTCCGGCGTGGCCCGCCGCTGCTCGACGACCTCGGTCATGTAGTCCAGCACCGCCTCCATGCCCACGTGATAGACCCGCAGCAGCAACCGCAGCTCGAAGCCGCGCCTGGCCACGCTGCGCGCGAACGCGTGCGCCTCCTCCGGCAGCGAGAACTCGAAGGCGTCGCTGGGCAGGCGGCTGAGCACGATCCTGGCGTGCGCCCGGGTGCTGGCCGCGAGGTCGCGGCGCATATCGCGATCGGCGAGTTCGGGGATTCGCGCGATGATGACGTCGTCGAGCCGGGTGACGATCCGCTCCAGCGTCTCCGCGCGCATCGTCTCGTAGACGTACTCGGCCAGCCAGTCGCGCACCTCGTCGGGTGCCGGGCTCGGCCGGTCCGCGGCGCGCGGCGTGGGCCCCACGGTCATCGCCATCTCCTCAGGCCGACAGATATTCGCCAGTATTTGTTACCCGGAGACAAATTCGCCCATTTTCCTTGACAATCTGGGCCAAGAAAGTCTCTTCGGATTGTGTCACGATCATAGTTCAGTGGCATGACTCACAGCAGTCAGCAGACCGCGGTTCAACACAACGTCAGTGGGAGAACAGCAGTGACCAACACGGAACCAGCGCCCGCGACCGAGAAGGCGCAGGCACGCGAGACGACCGCGAAGAAGGACGGTCCCGCCGTCATCCAGGTGCGCAATCCCGGCACCGGCGAGGTCGTCGGCACGGTGCCGGACGAGACCGCCGAGGCCGTCGCGGCGAAGGTGCGCGAACTGCGGCTGTACCAGCCGGAGTGGGAGGCGATCGGGCCCGAGGGCCGCAAAGCCTGGCTGCTGAAGTTCCAGGACTGGCTGATCGACAACACCGACCGCCTGGCCACCGTGCTGCAGTCCGAAACCGCCAAGCCCCGGGTGGACGCGCTGATCGACCCGGGTTTCGCCACCGACCTGATCGGCTACTACGCGCGCCGCGCGGCTAAATTCCTGGCCGACGATCACCCCTCGCCGCACAGTCCGCTGGCTCGGGTCAAGCGGTTGACCACGGTCTACCGGCCCTATCCGGTGGTCGGCGTCATCACGCCGTGGAACTTCCCGCTGGCCATGCCGGTGATGGACGTGTTCCCCGCGCTCGCCGCCGGTGCGGCCGTCATCCTCAAGCCGTCCGAGGTGACGCCGCTCTCGGCGCTCGAACTGGCGAAGGGCTGGGCCGAGATCGGCGCGCCGCCGGTCCTCGCCGTGGTCACCGGAGCGGGCGCGACCGGAGCGGCCGTGGTCGGCAATGCCGACTACATCCAGTTCACCGGCTCCACCGCGACCGGCCGCAAGATCGCCGCCGCGTGCGTGGAGCGGATGGTGCCCTACAGCCTCGAACTCGGCGGCAAGGACCCGGCCATCGTGCTCGCCGACGCCGACCTCGATCGCGCCGCGCACGGCATCGCCTTCGGCGGCATGTTCAACTCCGGCCAGGTCTGCATCTCCGTGGAGCGGGTGTACGTCGAGGCGGCGGTGTACGACGAATTCGTCGCGAAGCTGACCGCCAACGTCAAGGCGCTGCGCCAAGGGCTGGACGGGCGCGACTCGAAGTACGACGTGGGCGCGCTGGCCAACGAGAACCAGGTGGCCATCGTGCAGCGCCACGTCGACGAGGCCGTCGCGGCCGGCGCGAAGGTGCTGACCGGCGGCAAGCGGGCCGGGTTCGGCACCGCCTTCGAGCCGACCGTGCTGGTCGATGTCGACCACACCATGTCCTGCGTCAGCGAGGAGACCTTCGGGCCCACCCTGCCGGTGATGAAGGTGGCCGACGAGTCCGAGGCGATCCGGCTGGCCAACGACTCCATCTACGGGCTCTCGGCCTCGGTGTGGACCGGCGACAAGGAGCGCGGCGAGCGGATCGCCCGGCAGTTGAACGCGGGCGCGGTCAACATCAACGACGTCTTCGCGAACCTGTTCAGCTACGCGCTGCCGATGGGCGGATGGGGTCTGTCCGGCGTCGGCGCCCGCTGGGGCGGCGCCAACGGCGTGCGCAAATACTGCCGTCAGCAGGCGATCACCACGCCGATCCTGCCGACCCAGCAGAAAGAACTGTTCTGGTACCCGTATTCGATGCCGAAGCTGCTGGTCGCGCTCGGCGCGATGCGCGCGGCGGGCGCGCGCGGCCTGCGCCGCCTCGACCTTCCGGCCCTGTTGAAGCTCAAGGGAGACGACAAGTGACCGAAACGAAGCAGATCCGCGGCAAGGTCGTCGTCATCACCGGCGGCGCCCGCGGCATCGGGCTCGCCACGGCGACCGCGCTGCAAGCCCTCGGCGCGCAGATCGCGATCGGCGACATCGACGAGACCACCGTCAAGGAGTCGGGCACCGCGCGGAATTTCGAGCACTACGGCAAGCTCGACGTCACCGATCAGGAGTCCTTCGACGGGTTCCTGGACGAGGTGGAGCGCACCCTCGGCCCGATCGACGTGCTGATCAACAACGCGGGCATCATGCCGACCGGCAAGGTGGTGGACGAGTCGGACGAGCTGACCCGGCGCATCCTGGACATCAATGTCTACGGCGTGATCCTCGGCTCGAAGCTGGCGTTGCGCCGGATGCTGCCGCGCCGCAGCGGGCACATCATCAACATCGCCTCGCTGGCCGGTGAGACCCACATCCCCGGCTTGGCCACCTACAACGCCAGCAAGCACGCGGTGCTCGGTTTCACCGACACGCTGCGGGAGGAGTACCGCGGCACCGGCGTGCACTTCTCCTCGGTGCTGCCGACACTCACCAACACCGAACTCGGTTCCGGCGTCACCCCGCCCAAACTGCTGCGCCCCGCCGAGCCGGAAGAGATCGCCGACGCCGTCGCCGAGCTGATCGTCGCGCCGAAGTCGAAGGTCCGGGTGACCGCGGTGGCCGGGTTCATCTCGCAGTTCGTCGGCCTGCTGCCGGAGGCGCTCGGGGACGGCATCGGCCGAGCGCTCGGGTCCGGCCGCGCGTTCCTCGACGACGTCGACGCCGACAAGCGCAAGGCATACGAGGAGCGCGCCCGCGGCGCGTGAGCGCGGGCGCCGAGCCGGGGCGCCACGGCCGGGATTCGTCCCGGCCGTGGCGCCCCGCTGCGTTCCGGAGCACACCGCGGGCGGCCGCCGAGACGTCCGGAAACTTTTTTGTGAGGAAAATCACCTGAGTTCTCGGCAACCCTGAGCGGCCGGTCAGCGGCAAATTCCCAGCCGATGATCGGCAACCGCAGCGGTGTCCACAATCCGCTATCACCCCTCCGGCTATGCTGCCATTACTGCTGGTCAAGCGCCCAGGTAGGGAAAGTCGACGATAACCCGTCGACGGGTGCCCAGAATTCGCCAACTGCCTAGTGCGGAGCACCACCACAGGCAATATGCTGTCTCTAACAAACCTGCCGACTGTTTCGGCACCCGTATCCGAACTTTTCGGCCTGATAAGGCTGGAAATTCCGGACTGATTCTGATAGCAAGGGGCTATGGACCCGCACTTGCGCGACCTGCGGTATTTCGTCGCCGTCGCTGAGGAACTGCACTTCACCAACGCCGCTCAGCGGCTGCACATCGCACAACCCACCCTGTCGCGTCAGATCCGTCAGCTGGAACGTCAGCTCGACGTGGTCCTGTTCGACCGCAACCAGCGCAGTGTGGCGCTGACCGTCGCGGGCAAGGAGTTGCTCGAAGGCGCCCGCAAGATCCTGGAGCTGTGGGAGGTCACCAACGTCTCGCTGCAGGAGGCGGGCGAGGTGCTGCGCGTCGGTATCCAGTCCGCGCTCGGTCGCGGCCTGCTCAGCGATCTGGAGAGCGCGAGCGGACATCGCCTCGCGCTGCACGCGGCCTCGTGGACCGATCCCTCCAGCGGGCTCGCGGGCCGTCAGGCCGACCTGGCGCTCGTCTGGCTCCCGCTGCCGGACCAGAGCCGCTACCGCTGGCAGGTACTGCGTACCGAACCGCGCTGGGTGCTGCTTCCGGAGAACCACCCGCTGGCCGTCTCGGAGACCATCGAGTTCGCCGATCTGCTCGACGAGCCGTTCGTGGCGCTGCCCACCGAAGCCGGTGCGGTACGCGACTTCTGGCTCGGCAACGACGGCCGCGGCGGCCGCGCGCCGAAGATCGGCGCCGAGGCCGCGACCGCCGAGGACAAGCTGGAAGCCGTGAGTCTCGGTCTCGGCGTGCTCCTGCTCGCCGAGAACAACGTGCCGATGTACCGCTGGCCCGGTCTGACCGCGCGTCCCGTGTCGGGCCTCGCGCCGTGCGAACTAGCCGTGGCGTGGCGAGCCGACGACAACCGGCCGACCATCCTCGAGTTCGCCGGTCGGGCCGTGGACGGCGGTTTCGCGGCGCAGCAGTCGCCGGTCAGCGTCTGACTCAGCGGGTTCAGGGCGCGGTGCGCTGCCACGGGCAGCGGGTCTCCATCTGCGCGGATAGCCGCAGCAGGGTGGATTCGCTGCCGGGTGGTCCCGCGAACTGTGCGGCCACCGGCGTGCCCGACCGAGGATGCGTGCCCATCGGGACGGAGGCGGCGGGCCAGCCCACCAGGTTCCACAGCGGGGTGAAAGGTGCCAATCGCGCGCCGGCGAGCAGAGTGGCCGGTCGATCGCGGAAGTGCCAGGCCCGCGCCATGGGCGGCGGGGCGGCGAGCGTGGGAGTGATCACCACGTCGTAGCGCTCGAAGAACTCCAGTAGTCGTGCTTCCACCCGGTCGATCTGGGCGGGGCGGGCGAGCCGGAACCGATGCACCGTCCGGCCGAGGGCCAGACGACGGCGGGCTCTGCGGGATAGCTGGTCCGGCTCGGGTAGTGCGGGGACATCGCGTGCGCTGAGAGCCAGCCAGCGTAGAAACGCCGCGAACACGGCGTTTCCGTACGGTAGCGCGGTCGGTTCCACCAAGTGGCCCGCCGCCGCGGCCACCGAGGCCGCTCTGCGAGCCGCTGCCGTCCAGTGCCGGTCGACGCGCAGTAGCGGAGAAGGCGGATCCACGGCCAGGCCGATGCGTAGTCGGCCGGGTGGGTCGACGTCGGCCAGGTCCGGCCGCGCCGCCAGGACCGACAGCGCCAGCGCGGCGTCGTCCACGCTCGTGGCCAGCACACCGTTTTCCACCGCACCTTCCCACGCGCCCACGTCGGGGACCGTGTGCTGCCCAGGTTTGATGCCGAAGACCCCACAGCACGCGGCGGCGACCCGCACCGCGCCCAAACCGTCGCAGCCGTGTGCCACCGGGACCAGCCCGGCCGCGACCGCGGCGGCGGCCGCGCTGCCCGCGTTGCGTGCCGGGTTCCACGGATTGCGGATGACGCGCTCGGTGCCCGCGCTGGTCGACCATCGGCTGAGTTCGGGGGCCGCGACGTGCCCGAGGATCACCGCGCCCGCCGCGCGCAGCCTGGCCACCACCGGATGATCCGTGGGGGCCGCCGGACCCCACGGCGCGGGCTCGCCCGCGATCGCGGTTCCGTGTTCGACCGCGACCGGCACACCGGCCATCGGCAGCACGTCGAGGTCGGCGCGCTCCATCAGGCCGACCGACTCGGCCATGGCCTGCTCGGCGCGAAGGACGCTGAACGCGTTGTCCTTCCGGTCCGCCGCCGCGATCCGCGTGCCTGCGTCCGCCGCCACTTGGCCGGGATGCAGCAGGCCGTCGCGCACGCAGGCCGCGATCGTCGCGGCCGGGCCGCGCTCCGAGCCGCATTCGGCCTCCCGGAGACGCTCCGGCCGCCCGTCGGCCGCGGCCACCCGTAATCCGGTGAGCGTCGGTTCGGTGGTCGTCGGTTCGGTGGTCGTCGGTTCGGTGGTCGTCGGTTCGGTGGTCATCGCATTCGGAACGGTTGTTCGCGGCGCGGCCTTCGCCGCCGACATCGAGCCGTTCGCCACTACCGCGGCCTCGTCAGACATGTGCTGGTCATCCCCCGTCGCGTCGTTGTCGAAATCGGGTGATCCACTGTCGAGCCGCAAGTTATCATTTCGAATACCGCGCGGGGGATGATGGAGTCGGGTGTGGCGGGAAATTTTCGGCCCATCCGACCAAAGACCGATGCGGATTCCGCGGCGTCCGCCGAGCCACTAGGTCCGAGCATGAGTGCGAACTCTGAAAGAAGTTTCGATACCGACGCAGGTGTTTCCACCCGTCCGAGGAGTGGCGAGCTGTCACGTGCCGAATCCGACGCGGTGGTGGCGTTCGCCGCGGCGTGGGAATCCACCCGGCGCCCACCGACGATCGCCGAATTCCTGCCCGATGCCACGACCTTGCGGCGCGAAGCCCTGTTGGGGCTGATCCGCGTCGACTTACGTCACCGCTGGCTGCACCGCCCGGGGGCCGCGCCGGAACGCGCCGCTCGCATGCGCTTGGCCGATTACTGCGCCGAATTTCCCGAACTCGTGTCCGACGATATTCCGGCCGGTCTGGTGTACGAGGAGTTCGTCATCCGCCGCCAGAGTGGCGAGCGGGTAGATCCACGCGAATGTCTGCGCGAATATCCGCGGCAAGCGGAGGAACTGCGCGAGTTGTTGAACGCCGACGAGCTCGACCAGAGCACGCGTCGCGCGACGCTGGAGGATTCCACCCGGACCGCCCTCGCGCACCCCGGCTCCGACCTCGACGACACCGCATTGAACCAAACCGCCGAGTCCGCTCGTGATTCTGAGATGACCAGAACGACCGCCGCCGATCCGATGGGTACGGCCACCGCCGTGCCCACGACGATCGGCACCGGACCGGGCCGGTACACCGCGCTCGACCGCATCGAGATCGGTCAGCGGATCGATGATTTCGATCTGCTGACCGGTCTGGGCAGCGGCGCGTTCGCCAGGGTCTTCCTCGCGCGGCAACGCTCACTGCAACGGTTGGTCGCGGTGAAGATCTCCGCCGATCACGGCACCGAGCCGCAGACGCTGGCCCAACTCGACCACGACTACATCGTGCGGGTCTTCGACCAGCGGCTGCTCGATGACGCCGAGGGCGCCGCGCGTCGGCTGCGACTGCTCTACATGCAATTCCTCCCCGGTGGCACGCTGCTGGGCGTGTTGCGCTGGGTGCGCGCCACCCCGCCCGCCGAACGCAGCGGCCAACTGCTGCTGGACGCCGTGGACGTGGCGATGGAGGAGAAGGGCGAGATCCGGCCGACCGATTCCAGCGTGCGCGCCGAACTCGCGAGGCTGAGCTGGCCGGAGACGGTGGCCTGGCTGGGCCGCAGACTGGCCGAGGCGCTGGACTACGCCTCCTCGCACGGCGTGCTGCACCGCGACGTGAAACCGGCCAACGTCCTGCTCACCGCCGAGGGTGTGCCGAAACTGGCCGACTTCAACATCAGCTTCAGCCGCAACGTGGAAGGCACCAGCCCGGTGGCCTACTTCGGCGGCTCACTGGCATACATGTCGCCGGAACAGCTGGAAGCCTGTCATCCCAGCTTCGGTCGCAGCGCGGCCGACCTGGACACCCGCGCGGACATCTATTCGCTCGGGGTGGTGCTGTGGGAGCTGCTCACCGGCGCGAAGCCGTTCGACGACAGCACGGCGGGGGCGGGCGAGCACGGCGACGACACCACCCTGGAGGCCATGCTGGAGCGGCGCAGCAATGGCGTGGACGCGGCCGCGCTGGAGCGAGTTCCGCCCGACTGCCCCGCCGCGTTGCGCCGCGTGCTGCTGACCTGTCTCGCACCGGAGCGGGCCGACCGCTGGTCCAGCGGCGCGCTGCTGGCCAGGCAGCTGGAGATGTGCCTGGACGGGCGCGCGCGGGAGTTGGTCGATCCCGCGCCGAACAGCTGGCGGCGGCGGCTGCGCCCGTACATCGTGCCGGTCGCGCTGGTGGCGGTGGCACTGCCGAACGTGCTCGCCTCGCTGTACAACATCCAGCACAACCAGCACCTGATCATCAGCCGGATGACCGAGAATGCCCAGCAGACCTTCCTCATCATCACCGGCACCGTGAACGCGATCTTCTTCCCGGCCGGTATCGCGCTGGTGCTGTACATGGCCAGATACGTGCTCACCGTGCCACGCGGTCTGCGCAAAGGACGACGGTACGACCCGCAGACCTTACAGCGCGCCAGACGGGACGCGCTGCTGATGGGCGATCGCGCCGTGGCCGTGGCATTCTCACTGTGGGTACTGGCCGGGCTGATCTTCCCGCTCGCGCTTCAGGTGTCGACCGGAGACATATCGGCGCGCGCCATGGTGCACTTCTTCTCCTCGCTGGTGGTGTGCGGCGCGATCGCGGTCGCCTATCCCTTCTTCCTGCTGACCTTCTACATGGTGCGGTGCATCTATCCGCTGTTCCTGCGGCACGGGGACATCAGCCCCGAGGACGGTGTGTGGCTACGCGGCCTGGACCGGCGCTGCAACGGGTACCTCGCGGTGGCCGCCTCGGTGCCGCTGCTCGCGGTCGCCGGAGTGACCTTCCTGCCCCCGCCCGACATCCCGTCGGTGATCTTCGCGGTCCGGCTGCTGTGCGTGGGCGGCATAATCGCGTTCGTGGGTACCTATCTGCTGTTCCGTGCGCTCGAAGCGGATCTGCGGGCGCTGGAGCGGGTGGTCGACCCCGAAACCGCCGGACAGGGCCCCGCCGAGGGCCGATCCGCACGAGTGAAAACGGCCGCCGTGGAGACCGACACGTGAGCTCTCCGCGCACCCATGCCGTCGTCCGGTTCGCCGCCGACTGGCAACGCAGCCTTCACAGCGATCGGTTGCCGCCACAGATCCGCGACTACGTGCCCGACGGCACGAAGGTGCGCTTGGCCGTACTGATGGATCTGATCCGGGTGGATCTGCGGCGGCGTTGGGAGCGCGAGGGTCTCGGCAAACGGATCGCGGAGTATCGCGAGGAATTTCCCGAGGTGGCAGGCAGTCCCGAGCTCCTGGATCTGGTGTGCGAGGAATTCCTGGCGCGCCGCGGACGCGGCCCGCTGCCGACGGAGGACTTCCTCGCCGAATATCCGGACCTCGCCGACGCCATCCGCGAACGCCTCGCCCATTTCGCCGCCGAGGATGCCGACGAGGCGGGCGCGGCCGAATCGAGCGACGCCCTGGCCGCACTCGCCGACCTCGCGCCCGGTCTGCGCATCGATGACTTCGACCTGCTCACCGACCTGGGCGCGGGGCTGCTCGGCCGCGTCTTCCTGGCCAGGCAACGTTCCATGCAGCGGCTGGTCGCCGTCCGGTTCTCGGCGGGACGGGCGGGTGCGCCGCACACGATGGCCCAGCTCGACCACGCCCACATCGTGCGCGTCTTCGACCAGCGGGTACTCAGCGCCGACGCCGCACGCACCCTCACCGTCGCCGGCACACCCGCGAACGGCAGCCACACCATCGCCACCCCAGCCGACGCGGAGTCGACCATCGCCGCGCCACCCCCCACTCGCGCCACCGCGATCACCGAGCCATTCGAACCCGACGTCACCGTCGCGGCCCCCCGGCCCGGCCGGACCGCGAGCCGCCCAGACGACGACGCGACCGTCGCCGCGCCCCACCTTCGCGACACCGAACGAGCCGACCCAGCCGCCGAACGACGATTCACCGCGGACGACGCGACCGTCGCAGCGGCGACGAGCTCCGCCCGCACCCGTGAAGACAGCGACGACAGCACCGTCACCAGCTCGTACCGTGCACCCCGCCCCCGCCGCGATGGCGCGCCGATTCCTGATCACGAGGCCGGGCAGTCGGCGCAGGCCGGCAACGGCACCGCGGTACTCGACGATCCGGACGCGACGCTGGCGGACTCCATCGATCCGGACGCCACCCGCGCGGACCCGAGGGACTACGCCGTCGCCTCGACAGGCCGGCCACCGCTCGCCCCGGAGGCCCGGGTGGCCCCTCTGCCGCGCCTGGTCTACATGCAGTACCTCCCCGGCGGCACCGCGGTCGGCGTTCTCGAGCAGCGCCGTCGCGGCCCGGTGACCGACGGAGGCGCGCTGCTGCTGCGCGCGGTGGACACCGCCATGGAGGCCAAGGGTGAGATCCGGCCATCGGATTCCAGCGTGCGGGCCGAAATCGCACGGCTGAGCTGGCCGGAGACCGTGGCGTGGGTGGGCAGGCGGCTGGCCGACGCCCTCGACTACGCCGAGCACCACGGCGTACTGCATCACGACATCAAACCGGCGAACGTCCTGTTCACCGCGGAGGGCATCCCGAAGCTCGCCGACTTCGCCCTCGGCGAGGCGGCGGCCCGCATCCCCGCGCCACGCGAGACCGGCGCGACCGACGCACTCGTCTACCGCTCCCCCGAGCAGCTGGCTCACTATCTCGATCCCGCCGCGCCCGCGCCGGGCAACGCCAGCGACGTCTACTCGCTCGGGGTGCTGCTGTGGGAAATGCTGACGGGCGCGAGTCCGTTCGACGATCCGCCGCGCATCGAGGAGGGTTCGGTAGCCGACACGTACACGCGGATGCTCGCGGTGCGCCGCGGCGGCGTCCCGGCCGCGGCGCTGTCCCGCCTGCCCGAGGACACCCCGGCCGCGTTGCGCCGCGTGCTGCTGGAGTGCCTGCACGCGGACCCGCAGCGCCGCTGGCACAGCGGTGCGGAACTCGCGGGACAACTCGACCTGTGCCTCGACACCCGCGCCCGCGACCTGGTCGATCCCCCGCCGGACAGCCTCGCCCACCGAGCCCGCGGCTGGCTGCTGCCGGTCGCGGCGCTGTGCGTCGGCGTCCCCAACGTGCTGGCCAGCTTCTACAACATCCAGCTGAACCAAGCCCTGATCATCGACCGGATGTCGGCGGCGGATCAGGAGAAATTCGCGGCGGTCGGATTGATCAACAATCTCGTCGCGTTCCCGGTCGCCGCGCTGCTGCTGCTGTTCATGACCCGGCGGCCGCTCACGATCGCGTACCGTCTCGGCCACGGCGAGGGGTACTCCGCGCGCACGCTCGCGAAAGCGCGCCGGGACACGCTGCTGATGGGCGACTGGGCGGTCTGGATACCATTCGGCTTCTGGCTGGTCGCGGGCATCATCTGGCCGCTGGGGCTGGCCTTCTCGGGTGTCGACCTGCCGCGCGGGACCTTCTTGCATTTCTTCGCCGCGCAGGTGGTGTGCGCGGCGATCGCGCTGGCCTATCCGTTCTTCCCGATCATGGTTTACGCGGTGCGCTCGATCTATCCACAGCTTCTGGTGCGCGGCGGCATCGGCCCCGGCGACGAGAAGCAACTGCGCGCGCTGGCCAAGCGCGGAAATTTCTATCTCGGTGTCGCGGCGTCGGTTCCGCTGCTGGGCGTGGCGAGCGCGACCTTCGTCAACGCCGCCGACCTGGAGCTGGTGATCGTTCCGGTGCGCGTGCTGAGCGTGGGTGGCATCCTGGCATTCGTGCTGACCTACCGGCTGTTCCGGCTCCTCGAAGCAGATCTGCTCGCGCTGGCCAGGGCGATTCCGCAGCGGATCCGATGACCACACCGCGCCCGCTGGGACGGTTGGTGAATCTGTCGCACGTCCACGATCCGGCCACCACGCCGCTGTACCCGGACGATCCCGAGTTCCGCGCCGACCTCGTGGCCACGATCGCCGACGACGGCTACTACTTGCGCTATATCCAGCAGGGCGAACACACCGGAACCCATTGGGGCGCACCGATCCATTTCCGCGCTGACGGGCTGGCCGCGGACGAACTGGAACTGGACGATCTACTGCTGCCCGCGGTGCGGATCGACGTCCGGCAGCTGTGCGCGGAGGATCGCGACTACGCCATCACGGTCGGCGATCTGCGGCGATGGGAAGCGGAGCACGGCCGGATCCCGGACGGCGCCGCGGTGATCGCCTGGACCGGCTGGGACGGCAAGTGGGGTACGCCGGAGTTCGTGGGCACCGGCGAATCGTCCGGTCGCCAACCGGGTTTCGCGGTGGAGACGGTGGAGTGGCTGTTGCGCACCGGCAGGCTCGGCCGCCGAGGCGCGCTCGGCATCGATACGTTCGGCCCTGACCTGGGTACCGACGAGACGTACGCGGTGTCGAGACTGCTCTACGGCGAGCACCGGATCAGCCTGGAGTGCTTGGCGAACCTGGCCGCGCTGCCCGCGACGGGCGTGTGGGTACTGGTGGGCGGACCGCTCTACCGCGGGGGTTCGGGTTCCCCCGCAACGATTTTCGGCATCCTGCCGGGCTGACGCTCAGCCGCCGTAGACCTTGGGGTCCAGGGTGCCGATGTAGGGCAGGTCGCGGTAGCGCTCCGCGTAGTCGAGGCCGTAGCCGACGACGAATTCGTTCGGGATGTCGAAGCCGACGTGCGCGACTTCCACCGGCGTGCGTAGCGCGTCGGGTTTGCGTAGGAGGGTGACCACCTCGAGCGACGCCGGGTTGCGGGTGGAGAGGTTCCGCTTGAGCCACGACAGCGTGAGCCCGGAGTCGATGATGTCCTCGACGATCAGGACGTTGCGGCCCGCGATGTCCTTGTCCAGGTCCTTCATGATGCGCACCACGCCGGAGGAGGAGGTCGAGGACCCGTAGGACGAGACGGCCATGAACTCCATCTGGGTCGGGATCGGCAGCGCCTTGGCCAGGTCGGTCATGAAGAAGATCGCGCCCTTGAGCACGCCCACCAGCAGCAGATCGCCCTCGGGTGCGTCGGGGGGATACCGCTTGGCGATGAGTTCGGCCAGCTCCTGGGTCTTCGCGGCGATCTGTTCCTCGGTGATCAGCACCGACGCGATGTCGTCCCCGTACACGTCAGCTGAATTCCTTCCGTGGTGGTGAGCCCGTTGGGCCGGTTCGGTCTGCGTCATCGCCTCCGATGCCCATCCTCACTCAGCCGCAGTGTCAGCCTGCCATGTTCGCGCCCGGCGACCAACCTGCTATCCGGCGTTCCTCCGCCGACCGCGACAGCGCCCTGCCCACGCCAAGCCGTCACCAGTTCGTCGACTGCTTGTAAATGCTTGGTGGTCAGGGCTTTCGCACCGTGGTCGAGCAACCATGCCCGAATTGCCCGTTTCCGCAGGCCAGCGGGTGCAGTGGCGAGGGTCTCGATCACCAGCGCGCGGCCATCACTCGCGTTGTGCCGCAGCTCGGCGGCGAGCGCGTCCAGCACCGCGCCGTCTTCACGCAACTGTTCGGCCGTGCGGGCCAGCGCCGGAGCCACCCCGCCGCCGAGGATCTGCTCCAGCAGCGGCAACGCCTCGGTGCGCAGCCGGACCCGGGTGAACTCCGGGGCGGTGTTGTGCGGGTCGTCGTGTGGCGAAACACCCAGGTCAGCGCACATTTGCCGGGTCGTCGCCCGTCGCACGCCGAGCAACGGGCGCCCCCACGGGTCGGCGCAGGGGGCCATCCCTTGGATCGAGCGGCCACCCGAACCGCGCGCGAGGCCGAGCAGCACCGTTTCGGCCTGATCATCGAGGGTGTGCCCGAGCAGCACCGGCAGGCCGTCGCGCGCCGAGTCCAGCGCGGCGTAGCGCGCCCGGCGCGCCGCGGCCTCGACACCGCCTTCGGTGCCGACCTCGACCGGTAGCACCCGCGCGGACCGGCAACCCATCGCGAGGGCTCGAGCCGCCGCCTCGGCCGCAACGGCGCCGGAACCGGGTTGCAGCCGGTGATCGACCACCAGCGCGTGGACGGCGTTCGTCTCCGCCACCGCCGCGGCCGTGAGGGCCAGCGAATCCGCCCCACCCGACAGCGCGACCGCGACCACCTGCTCCTCGGTCTCCCGGGGTCCGAAATCGGCCAGCCAGTCCCGGACCGCCCTGCGGACGGCGAGCACGGCAGCGGTCTCGGGCAGGCGCCGCGCGGGATCGGCAGCGGGCGCGGTAGGCCGCACGGAACCGGACGACCCGGCCTTCGATCCGAAGCGCCCGGGTGTGGTTCCTGGCGCACGCCCCATGGGCGCAGCCTACCGGCCTGCCCCGCTCGGCGGTCGACCGCCGGGGCCCGATTCAGCCTGCTCGCTCAGGCCAGCACCCGTTCGATCCAGCGCTGCGGCTGATCGATCTCGTCGGTGCGCGGGAGCGTCTCGGCATCGGTCCACACCGTGTTGAACCGCGCCGTCCCGACTGTGGCGACCACCTCGTCCACGAACTTCTTGCCGCGCACGTACTGGGCGACCTTCGCGTCCACGCCGAGCAGGGCGCGCAGGATGCGCTGCACCGGGTTGGTGGGACGCCTGCGCCGCTGGTCGAACGCGGTGCGGATCTGCTCGACCGACGGGACGACCGCCGGGCCGACGGCGTCCATGACGTGATCGGCGTGCCCTTCCAGCAGCGTGCCGAGCATGAGCAGGCGGTCCAGCGCCGCACGTTGCGGCGGCGCCTGCGTGGCGCGCAGCAGGCCGACCACGCCGCGCGCGGCCGGGTCGTCGGAGGCCGTTCCGCGGCGGCGGTCGCGCACCTCCTCGACCAGCCGGGACAGCATGTCGCTCACCGGCTCGTCACCCACCTCGCCGAGCACCTCGACATTGGCGCGCATGTACTCGGCGAGCCAGGGCGCCGAGGAGAACTGCACCCGGTGGGTCACCTCATGCAGGCAGACCCAGAGCCGGAAATCGCTCGGCGACACCCCGAGCGCGCGCTCGACCGCGACGATGTTCGGCGCGACCAGCAGCAGGGTGCCGTCCGGTCCCGTGAACGGGTCGTATTGGCCGAGGATCGCGGTGGACAGGAAGGCGAGCATCGCGCCCGCCTGCACACCAGCGGGTTTGCCCGCCAGCAGCTTGCGTTCGACCGGCGCTCCACCGGTACCGGTGAGCTGGGCCATCGAGTCGGCGGCGGCTCCGATCCACCCCCGCCGGTCGACGATCCTGGCCGCTGGGACCGGCCGGTCGTCCAGCAGGCCGCTGACCTCACGCACCGGCGCCTCGGCCCGCACGGAGGAATCGGCGAGTTCGGCGACGACCTGTTCAGCCGAATAGCGCGACGTGCGCGGACCCGCGGGCGCGAGGGCCGAGCCGGTTCTAGCGGCCAAGCGCCAATCGACCACGCCGGACAGACCCGAGCGGCCCTTGCGCCGCTCGACCACGTCCGCGGAGCCGAATTCGGCTGTGTCGGAACCTTGCTGGGTCATGATCAACCACCCGTCACGAGCATCCACAATTTCGCAGCGTGCCTGCGATCGCATCCAACGCGGGCCTGCTCACCTCCGGCGGTCGGTCGTTCGACATCAGAGCGAAGGTCAGCACCCGCCCATCGGCGTCCAGCACATACCCGACCAACGCGCTCGACACCGACAGAGTTCCGGTCTTGGCCCGCACCCAGCCCGCTGCCTGGCGGTCGCGGGCGACGTAGCGGCCGGTCAGCGACCCCGTTGCGCCGGCGACCGGCAGAGCGTCGAGCATCGGAGCCAAGGTGGCGGCGACGCGGTCGTTCTCGGGCTTGGCCTTGGTACCGGCCGGTTGCACCGCCGTGGCGCCGGTCGGCTTGGCCGCGGTCGCCACGACCCGGTCGAGCAATCGCGCGGGAAGTCGGTCGTCGACCGAAAGCCCACTGCTGTCGTGCATATCCAGGCCGGTCAGATCGAAACCTGCCGTGCTCAGCGCCTTGCGCATCGCCGCGACCCCGCCGGCGAAGGACGCCTCGCCACCGGTGGCCGCGGCGAGCTCCCGCCCGATCGTCTCGGCGAGCACGTTGTCGGAGTACACCATCATGTCGCGCAGCCGGTCACGCAGCGGCGCCGACCGCACGGAGGCGACCTCGGCCGCGCCCGCGGGCGCGACGCCCGCCCGGACCCGCGCCGGGTCGAGCCCCAGCTCGGCGGCCAATCGCCGGCCCGCGTCCAGTGCGGGCGTGGCGGTACGCGGCGAGTACTCGACGAGGGGTTGCAAGCGGCCGCCGTCGATCATCACCGACTCGATCGGGGCGATGGAACCCTCCGGTATGTCGATCGGGTCCCAGCCCTTCGCCATGGTCGGGCCCGCGAACGCGGAGGTGTCGACGACGATCGTGTCCACCGGACGGCCCGCCGTCTTGATCTGGCCGACCAGGTCGGACAGACGCGGCCCGTTCGGGTAGTACCCCTTGCCGTCCGGTTGCGCGGTGAGCGTCGGATCGCCGCCGCCGACCAGCACCAACTCGTTCGGCGCGGTACCGGCGACCACCTTCGTCGTCACCCGGTGCTCGGCGGGCAGCGTGAGCAGGGCGGCCGCCGTGAGGAGGATCTTCGCGGTGGACGACGGGATCATCGGCCGGTTCGCGTCACCGCTCCACAGCACGATCGCGCTGTCGGCGTCGGTCACCTGCCCCGCGAACGCGCCGAGGTCCGGATTGCCGATCACCGGCGCCAGCGCGGCGGCGATCCCGGCGGCACTCGGCGCGGACCCGGTCGACCCGGCCGGAGCGATCTGCGGGGACGGCTCGACCGGCGCGGGCGCGGCGGTGATGGTCAGACCGCCGTGCCGGAACTCGTCGGTCCACGGCCGCACCGTGACCAGTGCCACCACGGCGACGGCGAGCAGCACGATCAGCGTGGTCGATATCCAGATCCATCTGTTGCGACGCCGCCGGGCGGCCAGCCCACCGATGTTCTCGTTGCCACCAAACACGTCGCCGCCGCTCTCCTGACCGATTCCCGCAGCAGCCGCCTGCCGCACCCATGTCCCCGCCGACCACACTATCCTCGTTGCGCAACCGTTCCCCTGAACAACCTGGCGAGTCGGCGCACTCCGCAGCGACCGAGTCGGCAGTCGCCGAAAGAAGCCGAGTCGCCGGGCTCGGCACCGATGCACGAAGGAGATGGCGTGGAGTTCGACGTCACGATCGAGATCCCCAAGGGTTCCCGGAACAAGTACGAGGTCGATCACGAGACCGGCCGGGTCCGGCTCGACAGGTTCCTGTACACGTCCATGGTCTATCCCGCCGACTACGGCTACATCGAGAACACCCTCGGCGAGGACGGTGACCCGCTGGACGCGCTGGTCCTGCTGCCCGACTCGGTGTTCCCGGGTGTGATCGTGGAGGCCCGTCCGGTCGCGATGTACAAGATGACCGACGAGGCGGGCGGCGACGACAAGGTCCTGTGCGTGCCCGCGGGCGACCCGCGCTGGGACCACATCCAGGATCTGAAGGACGTCCCGGAGTTCGAGTTGGCCGCGATCAAGCATTTCTTCGAGCGCTACAAGGACCTGGAGCCCGGCAAGTACGTCAAGGGCTCGGAGTGGGTCGGTCGCGCCGAGGCCGAGGCCGAAGTGGAGGCGTCCATTCAGCGCCTGAAGGACCAGGGCGGGCACTGAAAGTCAGCTGGGCACAACAAAGCGGGGAGTCCGTTCGGAACGGACTCCCCGCTTTTATTGTGTGGGCTGAAATTCAGGCTCCCGAAGGCGAAAAGGGACACCCGGATACCGAGTGCCCCTTCTCTGTGACAGGTGGCTCAGTAGTAGATGTAAAGGTCCCAGCCGTCCCAGTTCTCGATGCACTCCCAGTAGTAGCCGCCGGTGCTCGGCGACTCGCCGTCGGCGCGGCAGGCGTACAGCGTGGCGTAGGTGCCGATGTAGGTGCCGCCGTAAGCGACTTCCTGGTAAACCGGCGCGGCCGAGGCCGAAGCAGCCGTCGACACCCCGGCGACGGCGGCGATGGCCAGCAGACCAGCGGCGAAGAAGGACTTGATACGCATTGGTTCTACTCCTGAATGCGAGGCGAAATTTCCGACGTCCCAAACGATATGGGCGATCGGCGCCTCGCACACCCACCCCTAGGGTGAGGGCAACGCAACCCTGAGGCGAATCACCTTGCCCACCCTCGATACCCACCCTCGGGGGCCGGGCACGGCGCGCCCATGGCGATGCGGGCGCGCCGTGGAAGTCACTGGCCGCGGAACTCCGGCGGACGCTTCTCGAAGACGGCCTTGATCGCCTCGGTGAGATCCTCCGAGGGCAGGAACGCGGCATTCCACGCGGAGACGTAGCGCAGGCCCGCGGCGACCTCGTCTTTGCGGCGCTGATCCAGCACGTCCTTGACGCCCTGCACCACCAGCGGCGGGTTCGCGGCGATCTCGCGCGCGGTGGCGTGCGCCGCGTCCAGCGCCGCTTCCTGGTCCGGGAAGACGTCGTTGACCAGGCCGATCTTCTCCGCTCGTGCGGCGTCGATGTCCTTGGCGGTGTAAGCCAGCTCACGCAGGTGACCCTCGCCGATGATGCCGGGCAGCCGATGCAGCGATCCGATGTCGGCGACGATCGCGACCTTGGCCTCACGCAAGCTGAACCTGGCGTCCGCGCTGGCGTAGCGGATGTCGACCGCCGCGATCAGATCCAGCCCGCCGCCGATGCACCAGCCGGACACCGCGGCGATCACCGGCTTGCGGCAGTCCGCCACCGCCGTGACCGACGCCTGCATCTTGCGCAGATCGGTGAGGAAATCGGTACGCGGCGCGGCCAGGGCACGCTCGGCCAGCAGCGGACCGAACGTGCCGCTCATCGCGGGCAGGTCCAGACCGTAGGAGAAATGCTTTCCCGAGCCGGTCAGCACGATCGCGCGCACCTCCGGGTCGGCGTCCAGCGCCTGGAATACCTCCGGCAGCTCGCGCCAGAAGTCGGGACCCATCGCATTTCCCTTGCCGGGGCCGATCAGCGTCACCTGGGCCACGTGATCCTTGGTTTCGACGGTGAAAGCCTGCCAATCTGTCATTTGTACAGCGTATCGAGGTGACGCGCGCCCGGTATCCCGGCCCGGGAGATCCCGGTATGCAAGGATTCGCGGTGAAACTCCGCAGCGTGTAAATCCTGTGCAAAATGGCGGCGGCGCACTGGTTCCCGGCTCGCCGGACGGCGGATCATGGTCGAGTCAGCAAACCTCATTCATCGGGTTCGGAGGACACCATGCTGATGCATCGGGGAATCGGCCTGGACCGGTTCAACGAAATGCCGCGCGCCCGCGCGGTGCACGCCCTGTACGAGTGCTGCTGCAACGTCACGTGGGCCGCCACACTGAGCGACGCCCGACCGTATCCGGACCGGGACGCCCTGCTGACCAAGGCCGATCTCGAACTGCTCGCGCTGTCTCCGCGGGATGTCGACCGCGCCTTCGAAGCGGTTGCGCACGAACCGCTCTCGTCGCGCGATCTGCCCGAGTTGGCGCGGATCACCCGCGAACGGATCGCCGGGATGCTCGGTCCGAGCGAAGGCTACCCGGAATACTGAGCCCGCGATTCGACTTGTCCGGCGTACCGTCCGCAATCGCTCTACCCTGGTGAGATGCGCAGGTCGTCATTGCCACCGGTCGCCTGCCGGGTCGCGGACACCCTCATCTCCCGAGGTCATCACGGGCTCATCGTCGCCCAGCCGGAACCGACGCACACCGCTGCGGACGCCGCGCGCGCACTCGGCGTGGACGTGGGGGCGATCACGAAATCGCTGGTGTTCCTGCTCGACGACGACCCGGTGTTGCTGCTGGTGTCGGGCGAGCACCAAGTCGATCTGGCGAAGACCGGCGCGCGCCTGGAAGGCACACTGACCCGCGCTCCCGCCGATCTGGTGCGGGCGGTGACCGGTCAGCCCATCGGCGGCGTCGCGCCGGTCGGCCACCCGACCAACCTGCCCACCTGGGTGGACAACGCGCTGGGCCGCCATCGCGAGATCTGGGCGGCCGGCGGGCACCCGAACACGATCTTCCGCACGTCGTTCCCGGAATTGCTGCGGATCACCGCCGGTCTCCCGCTCGACGTGGACTGACTCAGGCGCGGGTCGCGAAAATCATGCCGAACGCCACACCCACGTCGCGTGCGGGGGATCCGGGCGTAGTTTCGTCATGTGACCGACGCACCACGCCCCGAGACGGAACTGCGGATCCCCGATGACCTGAGCGGCATCACCGCGGAGCAGTATCGCGCGTCCATGCGCCACTATCCGGCCGGCGTCACCGTCGTCACGCTGCGTTCGCCGCGGGGGCCGGTCGGCTTCACCGCGACCTCCTTCGCCTCGCTGTCCCTGGACCCGCCGCTGGTCTCGTTCAATATCGCGCACACCTCCTCCAGCCTGTCCGCCATGCTGGACGCCGAGTCCGTCGTCATCCACTTCCTCGGCGAACACCAGCAGCACCTGGCGCATCGGTTCTCCCGGACCGCCGAGGAGCGCTTCACCGACCGCGCGTTGTGGACCACCTTGGACACCGGCGAGCCGGTCCTGCACGGCACCCCCATCTGGCTACGCGCCACCGTGCACCAACTGATCCCCATCGGCGACCACACTTTCGTCGTCGGCTTGGTCACCCGGGTGCACGACAACACCGACGAGAAACCCGCCGCCGCGCCGTTGCTGTATTACAACGGGCGCTACTACCGCCCGACCGCACTGGGCGATTGACGCCACCTGCGGCCGCACCCGCACCACCGACTGCGCGTCGAGCGCGCGCCGGTCGCTTCAACGCCAGAAGGCTCGACACCGGCGGATATCTCAGCCGCCGTCCAGCACGGTGAAGCCGACATCGACCGGAAACGGATCGGTCAGCCGCAGCACATCCTGGTGGGTCTCCGCCAATCGGTAGCTGCGGCTCGCCCAGTCGAGACGATATTCCTGGATGATCTTGATCTTGCGATCCGCGGCCAGATGCACGATCAAATAGATCGGGATTCCTTCGTTCGCGTACTCCGCGCATTTGTCCACGGTGTCGGTGTATTCCGAACCCGGCGAGACCACCTCGACCACCAAGAGCACGTCGGCAGTCGTCAGTTTGAGGTCTCCGTCGATGCACCGGTGCCAAGCGACATCCGGGCGGCGAAACGAGAATCCGGGGCTTCCCGGACGGCTCCGCACGTAATGCATCTCGAAGTCGGTTACCACGCCGGTGCACGGCTCGGCCGGGCTCGCCTGCTCGAACGCGTTTGCCATCCGCCGGGCTACGTTGTTGTGCTCGAAGGTTCCGCTGCGGCAGACGATGACATGGCCGTCGACCACCTCGATCTGCCGCTGGATGTCCTCAGGAAGCGCCGTGTAGCCCTCCTCCGTGATGAGAAGGGCGCCCGGATCGGCGGCCCACACGGGCAGCATGCTCATAAGTCCGCCTCGAGGTTCGGGTTCGGATACGGCGATAGTATCCGGCGGCAGCGCCCGGATCCGGCGGACGCGAGGTCAGCCGACGAGGCAGGGGGCGGCGCCGGTGGGGGCGGTGGAGGTGAAGGGGCGGGTTTCGGGGGTGGGGTTCCAGAGGCCGTTGGTGGGGGCGTAGTTCCAGGTGGGGCCGGTTCGCGCGAGTGCGGCGAGCGCATCGATCAGGCGGTCCACGTCGTCGGAGGTGGTGCCGAGGCCGATGCTGGCGCGCAGTGCGCCGTCCAAGCCGAGGCGGGTGAGCAGCGGGTGGGCGCAGAAACGTCCGTCGCGCACGCCGATGCCGTGTTCGGCGGAGAGATAGGCGGCGACGTGGCCCGGAGCGAAGTCGTCGAGCGTGAAGGCGACGATGCCGACGGAATCGGGGCTGTCGATCCAGATGCGCAACAGCTGGACACCGGGAATCGCGGCCAAGCCGTCGCGCAGGCGGTCGGCGAGCCGGTGTTCGTGCGCGGCAAGGGTTTCGGCGTCGATGGCACAGAGCGCGTCACAGGCGGCCGCCAGCGCGGCGGCGCCGAGCACGTTCGGCGACCCGGCTTCGTGGCGCTGCGGAGCGGGCGCCCACTCGGCCCCGTCGATACTCACCTCGCGCACCGCCCCGCCGCCCGCGAGATAGGGCTTCGCCGCGTCGAGCCAATCCCGCCTGCCCACCAGCACACCCGCGCCGAACGGCGCGTACAGCTTGTGCCCGGAGAACGCCAAGTAGTCGATTCCGATGTCTCGCAAGCTGATCCGCCGATGCGGCGCCAATTGCGCCGCGTCCACGAGGATCCGGGCGCCGCACTGGTGGGCGATGGTGGCCAGCCGCTCCAGCGGAAGCACCTCCCCGGTCACGTTCGACGCGCCGGTCACCGCGAGCAATGCGGCGGGCCTGCTGCACAATTCGGCGACCAACCTGCCGACGGTCTCCTCGACCGTGTCGGCCGCCGCTACGACGCGGCGGCCGTGCCTGGTCCACGGCAGGAAGTTCGCGTGGTGCTCGACGTCGAGCACCACGGTGTCGCCGGGAACGCAGGAGGCGAGCAGATTCAGCGAGTCCGTGGTGTTGCGGGTGAAGACCACCACCTGGTTGTCGGCGGCGTCGAGGAACCGGGAGACCGACCCGCGGGCGGCCTCGTAGCACTCGGTGGAGATCCGGGAGGCGTAACCAGCGCCGCGATGCACGCTCGCGTAGTACGGCAGCAACTGCTGCACGCGGTCGGTCACCTGTGTCAATGCCGGCGCGCTTGCCGCGTAGTCGAAGTTGGCATAGGTCGCCGTTCCGCCCTGCACCAGCGGTACGCGCAGTTCGTCACCGGAGACTCGGGCGAGTGCGGCACAGGCGTTGTCGACAGCAGTAGTCGTCACGTGAAATCCCGTCGGCTCAGGGACCCGCAATCGAAATGATTCGTCGAGTCCGCGCTTGCCGCGCCCGGTCGGGCGGCGGCCGGGTCGTCACCCGGAGCACCCCACCGCGGAGGAGGGTTGCCGGCCAGCAAGCCGGGGCTTGACGCTGGCACTCATGACCTGACCCGAGAGTGGCAGAAGCGCCCCGGCGCTGTCAACCACGTTCCACCCGAGCTGCCATGAGCACCGCGTGGACATAACCACCACGCGAGAGCCATTACAAGCACCCCTACGACAGCGCGCGAGCCGCGTCGACAATCCCTGCTCTGTGGCCTGCCGCGCCTGTACTTCCGCGAACGGCTGCGAAAAGCCCGCCGTGGGCCTTTGCGTACTCGGCACCGACGTCAGCGCGCGGCGGAGAGTCTCGAGCGCATCCATGAGCGGAATCACACCCCCGCGCCAGCGATCTCCCGGCGAACCGACGGGACGCCCCGCCTACCAGCGGTTGCCTTGCGCGACGCGGCAAATATCGATCTCACCTGCAACAACGCGCTCCGCGCCGGCCGATCCCGCGCGAGGTTCGGTGAACAACGAACGACAGCAACCCCGGGTACCGTGGACGATTGGCCGTCGTGGCGTTTGCCCTTTGGTAACCCAGCTATGACACAACAACAGGAAAGCGTGAGGCAGGCCGATGGGAGGTGCGCAGAGCACCATGCTCGAGACAGACATCGACACGTCGGCGCGCCCGTTGTCGCGCGGCGACCGCGCGCCCGAGGCCAGGACGCTCGTGGACATCCTGACCGCCACGGCGCTCGCACACCCCGACGCTCCCGCCCTAGACGACGGCCGAGTGGTGCTGTCCTACCTGGAGCTGGTCGTCGAGATCGAGAAGACCATGGCCCGCCTCGCCACGGCGGGCGTGCGGCCGGGCGACCGGGTCGGCGTGCGCATGCCGTCGGGCACCCGCGGGCTCTACGTGACCATCCTCGCCATCCTGTACTCCGGGGCCGCTTACGTGCCGGTCGATGCCGACGACCCGGACGAGCGCGCCCACCTGGTCTTCGGAGAGGCGCAGGTCACCGCGATCGTGACCGCCGATGGCGTCGAGACCACCGCCGCGGGCATCCGCGCGGCGGAGCAGCAGCGCGAGCAAACCTGGTCGACGCTGCCCAGCCCCGGCGACGACGCCTGGATCATCTTCACCTCCGGTTCCACCGGCACCCCGAAAGGCGTTGCCGTCACCCACCGCAACGCCGCCGCCTTCGTCGACGCCGAAGCCGACCTGTTCCTCCGCGACGCCCCGATCGGCCCGGGCGACCGGGTTCTCGCGGGTCTGTCGGTCGCCTTCGACGCGTCCTGCGAGGAGATGTGGCTGGCCTGGCGCAACGGCGCCTGCCTGGTGCCCGCCCCGCGTGAGCTGGTGCGCACCGGCGCCGATCTCGGTCCCTGGCTGGTGCGGCGGGAGGTCAGCGTGGTCTCGACCGTGCCGACGCTGGCGGCGACCTGGCCGGTCGAGGCACTGGAGGCGGTGCGCCTGCTCATCTTCGGCGGCGAGGCGGTTCCGCCCGAACTCGCCGAACGTCTCGCCGGGAACGGCGATTCGGCTCGCGAGGTGTGGAACACCTACGGCCCCACCGAAGCGACGGTCGTCGCGTGCGCTGCGCGATTGGACGGCCAGTGGCCGATCCGGATCGGACTCCCGCTCAACGGCTGGGACCTGGTCGTGGTGGATCAGGCGGGCAACCCGGTGGCCGAGGGCGAATCCGGCGAATTGGTGATCGGCGGCGTCGGTCTGGCTCGCTATCTCGACCCGGTCAAGGACGCCGAGAAGTACGCGCCGCTGGCCTCCGTCGGCTGGGAGCGCGCGTACCGCAGCGGCGACCTGGTCCGCAACGACAGCGCCGGGCTGGTCTTCCTCGGCCGCGCCGACGACCAGATCAAGCTGGGCGGGCGGCGCATCGAACTCGGCGAGATCGACAACGCTCTGCAGCATCTCCCCGGTGTCACCGGCGCCGCGGCGGCCATCCGGACCACCAAGGCGGGCAACAAGATCCTGGTCGGCTACTTGACCGGCCCGGGACCGGAGTTCGACGCCAAGGCCGCGCGCGCCATCCTCACCGAACAACTCCCGGCTCCGCTGGTGCCCCGGCTCGCGGTGGTCGGGGAGCTACCCACCCGCACCTCCGGCAAGGTCGACCGCGACGCGCTGCCATGGCCGCTGCCCAACGCCGCCGAGGACGACGACGACAACGATCTGACCGGCACCGCGCAATGGGTTGCCGGACTGTGGGATTCCATTCTCGGCGCGGAGGTCGGCGACCTCGACGCGGACTTCTTCGATCTCGGCGGCGGCTCGCTCGCGGCGGCGCAGCTGGTCACGGCGCTGCGCGAACGGTATCCGCAGATCGCCGTCGCCGACGTCTACGATCATCCCCGCCTCGGCGCGCTGGCCGACCTGCTGGAGCAGACCACGCCCGCCGTTGCCGTCGCAGAGCGGACGGTGCGCCCGACACCACGCCTCGCGCAGGCGGCGCAGGTGCTCGCCACCATCCCGCTCACCACCCTCACCGGACTGCAGTGGCTCACCTGGCTGGCGATCGTCGGCAACATCGCCGCCTGGTCCGGCTCGCTGCCCTGGCTGCCGCAGCTGTCGTGGTGGTGGACGCTGATCGCGTTCCTGCTGTTCATCTCCCCGCCCGGCCGCATGGCGATCTGCGTGGCCGGCGCGCGGCTGCTGCTGCGCGGCATCGGGCCCGGCCGCTACCCGCGCGGCGGCTCGGTGCATCTTCGCCTGTGGGCCGCGGTCCGCCTTTCCGAGGCCAGCGGCGCCGAGAACCTCTCCGGAGCGCCGTGGATGGTGCCGTTCGCCCGCGCGCTCGGCGCGAAGATCGGCGAGGGCGTCGATCTGCACAGCCTCCCTCCGGTGACCGGCATGCTCGAACTCGGCGACGGTTGCAGCGTGGAGCCGGAGGTCGACCTGTCCGGTTACTGGATCGACGGCGACGTGGTGCATCTCGGCCCGATCACCATCGGCCCAGGCGCGGTGGTCGGCTCGCGCTCGATCTTGCTGCCCGGCACGAAGATCGGCAAGAACGCCGAGGTCGCGCCGGGCTCCGCGGTAGCGGGCAAGGTGAAGGCGGAGCAGGAGTGGGCCGGCTCGCCCGCGGTGAAGGTCGGCAAGGCCCAGCACCGCTGGCCGCCGCACACACCCCATCGAGCCCGGCACTGGGTGGGCATCTTCGGCATCACGTCGATGGCGTTGGCCGCCATGCCGATTCTCGGTATCGGCGCCGGTGGCGCGTTCCTCGCCTGGTTCGTTCGCGACACCGGCACGCTCGCCGACGGCGCGGTACGCGCGTTCGCCGTCCTTCCCCTCGCCACATTGCTCAGCCTGTGCGTCTACGCCGCGACGACCATCATCGCGGTCCGGCTGCTGAGCATCGGCCTGACCGAGGGCTACCACCCGGTGCGCAGCCGCGTCGGCTGGCAGGCCTGGGCCACCGAGCGGCTGATGGACTCCGCGCGCACCTTCCTGTTCCCGCTGTACGCCAGCCTGCTCACCCCGCTGTGGCTGCGCCTGCTCGGCGCCAAGGTCGGCAAGAGCGTCGAGGCGTCCACGGTGCTGCTGCTGCCGAAGTTCACCACCGTCGCCGACGGGGCTTTCCTGGCCGACGACACCATGATCGCCGGTTACGAACTCGGCGGCGGCTGGCTGCGCATCGGCGAGGCCAAGGTCGGCAAGCGCGCTTTCCTCGGCAACTCCGGGATGACCGCGCCCGGTCGACGTGTCCCGAAGAACGGGCTGGTCGCGGTACTGTCGGCGGCTCCGTCGAAGGCGAAGGCGGGCTCGTCCTGGCTGGGCAGCCCGCCGGTCCGGCTGCGCCGCGCCGCGGAGAGCGCCGACACCGCGCGTACCTTCGACCCGCCCGCCCGCCTGCGCGTCGCCCGCGGCGTCGTGGAGACCTGCCGCTTGCTCCCGGTCCTGGTGACCTTCGCGATCGGCCTCGGCGTGCTGTTCACCCTGGCCGCGCTGGCGCAAACCTTCGGCCACCTGGCCGCCGGACTGCTCAGCGGGCTGGTGCTGCTCGCGGCGGGCGCCGTCGCGGGAGCGAGCGCGGTGGCCGCGAAATGGTTGCTGGTAGGGCGCATCCGCACCGGCGAGCACCCGCTGTGGAGTTCGTTCGTCTGGCGCAACGAGGTCTCCGACACCTTCGTGGAAACGGTTGCCGCGCCGTGGTTCGCGCGTGCAGCGACCGGGACGCCCGTCCTGAACCTCTGGCTTCGCGGTCTCGGCGCGAGCATCGGCCGCGGGGTATGGTGCGAGTCCTACTGGCTACCGGAGGCGGACCTGGTGACTCTCGGCGACGGCGCGACCGTGGAACGCGGCTGTGTGGTGCAGACCCACCTGTTCCACGACCGGATCATGGCCATGGACACCGTCACCATCGGCGCGGGCGCCACCCTCGGGCCGCACTGCGTGGCACTGCCCGCCTCCGCCCTCGGCGACGGCGCGACCGTCGGCCCGGCCTCCCTGGTCATGCGCGGTGACGCGGTCCCCGCTTCGACGCGCTGGTGGGGCAACCCGATCGCGCCCTGGTTCACGGGCGATCCCGGGACGCGCTGATGGCGGGCAAGTTCTACGAAGCCCCCATCGACGACTACCTCCCGCAGAACGGCAACCGGGGGTATCGCGTTTCCCGGTACGAGCTCGAACTGGCCTACCGGGTGGCCGCCAACCGGCTCGCCGGACGTGCCGTGATCACTGCGGTGACCACCGAGGTGCGGCCCCGGTACGCGCTCGACCTCTCCCAGGCGCTGAGTGTCACGAAGGTGTCGGTCAACGGCGCCAAGGCGGCGAAGTTCACCCACCAGCACGGCAAACTGGTGATCGCGCCGAACCAGCGGATTCCGGCGGGCGGCGTGCTCTCGCTGGTGGTGCAGTACGGCGGCGCTCCGAAACCGGTGCGCGGGCCATGGGGGGAAGTGGGCTGGGAGGAACTCACCGAAGGGGCGCTCGTAGCCAGCCAGCCCAACGGCGCGGCGTCCTGGTTCCCTTGTGACGACCACCCGAGTTCCAAAGCGAGCTACCGGATTTCGATCACCACCGATTCGCCGTACTACGCGGTGGCCAACGGGACCCTGCTGCGCAAGCAGACCAAGGCCAGTCAGACCACGTGGGTCTACGAGCAGCCCGAACCGATGTCGAGCTACCTGGCCACCATCCAGATCGGCCACTATCGCAAGCACCGCGTCGGTTCTTCGCACTCCCTGGTGCCGATGCACGCCGTCCTGCCACCACGGCTGCGCGCCAACTTCGATTACGACTTCGCTCGTCAGCCGAAGATGCTGGAGGTCTTCAGCGAGAAGTTCGGCCCATACCCCTTCGAGGACTACACCGTGGTGGTCACCGACGACGAGCTGGAGATCCCGATCGAGGCGCAGGGCATCTCCATCTTCGGAGCCAACCACTGCGACGGCCGCCGCGGCGCCGAACGACTGGTCGCGCACGAACTGGCGCACCAGTGGTTCGGCAACAGCCTGACCATCCGGCAGTGGCGCGACATCTGGCTGCACGAAGGCTTCGCCTGTTACGCCGAGTGGATCTGGTCGGAAACGGCGGGCGGACCCACCGCCGATCAGTTGGCCCGCGCGGCCCGGCACAACCTCTCCCGGGAGCCCCAGGACATCGTCGTCGGCGATCCGGGACCACTGCGCATGTTCGACGACCGCGTCTACAAGCGCGGCGCGCTGACCCTGCACGCGCTTCGCCTGGAACTCGGCGACTCGGCATTCTTCGACCTGCTCCGCGAGTGGACCATCCGCTACCGCCACGCGTCGGTGACCACCGAGGAATTCACCGACCTGGCGGGACACTACAGCCTGGTGCCGCTGCGATCCCTGTGGGACAGCTGGCTGCGCGCCGAGCGACTACCGCAGCTGCCGCCCTACGGCGGCGCCTCGACCGCCTGATCAGAACACGAGGTAGCGCGCCGCCAGTTCCTCCACGAGCGGATCGTCCTCCGGGACGTGGGCCAGCGCGTCCAGATCGGTTTCGACGGCGATCTGCCGGGGGTCGTCGTGTTCGGTGTCCCGCGGGTCCTCGATGAGCTGGCGCAGTAGTTTCTGCCGCACCCTGGTCTTCAGCGAATCGTTCATACTTTCGGATGCCCCCCTCGCGCTTTGTTACACCGGTGTGAACAACGTTCCCCAGGGCGTATTGCGCAGCACCGTGTAGACCGCCAGCACTGCGAAGAAAGTCCACATCGTGGTCCGGCTGATCGAAGGCAACCGCATCTTCTGACCGCGCCACGCCCGTATGGTCCAGTCGGTCACCCATACCGCGAACGCGAGGACCAGCGGAAGCGCGAGCAAGTTGCTGTGCAGGGCATCGATGATCTGCCCGTCGGTGAGGTTGTGCACGGCCCGCATGCCGCCGCAACCGGGGCAGTACCAGCCGGTCAGCGCGTAGACCGGGCAGGTGCCGTAGGAGCCTTCGACGTGCGGATCGCGCACATGCAGCAGCACGCCGACGCCCAGTCCGACTCCTGCCACGAGCAGGGGAAGCCCGATGCCGCGCCAACCCGTCCTCGGCTCGGGCCCCAGGTCCGACGCGGGGCCGGGGGCAGTATGCGCGATCTCCACGAAGTCAACCGTAACCGTGCGGCGATCGTGGGCGCCACAGCAGCGCGCTACTTCGGCTGTGCGAACCGGAGCACGTTGCCGGACGGGTCGACCAGCTCGAAGCCCGGCCCGCCCGGACCGTCTTCGGGGGGACCAGGGTTGGCATAGCGGTAGCTTTTGGCCGCCAGCTCGGACTGCCAGGCGAACACGTCGCCGACCGCGATCCACACGACGCTGCCCGGCGTGCCGTCGCCATGGTGCTCGCTCAGATGGAACGTCGTCTCGGCCCGGGAGACCTGCGCGTAGAGCGGGAACTCCGCACCGAATCGATGTTCCCAATCGACCGTGAAACCCAAGTAGTCCCGGTAGAACTCGTAAGCCCGCGCGACGTCGAACATGCGCAGCACAGGGATCGCGGGGGCGAGGTGGATGGCGGCCATGCCGCGATCCTCGCATCGACCTCCGACAAGACCATTACATCGCGCGCGATGTTCTATCCCGAAATGATCTTTTGCCGTTGCAAATCCGGGGGTACTCCCCGATATAGACCAGGAATACCGTCCTACAGCGCTAGCACTAGCAAGCACTCTGCTTGCACTGTACGGTGACGGTGGACACAAAGGAGTGCTCGATGCTGGTGAAGTCGATGAGGACGCTGGCGGACGCGCGCAACGGTGCGCTGACCGCCGAATACCGTGCCGGACTGCGGTCCCGCACCTTCCGGACCGCGTCATTGAACGCACCGACCGCCCGCCACGCGGTCATCCCCGTCACCACCAAGGACGGCGCTCGCCTCCGTGTACACGCGTACGGTCCCGCCGAGGGCGACGTCATCGTCCTGATCCACGGCTGGAGTTGCAGCATCGAGTACTGGAACCCGCAGATCAACGCGTTCGCCGACCGGTATCGCGTGGTCTGCTACGACCAGCGCGGCCACGGCGCCAGCGAAATCGGTAAGTCGGCGCCCAGCAAGGACTCGCTGGCCGACGATCTCTCCGTGGTCCTGAACGCGACGCTCCGCCCCGGACAGCGCGCCGTGCTGGTCGGCCACAGCATGGGCGGGATCACCGTGCAGGCGTGGGCCGCTCGCTACCCGGAGCAGGTCCGCAAGCAGGCCGCCGCCGCCGTCCTGTTGAACACCTCCTCGGGCAACATCCGCTACGACACCGATCTGCTTCCGCTGCTGAACAAGCCGCTGACGCTGGCGGACCGGCCGATCACCGTGCTCGGCGCCACCGTGCGCATGCCGATGATCGTCGCGGAGACGCTGCTCACCGCCCCGGTCCCGCTGCCGGGCGGCTGGCCCGCCAGCGCCCTGCTCAAGGCGCGCGTGATGACGCCGCACGCGACCGCGGACCAGGTGGAATTCGCGCTGGGCATCGTGCGGTCGTGCCGGCCGCTCACGCGCGGCAGGCACGCAGCCGCCCTCGCCGACATGGATCTCGCCGAAGCAGCCGCATCCCTCACCGTGCCCACCACGGTGATCGCGGGCGCGCACGACCGCTTGCTGCCCGAGCGCATGTCCCGCCGCATCGCCGACGCGCTCGCCGAAACCGGCCACTTGGCCGCGTACCACGTGTGGCCCACCGGCCACCTGGGCAATATCGAGGCCGCCGACCGCTTCAACGCGGAATTGGCCGCCATCGCCGAGCGCGCCCATCTGCGCTCCGCAGTCGCCGGCTGACCCCGGAGGACGTTCTCCTGGGCCGGTCAACGGCGCCCGGTCCAGGAGTAACCGTCTCCCACGACAAACGCCGGGCTCGACGGCGCGACGCCCGTAGTCGGCACATGACCGACGCACAGGTCGGCTACCCCTCGCGCGCCGCGTAGATCCACCCTCTCCTGCCGTGCCCGCAGTCGTGTCGCGAACCGCCTAGTTCGTGTTCAACCCGTTTGCCCGTCAAATACTCTCCTGGGCGTCCATCAAGGAAATCGGCGCGCCAAATAGACGTATCCAGCGGTGATAGCTCGGATTCCCGCCGCTCGCGCCCCCATTTCGCCGGAACCGTTAACACACAGCGAACTCGAGTCGACACTCAGAAAGACAAGTTCTGGTTCCGGCGAAGGGAGCAGCGGTGAACGTCTGTCGTGGTGTGGCGGTCCTGGCTCTGGCCATAGGCGCACTTGCCGTGACCACCCCGTCCGCATCGGCGCTACCCCTCGGCGTTCCCCCGGCGCGAACCCTGTGCGGCGGCGGCGGTGCGGGTATCGGCATGATCGCCGCCCAATACGACCCCGACCGCAACTACGCCGACAACGCGACGCTCTGGCTCCGCCCGGAGTTCGTCTTCACCCCTGACCGGCCGGGCGGCTCCTGCGGCGCGGAGGTCACGGTGTCGTGGCGGAACTCCGACACCGGCGAGCTGGGCACTCTGCCCTCGATGTGGCTCGACGACGAAACACCGGCCGAGGAGCATGTCGCGGATATCTGGGTGCCGGTTCGCATACCCTCCGGTCTCGGCCGGGTGGAAGTCCTGATCGCGACCAACTTTCCGCACGTTCCTGGGAAGGGAGTCTTTGTCGTCACGTAGTTCGGTGTGGCGGACTGTTCTGCCCGGTCACCGCTGTGACCGCGCGGCTGCCTCAGCGATCTTCGCGAGTTGCCCGCGGGACCACCGGCAGGACTGCGACGTCCACGCGGGAATGAAAGCGCCGACCAGATAGTCGAACAGCACATGAGACTCGACGACGACGCTCGCGCACTCATCGGTTCCGGCGCGGACGCGACACTGGTGACCATCAACCCGGACGGCAGCCCGCAGGTATCGGTCGTCTGGGTGGCCTTGCAATCGACGCCCGAAGGCGACGAGCTCGTCACCGCCCATCTGGGCGTCTACCAGAAGATCCGCAATGTCCGCCGCGACCCGCGTGTGGCCGTGACCATCCTGTCCCAGGAACGCGGCGAGGTGATGCGCCCGTACCTTTCGGTCACCGGCACCGCCCGCGTTGTGGAGGGCGGCGCACCCGAGCTATTGCGCGAACTCGCCGAGACTTTGGCCAGCCCGAACGCCCAGTTCCCCCCGGCGGACGCCCCACCCGGGTACCTCACCCGCATCCGCATCGACAAGATCGGCGGGATCGGCCCCTGGTCCTCATGACGATCTGCGCACAGCTTCCAGCCTCAACCGATTTGCCCGCCACTCGGCCACCATGGCCACCTGCTCGGAAAATACTGTCGGCAAATCTCCTGTGAGTCGCCGGTTACCGCTGACCGGTGAGTGCGCGGCGCCATGACAGAATGGCGGCCCAGTCGTCACACAGAGGAGCTTTCGGGGTGGAACTGCCCGCCGAACTCGTCGAGGCCCTCGACCGGGCATGCGCGGGCGTTCCTCAGCGGCAACTCGCCGGGGCGGTCGACCGGCTGATCTCGCGCTATCGGGACCCGCGCCCGGCCTCGGCGCCGATCCTCGCATCGACCGCCGACGTCACCGCGTACGCCGCCTATCGCATGCCCGCCACCTGGGCCGCCGTGCGCAGTGCGCTCGAGCGGTTCGCCGAGCAGGCGCCCGGCTTCCGACCGGTGACACTGCTCGACGTCGGCGGGGGTACCGGCGCGGCGCTGTGGGCCGCAGCCGAACTGTTCCCCTCCTTGGCCGAGGCCACCGTACTCGATCAGGTGGACGAGGCCCTGCAGCTCGGGCGCAGGCTTGCGGCCTGCGCCGACGCCGCGGCGATTCGTTCTGCCGTGTGGCGGCAGACCTCGTTCGCCGAGCGGGAGGTATTCGGCGGAGCCGACCTCGTCACGATCTCCTATGTACTGAGCGAGCTGTCCGAGGCAGAGCAAGCCGCGCTGGTCGCCCGGTCGGCCGAGGGGGCGGAAGTAGTGACCGTCATCGAGCCGGGAACCCCCGACGGCCACCGTAGAATCCTGGCCGCACGCGACGTCTTGATCGATGCCGGTATGACCGTCGTGGCCCCCTGCCCGCACCAGCACGTTTGCCCGCTCGCCGCGGGCACGGACTGGTGCCATTTCAGCACGCGGATCAACCGGACCTCCCTCCATAGGCGGTTGAAGGGCGGCGAACTCGGCCATGAAGACGAGAAGTTCTCCTATGTCATCGCCTCCCGGACCGCGTACCAGCCCGCGCCGGGTCGAATCCTGCGGCACCCGCTCAAACGCAAGGGTCTGGTCACCATGCAGGTCTGCACGCCGGACGACGACGTACTACAAACCCTCGTCTCGAAGCGACAGGGCGAGGCATACCGCGACGCGAGGAACGTGGAGTGGGGCGACGCCTGGCCGCCATCCCGCCCTGCGGTGAATTGACCGTCGCGGCTCCGGGATTCGGCCATGCGAGATCGGCGTCCGGGCACCGCAGCAGCGGGCGTCGAGTAGGCCGCTGTTCGGATGGGCGGCTCGACAGGAGACTTCGTCCTGGCTACGTGGCGCTCGCCGTGTCCGGACCGGACAAATTTCCGACACAACTGGCCTGCGCCGACCCACTGAGCCGGTCAGCGGATCATTGAACGACCATCCCGCTCGTGCCATTCTGCCCGGGTACCGGTCGAAACACCTCACTGAATGGACGAGTCGCGATATGCGAGATTTTGCCACCACCTGGTTCCGGCGTTTCACCCGAGCCCGGGTCGCCCGGGCCTATCTGTACTACACATGCGATCAATGGCCGCCCGTAAACTGATCGATATCGGCGGATTCGTCGGAGATCTCGCGGACTATCAGCGAGACCCGCTGGCCTGGTTGCGGCGAGTTCAGCCCACCGAGGGGGACGGGGCACGGCTCGCCCGAGGAATCATCGCGGTGTTCGAACCGGACACCGTGCACCGCGTGCTTGCGGAAACGAATACGAACTTCGTCATCGATTCGGGCGGCATCGCCGGAGCACGAGGCCGCAGGGCGCGACTGGCCCGGCTCCCCGCTTGGATGCAGGTCCGGCGAGACCTGTGGCGCGGCTTCCGCGATGACATCGTCGACGCCCACATCGCGAGATCACCGCAATGGCTATCCCCGGATGACCTGAACAGCCTGGGGTCCGGACTGGTCCAAACATGCCGCGATCTCTGCGGGCGGGGAATCGCCGACTTCTGCCTCGGTGGCGATACCAGAACGCAGGAATTGATCGGCGACATACATGCTGCGGCCAAGGACCTGTTCGCCGGTTCCTACTCCGCGATCGATCGCGCCGAGGCCCGGGTGCGCTGGCTCCCCAGACCCGCTGCCGCCGCCGCGGATTCGGCCAACCGGAGACTTGTGGAGTTGCTCGCCGAGTGTATCGAGCTGCGCGCGAGCGCACCTCGGCCCGCCGTGCCGCGCGACCTGCTCGATGTCCTCCTCCACGATGCCGAACCGCGGTCGAAGGACCAGGTCCTCGCGGTTGTGCGGATGTCGATGTTCGCCGCGCCCGGCGTCCCCGGGGTCGCGCTGTCGTGGCTGCTTCTTCGTCTGGCCGACCACCCGGACATCCGAGAGCGGGTCACCGCCGAACTCGGTCGTAGCCGGTTGACCGCCGCCGGCCTGTCGGCCGAGGCCCCCTACACGATCTCGGTGATCCGCGAGACGCTGCGCCTGCATCCTCCGCAATGGATCCTCTCGCGGACCGCCGTTCGCACGACGGAGCTGGCGGGTCACCACATGAAACCGGGTCACGAAGTGATCATGTGCCCATATCTGCTGCACCGTGACCCTCGGTACTGGACCGAGCCGGAACACTTCGACCCCGATCGATGGGCCGGCGGAGTCGGCGCACACAGCAGGCACGCCTACATCCCGTTCGGCTCGGGCACGCGCATCTGCCCCGGATCCCATCTCGGCACCGTCGAGATGGTCCTCGCGGCACGGCATATCACCACCGCTGGAAACCTCCGTCTGCCTCGGCTGGCACAGGTCACTTCACAGTTCGCCACCCTGCTGCAGCCCGGCGACCATCGAGACGCAGGCATGGGTCACGAAGACGCCTCCAGTACGCCCGTAAGTCGGCACGTTTCACGATTCGTTGGTAGAACTCTGAGAGGAAGGGAACCGACGAGGCCGTCGCCTCGTCTAACGCTGTAGAAACACAGGCGGGCACGGGGGTGGAACCAGGTGCCCGCGCGAGCCAAACGGGGGCGGCATTGAGCGCGAGACCAGCAATTCACTTTCATGGAGGCAGTGGCGCATATGTTGCGCGCGAGCAATTCGCGCGCAAGTTCGCGGCGCTCTACGAAGCAGCGGGCAATCCGTCGCTGCGTAGCGTAGCGATGCGGGCACAGCGGCGTGCTCAGGAGTCACCGGAGACCGCACGCCCGGTGACCGTATCGGCGCAGCGGATCAGCGACTGGAAGGCCGGGCGCAATGTTCCCGCGCGATTCGAGACCCTGGCTCCTGTCTTGGTCGAACTCGGCAGAAGGGCACGGCGCAGAGCGGGCGTATCCGTCGAACTGCTGAGCATGCCGAGCTGGCGGGCGCTGTGGTCGATGGCGCGATCGCCGGTCACCGAACAAACCGGGACGAGCGAAGCTGTCCCCTATCCGGGCATCGACCCGTATCTTTCCGCGGCGACGCCCTTCGCGGGGCGGGCGCGTGCTGTGGACGAATTGGCCCGGCTGGTGCACGGTCCAGGCAGGTACATCGCACTTGTCGGTGCCTCCGGGGTCGGCAAGACGTCACTGCTGCGGGCAGGCCTACTGCCTGCGCTGCAGTCGACGGCTCCGACTCGGCAGACCGTAATGCTCAACCCCGGCCCGAATCCTGTTCGGTCACTGATCGAAGCCTCCGGATTCGGCAACGCCAACCACGGTCTCGACGGGCTACCCGAGCGGGTGAAACCGAACCGAAACGGCCGCCTGCTGATCATCATCGATCAATTCGAGGAGCTGTTCGCCGATCGCTCGAATCCGCAGCAGATCCCTCGTTTCCTCGCCGCGCTGAAGAAGATCGCGGAGTCCGCGCAGATCCTCTTCGCCATACGTGCGGATGCTGTTGCGGCGTGCACCGATCACCCGGATCTGGCCGAGGCAGTCGAGCGCAACAGCCTCACCTTGGGTTCGCTGGGTCCCCAGGAGATCGCCTCGGTGATTACCGAACCCGCACGTACTCGAGGAGTTACTGTCCAGCCAGGTGTGACCGAGCTATTGCAATCCACGCTGATCGACCGGCTATCGCCGCACCACACGCACCCCGGATTCGCCGAGCCCGGCGCGGTGCCGCTCTTGTCGATGACATTGCGCGCACTCTGGTCGACCCGCGAGAGGAATGCACTGACCGTGGCAGGACTCGCCCGGATCGGCGGCGTGCCGGGGATCGTGGAACGCATGGCCGAAACAGCCTGGGACATGCTCTCCGACCAGGAGAAAGCCGATTCGCGGCAATTGCTGCTCAATCTCGTCACCGTGCACACCGACGGCAGCGTTGTGCGCCGTTTCCTACCGCACGCCGAGCTGAGCCGTGTCGCCACCAGCACACCATCGGGCGCACAGCTGGTCACACGATTGACCCGATCCCGGATCGTCACCGTCGATGATCGGTCCGCCCATCTCGCGCACGACCTGCTACTCGCCTGGCGCAGGCTCAGCACCTGGATCTCGGAGGAGAGAACCGCTCTCATCTGGCGCAGGCGAACCGAATTCGACGCTGCCGAATGGCAATCGGCCGACCGCGATCCAGCACTCCTGTACCGCGGCGCCCGACTGGTGACCGCTCTGCGCCACGCGGACCCGCACCTGGCCAGCTGCGCAACCGAGTTCCTGGACGCTTCCATCAGATTCGAGCGAGATGCCGCCGCAACCATCGTCGCCTACCTCCGAAGCAGCGCCCGATACGGCACCCCTGCGCTCAGCACCGACCTCGGACTCCACAACACGCACTCGCCCATGACCGCATAACTGCTCCGACCATGATGCTGCACGCGGCGAAGCCGTGATCGAAAACCGATCACGGCTGGCCGGGTCGGAGCACTACCGGACAGTCGCCGACTCGAGGAATGAAGTGAGCGGCGGCAGGAGCAGATCGGACCGGTACATGATGTCGTAGTGCGTGGTGCTCGGGACTATTTCGAGCCGAGCGCTTGCGGCCTTTCCGGTGTCGAGCCGGGAGACCATGTCGGTGACGTGTTCTCGGTACAAGGCGTCGGATTCGGCGGTGAGCACCAGGGTCGGTGATGGGATCTTCGCCAGCTGCGCGGTCCAGTCGTAATCCTGGGTGAGCAGTTGACGGGTCTTGGTGACCAGGGACGTCCAGCCGGCCGGGTCCGGTGCGACGCTGCTGTAGAGCTGATAGAGAGGGGTGTCGCGCATGGCATCGGGGTTCATCGCGGCGATGCCGGCTCGGGTCTCGGGCCGCCAGCCGTCGGAACGGTAGGGCGCAGAAGCGATCGCCAATCGGCTGACCAGGTCCGGTGTACGGGCAGCCACCTGCAGCGCCACACCGCCGCCGAGTGAGTAGCCGAACAGATCGGCCTTGCCGAGATTCAAGTGGGTGATGAGCGCCGCGATACCGTCGGCCAGCGACTCGTAGCTCAGCGGACGCTCGCGATCGGGTGTGTGGCCGTGGGCCTGCAACTCCACCGAAATCACCTGACGATTCTTGGACAGCTCGGGGATGAACGCGCTGAAGGTGGATTCGGCAGTGGCCAGCCCACCGTGCAGCAGTATCAACGGCCGCCCGGTGCCATGTGTCTCGTAGTAGAGCCGACCGCCATTGATCTCGGCGTAGCGGCCTTTGCCGTCGGCGGACGTCTGATCAGCCGCAGCGGGCCGGCTTTCCGACGTGGACGCGCCGACGGTGGTGTCGTCGTTGCTGCAGCCGCTGATCAGCCCGGCGGACAAGCCATGGCGCTGAGAACGGACAGCGACACGATGCGGATTCGCATGGTTCGATCCTTTGGGTTTTGCAGATTACTGAGGGAAGGTGTGCGATCGGCAACGACGCCGTTTGCCGAAATGAAAAGACCGGCAGTTCGGCGCGATAAACTCTTTCGGAAATAGATGGCAGAAAGGCAGGCGACGGGCGATTACGCCGTGAATCGGTCTGCACCGGCGAGGAATTCACCGGCTACCGGAGCCAGGAGTCCGATGTCCGGATTGTGGCTCAGCTTCGCCACTTCCTCGTGCCGTGCATTCGGCAGCACGGCGGTAATGGCCCGAGCAGCGGAACGCAGCACGGCGCCGCTCTTGTCACCGGAAATGACCAGGGTGGGCACCTCGACGGTCGCCCAATCGGCGGGACGCAGCGCCTCACCGCGCATATACGGACCCGTGATCGCCCAATCATGGGCAGTGGCGGGGGCAGTAGCCAGCAGATTTTTCCAAAAGGGGGTGAAGCGCATGATCGTGGCGAACAAGCGCGGCATGCCCATCCCCTTGGTCATGTAGTACCTCACCACCTCGGCACGCCGGCCCGCGGCGATCAACTCGTGCAGCTTCACAGCCAGATCCGCTGGTGGAACGAAGTTGTCGTGGTTCGTGACGAACGGGGGCTCGAAGGCCACCACCTTGGTGATCCCTGGTACCCGCCCCGAGGCCGCGGCGAGAAGCGCCAAACCCGCTCCCGAGGACCAGCCGAAGATCGCGGCCTTGCCGCCGACCGCCTCCACCAGTGCGGCGAGGTCATCGATCTCGTTCTCTACGTCGTACACACCGGGCGAATCGGTGCTGTCACCACGACCGCGCCGGTCGTAGTTGACGATCGTGAGCCCGTACTCCTGGGCCAATTTCTCCGCCAACTCCACCATTTTCGGAAACGCCCGGTAGCTGAATGCTCCGCCGACCAGGATCACCGTCCCGGCGTTACCGCCGACGGTTCGATCGAATGCCAGATCGATGCCCCCGGGCGTGGTAATGGTCTCCAACGTTCATGCCTTTCTCAGCAGATAGTTTCAGCGGCAATGTCCGACACGCTCACCGATGAAGACGACGGCATGCTGCGAGATTCATCGCGGACCTTCTGTGATGCACGTCATATTTCTTTTCGGCCGCACCACGATTCTCACGAGATGCCCACAGCCGCAACAAGGAGCAAGTCGGCAACGCCGGGTGTAGCCACACTCAACGATCTCCAGGGCCGAACTGGAAATCGCCCGAACGGTCTTCTTCCGTGGGTGCCCGGGCTGTGGAGTACGCCGTCGACCGAATTCGACGCTTGCGGTCACTCCGAAAGCGCCGCCTCGGCGATCGTCTCGAGGAACGGTTGGACGAGTGGGTTCTGTCCCGCGCTCGGCCACATCAGGCCGTAGTCGATCGTCGGTGCGTCGTGGAAGGGGACGAACACGACGCCGGGTCGGGAGTGGAACCGTTCCGCGCGCAGGGAGACGGTGCTGACGCCGACGCCTTGGCTGACATGCACGAGGACCTCGGGCCAGAAGTTCGTTGCCGGTCCCTGCGGTATAGGCCGCCCCGATGCGGTCCGGCGCGGAAAGTAGTAGTCCATCCAGTAGCGCGGGATCAGCTCGTCAGCGAGGGTGATCAGCGTCGCGTCCGCCAGATCCTCCATGGACACCGACTCCCGCGCCGCGAACGGATGCTTCTCGGGGACCATCAGCGCGCGCGGTTCGGAGAACATGATCGCCCCCGTCGTGATGTCGGGTTCGGCGATGGGGAATTCGGTGAGCTGAAGATCGACGGCACCCGAACGCATCCGGCCGAGCGGATCGGTCAGCTGGATCTCTTCGACGTCGACGACAGTGTCCGGGTAGCGGATGCGGAACAGATCGGTCGCCCGCACCACCAGATTCCCGCACCAAGGTGCGGAGAAGCCGACTGTGATGGTCCGCTTGACGCTGTGGCCCCGGCTGGCCGCGGTGACGCTCGCGGCGATCTGGTCGTACGCGGGGCGCAACTCGTCGCGCAGCTGCTTGCCGAGCGGTGTGAGCGTCACCGTGCGGCTGTTGCGCTCGAACAGCGGTGCGCCGATGCGGCGCTCGAGCTTGCGGATCGTCTGACACATCCGGCTCGTCGTCACATGCAGGCGTTCGGCGGTCCTGCCGAAATGCAGCTCTTCGGCAAGCGTGAGAAAGGCCTCCAGCTCGTAACGTTCCAGCATTGCGCGTTCCTCGTATCGTGAAGCGGCACTCAACGTGCCGTGCTCGATTCCGGACTTGCCGCCCGCCGGATCGCCCTCGACGCTGGAAGTACCACGCCGCGCGCATACCGTGCCAGAGGAGGCGGCCTCCGACCGAACGGAGTTCATCAAGGTGAGCAAAGTTGTTGTCCTACTGAACATGTCCGTCGACGGGCTCGCCGGAGACCAGTCGTGGACGCGCGGGTTCACCGACGACGGCTATGTGAAATTCCGGCACGGTCAGCTCATGGAGAGCCGAGCGCTGCTTCTGGGCCGTATCACCTATGAGCAGCTGTGCCGGGGATCGCTCGCCCGCAACGAATCCGACACCTTCACCGCGCGTGTGCGAAGACTTCCCAAATACGTCGCGTCGAGGACACTGCGGCAGGTCGGCGACAATTCCGTGCTGCTCGACGGCGATATCACCGCGCAGATCGGCAAGCTGCGCTCGGAACCGGGGCAGGACTTGCTGGTCTACGGCAGCATCACCCTGGTCGAGCACCTGACCACACACAACCTGGTCGATGAACTCAAACTCGTCATCCACCCGATCGTCCTCGGCGCAGGGCGGCGCCTGTTCCCCACGGGCACACCCACGTCAGCCTGGCGGCTGGCCGGAACTCACACCTTCGACTCCGGCACCGTCGTCCTCGATTACCGTCCGGCACCGGCCTTGTGACGTCGCTGCGCGGATTCACCCGGGTACGGGCGAACCGCGACGACAACTGTTCCCACCGATAGCCGTCCGAGTTGTCACCGGCCAAGTGCCGCCGGGGAGCGGTGTCGTGAGCAGGTTCGGAGTCTGCTGCCGCCGGCCTGTTGGCAGGGCTGGTGTTCTAGGCGGCGGTTACGCATCGCCTCGAGCTGCGGCAGAGGTGGTGGGTCAGCGGACCCAGTGTCGGGGGCCGCTACGAGCCGAGCGGCCGGAAGACCGGAGCAGGGCTCGATCAGTGTGTGTCCGATCCAGGGATATCGACGCCGGCGGAGCGGAGCTTGGTCTCGACGAGCGCGGTCAGCCGGGCCGAGGCCGATGCCCGCTCTTCGCCGTGGTTGCGGATCAGCCTGTACCGGGTCGCGGCCTCGGTGCGGGCCTGCAGGCCGGTCACGATCTTCAGCAGTGCGGGGCTGGCGAGGTAGTGCTCGGCTATGGCAGTGGCGAGTTCGGCGATGCGCGGATCGTCCGGTTCCCACGTCGCGGCTTCCAGAGCGCGCTTGTTCAAATCGATGAACCGGCTGTCTTCGAGGGCCTGCTCGACATTGGTGAGGTAGTCGTCGAAGCCTTCTGGAACCAGTGCCTTGGCCAGCACCAGACCCTCCCGGCAGGACGCCACATCGGTCGGGGAGATGCCGAGGCCGGGCAGCCGCTCCAGCAGCGCCACGGCGCGGTCGGGCAACAGGGCCCGGTCACCGTCGGCTAGCCGGTGCAGTGTGTCGCGCCGGGCGGTCAGGTCCTCGATCCGTTCGGTGAGGTTGCGTTCGACGTCGGCGAGTGCCGCGGCGAACAGCGTGGCATCGGCGTCGAGCAGTGGCCCGACGTCGGCCAGCGACACACCGGCGGCGGCCAGGGCCCGGACCTGGACCAGCCGCAACAGCTCGGCCGACCCGTAGCGCCGGTAGCCGGAGCTGTCGCGTGGTGGTTCATCGAGCAGTCCGTGCTTGTGGTAGTGCCGCACGGTCTTGATCGTGACGCCGGCGAATGCCGCCGCCTGCCCGATCGTTACGCCGTTCATCATCCGCTCAGCCCGCCTGGTGGTCGTGGGAGGTGGCGAGTTCGCGCACCGCGTCGGCGACGGCACGGAAGTCCTTGCGCAGAATATGCGAGTGGTTGCTCGCCACCTTCGCGCTGACCTGGATGTTCGGGTTGCGGGCGAGCACCGGATCGAGCGAGGCCCGCACCGCTTCCATCTCCTCCTGGCTTCCGCCGAGGTTGGCACCCGTGGCCAGGACGTACCGCACCCGGCAGGTCACGCGGTCGAGTACCGGCGCGAGGGCGGCGTGCAGCTCGTTCGCCTCGATGTTGATCTCGGCGTGCTGGTCGGCGGTCATCCGCGCGGCAAGGCCCAGCGGGCGCACGAGCGGCATCAACAACCGCATCCGGCGGAACATTTTCCGGATCTGCTCCCGGCCTTCTTCACCGGTCAAGCCGTACGGCATAGCGCCGTCTACGGACATCACTCCCAGGACGCGGTCCGGATTCCGGTCGGCCCAGTGCACCGCGAGCAACGCACCGTAGACCAGCCCACGAGAATCGGTCGTTCCACGCCGGTCGCCTCGAGAACGGCATCGACATCTCGCAAGCACGCCTCGAAGGAGTAGTCCGCCGACCGCTTCGATTTGCCGCGGGCCCGCTCGTCGTAGGTGATGTGCCGGAACTCGCTGCCGAGTTCGGCGATCACGGGCCGCCAGTGCGATTGGTCGGCGTAGGAGCCGTTCAGATAGACGATGGGACGGCCGGGGCCGCGGGTATCGGTCACGGCCAGAGCCGTGTCCTCGACCGGCACCATGCCGGACCAGGCCGAAGGGGCCGAGTCGCTCGAGTTCGAAGAAGTGGACATGCGATGAGCGTGCACCTTGACCTCGGGTCAAGGTCAAGCCACGTACACCTGCGGTCCGCTACCTACGGATCTACCTGCAATTTTGTCGGAGTAGGCAAGTCGAGCCCTGATTTCGCTATCGAACGAACTGAAGACCGCTCGCTGCGGCTGAGCAGCAGTTCCTCAGTGCTGTGGGCGGCCAGTTCGTGCGGTCGTTGTTCGTAAGCCGATCGTTCGAGGGTGAAGAGGATCGCATCGGATCCGGTGCCGCGTTCGGCTCCGAAGATCTACAGCGCTTCATGGATGCCGATCTAGTCGATGAGTTCTGCCCGCGACTTGGCTTCGACGTACTCGTCTAAGGTTTCCGAGGACTGAAGCCGCTTGCCGTCGGTGCCGGCGGCAGTAGACGTAAGACCTGCCAGGCGACGCTGCTGCCGCTACGAAGTGTGACGGCTATGGGCGAGCCATCCGGTCAAAGGGCACGTCGCCTCGAGATGTGGCTGCTGACCGGAGTGATGACACCAAGTCCGTTCCGAAGCACCAAGAACGCCGTTGACCTGGCTTTATTTTGAGCCGCCTGGGGGAATCGAACCCCCGACCTTTTCATTACGAGTGAAGCGCTCTACCGACTGAGCTAAGGCGGCGTGCCTTTCGGCCAGGCGAGTCTATCGTCTCGCGGCCGGATCGCGAAAACCGGTGGTCACGGTCATTGTGCGCGGGCGGCGATGAGGGCGGCGGCCATGGCGGCGAGGGCGAAACGGGGTTTGACGTTCAGGTCGAGCGCTTCGCGGCAGGCGAGGACGGCCTCGATGGATTTCAGCAGCCCCTCGGGGGGAACGCGTTCGGCCAGATCGTGGATCTCGTCGGACAGGTCCGGGTGAGTGAGCGCTACGCCGGAGCCGAGCCGGGTGGCGCCGAATCGGACGGCCAGCGCGTCCCGGTAGACGCCTGCCACGTCGATCAGGGCGCGGTCGAGTGCGTCGCGGCCGGTGCGGGTCGCGCGTGATTTCTGCCGACGCTCCAGATCCTTGAGGACGCCCGCCGAACCGCGGGTGGCGCTCGCCGCGCCCTTGCCGGTGCCACCCGCACCCATCGCCGTGGCCAGTTCTTCGCGCTCACGTTCGTCGCGGGCCGCGCTCATCTGCTTGGCCTCGTCGTCGGCCGCGCGGACCAGCTCGTCGGCGGCGGCGTAGGCCGCACCGGGTTTTCCGGACGCCGTGACCAACGCCAGAGCACGCCGACGGCGGGCTCGCGCCTCCTCGTCGGTGGCGAGCCTGCGGGCCCGGCCGACGTGCCCGCCGCTGATGGAGGCGGCCCAGTTCGCGGTCTTCTCGTCGAGCTTGTCGCGTTCCCGGAGCACCCGTGCGATGGCGGGCACCGAAGGCGTCACCAGGTGCACATGCCGACAGCGGGAGCGCAATGTGATCGAGATGTCCTCCGGATCCACCGAGGGCGCGCAGAGCAGGAACACCGTCCGGTCCGGCGGCTCCTCGACGACCTTGAGCAGCACGTTGCCCGCCGCCTCGGTCAGACGGTCGGCATCCTCGATGACCACCACCTGCCAGCGCCCCGTGCTCGGCCTGCGCGAGGCCACCTGCACGATCTCGCGCATCTCCTTGGTGCTGATGCTCAGACCCTCGGGCACCACGCGGCGAACGTCGCCATGTGTGCCCGCCATGGTCGTGGTGCAGGCGTGACACCTGCCGCACCCGGGTGTCTCGGAGTCGGTGCACTGCAACGCCGCCGCGAAGCACAGCGCCGCAACGGATCTGCCCGACCCCGGCGGCCCGGTGAACAACCAAGAATGCGTCATCGCGCCGTCGATCGTGCCCCCGCGCGCCGCGACGGCGGCGGCAGTCAGCTCGGACTCGACCGCCTCCTGGCCGACCAACCGATCGAAGACACCCGCCACGCCGTACACCCTAGCCGCCCCTCCCGACAGACCCCGGCCGGTCTCGGACACCACGCCCGCCACCCGCCGTTGCGCCCACGCACGCCCGGCTCGACCACACCGCCCGGCTCAGCCGCGCCAGCCAGCGATTCGGCCAATACGCGCTCGATCACATCGAAACCCTGGTGGCGGACCCGCCCACAAAGAGCTGAAGTCAACGACCAGGCGTCCTTCGACCGTCCTCGGCGCATCGGTGCGGCCCGCGTGCTGATCCGACTCGAACGGCTCCTGGGCGCCCGGGTTCGCGACTAGGAGGCGCGCTGCGCTGTGCTGTTCGCCCCGTCCAGCGCCTCGCGGATGATGTCGGCGTGGCCCGAGTGGTGCGCGATCTCCCGCAGAATGTGCAGCACCGTGTAGCGCACCGACTGCCAGATCCGCTCCGGAGTCCACGGCGCCGTCGGCGTTGGGATCGAGCTGTCGAGGCTGTCCACCGAGCGGATCAGCTCCTCCGTCGCCGCGGCGACCTCGTCCCAGGTGGCCAGCAGACCGGCGACGGTTTCCTCGGCGGCCATGACGTACTCGCCGCCGAACTTCGAGACATCCAGTTCCGCGTTCTCGTCCCGCTGCACGATCACCGAGGTCCAGTGCCGTTCGCAGCTGACCAGGTGGTGCAGCAGACCGCCTAGGGTCAGCTCGCTCGCCGTGGTCCGCTTCCGCGCCTGCTCATCGTCGACGCCGCGCAAGGTGATGCGAAAAAGCGCGCGCTGGTCGGCGAGCATCGCGATCAGATCCTCGCGTTCCTGTTCTGTACTCATGGCGCTCAGGCTACGGCCGACGCCACGAGACGAGAACTCACGATTTCCCGACGCCGCTCTTCTTCGCCGCCGCCTTCTGCGCCGTGGTCTTCTTCGCCACCGTCTTCGTGGTCGTCGTTGCCTTCTTCGCGGCCGTCTTCTTGGCCGCGGCCTTCTTGGCGGGCGCCTTCTTCGCGGCGGTCTTCTTGGCCGCCTTCTTCACCGGCCCACGCGCCCGCCGGTCGGCGAGCAGTTCCATGGCCCGTTCGGGAGTGATCGACTCGATCTCGTCGCCCTTGCGCAGAGTCGCGTTGGTCTCGCCATCGGTGACATATGGGCCGAAGCGGCCGTCCTTGATCACCATCGGCTTGCCGGTGGCCGAGTCGTCGCCGAGCTCACGAAGCGGGGCGGCGCTCGAAGCCTGCCGTCCACGGCGCTTGGGCTCCGCGTAGATCTTCAGCGCCTCCTCCAGCGTCACCGTGAAGATCTGGTCCTCGGTGTTCAGCGACCGCGAGTCGGTGCCCTTCTTCAGGTAGGGCCCGTACCGCCCGTTCTGCGCGGTGATCTCCTCGCCGCTGGCCGGGTCGGCGCCGACCACGCGCGGCAGCGACAGCAGCTTCAGCGCGTCGTCGAGCGTGATGGTGGACAGGTCCATGGACTTGAAGAGCGAACCGGTGCGCGGCTTGGGCGCCGCGGCCTTCTTCGCGGTCTTCTTGGCGGGTTCCTGCCCCTCGGCGACCTGCGGTTCGGGCAGGATCTCGGTGACGTAAGGACCGAAACGCCCTTCCTTGGCGACGATCTCGTGCCCCGACTCGGGGTCCACGCCGAGCGATCGCCCTTCCTGCGGCGTCGCGAACAGCTTCTCGGCGACCTCGGGGGTCAGCTCGTCCGGCGGCAGGTCGTCGGGCAGGTTGGCCCGCTGCGACACCGAATTACCCTCGGGGTCATCGGGATCGGCGACCATCCGCTCCAGGTACGGCCCGTACTTGCCGACCCGGACGACGACGTCGCGTCCGGCGGAATCGCTGAACAGCTTGATGGAGTTGATTTCTCGCGCGTCGATGTCGTCGAGCCGCTCACCGACCATCTTCTTCAGACCGCCGGACCGCGCGACCGAGCCCTCCACGCCGTGGTCGCCGCCGAAGTAGAAGCTGGACAACCAGTTTCCGCGCTGCTCACGCCCACCCGCGATGGCGTCGAGGTCGTCCTCCATGGCGGCGGTGAAGTCGAAATCGACCAGTCGGCCGAAATGTTCTTCCAGCAGGCCGATCACGGCGAACGCCACCCACGACGGCACCAGCGCGCTGCCACGCTTGTAGACGTAGCCGCGATCGAGGATCGTCTTGATGATCGACGAATACGTCGACGGACGGCCGATGCCGAGCTCTTCGAGCGTCTTGATCAGCGACGCCTCGGTATAGCGCGCGGGCGGGTTGGTGCTGTGCCCATCGGGATTCAGCTCGACCGCGGTGACCGCTTGGCCTTCCTCCAGCGCGGGCAGCCTGGACTCGGCGTCGTCGGACTGGCCGCCGGCCTCCTCGTCGACGCTCTCCACGTACGCCTTCAGGAAGCCGGGGAACGTGATGGTGCGGCCGGAGGCGGAGAACACGCACTCCTCGCCGGTGCCCGCGACACCGGTGATGCGCAGCGTCAGCGTGGTGCCTCTGGCGTCGGCCATCTGGGAGGCGACGGTGCGCTGCCAGATGAGTTCGTAGAGCCGGAACTCGTCGTTGTCCAGGCGCGCGTGCAGCTGACCCGGCGTGGCGAACGTGTCGCCCGCCGGGCGGATCGCCTCGTGCGCCTCCTGCGCGTTCTTCACTTTGCGGTTGTACTGGCGCGCGGTCGGGTGCACGAACTCGGCGCCGTAGAGCTGAGTCGCCTGCGCACGGGCCGCGGCGATGGCCGACTCCGACAGCGTGGTGGAGTCGGTGCGCATGTAGGTGATGTAGCCGTTCTCGTACAGACGCTGCGCGACCCGCATGGTCCGCTCGGAGGTGAAACGAAGTTTGCGCCCCGCCTCCTGTTGCAGCGTCGAGGTCATGAACGGCGGATACGGCTTGCGGGTGTACGGCTTCGCCTCCGCCGAGGAGACCACCAGGTCGGCGCCGTCCAGCGCCTCCGCCAGCCGCCGTGCGTAGCCCTCGTCCAAGACGACGACACCGCTGACCGCCTTGAGCTGCCCGTCCGATCCGAAGTCGCGTCCGGTGGCGACCCGCGCCCCGTCGACGGTGACCAGCCGCGCGCCGAAGGTCCTGGGATTGCCGGCGTCGCTTCCCTCACCGTTACCCGCGTCCAGCTTGGCGGCGATGTCCCAGTACTCGGCGGAACGGAACGACATCCGCTCGCGCTCGCGCTGCACGATCACCCGGGTGGCGACCGACTGCACGCGGCCGGCCGACAGCCGCGGCATGACCTTCTTCCACAGCACCGGGCTGACCTCGTAGCCGTAGAGCCGGTCCAGGATGCGGCGGGTCTCCTGCGCGTCGACCAAGTCGTTGTCGAGATCGCGGGTGTCCGCGGCCGCGGCCTGGATGGCCGGTTCGGTGATCTCGTGGAACACCATCCGCCGGACCGGCACCTTGGGTTTGAGCGTCTCCAGCAGGTGCCAGGCGATCGCCTCGCCCTCGCGGTCGGGGTCGGTGGCCAGATAGAGCTCGTCGGCGTCCTTCAGCAGGCTCTTGAGCTCGGTGACCTTGGCCTTCTTGTCCGGGCTCACGACGTAGATGGGTTCGAAGTCGTTGTCCACGTCCACGCCGAGCCGTGCCCAGGACTGGCCCTTGTACTTGGCCGGGACGTCCGCCGCGCCCCGCGGCAGATCCCGGATATGCCCGACCGACGCCTCGACCGTGTAGTTGCGACCGAGGTATGGCGCGATCTTGCGGGCCTTGGTCGGGGACTCGACGATCACGAGACGACGCAGGGCACGGCCCTGGTCGGCTGCACCGCGGTCTCGTGTTGCCACCGGCGAATACACCTTTCCTGATCGACCCGCGCTGCGTTGTTTCCCGCTGTGCGCGGCTGGGGTAAGCGGCTGCGACGGCTGAACGTCGCACCAGACACGTTTATACCGTGACGCCGCGTGTGGTCGAGTGCTTGCGACTCGAACCACTGAGCGTACGCGCGTCAGTTCGAATCAGTATGCCTTGTCTTTTCGCCACACTTGCGCCGCGGCGTGCTCAGCGGGCCGTTCCGCCGCCGCACGCGGGCCGTGACTACCCCAGATATAGCTCGTCCCCCACCCCGTTGCCGGTGGTGAGGGACGAGCTGTGGATCCTGCGCCGCTCAGCTGAGCGCACGCACTCCGGTGGCCTGCGGGCCCTTGGTGCCCTGGCCGACCTCGAACTCGACCTTCTGGTTCTCCTCGAGGGTGCGGAAACCCGAACCCTGGATCTCGGAGTAGTGGACGAAGACGTCAGCGGAGCCGTCCTCCGGCGCGATGAAGCCGAACCCCTTCTCCGCGTTGAACCACTTCACAGTTCCCTGTGCCATTCTGTTCCTTCTCTTTTCTTACCGGAACGGCGGACAACTGGGTTCGTCCACCGGGTCCGTTCCGACCGCTGTACTGTTGGTTCCCCCTGCAGGAAAGCACCAAGCACACCGTTCGCAACATCGATCCTGCTGACGGTTTGGACTTTGGATCCGTCCCTCGAACACAGAAGCTTGCGACCAGGAACCAGTGAACCATGTCTTCGGGCAATTCAACAGTCGAGTTACCGACAATTTGCAAAAAAGTTGATCTTGCGAATGCGCAGGTGAGGGACACAATGGCGGAATCCAGACTTGGGGTTCGTTTGCTCGCTGATAACAGAGTCCACGTTCAGCAAAGAAGCTGTGACCCAGGTCGCTATTGGGTATCGAAATGGCAGGTGGGGCTTCCCGGACACACACGTTTCACACTTCCCGAGCGTGTTGCGGGGTTCGCCTCGTGAATCCGGCGGACTCAGCACTGCGTGCGCAGCCTCGAACCGAGCTCAGCTACGGGACATCGTTGCTGAATCGTGTCCTAGCCGGCGGACCGGATGGCGACCCCCGGCTGACCCATGTGGTCGAGCTGCCCGCGCGGGCCGCCGATCGCTGCGAGTGGCCTGCCTGGGCATCGCCGGAAGTGATTGCGGCATTACGCGACACCGGCATCGACGCGCCCTGGCGCCATCAGGTGGAGACGGCGGATTCGGCGTTCCACGGCCGGCATGTGGTGGTGAGCACCGGTACTGCCTCGGGCAAATCGCTCGGATACCAGTTGCCGGTACTCACGGCGCTGCAAGCGGATCCGAGGGCCACCGCACTGTATTTGTCGCCGACGAAGGCGCTCGGCGCCGATCAGCTGCGCGCGATCGGCGCGCTGACCCACGAAGGTCCGCTGCGTGATGTCCATCCCGCCACCTACGACGGCGATACGCCGGCCGAGATCCGCCAGTGGGTACGCGCGAACGCGCGCTGGGTTTTCACCAACCCCGACATGCTTCACCTGGGCATACTGCGGTCACACCAGCGCTGGGCGCGCGTGCTGCGCAAGCTGCGCTACGTGGTGGTCGACGAATGCCACGCCTATCGGGGCGTTTTCGGTTCGCACGTCGCGCTGGTGCTGCGCAGGCTGCGGCGGATCGCCGCACGATACGGCGCCGATCCCGTGTTCGTGCTCTGCTCGGCGACTTCGGCCGAGCCTGCGGCGGCCGCGTCGCGTCTGATCGGCGCGCCGTGCGTGGCGGTCACCCGAGACGGATCTCCGCAGGGCCCACGCACGGTCGCGCTCTGGGAACCACCCCTGCTCACGGCGATGACCGGCGAAAACGGCGCCCCGGTGCGCAGGGCGGCCACCGCGGAAGCCGCGCGGATCATGGCGGATCTGGTGGGCGAAGGGGCGCGGACCTTGACTTTCGTCCGGTCGCGCCGGGCCGCGGAGCTGACCGCGATGGAAGCCAAAAGGCTGTTGGCCGAGGTCGACCCCGACCTGGCCACGCGGGTGGCGTCCTACCGGGCGGGATATCTCGCGGAGGATCGGCGCGATCTGGAAGCGGCGTTGTCGGACGGATCGCTGCTCGGCGCGGCGACGACCAACGCGCTGGAGCTCGGCGTCGATATCGCGGGGCTGGATGCCGTGGTCATCTCCGGTTTTCCCGGGACGGTGGCGTCGTTCTGGCAGCAGGCCGGGCGGGCGGGACGACGCACCCAGGGATCGCTGGTCCTGCTCGTGGCGCGAGACGATCCGTTGGACACCTACCTCGTCCACCACCCCGAAGCGCTGCTGGACAAGCCGGTCGAGGCCGCCATCACCGATCCACGAAATCCCTACGTGCTGGGGCCGCAACTACTCTGCGCCGCGCTCGAGCTTCCGCTCACCGACGCCGAGGTGGACGAGTTCGGCGCACGCGAGCTCCTGGGCGATCTGTCCGCGAAAGGGCTGATCAGGCGTCGTGGAGTGGAAGACCGTGCGCGCTGGTACGTGACCGCCGAAACCCAGCCGCACGACGCGGTCGACGTCCGGGGCGGGATCGGCGCTCCGGTGGCCATCGTGGACGGCGAGACCGGCAGGCTGCTGGGCACCGCCGACGCGGGGCGGGCCCAGGCGACACTGCACCAGGGCGCCGTTCACCTGCACCAGGGTGAGACCTACGTGGTCGACGAGCTGGATCTCGATGACGGCGTTGCCTTCGTGCACGCCGCCGAGCCCGGGTGGACCACCAGCGCACGTCAGGTGACCTCGATCGCGGTCGACACGGTGACCGAGCATCGCGCCCACGGTCACGTGACGGCTGGGCTGGCACAGGTGCGGGTCACCAGCCAAGTGATCGGCTACCTGCGCACACTGCTCACCGGCGAAGTGCTCGACCTGGTCGAACTGGATCTGCCACCGCAGACGCTGCCCACCCGGGCGGTCATGTACACGGTGACACCGGAGTTGTTGGCCCTGGCCGGAATCGAACCTCAGGACGTCCCCGGAGCGCTGCACGCGGCCGAGCACGCAGCGATCGGGCTGTTGCCGCTGGTGGCGACCTGTGACCGCTGGGACATCGGCGGTGTCTCCACCGCCGAGCATCCGGACACCGGGCTGCCCACCGTCTTCGTCTACGACGGCCAAGCCGGCGGCGCGGGTTTCGCCGAGCGCGGGTTCGCTCAGCTACGCCAGTGGCTTTCGGCAACGCGGCAGGCCATCGAGTCGTGCGGCTGCGCGGCAGGCTGTCCGTCCTGCGTCCAGTCGCCCAAGTGCGGCAACGGGAACCACCCGCTGGACAAGGTGGCGGCGGCACGCCTGCTCACCGCCGTCCTGGCCGAACTGTCTGCCGATGAGGACCCGTCGCTCGATTCGTGACAGCGCGGAGCCCGGCCCGTGACCGGTTGTCGACCTTGCCAGCGCACATGCTGGCGGCGTTGGGACACCTCCTAGTGGAATGGCACTGCTTCACCCTCTCGGAATAAAAAGGAATAGATTCATGTTAACTAGACTATTGCCACCACCTCCATTGCGGACATGCGCATCCATTCGTTTTTGATATCCGGACTTCGGCTGGGAATTCCACGAGGCTGCTTTTAACCGGCCAGTAGAATTACCGATTTCCGCTACCGGAAGCGACGCAAGGGTGAGCGTGTATCGAACTCTGTCACTCTTCTACCGGTCCGGCTCGAGCACTCGCCCGAACGACGCGATCGCCGTACAGACCTATTGGTACATTCCTTTCCACAGTCACCGTGACGTCCCACTCCGATGCGTCGCAGACGCGGATTCGTGTGCCCATCCGCCGCGCCAGCTCGTCCGCCTCGTCGCATGCGGGATCGACGCCTTCGACCAATACGCCCGCCGCGGCAAGGGCCGCCAGATCCGCGGCTGCCTGCGCTCGATGTCGCGCCACCACGACGAAGCCCACCTGTGCGATCAGGAGCGTCGCCCCGATCAGCGCTACGAGTGCGAGACACCCGAAGACCGTCGCCAACCCCTCCTCAGAGCACACCCGCCGGCCGCTGCGTACCCATAGGTCGCCGATCTGGGCCTCACTGCGGTGGCTCGGGCTTCTCACGTCACTGCCCCTGACCCGACGCTGGCCCCAGAAGGCGCCGTTCCAGCGGCATCGGTCAACAACCTCGGCCCCACTGCCGCCACTCGGACCTCTCACGCCACACTCCACGACCCGACGCGACGCCGACGCCAGGAAACCCGTTTCGGCGTCGGTTGGGATCCCTCGACTCGCAGCCGCCCGTCCATCAGTGCGGCCTTCACTTCGAAGCTCCAGGTTCGAGGGTTGCGACCGCTTCCGCGCGGAGGGTGAGCAGGGGAAGTAGCGGTGTTCGGGCGGAAACCACGGCTATGGCGCGGGTGCCCTCGGTGCGGAGCGCGATGTCGGCCGACGGTGGCGCGATGCGCTCCGCAGCTGGGAGGGCGTTCGCAGGATCGCCCCGTGCGGCGAGACGGGCCGCCTCACGGGCGGCGTCGACACAGCGGACCTGGGTCGACGCCGCCAACAGAGCACCGAGACAGAGCACCACGGTTGTGACGACCGCGGTGAGTGCGAGCGCGGCCTCGACCGTCACCGCACCCCGGTCGTCGCCCAGTCCCGGCGCGGATCGCCACCGTCGCGCCTCGGCTACACCGATGTGTTGAGCGCCCGGTCGATGATCTTCGTCAGCGCGTTCACGATGCTGTCGCCCGTCACCACGCCGTAGAGCACGGCACCGAACGCCGCCGCCGCGATCGTGCCGATCGCGTACTCCGCCGTGCTCATGCCGTCCTCCGCGACCGCCGCCCGCAGCACTCGCGCACGCAGGCCCATATATAGAGCCCTCAGCCTTCGGCCCACGGACCTCGCGACCCCCTCGATACGCATCCGATTCCTCCTTTCCGGCCCGCGCGGCCCATCCGCACGGGCACGCTTCCTCCGGCGCGGTGCCCAGCGGCACCGGACACCGCCGTCCCAGAACCACCTGGCCACCGCCCACGTCCAGCTCCGGGCGGGGGACGACCCCAGCCGCGCGCCCCTCGACAGCAACACGCGGAGGCGCGAGATGGCACCCGCCGGACGCTTGCGGCAACTCTGCGCGCAGGGCGGTCACCGGCTCGAAGACTCCGGGCACCCACGAACTGCCGGGCCGTAGGTAGACAGACCAGCCGTGCCGCGCCCTCCCGGACGGATATCGGCAACAGCGGAGAGCACGAACGCAGCCGCGCACCCGATCCACCTCGGTGGACAACGCCGTGCCACCACCCGACCGCGCATCGCACGCCGCACCTCGTGACATAGCGACGAGCGCCTGCCGCCCCCTTTGCCGACGCACACTCCGCCGCACCCGCGCGTCCCGGTACGCCACAACCCGCCGAACCGGTGCGAGCCCACCGCACGCACGCTGTCGAGCCCGCACCGCAAGTGGCGGAGCCACACCGTGATGCGCCGCTACAGGAGACCGCCGTCGAGTACTCGGCCCGCCAAACCGATGACTACCGGGACGATGCCGAGGCAGACGAAGGCCGGCAGGAAGCACAACCCCAGGGGGCCGCCGATCAAGACGCCTGCCCGCTCCGCCTTCGCGGCGGCCGAGTCTTCGACCGCCGACCGACGCTGCTCGGCCAGCTCCGTGACCGCGGCGGCCAGTGACGATCCGGACCGTGCCGAACGGCGTGCCATCCGGGCCAGTGACTCGATCTCCTCGGCTCCGGGCCGCGCGTTCGAATCCCGGGCGACCTGTTCCCAGGCCGTGGCCGCGTCGGCGCCCAGCGCGAGCGAGTCCGCCGCCCGGCGCAGAGCTTCGCCGAGTGGTTCCGGGGCTTCCGGCGCCACGGCCCGCGCCGCGGCGGCCATGGGAAGCCCGGCGCGCAGGCAGGCCGCCAGCAGATCGAGAACCGAGGCGACCGCCAGTCCATCGGCCGCCTGATTCTTTCGGCGCGACGACGCCGCCGGTCGGTGGCGTGTTCCGCGGAGGGCATGCAGCCGTCGGCGCACGGCCACCCGTCCCGGCAGCAGCGCCAATGCGGTCGCCGCCAGCAGCAATGGCAGTGCCGTCTCCGGGGTGAACGCCATCGTCAGCCTTCCTCACAGATCCTGTTGCGCGAGCGCCACATGCACGGACCGTCGCCAGGCCGCGCGCGGCGGTCCCGGCCACGGCTGCGACGACAACAGCCGCTCGGACTGGCAGGCCGCCGAGCCGCCACTCCTCGCCGACCGGCCCTGGCCTCGAACGCGGCGACTGCTGCCGGATATACGGCCGGACTCGGACGTCCGTCGAAAACGACCTCATATCAGCACCTTTCGCGTGATGGCATCGGTCCACAGCAAGCCCGCGCAGGCCAGGGACGCACCGAGCGGCAGCAACACCGTCCCCGCAGGCGAGACGAAGAGAACGTGCAGAGGCGCCGCACCCATCAGTTGGCCCAGCGCTATGCCGAGAAGCGGCAAGCAGGCCAGGACCGCGGCGGTGGCGCGTGCACCGGCCAGCGCGGCGGTGGCGCGGCCGTGGAATCGAATGCGTCCCGCGAGATCCGTCCGCGCTGCCGACAGCAATTCGGCCAGTGCCAGACCGTGCTGCTCGGCCACCTGCCAGGCGCCCGCGACTCGGGAAAGCTCCACAGCCACAGGCGAGTCAGGGCGGCGCAGACCCTCCGCTGCCGAGCCGCCGAGCCGACTGCGTGCGGCGCCGACGGCGAACGCGTGCGCCGATTCGCCCTGCACCTCACGCGCGGCCACCTCGGCGGCAGCACTCGGGTGGGCTCCCACGCGCAATTCGGCTATCACGGCCTCCAAGGCGGCGAGCAGGTGTCCGCGCTCGACATTCCTGTGCCGGTCCCGCGCCGCCTGGCGGCCTCGCAGCCCGAGGGTTCCGGCGACCACGCCGACCGCGAGAAACGGACCTGTCCCGAACGCGACAAGCGCAATCACGACGCCCGCGACCGCACCGGCCCGAAGGATGGTTCTGCGCTGCGGCATTCGAGGCCGGTCGGGTGCGGTGAACAGCTGACCGAATCGGCGCCGAGACCGCGGGGCGGGGACGACGAGCAGCGCCAGCGCGAGGCACAACACCGCGCCGCTCATCGGTCGAGCCGCTCGGAGAGCAGGCCGGCCAGGTCCGCGGCGGCGGGAGTCGCACCCGTCTCGTGCCAAGCCGGTGTGATCCGCACGGGTCCCGCATCGGTGCGGTGCACGAGGCCGATCTCGCGCAGGCCGCGCGACCCGTCGGACCGGCGGTGCACATGCAGGACGACCTGCACCGCGGCGGCGAGTTGACTGTGCAGAGCCGCACGATCCATTCCGCCCAGCGCGGCGAGGGCTTCCAGACGGGCCGGGACCTCTTGCGGCGAGTTGGCGTGCACCGTGCCCGCCCCGCCGTCGTGACCGGTGTTCAACGCGGTCAGCAGGTCGACCACCTCGGCGCCCCTGACCTCGCCGACCACGATCCGGTCCGGCCGCATGCGCAGCGCTTGACGGACCAGGTCGCGCACCGTGACCTCGCCGACGCCCTCCACGTTCGCGGTCCTGGCGACCAGGCGAACCACGTGTGGATGTGGCGGCGCAAGTTCGGCCGCATCCTCGACGCAGACGATCCGCTCGGACGGATCCACCGTGGCGAGCAGACCGGACAGCAGCGTCGTCTTTCCGGCTCCGGTGCCGCCGACCACGAGGAATGCCAGCCTGGCCCGGATCATCCGCTCCAGCAGCAGCTTCGCGTCGGCGGGCACCGAGCCCGCCGCGGCGAGCGCGTCGAGCCCCTGGGTGGCGGGACGGAGTACGCGCAGCGACAGACAAGTGCCGCCGTGCGCGACCGGCGCGAGTACCGCGTGCAGGCGAACCCCGAACGAATCCCCCAGCGCCGCACCCGTTCCGGTCAGCCGACCGTCCACCCATGGTTGCGCGTCATCGAGTCGCCGCCCCGCCAAGAGGGCCAAGCGCTGCGCCAGCCGCCGGACCGCGGCCTCGTCGGAGAAGGTGACGGACGTCTTCTCCAAACCGTGCCCGCGGTCGATCCAGACCGCGTCCGGACCGGTGACCAAGACGTCCGCGACGTGCGGATCGTGCAGCAGCGGTTCGAGTACGCCCGCGCCGGTCAGCTCGGTCTGCAACAACCGCAGAGCCCGCAGCAGGTCGGTGTCGCCCAGCACCCCGCCCGCTTCGGCGCGGATCGCGGCGGCGACCTGCGCCGGATCGGGATCGCCGGTTTCGGTGGCCAATCGCTCTCGTACCCGGTCCAGCAGCTCGCTGGTCAGTATCGCGCTCATCGCCGCTGTCCGGGTGCCGCGCTGAGCACGCCGAGCACGGCATCGGCGGCATCGCGCAGCGGGCCGCGGCGGAGCGAAATCCCGCCGCGCTCCAGACGGTGCGCCAAGCCTGCCTGAGCGCCGACGGCGGCGAGCAGCGGAAGGTCGAGCACCTCGGCGACCTCGGCTCCGCGTAGCCCGCCGGGTGCGGGCCCGCGAACGATCAAGCCCTGGTTCGGGTTTCGCCGCGCTATGTGTGCGGCCATCGCTTCAGCCGCGGCGACTGCTCGCAGGCGCGCCGGAACAACCAGCACCACGAGATCCGCCGAGTCGAGCATCTGGTCGGCATGCGGCCCGCGCTCGCCCGAAATATCGCAAACTACGAAATCGCCTGCGACACGGCCTGCTTCGATCACCGCGCGGACTCCGGCCGAGCCGAGTTCGCGTGGCAACCGCCCCGCACCGCAGCGCGCGCAGGACAACACCGCCAGCCCCGGCGCCGCGACGGGCAGGGCGCCGTGCAGCGCCGCCGCGGACACGCGCCCGTCCTCCACCACCAGGTCGGGCCAGCGCAGGCCCGCCGTGTTCTCGATGCCGAGCAGCAGGTCGAGACCACCGGCGAAGGGTGCGCCATCGACCAGCAAGGTCTCGCGCCGGAACCCTTCGGCGGCGGCGCGCAGCGCGATCGCGACGGCGAGAGTGGACGCCCCGGCTCCGCCGCCCGCCCCCGCTACGGTGACCACCACGCCGTCGCCCGCACGCTGCTCGCCGTACTCAGCAAACATCTCGATGAGCCCCACCGCGGCGCCCGGCAGAGCGATAGCTCGCTCGGCGCCGACCGACGCGGCGGCCTGCCAGTCGAGCAAACCTGGCTCACCGTCGGTTACCAGCACGACGCCGGTCCTGCGCAGATATCCGGCCGCGGCCGCCTCCTGCGCCGCACGGGTGTCCAGGATCACCAGCGGAGCGCCCGTCCAGGCGTGTCGGCCGACGGGTTGGATCCGCTCGTCGAGTGCTCGTTCGGCGGCCGCCGCGATCCGCCGAACTTCGTCGCGCAGCCGATCGTCATCGATGAGCACGAGGGCGGGCGGGGGCCCGCTCGGCTCCGATGCTTCGAGGTTCATGCAGGTCAGCGTCGCTGAACTCGAACAGGGAAAGAAGGGGCAGGATGCCGAATGTGGATAACTCGCGGGCTGTGGACAACTATCCAGGCCACGCGGCCTACCGAACCGTCCCTGAAATAGAGGACGGCCCCAGCCGGGGGGGGAGGAGGCTGGGGCCGTCGGGGTTCAGCCCCGGGGGGTCGGGCTGAACGCGCCTGGACTATGTCCAGGTGCCAGCAATACTACACCCAAGCCCCGGCCACCACGCAAGTCTGCCATCGGACATCTTTGTGGCCGCTACAACCCCGGCGTCTGCGGGGCAAACTTCTCCGCTGCGCGGCGCACGGCGGCCGCGCCGCCCGGAACACCGCGTGCCGAATGAGTGCGGCCGAAGCCCATCCGCCTCCCACACCGGCCGATCGCAGGCAAGACGGCCACACAACAGGCCCGGCGGGTCGGTTCGCGATCGGTGAACGGCCGCCCCGACGCAGCGCGGCGGGGCGTGCTCCGCACAGCTCCACAGGACGGACCGAGCGAAGCCGAGAGGTCGCCGCCGCGAGTTCGACCGAGCCCGAACACACGCGACTCGAGGGCCGCGTACAAGCACCGCCGGACGAAGTGCCCGACTCCGCGCCTGGCGGATGCGATGCCGCCACCTATCCTGGGTCAGGTGGACAACTCAGCCACCGCGGCCGGACGCGTCGCCGCCTTCTTCGATCTGGACAAGACGGTGATCGCGAAGTCGAGCACGTACGTGTTCAGCAAGCCCTTCTACGCGCAGGGCCTGCTGAACCGGCGCGCCGTCCTGGAGAGCAGCTACGCCCACTTCCTGTTCCTGCTGTCGGGCGCCGACCACGACCAGATGGAACGGATGCGCGCGCATCTGACCAGCATGTGCGCGGGCTGGGACGTCGAACAGGTGAAATCCATTGTGGCCGAGACGCTGCACGAGCTGGTCGATCCGCTGATCTACGCGGAGGCGGCCGATCTGATCGCGGACCACAAGATCCGGGGTCACGATGTGGTGATCGTCTCGGCCTCCGGCGAGGAGATCGTGGGCCCGATCGCCGAAGCGCTCGGCGCCTCGCACACCGCGGCCACCCGGATGGTCGTGGCGGACGGAAAGTACACCGGCGAAGTCGAGTTCTACTGCTACGGCGAGGGCAAAGTCACCGCCGTCGAGAAACTCGCCGCCAGCGAGGGCTACGACCTGGCCCGCTGCTACGCCTACTCCGACTCGATCACCGATCTGCCGCTGCTCGGCGCGGTGGGACACCCCACCGCGGTCAACCCGGACCGCAATCTGCGCCGCGAAGCCACCGCGCGCGGCTGGCCGATCCTGACCTTCTCCAACCCGGTATCGCTGTGGGCGCGCTTCCAGGCGCCGTCCTCGACGACCCTCGCGGCCACGGCGGCGGTCGGCTTGAGTGCGGTGCTGGCCGGTGCGATCAGCTACCGGATGCTGCGCCGGCGACGGTGAGATCGGGTCGCTCGACCACTCGCCCCACCCGGACGCCAGATGCTTGCCGAGGTGTTCGCCGACTTAGCAGACACGGCGAAGGACCAGGCATTTAACCACGAAACGCCGGGAAACACGCCGATTATTCAATGCCTTTTGACCTCTTGATGTGAGTGCAGTCACAGTGTAGAAAGGTAACTACGGAAGGACGGAAGGCCAAGGCAGCACCGGAAGAGAAGGCACTGTCTCCCGACCCTCTTTCCCAGCACGGACACCAGGCACCCACGCGGAGCGCGCCGCGACAAGGGCAGAAGCGTTGTGGGCCTGCGAAATACGGATAGTCGACGGCGAAGGCCTCGCACAGGTTGCGGGGATGAACCGGCCGATGTCCGGATTGTCGCCGAGGCCGCAGAACACAACCCCATCAGCACGCTTGGTAACCGGGTAGTCCGTGCTAGCGGGCGGTGAGGTCGACAGACAACGCCGCCCGCTTTGACGTGTACGGGGGGATCATCCCACCGCCGAGTCGGCGATCGACGTGGCCTCGCGCGCACCGTCCTCGAACGCCCCGCAGCAGTAGATCACCCAACCGCCCACGGCCTCCGGATCCCCGCTGCCGAACCCGGCGGCCGCGTCCAGGTACGCCTGACGCCTGCGCAGCCAGAACACCTCGGGCACGCCGAGGCTGTGCGGGTCCAGCCCACTGGACACCGCCACCAGCCGGGAGGCCGCTCGCGCGACCACGCCGTCGGCCGTTCCGAACGGCCGCAGCCCCAGTAGCTCACCGTGTACTACGGCGGCGATCACCGGCGCAGGCGCCCGCGAGCCGAGCACCGTCTGCGCCAGCAGATCCAGCCGCTGCGCCACACCCGAGTCTCCGCGCGGTCTGCCGAGGGTCTCTTCTCGCTCCACCAGATCGGCCGCGGCGAGCAGATGCAGCCGCGCCAATGCCTGCAGCGGAGCGCGCTGCCAGATGCCGACCAGATTCCGCAGCGCATCGCCGTCCAGCGCCTGACCGACGCGCAGCGAACCGGCCAGAATCGGGTCCGCCACGCGCCCGTCGGCGGGGATGTCCGTGCTGCCGCCGTCGATGGCCGCCGAGGACCGAGCCGCACGCACCGCGGCCTCGGCCGCCGTGGTCGGCCACCCGCGCCGGTTCGCTTTGTGCCGGTGCACCTCGGCGAGCGCGTCGCGGGCGCGGTCGGCCGCGTCCCGGACACCGGGCAGATCGACGAGGGGCTGGAGCGGATCGGTCACGGGATACGAGGCTACTTGCGCCCGCGAGGAGCGATCCGCGCGCCCGGCCCGCCTACCCGGCCAGCAGATCGCGTCCCGGGATCGCGTCGAGCAGCTTGCGCGTGTACTCCTGCTGGGGATTGTCGAACACCTCGTCGGTCGTCGCCGCTTCGACCACCTCGCCGCTCCGCATGACCAGCACGTCGTCGGCGATCTGCCGGACGACGGCCAGATCGTGGGTGATGAACAGATAGGTCAGCCCCAGCTCCGCCTGCAGTTCGTTGAGCAGGCGGAGGATCTGGGCCTGCACCAGGACGTCGAGCGCGGAGACCGCCTCGTCGCACACCACCACTTCGGGCCGCAGCGCCAGCGCACGCGCGACCGCCACGCGCTGACGCTGTCCGCCGGACAGCTCGTTGGGGTAGCGCCGCATGACGCCGGCAGGCAGCGCGACCTTGTCGAGCAGTTCGCGCACCGTCGCCTCCCGCTCTGCGGAAGTCCCGACCCCGTGGGTCCGCAACGGCTCCTCGATGGTGCGGTAGATCGTGTACATCGGGTCGAGCGAGCCGTACGGGTCCTGGAAGATCGGCTGCACTCGGCGCCGGAACGCGAAGGCGCCCTTGCGATCCAGGGTCGCCACGTCCTTGCCGTCGAAGGTGACCGAGCCGGAACTCGGTTCCAGCAGACCGAGCACCATGCGCGCCACCGTCGTCTTGCCCGAACCGGATTCGCCGACGATCGCCGTGGTCGACCCGCGCCGCAGCCGGAACGACACATCGTCCACCGCGACGAACTCGCTGGACTTCCACGGTGCACGACCGCGAATGCGGAACGTCTTCGTCAGGTGCTCGGCCACCACCACTTCGTCGGGCACCACCGTGGCCGCCGTGTCATCGGCCGCTACCTGCGCGGCTTGCGCGTGGATCTCGGCACGGCGCCGCACCGCGGACCGGCGCTGCGCGGCCAGTGAGGGCGCCGAGCTCACCAGCCGCTTGGTGTAGAGGTGCTGGGGATCGCGCAGAATCCGCAACGCAGGTCCGGATTCCACGACGCGGCCGCGGTACATCACCACAAGGTGTTCGGCGCGCTCGGCCGCCAAACCGAGATCGTGGGTGATCAGCAGGACCGCGGTGCCGAGGTCGGCGGTGAGCTGTTCGAGGTGGTCGAGGATCTGCCGCTGCACGGTCACGTCGAGCGCCGAGGTCGGCTCGTCGGCGATGAGCAGCTTGGGCCTGCAGGACAGACCGATCGCGATCAACGCGCGCTGGCGCATGCCACCGGAGAACTCGTGCGGGTACTGGTCGACCCGCCGTCCGGCGTCGGGCATGCCCGCTTCCTCGAGCAGCTCCACCGCTCGCTTCGCGGCGGCCTTGCCCTTCGCGATGCCGTTGGCCTCGAGCGTCTCGCGGATCTGGAATCCGATCTTCCACACCGGGTTCAGATTCGACATCGGGTCCTGCGGGACCAGCCCGATGCCGCGGCCGCGCACCGCGACGATCTCTCGCTTCGACGCGGCGGTGAGATCCTTGCCGTCGAATCTGATGGAGCCGGAGGTGATCCGGCCGGTGCCGGGCAGCAAGTCGATGATCGCGTGCGCGGTGGTCGACTTGCCCGAACCCGATTCGCCGACGATGGCCACGGTCTGGCCCGGGTAGATCGACAGGCTCACGTCGCGCACCGCGGGCACCGGCTTGCCGTCGGCGGTGAAACTCACGTTCAGATCGGTGATCTCCAGCAGCGGCCGCGCGGACTCGCTCATCGCTTCCTCGCCTTCGGGTCGAGGGCGTCCCGCACGGCGTCGCCCAGCATGATGAAGCTCAGCACGGTCAGCGCCAGCGCCGTCGCCGGATAGAACAGGATGGCCGAGGTGCGGATCTCCTTCTGCCCGGTGGCGATGTCCGCGCCCCAGGACACCACCGTGCGCGGCAGTCCGACGCCGAGATACGACAGCGTCGCCTCGGTGACGATGAAGACGCCCAGCCAGAGCGTGGTCACCACGATCAGCGGGCCCGCCGCGTTCGGCAGCACGTGGCGCAGCAGCGTCCGAATACGGGATACGCCCAACGCTTTCGCCGCCGTCACGTAGTCGCTGTTCTTCGCCTGGATCACCGCGCTGCGGGCGATCCGCGCCGCCTGCGGCCAGGTGAACGAGGCGAGGATGACGATCACGGTCCAGATCGTGCGCGCGTCCAGCAATTGCATGATCACGATCGCGGCCAGCATCAGCGGGATCGCGTAGAAGATCTCGGCGACCCGGGAGACGATCGAGTCCAGCGGCCCGCCGTAGAACCCCGACAGCGCCCCGAGCGTTCCGCCGATCAGCACGAACAGCAGCGTCGCGCCCACCCCGGCGAGCACCGAAGCCCGTGCGCCGTAAACGGTCCGGGCGTAGATGTCGCACCCTTGCTTGTCGAAACCGAACGGGTGGCCCGCGCCGCGCGGGTCCATGCTGAAATCGCCGTTGCAGTAGCGCGGATCCTGATCGGTGAACAACCCCGGCCAGATCACCACGATCAGCACGAACACGATCAACACCGCCGCCACGACGAAGATCGGGTTGCGCCGCAGCTGCCGCCACGCATCGCGCCAGAGGCTGGTCGGCGCGCCCGCGTCCAGCACGGCGTCGGTGGCGAGCACCTCGACCTCGTCGGGCGGTGCGACGAAGTGCTCCTGGCCACGGCGCGCCGCGTCCGCGCGCTCGGTCGGGTCAGGCATAGCGGATCCTCGGGTCGAGTGCGGCGTAGAGCAGGTCGACGATCAGATTGGTGAGCAGGAAGATGACGATCAACACCGTGACGAAGGAAACCACGGTCGGCGGCTCACCCCTGGTGATCGCCTGGTACAGCGTGCCGCCGACGCCGGGGATGTTGAAGATGCCCTCCGTGACGATCGCGCCGCCCATCAGCGCGCCCAGGTCGGCGCCGAGGAAGGTGACCACCGGGATCATCGAGTTGCGCAGGATGTGCACGGTCACCACGCGCGGCCTGCCCAGTCCCTTTGCCGTCGCGGTGCGCACGTAGTCGGCGGACATGTTCTCCGCCACCGAGTTCCGGGTCAATCGCAGAACGTAGGCGAACGAGAGCGAGCCGAGCACGAACGCGGGCACCAGCAGTTCGCCGACCGTCGCCTTCCCGGAGACGGTCACCGGAGCGACCCCCCACTTGACCCCGAGCAGATACTGCGCGAGGAAGCCGACCACGAAGACCGGCACCGCGATGACGATCAGGCTGACCACGAGCATCGTCGAATCGAACATCCTGCCTTTGCGCAGCCCGGCGATCAGGCCGAACAGCACGCCGAAGACCGATTCGATCAGCACGGCCATGAACGCCAGCTTGATGGTGATCGGAAACGCGCGCGCGAGTTCGTCCCGCACCGGCCTGCCGGAGAAGGCGGTGCCGAAGTCCAGCGTGACGATGCCCTTCAGATACAGCAGGTACTGCACGATGAAGGGCTCGTCCAGGTGGTAGCGCGCCCGCAGCTGGGCCTCCACCGCGGGCGTCATCGGCTTGTCACCGGCGAGCGCGTGGATCGGGTCGCCCGGCACGACGAACACCAGGGCGTAGATGAGCAGCGTCGCACCGAGGAACACGGGGATCATCTGAAGTAGACGGCGCCCGACATACCAGGCCATTTCACCTCCCGGATAGCACCGCCGAGCGCCACGCGGGCGCTCGGCGGCCAGCGGCTACTTCTCGATGTCCTCGAAGGCGAACAGACCGTTCCACGCGAGTTCGGCCTTGCGCACACGGTCGGAGCGGCCCGCCGCTGCCACATAGTCGAACACGGGGATGTCGGCCAGATCCCTGATCAGCAGGGCCTGGGCCTGCGCGACGATCTTGTAGGACTCCTCCTGGGTCGGGGCGGCCAAGGCGGCATCGAGCAGGCGGTCGAATTCGGGGTTGGCGTAGTCGACGTTGTTGGTGTCGGAGTAGCTGTAGTACTGGGAGGTGAGGAACTGCAGCATGGTCGGGTAGTCACCCTGCCAGCCGTAGCGGAACGCCTTGTTGATGGTGTGGGCGTTCACCTCGTCGCGGATGTTCTTGAACGTCGGGTACGGCACGCCGATGGCGTCGATGCCTAGGGTGTTCTTGACGCTGTTGGCCACCGCCTCGATCCAGGCTTGGTGGCCGCCGTCGGAGTTGTAGGCGATCTCGTAGCGGCCCGACCACGGCGAGATCGCGTCGGCCTGCGCCCACACCTTCTTGGCCTCGTCGGGGTTGTACTTCAGCACCTCCGAGCCCGGCAGGTTCGGCTCGAAGCCGGGCAGCGTGCTCGCGGTGAAGTCGCGCGCCGGGATCCGGGTGCCGTGGAAGATGTTCTGCGAGATCTGTTCCCGGTTGATCGCCATCGAGATCGCCCGGCGTCGCAGCAACCCTTCCTGGCCGGAGAAGTGCGCGACGTTGGACTGGATGCCGATGTGCTGGTTCTGCGCGGTCGGCTTGGTGATCGCGCGGTCGCCGAGGTCCTGCTGGTAGGAGGTGAGCGCGCTGTCGGGCACGGTGTCGAGCGCGTCGAGATTGCCCGCCTGCAGGTCCGCGTAGGCGGTGTCGAAGGACTGGTACATCACGAACCGCAGCCCCTTGTTCCTGGCCGGGCGGCCGCCGGGATAGTCGGGGTTGGGCACGAGGTCGATCTTGACGTTGTGCTCCCACGCGCCGGTCCTGGCGAACTTATAGGGGCCGTTGCCGATCGGGTTCTCCCCGAATGCCTTGATGTCCTTGAACGCGGCTTCGGGCAACGGATAGAACGGCGCGTACCCGAGTTCGGTCTCGAAGTCGATCGAGGGCGCTTTCAGCTCGATGGTGAAGGTGCGGTCGTCGATCACCTTCAGACCCGACATCGTCTGTGCCGTCGGCTTTTCCGCGGACACCTCATCGAAGCCGACGATGGGGCCGAACACATAGCTCTGCAACTGCGCGTTGCTGCCGAGCGCCCCGTAGTTCCAGGCGTCGACGAACGATTTCGCCGTCACCGGGGTGCCGTCGGTGAACTTCCAGTTCGGTTTGATGGTCACCCGGTAGTTCTTCCGATCCGTGGTCTGGATCGACTCCGCCATCTCGTCGTGCGCTTTGCCCGCGGCGTCGTAGTACTTCAAGCCCGCGAACAGCCGGTCCACCACCCGCCCGCCCATGTTCTCGTTGGTGTTGGTGGGCACCAGAGGATTCTGCGGCTCGCCGCCGTTGACGGTGACGATGTCGGCGTCGGCGCCGTCGCCCGAGGAACATGCGGACAGTCCGAGACTCGTGGCCAGCACGACCGCCGCGGTCAGCGCCATCGCTCTGTGGAATTTCAACGCGTCCTCCCGGTGCGAGAAGGGGGGAGCCGGACGCCACGCGCGCGAGGTCCATCGGCGCATGCCGCCACGATCCCCCTGTGTGGTTGGCAGAGTAACCACCGGCGCGGGCACTGTCACCTGATTGATCCGAGTTCGTTGTACTTGTTACCGATACGGCAACATTGCCGAAACACCCCGACTTTCCTGCGGAAATGGCCCTCCTGGAGAAATACCGCCAACGAAGCGGCCGAGCGGGGAACGCCGCGTGCCGACGCCGAGGAGGCGAAGCACGGCGGTGCGCGGCGTGCTCGACCCGGGCGCCACACCGTACGCGGCGTAGGTCACAGTTGATTACTGTCGAACTCGGCTGCGTCGAATCGTGCGCTCAGGCTACGTGGAAAGAAGAGACGAGATGACTGAAACCAGCGCCGACCACAGGGACTCCTACCCACCGACCGCGGAGTTCGCCGCGGCGGCGAACGCCGATGCCGGGCTCTACGAGCGGGCGGCGGCCGATCGCGACGCGTTCTGGGCCGAGCAGGCCGGGCGGCTGCACTGGCACGAACCGTTCGGCCAGGTGCTGGACTGGAGTGACGCGCCGGTAGCGAAGTGGTTCGTCGGCGGCAAACTCAACGTCGCCTACAACTGCGTGGACCGCCACGTCCTGGACGGACACGGCGACCAGATCGCCATCCACTGGG
>NZ_JADLQO010000069.1 GCF_015477775.1 Nocardia abscessus | reverse complement strand
GCACCGGATAACTGGTGTCGATCGGCAGATACGCCGCACCCGCGGTCAACACACCCAACAACGCGACCGGCAGCTCCTCGGTGCGCGACACCGCCACAGCCACCAAAGATTCCGGGCCCGCACCCTGGTTGATCAACGCCCGCGCTACCTGGTTCGCGCGTCGGTGCAACTCACCGAAACTCAGGGTGGTGTCGGCGTAGCGGATCGCGACCGCGTCCGGGCGGGAACGGGCCTGAGCGGCGATCACCTCCACCAACGTCACTTCCGGCACGATCGCCCCCGGAGTGGACCACTCGTGCAGCACCAGCTCCCGCTCACCCGCGGCCAGCACATCGATATCACCGACCACCACCGACGCATCCGCCGCGACCGCGGACAGGATCCGACCGAACCGATCCGCGAAATCCTGCACCGTCGCCGGATCGAACAACTCCGTGGCATACGTGAACGCCACCGACATACCCCCCGACCCACCATGACGATCGACGTTCTCCGCCACCGCCACCTGCAGATCGAACTTCGCCAACGGCACCGCC
>NZ_JADLQO010000068.1 GCF_015477775.1 Nocardia abscessus | reverse complement strand
AACGGTGGGGGTTCGGCGCCGGTGGCGGCGGGCGCCGGTAGCGATGGTGCGGCGGGGATGTCGCCGGAGGCGGCGCGGGCGATGGATGTGTTGAAGCAGTTGGAGGGGGTGTACGGGGAGGGGGAGCCGGTGGATCCGCAGGTGTCGCAGGTGCCGCAGCAGTCGGGGGGTTCCTCGGGTAGTGGTGCGACGACGCGGGCGATTCGGGCCAAGCAGTTGTTCCAGCGCAACGCGGCGAAGGCGTTCAACAATGTGGACAACCAGTTGGTGTCGTATGTGCGGGGTTTGAAGGGGTCGAACAAGGTCGACAAGAAGGCGATCGTCAAGCTGGTGCGTGAGGTGAACGTGGCGTTGGCGGAGTTGGGGCCGCAGGCGTACACGAAGGCCGGGCAGCAGAAGGTGCATCAGATCCTGACCGCGGCGTTGCTGAAAGCGCAGTCGATCGTCTCGGGTGGCAACGCCACCTCCAGCGACACCGCCGCCGCGATCAACCGGTTGACCAAGCAGTACCTGTACAACATCGCGGGCAAGAACTATCAACCACCCACCGGATCCACCGG
>NZ_JADLQO010000067.1 GCF_015477775.1 Nocardia abscessus | reverse complement strand
TGAGGTTGCCCCGGTTTCCCGGACGGGTTGGGTGTGATGCTCACGCGGCTGCGTGAGTGGGGGTGTGGGCTTGTTCGTACTCTACGGGGCTGAGCATTCCGATCTTGGAGTGTCGTCTTCTGGGGTTGTAGAAGGTTTCGATGTAGTCGAAGATCGCGTTGGCCAGTTCTTGGCGTGTCGCCCACTGCTTGCGGTCGAGCAGCTCCAATTGCAGTGTGCCGAAGAAGCTTTCGACCATGCAGTTGTCGAAACAGTCCCCGATCGATCCCATCGACCCGAGTAGCCCGGCGGTGCGGATGCGCTGTCCGAAAGCCCAGCTGGTGTACTGAGCGCCGTGATCGCTATGGGCTATGGTCTGCCCGTCCGGCGGTTTGCGCCGCCAGCGGGCCATGTCCAGGGCGTCGCAAACCAGTTCGGCGCGTAGATGGCCGGCGATCGACCAGCCGACGATGCGCCGGGAGAACGCATCGAGCACGACCGCGCAGTACACCCAGCCCTCGCTGGTGCGGTGCTGAGTCACGTCCATGCACCACAGCCGGTCCGGGCCCTCGGCGGCGAAGCGGCGGTTGACCAGGTCC
>NZ_JADLQO010000066.1 GCF_015477775.1 Nocardia abscessus | reverse complement strand
TCAGATCAGGGTGTCGATGTCGTGGGTGACGATGTTGTCGAGTGCGCGTTCGGCGATGGCGGCGATGGTCATCGAGGGGTTGCATGCGGCGGTGTTGCCTGGCATGAGTGCTCCGTCGAGGACGTAGAGGCCGGGTTGTTCGTGGACGCGGCCATCCAGGTCGCAGACCGCGCCCATGCTCGCTCCGCCGAGGGGATGCCAGGTGGAGGGGAACAGGGCGTTGGTGTCCATCAGCATGCCGTCGGGGCCGGCGATCTTGTGGACGGTGGGGCCGATGTGGTTGTCCTGGATGTAGCTGTCCCCGTCGGCGGGCCAGTGCAGGATCGCGTCGTCGCGTGCCGCGTCGTAGGTGAAGCTGCCTCGTCCGTCGCTGACGCCGTAACCGACCATCATGGTGGCGCGCGGGTCCAGCGACAGTGGCGGGATGGATGCCTGGATCACGGTGTGGGCGGCGTGCGGATCGTCCCAGTTCTTGCTGCCGTAGACCACCGGGCCGCCTTGGGGCGCACCGAATTCGGCCGAGGGATCGGTCCAGACGTAGATGCGGTCGGCGTTGGTCCCCCAGTTCTGTCCCACGCCGTCGGGCAGATCGCGGATGAGCCCCTTGGC
>NZ_JADLQO010000065.1 GCF_015477775.1 Nocardia abscessus | reverse complement strand
TGAGGTTGCCCCGGTCTTCCGGACACCAATGGTGAGGCGAGATACTCGCCTCCGAAAGGAGTCTGGATGCCACCAGCACACCCGCCGGAGTTCCGTCAGCGCGCGATCGAGTTGGCCCGCAGTAGCGACCGGCCGATCGGTCAGATTGCGAAGGGCTTGGGGATCTCGGAGTCGTGTCTACGGAACTGGCTCCGAAGAGCCGACATCGATGAAGGCGCACGCGACGGTGTGACCAGCTCCGAGCGCAAGGAACTCGCCGAGTTGCGGCGAAGGACTCGGCAACTCGAACTGGAGAACGAGGTGCTGCGTAAGGCGGCGGCCTACTTCGCACGGGAGAACGTCCTCCCAAAATAGTGTTCCCGGTGGTCGCGCAACTGGCCGAAGCCGGCATCCCGGTCACGGTGTCATGCCGTGTGCTGCGGGTGTCGACCTCCGGGTACTACGAATGGAAGCACCGCGGTGAGTCCGCGCGTGCTCGCGCTGATCGTGAACTCACCACCACGATCACCGACATCCACACCGCGTCACGCGGTACCTACGGTGCTCCGCGGGTGCATGCCGAACTGCGGCTCGGTCAGCGGATTCGAGTGGGTCGCAAACGTGTGGCCCGGCTGATGCGCAGCGCTGAGCTGGCCGGAATTTTCCGCCGCCGCCGAGGCTGCACCACGCGAGATCCGCAGGCCAGTCCGC
>NZ_JADLQO010000064.1 GCF_015477775.1 Nocardia abscessus | reverse complement strand
CCATTGACTCGTGAAGAGCATCGGGTGGTGGTGGTGGGTTCGGGGTTCGGTGGTGGTGTCAGCGCTTTGCGCTTGGCGCGGGCGGGCGTGCCGGTGACGGTGCTCGAACGGGGACTGCGCTGGACGACTGGACCGAACGCCGAAACCTTTCCCCGGGCTTCCTCGCCCGATAAGCGCCTGTTGTGGTGTCGGTCCAGCCCGAATCTGTTCGGTCGTCCGTTGGTGTTCGACCGTTACACCGGTTTGGTGGAAGCGGTGCCGGGGGTGAACATGACAGCGTTGTGCGCGGCGGGTGTCGGTGGTGGTTCGCTGGTCTATCAGGGGATGTCGCTGCAACCCGCTCGGGAGGTGTTCGATACCCACTTCCCGCAGGAACTCGACTGGGCACTGATGAACCGGGTCCACTACCCGCGTGTGGCGCGGATGCTGGGTTTGGCCGAGGCTCCGGAGGAACTGATCGCGAGCGAGAACTACCGTGCGGCGCGAGTGTTCGCCGATCGTGTCCGGCGGGCGGGGATGCCGTTGTCGAAGATCCCGATGCCCATCGATTGGGATTTCGCGCTGGCGGAGATCCGCGGGGAGATGAAGCCGTCCTACACCAACGGTGACGGCGCCATGGGCGTCAACAATGGTGGTAAACATTCCGTCGACGTCACCTACATCGCCGCCGCCGAAGCCACCGGTTTGGTGCGGGTGCA
>NZ_JADLQO010000063.1 GCF_015477775.1 Nocardia abscessus | reverse complement strand
CGCCGCCCGCGCCTGCTCGCCCGGATCAGTGCCCGGCACACCGGTACGCACCGCCGACATATCCGAACCCGGCGACAACACCCCCGGCGGCACCAGATCCGGCGAAATCCGCACCTGCGTCGGCGAACCCCCACTCCGATAAGCCGCCGACCAACTCAGCACATTCGCCGCATACGCCATCGAGTTGTTGTACCGCAACACCGCCCGCAACTCCTGCGACCGATCCCGCAGATCCACACCCCCCGAACACAAATACTTCCCCGCCGCCAACGCCGCATCGAACACATTGTGCGGATCGGCCACCCCGTCCCCGTTCCCGTCCGCACCATAACCACCCCACGTCCCCGGCAAGAACTGCATCGGACCCAACGCCCGCACATACCCCCCATCAGCAGCCCGGATCACCTCGTTACCCGGCAAACTCCCATCCAAGGCCGGACCCAGAATCGGCGTCACCGTCGTCCCCGCCGCATCCGTCCGCCCACCCCGCGCATGCCCCGACTCGATCCGCCCGATCCCCGCCAGCAGATTCCACGACAACCCACACCCCGGCGCCGAAGACGCCAACGCCAACTCCGCATTCCGGTACGCCGCCAACACCACCTCCGGAATCCCCAACGCACCCCCCACCGCAGGCAACGTAAGCTCCTGCAACGGCACCACACCCGCGAACGGCGGCGACACCGCCCGCAACCGCCGCGGCAACTCCGGCGACACCGGCAACAACCCCGCCACCCGCGACTCCCCACCGC
>NZ_JADLQO010000062.1 GCF_015477775.1 Nocardia abscessus | reverse complement strand
TCGGTCCAGCTCCCGTCGCTGATACCGCCGTTGGCGCCGTTGAGCAGATAGAACGTGGGCGCGGGCCGAGCCGGATCGGCCGCGCGCAGCACGCGCACCCGGGCGACGCTGTTCATCGCCGCGGAGAACACGCCGACGTCGAGAACACGGTCGGACTCGGCGCGGATGTCGTGAATCCGGGAACCGTCGGGTGCGGACACGGACGCGAGATCCGGCAGGGAATCGGCCGTCGCCGCAGTGCCCGAGCCCGCCAGCACCGTGATCACGGCTGCGGTCAGCAGGATTCGTTTCCGGGAGTGGGTAAGCGACATCGCACCTCCGATCTCGAGGCCGCACCCCGGCCGGCGCCCGTGGCTGCGCGGGCCGGAGACAGGCGACCGACGCTGAGGATCGGCATCGAGTCAACCGCATCCGGCGAGCTCGTGAACACGGATACCCGCAACCTTGTGGCCGTTCCCAGCTGGAGGCCGAGCGAACTGGCCACCGGCCCCAAACGAGTTCGATGCCGCTTGCCCGCACAGACATTCGCGTCCTAACGTTGGCGGAGTTCTCGTCCCGTCCGCCGGAAGGCCGTGAGTGGATTCTCCCGCCCCATCGCCGTACCGTCGCGGTGCGGCACGGACCGCACGGCTGGCGGCGGCGCTGAGCGTCGTCGCGTTCGTCTTCGCGACCGGCACGTCCGGTTCGGCGAGCGCCGGACCGACCACGCCGGAACTCCCGTCACCGACCGGCGCCGCCGCGGATCGCTCCCATATCGCGAGCACGGCACCGGGACCGGGAGGACTGGTCGAGCTGACCGTCTACTCCGCCGCGATGGCGAACACCGTGACCGTGCGCGTCCTTCCTGCCGCCGACAGATCGGCTCCCGCACCCACCCTGTACCTGCTCAACGGCATCGACGGCGGCGCGGACGGCAACTGGCTCAG
>NZ_JADLQO010000061.1 GCF_015477775.1 Nocardia abscessus | reverse complement strand
CTACCGGATGCGGAAGTTCAACCGGTCGAATCAGGGCACGTGCTCGAATCAGCGTCCGATTGTGGACGAGGGTCAGCGGGTGGAGCGTGGTCAGGTGCTGGCCGATGGGCCGTGCACCGAGAACGGTGAGATGGCCCTGGGTAAGAACCTGTTGGTGGCGATCATGCCGTGGGAGGGTCACAACTACGAGGACGCGATCATCCTGTCGCAGCGCCTGGTGGAAGAGGATGTGCTGACCTCGATTCATATCGAGGAGCACGAGATCGACGCGCGGGATACGAAGCTGGGTGCCGAGGAGATCACGCGGGATATCCCGAATGTTTCCGATGAGGTGCTGGCCGATCTGGACGAGCGGGGCATCGTGCGTATCGGTGCGGAGGTGCGGGACGGGGACATCCTGGTCGGCAAGGTCACGCCGAAGGGTGAGACCGAGCTGACTCCGGAGGAGCGGTTGCTGCGGGCGATCTTCGGTGAGAAGGCGCGTGAGGTGCGTGATACGTCGTTGAAGGTGCCCCACGGTGAGTCGGGCAAGGTGATCGGTATCCGGGTGTTCTCCCGGGAGGACGATGACGACCTGCCGCCGGGTGTGAACGAGCTGGTGCGGGTGTATGTGGCGCAGAAACGCAAGATCCAGGACGGTGACAAGCTCGCGGGCCGGCACGGGAACAAGGGTGTGATCGGCAAGATCCTGCCGACCGAGGACATGCCGTTCCTGCCCGATGGCACGCCGGTGGACATCATTTTGAACACCCATGGTGTGCCGCGTCGTATGAACATCGGTCAGATCCTGGAAACCCATTTGGGGTGGATCGGTAAGGCCGGGTGGCGGGTCGATGTCGCTGCTGATGGTTCCCGCCCGGAGTGGGCGGCGGCGCTGCCGCAGGAGATGTTGGGTGCTCCGGCTGATTCGAATATCGCGACGCCGGTGTTCGATGGTGCGCGGGAGGAGGAGCTGACCGGTTTGCTGGCCTCGAC
>NZ_JADLQO010000060.1 GCF_015477775.1 Nocardia abscessus | reverse complement strand
TGTCGCGCACCGAGGAGCTGCCGGTCGCGTTGTTGGGTGTGTTGACCGCGGGTGCGGCGTATCTGCCGATCGACACCAGTTATCCGGTGCAGCGGTTGGAGTTCATGCTCGAAGACGCCGCCCCGGTCTGCATCCTCACCACCGCCACCGAGCAGGAGTCGCTGCCCGCGGGCAACATTCCGGTGCTCCTGCTGGAAGAGACCACCGGTTACGACGACGCGCGGGTACGCAACCGCGAACGTCTGACACCGCTGCGCCCGGACAACTTGGCGTATGTCATCTACACCTCCGGTTCCACCGGTGTGCCCAAGGGTGTCGGAGTCTCGCACCGCAACGTGGTGGAGTTGTTCGCCAACACCCAGTCGCTGTTCGATTTCGACGAGACCGACGTGTGGACGTTGTTCCACTCCTTCGCGTTCGACTTCTCGGTGTGGGAACTGTGGTGCGCGCTGGCCAACGGCGGCACCGTCGTCGTGGTCGACTACCTGACCTCCCGCTCACCGGAGCAGTTCCGCGAACTGCTGATCCGTGAGCAGGTCACCGTGCTCAACCAGACTCCTTCGGCGTTCTATCAGCTCGCCGAGGCCGACCGCGCGGCGCACCACGACGAGGGCAAGTTCGCGCTGCGCTACATCGTGTTCGGTGGTGAGGCACTGGATCTGCGCCAGTTGCGGCGCTGGTACGAGCGTCACCCGGTCGACGCTCCGTGGCTGGTGAACATGTACGGGATCACCGAGACCACGGTGCATGTGTCGTTCCTGTCTTTGGACGAGCAGATGGCCGACAATCCGGCCAGCGTGATCGGGCGCGCGTTGCCCGGCCTCGAGGCGTACGTGCTCGACGACCGGGTGAACCCGGCGCCGGTCGGGGTGGCCGGAGAGATCTACGTCGCGGGCGCTCAGCTGTCGCGCGGCTACCTCGACCGTCCCGGGCTGGCCGCGACGCGGTTCGTGGCGAATCCGTTCGGTGCGCCGGGCTCGCGGATGTACCGCAGCGGCGATATCGGCCGGTGGGTCGGTTTCGGCGGTCAGGCCACCTTGGAGTACGCCGGGCGTGGTGATCAGC
>NZ_JADLQO010000005.1 GCF_015477775.1 Nocardia abscessus | reverse complement strand
ACTCACCCGTTCGCCGCTCGTGTACCCCGAAGGGCCTTACCGCTCGACTTGCATGTGTTAAGCACGCCGCCAGCGTTCGTCCTGAGCCAGGATCAAACTCTCCGTTGAAGACTCACAACCACACCCCCAAAAGGGTGCAATCAGATCAAAAACCAGAGTCCGAAAACCCAGCAAAACAATCGCCAGCAAAAAGCTGACAAAAAAATCCGACCCTCCCACACGGGGAGCGGAAGAGCCGGAACCAAATAAACATTTGGCACTGACATTCATCGACACACTATTGAGTTCTCAAAGAACACACGCACACACCATCATTCGGTTTGAGCCGATTGATCGGTGAAGCAACTTTTCAAGCTTAGCCCAGTCGGGAACCCAGTTGCAAACCAGGGTCTCGTTCGAGCCAGTGTGAGCGTCAGGCGCTCCTCGTCCTACCTCGTTTCCCTGGCCTCTCGCTCAGCGTTTCCGCTCAGCTCTTGGGCCCCGGGTCGGTGTCCGTGTCGCTCTGACTTGGAATAAGTTACGTGTCTACGTGCACGATGTCAAATCCCCTGGTCAGCACGCATTTTCGCGGAAACGTTCGTAACGTGCGGCCGACCCGGACGGAATCGGCACTCAATCCGCAGCCCCGACACGCACCACATCGCCGCCCAACGCCTGCAGCTGCTCGACGAAATTCGGATATCCGCGATCGATGTGGAAGACGTCGTGCACTTCGGTGGTGCCGTCGGCGACCAGACCGGCGAGTACCAAACCGGCGCCGGCCCGGATATCCGACGACCACACCGGAGCGCTCGACAACCGCGGGATCCCTCGCACCACCGCGTGGTGCCCGTCGGTGCGTGCGTCGGCGCCGAGCCGGATCATCTCTTCCACGAACCGGAAGCGTGCCTCGAAGATGTTCTCGGTGATCATCGAGGTGCCGTCGGCGATGGACGCGAGCCCGATGGCCATCGGCTGCAGGTCGGTCGGGAAACCGGGGAACGGCAGCGTCGAGAAGTTCACCGCACGCGGGCGCTCGGCCTGGATCACCCGGAAGCCGTCCGTTTCGAACGAGATGCGGGCCCCCGCGGAGCGCAGCTTGTCCAGCACCAGTGACAGATGCTTGGGGTTCACGCCGGTGACGCGGATGTCCCCGAGGGTCATCGCTGCGGCGATGCCCCACGTGGCGGCGACGATGCGATCACCGATGACGCGGTGGGTGGTGGGCGAGAGCCGTTCGACGCCCTGAATGGTGAGCACCGAGGTGCCCGCCCCACTGATCCGCGCACCCATCCGGACGAGCATGTTGCACAGGTCGACGATGTCGGGTTCGCGGGCGGCGTTGTCGATCACCGTCTCCCCTTCGGCGAGCACCGCCGCCATGAGGATGTTCTCGGTGGCGCCGACCGAGGGGAAGTCCAGGCGGATCCGGGCGCCCTGCAGTTCGTCGGCCCTGGCCACCACACAGCCGTGCTCGATCTCGCTGGTCGCGCCGAGCAGGCGCAGACCGGCCTGGTGCATGTCGAGCGGGCGGGAGCCGATCGCGTCACCACCGGGCAACGCGACGACTGCGCGCTTGCACCGCGCCATCAACGGGCCGAGTACGCACACCGACGCGCGGAACTGAGTCACCGCGGGGAAGTCCGCGTGGTACTTCGGCTCGGCAGGCGTGGTGATGGCGACCACGCCGCCGTCGATGGTCACGTCGCAGCCGAGTCCGCGCAGGACATCACCCATGAGCGGCACATCGAGGATGTCCGGGCAGTTCGTGATGGTGGTGGTGCCCTCGGCCAGCAACGCAGCGGCCATCAGTTTGAGGACGCTGTTCTTGGCGCCCCCCACTGTGACCTCACCGACGAGTCTGTTTCCGCCGGTAACCAAAAACCGTTCCATGCCGCCTCTCCGCGTATTCGGCGCACTGTTGGTGCAAGGATAGTTGGGGCGGCGCACTACGGTGCCGCGTCTCCACGACTCCCCTCGCCTCCGGACATTTTCGCCGTTCGAGCGAGTGCCTCGGGGTGAGTTTTGCGGGCCGGCGAGGTGATCCCTTCGCCTTGCCGGCCATACCCCGTGATCGCTCGGGTACTCGCCTCCGGTGCTACGCGATCAGGCGCTCGGCTGTCGTCCGCCGGGCTTCCACAGGATATCGCCGCCGGGATTCGCCACCCGGCTGAGTATGAACAGCAGATCCGACAGGCGATTGAGGTACTTGGCGGGCAGGACGCCGGTGTCCTCCGGATGCGCCTCGATCGCGGCCCAGGCCGAGCGCTCCGCACGACGGGCGACCGTGCGAGCGGTGTGCAGCAGGGCCGCCAGCGGCGTACCGCCGGGCAGGATGAACGAATCGAGCGCGGGCAGTTCGGCGTTGAAGTCGTCGCACCATGCTTCGAGCCGGTCGATGTAGGGCTGGGTGACCCGCAACGGCGGATACTTCGGCTCCGCCACCACGGGTGTGGAGAGGTCGGCTCCGGCATCGAACAGATCGTTCTGTATCTGCCGCAGCACCGCGTGCATCGTCTCCTCCGGCCCGCCGAGCGCGATCGCCACACCGATGGCGGCGTTCGTCTCATCGCAGTCGGCGTAGGCGACCAATCGGGGGTCGGTCTTCGCGACCCGGGAGAAATCGCTCAATCCCGTGGTCCCGTCGTCGCCGGTTCGGGTATAGATCCGCGTCAGATGCACGCTCACAGCACAACCCTAGCGGGAGCAGCCGGAGGAAGTCCGGGCGGGAACGCGCTTACTACAGGCCCGGCATCCGGCGGGTGCGGTCGGAGGGGCGTGATTCCACCCAGGACAGGAAAGCGGTCAGGGAGTCGCGATCCAGGGCGAGTTCGAAGTCGCCCGTGCGATCGGACACCGCGATCACGGCGATATCGTCGGTCATGATGTCGTACTCGTCGCCGCGGGGACCGCGCCGATCACCGATCTCGATGCCTTGCCGCCGAATGGTGGAGTCCGGGCCGAGTTTCAGGCTGGTGAGCTTGAAAAAGACGAGCCGATCCTCGTCGTAGCGCATCAATCCGTGTCGCCACCCCTGACCGCCACGAGCGGGGAGGACGCGCAGGATCGCGGCAGTTCCGCCGCGGCGCAACATGATCAGGCGATAGGTCGAGGCGAGCGCGAGGAACACGAGCGTGAGCACCAGAATGATCAGCAGAACCATCCCGGTTTGCAATGCCGTACGTCCCTTCGCTACGCCGCCATGTCGTCGACACGGCATCCGATTGGCGGTGTCCACAGGCTCTTCGTGAGCACGCAGGCTGTGCGCCCGTCGAGCCTTGATGTTCACACCGCGTGCGGCCATTCAATCACGGCCCCGAGTTTACAAATGGCCCGGCCGTGTCCGACTCGCCTGAAAGACGCCGTCGGCGGTGAAGGGACTCTTCACCGCCGACAGCATTTGTTCTCGATGACAGGTTGTCGATCAGGCGTTCGCGACCTGTTCGACCGCGCGCACCCGGGCCTGAGCCGCCTTCTGCTGCTCCTCGCTGGCGTCGGAGTCGGCCAGCACCCGGCGGGCCGCCTCCACGTCCACCTCGTCGGCGAATTCCGCCGACTCGGCGAGCACCCGGACCGAGTTCGCGGTGACCGAGAAGAAGCCGCCGTGCACCGCGGCGACGATGCGCTGACCGTCGGTGTCCACGATCGTCACGGTGCCGCCCTCGACCAGCTGGCCGAGCAACGGCTCGTGCCCGGCCATGATGCCGATCTGGCCCTCGGTGGTCTGCGCGCTGACGAACGACGCCTGGCCGGACCAGAGCAGTCGCTCGACAGCGACGAGATCGACTGACATTTCCGCCATCGGTGACTACTTTCCGAGGATCTTCTTGGCGGCCGCCTCGACGTCGTCGAGACCACCGCAGCTGTTGAAGGCCTGCTCCGGGTAGCTGTCGAATTCGCCCTTGCAGACACGATCGAAGTCGTCGATGGTCTGCTCCAGCGGCACGACCGAACCCGGCTGACCGGTGAACTTCTCGGCCACGATGAAGTTCTGGCCGAGGAACTTCTCCAGACGACGGGCGCGACCGACGAGGACCTTGTCCTCTTCCGACAGCTCGTCCATACCGAGGATGGCGATGATGTCCTGCAGTTCCTTGTACTTCTGCAGGATCCGCTTCACCTCGTTGGCCACCCGGAAGTGCCGGTCGCCGACGATCGAGGCCTCCAGGATGCGGGAGGTCGAGGTCAGCGGGTCGACGGCCGGGTAGATGCCCTTCTGCGAGATCGGGCGGGAGAGCTCGGTCGTCGCGTCCAGGTGGGCGAAGGTGGTCGCCGGGGCCGGGTCGGTGTAGTCGTCGGCGGGCACGTAGATGGCCTGCAGCGAGGTGATGGACCGGCCACGGGTCGAGGTGATGCGCTCCTGCAGCTCACCCATCTCGTCGGCCAGCGTGGGCTGGTAACCGACGGCGGAGGGCATGCGGCCGAGCAGGGTCGACACCTCGGAACCGGCCTGGGTGAACCGGAAGATGTTGTCGATGAACAGCAGCACGTCCTGGTGCTGCACGTCGCGGAAGTACTCGGCCATGGTCAGGGCCGAGAGGGCGACGCGCATACGGGTGCCCGGCGGCTCGTCCATCTGGCCGAAGACGAGGGCGGTGTCCTGGAGGACGCCCATCTCTTCCATCTCCAGGTGCAGGTCGGTGCCCTCACGGGTGCGCTCGCCGACGCCGGCGAACACGGAGGTACCGGAGAACTCCCGGGCGATACGGGTGATCATCTCCTGGATCAGAACGGTCTTGCCGACGCCGGCGCCACCGAACAGACCGATCTTGCCACCCTTCACGTACGGGGTGAGCAGGTCGATGACCTTGATGCCCGTTTCGAGCAGCTCGGTCTTGCCCTCGAGCTGGTCGAACGACGGCGGCTTGCGGTGGATGCCCCACTGCTCGCCCTCACGGCCGAGGCCGGGGGTGTCCAGGCAGTCGCCCAGCGCGTTGAAGACGTGGCCCTTGACCACGTCACCGACCGGCACCGAGATCGGCTTGCCGGTGTCGGTCACGGTGGCGCCGCGGACCAGGCCGTCGGTCGGCTGCATCGAGATGGTGCGCACGATGTTGTCGCCGAGGTGCTGAGCGACCTCGAGGGTCAGAGTCTTGGCCACCGAGGTCAGGGCGATCTCGGCGTGCAGAGCGTTGAACAGCGCGGGGATGGCTCCGCGCGGGAACTCGACGTCCACGACGGGCCCGATGACCCGGACGACGCGGCCCGCGGCGGCGCCGGTCCGGCTCGTGTTGTCTTGAGTGACAGCTGCGGTCATTGGTGTTGGTTCTCTCCGTGTCGATGTGCGGCCTTCGGGGGGCCTTCGTGGTTGCGCACGCTTCCGCTTCCGGCCCCGTGCCTCAGGCGGGGTCTGGTCGGCGGCCCTCGCGGGGCCCTCCGTGGTTACGCACGCTTCCTCCTACGTGCCCGTCGCTCAGGCCGCGTATGGCGCTCAGTCGCGGTCCGAGCTCGACGCCAGCGCGTTCACGCCGCCGACGATTTCGCTGATTTCCTGCGTGATCTGGGCCTGACGCACCGAGTTCGCCTCGCGCTGGAGCACACTCGCGAGTTCGTTGGCGTTGTCGGTGGCGGCCTTCATTGCGGTGCGCCGAGCCGCGGACTCGGATGCCGCTGCCTCGAGCAACGACGCGTAGATACGCGTATTGACGTACTTCGGCAGCAGCGCCGCCAGCAGCACATCGGCGTCGGGCTCGAATTCGTACTGCGCGTGGACATCCGCGGTCGGCGAATCCGACACGATGTCCTCACCCAGGTCGAAGTTCTCGTCGACGTAGCTCACCTGGATCGGCGCCAAACGGCGCACCTCAGGGGTCTGCGTCAACATCGAGACGAAGCGGGTGTACACCACGTGCAGCTCGTCGACACCGGCGATGTCGCCCGTTCCGTTCGGAGCGGGAACCGCGCCGTCGGAGCCCGCCATGAAGGCGTCCACCAGGTGGTGGCAGGCGGCCGAAGCATCGGTGTACTTCGGCTGCTGCGAGAACCCGGTCCACGCCGACACGTAGGGACGGTCGCGGAAGGCGTAGTACGTCAGGCCCTTGTTGCCCATGACGTAGAGCACCGGCTCCTTGCCTTCGTCGCGCAGGGTGGTCATCAGCTCTTCGGCGCGCTTGAGCACGTTCGAGTTGTAGCCACCGCACATGCCGCTGTCACTTGTGATCACCAGCACGGCCGCCCGGCGCGGGTTGGGGCGCTCGGTCAGCAGCGGATGCGAAAGGTTCTTCGACGCGCTGGCCAGCTCGCTGAGGACCTTGGTGATCTCCTCGGCGTACGGCTTCGCGGCCGCGACCCTGGCCTGGGCCTTGGAGATGCGCGAGGTCGCGATCAGCTCTTGGGCCTTGGTGATCTTCTTGATCGAATTCACACCACGAATGCGGGAGCGCAATTCACGCAAGCTTGCCATCAGCGGTTCACACTCCCTTCATTCCCTGCGTTGGATTGGCGGCATTCGCGGGACACGACGAGGTTGCGCAAGCTTCCTCCTTCGTGCCCCTGGCTCCTGCCGCGGATCGAATAGCGCATTTGCGGGCTCGCGTTACTTCTCGACGTGCTTGCGGGTGACCGACAGCGACTCGACCTCTTCGTGGTCGAGCTGGCCCGCCTCGGCCTCGTTCACCACCGGAGTGCCGTCGGAGGTGAGGAAGGTCCCCAAGAACTTCTTGGTGGCCGCCTCGATCTGCTCGGCCGCCTCGCCGTCGAGCACCTTGCCGCCCTCGATCGCCTTGAACGCGTCGGCGGCGCTGCGGTGCAGGTCCTCCAGCAGTTCGGCGTTGAAGCGGCGGATGTCGCCGACCGGGACGGAGTCGAAGTGGCCGCGGTCGACCAGGTAGATCGAGATGATCTGGTCCTCCACCGGCACCGGCGAGTACTGGTCCTGCTTGAGCAGCTCGACCCAGCGGGCGCCGCGCTCGAGCTGGGCCAGCGAGGCCGCGTCCAGGTCGGAGGCGAAGGCGGAGAACGCCTCCAGCTCGCGGTACTGCGCCAGCTCCAGACGCAGCGAGCCCGCCACCTTCTTCATACCCTTGGTCTGGGCGGCGCCACCGACGCGGGAGACCGAGGTACCGACGTTGATCGCCGGGCGAACGCCCTTGTTGAACAGGTCGGACTCGAGGAAGACCTGGCCGTCGGTAATGGAGATGACGTTGGTCGGGATGAACGCCGAGATGTCGTTGGCCTTGGTCTCGATGATCGGCAGACCGGTCATCGAGCCCGCGCCCAGCTCGTCGGACAGCTTCGCGCAACGCTCCAGCAGGCGGGAGTGCAGGTAGAAGACGTCACCGGGGTAGGCCTCGCGGCCCGGCGGGCGACGCAGCAGCAGCGAGATGGCGCGGTAGGCCTCGGCCTGCTTGGTCAGGTCGTCGAACACGATGAGCACGTGCTTGCCCTGGTACATCCAGTGCTGGCCGATGGCCGAACCGGTGTAGGGGGCCAGCCACTTGAAGCCGGCGGAGTCGGAGGCCGGGGCGGCGACGATGGTGGTGTACTCCAGCGCGCCGTGCTGCTCCAGCGCGGCCTTCACGCCCGCGATGGTGGAGCCCTTCTGGCCGATGGCGACGTAGATGCAGCGCACCTGCTTCTTCGGGTCGCCGGTCTCCCAGTTGGCCTTCTGGTTCAGGATCGCGTCGATGCAGACCGCGGTCTTGCCGGTCTTGCGGTCGCCGATGATCAGCTGACGCTGGCCGCGGCCGATGGCGGTCAGCGCGTCGATCGCGGTGATGCCGGTGGCCAGCGGCTCCTCGACCGGCTGACGTTCCAGCACGGACGCGGCCTGCAGCTCGAGCACGCGCTGTTCCTCGGACTCGATCTCGCCGAGGCCGTCGATCGGCTGGCCGAGCGGGTTCACCACGCGGCCGAGGAACTTGTCGCCGACCGGAACCGAGAGCACGTCACCGGTCCGGCGGACCTCCTGGCCCTCCTCGATCTCGGCGAACTCGCCGAGGATGACCGCACCGATCTCACGGTCCTCGAGGTTGAGCGCGACGCCGAGCACGCCGCCCGGGAACTCGAGCAGCTCGTTGGCCATCGCCGAAGGCAGGCCGCTGACGTGCGCGATGCCGTCACTGGTGTCGGTGACCACACCGACTTCTTCGATGGAGGTCTCGGGGGTGTAGCTCTTGGTGTAGCTCTCGATCGCGCTACGGATCTCATCGGAGGAGATCGTCAGCTCCGCCATGTTCTTCCTGCTCTCGCTGTCTGGGTCTGGAATGTCGGGGTGGTGGAAGCGCGCTAGGCCAGTGCCCGGCGCAGCTTCTCCAGTCGGCCGAGGGCGCTGCCGTCGATCACGTCGTCACCGACGCGCACCACGACTCCGCTCAGCAAACTCGGGTCGACCTGGATGTGCACCGTGGTCGCCTGGCCGTAGATGCGCCGCAGCGAGGCGGCCAGCCGGTCGCGCTGCTGCTCGGTGAGCCCGATCGCGGCGCGCACATGCGCGACGATCTGATCGCGGCGAGCCGCCGCGAGGTCGGCCAGTTCGTCGAAGGCGGCGCCGATGCCCGACCGCTGCCTGGTCACCACCTGCTCCGCCAGGGTCAGGGTGATGGCCTCCGTCTTACCGGTCAGCAGCTGGTTGATCAGCTCGCGCTTGGCCGAATCCGGCTGCGACCGATCCGACAGCGCCTGCTCCAGCTCCGGGTTGTCGCTGATGATCCGGCCGAGCCGGAACAGCTCGTCCTCGACCGCTTCGAGCCGGCCACGCTGGGCCGCCGACTCCAGCAACGCCTCCTGGCCGAGCAGCACCAAGGTGCCGACCAGGTCGGAGGTGCGCGACCAGTTCTGGGCCACCGCGGTGGTCAGCACTGCCAGCGTGGCAGCGCTGACCTTGCCGCCGAAGACCCGCTCGCAGAGTTCCGCACGCGCGGAACCCGGCACCGACACGTCCGCGAGCGCCACACGCAGCGAACGCTGGTCGTCCAGCACGGCGACAACGGCGAACAGTTCCGAGCCCGTCGTGGCCGCGGCACTGTCGCTTCCGGTCAGAGCGGCCCGAAGCGCCTCCCGAGACCGGGCACTGGCCTCGCGGCTCGCTGCGTACATGCTTCTCACTTTCGCGTCGCTACCTTCCGACCCCGATGCCTGCGTCGGCCTGATCGAGTTCGTCGAGGAACCGGTCGATCGACGTGGCCTGCTTGGCCTCGTCGGACACCGACTGCCCGATGATCTTCTCGGCCAGGTCGACGGCCGTGCGGCCGACTTCCGAGCGCAGCTCGGTCAGGATCTGCTGGCGCTGTGCTTCCAGCTGGGTGTGGCCCGCCGCGATGATGCGGTCGGCTTCGGCCTGGGCGTCCGAGCGCATCTGCGCCAGGATCTCCTGGCCCTGGGTGCGCGCGTCCTCGCGGATGCGAGCGGCCTCGAGCCGGGCTTCGGCCAGCTGCTGCTGGTACTGCTGCAGGGTGAGCTGAGCTTCTTCCTGCGCGGCTTCGGCGCGAGCGATGCCGCCTTCGATCTTCTCGGAACGCTCGTCGAGCGTCTTCATCAGGCGCGGAACCACGTACTTGTAGAACAGGATTCCGATGATGAGGACGCAGACGATCGACCAGACGATGTCATACGTTTCGGGGACGAGAGGATTCACATCCTCTCCCTCCGCCGCGGCGAGCAAAACTGACTCGTACATCGGAATCAGAAAATGAAGCCGGCGACGAGACCGATGAGGGCCAGCGCCTCGGTGAACGCGATACCGAGGAACATGTTGGTGCGGATGGTGCCCTGCAGCTCAGGCTGACGCGCGATGCCTTCGATCGCCTTGCCGACGACGATACCGACGCCGATGCCGGGGCCGATCGCGGCGAGACCGTAGCCGACGGCGCCCAGGCCCTTGAAGGTGCTCTCGTTCGTGGCGGCTTCCTGGGCCAGGTAAGCGAGGCTCATGAGTCTTCCATTCCCTTTCTGTTGCTCACCCGCCGGTCGGCGTGGTGCAGCAGGTTTCCGGTAGTTGTGTCGGTCAGGTCAGTGGTCGGCCGCGTGCTGCGCGAGTCCGATGTATACGGCGGTCAGCAGCGCAAACACGTAAGCCTGCAGGAAGATGACCAACAGCTCGAACAGCGTGAAACCGAGTCCCGCGATCAGCGAGAACGGCGAGAACACCTTCATCCACGCGGCGGCGTCGAACAGGAAGAACCAGGTCGCGCTGAAGAACAGCACCAGCATGATGTGGCCGGCCAGCATGTTCGCCATGAGTCGGACGGTCAGCGTGAACGGACGCAGGATGAAGGTCGAGACGAACTCGATCGGAATCAGCAGCACGTGCAGCGCGGGGGGAACATTCGGAACGACGATGCTGCTGCGCATGTAGGTGAGGAAGCCGTACTTCTTGATACCGACGTAGTTGAACGCCAGGTACGCGACGACGGCCAGCACCAGCGGCATGCCGATTCGAGCATTCGACGAGATGTTCAACCCCGGAACGACGCCGGAGAAGTTCAGAAAGAGGACCGTGAAGAAGATCGTCGCGATCAGCGGGAAGTACTTGCGCCCGGTGTCCTTGCCGAGCACCTCTTCGCAGATCTGCTCCTTGACGAAGACCAACCCGATTTCGGCGACATTCTGCAGGCCGCGCGGAACGATCTTCGGCGAGCGGAAGGCCAGCAGCATCACGCCGACCAGAACGAACGACATCAGAATGCGGATCAGCATCAATCGATCGAGTTCGAACGGCGTTCCCTCGAACAGCACAGCTGGAGGGAAGAAGTCGGTAAGCGACGGCGCGTGGAACTCGGCCGCCAGAGTGGTGACGCTCAGCGTTCTCTCCCGTGTTCGGGCCGCGGGTACGGTCATTCCCGCGGTTCGATCGGACATTGACGATCAATTTGGTCGACTCAGGTCGGCTCGAAGTTCGTCAGCAGCTGGGCGGTGGTTTTGATTTCCACCAGGCGTCTGTACGTGTGTCGGCGACATTCGTCGACATGCAGAACCGGAACACCCCACGGAGCCCGGCACGGCAGTAAGCATAGCGGCCCATGCAGGGGATCTCGGCGGTGACCCCTCACTGATCCCCGACTTGGTCGCTTGCTTACCAACACTTTACCAAGCCATCTACGACAGCGTGTAGGGGGTGGGGGTTTTCGTTACTCCTGGGTACCCGGAGCGCTCTGCGGGTCGGTCGTCGTCACGTATGGAACCTTCTGCCGGACAACGCCGTACGTCTCCGCGCCGAGCACGATCACCAGCGCTCCGACGACCGTGAGGAACAGGACGACCCGGTCGTAGAAGTCGAATCGCTGCAGGATCGCGACGACGATCAGTGCCACCAGGACCTTGCCCGCCCAGCTGACCAGCATGATCAGTCCGGCCGTGCTCGGCGGCAGTTTCGCGCCGAACAGCACGACGGCCGCGGTGGTGAGGATGAAGCCGCCACCGATCGCGGCGCCGAGCAGCGCACCCCACACTCCGGGGGTGCCCGCGACGGCGGCGCCGATCGCGACCGCCAGGACCACCAGCACGCCCAGGCCGATCAGTCCGTAGCGCAGCGCGGAGCGCAGCGGCGCGTCGGGGCCGGGGACGGGTTGGGGTGTGAAGCTCACAGCCAACGACTTTACCCGGACGCCGATCCGCCACCCGCCGGGTCCCCACGCCGCAGCCCCGGAATCGCGGTGATCACCAACGCGAAAACCAGCCCGCCCGCCATCAGCAACACGACCAGCGTGCGATCCATCAGCGACGTGCCGACCGCGCCGAACGCGAGCACGCCGACCCACAAATAGATCAACAGCACGACGCGGCGGTGGGAATGGCCGATCTGCAGCAAGCGATGATGCAAGTGCATTTTGTCCGGCGTCGAGAAACTCACGCCCGCGCGGACCCGGCGCACGATTGCGAGCAACAGATCGAGCACCGGAATGAACATCACCGCTCCGACCAGCAACAACGGGGAAAGCAGACCGACGATGTCGCGCGGGCCGTACCCCTGCAGGGGGATTCGCCCCGAAGCGCCGGTCGAGACCGCGGCCAGCATCAATCCGATCAGCATCGAGCCGGAGTCACCCATGAATATGCGCGCGGGCTGGAAATTGTGCGGCAGGAATCCGAGGCACCCGCCCGCGAGCGCGGCGGCCAGCAGCGCGGGCGGGTAGGTGTCGACCGAGCCGCCCTGCTCGTTCATCAGCCCCAGGCAGAACACGAATACGGCCAGCGCCGCGATCAGACCCAAGCCCGCCGCGAGGCCATCCAGCCCGTCGACGAAGTTCATGGCGTTGACCAGCGTCACGGTGACCGCGACCGTGACCAGGCCGCCCTGCAATCCGTCCAGCACGACCGTGGTGTTGCTGAACGGGTTGTAGACGACGTACCAGCCCAAACCCATGACGGCCATGACACCGGCGGCCGTCACCTGGCCGGCGAACTTGGTGAGCGCGTCCAGGCCCCAGCGATCGTCGACGATGCCGACCAGCACGATGACCGTGCTCGCCACCAGCACGGCGATCGGGATGTTGGGTTTGTAATCGAAACCGCTGCGCAGCGCGGGCAATTGGTGGGCGAACAAGACCGCGGCGACCACACCGATGTACATGCCGACCCCGCCCATCCGCGGAATCGGCTTGACGTGCACGTCCCGGTCGCGCGGCACGGCGACCGCCCCGAAGCCGATCGCCAGCACCCGCACACCGCCGGTGGCCAGGAACGTCACCACCGCCGAGATGAGCAGTACGACGAGCAGCTCCCGCAGGGGGACGACGGCGCTCGAACCCATCATCCGAGCTGCGCGGCGCCGCTGAGCGCTTCCGGCGACATGCCGAGCACCTCGGCGATGTCGGCGACGGGCACCGCGCCCACGCGCAGGACGCGCGGCTGGTCGGCGGTCAGATCGACGATGGTGGAGGCGACCGCGTGCTCGGCCGGGCCGCCGTCGAGGTAGACGCCGACCAGCTCGCCGAGCTGGTCGCGGGCCTCGGCCGCGGTCTTGGCCGGGGGCTGTCCGGACACGTTGGCGCTGGACACCGCCAGCGGACCGACCTCGCGCAACAGTTCCAGCGCGACCGGGTGCAGCGGCATCCGCAGCATCACCGTCCCACGAGTGTCGCCGAGATCCCACGCGAGCGAAGGCGCCTGCTGCACAACGAGACTCAGACCGCCCGGCCAGAACGCCCGGATCAGCTCACGCGCCTGCGGACGCACCGAGAACACCAGTCCGTCGATGGTGTTCCAGGAACCGACGAGCACCGGCACCGGCATGTCCCGGCCGCGGCGCTTGGCCGCCAGCAGCGAACTCACCGCCGTGGCATCGAACGCGTCGGCGGCCAGGCCGTACAGAGTGTCGGTGGGCAGCACGACCAGTCGACCGGATTTCAGGGCGCTGGTGGCCGCGGACAGTCCGGCGGCGCGCGAGTCGGGATCCGCGCAGTCGTAGACGGTACTCACGGCAACCATCCTGGCATCTGTTCCGCCTCTCCGGGAATTCAGGCCGTACTAGTGGAATATCAGTTGTGATGTCGGCGGCGGGCAACACCGTAGCCGTTCCCAGGACCTCCAGGCTCGGTATGGGCCGGGGCTGCGACGCGAGTCAGGTGTGGATGGCGGCGACGAAGCGGGGTTTACCTGCCAAGTCCGGGTGCTCGACGACGTCGGCGAAGACACCGGTGGCGGTCAAGAGGGCGGCTACGCCGGAGCCGTTGGTGTCGTCGTGCTCGATGGCGGTGGCGCCGCCCGGGCGCAGCAACCGGGTGATGTTCGGGATCATCCCGCGGATGACCGTGAGCCCGTCCGGGCCGCCGAAGAGGGCGACGGACGGATCGTGCTCGGCCACCTCCGGGTCGAGGGACGCGCCCTCCGGGATGTAGGGCGGGTTGGACATCACGATGTCCACCCGGCCGTTCAGGTCGGTGAGCAACTCGGGATCGGTCGCGTCGTCGGCGTAGAGGGTGATCGGGGTGTCGCCCGCGGCGATGCGGTCGTCGGCGTTGCGCCGCGCCCAGGCCAGCGCCGCTGGATCGAGTTCGACCGCGCGCACATCCGCGTCGGGGCGCGCGTGCGCGACGGCCAGTGCGAGCGCTCCCGACCCGGTGCACAGATCCACGACGATCGGCGTGTGATCGTGCGGCAGCGATTCCAGTTGCGCCAGCGCCCACGCGTACAACAGCTCGGTCTCCGGGCGCGGTACGAAGACGCCGGGGCCGACCGCGAGGTCGAGGGCGCCCATCACGGCCGTTCCGGTCAGGTGCTGCAACGGGATTCGCCGCGCGCGGCGGTCGACCAGCTCGCGGAACTCGTCCAGCTTTTCCGGCGGCACCAGCGGGGTCAGCGCCAGCCTGGTCCGTTCCACGCCGAGGACGTGCGCCGCCAAGTGCTCGGCGTCGGCCCGCGGACTGTGCACCCCGGCGGTCCGCAACGTCTCGACGGCCTCGTTGATGACGGGACGCAGCGCGACTCGGGTCATGGACATGGCACCGACTCTGCCCGAAAGACGATCATTCCGCCGCCATCCGCGCTTCGCGATCCGCCTTCCCCAGAGCATCCAGCAGCGCGTCCAGGTCGCCGTCGAGCACGGAGTCGAGGTTGTGCGCCTTGAACCCGATGCGATGGTCGGTGATCCGGTTCTCCGGGAAGTTGTAGGTGCGGATCCGCTCGGAGCGGTCCACCGTCCGGATCTGGCTGGCCCGGCCCGCCGCCGCCTCTTGGTCGGCCTGTTCTTCGGCCAGCGCCTGCAACCGCGCCGCGAGCACCTGCATGGCGCGCGCTTTGTTCTGCAGCTGGGAACGCTCGTTCTGGCAGGTGACCACGATGCCGGAGGGCAGATGGGTGATGCGCACCGCGGAGTCGGTGGTGTTGACGCCCTGGCCGCCCTTGCCGGAGGAACGGTAGACGTCGATGCGCAGATCCGACTCGTCGATCTGCACCTCTTCGACCTCGTCGGGTTCCGGATAGATCAGCACGCCCGCCGCCGAGGTGTGGATGCGGCCCTGGGACTCGGTCACCGGGACGCGCTGCACCCGGTGCACACCACCCTCGAACTTGAATCGCGACCACACGCCGTCACGCGTCGCGTCGCGGCTCTTGATCGACAGCGTCGCCTCTTTGTAGCCGCCCAGGTCGGACAGGGCGACGTCGAGAATCTCGACCTTCCAGCCGTGCCGCTCCGCGTACCGCACGTACATGCGGGCCAGGTCGGAGGCGAACAGCGCGGACTCCTCGCCGCCCTCGCCGGACTTCACCTCGAGCACCACGTCGTCACCGTCGTGCGGGTCGCGCGGGGCCAGCAGGTCGGCGAGGGTCTGTTCCAGCTCCTCGACCTGCCGTTCCAGATCCGGGACCTCCGCGGCGAACGCGGCGTCGTCGGCGGCTAGTTCCTGGGCGGCGGACAGGTCACCGCGCACCGTCTCCAGTTTGCGGTAGGTCGCCATGACCGGGGCCAGCTCGGCGAACCGCTTGCCGACCCGGCGCGCGGCGCCCGCATCGTTGTGCAGCGACGGATCGGCCAGCTGCGTCTCCAGGCCCGCGTACTCGGCCAGAATGTCGTCGATGGCGGACGGTTGCGTCACAGTGCTTCCTTCTCCCGGGTAGCTGTCCAGACAAAACACCGACGCCCGGCCTGCGAGCAGGACCGGGCGTCGGCGGGGAAGCTACTTGGCGTCGGCCTTCTTGCCGGCGCGCTTGCCGTAGCGGGCCTCGAAGCGGGCCACGCGACCACCGGTGTCGAGGATCTTCTGCTTGCCGGTGTAGAACGGGTGGCACTGCGAGCAGACCTCGACGGTGATGTGTCCCGACTCCTTGGTGCTGCGAGTCTGGAAGGTGTTGCCGCAACCACAGACGACCGTGGTGTCGACATACGTCGGGTGAATTCCTGCCTTCATGGGTGTCCTCTCGAGTTTGGTCGCCGGGTCGCCCCACGCGAATTCGCGCGAAGCGTGAACCGGAACCGACTAGGCGGGAGCTCTGCTCACCTGAGCAGACGCAACGACCGTTCAGTATGCCAGAACTGCCGTTACGCTCCCAAAACGCCCCCGGCGAGTGGTTTGTTCCCGCCCTAGGTACTCCCCCATCGTTCGCGCCCCTGGAAGTCCGGGCACGCGAATCGGCGCCGCCTCCGGGACGCTGAAGTCGGGTAGTCCGCTACTCACGAATGCGAACAGATCCGTTCATAGAGTTGCATACCTGGGTGCACATCGACGTGCCGAGACAGGAAGGAGACCTCGTGAACATCCGAATCGCGGCCGCGATTTTCGTTCTACTGACTCTCTCGGTCGCCGTCGGTTTGTCCGCACTCCCCGAAAACGCGCACTATCCGACGCCGGAGAACGCCGTGTACATCCAGGCCTCGGAATCCGCCGCCGCCCATGGCCCGGACGGCGGGCGCTGCGCACTGATCCTCGGTCTCCTGATCAGTGGCGCGGCCACGGTCGGCTTCGCCTTCTTCGCCCCGCAAACGCCGAAAGGGTCCCGCACCAGCGGGACCCTTTCGGCCGTTGTCATGGCGACAACTGATCAACTCCACGGCACCCGACCGGTACGGCCCGAGTACCCGCAGAGGCGGACGAGCCCGATGCTATTCGTCGAGCGCGCCCGGCGCGGTCTTGCTCACCTGCATCAAGAACTCGAGGTTGTTCTTGGACTTCTTCAGTCGGTCGATCAGCAGATCGATCGCCTGGTGCGAGTCCAGGCCGGACAGTACGCGGCGCAGCTTGTGCAGTACCGCCGCCTCGTCGGGGCTGAGCAGTAGCTCGTCCTTGCGGGTACCGGACGGGTTGACGTCCACCGCGGGGAACACTCGCCGCTCCGCGATCTTGCGGTCCAGCTTGAGCTCGGCGTTGCCGGTGCCCTTGAACTCCTCGAAGATCACCGTGTCACCGGTCGAGCCGGTCTCCACCATCGCGGTGGCAATGATCGTCAGCGAGCCGCCGTTCTCGATGTTGCGCGCCGCGCCGAGGAACCGCTTGGGCGGGTACAGCGCGGTGGAATCCACACCACCGGAGAGGATTCGGCCCGAGGCGGGCGAGGAGTTGTTGTACGCGCGGCCGAGCCGAGTGATCGAGTCGAGCAGCACGACGACGTCCCTACCCATCTCCACCAGGCGCTTGGCGCGCTCGATGGCGAGTTCGGCGACCGAGGTGTGGTCCGACGGCGGGCGATCGAAGGTCGAGGAGATGACCTCGCCCCGCACCGAACGCTGCATGTCGGTGACCTCTTCCGGACGCTCGTCCACCAGCACGACCATGAGGTAGACCTCGGGGTTGTTGGTCGCGATCGCGTTGGCGATGTCCTGCAGAATCGTGGTCTTACCGGCCTTCGGCGGCGACACGATCAGGGCGCGCTGGCCCTTGCCGATCGGCATGATCAGGTCGATCACGCGGGTGGTCAGCTTGTTCGGCTGAGTCTCCAGCCGCAGGCGCTGGTTCGGGTACAGCGGGGTGAGCTTGCCGAACTCGGGACGGCGCTTGGCCGCCTCGACGTCGCCGCCGTTGACCGTGTCCAGCCGCACCAGCGGATCGAACTTCTGGCGCTGGTTGGCCTGTTCGCCGTCGCGCGGGGCGCGCACCGCGCCGGTGATCGCGTCGCCGCGGCGCAGACCGTTCTTGCGGACCAGGTTCATCGACACGTAGACGTCGTTCGGCCCGGCCAGGTATCCCGAGGTGCGGACGAAGGCGTAGTTGTCCAGCACGTCGAGGATGCCCGCGACCGGCTGCAGGACGTCGTCCTCACGGATCTCCAGCTCGCGGGCCTCACCGCCGCCACCATCGCGGTCGCGCCCACGACGACGCTCCCGGAAGCGGCGTCCGCGCCGTCCGCGACCGCCTTCCTCGTCGTCGCCGCCACGGCCGCCCGCGCTGCCGTTCTGGCTCTGGCCACGCTCACCCTGGCCACGCTCACCGCGCTCGCCACGCTCACCCTGGCCACGCTCACCGCGCTCACCGCGCTCACCCTGGCCACGCTCGCCGCGCTCACCCTGGCCACGCTCGCCGCGCTCACCCTGACCGCGCTCACTCTGACGCTCGCCCTGGCCACGCTCGCGGCGGCGCTCGCCGCCCTGTTCGCTGTCCTGCTTCGGTTCGTCGGCACGCGTCTCGGCGGGCGCGGTCTCGGCGGATGCGGATCGCGCCTGGTCACGGCCACGCCGCTGCCGTCCACGACCACGCTGGCCGCTCTCTCGGCCGGACTCCTCGGTGGTCTCGGTCGCCTCGGTCGCCTTCGACGAGGCCGACTCGGCGGCGGGCGCGGAATCGGCGGGAGCCGTCTTCGCCGGGGCGGGAGCCTCGGTGGGCGCGGCCGAAGCCGCGGGCGTCACGTCGAGGGTCGCCTGCTCGGCCTTGGCGGGCGCCGACTCGGCGGGAGCGGCGTTCTTCGCGGGGGCATCGGCCTTGGCGGTTGCCGCGGACTTGGCCTCGCTCTTGGCGGGCTTTTCCACCTTCGCCGACTTTCCGGCGGCCTGATTTTCCTTGATGGCGGCGATCAAATCGCCCTTGCGCATTCCGGAGGTGCCTCGGATACCGAGCTCCCCCGCAAGCGCGCGCAACTGCGGCAACAACATTCCAGTCAGCCCCGATCGTGCGACGTCGGTGTTTTCGATCATCTTCGAAATCTGTCCGGATTCACTTTCGCGGTCGCCCGTCGGGTTCGATTCCACGCCGGGTGTCGCGAGCAGGTCCGTATCTGTCACGGAAATCCTTTCCTTCCCTCGATTGCCGTGTGCTGTTTCGAGGGTTCGTCCCGCAGCCCGGGCATTCTGCCGGACTGGGATGCGTCCGTCCGGGCGCTTTGTGCCGTATCACCTGCCCCGCCGGACCGGCGGCTTCTCCACCGTTGGTGAAAGGTGGGGAGAGATCATTCCAGTTGCGCAGCTACGCAGCACCCCCATGGCCTGGAGGCTCGAGCCTGGAGCCTGCTGGAGCGATTGCCCTGATGAAGCACCGGCGTCTGATGCGCACGATGTACGGACTTGCCCAGGATAGCTGTCCATTGCGAATCTCGGCAAGACAGACTCGCCGTCACTCGACCAGGACACCCTCGGCGATTCCCGGCTCCAGCACGCGCAAGCCGTCGACCGCCGCCAGTTCGCGGAGTTCCGCTGGAAATTCGCTGGTACCCAGGGCCAGGATGGTGGGTCCCGCGCCGGAGACGGTGGCCGCCATCCCCGCCGCGCGCAGGCGGGTGATCCAGGCGGTGGTCAGCGGTAGCGCGGGGGCACGCTGGGCCTGGTGCAGGCGGTCGGCGGTGGCAGGCATCAGCAGATCGGGACGCTGGGTGAGCGCCACCACGGCCAGCGCCGCGCGACTGACGTTGAACGCGGCGTCACCGTGCGGCACCACGTCGGGCAGCAGGCCGCGGGTGTGCGCCGTGGACGAGCGCTCCTCGGGGATCAGCACGAACGGCCGCAGCGCGGGATGCGGCTCGAGCCGCACCGCGCGGTAGACGCGACCGTGGTATTCCGTGCCCGGCGCCTCGTCGGCGGGGCGCTCGCTCTCGGTCCACGAGACCACGATCCCGCCGAGCACACTGGCCGCCGCGTTGTCCGGATGACCCTCGAATTCGGCGGCCAGCTGGACCATTCGGTCGGCCGAGGTGGCCAGCGCCGGGTCCAGCTTCGCGACCAGGGCGCACCCGGCGGCCAGTCCGCCGACCACCGCGGAGGCCGACGAGCCCAGCCCGCGGGAATGCGGAATCACGTTGCGGCACACCACATCGAGGCCGTCGGCCCACACCCCGGCCGACTCCAGGCCGCGCTCGATCGCGCGGACCACGAGATGCGAAGGGCCCCAGGGCACGTCGTCGGCACCCTCGCCCTCGACCCGGATGGTGAGCCCGGAATCGGTGGTGCGCACCTGGATCTCGTCGTAGATCCCCAATGCCATACCGAGCGAGTCGAACCCGGGACCGAGGTTCGCGGTGGACGCGGGCACCCGCGCGGTCACGGTCAGACCGGCGGGCAGCGTCGCGCTCATGAGCCGGCTGTCACGCGAAGTCAACTCAGGCCAGCTCTAGTTCGGCGGCGACCGCGACCGGGTCGACCGAGATCGGCTGCACCTGCGGCATGCCCGACAGCGCGGTGTCGGGATCCTTCAGACCGTTGCCGGTCACCGTGCACACCACGGTGAGGCCCGAGTCCAGCCAGCCCTCCTTGCGGGCGGCGAGCACACCGGCCACGCTGGCGGCCGACGCGGGCTCGACGAACACTCCTTCGGTGGCCGCGACCAGGCGGTACGCGTCCAGGATCTCCTCGTCGGTGGCCGCGCGGAACGCACCGCCGGACTGCTCCTTGGCCTCGACCGCGCCGTTCCAGGAGGCGGGCGCGCCGATCCGGATGGCGGTGGCGATGGTCTCGGGGTCCTTCACCGGAGCGCCGTTGACCAGCGGGGCCGCACCCGCGGCCTGCACGCCGAGCATGCGCGGCAGCCCACCGGTGACGCCGTCGGCGTGGTACTCCCGGTAGCCGCGCCAGTACGCGGTGATGTTGCCCGCGTTGCCGACCGGAAGGGCGTGCACGTCGGGCGCCCTACCGAGCACGTCGCAGATCTCGAAAGCCGCGGTCTTCTGGCCCTCGATGCGCGCCGGGTTCACCGAGTTCACCAGCCCGATGCTGGGGAAATCGGCGGTGACCTTGCGGGCGAGCTCCAGGCAGTCGTCGAAGTTGCCCTGCACCTGGATGATCTTCGCGCCGAGCATGACGGCCTGGGCCAGCTTGCCCATGGCGATCTTGCCCTGCGGGATCAGCACCGCACAGCTCATGCCCGCGCGGGTGGCGTAGGCCGCGGCGGATGCCGAGGTGTTGCCGGTGGACGCGCACAGCACCGCCGTCTGCCCGCGGTACTTGGCGTCGGTCATCGCCATCGTCATGCCCCGGTCCTTGAACGAACCGGTCGGGTTCAGGCCTTCGACCTTCAGATAGACCTCGCACCCGGTCACCTCGGACAGGTGCGGCGCGGGCACCAGGGGCGTGCCGCCCTCGTACAGCGTGACCGGCTCCCAGTCGGCTGCGCCCGCGAGCCGGTCGCGGTAGGCCGCGATCAGGCCCGGCCAGCGGGAGTGCACTCCTGCCTGTGGCGCGACGCCAGTCGTACTCATTCTTCGGTGCCTTCCAATCTCAGAACGCTGGTCACGGATGTGACGGATGCCATATCCGCCAGGGCGGCCACGGTCTCCGCGAGCGCCGACTCCACGGCGTGGTGGGTCACCACGACCAGGCGCGCACCCGAGCCGTGCCCTTCTTGACGGACGGTCGAGATGCTCACCCCGTGATTGGCGAATTCACCCGCCACCGCGGCCAGTACCCCAGGACGATCTTCGACCTGCAGGTTCACGTGATAGCGGGTGGGCGTATCGCCGATCGGCGCGATCGGTAGCTCAGCATAAACCGATTCGCCAGGAGCGCGACCCCCGTAGAACTTGTTCCGCGCGGCCATCACCAGATCGCCGAGTACCGCGGAGGCGGTCGGGGCGCCACCGGCGCCCTGCCCGTAGAACATCAGCCGCCCGGCGTTCTCCGCCTCGACGACCACCGCGTTGAAGGCGCCGGTCACCGCGGCCAGCGGGTGCTTGCGCGGAATGAGCGCCGGGTAGACGCGCACCGAGACACGCTCTTTGCCGCCGTCCTCCGGTCCCGGCTCGCCGGGGCCCGCGTCCACACGCTCGCAGATAGCCAGCAGCTTGACCGTGCAGTCGAGCGCCGAGGCGGTCTCCAGGTCCTCCGCGGAGATCCGCGAGATGCCCTCGCGGTACACGTCGGCGGCGGTCACCCGGGTGTGGAACGCCAGGGAGGCGAGGATCGCGGCCTTGGCCGCAGCGTCGTAGCCCTCCACATCGGCGGTCGGATCGGCCTCCGCGTAACCGAGCCGGGTGGCTTCGGCCAGCGTGGCCGAGTAGTCGGCGCCGGTCTCGTCCATCGCGGAGAGAATGAAGTTGGTGGTGCCGTTGACGATGCCGACGACCCGGTTCACCCGGTCGCCCGCCAGCGACTGGATCAGCGGGCGCACCACGGGGATGGCGCCCGCGACGGCGGCCTCGAAGTACAGGTCGGCGCGGCTGCGTTCGGCGGCCGCGGCGAGTTCGCCGGTGTAGTCGGCCAGCAGCGCCTTGTTCGCGGTGACCACGGATTTGCCCGCGTTCAGTGCGGCCAGGATCAACCGACGGGGCGGATCGATGCCGCCGATCACCTCGACCACCAGGTCGACGTCGTCGCGGGCGACGAGTGCGTCGGCGTCGGTGGTGAGCAGGTCCGCGGGGATGCCGCGGTCGGTGTCGAGGTTGCGCACGGCGACACCGCGCAGCACCACCGGGGCGCCGACGCGGGAACGCAGGTCCTCGGTGTGCTCGCGCAGGATGCGCACGACCTCGGTGCCGACATTGCCCATACCCAGGACCGCGACACCGATCGGGCGATCGGTCCCCCACGCACCCTTGTTCGCGTTCGCCGTCACGCTTCCACCTCCAAGCTGAGCAGGTCCGCCACCGTCTCCCGGCGCAGGATCAGGCGGGGCTTTCCGTCCCGTACCGCGACGACCGCGGGACGGGTCAACTGGTTGTACCGGCTGGACATCGAGTAGCAGTACGCGCCGGTGGCGGCGACGGCGACCAGGTCGCCGGGGCCGACATCGGCGGGCATCCAGGTGTCCCGGATGACGATATCGCCACTCTCGCAATGCTTTCCGACCACACGCGCGACCACCGGACCGGCCTGCGAGGACCGCGAGACCAGGCGGCAGTCGTAGTCGGCCTGATACAGCGCGGGCCGGATGTTGTCGCTCATGCCGCCGTCGACGCTCACGTACCGGCGGCGCAGACCACCGTCCAGCGAGACGTCCTTGATGGTGCCCACCTCGTAGAGCGTCACCGTGCCGGGGCCCGCGATGGCGCGGCCGGGCTCCACCGCGATCACCGGCGTGGGCAGCCCGGCGCGCTCCGCTTCTGCGGCGACCAGCTCGCGAAGGTTCGCGGCGAACTGGTCCAACGGCGGCGGGTCGTCCGACGGCAAGTACGAAATACCCAGTCCGCCACCGAGATCCAGCGTCGCGATCTGCGCGGTGCGCTCGACGCCGAACTTGTCGACGGCCTCGCGCAGCAGGCCGAGCATGCGCCGCGCGGCGATCTCGAAGCCGTCGATCTCGAAGATCTGCGAGCCGATGTGACTGTGCAGGCCGACCAGACGCAGATTGTCGGCGTCGAAGACGCGCGCGAGCGCCTCCATCGCGTCGCCGCCCGCGATCGAGAAGCCGAACTTCTGGTCCTCGTGCGCGGTCGAGATGTATTCGTGGGTGTGGGCTTCCACACCGACGGTGACGCGCACCAGCACGTCCTGCACCACGCCCGCGCGGCCCGCGACGGCTTCCAGGCGCTCGATCTCGATCAGCGAGTCGACCACCACGTGGCCGACGCCCGCGGATACCGCGGCTTCCAACTCCACGACCGATTTGTTGTTGCCGTGCAACGCGATTCGCTCGGCGGGGAAGCCGGCGTGCAGCGCGACGGCGAGCTCGCCGCCGGAGCACACGTCCAGCGAGAGGCCCTCGTCGCGGATCCAGCGGGCGACCTCGCCGCACAGGAACGCCTTGGACGCGTAGTGCACCCGCGCGTTCGTCCCGAAGGCGCGCACCATGTCGCGGCAGCGGGAACGGAAGTCGTCCTCATCGATGACGAACAGCGGGGTGCCGAACTGGGCGGCCAGCTCGTGCGCCGGCACGCCGGCCAAGCGGACGACACCGTCTTCGTCGCGCACCGCGTTGCGCGGCCACACGTTCGCGGGCAGGTCGATCATCTGCTTCGGATCGCTCGGACGCTCCGGCAGATTCGGCGCGTGCGGGATCTCGGCATGCCGGGGACCGGCGGGATGCGCGCTCATGCCTGCGCCTCGCTGACGCTCGGCCTCGGCATGACCGCGCGGGCGGCTGTGATGTTCACTGGTGCTTCCTTCCTCGCTCTGGTCGGCCGGCCGGTCACATGCGCTCCGGCGCACTGACGCCGAGCAGACCCAAGCCGTTGGCCAAGACCTGGCGTGTGGCGTTCACCAGAGTGAGCCGGGCGGCGTTCGTCGGCGAGACGGGGTCGTCACCCAGCGGCAGGACGCGCAGGTTCTTGTTGGTCTGGAAACGGTGGTAGGCGCCGGCCAGCTCCTCCAGGTAGCGGGCCACCCGGTGCGGTTCGCGCAGGCTCGCCGCGCTGCCCACCACGCGCGGGTACTCGCCGAGGGTGCGGATCAGCTCGCCCTCCTCCTCGGCCGACAGCAGCGCGAGATCGGGGGTGACGGCGTCGTACTCGAACTCGGCGGCGTTGCGCGCGATCGACGCGGTCCGCGCGTGCGCGTATTGCACGTAGTAGACCGGGTTCTCGTTGCTCTGGCTGGCCCACAGGTTCAGGTCGATGTCGATGCTCGAGTTCACCGACGAACGCACCAGCGAGTATCGCGCCGCGTCCACGCCGATCGCCTCGACCAGGTCGTCGAGCGTCACCACGGTGCCCGCCCGCTTGCTCATCTTCACCGCGACGCCGTCGCGCAGCAGGTTCACCATCTGCCCGATCAGCACCTCGACGGTCGCCGGATCGTCACCGAAGGCGGCCGCGGCGGCCTTCAGCCTGCCGATGTAACCGTGGTGGTCGGCGCCGAGCATGTAGATGCACAGGTCGAAGCCGCGGGCGCGCTTGTCCTGGAAGTAGGCGATGTCGCCTGCGATGTAGGCGGCTTTGCCGTCGCTCTTGATGACCACCCGGTCCTGGTCGTCACCGTATTCCGAGCTGGCGATCCACCAGGCGCCGTCCTTTTCGTAGAGGTCGCCGGAGTTCTTCAGCCGCTGCACGGCCTGCTCGACCGCGCCGGAGGCGAACAGCGAACTCTCGTTGAAGTAGACGTCGAAATCGGTGCCGAACTCGTGCAGCGACTCCCTGATGTGCGCGAACATCAACTCGACGCCCACCGCGCGGAACAGCTCGAGGCGCTCGCCCTCCGGCTTGCTCGGCGCGTCGGGATGCGCGGCGACGATCTTGTCGGCGATCTCGCCGATGTAAGCGCCCGCGTACCCGTTCTCCGGAGTCGGCGCGCCGGTGGCGGCCGCGACCAGCGAGGCGGCGAACCGATCGATCTGCGCGCCGTGATCGTTGAAGTAGTACTCACGCACCACGTCGGCGCCCTGCGCGGCCAGGATGCGGCCCAGCGCGTCGCCGACCGAGGCCCAGCGGGTACCGCCGAGGTGCACCGGGCCGGTCGGGTTGGCCGAGACGAACTCGAGGTTGATCCGGGTGCCCTTCAGCGTGTCGGCGGTGCCGTAGGCGGCGCCCGCGGCGAGCACCCGCTCGATGATCGCGCCCTGCGCGGAGGCGGCGAGGCGGATGTTCAGGAAGCCGGGCCCGGCGACCTCGGCGGCGGCGACACCGTCCGCGTCGGCCAGTGCGTCGGCCAGCCAAGTGGCCAGGTCACGCGGCTTGGTTCCGGCGCGCTTGGCCACCTGCATCGCGACATTCGTGGCATAGTCGCCGTGTTCCGGGTTTCGCGGACGCTCTACCGTGACCTCGTCGGGCAGGACCGCGGGGTCCAGTCCACGTTCGACAAGCACCTTCGCCGCGGTCGAGCGAAGGAGATCTGCAAGGTCAGCTGGAGTCACGAGTCTCTATCCTATGGTCTTGGCGGGTGTACACCTCTGGGTGGGCACTGCGCAGCCAGCGGATCCATCAACGTCGAAAGAGCACACTGAGCGATGCCTAGCAGTCCCAGCGCCAAATCGGCCAAGGCCGCCAAGGCCGCGGCGAAGTTGTCGGGTCCCCGCAAGGGGGGCAAACAAGGGCAGCTTCCGAAGAAGAATCGCCAGGTCCCCTGGCTGGCCATCGGCGCGGCCGTAGTAATCATCGCATTGATCGGCGCGCTGGCTTACAACCTGGTCCCCAAGTACCGGGAAAAGGCCGACCTGGAGAAGTACACGCCGAGCGCGCAGAAGAAGGACCCCTCGGACGGGATCGCGGGCGTGGTGAAGAAGGAATACCCCGCGGGCCTGCACATCGGCTCGAACCAGCGGGTGGCCTACGACCAGGCGCCGCCGTTCGGCGGCCCGCACGACCAGTCCTGGGCGACCTGCACCGGCGTGGTCTACAGCAAGCCGATCCGGGTGGAGAACGCGGTGCACTCGCTCGAGCACGGCGCGGTGTGGATCACCTACAACCCGGACAAGGTGAACGCCGACGGTATCGAGACGTTGAAGGCGAAGGTCGAGGGCAAGCCGTACACGTTGATGTCGCCCTACCCCGGCCTCGACTCCGCGGTGTCGCTGCAGTCCTGGGGGCATCAGCTGAAGCTGGACAGCGCGGAGGACAAGCGCGTCGGCCAGTTCATCACCGCACTGCGGCTGAACAACTACACCTATCCCGAGGTGGGCGCGGACTGCTCGACCATCGTCTTCGACACCGACAACCCGCCGCCGTTCGACCCGACGCCGCCCGGACCCGACGCGGTGCCGATGGACGGCAAGGGCCTGCAGCCGGACCCGTCCGAAGTCGGCGGTGCGCCCGGCGGGCTTCCGGGTGTGCCCGGCGTTCCCGGCCTCCCCGGGCTGCCCGGCATGCCCGGCGCTCCGGTGCCCGCGCAGCCCGCGCCCGCCCAGCCCGCACCCGCGCAGCCCGCACCCGGCGCGGGGCAGTAGTGTCCCGCGATCGCGAAGACGCCGGGGCCGACTCTCGCGAAGCATCCACTGGGGCTGACATTCCCGAATCGACCGCTGCGGCTGCCACTCCCGAAACACCGGCCGGTGCCGACTCACGCGTATCAACCGCCGAGGCCGGTACCCCGGAGGTACCCGCTGGGGCCGACGACCGCGCAACCCCGAGGGCCGGCAAGCCCGAATCCCGCACTTCCAGCGAGCACCGCGCCGCCGGATCCGACAAGCGCCGAGCCGCTGCATCCGACCCGCACGAAGCCACCGCATCCGGGCACGACGTCCCGGACGGATCCGATGACGACGCGTCGGCCGGTTTCAGCGGACAGTTCCGCCGCCAGCGCACGGCGCTGCTGATCCTCGGGATCATCGGCGCCATCCTGATCGGCTTCGCCATAGGCGTGCTGGCGCGGATTCCGCTGGACGGTTCGTCGGAGCCGGACCCGGGCGTGGTCGACGCCGGATTCAGCCAGGACATGTCGGCGCATCACGCCCAAGCCGTCGAGATGGCGGGCGTGGTGCTGGTTCGTTCCACCGACACCGAGGTACGGCGTCTGGCCTACGACATCCTGACCACCCAGCAGAGCCAGATCGGGCGTATGCAGGGCTGGCTGCAACTGTGGGGCGAGCCCGCGCAGGGCGTGGACGGATTCATGGGCTGGATGACCGAGCCCATGGGCGGACACGACCACTCCGGGACGAACGAGCCGCACCACTCCGGCCCGGTGCCCGCCATGCCCGGCATGGCCACGCCCGCCGAACTCGCGGCGCTGCGCCAGGCCACCGGCCCCGCCCTCGACACCATGTTCCTGCAGCTCATGCTGCGCCACCATGAGGGAGGGCTGCCGATGATCGACTACGCCGCCCAGCACGCGGCCACCACAGCGGTGCGCACCCTCGCCGAGACCATGGCGAAAACCCAGCGCGGTGAATCCGAGCTGATGACCACCATGCTCAGAACCCGCGGCGCCGCCCCCCTCCCCTGACCCGAATCCCCGCCGCCGTCCGCGCTTTTTGGCGGACGGCGGCCGATACGATAGGCTGACCCAGCCCGATCGGACCGCCTTCCAGGCCCCGACCGAGACCTATCCCGCCCTCGTAGCTCAGGGGATAGAGCGTCTGCCTCCGGAGCAGAAGGCCGCAGGTTCGAATCCTGCCGAGGGCACGTACGTGAAAGGCCCCCTGCCAGCTGGCAGGGGGCCTTTCTCGTTGCGATCTCGGCCTAGCTCGATGGATGTGACCGCATCAGCTGCTGCCGAACACACCGTTCGGTATCAGCTTGTGGAACATGCGCCACAGCGGATCATTGCCGCGGCCGCGGTCGTGATCCCCCCACCAATCATTGTCGCGGTCACTGCCCGGGAAGCCAGGACGGTCGTCCCACCGGTCATGCCTGATTTCGGTGCCGACCACGACGGGTGTCGCTGGATCGGCCGAGGCCGGAATCGTCGATATAGCCAGGGATGCAGCGGCGACTGCGCCGGCTACGACTGCGCGGATCAATATCCGACGCGGAGTAGTGAATGTGGTTGCCGAGAACACCGGCAGATCCTTTCTAGCGTCAGCGAAGGTACTCACCATGCCCTGATCTGCCTGAAGGCAACCGGAGCAGGTAGGAGATCGACGATGCCCACGTATGGCTGCCCCGGTCCCCCGGCCCATATCGTACGCATGTCCGATGTTGTCGTAGAAGTGGCGGTGTACGGGCAGTCACGCGGTGGTCCCGACCGGCCGAGCCGGATTCAGTCCAGTATGCGGTGACAGACGCTCGCATCTGCCCCACGGCCGTATGCCCGTTCGAAATCCTCATAGCCTGGATCTATCTTGCCGTCCAGGTAGTACGGGACAAGGGCCGCCTCGACGCTGTTGCACACCCACTTTTCACCCGATCCACTGTTTTGCAGTTGGAAAGTGATCCAGTGGTGGCCGATCAAAGGAGCGCCCGCCGTGGCCGTGCACTCACGACCTTTCACGGATCCGAAGTGCGGTAAGTCGAGCGTGTAGCTGCAGGTGTAAGTCGGCAGAACTTGTGCGGCAGCGGCGGGGGCGGCCACCAGACCGGCGGTGGCGGCCAGCAGGAGTGCAGGCAGCCCCAGGCGGACCAGACGGATTGTGCTCATCGCGGTTCCTGTTCGAATCGAAGTAATTGAATTGCGGGAAACGACTCACGAACGGCTTTCTCGCTCGCGTCGCGCGGTCAGATCGGACGACAGTTACTCGCGTCCACCCCGGCATTGAGCACCGCTTCGGCTTCGTAGGATCCCATTCCCGGATGGATCGGCTTGCCGAGGAACGGGAACGCGCCGCCGCACTCCCATTTCTCGCCGGTGACGCTGTTCTCCATCCGGACCGGGTAGAAATAACTGCCGTCCAGCGGCGCACCCGGCGACGCTGCGCACCTGCGCCCGCGCATCGAGCTGAATACCACGAAGTAATCCGTGATGGGCGTGTACTTGCAGGTGTAGGTCGGCAGCGGGGGTTGTGCCGCCGCGGTGGGAGCCGTCGCCAGGCCGGCACCAGCGGCCAGCATGAGCACGGGAAGCCCGAGAAGGGCAAGACGCGTTGTGATCATCAAGGCACCCTCACCGAGCGGCCTAAAGGAACCCTTAACGACTGGTAAGCAAGATCGACCGGTCGCGGCTTCCGTAGGAAATGATGACGAGCGGTACACCACGAAGAGGGCTGCACGACGTTCGACGCAGACATGTGCCACTCGCGGCTCGTCTACGCAGGAAGGTGAACGGCATTGGGTGACGGTGGGACTGGGCGAGTGTCCGCGCTGCGCTGGGTGGTGGTGGGAGTTGTCGCTGTCGCGGTGCTCGGGGGCGGTTTGTGGTTCGAGATCACCAGGGAGCGGCCGCCGTTCGATACGGACGCGGTTCCGGGGACTCAAGTTGTCTGGGTGACGGCGCCGGCCGGAGCCGACCGGGGGACGTTGGAACTGTGGCAGCGGGACCGGTTTCGACGGTGGGAGCGCACATTGGCGGTGCCCGCGTGGGTGGGCTCGGCTGGGATTTCCCGGGAGGCGAGGGAAGGCGCGGCGTATACGCCGGAGGGCACCTTCGCGTTGACCGAGGGCTTCGGCCGGTTGCCCGACGTAGGCGCGAAGCTTCCCTACCTGTCGGTGGACCCGTCGAACACCTGGTGGTGGGTGTCCGACACGGCGAGCCCGCTGTACAACCAGAAATATCAATGTGCCGAGGGCGGCTGCCCGTTCGACACCACTCTCAGCGAGAACCTCGGGCGCACCGACCCGCAATACAACTACGCGCTGGTCATCGACTACAACCGCTTTCCGGTGGTGCCGAAGCGGGGCTCGGCGTTCTTCGTCCACGTCGAGGCAGGCAGGCCGACCGCGGGCTGCGTCGCGGTCGGCGACGACGTCATGCGCACGCTGCTGACCACACTCGAGCCGTCGAGGAAGCCGGTGATCGGCATGTATCCGATCTGAATCGCCGCGGACCGCACACGCGGAGGAGGCGCGAAATACCTTGCTCGCAGACGAGAAAAGGGCTCCCGAACAGTCGGGAGCCCTTCGCTCGAGTGGTTCGGTGCCTTCTGCGGCACGGCGCTACGGCAGGGGTTCGGTGGGCTTGTCTGTGGCCGTCAGGACGCCGGCTTTGGTGAGGTAGGTGAAAGCGGGAGCGGTCAGGCCGGGCTGGAGGAAGTAGAAGTGGGCTTTGGTGAGGGTGCCGTTCTCGGCGGCGTCGCACAGGGCGTGCAGGGCGGTGGGATCGACGGTGAGGGCGATGAGCTTGCCCGCCTCGTAGTCCATCTCCACCCACTTCGCGTGGATGGCGGCGCTCATGACGCTGCCGGTGAAGTCCTCCCGGTCGGCGGCGGCGCTGAGGCCGAGCTCGAGGCCGTCGTCGAGGTCGGTCGGCGTGTGCTGCCAGCGGCCGAATTCCCACCAGCGCACGAAACTGACCGGGCCTTCCGCGCCACCGGGCAGCTGCGCCGTCGGTTCCACCGAGCGCACCCAGGCGGGCGCCGCGGCCAGCGGATCGTAGGAGGTCCCGGTGACCTCGTTGTCCTCGTCCCTCCCGAATAGCAGCGCGCGGTCACCGGGATATCTGACCAGTGAGTACCAATTGCCCTCACCGTCGTCGTTGATCAGCCGGCCGCCTTCCACTCTGGCCGTCTGCCCGATCTCCTGTCCGCTCGCGACCCGATCGGTGTGGGTCGCGGAGGTGATCACGTCCAAGACGGTCACACGCGCCCACAGCACCTCGGGATGCGGCAACTGAAATCCCATGCCGGGCAACGTATCACCGGCCCCCTACCGCGACAACCGGGCAGCAATCGGCCGGACAACCCGCTCGTCCGGTGCCGCACACCGCGGCAATCGGCCGGCCAAGGGCGCTCACAGGGATCTCCGAAGTTCTGACAAGACAGGCAAACTCGAGGCTACATGCTCGATCACTAAGGCTCCGGCGCGGCGGACTGCCGCGGACGCAGCGCATAGGCGGGGACCAACTGGTCGCGCACGTGCAGGTCCGGGCGGCCGTCGGCGAACTGGATGCTGTAGGTCACCCGGCCCATCCAGTCACCGTCGACGGTGGGCAACCAGTGCGTCAGGGTTCCGGGGCGCTCACCGCGCATGATGACGCCCGCGCCGTTCACATGCCGCGGAAGCCCCGGGTCGCGGACCAGGATCGCGTCCAGCCGCACCCAGACCGGCCGCGGCGGGTAGGTCAGCGTCCGGTAGTAGTGGCCGGTCCGGTTCGGGTAGACCAGCTCCGGTTCCGTGCCTTCGGTTCGCGGCGTTTCATCGCTTATCGAACCCATGTTCGAATGTTAGCCGGACATATGCGGCAAGCACCAGGCAACCCGACCGGGGGAATCCGACGACATGACGACGACCACAACTCCTGCTCGAAATTCAGCCAGGGATCTAATATGATCGTTCTAGAACAATCATATTAGAAGGAGTGCGACATGTCCGCGAAGTTCGAGGTCGTCAAGGGTTTCTACCTGGCGACGCAGACGGGTGACGGACCGGCGATCCTGGCGTTGCTGCATCCGGATTTCGAAGCCCGAACCGCACCGGGAATGCCGTGCGGGGCCGGGGGCGCCTTCCACGGCCCGCTCGCGGCGATGGCGCGAATCTGGGGCGCGGTGGCCCGGGATTTCGAAACCGCCCCGTACGACGAGACCTGGCAGGAGACCACGGACGGCACCGTCGTGGTGACCGGCCACTATCGCGGCGCGGCGCGCGGCACCGGCCGCGAATACGAGGCCGAATTCGTGCACCTGTGGCAGGTGGACGACGAAGGACGCATCACGCGGCTGCACCAGTACACCGACACCGCACGCTGGCACGCCGCGCTGACCGCATGACCACGCAGGCGGGACCGTTCGCCATCGGTCACGGCGACCTCGCGAACGGTCCGGTTCCGGTTTGGTTTCCGGTTGCCCGGGCACGCCCTTGCCGTAGCGATGCAGGCACCGGGGGTAGACACCGGAGGACGACATGGCTTACCCGCCGGGCGGGCAACCGCCGGATGAGCAACCGCACCACCCGCAACAGCCATCTCCTGGCTACGTCCCGCCTCCGCCGGGCGCGGGCTATCCGCCACCCGGTTATCCACAGGCCGGATACCCGCCGCAACCACCGAAGCAGAGCCACACCGGCTTGATCGTCGGCCTGGCGGTGATAGTCGCCCTGGTGGTCGCGGGGGCGGTGATCGCGGGCGTGTTCTTGACCTCGCAGGGCCGAGGTCCGCTCGCCTCGGACGAGAAGCGGATCGAGTTGTCGATTCGCGACTTCTACGAGACCCTCGACACCCGCGGCTTCAGCGCGGCGGCCGAGCAGGCGTGCGCACGCGAGCGCGCCGCGTTCGAGGCGATGACCGAGCGCGAGAAGAACGAATTCGACAGCACCTCCGTCGCGGTCACCATCGATAGGATCGAGGGCATCGTCGTCACCGGGGACACCGCGACCGCGAAGGTCACCGGCAAGCTCACCGTCGCCGTGCCCGGTGAACAGCCCGATACCGAAACCAGCACGACCGAGCACCTGAAGAAGGAAGACGGCAAGTGGAAGGTCTGCTCCGCGGAGGGCACGCGCTGATCGAATGCACGCACCCATGAGTTGCTGCGGGCCGAACCGCAGAACCGTTCTCGGGGCGCTCGGCCTCGCCGCACTGCTTCCCCTCGCCGGACGAACGAAAACTCGGGCACAGCCGAATTCCGCCGTCGCCACCGATCTCGAAGTGGTGACGATCACCGACACCTCGGTGATCCTCACCTGGACCACGCTCGCGCCCGACCCGGCCGGTCGGCTGATCCCCGTCGACGCCGACACCCGGGTGCGGATCGGTCCCGCCGACTCCGCGCGCGAACCGGTGCCGGTATTCGCCGACGACCGCCCCACCCCGTTCCACTACGCCGAGATCGATGGGCTCGAACCGGGCCGCGCCTACCGTTTCGAGGCCTGGTCGGCGGGCCTGCGCGCCACGCCGGCGCTGTCGCTGACCACCTCAGATCCCGCCGCACCGGAAGCCCGCGGCGAGTTCACCACTTTGGTCCCGCCGCCCGGCCGCAGGCTGCGCACGCTGGCGCTGGCCAACGACGTGCACTACGGCGAGCAGGTCAGCGGCTTGATCGTCGGCGACCTGCCGCCCGGCTTCCGGCAGGCCCCCCACCTCGCGCCCTATCCCGAGGTGATGCTGGCCGCCGTACTGGACGACTTGCGCCGCCCCGACCGCGGGGCCGAACGCCTGCTGCTCGCGGGCGACCTCACCGCCGAAGCCTCCGAACACGACACCCGCACGGTGCGGGCCCGGCTCGACGCGTGGGGGTCGCTGGGCCGGGACTACCTGGCGGTGCGCGGCAACCACGACCGGCCGCACATCGGCGCCGAATACGCCGGCTGCGCGCCCGCTCCCGCCGATCACCGGGATTGCTGGGCCGACGTCTTCTCCGCGCGGCAGCAACTGGTCGAACACGAGATCGGCGGCCTGCGGCTGCTGGGCGTGGACACCAGCCGGCTCGACGGCGCGGGTGGGTCCATCGAACGGCCCCAGTTCGATCACCTCGCCGAACGCCTGCGCGCCGATCCGGACCGGCCGACGCTGCTGTTCGGCCACCACCCGGTCACGACCGAGTCCGGGCTGACCAACCTCGCCGGGCCGGGATTCGTCCTCGACGGACGCGACAGCGCCGAACTGCAGACGCTCTACACCCGGTCTCCCGGCGTCTTCCTGCATCACAGCGGCCATACCCATCGCAACCGCCGCACCAGACCGGACGCGTCGTGTGCGGTGGAGTTCCTGGAGGTCGCCGCGGTCAAGGAGTATCCCGGCGGCTACAGCCTGCTGCGTCTCTACGAAGGCGGCTACATGGTCAATTTCTACAAGACCCGCACCGAGGAAGCGCGGCGCTGGAGCGCGCTCACCCGCGGCGAGTATTTCGGGCTGCTCCCGGACTACACGCTCGGCACCTGCGCCGACCGCAATCACGTTGTGCTGCGCGACTTCTCGGGGCTGCGGTAGCCGCCGAGGAAATTCGCCACATCCGGGAACGGTTTGCGCACGTCGAACGCGGTATCTTCCTTAGGCAAGCCTCAACATACGTACGAGGAACGCGGTCGGAAGGACGAGGATGAAGCCGGTCAGATGGAAGACGATTGCCGCCGGATCGGCCGTCGCCGTGGCGGCGCTCGGCATCACGGCTTGCTCGGATTCCTCGGACGACGCGAACGAGATCACCGTCTACAACGCGCAGCACGAATCGCTCACCAAGGAGTGGGCCGAGGCGTTCACCAAGGAAACCGGCATCAAGGTGACGTTGCGCCAGGGCGGCGACACGGCGCTGGGCAACCAGCTGGTCGCCGAGGGCGCGGCCTCGCCCGCCGACCTGTTCCTCACCGAGAATTCACCCGCTATGGCGCTGGTGGAGAACGCGGGCCTGTTCGCCGACGTGAACGCCGAGACCCTGGAGCAGGTGCCCGCGCAGTTCCGTCCGTCCACCGGCAAGTGGACCGGCGTCGCCGCTCGCTCAACGGTTTTCGTCTACAACAAGAACAAGGTCCAGCCGGGGCAGCTGCCGGCCTCGCTGCTCGATCTGGCGCAGCCGCAGTGGAAAGGCCGCTGGGGCGCGGGCGTGTCCGGCGCCGACTTCCAGGCCATCGTGGCGGCCCTGCTCGCGCTGAAGGGTGAGGACGTGACCCGTGCCTGGCTGAAGGGCATGAAGGAGAACGCGACACCCTTCCCGAACAACGTCGCGACCATGAAGGCGGTCAACTCCGGCAGCCCGGACGGCGGCGTCATCTACCACTACTACTGGTACCGCGACCAGGCGAAGACCAAGGAGAGCAGCGCCGACACCGCCCTGCACTACTTCAAGAACCAGGACCCGGGCGCCTTCGTCAGCGTCTCCGGCGGCGGCGTGCTGAAGGCGAGTAAGAAGCAGGAGGCGGCGCAGAAGTTCCTGGCGTTCATCGTCGGCAAGGCCGGGCAAGAGGTGCTGCGCGACGGCACGTCGCTGGAGTACCCGGTCGCGAGCGGTGTGGCCGCGAACCCGGCGCTGCCGCCGCTGGCCGACCTGCAGGCCCCGGCCGTCGACCCGTCGAAGCTGGACTCGAAGAAGGTCACCCAGTTGATGACCGAAGCGGGCCTGCTGTAGCCGTGGCGCTGCGGACCGTTGTGACGGCGCCCAAGGTCGGCAGGCCGGGGCCGGTCGTCACGATCGTCGCGCTGCTGCTGGTGGCGGCGACGTTCGTACCGCTCGGATACATCGTTTCGACGGTCTTGTCCACCGGCCTCGATCAGGCGGCCGAGCTGGTGTTCCGGCCCAGAGTCGGTGAGCTGCTCGGCAATACGGCCGCTCTCGTGGTGTGCACCGTGCCGATCTGCGTGGCGCTCGGCGTCGGGCTGGCCTGGGTGGTCGAACGCACCGATGTTCCGGGGCAATCTTGGTGGGGGCCGGTTTTCGCGGCGCCACTGGCGGTGCCCGCGTTCGTCAACAGCTATGCCTGGGTCAGCGTCTTCCCGACCGTGCATGGGCTGTGGGCGGGTGTGGTGATCTCGACGATGTCCTACTTCCCGCTGGTCTACCTGCCCGCGGCGGCGACACTGCGCCGCCTGGATCCCGCGGTGGAGGAGTCGGCGCGGGCGCTCGGCTCCGGGCCGGTCGCGGTGTTCGCGCGAATCGTGCTGCCGCAGTTGCGCTTGGCCGTGCTCGGCGGCGGGCTGCTCATCGCACTGCATCTGCTCGCCGAGTACGGCGCCTTCGTGATGGTCCGGTTCGACACGTTCACCACGGCCATCTTCGAGCAGTACCAATCCAGCTTCGCCGGTCCGGCGGGCAGCATGCTCGCCGGTGTGCTCGTGCTGTGCTGCCTGGCGCTGCTCGGGGCGGAGGCCGGGCTGCGCGGCCGGGCGCGCTACGCGCGAATCGGCAGCGGGGCGCCGCGCGCCGCGACCCGGATCCGATTGGGCGCCGGCACGGTACCGGTCCTGGCCGTGCTCGTCGCGGTGACGGCGGGCGCGCTCGGCGTGCCGCTGTGGACCATCGTGCGCTGGTTGCGCATCGGCGGAACGGCGGTATGGGACCTCACCGACATCGGCGACGCACTCGGGCAGACGGTGGCGCTCGCGGCCGTCGCCGCGCTGCTCACCACACTGTGCGCGTTCCCGGTCGCGTGGATCGCGGTGCGTTCCACCTCGGCGTTCGCCCGGCTGGTCGAGGGCGCCAACTACATCACCAGCTCGCTGCCCGGCATCGTGATCGCGCTGGCCATGGTGACCGTGACCATCCGGTGGGCGCCCGCGCTCTACCAGACGGCGAGCATGGTGATCGCCGCCTACCTCTTGCTGTTCCTGCCCCGGGCCCTGGTCAGCGTGCGGGCCGGGCTCGCCCAGGTGCCGGTCGGCCTGGAGGAGGCGTCCCGATCGCTGGGCAAGTCGGGGCCCGCGACGTTCTTTCTCGTCACGCTGCGTCTCGCGGCGCCTGCCGCGGCTGCCGCCGCCGCGCTGGTGTTCGTCGCCGTGGCGACCGAACTGACCGCGACACTTCTGCTGGCGCCCAACGGAACTCGCACGCTGGCGATGCGATTCTGGAGTCTGTCCGGCGAATTGGACTACGCGGCCGCGGCACCGTACGCCCTGATCATGATCGTCACCGCGGTGCCGGTGACGTATCTGCTGTTCACCAACTCGCGGAAGGCGGCCGGGATATGAGTCGCGTTGTCGTCGCCGATGTGTCGAAGACCTTCGGTCACAGCCGCGTGCTGAGGGGTATCAGTCTCGACGTGCCGGACCGCACCGCGACCGCCGTGGTCGGCTCGTCCGGTTGCGGCAAGACCACGCTGCTGCGGGTCATCGCCGGATTCGAGGCGCCGGATACGGGCTCGGTGTCGATCGGCGCGGAAACCGTTGTGGGCGATCGGGGGACGGTGCCGCCGCAGCGGCGCAACATCGGCTACGTCGCGCAGGACGGGGCGCTGTTCCCGCACCTGACCGTCGGGCAGAACATCGCCTACGGGCTCGGCCTGCGCCGCCGCAACCGGCAGCGGGTGCACGAGCTGCTGGAGATGGTCTCGCTGGACGCGTCCTATGCCGATCGGCGGCCGCATCAACTCTCCGGCGGCCAGCAGCAACGCGTCGCGCTGGCCCGCGCGCTGGCGCGCAAGCCGTCGGTGATGCTGCTGGACGAGCCGTTCAGCGCGCTCGACGCGGGGCTGCGCGCGACGACCAGGCAGGCCGTGGCCGACACGCTGCGCGCGGCGGGCATGACCAGCATCCTGGTGACCCACGACCAGGAGGAGGCGCTGAGTTTCGCCGAGCAGGTGGCGGTGATGCGAGACGGGCGCTTCACCCAGGTCGGCACGCCGGAGGAGGTTTACGCCACGCCGAAGGACCTGTTCACCGCCCGCTTCCTCGGCGACTGCGTGCTGCTGGATGCGGTGGTGGAAGCCGACGTGGCCAAGTGCGCGCTCGGGCGGATCCCGGTGCAGCGCAATGCCCCGGCCGGGACCGTGACCGTCATGCTGCGGCCGGAACAGCTTGTGGCTCGCGCCGTTTCAGCGGGCGAGCGGGAAAGCGGGCAGGTCAGCGCGGTCGAATTCCGCGGCGCCGATGTCATCCTGACGATCGATCTCGACGGCGCCACCACCCCGGTGCGGGTACGCCGGGCCAGCGTCGACGCTCCGGCCACCGGCCGGCGGGTGCGCATCGAAGTGCTCGGCTCGGCGGTGGCGTACGCCGAGCCGGACACCGCCTGAATCCACATCCAGCTGCCGCGATCGTGGACCACCCCGAGACGCCTCGAAGTGCTCGGCTCAACGGTGACGTGCGCCGAGCCGAGCACCGAGGAAATATGGAGCGAGCGGCGGGAATTGAACCCGCGTAAACGGCTTTGCAGACCGTTGCCTAAACCACTCAGCCACGCCCGCCTCGCCCTAGATAGTGCCCGTGGCGGGTAGGCCCGGCCTACCATTGCGCTCACGCTGATCCGAAGGCTGGTCGGATGTCCCCGTCCCCGTGCGCGGGCATGGAATGATCGGAACATGTCTCGGCCACGCCCGCTTCCGAACGACCCGATCGAGGAGGCCCACCGCCAGTGGGTCGGCCACGGCTGGGGCGATGTCGCCGACGGCATGGCAGCGGTGACGTCGCTGGTGCGGGCTCAGCAAATCGTGATGGCCTGGGTGGACGAGGCGCTCAAACCCACCGGGTTGACCTTCTCCCGCTACGAGCTACTCATGCTGCTCAACTTCAGCAAAACCGGGGCCTTGCCGATGGCGAAGGCCAGCGCGCGCTTGCAGGTGCACCCCACCAGCGTGACCAACACCGTTGACCGGCTGGAGGCGGCGCAGCTCGTCGAGCGGGTACCGCATCCCAGCGACCGGCGCGCTACCTTGATCGAAATCACCGATGCCGGACGCGAATTGGTGGCCGAGGCGACGGTGGAGCTCAACGCGAAGGTCTTCGCGCGTCCCGGCCTCCCGCCCGAACGCCTGCACACCCTCTTGCAACTGCTCGCCGAATTCCGACACGCGGCGGGCGACTTCGACACCGCCGAGGGAACGGCGCGCTGGTCGGCCACGGCCACAGAGTAATTCAACGTACCGGTCGGTCGAATACCTCACCGGACCGACCATCGAGTGACATACGGGCATCCAACCGGCGAATTGCCGGGCATGCCGTCTTGGCAGCGGAAGCGAAAAGGTCCACCATGGACTCATGGTGCTGGTCTTGGGTGTATCGGCGGGCGCTGGCGGCGCCCACGCGATGCTGACACACTCCGATCAGCCGCACCTACCCCCGATCGATCGCTGCGAGGTGCCGCGCCGCGCGGGCGGTGGCGTCGAGGAATCGGTCTTCGAGGCGATCCGCCAGATGAACGGCGCCGCTGCCCGGCGAGACGAACTGATCTCGGGAACAGCGGTGACGTGCCGCTGTCCGCTGCACGCCGACGCCATCCGCGCCGGAGTGGCCGACCGCGGCGTGACCATCGTCGACGAACCGCTCGCCCAGCTGCGCTATCTGCGCTTCACCGGGCAGCTTCCGGACAGCGGCTCGGTGATCCTCTACGACCTCGGCAGTTCCGGGCTGACCATCACCCAGGCGGACTGCCGCACCGACACGATCCTGTCCAGCAAACGCAGCACCGTGCTCGGCGGCGACGGCTACGACGCGCTGCTGCGCTGGCGGCTGGCCCGCGACGGCGTGCTCACCGACACGCCGACCATCCGGCGGCACCGCGAAGAACTGAGCGACGCACGGGTGGTCACCGCGATCGACGACGACACCGGCGACCGGGCCGTGGTCACCCGCAGCGACCTGGCCGAACTGTGCGCCGCGGGCATCCATCACTCCGCGTCGTTCGTGCGCCAGATCATCGACGAGACCGGCGTGCGGCCGGAAGCGATGGTGCTGCTCGGCGGCTGCACCCGCAGTCCCAGCATTCGCGCCGAACTGGCCGAACTGATCGACCTGCCGATCATCTACGACCCGGAGCCCGAATTCGTCTCCGCGCGCGGCGCCGTGCTGCTGGCCGCCGAACGACGCGGCGGCGTAGTCCGGATGGCACGATTGCGCGCCGGAGCCACGCTGGTCCCCGTCACCGTCGACCGGCGCAAGCTCATCGCGGCGGCCGCGGTCACCGTTGCCCTCGGCGCCACCATCGCCGGTCTGCTCGCCACGGACAAGGACGCGACCCAGCCGGAAGGCGACCGGGCGCCCACGCCCGCGGAGATCGTCGCGCCCACACCGGGACACTTCGGATAGCTTTGCGACGGTCCGCCCGGCCGAGCGAGCCGGCCGGGCGGTACCGGCCTCAGCGGTTGGTGAACTTCGCGGGACGCTTCTCGACGAAGGCGCTCATGCCTTCCTTCTGGTCCTCGATCGCGAACAGCGAGTGGAAGACTCGGCGTTCGAAGCGCAGCCCCTCGGCGAGGGTGGTCTCGAACGAGCGGTTCACCGCTTCCTTGGCGATCATCGCGACCGGCAGCGACATCGACGCGATCGTCTCGGCGACCTCGAGTGCGGTGTCGAGCAGTTGCGCGGCGGGCACGATGCGCGAGACCAGCCCCGCCCGCTCGGCCTCCTCGGCATCCATGTTGCGGCCGGTGAGCACCAGGTCCATGGCCTTGGCCTTGCCGATCGCGCGGGTCAGCCGCTGCGAGCCGCCGATACCGGGGATGACGCCCAGCTTGATCTCCGGCTGCCCGAACTTCGCGGTGTCGGCCGCGAGCAGGATGTCGCAGATCATGGCCAGCTCGCAGCCGCCGCCCAGCGCGTAGCCTGCGACCGCGGCGATGGTCGGCTTGCGGAACTGCGCCAGCCGGTCCCAGCGGGCGAAGTAGTCGTCCATGAACATGTCCATGTACGACTTGGGCTGCATCTCCTTGATGTCGGCGCCTGCCGCGAATGCCCGCTCCGAGCCGGTGATCACGATGGCGCCGATCTCGTCGTCGTGCTCGAGTTCGTCGAGCGCGGCGATGACGTCATCGAGGACCTGCGCGTTCAGTGCGTTCAGCGCCTTCGGGCGGTTCAGCGTGATCCAGCCGACCCGGCCCTTGCGTTCCAGCAGAATCGTCTCGAAGTCGCGCCCTCCCGCCACCCGGCCGCCACCCTCCACGGAATCGCTTCGCGATGCGTCCATCTTCATGCACCCTCTTGGTCGGATCGGTTACGGATATCGGTGACGATAGCCGAGAAGTCCCGGCCGGCATCCGTCTGGTTGAAGCGCTCGTAGATCGCCGCGGCGAGCAACCCGAGCTGCCCGTCGATGTTGTTCTCGCGCAACGCGTTCGCGGCCAGACCCAGGTCCTTCGACATCAAGGCCGTGGCGAAACCCGGCTGGTAGTCGTTGTTGGCCGGGCTGGTCGGCACCGGGCCGGGGACCGGGCAGTAGCTGGTCAGCGCCCAGCTCTGGCCGGAGGCGGTGGAGACCACGTCGAAGAACGACTGATGGCTCAGCCCCAGCTTCTCGCCCAGCACCAGCGACTCCGACAGCGCGATCATCGAGACGCCCAGCAGCATGTTGTTGCAGATCTTCGCGGCCTGGCCGACGCCGGAGCCCCCGCAGTGCACGACCTTGCCGCCCATCACCTCGAGCACCGGAAGGGCGGCGGCGAAGTCCTCGGCGGCGCCGCCGACCATGAAGGTCAGCGTGCCCGCCGCGGCACCGGCCACACCGCCGGAAACGGGTGCGTCCAGCGCGCGGTGCCCGGCCTCGGCGGCGCGTTCGGCCGCGAGCTTGGCATCGGCCACGTCGATGGTGGAGCAGTCGATGAACTGCGTGCCCGGCGCGGCGACCGGCAGCAGCTCGGCGTACACGTCGAGGACGAGTTTGCCGTTGGGCAGCATGGTGATCACGGTGTCGGCCGCGGCGGCCTCGGTGGCCGAACCGACCACGAGCGCGCCGTCGCGCTCGGCCTGCTCCCGCGCCGCGGGCACCGGATCGAAGGCGAGCACCTCGTAGCCCGCCCGCACCAGGTTGGCCGCCATCGGCCCGCCCATGTGTCCGAGGCCGAGGAATCCGATTCGCTTGCTCATCACGCCACCTCCGGGGTCGCCAGACCCAGCTCTCGATCGCCCAACTCGGCGAAGTATGCGTCCACCTGCGCGTCCGTGACCGCCTCCAGGGTGGCGGGCGACCACTGCGGGTTGCGATCCTTGTCGATCACCTGGGCGCGAATGCCTTCCACCAGATCGTGCGAGGCCAGCGACGCGATGGAGACCCGATACTCCTCGTTCAGCACCGCCTCCAGGCTCGGCGCGGTGCGTGCCGCACGCAGCGAGCGCAGCGTGACCTTCAGAGCGACCGGCGATTTCGCCAGGATCTCGTTGGCCGCCGCCCGCGCTTCCGGCGCGTCGTGCGCTTGCAGCCGCGCGAGGATCTCCTCCACGGAATCGGCCGCGTAGCAGGCGTCGATCCAGCTCTGTCCGGCGGCCAGCGCGGAATCCGGCGCGTCGGTGGCGAACTTGGCGATCGCGATGTCCGCGCTCTCCGAGCGCAGCGTCTCCAGCAGGGCGGGCAGATCCTCGGAGGCGACGAAGTAGTCCGCGAAGCCCGCCGCGATGGCGTCGCCCGCGCTCATCCGCGCGGTGGTCAGCGCGACGTGCGTTCCGATCTCACCCGGGGTGCGGGCCAGCAGGTACGTGCCGCCGACGTCCGGGACGAAGCCGATGCCCACCTCGGGCATGCCGATCTTGGACCGCTCGGTGACGATGCGGTGGCTGCCGTGGCCGGAGAGCCCGACGCCGCCGCCCATCACGATGCCGTCCATGACCACCACGTACTGCTTCGGGTAGCGGCCGATCAGTGCGTTGAGTATGTATTCGTCGCGCCAGAACCGCCCGGTCGGCGAATCCACCCCGGCGGCACCGCTTTTCGCATCCGCGTGAATGGCGACGATGTCGCCGCCCGCGCACAGGCCGCGCTCCCCCGCGCCGGTGACGACCACGGCGCGCACCGCGTCGTCCTCGACCCAGGCGCGCAGCGCGTCGGTGATGGCAAGGGCCATCGAATGATTCAGCGCGTTGATGGCCTTGGGCCGGTTCAGCGTGATCAGGCCGAGGCCGTCGCGCTGTTCGAGAAGAACTTCGAGTTCACTCATGCTCTGTCCTTTCCGGCACGAGCGGGGCCCTGCGTGGTCACGCTGCGCTGCCGCCTCCGGGCCTGACCGCTCATGCTGTGTCTCCTGTCGGCATGAGCGGGGCCCTGCGTGGTCACGCTGCGCTGCCGCCTCCGGGCCTGACCGCTCATGCCGTGTCTCCTGTCGGCACGAGCGGGGCCCTGCGTGGTCACGCTCCGCTGCCGCCTCCGGGCCTGACCGCTCATGCCGCTCCTGCCACCAGTGAGCGGGCGACGACCACCCGCATGATTTCGTTGGTGCCCTCGAGGATCTGGTGCACCCGCAGATCCCGGACGATCTTCTCCACGCCGTACTCGGTGAGGTAGCCGTAGCCGCCGTGCAGTTGCAGGGCCTTGTTGGCGACCTCGAAGCCCGCGTCGGTGGCGAAGCGCTTGGCCATCGCGCACAGCTCGACCTTGTCCGGCGCGTCGGCGTCCAGCGCCGCGGCAGCCCGCCACAGCAGCGTGCGGGCGGCCTCCAATTCGATGCGCATATCGGCGAGTTCGAATTGCAGCGCCTGATTGCGCAGCAGCGGCTTGCCGAACGCGTGCCGCTCGGCGAGATACGGCACCGTCTTGTCCAGCGCCGCCTGCGCGCCGCCGACCGAACAGGCGGCGATGTTGAGCCTGCCGCCGTTGAGTCCGTTCATCGCGATGCGGAAGCCGTCGCCCTCCGCGCCGAGCCGGTTCGCCGCCGGGACCCTGGCGTCGGTGAAGATCACCTGACGGGTCGGCTGCGCATTCCAGCCCATCTTCTTCTCGTTGGCGCCGAAGGTGATACCCGGTGTGTCGGCGGGGACGATGAACGCCGAGATACCGCGGGCGCCCGCGTCACCGGTTCGTGCCATCACCACGTAGACGTCGGTGGCGCCCGCGCCGGAGATGAACTGCTTGGCGCCGTTGAAGACGTAGTCGTCGCCGTCGCGAACGGCCTTGGTGCTCAACGCCGCCGCGTCGGAACCGACACCGGGCTCGGTGAGCGCGTAGCTGGCCAGCAGTTCCATCGCGGTCAGCCGGGGCAGCCAGCGGTTGCGCTGGTCGTCGTCACCGTAGCGGTCGATCATCCACGTCGCCATGTTGTGGATGGAGATGTAGGCGGCGATGGCGGGGCAGCCGGTGGCCAGCTGCTCGAAGATGCGCACGGCGTCGAGCCTGCGCAGCGCCGAGCCGCCCACGTCCTCGCGTACGTAGATGCCGCCGAGGCCGAGCGGGCCCGCCTTGCGCAGCACGTCCACCGGAAAGTGCTTCTGCTCGTCCCATTCCAGCGCGTTCGGGGCGAGGAATTCGTCGGCGAAGCCGCGCGCGGTGTCGCGGATCGCCTTCTCGTCGTCGTCGAGTGCGAACATCGGCGTCAGTCCATGGTCGGGATGACGAACGCGTTGCTCTCCTTGAGGCCGGAGGGCCAGCGCTGGGTCACCGTCTTGGTCTTGGTGTAGAAGCGGATGGAATCCGGGCCGTGCTGGTTCAGGTCGCCGAAGCCGGAGCGCTTCCACCCACCGAAGGTGTAGTACGCGATCGGCACGGGGATCGGCACGTTGATGCCGACCATGCCGACCTGCACGCGCGCGGCGAAGTCGCGGGCGGTGTCGCCGTCGCGGGTGAAGATCGCGACGCCGTTGCCGTACTCGTGCTCGTTGGCCAGCCGCAGTCCCTCTTCGTAGTCCTTGGCGCGGACCACGCTGAGCACCGGACCGAAGATCTCCTCGCGGTAGATCCGCATCTCCGGGGTCACCTTGTCGAACAGCGTCGCGCCGACGAAGTAGCCGTCCTCGGCGCCCTCCACGACCAGACCGCGTCCGTCCACCACCAGGTCGGCACCCTCATCGATGCCGATCTGGACGTAGTTGTTCACCCGGTTCACGCCGTCCTGGCCGACCAGCGGGCCGTAGTCGGCGCCGGGGTCGTCGGAACGGCCGATGTTGAGCTTGTGCACCCGCTCGGTCAGCTTGGCCACCAGGCGGTCGGCGGTCTCCTCGCCGACCGGGACGGCCACCGAGATGGCCATGCAGCGCTCGCCCGCCGAACCGTAGCCCGCGCCGATCAGCTGGTCGGCGACGTCGTCGAGGTCGGCGTCCGGCATGACGATCGCGTGGTTCTTCGCGCCGCCGAAGCACTGGGCTCGCTTGCCGTTCGCGGTCGCGGTCTCGTAGATGTACTGCGCGATCGGGGTGGAGCCGACGAAGCCGACGGCCTTGACGCGCGGATCGTGCAGCAGCGTGTCGACGGCTTCCTTGTCGCCGTTGACGACGTTGAACACGCCTGCGGGCAACCCCGCCTCGAGGAACAGCTCGGCCAGCCGCAGCGGCACCGAGGGGTCGCGCTCGGAAGGCTTGAGGACGAACGCGTTGCCGGTGGCCAGCGCGGGACCGGCCTTCCACAGCGGGATCATGGCCGGGAAGTTGAACGGGGTGATGCCCGCGACGACACCCAGCGGCTGGCGCATCGAGTACACGTCGATGCCGGTGCCCGCGCCTTCGGTGTACTCGCCCTTGAGCAGGTGCGGGATGCCGACGGCGAATTCGATGACCTCCAGGCCGCGCTGGATGTCACCCTTGGCGTCGGCGATGGTCTTGCCGTGCTCGGAGGACAGCAGGGCGGCCAGCGAATCCATCTCGTCCTGCACCAGGGTCAGGAACTTCATCAGCACGCGCGCCCGCTTCTGCGGGTTGAAGGCGGCCCATTGCGGCTGCGCCGCCTCGGCGTTCGCGATGACCGCTTCGACCTCGGATTTGCTCGCCAGCGGCACCCGCGCCTGCACCTGGCCGAGGTTGGGATCGAAGACGTCGCCGAAGTTGCCGGAAGTGCCCGGCACATGCTGTCCGCCGATGAAATGGGTGAGTTCGCGAACCATGCCAGTCCTGTTCTGGTAGCCGATCGGGACACCGCGGTGCGGTATGCGGTCATCCTATAGTTGGATGTCCAAGTATCCACTGGGCGCAGGTCCGATGTGATTCATCCCACGGTTCGGAGTCCACTGAGCGACCTGCATCGCGCCGGTTACCGCTGCGCACCGGCCGGTACGTCCCCGAGGGCTACGGCTTCGCGACCGGATCGGCCTTCTTCTCTCGCCACGGCCGTGCGAGCCGGAATGCGCCGACGGCGAGCGTGATCGCGCCGATCGCCACCACGACGGCCGCGGCGCCCAGCGAGTCGTCGGTCCAGTCCGAGACCGCCTCGCCCGCCGCCAGCGCGATCGCCACACCACCCCCGATGACGAGCACCGCCGACCGCTGGGTCGCGTACAGGGCGAAGCAGATCAGGGCCACCAGCGCCGTGAGTCCGTAGGCCCAGGCCCGGCCGTCGACGTCGACACTCTGCGCGGCGGCGACGGACGTGATGATCGCGATCAGGTATCCGACCCGGATATCGATCAACGCTCCGACCCTGGTCAGCGCGAACCACACGCCACCGAGCAGCAGCACCGCCACGCTGCCCCAGATGTCGTCGAGATCGATCACCTCGGTCAGCAGCCCCGCGACGGCCGCGGGCACGAAGCACGCGCAGACCAGCATTCCGACCACCGAGGGCAGCGCGAGGTAACCGAGCACGGCGATCACCGCTCCCGCCACACACGCGAAAACCCATGCGGCATCGGAGCCGCCGCCCTCCAGCGCCGTACCGACGGACCCGGCGAGCGCGACGGAACCCAGCGCGAACAGAACCGCCGCCAGCCGGGCGCGAGCGCTGTGCACGCTCGTGCGGCGCGATCGCACGCCGGTGAGCAGAACTCCGCCGAGCAGAACACCGCCGAGCAGAACACCGCCGAGCAGTAGACCGGCCGACACGACGGCGAGCACGCCCACCCGGACCGGCCGCCCGAGATCGTCCCAGGATGCGGACGCCACCAGGAAGATCCCGCCGAACAGCAGACCGGCCCCGACGTACGCGGCGATCTCGGCCAGCACCTTCCCGCGCGCCACCGCCGACGCCCGCTCGACGGCGAGCGCGGCGAGCACCGCGTCGGCTTGGTCCTTGGACAGCACGCCCTCGGAGACCAGCCGACCCAGCGCGGCGCCTGCCCTCTCATCCCTCACCATGCGCCCAGTATGTCCGAGTCGGCCGACGGCACAACGCGAACCGGGTTCGGACCTCCTGGGCAGCCGGGGAACCGGCACGACTCGGATCCCTGGCGATGTGATGGCAGTCACCGTAGGATTAGTTTGACGTCCTAGTATCGGGCGCCAATGGACTCGCCGGAGGAATTCCGTGGCCGACAGCAGCGCGCTCTACGCACCCACCCATCCCGTTCGTTTCGTCACGTCAGCGGCCCTGTTCGACGGGCACGACGCGGCGATCAACATCATGCGCCGCATCCTGCAGAGCCAGGGCGCGGAGGTGATCCACCTCGGCCACAACCGCTCGGTCAGCGAGGTGGTCGACGCGGTGCTCACCGAGGACGCCCAGGGCGTCGCGGTCAGCTCCTATCAGGGTGGTCATGTCGAGTACTTCGAATACCTGGCCGACGCGTTGCGCAAGGCCGGAGCCGAGCACGTGCGGATCTTCGGCGGCGGCGGTGGCGTGATCGTCGCGGAGGAGATCGCGCGCTTGGCCGCATCCGGCGTGACGATCTTCTCCCCCGAGGACGGACAGCGGCTCGGTCTGCCGGGCATGATCAATCAGTTGATCCGCGCGTGCGACATCGACCTCGCGGCCGAGCCGCCGGTACCGGACGCGGTGCTCGCCGGTGAGCGCGCCGCCTTGGCCCGCGTCATCACCTGCCTGCAGGCGAACGCGCTGCCGGAGGAAGACCGGCTCGAGCTGGCCGACGCCGCGTCCGCGCGGACCGTGCCGGTCCTGGGCATCACCGGCACCGGCGGCTCCGGAAAGTCTTCGCTCACCGACGAATTGGTGCGCAGGCTGCGTTCGGATCAGCAGGACAAGGTGCGCGTCGCGATCCTCGCGGTCGACCCGACCCGGCGGCGCGGCGGCGGCGCGCTGCTGGGCGACCGCATCCGGATGAACGCGCTCGACGGCGAGCACGTCTTCTTCCGCTCGCTGGCCACCCGCGGCGGACGGGAACTGCCGGACAACATCGATCTCATCGTGACCGCCTGCAAGGCAGCGGGATACGACCTGGTCATCCTGGAGACGCCTGGCATCGGTCAGGGCGACGCGGCGGTGACCGATTACGTCGACGTGTCGATGTACGTGATGACACCCGAGTTCGGCGCCGCCTCCCAGCTGGAGAAGATCGACATGCTGGACTTCGCGGACGTGGTGGCGATCAACAAGTTCGAGCGCCGCGGCGCGGCGGACGCGCTGCGCGACGTGGCCCGCCAGCTGATCCGCAACCGGGAGGAGTTCCACGCCGCGCCGCAGGACATGCCGGTCTTCGGCACCAGCGCGGCGACGTTCAACGACGACGGCGTGACGGCGCTCTACCAACACCTGACGGGGCTGCTCGCGCAGCACGGCCTGCGGCTCGAGCCCGGCGCCCTGCCCCGGGTGGACACCCGGACCTCCACGCGCTTCGCCCAGCTCATCCCGCCCGCGCGGGTGCGCTACCTGGCCGAGATCGCCGAGACCGTGCGCGGCTACCACGCCGAGACCGCCGCCCAAGCGCTCGCCGCGCAACGGCTGCAACGCCTCGAGCAAGTGGCTGCCGAGCTGCCCGGCGACACCGCGGTCGCCGAACTGGCCGAACGCGCCCGCGCCGATCTGACGCCCGCGAACACCGCGCTGCTGGCCGAGTGGCCCGCGCTCGCCGAGTCCTACCGCGGAGACGAACAGGTGGTCCGGGTGCGCGACCGGGAGATTCATACCCCGCTGCGCCGGGAGACCCTGTCCGGCAACTCGATTCCGCGCGTCGCGCTGCCCCGCTTCACCGATCACGGTGAGCTGCTGCGCTTCCTGCGCGCCGAGCACCTGCCCGGCCGGTTCCCGTTCACCGCGGGGGTGTTCGCGTTCAAACGCGACAACGAGGACCCGGCGCGCATGTTCGCGGGCGAAGGCGACCCGTTCCGCACCAACCGCCGGTTCAAGGTGCTCAGCGAGCATTCCGACGCGAAAAGGCTGTCCACCGCGTTCGATTCGGTGACGCTCTACGGGCACGATCCCGCCGAGCGGCCCGACATCTACGGCAAGGTCGGCACCTCCGGGGTGTCGATCGCCTCGCTCGACGACATGAAGGTGCTCTACGACGGTTTCGACCTGACCGCCCCGACCACCTCGGTGTCGATGACCATCAACGGCCCGGCGCCCACCATCCTGGCCTACTTCCTGAACACCGCGATCGATCAGGCGCTCGATCGATTCGCGGCCGAGCAGGGACGGCCGCCGACCGAGGACGAGGCGGCCGAGCTACGCGCGCGGACGCTGGCCACGGTGCGCGGCACGGTGCAGGCCGACATCCTCAAGGAGGACCAGGGCCAGAACACCTGCATCTTCTCCACCGAGTTCAGCCTGCGCATGATGGCCGACATCCAGGAATGGTTCGTGCGCAACGGCGTCCGCAATTTCTACTCGGTGTCGATCTCCGGCTACCACATCGCCGAAGCGGGCGCGAACCCGATCAGCCAGCTGGCTTTCACCCTCGCCAACGGGTTCACCTACGTGGAGGCCTACCTCGCGCGTGGCATGCACATCGACGACTTCGCGCCGAACCTGTCGTTCTTCTTCTCCAACGGGATGGACCCGGAATACTCGGTGATCGGCCGGGTGGCCCGGCGCATCTGGGCGGTCGCCATGCGAGATCGCTACGGCGCCAACGAACGATCGCAGAAGCTGAAGTACCACATCCAGACCTCCGGCCGGTCACTGCACGCGCAGGAGATGAACTTCAACGACATCCGCACCACGCTGCAGGCGCTGATCGCGATCTACGACAACTGCAACAGCCTGCACACCAACGCCTACGACGAGGCGGTGACCACCCCGACCGAGGAATCGGTGCGCCGCGCGCTGGCCATCCAGCTCATCATCAACCGGGAGTGGGGCGTCGCGATGAACGAGAACCCGCTGCAGGGCAGTTTCCTGGTGGACGAGCTCACCGATCTGGTCGAGGAGGCCGTGCTGAGCGAGTTCGAGCGGATCAGCGAACGCGGCGGCGTGCTCGGCGCGATGGAGACCGGCTACCAGCGCGGCAAGATCCAGGACGAATCGATGCGCTACGAACAGCGCAAGCACGACGGATCGCTGCCGATCATCGGGGTGAACACCTTCCGCAACTCCCACGACGAGCCGCACCGGGAGCTGGAACTGGCGCGCGGCACCGAGGCGGAGAAGCAGTCGCAGTTGCGGCGGGTGCGCGAATTCCAGCAGCGCAACCGGGATGCCGCGCACGCCGCGCTCGCCCGGCTGGAAGCCGTGGCCCGCACCGACGACAACATTTTCGAGGTCTTGATGGAGGCCGCACGGGTGTGCACGTTGCAGCAGATCACGGATGCGTTCTTCACCGTCGGAGGGCAGTACCGCCGCAACGTGTGAAGACCGGGCCGGGTCCCGCCGATAATCCAGCCCGGCCCGCGCGGGGCGTGTGACAATCGCCGAGCAAACCTTCGGCGTGGTTGGGACGGCAGACATGGACCTCTCGGAAATTCGGATCATCGACGCGCACATCCACCAGTGGGATCCGTTCACCACACCCCGGGATTTCAGTGCCTTGGCGAAATTGTTCCGGCTGCTGCCGGTACCGGTGGACGCGGCAAAGCGCCTCGCACCGCGGCGGGATCGCGAGTTCGTCGGAGACCCGGTCGCCTACCTGAAGCCCTATCTTCCGTTCGATTACCGCGCCGACGCCGGGAACGCGCCGGTCGAGGTGGTCGCGCACATCGAGGTCGAATGGTCGCAGCCGGGACCGCTGGGCAAGGCCGGGGAGACCGCCTGGGTGGCGGGGCTGCCGCTGGAGGCGGCGCCACGCCTCGGCGCGATCCTCGCCGGCGGCGACCCGGCCGCGCCGGGGTTCGCCGACCTGCTGGACGCGCACGCGGCCGCGTCACCGCTGCTGCGCGGCATCCGCACGATGGTCGCCCACCACCCCGATCCCGGCGTGCGATCGTTCACCGACACGCCCGGAAAGCTCGCCACCGAAGCCTTCCTGGACGGCTTCGCCCAGTTGGCCGAGCGCGGCCTGTGCTTCGAAGCGTGGGTGTACTCGCACGCCATCCCCGACGTCACGGCGCTGGCCGAACGCTATCCCGAGGTACCGATCGTGCTGAACCACCTCGGCACGCCCGCGGGGATCTTCGGCGGCGTCGGTAAGCACACCGGCACGCATCCCGGACTGCGCAGGGAACTCCTGGTGCGGTGGCGCGACGATCTCGCCGCCCTGGCCGCGCGGCCGAACGTCGTCGCGAAGGTGAGCGGTCTGACGATGCCGATCCTGGGGCATCCGATCCCGCCGCGCGGCACGCCGACGCCCGCGGCGCACCTGCTCGACCGGATCGGCCCACTGGTCGAGCACGCCATGGACGTCTTCGGCGCGGACCGGCTCATCTGGGGCTCGAACTTCCCCGTGGACAAGCCGGTCACCAGCATCGCGAACAGCATCGAGGCGATCGCGACCGCCGTCACCGGCCACGGCGGCGGGCCCGCGGAACTCGCGCAGGTCTTCCGCACCACGGCGCAGCGCGTCTACCGGATCGCGGACTGAGTGGTGCGGGCCGCGCAGCGGTCGATGCTGTCGGCCCCCGTAGCTAGCATCTGCCGCGTGAAAGTTACCGGCACCTTCTCCGTGAGTTCCTTCGACCCGACCGAGGTGGTGCCCGATCCCACGATCACCACCGCGCTGCCGGTCGGCGTCGCCATCATCACCAAGCAGTTCCGCGGCGCGATCGAAGGCCGCTCGTCGACTGTCTTCACCGCGGCGTTCGACCAGGCCACGGGCGTGGGCAGCTATACGGCGATGGAGTCGTTCGAGGGAGCGCTCGGCGGCGTCGCGGGCACCTTCAATTTCTTGCACGTCGCGAGCACCAGCGGCTCCGACCGTACGAACGAGTTCTGCATCATCGTCCCCGGCAGCGGTACCGGCGACCTCACCGGCATCACGGGCACCGGCGGACTGAGGGTGGACGCCGATGGCACGCACCACATCTGGTTCGACTACGAACTGGGTTGAGCCGCCCGCGCCAGTTGCGCGGTGAGCGTGGCGCGAGCGGTCGCCAACGACGGCCCGTACCAGGTGAGGGCGCGGCCTTCCACCAACGCGACCGGGATGTCCGGAAACGCTTCGGGTCCGTCGTTCTCGGTGAAGACGTAGGGCTCGTCGGGAAGCACTGCGAGGTCGACGCCCGCGGTCAGCTCGGCCTCCGAAACGTGCGGATAGCGGGCGGGGCGATCGGCATGTACCAGCCGCAGGCCCAAACGATGGGCGATGTCGCCGGTGAAAGTGTTCCGCCCGACCACCATCCACGGATCGCGCCAGACCGGGATGACGGCGGCGCGCGCCGGTACGGGCGGTGGTGGCGCCCAAGCGGATTCGGCTCGGCGCAGCCATTCCGGCACATCGGCGCCGAGCGCCTCCACGCAGAGCCGGGTGAGCGACACGATGGCCTCGTCGACGGTCTCTATCGCGGTCACCCACACCGGAACTCCCGCCGCGCGCAGGCGTTCGACGTCGATGCGGCGGTTCTCCTCCTTGTTGCACAACACCAGGTCGGGAGCGAGTTCGACGATGCGGCGCACGTGCGGATTCTTGGTGCCGCGGACCCGCTCGACCGCCAGATCGGCTGGGTGCGTGCACCATTGCGTCGCTGCGACCAGCACCTCCGGACAGGTGTGCGCCACCGCTTCGGTCAGCGACGGAACGAGCGACACCACCCGGCGCGGCGGCGTGCGGACGTCCACCGGAGTTCCGAGGTCGTCGCGAGGCAACCCACCCAACGGACTCTTCCCTGCCACCCCGCCACCCTATCCGAACATTTGCCCTGTTCGGGCCCCTTCTCCGGCGCCGGGCACGGCGTGTGACCGATCCGGCGGCGCGCGGAGGCAGTTCGGCAAGTTCGGCGCAAGGGCAGTGTGCGGGCGCTGTAGGGCAGTTCCGTATCGGGGTCGATCGGCGGGAGACTTGATAAGGCACCCGGCATCGGGAAGTCTCCGGTCCCTTCGCTCCGCCGGTCCAGATCCCGCCCCGACAGTCCGGCGGTAACCGACAGCCCCGATGCTGGGTGCCGACCAACCTCAGCGGTCGAACCGCAGATACAGTGCGGTGAGCTCGCGCAGGCCGGTCGCGGCGATCGTCTCGTCGGCCGAGGTCATCCGCAGCGCCCTGCGCAGCAGGACCGGATCCAAATCCTCGGTCGCCGGGCGGAATTCGACAGCGGGCAGATCCGGCAACGTGATGTTCGCACCGTACGGGTCGTCGGAAGCGGGTGGTCCCGGCTCGCGCTCGATGCCACCGATCAGTGTGTCCAGGTCGAGTCCGCGCAGGGTCAAGATCTCGCGCGGGTGTTGGTCCAGCCGCTCGGCCAGCAGATAGCAGACCGCCGCCACATGCTTGCACGGCCAGCCCGGGTCGGGGCAGGTGCAGGTGAAATCCAGCTCCGCCGCGGTGCTCGGCAGCAGCAGCGGCCCGAGCCCGGTCGGCAATGCGCCCGAGGCGATCTCGGCCAGCATGCCCGGAGCCGAGCGGATGGTCTCGATGAGTTCCGCGATTTCTTCCCCGCGCAGCGGGCGCACGGTGAACACCGCCGTGAACGGACGCGGTTGGCTGCCTTGCACTTCCGCCGTCACCGCACCCGGCTCGATCCGGTAGTTCACCACCTGACCCGACCTGGCGTAATTGCGGCCGCGCGCCAGCCTGCCCGGCTCCGCCATCCGCTCGACCGAGTCGACCAGGGCCTTGCCCCACCAGGTGCGCCCGAACCCACCCCGCCTGCTGCGTGCCTCCCCTCCGCCGCGCACCGGCAGCTTCTTCCCGTACTCGGAGTAGTCGACGAAGGGACTCATTCGCCCACCGCCGCCGCACCGAGGGTGAACAGGTCGCGCAATTCGTCGGTGCTCAGCTCGGTGATCCAGTTCTCCCCCGTGCCGACGGCCAGATCGGCGAGTTGCCGCTTGCCGTTGATCATCTCGTCGATCCGCTCCTCGATCGTGTCCACGCAGACCAGCTTGCGCACCTGCACATTGCGCCGCTGGCCGATCCGGAACGCGCGGTCGGTGGCCTGGTTCTCCACCGCGGGATTCCACCAGCGGTCCAGGTGGACCACGTGATTGGCGGCGGTGAGGTTGAGCCCGGTGCCACCTGCTTTCAGCGACAGCAGCATCAACGGCGGCCCGTCCGGCGCCTGGAACCGGGTGACCATCGCGTCGCGCTTCTTCTTCGGCACGCCACCGTGCAGGAACGGGATCTCGGCGCCGAATCGCTCGACCAGATACGGCGCCACCAGCTCGCCGAATTCCCGGAACTGGGTGAACAGCAGAGCCTTCTCACCATCGGCGAGCACCGCCTCCAGGACGTCTTCGACCAGGGCGAGCTTGCCCGATCGGTGCGCGCCGCGGTGCAGCATGCCCGACCCGTCGCCCAGGAAGTGCGCGGGGTGGTTGCATACTTGTTTGAGCCGGGTGAGCGCGCCGAGCACGGCGCCCTTGCGGGCCATGCCCTTCGCGTCCTTGATCTTGGCGAGCATGTCGTCCACCACCGCCTGGTACAGCGTGGCCTGCTCGACGGTGAGGTTGGCCCGCACCGTCATCTCGAGTTTCTCCGGCAGGTCGCTGATCACCGTGGGGTCGGTCTTCACCCGGCGCAGCACGAACGGCTGGGTGAGCCAGCGCAGGCGGCTGATCGCGTTCTGGTCGCGCTCGCGTTCGATGGGCACCGCGAAGCGCGCGCGGAACGACTGGGGGCTGCCGAGCACCTTCGGCATCGCGAAATCCATGATGGAGCGCAGCTCTTCCAACCGGTTCTCCACCGGGGTGCCGGTGAGCGCCAGCCGATGTCGCGCGCGCAGCGACCGTGCCGCCCGCGCCTGCCGCGTTCCCGCGTTCTTGATGTGCTGCGCTTCGTCCAGGACGACGCGGGCCCAGTGCTGCCTGCCGAGCTCCTCGGCGTCCCGCGCGAGCAGCGCGTAGGTGGTGACCACCAGGTCCGCGGCGGCGACCGTCTCGTCGAACTCGTCGCCGGCCCGCCGTCCCGCGCCGTGATGCACCCACACCCGCAGGTCGGGCGCGAACCGCTCCGCCTCGCGCTGCCAGTTCCCGACCACCGACATCGGGCACACCAGCAGGGTCGGGCCGGGCGGCTCGGCGGAGGCCTCGGCAGCCTCGCGCTCGTGCACCAGCAGAGCGAGTACCTGGACGGTCTTGCCGAGCCCCATATCGTCGGCCAGGATCGCGCCGCAACCCATCCGGCTCATGGCGGCCAGCCAGGCCAGGCCGCGTTCCTGGTAGGGGCGCAGCTCGGCCTTCAGCCCGACGGGCGGGGCGACCGCTACCGGATCGCGTGCCCGGTCGAGCAGGTCCGCCGCCCATCCGGAGGCCGTGACCTCGGTGATCGGCACCTGCGGCACGCGGGAGACCGCGATCTCGCCGAGCATGTCCGCGAAGGTGACCGGCGAGTCGTCGGTGTGCGCGGCGACGTAGCGGGCCGCGGCGGCCAGCGCCTTGTGATCGGCCTGCACCCACTGCCCGCGCAGCTGGACCAGATCGGACTTGCCGCGCACCAGCCGCTGCATCTCGGCCTCCGTCAGCACCATGTCGCCGAGCGCGAGCTCCCAGCGGTAGGAGACCAGGCCACGCAGACCGATCGTGCTCTCCGCGGCGGGCACCGCGCTGTCCACCCGCAGCCGCATGCTCGGTTCGGCGACATTCCACGCGCGCGGCAGCAGCAGATGGACTCCCGCGGCGTGCAGGGCGTGCGCGCCGTGCGCGACCAGGTCCAGCACCACCTCGGTGGGCAACAGCAGATCCATGCTGTGCGGATCGCTCGGCAGGTCGCGCAACCTCGGATACGCGCGCTGCGCCGCGCCGAGCTTGTCCACCGCGATCCGAAGGAGGTTCGGATCTTCGTGCAGCGGCACGGTTCTGGGCGCCTCGCCGGTGACCCGCAAGCAGACCTCCAGCCGCCACAGCGCCACCGACTCGTCGGCGACGCCGAGTTCGCCATCCGGCTCGAGCAGGCGCAGCACCAGTTCGGGTTCGTCGCCGGTCAGGCTGGCCCGCCAGCGCTCCAGCACCTCGGCGACCTGATAGCTGCCGTTGTCCAGCGGAGTGTCCCCGGCCAGAGCGGCCAGCAGGGGATGCGGCGAATCCGGCAGATCGGCCAGCGCCCGCGCGATCGGATCGGTGAGCTCGGTGACCATGTCGTCGAGCAGCGCCGCCGGACGCCCGGCCACGCGCAGGGCCTGCGGCATGGCGACCGCGAGCTCGGCCAGCCAGGCGCGTTGCCGCTCGCCGCCGACCAGCCGCCAGCGCACCCACCACTGGCCGTCCTCGCGGCGCAGCTCCGGCACGACACGCCCGGCGCGCACCCAGCGTTCGATGCCGTGGGCGACGTGCGCGAGGAAACGCAGATCTCCCGAGACCAGCTCGGCGGGCAGCCGCTGCCGCAGGACCGCGACGGCCGCGACGGGAGCCAGCGCGTGCGCGCGCACCTGCTCGGTCGCGGCAGCGGCAGGAACGCCGTTCGCGACGACCAGGACCTCGGCACGGTGCCGGAACTTCGACGCCCGCAACACGCTGCCCAGCGGATCGGGGAGCTCGGCGGACGACGCGGCGACCGGCGAGTCGTGCCAGAGCAGCAACCCGGATCCCGGCGACCACAGTCCGTGCAGCATCACCCCATCCAAGCAGGCCGGTACGACACGGCCGCGCACACCGCGGCCCGACCGTTGTGGATTTCTGCGCGATACCGGAACATACTGGAATATCCGCAGGTCATCGCAGAATAACCGCAGCTTTGTGGCAAGAGAAGCGGAGGAAGCAGCATGACGATTCTGCTCCAGGTTCTCGAGCAGAGCTTCACACCGACGACCGCGTGGGAACGGCGCAAATTCACCTTCGTGCACGCCGACAAGATCGTCGGCATGCGGCTCGACGGGCAGTGTGGCGTATGGCTGGACCTGTCTCGCCCAGGTGAATCCCAGCGGCTGGCCCGCACCGCCGACCCGCGCGAGGCGATCACGTTCCTGCTCACCACCTTCGCCAAGATCGCCGAATGCGAGGAGCGCGGCGGCTCGTGGGTGATCGGGCACGACGGGACGCATGTCGAGTCGATCGCGGCCACCCGATTCCCGCCCCGGGCGAGCGAGGTCGCCGACGACGATCTCCTGGCTCGCGCCTGGCTGTAGCGGCGTGCGCCCGCGCGGCGCGGGCTAGTTGCCCGTCGCGACCGGCCGTTTGGGATCGTTCGACCACTGCGACCACGACCCGGGATACAGAGCGGCCTCCAAGCCCGCGACGGCCAGCGCGGCGACCTGGTGGGCGGCTGTCACACCGGAACCGCAGTACACGGCCACCGGCCCGGACCCGAAACCGGCGAAACGCTCACGCAGGTCCTCGGCTGCGCGGAAGCGTCCCTCGGCGTCGAGGTTGTCGGCGGTCGGGGCGCTGTGCGCGCCGGGAATGTGCCCGGCGCGGGGGTCGATCGGTTCCACGTCACCCCGGAAGCGCTCGCTCGCCCGCGCGTCCAGCAGCACGCCCTTCCAGCGTGCCGCCGCGTCGGCGTCGATCACCGGCAGGTGGCCGGGGCTCAATACGACGTCGCCCGGCTCGGGGTCCGGTTCGGCTCCGGTCGCGACCGGCCCGCCCGCGGCGATCCAGCCGGGCAGCCCACCGTCGAGAATGCGCACGTCGGCGACACCGGCCCAGCGCAGCAGCCACCAGGCTCGGGCGGCGGCCATGCCGCCGGTCGCGTCGTAGACGACCACTGGGTCGCCCTCGCACAGCCCCCAGCTGCGCGCGCACTTCTCCAGCTGCGCGAGGTCCGGCAGCGGGTGCCTGCCGCGCGCGGGTGAGGGCGGCGCGGCCAGTTCGGTTTCCAGGTCGACGAACACCGCGCCGGGGATGTGCCCGGCGAGATAGTGCTGCGGCCCGTCCGGGTCGCCCAGCGCCCATCGGACATCCAGTAGGCGAAGCCGCTTGTCCGCCAAGGCTTCCCGCAGCTCGCCCGGTGAGATCAGTACCGCGCTCAACTCAGCTCCTCGTCCCGAATCGCGTCCTCGCGCACCGACTCCCCCACCCTACGCATCCGGATGTGCCGGTGTGGCCATACTCTCGTGTCGCACGTCACGGGCGGGTCCAAGTCAGGCCAGTTTCGCGGCACTGGCAGGCGACACACCCTCGTGACCAGGGGCAATATCCGACCGATGTCGAACGTTTCCACCACCCCCGCCACCGCGACGCAGCAACCGGAACAGTCGCGGACCGGACTGGTGCCGCCGCTGGGTGCGGGTGTGGTGACGGCGCTCGTCGGTTTCACCAGTTCGTTCGCCGTGGTGCTGAGCGGGTTGACCGCGGTCGGAGCGACCCCCGCGCAAGCTGCGTCGGGCCTGCTCGCGCTGTGCCTCACGCAGGCGATCGGCATGATGGCGTTGAGCTACCGCTACCGGATGCCGATCACCTTGGCCTGGTCCACGCCCGGGGCGGCGCTGCTGGCCGGAACCGGCGCGGTGGCGGGCGGCTGGCCCGCCGCGATCGGGGCGTTCGTGGTCGCCGGTGTCCTGATCGTGGTCACCGGACTGTGGCAGCGGCTGGGCGCGCTGGTCGCCGCGATTCCGGTGGAGATAGCCCAGGCGATGCTGGCCGGAGTCCTGCTGCCGCTGTGCCTGGCTCCGGTCCGGGCCGTGCAGACGAGTCCGGCGGTGGTGGTTCCGGTGATCCTGGTCTGGCTGGTGCTGCAACGGTACGCCCAGCGCTGGGCCGTGATCGCCGCCTTCGCGACCGCGGCGGCAGGCGCCGCGATCAGCATCGCGGTGCAGCACCGGCACCTCGACGTCGGCGCCATGACTCCGCGGCTGGAACTGACGCTGCCGCATTGGAGCTGGCAGGCGCTGATCGGCGTCGCGATCCCGCTCTACATCGTCACCATGGCGTCGCAGAACATTCCGGGCACCGCGGTGCTCGCCTCGTTCGACTACCGAGTGCCGTGGCGCGCGGCGATGACCGTCACCGGTCTCGGCACCGTGGTGGGGGCGCCCGCGGGCGGGCACGCCATCAACCTCGCCGCCATCAGCGCCGCGCTCTCCGCGGCGCCCGCCGCCCACCCCGACCCGAAACGGCGCTGGATCGCCGCGTTCACCACGGGCGTGATGTACCTGCTGCTGGCGCTGGGCTCCGCCGCCCTGGTCACCCTGATCGCGACCGCTCCGGCCGGAACACTGGAAACTGTCGCAGGTCTGGCCCTGCTGGCGACCCTGGCCGCGGCCCTCGGCGCGGCGCTGCGCTCCGAACACCGCGAGGCAGGCGTGGTGACCTTCGTGATCGCCGCCTCCGGAGTCGGCTTCGCAGGCATCGGCGCCGCCTTCTGGGCGTTGCTCGCCGGGCTGGTGGTACGAAAAGTGCTGCGCCCGGCCGCAATGAGCGCTGCCTGACGAAGCCGCCTAGCCCCGGAGGGCGGCCTGGAAGCGGCGCATTCCGTCGATCCAGCGGTCGTAGTCGGAGCCTTTGTGGCGGTACATCTTCAGCACCTCGGGGTGCGGGAGGATCAGGAAGTGCTCCTCCGCCACCCCGGCGAGCACGATGTCGGCGACCTCGTCCGGCGCCAGCACCGCCCCCGCGCTGGTGACGGCCTTCACCGCCAGCTCCGCCTCGGCGGCGTGCTCCGGCGGAACGAGACCGCCGTGCAGCAACCGCGTGTCCACACCCATCGGGCACACGCAGCTCACCCGGATCCCCCGGTCGCCGTAGGTGACCGACAGCCACTCCGCGAAACCGACGGCCGCGTGCTTGGACACCGCGTAGGGCGCCGAACCGAGCTGGGTGAGCAGCCCCGCCGCGGACGCGGTGCCGACGAAGTAACCGCCGCCGCGCTCCAGCCACCCGGGCACCAGCAGCCGCGCGGCGCGGACGTGCGCCATCACGTTGACCTCGAGCGCGGCCGCCCACTGCTGGTCGGTGCTGTCCAAGCCCGCGCCGCCGCCGATGCCCGCGTTCGCGAAATACAGGTCCACCGGACCGAATTCGGCCTCGGCGCGGTCGATCGTCGCGCGGATCACCGCCTCGTCGGCCACATCCCCGCCGACCGCGACCGCACCGGGCCCGAGAGACTCCGCGACCTCGGCCGCACTCGCCGCGTCGAGGTCGGCGAGCACCACGCGCGCGCCTGCGGCGACGAGCCGGCCCGCCAGCGCCGCCCCGATCCCCGCACCCGCGCCCGTGACAATGGCAACTTTGCCCGAAATCTCCATCCCCGCACCCTAGCGGGAGGGCACCGGCCCACCACGGCCAGCGGCAGCCGCGCGTCCGGGGCGAGGGCACAGAACCTAGAGCACCCTCCGAGGGGTCAGGGGATGCGGCTCGTATTGGCCAGCCGATCCAGCAACGGAGCGGTGCGCGGCCCGACCAGTTCGCGCATCACCAGCGCCATGTTGGTCCGCTCCACGCCGGGAATCTTGAGGATCTGCCCGGCGATGCGATACAGGTCGTCGGCGTCCTGCGCGACCACCCGCACGGTGAGATCGGTGAGTCCGGTCATGCCGCACACCTCGGTCACCTCCGGCACCTCGGCGAGTTCGTCCACCACCGAGTCCAGCCGGTGCTGGTCGACGACGACCGCGACGAACGCCGCGAGCGGATAGCCGAGCGCGCGCGGCTCGACGCGCCGCTCGAAGCTGCCGAGCACGCCACCGGCCTCCCAGCGGGACAACCGCGCCTGCACGGTATTGCGGGACAGGCCGAGCCGGGCGGCGAGCTCGACACCCGTCGCCCGGGGGTTGGCGACCAGCTCCAGTAACAGCCTGGCGTCGGTGGCGTCCAGGCTCACGCCGACGTTTTCTCTGGTCATACCACGCAGTATGACATCACCCCGCGGGTCGCAATTGAGCATTCTGCCCATCCGCCGGTCGGCCACTTGCGCAGTTCGCATTCGAGGGGATGCTGTGAGGTAGGACACATTCCGATGTGCCGCAGCGACCTGGTGAGGAGGCGATCACTCATGTCGGCCAAGTCCGAGTACCCGGTGCAGTTGGTGCAGCCCGACGGTCATCGCGTCCTCGATCCCGAACACGCCGCGATAGTCGCCGACGTCGGGCCGGACGAGCTGCGGGCACTGTACGAGGACATGGTGGTCACGCGCCGGATCGACACCGAGGCCACCGCGTTGCAGCGGCAGGGCCAGCTCGGGCTCTGGGCGCCGCTGCTCGGGCAGGAGGCCGCCCAGGTCGGCTCCGCGCACGCGCTGCATCCCGACGACTACGTGTTCTGCGGCTACCGCGAGACGGCGGTCGCCTACTGCCGCGGTGTGCCGCCCTCCGATCTCACCCGGCTGTGGCGCGGCGTCGCGCACCATTGCTGGGATCCGCACCCGGTGAACATGACCAATCCCAACATCGTGGTCGGCTCCCAGGGCCTGCACGCGACCGGTTACGCCTTCGCGGCGCACTTGGACGGCGCCGACATAGCCACCATCGTCTATTTCGGCGACGGCGCGAGCAGCCAGGGCGATCTGGCCGAGGCGCTCGGTTTCGCCGCGAGCTGGAGCGCGCCCGTCGTGTTCTTCTGCCAGAACAACCACTGGGCGATCAGCGAACCCGTGCGGGTGCAGAGCGCGACGCCGATCGCGCGCCGCGCGTACGGCTACGGCATGCCGGGCAGGCAGGTCGACGGCAACGACGTCCTCGCCGTGCTCGCCGTGACCAGGCAGGCGGTGGCCAGGGCGCGTTCCGGCGGCGGCCCGTCGTTCATCGAGGCGCTCACCTACCGGATGGGCCCGCACACCACGGCCGACGATCCCACCCGCTACCGTTCGGCCGCTGAGACCGAGCAGTGGGCGCGGCGCGATCCGATCGACCGGATCCGCAGGCTGCTCGAGCGCGAGGGCCACTGGGACGACGCGTTCGAAGGCCGCGTCGCCGAGCGTTCGGACGCGGTCGCGCGCGCGGTGCGCAGCGCGACCGTCGACATGCCCGATCCGGCGCCGGCCGAGCTGTTCGATCACGTCTACACCAGCCCGCACCCGCTGATCACCGAACAGCGGAGGGCGTACACGGAGTACCTGGCCGGCGATCCCGGCGGGGCCTCCGCACGAGGAGAAGGAGTCCCGCGATGATCACCACCTTCGCCGGCGCGCTCAACACCGGCTTGCGCCGTGCGCTGGAGGACGATCCGAAGGTCTTGCTGATGGGCGAGGACATCGGCCGCCTCGGCGGGGTTTTCCGGGTGACCGACACATTGCAGAAGGACTTCGGCGACAACCGCGTCATCGATACGCCGCTGGCCGAATCCGGCATCGTCGGAACGGCTTTCGGCATGGCGCTGCGCGGCTACCGGCCGGTGTGCGAGATCCAGTTCGACGGCTTCGTCTATCCCGCCTTCGACCAGATCGTCTCGCACGTGGCCAAGATCAACTATCGCACGCAGGGAAAAGTCAGCGCTCCTTTGACTATTCGCATACCGTTCGGCGGCGGTATCGGTTCGGTGGAGCACCACTCCGAGTCACCCGAGGCTTACTTCGCGCACACCGCGGGGCTGCGTGTCGTGACACCGAGCAACCCGGCGGACGCGTACTCGATGATCCGCCGGGCGATCGCGCTGAACGACCCGGTGATCTTCTTCGAACCCAAGCGCAGGTACTGGGACAAGGCCGACGTCGACTTCGCCGCGCTCGACCGCGACGGCGGGCTGCCACTGGACCGTGCGCGGGTGTGCACCACCGGTTCGGACGCGACCGTCGTCGCCTACGGCGGGACCGTGGCGACCGCGCTGTCGGCCGCGCAACTCGCCGCGCGGGAGGGTCACGCGCTCGAGGTGATCGACCTGCGCAGCCTCTCGCCGATCGACTTCGACACCATCGAGGAGTCTGTGATGAAGACCGGGCGGCTGATCGTCACGCACGAGGCGCCGGTATTCGCCGGGCTCGGCGCCGAGATCGCCGCGCGGATCACCGAGCGCTGCTTCTACCACCTGGAGGCGCCCGTGCTGCGCGTCGGCGGGTTCGACATCCCCTACCCCCCGGCTAAGCTCGAGAAGCACCACCTGCCCGACCCCGACCGCATTCTCGACGCGGTCGACCGTTCCCTCGCCGCGTGAGGCGGGTCCGCCGTAGTGAAAGGTGCTCACGTGGAAGACCGTCCGGGCCCTTCGGCGTCCGTGCTGGAGTTCCGGCTGCCCGACCTCGGGGAAGGGCTGACCGACGCCGAGTTGGTGTCCTGGGCGGTGGCCGTCGGCGACACGGTCGAGCTGAACCAGACCATCGCCGATGTGGAGACCGCCAAGGCGGTCGTGTCGTTGCCGTCGCCGTTCGCGGGCCGAGTGGTCGAATTGCTCGCGCAGCCGGGCGACACCGTCGCGGTGGGGGCACCGCTCATTCGCGTGGACCAGACGGCCGGAGCGAAAGACGAAACAAGCCGCACTTCGGTCTTGGTGGGATATGGCCCGGACGAGGAAGCGGCGTCTCGGCGGCGACGGCCTCCTGCGACGCGATCACCCAGCGACGCACAGCCGGCCGAGGCGAACCCCGAGCCCCGCGAAACAGAAGCACCGGGCCCCGAGCTCGGTGCGACGCGCCCGGCAGCGACGCCCGCCGCGCGAAAACTCGCCCGCGAACTCGGTATCGACCTGTGGTTCGTCGCGGGCTCCGGACCGGGCGGCGCGGTCACCGTCGACGACGTGCGCGGCGCGGTGCCGGTCTCCCAGCCGCGTCCGGCCTTGCCTGCCGCACCCGCGGTCGCGGGCCCCGGCGTGGTCGGTCCGGCCGCGCGCGAGGAACGCACTCCGATCAGCGGCATTCGCAAGCGCACCGCGGCGGCCATGCTGCACAGCGCGCGCACCATCCCGCAGGCCGCCACGTTCGTCACGGTGGACGCCACCGCCTCGATGGAACTGCTCGACCACCTGCGCAGCACGAAACCCTTCGCGGGCCTGACCTTGACGCCGCTGCCGCTGGTCGCCAAGGCGGCGCTGGCCGCGCTCGCCGATTTTCCCGGCATGAACGTCTTCTGGGACGAAGCCGCGCAGGAGATCGTCACCAAGCACTACGTGAATCTGGGCGTCGCGGTGGCCACCGATCGCGGCTTGCTGGTACCGAATATCAAAGAGGCGCAGACCCTGAGCCTGCGTGATCTCACCCGCGAGATCGGCTGGCTGGCCGAGACCGCCCGCGCGGGCAGCGCCACCCCGGCCGACCTGCGGGGCGGGACGTTCACCATCACCAACGTCGGAGTGTTCGGCGTGGATGCCGGGGTGCCGCTGGTCAACCCGGGTGAGTCCGCGATCCTGTGCCTCGGCGCGATCGGCAAGCGGCCCTGGGTCGTGCGGGACGAGATCGCGGTGCGGTGGGTGACCACGCTCGGCGTCAGCTTCGACCATCGCATGATCGACGGCGAACTCGCGGCCCGCTTCCTGGCCACCACCGCGGGCTTCCTGGAAGACCCGCTCACCCTGCTCAGCCGCGTGTGAACTCCCGCGCCGCAGGAATTTTCGTGGATCAGTCCGTGACGAGTCCGGCCGCGGCGGTGCGGATGACCTCCGGGATCTCCACCGGCTTGCGGGTCTCCGCGTCCACGTAGACGTGCACGAAGACACCGGTGGCGGACAGCTCGAGCGTGCCGTCGGCCTCGCGGAAGATGGCCAGGTCGTAGGTGATGCTGGAGCGGCCGAGCCGGGAGACGCGCAAGCCGACCTTCAGCTGATCCGGGAAGCTGAGCGAACCGAGATACTGGCAGGAGGTCTGCGCCACCACCCCGAGCGCGGGCAGTTCGCGGATGTCGGTTCCGGTGGCGTGCATCAACCACGCGTTGACCGCGGTGTCGAAGTACGAGTAGTAGGTCACGTTGTTCACGTGCCCGTAGTGGTCGTTGTCGGCCCACCGGGTCGGCACCGGCCAGAGCACCGGATACTGCTGCGTCACCCGGCCGACGATAGCTCAGTAGGTGTGTTGTGCCCATCGCGCAGCGTGCGGGACCCTACGTGGCTACGCGGGCTCCCTCCTCCGAGCCTGACCGCACGCGGCTGTGCCGGTGGTCGCGCGGGGAGACGCCGAAGTGCCTTTTGAACGCGGCGCTGAGCGCGAAGGCGCTGCCGTAGCCGACCTGACGAGCGATGGCCTCGATGGTGGCGTCGGACTCCTGGAGCAGGTCGGCGGCCAGTGCCAGCCGCCATTCGGTGAGGAACGCCATCGGCGGTTCGCCCACCAGGTCGGTGAACCGGCGTGCCAGTGCGGCCCGCGACACCCCCACCGCCTCGGCCAGGCTCGCGACCGTCCATCCGTGCGCCGGATTGTGCTGTAGCAGGCGCAGGGCCTTGCCGACCAGCGGATCACCGTACGCGTGATACCAGGCGGGCGCGTCGTCGCGGGCGAACCAGGCGCGCAGCGCCGCGATCAGCACCAGATCCAGCAGCCGGTCCAGCACCGCGCTCTGCGCGGGCTCGTCCTTGGTCACCTCGTCGACCAGGATGTCGAGCACCCGGCTGTCGAAGTCGCCGCGCTGCAGCACGAGAACCGGCGGCAACGCGCGCAGCAAGCGCTGGCTGGCCGCGCCCGCGGACTCGTATGTCCCGGTGACCATCAGGGTGGCCCCGTCGGGGTCGGTCCCCCATTGGCGGACGCCCAGACTGAGCGTCTCGCACAAGACTTCGCCCTGCGGCGTCTTCGTCACCTGGCCGGGATGGATGATGATCTGCGGTTCGGTCGCCGGGTCGTCGGCCACCGTGTACGGGGCGGGCCCGCGGAAGATCGCGACGTCGCCCGCGCCCAGCTGCCGGGGCGCACCCCGGTCGGCGACGATCCACGCGCCGCCGCGGATCATCGACAGCACGGTGAGTGGGGCCTCGTCCTGGATGCGCAGCGACCACGGCGGATCCAGCAGCGAACACATCAGGAACGCGCCGCGGGCGCGAGGACCTTCGAGCAGACTGGCGAGCGCATCCACCCTCCCACAGTAGACGATCACGCATGATCATGAGCCGCTGAACCATGTTCCGTCTCGGCCCGGGCGGATGTACTGGAACCATGACACACACCAGCACCGACCAGCACCTCATCCTCGTAACCGGCGGCACCGGCAAGACCGGCAGCCGCGTGGTCCACCGGCTCCGGGCGGCCGGGCATCCGGTCCGGGTGGGCTCCCGGACCGCGGACGTCCCGTTCGACTGGGCCGACCGCGCCACCTGGCCCGCCGCGCTGACCGGCGTGAGCACCGCATACGTCGCGTTCCAGCCGGATCTCGCGGTCCCCGGCGCGCCGGAGGTGATCCGCGCGTTCGCCGCGGCCGCCGCGCGGTCCGGCGTGCGGAAACTGGTACTGCTGTCGGGCCGGGGCGAGCCGGAGGCCGTCGAGTGCGAGCAGGCCGTGCGCGGATCGGGCCTGAACTGGACCATCGTGCGCTGCAGCTTCTTCGCGCAGAACTTCAGCGAGGGCGCGTTCACCGACTACCTCCTGGCCGGGGAACTCGCCCTGCCCAACGGCGACGTGCCCGAACCGTTCGTGCACGCCGACGACATCGCCGACGTGGCCGTCGCCGCGCTCACCTCGGACCGGCACTCCGGCCAGGTCTACGAGCTGACCGGCCCGCGCGCGATCACGTTCGGCGAAGCGGTCGCCGAGATCGCCGCGGCGACCGGAAGGCCCATCGCCTTCGTGCCCATCTCCCGCACGGATTTCGTCGCCGGGCTCACCGAATCCGGGGCGCCCGCCGACGTGGTCAGCCTGCTCGACTACCTCTTCGGCACGGTGCTCGACGGGCGCAACGCCGAGCCGGCCGACGGGGTACGCCGGGCGCTGGGCCGGGATCCGAAGGATTTCGCCGACTACGTCATGGAGACGGTGGTCACCGGAATCTGGAATGTCCCGGCGGCGTGAGACGTTGAATCGATGAACAGGCTCGCTCGCGGACGAGACGCGCAGAGTCGAGCGTCCCGCACGGTCGCACGACCAGGTCGACGATGCCCTGGGCCGATTCCGCGGGCGAGGCTGGCTGTTCCCGGGGGTTCACCGGTACCGTCGAAATGGTGGGGAGCCCGCCGGTAGATCGTCCGATCCGGGTCGCGCGCGCCGCGGTGTTCACCGTGTTCGCCCTGAACGGCTTCCTGCTCGCCATGTGGGTGGTGCACATCCCGGTCATCACCGACCGGACCGGGGTCTCGAAATCAACACTGGGGATGTTCATCCTGCTCATGGCCGGTGCGGGCATCGTCGGCATGCGGCTGGCCGGTCCGCTTGCCGATCGGTTCGGCAGCAGGACGCTGGTCGGCGCCGCGGCGTGCCTCGGGTCGGTCGCGGTGGTCGGACCCGGCCTCGCCACCGGACCGGTCACCTTGGCGCTCGCCCTGGCCTGCTTCGGCTTCGGCAACGGAGCACTCGATGTTTCGATGAACACCCAAGCGGTGCATGTGGAACGGGCGTACCGGCGTCCGATCATGGCCGCGTTCCACGCGCTGTTCTCCGGCGGCGGCCTGCTCGGTTCACTGCTCGGAGCCGCCGCGCTCCGGGCGGGCTGGGACGTGCGCGTCACCCTGATCGTCGCGGCGGTCGGCTGTGTCGCCCTGACCCTCACCCTGGTGCCGCGGTTGCTGCGCGAAACCACGCCCGGGGCGGAAACGGCGGCACACGGCGTCCCGTCCGTGCACGCGCTCGAACCGGACGTCACGCCGCTCGACCACGACACGACTTCATCCCGGCACGACACCACGACGCCTTCGTACGACACGTCACTCCCCCGGCGCGAGACGCCACTCCCGTGGGACGACACCACGACGCCTTCGTACGACACGCCCCCGCCCCGGCACGACACGCCACCGCCCCGGCACGACACGACGACACCTCAGCACGAGCCGACACTGCCCCGGCACGAGGTTCCGTCGCTGGGATACGACGCAGCGCCCACCGCGCAGCCGCTCGACCGTAAACGGGTGCGGCGCGGCTTCACCACTCGCCTCGAGATCCGCGATCGCCACCGAAAACTGTTCGCATTGGCCGCGATCGCCTTCGCGCTGCTCCTGGCCGAAGGCGTGGCGGCCGACTGGAGCACTTTGCAGCTGAGCGAGCACCTGGGCGCCGATGCCGCGACAGCGGCGCTGGCCTTCGGCGCCTTCTCCACCACGATGACGATCGGGCGTTTCGCCACCGACCGGGTCAGCCACGCGTTCGGCGGGGTCGCGGTGGTGCGCTACGGCTCGCTGATCGCCGCGCTCGGCCTGGCGGTGATCATCGTCTCGCCCTGGATCCCGCTGACCCTGCTGGGCTGGGCCATGGCCGGGCTCGGGCTCGCGGGCGGCATCCCGCAGATCTTCACCGCGGCGGGCAATCTGGGCTCCGCGACGGCCGCGACCGACATGTCCCGGGTGTTCAGCATCGGCTACCTCGGCCTGCTCGCCGGTCCCACGGTGATCGGCTGGCTCACCGCCGTGATGTCGCTGACCACGGCTATGGTCGTGCCGATGATCGCCATCCTGCTCTGCTGCCGGTACGCGAGCGTCGTGGCCGCACCGCGTACGCCGGCGCGCTGATCATTTCAGGAACTTAAGGCCAGCTCGACCATGGCACCTGATCAATGGCCGAGCCCATGGCCTCCTCGACTATCCCGCCGCTACTTGGGCGGCACCAGGCACAGCGTGATCGGGTCGGGCTTGGGGTAGACGATCGTGTCGTTCTCGGTGGCCTTCGCACCGCACGCGGATTTGTCCGCGGTGCCGCGCACGATCCGGCCGATCTTGAAGTCCGCCGACACACCGCAGGCGACCTTGGTGCTGGCGCCGAGGAAGCCGCCGTCGATGCAGTCGCCCTCCTTGACGTTCAGCCGCAGACACAGCGTGTAGTCGTTGCTGCCGGTCTGGTAGTAGCTGGCGTAATCCTTGGTCGGGCAGTCCGCGTTCGCGCCGTCCAGCCGTTGCGCCACCACGTAGTTGGCTTCCGCATCGGAGCATTCCTTGGTGGCGAACTCGGCTTTGACAGTGGTGCCCGACAACTTCGCGCACTGACCGATCTCGATCTTCTCGCCGTCCGAGCGGAACACGGTGCGGGCCCCCACGACCAGCAGACCGAGCACCACGACGACACCGAGGACGAGCAGAATCTTCCCGATTCCGCCACCGCCGCTCCGATTCTGCTGGGGCGGCGGTCCGGGCGGCGGGAAACCGCCGCCGGGGTAGCCCGGCTGCTGCGGGAAACCACCCTGGTGCGGGAAACCGCCTTGCGGCGGATAGCCCGGCTGCGGCTGGCCCGGGTAGCCGGGTTGCGGGTAGCCCTGCGGCTGACCGGGATAGCCCGGCTGGCCGGGAAAGCCCTGCGGCGCACCGGCGGGCGGCTGCTGCGGGTAGCCCGGCTGGCCGCCGGGCTGACCTGGATACGGATTGTGCGGTGGTGTGGTCATGGGATCCCCTCCCCGGGTCTCGCGTGGTTCCGTGCGCAGAGGGCGACGGGCGAACCCATGGAATCTAGCCGATCGGCACGAGCACCGCCGTGCGAGATACCGGTTGGTTTTCTCCGACCGACCGGTCGCACCGGCGAACCGCCGCAACGGCTTCGGAAGTCGAGGCCCTTCGGCCCGGCTTACAGATACAGTCCCGGACTGACCGCTTCCTGTGCGGCGGCGTCGATTCGCGCCTCGCCGTCGCGCGCCGCGACGAGCTCGGCCAGGGTGGCTCCATCCGGATACGCGGTGGTCTCGCCCTCCTGCTCCCGCGCCGACCAGGCCGCCGCCTCCGCGGGAGACAGCCGTCCGATCTCGATCCGCGCCAGGCACCGGCCCGGCCGCGTCACGGCCGGATGCAGCCGGGACAGGTCCTCGTTGGTGGTGATGGCGACGAGCACGTCGCGGCCCTGGCCGAGCATGCCGTCGGTCAGGTTCAGCAACCGCGAAAGCCCCTGCCCGGCGGTTTCCTTCGCTTCGCCGCGAATCAGCTCGTCGCAGTCTTCCAGCACCAGCATCCGCCAGCGGGACGCGTCTTCGTCGGCGTTTTCCACGCCCGCGGCCACGTCCATCAGATAGCCGGGCTTGCCGAACATCACCTCGGGGTCGAGCACGCAGTCGAACTGGCACCAGGCGCCCCAGGCGCGCGCCAGTGCGCGCAGGGCGGTGGTCTTGCCGGTGCCGGGCGGACCGTGCAGCAGCACCAACCTGCCCCGGACGTCGGCGGCGGTGAGCGACATCAGACGATCCATCGCGGCGGCGACCTGTCCGGTGTAGTTTCCGCGGATCGCGGGCCACTCGGGCGCGGAGATCGAGCGCGCGCGCCGCTGCGGGCCATGGCTGTGCATGTGCCAGAAGCCCATCTCCACCGTCTCGCCCACCTCCGGCGGCGCTGCCGCGTCGCGGATCGCCTCGGCGAGCAGTTCGTCCGCGAGCGTGTCGGTGACGGCGGTGACCTCGACCATCGCCGAACCACCCGACCAGCGCACCGACCGCAGCGACCAGCCGGGGCCGACCACCAGCGTCGCCCCGCTGTCGTTGTCGCGCACCGTGCGCACCACGCGGCCGCGTGCGGGTCGCAGCGGCGCGTCCGGCCGCACCCGCTCCAGGTGCGCCGTGCGCGCGCAGGGGTGATCGCCGCGCAGGAACGGACCGAGCGCGAGGGCATCGATCGCGTCGCGGATCGAGTAGGTGGAATCGACGGTGACGGTCCACGGCAGCCGCTCGGCGGGATCGGCCGAGGGCTCGCCGGAACCGATCAACCGAAGAGGCTCATGACGTGCGGACACTCCGAGAATGATCCGGCGCGCCCCGCCGTGGTGTCCATCGAATTACGAAAGCGCCCCGCCATCGACGGACTCGGTGGCGGGGCGCTTCGCGCGAAACCGCTGAACTACAGGGCCTTCAGTTCCTCGGTTACTGCTCCGACGGACTTCTTGGCGTCGCCGAACAGCATCGAGGTGTGGTCGGCGTAGAACAGCGGGTTGTCGATGCCCGCGAAGCCGGAGTTCATCGAGCGCTTGAGCACGATCACCGACTTGGCCTGGTCGACGTTCAGCACCGGCATGCCGTAGATCGGGCTCGAGGAGTCCTCGCGGGCAGCGGGGTTGGTGACGTCGTTGGCGCCGATCACCAGGGCGACATCGGTGCGGCCGAATTCGCCGTTGATGTCGTCCATTTCCTTGAGCGCGTCGTAGGAGACCTCGGCCTCGGCCAGCAGCACGTTCATGTGGCCTGGCATACGACCGGCGACCGGGTGGATGGCGTATTTGACCTCCACGCCCTTGGCCTCGAGCAGCGAGGCCATCTCCTTGACCGCGTGCTGCGCCTGCGCCACCGCCATGCCGTAGCCCGGGACGACGATCACCTGGTTGGCATACGCCATCTGGATCGCGGCGTCCGCGGCGGAGGTGGCCTTGGCCTGCTTCTGCTCGCCATCGCCTGCGCCGGGTGCGGTTCCGCCGCCGCCGAAGCCGCCCGCGACGATGGCCGGGATGGACCGGTTCATCGCCTTGGCCATCAGGTTGGTCAGGATGGTGCCGGACGCGCCGACGATCATGCCCGCCACGATCATCGCGGTGTTGTTCAACGCCAAACCGGCTGCCGCGGCCGACAAGCCGGTCAGCGCGTTCAGCAGGGAGATGACCACCGGCATGTCCGCGCCGCCGATCGGCAGCACCACCATCAACCCGAGCACACCCGCGGCGAGCAGCAGCAGCACCATCCACCACCACGGCGCGCCACCGTCGGCGGCCCCGATACCGATCACCACCGCGGCGACGACCGCGACGACCAGCAGCAGCAGGTTCAACGGTTGCTGAAGCTTCCCGACCCCGATCGGTTTGCCGGGCAGGATCTCCTGCAGCTTGCCGAACGCGATCAGCGAGCCCCAGAACGACACCGAACCGATGATCGCGGCGAACAACGACCCGACGATGATGTGCACGGTGGGTTCCTCACCGTGCTCGAACGCGGAGAAGCCGGTGGTGTCGAGGAACTCCGCCCAGGCGATCAACGCGACCGTGCCGCCGCCGACGCCGTTGAACGCGGCCACCAGCTGCGGCATCGCGGTCATCTTCGTGTAGCGGGCGGGCGGCACTCCGAGCACGACACCGATCGCGAGCCCGGCGACGATCAGGATCCAGTTCGACGTGTCGCGTACCGCGATCAACGTCGCCACCACCGCCAGGCCCATGCCGACCGCGGCGATCCAGTTGCCGCGCACCGCGGTCTTCGGGCCGGTCAGGCCCATCAGACCGTAGATGAACATCGCGAACGCGATGATGTAGAGGATATTGACGAGGTTGTCCATGGCTTACTTCCCCGCCTTCTCGGCGTCACCGGCCGCGACCGGCTTCTTACCCTTGAACATGCCCAGCATGCGGTCGGTGACCACGAAACCACCGATGACGTTCAGGGTTCCGAAGACCACCGCGACGAACAGGATGATCTGGATGCCGATCGACGGGTCTTCCATCTTGCCCAGGGTGACCAGCGCGCCCAGCACGACGATGCCGTGAATGGCGTTGGTGCCCGACATCAGCGGCGTGTGCAGCGTGTTCGGGACTTTGGAGATCACAGCGAAACCGACGAACCCGGACAGCACCAGGATCGCGATGTTCGCCAGAAGTTCGGTATACATCAGTTCTCCACCTTCGCCTCGGTCGCGTCCTGCACCTCAGCCGACTCCACCGACTCGGTGGCATCGACCGACCCGGTCGACTCAGCCGACTCGGTGGCCTCAGCCGACCCGGTCGCGTCGGCCGACTCGGTCGCCTCAGCGGACCCCGCCGTCTCGGGCGCGTCGGCCGCGTCACGGGTGACGCAAGAATCCGCCAGCACCTGATCGCTGAAGTCGGGCGCGAGCTTGCCGTCGACCAGCATCAACTCCAGCAGCGCCGCGATGTTCTTGGAGTACAACTCCGAGGCGTGCTCGGGCATGGTCGCGGGCAGATTCAACGGCGAGGCGATGGTCACCTCGTGCTTGACCACGGTCTGACCGGGCTCGGTCAGCTCGCAGTTGCCGCCGGTCTCACCGGCCAGATCCACGATCACGCTGCCGGGCTTCATACCCTCCACCGCCGCCGCGGTCACCAACCTGGGCGCGGGACGCCCCGGCACCAACGCGGTCGTGATCACCACGTCGAAGCCCTTGATCGCGTCCTCCAAAGCCTGCTGCTGCTTGGCCTTCTCCTCGTCGGTGAGTTCGCGGGCATACCCGCCCTCACCGGCGGCATCGATCCCCAGATCCAGCCACTGCGCACCCACCGACCGCACCTGATCGGCCACCTCGGGACGCACGTCGTACCCGGTGGTCCGCCCGCCCAGACGCTTGGCGGTAGCGAGAGCCTGCAAACCGGCGACACCGACACCGAGCACCAGCACGGTCGCGGGCTTCACAGTGCCCGCGGCGGTGGTGAGCATGGGGAAGAAGCGGGTCGATTCGGAAGCGGCCAGCAGCACGGCCTTATAACCGGCCACGTTCGCCTGCGAGGACAGCGCGTCCATCACCTGCGCACGCGAGATCCGCGGAATCGCCTCCACCGCGAACGCTTGCACCCCCGCCGACTTCAACGCACCGATCTGATTCTCGGCGTTACGCGGAGCCAGGAAACCGATCAGCGTCTGCCCCGACGACAGCTTGCCCACCTCGGCGTCACTGGGCGGGGCCACCTTCACGACCACATCCGCCGACCACGGATCACCGATCGACGCGCCCGCCTCCACATACGCTTCATCCGGAATCAGCGCGCCTTGCCCGGCACCGGCCTCGACGACGACATCCACGCCCTGCTTCACCAGGCTCGGAATGATCTTCGGCACCAAAGCGACACGTCGCTCGCCCGCGTTCGATTCGCGAACGACACCGACACGCGCGCCGCGCGGCGATGGATCGCCTACGCTCTGCGTTGTCTCCACTTGTCAGACTTCCTTCTCTTACCGGGCTTCAGGCAACGGGTAGACGCTCAGACGATGTTACTGTCGAGTAAGTTCGCCCAAATCCTCGCAACTGTACCTGGCCCGCGGTGAGCGTAGCTGAGATGCCCGTCACACACGCCGGACGAGTCGCGCCGATCCGCCGGATGCCCTCCGGTCGCCGCGGAGCGAGTTCGTACGCCGCCGAGTCACTGTTTGCCCGGTCTGCCCGTTTTCCCTTGTCGATCTGTGATCGTCGTCTCTGCAGGTGAACACGGCAAGACCGTACGGAGAAGTTCGTTACCAACCTCGAGGTTCGACACCTGGTCACGGCATCAGCCGGCCGCGCAGGCGTGACGGGCGTCATGCGGATCGGCGCTCCGGGGTGTTCGGCCCGGCTCGTACGCCGTATGGTCCAGCGTGTGAACGACTGCGTCTTCTGCCGCATCGTGGCAGGCGAGGCACCGGCGGCGAAAGTGTACGAGGACGACACGCTCTGCGCGTTCCTCGACATCCGGCCGGTGGCCCGCGGGCACACGCTGGTCATACCGAAACGGCACGCCGCCGAGTTGGAGGATCTCGATGCCGAGCTCGGCGCGCAGATCTTCCGTGCGGGGCATCGGCTCGCGCTGGCGATCCGGCGCAGCAGCCTCGCCGCCGACGGCGCCAACTTGGTGCTCAACGACGGCACCGCGGCGTTCCAGACCGTCCCGCACGTCCACCTGCACGTGATCCCGCGCAGGCACGGCGACACGCTGCGGTTCGCCAAGGGATTCCTGCTGCGGCGTCCGCACGACCCGCTCGGCACCGCCGCGGCCATCCGGGCCGGCATCGCGGCATTGGACAACGAGGGCGAAAGCTCGGAAAAGGAAATCGACGGATGACCGAGACGTTGGACCGGGCCACGCTGATCGGCCTGCTGTCGCGCCAATGGGACGCGATCGACGCGCTGGTCGCCGCACTGGATGAGGACCGCTGGCGCACGTCGTCGTCGCTGCCGGGCTGGACCGTGTTCGACCTGGTCGCCCACATCATCGGCACCGAATCCTGGCTACTGGGCGATCGGCCGCCCGCGCACGACCCGACCAGGGCCAAGACCGATGTGCGCACACTGCCCTACGTGCGCAACGAGACCGCGGTGCTCAACGAGATCTGGGTGGACCGGCTGCGCCCGCTGCCCGGCGCCCGGCTGCTCGAGCTCTATCGCGAGGTCGTGGACCGCAGGCGCGCGGCGCTCGCGGCGATGGGCGACGCCGAATGGGAGAAGGAGACGGTCTCGCCGATCGGGCAGGTGACCTATGGCAGGTTCATGCGGGTGCGGTTGTTCGACTGCTGGATGCACGAACTCGACGTCGCCGACGCGCTCGGCGTGACGGTCGAGGAGGGCGGGCCGCGCGGCAAGCTGGCGTTCGACGAGTTCGCGGGCAGCATCCCGCGGGTGGTGGTCAAGAAGGGCGGCGCGCCGGACGGCGCGCGGATCACCTTCGCGCTGAGTGGTCCGCTGGCCAGGACCTTGCGCATCCAGGTGGCGGGCCGGGCGAGCTATGTGGAGGCGTTCGACGAACCGGCCACCGTCGAGATCGGCTTGGACTCGCGTCTTTTCGTGCGGCTCGGCGGCGGCCGGACGACCGCCGAGGAGCACTTGGACGAGGTCACCATCCACGGCGACGGCGAACTCGGGCAGCGCCTGATCCGTCACTTGGCCTTCACCATCTGACCGCGGTGCGACTCTTCCTGTCCAGCTACCGCTTCGGGGCGCACTACGACCGGCTCGTCGCCCTCGCGGGCCCGCCCGGCCGGGTCGCGTTGATACCGAATGCCTGCGACGCCTGGCCGGAAGCGTGGGCCGGCGCGGTGACCAGTGACATGACGCCACTGCGCAAGCTCGGCTACACCCCGGAGGTGCTCGACCTGCGCGAGTTCGTCGGCCAGGAAGCCGAGTTGGAACGGACGCTGGCCGAATTCCCGCTGGTGTGGGTGCGCGGCGGCAACACGTTCGTGTTGCGCGCCCAGTTCGCCCGCAGCGGCGCTGACCGGGTCCTGCCCCGCCTGCTCGCCGCCGATGCGCTGGTCTACGCCGGATACAGCGCCGGGGCCTGCGTGCTGACCCCGGACCTGCACGGCCTCGAGTCGGCGGACGACCCTGCCGAGGTCGCACCCGCCTGCGGCGTCGAACCGCGTTGGGACGGGCTGGGATTGGTCGACCGCCGCATCGTGCCGCACATCGATTCGGCCACCGACCCCGACGGTCACTGCACTCGGCTCGCGGCCCGTTACCGCGCCGAAGGCGTCGAGCACTGGGCGCTGACCGACGACGACGCGATCGTTGTCGACGGTTCACGCACCGAAGTGCTGATCAATCCTGTGACGTGAGGAAAGTCCTGCGCGGGTGAGCGGCGCTCGAGCCCCTGCACCTCAGTTCGCGCCGGGTATCAGTTCCGGTCTCGGCTCGACCGAGCGGCGGAAGACCACCCAGCGCATCGCGCTGTACATATAGACGGCCTCGCACGCGCCCGCCAGCAAGCGGGACACGTGGTACTGCAGGCCGAGCGCGGCCAGTCCGCTGCCGACGCCGAGGATGAACGCGAGATAGTTCACGATGACCACCACGACGTACACCGCGGCCTGCCTGCCGACCGGCGCGTGCGAATGGAAATTGAACGTGCGGTTGAGCACGAAGCTGAGTCCGAACGCGCACACGTAGGCCACGGTCACCGACAACCAGATCGGCAGCTCGAACCAGCCGTGCAAGACGGTGAGCAGCGCCAGGTCGACAGCGAAGGTGCCGCTGTTGATCAGCGCGAAGCCGAGGAAGGTGGGCGGGACAAGACGATTCAGCCCGAACGGCAAGCGGCCGACCACGGCTTCGCACCAGTGGGTGAACCGATCGGCGATCGTGTCGGCGGTCTCGGACAGCTCGTGCACGCGATCAGCGTGCCAGCGGTAGGTGTCCGTCAGATGAGCGGGCGGCGACCGGCCGGTGGCTCAGCTGATCTGTGCCTGACCGGGGCCGTCGGCGCTGTGGTCCAAGCCGGACCAAGCCGCGAGGCAGCGTCGCCGCGCGACGTCGTCCGCCTCCGCCAGCAGCGCCTCCAGCAACTCACGGGGGTCGCGGCGCCAGGTGTCGGCCAGCTCGGCCAGCGCCTCCTTGCCGAAGACGCCCGAGCGGTCCAGCGCGTTCAGCCACTCCTCGTGCTCGCCCGCGTGCACCCGGCGCAGCACGTCGGGATCGATGCCGCCGTCGACGAACTCGCTGGAGAACATCGCGGCGACCAATTCCCGGCGACTCGGTTGTTCGCCCTGCATCCGTTCCATCCCTCCAAGTGGTACGCGGCGAGCCGCGTGGACTGCAGGCGCCATGGCATGGCGGCAAGCCCCTGTCGGCATTCTGGTCGTCCGAAGGCGGTAATACCACTGTGGCGGGTGACATCACATTCCGGGGCTTTCGTTTGCCACACGCGCAGGGGTCGGCCGATCAGCAAATTTCGGGCGCCGGAGGCTAGCGTGAAGGTTGTGGACCTGCATGACCTGATCGCCGCCCTCCCCGACGGCACGGTGCTCACCGACGCCGACCTGCTCGCCGGTTACCGGCAGGACTGGGCGCGCGATCCCGACGCGGGCACCGCCCTGGCCGTGGTGCGCGCCACCAGCACCGACGACGTGGCCGCCACCCTTCGGTGGGCCGCCGCGCACCGCGTCCCGGTGATCCCACGCGGAGCCGGTTCCGGGCTGTCCGGCGGCGCGACCGCCGTCGACGGGGCGATCGTGCTGACCACCGAGCGGATGCGCGAAATCTCCGTCGATCCGGTGACGCGCACCGCGGTGGTCCAGCCGGGACTGCTGAACGCCGAGGTCAAGCGCGCGGTCGCGGAGCACGGCCTGTGGTATCCGCCCGACCCGTCCTCGTTCGAGATCTGCTCGATCGGCGGCAACGCCGCGACCAACGCGGGCGGGCTGTGCTGCGTCAAGTACGGCGTGACCACCGATTACGTGCTCGGAATGCAGGTCGTGCTCGCCGACGGCGCCGTGGTGCGGCTCGGCGGCCCTCGACTGAAGGACTCGGCCGGGTTGTCGCTGACCAAACTGTTCGTCGGCAGCGAGGGCACGCTGGGCGTGATCACGGAGCTCACCCTGCGCCTGCTGCCCGCGCAACCGCCGCAGAGCACGGTCGTCGCGAGCTTCGCCACGCTCACCGCGGCCACCGAGGCGATCCTGACGATCACCGGTGAACTGCGGCCGTCGATGCTCGAGTTCATGGATTCGGTGTCGATCAACGCCGTGGAGGACGAGTTGCGCATGGGTCTGGACCGGCAGGCGGCCGCGCTGCTGGTCGCGCGTTCCGACGCACCCGGCGAATTCGCCCGGCGCGAGGCCGAGATCATGGCGGCGGCCTGCGAGAAGGCGGGCGCCACAGAGGTTTTCCACACCGAGGACCCCGGCGAGGGCGAGGCCTTCGCGGCCGCACGGCGTTTCGCGATTCCGGCCGTGGAGAAACTCGGGCCGCTGCTGCTCGAGGACGTCGGGGTGCCGCTGCCCCGGCTGGGCGAACTGGTCACCGGCATCGCCGAGATCGCCGAGCGCAACGCGGTGACGGTGTCGGTGATCGCGCACGCGGGCGACGGCAACACCCATCCGTTGATCGTGCACGACCCGGCCGACGCGGACCTAACCGCACGAGCGCACCGCGCTTTCGGCGAGATCATGGATCTAGCCATCGCCCTCGGCGGCACCATTACCGGTGAGCACGGCGTCGGACGTTTGAAGAAGGCGTGGCTGCCCGATCAGCTCGGCCCCGACGTGATGGCCCTGACCCGGCGCATCAAGGACGCGCTCGATCCCGACGGCATCCTCAACCCCGGCGCGATCCTGTGACCGCCGCAACGGAACATACCCCGCCGACAAGGAGTTCTACCCGAACATGACGACCAGGCTCGAGCACAACGCCGCCGACACCCGTTTCGAGATCTACATCGACGACACCCTCGCCGGGTACGCCGACTACGCCGAACGCGAAGAACCCAAGGTCCGCGACTTCCACCACACCATGACCTTCCCCGAATTCCGGGGCCGTGGAGTAGCCGCCCAAGTCGTCGAATACGGCCTCGACGACTCCCGCGCCGCCGGGTTCTCCGTCATCCCCACCTGCTGGTACGTGGAGAAGTACATCGCCGAACACCGGGAGTACGCGGACCTGGTCTCCTGACCGGCCCCGGCCAGAACCCCTCCCCCGGAAGCGATCCTTCCTCGAGCTACGGTCGGGCGATCGATTGGCGCGGCGTGCGCGCTTCTCCCGGACTCCTGATTGCTTCAGGAGCGCTCGAACTCGCCGTCAGCTATGTCAGCGGTGAAGGTATCCCACGTGTCCGGCGTGAACATCAACGCCGGCCCGCTCGGGTTCTTCGAATCCCGCACGCCGACATGGCCTCCCTCGAGGAAAGCGACCTCGACGCATGCTTTGTCGCCCCCGCTAAGGCTGCTCTTGAACCACTTTGCCCCGGACAGGTCGATATTCACGATGCATACTCCCTTGCTGTCTGCCGGAGCAGGTTCTTGCTCTGATCCGGGTCCAGCGCCGCACTCCCGATCGCTTCAAGAGCACTTGAACTCACCATCCACCACGCCAGCGGTGAAGGCATCCCAACCGCCGGGCGTGAACACCAGTGCCGGACCGGTCGGGTTCTTCGAGTCCCGCACGCCGACCATGCCCTCACCGAGAAACGCAACCTCAACACACTCCTTACCGGACTGGCTTCGGCTGCTCTTGAACCATTGTGCCCCCGATAGGTCAACGTCCACGCTGCTCATGCTCCCTTGCGATCTGCCTCAGCAGGTTTCTGCTCGAGTTCGCATCCAAGGCGGCTTCCCTGATGCTGTCGTACCTCTGAGTGTAGAGACGCACGTCGGCGGCATCTTCGAGGTACATATCGCCAACCGCGCCTTCGAGATAGACCACTGGCGGCTCGACCTGGTTCACAGGAACGCTTTCCCCGAACGCCATAATTACGAACGGCGGCATGGACACGCCTCCGGGAACCCCGCATGGAACGGCAGGACGCGAATCGTTACGTTGTCCCTGGTAGACATATTCGCCAGGTGCCGGTTTTGAGCGGCCATGATCGCGCTGCTGCCAGCCACGCGCCATAGAGCGGCTTCACCGATAACCATGTCGAGCACGACCGGCTGTGTCCTGCGGGTCACGATGTTCTGCCGCTGCAACTTGATCTCTACTCGTTGCTACCACTGTTGGGGCGTTTCGTCCGGCCACGCAAGCGGTGCGAGTGCGCGGTCGTAATCGGCGGTTTGCAGCAGACCCGGTATCAGATCCGGTTGGTACGACACCAATTTCACTGCCGCAGCTTCTAGTCGGACGTACACGTCGAACGTCTTGGGGATGAGATCACCGTACTGGTGCCACCAGCTTTTCACGTTGGCCTGCTTGGCTAGTCCGACGAGCGCCACCGTCAGCTCCTCCGGGACGCCGTACAGATCGCAAGCTGCCTGGATATCGCGAGACCTGATTCGCGAATTCTGTCCTTTCTCCCCCGTTGAAGACTGCTGGCTCCGATCTCCAACAGATGTGCGGCCTTCGCCTGGGTCATCCCGGCCCGCGTGCGCGACTCGGTCAAGTACCTCCCGAGCTGACGACGCGGCAGAGTCGAACCGGTATCTGGCAAGTCGACCTCCCCTTCCCCGTCACGGGTGCATCGAATTACCCGTCTCGCGTACATCTTCACACCGCTTGCGGTGCGTGTGCTGGGCTTCCGAGGGTCTTTTTTCGGTGCACCCGATTCGGGGTGCCCGCGCCCACGAGTCGTTGTCTGATGACGATGCGCACCCGGCCGAGGTCGAGATGGCAACGGCCACAGATCAGTTCATTCCCATCCGTCTACATGCCGGGGGATAGCGGCCGGGCGCACCTTCTACCCGTCGATGCGACTCGAGGTCTTCTGATGGATGAGCCGATAGCTTTCGGAGACACACCACTGTCTCGATGCCACTACTACCGACGAGTGTGCAACCTACCCGCGATCGTGGACCCGCCCCAGATCGGTCGAATCGTCGTCCGAACCGGAATGGTCTGGGCCGTGACCATGCCCGCCGTGCCGGGACAGCACGTGAAGGTGTGGATGCGCCACCACGGCCACGAGCTGGGGCTGATTCTGTCCCACCCACGGTCGAAACGGTGGACATTCATCATCCGGCCGGATCTGCCGGACGACGTGCCGCTGTTCGCCGAGATGTTCCGCTTGAACGTGTCGATCATCCGCTACGGCGGGATCATCGCGCTGCTGAGCCCCGCGGATCGAGGAACCAAGTTCCGTGCATGGATATCGCGCCCTCACACGGCATTTCGCCCCTCCGGCCGAGTAGTCGTCGCGGCGATCCGCAGTTGTGTGGCCGCGAAGGTCGCGCGCCGCCGACGGGTGATCACGAATGCCTGACCGCGCAACGTCCCCGATCCCGTCCGAACCGGATGTCCACCTGTCGGTCTTCTGGCACGGCGCCCGCCTCGACTACGTCGCCTGCGTCACGGCCGCATACCTGTTCGACCAGGAATGGCGCACTCGGCACTGGCACGACGCGGTGGAAGTATCCACAGACGATACCGACGGCTACCCGAGATTGCCGTGCGAACGGCTCTATCTGCACCCCTGACATCGACTTGCCCACATTCTGTGGAGACGAGCCGGAGTCGCCCGATTCAGTGTCATACATCCCATGACCCAACACCGGATTCGGAGAACCGGATGGCAGCGTTCGGTGCCGTCGAGCTACAAACGCACGCGTCGGGCGATCGACAGGTGTTCGGGCGGCCTGTGCACCTCGACGGCCTGAAAGGGCCTGAGATGCGTTGCCAGGCACGCCCGAACATCCGGCGACCTAGAAAAACATCACTTGAGCAGGGCGCGGCTCATGACCAGACGCTGGATCTGGTTGGTGCCCTCGTAGATCTGGGTGATCTTGGCGTCGCGCATCATGCGCTCGACCGGGAAGTCGGTGGTGTAGCCGGCGCCGCCGAACAACTGGACGGCGTTGGTGGTGACTTCCATGGCGACGTCGGAGGCGAAGCACTTGGCGGCGGCGGAAATGAAGCCGAGGTTCTGCTCGCCGCGCTCGGCGCGGGCGGCCGAGGTGTACACCATCAGGCGGGCGGCCTCGACCTTCATCGCCATGTCGGCGAGCATGAACTGGGTGTTCTGGAAGTCGGCGATCGACTTGCCGAACTGCTTGCGGTCCTTGGTGTAGGCGATGGCCGCGTCCAGCGCGCCCTGGGCGAGGCCGACGGCCTGCGCGCCGATGGTGGGGCGGGTGTGGTCGAGGGTCTGCAGCGCGGTCTTGAAGCCGGTGCCCGGCTCGCCGACGATGCGGTCACCCGGCACCCGGCAGTTCTCGAAGTACAGCTCGGCGGTGGGCGAGCCCTTGATGCCGAGCTTGTGCTCCAGCGGGCCGACCACGAAGCCCTCGTCGTCCTTGTGCACCAGGAACGCCGAGATGCCGTTGGCGCCCTTCTCCGCGTCCGTCACCGCCATCACGGTGTACCAGGAGGACTTGCCGCCGTTGGTGATCCAGCACTTGGAGCCGTTGATGACCCAGTCGTCACCCTCCTGCTTGGCCCGGGTGCGCATGCTCGCCGCGTCGGAGCCGGCCTCGCGCTCGGACAGCGCGTAGGAGGCCATCTCGCCGTTGACGATGTCCGGCAGGACCTTCTGCTTCAGCTCCTCGGAGCCGTTCAGGATCAGGCCCATGGTGCCGAGCTTGTTCACCGCGGGGATCAGCGACGACGAGCCGCAGACCCGGGCGACCTCTTCGATCACGATGCAGGTGGCCACCGAGTCGGCGCCCTGGCCGCCGTAGGCCTCGGGCACGTGCACGGCGTTGAACCCGGAGGCGTTGAGGGCGGTCAGCGCCTCCTCGGGGAAGCGGGAGTTGCCGTCGACGTCCTTGGCGTGCGGGGCGATCTCCTTCTCCGCGAGAGCACGGATCGCGGCGCGCAGCTCGTCGTGGAAGTCCTCGAGCTTGAACAGGTCGAAATCGGGGTTTCCCGCCATCGGGCTCACTCCTGGTCGTCGGTGGTGATCGCTGATTTCCGCCGAGCGAAGTCAGCGCATCGGCACTCAGTGCCACATTTTGCTCCAGTATAGCCACATGGACGCCATCCACATGCGTATACAGCGTGGCACTCAGTGTCAGATCGGTCGCACTTAGATCCAGGTCACAGGGTACCGAGCTTGCGGACCAGCAGGTCCGCGATCTGCCTGGGTGGTGCGTCCCGAGGGAACACGGCGACCACCAGCTCGTCGGCGTTCGCGGCACGCCCGGCGCCGCGCGGAATCGCGGACAGCTCCACCCGCAGGTCCGCGGCGCCCGCGTCCGACTCGCCGCGCACCATCCGCCGCAGCAGATAGTTGTGCGTCGCCGTCACCGCGGCGGTGAACTGCACCCGTGCCAGATCGGGGACGTCGGGCAGCCGCTCGCGCAGGTACTCGGTGAACAACCGCTCGTAGCGGAACACCGTGACGATCTCCCGCTCCCGCAGCGCGGGCACCCGGCGCACCACCTGATACCGGCGCGCCGCGATCTCCCGCCACTGCGTGAATCGCTCGAACACCAGCACCACCGCCGCGCACACCGCCTCCCACGGATCCTCGCGCGAGGCGGATAGGAACTCCGCCGCCTGCGCCAGCTGTGACTCGTGATCGGCGAAGATCACGTCCTCTTTCGACCGGAACTGCCGGAAGAACGTCCGCCGGGAGATCCCCGCCGCCTCCGCGATCTCGTCCACGGTCGTCGCCTCGTACCCCTTCTCGGCGAACAACCGCAACGCCTGATCCACCACCGTGAGCCGAAAATGCGCGGTGTCGTCGCCTCCCCGCGTCCGAGCGATATCCCCTGTAGTCACGCACCCACCGTAGTCAGGGGCCGAAGGCACAAGTTCCCCCCTGGTGAAGTTCCAGCGCCCCGAGCATCACAACGCGGCTTCGAGTTCGGCTCGGCGCTCGGTGCTCGGTGACCCACCGATACTCGGCCCGGATGCGGGCGGGCACACCATCCGCTCGAAGACGCGGCACCGCGGGTCACCTACTGCGGCGGCGGCTTCGATTCCGCGCTCAGCCCAGGAGCTTGGTGCGCAGGGCGTCGTCCTTCTCCAGGACCATCTGCTCGAGTCCGGCCTGGAACTGTTCCATGCGGGTGCGCAGGGCTGGGTCGTGGGCGGCGAGGATGCGGGCGGCGAGCAGGCCCGCGTTGCGGGCCCCGCCGATCGAGACGGTGGCGACGGGGACGCCCGCGGGCATCTGGACGATGGACAGCAGGGAGTCCATGCCGTCGAGGTACTTGAGCGGAACCGGCACGCCGATCACCGGCAGCGGGGTGGCGGAGGCGACCATGCCGGGCAGGTGGGCCGCGCCGCCCGCACCGGCGATGATGACCTTCAACCCGCGGCCGGCGGCGTCGCGCGCGTAGTCGAGCATGCGCTGCGGGGTGCGGTGCGCCGAGACGACGCCCACCTCGAAGCGGATACCGAACTCCGCCAGCGCTTCCGCGGCCGCCTCCATGGTCGGCCAGTCGGAGTCGCTGCCCATGATCAGGCCGACCGCCGGGGTCACAGCCCCTGCTTCACTCATGCGGATCCCATCCATCGGTCCATACCGCGTGCGACATCCAGTGCGCCGCCCGCTCGGCCTTCTCCCGTACCTCGGCCACGTCGTCGCCGAGGATGTTGACATGCCCGATCTTGCGGTCGGGACGCTCGCCCTTCCCGTACAGGTGCACCTTCGCCTCGGGAATCCGGGCGAACAGGTGGTGCAGCCGCTCGTCCATCGACATCGCAGGGGCCTGCGGCGCGCCGAGGATATTCGCCATCACGGTGACCGGCGCCAGCGGCGCGGTGTCGCCCAGCGGATAGTCGAGCACCGCGCGCAGATGCTGTTCGAACTGCCCGGTGCGCGCGCCGTCCATCCCCCAGTGCCCGGAGTTGTGCGGGCGCATCGCCAGCTCGTTCACCAGCAGCTTCCCGTCGGCGGTCTCGAACAGCTCCACCGCCATGACGCCGACCACACCGAGTGCCCGGGCGAGGTTCAACGCCATGGTCTCCGCCGCGGCGGCCGTGTCCTCCGGCAGGTCGGGCGCGGGCGCGATCACCACGGCGCACTGTCCCTTGCGCTGCACGGTCTCCACCACCGGCCAGGTCGCCGCCTGCCCGAACGGTGAACGGGCCACCATGGCCGACAGCTCTCGTTTCAGGTCGATCTTCACCTCGGCGAGCAGCTCGACGCCGTGCGCGAGCTGGTCGGTGACGATCGCCTCGGCGGCCTCGGCGGACTCGGGCATCCAGACGCCACGCCCGTCGTAGCCGCCGCGCACCGCCTTCAGCACGATCCGCCAGCCGTGCTCCTCGCCGAACCGCACCGCGTCGTCGACCGAGGTCACCGGCGTGAACGCGGGCACGGGCAGCCCGAGCGCACTCAGCTTGGTGCGCATGGCCAGCTTGTCCTGCGCGTAGACCAGCGCTTGCGGCGGCGGCTGCACGTTCACGCCCTCCGCGACCAGCGCCTCCAGGTGCTCGGTCGGCACGTGCTCGTGATCGAAGGTCAGCGCGTGCGAACCGACCGCCGCCTTGCGCAGGGCGGCCAGGTCGGTGTGGCTGCCGAGCACCACCTCCGGACTCACCTGGGCGGCCGGGTCCTCGGGGTTCTCGGCGAGCACGCGCAGCCGCTGGCCCAGCGCGATCGCCGCCTGGTGGGTCATGCGCGCCAATTGGCCGCCACCGATCATGGTGACGGTGGGCATGGCCGATGGATCGAAGGAACGTGCGCTCACGTCGGACAATATTGTCATGTCCGGCGGGAATGATCGGTACCGGTACACTCCGGTCTTGTGTCATTCGTCGACGACGTGGTCAGCGTCCTCCCCAAGCCGCTGCAGGATATCGCGTACCGGCATCGGGAACTGATCAAGTTCGCGATCGTCGGCGCGACCACGTTCGTGATCGACAGCGGCATCTTCTACGCGCTGAAGTGGACGGTGCTCGCGGAGAAACCGGTGACGGCAAAGATCATCTCCGGCGTCATCGCGGTCATCGCCTCCTACATCCTGAACCGGGAATGGTCGTTCAAGAATCGCGGTGGGCGGGAACGTCATCACGAAGCGCTGCTGTTCTTCGGCGTCAGCGGTGTCGGCGTAGTGCTGGCCTTCACGCCACTGTGGATTTCCAGCTACGTCTTCGACCTGCGCCAGCCCAACGTGAGCTTCACGGTCGAGAACATCGCCGACTTCATCAGCGCCTTCATCATCGGCAATCTGCTGCAGATGGCGTTCCGTTTCTGGTCGATGCGCCGCTGGGTCTTCCCGGACGAGATGAGCGAACTGGAAGCCGAATTCGTGGATCTCGTGGAAGAGGAACTCGGCCGCAACTGAGTCACCGCGGCTCGGGCGCCACCGAGTTGGCCGGCCTGACCTTCGAGGACCCGAGGAACACCGCGAACAGCGCGGGCCTGCGCCGCTGCAATTCCAGCCGCCCGCCGTCCGCCTCGACCAGCGCTCGCGCCAGCGCCAGCCCCACACCGGTGGAACCGCCCGCGGAGAAGCCCCGATCGAAGATGTGCGGCGCCAGCTCGTCGCGCACCCCGTGGCCTTCGTCGGCCACCTCCACGCACACCAGCGGCTCACGGCCGACCCCCGGCCGCACCGTGCGCACCGACACCGTGCAGGTCCCGCCGCCGTGCATGAGGGCGTTGTCCACCAGCACCGCCACCGCCTCGCGCAATCGCGACCCCGTGATCGGGGCACGCAGCGACTCGTCGCCGGTGAGGGTCAGCGTCCGGCCCGCCTCGGTGAACGGGTGGGTCCATTCGGCGACCACACCGCGCAACTCGGCCATCACCGGCACCGGATCGCGATCGGCCGCGTCTTCGTCGCGGGAGGCGCGGACCAGGTCGTCGATCGCGTCGGTGAGCCGATCGACCTGGGCCATCGCCTCCTCGGCCTCGTGCACCACCTCCGGATCGGCATGCGCGGACAGCTCGTCCAGCCGCAGCCGCACGGCGGTCAGCCTGCTGCGCAACTGATGTGAGACGTCCGCCACCAGCGCGTGCTCGCGCTGCAACCGTCCGGCGATCTCCACGGTCGCGGAGTCGAGCACGTCGGAGACGCGATCGAGTTCCGCGATGCCGTGCCTGCGCGGGTCGGGCCGGAAGTCACCCATCGCCAGCCGCGCCGCGCGCGCCGCCACGTCCCGCAGCGGATCGGCCACCCGCCGCGCGGTGACCACCGCGACCGAGACCGCCGCGCCGAGCGAGGCGAGCACCGCCAGCGCGACCACCGCGACCGCCTGGCGCTGCATGGCGTGCATCGGGGCCGAGGGCACCTCCAGGCGCAGCGACCCGGACGTGCCCATCGACAGCGACTCGACCAGCGGGTCCGCCACCTCGTCCACCCCGATGTCGCGGCGCGAGGCGTTGTCGGTCCGTGACGGATAGACGATGGTGAGCCTGCCGTTCTCCGGCACCAGCGGCGCCACCGAACGGATCTCCAGCTCGCCGGACACCATGCCATCGCGCTCCTGCGCGATGATCTCCGCTGCGATGCGGTCCAGCCGGTTCTGCAGGTCGTTGCGCGTGATGTCCTCCACCCACAGCCACGCCGTGTAGATCAGCGGCACACCGAGCACCACCGTGGTGAGGGTCAGCACGGTGAGCATCGAACGCAGGATGCGGCGGCGCACGTCAGTCGGTGTTCAGCCGGAATCCGACACCGCGGACGGTGACGATGCGGCGTTCCGCCATGGGCCCCTCGTCGCCGATCTTGCGGCGCAGCCAGGACATGTGCATGTCCAAGGTCTTGGAGCCGCGCAACTCCGCGTCGCCCCAGACCTCGCGCAGGATGGTCTCGCGCGCCACCACCTGACCCGCCCGGTCGATCAGCACCTTGAGCAGCTCGTATTCCTTGTTGGCCAAACCGATTTCGACCCCGTTGACCAGCACCCGGCGCGCGGCGGGTTCCAGACGGATGCCGCCGACCTCGACCGTGTCGTCGCCGATTCCGCTGCGCCGCAACAGTGCTCGCACCCGGGCGAGCAACTCGGCGAGCCGGAACGGCTTGCCGACGTAGTCGTCGGCGCCCGCGTCCAGCCCCACCACGAAGTCCACCTCGTCGGTGCGCGCGGTGAGCATCAGCACGGCCAGGTCCGCCCCGCGGGCGCGCACCTGGCGGCAGACCTCCAACCCGTCCATGCCGGGCAGGCCGAGATCGAGGATCAGCAGGTCGTGGCCGCCTTCCAGTGCCCGCTGCAGCACGGCGGGGCCGAAACTCTCGACGGTCACCGAGTAACCCTCGCGGCCGAGCGCGCGCGACAGCGGGGCGGCGATGGCCTCGTCGTCCTCGGCCAGCAGTACAGCGGTCATACGCCCAGGTTACGGGCTCACCGGTAGCTGCGACGGTCGTCCCAGCGCTCGTCGCGGCCGTCCCGGTGGCGCTCCACCTCGAACACCTGGTGGTACAGCAGCGCGTGCACCTGCTGGACGGCCGGGATGTCGTCGTACTCCAACGGCTCCGAGGAGGACGACTCGATGACCAGCGTGCCGGTGCCGAGCAACCGGTCGAACAGCCCGTGCCGGAACTGCACGCTGGAGACCCGGCTCATCGGGATGTCGATGCCGCTGTGGGTGATCACGCCCTGGCGCACCAGCACCCGCCGGTCGGTGACGATGAAATGTGTCGACTTCCAGCTGACAACCGGTGCGAGACAACGCCATAGCAGAATCGCCACATACACCACGAGCACCGTGATCAGCAGCACCGAACGTGTGGTGCCCTCGGCCTTCTGTGAGGCGAGCCCCCCTGCGAAACCGGCCAGCGCCGTGGCGACGATGAGCGTCACGATCGGCCAGAAAAGCATTTTCCAATGCGGATGGCGATGCAGCAGCAACTGTTCGTCGGGCGCCAGCACATCCTCCGGGTAACCCATGCCGAAAACCCTACCGCGTGAAGATCCCGGATCGGCTGACACCGCAGCGCGTCATACTGCACAATCAGCAGCCTGCGTGTGACGATTCCGCGCAGTGGCTCTCTGTGTATCGCGCAACGCCCGGATCACCATCATCACCGATTCCGACCGTGGAGGAACGCGTGACCAAGGACCTGACCCCGCTGCAAATCCTGACCGAACTCGAACCGGTCGCCGAGCAGAATCTGAATCGGCACCTTTCCATGGCGAAGGACTGGAATCCGCACGATTACGTTCCGTGGAGCCAGGGCCGCAATTTCGCCGCCCTGGGCGGCGTGGACTGGGCGCTGGAGCAATCCAAGCTCAGCGAGGTCGCCCGGGTCGCCATGATCACCAACCTGCTCACCGAGGACAACCTGCCCTCCTACCACCGGGAGATCGCGCAGAACTTCTCCGAGGACGGCCCGTGGGGCGTCTGGGTGGACCGCTGGACCGCGGAGGAGAACCGCCACGGCATCGCCATGCGGGACTACCTGGTGGTCACCCGAGCCGTCGATCCGGTCGCCCTGGAGGAGGCCAGGATGGTTCACATGAGCAACGGGGTCCAGTCGCCGGACGGCTGGGGCGGATTGCTGGCCAGCGTCGCCTACGTCACCTTCCAGGAACTCGCCACCCGTGTGTCGCACCGGAATACCGGCAAGGCGTGCAACGACGCCGTCGCCGATCGCATGCTGCAGCGCATCGCCGCCGACGAGAACTTGCACATGATCTTCTATCGCAACCTGTGCGGCGCGGCGCTGGACCTGGTGCCCGACCAGGCGCTGCCCGCGATCACCAGGATCCTGACGAACTTCCTGATGCCCGGCGCCGGGATGCCGAACTTCCGCCGCTACGGGGTGCTGATGGCCAAGCACGGCATCTACGATCTGCGCCAGCACCTGGAGGAGGTCGTCCAGCCGGTCCTCAAACAGTGGAATGTCTTCGACCGCACCGATCTCGGGCCGCGCGGCGAGCAGGCGCGCGAGGAACTGGGCGAGTTCGTGGAGAAGCTGGCCAAGGACGTGATCAAGTTCGAAGAGCAGCGCGACCGCTCGCTCGCCCGCGAGGCAGCCCGCGGCGTCGGCCAGTACACCTGAGGCACACCGCGCGCTGTCCGGCCGAGGAGCGATCCAGGGAGCGCGCCCCGGCGCGAATCCGCGCGCTCAGTACTGAGCGCGCAGATGAGTGACGTCGCCCGCGGACACCGCTTCGCCGCCGATGAGCAGGCGACCGTAGTCGTCCACGTCCGCGGCGACGCCGGTCAGTGCCCGGCCGCCGGGCAACTCGGCGCGGACCTCGGTGCCGATCGTGGCGCACCGCTCACGGTAGGCGGCGGCCAGTTCGTCGATCGCCCAGTCCGCGTCACGCCAGGCGGTGAAGCGACGGGCGAACTCGGTCAGCAGCGATCGCACGAGCACCGTGCGATCGGTCTGCCGCGCGCCGGCGAGGGTCAGCGAGGTGGCGTGCGGCACCGGCAGTTCTTCCTCGGTGAGACTGACGTTGAGCCCGAGGCCGATCACGACGGCGGGCGCGCCGCTGCCCGCGCCCGCCGCGACCTCGGCCAGGATGCCCGCGACCTTGCGGCCCTCGATCAGCACGTCGTTGGGCCATTTGAGTTCCGCGGCCACGCCGGCCGTGGTTCGCAGCGCGTCGACCACGGCGATGCCGGTCAGCAGCGCCAGCCAGGCGAGCGAGGCCGGGCCGATCCCGGGCAACCGCACCAGCAGTGACATCGCGAGCTGGGCACGGGGCGGGCTGACCCAGGTCCGCGCGTGCCTGCCGCGGCCCTGCACCTGGGTCTCGGCCAGCAGAACGACGTGGTGGGCGTCCGGATCGGCCGCCAGCGCGATCAGATCCGCGTTGGTGGACCCGGTCGACTCGACCACGTCGATCCGCGAGAAGAACGCCAGTTCGGGCGTCTCGACGGCACTGCGCCGCAACTGCTCTGCATCCAACGGTGGCCTCTGCACACCGGCAGGCTACTCGCAGTCGAGGGCACTACCCGGCCAGGTCGTACCCGGAGACGATCGGGTCGCGTGCCGCCATGTCCGCGCCGTCGCCCTCCCGCGGCTCGCCCTCGGCGGTCTCGGCCCAGTACTCCGGATCGCCGTACTTCGGCGCCGTCTCGGTGGTCTGCGTCCACGCCGCGGCGGCGGCGTATTCGGCGAACGCTCTACCCCATTCCCACATGACGCGCTCCTCCCCTGAGCCCGGAAATCCCAAAAATCACTCGCCCCCAGGCTATCCGGGGCCACCCGGCGAGCGATACTCATTTTCCGCCTTCCCAACCCTGCTACCGACCAGGAAGTTTGTCCGGGAAATCTGATCTAGCTGCGGTTTTCTACTCGCCGGTAGCACCGTCTGGGTTAGTAAGGACGCACTGGTACTGGTTACACTCCGAAGCCATGACGAGTGTCCAGCAGCAGCCCGCGTCAGGTCCGGCGGGCTCCCCCGATATCCACACCACCGCCGGGAAGCTGGCTGACCTGCGGAATCGGCTGGAAGAGGCCAAGCACCCGATGGGTGAGGCCGCGGTCGACAAGGTGCACGCGAAGGGCAAGATGACCGCCCGCGAGCGCATCCTCGCCCTGCTGGACGAAGGCTCCTTCGTCGAACTCGACGCACTGGCCCGCCACCGCAGCGTGAACTTCGGACTGGAGAACAACCGTCCGCTCGGCGACGGCGTGGTGACCGGTTACGGCACCATCGACGGCCGCGACGTCTGCATCTTCAGCCAGGACGTCACGGTGTTCGGCGGCAGCCTCGGCGAGGTCTACGGCGAGAAGATCGTCAAGGTGATGGACCTGGCGCTCAAGACCGGCCGCCCGCTGATCGGCATCAACGAGGGCGCGGGCGCGCGCATCCAGGAAGGCGTGGTCTCGCTCGGCCTCTACGGCGAGATCTTCCACCGCAACATCCAGGCCTCCGGCGTGATCCCGCAGATCTCGCTGATCATGGGCCCGGCCGCCGGTGGTCACGTCTACTCCCCCGCGCTGACCGACTTCGTCGTGATGGTCGACGGCACCAGCCAGATGTTCGTCACCGGCCCGGACGTCATCAAGACGGTCACCGGCGAGGACGTCACCATGGAGGACCTGGGCGGCGCGAACACGCACATGACCAAGTCCGGCGTCGCGCACTACGTCGCCTCCGGCGAGCAGGACGCGCTGGACTACGTCAAGGACCTGCTGTCCTACCTGCCGAGCAACAACCGCGCCGAGGCGCCGCGGTTCCCGGCCACCGACCCGATTCCCGGTGCGATCGAGGACTCGCTCACCGACGAGGACCTCGAGCTCGACTCGATCATCCCGGACTCGCCGAACCAGCCCTACGACATGCACGAGGTGATCCGTCGCCTGCTCGACGACGACGAGTTCCTCGAGGTGCAGGCCGAGCGCGCGATGAACGTCATCGTCGGCTTCGGCCGGATCGACGGCCGCAGCGTCGGCATCGTCGCCAACCAGCCCACCCAGTTCGCGGGCTGCCTGGACATCGACGCCTCGGAGAAGGCCGCGCGTTTCGTGCGCACCTGCGACGCGTTCAATGTCCCGATCATCACTCTGGTCGACGTGCCCGGGTTCCTGCCCGGCACCGGGCAGGAGTACAACGGCATCATCCGGCGCGGCGCGAAGCTGCTCTACGCCTACGGTGAGGCCACTGTGGGCAAAATCACGATCATCACTCGCAAGGCCTACGGCGGCGCCTACGACGTCATGGGTTCCAAGCACATGGGCGCCGATGTGAACCTCGCCTGGCCGACCGCCCAGATCGCCGTCATGGGCGCTTCCGGGGCCGTCGGATTCGTCTACCGCAAGCAGCTCCAGGAGGCCGCCAAAGAGGGCGGAGACGTCGATGCGCTGCGGCTCGAGCTCCAGAACGAGTACGAGGACACGCTCGTGAACCCGTACGTCGCCGCCGAGCGCGGCTACGTGGACGCGGTGATCCCGCCGTCGCACACGCGCGGCCAGATCGTGTCCGCGCTGCGACTGCTCGAGCGCAAGATGGTGACCCTTCCGCCGAAGAAACACGGCAACATCCCGCTGTGATCTAGCGATACCCTCGATAGGCCGCGCACAAAGGGTGGCATCAGACTCGGTACCACTTACCCTGGCGTGTACCGCCTTGTTGCAAAGAGGCAACAAGTGAATCCGAGGATGATCGCTTCATCCATAGCTTGTCGGAAAACGGGAACAGCCTGATCAGTTCACCTGATCGAGGCGAAGAGAGGACCTGGCACTGTGACGACCGTGGCAGAAGAAGATGTGTTGAGCGCCGTCGAACTGGATCTCACAGTCGACCCCATCGCGGACGAGGACGGTGCGTCCACCTCGAACGCGGCCGCGCTACCCGCCGAGGCCACCGCTGAGCCGTTCTTCCGTGTCGTGAAGGGCTCGCCCACCGATGAGGAGCTCGCCGCGCTGGTGTGCGTGCTGTCCGCAGCCGCGAACGGCGCCGCGCCGACCGGCCCCGCGGGCCCGCCCGACATGTGGGGCCGTCCCACCCTGATGCACCGCGGCTCTTCGCCGTTCTCCCCGTACGCCTTCCCACAGTTGTCCCACCTGCGCGGGTGACCCGCCTCATCCTGGCTTCCGCGTCCCCGGCCCGCCGGGAGGTTCTCCGCTCGGCGGGCATCGACCCGATCGTCCGGGTCTCCGCCGTGGACGAGGACGCGGTCGCCGCCGCCCTTCCGGAGGGCACGCCACCCCAAACGGTGGTGGTGGAACTGGCCCGCGCCAAAGCGGCCGCCGTAGCCGCCGACATCCCCGAACTGGCCGCCGATTGCGTTGTGGTGGCCTGCGATTCGATGCTGCTCGTCGACGGCGAGCTGCAGGGCAAGCCGCACACACCGGAGGTCGCCCGCGCTCGGTGGGGTGACATGGCCGGGCGCAGCGCGGATCTGGTCACCGGTCACTGCGTGCTGCGGATGCGGGACGGCCAGATCACCGCGGAAGCGGTCGACTGCAGCAGCACCACCGTGCATTTCGCCAAGCCGGAACCGGACGAGCTGGACGCCTACATCGCGACCGGCGAACCGCTCCAGGTGGCAGGCGCGTTCACCCTCGACGGACTCGGCGGCTGGTTCGTCGATCGCATCGATGGCGATCCCTCCAGCGTCATCGGCATCGGGCTACCACTGCTGCGCCGACTGCTTGGCGATATTGGGATCGGCGTTACGCAGCTGTGGGGCCACACGGCCTGACGGCGCGGTCAACGCCTCGGCGTCACCGCCCGTGGGCATCGTCGCCGCCTCCGCGGTTTCCGCGCGCCGCGCGGCGATGAGTTCCAGTCGAGCCACGCACAACTCCGGCTCGACGAAAGGATGCAGCCGCACGTCGATCGCGCCGCGCGAACCGCCCCGGTCGAGCACCTCTTCGATCAGGCCCAGGTGCACGCCGCAGACCACCTCGGAGTGCGTCCGCGCGAGTTCGCGCAGCGGACACGCCGTCAGCCGGATCAGCACCTTGCCCTCGGTCTCGGCGGACGGGTCACGCTCGGGCGCGAAGCCGAGTTCCGACATCAGCGTGATGGTCAGGTCCTTGGCGTCTTCCAGCGAATCCACCCGATGGTCGCCGACGTCGAGTCTGGAGCCCCACGCGCGGCCCGCCGCGACCGCGGCTTCCGATCTGCGCCGCGGATCCGGACCGAGCTGATCGGCGAGCACCTGCGCCAGATCCTGGTAGCCGACCGATCGCTGCACCGCGCTGTACCCGATGCGCGGCCGCCCGCGGCCGCGCGGCGGCTGCTGGAACTGCCGGACCAGGGATTCTCTGGTGAGTACATCGAGGTGGAACCGGACCGTGGTGACGTGCTGTCCGGTGATTCTGGCCAGTTCCTGGGCGTCGAGAGGCTCGCTGGCGCCACGTAGGATCGCGAGCAGTCGCCGCCGCGGCCAAGAATCGGACATAGCTCACCCCTCCTCCCGGGAGACTTTATCGGATGTAGGTGCCCTTTATTCGGCCCTCATCCGATTTGTGATCTGAAACGAGAGTCACTGTCGACTCACACCTACCATCGCTGTGAGACCCCGAACCGCTGCCACCACCGTCCACCCATGCGTGAAGGACCCAGACACCGTGCCCGTCGCCCCGGACCCTCATCCCTCACTCGGTTCCTACGCACATCCTCACCGACTAGTAACCACGGAGTGGCTGTCGGCAAACATAGGCGCGCGGGGACTCAAGATCATCGAGGCCAACGAGGACACGCTGCTCTACGACATCGGGCACGTTCCGGGCGCCACCAAACTGGATTGGCGAAGCGATCTGAACGATCCGGTCACGCGCGACTATATCGACGGAACCCGCTTCACCGAACTGATGCGCGCCAAAGGGATAGAACGTGACGACACAGTCGTGATCTACGGGGATCGGGACAACACGCAAGCGGCGCACACGGCGTGGGTGTTCACCCTGTTCGGACACGAGGATGTGCGGCTGCTCGACGGCGGGCGCGCGGCCTGGATCTCCGAGGCCCGCGACACGACCTTCGAGCCCGGCTACCCGGTGCGCAGCGGCTACCCGGCCGTGCGCCGCGACGACAGCACCTTCCGCGCCTTTCGCGAGGACGTGCTCGCCCACCTCGGCAAGCCGGTGATCGACGTGCGCTCGGCCGAGGAGTACTGCGGCGCGCGCACCATGGCGCCGGGCACCCCCGAGGACGCGGCGCTGCGCGGCGGCCATATCCCCAGCGCGTCCAATATTCCGTGGACCGAGGCGCTCACCGCCGATGGGCGATTCCGATCGCGCGCCGAACTCGGCGAGGTCTACGGCGAATCGACCGGTCCGGACGAGGTGATGGTCTACAGTCGAGTCGGCGTGCGATCCAGTCACAGCTGGTTCGTGCTGACCTATCTGCTCGGGCGTCCGGGCGTGCGCAACTACGACGGTTCCTGGACCGAGTGGGGCAATTCCGTGCGCATGCCGATCGCCAAGGGGAACGAACCGGGCGAGGTACCCCCGCGGAGTGGCACGCGACGCATGCGGAGCAGGTAGGGCAGGGTGAGGTCCCAAACACAGCCCGGAGACGTTGTGATCCGCGACCTACTGCTCAGTAGGTCTAGCCGAGTGCGGCGTCTGTTGGCAGACTGCCTACACTCGCCCGAGACGTAAGTTTGTCGATTACGGGAGCGGAGCCTGCGCAGCAACCATCCCCCGGCGAAGCGACCAAAAGAATGCACACAGGAGGCTCAGTGCCCAGCCATGCCAGCGCGCGGATCACGAAGGTACTCGTAGCTAACCGAGGCGAGATCGCCGTGCGCGTGATCCGGGCGGCCAAGGACGCCGGCATCGGCAGCGTCGCGGTCTACGCCGAGCCGGACGCCGATGCCCCGTTCGTCAAGCTCGCCGACGAGGCCTTCGCCCTGGGCGGACAGACCTCGGCGGAGTCGTACCTCGTGTTCGACAAGATCCTCGACGCCGCCGCCAAGTCCGGCGCCGACGCCATCCACCCGGGCTACGGCTTCCTCTCCGAGAACGCCGACTTCGCCCAGGCCGTCATCGACGCCGGGCTGATCTGGATCGGCCCCTCGCCGCAGTCCATCCGCGACCTGGGCGACAAGGTCACCGCGCGGCACATCGCCGAGCGCGCGAAGGCGCCGATGGCCGCGGGCACCAAGGACCCGGTCAAGGACGCGACCGAGGTCGTGAAGTTCGCCGAGAAGTACGGCGTGCCGGTCGCCATCAAGGCGGCGTTCGGCGGTGGCGGCCGCGGCATGAAGGTCGCGCACTCCATCGAGGAGATCCCGGAGCTGTACGACTCGGCAGTGCGCGAGGCGACCGCCGCCTTCGGTCGCGGCGAGTGCTTCGTCGAGCAGTACCTGGACAAGGCCCGCCACGTCGAGGCGCAGGTCATCGCCGACAAGCACGGCAACGTCGTGGTCGCGGGCACCCGCGACTGCTCGCTGCAGCGGCGCTTCCAGAAGCTCGTCGAGGAGGCCCCGGCGCCGTTCCTGTCCGACGAGGTCCGCGCGAAGATCCACGCATCGGCCAAGGCCATCTGCAAGGAAGCCGGCTACTACGGCGCGGGCACCGTCGAGTACCTGGTGCAGGGCGAGACGGTCTCCTTCCTCGAGGTGAACACCCGCCTGCAGGTGGAGCACCCGGTCACCGAGGAGACCGCGGGCATCGACCTGGTTCGCCAGCAGTTCCGCATCGCCAACGGCGAGAAGCTGGAGATCACCGAGGACCCGACGCCGCGCGGCCACTCCTTCGAGTTCCGCATCAACGGCGAGGACGCGGGCCGCGGCTTCCTGCCCGCCCCCGGCCCGGTCACCGTGTACCGGGAGCCCTCCGGCCCCGGCGTGCGCGTCGACTCCGGCGTGGTGGAGGGCAGCGTGATCGGCGGACAGTTCGACTCGATGCTGGCCAAGCTGATCGTCACCGGCGAGAACCGGACCCAGGCGCTGGAGCGGGCGCGGCGCGCGCTGGCCGAGTTCGAGGTCGACGGCCTGGCCACGGTCATCCCGTTCCACCGGGCGGTCGTCGAGGACCCGGCGTTCGTGGGTGACGGCGAGAAGTTCGAGGTCTACACCAAGTGGATCGAGAACGAGTGGGTCAACACCATCGAGCCGTTCGCGGGCGCGGGCGCCCCGGCCGAGGAGGACGAGGATCTGCCCCGGCAGAAGGTCGTCGTCGAGGTCGGCGGACGCCGGGTCGAGGTTTCGCTGCCCGGCAACTTCACCGTCGGCGCGGGCGCGGCAGGCGCGGCGGGCAACGGCGCGGGTGTGATCCGCAAGAAGCCCAAGCCGCGCAAGCGTGGCGGCGCGGGCGGCGGCGCGGCCTCCGGTGACGCGGTCACCGCTCCTATGCAGGGCACCGTCGTCAAGGTCGCCGTGGAAGAGGGCCAGTCGGTCGAGGCAGGCGATCTGATCGTGGTGCTCGAGGCCATGAAGATGGAAAACCCGGTCAACGCCCATAAGGCGGGTGTGGTCACCGGCCTGTCCGTCGAGGCGGGCGCGGCGATCACCCAGGGCACGGTTCTCGCAGAGATCAAGTAGTACCCGGCGAAGACCGCACGGAGCGGGCGCGCGACGACGGAGTCCGCGCCCGCTCCAACTGTTTACGAGGTGGCCCTTCCCTGGTCACGTGCGCTGCCTCCGCCGGACCCGATCCGCACACTGTGGTGTCGTATCGTGATCCGGTGACCAGCTCGACAAGCGTCTCCCCCGTCGCGGAGCTGCTCCGCGCGCGCCGTGCCACCTCCAGCCGGGCCGACGGTCACCGCTTGGCGCTGGTGGTGGAGGGCGGCGGCAGCCGGGGCGTGTACTCCAGCGGCATGGTGTCCGCGCTGGAGGAGCTCGGACTGGCCGGGGTTTTCGACGCGGTGTACGGCACGTCGGCGGGCGCGATCAACGGCGCCTGGCTGCTGTGTGGGCGCGCGATTCCCGGCATGCGCGCCTGGACCGATCCGGTGATCATGCGCCGCGCCATCGACCCGGCCCGCCTCCTGCGCGGACGTCCGGCGTTCGATCTGCGGTATCTCGTGCACCAGGTGTACGACGGCATCGAACCGATGGATTTCGAGGCGATCCTGGCCAACGCCACCACGTTCCATCCGATCGCCACCGATATCCGCACCGGGCAACCGGTCGACCTGCATCCGCACATCACCGACAAGCGGACGCTCATGCGCGCGTTGCGCGCGTCGGCGGGCCTGCCCATCCTGGCCGGCCCACCGGTCGCCCTGGGCGACTCGGCCTACTTCGACGGCGGCCTCTCCGAAACCGTCCCGATCCGCACCGCGGTCCGGGCGGGCGCCACCCACGCCGTGGTCCTGCGCACCCGGCGGGTGGACGAAAGGCGTCCGCCCGCTTCGCGCCTGCACCAGATCGTCGGCGGCGGCTATCTGCGCGCGGTGGCGCCCGGCGCGTACCGTGCCTGGCTCGAACGCCCGCGCCAGCAGGACATCGAGGACCGGGCGCTCGCCGGACTGGGCGACTCGGTCCTGCAGATCCACCCGCCCGTCGGCTCTCCCGATATCGACAGCGCCGCCCGCGACACCACCCTGCTGGCCGCTGCCCTGCAGATCGGCCGCCGAGCCGTCCTCAGCGCGCTCTCCGCCGTCCTGCCTGCCGTCTGACGCGTCCGCTCGCGCCCTGCTTCGCAGGGCGTCGCGAACACAGCAGTGCGAAAGCGGTCAGTCGAGGCGGACTCGGACGCCGTTGGACAGCACGAAGTCGTGGAGTTCGAGGTGGCCGGGAGTGACGGTCGCGGGGAGGTCGAAGACGAGCTGCGTGGTCGCGGATTGCCCGGGGCGCAGCTCGAAGGAGTAGCCGAGGCGCTGCTGGGTGTTCTGCCATATCGTGGCGGTGGCGTTGTGGTCGAAGGCAGTGCTCTGCGTGTCCAGCAGGCGCTGGCCAAGGGGAAGGAACCACTTCGTCTCGTCGGAGATGTTGCGCACGGCCAGTGTGACGATCAGGAACGAGCCTGCGGCCGTCTGCAGTCCGACCCGTGACACGCCCGCGTCGACCTTCGTCACGACGAACTCGAACTTGCCGTCGCGAACGGGTGTGCCCACGGCCGGGTCGGGCACTCGATCGTCTCCGGGCGGTCCCGGGTGCTCCACGGCCACCGCCGAAGGCGGCAACGAAGGCCCTGGCGTGCCCGCGTCGCCGGTTCTGCTGCCCGCCGCGATCAACGCGACGCACCCTGCCGCGAAAGCGAAGGGGGCAAGGAAGACGACGACAAGCGCGCCGATCATCTTCGACAGCAAGCTGCGGCGACGCCGCGGCCGTCGGCGCGGGACCGGGACGCGCGGCCGCCGCTGTGCGGACTGCGGATAGCCCGGCCGCTGTACCGCCGGGAAAACCTTCCGCGCCGGTAGACCCGGACTCCGATACGGCGGTACGACCGGACCCGGCTTCGGGGTGAGCACGCGCGACTGCAGCGCGAGAAACCGGCCCTGCCAGCCCGGCTGTCCGCGCCGGGCACTTCCAGCGGCATACGACCCGTTCTGATACCACCGCCGGGGCGCTGAATACGGCTGCCCGGCAAACGGATAACCATTGCCTACCGCACGCTGCGGATCGGAGTATCCCCGCACCGCCGAGCCCGGCTTCGAAACGTGCCCGCCCGGTGCGTAGTTCGGGCTGGGCGCGACCGAAGACCAGTCGAGCTCGGTCGCCACGAGGGTCGGCGTCGGTCCTGGCTGCGGCAACACTTTGGTCGGGTTGGGCGTTTGCCGTGGTTCCGGCTCCGGGTCGAAATGTTCCGGCGTGCCGCCTTCCGCGACAGCGGATTTCGAGTCCGACGGCGAATGCTGCCCCGGTGCGGCTGGATTCGCCGGAACACCGCCGTCGGGCCGATGCGCGTCGCCCCTCTGCGGTGGCACGGCCGCCCCTGTCACCGGCTTTGTCGGCGGACGGAGCGGCATCGGCGGCACCGCTCGCGAGTCAGGCGCGGAAGCGCCGATCGCGGCGCGCGCGGCCGCCGCGAATGCTCCTGCCGTGGAGTACCTTTCGTTCGGCTCCTTCGCCAGTCCGCGCGCGATGACGGCGTCCAGCGCGGCGGGGACGGCGGCGCACACCGCACCGGCTCGTGGCGGCGCCGCCATCAGGTGAGCGTGCATCTGCTGCGCGGGATCGGTGTCGCCGTAGAGCCGGGAGCCGGTGAGGCATTCGTAGAGCACGCAGGCCAGCGAGTAGACGTCGGCGCGCCCGTCCACCGTTCCGCCGAACCGTTCCGGCGCCATGTACGCGAGGGTTCCGATCGCCATGCCGGTGGTGGTCACGGCCGTCCGGCCGAGGGCGTGCGCGATACCGAAGTCGATCAGGTAGGTGAAGCCGCTGGGATGGACGACGATGTTCGACGGTTTGACGTCGCGGTGCACCAGTCCGGCCCGATGCGCCACGTCGAGCGCGGCGGCGACGTGCCCGATGATGCCGACCGCCACGGCCGGTGGCATCGGCCCCTCGGCCGCCAGCTTGCCCGCCAGGTCGTCGCCCTCGACGAATTGCATGTCGATGTAGAGCCGCCCGTCGATCTCGCCGAATCGGTGGATTCTGGGTACATGCGGGTCGCGCAACCGCGCCACCGCCTCGGCCTCGCGCTCGAATCGCTTGCGGTATCCACCGCCGGCCGCCAGGTCGGCGGGCAAGAGTTTCAACGCCACCCGCCGTGCCGCCACCGTGTCGTACGCCAGCCACACCTGGCCCATGCCGCCCTTGCCGAGCAGCCGTTCCAGCCGGTAACCCGCGAATCGCACCTCCCCCATCGCGAACCTCCAGTCACCGTCGACGTCTGGTCGGCCCGGCCTCCACCGCGGAGCGGACAACGCGAATCAGCAGATCACCGCGGGAATACCGAAGACGTGGCCTCTTTCGGAGCGTAACCCCACCCCGCGTCACGCACCACTGTGTGCTGGGCGACAGTCACGCGACGGTCCGGCCTACTTGTTCGGTTTGGGCTTGTCCCTGCCGTTGCCCTGGTTCGAATGGCCGGGCTTGCCCCGGTCGCGCTTGTCGTCCGAGCCCTGCTGCCCGGAGTCGTTCGCGTCGCCTTCGGCGCTCCCCGTTGCGACGCCGGTGGAGGCCGCCACCGCGGGCAGCCAGCTCGCCCGGCCCGCCACCAACGGCGTACAGGTCAGCACGAGGCCGTCGACGGTGACGCTGTGCACGTCCACCGCCGGGTCGCACGGCTGCCCCGCGCCGGGCAGGACCAGCAGAGGCGCGGAGATGGGCACCGGTGGGGCCGGGGCATGCGACGGCAGCACCGGTTGCGCGGCGGCTTCCTGCTTCGAAGACGGAATCGGCGAGTCGTCCGGGCCCGCGACGGCCACCTCGGGCCTGCCGAGCCACAGTGTCCCGGCGACCGCCACGGCGAGCGTTCCGAAAGCCGCCAGCGCGAGGCGCGGGCCGATGGACGCCCGCGCCCGGGGCGGGCCACCGGTGCGGGCCCTCCAGCGCGGTGGCGGCAGCACGGCGGTCGGCACCGACGACGACAGCTCGACCGTCGTCGCGTCACGGCCGGTCACGGCCGCGTACCCCACGGACGCCAGCTCCCCCGCACTGGACCACCGCCGAGCGGGGTCTTTCGCCATGCCGCGCGCGATCACCGCGTCCAGTTCCGGCGGCACGGCCGGATTCAGCGCGGACGCGAGCGGCGGGGTTTGCATCAGGTGGGCGCGCAACAGGCGCGGCGGATCGCCGCCGTCGAACGGCCTGCGCCCGGTGAGGCACTCGTACAGGACGCAGGCCAGCGAGTACTGATCGGACCGAGGTCCCGCCGTGCCGTCGAACCGCTCCGGCGCCATGTAGGCCAGCGTGCCCACCACGTTGCCGGTGGCGGTGATCGAGGGCTGGTCGCTGCGGTGCGCGGTGCCGAAGTCGATCAGGTAGACCGTGCCGTCCGGCGTCACCATGATGTTGGAGGGCTTGACGTCGCGGTGTACCAGGCCCGCGCGATGCGCGATATCGAGGGCGGTGGCCGTCTGCGACACGATCTCGATCGCGCGCTCGGGCGCCAGCCGCCCCTCGCGACGCAGCAGTGCGGCCACGTCCGAGCCTTCGATGTATTCCATATCGATGTACAGGCGGCCGTCGAGTTCACCGAAGGAATGGATCGACACCAGGTGCGGCCCGCGTACCTGGGCGGCGAGCCGAGCCTCTCTGGTGAATCGCTGCCGGAATCTCGTATCCGCCGCGTACCCGGCGGCCAGTACCTTCAGTGCGACGGTACGGCCGGCTGTGGTGTCGTGCGCGAGCCAGACTTCGCCTGTGCCGCCGCTGCCCAGCAACCGGTCGAGGCGGTAGTGGCCGAACCATAGCTCGTCCATATCGATAGAACCTCCCGCTAGCCTTTTCCGCATGATCGAGCTACCCGAAATTCACGTCCGCACCGCGGAAAGCGCAAAAGCGACGTCGCGGCCATCCGATCATGTCGCAGCGAGGCCGCTCGGCGTCGGGGAATTCGCGGGTGCGCTGGTCGCGGTACCGGGCAGCGAACACGGAACGGGCGAGTGCTGATGGAACCGATCGAGATCAATGCGGGCGCCTGGTATCTGCGCGCCCTGCGCGCCGACGATCGCATCGATGACCGCCCCGCCCTGGCGGCGGGCGGCATCACCGAACCGGACTACGTGGCCCGGCGCACTGCGGGCTGGGCGGAGGAGACGCACTTCTCCTGGGCGGTCTGCGAACCGACTACCGCAGAACTGGTCGCCGAGATCGGGGTGACGCCCGCAGGTGACGGCACCGCGAACGTGCGCGGATGGGCACGCCCGGGCTACGAAGCCGCTCTGGACGCCGGGCTGGGATCCGTACGCCGCTTCGTCGAAGGCGGTTTGGGGCTGCGCCCGGTCACGTCCTGACCGGCGCGCAGGGGTTGCGGTGGCACCGGCGGGTTCAGCGCATGACGCCGGTGTGCCCGGTCGAGTAGCGTCCGGGCTGCGGCCAGATGGTGAGTCCGTGCGGTCCTCTGCCGACGGGGATGCGCGCCAAGAGTTGCCAATTGACGATGTCGATGGCGTACACCTCGCCGTGATGACGGCCGGACGCCCAGAAGACGCGCCCGTCGGCGGAGATGTTGCCCATGTCGGGACTGCCGCCGCCCGGCACGAACCACTTGTACACCAGCCCCTTCGCCGCGAAATCCCACACCGAGACGCTGCCTTCGTGCCGGTTGGTGATGAGCATCCGGGTGGAGTCGCGAGTGACGTAGAGCCCGTGGGTCCCCTTGCCGGTCGGCACGAATCCGGTGTTGTCGAAGGTGTGCGCGTCGAAGAGGTAGACGCCGTCGGCGGCCATGTCGGCGACGAAGAAGGTGTGCCCGTCCGGCGACAGCTTCACATCCTGCGGCTTGCCCGAGCGGCCGCCGGGCAGGTCGATCATCTTGACGATCCTGCGTTCGGCCACGTCGAAAGCCAGCATCCGGCCGATGAATTCGCACGAGGCCAGGGCGAAGCGACCGTCGGCGGTGAAGTCCATGTGGTCGACGCCCGCGCAATCGGGCACCGCCAGGGCGTGCGTCTTCTGCCAGGTGCGCGGGTCGTAGAAGTCCAGCGACTTGTCCGCCTCCGCGACGACCAGCGCGTACCGGCCGTCCGGCGTGTAATACATGTTGTACGGATCGCGGACGGGAAAGGGTTCGCCCGGCTTGCCGGTCCGCGGATCGATCGGAAGCAGGCTGCCGCCGCCCAGCGGCATGTCGTTGGTGACGTAGAGCGTCTGCATGTCGTAGGACGGCACGACGTGCTGCGGCTCGAACCCGCCCGCGGGGAAGGTGTCGATCACCCGGAAGGTGTCCGGATCGATCACCGAGACCGTGTTCGACTGGCTGTTGGGCACGTAGACCAGCGGGCGGTGGTCGGCCACGGTGGGGCTGAACTCGCGGTTGGCCGCGTACACGTCGGTCGGTGAGAGCGGCGGCGGCATCCCGGGCAACAGATCGGTCATGTGCGGCGGGAACACATCGGTGGTCGGTGCGGCCACGGTGGTCGCGGCGGCCTGGCTTCCCTCGGTGTCCACCGTGCCTGCGTCACTGGCGGCGCAGCCCACCACGGCGGACAGCACGACGAGCGGGACCACGAGGTGCGGCGCGCAGCATCGGTACGTGCGCTGTCGGTTCACGCGCCGCACCTGCTCGGGGAGTGGTGAAGACGAGAGGACATGGCTGCGAAGCCTAGGAGGTGGATCCGGGATTCCGGTGGACCCCGCGCCGGGGGCCACCGGAATGCCCGGATCATCCTGTTCGGGCTATTCGAGGCTGGTCAGCACCCTATCGAGCGCGTCGACGGCCTCGTCCAGCTCGGCGCCGGTGACCGTGAGCGGGGGACGGAACCGGATGCCTCGCTCACCGGTGCCGAGGATCAGCACGTGCTCGCGCTCGCGCAGCGCGGTGAGCACCTCGTCGCGCAGCCGGGACGACGACAGCGTGATCGCGCACATCAGTCCGCGCCCGCGCGGCTCGCTGACATCGAGGCGGCGGGCGGCGAGCGCGCCCAGCCGGTCGAGCAGGTGCGCACCCAGCGGGCGGGACCGTTCGATCAGCTCGTCCCGCTCGAGCACCTCCAGGATGCGCCTGCTGCGCACCATGTCGGCGAGGTTGCCGCCCCAGGTCGAGTTGAGCCGGGAGCTGACCGCGAAGACGTTGCCGGGCACCTCGTCCACGCGCCCGCCCGCCATGACGCCACACACCTGAGTTCGCTTACCGAAAGCGACGACGTCCGGCTCCAGGCCGAGTTGCTGGTAGGCCCAGGTGGTTCCGGTCATGCCCACGCCGGTCTGCACCTCGTCCAGCACGAACAGCGCGTCGTTCTCGTGACACAGCTGCTGCACGGCTTGCAGGAACCGCGGGCGCAGATGCCGGTCGCCGCCCTCGCCCTGGATCGGCTCGGCGATGAAACACGCTATGTCGTGCGGACTTTCCTCGAATGCCCGCCGCGCTTGGGCGAGCGCGCACGCCTCCGCCTCCTCGACGTCGAAGGCGTCGGTGAGGTAGGGCGACTTGATGCGGGGCCAGTCGAACTTCGGGAAACGCGCGGTCTTCACCGGATCGGTGTTGGTGAGCGACATCGTGTAACCGGTGCGGCCGTGGAACGCCCCGGTCAGGTGCAGCACCTTGGTGCCGAGTTCCGTTTCGCGGCCGTGTGATTCGTTGTGCCTGCTCTTCCAGTCGAATGCGACCTTGAGGGCGTTCTCCACCGCGAGGCCGCCGCCGTCGATGAAGAACAGGTGCGGCAGCCGCGGATCACCGAGCACCCGCACGAACGTCTCGACGAAGCGGGCCATCTCGACGGTGTAGATGTCGGAATTGCTGGGCTTGTTCAGTGCCGCGGTGAGCAGTTCGGCACGGAACTGCGCGTCCTCGGCCAGGGCGGGATGGTTCATGCCCAGCGCGTTGGAGGCGAAGAAGCCGAACATGTCGAGGTAGGAGCTGCCGTCTCGTTCGTCGACGAGACGGCAGCCGCGGGACCGGTTGAGGTCGAGAACCAAGTCGAAGCCGTCGGCCAGGATGCTCGCCGACAAGATCTCACGAACCCGGGCAGCGGGGGTGACCGCCGGGCGGGTGCGTTCCAGTTCGATGGTCACGCCCCTGAGGGTACGTAAAAATTTACGGAACCTCTACAACAAAACGGATTAATTACGAGCAAACCCTACCTGTCATAGAATGTCTGCAAGATGATGGTGCTTCGGGTTCGCACGTTGGCGGTGGCTCTGATCTCCTGGAGCAACTGCTCGAGGTGCCGCGGGGACGCCACTCGCACCAGCAGGATGTAGCTCTCCTCGCCGGCCACCGAGTGGCACGCCTCGATGCCGGGGATGTGCTGCAGGACCGCGGGAGCGTCATCGGGTTGCGACGGGTCGAGAGGAGTGATCGCGACGAATGCCGACAGCAGTTGGCCGAGCGCTTCGGGATCGACGTGCGCGGTATACCCGCGGATCACACCGCGTGCCTCTAATCGGCGGACCCGGGACTGCACCGCGGACACCGACAGACTCGCCTTCTCCGCCAGGTTCGACAGGGTGGCCCGTCCATCGGCCATCAGTTCACGAATCAGCAGGCGATCGATGTCATCGAGTACGGGTCTTGCCGGTGTATCCGCCATCAGCGAAGGCTAACTCAGCCGACCCGCCTCGTGTCCGAAACCTGACCTCCATCCTCCCGCTATGTGGGACAGACACGCCGCGACGCGGCCGAAAGGTACGGCGGAACAACACATGACCGAGGTACTCGACGACCAGACCACCCAGCGCCTCGCCGCCCGCGCGGAGGCGGCGCTGCGCGAATTCGCCGCGGGTCCACCGGAACCCGGCGACCTGCCCGCGCGCACTCCGATCACCGGAGGGCAGCTGATGACCCTGCGGTCCAGCTCGCTCACCGAGGTCGACGCCGCGATCGGACGGGCCGCCACCGCGTTCCGAGCCTGGCGCGGCGTTCCGGCGCCCGTCCGGGCCGCGGTCGTGCGCAGGCTGGGGCAGCTGCTCACCGCGCACAAGAGCGACCTGGCCGAGCTGGTCACGCTGGAGGCGGGCAAGATCCCCGCCGAGGCCGCGGGCGAGGTGCAGGAGATGATCGACATCTGCGAATTCGCCGTCGGCCTGTCCCGCCAGCTGTACGGCCACACCATGCCCTCGGAGCGCCCTGGCCACCGGCTGATGGAGACCTGGCATCCCCTCGGCGTGGTCGGGGTCATTTCCGCGTTCAACTTCCCGGTCGCGGTCTGGGCGTGGAACACGGCGATCGCGCTGGTCTGCGGCGACACCGTGGTGTGGAAGCCCTCCGAGACGACGCCGCTGACCGCGCTGGCCTGCCACGCGCTGCTGCGGCGCGCGGCAGGCGAAGCCGGCGCGGATCCCGAAGTGCATCAACTGATCCAGGGCGGCAGCGACGTCGGGGCGCGACTGGTCGACGACGAACGAGTGCCGTTGGTCAGCGCGACCGGCTCGGTGCGGATGGGGCGGCTGGTCGCACCGCGGGTGGCCGAGCGGCTCGGGCGCTGCCTGCTGGAACTCGGCGGCAACAACGGCGCGATCGTCACCGCGTCCGCCGACCTGGATCTCGCGGCGCGGGCCATCGTGTTCGCGGCGGCGGGCACGGCCGGGCAGCGGTGCACCACGCTGCGGCGGCTGATCGCGCATCGTGACGTCGTCGGCCCGCTGCTGGATCGGCTGGAGCGGGCGTACCGGCAACTGTCCGTAGGCAATCCGCTCGACGAGGGGGTGCTGGTGGGGCCCCTGATCGACGGGAAGGCCTACACCGGGATGCGCGCCGCGCTGGACAAGGCGGTGACCGACGGCGGCGAACTGGTCTGCGGCGGCGAGCGAGTCGAAGGGTTCGGCGACGACGCCTACTACGTGCGGCCCGCCATCGTGCGCATGCCCGCGCAGACCGCCGTGGTGCGGGAGGAGACCTTCGCACCGATCCTCTACGTGCTCACCTACGACGACTTCGACCGCGCGATCGCCCTGCACAACGAAGTGCCGCAGGGCCTGTCGTCGGCGATCTTCACCACCGACCAACGCGAGGCCGAACGCTTCCTCGCCGCCGACGGGTCCGATTGCGGCATCGCCAACGTCAATATCGGCACCTCCGGCGCCGAGATCGGCGGCGCCTTCGGTGGCGAGAAGCAGACCGGCGGCGGACGCGAATCCGGCTCGGACTCCTGGAAGGCCTACATGCGGCGAGCCACCAACACCGTCAACTACTCCACCGAACTGCCCCTCGCCCAGGGCATCGAATTCGGCTGAGCCACCCCGCCCCACCAGGCGATTCGGTGTTCGCACCCACCCTGTGTAGTGTTATCCGTACGACGCGGGGTGGAGCAGCTCGGTAGCTCGCTGGGCTCATAACCCAGAGGTCGCAGGTTCAAATCCTGTCCCCGCTACCAGAGGGCCCGGGTCGGCGGTTCACACCGCCGACCCGGGCTATTTCTTTTGCCGCCGTCGCGATCGCCCGGTGCGACACCCGCGCTGCCCGCCCGGCGGCCGTCACGCGGTGCCGGCGTTCGACCCATGATCGGCAGTTCCTTCGGCGCGCTCGACCCACGCCCGGTTGCCTCCGAGGCCCCTCCCGCACACCGGCACGGTAGCCAGCAAGTGGCTGATTTGGTCTCTCACCGCTTCGCGCAGCCGGAGATATGCGCGAATGAGTGACTCCGCGCCGCTATTCTTCGATATCGGCTGACTGATCGCCAGATGAGACGTTTCGACGCAAGTTCCAGCGACGCCGTCGCGGCCCGCGATGCCCGCGGTTTGCCACGAACGCGAAGGAGAGAGCCGTGCAGCGCAGAGCGATGCTCAAGGGATGTGCGGCGGCCGTCGCCGTGCCGATGTTTGCCACGGCCTGCGGCGTGCTGGACGGCGATGCGAAGGCGGTGGACGAGCTGGCCTTCGACCCCGACGCGTTCACAACGGAGAAGAAGACGGTCGCCACCTTCGATCGCGACAAAGAGGTGACATATCGCCGCTACGCGGAGGTTGTCTATGTCGCGAAACCGGTCGACAAGGCGTACCAGAGTCTGAACGTCAGCGTGCCCGTCGAGATCGATGGCCGCTCCGTCGACGCGAGCAAGGCGCCCATCCTCTTCAGCAACTCCGTCGCGGGATATCTGTCGTCGTCGGTGACGAACGGCGAACCGGAGGACGGGGGTGATCGGACCAGGAACCAGGATCTCGCCTTGGCGGCGGGTTACGTCGTCGTCGACTCCGGCGCTCGCGGCCGCGACCTGGTCGACCCGGACGGCACATACTACGGCGTGGCGCCGGCCGCCATCGTGGATCTGAAGGCCGCGGTCCGGTACCTGCGGCACAACTCCAGCCGCGTGCCGGGGAACACCGACCGGATCGTGGCCACCGGGGTCAGCGCGGGCGGAGCGCTGGCCGCCTTGCTCGCCGTGTCCGGGGACAGCCGGATGTACGACCGGTATCTCGCCGAACTCGGCGCGGCGGACGCCGGCGATGTCGTCTTCGCCGCGGCCCCTTACTGCCCCATCACGGATCTCGAACACGCGGACATGGCCTACGAGTGGAATTGGGGCGCGAACCCGTTGCGCTCGGGGGCACTCGACGCCGTGGCCTCACGCGACCTGAGCGCGGCGTTCACCGGCTACCAGGCTTCGCTGGAACTACAGGGCCGGAACGGATTCGGGCGCCTCACTGCCGCAAACTACGGCGACTATCTCGTGCGGACCTACCTGGAACCGGCGGCGACCGAGTACTTGACCGCGCTGCCGGACGCCGACCGCTCGAGCTACCTGGCGGACAACACGTGGATCACGTGGGCGGGTGATCGGGCGGAGTTCACCTGGCCGGACTGCCTCGCGCACGTCGGTGAGCGAAAGAAGGGCGTGCCCGCGTTCGATGCCTTCGACCTGTCCTCGGGCGAGAACAACGAGTTCGGTGGCGGAACCGTCAAGGCCAGGCACTTCACCCTGTTCAGCCTGCGGCGAGCGACCGGCGACCCCGGCGCGCGACTCGACAGCGACCTGCCCGAGAAGATCAGCATGATGAACCCCATGTTCTTTCTCCGACAGCGCAATCCCGCCCGAGCGAAGCACTGGTGGATCCGCGTCGGCACCAAGGACACCGATACGTCGCTGACGATCGTGGGCAATCTCGCCGCGAGCCTGGAGAATCTGGGCGCCGACGTCGACGCCGCGATGTACTGGGACGCGGGGCACGGCAGCAACGAGGACGCCGCGGATTTCATCGCGTGGATCGGCAAGGTGACCGGTTACGCCGGGTGAGTCGTTCGCGAACCGGCCATCACACACGCGGGCCGATGGGCCACCACGCGGCATCGAGATCGGATCACGAGCCCGAGGACTGGCGGCCACGCCGGTATCGCCTGCCCGGGCCGTGCTTCTCGTCTGCGACGGCGACCAGTGACCGACCGGCGTCCGGGCGACGCGGCGTGCGGTACCCCGTCACCATCGCGGCGGCTCGATACCGAGTTCCCGCAGGCGTTCGGCGTACAGCGCGACGTTGGCGAGCTTGATGTCCTCGTATCCGCGCACCACGTCGGCGAGAGCCGCCGCCTGTACGGCGCGGTCGTAGCCCGATCGGTCCAGCATGTCGGCCAGGTTCGTCACCATCCCGGTGTAGTGCGCGCGCAGATCGCGTTCCACGCGTCGCACGTGCGCGTAGCCGAACGGATCGAACGCGGTGCCGCGCAGTAGCTTTCCCTTGGCCAGCAAGCGGAGGGCGAAGTGGCTGCCCGGCCGCATGCCGATCTTCTTCTTCCGTCCCATCGCGCGCAGGAGCGGCGGGTGCAGCCGGTAGGTGAGGTTCGCCCCCTCGGGGACCTGTGCGGCGACCTCGGCCAGGAAGGCCGGGTCGGTGAGTCGTCGCGCCACCTCGTACTCGTCTTTGTAGGCCGTGAACTTGTACAGTCCGCGCGCCACCTGCTCGCTGAACTCGGTACGGTCGGTCACCCGGCGCTCGGCCTCCCAGATACGTTGCACCGTGGCGACGTAGTCGCGCGCCACCGCCGCGCTCTGGAAACCGATCAGCTCGACAGCCCGCAGTTCGGTCAGGCGCCGCGTCTCTCCCGTCGCGGTCAACCCCTCGAACAGGTCCGCGGGTATCTTCACCGCAGCTGCGGCCGCCGGGCGGCGCGTGGTCGCGGCGGCGAACTCCTCCGGCCGGGCGATCGCCACCCGACCCCAGCGGAAGGCCGCGAGGTTGGCCTCCACGGCCACTCCGTTGATCGCGATGGCCTCTTCGATCGCGGTACCCGGCAACCGCAGGCCGCCGAGCTGGTAGGCGGCGCCCACCAGCAGGAAGTTCGCGGCGGCGGTGTTGCCGAAGAGGGCCTGCGCGGCGGCCAGGGCGTCGAAGGACCGCACCGAGCGCGAGACCTTCGCCAAGCGCTCCAGCAGCATCGCCTCGTCGGGATGGACGACCGACTTGTCGTAGACCATGTCGCCGGTCGGGGTCCTGCTGGTGGAGGCGACCGACACGGTGGTCGTGACGCGGCCGTAGGCCAGGTTCTTGTTGTCGGTGGCGGCCAGCAGGTCGAAGGCCACGATGCAGTCGGCGGAGGCGGGGGCCAGCCGGTTGGCGGGCTCCAGCGCGTGCACGGCGAAACGCAGGTGCGAGACCACGGGTCCGGCCTTCTGGCTCATGCCGATCTGGTCCAGGCTCGCCACCTCGTACCCGGCTCGCATCGCGGCGGTCGCCAGCACCTGGTTCACGGTGACGATGCCGGTGCCGCCGATGCCCGCGAGGAAGACGTTCTGCGTGGTGGTCGGCGGTTCGTGCACGAGTTCGGGCACTTGCGGCGGTTGCGGCCTGCGCTGCGCCTGGCGCGGCTTCCGCTTCGCCGGGTCGGGGAGCTCCACCGTGACGAACGAGGGGCAGTCGCCGGCGAGGCAGCTGTAGTCGGTGTTGCACGAGGTCTGGTCGATCCGGGTCTTGCGCCCGAATTCGGTGTCCACCGGCTGCACCGACAGGCAATTGCTCTGGACGCCGCAATCACCGCAGCCTTCGCACACCGCCTCGTTGATGACCACCCGAGTGCGGCGCACCGGAAGGGCGCCCCGCTTGCGCTGCCGCCGTGCGTCGGCCGCACAGTGCTGGTCGTAGATCAGCACTGTGACGCCGGGGATCTCGCGCAGCGCGCGCTGCGCTTCGTCGAGGCGGTCGCGATGCCACAGCAGGGTGCCGGGAGCGAGATCGCGCTTGCGGTAGCGCTGCGGCTCGTCGGCGCAGACGATGATCCGGCGGACGCCTTCGACGGTGAGCTTGTGGGTGAGCATCGGCACCGTGAGCGCGCCCTCCGCGTGCTGCGCGCCCGTCATCGCGACGACGTCGTTGTGCAGCAGCTTGAACGTGATGTTCACCCCCGCCGCGACGCACGCCTGCACGGCGAGCTGACCGGAGTGGAAATACGTGCCGTCGCCGATGTTCTGGAACAGATGCGGTACGTCGGTGAACGGGGCCTGGCCGATCCACTGCGCGCCCTCGCCGCCCATCTGGGTCAGCCCGGTGACCTTGCTGTCGGCGCGGCCGGACATGGTCACCAAGGTGTGACAGCCGATGCCACCGCCCGCCAGTGAGCCGTCCGGGACAGCGGTGGAGCGGTTGTGCGGACAGCCGCTGCAGAAGTAGGCCGCGCGCTTGGCGGGCAGCACCGACAGCGAGAGCGGCTGCGGCAGGGCGCGTTTCAGCGCGACGTGACCGTCGAGCACGCGGCGCAGCGGTGCGGCGATCCGCCCGGAGGTGAGTTCGCCGTCGCTGCCGAACAGCGAGCGGCCCGCGCCGTCGCGCTTGCCGACGATCTCGGGCGCGCCCGGGGCGCCGTACAGGATGTCGCGGATCTGGGTCTCGAGGAAGGCGGTCTTGTCCTCCACGACGATCAGACGCGTGAGTCCGGCGGCGAACTGCCGGACCCGTTCGGGCGCCACCGGATACGGCATCCCGATGCGCAGCAGGCGGATGCCCGCCTCGTGCAGCGCGTCGTCATCCACGCCGAGGTCGATCAGCGCTTGACGGACCGCGTCGAAGGTGGTTCCGGCGGCGGCGATGCCGATCGTGGCGCGCGCCGGGTTCACCTCGATCACGTCCAGCCCGTTACGCGTGCTGTAGGCCCGCACCAGCTCCCAGCGCGGACCGTAGAGATCCGCCTCGGCGAGCAGGCTGTCGGCCGGAGCGGCCATCGGACGCTGCCGGTAGCGGAAGGGCGCGCCCTCCCAGTCGATCTCGGGGACGACGATGTCGATGTCACCCACCGAACCGTCGACGGTCCATGCGCCGTCGGCGACGTCGGCCACGATCTTCAGCGCCACGAGACAGCCGGAGGCGCGCGACAGGGCCACGCCGTGCAGGCCCATGGTGATGATCTCGCGGGCGTTGCGCGGGAACAGCACCGGGATGTTCAGCGCCGCCAGCGAGCGCTCGCTCACCGCGGGCACGGTGGAGGACTTCGACGCCGGATCGTCGCCGACCAGCAGCAGGACGCCGCCGCGCGGGTTCGCGCCGTACATGTTGGCGTGGCGCAGGGCATCGGTCGCGCGGTCCAGGCCGGGGCCTTTGCCGTACCAGACACCGACAACGCCGTCGTGGGTCGCGGCGCCCGCGGGCAGCACCGCCTGACTACCCCACACCGAGGTCGCGGCCAGTTCCTCGTTCAACCCCGGCACGAACGAGATGTCGTGCTCGGCGAGGACGTCCGGCATTCCGGCCAGCATCTTGTCGACACCGCCGAGCGGACTGCCCTGGTATCCGGAGACGAACGTGCCGACCCGCGAACCGGCGCGCAGATCGCGAACGTGCTGCTCGACCAGCTGCCGGGCGATGGCCTGGACGCCGGTGAGGACGACGGTCCGCGAACCGACGCGGTAACGGTCGGCAAGGTCGTAGGGGGCTGCGATCAGATCGCGGTCGGCGAGCTCGGTCATACAGATCCACCCGTCCCTCGGCGCCGGTCCGGCGCTTCGCCTCGTTGAGCACTTGTTGCCGATATCGTGTCCCTGAAGAACTGAACGCACAACCTTGATGTGTGAAGTTGAGCAATCTGCGCAATCAAAAAGCCTTCCAATGGGCACGACCTACGCAGAGTGCGAGGTCTGTGTGACGGCGCGCACACCAGCGCGTCGAGCGATCGGCATCCGGCGAGCCGGTCCCGTGCCACACCGCGATACCTCCGCCGCACCCGCACCCAGCTGTGTGAAGGTGGAGGGATGGCATTGCTCAGGAGGGGCACGGCGATCCTCGCCGCCATCGCGTTCGGGGCGCTGTCCGCGTGCGGGCAGCAGGCGGACCCGGCCGACCCCTCCACGCCGGATCAGGCCGCGGGAGCGGCGCCCGGGACGCGGGCCGACCCTGGCCCCCGGCGCTACGCGGGCGGAACGATGGTCGTCATCCCGCAGGCGGCGGATCTGGAACCCAGTTCGGCGATGCCCTTCTCGGAGTACGACGTCGAAGACGGCACCGACAAGCTCGCGATCCACATACCGGGGCCGGTCGGCTGCCCGAGCATCGGGTTCACCGCGCGGGTGGAGGAATCCGCCGACCTGGTGAACGTGCGGCTGATCCGCGGCCTGCATCGGGGCATGCCGCCGTGCCAGGGCGCGAACCCGGAGCAGAAGCGCGAGTATGGTGTGGTGGTCGTCGATCTGGAACGCCCGCTGGGCGATCGGACGGTGCTCAGCTTCGCATGAGCCGCGCGGCACGGGGGCGAACCGGTGGGCGGCCGGGCAGGCCACCGCCTTTAGTGATCTTGTCGAATCGCGGGCAACGGGCTTTGTGAATTGTCCTGTTCGCGAGCATCGATGCGGCGTTCCGCCCGGTCAGGCGTTATCTTCGCAGCGGATGGTGCCGCCTTCGCGGCTACCGGCGGTCCCGGAGTCGAAGGAGGTGCGCCAGTCCGCCGCGATCGGCTCCGGCCGCTCCGGCGGCGGTTCCTTCTGCTCTGTCCCGCAGTGAACGACGTTCGCTGCGGCTTTCCGTGTAGTGCCGGTCTGTCCGGTGCGTCGACGCCGCGGCGGGCCCGCCAGGCCGGTGCGCCGGTGACGGCTGACTTTCGAAGGAAAACCGTGTCCAGAGTTCCGTTCAGGTTTGCGATCTTGCTGGTGAGTATCGTCTCGCTCGGCCTGCTCGGCCTGCCGGCAACGGCTCAGCCGTTGTATCCCACCCCCGATCCTGATTTGTTCTACTCCGCGCCGTCCGACCTGGCGGCGTTCGCACCCGGCGACGTCGTGCGGACCCGCAAGATCGACACCGGTCTCTACGTAGGGACCGAGGGCTGGCAGGTGGCGTTCCGGTCCACCAACTCCCAGGGCAATCCCGTCATGGGCATCACGACGGTCCTGCTACCCGCCGGGGTCAAGAACCCGCCGCTGGTCTCCTACCAGGCGCTGATCAATTCGCTGGGCACCCAGTGCAACCCGTCGCGCTCGCTGTTCAACGGTGAACTGCAGGACGCGGTCGGCGCGATGCTGCCCATCGGACGCGGATGGGCGATCTCACTGCCCGACTACCTGGGCCCGACTTCCGCCTACGGCGCCGCGCGCCTGGCCGGCATGATGACGCTGGACAGCGTGAAGGCCGTGCGCAAGGTCGCCGAACTCGGCCTGTCCCGGTCTCCCGTCGCCATCGCGGGCTATTCCGGCGGCGGCATGGCCACCGCGTGGGCCGCCGCGATGCAACCCACCTATGCGCCGGATCTGCAGCTCGCGGCCGCCGTGGCCGGTGGCATTCCCGCCGACATGGAGGAGATGGCGATGTCGCTGGGCTTCGACCCGCATCCCGGGTTCGGCCTCGCCTTCGCCGCGGCCATGGGACTGGAGCGGGAATACCCGGACCGGCTGCCGATCTCGGATCAGCTCAACGAGAACGGCTTGTGGTTCCGGGAATTCACGCACGACGCGTGCAGGCGATTCCTGCTGTTCCACGGCGCCTTCCGCAGCGCCGAGCAGATGGCGGCGACCAAGAGCCTGATGGACAGCCCGGAGGCGCACGCCGTTCTGCGGGAGAACAGCCTGCGGTACTTCGACGGCGTACCGACCGTGCCGACCTATCTGTGGCAGGGCCGCTTCGACACGCTCACCTTCTACCGGCCCGTCGCCGAAGTCGCCGACCGGTACTGCAAGGCAGGCGCGCCGGTGCAGTTCCACACCGTCGACATCTCCGAGCACATGACCGCGGCGGTCGCCGGATTCGCCGACGCGTGGAACTACGTCGAGGCCAGGTTCCGCGGCGAACCCGCCTCGACGACCTGCTGATCGCACACCCAACGCGGCCCGGGAGATGTTCTCCCGGGCCGCTTTTCGTTCGGTCAGTCGATGGAGCGCACTTCTCGCTCGTACGCCGCGCGAGTCCGCTCGTCGGCCGGGCGCAAGGCGCGATCACCGTCGAAGAGGCTGCGGACCAGGCGCACCGCGCGTTCCGGCGCGGCGGCCAGCGCGATGTCCACCGGGCCGAGGTAGCTCGGCACGGCCACTTCGGCTCTGCGGGTGGCGCAGGTGCGCAGGATGGCGGCGGCGACGTCCTCCGGGTCGACCGTCGGCATGCCGTGGCCGAGCCGCAATCCCGAGGAGAGGCGGGTCCGCACGGCCGACGGCAGAACGCAGCTGACGCTGACGCCCTGCCCGGCGAATTCCAGACGGGTCGCCGCCGAGAGACCGACAGCCGCGAACTTGCTCGCGTTGTAGACGGCCAAACCGGGGATGGGGACCTTGCCCGCCAGGGAAGCGACGTTGACGATATGGCCGCGGCCGCGCTCGATCATCCCCGGTGCGACGGCCCGCATGCCGTGGATGAGACCCCAGACGTTGATGTCCAGCGTTGCCCGGCCGACCGCGTCCGGCTCCTCCAGGAACGCCCCGGCGGGCATGACACCCGCGTTGTTGATCAGGACGTCGACTCCGCCCACGGCCGCGACGACCGCGTCCCACTGGTCGCGCGAACGCACGTCGAGCTCGAACGCGCTCGCCCCGATCTCGGCGGCGGCCGCTTCGGCGGCGGGTTTGTCCACGTCCGCGAGCACGACCTGCGCTCCTTTCGCGGCGAACGCCGCCGCGGTGGCCCGGCCGATGCCGCGGCCGCCGCCGGTGATCAAAACTCTGGCCTCGCGCAGGTCGATGCCGGGGTAGCCGGATCCGGTGATTCTCATACGAAGGCTCCTCGTTCGAGTGCGCGCCGGGTACTGCGCAGGCTGTGTTCGAAAGTGGCGAGACGACGGCGGCCGTCCATGAAGTTGGGGCCCATCACCGCGAGATCGTCGGCCGTGGCGCCCCGGAAGGGCAGTCCGCTCGCGGCGGCCAGGAGCGCCTGCCCCGGTTCTCGGCTCCGCAGCGACAGCCGGGGCGAGCCGAGTCGCGGGCGCGGCAGCGGCGGAAAGCGGCCGGGCTCGCAGGCCCGGTGTTCGCGCAGGATGGGATCGGCCGACGCGCCACGCTGCGCGGCCACCAGGTCGTCGACCGAGACGCCGCTGCCGAGCAGCGTCACCGTCTCCGCCCCCGCCGAGGTGCCGAGCAGCACGTCCGCTTCGCGCGGATCCCAGTCCAGCACGTCGCGGGCGGCGGCGCGCGCGGCGACGATCCACGCGGCTCCCACGGTGCCACCGCATCCGATGGCCAGGCCGCGCCGTTGCGACCCATTGTTGTTACCCATAGTCTCAGACACTAGCCCGACTCGGCGCGACCGCGCGATGCGCCGGAGCGTCAGGCCGTGAAGTGCAACGTCCATTCGCCGCGATAGTGCAGGCGGGTGACGCTGCCGGGCGGGATATCGATGCGCCAGAAGGATTTCGGCGGCGCGTCCAGCGTCACCAGCAGCGCGGCCCTGATGATCGCCGGGTGGGTCACCGCGATGGTGGAGACGGCCTGCGCGGCGACCTCGGCCATCCAGGACCTGGTCCGTCCGATCACGTCCACCACCGACTCGCCGCCGTGCCCGCGGAAGGCCGGGTCGGTGAGCCAGGCGTACAGCTCGTCCTGGGGCACCGACATCAGTTCACCGCCGCGCCAGGCGCCCGCGTCCAGGTCGCGCAGCCGGTTGTCCTCCTCGCCCGGCAAACCCAGCAGCGCGGCGGTCTCCACCGTCCGGCGCTCCGGCCCGGTGAGCACCCGGGGAGCGGTGAGTGGTCCACACCCTGCCATCGCACGCCGGCCTGCCTCGGTGAGCGATTCGTCCACCGGGAAACGTGCCTTCCGCATCGCCTCGGTCATCCCATGGCTGACCAGGTCGAGTCTGAGCACTTTTTGCACCTGTGGAAGCGTACGGCCCGGCGTCGGCGGCTGTCGTTCGATTGCTCCGGCTTCGCTCGCGAAACGGTACGGGCGTGCTTGTCGGTGGGCCGGTGCACACTGAATCCATGGCCCAGTTCTCCCGCGCCACCCAGGAGTGGTTCGACGGCGCGTTCCCCGCGCCGACCTCCGCTCAACTCGGAGCGTGGCGGGCGATCGCGGCGGGCGAGCACACGCTCGTCGTCGCCCCGACCGGGTCCGGGAAGACGCTCTCGGCGTTCCTCTGGGCGATAGACCAGCTGGCCGCCCGGGAGCAGCGGCCCGAACAGGCCGGTACCTCCGTGCTGTACGTGTCCCCGCTGAAGGCGCTCGCGGTGGACGTGGAACGCAACCTGCGGGCGCCGCTGGTCGGCGTCACGCAAACCGCCAAGCGCCTGGGGCTGGAGCCGCCGGAGATCACCGTGGGCGTCCGTTCCGGCGACACCAGCGCGTCCGATCGGCGGTCCCTGCTGCGCACCCCGCCGGACATCTTGATCACCACCCCCGAGTCGCTGTTCCTCATGCTCACCTCGGCGGCCAGGGAGACGCTGCGGAACGTGCGCACGGTGATCGTGGACGAGGTGCACGCGATCGCCGGTTCCAAACGCGGTTCGCACCTGGCGCTGTCGCTGGCCCGGCTCGACCTGCTGACCGAGCGGCCCGTTCAGCGCATCGGGCTGTCGGCCACCGTCCGGCCACCGGAGGAAGTCGGGCGATTCCTGGTCGGCAACGCGCCGATCACTCTGGTCGCACCGCCCGCACCGAAGACGTTCGACCTCTCGGTGCGGGTGCCGGTGGCGGACATGACCGAGCCGGGCGAGTCCGATCAGCCGGGGTCGATCTGGCCGCACGTGGACGAGGCCATCGTGGACCTGGTGCTCGAGCACCGGTCCTCGATCGTGTTCGCGAATTCCCGCAGGCTGGCCGAGCGTCTCACCGCACGGCTGAACGAGGCCTACGCCGCGCGGCTCGGCGAGCCGGTGGAGGTCGAGCACAAGCCGCCCGCCCAGCTCGGCGCGTCCACCGAGGTGATCCACGGCGCCGGGCCCCTGCTGGCGCGAGCGCACCACGGTTCGGTCAGCAAGGAGCAGCGCGCGCTGATCGAAGACGATCTCAAGAGCGGGCGGCTGCGCTGCGTCGTCGCGACCAGCAGCCTGGAACTCGGCATCGACATGGGCGCGGTCGACCTGGTGGTCCAGGTGGAGGCGCCGCCCTCGGTGGCCAGCGGATTGCAGCGGATCGGGCGGGCCGGGCACCAGGTCGGCGAGATCTCGCGCGGGGTGATCTTCCCGAAACATCGCACCGACGTCGTCCACTGCGCGGTGGCCTCGCAGCGGATGACAGCGGGACAGATCGAGGCGATCCAGATCCCGGCGCACCCGCTGGACATCCTCGCGCAGCAAACCGTCGCCGCGTGCGCGCTGGACCCGGTCGAAGTCGACGCGTGGTTCGAGGTGGTGCGCGGCACCGGGAGTTACGCGGCACTGCCGCGCTCGGCCTACGAGTCGGTGCTGGATCTGCTGTCCGGGCGCTATCCGTCCGACGAGTTCGCCGAGTTGCGTCCCCGGCTGGTCTGGGACCGCGACGCGGGGACGCTCACCGGACGGCCCGGCGCGCAACGCCTTGCCGTCACCTCGGGCGGCGCGATTCCCGATCGCGGCATGTTCGCGGTGTACATGGTGGGCGAGAAGGCGTCCCGGGTCGGGGAGCTCGACGAGGAGATGGTCTACGAATCGCGAGTCGGCGACGTGTTCGCGCTCGGGGCGACGAGCTGGCGGATCGAGGAGATCACCTTCGACCGCGTGCTGGTGACGCCCGCGTTCGGGCAGCCGGGCCGGTTGCCGTTCTGGCACGGCGACGGGCTCGGGCGGCCTGCCGAACTCGGCGCGGCACTGGGCGAGTTCGTGCGCACCGTCGCACAGGACCGGGCCGCCGAAACGGCCGCTCCGGCGAGCAGGAAGACGTCCCGGCGCGACGGCGGTGCGCCGTCGAAAACGTCACGCGCGCAGCGACATGACGGGGCCGAAACGGCCGTCGAGCGCGGATCGCGCGATGTTCCGGTCCCGGAGCGCGTCGCGGGACTCCTGCGCTCCGCGGGCCTGGACGACAACGCGACCGCCAATTTGCTCACCCTGCTGGACGAACAGCGCACCGCGACGGGGCATCTGCCCACCGATCGCACCCTCGTGGTGGAGCGGTTCCGCGACGAACTCGGCGACTGGCGGCTGGTGCTGCACTCGCCCTACGGCCTCCCGGTGCACGCGCCATGGGCGCTGGCCGTCGGAGCGCGGCTGCGCGAGCGGTTCGGCGTGGACGCCGCGCCGAACGCTTCCGACGACGGCATCGTCGTGCGCCTGCCCGACACCACCGACTACCCGCCCGGCGCCGAACTGTTCGTCTTCGAGTCCGACGAGATCGATGACGTCGTCACCGAGCAGGTGGGCGGCTCGGCGCTGTTCGCCTCCCGGTTCCGCGAATGCGCCGCGCGCGCACTGCTGCTGCCGCGCCGCGATCCCGGCAAGCGCGCTCCGCTGTGGCAGCAGCGCCAGCGCTCGGCCCAGCTGCTCGACGTGGCGCGCAAGTTCCCCGCGTTCCCGATTCTGCTGGAGACGGTGCGCGAGTGCCTGCGCGACGTCTACGACCTGCCGTCGCTGCGCGAGCTGCTCGGCCGGGTGGGGCGGCGCCAGGTACGGCTGGTCGAGGTGGAGACGGCGACGCCGTCACCCTTCGCGAACGCCCTGCTGTTCGACTACATCGGGCAGTTCATGTACGACGGCGACAGCCCGCTGGCCGAGCGGCGCGCCGCCGCGCTCTCGCTCGACTCGGGGCTGCTCGCCGAGTTGCTCGGCCGGGTCGAGCTGCGCGAACTGCTCGACGCCGCGGTCATCGAGCAGACCGAGCGGGAGCTGCAACGGCTCACCCCCGAGCGGCACGCGCGCGACGCCGAGGGTTTGGCGGACCTGCTGCGGCTGCTCGGCCCGCTCACCGCCGCCGAGGCCGCCGAACGCAGCGACGAAGACCCCACCGCCTGGTTCGAGAGCCTGGTAACCACACGGCGGGCACTCCACGTTTCCTTCGCGAACCGCTCCTGGTGGGTCGCGGTGGAGGACGCGGCCCGGCTGCGTGACGCGCTGGGAGTACCGCTGCCGATCGGCACGCCCTCGGCGTTCATCGAGCCGGTGGCCGATCCGCTCGGCGATCTGATCGGCCGCTACGCCCGCACGCACGGCCCGTTCGGCACGGAGGCGGTAGCGGCTCGGTTCGGTCTCGGCACCGCGGTCGCCGCGACCGCGCTGCACCGGCTCGTAGCCGAGAAACGCGTGGTGGAAGGTGAATTCACCCCTGGAGCAGCCGGGTCGGAATGGTGTGACGCGCAGGTGCTGCGCCGGCTGCGCCGCCGGTCGCTCGCCGCCGCCAGGCACGAGGTCGAGCCGGTCTCGACCGCCGCGTTCGGACGCTTCCTGCCGTCCTGGCAGCACATCGGCAGCGGCGAGCTGCGCGGCGTCGACGGCGTGGCGACCGTCGTGGAACAGCTTGCCGGCGTGCCGATTCCGGCCTCCGCCTGGGAATCGCTCGTCCTGCCCGCGCGGGTGCGGGACTACACCCCCGCCATGCTCGACGAACTCATGGCGACCGGCGAGGTGATCTGGTCCGGGCACGGCGCCATCACCGCCAAGGACGGCTGGATCGCGCTGCACCCGGCCGAGCAGGCGCCGTTCACGCTGGCGCCGCCGGACCGGATCGACCTCACGGACGTGCAGCTTCGGCTGCTCACCGCACTCGGCGCGACCTTCGTGCCGTGGACGCCGCCCGGCCCAGAGCAGACCGTGCCGGATCGAGCGCCGGTGCCGTTGGACGAGCCGGATCCGCCGCCCGGCAGCGCGGTCGACGGTCACGGCACGCACCGGCGATCCGCCGAGGCAGCCGGTCACACCGGCGGGGCTGCCACTCCCAACGGATCCGGGCCGGATGGCGGCCGACGGTCACCGGTCGACTCGGAATCAACGGCCGCCGTGGGACATCCGATCTCCGGCACCCCGCCGGAACGGCTGATCCCGGTGCCCCAGAGCGGCGGGGCCTACTTCTTCCGGCAGCTCTCGGACGCCACCGGCCTGCTCGATGACGCCGCGGTGGCCTCCGCACTGTGGGAATTGGCCTGGGCGGGCATGGTCGCCGGGGACACGTTCGCACCGGTGCGGGCGCTGCTGTCCGGCACGACCCGGACCACCACGGCCCATCGCACTCCCCGGCGCGCCCCCCGGGGCCGCGCCTACCTGCCCCGCCCGAGCATGCCCACCCGTTCCGGTCCGCCCTCGGTCGCCGGGCGATGGTCGCTGCTGCCCGAGCGGGTGTCGGACAACACGGTGCGCGCACACGCCACCGCCGATCTGCTGCTGGAGCGATACGGGGTGCTGACCAGGGGCTCGGTGCAGAACGAGGGCGTCCCCGGCGGGTTCGCGCTGATGTACCGGGTACTCACCGAGTTCGAGGACCGCGGTCGTTGCCGCAGGGGATATTTCGTCGACTCGCTCGGTGGCGCCCAGTTCTCCACCACCGACGTGGTGGACCGTTTGCGTTCCTTCGATACCGAACGCGCCCGTCCCGAGTCCAGGCAGCCGACCGGCACCGTGCTGGCGCTGGCCGCGTGCGATCCCGCGAACCCGTACGGCGCCGCGCTCGCCTGGCCGAAGAGCGACGTCGAGGGCGGGCATCGCCCCGGCCGCAAAGCCGGGGCGCTGGTGGTGCTCGTCGACGGCGAACTCGTCCTCTATCTGGAACGGGGCGGCAAGACCCTGCTCACCTTCACCGAGGACCCAGAGGCCCGCCGCGCCGCCGCCGCGGCGCTCGCCGATCTGGTCCGCCGCCGCCGGGTGGACTCGCTGGTGATCGACCGCGTCAACGGAGACACCGTGCACGGCAACACCTTCGCCGTATTCCTCACCGAAGCGGGCTTCTCCGCCACGCCGCGCGGACTCCGTCTGCGGAGCCGCCCGTGAGTACCGACCTCGGGGGCCTCCGGCGCGGACGAGGCCGGGAAGCGAATGGGGCGCCGGGGCTGCCGTATGCCTGAGGGAGACACCGTCTTTCTGGCCGCCAAGCGGCTCCGCGCCGCGCTGGAAGGCAAAGAGCTGACGCGCAGTGATTTTCGGGTACCTCGCTATGCGACGGTGGACCTGCGCGGACAGGTGGTCGAGAGCGTCGGCAGCTACGGCAAGCACTTGTTCATCCGGACGCCGATCGTGAGCGTCCACACTCATCTGAAGATGGAGGGTAGCTGGCGCGTGTTCCATTGCGGACAGCGCTGGACCAAGCCCCGCGTCGCCGCCCGGGTCGTCTTGAGCACTGCGGACGTCGAGGCAGTCGGGTTCTCCCTCGGCACCGTCGAAGTGGTGCGCGTGCGCGACGAACACCGGGTCGTCGACCATCTCGGGCCCGATCTACTGGGGCCGAATTGGGATGCCGCGGAGGCCGTACGGCGATTGGAGCGCTACCCCGACCAGACCATCGGCGTTGCCCTGCTCGACCAGCGCAACCTCGCCGGGATCGGCAATGTCTTCCGCAGCGAGGTGTGTTTCCTGCGCCGCGTCCACCCCGCGACGAAGGTCGGCGACGTCCCCGACCTGCTGGCACTGGTGAACGAGGCGCACCGCATTCTGACCGAAGCGGCCGCGAAACCACCGCGACGACCTCTGGCCTACGGCCGCACCCACCGTCCGTGCCCGCGCTGCGGCACGCCGCTCGCCGCCGACCTGCTCGGTGACACCGCGCCCGATTACGACCGCGTGGTGCAACGAGAACGCGGCATCTTCTTCTGCCCCCGGTGCCAGCCGGTCCCCGCCGGCTGACCCGCGACGAGCCAAAAGCCGCTCCGCCCTTGACGAGTCACTCCCGCCCCACCTAACTTACAACTTGTCAGTTATGACGGGAGGCACCATGGGCGACCCACGGCGATACGTGGTAATCGGAGGCGGCCTGGCCGGGCTCGCCTCGGCGGTCTGGCTGGCGGAGGCGGGCAAGCAGGTCACCTTGCTGGAGCGCAGAGGCCGGCTCGGTGGCCGCGCCCACGCCATGCGCGCCGAGGCGGTGGACGATACGCCGGACAACGGTCAGCACGTGATCGCCAGTGGTTACGACCACTTGTTCCGCTATCTCACGAGCGTCGGCACGCGGCAATACGTCGCTTTTCCGCACGGCGGCACACTGCGCTGGCCCGATGGCCGCAGCGTCACCATGCGCACCAAGGGAATCGCCGCGCTGCGCACGCTGTCCGGCGCGCATCCCGACGCGAACCCACTGGAACGCGTGCGTGCGGCGGTCGCCACGCTCCGGCTCGGCTGGCAGTGCCTGCACCAGCCCACCGACCTGCCCGACCTCACCACCGAGCAATGGTTCGACCGGGTCGGCATGCCCGCGAAAGCTCGTGAGGCGCTGTGGGATTGGCTGGCGCTCGGCATCGCGGCGGAGCCGGTGCAGCGGGAATCGGCGAAGGTGTTCGCCGATGTGCTGGCCACCGGCATCCGGCTGGGCCTGCGGCACCGGAAGGCCGTCGACATCGGCTACCCGACCACCGACCTGGACAGCCTGTATGTCACCGGGGCGCTGCGGATCTTCGACAAGCACGGCGTGCGGGTGCGCCATCGGGCCGTGGCCCGTCGCATTCACATCGCGGACGGCAGGGTCACCGGTGTCGCCTTGGCCGACGGCACCACGATCCCGGCCGACGCGGTGGTGTGCGCGGTGCCCAACTCCAGCATCGGCGGGCTGCTCGACGAACTGCCCGAGCACGCCGAGATCTACGCGGCCGCCGACAAACTGGGCTATACGCCGATCGTCAGCACCAACCTCTACCTCGACCGCCCGCTGGGCACCACGGCCGAGTTCGAGGCGCTGATCGGGGGCACCGGCGTCATCGATGAGGTCTTCGACCGTCAGCGGATGACCGGGCGCAGCACCGCGAAAGCCTGGCTGTACTGCCTGACCACCAGTGGCGCGTACGAACAGATCCACAAGTCCAGCGACGAGATCGTCGCCGAGCAGATGGCGCTGCTGCGCCGCTACTATCCCGAAGCACGAGCGGCGAACGTGGTGCAGGCGCAGGTCGTGCGCATGCCCAAAGCCACTTTCTCGCAGGTCGTCGGCACCCACGGGCTGCGACCGGACCAGCGGACCTCGGTGCCCACATTGGTGCTCGCGGGCGACTGGACCGCCACCGACTGGTCGGCGACGATGGAGAGCGCTGTGCAGAGTGCGGCACGGGCGGTGGATCTGCTGCTCGAGCTACCTTCGATGGCGTGACCACGGACCGCTCCACGTCCGAGCGCGGCACCGCCGAACTCCCGGATCCGCCTCGGGCGCGGCCCAAGCGCCGGATGTCCGCCGCAGACCGCCGTACTCAACTGTTGAACGTGGCGCGCGACATCGTCGCCACCGAGGGCTTCGGCGCGGTGAGCATCGACCGGGTGGCGCGCGAGGCGCGGGTGGCCCGCGCGCTGGTGTACCAGCAGTTCACCGATCTGTCCGGGCTGACTTCGGCGCTGCTGGATCGCGAGTCGGCCATCGCGTTCGCCGGTGTGCGCAGCGTGGACTGGTCTCACGGCGACGTGGACCGGGTCGGCCGAGGCATTCTCGCCTACCTGCACGCCGCGCCCACCAGCTGGCGCATCATGCTCAGCCCGTTCGACGGCGGGCCGCCCGAGCTCCGCGAGCGGCTCGCGCTCGGCCGCGCCTACGCCCGGGCGATCGGCGCGCGCCACCTGTCCCGCTACCTCGGGGTCACCGTGGACCCGAACGGCCCGACAGAACGAATCCTGTTGGCCGCCATGGAGGAACTAGCCCGCCTGCACCTGACCGACCCGACCGAGTACCCGGACGAACTGGTGCTGCGCTATCTGCGCTCACTGGTCGCCTGGGCTATGCGGATGGAAACACCGGTCGGCGAGGACTGATCAAGCCGTGCTGGGGCGGGCGGTACTTGACCGGTAGGCGCATGCGTCCACCGCTGCGGTCAGATCACGAGTGCTCGCCGGTTGCTCACCCTTCGGACGGCACCGGCTCCAAAATCTCCGGGCGTGGCTCCGGGGCCGCGATTCGCAGGGCGTCGGCGGAGGCGTCGTCCGGTTGGGTCTGCGAGTGGATCTCCGCGTCGACCCGCGCCTGATAGGTGCGAACCTCCCGGTCGATCTCCTCGTCGTCCCAGCCCAGGATGGGTGCGATCAGCTGAGCCACCTGCTCGGCGCAATTGGCCCCGCGATGCGGGTACTCGATCGAGATCCTCGTCCGCCGGGCCAGGACGTCGTCCAGGTGCAGGGCCCCCTCGGCCGCCGCCGCGTAGACCGCCTCGACCTGCAGATAGGACGGCGCGTCCGTGATCGGTTGCAGGAGTTCGGGTTTGTCCTCGGCGAAGGCCATGACCTCCTCGATGAGCGAACCGTACCGATCCAGCAGGTGCTTGATCCGGTAGGGATGCACACCGTAGGTCTCGGCCAGCTGGACCGTCTGGTTGACCAGCGCGAAATAGCCGTCCGCGCCGAGCAGCGGCACCTTTGCCGTGACCGAGGGCGAGACACGGGCCGGAATGTCTTCCGCCACTTCGTCCACCGCGTCGTAGGCCATCACGCGATACGTGGTGTACTTGCCACCCGCGATGCCGACCAGGCCGGGTGCCACCCGGGCGACCGCGTGCTCGCGCGACAGCTTGGACGTCTCGTCGCTCTCCCCCGCCAGCAGCGGGCGCAGGCCCGCGTACACGCCGTCGATGTCGTCGGGCGTGAGCGGCGTGACCAGCACCTCGTTCACCCGCCCCAGCAGGTAGTCGATGTCGGCCTTGGTGGCGGCCGGATGCGCGAGGTCGAGGTTCCACTCGGTGTCGGTGGTGCCGACGATCCAGTGCGCGCCCCACGGGATGACGAACAGCACCGAGGTCGCGGTGCGCAGGATGATCGCGGTGTCGCTGACGATCCGGTCCCTGGGCACCACGATGTGCACGCCTTTGGAAGCGCGCACGTGGAACCGGCCCCGCTGATGCGACAGGGCTTGGACTTCGTCGGTCCACACGCCGGTCGCGTTGATCACCACATGTCCACGGACCTCACCGGTACGCCCGTCCTCGGTGTCGCGCACCTTCACACCGACCACCCGGTCCGCCTCCCGCAGGAACCCGACCACCTGGGTGGACGTGCGGATCACCGCGCCGTAGTGCGCGGCTGTGCGCGCCACCATCATGGTGTGGCGCGCGTCGTCCACGACCGTGTCGTAGTAGGCGAGACCGCCGATCAGCGAGTCGCGCCGCAACCCCGGCGCCAGTCGCAGAGCGCCCGCGCGCGTGAGATGCTGTTGACCCGGTACGGATTTGGAGCCGCCCATGGTGTCGTAGAGGACCAGGCCGGCGGCTACATACGGACGCTCCCAGACACGGTGGGTCAGCGGGTACAGAAAGCGCAGCGGCTTCACCAGGTGCGGCGCCAGGGTGGACAGCGTGAGCTCGCGTTCACGCAGCGCCTCGCGCACCAATCCGAACTCCAGCTGTTCCAGATAGCGCAGCCCGCCGTGGAACATCTTCGACGACCGGCTGGACGTGCCGGACGCGAGATCGCGGGCCTCGACCAGCGCGACCTGCAAGCCCCTGGTCGCCGCGTCCAGCGCGATACCCGCGCCGACCACGCCACCGCCGACGACGACCACATCGAAATGATCCTTGCCGAAGCGCTCCCACGCCGTTCTGCGCTGCTCCGGGCCGAGGAACTGCGATTTCGGTTTCTTGACCATGCTCGACTCCTCCAGCCGACGCGGATGTGTCCGATCGAGCCTTCAGGTCCAGGCTAGGCGAATCGCCGCAAACCGACCGCCACGCCCGAATCCGTGTCGCCCCGACCTACTCACCAGTAACAAGACCCACCCTACCGACTCGCGCGCCCTCACCCACGCCCCAGTGAGACAGCGAACACCGAGCCGCGCCCGCCACGCCGCACACCGAGCGAAGCGAGACCGAGCGAGCTATTGCCGCAGACGCTGAAGAAACAACACAGCCCGACTCACACCCGAGCAGCCGCAGCGTAGGAGGTCGACCACGAGCAGCGGCCGACTCTACGATCAACCGCTTCAAGCCGCGTGCACTATGTCCAGCGCTCGACCACCAACGCGCCCGGCGCACCCCCACCCCAGGTTTCGAGCGAAGCGAGACCGAGCATGCGCCGTTCGCGGCCCGGCCCGCGTCCGAGCGGCCGTCGCGTAGGCGACGAAGGAGCAAGCGGCGGCCGCTCGGACGCGAGCCACAAGGGGGCCGCGAACCCGCAGCGCCGCAGGCGCTGCAAAAACTACACTGCACGGATGCGTCGCTATGTGGCCGCCATCGATCAGGGCACGACCTCGAGTCGGTGCATCGTCTTCGACCGGCAGGGGCGTGTCGTCGGCGTGGCCCAGCGGGAGCACGAGCAGATCTTCCCGCAGCCGGGCTGGGTCGAGCACGATGCCGACACCATCTGGCGCAATACCGAATTCGTCCTCGGCGAGGTTCTGGAGCGCAGCGGGCTCGGTGCCGACGACATCGCCGCGGTCGGCGTCACCAATCAGCGCGAGACCACGGTGGTGTGGGACCGCGAGACCGGACGGCCGGTGCACAACGCGATCGTCTGGCAAGACACCCGCACCGACCGGCTGTGCGCCGAACTGGGCGGCGACGCGGGACCGGCCCGCTACCAGGATCGCACCGGTCTCCCGTTGTCCACCTACTTCGCCGGGCCGAAGCTGCGCTGGATCCTGGACAACGTGCCGGGCGTGCGGGAGCGCGCGGAGGCGGGTGAGCTGTGCTTCGGCACCGTCGACAGTTGGGTGCTGTGGAACCTGACCGGGCGGCACATCACCGACGTGACCAATGCGTCCCGCACGATGTTGCTGGATCTACGTTCCTTGCAATGGGATTCGGAGATCTGCCGCGAGTTCGGGGTGCCCGAGTCGATGCTGCCGCAGGTGCACAGTTCCTCGGAGGTCTACGCGCCGATCAGTTCCGGCCCGCTGGCCGGGGTGCCGGTCGCGGGCATACTGGGCGACCAGCAGGCCGCCACCTTCGGCCAGGCCTGCCTGTCGCCCGGTGAAGCCAAGAACACCTACGGCACCGGCAATTTCATGCTGCTGAACACCGGCACCACACCGGTGTTCAGCAAGCACGGCCTGCTCACCACGGTGTGCTACCGCCTCGGCGAGGCGGACGCGGTGTACGCCTTGGAGGGCTCCATCGCGGTCACCGGCTCGCTGGTGCAGTGGTTCCGCGACAACTTGGGCATCATCTCCGCCGCCGACGAGATCGAGCCGCTCGCCCGCAGCGTGGACGACAACGGCGGCGCGTACATCGTGCCCGCCTTCTCCGGGCTGTTCGCGCCCCGCTGGCGCCCCGACGCGCGCGGCGTGATCGCCGGGCTCACCCGTTTCGTCACCAAAGCGCACCTGGCCCGGGCGGTACTGGAATCCACCGCCTTCCAGACCCGCGAGGTGGTGGACGCGATGCGCGCGGACGCCGAGTCCCAGCGACTCGGCCTGGAACTGACCACGCTGAAGGTGGACGGCGGGATGGTCGGCAACGACCTGCTCATGCAATTCCAATCCGACATTCTCGACGTGCCCGTGGTACGGCCGGTGGTCAACGAGACCACCGCACTCGGTGCCGCGTACGCGGCCGGGCTCGCCGTCGGCTACTGGTCGGGCACCGACGACATCCGCGACAACTGGACCGCGGACAAGACCTGGACCCCCACCATGCCGGACGCGGACCGGGACGCGCACTTCGCCGCGTGGAACAAGGCGGTCGAGCGCACCTACGGCTGGGTGGACTGACCACGCCGGATCCGACGGCGACGACCACACGCGTCCACCGATGACATCGCACGGCGCGGTTGCCGCCGTGGACCCGTTCTCGCCGTAGATCCGGAGACAGAGATCGGGCCGGTTCGATATCGAACCGGCCCGATCGAGGTAGCCGTGATTCAGTTCCCGGCCGACGATTCGATTAGCTCGGATGACACCACGTCGTCACCGGCTGGCAGTGGTGTGCCGAAGCGACACCCGGCACCAGCGAAATCATGCCGGCGGCAATCACAGCGCTCGCAAGGAATTTCACGATCATCGAATTACTCCCCTCCTATTGGATGTCCGCAACCCTATCGGGCGAACCCACGCGCAGGCAACCGAAAGCCTTTGTGTGCGAGGCTATTCACCTATCGCACGCGCCAAGCGCGCGACCGCCTCCCGAAGCGTCGCCGCCTCGGAGGTGGTGAAGCACAGGCGCATCGAATTGCGGTGGCCGCCGGCCACCGCGAACGCATCGCCGGGAACGTAGGCGACGCCGAGATCGATGGCGTGGGGCAACAAGTCCACCGTGTCGGTCCCGTCGGTGAAGTCGACCCACACGAACATGCCACCCGCGGCCTCGGTGCTCACCAGCCGGTCGCCGAAGCGCGCGCGCAGCTCGTCCACCAGGACCCGGGCTCGCGCACCGTAGACGCGCCGGATCCCCTCCACCTGCGCCCCCAGCCAGTCGGCGTCGGCGAGCAGATCGGCGGCGATCTGCTGCGTCAGGGCCGAACCGCACAGGTCCGCGCCCTGCTTCAGCAACTCCACGCCCCTGCACACAGCGTTCGGCGCGGTCATCCAGCCCACCCGCAAGGTCGGGGCCAGCGTCTTGGACACACTGGACAGCCGGATCACGTTGGGCGAATACGTCGCGATCGGCTCCGGCGACGGCCGATCGAACCACAGCTCGCCGTAGGGATCGTCTTCGATCACCCAGAATCCGTACCGGTCGGCGAGTGCGGCGAGTTCACGTCGACGCTGTTCGCTCATGGTGACACCGCGCGGATTGTGGAAATTGCTCACCGTGTGCACCAGTGCGGGCCGCTCGCCGCTGCCGAGCAGGTCGGCCAGCTCGTCGACCCGCATGCCCTCGGCGTCCAGCGCGACCGTCACGATGCGCGCTCCGGCGGCGCGGAACACTTGCAACGCGCCGACATAGGCCGGATCCTCGACCACGACCAGCGCGCCCGGATCCAGCAGCACCTCGGCGAGCAGCGACAGCGCCTGCTGCGAACCGTGGGTGACGAACACCTCCTCGAGCGGCACCGGCCGCCCCAGCCGTACCGTCTCGCGCGCCGCGAGCACCTCACGCAGCGGGCCCCAGCCCGCCGACTCGGTGTACTGCAGCCGCGCGCGGTCGGCCAGCGCCGCCTCGGCCGCCTGCGCGATCCGGTCACGCGGCATCAGCTGCTCGTCGGGCAGACCGCCCGCCAGGCTGATCACGTCGTCGCGCGCGGCCACCTTCAGCAGATCGCGAATCGCCGAACTCGTCAGGCCGTCGAGACGCCGGGCCAGCGGTGGAGTGATCGGCGACAGGGACACCTCCGAGAAATGCGCCATAAGGCACTGTCGCACATTCATATCAGAATCTGAAATATGAATCTCACATTCTGAGAATCTCACTCAGTCGATGAGGTAGATGAGGGTCCGTCCGTCCAGGTTCACCGTCGTGATCACCGGGAAGTACCGGGCCTCGGTGCCATCGGGACGGCGCTCGGTGATCTCGACGTTGAAGCGATCGGGGGCCATCTCCGCGATCCGCAGGCAATAGGCCGTGCCCTGCGGGATGTGCCGGTCAATGGTCTTCTGCAGGTCCGCAGGCGGCTCGACGTTCGCGCCAGGGGCCACGAACGAGTGCGCGCGGGTAGCGCTGCGCTCGGAATAGTACGCATGCTCGAAACCGAGAATCGCCCGGATCCCACTGCTCGTATCACCCTCACCGTTGCCGAAGGTGACATTGCCCTCGGTGCGTGTCGGGCAGCTCATCGCCACAGCGCCGGTGGTGGCCGAAGCAGCCGTGCCGTCCTGGCCGTCCTCACTGCCGCTGGACACCAGAATGGTCACCGTCAGCGCGACCAGCACGACCACGGCCGCGAGCGTCCCCAGCACCACCCTGCGCCGCGAGGAGTTGCGCCGCGCGGGCGAGGGCGTCTCGGGAACGCCCAGCGCGAGCCGCATGGCGATCGGGTCCTCGGCCCAGGACAGGCTCGACTCGGAGGGCGGCGGAGGCTTCGGAACGCCGCCTTCCAGCGTCGGCCGGTTCCACCAGGAGTCCTGCTTGCCGTCCGTGGCTTGCGGGCGCACGGCCTCCGCGGCGGGAGGCTCGGGCTGGGCGGGCGCGGGCGGCGCGGGCGGCCGTTCGGAGTAGACCGTCGAATCCGGCGCGCGATATTGCGGGGGCGGTGCGGACATCGCCTCCGGCTCGCCTGCCGGGCGCCAGGTGAGTTCGGGGTGGTCGCTCGACTGCTGCGGCACCTGCCAGCCCGGGCCGGTGTCCGCGCCCATCGGCGGCCCGAATTCCGAAACAGGCGGCCCGAATTCGGAGATCGGCGGCCCGAACTCCCCCACTGGGGGACCGAACTCCGACCCGGACTGGTCGGATTCATTCCTCGCATCACCCTCGGAGGTCACACCCAATCCTTTCCCGTGACACACGTGTGGGGCGGTCGCGAACGACCGCCCCACCCGTCGGAATCAGCTCGTGTCAGTACTGGAGTGAACCACCCCACTGGGTGGTGACACCACCCACTTCGGCGGTTTGCGGAGCGAAGTCGCCCGGCTGAAGCGGAAGCTTAACCTGTGCGGCGGCTTCCAGGGCGGCCGCGCCGCCCGGCTGCTCGCGGATCCAGTCCTCCACCGCGGCCTTGGCCTGGTTCAGCTGGGTGGTGTCGAACACCGCGGTGGTGTTGTTCGAGGCCAAGCCCTCGCCACCGGTGTAGGTCGTCAGCTTGACGGTGTTCTTGTCGACGAACTCCACCGAGACGCCCGCTTCACCGGCACCGGTCGGCGTGCGGTAGCCGATGGTGCCGACGTAACCCGCCTCGTTGCTGAAGTGGTGGGTGTTGGCCACGTGGCCCGGCAGCAGGGTGCCGCCGTCGACGTTCGCGCCGATCTCCGCGTGCGGGCCGGTCATCTCGACGACCGGGGCGGCCGGGGCCGCCTCCAGACGCGGCGCCTGCCAACGCGGCTGTGCCTGTGGCTGCACCAGCGTCGAGCTCTCCGGCTGCCGCGCCTCGGCGTTGTCGTTCTCGGTGCCCTGCTGCGGGGCGGCCTGCCGGCCGGGCTGCGGCGCCGCCTGCTGACCGGGCTGCGGCGCGGCCTGATCCGGCGTGACCGCGGCCTGCGGGTCGCTCGGCTTCTGCTGGCCGGGGACCGGCAGCGGCGCGACACGCGGCGGGGTCACACCCGGCTGAGTCGGCTTGGACAGCCGCGGATCCTTCTGGTCCGGCATGGCGTGATCCGAGTCCGCGTCCGGTTCCGGAGTGGTGACGCCGGGCTGGCGCGGCGTCGGCTTGCTCTCCGGCTTCTGCGGATCCTGCTTGGACTCCGGCTTGTTCGACTCCGGCTTGTTCGGCTCCGGCTGCGTGGTCTCCGGGGTGCTCGGCGACTCGTTCACGCCCGGCTGCGCCGGAGCGGGCGTCGGCGGAGTGGTGGGCTGATCGTTGGGAGCCGCCCCCGCCGGCGCAGCGAAGAGCGTGGCCACTGCAGCCGCTGTGGCCAGTGGCAACGAGGTGCTCGCCATCGCTCGCTGCGCCCGACTCGGCTTACGATGTTTCACTTCCGCATTCCCTTCACGGGTGCGGCCCGGCAGGCCGCATTCAGTTGTCCCCTGGGTGAGACGCCTGATCATCGAACGACCTGGGCCGTTCGCTCGTGCCGATTTGGAAAGGACCATCCCCCCACACCGAACCCCGCGACCGCCCTCCGATCGCATCTCTGCCGGAAGTGAACCACATGTGCGCACGATGGGCAACGCGGCGAATAGCCAAGGGTGGCAAGACCGCCCGCCTCCCGTGCGCGCCCCGAGTTCGCAGTGCACGATGTCCGAGACCGGACACGGCACCGCATGCGCCAGAACGAGGTCAGTCCAGGTCGTCGTGGCGCATCAGCAACCGCGCCGCCTCGGTGACCGAACCGGTGAGCGACGGGTACACCGAAAACGTCTGGGCCAGGTCGTTGACCGTCAGATTGTTCTGCACCGCAAGGGCGATCGGCAGGATCAGCTCCGAAGCGATCGGCGCGACGACGACGCCGCCGATCACCACGCCGGTCGCCGGGCGGCAGAAGATCTTGACGAAACCGCGTCGCAGCCCGGACATCTTGGCGCGCGGGTTCGTGTTCAGCGGCAGCATCACCGTGCGCGCGGGGACCTCACCGTTGTCGATCGCGGTCTGGCTGACGCCGACGGTCGCGATCTCCGGGCGGGTGAACACCGCGGACGCGACGGTCTTCAACCGGATCGGGCTGACCCCCTCGCCGAGCGCGTGGTACATCGCGATGCGTCCCTGCATCGCGGCCACCGAGGCCAGCGGCAGCAGGCCGGTGCAGTCCCCCGCGGCGTAGACGCCGGGCACCGAGGTGCGCGAAACACGGTCCACCCGCAGGTAGCCGCCGCGATCGAGTTCGATGCCGACCCGCTCCAGCCCGAGACCGGCGGTGTTGGGCGTCGAGCCGACGGTCATCAGCGCGTGCGAACCGGAAACCGTGCGCCCGTCGGACAACTTGACCACGATGCCTTCGGCGGTGCGTTCCACGGCGTCGGCGCGCGCGTGCTTGACCAGTTCGACGCCGCGCTCGGCGAGCGCGTCCTCCAGCACCAGCGCCGCGTCGGCGTCCTCCCCGGGCAGCACGCGATCGCGGCTGGAGACCAGCTTCACCCGCACGCCCATTTCGGTATATGCGGAGACGAACTCCGCGCCCGTCACACCGGAACCGACGACGACCAGGGTCTCCGGCAGCTCCGCCAGGTCGTAGAGCTGACGCCAGTTGAGGATGCGCTCCCCGTCCGGCTCCGCGCCGGGCAGCACTCGCGGGCTCGCGCCGGTGGCGATCAGCACCACCTCCGCCTCGATGGTCTGCTGCGCGCCGTCGGCCAGCTTGGCCAGCACCCGGTGCGCGGCCAGCCCGCCTGCGCGATCGATCAGCTCGCCGCGCCCGGCCAGCACGGTCACTCCGACGGTCTGCAACTTCGAGCGGATATCGGAGGATTGGGCCAGCGCGAGCGCCTTGACGCGAGCGTTCACCTCGGGCAGCTGCACCTGCGCCTGGTTCGGGTCGAGAGTGATCCCGAGATCGCGAGCCCGGCGCAGGTCGGTGCGGACGCCGGTCGAGGCGATGAAGGTCTTGGAGGGCACGCAGTCCCACAGCACGCACGCCCCACCGATGCCGTCGGAATCGATCAGCGTCACCGACGCCCCGTGCTGGGCCGCCACCAGGGCCGCCTCGTAGCCGGCCGGTCCGCCACCGATGATCGCGATGCGGGTCATTGATACCTCCGCTCGTGCTTCGCACCGGGATCTCCGGCACGGGGTAAACGTTATCCGGGAACCACCTCGCACTACCGACCGCGTTACCGGTGCGCAACCCTTCCGCGCCGCGCGCCGCGCCGCAGGTGCGGCAATCGAACGCGGTCCCTCCCGGTTATTGGCTACCCTTTGCTGGTGCCGATCTATGCCGCCTATGGGTCCAACATGGACTCGACGCAGATGCTCGAGCGCTGTCCGCACTCCCCCATGTCCGGGACGGGCTGGTTGGAGGGCTGGCGGCTCACCTTTGCCGGTGACGACATCGGCTGGGAAGGGCCTCTCGCGACGGTCGTCGAGGACCCCGGTTCCCGGGTTTTCGTCGTGCTCTACGACGTATCCCCGGAGGACGAGCAGCGGCTCGACCGCTGGGAGGGCTCGGACTTCGGTATCCACAAGAAGATCCGTTTGCGCGTCACCCGCAACGCCGACGGCGGGGGTGAGCCCACGCTGGCCTGGCTCTATGTGCTGGACGCCTACGAGGGCGGGCTGCCGTCGGCCCGCTACCTCGGGGTGATCGCCGACGCGGCCGAAAAGGCAGGCGCGCCAGAGGATTACGTGCACGCCCTACGCACCCGCAACAGCCGCAACGTCGGCCCGGGCAACTTCGGCTGACCCGGGCGCCCGCACAGACGGCAGCGGCGTGGCCGACCCGAGGGTTCGGCCACGCCGCTGCCGGTGTGACGAAGAACGTCGGTGTGACTTAGAACTCAGCGCGCGTCGAGCACGAGATTGCTCAGCACCCGGACGCCGACCGCGAGCGCACGCTCATCGATGTCGAAGGTCGGCTGGTGCAGATCCAGCTGCTCGCCCTCGCCGGACCAGACGCCGAGGCGCGCCATCGCGCCCGGCACCTCCTCCAGATACCACGAGAAGTCCTCGCCGCCGCCGGATTGCGGGGTGTCCGAGAGGGCGTCGGGGCCGAGCGCCCGGATCGCGTCCTCGAACATGCGGGTGGAGTGCTCGTCGTTGACCACCGGCGGCACGCCGCGCCGATAGTTCAGCTGGTAGCGCACGCCGGTCGGGGCGAGCAGGCCGTCGACGATCTCCCGCACCATCGGCTCCAGCAACGACCAGGTCGCGTGGTCCCCGGTGCGGATGGTGCCGGTGAGCATGCCGGTTTGCGGAATGGCGTTCGGCGCCTTCCCCGCGCTCACCGCGCCCCACACCATCACGGTGCTGGTGCGCGGGTCGATGCGGCGGCTGAGCAGGCCGGGCAGGCCGGTGATCACCGAGCCGATCGCGTAGACCAGGTCGCTGGTCAGGTGCGGACGCGACGTGTGGCCGCCCGGCGAGTCGAGCACCAGTTCGATGGTGTCGGCGGCGGAAGTGATCGCGCCGACGCGGATGCCGACCCGGCCCACCTCGAGGCGCGGGTCGCAGTGCAGCGCGAAGATCCGCTCCACGCCCGTCATCGCGCCCGCGGCGACCACGTCGATCGCCCCACCGGGCATGACCTCCTCGGCCGGCTGGAAGACCAGCCGCACGCCGACCGGCAGCTGCGGCACCTCGGCCAGCGCCAGCGCCGTGCCGAGCAGGATGGTGGTGTGCGCGTCGTGACCGCACGCGTGCGACACGCCCGGCACGGTGGAGGCGAAGGGCAGTCCGGTGAACTCCTGCAGCGGCAGCGCGTCCATGTCGGCCCGCAGGCCGATGCGCGGCCCGTCGGGTCCGATATCACAGATCAGGCCGGTGCCGCCGGGCAGCGGCTGCGGCGTGAGCCCCGCCTTGGTCAGCCATGCCGAGACGAACTCGGTGGTGCCGAACTCGGTACGGGACAACTCCGGATTGGCGTGGATGTGCCTGCGCCACCCGACGAGATCGACCGTGTGACCGGCCAGCCACGACTCCACCGCTGCCCGCCCGGAACCCGCGGTCTCCGGCACTGCGAAGTTCCCCGGGTCCTGCGTGACCACACGGACGCCCTCTGCCGAGCCCGTCGCCGGAGCCGCCGAACGGCCGGTTGTGCTCACCGAATGTCCTCCTGTCGTTGAACTAGCCGTTGCAACAACCTGTCTCTATGGATGTCATCGCGGGCGACGGCGATCGCGGTACGCGCGAGCGCCAGCGCACCATCGATGACCGCGCGATCCGCCGAGGCGTTGACGCTGGCCGCGGCGAAGCCTGGCTGATGTGTCACCGCACCCCCGGCATCGATTCCGATGACCGGGTGGATGCCCGGAATGACATTGGTGACGTTCCCCATATCGGTGCTGCCCAGCGGCCGCTGCGCCTCGAACTCCGGAGCGAGCGGCACGCGTCCCGATCCGGTGATCTGCTCGCGGTAGACGAGCAGTAGCTCCGGATCCGGGGTCAGCTCGGTATACGTCGGCGCGAGCGTCCGGATTTCGTGGGTGCAGCCGGTCGCGAGGGCGCCCGCCTCGAAACAAGCCGACGCTCGTCGCATCAGATCGTCGAGGGATGCGGAGTCGACTGCGCGTAGGTAATACAGCAGTTCCGCACGTCCGGGCACGATGTTGGGAGCTACGCCACCGTCGCCGACTATACCGTGCAGTTGCTGGCCGGGCAGGAGATGCTGCCGTAGCAAGCCGAGGGCAACCTGCGCGACGGTCACCGCGTCGCCCGCGTTGCGGCCCTGTTCGGGGGCCGCGCTGGCGTGCGCCTCGCGCCCGTGGAAGACCACCGACACGTCGGCCAGCGCCAGCGAGCGGGCGCCGACGATGTCGAGCGGACCCGGGTGCACCATCATCGCCATCGCGACGTCGTCGAACACCCCCTGTTCCAGCATCAGCACCTTGCCGCCGCCGCTTTCCTCGGCGGGCGTACCGAACACCAGCACGGTGAGGTCGAGCGCGTCGGCGACCTCCGCGAGTCCGAGCGCCGCGCCCACCGCCGAGGCGGCGATGACGTTGTGCCCGCAGGCGTGCCCGATCTCGGGCAACGCGTCGTACTCGGCGCAGATGCCGACGGTCAGCGGCCCGCTGCCGTAGCGCGCGCGGAAGGCCGTCGGCAGTCCGGCGACGCCGGTCTCCACCTCGAAGCCGCGCTCGGCGAGCGGTGCGATGGTCTTGGCCGCGCTGCGGGTCTCCTCGAACGCGAGCTCGGGCTCGGCGTGAATCGCGTGCGAGAGGCCGATCAGGTCGGCGGACGCGGCCCGGATCGCGGCGTCACTGCGGGCGGCCGCGCCGACCTCGCGCACAGCGTTGCCGTCGTGCTGCGATTCCGGGCGCCCGCTGCGCGGTGATGGCATGTAACACAGTCTCGCACTGTGTTTGTTTTGCCGCGCCTTCGGCGCGGCCGGTTCGCGGCCCTCTTGTGGCTCGCGTCGGCGCGAGCGCCGCTTGCTCCTTCGTCGCTTGCGCGGCGGCCGCGCAAACGCGACGCTCGAAAGTGGGTCAGCCCGCGGCGAACGCCAGGTTCTCCGGGGTGGTGGGCACCGCGAGGCCGGCCAGCGCCTTCGCGTGCAGGGCGCGCTTGATCACGGGCAGGTTCGGCTTGCGGTTGCTCGCCAGCGCGGCTGCCCGCTCGACGGCGGTCGCGAGCAACTCGGCGGCGTCGGCCTTGCCGTCCACGATGCCCGCGGCGATCGCCTCGTCGGCCGCGTAACGGTGGCCGGTGGTCATCGCCTGCACGCAGACCTGGTTGGTCAGCCGCTCGGTGAGCAGGGCGTTCATCCCGATGGTGAACGGCATGCCCAGGTGCACCTCGGGCAGGCAGTAGAAGCCGCGATCGGCGCGCATCACCCGGAAGTCGTGCGAGGTGGCCAGCATGGCGCCCGCGCCGAAAGCGTGGCCGTTGATCGCCGCCACGGTCGGCAGCGGGAAGGCGAGCAGGCGGGTGTAGAGCGAGTGCACGCGGTCGAGGTAGCCGTGCATCTTGTCCAGATTGCCGAACAGCCAATCGGTGTCCAAACCGTTGCTGTAGAACTTCCCCGTCGCGGTGGTCACCAGCGCGGCGGGCCCCTCGGAACTCTCGACCTCGTCCAGCAGCCCGTGGAATGCGTCGATCCAGTCCGGGTGGAAACGGTTCTCGCTGTCCGTGGTTCCCTCGGCGCCGAGGTACACGACGAACACTTCACCTTGGCGTTCGAGATACGGCATGCGGTGCAGAGTAACGGGCCACGGCAGACCTACCTACTCACGGGTAGCAGTTGCCCGCACCCCACCCAAACCGAAATCGAGCCCGCCCACCCGGCGCACCCCATCACCCCTACCCAAGGTTTCGAGCGAAGCGAGACCGAGCATGCGCCGTTCGCGGCCACAAGGGGGCCGCGAACCCGCAGCGCCGCAGGCGCTGCCAAACAAACACAGCTATCGTGACGATCATGCTTGCCGAACAGGCCGCCGAGGCGATCGCCGAACGTACGGGAGTGTCACGCCACCGGGTCGCGGTGGTGCTGGGGTCCGGCTGGCAGGACGCGGCCGCGGAGATCGGGGCGCCGCGGGCGTCGGTGCCGATGCCGGAGCTGCCCGGTTTCGGGACGCCGACCGCACAGGGCCATGTCGGCGTGGTCCATTCCGTCCAGGTGGACGACAACGCGGTGCTGCTGCTGATGGGCCGCCAGCATCTCTACGAGGGCTACCAGCCCGCCGATGTGGTGCACCCGGTGTCGGCCGCCGTGGCGGCGGGCGCGGAGATCGTGGTGCTGACCAACGCCGCGGGCGGCATCCGATCCGGCCTTCGGGTGGGCGATCCGGTGCTGATCAGCGACCATCTCAACCTGACCGGTCGCACGCCGCTGGCGGGCGCGACTTTCGTCGACCTGGTCGACGCGTGGGATCCCGAGTTGCGGGCGGCGGCCAGGGAGATCGATCCGAGCCTGACCGAGGGCGTCTACGCGGGCCTCACCGGGCCGCAGTACGAGACTCCGGCCGAGATCCGGATGCTGCGCACGATCGGCGCGGACCTGGTCGGCATGTCCACTGTGCTGGAAGCCATCGCCTGCCGCGCGCTCGGTGCCCGGCTGCTCGGCATTTCTCTGGTCACCAACCTGGCCGCCGGGGTCACCGGCGCGCATCTGTCCCATGCCGAGGTGCTCGCCGAAGGGCACGCCGCGGCTCCGCGTCTCGGCAAACTGCTGCGCGGCGTGCTGGAACGGGTGTAGATGCTGCGCTTCGGCACGGCAGGGCTGCGCGGGCCGCTGCGTGACGGCCCGGACGGCATGAACGTCACCACGGTGAGCAGGGCGACCGCGGGAATCGTCGCGTGGCTGCGCGACCGCTGCCTCGGCGGCGGCGCGGTGGTGGTGGGCCGCGACGCCAGGCACGGCTCCGCGGAATTCGCCGCTGCGACCGCGGAAATCTTTGCGGCGGCGGGCTTTCCGGTGACGCTGCTGCCGCGTCCGCTGCCCACCCCGGTGGTCGCGTACGCGGTGCGCGAGCTGGGCGCCGTCGCGGGCGTCCAGATCACCGCTTCGCACAATCCGGCCTCCGACAACGGCTACAAGGTCTACCTCGACGGCGGGTCGCAGCTGATCGCCCCGGCCGACGCCGAGATCGAGCGCTGCATCGAGGCGGTGTCCGAGCCGATCGGCCGTACGCCGGTCGCCCCCGCGGATGACGACATGGTGCGGCGTTATGTGCGCCGGGTGGCCGAATTGCCCACTCGGATCGGCGGATCGGGCGAGCGCGCCGGGATCCGGATCGCACTCACCCCGCTGCACGGCGTCGGCGGCGATCTCGCGGTCGAAGCCCTCGGCGCGGCGGGTTTTCCCGACGTCCACGTGGTCGCGGAACAGTTCGAGCCGGACCCCGACTTCCCCACCGTCGCGTTCCCGAACCCGGAGGAACCCGGTGCGACCGACCTGCTGCTCGCGACGGCCGCCCGGGTCGGCGCCGACCTGGCGATCGCGCTGGACCCGGACGCGGATCGGTGCGCGGTGGGCGTGCCGCGGCGCGACGGCACCTGGCGGATGCTGCGCGGCGACGAGACCGGTGTGCTGCTCGGCGACTGCGTGCTACGCACCGCTGCGGCCGACGCACTGGTTGCGACGACCATCGTGTCCTCGCGGCTGCTGTCGAAGCTCGCTCCGGCGCGCGGCGGCCGCTACGCGGAAACGCTCACGGGATTCAAATGGCTGGCCCGTGCCGGCGACGGCTTGGTCTACGCCTACGAGGAGGCGATCGGCCATTGCGTCGACCCGGCGGCGGTGCGGGACAAGGACGGCATCTCCGCCGCCGTGCTCTTCGCCGACCTGGTGGCCCGGCTGAAGGCGGCGGGCCGCGACCTGGACGGCGAGCTCGACGACTACGCGGTGGAATTCGGCCTGCACGCGGGCGACCAGGTGTCGCTGCGCCTGGCCTCGGCCGCCGACGCCGCGGCGGTGGTCGACCGGCTGCGGGCGAACCCGCCGGGCGAGATCGCGGGCGAACCGGTGAAATACACCGATCAACTCCAGGTGCGGGGCCGGATGCGCACCGACGCACTGATCTTCGAGGGCGGCTCCTCCCGCGTGGTCGTCCGTCCTTCGGGCACCGAGCCGAAGCTCAAGTGCTATCTGGAGGTGGTCGAACCGGTCGGCTCGCACGCCGATCTCCCGGTCGCGCGTGAGGCTGCGCGCGTGCGTCTTTCGGCGCTGCGCGACTTCTGTCAGCGGTTCTGACCCGCCCGCCGCGGATCAGCGCGGTCCGAACTGCCGGTCGCCCGCATCGCCGAGACCGGGCACGATGTAGGCGTTCTCGTTCAGGCCCGCGTCGACGACGGCCGTGACCAGCCGTACCGGAAGTCCCGAGTCGGCCAGTGCCGCAACGCCTTCCGGAGCCGCAACGACACAGACCGCGGTGATGTCGGTGGCTCCGCGCGCCGCGAGCAGCTGCAGGGTGTGGCGCATCGAGCCGCCCGTGGCGAGCATCGGGTCGAGCACGAAGACCGGCAGACCGGCGAGATCGGCGGGCAGCGATTCCATGTACGGCACCGGCAGGTGGCTGTCCTCGTCGCGGGCCAGGCCGACGAATCCGATCCTGGCGTCCGGGATCAACTCGGCGGCCGCGTCCACCATGCCGAGCCCGGCGCGCAGCACCGGCACCAGCAGCGGCGGCCGGGCCAGCCGGATGCCCTCGGTCGGGGCGACCGGAGTGACGATCTCGAAACGCTCGACCTCCGCGTCGCGCAGCGCCTCGTAGATCAGGATCCCGGTCAGATCACGCAGTGCGGCACGGAAAGCCGGATTCGCCGTTCGCTCGTCCCGCATCGTGGTGAGCAGGGCGGCGACGAGTGGATGGTCCACGGTGTGGGTGCGCATGAGGGAACGATAAGGTCGGTCGCGGGCGCGCCGCCGAACGCCACCGGACTTTTTTGCGAAGCGACGGAACCGAACCGGAACCGCGCGCGTCGAACCAAGTGGATGACGTACTCTGCCTGGGAACGACAGATGGGGGAAGCTCTGATGCGAAAGATGTCGGCGGACACCGAGGGCATTGCGGCCTACGGCGCGACCGCCCACGTCATGGCGGGTGAGATGGCGACGGCGGGAGCGAGCGCCGCGGCGGCGGAGCCCGCGCTACTCGGTCCGATCATGGGGCTGATCGGCGGTGACTTCATGGCCGCCTACGCCGCGGCGCACGCGGGTCACGTCGCGGCGATCGGCCAGCTGTCGGCGGTGCTGACCAGTATGGGCGGCGCGGCCACCGGCGCGGCCACCGTTCTCACCGAGACCGACGCCGCCCACGCCGGCGCCCTGCGGAACGCGGCCGGCGAGCTGGAGTGAGCCTGTGATCGACGTCAACGCGCTCGCACAACCCATCCTCGACCTGCTCGCCAGCTTCGGCAGCGGCGTGCTGCCCACGGGCGGCCCCACCGACGCGCTACGCAGCACCTCGGCCGTTGTCGACCAGATCCATCAGATGGGCCGCGACAGCATCAACGGAATGAACGCCGCGTGGGACGGCCGCGCCGCCGACGCGGCCACCGCCAAGGCGCTGCGCGTGCAGACTTCCGCGGCCACCATCTCCGATCGCGGCAACGAGATGGCCACGGTCGTGAACCAGGCCGCGGGCGAGGTCGAGACGGGGCAGAAGGATCTCACCGACATCGCGCAGTCCTTCGTGAACACCGCGGCGAGCATGGGTCCGGTCCTGGCGACGCCGGAGGGGCTGACGGTGCTCGTCGGCTCGGCGATCGACCATCTCAACCAGGCGCTCAATGTCGTCGGCCGGGTCCAGAACGAATTGCAGACGCACACCGCGTCGATGAACGACCTGACCCCGCCGCCGACCACCCCCTCGCTCGCCGGTGTGCCCGCTGCCGGTGTGCAGCAAGCGGTGTCCACCGCATCCGGCGCGCTCACCAGCGCGGGCTCGTTGCTGAGCACCGTGATGGCCACACCGGTCCAGTCGCAGTCCTCGCGCAGTTCCCGCGGCACACCCGACACGTCGGGTACGCCCAGGCCGGACACCGGTTCGTCGGGGACGGCCGACGACGGCAAGGGCGTGAAGATCACGCTGCCCGACGGCAGTGTCGTGGAGGCGCCCAACGAGCAGGCCGCCACGGCGGTGCGGTCGGCGATCGGCGCCGTCGGCACGCCCTACGTCTGGGGCGGCAACAGCCCGGGTGCGGGTTTGGACTGCAGTGGGCTCACCAAGTACGCCTACGGCGAGGCGGGCGTCGACCTGCCCCGGCTCGCGGCCGAGCAGGGCAACGGAGCCTCACCGGTGTCGGCCGGTGATCTGATGCCCGGCGACCTCGCGATCTGGGACGGCCACGTGGCCATGGTGATCGGCAACGGACAGTTGGTCGAGGCGGGTGACCCGGTCCAGATCAGCTCGATTCGAACGGAGAACTCAGGCATGGACTTCTACGGCTTCTACAGGCCGACGACATGACCCGACCCCAGGTCCCCAACGTCACGGTCGCAGCCAGCAGCAATCGGTCGGGCACCATCTCGGTCCGCGCGACCGATCAGGGCATGCCGGTGGAGATCAAGTTCGAGCGCAGCGAATACCGTTACGGCGCACAGTCGCTCGCCAACGAGATCCTGCGGCTCACCCAGCGCTCCGCCATCGCGGCCAGGGCGCGGCGGCGCGAACTGCTCGCCGAGGCGGGCATGCCCTCGGACATCCTCGACCGGCTCGGCCTGCCCACCCGCCAGCAGGCGGTGGACGAACTGGACCGGATCGATGACGCGGACACGGGACCGACGAGCTGGATGAGGCCGGTATGAGCGCGGAGATGGACGCCCTGGTGGCGTCGGCTACCCAGAAACTGGAGGCGCTGGAAGCCGCGCTGTACGGGTTGAAGCAGGTGCGCGGGCGTTTCACCTCCGAGGACGGCGCGGTGAGCGTCGAGGTGAACAGCGACGGCGCACTGGTCGGCCTCAACCTGGCGGAATCGGTCACGTCGCTGCCGCCGGCCGAGGTCGGGCAGCTGATCGTGTGGGCGTGCAGGCAGGCCGCCGAGGACGCCGGCGCGCAGCGGTCCAAGGTCGTTGCGACACTGAACGAGTCATTCGTCCCGGCCGGACAGCCGCCCGCGGGAGCGAATGGGGGCGGGCCGGATAGTGCCTGACGCGGAAGGTCGATAGGCTTCCGCACATGGCTTCTGGAGACATCGTCCCGATCGAGCTCGGCCTGACCGACGGCGATCTCGTCACCTTGTGGGCACCGCGCTGGCGAGACGGTGACGACGAGTGGGAGGCGTTCCTCGGTCACGAGGACGCCCTCTACGGTTTCGAGTCCGTGGCGGAGCTGGCCGCGTTCATCCGCACGAACACCGACAACGACCTCATCGACCATCCGGCGTGGAAGGTGGTCGCGGGTCTCTCGGCGGTCGAACTGGAGCCGGAGGAGAATTTCTCCTTCGATCTGGTCGCCGTGCCGGAGCTGGCGGCCGGCGATCCGGACGTGGACACCGTCGCCGAGCTGGAGGACACCCTCGGCATGGTGCGCAACATCGGCGAGGTGTGCGAACTAGAGACGGTCACCAAGTTCTTCGGTTCCCATCCGGTGCTCGGCGCGCTGCCCGGCGGCGTGAACGCCTTCGTCGGTCGCGACGGCGAGGAACTGTGGGACCAGATCGGCGCCGCCATCGCCAAGGGCTGGGACGACGTACTGGACGCCATCGACTCCGTCGTGCAGACGCCCGAGGTCGACGCCAAGGCCGTCGCGGTCGCCGAAGCCGAACTGCTGGCCGCCGAGGAGAACGTCGTGGACGCCGACGACGCGGCCGACAGCGACGAAGACGAGGAGTTCGAGCCCGTCGACCTCGAAGCGGAAGACGACGAGGAGGACGACGAAGACGAGGACGAGTCGTTCTGGCACGAGGTCGGCATCGACCCGGTCAAGATCATCACGTCCGAGGGCAGCGTCTTCACACTGCGCTGTTACCTCGATGACGAACCGATCTTCCTGGGCACCAAGGGCGCGATCACGGTGTTCTCCTCCGAACGCGCGCTGGCCCGCTACCTCGCCGACGACCACGAGCACGATCTGGCCCGCGTGAGCACCTTCGCCGACGTGCAGACCGCGGCGGTGGACGGCTCGCTGGAGGTCGAGGTCACCGACGAGAACGTCTACGTGCTGCCCGGTCTGGCCGAGGACCTGGCCGAAGGCCCGGAGGCGGTCGACATCGAACAGCTCGACTTGGCGGTCGAGTTGTTCACCGACGCCGCCGACTACGCCGACGACGACACGGTGGAGCAGGCCCTGGCCCAATCCACCCCGCTGGGCTGGTATGTCTCCTACCTGCTGAACCCCGACCCCACCCGGTTGGCGCCGAACCCGCCGTTCACCGCCGAGGCCCAGGCCTGGCGCGAGCTGGAACGCAACCTGGAGTCCCGGCTCGACAAGCAGTAGTCACCCGAGCAGTAGTCCGTCACCCGAGCAGTAGTCCGTCACCCGAGCAGTAGTCCGTCACCCGAGGAGTAGTCACCCGAGGAGTAGTCACCTCAGCCGGATCCAGACCTGCTCGGCCTGCCCGAGCAGGCGTTCGTCGGCGCCGTAGACCGCGGTGGAGGCCCAGCACTTGCGGCCCTGCTCGCCGTGGAACTCGCCGACGACGACGCAGCGCTCACCGACCTCGGGCACATCGCGCACGGTGGCGGTCATCGAGCCCAGCAGGGCGGGACGTTCCAGCATGCCGGGCAGCGACCAGCCGCCGGGGCAGTCCATTGCGGCCCACAGCAGTGGCGGCCCCAGCGGGACGGTCTGGTCGGGAACCCACGGCGCGGCTACCCGGGCCTCGTCCACGCGACCGGGTTCGATGCGCAGCCCGTCGGCCCGCCCGCTGCCGCAGACGAAACAGGACGCGAACATCTCGATGCTCGTGTAGCCGCGCGATGCCGCTACCGCGTCGGCGAACGGAACAGCGTGCGGCGCGTCCCGCTCGAGTCCGCCGCTCTTCGACTCGGCGATCAGCGTGTCGTCGTCGTACAGCCGGTCCTCGCGCACGTCGAGCGGCGTCTCCAGCGGCGGGGGGCTGCGCAGGATCACGGTCGCTGTCGCCTCGTCGCGCTGCTCGGCGAGCAGACCGGCCACATAGCCGCCGTTGCCGGAGTCGGGCGGTCCGTTGAAACGGCGGGGAATACGCAAGGTCGCCATGTTCGTCACGCTAGCGAACCGGTTGCCGGGCGACCACAAAGCCGGACCGCCGATTCGCAGCTTTCCGGCACGTCCGGCTCGGCGGTTTCTTTCGATGCCGAACCCGGCAATCGGCCGCGAGGACGGGTTCCCCGCTACCCGATGAGCACCGCGTATCCGGGCTTGATGATGTCGTCGATGATCCGCAGCCGCTCGGGGAACGGGATGAACGCCGACTTCATGGCGTTGATGGTGAACCGCTCCAGGTCGCTCCAGCCGTAACCGAACGTCTCGACCAGCTTGAGCATCTCCTGGCTCATGCTGGTGTCGCTCATCAGCCGGTTGTCGGTATTGACCGTGACGCGGAAGCGCAGCCGGGCCAGCAGGTCGAACGGATGCTTGTCCAGCGACGGCACGGCGCCGGTCTGCACGTTCGACGACGGACACAGCTCCAGCGGGATGCGCATGTCCCGGACGTAGTTGGCGACCAGGCCGAGCTGTGCGTCCTCGACCGCGCCGGGCACGCTGATGTCGTCGGTGATCCGCACGCCGTGGCCGAGCCGGTCGCACCCGCAGAACGCGAGGGCCTCGTGGATGGACGGCAGGCCGAACGCCTCACCCGCGTGGATGGTGAAGTGCGCACTGTTCGCGCGCATGTACTCGAACGCGTCGAGGTGCCTGCTGGGCGGGTAACCGGCCTCCGCGCCCGCGATGTCGAAGCCGCCCACGCCGCGATCGCGGAAGCGCACCGTCAGTTCCGCGATCTCCCGCGAGCGCGCCGCGTGCCGCATCGCGGTGAGCAGACAGGTCACCACGATGGGGTGGCCCTGCTCGGCGGCGGCCGCCTCCCCCTCACGGAATCCGGCCAGCGTGTGTTCCACCACCTCGTCCAGCGTCAGTCCGCGCTCCAAGTGCTGTTCGGGGGCGAAGCGCACCTCCGCGTACACGACGCCGTCGGCGGCGAGGTCCTCGGCGCATTCGCGGGCGACGCGGCGCAGGCCCTCCGGGGTCTGCATCACGGCGACGGTGTGCGCGAAGGTCTCCAGGTACCGTTCCAGCGATCCGCTGTCGGCCGCGTCACGGAACCAGGCCGCCAGCGCGGCCTCGTCGGTGGCGGGTAGGTCGTCGTAGCCGCTGTGCGCGGCGAGTTCGAGCACCGTCGCGGGCCGCAGTCCACCGTCGAGGTGATCGTGCAGCAGTGCCTTCGGCGCTTGGCGGATCGAGGCGAGAGTGAGAGGCATCGGTCCAGTCATGTATCGACGGTAGCCGCACGGCGCCGAAACGGCAGCCGAGTCCGGCCGTGGCAACCATCTCGTTGTCCGCCGGATGCGGGCCGGTAGGCCGCGCGACACCGCCCGGACCTTCGCCACACGATCCGGCAGGGTCACCCGGTGTAGCTACGAGTGCCGCCGCCTCACCGCGACACCAGCCGTGAATAGGGACGGCTCGGCCCGGGCGGGCCGCTGTCCTCGCCCCTGTGATCGCCGGAGGGTCAGGAGACGATTCGGTCGAGGATCAGTGGGGCGGAGGTGAGCGAGGCGTCGGTTTCGATGGTGACGGCATCGCGCAGGGCCGCCGCCGCGCCGGTGAAGGCGTCGGGGGTGTCGGTGTGCATGGTGAGCAACGGCTGCCCCGCGGTCACCGCGTCGCCCGGTTTGGCGTGCATCTCGATGCCCGCGCCGAACTGCACCGGATCACCCTGACGTGCGCGGCCCGCGCCCAGGCGCCAGGCGGCGATACCGACACCCAGCGCGTCGAGCCGGGTCAGCACGCCGTCGGCGTCGGCGCGCACGGTCTCGGTGTGTTTCGCGGTGGGCAGCGGCGCGTCCGGGTCGCCACCCTGAGCGCGGACCATCGCGCGCCAGTGGTCCATCGCGCGGCCGTCGGCCAGCGCCTCGGCGGGGTCGGCATCGAGACCGGCCAGCGCGACCATCTCGCGAGCCAGGGCGATGGTCAGCTCGACGACGTCGGCGGGCCCGCCGCCCGCGAGCACCTCCACCGATTCCGCGACTTCCAGAGCGTTGCCCGCCGTCCGGCCGAGCGGGATGTCCATGGCGGTGAGCAGCGCCACCGTCCGCACGCCCGCGTCGTCGCCGAGTTCGACCATCGCCGTCGCCAGCTCCCGCGCCCCGTCCAAGGTCTTCAGGAACGCGCCGGAGCCGACCTTGACGTCGAGCAGCAGCGCCGCGGTGCCCTCGGCGATCTTCTTGCTCATGATCGAGCTGGCGATCAGCGGGATCGATTCGACCGTGCCGGTCACGTCGCGCAGGGCGTAGAGCCGCCGGTCCGCGGGTGCGAGGTCGGCCCCTGCCGCGCAGATCACCGCGCCGATGGCAGGGTCGGTCAGCAGGTCCCGCATTCGCGGCGCCGGCACGTCCGCCTGCCAGCCGGGGATGGACTCCAGCTTGTCCAGGGTGCCGCCGGTGTGCCCGAGGCCGCGCCCGGACAATTGCGGCACCGCCGCGCCGCACGCCGCGACCAGCGGCGCCAGCGGCAGCGTGATCTTGTCACCGACGCCGCCGGTCGAGTGCTTGTCCACGGTCGGCCGTGGCAGGTCGGTGAGGTCCATGCGCCGTCCGGAGGCGATCATCGCGGCGGTCCATCTGGCCGTCTCACGCCGGGTCATCCCCCGCCAGAAGATCGCCATGGCCAGCGCGGACATCTGCTCGTCGGCCACCACACCGCGTGTGAACGCGTCGACCACCCAGTCGATCTGCGCGTCCGACAGCTCGCCGCCGTCCCGTTTGGTGGTGATGATCGAAACCGCGTCCAGAGCCGTCACGGTCGCCAGTTTGGCACGAGCCGACAGGACCCGGTTCTCGCCGATGGGACGGAACCGCCTCGCGGTAGCGCCTCGGATGCTCGCGCCTGAGCCGAGGAACCGGCTACAGCTGTCCCGCGTCCAAGTCGTCCGGACCGAACGCGTCCGGCAGCAGGGTGCGCAACGGCACCGCTCCCGCCTTGTGATCGATGAGCAGATCGGCCCCGCCGTGCTCGTAGAGCAACTGTCTACAGCGACCGCATGGCATCAGGATTTCGCCGCGAGAATCGGTCACGGAGACCGCCGTGAGACGCCCTCCACCCCCCGAAATCAAGTTACCGATGAGTACACATTCGGCACACAGGCCCAATCCATATGAGACATTCTCCACATTGCAACCGCTCACAATTCGGCCATCGGCACTGAGAGCCGCGGCGCCGACCGGAAACCGCGAGTACGGCGCATAGGCATTCTGCATGACTTGAAATGCGTTGTCGCGCAGTAATTTCCAGTCGATTTCCGGCATGGGGAACCTCTCTCGGACCGACCCGATCACGGCCGCGCAAGGGCCACGACGCAACCCCGCACACATCAAGAAAGGTAAGCCTAACCCGATTGGATGTCGCGCAACGCACGGTACGCCGAATTAGTTCCGGGATTGCTGGGGGATTAGAGTCCAGAACAGATCGGTTCAGGTTTCCCCTGCGACGGGCCGGAGTACAGCCACCTGGGCATTCGCCCCCAACGCCGTCGGCGTCGGACCTGCAACCGGGGTCCATCAACGACGTTGGAGGCATCGCACTCTATGACCACGATTGAAGCTCCGGCCCAGCCGAAGCGGAAGACGCTGTACCGAGGCGACCCCGGAATGTGGTCGTGGGCGCTGCACCGGATCACCGGCGTCACCATCTTCTTCTTCCTCTTCGTCCACGTGCTGGACACCGCCCTGGTGCGCGTGAGCCCGGACACCTACAACGAGGCGATCGAGACCTACAAGACGCCGCTGGTGGCGTTGATGGAAATGGGCCTGGTCGTCGTCGTGCTGTTCCACGCGCTCAACGGCGTCCGCGTGATCCTGGTGGACTTCTGGTCCAAGGGACCGAAGTACCAGCGCCTGATGCTCTGGATCATCCTTGCGATCTGGTTCCTGCTGGCCGTTCCGGCGATCGGACGCCAGTTCTTCTACCTGTTCACGGAGCACTGACAATGAGCGCACCTGTTCTCGGTAAGTCTTACGACCGGCCGGCCAGCCTGGATCTGCCCCGCTCGCCGCGCGCGCGCTCGAGCAACAACTTCGAGAAGTACGCCTGGCTGTTCATGCGCTTCTCCGGCCTGCTGCTGATCGTGCTGGTGCTCGGCCACATGACGATCATGCTGCTGCTCGACGGCGGTGTGAAGCGACTCAACTTCGCCTTCGTCGCCGGGCGCTGGTCCAGCCCGTTCTGGCAGTTCTGGGACCTGAGCATGCTGTGGCTGGCGCAGTTGCACGGCGGCAACGGCCTGCGCACGGTCATCGACGACTACTCCCGCAAGGACTCGACCCGGTTCTGGCTCAAGACCCTGCTGGCCATCTCGATGATCCTGATCATGGGCGTGGGCACCTACGTCATCTTCACCTTCGACCCCAACATCAGTTAGGAACAGGCCCCCTCGCATGAGTGAGCGCAGCGAACGAACCATCGGGACCGGGGAATCTCGGCCTGTCCAGGAGCACCGCTACGACGTCGTCATCGTCGGCGCGGGTGGCGCGGGCATGCGCGCCGCGATCGAGGCAGGCCCGCGGGCTCGGACGGCGGTGCTGACCAAGCTGTACCCGACCCGCAGCCACACCGGCGCGGCCCAGGGCGGCATGTGCGCCGCGCTGGCCAACGTCGAAGAGGACAACTGGGAATGGCACACCTTCGACACGGTCAAGGGTGGTGACTACCTGGTCGACCAGGACGCCGCGGAGATCATGGCCAAAGAGGCCATCGACGCGGTGCTCGATCTGGAGAAGATGGGCCTGCCGTTCAACCGGACGCCCGAGGGCAAGATCGACCAGCGGCGCTTCGGCGGCCACACCCGCGATCACGGCAAGGCCCCGGTCCGCCGCGCGTGCTATGCCGCCGACCGCACCGGCCACATGATCCTGCAGACGCTGTACCAGAACTGCGTCAAGCACGACGTGGAGTTCTTCAACGAGTTCTACGTGCTCGACCTGGTGCTCACCGAGACCGAGCGCGGCCCGGTCGCCACCGGCGTGGTCGCCTACGAGCTGGCCACCGGTGAACTGCACGTTTTCCACGCCAAGTCGATCGTGTTCGCCACGGGCGGCTCGGGCCGGATGTACAAGACCACCTCGAACGCGCACACGCTGACCGGCGACGGCATGGCGATCGTGTTCCGCAAGGGCCTGCCGCTGGAGGACATGGAGTTCCACCAGTTCCACCCGACAGGCCTGGCCGGCCTGGGCATCCTCATCTCCGAGGCCGTCCGCGGCGAGGGCGGCATCCTGCGCAACGCCGACGGCGAACGGTTCATGGAGCGCTACGCCCCCACCATCAAGGACCTCGCGCCGCGCGACATCGTCGCCCGCTCGATGGTGCTGGAGGTGCTGGAGGGCCGCGGCGCGGGACCGAACAAGGACTACGTCTACATCGACGTGACCCACCTCGGCGAGGACGTGCTCGAGGAGAAGCTGCCCGACATCACCGAGTTCTCCCGCACCTACCTGGGTGTGGACCCGGTGAAGGAACTGGTGCCGGTGTTCCCGACCTGTCACTACGTGATGGGCGGCATCCCGACCCGCATCCGCGGCGAGGTGCTGCGCAACAACAGCGACGTCGTTCCCGGTCTGTACGCCGCGGGCGAGTGCGCGTGTGTCTCGGTGCACGGCGCCAACCGTCTCGGCACCAACTCGCTGCTGGACATCAACGTGTTCGGCCGCCGCGCCGGCATCGCCGCCGCGGAGTACGCGCAGCGCAGCGAGTTCGTCGAACTGCCGGAGAACCCGGCGCAGATGGTGCAGGACTGGCTGGCCCAGCTGCTGAGCGAGCACGGCGACGAGCGGGTGGCCGACATCCGCACCGAGCTGCAGCGGTCGATGGACAACAACGCCTCGGTGTTCCGCACCGAGGACACGCTCAAGCAGGCGCTCACCGACATCCACGCGCTCAAGGAGCGCTACGCGCGGATCACCGTGCAGGACAAGGGCCGGCGCTACAACAGCGACCTGCTCGAGGCCGTCGAGCTCGGCTTCCTGCTCGAGCTGGCCGAGGTCACCGTGGTCGGCGCGCTCAACCGCAAGGAATCGCGCGGCGGCCACGCTCGCGAGGACTACCCGGACCGCGACGACGTGAACTTCATGCGGCACACGATGGCCTACAAGGAGGGCTCGGATCTCCTCTCGGACATCCGCCTGGACTTCAAGCCGGTGGTGCAGACCCGTTACGAGCCGATGGAGCGTAAGTACTGATGACTGCTGTTGCCGAAGCACCCTCTTCGCAGAAGCCCGCTCCGGTCCCCGAGGGCTCGGTGATGATCACCGTCAAGGTGGCTCGCTTCAACCCGGAGGACGACAAGGGCGCGCACTGGGAATCCTTCCAGGTGCCGGTCCTGTCGACCGACCGCTTCCTGAACGTGCTGATCTACATCAAGTCCTACCTGGACGGCACGCTCACCTTCCGCCGTTCCTGCGCGCACGGCGTCTGCGGTTCGGATGCCATGCGGATCAACGGTGTCAACCGGCTGGCCTGCAAGGTGCTGATGAAGGACATGCTGCCCAAGGGCGGCAAGTCGATCACCGTCACCGTCGAGCCGATCCGCGGCCTGCCCGTGGAGAAGGACCTCGTGGTGAACATGGAGCCGTTCTTCGACGCGTTCCGCGCGGTGAAGCCGTACCTGATGACCTCGGGTAACGAGCCCACCCGCGAGCGCATCCAGAGCCAGGCCGACCGCGCCAGGTTCGACGACACCACCAAGTGCATCCTGTGCGCCTGCTGCACCACCTCCTGCCCCGTGTACTGGAGCGACGGCAGCTACTTCGGCCCGGCCGCGATCGTGAACGCCCACCGCTTCATCTTCGACAGCCGCGACGAAGGCGCCCGCGAGCGCCTCGACATCCTCAACGACGTCGAAGGCGTCTGGCGCTGCCGCACCACCTTCAACTGCACCGACGCCTGCCCCCGAGGCATCGAGGTCACCAAGGCGATCCAGGAAGTCAAGCGAGCCCTGCTCTTCACCCGCTGACCCCCGGCTAGCCGAAAGCGAAGGCCGCCACCATCCCAAGATGGTGGCGGCCTTCGCCATTCGCGACCTCAGCAGAGCAGGCAGCAGTAGATCACCGAGTGGGCCGCAAGCGGCGTTCCCGCAGACGGGAACACCAGCGAACGTCGCTTATGCTTCGGCTCGGGTCGGCCTGGCGCGTGGCCGGTTCGCCGATGCGCGACGTCCCGTTCAGCAGCCGAAGACGGCCGGGCCGTCTCGATATCGACCTAGGGGGTCGCGTGGCCGAACCACTGTCGGTCGACCTGGCCCAGCTGCGCGAATCGGCGGCGGAGTTGCGGCAGGCGGCCGAAGACGCCGAACGGATGGCGAACGAGCTGAAGGCGGCACTCGCCCACGAGGGTGAGTTCTGGGGTGACGACGAAGCCGGCGAGACGTTCGCACGCACCTACAAGCCCGGTGCCGACCGTACGTTGGAGGGGTTCGACGACCTCGTCGCGGACATCCGGGCGATGAGTTCCGCGATGAAGCATGCGGTCGATGCGTTCGAGGACGGGGACCGCTACGGCGGAAGAAACATCCGAAACTCGGCCCACGATGGCATCCCGCACACGAACGCACCGAGCCAGAACCGGTCGGCAGGACCAATTCCGCAGGCGATGTCAACCGAATCCCCCAGCACCACAGACGATTCCGCACGGCCGCCGGGCACGTCCGATCGCCCGGCGAACGGAGACTCCGTCCGTCCGCAGTCGGACACCCCGAACGACCGCGGCAGCGTCGATACCCAGCAACCCCCGGCATCCGGCCGGCAGCCCGCGGAGTCCGGACAGCAACCTCCGGAATCCGGACGGCAACCTACGGAATCCGGACAGCCGGACGATACGACGGACAATGCCCCGGAAACCGAATCGCCCGATGACACATCCGGCGACCAACCCCCGGCAGCCGAGGCCAGATCGCCGGTGACGCCCGGTAACGGCGCAGAGCGACAGGGCGCGCCGGCGAATACACCGACGGGGAAGCAGGAGGGTCCACAGACGATGCCGGGCGGCCGCAACGGCTCTGGCAAGCCGTCGGCGGATACGCCGTGGTCGCGGAACGGGTCGGGCACCCCTTGGGCAAAGGCTCCGCGCCCCTCCGGCGCGCCGGCGAACGAAACCCCGCCTCGGGTATCCCCTCCACGCACCCCGGACCGCCCGCCCGCGGGCAAGAAGCCGCAGCCGGCTCCGAAACGTCCCGAGCAGAAGCGGCCCCCGAAACAGGCAGGCGTGCGTGCGAGCCGAGCAACCGATGCCGAGGCCATACGGATCGCTCGGGAGCTGGCCGCTCGGCACAACATCGAGATCGTCGGATTCGACGCGGCGGGTATCGCCGCGGCAACGGTCCAGGACATCGCCGATGCTGTCGACACCGTCCTCCCGCGGATGCCGGCCGTGCTGCGCGGCATCGAGATCCGGGATATGACGGGTTCGCTATCCGCGGTCGAGAATCGCAGCACGGCAGAGGAATCGGGGGAGGTGGCGCCGTGGATCGTGCTGGCTCGCACTGCTGTGATCGATCCTCGGATGTTGACCGGCGGTTCCCGGGCGACTACCGGATCCGGTCCCCCACGGCGACCGATGTATGCCGCGATCCTGCGGGAACTCGGCGCCGCGGTCGACCTCACCGGCGGGTTCCGGGCACACAGGGAGGCGCAACGCGCGCTCATCACCGAATACGTGCGGATCAACGACCCCCGGGGTGAGACGCTGAGCCGGGTGGTCGCCGGCTACAAGCGATGGCGGGCGCAGGTCGGCGACAACTGTTTCGAGCAGGGTCTGTTCGTTCCGGGCAGGGCGCTGGCCGAGGGATTCGCCGCGGTCGAATCGAGTGAGGACGAGGCCAACGACCCGCAGAAGGTGCTGGGTCGGCTGCTGGTGGTGATGTCGCGTGCGGCGTTGCCGGACCGGCAATGAGACCCGTTTCCGCCGCCGGAACGGGCGGCGTCTGGTTCGTCCCCCTTCCCACCAGCGGTGAGAGTTGCCACGCACCTGTCGGTCATCATTATGGGCACGTTCGGAGGTCCGCGGTCGTCGCTGTCCGCTGAGGGTTTCGAGTCGGAAGGTTGTCGGCATGGATCGATGGGAGCGCGAAGGCCTGCGCTCGGCCAACTACGGCATGCGCAACCAGCTCGAACATCTCCTCAACTCCTTCGAACGTCAGCAGGGCCGACTCGCCGATGTGTTCCGAGAACTGGAAAATGCTCGTACGCAGACGAGTTCTCCCGACCAATCGGTAGAGGTGACCGTGGACGCCGCCGGAGTGCTGACCGACCTGCGCCTCACGGCCGCGGCAATGCGCCAGACACCGGAGCAGTTGAGCAGGGCGATCGTAGACGTCGCTCGGGCCGCGGCGCGCCAGGCGCAGCAGCAGACCGAGGCCCTCGCCGCACCCGTCGACGCCGAGTTCGACGACCTGCCCGACCTGCCCGATATCTCGCCGGATGCCCCCAGCCTCAACGAGATTCGCGCTTACTTTCGCGGGGACAACGAAGATTCCCCGAGGTAGTACCCGGGCCGCGTAGTGCAGACGATGCTGCGTAATTGCCGACGACCGGAGAGGAACTTCCCGCCGGCGGGAGGGCATGGGATTCGGGTGCGACCGTGCGATGCCGGCAACCGTAGCGTTCACGGAGCCCCTTGCCGGATACGCCTCGACGAACGCGAGCGCACATGACGCTACGTTTGCCGGACTGGCTCCCCCCGGCCGTAGTGATGTGTGTCGCCGGGCACTTCCCTCTGGGCGACGAGGACGCGGAACGACGCGCCGCCGATGCCTGGTCGGATAAGGCCGAATGGTGTCGTGAGCAGGCTGAATATCACGAAGCCAAGGCAGTGCCGCCCGAGGGCTCACACGGTGACACCGTCGCCGCGATCGCCGACAATCACCGGCGCACGGCCGATCGCTTCCGACAGCAGGCCACCAACTGCGACAGCCTCGCCAGGCAGCTCTACGAGAGCGCCAACGCGACCGAGCTGCAGAAGATGGTCATCATCAGCATGGCCGTGATCCTGGCCATCCAGCTGGCCCGGTGCGCACTGATGTTCGCGGCCGGTGGTCCGATCCAGGCCGCCGTAGCACAGATGGCGACCCGAACCGCGGCGCAGCGCGCGTGGATGAGATTCGTGGCATTCCTTTCCGGACGCGGTGCGGAACTTGCCGCGGAACGCGGCTCGATGGTGCTGCTGCGCAACGGAGTCGCGATCGGGGTAGCACTGGGCGGCGGCACCCAAGCCGGCGCCCAGGCGATTCAGGTCGCCAAGGGCGACCGCGAACAGATGGATTGGAAGTCGGTCGGCGTGGCAACGGCCGCAGGCGGTGTCGGTGGCTTCCTCGGCATGCTGTTCGGACTCTGGGCCGGGCCGAAGGTCGCCACCATCGGCGCGAACGCCAACAGCACCGCGGGACGGGTGGCCCGGCAGCTCGCCGGCACCACCATGGTCGGCGCCGGAGCCGGAGCCGTCGGCGCTCTCGGCGGCACCGCGGTCTCGCTTGTGCTGTCGGATCAGCCGTTCAGCCGCAAGGCCTTCACCGAGGGCCTGATCCCCGGTATCGGTAGCGGATTCATCGGCGCGGCAGGTTTTGCGGCACAGGGGATGCGCAGCCGGGCACCACTTCCCGACACGACTGCCGAACCCGCTGTCGCACCGGAGGTCACCACGGCCGAAGCGTCGCCTGGTGCGCTCGTCGACGCACTGCGCTCGCATGGCATCGTCACCGCCGACTTCGATCCGAACAACCCCTCCCCGGCCCATCAGCAACAGCAGATCGACAATCTTGTGGCGCTGCTGCGCCAAACGGGGGCCATCGCGGACGGGCCGGCCCGTCCTGCGCTCCCATTGAACAGTGCCGATTGGCAGCCCTCGAATCTGCCGAACGCATTGGCCGACAACCTCAACCCGGTCAAGTCCGTCAAGCCTCCCTCGGACGCGATGGCCACACCTGCGGATCCGGCCCCTGCGAGGACAACGCCGGACTCCGACGCAGGCCGTCAACCATCTGATGTGTCGCCGTTGAAGGAGCACAAGCCGCGCCCGGAGCAACCGTTCTCCGTCCCGAACAACAGCATGGACTGGGAACCCACAGGCGTGCCCGGCGTGCTGGTCGACAACGTCAATCCGGTCAAGAACGTCACCTTCCCGGCCGCCGCCATCCCTACCACCGTCAACCCGGTCGGCGTGCCGAGCATCGGGACGGATCTGGCGCCTGCGGAGGCTCCGGCGTCACGGAATGCTCCTGCCGCACAGACGGATTCCGAGGTAAACGGCGCCGCTAAGGCTCCTACCGACGGTGAACTGCCACCGGCACCGCGCGACTCGGACAACAACGCCGCCGAGAACGCGGGCACGGCACGGAAGACCACCGAGCATGATCACCGTGTAGCCGGCCCTGACGACTCCACGCGGCCGCACCCCACGGATACCGGCGAAGGCAGCCCTCGACCTCGACCGGCCGAGGCCACGCCCGGGTCGGCTCACGGCGACCGGCATCGGGTCGTCTCCGAAAACACGTCGCCGGTACCGCAGTCCACGCCGGAGCACGCCGCGGTGCCGGACAACGCCGCCGCCTCGGCCCGGCCACACCCCAGCGGCCGGGACACGGCGGGTGAGGGGCCGAGCGGGCGACGCCGCGCCGTCGCGGATGCCCGCAGCGACGATCCGGCAGCCGGGCCGTCGGAACCGGTTCGGCATCGAGGTGTCGCAGCGGACGAGGAATCCGGTCCGCAACCCGTCACGACCGACCCGCACGACGCATCGGCGCAACGCAGTCCGATCGCGTCGGCGACCGAGGACCAAGGAGCACAACGGGTTCCTGACGCAGCCGCCGAACCCGAACCGGCCGTATCCGAGCTGGTACCGGCGGCGGCGCACAAGGATTCGGCCGACGGCGGCCTGTCATCGGACCACGACGTGTCCCCGGGAATGACGGTCGTCACCGACCCTGCCCCCGCTCCACACCGCGGCGATTCCGGTCCGCGTGCCCCCGGCGCGGACAGGCTCGCGGACGCGGCCGGGCAGCAGCGGCAGACCGCGCAGCCGACGGGCGGCCCAGCGCGACCGGCCGCTGGTGTCCAGCCCGGCGCACCCGCTGCCGGTGGTCCGCCCGCTGCTGCCGGAGGCAATCGGCCGCCACGCGTCTCGGCTCCGAAGAATGCTGCTGCAGAGCGCCCTCCGGCCGTCGAACCGGCCGAAGGAGCGCGCGGGCATGCCGAGGACGGCTCGGCACCACCCGGATCGACGACGGCTCACGCCACCGAGAATGGCAACCGGAACACGCCGCCCGCGGCAGGCAAACCGGAATCGGAGCACGGCCGCACGGCCGACGGCGGCACGAATGAGCAACAGGTCAAGGCTCATTCCGACGACGCGGACGCACCAACACCCCAGTCCGAACCCGAGCACCCTCGCGCACAAAATGACTCGGAGGCGCCGCCCGCCGCTCGCGATGAAGACCCAGCCGCGGCCGCACGCGCCAAGGCGAGAGCCGAAGTAGAGCAGCGCATCGCGGCAGAGCGCGAGCAGAACGAGCTCGTGCGCGAACACCACCGGCAGCGTGTCGAAGCGGCGGCCGAGCGCGAGCAGGCCGCGCATGCCGCGCTGAAGCGGCAGGAGGAAGCCGTACGGGTGGCGGAGGAGCATGAGCGGGCCACCCGCCTCGGCCTCGGCGACAAGATGCGCGATCTCTTCGGGCGGGGCACGGCGGAGGATCGAGTGGCCGTCGAAGCCGCGCGGGCGGCTCAGGAACAGCTCCGGCAGGCTCGGACGAAGTTGGCCGAGTGCCAGGATGCGTATGACGCGTCGGTGGCCCAGCACGACGCAGCGGCGCAGGCGAGAGCCCGTGACCTGGTGGAAATCTCGGACAACGCGGGCCTTTCGCTGATGAACGACTACGAGGCTGGGGTGCTCACCGATCGCGGCGCCGTGTTCGACGTCGTTGCCCAGGAGCGAGTACGCGCGGCCCTGGATGCCGGTCGCGCCATCGGGGCGTTGCGAGAGCCGGGCAGCGCGGCCGACGGTACGAGCCCGCTGGCGAACGCATCACCGGAGTCGTTGGTCGACACGATGGTGCGGGGCTCCAGGGAGGATCGCGTCGCGGCGATGACGGAATGGATTCGCCGGGGTGACGACCGGCATCGGCTGGTCCGGGAGACGCAGGCCGCGGCGTTCCTGCTGCTGGAGCACGGTCCGGTCGATATGAAGACCGGCGAGGGCAAGACCATCGTCATGGTGATGAAGAAGGTGGCCGACGCCATCGATCACGGCACCGCACATGCATGGACCAGCAGTGACCTGCTCGCCGGTGAGCTGGCCGGTGAGCTGGAGGCGTTCGTGGCGCGGCCGGAGTCGGATACGGGAATCGATGTGGTCCGGATGGATCAGGACGGCCCGCTGCCGGATCCGGTGCCCGGCCGTAGCCGGATCGTCGTGGGCACGAAGGAGGACTACCTGTTCCGCGCGTTGAAGGTCGCGGATTCGATGATGAACGACCTCGCAGCCAGTGGCATGTCACACCAGGAGGTGACGACACTGCGGGACTTCCTCAACACGAAACCGTCGATCGATCTGATCAAAGAAAGGCTGGATACCGCGGCATCCGACCAGGGCCTGGACATCCGATACGATCCGTTCCCGGCGGGCAAGCTCACCATCGACGAGTTCGACACCATCTTCGACGGCAATTCCGAGTGTGTGCTTTCCCCCGGCGCTGCGAAGGAAGCCACACCCGAGGTCGTCGCCGAACTGCAGGGGGTTTGGGATCGATTGATAATCGCAGAACGTGAGCACGGTCTGACGGCTGCGGATTTCAACAGACCTGAGAACACCCGGGGAATGTGGGCAGCGGAAGCGACCCTGGCAGCTGTCGCCAAGCTCGACAAGGTGGCGGGTGAACCCGTCACCGTCTCGGAGCTGAAGCTTTACGCCGATGCCGCCAACGCACGCTGGGGCCTCGAGAAGGGGACACACTACGTCACGAGGGCGGACGAGGGCGAGGGCGCGAAGATCGGTATCCTCGCTCACGAAACCAACGACAAGGCGATGTGGGACAGGACGAAATCGACCGAAGTGCGTTGGCAGGACGTCGGCCAGTTCGTGGATCTCAAGGAAGGTCTGCCGGTCCGGGCGAATCAGGAGCATTCGTTGCGGATGTCGGACCAGCAATTGATCGGCAGCGCAATGCTGTTCGAGCCGTCCGGTTTGTCGGGGACGTTGAAGGGTGTCGAGGGCATCACCTATGACCTGTACGGTGTGGGGCCGGTGCCGGAACTGCCGACCTTCTATACATCGCAACGGATCGTGGAACCACCGAAATTCTACGAGAATACCCACGCGAAACTCACGCAGCTGGCTCGCGACATCCTGACGGATGCGAGGGTTGTCGACGGGGAACAAACGGGTCGGGCGCAGTGGATCGTGTGTATGGACAACGGCGAAATCCGGGGCGACCCGCAAGCCGGACGGATCGGATTGGTCGACCTGCTCCGCACAGCGGCGAAGGAAGAACACGGCCCGGAATTCGAGCTCCAGTTCGAGGTGGTCGATGCGGAGTTCTACGCCGAGCACGGCGGTAGCAATGCCGACGCCGAGGCCCTCGTCCGGCAGAAGATCGACGAATTCGGGGACAAGGGCACCATCTATATCACCAACAAGGACGGCGGCCGCGGCGCCGACCCGACACCGTCGAAGGATGTGATCGAGCTCGGCGGTGTCGACGTCAAGGTCAGCGGCGGGCCGTCGTACTCCGAGCGGGTCAACGATCAGGTCGATGGTCGCGGCGCCCGGGGCGGATCCGGTGACGACCGGGAGCACGGTGGCACCCCGGGCTCGGCAGTGCACTACGTCTCCCCCGAGGACTTTCTGGGCCGCGTCACCGACCACGGCGTCACGCAACAGATCGTCCAGTACAAGGAAGCCGTCAAGGCGCACCGAGCCGCCCAGGAACAGCACGAAGCCCTCGGCACCGCGGCCACCCGCATCGAACTCAACAGGGCCGAAACGGCGCTGCGAAACGCTGAGTCCGACTTGTGGAAGCACGCCGTCCCGGCGATGAAGGACGCCGTCGAGACGAATCAGCTGGCCTCCAAGTACGCGAGCGCCAACCGAGCCAACGCCCCGCCCACCGACGCACATGGCACTGCGACCCAGCAACCCCAGCATCCCCCTCCCCAGACCGCAGGTACGGCGGCTCCGCATGCGACCGGTCCACATGCGACCCCGCACACACAGCACGCCCCTGCCGCCACCCACAACGGCACCCCCGTCCCGACCGCCGCCGGCCTCGCTGCCGGAGCCACATCCACCCTGGCTTCCGGTATCCCACCGGTCGCGCCCAACCTGCGTGACGAGCACGGCGACAGCACCCTCCGCCACCTCCTGGAGCTGCTGGACGCACCCGGCGGACAGGCGGCCGCGCCGTTGCTGCCGGTGGCGCAGGCGATCCGCGACGCAGCGTTCGATCAGGTCGAGTCGCAAGGGATCCCCATCGGGACCGACGTCGCCGACCACTTGCGCGAGACCGCACGAAATCTGCTGGACACCAGCCTGAATCAACTCGATCCGGCGCAGCGTCGGTTCGTCACCGATGCCGGGACGGCGTTGCAGCAAGGACGTCGGCTCGAAGACGCGCAAACCGCAGCCGTCGCCCAGTTGGTTGCGCAGGTGCCGACCGCCCAGCCCCTCCTCGCGGCAGCTCCGGGTACCACCGTCCCGTTCGACCAGTTGCCCGCCAGCGACCGCACCGAGATACTGCAACGGGCGCAGCAGGGAGACCGGTCCGCCGCGCAGACATTGGACCGTCATTTCGGCCCCGCCACCGCCCAGGCCATGGGTACCGTACTCAGCCGGGATGCGGAGCAGGGCACCCCACCCACGCGAATCCAGCTCCTGGCGCACGCCGTCGCCCGTGCCACGCTCGGCGCCGCCGAAGCCGGTGGCTGGCAAGTCCCCCCCGGCGTCGACATCGGCGACTGGCTGCTCGGCGAAGCGCAGGACACGTGGCTCGACAGCCTCAATCAACTGAATCCCGCGGTACGTCGACTCGTCAACGAAGCGCTCGATTCCAAATCCCGCAGCAACGACCTCACCGACGCTCAGGTCGCCCTGTTCGGGTGGGTCGCGCAGGAGATCGCAGCACGGGCGGCCGATTCGACGACCCGGCACCGGAAATCCTCGGCCGAGAACCGCGACCGAGCGAACCCTGCGAGAACAGCCGAGGCCGATCGAAAAACCAAGCAAGCCATCGCCCGGCAGTTGTTCGAGACGTTCGACATCGAGGTGCTCGGACTGGACAAGCCGGAGATCTCCGTCGACACGGCCCTGTCGATCAGGAATGCGATCGTCGATGGTTTCGCCGCGGACCGCTCGATCGACCTCGACGTCATACTCATCGCTCCGATGCGCGGCAATACGGGCGCCTGCATCTGGACTGCCGATGGCGTCGACGCGACCGCCCCGATCTGTATGGTGCTGAACGAGAACCTCTTCGGGGACATGGAGCATTTCCGGGCGACCATGCACAACGCTGTGCAGGCGGGCCGACTGAATGCCCCGACCGGCGATCCTGCGTACGACGCCATCAGCCATGAGATGGCTCACCTGCGAGACCAAAACGCCCGGAAGGGCCTCTATGACAAACGGCCGATGGACCATGCGCGAATCGGACCTATCCAGGAAGAGAGCTCCAGGGACTCGAAAGAGGCACGGGCCTTCGGTTTCCTGTACACGCATTTCGCTGAACTGAAAAGATTCGGTTCGCTACCGCCCGAAACCGAATTCGATGATTGGCTGGGGCAGCTCGACGCGTACAGCAGCAGCCGGAAGAAGCCGCGGGATGAAGAGGAAGACCGCCTGTTCAGGGCCTTCGAATCGTGGTTGAGCCGATTCGAGAGTCGCGCGGACTTCGACGCATGGCTGCGGGAATCCGGAATCTCACGCAGCGACGGCGCCGAGGTTCCGGGTGCGCGGCGCCCGGCCGACCGCGCTCGTGCGGAAGCCGACGACGAAGCGGGCTGGGTCGACCTCGAGACCGTATACCACGTGTGGTTGCAGCAGCTCGATGACACCACGAACCAGCGAATACGCAAGGGCGAGGTGCGCATACGGTCTCGCACCGGTCCGGACCCGGATGCGGCGAGGCTCGGGCTGGATGCAGAGAAGCTCGAACTGGGCGCACTCAAAGTATTCAACCCAGCGGAGGCGCTGGCCGAGGCGAGCAATGCGTTCGGCCGGAGCGCACCGGCGGACCCCACACACCCGGTCTACGCACTGCAGGCATTGCTCCGGGGAGTTCCGTTCGCCCAAGTCCTGCAGGACGCCACACAACGCAACGCCCTGGCAACAGCCAACTACCGCGGGCCGGTCCCGGCCGCCTCCGAGTTCCGCCCGAGCATCGCCGCGCAGGGCCGGGCCGCATCCCTGGCCGCGGGATGGCGCGCGAAATCCCCCGCTGCCCGCGCCGCCTACGCGGAACGGCAAGTCGCGTACTTGAACCCCGACAGCGGTTTCGTGCTCGACGAGCTGGCCCGGCTCCAGGCGCAGCAGCGCGCCACCGTCGCATCGTCCCCGGATCACACCGCACAGGCTCCCGAGCAGACAGCGCCCCAAGATAATTCAGCAGCAGCGGTGGCAGCCGGACGAGCCGGCCACCGGTCGGTGTTCCCGCCGGCGTTCTGGCAGCAGCTCGGTGAGCCGCGCGCGCGGGCGGCCGCTCCTGCGCCGATCCACCTCGATGATCCAGACGATGCGCGGCCGGGCTCGACGCAACCCGGCCCGGACTTGCCGACTCCTCGCTCGGCTCCGACGTCGCGGCGTGCTTCTTTCGACAGCTTCCGGCAGCAGATCTTGGCGATCTACGTCGCTGGTCCATCGACCGAACGGAATAATGCGGTAGCCCGCGCGCTGGCCGACGCCGCCCCCGAGGATCTGCAGCGCGCTCTCCGCGAGGCCGGGCTCGACCGGAACCAGCAGCAAGTACTCCGCCAGTTCTGGCCAGGCCAATCGGACCGGACGGCCGAAGCAGTGCTACCGGCTCCCGGCGAGGACATGGACCCGCTGCTGTGGGCTCCGATTCGCAAATTCGCCTCGGCAGTCGCTCAGGTCCGGGCGGCCGGGGAATCTCCCGCACAGGTGGCTCCGGAATCGGATCGAACCGAATCCGACGATCCGATCCCGGGCAGCGGCGGACTGACCCCCCGGGAACTCGAGGTGTTGCGCCTGAGTGCACGCGGGCTCTCGTACCGCGAAATAGGCCCCCTGATGGGGATTTCGGACAAAACCGTCCAGAGCTACGCCCGGCATGCTTGCGCCAAACTCCACTGCCCGAGCTTGATTCCCGCGGTCCTCGCGGCAGATCGAGAGGGATGGCTGGACGAACCATCCGGCCCGCACATCGACGTCGAATTCGCCCCGGACGAGGTCGCCATCCTCCAGCTGGCGGCGAACGGCCTGGACAATCGGGACATCGCTACCGAGCTGGAGACGACTCGGTATCGAGTGCGGACATTCATGGCCGCGCTTCCCGGCCGGTTGGGCGTCGAGGGCAGGCTGCCCGGTCTGCTGGCGGCGCAGCGGCAGGGGGCGTTCCAGCCCGGCGATCCCCACTCCGCGGCAACGCGGAACCACGTCGATCTGTCTCCCCGCGAACGCGAGGTTCTCGACCTGCTGGCGGACGGTCTCACGGATCAGGCGATCGGTGACCGGCTGGGAGTTACGGCATCGACGGCACGGGGCTATCGGATCCATATCCAAGCCAAGCTGGGCACCTCGGATCACGAGGAACTCGCGGCCCGGGCGCGCAGCCTCCGGTCGCCGGCCGCAGCGGCGCGGACTGTCGAGCTGAGCGAAGCCGAGGCGCTCCTTCTGAACCTGGTCACGAAGGGAGTGCCGTACGAGGCCCTCGCAACAGCGCTCGGTTTGCCGATCCGTGGTTTGGACCCCGTGCTGGCACAGTTGGCCGACAAGATCGGCACGCGCGGCCGGATTCGGGTGTCGGCGGATCGACCGGAACCGACATCGCAGCTCGAGCGGCTCGAGACACTCGCCGAGTCGCTGCCGGGCGCGAGCGGTGATCCGACAGCGGTGTCCTGGGCCACGGTGCGGGCCTTCCGATCTCGGATCGCCACCCAATCGTCCGAACTGACCGCGCGTGAACCCGAGGTGCTGCGGCTGGCCGCACAAGGCTTGTCACTCAAAGCGATCGCTCGCACGCTGGGCGGATCGCATGCCACCGTGATCAGCGAACTCGACAGCATCGCGGTGAAGCTCGGAACCCCTGATCGGGCCGTGCTACTGATGGCGGCACAGCGGGCATGGTCGGCCGACCACCCGGAACCGATACCCGAACCAACGGTCGACGTCGGTCTGACATCGCAGGAAACCGAGGTCCTGCGCCTGGTGGCCCAGCGGTTCACGAACCCGGCCATTGCGGCAGAGCTGGGCATCTCGGTGCCGTTGGTGAAACACATCCGGATCGGCCTTCGTACCAAACTCGGTATCAACGACACCGCCGGGCTGGTCGCCTGGGCACTGCACAGCGGTATCGCCGTCGACGATCCCGCGGACGCCCCGGACCCGGAGTTGCAGGCGCGCGTCACGGACGCGCTGCGACGGGCAATGGGGACTGATACCGACGATGTCCGAGACGAGTCGACACCCGACTCCCACGAGGCCTCGCCCATCCCCGCCGACATCGACGGATCCGGCGAGGCACAATCGGCCAAGCCCGCCGAAGCGGCCTCGGACCCGGCCCAGACCGCGCTGGCCGAGCACCTCGGGCTGCCACCGGGTGCGATGACGCGGGGAGCTGTACGCCTGGCCCTCGCCCTCGTCGCGGAACAGACACACGCCATGCCCACCGCCTTGACCGGCATCGACGGTCAGGCGCTGAGTCGGTGGATCCGAGCCCAGCTCGAACTGCATGCGGATCAGGAAGCGGCCACTCGCGAGGGCGCGCTTGCCGAGCTGGAGCGGCGCGACGGCGAAGAATCCGGTCTCCGGGATGCGGCCGACCCTGAGGCCGATCCGTTGAACCAGAACGGTTTCGACAACCGGCGCCGGGCCCTCGACCAAGAATTGCGGGCACTGCTGGGGTTGCAAGACCTGAGCCCACCCCAGCCGATGACAACGGGCGAGGTGCTGGCCGAGCTGTACTGGCTCACAAGCCTGACGGACTCGCCGGATCTGGAACACCTTGTCGCCGCGAGTGAGACCTTCCTGTGTGCCCCTCTCGAACCGTCGGCGGCAGTCCCGCTGGACACGGTCCGGATTCACACGCTGCGCAACCAGCTGGCGCAGCAGCTGGGCGTCGCCGCCGACGAGCTGACCCGCACGCACGCCGAAGTGCTGGCCGCCGACGAGACCGTCGCGCCGCAGACGCGCCGTCTGGCGGAGCTCTACCTCACCCTCCGCCCGGGCCGAGCCGCGCAGCAACCGACACGCGCCGATATCGCCCGGCTGGCAGATGTGGGCGAGCCGTACGTCAGCAGTGTGTTCAACGGACGGTTCGGCGCGAAGAAGCCGTGGCACGGCGAGACCACGCAGCGCGTACTGGCCGCGGCCCACCGGTTGGGTGTACCGCCGGGCCGCGCGGACATCGCAGCCCTCACCGATCCGAACTTCGTGGCGCGTCGCGTTCGTCCGGCGCGCTGGATCGGCAACGAGTTCGTCCCCGCGCATATCAAACCGCAGCCCTCTCGCGAGACGCTGGCCGAAACAGCGGGCACGGCCAAGGCCACGGTCCGTGATGCGGTGAAAGGCTCGGGCACGAACGAGGACATGCGGCTGGTGCGCAGGGCGGCCGACGAGGCCGGGTTCTGGTATCACCCGGACGGGCCGATGGGGACGGTCGACGCGATAGCACTGTCGGAGGGCGAATTCTACGTCCTGCGCCTGGTCGCCGACGGCATCGCCGAAGATTCCCTCGCAGCTGCGCTCGGGTTGACGCCGGACCAGTCGAACCGGCTGCTCGTCCGACTGGCCGAGAGGGTGGGATTCGAAGGGCCCGTCCGGATGCCAAGGGGCGCACAACCGAGCGGGTTGCCCGACGCCGCCGTGCCGTCGTCCGCGGAGCAATCCGGTCTGTCACCTCAGCAGGTCCAGACCCTGCGACTGGTGGTGGCGGACTTGCCGTATATCCCCATCACAGGCACGGTCCCCGCGGACATCGTTCAGGCGTTCCGTTCCACACTCGCGGAGCGGCACCCCACCGTGCCCACCCGCCGGGAAAGGGAAGTACTCGCACTGCTCGCCGAGGGCCTGACGGCCGGACAGATCGCGGCCAGGCTGCAGCTGTCCCGCAACACGGTGAACGGGTACATCGCGCGCGCGGAAATCAAACTGCACACCGATGGGCTGCGTCCCACCGTGCAGGCGGCACAACAGCACGGATTCGTCGGAGACGCCGACATCGGTGTCAAGCAGGCGATCGCGGCGCAGCTGTTCACGATCTTCGGCATCGAGGTCCTGGGGCTGGACAAGCCGGGGATCTCGGTCGAGACGGCGCTGTCGGTCCGGAACGCGGTGATCGATGGCTTCGCCGAGGATCCCACCATTCGGCCCGCGGCGATAGTCGTCACACCCATGTCGGACGGAGCCATCGCCGCCGCGGATTGGATGCTCGGCGAGCAGGAGTTCGTCCTGTTCCTCAACGAGAATTTCTTCACCAACAGGGAATACTTCACCGCCGCGATGGAGGCGAGCTTCCGGCGCGGCATGAAGACAGCGCCGACCGGTGACCCGGTATACGACCGTCTCCGGCACGAGCTGGCACACCTGCGAGACCCGGCCGAACTGCTGTCGCAACACGCTCCACCGCTCAGCGCACCTCGTTACGCCCGCCTCGCGGAGTTGCGAGCCGCGGGCGAACTCCCCGCGGACGCCCGCTTCGATCGACGGCAGGACTACCGGGACCAGCTGGCGCCCAGGGTGTTCGGCTATCTCCGTGAGTACTTCGTGGCGTTGCGCGCCAAGGGCGACCTGCCATCGGATGCGCGGTTCGATGAATGGCTGAAACAACTCAACAGTGACAGCCGCGAGAAGAAACAGGAACCCGCGCAGAAGCCGGGAGAGCCCAGAGTCGCTTTCCTCCCCGAGGACGAGGTCGACGCGGATTGGGATTGGTGGGGCGTGGAGACAGTCCTCAATCCTGCGGAGGCGCTGGCCGAGGCCAACAATTCGTTCGGTCGGAGCGCCCCGGCGGATCCCACACATCCGGTGTACGCCCTGCGGGGATTGCTGAACGGCCTCACGGTGACGCAAGCACTGGAAACCGACGGGCCCGCGAATGCCGCGACCCGGCCGTACCAGCGTGGTTCGGTCCCGGCCGCTTCCGGATTCGTCGCAAGCATCGCGCCGAACGGTCTGGTCGCCACGCTGGCACGAAAGTGGCGCGGGATGAGCGCCGAGGCCCGAGCGACCTACCGGGGACAGCTCGAGGCGGAGCTGACATACGTCGCCGCCGACGGCTCGTCACACTTCGTTCTCGACGGGTTGACCGCACTGGTCGACCAGCAGCAGGCCGGAATGCCACGCGCCGAGAGCAATACCGGAGACGAGCCTCCGTACCTCCCCGACGGCAACCGGGGCACCGCGAGATACTCCAAGGTCGATCCTTCGGACCAGGCATCGCAGCGCGCCCGGCAGGGGGATCCGGATGCCGCACCAACCCGCGCCGCACTGACCGACCGCCAGCGGGAGATACTCGTCCTGGTCGGCGCCGGACGAACGAACCAAGAAATCGCGACACTCCTCGGCATCTCGGTGCGGACCGTGGAGAAACACCTCGACAATCTCCGCACCGTCTACGGGCCAGGGTCGCGGTGGCACCTGGTCTCGGCCGCCGAACAGGACGGCGCCATTCCTGTCACCGCACGACCCACGCGAAATCCGGCGTCCGCCACCCAGAATCATCGAGCGTCGAAGCCCGCGGCGCCCCCGGCCGACCCCAATGCGCCAACGGCCCGCCAGCAGCAGATACTCGCGCTGGTCGACGCAGGCCTGACGAACCACGAAATCGCCACCGCCCTCGACGTATCGAAGCGGACCGTGGAAAAGCATCTGGACAACATCCGCAAGCTGTACGGGCCCGGTTCACGCGCGCGACTTGCCGCCGTCGCCGAGAAAGAAGGCGCCCTTCCTCGAGCCGGGGATTCCACAGAGCAGCACGACTGGACCGCACAGGATCCGAACGAAAAGCGTTCGGAGGGGCCGAGAGCGAAGCCGCCCGCGCCGACAGCCCGCCAACTGGACATACTGGCGCTGGTGGCCGCCGGCCGAACGACTCGGGAGATCGCGGCGATCCTCGGCATCACGCCGCAGACGGTGAAAGCACATCTGGATAATGTCCGCGAGGTGTACGGTCGTGGTTCACGCGCCCAGCTCGCCGCAATTGCCGAAAAGAATGGTGACCTTCCGTGGGTCGCTCTCTCCGGCAGCGAACACGAGTTCCTGGAGTGGTATCGAGTACGGCGCGCCGACAGATCCGGTCGACCGATCCAAAGTCTCACCGATTACGCCGAGATGAATCTCCTCGAGCCGGCACAGTTGCACCGCTGGCTCGAATATGCCGGAATCGACCCGAACGGCAATGACACAGCCCCGGCGGGGCGGGTTCCGCAACCCGAGGGGGACACGACAAACTGGCACATCGAGTTGCGCCGGTTCCTTGCGGCAACACCAGCCCGGATGGACGAGTTGGTGGGCGCCGCCCACGGCACCTGGGAGGCGGTGGAACGGGGAGAGCGCTTGGAAGTCCGGCATGTTCGAGCAGCCCTGCGCCGGATTCCCGGCGCTCGCGCACTGTACCTGGATGCCGCCCGGTTCTATCCGGCTCTGCTTACCCCGGATGGCGCGCCCGCTTATCCCGAGGGGTATTCCCGCATCGGCGACTATGTAGGATTCCGTCGAACATTCCACAATCTGAAGCGGTCACAGCTCACCAGCCGACTGAAGATGGGAAAAAATACGGTCTCCCGCTGGGAGTCCGAAGAGAGCAGACCCACAAAGGATGACGTAGCTGCACTGCTCGAGGCCACAGCGACCGAAGACGATGTCCTATACGACGAGATCTCGGAGTGCTACTCATATCTACCCAGAGGTACAATTCTTTATCCCAGCCCATTCGACTCGGAATCTCTCGGCGCGTATTTGCGACACTTCCGGCACGTGAACAGGCTGTCCTGGTCGGAAGTCGGGAACATATTCGGCATCTCCGCCGGTGCGGTCCAGAGCCTGGAGACCGGCGTGCGAGATCCACTCGACCTCACCGTGGTGCGAATCTACCGTCACGCCTTGCATCGCGCCGGTAGCTGGAGTGATGTCGCCACCGCATGGGGATTCCACCACCTTCCGGACCTCGACAGCGGATCGGTCCCCCATCCCACCGACTTCGATTCCATACATGATTGGATTCGAAGCGTTCGAATATTTCGGGGAATCCCACCGCTCGAACTGGCCACGAGAATTGGCAGATCCGACGCGTGGATCGAATTCACCGAACATTACCACAAGCCCGGCGTCGAAGATCTCCGGCGAATTCGGGATGCACTCGAAATACCCAATGAAACACTCGTATCAGCACTGGCGACCTACTACTCCCGCACGGACGCCGAGGAGCGCGATCCGGAGGAAGAGCGGCTCTTCTGGGATCTGATCGCAACGCGACCGGGTTCCTCCGAGGAAAAGAGTATCCGGAACAAGATATTCGAACGATACACACGGCTCGTGGACGAGGTCGCCGCCCGCCGGTCCATCCCGGCCGAACACCGCAACGAGTATGCCCAACAGGCAGCCATAGCAATTCTGCTCGCCACTCGAAACTTCGTCCCACCTGGCAGTTTCTTTCCAGCCGCCTTGATGGCCGCTCATTATTCCGTTATCAGGACGCGCCTGGATCTGCGCTATCCGGGCATGAAGCCGCAAGCGCAAAGCATTCTCGCGAAAGTCGATAAATACATTCGCGCGAATGGCGTCGCCACCAGCAATCCCGACATTGCCGAGATCAGCTCGGCATTGAATCTCACCCGCGAGGAGGTGATCACCGCCCTTCCGCTCCTCCGACAGGTCTCGAAGGATGCTCCGGTCGAGGGCAGGTCCGGCCCGGGCGATGTAAATCAGACCGTTGAGTCCCAGTTCACCGATGTGGAATTCGCAGACAAGTTCGACCGAGCACTGTCTGGTCTCGAGAACCCCCGACTGGCCAAACGCATTGTATTTCTGGTTCGCTCGGCCGATTTGTCGACCGAGCAGGCCGCCGCCAGGTTGGGGATCACAACCCAGCTCGCCGATAAATACCTTGCCGAGGCCGAGGAAAGGATCCGAGCAGCATTCGCCGACGAATTCGGTGTGGCTGACGAGCCGGATGGTCCGCGCAGTCCCGCGCCACCGTTGACAGTCACCGCGACGGCAGCCGCAAAGGCATCGCCGGCCGCGACGGCGAACAATTACTTGGGCCGGGCAAGAGTATGGAAATCCGGCCCCGACACTGCGTGGAAGGATTATTCCGCCGCCGCACTGCCCGAATCTCCGGCAATGAGTGCCGCTTCGGATGCGGAGCGCAGCGTGAAACAGGCGATTGCGGGAGATCTCTACTCGACCTACGGCATCGAGGTGCTGGGACTGGAGAAACTCTCCGTCGACATGGCGATGTCGGTTCGGAAAGCGATATTCGACGAGTTGGAGGAAGCCGACGCCATCTGCCCCGACGCGGTGGTGGTCCTGCCTCTGGAGAGTGATACGTTCGCTGCCGCTGGGCGGATTTTCGGTGACGAACCAGAGAACTATGTATTGCTCAACGAAACCTACTTCGGGAATCCGGAGTATATTCGAGAGCTGTTCGAGCGAAATTATAGGTCCGGCCGACTCAACGCGCCGACCGGAGACTCTGCCTACAATATTGTCCGGCACGAGCTTGCGCACCTGCGGGCGCCGAAAGACAGCCCGCGGGAGGACGGAAACTTCCGGTACGAGCACCTCGCGGAGCAGCGGCAGGCGGGCGCCCTGCCCGGGCATTCCCGCGTCGACCGGAGGCATGACTACACCGACTGGTTGGACGCGAAGGCATTCGGGTTTCTGTATCAGCATTTCACCGAGTTCCGGAGGGCCGGTGCGCTACCGCCGCTGACCCGATTCGACGATTGGTTGGGACAGCTCAATGGCTACAGCCGCGTCGAGCAGACGCGGCGCGACGGAGACCGCCTGTTCGCAGCATTCGACTTCTGGTTGAACGGATTCGAGAGCCGAGCGGCTTTCGATGTATGGCTACGACAGTCCGGACTCTCTCGGAGAGACGATGGCGGGGTTGCCCGCGCGCGGCGGCAGACCCACCACGGTCCATGGGATGCGGAAACCGGCGACACGGGCTGGGTCGACCTGAAATCCGTATACGACGCCTGGCTCGAACGGCTCGACAGCGATACCCGCAGCCGGATCGTTGCGGGTGAGGAATACGGACAAGAACGCACCCAGCTGAACCTGGGCACGGTGGACTTCGGCCTGGGCGGGAACGCGGTTTTCAACCCGACGGAAGCCCTGGCCGAGGCCAACAATGCGTTCGGCAAGAGCGCGCCGAAGGATTTCACCCATCCGGTCTACGTATTGCAAGCACTCCTGCGGGGCATCCCGCTGGCACAAGTATGGCGGGACGTGCAGATTCGCACCGACCGCGCGAACGACCGTGAGCCGGTCCCCGCGGCATCCGGCTTCCACCCGAGCACGTCACCGGACGGCGTGCTGGCGCGGTCGGCGCGGAAATGGCGCGATATGCCTCCTGATGAGCAAAGGGCCCTTGAAGCCGCGGACACGCTCGTGGTGGTTACCGGCCGCGACGGCCGGAAGCTCTGCGCATTCGATGAGCTGGCCCGGCTCGTGGAACGTCAACAGGCCGAGAGGTACGGTGCCACCCCTCGCAGCCACGAAACGGCCGCTGTCGAACCACTGCCGGGATTCGCGGAGTGGGAGCAACCGCCCACTGGCGAGCTGGGGCAATGGACTCACCATATTTCCGTCCTGGCCGCGCAGCGGGCCGACCTCCTGAACGACGTCAGACGGCTGCTGGTGCAGACCGACGGCCTAGCCGAGCTCCTCGGCCTCGGCGCCTGGGCCGCAACCGGAGCAGGCCAGGCCTATCTGGATGTGGCCGACCTGTTCACCCGGATTCAAGATGCGCAGACCCGTCCGGGGATGGACAGCGAGAGGGCGGCCCGGCTGCAGACGTTGCTCGACCATCTCGAGGCGGTCGAGCAACGGTGCGAGAGTCTCGACACCGATTTGAGCCTCGCACGCGCACAAGCGGAGCAGCTGGCGGTCAGCGAGGTCGCGGCCGCCCGGGGCGGTCTGCAGTTCGGTCCGCGTGGGCGGATCATCGACGGAGTCCGGCTGGAGGTGTTCGAAGCCCCCTACCAACCCGTCTCCCTGGCCGAGGAATTGGGGGATGAACTGCGGCAGCGGGGCATTCCGATGATCACCAGGCAGGTGCGGGTGGACCCGACCGGCAGGATCCTGGTCGAGGAACTCCCGGAAGCGGTACGCGCGGCGACCACCCAGCGCCAGGATCGACTGTGGCAGCTGAGCACCGCCGAACCGGCCGTAGTGCCGTCGGCAGTGCAGCCCGCCTGGGGTGCGCGGATCACCGCCGTACAGGACAAGCTCGCCCGCACGTCCGCAGTCCGGGCGCGACTGTTCCCCACTCCGGTCGACCCGGACAGGATGACGCCGGCCGACGAGTCCAGGCAGCGAAAGCTGCTCGCGCGCTTCGAAATGCTCACCGAGGAGCTGCGATCCCTCCGAGAGCAGGCCACGGCCGCCGCCGTCGAGCCCCACGCAGCCACCGGCGAGCCAGGCGATCGAATCCCATTGCTGGAGTTGCTCGATCGGCGCGATGCCGTGGTGACCGCGCGCGAACGTGCGCGAGTCGCAGGAGACCGGTGGCGCGACGAACGCGACCGACTGGCCGCTCTGATCGACTCCGCCACCGACAAGTCGAAATCGGGAGTCCAGGCGGCGCACGTTTTCGCCACGGACAACACCGCGCGACTCACGCGGGAGTTCCATCGGCTGGGCGAGGAATCGGCACGGCTCACCCGGCTCGTCTGCGATGCCGCCGATGCGGATTCACCCACACGGGATCGCCGAGAGTCGGCCCAGGGCCTGCTGCGCGCCGATGTGAAAGCACAGAGTCTGGTAGGTGCGGCGCAGACGCCCGAACTGCTGCGGGTACTTCGTGAACTGCTCTTGGACCGTCTCCGGGAGAAAGCCGGGCAACGGCGGTCATCCGTGATACCCACTCCGGAGCTGCGCGAGACAACCACCGAGTTGGTGGAGGCGTTGCAGGACGTCAACGCCCACCGAGACGCGCTGTCGCCGGATCCGGATCCGACACCCGTCGGCACCTCCGGTTTCGGGGCGGTTCAGCCCGATCCGCGCAACGGTGCCGCACCATCTGCCGGCTCGAGCAGGCTGCACAGAAGCGCTGCGCGCCCGTCCGGCACACCGAACGAGCCACCGAACAACCCGCAGGCATCTTCGACCGACCGCACAGGAAAATCCGCTTCCGGCGCACAGATACCGGACGCTGATGAAAGCGCGACGGCCGCACCGCATACCCGCGCGGACGTAGCCGCGGCCCTGCAGAACAGCCTGCCCGGTGCGGTCCAGCAGGTCCTCGACCAGATCGATGTCGAACTGCGATCCATGACCGACACCGAGCGCCGCGCCGCCACCGACCGAGCCGACCTCACCCGGCTCCCCGGCTGGGTGGTCGACCGCCTCGCCCACGAAGCCGAAGCCCAGCAACTCGCCCGCCGGACAACCACCTCCGACCAGCGTGCCCAATGGCAAAGCCGGGCAGAACGACTCGACCACGAACTCGCTCACATCCTCGGCCTGCCCGAGCCGAGAACGGGATGGACCGACCGCATCAGCAGCGACCCGCTGCACCACCTCCGCGCACTCACGCGCCGCCCGGACGCTCCCGCCGAACTCCGTCACCTGGTCGACACCGCCACCCGATGCCTGAATCTGCAGGACATCGCCGCGGCCGTCGAACCGCTGCACGGGGCGCTGGCCGACTGGCCCATCGCCGAACACACCGACCAGGCCGCCGCCATCACCTGGGAACTCGCGCTGCAAGCTCGCGCCGACGGCGGCGGGACACCCGACATCTCCGCTGCCATCCACGGGCAACCAGGTCAACGCTGGATCGAGATCCATGTCAGCGACAACAGCCGCACCCTGCCTGCGCGGGAGAGCGTCAGCAGCCCCGGGTGGCGCGCCGTCGACCTCCTCGACACGCACACCGAAACCTGGGGATGGGAGCTCCCCCACGACAGCGGAAAACAGGTCTGGTTCAAGCTTTTCGAAACCTCCGACACCAACGACCCCTCGCAAGCACCACAGGAACTCATCCTCGACCTGCCGATACCGCAGGACTCGCTGCAACAAGGCCCGGGCCTCGCGCGGCGAGCCGTACGACAGCGCTTGCGACAGGCCGGCCACCCGGATCCCTACGAGGTGACCGTCCTGGTATCCGACCTCGTACAAAATGTCTACCGCTATGCCGACCAAGGCGACGCCCGGGTACGAATCTGGCTCGGCGAAAACACAATTCGTATTGCCGTCACCGATACCAGCCGCGACCTGCCCGCACGACAGGAGGCAACCACTCGAGGCACCGTCGACGCCACCGGCTTCACCGACGACCAAGCCGCCGAATGGGCCGAAACCGGAATCGTCGCCGACACCCATGGCTTCTTCCTCGGCATGCTCGAAACAATGGCCTCGTCCTGGGGCGTCACCTTGGAACGCGCCGGCGGCAAAACCATCTGGTTCGAAGAACAGCAACCGACCAGCGACCGTGAGGCGACATCCGGCGTCCACATCGATCCTGTCGCGATCGACCTCGGCGATCCCGACGAGCCGGACGCCGTTCTGCGGCGCGCGCGCCAGGGGGATGCGACTGCGTTCAACGAGCTACGCGAGCGATACGGCCGGGCCTCACTCCGGGAAGTGCTTGCCAGGCTCGGGGTCCCGGCCGCGCCGACCGGCCGCGACTTGCGGCCGCTCGTACAGGTGGCACAGGAGCTCAACCGCATGGCATTTCGGATCGCGGAGGCGCACCGATGGCGTGCCGATGCGGGCACGGATCCCAGCGAATGGCTGCACAGCATCGTGGGAGGTCTGGTAGACGGCTGGTTCGGGTTGAATGCCACGCAGCGCAAACACGTCACCGAGGCGGTGGACGCGATGCGGCGTGGCGCAGCGATCAGCTTGGTGCAAAGAGGTGCGCTCAACAGATTGGTCGACGTCGGCGAGCAGGTGATAACAGCCGCCGAAACGCACGCGACCGACTCGTCACAGCAGACGGACAGTGGGCTCACCAAACGTCAGTTCGAGGTGCTCGAGTTGATGGCCGCGGATATGACGAGCCGCGAGATCGCGGAGGAGTTGGGGTTGTCCGCGGGGACCGTCAGCATCTACGCGACCCAAGTTCGCCACAAGCTCGGTGCCCGGAACCGGACCGAAGCGGTGTACCTCGCGCTGAGCACCGGAATTCTCCCCAGCAATACCTCCGCCGGCGATGAGACGCCCAGCAGCCACGATCGCAGGCTGACCAGTCAGGAAATCCACGTACTCGGTCGGATCGCGAACGGTGACACCAGCGACGACATCGCACAAGACCTCGAGATCCATCCGAGAAGCGTGGACCAGCTGGTGTCCCGAGTCGGCCGAAAGCTGGATGTCCACAACCGTCCGGGAATCATCGCGGCTGCGGTACGCACCGGCGACCTCCCGCTCGCCGACCCTGCCGACGCCGTCCCGGGCACCGGCCGCATATGGCTGGCCGATTACGAAATCAACGTGGTCACTCGGATCGCGAACGGCGAGACCAGCAAAGACATCGCGCAGGCGCTGGGCCTGTCCTCGCTCACCGTGGACGACTACCTGATGCGTGTTTGCCGCAAGCTCCGCTCGCACAACCGGGCGGCGATGGTGGCCGTCGCCATCCGCGCCGGACTCCTGCCGGGGACTGCCCGGACCGCCGTGGAAGTTCCCGAGTTGACCACCGCCGAAATCGATCTGATCACCCGGATCGCGAACGGCGACACGAACGCCGATATCGCGGAGGATCTCCAGATTTCCGCGAGCGCGGTGGACAAGGCGCTCGCCCGTGTCCGCGAGAAGCTCGGTACCCGCAACCGGCCGCAGACGGTGGCAGTGGCTCTCCGTGCCGGCATCCTGCCCGGCGCCGATACGGTCGAAGCAGTTCCCGCCGCTCCCACAAACCCGGCGGAACTGAGGGAACAGCATGGGCTCGACACGTTCGGATATGCGCTGTCGCTGCTGGGGGTATCAGCGAGGGGCGGGCGGCGAAGCGAACGACTCGCGCGCGCCGTGCAATTGGCGTTGGAGATCAATGACGATGTATTCCGGCTCTCGGACTCGAGCTCGGGCGGCGACGTCGTCCAGCGATTGCGCGATTCTGCGCGGGAAATGCTGGAGCACAGATGGTTCCACCCGCTCCGCGCGAAGATGCTGGCGGTGCTGCGCTCCGATGGCATAGCCGAATCGGATCCCCGGTACGGCCGCCTCGCCGAATTGACCGTCACCGAACTCCGGGGGCACCTCGACCGGATCGGTGCCACCCCGCGTTGGGTGTTTCTCGAGCTGGCGGACAGTCTGCATCGCGACCGGGACATAGGTTCGTTGTCGCGGCAGGAAAAGAACAGTGTGCTGCGGATCGCGGAGATACCGCGTGCGGAAGAGGTCTCGCCCCCGCTGCCGAACGCCTCGCCACACACCGCCTCCGGAGCCTCGCGGACCGGTCGGGAGGAACCCGAATCATCAGCCACCGCCAACCGAACGCCCTCTGGTACCGAGCATTCCGGCGTGACCGATCGCGAAATCGACATGCTCGCACTCGTTGCGAAGGGTCATTCCCACCGCGAGATCGCCACAATGCTGGCACTTTCGGGCCGCGAGGTCGGCGCCGCCATGCGCTCGGTGGCGGCGAAGTTGGGAACCGCTCACTGGGCGGAAATGCTGGAGGTGGCTCGGTGCAGAGGGATCGACCTGAATGTCGGCAGTCCGGCCATTCCCGGGCGCGACCGGCCCCGAGACGATGCTGCGGCACGATTCAACGTCTATCGCTCCGCACTGGCGAATGCCTTGGTGGCAAGGACCGGGGAGTTGGGTTCTGCCGCAGTGCTGGCCGCGGCCACCCCTGAACAGATCGCGAAGGCCAGCAACCAACTATCCTCCGCCGAGCGAGAAACGCTGGCGAAACTGCGATCGCGACGACCGATTCCGCGGGAATCGGCCGTCCGGCCTGCTGTCGCCGCTGCTCGACGTCTGGCTTCGATTCTCGTTGCCGAGCAGCACAGATTGGATGTCCAGCTGGCACGGGCGCTGGCCGAAGCTACCCCGGTCCAACTGGAGGAATCGCTCGGCACGCTCACGGACCGGCAACGGAAGATCATCCGCGCTGTCTTCACACGCAGGCTGTCCCTCGAAACCATGGTGTCCGGTCTCGGGTATCGGAATGAGGCGACAGCCAAGTTGTTCGTGGTGAACACCGTCCGGCAACTCGGGGAGCACCTGGCCGGATTACCGGTCTCCACGCCGCTGAGTGAGATACGGCCGAGTGGCGCAATGGCATTCGGACATGATCATATGGCTGGACGAAGCACAGTCGCCCAGGCACCACCCGGCGAAACCGCCTTCGAGCGCGGTCGTCGTGAGGCCGAGGAGGAACGCAGGGCCGCTGCCTCAGGCATCAGCGAAGCCGAGATCGACCTGCTCAACAAGGTTCTGTCCCGCCTGGATCAACTCGCACCCACCACCGGTCGTACGTCCGGTCCCGACCCTGTCGCTATCGACCTCGGCGATCCCGACGAGCCCGACACACCCGGTTCGTCCCCTGACCGCCCCACCGAGTCGGCCGATTCGTCGACGAACCCGAGCGAACACGATCCGGCCCCACTGCCCACAACCCAGGAACTGGTCGCGGATCCGGGAAGACTGAAGACGTTGCGGCAGGAAGTCGACGCACTGCGGCGGCAACTCCTCGAGCTCAGCAAGGGGCGCGCAGATCTGTCGACCGCGGCAGCGGTCGACAGGTTGCTGGGGGCGCTGCTGCATCTCGAGCGAGAAGGCAAGCTGAACCCCAGCCAGGTCCGCGCCCTGCCGCTGGTCGAGGAGTATCGCGAGAAGTCCGGTCTCCTCGACGACGCCGAACGAGTCCGCGGCCAATATCGGGAGCACAAGGCAAATGCCGCCGGACGGACGGATCAGCCGGAAAGTGCCAGCCCGACCAGCCCCCACGGACCCGACCCCGTTGCAATCGACCTCGACCCCGACGAAAGCTCACCCGCAGACCGTCAGCCCGACAACGCGCAATCCGGTGACATAGAACAGTTGCGGGCACTGCGTGCGGCGGTCGCTGCGCGACTGGCAGGCGCAGCGGACGTTTCGAACGATCCCGTGCTGAATCGCGCACCCGCTCTGATCGATGAGCTGGTGACCGCTCGGCGGGAGCCGAATATGCGGATTCCCGCGGAACGGCTGCGGCTGTTGGAGCAGTTCGCGCACCAGATGTCGGCGTGGTCGGCCTTCGCGGACGAAGCCGCCGAGGCGAACGCCGCCTACGAGCAAGGCCTGCGCGAAGGGACGTCGGCCGTCCTGCAGGCCCGGCAGGACGCCGCGGAGATTCGGCTCGGCTCGGCCCTCGCCGCCGTCGCGGAGGTCTGGGCGCAGACCCACCCGCACACCGACACAGCGATCCGGACCCGGCCCGCGGATCATCTCCGGCCGGGGGAGACCGAGCGGCTGCGCGACGTGGCCGAAACGATCTTCGCGGAGATGGTGACCGCGGGGGCAGCGGTCGATTCGGTGAGTACCACCGACCGACAACAGCTCGCCGAGGCCACGCGACGCTTCGACGCGCTGCGGGATATGTCGCAGTGGCTGGAGGAACTGCTGGCCTTCGCGGAGCAGTGGGATATGGCACGGATAGGCCGGGAGCGCCTCGCGTTCCTGATCGACCATTTCCGCGCGATCTCAGAGCTGTTGACGGCGACCGAGCTTCGCGACAATGCCGCCGCCGCCCTTGCCGGGGCGACCGATCGAGAACGACGACTCGCGCAAGCCGCCGAGAACTACGGCACGGCCGACCGCGCGGTCCGCCAGATCGTGGGGATGCTGCGCGAACCGCGGAATCACGCGACGACCACTCCTCCGGCAGCGCAACCCGGCGCGTCCGTCGTCTGGCCCGGCGCAGCTGGACAACCCGACTACATCGCACGAACCCAGCCCCGGCAGCACGATCTCACCGAGCCCGCGGCGTCCGATCCCGGCGGGTCGGCGACGCCCGGTCGGGCCGCCGAGGACCGCGCAGCGCAGCCCGGATCGGAACATCGACGGGGACAACATGGTGCGGACCCCCACGGCTCCGCGGAAACCGCACCGCGGCGCTTTGTCGAAGAGAACCTGACGGTCGAAGATCTGGGTCCCGTTGCGGCAGCCAGCGATCGGGGCAGCCACGCGATCAACGAGGATGCCTTCGCCCTGATCAGAACGAATGTCGGTGGCGAAGAGGCCACCGCACTCATCGTGAACGACGGCCTCTCCAGGCCGAAGGGCGGTCACCGCGCCTCCGCGGCCGCCAAAGCAGCCGCTCACGATTTCGTGGCAGCGGCGCTGCGGCAGGCCGACCGAGACGGCCGGATCGATCCGGTGGCCGTAGTCGAGGGCGCGGTGGCCGCCGCCCAGGAGGCGGTACTCGCCTTGCCGCCGGAGTCGCCCGCGGACAGACCCCCCGCCACCACGATCGTGGTCGCGTTGATGGTGTCGGGACGGCTCACCGTCGACTGGGTAGGCGACAGCCGGGCGTACTGGATTCCACTGGACGACAGCCCTCCGATACAGCTGACCAGGGACGACTCGAAGGTCCAGGACGTTCTGGACGTCTTCCACGACACCACTCGTGAAGAAGCCGAACACTCGCCGATCGGCGGCCCGGGTCTCACCCACAACCTGGGCCGGTCTCTGGACGGGCTGAAACCGCGCGAAAAGGCTCGAAGCGTACGCGGCGAAGGTGTCGTCCTGGTGCTGACGGACGGCGTGTGGGAACCGATCAGCCCGGACGACCCCGAACCCATCGCAGCCATCGTCCGGCATTCGCTCGCCCAGACCCCGGGCGATCTCGGCGCCGTCACCCGCGCATTGGTACAGGCCGGCATCGAAGGGGGCACAGCCGACGATGTGACCGCCGCAGCGGCCTTCCTATCTGCCGCGAAGGACACCCCCGCGAATACACCGACAGACCACGAGGGGCCAGCGACCCCGGCCGATCGCGGCCCTGACCCCGTCGCGATCGACCTCGATCCGGACGAAGCCGATCCCGCGCCGGTCGGGTCACAGTCACCGGACACCACCCCACTGCGGGACTCGCCGGATCGCGCTGCGGCACAGCGGAGCCCACAGCACGACGGCACGGCTCGACAGGCGAACACCGCTGGGAGGGTCGGCACCCCCTGGGACAGCGCAGCGCGGCTCCGGCAAGTGCTCGAGCAGCACGTCGCCAACGGACGACCGGAGCTCGCGACCGCCCTGCTCCGACGACGTTTCGAGCCCGAGATGCCGCGCCTCGCAGAGAATTTCGGTCGGCAGGCAGCACATCACATCGCCGACGAGGTATGTGCTACGGCGATCGCGGACCTCGGACGGCTCGGTAACCGGAACATCGAGTCGTGGTTGAACAACATCGCGCGAGAGGTCATCTGGAAACATCGCAGATTCGCGGGGCCCTGGCACAGCATCCGGGAGTTCGTTGCCGAATGCGCACAGCTCGAGAAATCCGACCCACTGGTCCGGCTGCTGGCCGAAACCCGAACCACGGATGTGCGCCGGATACTGGAGGCATTGCCGAGTCACCGGCGTGACCGTTTGATCCGAGCCTTCTGGCCCGCACGTCCCGGCACATCGCCGACAGCGGCCGACGGCACCGAATCCGATCCGCATGCGCTCTGGGTCGCAGCGCGCCAGTTGGCCACAGCGGTGGCGGCCGCCGCGAATTTCCCCGCTCAGCTACCGGTTCGGGCCGCAAGCACCGCAGCTCGGATCGACCGGCCCAGCAGACCGTCCACAACGACGTCCTCGCCCTGGCTCACCAGCAGGGAACTCGAGGTGCTCAACCTGATCTACCAGAGTTTGACCCGTGAGGAGATCGGGCGACGGCTGAGCGTCGATCCGAGCGCGGTCACGAACTACCTGAGCAGTGCGGCCAAGAAGTTCGGTACCACCGGCGCCATCCAGACGGTCCTGGCGGCCAAGCGGCAGGGATTCGTCCACGACGGGGACCGACCACAGGCCGGTACCGTGCAACTTTCCAGAGCGGAACGACAACTCCTCCAATTGATGGCCGACGGCCTCACAGATGAGGCCATCGCCGCGCAGCTCGGCGTGGCGACATCAACCGTCAAGGGCCGCCGAGCCCGGATCGGTGCCGTACTCGGCGAGAATAAGCGAACTCCCCTGCTGATGAAGGCTGTGCGGCTGGGAGCCTTCGACGTACCGGCGGACGAAGACACAACACCGAGTGCAGCTCACAGACCGGGCCCGGTCGCCATAGAGCTCGATCCGGAACCGTCCGAGGCAGCACCGACGCCGTGGCGCAAGAACACAGCGTCCACCGGCGATGCACGATCACACCCGGGAACCGCAGCGCTCAATGTGCGCGTTTCACGGCCCGGTCCTCTGCTGCATCGAGTCCAGGAGGCGGAGCTGGCCCGGTACCTCTACGGTCGGCCGGAGGTCAAGGCTGCGGCGGTGGCGGTGCTGGACCGACTGGAGACGGTGATCAGGGGCCTGTTCGAGGACGTGCTCGAGGATCTGCCCGCGGCGGCCCGGGACGAGCGGATCCGAGCAGTCTTCGACGCGTCGGCGAGGCCGCGGTGGGGCGGCATGGTGCTGCCGTCGGTGCCGATGGACGAGCTGAAGCGCGACGGAAACCTGCGCGAACTGTTGTCGGCCATGCTCAACGCAATGATCCGCAATGCCGAGCTGGGAGAAGCAAGCGTGGGTCTGACGTTGGACCAGGGCATCGCCCGGTACATGAATCAGACCGAGGCGTGGCGACGGAACAAAGCGGGCGAGCTGGGGCTGGACTTCGACGCACTGGAGGCGGTTCGCGCGGCCGTTCTCGAGGACAAGCAGGCCGGAGAACCGGTCACCTGGAAAGACCTCAACTCGGTCAAGTACGTGCGCAGGCACGGCGACACCGCCGATCGGGCCTACACGGAGTACGAGCGAAGAAAGCTGGCATTCCCCGAACGAAATTCCGACGTACCACGTCTGACTCCCACTTCCCGAACTGCCGCCGCGCTGGGCATGCCGCTGTCGCTGCGCGAATTCGCTGCGCTGCCGGAGCGGAGAGTGCTGCGCATCAGCAAACTCGAACTCGAGGACGGCGTGGCAATCCCGCGTCTCGAGGACGGCCGCGTCGATACCTCCCGGTTGGAAGCCCAGCTGAGAGCACACGACAACACTGTCGCCTATGTCGCGCCCACCTACATGCTCGACCCACGCGGACAGCGAATCGTCGACGAGAAAGGTTGCCGCATCGCATCGATCCGCGTCTATCACGACGAGGGCACAGTCGATGCCGAGGAAGCCTTCGCCCTCGACCACTCCGAACGGGTCATCCAGCTCCCGTGGCGACCGGGATACGTCTACGTCGCCCCCGACGAAAGCAACGACGACATCCGCAGGCTGGCCGAGCAGGAAATCCCCTCGAACGCCGGCATTTCCGGCACCGCCACCCGCATGCTCGCCCGCTTCGACTGGCTGCGCCCGCCGGGCGTCTCCCGGCACGATTTCATCGCGGCGTTGATCGCCTTCATGCTTCCCCACCAGCACACGGTGTACGAGATCGTGCGGGGCTTGGAGATGGCGGGCGAGCGTTTGGGCGACGACTCGGAGTCGATGTACCGCACGATCATCGAACAGTTCGGCCCCGGGCGGCAGCTGCCCGACCGCCCGCCGCATGCCGAGCCGAGTGATACAGAACGGCAGCCGGCACGGACACCGTGGCAGCCATCCGAATCTCCATCCACTGCTCGACCCGATCCGACCGCATCGGAGCCTCGAACAGACGGTTGGACACCCTGGAAGGACGGAGCGTCCCTCGCCGAGGCCGCGCGGAATGCTGGCAGCACTCGCAAAGACGTCGTGCCACACGCTCGGTCGGGTCCGCAGGCACCGCCGACCACCGGGCGTACCGATTCGTTCGACGAATGGATCCAGGAGCTTCGGGACCTGGGAGTCGACACCGAACAGATGATGTCGGATCTGACGGCAATCTGGGACTACCTGCGCCTCGACCCGAAAGTCCACGCGGCGTTCGCGAACAAAATTCAGCAGCTCATGGATGAGTTCCCGGATGCTTCGAGGCCCAACGAAAACGAGCACATCGGCATGGTTACCGCACCCGTGTCGATGCCCAACTTTCTCCGCTACGGCCTGCCGGACATGACCAGGCGGGAGCTCGTGTCCGCCATCGCGAACGAGGTGCGGGGACTCATCGAGACACCGGCGCTGGGACACAGCGTCGAGCGAGAAATACCCGATAGCGTACGCATCGCTTACCAGAACGTGGCCGGTTCGCTCGAACTCGCCCGTATCGGGTCGACCCGACAAGAGTTCCGGGTGCTCACGCGACTTGCGCAAGGCAAGACATATAGAGAAACCGCAGCGGAACTCGAAATAACGCCGTGGGCGGTGCAGAAGCACGCCACGTCGATCTACGCCAAATTCGGCATCGAGGGGCGCAACGAGCTGGAAGCAGCAATCCGAGCCCGCCACGCCGCCGGCACCGCCGCGGCCGCCCCGCGCAATCCGGCCGCGCCGATCGAGACCCCCGCTCGGACACCGCAGACCGACACATCAGCGCGCCGCCCCGGGGGCATCGACCCCGTCGCGATCGACCTCGGCGATCCGGACGAGACAGCGGCGGGCAACGAGCCCGCTGAGGGGCCCGCCGCCACACCACAGCAACCGACCGATCCGCCCGCCGAGAAGTCGTTGTCGACCAGAGAGCTGCTCGTAGTCAACAAACCGTTCGCACACCTACTGCTGGGCAAGTGGTATCTCCCGGCAGAAGTCGGCAACATCTTCGGCACCAGCCTCGCAACGACTGCCGCACCCTATGCGCTGATGAACGCGGGCCAATCACCGGCGGCCGCCGCCATAGCCGCCGCCGCGGGGTGGCTCGCGAAGGGCGCCGAGCCGTTGGCCGGCCGCACCGCCGACCGTTCCGATCGGCGAAGAATTATGCTCCGGGCCCAAGCGATCGGCGCGGCGGCTGCTGCCACCACCACCGGTTTGATCCTTTTCGATGCGCCGAATCTCGCCCTTACGGTGGCCGCGGCATCACTGGTCGAAGGCACTGCGGCGACCTACTATTTCCGCGCCTTTCAAGCCGTGAACGGCGACCTTCTACTCACCGATGCACAGAAGCAAACAGGCAACGACCTGAGGAACGTCACCGGATCCACGGCATCTGTCACCGGACAGGCCCTGGGTCCCGGCCTGGCCGGCATCGCGCCCGCGGCGCCATTCGGCCTGAACACCCTTTCCTATCTGACGAATTGGGTGAACATAAAGAACTTGTCATTGCCGCCCCAGACCTTCAGCGCGCCGCAGTCCCTGTTCCGTGATATTGCCGCCGGTGCACGGACACTGTGGGACGACGAGTTTCTGCGTGAATACACCGCAATCTCCGCGATAAATAATGCCGCGTTTGCGATGATGGGCTTCCGCACCGCCACCGTAGTGGAAGCCTCCGACCTGGGCTGGGCAGCAGGAGCGGTGGTCGCCGCGCCTGCCATAGGTGGGATAATGAGCGGCGTTCTCTCGAAGGTGACTCGCAATGTAAAGACCACCACCTTTTACCCGGTAGCACTAGCCAATATGGCGGGGGGCTTCGCGCTCCAGGCCGCGACCACCGACCCCGCAATGATCGCGGCGGCGACATTCGTGGACTCGATGGTGATGTGGACCATGCTCGCCCGGGCAGGCACGCACGAGCAAAAGGTCATCCCCTCGGAAATGCGAGGTCGAGTAGGAGGTGTGAAGGGCGGGATCTTGAATGTCCCCGCCGGTGCCGGTCTGTTCGTGGCCAGCGCCCTCATCGGCGGTGCCGCAGTGGACGCGCACAGCGGCGACACGGTTGCCGCGCTGGCGGCGACCATCAGCGCGATCACCGCGGCCGGCTACGGCATTGTCCTTTTCGTCAGACAGGGCCGCGTCTTCTACCGGATCGTCAGCAAAGGCGGCCGCGGCTGGTTCGGACGACGCGAGCGCCCCGCCGAGACCGCAACCGAGCCGAGGCAGATCCCGGCAGGGGCGAGCGTGAGCTCGCCTGCGCAGGCAGCTCCGGATACACCCACCCCCGCACCCGAGGTCATCGGCAACTGCGCCATCCATATGAGCCGCGTCCACCGGGCGCTGGGCGACGACACCGCGCCGGAACCCGTCGACACCGATCCGCGATGGAAGGCCGAAGACAATTGGCGCATCACCGAAGAGACCCTCGGCGCCCAACTCCGCCCGATGAAGACCAGGGGCCTCGACCCTATCGCTATTGCCGTCGAAACCATCCGTAACAAACGCAACAACATCGACCGGGCCGCCGTCACCGTCGCCGGGCACATCCACTACATCGTCGAAGTCGAGGGCGAAATTCTCGTCTTCGACACCCTCATCGACGACGCCGACAACGACACCATCCACGTCCGCAACTACGACGGCGACGAAAACGGTGAGAACAAATGGAAACCCTCGTACGACACCTTCGAAGAGGCCTTCGTCGCCTACTTCAAGAGCACCGACGGCACCCCCACCCCCGCCCGCCGCCAACTCCCCCGGTCCCTGCACCGCAATCATCCGGTCCAGCTCCGGGGGCGACCCGACGAGGAAACTGCGGCCGGAAGCACGGACTCGAGCAGACACGCCCCAGAATCCAGCCCAGGAACGGGCACGTCGGTCCGTGCAGCCGCGGCCGCGAGAGCTGGTCGTGGCCGGGATCTGATTCATCGGTTGGACTATCGGACGGCAGAGTCCGAGATCGTCGATCCGCCGAGGAGCGAGGACGATCCGATTGAAGACCCGGCCATGGTGCACATCGCGCGAGCGCAGGGATTCGACTCTCTGCCGATACATGCCACGCCCGAGGAAATCGATGCCCTTGTCGCTGCCGGTGATCACGAGGTGTTCCGTGGCGTCCGCGACCCACGTTATGCCGCAGAGCTCAGGTCGGGTCGATATCTCACGGGTATCCCCGGAAGTTCGTCCTTCGGCATCGGGATCTATGCGAGCACCGACAGCGAAGTCGCGCTCGGCTATTCCGACGACCGATCCGACGGTGTCATCCGGATGGCGCTGCCGCGGAGTGCGCGAACGATCGGCTTCTCCCGGCTGCGAGAGGAGATGGATGCGGAGATTTCCGCCCTCGACGACGAAGAGCAGACGCTGGCAACACGCGAACAGAGTTCCGAAGTGCGCGCACGCCGCAGGGATCTCGCGGTCAAGCGTGAAATCCTGTCGGACGCGGGCCGATACGCGGCCGTCCGCGGCTACGACGCCTACTACGTGCGCGAGGAAGGAGCCGCCGACGTCTGGGTCATTCTGAACCGGTCGGCAGTGGTCGTCGCGGCGGAGCCGACAGCGCAATCCGCTACCCCGGATGCGAAGCAGGCCCCATCCGGTAACAGCATCGACCCCGTCGCCATCGACCTCGGCGATCCGGACGGGACGACGCCGACGGGGCAAAGGGGCTTGGCGCATACCAGACGCCTCGCGGAAGCGGAGCTCGTCAAGCTGCGCGAAAAACGTGATCTCGCCGCCCATCTGCTGAAATTGGACCCCGGGAAGAGTGACAGCGCATTGCTGCGCGAGATCGCGGCCACCCATCCGTTCGACGACGCCTACGCGCTGCGCACCGGCCCTCGCGGCAAAGAACTGACCAGCGACATCGAGAGACATCTGGTCACCGAATACCAGATCCGCCGCCTGGACGGCGCCGCGACCGACCTGCTGCACGCCCAGGTCCACGCGGCACTCTATGGCGGAAGCGCCAACAAGGAGACAGCTCGGGTAACGGGGATCCTGCAGGAGAGCAGCGCAGGCGCGGGCGTACTCGCCGGCAGCACGGCTCGGTCCATCCCCTACGACGGCCGCGCATCGGCTGCCCGCATCATCAACGATCTGTATCGAGCGGAGGTGATATCGCACCCCGATCGGTCGAGCGCCTCGACCGAGGTCACCGTGGCGGACTTCGAAGCCATGTCGGGAGGCAGGTTCACAGAACCGTCCACCCCACACCGCATCGACGCCATACTCAGGCTACTCGGGGATGACGCCTCGGTGGTCGTCGACAGCGGAGGCGAGCACGCGCGGCCGTTCGTCCTGCACTGCTACGACAACAAGGTCGTACGGATCGACCCTGGCGCGAGCGACGGCGTGACTCCGTTCCGCGTGGACGCTCAGGGTCCACCCGCCCGGGCCCTCTTCCTCGACGGCAACGGTGAACCGGTGCCGCCACGCTTGTTGGACTGGATAGAAGCCACCTACAACCTCGAACATCCGTTCCGGCTCGCCACCGACCGCGGGGTTTCGGGTGATAGCGAAGTCGCCCCCGGGGTGTGGGGAGAATTCGGAGCGGCAGGTGTACTGATCAGGCATGTCGATGACACCGGGACCGCCAGGTTCTTGGTCGCGAAGTCGGCGCCGGGCTATTCCCAGGGAAACTGGCAGCTTCCCGGCGGCGCGTTGCATTCCAAGGAAACTCCCGCCCAGGGTGCCACCCGTGAACTCATCGAAGAACTCGGCGTGCGCGAAATCGTCGCGCAAAACCTGCGACTGATCGATACCTCGGTTGTCCGCGCGGCCCGGGGAAGGCCCAAGAACTGGACCTACACCATCTTGCTAGCCGATACACCCGAACGGTTCGACGTCGCCAGCGATGGCGGCGAGACCGAACATGCCGCATGGCTCACCCGCGACGAGCTGGAGGCGCTGGCGGCCCGGGGTGAAGTCCATTCCGCACTCGCCGCGGAACTTCCCGCTCTCTTCGATCGTCCGGCTTCTCAGCCACCTCGGCAACCCTGGAGTCCACTCGCCGCGTTCCGGAACGTATACGACGCGATCGGAGGCAACTACTACATCCACGCGGAGATGGTGAAAAAGAATCACCCAGGTCTGGACGAGCGATTGTATCCCGGATACGTCGCGATCCGCACATATACCGGCAATCTCTACTACTGGGAATTGAACGCCGCCCTCCGGTCCGGCGATCCCGCACGTATCAGCGAATACCACCACCTGATCCAAGGCATCACTGCCGCGCTGCACACACTTCCTCTCCACAACGGCGTGGTGGAACGGGAAATCGTCGTGCCGCCCAGCGAGCTCGTCAAGTTCTTGGCAAAATACCGGCGAATGAAGGTCGTCACGGAGCCCGCATTCATCAGTGCCAGCAAGAAGCCCGGCACCTTCAGCGGAAATGTGAAGTTCATCATCCACTCGTCCACCGGTCGCGACATCTCGAAGATCTCGGCGAGTCCGAGCGAAGCCGAAGTGATGTTCGCCCCCGGCGCCCATTTCCAGGTCCTGCGCCGGACCCGGCAGAAGGGGCAGTGGGTTATCGAAATAATGGAAGTGGCGGGTACTCACGAACTCGAAGATCACGACGACCAGGGCGCCGCTCAGCAATCGATCGAGGCCGGCAGCATCCAGCGCGATGTTCGCGACACCACTCCCGGCTCCGACTCCGTCGCGATCGACCTCGGCGACGGCGACGAGCACGAACCCACACCACCGATCGACAACGCCGAGTCACCCGGCCCGTCGGCCGCGGCGGCGGAGGGACCTCGGGCGAGCAGGACGGCCACCGAGATCGTGGCCGCCCTGGAACACGCCGACTGGCTGCCGATCGAGGTCAGGTCCGCTGTACGTGATAACCGGCGAGCGTTGGCCCGGCGTGTCGACAGCCTCCCCGAACTGCAGCGAGAATGCTTGCGCCAGAGACTCATCGAGGGGCACACGACCGCTGCGGTGGCCAGCCTTCTGGGCAAGAGCCGCGGGGCCGTCACCATGGCCCAGCGCCGCGCCATGGCGAGCTTGTCCGAGATGCTGCCGCCCGGTTCGCGGGCTTGGCTGCAGGCTCCGCAGAAGACAGCGCAGATTCAGGCGGCCGAGCAAGACAGGACCCCCGACGCGACCGCGCCGCCCGTGATCTCCGAAGAAGACGCGGCGCTCGACGCCGAAATACGTGAGCTGGAGCGTGCGCTCGGCATCGAGACCGATGCCGAGCGCACACTCGAGCTGACGTTGTATATGGAGGACAAATTCCGGAATGTAGCCATCGCGGCGGGTGTGGAGCGGCCCGAGTTGCTCTTCGGACGTAAGGAGTGGCTGAGCTGGCTGGAAGCTCGCCACTACGCCGAACAGCATCTCGGCGACGAACTGAGCGTGGAGTTCGTCCTGAAATTGCATGAGCTGCTCGGGCAGCGGATGGCACCGGAGTCGGCAGGAAAGTTCGGTTTTCCGAAAAACAGGAACTGGGGCTCGTTGCACTGGCCCGCATCCGAATACGAGCGTGCGGCAATCAGTGCCAACCGTCTTCTCACCTATGTGCCTGGGCCGTTCGAATCCGGACCGTACGGTGTCGTGTTCTATCCGGCAGACGAGGGTAAGCCAGGAGCGCGCCGGGCCCGTGTCCTGGATGCGCCGTTGACCGAGGCGGAGATCGCGGCCATCAATGACGATCCATTGCTCGGATACCTGCCCACATTCCAGACCCAAGAATACGGGGTCATCCTGTACCCGAATTTCGGCGGCCCGGACGGGACGGCCGCGGACGTAGCAGCGATGTGCGAGTGGTTCAACGCCGCAGTGAACAATCCCGACAAGGATCCCTACGAAGTAGCCACAGACCTGGAGCTGTGGAGCATTTCCGGGCATCACGGGAAGGGCGACTACCACGGCCGGCTGTCCAGGATCCTGCTGAATTGGGCGCTCGAAAAGCAAGGGAAGCCCGCCAGCGCCATTCCGGAGTTCGACCAAGATCTCCTCACCATGCGGGGCGACTGGGTGGACACGGTCAAGGCGGGAAGCCTGCGGTACCGACTGCTCGAAGCCCAGGTCGAACAAACCGCGGGTACAGCTGATCCGGTGTCACTGCTCGGTCTCGTCGGTGCGCGAGAGCGCTACCGCCGCATGGGTGGGAGGCCCGCGCCGTTCGTGCCCGGAGAAGAGCACGATGCCCACGCTTGCAAGCTACTACTGGCCACGCTGCTGTCGGACGCGCCGCTCCCCGAAACCGACGAGCAGGTACTGGCAATCGTCGACCGATCGCTGCGCGACGGGCCGAATGGGGGCGGGGACACAGCGCTCCAGCCGGATAGCACCGCGCACGAACCCGCGGAGCCGACATCATCCGGTAACCGCATCGACCCTGTCGCCATCGACCTCGGCGATAGCGATGCGTCCAAGCGAACGACAGCCTCGTCCTCAGGGACGAGCCGATCCACCTACGACACGATGCCATTGCCGGAAATTCCGCTCGAACCTGCGGACGACATCGAACTGGTCTGGCCTGAGGTGGATTCGCGCGGCTGGTTCGTGGTGCCCGGGACGGGGCCCGACAAGCAGCCTTATCACACCAGCGACCCCGAAAACGGCGACCCTTTCATCCTGCTCGCCAACGGAAAGTTCGTCACCGCCGACGCGTCGCACGAGGATCTGCTCAGCGCACTCCTCGCGCAGGGCGTATCGCTGGATGAGATCAGCGGCTTCGGATGGTGGCGGATCAGCGGCCGCGTGAAGGGTCTCGATGCGTTCAGCCAAGGTTTCGAGGAATGGAACGGGGATCCGATGAACCCCGCCCAGATCCTCGACGCCTTGGAGAACAGCGAAGCCGATCTCAGCGTGTGTGAATTCGACGCACAGTTCGGTTCCGAGCACCAGGGCCTGCTGTGGCGAGGCGCGGCAGCCGAGATGCCTGTCGGACAGATACTCAGCCACGAAGGCGACGCATACAAGCTGCTGTCCGGCTACTCGTCCGCCGACGACGGCACGGGTAACCGCGTTGTCTTCTGGAACGACCTGGTCGCCTGGGAAGCGACCGCCGAGGGCCAGTCGTTCACCATCCGGGTCAACGCGGCCCGAAGTGAACCTGCCGAGGTCACGATCACCGTGCGCGCCGACGGTGACTCTGTCGCAGCGCACTACACCGCTGTCCGGTTCGGACAGGATCGAGCGCGAGCAGCGGCCGCGTGGTCGGTCGTGCACGACAAGTTCACCTCCTGGCTCACCGATTCCGGCGCGACCTGGGCGAAGGGCAGCGAAACGGCTCCGACCGAGGACATTTCCGTCGCGGCCCGACCCGCGGCAGTGGCGGAGCCGGCCCAACGGTCCGAGCGAATCATTCGTGCCGAGCCGGAGGGTCGATACAGCCCGAACGCGGCGTCGGAAGCCGCGTCCTGGCTGGCCGAACAGCTCGACGGCTGGCCCACCGAACAGGTGAACCTCGCGTGCGCCGAACTCACGGCCATGGTGACCGACGCCGCCGAACACCGCCGCGGCAGAGTCCACCTCGTGTCGGAGACAACCGATGACCGGCTGCGCGTGACGCTGCTCGACACGCACGCCGCCTCGACGCCGCGGAACGCGCGAGGCGGTATTCCGACCCGCTCCGGCCTCGCCGTTCTCCCCGGGCGTACTGCGGTAGTCGATGATTCGACGCCGATACGCTCCGGCGTCGAGCTGTTCAAACGCCATGAGGACGGCTGGCACCAAGCCGTATGGTTCGAACTGCGCAAGCCTCACCCGGACCAGGGCACAAGCCGAGCCGACGACAATGGATCACACGCGCCGAAAGACGATCCGGCCGACACATCGGCGACCGCCGAAGGGCCGGATCCCCGAACCACTGCGCCGCACGCGCCCGGTGCTCGGATGTCCGCCACCGAATTCGCCGCGCGGCTCACCGCGGCCGAACACTCCGGGCCGCCTGTTCGGACCAGCACCAGCGATAGGTACAGCCAGAACAGCATGACGGAGCTGCTCACCTATCCCGACGGATTCGCGGTGATCGAGAAGAGCCTGCTGACGCGCAAGGGCCGTGCCGCCGAGATCCTGGCGTCAGCGATCGGCTATGCGGTCGAGGCGCCCGTACCGCCGGTGATCCCCGATCCCGACCGTGACGATGCCGTGCTGATGCCGTGGCTGCCGGGCGACACCGACCTGGACTTCGATGCGCTGGCGGCGTTGCAGAACCATCCGGACGCGCACCAATTGGGTTTCCTCGATGTGCTGGTCGACAATTGGGACCGACAGGACAACGTGTTGCGCGACGGAGACCACTACTACGGCTTGGACCACGCGTACGCCCTGAATCGGCCGCTGGACCCGAGTTCGAGCCCGCTGTCGCAGCTCTACGTCAGTGGTGTCGACATCCACAGCGAAGCGGATCCGTACGAATGGGTGACCAACGACCGTAGCCTGTCGGAACTCGATCGGTACCGACGCGCCATCACCACGCAGAGATCGCTGTTCGTGGTGTACGGATCTGTGGACGGGTATCTCCGCGTGCTCGCGCGACAGGACAAGATGCGGGAGCACTCTCGCGAAATGGCTGCGCCACAGGCGGACCCAGTCGCGCGAAGATCGGACGAGACACCGTCGGATGCCGACCGAACGGTGGTCGATGACCGCGAGATCGCCGAGTTCTGGCGGGATTTCCAGGAGTTCTTGATCCGCAGCGGGATTGTCGCACCATCGGACCCGGCCCTCGATGCACTGGCCCTCGCCCGTACATCGGATGTCCGGGCCGCCTTGACCGCCCTTACCGATCGCCAACGACGTCTCATCGACCGGTATTGGCCACTTCTGTCGAACGCCCCGGCTACAGGGCAGGCACAACCCGGCGCTCTCGAGTCCGAGGCAACCGAAATACTGGATGCGACCCGCGCGCTCGCGATCGCCGCGGTGTCGGAGATCTACAGACTCTCCACCGGCCAACCGGACGACAGCACCGCCGGCGAATCGCCCCGAACGACCGCCGACCGCGTCGCGAGTGAGGACAACACTGAAACCCACCCGCGCAGTCGAGCCGAGCAGCGCCTCGTCGACGAGACCAACCGAATCGAAAAGCCCAATCCCTCGACGGAATCCGACACGGTCGCAATCGACCTCGGCGACAGCACACCCCCGTCCGACGACCAGACCGCCCCAGTCGAACCAACTCCCGACACCCGCTGGGCTTTCGGCAGCGCCGAGGGCGAGGGAGGATCCACGCTTCCAGCCGATCCACACCCCACCCAACAGGAGGAGAAGCACGCGGCGAGGGCGATCGCCGCACTGCGCCATCAGTTCGGGGAGCACGCGACACTGTGGTCGCTGGTCGAGCGCGTCGACCCCGATGAGGTAGTCGATGCCGCCCGAGCCCGCGCCGGAAGGAATGCGCGCTGGTGGTTCTCGCTGTCCACCGAACAGCAGGCGGGAATGGTGGCGGTACACCCCGCCCTGATCGGCAATACCGACGGCGTCCCGTACACCGTGCGCGATTACGCCAATCGCCGGTCCATCACCCGGCAGCTCACGCAGCTGCGCCGGATCGTCGGGCACCGCGAACTCACCGCCGCGGAGAAGGCGCATCTGCTCAACCTGGAGGCCACGCGGGATCAACTGGCCGAAATAGAACACCGCGTGCGTGAATTCGGTTCGCCGCCGGTACAACTCCTCGCCTACGACGCCGAGAAATACGACGGCAACGGCCGGATCTCCGTCTCCATCGGAGACGCCGACGAGGCGACGAACGTCACCCGCCATGTCGGCGGCTTCGGGACCACGCTGCGGTCACTGCTGTACCGATACGGGTTCGCGGGTGCGCAGTACGAGATGAACTCACGGTATGCCCCCGAAGAGACCGTGGCGGCCATCATCGATATCGGCTACGAACACCCGACCAAACTGCTGAAGGGAACGGCGCCGGTTCTCCCGTTCGATCCCGCCTATCACCGGTTCGCCGGAGTCGGTGGCTATGTCGTAGCGCGAGATACGGCGTCCTACAACGCGACTCGTGAGGCATTGGCCGAGCATCAGGGAACCGCGCCGCCGCGCCTGCATACTCTCCTCGGGCACAGCTACGGCACCACGACCGTGTGCTACGCGGGCCGGGACGGCCGGCTGGCCGGCGAGATCGACCAGGTGATTCTGACCGCCTCCCCAGGCGCGGGCCCGATGACCCGGGCCACCGACTTCGGTATCGGAGCCGAGAACGTCTATGTGCTGACGGCGACCCGTGATCCCATCGCCTGGCTCGGCGCCACCACTCCCGACCGGCGCGGCCGATTCCTCAACCGCGGTCTGGGACCGGATCCGGCCGGCGAATCCTGGGGGGCGGTACGGGTCACCGCGGAGCCACCGAAGACACCGGAGTTCCGCAAGCGCACGCAGGTCCATCAGGGTTACAACTCGTATGCCGATATCGAGGCCCGGGTGCCGACCGAGTCGCTGGACAATATCGGCCTGATCACCGCGGGCCGTGGCGCCGAGGCCACCCGTGCCGAACATCGACCGGCCGATGCGGGCCGCCGTCCGGCGCTTCGTGTCACCGATCCGGAACGCCGGCGGGCCGCCCGCACCCGCGCACTGAACGATGGCTTCGCTCCGGCGGAGGCCGCCGAAATCGAACAGCTCATCGCTGAACTGCTGACCTTCCGCGACAAGGACGGTAATCGTCCGTTCGCCTACCTCGAGAACATGCCGATTCCCAGCGCCGCCGAACCGTCCGGGCCGGAGTGGGTCGCCAACCGCGGGCAGTGGTTCCGTGCGCTGCTCGACGGCGACCGCGCCAAGCTGCGGACCGTAGAACTCACCGCCAAGGATCTCTTCGAACTGAAGCGCTTGCTGCGACGCGCCCCCATCTACCTGACGCTCGCGCTGGTCGTCGCTACCGGTTTGAAAGCCGAACAGCTGCTGGGTATTTCCGATCTGGGTCCGCTGTTGTTCGAGCAGGAGAAGCGGATACAGGGCGACAAGACGATCACCGTCTGGAAGTTCCGGACAATGCCGGAGGACGAGCCGGAAGGACCCACCAGCAACGCTGCCATCGATCGGGCCAGTCCGTTCCAGCGGTTCCTCCGCGACACCTCGCTCGACGAACTGCCGCAACTGCTGTCGATCGCGACCGGAACCATGTCGTACCTGTCGGGCCGACCCATGCTCGACGGCGACCGTGCCCGGATGAGGAAAGTACTCACGCCCGAGGAGTACGAGTTCTGGGAACAGCACCTCAAGAACGACCTGTGGTCGGCGCTGCACTTCCCCGGCTGCCGGGGCCTGAACCGCGAGTCACCGGAGTACCTGCGCACCAGATATCTCGCGGCCCGCCTCTATTCGCTGATCGGAAGCCGTTCGATCGACGAGTACATGCTCGGGGTGATCGACCGGTACCTGCTCGGCATGGTTCGCAGCGAGGGTCGCGTGCTGGTACAGAAGCTCGCGGCCCACCTGCACGGTCGCTTCCTCTCGAGCCAGGGTGTTACCGAAATTTCCTCGCGCGCATCGAGCACCCGCGACAACAGAAAGACCCCCGGCAACGGCATCGACGCCGTTGCGATCGACCTCGGCGACGAAGACGCCGCGGACGACAATTTTGCCGAAGGTCCGCTGACCGGCGCTCCTCTGAATCCGCTCGACGGCGCTCAGGTGGTACGGCTGATCCTCGACGGCCCGTCGGTACCGGTGCGATGGCAACCGGCCGCGCAGCTGCCCGATGGTGTGCTGCTCGCCTCGGCCGCCGAGCCGGATGTCGACCTCGACGCGATCCGCCAGAGGTGGGAAGCACTCCTGGACGACTATCCGGAATCGGGGTGGCGTATCGGCGGAGGGCTGTTGTTCCGTGGCGACACGCGTCCGCGCACCGTCCCGTGGGCGGACGGGTTCGTCCCGCTGTCACAGCGCGACGGCAAGGTTGTCTACACGACGGTGCGGGTGAATCGGGCGGCCGATTACGGCCAATTGGTGATGATGGACGACGAGACCTCGGAGTGGACCCTCGTCCACCAGATCTACGTCATCGACGCGCCCGGCGGATTCGGAGTGGTGGACGAGAACGGCGGCGTCGTCTCCGTGCACTGGCCGGGAGGCCTGCGTAGCGACCGCATCATGGGGTGTTTCGAGATTCCCGCGAAAGTTTGGCAAGGCGATTTCGCCGCCCTTGCCGACGAATTACCGCGGTACTGGCGCCCCAACCCCGGATACTTGCCGGACGAGCCGACCGATACCGGGAAGACACCCGGCACCCCCCGAGACCCCGTCGCGATCGACCTCGGCCCCGACGACGAAGACTCCGGGGGCCGCGATGTCGTCGTTCCCGGGCACCCGACCGGTACCCCGGCGGGGGTTGCCGAGCTGGTGGGCAAGGATCTGTCGTTCCGCGACGATGTCGCCCAACAGCTTTTCGCACAGCACATCCCGGCGGGTGAGCCGCCGGTGACGACGACTCGCGCCGCATGGGAGCGGGATGTCCGCCGTGCGGTGCGCAGTGTGGAGGCGAGGCTCGCCGGCCTACGCCCCGGGCCGGGGAAGCAATCGGGATCGGGTTTGCTCGGCCTGCCGCCGTTGTCCGAGATGTTCTGGCCACGAGAGGATCCGGCGGACGACGGCGAGCCGCCTGTCGGCCTGCACAGCGCGCCGATACTCGACGGCCGCGTCCCTGACAGCGCACGGGCGGGATCGGGTGGGAATCACATCGAATTCGGCCCACCCGCGTGGGTGTACGCGGCATTCGCCGTCCGCAATCCCTGGCCGCCCGAGGTACGGCCGCAGGTGCTCGACTGGTGCGTGCGCCAGATTCGGCAACGGCACGGCGGCGCTGCGGAAGCCGACTTCCACCGCTACCTTGCGGTCGAAGCACGAATCGCGGCAATCGGCCAGGCCCTCCACGCGCCCACAGACATCGCTACCGAGCCCGGCCGGTACACCGATCTGCTGTCGGCGTTTTCCACGAACATCACCCTCGTGCGCCGCGAAGCGGCCATCGGTCGGGCCCTTCTGCAGCGTGAGAAGCTCACCGCCGAGTCCGCGTACCTGGACGCCCTGCGTCGGGAAACAGGACATCGACCGATACCCGAGGACGAATGTCGGCGTGTGCTCGAACGATTCGCGAGCGACCTGTCCCAGGGACAACCGTCGAACCCCGACGCCTATATGACACCCGCACTCGATGAGCCGCTCCCACCGCGGCTCGAGTCTTCGATTCGACGCTTGCTGGAAAACCGACAGCAGACCGAGTTGAGCCGCGCGATCCGGCCTCCATCGAAGCAGACACAGACACAGAGCAGAACGCACAGACTGAACGTGTCTCGCGCCGCCTACGAGCCGGACCCCACACGCGAGGGGGCGGAGCGCCTCCGCATGCACGCCGCGGTGATGATCGATCAGGCCGAATTCGGCGATGTTGAGCTGCTTTTCGAGCTCGATGCCTCCGGAATCATCACTGCCTACGTCGAGCCCGGCCCGGCCGGCGACTTCCTACCGGAGTATCGGTCCGCTCGGCGCGACGCAGGGCGAGGGTCGTTCCTCGACATGGTTCGGCACTTCGTGCGCGGCTTCGGCGCCGATGTGCTACAGGTGAAGGTGGCCGACGACTCGGGCGCCGCGGAACTGCACGGTCGCAACCTGCTGCTGCGCGCGGGCCTCGCACCGGTCGAGAACGCGCCCCAGTGGCTGAGCGAACGCTGTGCACGACCGGCGGTCGCGGCCGACCCCGTCGCTTCGGGCCTGGATCGACGACTCACTCGCGAGCAGGTGCTCGGGTTGATGGAACAGGTCCGAGTGACCTCGCCGCACGAGTCCGAAAACCAATGCGGCGTATGGCATCTGCCGCTGCCCGCCGGACCGGGCGCGACCTCGGAACCGATGGTGACCGTCCGGGTGTACCTGGACGAGGCGGAGCGTTTGGGCTTCGATCTGGACTCACTTGCCGCGCCGGCAGCGGAAGCGTCGGACCTGTTCCACCAGGCCGGGGTGCGGGGCCCGCGGCTACTCTTCGACTCCGAATCGTCGCCGACGGCCCTGGATTTCAAGACGCGCGTGACGATTCACGAACACATCGCGGGTGATGAAGTCCTACCGGACGAGGGTTGGGACCGCACAACCGAGGACGTCTTCCTCGAGTTGTCTCGACTACACGGCCAGTCCTCCACTCCCTACACGAAGTATTCATGGGACCGGGAGCAAAGACGCCGGGTGCTGGCACTGGAGCACGGCGACTTCGACCACAGGCTGGACACACTGATCGGGGGCGTCCCGCTCTTCGTCTCGTGGCAGCCGAGGCTCTTCAACGAGGGCGAAGATCTAATGGGCTTCACGCACGGCAACCCGATCCGCCGCAAGATGCGGCGCGGCGCCGACGGCCGCATCGGGTTCACTGATTCGAAACTCGCGCAATACGCGCCCATCGCGTGGGATTGGGCCCGGTATTACCTCGTGAACGACTGGGCCGACGACACCGAACGACGTGCCGTGCACTCCGAAATCCGCACGATCCTGCAAGACCGATACGGAGACGGTGTCGGTGACGAACTGGTATCGGACTTCGAGCGCTACGTGCTGCTGGAGGCACGCAAGTCGATCATCGGCGACGCCTACCGGCTACCCAAGAAGATCGCCACAGGGTTCGCGACCATCGAGGAGGTACTTCCGGACTTCTACCGGAACGTCGCCCTCGTCCGCCGCGCCGCCGGGCAGGACCCCATCTCCGAGGATGCGGTTCACGATCTGCTGGCGGAATGGGCGCTGCGTGAGCTAGAACTGCTGGACACGCCCGCCACCGCGGCAACTACCTGGGAGATTCCGCCCGTTCGTGCGACGGAACCACGCCGGTGGATGCGGCGGATGCTGCACGCAGCCGACCGGGAGAACGGTGCCGGTCACCACGACGTGGACGAGTCGGCGGCACTGGCCGCCATCCAACGCTGGGACGGACCGCGACGGCTGGAGCCGATCAGACTGCGCTGGTTGGGCTCTTCCTCGGACAACGTCATCACCGCCGTCGTGACGGCTGCGGTCGTGGAAGGCACGCGCATCCGCGGCGAGGTCCATTTCACCTTTTCCGTAGATGCCTCCGGTCGGATGGTCGCAGACTGCATCGCCGACTTCGAAGACCAGAAGGCCGAGCCTCTCGTGCTCGACTTCGTTCGTGACGCGGGCGCAGACCGGCTTCGGGTGACGTTGATCAGCGACTGGCCGGCGGCGGCTCGGGCCGGATTCGACTGGAACAGGGAGCATCTCGGTGAGCGGGAAGTAATTCGAAAGTCCCTCTGCGACGCCATCGACGACCTCGAGCAGCGCGAGCGGACCGTCCCGCCCGGCGTGGCGGAAGTAGGCCGAAGGTTGCGGGCGGGTGACCTCCCGACACCGAAGGAACTGTTGGATGCCGGCCTGATCGACGCCGGTGTGCCTTTCGAGAAGATCGTCGCACCGTGGGCCGGGTGCATCGATATGGCCGACGCACCCGCTGCCACGGACCTCGAATGGAGTCGACCCGAAGCAAGGCCGGTCGTAGCCATCCCCACCGACCCGCCCGCACCGGAGACGTTGCTGGACAACATCAAGCGCGAAGGCAACGGCACGCTGGACTCGAAGGTTGCCGCCAGGCAGATCCTGCGGGCCAGGCTCCGAGCCCCCGACTACGAGGGAAACAACAAGCGGGCGTGGCGCTACCGAGACGACAACGGCAATCGGATAGTCGTGCACCAGATACTGCCGACGACCATGGGGGAAAAGGACCTCACCCGCAACCCCGATCCGTCCCATCGAAATATCCGCTGGTTCCATCGGCTTCCGTTCGATGCACCCGATGCCGTGCAGCTTGCCGGAACTGTGACCGATGTTCCCGCGCGGGTATACCGGTGGCGCGATTACTACGTGGAGGAGTTCGCCGACGGACGCACCCCCGCACCGGACGATCCGGACTGGAACATGGTGCTGGACCGACTGTTCCAAGTGAAACGGCAACTGCTGAATGTGCGGCTGCCCGCGCACCTTCAGGTGCGGCCGGTTACCGAACACCTCCACCTCTACCTCGATCAGCAACGCCGCAACTACCGTCGTCGCGCGCCCTGGCTGGATCGGCTGTTCCGCCTCGCGCCGCACCAGGCATGGTCGCCGGAGACCGACGACGCGACCTGGCGGCCGAGCCTCAATCACAACGACATGACGCTCAGCAACCTGCGAATCAATGACGAGAACGACACCGCGACGCTGATCGATTGGGACAATGCCGCCGTCACCCACCCGCTGTGGGATTACGTGACCATGCTGTGGTCGAACTGGCCGCCGGGGATCGCCGAGCAGGTCGAGGACAGGATCAGAGCCGAAATTCGCGACCTCGAGGCCCACGGGCTGGTCGGACCGGGCGCCGAAGCGGAACTGGATCGGCTGCTGACAATGGGGTGCCTCGACTCGCTGTACGCCGATTCGCGCAATTTCGTCCAGCAGATCGCGGAGGATGCCGGCAAGGCCGACCGGCTCATCGGACGGTTCTACTCCGACTATCGACGGCTGTGCCGCCTGCGCGGATGGGAGCCGGAGTCGCCGGATGTCGTTCGCACGCTGATGCTGGAAGCGGTGAACGAGGTGTGCACGAGGCAGGGGCTGCCACCGCTGCCGAATGAGCCTGCGGTGCCGCCGAGCCGGCAGGCCCCATCATCCGCGGAAAGTCCGGAGGCTGTCGCGCCAACGGCAAACCCGGATTCGGTTCTGCCGGCCGCCGAGGTTCCCGGCGACACCGAACTGCTGGCTGTCGTGCAGGGTCTGCTGGATCGACGGTACGGTCCCCGCGACTACGTCGTGACACCGACCGCCGCGCGGTACACCGACAACGCCGGGAACCGGTGCTTGACCGTATCGGCCACCATCGTCGCCGAGGGCAGGTGGCGCGTCGGCGAAGCGGGCGGCATGCGTTTCGATGTCGACCAGGGTGAAGTCGCCCAGGGCCTACCGGGCGTCGACGAACCGGGCGACATGCGTTTCCATGTCCGCCAAGACGAAAATGGCAGGGTCACGGTAACTTTCGACCACCTGGTGGTGGACCCGGCCTTCGCGGGCGGGCACTTCGCACAACACTTCGTTCCGCGACTACGCCAGTGTGTCGGCCCGGATGGCCGGGTCATCGTGCCCGTCAACGGCCCGACCGGCTTCACGATCGCGGCACAGCACGGTCTTCGGCTGGATTCCGATCCGGACCATCTGGCCGAATCGCGGGAGAGCACGGCGCACCTGCTGAGCACCGACCCGCGCGAACTCATCGCCGACCCGATGCTCGACCGGTTCGACCGGCCCGCCGAGGCGCGACCGACCTTCGCGGAGCTGGCCGCGTATCTCGAGCCGTCATCACAGAAGTGGCCGCAAGACCGGCGGTGGTGGGGCGTGCTGGACAGCGCGTCCGCGGACGTTTCCGATCCACTCCCCGGCGCGGCTCCGCGACCGACAGCCCGGATGGCGTCCCTCGGTTCCGAGACCAAGGATCCCGGATTGACCGGAACCGACATCGAACTTCTCACCACGCTGTTCCGCAACCGAGCCCACTTCGCCGGGAATCATCACGGGGTCTGGATCTTCGAGCTGAACGGCCGGAAGGTTGTCATCCGGGCGTCGATCAATACGCCCAATCCGAATTTCGATCCCCGGATCGGCCTGACGTTCGGGGAGTCCGCCGCGGTCCAGCTGTGCCGCAAGGCCGGTGTCCGGGTACCGGCGCTGTATCACGTCGGTGCACAGGAGTCCTATCCCGAGCATTACCTGTTCCACGAGTACCTCGGCGGCGAACACCCCACGCCGGACGATCCGTGGCAAGACATCGCGGAGGCCCTGTTCCCCGCGCTCGACCGCCTGCACTCCCTGCACGCCGAGCACTGGGCCGAGGCCGAAGCCGAGCAACCGGTACCCACCACCCGCGTCGAATGGGAGCAGCGGCTGGTTCGCGAGGTGGCACGGATCCCGCTGGAGTTCGACACCGATGATCGACTGCACGGCGAACTCGGTATGCCCGGCCTGTACGAGATCTTCGACGTCCGGCCCGCATCGGACGACGATATCCAGCTCGGTGTGCTGCACGGCGATCCGACCTTCCTCAATATGAAGCTGGGCCCCGATGGGGTCGGGTTGCTCGATCTGGAACTGACCCAGCCGGGATCGCCGGTGTGGGATTACGTGGCGTTCGCGACAAGGAACCCGTGGCCGACCCCCACCGTCCGGAACGAGGTCACGGCCTGGTGCCTGGCGCGGCTGCGGCGCGACCACGGCGCGGTCGCTGCCGCGGACTTCAACCGATATCTGGTGCTGGAGGCATGGAAATCCGTTGCGGGAGACAGCTTCCGGTTGCCACTGCTGATCGCCCGCGACCCGGGCTTCCTCGCCGACGCGACGGATGCGTTGCACCGCAACCTGGAGGTCGTGTTCGCGGCGGCGGGCCGTCGGGCACCGGACAAGGCCCTGGTGCGTAGCCTCTTGCAGCGATGGTCACGCCAATTCGTGCGGCAACGCGAAAACCAGCAGACGGCAACGGATTCAGCCGTCGACCGGATGGCACCCGTCGAACCGGCCAGCCATGCGACGGAACCGGACACGTCCGGACTGCCGCGGCTGACGGTGCGCGAGTTGCTGCGGGCCGCGATCGGGCACGACAGCGCCGCAGCGGATGCCGGCCCGTCCGAAGTCATCGCCACTCTGCGGTGCACCGACGGCCCAGCCAGGCTGGAACCTGTTGCGGCGGAATACGAGCCACTCGGTGATGCTGTACCGGGCGTGGTGAGCCGCATTCGGCTGCGAACCGTGCTGATGGATGGCACCCGCGAATACGGCGTAATTACCGTGTGTTTCGACCTCGACGGGTACGGACGAGTCACCGCACGCCCGGAACCGATCGGCGCCGACCTCGATCGCCTCGCCGCCGACTACGGCGGCCCGTACCTCCTCGGACCGGCCGAGGACCTGGCCCGCCGGATGGGCGCCGACGCGATCGAGGTCGAGGTCTCGCGCAAAGACGGCGTCCGAGCGGCGCGGTGCGGTTACAGCTCGGTCTCCGAGTCCGGCGGGCAAGCCGGGCCGGGTGCGCTGTTCTCCCGCCGATGGGCGTACAAGGACCTCACCGATCCGGCGGCGCCGACCACCCCGATCGCGTTCCGCCCTGCCCTGCGCCGCCCGCAGGGCACCGATTACCTGCTCGACATCGCCGAACCGGTCCAGGACGGCGGCTTGGAGCTCGACGATGCGGCCCGCATGCTGATCACCGTCGTGACGAATTCCCCTGATGTCGCCGGTCATTACACGGAGGTCTGGTGCGTCACCGACGGCGGCGGGATCCCGGTGAAGGTGCGGCGCATCGTCGCCACGCCTGGAGACAAGGATCTGGCCGCCAATCCCACGCATCCGAAACTCCTCGCCGGAGACCGGCTCGTCGACCATGTCGCGCTGGATGATGAACGTGCGGAGGATCTGGCCCGGCAGGCAGGTGTCGACGTGCCGACGACGATGGCCCAGTCCGACGACTACTCATTCCGCGAAATGGGCCCCGGCCGCGTCCCCACGACCGGTGACCCGGACTGGCCACAGACTTTGCGCGCCCTGCTCCGACAGTTGCGGCGGTTGCAGGCGGTCGAGCTGCCCGACGATCTGTCGGTCCGCACCGTAGCCGACCAGGAACAGCTGTACCTGAGCATGCAGCGGATCAAGCAGGAACAATCTCATCCGTTCCTGCTCGAGATGGGAATACCGCTGCCGCACGAGATCTGGGTGCCGGGCGACACCACCTGGACGGCCGGGCTGAGCCACGGCAACGCCACCTTCCGCAACCTGTGGGTCCGGCCCGACGGCGAAGTACGCCTCGACAACTGGAATCTCACCGGTGTCCGGCACCGGTTGTGGGACTACGTCACCGTCTTCTGGAATCCGTGGCCCCCGGAGGCCCTCGGCCGGGTGACGATCATGGTGGAGGACGAAATCCGCGACCAGCACGGTGAAGCCGGAGTTCGGGAGTTTCGGCGGCTGCGTGCCATGGCCGCCCTCGACTCGCTGTACACCGACTCCCGACACTTCGTGCACAAGATCAGCCTCGACCCCGCCACCGCCGGCCCCCTGACACGTCGCTTCTACTCCGACTACCTCGCCCTGTGGAGCTACGCCGAGACGACCGGGCAGTGGCCGTCACGGGGGACGCGACTGACCTATCAGCAGATCCGCGACCTCATGCTGCATGCCGCCGACCCGAGCCTGCCCCTGCCCGACCTGCCCAGCACCGATCTCGACACCACGACGCACTCGACTCGGCGGACCACCGCCGCACCGGACCCGAGTCTGTCGGAGGTGCCGGCCATACCGGATCTGCTCGCCTCCCCCGAACCCCCTGCCGAAAGCGAGTTGCTACCGAGATTGTCCGGCCTGCAACGGGAGTACGGCCTCGAGCTCGAGCTCCGGCTGACCCGTGTCAACTATCTGCGCACCGACGACGAGTCCATCTCCGGAATACGGATCCGCGGTGTGTTCGTCAGCCGCGGCGAGAATCCGGCCGAGGCGGGCGATCTGGATCTTCGTATCGAGTTCGACGAAAATGGCTGGCTCACCGCACGATTCGACAAGATGTGGATAGAACCGTGGCAAGCCCACACCAGAGCCAGTGACCAGGTTGTCTCCGCACTCCGCGCCTACCTCCGCCGGTCCGAGGTGGAAGATGTGACCTTCACGGTGCACGGCCGCCGCGGGGCTCGCGCCGCGATCAGCCACGACCTCGACTGGAACGGCGTCACCGATCCCGACCATCTCGCCGCGGGGATGCGGGCGCTGAGCAGCCGCATCCGTGCGGATCTCGCCCTCGAGCCGGACGCTGTGGTCACCCGGGAGTTGCGACAACTCCTCGGCGAACTCGATTACCCACCGAACGACGCCGCACCGAACGACCGCTACCCCACCCTTGCCGAAATCGACCGCCACCTGCCGAGGGGAATGCATGCGGCCGACTTCTTGAAGGGATTCCACTGGACTGGCCACACCGCGCCGTGAGATCGGCAGGGCAACACCATTCCGTGAGGTGCGCCCACCGGATTACGACCGCTCTATGCGATGGCGCCGCCACCATGTCACCGGCCACAGCGTGTGGACAGTTGGCAGTCACCGCCTCGTCCTGCCCGAGGCGGGTGAGAGCGCGGTAGATCAGGGTGAGGCCCGCCGGCAGGATTGCTGGCCGCCGACCGAACGATCGAGCCGGGCCAGCTGGTCGTCGCTCCCTGGCCCGTTCGGCGCTACCGCTAGCACAACGGGTGCCATCACGTCGGATAACCCGGGGCGCTGGCCCATTTCTCACCGGCGAGCACGACGTGGTCGAGGAAGCGGAGGCCTACGGTGTTGGCGGCTTCGGTGAGGAGGGTGGTGGTGCGGCGGTCGTCGGGGCTGGGGGTGGGGTCGCCGGAGGGGTGGTTGTGCACGATGGCGAAGGCTCGGCCGTCGTGGCGGAGGACGGTGTTCAGGATTTCGCGGACCGGGACGGCGACTTGGTCGATGGCGCCTTCGGCGACGAAGACCTTTTGGCGCAGGCGGTTCTGCGCGTCGCAGACCAGCACGAGTAGGCGCTCGACGCGGGCGCCCGCGAACTGCGGGCCGGCTGCGGCGGCCACGTCGGCAGGGCTGGTCAGCCGGATCGCGGTGTCCGGCCTGCCGCGTGCTCGCGCGCCGAGGTGGAACGCGGCGATGATCGCGGCGGCCTTCGCCACGCCGATACCCGCCCGGCGCGACAATTCCTCCGGGCGCGCCGACGCCAGCCCGGCGAGTCCGCCGTGCTCGACCAGCAGTTCCACCGCCAGGTCCAGCGCGCTCGCGCCGCGCCTGCCCTGCCGCAGAAGCAACGCGAGCAACTCCGCGTCACTCAGCGCATGCGGTCCCAGTGCCAGCAACCGCTCGCGCGGCCGCTGTGCCACGGGCACGTCGACAAGAGAGACCGCCATGACTCCCACCCCTCGCCTCACGCCAACAGTGCCCGGGATTCTGCCAGTGGCCACCGACAGTCCACGCCCACCGAGTCGCGTTCCACCCGCCCGCCGGACTTCATCCCCACCACCGCTGAGCTTCGACCCATATGCTGGCTGATGTGCGTTCGGTCCGAGTCGGTCGCGAACTGGGGAGTTGATGGGCGATGTGGTACCTGAAGGCGCAATGGCACCACGACTTCGACGACGAGCCGGTCGAGCTGTTCAGCGAGATCGGCGACGACGGCTTCGAGGTGCGCAAGGTCGAGATGTTCCGCGACGGGCACAGCGACTGGGCCGAGACCGGCCGCGGCACCGGCACGACCCGAACTGGGGCAGATTCCGGTTCCGGCGCCGGACGAGCTGAATGCCGAGACCGAGTTCACCGCTCTCCAGATCGATGCTCAGGAGTTCGAAGAGGTCTGGCTGCGCGCACTGGACGAGCAACGGCCAACCACTCCCCGATAGCCCCGCGCACCGGAGGCTCCGAGCAGCGCGCCTGCGGCGAGGAGCAGCGCGCCTGCGGCGAGGAGCAGCGCCTGCGAGCCGCCTAGCGATCTGCCATCGCGACGTCCGGTAGCCCGGCGAACGCGTTCGCGGCGAGCCTTTCCAGATTGTGCAGTTGGCGCTCGTGCACGACGATCCGGCGCAGGGCCTCGTTGATGGTGGCGTCGCTGGTCGACGTGCCCATGATGGCGGCCGCCGCGGCGAGCAAATTCTGGTCGAGATCGATCCGCACGGATTTCATGCGCCCTCCTTCATACTTTCGCCATCTTGCGGCATAGCGCCCGCTCATGTCCGGCAAATCGCGAACTCGGGCTTGCATAAATACCCTACGGGGGTATAGTTCCACCCATGGAACACAGGCACGACCCCTTGGGCGAACACGTCTCGTCCACCGCACACACGGCGAACAGCGCCGGGCAGCACACCGCGCACCACCCCTCGGCTACCTGGCGTATGGCCGCCATGGCGACGCTGCACTGCCTCACCGGCTGCGCCATCGGCGAGGTCCTCGGCATGGTGATCGGCACCGCGCTGGGCTGGAACAACACCTCGACGATGGCGCTGGCCATCGTGCTGGCGTTCCTGTTCGGCTACGCGTTCACCATGCGCGGCGTGCTGCGTGCGGGTCTGCCGCTGGCCGCCGCCGTCGGCACCGCGCTGGCCGCCGACACGGTGTCCATCACGGTCATGGAGATCGTGGACAACGCCGTGATCCTGGCCGTCCCCGGCGCGATGGACGCCCACCTGGACAGCGTGCTGTTCTGGGCCACCCTGGCCTTCGCCTTCGCGGTGGCCTTCGTGGTCACCACGCCGGTCAACAAGTGGATGATCGGGCGCGGCAAAGGCCACGCGGTGGTGCACTCGCTGCACGGCGCGCACTGATCAGCAAGTCGCCCGATTCGGGATATCTACTGCCGTGATCACGCAGAACGGCCCGTCCGGCTAGGCAGATTGCTCAGCTGGACGGGCTTTTGTTGTCGCCGGGTTCCAGCGGTGCTTGCATCGAGATATGTTCAGCGAGGCGCAGCTGTACTCGCCGGTGACCCGCACCGGCGACGGCGACGTGACCGTGCACCTGAGCGACGAGCACCCCGGCGTGCACGACCCCGACTACCGGGCCCGGCGCAACGCGATCGCGGCGTTGGCGCTGGACTACGCACCGGGAAAGCCGCTTCCCCAGATCGCCTACACCGAGGAGGAGCAGCAGGTGTGGCGAATCGTGTCGGCCGAACTCGCGCGCAAACATCGCAGATATGCCAGCGCGGAGGTTCTCGCGGCCGCCGAGGCGCTGTCGTTGCCCACCGATCACATCCCGCAACTGGACGAGGTATCGGCTGCGCTGGCACCGCTGACCGGCTTCCGCTACGCACCGGCAGCGGGCCTGGTGCCGCTACGGGAGTTCTTCGGCTCCTTCGCCGACCGGATCTTCCACTCCACGCAGTACATCCGGCATCATTCCGCGCCGTTGTACACCCCGGAACCGGACGCCATCCACGAGATCATCGGGCACGCCAATCAGATCGCCAGCCCGCGCTTCGCCGCCATCTACACGACGGTCGGCGCGGCGGTCGCGCGGCTGAGCACCGACCGCGCGCTGAAGTTCTTGGCCGACGTCTTCTGGTTCTCGATGGAGTTCGGCGTCGTCCGGGAACGCGGCGAGATCCGTTGCTACGGAGCGGGTCTGCTCTCGTCCTACGGCGAGATCGAGGAGTTCCGGCACGCCGAGCTGCGTCCGCTCGACATCGCCCAGATGGGCACCGCGACCTACGACATCACCCATTACCAGCCGATTCTCTATTGCGCGGACTCGATCGCCGAGATCGAGGACGTGATCGGCGGCTTCTTCGCGACCATGGACGACGACACCCCGGATCGGCTACGGCAGGCCAGCGCCGCCGGGGCGCAGTAGGTCCCGACAGAACCTTCAGGACTCGCGCTCCGGCGCGAGCGGCATGCCCGCGCCGAGGAAATCCAAGGTGCGGGTGATGTTCTCGACGTTCAACGGCGTCATCGTCGCCATGGCCAGGGCCGCGCCCGCCATCGCGCCCGCTGCCACCCGCACCTCGAAATCGTCGGCAGACCGGCCGACGTGCTCGGCCAGCAGCGCCGCGATGAGGTCGATGCTGCGGATGATCTCCAAGCCGATGGCCGATCGCAGCTCCGGCACGTGATACAGCAGCGCCTGCCGCTCCTGCTCGAACGCGAGTTCGGCGGCGGGCAGATCGCTGAAGACCTCGAGCACGGCGTCGCGGAAGGCGGTCCACGGCGAGACCTCGCGCGGCTGGCGTCGCAACGCCTCGATCATCAGCGGATCGAGGTCGTCAGCGAGCACCAATTGTTCCTTGGTCGGGAAATAGCGAAAGAAGGTGCTGGGCGAGACGTCGGCGGCCGCGGCGATCTGCTCGACGGTCGTCTCGTTGTAACCCTGCTCGCGGAACAGCCGGAAAGCCTCGAAGCGGATCGTCCGGCGGGTCCGTTCCTTCTTCCGCTCGCGCAGACCCTGCCCCGTCCCGTTCCCGGGTAGCTCAACCGACATGGATCGATTCTGCCGCACCCGGCTCGCGCGCCTGCCCGGGTCGCCGAGCGCGAACGAGCGTCGCCGTGAGCACCGCCGCCAGCAGGCACAGCGCGGCACAGGCCCAGAGCATCGCGCTCATGCCGCCCAGGAAAGCGACCTGCACCTGGTGCAGCACCGATGAATCACCCAACTCGTGCGCCGCGGCGACGCCCGCGTTCACGCCGTCGGCGATCGGTTCGCGGTTCAACGCGCCGAGCTCCGACCGGTACCGAGTGGCCAGCACAGTGCCCAGCACCGCGACGCCGATGGTGCCACCGGCCTGTCGCAGCGCCTGCAACAGCGCGGAGCCGGAGCCGGAGCGCTCCGCGCCGAGTTCCCCCATCGCCATGCCCATCGCGGCGGGCATCACCAGCCCCATCCCGGCGCCGAGCAGCGTCAGCCACAGCGCGGTGTAGCCGTAGCCGCTGTCCACCGTGGTCAGCGCGCCGAGGACGATGGCGCCGGCCAGGAGGGTGAACCCGGCGGTGATCACCACGCGGATGCCCAGTTTCGGCAGCACCTTGTCGACCACCCTGCTGCCGACCAGGATCCCGCCGATCAGTGGAAGCAGCCGCAGGCCGCTACCGAGCGCGTCCACCCCGAGTACCGCCTGGAAGTACTGCGGAACGGTGAAGAACATGCCGAACATGGCGAAGTTCACCACGATGGAAAACGCGGTGCCCCAGCGGAATCCGTCTGCGGCGAACAGTCCGAGATCGACCAGCGGATGCGTGGTCCTGCGCTGCCGGGCCAGGAACGCGCCGAACAGCAGCACACCGGCCGCGACAGTCGCCCAGGCCGGGCCGTCGCCCCAGCCTTCCTCGCCGATCCGGATGAACCCGTAGGTCAGTCCGAGCATGCCCACCGCCGACAGCACGACACCGGGTAGATCGATCCGGAAGCGGTGCGCGCTGCGCGATTCCGGCACCAGCACCGCGACGGCGAGCGCGCCGATTACGACCATCGGCACATTGATCAGGAACACCGAACCCCACCAGAAGTTGCGCAGCAACCAGCCGCCCACGATCGGACCCAGCGGAAGACCGATCGCGGTGGAGGTGATCCAGATGGTGAGCGCCCGCTGGAGATCGGCCGGTTCCGGGAACATCGCGGGCAGCACCGACATCGAAAGCGGCATCATGGCCGCCGCCGCGATGCCGAGCACCACGCGCGCCGCGATGAGCTCACCGGGCGAGGTGGCCAGGGCACACGCGACGGAGGCGACACCGAACAGCACCAGGGCGGCGAGCAGGAACTTCTTGCGGCCGTAGCGGTCGCCGAGCGCGCCAGCTGGCAGCATCACCGCGGCCAGGGCCAGCGTGTAGGCGCTGCTGAACCATTGCAGCGCGGCGGTATTCGCGTGCAGGTCCACCGCGAGCGTGGGCAGCGCCACGGTCAGCACGGTGACATCGAGCCCGATGGTCAGCATCGCCACCGACAGCGCGCCGAGCGCCAGCCAGCGGCGGGTCGAGTCGTTCTTCACGAGACCTCCCCAAAAGTGGTATCTACAACTTTTTGATAGTAACTCTCATTTAGTAGATACTGTCAATACCTTGTACGGGTCCACATGTGTGTGCGGCCGATCGGCGGATCGCTCGCTAGGCTCATCGGCGATGAAGATCACTCGCCGTGCCTTGCTCTGCGCGGGCGCCGTGCTGGCCGTCGCCGCGATCGGAGCGACGGCCGTGCCGTCCCTGGCCGTGCCGAGCACCACCACGCCGTTCACCACCCCGAACACCGACGCCTGCCCCCAGAAGACGTTGCCGCCCGCGCCGATCGACGCCTCCGAGGTGCCCGCGCCCGGACAGCCCACCCCGGCGCCGCTGCCGGTCCCGTCCCCGCCGATCGGCGGAACCCGTCTCGGCGAATGCGGCGTCGTGCTGCCCAAGGCCGCACCGCCCGCGCCGCAGGACATCTCGGCGACGGCCTGGTTGGTGGCGGATCTGGACACCGGCGAGGTGCTGGCGGCGAAGGACCCGCACGGGCGCTACCGGCCCGCAAGCACGATCAAAGTGCTGCTGGCCACGCTGGCACTGCGCTCGCTGAATCTCGACAAGACGGTCGTCGGCACGCAGGACGACGCCAACGTCGACGGCACCCGGGTCGGCATCGGTCCCGGCGGCCGCTATACGAACCGGCAGCTGATGCAGGCGCTGATCATGGCCTCGGGCAACGACGCGGCGCACGCCATCGCCGCGCAGCTCGGCGGCGACGCCGCGACCGTCGCGAAGATGAACGAACTGGCGAAATCATTGCGCGCCATGGATACTCGCGCGGCCACCCCGTCCGGCCTGGACGGTCCCGGCATGAGCACGTCGGCCTACGACCTCGCCGTGCTGTTCCGCGAAGCCATGACCATCCCGCTGTTCGCCGAGCTGATCCACACCGAGCAGGTCGACTTCCCCGGCTATCCCGCCGACCCGGCCGTCCCCGGTGACACCGACCGTCCCGGCTACCCGATCGGCAACGACAACCAGCTGCTCTACAACTACACCGGCGCCCTCGGCGGCAAGACCGGCTTCACCGACGACGCGCGCCAGACCTTCGTCGCCGCCGCGCAGCGCGACGGCCGCAGGCTCGCCGTCACCCTACTCAAAGCCGACGTGCAGCCGCTGCGGCCCTGGGAACAAGCCGCCCGGCTGCTCGACTACGGATTCGCGCTGCCCCGCAGCGCCTCGATCGGCAACCTGCCCGGTGCGGTAGTACCCCAGCGCGACCAGAGCGCGGTCACCCTGGCTGCGCCGCCCGCGCCGGGAAGCGACCGGGCCACGCCTTCGGTGCCGGGCAGCGACCTCTCCGCCATGCCCCCGGCCGAAGATCGTCGCACCGGCGCCAGAACCACACTGATCATCGGCGGCGTCCTCTTGGTCGCGGCGCTGCTGCTGGCAGCACGCCAGGCGAACCGGCGGCGCTGATCGAACCGGCGCACGAGGAACTCGAACCGGCGAACAGGTCAACGACGGCCGGGCAACTTACGTAAGCCGGAAAGCGCGAGGGCCGCAAGCGCGCCCGCGCCGAAGTAGGCCGCGCCCACGCCCACCGAGATGTCGCGTGCGCTGACCCGCGGGGCGATCACGGCAGGTCCGGGCGCGGGAATCTCCGCTTCCGGCTCGTTCTCCGCGGCGGTGGCGGCCCAGGCGGTGGCGAACAGGACGATGCGGTAGGTGACGTAACTGAACACCATCAGGCCGATGATCGAGCCGAAGGTTGCGCCCGCCGGGCTGCTCAGCACCGATCGCAGGTAGATCGACGCGACTATCTTGAACACCTCGAACACCACCGCGGCCAGAGCCGCCGCCTTGACGGCGCTGGCCAGCGTCACCGGTTCCCGGGGCAACCTGGCGATGACCCACGCGAACACCGCCCAGGAGGCGAGAAACCCGAGCAAGGTCGACAAAAGCCACAGCAGCACGCCCGCCCCCGGCGCTTCCCCGAGGCCGATGCTCTCGAGCAACCGCCTGCCGAGGGTGCTCGAGGCCAGCGCCGACAACCCCAGCGACACCGCGAAGGCGAGGCCGAGACCGACCAGCGCCCCCAGATCGGAGACTTTGGTCATCAGCCAATTGCCGTCCGGAGACTTCTGCTCCCACTGCTCGGTGAGCGCCGCCCGCAGGTTGGCCATCCAGCCCAGACCGCTGTAGACGCCGGTGACCAGACCTAGGACGCCGACCGTGCCCCGCGACTCGACCGCCTGATCGACCAGGTCGTTCAGCTGGGTGCCGAACGAGCCCGGAATGTTCTCGACGATCTTGGCCCGTAACTCGTCGAGCAGGTCCGGATTGTTGGACAGGATCACGCCCGCGACCGAGAAAGCGATCATCAGCAGCGGGAACAGCGACAGCACAGTGAAGTACGTGATGCCCGCCGCGTAGTAGTCACCCCTTTGCCGCTGATAGCGCCCCGCCGTGCGGACCAGATGGTCCAACCACGGCTGCGCCTTGACCCGGCGTTCGATCCCGGACTTGATGTTATCGATCAGCTGCACCATTCGCCCCTTCGACCAAGAGACCTCGCACGACGCCTGACGGGGCGCACGAAGGTGAAGTAGCCGTTCAGCGACTCAGCAAACCGACCCGGTCGTAGACCTGCGCAAGAGTGTTGCCCGCGATCTCTCGCGCGCGCTCGGCTCCCGCGGCGAGTACACGGTCGAGTTCACCTTGATCCGACATGTACTCTTGCACCTTCGCGCGCAACGGCGTGACGAATTCGACCAGCGCGTCGGCCACGTCGGCTTTCAGCTCGCCATAACCCTTGCCCTCGAAGTCCTTTTCCAAGGTGACGATCGGCGCACCGGTCAGCGAGCTCAGGATCACCAGCAGGTTGCTGACGCCCGGTTTGCGTTCCGGGTCGTAGCGGATCTCGCGTTCGGTGTCGGTGACCGCGGACTTCACCTTCTTCGCGGTGACCTTCGGATCGTCGAGCAGGTTGATCAAGCCCGCGTCGGTGGAGGCGGACTTGCTCATCTTGGCGGTGGGGTCCTGCAGGTCGTAGATCTTCGCCGTGCCCTTGACGATGTGCGCCTCCGGCACCACGAACGTCTTCTTGAACCGAGTGTTGAAGCGCTGGGCCAGATTTCGGGTCAGCTCCAGATGCTGACGCTGGTCCTCACCGACGGGGACCTGATGGGCGCGGTAGAGCAGGATGTCCGCGGCCATCAGCACCGGGTAGGTGAACAGGCCCACGGTCGCGTTCTCCGCGCCCTGCTTCACCGACTTGTCCTTGAACTGGGTCATCCGGCTGGCCTCGCCGAAACCGGTGATGCAGCTGAGCACCCAGGCCAGCTCGGCGTGTTCGGGCACCTGGCTCTGCACGAACAGCGTGGACCTCTTCGGGTCGATGCCCAGCGCGAGCAGCTGAGCGGCGGCGGCCCTGGTGCGCGCCCTCAGCTCCTTCGGCTCCTGCGGCACCGTGATCGCGTGCAGATCCGGGATGAAATACAGCGCGTCGTAGTCGTCCTGCATGGTCACCCAGTACTGCAGCGCGCCAAGGTAGTTCCCGAGATGAAAAGAGGAGCTGGTCGGCTGGATCCCGGACAGAACCCGCTGTTTGCGTTCGGCGGCCGGGGTGGGCGCAGGACTGGACATGCCTCCGATTTTCGCACGCGGCTCAAGCGGAATTTCGCTGCACCCAGTTGCGCGGGTGCACTCCGGGCATGCTCGGCCGTCCGCCGCTGACCAGTTCGTGTTCCCGCTTGGACAGCTGTTTGTAGACCGGCGCGCTGGGGCCGGCGAGGGTGCCGCGCAGCACCGGCGGCACCAGCGGAACCGACACGTGCGCGGTGCGGACCGCCCGGGACAACGCCTGGTAGGCGACTTGCTCGGCCACGCCCCAGCGGATGCCGTACATGGTGCGGATCCGCGGCGGCAGACTGCCCTGCACCAGCAGGTAGAACACGGAGGTGACCTGCTGCAACGGCACGCCCTGCGGGTAGGGGACGCGCTGCCCGGCCAGGTAGGAGCCGACCAGCCGCGCCTCGTCGGTGAGGAACAGTTCGTCGGAGGCCAGGTAGCCGTCGAAGAACGCGCGGAACTCGCGGTAGCTGCCCGGCGCCGCGTCCGCGGGCATGCCGAACAGCTCGCCCCAGCGCACGTAGTCCTGATAGAGCCCCTCGCGCTCGCCTTCGGTCATGGGTCGCACCAGCAGGTCGTACATCACCTCGGCCGAGTCGAAGGTGAAGGCCATCGTCATGAACATCAGGTGCGGGTCGAGCGCGGAGTACCCGGTGCCTGCCGGGTGGTGGGCTCCGGCGTCCTCGGGGAGCGCGCCACGGACCTTGACATGCCGTTTCCTGGTGAACGCCAGCGCGCGATCGGCCTCGGCCTTGGTGCCGAGGAACACCGCCTCGAACAGATGCCCGGTCAGCGCGAGCCGGGTGTAGGGCGTCGTCCGGTGTTCGGTGTTCTCCGCGGTGCCGACGTACAGCAGCGGGTGCACCGCGCCGATCACCAGGGCGCGCAGGCCGTAGGTCAGGCCCACCGCCCGTTTGCTCATCACCCGCCGAACCATCGAGTGGTCGCTGAAATAGCCGGGCTCGGACACCGCTGCCTCCTCGTCGAGATCATCTGGCAATAGCATCCACCAGAATTGCTCATTCTGGCAATACCCTCTGCCAGAATTGATCTCTGTCAGAATCGAACCGTGGCGGCGCAACGGACTTATGGAGGCATCTCCGCCGAGCAGCGCCGGGCGCAGCGGCGTGCGGCCCTGCTGGAGGCGGCGCTGGAGATCATCGGCACCGAGGGGCTGTCGAAGCTGACCGTGTCGGGGCTGTGCGGGCAGGCCGGGCTCAACGAGCGGTACTACTACGAGAACTTCGACAGCCGGGACGCCGTGCTCACCGCCCTGCTCGACGGGATCGCCGCGGAACTCGCGGCGGCCATCCTCGCGGCCGTGCGCACCGCACCGCCGGACACGCGCGCGACCGCACACGCCGCGATCACCGCGGGCGTGCACCTGCTCACCGACGACCCGCGCAAGGCGAAGACAGCCCTGATCACGGCCATGGCGACGCCGGAACTACGCGCCCGCACCACCGAGACGGTGCGCGCGTTCGCGCGGATGGTGGCCGCGGAGGGCATGGATTTCTACCGGATGCCCGACGCGGCCCCGGACCCGGCGATCGACTTCCGCGCCCTGTATCTGGTCGGTGGGCTGGTGCAGACACTGACCGCGTGGCTCCAGGGCGATCTGAACCTCACCCGGGACGAACTCATCGAGCACACCGTCGACGTGTTCGTCCTGCTCGGCGAGGACCTGGCGGGCAAATTGCGCTGACGGCCACGGTCACAGCCGCAGGGACACGTCCTCGAGGTCGGGCGCGTCGCCCTGCAGCACCACCCGGAACAGCACGTCTCGCCGTGACCAGTAAGCCGCGCAATCCCGCATGGCCTCGGCGAACCAGTCGCGCTCGATCGGCTCCTCGGCGAGCAGTTCGGCCGAGTCGCGCACCACGGCAACGTATCCGGCCCCTTCGCCGAGGAAATCGTCCAGGTCGCGCAGGCATTCGTCGAAGGCGTCCTTGTTCCCCCCGAAGTAGTACGGGAACTGGAAGGCGGCGGCGAACTCGTCGAACAGGCGCGCGGTGGTGAGCATCTTCGTGCCGCGGACCTCGCGCACCAGGTAGCCGGGAGGCGCCTTGTCACGCACCCCGCTGAACTCGGCCGCGTCGACCGCGAGGGCGCCGAAGGTGACCCGCGGCGGGGCGAGTTCGGCGCTGCGCGGCGCGTCGTCCGCGTCGGGACGGGCAAGGAACTGCGACAGCGTGACGGTCTTTGTCATCAGCGCATCCTCGTGAAGGTCTTGTAGTGGTCACCGGTGTACCACGCCGAGCCGTCGCTGCCGGTGACGATGCGTTCGGCGTCGCGGGACCGGCCGGGCTGCTTGGGATTGACGTCCCATTCCTGATAGGTGATCGACCTACCGGTGCCGTCCGTGGCGGGCAGGTCGCCACCGCGGTTCATCCATCGCTCGCCGCCTTTGGTGCCGGGGGCGTTCGCCGAGCCCGGCCAGCGGCCCGCATCGATCTCCCGCAGCGTGGCGTACGCGCGCTCCGGTACGCCGACGGCCCGGGTGACCGGCGACGCGGTGTCCCCGCCGCGCGGTGCGGTGGCGGGCGAGGTGACGGCGCTCGCCGCGGCGGTGCTCGCGCGACTCGCCGAGGGAGAGGTGGTCGCATCGCCACCGTCGTACAGAGCGAGCACGGCGGCGATCACCACCAGAGCGACCGCGCCGAGTACGCCGAGTACGCGCTTGGTCAACGGCGATCGGTTCATCGGTACTGCACCGTGACGGGCGCGTGGTCGGACCAGCGCTGGTCATAGGTCGCGGCGCGTTCCACCACCGCCTCTTTCGCGCGGGCAGCCAGTTCGCCGCGCACCAGCTGATAGTCGATACGCCAGCCGCTGTCGTTGTCGAACGCGCGGCCCCGGTAGGACCACCAGCTGTAGGGGCCGTCGACCCCGGGGTTCAGGCCGCGCACCACATCGACGTATCCGGCGGCCAGCAACTCATCGATCCACGCCCGCTCCTGCGGCAGGAACCCGGCCGACTTCAGGTTGCCCTTCCAGTTCTTCAGGTCACGCTCGGTGTGCGCGATGTTCCAGTCCCCGGCCACCACGAAATCCCCCGTGCGCGCGGTGAGGTAGGCGCCGAGTTCGGCCATGAACCGATACTTCTCGTCCTGGCGCACGGTGCCCGCGTCACCGGAGTGCACGTAGACGCTCGCGACGGTGAGGTCGTCGAAGTCGGCCTCGAGATAGCGTCCCGCGGCCGCGAACTCACTGCTGCCGAAACCGATTCGCACGGCGCTCGGCGCCCGCCGGGACAGGATGCCCACTCCGGCGCGGCCCTTGGACTCCGGCTCGGCGTGCGAGAGCTGCCATCCCGCGTCGAGCGCGGGCGCGAGCGCGGCCCTGACCTGCTCGTCGGTGGCGCGGGTCTCCTGCACGCAGACGACGTCGGCCTCGGTGACCGCGAGCCAGGCCAGCAGCCCCTTGCCCGCGGCCGCGCGGACACCGTTCACGTTCACTGTCGAGATATACGGCACTCCACGACCGTACAATGCTGGTCTGATGAAGTCCCCCGGACACTGCCGTCCAGGAAGGGGTGATGACGATGTCGTCTGACGCCTCCCAGTCCTCCTCCGCCGCCGCGCGCGGCTCCACCCGGGCCGACCGGCCCCAGCCGATCAAGGCATTGCACCTGGGTTCCGGCGACCCCTTGCTGTTGTTGCACGGATTCATGATGTCGCCGCACGCCTGGGAGCAGACCGCGGCGCGGCTGTCGACGCACTGCGAAGTGTTCGCGCCCGCGTTCGCGGGCCACTGGGGCGGCGCGCCCAGCGACGGCCGGTCGGTCGACGTGTATGCCCTCGCCGACCGGATCTGCGATCAGCTGGACGAACTGGGCTGGCGCACTTGCCATATCGCGGGCAACTCGCTCGGCGGCCTGGTCGGTGTCGAACTCGCCCGCCGCGGACGTGCCCGCACCCTGACGCTCATCGCGCCCGCGGGCGGCTGGCACGCGCCCTCGCTGACCCAGTGGCGGATCAACCTGAAATTCCTCTCCCTGGTGCCGCTCGTCGAAATCGGCAAGCGGCTGGGCGGATTCGTGATCGGCAACCCGCTCGCCCAGCGCGTCGCCCTGCTCGCGCTGAGCAAGCACGCCGCAGCGGTATCCCGTCGCGACGCCGCCGCCGCCCTCGCGGCCGCGCTGAACTGCCCGGCGATGATCCCGATGATTCTCGGCGCGATGCGAGCCCCGGCCCAGGCGGACCTGTCCACCCTGCGGACGCCGGTCCGGCTGCTGCTCTCGGAGTACGACCGGGTCATCCCCAACCGCGTCTACGCTCGCCGCTACCTGAAGGAACTGCCCGAATCCGCCGACCGCATCCTGGTCAACGGCGTCGGGCACGTACCGATGCTGGAAGCGCCCGACCGCATCGCCACCCTCATCGCCGAGCACGTCTACGCCAGCCGCACGCGGCTGCGGGCTGTGTAGTTCGACCGCGACTTCGTCGCGGCGTGTGCGCTGTCGGCAAGAGACCGCCGCCGACCGCACCGCCGACCGGCGCCACTTCGCGACAAGCGAGGGTGGAAATAGGTCGATGCTCGGCCCCACCTCGGCCGAAGCCGAAGGGGGCCGAGCTCGCCCTGTGTGCGTCCTTGCTCTGGAACTATTGCGCGAGCAGACCTTTGGCGATGTGGGTCACCTGGATCTCGTTGCTGCCCGCGTAGATCATCAGTGACTTCGCGTCGCGGGCGAGTTGCTCCACTCGGTACTCGGTCATGTAGCCGTTGCCGCCGAAGAGCTGGACCGCTTCCATCGCCACCTCGGTGGCCGCCTCGCTGGCGTACAGCTTCATCGCCGACGCCTCGGCCAGTGTCGGGGGTTTGCCCGCTCGACCCCGCTCCAGGGTGTTGAACACCATGTTCTGCACGTTGATCCGGGCGATCTCCATCTTCGCCAGCTTCAGCTGAACCAGCTGGAATCGACCGATCTCCTGGCCCCAGAGCATGCGGCTCTTGGCGTACTCCACGCACAGCCGGTGGCACTCGTCGATGATGCCCAGCGCCATGAAGGCCACGCCGATCCGCTCGGCGGTGAAGCTGGAGCGGGCGCTGTCGCGGCCGTCGCCGCCCCGGTGCTCCTCGGTCTCGCCGAGCAGCCGGTCCCGGCCGACGCGCACGTTGTCGAAGAACAGCTCACCGGTCGGCGAGGAGTGCAGGCCCATCTTCTTGAACGGCTTGCCCTGGGTGAGGCCGGGCATGCCCTTGTCCAACACGAAGGTGAGCACCTTGCGTTCGCGCTTGTCCCCACCCGCGCCGTCGTCCAGCTTCGCGTAGACCACCATCACGTCGGCGTAGGGGCCGTTGGTGATGAACGTCTTCTGGCCGTTGAGCAGGTAGTCCTCGCCGTCGCGCTTGACGTAGGTCTTCATGCCGCCGAACGCGTCGGAACCGGAGTCCGGTTCGGTGATCGCCCAGGCCGCGACCTTCCGCATGGTGACGATGTCCTCCAGCCAGCGCTGCTTCTGCGCCAGCGTTCCCCGGGACATGATCGTGGTGGCGCCGAGACCGATGCTCACCCCCATCGCGGTGACCAGGCCCATACACACCCCGGACAGCTCCCCGATGAGCACCGCCATCAGCGATTCCTGGCCGGCGAACGGGCTGCCGCCGGATGACTTCTTCTCCGGCTTCGGCTCCCCCGCCTCGGCCGCCGCCTCCCGCGCCGCCTGCTTGGCCAGCATCTTCTGCACGGCCTCGCCGCCCATCACGTCGATGCCGAACTGGCTGAACAATTTCCGGATGACGGGGTAGGGCGGCAGTTCACCGCTGTCGAGCGCGTCCAGGTTGGGGCGGACCTCCTTGTCGATGAACGCCCGGACGGCGTCGCGGATCATCACATCGGTCTCGGACCATTCGAACATCGTCGTTCTCCTCACGTTCCCCGAGGTCAGGGCAGCCGGGCGGCGATGTCGTCGATCAGCCAGGGACCCTCGGTCTCGATGGTCTTCACATCGTGCCAACCGGCCAATTCGGAGATCGCGCCGCCCTGCACCGCGAACACCTTGCCGGTGATCGGGCAGGTTTCGGCGGCCAGGTAGGCGACCAGCGGGGCGATGTTCGCCGGGGCGAAGGCGTCGAACCCGCCCTCGGACGCTTCCGCCTCCGCCGCCAGCATCTCGCCCATGCCGGGAGTGGCCAGGGTGAGCCGGGTGCGCGCGATCGGAGCGATCGCGTTCACCCGCACGCCGTAACGCCCCAGTTCCTCGGCGGCCACCAGGGTCAGCGCCGCGATCCCGGCCTTCGCCGCGCCGTAGTTGGCCTGGCCCGCGTTCGGCAGGGTGGTGCCCGACGCCGAAGCGGTGTTGATCACCGCGGCCTTGGGCTGGTTACCCGCCTTGGACTGCTGCTTCCAGTACGCCGCGGCGTGGCGCAGCACCGCCGCGTGTCCCTTGAGGTGCACGGCGATCACCGCGTCCCACTGCGCCTCGTCCATGCCCGCGATGAAGGCGTCGCGCAGGATGCCGGCGTTGTTGACCACGACGTCGAGGCCGCCGAATTCGGTGACCGCCTGTTCGACGAGCTTCTGCGCGCCGTCCCAGGTCGCGACGTCGTCGGAGTTGGCCACCGCCTTGCCGCCGGCGGCGACGATCTCGCGCACCACCTCCTGGGCGGGACCGGAGTCGGTCCCCTCCCCCGCATTGCTGCCGCCGAGATCGTTGACGACCACCGCGGCCCCCTCCCTCGCGAACAGCAGTGCGTGCTCGCGGCCGATGCCGCGGCCCGCGCCGGTGATGACGGCGACCCGTCCGGCCAGTGCGCCCATGTTGTCTCCTGAAAGTTCCGCCGAATCCGGCGATGGGTGGAAAGGTGCGGCGCCACCGCGCCGCCGCACCGGGATCAGTCGGCGATCTCCGCCAGTCCGTCGCTGAGCACGACGTCGTCGCCGCGCACGGTCTCGAAGGCGTAGCGGGTGACGCCGTCGGCCGAGCCGGCCTTCCAGATGCGGGTCTCCAAGTCGTCGCCGGGGAAGACCAGTTTGGCGAAGCGCACCGCGAACCGCCTGAGCCGGTGCACATCCGATGCCGCGACCTCGGTGAGCACCGCCCAGGACGCGAACGCCATGGTGCACAGCCCGTGCGCGATGATGCCGGGCAGCCCGGCGTCCTTGGCCACCTGCTCGTCCAGGTGCAGCGGCACCGGATCGCCGGAAGCCGGTGCGTAGCGGAAGGTCTGGTCATCATCGACGTGCTGCGCTACCACCGCGACCGGTTCCCGCTCGCGCAGGGCTTCGTCGAACTTGTGCGCCGGAGCGGCCTCGCCCACCGTCCTACCCGCGTCGATATTGCGGAAGAACGCCGTCAGGTACTGGTCGTTGACCGGTTCGCCCGCCTCGGTGCGGCATTCGATGCGGATGGTGATGGCGGTCCCGTTGGGGCGGCTGGTGTAGCCGATCGCCTTGGCGCGCGACACCAGCCGGTCGCCGGGCCGGATCGCGCGGTGGAAATGGAAGTCCTGCTCCCCGTGCACGACCCGGCCGAAGATGTCCATCGGGGCGACGTCGATGACCGGCATCATCATGGCCTCGAAAACCGGGACGATGGCGAACACCGGCCCGGCCACCGTCCCGGCCAGATGCGCGGCGATCGGATCGTTGGTCGCGGCGGCGTACTCCGCGACGCGCTCGGCCGTGACCTCGAAACGTTCCTCGTCGCACCAGGTTTCCAGGCCGCTGTCGTCGAACTCGACCACACGGGCCGCGGCCGTATCGAAACTCATGCCGACACCTCTCCGGCACGAGCGGGGCCCTGCGTGGTCACGCTCCGCTGCCGCCTCCGGGCCTGACCGCTCATGCCGTATCTCCTGTCGGCACGAGCGGGGCCCTGCGTGGTCACGCTCCGCTGCCGCCTCCGGGCCTGACCGCTCATGCCGTTGCGGCCAGGGCGTCGAGCTGTTCGAGCGAGCGGTCCAGTTGCTTGATGCCGTCCTTCTCCACGGCCTTGCCGAGCGCGCCCTTGATCAAGGCGCCTTCGAAGTCACCGGACACCACGATGGTGCTTCCCGCGCCGTTGGGCCGGATGTCGAAGGTGAACTCGGTCTTCACTCCGGCCATTCCGGTGCCGCCGAGGGTCAGCCGGTGCGGCGCGGCCACCGAGACGATGGTCCACTCCAGCTTGTTCGCCATGCCGAGCATCACGATCTTGGCGATCAGTTTGGCGCCCTCGCTCAGCACGGCGGGCGGCTCCTCCATGAAGCGCTCGTGAATGGTGAACCATTTGTCCCAGGTCTGCGGGTCGGAGACGACCGCCCACAGCGCCTCGGGCGTGGCGTTGACGTCCTTGGTGGCTTCGATGTGTCCCATGTCTTGCACTCCTCGTCGAGTTCGTCCGCGACCGCGGTTCAGCGGTCGGCGCGCTGGTAGGCGGTGACGACGGCCGCGCCGCCGAGGCCGATGTTGTGTTGCAGGGCGGCGGTGACGCCGTCCACCTGACGCTTGTCCGCGGCGCCGCGCAGCTGCCAGGTCAACTCCGAGCACTGCGCGAGACCCGTCGCCCCGAGCGGGTGCCCCTTGGAGATCAGGCCGCCGGAAGGGTTCACCACCCACTTGCCCCCATAGGTGGTCAGGCCGTCGTCGATCAGCTGCCCCGCCTCGCCCTCCCCGCACAGTCCGAGCGCTTCGTAGAGCAACAGCTCGTTGGCCGAGAAACAGTCGTGCAGCTCGATGACCTGGAAGTCGTCCGGGCCGAGCCCCGCCTGCTCGTAGACCTTCCTGGCGGCCTGGACGTTCATGTCGTAGCCGATCAGGTTCTTGGCGGTCTCGTCGAAGGTGGAGGCGAAGTCGGTGGTCATCGCCTGGCCGACGATCTCCACCGCCTGCCCGGCGAGGTCGTGGGCGTCGACGAAGTCCGCACTGGCCAGGATCACCGCGCCGGACCCGTCGGAGGTCGGCGAGCACTGCAGTTTTGTGAGCGGGTCGTAGATCATCCGCGAGCCGAGGATGTCTTCGAGGGTGTACGCGTCCTGGAACTGCGAATACGGGTTGTTCACCGAGTGCTTGTGGTTCTTGTAGCCGATCTTGGCGAAATGCTCGGCGGTGGTGCCGTACTGCTTCATGTGCTCGCGCCCCGCGGCGCCGAACATCCACGGCGCCACCGGGAACAGCACCTCGGAGATCTCGGCCAGCGCCATGACATGCTTGGCCATGGGCTGCTCGCGGTCGTCCCAGGTGGAGCCGAGCGAGCCGGGCTGCATCTTCTCGAAGCCGAGCGCCAGCGTGCATTCCGCCAGCCCGCCCCGGATCGCCTGCGCCGCGAGGTACAGCGCCGTCGAGCCGGTGGAGCAGTTGTTGTTCACGTTGACCACCGGAATGCCGGTCATGCCGAGTTCGTAGACGGCACGCTGACCGGAGGTGGATTCGCCGTAGACGTAGCCGACGTAAGCCTGCTCCACCAGGTCGTAGGCGATGCCCGCGTCCGCGAGCGCCTTGGTACCCGACTCCCTGGCCATGTCCGGATAGTCCCAGGCACGAGTGGTGCCGTCGGCTTCCTCGACGAGGCGGCGGCCCGGCTTCTCGAACTTCGTCATGCCGACACCGACGACGTAGACCTTGTTCGCCATCGAACTCCTCAGGTTGTGCGTGCACCGCGGGGGCGGCCGCCCGGAACGAGCTGAAAACAAACATACATATTTGTATGTAAGTGGGCAAGGCTCGGCGGCGGAAGTGCCACGATCACGCAGATAACCAGGCAATTGCGTATTGCCTGGTACATACAGTGAGACATGCATGTGTTCTGATCACTGAGCCGTCGCGCCGCAGGTCGAACTACTTGATTGCCGAGGCGAACACTCCCCCGCCGATCGCGATCGAGTGACCCGTTCTGTGCGTCACCGACTCGTCGGCACCCCATCCGGACGTCTGGAACATACAGTGCTGTATGTAAGTGTAGGATCTAGCGGTGGCCAGGAGCGTAATCGTGAAACAGCAGCGCCGGACGCAAGAGCAGCGCAGCACCGAGATGCGCACCCGGCTGCTCGACGCGACCGTGGACTGCCTGGTCGAGTACGGATACGCGGGAACCACGACGCCACGGGTCGCCGAACGCGCCGGTGTGACGCGCGGGGCCCAAGTGCATCACTTCGGATCGAAAACCGATCTGGTGGTCGCCGCGATCAGTCATCTGGCGCAGCTGCGCGCCGAGAGTGCCATGCGGGAAATGTCCCGGGTGGAAGCCGGTGACGATCCGGTGGCGGCGGCGCTGGACTTCCTGTGGGACCTCCACCAGGGCCCGCTGTTCATCGCGACCGTCGAACTGTGGGTGGCAGGGCGGACCGATCCGGTACTGGCCGCGGCGATGGAGAAGGTCGAGCCGTTCGTCAACAACGCCGTGCTGATGGCGGTCGCCCGTTTCGTGCCCGACGATGTGCGCCGCAAGGAGGCGCGCGACTTCGTCTACACGGCCATGGACGCGCTGCGCGGCATCCTGATCTCGAATTTCATCGACCCGGATGCCGAGCGGGCGCAACGCCGTTGGCGCCGTGCCTCGGCACATCTGCACGAGATCGCCGGCCACGCCCTGGTCGGCCGACCCGCCGAATAGTCCTCACCCGACCGCTTCGTCTGACTGCGGGCGCCGAAGTCCGGATTCCGCCCGCCGCACGAACGTTTCAGGCGTTGTCGTCGCGCATCGCGATCCAGACCGTCACGGCGAACAACAACACGCCGGTCGCGGCCAAACCGGCGCCGACCACGGCCGGAGCCGTGTAGCCGAGGCCCGCGGCGATGACCAGTCCGCCGAGCCAGGCGCCTGCGGCGTTGGCGATGTTCAGTGCGGCGTGGTTGAGGGCGGCGGCGAGGGTCTGGGCATCGGCCGCGACGTCCATCAGCCGGGTCTGCAGACCGGGCGCCAGCGCGGCCCCGGAGGCGCCGACGAACAACGCGCCGACGGCCGCGGTGTAGGGATTGTGGGCGGCGGCGACGAAGCCGCTCAGGATGACGGCCATCGCGATCATCGCGGCGAAGACGGCGCGGTCCACGCCGCGATCGGCGAGCACGCCGCCGACGATGTTGCCGATCACCATGCCCACGCCGAACAGCATCAGTACCAACGGCACCGCACCGGCCCGCAGACCCGCGACGTCGGTGAGCGTGGTCGCGATGTAGGTGTAGACGGCGAACATCCCGCCGAACCCGACGGCACCGACCAGCAGCGTCAACAGCACCTGGGGACGACGCAGCGCGCCGAGTTCGGTCATCGGGTCGGTCATCGTGATGCCGGTGAGTTCCGGGACGAAGCGCAGCAGCGCGGCCACGGTGGCGATCCCGATCAGCGCGACCACCACGAACGCGTCTCGCCAGCCCAGATGCTGACCGAGCCAGGTAGCCGCGGGAACGCCGACGACATTGGCGGCGCTCAAGCCCAGCATAACCGCGGCAACCGCTTTGGCCCGCTGTCCGACCGGAGCGAGGGTTGCGGCGGCCAGCGAGGCGACACCGAAGTAGGCGCCGTGCGGCAATCCCGAGACGAACCGGGCCAGGACCAGCGTCTCGAACGAGGGTGCCAGCACGGTCGCCGCATTGCCCAGCGTGAAGGCCACCATGAGCGCGACGAGCAGCCGCTTGCGCGCCACCCGCGCGGCCAGCGCGGCGATCAGCGGTGCGCCGATCACCACCCCGAGCGCGTAGGCCGACACCGCGTGCCCCGCCGTCGGCTCGGAGACGTGGAGGGCCGACGCGATATCCGGCAGCAACCCCATGGTGACGAATTCGGTTGTCCCGATCCCGAATCCGCCGAGGGCAAGGGCCAGCATGGCGGGCACGTGCCAATCGGTTCGCTCGGGCGGCGCGGTGGTGCTCGTGGTCACGGGGCTGGTCACGTGTTCATGTAACCGTCCGCGGTCCGTATTCGCTTCCCGGGCAAACGTGAGTTCGCCCACCGCAACGTCGATGAATGACGCAGGCCAACCCCGCAATCCCCGCAATACGGACGAATGAGTCAGTCCGCGCGCCACACTCCAGCATCGACCCGACGCCAGCCCTCTGACAAGCGACGACGAGCTAAACGGATTTAGGGGCACTCGCGTGCACCCGGACGGGACGAAGACCTCGGGCATCTGCGGGCACGCTCATCCCCGACTGCCGCGCCGGGCGGACGTCCGCCGGTTCGCCCTGCCGGAACGTGCGCCGGTACTCGGCGGGCGATACCCCGACCACACCGGAGAAGTGGCGGCGCAGGTTGGTGGCGGTGCCGAGCCCGGACATCCGGCTGATCCGCTCGATGCCGTAGTCCGTGGATTCCAGCAGCGATTGGGCATGGGCGAGGCGTTGGCCGAGCAGCCACTGCATCGGGGTGGCGCCCGTGGACCGTTGCAGGCGGCGGTGGAAGGTGCGCTCGCTCATGTTCGCCTTGGCGGCCAGGGTCTCCACGGTGAGCGGTTCGTCGAGGTGGGCGATGGCCCACTGGAGCACCGGACCGAGGTCGTCCTCGGCGCGCGCCGGAACCGTCAGGTCGACGAACTGCGCCTGCCCGCCCGAGCGGTGCGGCGGGATCACCATGCGGCGGGCCAGCCGGTTGGCGACGGCGGCGCCGAGGTCGCGGCGCACCAGGTGCAGGCAGAGATCCAGCGCGGCGGTCATGCCCGCGCTGGTCAGGATGTCCTCGTCGTCGACGTAGAGCACCGAGCCGTCGACCTCGACGCTCGGGTAGCGCTCGGCCAGCAGCGGTGCGTGCTCCCAGTGCGCGGTGACGCGGCGTCCGTGCAGGAGTCCGGCTGCGGCCAGCGCGAAGGTGCCGTCGCACAGGGCGACCATGCGGGCGCCGCGGCGGTGGGCTTCGGTCAGGGCGTCGAGCAACTCCCCTGGCAGTTCGCGTTCGGCGGTGAGGCAGTCCTGCGCGACGGAGGGCACGATCACGGTGTCGGCTGCCAGCATCTCGGCCAGACCGTATTGCGGGCGCAGGAAAGCCCCGAAACCCATCTCTTGCGTGTCCGGTTCCGGAGTTACCGAGCACACACGCAGCTCATACCAGGGGTCGGCCAGATCGGGCTGTGGCGTGCCGAAGATCGACGCCACCACTCCCAATTCGTAGAGATCCCACGGATGCAGCGCTCCAGGAGCGATCGCCATGGCCACAGTTCTGCCGGTCACACGAACCAGCATATGGCAGTAAACGTTCGATGCCGGTCAGTCCTGCCACTCACGGTCTTCCGCTCGCAGCGCCGAGACTGATCTGCGGGCGCCCCACCCGAACACACACATCGACGGAGGAACCAATGAACGACAACCGGACCCCGGTCACCGTCCTCGGCCTGGGGCGCATGGGCGCGGCGATCGCCGAGATCTTCCTGCGCGGCGGCCATCCGACCACCGTGTGGAATCGGTCGGCGGGCAAGGACGCTCGACTCGGCGAATTGGGCGCCACGCGGGCCGCTTCGGTGGCCGAAGCGATCGCGGCGGGACGGCTCGTCGGGGTGGCGTTGGCCGACACCGGCGCGGCTGCCGGTCTGCTCGGCGCCATGCCCGACAACCTGGACGGGCGCACCGTCCTGAACGTCGCCACCGGTCGTCCCGACGAGGCGCGCGACCTGGCCGCCGCGATCGACGCCCGCGGCGGGCATTTCCTGGACGCGGGCATCCTGGGCGTCCCGCAAACTCTCGGCACGCCCGACACCCTGCTGATGTACAGCGGCTCCCCCGCCGCAGAAGCCGAGCACGGCGCCACCATCGCCGAACTGGGGAACGCGAAGTACCTCGGCGCGGACGCGGGACTGGCGGGACTGCACGACATGGCCGTGCTGGCGGGCATGTACGGCATGTTCTCCGGATTCTTCCAGGCGGTCGCGATGGTGGGCAGCGCGGACTTCACCGCGGGCGAGTTCACCGACGGCTTCCTGGTCCCCTGGCTGCGCTCCCTGCTGGACATGCTGCCCGTGCTCGCCGCCGAGATCGACTCCGAGCAGTACCCGGTCAACTTCTCCGACCTCTCGGTGAACCAGGCCGGTCTGGCCAACATCCGCATCACGAGCCGCGACCAGGGTGTGGCGACCGACCTGCTCGATCCGCTGCAGCGGTTGTTCGACACCGAAGTCGAACGCGGCAACGGCGCGGCGAGCTTCACCCGGGCCGTCGCGGGCCTGCTCGATCGAGCAGGGGCAGGCGCGAAATAACCCCGAAACAGTCCGGGCACCCGTTCCACCGAGGGTGGGGCGGGTGCCCGATTGTGTCAGCCCGGCGCTGGGTGAACACCCAGCGCCGGAGTCGGCCGAGCGACGCGACTCGGCCCCGCGGTTCGGCGCCCGAGACGGCGCCGCGCGAACTCAGCGCAGTGCGCGAGCCAGGTTGGCATCCAGCGCGCCGAGGAACTCCTCGGTGCTCAGGTAGCCCTGGTCCCCGCCGACGAGCAGCGCGAGGTCCTTGGTCATCTGGCCGCCCTCGACGGTCTTGATGACGACGTCCTCCAGGGTCTGCGCGAAGCCGATGACCTCGGGGGTGTTGTCCAGCTTGCCGCGGTGCTCGAGGCCACGGGTCCAGGCGAAGATCGACGCGATCGGGTTGGTCGAGGTCGGCTTGCCCTGCTGGTGCTGGCGGTAGTGCCGGGTGACGGTGCCGTGCGCGGCCTCGGCCTCACAGGTCTGGCCGTCCGGGGTGAGCAGCACCGACGTCATCAGGCCGAGCGAACCGAAGCCCTGGGCCACGGTGTCGGACTGCACGTCGCCGTCGTAGTTCTTGCACGCCCAGACGTAGCCGCCCTCCCATTTCATGGAGGAGGCGACCATGTCGTCGATGAGGCGGTGCTCGTAGGTCAGGCCCGCGGCGTCGAACTGGCTCTTGAACTCGGCGTCGAAGATGTCCTGGAACGTGTCCTTGAACATGCCGTCGTAGGCCTTGAGGATGGTGTTCTTCGTCGACATGTACACCGGGTAGTTCTGCTGCAGGCCGTAGTTGAACGACGCCCGCGCGAAATCCTCGATCGACTTGCGGAAGTTGTACATGCCCATGACGACGCCGCCGTCCTCGGGCATCTTCACGACCTCGTGCACGATCGGCTCGCTGCCGTCGTCGGGGGTGAAGGTCAAGGTGACGGTGCCGCCCTGGAACACCTTGAAGTCGGTGGCGCGGTACTGGTCACCGAAAGCGTGGCGGCCGATGATGATCGGCTTGGTCCAGCCGGGAACCAGCCGGGGAACGTTCGAGATGATGATCGGGGCGCGGAAGATGGTGCCGCCCAAGATGTTGCGGATAGTGCCGTTGGGCGAGCGCCACATCTTCTTGAGACCGAATTCCTTGACCCGCGCCTCGTCCGGGGTGATGGTGGCGCATTTCACACCGACGCCGTGCCGCTTGATGGCCTCGGCGGCGTCGACGGTGACCTGGTCGTCTGTCTTGTCTCGGTATTCGATCCCGAGGTCGTAGTACTCCAGGTTCACGTCGAGATAGGGGTGGATCAGCTTGTCCTTGATGAACTGCCAGATGATCCGGGTCATCTCGTCGCCGTCGAGTTCTACGACGGTGCCTTCAACCTTGATCTTGGACATGGATCTTCGTGTCCTCCTAGGATGGTGCCCTCATTGCACGGCCAGGCGAACACGCTTGTGAGCGGACCCCAGCTGTTCCAACAGACAACGTATATGTCCCGCGTTGTCCGCGAGACGTGTGGTGCAAACAAGACAAGCGTACTGCTGCCGAAGTCCTCACCGCACGGGCAGCCCCCGGAGTGAGCTGGGCCACCTTTGTTACCGATTGGTAGGTCAGCGGCGTCTCTCAGCACCGCGGCGGGCGCCGGCGCGACCGCCGTCGTCGCCATGATCCGCCTTCCGTTCGGGCTCGGCAACCAGCCCGGAACTCCCCCGCAAAACGGCGAGATCCGCACAACGCCGTGACGTTGCGCGGACCTCGTTGCGCGGACCTCGTTGCCGACGGATCAGACCGCGACCGGAATCCGGGCCCCCTCCTCGGAGCCTTCGATCAGGTTCTGCGGCCGGTCTCGGATCATCAGGGCGATGATCGGTACGGCCGCGAGGAAGAACCCGGCCCCGACGTAGAAGGCGACGTCGTAGCTGTGGATCGCGGCGCGCGCGGCCAGGTTGTCGATGCCGGGGTTGTCCTGGGCGAAGGTCTCGGCGACCTGCACCGAGATGGTGGTCAGCAGCGCTGTCCCGACCGCGCCGCCGACCTGCTGCGCCGCGTTCAGCAGGGCGGACGCCACACCCGAGTCCGCTTCCTCCACCTGGTGCAGCGCCACCGTCTGCATCCCGACGAACAGCGGGCCCATGCCGAGCGCGATGAGCACCTGGGCGGGCAGCACCCCGGCGAGGAAGCTGTCGCCGTAGCCGAGCTGCGCCAGCAGCACCAGGCCGATGACACCCAGCACGGCGCCGGCCACCATCAGCGGACGGGGGCCGAGCTTCGGCAGCAGGGCACTGGTGACACCCGCCGAGATCGCGATCCCCGCCGGGAAGGGCAGGAAGGCGAAGCCCGCCTTCAGCGCCGAGTAGCCCAGCGTGATCTGGAAGTAGTAACTCAGGAACAGGAACATCGCGAACATCGCGATCGGGATGAGCAGCGCCGCGAGGAACGCCCCGCCCCGGTTGATCTCGCCGGGGATGTGCAGCGGCAGCAGCGGGTTCGACGACCGCCGTTCGATCACGACGAAGGCGGCGAGCAGCACCGGTCCGGCGATCAGCAGCGCCAAGGTGCCACCGGCCAGCCAGCCGTCCTCGGCGGCGCGGCTGAAGCCGTACACGATGGCGATCAGGCCCAGCGTCACCGTGACGGCACCGGGCATGTCATAGCCCCCGACCCGCGGCGCCGGCACGTCCTTCACCACCCAGGCCAGCGCTCCGAGCAGCGCGAGCAGCGCGATCGGCGTATTGACCAGCAGGCACCAGCGCCACGACGCGTACTCGGTGAGCGCGCCGCCCGCGATCAGCCCGAGCGCCGCACCGCCCGCGGAGATACCCGCGAACACCCCGAAGGCGGTGGCCCGCTCACCGGGCTCGGTGAACGTCACCGACAGCAGCGAGAGCGCGGCAGGGGCCAAGAGCGCGGCGAACGCGCCCTGCAGCGCGCGTCCGGCGAACATCTCCGCACCGTTCTGGGCGAGACCGGCCAGGGCCGAAGCGCCCGCGAAGCCGATCAGGCCGATGATGAAGATCCGGCGCCGCCCCAGGTAGTCGGCCATCCGGCCGCCCAACAGCAGCAGGCCGCCGAAGATCAGCGTGTAGGCGGTGAGCATCCACTGCCGGTTGCCGTCGCTGATGTCGAGATCACGCTGCGCGAACGGCAGCGAGATGGTCACGATGGTGGCGTCCAGAACCACCATGAGCTGGGCCAATGCGATCACTGCCAGCGCGAGCCAGCGCGCTGAGCCGCCCGGTTTGCGCGGCGCGTGCACCGCTGTCGCCGTGTCCGTCACGGTCATCTCCTCGTCCCTCGATGAACTGGAGCCATCCTGGCATTGGACGACATTTGTCGTCAAGCGCAAAATGTCGTATTACGACATTTGACTGTTAAGGACAGGAAAACGGAGGTTTGCGTTACCATCGGGACATGCTCGAGTCATCGACGTCGATGGGCGCGAGCGCCGCGGGACCCGCCGCGAGCGCCCCGGGCCTGCGCGAACGCAAGAAGCAACAGACCAGGTTGCGCATCATCGCGGCGGCCCTCGACCTGTGCGACGCCCAGGGCTTCGAGGCGACCACGATCGAGCAGATCGCCAACGCCGCGGACGTCTCGCCGCGCACGATCAACCGCTATTTCGACAGCAAAGAGGACATCGTCCTGGGACCGGTCCAGGACTTCGGGCGCACCATCGCCGAGACCCTGCGCGAGCTGCCGCGCACCGGCAACGAACTCGCCGCCCTGCGGGAGGCCTTCCTGTCTGTGGTCGATCGAGCCGCCGAGGCAGGCGAGGCCGACCCGCTGTCGTTCCGGCAGTTCCAGAAGATGCAGCGGATCCTGCGCAGCAGTCCGTCGGTCAGCGCCCGCAGTCTCGAACATGCCGACGACAAGAACACCGCCATCGCCGCGGTGGTCGCCGAGCGCCTCGGCGCCGAGCCGGACGCCCGCGCGGTACGGCTCATCGTCGGCACCTGGCAGCTGATCGGCCACGTCGGCATGGAGTGCTCGGACGACCTGTTCCTGGACGAGGACATGGCCACCGCGGCCCGGGCCGGGCGCGCCAACTTCACCGAGACCTACGACGAATTCGTGCGCAGCTGCTGCGTCGCGCCGACCGCGCCCGATCCGGGGCCTGCGCTGGAGGATTTCGGACGCTGACGGCCCGCCGGTTATGATGCCGGGCAGGTCATGAGTATCAGCGCGAAGCCCCGGCTCGCTGGTCGGCAACCCTCCATCCGCGGTGGGGTGCTCCGGGTGATGACCTGGCTCCCGAAAGCCGGGAGCAAGCGCGTAACAGGAGGTCGCCGGCATGTGTTGTTGTTCACACCGCTAACCCCTGCTGTACCGGCGAACACCTTTTGGGAGCAAAACCATGAGTGAATCCACCGCGCGCGGGGCCGAGCACGACCCGACGCAGTGGTCTTTCGAGACCGAGCAGATCCACGCGGGCCGGACCCCGGACGGCCCGCGCGATGCGCCTGCGCTGCCCACCTACCGGCCCACGCGCCGCACTCAGGCCCGATCAGCCATGCACACCCGCGTGGCTAACATCGGGAAGGTGCGTTCCCTCGTGATTCACCCCGCGTCGACGACGCATTCGCAGCTCACGCCCGAGGAACGGCTCGCCCCAGGACCGGTCGGTCTCGCGGTCGGCATCGAGGACATCCCGGCCGATCTGCGCGCCGGTTTCGCGGCGGCGACGACGTGACCGTGGGTTCCGAACAGAGCGCCCGGACCTCCGCCGTCGCCCTGCCGCCCCCGGACGGACAGCTCGGCACCATCGCCATCGGCGATGTGCGACTGGAGAACGGAGCGGTCATCCCGGACGTGCGCCTGGCGGTGCAGCGCTGGGGTGAACTCTCTCCCGGACTGGACAACGTCGTGCTGGTCGAACACGCGCTGACCGGCGATTCGCACGTCGTCGGCAAGCCCGACGACGTGCACGAGATGCCCGGCTGGTGGGACGGCATGGTCGGGCCGGGTGCGCCCCTGGACACCGACGAATGGTGCGTGGTCGCGACGAACGTGCTCGGCGGCTGCAAGGGCAGCACCGGGCCGTCTTCTCCCGCTCCGGATGGAAAGCCTTGGGGTGCAAGGTTTCCCGAAATCTCCATCCGCGACCAGGTGACCGCGGAGGCCGCTCTGCTCGACCTGCTCGGCGTCGAGCGGCTCGCCGCCGTGGTGGGCGGGTCGATGGGCGGCATGCGGGTGCTGGAGTGGATGGTCGGCGCACCGGAGCGGGTCGCCGCGGCGCTGGTGCTCGCGGTCGGCGCCCGCGCTACCGCCGACCAGATCGGCACCCAGACCACCCAGATCGCGGCGATCGAGGCCGATCCGGACTGGCAGGGCGGCGACTATCACGGCACCGGCCGCGTCCCGACCACGGGCATGGCCCTGGCTCGGCGGATCGCGCACCTGACCTACCGCACCGAATTCGAGCTGGACCACCGGTTCGAGAACAAACCGCAGGGCGACGAGGACCCGTGGAACGGCGGCCGGTACGCGGTGCAGAGCTACCTCGACCATCAGGCCGAGAAGTTGTGCAAGCGTTTCGATCCCGCCACCTACGTGCTGCTGACCGAGGCGATGAACCGCCACGACGTCGGCCGCGGGCGCGGCGGCATCGAGGCGGCGCTCGCGGCGACGCCGGTGCCCTGCGTGGTCGGCGGCGTCGACTCCGACCGGCTGTACCCGCTGCGGACCCAGCAGGAGCTCGCCGATCTGCTACCCGGTTGCGACGGACTGGAGATCGTGCACTCCCGCGACGGGCACGACGGGTTCCTCACCGAGGCGGCGGCGGTGTCGAAGCTGCTGACCGAGACCATGCGACTAGCCCGGGCCGGTGTGCGACCCGAACGCTGACAGGTGCGCTGGTCGTCACCTCACAGCGCCGCGGCCCGCCGCGCCGCTTCGATTCGGTTGATATTGGTCTCGATCCACTCCCGCAGCGCCGCTATCGGCGTGCGCAGGCTGTGACCCAGCTCCGTCAGCGTGTACTCGACCCGCGGCGGCACGGTGGGATGCACTGTCCGCGTGACGAATCCGTCGGTCTCGAGTTGGCGCAACGTCTGCGTCAGCATCTTCTGCGAGATGCCGTCGATGCGGTGGCGAAGATCGGTGTACCGCATGGTGCCCTCGGCCAGCGCGTCGATGATCAGCACCGTCCACTTGCCCGCGATGTGGTCGAGAACCTCCCGCGTGGGGCACTTCGCGGAGTAGACGTCGGCGGGCAGCCCGGAATCTTCGAGATACGTGCGCACCTATCGGAGTGTAGCGCACTGAAAAGTGCCTTCTTCCTATTTGAGTGTGACTCTCCGATAGTAAGAAATATGGAAACACAGACACTTTCGGTGGCCGACGCGATTCGAGGACGTCGCACGGTACGGCACTATCGCCCCGACCCGGTACCACCCGACCTGCTCGAAGAATTGCTCGAGTTGACGATGCAAGCACCGAGCGCGTGGAACATGCAGGACCGGTCGATCGTGGTGGTGACCAGTGCATCCGGCCGCGACGCGCTGTCGAAGGCGGCGTTCGGGCAGCCGCAGCCGAAGGAGGCGCCCGCGGTGCTGGTCTTCGTCGCCGATGCCGCCGCCTGGCGAGACCGCAACACCGATATCGCCGAACTGGCCGGCCGCAACGGCGCGTGGAACGCCGAATTCACCGCGTTGTTCGACGGGCGTGCCGAGTACCTGGCCTTGGAGCAGCGCGGACTGCTGCGAGAGAACGCCGTCAAGAACGCGATGATCGCGGCCACCTACGCGATGCTCGCCGCCACCGGGCTCGGCCTGGCCTCCGCACCGATGAACGGCTGGGATCCGGAGCTGGTGAAGCAAGCCATCGGGATCGGCGACCGCGCGGATCTCGCCATAGCGGTGCTGATCACCATCGGCTACAGCGACGCCGTCCCACCCCATCCCGGGCGTCGTCCCCGCGAGCGGACGGTTTTCGCCGAGCGGTACGCCGCTGCCCGCTGATCACCTGGGCGACCCGGCCCGGCCGGGTCGCCGATCGCTCGCGCTGTCAGCCGACGCCGAGCGTGTTGATCGTGGCCGCGAGGAACAGGATGCTCGAGCCCAGCAGCGTCAGCGCGCCGACGTCGAACGGTTTGCTGCGCACCGCGAGCAGCCCGACCTGCGCGGTCGGCAGGCACAACCGGAACGCCGCCGCCAGCAGCGTCGCACCGCCGAAGAAGAAGGCCCCGCGCCGCCACCGATCGGACGCGACGAACACCACCGCCACCACCATGACCAGCGTCACGACCACCATCGGCAGATGGCAGCGCAGAAACTGCGCCCCCAGACTCCGGGCACCACCCCGGTGCTCCGCGATAGGCGTGTCGGCATCGGTCACACCCAGATTCTTGCAGACCGGCCCGCGTCCGGTCCGCCGGAGGTTCTTCGAGCCGAGCTGCCGGACCATGAGGCCGTCTGCCCGGGTTGCGGTCGCTCACCTATCCAGGGACCTCATCCATGCGTCGTGCTCAGCCGGTGAAGACCTCCGGCCGTCGCTGCACCCCGGTGCCCAGCGAGCTGATCGCGGGATATCGGTGAGTCGGGTCCGTGTCGTAACCGTCCCTCACTCGGCTACCACCGTTGGTTGCTGTCGGTGACCGGACGCGACATCCATTCCGGTGAAGACATCCGGTACTTGCCCCGCCATGCGGCGGGGAAGGTGCCACCGGATGACTGGTGGCTGTTCGACGACGAACGAGTCGTCTACAACCTCGTCGATGCTGACGGCAAACCCGCAGGTGCGGCGGTAACCACAGATCCGGGAATTGTGGACTACTGCCGAAGTGTCCGCGACCGCTTATGGGAGTTGGCGACGCCGTACGCGGAGTACGCCGAGACGTGACCGACTCGATTCACCAGCAGCGCGAAGCTCTCGGAAGTCGGCTCCGGGAGCTTCGACTCAACGCGGGATTGTCCGGCGCGGAGCTGGCCCGGCGGAACGCGTGGCACCAAACCAAGATGTCCAAGATCGAGTACGGGCGAATCAAACCGTCACGCGCTGACATCCGCGCCTGGTGTGAGCACTGCCACGCCGTAGACGAGGTGCCGGACCTGGTAGCCGGCCTGGAGAACATCGCTGCCGCATATCTCGAATGGCGAAAAGTGCTCGGCACCGGCACTCGACGACGTCAACATGCGCTGGTGAGCCTGAGCGAGACATCTCAAATCGTACGGATCTACAACCCGTTCTTCATCCCCGGGTTCTTGCAGACCGCCGAATACGCGACGGGAACGCTACAGAACGTCAGCCGGTTCTACCAGGTACCCAACGATGTAGAGGCGGGTGTCGCCAATCGGCTGGAGCGGCAACAACTTCCTCATCGGAGAGCAAGCGTTGCACACCACGGTCAGCGGTGCCGATGTGATGGTCGGTCAGTTGGACCGGTTGCTCGCTGTAGTCGGGCTACCGAGGGTGACGCTCGGAATCGTGCCTGCCGGGGCGGAACTTCCATTCGTCCCGACGCACTTTTCGATGTTCGACAACAAGTTAGTGCTCGTCGAGGCGATCACCGCAGAACTCACCGTGACCCAGCCGAGGGAAATCAAGCTGTATCACCGTGCGTTCGACACTCTTGCCGGTCTGTCGGTCACCGGCCACGCTGCGCGGGAACTGATCGGCGCAGCGCTTCGCACACATGGGGATAGATCGATCGAGAACCACTGACGCTGGCTCAACTGGACCTTGCGGCCAACGAGACAGCGATCGAAGTTCCGAAGATCGGGAGGACGTTCTACGGTGCTCTACCTTCAGCATGAGCCGCCGGATTGGGTGGCCCTGTTTCGTGATTGCAAGGCTGAGGCTTTTCATCTGGAAGTGAGGGACGCCTACGCCGTGCCCACGGAGTCCGATCGGTTGCGGCGCTTCCTCGCCGGAGAGCCCGCTCTACCGGACGAACACAAGAACCGATGGAACGATCTGGTCGAGGAAACCACCGGTCGGGGAGTAACCGTGAGCCGGGTCCGCGTTGTGACGGTGCCGCACACCGACTACCACCGCTGGCTGTTGTCGGTCACCGACAGCAATACGGCGGCTGGTGAGGATATCCGGTACGCGCCCCGGCATCTCGCAGGCGAAGTGCCACCCGATGATTGGTGGCTCATCGACACCGAGCGGGTTGTCTACAACTTGATCAACGAGAACGGGAAGCCGGCGGGACTGGCGGTGACCACCGATCCAGGGCTCGTCGGCTACCGCCGCAGCGTGAAGCAACGACTCTGGGAGCTGGCGACCCCGTACGCGGAGTACGCCAACCAGTGACCAACGTTCACGATGCGCGGGAAGCTCTCGGAGCAAGGCTTCGGGAGATCAGGAGGGCGCTCGATCGGCGGCAAGCTCAGAGATGAGGTCGTCTATCGGCATCGGCGGAACACGACGGCAGCCGATTGTGACTCCGGTCATGAGAACTACGGTGCCGCCGGTCGCTATCTGGGCACTTACCTGAACGTTCGGAACTGCTCCAGAAAGTGCGTACTTGTCGGTGTCGCCGGGTGGGCAAACACTCGGTCCTTGTCGGGGCCGTGAGTCTCACGGGCACAGCGCGCGATTGGAGTCGCATGATCGATCAGAAAACCGCGGTATCCGTGCTCGGCACGGGTTCGATGGGTTACGCCCTCGCGGAAGCCTTGCTCGCGGCAGGACTTCCGACCACCGTGTGGAATCGCAACCCGCAGCGGGCGGCTCCGCTGGTGGCCGCGGGCGCGCACCAGCAGCTCGCCGTCGCCGATGCCATCGCCGCCAGCCCGCTGATCATCACGTGTCTGACTACGTTTCAGGCGACCCGTGACAGTTTGACCGCCGCCGAGACCGAGCTGAGCGGGCGAACCCTCGTCACGCTCAACAGCGGCGCCCCCGCCGACGCGCGGGACTTCGCGCGCTGGGCGAGCAGTCGAGGGGCGCGCTTCCTCGGTGGGGCGATCAAGAACGTACCTTCGGCTGTCGGAAAGCCGGACACATTGCTGTACTTCGGCGGCGAACAAGCCGTCTTCGACGAGCACCGGGAAACACTGCGAGCACTCGGTGGCGACCTCGTCCATCTGGGCGCCGAACCGGACCTGGCCGCTCTCTACGAATCCGCCGTGGGCGCCACACTTCTCCCCGCACTGCTCGGATTCTTCGAGGGCGCGGCGGTACTGTCCGCGCGCGGTCTGTCGGCACGCACAATGGTGCCGTATTCGATCAAATGGCTACAGATGATCGAGTCACTGCTCCCGATCATGGCCGACGAGATCGACAACCGGGACTTCACCCGGCTCGGCTCATCGATCGCGCTGTTCCACACCGCGATCGGCGACGACGAGCGGCTCGGCGCGGAATCGGGCGTCGATATGTCCTGGCATGCCCCGATGCACGACCTGCTGCGCCGAGCGGTAGCCGAGGGACTGGGCGAGCAGAGCATCACAGCGCTGATCCAGCTACTGGCACCCGACCGCCGACGGATCAGGATCCACGAAGCCTGACATCCGCGCCCGGCCCGGATCCCGTCTCGCGCGCCGGAACAAAAAACGTTGTCGCTCAGTTGTGTTGCCACCCCTGGAAACAGGGGCACGTTCGGGGAGCTGACAGCATGTCGATCATGACCACTCGACGACTTCCCCTTCTCGCCGCCGCGCTTCCGGCCGTGGCGATGGCGCTCGGCTCCGGCGCCACCGCGACCGCGACACCTCCGCTGTCGCCTCCGGTGCTCGAGGAGGTCTTCTCGGTGCCCGGAACCGTGTCGGCGAAATTCCACAACCCGAACGCCGAGGGTGTGTGCTGGGTGTACAACGACGACACCGGGGAGATCTTCGGCGGCAACAACCCCACGTCGTTCGCCATCGCGGACGGCAAGATGGTCCAGTCGTCGCTCGGCAACGGAAGCCTCCCCGCCGGACAGATGCGCGTGCGTGGCGCATGCGCCTGGGAACGCCCCACCGGCGATCCCCGCCACGGCTACACGTCGATGACCGACGTCATCACCGTCGACGTGATCGGCAAGCCGAGCACGGGCAGCTTCGGCTGAGCCCTGGCGGTGGACCCGGCGACCCGGCGGTGGCAGCGCCTGATTGACTGGAACGGTGTTCCATCTGATGTTCCACGAGCCGTGCATTCCGCCGAATACCGGCAACGCGATTCGGTTGGTCGCGGGGACCGGGTGTCATCTGCATCTGATCGAGCCGTTGGGGTTCGAGTTGTCGGAGCCGAAGTTGCGCAGGGCCGGGTTGGACTACCACGATCTGGCGTCGGTGACGGTGCACGCGAATCTGGCGGCGGCGTGGGAGGTGTTGCGCCCGGAGCGGGTCTTCGCGTTCACCACGCAGGCAGACACCCGGTTCACCGACGTGGCCTACCGCGAGAACGACGTGCTGCTGTTCGGGACCGAACCCACCGGCCTGCCCGCGGAGGTCCTCGCGGACCCGCACATCACCGACCGGCTGCGCATCCCGATGCTGCCCGGCCGCCGCTCCATGAACCTCTCCAACGCGGCCGCGGTGACCGTCTACGAAGCCTGGCGCCAACTCGGCTTCCCCGGCGGCGTCTGAACTACCCTCTTTGCGATCAGTTGCGAGACAGGCCGATCGAAGCTCAGTCATCGATCTCGAATCGTTTGAAGCGGGAGGTCGCGCCCGCGGCCAGGCGAACGGCGGACTTGGGGACTCCGTAGTGCTCGGCGAGCAATTCGATGGCCGCTTTGTTGGCCTTGCCCTCGACGGCGGGAGCCCGCACGTACAGGTGCAGGCTGCCGTCGTCGAGGGTTTCCACCAGCGGGCCCTTACGGCTGTTCGGCTTGATCGTCGCCCTTACCACCGTCGGCACGCTTGCCTCCTGTGCTGGTTTCCGCGCCTTCCGCGGCGCTGCTCACGGACTCCGCGGGAGCCGGTGCCGATTCTCTCGTGCCCGAGGCGGGCTTCCCACGGCGCACAACCCGGACGATGCCCCACAGCACGGCGGCCGCCACCGCGAGGAAGCCGAGCCACGGAATCGCCTTGCCACTGAACACGACGGCGTCCTGCAACCAGTCCACCAGGGAGTTCCAGCCGGAGACGATGCCCTCCCAGAAGCTGTCGGGATCGTCGTCGGACTTCTTCTGCTCGGTGGTGATCTCGATGGTCAGCGTGGACAGGGCGACCTGGTCGTCGAGCCGCCGCTTCTGCGCGGTGAGGCTGTCCAGCTCACCCTGGCGGCTGGACAGCGCCTGCTCGGCGGTGATCAGGTCGGAGGTGTTGGTGGCGCCTGCGATGAGCGCGCGCAGCCGCTCGACCGAGGCTTGCAGCGCCTTGATCCTGGCGTCCAGGTCCTCCCACTGCATGGTGACGTCGTCGCGGTTGGTGGTGACCCGGGTGACCTGCCCGATCCCCTCGAGGCCCGCGATGAACGCGTCGGTCTTGTCCGCGGGCAATCGGACGACGAGGGTGGCGCCGGCTTTCGTGTCGTCGGTGCCGGGCTGCTCGGTGCGGCTGTCGACCCGCCCGCCCGCCGCACGCACCCGCTCGATGACCGTGCCCGCCGCGGCGACCGGCGCGTCGGCGGTGATCTCTACGCTGCCGCTGACCACCTCCTTGCGGTCGGACATCGGTTCGCCGCCGGAGTTGTTGTCCCGCTTCGGCGGCGCCTGCTCGTGCAGCCCCGGCGGCACGAGCGCGGAGGCGGGCCCGGGAACCACCGCCGACGATCGGTCCCGAGCGGGTGTCGCGTCCTCGTCGCCGCAGCCGGCGAGCAAGATCAACCCCAGCACGCCGACACACAGCACAGCAAGCTTCCTCATGCCTGGCACAGTAGCCGTTTACGCTGCGCGGACACCCCCGCATAACAGTTCTCTAGAACGCTTCTAACACTTCTCTAAAGCACTCGCTCAACGGAAGTCGCGCGACTTGGACACCATCCGCAGATCCATCCGTTGCAGATGTTCGGCGACCACGCTGACCACGCCCTCGGCATTCTGCACCCGGCCGCGGATGAGCAGGGCGGCAGCGCCCTGGGCGAGGCTCCGGTAGCGCCGCCACAGCCCCAGCGAGCAGACGATGTTCACCATGCCGGTCTCGTCCTCCAGATTGAGGAAGGTGACGCCCTCCGCGGTGGCGGGACGCTGCCGGTGCGTCACCGCGCCGCCCACCAGGACACGGGAGCCGTCGGGCACCTGCAGCAGGCTCGACGCCGGAAGGACGCCGAGGGCATCCAGACGTGGGCGCAGGAACTGGGTCGGATAGCTGCCCGGCGAGACTCCCGTGGCCCAGACGTCGGCGGCGGCGGTCTCCAGATCGCTCATCCCGGGCAGGGTGGGCGCGGTGGTGGCCGCGCCGGTACCGGGCAGCCGATCCGGGCGCTCGCCCGCGGCCGCGCCCGCCGCCCAGAGCGCTTCGCGGCGGGTGACGCCGAGGCTGCCGAGCGCGCCCGCCGTGGCGAGGGATTCCGCTTGGGCGACAGTGAGTTCCACCCGTCCGGTCAGGTCGAGGAAGGACGTGTAGGGCCGCTCGCCCCTGGCGGCGACGATGCGTTCGGCGAGATCCTCCCCGATCTGCCGGACCGCGGCGAGACCCAGGCGCACCTCGGTGCCCTCCGCTTCCAGAGTGGCTTCGGCGCGGCTGGCGTTGACATCGGGGCCGTGCACCGCGACCCCGTGCCTGCGCGCGTCGGCGACCAGCGACTGCGGCGAGTAGAAACCCATCGGCTGGGCGCGCAGCAGACCCGCGCAGAAGGCGGCGGGATGGTGCAGTTTGAACCAGGACGAGTAGTACACGATCGAGGCGAAGCTCTGCGAATGGCTTTCCGGGAAGCCGAAATTCGCGAAGGCGTAGAGCTTCTCGTAGATGCGGTCGGCCACCTCCCCGGTGATGCCGTGCCGCTCGCGCATGCCCTGATAAAGCCGGTCTTTGAGGCGCTCCATGCGTTCCGGAGACCGCTTGGAACCCATGGCGCGGCGCAGCTGATCGGCCTCGACGGCGGTGAAGCCCGCGACGTCGACGGCCATCTGCATGAGCTGCTCCTGGAACAGCGGCACGCCGAGCGTGCGCTCCAGCGAATTCTTCAGCGCCGGATGGTCGTAGGCGATGTCCTCCACGCCGTTGCGCCTGCGGATGTAGGGGTGCACCGACCCGCCCTGGATCGGGCCGGGGCGGATCAGCGCCACCTCGACCACCAGGTCGTAGAAGCTGCGCGGTCGCAGCCGGGGCAGCGTGGCCATCTGCGCGCGTGACTCGACCTGGAAGACGCCCACCGAGTCCGCACGCGAAAGCATCGCGTAGACCTCGGGTTCGGTTAGGTCGAGCGAGTGCAGCTCGACGGTCTCGCCCTTGTGCTCGCGCACCAGGTCGATCATGTAGTGCAGGGCGGAGAGCATGCCGAGGCCGAGCATGTCGAACTTCACCAGATCGATGGCGGCGCAATCGTCCTTGTCCCATTGCAGGACGCTGCGACCGGGCATGCGCGCCCATTCCACCGGGCAGACGTCGGCGATCGGCCGGTCGCAGATCACCATGCCGCCGGAGTGGATGCCCAGATGCCGGGGCAGCCCCTCGATCTCGGCGGCCAGTTCCAGCACCTCGGCGGGGATGTCGGTGTTCGTCTCGGCGCCGACGCCCGTCCAGCGGCTCACCTGCTTGCTCCACGCGTCCTGCTGTCCGGGCGAGAACCCCAGCGCCCGTGCGGCATCGCGCACCGCGGACTTGCCGCGATAGGTGATCACGTTGGCCACCTGCGCGGCGTACTCGCGGCCGTACTTGCGGTAGACGTGCTGGATCGCTTCTTCGCGGCGGTCGGATTCGATGTCGACATCGATGTCCGGCGGCCCATCGCGCTCCGGGGAGAGGAAACGCTCGAACAGCAACTGGTTGCGTACCGGGTCGACATTGGTGATGCCGATCGCGTAGCAGACCGCCGAGTTGGCCGCCGAACCGCGGCCCTGGCAGAGGATGTCGTTGTCCTTGCAGAAACTGACGATGTCGTGCACCACCAGGAAGTAGCCGGGGAACTCCAGGTCGTTGATCACCGCGAGTTCGTGCTCGATCTGCCGGTAGGCCTCCGGGTTCCGCTCGGGGGAGCCGTAGCGCGCCGCGGCGCCGGTCAGGGTCAGTTCGCGCAGCCAGGACTGCTCGTCGTGCCCCGCCGGCACGTCGAACGGCGGCAGGTGGGGGGCGATCAGCTGCAGATCGAAGGCGCATTCGCGGGCCAGGGCCGCCGCGTTCGCCACCGCCTGCGGGCAGTCGGCGAACAACCGCGCCATCTCCGCCCCGGATCGCAGGTGCGCGCCGCCCGCGGGGGCCAGCCAGCCCGCCATCTCGTCCAGGCTCTGCCTGGCCCGGATCGCCGCGAGCGCCATGGCTCGGCGGCGCTGGCTCGGTGCGGCGAAGTGCGCTCCGGTGGTGGCGAGCACGGGCAGGCCGAGACGGTCGGCCAAGGTGATCAGGTGGGCGTTGCGCTCGTCGTCCTCCGGGACGCCGTGGTGGGTGAGTTCCACGCTCACCCGGTCGGCGCCGAAGCGGTCGGTCAGCTCGCGCAGCGCGGCCTCCGCCCGCTCCAGCCGGGCGCTCCCCGCGCGAAGGTCGAACTCGAGGGCCTGGCGCAGGTGTCCCTTCCGGCATCCGGTCAGGATCTGCCAGTGTCCTCCGGCCGCCGCGGTGAGCGCATCGAGGTCGTAGCGCAGGATGCCTTTCTCACCCGCGGCCAGGTGCGCGGCGGCGATCTCGCGCGACAGCCTGCGGTAGCCCTCCTGGCCGCGAGCCAGCACCAGCAGGTGCGGCCCGGCCGGGTCCGGCGCTCCGGTGCGCGGCGCCGAGTCGGGGGCGGCGGCGTGCCCGCGTTCGGTGCCGGGAACGCGCGGCTCGAGTGCCGTGCCGAGGGACAGTTCGGCGCCGAAGACGGTGGGCATCCCCCATTCCTTGGCCGCCTCGGCGAAGCGGACGGTGCCGTAGAAGCCGTCGTGGTCGGTGAGCGCGATCGCCGCCAAGCCCAGCCGCACCGCCTCCTCCACCAGTTCCTCCGGATGACTCGCCCCGTCCAGGAAGCTGTAGGCCGAGTGCGCGTGCAGCTCCGCGTACGGGACCGACGGTCCCTCGGCGCGGCGCACCGGCTCGGGCCGGTACTCCTCGCGTTTACGCGACCACGCCGGGCTGTCGCCGCCGTCGCCCGGATACCTCGCGTCGGGGTGCGTCCGCCCGGACAGCACCCGCTCCATCTCCGCCCAGCTGGGCGGACCGTCGCTCCAGCCCACGACTCACCTCCTCGCCTCGAACATACATTCGAATCCAGGGGATGTACAGGCAGGTCAGGACGCCCGAAGCCGTTCGACGGACCCCGCGGCCAGGGCGGCCTCGACGCCCTGCAGACGACCCCGGATGAGCGCGCCGTAGGCATCGGAAGCCAGGACGTCGAGATGCCCGCGGGCGATGGCCAATTGCATCCGGGCCACTTCGAACTCGCCGACCCGGCGATGACTGTCGGCCAGGTTCAGATAGAGCGCCGGCAGGAAGCCGCGCAGACCTTCGTCCAGCGGCACGCCGGGCCCGAACACCGCCGCCAGCGCGCGCTGATCCCAGCGCAGCGCCTCGGCCGCATTCTCCTGAAGGTCGGCGAGATGATGCGCGACCACGCAGCGTTGCAATGCTCCGCCGTGTTCGCCGAGTTCGTCCCAGAGCTTCTCCAACGCCCGTCGCCCCGCCGCGGGGTCGACGCCACCGAGCCGCACCGCGGCAAACACCTCCGCCATCCGATCGTCCGACATGCGCCGAGTATCGCACATATGTTCGAACGTTTCGAGAGTTGTTCGATGCGTTTCGCGCACCCGGAAAACCCCACGCCCGTGCGGTTCTCGAACATGCCCGCCACACCGGACGGCGCGCCGCGGCGGCGGGAGCGGGCATTCTCGACTGTGACCAGGACCACTTGGCAGTTAACTTACTTAGGAGTAAGTTTTTGGCCACAAGACCTGCAAAGGAGCAGCGATGACCGACGCAGCCGCGGAGCCCGCTCGGCGCCGCAACCGTGACCTCACCGGACGGCACGTCCTCATCACCGGAGCGTCCTCCGGCATCGGCCGGGCGGCGGCGGTGGCCGTCGCGGGCAAGGGCGCCACGGTGTTCCTGCTCGCGCGCCGCGGCGAAGAACTCGCCGCAGTGGTCGACGAGATCCGGGCCGCGGGCGGCTCGGCGTACGGGTATGCCTGCGACATCACCGATTCCGACTCCGTCGACCACGTCATCAAGACCATCCTGGACGAACACGGCCAGGTGGACATGCTGGTGAACAACGCGGGCCGCTCGATCCGCCGCGCCATCCACCGCTCCACCGACCGGCTGCACGACTTCGAACGCACCATGGCCGTCAACTACTTCGGCGCGCTGCGGCTGACGCTGGCCCTGCTGCCGCAGATGCGGGAACGCAAGTTCGGGCACATCGTCAACATCAGCAGCGCGGGGGTGCAGATGGCCACGCCGCGATTCTCGGCCTATCTGGCCAGCAAGGCGGCGCTGGACAAGTTCACCGAGGTGGCGGCCGTCGAGACCATGGCCGACGGCGTCACGTTCACCACCATCCACCTACCGCTGGTGCGGACGCCGATGATCGTCCCGAGCGGCGATCAGGGCCCCGCCGAGTCTCCCGAGTGGGCGGCGGCGACCATCGTGCGCGCGCTGATCGAACGGCCCAAACGCATCGACGTTCCGCTGGGCACCATCGCCGAGTACGGCGCCCTGCTCACCCCGAAGATCCGCGACCGCGTCCTGCACCGCTACTACCGCTCCCTGCCCGATTCCCCCGCGGCCAAGGGCGAGCAGACCGAGCCCGACGACGAACCGGCCGAATCCGCCGTTTCACTTCCCACGCGGCGGCCCCGGTCGGCCGCGCGGCGAGTCACGGGCACGGCCTTGCGGCGCGCTGCCCGGTGGGTGCCCGGCACGCATTGGTGACCTCGGCGGTGCCGAGAACCTGAGCCGAGCGGTCCGCTCGGAAGACCCCGCTAGGGCACAGGTGCTCTGGAGATGCGGACCTGACGTGACGACCGAGCCGCCGTCGGTGGACAGGCGTGGGAAGGCCGCACACCTCTCGTCGGCCGACTCAGGGAAGCGGCTGGATGTCGTCCGCGATCAGCGCGGTCACCGCCTTGGGCGCGGCGTTGCAGCTGGCCTGCCGCGGGGCGAGCGCCCGGGCGCGAACAATGACGCGCCAGCGGCGGCCGTCGCGGTGGGTGACGATCGCGGCGCCCGCGATCGTGCCCTCGGCCGGGTCCGGCTCGGATTCGACCGTGAGATCGGCGGCGCACGCGGAGATGCGTTCGCGAACGGCGACTTCCGCCACCTGCTCGACCGGCCGGTAGCAACTGCGGCCGCGTAGACCGGTCATCGCCACCGCCCCGCGGCGCGCCGCCTCGACCACCTCGGCAGCCGCCCGCGCGTCGAGGCGACCGTAGGTCAGACCGCTGGGCAGCAGCACCAGCGCGGGCGCGAACCGGTGGCCGCCGGTGTGCGAGCATTCCCAGACCTGCCCCGGGTATCTCCTGGCGAGGTCCGCGGCAATGGGGCGGCCGAGCAGCGCGCAGCACTGATCGCGCTTCCCGTGCGCGCACACCAGCACGAGCGGATCGTGCACGGGCGCACCGATTCCCGGCGGTGGGCCGTTCAGCAGTCCCAGGTCGAGTTCGAGCAGCTGGGTCAGGTCGGTGATCTCGATGCGCTCGCACCACGGGTCGGCTCGCCGCGAGCTCGCCAGCAACACCGTTCGGCCGCCGCTGAACTCACGGCGTCCCGGGCGGCGGATCAGCATCGGCCGGACGTGCGCCGCCGCCGTGCGGGCCGTCAGTCCGGCAGTGATCTCGGGGCCGAGCACCTCGTCGCCGAGCATGTCCCGGCCCCACGCGCCGGGGTGTTCCACACACAGCCATCCGGTCACCCGGGTAGCGGTGCCCGGCAGCGGAACGTCGACCGCGGCGGCGGCCGAACAGAGCATCCCCTCGAACCCGCTCACCAGCGACGACCTGCCGGTCGCGGCGCGTTGTCGCCCATCAGCCGGGCGCGCAGGGGCCGTTCGGCGAGGCAGAACAGAACCGGACGGCCGTGCGCGGACATTCCCTCACTCTAGATCCGGACGGCGCGCACCTCGTCAGCCCGCCAGGAACGGCCGGACGGCCGCGGCGAACTCCCGGTAGCGGTCGCGGTGGATGCTGTGGCCGCAGGTAAACGTGGTCACCGTGCAGTCGGGAAGACTGGCCTGTAGGACGGCGAGCTTGTCCGGATCCACCATGCCGCCCGGTCCGCCGCACAACACCAAGGTGGGTGCGGTGATGTCGGAGAGCCGGTCCCACCACTCCGGGTTCGGCTTGCGGAACTGCTCGAGCGCCGTCTTCGTCATGGAGCGGTCGAACGCGAGCACCGCGCGCGGGTGCCGGGCCAGGCTGGAGGTGGCGTGCCACAGCTCGGGCACGGTGGGAAAACGGCGGGTCAGGCGCAATTCCTCGGCGCCGGATTGCAACGGGAGCGGACACTCCTCGATGACCAGCTTGCGCGCCAGCTCCGGCCGCTCCTGCGCCACGCGCGACACCGCGTAGCCGCCGAGCGAATGCCCGACCAGGTCCACCGAGGGCAGCTCCAGTTGATCGCAGAGGCGCAGCAGATCGTCGCCGAAGTCGTCGAAGAGATAGGAATCGGTGTGCGAGCTACGGCCGTGTCCGCGGAGGTCGGGGATGATCACACGACGTCCGGATTGCACCAGGACACGCGCGAACCGGTCCCAGGTGTGCCCGTCGCCGCCCATGCCGTGCACCAGCAGCACGGGGATGTCGCTGACCGCGCCCACACCCGAATCCCGATAGGCGATCCGCACGTCGCCGAAAGCCACTTGGCCCACCCTCAGATCCACGACGAACGAGAATACCGGCTGTTATGCACTCGGCCTGTGCGGTGTAGCACGGATCACCTGCCGGTAAAAGTGTGGTACGAGTGGCGCTTGGGCCCGTAACTCGTGAACTCCCGCGCGGCCGAGGCTGTTTCGATCGGCTCGGTAAATGCCTGGCGCGGGAGTGAGCTCGGAACAATACTCGCGGCATGCCCTCCTTCGCCGATTTCGACCGCCGCGACTACCGCACCGTCGACGTTGCCACGGGGTACGACGGTTGGGCGCCCACCTACGAGCAGACGGTCCTGGACGAGATGGATCTCGCGCTGCTCGGGCGGCTGCGACTGGACCTCGCCCGAGTGCGGCGCGCTGCCGACCTCGGCTGCGGCACCGGGCGGACCGGAACTTGGTTGCGCGAGCGCGGAATCACGCACATCGACGGGGTCGACGTGAGCCGGGGAATGCTGGCGTTGGCCGCCGAACGCGGCGCCCACACCACGCTGACCCGCGCGGACGTGCGGGCCACCGGTCTGCCGGAAGGCACCTACGACCTGGTGATCGCCTCGCTGATCGATGAGCACCTCCCGGAGTTGGCGCCGTTCTACGCGGAGGCGTGGCGCCTGGCCGCACCTGGCGCCCGCTGCGTTCTGGTCAGCTATCACCCCCAATTCATCATGGTGTCCGGAATGCCGACGCACTACACCGATCCCTCCGGCGAACCGGTGGCGATCAGCACGCATCTGCACCTGATCAGCGAGCACCTGTCGGCGGGTCTCGCCGCCGGGTGGACCCTCACCGAAGTCGCCGAGGCAGTGGTGGACGACGCGTGGCTGGCGCGCAAGCCGAAATGGGCCGCCCTACGCGGACATCCGTTCACCTTGGCGACGGTGTGGTCACGTCAGGAGTGAATCCGGCGCCGATCACGACCCACTCGGCACTCCCGCATCTGATCGATGGATGCAGCCGAACAGAGCCGGCGCCTATCGATCACAGAGTTCTGCTGAGGCCGGTCAGTCGTAAAGTCCCTCGGCGCGCCAGGTTTCGTCGTGATAGATCAGCAGCAGGACTTTGTCGGCGGCGGGGGCGTCGTCGAGTTGGACTTGTGCGCGGGCGGTGAATTCCGTGTCGTCCGAATCGGGTGCCCACCAACGCTCGTCCACCGGCCACGGTCCCGCCCAGCCGGTCAGCCGCCACTGTCTGCTTCCCCAGCGCAGCAGGGCGGGGTCGGCATCGAACATGGCGCGATCGGTGACTTTGACAAGCGCGCCGTCGGCGGCTTCCAGCCGTACCGGTGGACGGTTCAGCAGGAGCACGGCGGGGGCGGGCTCGGGCAACCGGCCCGGCCAGGGCTGCGCGGGGTCGGCCGCGGGGACGAGTTCGTCACCCAGCGCGACCATGGTGATGCGTTCGGCGGGTCCGCGTCCGCCGCTGAGCACGCCGACCCGCACCGCTTCCCCGCCGAGCAGCCCTTGCACCCGGATCAGCGCCCGGCGGGCGCGATCGTCCTCCTCCCCCGCTCCGCCCCACAACCCGAGTTGCAGTGCGCCCGCCGTGACCACCTCGACAGGTTCCAGCCGCAGCACGGTGATCGGCGCGGTGGGCCGCGCGCCGTCACGCCGGGTGAGCCAGCCGTCCAGCTGCCAGCGCACCCGGTCCGCCGTGCCTTCCGGCGTGAGCGGCTCCGCACATCGCCAGATCCGCGAAAGGTCCTCCCCCGCCGCGGTTTCCGCGTGCACCGAGAGCCTGGTGCAGGCCAGCCCCGCGCCCGCCAGCGCGCTGTGCAGCCGGGTGGCGAGCAGGCGTCCGGCGAAGGCGGCCGCGTCGACCCGCTCGATCGGGGGATCACAGCGGTACTCCACCACCAGATCCGGCGGCGGCTGCCGCGCGGAGGGCGGGCGCTCCGGCTCGGCCCTGGCACAGCGATACGCCAGCACCGCATCGGTCCCGAACCGGGAAGCGACCTCCGTCGCGGAAAGAGCGGCGAAATCACCGATCCGGCGCAAGCCCAAGCGGTGCAGCAGGTCGACCAGGTCGGCGCGTTCCGGCGCGGCCAGGCTCGGCTCGACCGCGAGTTCCCCCACCGGCAGCGGTGCGAGAAACCGCGCTCCGGCGCCCGCGGGCACGACAGCGGCGCGCCGGGCCGCGATCACCGCCGTGGACAGCTCGTCGGCGATCCCGATCTGCGCTTCCGCCCCCGCCGCGGCCACCGCGTCGACCAGGCGCTCGGCCGCCGCCTCCTCGGACCCGAAGAATCGCGCCGCACCGCGCGCGCCGAGCACGAGCAACCCGGGACGCAGCACCTCCACGCCGGGCACCGTCGCGGCCACCGCCGCGACCACCGGTTCGAACAACCGCGCGTCCCGATCCGGGTCTTGTTGCGCGAGAAACAACTCCGGGCACCGCCCCTGCGCCTCTCTGCGCTTCAGGCCGCGCCGCACGCCTTCGGCTCGCGCGATCGCCGAACACGCCACCACCCGGTTGGCGAACAGCACCGCCACCGGCCGCGTCGCGGGCAGCCCCGCCATCGCCGCCGCGGCGACCGCGGGCCAGTCCGGGCACCACAGGGCCAGCACCCGCTTCGACCCCGGCCGGATCACGGCGACGCACTGCCTTCGTCCGCCACCACCCGCTGGTTCCCGCGATCGGCGAGTCCTCGAAGACGCGCCACCCCGGCGGAGCCGTGCGGGACATCGCACCAGAGACCCGGCTTCGCTATGCCGCGAGTCTCCGTGGCGCGTCCGAGACCGGCGGAACCAGCGATATCGAATCGCTCGATCGGCGAGCCGGTCAAGGCCCTCACGACACCGCCTCCTGGGTATCGATGGCTTCCACTGGCCGAGCCGCCTTTTCCCGCAGCACCCATTCCACGCGACCCGCGTTCGGGCACAGATCCAGCCGTCCGCGCCGGGGCGGGCCCGCCTTGCCCCGCACCTCGACGGTCAAGCCGAGCGAGCGCAAGCGTCCGCGCCCGCGGCCGAGACCGGTGTAACCCGCGACGCGGGCGTCGAGTTGGAGGGACGCGCCGGGCCAGCGACCGTCGGCGACCACGAGGGTGGCGCCCTTGTTGCGGGCGCGGGCTGCGATCACCCGGCTGCGGGCGGGGGCGACGGCGCCGCCCCCGAGCCCGAGCACGACCAGATCGAGCCCGTCGAGCAGCACCGCGGCCACCTCCACCGGGTCGGGGCCGGGGTCGCTGATCACGGCCAGCCGCCGCAGTTGCGCCCCCATTTCCACCGCGGCCAGCAGACCGAGCCGAGGCATGCCGACCACCGCGGCATGCCCACCCCTCTCGGTCACCGCGGCCAGCAGGCCGGCCAGCAGCGAACTCGCACCCGTGTACGCCACGACGGAACCCTTGACCAAGCCACCATCGGGCAACAGCGGAGCGAGCGCCGCGGGCACCGGCAACGCCGCTCTGGGCGCACCATTGTCGAGCGGGACGCGATGCGCTGCCGATTCACCGCGCCCCGGCACCGCTGCCATGCGTCTGCGCAGCTCATCAAGCGTAGGAGCACCCTGCCGCCCCGCACCGCGCGGCAGCGCGTCCCGATCCACCCCTCCCTGCGACATCGCATCCGAACCCATCTCAACCACCTACTTCCCACGATGGACCCGAGGCGAAGCATGCGGAGCAGCCCTCGCGATTCGAGCGGCAGCACCGATTCAGCTATCGATCGATATCGAATATACGTTCGATACGGACTCAGTAGAAACCGACCCCCGGGTTTCGTCAAGGGTTCAGTCCTCGTGTCGCGGCCGCGGCTCCTCTCGCGCAGTGGCATGGGCCGATGCGAGGCGCAACCGGGAACGCGGCGTGCACTCGGCTACGACGTCCGGCCCCCGTTTATCGGTATGGTGGGTGGCACGCATTCGAACCGAGAGTCCGAGGGCGGGCGCGGCGCGCGATTCGTGCTCATGTCCCTGGCATGCGCGAACACGAATCAGGCCAGCTAGCCCCATTTTCCGCTACCCTCGCACCGTGACCGAACGCGCTCGTCCCACTGTCGGCCCTCAATACCTCGTCGCAGGCCGCTACCGCCTCCAGTCGAAGCTGGGTGGCGGCGGCATGGGCGCGGTCTGGCTGGCCCACGACCGCCTGCTCGACCGGGACGTCGCGATCAAGCAGGTGCTCACCACGGCCGGGCTCGGCGAGGAGGAAGCCGAGGCGGTCCGCAACCAGATCATGCACGAGGGCCGGGTCGCCGCGAAGCTCTCGCACGACCACGCGATCGCCGTGTACGACGTGGTGCTCGAGGCCGGTGAGCCCTGGCTGGTGATGGAGCACCTACCCTCGCGCAGTGTCGCGAAGGCGCTCGCGCTGGTCGACACGCTGCCGCCGATCGAGGTCGCGCAGATCGGCGCCCAGGTCGCCGACGCGCTGGCCGCCGCACACGCGGTCGGCATCGTGCACCGGGACATCAAACCGGGCAACATCCTCGTCGCCGACCGCGGCCCCGGCGTTGGCATGGCGAAGCTCAGCGACTTCGGCATCTCTCGCGGTGCGGGCGAGGTGTCCGACGAACCGGACGGCGTGATCACCGGCACCCCTTCCTACCTGCCCCCCGAGGTGGCGCGCGGAGCGCAGCCGACCAAGGCCAGCGACGTGTTCTCCCTCGGCGCCACGCTCTACACCGCGATCGAAGGGCAACCGCCGTTCGGCTTCGACGAGGACAGCGACGTCATCGTGCACCGCGCCGCCATGGCGCAGATCATCCCGCCGACCCGCAGCGGCGTGCTCACCCAGGCACTGCTGCACATGATGGAACCGGCGCCGCAGCGGCGGCCCACCATGGCCGAGGCGCGGGACGAAATCCTCACCGCCGCTTTCGGTCCCGGCACCGGACCGTACATTCTCGGCGCGCCCGTCCGCACCGAGGACGGAACCATCCCGGCCTGGGCCGCGCGTAATTCGGCGTCCGGGATCCGCAGCCCCCACTCCACGCCGCTCCCCCGCCCGCACCGCAACCACGCCGGGGCGTCCGCGGCCCCACCCGCGCAGCGCGCCAAGAACCCGCAGCCGAGCAACGCCCCCTTGGCCATCGCCGTGGGTCTCCTGATCGGCCTGATCATCATCATCGCGATCATCGTCGCCGTGCTCTGACGTCCTCGCGCGTATGCGAAGCGCCGCGCGGCGTGGTCAGTCGATGCGGCGGCGGTGGGCCCAGCGGGTCAGTGCGTTGCGGTTGGACTGCTGGGTTTTGCGCAACACGTTGGAGGCGTGCGTTTCCACGGTCTTGACGGAGATGAAGAGGGATTCGGCGATCTCGCGGTAGGTGTAGCCGCGAGCGAGCAGGCGCAGCACCTCCAGCTCGCGCGGGGTCAGGGAGTCGAGTTCGGGGTCCAGGGGCGGTTCGGGTACCGGGGACTTCCCGGTGAACGAGTCCAGGACGAAGCCGGCCAGGCGCGGGCTGAAGACCGCGTCGCCACCCGCCACCCTGCGGATGCCGTCGGCCAGTTCGGCGCCCGAAATCGTCTTGGTCACATACCCTCTGGCTCCGGCCCGGATCACCGCGATCACGTCCTCGGCCGCGTCCGACACGCTCAACGCCAGGCACACCGGCCCCGGCTCGATACCGGCCAGCACCGCGACGCCACCACCGTCGGGCATGTGCACGTCGAGCAGGACGACGTCCGGACGCTCGGCGTTGATCCCGGCCACCGCCTCCGCCACCCCACCGGCCTCCCCGACCACCTCCATGTCCGCCTCCCGGCTGAGCTCGGCACGCACACCCGACCGGAAAACGGCGTGATCATCGACGAGAAAGACCCGCACGGCCACCTACTTCTCCTAACTGACCCTTGACCCCCCACCCGTACCACACCCATCCCCCACGCGCTCCCCAGCGCCGCGCGAACAAACAGAATCGGTAAGGAACCGACGACTAGCGAGCGGCTCGAGCCGGCTCTTCGTCCGGGAGCTGGCAACCGGAGTCCGTGCGCGGCATGGTGATCCGGACTTCGGTGCCGCGGCCCGGCGTCGACACGATGTCCACCTGACCGCCACGGCGTTCGATCCGGCCCCGGATGGATTTGGCCAGACCGCGGCGGTCTTCCGGCACCGACGCGAGATCGAAGCCCGAGCCGCGGTCGCGGACGAAGACGCTCACCTGGTGCGGCTCGGCCTCGGCGAACAGGTCGATCTCCGGAACGCCCGCATGTTTGGCGGCGTTGACCAGCGCTTCCCTGCTCGCGCCGAGCAGCGCGGTGAAGTGTTCCTTCGGCAGACCCGATCCGGAGCCCTCGACGTCCATCGATACGTCGCCGACGGTCACCGGCGTCACCTTCACGCCGTGCTGGTCCTCCACCTCGCCCGCGATGGTGCGCAGGGCCGCGGCCAGGCTCGACTGCGCCGGCCCGGAATCCTCGAACAACCACTTCCGCAGTTCCCGTTCCTGGCTGCGGGCCAGCCGCAGCACCTCCTGCGGGTCGTCGGCCTGGCGTTGGATGAGGGCGAGCGTCTGTAGCACGGAATCGTGCAGGTGCGAGGCGATCTCCTCGCGTTCCTCGTTGCGGATGCGGGCGGCGCGCTCGGCGTTCAGCGCGCGCATCATGCGCAGCCACAGCGGAACCGTCAGCAGTCCGGCGCCGATCAGCGTGACCGCCACCGCGAGCAGCGCCGACCCGAGCGAGCTCAGATCGATCCGCGCCAGCACCACCACGCCGAGGCCTGCCACGATCAGCGTCGCCCCGGCGACGATGCGCGACCAGGTCACCACCGAAGGCCGCGCGGGCAGCCCGAGCAGCGAACGCGGCCCGTCGACGTCGTACTCCCGCCACACCAGCGCCGCGCCGACCGCGACCACGATGATCGGCGCGATCACCTTCGCCGCGGTCCCGCTGAACACCCAGGACACAGCGACCGCGAGACCGAGACCGAGCATGGCGAGCCCGATCGCCTGCCGCCGCTCCGCACCCGAAGGCTTCACCTGGTCCGTGCCGCCGGGAGTGAATATCCAGAGCAGTCCATATGCCAGGATGCCCGCCCCGGCCAGCGCGGACAGCAGCACGAACGCCATCCGCACCTTGAACACGTCGACGCCGAGATGGTCGGCCAGACCGCCCGCCACCCCGCCGACGATCCGGCCACCGGAACGGCGGACCATCCGCACCTGCGGCGGCCCGGGAACCGGCGCGGGCGCGGATCCCAGACCGCGGGCAGCGTCGAACCCCCGAGTGTCGAACGCGGGAACAGACGGATACATGTCTTCGATACTGGCACGGTTTCGCAGCTGCCAGCCATCGGTAATCACCCTGATCTTGCTGGACGGCACCCGCCTCGACCAGGCCGAAACGACCGCGCGCCGCCATCCGCCGTGCATAGCTGAATGATTGCTACATCGGTGGATCGGTCCAAAGTGTTCAGGCTGTTTTTCAGGGTTCCCCCCGATGCGCCGACACGGGAATCGGGCACACCATGAGAAACATGACGAAAACGAGCTTCGGCGACCAGGTCCAGCAGATATGGCAGACCCGGCCGGTCCGATTGCCGCGGCAGGGACCCGTCGCGGGCGTCGCGGCGGGGTTCGCACGGCGCTACGAGATCGACCCGGTGCTGGTGCGCGTCGCGTTCGTGGTCTCGACGATCTTCGGCGGCGCGGGCATCGTGCTGTACCTGCTGGCCTGGCTGCTGCTGAGCGCGTCGGGCGACCAAGCGTCCGCGGCCGAGTCGCTGGTCGGCAAGGGCTCCAGCTCGCAGTCACAGACCAAGACCATCGTGCTGATCGTCGCGCTGGCCATCGCCGTGAGCACGATGGGCCCGGTCGGCGTCGGTCTCGGCGGATCCGGCCTGATCAGCCTCGCCCTGATGCTGGCGGGCTGGTGGATGCTGCACCTGCGCACGCCCAATCCGCCGCCCGGTACCGCCGAACTGTTCGGCGGATTCGTCCCCGACGGCGGGATCACCGCCACCGGCTACCCCGGAGCGGTCTTCCCGCCGGGAACGCCCCGGACCGTCGGCGACCTGTACGTGCCGCCGACCGCCGTCTACACGCCGTACACCAAGCTGCCGGATGCCTACGTCCCCGAGACGCCCGCGCATGCCGCGAACGGCGACGCGGCAACGGTCCCATTGAACAAGTTGAACAAGCCCGCGGCAGACGAGCAGGACCCGGCGACCGTGGTGCTGGACAAATCGGCAACCACCCCTGCTGGACCCGAACCGAGCGCGTCCGCCGACGGCAAGAGCGGATCGGACGCGGCTGTCCGCGGCCAGGCCGGTTCGCCCACCACGATCGGCGATCAAGCCGGGCCGCTCACGACCGACAGCGACCGTATCGATCCGTCCGGCAACCAGGCCGGATCGAACACGACCGACGGCGGCCGAGCCGATTCGGCCGCACACGAACCGGTGGCCGCGCCCATCGCGAGAACGTCGCCTGTCGCACTCGACAAAGACGCCGCCGACACACCGGGGCGCACTCCGAGCCCGTACCGCCCCGCGATCATCGGCGGCCCGACCCCACCGTCGTGGGACCCGCTCGGCGTCGCTCCGCTCGCCTGGGACCTCCCGGAACCCACCCCCGTCCGCACCGTCGTCACCCCACCGCAGAAGCGCCCGCGCTCGCGCCTGACGCCCGTGGTGATCGGCCTGGCCATCCTGGCGGCAGCAGGCGCGGGTGCGGCAGCGTCCTCGGGCGTGGAGTGGATGACACCCGGCCGGATCGCCGCGGCGGCGCTGGCCGTGATCGGTCTCGGCCTGGTGCTCGGGGCGTTCCTGCGGCGCGGCTACGGCTTGCTGGTGCTCACCGCGCCGCTCGCCGGGTTCGTGCTGCTCGCCTCCGCGGTCGGTCCGGTCGAGTTCGACCAGGCCGCGATGGGCGACCACACCTGGGCGCCGGCCTCCGCCGCCGAACTGGCGGCGAACTACAAGGTGACCATGGGCTCGGGCACGCTGGACCTGCGATCGGTGAAACTCACCGAGAACCGCACCGTGGACCTCGACGTCCGGATGGGCGAAGCCCGCATCCTGCTGCCCGCCGACATGACCGTCCGAACCAGCTGCACGGCGACCATGGCCGAGGCGCGCTGCGTCGACGGGATCAGCGGTCCGAATGCTCCCGGCGCGCCGGTGCTCGATCTCGACATCGACGTCCGCGCCGGAAACGTGGAGGTGCAGCGTGGCTGAAACCGAGAAGAACACGACCGAATCCCGTCGCGGTCCTGCCGCCTCGCTGCTCATCGCGGGTCTGCTGGCTCTCGCGGTCAGCGCGTGGGCCTTCGTCGGCCCCGCGTCCTGGCCCGCAACCAGCATGATTCCGATCGGTTGGATCGTCGTGCTCGCCGCGATCGTCATCGGCATCGTGCTGGTGATCTCCCCGCGCAAACGACCCTGATCACGCCGAACGGCCCGTCCATCCGGACGGGCCGTTCCACGTTCGTCCCCGAGGTGGAGCGATGGAAACCCGGACCACGCTCCCCTCGTCGTCGTACGACAGGAGAATCCGAATGAACCCCGGCGAACCCACCGATCAGGCGCCCCCGGACACGCGGACCACACCACCGGATCCTCGCCCCCGGCCCGCCACCACCCACGGCGCGCTGCTGGGCCATCTGATCCTGCACAGCGCCTTCCACCGCCCCCGCTGAGCTCGGTCACCCTCCCGCACGATGACGGTGGGCGGCTACCGACCGCCGTGCGGCCGGGAGATCACTCCCACTCGATGGTGCCCGGCGGCTTGCTGGTCACGTCCAGGACCACGCGGTTGACCTCCGCCACCTCGTTGGTGATGCGGGTGGAGATGCGTTCGAGCACCTCGTAGGGCAGCCGGGTCCAGTCGGCGGTCATGGCGTCCTCGCTGGAGACCGGGCGCAGCACGATCGGGTGGCCGTAGGTGCGGCCGTCGCCCTGCACGCCGACGCTGCGGACCTCCGCGAGCAGCACCACGGGGCACTGCCAGATCTGCCGGTCCAGACCCGCAGCGGTCAGTTCCTCGCGGGCGATGGCGTCGGCCCTGCGCAGCGTCTCCAGCCGATCCGCGGTGACCTCACCGACGATCCGGATGGCGAGGCCCGGACCCGGGAACGGTTGCCGGGCAACGATTTCCTCGGGCAGACCGAGCTCGCGGCCCACCGCGCGGACCTCGTCCTTGAACAGCAGCCGCAGCGGCTCGACGAGTTCGAATTCCAGGTCGTCGGGCAGGCCGCCGACATTGTGATGGCTCTTGATGTTCGCGGTGCCGGTGCCGCCGCCGGACTCGACGACGTCCGGGTACAGCGTGCCCTGCACCAGGAACTCGACCTTCGGCGCCGCGCCGTCGGCGTCGCCGTGCTCGAGCACCACCTCACCCACCGCGTCCTCGAAGGACCGGATGAATTCCCGCCCGATGATCTTGCGCTTCTCCTCGGGATCGGTCACGCCCTTCAGCTCACCGAGGAACTTCTCCACCGCGTCGACGGTCACCAGCTTGGCGCCGGTCGCGGCGACGAAATCCTGCTGCACCTGCTCGCGCTCCCCCGCCCTCAGCAGGCCGTGGTCGACGAACACGCAGGTCAGACGGTCGCCGATGGCACGCTGCACCAGCGCTGCGGCCACCGCGCTGTCCACCCCACCCGACAGCCCGCAGATCGCGTGCTTGTCGCCGACCTGCTCGCGTACCGAGGCGATCAGCGAATCCGCGATGTTCGCCGGGGTCCAGGTGGACGGGATGCCGGCCAGCTCGTGCAGGAACCGGCTCAGCACCTGCTGTCCGTGCGGCGAATGCAGCACCTCGGGGTGATACTGCACACCCGCGAGGCGGCGAGCGCGGTCCTCGAACGCGGCGACCGGAGCGCCCGCGGTGGTGCCCGTGACCTCGAAGCCCTCCGGCGCGTCGGTGACCGCGTCACCGTGGCTCATCCATACCGGCTGAATGGTCGGCAGGCCGCCGTGCAGCAAACCGCCGTCGATGTTGAGTTCGGTACGCCCGTACTCGCGGGTGCCGGTGTGCGCGACCGTGCCGCCCAGCGCCTGGGCCATCGCCTGGAATCCGTAGCAGATGCCGAAGACCGGCAGCCCCAGCTCGAACAAGCGCGGATCCAGCTGCGGCGCGCCCTCGGTGTACACGCTGGCCGGGCCGCCGGAGAGGATCACAGCGAGCGGCTGCTTCTCGGCGATCTCCTCCACCGTCGCGGTGTGGGGAACCACTTCGGAGTACACGCTCGACTCGCGAACCCGCCGTGCGATCAGCTGGGCGTACTGTGCTCCGAAGTCGACGACGAGGACCGGTCTCTGGGTTTGTGCCACCCACCCAGTTTAGTGAGCGGCGAAACGAGCGAATCATCGGCACAGCGGCCCCCGCGCGGGAGCCGAGCCGACCGCCCGAATCGTCACGCGCGGCCCGGCTCGCTGGTTATCCTTCTGCTCGTGCCCTTCGCCCGCGCGATCGATGCCGACATCCATTACGAGGACAGCGGCGGGGACGGCCCGGTGGTACTGCTGGCGCACGAGTTCTTCATGGACCGCACCATGTTCGCCGCCCAAACGGCCGCGCTCGCACCGGAATTCCGGATCGTCTCCTGGGATGCCCGCGGCCACGGCCGTACCAGGGACGAGGGCCTACCCTTCACCTACTGGACCGCGGCCAGGGACGCGCTGACCGTGCTCGATCATCTCGGCGCCGAACAGGCCGTCATCGGCGGCACCGCGCAGGGCGGCTTCACGGCGCTGCGCACCGCGCTGATCGCGCCGGAACGCGTCTCCGCGCTGATCTTGATCAGCACCGAGGCGCACGGCCCCACCCCCGAGCAGTCCACCGCCACGCAGAAGTTCCTCGAGCAGTGGTACGACGACGGTTCCCGCGAGCGCGCCGTGCACCAGCTGGCTTCCTGGTTGATCGGCGACGACGAGTGGTACCGCACGATCTGGACCCAGCGGTGGCTGGTGCGCGATCGCCGCGGCATCGAGGTCGCGGCGGGCTGCCTGCTGAGCCGGGACTCGGTACTCGATCGCCTCCGCGAAATCTCCTGCCCCGCTTTGGTGATCCACCCCACACACAGCGGCATGGACCGCGAGCGCGCCCAGGAACTGGCCCTCGGCCTGTCCGGCGCCACGTTCATCGAGATCGCGGACGCGCGCCTGGCGGTGACAATGACCCACCCCGAGCCGGTGAACCACGCGATCCAGCAGTTCCTGCGCGCCAGAACGAAACCGACCCGCGTCCGATGAACCCGCCCGCCACGCCCTCCCAGCCACCACTGGAGAAGCGAGTCTTACGAGCGCCGATCGCGACACATCCCAGCCACTCGGCGATCCCCGGAAAAGCGAGTCTTACGAGCGCCGTTCGCGGCCCGGCTCGCGTTCCAGCCGTCGAAGCGCATGCGCCACAGGCGCGAGTCTCGACCGCTGGAACGCGAGCCATCAAGGGGCCGCGAACACGCAGCGCCGCAGGCGCTGCAAATCAGACCCAGCGCAATCAAGCACGGACGCTCAGGCCGACCCTCTGGAATTCCTTCAGATCCGAGTATCCGGCCTTGGCCATCGAACGTCGCAGTCCGCCAACGAGATTCAGCGACCCGAACGGATCGTCGGACGGACCGAAGAGCACCCGCTCCAGGCTCGGGCGCACGGTGTCGCCGACCGTCTCGCCACCCAGATCCCACGGATCGTCGACGTGCAGCAGCGAACCGCGCGGCACCGACGGGTGCGCGGCCGCCGACGGCCAGTACCAGCCGCGACCCGGCGCCTCGGCCGCCAGGGCGAGCGGAACACCCAGCATGGCGGCATCCGCACCGCACGCGATCGCCTTGGCCAGCTGCCCGGAGGTGGCGACGTCACCGTCCGCGATGACGTGCACGTAACGGCCGCCGGTCTCGTCGAGGTAGTCGCGGCGGGCGGCGGCGGCATCCGCGATGGCCGTGGCCATCGGCACGCCGATGCCGAGCACCTCCCCTGTGGTGGTCGCACCGGGGTAGGAACCGTAGCCGACGATCACACCCGCCGCGCCCGTGCGCATCAGGTGCAGTGCGGTGCGGTGATCGCTCACGCCGCCCGCGACCACGGGCACGTCCAGCTCGGCGATGAAGGTCTTGAGGTTCAGCGGCTCACCGTCGCCGACGTGCTCGGCGGAGATGATCGTGCCGTGCACCACGAGCAGGTCGAGGCCCGCCTGCAGCAGCGCCGGGGTGAGCGTGCGCGCGTTCTGCGGGCTCACCCGCACCGCCACGGTGACACCGGCGGCGCGCACCTGTGCGACGGCGGCGGCGAGCAGATCCGGCTGCATCGGCGCGGCGTGCAGCTCCTGCAGCAGCGCCACGGCGCGCTCGTACCCGCCCTTGCCGACCAGCTCGAGCAACTGATCGATCTTCGCGCCGACATCCGCGTGCCGCGCCCACAGGCCCTCGCCGTTGATCACGCCGAGACCGCCGAGGCGGCCGAGTTCGATGGCGAACTCCGGCGACACCAGGGCATCGGTGGGATGCGCGAGGAACGGGATCTCGAAGCGGTAGGCGTCCAGCTGCCAGGCCAGCGAGACCTGCTTCGACGAGCGGGTCCGGCGCGAGGGGACGATGTCGACGTCGTCCAGCTCGTAGGTACGCCGGGCGGTCCGGCCCATGCCGATCTCCACCATGTCGCGCACGCGAAATCTCCTTAATTTCGGCAGCGCCTGCGGCGCTGCGTGTTCGCGGCCCCTTGATGGCTCGCGTTCCAGCGGTCGAGACTCGCGCCTATGGCGCATGCGCTTCGACCGCTGGAACGCGAGCCGGGCCGCGAACGGCGCTCGTAAGACTCGCGCCTCCAGTGGTTACGTTGTGGGGGGCAGGTGGGCAGCACAGGACGCGCCGCCAACTCCCGCGCGGCGTGCTCACCGCCACAGCCGGTGGGCAAGCTCAATCATGCACGGACCGGTTGGTCCTGTACATGAACCTAGCGGGCTAACCCCGTCCGGTGTAGTTAGGGGCCTCGACGGTCATGGTGATGTCGTGCGGGTGGCTCTCCTTGAGGCCGGCCGCGGTGATCTGCACGAACTGGGCCTCTTGCAGGTGCGCGATCGACTGCGAGCCGGTGTAGCCCATCGCCGCGCGCAGGCCGCCGACCAACTGGTGGATCACCTGGTTGACCGGGCCGCGGAACGGCACCCTGCCCTCGATGCCCTCGGGGACCAGCTTGTCCTCGGCCAGCACATCGTCCTGGAAGTAGCGGTCCTTCGAGAAGGACTTGGCCTGGCCGCGGCCCTGCATGGCGCCCAGCGAGCCCATGCCGCGGTAGCTCTTGAACTGCTTGCCGCCGACCAGGATCAGCTCGCCGGGGGACTCGGCGGTGCCCGCGAGCAACGAGCCGAGCATCACAGTGGACGCGCCCGCGGCGATGGCCTTGGCGATGTCGCCGGAGAACTGGATGCCGCCGTCGGCGATCACCGGGACGCCCGCGGGCTTGCACGCGGCGACCGCCTCCAGGATCGCGGTGATCTGCGGTGCGCCGACACCGGCGACGACACGGGTGGTGCAGATGGAGCCGGGGCCGACGCCCACCTTGACCGCGTCCGCACCCGCTTCGACCAGAGCCGCGGCGCCCGCGCGGGTCGCCACGTTGCCACCGACCACCTGGATCCGGTCGCCGACCTCGGCCTTGACCTTGGTCACCATCTGCAGCACCTGCGCCTGATGACCGTGCGCGGTGTCCACCACCAGCACGTCGACGCCCGCGTCGGCCAGCGTCATGGCACGCGACCACGCGTCCTCGCCGACACCGACCGCGGCGCCGACCAGCAGGCGGCCGTCGCGGTCCTTGGTGGCGTTGGGGTACTGATCGGTCTTGACGAAGTCCTTGACGGTGATCAGGCCGCGCAGGCGCCCGTTGCCGTCGACGATCGGCAGCTTCTCCACCTTGTGCCTGCGCAGCAGTCCCAGCGCGGCCTCGGCGGTCACGCCCTCCTGCGCGGTGATCAGGGGAGCCTTGGTCATCACGTCGGCGACGCGGCGGTCCTGATCCACCTCGAAACGCATGTCGCGGTTGGTGATGATGCCCACAAGCGCACCGGTCTCGTCCACCACCGGAAGCCCGGAGATGCGGAACCTGGCGCACATGGCGTCCACCTCGGCGAGCGTGTCGGTCGGACGACAGGTCACCGGGTCGGTGACCATGCCCGCCTCGGACCGCTTGACCGTCTCCACCTGGGAAGCCTGGTCGGCCGCCGAGAGGTTGCGGTGCAACACGCCCATACCGCCCGCGCGGGCCATGGCGATCGCCATCCGCGCCTCGGTCACCGTGTCCATGGCCGAGCTGACCAGTGGGGTGCGCAGGCGGATCTCCCTGGTCAGCAGGCTGGAGGTCTCCACAGAGCTGGGGATGAGATCCGAGGCGGCAGGCAGCAACAGCACATCGTCGAATGTGAGGCCGAGCATGGCGATCTTGTTCGGATCGTCGCCACCCGTAGGAGGGCGGACTGCGATTCGTTCGCCCGGTACGGGATTACTCATTCGGATCGACCCCTCCTGGACGTCGATAGCGACCGGCGCCGGCAGAACCGGCGCCGTGACGGCTGATGGGATGGACGGTGGTGTTCGGCGGCGATGCGGTGAAGACCCGCCGTAGCCTGTGCTCCATGGTATCTGTCCGGTGAACTCGCCGACGAAGTGAGCCCACCACCGAAACTGGCAGGCCGCATAGCTGGCGCAGACCACCCTGTTCTGCGTACCGTGGGGATGTGCGTGACCATCTACCACCTGGCTTGCCGCCGGATCCGTTCGCCGGAGACCCCTCCGACCCGTCCGCCGCGCTCGACGCCATCGAGCCCGGTGAACCGCTGGATCCCCACGAGCGCCTTGCGGTCGAGGAGGATCTCGCCGACCTCGCGGTCTACGAGGCGCTGCTGGCCCACCGCGGGATCCGCGGACTCGTGGTCAGCTGCGAAGACTGCAGGCAGGACCACTACCACGACTGGGACATGTTGCGCGCCAACTTGCTGCAACTGCTGGTCGACGGCACGGTCCGCCCGCACGAGCCCGCCTACGACCCGACGCCGGAAGCGTACGTCACCTGGGACTACTGCCGGGGATACGCGGACGCCTCGATGAACGAGGCCTTCCACGGCGACGGGTTCGACGGATTCGACGGCTGAGGCCTGCCCGACCTGAACGCACGCGGCCGATCCGAGGGCCGCGTATCGCTGCCGCTGTGATTTTCGACGCACACCATCACGGCGCCGATCGTTTGCCGAAACTTCGGCGCGCCGCCGAGTAACCCTCTGATGCGCGGATTCTCGAACCGTCCGGTCTGAGAAAGACAAAAGGTCTGAGAAAGACAAAAAAACCGATCGCCTGGCTGGCGATCGGTTCGTCTATTCGATATTCGGTCAGCGGCCGGGCGGCGTGAACGAGCCCGGGTTGGGAATCACCGGCACGCTGAAGGTCGGCGGCTGGTTGTTGTCCTGCGTCGGCGGCCGTGTGGCCGGCTGCGGCGGTGGCGGCGCCACCGTGGGATTGCCGGTATCCGCGGTGGGTTCACCCGTGGGCGGCTTGACCTCCGTGGTGGGCGGCTGCGCCGGCGGCGCGGGCTCCCCGGTCGCCGGCGGTGTGGTCGCCGCAGGCGGCGGCGTCGTCACCGGAGGCGCCGTGGTCGGCGTGCCGCCACCGTTCGTGGTGCCACCGCCGTTCGTGGTGCCACCGCCGTTCGGCGCGGTCGCGTCGGCCGATGGGGAGGGATTGTTCGTCGAGTCACCCGGCTGCTGCAGGATCGTCGTTCCCCCGCTGGTCGGGCTGGGCTTCGTCGTCGCGCTGGTGCCCGGGGTGGCACGCGGGTCGGTGGTCTTGGGCACCGTCGACCCGAGCTGGTCGGCCAGGTCCTTGTCCACCTTGCTCAGCTCCGCGAGCAACCGCTCCCACTCGGTCATCAGCTCGGCGCGCTTTTCCGGATCGCTGACCTGCGCGGCGCTCTCCTTCGCCCGCTCCAGGCGCACCTTCGCCTGCGTCGGATTCTGCGTGACCAGCGTCGAAGCCTCGTTCAGATCGTCGCCCGCCCGCTGCACGACGGTGGTCTGAGCCTGTTCGCTGAACACGACCTCCTTGACCCGCCACAGCGGATCACCCGGCTCGGCGTTGTACGAGAACGCCGTCATGCCGCCGATGACCAGGGCCAATGCGGCCGCAGTGCCCATGATCGGGCGTAGCAGCCGCAGTCGCCCGCCGCTGTGCGCCCCGATGCGAACCTGACGCGCGCCGATCTCCTGGTTGACCGCGGCCACGATCACGTCCAGGTCCGGTTCGGCCGGCATCGGAGCCGCGATCAGCTCCGCCCGCCAATCCGCGAGCAGCGTCGCGAGCTGATACTCCTCGGCGCTGTCGGTGTGCACCGGACCATCGCTGGCGATGGCGTCGATCAGAGCATCGTCGCGGCGTACCGCGGCGATGTCGACCGGGCCGGTGTCACCGGACGCCTCGGCGTAGGGACCGCTGTTCCGCGATCCAAGCCGCGCCTTCCAGTCACCCCGACCGCGCTCGCCATCCCTAGCCATACATTTCACCTGCCCTCGCCACTTGTGACTTGAGTTTCGCGAGTGCCCTGTGTTGGGCCACCCGTATCGCACCCGCCGTACTGCCCACGGCGACTGCGGTTTCTTCCGCTGACAAACCCATGACCAAGCGCAGGATCAAGATCTCCCGGTGCTTCTCGGGAAGCGTCGCGAGCAAACGGTTCATCTGTCTGCTCGTCTCGGACTCGAGAGCTCGTTGTTCCGGTCCCTGGTCGGTGGATATGACATCTGGTACTTCGGCCATCGCCTCCGCCTTGTTACGGGCGGCGTTGCGATGCGCGTCGGCGACCTTGTGCGAAGCGATTCCGTAAACGAAGGCCATGAAGGGCCTGCCCTGGTCTTGATACCTGGGCAAGGCTGTCATCACGGCCAGGCAAACCTCCTGCGCAACGTCGTCCGCGGAGAGCTGCCCACGCTCCGCGGCTCCGATCCGCGCGCGGCAGTAGCGCACCACCAGCGGGCGGATCATCTCCAGTACCTGAGCTAAAGCGGATCTGTCGCCCTGCGCAGCGGCAGCGACGGCGAGGTCCAACTCTTCGCCCGTGTGCGTCATCGTCAGAGATATTCCTGGCGTTACAAAGTGGCACGGTCCGGTGACGACCAGTGCTTCCACCGAAGGGGCGGAACGGATCTAACAATAGCGACCCGTTGCCGGGAACTGGGCAACACGGTGGTCTCCGGGATCACCTGCCCGCTACCAGGGGGCGCAATGTCCCGCCACCACGGGCGATTGCCGCTGCGCATTCGGCCGCCTCCGCCGCCGCGTTCTCCTCGCCCGATCCGGCGCGGAGCATGGCGCAAGCCCACTGCAGCGGCAGCAGCCCGTGCTCGCGGCACCGCTGGGCGACCTCCTCGGCCGACACGCCGGATCGCTCGCGCGCGCCACGCACCGTGTCGGCCGCGGCGACCAGCAGGCGTGACTTCACCTGGTGCCGCACCGAGGGGGATCGGTCGGCCAGCTCCAGCGCGGCCGCCGCGTGCGCCGCCGCCGACTCGGAATCGCCTGTCGCCAAGGCCATTTCCGCGGACACCCAGCACAGGCGAATCGCTGGACGCCAGCCGGCCTCGTACCGGCGCGCCGCCGCCGCGCTGCGCCGCAGCAGCCGATCCGCCAGGGCGAGCCGCCCGGCGCCCAGCGCGTCGGCGGCCAGCCCGGTGAGCGCGTCACAGATCGCGTCGGCACGGCCGGGTCGGTAGCCGCCCGCCTCGTTCGCCGCATCGCGGGCGGCGCCGGTCTGCGTCGCGACATCGGCGGTGAGGATCAGTGCGGCGGCACGGCCGTCGAACGCCGCCGCACGCTCGTGCCAGCCGAGCTGGCGGAGGAAAGAGGCCTCCGTACTTCTCGCCAGTGAGAGGAGTACGGGGTCGGAGCTGTGGTTGCATACCCTTCGCAATTCGGCGCGCGCCGCGGCGTAACGTCCCTGGCCACCGAGCACCACCGCGCGATACCACCGGCCGAGCGCGTCGGAAGCGGGCGGCAACTCGGCGGCGGCGCGACCCGGATCGGCGCCGAAGGCGGCCTCGGCGAGGACCGCGACGTGAGGATCTCCGAGCGGAGCGGGCGCGAACACGGGCGCACTCTATCCTGACCGCCGCGCGTGCCGGGACGACGAAAGGTGATCGACGACCCGATCGGCATCCGCTCCGCATTTCCGCGCCGAGCGGATGTTGCCATTAGGTAAATCTAGCCCCGGCAATCGCCCGGCTGCCGCGTCGGGAATTCATGCGCGTTTCGCGTTATTAACTTCCCGGCCCCGTTTCCGCCATCTTCGGATCCACGCGCCGCGAAGGCCGTCGGCGCCCTGGGTGACGGCCGCCATACGCCCGGCATCCCGGCCGAAGCGTCCCTACATCGCAGAAATCGCCGCTACCTGCGGAAACGCGCCGGTGCACGGCACAAGCAGGTCCGAGCCGCCTGCGGCCAACCGAACAGTATCGCCGGAACCGACACGAAAAGTAAACAGTTCGGAGGTTAAATTTGACAGCGCGAGATTTGGAAAAGTGCTGCGTCGAACTATTGACGGAATTTCGCGGCTGGACCTAACGTAGCTCATCGCCACGGACGGCGCCGCGCGAAATTGCAGCGACCGCGAAGGGCGAGCCCCCCGGGCACCCCCGCCGACACGGCGTCGTGGCCCACGAACTGTTGCAGAACAACTGCTCGACAACGCTGACGAGCTCGCACCACGAGGAGTTCACCATGCCCATGCCGACCCACCTCCCGGGACCCAACGCCGATGTCTGGGATTGGCAGATGCGAGGATCGTGCCGCGGGCAGGATTCCGCGGTGTTCTTCCATCCCGACGGCGAGCGTGGCCGAGCCCGCACCGCGCGCGAGATGCGCGCCAAGGAGATCTGCCGCACCTGCCCGGTGCTCATGCAGTGCCGCACCCACGCGCTGAAAGTCAGCGAGCCCTACGGCATCTGGGGCGGCATGTCGGAGACCGAGCGCGAGATGCACGCGCGGCGCAACCGCCGCCGCATGGCCGTCTGAACCAATCTCCTCCCATCCGCACGCCAACGGGCGTCGAATCCCTAGCAAATAACGGGCCACTGCAACAGTGCTTCGGCCGAGCCGCTCACGCGACACGGTGACCGGTTCCTCGCCGGAGGTCGGCGTGTGGGCTCCGATCGGTCACCATCGATCGGCCGGCCGCCGTAGCGGACGCCGGAAGCCGTGCACCCGCCGGTTCCGGCACAGTGCGACAGCGCTCGGCGTGTCACGGCGTGTCTCCTCCCGAGATCTCCGGCGTGTCGGCGCTTTTCGCCACGCGGCGCCGGCCCCTTGACGAGCTTGTGGGCACCCCACCGGAAGGGAGGTCATAGCGGCGCGCTACGGTAGTGACCGATGACACAGAATGGAGCGTTGTGACAACGCGGCCGCCAGCCGCAGAGGGCGACTCGTTCCGAAGAGAAGCCTTCCCACCCACGGTGGATTCTGCGGTTACGGCACGCGCAGCCGAAAGTATCGAGCTCGCCGCGCTTTTACATCGATGCGGCCGGGCCGACCAGGAAGCATTCGCCGAACTGTACGACCGGACGTCCGCGCGCGTCTTCGGTCTCGTTTTGCGCGTCCTGCACGATCCGGGATACGCGGAGGAAACCACACAAGAGGTCTATCTGCAGATCTGGCGGATGGCATCGAGTTTCGACCCGGCGAAGGGTTCCGCGGTGACCTGGTTGATGACGCTCGCGCACCGGCGCGCCGTCGACCGGGTGCGCGCCGAGCAAGCCCACACCCAGCGCGAGGTCGCGTACGGGATCCGGGTGCTCGGCAACGAATTCGACGAGGTCACCGAAGAGGTCGAGCGCAGGTTCGAACAACGGGCCGTCCTGGCTGGGCTCGCCACACTCACCGAGACCCAGCGGGAAGCCATCTCGCTCGCCTACTACGGCGGGCGCACCTATGCGGAGGTAGCCACCTACCTCGACGTAGGGTTACCTACGGTTAAGTCCCGGATTCGGGACGGATTGACACGACTGAAGAAAAGTTTGGGGGTGACGTGAGATGAACGAACGCCAGATCGATCTCGCGCACACCGTCGCGCTCGGATCGATCGACGACGAAGACCATCAGGAAGTGCAGGAATTGCTCGACAACGAGGACCCCGTGCTACGCGCGGAGTTCGTCAGGGAAGTCAGAGACACGAAAGAAGCACTCTCCGCTCTCGCCGCAGCCACGGCGGCCACTCCGCCGCCGTCGCTGCGTGCTCGTCTACTCGCGGCCATCGCCGCCGAACAGCCCCCGGTCGCCAGCTGAATCCGGCGCTCCGCCAGGCATTCCCGCTCCGCGCGTACGGGCCGAACCGCCCGGATCATCCCGTGATCCTCCGGTCCCGCGGCAGACAGCGCGTCGAGCTTCGGAAAACTCTCGCCTACCAGCGGTAGTCACGTCACGGCCCCGGCTTGTCGCCAGGACGGGCAAGGCCCCCGAACCACGTGGTTCGGGGGCCTTGTCGACGGTGTTGCCCCGCAGCGGCGCTCCGCTCAGTGCGCGTGGCCGTGGTGGCCGTGATCGTGCTGCTCCTCGGCGGGCTTGTCGACCACGGCGCTCTCGGTGGTGAGCACCATGCGCGCGACCGACGCCGCGTTCACGACGGCCGAACGGGTCACCTTGACCGGGTCGACCACGCCGTCGGTGAGCAGGTCGCCGTAGGTGAGCGTGGCGGCGTTGAAGCCCTCCTTGCCCTCGGCCACCTTGCTGACCACCACCGCGCCGTCCAGGCCCGCGTTGGTGGCGATCCAGTACAGCGGCGCCTGCAGCGCGGTGCGCACCACCTCGACGCCGACGGCCTCGTCACCGGACAGCGAGTCGCGCAGCTCGACGAGCTTGCCGCTCGCCTGCACCAGCGCGGTGCCGCCACCGGGCACGATGCCCTCTTCCACGGCGGCCTTGGCGGCGCTCACCGCGTCCTCGACGCGGTACTTGCGCTCCTTGAGCGCGGTCTCCGTGGCCGCGCCGACCTTGATCACCGCGACACCACCGGCCAGCTTGGCCAGCCGCTCCTCGAGCTTCTCGCGATCCCAATCGGAATCGGTGGACTCGATTTCGCGGCGCAGCTGCGCCACGCGCGCCTCCACGTCCGCCGCGGAACCGGCGCCGTCGATGATCGTGGTGTCGTCCTTGCTGACGACGACGCGACGTGCCTTGCCGAGCACGTCGAGGCCCGCTTCACGCAGGGTGATGCCCAGATCGGGGTTCACAACGGTGCCGCCGGTGACCACGGCCAGGTCGTCGAGGAACGCCTTGCGGCGGTCGCCGAAGAACGGGGCCTTCACGGCCACGGCCTTGATCGTCTTGCGGATGGCGTTGACCACCAGGGTCGACAGCGCCTCGCCCTCCACGTCCTCGGCGATGATCAGGACCGGCTTGCCGCTCTCGGCCACCTTCTCCAGCAGAGGCAGGAAGTCCGGCAGCGAGCTGATCTTCTCGCGGTGCAGCAGGACGAACACGTCCTCCAGGACGGCCTGCTGGCTGTCGGGATCGGTGATGAAGTAGGGCGAGAGGTAACCCTTGTCGAACTGCACGCCCTCGGTGACGACGAGTTCGGTCTGCAGCGTCGAGGACTCCTCGACGGTGACGACGCCGTCCTTGCCGACGGTGGTCAGCGCCTTGCCGACCATCTCGCCGATCTCCTCGTCACGCGAGGACACCGTCGCGACCTGCGCGATGGCCTGCTCGCCGGAGACCGGGGTGGCCAGCGCGAGCAGCGCCTCGGAGACCGCGTCGACGGCCTTGGCGATGCCGGAGCCGAGCACGATCGGATTCGCGCCGGCGGCAACGTTCTTCAGCCCGGCGCGGACCAGCGCCTGGGCCAGCACGGTGGCGGTGGTCGTACCGTCGCCCGCGACGTCGTTGGTCTTGGTGGCGACGCTCTTGACCAGCTGCGCGCCGAGGTTCTCGAACGGGTCTTCCAGCTCGATGTCGCGCGCGATGGTGACGCCGTCGTTGGTGACGGTCGGACCGCCGAAGGACTTCGCGAGCACGACATGCCGTCCGCGCGGGCCGAGAGTGACCTTCACCGCGTCGGCGAGCTTGTCGACGCCGCGTTCCAGAGCCCGGCGAGCCTTCTCGTCGAACTCGATCTGCTTTGCCATGAGGATTCGCTCCTGTAGTGGATTGCGGCGCTCCGGGCCGCCACGGGCCCGTCGCTCGCACCGCGTGTTTCAGTGCCGGGATGTCGGCGCCGAACGCGTTCCGCCCCGGGTCGCGAAAGACACCGGGGCGGAACGCATGCGTGCCCGATCGGCTACTTGGTGACGACGGCCAGCACGTCGCGCGCCGACAGGATGAGGTACTCCTCGCCCTGGTACTTGATCTCGGTGCCGCCGTACTTGCTGTAGATGACGGTGTCACCCTCCTGGACATCCAGCGGGATGCGCTTTTCGCCCTCGTCGTCCCACCGGCCGGGACCGACGGCGACAACGGTGCCCTCTTGCGGCTTTTCCTTCGCCGTGTCAGGGATGACCAGGCCGGAGGCCGTCGTCGTCTCGGCCTCGTTGGCCTGGACGAGGATCTTGTCCTCGAGCGGCTTGATGTTCACGCTCGCCACGTTGAGCCCTCCACTTTCAGGGGATTCGGTCGTCCGGGACTGTTGCCCCGGACTCATCGGTTGGTCACGGTGCTGACCCTGCGCATAGCCCCGTCGTCGCGGGTGCCGGGACCCCTGCCCAGTGGTCAAGCTGCTGGCACAAGCACTACACACAGTGCCGACTAGCACTCTATACATGAGAGTGCCAGCGCTCAAGGCTGGGCGGTGCCAACTTTGCGCGGCGCGCCGAAGACGCTCCGGCTTGGCGATAAGTTCGGAGAAACAGTAACGTTCGGATAACGGATTGTGACACTATTGACGACGGTCGCTGTCCGGCCGCCACGTTCGTCGCCCGCGGGCGGCGGCGAGGCCGCACACCGGTACCACAGCGCCGCCGAAACACGCAGCGTCGCAGCACGATCGTCGCACTACCAGCTTCACCAGAGAGCAATACACACGTGATCCATGGCCGGTCCCCGCGACCCACCCGGACGAGGGGCCGGTTCGTTTCCCGGTCCGGGTCGCGCGTCATCCACACGGCGGTCCGGCAGTCCATTCGAGATGGTCGGCGACACCATGACCATCCGCTCGAAGGGAGGTGAACATGCGAACATCCCTCGGCATCTCGGCCGGGGCGGAGGTGGTGTGCTCGGCGTTGGTCGCCACCGCGTCCAACGGCGCGCAGAGCTTCGATTACCGCGTCGTCTCCGCCGACGCGGCCCATTCCGATCTCGGTGACCTGGTGGCCTCCTCGATCGAGCTGATGACCACCCAGCTGCCGACCACACAGCCGCCGCGCGAGATCATCGGTCCGGTCGGCGGGCGGTTCGCCGGCGCGCCGCGCGATGCCGAACCGATGACCGGTCATCCGCCCACCAGTGTCGCGGTCGCCTACCGCACCAAGGAGCAGGCGCAGATAATCCGTTCGGCCACCGGCAAACAGCGCGACCTGCGGCTGATCCCGGAGGCCACCGCCGCCCTGACCTACCTGAAGCACACCGGCCTGCTGGACCGCTACGACACCGTCGCCATCGTCGACCTCGGCGCCTCCGGCCTCAGCGTCACCGTCGCCGACCGGACCGATGAATCGGTGCTCCGTTCCGATCGCACCGCGGTCGTCAGCGGCAAGGCGATCGACGACCTGATCTACCACCATCTGGTGGACATGCACTTCGCCCGGCGCGGCACCCGGCCCAACCGCGGCATGCTGACCAACCGGGGCCGCGCGGCGAAGGAGCACCTGTCCATCGCGCCCGCGGTCACCATCGACCACGTCGCCGGGCGTCCGCTGAAGCTGACCAGGGCCGACTTCGAAGAGTTGATCGCCGACCTGCTGCGCGACCTGGCGCTGTTCGTCACGGCGGCGTTCGCCCGCGCGCCCAGGCAACCGCAGGCGGTCGCGGTCATCGGCGGCGGCGCCAACATCCCGGCGGTGCTCGACACACTCACCGCCGCGCTGGAGGTCCCGGTGTTCACCGTGCCGGACCCCGAGGCGGTGACCGCGAAAGGCGCGGCGCTGGTCGCGGATTCGGTGCAGCCTTCGGTGTTCCCGGTGGGCGCGCTCGGCGGCGACGCGCCGGCGGGGACGGTCACCAAGGTGTTCGGCACCCTGGCCGGAGCTCTCGTGGTCGTCGGCCTGATCGTCGGTTACGGCGTGAAGACGTTCGCGCCCACCGCGGACGACGAGGTCTCACCCGCGGGCACCACGAGCAGCGCTTCGCACCTGCCGACCCCCACATCCGCACCGCCGTCGACCGCGGCGGCCACCACGCACGGCCACACCGCCGACAGCGCGGGCAGCGCAGACAGCGCGGGCAGCGCGCCGACGACCACCGAACGCGGGCCGCAGAGCGCGACCGGCGTTCCGCCGACCACGCAGGTGATCACGCCCACGCAACCCACGCTGCGGCCGGACCCGAACCTCCCGCCGATACCGTTCCCCGAACTGCTGGGTCCGCTGTTCGGCAATCCGAATGCGTCGCAGACCGCTTCGCCCGAGCCGCCGTCGAGCCGGACACTGTCGCCGACGGCGCCGAGCGCCGCGGCTCCCGGCGCGAACTCGGCACCGAATCAGGCGCCCGCGCGGTCGAGCCTGCCGCTTCCGCCGCAAGGGAACTCGGGGTCGGCGTCGAACCCGAGACTTTTCCTCCCGAACTGAGGCCGTAGTTCGCCTGCTCCGACAGCCCGGGATATGACGGGCGAGGGCCGCTCGCCGGGATCGAGCAGGTCAGCGGACCATGCTCACCGACACCGGTAGACCGGGATCGGTGGCTACCGTCAGCGGTGAAGGCGCCGCGCCGCCCGCGATGACATGCGCGCCCAGTGCGGCGATCATCACCCCGTTGTCCGTGCACAGCCGGGGCTTGGGCACCCGAAGGGTCAAACCGGCCGCCTCGCAACGCTCCTCGGCCATCGAGCGGATCCGGGAGTTGGCCGTCGCGCCTCCGCCGAGCACCAGCGTGCCGACACCGACGTCCTGGGCCGCGCGAACCGCCTTCATGGTGAGCACATCCGCGACCGACTCCTGAAACGAAGCCGCGATATCGGGGATGGGCAGATCCTCGGCGGCGACGCCGTCGCGCTGGGCCGCCTCCACGTAGCGGGCCACCGCGGTCTTGAGTCCCGAGAAGGAGAAGTCGTAGCGCGGATCGCGCGGCCCGGTCATGCCCCGGGGGAACGCGACGGCGCGCGGATCACCGCTCGCCGCGGCGGCATCCAGGGCCGGACCGCCGGGGAAGCCCAGCCCGAGCAGGCGCGCCACCTTGTCGAACGCCTCGCCCGCCGCGTCGTCGACGGTGCTGCCCAGCTCGACGATCGGCTCGGACAGATCCGTGACGTGCAGCAGGTGGGTGTGCCCGCCCGACACCAGCAGGGCGACGCACGGCGGCATCGGCCCGTGTTCCAGGGTGTCCACCGCGACGTGCCCGCCCAGATGGTTGAGCGCGTAGAAAGGCACGTCCCAGGCCGCCGCATACGCTTTCGCGGCGGCGACGCCGACCAGCAGCGCACCGGCCAAGCCGGGGCCGATGGTCACCGCCAGCGCGTCCGGCTTCGCGATTCCCGCCGCCGACAGCGCGCGGCGCATGGCGGGCACGATCGCCTCCAGATGAGCGCGCGAGGCGATCTCGGGGACGACGCCGCCGAAGCGCGCGTGCTGCTCCACGCTGGAGGCGACCTCGTCGGCGAGCAGCTCGCACGTGCCGTCCGGGTGGCGGCGGACGATGCCGACTCCGGTTTCGTCGCAGGAGCTCTCGATGCCCATGATGATCACGACAACACCTCGTCCGGCGTGCGCCACCGCCGGTCCTCGCTGCTCAGCGCGGGCCTGCGCATCGTGTACGCGTCCGCGCCACTGGGGTGGTAGTAGTTCTTGCGCAAGCCGATGATGTGGAAGCCGTGCTTGGCGTACAGCGCGATCGCGGCCGCGTTGTCGGTGCGGACCTCCAGGAACACCGGCCCGCCGCGCCTGCCCGCCTCGGCGAGCAGCGCCTCCAGCAGCAGGGTGCCCACGCCCGCGCGGTGGCAGCGGGGATCGACGCCGATGGTGTGCACCTCGGCCTCGGGGTGTTCGGCATCACCCAGCAGGGCGATACCCGCGTAGCCCACCATTCGCCCGTCGTCGTCGCGTGCGGTGATGTAGCGGTTGTGCCGGCCGGCCAGCTCGGACCGGAACGCCACGGCGGCCCACGGATCGTCCTCCGGGAACAGCAGCTGCTCCAGTTCGACGCAGCGGGTGATGTCGGCGGCCACCATCGGCTCGATGCGGAAAGCCACGGACGTCACGCTCCCGTCCGGTCGAGTCGGCGGTAGGCGTTCTCCACCGCGTCCGGCCTGCGCAAGTACAGCGGAACCAGTGGCTCGGGAACGCTGCGCGACAGCAGCTCGGCAGCCGCGACGCGCACCAATCCGACGGGCGACGGCGTCTCGGCGGGGACTACGGGAAGGTCGAAGAAGTCGACGTGCGAAGCAGATCCGGCGATGGCCGTGGCCTGGTCGGTGTCCAGGTCCGAGGGCTTGCACACCTCGGGTCCCGCCACCCGCACGCCTCGGCGGTAGCGCGCCCAGTACACCTCGCGCCGCCGCGCGTCGGTCACCACGAGCAGTTCGGCGTCGGCCGGGAGGTCGACCGTGGGCGGCACGGCAGGGTCGGCGGCAGCGTCGGCGGCGATCGCGTCGAGGCTGCACACGCCGTAGACCGGGATGCCGAGCGCGTCACCGAACGCGGCTGCGGTGGCCATGCCGACGCGCAGACCGGTGAACGGCCCCGGACCCACCCCGACGACGATCGCGTCGACTTCGGTCCTGGAACGGCCTGCCTCGGAGAGGCATTCGAGGATCTGCGGGGTGAGCACCTCGGCGTGGGCACGGGGGTCGACGCGCACCCGGGAGGCGACGGTCCGTACCCGGACGGGATCCGCCACGTCGGCGCCCGGCTCCAGCTCCACCAGTCCCGCTGTGACGGCGGGTGTCGCGGTGTCGACGGCTAGTACAAGCATGATTGGCCCAACGATACCGGGTGGTAAGCGTCACCGACGCATAGCTACCCGATAGCTAATCCACCCATTCCCAGATCGCGGTGCGCACATCCGAATCCGGCGTACGCGACAGCAGCACGCGCAGGTGGCGCTCCGCGAGGTGCTCCACCACGCCGCGGCCCCACTCCACCACGACCACCGCCTGATGCAGATCGGTGTCCAGGTCCAGTGCGTCGAGCTCGTCGAGGTCGCCGCCGAGCCGATAGGCGTCCACGTGCACCATGGGCACCGGCGGCCCGCCTTCGCGCTGCCCGGCGCGGTGCTGGCGGGCGATGATGAACGTCGGCGAGCTGACCCGCCCCTGCACGCCGAGCCCCGCCGCGATGCCACGGGTGAGCGCGGTCTTGCCCGCGCCGAGCGGCCCGTCCAGCACCACCAGATCACCGGCGCGCAGATCCGTGGCCAGTTCCCGGCCGAGCGCCTCGGTGTCGGCGACGGTGGGCAACACCCGATACCCCGGATCAGCCACCGGCCACCTCCGAAGCGTCCCCCGCCACCGGCTCGATCGCACCGGCACGTACCAGCAATCGCTCCAGCGCGGCGTTGACGATGTCCGGGTACTGCATGTGCGGCATGTGCGCCGCGCCTTCGAGCCGGATGAGTTCGCTGCCCGGCAGCGCCTCGGCCAGCGCGCGCGAATTGCGGAACGGGATCACCAGATCGCGGTCGCCGCCGAGCACCAGCACCGGTGTGCCCGCCAGAGCGGGCAACGCGGCCGACTCGTCGTGCAGCTCGATGGACTGGAGGAACTTCACGATGGTCTCCACCGGCGTCCGGTCGATCATCAGCGTCGTGAAACGCGACAGGGTCGGGCTCACCGGGCCGTGGAACGAGCTGACGTGCAGGATCGGCGCGATCACGTGCCGCGCGGTGACGCGTCCGGCCTGCACCAGCGCGGGCGCGGTGTGCACGGCCAGCCGGAAGCCGTCGATCGCGGGATTGCGCAGCAGCTGCCCGATGCCGGCCGCGGTGACCTCGGCGGCCGCGGTCGACAGCAGTGCGACCCCGATCACCCGCGCCGCGAACAAATCCGGGAACCGCGCGGCCGCGGCCAGGATCGCCATCCCGCCCAGCGAATGCCCGACCAGCACCACCGGCCCGTTCGGGGCAGTGGCGCGCAACACTGCCGCGAGGTCGCACCCGAGCTGGGCGATCGTGCAGCTCGCGGCGCTCGGCACGCCGGAGCGACCGTGCCCGCGCAGGTCGAACAAGACCATGCGAACCCGTGCGCCCCACCGCTTTTCCAGGTCACGCCGCTGAAAGTGGAACGACGCCATGCTGTTGCAGAAGCCGTGCACGAAGATCACCGTCACCGGCGCGTCGTCGGGGCCGCAGGTCCGGGTGGCCAAGGCGACGCCGTCATCGGCGAGCACCGTGCCCGCGCGGTCGGCATCGATCAGCCCGAAATCCTCGTCGCGATAGTCGTCGCGGCGCGCGGGCCACAGCACGCGCGCGCCGGCGCGGCGCAGCGCATGAGCGCCCGCCAGCGCACCGACGACGCCCACGGTGGCCAGCCCGCCACGCAGCGGGGTCACCCGGAAGCGGCTCATCGCACGTCACCGGTGAAGCGCCGGGTGACCCGGCCGCGCGGCGAGCACACCACTTCGTAGTGGATGGTGCCGAGCAGGTCCGCCCATTCCTGGGCATGCGGTCGTGCGCCGAAGAGGATCGCGGTGTCGCCTTCCCGGACACCGGCCGCGTTGTCGCCCAGGTCGACGACGAACTGGTCCATGCACACCCGGCCGACATTTCTGCGCCGCGCCCCGCCGAGCCAGACGTCGAATCGTCCGCTCAAGGGACGGAACACGCCGTCGGCGTAACCCGCTGGGATCAGCGCGACCGTGGTGTCGTGCGGCGCGATCCACTGGTGTCCGTAGGAAACGCCTTCACCTGCGGCCACCCGCTTGACCTGCACTACCGCGGCCTGGAACGTCATCGCGGGGCGCAGGCCGAAATCGTTGTCCGATATCGGCGACAGGCCGTACACCGCGATCCCCGGCCGGACAAGGTCGAAGGCCAGATCGGGCCGGGTCAGGGTGGCGGCGGAGTTGGCGATGTGCACCAGCTCCGGCTCCAAGCCGTGTTCCTTGGCGGTGGCGATCGCCTCCAGGAAGCGGGCGCGTTGCACGTCGTTGTTGGGATGCTCCGGCTCGTCGGCGTGCGCGAGATGGGAGAAGATCGCGCGGAAACGCACCGCCTGCTCGTCGACCAGCGGGCGCAGCGCGGCAAGCACCTCCGGGTACTCGACCGGCGACACGCCGTTGCGGTTCAGGCCGGTGTCCACCTTCACGGTCACCGTCGCCGTACGGCCCGCCGCACGCGCCGCGGCCTCGACCGCTCGCAAGTGGGCGAGCGAGGAGATGCCGATCTCCACATCGGCGGCCACCGCGGCCGCGAAGTCGGTGTCGGTGTTGTGCAGCCAGCACAGGATGGGCGCGGTGATCCCGGCCGCGCGCAACTGCACGGCCTCGGCCACCGTCGTGACGCCCAGCTCGGCCGCCCCCGCCGCGAGAGCGGCCCTGCCCACCTCGACCGCGCCGTGGTTGTAGCCGTCGGCCTTCACCACCGCCATCACCGCGGCATCACCTGCGTGTTCCCGCAGGATCCGCACGTTGTGGGCGATGGCATCCAGGTCGATGACCGTTTCCACTTGCGCATTCACGGCAGTGTGTTCCGCCTCTCTGTTCCGCCTCTCCGGGGATTCAGGTCGTACCGGTGGGTGGCGCGAGATTCGTGCTCGGGTCCTGCGTCCGGTGCCACCTGAGTTCTGGGTTTACCCGGCGAGTTACCCATGTGTTCTCGAGATCGGTCGTTGCGTCGGTTGCGGTCGAGTCTATTGGCGCGCTCGGTTCTGGTTCCAATCGGTTTGCGCGCCGGTCGGCACACGTGATCGGCGCCACCACCGGCGCCGATCACGACCGCGCGACACGCGGACCTCGGCACAACGGTTCGCTGGGTAACCGTCGATGCCCTTCGATCGCGCGCCGAACTCCGCCGGTGGACCTACTGACCGGCCGGCTGTGGTGTAGCGCCCGGCCGCCCCGATACTTCGGCGCGAGAGGCACACCACGTCGTTCCTCTCTGCGGAAAGAGCTGCGGGACAGGTCAGAAGGGGTGCGCGAGGCGACGCAGGACACCGATCGCGGGACGGACGTGAGCAGCTAGGGCGGTCGCGGAGATGGGGGCTCCCGAGGGCGCGTCGTCATGTGCGGCGAGGTTCGCGGCCAGCGCGTGCACCCGTGCGGCCGCGGCGGCGGACCAGGCAGGGTCGCGGCCCGCGGCGAGCAGCGTTCCGATGATGCCGGAGAGCACGTCACCCGCGCCCGCCGTCGCGGCCCACGAACCGCCCGCTTCGTTGACCAGCACGGGACGGCCGGGCGCGGCGACGAGCGTGGCACGGCCCTTGAGCAGCACCGTCACCTGCCAGGAATCTGAGAGCTCACGGACGGCAGCCACCCGGTCCGGGCCGGTTTCGCGCCCGGTGAGACGAGCGAACTCGCCCGCGTGCGGGGTCAGGACCGTCGGGGCCGCACGGCCGTGCACCAGTTCCGGTTCCGCGGCCAGGAGGGTCAGGCCGTCGGCGTCGACCACGACCGGGAGGTCGGTGGCGAGGATTTCGGAAAGGCGCTGCCGGGCGTCGGCGTCGGTGCCCGCGCCGGGTCCGAAGACCCAGGACTGGACGCGACCGGTATCGGCGATCCGCTGGGTGGCGATCACCTCGGGAAAGTGGTTCAGCACCTCGGCCGCCGCGGTTCCCGCATACCGCACCATGCCCGAAGTCGCGGCCACGGCGGCACCCGCGCACAGCACCGCGGCGCCGGGATACGTCGCGCTGCCCGCACAGATCCCCGTCACACCCTGTGTGTATTTGTCGTCGGACGGGCCGGGAACCGGCCACGCGGCGCCGATCGATGCCGGCTCCAGCGCGACGAGACTCGGCGCAGGCAGATCCAAACCGATGGGAACCAGCTCGATTCGGCCACACTGCGGCGCGGCGAGTGCGTGCACCGGCTTGTACGCGCCGAAGGCCACGGTGACCTCCGCACGGACGGCTGGGCCGTCGATCGCGCCGGTGCCCGGGTCGACGCCACTGGGCAGGTCGGCCGCGATGATCGGAGCGTGCAGCGCCGCAACGATTTCCGCCGCGCGCGGCCGCAGCGGGCCACGACCGGAGATGCCGACGATGCCGTCGACCGCCAGGTCCGGGTCGCCCGGGTCGTCGGCGATCCGTCCGCCCGCGTCGCGCAGCGCCGCAAGTCCTTTCGCGTGCGCGCGCTCCGGGTTCAGCAGGACCGCGGTGACCGCGACGCCGCGGCGGCGCAACTGCGCTCCGGCCCAGAGCGCGTCGCCGCCGTTGTCGCCGGACCCGACCAGCAAGGTGACCGCTCGTCCCGCGACGCCGCCGGTGCGCTCCCGGAGTTCGCCTGCCACCACCGTCGCCAGACCGTGCGCCGCACGCCGCATCGGTACGCCGTCCGGCACCCGGGTGAACAGCTCGGCTTCCGCCGCGCGCACCTCCTCGACCGTGAAATAGCCCCGCTGCGTGGACATCGCCGCTCCCTCCGTCGGTGTGGGCTACTACGCTTGGCCATCATGCCAAGCGTCCGTCACCGCACCGGGACCCTCCGCGCCATCACGGGAGCCGCCCTCGCCGGGGCGCTGCTGCTGTCCGGCTGCGGTGGCGACGAATCCGATTCGGCCGCCACCACCACGAGGAAACCGGCTCGGCCGACCACCACCGCCCAGCAGACCGGCGAGCGCAAGCCCGCCGCCGCCACCGTCGCGGTGGACGACATGAAATTCTCCCCGGCGGAAGTCACCATCAAGGTCGGCGACACGGTCACCTGGAAATTCGACGACAAGGTCCCGCACAGCGTGCAGGGCATCGGAGACAAGGCGATGGGCATCAACAGCCCGATCTTCGACCGAGGTGAGTGGAGCTACACCTTCACCACCCCGGGCAACTACCGCTACCTCTGCTCACTGCACCCGGAGATGCGCGGGTCGGTCACCGTCCAATAGCGCGCACGTGCCGAACGAACCGGAATCGCCGGTTCACACCGGGCGGTAGTCCCGAGGACGGGCGCCGCGGGCCGAGCTGGTGTTCAGGGCCTCGACCGCGGCTACGAGGGGAGCCAGTTCCGAGTTGGCGGCGGCTTGGCCGAGAGCACCGGCCAACGCGGCGTCGTGCGTGGGACGGGCCTGCTCGAGCAGTTCCAGGCCGGCCGGAGTGACGTCGGTGTAGATGCCACGGCGGTCGTCGGGGCAGAGGTAACGCTGGAGCAGGCCGCGATCCTCGAGCCGGGACACCAGGCGAGTGGTGGCGCTCTGGCTCAGCACCACGGCCTCGGCGACCTGATTCATCCGCAGGTGCCCGCCGGGTCCGTCGTGCTGCCTGCTCAGCACGAGCAGCAGCGAGTACTCCCTAACGCTCAGATCATGGCCGGATTGCAGCGCCCGTTCGATATGCGCCTCGATCCGGTCGTGCAGCAGCGAGAGTGCGTACCAACCATCGGCCAGGCCGGTCAGGGCGGCATCCGCGGTCATCGGCGTTCCTTCGCGTCGGGGATCGTGCCTCCAGGATAGACGGGTTTCACAATAGCCCGCGCTTGCAATTAATGTGCGTCTGCAATTATTGTTGCCGCTTGTAAAGTTTGGACGCAACGTTCCTGGAGGCTCCTACATGCCCCTCGCACTCCTCGCCCTCACCCTCGGGGCGTTCGGGATCGGGACGACGGAATTCGTCGTCGTCGGTCTGCTGCCCGACATCGCGGGCACCTACGCGGTATCCATCCCCACCGCGGGCCTGCTGGTCACCGGGTACGCGCTCGGCGTCGTGGCGGGTGCGCCGCTGATGACCGGGCTCGGCACCCGGGTATCGCGCAAGCGCATGCTGCTCGGCATGCTGGCGCTGCTCGTCCTCGGCAACGTCTTGTCCGCCGTCGCACCGACCTTCGGGCTGATGCTCACCGGGCGGATCGTGGCCTCGCTCGCCCACGGCGCGTTCTTCGGGATCGGCGCGGTCGTCGCGGGGACGCTGGTCAGACCCGACCGGCGCGCCGGTGCGATCGCGATCATGTTCACCGGGCTCACCGTGGCCACGATGGTGGGCGTGCCGCTGGGCACACTGCTCGGGCAGTATTTCGGCTGGCGGCTGACCTTCTTGTTCGTCGCGCTGGTCGGGCTGATCGGCCTGGTGGGCGTCGCCGCGCTGGTTCCGGAGCAACCCGCGCCCGCGGATGCCGCGCTGCGCACCGAACTCGCGGTGTTCCGCAATCCCCAGGTGCTGCTCGCCATGGCGATGACAGTGCTCGGCTTCGGCGGCGTGTTCGCCGCGATCACCTACCTGGCACCAATGATGACCGAGGTCACCGGCTATGCGGAAAGCTCGGTCACCTGGCTGCTCGTGCTGTTCGGCCTCGGCTTCTTCCTGGGCAACCTGATCGGCGGCAAGTTCGCCGACCGGCACCTGATGCCGATGCTGTACCTCACGCTCGGCGGGCTCGCGATCGTCCTCGCGCTGTTCACCGTCACCGCGCACAGCAAGGTCGGGGCCGCGGTCACGGTCGTGCTGATCGGCGCCCTCGGCTTCGCGACCGTCCCGCCGCTGCAGAAGCGCGTACTCGACCAGGCGGCGGGCGCGCCCACCCTGGCCTCCGCGGTCAACATCGGCGCGTTCAACCTCGGCAATGCCGTGTCCGCCTGGCTCGGTGGCGTGGTGATCGCCGCGGGTCTCGGCTACACCTCACCCAATTGGGTCGGTGTGGGCTTGGTCCTGGTCGCGTTGGTCCTCGCGGTCACATCCGGCTACTTGGAACGTCGCGACGCGCCAGCCGAGCCGGAGCGGCCTTTGGCCACCGTGGGCGCATAGACGCATGATCCGCGGAGCAGCGGCCGCGCACTCGAGGGTGCGCGGCCGCCGAACTATTCCACGGTGACGGATTTGGCCAGGTTGCGGGGCTTGTCGACGTCGTAGCCGCGCGCCTGGGCCACCTCGGCGGCGAAGATCTGCAGCGGGACCGTCGACAACAGCGGCTGGAACAGCGTCGGCGCGCTGGGGATCTCGATGAGATCGTCGGCGAACGGGCGTACCGTGTCGTCGCCTTCCTCCGCGATCACGATGGTGCGCGCGCCGCGCGCCTGGATCTCCCGGATATTGCTGAGCAGCTTCGAGTGCAGTACCGCGCGCCCCTTCGGCGACGGCATCACCACGATCACCGGGAGGCCGTCCTCGATCAGCGCGATCGGGCCGTGCTTGAGCTCGCCGGCCGCGAACCCCTCGGCGTGCATGTAGGCCAGCTCCTTGAGCTTGAGCGCGCCCTCCAACGCCACCGGGTAGCCGACGTGACGTCCGAGGAACAGCACCGTCGGCACCTGCGCGAGCTCCCGCGCGATCGCCCGCACCTGCGGGGCGGTCTCCAGTACGCGTTCGACCAGCTTCGGCATCGCCTCGAGTTCGGCGAACTCACGAGCGACCTCGTCCGGGTACTTGGTGCCGCGCGCCTGCGCCAAGGCGAGCCCGACCAGGTAATTCGCGGTCACCTGGGCCAGGAACGCCTTGGTGGAGGCGACGCCGATCTCCGGCCCGGCCCTGGTGTAGAGCACCGCGTCGGACTCGCGCGGGATCTGCGCGCCGTTCGTGTTGCAGATCGCGAGGACGCGCGCCTTCTGTTCCTTCGCGTGCCGCACCGCCTCCAGCGTGTCGGCGGTCTCGCCGGACTGGGAGATCGCCACCACCAGCGTGGAACGGTCCAGCACGGGATCGCGGTAGCGGAATTCGCTGGCCAGCTCGACCTCGACAGGCAGCCGCGTCCAATGCTCGATGGCGTACTTCGCGAGCAGACCCGAGTGATAGGCGCTGCCACACGCGACGACGAACACCTTGTCGAAATCGCGCAGCTCTTGGTCGGCGAGGCGCTGCTCGTCCAGCACGATCCGGCCCGCACTGTCGTGGTCGGTGCTGAAATGCCCCATCAGCGTGTCCGCGACCGCGGCGGGCTGCTCCTCGATCTCCTTGAGCATGAAGTAGTCGTGGCCGCCCTTCTCGGCGGCGGCCAGGTCCCAGTCGATGGTGAACGGGCGGGTGCGCGAAGCGGCGTCGTTGCCCGCGAAGTCGGTGACCCGGTAGCTGTCCAGGGTGATCACGACGGCTTGGTCCTGGCCCAGCTCGACCGCCTCGCGGGTGTGCTCGATGAACGCCGTGACGTCCGAGGCGATGAACATCTCCCCTTTACCGACGCCGACGACCAGCGGCGTGGACCGGCGCGCGGCCACGATCATGTCCGGGTGGTCGGCATGGGTGAAGACCAGGGTGAACGCACCCTCGAGTCGGCGCAGCACGGCCAGCGCGCTGGCCGCGAAGTCACCGGCGGTCGGGCCGTCGGCGTACGCACGGGCCACCAGGTGCACGGCGACCTCGGTGTCGGTGTCGCTGCTCAGCTCGACACCGGCGTCCTCCAGCTCGCGCCGCAGCGGAGCGAAGTTCTCGATGATGCCGTTGTGCACCACGGCGACCTTGCCGGTGTCGTCCCGGTGCGGATGCGCGTTGCGGTCGGTCGGCGCGCCGTGCGTGGCCCACCGGGTGTGTCCGATTCCCGTGGTGCCCACGTAACGGTCCATCCCGGATTGCGCGAGTTCGGCCTCCAGATTGGCCAGGCGACCCGCCTTGCGTTCCACCGCCAGCGCGCCCGCGCCGTCCAGGATCGCCACACCCGCGGAGTCGTATCCGCGATATTCCATGCGGCGCAACGCGTCAACGACGACGCCGAGCGCGTCTCGGTACCCGACGTACCCCACGATTCCGCACATGGCTCACCACACTACTTATCGGATAACGTTCACGTCGTGTCGGCGTCTGTGAAATCGCTACTGAGCACCCTGACCAGCCGTGGCCCGCACCGCGTGTTGCGTGGCAATCTAGCCATCGCGGGCCAGCCGGGGGTGGTGTTCACGCCTGAGTCGGGGCGGAATCTGCCTGCCGTCGCGTTCGCACACGGCTGGCTGACCGGCGCGAGCCACTACCGCACCCTGCTCGAGCACCTCGCTTCCTGGGGAATCGTGGCCGCGGCGCCGGACACCGAGCGCGGGCCGATTCCGTCACATCTGGGCCTGGCCGCCGATTTGCTCACCACGCTCGACATCTGCACCGGCGTGCGGCTCGGCGACGGCGAGATCAGCGTGCATCCGGAGCGCCTCGCCCTGGCCGGACACGGCATGGGCGCGGGCGCCGCCGTGATCGCCGCGGGCCGTCGCGACGTCGCCACGGTCGCGGCGCTGTTTCCCGCGCCGACGGCGCCCGCCGCCGAGGCCGGGGCGCCCGACCTCGACATTCCGGCGTTGATCCTGGCCGGCGCGACCGACATCACCTCGGTCAGCTCCAACGCCATCCCGCTGGCCACCGCGTGGGGCGGCAGCGCCATCCTGCGCGCCGTCGACAAGGCCTCGCACAACGGCATCATCGAGGGCCGGCGCGTGCTCGCCGCCGTGGGCGCGGGCAAGCACGAATCGAAGACCGCCCGCACCACCCGCGCGCTGCTGGCCGGTTACCTGCTCGCCACGCTGGCGGGCGACAAGACCTACCGCGCCTTCGCGGACCCGGACGAGGTCATCCCGCACACCACCGTCGTGGACCCGGACGCGCCCCAGGAGGAGGCGGCACCGAAGCTGAAGGTGGGGCAGCTCGCCGCACTGCTGCGGCGGTAGCGCAGACGCCGTGGTCCGCCGCGCCGGTCAGATCAGCCAGCTCTTGCGTCGGTAGAACTTGGCCTCTTCGTCCTCCTCGTCGACCGGGGCAACCGTCTGATTGGCCCGGCGGGCGGCCATCGACCGGGCGATGGCCTCGCGCTGCTCCCGCGCTTCGTCTTCCAGCCGTTGTTTCTCCTCCGCCTCGGCGGCGGCCTCGTCCGGATCGCCCGCCTGCGTAGCCCAGAATTCGTTCATGTCGGCGACCAGGCGGTCGGCGAACTCCCGGCCGGTCGCCGCGGTCTCCTCGTTGATCGTCTGGATCTCGTCGAGCAGCAGGGACATTCGGCGCTGGTTCTCGGCACCGAGTTGCCTGGCTTCCTCGGCGTAGTTCACCATGCCGCGCCTCCTCGCTCGTCCGGTGTGGCGGCAGTCATCCGGCCACGCTCACAGTGGGCCCGCCTCCGCGAGTTCCGCACCCAGCGGCCCCGCTTCGGCCAGTTCCGCGCCGCTGTCCCCCGGCGCGTCCGATTCCGGCTCACCCTGTCCCGGCATCGGCTTCGGGTAGTGCTCGCCGTCTTCTTCGCGCCGGGCGCTCGGCGGGGTTGCGCCCGGCAGACCGGGTTGCTCCGCATCGGTGTCCGGCGTCGGAGCCGAGCCGGGTGCCTTCTCCTCGGCCTCCGGTGTCTCGGCCTCCGGTGTCTCGGCCTCCGGTGTCTCAACCTCCGGTGTCTCAACCTCCGGCGCCTCGGCCTCCGGCGCCTCGGCCTCCGGTGCCGGAGGCTGCGCGTCCTCGGCCTCCGGTGCCGCGGGCTGCGCGTTCTCCTCTTCCAGCTCGGTCACCGAGATGATCGGCATCCCGTGCTCGTTCAGCTCGACGGTGAACTCCCGCACCTCGCCGGTCGCCTCGGAGAGGAGAAGTTTCACCTCGCCGTCCGGCCCCATCTCGAACTGCACGTGCTTGTCGCCGAGATCGAATTCCGCTGTCGGCCGGTGAGTTTCGTCCTTGCCGTCATCGATGTCGTCGTCGGCTCGGGCGCTGTTCGGATCCCCGCTCTGCATGAGCCTTTCGATCGCGTCGTCGACTCCGCTGGTGATGGCGCCGCTCAGCGCGGACAACCCCGAATTCAGCGCTTGGCCGAGACCCGTTGCCACCGAGGTGAACTCCCGCGCCACCTGACTGAGCGCCGCCAGTCCGTCCAGCGACGGCAGCCTGGACTCCGGGGTGGTGGGCATGCTCGGCGTCGCCGGTGTGCTGGGCGTGGCCGGAGCGCTGGGAGTGGCCGGAGTGGCCGGAGTGGGCACGCCGCTCGGTGCGGTGCTCGCCGGGGCCGTGGCGGCGGGCGCGCCGGGCGGCCCGGGAGATCCCGTGGCCTCGGGCTCGTCCTGGACGACGGGCGCCCCGGGCTGCGGTGTCGCCGGGACTTCCGGGCACGGGTAGGCCCGCTCGGCGACCTGCGCCAGCGCATCGGTCAGATTCTGGTACTGATCCTTGAACAGGCGGTCGACCTCGGCGCAGACGTCGACATAGGACGCCAGTTTCCGATCGAAGTCGGGTCGGAAGGTCTTGGTCAGCCACTCCTCGGTGACGCTGCGGACCCGGTCCCCGTACGCGCCGGTGAGCAGATTCCTGCTGTCGGAATTGATGAAGCCGAGCACGCTTTTGTTGATCTTGTCCTCCGGCACGGCCAGCGCCGGGAAGATGCGACCGAGTGCGCGGACCTGGTCCGCGTCGATCCACTCCCGCGCATTGTGCACATCCACAACGACTTTCACGTCCTCGGGAGTCTTGCCGTCGATCCGGACGACTTTGCTGCCGCCCACCGGGCCCTCCAGCAGCTCCCTGGTGGCGAACGCTTTCGCGGCGACCGCCGAGCGCAACGCAGCCGCCATGTCGGCGATCACGGCCATGGCCGCTCGGGCGTGCTGCCGGTCCTCGTCGGCCAGAACCGACTGTTTGCCGAGCATGTCCAGCGCGGCGGTGGCCGCCACCCCCTGCCACAACTCGGGCAGCCGACGGGCGTAGCCCTGCTGCGCATCCCATTGGCGATCGGCCTCGGACAGGGCGACTTTCAGCGCCTCGCCCGCCTGCTCCAGCTTCTCCAGCCGCATGCCGCGTTGCTCGTCGTACATCGCCAGCAGTTCGGCGACATTCCCGGGCGCGCCATTGCCGCCGAACGCCGCCTCGCCGAACGCCGCCTCGTACAGCGGCACGAACTCGATCCAGTACCGCAGTCCCGCGGTGCCCTCGTCCAAGAGGGTGTCGATCGACTTACCCTGCCAGGAAACCGTCATGATTCCGACTCCTCGAATGTGTGGCGTCGCCGGTGCGAACACGTGCCATTCGGCGGTCTCATGTCTTGTTCGTTTCGCCGGCGCGCTGCTGGTCGGTCTCGGCGTAGGCCACTACGGCGGCCCCGAGCGCGTCCGCGGTCGCGGTGGTGGCATCACTCCATGTGCGTAGCCACGTACTGATCCGTTCCAGTCCCTGGCGCACCGCGATTCCCTGCGGCGCGTAGTTGCGGCCCGCCTCGTCGCCGATGCCGAACGGATGGTCGTCGATTCGCTTTGCCTGGTCGCGGACCGCGTCCGCCGATCTCCGGTAGTCACTGCCCAGGGCACCGAGCTCCCCCGTCCGCACACCGACCGTCTCCGACCCGCCCACGATTCCCCTCCGTGCTCGTAGTGTCTTTGCGCCGACGCGAATCCCATTCGCGCCGGATGCCGCCGTACTTCCTTCGACGCACCACGCCGACACCCGGTTCCCCCGAATTCCGCTCCTGCGGCGAAGACTAGCTGCCGATCCTGCCCCGGTCGGTGCGAACCCACTCGGAGGTGCCGTCCGGGTGGCGATGGAATTCCCATGCGGCGTAGTCGCCGTCCTTCTCCACCACGGTGACGTGGTCGGCGAAGCCGTCGTGGTCGTAGTCGGTCCAGACCTGCATCGCCTCGTCACCCGTCGTGGTGATGGTGTCGAGGGTGCCGTCGCCGTCGATGTCCTGGGTCGGGTGGTGCAGTTCGATCGCACCCAGCCCGTCGAGTGACGAGGACGCGTCGATGCCGGGTATATCCAGTCCGGGGAATTCGCCCGAGGTGATCATGACTCCTCCTCAGCGGGACTCATACGGTGATGCGGTGCCGCTCGAGCGGCATCGTTCCATCCTGACACTCGCGCGAGCTCGACGCAGCCTCCCAGCTCACTTCTTCGGCATCAGCAACCACAGCACCAGGTAGATGACGAACTGCGGACCGGGCAGCAGGCACGACACCACGAACAGCAGACGGACGACGTTGGCGTTCCAGCCGAGGTACTCGGCGAGGCCACCGCAGACGCCTGCGATCCACTTGTCGTGGGTGGAGCGGGCGAAACGGCGTGTCGGTGCGGTCATTGGTCTTCCCTCTCTGGCGGTAATCGCTACGACCTCCACTGTGCGCCGCTCCGCGGGCCCCGCCATCGGCCCGGCGGCCGATACCGACCCTGATTTCTCCCGGGGGCGACCTCAGGGTGCGACCCCGAGCACGGCAGACTCGTGCAGGTGAGCACCACTCTGCATGCCCGCGGCCTGTCGGCCGGTCACGGCGAGCGCACGCTGTTCGCCGACCTCGATCTGACCCTCGCGCCGGGCGACGTGATCGGCCTGGTCGGCGTGAACGGCGCGGGCAAGTCGACCCTGTTGCGCATGCTCGCCGACCGGCACGCGCCAACGGGCAGCATCACGCTCAGCCCCCCGGACGCCACGGTCGGTTACCTGGCCCAGGAGGCACAGCGGGTCGACGGCGAAACCGTCTTCGAATTCCTCTGCCGCCGAACGGGGGTCGCCGAGGCGCAGCGAACGATGGACGCCGCGGCCGAACGCCTCGCCGAAGGCGGGCCGGACGAGTACTCCCCCGCCCTCGAGCGCTGGCTCGCTCTCGGCGGGGCCGACCTGGACCAGCGCGCCCACGAGGTCGCCGCCGACCTCGGCCTCACCGGCAGCCTGCCGGGCGGGCTGGACACCCCGATGACCGGGTTGTCCGGTGGCCAGGCCGCGCGCGCCGGACTCGCCTCCGTCCTGCTGTCCCGCTTCGACATCCTGCTGCTGGACGAGCCGACCAACGACTTGGACCTCGACGGGCTGGCCCGGCTGGAGCAGTTCGTCGCGGGCGTCCGGGTGCCGCTCATGGTGATCAGCCACGATCGGGAGTTCCTTGCGCGCACCGCGAATCGCATCGTGGAGCTCGACCTCGCCCAGCAGCAGGTCGGCCTGTACGACGGTGGGTACGAGTCGTACCTGATGGAGCGGGAGATCGCCCGGCAGCACGCGCGCGAGGCCTACGACGAGTACGCCGACACCAAAGCGGGCCTGGAGGCCCGCGCCCAGATGCAGCGCAACTGGCTCGAACACGGTGTCCGCAACGCACGCCGCAAGGCGCGTGACCCGAGGAAGCTGGACTCGGACAAGGCGGGCCGCAAGATGCGCGCCGAATCCACCGAGAAACAGGCCGCCAAGGCCAGGCAGACCCAGCGCCGCATCGAACGACTCGACGTGGTGGAGGAACCGCGCAAGGAATGGGAGCTACGCATGAGCATCGCCGCGGCCCCGCGCAGCGGCTCGGTGGTGGCGACGCTGTCCCAAGCCAGTGTCACCCGCGGCGACTTCACGCTGGGCCCGATCACCACCCAGGTCGACTGGGCCGACCGCATCGTGCTCACCGGGGCGAACGGCTCCGGAAAATCCACCCTGCTGGCGGTGCTGCTGGGAAAGATCCGGCCGGACAGCGGATCAGCGAGCCTCGGCTCCGGCGTCGAGATCGGCGAGGTGGACCAGGCGCGCGGACTCTTCCGCGGGAACACCGCGCTGGCCGACACTTTCAGCGCCGAACTGCCGGACCTGCCGGAGGCGGACATCCGCACGCTGCTGGCCAAATTCGGTCTGCGCGGCCCGCACGTGCTGCGCCCGTGCGACACCCTCTCCCCCGGTGAACGCACCCGCGCCGCCCTCGCCCTGCTCCAAGCCCGCGGGGTGAACCTGCTCGTGCTGGACGAGCCGACCAACCACCTGGACCTCCCCGCCATCGAGCAGCTGGAACAGGCCGTCGAATCCTTCGACGGCACACTCCTGCTCGTCACCCACGACCGCCGCATGCTCGACACCGTCCGCACAACCCGCCGCTGGCACATGACCGCGGGCGTACTCACCGAAACACTCTGACCGCAGCGCTCGCCCTCTGGCGAGACCGCCTGTGCGGCACAACCGAAGTCAGCATCCGCCCCCACCGGCGATAGCCGAGCCGCAGACCCGACGACTCACCAGCACCGTCAACCAGCCACTCCAACCGCGTGCACTAGATCCTGAGCCCAGAAACCAACGCGCCCCGCGCACCTCAACCCCAGGTTTCGAGCGAAGCGAGACCGAGCATCCGCCGTTCGCGCTGGAAAAATCACACAGCCGCGACCCGCTTGGCCAGGTCGTCCGCCAGTTGGCGCGCCTGGGCCGGGTCGGTGGCCTCCACCATCACTCGCACCAGTTGCTCGGTGCCGCTCGGCCGCAGCAGCACGCGCCCGGAGTCGCCGAGCGCCCGCTCCGCCTCCAGCACCGCGTCTCGGATCTCGGGTGCGCGCGCGACCACGGCTTTGTCGCTGACCGGGACGTTCACCAGGATCTGCGGCACGGGCTGCAACACGCTCGCCAGATCGGCCAGGGTGCGCCCGGTCTGCGCCATCCGCGCCATCAGGCGCAACCCGGTCAGGATGCCGTCGCCGGTGGTGCCGTAGCGCGGGAACACCACGTGCCCTGACTGCTCGCCGCCCAGCGTGAAGCCGCCGCGCCGCAACTCCTCGAGCACGTAGCGGTCGCCGACGGCGGTGGTGCGCAACGTGATTCCGGCCGCTCGCATGGCGATGTGCAAACCGAGGTTGCTCATCACCGTGGCGACCAAGGTGTCAGCGGTCAGTTCCCCCGCCTCGTGCATGGCGAGGGCGAGGATCGCCAGGATCGCGTCGCCGTCCACGACATTGCCGTAGGCGTCGACGGCCAGGCAGCGGTCGGCGTCGCCGTCGTGCGCGAGGCCGAGATCGGCGCCGTGCTCCACCACCGCGGCCCGCACCTGGTCGAGATGGGTCGAGCCGCAACCGTCGTTGATATTCAGTCCGTCCGGCTCGGCGTTGATGGCGATCACGGTGGCGCCGGCCTCGCGGTACGCGGCGGGCCCCACCTCCGAGGCCGCGCCGTGCGCGCAGTCGACCACGACGGTCAGCCCGGACAGATCCCGCCCGGTGGCCTCCACCAGGTGTTCCACATAGCGCTCATGGGTGCCCGCGAGGCTGTACTGGTCCGGGATGTCCGACCCGTGGTCCCGCGCGCCCGCCGCGTTGCGCACCCGTCCGATGCCGGCGCCGGTCGGGCGGAACGGCGTCTCCGCGGCGACGAGCGCCTCGATCCGGTCCTCGATCGCGTCATCGAGTTTGTGCCCGCCCGCGGCGAAGATCTTGATCCCGTTGTCGGGCATGGGGTTGTGCGAGGCGGAGATCATCACGCCGAGGCACGCGTCGTACAGGCCGGTGAGGTAGGCGACGGCCGGCGTCGGCAGCACCCCCACCGAGAGCACGTCCACACCCGCGGCGGTCAGCCCCGCGGTCACGGCGGCTTCGAGCATCTCGCCGCTGGCCCGTGGGTCGCGGCCGACCACTGCGAGCGCGCGCTTCTTGCCTCGGCTCAGGATCTGCGCGGCCGCGCCGGAGACGCGCAGCGCGAACTCCGGACTGAGCGACTCGTTGGCAAGCCCGCGGACTCCGTCGGTGCCGAACAACCGTCCCATACCTCGCCCCTCATTGGTGATCTGTGGCGTGAGCGTCGGCCCTGGAGGCACCGGCCTGTGCACCACGAAGGCCCCGCGAACGCCGCGTCTTCATACAGCGCGAGAGCAGGCGACCAGCTGTTCGCTGGGAGCCTGCTCTCGTACAGCTGCCGCGACGACCGTACCGTGTCCGGCACCGCGAGGGTGCCGGACGCGGAAGGTCGACGATGCCGAAATCAGCGCTTCGAGTACTGAGGCGCCTTACGCGCCTTCTTCAGACCGTACTTCTTGCGCTCGGTGGCACGCGGGTCACGGGTCAGGAAGCCGGCCCGCTTCAGGGCGGGACGATCCTCCGGGGTGACCTCGATCAGGGCGCGGGCGATGGCCAGCCGCAGGGCGCCTGCCTGGCCGGACGGGCCGCCGCCGACCAGGCGGGCGTGCACGTCGAAGGACTCGGTGCGCTCGACGGTCACCAGCGGCGACTTGACCAGCTGCTGGTGCACCTTGTTCGGGAAGTAGTCCTCGATGGTGCGGCCGTTGAGCACGAAGTTGCCGGAGCCGGGCAGCAGGCGCACGCGCACGACGGCCTCCTTGCGGCGGCCGACGGTCTGCACCGGGCGGTCGATCACGACCGGGGTGTAGGACGCCGAGACCTCGGAGTCCTCGTAACCCGCACCGTCCTCGACAGGCTCGGCAGCGTCGAATTCCTCGACGAAGTCCTCGTTGAATTCCTCGGGAGCGGTCACTGGGCCACCTGCTTGATCTCGAACGGAATGGGCTGCTGGGCGGCGTGCGGGTGCGTCGGGCCCGCGTAGACCTTCAGCTTGCCCGCGATCGCGTTACCGAGCTTGTTCTTCGGGATCATGCCCTTGACGGCCTTCTCGACGAGCCGATCGGGGCGGGTCTCCAACACCTGACCGACGGTGCGCGACTTGAGGCCGCCCGGGTGCCCGGAGTGGTGGTGGATCAGCTTGTCCTGCCGCTTGTTGCCGCTGATGGCAACCTTGTCGGCATTGATGATGATGACGAAATCGCCACCATCGACGTGCGGGGCGTAGGTCGGCTTCGTCTTGCCACGCAGCAGATTCGCTGCCTGGACGGCGAGACGGCCGAGCACTACGTCAGTGGCGTCGATGACGTACCACTTACGGGTCACGTCACCCGCCTTGGGGCTGTACGTAGGCACAGTGCTTCCCTGTCTGTCGTCGGTGTTGCCAGCCGAGCGTGTGGTCGAGCTGTTTCCCGGCGGCCGGTGGAGACCCGGGACTCGGTGGACGCTCGGCGATTCACCAGGAATCGACCGGACGTTCCACACGCCAACGAGCCACGATACCAGCGGGGTATCGCGGGAAGAAATCGCGTCAGATCTCCATCGGCGGGCCGAGGTCGATGGCGCCGGGCGGGCCGGGGACCAGGTACCGCAGGGTGTCGACCTCGGGCCGCCCGCACTCCGCGACGCTCTCCTGGGCTTCCCGCTGGTTTCCTCGCGCGGTGATGACCCCGGATCGGGGTTGGGTGATGGTGTACGGAACGGCCGGGCACGCGACGGGCTCGGCGAGTTCGTCCGAGACCACCGATTCCGCGTCGAGGACGACCGGCTGCGCGGTCAGCTCCACCCGCTCACCCCCGGACGGAAGCGCGACCACGGCCAGCGCTACCGCTCCGACGAGGGTATTGGCTCCGAACAAATTGCCTTTCATCTTGTTCCAGAGCTTGCCTTTGCGGTGCCGGTCCTCGTCCTCGGACTCCGTGCCAGGGGCCTGCCAGGCGCCTTGGTGCTGTTGCCCGGGGTAGGGCTGCTGCTCCGGCGCTCCCGGATAGGGCGGCCGCGGGCCGAGCGGCGGCACCGGCCCGCCGGGCGGGGGCCCAGACGGCGGGCCCGCGAGATCGCCGGCCGGAGCCCGACCGGCCTGATCATCCGGCGAGCTCGGCGGCCGGGTGAAGCGACTGCCCAGCTCGGCGAGGTTCGGCGGGAGACCGCGCGGCACTTCGTCGCGCCCGATCCTGGTCGTCGACTCCTCGGGCTGGGTGGGGTACCCCGGCCCGTACTGAACGCCGGGCACCGGCCGGACCGGCGGCTGCTCCGGGGAGCGCTGACCGGTTTCGGCAGGGCCCGGCGGCGCCGGTTGCTGCGGGGCGTACTCGGCCTGCGTCCGGGCGTCCATCGGGCGCTGCGAGGCGGGCGCGGGTTCGGCGTGCCTGCCCGCAGGCTCCGGTTCGTCTGCTTCGGTGTCGCTCACCAGCAGGTGCGCCGCGCCGAGCACGAGCGCGTGCATCGGATGGTCGGCCACTTGCAGTCGATGCCCGAGATGGTTCTGGAAGGCCAGGCGCAGCGCGTCGTTGAAGCGCACGTTGCCCGACAGCAGGACCGTCGAGGTGTCCGCGCCGATCGAACGGGCCGCCGCCATCACCTCGATCACCACGTCGTCCGCCGACCGGGCATCGCGCATGGCCTCGGCGTCCACCGGGACGTCGACCGACTCGGTGGGCTGCTCGTCGTCGCCGTGCACCGCGACCACCAGCATGCTGCGCCCGTCGGAGTACACGCCCGTCGCGCCGATGCCGCGCGGCATCGTCCGGTCCGGCGGCTGCACCAGTCCGAGCGCACGGACGTAGCCGGACAGCGCGACGCTCTCCGGCAGCGGCTCCACGACGACGTCGAGCTGTTCCACCATCGCGGCGTACATCTCCACCTTCTCGTCCGGCCAGTTGTCCGGGAAGGGCAGCGCCACCAGATCCGGTTTGCCGCGCAAGTGCTTGCCGATCTCCGCGAGCGGGTTGTACATGCGCGCGCGGAAGACCAGCTCGGCGGGCCAGGTCGCGCCCGCCACCACGATCTGCGGATGTCCGAGGATGTCGCGCACGTCGGCGATCGCCATCCCGAGATCCGGCCTGTTGCGTTCCACGCCTGCCGTATGCAACCGGCCCGACGAATCCGCCAGCAGATAGGCCGGCGGCGTCCACATGCCCTCCACCTGCACCGGGCGGATGGGAATCCCACCGCCACCGGCGGCCACGGACACCACATCCCAGCCGAGATGCACTGCCCCTACTCGCACCGTCACAGGCATAAGTGTGCCCGGTCCGCGGCCGAGATGCTCGTCGTTGCCTTCCCGCGCCGCTCGGCGCCGTTTCGGCGCACCGGGGCGCTCGCGAACCGTTCGGACCGCGTCACGCCGCCGACTTCTTCAATCGCAACCGGCGCCAGGTGAAGATCGCGAGCACCAGGGTGATCAACAGCAGCACGCCGGCATCCAGCGCCCAGATCTCCGGCTTGTGCTGCCAGAGCGTGTCGGGCTGCGCGTTCAGGAACAGCTCGCGGATGTTCACCGTCGAGGCGCCCGTCGCGTATCCCCAGCGAGCCGGGAACAACCAGGACACCTGCTCGAGCACGACGCGGCCGGTGACCGGGATCAGGCCGCCCGCCATCACCAGCTGGGCCATGATGGCCACCACCAGCAGCGGCATCACCTGTTCGTTCGATTTCGCCAGCGAGGAGAGCAAGAGGCCGACGACCACGCAGCAGATCGCGGTCAGCGCGATATCGATGTACAGCTCCGCGCTGCCGGAGGCCAGCACCGCGCCCTCGCCCGGACGCTTCTTGCCCGCGAGCACGATGCCCACCAGCACCGCCGATTGCAGCAGCGCGGTCAGGCTGAACACCGCGATCTTCGCCATCAGGTACGCCGAGGGCAGCAGTCCCACCGCGCGTTCGCGGTAGAAGATCGTCCGTTCGCCGACCAGGTCGCGCACCGTGAGCGTGGAGCCCATGAAGCAGGCGCCCAGAATCAGCACCACCAGCAGCTGCTGCGTCTCGCTGCCGCCCTCGGGCACGAAGCTGCCGTCCGGCAGCGCTTTCAGCGCGCCGCGCTGGAAACCGTTCTTTCCCGGCACCACCAGCGAGAGCCCGCCGAGGATGAACGGTAGGAGCACCAGGAATGTCAGATAGCCGCGATCGGCCAGGATCAGCCGGACCTGACGGCGCGCGAGGGTGGAGAACTGCTTGCCGCGACTGGACTGCGGTGGACTTCCCGCGGACCCGTACGGCTGCGGGGGCGGCGGGGGCGGCGGCGCGAACGCCTGCCGGGAACGATAGGCCGCGAACGCCTGATCCGGATTGGCCGCGACGTTGGCGAAGATCTCCGCCCAATCGCTGGTCCCGAGCGCAGCGCCGACGCCGGCCGGGTTGCCGCAGTAGGCGGTCTTGCCGCCGGGCGCGAGCAGCAGCACCTGATCGCACATGTCCAGGTGCGCCACCGAGTGGGTCACCACGATCACCACGCGGCCCGCGTCGGCCAGTTCCCGCAGCATGACCATGACCTGGCGGTCCAATGCCGGGTCCAGGCCGGAGGTCGGTTCGTCCAGGATGAGCAGCGACGGACCGGTCAGCAGTTCCAGCGCCACCGAGGCGCGCTTGCGCTGGCCGCCCGACAGGCGGTCGACCCTGGTGTCGGCGTGCTCGGTGAGCGAGAGCTCTTGCAGCACACCGTCGATGACCTTCTGCCGGTCCGCTTTGCTGTTGTCGCGGGGCAGCCGCAGCTCGGCCGCGAAACCGAGCGCCTGGCGCACCGTGAGCTGGCGGTGCAGCACGTCGTCCTGCGGCACCATGCCGATGCGCGAGCGCAGCGCCTCGTACTCGGCGTGCAGATTGCGCCCCTCGAAGGTGACCACGCCGCCGGAAGGCCTGGTGGTGCCCGCGATCAGGCGCGACAGCGTCGATTTGCCCGCACCGGACGGGCCGATCAGCGCGGTCAGCGTCCCGCGGCTGGCCGACATGTTCACGTCGACGAGCAGTTGCTTGTTCCCCTCGACGGTGAAGCCGACGCCGTGCACCGCGAGCCCCTGCTCGGCGACCGGCTTCTGCCGGTGCACCAGCGCACCCTGCTGGACGACGAAGTCGACATTGCCGACGGTGATAATGTCCCGCTCGCGCAACACCGCCCGTTGCTGGCGGTGCCCGTTGACGAAGGTGCCGTTCGCCGACCCGAGATCCTCGATGACCAGCCCCTCCGCGGAGGAGACCAGACGGGCGTGCTTGCGGGAGGCCAGCGGATCGTTGACGACGATCTGGTTGTCGGTGGTGCGGCCGATGCTCAGACCGGACTGGGGAATCCGGTCGGCGCGGGCGATGGGCGCGGTGCTGGCCCTGGCCCGGACCGGCGGCATATTCGAGGTATCGGCCCTGGTCGTCATGTTGACGTTCAGCGCGGGCGCGGGGGCTGGCACGTCCTGGGGCGCCGGGTACTGCGGACGCTGGAACTGCTGCGGCGGCCGCCGGACCGCGTGCGGCGGCGGCCCCGGCTGCGCAGGTCCGGGCTGCGGCGCCTGCTGCGCCGGGCGCACCGAAGGCCGTTGCGGGGGCTGCGGGTTCGCGGGCAGCAGGTGCAGCAGCGGGCCGCTGATGGCGTCACCGAGCCGGACCTGGGTGGGGCGGTCGATCGACACCGGCTGGGTCAGCCTGCGCGCGTCGACGAACACCCCGTTGGTGCTCTTGTTGTCGGTCAACACCCAGGCGCTGCCCTGCCAGGCCAGCGTCGCGTGCACACGCGAAACGAGCGGGCTGTCGACGAACAGCGTCACCTCCGGCGCGCGGCCCATCGTGACCTGCTGGCTCGAATCGAAAACTCGTTCGTTTCCATCATGGCGCACGGTGATGGTCTGCGCCCCCGGTGAAGACATGCAGCGGATACTATTCCATCGCCCGGACATCGGCGGTGCCCCCGATGCGCCAATTGCCCCGATCCGGCGACCGATGTGAACGCTGTGCCGGCCGACCGAGGGGGAGCCTTGCCGAGAGTCGACGCGACCGCGCTTGTCGCCGCTCTGCTGGGAATTCTGGTGCTGGCCTGCGGGTGCACCCGCTCGGTCGACGGCAGGGCGGTCTCCATCTACGACGATCCGTTCAAGGTCGCCGGACTGCCCACCACGAGCGGCCCGAGCGGCCCGCGCACCGGCGTGCCCGACAGCACGCTGACCGCGTCCAACGGCGACAGCGGCCCCGTGGACACACTGGCGCTCAACGCCGTCGACGACATCCAGACCTACTGGCGCGACGCCTTCGGCAAGGAGTTCCAGGGCGAGTTCAAGCCCGTCGAGAAGCTGCTGTCCTGGAGCGCGAAGTCCGCCCGCGGCGACGCGGTCGAGTTCTGCAAGGAGACCACCTACCGGTTGGTGAACGCCGCCTACTGCCGTCTGGACAATTCCATCGGCTGGGACCGGTCGGTCCTTCTTCCCACCATGGAGGAGACCTTCGGGAAGATGGCCGTGGTGATGGTGCTCGCGCACGAGTACGGGCACGCCGTGCAGACCATGGCCAAGCTCGTCGGGCCGAAGGACCCGGTGATCGTCAAAGAGCAGCAGGCGGACTGCTTCGCGGGCGCGTTCATGCGGCACGTGGCCGAAGGCAAGGCCGCGCACTTCACGATCAACACCTCCGACGGCCTCAACTCGGTGCTCGCCGCCACCGTCGCCATCCGCGACTCCGACCCCGACGACCCGGAGAGCGTGCACGGCTCGGCCTTCGAACGGGTCACGGCCGTGCAGATCGGTTTCACCGACGGTCCGCGCGCCTGCAAGGGCATCGACATCGACGAGATCAATCAGCGCCGCGCCGACCTGCCGCAGACGTTCAGCGACGACGCGGGGCACGGCGAGCATCCGATCACGAAAGAACACCTGATCGAGCTCACCAAAGCGCTCAAAGCGATCCTGCCGGTCGAGGACGAGCCGACCTACAACTATTCCCGGGCGACGATCGAATGCCGCAACGGCGTTGTCACCGCACCGGTCTCGTACTGCCCGGCCGAGAACACGATCGCGACGGATATACCGGGCCTGGCCGAGCGGGGCACTTCCAGCGTCGACGAGGACGACCCGCTGCCGCTCAAGGTGACCGGCGACTACAACGGCTACGTCGTGTTCATCTCGCGATACACGCTGGCCGTCCAGCAGAGCCGCGGCCAGAGTCTGGTCGGCGCCAAAACCGCACTGCGCGCGGCCTGTCTGTCCGGAGTGGTCACCGGCAAGCTGGCCGAATCGGGGCGGCCGGTCGACCAGGGCGATATCAAACTCGCCGCGGGCGATCTCGACGAAGCGGTTTCCGGCCTGCTCACCGACGGCCTGGCCGCGAGCGACGCGAAGGGCAAGACCGTCCCCAGTGGCTTCTCCCGTGTCGATGCCTTCCGCGCGGGAGTCCTCAACGGCGAAAGCACCTGCATGGCGCGCTATTCGTAGACCGCTATTCGTAGACAAGGCACCGCAACCCGAACGGCTGGGCTCTACCTGTCGGTAGCCGCCCACATGGTTCATGCGGGCGCCGGACAGGTCGTCGGCGAGCGTCAGCGGCCGAACGGCGGCGGCGCGGCCAGTTCGAAGCGGAGCACGCGGTTGCCGAGCATGATCTCGGTACCCGGGACGAGCACCATGGACTGGTGCGGCGCCAGGCGCACCCAGTCGCGGTAGCCCGGCAGCCGGGTCCGGGTGCCATTGGTCGAACCGCTGTCCACCACCATCACGTCCCAATTCACCAGGCGTATCTCGGCGTGCGCCCGGGACATGCCACCGGAGGTGTCGTCGACGCGCAGCGGGACCAGTCCGCTCTCCGCGGCGGGGGAACGCTCCGGATCGCGGCCGATCACCGCGTCCGCGGCGAGCATGTAGGTCATGCCGTCGTCGAGGATCAGCATGCCCAGCGGCGGGCGGACCACTTCGATCAGCGCCTGGGTCTGGTCCACCGGCATGCCGCAGACGGTGCAGAACGCCGACCGCGGATCGCTGGGATGCGCTCGCGCGCACTTGAATCCCATCACCTTGACGGTGAGCGCGGTGGCCTTCGCGGTCGCCTCCAGCCGACGCTGCAGTGCCGGGTCGGGCCGCGGCGCGGGATTGGTGCCGCCCACCTGGGTGGGCGCGTGGTGCGGGTCGATCGGCGTCTGCTCGGCCTCCGCGTCGAGCATCGCGGTGGACGGCGCGGTGGGGTACCGCGGTTGTCCGGCCACCTGCCGCGGTTGCGGCGCGGGCTGCGGCTCGGACCGCTCGGATTCGGCGCGCTGCTCGGATTCGATGCGCGCCGTCGGCAGCGGCGCCGTCTCCGGGCGGCGATGCGCGCCCGCGGGACGGGACGCCCGGCCGTCGCTCCACGCGTCGGCGCCGGAACCCTCCGACCAGACGATCGCACCACCCGCCTGTGCGATGCCCTCCACCAGCCGGCCGATGCCGCGCTCCGGGGGCAGATCCGGGATCCGGCCCTTCCCGTCGTCGACGAACAAGGCCGCCGCCCGCGCGGGCACCGCCGCGACCCGATCCACCGTGAACGCGGCGTCGCTGCCGCGGTATCGCTCGAACACGCGGTCACCGGCCAGCACGGCGGTGACCGCTCCGTGCAGGAAGATCGCCACGCCACCGTGCTCCGCGGTGGAGAGGATGCCGAAGTCGATCGGTTCGCCCGGGCTGATCCGCTCGGCGTGTTTCATGAGCCAGCGCGTCGCCTGCCGCGCCACCAGGGCGCCGGGTCCGTCCGGCTCCCGCTCGGTCGCGTCGCGCACCAGTTCGGACAGTGATTCGAGGGCGACGGCGGCGGGCGAGTCCCGGGTGGGCCTGCCCGGTCCGCGATGCGCGACGACGACGACCGCGCCCGCGACCCTGGCCACGGCGTGGCTGCCCACGACGACCTCGACCTGCCGATCTATCAACGGTATCGGCCTCCGCCGGGGGTGCGGTGCGGGGTCGTCGTCACACCGACAAGGGTATTGCAATACGAACACCATCGGTCCCCCTCCCCGCCCTCCGTCGGGTAACTTCATGGTCAGCAACGGGAGGAACGAGGGGCCTGAGATGGTTCGGACGCAACGCATCGCACTCACCGCGTCTTGCCTGGCACTGGCAGGGATGCTGGCCGGTTGCGCCGGGGTGCAGGGTACGCCGACCGCGGGTGAGATCGATGTGCGCATGCTGGAAGTCGGCACCTACCCCGTCGACAAGCACGAGTACAGCCAGGAGTCCAGCGGCAAAGGCGCGCTGCTGGAAGGCATGCGGATGTCCGACGCCGTGGTCCCGACCGTGCGTATCGATCCCGCGCTGAAATTCGGGCGCGGCAGCACCGTTGTCGTGGACGCCGAGCAGGCGCTCGACTTCGTCGCCAAGGTGTCCAAGCCGGTCTTCGACAATCGCAAATTGGTCGTCGGGTACGCCGCCAGCGGCGCCGACCGCCCCGATCCCGCGGGCCAGACCAACCCGGCGCCGGACACCACCGCGGTCACGAACGCCGTGTTCCGCTTTCCGGACGAGGCCAGTGCAAGGCTCGCCGCGCGCGAACTCGAGGACGTCGACATCGCCGTCTCGCCGGACAACCGCAAACTCACCTCGACGAAACATCCCGACGCATTCATCCACTGGCGGCCGGGCGTCGCCAATGTCGGCACCTTCATGGCGCACAAGGAATTCGTCATCTCCTTGTTCATCCAAAGGCCCATCGCAGACGGCGACGACCTGGTGAAGTGGGTGGACAAGACCCTCGCCGCCGAGGTCGCGCAGCTGGACAAGTTCACCGCGACCCCGGTGAACAAGCTCGACACCCTGAAGGTCGATCCGGACGACCTGCTCGCCCGCGTGGCGGTGGCCGACCGCAAGGATCGCGCGCCCGACCCGGCGGCCTTCGCCGTCTACGGCGGCTACCACACGGTGCACCGCGCCGACGACGAGTCCGTCCACCTGCGCCTGATCGAGGACGCGGGCGTGGATCAGATCGGCCTCGTCGACGACAGTTACGTCGCCCGCACCCGCGACGCGGACGCCGCCCAGAAGCTGCTCACCGGCCTGCAGGAGAGCGAAGGCGCCCACTACGACCCCATCAGCGCTCCCAAGGACGTCCCCGGAGCCAAGTGCCTGCAACTCAACAGCAAGGGTGACCCGGACCGGGAGTACAAGTACCGGTGCTACGTCGCGTACAAACGGTACGTCGGAGTCGTCACCAGTGATAAGGAACCCGACGTGCGACAGAAGGTCGCCGCGGAGTATGCGCTGTTGGCGAACAGTTTCTGAGTTCAGAACCGGTAGGCGCCCGCGCGCTCGCGGTCCCCGATCGCGGGTGGGCGAAGTAGGATTCCGGCGCAACTACCGCAGTTAGGGGAGGGAAGTGCAGCACGGCGTCATGTCGAGATCGATTCGAACCGCCTGTGCCCTGGTGCTGGCCGGAGTCGTCGTAGTCGCGGGTGGTGCGTGCGGCGACTCGGAGGCCGGACCCGAGCAGTCCGCGCCGCCCGTCGACTTGGCGCAGCTCGACGTGGGCAACTACGCGACTCAGCCACGCGCGTTGGGGACCGCGAAGAATCCGGAGCAGGCGCGCATGATCGAGGCGGAGCGGCTGGCGAACTTCGTACCCCTGCCGTCGGACATCGACCCCGCGTTCGTTTCCGCGAATCCGTCCATCGCCAAGGTCTTCCTCGAGCCGAAGGGTTCGCTCGGGCGAATCATGGACGTCTCCCGGTTCGCGGAGGCGGCACCGGATTTCGTGTCCGGGTTCCTCAGCAGCGCGGGCAGCGCGCCGGACAACCGGGGGACGGACCTGGTCAACGCCATCCTGATCTTCCCGGACGAGCAGAAGGCGGCCGCCGCGGCGGCGGCCCTGGAACGCGTCGACTTCGAGGCCAACAACCGCAACACACCCGTGCAGATCCCGAAGTATCCCGCCGCGCACGCGCACTGGCAGCCGACGGACCAGTCGATCGGGTCGTGGTTCGCCACCGGGAAATTCGTCATCTACACCTGGGTCTACGACTACGCGAAGGTCTATCTGGAGAAGGTCGACCTACCTCAGCTGCTCACCCTGGTCGAGAAGAGTCTCGACACCATCGTCCCGGCGATCGGCCGCTTCACTCCGACGCCCGTCGACCAGCTGATGACCTTGCCGATCGATATGGACGGCATGCTCAACCGCGCCTTGCCACGGCCACGGGAAGACTCCTGGATCGACCCGCCGGGGGCGTACACGGGCCAGGGCGCTCTGCACTTCACCACCGATTCGGCCGAAGACCGCAGGATCATCGAAGCGGCGGGAGTGGACCGGTACGCCACCGACGGGACCGATCTGTTCCGCGCACGCGACACGGCAGCCGCCCTACAGTTGCGGGAAGAGCGCGGCGGATTGTCGAAGAAGTTCCGCGCGGCCCAGTCGCCCAAAGGCCTGCCCGTGGCGCGCTGCAAGGAGTACATCGGCAACAAGACGGTCGTCGTCCGGTTCTACTGCTCCGTGAGCTACGACCGCTACACCGCATTCGCGTGGTCGCATCAATTACTCGATGCGCAGCAACGCATCTCCGCTCAATATGCCCTGTTGGTGAATGCCGCATGACCATATTCCGCACCGCCACCGCGGCCCTCGCGTGCACACTGGCCGCCGCGATCCTCACCGGTTGTGGTTCCACCGTGCCGGGCACCGCGAATCCCGGCGAGATCGACGTCCGCCGTCTCGACGTCGGCAACTACCCCACCGAGCCGCCGAACGCGCACGACGACGACTACCAACCGCTGTTCATCGACATGGGCAAGGTCGCGGCGATGCGGCTGGCCGATCACGTCGCGTCCGCCTATGACATCGATCCCCGGATGAAGTACAGCTGGACGCCCTCGAGCGTCAGCAAAGGGGCGCTGCCCGGCGAACTCGGACGGCCGGAGGACATGAGGCCGATCGCGGAGCGGAACCGGATGATGTACGGGTTCCACACCAACGGCTCCGACCAGAACATCAGCCTGTTCGCCTCAGGGTGGCCGACCAAGCCCCGGCCCAATTCCACGACGGTCGCCACGACCGTCATGCAATTCCCCGACCCGGAGCGTGCCCGCCAGGCCGCGACCGAGTTCCACGACGCCGATCTCGGCGCCTACCGCGAGCAGAACGAACCGGTCACGCTGCCGCGGCAGCCGCAAGCACGAGCGCACTGGCGTCCCGGCTCGCCGTTCCTGCGCGCCGTGCTCGCGCACGGTCCCTATGTGGTGGCGTTCCTCGTCTCGACGAACGCACCCGACCGCAACGCCCTGATCGCGTTGGCGGAGAAGGCGTACGACGTCCAACTGCCGATGCTGGACCAGTTGCCTGCGCTCACCGAAGAAGAGATGCTGCGGCTGCCCTGGGACCCCGACCATCTGCTGAGCCGTACCCTGAACCCGGCCAAGGTCCAATCCCCAAGCTACGACGACTCGCACGCCCTTTTGGGTCTTCGCGGAATCATCCAATATGCCGAAGACCGCGATTACGCGAAACAACGTTTCACCGCGATGGGCGCCGAGAAATTCGCGGTCTCCGGCGGAACGCTGGTCATCCGCACCGCGAGCCCGGAGGCGGCGCGCCGGGTCGCCGCGGAACGCATCACCCCGACGGTGGTCGCCGCAGCGGTGGAACCGCCGCAGCATCTGCCGGATTCGGCATGTGTGGAGAACCGGTCCGGGCTTTTCGACGACCGGCGATTCACCTGTGTCGTCGCGTACAAAGAATACGTCGGATTCGTCGCCGCGAATCAACTGCTGGACGCTCAGCAGCGCGCTGCAGCACAGTATTCCATTTTCGCGAACAGCCGATAATGCCGCACTTTCGTCACGACCCGGTTCCGATATGCTGCGTGGCGAACGCAGCGGCCCGCGTCCAGTCAGGAGATCGTGAAACATGGCGATGAGCCCCGGGACCATCGTCGGCGGGTACCGCATCCTGCGGGTGCTCGGCGCGGGCGGCATGGGCACGGTGTATCTGGCCAAACATCCCAGCCTGCCCAGGACCGACGCGCTGAAGGTGCTCGGTGGGGAACTCAGCCGCGACTACGAGTTTCGTACCCGATTCGAGCGCGAAGCCAATCTCGCCGCCGGGCTCGATCATCCGAACATCGTCTCGGTCTACAACCGCGGTGAGGAACACGGCCAGCTGTGGATCGCCATGCAATACGTGGACGGCACCGATGCCGCCGCCGAACTGGCCCGGGATCCGCACGCGATGAATCCGCTGCGCGCCCTGCGTATCACGACCGAGGTGGGTAAGGGCCTCGATTACGCACACCGCAAGGGTCTGCTGCACCGCGACGTCAAACCGGCGAATTTCCTGCTCTCCACCCCCGCCGACGGTGAAGAAGAACGCGTCCTGCTCACGGATTTCGGCGTCGCCAAGGCCAATGACGACACCACCGAACTCACGCAGACCGGCAGCTTCGTCGCCACCATCGCCTATGCCCCGCCCGAGCAGCTCACCGGGAGCCCGCTCGACCACCGCGCCGATGTCTACAGCCTCGCGTGCTCGTTCTTCAAACTGCTCACCGGCCGCAATCCCTACCCCGGAACACAACCCGCGCTGGTGATGATGGGGCATCTGCACGAGCCCCCGCCGCTGGTCACCGCGGTCAGCCCCGGCCTGCCGCCCGCCATCGACCACGTCTTCGCGCGAGCCATGGCGAAGAACCCGGCCGAACGCTTCCACAGCTGCCGGGAATTCACCGACGCGGCCGCGAGCGCTCTCACCCCCGGCTACAACCCGGTGGCCACGAATACTTCCCCGACCTATCCGATCCAGGTTTTCGATTCGCGACCGCGGACCGATCCGCGCGTCGCCGTCTCCGGGCAGGGCAGCACCAGCACGCCACCCGCGCGGAGGAACTGGCTGCTCGCGGCCGCCGCAGGCATCGTGACGGTCGCCCTCGCGGCGGGAATCGGCATCTGGGCGCTGAATCGGGACGGCTCCGCTCCCGGGGCCGCGGGCGCCACACCGACCAGCACGACCGCGCTGTCGCCGCTGGACCAGGCGCGGGCGGACAACCCGGTGTTCCGGGGCAAGACGATCACGATGGTGGACGTGCCGCGCGGCACACAGGTCTCGATCTTCCTGAGCGGCACTCCACAGACCAAGTTCCTGGAGGACCTCGGGTTCGTCTACAACTTCAACTACGGGCGGCAGGGCGACGAGGCGTCGCCGAGGGAACTGACGGCCTCCACCAGGCTCGAGGTCGCGCCGGACGGCTACGTACTGGCCGTGCGCAGCGACGAAAAGGCTGGTGGTGGGGGGTTGCTCGGTCTGCCGTACCAGGTGGCGGGTACGCGCGCGACGGTGATTCCGCTGGACGATCCCGCAGCCGTGGCCGCGGTGCGCAATTGGAGCGAGTCCTCGCAGCAAACATTGCTCGACCGTCTGGTGCCGGTGCTGCGCAATCGGGTGAAGTGACCGACTCGCGACTTGTTCGTCGACGCAGCCGAGAACACCGGTAGCTCGTCGGAGGAGACCGGCTTCGTTCCCAGCACCGGCTTCGATCCCTAACGGCGCAGGAGGTCCACGACGCCGGTGGTCGACTCGTTCCCGCCGCCTTCGGCGACCCGGCGCTCCATCAGTGCCATGAAGGGCGTGAGGAGTTCGGGGTTGACGCCCTGTTCGGCGGCGGTACGCAGCAACGTCGCGTTCGTCGTGACCATCATCGCCAGGTTCGACTCGACTCCCTCGGCGTAATCGCCGCTCGCCAGCTGCGCGGCGGTGCCGTACGCGTATCCGGCCATCGCCTGCTGGTAGCCGACCAGCAGGGGCGCGAACTCTATCGGTGAGATGTCCTCCCCACCGATCAAGGCAAAGGCATGCGCGGCACCGGCGAACATGCCCCACATCCCGCTGAGGAGAGCGATGTCGTACAAGGCCGCGAAACCGGCGTCCGCGCCGACATACGTGACCCCGGCGGGTACGGCCAAAGTCTCGGCATGGGTCTCGTGCAGCTCGGCCGAACCGCTGTAGAAGACGTACCCGCCGGAGTCCGCGACACCGATCATAGAGGGCACCGCCATGATTCCGCCGCCCAGGAAACGTCCGCCGCGCGCGGCGATCCAACCGGACAGCTCGCGGGCTTCGGCGGGGGTGCTGGTGGTGAGGTTGACGATGTCCCGACCGGTCAGGTCGACGCCGTCCAGGGTCGCACGGACCGAGGCGTCGTCGAGGAGGCAGACGACGACGAGAGCATTCGCGGCGGTGGCTTCAGCGGCGCTGGCCGCGACCATCGCGCCTTCCGGAACCCGTCGGGCACTGCGGTTCCAGACCGTGACGGCGTACCCGGCGGCGAGCCAGGAGCGGACCAGGGCCGAGCCCATATCGCCGAGGCCGAGGACGGTGAGCGACTTCTTCGCGTGATCGGACATGAGAGCTACTGTTGGCGAGGCATCCGGGTCGATCAAGTACGCACATGGAAGTGGGCACGTACTTCCGGGTAAGAGAACAGGCAGCTGGAAGGAACGGTCGTGCCGATCACACGCAGACCTGGCGCGTACACGTGCGGGCTCGATGCCACACTGGCGGTACTGAACGGCAAGTGGAAGATGCTGATCCTGTGGCCCCTGAGCGAACGCCCCCACCGCTTCGGTGAACTACGCCGCCAGGTACCGGGCGTCACCGAGAAGGTCCTCACCACGCAACTGCGCGAACTGGAGGCAGACGGGATCGTCCACCGCGAGGTGTACGACGAGGTGATCCCGCGTGTCGAGTACTCGCTGACCCCGCTGGGCGAGCTGCTCAACCAAGCCTTGCTCCCGTTGGAAGCGTGGGGCCGTGAACACCTCATGAATGAGTCCGTGCCCGCTGATCGTCACTGACGATGCCCGGCTGAACAGCGGACAGCAACATTCGAGCCACGTCGGATATCCCCTCGGGACACCCGAACCCGAACGGCCCGAGGGGAATCAGGACGGGGACCGCGTCCGCTTCGCGAGCTTTTCGAGGTTGCGTACGACCGGCTTTCGCCGCAGTCGAACTGCAATCTGCTGGTAGCGGCGGACTTAGGCGTTCGGTAAGGTGTACCGCAGCCAGCCCACTCGCCGATCATTTCAGCAGCGAGCAGGGGGAAGGAGGGGAGCCGAGCGCTGGCGTTGACAAGTCATGCAGACCCGGACCGCATCGTGGTCTTCCGAGCAGGCCCGTGCGTGGCCGCCGAAACCACGAACGAGCCGGGCTCAGGGGCGCAGTGCCCTGATCCCGTGGGGCGAAACCGAACTTTCTCGAGGCCGAACTTTCTCGAGTCGGATGGAACCGATCAGACCCGCACCGCGTCCAACCAGATGTACAGGCCAACTGAGGCTTCCGCCGTTGGCCGAGACGGGAACCGAAAGGAGCCGAAATGGCAGGACAGCTCGAAGCGAGCGAAGAGGCGATCTCGAAGTTTGTAGACAACTGCCGGCAGCGGCATCAGGATCTGCAGACCGCGATCACCGCACTGAACAGCAAGTCGGATCAGACCACCGCCACCTGGAGCGGTGCGGCGCGTCAGGCGTTCGACACGTTCATGGACAGCTACTTCGCCCAGGCGCGGAAGCTGAACGACCAGCTGGATCAGACCTCGGACAAGCTCGCTCACGCCGGCCGGAAGTTCGCGGACCAGGACCAGCAGTTCGCCCAGCAGGTGGCGGCACAGTCCTCCAGCCTGGACCTCCCCTGATCCGATAGCCGTACCACAGACAACAAGGAGCTCCCCATGGTAGCGAACGACCCCGGTCGGATTGCCTCCAACTTCGGCGAGGTCGATGCGGGCGCACAGGCCATCGTGGCCGAGGCGCGCAGCGTCATGACCATGCTCGAAGATTTCCACAAGCAGGTCACCGACTTCGTGACGAACTACTGGAAGGGTGACGCGAACGATGCGTTCGCCTCGCTGCAGGCCCAGTGGAACACGCAGGTCACGCAGCTGAACACCACGCTGGAAAGCGCGGGCAAGCTGGTCAGCAGCGGCAACTCCGATCTGCAGGGCACCGACACCGCGCTGGCGGGCCTCTTCTGAGATCCCGTCTCGGCTGATTCGAGCCCCCGGTGCCTTCGGTGCCGGGGGCTCGAATCGTCTTATGCTCGAATGCTTTCCATGCGATATTGCCGCACGACAGGTCACGGGACGACGCGAACCGAGTCTCCGAAATTCGAGCACGGGGTTTCCAACTGGTCCCACCCGTCTCCCGCGTACTGACAACCGATGCTGACCTGGATCCCGTTCTCCAACAGAACATGCCACCGGACGGTTGATCCGTCGCCCGGGCGTTCCGAGTAGGCCAGGCCGGAGCGGCCCCCGAACTCGACGTCACGTTTCAGGTCGGTCAGCACCCCTGGGGCGCGTTGCGCGATCTGCGCCTCCAGCTTCGCGGCGACTTGTTCATAGCCGGTATTCGCCGCCAGCGACGACTGCATCACCGTAATCCGCTGTCGGGCACCGGCTTCGGGCACCAGATCGACACGGGCACGTGCGCCTTCGGGCGACGGAGCAACGCGCCAGCCGGGCGGAACCTGAAATCGGATGCGGCCGAAGGCTTCAGGTGCCGCCCCGATCGAGGTGACCGCCGGAGGAGTGGCGCTGGTCGACGCCGCCTCGGCGCCCGGCGCGATAGCCCCGTCATCTTCGCGGCCGGACAAGACGACCGCACCGACCATCGCCAGGGAGACGGCCACCACGGCCGCGACCGCGAAACCGGCTGTGCGAGAGCGCGGCTGACGCTGCGCCGCAGCGCGCTCTCGCAGCGGCTGCATCCATTCGGTGGGCGCTGTCGCGGCCGGCGATTCCGGTGAATCGCCCGGATCGAGCCGGCGGCCACGAACGAGATCGGCACCGGCGACCGGACGCAGCTCGACGACAGCGCCCGCGGCCTGCTCGATCGCGGACCGGAGAAGGTCGAGTTTCGCGGTGTCGGCGAGGCCGACCACCTGGGCAAGGTCGATCGGGCCGCCGTCGAGCAGCCGAGCCACAAGCGCGCGCAAGCCTGCGAACCCCGGTGATTCCGCGGCGATGTCATCGAGCGCGAGCGTGGGCTCGAGTTCGCAGGATTCGACATGCACGCCGCGATGGCTCCGGATGACAGCGGACGCGGTGGTGGTCAGCGTGCCGAACTCCAGCACCAGCGTGCGCCGACTGTGGCTGGTGCCTTCGTCCGACGCTACCGAGCGCACCGCGATCTGCTCGAACACGACCTTCTGCGTACAGTGGCGAGCGGCGTGTTCCAGCACATCGCGACGGTCGGCGCCCCATTCGGTGGGGCAGATCAAAGTCATCCGGGCACAGGGGGCCGGGATGCGCAGATTCTCCAGCACCTTCGCGAACACGGCCGCCATCGCGTCCACCACCGAGGGTGTACGGGGCGGCAAGGCAATGGCATCGGCGGGCACGAACTGGACCACCGAGCCGACCTGCATCCGCGGATTCAGCGGCTGCCCCACCACGAGATCGAAGCCGTTGCTGCCCAGGACGATCGAGGGCGGCACGTCCCAGTGTGTGTCGGCGCCCCGCGCCCAGATACGCGCCTCGGTGACGACGAGCTCGACCTCGGACATCAGGGCGACGGCAGCCAAGCCGTCTGCACCAGGCCCTCGGTGTTACGAGTGACGTAGGTGCCTCGGCCCGGGGGCATCGGGCTCGGACGCTTGGTGCCCATCAGGACACCCTCGTCCTTGCTGCAGCTCAGAATCAGGCCCGCGGAGCCCAGATCCCGCATCCTGGCCAGTGTGGCCTCGAACATCGCCCTGCTCGCGCCACCGGAACGCCGGGCGATGATCACGTGGAAGCCGAGATCGCGAGCGTGGGGCAGGTGCTCGAGCAGCGCCTGGACCGGGTTCCCCGCGGACGTGGCGACCAGGTCGTAATCGTCGATGATGATGTACAGCTCAGGCCCGCTCCACCACGAGCGATCCCGCAACTGCTGCGGAGTGACGTCGGGCCCCGGAGTGCGCTTGCTGACATAGGCGGCCAGGTCGTTCATGTTCTGGGTGAACTGGGGCGCCGTCGAGCCGTAACCGGCCAGGTACCCCTCCGGGACCAGGCCGAGCATGCTGCGCCGGTAGTCGCCGAGGATGAAGCGGGCTTGGTCGGGAGTGTTGGACGCGGCGATGCCCTCGATGAGCGAACGCAGCAGCGTCGTCTTTCCCGATTCGGTGTCGCCGATGATGATGAAGTGCGGGCTCTCCGCGAAGTCGATGTGCACCGGCGCCAGTTCGGACTCGTTGATGCCGAACGGGATGCGCAGGCACTTCGTGTTCGGGTCGACCTGCGACGGCCAATCCCCCGCCAGGTACAGCAACTGCTCGCGAGGAAGCCGCTCGGGCAGCATGCGGACCTGCGGTGCATGCCGGCCCGGCGTCAACCTGGCGATGGTGGCGACCGCGTCCGCCACGGCCCGGGTGAGGTCGGTGGGGTCGGCGCTGCCGTCGATGCGGGGCAGGCCGGTCAGCATGTGCAGGCACTCGGGCGTCATACCGCGGCCCGGCCGCCCCTGCGGCACCAGCGAGGCGAACTTGCGGCCCAGATCGGAATCCATCGGATCGCCCAGGCGCAGCTCGATCCTGGTGCCGATCTGATCCTTGAGTGCAGGCCGCGCCTCCGCCCAGCGATTCAGCGCGATGACCACGTGCACGCCGTAGGACAGACCCTGCACCGCGAGATTCATGATGATCTGCTCGAGCATCTCGAAGTCTTGGCGGATCGAGCTGAAACCGTCGATCACCAGGAACACGTCGCCGAACGGATCCTCGTGCGCACCGGCGGCGCCCGGGCTCGCGGCCGGGTCCATCGCGCGCAGCCTGCGGAAGTCCGCCATCGATTCGATGCCCAACTGGCGGAAGCGCGCCTCGCGCTGACGGACGATGGTGGTCATCTCGGCGATGGTGCGGCGGACCTGATCCTCGTCCAACCGGCTGGCCACCGAGCCGACGTGTGGCAGGCCCTGCAGGCTGGCCAGGGTGCCGCCACCGAAGTCGAGGCAGTAGAACTGCACCTGTTCGGCGGTGTGCGTCAACGACATCGCCATGATCAGGGTGCGCAGCGCGGTCGACTTGCCGGACTGCGGGCCGCCGACGATGGCGACATTGCCGCGGGCGCCGGACAGGTCGACGACCATCGGATCGCGACGCTGGTCGTAGGGCCGGTCGACGATGCCGATCGGGGCACGCAGCGTGGACACCGCGGAGTACTCGCCGGTGAGGATGGAGCGCGGGAGGAGCTGGTCGAGCGTGGGCGCCTCGTCCAGCGGCGGCAACCAGATCTCGTGCGCCGGGCGGCCGTGCCCGCGGATCCGGGAGACCAACATGGTCACGTTGGACAGCTGCTCGCCGTCCTCGTCCTGGTGTTCCTGCTCCAGGCTCGGTTCCGGTGGCAGCGGAACGCGGTCCGCGGCCCGGAAGTCCACGTGTGTCGCGGTGAACGGCCGGGCCTTGACGTCGATCTCGCCGGACTGCGTGGCCACGATCATGTCCCGCTGCGATCCCCCACCGACATACGGGCCGGAGACATAGGAAGCCTGGAAGCGCTGGATCTCACCGGAGTCCGCCTTCAGGTAGCCGCCACCGGGGTTGTTCGGCAGGTTGTAAGCGTCCGGCACACCGAGTACCTGACGCGATTCGTTGGCGGAGAACGTCTTCAGACCGATCCGGTAGGACAGGTGGCTCTCCAGGCCCTTGAGCTTGCCCTCCTCGAGCCGCTGCGAGGCGAGCAGCAGATGCACGTGCAGCGAGCGGCCGAGCCGGCCGATCATGACGAACAGCTCCGCGAAATCCGGATGCTGGGTGAGCAGTTCGGAGAACTCGTCCAGCACCACGAACAGCGCGGGCAGCGGATCCAGGTCGGCGCCCGCGGCCCTGGCCTTCTCGTATTCCGAGACGTTGGCGAAGTTGCCCGCGGCACGCAGCACCTCCTGACGGCGGTTCATCTCGCCGGCCAGCGCGTCCTTCATGCGGTCGACGAGGTCGGCCTCCTCCTCCAGGTTCGTGATGACGGCGGCGACATGCGGCACGCCGTCCAGGCCGAGGAAGGTCGCGCCGCCCTTGAAGTCGACCAGCACGAGGTTCAGCTGGTCGGGCGAGTGCGTGGCCAGCAGGCTGAGCACCAGGGTGCGCAGGAACTCCGATTTACCGGAACCGGTGGCGCCGATGCACAGACCGTGCGGGCCCATGCCGTTCTCGGCGGCCTCCTTGATGTCCAGTTCCACCGGAAGGCCGTCGGCGCCGACACCGAACGGGACGCGCAAGCGCTCCCGTCCGTAGCGCGGCCGCCAGGCGTGCTCCGGGTTGAAGGCGCCGATGTCACCCAGGCCCATCAGCTGCGCCCAGGTCGAGATCACCTCGGAGTCATCGGTTTCCACGTCGCTGCTGCGCTGTGTGGCTGCACGGTACGGCGCGAGCCTGCGCGCCACCTGCTGCGCCTGCTCGGGGCTGATCCGGTCGATGAGCGCGAAGCGCTCCTGATTGCCGGTGGCGCCGCGGCCGACGCACTCGCCGTTCTCGACGATCATCTTGATACCGCGGGACACCGCGAGGCGCGGCGCGTAGCCGCACAGATCGATGATGGTGACGCCCTCGTACCCGGATTCGCGCAGCTGATCGTCCTCGGCCTCGAGCAGGCCGCCGTCGACCACGAAGACGATGTGCACCATGTTCGCGTTGGCGGGCTGGTTGCGCGAGTAACGGACCCGGTTGCCCAGCAACGGGTGCAGCCCCGTCATGGCCTCCCGGATCGAGCCGTAGAACATGCGCTGGGTGCCGATGCCGTCCTGCGCGTCGGGGTGCTGCGTGTGCGGGAGCCACTTGGTCCACTCCCATTCCGCAGCGGTGTCCGGGCCGCAGACGACCGCGACCAGCACCTGGTCCGGCGCCTGGAACATGCACAGCTGCACCAGCATCGCGCGGGTCATGTCCCGCGCCTGGCCGCGGTCGCCGTCCAGCGCGATGGTGGCGAAGCCTTTGACCGCGATGGCGGTCGGCAAGTCCGGCACGGTCGAGTGCGCGCGCACGAAGCGGCGCAGCGAGACGGCGGCGATCGGCTCGAGTTCCTCGACCGGGCCGGTCTCCGGGGCGACCAGCCTGGTGGCCAGGCGCTGGCCGCCGAGACCGATGCGGGCGTGGCAGAAGTCCTTGTCCCCCGCGCGGCGCTCCCACATGCGGCTGGTGCCCGCGAGCATCCAGACCAGGCCGGGCTCCGGGTGGCTCCACTCGACGGAAGCGCGCTGCTGGCCCGCGGTCTCGTTGACGTCCTTACGAACCTGGTCGAGGTAACGCAGGTAGTCCTTGCGGTCCTCGTTGGCCTCCGCGGCCTTCTGCCCCTTGCCGCCGCCCTGACCGGCGAACATGCCGACCATGGAGAACAGCATCATGAGCGGGAACATCATGCTCATCGGATTGGAGGCGATACCGCCGCCCTGAGTGAACAGCAGGGCCATCATGCCGACCATGCCGATCACCATCACGACCGGCATCAACTTCATCACCAGGTTTCCCGGTGTGACCCGGGGGATTTCGGGTGGGGGCTGCAGCGTCACCTCGCCACCGGGCGTTCGAGGCATCTCGCGGCGCGCACGGCGCTGGAAGCGGACAGTGCTCATCGACGAGAATCCCCCTTCGGCCAGCTGTGATCCGGCCTCAGTGTAGAGGTCACAGCCGACATGTCGTACAGTTCGACCAGCATTCTGCTGCCCGGACCCTGGGTTCGCAAGCTCGCACTCGGCCCGCGAGGCTGCGGAATCACGAGGTAGAAGACCGAGTTGGGGGAAGCTTGACGCACGCGCGACTTGACCACATCGACGAAGAATCCTCGCGCGGGATCGTCCGCGCTCCCGACCTCGCCCGGGTGACGATTCTGGCCAAGCACACTCAGGTCGATATGGCCATACCGGTCGACGTGCCGGTCGCGCTGGTCATTCCGAGCGTGGTCGACATGGTTGCCCAGCACAGCCGCACCAACGACTTCGACAACGAGGGCGAGCGCTACGAGCCCGCGGAATGGGTGCTCGCCCGGATCGGCCATCCGCCGTTCTCCAACTCGCTCAGCCTCGGCGAGCACGGGGTCCGCGACGGTGAACTGCTGATGCTGGAAAGCGCTTCGCATACCGCGCCGACGCCGCTGTTCGACGACATCATGTACAACGTCGCGATCGCCGACACCGACCATTACCGCAGTTGGACACCGCGAGTCGCGCGGATCACCGGCTCGGTGCTCGCGGCGGTCACCATGATCGTCGGCTGCCTCGGCCTGCTGCTGTCCCCCGGCTCGCTGCCGATCGCGGTGGGCGGTTCGATCGCGCTGGTGGTCGCGATCCTGCTCGTCGTCACGGCGATGGTGCTGAGCAGGATGTACGGCGACACCGGCACCGCACTGGTCCTCGGTGGCTGCGCGCTGCCCGCCGCGTTCAGCGCGGGCATGCTCTTCGTGCCGGACCATTACGGCTGGGCGCACGTCCTGCTCGGATCGGTTCTGGCGGGCGCGACGGCGATCCTGGCCTGGCGGGTCACCGGCGTCGGTCTCGCGCTGTTCATCGGCGTGGCCACGCTCGCCGCCTACGCGGTGCCCGCCGCGCTGGTCGGCCTGCTCACCGGCCAGCCGGAGCGCGCGATCGGCGCCGGCGCGGCGGCGCTCGGGCTCGCCGGGCTCTCCCTCGCCCCGCGGATATCCATGCTGCTGGCGAAACTGCCGCTGCCGCCGGTCCCTTCGCCGGGCACCCCGATCGACCCGACCGAGGACGATCCGGACGATCACCGCGCGCTGCCGACCATGGAGGTGCTGCGGGTGAAGTCGGAACGCGCCCGCATGTATCTCGCCGGTCTGGTCGCGGCGACCACGCTGGTCACCGCCATCGGCGCGCTCGCGGCCACCGACCCGGCGTCCGACGACCCGTACTGGCCGGGCATCGCGCTCGCACTGGTCTGCGCCGCGGTGCTGATGTTCCGCAGCCGCACCTACGCCGGTGCGGAGCAGGCCGTCGTGCTCATCGCGGGCGGCGCGGCGATCGTGCTGATCATGCTGGTGGGCGCCGGTTTCGCGATGCACCAGCCGCTGGCCGTCTTCGGCGCGGCGATGGTCGCCCTGGTCGCGGCGCTGATCCTCGGCATCATCATCCCGAACCAGTCGGCCACCCCGCCGATGCGCCGCGGCGTCGAACTGCTCGAGTACACCTTCGTCGCCGCCGTGCTGCCGCTGGCCTTCTGGGTAGCGGATCTCTACTCACTCGTCCGCGGCCTGTGAGCTGGACTCGATGATCCCGAAATCTTTGGGCGGCACTTGTTTCCGTGTGGTTCGAACGGGAACGGCCGCGTGCGTTCTCGCGCTCAGCATATCGGTCGGATTCGGCGCGACCGCCGCAACCCCGCACGCGCACGCGGAGAAACCGACCGTGAGCCCGAATGCGGCGCCGCCGCCGGGCGATCCGGCCGCTCCACCGGACAAGACCGAGCGGGCGTCGAACACACCGTGCGTCAGCACCGGGTCCGGCGGCAACGGACCGTCCATCCCGGAGGCGCAACGCGCGCTCAACCTCGAACACGCCTGGCGATTCTCCCGGGGCGCGGGACAACTCGTGGCGGTGATCGACACCGGTGTCGCCCGGCATCCGCGACTGCCGGGCCTGATCGCGGGCGGCGACTACGTCAGTAATGGCGACGGAACCGAAGACTGCGATGCGCACGGGACATTGGTCGCGGGGCTGATAGCGGCGACCGAGGTCGACGGTCAGGGCTTCTCGGGGGTCGCTCCGGAAGCGCAGATACTCACCATCCGCCAGACCAGCAGGCTGTATCAGAAGGAGGGAGCGAACCGGGACAAGGGTCCCGACGCACTGCCCCAGGGGTACGGCACCACTCGCACGATGGCTTCGGCGATCCGTCGCGCGGCGGACATGGGCGCCACCGTCATCAATATTTCCGAAGTCGCATGCAGGCCGACTTCCGAACCCTTCGAAGACACCGATCTAGGCGCGGCGGTCCGGTATGCGGCGATCGAGAAGAACGTGGTCGTTGTGGTGGCGGCCGGCAACAGCGGCGCCAACGACTCCGACAGCTGCAAGGGCACCAATGCGGTAATCGATCCTCTCGACCCCGCGGCAGACCCATGGAGCAAGGTAGACCTGAATGTGTCGCCGGCCCGCTATGACGACTACGTGCTCGCAGTCGGTTCCGTCAACGGGAACGGGCAGCCGTCGACGTTCACAGTCCCCGGGCCATGGCTGGGCGTCGCGGCGCCCGGCGAGAACATCACTTCCCTCGATCCACTGTTCAACGATCCGAACAGCAGAGGAACCGCGGTCCAAGTCGGCAGCGTCAATCAACAGGGACGGCTCGGACCGATTCAAGGCACCAGTTTCGCCACACCGCTGGTATCGGGTGTAGCCGCCCTTGTACGAGCGCGTTTCCCGGAGTTGAGCGCGCTGGAGGTCATCAAACGGATTCAGGCCACCGCCCACGCCCCTGCGGAGGGATGGAGCCCTTACATCGGCTACGGCGCTGTCGATCCCGTTCAGGCGTTGACCGCAGAAGTAGGCCGTGCATTGCCGCCGAAGCGACCGTCTCCGGCCAAGAGTGTTCAACTCCCGATACCTGCGCCGACTCCGCCGCCGAACAATCGCGCCCGCGATGTCGCGCTGATCGGAAGTGGGGCCGTCACCTCACTGCTCGTCTTGGGAATGCTCGCATCGTTCCCCATCCGGCGCCGATTCGGCATCCACGGCGACGAGACGTAGCCGGCCGAGCGTGATCAGTGGCACATGGCTGCGCTATTTCGCGACAACAGATCTCCGCCATGTGCCACTGATCTTGAAACTCGGGCGGACCTACTGTCCCGGTGCGAGCTCCAATTTGTAGTACCCGTAGCCGTCTCCGACGCAGACCGCTTCCTTGTGGTACATCCGCCGGAAGCTGTCCTTGCCCGTCGTCATGCACTCCTTGTAAGTCATGCCGTGCTTGGTACGCATCGGTTGGGCGGCAGCGGTTCCCGCGGTCGACGCGGCGACGGTGCCGGCCACGATCGCGGCGGTGAACCCGATCGCCAATTTATACGCGGTGCGCTTCATCTTGGTGAATCCCCTCCATATCTGCGGCGAGAACTCCCTCTCGCCGACTCGGAGGGTACCGGAATCGGCACCGGCTACCAATCCGGGTACGTGCTGTTGTCCCCCTTCAATTTTTGTTTCTCCCAAGCCTTTTCACGAGGTGCCTATCCGGCGTCATAATGGGCCACCATCACGTCCTGCTGAGGCTTGTATCCGAGACTGGTGGCGGCTGTCCTGGACCAGCCGGGTTACGGGCCGCCGGCCGTTCGAGCGCTGCTTGCCGCACCCCGGTGACACCGCGCACGCCTGGATCCGACCGGCCGCGTACTCGCCTATTCCTCCCCCGAACGGTGCTCACGTTCGCCGAACGCAGTACAGTTCCCGGGGACTGTTGTTCAGCTCGGCCACGGTGGAGCGGCCGATATCGGGTACTTGGGGGACGACGATGGCGGAACCGGCCGGCGCGGGACCACGACCGTTGCTCGGGCGTATCTCGATGCAGAACTTGCTGGTCGCGCAGAGCATCGGGATGGTTGTCGGAGTCGTCGCGCTGTTCGCCGGTCTGCCGGGGCTTCCCGCGCTCGGCGTTGCGGTGGTCGTCGCGCTGATTCCGCTTGTTCCCGTCGCCAAACGCACTCTGCTGGACTGGATCGCGACCTGGTGGCGCTACTTCACCCGCCGGGACTACGAGATCGGTGAAACCGTCGACTTCCGCGGCACGGACGGACGTTCACTCGGCCTGTACTGGGACGGCAGCCGCGTGGTGACAGTGGTCGAGGTGCTGCCCCCGCCCGGCGGGCTGACCAGGATCGCTCGCACCACGGTGCACGCCTCGCACCTGCTTCCGCTGGCGGAACTGGCGAAATGCCTGAACCAGCACGACATTCTGCTCAGCGGCATCGACATCATCAGCCACGGGCATCGCAGCCGTTCCGGCACGCCCGCGGGCAAGATCTACGAATCGCTGCTCGGCCCGCTGCCCGCCACCGCCCACCGCACGGTGTGGCTGGCGATCAGCTTCGACGCGGTGGCATGCCCGGAGGCCACGGACCGCCGCGGCGGCGGGGCGGAAGGCGCCTCGCGGGCAGTCACCATCGCCACGCAGCGGATCATGCGCACGCTCGAGGACGCCGACTGCAACGCCCGTATCCTCACGGCGCCCGAGATCCGCAAGGCGGTCCTGCAGATCACCAGCGGCTACGACCCGCGCGCGCTCGAACACCGCTGGCGCTATGCCGAAATCGGCAACAGCGTGAACGTAGGCAGCGCCGTCGACCCCAAGCGGCTCGACTCCGATCTGCTCGCCCAGCTGTGGGTCGCTCCGTCCCGGGGCACCACCGTGGCCGTGCGCCTGCGCCCCGGCAATTCGGCCGAGTCGGTGAACATCGGCGCTGCCTGGCGGCTGACCGCCCGCGAGCTGCCGGAGCGCTCCGAGCTGCCGGGCATGGTCTCGATGAACGGCCGCCACCGCGACGGACTGCTGGCCCACCTGCCGATCGCGGTTCCCGGAGTGGACGACACCGTCCCGATGATCGAGCACCTGATCGACGTGGTCGACGATCTGCACCTGCCCTCCTCCGGCTGCGGACAGCTCATCGGATCGGACGACGAAGGCAACGGTGTCGCGGTCCGCATCGTCGGCGCGGGCATCTCGACGGTGTACGTCGCGGGTGAGCTGTACCTGGCGCAGCAGCTGGTGTTCCGCGCGCTCGCGGTCGGCGAACGGATTCTCATCCGCACCGACCGGGCGCGGGCATGGGAGAACTTGGTCACCACGATCGGAAATCCGGAGCGGCTGACCATCGCGGTCGAAACCCACCAGTCCGATGCGGGATTCACCGCCACCGTAGTGGACGGGGTGCTCGCCCCGGCCCCGCACGCGGGCGTCACCACCATCTACGCCACGGGCGATCCGATGGGCTGGCCCGCCAGCCGACCCGACCTGGCCATCCATCAACCGGGCGCGATCGGTAACCACGTGGTGCTGCGCACCGGCACGGCGCAGGTCGATCTGACGCTGGTGTCGATTCCCAGCGAGGCCACCTACATCGGCCAGCCGCGCGGCCGCCGCCCCGTGGCGACCCACTAGCGGCTAGCCGGGGTACGGATCCGCGGCCCGCGCGGCCCGCAAAGTGCGCGCCCACCAGGCTAATTGGTGCAACATCCGTTCCGCCGCATCGATAGCAGCCCCGTCGCGTGTGTCGCCGGTGTCATCGAATCGCTTCTTGGCCTGGTGAAAGCTGACTGTCTCACGGACGGAGACCATATGGATCTCGGCGACGACTTGGCGCAGCTGCTCCACTGCCCGCAGGCCACCGGAGAGGCCCCCATAGGAGACGAAAGCGATGGGCTTGGCGCGCCATTCGTGTTTCGCGGTGTCGAAAGCCGTCTTCAGCGACGCCGGGTAGCCGTGGTTGTACTCGGAGGTGACGACGACGAACGCGTCGGCATCCCGCAGTCGCCCGCGATAGGCCGCGGTCTCCTCGTTCTCGGTGAGCTCGACCGGCAACGGGGTGTACGCCAGATCGATGACGTCCGTGTCGAATTCGGGATGGGCGCGCACGGTACGCAGGAACCAGTCCGCGACCACCGGCGCGAACCGCTCCGGACGCACACTGGCCACGATGACCTCGAGCCGCAACGGGGTATCCACCGCGCGAGCCTAACTCCGGACCTGTCCACAACAGGGCACCGCCGCACACGGAAGCCGGACTGGAAGGTCAGGTGCTCGAGCTCACCGGCTCGCAGGCGTTGCGACCGGCGGAGCAGGTCGCGGTGTTGGCCGCGGTGCTGAACCGGCCGCTGGTGGCGCACGAACTCGGCGACGACGAGACCGAGGCCGAGCTCGCCGCCACCATGCCCCGGGAGTACGTCGACGCCTTCCCCAGCTTCTTCGTCGAGGGCAGGCTGGACGAGGCCGACGCTCTATCCGACCGTCGAGCAGGTGACCGGCCGATCGCCGCGCACTTTCGAGCAGGGGGCGAACACCCACGCCTGGGGGTTCGCGGCGACGCCGAGCTGAGCGGCCGCATCCGGCCGACGGGGTGACGACGGGTCAGTCGGCGGCCGCGAACTCGGCCAGTCCCTGCGCGGGTGCCACTGTGGCCGTGAAATCCAATGCGCGTCTCGCTCTTTCCGGGTCGGCGACGAAATGCCGGACGTCGCCGATCCGGTATCGGCCGGTCACCACCGGCGCGGGGCCGCCGCGGGCGCGCGCCATGATCGAGGCCACCTCCCACACCGTGATCGGCCGCCCCGAGGCGATGTTCAATGCGACGAAGCCGGGCAGCGCCCGTTCGACCGCCGCGACGGTGGCCGCGAGCGCGTCGCCGACGTGGACGAAATCCCGGACCTGTCCGCCATCTTCGAACACCTGCGGCGCGTGTCCCTGCGTCAGCTCGGCGCGCAGCCGCCCCACCAGTCCCGCGCGTGCTCCGGGGCCGTAGACGTTGTGCATGCGCAGCGCGGTGACCGCGCCGCCGGTCGCCAAGCCCCAGGCGAGCGCGTAGTGCTCCTGCGCGACTTTGCTCGCCGCGTAGGGGCCGCGCGGACGCAACGGCGCGTCCTCCCCGACCGGCTCCCAGGTCAGCACCTCGCCGGTGCGCGGAGCGCGATGGTCGAACATGCCGCGGTCGAGATCGGCTCTGCGACGCAAGGTGGGGAAGAACGGGCCGCTGTGCGCGCCGCGATAGCGGCCCTCGCCGTAGACGGCGATCGATGAGGCGAGCACCAGGCGGCCGACCCGGGCCTGCTCCATGGCTCCGAGCAGCACGGCGGTTCCGAGATCGTTGTGCGAGGCGAAGTCGGCGGCCTGCGCGCCCGCGGTGACGCCCGCGAAATGGCAGACCACGTCCACCCCGTCCAGCAGCGGGGCGAGCGCTTCGGCGTCGCGCACGTCGACTCGCGCGACCTCTTCCGGCGCTCGCACGTCCGGCCCGTGCACCTGGTCGAGCAGCAGATCCACCCCGGCCACTCGGTGCCCCGCGGCGGTCAGCGCCCGGGACAGATGCCCGCCGAGGAACCCGGCCGCGCCGGTGACCAGCACCCGCATCGGACTCAGGGCAGTTCGAACGGCAACGACACTCCCGCGTGGACGCGGCACCGGTCACACGTCTCGGTGCCGTCCACGGCGGCGACCGCGCGGCGGACGAGCTCCTTGAACGGCGCGAGATTGCGTTTGAACTCGGCGAAGACGTCGACGGCGTGCACTCCCTCGCCCTCCTCCAGCCCGGCGTCCAGATCGGTGACGAGAGCCACGGCGGCGTAACACATTTCGAGTTCGCGGGCGAGCACCGCCTCCGGGTGACCGGTCATGTTCACCAGTTCCCAGCCCTGCGCGGCGAACCACCGGCTCTCGGCGCGGGTGGAGAAGCGCGGTCCCTCGACCACGACCATGGTGGCCGCGTGCATCATGTGCAGCTCGTCGGACGCGGCCTTGATGGCGGCGGCGCGCAGTTCGTCGCAGTACGGATCGGCGAAGGACACGTGGATGCCGCCGCCGTCGAAGTAGGTCTGCGGGCGGCCGGAGGTCCGGTCGACCAGTTGATCCGGCACCGCGACCGTGCCCGGTCCCCAGTCCGCCCGCAGGCTGCCGACCGCGCAGGGCGCGAAGATCCGGCGCACGCCCAGCGAGCGCAGCGCCCACAGGTTGGCCCGGTAGGGCAGGGTGTGCGGTGCGAATTCGTGGTTCTTGCCGTGCCGCGGCAGGAACGCTACGGGCCTGCCCTCCACCTCTCCGACCGCGATGCCCGCACTGGGGGCGCCATAGGGGGTCTCGACCTCGACGGTGGTCGCCTCGTTGTCGAAGAAATCGTAGAAGCCGCTGCCGCCGATGACGGCGAGCGCGGGCCGGGGGTGCGAACTCATACCTCGATTGTCTCGTCCCGCCGCGTCGCTCGCGCGGCGGGATCGGCGTTACCCTGCTTCCATCCGGCGGCCAGGCCTGGTCACCGGCCGGGCCGCCTGGCAGGCTGGGCGGGCACAGCGCCGCTCGACCTGACAAGCCGGGCCGCACACTGTACCCTAGGGGGGTATTGATCCGCACTTCCGGACCGGCAGGCAGCGAGGAGACATCGGTGGCAGCTTCCCCCCACGACCCCACGGCGGCCGACCACGCGACGCACGGCTACATCACCGCCAAGGACGACTACCTCAAGCGGCTGCGCCGCATCGAGGGCCAAGCGCGCGGTCTGCAGCGGATGGTCGAGGAGGAGAAGTACTGCATCGACATCCTCACCCAGGTGTCCGCCATGACCAAAGCCCTGCAAGCGGTGGCGATGGGCCTGCTGGAGGACCACATCAGCCACTGCGTGGTCGACGCGGCCGTCGCGGGCGGCCCGGAGGCCGAAGCCAAGATCAAGGAAGCCACCGACGCCATCGCCCGCCTGGTCCGATCCTGACGGTGCTACCCGTGCCAGCGGCGGTAGACCGCGGCCGCACCGGGGTGCAGGGGGATCGAACCGGTGCTGATCAGCGACCGGCCGTCGAGGAACTGGGTGCCCGCCGCCTCGGTGGGCACCAGCGCGTCGGCATGCCGAACCAACAGTTCGACGATCGCGGCGGCCACCTCGTCGGGCATGGTCTCGGCCGCGAGCAATAGATTCGCCACGCCGATGGTGTGCACCGAGGTACCGCCCGGATAGGCGTCCGCGGGGATCGCGACCCGGTCGTACACCGGCCCGAACCACTCCCGCATCGGCGCGGCCAGCTCGCCCATGTCCACCAGCCGCATCCGGCTCGGCACCGCGAGCAGCGCGGTCGGCACACCGCCCGCCCACAGCAGCGCATCCGCCCGGCCCGCGGTCAGGGCGGCCACCGCCTCCGCCAGGGGCCGATGCGAAACCGCCACGTCGACGGCCGGATCCAAGCCCGCGACGCGCAGGATCCGTTCGCCGGTCAGCGCCGCGCCCGACCCTTCCGCACCCAGGCTCACCCGCGTTCCGCGCAGATCCGTGACCGAGCCGATCGGACTGTCCGCGCGCACGACCAGTTGCAGGTAGTTCTCGTAGACCCGGCCCAGCGCCGACACCCGGCCGGGGTTCTCCCGCAGCGAATCCGCGAGCGTCAGCGCGGCATCGACATCACCGCGTGCGAGCAAGTTCAGGTTGTCTTGTGATCCGGAGGTGGGGACCCGCTCGATCCGCACGTCGCCGATGTCCGCGGCGGCGAGGCCGAGCAACCCCGCGAAGGCGTAGTAGAAGCCGCCGACCTCGCCGGAAGCCAGCCGCACCGTCGCGCCCCGGCCGTTGGGGGCGCAACCGGCGATACCCGCCGCGGCGGCCAGCGCGAGGAAGCCCCGTCGGCCGATACCGCGCCGGACGATCGGTTCTCGGCCGGTCATCGCGCCTCCGCCGCAGGCAATCGCACAGTCACAGCGAGGCCCTGGGGATACACCGGCGCCACGGTGAGAGTGCCGCCGCGCGCCTGCGCCAGCGCCGCGGCGATCGGCAGGCCGAGCCCGGAACCGCCGGTCGCGGCCGAGGAGCCGCGGAAGAAACGCGTGGTGAGCTTGTCGATCTCGTCGGGGCGGACGCCCGCACCGTCATCGCGGACGGTCACAGTGACCCAGCCCGGCTCGGTGTCGACGATCAGATCGGCGTGCGCGCCCGCCCCCGCGTAGCGCGTCGCGTTGCTCAGCGGGACGTCGAGCATCTGCGCGAGCACGTCGGCAGGCACCGCCACGTCCGCGCACTCGGCGGGCGTTACCCGCAATCGCTGTCCCGCGGCCTCGAACGCCGAGCACCAGGCGTCGAATCGGTCGGCCACCACCTGCACGGCGTCGCACTGGTCGTCGTCCTCGGCGGTGCGCGCGACGTCGAACGCCGCGGGGGTCTCGGCCACCGCCAGGTCGAGCAGGCCGTCGAGCAGCGCGGTCAGGCGGTCGACCTCGGCGCTCGCGCTGCGAAACGTGCCCGCAGCGCTCGCCGGGATCGCCGGTTCCAGGGAATCGAGCCGGATGGTCAGAGCGGCCAGCGGGTTGCGCATGGCGTGCGCGGTGTCGGCCACCAGCTGGCGCTGCGCGTCCGCCGAATCGGCGACGGCCGCCGCCATGGCGTCGAAGGATTCCGCCAGCGCCCGCATCTCCGGTGGCCCGCCGTACCTACCCGAGATCGAAACCGGAGCGACGGTGTCGGCGCGCGGCTTCGGCAGCGTCGCGGTCAATTCCGCCACACCGTGCGACAGCGCCGCCAGCGGACGCAGCACCCAGCGGCCGATCGTCACCGCCAGCAGCACGAACAGCGCCATCGCGCCGACGCCGCCGAGCACGATCACCGCCCAGGCCCGCGCGATGTCGCCCCGGGCGCGCGCTGTCGACGCCTCGATCACCACGGCGCCGTTCACTTGCACACCGGTGCCGACCGGCCGCGCCACCAGTACGGTCGGCGCGCCCCACGGCGTCAGCTTGTCCACCGCGTGCGGGCGCTGATTGCGCCGTGCGGCCACCACCGCGGCGGCGATGCCGGGATCGTTCACGTCCGCGCCCGCGTTCACCGTCGCCGCGCCTCTCGCGTCGACCACCAGCACGTTCTCGCCGTACAGCTCGTGATAGCGCAGTACCTCGTCGGATAGGGCGCGGCTGTCCCGCGCCGTGACCGCGTCGTCGGCGAGGGTGGCGAAGCGGTCGGCGTCCCCGGAGCGCGCGAGCACCAGCTGCTGGGTGCGGTTGGTCGCGATGGTCAGCGAGAGCGGCACCGCGAACGCCAGCACCGCGATGGCAGCGAACAGCGTCAGCGCGACGAGCAAGCGACGCCGCATGGCACACCTCCGGCCCTTCGGCCCGCGCTCACTGCCCCCACCGATATCCGTACCCGCGAATGGTGGTGATCAGGCCGGGCCGATTCAGCTTCGCCCGCAAGCCCGCCATGTGCACGTCCAGCGAACGCGAGACCGCGACGAAAGCGTCGCCCCAGATGCGATCCATCAGCAGCTGGCGGCTCACCGCCGCGCCCGGCCGTTCCACCAGCGCCTCGACCAGCTCGAACTCCTTCTGGGTCAGCGACACCGGCGCACCGGCGACCTCGACCACGCGGGCGCCCAGATCGACCCGCACGTCCCCGGTGACGACCACCGACGGCGCGTGCTGAGCGGCGGCCGCCGCCCGCCTTGCCACCGTCTCCAGTCGCGCGACCAGCTCCGCGATCCGCGGCGGCTTCACCAGATAGTCGTCGGCGCCGCCGCGCAGACCGCGCACGATGGAGCGTTCGTCGCTGCGCGCGGTCAGGATGAGCACCGGAACCGAACTCACCTCGCGCAGTCTGCGCAGCACTTGGAGACCGTCGCCGTCGGGCAGTCCGAGGTCGAGCACGACCGCGTCGTAAGCGCGATGCGCGATCAGCAGATCCGCGCCGCGGCGCATGCGTTCGGCGCGGTAACCGCGGGCGTTGAGCGCCTCGACCAGCGCGTCTCCCACGCCGTCGTCGTCCTCGACCACCGCAAGCCGCACGCGCCGATCCTCCCACAATGGGCGGACCGGCGCGTGTGCCGGGCGGTCAGTCACGCAGGGTGACCAACGGCCGTCCCGGCTCGGCCGCCGCGGCGCCGGACCCGGTATCGGCGCCCGCGGCGAGTTCATCCGCGTCGATCGTCGACGAGGCGGAGGTCTCCCGCATGAAGTAGTAGGTGACCAGCGAGATGGCGATGCATCCGGCGACGTACCAGAAGTACAGCGACTCGTGGCCCGCCTTCTTCAGCGCCAGCGCGATCGTCTCCGCGGTGCCGCCGAAGATGGCGACGGTCAGGGCGTAGGGCAGCCCGACGCCGAGCGCGCGGATCTTCGTCGGGAAAAGCTCGGCCTTCACGATCGCGTTGATCGAGGTATAGCCAGTGATGATCACCAGAGCCCCCATCATCAGCCCCCACGCAGCGACCGGATCGGTGGTGCGCGCGAGCACCGTCATGATGGGCACGGTCAACAGGGTGCCCGCCACGCCGAAGAAGATCAGCAGCTTGCGCCGTCCCACCCGGTCCGACAGCGCGCCCGCCAGCGGCTGCAACACCACGAAGACCAGCAGCGCGACGAAGTTGATCCAGGCGACGGTGGACTTGGAAATGCCGGAGGTGTTGATCATGAACTTCTGCATGTAGGTCGTATAGGTGTAGAACGCGACGGTTCCGCCCAGCGTCAACCCCACGACCAGCAGGCATTCCCGGGGGTACTGCAACAGGATCCGCAGCGAGCCACGCGACTGCGGCGCACCGGAAGTCGCGCCCTTCGCGTCCTGCTTCGCCGCCCGGCCGGACTCGGCGCGGAACTGCTCGGATTCGTCCATGCCGCGTCGCAGCCACATCACGATCAGCGCACCGGCAGCGCCGATCACGAACGGGATTCGCCAGCCCCAGGCGTTCATCTGGTCGGCGTCGAGGAACTGCTGCAGCACGATCTGCACCCCGAGCGCGACGAGCTGGCCGGCCACCAGGGTCACGTACTGGAAACTCGAGTAGAACCCGCGCTTGCCCGCCGAGGCCACCTCGGACAGATACGTCGCGCTGGTGGCGTATTCACCGCCGACCGATAGACCTTGCAGCAGCCGGGCCACCAGCAGCAGAGCCGGAGCGGCCAGGCCGATGGTCTGGTAGCCGGGCGTCAGCGCGATCATCAGCGAACCGGCCGCCATGACGGTCACCGACAGCGTCAGGGCCGAGCGCCTGCCGAACCGGTCGGCGTACCGGCCCAGTGCCCAACCGCCGATCGGGCGCATCAGGAAGCCGACCGCGAACACGGCGGCGGTGGACAACAGCTGCGCCGTCGGATCGTTCTCGGGGAAGAACGTCTTCGCGAAGTACACGCTGAACGCGGCGTAGACGTACCAGTCGTACCACTCGACGAGATTGCCGATGGATCCGCGCAGAACGTTCGCGACCACCCGGCGCTCATTCACGGGCTGTGTCGTAGTCACAAGATCTCCTCCTCCGACGCCTCATCACGTCGTCGCAGATCAGTGTGTCGGCAGTCACAAGCTCGCGGAACGGCTCTCGATGCTTCCTAACAGTCCCTTAGGACGATCACCACGAACGGCTCCGGCCCCCGGCAGCAGCCGGGGGCCGGGGGGTGCGCGCGGAATCGATCAGGAGCGCGTGGTCAGCAGCGGCGCGAGGGTGCGCAGCGCCGGGAGGTAGTTGTCGCCGAGGATCTGCACCGCGACGTGGCCTGCGCCCGCATCCAGGTGCTCGGACAGCCGGGCGGCGATCCGCTCCGGCGTACCGTGCGCGACCACGGCGTCGAACAGCCGGTCGGTGGGCGGGACGGCGAGGTCGGCATCGGTGAAACCGAACCGGCGCAGGTTCGACACGTAGTTGGTCAGGCCGAGGTAGAACCCGACGGTCTGGTCGGCGACGGCGTGCGCCGTTTGGGCGTCGTCGGTCAGCACCACCTTGTGCTCGGTCGCCAGCAGCGCGTCCGGGCCGACGATCTCGCGGGCCTTCGCGGTGTGCGCGGCGGGTACGAAGTAGGGCAGCGCGCCCAGGGACCGCTCGGCGGCCAGCTTCAGCACGCGCGGGCCGAGCGCGGCCACCGCGCGGCGCTCGGCGGGCACGCCCGCGGCGTCGAGGTCGTCGAGATACTCGACCAGCGCGTCGTAGGGCTTGCGGTACTCACCGGTGTGCTCGGGATGGCCCGCGCCGATGCCCAGCAGGAACCGGCCGGGGAAGCGCGCCTCGATCCGATGGAACGAGTCGGCGACCTCCTTCGCGGGCGCCGCCCAGATGTTCACGATGCTGGTGGCCACGGTGATCGTTTCGGTCGCCTCCAGCAGCGGTTCGACCACTGCCAGATCCGCCGGGGGCGAGGCCCCCAACCACAGCGCACCGTACCCCAGCTGCTCCAATTCCCGTGCGTCCTCCGGGCTGAACCCGTTGTACGCCCGCCACACTCCGAACCGTCCGAGACTGTCGAATGCCATGTTCCGAGCCAACACGTGCCTGCGGGCGGCTATTCCGGCTCGGCGGATCCCGGCCTTCTTCGACCCGTCAGGTCGATGCCGTTCCGAGCGAGGAGGGCTACCGTGGCGATTGCACAGCTATCGGCGCCCGCCGCCGTGGCGGGCGTCGCCACTAGCGAGATGGAGGTGATCACTGTGCTCAGATTCGATCCATTCCATGACATCGACGCCGTCGCCCGGCAATTGCTCGGTGAAAGCGCAGGAACCGCTCGCGCACCCCGATTCATGCCGATGGATCTGTTCAAAGCGGGTGATCACTACGTCCTGAACGCGGACCTGCCCGGTGTCGACCCCGGCTCGATCGATGTCAGCGTCGACAACGGCACGCTCACCCTGCGGGCGCAACGCACCGTGCCGAGCGAGGAAGGCGTCCAGTGGATCGCCTCGGAACGCTTCGCCGGCACCTTCATGCGCCAGCTGTCGCTCGGCGAGAACGTCGACGTCGACAACATCAACGCCACCTACAACAACGGCGTGCTGTCGGTGACGATCCCGATCGCGGAGCGCGCCATGCCGCGCCGCATCCAGATCTCCGGGGCGTCCCAGGAGCCGAGGACGATCGAAGCGCAGACGAGGCAGTCCGAACAGTTGTCGCCGACGCAGCAGGAACAGCAGGGCGCGCAGCAGCAGTACCCGCAGTCCTCGAAGTGACCGCGTCGCTACCCGCACCCCGCGCACGGTGCGGGTAGCGCCGGGAACAGTCTCAGTCGCCGCAGCAACCCGTGTCCGGGACCGGCACCGACCGCATCTCCCGCGTCTGCGCGTTGCGGGCGGCGAGTTCCCCGTCGGCCGGATAGTCGACGCCGATCAGGCTCAAGCCGTGTGCGGGAGCGACGGTGACCGAGCTGGAGCGCTCCGTCTCCCGCAACAGGTCGGCGACCCATTCCACAGTGCGTCGCCCCTCGCCGACGGCGAGGACCGCGCCGACCAGACTGCGGACCATCGACCAGCAGAACGCGTCGGCGCTGACGTAGGCCACGAGCAGGTCGCCATCGCGCGCCCAGTCGAAGCGCTGCAACTCGCGAACCGTCGTCGCGCCCTCTCTGCGTCGGCAGAACGCGGCGAAATCGTGCAGCCCCAGCAGTTTTCGCGCAGCAGCGCGCATGGCCTCGACATCGACGCCGGACCGGCAGGCGACCACACTACGGGCTTGCAGCGGCTCCGCTCCGTACGGCGCGGTGGTCAGTCGATAAGCATAGTGGCGGCGGACAGCGGAGAACCGGGCGTCGAACTCGGGCGCGGCCAGGCGCGCGTCCTTGATCCGCACGTCCTTCGGCAGGAATCGCGCCATCCGGTGCACCAGTTTTCCCGCATCCAGGTCCCCGGCGGTGTCGAAATGCGCGACCTGCGCCTCCGCGTGGACACCCGCGTCCGTTCGACCCGCCACGGTCAGCTGGATCGGCTCGCGGAACACCTTGCTCAGCGAGTCCTCCAGCACTCCCTGCACGGTGCGCAGCCCCGGTTGACGTGCCCAGCCGATGAAATCCGTGCCGTCGTAGGCGATGTCCAGCCGCACCCGCGACACCCCGGTCCCGGGCTCGCCCTCGCGCGGCCGGTCCGCACTCGATCCCACCGATTCCTCCACGGTCACATGATCCTCTGGTCGAAACGAACGAGCCCGCCGACCCAGTGCGGGTGGCGGGCTCGTACGCGAACTCCGACGCTCAGCGTCAGGCGTCCTTCTTGTCCTCGGCAGCCTCGTCGGCAGCAGGAGCCTCGGCCTCGGCGGTCTCGGTGTCGGCCGCTTCGGCCTTCTCCTCGACGACCTCGGCGGCCGGAGTCTCCTCCGCCTTCTTCGACGCGGCCACGCGACGGGCGCGATCGGCCTCGTTGGTCACGGTCTTCTCCCGGACCAGCTCGATGATCGCCATCGGCGCGTTGTCACCCTTACGCGGCAGCGTCTTGGTGATGCGGGTGTAGCCACCCTCGCGTCCCTCGAACGACGGGCCGATCTGCGCGAACAGTTCGTGCACGACGTCCTTGTTGCGGATGACCCGCAGCACCTCGCGACGGTCGGCGAGAGTGCCGCCCTTCGCCTTGGTGATCAGCTTCTCCGCGTAGGGGCGCACGGCCTTGGCCTTGGCCTCGGTGGTGGTGATCCGGCCGTGCTCGAAGAGCGCCGTCGCCAGATTGGCGAAGATCGCCTTCTGGTGCGACGCCGACCCACCGAAGCGGGCACCCTTCTTGGGCTTGGGCATTGTGGTGTTCTCCTGTGTGTCTTTTGCGGCGCTCCCGGCGCCCTGCGTGGTTACGCTCTGCTACCGCCTCCGGGCGCGTCGCTCACGCCGCGGGTACGAGGCCGGCCGGGGCGCCTACCCCGGCGGCCTAGAGCTGTTCGGTCTCGGCGTAGTCCTGCTCGCCGCCATCGGTGTCACTGAACGTGCCGCTGTCGCTCCACGTGCCGGTGCTCGCGTCGTAGCCGACCACGCTGGACGGATCGAACGACGCCGGGCTGTCCTTCAGCGAGAGGCCGAGCGCGTGCAGCTTGACCTTGACCTCGTCGATGGACTTCTGGCCGAAGTTGCGAATGTCCAGCAGATCCGACTCGGTGCGGGCCACCAACTCGCCCACGGTGTGCACACCCTCGCGCTTGAGGCAGTTGTAGGACCGGACGGTGAGGTCCAGGTCCTCGATCGGCAGACCGAACGAGGCGATGTGATCCGCCTCGGCCGGCGAGGGGCCGATCTCGATGCCTTCGGCTTCGACGTTCAGCTCACGGGCCAGGCCGAAGAGCTCGACCAGGGTCTTGCCCGCCGAGGCGAGCGCGTCCCGCGCGCTGATGGAGTTCTTGGTCTCCACGTCCAGGATGAGCCGGTCGAAGTCGGTGCGCTGCTCGACGCGGGTGGCCTCGACTTTGTAGGTCACCTTGAGCACCGGCGAGTAGATCGAATCCACCGGGATCCGGCCGATTTCCGCACCGGAGGCCTTGTTCTGCACGGCGGGGACGTAGCCGCGACCGCGCTCGACGACGAGCTCGATCTCCAGCTTGCCCTTGTCGTTCAAGGTCGCGATGTGCATGTCCGGGTTGTGCACCACGACGCCGCTGGGCGGGACGATGTCACCGGCGGTGACGGTGCCCGGGCCCTGCTTGCGCACGTACATCGTGACCGGCTCGTCCTCCTCCGAGGACACGACCAGACCCTTGAGGTTCAGGATGATGTCGGTGACATCCTCCTTCACGCCGGGAACGGTGGTGAACTCGTGCAGGACGCCGTCGATGCGGATGCTCGTGACCGCGGCCCCCGGAATCGAGGACAGCAGGGTACGCCGCAGCGAGTTGCCGAGGGTGTAACCGAAGCCCGGCTCGAGCGGTTCGATGGTGAACTTCGAGCGGTTCTCGGCGACGACCTCTTCGGTCAGCGTCGGACGCTGTGAAATCAGCATTTGGATCATCCTCCTTTTTGGGCGCCCGCTATTTGACGCCTCGTCTCAGGGGTTGTGCGTGGCCGCCCATCCAGAGCGACCACGCACCAGCAGCACGTGTGCCGTGTTACTTCGAGTAGTACTCGACGATCAGCTGTTCCTGCAGTGGCACATCGATCTGGGCGCGCTCGGGCAACTGGTGGACCAGGATCCGCAGCCGGCCCGGGATCACCTGCAGCCAGCCCGGAACCGGGCGGTCGCCGACGGTCTCGCGCGCCACCTGGAACGGCAGGGTGCCCAGCGACTTCTCCTTGACATCGATGATGTCGTACTGGGTGACCTGGAAGCTGGGAACGTCCACCTTCTTGTTGTTCACCAGGAAGTGGCCGTGGGAGACCAGCTGGCGGGCCTGCCTGCGGGTACGGGCCAGACCGGCGCGGTACACCACGTTGTCCAGCCGGGTCTCGAGCAGACGCAGCAGGTTGTCACCGGTCTTGCCCTTGAGGCGGTTGGCCTCCTCGTAGTACCGGCGGAACTGCTTCTCCATGACGCCGTAGGAGAAGCGGGCCTTCTGCTTCTCCTGCAGCTGGAGCAGGTACTCGCTCTCCTTGATCCGCGCGCGGCCGTGCTGGCCGGGCGGGTAGGGGCGACGCTCGAACGCCTGGTCGCCTCCGACGAGGTCGACGCGCAGACGACGCGACTTGCGGGTGATAGGGCCTGTGTAACGAGCCATTGTTCGCTATTCCTTTCCCGCTAGACGCGACGCCGCTTGGGCGGACGGCAGCCGTTGTGGGGCTGCGGGGTGACATCGGAGATCGTGCCCACCTCGAGGCCCGCGGCCTGCAGCGAGCGGATCGCGGTCTCGCGGCCCGAACCGGGGCCCTTCACGAACACGTCGACCTTCTTGACGCCGTTCTCCTGCGCCTTGCGGGCGGCGTTCTCGGCGGCGAGCTGCGCGGCGAACGGGGTCGACTTGCGCGAACCCTTGAAGCCGACGTGACCCGACGACGCCCAGGAGATGACGTTGCCGTTCGGGTCGGTGATCGACACGATCGTGTTGTTGAACGTGCTCTTGATGTGCGCGTGGCCGTGCGGGACGTTCTTCTTTTCCCGGCGACGCGACTTCTGGGTCTTCTTGGGGCCGGAGGCCCGGGACTTCGGAGGCATCGGTTATCCCTACTTCTTCTTGCCGGCGACGGTGCGCTTCGGGCCCTTGCGGGTGCGCGCGTTGGTCTTGGTGCGCTGGCCACGGACGGGCAGGCCACGACGGTGGCGCAGGCCCTGGTAGCAGCCGATCTCGATCTTGCGGCGAATATCGGCCTGCACCTCGCGGCGCAGGTCACCCTCGACCTTGAACTCCGAAGCCTCGATGTAGTCACGCAGCTTCGTCAGATCGTCGTCGCTGAGATCCTTCGAACGCAGGTCCGGGCTGACGCCGGTGGCCTCGAGGATCTCCTGGGAGCGGGTACGGCCAATGCCGAAAATGTAGGTCAGTGCGATCTCCATGCGCTTCTCGCGCGGGAGGTCGACGCCCATGAGACGTGCCATCTGGCAGTTTCCTTAATCGTTGCGGAGGTCTGCTCCCTGTCCGTCCCCTCGTCTTGGTGGGGCACCGGCCTCCGAACCGGTGGTAGGCGCGCACGCCCAGGGCGAACCCTGATTTCCGCAGCGTGCGGCTGGTGCTGGGAGTTCTTCTTGCCAATCCGAACTGCGGTTCGGTGCTTGGCTGGTGTCGCGTCGAGCGGCGCCTTCGGCAAGCCTCGGGCGGGTGGGGACGAGGTCTCCCTCGCCTCCGCTCAGCCCTGGCGCTGCTTGTGGCGCAGGTTGTCGCAGATCACCATGACCCGGCCGTGACGGCGGATCACCTTGCACTTCTCGCAGATCTTCTTGACGCTCGGCTGAACCTTCACGTCCGTCCAATCTGTTGTGGTTCACAGGGGTGTGAACACAGTTTTTCCCCAGTCGGCGACTGGGGAAGCTCTGTAGTGAGTCTTTCGACTCGGCCCCGGCTCACGCCGGAGCTGCCGGTCCGCACCGACCCGATCGCAGCGGGCGCGATCACTTGTAGCGGTACACGATCCGGCCGCGCGACAGGTCGTAGGGCGAGAGCTCGACGACCACACGGTCTTCGGGGAGGATACGAATGTAGTGCTGCCGCATCTTCCCGCTGATGTGCGCGAGAACCTTGTGCCCGTTCTCGAGCTCGATCCGGAACATCGCATTGGGCAGCGGCTCGACAACTCGACCCTCGACCTCGATGGCCCCGTCCTTCTTCGCCATGTCCTCCGCGATCCCGGTTACGCTCAACCTGGTTTGTTTGCCTGGTCTGCCCGGATCGACCGGCCGCTGGAGCGGACCGCTCGCACACGAACAGGCGGCGCATAGGTGCACCGCCGCTCCAGCTTACCGATCAGTTCCGGATCGGGCAAAAATGCCTCCCTGTATACCCGCGTCGCCAGGGGTTTCGCAGCCGCCTTCCCACCTGTGGCGGGGGTCCGGTCCTGGGCCACGACGACGGCGGGTTGTCGCGTAAACTGGCCGCTGTCCAGGTATTTGGGTCGACAGATCGAGGGGGATGCGTGAGCCGGCGAAGCGAGCGAGGCACCGGCGCGGCGCCCTTGGTCACGGCCGAAGCTAGCGGCAGGGAGGCGAGGCCGTGAGTAAGCGTAGCGAGCGAGTCACCGGCAGAGCACCCCGCACCAGGACCCAGCCGAGCGGCAGTACGCACACGACGGAGCCGAGCGGCAGCGAGGGGACGTCGTGAGCCGTAGTAACGACGGCCTGCCGATGCTGCCGCCGTGGCTGTCCGAGAGCGAGGTCACCCAGAGCGGGTACGAGGCGCCGGTACAGAATCTCCCGCACGACGAACTGATCGAGGAATCCTCCGGCCGCAGACGCGGCCGGTTCAAGAACCGGTCCCCCGAAGCGGACCGCCCGGAGGCCGCGCGTCCCGAGAAGCGCCGCAAGGGCTGGCGCAGGGACAAGCACGAGGGGCCCGCCGAGGACGACCGAAGGCCGAGCGAGACCGGCCGCGCACCCGGGCCGGACGTGCCCGGTCAGCATCCGCCCGCCGCCTGGGGGCAGCAGCCCGGCTACGACCACACCCCGCCCGTTCAGGAAAGCGCGCCGCCTGCGCAGGACAGCGCTTGGGCGGCGCCGCCCCAGCGCAACGCCCTTCCGCAGTCCAGCCTGCCCACCCGCAACCCCTCGCAACCCTCACCCGGGTTCCAGCCGCTGGGCAGCAGGGTCGCGGAGCAGCCCGGTGCTCAGCATGCGCCCGCGCAGCACCGCAGGCCCGATCTGCCGCCCCCACCGCCGCTGCCCGACCCACCCCGGCAAGCGGTCGAGGAGCGACCGGCCCCGGCCCCGCACGAGGAACCCGCCCGGTCGCCGCAGAGTGAGAGCGGCCCCGGCCAGGCCACCGGGACCGGCCGACCGCCGTTCGCTCCGCAACCCGGCGGGTGGCCGTCCACCGGTAACCCTCGGCTCGACGCCGCGCTGTCGGCGGTGCGCCCGAGCCAGTGGCCGGGCACGCTTCCGCCCGGGCAGCAGACCTCGCCGCCCAGCAGTGGCCAGCCCGTCGCACCGCCGACGAGCCCGAATCCGGGATGGCTTGCGGGTGCCGACACCGCGGCGCCGACCGCCGGTGACAGGTCCGCGCAACCGCCCCACGGCGGACAACCCACCGCACCCGCGCCGGGCACCGATCCGGCGGCGCGACAGAGCACGGACTCGACGTCGCCGACCGCCGCGCCGTCGACCGGCGCCGATCCGGCAGCCCGCACCGGCGCCGTACCATCGGCCACCACCGGCCCGGCCCACGCGGCGGCGCAAGGGAGTGACCTGCCGACCGGCACGGGTTCGACTCCGGCCGGGGAGCACTCGGGAATCCCGATCGACGACCGGGCACGGGAGCACCACGATCCCGCCGCGCCCAGCAGCGAAAGCCCGGCTGTCGGCAGCGACGGTGCGGTCCGGCAGGCGGGAAGCCACCAAGCCGCCCCGGACGCGTCGGCAGATGTGGCGTCCGGTCACCGGCCCACTCCGGGAGCCACCGGAATCACGCCGTCGATCGAGGCACAGCCCACGGACGCGGGCCCCACGCCCGAAGCGGGCGGTCGACTCGCCTTCGGTCAACCGTGGCCGGCCGCCTTCGGTCCGGATGAACCGTCCGCGGGGTCCGATGCCGGTTCTGCCGCGCCGCAGGCCGGGGACGCCCCAGCACCGGCTCGGCACGATCAGCCCGCGACGCCGACCGATCCCGCGACCGGCACCGGCACCGGCACCGGCACCGAGGGTCCGCCGCCTTGGCTCGCCGGACCACGGCCCGAGGACGCCGAGGCATCCACGACGGGTGCGCCGCGCCGTCTCCCGCCGCTGCCCGACCCGCCCGCGCCTCACGAGCGGCCGGACCGGGGTGTAACCGGCACGCAGACACCGTCGCACGACGAGCAGCGCCTGTCGCCCCGCGGCGGGGACGGTCCCCCGCCCTGGCTCGGTCACACCGCGCCGGAGCAGGCAGCTCGGCCCAGCGCACCCGGACTTCCACTCGCGCCGAACGCGACTGCGGCCCAGGGTGTTCAGACGCCCACCGACCCGGCGCAGGAACAGCGATCGACGTCGGCCGCTCGGCCGACGGAGAGCGGCGCTACCGGAACGCCTGCCGCTGCATCCACGCCCGGTCCGCAGGCAGGACAGAGCGGGGTCGGTCCGGTGCCGCCCGTACCCGGCAACGCCTTTGCCGCGGGTGGACCGGCTGCTGTGCAGCCCACCCAAGCCTCCGGACAGCCCTTCCCTGCCGTGCCGGCGAATCCGCTCGAGTCGCAACGGGATCCCGGCGCGGCGTCGGGCTGGACCGCCGCCGCCGTAGCCGGTGGCGCGGCCGCGCGACCGATCGGTGGACGACACCGGCTGCCTGCCGAGCCGAACGCGCCGGTCGATCCTCCGGCATCCGCCGCGCCGACACCGGATTTCGACCAGGTACCGGTACCTCAACAGCGGCCCGCCCCCGCCCACAACGAGCCGGGCATTCCGCGGCCCGCTCCGTACGCCGCGAGCGGCGAGCACGCCGGATTCTCACCGCAGTTCGCGGGCGGGCAGGCGCCGGGTTCCGAAACGCAGGCCCCGTCCGACCAGTGGGCCACCACGGGACACCCGGGCGCAGCAGCGATCGGCCCCGATGGCCGTCCGGCTCAGTTCGCCGGCGGTCCCGCTCCCGTCGAGCAGCCCGCGGACCAGTGGCGCAGCGTCGCCGAGCGGAACTCCGCGCCCGAATCCGGTCAGGTAGCACCGCATTCCGCGCCACCACCGCAGCACCCCGAACCCCAGAACTACGGGCAACCAGGCGGTCAGCAGTGGGGCACGCCGCCGGGCTACGCGCAACCGCAGGCCCAGCAGCCGGGCGGCCAGTTCCAGCCTTCACTGGACAACGTGCCGATGCGCCGGGCCAAGCGCGCGCCCGGATCCGGGTGGCGCAAGGCCGTGCATCATGTGTCCGGCGGCGCGATCAACCCCGGTATGTCCGCCGAGGAACGCAGGCTGCAGGAACTGGTCGCGCGGATCAGGCAGCCGGTGCGCGGTGACTACCGGATCGCGGTGCTCTCGCTCAAGGGCGGTGTCGGAAAGACCACCACCACAATGGGTATCGGCTCGATCTTCGCCTCCATCCGGGGCGACCGGGTGATCGCGGTGGACGCCAATCCCGACTTCGGCACGCTGTCGCAGCGGGTGCCGTTGCAGACCAGGTCCACCGTGCGCGATCTGCTCCTCGACTCGTCCATCCAGCGCTATTCGGACGTGCGCAGGCACACCTCGCAGGCAACGAGCCGCTTGGAAGTGCTGGCCAGCGAACGTGATCCGGCCGCGTCGGAGGCATTCAGCGAAGAGGAGTACCGCGCGGTCGCCCGGATCCTGCAGCGGTTCTACAACATCATCCTCACCGACTGCGGTACCGGACTGATGCATTCGGCCATGTCCGGTGTGCTGGATCTGGCGCACTCGCTGGTGCTGATCTCCTCCCCCGCGATCGACGGAGCCCGCAGTGCCGCAGCGACTTTGGACTGGTTGTCGCTGCACGGGCACGACCACTTGGTGCGCAACGCGGTGGTGGTGATCAACTCGCCGCGGGCCGGATCGCCGAATGTCGGTATCCAGCAGCTACGGGAGTACTTCCTGTCCCGGTGCCGCGCCGTGCACATCATCCCGTTCGACGCGCACATGTCCGAGGGCGCCGAGATCGATCTGCACCGGCTGCACAAGCAGACCAAGCGGGCCTACGTCGAACTGGCCGCGACCGTCGCCGACGACTTCGCCACCGATCACCGCCGGTACCGTCCCTGACACCCGCCGGGCCGTGGCCCGGCGGGCAAGGGCGAGCGGATCAGCCGCTCACCACTCGGGCAGACGCCGCCTGCCCGCCATGACGTCGCGCACGAGATCGTCGTAGGCGTCCGCGAGTTCGGCGAGATGGTGCCACGCGTTGTGCAACAACTCGTCGTGTGCGTCGAGAGTCATCAAGGCGTGGTGCGCGCGCACGGACGACTCGGCGAGGCGGTCGATCACCGCACCCACCGTTTCGGTGTGCAACGTGGCGCCGAGCCGATGCTGCGGCACGCTGCGCATCACCCAGTCGTCGATGGCCATCACCAATTCGACTCTGCGACGCTCGATTTCGCGGATCACCGCCACGGCGGTGTCCACCGAACCACCGCGGCCGACCAAGCGGCGCTCATGTAGCACTGCCAGATCACGAGCGAACCACAGAAGCGGACCACCGACCACGCGGTGCCCGCGACACGCCCGAACCAATAGGTCGGACGTGGGAAGCAATCCCGATGCCGAAGAGCGCACCGAAGGATCGACACACCTGGATGTGCCTGGGGGGGCCATTACGACCGTTGTATCCGAACCTGCCACGTTGCCTCGCCGTCATCGCCGCACAACACCGGATCAGGACGTTCATTACAATAAACCTCTGAAGGCCCCTGTCAAGCGTTACCCGGCCGTAGGGAGTCACGAAGAGTACACTTCGTTACCTGCACGACCAACCGAGGAGCAAGATGGCGGACGGTCCGACGTATCACCGGATCGCAGACCTCCTCCGCGAGGAGATCCGCGCAGCCAAGTGGAAGCCGGGCGATCGTCTGCCCAGTCATTCCGAGCTCGCCGATCAAATGCAGGTCTCGATCACCACCGCTCGCAACGCGATCCAGGTTCTGGTGACCGAAAATCTGGTCTATACAGCTACTTCCCGCGGGACGATCGTTCGAAACCAAGAAGTGCTCGAATCCGTTGTGACCGACTCTATCCGCCCCGACCGGCCGCAGACCCCGCACGACATCTTCGTGGAGATCGCGCGGGCCGCGAACCGGGAGCCGTCGAAGGAGTTCAGCGCGAAGATGGAGCCGGCCAGTCCCGAGGTCGCGTCTTGGCTGGGTGTCCCCCCGGATTCCTGGGTGCTGGCCAGGACCGTGGTCCAGTATCTCGACAACGAACCGTGGTCGTGGGAGGTCAGCTTCTATCCTCGGGATCTGGCCGAGGCCACGGGAATCGACTCCCCGCACGACATTCCGGAGGGCACCACCCGCCGCCTCGCCGACCGCGGCCATGCCGAGACCGCGCACCGCGACACGCTGGTCGCCCGGCCCGCGAACGCGGAGGAAGCCCTGGTGCTCGGCGTCGCCACCGGCACCATCCTGCTCGATCATCTGCGCATCGGGGCGACCCACACCCGAGTCACCCGGGCCACCCGGCATCGCTCGCTCGCCACCGGCAACCGCCTCGCCTACGAGCTCGGCGACGCCGAAGGCACCGCGGTCATCCGGACCACGCTCGCCGACTCGCCCGGGTCCGGTCCGGCCTAGCCCCATGACGATCGCGCTCCGTCAGGCAACAGTGGGCGATCTCGGCATGATCTGCCGTCTGCGCGTGCAGCGCACGGCGTGGCTCACCGCGCGTGGGTCCGACCAGTGGACGGTCGCCGGGCGCGGCCTGCCCATCGAGATCTTCGCCCGCGCCGTCGGACACTCGCTGGACGCGGGCGAGACCTGGATCGCCGAGGTCGCGGGCGAGCCCGCGGGGACCATCACGGTCAACGACCGCGCCGATGCCGGTCTGTGGTCGCGGTGGGAACTCGACGATTCGGTGATCGTCCATTTCATGATCGTCGACCTGCGCTTCGCGGGCCAGCGCGTGGGCCATCGCATGCTCGCCCACGCGGGAATGCTTGCCCGCCACCAGCAACGCGGGTGGGTGCGGCTGGACGCCTGGACCACCAATACCGACCTGCACGACTACTATCGCTCGGCGGGATTCCGGATGGTCCGCGTCGCGGGGCCGCTCGTGCTGGGTCCGTCGCGCGCGCTGTTCGAGCGACGGGTCGACAGCTGGGAGCCCGAACTGCCCGTTCCGGTCCCGGCGGTCGTGCGCTCGGCTGCCTCGGCGATGTTGCGACCACCGCAGCCGAACAACTGACGCCCGCCACAGCGGATCGTGAGTAGACGATGCAGCAGTACGGGTTCCGACGCCCGCAGGAGGTACCCGACCGCGCGCCGGTCAGACCGGCGGCAGGTGCGCGATGTGCACCATCTCGATCCCTCGGCTGCGCGACACCAGGGTTCCGCGGCCGGGCGGCAACTTGCTCGGCCGCACGTCGCCCATCAGCTTGCCCTCGTCCCGCGACCCGCTCATGATCAGCGTCTCCACCGACAGGTTCTTCATGGTGCCCAGGACCGGGTCGTACAGCGCACGGGACACGCCGCCGCTGCGGCGCGTGACGACGAGGTGCATGCCGATGTCGCGGGCCTGCGGCAGATATTCCAGCAGCGGCGCGAACGGGTTCATGCCGCTGCCGGTCACCACCATGTCGTAGTCGTCGACCACGATGTAGATCTCCGGGCCGCTCCACCAACTGCGTTCCCGCAACTGCTGTGGCGTGATGTCCGAACCGGGGATCCGTTTGGCCAGATATCCGGCCACCTCCTGGAGCATCGGACCGCAGGTCTGCGACGAGGTGGAGTATCCGGCCAGGTGGTCGCCCTCGACCACGCCGAGCATGGTGCGGCGGTAGTCGATCATGATGATTCTGGCCTGCTCGGTGGTCGACTGCTCGACCACGCCCATCACGATGTTGCGCAGCAGGGTGGTCTTGCCGCATTCCACGTCGGCGAACGCCATGAAGTGCGGCTCGGCACCGAAATCCAGGACCAGCGGCTGCAATTCGGACTCGCCGAGCCCGACGACGACCCGGGTGGGGCCGAGCTCGATCCCCTGGGCTCGCGCGGAGGCCAACAGCTCGTCCCTGCCGAACCGCAGAGGCAGCATGCGTACTTCCGGCGCGCGGCGGTTCGGGTACAGCTGCTCGAGTTCGGTGCGCGCTCCGGCGACGCCTTCGGCCATGCTGCCCGGATCGGAGTCGGAATCCAGGCGCGGCAATGCGATCAGCATGTGCAGCTGGTCGGGTGTCATACCGCGGCCGGGGCGCCCGACCGGAACCTGGTGCGCGGTGCGCCTGCCCATCTCCGAGTCCGACGGATCGCCGAGCCGCAGCTCGAGGCGGGTGCCGATCTGGTCCTTGACCACCGGGCGGATCTCGGCCCAGCGCGAGGCGGCGATCATCAGGTGGACGCCGAACGACAAACCCTGCGCGGCGATGGCGTTGATCTGCGGTTCCAGCACGTCGAACTCTTCGCGGATCGCCGCCCAGCCGTCGATTACCAGGAACACGTCGCCGAACTTGTCGTCGGCCAACGGGTTTCCCCCTCCGGAGGTGCCGTCGGGAACGCGCTGGTCATCGGTGAACTTGCGGCGCCGGAACTCGGCCATCGACTCGATGCCCAGTGCGGCGAACCGCTCCTCGCGCTGACGCATCAGCGTGGTGAGCTCGGCGACGGTGCGGCGCACCCGGTCGCTGTCGAGGCGACCGGCCACCGAACCCACGTGCGGCACCCCGGACAGGCCCGCCATGCTGCCGCCACCGAAGTCCAGGCAGTAGAACTGCGCCTGTTCGGGGCTGTGCGTGGCCGCGGTCGCCATGATGATGGTGCGCAGCGTCGTCGACTTGCCCGACTGCGGTCCGCCGACCACGGCGACATGGCCCTGTGCGCCGGACAGATTGATGGTGAGCACGTCGCGCCGCTGCTCGTACGGCTTGTCGATGACGCCGATCGGCATCCACAACTGGCCGTGCCGGTTGACCGGTGAACGCCAGTCCGGGTCCGGCAGCAGCATGTCGACGGTGGGGGATTCGTCCAGGGGCGGCAGCCAGACCTCGTGCGCCGGGCGGCCGTGCCCGGTGAGCCGCTTGACGACCACGTCCAGCAGCGTGTCCGGGATGCCCTCGTCGGCGCCGGGGACTGCCCCGGCGGCCGAGGGCGGCGGCGGCAGTTCCAGCAGCGGGTTCGACGGGGCCACCGGTTGGGCTTGCGTCTCATCCTCGATCGGCTCGGGCAGTTCCACCGGCGAGGCGGTGAACAACGCGGGACGGTGCCCGGCGACCGGGCTGCCGTCCTCGCCGGTCACCGTTCCCTGCGGCGCGACGTACGGCCCGGACACGTAACTCGCGTTGAACCGCAACGGATCCGACGCATCGCTCTTCAGATACCCCGAACCGGGCACGCTCGGCAGGTGGTAGGCGTCGGTGATGCCGAGCACCGCGCGCGATTCGTTCGCCGAGAACGTGCGCAGGCCGATGCGATAGGACAGATGCGATTCCAGGCCGCGCAGCTTGTTCTCCTCCAAGCGCTGCGAGGCCAGCAGCAGGTGCACGTGCAGTGACCGGCCGAGGCGACCGATCATCACGAACAGTTCGGCGAAGTCCGGCTTCTGCGAGAGCAATTCGGAGAACTCGTCGACGACGATGAACAAGGCGGGTAGCGGGTCCAGCGGCACACCGGCGGCGCGCGCCTTCTCGTAGTCGGTGACGTTGGCGTAGTTGCCCGCCGAGCGCAGCAGCTCCTGGCGGCGGTTCATCTCACCGGCCAGCGCGTCCTTCATGCGATCGACCAGCGACAGTTCCTCTTCCAGGTTGGTGATCACCGCGGCGACATGCGGCAGCGAGTCGAGGCCGAGGAAAGTCGCGCCGCCCTTGAAGTCGACGAGCACCAGGTTCAGCGCGTCCGGCGAATGCGTGGTGACCAGCGAAAGCACCAGGGTACGCAGGAATTCCGACTTGCCCGACCCGGTGGCGCCGATGCACAGACCGTGCGGGCCCATGCCGTTCTCGGCCGATTCCTTGATGTCGATCTCCACCGGAGTGCCGTCGGGGGTGATGCCGATCGGCACCCGCAGCCGCTCCCGGGCCGTGCGCGGGCGCCACACCCGCGCCGGATCGATCTGGGCCGCGTCCGGGATCTTCAGCAACGCCATCAGTCCCGGGTCCGTCGTGGTGCCCTCACCGAGGCTGACGATCTGCGCCGCCGTCGCGAGGCGATACCTGGCCAGCGAGCGGGCGAAGGACTCGGCCTCGGCCGTGCTCACCCGGTCCGCGGTGGCGAACTTCTCCACACCGGCAGCGCTGCGTGCCGACACCTCGCCGTCGGCGGCGACCAGTTGCAGCCCGCGCCGCGCCGCGAGCCCGCCCTCCGGTGCGGTGAGGTCGAGCACCGTCACCGAATCCAGACCCGATTCGCTGACCAGACGTTCGCTGCCGCTGACGTAGCCGTCATCGATGACGACCACCAGGTGCAGCCGCCCCTGGGTCGGCTGCGGGTTGCGCATGAACCGGCCGCGCTCGAGCAGCTCGGCCGCCAGCGCCGTCTCCAGCTCGCCGAGCGAGTGGTACATCATCCGCGCCGAGCCCATGCCGTCGCGCTGGGTCGGATGTTGCAGCTGCGGCAGCCATTTCGCCCAGGACCAGGCAGGACCGTCGGGGTCGGCGCAGACGATCGCGACCGCGAGATGGTCGGGGCCGTGGAAGGTGACCAGCTCCATCAGCATCGCCCGCACCAGCATGTGCGCGTCCTCGGTGGGACCGCTGATGTTGATCGCGGGGAACGCGCGCAGCGACACCGCGGTCGGCAGCCGATGCACCACCGAGTGGGTGCGCACGAAGCGGCGCAGCGCCACGGTGGACACCGGTTCCAGATCCTCCAGCGGCCCCGTCTCCGGGCGCGCCAGTTTGGTGGCCAACCGGTGGCTGCCGACCCCGACGCGCACGTGCCCGAAATCCGGGTCGTTGGGCCTGCGTTCCCACATCCGCCGCGTCCCGATCATGGAGGGCAGGTCGGCGGGTTCGGGATGACTCCACCGCAGCGTCTCCAGTTGCTTGCCGCCGGTGCGCCGCACGTCTTTTCGGACCTGGTCCAGGTAACGGAAGTAGTCCTTGCGTTCCTCGTTGAGCTCGACCGCGCGCTTGGGACCGCCGCCCCGGAAGCCCGCCATCATGCCGACCATCGACATGAGCATCATCATCGGGAACATCATCATGAACGGATTGGCCAGCATGTTGCGGCCCATCATCGCCATCATGGCGATCATGCCGACCACCGCGACCACCATGACGACGGGCATCAGCTTCATCATCAGCGGCGCGGGCAGTGCGCGCGCGATCTCCGGCGGAGCGGTCAGCGCGACCTCGCCGCCGGGTGCCCGGGGCGGTGCGATGCGGGGGCGGCGCACAAAGCCTTCGGTAGCCATGATTCCTTCGTTCGGTCGGCGAGAGCGGTCCGAGAGCGGTCCGAGAGCGGTCGGAGCCTCGCCGCGCTACGGATCGAACTCCGCGTTCAGGTCCTGCCCGGAGCGGCGGAACGGGATCGCCACCGCGGCGCCGATGGCCAGACAGGCCAGACAGGCGATGGAGCCGATGACAGCGATCCGGCGCGGCCGCGGGTCCGGGCCGGGCGGAATCACCGGCGCGGCGACGACCCGTGGCTTGTCGGCCCCCGCGCTGACGGGCTGTTCCGGCAGCTGCGCGGTCAGCGCCGCGAGCGGATCGATCAGGCCGTGCCCGATCCGGTCGTCGCGTCCGGTGCCCGGCCCGTGGGCGGTGCGGATGATGCGGTCCATCACCTGCTGCGCGGTGAGTTCCGGGAAACGCGACCGCACCAGCGCCGCCAGCCCGGCCACGTAGGGCGCCGCGAAGCTGGTGCCCTCCACACCCCTGATTCCCTCGGTGGTCTGGACGCCGTCGACCAATCCGTTGCCACCGGGCTTGCTGTCCAGCGACACGATATTGCGGCCGATCGCGGCGACGGCCACCCATGGGCCGTGCAGCGAGAGTTCGGATACCTGGCCCGTCGAGTCCACCGAACCCACCGAGAGCACGTAGGGCGTGAACCAGGCCGGGCTCGCGACCGTGACCACCGAGCCCCACCCGGAGCCCTCGTTCTGTTTCGAGCACGCGCCGTCGGGCTGCAGATTGCCCGCGGCCGCGACCACGACGACATTCCGTTCGTAGGCGTACTTCACCGCCGCGCCCAGCGAGGCGTCGGCGGTGTCCGAACCTGCTGTAGTGCAAGCGACTTCGGAGATGTTGATGACGGTCGCGCCGAGGTCGACGGCGCGGACGACGGCCGCTGCCAGCGTGAGCACGCTGCCGTAGCCGTCGCTGCTGATCTTGCCCGGCGGGTCGCCCCGGCCGCTGCGGTCCTTCGGCTCGTAGGCCAGACTCAGCTGCCGGATGGTGAGCAGGTCCGCGTCGGGCGCGACACCGGCGAAGGCGTCGCCGGGACTCGGCTGGGCCGCGATGATTCCGGCGACCAGGGTGCCGTGACCGTCGCAGTCGACCGTCCCGTCGCTGTCGGAGACGAAGTCACCGCCCGGTTGCAGGGAGCGCAGCCGCGGATGGGGATTCACCCCGGTGTCGATGACGGCCACCTTCTGCCCCGCGCCGCGGCTGAACTGCCACGCCGACGGGAGATCGAGCACCCGCTGCGCCATCGGAGGTTCGCTGGGCGGACTGCCGGTGAGCACGGGTTCGGCGCAGACGGCGCGCTGTTCGGTCGGTTCCAGCGGTGCGGGCCGCCCGCTCAAACCCTGTGCGGCGCCGAGCGCGCCGGAATCTATCGCGGGCGGCGCGATCGCCTGCGCACTCGGCCACGGCATGCCGATGCCGGCGCCGACAACCGTTGCGGCGCAGACCATCCGCATGATTCTCCGGCGGAAGGCGCTGCCGGTCATATGTTGCGGGCCATCGAGTAGATGTTCATCACCCACAGCACCAGCGGAATCACCGCCACGATCAGCAGGTACTCGAAGATTTCGATCATGCGCCTGGTCACCGGGGTGACCTCGATGTGCGGGCCGATCACCCCGAAGCCGATCACACCTATCGCGAACGCGAGCAGCACACCTGCCGCGAGCGGGGTGTACGCGGTATCGCCCGCGGCCAACCCGACGACCAAGGCGATGGCGGTCACGCACCCGCCGCCGATCATCGTCGCGGCCTGAACGAGATCGGCGAACGAGCGGCCGCGCAACGCGAGGATGATCGCGGTCAGGATCGCCAGCGTGATGCCCTGCCAGCGTTGCGAACCCAGCGGATCGGCCACGCCGAACGCGCCGATGACGGCGCTCGCGGTGCACGCCGCGATCAAGCCGGACTGGAACTGATTGGCCGCGCGAGCCCGTTCCCCGAGCCCGGCCGCCGAGGGCAGAGCGCTGGCGCCGATCGCACCGATGCCCTCGATGGTCGGTCGCGGTTCGTGGTCGGCCGGGTCGATCGCGCCGCCCGCGGTCGGCACCGGTGGAATCGGCAGCCGCGCGAGCACGGCCGCCAGCCGCGGCACCGCCGAGATGATCGCGATCCCGGCCACCAGCAGGCCGGCCGACAGCTTCGGCAGGCCGGGATGCCAGATCAGGTAGATCGCCGCGGCGACACCAGCGATCACCGCGAGCGCCGCGGCGCAGGAGAACAGCGTGGCGCCGATGCCGGTGAGCCGATAGCCCAGCAGCGCCGCGACCAGCAGCACCGAACTGCCGAGCAGCAGATGGGGACTGCCGAGCGTCCCCGGCACGATCAGCGCGGCGCCGCCGAACAGCAGCAGCAGTCCGTCCAGCGACAACCAGGTCGCGGTGACCGGGTCGGTGTACTTGCGCGCCGCGATGCCCGCCGCGACGAATGCCGCGACACCGCTGCCCAGCAGGGCGAGTGCGGGCGCGAGCGGATCGCCGTTCCCGCGCGAAACCACCAGCACGGCCAGCGCGGTGAGCACGGTCAGCGCGGAGACGACCGAGCCCATCCAGCGGGCGGCCGTACCGGACCAGCTCTGGAATTCCTCTGCGGTGAGCCGTGATACCGCGTCGATGACGTCGTCGAAAAGCGCGGGCGCTTCCTTCGCGGCGACCGACCGCAGCACCAGCAGCTCACCGTCGTAGACCTCGGCCTCGGTGAGCGTGCGGCTCGGCGCGATCGCCTCCCTGCCCAGCCGGGCCAAGGTCCAGTGCTGCGCCTCCAGCGGCGCCGCCTCGTCCTCGGCCTCCGGCCGTTCCGGGTTGCGCGATTCGATCAGCGCCACCAGGTCGCCGATGAAGGTGGCGATCGGCACGGTGGCAGGCAACCCGACATCGACCTGCGTGTTGCCACCGATGACCGAGACACGACTCAATACCGGCTCGGTGGCTCGTGTACCGCTCGCCGACTCGATCAACGGAAACCATCCCCCGCCCTCATCCGGAACACCGATTCACGCCCCGACAACCGCATTCGACGGAACACGTCCTGAGTGAACGACTTCACCACTCGTCAAGCACTCTCACACATAGACGACTCTTGCGTTCAAACGACTCTTGCGTTCAGACGACTCTTGCGTTGCGACCTCCCGGCAGCTGAACCTAATGTAACGGACGCACCGGGCCACGCGCGATCGGTAGTCTGGTATCCAGATGAACGTCTCTACTACGAGAAACGAAGATTTCGGGGTTCGACAGCAATGACCGGCAACCGCCAAGCACAACGCGCATTCGATGCCGGAATCCTGTCGCTCGGATTGTCCATCGAGGGGCAAGAATCCGCACGTGATCTCGACTATGCAAAACTCGCTTTTCAACGCGCCACGGAGTGGGATCCCACGATGTGCGACGCCTGGCTCGGCCGCGCCGCCGCCGGAGAGCTGACCAAGGACGTTCTGTTCAATCTGCACAAGACCAGTGCGAGCACGCTCTATCGCGAGCAACGCAGGCTCGGTCTGCGTCCGCGTGAGCTCGCGGGCCGCTTCCTGCCCGGCCTGTACATCGACTATCCGCTGGCCAACCACACCGAGATCACACTCGCCTGGGCGGCACACCTGATCGCCGACAAGGAGTACGGCGAGGCCGAGCGGGTGCTCGACGACCTCGACACGTTTCGCAAAGGTCAGCTCAGCAACACCGAAGGCGAGATCGACAACCGCATCTGCGCGTATGTGCGTGGCGTACTGCACTACAACACCCAGCGCTGGCCCGATGTGATGGCGGTGCTCGCCGGTTCGGCGGACTGGGAGGACCCGTACCTGGCGGCGGGCGCGCACGTCATGGTGGGCACCGCCTGTGCCCAGCTCGGCTTGTTCGGCGAAGCGATCCGGCGGATGCAGCAGGCCGAGGCGGGCCCGATCCCGGCCGCTCGTTCCACCGCGATGTTCTGCCGCGGTCTGTGCCTACGGGAATCGGGCAACGAGGAGGAAGCCCAGGCGCTGTTCGAGAAGGTGTACTCGCAGGCGCCGGATTTCGAGGCGAACGCGGCCGCGATGCGCGACCGCACCTACCGGATCACCGTCACCAGCCGCGAGGCGATCGACGCGCGGACCGACAAGTGGGACCCGGCGTCCTCGCCGTCGATGGAGCAGATGGAGCAGGCCGAGAGCCAGGATCGGGCGAAGAAGATCCTCGTCGAAGCCCGCGCCGAACTGGACTCGCAGATCGGCTTGGCCTCGGTGAAAACCCAGGTGGCCAAGCTCCAGTCGTCCGCGCAGCTGGCGAAGATCCGGGCCGAGAAGGGATTGGCCAGCCAGCCGCGCGGCCAGCACCTGGCCTTCACCGGACCGCCCGGCACCGGTAAGACGACCATCGCCCGGGTGGTCGCCAAGATCTACTGCGGTGTCGGCCTGTTGAAGACCGACAAGGTGGTCGAGGCCAAGCGCGTCGACTTCGTCAGCCAGAATCTCGGCGGCACCGCGATCAAGACCGAGAAGCTGATCGACACCGCCATGGACGGCGTGCTGTTCATCGATGAGGCGTACACGCTGATCCAGACCGGCCTGCAGGGCGGTGACGCGTTCGGCCGCGAGGCGGTGGACACGCTGCTGGCGCGCATGGAGAACGACCGTGATCGCCTCGTCGTGATCATCGCGGGTTACGACGGCGAGATCGACCGGCTGCTCACCGCCAACGACGGCCTGGCCTCGCGTTTTTCGAAGCGGCTCCAGTTCCCCTCCTACACCCCCGAGGAACTGGGCCGGATCGGCCAGGTCATCGCGCGCAAGCGCGACTCGGACCTGTCCGAGGGTGCGCTCGAGCAGCTGGTGCAGGCCTGCGAGCGCCTGTACGCGATGCAGAGCACCGACCAGAGCGGGCAGCCGCGCCGCGGCGTCGACCTCGCGGGCAACGGGCGCTTCGTCCGCAACGTGATCGAGGCGGCCGAGGAGGAGCGCGAATTCCGGTTGGCCAACGACGAATCGCTGGATCTGACCGACATCGATGAGGCGGTGCTGCGGCGCATCGAGGCGTCGGATATGAAACTGGCCCTCTCCGGCCTGCTCACCTCGTTGAACGTCGGTTGGACGGACTGAAACCGAGCCGGTGAATCCCGCTGCCTCGGCGGACCCGGCTCCGGGTCCGCCGGACGTCATTGCGTGGGCAGCGAGTCGTGACTTACCAGCGCTTCGCGCGCGGACAGCGTGGGCCCGGGGACCAGCTGGCCGATGATCGCCCAAGGTGCGAGGCGCGGGGCGTTCCCGAAGCCGAGCACGTTCGCGGCGGCGGCATCCGGAATGCCGTAGCGCACACCGGTGTCGGCGACGTAGAACAGGCTGCCCCGGCGCGGGCTACCCGGCTCCATGCCGGTCACCTGGACATACTCCCCCGAGCCCGGCGCCAGGTAGACCGCGTCGACCCGGTCGCCGACGCCGTCGGAGGTGGACAGATCGACGGGTTTCGCGGATTCCGGAATCGGCAGACGAGTGCCGACCAGCAGGCCGACCGTCGCGCGTTCGCCGGGGCCGTCGCCCGCGTCGTCCTCGCGCTGCGCCGGAGCGGTGCCCGGCGACTTCGCCCAGGCCACACAGGTGACGGGCGCGTCCTCGGCGGGCAGGATCTTGGGGTTGCGCACCGGAAAGTCGTCGATCGGCAAGCGCCGCACCACGGGAACCCGGTCCAGCACGTCGGGCGGTACGGTCGCGATCTCCCGCATGCCGTGCGAATCGGCGTACCTGATCACCTGTGCGGTGAACGGCGACACCGGCTGCACGCCGTCGGCGAGCACGACAAACAGCGCGGAATTGCCGTCCCGTCCCACGCCGGACACCGAGATGACCCCGCCGACCGGGATATCCGCCAGCGGGCCGGGACCCCGCTCGCCAGCCTGCGGGATCTGCGGTGGAGTCAGCGGGGGCACCTGCGTCGTCGCACCGAGCAATCCGATGCCGACCGGACGTGGCCGGTGCGCGGTGAGCTCCAATGCCCTGCTCATCACCGAATTCGCCGGGTCCACCTCGGCGCGCTTGCCGTCGTAGACCAGGTAGGTCTTCTTGTCACGGCGCACCAGCAGCGCCTCGTCCTGACCCGCGGTCCTGATCCGGTCGGTGAGCGCGGGCGTGCCCGCGACCACCGTGGTCGTCGCCCCTGCGGAAGCGGCGGCGCTACCGCCCTCCGACAGCGGAATCGTCTCGCACAGTGACCACTCCGAGTCGTTGCCCTGCGCGGAACCGGGCAACGCGCCCGGCGCTCCCGGAATGCCGAGCAGCGCTCCACGCGGCAGATCGTTCAGCTTGTCGTCCTTCACCGCGTGCGGCTCGGCATTCGCGCCGGTGATCAACCGCGCCGATGCCAGGTTCAGCACCGGATGCAGGGTCTTGCCGCCGTCCTCGCGCTGCACCACCACGTACAGCGCGCCGCTCTGTTTTCCCGACACGATCAGGGCATCGCCGATCGCGCCCTGCGGACGCAGGAAGGCCAGGATCGCGGCGCCGGCCACCACGAGCACCCCGAGCACCGCGCCGACCAGCAGCGAGCGAATCTGGGAACGCATCGGGTCGTGCAGCATGCGCACGTCGCGACGAACCAGTGCGTGATCGAGCCTGCGCAACAGGAATCGATATCCGTTCACCTGGGCGCGGGTGGTCAGCTGTGCAGGCACGTGGTCTCCATCGAGCTATCGATCACCATCTCTTTCGACACGGTACCGTAATTCTCCGACGGCCCTGAACCGATGGAATCCGAAGCCGATCAATGGTGGCCGCAGCTGGGCGAGGCAGGGGATAAACAACTGTGGACGAGACGATGAACGGCGAACAAACCGGCAGCGAAATTTCGGATGCGCCGGAGCCGGGAATTCGACGCCGGTCGGCCTACGACACATTGCGGGATCCGGAATTCTGGTTGTTTCGAATTTTTCCACTGCGCGTGATCGTGCCCGTCGCGTTACTCGCCGCCGCCGTCGCCTGGATTGTTCTCGCGCTCAGCGATTCGATCTGGGGCGCGTGTGCCGCGGGCGCGGTGGTCGGGCTCGCCGGTCTCGCACCGATCGGTGGCCGTACGCCCGCCGAACGCGTCGGCAGCGCGATCGCCCGCCGCCGCCAGGGCCTGCGCCCGGCCGAACGCCTCGCGCAAGCACCGGCCCTCGACGTGCCGCTCGCCGAGGGCGGCGGTTACGGCGTGCGCTGGGACGGCGATCTGCTGCTCACCATGCTCCGGATCGATCCGCCGCCCGACACGCTGACGCTGCTCGATCGCGGTTCGCTGAGCACCGACCAGTTGCTCCCGCTCCCCGAAATCGCCCGCTGCCTGGATCAATTCGATCTGACCCTGGCCGGCATCGATGTGGTGAGCACCGGTGCGCGCACTGCGGGCACCGGTGTCGCCGCCCAGCTCTACGACCGCATACTCGGCCCGCTGCCCGCTATCGCGCACCGCACCTGCTGGCTCGTGCTGCGGATGGATCCGCTGGCCAACGCCGAGGCGGTGGACAACCGCGGCGGCGGCAGCAGCGGCGCGCTGCGTACCGCGATCATCGCCACCCGCCGGGTCGCCAACCGGCTCGCCGCCCACGACATCGCCGCCTCGGTGCTGACCGCCACCGAAATGAACACCGCCGTGCGCCAGCTCACCCATGGCTTCGATGTCGACCAGCTCACCGAATCGCCGAAATCGCTGGAGTTCCAAGGACGATTCCTCACTCAGTACCAGATCGCGGCCGACATGATCGGCCCGCGCGGACTGGCCGACATCTGGGCGGTGCCCAGCCTGTCCACCACGGTGACGTTGCGCTTGCGGCCGGGCGCGAGCCGTCATGATCGACACGCCGATCTCGCCGACACCGTGGTGCTCAACGCCATCGTCCGCTTCGACACCGTCGCGCCGCCGGAGCAGCCGCCGCTGCCCGGACTGCGTGAACTGGTCGGCAACCAGCTGCGAATCCTCCTGGACACCTTGCCTATCGGTTTCGCGGGCCGCTGGGGCAGTGACATCGCCTATCGCGGCACCCTGGACGCGCTCGCCGGGTTCGCGGTGCCGACCGCTGGTTGCGGTCAGCTGATCGGCGCCGACGAGCGCGGACAGGGCATCGCGGTGCCATTGATCGGCGACGGCACCCGGCACCTCGAGGTGATCGGCAACCTGGACCTGGCCCAGCAAGTGATCCTGCGCGCCACCGCGCTCGGCGCACACGCCATCGTGCACACCGCCCGGCCCGAGGCGTGGCACACCATGGTGGCGAATCTCAACGCGCCACACGTACTTTCGATCGCGCCACGAGCCGCGGGCGCGAGCTATCACCCGCCTGCTCCCCCGCCGCCGCCCGCCGCGCCCTATCCGAGCACCACGGTGCTGGTCTTCGACGGCATCCCGCCGATCGCACACGCCGGCGGCGCGACGATCGTGCACGTGCGGCGGCCGGACGATCCCGGCACGTCGGTCGACGCGGACGTCACGCTGGTCCAGGATCCACAGGCGCCCAACCGGATCACGGTGCGCACGGCCGCACGCAGCGCGACGGTGCTCATGGTCACCACTCCGGACGAGATGCACTACATCGGGGAGTCGCTGGCGGCGCGATAACCGGCGGATACACGAAACGGCCGGCTGGAACCCTTACCGTTCCAGCCGGCCGTCGGTCTGCGCGATCAGAAAGCGGCGAAACCGTCGCCGACCTTGCCGTCGGCCTCGATGGCGCGACCGAGCGCGTTCTCCACCTTGGCGGCGAGGTTGTCCAGCTTCTGGAGGGTGTCCTCCAGCTCGGTGGTCAGGTTCCGGTGCGCGGTGTCGAAGTTCGTGACCGCCTGCTCACCCTGCAGGTTCTCGCGGAACGCGGCCGCGGCGCCGTTGAGCTCGTCGATCTGCGCCTTCATGTTGGAGCCGTACTGGTTGAGGTCACCGACCATCTCGGTGATGGCGGGCGAGTTGTACTTGATCGTCATTGGTGTTTCCTTCTGGTCGTGAGGATGGCGATCCGGTTGGACGGCAACACCGTCCAGGTGTCACAGACCGCCCTGGTCGGAGCCGACGATGGTGTTCTTGCCCGAAGTCACGGCCTGCGAGAGCCGGTCGAGCTTGCCGTTGAGCGCGGTGACCTCGTCGTGCCAATCGGTGGCCGCGGTGTTGAATTCGCGGTGGGCGTCACCCTGCCAGCCGCGCGCGACGGCCTGCACCGACTCATCGATCTGGTTGATCGAGGTGCGGAGGGTGGAGATCGAATCCTCCATGCGGCTGACGACGCTGTCGATGCCGCCCTCTTCGACACCGTAGGTCTGCCCCGAGCCGTCGCCGAGAGTTGTGTAAGACATATCGTTGATCCTTCCGTCAGAACTTGTGGTGGTGAGATCCGGACGATCTCACCGAGCAGTGAGGCAACCGAGTTACTTGCGACCCGAGAGCTACGGTGGCAGCCACCTCCCCCCGGGCAGCCCTTCCAGCAATGTGGCGACCGCCTGAGTCACCCGGTGGTCGGTGCCCGTCGTGACCGTCGACCAGATCTGCTGATCCGGCGAGACCGTGGGAGCGACGACGATGCGCCCCCGGCCGGTGTCGTACACCACCACCGCGCCGGGCGCCCGGCTGGTCAGCCCGTCCTGGTGGGTATAGGCCACGATTTCGGCGTAGGCGCGGCAGGAGCCGAACGCCAGTCCGAGCACGGCGGCGTAGCGTTCGCCGACGCCGACGGCGTACATCGCGTCGGCGTATCCGCTGGAGCCTTCGGCCGTGTCCAGCCGGTCGGCCAGTTCGGCGGCCGGAGCGCTGAATCCGGCGATCTCGGCGGGCTCGCACGGCCCGAGCGCCGCCAGCAGCGGACGAGCCAGCGACACCTCCGAGCCGTCGGCCCAGATCGACTCCACCTCGAAACTGTCGCCCGAGCGCACGGCGAGCGCGTGCTGTTCTCCGCGACGCGCCAAACAGAGGCGGCGCGAACCGTCTTCGGTGTAGATGCGGGCGACCAGCTCGCGATCCGGCTGGGCCAGGACGAACAGCGCGCCGGCCAGTTCCGGCTCGACTTCGCCCTCCATGTCGAGCACACCGTCACCGACCAAACCGGCTTCCGCGCGTTCCTGGGCGGCACGGTATTCCTCGATCGAATCTTGTTGCGGTCCCACCGACAACGCCAACGGCAGCGTCTGCACCCCGAGCCGTTCGGCGACGACGAGCAAGGCGTCGTTCGTCAGTGACGTCACTGCGCGCCTCCCGTCTCCGGCCGGGTTTCCGCCGGCGCCACGGCGCGAGCGGCGGGCTCCGCACCGCCGAGTACCGCGGGCGCCGCCTGGATTTCGCCGTCGGCCCCGATCTGGTCGCTCACTTCTCCCGGGAGGCCCGCGCGAGGAAATCGAGCCGAATCCTGCGCAGCCCCGGCGGAACCCATGGCGCCTGGAGCGATCGGGGCCGGCTGGCCTGCGCTCACCGTCGGTACCGGCGTCGCGCGCGGCACCACTTCGGACGTCACGGCCGACTGGGCGTACACCGGTGCGCGGTAGGCGGTGGGCACCCGTGGCATCGCCTGGACGGGCACCATCCCGATCGGCACGGCACCGTACGGCGCCGCAGTCGATTTCGCGACCTCGGCCGGTGACGCGGTGCGTTCGGCGGTCAGCGCCTGGTCCGGCGCCACCACGGGCGGCTGCTGGTGCTGCCACGGCACGGCCAGCGGTTCGGTGGCCATTTCGTAGTTCTGCATGACCCGAGAGGCCACCGCCTTCGCCATGTCCTCGTCGGCGTCGGTCTGCGCCGCGACCGCCCGGATCGGTGCGCCGAGCATCCCGCTCATCGACTCGAGCGTGCGCTGGACCTGCTGGATGGCTTCGAGGTCAGCGGTGTTCGGCATCGCGAGACGGGCGATCTCGTACGCGGTGACCTGGGCCTGGAACCGGGCGGCGTTGGCCGCCGCCGCCGCGGCCGCGTCGACCAGCCAGTCCCGCAGGGTCGTCACCCGGTGGATCACTTCGTCGCTGCGCCCCGACTGCCAGGCGCCGCGCATGTCCGCGAGCACCTTCTCGTACTCGACCACAGCGGCGCCGAACGACGCGGCCAGGCGCGACCATGCGGTGACGGCCTCGGCCATCGGCACGGCGCCCGGCCCCGTGGTGAGGTCGCGCGCGAGCCGCTCGGGCGGTCGCGCGGTCCACACCACGCCGGTGAAACCTGGCTGCGGTGGTTCGATCATTGCTGGGGACGACCTTTCGGTTGCTCGACGACGCGGGAGCCGATCAGACGGACCGGCCGCCCGTGGTGTCGAAATCCGCGATGTTGGCGGATTCCATGCCGTCGAACTGGTTCGAGTGCAGCCGCAACGTGGCCGCCAGCTTGCGCATCTCGTGCACGCTGGCCTGCGCGCTCGCCAGATACGACGACGCCACGTCGTTCGCGGTCTGCGCGGCCCGGCCGGAAACCTCGTCGCCGCCCGCGGGGACGACGGTCAACGCTTCCTCGGCGGAGCGCAGATCCGCCGCCAACCGGTCGGCGAGCGCGTCCAGCCCGGACGACGCCTTACCCGCCGTGACCGCGTCGAATTGCACGCTGTCGTACACGTCACCCCTCGCGTCACTCATGAGACCCTCCTGTGTACTGCTCGGCACCCGCGTCAGAGCGTGAGTTCCTTATCCGGCGGTGGTTCCGATGTCGTGTCGGCCGCGCCGACCACCGGCAGCGAGACCCCTTCGATCCGGCCGACCACCTCGTCGCCGTGCTGGCCGGTGACCATCTGGCCGCGCAACGCCTCGGTGGTCGATTCACCCTCGCGGGCCAGGCCCGCGCCCATCGCCCCGGCGCCCATCGGCATGTAGCCGGTGCCGGTCGCGCCGGTGCTCGTCGCGGCGGTGGACGCCGCGGACGACGTCCCCGTGCCGGTACCGACAGCTCCCGGGGCGCCGATGCCGCCGAGCGATCCACCGGCGACGCGGGTTCCCGGCCATGGATTCAGCGGGGTGGCGGCCGCGGCGATCGCACCGATCCCACTGCCGATACCGCCGGCTCCACCGGAACCGCCCGCGGCCGAACCCTCTTTGCCTTCGTTGCCTTCTCCCGGCTCACCCGTGCCCTCGTGCACGCCAGGGCCCGCGATGGGTTTCGGCGCGAGCAGCGACGGATTCGCCGCCGCCAGCTGCCCCAGCGACTGAACCACCTGGCCCGCCGTGCTGATCAGCGGCGTGATCATGCTCATCAGCTGGGTCAGCTGTTCGGCCGACTTCACACCCGTCGGCGCGTTGGTGATCGGAACCTTCTGCCCGGCCTGCGTCATGGTCGCGCTGTGCCCGACCATTTCGGCCTTCGTCTTGGCGGTGATCGCCAGTGCCTCGGTCATCGCCTCGATCGCGGAGGCGACCAGGAATCCCTGTCCGCCCGGCGAAGCCGCCAGCAGCGGCGCGAACGCCATGGTGGTGGAGAACTTCGCCACCACCGCCGACATCAGGCCCGCGCCCGTGAAGACGCTGCCCGCCGCGTTGACGAGCACCGACTTCTCCTGAGTGCTCTGCGCGGCCAGCTTGTCCGCGTCGGTCTGCGCCTCACCGGCCTTCTTCGCGGCCTCCATCGCCGCCATGCCCTGCCAGACCGTCATCAAGGTCTGCACCAGCGACGAGCCGACCTGCATCACGGTCTGCATCACGGTGGACACGTTCTGCAGCAACTGGGTCGGGTCGACCGGTGGCGCAGGCGGCGCGGCGGCAGCACCGGCCTGTGCGGGCGCGGGAGCGGGCGCGCCGAGTTGCCCGGTGCCGAACGCGGAGGCCAGCTCGGTCAGCGGGCGCATGAGCGCGCCGAGATCGATCGCGGGCAGCGGTGGCAGGTCCGGCAACTGCACGAAGGCCGGGACTTCCGGCAGGTGCGGTAAACCCATGCTGTGCAGGACATCGTTCACCGGCATGTCCAGCATGGGCGCGAGAGCGCTGCCCCGCAGCAATTCCAGAACTGTCGGATCCAGCGGATCGGCGCCGGGCGGCGGAGTGGCTCCTGGCGTCGTCATGACTGCGTGCGGATAGCTCCGATGGCCGCGCCCGACGCGGTGTCCGTGCCCTCGTACGTGGCGGCGGCCTGATGCGCCGTCACCGCGGTACCCGCGTGCACGGCGGCGAGCTGCGCCACCGACGACAGGTGGTTGGCCTGCGCGAAGGCGTACGAGACGAGGAACTCCTGGCCGATCAGGCCGAACACCGGGACCACCGCGGCGACCGTCGCGGCTTGATCGGCCGCGGCGATCGCCCCCACACCGGCAGCCATGGCCGCCGATTCGCTTCCGTACACACGCAGCGCATCCGGGACTACTTCAATGTGGCTCATGATCATCGTCCAATCCCGAAACATCCCCCGACGTTTCGTATTCAACTTTACCTAGCCGAGACCGCATTTTGCGATCGCGTCGTGGTTAACATCCGGTGACTACCCGGTGGCCTCCTCGTTGAATGCGGTGATAAGTGCACCGCGTTCCGAAAAGGCCCGGTGCGCGGCCGCTCGCGCGGTGTCCACCACCGTTTTCTCGAACTCCTCCGGTGAAAGCTTCGATACCGCCCCGGAAAAACTCAGACCCACCAATGCGGCGTTACCGTCCACTTCCGCGGTCACCGCGCCGTCGGGCGAAGTCTCGGACACCCGGATCCCATTCATGGCGTCGTTGAGATCGGTGAGCCGGTAGAGCTGATTCTGTACCCGAGCGATGAGCTCGTCCATCGTTTCGACCATGACTACCTCGCGAATTCTTTTGCCGCTCAGACGGATCGCAGCCAGCTCTGCGGTTCGGTGTCGTACTCCTGCTCGTCGATGATCTCCTGCCGCGCCACCTGCTGTTCGGTGGGCAATCCGGTCAGAGCCAGCATCTCCGAGGTGAATCCCAGTTGCTGCAAATGCGCCCGCCGCGCCAGGCCGGCCCGGTTCGCCGCCTGTTTGCACAAACGCAGAATCTCCCCCGCCAGTGCTTCCGGATCGCGGCGCAACTGATCGGAATCCACTTTGACACCCAATGGCAGGCCCATCTCGGTGGTGCGCACCGAAATCGAGCCGGCCACCGACGTGGCCACGAATTCCGTGGGAAATTCACCCGCCTGCCCCGACTGTGTTGCGGTCATCGGCCTCCCCCTATCCTCGTTCGTCTTTGATGGCACGGACGACTTCGGCGATGCGCGCGTTGATCACCGTGACAAGTCGCCGTTTATCGGCCGCGGTCGCGACCGGAGGATGCCCGTCATCGATCACGTAGCGGCCGTCGTCTTCGAGATCCCGCCATTGCAGGCGATGGCGGGTCATGCCGCGCGGACCGAAGATCGAATGTGCCTGGATCACATCGATGAATCCGAAACGCTCGGCCGGAGCGGACAGAAAATCGACCGAGCGATCGTGTACGGATGCCTCGAACGAATCCCGCACTGCCGAGGCCCCGTAGTCGTAATCCAAGTGCTCGTCTTCGGTTTCGTCGGCCAGCACGATATCGGCACGCTTTCCTGGCTCGGCCTCGGGCAGCGCCCGCACGACGACATCGGCCAATTCCACCGCGGAACATTCGGTGACGACGAATCCGCCACTGTGGCCGACGGTTTCCCCCGGCAATTGGGTGACCAGGTATCCGCGATCCGCACGACGTGCCGCCATCAACCGCACATTGTTCGCCACGTCGGTGTGATCCCGCCCGTCGAAGGAAATCACACGGATGCGAATGTCCGGGCGGTAGAGATCATCGAGCATCTCTTTTCTCGCCGGAGTCGAGGAGGCGAGCAAAGCGGCACGGGTCCGGTCCTGCTCCACGAGATAGTCGTCCATCAACGGCGTACGGCTGGTGAAGGAGAACGGCCTCGGTACGCCGGCCTCGCCGAAATCCTCCCAGAGCACCACGAACTCGAGGTCGGTGAACTTCCACGTGTGCGACATCAGCCCGGCCGTCATTTCTCGACAACCGGTTTCGCCACGACCGGCGCCTCACCGATCGCCTCTTCCAGATGCTCGGTGGAATCGAGATAGTCGGCGCGCTTGTGCTCCTTCTGCTGTCCACCCGCGGCGGCCCCGGGACCGCCCATCGGCATGCCACCCATCGGGGCGCCCGCCATTCCGGTTCCCGGCGCGAGCCCCGCGCGCACGCCGGCCGCCGTGGCCGTGAGGTCCGTCGTCGCTCGGGGGAAGAGCTTGGAAGCCCGCTCGAGGTTCTGGCCGGTCGGCGGGGTGGCACTGCCGATTCCCGGCCCAGGCCCGCCGGTCGCGCCTTTCCCCGCCGCGCTCATCTTCTTGGCGGCGTCCTGGAAATCCTTCAACCCCGCAGGCAGACCCGGCAATCCGGCGAGCGCGCTCTGCTGTGCGATCTGTTGGGCGGCCTGTTGCGCCGCCTGCTGCGCGGCACCGGCCAACTGCTGGCCGATCTGCTGTGCCTGCTGCGCGGCTTGTTGGGCGGCCTGCTGCGCCGCCTGTTGAGCCTGCTGCTGGGCCTGCTGCTGCTGTTGTGCGGCGGCGCGCTGCTGGGCCTGCTGCTCCGCTGTGCGCCGCGCTTCCTCCAGCGCGTTCTGCTGCTGCAACAGCGCCTTACGCTCTTGATCGGACTGCTGTTGCGCGGCACGCAGCGCTGCCAGCTGCTGCTGCGACGCTCCCGGTGCCGCGGTGCCGGGTGCGGCCGTTCCAGGCGGACCGGGCGGCCCCGGCGGCGCGGGAGGCTGCGCGGGCTTCACCGTCGGGGCGGGAAGGACCGGGATCGCGGCATTCGTGTACTTCATGCCCTCGGCGTACCAGTTCCGAAATCCACGCCGGTGCCACAGATCCAGACAGCTGTCCTCTTGTATCTCGCGGTCTACGTAGCCGCCCTTGTCCCGGGTCTCGCCGGGCATGAACTTCTTGGTCTCGGCCAACCAACCGGCGGTATAGGTGAGATTCTGACTCAGCGCCCGCATACTGGTGGTCAGCGCATCGGCCTGGGATCGATAGGTCTCCGCGGCCGTGATCGCCGCATTGATACCGCCCTCGCCCTGCGGGGATTGCCAGGATCCCTCGATCGGAAACCGCGCCAGACGATTGTTCAGGTCTCGGAAGGTTCCGTCGAGTTCCTGGGCCATCCAGTCCCACACCAGAGCGTCGCTGACGACCGCGACGGAATCTATCCCCGTTTCGAACGATTCGAAGAAGGGATGATCTTTCTCATACGCGTTCTCGACTTCGATGGGGGTGGTGTCCCGGCCTTCCCGCGCGTTCGAAAGTGCGTCCATTTCGGAGAATTGCCCGCTCGAATTGATGCGCTCGTTCGATGGCTTCTGCGCCATGTCACCGAAGTACTGCCGGTCCTGCAAGAAATCCGGGATGTGATGCGATCCGCCCACCGGCGGCGTGGCAGGGTTTCCTCCTTGACTCGGGTCCCCACGCCGCGGCGTGTTGTCCCGAATCCTCCTGAACTCGGTCCCCGAATCGGTATCGGTTTCGTTGTACTTCTTTCCGGCGGCCAGGAAGGTCTCGCCCATGGCGTTCAAGATCTCCAGGAACCGCCGCAGGATGTCGTCCAGATCGCCGGCCGCCCGCGCGAACTTCGCCTGCAGCAGGTAGCTCGACTGAGCGGCGCCGAAACCCCTCGGGTTCTGGACATCCGCCACATGGCGCTTGACCAACTCCACGGCGTTCGCCGCCGCGGCGGCCAGCGCGGCCGCTTCCCCGGCCGCGCTATCGCTGAGCTGCAGCGTGCCGTTGTGCGCCTGCTGATTCAGGTTCGCCCACGGGTTGTCGGTCTCAGGATTAGGGGGTGGCATGGGGTCACGCTCCTGACCAGGTCGAGGATCCGAACACGGCTGAGGCAGACCTCCACCGGTGGGAATAGTTGCCGGACCGCGCCACGCGGAATGGCGATACGATGCCGAGGTCCGATCCCGGAGACACAGACTCCGACCCGCACAACTGAATCCACCCCTGACGTGGGCGCCGGCTATGCGCGCGCCACGGCGCAGTGACCTGTTCGCCCCCGCGCTCGGGATCACGCTCCTGCGCCCGGCAATTCATACGCTGACGACCCTCCTCATCGCTGGCGCGCCGCGACCGGCGGCGCGCCACACGTCAATATGGCAGCCGGTTCTTAAGGCACGCCAAATATTGTCTTACGAGGCACCAACGATTCTATGGGAACTCGGGTTGCCCCCGCATGTACAGACCCGAATCATGGTGGCCCATCGGCGCTGCCCACCCCGCCCGACCAGCGGGTTCGCGCTCGAACCTTGGAAGCACGCGGATTTCGGCGAAACGAGCCCAGGTGAACGAGCGCGCTCGCCTGGGTGAACGACGACACATGCTCGTGGACCCTACGAGCCGAGGTTCGAGCACCCGTGAGGTCGACCGACTGCGGCTCAGCGCTTTTCGTCGTGCGCCCTGAGCGCCCCCACCGGGCCGTGCCGGTCCTGGAACCGCCGCTCGAACGCGGCGATGTAGACCGACGGCGCCACCGAGGACGAAGATCGTTCCAGCACACCGTCATCGGCGATGTAGAAGATCGCCCGGCCGATCGCGATCTCGCCCGGTTCGACCGGGACGTACACCATCCAGCCGACGCTGATCCGATCGGCGCGCAATTCCTCGGGTGGGTAGTTCGCCGTGTCCACGCCACTGTCGCGGATGAACCGCGCCACTCGCGCGATCGCCTCCTCCTGCGCCATCGGCTCCGGCGCGGCGGTGGTCACCCCGGCCATGGTGAGCTGGAAGAAGGCGCCGTCGACATCGAATCGGTCGTCGTCATCGAAGACGCTCACGAGGGTGTCCCGCGTGACGATGCCCACCTCGGCCGCGGACACCAAGGCGCCGACGGCGGCGCGCGGCGGCGCGGTCGAGTCGTCGCCGAGCAGCCCGGTCACGATGTCCACGACGCTGTCGGACGTCCACACGCCCGGCACTGCTTCGACGAACCGGTCCGGACCGGGTGACTCGCCGCGGTACCAACGGCCGTTCTCCCACCAGTAGCAGAACGACAGCAAACCGCTGGCGGCGCGGTGGTTCAACACCTGACCGGCCACCCACTCCGGCGCACCCGCGTACAGATCGGGCAACCGGGCGCCTTCGTTGTAGGCCGCCGCGAGTTCCGGCGCATTCCACACGCCGCCGGAGAGCACCGCCCGCCCGCCGGGCAGCGCGTACAGCGAGCAACCGCTGCGCTTGGCGCCCTCGAACCAGCTCAGAGAGGGCAGCAAACGGGGGCCCCAAGGGGATCCGACCGCGACGAACGCCGCGGCCAGCACCGCCCACCGAGCCGCCATCAGCGGGAACGAGGGCAGATCGTCCTCCGACGGCACGGCGCGCACACCCGCTTCCTGATCCGCCCGCGCTTGCGCCGCGGCAACCCGCGGCGGCCGCGACTGGCGATCGCCGTGACCGACATAGGCGCCGAGCCACACTGGCAGCGAATCCCGGGGAAACACCGCCAGATCCGCGAGGTAGACCTCGGGCGGGAACAGCTGATCGTCCGGGAACGGCTCGTCGCCGTAGTCGTAGTCGACCTCGATCCGGCCCGCACTGGTCAGCGTCAAAAGCAAACGCCACCAAGGTCCGTCGCCGAAACCGGCCGCAAGCTGCCGATGCTCCCGGACCAGCGCCATGATGCCGGGATCGGGGTTCACCCGCACGACGCGCTCCCCGTCGTCGGAGTAGGCGGCCAGCGCCACCTCCGCGGCCACCGTCAGCGCGAAGACCGCGTCCACTCGCTGCCAGCCCGGCGGACCGGCCGCACCGAGCTCGCGGGCGACCTGGTGCATGAGTGCCTTGGCTCGTTCGCCGACATCCGCCACCGGCGCTTCGGACAGGGTGAAGCCGACATCGGGCTCCTCCCCCGCCTCGGCGTCCCCCGCCGGATCGGCAGCGACCGCGTCGGCCGTCCGCGCCTCGGCGGCAGGCGGCGTCACGGGGGTCTCGGAATCGCCGTCGTCCACGGCGTCACGGGGCATGTCGTCGGACGCCTCGCCGCCTGGTCTGGTCACGTCGCGGAAATCCCCTCATCTACCGCATCGGAGCCGGTGCGCACACCACGATGCCTGTGCTCTGTTCGCGGTCCATCCTGGCACAACGCCGGTTCGAGCGCGGTCCACGTCAGGGCTCCTGCCGCAGGCCGAGCAGCGGCAGGTCCAACGCGCGATTCTCCGCACGTTCGTTCCACGCGGTGTAGGCCAGGACGGTGGGGGCGTCGATGCCGAACCCGTCGCGCAAACCGGTGACAACCATGTCGGCCAACCGCCGGTAACCGGCCGAGGGGCTCGGCCAGGGCAGCTCTGTCCACCAATTGTTGTGGCTCGCATCGCGTTCCCGCCAGCCCGCGTCGGCGATCACCGCGCGGCCCGCGGCGCCGGCGCGCAAGGCTGGATCGAGCCATTCGTCGTCCACCAACTCGGCCGAGAGCAGGTCGTCGAGCTGGAGGAATTGGGCGTACCGCCGCCGCGGCCCCGTCTCGGACTCGACCAGCTTGACGATGGAACCGGCGCGCAGTGCGGCGAGTTCCGCGGCCAGCCCCGCGGCGAAGTCTCCCCACCCGGTCAACTCTGCTCCCGCTCCTCCAGCTCGATGGCCTGGTCGTGCAGTGCGAGCCAGGAGTTGGCCACCAGGGACAGCTGCACCGAGCGGCCCAGATCCTCCAGCACCAGGGTGGCCTCCGGACCCGCCCAACGGACTTCGGCGGTGGCGCCGGGGATCCGGGCGGTGGGCGCATCGAGAGCGCCGGTCAACGCGGCGACCATCGCGGCGAAGGTGTCCCGCGAGCGTGCCCGGCCTTCCGCGTCGTCCGGGGCGAAATCGGTGACCCGCACCTTGACGTCCACGATCAGGCCCTCTCGCCCGTGGATCTTGCCGCTGCCCATCCCGAAACCGACGTCCAGCAGCGCCCGGTCCGAATGGGCGGTCAGCACCTTCCAGCCGAACGACTCCGCCAGCCGCGGTAGCGCCTCCATCGGCTGGGAGCCGTCGAGCGAACGCAGGCCGGTCGCCAAGGCGACGATTTCGCTGTCGGTCAACGCGCGCCATTCCGTCATGCGCCCACCCTAGGCCGTGACATCGGAGACCACCGGATGATCACCGCGCCGACCGGCGACGATCGAGCTCCTCGATCTTGCGGGCCAGCGCCTCTTTGCGCTCGCGGGCATTGGAGCCGTCGAGCTGACCGGCGAAGGCCGCGCGAGCCGCGTCGACCAGCGCGTCCGGCACGTCGGGATACGCGCGGGCGATCGCCCACAGCGCGTCCTCGGTCTTCATGTCGAGGCCGGTCTCGGTGTGGATGCCACCACCGGTCAGCACCGAGCGCAGCATTTCGTCGAAGTTCTGCCGCAGCTCGTCGTCGGTCGGGTAGTCGATACGCATCATTCCTCCTCGCGTTGATGATTACTCGTTCGCATAGTCGGCTCGGATCATCCGGCGAAGATCTCGGTGCGCCGCACGGGATCGGCGACCACGGCCCGGACCAGTGCACCGATGTCCATCTCCTCCGGCACCGAGCGATAGGTCAGCTCGCAGAAGACGGCACCGTCGACGAGCACCGCGAACCGGGTGGTCCGCCACCCGACGGTGCCCCATTCGACGCTGACGGGCCCGGCGAGGTCGACCGTGCGGTCGCCGACTCGCAGGGTGAGCGCGCCGCCGTGTCGGTAGAACACCACCGGCACCCCACCGAGTTCACCGTAGACGCCGCTGGGCGGCCCCGCCTCCGACGGGTTGGCACGCAGCGCGCCGGTCATCGGGTCGAACTCGGCGGGCACACCGAAGCCTGCGAACGGACGAACGAAGAGAGTCTGCCCGGGATCCCGGCCCCGCTGCCCGTTCCCGTTCGGACCGCGGTGGTCGGTGCGTCGACCGTTGCCCGTCGGTGGGGGCAATGGCGGCGGGATCGGAGGGGGCACGGGCATGCCCGGCGGGACCGTGCCGTCGGGGTGGCCCCGGCCGTCCGGGTAACCCGGCCAACCCGGTGGGGGCGGTGGGTACGAAGGTGCGGGCGGTCCCGGAGTTGGCGCCGACGGATACGAGGGCGGGGTCGACGGGTACGGCGGCAGTGGCCCCGGAGGCGTGGGCGGGTACCACGGCGTGGGCTCGCCAGGTGTCGGAGGGCCGGGCGGCACCGGAGGCGTCGGCGGAGCCGGCGGAACCGGAGGCTGCGGCGGCTGCGGAGGCGTCGGCGGAACCGGAGGCTGCGGCGGCTGCGGAGGCGTCGGCGGAACCGGAGGCTGCGGCGGGACCGGAGACACCGGAGGCTGCGGCGGGACCGGAGACACCGGAGGCTGCGGTGGGTCCGGCGGCACTGGCGGCACCGGCGGGTCCGGCGGCACCGGAGGCGTCGGCGGAACCGGAGGCGTCGGCGGCACCGGCGGCACCGGAGGCACCGGCGGCACCGGCGGCACCGGCGGCACCGGCGGATCCGGAGGCACCGGCGGCTGCGGCGGATCCGGAGGCTGCGGGGGATTCGGCGGCTGCGAGGGTTGTGGCTGCGGCGGCGGGACGGGCCACGGCTCCACCTCGTTGTGGAACGGTCCCGGCATCTCGAACTCGTAGTCCTTCGGTGGATGCGGAATGTGCGAGCGCAACGCCCAATTCGGTGGCATGCGACGGGAACGCGTGCGGCCCGAAGCCGACGGATCCTCGGGCGGCTCCGAATCATCGTCGCGGTTCGAACGGGCACCACCCGACGACTCCTCGTCACCGTCGCGATTTGCCCGAGCACCGCTGTTCGACGAATCCTCGCCACCGTCACCCTCTGGACGCGGCGTCTCCCCATTCCTGTCCGCACCACCGCGAGCCGCCCGCGACCCGGGCTCCCCCTCCTGCGGAGAACGATGCGTGGAGTGCTCGCGATCGGCCTCGCGCACCGCTTCCTCGGCCTGGGCCAGCTCGTCCTCAGCATCGAACACACGCCGAGCAGACCGCTCCAACTCCGCAACCCGGTCCTGCCACGGCCCCTGCTCATCCACCCGCATCGTCCGCGAACGCAAACCGTCCAGCCCATCGTCCAACACATCCCGCGCCAGATCCTCATCGTTCACCGGCAATCCACGCCGGGTCTCCGCGAGATCTGCCTGGGCATCGGCCAATTCGCGCGCAGCCGCATCCCGTTCAGCGGATAGAAGCGCACGCTCCGCATCCGCCTCGGCACGCGCGAACTCCTCGGCCGCACGCGCCGGTTCTTGTGCTCGGTTATTCAGGAGCTGGTCGGCTTCCCGTGCGGCCTGCGCGAGGGCGTCATCCAGCCGAGCTACTTCATCCTCGGCATCGAACACGCGCCTGGCGGCGCGCTCGAGTCCGGCGAGCCGCTCCTGCCACGACTGCTGCTCATCGACCCGCATGGTGCGTCCACGCAACTCGTCCAGCGCGTCATCCAACGCATCCCGCGTCAGATCCTCGTCATTCAAAGGCAACCCACGTCGAGTATCCGCAAGATCTGCCTGCGCATCGGCCAATTCGCGCGCAGCCGCATCCCGCTCCGCGGTCAGGCGCGCACGCTCCGCATCCGCCTCGGCAGGCGCGGGCTGTTCGGCTGAACGTGCCGGTTCTTGTGCGTGGTCGTTCGAGGGTTGGGCGGCTTCCCCGGTGGCCTGTGCGAGGGCGTCATCCAGCCGAGCTACTTCATCCTCGGCATCGAACACGCGCCTGGCGGCGCGCTCGAGTCCGGCGAGCCGCTCCTGCCACGACTGCTGCTCATCGACCCGCATCGTGCGTCCACGCAGGGCATCGAGCGCATCGTCCAACACATCCCGCGTCAGATCCTCGTCGTTCACCGGCAGACCATGGCGAGCGTCCGCGAGATCTGCCCGCGCGTTCGCCAACTGTTGTGCTGCCGCAGCCCGTTGGGCGGACAGGCGTTCCAGTTCGGCTTCGGCGTCGGCACGTGCCGATTCGTGGGCCGCTGCCTGCGAGGCAGGCGAATCCGGCTCTCGGGTTCGATCGTTCGAGGGCGGATCGGCGGCTCGGGCGACCTGATCGAGGGCGTCGTCCAATCGAGCCAATTCCGTAGCGGCGTCGAAGACGCGGCGCGCGGCGCGTTCCAACTCCGCAACCCGGTTCTGCCACGGACCCTGCTCATCCACTCGCATCGTGCGCCCGCGCAGACCATCGAGCGCATCGTCCAACGCGTCCCGCGTCAGGTCCTCGTCGTTCACCGGCAGACCACGGCGAGCGTCCGCGAGGTCTGCCCGCGCGTTCGTCACTTCGCGTGCTGCCGCGTCGCGTTGGGCGGACAGTCGCTCCAGGTCGGCGCGGGCGGCGCGTTGGACGAGGTCGGTGAGGGTTGCGATGTCCTCGGCGCGCTGGACGACTTCCGCGCGCAGCTCGGCCTGGACCTCGGCCAGCTGTGCGGGGGTCAGTCGCTCGTTCTGGTCGAGTTTGCCGTCGCGGTAGACCTCGTAGACCTCGGCCCACCGTTCGGGGCTCGCGTCGGTGAGGTCCACGCCCACCAGGCGCGCGAAGTCGCGGCTGGCCCCACGGTCCGGGCCGGGCGGGATGTCGGTGTCGCCGTCGAGCATGCCGAGGCGGCCGGGGGCCTCGGTGAGGTGGGCGACATCGCCGATGACGTCCAGTAGATGCCGAACGGCTTTGTCGTGCACCGGGAATTCGATATCCGACACGCGCGGATCGATCGCCCGATCGCCGTGTGCGTCCGGATCGAACACGTCGGCCGCGGCAAGAGCGTCCGCATAGTCGGTGAGCGCGTCGACCAGGTTCGGGTGCAGGTTCGGCCGCTGTGACAGATTGGCGATCACCTCGCCCAGCTGGGCGATGCCGGTGATCCGCACCGTTCCCGGCAGGGCGTCGAGGCGCCGGACCAAACGGTCGTCGGCGGCGGCGATCGCGTCCGGGTCCATGCCACGCAACAGCTTCGCGTACTTGATCAGCGCCTCGGCCCGCTGCTGACGCAGCGCGTTGCGGGTGTCCGGATCCGCGATCGTCTCGGCGAGACGCCGCGGTGTCATCTCCCCGGCCTCCAGGCCGAGCCGGTGCGCCAGCAGATTTCGCGTGTCGCCGACCTGGTGGTAGGTGTCGATATCCCATGCGGTGCGCGCGTAGTCGATGATCGCCTCGATCTGGCCCGCGCGGATCGCGTTCTCGTCGCGCAGCGCCGTGAGCCGTTCGGCGAGCAGCTCCGGGGAACCCAGCTCGGCTTCGGTGATGCCTAGGCGCGCGGCGAACTCGTCGATGGCGGTGCCGATCTGTTCCCGCGACAACGATTCCGGCGCCTCGGCGGGGAGCGCGTCGGAGTCCACCGGAGCGTCGGGCACGACGCGCCAGCCGTCGCCGTCGTTCACCACCGTCGCCTCCAGCCTGCGTCCCTCGACCGCACCGGTGAAGTGACGCACCTGGGTAGCCCCGCCGTCGACGATCGCTATCCGTTCCGGAGTGAAACCGCCCTCGGGAAGCGGACGCCCCGGCTGCACGTCGCTGATCAGGTAGTGGACCTCGACGAAGCCCTCGTTCACGGCCTCGGCGAGGCGGGGGTGCTCCGCGAGCGCGTCGGCGATGACCCGGTCGTGGTCGAGCCTGCCGTCCACGACCACCAACCGCATCGGCTCGCCGGGGACCAAGCCGATCCCGGTGCCGTCCTCGAGCAGTACACCGCCCTGCGCGAGCGCCCACTCCCGTCCGGCCGTATCGCCGATCAGGCCGGTGAGCTCGTCCACCGCGGCGTCGGCCGACAAGAACTCCTCGGCGTCGGCGAGGAAGCCGGTCAGGCCGCGCGCGTGCTCGCGGATGCGGTCCATCTCCTCGGCGAGCGCGTCCGCCAGCTGATTCGGGTCGAGCACATGCAGGTCGGCGCCGAGCAGCTGCGCCCACACGGAGCGCTCGTCCATGATCTGGTCGCGGCGCAGCGCGTTCTCGAAGAACGCGCGCAAACCCTGGTCCTGTCCCGGCTGGTCGGTGTCGTAGAGGTCGCCCCACTCGCGGCTCGGCTCGCCACCGTTGTTGACGCCCTCCCAGTTCAGCAGGGTGGGATTGCCGCCGAACGCGCGCACGACCTCACCGAGGAACCGGTTCATCGGGTTGGCGTCGAAGAAGCCGATCTCCTCGCTGTAGGGGATCCGTTCGTGTTCGGCGTTGTACCGGCGGGACGCCTCGGCGAGGCCGGTGAGCGCACCGATCCGGCGGACCTGCTGATACCGCAGCAGATCGACGGCCCGGCGGACGTTCTCGGCGTTCGGTTCGCCGAGGTCGACGCCGAGAGCGTCGGCCGCGGCCGCCAGGGCGTCGGCCAGTTCCTGGCGCCGGACCGATGCCTCGGACAGCTCGTGCAGCCAGTCCGCGAGCTCACCGGTGCTGGCGGGCAGCTCTTCGCCGGGCCGCGGCGACTGATCCGTTGTGGCGTCGGATGTCTCGCCGTCGGTCAGTTCCGGCCTGGTCTCCGGCGCCGCGAGCGCACGGGCGGCGTCTGCGGCCTGTCGCTTCAGATCCTCGAGTTCGACACCGAGTTCCCGGCGCACCAACTCCGGATCGGCCTCCTCCAGCCAGTACCGGTACTCCTCGCCCTCGCGGGTGGTCGGTGTGCCGTACTCGGCGGCCCGGCTTTCGACCCGGGAGGTCAGGCGCTTCAGCAGCGGGATGAGTTCCCGCTTCCGCCACATGGTGACGGTTTCCTTGAGGATGCGGGCCGGGTTGAACTTGGTCTGCAGCACGTCGTATTCGTCGCCCGGGGTGGGTGTCGGATCGTAGTGCTTGGTGAGCGGCAGGCCCGCTTCGTGGCCGAGCAGCGACTGGCCCGCGCTGTCGACGCCGGAGCCGGACGGGTACTTCGGGTTCTGTCCACGGAATCCGGCCTTCAACGCCTCCCAAAGGCGACGCAGCCGCGACATCGGCCGCTCCGGTTGCCGCGGTGCGGGCACGTTGGTGTCCGCAGGCTCGGGCGCGTCGAGACGTTCGGGTATCTCGACCCGCCAACCGTCGTTCTCGTCGGCGACCAGCCGCGCGGGCACCCGTTCGTCATCGACCTCGAGGGTGTAGCGGCGGGTCTCGCCCGGCTCGGGCGGCTCGGCGCCGGTCTGGCTGCGCGCCGCTCGGGCGGCGTCGGCGAGGTCTGCGATGGCTTGCGCGTCGAGACGCACCGCGGTACGGGCCCGCGCCACCGTCGCGTCCGGTTCGCGGTCGAGGTCGGCGGGATCGATGCGGAGCCGCCGCGCCCAGGTGTCGCGGGTCGCCGTCGCCTGTGCGCGCAGGTCGGGGTGAACCGTGTCGCGGGCCCGCTCGGTCGCCGCGGCCAGCGCCTCGACCACGCCCGCCCGCAACAGGTTCCGGTAACGCAGGTCGGCGATGGTCGAGCCGAGGTTCTCCGGCGAAAGATCGTCCTCGTCGAGGGCGAAGCGGCGCGCGAGCCGGTCGCGAGTCTGGTCGATGGGTTCGGGGCGCGGGGCGCGGGATGCTTGCGCCTCTCCCGAACGGGCCGACCCTTCGGACGCATGCCGCGTCTGTCCCGATTCCAGTTCTCGGCCCGGATCATTCGACTCGGCTGGCCGGGTGGGCTGTGGGAGGGCATCCAGCCGGGCTACTTCGTCCTCGGCATCGAACACACGCCGAGCGGCCTGCTCCAGCTCCGTGAGCCGCTCCTGCCAGAGGCCCTGCTCGTCCACCCGCATCGTCCGCGAACGCAGAGCATCGAGCGCGTCATCCAACGCATCCCGCGTCAGATCCTCATCGTTCACCGGCAGACCGCGCCGCGCCTCCGCGAGAGCGGCCTGCGCATCGGCCAATTCGCGCGCAGCCGCGTCCCGCTGAGCGGACGGATGTGCAGACTCGCCACTGCGAGCCTCCGCACGGCCGGTCTGCGTGTCCGCCAACTCTTCCGACGCCGCAGCCCGCTCCGCAGACGGGCGTTGCGGCTCGGCAGGAGCCGGGTCGGTGGAAGCGGCCCGGCCGGCGGGATCGGTGGGGGGAAGGGAACGGGGGCCGGTGGGAGCCGTGGGCAGTTGCGGTGGACGCGGCTCCTCGATCGGCAGGCCCGCGCGGCGCAGGTCGTCGCGGACTTCGCGCAAGCCTTCCTCGGGCGCCTCGGCCAGCCAGAACTGTTCGTCGCCGTAGCGTTCGTCGCTGGTGAGGGGCTCGAAGTCGTCCGGGTAGCGCATGCGAGGGCCGTCGGCGTCATCGAGGAACCCTCGCGCTCTGGCGAGTTCGGCGAGTTCGGCCAGGGCCGCCAGCGGATCGCGCAGCACAGTGAACGTCTCGTCGAGATCCAGCGCCTCGGCCAGCAGGCGGACGTGCTCGACCTCGGCCTCGGTAAGCGGACCGGTCTCGCGCTGGTTGGGCCAATCGCGCTGTTCCCTCAGGAACTCGACCACATCGCGCACGGGATTCCCAGTGCGGGGCCCTTCCGGGCGACCGCCGGTAGGCGGCTCCGCGTTCGCGGGCGGAGTCGGCGGCCCGGACGGAGGGTTGCCCCCCGCGTCGCCTTCGGCCCGCGGGTCCGACGACTCACCCGCTGCCGCATCCGCCTGGTCGGCCGAGCGCTCCCGCTCAGTACCGGCCTCGGCGGGCGCCGAGACCCCGGCGTCAGCATCTGCCACCTGCGAAACCGTCTCTGCACCACGGTCCTTCGAGGACGACCCGGCACCTTCGGCAACTCGAGCGGGATCGACGTCGGCCGCACGCGCAACCGATTCTCGTACAACGTCGTTCGAGGGCGCTTCGACGGCTCGCGTGTCCTGCGCGACGGCGTGATCCAGCCGCGCGAGCGCGTCCTCCGCGGCGAACACCCGCCGGGCGGCGCGCTCGAGCTCCGCGAGTCGGTCCTGCCAGGGCTGTTGCTCGTCAACCCGCATCGTGCGCGAGCGCAGAGCATCGAGCACGTCATCCAACGCATCGCGCGCCAGATCCTCGTCATTCACCGGCAAACCACGCCGAGCCTCCGCCAGACCGGCCTGCGCATCGGCCAATTCGCGTGCAACCGCATCCCGCTGAGCAGACGGGCGTTCCGGCTCGCCATGCCGAGCATCCGCAAAGCCCGTCCGCGCGTCCGCCAACTCCCCCGACGCCGCATCCCGCCGAGCGGAAGGCCGCGCAGGCTCGGCGTCGGTACGCGCTGGTCGTTCGGCCGCGCGGTCAGCTGCGCGCGAAGTCGGATCGCTGCCGCGCGTGGCACTTCCCGTGACGGGTTCGCCGGGCTGCGATGGCAGCTGCGCGTTCGGGTCCAGCGGGTCGGCGGTGGATGCGTCGAGTTCGCGTTCGAGTTCGGCGAGGCGGTCCGTGGCGCGGCGGTGGATCTCGTCCAGCTCGGCCAGCAGGCGCGCGTGCAGTTCGTCCAGTGCCCGCGCCTCGGGGGAGGTGTGCGTGGCGGCGTCCTGCCCGGCGGCCAGCTGGTCGAGTCGGGCGACGGCGGCGTCGAAGCGCTGATCGAGGTCCGCCGCGATCCCGTCGAGCTGGGCGAGCGTGTCACGGAGCAGATCATCGAACCGCTGGTCGGTGCGGCGGGCCGCGTCGTCGAACTCCTCGCGGATGCGCTCGAGCGCCGCGTCGGCCGAGTCCTCCGGGCTCGCGTCGGTGAGCGATTCGAGCGGCGTCTCGCTATCGGCGAGCGCACCTGGGTCCATATCCAGCTGCGCGGACAGATCGTCGAACCGCTGCGCTATCGCGTCTTCGAGATCGGCGAGACGGTCGAGGGCGCGCTGCCGGCTCCGGTCCAGATCCGCACTCGCCCGGCGCAACAGATCATCGAGCTGCTGGTCGATTCGACGGTGCAGCGCGTCGAGTTCGGCGAGCATTCGGTGCGCATCGTCGCGCGCGGACGGAGACGGTGCCGACTCGACCGGCGAATGGGACTGCGCCCCTGGCTGTTCGGCTTCGCGCTGCTCGTCTTCCGTACGCGCAGCGGTTTGCGAGTCCGGCGCACGGTTACCGGTCACGTCCCGACGCGCGCCGCTGGGCCCCAGGCCCGATTCACCCTCCGGAGGCACGACCCGAGACTCCTCCGGCACGGCTAGCTCGCCGTCACCCGGCTCGTCGGGCTCGTCGGGCTCACCCTGACGCGCGGTGGGGGGTGGATCCTCCGGAGGCTTCTGCGCACCACCGCCGACGCTCGGCACATCCCGCTCACCGTCGCCGGACTCATCCTGACGCGCGATGGTCGACGGATCCCCCGGAGGCTTCCGCACACCACCGTCTGCGTTCGGCACACCCCGCTCACCGTCGCCGGACTCATCCTGACGCGCGATGGTCGACGGATCCCCCGGAGGCTTCCGCACACCACCGTCTGCGTTCGGCACACCCCGCTCACCGTCGTCGGACTCATCCTGACGCGCTGCGGCCCACGGACCCTCCGGAAGCTGCTGTACACCGGGGTCGGCGCTCGGCCCCGGACCCTCGACCTCGTCCTGCGAACTCGGCTGCTCCCCGGTGGGCAGGCGGCGGTCGGCGCCACCGGTCGGTCCCTGGGGCCGTGGGGGCGTCGCTCCCGAGGCGCCCGGCGCGGGCGGTAGGTAGCCCGGGTTCGGCGGGAGGGGAGCCGGAGCGTATGGGATGCCCGCGCGCCATCCGGTCAGCGGCGGGCGGTCGGCGTCCCAGTGGAAGCCGAGCGCGATCGCGTGGGCGTTGGCCTGCTGCCAGCTCGCGCCGGGGTTGGCGGCGAGGAATCGGGCCTCGGCGAGCATGTCGCCGAGCAGCACGAAGTCCTGCGGCAGCGGTGCGCCGTCGATCAGGCGGTTCCACGCCTCGGCGACATCGGCGAGGCGATCCATCCGGGTGTGCACGTACCGGCCGTGCGGGTCGGCGTGGTCGCGCACCCGATGCTCGTCGACCATCAGGTGGTTCTTGATCCGCGCCAGCTCCTCGCGCGTGAACGTCGGCACGTCGACGCGCATGTGCTCGGCCAGCGCGGCCGCGATCCGGTCGGGATCGCGGCCGCTCGCCAGCAATTCGCGAATGTCTTCGACGGTGTCGCGGACGGCGTCGGGATCGTCGGCGGCGAACCGGTCCGCGAGTTGACCCGCGACCCGGTCGATTTCGTCGTGAATGCGCCTCAGCTGGGCGTCGACGTCGCCGAGCGGGTCGACGCCGGGCTGCCGCTGGACCAACTGCCGCGCGACGATGTCCACCACCTCGCGTGCGCGGGCGTCCTGCTCGGCGCGCCGATGACGTTCGATGCCCTCGGCGATCCCGTCGAGATCGGTGTCGTCGGCCAGGAAACGCTGGTATTCCGCGTTCGCCCAGTCCTGGACCCGCTGCCAGGCCGCGATGTCGCGGTCCCATTCGCGCTGCACGCCCTCCGGGATGTCGACCCGGTCGCCCGGCGGCACATGATCTGCGGCGTTCCACGGCCGATGCATCGGCTGAATATTGCGCTGCGGTGGGGCGAACCACGCATAGTTGCGGAAGACCGTACCGAACGGCGGCAGGTGCTGCAGCCACGGCCGCGCCTGCACCCACTCCCCGATCTCCGGATGACGCTGGATCCACGCCTTCACCGCCGGATGCTTGGGCACCTGCGCCGCCATCAGCAGCAGGCGCACCACGTTGTAGGAATCCGCGCCCCAGTGCTGGCTGAACAGATCGTTGGGGTCCACACCCGACGTGTCGTATTGCGAAGGCGCCTGTGGCATGTGCACCGGCAGGGTGCTCTCCGGGACTTTGCCCGGCGGTACGTCGTCGGTCGGCAGGGTGATGTCGTTGACGACGTCCTCCATCGCCCACCCGCTGACGCCGTCCGGCGGATCCTTCGGCGTGAACTTCTTGGGCAGCTCGCTGCGGTCGCGCCCGAACTCCCAGTCCGGACGGGTCGGGTCGACGTGGTGCCGGACGCCGTCGGCGTCGCGCCAGGAGGTGATGTCCAGGCGGCGGCCGCCGATCCATCCGGTGCTCAACCGTTCGATCTCGGGCGGATCCATCTCCTCGACCCGCACGTTGTCCTCGCGGTCGGCGAGCACCCGCCGGTATTCGACGGTGGTCTCCGGTCGCACGATCGCCTGCGCCACATCGGAGTTGCGGCGCAAGGCGTCGGCCAGCGCGGCGTCGTGATCGGCTCGCGGAGCGGCCGGGTCGGGGCGGGGACCGAACACGATGACGCGTGGTCGCTCGCCGTCGACGATGCCGACCCGGTCGGTCACCATCCGGCCTCCGCCGCGCTCGACGAGGTCGCGGTACGCGCCCGCGACCTTCGCCATGTCGTCCTGAATGCGGCCGATCGCGTTGTGCGCGGTATTCACCTCCCGCGCGACGGCGTCGAGTGCGTCGATGTCGCGGCGGCGAGCGGCGGCCTCGTCGTCGGAGAGTGTTCCGTCCGAGAGTCCGTCGCGGACCGCAGCGCGCAGGTCGGCCACGGTCCGGTCCAGCCGGTCCGGCTCACTGGCGGCCTGATCGACCCGGCCCTCCGGATCCAGCAGGCCGAGGCGGGCGGCGAGGTCGTCGCGCTGGTGGCGCAGCGGCTTGACCTCGCGCAGCGCGTCCGCTCGCTGCTGGGCAAGCTCTTCCAACGCGTCGATCACGTCCTGCGGACGGGATCGTTCGACTCCCACGCCTGCCCTGCGCAACTCATCGATCTGCCGGTCGACCTGGCCGATCTGCTCATCGAGCTGGTTGACCTTCTCGGCCGCCGCCGCGAGTTTCTCGATCACCCGCCTGCGATGCTCGAGTTCCAGCGGCTCCGGCGCGACCCGGTCGGTGTGCGGCGCGTCGTCGAGGCCGCCGATATCGTCGATCGTCCGGACGTTCGCGGCTTCGTACAGCTGGAGGACGGTGGCCTCCAGCTGATCCCCGCGCAGGGCCGAGTCGTCCAGAGAGACGTTGTCACCCCAGAAGTCGCAGCGCGCGGCCCGATCGTCGCGCTTGGCCCGCCAGAACTCGCGTTCGCGGGTCAGCTTCTGACGCTGCTGCACGAGCCGGTCGTATTCGCCCAGCGGGGTGGTGGACAGCTCCAGGTTCGCCACTTCCGTCTCGAGCCGGGCGACTTCGGCGTCGACGTCGGCGAAGTCCCGCGCGGCCTGTTCCAGCGCGTCGATCCGGGCGAGCCGTTCCGGCATCTCGGTGACCGGCATGGTCCGGCCGCGCAGGTCCTCCAGCGTCCGGTCCAGGCCGTCCGGCCCGGGGCGCAGGGTCGCCCAGTCGTCGGCGTCGTCGATCGGGAGCCGCCCGGCGAGGTCGTCGCGCTGCCGACGCAATTCGTCCCGGCGGGCCTGCGCCTGCTCGAGTTCCGCTGCGAGCCGGTCGTATTCCGCCCGGATCTCGGGGGACATCCGGTCCCGCGCGTCTTCGGACCCATCAGTGTCGCCGGTCCGCGACTCGTCAGCCGTGCGCTGCGATGTACCCGGTTCCGGGGTGTCGGCGGCCGATGGCGCGAGGTCGAACCCCTCGACGTCACCGGTCCGCGACTCGTCCGCGTTGCGCGGTGGTGTGCCGAATTCCGGATTGGCGGGCGAATCGGCCGATGGCGCAGAGTCGGTCCGTGTCGTGGACGCCGAGTCCGTTGTGCCCGCGCCCGAATCGTGCTGTGGCGTGGTCCCGATCGGCGTGTACAACCTGCGCAACCACTGCGCCCGGTCCTCCGCCATCCGGGCGTTCCATTCCGCCTGTTGCGCGTGGAGTTCGGCCCACGGATCGTCGCGGTCGGCGTCGGCGGCCCGCCGCAACCGATCCGCTTCGGCGGCGGCGGTCCATGCCTCGTGCCGCGCCTGCTCCAGTCGCAGCCAGGCCGCGCGGTCGGCGGCCATCCGGGCATTCCATTCCGCCTGTTCGGCGCGCAATCGTGCCCACCGGTCATCCGGGCGGCCGTCGGCCAGCTCACGCAGCCAGGCGGCGTGGTCGGCGGCCATGTCCGCTTCCCAGTCGGCCTGTTCGATCCGCATCTGGAAGTACCAGTCCGACCGCGGGCCCGGATCGTCGCCGGGTTCGTCGGCCGAAGCTGCTGTGGTGGGCGGCTTTTCGGCACCGCCGTCGCCGGAAGCGGGTTGTGCGGTGTCGGCGCCGCCCGGCTCGGCCGGGACATCGGCCCGCTGCCCGCTCGCCGTGTGGTCCGGCTCGGCGGTCCCGGAATCGGTCGAGTCCGCGCGGGGGGCGATCGGCACGAGCCTGATGGTGCCGTCCGCGTCGACCCGCAATTCGCGCGGCCGGGCGCCCCGATCGAGCGCCTCCGCCACCTCCGGATACCGGGCCGCGGCATCGGTCAGCGCGCGAGCGGGATCCGTACCGCCGAGGTTCACCACCAGCACCATCGGGGGCTCCCCCGCGAGGATGCCGACGCGATCGGTGATCGGCCGGGCATCGGCGCGCAGCAGCGCGTCTCGTTCCAGGGCGGTCGCCATCGCCCGGTCCAGCCGCTCGACGCGCTCCTCGGCTCTGGCCAGCCGGTCCGGATCGCCCGCCGCTCGGGCGGCATCGCGTTCGCGCACCGCGGCCCGATTCTGCGCGGCCAGCCGGTCCAGCACCGCCTGCCGCCGGTCGGCCTCGGCACGGCGGCCTTCGTCGGGATCGGGCGGACGCGGCGGATCGAATTGCGGTGGATTCCGGTCGGTTCCGCCCGCATCGATCGCGCGCGCGGCATCGTCCTGGCCGTTGCGCGACCCGAAGGACAGCCGATCGGCCACTCGCCGCAGTGGTCCCCGGGGTTCGCGCCGGATCAGATCCGCCCCGCCGTCGTCGAGCAGCCGGGTGATCCGCTTGACCAGTTTCTTCTCGCTGGTGTCGGACATGCCGTGGAACAGCATGGCCAGCGCGTCGTCGAGGCTGCCGTCGCCGTTCGGGGCGGGCACCCGCCATCCGCCGTTGCCATCGGCTTCCAGCACGATGCCGAACGAATAATCCGCGAGGTCGATCGTTCCCAGCGTGGTCCGCGGCCAGGACACGCCCCGTCCGCTGCCGCCCAGCGGCACCTGCCTGGTGGCCATCCGGTGCGCCACCACCGCCGGATGCGGTTCGCCGACCTCCGGTTCGGTGCGGAAGTTCTTCAGTGCGTCGTGCCGCAACGTGCCCTTGTTCTGCCTGCCCTCGTAGGCCTCGCTCCCGGCGACCTCCCGCTCGTCCTTCTTGGTGTAGAACATCTCCGGACCGAGCTGGCGCAGCCAGGCCTCGAAGCCGAGATCGGTCTGCCGGGCCACCCGGTAGCGCAGATACTGAGCCAGGAACTGTTTCATCGTCTCGTGGCGGTCCGGCGCACGATATGGTCCCTCCGCTTCGCGCGAGGAGAGCCAGCGGGCGGGTGCGTCGGCCTCGCCGGGCGAGACCGCCAGGTACTCCAGGCGATGGGTGCCGCTCCACAGCACGTCGGCGTATGCCGAATTGCGCACGGACAGTTCGCGCAACGCGTCGATGTGCCCGCCTCGCTCCGCCGCGACGACCAGCCGACGCCCGCCCCGCTCGCCGGACAACAGCGCGATGCGTTCGGTCAGGCGGACGCCGGTGGGATCGCGGTCGAGCAGGGCGTTGATCGCGCGCCGCGCCGCCGCCGCGTCGGAGACCTCGGCGGCGGCGACCCGGGCGGGCGCCGCCGGATCGTCGGCCATCGGGAACGGCTGGTACTCCTCATGGTTGTCCGCCGCGGAGCGGGCCACTTCCATGACGATCTCGGCCTCGGGCAGACCGACCTTGTCCACGTATTTGCGCAGAGCCGCCAGCCCGGCGTCCATCGCGCGCCGCTCGGGCGGCACGCCGTCATCGGCGTTCGACGCCTTCCGGTATGCCCGGTCGTAAGCCTGGGTGTAGGCGGTCTCGGCGGGTCCGACCGGAACGAAACGGCCCGAATCCCGCAGCACGCGCAGGGTTTCGAGTTCCACCGCGAAATCACCGGTGCGCATGCGCCGCAGCTCGGGCGAGTCCGCCTTGTTCGAGTTGGGAGCGTGCTCCAGGTCGGCGGCGGTGAACCCGTTGGCGCGGTCCCATTCCCGGGCGTAGTGGGTGGCGTAGTCGACGCCGTCGATCAGCGGCCCCTGTTCGACCAGCGCGGCACGCACATCCCGCACCGCGGCCCGGAACGCCGCGGCGTCGAGCATCGGCGGCCGGACCGAGGAGTTGCCGCGATAGGCACGCGCGGCGATCTTGCGTGCTTTCTTGCGCGCCTCGTCGAATGTCCGGCGCAGCCGGTCGTCGTGCTCGGTGGTGCGTGCCTCGTCCGCGGTGAGGTCGTCCGCGCTGATCTCGTACCGCTGGCGCATCTCGCGCACCCGGGCGAACTCGAAGGCCCTGGCGTGCGCCTCGGCCTGGCGGTCGAGCATGGTGCCGATGTACTCGTCCCGCGACATGGTGAGCCGATCGAGCAGCCCGGCGCCGGCGCGCGCCTGCTCGGCCATCGCTGCCGCGTGGACGATCGCCTCGGCAAGTTCGATCGTCGACGCGTTCTGGTGCAGCACAATGACATCAGCCGACGGGACGTACCCGGCGTCGGACCGCAGCACCTGTCTGCCGTCCCGCGCGGTCGGTTGGTCGTCGAACGTGAACCGGAGATCGACGCCGAGCCGGTCGATGACGCCCATCGCCCAGCGGCCCACGGAATTGCCGCCGCCGCGCACCCGCTCGCCGCGCATGTTCATGTAGACGCGCAGGTTGTCGCCGTCCAGCACACGCAGCACCCGGTCGACCCGGGCGGTCGAGTGGTCGGCCGGTGCCGGCTCGTCGCCGACCGGACGGTCCACGCCGACCTGTCCCGGCTTCCGCTCGCGCATCCAGCCGCCGTCGGCCTCGGACCAGACGTCGCGCGGATCGGTCTGCTCGTGCCGCAACCGCACCGCGCCGGAGTCGTCGACGTCCACCCAGACCCGGTCGGCGACCACATCCTCGACCGCCAGGGTGTGCCGCAGGGACGTTTCGGGCGCCTCGTCGCCGGTCACCCGCGTGAACCGGTCGCCGGTCTCCGCGACGAACACCTTCGGCGGTGATCCGGGCAGCCACGCCACCCGGTCGGTGAGCCAGCTGCCACCGGCCTCCCGGACCTGCCTGTCCATCAGGTCGTGCCCGACGCGCGCCGCGAGCTCGAGGGCCACCTGGTCCCGCGCCGCGACGGCGCGCCCACGATCGGCGGCCAGTTCGCTCAGCACCCGCACCTGGGTGTCGAACAAGGACCGCTGCTGCTCGCCGAGTTCGCCGCGCACGCGTACGAGCTCGCGCAGGTGCGCGAGCACAGCCGGGCGGTCCTGCGCGAGCGCCCGGCGGTCGAAGACGTTGTTCTCGGGATCGAATCCGTCCAGCCCACGGACCAATTGGTCCCACACCGCGTCGATGCGGCCGATCTCCCTGGTGTGGGCCGCGTACCTGCGCACGAGTTCCTGCGTGTCGCGCGCGGCCGCCCCGGTCGCGGGACGGTACTCGTCGGCCGCGCGTTCGTGCTGCTGCGCGGCGTCCCAGTCGCGGCCGTGGATGCTGCGCGCGCTGGTGCTCTCCTCTGTGGACCATGGCGCGTCGAACAGGTCACCGGCCAGCAGCGCTTCGACGCCCGCGGCTCGTCCGCGTTCGCGAAGCCGCTCGGCGTCCAGCGCCGGATCGGCCTCGCGCGCCCTGGCCACCGCCGCGTCGTAGGCGTCGAGGTATTGCTCGCGTACCGCGCGCTGGTAGTTCACCTCGACCGGCGCCAGTGCGGTCGGTCGTCCCGGATACCCGGCGTCCTCCAGCTGACGGAGGAATTCCGCCTGCCTGCCGGTCGCCACGGCATCGGCGCGCAACTGGGCCGCGACATATTCTTCGCGCGCCGTTCCCCGGATCCGCGAGGGCGTGACCTCCACCTCTCCGGCGCGGATCACCTCGGTCAGCGCGGCAAGCCGCACCAGTTCGCTCGCCAGCTCCACCTGCCCGCGGTCATGGGTGTCGATGAGGATGTCCATGGTGCGCCGATCGAAGGCGTCGGCCTCGCCGATCTCGTCGCCGAGGTCGGCGAACCGCACCCGGGCGCCCTCCGCACGCAGCACCTGCGCCGCCTCGCGACCGACGGCGGAGTGTTCGAGCAGTTGCCACACCTCGGTCGCGGTGACGTCGATCCGGCTCAGCTGCCACAGGTCTTCGCTGCGGACGTCTGTGCGCTCCGGCTGGTCGGCCGTGCGGTCCGCCTCCGGCGCGTCGTCCGGGGCCGGTTCCCGCTGGTTCTCGTCTTCGGTCCGCGGCTCGATGTCGTCCGGCGTCGCGCGAGTATCCACACCGGTGAACTCGGGCTCGGTGAAACGCACAGTGGGCGCGGTGTTCTCGCCGGAATCGGCCGCCTCCACGCGGACTTCGGTGAAACCGTGTTCCGCGGCCAGCTGAGCGAGGAAGGTATCGAGCACCGCTTCCTCGGGCGTCCGATAGAGATCAGTGCCGTCGGCGGGAAGATCGCCTTCCCGGCGCCACTCACCCCGGATCTCGGTCACCAGGTGCCCGAGTTCGTCCATCGCGTCCCGGAACATGGTGGCGCCGTCGGCGGGCTCGGTCTTCGGGTGCATCCGCAAGCGCAGAACACCCTCGCTGTCGACGGTGGCGTAGATGCCGTAGTCGTCGGGACCGCGCAAGAAGTAGACCTTGTTGTACTCGCGGACCACGGTGTGGCCGTCGTCGCCGGGGGGTGTGGTGAAGTCCGGCGACTCGGACGGCGGCGGCGCGGGAGCGAGGTCGCGCGCGTGTTCGCGCACCTGCGCCAGCCGTTCCATGACCAGGTCGTGCCATGCGGCGCGGCCGTAGCGCTCGAACTCCGGCCGCAGCGCGGCGACCCGTTCGGTCAGGATGTCGACGGCCTCGCGGGTGAGCGCGTTGTCGCGGTAGCGGACGTTTCCGTGGTCGTCGCGGCCGAGGAATCCTTCGGCGAACGGGCTCACGGCATCGCGGGCCTCGGCGCTGTTCTCGAAGGATCGGCTGTGATCGATACCGGCGAGCTGACGGTCCGGCCCGGCGAGCCATCCGAGGCGGTCCCGGTCCGGAAGGCGCACGAGCGTGTCCAGCAGCCCGAGGGCTCGGCCGGGAAGCGAATCGGCGTAACCGAGTTCGTGCGGATCGGCGAAGTCGCGATGCCGGTCTCCGGCCGGTTCACCCGCCATCACCTGCTGGTAGACGACGGTCGGCTCGTGCAGCACCGACTCCGGCACCGGCGCGTCGACGGCGCGGCCGAGCACCCCCGTCAGCACCTCGGCGACGGCGTGGCGAGGATTGACGACGATCTTGCGGATCAGTTCGGTGCCGTTGCCGAATCGGACCAGCTCGACGCGCCGGGCGCTGTGCATCGAATCGCCCTCGCGCAGCACGGTCACCTCGGCCTCGCCCGAGGCCAGCGCCTCCGCCACGATCCGGTCGAACGAGCGCTCACCATGGGCGGCATCCCAGGCGTCGCCGTAGAAATCGGCGTAGGTCTGGTCCGGTCCGAGGAGCTGGGCGTCCAGCAACGGACGCAGCGCCTCGAACGCGGCCGCACGCGCCTGATCCTCGTGCTGCTCGGGCCAGGCGTTCGGCTCGGCCGCTTCGGCGGCCGCGTGCGCGGCGTCGTAAGCCTCGGTGTACACCCGCTCCAGCTCGGTTTCCGGGATGTCGTGCCCGGCCCGCAGCTCGCGGATCGCGGCGAACTCCATGAGGCGCGCCGCGGTCTCCAGGTCGAGCATCGCGCCGACGTAATCGCGGCGCGAGGACTGCGTCCGTACGCGAGCGGCGTCGGGCATGTCCGGCGCGTGGGCCAGGTCGGCGAGCGTGCCACCGCGCACCAGCGCGAGCATCTGTTCGGTGTCGGTCAGCCCGGGATCGAGAACCAGCCGCCGTTGCGCGGGATAGTAGCGATCCGGCGCGCCCGATTCGTACTCGATCCGCACCTTGTGCGTGGTCAGCGCCCGGTCGATCTGCCTGCCGAGCTCGGTCCTGGCCAGCTCCGCGCGGAGGTTGGCGGTCCGCTCGGCCGCCGCGGTCGCGGCCAGGTCGCGCGGCGTGGCCTCGCCGATCGGCTCACTCGGCGCGATCCGCTCCGGCTCGGCCGCTCGGACCAGCACGCGGCCGAAGTCGTCGATCTCCACCTCGAGGAACCTGCGATCGACGTCGTCCCGGCCGAGCAGCGCGGCCGCGAACGGGTCGCGTTCGGCGTCCCGCATAACCCGTTGCTGGTCACCGGCTTCCGCGGCGATCACCAGCCGGTCCGGCTCGCCAGGAACATAGGCGAGGTGATCGGTGAGCACCCGCGCGCCCGGCTCGCCGCGAACCGCCGAACCCAGCACGCCACGCGCGGCCAGCGCGGCAAGGCTGCGCCGCTGTCCCTCGAACCGGGTCTCGGCCTGATCTCGCAGATCCGCCAGGTCGGCGAGCACGCGCAGATCGTGCTGCCTGCGCCGCAGCTGTGCGCCGCGATCGGCCTGAGTGGTCGTGTCCAGCTCGGTCTCGGCCGCCCGCAGCGCCCACTCGATCTCCGAGCGCGAGACCGCACGCGTGCCGAACATGGCTTCAGCCTGTCGGGCGAACTCCGCGGCAGCCTCCCGCGCCCGCAGCCCGGCGTCCTGACGGTTCAGCGCACCCTGCCACAGTTCGTCCGCGGTCATCGGCGAGAACGGATGGTGCCTGCCCGCGTCCACCGCGCCGTCCCGGCCGATATGGGCCTCGTCCCAGATGTTCCCGTAGTAGTCGGCGTAATTCCGGCCGTTGTTCCATTCGGTCCGGCCGAGCGGCTCGCGCAGCGCCGCGACGCCACGATCGTGGGCCTCGGCGCGCGTCCCCGCATTGTCCCAACCCCGGTCGGCCAGTTCCTGCTCGAACGCCTCCCGGTAGTGCTGCTCGAGCGGATGCTCCGCGATGTCGTAGCCGAGCGACCGCAGTTCGGCCGCCAGCCGGAAGTGCCTGCCGCCGGCGGCGGCTTCCTCCTCGACCATCGCGTCGACGAATTCCTGGCGCGTCATCGCGCGGATGCGCTCGGGGGTGTTCGGCGTCGTGCGCTGCAGATGACGTTGCGCGTGCAGCGATTCGTGCGCCAGGGTCAGGGCCTGCTGCACGTGCGAGTTGCCCGAGGTGAAGGCCAGCGCCGCCAGCTCGCGGCGCCGGAACTCGCCGGTCCGCCCGTCCGGCGCGGTTTCTTCGAAGCGAGTGCGGATCGGGCCGTTGTCCAGGCTCGCCAGGATCTGTTTGCCGAAGTCGGTCTGGCGGAGCAGATCACGGACCTGGTCGTCGGGGGTGTCCAGCACCAGGCGGTCGTTGGTCGGCGCGTCGACGTCCGCCCCGACCGGATTCTGCGCGTGCCGCAGCAGTAGGTCGTGCAGCGCGCGCACGGGTTTGCTCGCCGGGCCCTCGCCCAGCTGGTCGCGCATCACGACCTCGGCGAACGCTTCGGCCACCGCCTCGTGATCGTTCAGCAGGCCCTCGTCGTCGAGGCTGTATCCGCTGAGTTCCCGCAGCCACTGGCCGAAATCGCCGTCGGGGTCCTCGGCGGCCAGCTCGAGCAGCAAACGCTCGGCCCGCATCCGGGCGGCCAGGCCGCCTGCGTGATCGAGCGCGTGACCGTATTCGTGCACTGCGACGGCATAGGCGGGCCGCCGCAGCATCATCGGCTTGATCTGGTCGTTGCCGACGGCGTTGTGCACCGCGGCACGGAAGCCACGCGCGCTCGTCGCGTGCTCGTAGCTGAAGACGATCGCTCTGGTGAACACCGCCTTCGTGACCTGGTCGATCTGCCCGTCGGCCCACCCCAGCTCGCCCCGCTTCAGATCACCGATGCCGACACCGCGCAGGTCGACGTGCGGGAACCGCTGGTACATGTCGACCATGGCCCTGGCGTATTCCCGCACCACCTCGGGGTCGAGACCGGGCAGGTCGAAGCCGAACACCTCGAACTCGGGTTCGTCCATGGCTTCGCGCAGCAGATTCCGCAGCCGCTCGCCGACCTCGTGCGGACCGAGCGCCGACCACTCGTCCGGGCCGGGGACGCCGAGCGCCTCGGTGTCGGGCAGGTCCGCGGCGATGTCCTCGGGCGGATGTGCCGGGCGCGCGGACTCGTCGGCCATCCGGTCCCGGTCGAGGTTCGGGTGGTTGGCCCCGTCGGTGGACCGATCGTCGCGGCGCAGGCCATCGCCTTCCGACGGACCCGGCCTGCCCGGCGTGAGCCGATCGATGAACCGGCCGAACCTGCTGCGCGGTTGACCGCGATCCGACAGGTCCGCCGAGCCGTCGTCGAGCAGCTCGATGATCCGGGCGATCAGCTTCTTCCGATCGGGCGCCGCCAAACCCTGGAGATGCGTGGCCAGCACGTCGGAGTTCGATCCGGTCGACACCGGTGCGGGCACCCGCCAGCCGCCGTTGCCGTCGGGTTCCAGATGAATACTCAGATGCGTTGCGCCGACCTGGAAGACCTCCAGCTGGTGATGCGACGGGCGGCGGATACCGGGGTCGCTCGGCAACGGGATCTGGCGGGTGTACAACCGATGGGCGACCTCGGCCGGATGCGGCGGTGTCAGCGGCGGGTCGGCGTCGGCCGCCGTGCGGTGTCCCGCCTCGTGGAAGCCCTCGACCAGCCTGCCCGGCACATGCCGGCCCTGGCGGCGGGTGCCGCGGGCCTGCTCGGCATCTTCGGAGGTGTAGAACGCCTCCGGGCCCAGCTGTTTCAGCCACTCGTCGAATCCGAGACGGGTCCGGCCCTCCGCCCGGTAGCGCAGGTAGTGCGCCAGCATCTGCGTGCGCGCCTCGTCCGTGCTCGGGTGGCGGTACTGCCCCTCCGCCGCCGTGACCGTGATGTGGTGCATGGTCGGTAGGCCACCGGCCCCGCGCACCGCGTTGCGGTAGTCCAGGTAGTGCGACCGGTCCCAGAGCACATCGGCGAGTTCCGGGTGACTCGCCGCCAGTTCACGCAGGGCGTCGATGTGCTGACCGGGCTCGGCGACCACGACCAGGCGCGGACGCCTGCCCGGCTCAGAGTCGGCCGGATACCGCGCGACGCGGTCGCTGAGCCGCTCGGGCTGCGGGTGGCTGCCGAATTCCTGGTCGAGGACGCGCCGCGCGAGGTCGGCGTCGTCGGGGCGGCCGATCTCGCGGTTCGGCGTGTCGTCGGCGAAACCGTCGGAGTCCGGCGTGATCGCGTCCACGGGCGTCTTCGGATGACCCCACCGCGACTCGTCGTGATCGCCCGCGGCGCGGACCACGTCGAGGGCGATCTCGGCCTTGTCCGATCCGACCCGGCCGAGATAGCGGCGTACCGCCTCGCGGCCCGCCCGGTAGGCGACCTCCTCCGGCGGCGGTGCCGCCGGGTTGCGCCGATGCGCCTTGTCCGCCTTGGTGTACGCCTTGTCGTACGCCTCGGTGTACGCGCGTTCGGCCGGGCTGACCGGGACGTACTCGCCCAGAGCACGCAGCTCGCGCAAGGATTCGATCTCCAGCGCGATGTGTCCGGCGCGCTCGGCGACGCGGGCCGGGGTGTCCTCGCGGGACGCCGGGGTATCGGTTCCGGCGGCGCGGTCGGTCGGCACGATGCCGTGCGCGCGGTCCCACGCCGCGCCGAAATGGTCGCCGTAGCTGCGCCAGTCGACCATCGGGCCGAGGTTGTTCAGATGCTCGCGCACGGCACGCACACCGGCGCGGAAGGCGGCCCGGTGGTAGAGCGGGTAGGACCGGACGACGCCGGACTTCCAGTATGTCTTCTCCGCGTACTTCAGCGCGTCGTCGTAAGCCTTGGCGTAGGCGCGTTCCAGGTCGTCGACGCCGATCCGGTTCAGATCGATCTTGCCGGTGAAATCCGCGTTCCCCGCGTACATCAGGGCGTACGCCTCGGCCATCCGATCCAGCATCAGGTCGACGTACTCGTCGCGGGACATGGCCAGCCGGGCCAGCGGTTCGCCCGCGGCTTCGCTCACCTGCTCGGCCAGCCGTGCCGCGCGGATGAGTTCCGCGGCATGCCGGTCGGCTCCGCCGTCGGATTCCAGCACAACGGTATTGGTCACCGGGTCATAGCCCGCGGCCGGGCGCAGGCCGTAGCGGCCGCTGTCCAGACGGACGATGCTCGCCTCGGACTCGGTGGTGAACCGGATGTCCACGCCGAGCCGACCCAGCAGGTCCGCCGCCCATTTGCCCTGGTCACTGCCGCGCAGTGCGCGCAACGCCCGGTCGAGCAGCATGCCCGCGTGCTCGGTGATCGTCAGCGGGTGCGTCTGCTCGGCCCTGCGCGGAAGCGGATCGGGCTTCCCATCGGTCACGGGCGCGTCGGCGGCATCCCGGAATACCTGCGGGACACCGGATTCGTCGAGGTGGACCCGGATGCCGGTGGGTGGCGGATCACCGGCCCTCGCGGCCCGATCCGACAGATCCCGCGCGACAACGTCGGTGATCTCGCCGAGGAGCCGGGCCCGGTCCGCGCTCGCGCGCGCGTGCTGAGCGGTCAGTTCCGCGAGCAGCAGCACATAGCTGGTGCCGTTCCAGATATCGATGCGCTCGGAGCGTTCCCGGAACAGGTCGAGAATTTCCTGCCGGGTGGACGGGATCTCGTCGTCGGGCAGGTTGTACGCATTCTTCAACCGCCGGAACGCGCGATCCCAGTCCGCCTCGATGCGCGTCAGCTCGCGCCGGGCGGCCGACTCCGCCCGCTGGAGTCGCTCCAGCTCGCGGGCCGTCGCGAGATCGGAGGGAGCGTATTCCTCCGCTGCCTCGGGTGTGCGCGGGCGGTGCGCGGCGTCCCACTCCTCGCCCGCTTCGTGCCGGGCGCTCAACCCGTCGCGTGGGTCCTCCCGCGAATCGAACCGCGGGTCGGCCAGCAGCTCGTCCACGCCTGCCGCGCGCCGCTGTCCGAGCTCCGGGGTCGAATCCGGTTGGCGCGAACCCGCGTCGAGCACGTGACGCAACTGCGCGTCGGCCCCGGCCAGCACCTCCTCGAGGTCGATCACCCGCAGCGCCGCCCGCTCCAGCTCCGCCAGGCGGTCCTGCCGGGCATGCAACTGGTCGACCCGTGTGGTCCGGCCGTGCAACTGCTCCAGTGTGTCGGTCAGCGCGGCTCGCGTTCGCACATCCGCTTCGCTCGCCAGGCCGCGTAGTGCCTCCGCGCGCCGGGCACGCGCCGCGTCGACCTCGGCGGCCACCGCGTCGCGCCGAGCGGTCAATCGGGCCGCTTCCGCGTCTCGGATCGCTTGGCGCGACGGCTCAATTACCGGCGGGCCATCCGTCCGATCGACGCCCCCGGTCGCGTCGAAGGCGTCCAGATAGGCCGCTTCCAGCGCGCTGCGCTGTGCGGCATCGACCAGATCGCGCACCGGCCCGCCGTGCGGGTCGTAACCGGCTTCGCGCATCTCGCGGTGGAATTCGGCTTGGCGGCCCAGCGCCTCGGCCTCCACGCGCACGCGCGCGGCGACGTGATCGGCCCGGTCCAGCTCGCGGATGCGGGCCGGAGTCACCTCGAGCCTGCCCTCGACGACCGCTCCGGCCAGCTCCGCGGCCCGCACGACCGCCGCTGCCTGCGCCAGTTGGTCGCGCCCGCGGGTGCCGATGAACACTTCCATCGTCCGCCCGTCGAACCCGTCCGGCTGTCCAGGACCGTCGCCGGATTCCTCGAACCGGATCGCGGCGCCGAGATCACGCAGCCGGGTGAGCGCCTGCCTGCCGATCTCGCTGCGCGCCAGCACTTCCCGTACCTCGGCTGCGGCGATATCGATCGGCCGGTACTGCCAGCCGGCCGGTTGCCCTTCGTCCGGGCGCACGAGGTCGCGCACGACGGGCTCGTCACCACCGGGAGCGCCGGACTCGTCACCACCGGAAGCGACGGGCTCGTCGCCGCCCAGGCTTTCGAGATCGGCGGGTTCGGCGTGCGGTGCACCGGGTTCGCGTCTCGGTTCGTCCCCGCCCCCGGGCTGCTCGTCCTCCACCCGAATCGCATGCCGCTCAGGAGCCCTCGGGGCTTCGGCGGCACTGCCTTCGACTCCGCCCGTCTCGTTGCGGAAAAACAACCGCTCCAGCCGGAGCCCGTCGAGGAACCGGCCGAGCCACCCGCGATAGCCACCGCGGGCGACCGCTTCGCGCAGCAGGTCGTAGGCCACGCGCACGGGCTCACCGACCCGGCCGCGCCCACGCGATTCCACCTGGGCGAACGCCTCGGCCAGTGCCTCCGCCGGGTTGAGCAGTCCGGACTTGTCGAGGCTGTACCCGCTGAGATTGTCCTTCAGCCACGCGAGGTAGCCCTCGGTGGTCGGTTCGCCCAGGTGCTTGGACATGTAGTGGTCCAGCAGCGCGGCGTCGAGTTTGCGCCGGGCGTAACCGCCACTGGTGATGTCGAGAATGTGGCCGAACTCGTGCAGCGCCATCGCATGGACGGGCCTGTGCGCGGCGCTCGGCTGAAGCCAACCGGATTCGACGCCCTTCTCCACGTCCTTGCGGAATTCCGTCGCGCTCGCGGCGTAGTGCGCGTTGATCAGCAGAGCGTCCGCGAATGTCTTCCGGTTGCCCCGCTCGATCCCCTGCCCGGTTTCGGCGAACACGCCGCGCGGCAGGTCGCCGATGACGATCCGGCGCAGGGCCGCCCGCGGGAACCGCTCGAACATCTCCACCATCGACCGGGCGTATTCCCGCAGCACCTCGGCATTGAGGCCGTCCCGGTCGAAGCCCGTCACCTCGAACTCGGGATTGCCGGTGATCCGCCGCAAAGTCTCCCGCAGCTTCTCCCCCACCTGCGCGGAGCCGAGCCGCGACCACTCGTCGTCGAACGGCGCGCCGAGCAGCCGCGCGTCACCCTCGACCGCGTCGACCAACCGGTCGTACAGCATCCGGACGGGCTCGGCGACGTTGTCGCGGCCGTGCGCCACCACTTGGACCAGCGCTTCGGCCAATGCCTCCGACGAGTCGAGTCCGCTGGACGTCAGGCTGTAGCCGCTGAGGTGGCTGCGCAACCAGTCCAGGAAACCGTCCATCGTCCGGTTGTCCGGGTGGTTGTCCATGTAGTGGTGGAGCAGCTGGTCCTCGGCCCCACCCCTGGCCGCGTTGTCACCCGCGTCCTCCAGCGCGTGCCCGAACTCGTGGACGGCGATCGAGTACGCGGGCCGCCGCAGGACTGCCGAGGAGTGCAGCCCGTCGTCGACCCGGTCGGTCATCGTCCGCCGCAAGTCCTGCGCGCTCGCCAGGTATTTCGCGCTGATCGTGATCGACTTGGTGAAGGCGTGTCCGTTCTCGTATCCGGAGTTCGCCTCCGCGATCACCTTGCCCGCCAGGTCGCCGATACCGATACGGCGGATGTCGACCTGCCGGAACCGGCCGTGCAGGTCGACCATTGCCCGAGCGATCTCGCGCACCGCCTCCGGGTTGAGACCCTCGCGGTCGAAGCCGAACACCTCGAACTCGGGATTTCCCGTCACCTGCCTCAGGTGCTCGCGCAACCGCTCCCCGACCTCGGCCGGGCTCAGTCTCGACCACTCGTCGTCGGCCGGTGCGCCGAGCAGTTCGACGTCGCGGGCGTGCGCCGCGGAGTCCGCGTCCGGCGCGCGGTGCGGCGGCGCGGTGTCGCCTGTCCGCTGCTTCGAGTTCTGCTGCGCCACGGGCTCGGGATTCGCGTCCTCGCTGAGGTGTCTGGTGGCCCGCGCGTCGGGCAGCGTCCCCTGGATGAGCACCTGGGCGAACTGGTCCGGCAGGTCGAAGATCGGCTTGAACTTCCACGACGCGCCCTCCGGCGGCAACCCCGTGCGCCATTCCAGGATCACGCCGTCGCCGTTGGTGAAGGCCTCCGCCGAAGATCGCGTGCGCGACCACGACGTGGTGTCGCTCTCGGCGGCGCGACGCTGACCGATGTGCTCATCGGCGGACAGGTTCACGGTTCCCCTCGGCACCGCGCGACCCGAAATCGCCTCGGTGTAGGCCGGATTGACCGATCCGTCGGGCAGCAATCGGGGGATGCCGCGGTAGAGCGGTGTCCCACCCTCCGGCAGATTGCCCTCGAACAGGACATCCCCGTCGCGGCCGATCGAGTCGTCGGGTCCGCCGAGCAAGTCGGGCCGCTCATCGATCGGCCCGTCCCAATCGGGACGCCACGAACCATCCGGACGCCGCGGCTGATCCGGCGTGCCCGGTTCGTCCGCCGCCCGCCCCGGCGTCGACGGCGGGTCGGACGGAGGCCCGCTCGGTCGCACCCCGCCCGCGGCTTCAGGACCGTCCTCCCCGGGCTCCCGCGCGGCCTCGGCAGCTTCCCACTCCGCATCCATCCGGCGCATCCGCTCGACGGTCGCCTCGAGATTCCCGAGCATCCCGTCCAACTGCTCGCCGCGCACTACCGGTTCCGCACCCGAATCCCGCTGCGAGCCGGACTCGTCCGACAATTCGGGCGCGCGATCGGCCGCTTCCCAGTCGGCGTCCATCTGACGCATCCGCTCAACTGTCGCCTCGAGCTCGGCGAGCATGCCCTCCAGGACCGGATCCCGCACCGACTCCGCGGCCGGAACACGCTGAGAGTTGGACCCTTCCGGCTCGTCCGGTCCTGCCTCCGGCACGGGATCCAGCGCAGCCCTCGCCTCCGCGTCCATCCGACGCATCCGCTCGACCGTCGCCTCCAGATTCGCCAGCATCCCGTCCAGCACGGCATCCCGTATCGGCTCGGCATCCGAATCCGGACGAACGCCCTGCTCATCCGGCGCAGGGTGGGACGCGGCTTCCCACTCCGCATCCATGCGACGCATCCGCTCGACCGTCGCCTCGAGCTCGGTGAGCATGCCCTCCAGCACCGGATCCCGCACCGCGTCCGGAGGCCGCTGTGCGGCAGAGGTTTCCGGCGACCGCAGCCCGTCGGTCAGATGGGCGGGTAGCGGGGGCGCATACGGGATGTCGGCGCGCCAGTCCGACAGCGGTGGGCGGCGATCGTCCCAGTGCGGCCCTTCGAGCCGCGCTACGGCCTCGTAGATCTCGTGCCAAGTGACGTTGTAGTCGCTCTCCTCGCGGAACCTGCGCGCCAGCTCGGACCACGCGTGCGCGTCGGTGATGAGCCGGAAGTCCTCGGGCACGGGATCGCCGTCGGCGAGCCTGCCCCACGCCTCGGCGACATGGGCCAGCCGATCCAATTGCCGCCACTCGAGCTGCCCGGTGTCCGGATCGAGCATCAACAGCTCGTCCTCCATCAGCAGCTTCTTGATCTGCCGCAGGTCGTCCGCGGTGAGATCGGGCGTGCTCGCGCGCATGTGGTCGTTCAGGGCGGCGCGCAGGGCATCGGCATCCGCACCCTCGACCATCACGTCGACGACGTCGCCGAGGATTCGCCGTCGCTGCTCCGTATCGAGCGGGCCACCGAAGTGTCGCTCCAGTACCGCGTCCGCCACATCGATGGCGTCGCGCAGCCGGGCCACCTGCGCGTCCAGATCGCCCGTGGGGTCGAGCGCGGCATGCGGCAGCACGCGGCGGCGGAGTACATCGATGACCTCCCGCGCGGCCGCATCGCGCTCCCGCTGGTGCTGCTCGCGCACCCGCTCGGCGATCCGGTCCACGTCGTCGGCGTCACCGAGGAAACGCTGGTACTGCTCGTCCGTCCAGCGCTGGACGCGAGCCCAGTCCTCGCGCCGCTGCCGCGCCCGGTCGCGCAACTGCTCCGGGGTGCCTCGGTCGTCGGTGACGTCGTCCGCCTCGACGGGACGGACGAACGGCTGGTGCTCGGACTTCGGCGCGCGGAACCACGGATGGCCCTTGAAGCCGGGGCGGAGCCGGCCCGGGTTGTCCCGATCGGCGAACCAGGTGAACCCCGACAGCTTCGCCGTCTCGATGATCACCCGCATCACCTGCGAAATCGCGTCCGCGAACGGCATTTCGTAGGTGGGGATGTTGTTCGGGTTGGCCGGTGAGCCGCCACCCACGATGTGCGGCAGCAGATCCTGGTTCACCGGTTGCGGCGGCGGGGGGCTGTTCGGATCACGGGGCGTCGGTTCGGGCGGCGGCGGGTCGGCGAGCCAGTCGTGCACCGTCGCCTGGATCTGGTCCACGGCCCAGCTGCTGACGCCTTCCGGCAGGTCGCGTTCCTTGTAGTCGTGCTCGGCCACGCCGCGACGGTTCTGCCGCCAGTCCGGCCGGGACGGATCGACCTGCTGCCACTGCCCGTTCGCGGCCCGCCACATCGCCATGTCCAGGCCGCGCGGCGGCGTGCCGCGGTCCCTCGCCCCGAAGCTGCCGCCCAAGTGACGCAGTTGTGGCCCGGCCAGGTCTCCATCGATCGTCCAGTCGCCGACCCGGTTGGAGGTGACCCGGCGGTACTCCACCGTGACGTCCGGCCGCATCATCGCGCGCGCCACGGCTTCGGAGGAGTGCAAGGCATGCTGCAGCGCCAGATCGTGGTCGCTCATGCCCCGATCGGCCGAGGGCGTCAACGGTTCCCGTGGTCCGTAGACGATGATCCGGGGCGGGTCGCCGTCGACCACGCCGACCCAGTCGGTCTCCATCCGGCCCCCGGCGGCCTCGATGTCCCGGTGCCCGGCGCCCGCGAGCTGCGCCATCCGGTCCTGGATCCGGCCGATCCGGTTGTGCGCCTCGTCGACCTCGCGGGCCACCTCGTCGAGCATGCCGATCTCGGCGGACCGGTCGGGATGATCCGACCCGAGCCGTTCGATCGTCTCCGCCAACCGATCCGGGCCGAGGGCGGCCTCGTCGACCATCCCGTGCTCGTCCACCGAGCCGAGCCGCTGGGCCAGATCGTCCCGCATGCCGCGCCGCGGTTTGATCCGCAGCAGCTCGCGGGCGCGCTCGGCGGCCGCTCGATGCTGCTCGGCAAGGGTCTCCGCCAACAGCGGCCTGCCCTCGACGGCGCCGTCGCGGACCAGTTCCCGCAGCTGACTGTCGACGACCGCGATCCGCTCACGCAACTGGATGACGTGCTGGGCGGCCTCCTCCAGCTTGTTCAGATCCCGCAGCCGCCGCGCGCGATCGGCGGCCGAGCGCTGTTCGCTGACCTGCCTGCCCGCTTCCTCGCCCAGCGGAGCGATGTCGACGGTCCGGCGGGCGGCCGCCTCGTCCAGCCGCCGCATCGTGTCGGCCAGCGATTCGCGGGTGCCGAGGGCCCGTTCCGGATCGGGGACGTCCATCAGCCTGGTGATCCGGTCGTCGCGCTTGGCCTGCCAGAACTCCATTTCGCGGGTGAGCCGGTTGCGTTCGGCCAGCATCCGGTCGTACTCGCGGTTCGCCCATTCCGTGGCCGCGGCGACATCGCCCGGTTGCCGCGCGCCGTCCTCGTTCGACGGCTCGTTCGCCGCCGACTCGTCGTCGCGGTTGTTCGCGCCGTCGTCCGGTTCGTCCGGCGTACGGGCGGGCGGATCGGCGGGCGGTTTGTTCGCCCCGCCGTCGGCGGCCGAGGTCTGCGGGGGTTTCGCCGCCTCGTCGGTGGAACCATTGCGGGCCAATGGCGCGACCTTGCGGTCGCCCGGCTCCGGACCGCCGTCCGGCTCGTCGGGTGCGGGAGTGGTCCGCGGCGGACCGTTAGGTCCATCGCTCGGCAGGTCGACGTGGTCAGGCTCGAGCGACAAGGGCGCGTCACCGATGTCCGGCGGTTCGGCGGCCAACCGGGTCAGCAGGTCGTGTAGCGCACGGGCGGGGGCGCCGGCGGGGGCATCGTCGTCGCCACGGAGCACGTGGTCGGCGAACGCCTCGGGAAGCGCCTCCTCCGGCCGCAGGTTGCCGTCGCGGTCGAAGCTGTGGCCGCTGAGCTGGTGCAGCCAGTCCTCGAAACCGAGATCCGGGGGGTGGGTGTCGTCGTCCCGATAGCGCTCGTACAGGTATTCCTCGGCCCGCTGGCGCGCGCTCTGCTGACTCGCGTAATCCAGCGCGTGCCCGTATTCGTGCGCCACCACGGCCCGCACCGGACGCCGCAGCACCTCCGGGGAGAAGCGGCCGTTGTCGACGCCGAGCTGCATCCGGTCGCGGAAGGTCTGCGCACCGGTCGCATGGTCGTAGCTGAGGATGATCGACTCGGTGAACATGCGGCCGGCGGCGTCCAGCCGCGGCTGCGCCATGCCGATCACTTGAGGCGGCAACCCACCGATCCCGATGCTGCGCAGGTCGACGCTCGGGAACCGGCCGACCAGATCAACCATCGCCCTGGCGTATTCCCGCACCACCTCGGGGTTGAGACCCGGCAGGTCGAACCCGAAGACCTCGAACTCGGGATTGCCCATCTCGGTGCGCAGGTGCTCCTGCAGCCGCGCACCTACCTCTTCCGGATTCAGACGCGACCAGTCGTCCTCGCCAGGTACGCCGAGCAACTCGGCGTCGCGAGCGGCCGCGTCGCTGTCGCCGGCCTGCGGGGAAAGAGCCGATTCGGCGGCATCACGGGCCGATTCGTCCGCGTTATGGGCCGATTCATCGGCATCGCGAGCCGACGCGGCGTCCCGTGCCGATTCGTCGGCGTCCCGTGCCGGAGCGGCAGCGTCACGAGCCGGGGTGGCGTCCGGTGCCGGAGCGGCAGCATCGCGAGCCGACGCGGCGTCCCGTGCCGGAGCGGCGGCGGCGTTCGCGTCGCGGGCCGGAACGGCGGCGGGCGGGACCTGATTCGGCGTCCGCACCAGCGCGGGCGATTCGATGCCGCCGATGACATCGATCCGCACGAGCTCACCGTCGCGTTCGAGATTGAACTCGCTGACGGTCACATCCCCGTTCTTGGCGACGTGCACCAGGTGGTATTCGACCTCGAGCGTGCCGTCCCGATGCGCCGCGAGCAGTTCTTCCCGCGCCCGCAGCAGCGCCCGCCCCGCGGCACTGTCCGGATCGACGCCGCGCGCTCGCATCTGCTCCGGAGTCTCGGTCAGAATTCGCCGCAGATTCTTGTCGATCGCGGCCGTGCGGCGCAGATACTCCGGCGAACCCTGCTGCGCCTCAGCGACTTTGGAGCCACCTAGCTGCGAACCGACACCCTTGGCCTCGATCACCACCAGCCTGGGCGGCCCACCGTCCACACCGGGGACCAGCACCGCGATGTCGACGGTGTCGGCGCCATCGATCGCGCCGACGAAAGGCGACAGCAGCACCGCGCCCGGCCGCTTGTCGGCATCGAGCGCGAACGCTTTGCCGCCCAGCTCGCCGAGCGTCTTCGACGCGTTCACCAGCAACGGCCCGAGCCGGTTGAACTCCGCTGCGTTGCGCTCCATCTCGGCGAGGCGATCCAGTTTGGCCAGCTTCTCCGCATCGCTCAGCGACGACTCCAGGATCGCGGTTTCCAGATCCTGCACCCGCGGTTGGAGCTTCTCCTCGGCCAGATCGCTGATCTTCTCGATCCCGAACTCAGCCATGTGCCGCTTGACCGCGTCATTGGCTTTGTCGCGTTGGGTCTGCAATGTCGCCCGCTCGGTGACCACCTTCGCGATCTGACGGGCGATCACCTCATCGACCACCGCGTACGAGTCCTCGGGTCCGGGATCGGCCAGGAACCGGTAGGGCCGCTTCGTCAGATGATCGGGGAGGAATTCCTTGGTCAGCGCGTCGTGCAGCCGGAAGGTGTCGTCTCGGTAGGTCTCCGGAGCGTCGTCCCGGTGATGCCATGTGCCGTCCGGATCACGGTAGGAGTCGGGACGATCACCCAGCTTGTGCAGCAGTCCGTCGGCGTCGCGGTACATGCCGGCCGGAACGTCGTCTGCCCCGTGCTCCGACCGGTGCTCGGCCTCGTCGGACTCACCGAGGAAGTCCGGTGACTCATCGAGTGTCCGGCCGCGCTGGGGCTGCGCCGAGTCCTCGTCCACAGAGCCGCTGCGGTCCAGCGGCGGAACCTTCCGATCGCCCGGCTCCGGCACGTCGTCGGCAGCGCGCGGCGGCACCCTCCGATCACCCGGCTCCGGCACGTCGTCGGCGGGCCGCCCCCCGGCGACCCGCCACCAGGTGTCGGCATTCTTCCGGTGTTCGCGGGCATGCCATTCCGCCTGCGATGCCCGCAGGCGCAACGACCGTTTCGTCACTCCTTCCGGCAGGTCCGAATCATCGATGCGGTCCACCAGGTCGCGCAGGCGCCGCGCCTGCTCGGCTTCCCTCCGGGAGTGCATGTCGGCCATCTCGGCCCGCATCCGCGCCCGGAACTGCTTCGGCGTCTCGTCGCTGCGCCGACCGGCGATCTCGCCGTCGCGGCCGTAGATCGGGCGGTCGTCGGTCGGGCGCACCCGCGGATCGGACCCGCTCGGAGGCACCGTCTTGCCCTGACCGTCGAACAGGATCGCCGACACCGCCCGGAGTTCCGCGGGCACGTCCGGCGGGAAGCCCCTGCGCATCTCCGCCCCCGGGTCGGACACCTCGATGCGGAATTCGCCGGTGTCCGGGTTCATTCGGACGGTCAGGGTGTACGCGTGAGCGCCGACTCCGTGCTCGTCCACCGGGCCGGCGTATTCGTCCACCACAAGGGCGCGCGGTGCACGGCCTTCGGCGATATCGCGCGGATCCATCCCCGCGGCCATGCGCAGCAGTTCGTCGGCGACGCCCTGATGACGGGACTGGTCCGGCCCGCCGTCCGGGTAGTCCCACAGGCGTCCGCCCGCGGCCTGCTGGATGTCACGCAGTGACATGCCACCCTCACCGACCGGTTCGTCCGGCGGCCGGATGGTGTCGCTTCCGGTGGCCTGCTGGATCTCCTCGAGGGAGAGCCGGGCGCATTCCCCGCGGTTTCTCGGATCCCGCTGTGGTTCATCGGGTTCCGAATCGTTCCGGGAGGTGTCGTCGGAATCCCTGCGACCATCGGTCTCGGGACCTGGTCGGCGCGCCGTCCTGGAATCGCCGGAGTCACCGGCGACCGGCAACAGGACCGGTTCGGCAGCGTCCCGCCTACCGTCTTCGGACTCCGGAGTACCGCGAGATCGCGACGTCTCCCCCTCGGACCGGTCCGCACCAGCCTGGCGTGTCTCACCAGGCGGCCGTGTCTCACCAGTCGGCCGGCTGTCACCGGTCGCCCGCGCCTCACCTGTCGGCCGTGTCTCACCTGTCGGCCGTGTCTCACCACTCGGCCGTGTCTCACCAGTCGGCCGCGTCTCACCAGTTGGTCGACTGTCACCAGTTGGTCGACTGTCACCGGTCGCCCGTGTCTCACCACTCGACCGCGTCTCACCAGTCGGCCGACTGTCACCGACCTGCCGGGTCTCGCCGGTTTCACGCCTGGATTCGGCTCGCGGCGCCTCGGAGTCGGCCCGGCCCGCCTGCACCGCGGCCCTGTCTCCGGTCGCGGCGGGGCGATCCGCGACACCGGCCCGGGCCCTGTCGACGGGCGTCTTGCGAGCCCCGTCCTCCGGCGTGGCAGGTTGGGTGCGCGGGTCCGCGGACGACGCGGTGCGTGCGTCGCTCGATCCGGGCGAAGCGGGCGACGCGGATGTGGCCCCCGGCGCCACACCGCTCGACGGAGGCGCGCTCGCGGTGGTCGGCCCGGCGGGCGGTGTCGCCGCCGGGCCGGTCAGCGGGACGCCCGCGACCGGTGTCACGCCTGTCGGCGGCGTGTCCGACACCGACCGCGTCTCCGGGTTCTGCACACCGTCGACGGTGCCGCGCTGCGTGCCCGCTGGGTCCGTTACGGCGCTGTCCTGCTGTCCGGCAAGGATGTTCGGCTCCTCGGACCGGTCGGTACCGGCCTGGCGGTCGTGCCTTCCTTCGTCGGCGAGCCCCGCGCCGGTGTCGGACGTGGAGCGCTCACCGGACGAGGACTGCTCCCCGGACGACGCACGCTCACCAGACGAAGACTGCTCACCCGTTGCGGACCGCTCCCCCGGCGAAGACTGCTCACCAGACGAGGACTGCTCCCCAGACGACGCACGCTCTCCCGACGACGCACGCTCTCCCGAGCCACCGGGCTCACCGGACGTTTGCGCCGAGTCGGACTCACCGTTGCGCGCGGCCTGGTTCCCGTCCGACCGCGTCCCATCGGCGTCGCCGTTCGAAACCTGGTCTCCGCCAGTTGAAGTGGGGCCGGAACGCGATGCGTCCGAGCTCGCGGGGCTCGTCGAGGTATTCGTGCCGTTCCCGGCCGCGGCGGGCATTCCGGCGCGGGGAGCGCCCGCACCGTTCGACGCACCCGGACTGTTCGACGTACCGGCGGGGTTCTGTGCCCCAACGCCGGGAGCCAGGCCGCTGCCGTCGCCCGCACCGGGCGCGCCCGCACCGTCGGGCCGGAAACCCACTCGCGGGCCGCCCACGTCGGCGAAGAGATTGTCCAGGCGAGTTCCCAGATCGGGCCGGCTCATCGTGGTCGGCATGATCTTGTTCCACATCTGCGCGGAACCGACCTTGGCGACGCTGGTCATCGCGCCGTTGGAGGCGCCTGCGGTGAACATCCGCCAGTCGACCGGGGTGTTCCCCAGGTTCTGCAGCGCCTTGTCCAACCCGTCCGTGGCCACGTCGAAGCCGAACTGCGTCGCGGTCGCGGCTACGAAACCCGCTCCCGCTCCGGCCAATCCCGCCGTGGTCCCGGTGATCGCGCCGTGCAGGAACGGATTGAAGTCCGGACCGAATCTCCGGGTCAGCGCATCGCCCACCTTCTCGCCGAGCGGTCCGGCCGCGGCGCCACCCGCCGCGGAGCTCACGGCGGTCACGATGACCTGTTCGACGTTGATGTTCTTGCGGTGCCCCTGCTCCACCTGGTAGGCCTGCACGCCCAGTTCCTGCATGGTGCCGAGGATCGTGTCGATCGCCATGTGCCGGAGCAGGAACCGCACGAACCGGTTCGCGACGATCCGCCCGACCCGCTGGATCACCGCCTGCACCAACCGCTGGCCGATGATGCGGACCGCGATCCGGGTGAGCGCGATCGCCGCCGCGTCCACCGCGGGCTTGAACGGACCGGAGAAGAACGACGCCGCCAGCTCGGCCGCCAGCAACGCCAGCGACGACCAGTACATCAGCTTGCCGTACTCGATCTCGGTGCCGACGTCGTAGGCGCCGTCGCCGATCTCCTTGAAGTAGTCGGCCAGCTTCGACAGCGTCTGGTCCTCTTGCGGATTGCTGCCGCTGAAGGTCAGGAAGCTGTCGAAGGCCTTGACCATCTCCTCGTAGCCGTCGCCCGAGGGATAGGCGGTCATCGACGCGCTCTTGGCCGCCTCGATATCGGGAATCACCGAGCGCAACTCGGACGCGGCGGTACGCCAGTCCCCGCCCAGCCCCCACATCTGATCCTCGTTGCCCTCGGGCCACTCCATGCCGACGATCGGCTCGAGGTACTTCAGTGCGGCAGGCAGCTCGATAGCCATGGGCAGCTACCTCGGTCGCCCGGTCCGGCTACCGGGTTCACCAGCTCGAATCGGTGACCGATCCACCACGATCGCGTTCTACGGTCTCGGTATCGGTGAAGCGCATGCCGCTGCCGTCGGAGAACTCCCTGCGCTCGCGCGCGTTCGGCGGCGCCGTCGGTGCGGGCACCGGCTCCGGCGCCCGCAGGTCGGGCATGCCCTCGACCAGGTCGGACAGCTTCGGCATCCGTGCCCGATGGGTGTCCAAGGGCGCCATCAGGTCCCGCGTCTTGCGGGCCACATCGGCGCTGGCTTGCTGCGCGGCCTCGGTGATCGCCTTGGCGATCTCGGCATAGCTCAGGTCCTCGATGTTCGGCCCGAACTGGGTGTCGATGACCGTGTTGTCGGCGTTCACGACCACCGTCACCCGCTTACCGCGCACCGTCGCGCGGCCGGTGAGTTCGGCGCGCTCCTGCTGCAACCGGGCGATGATCCGCATCTGCTCCTGGACGCCGTCGAGGATGTCGGCCAGGTCCGCCTTGGCTTGCTCGTTGGTCATGGTCGGTAACCCCGGGCTCAGCGGATGCCGTCGCGGTTGCCGTGCTCCATGTCGCGCAGCAGGTCGGCGGTCTCGGTCTGTCCTTCGCTGAAGTTCTCGAATGTTCCAGCGACGTTGCGAGCGCCCGAGATCAGATTGTCCCGAGTGGTGGTGTAACCACCTTGACCGTCGGGCCCGTTGGCGAAGTTGCGGCCGATAGTATCGTCGCCCCAGCAATTTCCCCGCGCGGCGATCGACGAGCTCAGCCTGTCGATGATGCCGTTGACCCGGTCCTGCACATGCCCCGTCTTCCGGGCCGCCTTGCGGAACAGATGCTCATCGAATTCGACATTGTCCGCCATCGCGTCCGCTCCTCCACCCTCGACTCCTTCCCAGCCACGGTAACACCGGATGACTAATCACCAGTGACGCCAACGTGAACGGGATCTTCCCCGGCGCTTGCGGGTAGACGCCGCACCAGGTCGGGCACGGTCCGGGTCATGAGAATCCGTCGGTGCCCGCAGTTTTCGGGGCAAGACGCCGAGAGCCCGACACGCGGACTCACAACTCCAGCAAGAGGGTGACCGGGCCGTCGTTCGCCAAGTCGATCCGCATGTGCGCACCGAACCGCCCGGTGGCGACTGTTGCGCCGAGTTCGCGCAACGCGTGCGCGAAGGCGTCGACGAGGGGTTCGGCGACGGCGCCGGGAGCGGCCGCCGACCAGGACGGGCGCCTGCCTTTCTTCGTGTCCGCGTACAAGGTGAACTGACTCACCACCAGGATCGGGGCGTTCAGATCCGCGGCCGAACGCTCACTGTCGAGGATGCGCAGCCGCCATACCTTGTCGGCCAGCGCCTTCGCGGTCGCCTCGGTGTCGGAGTGCGTCACGCCGACCAGCGCGACCAGGCCGTGCGGGATCCCGCGGGCCGCCGGATCGATCCGGCCGACGACCTGGCCGTCGACGGTGACCTCGGCCGAACTCACGCGCTGCAATAGGGCTCGCACAACCCTCGATCATGCCTTCCCGGCCGGCACGGACGGACGGATGGGTAGCCGCCGACCGCACAGCCCGGTCAGCCTGGCCGGATACAGGTGCGCGCGGGCGGCAACCATGACAAACTCGGTGCGCAGAAGGATGCGTAGCGCGGTTGCCGCGCGGTGGCGGAGGATCATGCTGGAAACGAGGAGCGCGATGGATCTGGACGCGATGGAGCGTCAGATCGCGGCGGATCGGTATGCGGCGCTCGACCGTACGGTCGAATCCGAATTGCGCTTGGCCACCTCGCTCGGCGAACTCGCCAAGGGGCTGATAGCCACCAAGACCAACGGCTCGACGCGCGACCGCACCAGGGAAGCGCTGGCGCCTGCCGAGGAGGCGGTGGCGATCCGCCTGCGCCTGCTGTCCAGGGGCCAGGTGCTGACCGCCCGCCTGGCGGGCGAGTTGAACGACGCGCTGCGCTCGTTCGAGCAGGCGGCGCGGCACAGCGGCCGCAGGGAACTGGCCACCACGACGATCCGCCGCGCCTGCGACGTCTACCGCCAGGTCGCGCGGGACCATCCGGAGGTCGCCGGGCCGTGCGCCGACGGTCTGTCCAAGTGCGGTGTGTGGCTGGGCAGGCTGGACCAGGACGCCGCGGTAGCCGCGACCGAGGCGGCGGCCCGCATCCGCGCAGGCCTGGCCGCGGCCAATCCGGAACTGTCCGGTAAGTACCTGGCCAGCCTGAGCACGCTGCTGCGAACGCTCATGGTCGGCCGGTCGCGCAAGCAGGCCATCGCCATGTACCGGGAGCGGTACGCCGCGTTCACCTCGACCAGCATGTCGATCCGGTTGCGCGCGTGCGGCATCCAGGACCTGGACCTGACGCCGAAGTCGCACCGGGCGTTGGTCGAACTGGGCTGCCGCACCCTGGAACAGGCGGGGCGGCTCACCCAGCAGCAGGTGATGTTCAAGTCCTCCGGTGACCTGTCGACCGTCGAGGAGATCAACTGGAAGCTGGCCCTCGTCGGCCTGCGACCGCTCACGCCGGGCACCGAGCAGGATCAGCCCGCGACGCCCGTGCAGATCGGCTCCACCTTCGGCGCGCTGAGCGTGTACCTACCGGAACGGGACGCCATCGCCCAGGTGCGCGCCGCGATCATCGCGGCCTATGCCGTCGACGACGCCTACCCCCTCGACCGCGAGAGTTACCTCGGTACGAACGAGTCGAAGTTGAAGAGCCGCGAACCCCGGCTGAACACCTCGACCACCCTCGGCGACGACATCGTGCTGATCGATCAGCCCTACGGCGGCTGGGTGACGGTCATGAGCCTGAACTGGGAGCTCACGCCGGTGGCGAAAAACCCGCTGGCACTGCGCCTGTCCCAGGACTGGCCGGTCGCGGCCATCACGGTCACCGAGAACGTGGCCTACGAGCTGTGCTGGTACGAGCGCGGCGCGGCCACCCAGTACGCCGCGCTCGGCCGTCCGGCCGGGCAGGCTCCGCTCGACAAGCCGCTCGCGCCCTTGGACTTCGAGACGCTGGCGTTGTACAACCCCGACCGGGCGACCGAGACCAAACTGCGCGCGGCCTTCGGTAACACGAAAGTGTTCGCCAACCTCACTTATCTGCCGGACTGCGGCCTGCGCCAGATCAGTGTCGACACGCCGTTGTCCGAGCACGGCGATCGCGTCCTGTTCTTCCGCACGACGCCCTGAGGCGCGCCGGGACACCCCTGTCGCAGGACGGATTTGCGGCAAGGTAGCACGCATGGTTGCGGCGGTGGTGAACAAAATGCCCTCCGTTCCCGCCTCCGCATCCACGCAGGTCATTTGACCAGGAAATACGTCTGCCGAAGTGAACGCGGAGCGGTCCATCGAATCGTGCCGGTAACCGCACCCACCGGTAACCAGCAGGCAAACGAATTTCTCGAGAACTAATTGAACGGAATGTTTGATCTGTTCCATGGAGTGCTCTACTGAGACAACGCCCGCACGGTGTACCGGATCACAGCACTGATGCCGCAGCACCGGCCGGGCGGCTTGGAAAAAGTCGAACGAAGTTACCCGAGGGCCCCATGGACCAACTGGCGTTGGCGGACACCCCGACCGCCCGATGCGCCTACTATCGACACACCTGCGATCTGCCCGCCGGAGTTCATCCGGAACTCGGCCGAATCGTCGTCCGCGCCGGATTCGTCGGCGCGATCACGATGCCGGCCGCGTTGGGGCAGAAAGTTCGCGACGATCTCACCCAGCGCCGAATCGGGCTGGGTCCGATCGTCTTTCACGTCCGGTCCAAACGGTGGACCTTTCTGACCCGTCCCGATCTACCCGACGACGTCCGGCTGTTCGCCGAGCTGTTCCGCCTGAACGTGTCGATCGTGCCCAGCGGCGGCGAAATCGCCCTGCCATCCCCCGCCGATACCGACGCGGGCTACCGGCACTGGATCGTGGCTCCTCAGAACGGTTTCCGCCCGGCCGGCTCGTCCATCGTCGACACCGTCCGGTCCTGCACGAGAACGGGTAGGCGATGACGACCGGGGCACTGCCCGCGAAACATCAAGTACTGCAAGCTTGTCGAGGTGAACTACAAGAGAGCAACCCGCTGCTGCGCGGTGCGCACGAACTCACCACCCTGCACGAACGCAGGCTCAGCGCGGCGCACGATTCGCTCGATGAGATCGATGCGTTGCGTGCGAGCCTGATCCGCGACATCGATCGCTGGATCACGGTGCAGCTGCCACCCGCGCACGGCGCGGCGCACGTGCACACCGAAACGGTCGGCGCGGTGATCGACCGTCTGGCCCAGTTCACCGCGAACGCCTACGCTGCGCTGGCCAGCGCCTCGGAATGGGATCTGTGGGACGCCTGGCAGCGCTTGGCCGAGCTGGCCGTCGGCTACGACGACCTGGCCGCCGAGGTCTGCGCGGGCGTGCGCAGACTTCCCGGCGCATCGTAGGTTCCGTCGCCGCTCCCCATCCGTGATGATGGACGTATGGTCAGTCCGGCCGACCACGATGACGAAAAGCTCGCCCTGCACGCCGAAAGGGCGAACTCGTTCGGCGCTCATGCCGCCGCGTACGCCGAACATCGTCCCGACTATCCCGCCGCGGCCATCCGATGGGCGCTGGCCTCGGTCGCCGACCGGCGGCCGCTCACCGTTCTCGACCTGGGCGCCGGAACGGGCAAGCTCACCGAGGGCCTGCTCGAAGCAGGCGCGACAGTGATCGCCGTCGAACCGGACGAGCACATGCGCGCCGAGCTGACCCGCCGGTTACCGAGCGTCACCGCGCATGCCGGTACGGCCGAGGCCATTCCGCTCACGGACGCTTCGGTGGACGCGATCGTCGCCGGGCAGGCGTTCCACTGGTTCGACCTCGACCGCGCGTATCCGGAATTCGTCAGGGTGCTGCGACCCGGCGGCGTTCTCGCCGCCTTGTGGAACACCGACGACAACTCGGTCGACTGGGTCGCCGGACTGAAGCAGGTCGCCGGGTCCAGCGTGTCAACGGCGCTGCCACCGAGCGGACAGGTCGAACTTCCCACCCACCCGCTGTTCGGCGAGCACGAGATCGAACGGTCGACATTCCCGCACCGGCATCGGCGCACCGCCGAATCCCTGACGGCGACCATCGGCACGCAATCGCACACACTGGTGATCTCACCCGAGGAGCGGGCCGAAGTGCTCGGCCGGATCGTGGGCTATCTGCGCGGCAGGCCGGAGACCACCAGAGGCGAATTCGATTTTCCCATCGTGACTTCGGCACTGCGATCCACACTGCGCCCCGCGGACTGAGCGGCTACTTACGCAGACCGAATACGCAGGCCACGACGTTCCCATCACCCGGACAGGAGCTGCGGACAGGCCCGATCGCCACGAACTGCGGCGCGTGCCAACCCAATTCGAGTAGCGGCCTACTCACGTCCGCCCCACCTGCCCGGCCATACGCTGACGGCATCGTTCAAAACAGTGTCGAACCAAGGAGAAAGTAAACGTTCCACCCGCACGGGCACCGCCCCGGGCTCACCGCTTCGGCTGAACACGCAGGACGCGGGTGCAAGGAACGACGTCACCGATCCAGCGAAAGCTGGGTATCGCCCGGTGGTCGTGTCGGCGCAAGGTGTCGACACGCGGACACGCGGCGAGATCGACCAGGAACCCTGGCGTCGGTGCGGCTCGTTTCCTCGCCGCGCAGTGTTGCCGAACCGGACGGCCCGACGGCCGCGCACCCGCCGTGCGCTACTCCGGACGCAACGTCAGGATCCGCGGCCCGTCCTCGGTGACCGCGACGGTGTGCTCCCAATGTGCGGCACGGCTGCCGTCCACGGTGACCACGGTCCAGTCGTCGTCGAGCACCTTGGTCTGGGTGGTGCCGAGCGTGAGCATCGGCTCGATCGCGAGCACCGACCCCACCACGAGTTTCGGACCTTTACCCGGTTCGCCCTCGTTGGCGAGGAACGGGTCGAGGTGCATCTCGCGGCCGATGCCGTGCCCACCGTAGCCGTCGACGATGCCGTAGGCGCGCCCGTGCTCCTTCTCGGCTGCCCGGGTGCCCTGCTCGATGGCGTGCGAGACGTCGGTGAGCCGGTTACCAGGCAGCATCGCCGCGATACCCGCTTCCATCGACAGCTCGGTCGCCACGCTGAGCAGCCGGTCGGCCTCGATGATCGTGCCGACGCCGAACGTCCACGCCGAGTCACCGTGCCAGCCGTCGAGAATCGCCCCGCAGTCGATGGAGACCAGGTCGCCCTCGGTGAGGATCTCCTCGGCGGTCGGGATCCCGTGCACCACGCGATCGTTCACCGAGGCGCAGATGGACGCGGGAAAGCCGTGGTAGCCCTTGAACGACGGCACCGCGCCCGCGTCCCGGATCACCTGCTCGGCGACCTCGTCCAGTTCCAGGGTGGACACCCCGGGTTTGGCGGCCGCACGCACCGCCACCAAGGCGCGGCCGACGATCGCGCCTGCCGCCGCCATGGCGTCCAGTTCGCCTGCCGTCCGGAACGGCACGACCTTCTTCTTGCGGTTGAAGACCATCCGGCCTCAGTGCTCCATCGCGAACCGGCTCAGTGGCCCAGCGCGCGTAGCGCCCGCGCGTTGACGTCATCGACCTCGCCGACGCCGTCCACCGAGACGACCAGGCCGTCGTAGTGGTCGAGCAGCGGCTCGGTCTCTTCGCGGTACACCCGCAGGCGGTTGCGGATCACGCCCTCGTTGTCGTCGGTGCGGCCGCGGGCCAGCATCCGCTCGACCACGGTGTCCTCCGGCACGACGAAGCGCAGCACCGCGTCGAGCTTGGTGTTCATGTCCTTGAGGATCTTCTCCAGCGCGTCGGCCTGGTCGACCGTGCGCGGGTATCCGTCGAGTACGAACCCGTTGGCGGCGTCGGGCTCGTTGACCCGCGCCTCCACCATGCGGTTGGTCACGTCGCTGGGCACCAGGTCGCCCGCGTCCATGTACTTCTGCGCCTCACGGCCCAGCGGCGTCTGCTGGCTGATATTCGCACGGAACAGGTCCCCGGTGGAGATGTGCGGAACGCCGAGCTTCTCCGACAGCAGGACAGCCTGGGTGCCTTTACCGGCGCCCGGCGGACCGAGCAGTACAACTCTCACTTGAGGAACCCTTCGTAATTTCGATTCATCAGCTGGCTCTCGATCTGCTTCACCGTGTCCAAACCGACGCTCACCATGATCAGCACCGCGGTACCGCCGAACGGGAGGTTCTGGACGCCACCGGAAGCACCGATATCGAGGAACAGGTTCGGCAGCACAGCGACCAGACCGAGATAGATCGAGCCGGGGAGGGTGATACGGCTCAGGACGAAGTTGAGGTAGTCGGCGGTCGGCTTACCGGGCCGGTAACCCGGAATGAAGCCACCGAACTTCTTCATCTCGTCGGCGCGCTCCTCCGGGTTGAAGGTGATCGCGACGTAGAAGTAGGTGAAGAACACGATCAGACCGAAGTAGATGGCGATGTACACCGGGTTGCCCGGGTTCACCAGATACTTCGCGATGATCTCCTGCCACCAACTCGGGTCCGGGTTGTTCTGCGATCCCGTCAGCTGCGCCACCAGGTTCGGCAGATACAGCAGCGACGAGGCGAAGATGACCGGGATGACACCCGCCTGGTTCACCTTCAGCGGCAGATAGGTCGAGGAGCCGCCGTACATCTTCCGGCCGACCACGCGCTTGGCGTACTGGACCGGGATCCGGCGCTGGCCCTGCTCGACGAAGATCACCGCCGCGACGATCGCCAGCGCGGCGACACAGACCAGGCCGAACACCAGACCGCCCCGGCTGTCCAGGATGGCCTTGCCCTCGGTCGGGATGCGGGCGGCGATACCGGCGAAGATCAGCAGCGACATGCCGTTGCCGATGCCGCGCTCGGTGATCTGCTCGCCGAACCACATGACCAGCGCCGCGCCCGCGGTCATCACGAGCACGATGATGATCATGCCGAAGATGCTGGTGTCGGCCAGGATGTCCTGCTGGCAGCCCTGCAGCAGCTGGCCGCGGGCCGCCAGTGCGACCAGACCGGTGGCCTGCAGGATCGCCAAGGCTATCGACAGATATCTGGTGTACTGCGTCATCTTGGTCTGGCCGGATTGGCCTTCCTTGCGCAGTTCCTCGAACCGCGGGATGACGACCGTGAGCAGCTGGATGATGATGCTCGCGGTGATGTAGGGCATGATGCCGATCGCGAAGACCGACAGCTGCAACAGCGCACCACCGGAGAACAGGTTGATCAGCTGATAGATGCCAGCGGACTCACCGCCGGAGACCAGGTCGATACACTCCTGGACCGCCTGGTAGTCGACGCCGGGGGACGGCAGCGAAGCACCCAGCCGGTACAACGCGATCAACCCCAGCGTGAAGAGAATCTTCCGCCGTAAGTCCGGAGTCCGGAAGGCCGATACGAAGGCGGAAAGCACTGATCCTCCTGGCGAACGACATGGTCATGACATGGATGTTCAGCGATGTCCCTGCTCGACACAGAAGGGACGCCGAAAACCACGACGAGGCTTGGCAGACAACAATTGAACTCTAACAGTGGCACCGGACGAGCCTTCACTCGTCCGGTGCCGCTGTAATGCAGAGTACCGTCAGCCCAGCTCGGTGACGGTGCCACCGGCGGCGGTGATCTTCTCTTTCGCCGAGCCGGTGACCTTGTCCACGGTCACCTGGACCGCGACGCCGATCTCACCATCGCCGAGGACCTTGACCAGCTGGTTCTTGCGAACCGCGCCAGCCGCCACGAGCTCGGCCTTGCCGACCTCGCCGCCCTCGGGGAACAGCTTCGCGATGGCGCCGACGTTCACGACCTGGTATTCCGTGCGGAACGGGTTCGTGAAGCCCTTGAGCTTGGGCAGCCGCATGTGCAGCGGCATCTGCCCGCCCTCGAAGGCGGCAGGCACGTTCTTGCGCGCCTTGGTGCCCTTGGTACCACGGCCCGCGGTCTTGCCCTTGGAGCCCTCACCGCGACCGACGCGGATCTTCTCGGTCTTGGCGCCGGGAGCCGGACGCAGGTGGTGCAACTTGATGGTCATGTCAGACCTCCTCAACGGTCACGAGGTGGCGCACGACGTTGATCAGCCCGCGGTTCTGAGGGTTGTCCTCGCGGACCACGGTCTTGCGGATACCGCGCAGACCCAGGGTCCGAAGGCTGTCGCGCTGATTCTTCTTGGCGCCGATCGAGCTCTTGATCTGGGTCACCTTGAGATCTGCCATTACTTGACACCTCCGGCAGCCTGAGCGCGCGCACGCAGCATGCCGGCAGGAGCGACGTCCTCGAGCGGCAGGCCACGGCGAGCCGCGACCTCTTCGGGACGCTGCAGCTGCTTGAGGGCAGTAACAGTCGCGTGCACGACGTTGATGGCGTTGTCGCTACCGAGCGACTTCGCCAGAATGTCGTGGATACCGGCGCATTCCAGCACGGCACGAGCCGCGCCACCGGCGATCACACCGGTACCCGGCGAGGCCGGACGCAGCATGACCACACCGGCGGCCGCCTCACCCTGGACCGGGTGCGTGATGGTGGAGCCGATCATCGGGACGCGGAAGAAGTTCTTGCGAGCCTCTTCGACGCCCTTCTGGATGGCCGCGGGAACTTCCTTGGCCTTGCCGTAGCCGACGCCGACCAGACCGTTGCCGTCACCGACGATCACCAGGGCGGTGAAGCTGAAGCGACGACCACCCTTCACGACCTTGGAGACGCGGTTGATCGCGACGACACGCTCGAGCTGGTTCTTCTCGGCGGCGCTGTCGCGACGGTCGCCGCCGCCCCGACGGTCGCCACCACCGCGACGATCGCCGCGGCCGCCCTCGGGGGCGCTGCCATTCTGTCCGGCGGGTCCGCTTCCGCCGTCACGCCTCTGACGTCCCGGCATCAGACGTTCCTTCCGTTCATGATCAGCTGAACGCTCAGCTGTGTTTCCTGGATGCTCCGCAGGCTACGCATCAGAATTTCAACCCACCTTCGCGAGCGGCATCGGCCAGCGCGGCGATCCGGCCGTGGTAGTCGTGCCCACCACGGTCGAACACGACGGCCTCGACACCGGCGGCCTTGGCCCGCTCGGCGAGCAGAGCGCCGACCTTCTTGCTCTTGGCCGACTTGTCGCCGTCCAGCGCGCGCACGTCGGCCTCGATGGTCGAGGCGGCGGCGATGGTCTTGCCGATCGAGTCGTCCACCAGCTGCGCGTGCAGGTGCCGCGAGGAGCGGTTGACCACCAGGCGCGGACGCTCGGTCGTGCCTTCCACCTTCTTGCGCAGGCGGAAGTGACGGCGCGTCTTCGACAGGCGACGCTGCGTCGACACGTCCTTGCCCAGGGGGATGCGCTTGGCCTTCTGGTTTTCGGTTTGCGCCATGATCACTTACCCGTCTTTCCGACCTTGCGGCGAACGACCTCGCCGGCGTAGCGGATGCCCTTGCCCTTGTACGGGTCGGGCTTGCGCAGGCCGTGGATGACCGCCGAAATCTGGCCGACCTTCTGCTTGTCGATTCCGGACACGGAGAACTTGGTGGGCGATTCCACCGCAAAAGTGATGCCCTCGGGCGCCTCGATCGGCACCGGGTGGCTGTAGCCGAGGGCGAACTCGAGGTTCTGGCCCTTCAGCGCGACGCGGTAACCGACACCGAAGATTTCCATCTTCTTCTCGTAGCCCTGGGTCACACCGACGATCATGTTCGACACAAGGGTGCGGGTCAGGCCGTGCAGAGCGCGGCTGCGGCGCTCGTCGTCCGGGCGAACGACCTCGAGCTGGCCGTCCTCGCCCTTGGCGACGGTGATCGGCTCGGCGATGGTGAGCGACAGGGCGCCCTTGGGCCCCTTCACCGAGATGTCCTGGCCGTCGATGGCGACATCGACACCGGCCGGGATTGCGATGGGCTTCTTACCAATACGCGACATTGTCCTGACCTCCCTTACCAGACGTAGGCGAGGACTTCGCCGCCCACGCCCTGCTTGGCCGCCTGCTTGTCGGTCAACAGGCCGGAGGACGTGGAGATGATCGCCACGCCGAGGCCGCCGAGCACCTTGGGCAGGTTGGTGGATTTCGCGTACACGCGCAGACCGGGCTTGGAGACACGGCGCACGCCTGCGAGGCTGCGCTCACGGCTCGGGCCGTACTTGAGGTCGACGATGAGCGTCTTGCCCACCTGTGCGTCCTCGGTCCGGTAATCGGCGATGTAGCCCTCGCGCTTGAGGATCTCGGCGATGTTCGCCTTGAGCTTCGAGTGCGGAGCCTTCACCTGATCGTGGTACGCCGAGTTGGCGTTGCGCAGACGTGTCAGGAAGTCTGCGATCGGATCAGTCATGGTCATGGTTCGACCTGGACACCTTTCTCGCCGCGGTTCCCATACAGCGCCGTCGTGCACATCGGCACGCCCGACGGTGGGCCTACGACAATTCGGATGGTCCGGCCGACACTTGCCGACCGGAGGAGGTTCGATCGCCCGAGCGCACGCATGCGGACATGGAGGTGCCCAGGCAACCGCTCTAGTGTAGGCAAGGGGTTCACCGGGGCAAAATCGGGGTCTGTGAGCAGTCCGGTTCGTCCCGCTTATGACCAGCGGAAACGGCCGGTGACCGGGCTAGCATAGGAACCATGTCGAGTCCAGGCGTCGAACGCCCCGACCTGCCGGAGTTGATGACCTGGGAGGAGCTCGAGCAGCTACCCGAGGAGATCGCCGGGCAGATCGAGCTGTGGAACGGGCGCGTCGTCTGGCGGCAGCGCGGACCTGCCGAACACCAAGCCTTCACATTCGCGCTGACCAGCGCACTCAAGCGCTGCGCACGCGATGGCATGGCCGAGCAGCCACAAAGCTGGTGGCGCGTGGACTTCGAAACCAACGTGTTCCTCGGCGACATCGGGAAGTCGGACTTCGTCACCCCCGACGTCGTCGTCTACCGCCGCCTCGACGCCCCCTACCAGGACATCCACGCCCAAGACGTGCTACTCGTGGGCCGAATCCATTCTCCGTCGAGCAACGAGATCGATCCTTTCGACGAGCAGAGGCGTTACGCCGATGCGGGCATCCCCTGGTACTGGGAAGTGACGCTCGCTCGCAGGACGAACACCATCGCAATGGTCCGCGCGCACGCACTGGAAACCTCCCCCGGCAAGCTCCCACACGACGTCCAACCGCTGCATCCGGCCAACTACCTCCTGATCGGCGAGTGGTCACCGAACAACTCCGACGCCATCACCATCGACTTCCCGTTCCCGATCCACATCCCGTGGTCGGACCTGGAGTTCTGATGTCGCCGGCGGTGGGACCACCCAAGCGAAAAATCTCCCAGGTACCCCGCCGTATCCTCGTGGCGGCTTTCGCTCGCGCGTCCGCGACCGCCTCTGCCACGGTGTGCACATGCCTCTCGAGCGGATCACGGTGTACGCGGATGCCGACGACTTGGCCGTCATCGAGGACGCATCGGCGCGAACCGGCGTCAGCGATGCGGAGATCATCCGCCAGGCGATCCATGCGGCTGCACTGCGGCTACGCCGCAGATCCCAGCGTCTGCGTCTGGGGCGTTTCGCCAGCAACGATCCCACACTCGCCGCACGCGTCGACGACATCCTCGCCGGTGACTTCGGCGAGAACCCAGACCGCCGATGAGGCGCGCCCTTCGCGAGTGGCACACCACTGCGCCATCGGCCGAGTAGACCTCTCGATGGTGTGCCACTCGCGAAGCCCCAGCGCAGGGGAGCTGGTGGTCATGGTCGGACTGGCGATTGGTCAGCGCCTTCACGGCTCGAGGTAGAGGCGTTCGCACGGCAGTCGCGGCAATCCGAGCGCGCCGCCCGGAACCACGATGAGGTCGGCAGCGGCGCGCACAGCGCGCCATTCCTGAATGAACCGCGTGGCTGCGGTGTGGCAGGCGGCGAAGTCCAGACTCATGCCGTCGAGCAGGACGCGCAGGTGGACATCGGGCTCCTCTGGACGCGGAGTGGTCACGCCCTCTCCTGTGGCCCGGCATCCGAAAACGCGTGCCGCGCACTGTGCGGAATCTTCGGTCGCACTCTCCCGGCGGCCACCGCGTCCACCATGGCGTTGAACCCATCCCAATGCCGCACGTGGTGAAGAACTTGATCCTCGGTGATTCCGCCGGGTTGCCGTTCCTCTCGACGGCAGCACACGAAATCAGCGGTGAGCAGGCTGACCATCTCGCCGTATGAGTAATGCATCTCCTGGGCGTCCGAAGCAGGCCGATAACCCTCTCGGCCCGCCGTTTCGAGCATGTCTTCCACATATCGGTCGATCGCCCAAATATGCAGGTCCATCAGGTAGGCAAGCCGTTGGCCCATCGGACGTCCAGGCTTGCGGCTCTCGTAATGCCGGACCCACACGCCGAGCAGTCCCACAGCCGACACCATCATCGCGTCCGCGGGCCGCGTCCGGCCGTTGAAAATATCGAAGAAGGCTCGAGTACCGGGCAGGCACAGCGCACGAGATCCGTTCTCGTGCAGATGCGTTCGCGGGTCGACGGTCATCGCACTCCCCTGGTGGGCGCGGAAGCTCCTGCGGCGCCGAGCACCGACAAGTCGATCGCTCGCGGCGGAAGGCATCGGCTGATCGCCGTGACCACCACCATCGCCGAGGGCCGGAAGCCGTCCCGAGGCCGCTCGACCCAATGCCGCACCGCCGGAGGACGGTCGGCCGGAGACGGCAAAGCGATCACCCGGCCGTGACCATAGACCGCGATACCGGCCCGATACAGCTGGGCGAACACCGTGGGAGAGTCGGGTAGATCGGGTCGCACAAGGAAGACCCAGCTTCGCGATCTCGGGTACGACACGATCGGTCCCGTCGCACATCCACGCCGCCGGAGTTCCTCGCGGACCTCATAACCGAGATACCCAGCCATCCCCAGTCCCCATACGCTTCCGGCCGGGACCGTGATGCGTCCGGTGTGCGGGTCAACGCCCGCAGCGAGTCCGCCTATACGGCGGTAGAACGCGCACCGGGCGGTCGGGGTGTCTCGAAACGGGCCTTCCTGCATGGTGATCCCCCTGCCGTCGAGTAAGTCGGAAGTGCGCCCTACCGCGGAGTGCTTCGCCGCTTCGAACCGACAAAACCCTGTTCAGCGGCCTGGCGCACGCACAGCACACCAGCCGGACCACGGCCTCACAGACCAGATCCGCATATTCAGGACAACTTCTCCGAAAGCCCAAGACCGCATCGACTTTTGGGGTATCAATGGATGCAGTTCAGACCGAGTGCTGGATTCATCTATTTGGGGGAAGACCGATGACCGAGATCGAGTCGCCGACGCTGCTGCGCCGACAGCTCGGCAGATTTCTGCGCGAGGCGCGCGAAGGCCGTGGTCTGACGATCGCCATCGCCGCCAAAGAAGTTCAGCTCAGCTTCAACGGACTACAACGCCTGGAAACCGGCCGCGCCGTGAAGCCCCGCCGCCAGGACGTGCGCGAGCTGTGCATGTTGTACGAGGTGAACCCCGAACAGACCGAACAGGCGGTGGGGTTGGCATCGCGCGCGGCAACGGCACGGGACGAGGACGGGATCACTCCGCTCGGCGGGTTGTTCTCGGATGCCTTCAACATGTACGTCGGCATGGAGCGGTCAGCTCGGCGGCTGACGTCTTACGCCGTGCAGGTGCCTGGATTGCTGCAAACCGCCGACTATGCACGGGCGCTGATCAGCGCTTTTCTGCACGACGGTCCCGCCGAGGAAATCGAACAACGCGTCCGGGTGCGCCTCAACAGGCAAGTGGCCGTCACCCGCAAGACGCGCCCTGTGGACCTGCACGTGCTCCTCGACGAATCAGCGCTATACCGGGTCGTCGGAGGACCGAAAGTGATGTCAGAGCAGCACCGCTACCTAGCCGATGTCAGCACACGGCCGAACGTCACCCTGCGCATCCACCCATGCTCAGCCGGATACACGCGCGGCATCCTGCACGGCTCGTTCGTGCTCCTGGACTTCGGCACTGACAACAAAGGCAGGCCGATCGAACCGCCGGTCGTCTACCTCGACGGTGGTATGAGCAGCGATCTCTACTTGGAAAGGCCCGAATTGGTGCAGCGTTACACTGAAATGGCCGACGCCATCCGGGAGACGGCCCTGGACGAGAAGACCACGCGCGACCTGCTCCGCCGGGCAGCAAGGAGTTTTGACGGTGACCGTTGACCTATCCGGAGCAAGCTGGTTCAAGAGCAGCTTCAGCGAGTCCAACGGCCAGTGCGTAGAGGTCGCCCACCTGGACGACGGCATGGTCGGCACACGCGACTCCAAGAACCCGACCGGCCCGGCCCTGACGTTCACCCCCGCCGCATGGGACACCTTCCTGGCCGGAACCAAAGAGGGCGAATTCGACCACAGCCGAACACGTTTCGATCCCTAAATCGCACTACACCCAACGGGCTCGATGATGAAGTCACCGGGCTCCGCGGTCGGAAGCGCGCCCCGAACGAACCTCCCTCGGCAGCAACCCGTTCGGCGAGGGAGTCAAGTTTCAGCTGTGGGCGTTCCCGCAACCTGCACGACGGCTGTGAGTGGCACACGGCAGCGGCAAATCGCGAGTAGACCTCTCGGCGATGTGCCACTCGCGGGAGGATGGTTGGCGAGGCGGCTCGATTTCGGTCTCAGGCATGCAAGTAGGGATCATCTGCCCAAGGATCGCCGTAGTTCTCGTACGGATCACCCAATTGTTGCAGTCGACGTCGACCATCCTCAGTGAGCTTCGCCCTGAACACCTCATTGGAGCCGATCTCGTCGTCGCGTATACCTAAATATCCAGGAACTCCGTTATAGCCGTGAGAGACACGCCTGATCGCTTCCTCCGTACCGACGGCCCAGGCCTCCCACGACCGACCGCCGCCCGGGAATGCACCGAAATCGATGTAACCTTTGTCAGCCAACTCTCGGAGTATTGCGAGAACGTATGCACGCGAATATTCTTCGGGGGCGATCTTCTCAACCGTGCCGTCGAATTCACCGATGGCCGCCCAATCGTCGGAGACATTGTAGAGAAGAAAATTTTCCAGCTTCTCGATCACGGCAGATGCACCTTTACTGGCCTCTTACTTCCCGGATAAAGGATGTCGATGGTCACACCACCCGATTCACTTTTGTCTCTGATTCTTATCTCCGTACCGTCTTCCAAGCGAGCACCCCTGCCGGGATAGTTACCGACATCCAGCGTATCAGCGCCCCTGGTCAAGTCCTCGTACAGCTGCCTGATTTCGGCATCGGAGTCCAGTTGCCTGTTCGGCTTGTTTCTCCCGGGCGCCGTTCTGGAATCGAGTTCATTTCTTACTTCGTCCGCATTCTTGGGCCCCACCTTAGGTGGCGCCTTCTCGACGTCGTCGATCTTCTTCCGCAGGCGATCGCGTAGGTCGGTGACAACTTTCCTGGCCTTGACAACGGCATCCTTCGCCTCCTGTCGGATGCCCGCGATCTGGAGCGCCTTACGGGCTCGCCAGGCGATTACACCGTCCTTGATCTTTCCGGCCCATTTCTGCACTGTGAGCAGAGCCTTGCCGGCGGTGACCGTTCCTGCCCCGAAGCTGATCAGCGAGAGGCCGACCGTGATCGCGGCGTCGATGGCGAGATCCTGAGCTAGAGACTTCAGGAAGCCCTTGATCTCGTCGCGGAGTTCCGTCAGCGCGTCCTTATACGCGATGCAGGACTGGCTGATCTGCGTGCAGGCGGTCAGCAGTTGATCAATCGAGTTCGCGAGGGATTTGAGGTCGTCTCGGATGTAGCCTGCGTCGTCGGCAGTGACGCTGTCGAACAAACTCGCCGCGATCGTGATCTTGTCGCGGGCATTCGTGTTCTGGTAGATCGTGCCGAGACGGTCCCAGGCATCGGCCGCCTTGGCGAGTTTCCCGGTATCGCCGTCAGGGGCAGGTATGCCGATGTGGCTGATGATATTGATGCCTTTGTCCACGATGCCCTGGCCAGGGCCGCCTGCGGAGGCGGGGACCGAAAAGGGTCCGAAAACCGGCATGCCCGGGTCCGTGGGCCGGTCCGGTTGCGGCGCGCCCTTCACGGTGGCGTCGGCTCGAGCATGAGTGAAGCCGATGTCGTTGAGGGCGCTGCCATATGCGTACAGGGTGGAGTGGACATCCTGGAAGAAACCCACGGCCTCGTAGGCCGAGGTGTTGTACGAACGCGCCCACTCCTGGCCGTTCTCGTCCACGCCCGCCATCGATCCACATGCGGACAGCTCCGCGAAGATGTACAGAAAACTGTCGCGAAGCGCTGACGCGGCGTCGAAACAATTGGTGGCCGCTTGATAGTAGGCCTTCGGATCGACAGCCAGCGCCGTCATATGCCGAGGATCCGCAGGCCCTCGGCTACAGCGCCGGTGTAGCCCTCATGGGCCAGCCGCACAGCCTCCTCCAATGCCGTGAGCCCTTCCCTGATATCGGTGGCACCGGCCAGCCACTCGTCGTGCGCCTCGCGGTAGGCCACCATCGCCGCCCCGGCCGACGCGGCATCTACCTCTTTGGCTTTCTGATCGATTGCCGCCAGCTGATCGGACAGCAGCCCGGCGAAGCCACGGATGCGGGCAGTCAAGTTGTCGAGCTTGGCGAGATCCACTGAGAAGGCTTGTGCGTCCGACATACGGTGTCCCGCCCTCTCAAGGAAGATCCAACGAGCTGACGCCGGTGGCGAAAGCCTGGTCGGTCTCACGAACGGTGTCGGCAGTGACACCGAGCTTCTCCGCCAGCTCGAACAGCGCATCCCACACCTGCACCGCCCCCTGGTGGAACTCCTCCCACCCGACCGTGAAAGCGCCGGAATTGTTCCCTGTCCAACTCTCCAACATGTCTCGCACGTCGGTCTCCAGCGCGGAGTACCCGTCCCGGCATTGAGTGGCAACATCGAATGCCAAGCGTCCCAATGCTTTGACCTCAGCGGTGTCGATCGACAGTGATGGCTGTTCCCCCGCCACGCCTCTGTCCCCCTCTACCAGCGGATGATTCAGACGAATGTACCCCAGTCGCACATCCGCCGTCACTCATCGGATCTGGCTTCCGTCCGCACGAGGAGATTGTCACGCGCCTCTGCAATGTGCCGTCGCCGCAACGTGCGAGGCCCACGCAGGCCTTGCTGTGGCAGTGTCCGCCGTCCTGCCCCCAACTCCGCTGTGGCCCTCGGTCAGCGGTCGGGCGGCATATTCTTCGACGGCACCGGACGTGCTGGGTCGGATGTTTGCGTGTCTCCATCCGGGCTGGCGAGACGCCGTTCCAGGGCGGTGAAAGCACTGATCGCCTCGGGTGACTCGAAGGCCCTGTTGCGGCGGCCCACGCTGAGCTGGCGGAGAATTCCGGCTTCGGCCAAACGCTGCACGGCGGCGTTTGTAGCGGGAAAACTGCGTCCGATGAGTGCCGACGCCGTGGCGACGGTGAGGACCGGAGCTCCGACCAGTTTGCCGAGCAGCAGGTCCAATGCGGAGTTCGCCCGCACCGGAGCCACTCGGTCCCGCCACGATCTCTGCAGATCGGCAGCCTTCATCTCGAAGTCGGTCGCATCCTGCGCCGCACGAGTGCACGCGGCGGCGAAACGCGCCACCCAAATGTTCAGATCGTCGGTAGCTTGATCGGAATCGGGCGCACCCACGTGCCGAAAGCGAGTCAGACCGTCGATGTAGCTGTCGCTCCACGTGGCGAGAATCAGCGACACAGGCGCGACGACGCGTTCCGCCACGCCGCGGCGGCGCAGTATCAGGTGGATCAACGCGCGACCGGTTCGGCCGTTGCCGTCGATGAACGGGTGGATCGTCTCGAACTGTGCGTGCGCGATGGCGGCCTGCGCGACAGCGGGCAGATCGTCGCTATTGCAGAACGAGATCAAGTCCTCCATCAACTCGGGTACGAGCTCCGGCGGTGGCGGAACGAAGACGGCCGAGCAGGGATTGAAGGAGCTGCCACCGATCCAGTTCTGTACGTCTCGTAAACATCCGCCGTGCTGTGCGAGCCTGGTGCCCGCGAGCAACCGTCGATGAATCTCGAGCAGAACATCTTCGGTGATCGACTCACCACGGCCAACCGCATCGGCGGCCACAGCCATGGCATCGATATTCGCCAGCACCTCGGCGGCCGTCACATCCGATGATTCTCCTTCGAGCTGACGCGCCGCCTCCGCGCGCAGCAGTCGACGCGCGCCGACCACCAACCCCTCGATCCGTGACGATGCGATGGCCTCGGCGCGCAGCAGCAACCGAGACAGCGCTTCTGTCTCGACGAGCGCCACCGCCTCCGTATCGAGACGGGTGATCGCCACCTCCGCATCGACGACGTCGGCGGCGGTTTCGCTGGTCAAAACGATGCGGCGACCAGCCAACGAATCGGGCAGATACGCGTGGTACGTGCCGGAGCCACGATCTCGTCGAGACAGGCCACCACCATCCAAGTTGCCAACCCACCGCCGCTGCGCAAACTTAGCCATGCCACCTCCTTATTAAAGGTTAACAGATAACCTTTAATAAGGATGTCGTAGTTCTATCCAGGCCACACGCGGGCGATGACCCGGTGGACCGACTCCCACGAATTCGGCACCGGTTCGCATCCTTGATCCAGCAGCCTGGCTCGCACCCTCGGTCACCGGCCGACTTGTCGACTTCGCGCCGCCCACCTCCGCACCGCGCCGTGCCGGCGACTTTCCGCCATATCGACTGATCACGTGGTCCGGTCGGATATCGAATTGCTGCACCACGCCGAAACGCACGGGTAGACCGGGACGCACTGAACGATGTCGACCTGCTCGTCCGGGGCAGCGCGTCTGGACAGCGCCGAACAAGAGCTTTGCGGCAGTCTCCCGATGAGGCGGCGGGGGCCGGCGACAGCATTCGCTCTTGATGCCGAGCCTCATGCCGAATCCAAATATCCTGCGGCTCAATCGGTTCCCCAATGTCGACAATGTCACAGAACTTGCCTTGTCGACGGTGCGATCGCTACCAATAGTGCGTTCACATCACACGATCGGCGTTCGATTCGTCCACGTGGGGGTGTCGGGGGTCGGGGAGGAAATGAATTCAATGTTCTATCGCGCTGCAATGCAGATCGGTCGTAAGGCTCTCATCGGTGCGCTGCCGCTGGCCGTGGCGACCACATTCGCCGGTGCCGGAGCCGCATCGGCCGCCAACTACGCCGAGCAGCAGGCGCAGTTGGCTCAGGCGATTTCGACGACGGGCACGTCCGCGGACATCGGCTACCACGCCACGGTCGCGCCGGACCTGAGCACCGTCTCCACAACGCTGGATGCCGGCACGTTCCAGCTCGGCGAGACCTCGATCAAGGTCGTGAACAAGGCGGGCACGGCGGTCACCGAGGTTCCGCGCACGCTGGCCACACCGTCCGGTACCACCATCGCCCTGGATGCCAAGGTGTCCGAAGACGGCCGCACGCTGTCGGTGACGACACCTGAGGTCTCGGCAGCGACGGGCGCGGAACTGAAGGACATCGCGACCAATCCTGGGGCGCAGTACCCGGATCCGGTCATGAACGGTGCGGCCGCGGGCGCGGGCGTCGGTGCGGTCACCGCCCTCATCACCTGCATTCCGACCCTGGCGATCTTCGTCGTCGGTTACGCGCTGTGCGCCGTGGTCGGCGTGGTGACCACCGCCATTCTCGGTGCCGTGATCGGCGCGATCGTGGGTACGGTCGCACCGGATGTCATTCCGCAGGTGCTGCCCTGACGATCGGCGATCGACCTGCTGAGCTGAAGTAGCGAAAGGCGCTGCGGCGGAAACCATCCGCCGCAGCGCCTTCTTCGGGTTGTGTGACAGCGCTCGGCATGCCAGACGCCCAGGGCGGAGTCAACGGGAAGATCACATCGGGTACACCGGGTGCTTGCGCGGGTTGAACTCCGGCTTGACCGGCGGCTTGTCCCGCAACAGGCGCAGCGCGTTCCGGATCTCCAGACGGGTGCGCGCCGGTTCGATGACCGCGTCGATGTAGCCGCGTTCGGCGGCGATCCACGGGGTGGCGATCGTCTCGTTGTACTGGTTGATCATGAACTCGCGCGCCGCTGCCCGATGCTCCTCCGGCACCGCCGCCAATTGCCGCTTGCCGATGAGGTCCACCGCGCTTTCGGCGCCGATCACAGCGATCCGGGCCGTCGGCCAGGCGAAACTGATGTCGGCGCCCACCTGTCGGGCCGCCATCATGCCGTAAGCGCCACCGTAGGACTTGCGCACGACCAGGTTGATGATCGGGACCGTCGCCTCGATGATCGCACGCGGGACCCGCCCGCCGCGGATGATCACACCGGAGGCTTCCTGCTCGAGGCCCGGCAGCACGCCCGGGGTGTCCGCGACGAACACCAGCGGGATGTTGAACGCGTCGCAGAGCCGGATGAAGTAGGTCGACTTGTCCGAGCAGGCGGCGTCGATGGAACCACCCAGCACCAACGGCTGGTTGGCGATCACACCGACCGGAGAGCCGTCGACCCTGGCGAACCCGGTGATCAGATTCGGGGCGAACGCGGCGCGGATTTCGTGGAATTCACCGTCGTCGAAGATCCGCAGCAGGATCTCGTGCATGTCGTAACCGGCGCGATCGGAATCCGGGATGATCGTGTCGAGCTCGCGATCGGTAGCAGTGATCTCCGGCTCCAGGCCGGGGTTCACGATCGGCGGGTGCTCGAGACAGCTCGTCGGCATGTAGCTCAGGTAATTGCGCGCCCACTCGTAGGCTTCCTGCTCGGTGTCGGCCACGTGATGCAGGGTGCCGCGTCTGGCCTGTACCTCGGCGCCACCGAGCTCCTCGGCGGTGACGTCCTCACCGTTGACGGCTTTGATCACCTCCGGCCCGGTGACGAACATGTAGGAATCCTTGGTGCCGATGAGCACGTCGGTGTTGATCGGCCCGTACACCGAACCCGCCGCACACTTGCCGAGAATGATCGACACCTGTGGCACATACCCGGACAGTTTCTCCAACACCCGGGAAATATCACCGAACGAAGCGATCGAACCCACCGCGTCCTGGATGCGCGCGCCGCCGGAATCATTGATCGTCACCACCGGGCATGCGTTGTCGAACGCGAGTTGCAGCGCCCGCATGAACTTGCGGGCGGACGTGATACCGACCGACCCGCCGTACACGGTCTGATCGTGGGCGATCACGACCACCGGACGGCCCCCGATCAGACCGCGACCGGTGACCAGCCCGTCACCGTAGAGAGCATCCGGCCGGTCGGGCTGACGAGCCAACGCACCGGTCTCGATGAACGTTCCGGGGTCGAGCAGCATGTTCACACGCTGGCGAACGCTCGGAACGCCCTTCTTCTCCCGCTTGGCGGCACCGGCCTCACCCGCCGGTTCCGCAGCGATCGTCAGGATCTTGACCAGTTCATCGAGCTTCGCCTCGGTACCTGTCACGCTCGCCGCCACCTTTCGAACCAACTGTTGCGCCCCCGCGACGTTAAGCGCTGTCGACACAAAACGCGTCATCGAACTGGATATCCGGGACAAATCACAGCCGAGGTCGGCCACACATCAGATCCTCGACAGTCAGAGGAACAAAGGACTGGCAAGACGCCGTTCCATGGCGGTGATCGCCTCGGGGGACTCGAAGGCACGGTCGCGGCGGCCGACGGTGAGCCGGCGCAGGATTCCAGCTTCGGTCGAACACTCCACGGCGGCGTTCGCGGCGGGAAACCGCGTCCGATCAGTGTCGCCGCGGTGAAAGCGCCTCCATGGAAAGGCGAGGGCACGGACTCGGTGTGAGTCCGTGCCCTCGGTGTCTTGCTATCCGGGTGCGCTCACGAGGAGCGCGAGCTCACCAGGAGCTCTTGTGCACGCCGGGCAGCTCGCCCTTGTGCGCCATGTCGCGCAGGCACACGCGGCAGAGGCCGAACTTGCGGTAGACCGCGTGCGGGCGACCGCACCGCTGGCAGCGGGTGTAGGCGCGGACCGCAAACTTGGGCTTGGCGTTGGCCTTGTTGACCAGTGCTTTCTTTGCCATGTGCTCAGTTCTCCTTGAACGGGAAGCCGAGGTGCTTGAGCAGGGCACGGCCTTCTTCGTTGTTGGTCGCGGTGGTCACCACGGTGATGTCCATACCCCGCGGACGGTCGATGCGGTCCACGTCGATCTCGTGGAACATCGACTGCTCGCTCAGGCCGAACGTGTAGTTGCCGTTGCCGTCGAACTGCTTCGGCGACAGGCCGCGGAAGTCGCGGATACGGGGCAGCGCGATGGAGACCAGGCGGTCGAGGAACTCCCACATCCGGTCGCCGCGCAGGGTGACCTTGGCGCCGATCGGCATGCCCTCACGCAGCTTGAACTGCGCGATGGACTTGGTCGCCTTGCGGATCTGCGGCTTCTGACCGGTGATCAGGGCCAGGTCCTCGACGGCGCCGTTGATCAGCTTCGCGTCGCGGGCGGCGTCGCCGACACCCATGTTGACGACGACCTTCACCACGCCCGGGATCTGCATCACGTTGGCGTAGTTGAATTCCTTGTTCAGCGCGTCCTTGATCTCTTCGCGGTAGCGCTGCTTCAGCCGGGGCTGCACTTTTTCCGTGGTGGTCATATCAGATGTCCTTCCCGTTCTTACGGGAGATCCGGACCCGCTTGCCGCTCTCCTCGTCGGTCCGGTAGCCGATACGAGCCGGCTTGCCGTCGGAGTCGACGACCATCACGTTCGAGACGTGGATGGGGGCTTCCTGGGTCACGATGCCGCCCGAGGAGGCGCCGCGCTGGTTGGCGGAGTTCGCGACGTGCTTCTTGATCCGGTTCACGCCCTCGACGAGGACCCGGTTCTCCTTCGGGTAGGCCTGGATGACCTTGCCCTTGGCGCCCTTGTCCTTGCCCGAGATGACGAGCACGGTGTCACCCTTGTGCACCTTCATGTCAGAGCACCTCCGGAGCCAGCGACACGATCTTCATGAACTTCTTGTCGCGCAGTTCGCGGCCCACCGGGCCGAAGATGCGAGTGCCGCGCGGGTCGTTGTCCGCCTTGATGAGCACGGCCGCGTTCTCGTCGAACTTGATGTAGGAACCATCCGGACGACGGCGCTCCTTGGTGGTGCGCACGACGACGGCCTTGACGACGTCACCCCGCTTCACGTTGCCGCCGGGGATGGCGTCCTTCACGGTAGCGACGATGATGTCGCCGATACCGGCATAGCGACGCGACGAACCGCCGAGAACGCGGATGCAGAGAATCTCCTTCGCACCCGTGTTGTCGGCGACGCGCAGTCGCGACTCCTGCTGAATCACTTCAGCGTCCTCCTTGACCTGGACGTATGTGCACGCCGGATTGCCGACCCGACGGGCATGGTCGGTTGCCCTCCGGACGCGCGCCTGCCAGCGTTTTCCTCGGTTCGAGCAAGAAACGCGGAACCAACCACTGGGGGTTCACTGCCGGATTGCGGGCACAGCTCCCGCAGGCAACCGGTCTAGTGTATGGGAATCCGCAGGTCGTTCCCAAATCGGGGCCACACGGCAGTGCCCATTCCCCAATCCGGGCTGGACTGCCTCCGCGCCGGTAGCCTCGTGTCCTGCAAGGCTGCCTTCGTACATCTGCGGCGACGCCGCGTCGGGGAGAGGATTCTCGTGACATCTACCGGTGGGCCAGCGAAGCTGGATCGTCGTGCCTTCCTGATCGCGCTCGGCGCGGTCCCGGCCGTCGCCGCGCTGGTCGCGTGCTCGGACGACGCCGAACCCGCGAGCAGGACGCTCACCGGCGTCGATCTCACCGGAGCGGACGAGACGATCCGGCCGCAGGACGACCTGTACCGGCACGTCAACGGCAAGTGGCTGCGGGAGTACCAGCTGCCGCCGGACAAGGTCGCCTTCGGCTCGACGAGCGAGGCGGCCGAGCGCACGCAGCAGCAGTTGCGGGAGATCATCGAGGGGATCCGCGATCCGAAGCCGGGCTCGGAGGAGCAGCAGATCAGGGACCTCTACGACGCGCGCGTGGACTGGGACGAGATCGAACGCCTCGGCATGACGCCGCTGGCGCCGCTGTTCGCCGAGATCGACGGCGCCGCGACCAAGCCGGACCTGGCGAAGGTGATGGCCGAACTGCCGATCGGCGGACTGATCGGCCTCGGCATCGGAGTCGACCGGAAGAACTCCGACGCCTACATCCCCTCGGTCGGCCAGTCCGGTCTCGGGCTCGGCGAGCAGTACTACCGGAAGCCGGAGTACGCCGCGGTGCTCGAGCAGTACCGGATCTTCCTCGAACGCCTCGCCGCAGGCGCCGGGCTGGCCGACCCGGCCGGTACCGCCGGGCGGGTGTTCGACCTGGAGAAGCGCATCGCACCCGCACACTGGGACAACGTGCGCAACCGTGACACCGACGCGACGTACAACGTGTACGGCTGGGCGGACATGACCGCACTCGCCCCGAGCTTCGACTGGGATCCGTGGCTGGCGGGGAACACCGATCGCCCGCGCGAGCTGTTCGCGACGATGGTGGTCAACCAGCCGTCCTACCTCACGGCGGCCGGTCAGCTGTGGACCGAGGTGGACATCGCCACGTGGCGGGATTACCTGAAGTTGTACGTGCTGCGGGAGTTCGCTCCCTACCTGCCCAAGGCCGTCAACGACGCGAATTTCGAGTTCAAGGGCAAGGTGCTCAACGGGCAGGACGAGCGTCCCGAGCGGTGGAAATACGGGGTCGGCATCGTCGATGAGCATCTCGGTGAGCAGCTCGGAAAACTGTACGTGGCGAAGCACTTTCCGCCGGACGCCAAGGAGCGCGCCAAAGAGATGCTGGCCGACGTCGTCGCGGCCTACCGGGAGAATTTCACCAATTCGACCTGGATGTCGCCCGCGACCAGGACCGCCTCGCTGGCCAAACTGGACAAGATCGATACCAAGATCGGCTACCCGGACAAGTGGGTCGACTACTCCAAGCTGAAGATCACCAAGGGCAAGCTGATCGAGTCCCTGCTCGCCGTCAACGAGTTCGAGGTCAAGCGCGCGTTCGCCCGCCTCGGCACCCCGGTCGACAAGTCCGAGTGGGTCATGTCGCCCCAGACGGTGAACGCCTACTATTCATCGACTTCCAATCAGATCGTCTTCCCGGCCGCCTACCTCCAGCCGCCTTTCTTCGACAAGGACGCCCTGCCCGCGGTCAATTTCGGCGCGGTCGGCTCGACCATCGGACACGAAATCGGCCACGGCTTCGACGACCAGGGCTCCAAGTACGACGGAGACGGCAACCGGCGCGACTGGTGGACGCCCGAGGACCGTGCCGCCTTCGAGGCCAAGGCCAAGCAACTCGTCGACCAGTACAACGTGCTCGTACCGGAGGGCCTCGAGCCGAGCCAGCACGTCAACGGCGAACTCACCGTCGGCGAGAACCTTGCCGATCTGCGCGGACTGCAGATCACGCTGGCCGCCTTCCGCATCGCGGAGAAACGTCGCGGTATCGACGATCCCGACTACCGCACCATGTTCCTGTCCTGGGCTCGCAGTTGGCGCGAGAAGCAGACCGAGGAACTCACGGTCCGCTCCCTGGCCGCCGATACCCACTCCCCCGCCGAATTCCGCTGCAACCAGGTGGTGCGCAACCTCGCGGAGTTCTACAAGACCTTCGAGGTGAAGGAAGGCGACAAGCTGTTCCTGCCGGCGGACCAGCGGGTGACGTTCTGAGTCGACCGGCCGCGTTCCGACTCGGCGCGAGGTGAGTTCGAGCCCGTCCGTTGTGGCGGGCTCGAACTGTATTCGGACCGAGAATGTGAATCGGAACGGCCGCATCCGCTCACCGAGTCCGCAGCAGTCCCTCGATGAGGGCTTCGAGGCCGAGTTCGTAGGTGTCCAGCGCGGCGAGGGACAGGTAGCCGGAGCCGAGAGCGGCCAGGCGTGGGTAAGTTTCGGCGTCCAGGTCGGCGAAGACCTGCGCGCGGAAGGTGGGGCGATCGTCCGCGGCCCGGCGGGCGGATCGGGCGCGCACGATGAGGTTGCCCGCCGTGTAGTGCCAGACGGCGCGATAGGCGGCGACGGCGCGGTCCAGCGGCAGGCCGCCGGCCACGAATCCGTCGATGATCGATTCGCTGACCCACAGTGCCGAGACGCCCAAAAGGTCGTCGGCGGCGAGGATTTCGACGATCCACGGGCGTGCGGCGAGCACGTCGTGCATGGCCAGCGCCGCGACGCGGACGCGCTCTTTCGGCTGCTGCGGCAGATCCGGCCACACCACCTGGTCGGCGTAGTCGTCGAGCAGCAACCGGAGCAGGTCTTCCTTGTCGCGGACGTGGTGGTACAGCGCCATCGCCGTGCAGCCCAGCTCGGTGGCCAGGCGGCGCATGGTCAGTTTCTCCACACCCTCGGCATCGATCACCGCGTTGGCCGCCGCGACGATCTCCGTGCGAGAAATACGCGCAGGTCGGCCGGTGCGCTGAGGCTGTGACGAGGAGCTCGGCATGGGTCCATCATCGCCCATGCGCCGAAGCGGGTATGGACACGGAGCGACCCACGCGGTTAGTTTCTATACATGTATAAAAACTCTACCGGGCGGCCCGGCATCACCTTGACCGCGGCAGCCGTCGCGCAGTTCATGGTCGCGCTGGATCTCGCGGTGGTGAACGTCGCGCTACCCGCCATCCGGACCGAGCACGACCGCACGACGCCGCACTAGAGAGCAGGGCGCCAGCCGACGCGCACGGCAGCCGACCTGCGCACCAGCCGACCAGCGCAGCGGCCCGGCCCGGTCGTCAGCGCCCGCCTTCCGATCCAGCGCACCGAACCCGACCCGAGAACTTCTCCGCAGATCACAACGAAAGGACGCGTCATGACCCACGCACCGATCGACTTGTTCCGCCGTGCCATCCATTTCGACCCGGATGGTCACGTCACAGCCGGTGAACGCCGGATGAGCACCGGTGACGGCGGCTGGCAACTCGCGGCCTTCCACGTCGAAACCGACGCCGACGTGCACGCCGACCACTGGGAAGTGCACCCCGGCAGCGACGAAGCGGTGTGCTGCCTGACCGGCGCGCTGCGCCTGTACCTGCGGGCGGAACGCCCCGGCGACGACGAGACGATGGTCCGCCTCACCGCCGGAACAGCCTTCGTCGTCCCCCGAAGTCGTTGGCACCGTATCGAACTGGACGAGCCGTCGGACGTCATCTCTATCGGCCTGCGCCACGACACCCGCCAAGAGCCTGTCGCCGCGGGCTGATCCTGCCGCCATGGTTCCCGCGCATGCGACGCGTGCGCGGGAACAGGCTCTATCGGGCGAGCACCGCGACGTCCGATTACCGCCGGTCCCGCTCCCGCCGCGCAATCAGACTGGCCGCATGACACCGACCACGACCGACTCGATGGCCGTACTGACCGGAATGTACGCGGCGGAAGCGGAATACCTGGCGGCAGGCGGACCGGGGAGCGCCTCGTTCGAGCTGCTCGCACCGTTCTTCCACCCTTCGGTGGTGCTCCATCAGGCCGAGAATCTGCCCTATGGCGGAACCTGGCGCGGCCACGACGGCATGGAGCGGTTCTTCCGCGCCATGAGCGACACCTGGGAGACTTTCGATCTGCGCGACCAACGTTTCCTGGCGACCGGGGAAACCGCCGTGGTGCATACCGAAGTCCACGCACGAGCACGCGCGACCGGCCGCGAACTCACCTTCGCGATCCTGCAGACGCTCACCTTCGTGGACGGCCGCATCGCCGAGGTGCGGCCGTTCTACTGGGATACCGCCGCAGTGGCGGCCGCTTGCGCGGTATCCGGTCCATAGCCGACCATCGCGACAGCCTTCGGCCATTCGCGAGCCAACCCGATCAAGAACTCCAGTTCCGCCGCGCGATCGCGTCTTTCGGCCCGCGCGTCGCCTCGCGTGGAGACATTGGGTGCCGGTGCGTTGCCGTGACGCTTCGCTCGCACGGCCCACGCCGCTCGAAACGCGAAGGCGCGCACCTCGTCTCCGCTCATACCGGACGAGCCGAACTCCTCGGCGTCGGGCGTGTACGGCTTCAAGTGCAGGAGCGCGTCCCAGATCTCGACGGTCATCCGGTAGAGCTGTGAGGCGGGGTCTCGCGGGGCGGTAGGGTCTCGGAGTAGGACGACTTCCGGCACCGCCGTGGTCAATTCGCGCCACAACGGGCGCAGCCGACGACAGATCCGGCCGGTCCGATCCCAGCCCGCTCGCGCCAACAGCACAATGAACAGCGGGATCGCGGTCAGCAGCGTGATGGCGCCCAGCATCAGGACGGCCACCACGGCCAACACGGGCCCCGGTCGGCTCGGTGGCGTGCCTGCGAGCGCTCGAACGAGCAGGATCGGCCACGAGATCGTCCAATAGATCGAGAACGCCAGCAACAGGGCGTAGGTGAGCTTCTCCCGTGCCGGGGAGTCCGCGACACGCAGTTCGCGGACGCAGGCACGGCCGAAGAGAAGGCCCGAAATGCATCCGGGAAACGCCGAGACGGCCCAGACCACTTCCAGGTAGTCGACGCGAAAGACGCTGTGCGCGAGAGGTACGCCGATGATCAGCGACGCGGCGACGGCAGCCGCTGTCGAATCGTATCGGCGCTGCCGCTCTCGCGCGCCCTTCGCGTCGGCGCTGTCGACGAGCCGGGCCAGCCCGTAGAAACTCGCGAGTGCCATCATGTCCAGCCCTAGGTACAGGCACTGAGCGAAGTACGGATGACCCAGTGCTGCCACGATTTGGTACACCAGTACCCCCGCCAGGTTCCAGCCCCACGTTCGGTTGATCAGCCGGTCGGAGTTCGTCTCGTTGACGAACAGGCACCGCCCGATCGTCATGGGCAGGACGAAGACGAAGACCGCGAGCACCAACGAAACCGGTACAGCGTCCATCGTGGTGACTGTAAATCCTCGGGACGGTGCGCGGCCACCGCGCCCAGGACAGTGATCGAGATATGGCCGCTCGGCTGGATAGGTTAGCCTTGGCTGACTTATTCTGAGTCGGGCTCCACGGAGCCGGATCGAGGGCGTTCCTCGACGAAGGAGGGTGACGATGAAGGCTGTTCGGACCCGGCGCGGGTTGGCGCGCACGGCGGTGGCGGCACTGGCGGGCGCGCTCGCCCTCGGCCTGGCGGGCTGCGGGTCGGACACCGGCAACGGCGGCTCCGGCGGCGAGTCGATCACGATCACCCACGCCAGGGGCGAAACCACTGTCGAAGGCACCCCGAAGAAGATCGTCACCCTCGGCAACCAGTGGCTCGACACCGCACTTGCCCTCGACACCGTCCCCGTCGGCTACATCGACAATGTCGCCATCGCCGCGCAGTCGGTCCCGCCGTGGCAGCCGGACAAGCTCGGCTCGGCGAAATCGATCAGCAGTATCGCGGCCATCTCCGAGCAGGTCGCCGCGCTCGAGCCGGACCTGATCCTGGTCGATCCGTTCATCGCGGACCAGAAGACCTACGACGAACTGTCCCGCATCGCGCCCACCGTGCCGGGCCTGACCAAAGATACGGTCGGTGCGTGGCAGGAGCAGGTCACCACTCTGGGCAAGATCCTCGGTAAGCAGGATGCCGCCGCCAAGGTGATCGCGAGCGTCGACGACAAGATCGCGGGCCTCGTCGCGGCCAATCCCGGCCTGAAGGGCAAGACCTTCGCCAGCACCTGGCTGGGCAGCCCCTCCCAGCTGATGGTGCTCACCGACCCCAACGACGGCTCGGCTCGCGTCTTCGGGCAACTCGGCTTGGGCATCCCGCGGAACCTGGTCGAGCAGCCTTCCAGTGGGGGCCGCCTCGCGCTCTCTACCGAACGCATCGACGAGATCACCGCCGATCTGCTGCTCGCGGGCTACTCCGGGACCATGGACGAAAAGTACCGTCAATTGCCGGGATACGCGGATCTGCCCGCGGTGAAGAAGGGCTCGGTGGTGTTCCTGACCACCCAGGAGATCACCGCGGTGAACCAGCCGACCGCGCTGTCGGTGCCCTACATCCTCGACAAGCTGACCCCGGCGCTGGCCGCGGTCGCCAAGTAAGAGTTGCCCGCCGTGCCCACCCTCACCTTCTCCGATCAGACCCGGCTCGCGTTGCGGGCCGGGGCAACCTGCCTGACCACGCCCGCCGGTGCGGTGCTGCTCAATCCTCCGCACAACGAGAAACTGACCGGCCTGGCCAAGGGCCAGCTGCTCGCGCTCAAGACCCTCAACCGGGGACCGGCGACCGTCGCCGAACTGTCGCAGGCCGCGAACGGCGACGACGTGGCCGAGCTGATGGAACGGCTCGCCGCGGGGGGCTGGTTGTCCGTGACGGTCCGCGACGGCGGCCGCGACCTCTACAGCGTGCATCCGTTCGGCCGGCCCCGCCCGCAGCCCGACAGCAGGCCCGCTTGGTCCGCGACGCTGTCGAAGTTCGCTGTGCTGCATCGTGATTCGGAGGGGTTCGTGCTCGAGCATCCGCTGTCGTGGTGCGACGTGCGCATCCACGATCCGCGACTGCTCGCGCTGCTCGACGGGCCGGGTGCGGCCGACAGCACGCTGCCGATCCCGGTGAAGACGCAGTTCGCCGACGATCTGTTCCGGTGCGGATTCCTCGTCGCCGACCCCGACGCCGAGGAGCGCGAATTCACCACCCGCAGCTGGAGTGCGCCGGACCTGTGGTTCCACCGACGCAGCACCCTCGGCGAACGCACCGTCACGTGGGAGCATTTCGGCCCGACCAAATGGGCGAAAGGCCGATTCCCGCAGCCGCCCGCCCGCAAAGCGGCCTATCCGGGCGAGCCGGTCACGCTACCCACCCCGGACTTGGCCGCACTGCGCGAGGCCGACCCGCCGCTGACCGCGGTGCTCGAGGACAGGGTCTCCACCCGCGCCTTCGACGACGCCGACCCGATCACCGTGACCCAACTGGGTGAGCTGCTGTATCGCACGGCCCGGACCAGGAGCACCCGCTCGGAGATCGAGGGCGAGGAACTGGTGTCCAAGCCCTACCCCAGCGGGGGCAGCGTCTACGAACTCGAGCTGTACCCGGTGGTGCGCAATGTCGAGGGCCTCGCACCGGGCATGTACCACTACGACTCGGTCGAGCACGTGCTGCGTCCGGTGGCCGCCGCCGACAGTCCGGCGGTGGCGAAATTGGTGAAGTCCACCTCGGCGACCCTGTCCGACGGCGCCGAACCGCAGGTGCTCATCGTCATGGGCGCACGTTCCGGACGGGTGATGTGGACCTACGAGCAGGTCTCCTACGCCGTCATCCTCAAACACGTCGGTGTGCTGATGCAGACGATCTACTTGGCGGCCACCGCCATGGGTCTGGGAGCGTGCGCGCAGGGTTTCGGCGACACCGCGGCCTTCGTGACCGCCGCCGGTGTGGACGAACTCGAGGAATGCAGCGTCGGCAACATCATCATCGGCTCGCCCGCGCCGCGCTGAGACCCGGCGACCGGTCGGCGGCCAGGTAGGCGCGTTTCGCCTCCGGCCACCGGTCCGCCATGTCCAGCAGGTAACGCAGTTCCAGGTCGTGGCCTGCGGCGACATCCGTGTGGGCGGCGGCGAGTCCGGCCTCCGCCTCGCGCACGATACGCAGTGTGTGGCTGCGGATATCGTCGGGTGGATAGTCGGACGCATGCCTGCGCAGTTGCAGCAGCGCGGCGCGAATCTCGATCGCCATCCGGTAGCGACGCAGCGCCGGGCCGCGCGGGTGGGATTCGTCGACCAGCACGATATGCGGGACCGCGGCGGTCAGATCGGCCCAGAGCGGTTGCAATGTCCGGCAATCGCGGCTGTCACGGTCCCATCCGAGGCGGACCAGCAGCATGCGCACCAGCGGAATCGCCAGCAGCGCCGTGATGACGGCGAAGAAGACGAATCCGCTCAGCGACCATCCTTCGCCCTGATCGGTCGGCGAGACTCCCATGGGGACCCGCACGAGGACGATCACCGCATAGCAAATCCAGAAGGCTCCGACACAGATCAAGGCCACGTAGGTGATCCGCTGGGCGACCGGAGTTTCGGCGGAACGGATTTCGCCGATCCCGGCACGGGCGAGCAGGAAGCCCGCACCGGCCAGCGGCAGGCAGGCCGCGGCGGCGCTGAAGGCGTACCACCGCGAGGAGGTATCGGCCGGCAACAGTTCCAGGGCGATCGCCACGTCGATCAGCACGGTGAGCGCCGCCGCGGTCACCGCGACCGAGTCGTAACGGCGCTGCCGCCGGGCAGCGCCCTGGGCATCCGCGCCGGCCAGCAGGCGTGCGACACCGTACACACTGCCCGCGGTGAGGAATCCGACCATCGCGCCCAGGTGCGTGACGACTGCCGGGGAGCCGGATCGAATCGACACCACCGCGAGAAGCATCCCGATCCCGGCCAGCCCCAGTGCCCGGTTGATCAGACGATCGGTCGCGCTGTCCCGGACGAATATCCAGCGCAGGACCGCTACCAGGACGGCGAAACACGTGATCGCCACCGTCGGAACCAGCGGTACCGCCGTCATCTCCGCCGGTCCCGGTGGGTAGCGGCCCCGATGTCGTGCTTCCCGGTCCGATCGCGCATGGAACGAACGATAGGGGCCGCGCGGCACCGAGGCCACTTGCCCGTGGATACCGGCGGCCCCGCTCTCACGCCTGTGCCAGGATCTCCTCGTCGCTCATCGACGCGACCTCGAGATAGAGTCGCGCGACCGCGGACAGCCGCTCCGGGACGCCGCGATCGGCTTCCCGTCGGGTGAGCCGCTCGGCCAAGCCCGCCACGGTTCGCGTCGCGAAGACGTCCGCGACCAGCGCGTGGTCGACCTCCAGCCATTCCCGCACCCGCGCGATGACCGTGGTGGCCAGCACCGAATCGCCGCCGAGGCCGAAGAAATCGTCGTGCACACCGACGGCGTCCACGCCGAGGACCCCGGCCACGATATCGGCGAGCGCGGCCTCGACCTCGTCGCGCGGCGCGCTGTTCTCGGCAGCTCCCGCGCCGGGTTCGAGCAGCGCGATCACCGCGCGCCGGTCGAGTTTGCCGTTGTCGGTCAGCGGCATCTGGTCGAGGAATTCCACTCTGGTCGGAATCATGTAGGCGGGCAGCAGATCCGCGACGGCGGCGGTGATGTCGCCGATGTCGTCCCGCTCACCCGCGACGGCCGCGACCAGTTTCGGCGCGCCCGCGCCGACCACCGCCGCGACGGCATGGCGCACGCCGGGCACCGTGCGCAACGCGCTCTCCACCTCGCCGAGTTCGACCCGGTAGCCCCGGATCTGCACCTGGTGGTCGGCGCGACCGAGGAATTCGATGGTGCCGTCGGGCCGGTATCGAGCCATGTCGCCGGTCTTGTACCACCGGATGCCCTCGAATTCCACGAATCGCTCGGCGGTGCGTTCCGGGTCGTTTCGGTAGCCCGCCGCGACATTCGCACCGCCGACCCAGAATTCACCGGGCACCCAGTCCGGACAGTCGCGGCCGGCCGGTGAGACCACTCGGCAACGGACATTGCGCAGCGGAACGCCGAACGGCACCGTCACCCACTCCGCGGGCGGCTCCCCCACCACCTCGCAGATGGTGTTGTGGATCGAGGTCTCGGTGGCCCCGCCCAGCCCGGAGAAGCGGCAGCCCGGTACCTGGACCGCCAGCCTGCGCGCCAGATCCGCGCCGACCCAGTCGCCGCCGAGGGTGACCGCACGCAACGAATCTCCCAGCTGATCGCCGCCGATCTCCAGAATCATGTCGAGCATGCTCGGCACACAGTTGAGGATCGAAACTCGATGGTGGCGAAGCAGTTCCACCCAGGTCGTCGCTTCCGCGCGCTGCCCGGGATCGACCGCGACCACCGAGCCGCCGACCGAGAACATGCCGAAGATGTCGTAGACCGACGCGTCGAACTCCAGGGCCGACAACGCCAGTACGCGGTCGGCGCTGCCGACCTCGAACCACTCGTTCACCGCGTCGATGGTGTTCATCGCGCCACGGTGCGGCACGTCCACGCCTTTGGGCACACCAGTGGAACCGGAGGTGAAGATCACGTAGGCGATCGCTTCGGTATCCGGGAGAACCGGCGCTGCCAGCGGGTTCGGGTGCTCGCGCGCCGCATCGATGCAGACGCACGGGATCGGCACACCCATATCGACGCCGGAAAGGGTCACCGCCGCGACGATGGCTCCGGTTCGCAGGATCTCGGCACGCCTGCCGACCGGCTGATCGAATCCGATGGGCACGTACGTCGCGCCCGCGGCGAGTACACCGAGTACCGCGAGGATCTGATCCGGCCCCTTCGGAAGCTGGACCGCCACGGCGTCGCCGGGCCGCACCCCCTCACGGTGCAGCGCGCCGGCGACGGCGAGCGCGCGAGCCGCGAGTTCGCCGTAGCTCCACTCCCCCGCCTCCGCGCCGAGACCCCACACCACCGCGGGCGCGGCGGGATTCGTGGCGGCGTAGTCGAAGAACCCCTGGTGCAGGCAGCGACCGCTGACCGGCCCGTCGGTGGCGTTGACCGCCGCGCGCACCTCGGCCTGGGCGACCGGCAGGCGCACCGCGGCCTCGGCATTCCAGCCTGCGTCGCCTTCGCCGAGGCGGCCGATGGCCTGCGCGTAGCGGGCGAACATGGCGTCGATCATCCCGGCGGGGAACGCCGATTCGCGGACGTCCCAGTTGAGCAGCAGCCCGCCGCGCACCTCGGTGACCTGGGCGTCCAGCAGCACCTGCGGGCCTTGGGAGATGATCCACACCGGATCGCCGAAGGTTTCGGTCACCCGGTCGGCGAACAGTTCGCCCAGATTCAGCGCGCTGGTGTAGACCACGGGGGCCAGCACCGGCTCACCGCGGTGCCTGCCCAGGTCGCGCAGTACCTCGAGTCCGGAATAGGCCGTGTGCGCACCGCTGTCGTGCATGCTGCGCTGCAGGGCACGTGCCCGGTCGGCCACCGACATGTTCTCGGTGACATCCACCTCCAGCATGATCGACGAGGTGAAATCGCCGATCACCCGGTCGATTTCGGGATGGACCGGTTCACGATGGAACAGCGGGACGTTCAGCAGGAACCGGCTCTGCGCCGACCAGCCTCCGATGGTTTCGGCGAAGACCGCCGCCAGCGCCATGGCCGGGGTGATGCCGCGCTGATGGGCCGCGGCGAGCAGACGCTGCTTGGCCTGCGGCGCCAGCCAGTGGTCATAGCGCACCGTGCGGTGCGGTGCGCCGCGCTCGCCGACGGGCACGGTCGGAAGCTCCGGCGCACCGGGCAGTTCCGGCAACCGCTGCTGCCACCACTGCCGGTCGCGCTCGCGGGCGGCAGTGTCCTGCTGACGTTCGGTGCGGTAGCGGCGATAGGTGTAACCGGGGGCGGGCACGGTCGCGCCGTGGTAGAGCTCGGCGAGGTCGGAGATCAGCACCCGGTAGCTCATCGCGTCACCGGCCAGCATGTCGACGTCGAGATGCAGGCGGGTGCTGTTCTCGTCGCGCAGGGTGAGCGTGATGTCGATGACCTGACCGTCCTCGATGGCCAAGCGCTGATGGGTTTTCCGGTCGCGTAATTCGGCCAGCGCCGCGTCGGCCGCTTCCGGCCCGTGCGACCGCAGGTCGACCACCGCGAAGACCGGCCTGCCCGGTTCGGGCATGGTCTGCTGCGTGCCGTCGGGCAGGAATCGGGTGCGCAACATCGGGTGGGCCGCGACCAGATCGGCCACCGCGCGCTCGAGTCGCGCGGGATCGATCCGGCCGCCATCGAATTCGACGTACAGATGGGCCGCGACGCCGCCGAGTTCCTGCTCGTCGGAACGGCCGATCCAGTAGGCGTGCTGCATGGTGGCCAGCGGGAAGGGGTCCTCGTCGGCCTGCGCTCCGGCGGAAACCGGTTCGGGAGTCTGCTCGACCTGCGCGCCGAACTCCTCCGCCCCCAGCAGACCGTGCCACGCGTCCACCGTGGGGCTGGCCGCGAGCTGAGCGAAGTTGATGTCGACGCCCCGTTTGCGCCAGCCACCGGCCAGCTTCATCGTGCGGATCGAGTCGAGACCCAGCTGGATCAGATCGTCGTGATCGGCGACCTCGCCTGCGGCGATACCGAGCTGACCGGCCACCGCGGCCCTGATCTCCTCCTTGGTGATGCCGACTCCGCCGTGGCCCGGCTGCTGTGCCGACTCCATTCCGCTGTCACTCCTTGCCTGATCCGACATGATCGCCTCCACTACCCCCGGCCGCGCACGGCGATGAAAACTCGCTGGTCGAGCAGGGCGACCGGATGGTCGCCCGCGGGCAGGACCAGCTCGGGCGTGAGGCCTGCCGCGACCAGTTGATCCCGCCATTCGCGCTCGGTCAGGAAGATCCGGTCGGTGCCCGCCCGCACGTCGGTCAGGCCGGCGTGCGGCTGATCCTCCCGCGGCGACATCAGGAAGTGCACGGAGGTCAGCTGCTCGCAGTGCGCGTGGCAGGTCTCGATGATCACCACCGCGCCACCGGGTCGGAGCAGATCGTGCAGTTGCCGGAGGGTCACCCCGATGTCGTAGGCGTTGTGCAGCACATTCGCCGCGATCACGATGTCGTGGCGCGGCTGATCTCCCAGGTTCGCGTTCATGTCGACGATCCCGTAGCGCATCCACGGATAGTCGGCGAACCGCCGCTTCGCGGCCTCGAGGAAGAAGCTGGACACGTCGGTGAAGTGGTACTCGACCGGCAGTCCGGACAGCGCGGCCGTGACGTCGTCGGTGGTGCCGCCGATACCCGCGCCCAGTTCCAGCACACGCACCGGCGACCGGTCGCCGCGCAGGCCGTCGACCAGATCGGCGACCGCCCTGCCCGCCGCCAGGTTCAGATAGCGGCTGCTGAGGTTGTCCCGGTAGGCGGCCTCGGCCGTAGCCATGTCCCCGTTGGGGAACAGCAATTCCTGGACACGCATGCTGTCCTGAGCGAGTTCGGTCAGGTGGTCGTCGGAGGCTTGCAGGAAGGTCGCCAGCGGACGCGGATATCCCAGGTCCGCGCAGACTTCGACCAGGCTCGGCCTGGTCGGCGCCTGCACCGGCCGCACGTACCGGTAGCCGCGATCCACGTCGCCCTCGATGGAGCCGTTCGCGGCCAGCGCCTGCAACCATTGCCGCAGCAACCACCGGTGCCGCGGGGCGAATCGCATGCGCGTCGCGACATCGTCCACGGCGCGAACCTCGTTGTCGGACAGATACGGTCGCAGCGCGGCCAGCATGGCGCGCAGTCCGAACAAATCCATATCGTGCCGCGCGGAACGGAAGCGGTCGGCGTCGAAATCGCTCGGAACGGCCTGCTGGGCAGCCTCTTTCGCCCTGGCGACACGATCGGCGGCACTCGCCGTCGCACCCGAAGGCAGACTCCGCACCATCGGCGCCGACCGCGTCGGTGGCGCCACCTCGGCGACGACCGCCTGCGGCCCGGCGCCACCCGATTCGGCCCCGATGATCCTGACCACGTCGTCGAGCGAGGCGCCGCCGATGAGGTCGCCCACCGGCACGTCGGCGCGGAATTCGCTCTTGACACGCCTGCGCAGCTCCAGCGCCTGGAGGGAGTCCAGGCCGATCGCGACCAGCGGCCTGGTGCTGTCGATCGTGTCGGCATCGTCGGCGCCGATGATCTCGGCGAGCAACCGCACCATGCTGGCGGGCACGTCACCGGTCACCTGCGCGCCGCTGACCTCGCGGCCGGAATCGGCCACCGGGGCGGACACGGCGATCGGTGTCTCCAGCCCCGACAAGACGGGCCCGTAACCGAAGGCGCCGAGCACGGTGCGCCCGCGATCCCAGTCGAAGGCGGCGACGATCGCGTTGCCACGCAGCCCGCCGAGGCCGAGGGCGACGGCATCCGGCGAAGCCATCGGCAGATACCCGACCTCGGCCAGTTTCGCGAGGTCGGCATTGCCCTTGCCCTCGAAGACGTCCCACTGCCCCCACTGCACCGACACGCACCGCAGACCGTCGGCGTCCAGGCGCTGCGCGATCGCGTCGACCATCCGGTTCGCCGCCGCGTAGACGACCGTGCCGCGTCCGCCGAGTGTGGCGGCGAGAGAGGAGCACAGGACGATCTCGCAATCGTCGGCTCTGGTCAGCGCATCGAGCACATGCCCGATGCCGACGACCTTCCCGGACAGGGCTTGCTCGACCTGACCGTGGGTGATCTCGGTGAGTTCGAGTTCGCCGATCACCGAATTGTCCGCCGCCGCGTGGATCACCAGGTGCGCCGGGGCGTCCCGGAGCCGGTCGGCCAGCCGCGCGACGGACGCCCGGTCACCGATATCGCACGGCACGACCGTGACCTCGGCCGACCCCAGCGCACGGATATCGCGCAGTCGCCGCGTGACCGCCTCGGTCTCCCCCGACCGGCTCAGCAGCGTCACCCGCCGGGCCCCGTTGCGCACCACGTGCTCGCAGAACTCGAGCCCGAGACTGCCGGTGCCACCGGTGATGACGACATTCGCCGGGTTCGACGGTCCGCGCAGCAGCGCGGAGTGATCCGCTTCGACGAGCCGCTTGGCGTACAGATTGCCGTCACGCAGCGCGAGCTCGGGCTCCTCGGCCGTGTGCAGCGCGGTGACTATCGACGGTACCGCCTGCGCGTTCGCCTGGTCCGGAGCGAGATCCAGATGACGGAACGCGATACCGGGATATTCCGTGCTCGCCGAACGGAAGCCGGCGCTCGCGGCGGCGTGTACCGGATGCGGTGGCGCGTCACCCGGCACCGCCGCTTCACCGCCGACGGTGAGCAGCCAGTACTCGGTCACCCCCGCATCGGGCTTCGACCACCAGCGCCGCGCGCCGAAGAACTCGGCGACCTGCGCGACCGCGGCGGAACCGTCCAGCTCGGGAAGGCTGGGCAGCAACACCACGACGGTATCGATATCGCCGTCACCGCTGCCCGCTCCGATATCGAGCAGTCGTCCGCCCAGCCCCTGATTCGTCGCGTATGCGACCAGGGCAGCGGCGAGTTCGGCGCACTGACCGGTGTGATCGACGATGCCCAGCGCGCGTGGCGCGGTCATCGACCGCCGCACCAGCCGGACCCACTCTTCCACGAGCAGTTGCGGTTTCGGGGCGGCTTGGGCCACCGTGGCCGATTCCGGCTGTGCCGGGGCGGCCTGCGCACGCGACGCGGTGCGGGCGGACGATCTGGCGCCCCCGAGGGTGACATCGTGGGGAAGCCACAATGTCACCTCGTTCATCCGCACATTCGGGAAGTCCGGCAGCGGCAGCCGAGCGGGCGCGTCGGGGTCGACGCGCAGGCTCTCCCAGCGGTAATTCAGGTCGTTGACCGCGAGAACCGCCAGGTTCCTGGTGAATTCGGTCAGATCGGTCGCCGTGCGGCTCGAGGTGCCGCTCACCGTGGCGGCGCGATCGGCCGCGAATTCGGCGAGACTCTCCTCGACGGCCAGCTGCAAGGTCGGATGCTCGGCGAGTTCGACGAAGGTGTCGACCTCCCGCGCGATCGCCGCCGCGACGGCGCGGTCGAATCGGACCGGGTTGCGCAGGTTCCAGAACCAGTACTCGTCGACGGGGAGATCGGGAGTGATCGCATCGCCGAGCGTCGCACCGAGGCAGGCGATCTCGGAGTCGAGGAAGCGGGCGTTGTCCAGCCTGCTGTGCACGGCGTCGCGGATCACGTCACGGAACTCGTTGAGCAGACCGGTATGCGCCGGGTAGCGGACCCGGATCACGCGGGCGAACCGGCCGCGTTCGGCGAGCACATCCACGACGGCCCGCACGGTGTCGCGATCGCCGGAAATCCCCACCATGCGGGGCGAGTTCACCACCGACACCTGCGCCCACCCGGACTGACGCGCCAGCACGCCCTCGCACTCGTCCCGGTCGGCGGCGACGACCGCCATGGCATAGCGGTCGGAGGCGATCTTGTCGACCGCGCGGGCCCTGGTACCGACGACGACGATCGCGTCGGCGAGGGTCATCGCCCCCGACAGGTAGGCGGCGGCGATCTCCCCCTGGCTGTGCCCGATCGTGGCGGCGGCCTCGATGCCGACCGACCGCCACATCGCGCCGAGACCCACCATCTGCATGAACAGGGCGGGCTGGACGATCGTGGCGTTGTCGTCGGCCTCGGTCTCGGCGTCGAGCAGGTACGGCAGCGGGGATTCGCCGAACAGGTCACCGAAGACCGCGTCACAGCGATCGACCTCGGCGCGGAACGCCTCCACCCGGTCGTAGAAGAGTCTGCCCATGCCGGGGCGCTGGCTGCCCTGGCCGGGCAGCACGTACGCGAGCCGGCGCGCGGCGGCTGGTTCGGTGGTTCCGACCACCGCCGGGTGGTCGGAACCGTCGCGTACCGCCGTCAGGGCCGCGTCGAGATCGTCGCGGCCGGTCACCATCAGCAAGGCGCGGTGACGCCGCGCGACCCGGGTGCGCAACAGCATGTCAGCCACGCGATCGGCGGTGACGGCGGGGCGATCCGAGACGTAGGAGAGGATGGACGCTGCCTCTTCACGCAGCGTACCGGGGGTATCCGCCGACAGGAGAACCGGAATCGATCCGTCGGGCAGTCGATAGCTAGAAATCGTCGTTCTCCTCACGAACGGGCATCGCGATGATCGCGTGCGCGTTGGATCCACTCGCGCCGAACGAGGACACCGCGCCGTAGCGGACGCCGTTCTTCGGTTCCCATGACTGGAGTTGCGTGGCCAGCCGCAGACTCGACCGGTCCCAGTCCACGCGGGTAGTGGGCTTGTCGGAGAACAAGGTCGGCGGGATCTGTCCGTGCCTGCCCGCGAGCAGCAGCTTGATCAGACCCAGCATGCCCGCGGCCGCCTGCGCGTGGCCGGCGTTGGACTTCACCGAACCGAGCAGGGGTCGGGTACCGGCGGCGCCGTAGGTGTTCTGCAACGCGATCAGTTCGACCGGATCGCCCGCGCGGGTGGCGGTGCCGTGTCCTTCGATCATGCCGATGTCGGCCGGATCGATACCCGATTGCGCGATGGTCTTGCGGATCAGCCGTTCCTGAGCATCGGTGCGCGGCACGAGGATCGGTTTGCCCTTGCCGTTGTGATTGTGGTTGGAGGCCAGCAGGCGGCCGTAGACGCGGTGCCCGAGTCGCAGTGCGCGCGATTCGCGTTCGACGACGACGATGCCCGCACCTTCCCCCCACAGCGTGCCGGTGGCGTCGTCGGAGTACGCGCGGCAGTGACCGTCGGTCGACAGCGCGTTGAGCTTGGAGAATTCGTAGAAGACCCCGGGACCCCCCATGACGCAGACCGCACCGGCCAGCGCCCATTCGCAATCCCCGTCGCGCACGGCGGCAGCGGCGAGATGAACCGCGGTCAGGGAGGAGGCGCAGGCGGCGTCGACGACCATCGACGGGCCGATCAACCCGAGGCAGTGCGACACTCGTCCCGCGGCGCTCAGCAATCCGTAGCCGATCGTCCGAACCCCGGTGTACTCGTTGACTTCCGCCGCCACCGGTCCGTATTCCATCGGCGAGCAACCGATGAAACATCCGGCGTCCTCGCCCGCGAGCGAACCCGGATTCATTCCCACGTTCTCGAGCGCCCGCCACGCGACGCGCAGCGCAACGCGCTGCTGCGGATCCGTAGCAAGGGCCTCGCGCTTACCGATTCCGAAGAAGGCCGGGTCGAATTCGGCTGCCCCGTCCAGGAATCCGCCCGCGTCGCAGACGTTGCTCCATCCGTCGAGTTCCGATACCGACAGCAAATCCTCGACCGGCCAGCCGCGGTCGCGCGGAAAAGGCCCGACCAACTCCCTCGATGCCTCGAGCGCGGACCAGAACGATCCGGGACTGTCGATTCCCCCCGGCGCCTCGACGGCCATCCCGGAAATGACGATGTGATCGACGTCCTGCGCCGTTGCTGATGTCACCGCTGATCCTCGTATTTCATACCGCCGGTGCGGGATGCGCCTGTTCGGCGAGCAATTCCGCGATGGCATCGACGTGGTTGTGCAGATAGAAATGCCCGCCCTCGAACATCGTGACCTCGACGTCGTCACCGTGGCGGTGCCAGCCGTGCAGGTCAGCCATCGAGACGATCGGGTCGCGATCACCGCCGATCGCGTGGATCCTGGTGGCGACGCGGACCGTCTCCGGGCACCGGTAAGCCTCGGAGGCCTTGTGATCGGCCTTGATGGCGGGCAGCGACAGCCGCATGATCTCCCGGCTGGCGAGCACGTCGGAGTTGATGCCCTCCAGCATGATGAGGTGGTCGAGCAGCTCGTCGTCGTCTTCCGGTGTGGGCTTGCGATATTCGGCCCGCGACGGGGCAACCGCCGCCGAGATGGTGAGCTGCCGTACCTCGACACCCGCGGCGAGGGCGAGCCTGACGAATTCGAAGGAAACGAGCGCGCCCATACTGTGCCCGAATGCGACGATCGGCACATCGCGGTTGTAGTTCGACATCCGGAATTCGGCGAAAGCGCCCGCCGCAATTTCTTGGAGCGAGGTCAATGCCGGTTCGCCGGCACGGTCCTGACGTCCGGGATACTGGAAGATGATGACGTCGTAATGCGCACTGAACGCTTTGGAGAGTGTGCGATACGCGGACGCTCCCGCACCGGCGTGCGGAAAGATCAACAGCGGCAGCCGCTCGGGCGAATCCGGCTTGTGAAACTTTCTGATCCATCCCGGTTTGTGCTGCATAGTGCTACCCACTTTCGAAACTCCCGCCGACAACCACAGCGGAAGCAAACCCGCGAACCGTTCGATACATGGTGCAACGCAGCAGTTATCGGCATATCTTAGGTAAGGCTACCATAACTTTATGTATCGCACCGGCCGAGCGCCGCCACCAGAACCGCGACGCTGCGATCCCACAGCGCAGCCAGGCGGTCGATCTCGGACTGCGTGAACAACGCCGCACTCCAGCGCCACGTGATCATCAGCTGCGGTCCGCTCTCGGTGGTGTGGACCGCGGCGATCAGACCGAGGCAATAGCGCAGCGGCAGGTCGGGTTCCGGCGCGATCGGCACGGCTGCGGTCAGCGCCGGATCGGTGATCATCGACCACGTTCGGTCGGCCCGGCCGCCGAGATCCACCCGGCCCAGATAGTTGAACTCCACCTGAGGTTCGGGGGTGCCGGACAACTCCGGAACCGCGAGCACCGATTGCAGCAGCCCGAAATCGAGCCCTTGTTCCGGCACCGACGCGATGTGCGCGGCAACGGATTCCAGCAGTGCGCGGGCCGATGCCGGTTCCGCCTGCGCCCGGTCCACGTCGATGGCGTTCACGCCAGCGCCGAGCCGAACCGGGTAGGTGGCCGAGAACCAGCCGACGGTGCCGGAGGTGTCGGCCCCCACGACCGTGTCGGCCCGGCCGTGGCTCTCCAGCCCGATGAGCGCTCCGGCGTCCCAATCCTGGCCGCGCTCGCGCCGCCAGGACACCAGCGTCATCGTCAAGGCCGACAGCAGGAATTCCCGGACACCGTCGGCCCTGGTCAGCGCGGCGAGAATCTGCGCGGTGGTCGACGCGGGGACGGTCGCCGAGGTGAGCCGCAGCGATGACCACGTATCGCCAGGGAGCGGTTTGCGCTTCCCCACAGCGGGATCCGGGCCGCTCACCTGCTCGACCCAGTAGTCGCGCTGGGCGAGCACATCGGGCTGCGCGGCCCGCTCCCACATCAGCTGACACCAGCGCCGGTAGGAGGTGGGTTCGGCGATCGCCTTCGGCACCGCGCCGGACACGACCTGATCCCACGCCGCTGCCATGTCGGCCAGCAGGATTCCCCAGGACACCACGTCCACCGCGAGGTGGTGAACGGCGAGGAAAAGGCTGTCGCCACCGGGAGCACCGCGGAACCACACCGCGCGCACCATATCTCCGGCCACCGGGTCGAGCTCGTCGATCGCGAGGCGGCTGGCCGAGGCCAGCAGCTCGCCGAAAGAATCCGCTGGACCGTCGAATGCCCGACTCGCGAGCACGTCCGAGGCGGACACGCATCCGGGTTCGCGGGTGACGAGGCGCGGGCCGTCCTGCGTCTCGTCCAAGCGGGAGCGCAGCGTGTCGTGCCCGTCCAGCACCGCCTGCAACACCGCTTCGAGGTCCGCCCCGGTGATGCCCTCGGGCAGCGCGACCAGCACATGCTGGGCCAGGCGCCGGTACCGGGGCTGGCGGTGCATCCACGAAACGATGGGCAGCGGCAGCACCGGGCCGTAGTCGTCTCCGCTCGGCACACGCGAGGACACCTCGCCCGCCCGGCTGTCGATCGCGGCGGCGAGATCACGAATCGTCGGCGCCGCCAGCACCATGCGCACGTCGATCGCGATGCGGTGCCTGCGAGCCTTGTTCACCAGCGAGATCGCGACGATGCTGTCCATGCCGAGCGCGAAGAAGTCGTCCGTCACCCCGGGGGTGCGGCCGTCGAATACCTCGGTGAGCACCGCGGTGAGAGCCCGTTCGGTCTCCGTATCCGGCTCGGCGGAGCCCGAGACGCCCTCCCCGGTGAGCGATCGCTCGGCGAGCACGGCGAGTTCGCGCACGTCGAGTTTGCCGTTGGCGTTCACCGGGAGCCGCGGCAGCACCACCAGCCGCGCGGGAATCATGTACGCGGGCAGGCGATCGGCCAGCGCCGACCGCAGGGCGACCGGATCGGCGGCGCGGCCGGGTGCGCACACGACGAATCCCACCAGGGTCACCGCATCCCCCCGGCGCACCACGGTCGCGGCGGCGGCGGCGATTCCCGGCAGGGTTCGCAAGGCCGTTTCGACCTCGCCGATCTCGATGCGGTACCCGCGGATCTTCACCTGATCGTCGGCACGCCCCAGGTAACCGAGGTTGCCACCGGGCAGTCGGCGCACCAGATCGCCGGTGCGGTACATCCGCCTTCCCTCGGCGAAGGGGTCGGCGACGAAACGACCTGCCGTACCGGCCGGACGTCCGACATAGCCGCGCGCCAGCTGCGGACCGGCGAGATACAGCTCACCGATCACGCCGACCGGCACCGGGCGGAGCCTGGAGTCCAGTACGTAGGCGGTTGTTCCCGCGGTCGGCCTGCCGATCGTCGGCACATCGAGACCCGTGGCCGCGGGTGCGGTGACATCGGCGACCACCGCTTCGACGGTCGTCTCGGTCGGGCCGTAGCAGTTGTGCACCGCGACGTCGGGCAGGCCGCGCAGGCGATCCCACAGCTGTGTGTCGATGGCCTCACCGCCGAGGGCGAGCACGGCGGGCGGCCGGTCGAGCAGTCCGGCGGCCACCAGCTGCCGGAACATCGACGGGGTGGTATCGATCATGTCGATCCCGTGCCGCCGCATGCCGTCCACGAGGCGCTGCGCGTCGCGCATGGCCGCCTCGTCGAACAGGTGGATGCGGTGACCGTCGAGCAATCCGACCATCGGCTGCCACGAGGCATCGAAGCTCAGCGACCAGGCGTGCGCGATCCGCAGCGGCCGCCCCAGCCTTTCCACCGCGGGCCGGTACACCCGCTCCCGGTGGTCGGCGAAATACGCGGCCAGGGCCGCATGGGAATTGACCACACCCTTGGGTTCGCCGGTCGAACCGGAGGTGAAGATGACGTAGGCGCTGCCGGACGGATTCCGCGCGACCGGGGGCAATTCGGCGGTGGCGCGTCCGACGATGTCGAACTCGTCGAGGTCGAGCACGATCGCCGGGTCGAGATCGGCGCCGTGACCGGCGGAGACGAGTACCAGCTTCGGACCGGCCTGCCGGAGAATGGATTCGATCCGGGCCGCGGGCAGTGCGACGTCGACGGGCACATAGGCGGCGCCTGCCGCGAGCGTGGCGAGCACAGCGATGATCGCGCGCTCGCCACGCGGCAGCTGAACGGCGACGACGTCTTCCGGCCCGACACCGCGCGCGAGCAGCTCACCGGCCAGTCCCTTCGCACGTTCGGACAACTCCCGGTAGGTCAGAGCGGATGCGTCCGTGGTGAGGGCGACCGCGTCGGGAGTGGCGCTCACCTGACGCTCGAACAGCTCGAAGACCGTCACCCCACCCTCGCGTCCGGGTACTTCGGGCGTGGTCTCGAACAGGCGTGCCTCCGCGCGCGCCGCATCCGGCAGCACGTCGAGATCATCGGTGCGCAGATCCGCCGAGTCCGGCAGACGCCGCAGGACGGCCAGCATGGCCGCGCCGATGTCGTCCGGCAGATACGGCACCGATTCCCGCACGGCCTCGACGACGACGGCCAGTTCGTCACCGTGCACGTGCGAGACCGCGGTGAGCGGGTAGTGCGTCAGATTCTTGGCCATCATCGGCCGGAAAGTGACATCGCCGACGGTATTCGCGCCGACCGCGTCGTCCATGGGGGCGTTCTGGAAGACGAACATGGTGTCGAACAGCGAGCTGTATCCGGCCGCGCGCTGCACCGACGACAGACTCAGATATCCGACGTCGCGCATGGCGGCCGATTCGCGCTGCAGGCGCGCGCATTCGGACGCGACCGGCGCCGCCGGATCCGTGCGGAACACCACCGGGATGGTGTTCAGGAACAGGCCGATCATGCGTTCCACGCCGGATATCTGCTCCGGACGGCCCGTGACGATGGTGCCGTAGACGACGTCGGCGCGATCGGTCAGCCGCGACAGCAGGATCGTCCAGGCGAACTGCACGACGGAGTTCAGCGTCAGTCCGTGCTGCCGCGCCCAGCCGCGCAGCCGCGTGGTGTCGTCCGCGGACAGGATGAAGCGGGTGACCTCGGCCGTCGCGGAGGTCACCCCCCGGGCGAGTCCCATGCTGGTTCCGCCGTCGGCGATCATCAGGGGTCCGCTGAGACCGGCCAATTGCTCGCCCCACCAACGCTGTGCCGCCGACATGTCCTTGGCGCCGAGCCAGCCGATGTAGTCGCGGTAAGGCCGCACCCGAGGAAGCGCATCGGCCGAGCCCCCGGCCAGATACAGTGCCCGCAGCTCACCGAACAGCAGCCCGAGCGACCAACCGTCCAGCAGGATGTGGTGGATCGTCATGATCAACCGCCACCGCGCGGCGCCGTCCTCGCCCGGCGGCAGTGTCACCAGCGTGGCGCGCAGCGACGGTCCCTTGCCGAGGTCGAACGGGCGTGCCAGCTCCTCGGCTTCGACGTCGTCCAGTTCCTCCACCCGCGCTGCGCGTTCGATCCACGGCAGTTCGATCCGGCGCGGCACGATCTGAACCGGCTTGGGCACGTCGCGATCCCAGAACACCGCACGCAGATTCGGGTGGCGGCGCAGCAGCGTCTCGAGGCAACGGCGCAGCAGTGCGGCGTCCAGCGGTCCTTCGATGTCGACGACGAACGGGATCGTGTACACATCCTGCCCGGCACCGCTGAGCTGGGCCAGCGAGAACAGCCCCTCCTGCAATGGGCTGAGCGCCAGCACATCCTCGATCTCCGCAATGGCCTGACTCATACCCGTTCTCCTGCCTCGCTGCCTGCGCCGCGTCGTCGACACCCGGTGATCCCGGCGTTCCGAGCGGCGTATCGCCGACGCCACGAATTCGCCGGCGGCACCCGTGGATGGCGCCAGCACGTCGTCGCTGTCGTCGATACGGCCTTCACCCCGCCAAAAAGGCAAGGCTTGCCTAACTCAGAGTGATGGTAACCCACGCCGCCGCCGAGATATAGAGATGTGGTTTGGCTAACCTAATGTGTCCCGAGCGCATGTCCCGCAGACCCGACCGCCCCCGCCCACACGGCGAATCGTGTGAGCGAGGGCGGACGAGATCCGTGCCGCGACAGCGCGATCAGCGTTGCGCCGCCCACGAACTCTGGAGAGCGGCCAGCGTGTCCGCGTCGAGCCCGGAGGCCGACATCGGGGCGTGCTCTTGTTCGTCCCCGGCGTCGTCGGGCGATACCGCGGGCGGATTCGCGATGGCCTCGTCCACCGCCGCGGCCAATTCCGCGATCGTGAAGTGCTCGAAGATCATCTGCGGGCTCAGCGGCAGACCGGCCTCCGCGGCCCGCGCCGCCCATTTGATCGCGATGACGCTGTCACCTCCGAGGCCGAAGAACCCGTCCTCGCGGCCGACCTCGGTGATGTCGAGCAGTTCCTCCAGGATCGCCGCCAGCGTGCGCTCGGTCTCGGTCTGCGGTGCGACATAGCCGGATTCGAGCGCGGCGGGCGCGGCGTGCCGGACCACCGAGCGGCTGGTGTCCCAGCCCTCCGGCAGGACGTCGATCTCGGTGAAGGCCAGGTCGGGCTGTTCGGCGAAGGCCCGCAACACCCCCACCAGCACATCGGCGAAGATCTCTCCGGTCTCCGCGAGGTACAGGTCCGGATTGACCACCACGCGCGCGACGAGGTCACCGTTGGTCTCCACCGAATAGTCGAGGTGGAAGTCCATGAACGAGACGTCGTAGTACCCGGCGATACCGGTGAGCACGGTCGACCCGTCTGCGGTGAACGGCACGGGCACGGGGCGGTGCCGGAAGTGCATCATCACCTGGAACAACGGATTGCGCGACAGCGAGCGGGCCGGATTCAGCGTCTCCACCAGACGTTCGAAAGGCACGCCCTGGTGACTGATCGCGTCCAGCGCCGCGTTGCGCACGCGCTCGAGCATGGTGCGCGGGGTCGGATCGCCCGCCACGTTGTGGCGCATCACCACCACGTTCGCGAACAGGCCGACGAGTTCGTCGGTCGTCCGACCGATCCGGTTGGCCACCGCGGCGCCGATCGCCACGTCCTCACCGCCGCCGAGAATGTTGACGACCGCGGCGCTGACCGCCTGGCAGAGCATGAATTCGGTCGCGCCGACCTCGTCGGCCCTTGCGCGCAGCGCGTTCCAAGTCGCCGCGGGGAGCACGCGGGCCGCGCTGAGGCCGTTGCGGCCGAGGACGGGCGGACGCGGGTGATCGTGGGCGACGGCGATCTCGTCGGGCAGGCCGTCGAGCGTCTTGCGCCAGTAGTCCAGCTGCGCCTGTCCGTAGGCACTGACCTCGCGGTTGGCGCCGCGATCGAAGATCTCCCGCTGCCAGATCGCGAAATCGGCGAACTGGATGGGCAACTCGGCCCAGCCCGGGGCGGCCCCGTTCGAGCGGGCGCGATAGGCGACGGTCAAGTCGTCCAGGAAGATCTGGCACGACCGCATGTCGGCGATGATGTGGTGCATCAGGATGGACAGCACGTGCGTCCGCGCATCGAGTCGCAGCACCCGCAACCGCACCATCGGTTCGGCAGCCAGATCGAAGACGTAATCCCAGTCCGCGGCCAGCTCTTCCTGGAGCCGGGCGTCGACATCGTCGGCCTCGCCGATGTCGACCAGCGGCACCGGCACCGGGGCTGGGGGCGCCACCAGCTGATACGGCGTCCCTTCGTATTCGGGGAAGGTGGTCCGCAACGATTCGTGCCGGGCTACCACGTCATCGATGGCGGCGCGCAGCGCAGCCACGTCGAGCGGACCGTCGAAACGGACCGGGTAGCTGACGTTCTCGCCGTCGATCGCGCCCTCCAGCCTGCGCTGGAGCCAATAGACCCGCTGCGAGTAGGACAGCGGGATTCGTTCCGGACGTTCCCTGCGCACCAATTCGGGCTTCACCACGCGTGCTTCGACGATCGGCGCGGGCTCGGTGGCCTCGTCCTCGTCGAAAGCATCGATCTCGTCGAGGTCGATGTCGAACTCGTCGCGGAAGGCGGTGACCAGATGGGCGGCCAGCGCGGTGACGGTCGGCTTGTCGAACGGGACGCGCATATCGATCTCGATGCCGAACTCGGCCCGGATCATGGTGATCAGCCGCGCCGCGAGCAGCGAATGGCCGCCGAGTTCGAAGAACGAATCGTCGGCGCCGACCTGCTCGCGGGTGAACAGCGTGGCGAACAGTCCGGCGATGCGGGCCTCGGTAGGCGTCCGCGGCTCCCGGTACGCGCGGGTTTCGGCGAAGGCGGGCGCGGGCAGCGCTCGCCTGTCCAGCTTGCCGTGCGCGGTGAGCGGAACCTCGTCGATGACCGCGAACGCCGAGGGAACCATGTATTCCGGCAGCGTCACCGCGACGTGCGCGCGGACCTTGTCGAGGTCCACCTCGGCGCCCGGAGCGGGCACGACGTAGGCGGCCAGGACCGGGCCGAGCATCTCGTGCTCCGCGACGATCACGACACAGTGCGCGACCGACGGGTGGTCGGTGACGGTGGCCTCGACCTCACCGAGTTCGATCCGGTGTCCGCGCACCTTGACCTGTTCGTCGGCGCGGCCGATGAATTCGATCTCCCCCGCGGCGTTGCGACGAGCCAGGTCGCCGGTGCGGTAGAGCCGCCCGCCCGCCAGGAAGGGATCGGCGACGAAACGTTCCGCGGTCAGGCCGGGCCGGTGCAGATAGCCGCGGGCCAGCTGGCGTCCGCCGAGGTAGATCTCGCCGACGACCCCGGAAGGCACCAGCTGCATGGCGTCGTCGAGCAGGTAGAGGTACACATTGCGGTTCGGCAGTCCGATCGGCACGATGCCGTTGCCCTGCGGGCCTTCGACCTCCATGTGCGCCGAACACACCACCGCCTCGGTGGGGCCGTAGTGGTTGCGCAGGTCGGCGTCGAACTGGGCGGCGAACCGGTCGGCCACCTCGCCGGGCAGCGCCTCGCCGCCGACCGGAACGCGCCGCAGTGTGCGCCAGTCGTTCACCTCGGGCAGCACCAGGAAGGTGGCGAGCATGGACGGCACCATGTGCAGCACCGTGACGCCGTGGCGAGTGACCAGATCCGCGACGTAGGGGATGTCGCGGTAGGCGTTCGGCTTCGGAATCACCACGCGCGCGCCGGCGGTCAGCGTGACGAAGATGTCGAGCAGCGATGCGTCGAAACTCACCGAGGTCGATTGCAGCACCCGGTCCTGCGGGGTGAGATCCCATTCCGCGTTGAAGCCCGACAGATGCTCGGCGATCGCGTCGTGCGGCACCGGAACGCCTTTCGGCTTGCCGGTGGAGCCGGATGTGTAGATGACGTAGGCGGTATTCGACGGGTGCAGCGGCGTCGTGCGGTCGGCGTCCACCGGGTCGCGGTCCGGCAGCGCCGCGGCGTCCTGTTCGGCCGCGGCCACCGTCCCCGTGTCCAGCGTCAGCACGGGACGGGCGTCGTCGAGCAGATATTCGGTTCGCTCGGCCGGGTAGGCGGGGTCGATGGGCAGGTACGCCGCGCCCGCCTTCTGCACGGCCAGGATCGCGACCACGAATTCGACCGAGGTGGCCATCCGCAACGCGACCAGGTCTTCGGGGCCGACGCCCTGCGCGATCAGCCAGTGCCCCAGCCGGTTCGCGCGTTCGTTCAGTGCGCGGTAGGTCAGTTCGACCTCGTCGGAGACCATCGCGATGCGCTCCGGCGTCGCGCCCACCTGCCGCTCGAACATGGCGATCATGGTGGTCGGCTGCTCGTCGACGAGTGTGCCGTGCGAGATCGCGAGCAGATTCCGCCGTTCGGTAGCGCCCAGCAGGTCGAGATCGCGGATCAGTCGCGCCGGATCGCGCAGTGCGCTGTCGAGCAGTTGCACGTAGTGGTCGAGCAACTGGACGACCAGCGATCGTTCCAGTTCATCGACCAGATAAGTTGCCTCGACGCGGGCACCCGCGCCGTCCTGGACGACCATCAGGCCGAGCGGCTCCTGCGCGACGACGCTGCCGAGGGCAAGTTCGCTCGCTTCGATTCCGGGCAGGTCGAATCCGTTGGCCGCGCCGCGCACACTGAAGCTGAGCTGGACCAGTTGCGCCATGGCGTCGCTGCCCGCCACCCGCTCCGGGCCGACCGCCTGGATCACGCGATCGACGCCGACGTCCTGGTGGGTGAAGGCGCCGACCACGGTCTCCTTCGTCCGATCCAGCAGCGCCGCGAAGGTTTCCGCACCCCGCGGCGTCGCGCGGATCAGCAGCGTGTTGCCGAAGTATCCGATCAACGCCTCCGCCCTGGCGTCGCGACGGTTGGTCACCGGCATGGAGACCAGGAAGTCCGTTGCCGCGGTGTAGCGATGCACCAGCGCTTGGAAACCCGCGAGCAGCACCATGTACGGGGTCGCCGACCGCGCCCGCCCGGTCGACGCCACCAGCTCCATCAGCTCCCGCGGCAGCTCGCGAACCACGCGTTCGGCGTTCTTGGATCCCGCCCCGCCCGCCCGGCGGCTCGGCAGTTCCAGCCGTTCCGGCAGGGGGGTCAGCGCGTCGCGCCAGAAATCCAGGCCGGCGCTCTCGTCGCCCTCGGATCGCCCGAGCACCTCGACGTCGACGTACTGCGCCCTGACCTCGGGCAGGTCACCCTCGCCACGGTAGGCCGCGTTCAGTTCGGTGAAGAACACCGGCCACGAGTCGTCGTCCCAGCCGATGTGGTGGACCACGAGGACGAGCACGTAGGACTCCGCGCCGACCCGGATCAGCGTCGGCCGCAACGGCAGATCGGTGGTCAGGTCGAACGGGCGGGCGAATTCACGCCGCGCCAGGACCTCGACCCGCCGCTGCAGCACGCTGTCGGGCAGGTCGCTGAGATCGTGCCGCTGCCAGGTGAGTACGGCATCGTCCCGGGAGACCTGGTACGGCTCACCGTCGTCGCCGACGTGGTAGGTGGTGCGCAGCACCTCGTGCCTGGCGACGACGGTCGCGAACGCGGCCTGCAACCGTTCCGGATCTGCGAGTCCGTCCAGCCGGTAGGCCACGCAGACATTCAATGTGGTGTCGCTGGGATCGAGCCGCTGGACGAACCACATCCGCTGCTGCGCCGCCGACAAGGCGCTCGGCTCGCCGCCGCGCCGGGCCGGTGCGGCCTGCTCCTGCGGCGATGCCTGCACGCCCTGCTCACGCAAACGTCTCTGTAGTAACTGCTTGCGGCGCTCGAGAATGTCGTCTGCCATGTCCGTCCTTCGAATCGTCTGTCGGGCCCGATGTCCGGACATGCCGGACGGGCGGTGGTCTGGCGATCAGGTCACTGATCGGTGAGATAACCGCCGCGCGCGAAGAATTCGGTTCCGTCGTGTTCGACGCCCGACGCGGTGCGCACCCGGGTGATCACCAACGCGTGGTTGCCGCCGCGGTGGGCGGCGGCTCCCGTCACCACCGCGCCGCCGCCCTCCTGCACGATGACGCGGCCGGGCGTGCCGCCGTAGCGCGCTTCGGAGACCCGCGCGGCCAGTACCTCGATGCGCTCGCCGCGGTAGTGGGTGAACGCGCGCGGGTACGGCGCGGACAGCGCGCGCACGAAACGCTCCAGGTCCTCCGCCTGCCAGGTCCAGTCGATCCGGCTGTCGCGCTCGGAACGCTTGTGGAAGTAGGTGCGCTCGGCCTTGTTCTGCGGTCGCCACACCGCGGTACCGGAATCCAGCGCGGCCAGCGCCTCGCCGAGCGCGCCGGGAATCAGCTCCATCCCGCGCATCACCAGTTCGGTGCCGGTATCGGTGGGGCCGATGGGAATCGAGCGCTGCACAAGGATGTCGCCGGTATCCAGACCCTCGTCCATGCGGTGCACGGTCAGGCCCGTTTCGGAGGCGCCGCTGATCAGTGCCCACAGCACCGGCGAGAACCCGGTGAACTTCGGCAGCAGCGAATCGTGCAGGTTCAGGGTGCCGTGCGGCGGCAGGTTGTACAGCTCCGCGGGCATCCAGGTGTACCAGCTGTTCACCACGATGACATCCGGTTCGACCCGCTTGACGAGATCGATGGTCTCCGCGTCCGCCCGTTCGGTGAGGTGCACCGGAATCCCGTGTTCGCGCGCCAGTTCCTCGACCGAATCCGAGAAGATCGCTTTGTAGGACTGTTCGCTCGCCGGATGCGTGACCGCGAGCACCACCTCGTGTTCGGAGTCGATCAGGGCTTGCAGAGTCTTACGACCCCAGGTCTGGAAACCGAACGACACGATACGCATGAACCGAAAACCTTCCTTCAAAAAACAAAGGTTAGCCTAGCCTATCTCAAGCGCCCGTGCGTGCCGACCTGATCAATCGACCGGAAGGGCCGCGTTCCCGCGTCGCGCCGCGACCTGCCGAACCGTCGCCGTCTGGAGCACCCGGTCCGAAAGTGCGCCCAGGCAGCTGAGATTCGGAAAGCCGGGGCCTTGGGCAAGCGCGGCCAGGTTCGGTAGATACAACTTGCTGTCCAGACCCGACACCGCGAGGTCGTATCCGATGGCGGCCTCGATCCGCGCCTGCGTCAGCTCGCCCCCGACCGCGAGCTCGAGCAGATCCGCGGCATTCGCGTCGAACAGTTCGAGGAACCACAGCGGACGGCCGCCGGTCGCGTCGATCACCAGGTCGGCGGTGTGCACCTGATCCGGGCGCATCTCGTTGCGCAACGTCAGCGCGACGGCGCCGTCCTGATCCGCCACCCGGACCACCCGGCCCTGCATGTGATGCACGCGATTGTCGGCGAGCAGACTCTCCTGCACGCGAACCGAGAACACGCCGCGGTCGGTCCGTCGGATGACATCCCTGCGCTCGTCGACACTCAGCGCCCCCCATTTGATCGGGTCGCTGAAAAGCGAGTTCTCGAAATAACTCTCACCGCGGGTGTAGATCGTGGCCATCGGCGAGATCACCGAGATCGACAGCATGCCGTGGCGGATCAGTTCGTCCAGCGCCGAACCGGCGGTCTCGCCGCCGCCGATCACGGCGACCCGGGAGGCGACGGGCAGACTGCGCTTACCCGCCAGATCCCAGAATTCGGCGATGCTGAGCACCTTGGGATGTTTGGTCAGCGCTTTCTCGCTGCGGCCCGGCCCGGTGATCATGAGGCCGTCCGCCTCGATCTCGGTCGGGCGACCGTCCGCGTCGACCGCGGTGACCTGCCATCCGTCGGCCGCCGCCGCGATGGATCGCACTGTGCCGACGACGAGTTCGAGGTCGATCGCACGAGCGACCCACTGCAGGTACTTCGCCCAGACATGATGCTGCGGACTCGGCCTGCCGCGGTCGATCCACTCGGCGTAGGTGCCCTGATCGACCAGGAACGAGGTCCAGCTGTAGGCCATCATGGCCTCGTTGATGGCCCGGTTGCGACCGCGGGCCCACGTGGAGTGATAGGGGAAGCCGATGTCCTTTTCCGGACTGGTGCCGAGCCGATGCTGCCCATCGGTCCAGCCACCGCTCGGCAGCCAATTACCGCCCACGGCGTGGGCTTCCACCACTACGACGCGCGGCGCGGGCAATCCCAGTTCGCGCAGTACATGGGCCTTGGCCGCCACCGCCAACGCCTTCGGACCCGCACCGACGACAACAAGCGTTCCCACTGTTTCTCCCACTCTCGACTCGCGCCGCACCCGTGGGCACGCCCACATCGACCGAACCTGCGCGTCTATGTTTGCATAGGCTTACCTTACAGTGAAGGCGCGCGCTTCACTCGACCATGAGTGAGCGCACACCGGAATGATTGGAATGAACAGATGATCGGAATCAGCCGAAAGACCATCGGCGCTATCGTGGTTGCCGCCTCGGTCCTGACCGGCGCCCTCGGCACGGTCGCCATGAGCACCGTCGCCCAGGCCGCCCCGCTCGTCACTCCGCTGCGCACCAAGGCGCCCGGCACCGGCGAACTGCGCGCCAAGATGGCCGTCCTGTTCAACGCGGGCGCTTCGCGCTCGGCCAGGGCCGCGGAACTGGAGAACGGCGAGGCGGGCCTGCCCGCCTTCGATCGCGCCGCGGCGCTGATCGCGGTCGCACCCGCGAGCTGGCGCTGGGATGTCGTCGGCCCGGTGAGCGTCGACGGCGACGTGGTCTACGCCAAGCTGCTGACCTCGACCGAGGGCTACGAACCGTGGTACTTCGACGTGTCCTGGCGGCAGGTCGACGGCAGCTGGAAGCTGACCCGGGAATCGGTGTGCACCATCGGCAATTTCGTCGGAACGGGCTGCTGAACATCGTCCGCCGCAACCGAAGTGCCCCGCCTCGGGCGGGGCACTTCGGCGTTTCGGGCCGAATGCTTCCTAGCGCGTGACCGCCAAGTATTCTTAGGCTAACCTCAGTTGCATGAGCAGAGGATTCAGCGGCGTCGTGGTCAAGGCGTGGGGCGGCAAGGACTACCGGCTCACTGTGACATCGACCGAAGAGGTTACGGACAAATTCGTACGGCTCGGCTTCGATGCCGGTGGGCTGCTGACGGATCACCCCGTCCATCCCACGCAGTGGATTCGCGTATGGATTCCCCAGGAGGGGAGCGACAAGCTGCATCACCGAGCGTTCACCCTCGTCGACCCGGATCCCGAGGGCGACCGGTTCTGGATGGAATTCGCCCTGCACCACGGTCCGGCCGCGGACTGGGCCAGGAACGCCGCGGTCGGCGACCCGCTCGACGCCAGCGTGCTCGGCTCGAAATTCGAGCTGCCGGAGACCGCGCCGAGTGAATACGTGGTCTTCGGCGACACCGCCTCGCTGCCCGCGATCAATTCTCTGCTCGACGCCATCGGCGATGTCCCGGCCCGGGTCTGGCTGGAATGGCAGTACGAATCCGACCGGACGCTTCCCGTTCGCAACAAGCCGCATCATCAGGTCACCTGGTTGCAGCGGGTGGACAACGGCAGGCTGCTGCGCGAGCAGGCACAGGAGATCACCTGCGCGAAGGACGCGTTCGGCTGGGCCGCCTGCGATTTCGCCACCACCCGCTCGATCGTGAAGACCCTCAAGTCCACGCACGGACTGCCCAAAACCGCGATCAAGGCCCAGGCCTACTGGAAGTAGGCCCCTCGGCCGGAACGATCGCCGCCCGCTATCGGAGATAGCGGGCGGCGGCGTATGCCGGGACCGTCAGACCGCGGCGGGTTCCAGACGCCAGCCCGCTGCGCGGGAGCGTTCGTTCCAGAAGTCGGCATAGCGACCCCCGAGTTCCAACAGCTCATCGTGCGTGCCGCGTTCGACTATCCGGCCGCCGTCGACGAACAGGATCTGATCGGCGTGCGCGATGGTGGCCAGTCGATGCGCGACCACGATCACCGTCTTGCCCCTGGTCACTTCGTGCACACCGCGCACCACCACCGCCTCGCTGTGCGGGTCGAGCGCACTGGTCGCCTCGTCGAGCAGCACGATCGGGGCGTCCTTGAGCAGTGCCCGGGCGATCGAGACCCGCTGCCGCTCACCACCGGACAGCGCCGCGCCGCCCTCGCCGACCAGTGTGGCCAACCCTTCGGGCAAGCGCCCGACGATCTCGTCCACGCTGGCGGCCTGCGCGGCACGCCACACCTCGGCATCGGTCGCCTCCGGCTTGCCGATCCTGATGTTGTCGGCCACCGAGCGATCGAACAGGTAGACGTTCTGGAAGACCAGGGAGAGCTGGTTCAACAGTGTCGCCGACGGTTGTTCGCGCACGTCGTGTTCGCCCACCACGACGCGACCGGAGTCCACGTCGTAGAACCGGGCGGCCAGCCGCAGCAGCGTGGTCTTCCCCGCGCCGCTGGGTCCGACGATCGCGGTCGTGGTACCGGGCGGCACGCTGAAGGTCACCTCGCTGAGCACCGGCTCGCCCGGACGATAACCGAAGCTCACATTGTCGAAGACCACCGCGGGCGCGCCCGGGGTCACCGGCGATTCCGCCTCGGGAAGAACGGGTTCGGCAAGCAGATCGCCGACCCGCCCGACGGCGGCGGCCGCGGCGCGCAACCCGTTGCCCAGCTGCGCCGCCTGATTCAGCGGTTCGATGAACCGCGAGCTGACCGCGATCAACGCGATCGCCGCGGCCGCCGAGATCGCCCCTCCGGTCGCCCTGCCGACCACGACATAGGCCAGCACCAGGAAGACCGCCTGGACCGACAGCGCGAACACGATCAACCCGGGAACCGCGGTGAACACCTGACGCGCGGTCGCCGACCGTTGCCGGTGCAGCGCCGCCTCCAATGCCCGGTTGCCCGCGCCGACGGCGCCGAAGGCCCGCAGAACCGGCTGTGCCTGGGCGAACTCGAGCACGCGGGCGTCGGCCTCGGCCGCGGCGGCGTGGGCCTGTTCGTCGGAGCTGCGGTACGCGCGCGAGGCCAATCCGTTCACCAGGAACAACACCGGCGCCGCCAGCAGCATCGCCAACGAGATCCGCCAGTCGATGAACAGCATGCCCACGGCGACACCGAGCGGAACGACGATCCCATTGAGCACCCGGGCCACCAGATACGCCACGGCGCCCTGGATTTCCCGCACGTTCTCCACGGCCATGCGTGACAGCGGGCCCGCGCTGTGGGTTTCGAACCAGCCCAGCGGCAGAGCGTTGAGATGATCGCCGATCCTGGTCTGCAGACCGCGTTGCATCCCCACCGCGATGCGCAGTCCGACCGAGGTCTGGAAGTAGCCGAAGATCGCCATGGCCGCGACGGCGACCGTCATCAGCAGCGCCCACGTCCACGCCCGGCCGAGATCGCCGTCGAACAGCGACTCGAGCACCGGCACGAGCAGCAGGTAGGCGACGGACTGGCTCAGCGCCTGGGCGATTATCACCGCCAGCAACGTGGGGGTGAGCCCGGCGTATTCGGCCGGGACGAGTCCGAGAAGCTTGCGGATCATCGAGTCTCCTCGCTTTCCACGAGCGCGACCGCGTCCAGCGCCGCCTCGTTGATCTCCCAGAGACGCTGATAGGTGCCGCCGGCGTCGCGCAAACTCTGGTGGTCTCCCTGTTCGACCAATATTCCGTTCTCCAACACCAGGATCCGGTCGACGCCGGTGATGGTGTGCAGGCGGTGCGCGATCACCAGGACGGTACGTCCGGCGACCAGCGCCGCAAGCGCGTCCTGCACCGCGGCCTCGGACTCGGGATCGGCGAAGGCGGTGGCCTCGTCCAGCACGAGTACGGGACTGTCGGCGAGCAGCGCCCGGGCGATCGAGAGCCGCTGGGCCTCGCCGCCGGAAAGCGCCGCGTCGACGCCGATCTCGGAGTCGTATCCACGCGGCAGCGACACGATCCTGTCGTGGATCTGCGCGGCGCGCGCGGCGCGCTCGAGTGCGTCGTCGGTGGCGTCCTGCCCGGCCATCCGGAGGTTGTCGCGGATCGAGCCGCGGATCAGGCGGACGTCCTGGAAGACGAATCCGACCGTCCGATAGAGCTCTTCGGTGGAGTGGTCGCGAATATCTCGGCCGCCGATCGTGATCCGCCCCCCGGTCACGTCGTAGAACCGGGGCAGCAGCTTGGCCAGCGTGGATTTACCGGAGCCGCTCGGACCGACCAGCGCGGTGATGGTGCCTGGAGCGAGTTCGAGATCGATGCCGCGCAGCACCTGGCGATCGTCGCGGTAGCCGAAGGTGACCGACTCGAAGCGGACCACCCCCGCCCGATCCGGAACTCCCGATTCCGCCGCCGTCCCGGCCGCCAGTTCGGGAGTCTGCTGCAGTTCGTGCAGGCGCACCGCCGCGGCGCCCGCCACGCGCAACGCCTGCCCGCCGTAGCCGAGACCGAGCAGCGAACCACCGAGACCGAGTCCGACGAGCAGGAACGGCAGCACATCCAGCGGCGCGACCCAATCGAGTCCGACCGCGGCGAGTCCGGACAGCACGATCACCAGCATCATGAAGACCGGCGTGATGACGATGTCGGAGACCGCCTGCAACCGGATCATGGGCGTCTTCCACCGGTCGAAGGCACGGGCCTGGGCGTCCACCGCCTCCTGGTATTCGGTGTGCGCCTTGCCTGCCTGCCCGAAGGCACGCACCACCTGGATGCCGTCGACGAATTCGACGGTGCTCTCCTGAACGCGGTTCTCCCACCGGCTGTATACGGCGAGCCGGTCGCGGCTGTCCTGGTTCATCATCCTGCTGAGCGCCACGGCGTAGATCACCAGCGGGATCAGCAGTACCAGGGTGAGCCGCCAATCGACGCCGAACAGGTAGCCGAGGGTCACGATCGGAACGACGAGCGCCCCGACGAATTCGAGCCTGGCGTGCGCGACGAGATAGTGCAGCGCCTCGACGTCGTCCTGCAGGTACTTCTTCACCTCGGTCGAGTTCCGGTCGCCGAACCAGCCGAGCGGCACCCGGGTCAGCTTGGCCGCCAGCGCCCGGCGCACGTCGAGCTGATACTTCCCGTCGAGCAGATGCGTCCAGGTCAGCGCGCCGGCCTGGAGCAGGGCGCGGACCACGAGGACCAGCACCGCGATCGTCAGCAGACGCCACACCCGATCGGTGTCCACCTGCTCGTCGAGCAGTTCGCGGCAAGCCTCCACGATCAGCACGAACGGCACGACCGTGCACACCGACGCGACCGCCATCACGACGCTCGCGACATTCAGCGGGCCGCGCACCGGCGCGAGGATGTCCTTGCGCGCCTGCGCCTCCTGCCGCTTGCGTTCTTTCTCGACCGCCTTCGGCGGCCGGTTTCCCGTCTCCGCCCCCGGCGGCGCGACCTCCACCGTCATCTGACCTCGCCTCCCGACCTTCCCGGCGCAGCTCGCCGACATCCGCCCATCGTCATCAACAAGGAAGGTTAGGCTAACTTACTAAGATGCGATAGGGGCGACCCCGCCCAACCCGGCGTTGTCCTGCCCGACTTATTTCGGCAATGTGCGAAAACCGTTCCGGACCCGAGGTTTTCGAACTGCCGACGCGCCGGGGAAACCTCCGTGAACGGCAGCGCATCCTGGTCCGATAGCCCGCGCACATCGCTAACTTCGAGCGAAAGCAGAACTGTCGAGGCGCAGGAGTATCCAATATGTATGGCACGGAAATTTTTTCGGTTCTGTCGAATTGCGCGCGAGACCCCGGTGAACTGACCGCGGGCCAAGCGCACCAGGCCATGCAGGTGCACTTGGATTGCAGCGTCGAACTGTGCCGGGTCCGCCGCCGCGCGCGCAGGACGCTGGTCGAGGCCCGCCTGATGGTGCTGGACGAGCGGGCCACCCCGTAATGGAACGCGTCGCGCGGTCGTGCCCGCGACTGCCCGGACGAGCGAAGGCCCCTTCCCACGGACCGGGTCGACTTCTGAGCGGCGAGCGGAATCGCCCGGGGTGCCGCGGCGTTGTCCCTGCCATGACCTCCACGGCATCCGATCGCTCGACCCCCGTCGTCGACACCGAGACCGAATTCGGCGCGAAAGTCGCCGAACGACTGAGCGGCGAGTCCGTCCTCTGGCTGACCACCGTCGGCCCCACCGGCACACCGCAGCCGAACCCCGTCTGGTTCCAGTGGCGCGACGGTGAATTCCTGATCTTCAGCAAGCCCGGGCAATCGAAGGTACGCAATATCCAGCGCAATCCCCGTGTCGCGCTGAACCTCAACAGCACGGAGCACGGCGGCGACGTCGTCGTGCTCACCGGCACAGCGCGCGTCGTCGAGCAGCGGCCGAGCGCGGCCGAAATCGCCTCCTTCACCACGAAGTACGCCGAGGGCCTGCGCTCGATCAACCTGACCGACGAGCAGTTCTACGCCGAATACTCGGTGGTCGTGCGGGTGACGCCGGATCGGCTGCGCGGATTCTGATCCGATGACCTTCGCGCCGCCGCCGCCCACCGCCGCCTGGCGGCATCGAACCGCACGCGAGGGGTTCGAGGTGGCCTATTTCCGGGTCACCGAACAGGGTGTGCTGATCGACGGCTGCACGACGGCCGTCGAGAACGGCGCGGCCTGGACGGTGGACTACCGGATCGCGCTCGACACCGAATGGCGCACCCGCCGGGCCCAGGTGGCCATCCGCAAGCCGGGCGGCTGGAACACGCTGGTGCTGGACGCGGACGGTGCGGGGTCCTGGCTGCTGGACGGCATGCCCGCGCCGCTGCTCGACGGCTGCCTCGACGTGGACCTGGAATCCTCGGCGCTGACCAACGCGCTGCCCGTGCACAGGTCGGCGCGGGAGGTCGGGGAGGGCGCGCAAGCACCCGCGGCGTATGTGTACGCCTCCGGCGCCGCGGTGGCGCGGCTGGAGCAGCGCTACGACCGCATCGGCGACGGCGAGCACGGACCGAGGTTCGACTACGCGGCCCCTGAGTTCGATTTCGCCTGCGTCTTGGAGTACGACAAGTCGGGCTTGGTGCTCGACTACCCGGGCATCGCGGTCCGGGCCCACTGAGGTCCCGGCGTCGCGGCCTACGGCAGGCCGGCGGCTAGGGTCGATACCGATGAGAAGGCGGCAACAACCGCCGTTGCCGAAGCGGCACGGCTTGGACCCGGCCCGGCTGCGACTACCGGAGCAGGGCGACTGGGCGACCATTCGGGACCATCTGGTGGAGCGCCTGCCCCGGGTGCCCGCCACACGGATCGATGAACTGCTGCACGCGGGCGGCATCGTCGACCTGGAGGGGCCGATCGCCCCCGACGCACCGTATGTACCTGGTGGCGCGGTCTGGTTCCACCGCGATCTCCCCGAGGAGACGGTGGTCCCGTTCGACATCCCCGTCGTGCATCGCGACGACGACCTGCTGGTGGTGGACAAACCACACTTCCTGGCCACCATCCCGCGCGGTCAGCACATCCTGCAGACCGCCCTCGTGCGGCTGCGCCGGGAACTGGACCTGCCCGACCTGATCCCGGCGCATCGGCTCGATCGCGTCACGGCGGGCCTGGTGCTGTTCGTGATCAACCCGGCCCGCCGCGGCGCGTACCAGACCATGTTCCACAAGCGCACCGTGCGCAAGGAGTACGAGGCCATCGCCCGCTTCGACCCCGATCTCACCCTGCCCCGGGTGGTGCGCAGTCGGATCGTCAAGGAGAAGCAGGTGCTCGCGGCCCAGGAGGTGCCGGGCGAACCCAACGCGGAAACCGAGGTCGAACTGCTCGAGCACCGGGACGGGCTCGGCCGCTACCGCCTGCGCCCGCACACCGGCCGGACCCACCAGTTACGCCTGCATATGAACAGCCTCGGCATCCCCATCCTCGGCGACGACTTCTACCCGGTGCTCACCGACAAGCCAGTGAACGACTTCACCAGGCCACTGCAATTGCTGGCCGCCGCGCTCGAGTTCACCGATCCGGTCACCCGAGAGCCACGCCGCTTCGAGACCACTCGCGCGTTGCAGGCCTGGACCGATCCGCAGGGTTGGGCCGGCTGACGGCACTGAGCAGCACCCCGGCTCAGCTTTCGCGACTCCGGGGCGCCGACCCGCGACGCGTTGCCGTGCTCGCGCAGGGCTCCCACCTCGGCAAACTGACACCGGAGGGGTTCAATTGACCTATCCATCAGTCGACCCCTGGCGGCTAGCGAACCTGTTGCAGATCCGTACACTGATCCGAGATGACTGAACCGGACCTAGCAGCAACACCTCAGCTACGGCACAGAAGGCGGGCCCACATCGACGTCGCCGTCGTAGTGATGGTCCTGGCGGGCACCAATCTGATCGCGCACTTCACCACCGCGTGGGCGAGCATCGTGACGGTGCCGGTCGCGGCGATCGCGCTGCTCGCGCTGATGCGCAAGCGCGGCCTGGGGTGGTCGGAGCTGGGCCTCTCGCCCCGGCACTGGCGGCGCGGTTCGCTCTACGCGCTCGGCGCGGTGGTGCTGGTCCTCACGGTGGTGGCGATCGGGGCGGCATTACCGCTGACCCGGCCGTTCTTCCTGGCCGATCGCTACGCGACCATCTCCGGCGCAATGATCGCCTCGATGATCGTTATCCCGCTGCAAACAGCGATTCCCGAGGAACTGGCTTTCCGTGGCGTGCTGCACGGCACACTCCACCGCGTCTACGGTGCTCGCGGCGTCTTCGCGGCGGGCTCCATGCTGTTCGGTCTCTGGCATATCGCGTCCTCCTTCGGCCTCACCTCGGGCAACCGCGGCTTGAGCGGCATCGTCGGCGGCGGCGTCGCCGGCCAGATCATCGGGATCCTGCTCGCCGTCGTAGCGACGGCCGCGGCGGGCGTGGTGTTCACTTGGCTGCGCCAACGCAGCGGCAGTCTGCTCGCCCCGATCGCCCTGCACTGGTCGGTCAACGGCGCGGGCGCGTTGGCGGCCGCCCTGGTTTGGCACACCACGTTCGCCTGATTCTGGCGACGGCCGGATGCGCGACGGACAAATCGGGTCCACGTCGGCTTCCATGACAGACGGTGCCCGAAGCGGCGAAAGTCAGCCAATGGCGCGGTAGGAATTCGAACGCAGTTTCGACACGCGGTAGCGCCGACGAAATGGCCGCTCATCCGGATAATCGAGCAACACCGCAGTTTTCGGCAGCTCGGCGTGTCGCCGTCGGTCACCTCTCCGCGACATTGACCACGGACAGAGGTCGGTTTAGTCTCACTCCGATCACACATATGTTCGAGCACTCATGTCTCCACCACCCGACATGACACCTGCTCCTGGGAAGGCTCGCCGATGCCCGACGAACTGTCGAACGGTAGTTCCGAGATTGCCGCGCTGGCACAGCAAGTCGAGACCGCGCGCGGCAAATTGCCCCTGCAGCTGGATCCCGCGCTGTTGCAGGTGCTCTCCGAACGCGAGATCGCAGCGGAGCGCGAACTGGCGGAATGGATTCGCGCGCAGCGACGCAAGCAGCGGCGCCGGGAGGTCGAGGCGGAACTGGCCGCCGAGCAGCGGGATCGCAAATCGGCGGCCGCGTTGCGCCGTTCCGACGACGCCGACGCCCGCTGGCATCGGCGCGCCCTGGCGGCGCGGCGGCGGGTGTCCAGCGCGGACGCGCGGCTGGCGCAGCTCTACCGGAGGGCGGAGTGGTCGTCACGGGCCTTGATCGCCGTCGTCGTGCTCGGCATGGTGTGGGCCGGGGTCAATGTGCAGCACAATCTGGTGCCCAGCGGCGACATGTCGGATCCGCTGTACTGGTTGAGCTACGGCATCGAGGCGATGATCTCGATCCCGATCATCACCATCATGGTCGCGGCGACGACGGCCGCCAGGTGGGGCCGGGAGCTGGCACGCGGCAAGGTGATCTTCTTCGAGGCGGCACTGCTCGGCACCACCGTCGCGCTGAACACCGGACCGCATCTGGCCGCGGGCGATCTCGGCCGCACCGTCGAGTACGCGATCGCGCCGGTGATGGTCGGCGTGGTGATCTGGCTGCACGCCTGGGTCTCGGCGCGGTACGCGGTGCTGATCGACGGCGCGCCGGTGATCGATCGCGATCCGCAGGCGATCCGGATCGACGCGCGACGTACCTCGGGCATGCCGGATGGCGGTGATCATCACTCGCTCGAGGGAGCGGGCACGGCGGCGAACGGTGGCCGATTTCATTGGGAAGAAGAGATCAGCACCGCGCCCCTGAACAGTGGCCGCGAGCCGGAGCACGCCTCCCCGGCCGGTCTCCGCGAGGTCCGGGGCAACCAGTCCGCCGGCTCGAACACGCCTGTTACGCCGCGCACCTACCACGCAGAGCCGTCGGCGATCAACGGTCACGCCATCGATTCGCCGATCAACGGCCATGCCGTCACCGCGCCGGTCGGTGGTCATCCCTTGGATCGGTCCGTGCTCGATCACGATCCGGTCGAGGCGGCGAACCCTGAAAGTGCCGAAGTGCACGCCCGCTACACCACTTCAGGCCCGGCGGAGCGGTTCACCGACGGTCATGCGGTCGAAACCCATCCGAACGATGCCGCATTTCCGCAGGCCCCGAACGGTTACCCGGTCGAACCCACCGTCGACGGCCATACCTACGACGTCTCGGTGAACGGCCACGCCGTCCTGCCGGTCGACGGAAGGACCACCAGGGCCGCTGCCAACGGCAACGCGTACCACCCGCCGACCAACGGAAATAACGGGCGTCCGGCCATCAACGGCCACACCCCGCCCAACGTCCACGCCCATCCTCTCCAGGCCAACGGGCACATCGTGCGTCCCACCACCAACGGCCACACCGTCAAGACCCCCACCAACGGCAACGCACACCCCGCTCAAACCAACGGGCACACCCTGCGCCCAAGCACCACCAGCCACACCAACAAGACACCGACCAACGGCAACGCACACCCTGCTCAAACCAACGGGCACACCCTCCACCCAACCACCACCAGCCACACCAACAAGACACCGACCAACGGCAACGCACACCCTGCCCAAGCCAACGGGCACACCCTGCGCCCAACCGCCAACGGCCACACCAACGAAACCCCAGCCAACGGCAACACGCACTCCCCGCAGACCAACGGACACACCGCGCCCCCGATCACGGATGGCCCCACCACTGATTCCTCCGCGAACGGCGACGCCCCCCATCGCCAGGTGGATAGTGTCTCGAGCGCCAACGGCCCGCGCGCATCCGGCCCCGGCGACGAACACCTTGGGCGGGTCGGCACCGTTCAGCCAGCCACTAACGGCCATGACGTCGATGGCGACGCACACTCCCTCCAGATCGACGGGCACAGCGTGCGCCCGACCACCGGTGTGCAGGCCGTCGACTCCTCCCCGACCGGCGACGCTCACGCTTTGCAGGGCGGCAATGTTCCCAGCACCGACGGCCCGCTCGTAAGCCGCACCAGAACTGGACACCACGGGCACACCACTGTGCGCGCCACCAACGGCCACACCGCCGAGATCACCACCGACATCGACGCGCAGGCCCTTCCGGTCACGAGCCACAGCGTTGCGCCCGGCGCCGAAAATCGGACAGACAACCGCGCTGCGGACGGAAGCCAGGATCCGTCTGTCGGCAGCGGTCAGGAAGTATCGACTCCGGCACCGAATCATCTGATCGCGTCCTTCGCCGATCCCGTCCCGGATGTCGCCGCCGAACCCATGACCCGACCGGCCGAACCCGCACAACCTTTCCCGGCGGACGCGGAGCGAGCAGCGCTCGGCCGAGCGGAAGCGCCCGCGTCCATCGACCCCAAGCCGCGCCTCGACCCCGCCCGGCCATCCGCGCCACAGCAGATCTCGCTCGACGACCTGCACGAGGGATTCGAATTCGACGAGCGGCCCGTGGCACAGGCTGGCAATGCGGCACCGCAGGCGAATTTCGAGAGAGGCGAACGCCCGCTTCGGGGCAACGACGCCGCCCGGCACCCCGGCTCCGGTGCCGCGGATCCCATGCCGGCGACCACCGACACGGCTGCGCAGGTGAACCCGAACGCCACCGCCCCGCGCGCGGCGCAACGCGGAAAGTCGCTGTCCGCCGAGCAGAACGACCGCTCCGCCGACGCGGAGAGCGAACAACTCGCGCTCGAGCAAGCCCCCCTGCGCACCGAAGCGCTGCCGATCCTCGACGCGGAAGACGACGAGGACGACGAGTTTCCCGCCGAGCCCGAGGAAGCGGCCACCGACGACGACGAGATCTCCGCGATAGCACGGGCCATCACCGGCCGACGTCTGTCCACCCTGCCGATCGAGGAGGTCAGAGAGATTCTCACGCTCGCCGACCAGGGCGGTTCCACCCCTGCCATCGCGAACGAGCTCGGCGTCTCCCGCTCCGCGGTCACTCGTGTGCTGGACTCGGCGATCAAGGTTCATCGCCCCTACGCGGTCATCGGCTGAGCGCGACCGCGTCCGTCGGCCCTCTTCGGCGCGCTGAAGTCGCCGGCGAACCTCCGACGGCTGCGGTGCGCAGCCGTGACAGCTGCGCGCTCCGTCGGCGAATCCGGCTCCGCGGCAACGACGGCGCGAACAACCGACCGGGTGCTCGGCGGCGGCGGCACGGTTCACTCGCGAGGTCACGCAGCATGCCTACCGAAGGCGCCGGTCTCTCAGCTGCTCCCGCCTCCACAGCTACTTCCCCCACCCCCACAACCACTACCGGAGTCACTACCGGAATTACCGCCGCGGTCCCCCGCACTCCACCCGCGTCCACGACGTCGTCGTTGCTGTGCGCTACTCGGGCGTCGTCGCTGCTGTGCGCTACTCGGGCGTCGTCGCTGCTGTGCGCTACTCGGGCGGCTACCGGAAATGCGGACAATCCCCAAGACGATAAGCGCGACGACCACTGCGCAGAGCAGATACTCCATGGATCAACGCTATCCGGCGATCCGAGGACACGCACCGTTCCTCGCCCGAAAAAGCTGTGCACCCGGCAATTCCGGGTGCACAGCTCTGTTCCGGTCTACTCGACCACGTCGATCGCCGGTGTTCAGCGGCTCCTATCCCGTTCGGCTCTCCACGGCGGCGGTCCCGACGACGGCGTCCGGTCCCGAACCAGCGGGCTTCTGGTCACCGTGACCCGGCCACCACGCCTTGTGCCCGATGATCGCGGTGAGTGCGGGCGTGAAGAACATCGCCATGACGAAGGCCGCGATCGCGATGCCCACCGAGATGGCGAAACCCATCTGCGCGAGAACATTGTTGCCCGCCAGCATCATCGACGCGAACGTTCCCGCCAGGATCACCCCGGCCGCCGCGATGGTGGGTCCGGTGTGCCGCAGGGCCAGCGCCGCCGCTTGTTTCGGCTCGTTGCCTTCGCGGGCTTCTTCCCGGAGCCGGGCGACCATGAGGATGTTGTAGTCGGTGCCCAGCGCGACCACGAACAGGTACATGATCACCGGCAGCGTGAAGATCAGCCCGGACTCGCCCTGGAAGTGCTGGAACACCAGCACCGCGGCGCCCAGCGTGGCGGCGAATCCGAGAAACACCGACGCCATCAGGTACCACGGTGCGACCAGACTGCGCAGCAGCAAGCCGAGCACGATCATGATCAGGATCGCCGCGACCGGGAACACGATCGCGTAGTCGCGCGCCATAGCGTCCTGGAAGTCGACGAACACCGAGGTCAGGCCACCGACGGCGGCCGTCGTACCGGCAGGCGCGGCCGAGTGCGCGACATCGCGCAGTGGTCCCTTGACCGTGTCCAGCGCGGCGTCCGACTCCGGCGCGGCGTCGAGCGTCACCGCGAAGTCGGCGATCGTCTTGTCCGCGGACAACTTCGGCTCGGCCACCTGCCCGACACCGGGTACACCGGCCAGCGCGTTGCGGTAAGCGGTGAGCTGCTCGGCGGTCAACGCACCGTCGGACCGCAACAGGACATCCGAAGGCTGGGTGGTCCCGGCGGGCATGCCCTTGACCAGTTCCTTGCTGTAGACGACGGATTCCGACGCCTCAGAGGTCGATCCGGAGCTGAGATCGAACGTCGGGTGGAAACCGAAGGCGAAGATCCCCAGCACCAGCAGCACACCGCCGGAGGCCACGGCGAAGACACCGGGCCGTCGGCCCAGCGCGTTGCCCGCCGCGGCGAACCGCGCGCCCTTCGGCTCGGCGCGCCACGCCTTGGACGGCCAGAACACCTTGGTACCCAACAGCGAGACCACCGCGGGCACCAGCGTCAGCCCGGCCACCAGCGCGACGCCCACCGCGATCGCCAGCGCCGGACCCAGAGCGCGAAACATGCCGAGCGTGGAGAGCAACAGGGCCATGAACGCGATGATCACCGCACCGGCCGCGGACGTGATCGCCTCACCGACCCGGGTGACAGCGCTGACCATGGCGGTCTTCGAGTCCTCGCCCGCACGCAACCGCTCGCGGTAGCGGAACATCAGGAACAGGATGTAGTCGGTGCCGACACCGAACAGCACCACCACCAGGATGGCATTGACCGAGGAGTCGATCTGCAGGTCGAAGGCCTTGGCCATCATGGCGATCAATCCGCCGACCATGGTGGAGACCGCGCCGATCACGACGATCGGCAGCAACGCGATCACCGGGCTGCGGAAGATGACCAGCAACAGCACGAGGATCAGCACGATGGTGGCGACGCCGATGATGGCCATGCCCTTCTCGCTGGATTCCGTCTGGTCCAGCACCTGCGCCGCCTGACCGGTGATGCCCGCCTTCAGATCGGTGTCCGCGACGCGTTCCTTCAGTTGCGTGCGCAGCGCCTTGACGGCGTCGCCCTGCGTGGTGTCGTTCGGACTCGTCACCTTCGTCATCTGCACCGCGATGATCTGGATCAGGCGGTTCTCCGACGGCGGCGTCGGTTGCATCCCGGTGACGTCCTTGACCTGCGCGTTGCGCAGGTCGTTGCCGATCGAGACGACCGAAGCCGCGTCCGCCTCGGTCAACGGACTGCCGTCCGCCCGGGCGAACACGATGATCGCCGCGGGGGCGGAACTCTCCGGGAACGCTTTCTGCTGCAACTCCAACGCTTGAATCGACTCGTAATGTGAAGGAAGGAAAGCGGATTGGTCGGTCGTTGATTTCAGTTCCGGCGCCGAGGCCACCACCGCGATGGCGAGCAGCACCCACAGGCCGATCACCTTCCACGGATTGTGGACGACCACGGCCCCCAGTCGTGCGAACATGTGCGAATAAATCCTTTCCGGATTTCGAGAAAGCGCGGTCAGATCGGCAGGTCTTGCGAGGTCGGGTTCTCGGCCACGTCGACGGCCGTTCGGTAGATGTGCTCCGGAATCCGGCCTCGCAGTTCGGCGGGCTCGTCCACGATCTCCACCGTGTAGTCACCCCACTCGCGCTCGCCGCTGCCGACCCCCAGCAGTTCGCGCCAATTCTTCCATTCGGTCCAGTCGATCGCGACGGACATTTCGCGCCAGGTCATCTCGTGCCGGTGCACCACGAACTTGCCTTTGCGGCTCACATAGACCCGCAGCACAGTCATCCCGACCTTGCTGTACTCGCGGGATTCGCCGAGCAGCCTGCCGGAGAAGCGCTGCTTGCGCCCGCCGCCCGGCCCCACCCGCAACACGATCTGGCGGAGGTCGCCCGCCTCACCCGGCGCGGCGGATTCCTTCACGAGAGCGACGCCGCCGGCCGACTGGTCGGCGGTGCCCTTGTCCGGATCGGTAGTCATGGTTTCCCCGTTTCATAGATCAGTGCGCATCCAGGCATGCGTCTACCGTGGACCGGCCCGCTCCGAATCCGGCTCTCCAGCTGCGGAATCAATGTTCCCAGAACATCCGGACCGACGTCTCACTATAAGTAGATGTATACGTATAACGCAAGCCCGAGCTGCCGTCCGTTCGGACGCGGCGCACCGCTCTACTGATCGACCTGCCCCAGCGGACGACCGTGCTCGAGGTACCGAGGGCAGCCGTCGAGGTGCGCCAGGTGCGCTTGCCGCACCCGCCGAGCCAAACGCGGTATCAGATAGTCATCGATGTCGGCGATCGAAACCCACTGCCAGGCATCGAGTTCCGACTCCTGCAATCGAATGGTTCGCTCATCGGCGCCCAGTTCACCGCAGTCGAAGACGTACAGGACCTTGTCCCCTTCACCAGCACTCGGCGCCCAGTCGTGCACCAGCAGCCGACGAGCGAAACGATCGATCCCGAGTTCCTCACCGACTTCCCGCCGACAGGCCGCCGCGGGCGCCTCCCCCGGCTCCACATACCCACCCGGCAGATCCCAGCCATTGCCATACGTCTTGCGCACAAGCAACACGTCTTCGCCGCGAACGAACAACGCCCCCGCGGCCAACCGCGCCCGGCCGAACTCCGACACCACCCCAGCCAACCACGAAACCCCTAGCCAAGGCTTCACCCCCGGAACCCAGGCGCGGCGAGCATGCTTCCCGAATTCGACACCGAACATGCGGCCCCGTTCGGTATCGATCCGAGCAACCGGCCGACTCGATGACAAGATCGGGTGGTGCGCGTCCTCGTCACCGGAGCGAATGGGTATCTCGGCCGGGTGAGGTTGCCCCGGTTTCCCGGACGGGTTGGGTGTGATGCTCACGCGGCTGCGTGAGTGGGGGTGTGGGCTTGTTCGTACTCTACGGGGCTGAGCATTCCGATCTTGGAGTGTCGTCTTCTGGGGTT
>NZ_JADLQO010000059.1 GCF_015477775.1 Nocardia abscessus | reverse complement strand
CCCCGTTACCTTTTTCGTGGGTACCGCGATCGGGCCCACGGTCGCCAGGCTCGGTATGACTTCTTGCCCCTGTCTTTCTCATGATCCGGGGGGTGGTGTCGCTGGGCTCTGGTGGCGTTGACGGACCGCTGATGGGGACAGGGCCGAGGGTAGGTCTCTTCGTAACGTGGGTGCCGGGCGTTGACGCCAGATCGGCGGCCGTCCGACCGAGCGTTTCGATGCGATGAGGACCGAGCAAGGTGACACACCCCTATGCCGTGTTCTGCGGCGTTGACGTGGGAAAAGGCGAACACCACGCGGTCGGGCTCGACCCGAACGGGAAACGGTTGTTCGACAAGGCATTGCCCAATGACGAGTCGCGGTTGCGGGCGGTGTTCGACAAGCTCGCCGCTCACGGCCGGTTGTTGATCGTGGTCGATCAACCCAACACGATCGGCGCCCTGCCGGTGACCGTCGCCCGCGCCTGCGGCCACGATGTCGCCTATCTGCCCGGGCTGGCGATGCGCCGCATCGCCGACCTTTACCCAGGTCAGGCCAAGACCGATGCCCGCGACGCCCACATCATCGCCGACGCCGCCCGCACCATGCCGCACACGCTGCGCCGCGTCGATATCGGTGACGAGACCCTCACCGAACTCGGTGTTCTGGCCGGATTCGACGACGACCTCGCCGGTGAAGCGACCCGCACCAGCAACCGCATCCGCGGCCTGCTCACCGGCATCCACCCCGCTCTCGAACGCGTCCTCGGACCCCGCATCGCCCATCCAGCGGTGCTGGAGATTCTGTCGCGCTGCGGCGGTCCGGAAGGAATCCGGGCCGCTGGTCGGCGCAAACTCACCGCCATCGCCACCAAACACGCCCCACGCATGGGCGCCCGGCTCGTCGATGAAATCCTGGCCGCGTTGCCCGCGCAAACCGTCACCGTTCCCGGCACCAAAGCCGCTGAAACAGTGCTCCCGAAACTGGCAGATTCGTTGAAAGTAGTTCTGCTGCAACGCAAGCAGATCGCCGAGGACATCGAGGAGATGTTCGCCGACCACCCTCTTGCCGAGGTCCTGACCTCGATGCCCGGCATCG
>NZ_JADLQO010000058.1 GCF_015477775.1 Nocardia abscessus | reverse complement strand
TGTATGAGGCCTGGACGTTGGTGACGCCGGTGTGGAGGCGGCTGGCTGGTGGCTGGTTTCCGGCGGTGGAGTGTGGTCGATGGTAGTTGTAGTGGATGTTCCAGACGCTGAGCGCGTGGGTGCGTTGGGTTTCGCTGGTCCACTCGCGTGCGTAGAGGAATTCCTCGGCCAGGATCCGGTTGTAGCGCTCGACCTTCCCGTTGTGCCGTGGCGTGTAAGGCGTGATCCGCTGATGCCGGGCGCCGAGCAGCACCTTCGCGAAATCCCGAGCTTTGTAGCAGGAGCCGTTGTCGGTCACGATTCGCTCGATCCTGGTGATGCCGTGCGCGGCGAAGAACGCCCTGGCCCGGAACACGAAACCTATCGCGGTGACGGCTTTCTCGTCCGGCAATGCTTCGGTGTAGGCCAGCCGCGAGTAGCCGTCGACCGCGGTGTGCAGGAAGACATAGCCGGGCCGGGTTCGCCGGTTGGCCGTGCGGGCGGCTTTGTCCTGGGCTGATCCTCGGCCGTGGACGCGCCAACCGCCGCCGTCGGGGATCCGGCCGACCTTCTTGATGTCGACGTGCACCATGTGCCCGGGCCGACGCGCGATGATGCGGCGTGGGAGCCGGTTGTTCTGACCCGCCGGATCCAGGAACCGGCGCCGGTTGAGCCCCAGGCGCAGCAGATGCCGGCCAACCGTGCGCACCGACACGGGAATGCCCTCGACAGCGAGTTCCAGTGCGATCCGGCGTGCCGACCACTTGCGGGTCCGTCGCATCTGTTCGATCCGTGCCACCACCTGCACCGATGTAGCTGTCGGTGACCGGTGCGGGGCGCTGGAGCGATCGAGCAGGCCGAGTTCGCCATAGCGGCGGAATCTGTTCACCCACTTGCTCGCGCACTGCCGGGAGATGCCCATCTCCGCAGCGGCGTGCGCGATCGGACGGGACTGGCAACGCTGCACCAGCCGGCGACGGCCTTCGATGGTCAGCGGGGCGTTACGGTGGGTCACGGACGGGTCTTTCCAGTCGAACGGACGGAGGATTGGCGTTTTCCATCCTGCCGCTGGAAGACCCGTCCCCCTTCAACTCACCCCTGCCCAGCCGTCACCAACGTCACGACCCGCAACA
>NZ_JADLQO010000057.1 GCF_015477775.1 Nocardia abscessus | reverse complement strand
GGGTCTATCTCGCTAACGGTGTTTGCGGCGATCTCCATCAGTAGGTTTGGGCGTTGGGCCAGCGGTCGGCGAAGGTGATCGCGAAGGCGTTGACCGCGGGTTTCCAGCGCATGGTCCATCGTGCCCGACCGGCGCCGGTCGGGTCGAGGGATCGGGTGACCAGATACAGGCACTTCAGGGCGGCTTGCTCGGTCGGGAAATGGCCTCGTGCCTTGATCGCGCGGCGGTAGCGGGCATTGAGCGATTCGATGGCGTTCGTGCTGCAGATGACACGTCGGATCTCGATGTCGTAGTCCAGGAACGGAATGAACTCCTCCCACGAGTTCTCCCAAAGACGCACGATCGCACCATATTTCTTGCCCCACCGCTCGGTGAGCTCATCCAGCGCCGCGCGGGCCGCGGCGGCGTTGACGGCGGTATAGATCGGTTTCACATCGCGGCGCAGCGCCTCCCAGTGCTGACGCCCGGCAAGCCGGAAAGTGTTGCGGATCAGGTGGATGATGCAGGTCTGGACCGTGGCCAGCGGCCACACATTCCCCACCACCTCCGGTAACCCCTTCAACCCGTCGCAGACCAGGAAGAACACGTCCTTGACCCCGCGGTTGCGGATGTCGGTGAGCACGCTCATCCAGAACTTCGCGCCTTCACCACCGGTGCCGGCCCACAACCCCAGGATGTCCTTCTCACCGGTGACGGTGACTCCGATCGCGGCGTAGATCGGCCGGTTGGCGACCTGCCCGTCGCGCACCTTCACCACGATCGCATCGATGAAAACGGCCACATAAATCTCATCCAGCGGCCGGCTGGCCCATTCCTGCATCTCGGCGACCACCTTGTCGGTAATACGAGAGACGGTCTCCTTCGACACCGACGCACCATAGATCTCGGCGAAATGCGTCGAGATCTCCCCGGTGGTCAACCCTTTGGCATACAGCGACAGCACGATCTCATCCACCCCGCTCAACCGGCGCTGGCGCTTGCGCACGATCTGAGGTTCGAAGCTGCCATCGCGGTCGCGAGGCACCTCGATCGGCACCGGCCCCGTCACCTCGGTCAGCACCGTCTTCGGCCTGGTCCCGTTACGCACGTTCGCCGAGTCCCGCTCGGCGGGCGCCTGGTTCGGTTCGAACCCTAGGTGTTCGGTCATCTCCTCGTTCAACGCCGTCTCGAGGACAGTCTTGGTGAACTGTTTGAGCAGCCCGTTCGGCCCGGTCAGGGACAACCCCTGCTCCTTGGCCATACGCACCAGCTCCGCCGCCGCCAGCTCCTCAGCCGAAGCCTGGGCCTTCTTCCTCGCCACAGCATCAAGTGTCGTCATCACGGCACCTTCCCGCTGAACATCGTTCAGCGCGTCAGGCCGCAAACACCGTTAGATCCACAGTCCC
>NZ_JADLQO010000056.1 GCF_015477775.1 Nocardia abscessus | reverse complement strand
GGCGCAGGGGGTTTCAGTCGAAGGTGCAGCCGGTGACGGGTTTGTCGGCGAGGCGGTCGAGCAGGTAGGTGATCGCGTTGTCGGGGCCGAATCCGTCGATCATCTCGGGTCCGAAATGGTTCGGGATGGTGGCGCCGGGCAGGATCGGTGGCAGGTCGTTGGTGCGGAAGGTGACCGTGGCGCCTTTCGCGCACCAGTCCTCGGCCAGCCGGCGGGCCTGGCCGTAGGGGACGGTGTCGTCGTTCAAACCGCTGGTGATCAGCACCGGCGTAGCCGGGAGCAGATTCCCCACGCGCAGTTCGGCCAGGGCGGGAGCCGCCTCCGGGATCGCCGCGAGATGTTCGGTGAGCGAGCGGCCGTCGTTGGTCAGCGAACCGGTCTTCATAAAGGGATGGCGGGTGATGATGTCACCGATACATTCGTCACCGAGCGTTTCCAGCATGGCGCGCCCGGCGGGACTGGTCACCCGGTCCAGCGCCTGGTGCAGCTCGGGATAGCGCGCGAGCAAACCGTTGATCGCGAACCCGATCGCACCGCCGATCAACGCCCCATCGATGCGTTCCAGGATCGCGGCCAGATCCGCGACCGGCCCACCCGCCCAGCTGCCCTTCAGATTCAACTCCGGCGCGTACACCGGCGCCATCTCCGCCGCCGCCGCGGTCGCACCGCCACCTTGGGAATAACCCCACAACACCACCGGAGTCTCAGCACCCACACCGGCCAGCTTGTGCGCCGCACGGACCCCGTCCAGCACCGCGTGCGCGGCCTCGATCCGGTTGGCGTAGGTGTGGATTCCCGGCGTGCCCAACCCGATGTAGTCGGTCACCAGCACCCGGGCACCCAGCCCGCTCCACACCGCCGAAGCCGGTAGTTCCTGGTTCGCCGACAACCCCGGCGAGGGATCGGTGAACACCGTCATCCCGGTGGAGAACGCCACCGACATCGCACAACGATCACCCTGCCCCGAAGTGCCCGGAGCGATCACCACCGTCGGACGCGGACCCGGCCCCTGCCACGGACCGGTAGCGTCGATGAACGTTCCCGACACCGCCACCGGCGACCCGTCCTGCAACCGGCTGACATACATGACGTGCTGCGCCCTACCCGGCCACCCCTTATCCGTCGGCACCGTCGCGAACAACGCCATCGGCGCGGTCTTCACGATCGCACCCGGCTCCGACGGAATCCGCGCCGGCGGGAGATAGAAATCGCTGACCGGGGCCGCCGCCGCCTCCCCGGTATCCACCCCCACCACGGCTACCGCGGTAGCACACGCCACGGCCACCACCCCCGCCACCACAACGGCCCACCGCCGCCACCCCGACCGAGACTGCCCCTGCTGTCGCTGCATCGATAACTCTCCATGAACTCCACCCGGCACCGTCGCCGAAGTGTCCT
>NZ_JADLQO010000055.1 GCF_015477775.1 Nocardia abscessus | reverse complement strand
GCTGGATGAGATCCCGTTGACGCCGGTGGGGAAGTTGGATCGTGCGGCGTTGCCGGAGCCGGTGTTCGCGGCGCGGGCGTTTCGTGTGCCGTCGACTCCGGTGGAGGAGATTGTGGCGGGGGTGTTCGCGGCGTTGTTGGTGCCCGAGGAGGACGGGCGTGTGGGGGCTGATGATGATTTCTTCGAGTTGGGTGGGAATTCGTTGTTGGCGGCGCAGGCGGCGGCGCGGGTGGGTGCGGCGTTGGGTGTGCGGGTGCCGGTGCAGTTGTTGTTCGAGGTGTCGTCGGTGGCGGGGTTGGCGGCGCGGGTGGAGGCGCATGCGGGGTCGGCGGCGGGTCGGGCGTTGTCGGCGGGGTCGCGTCCGGAGCGGGTGCCGTTGTCGTATGCGCAGCAGCGGATGTGGTTTTTGAACCGGTTCGATCCGGGTAGTGCGGTGAACAATATTCCGGTCGCGGTGCGGTTGTCGGGGCGGTTGGATGTGGCGGCGTTGCGTGCGGCGGTGGGGGATTTGGTGGAGCGGCACGAGGTGTTGCGCACGGTGTATCCGGATGTGGATGGTGAGGGTTTTCAGGTGGTGTTGCCGGTGGGGGATGCGCGGGCGGTGCCGGATGTGATGGTGCGGGCGGCGGATGAGTCGGAGGTGGCGGCGTTGGTGGCTGCCGCGGTGGGTGAGGGTTTCGATGTGACGGCGGCGCCGCCGGTGCGGGTGCGGTTGATCGCGTTGAGCGATGTGGAGCATGTGCTGGTGTGCGTGGTGCATCACATCGCGGGGGATGGTTTTTCGATGGGGCCGTTGACGCGGGATTTGATGAGTGCGTATGTGGAGCGCACGCGTGGCGGTGGGCCGGGGTGGGCGCCGTTGGTGGTGCAGTACGCGGATTTCGCGTTGTGGCAGCGGGAGATTTTGGGTTCGGAGGATGATCCGGAGTCGTTGCTGGCTCAGCAGATCGGGTTCTGGCGCGCGGAGTTGGCGGGGTTGCCCGAGCAGTTGGAGTTGCCGGCGGATCGGGCGCGTCCGGCGGTGGCGTCGCATCGGGGTGCGACGTTGGCGTTCGAGGTGGATGCGCGGGTGCATGCGGGGTTGAGCCGGGTTGCCGCGGCGCATAACGCGACGATGTTCATGGTGGTGCATGCGGCGTTGGCGGTGTTGTTGGCGCGGTTGTCGGGTAGTCGGGATGTCGCGGTGGGTACTGCGGTGGCCGGGCGTGGTGAGGCGGAACTCGATGATCTGATCGGGATGTTCGTCAACACGTTGGTGTTGCGGACCGAGATCGATGCCGGGGTGGGGTTCGACCGGTTGCTGGGGCAGGTGCGGTCGGTGGATGTGGCGGCGTTCGGGCATGCGGATGTGCCGTTCGAGCGGTTGGTGGAGTTGCTGGATCCGGTGCGTTCGCCGGCGCGGCATCCGTTGTTCCAGGTGATGTTGACCTTCCAGAATTTGGCGCGTACCGAACTGGAGTTGCCGGGACTGTCGGTGTCGGCGGTGGATT
>NZ_JADLQO010000054.1 GCF_015477775.1 Nocardia abscessus | reverse complement strand
CAGTGGCACCACCACCGGCGATGTTCACCTGGCAACCCACGGTGTAACCCGGGAAAATCTTGCCCCCGGCCGCACCCGACAACTCGACCTGCGCACTACCCGACACCCACGCATTGCGATGCAACGGCGTCGAACCCATGGACGGACTGATGGTCGCGGACTCGCCGACCAAGCGGATGGTCACGACGGTGCCGTCCGACAGCGTCTTGGTCAGCTCCCCGCCCGGCAGCGGAACGAAGGTGTCGGCGTTGGCCGCACCTGTCGAGAGCAGTCCAACAGCGATTGCCGCAGACGCGCACAGCCCGGCCGCGCGCGCCATTTTCTTACGATCGAACATGGTAATCCCCTAAAGAATCTAATTCGCTTCAGCGAAAGAAGGTTTGACGGATCCGATCCGCGTCAGCCGATGCTGAACGGCATCCCGTACAGGGTGGTCTTCGAGTAGTGATCACCGATGATCTCGACGACCGTGTACGAACGCGCCTGCGCGTAACCCGCGCAGCCCTGGATCTGGATCTCCGCATCCTGATACTCCACCGAGTACACACCCGGCTTCAGGATGTCCTTGTAATCGATCTGAACGAACTTGACCTCACCGGGACCGAGGTTGATACCGATCGAACCACCGGCGCTCGCGCCGCTGAGGTTCACGCTGCCGGACACACCGGCGGAGATCGCGTCATCGGCGATGCTGACCTGGCAGCCGACGATGTAACCGGTGCTCAACTGCGAAGCACCGTGGGTGGACGAATTATTCGTGCCCGGGTTTCCGGTCGGACCATTGTTCGGCCCGATCTCACCTTCCGGGGTGACGGATACATCGGCGATGGCGTTCCCCGATACCCACACGACACGGCCGGCACCGTTCGCGGCAAGGGATGGGGAGATCAGGGCGCGCTCGCCCGTACGGGCGATGTTCACGCCAGGGCCTGCCTTGTGACCGTCCGGCAACGGCACGAAGACATCGGCATTTGCGGCACCGGTCGACAACAGACCGGTCGCTACGGCCGCCACGGCGGCGGCGCCCGCGACGCGGGCACCTCGAGACAGACCGTTGGTGCGGTACTTGCTCATCTTTTTCCTCATCAGGTTGCATCCGCCCACCTCAGGGTGTCGAGGCGGGCGTGTCCCTCCAAAGCCGGCGGCGCTCGATGGAATGTGCTGTCCATCAAGCGATCGCCGACCATCGCGTCATCGAGCGATCTCGGACGAAACAATGCTATTCGGTATCAACCAGACTTTTCCGGAAATTCGGGCAAATAGTCTCGGGGCGGGCAGCGATCGGACTAAGATCAGCCGGCTTCTTGCCGTGCAATCGAATTCATGACGAAATGGACCCGCCGCGATGCGAGGGGTCCATTTCATCGGGTGCTACGGGTTTTTCACCCGCCGTTCACTCAGCCGAGGCTGAAAGGCTGTCCCCACAGCGTCACCCAGGTGATCACATTGTCGGTCTCGACCTCGACGCTCACGAAAGCACGCGCCTGGGCATAGCCCGCGCAACCGTTCAAACCGATGGTCTCATCGGCCCACGTCACCGAACCA
>NZ_JADLQO010000053.1 GCF_015477775.1 Nocardia abscessus | reverse complement strand
CTTGGATTCCAGTAGTCGTTGCAACGCTGCTGGAAGGTGGTGGCGTTGGCTGGTCGGAAGTATTCGAAGGAGCAGCGGGAGTTGTTCTTCGATCTGCTGGATCGTGGAGGCAGTGTCAGGGCCGCGGCGACCGCGGCGGGCGTGCATCCTGGTGCGGCGTATACGTGGCTGCGGAAAAGTGGATTGGTGATGCGCCGGGGGACTCCGCGCGTCTACACCGAGCAGGAGAAGGCCGAGTTCTTCCGGTTGCTGGCCGAACGTGGGAACGTCTCGGCTGTTGCGCGTGAGCTCGGTTTCACCAGGATCACCTGCTACAAGTGGGCGCACCAGGCCGGGATCTTCACCAGCGAGGCACGTCGGATGCCGCCGCGGCGGGAGGAGTTCCTGCGGTTGCGTGCCGAGGGGTTGACCCGAGCGCAGGCGGCTCGGCGGGTGGGGGCGGACAAGCGTTCGGCGGCGGACTGGGACAAGGGCATCACCATCATCCATCGAGGCCGGATCTACCCCGACGGTCGCGTGGTGCGCTACCCGAATCCGATACTGGCAGACGTGAATTCACCGCGCACGGCCAACGTTCTGGGTGGGAAGATCGACCTCGATCGAGTCGAGAAGCCGATCCACCCCCGGTATCTGAGCTTGCTGGAACGCGAGCAAGTATGCGATCTGCACCGAGCCGGGCTGACGGTCCGCCGGATCGCCGCGGAGCTGGGGCGTTCACCATCGACGATCAGCCGCGAGCTGCGCCGCAACACAACCTCGGCGCGGGGATATCTGCCCCACTCCGCCCACCGCGCCTCGGTCGCTCGCCGGTTGCGGCCCCGCGACCCGAAGCTGACGGCGAACGCGTCGTTGCGTGACTACGTTCGAGACAAGCTCGCACGGAAGTGGTCACCCCAGCAGATCAGCCATCGCCTGGTCGTCGACTTCCCGACCGATCTGCAGATGCGCGCCTGCACCGAGACGATCTACCAGGGCATCTACGTCCACGCCCGAGGCGAGTTGAAGCGCGAACTCGCCCGCCACTTGCGTCGTGGCCGTCTCCGGCGCAGACCTCGTCGTGACCCCGCCGCGCGCCGGCCGCGTTTCGTCGAGCCGATGTCGCTGATCACCACACGCCCGCCCGAGGTCGAGTCCCGCACCGCGCCCGGCCACTGGGAAGGAGACCTCGTCATCGGCGCCACCAACCGCTCGGCCATCGCGACCCTGGTCGAACGATCCAGCCGCTTCGTCGTGCTGGTCCACCTCGGAGCAGACCGCAGCGCCGAAGCACTACGCGACGGCCTCATCGCCACCATCTCGGGGCTGCCTGCCCAGCTGCGGGGCACCCTCACCTGGGATCAAGGCGGTGAGATGGCCGAACACCGCGCCTTCAGCAACGCCACCGACATGGCCGTCTACTTCTGCGAACCGGGCTCGCCATGGCAACGTGGCAGCAACGAGAACACAAACGGGCTACTGCGCCAATACTTCCCACGCGGCAGCGACCTCCGGGTTCACACACCCACGGCGCTGCAAGCAGTCGCCGACGAACTCAACAACCGACCCCGCAAATGCCTCGCCTGGCAAACACCCACCGAAAGACTCGATGCTTTACTGAACGCTTCGTAGTTCGAACCGTTGCGACGACCACTGGAATCCAAGC
>NZ_JADLQO010000052.1 GCF_015477775.1 Nocardia abscessus | reverse complement strand
CAGGTGCTGGACTGGAGTGACGCGCCGGTAGCGAAGTGGTTCGTCGGCGGCAAACTCAACGTCGCCTACAACTGCGTGGACCGCCACGTCCTGGACGGACACGGCGACCAGATCGCCATCCACTGGGAAGGCGAACCCGGCGACTCCCGCGCCATCACCTACACCCAACTCCGCGACGAGGTCTGCCGGGCCGCCAACTACCTCACCGAACTCGGCCTGGCCACCGGAGACCGGGTCGCGATCTACATGCCCATGGTCCCCGAAGCCATCATCTCCATGCTCGCCTGCGCCCGCCTCGGACTCACCCACTCCGTCGTCTTCGCCGGCTTCTCCCCCACCGCCCTGCGCCAACGCGTAGACGACGCCGGCGCACGACTGGTGATCACCACCGACGGACAATGGCGCCGCGGCAAAACCGCCCCCCTCAAACAAGCCGTCGACGAAGCCCTGGGTGACGACCCCACCACCGTCGAACACGTCCTGGTCGTACGCCGCACCGGCATCGAAGTCCCCTGGACCCACGGCCGCGACCTGTGGTGGCACGACACCGTCACCCCCGCCTCACCCCAGCACGAAGCCCAACCCTTCGACGCCGAACACCCCCTGTTCATCCTCTACACCTCCGGCACCACCGGAAAACCCAAAGGCATCCTGCACACCACCGGCGGCTACCTCACCCAAACCGCCTACACCCACCACACCGTCTTCGACCACAAACCCGCACAAGACATCTACTGGTGCACCGCCGACATCGGCTGGGTCACCGGACACAGCTACATCGTCTACGGCCCCCTCGCCAACCGCACCACCCAAATCGTCTACGAAGGCACCCCCAACTTCCCCGACGAACACCGCCACTGGCAGATCATCGAAAAATACGGCGTCACCATCTACTACACCGCCCCCACCCTGGTACGCACCTTCATGAAATGGGGCCGAGAAATCCCCGCCGCCCACAACCTGTCCAGCATCCGGCTACTCGGCTCGGTCGGCGAACCCATCAACCCCGAAGCCTGGCGCTGGTACCGCGAAGTCATCGGCGGCAATCGCACCCCCATCGTGGACACCTGGTGGCAAACCGAAACCGGCGCCATCATGATCTCCCCCCTGCCCGGCGTCACCGCCGCCAAACCCGGCGCGGCCATGACCCCACTGCCCGGCATCTCCGCCCAAGTCGTCGACGAAGAAGGCAAACCGGTCCAACGCGGCGAAACCGAAGCCAACGGCTACCTCGTGCTCGACCAGCCCTGGCCATCGATGCTGCGCGGCATCTGGGGCGACATGCAACGCTACAAAACCACCTACTGGGAACGCTTCGCCGAACAAGGCTGGTACTTCGCAGGCGACGGCGCCAAACTCGACACCGACGGCGACCTGTGGGTCCTCGGCCGCGTCGACGACGTCATGAACGTCTCCGGCCACCGAATCTCCACCGCCGAAGTCGAATCCGCCCTCGTCGGACACCACACCGTCGCCGAAGCCGCCGTCGTCGGCGCCACCGACCCCACCACCGGCCAAGGCATCGTCGCCTTCGTCATCCTCACCGCCAACGCCCAACACACCCCCACCCTCATCGACGACCTCAAAACCGAAGTCGCCCGCGAAATCAGCCCCATCGCCCGACCACGAGAAATCCACATCGTCCCCGAACTCCCCAAAACCCGCAGCGGCAAAATCATGCGCCGCCTCCTGCGCGACGTCGCCGAAGGACGCGAACTCGGCGACACCTCCACCCTGGTGGACCCGA
>NZ_JADLQO010000051.1 GCF_015477775.1 Nocardia abscessus | reverse complement strand
GGCTCGAAGTTGGGCGCGGCCATCCGCGCCACGGTGGCCGCCATCGCCCGCGAGGTCGCGGCCAATCCGGTGCCCGCCGACCCGGCCGAGTCCGCCGCCGCCGCGCGCCGGGCAGCCGCCGACACCGCCGAACGGGCACAGCGGTTGGCGGAAAACGTGTTCGGCGACGGCGGCGGCGACGGCGGGGTGCCAGGCATCTCGCGCATCGTGCGCCGCACCCGCACCCCGCTGGCGAAAGAACAGAGCGCCGCGCGGGTACTGGCCCGCGCGCTGGACACCGCCGCCGCCCGCGAACGCGCCACGGTGAAAACGACCTCGGTGGTCCCGCCGGGACGGGTGCGGATGCGCGGTGTGCTGGCACGCCAGGCACAGCTCGCCGCCGGGGCCATCCCCACTGCCGAACCGTTCACCCGCACCACCCGCAAGAACAGCCCACACCCGCCGCTGCAGGTCGGCATCGCGTGCGACGTGTCCTCCTCGATGAGCAAGTTCGCCGCCCCGGTGTCCTCGGCCGCGTGGATCATCGCCCGCGCCGCCGAGCTGGCTGCCATGCCCGCCACCACCGCGACCGTGACATTCGGGGACACTGTCACCCCGATCACCTACCCGGGCACCGCCCCCGCCCAGGTCACCGAGTTCGGTTGCCCGGACGGCAATCACGCGATCGACTTCGCCATCGTGGCCCTCGAGGGTGCCCTCGGTCTGGCCCGCCCTGGCGCGGCCCGGCTGCTGGTGATCATTTCCGACGGCATCTACACCGGCCTCAACCGCGACCGCGCCCAGAAACGCCTCGACGCGTTGCGCGCGGCCGGGTGCGCGGTGCTGTGGCTGGCACCGGCACGCGGGCGAGTCAACCCGCTGAAGAACTCGAACCCGCACCTGCTCACCGACCCCGCGACCACCGCCGCCGAGATCGCCCGCGCCGCCACCGCTGCCGTGCGCGCCACCTAGACCCCGGGCCCCGGGCGCAGCACGCGCCCGGGGCACCCGGACCGGGCGCGCCGGTGCCACCGGCGCGGCCCAACTATCACCAACACCCCCGCCCCGACCGGGGCGGCAACCAACAGGAGACACCGTGACCGACCCCGCGATCCCCACCACCGCCGCCCTCCAGCCGATCTACGTGATCGCCAACGCCATCACCGGCGATCAATTCATCATCTACGCCCCCGGCCCCCACGACGAGCGCGGCATGTACACCGTGGCGCACGTGACCGGCGGTACGGGCGGCTACGCCGCCCCCCGGATTCACCTCGTGCACTCCGACGACATCGCCGCCTACGCCACCGGTGCCGCCGACCTGGTGCGCCGGAGCGGGCGCGGGCACGGGGCGAGTGTGTGGCTCGACCGCACCACCGGCCTTCTGCGCGAGCACCTGACTCGATGAACCCGCCAGCGACACAACCGACCTCAACTCAGCCCACGAACAGGAGACCCTTATGCGCCTGATGAAGAACACCCAAGGTCACGACGAGGAAGGCGTGATCAAACCCGGAGCCGAACTCAGTGGCAACGCGGTAGCGGGCGCGACCCGCAACCGGCCGCGTGTCCCGGAGTGTGTCCTCGTCCGCTGCGGCACCGCGGTGAGGTCGCCGGCGTGAGTCCACCTGGTCTCGCGCAAATGAATAGTGGCGGGCCGAATTCCTCTCGTGCCGTGCGCATCCAGAACTGGAAGAGAGGCATCCGGGTCGGAACTATTTTCCACATTCCGCTTGACATCACACGCCCTATCGAGCGGTCATGGAACCGGAAACGGCACCGACCCGGCGGGGAA
>NZ_JADLQO010000050.1 GCF_015477775.1 Nocardia abscessus | reverse complement strand
GCAGCATCAATCAGTTCGGGTTGATCGCGAAGCTGATGCAGGTGTCGGAATCGTATGTGCGGCAGGTGATCCATGATTTCAACGCGCATGGTTTCGAGGCATTGGACCCAAAATGGACACCGTTGGCGAATCCCGGTGCGCTGTCAGGCGGTCGGTCGGAGTGAAGCGAAATGCGATACTCGTGTTGGAGCGAGTGGCGTGTTGTCCCACCAGGCGTTGAGGCGATTGAGGTTGATGGCTGCGGCCGTCAGAAGGTGTTGGAGGCTGGTTTTGGCCAGACCTTGGTAGCGGGATCGGCGGAGTCCGTGGGATCGGATGCCTTGAGCCACAGTTCCTTCCACTCCCGCGCGGTGCTGGTAACGCTGTTGCCATCGATCGGTCTGCTGTTCGGTGCGGCCCAGTTGGAGAGCCTGGTGCTGAGCGCGATGCCGGATGGTGAGCCGTCGACCCGAACTGGAGCGGGTGCATTGCGCGCGGGCCGGGCAGGGTCGGCAGGTCGAATGGGGGAATGTGACTTTGATGACCGGGACCTGGTCCTGGGATCGGTCGGATTTCCAGCGCGCGGAGGTGGTGCCTTGGGGACAGGTGACCCGCTCGTTGTCCCAGTCGATCGTGAAGTCGCCCAGGGTATAGCCGCCGTCGGCTGCGGCTTGCCACCCGGTGGCCGCCTTCACCGGACCCAGTAGTTCGACACCGTGTTCCCGTTGCGCAGCGACCAGCAGGTCGGCGTCGACATAACCGGCGTCGACCAGATGCACGTCAGGAAGCAGATCCCGCTCGGCCAGACGAGTATGGATCGCCGCGGTCATCGCCATGTCAGGGACCGGGGCTTGCGTGGTGGCGACCTGGGTGATCAGGTGCGGCGCGTCGGGCTCGCAGGTTTCGGTGAGATGGACCTTGTAACCGTTCCAGGAGGTATCGCGTTTGGTGCCGGTGCGGGCTTGTTCGTCATATGGTGAGCAGTAACGGATCGCCGCTGGTGGCAGGTCTTTCTTGTCTCTCCAGGCCACCATTGCGTCGGTGACCTGGTATTGCTGCACCCAAATCCTTCGCAGCAACTCCACTGCGGGCAAATGCCGCAGCCATGCAGGGGAGGTGGGTGCGGCGACCGCAGATAACACGGTCATGCCGTCGGCTCCGATCTGGTTCGCATGGGCGGCCCGGGCCGCCCACCGGCTCGGGAACCGAGTGTCTTCCGACCGAGCACTGTATCGGTCGAACCACTCGGGTTCGGCGATCTCGGCCAGCCAGTCGGGTGCCGCAGCGGCGAGTGCATTGAGCGCGGCACGCAGCGTTTCGGTGACGAACTGCAGCCGGTTGATGTCGCGGACCGATGCCAGCACATGAGTGGAATCGGTCCGTTGTCGACCACCCGCCTTCAACAACCCGGCTCGCCGAACGGCCTCCAGGACCGCGTCGAGCACCCGCTGCTCCAGCTCGCCCGCGATCAACCGGGAACGGAACTCGCTGAGCACCGAGTAGTCGAAGCCCGGATCGGTCAACTCCAAACCCAAAGCGTACTTCCAGTCAATCCGACCCCGAACAGCTTGCGCTGCTTGACGATCGGTGAGTCCTTCGGCGAACTGCAATACCGACACCAATGCCAGCAACGCTGGCGAAATCGCAGGTTGACCGCGACGTGAGAATACCTCTGCGAACTCGTCATCAGCGAAGATCGGCCCCAGAGCATCTCGCATCCGGATCGCCAGGCAACCCTGCGGGAAAGCCATCCCGGCGACCCGAACCGTCTCGACCGGAACTTCGCCCCACCCACGCGGACGCAACGACACCACAACCTCCATCGACACCATCCCCGAAACCGATATCAAGCATGCCGAACCTGCGTCACCTCAATCGAATTCGCCAACAGTGTCCAAAATGGAGCGGGGGCA
>NZ_JADLQO010000004.1 GCF_015477775.1 Nocardia abscessus | reverse complement strand
CCCACCGCAGGCAACGTAAGCTCCTGCAACGGCACCACACCCGCGAACGGCGGCGACACCGCCCGCAACCGCCGCGGCAACTCCGGCGACACCGGCAACAACCCCGCCACCCGCGACTCCCCACCGCTGGCGCCCGCGCCGGGAGACGCCGCCGCCAAGACCTCCGGCGCCTGCGGCGCGCCCGCATCCACGGGGGAATGCACCCCTGAACCACTCACCACCACACCAGCAACAACCAAAGCCGAGATCGTTATCGGAGCGGATACACGCATTCGGCCACACCCAATCCTCGACGTCGTGGGAGCGGTCGTCCGGGACATGCCCTGCCCTGGCCGCTCTGGACAACGTTGTCCAGGTTACCCACCAGTCAGGTCGTTATTCGGTATTTCCGGTTGATCACTGGTTACCGACGGTGAAACCGGAGCTGGAGCGGTCTTTCGGCCGGAGCTTTTCTTGCGCCCACTCTTTCCACCGCTTTCCGCCCGGATCTCTTGATCGGGGGATTCCGCGGACTCGATCCGGTCCAGAATGCCTTTCAGCTCTTCCAATTCCCGGCGCAGGTAATCGCGGGTGGCCACTTCGCCGACCGCGATGCGCAGCGCGGCGAGTTCGCGGGCCAGGAACTCGGTGTCGGCCTTGGTCTGCGCGGCCCGCCTCCGGTCCTCCTCCAAGGCGACCCGGTCCCGGTTGTCCTGCCGGTTCTGCGCGAGCAGGATCAGCGGCGCCGCGTAGGCGGCCTGGGTGGAGAACGCCAGATTCAGCAGGATGAACGGGTACGGGTCCCAGCGCAGCGCGACCACGAAGACGTTCAACACGATCCAGACCAGCACCAGGATCGTCTGGACCGCCAGATATCGTCCGGTGCCCAGGAATCGCGCCACCCGCTCGCTGCTGCGGGCCAAAGCCTCGGCGTCCCACTCCAACCGGAACCGGCCTTCCACCGGCGTCTCCAGCCGCTGGCGGGCCCTGCTGTGACCGAGCCGCACGCCCGGGTCGTTCTCGCTCACGGTATGTCCTTCCGGGCGTGCGCGCGGACCTGCGTGGTCACGGCGCGCCGCCGCCTCACGCCCCGCCCCTCTCGTCGGTCTCTTGCTGGTCGCGCCAGTCCTCGGGCAGCAGGTGGTCGAGGACGTCGTCGACGCTCACCGCCCCGAGCAGGTGGTTCTCCTCGTCCACCACCGGTCCGCAGACCAGGTTGTAGGTCGCGAAGTACCGGGTCACCGCGGCGAGCGGGAGTTCGGGGCGCAGCGGCGACAGATCGGTGTCGAGAATGCCGCCCACCAGGTGGGCCGGTGGCTCGCGCAGCAATTGCTGGATGTGCACCGAACCCAGGTAGCGGCCGGTCGGTGTCGCGGTGGGCGGACGGACCACGAACACCATGCTGGCCAGTGCCGGGGTCAGGTCGGGGTTGCGCACCCGGGCCAGCGCTTCGGCCACCGTGGTGGCCGGCGTCAGGATGATCGGCTTCGGCGTCATCAACCCGCCCGCGCTGTAGGGGGAGTGCTCGAGCAGCCTGCGCACCGGCTCGGACTCCTGCGGGTCCATCAGGGCCAGCAGCGATTCGGCCTCGCCCTCGGGCAGCTCGCCCAGCAGGTCGGCGGCGTCGTCGGGGTCCATCGCCTCCAGCACGTCGGCGGCCCGCCGTACTTCCAGGTGGCTGAGCAGCTCGACCTGCTCGTCGTCGGGAAGTTCCTGCACCACGTCGGCCAAGCGTTCGTCGTCCAGCGCGACGGCCACTTCGATCCGCCGCTTCTCCGGCAGCTCGCGCAACTGCTGTGCGACGTCGGCCGCGCGCATGCCCTCGAACTGTTCCAGCAGCTGGGTGACGTCCTGTCCCGGCCGGTCGATCTCGTTGGGCGTCAGGCCGGACACCATGATCCAGTCGACCACGTGCACCGTGCGCCTGCGGCCCAGTCTGCGGTGCCCGCGCACCGCGACCCTGGTGACCAGCCAGTCCCTGGAACGGGTTTGTTCCATGCCGAGATCGATCACGTGCACGTCGACGCCCGCCAGATCCGGCAGGTCCGGGTCCTCGACCCGCACCACCGAGTCGACGATCTGCGCCAGGGCCAGCATCTCGCCAGGTCGCTGCGTGAAACGTCGCAGGCTGACCGTTCCGGTGTTCAGCGTGACCACGCCGGGTTCGATCGCGGTGACCCGCAGGATGGGCACGAAAATACGCCGCCGCGTCGGCAATTCGACGACCAGACCGTGCACGCGGGGCTGCTGGCGATCGGAGCGGACGGCCACGACGACGTCACGGATCCGGCCGATAGACTCCCCGTCCGGTCCCAGCACCGCCAATCCGGCCAGCCTGGCGACGTAGACCCTGGTAGCTGCCATGCTGCCAGGCTAGATGTTCGCGGGCCGGTGCTCGCACCGCGCCACGATCGACGGGAGTGATCATGAAGCCACGCCGTTCGGTGCTCGCCTGCCCGGGCAGCAACACGAAGATGATCGAGAAGGCCAAGACCTTGCCCGTCGACGAGGTGTTTCTCGATCTGGAGGACGCGGTCGCCCCGGCCGCGAAGGCCGAAGCGCGGGCGAACATCGTCGCGGCGCTGAACGACTCCGGGTGGGGAACGCAACTGCGCGTGGTCCGGGTGAACGACTGGACCACTGAATGGACCTACGCCGACGTCATTTCCGTGGTCGAGGGCGCGGGCGCGGCACTGGACGCGATCCTGCTGCCCAAGGTGACCGACGCGGGCCAGGTGCGCGCGCTGGACCTGCTGCTGACCCAGTTGGAGAAGACCTGCGGCCTGGACACCGGCCGGATCGGTATCGAGCCCCAGATCGAGAACGCGCTGGGACTGCGCAACATCGACGCGATCGCCACCGCGAGCCCACGGGTGCAGACCCTGGTCTTCGGCCCGGCCGACTTCATGGCCAGCATCAACATGCGCACCCTGGTGGTCGGCGAACAACCGGAGGGCTACGACACCGGCGACGCCTACCATCACATCCTGATGACCATCCTGCTCGCCGCCCGTGCCCACGGACTGCAGGCGATCGACGGTCCGTACCTGCAGATCCGGGACGTGGAGGGTTTCCGCCGCGCCGCCGCGCGCACGGCGGCGCTCGGATTCGACGGCAAGTGGGTGCTGCACCCCGGCCAGATCGAGGCGGCGAACGAGATCTTCAGCCCGCGCCAGACCGATTACGACCGCGCCGAGGAGATCCTGGACGCCTACGCGTTCCACACCTCCGCGGCGGGCGGCGCGCGTGGCGCGGTGATGCTCGGCGACGAGATGATCGATGAGGCCAGCGCCAAGATGGCTCAGGTGATCGCGGAGAAGGGACGCGCCGCCGCAATGACGCGCACCACGCGTTTCACACCCCCGCCGGATGCGTCGAAATAGCAGAATGGAGCCATGACGAATCCCTTGGGGAACTCGAGCCGTGCGCGGCCGGGCCTCCCGACGCCCCCGTCGGGCTGGCCGGTCGGTTCCTATCCGACCTATGCCGAGGCGCAGAAGGCGGTCGACTACCTGGCCGACAACCAGTTCCCGGTGCAGGACGTGACCATCGTCGGTGTCGACTTGATGCAGGTCGAGCGAGTCCTCTATCGGCTCACCTGGGGCAAGGTGATCGGCGGCGGCGTGGTGTCGGGCGCCTGGCTCGGCCTGTTCCTCGGCCTGCTGCTGAGCCTGTTCACCACCAGCGGCGCGCTGGGGCCACTGCTGGTCGGCCTGGTCGGCGGCATCATCTTCGGCGTCATCTCGACCTCGATCCCGTACGCGGCGACCAGGGGTCAGCGCGATTTCGCGTCCACCATGCAGCTGGTGGCGGGCCGCTACGACGTGCTGTGCGATCCGAAGTCGGCCGAACAGGCGCGGGATATGCTCGCGCGGCTGGCGATCTGACGCATGGAGGTGCTGGAGCGGGTCCGCACCGAGGTGCTGGGCCATTTCGGCGTGGACGCCGCGAACGTCGACGCCGCGTCGGTCACTTTCCTGGGCTTGGAGCCGATCGAGATTCTGCGCATCGCCGACGGTGATCTGGTGCATTACGTGACGCTGGGCGGAAGCCGCCATCCGATGGGCGATCCCACGGCACTGCACGCGGACCCGTTGCGCGGGCCGCGGGCGGAGCTGGTGCTGACGCTGCGCTCCGGCGTGGGCGCGAGCGCGGGCCTGGCCAAGTCGCTGGGCGTGCTCGCCGCGGCGCCGGCCGTGGAAGGCGTTGTGCTGCAACCGGACGCGTTGATGGACCTGAGCGAGCCGATCTGGCGCGACGCGCCGTTCACCGCGGTGCTGCTCGGTGACAGCGATATTCCGGACGTGGCGCTGCCCGACCCGGCCGAGCCGGTGCGGTACTTCGGGGTGACGCCGGTGACCGCGACGGAAGCGGCATGGGTGCGGGTCCGTGGCGCGCAGGCATTGCGGGACGCCTGGCAGGAGGCGGGGATCGACGTGCGCGACCCGGGGCGCGGCGCCGCCAGCCTGTGATCCGCGGCCCCGCTACAGCCACTTGTTGCGCCGGAAGGTGAAGAACAGGCCGGTGCAGATGGCGAGGATGACCAGCCATACCGCCGGATAACCCCAGACCTGGTGCAATTCGGGCATGTGGTCGAAGTTCATGCCGTAGATGCCCGCGATCATCGTCGGCACCGCAGCGATCGCCACCCACGCCGAGATCTTGCGCATGTCGGTGTTCTGCTGCACGCCGATCCGGGCCAGCGCGGCGCTGATCAGCGCACTGAGCACCTCGTCGAAGTCGTTGATCCGTTCCGCGACGGCGGCGTGGTGCTCGGCGACGTCGCGCAGATAGCGCCGAACCTCCTTGGGCACCGGCAGATCCGGTTTGTGACTGAGCAACTCCAGCGGCGCGGCGAGCGGATTCACCGCCCGCCGCAACTCGACCACCTCGCGCTTGAGCTGGTAGATGGATTCCACCGTGACCCTGCTGCGGGGGGTGAAGATCTCCTCTTCCATCTCATCGATGTCGTTCTCGACCGACTGGGCCACCTCGATGTAGGAGTCCACGACCCGGTCGGCGATCGCGTGCAGCACCGCGCCGGGACCGAGCGCCAGCTGCGCGGGATCTTCTTCCAAAGCCTTGCGCACCTCGGCGAGCCCGGAGTGCTCACCGTGCCGGACGGCGACCACGAAGTCGGGACCGGTGAACACGATGATCTCGCCGGTCTCCACGATCTCGCTGACGCTGTCCATCTCGTGCTCGACGTAACTCACCGTGCGCAGCACCAGCAGCAGCGAATCGTCGTAACGCTCCAGCTTCGGCCGCTGGTGCTTCTGCAGGGCGTGCTCGGTGGCCAGCTGGTGCAACCCGAAAGTCTCGGCGATGTCGGTCATCTGCGTGAGGTCCGGATCGTGCAGCCCGACCCAGACGAATCCGTTCTGCTCCTCCCGGGCTCGCGCGAGTGCCGCCTTGTGGGTGAATCGCCCGGGCAGCCGCTTGCCGTCCACGTACACCGCGCAGTCGACGATGGCCTGCGCCGTCGGAACCGGGATGAACCGTTGCTCCTGCCGCGGTGGCGTGCGGCCGGAGCCACGAAGCGAGGAGAGCGGAGAAAACGACGGCACGGTGACGATGCTACGTGGACCGACCTGAGGGAAGGTCGCCTGCGCGTGCGAGACGCCCTCGCCGCACTGTAAGACTTGAAGGCGTGCGCATCGACCTGCATACCCATTCGACCGCGTCCGACGGCACCGATACTCCGGCCGAACTCGTGCGGAACGCGGCCGCGGCGGGCCTGGACGTCGTCGCGATCACCGATCACGACACCACGGCCGGATGGACCGAGGCGGTCGAGGCGCTACCGGAGGGGCTGACGCTGGTCCGCGGCATGGAGATGTCCTGTGTCGGTCTCGGTGCGGACGGCTGGCCGGTGCCCGTGCATCTGCTGGCCTACCTGTTCGACCCGACCCACCGTGGCTTCGCCGAGGAACGCGAGCGGTTGCGCGCCGAACGTGTGGAGCGGCTGCGCGCCATGGCCGAGCGCATGGCGGCCGACGGACTGCCGATCGATCCCGACGCCGTCCTGGCCTCGGCGGGCCCCTCGGCGGGACGTCCGCACCTGGCCCGCGCGCTCGTCGAGGCAGGCGTGGTGCCGAGCGTGGACGCGGCGTTCGACGAGTTGCTCGCCCCGCACGGTCGCTACTACGCCGAGAAGGCCGATACCCCGCTGCGTCGCGCGGTGCAGATGATCGCCAGCGCGGGCGGCGTCAGCGTCCTCGCGCACACCAGGGCGCGCAAGCGGGGCAGGTTGCTCGCGCTCGACGACATCCGCGAGCTGGCCGCCCTCGGCCTAGGTGGCCTGGAGATCGCGCACCCCGACCATTCGGCCGCCGACCGCGCGCTGCTGACCGATCTCGCCGCCGAACTCGGCCTGCTCAGCACCGGTTCGTCGGACTACCACGGCACGAACAAGACCATCCGGCTCGGCGAGTTCACCACCGATCCGGCGCAATTCGAGAAGCTGGCCGACAAGGCCTCCGGCGTGCCGGTGATCACCTCGTGAGACTGGTGCGCGGCCTCAGCGGCGTCGTCGCCGGGGGCACGGTGGTGGGCATGCTGGTGGTGGTCGGTACCGCCGTCCTCGCGGACCGGCGCGGTTTTCCCGGCCCCGGCGGCGAATCGGTCGCCTGGCATGTGGCGGTCGCGGCGGTCGCCCTCGCGGCGCAGATCTATTCGGATCGGCATCGGGGTCCGGCCGCTTTTACCGGATCCATGGTGGTTTTTCTGGCTGCTGGACTATTGCTGTGGACGCAATGGTGGAGCTGATTCCCCGCTTTGGTTGCGGGTGAATGAATTGTGCCCGAACATTTTTCTTTATGACCGAACTCGAGACGGACGTGCTGGTAATCGGCGGCGGCCCCGCCGGTACCTGGGCGGCCGTCTCGGCCGCCGCGGCGGGCGCCACGGTCGTGCTGGTCGACAAGGCGCGGTGCGGGTCGAGTGGACCGACCGCGCACGGCGCGATCTCCCTGTGGCACATCCCGCCGGGCCCAGCGCGGGACGAGGCGGTCCGGCGGGCGCACGCGCACGGTGGCGGGCTGGGGGACGCGGAGCTGATGTACCGCGTACTGGAGGAGACCTATCAGCGGATCGAGCAGGTGGCGCGGTGGGGATACCGGATCGCCACTGATCCGGCCGCCCCGGCCACGCGGCGGATCTACCTGGACGGCGCCGGTTACCTGCGGCGAATGCGCCGCGGTGTGCGGGAAGCCGGCGTACGTGTGCTCGATCACCACCCCGCCCTGCAGTTGCTCGTCGACCGCGACGGTGTGGTGGCGGGCGCCACCGGCCTGCGCAACGACAACGGGTTCGAGCGCTGGACCGTGCGCGCCGGCGCGGTAGTGGTGGCCACGGGCGGCTGCGCGTTCCTGTCCGGCGGCGCGGGCACCGACGTGGACACCGGCGACGGTCTGTTGTTCGCCGCGGAAGCGGGCGCCGAGCTGTCCGGGATGGAGTTCTCCTGCGCCTACAGCCTGCTGCCGCAGGGGAATGCCGAGACTTCCGCACTGCGAGGTCTCGGCCTGCGGTTCGCCACGCTCTACGACGAATCCGGCGCAGAGTTGCCGGGGCATCGCTCGGCGGCGCTGGCCGCCATCGCCGATGGTCGCCGGGTCTTCGCCGGTCTGGACGACGGGCAGGCCGCCCGCACCCGGCCGGCGCGCCAGGGCATCGCCGACCGCGCGAAGCGGGTGCCGCTGCGTGCGGTGCTGGGCGGCACCGTGCGCGGTACCGGGGGACTGCGCGTCACCGGGCCCGAGTGCGCGACGACCGTCGCGGGCCTGTTCGCCGCGGGTGACGTCGTCAGCCGCGAGTCGGTCACCGGCGCGGTGAGCGGCGTCGACGGCCTGGGCGGGGCGTGGGCGATGGCCTCGGGCGTCTGGGCGGGCACCAGCGCGGCGAAATTCGCCCGCACGGCCGATCGGCGCGCCCCGGCCCACGAGGTACCGGGAGCCGGGCTCAACGCCGTGGCGCGGATCGATCCGCGGGCGGTGATCGGTCTCGTGCAGGAGCACACCTTGCCACTGCGGCGCAGCTACTGGCGCAGCGCGGGCAGCCTGCGCGACAGCATCGGCGAACTCGACGGTATGTGGCCGGGCGCGGAATTCGACCTGGGCGGCAGGGGTGTGGACCTGCTGCGCGCCCGGCAGGCCGCCGCGCTGCTGGCGGTGGCGCGATGGACGAAATACAGCGCGCTGATGCGCGCGGAGAGCAGAGGCATGCACCGCAGGACCGACCATCCCGGCGCGACCGACACTTGGCGGGTGCGGCTGAACTCGGGCGGAGTGCGCAGCGTGTGGGTGCGCCCGGAGGCGCCGCGGACGATGCCGCGGCAGCCCCGCGATATCGTCGCATGAAGCGGGGTGGCCGGATGCCGCTTCGGCCGCGGCTGCGCGCCCTGCGCAGGCAATTCTCACACCGGCGTCGCCCCGGGCGGTGCGACTACTCACCACATCCCGGCCGGAAACGGCGAGTTTCCCATTACCTGAAGGTAATTCCCGGCCCCTAACGTTGGGTGATGGAGCGCGACACGGCCCAGAGGGTACGCGGTTTGGCAACTCGCCTACCGGACTGGCAGAATGTGTCGGATTCCTTACCTCCGCCACCGCCGGGTGAGGGAATCACGGAGGTCTCCGCCTCGCCGACGTACCGTCGCGACCCGAGAGACCACACCGCATGTTCTGTCCGGGCCCACCCGTCCGGTTCCGCTTCGCGGATCAGTGCCGCGCCCGTCGTCGAGATACCGGCAAGCCGTGTTCGCTCGCTCGCAGCCGCTCGAAACATACCGGTCAGCGCACTCGATGAGCGTAGTGAAACGACTTATACCCATTACCCGGTGGTAACCGTCCCCCGGTTTAGCCCGACCCGAGCAGGAGTGAAATCGTGTCACCTGTGACTGACGCACCGAATTCCACCGCAAGCCTGTCTGAAATCACAAACGACGAAATCTTCGCGGGACATCTCGGCGGCAAGCTCTCGGTCGAACTCAGTGCGCCCTTGGAGACCCAGCGGGACCTCTCGATCGCCTACACCCCGGGTGTCGCCCAGGTCAGCCGCGCGATCGCGGAGGACGAGGCGCTCGCCAAGCGCTACACCTGGACCGACCGGCTCGTGGTCGTGGTCAGCGACGGCACCGCCGTGCTCGGCCTCGGTGACATCGGCCCGCGCGCCTCACTGCCGGTGATGGAGGGCAAGGCGGCGCTGTTCAAGAAGTTCGCCGGGCTGGATTCGATTCCGATCGTGTTGGACACCAAGGACGTCGACGAGATCGTCGAGACGCTGATCCGGCTGCGCCCGAGCTTCGGCGCGGTGAACCTGGAGGACATCTCCGCGCCCCGCTGCTTCGAGATCGAGAAGCGCGTGATCGAGGCGCTCGACTGCCCGGTGATGCACGACGACCAGCACGGCACCGCCATCGTGGTGCTCGCGGCCCTCAACGGCGCGGCCAAGGTGCAGGGCCGCGGCATCGAGGGACTGAAGGTCGTGGTGTCCGGCGCGGGCGCGGCCGGTGTCGCGTGCACGAACATCCTGCTCGCCGCCGGTGTCCGGGATGTCACCGTGCTCGATTCCAAGGGCATCGTGAATCGGGAGCGCGGCGACCTCAACGAGGTGAAGGCCGAACTGGCCACCCGCACCAATCCGCGCGGCCTCACCGGCGGTGCGGCCGAGGCGCTGGCGGGCGCCGACGTGTTCCTCGGGCTGTCCGCGGGCCTGATCGCCGAGGAGCTCATCGCGTCGATGGCGCCGGAGTCGATCGTGTTCGCCATGTCCAACCCGGACCCGGAGATCCACCCCGAGGTGGCGCGCAAGTACGCCGCGATCGTGGCCACCGGCCGCAGCGATTTCCCGAACCAGATCAACAACGTGCTGGCGTTCCCCGGCGTCTTCAAGGGCGCGCTGGACGCGGGCGCCCGGCGGATCACCGAGGGCATGAAGATCGCCGCCGCCGACGCGATCCTCAGCGTCGTGGCCGACGAACTCGGGCCGGACAAGATCGTCCCCAGCCCGCTGGACCCGCGGGTCGCTCCGGCCGTCGCCGAGGCGGTCGCGGCCGCCGCCCGCGCCGAGGGCGTCGCGTAACGCGCATTCCCACGCATCGAAGAAGGCGCTCCGTTCACCTCGAACGGGGCGCCTTCGTCGTTGCGGCCGCGAACTCAGTTCGTGGTCTGCAATTCGGCCGCGGGCGGACCCACCGGCTTCGGCAACCGGCGCAATCGGCCCGCACCGGGCGCACTCGCCCACACCGCGAACGCCAGCAGACCATCCAGCAGCATCGCCAGTACGGCCACCAGCAACGCACCCACCAGCACCCGGTCGTAGCGGTAGAGGCTGATGCCGTCGAAGATGTACCGGCCAAGGCCGCCGAGGTTGACGTAGGCGGCGATCGTGGCGGTGGCCACCACCTGAAGTGTCGCGCCGCGCAGGCCGGTGAGCAGGATGGGCAGCGCGTTGGGCACCTCCACCCGGAACAGGATCTGCCGCTCGGTCATGCCCATGGCGCGCGAGGCGTCCACGACATCGGCGGGGACGTTCGAGATTCCGGCGTACGCGCCCGCCAGCAGCGGCGGAATGCCGACCGTGACCAGGGCCAGCAGCGGCGGGATCAGGCCGAGGCCGAGCAGCAGCACCAGGAACGTCAACAGGCCTAGGGTTGGCAGCGCGCGCATGGCGTTGGCGAAGCCGACCAGCACCGCCGCGCCGCTCCGGGTGTGGCCGATCACCAAGCCGAGAGGTACCGCGATCACCGCCGAGACGGCGATGGTCAAAAAGCTATACCAGAGATGCTGAACGATACGGGTCCCGATGCCGGAGGGCCCGCGCCAGTGGGCGGCGTCGGTGAAGTATTGCCAGGCGTCGAGGAAGAGATTCACGCGGCGGCGCCTTTCGCCTTCGCGGTCCTGGCGTCCGCGCGGACCCACGGCGTCGACCAGCGGCCCAGCGCGTACACCACACGGTCGGCGACCAGCGCGAGCGCGAGCGTCACGAGGACGCCCGCGATGATCTCGTCCGGGTAGTCGCGCTGATAGCCCTGGGTGAAGAGCTTGCCGAGCCCGCCGACGCCGATCAGCGCGCCCACCGACACCATCGCGATGTTGGTCACCACCACCACCCGCAGGCTGGACACGAAAACCGGCACGGCCAGCGGCATGTCCACGGTGAGGGTGCGGCGCAGCGGGCCGTAGCCGACGGCGTCGGCCGCGTCGAGCACGGCGGCGGGCACCGAATCCAGGGCGGCAGGCACGGCGATCACCAGTAGTGCGGTGGAGTAGATGGTGAGCGCGATGATCACGTTCAGCGGATCGATGGCCGAGATCCCTACCAGCGGAGGAATGATCACCAGCAGCGCCAGCGACGGAACCGTGTAGGCGAGGCTCGCGGCGGTCACCGTGACCCGGCGCAGCCACGGCACCCGCCGCACCAGCGCGCCGGCCGGAATCGCGATCACCGATGCCAGCAGCAGCGGCGCCAGCGCGAGATAGAGATGGGTCGCGGTGAAACCCATGACCTCCGGGTAATTCTCGACGAGATATCGCATGGCCGGCTATCGCACCTGTTCTTCGAAGAAGTGCCGGTTGCGTTCGGCGTCTTCGTGCGCGCGCTGCCCGGCCAGTTGCTCGAGCACCTCGGTGGCCAGCACGCCGCCCCGCACCGCTCCCGCGTCGTCCACGGCTACGCCTACTCCGGAGGGCGAGGAGATCGCGGCGTCCAGCGCTTGGCGCAGGTCACCGGTCGGGGTGAACAGCGAGCCGCCCGCCGACATGCTTTCAGCCAGCGCACGACCCGCGCGGAAGCCCTCGACCCCGGTGACGTCGATCCAGCCGACCGGCTTGCGCTGCGCGTCCACCACCAGCACCCATTCGCCCGCGTCCAACCGCAGCCCGTCCACCTCGTCCGCGCCGGCCGTCCGGATCTCGTGCAGCGGAACGTCGGTCGCGGTGCGGAAGGACAACCCGCGGTAGCCGCGGTCCCGGCCGACGAAGTCGGCGACGAAATCCGTGGCGGGCTGTGCCAGCAGGCGCTGTGGCGGGTCGTACTGCTGCAATGTCCCGCCGCGGCCGAACACCGCCACGCGATCGCCGAGCGTGATCGCCTCATCGATGTCGTGCGTGACGAACACGATGGTCTTGTGCAATTCGGCTTGCAGCCTTTGCATCTCGATCTGCAATTCGGCGCGCACCACCGGGTCGACCGCGCTGAACGGCTCGTCCATCAGCAGGATCGGCGGGTCGGCCGCCAGCGCGCGGGCCACGCCGACGCGCTGCTGCTGACCCCCGGACAGCTGCGCCGGGTACCGCCGGGCCAGCGATCGGTCCAGGCCGACCCGGTCGAGTACCTCGAGCGCCGCGGCGCGGGCGGCCCGGCGCGAGTCACCGCGCAGCACCGGAACGGTCGCGACGTTGTCGAGGACCGTCCGGTGCGGCAGCAGGCCGCCGCTCTGGATGACGTACCCGATCCCGAGGCGGAGCCGGACCGGGTCGACGGTCGAAATATCCTGCCCGGCAATGGTGATCGTCCCCGAAGTCGGCACGATCATGCGGTTGATCATCCGCATCGAGGTCGTCTTCCCACAGCCGGAAGGCCCGACGAAGACGGTGAACGACCCGGATTCGATGCGCAGATCGAGGTCGGTGACGGCGTGGGTGCCGTCCGGATAGACCTTGCTGATACCGGAGAACGCGATATCGGACATCGATTCGCCTCCCTAGCCGACCGGCTTGTTCAGCCCCTTGGCGGCGACCCAGGCCGCGGCGGCGGCCTTGGGCTCGGTCTTGGCGCTACCGGAGACAGCCTTGTTCAGCTCGACCAGTTCGGCGGTGGTCAGCTGCGCCGACACCGCGTTCAGCGCCGCGAGCAGCTTGTCCGACTTCTTGCTCGCGTTGAGCAGCGGCACCACGTTCTGCGCGGGGAAGTTGTGCTTCGGGTCTTCCAGCACCACGAGGTCGTTCTGTGCGATGGCGGGTGCGGTGGTGAAGATATTGGCCGCGGTCACCTGGCCCTCGACCAGCGCGCGCACCGTGGCGGGGCCGCCGCCGTCGGCGATCGGCACGAAATTGCTCGCGGCGATGTCGAGGCCGTAGTTCTTCTTCAGGCCGGGCAGACCGCCTGCCCGCTCCTGGAACTCGGCGGGCGCGCCGAATTTCACCTCGGCCGAGTGCGCGGCCAGGTCCGCGATCGTGCGCAGGTTCCAGCGCTGCGCGGTGGCGCGGGTGACCACGACGGCGTCCGAATCCTCCCCGGGCGCGGGCGTGCCGATCGCGAGATCGGAACCGAGCGCCGTGTCCAGCGCGCTCTCGACGTCGGCCGCGCTGGTGGCCGTGGCGTTCTTGTCCAGGTATTGCAGCAGGTTGCCGGTGTAGTCGGGGATCACCGAGATGGCGCACTGCCGCACCGCGGGCACGTAGGCTTCGCGGCTGCCGATATTGAGCTTGGTGTCCACGGTGAAACCGTTGGCGCGCAACACTTCCGCGTACACGTTGGCGACGGTCTCGGATTCCGGGAAATTCGCCGAACCGACGATCAATCCGTCTCCCGAACAGCTGCCGCCGGTGGCGAGCGGGTCGGAATTGCCACAAGCCGACAGGATCATCGCGACGGCGAGCGCCGCGGCGGCGGCGAGGACGCGGGCGGCGCGCAGCGCGGCGCGCACAGCGGGGCGCCGACGCCCGGCGGCATCGGGGATGCGGGTGGATTTCACGAGAGTCCTTCCGACATGACGGCGGTGCGCGGTCTCGGCACCGAGCGGCCGCCGGTACATTCTGGGTGTCCATACTGCCCGCTTCCGGGTTTTTCTGTTGGCTGTGTCGATTCGACGGAGAGTTGGTGTCGCCGGATGGTGTTGGCCGCGTCACAGCGGGTGCTGGCTCGGTTGCTGGTGGTCGTTTCCGTCGCGCTGGTCGTGTCCTGCGGGAACGATGCGGCGGGACCGTCGATCACCGTCGGCGCGGGTGATTCGGTGGAGTCGTCGGTGCTCGCCGAGGTCTATGCGGGCGCACTGGCGCGTACCGGGGCACGCACCGCGGTGGCCGCTCGTCTGGGTGGCCGGGAGGACTACCTCGCCGCGCTGGACGCCGACCGGGTCCAGGTGGTCGCCGAGCACACCGGCGCGTTGCTGACTCATTTCGATGAACACGCGACCGATCGGCTGCCGAAATACGTGGCGAACGCGGTGAGCGCCGCCCTGCCCGAGGGGCTGGTGGTCTCCGACTTCGCCGACGGCGCCGATCTGCGACCGCGGGTGCTGCTCACCGCGCAGGCGGCGGCCCAGGACAAGGTGCGTTCGGTGGGCGATCTCGCGCCACGCTGCGGTGAGCTGACCGTCGGCGTGGCGGTCACGCCCGGCCTGTTGCCGTCGGCCGGGCGCGATCGCGTCGGCGGGTGCGACTTCGCGGCCACCGTGGCGTTCCCGGATCCGGCCGCGCTGCGAAAAGCATTGCTGGACGGCCAGGTCCAGGCCGGTCTGCTCAGCGGTCCGCCCGAGCTGGCGCCCGGCGCGACCGACGGTCTGGCCGTGCTGTCCGACGACGACTATGCGGTGCGCGCCGAGAACGTGCTGCCGCTGTTCCGCAAGGGCATGCTGGACCAGCGCCAGATCAAGAAGCTGAACTATGTCGCGGGTGAACTGAGGACGGACGACCTGGCCGCCATGATCCGGCGCGTCCGGGACGAGGGCTCCGCGCCGGGGGATGTCGCGCGCGACTGGTTGGATCAGCACGCCCTGTAGCCGGTCGGGACCGGTCCGCATCGATACCCCGGTGAGCTCGAGGTCAACGCAAGACTGATGTCGGAAATCGAGCGATAGATGTCGCATCCGACACTGCCGCTCCGGAGAACCCGGGCATAGTCTTCTAGTCGAGCCCTGTGGAGGGCTTCGCGAACATCACTACACAGTCCCGTATCAGCAATGGCGCTGTACCGGGGTCGCCGACGTTGCCGACCTCGCGGCGGGAGCTGATCGAGAGGCCGTCGAGAGTCACATCTCGACGGCCTCTCGTTATTCGGCAGGCATCTACTCGGCAGGCACTGGCAACCCACCGACAAGAGAACTGTGTCGCCCATCACCGGTCGTGCACCCTTGCCGACGGACTGTTCCGCGCCGTATATTCCACGTGGAATATTTAGCGTGGAGCATGTCGCCACCCGCCGATATCGTGCGGGGGCGAGCTCGGCGGGCAGGCGGCCGAAAGGTCGAGACTCATCCTCAACGGAGGTGAACAGGCGTGGGGCAAGGGCAGGCGCATTCATCGGTGACGCCGCTGGCCATCGCGGTGCTCGCGCTGCTCGAGGAGCGGCCCATGCATCCGTACGAGATGTTCCAGACGCTGATCGCCCGGCGGGAGGACAAGCTGGTGAAGGTGCGGCCCGGTTCGCTGTACCACACCGTGTCCCGGCTGGCCGACCAGGAATTGGTCCGCGCCGAGGGCGTCGACCGGGCGGGCAACCGGCCCGAACGCACCACCTACCGGATCACCGGGCGCGGCAGGGACGCACTGCGCAACCGGATCGCCGAGATCGTGCGGCGGCCCGTTCCGGAGTATCCGATCTTCCCGGTGGCGCTGGGCGAAATGCACAACCTGCCCCAGCCCGAGGCGCTCGCGCTGCTGCGCGAACGGATCGGCGTTTTGAAAGCCGAGTTGGCCGACACCGACATGCTGAGTGCGTGGGCGCGCGAGCACGCCGTCCCGCGCCGCTACTGGATCGCCCTGCCCTACCTGCGGGCGATGCTGGCCGCCGAACTGACCTGGGTCGAGGAGTTCACGGCCGAATTGGACAGCGGCGCACTCGAATGGGAGGACTTCGACCCCGAGACCGGCGCTCCCACCGGCTTCGGCGACGCCCCAGAGTCGGCCGACTCCCCCAGCACGACGCCACCGGTGCCGCGCGGCGAGGTGGCGAATTCCGACACAAGCCTTTCGGATAGTCCGAGTTAGGAACGAAACACATGTCCACACCCCGCAATCCGTGGCCTGCGCTATTAGCGCTGGTCGTCGGCTTCTTCATGATCCTGCTGGACATGACGATCGTCGCGGTCGCCAATCCCGCGATCATGACGAGCCTGCACGCCGATATCTCCCAGGTGATCTGGGTGACCAGCGCCTACCTGCTCACCTACGCGGTGCCGCTGCTGGTCACCGGAAGGTTGGGCGACCGATTCGGCCCCAAGAACATCTATCTGATCGGCTTGGCGGTGTTCACCGCCGCGTCGCTGTGGTGCGGCCTGTCCGGCAGCATCGGCATGCTGATCGCGGCGCGCGCCGCACAGGGCGTCGGCGCCGCGCTGATGACGCCGCAGACCATGGCCGTGATCACCAGGACTTTCCCGCCGGACCGGCGTGGCGCGGCGATGGGTCTGTGGGGTGGCGTCGCGGGGCTGGCGACGCTGATCGGGCCGATCCTCGGCGGTGTGCTGGTGGACGGGCTCGGCTGGGAGTGGATCTTCATCGTGAACGTTCCGGTCGGTGCGGTCGCCTTCGCGCTGGCGGTCTGGCTGGTGCCCGCGCTGCCGACCCACGAGCACAAGTTCGACATCCCCGGCGTGCTGCTCAGCGGTATCGGCATGTTCCTGCTGGTGTTCGGCATCCAGGAGGGCAACAGCTACGACTGGTCGTTGCGGATCTGGCTGTTGATCGGTGCGGGTCTGGTGGTGCTCGCCGTGTTCTTGGTCAACCAGGCCAGGAACAAGGGGGAGCCGCTGCTGCCGCTGAGTCTGTTCCGGGACCGCAACTTCGCGCTGTCCAATGCCGCGATCGCCGCGATGGGTGCGGCGGTGACCTCCCTGATGGTGCCGACGTACTTCTACCTGCAGGCCGTGCGGGAGATGTCGCCGACCGAGTCCGCGCTGGTCTTCGCGCCCATGGCGATCGTGACCGGCTTCGCGGCCCCGCTGATCGGCAAGTTCGCCGACCGGTTGCACCCGAGGATCGTGCCCACCATCGGCTTCGCCCTGTTCGCGCTGTCGGTGTTCTGGTTCTCGGTGCTGATGGACCCGCACTCGTCGCTGGCCTGGTTCCTGGTGGCCGCTGGGCTGGCCGGCTTCGCCAACGCCTGCATCTGGGCTCCGCTGGCGGCCACCGCGACCCACAACCTGCCGGTCCAGCAGGCCGGTGCGGGCGCCGGTGTCTACAACACCACCCGCCAGGTGGGCTCGGTGCTCGGCAGTGCGGCGATCAGCGCGCTGGTGGCGGCCAGGATGACGGCGAACGGACTGGGCGGCGGGACCGTCGCCGAGGGCGGCGCGGGCCAGGGCCCGATCCCGGAGTTCGTCAAGGACTCCTTCAGCACCGCGCTGAGCCAGTCCACCCTGCTCCCCGCGGCCATCCTGCTGCTCGGCGTCGCCGCCTCCGTACTGTTCATCCGCCACGGCGCGGCCGCCCCGGCGCAACTCGAGAAAGAACGAGCCACGGCCGACTCCGCGGCGAGCTGACGTCCCGAAACCTCATGCCCCGCAGAAGACGCTCCTCTGCGGGGCATGCTCGTCGGCGCAGCGTCCCGGCTGGCTCGGTTCGGTCGGGAACAGATCGCGCTCAGGCGATCTGGACAGTGACCGAGGGATAGCCGGTGGCGCCGTCGGGGATCACGTCGCGGCGTTCGGCGGTCTGGGTTTCGCCGGTTCCGTCGGTGGCGCGGGCGCGGATGGTGTGCGGGCCGGAGGTGGCATCCCAGTCGAGGACCCACTGGCGCCAGGTGTCGATGGACTGCTCGTCGGAAAGACGGGCCTGCTGCCAGGGGCCGTTGTCGATCTGGACTTCCACGGCGCGGATGCCGCGATGCTGTGCCCAGGTGACACCGGCGATGGGGATGCGGCCGGGTTGGAGGCGACCGCGACCGCGTGGCGTGTCGATGCGGGTGCCGGTCTTGATCGGGCCCAGTGCCGACCAACCGCGCCGGGTCCAGTACGCGGTGGCGCGGTCGAAGCGGGTGACTTCCAGCTCGGTCACCCATTTGGTGGCCGAGACGTAGCCGTAGAGACCGGGCACGACCAGCCGGGCCGGGTAACCGTGCTGCACCGGAAGGGGTTCGCCGTTCATGCCGACAGCCAGCAGGGCGTCGCGTCCGTCGGTGAGCACCGCCAGCGGAGTGCCCGCGGTCCAGCCGTCGGCGCTGCGCGAGAGCACCATGTCCGCATCGGGGTGCGGTCCGGCTTCGGCGAGCAGCTGATCCACGCGGTAGCCGAGCCATCGCGCGTTGCCGATCAGGTCGCCGCCGACCGGATTCGACACACAGGCAAGGGTGACCAGGTGTTCCTCCACCGGACGGTTCGCCAGATCCGCCCAGCCGAGCCGGATTTCGCGGTCGACCATGCCGTGGATGCGCAGCGACCAGCTGTCTTTGGAGACCTGTGGAACGATCAGCGCGGTATCGATCCGGTAGAAGTCGTCGTTGGGAGTCAGGTACGAGGTCAGCCCGGGTACTCGAAGATCGACGCCGGGTGCGAGAGGTTCGGCGGGAGCCGTCGGCTCCGGCAACCGCACCGCGGCGCGTTCACCCGAAACGTCGCTGCGCCTGGCGCCCAGCAGGCGGCCGGTGACCCCGGCGGTTACGGCCGAACCACTCGCTACCATCAGTCCCCGCAAGACCTGCCTGCGCTCCGGAGACGCACCGGTGGCAGAGCCGCCATCGGCGGAAGCGTCGGACACATCGCCGGTGCCCGCGGTGCGCTCGGCGTGACCTCGATGCCTTTCGGCTCCGGAAGTCCGCGACGTTTCCGCCCTGGGCCGGGTCTCGGAATCGACGGTCGAGCGCCCTGCCCCGGCGCGAAGGACTTGTGTCGCGGCGTCGATTCGACGGGTGAGCGCACGCAGCGCGAAGATGCCCACCGCCACACCGACGACAGTCGGCATCGCGGCGGACAGACCCGAACGCGTCACGGCCAGCCATGCCGTGAGGACCCCGAACGCGACGAACAACCACGACCCGGCGGCACGCTCGGTCCGCTCGACCGCTCCTGCCGCCCCGGCGACCAGCACCGCGATCACGCCCATGACCAGGTACAGCACGGCCTTGTCGTTCGTGCCGAAGGTGGTGATGGCCCATTCCCGCAACCCATCGGGCGTGTGGTCGACCACGGCCGAGCCGAGGACATGCAGCGGCGCGTTGTCGGGCCCGAGGAAAGCCGCGAACAGTTCGGCCACGCCCAGCGTCAGCCCCGCCGAGACGATCCCGGCCACCACGCGCAGTCGCAGATCGGCCATGGCATCGAGACTACTGCGGGTCGGCCCCCGCGGCCGGTGACCGATCCACCGGTCCCCGTTGCGGCGTTCACCCCCGTGCCGGACCCGGTCGAGTGCGGGCGACCAGCCCTCGGGAACGCGAAAGGCGCTGTCCGCGAATGGTTCGCGGACAGCGCCTCGCAGCGATCAGCTCAGTTGTAGATGCTCGCCACGTCGTCGGCGTGCTGCTTCATCACGACCGCGCGCTTGAGCGACATCTTCGGGGTGAGCTCGCCGGTCTCCTGGGTCCAGTCGATGGTCAGCAGACGAGTCTTCTTGATCTGCTCGGCGTGCGAGACCTTCTTGTTGGTCTCGGCCACCGCCGCGTCCACCTCGGCGATCAGGTCCGGGTTCTCGATCAGCTTCTCGATCGGGGTGTCGGCGGGCAGGTTGTTGCGTTCCTTCCAGCCGGGCAGCGACTCCGGGTCCAGCGTGATCAGCGCGCCGATGAACGGCTGGCCGTCGCCGACCACCATCACCTGGCTGATCAGCGGATGCGCCCGCAGCGAGTCCTCCAGCAGCGCGGGGGAGACGTTCTTGCCACCGGCGGTGACGATGATCTCCTTCTTGCGGCCGGTGATGGTGATGAAGCCGTCGCCGTCGATGGCGCCGAGATCGCCGGTCTTGAACCAGCCGTCCTCGAATGCCTCCTCGGTGGCCTCCGCGTTGCCCCAGTAACCGTCGAACACGACCGAGCCGCGCAGCAGCAGCTCGCCGTCCTCGGCGATCTTGGCGGCGTGGCCCTCGATCGGGCGGCCGACCGAGCCGACCCGGATCTGCTCCGGGGTGTTGACCGCGATGGCCGCGGTGGTCTCGGTGAGGCCGTAGCCCTCGTAGATGGTCACGCCGACGCCGCGGAAGAAGTGGCCAAGCCGCGCGCCGAGCGGGCCGCCGCCGGAGACGGCCGCCTCGCACTGGCCGCCGAGGGCCGCGCGCAGCTTGCTGTAGACCAGCTTGTCGAACAGCGCGTGCTTGAGCTTCAGCCCGATGCCCGGTCCGCCGTTGTCGATCGCCTCGCTCCACGCGATCGCGGTATCGGCGGCGGCGTCGAAGATCTTGCCCTTGCCGCCGTCGTGGGCCTTCTGCTTGGCGCTGTTGAACACCTTCTCGAACACCCGGGGCACCGAGAGGATGAAGTGCGGCCGGTAGCTGCCGAACTGCTCGACCAGGGTGGACCAGTCGGCGGTGTGCGCGACGATCACCTTCGCGTCGAACGCGGCGAGCGCGACGGCGCGGGCGAAGACGTGCGCCAGCGGCAGGAACATGAGGGTCTTCTTGCCCTCGGTGACGTACTTGTGCAGCGCGATCCGGTCGGACTTGGACTCCGCGTACAGGTTCGCGTGGGTCAGCATGACGCCCTTCGGGCGGCCGGTGGTGCCCGAGGTGTAGATCAGGGTGGCCGGTGACTGCGCGCCGACCTGGGCGCGGCGGTCGTGCACGGCCTGATCGTCCAGGTCGGCGCCGCGACCGATCAGGTCGTCCAGCGCGCCCTTGTCGATCTGCAGGATCTCCCGCAGGTCCGGCAGCGACCCGGCTTCGATCTCATCGATCACCTTGCGGTGCTTGTCGCTGTCCAGGATCAGCAGCTTGGTGGCCGAGTCCTGCAGGATCCACTTGGCCTGCTCGGCGGCGGAGCTGTCGTAGATCGCGACGGTGCAGCCGCCCGCGGCCCAGATGGCGAAATCGAGGACGGCCCATTCGTAGCGCGTCGGAGCCATGATGGCGACGCGATCGCCGAGTTCGAGGCCCGCGGCGATCAAGCCCTTCGCCACGCCCGTCACGGTCTTCGCGAACTCCGCGGCTGTGACGTCCTGCCAGCCGCCACTGCCGTTCGGCACATTGAACAGCACCGCGTTCGGCGCTTGTTCGGCGTGGCGGAAGACGTTGTCGGAATTGTTCGCGTCATCCGGAATGGTGTAGGAAGCCGGGACTTCGAACTCTCGCATCAGTGCCCTTCCACGTGGGTTTACTCGCCAGTAATCTACGACACCTGCGCCAGGGTCGTGAGGTCGACCACCGAAATCGCCTCCGTACATCACCGCAGGGTAGGGACCCGCTCGGATTTCATCCTAGTTCGCGCAGGTCCGCCGGTTGAATCGCTTCGCGCAGGAACTCGGCGAGCTCGCGCAGCGCGGCCGCCGCGGGCGAGGCCAGCGCGGCCTGCAGCTGTGCGACGTGCCACAATCCCTTGCTCTCGGTGAAGCGGACGTGCACGCCCGCCTCGCGCAGCGCGGCGACCAGCGTGACGCACTGGCCGTGCAGCAGTTCGCTGACGTCCACTTGCACGTAAGTCGGCGGCAGGCCGCGCAGTTCACCGGTCAGCGGGGCGTAGGACGGATCGGCCGAGTCGCCCTCGCCCAGGTAGGCGGACGCGCAGGCGCGTGACCACGGCTTGTTGATCACCAGGTCGCGTTCCCGCTCCGGGATCTCGTTCGGGTCGGCCCACGGCGCGATCAGCCCGAGCGCCGCCGGGGTCTGCCCGTGCCGGGCGATCAGGCGTTGCGCGAGGGCCAGCGACAGCCCGCCCCCCGCGGAATCGCCCGAGACGGCGATCCGGCCCGGCTGGAATCCCTCGCTCGCCACGAGTTCGAGGAATGCGGCCTCGGCGTCGTCCAGCGCCGCGGGGAACGGGTGTTCCGGCGCGAGGCGGTAGTCCAGCACGTAGACCGCGTAACCCGTGTCCCGCGCCAGGCGGGCCGCCAGCGAGCGGTGCGTCGCCAGGGAGCCGACCGCATAGCCGCCCCCGTGGAGATACAGGACGGCGCCGTCGCCGGCGGTGTTCGCGAAGCCGATCCGCTCGGCGGGCCTGCCGCCCAGCCGGATGGGTTGCACGACCGCGCCCGCGGGCAGCAGCTGTGCCCGCGAGCTCACGTCGAGCAGTCTGCGCTGCACCGCGAACGGCAACCGCTTGTTCAGCGTCACCCGGAAGATCGGATTCAGTACCGCCCGCGCGAGGGGCAGCGGAAGGTTGATGTCCCGCATCGTCGTGTCTCGAATCCCGGGATCAGGGCAGGAAGCGGCGTTCGACGTTGGCCGCGATCCGCTGGTAGCCCGACGCGGTCACCCGGACGAACAGATCCAGCAGCTTGGCCTCCCAGCCGATCAGCACGCGGCCGTGCCCCTTGCGCACGCCCTCGGTGATGGTCTGCGCCGCCATCTCCGGGGTGTGGATGGCCAGCTTCCTGTCGAACATCGACGCGGCCGACTTGCTGTCGATGCCCTCGGCGTAGGTGGCGTTGCGCGCGACCGCGGTCTTGATGCCGCCGGGGTGCACGCAGGTGACCTTGACCGGGTGCCGCGCGACCAGCATCTCCTGGCGCAGCGACTCGGTGAAGCCGCGCACCGCGAACTTGGCCGCGTTGTACGCGGACTGGCCGGGGATCGCGATCAGCCCGAACAGGCTGGAGACGTTGACGATGTGGCCGTCACCGGACTCGATGACCATCGGCAGAAACGCCTTGGTGCCGTTGACGACACCCCAGAAATCGACGTCCATCACGCGCTCGAAGTCCTTGTACTCCGAGCGGATGACCTCGCCGTGGTGGGCGATGCCCGCGTTGTTGTAGACCTGGTGCACGGTGCCGAAGTGCGCTTTCACCGCGTCGGCGTAGAGGATGACCGCTTCACGTTCGACCACGTTCAGCCGGTCGGACTTGACTTCGGCGCCCAGCTGCTCGCAGCGGCGGGTGGTCTCGGCCAGACCCTCGACATCGATGTCCGACAGTGCCAGTTTGGCTCCGCGCCTGGCCAGATTCACCGCCAGCGCACGACCTATCCCGGAGCCCGCTCCGGTGATCACACAGACCTTGTTCTTGAAGTAAGCGTCACTGCTCACGATGCCACTGCTTTCACATCGGTTCGGGAAATGGAGATGTCGTACGCCGCCACGTCGAAAGTCTTGGTCAGCCTACGGAATTCGAAAGTGAAGTCCGGCCACAGCGTGGTGTTGTTGCCGTGCTTGTCCAGGTACCAGCTCGAGCACCCGCCGGTGAGCCAGACGCTCCCGGCCAGCTTCGCCTGCAGATCCTTGTTGTAGGCATCCTGCACTTCGCGGCGCACTTCCACGGTACGCAGGTCGAGGCGCTCGATGGTAGCCAATGCGTCGGCCACGTAATTGATCTGCGATTCGATCATGTACACCATCGAGGTGTGCCCGAGGCCCACGTTCGGCCCCAGCAGGAAGAACATATTGGGGAAGTTGGCGATCGAAGTGCCCTTGTAGCCCTGCTGGCCGATCTCGTCGAACACCTCCGACAGGGTGCGGCCGTCGCGGCCCGCGATCGTGTCGTAGGTCGGCGAGTCGGTGACGTGGAAGCCGGTCGCCACGATCAACGCGTCGATCTCGCGCTCGGTGCCGTCCTCGGTGACGATCGAGTTCGCGCGCACCTCGGCGATGCCGTCGGTGACCACGTCGACGTTGGGGCGCGACAGCGCCGGGTAGTAGTCGTTGGAGATCAGCATGCGCTTGCAGCCGATCCGGAAGTTCGGCGTGACCTTGGCGCGCAACTGCGGATCGCGGATCTCGTAGCGCAATTTGGCCTTCGCGATGGCTTGGAACAGCTGCATCAGGGCCGGAGCCTTGGCCAGGCCGACCACCTGGGTCTCGCGCGCGGCGTAGATGGCCGCGCGGGACAGTCGCTGCAAGCCGGGCACGTGCTTGAAGGCGAGTCGCTCGGCCTTCGTGTACGGGCGGTCCAGGCGCGGCAGCAGCCACGGCGCGGTGCGCTGGTAGACGTCCAGGTGCCCGACCTGCGCCGCGATGGCGGGCACGATCTGGATGGCCGAGGCGCCGGTGCCGATGATGGCTACCCGCTTGCCGGTGAGGTCGGCGTCGTGGTTCCAGCGTGCGGAGTGGAAGATCTCGCCTTCGAACTCGCCGATGCCTTTGATATCCGGCAGCGCGGGCTCGCACAGCGCGCCGACCGCCGAGACCACCGTGTCGGCGGTGAAGCTGCCCTTGGTCGACTCGATCTCCCAGCGGGAGGTCTCATTGTTCCAGCGGGCGCTGGTCACGTCGCAGTCGAAGATGTGCTTGTCGCGCACGTCGTAGCGCTTGGACACGTCCTGGATGTACTGCTGGATCTCGCCCTGCCGGGAGAACGACCGCGACCAGTTCGGGTTCAGCGCGAACGAGTACGAGTACAGATGCGAAGGGACGTCGCAGGCCGCGCCGGGATAGGTGTTGTCGCGCCAGGTGCCGCCGACATCGCTGCCGCGCTCCAGCACGAGGAAGTCGTTGCGACCCTGCTGGGTCAGCCGGATGGCCAGACCCAGACCCGCGAACCCGCTGCCGATGATGATCGTCCTGGCGTGGCGCGTGGGTCGGGCGGCGACAGCTTTGTCTGTAACCTTGCGACTCATGTAATCGAGACTACGGTGCTATTGAGCACGAGTCAACAGTGTATTGACTTCCGTTCAGTAGGATGTGCTGGTGACCAGAACTCACGGAGACGCCCCGAAGCGCACGCGGCTCAGCCCCGACGAGCGCCGCGAGCAGCTGATCACCTTGGGCGCCAAGATGCTCGGCGAGCGCTCCATCGAGGACATCTCGGTCAGTGAGATCGCCGCCCAGGCCGGCATCTCGCGCGGCCTGCTGTTCCACTACTTCCCGACCAAGCAGGATTTCCAGCTGGCGATCGTGCGACACGCCAACGCCGAACTGCTCGAGCGTGTCGCGCCGGACCGCTCGCTCGGCCTCTTCGAGATGTTGCGCGACTCGATCGAGCGCTACATCGGGTACGTCACCGAGAACCGCACCTCTTACCTCGCGCTCCTGCGCGGCCCGACCAGCGTCAGCCCCGAGTTGGCCCCCTTGGTCGACCAGACTCGCGATGCCATCATCGGGATCATCCTCGCCGAAACGCCCGTGCCGGTCTCCGAGTCCGACCACCCCCGCCTCATGCTCGCCATGCGCGGCTGGATCGCGTTCGTCGAAGAATCCACCCTGACGTGGTTGCGCACCGAACCCGTCTCCCGCGAACAACTCGTCGAACTGCTGGTCGAGTCGCTGATCGCCATAGCCTTCTCCGTCGATCCGGCCCTGGCTTCCGCGCTGCGGGGTTGACGAGTCCCGCTTCGGACGTCGTCACTGTGGCGCTGCCCACACGCCGTACTCCGTATGCCCTTGTGCTGCCAATACCGTGCTCCTACAGTGCCTTTCGATTTTGTGTCGGATATCTCGGCGCATACCGTTGTGGGGTCCATGGTGTGGGACGGCGATGGAGGCCGCCGATGTTGGTCATCAACGAACGAACGACGGCGCCGCGATCCGAGCAGCGTGTGCTCAACTGGATGCGGACCTGGACCGGCCAGTACGTCATTGTGGGACTGGCGATCTCGGGGTGTTACCTACCCGAGCGCGACCGCAAGGACGAGACGCAAGAAGCCGATCTGGTGGTCATCACGCCCAGGGCGGCGGTGGTGATCGAGGTGAAGGGCGCCGTCCCGGAAGCCACGACCGGCGTCCTCTCGGTACAGGCCAACGGGCGCTGGCGGCTGTCCGGCTTCGCGGGCGACCCGATCCACGTGCGCGACAACGACAGCAGCCCGTTCGACCAGGTGACGAGCAACGTCTTCAACCTGAAGGCACTGGTGCGCAAGCACAATGCCGAAGCGTTCGTGGACGGCCTCATCGTGGTGGTGCCGCCCGAGAACTCGAACCTCACGCTGAACGTCGAATCACGGCGGCGCGGTTGCGCAGTGGTCCTCGGCACCACGCCCGTCGACCTTCGCGCCTGGTTCCACCGCACCGCGAGCCGCAAACTCATCTGGACCGCCGAACGCACCCACGCCCTGCTCACCGATCTGAACCTGGGCGACCAGGTCACCGTCGACGACTTGGTGGCGGACGGTTTTCCGCCGGAGCAGAAGCTGCGGGCCGGGACGCTCGCGGCGCTGGACACCGTGACGCGCAAGCCGCGTCCGGATGGCGGCAGGTCTGCCGCGGCCGAGATCATCTCGGATACCGATGACATGTCGGAGAGCTCGGAGGCGCCATCGGCGGAGCTTGCTCCGGAGCCGTCGGATGTGGTTCCCGTTGCGGCGCGACTCACCGCATCCAGTTCGAAGCGAAGCTCTGGGGCGAATGACGGACCGGTCGAAGTAGGTCAGCTCGCGACGGAGTCGGATCGGTCGATGCCACCGCTGTCCGCGATGCCGGTGCGGACGCGAACCGACGATGCGGAACCCGACGCTGCGGGGTTCGATATCTCGGAATCCGAGGAATCGGAGCCCGAGCCGTCGAGGCGATCCGGTGCGGAGAGCGAACAGCGAGCGGACGGATTCTCGTCGACGGATCCGCAGCCGCTCGAATACGTGGATGTTTCCGACGACATCCGAGTGGTGTACGCCGCCGAGTCGCGTCCCGCGCAGGATGCGCCCGCTGCGAGGGTGGTGCAGACGCGACCGGCCGAGCCGGACCCATTCGCACCGGAATTCCTCGCGCCGGAGCCGGCGGCATTCGAGCCTGAGTCGGCCAGTGCGACAGCCCATCCCGATCCGGGCGGCCGCGCACTAACGCACCACGCGCCGCCCTCTCCGGGGTATGCGCAGTCGCGCGATTCGGCGGAAGAGCCAGAGGTCGATGGCGCGGAATGGGCCTCGAAGCCGCCTCGCTCCGAAGGACGGCTCGCGGTCAGGCCCGCCCGAGAGGAAATCGCCGAGCCCGAAGACCATGCGCCGGAACGCTTCACAACCGAGCACGTAGCGTCGAAACGGGCCGCCGCGGCCGCGCCCACCGGCCCGGAACGAACAGAACCCGAGCCCTCGCCCGCCGGCGAGGGACTCGATCCGGTCGCGCGATCAGCGCCGTCGTCGTTCACGGACAACTGGTCGTCGTGGATCGAACCCGCGCCCGACCGACCACTGCGCCCACGGCCCGCGCCCGCACCTCTGCCGAGCAGGCCGGCATCGTGGTCCACGCCCAGTCCCGAACCTCAGCCACTGCGCCGACCCACGCCGACCGCTGTCATCGAGCGCCGTCCACGAATCGCGGATCTGCGGCGGATAACTGCCCTACCCGCACGCGCGGCCGAAAAGCCCCAGCTACGCGGCCACCGTTCGCAGCAGATCGCCGCAGTGGCATTGATCGTGCTCGTCATCGGCACGATCTGGATACTGGCCGCCTCCTGCTCGACCCCCACGGGCGGCGCTGTGCAACAGCCCCAAGCCCCCGTGCCCACCACCGAGGCTGTGCCGCCGCCTCCGCCCGTCACCGAAACCCCGGGCCGCATGAATCTCCTGCCTCTGTGTTCTCCGCTCGACCCCAAGTGCTGATGACGTCATCGAGGCCGATCCGTATCGGCAACCTGAGTCCGCGCCGCCGCTGACGCGCGGATCGCCAGGCCGTGGCTCAGCGAGCGGAGGTCCCTCAGCGGTCGTCTCATGCCCCGGCGTGCAGGTAGGCGGCCCAAAGCGACGGGGTGGCGGGAAGGGTATCGCGCACTTCGCGTATGGCCTGGTGCAGTGCGTGTGCGGAGTGCGTCACGTCCGGCCCGCTGTCGTGGTCGGTGGTGACCAGGGCGGCGTAGAACGCGTCGGCGATTCGGACGGCGATCTCGTCGTCGATGGTCCACAGCGTGCCGATGACGTGGGGGTAGCCGGCGAGTTGGAACGCCGAGGTGAGATGGATGGCTTCGTCGAGGAGTTCGGTATGGGTGGTGAGAGCTGTCTCGCAGGCCGACAGGTAAGCCAGTCGTGCGTGGTCGAGGTGGATCGAGGCGAGCGCGGCGACGGTGAGCGGGTCCGTCTCGTGGTCGTGCAGCAGCAGGTGGCTGCGGGACGGGTCGGCCGGATCGGTGGTGCCGTGGCAGGCGAAGTGCGCGATGGCGCAGTCGGCCAAGCCGTTCAGTACGTTGGCCCTGGTCGGAAGGGTTGTCGTGGGGCCGTGTTGCGCCGTGGTCGCCGCACAGGCGGAATCGGCCCGGGGGTCGGATTCCGGTTCGGTGAGCATGATCCCGGACGACAGGTGGGCAGCGACCGCCCGAACTTCATCCGGGACGTGGTGCAGGCGTCCCGCGACGCCCGGAGTGGTCGGCATCGCGACGATGAGGACCGGCCCGCGTGTAGGCGGCTCGGCGTTCGGTGCGCGGCGGCGCGCGTGGCGCAGGGCAGCGATGGTGGGGGTGTAGGAGGAGACAACCCGGTCCATCACGGCCCGACCGGTGGGGTCGGGTGGCGTGGTGTGATAGCCGGCCGCGTGGATGGGCAATAGACCCAGCAGACCGCCGGGTACCCACCACACCCGCGGGCCTGTCCGGTCCGAAGGGGACCGTTCGCGGTAATCCAGGGTATCCAGGACGGGTCCCGCGGCGTTGTCCCAGAGCCATTCCAGGATCCGGCTGAGCTGTCGTTGGGCGGCTAGCCGCTCCGGCCCGGTGCGGCCGTGACCAGCGATCTGCAAGGCTTCGTGGAAGGCGAGAACCTGGTCGATCACGGTCTGGAGCCGCAGGCCGGGCAACGGCAGGCAGGTTGTTCCGTCCGGGGTGAGCAGCAGCGCATCGCTGCGATATCGGCTGATGTTGAACACCACCACCGGGCCTTGGTCGGCTCGAGCGGTGAGTTCGTCCGCCGACGGCGGCAGGGCGAAGGATTCGAATCCGGGCTGCGCACGGATCCGCGCCAGCACGTCGTTCAACTCCCGTGCCGATCGCGCCCGGTCCGCTACCGGGTCGGCCGCCGTGTCCGGCACAGCGACGGCCTCGGGCGTCCGGTCGAGAAGGTTCCGCAATCGGACGAAGTCCGAGGCCAGATCCGGATGCTGGTCTGCGAGGTCGGTGATGTCGCTGCGCACCTGTAATGCTTGGCTCAACAGCACTCCCCGCCCCGCCTCCAGCAGCTGCAATGCCAGGATGGGCCGCTCATCCGGCGGTGTGGCCGGATCTTCCAGCGCCAGTGCGGCTGCGTCGGCGGCGATCCCGGCGTTCGCACCCAGAGCGTGCTGTTGATCCGGCCGCTCCAACTCGCGTGGCGCGACTTCGGGCAGCAATCGGATCGCCCGCCGCAGCAGTTCTGCCGCCCTGCCTGGCTCGGCCGCTGCGGTGAGCTCGGCGGCGGTACGAGCTGCCAGGATCCGGATCGACGGTGGCGCGATGTCCTGCTCCGCAGCGGCCTGCAGAGCCGTCGTCGCCTCGTCCCGATCGGCCGTCGCGCCCGTCTGCTCGTATCGGTCCTGCAGAGCGGCGGCGAAATTGATCTGCATGACGGCGTGGCCGGGGTGGTCGGCGGGGGTGGCCGCGACCGCCCGCCGACTCGTTCGGATCGCTTCGTCCAGATCGTCTGTCGTTCCCAACTGCTCGAACCGAATCAGCAAGGGGACCGCGAGATTGGACAACCGGTTGGCGCATTCGGGGTGGTCCGCGGGCGTGACGGCGACCGCCTGCCGACCCATTCGGATCGCCTCGTCCAGATCAGCGGCCACTTCCGTCCGTTCGAACCGCTTCCAGAGGGCAACCCCGAGATCGGACATCATCCCGACAAGAGCGGGGAGGTCGCGGGGGCTGACCTCCACGGCCCTCCGGAGGGTGACGATGGCCTCGTCCAGATCAGCGATGATTTCCGTCCGCTCGGACCGGCTCAGCAGGGCGGCCGCGAGTTCGGACAGAAGACTGGCAAGCTCGGGGTGCCCTGGGGGTGTGGCCTCGACCGCCTGACGACCCGTTCGGATCGCTTCGTCCAGATCGGCCATCACTCCGGTTTGCTGAAACCGAATCCGCAGCGGAACAGCGAGATTGGACAGGTGACGGGGCAGAAGGGGGTGGTCGGCCGGGGTGGCCGCCACCGCCCGTCGATTCACGCGGATCGCCTCGTGCAGATCGGTCGGCGCGCCCGTGCGGTCGAACCGCTTCCACAGTGCGACACCGAGATTGGACAGAATCGGGAGAAGATTCGAATGTTCGTGGGAAACGACGTCCAGGGCTTTGCGGAGGGTGACGATCGCCTCGTCGAGGTCGGTTGTCGACCCCGTCCGTAGAAATCGGGTCAGTACGGCGGCTCCGAGATTGGAGAGTGTGCCGGCCATGCCTGGGTGGTCAGTGGGCGTGGCGTCGACCGCTTCCCGGCCGAGCCGGATCACTTCGTCCAGATCGGCCATTTCGCCCGTCCGCTCGAACCGCCGCAGCAGGACGGTCCCGAGATTGGACAGCGAAACAGCGCGGTTGGGGTGGTCGGGCGGCCTGGCTGTCACCGCTTGCCGGCCGAGCCGGATCGCTTCGTCCAGATCGGCCAGGGGGCCGGTCCGCTCGAACCGCTTCAGTAGGGCGATCGCGAGATTGGCCAGGGTGCCGGCGAGGTCGGGATGATCCGTGGGCGTGGCGTCCGCGGCTTTCCGGAGGATGGTGATGGCCTCGTCCAGATCGGTCATTTCGCCCGTCCGCTCGAACCGCCTCAGTACGGTGACGCCGAGACTGGACAGCATGTTGCCGAGGTCGAGGCGGCCGGAGCCGGTTGCCGCCGCCTGCCGTCCGATCCGGATCGCCTCATCCAGATCGGACGGCGCTCCGGTCCATTCGAACCGCTGCATAAGGGCGATCCCGAGACAGGACAGCGAGACAGCTAGGTCGGAGTGGTCGGGGTCTATGTTCACGGCATTTCGGAGGGTGGCGATGGCCTCGTCCAGATCGGCCATCGAGCCGGTCCGCTCGAACCGCAGTTGCAGGGCGATCCCGAGGGTGGACATACCGTCGGGATGGTCCGGGGCCGAGGCCTCTACGGCCTGTCGAGCGATTCGGATCGCTTCCTCCAGATCGGCGAGCACCCCCGACCGCCTGAACCCGTCCACCAGGGCTCGGCAGAGGTTGGTAATCCTGTCGGCCCGCTCGGGGTGGTCCGGGGGCGTTTCCGCGACCGCCTGCCGACTCATTCGGATCGCCTCGTCCAGTTCGGCGGGCACCCCCGTCCGCTCGAACCCCATCCGCAGGGCGATCCCGAGATCGGACAGAACACGGGTACGTTCGGGGTGATCCGAGGTCGTGGCCTCTACCGCCAGGCGAGCTATTCGGATCGCCTCGTCCAGTTCCGCGGGCACCGTGGTCGACCTGTATTGATACCGCAGGGCGCGGCTGAGCGCGCTCAATCTTTCGGCGCGCTCGGGGTGGTCTGTGGGCGTGGCTTCTACCGCCCGCCGAATCGTTCGAGTCGTCTCTTCTAGATCGGACACTTCGCCCGTCCGCTCGAATCGGATCATGAGGGCTTTCGCAATGAAGAACAGCAGGAGGGCAACGTCGGGGTGATCAGGGGGCCTGGCATCCACCACCTGTCGAGCAAACCGGATCGCCTCGTTCAGGTCGGCCGACGCCCCGTTCAGCTCGAACCGAATCCAGAACGCTCCGCCGAGATTTTGCAGTATGCCGGCCAGCCCGGGGTGACCGGCGGGGACGGCGTCCACGGCTTCCCGGAGCGCGACGATGGCTTCGTCCAGATCGGTCGTCACCCCCGTCTCCTTGAATCGGCGATGAAGTGCGTCTCCGAGGCGGACCAGGTACAGCGCCCGCGCAGGGTGGTCGGCGGCGATGGAGGCCAACTTGCGTTGCATCAGTTTGATTTCGGCTGTGATGAAGGCGACGCCGATCTTCACACCTCATCACCCCCTGACACGAGCCCCATCGAGCCCCATCGAGCCCACGCTAACCACGTGCTCACCCCTGGCACAACGGTTTACGACGACACGATCACACGGGCACGCTCGCTTGCCACACCCGCACCCACTACCTCCACCCACCCGCCGCATGTACTGCACCGTGCGTTGGCCGCCCGCGTATCCGGTGGCGAAGACGGAACGCCGTTGCGGGGTAGTGGCATTGGATCATTCTCGGACGGCCTGGTCATAGGCATTCGGTATGGTCACGGATGTCGCTGACGTAGCGGTTCGACGAGGGGGCGCGGCAATGACCGATGGTGCTGACAGCCCAACGGGGTTGCGTTCGAAAATCTGCGTTCCCTATACAGGATTCGGTCAGCCGGCTGTCACCAGCATCAAGGAGTAGTGACGGCCGTGTTCGGAACTGGAAAGCTTCTGGCTGCGCTCGATAACACGGTCATGTTCCCAAACGAAAACGCCGGGCCGGATCACTCTGTCAGTAGAGCGATCCGGCCCGGCGTCAGGTCAGAGACCTAGCTGGTCGGTTCGAACGCCTCCGCGATGATCTCCGCCTGCTCCACCGCGTGGACCTTGCTCGACCCCGAGGACGGGGCCGACATGGCGCGGCGGGAGATGCGGCGGAGTTTGCCGAGGCGGGTGGGGAGGGTTTCGGGGAGGTTGAGGCCGAAGAAGGGCCAGGCGCCCTGGTTGGCCGGTTCCTCCTGGACCCACGCCAGGTCGGTGGCGTTGGGGTAGCCCTCCAGGGCCTCGTTCAAGCGGCGGACGGGCAGCGGGTAGAGCTGCTCGATACGCACGATGGCGACGTCTTCGCGCTTCTGCTTGGCCTTTTCGGCGGCCAGCTCGTAGTAGAGCTTGCCGCTGGTCATCAGGATGCGCTTGACCTTGCTGCGGTCGCCGATGCCCTGCTCGTAGGCGGGCTCGTCGAAGACCGAGCGGAACTTGCTCTCGGTGAAGTCCTTCAGGTCCGAGACCACGGCCTTGTTGCGCAGCATCGACTTCGGGGTGAAGACGATCAGCGGGCGGCGGATGCCGTCCAGTGCGTGGCGGCGCAGCAGGTGGAAGTAGTTGGCCGGGGTGGACGGCACCGCGACGGTCATCGAGCCCTCCGCGCACAGCTGGAGGAAGCGCTCGATGCGGCCGGAGGTGTGGTCCGGGCCCTGGCCCTCGTGGCCATGCGGCAGCAGCAGCACGACGTCGGAGAGCTGGCCCCACTTGGCCTCACCGGAGGAGATGAACTCGTCGATGATCGACTGCGCGCCGTTGACGAAGTCACCGAACTGCGCCTCCCACAACACGAGTGCGTTGGGGTTGCCCAGCGAGTAGCCGTATTCGAAGCCGACGGCGGCGAATTCGCTCAGCGCCGAGTCGTGCACCGCGAACCAGCCGGGGTTCTCGCTGCCGATGTTGTGCAGCGGGGTGTACTCCTCGGCGGTCTTGCGGTCGATGATCACCGCGTGCCGCTGGGTGAACGTGCCGCGGCGGGAGTCCTGACCGGTCAGGCGCACCGCGCGTCCCTCATCGATCAGCGTGCCGAACGCGAGCAGCTCGGCGAAGGCCCAGTCGACCTTGCCCTCGTAGGCCATTTCGCGGCGCTTCTCCAGCACCGGCTTGACGCGCGGGTGCACGTTGAAGCCGTCGGGCACGTGCAGGAACGCGTCGCCGATGCGCTGCAGGACAGCCTTGTCCACGGCCGTCGCGACGGTCGCGGGCACCGGCTGGTCGCCTTCGACCGACTCGCTCGGTCCCGGTGAGTATTTCTCCAGCTCACGGACCTCGTTGAACACCCGCTCCAGCTGGCCCTGGTAGTCGCGCAGCGCGTCCTCGGCCTCTTTCAGCGAGATGTCACCACGGCCGATCAGGCTCTCGGTGTAGGCCTTGCGCACCGAGCGCTTGGTGTCGATGACGTCGTACATGTACGGCTGTGTCATCGACGGGTCGTCGCCCTCGTTGTGGCCGCGACGGCGGTAGCAGATCATGTCGATCACGACGTCCTTGCGGAACTTCTGCCGGAAGTCGACCGCCAGACGCGCCACCCAGTCGCACGCCTCCGGGTCGTCGCCGTTGACGTGGAAGATCGGCGCGCCGATGAACTTCGCGATATCGGTGGAGTACTCGGTGGAGCGGCTGTTCTCCGGTGCGGTGGTGAAGCCGATCTGGTTGTTCACCACGATGTGGATCGTGCCGCCGACCCGGTAGCCGCGCAGGCCACCCAGGTTCAGCGTCTCGGCGACCACGCCCTGACCGGCGAACGCGGCGTCACCGTGCAGCATCAGCGGAACGACCGAGTAGCCCTCCGGCCCGTCGCCCTTGTCCAGCAGGTCCTGCTTGGCGCGGACCAGGCCCTCCAGGACCGGGTCGACCGCCTCCAGGTGCGAGGGGTTGGCGGTGAGCGAGACCTCGATCTCGTTGTCGCCGAACATCTGCAGGTACGTGCCCTGCGCGCCGAGGTGGTACTTCACGTCGCCGGAGCCGTGGGTGGCGGCCGGGTTCATGTTGCCCTCGAACTCGGTGAAGATCTTCGAGTACGGCTTGCCGACGATGTTGGCCAGCACGTTGAGCCTGCCGCGGTGCGGCATGCCGATGATGACCTCGTCGAGGCTGTGCTCGGCGCACTGGTCGATCACCGCGTCCATCATCGGGATGACGGCCTCGGCGCCCTCCAGCGAGAAGCGCTTCTGCCCGACGTACTTGGTCTGCAGGAAGGTCTCGAAGGCCTCCGCCGCGTTCAGCCGGTTCAGGATGTACTTCTGTTGCGCGACAGTCGGTTTCGCGTGCTTCTGCTCGACCCGCTCCTGGATCCAGTGCAGCTGCTCCGGGTCGAGGATGTGGGTGTACTCGACGCCGACGTGGCGGCAGTAGGCGTCGCGCAGGATCGACAGCACGTCGCGCAGCTTCATCTGCTCCTGGCCGTGGAAGCCCGCGATGTTGAAGGTGCGGTCCAGGTCCCACAGGGTCAGGCCGTGCTGGGTGACGTCCAGGTCCGGGTGGCTGCGGAACTTGTCCTTGACCAGCCGCAGCGGATCGGTGTCGGCCATCAGGTGACCGCGGTTGCGGTAGGCCGCGATCATCTCCAGCACGCGCGCGCTCTTGTCCACGCCGCGTTCGCGGATGTCCTTGCGCCAGCGGACCGGCTCGTAGGGCACGCCGAGGCCGTGGAAGATCTCGTCGAAGAAGTCGTCGGAGATCAGCAGTTGGTGGATGGTGCGCAGGAAGTCACCGGACTCCGCGCCCTGGATGATGCGGTGATCGTAGGTGGAGGTGAGCGTCATCAGCTTGCCGACGCCCAGTTCGGCGATGCGCTCGTCGCTCATGCCCTGGAACTCGGCGGGGTACTCCATCGCGCCGGCGCCGATGATCGCGCCCTGCCCGTTCATCAGGCGGGGGACCGAGTGCACGGTGCCGATGGTGCCCGGGTTGGTCAGCGAGATGGTGACGCCCGAGAAGTCCTCGGCGGTGAGCTTGCCGTCGCGTGCGCGGCGGACGATGTCCTCGTAGGCGGTGTGGAACTGCCCGAAGGTCATCGCCTCGCAGCCCTTGATGGCCGCGACGACCAGCGACCGGCTGCCGTCCTTGCCGGGCAGGTCGATGGCTAGACCGAGGTTGGTATGCGCGGGGGTGACCGCGTTCGGCTTGCCGTCGACCTCGGCGTAGTGCCGGTTCATGTTCGGAAAAGCCTTGACCGCCTGCACGATGGCGTAACCGAGCAGGTGGGTGAAGGAGATCTTCCCGCCCCTGGTGCGGGCGAGGTGGTTGTTGATGACCAAGCGGTTGTCGATCATCAGCTTGGCCGGGATGGCACGCACGCTGGTCGCGGTGGGGATGCTCAGCGAAGCAGCCATGTTCTTCGCCACCGCCGCGGCGGCGCCGCGCAGCACCTTGGACTCGTCGGTGGCGGTGTCGGCGGGCTTGGGGCCGGAGGTCGGTGCTGCGTTCGACGTCGGCGCCGGGGTGGTCTGCGGTGTGCGCGTGGTCGCCGCGGGCTTGGCGGCGGCCGGAGCAGGCTTGGCCGCTGCCGGGGCGGGCTTGGCCGCGCCCTGGGCGGGCGCTTTCGGGGCCGCGGCGGTGGTGGTGGGCTTCGTGGCGGCAGGCGCGGCGTCGTTGCGCTTGGCGGCAGCGGGCTGGGTGGCCGCTGGAGCCGGTGCAGGAGCGGCAGCCTGCGCGGGCGCGGAGGCGGGCTGGCTGTTGCCGGAGTCGCCACTCGCGTCAGGCGTGTAGTCGGCCAGGAACTCGTGCCAGCTTTCGTCGACCGAGGATGGATCTTGTTTGAACTTCTGATACATCTCGTCGACTAGCCACTGGTTCTGTCCGAACTGGGAAGTTGAGCTGCTCACAGCAGGTGTTCGCCTCATTTCGTTCTTCGCGCTGCGACGTTTGTGACGTGCCCGGCACGGGGATCAGCGGATTGCGCGCCGATGCGCCCTATCTGAGGATAGGCCCAGCAGCAAATCGGCGGATTCACTGACCACCCGACACCCCCGACCCTATTGGTGACGACCCGTCGTCTCCCGAGAATATTCCCTCGGACGGCAGCGCCGCTGCCCACAGCCGGGCATATGGCCCGCCCGCCGCGAGCAACTGCTCGTGAGAGCCGAATTCCACGATCCGCCCGTGATCGACCACGGCGATCCGGTCGGCGCGCGCGGCCGTGCCGAGCCGGTGCGCGACGATCACCGTGGTCCGGTCCCGGCTCAGCGATCGGCTCGCGGCCAGCACCGATGCCTCGGTGTCCGGGTCGAGCGTCGCGGTGGCCTCATCGAGCAGCAGCAAGTCCGGAGCGACCAGTTCCGCGCGGGCGAGCGCGATCAGCTGCCGCTGCCCGGCCGACAAGCCGCGGCCGCGCTCACCGACCGGCTGGCTCATCCCCAGCGGAAGGGCGGCGATCATGTCCGCCGCCCCCACGGCCGCGGCCGCCGCGGCGATCTCCGCGGGAGTCGCGAATGGTTTCCCGAATGCAATGTTGCTCGCCACGTCACCGGTGAACAGGTGAGCTTCTTGCGGGACGATGCCCAGCCGGGAGCGGTAGTCGGCGAGGCGGTAGTCGCGGATGTCGGCGCCGTCGACGCGGATCGCGCCGGGATCGCTCGCGATCAGGCGGGTGCCGTTCGTCGCCACGGCGGGTTCGGGCTCCCGCGTGGCCGGGACCGCGACCTCACCCGGTCTCGCCGGACGTGCGCCCGGATCGGGCGGCAGATCGTACAGCCGCGCGAGCAACTTGACGACGGTCGACTTGCCCGCGCCGGTGGGCCCGACCAGGGCCAGGGTGGAACCGGCCGGGATGCGCAGCGAGACACCGTCCAGCGCCGGAACGTGGCTGCCCGAGTAGTGGAAGCGGACGTCGTCGAATGCCACGTCGCCACGCAGCCCCTGGTCTATCGGCACCGGCTCGGCCGGATCGGCGGCGATCGAGGAGGGCGTGCGCAGCAGGTCCCCGATCCGGCGCAGGCCGACCCTGGCCTGCTGGTAGCTGTCGAAGACCTGGGACAGCTGCAGGATCGGCACGAACAGCAACTGGAGATACAGCACGAACGCGACCAGCGTCCCCGCGCTGGTCGCGCCGGTGGCGACCTCGCGCGCACCGAAGAACACCACCGCGGCCAACGCGACGTCCGCCCACCCGACGACGAACGCGAAGTACAGCGCGATCGCCCGCTGGGCCCGCAACCTGCTGTTGCGGTAGCGCTGGGAGTATTCGGCGAAGCGCCGGGCGGCGCGCGGCTCGTGCCGGTTGGCCTGCACCGCGCGCAAGCCCGTCACGTTCTCCTGGAAGTCGGCGTTGACCGCCGACACGTGCTCCCGCGAGACGGTGTACGCGGTGGAGGACACCCGCCGGAACAGCACTGTCGCGATCGCCAGGGCGGGCACCGTCGACAGCACGACCAGCGCCAGCGAGACGTCGATGACCAGCAACGCGACCGTGATGCCCGCCAGCGTCAGCAAGCCGACCAGGGTGGTGGCGACGCCGGTCTGCAGGAACGTCGACAGGGCGTCGACGTCGGTGGTCATCCGCGTCATGATCCGCCCGGACAGCTCGCGTTCGTAGTAGTCCAGCCCGAGCCGTTGCAGATGCGCGAAGCTGCGGATCCGCAGTCCGAACAGCACCCGTTCGCCCGTGCGCGCGGTGAGCAAGGTCGTGGCCGCGCCGACCGCCCAGCCCACGGCGGCCAGGATCGCGCCGAGCAGTGCCGCGCGGACCAGTGCCGCGGCGTTGTCGCCGAGCACCCCGCCGTCGATCGCGTACCGCACCAGCGGCGGGAACGCGAGCGCGATCGCCGCGTCCGCCGTCAGCAGCGCTATCACCGTCAGCACCAGCCCGCGAACGGGGCGCAGCATGCGGGCCAGCCGGAAGCGGGGGTCCGGCTCGCGCAGACCTTCCGCGTGCAGGCCCGGCTGCTCGGTGGCGGGCGGGAGGAGTTCGATGTTCCGGCGCAGCTCGGGGGTCTCGCTGATGTCGGCCGCCGCGCCCGCGAAGCGGCGGGCGGAACCGCTGACCGCTCGCTTGCTCGCGACCACCTCCGGCTCCGGAGCGAGGGGTGCGGCGGGAGCGGGCAACCGGATCACGCGGTCGGCGTGGGCGAGCGTCGACTCCCGATGCGCCAGGATCAGCGTGGTCCGGCCGCCGTCGCCGGGCAGCGCGTCGAAGATCGCCGCCTCGGTCACCGCGTCCACCGCGGAGGTGGCGTCGTCCAGCACCAGTACCCGCGGGCGCGACAGCAGCGCCCGCGCCAGCGCGATTCGCTGTCGCTGACCCCCGGAGAGGGTGAGGCCGCGCTCGCCGACCACCGTGTCGTAGCCGTCGGGCAGTTCGGCGATGAATTCGTCGGCGGCGGCCTGCACGGCCGCGCGGCGGATCTCCTCGTCGGTCGCGTCCGGCCGCCCGAGCGCGATATTGGCCGCGATCGTGTCGGAGAACAGGAAGGGGTCGTCGAAGACGACGCCGATGGCGGCGCGCAGGTCGGCGGCGCGCACGTCGGCGATGTCGACCTCGACGGTCTCGGCGGTGCGGGTCGCGGCGCGTGAGCTCGCGTGCGCGGCGCCGAACGCGTCGGCCGGGTCGTCACGCGGTGGGAGTCCGGTGGCGGGGACAGTGTCGGCGAACAGCCGGATACTGCCCGCGTCCGGCGCGTAGAACCGGGGCAGCAGCAGGGCGAGCGTGGACTTGCCCGACCCCGCGGGGCCGATGACGGCCACCGTCTCGCCGGGCCGCACGCGCAGGTCCAGTTCGCGCAGCACGGGCTGGTCGGGATCGAAGCCGAAGGTGAGCGCATCGATCTCGATGCCGAGCGGTCCGTCCGGCAGTTCGACCGGACGATCGGGGTCGGCGACGACCGGCGCGGTGTCGATCACCTGGAACACGCGCTCGGCCGCCGCTCGGGTCAGCTGCGCCATGACGATCACCGAGGAGAGGATGCGCGCGGTACCGGTCATGACGGCGACGTAGGCGGCGAACGCGACGAAGGTGCCGATGCCGATGCTGCCGTGCAGGGCGAGCAGCCCGCCGAGCGCGATGACCGCGACCATGCCGACCTGCGGAATCGTCGAGACGGTCGGCGCGAACCCGGCGTCGATCCGGGCGGCGCGCATCCGCTCGGCGAACAGCTTGCGACCGTGCCGCTCCAGCAGATCGACCATCCGCGCTTCCTGGCCGAAGCCTTTGACCACCCGCACACCGGTGACCGTCTCCTCGACGTGCTGGGCCAGATCGGCGGCGCGCTGCTGCGCGGACCAGGTCGCCGCGTGCAGGCGCGGTCGCATGCGGTAGACCACCAGGCCGATCGCGGGCACCACCAGCAGCGCCACAGCGGCCAGCGGCGGTGAGAGCCAGATCATCACCCCGGCGGCGAGACCGAATTCCAGCAGTGCCATACCCGACAGCGGCACCATCGCCATCAGGCCCTGGACCAGCTGGAGATCGGTGATCGAGCGCGACACCACCTGCCCGGTGCGCAGGGTGTCCTGTCCGACGCCGTCCAGCCGCTGCAGTGAGCCGAGCAGATTCACCCGCAGCGCGTGCTGCACGTCCAGGGAGAGCCGTCCGGCCAGCCAGCGCCGCCCGAATCCGGCCGCGGACCGGCTCACCGCCAGCACCAGGATCAGCGCCGCGACGGCGCTGATCGTTCTCGTGTCACCGATACCCGCCGCGTCGATGGCCCGTTTGGTCAGCAGGGGCCCCGCGGTCTCGACGATCGCCCCGCCGAGCACCGCCGCGGAGAGGCCGGCCAGCACCGCGCGGTGCGGTAGGCACTCGGCCCACAGCCTGCGCATCCACCCCGGTCTTCGTCCCCCGTCCACGCCCGCCGGCCCCCTTCGTCGCACCGTGTTCGCCATCGACGGTACCGACACCGGCCGACATCTCGTTGTTCCCGGTCCGTCCTCGGATCACAGATCGCGGGTGCGCAGGCTCCACCAGCTCGCCGCACCCAGGCCGATGGTCCACAGCAGCAGCACCACGACGGCGACGGGGGTGGGCGCGAGCAGATCGCTGTCGGGGTAGGAGCCGACGGCGACGGCGCCGACGCTGGCGGAGACGGGCAGCAGGGTGACCACGCCCGGGATGCCGAGGCCGCGCGCGATCAGCCAGAGCAAGGGTTCCGCGAGCACGATCCAGCCGAGCAGCAGCGTCACCGCCCTGGTCGAGGACCGCAGGAGGATGCCCGCGCTCGCGCCGATCAGCGACCAGCAGACCGCGGCGAGCAGTCCGCCGCCCAGCACCGCGAACAACTCCCCGGTGACGGAGACCTTGCCGCGACCGACGCCGAACAGCGCGCCGATCGACACCAATTCCACCGCTACCGCCGCCGCCAGCGCGGAGCATCCGATGACCAGGAACTTCGCGGCGGCGAGCCGGTCGCGGTCGGCGGTGAACAGCGCGGTCACGGCCATGCTGTGATACCGGTACTCCGCGCCGCTGCCCACCGCGCCGAAAACCGCGGCCGCCAGCGCGACCAGTGCGAGGCCGACGTAGAGCCCGATCGTCGCCGCGCCGGTGGCGGGCTGCCCGCGCGGATCCGGCGGTCCGGCCAGGCTCGCCGACGCGAGGCTCGCGAACAGCGCCACGGCGACCAGCGCACCGGCGAGCGCCCGGACGCGTGGCAGAGTGACGATCTTGCGGACCTCGGAGTCGACGTTCGGCACCAGGTCCGCGGGCAGGATGGCGATCATCGTGGAATCCCGTAGGGCGTCGGCGTTGGCGGGGGGCCGGGCGCGGCGAGGCCCGGATAGGGCGGCGCGGGCGCGGCGCTGGGTTTGGTCAGCGACGCGAGCACCCGGTCGGGGTGGATCGGGTCGGGGACGATGCTGTCGATCCGCACCTGAGCCGCGGTGGCCGCGGCTCTGATCTGCGCTTCGCTCGCTTCGGCGACGGCCAGACGGCCGTCGGGCCGGATCACCGCGTCGGTGAATCCCTCTGCCGCGAGCATGGTGGCCAGTGCGATCGGGGTGGACGCCGCGACGACCAGCCGGTCCGGATGCCCGCGCCGCAATCGCGCGGGGGTGCCCTGATAGGCCACCATGCCCTCGTGCAGCACGATCAGCTGGTCCGCGCCCGGCAGGACAGCGCCGAGGCTTTCGCTGGTCAGCAGGGCACTACCGCCGCGACGGGCGTGCTTGCGCAGGAAATCGTGCAGCCAGCCGCGTTCGGCCGCGTCGAGCCCGTCCATCGGCTCATCGAGCACCAGCAGCGGCGGATCGCCGAGCAGCGCGGTGGCCAGGGCCAGCCTCGTCTGCTGTCCGATCGACAGGGCGCGGATCTTCGTCGTGGCCTGTTCGTCCAGACCGACGAGCTCGAGCACCTCGGCCACCCGGCTGTCGGCGACGCCCGCCGCGGCGGCGTAGATCCACAGGTGGTCTCGCGCCGTGCGCGCCGGATGCAACCCGCGGGGCGCGAGCACGCCGCCGATCGCGTCCGCGGAGCCGACGCCCTCTCGCCGGGAACCGGGGCCGCCGACGGACGCGGAGCCGGAGGTGGGGGCGAGCAGACCGAGCAGCACCCGCAGGATCGTGGTCTTGCCCGCACCGCGCGGACCCACCAGCGCGGCGACGGCGCCGGAGGGCACGGTGAAGCTGACGTCCGTCACGGCGGTCGCCAGGTCGTACCGCTTGGTCAGTCCCCGGACCGCGAACGCGACCGGCCGCGCCCCGCTCATCGTGGCGTGGCCGGAGGTTGCGGCTTCGCCGGGTCGATCGCGGTGAGCGGATCGGCGTCGATGACCAGGTTTCGGTCGACGGGCCAGGTGCGCGGCGGCGGCCCGAAGGCCTTGCGCGCGTTGGTGATCGTGGCCTTGCCCAGCGCGCGGTTGCCCGCCCCGCCGATCACGGCGCCGATGCCCGCGGGCAGCACTTTGCCTGCCATCAGCGCGGCGCGCTTGGTGATGAACCGGATGATGAACCGCTTCAACAGCGAATCGTTCATGCGCGACAGCCCGGGAATTCGGCTGGCGAAGGCCGTGCCCCAGTTCTTCGCCGAGGTGCCGACGCTCTTCTGGACGATCTGCATGCCGCTCTCGCCCAGCACGACGGCCAGCACCAGCGCCCTGCGCTGCTCCTGGTCCTCCGGCGCGATGCCGTGCACCGAGGCGACCGCCAGGGTGAACACCGCCGAAGCCTCCATGAAGAAGGTGGTCTCGGCACTCACCGCGGCGATGGCCGCGACGGTGCCGACGCCGGGGAAGGCGGCGGTCGCGCCGACCGCGCTGCCGCTGCCGGTCACCGCGAGCAGGTACTGCTTCTCCAACCGTTCGATGATCTGCGCGGGACTCTCGTCCGGGTGGGAGCGGCGGATTCGGTCCACGTACTTGGCGACCGCGGGGGCCTGCAGGCGGGACCCGGTGTCGAGCAGTTCGACCACCGTCTTCTCGAACGCGCCTTTGAGCATCGGCGGCATCCTCCTCTTCCGGTCTGCTGAGTAGAACTGTATGGCACCGGTTGCCGTCAGCTCGTCATGACAACGAAGTACCCAGGCGGATCGGTTCCACCGGCGGCCGCCTGCTTTCGACCGGATGGATGTCGTCCGGCTGCGTTCGTTACGCCGCTGCCTCGCCTTCGCCCGGCCCGGCGCGGTCTCCGTCGGACTTCGTCCGTTACGCGGGTGCGTGGATCGCGGGCACGCGTTCGGCCAGCGCCGGAGGGGGCGGCGGGGTTCCGTCGCCGAAGGGACTGCCGCCGAGGGCCTCTCGGCCGTGCGGGGTCAGCCAGTTCGCCAGATCCGGGCCCTTGGGGATGATTCCCGTCGGGTTGATGTCCGTGTGCACGACGTAGTAGTGCCTCTTGATCTGCTCGAAGTCGATCGTGTCGCCGAAGCCGGGGGTCTGGTACAGATCGCGCGCGTACGCCCACAGCACCGGCATCTCGGCGAGCTTGGACCGGTTGCACTTGAAGTGCCCGTGGTACACGGCGTCGAAGCGGACCAGCGTGGTGAACAGCCGCACGTCCGCCTCGGTGATCGTGTCGCCGACCAGATAGCGTTGTCCGGCAAGGCGTTCCGACAGCCAGTCCAGCCGGTGGAAGAGCCGGTCGTAGGCGGCGTCGTAGGCGTCCTGCGCCCCGGCGAACCCGCAACGGTAGACGCCGTTGTTGACGTCGCGGAACACCGCGAGGCTCACCTCGTCGATCTCCGCGCGCAGCGGTTCGGGATACAACTGCGGTGCGCCGGGCCGGTGGTGCTCGGTCCACTCGGTGGAGAAGTCGAGCGTGATCTGCGCGTAGTCGTTGGTGACGACCTGCCCGGTCGGCACGTCCACGACGGCGGGCACCGTGATGCCGCGCGGGTAGTCCGGGAACCGGGCCAGGTAGGCGTCGCGCAGCCGCGGAATGCCGAGTACCGGGTCGACGCCGCCGGGATCCAGATCGAAGGTCCAGCTGAGTTTGTCGTGCGTGGGCCCGCACAGGCCGAGCGAGAGCACCGGCTCGAGCCCGAGCAGACGGCGCACGATCAGCGTTCGGTTGGCCCACGGGCAGGCGCGAGCCGCGACGAGCCGGTAGCGCCCCGGCTCGACGGGGTAGCCGTCGCGGCCGTCGGCCGTGATCCGGGTGGTGATGTAGTTCGTGTCCCTCTTGAACTCGCCGGGCTCGACGTAGGAACCGCTTTCACTGGCCGACTTGATCACGTCCACAGTCTTCCAGATCGACCTCGTACGCTGACCGGATGAGTGAAACGAAGGCGACCCGGCTGGAACGAGACTTCACCGACGGTGGCGCGGAGGTCGCGACCCTCACGCTCGCCCATCCGCCGCTCAATCTCTTCGATCGGGCCATGCTGGACGCGCTGATCGCCGATATCGCCGACCTGTCGGCGCGGCCGCCGCGGGCGGTGCTGCTGCGCGCCGAGGGCAAGGTGGTGTCCGGCGGCGTGGACGTGCACGTCTTCGACGGTTTGTCCCCGGAGCAGGGCGCCGAGTTGTGGCGCACCCTGTTCGCGCAGATCATCCATCCGCTGGAGGCGCTGCCGTGCCCGGTGGTGTTCGCCGCGCACGGATTGACCCTGACCGCGGCCTTCGAGATCGCGCTCGCCTGCGACATCCTCCTGGCGGCGCCGAAGGCGAAGTTCGGACTGGTGGAGATCGTGGTCGGGCTGACCCCGTCGATGGGCGGTCCGCAGCGCCTCGCCGAGCGCGCGGGTTCGGGCCGGGCCCGCGAGTTCGTGATGACCGGCGACCTCTACGACGCGGCGACCATGGCCGAGTGGGGCGTGGTGAACGCCGTGCACGAGGACCTCGACGCCGCCGCGCGGGCCCTGACCCACCGGCTGGCCGGGGGCCCGACGAAGGCGAACGCGGCGACCAAGAAGATCATCGAGGCCTGGCGTTCCGGCGGTGTGGCACACGCGGATTCGGTGACGCCGGAGGTGTCCGGAATGCTGTTCGACACCGAGGACCTGAAGGGCGGCGTGCGCAGTTTCCTCGAGCAGGGGCCGGGGAAGGCTCGCTACACCGGGCGGTGACAGCTAGGACACGTTCATCGCCTATCGCAGCGAAGTTGTGACATGCGTCATATAGTCGCAGTGCCTGATACCTCGAGGCACGCGGAGGACGAATGTCGCAGTTGCTCGTCGAATATCCCCTCACCGGCCCACACGCCTGGGACAACCCGCTAGCCCGGGGCGTCGACGGGGTGCTGCGCTACGGAAACCTCACACCCGCGCTGACCGAACTCCTGGATCTGCAAGTGCACGCGTTCGCCACTCGCGAAGCCGTGGTCGAAGTCGGCGGCCCGCGCCTGACCTACCGCGAGCTGTGGCACTCCGCCTCCCGGATCGCGGGCGGCTTGCAGGAGCACGGCATCGGATACGGCGACCGGATCGCGATCCGCACGCCCGCGGGCGTGCGCTGGGTGCAGGCCTTCCTCGGCGCCTTGCTCAGCGGCGCGGTACCGGTGCTGGTGCCCGACGGGCTGCCCGAGGCGATGGCCGAGCGCGTGATCGCCGATAGCCGTGCCGATTTCGTGCTCGGACGCAAGGGCTCCGAGAGCGAGTTCCCGGACGGCGCCGCCTACATCGATGACGGTGCGTCGCTCGGCGACTTGGCGCTGCTGTGCTACACCAGCGGGGCCTGCACGCCCAAGGGCGTGGAGCTGACCAACGAGAATCTGCTGTCCGCAGTGCGCTCGGTGGTCGCGGCGCTGGATCTGCCCACCGACGGCCTGCGCAACCTGGTGCTGCTGCCGTTGGCGCACGCCAGTGGCTGTGTGGACCAGCTGTTGCCGACCTTCGCCGTCGGCGGCACCGTCGTGCTCGCCCGGGACGCGCGCGGTCTGGCCGAAGCCATCACCGCCGAGCGGGTCGACATGGTCTCCGCGACGCCGCGCATCTTCGCGGGCCTGCTGCCCGAACTGGCGGATCTGCGCGCCGAGGGACTGTGCACCGATGGCATCGCGCGGATCAGCAAAGCCGGTCATCGTGCCGAACGGGCCGCGTCCGCGTTCGCTCCGGTCGACCTCACCACCGAGCTGCGCGGCGTGTTTCCCGAGGCGCGGCAGTGGTCGGTGTGGGGCGCGACCGAGACCAGCGGCATCGGCCTCGCGGTGGACGACGCCGAGCAGGACGCCGACCCGGCCGACGCGGCCGCGGTGCTCGGATTCCCGTTCGGCGGTACGGAATTGGCGCTCTGGGGTCCCAAGGCGAAGGCGGGGCGCGGCGAACTGCTGTGCCGCGGGCCGAACATCACGCCGCGCTATTGGAACGACCCCACCACGACGGCGGCGCGGTTCACCGGAACCTGGTTCCACACCGGCGATCAGGTGACCATCGACGCCGACGGCTTGGTGCGCAGGGGAGCGGCGGCGCCGGTCGAGTGAGCCGGTCTCACTCGAGCATGCGCTCGCGCAGCCGCGCGAGCAGTTCCGGCGTCAGCCCGGCGGTCGCGAGATAACCGTGCAGGCCGCCGTGCAGCTCGCGCATCGACGCGGTGGCGATGTCGAGGTACTCCTCGCGCACGCCGAGCAGGTCGACCGAGACTTCCTCGCCGGCGAGCAGTTTCGTCGTCATGACGGCGCGCAGCGCGGGGATGGCCCCGTTGCTGAGCAGGTAGTCGGCCTGCACGTCGTCCTCGGTGACGCCGACCGCGCGCAGCAGGGTCGCGACGGCCCAGCCGGTGCGGTCCTTGCCCGCCGCGCAGTGCACCAGCACGGCGCCGTCTCCGCGCACGATGGACTCGGCGAGGGAGACGATGGCGGCATGCGCCTCGGGTAGTGCCGGGAACATCCGGTAGACCTCGAGCATGTGCGTGTAGGCGGTCCGCGCGGTCGCCTCGTGCGGCGGCGCCTCGGCCATCCGCGAGTCGAACGGCGTGACGGTCAGCCGGACGCCGGAGGGGAGCAGGTCGGCGCCCATGTGGTCGATCTCGCGCTGTCCGCGCAGGTCGTGCACATCGCTGACGCCCAGTTCGCGCAGCGCGGCGTGGCCGGTCTCGTCGAGTCCGCTCAGCTGGGCCGAGCGCAGCAGGACGCCGGGGCGGACCTTGGCGCCGTCGTCGGTGCGCAGCCCGCCGGTGTCTCGGAAGTTGAACGTGCCGGAGAGGAAGTACTGGTCGGCGGGGGGCGAGAGAGTCACCGATCCAGGCTATCCGCATCGCGGAACGAAAAGGTGTCGGTTGCGGATCGGACCCCACACGATAAGCTGACCGTTTTGGGTGGTTTCGATGTGGGATGCGCCACAGAATTTGGGATGCCAGCTCCTCGAACCGTACCGTTGTCAACGGTCTGCCGAGTAGTAGGGTGGCCCGAGATCCACCGTCATAGCGGGATTTCCGGGCGACACGGCGGGATCGCATCCCGGTCCCGGTTGGGTAACAAAACATTCTTTCAGTCTGGAATTACCCATCGAACCCATTCTCAAACCCCGAAAACGCTCTACCATTGATGAACGTTGGACCGGGCAGCCCAGGTGTTTCCCGATGTTGCCCGCCCTGTTCAGCGAGTCGCGCCGCGGAGGTGCGCGAGTTCTTTCGCCGAGGGAGTCGTCGTTGAGCGCACGTGGAGAAGTGATAACAGAAATCCGGCTACGACCCGCCGTCACCGACGCGGTGGAAGCTGCGGCCGCCACGCTCGACTACACGGGCCTGCGCGCGCTGCGGGTACTGCTGCACGCGGGGGTCAGTGCGTACTGGCCGCTGGTCAAAGCCACTCCGGATAGACAGATCAAGTCGTACGAGATGACCTTGCAGGCCCTGCGCGCCCGCTGGCATGCCAGGGGCGATTGCTTTCCGGATCCGATCGCGACGGAGTTCTATCGCGAGAAGGACGCGGAGGTCACCGCGTTCCTGAAGCTGTGTGCCGAACTGTCGGACACGCAGTGGCTGGAGCCGGTGGAGGCGATCGCCTGCAACGTCGTCTCGATCGTGCAGGGCACGGTGCTGCGCTGGCTGGCCGATTGCAATGACGAGACCATGCTGGTGGTGCTCGACGAGATGGTCAGCGGACTTGCCGCCAAGGCCGTGGAGATCTGACAAATACTGGACGTTTGACCAACTTGGTGGTTGAGTTGTCCTGGTGACCGAGACGTCGCCGATCGCGGGGCTGCACGCGGCCACCGCCGAACTGGACCCACCCCTGGCCGCCCTCGACCTGCCCACCCTGCGTACGAACGCCGCCGATCTGCTGCGCCGCGCTGGTGGCACGCCGGTGCGGGTGGCCAGCAAATCCGTGCGCTGCCGCGCCGTTCTCGCCGAAGTCCTCGGCCCCGACCTCACCGCCGCGGACGGCTTCGCGGGCATCATGTCCTACTCCCTGCGCGAAGCGCTCTGGCTCGTGCGCCACGGCGCGCGTGATGTCCTGCTCGGTTACCCGAGCGTGGACCGCGCGGCGCTGGCCGAACTGGCGGCCGACGACCTCCTGCTGCGCTCGATCACGCTGATGATCGATGATGCCGCGCAACTCGACCTGATCCGCGTCGCCGTCGGCACCGACCGGGTGCGGCCGCGCGTCTGCCTGGACGTGGACGCCTCCCTGCGGATCGGCCCGCTGCACCTCGGTGTGCGCCGCTCTCCCGTGCGCACGCCGGAGCAGGCGGCCACCCTGGCGGGCGAGGCGCTGCGCCAGGGATTCGACGTGGTGGGCGTGATGACCTACGAGGCGCAGATCGCGGGGCTGCCGGACTCGAATGTCGCGGTGCGGCTGGTGAAGCGGGCTTCAGCGGCGGAAATCCGCAAGCGCCGGGCCGACGTGCTCGACGCGGTCCGCTCGGTGACCGGCGGCCTCGAGATCGTCAACAGCGGCGGCAGCGGCTCCATCGAGGTCAGCGTGGCCGATCCGGACGTCACCGAGGTGACCGCCGGGTCCGGGCTGTACGTGCCGACGCTGTTCGACGACTACCGGTCGTTCACCCCGCGACCCGCGCTGTATTTCGCGATGCCGGTGCTGCGGCGGCCCACGCCCGATATCGCCACCGTCTTCGCGGGCGGCTACGTCGCCTCCGGCCCCGCCGGGGCGTCGCGGATACCCAAACCGGTGTGGCCGCGCAAGTTGAAGCTGCTCGGCACCGAGGGAGCGGGCGAAGTGCAGACCCCGCTGTCGGGCGCCGCGGAACTCCGGATCGGCGACCGGGTGTGGTTCCGGCACGCGAAGGCCGGTGAACTGTGCGAGCGCTTCGACACGGTGCAACTGGTCGAGGCGGACGGCTCCCGCGTCGCCGTCCCGACCTATCGCGGCGAGGGCGTCTGCTTCGGCTGACCCGCGGCGGCCAGTCGCAGGAACGCACCTAGATCGGCGAGTTCGTCAGCGGTGGCGGGCAGGTACTCGGTGAGCAGCGGTGAGCGGATGACCACCGCCTTCCACATGGCGCGGCACAGCGCGTGGATCAGACCGCGCGACAGCAGCGACGGCATGCCGTAGGGAGCGTCGGCGGGACTGGAGGTGGTCATGGACAGCAGGACCACCGCCGCCTCCCGGCCGCGGAATCGATCCGGCGTGCCGACCAGGACGTCTTCGATCTTCGCGCGGGCCAGCAGGGTCCGGATGCGCCCGACCTGAGCGGCGTACGGCGCGACCACGAAGATGTCGTGCGGATGCAGTCTGCGGGTGGTCGCGCCGATCGTCCAGGACATGCCGAGCAGCGCGCGGACCCGGCGCACCACTTCCCGCGCCTCCGCCGGTGACTCGGTGGCGTTGCCGTAGTGCTCCACCAGGACGGTGTCCACGCCGGGCTCCTCGCCGTCCAGACGCCGCGCCAGGGTGACCGTTTCGTTGGCGCGCAGGCGGCCGTCGTAGTACAGGCGCGAGACGGGTTCGCAGACGGCGGGATGCATCCGCCAGGTGCGGTCCAGGAAGTAGCCGCGTTCGGCAGGCAACGTCTGGCGTCCCTCGGCCAGCCAGCCGAGCGCCGACTCGCCGACCGGGGCCGGATGCACGCCGCGGGCGGTCGACGGCACCGGATCGCCGAGCAGCAGCAGGTTGCGTGCGCACGCCGCGACGGCCACGGTCTCGGCCAGCGGGAAGCGGCCCGCGTCGGCGATGACGAGCAGGTCGAGGCCCCCGCGTGGCACCAGATCCTCGTTCGCGAAGTCGGCCGGTGCGCCGCCGAGGACGCACCCGCTGATCGCGCTGTCCAGGAACCGCGGATAGCGGGCGGCGTCGATCACGACCCACTCCGGGGCGACCGTCGCCGCGTCCTTCTTGGCGACCAGTTCGGGCAGCACGCCTGCGCGCACGATCGCGTCGAGCAGGTTCTCCACGATCGAAGGGTCTTGGGCCACAATGCCGATCCGCCACTTGTTCCGCGTGATCAGCCGCTCCAGCACCCGCGCGGCGGTCGCGGTCTTCCCGGTGCCCGATGGCCCCTGCACCGCGACATAGGACTGGTCGATGGCGCACAGCGCGGCGGTGATCGCAGCGGCGTAGTCGCCGTGCACCTCGGGCAACCGGGCGTCGCCGGGCAGCCGGGGCGGACGGCGCGCGAGGAGGTCGAAGACGGCTGTGCGCGGTGTGCCCGGCAAGGTCATCAGCAATTGCTGCGCCGCGAGTTCGATTGCCAGTTCGGCGTTCTCGTCCCATGCCGGAAGGCCCGGCGCGATCGCGGACGGCAGTTCGTCGTAGGGCTCGCAGCCCTCGGGCAGCAGTTCCTCCAGCCGGACGGTGTCGTCGAATTCGGCGTCCACCGAGCAGCCGAGCACCGTCGCCGTCGCGATGGCCCGCCGGCCCGCGCCGGTGACCATCCCGGCCATCGGCTGGTCGTAGAAGGTGTAGACGGTGGTACCGGGAGTGAGCGCGCTCGATCCCGGGGAGCTGCCCGCACCGGTTCCGATCCGGCCGGTCAGGGTCAGGTAGCGGCGCATCGTCGGGCGGTCTGGGCGACGATGCCACTTGGTGTCGACGGTGCCCCAGTCGGCGACCAGAACTCCCGGCGCGTCGGCCCATTCCTCCACCGGATGGTTGAGCCGGTCGGCATGCGCCCACCACAGCGGCTGTCGCTCGCGCCGGTGATAGCCGAGCGCCGCGGCCGTCAGCGCGGCCGGGTGCAGCGGATCGCCTTGCGCGGCGGCGTATTCCGTGAGCGCGGCCTCCAGCGACGACGGCCGGGACGACGGCACCGGTCGCGACTCGCCGGGGACCGCCGCGGCACACCACGCGTCCGGCCGCTCCGGCGTCCCGGCGCGCGTGGCGACGCGCTGCTCGGCGGCGCGGTCGAGCAGCCAATCGCGCAGTCGCAGCACGGTGTGGCAATCGCGTTCGGCGGCGGGCGCGTCCGTCGTGGCGGGAAGCAGCCGCCGCAGTCCGCTCAGGCGGTAGGACGACTCGCCGACCAGCAGCGCGCCGCGGACGATCGGATACAGGTCGACCAGAACGCCCCCGCACAGCAACTCGTCCACGAGTTCCTCGTTGACGCCGTGCCGTCCGGTGCAGCGCAGCAACGCCGTGCGCACCGCGGAGGAGTAGTGGTAGACGTGCAGGTCGGGATAGATCCGCCGGCGCTGAGTGAGATAGTCCAGCACCTGCTCGAGCACGCGGCGTTCGCCGGGCGCGGCACGGCCGGGTTCGGTCGAGCCGACCGGCCCGGTCAGCGACAGGTGCACCGTGTCCGGACCGCCGACCTCGATGGTGAGCGGGGTGCGCCCGCCGCCCGCGATGGTCAGCGAGAGATCGCCGGGCGAGGGCGCGGGCAGCGCCGCGAGCACGGCCGCGTCGAGCAGCGCGTGCGTGCGCTCGCCGGAAACTTCGCGCCGCAGCTGGATTTCCGCTTGGCGGCGCAGCGCGGAGACAGTGCGCGGCGGCACACCGGGCACCGCGCTCTCGGTGGCGGCCAGCCGATCGATGGTGTGTACACCGGCCTCGCGCAGCCGGGCCCGAGTCGCGGGTGGCATTCCGGCCACGAGCAGCAGGTCCCGCGCGGCGGACAGAGCCTCGGTGCAGGTAGGGCAGCGGCCGCAGGCCAGATAGCGCGGATCGCCCCACTGCACCGGCAGCAGTTCGCCCAGCTTCTCCTCCACGATGCGCTCCACCCGGCGCCTGCGCGCCCGATACAGCGGAAGCAGTGCGCTGAGGGCCTGTGCGGTGGTCTCCTCCCCGGGATGCAGCCGGACCAGCGGCGCGGTGAGCGCGCCCGAGCGGTCGAGCGCGTCGGCGCAGGCGGCGAGTCCGAGTGCGGCGCCCACTCGGTCGGCGGTGGTGGCCGCGATGCCGTGCACGGTGTAGCGGACCCGATGTTCCGCGCGCACCAGGAAGTCGGCGGAGCAATGGAATCGGCCGTCGAAGAAGGTCGCGTCGTGCACGACGTGCGCGCCGGAGCGCAATGCGGCGACCGTGTCGGAGTGCGCGGCCGTCAGTGCCGTGACATGCCGCCGCGGATCGCCCGGTTCGTCGGGTGGGCGGTCGATCTCGACCACCGCGCCGCCGAACCGCGTGCGGTAGTCGTCGAGAAGGCGTTGGCGGACATCGTGGGTTCCGGGTGCGGGCTCGGACCCCGGTGCGGTGCTTCCGAGTTCGGCCGGGATGGTGCCCAGTTCGGCGTCGAGGCCGCGCAACAGCGCGAACTCGCAGTGCGCCGCGCGGACGAGGTCGACGGTGCTGCAGACGACACGATCACCGAACACGAACAAACGCGGCCCTCCTGTGTCTTCGCGGGACACCCGCTGCCGGCGTGCGCCTCATTACACACGGACGGCAACACTGTAGCTAGCGCGCCTGACCTCGGCCTACCCTGCCCGGTTCAGGAACGCGGCTTGCGGCGCTCCGGCCGTTTGACACCGTCGCGCTCCCGGCGCGGGCCGCGGCTGAACGGGCGATGCTGCGGCGGCCCCTGATCCAATTGCAACTGGATCAGCACACCACTGATCCTGGTGCGCCGCAACGCCTCCAGTGTTTCCTCCGGCAGCTGCGCGGGCAGCTCGACCAGGCTGTGGTCGGGACGGATGCTGATGTGCCCGAAGTCGCTGCGCCGCAGGCCGCCTTCGTTGGCGATCGCGCCGACGATCGCGCCGGGCACCACCCGATGCCGCTTGCCTACGCTGATTCGGTAGGTCGCCAGCTCGGTCCCGGTGGCGCGGTGGTGCGAACCACCCTGCCGGTCCTCCTCGAAGCGGCGGGCGGGCCGCTCGCGCGGGGTCCGGTCCCGCTGCGGGCGCTCCACCGGCTCCGGCTCGGGCTCCATGAAGAAGTTGTCGCCGTCGTACGAGCCGATCGCCAGCGCCGCGGCGATGTCGGCCAGCGGGATGTTGTGCTCGCGCTCGTAGTCCTCGATCAGCTTGCGGAACAGCGGGAGATTCGACGAGGTGAGATTCTCGGTGATGGCGTCGCCGAACTTGGTGACGCGCTGCGCGTTCACGTCCTCCACGCTGGGCAGCTGCATTTCGGTCAGCGGGTGCCGGGTGGCCCGCTCGATCGACTTGAGCAGGTGCCGCTCGCGCGGCGCGACGAACAGCAGCGCCTCGCCGCTGCGCCCGGCCCGGCCGGTGCGGCCGATGCGGTGCACGTAGGACTCGGTGTCGTGCGGGATGTCGTAGTTGACCACGTGCGAGATGCGGTCCACGTCCAGCCCGCGCGCGGCCACGTCGGTGGCGACGAGGATGTCGAGCGAACCGGACTTGAGCTGGCCGATGGTGCGTTCACGCTGGTTCTGCGCGATGTCGCCGTTGATCGCGGCGGCGGAGAAGCCCCTGGCGCGCAGCTTCTCGGCGAGCTCCTCGGTGGCCTGCTTGGTACGGACGAAGATGATCATCGCCTCGAACGACTCGACCTCGAGCACCCGGGTGAGCGCGTCCAGCTTGCGCTGATGCGAGACCTGCACCCAACGCTGGGTGATGTTGGTGGCCGTCGAGGTCTTCGCCTTGACCGTGATCTCGACCGGATCGTGCAGGTACTGCTTGGAGATCTTGCGGATCGCGGCGGGCATGGTCGCGGAGAACAGCGCGACCTGCTTGTCCGACGGGGTATCGGCGAGGATGCGCTCGACGTCCTCCTGGAAGCCCATCTTCAGCATCTCGTCGGCCTCGTCGAGCACCAGGTACTGCAGCTGCGACAGGTCGAGCGTGCCCTTCTCCAGGTGATCGATCACCCGGCCCGGCGTGCCGACCACGACGTGCGCGCCGCGGCGCAGGCCGGATAGCTGGACGCCGTAGCTCTGCCCGCCGTAGATGGGCAGCACGTGCAGGCCGGGGATGTGCGCGGCGTAGCGGCCGAACGCCTCGGCGACCTGGATCGCGAGCTCGCGGGTGGGGGCGAGCACGAGGGCGCGCGGGGTGCGGCCGGTGGCCTCGAGCCCCATCAGGATCGGGATGGCGAAGGCGGCGGTCTTACCGGTGCCGGTCTGCGCGAGACCCACGACGTCGGCGCCGGAGAGCAGCGGGGGAATCGTCGCCGCCTGGATCGGCGAGGGCGACTCGTAACCGACATCGGCGATGGCCGCGAGGATGCGGTCATCGATCCCGAGATCGGCGAAGGACGGGCCGTCAATGTCCCTGTCGTCGTCGCCAGGAACGCTGTCGACCTGATTGGTGCTCATTGACCAGGAGTTTACTGCCTCGTGCTGGTCGTCCCGGCCACCGCCCCAATACGGTGAGACGTATGCAACTGGACAACTCGCCCGCGCATCAGGACCCGACGCCGGATCAGCTGGACGTGGCGGTCGTCCAGTTCGCCCCCTCGACCGATCCCTCGGCGAACCTCGCGGTGGTGCGCGAACACGTCCGCGCGGCCCGCGAGCGCGGTGCGCGGGTAGTTGTCGCACCGGAATATTCGATGTTCGCCGTCACCCGGCTCGATGAGCGGGTCGTGGCCGTCGCCGAGCCGCTGACCGGCCCATTCGTCACCGGGCTCGGGAGCATCGCGCGCGAGTTCGGCGTGTTCCTGGTCGCCGGAACGGTGGAGCAGGTGTCTCCCGGCGGCGACCGCATCCGCAACACGCTCGTCGTGCTCGGGCCCGACGGCTCCCTGGTCACCCGCTACCGGAAGGTGCACCTCTACGACGCCTTCGGCCACCTCGAATCCGACGTGGTGGAGCCGGGCGCGATCGAGGCGCCGGTCACCTTCACCGTCGGGGATGTGACATTCGGCATGCAGACCTGTTTCGATCTGCGCTTCCCGGAGGGCGTGCGGCGGGTCGCCGCGGCGGGCGCGCAGGTACTGCTGCTGCCGGCCCAGTGGATCCCCGGACCGGCCAAGGTCGATCAGTGGACCACACTGCTGCGGGCGCGCGCCATCGAGAACACGGTGTACGTCGCCGCCGCGGATCAGGCCGCGCCGCGCGGCGCGGGCGCGTCGATGATCATCGACCCGGCCGGCGCGGTGCTCGCCGAACTCGGCGACGAGCCGGGCGTACTGACCGCCGGAATCGACCTGGCGTACCTGAGCAAGGTGCGCACGGCCAACCCGAGCCTCGCGTTGCGTCGATTCGCGATCACCGAGCGCGGACCGGAGTAGCGTTCGAATCGATGGTGTACGCCGATCGGACCTCGGCCGGTCGCGCGCTTGGTGCGCATCTGGAGCACCTACGCGCGTCGAACCCGCTGGTGCTCGGCCTGCCGCGCGGTGGGGTGCCGGTGGCGGCGGCGGTGCGCGAGGTGATCGGCGGCGACCTCGACATCCTTCTGGTCCGCAAGCTGGGCGTGCCGTGGCAGCCGGAGCTGGCTTTGGGCGCCGTCGGCGAGGACGGGGTCCGGGTGTTGAATCCGGATGTGCTGGCGCACACCGGGTTGTCGCCGAAAAAGGTCGACTCGATCGAGACGCGGGAGCGCGCCGAGCTGGAGCGGCGCAGGCAGGTACTGCGCGGTGCGGCGCGGCCGATCCCGCTGACCGGCCGCACGGTGGTGATCGTCGACGACGGCATGGCGACCGGCGCCACCGTCGTGGTCGCCTGCCGGGTCGCGCGGCTGCACCAGCCCGCGCTGGTCGTGGCCGCGGTCCCGGTCTCCTCCACGGAGGCGATGCGCCGGGTGATCGATGAAGCCGACGAGGTGGTCTGCCCGTGGGTGCCGCGCTCGCTCGGCGGTGTCGGCGGCGCCTACCGGGATTTCCACCAGCTCGCCGACGACGAGGTCACCGCGCTGCTGTGCTGACCGCGGTCAGAGCTCGGCGATGCCCTTGCGGTGGCGTTGCGCCAGTTCCGCGTAGAAGCCCGGGTTGAGCCGCACCCACATCTGCGCCTGGGTGCCCTCGATCGGGCGTTTCACCTCGGCGGGGGATCCGGCGGCGAGCACGCCGTCGGGGATCTCGGCGCCGGGCGGCACCAGCGAGTGGGCGGCGATCATGCTGCCCGCCCCGATCTTGGCCAGGTCCAGCACCGTGGTCCCGTTGCCGACTATGGCCTCGGCGCCGACCGCCGCGCCGTGGAACACCACGCTGTGCGCGATGGTCGCGCCGGGACCGATCTCCATCGGCACGTCCGGCGGCACGTGCAGCACCGCGTTGTCCTGGATGTTGGCGCGTTCCCGGATGACGATCGGCGCCAGGTCCGCGCGCAGTACCGCGCCGTACCAGATCGAGGCGCCCGCCTCGACCCGGACATCACCGATCAGGGTCGCCGTCGGCGCGACGAACGCCGTCGGATCGACCTGCGGCCGTTTGCCTTCGAATTCGTAGAGGGGCACTCGTACACCGTAAATGCTGTTACGGCGTGCTGGTCGACGTCGCCGCCGGAAACTCGCCGTGCACCGAACGGTTCGGCCGGAATCCCCTCGAAGGCCCTGACCGGTGCCGTTCGAACGCATGGCGGCCCGATCTGCTCGGTCACAAGTCGAGTGCCGGTTCGCACGACGTGGCAGTGCGTGCGAATCAACGCCCGGCGTAGGCCGTCGACGTGCGCGCGGCGGCGGTGACCAGTGGACGCAGGTGGGCGGCGAAGCGTTCCGCGGTCACCGCGTCGACGTCGACGTCGGTGCCGGTGCGGACCGCATACCGCCCGTCGGCGACGACATCGATCCAGCACAGCACGCCGAACGGGTGCAGTTCGCCCGCGCCGCGGCGGGCGGAGACGACGATCTGGCCGATGCCTTCGCGCGGCTGCCTGAGCAGCCGCCGGATCCGGGCGGGCGTGGACGGTCCGGCCACCGGGACGGTGACCAGGGCGCGGCTGTCCTCGCCGACCTGGGCCAGGGGAGCGGTCATGCGCGCGAGGGTGCCGGGGTTGTTCTCCGGCAGCATCGAGACCACCCGAGCGCACAGGCTTTTCGAGCTACCGGCGAACAACCGCACGTCGCCGCCGCGGTCGGGGGTGGCGCCGGGGCGCTGCGCCGCGACCACCGCGATGTTCCCCGCGGCGGCGCCGAGAACACGCACGGGACGCGCCGTCGGCTGAGGTCCCTGCCCGATTTCGGTCGCCGGTGCGGACGGTCGCGGCCCGCCGTCACCGGGTGGCGCCGTGTCACGCTGCCCGAATACCTCGATGCGCAGGTCCGGCTGGGCGAGAACGCGCAGCGCCGCTTCCAGATCCGCGTCCAGCACCTGATCGCACCAGCGGTCGAGCGCGGGAAGTTGCGCTGCCCGCTCGCCGGTGTCGCGCGCCGACAAGCGCACTGCGAGTGGATAGGGGATGCGATCTCCGTCGGTGCGCGACCAGGCCAGCGCGAACTGGTCCGGGGTCAGCGTCCAAATCACTCGTACTCGGTCCATTCACCGAGCACGGGCGGCGTGGTCGGGTCGAGCGCCCCGATGAGTTCGCCGCCGTCGTCGGAGGGCTCGAGGAAGGTGGGAAGGTCGTCGAGGTCGAACTCGTCGTCCTCGTCGTCGATCGGTACCGGGCGCGCGGTCGCCGCGTTCGCGGCCACGCTCGACCCCGCGCGCGGGGTGTCGGCGGCGGCCAGCGCACCGCCCATCAGTCCGCCCACCGCGCCTGCGCCCAGACCGGTCACCGCCGCGTCACCGTTGTCGTCCTTCCTGCGCCGCTCGTCGCGCTTGCGCTGCTCCTCGGACACGCCCTGGCCGCCGACCCCCGGCACGGTAGTCGGTGCGCTCGTTACCGAGGCGGGCGCGGTCGTCGGCCTGGGCGCGTTCGCGGCGGTTGCGGTGTGGAGGACTGTCGCGGCCGCCGCCGCCGTCGTCGTCAGCGGTGCCGTGGCGACGGGAGCGACCCTGGACGCGGGCGTCGCCGGTGTTTCCCCCGCGACCGCGGCAGCGGCGGGCGCGACACCGGCCGTGGAGGTCGACGGTGTGTCCTCGGCGGGTGCCGGATCGGCGGTCGTCGCACCTGTGCTCTGCTCCGGGGGCCTGCTCGGCTCCTGCAGGTGTGTCCCGAGTGGAACTGGTGGCCCGTCGGGTGAAACGGGGGTGGCTCCGGTGATCTTGCTCGCCGGTGCGGTGGCGGGCGCCGGGGCTGCCGGCTGGTCGGTCTCGTCGGGGAACGCGGGCACGTCGGTGCCGGTGCGGACGAAAACGCCCGCGTAGATGTCGTTCATCGCGCGCACGACGTCTTGGCGCGCGTGCTCACTCGCCTTCTGTCCCGCGACATTGCTGGTCGCCTGGGAGGGATCCAGCAGCGCCGCCCCCAGATCGGTCGCGTCGGCCGAAGGCTCGGGCACCGCGGCGCGCAGCGCTTCGGCCGCGTCGCTCGCTTGCCCGAGGCGCTGCGCGACCACGGCGAACACATCGGCGAGGTCCTGGCCGCTCTGCTCGAACACGCGCACCACCGCGTCCGCGCTGGTAGCCGCCGAGCCGCGCCAGCCGTCGGCGATCACCCCGCGAATCTCGGTGTGCGCCTGGAAGATGGCGTCGGCCAGCTGCGCCGCGGCGTCACCCCAGGCTTGCCTGCCGCCCGCGAGGACCGCCGGATCCAGCAGCTGGACTCCGGCATGGATCTCGGTGTGGGTGAGGTTGTCGAACACTTCGACCTGCGGCGCGTAAGCGGGGTCGGTGCGGCGGTGCCTGGCCCGCTCGCCTGCGCGGGGCATCTCACGCATGCGCGGCTCCTGTCACGTCGATCCGCTCGACCGCCAGCGCGAGCGCCTGGTCGGCCTGCTGGTAGGCGGCAGCTGCGGCGCGGAAGGTCTGGGCGAGTTCCCGTGCCGCGGTGGCGTATTCGCTCAACCGGGCGATCGCGCCGTCGGCCTTGCGCTCGAAACCCGCGCGCAGCGCGTCGCCGGAGGCGAATCCACCGAAACCGGGCAGGGCGATCGCGGCGCTCAGGACGCGGATCTGCTCCTCCACCCGGTCGGCGAGCAACTCGTAGCGGCGCGCGCAGCGTTCGTGCGCGCCGTCGGCGACCAGCAGGCCGTCGATCCACAGCGAGCCGTCGTCGACCGCTCGATTCAGCGCGGCGATATCGACGCCGGGTGCGGTGGTCTCGGCGGGTGGCTCTCCGCCGAACCCGTTCTCCTGCGATGGCATCTGTGCCGTCCCCCTTCCTCGTCCGAAGAGCGGTTCACGGATGTCGTGCCAACCCCACGACGACACCCTGCATCCAATCCGCGATGTCGGCAGTGACCCGCGCGTGCACCGGCTCGTGCAACAGGTCGTGCCCTGCGTCGATGTACTCCCGTAAATCTACCGATTCGTGGCGGCTAGTCCAGACCCTGATCGCATCGATCGGTGCGCGCCGGTCATCCACGCCGTGCACCGCGAGAACCGGAAGTTCGCGCGGCAGTGGAGTTCCCGGCGCGTCGGTTGCACCGCCGCCCAGCGCGCGCCTCGGGACGCCGGACAACACCAGGCCCGCGAGCGTGTCCGCCGGCAGGGCGGGCCGCAGCGGGATATCCCGTTCCAGTACGGCCGAATCCGGCTGCCCCATCGCCGGATCCGGCACCGCCGCGCCGAGCATGCCGAGCGCGGTGACCGCGCCGAGCGAGTGGCCCATCAGGATCAGTGGCCTGCCGGTCGCGGCCAGCTCGACCAGCCGCAGCGCGTCGGCCACCAGTTCGGTCAAGCTGCCCGGCCGCCGCGGATCGCCCTCGCTCAAGCCGTGCCCGGAAGTGTCCAGCGCCCACACCTGCGCACCGGCGGGTTTCACGGCGCGCGCGAAGCGATGGTAGTGACCGCTGTGCTGGCCGATTCCGGGCAGCAGAACCACGGTGTAGAGGGGGTCTTCGATCGGCCACTGCCGATAGTGCATCCGGCCGCGCGCGCCGTCGAAAAATGGCATTCACCGATAGTGCCAAAAATCGCGTCGCGGATGGGACCACACGATTTCGACACGAGGACGGATAAAATGCGCGGCGACTCACTCCTCCCCGAGCCCGAGGTGCCCGCGTTGCGAACTCTCCGCCGTCCAGGGGCCTTCCTCTTGTCCGCCACGGCGCTGACCCTCACCGTCGTGCTCGCGCCGGGCGCGGAAGCCGCGCCGCCGGTCGCCGCATGCGTCCCCGCGGCGGCGGTCACGGCTGTCGCGGCGCCGGTACCCGTGCTCGACTGGGCGGAGAACCTGGGGTACGACGCGCAGGGCAACCTGTGGGTCTCGCGGCTCTACCGCAACGAGGTCCAGCGCTACGACGCCGCGGGCACGCTCACGGCGACCGTTCCGGTGGAGTTCCCCGGCGCGGTCCGGCTCGGTCCCGACGGACTGCTCTACGTCGTCTACGGCGACGCGCCGGTCAGCGTCGTTCGCCCCGGCGGCGTGCTCCGGTTCGATCCGGCGGCGGCCGTGCCGAAGCCGGAAGTCTTCGTCTCCGGGCTCACGATGCCCAACGGCGCGGCGTTCGACCCGAGCGGCAACCTGTACGTCGCGACCTTGTCCGGCGTGGTCAAGGTCCGTCCCGAGGGGTCCGTCGATACCGCGTGGGGAGCGCCGCTGGCCGGACTGGCCGCCAACGGCGCTGCCGTGCACGACGGCCTGCTGTACGTGACCGCCAACGGCGGGCCGCTCGGCCGGATCGTCCGCATCCCGCTCACCGCCCCCGCGGATCGCGCCACCGTCACCGACCTGTCCACGCGGCTGCCCGGCATCCCGGATTTCGCCGACGACCTTTTGGTCGACCCGACCGGCATTCTGTACGTCACCACCCTCACCGGCCAGTTGATCCGCGTCGATCCCGCCACCGCCGCCGCGTGTGCCGTTCTGCAAACGCAGCCACTCACCGCCGTAGCCGCCGTTCCCGCCCAGCCGGACCAACTGATCGCCACCACTGAATCCGGCGCTCTGCTGCGAGTCCACCTTTCCCGCTGAACCCGGGTGCGCGTAGCGGCTGCGAGAAGTGCGCTGGAGTGCGCAACCCGAAATCCGGTCGGCTCAGGTGTATTCGGCTACGACTTCGTAGAGGGCCGGATTCGCGTCGGCTGTCTTCCTGGCGTCGTCCACGGATGCCAGGACCGACGGGTGGGCTCCGGCTGCCTCGCAAGCCTCGGCGCTGTCCCAGTGTGCGACGTTGACCAGCTGGAATCGCGTGTCCGGCAGGAGCGCCCGGTGCAGGCGGACATCGCGGAAACCCGGAGCCTCGCGCATGATCCGCGCACGTTCGTGCCAGTTCTCGACGAATTCATCGATCTGCTCGGCGGGTATCTCGAAGACATTGATGAAGGTGACCCCGTCGTCGGTCATGCGAGTGCCTTTCTGTTCCTCTGCGTGAATGAGCCGCACCGGCAGTGCGGGCGCGCGTCGCGGATTGCCGCGCCGATCCCGCAGACACCAGTCTTTGCGCGCCGGTGCGCCCCGTCGAGGACAGGTTGTCCACAGATCCGGACATCCGCGGTCGATGGCACTGCGACGGGCAACTCGCAGAGCAGAACGACGCCGCACCCGCTGAGAGGCGGAGCGAAACGATGTGGTCGCCGGGCCGGATGTCTAGGCGTCGGCACGGCGCGGCGGTCTGTCGCCTGGATTCGGGCTGATCGCGCGCTCGGCACGGTCGGCGATCGCGCGCAGGTGTGCGATCAGTTCCGGCGGCTCGTGGACCTCGAAGTCCACGCCCAGCCCGAGTAGGCGGTGGGCCAGCCATTCCGGTGCGTCGTCGCGCAGGGCGTCGATCCGGCAGGTGCTCCCATCGATCGCGACGACCTCACCCCGGTCGTCTCCCAGCCGTCCCGCGACTCGGTCGGCGGAAGTGTGGATGGTCGAGTGCAGCCGGAAGACCGGTGCGCCCCAGTCGGTGCGGCGGCCCGCGACGTAGGCGGCGGCATCGGCGGCGGGTAGCGGGCGCGGGGTGAACCGAGCGGCGGTGGGCTGCGGACGGTCGATCCGGTCGACCCGGTAGACGCGCCAGTCGGCGCGGTCGAGGTCGTAACCGACCAGGTACCAGCGCCTGCGGGCGGACACCAGGCCCACCGGTTCGGTATTGCGCCTCGTTTCGGCGCCCGCTTCGTCGCGGTAGGCGAAACGCACCCGCTCCCGGTTCGTCACGGTCGCCGCCAGTGTCGCGAGGACTTCGGCGTCGACAGCGAGGCCGTCGCCGGAGGGCGGGGTCAGCGCGGCGGCGAGCACCCGCACCCTGCGCCGCAGCTTCGCGGGCAACACCTGCTCCAACTTGGCCAGCGCCCGGACCGACGCCTCTTCCATCCCGGCCACCGCCGACCCGGCCGCGGCGCGCAATCCGACCGCGATGGCGACGGCCTCGTCGTCCTCCACCAGCAGCGGCGGCATGGCCGTGCCCGCCACCAGGCGGTATCCGCCCGTCGCGCCGAGCGTCGCGGTCACCGGATAGCCGAGTTCGCGCAGCCGGTCGATGTCGCGGCGCACGGTGCGGTCGGTGACGCCGAGGCGTTCGGCCAACTCGCTGCCCGGCCATTCGCGCGGCGTCTGGAGCAGCGACAGCAGCCGAAGCAGTCGGGCCGGGGTGTCGTTCATGAGAGAGAGGATGCCCGAAATCTAGGACCTGATCAGTCCTAGATCCCTCCTAACGTCGTCGTCGTACCGCAGAACCGACCGGCAAGGAGCCGCCCGATGACCGACATCCGCCCGTTCCGCATCGAGATCCCGCAGGCCGACGTGGACGACCTGCACGACCGGCTCGCCCGCACCCGCTGGACCGCGCAGCTGCCCGGCTCCGGCTGGGATCGCGGCGTGCCGGTCGACTATCTGCGCGAACTGGCCGAGTACTGGCGAACCGGATTCGACTGGCGGGCGCAGGAAGCGGCGCTCAACGCGTTCCCGCAGTTCACCTCGCGTATCGAGGGTCTCGACGTGCACTTCCTGCACGTTCGCTCACCGGAGCCGGACGCGACGCCGCTGCTGCTGACCCACGGCTGGCCGAACTCGTTCGTCGAATTCACCGAGACCATCGGCCCGCTGGCCGATCCGCGCGCCCACGGACTCGATCCGGCGCAGGCGTTCCACGTCGTGGTGCCCTCTGTCCCCGGGTTCGCGTATTCCGAAGGCCCGCGCGAACCCGGGATGACGCCGGGCAAGGTGGCCGGGATGTGGCTGACGCTGATGGATCGGCTGGGCTACCGGCGTTTCGGCGCGCAGGGCGGCGACCTCGGCGCTTACGTCGCGCCCGAACTCGCCATCGCCGCGCCGGACCGGGTGATCGGCGTGCACCTCGACGGTGGGATCGGGATGCCGACCGAGGCGGACGTGCCCACCATGACGCCGGACGAGCGCGCCGAGTGGGATCTCATGCAGCAGTGGATGACCGGCGGGGTGGACCACCACGTCCTGCTGCGCCACGCCCCGCAGACCTTCGCCCACGCGTGGACCGATTCGCCGGTGGGTCTGCTCGCCTGGCTGATGCAGAAGTTCACCGAGTTCGCCCCGCTCGCCGATCGGGTCGAGGATGTGATCAGCCGCGATCATCTGCTGACCAACATCAGCGTCTACTGGTTCACCGACACCGTGGCCTCGTCGTCCTGGCCGATGTACAACGGCCTCGGGGACGGCGGATTCGTCTGGCCGAAGGGGCAGAAAGCGGTGCCGACCGGCACCTACGGCGGCGGCTCCGCGCTGATGCGGCGGCTCGCCGAACGGGACAACACCATCGTGCACTGGCCGCGAGGCAACACCGGCAATCACTTCGTCGCGATGGAATGCCCGGACGCGCACGTCGCCGACATCCGCGCGTTCTTCGCCGCCCTGGATTGAGGCCCGGCGGCTTCATCCGGCACGGTGCCACTCGGAGGCCGGCGAGTGGCGCCACGATCGGTCGACCGCATGCCGGTCCGCGCTTTCGTGCTCGCTACCGACGGCAGCGAGAACGATGCTTGTGCAATCGAAGTGGTTGCCATAACCTAGCGGCGGGGAAGGCTGAGCAACAACCCATTTCGATGACACGGTCGTTGGATGGCGTCGAGCTCCGCCGGAGTAAAGCTTGTAACAGGGAGGGTAGGTTGCATTACGGGGGGGTATCGGCGACCCGGCGCGTCGGCGTCGCGGTGGTCGGTTTGGGTAATGCCGGGCAGGGACATATCGCTGCCATCGAGAATTGCCCGGAGTGCTCAGTTGTCGCGGGTGTCGAGCCGGACGCGGAGGTAGCGCGACGAGCTTCGATTCCCATTCGCGATTTCACCGAGGTTCTTCGAGACGATGCGACAGATGTCGTGGCGTTTTGCCTGCCGCCCGGTGGCAGAGCTGAACTGGTGACTCGCGCGCTGCGATCCGGTAAGCACGTCGTGGTCGAGAAGCCGCCGGCGCAGGACGTTTCCGAGTTGGACGGTCTCACCGCGACGGCGCGAGCCGCCGAACGGTTCGCGGCTGTCATGTTCCAGCATCGATTCTGCTTGCCGGACCAACTCACCGCTGTCGATCCATCAGTGCTGGCGGACCGTTTCGCGGGTGCGATAGGGAGTCTCGTCGTTTCACGACCGCGGGTCGACACCTACTACGAGCTGGGATGGCGATCGCATGCGGCTGTGGCGATAGGTGGCGTCACAGCTCACCTCGGTGTCCACTATTTGGATCTGGCATGCCAAATCCTGGGGCCGATAGCTGACGCCGAAGTGCTGTCCCGGGTCGAGGCGGCACCCGGTGTCGACAGCGAATTGGTCGGTCATATCCGTTTCGTCTCCGGAGCGGTTTTGAATGTCACCGTCACCAGCCGCTCCAAACATCGGTGCGAGCACCTTGCCATCTTCGGCTCGAACGACCGCGTGGAGATTCGGGACGGCGCCTGTACCGGCGAATTCGACGGATCGGCGATCACCCGGGCTGCGCGTCCGGCGGTGGAACTGCGAGCCGAGGTCTACCGTCGCTTGTCGGTAGCTGTCCGGGACGGTAGCGATCTCGGAGTTATCGCGTTGTCGCGCAGTAGGTTCGTCACCGACGCGCTGGCTCGCCTGTCCGGCGCCGCCGCGATCGCGACGGGTGTCGACAGCGCATGGTGAAGACCGAATCCAGCGTTGGCGGACGATCGCGCTGCGAAGGGTTGGGTACCGGACTGAGTTCCGGCACCATGCCCGAGAGTTCGGCAGCGGAATTCGCGGCATCGACCTCTGCTGCCGGAGGTGCGGGCGTCGATCTGCGAGCGGGCAAGGGGCACGGCTGGGAACGCGACGGCATCGGCGAGGGCGTCGCCGCGGTACTCGCCGCGGGGCTGTCCATCTATTTCCTGGGGCTGGGACTACGGCTCGGTGAGCGCGAGCTGCGCTGGGAGTCGATCCATCCGGTGATCGCCGTGCCGATCAAAGTGTTCTGCGTAGCGGAACCTGATCCGGCCCTGGTCGCCGCGCAGTGTGCCGCGGCAGCGGAGCGGGGGATCGAGCTACTGGTCGAGACGCACGAGGGCGGGCCCGATGTGGTGCGGTTGACCGAGTTGGCCGAACACACCGGAATCGGTGTGGTGCTCGACACGCTGGGACTGGCGCGGATCGGCGGCGCGAGCCGGACCCAGCTGCGCGAACTGGCCCCGCATGTCCGGGCCGTGCAGGTGAAGGGTTTCGAGCCGCCCGAGAACGGGTGGCGGCATCGCCCGCTGGAGTCGTCCGACCTGGATCAGGTCAGGCAGATAGTGGCTGACGGTGCGCCGGTGCGTGCGATAACTGTGGAATCCCGTGCGGGTACACCCCGTGAGGACTTGGCCGTCGTCGAGCAGTTGCGCGCGGAGGTGTGTCGATGAAGCTCGCGGTGATCGGTGATGAAGTAGCGCAGGACATCGAGGTAGTCGCCGAGGTGGCAGCCGCCTCAGGAGCGGTAGGAGTCGAGATCCGGTCGGTGGCCGACCGTGCGCCGGGTCTGCTCACCCGGCCCGAGCTACGGCGGATCAGGGATGTACTCGCTGCCAGAGGACTGACGGTGGCAGGGTACGCCCCACCTGCGTTCAAATGTCCCATCCCGGTCACCGACGATGATTACGCCGTGGTCGCCGATGAATTGAACAAGTTCACTGAGCAGGCTGCGGTCCTCGGCGCGCCGCATGTGCGGATATTCTCCTTCTGGAGAGACGGCGAGCCCGATCCGATCGGGGCCGCGCGCGCCGCCGCACGTGTGCTGTCCGAGGTGCGCTCCGATATACCGCTTGTCGTCGAGACGGGGACTCGAACGAACACGCCGACCATGCGCCACGTGCTCGAGTTCCTCGAGGCGTTGGGTTTTCCTGGTCTCGGAATTCTGTGGGATCCGGGAAACTCGGTGTTCAGTGGGTGGGACCCTGCGCCATTCCCGGATGACTACGACGCAGGCAGAACACTGATTCGTCATGTGCACGTGAAGGATCCGGCCGGCAGAACCGGCTATGTGCGGATCGGATCGGGCGATCTGCCCTGGCCCGCGATCTTGCATCGGCTCGCGGAAGACGGTTATGGGGGGTACCTGAGTTTGGAGACCCATTGGCGTATCGGCCGTGTGCTGTCCGCGCAAGAACGCGACACTCCGTGGGGAGACGATTTTTCCCGCGGCGGGCGGGCAGCGAGCGCCGAATGCCTCGGCATTCTTCGAACGATGCTCGATGAGATCCCGAAGGCGAGCCTCGATCATGAGCGATAAGCCTCCTGTGATCCTGCTCGGCGCCCAGCGGTCCGGCACCACGGCACTCGCTTCGGTGCTGGATGTCGCTTTCGACGAGGTCGGTGGCATATTCACGATCAACGGTAAGTTGCCGTACATCCTGCACCGGTGGGTGACAGCGCCGGATCTGACAGCGCGTCATCTTCGTGTCGATGAGATGATCTGGGCGTTGCGGCGCAAGCGGCCGTTCGGAACGCACAGCGAAAGATGGCTGGCGACAACGGAAACCGTTCTGCGCGCTGCCGCCGAAGCCGTGAGCGCCGGAGAGGTCACCGATCCGGTGCAACTGCGCCGCGACGTGCTCGACGGAGCGTATGCCGGCGCCACCCGGTTCGGTGAGAAATACAACGAGTACCTGCTCGAACTCGATTCGCTCGCGGAGAGCCTGCCGGAAGCGCAGTGGGTACTCCTGATTCGGGATCCGGAAGCGGTGACTCGGTCGACCCTGCGATGGTCCGGGGATCGTCCGTGGCGGCCACCGGACCGGGAAGCGGCCTTGGCGAAGTGGGTGGCATGGCATGAGCCCTGGCTGGCACATCCGCGTACCGCGGACCAGCGGCTGTGCACGGTCGTCGAATACAGTCAGCTCTGCGCGGGACGTGGACTGTCCCGACTCGGTTCGCGGCTCGATATCGATCTGACTCCGTACCGGGAGCAGCTCACCGAATCTGCGGCACCGACCGACGTCGCGCTACCCGCTCCGGTGCGCGACACGTGGACCCGGCTGCTCGGGCAAGCATTGTGACACGAAAGGCTGGACGCATGTCAGTTCTCCCGTACGACTCCGCGGCGACAGCGACCGAGTTCCACCTCGGTCTGCACCACGTCCAGTTGGCGATACCGCCAGGTAGTGAGCCGGAATGCCGGCGGTTCTACGTCGAGGTGCTCGGGTTGCGGGAGGTGCGGAAACCTCCTGTGCTCGCGGCGCGAGGTGGCCTGTGGGTTCGTGGCGACGGACTCGAGATCCACCTCGGTGTCGAACAGGACTTCCGTCCCGCGCGCAAGGCTCATCCGGGCATTCTCGTCGGACGTCTCGACGAGCTGGCCCGGAGGTTGACCGAAGCGGGCATCGAAACATCTTGGGACGAGGAGTTCCCGGGATTTCGCCGATTCTATGCGTTCGACTGTGTGGGCAATCGGCTCGAATTCATGTCTCCGCTGCATGATGGGGTGTCGTAAAATGGCACACGACAGGGTAGTTGACAAATGTCTCCGTAACGGTGGAGAATTTATTCGGTAGCGATTACCGGGTCGAAAGACCGGAAAGTCGCAAGGGATCGGTCGCGGGGAGATTCTCGAATCATGACTACCGATCCGGTCGGGGGTTTTCATATAGCAGAAGGGGAGTCTGCTGGTGCTCGAATTACGCGATGTCGTTCATGTTTCCGAAAATGAGGGGAATGAGCAGCTGCTACTGCGCGGCGCAACGCTCGTGGTAGAACCATCCGAAGTGGCGATGCTGGGTGGTTTGAGTCCCACGCAGCGACATGCTCTAGCTCAATTGCTCAGCGGTCGTACGCCCCCTCGATACGGATTGGTGCGAAGCGACGCGGACGTCGTCGTCCTCGATATCGGAGACACGCAGGAGCCGGATATCGAGTCGTATGGTCGGGATGAATCGGCCAACCGTGCGGTTGTGCTGCTGACCGGGGCTCCCGCGGTGGCCAGGAACGGATTGCGGGTCTTCGGTTTGCACGGCGGCGAGTTCGTTCCGGCAACTGTGCCGAAGCCTTCCGCGATAACCATGGTGGCGGCCGATGAACTGCGCTCCCGTGTCGAGAACGAGTTGGTACGAGCGGGCCTTCCCGCACGTCCGGCGCGAACTGTGGCCCGCGTTCTGGTGGATGCCGACATTCGCGGACATGCCTCGCACGGTGTCGGTCTTCTGCCGACATATCTGCGTCGGATCGCGGCCGGTGGGATTTCGCCGCAGGCGGAGCCGGTGGTCACGCAGACCGCGCCTGCGGTGATCTCGATCGACGCTTGCGGTGGCCCAGGGCAGGTCGCGGCGGAGTCGGCGGCCCGCCTGTGTGCCGACCGCGCTGCTGAGCAGGGGGTGGCGGCAGTCGCCGTCCACAACAACAACCACGTCGGAATGCTGGCGGCGTACCGGGATTCGTTCCAAGAACGCCAAGTTGTCGGTCTGCTGCTGAATATCTCCGGGCCCGCGGTCGCGGCCCCTGGCGCGCAACGTGCCACTCTGGGCAGCAACGCGCTGTGCCTGATCACCCCGGGACCGGTCGGCGGCGAACCGTTCTGCATCGATCTCGCGACCGGAGTCGTAGCTGCGGGCAAGATCCGGGACGCACTCAATCGTGGTGCTCCCGTCGCTGAAGGGTGGCTGCAAGACCCGGGGGGTCGGCCAACGCGGGATCCGGCGCAGATGGACGCGGGTGGCTCGATCCCGCTGTTCGGCGGATACAAGGGCTTGTGCGTGACCCTGCTCGTGGAGATTCTCGCCGGAGCACTGGCCGGTGGTCTGGTGAGTCCGCAGGTCAGCAAACAGCGCAAGCAGCCCGGCGCCGTCATGCGGTGTTCCCAGATGTTCGTCGGCTTCGCGGTGGGGCGTTTCGGCGCCACCGGTGAGCGGCAGGCCGTCCCCGCACTGGTACAGCTGCTCCGCCAGGCCGTACTCGATGGTTACGGCTCGCCACCCACCGAGCCCTGGTTTCCGGACCAAGCAGAGCACCGGCACACCGAACTGGCGCACTCCGCGGGTGTCCCGGTCCCGACAGCGGTCCTCGACGAACTGGGCTGGGCACGGCGATGACGGTGAAGTACGCCGACCCGCGGGTCGGTTCGGCTTCGGGATGGCCGTTGGTGTTGTACTTCCACCACGTGCGTTCCGGCATGACGCATTACACGTCTCTGACGCCCGGGGCTTTTCGTCGTGGGTTGGATCTGATCCTGTCGGAGTTCGGTCCGGCGCTCGACCCGGGAACGGTGCGGGCCGGGTTCGTCCCGCCCGACCGGCCGTCAGTCCTGATCACATTCGACGACGGTTACCGGGACAACTGGGAGAACGCCGCACCGATCCTGGCCGAATTCGGCGTACGTATCGCGCTGTTCTGCATCACCGACGAACTGACGATCGATGATCCGTCCGGCTCGAGCGGCGAATTCATGAGCTGGCGGCAGGCTATGGCGATGCGTGCGGCGGGGCATCTCCTGGCTGCGCATACCCGCACCCATCCGAAGCTCACCGAACTGGATGCGAGCAGTGTCCGGCAGGAGATCCTCGGCTCACTGTCGGCGGTGGCCGAGCGCACCGGACAGCCGACAGCGCTGTTCGCGTATCCATACGGCCTGGTACCGACGGGCACGGTACTCGGGTCCGATGTCCTCGGCTTCAGCACGATCAAAGCCGAGCCCGCTCCTTGGGACGCGGCGCCGCATCGGATTCGGCGGACCTACTTGCCGGCTCACGATCCCGACTCCTGGCCTGCCTTGGTTCGAGAATGGAAACGGCAGTGGTACGTATCTCAGTGATTATTCCGACCCGGAATCGGCCAGATGATCTGCGGCGCTGTCTGGCGGGGCTGACGGAGTGCGCGCAGCGCCTCGCGTCGACACCGGGCACGGTGCTGCACGAAGTCGTTGTCATCGACGACGCATCGACGCGGCCGGACGCATTGTCGCCTGTCCATGCGAGCGATCTGCCCGAAGTCGTGCTGTACAACCGCGAACGGATGGGCGCGGGCAGTAGTAGGGCACGCGCTGTCTCCGCCGCCTCCGGTGATGTCCTGGCATTCCTGGACGACGATGCTGTTCCACGCGGAGACTGGCTCACGGTGGCCGGCTCGGTTACCGAGCAGCGGCCGGCGATCACCGGCCGAGTGTTGCGGTTCGACACGGGGTTGGTCTCCTCGGCCAGGCAAGCGCGCTACGACGATCGATACCGATCGTTGTCCGCCGGAGATCCCGTCGGCTTCTTCGCCGGTGGCAACAGCGCGGTTCTGGCGTCGGCGTTCGAATCCGTGGGTGGGTTCTCACGCAGCGGTGTGGGAGGAGACAACAGCCTTGCCGAAGCGCTCGCCGGCAACGACAGACCCGTGCGGTTCGAACCCGAGCTGGTGATCGCCCACCGAAACGGCAAAGGGATGCGACGCGCGATTCTGGACTCGTGGTCCAGCGGCCGCGACCACGGGCAGGCGCTGACGATTCCGTCGGCGATTCAGTTCGTGCGCGCGAGCGGACTCGGTGACTCACCCGCGGTGCGCGGATTCAACCGAGTGTTGGGCGTTGTGCACGCCGCCGGGCGGATGGGCGTGCGGCAGGGAAGTTCGCGCTCGACGGGCCGCGTGCCTTCGCCGGGATCAGCGCCGGAGCGAAGTCGAATTCCGGATTGTCCGGATATCGATGCCGTGGTGGTGAACCGATGAACACGCGCATGCTCGCAGCTGCCCGTCGGACTACGCCAGGAACAGGGCCCGCACGAGCTACGGCCATATCCACCAAGATCGGCATAATCGGGCTCGGCTACGTGGGCTTGCCTCAAGCGCTGGCCTTCGCGGAGGCCGGTCATCCGGTGTGCGGTATCGATACCGATCCGGCGGTGTGCGCACTACTCCGTTCCGGCCGCAGTCCCGTGGACATCGTCACGGACGAGCGGATTTCCCGTACGAGCGAGCTGTTCGGCGTGACATCGGATTTCACGGATCTGCGCTCCTGTGACGCGGTGCTGATCTGCGTACCGACCCCACTCGGATCTGACCACAGGCCCGATCTGGTGCCGCTGATCTCGGCGGCCACGACCATCGCCGAGAATCTGCAGCCGGGGCAGCTGGTCGTGGTGGAATCCACGGTCTACCCTGGCGCCACCGACGGTGTGGTACGCCCGTTGCTGGAGCGAAGCGGATTGCTGGCCGGGCGAGATTTCCACCTCGCCTTCGCGCCCGAGCGCATCGACCCCGGAAACCAGAGCTACACCACAACGAACACGCCAAGGGTGATCGGGGGTTTGACGGCCGAGTGTGCTCGTGCGGCGGTCGGCCTCTATGGACGCGTGGTAACCGAGATCCACGTGGCGCCGGGCCTCGAGGAAGCCGAAGCGTCGAAAATCCTCGAGAACACCTATCGCCAGGTCAATCTCGCTCTGGTGCACGAGTTCGCGGCCTATTGTGCCGCGGCTGGAATAGACGCGGGCGCCGCTATCGCGGCCGCGGCGACCAAGCCGTTCGGTTTCCATGCCTTCTATCCGGGGGCGGGGGTCGGTGGTCACTGCATTCCGGTCGACCCGATGTATTTGGCGGTCGCCGCGCGTGAAGTCGGCTCGCCGATGACTTTGGTGGAGCGCGCACAAGAGATCAACGACGACCGTCCGCGACACGTGGCCGAGCGGACCGCTCGGCTGCTGGCAGGGCGCGGCGCGGGGTTGTCCGGCGCACGGGTCCTCGTTCTCGGTCTCACCTACAAGCCGAACGTGGCCGACGGCCGGAACACTCCCGCGGTCGGTCTCGTGCGTGCGCTGGCCGGGGCCGGAGCGGTCGTCTCGATTCACGACCCGTTCCTTTCAGAACTTGTCGTCGACGATGTGGTCTTGCACGTCGAACCAGACGTGCGATCCGCGATCGCGACGGCAGATCTCGTGCTGCTGGCTCAGCGGCACGAGCAATACGATTCGGCGCTCTTGCAGCAGGCTCGCCTGCTACAGATCGCCGACGTTCGATACGAGGGGAGGTGACAAGCATGGACATCGTGACCGAGGAAGCCACTGCCTGATTTTAGTTCAGGAGTGTGAAGGGCGTTGGGGGCGTGGACGCGCCCCCAACGTCACCCATTATTCGGAAGGTTCGGCTCATGGGATCAGATGCGGCAGTCACCGACGCGTCAGCGGATCGTCCCCGCTATTGGCACAATCAAACACTTCGCACGTATGCCGCGGTCGCCGATGGTTGGCGGATGTACGACACGGTATACCGGCACACCGAGTGGGATCTCGATCGGCTCACGGCCCTGTCCGCGGCGCGCCTGCGGGAACTGCTCGCGTTGGTCGCCGAGTACGGAACGGCAGAGCAACGGGCCGCGATGGCGGGAACCGCCGGGGGCGACGATCCGCGAAGCGTCATCGATCGCCTCCCCGTCCTACGGAAGGCTGATCTGATCCGGCGGCCGCACGAGTTGCGTACCGGATTGCTCGACCCGGTCGATGTGTTGCGTGCTCGGACCTCCGGCACTACCGGCGAGCCTGTCGTCATCGAACACGGGGAATCGCATCTGATCAACGGCGTGGCCATGCCCATGCGCGTCTTTCACGCCTACGGTCTCGCTCCGGGCTTTCGTACTCTGCGCGTCACCTGTGACCCGCGGCACGATTTGGTGCACTTCAGTGGTGACGCCGCGACCTGGACGCGCCTGCGGGTCAACATCTCCAAGGTCACCACTGCCAACGCGCGCTACGTCGAGCGACTCGTCGCGGACTTCAAGCCGGATGTCGTGTGGGGGCAGCCGATGGAAGTCCTGGTGCTCGCTCGCATGACCACGGCGGGTGAGCTGGCGATACCGAATCCCACATTGTTGCTGACCCATGGCGACACGGTGGACACGCAAACGCGCAGAGCTCTCACCGCCTCTTTCGATGCGCCGCACCGGGATATCTTCGGATTACAGGAGTTCGGGCAAGTAGCTTGGGAGTGTCCAGCGGAAGCGGCGACATATCACGTCAACGAGGAGCGAGTGCACATCGGTCTCGACTCCGACGGTGCGTTGCTCCTGACCAATCTGATCAACTCCACCATGCTGATGGTCAAATACCGGCCGGAAGACCGGGCCGAGCTACTCGGCCGATCGTGTACGTGCGGACGGGCACTGCAACGATTGCGCGGTCTGGAAGGCAGGCAACGTGGCTTCATCGCCGACAAAAACGGTGCTCCGATGAACGTCAAGCCCATACAGCTCTATCTCGAATCGCTTCCATTGCACCGCTGGCAGGTCAAACAGACCGAACCAGGGAAGGTCGAAGTGTTGCTCGTGCCCGAGGAGCCGACTGTCGATTTCGATACGGGTCGAATCATCGCCGCGATGAACCTGTCGGAGGTCACGGTGCGCCGAGTCGAACTCGAAGAGTTGCTGACCGAGGGCGGGAAATCGCTACGCTTCGACCTGTTCGTCAACCAGCAGAATTTGGCACGTCACCTCACGGAAGTGAGGTGAAGGATGCCGCAGGACGTTCGAATAATACGTCTCGATGAGCCCGGTCTTCGTGTCCCGGCTACGTCGGTGCGCGATCCGGGATCCGACGCCATCGATCTCGCCGCCGTCGCCGCCGGGCTGACCACCGCGCTGACGCGGTACCAGCGGTCGGGCATGGCCGCACCGGTGATCGGTACTGCGGTGCGGATGATCGCGCTGGACGTCGACGGCATGTGTCAGGTTCGCCGTCTGTCCGGCGTGGCATCCGGAGCGGTAGTGCACTTCGATCCGGAAATCACCCCGCTGGCCGGGGAAATGGCCGAGGATTACGAGACGTGCGTCAGCATCCCGCGAACGACGGGCCTGGTCGCCCGCCCGTCGCGGATACGCTATCGAGCGACCACGAGCTCCGGGGAACCCGTCGACTGGGAGTTGTTCGGACGCGCGGCTCGGGTGGTCGCCCATCAAGTCGATCACCTCGACGGCGTTCTCTTCCTCGATCACGCCGATCCGAGCAGTGTGGCGAGCATGCCCCGGCTTTCGCGCGATGACTCCGGAAGGTGACCGCGCCGGCGGGTGCGTGAAATGAAGACATTGCTGTCGCTGAACGGCTCCGCGCGAATTCTCGTGCTAGCCGCGCTGGTGAATTCGACCGGCACCGGATTGTTTCTGGCCGGCGCGGTGTTGTTCTACACCACATATCTGGACATACCGATCACGGTCGTGGGTGGCGGGCTCGGGATCGCGGCGGTAGCGGGAATCTTCGCGAGTGTCCCTCTGGCCGGGTTGGCCGACCGATTCGGGGCGGTGCGCACGCTGGCGGCACTCAACTGCGCGTTGGCTTTCGTGTACTGCGCCTACCTGCTCATCGAGGGAGTTCTCACCTTCGTCGTGGCCGTTTCCGTGGCGACAGTGCTCATGCGGGCCGTTCCGCCGGTGAACCAAGCGGTGGCGGGCATGGTCGTCACCGGCATCGAGCGCTCCACAGTTCTGGCGACGATGCGCGCCACTCGAAACGGCGGAGTCATGGTGGGCTCGGCCCTCGCCGGACTCGGGCTCGCGGCGGCGGGAACCACCGGCTACTTGATCATGCTCTTGGGCAATGCCACGTCTTATCTGATCTGTGGCGCCCTCGTCTACCGGCTGCGTTCGATGGAGAAGTCGCCGCTGGAAATACGGGCTCGCGGATTGCCCGCCGTCCGAAACGTCCGATATCTCGCGCTCGGCCTGGCCAACGGCATGCTAGGGCTGCACGCCACGATGATGATCATCGCGCTGCCCTTGTGGACGACAGCTCGCACCGATGTGCCCAGCGCGTTCATCCCCATGATCGTCACGATCGGGGCGCTGTTGGTGGTGCTTCTGCAGGTTCCGCTCGGCAAAGGGATCAACTCGGTGCATTCCGCTCGTTCGGCGGTGGTCCGAGCCGGTATCGCCTTGGGAACCGCCTGCCTGCTGATGGCATTGATGGCCGAGGTTCACGGTCCGATACTCGGCGCGGTGGTGTTGTTCACGGTGATCAGCACTCTGACCATAGGAGAGATCTACCAAACGTCGTCGGCATGGGTCATATCGCACGATCTGGCGCCAGAGGGACGTCGCTCCGAGTACATCGCGACATTCTCGCTGGGAATGTCCGTCCAGCAGGTTGTCGGGCCACCGATGTTCAGCGCGATCGTCGCTCGTTTCGGCTCAGTCGGCTGGCTGGTGCTCGGAGCAGTGTTCGTCGCGGCGAGCGTCGTCTATCGGAAGAGCATATCCCGCCTATTTCCGGCCTCGATCGCCGAGAATCCCACGGCCGTGGCGGAGAAAAGCGAAACACCGCCTCAGGCGGGCTGAAGGAGATCGTCGTGAATGGTGCTCGGGTCGGATGCGCGGGGTCGCGATGAAGGACAACGCGCAGGCCCGGTCGTCACCGGGGTGCGTGATGCCGCCACTTCGCACGGTGGACGAGCGGCCGGTACGGGGAGCGACGGTGTGGTTCACCGGCTTGTCCGGAGCAGGCAAGACGACGATTGCCTCGGAGTTGCGCGATAGCTTGACGCGGGCAGGTCGTGCCGCTTATCTGCTCGACGGAGATATTCTGCGATCCGGTCTGAACTCGGACCTCGGGTTCACCGATGCGGATCGCCGCGAAAGCGTGCGACGCGCGGGCGAGGTGGCGGCGTTGTTCGCCGATGCCGGACACGTGGTCCTCGTAGCCCTCATCAGTCCGTTCGAAGCTGGTCGTCATGGTGCGCGGTTAGCCCATGACGCCATCGGAGCCGCCTTCTACGAGGTGTTCGTCGACACTCCACTTCCCGTATGCGAGACACGGGACCCGAAGGGTCTCTACCGTGCCGCACGGCGAGGAGAGTTGCGAGATTTCACGGGCATCGATTCTCCGTACGAACGCCCACGAACCCCTGATCTCACGGTTGTGCCGAGCGACGGGACGGCTGCCCGGATGGCGGAGGCGATCCGCAGCGAGCTGGCCCTCTGAGACAGTCCGAAGTCTTCCGGGCGCGGTGGCGTCGAACGCCGGGGTCGCGATGCGGGCTCGACTACGAAACGGGCCGGGTTGCGAACCTGCCGGTGCCGCTGTGCCGCTGTGCCGCTGTGCCGCTACGGGGTGGCTTCGCCGCCGGAGCCGCTCGGGGCGGGCTGGGCGGGAGCGGGAGCCGCCGGTGCGGGAGCGGGGAAGTCCGGAACGGTGAACAACCCAACGGTGGGCGTCATCACGCAGTGGGCGAACGGATAGTCGATGATGCCCCACATCGAGGCGAGGACCGTGCCGGGCCCGCTCTTGACCGTCTTGGACAACGACGGCAGACGGTACTCGGTCACGTCGTCGAGCGGGTCGATGCCGCTGGCGCCGGTGTTGACGTTCACCCACGCGACGACGAGCCCGGAGGCCAGCGGCGCGCCGGAGTGCGAGGGCGTCGCGCTGAAGCGCAGCTCGCCGGGCGCGACGTTCAGGTCACGGCCGGTACCGCCGCCGTCGGTCGTCGCGGCCGCGATGATCGTGGTGATCGGCCCGTTGCTGCCACAGCCGAATGTGGGCGCGGCATAGGAGAACGGGGTGAACACGCTGGAGACATCGCGCAGGTTCGCGGCGTCGACCAAGGCGGCGTACCGCGTGAGCGCGGCGACGCCCTCCCGTGCGGAGGCGTCGGCGCCGGCGAGGTCGGTCAGATGGGTCAGGGCGGCGTCCACCGGAGCCTGGGTCCGCTCGGCGGTGGCGGGTGCGGAGAAGGTGAGAACCGCGCCGATGCCGAGGGATGCCGCCGCCGCGGCGGCGCGTGCGATGGTCCTGCCGTTCACTCGTTCTCCTCGCTACCGAACCCTGCGGGGATACCGAACCCTGCGGGGTCCCCGACCCACGTGCAGCAACGTACCAGCTCGCGGCGGCTGCCGTCCCGGGGAGCGGGGGACGCTGATCGCCCAGCCGTGCCGCCGCTTGTGATCCAGTCGACAATGGAGGATTACCGAGGGGTAGGTTTGACTCGGACGTACGAGACACGCAGGGAGATGCGTATGAAACTATCCTTGTCCCCCGACGACGTCGCCTTCCGCGACGAACTGCGCAAGTTCTATCGGACCGAGATCCCGGCCGAGATCCGCGAGCGCGTCCGGAACGGCCGCGAGCTGTCCCGCGACGACATCGTCACCGCGCACAAGATCCTCAACGACCACGGCCTCGCGGTGCCCAACTGGCCCGTGCAGTGGGGCGGCAAGGATTGGACGCCGATGCAGCGCCATCTCTGGCAGGACGAGATGCAGCTCGCGTCGGTGCCGGAGCCGCTGACGTTCAACGCGCAGATGGTCGGCCCGGTGATCGCCCACTTCGGCTCGCAGGAGCTGAAGGAGCGTTTCCTGCCGCCCACCGCGGCGCTGGACATCTGGTGGTGCCAGGGCTTCTCGGAGCCGGACGCGGGCTCGGACCTGGCCTCGCTGCGCACCACCGCGGTCCGCGACGGTGATTCCTACATCGTCAACGGCCAGAAGATCTGGACCACGCTGGCCCAGTACGCGGACTGGATCTTCTGCCTGGTGCGCACCGACCCCAGCGCGCCCAAGAAGCAGGCGGGCATCTCGTTCCTGCTGTTCGACGTGAAGTCGCCCGGCGTCACCATCCGCCCGATCAAGCTGATCGACGGCGGGTACGAGGTGAACGAGGTCTTCTTCGAGAACGTCCGGGTTCCGGCCGACCAGCTGGTCGGCGAGGAGAACATGGGCTGGACCTACGCGAAGTTCCTGCTCGGCAACGAGCGCACCGGCATCACCGGCGTCGGCCGCACCAAGGTCAAGCTCGGCGTGGCGAAGCAGTACGCGGCGCAGACCAAGTCGGGCAACGGCACGCTGCTGGAGGACCCGGTCTTCGCGGCGCGGGTCGCGGAACTGGAGAACGAGCTGCTCGCGCTGGAGCTCACCCAGCTGCGGGTGGTCTCCAACTCCTCGGACGGCAAACCGAATCCGGCCTCCTCGGTGCTGAAGCTGCGCGGTTCCGAACTCCAGCAGGCGGCCACCGAGCTGCTGCTGGACATCGCGGGGCCGGACGCCATCCCGGTGGAGGCCGACGACATCGCCTCGCCCGGCTGGGCGCAGCGCAGCGGCCCCGCCTATCTGAACTACCGCAAGACAACCATCTACGGAGGCTCCAGCGAGGTGCAGCGCACCATCATCGCCTCCACGATCCTCGGATTGTGAGGCGACACCATGGATTTCGATCTCACCGATGAACAGGTCATGCTCCGTGACACGGTCCGTGACCTGCTCGCCCGCACCTACGACGCCGAATCCCGGCTGAAGGTCGTCGAGTCCGAACTGGGCTGGAGCCGCGACGTGTGGCGTCAGCTCGCCGATCTGGGCGTGCTCGGCCTGAGTTTCGCCGAGGAGGACGGCGGCGTCGGCGCCGGTCCGGTGGAGACGATGGTCGTGCTGGAGGAGGTGGGCCGCAGGCTCGCGCCGGAACCGATCCTGGACGCGGTGCTGGTGCCCGGTGGGCTGATCGCCGCGGCGGGCAGCGCCGAACAGCGGCAGCGGATCCTGCCCGAGGTCGCCTCGGGCGCGAAGCTGCTCGCCTTCGCCCACGCCGAGCCCGGGGTGCGCTGGCCGTCGAGCGAGCCGGCGACCACCGCCGCGGCGCAGGGTGACTCGTACACGCTGACCGGCGTGAAGAACCCCGTCCCGCACGGTGACAGCGCCGACGAGCTGGTGGTCAGCGCCACGCTGCCGGACGGTGGTGTGGGACTGTTCCTGGTCGCGTCCGATGCGACGGGCGTGGTTCGCAAGTCCTACCGCACGGTGGACGGTCAGCGCGGCGCGCAGCTGGAGCTGACCGACGCGCCCGCGGAGCGGCTCGGCGAGGGGAACGCGGCCGAGGCGATCGCGTCGGTGCTCACGCACGCGCAGGCGAGCCTGTGCGCCGAGTCGGTCGGCGCCATGGAAGAGGCGTTGCGGCTGACCACCGATTACCTCAAGCAGCGCAAGCAATTCGGGGTAACCCTCTCGAAGTTCCAGACGCTCACCCAGCGGGCGGCCAACATGTACGTCTCGCTGGAACTGGCGCGCAGCATGAGCCTGTACGCCACGGCGTCGCTGGCGGACGGGGCCGACGATCCGGTGATCGCGTCGCGCGCGCGGCTGCAGGTCGGCCGCGCGGCCCGGCACATCGGGCAGGAGGCGATCCAGATGCACGGTGGCATCGGCGTCACCGCGGAGTACCCGGTCGGCCACTACGTCGCCCGGTTGACCGCGATCGAGCGCACCCTCGGCAGCGGACTCGAGCATCTGCGAGTGCTCAGCTCCCGGGTGGGCGACTACGAGCTGCCCGAACTGTGAGTAGTGCCGCGGTGGTGCGTGGGTACGCACCACCGCGGGTCACTCGTCTTCGTTCTGGGGGTTCGCGTGCAGTTGCGTGGGCGCTTCGTTCGATGACTCACTCGTGGGCGTCCGCGCGGCGGCCGGTGGGCGCGAGTCCTCCGGCGGCGCGGCCTGCGAGGTGTCCTCGTGCGGATTCCGCTCGGACGGCTCGGCGGTGGTGCTGCTGATGAAGCCCGCGAACGGGGTCGGACGCCGCTGATCGGCGGGCGCGATCCGCCACGTGGGCGAGGGCGGGATGACGACCCTGGGCGTCATCGAGCCGGTAGTGCTTTCCTGGACCACGGGTTCGGCGTATTCGCCCGCCTTCAGTGGCGGGGGCGGGACGTAGGTGTCCTGCTTGCCGACGCCGCAGGCGCCGATCAGGACGAGTCCGATGGAAACCGCTCCCGCGGCGATCGCCGGACCGGCGATCTTGGCCCTGCTGCTTTCCAACGGTGACGCTCCTCGTGTGTATCGAGTCGACTCACCATAATCGAGGCCGGTCGGCCAGGCGAGGCGAGTGGTCGCTGGGGGTACGCCGGACGGCGCGGGTAAAACGGTTCTGATTCAGATATCGAATTGGTCTCTTCGGCGTGTCGCGGGCACGTGTCGCTATCTTCCGGCGTCCCGGAGTCGTAGCGTGTGTGAGCAAAGTTACGCGTGAGACGCCGGTTTCAGGATGAGAGACACGTTGTGTGAGAACGTGATAGTGGTTCTCTGACCGGCGTCATCGAGGAGTAGATGATGGGAGCTTACTCGACAGCGTCGCGGCGTGGTTCATCCCACGCCGCGGAGGATGCGGTGTCGGCAACGGCGCAGCATCCCGCGTCGAATCAGCAGGCACGCACGCTGTCCACGATTCTGTCGCGGACGCTCGCCTGGTTGATCTTCATCGGCGGACTCGTCGGGGCGGTGCTCGGCATCGCCGGCCTGCACGTCGAAATCACCGTCGCCGGTCTCATTCTCGCGTGCACCGCGGGACTGGTGCTGCTCAAACTCCGCACGGGTGGCGGCGATTCAGGTGGCGGCGAAACCGACTGAGCGAACCGGCCGGTCGCCCCGGTGCCCGGGTCCGTGATCGGCACGAGAAATCGGGGCGCGCAACAGTTTCGGCGCCTACCGTGATTTCATGAGGATCGAGATCACCACCGACGCCGCCGAGTTCCGCTCGGTCGCGGGGTCGTTTCTGCTCCGCGATCCATTGCGACACACCGTGATCACCACGAGTGTCGCCAACCACGTCACGGGCCTCGACGCCCCGGCCGAGGCCTCGCGCTTCCTCTCGGTCCACGGCACGGACGCCTCGGTCGTCGGCGCCGCCATGCGGGTGGCCGGTCGCGACGTGTACCTGGGCGAACTACCGCCCGAGGGCATTGCGGCGGCGGCTCGCGCGCTGGCCGACGTGGTCCCCGAGACCGCGGGCGTCGAGGGCGTCGTCGACGATGCGACCGCGTTCGCCCAGCACTGGTGTGCGCTGCTGGGAAAGGGTTTTCACCAGAGCTACGTCACTCGGCTGCACCGGCTCGGCACGCTGCGGATCCCGGATGTGCCCGGAGCGCCACGCCGAGCCGGTGCGGCCGATGTCGCGCTGTGCCGGGACTGGCTGGCCGCCATGCGGGCGGAGTCCGGCCAGGCGTCCGGCCTGGACGAGGCCGCGATCCGGCGCCGAGTGGACGCCGGACGCTGGTGGCTGTGGGAACACGACGGGCAACCGGTGAGCTTTGCCGGCCACCACATCCCGATCCAGGGCTGGTCACGGATCGGGCCCGTCTACACGCCGCCGCAGGGGCGCGGCCACGGCTACGCCGGCGCGGCCACCGCACATGTTGCCCAGCTGCTGCGCGCCGAGGGCCTGGACGTCTGTCTGTTCGCCGACAGCGCGAACGCCACGGCCAACCGGATCTACCGGACGATCGGCTTCCACCCCACCCACGCTTTCGCGCACTACGTCTTCGACTAGCTCGCCAGGCCGGTGCGCAGAGCCGCGGTGAAGCAGGCGAACACCGGCGACCTCGTCGCGCAACTCAATTCAGCGGCGCGGATTTCCACCAATCCAGGAACTCGGCTTCGGTGGCGATGAATCCGGCGCTGTACATCAGCATGGTCGCCCGGCTCTGGTCCGAGAACGCGGTGACCATGCGCGGGCGCAGGTTGCGGCTGTCGTGCAGCGTGTAGTTCGTGTAGCTGTGGCCGCTGTTGTTGGTGGCGGCCGCGCGGTCGTTGGCCGGTAACGCGTCGAGAACCGTTTGCGCCTCGGCGGGCGAGCCGTAGAGGTAGAAGTCGAAGGACGCCTTGTTCGGCCCGCCGAAGCAGCTCCACATCACCAGCCAGGCACCGAAGTCCGGGTCGTCGTGGTCGCGCGTCGTCGAGGAGTCCGGCGCGTGGGCGAAACAACCCGCTTTGTTGTAGCCGGTTCCGGAGTGCACCAGGCGCTGGGCGGAGGTCTCCGGCAGCATGTCCGGGAACGCGGCGCTCAGTTCGGCCGCGCGGGCGCCGATCGTGGCTCGATCCGTGGTTGCCGCGACGGTCGTGGTCGGACGCTTGGTGGTCGGCGGCGCGGTGGTCGCGGTGTTCGGCGCGGACATCGTCGTGGTCGGTGCGGCCGAGCCGGAAGGCGTGGTGCCGCGCAGCGAGGCCGCCAGGAGAAGACCGGCGATGCCGACCACCATCAGCAGCCCGATCAAGGCGCCCACCGAGGCTTTCCGGCGGGAACGTCGCGCCTGGTGGCCCGTCCCGTGCTGCGCGATCGGCGCATCCGCTCGGTGCGCCGCGGTGTTCGGTCCGGTCGGCGGCCACGGCCCCGCGGGCGCGCTGAGCGCCTGCCATGCGGCGGCGGCGAATTCGCCGCACGAGTCGAAGCGCTCGCCCGGGTGCTTGGCCATCGCCTTGGCCAGCACGGCGTCCAGCGCCACCGGCACCCCGGGGCGCAGCCTGCTGACCGGCGGCGGCGGTGCGCTGAGATGGCCCTGGATCACCGCGACCGGATTGGTGGCGTCGAACGGCACCGTGCCGGTCAGCAGCCGGAACAGTGTGCAGGCCAGCGAATACTGGTCGGCGCGGTGATCCAGTGGCGCACCGGACAGCTGCTCGGGTGCGGCGTAGGCGAGGGTGGCGGTGAAGGTTCCGGTCTGGGTGAGCCCTCCCGCGTCGTCCCGCAAGCGAGCGATGCCGAAGTCGGTGAGAAAGACGCGCTCCGCCGCGCCCTCGCCGCGCTCCAGCAGAATGTTCGCCGGTTTCACGTCGCGGTGCAGCACACCGCGGCTGTGCGCGAAATCCAGTGCCTCGGCCGTCGCCGCGATGATCTGCACCGCCCGCTGCGGCGGCAGCGTCCGGGCGTCCAGCGCGGCGGCGTCGGTGCCGTCGATGTAGCGCATGCAGATCCACAGCCGGTCGCCCTCGACGCCCCGGTCGAACACCGTGACGATGTTCGGGTGGTCCAGCCGCGCGACGAGGTCCGCCTCCCGCACGAAGCGGGCGCGGATCTCCTTGTCGTCGAACAGCTCCGGGTTCAACAGCTTCATCGCCGTCAACCGGGGTAGCCGCGGATGCCGGGCCAGGTACACCGATCCCATCCCGCCGCGCCCCAGCAGGCGTTCGATGGTGTACCCGGCGAATACCTCGCCGGTGCTCAGCATCGGTCAGTTCAGCGGAGCCGAGCGCCACCAGCGCAGCAGCTCGTCGATGGTGGTGTGGGCGAAGCCGTCGGTGTACATCAGGAACTGGGTCCGGTCCGGGTCGCCGGTGAACGCCGTGACCATCTTGGCGCCTTCGTCGACGTACTTGTAGTTGGTGTAGGTCTTTCCGCCGTTGGTGTCGGTGGACTTGGTGGCCGAGGACGGCAGGCCCTTCAGCACCGCCTGTACGTCGGCGGGGGTCTTGTAGGCGTAGATGCGGTAGTACGGATCTTCGTTGTTGCCGCCTTTGAAGCAGCGCCACTGCGCGGCCCAGTCGCCGAACTCCGGGTCGCCCTTGGACGGCGACGGCGGTGAGCTCGGCGAGGCCAGCCAGCACTCGGCGCCGTTGTAACCGATCTCTTCGGTCTTGGAGGCGGGCACCATCCGCGGGAACTCCGCGCTGACCGACTCCGGGGTCGCGTCGACGAGGTTCGGTTTCACCGCCGAGGTGGTCGTGGTGTCGGCTTGGTTCGAGCCCGAATCGGAGACCGCTCCGATGATGCCGAGCACCACCAGGATCAGCACGACCACGCCCACCGCCAAACCGACGATCAGACCGGTGTTCTTCTTCTGCGGCGGTCCGGCCGAAGGGTAGCTGTGCGCGCCGTGCGGCGGTGCGGGCGGTGCGGCGAAGGACGCGAACCCGGATTGCTGGTGGGCGTAGGGGTTGACGGCCGTGGGCTGCGGCGCCGAGCCGGTGCGCGGACCGGGGTTCGCCACCGGGGCGGGCGGGGGAGTCGCGGGCGATGCCGCCGCGAGCGAATTCGGCCCGCTGGTGTGCGGAGGATTCACCTGGTGGCCGGGGCCGCTGGTGTAATGGCCCTGCGCCACCGGATACGGCGAACCGGTGGTCGGGATCTGCGGACCGGTGCTCGGGCGCGGACCGGTAGTCGAGTGCGGTGGGCCGGTGACGGGGCGTGGACCGCCCACCACCGGCATCGACGGCACGCTGGAACCGGTCAGCGCCTGCTTGGCGGCCGCGGCGAACTCCGCGCAGCTGCCGTAACGGTCGTCGGGGCGTTTGGCCATCGCCCTGGCCAGGACGCCGTCCAGTGCGAAGGGCATCCCGGGCCGGACGCTGCTCAGCGCGGGCGGCGCTCCCTGCAGATGCCCTTGGATGACCGCGGCGGGGTTGGTCGCGGAGAACGGGCCGGTGCCGGTGAACAACCAGAACAGCGAGCAGGCCAGCGAATACTGGTCGGAGCGGTGGTCGAGCGAGGCGCCGGTGAGCTGTTCGGGCGAGGCGTAGGCGAGGGTCGCCGTGAAAGTTCCGGTCTGGGTGAGATGACCGGTGTCGTCGCGCAGCCGCGCGATGCCGAAGTCGGTGAGGTACACCCGCTCCCCGCGACCGGCGCTGGAACGGGCCAGCAGGATGTTGGCGGGCTTCACGTCACGGTGCAGCACCCCGCTGCCGTGCGCGTAGTCCAGCGCGTCGGCGGTCTCCTTGATGATCTGCACCGCGCGTTCGGGCGGCAGCGATTTCGGTTCCACCGAGGCGGCGTCGATGCCGTCGACGTACTGCATCGAGATCCACAACTGCTCGTCCTCGAGCCCGCGGTCGTAGACCGTGACGATGTTCGGGTGATCGAGCTGGGCGACCAGATCCGCCTCCCGTTCGAACCGCGCCCGCACCTCCTTGTCGAAGAACATCTCCCGATTCAGCAGCTTCAGCGCGGTCATCCGCGGCAGCCGCGGATGTTTCGCCAGGTAGACCGAACCCATGCCACCGCGGCCCAGTTGCCGCTCGATGACATAGCCGGCGAAAACGTCACCGCTGGCCAGCATGACTGCTCCACTTCCCGCCGCGCGCCGGGACCCACCGGCGAACAGGCGTACAGCAAAAGAATGCGTGGCCGGAGATGGGCCCGACCACGGAAAACATCGAAACCATAGCAGTAGTCGCGCCCCGCCTATCGCTCGTCGAGCGTGGTGACGTGCGGGCGATCGACGGGAGCCGGACCGCCCGGCGGGGGCCGGGGGTTCGGAGGTTGCTGGTGCGGCCGCACCGCTGATCCCGGGCGCATGGGCAAGTTGGGCAACTCGATCAGGCCGGGGTGCGTGGGGCGGCGCGGCGGCAGGAAGCTCGGGCGCGGTGTGGGTGGACGGGGCGGTTCCTGCGGCCTAGCTCGGTGCTGCGGCACGGGATTCGGTGGCGTGCGGTGCGTCGGCGCGGTCGGGTGCCCGTCGGTGTGGAGGCCGTGCAGCGGCGCCGTTCGGTGCCTGCCGGGGTGTCCGGCGAGGGCGTGCTTCGCCGCGGCGGCGAACTCGGCGCAGCTGGCGAATCGATCCGCAGGCCGCTTGGCCATGGCGCGAGCCAGCACCGGATCGAGCGCGGGTGGCAGGCCGGGACGCACCCGGCTGAGCACCGGGATCGGCGCGTACAGATGGTTGTTCACCACGGCCGCGGGGTTCGCGCCGGGATATGGCGGCGCGCCGGTGAGCATCCAGAACAGCGTGCAGGCCAGCGAGTACTGATCGGCTCGGTCGTCCAGCGGCTGGCCGATCAACTGTTCCGGCGCGCCGAAGGCGAGTGTCGCGGTGATCGTGCCCGACGAGCCGATCGTGCTCTCCGCGCCGCGGATGCCCGCGATGCCGAAGTCGGTGAGCAGCACCCGTTCCGGCTGCCCGATCGGCGCCTTGGCCAGCAAGATGTTCGCCGGTTTCACGTCGCGGTGCAGCACTTGGTTGGCGTGCGCGAAATCGAGCGCGGCGGCGGTGTCGGCCACGATCTGCACCGCGCGGCCCGGGGCGAGTACGTCGACATCCGCGCAGGAGGCGTCCGCGCCGGGCACGTACTGCATGGAGATCCACAGCTGCCGGTCCTCCGTGCCGCGATCGAACACCGTGACGATGTTCGGATGGTCCAGCCGCGCGACCAGATCGGCCTCGCGCTCGAAGCGGCGGCGGATGTCGGTGTCGGCGTACAGGTCGCGTTTGAGCAGCTTCAGTGCCGTCAGCCGGGGCAGGCGCGGATGCTGGGCCAGGTACACGGTGCCCATGCCGCCGTGGCCGAGCACGCGCTTGATGACGTAACCTGCGAAGACGTCGCCGATCTGCAACACCGGTACACCCCCTTGTCGAGTCGAGCGCGCGGACACTATCCATGTATCTCGCCGGGCCATCGGGATGCAACAGTCGCGGCGAAACCTTCGGTCGTCGACCTGCGGCACGGTCACCTCGGTCCAGGCTCCGATTCCTGACACACCCACTCGTTAAGGTGACCGCATGCGCATTGGAGCACACGTCCGGCTCGACAGCGACCCGATCGGCTTCGGCGAGAAACTCGGCGCCGACGTCGTCCAGATGTTCGTGGTCGACCCGCAGAGCTGGGACAAACCCACCCCCCATCCGCGGACCGAGGAGATCCTCGCGAGCCCGATCGAGGTCGTGGTGCACTCCTCCTATCAGATCAACGTCGCGAGCCTGAACAACCGGCTGCGCATGCCCTCGCGCAACGCGGTGGCGCAGCAGGCGAAGGCGGCCGCCGAGCTCGGCGCGTTCGGCCTGGTGGTGCACGGCGGGCACGTGCGTTCCGACGCCGAGCTGGACACCGGGATCGACAACTGGCGCAAACTGTTCGAGCGTCAGCAGGACAAGGGCGGTTTCGCGGTCCCCATCCTGATCGAGAACACCGCGGGCGGCAATCACGCCATGGCCAGGCACTTCGATTCCATCGCGCGGTTGTGGGACGCGGTCGGCGACTACGGCGCGGGCTTCTGCCTGGACACCTGCCACGCCTGGGCCGGCGGTGAGGAACTGGTCGGCGCCGTCGACCGGATCAAGGCGATCACCGGACGGATCGACCTGGTGCACCTGAACTCCTCACGCGACGAGTTCAACTCCGGCGCCGACCGGCACGCCAACTTCGCCGACGGCACCATCGACCCGCAACTGCTCGCCGAGGTGTGCCGGACCGCAGGCGCTCCCGTGGTGCTGGAAACCCCGGCCGACGGACTGGCGGAGGACCTGGCATACCTGCGGGAGTGCTGTGTTTGATGTGCAGCGCCTGCGGCGCTGTGTGTTCGCGGCCCCTTTGTGGCTCGCGTCCGAGTGGGCGAGACTCGCGACTTCGTCGCATGCGCTTCGCCCACTCGGACACGAGCCGGGCCGCGAACGGTGCTCGTAAGACTCGCACCCGGCGGGGCTGGGTCGGTCTTGCTCCTGCTGCTTTGGGGTTTTGCCACGATGCGGTTCGCAGGGCTGTTCCGATTTGCTGTGACCGCAAGCGTGTCGCTGAATGGGTAGCAACGGGTCGTGATCGGTGCTCGTTAGGCGCTGTGTTGTTTTTGCAGCGCCTGTGGCGTCGCGTGTCGGTGGCTCCGGGAGGTCTCACGCCCGAGCAACCGAGACTCGCGTCTGGTAGCGCATGCACTCGGCCGGGAGCCGGGCCGTGAACGGTAGTCGTAGGGCTCGCACCCGTGGGGCTGGGTCCGTCTGGCTTCTGCTGCTTTGGGTTCTGTCACGATGCGGCTTGCCGGGCTGTGTCCGGTTGCGGTGACCGCCGCGCGAGCGTGTGGGCGATTGGGTGCGCACGGCCGCAGAGGGTGGTTGCGGGGCTCGCGCGGCACGGGGTCGGGCGGCTCCGGTCGTCCTGTGTTGTGATCAGCGCGACGAAAACCCTGGTCGGCGGGGTGGTTTCGGTGATGTGCTCGACAGAGCAGTAACCGATCTCGACAGCGAAGGTGATCTCATGACGGTCGCAACCGCCACCCCATCCACCGCCTCGGTGACCAGGCTCGGCGCCCGGATCGGCGCGCGGATCGACAACGTCCGGCTCGGCGGCGACTTGGACGCGGCCACCGTCGACGTGATCCATCGCGCGCTGCTGGAGCACAAAGTCATCTTCTTCCGGGGACAGGACCACCTCACCGAGGACGGGCAGTACGAGTTCGCCCAGCTGCTCGGCTCGCCGACCACCCCGCACCCGACGGTCACCTCGCACGGTGTGAAGAGCCTGGCGATCGATTCCGAGAACGGCCGCGCGAACAGCTGGCACACCGACGTCACCTTCGTCGACCGCGTCCCGAAGGCGTCCATCCTGCGCGCGGTGCATCTTCCGCCCTACGGCGGCGCCACCACCTGGGCGTCAACCGCCGCGGCCTACGAGTCGCTGCCGGAGCCGCTGAAGCGGCTCGCCGAGTCCCTGCGCGCCGTGCACACCAATGTCTACGACTACGCCGCGCGCACCGGTGAGGAGCAGCGCCCCAACTCCGCCGCCTACCGCGCCGAGTTCGAGTCCACCTACTACGAGACGGAGCATCCGGTGGTGCGCGTGCACCCCGAGACCGGGGAGCGCGCATTGCTGCTCGGCCATTTCGTCAAGCATTTCGTCGGGCTCTCCAGCACGGAGTCGCACGCCCTGTTCCGGCTGTTCCAGGACCGCGTGACCCGTCTGGAGAACACCGCCCGCTGGAACTGGGCGCCGGGCGACGTCGCCATTTGGGACAACCGCGCCACCCAGCACTACGCCATCGACGACTACGACGACCAGCCGCGCAAGCTGACCCGCATCACGCTGGCCGGCGACGTCCCGGTCGGCGTCGACGGAGCGGCGAGCACCATCATCGCGGGCAGCGCCGAGCACTACTCGATCATCGAGGACACGCAGCTGCTCGCGTCCTGAGCGGACCCCGCATGGTTGCCGGGCGCGAGCCCGGCCGTTGAGGGGCCATGCGGTGTCCCCGGGTCCCGGATGGGACGGCTCCCCGCCACCACCTAGGCGATCCCGCTGTCCAGTCGCCGAGTACGCCCGACAACGCGGATACGACCCTGCTCACGCGAACCGCAGCCCAGCCCGCTGGGCTGCGAGCCAGCACGCCCCGCCCCCGTCGGTGCAAGTGTTGTGAACACCGTTCGCGGCAGGTTCGGACCCAGTCGGCAACGCGTGATTGCTGCGATTCGGACAGAGTCTCGCGAGTCGGATTCCATGGCATCGCCGCAGGAAGGAGGAGCGAGACCGACCCAGCCCCGCCGGGTGCGAGTCTTACGAGCGCCGTTCGCGGCCCGTCTCGTGTCCGAGTGGGCGAAGTGCATGCGCCGTAGGCGCGAGTCTCGGTCGCTCGGGCGCGAGACTTCCCGGGGCCGTGAACACGCAGCGCCGCAGGCGCTGCAAAAACCAACACAGCATGGTCCACACTGGTTGCCATGAGTATTCGGCCGCTGGACGGGGTTCGCGTCCTGGAACTCGGCAATTACATCGCCGCGCCGACCGCCGGGCGCATTCTCGGTGATTTCGGCGCCGAGGTGATCAAGGTGGAGCGCCCGAAAGCGGGTGACGAGTTGCGCAACTGGCGGCTCTACGGCGGAGACACCTCGATGCTCTACCGGACGATCAATCGCAACAAGAAGTCGATCACCCTGGATCTGCGCACCGAGGCGGGGCGCGGCATCGTGCTCGACCTGGTCCGGCGCTGTGACGTCCTGCTGGAGAATTTTCGGCCCGGCATGCTGGAGAAGTGGGGCCTGAGCCCGGAGGTGCTGAACGAGGCGAATCCGGATCTGGTGATCACCAGGATCTCCGCCTACGGGCAGACCGGGCCGATGTCGCAGCGTCCCGGGTTCGCCGCGGTGGCCGAGGCGGTCGGTGGCCTGCGCGAGCTGGTCGGCGATCCGGACCGTCCTCCGGTGCGTACCGGCGTCTCGATCGGCGACTCCATCGCGGGCATATACGCCGCGTTCGGCACGGTGATGGCGCTTTTCCAGCGTGAGCGCCGCACCGAGCGGGACGCGCCGGTTCCGCTGCGGGAGCGCGTGATCGACGTGGCGCTCAACGAGGCGATCCTGTCGGTGATGGAATCGCTGGTGCCGGACTATCTGGCCTACGGCATCCAGCGCGAACGCGTGGGCGGGCGGATGGAGGGCATCGCGCCGAGCAACGCCTACCCGTGCTCCGACGGAACCAGCATCATCATCGGCGGCAACGGCGACGCAATCTTCCAGCGCTACATGGCTGTCATCGATCGGCCCGACCTGGCCGCCGACCCGGAACTCCAGGACAACGCGGGCCGCTGGCGCCACCGTGAGCGGCTGGACGCGGCCATCGGCGAGTGGACGGTCCGGCACAGCCGAGCGGAGGCGCTGAAGATCCTCGAAGCCGCCGCGATTCCGTGCGGCCCGATCTACACCGCGGCCGACATCGTGGCCGACGAGCAGTATCGGGCCCGCAATATGATCCAGCCGTTCGCCGTGGACGTCGGTGCGCCGGAGCCGAAGGTCGTCGGGTTTCCCGGCATCGTCCCGGTGATCGGCGAACAGTCCCTTCCCATCCGTACCGTCGGCCCCGACCTGGGTGAACACACCCGGGAAGTGCTGTCCGACGTGCTCGGCATGACCGAAGCCGAGATCGACGCGTTGGAGGCGCCATGACCATGCAGCCACACGACCGGAGGCGTCCGGAAGGACGCGGAGCGCGGGAACTGCGTGCGCCGGGCAGCAGCAGGCCCGCGGTGCAGCCGAATCCCACGGGGGCGGGCGAGAAGCCATGGGGCGGCGTGATGTGCGGCCGCCGCCAGAAGCGGGAGCAGCGATGACCGCGCCGGTGCTGCGCGACGTCACGCTGCGCGACGGACTGCAGCTGACCGGCAAGCTGCTGCCGGTGCAGCGCAAGGTGGACATCGTGCGCCGCCTGCTCGCGCTCGGAGTGCCCGCGCTGGAGATCGGTTCGATGGCGCGCCCGGACCTGGTCGCACCGATGGCGAACACCATGGAGCTGGTCGCGGCGCTGACGCCGGAGGAATTGCGCCGCTGCTGGGTGTGGGTGGCCACGCCGCGGCACGTGGAGAAGGCCGCCGCGGCCGGGGTGCGCAACTTCCAGTACTGCTTCTCGGTCTCCGACGCGCACAATCGGGCGAACATCGGCCGCGACACCGCCGCCAGCGTCGCCGCCATGCCCGACGCGGTGCGCCTGGCCCGCGAGGTGGACGGGTCGATCCAGTTGTGCTTGGCGACGGCTTTCACCTGCCCCTTCGACGGCCCGGTCGACCCGGAGCGGGTGCTGGCCATCGCCTGCGATCCGCGCACCGACGGCGCGGACGACATCGTCCTGGCCGACACCCTGGGACAGGCCCATCCCGGCCAGGTCGCCGCGCTGGTCACCGCGGTGCGCGACCGCACGCCGCCGCGACGCGTCGTCTTCCACGGCCACGACACCTGGGGGATGGGCGTGGCCAACACCCTCGCCGCGGTCGCGGCCGGTGCGGGCATGGTCGACGGCGCTCTCGGCGGACTGGGTGGCTGCCCCTTCGCGCCGGGCGCGAGCGGCAACACCGCTTCGGAGGACATACTCTTCGCCACCAGGCCGGATTGGTTCGATCCCGCGACACTGGCCTCGTTGGCGGACCTGTCGGAGGACCTCCTCGCCGAACTCGGCGAGCCCAACCGATCGCGCGCACTGGAAGGCGCCCGATCGAAGGCATCGGCCTTCGAGTGGGTCGTGGGTACACAGCGCCCCTAGCCGGAGCCCGCGAGCCACAAGGGGGCCGCGAACCCGCAGCGCCACAGGCGCTGCAAATCCAACACCGCAAATCCAACACAGGGTTTTCCCTGATGGCGTGCGGGAGCGAAGCCGGTAAGACTGGACGGCATGACTTCGCAAGCTTTGGGCGCCGAGATCGCCGATACGGCGGCTCCGACCGATGTCGCGGCCCACGCTATCGAACTGACCAAGGTCTACGGATCGGGTGACACCCAGGTCAGGGCATTGGACGGAGTGTCGGCCGTGTTCGCGAAGGGGGAGTTCACCGCGATCATGGGCCCGTCGGGATCGGGCAAGTCGACTCTCATGCACTGCCTGGCCGGGCTGGACAGCGCCAGTTCCGGCACCGTCCGCATCGGCGACACCGACCTGACCACCCTGTCCGACAAGCAGATGACGCGCCTGCGGCGGGACCGGATCGGCTTCGTCTTCCAGGCGTTCAACCTGGTGCCGACGCTCACCGCCCTGGAGAACATCACGTTGCCGCTGGACATCGCCGGGCGCAAGGCCGACCAGGAGTGGTTGGACACGGTGCTGAAGCGGCTCGGGCTGGTCGATCGGCTCACCCACCGCCCCAGCGAGCTGTCCGGCGGTCAGCAGCAGCGGGTGGCCTGCGCCCGCGCCCTGGCGGGCAAGCCGGAGATCATCTTCGGCGACGAGCCGACCGGCAACCTGGACTCGCGCGCCTCGGAGGAGGTGCTGTCGATCCTGCGCGCCGCGGTGGACGAGTTCCGGCAGACGGTCGTGATCGTGACCCACGAACCGCACGCGGCCGGGTTCGCCGACCGGGTGGTGTTCCTGGCCGACGGACGCATCGTCGACGAGATGCGCGATCCGACCGCCGACACCGTGCTGGACCGGATGAAAGCGTTGGAGCAGGCGTGACCGGGTCGTCGCGGAAGATTCGGGGGCGGGCGTGATGGCCGCGAGTCCGATGCGGAAGGTGGCGCTGCGCAATCTGGCCGCGCACAAAGTGCGGCTCGCGCTGACGCTGTTGTCGGTGGTGCTCGGCACCGCGTTCATCGCGGGCTCGTTCGTGTTCACCGACACGCTGCAGAGCACCTTCGACGGGATCTTCGCCGGCGAGGCGAAGGGCGTCGACGTCCGGGTGAGCCCGAAGGAGCGCCAAGCACAGGGCATTCCGAACAACGTGGTGGACGAGCTGGTGAAGTATCCCGGCGTCCGCACCGTCGCGCCGAGCGTGAACGGACCGGTGGTCCTGCTCGATCCGGCGGGCAAGAAAGCCGTGCAGACCGGCGGGGCGCCTACGCTCGGCAAGTCGTATCTGCCGCCGGAGAAGGCCGTCGCGGAGCCGGAGAAGTTTCTGCAGGGCCTCCCGCCCGCCCGGTCCGGCGAGATCGCGCTCAACACCGGCGGCGCCGAGCGAGCCGGGCTGAAGGTGGGCGACCGGACCAAGATCCTCATCCCCTCCCAGGCCGATCCCATCGATGTGACCCTCACCGGGATCTACGAGGTGCCCTCCGACACCGGCGGTTTCATCGGGGTGCTGTTCGACGACACGCAGGCGCGCAAGCTGTTCACCGACGGACTGCACGTCGCCTACGTCGATCTCGCGGCCACCGGCATTCCCGGCGACGAGCTGCGCGACAACCTGGCCAGGGAGCTGCCGGGCTACAAGGTGCAGAACGGCGACCAGGTGCGCGCGGACCTGAAGAAGGAAGTCTCCAACGCGCTCAACTTCATCAACTACTTCCTGCTCGCCTTCGGTGCGATCGCGCTGATCGTCGGCACGTTCATCATCTACAACACCTTCTCGATGATCGTCGCGCAGCGTTTGCGGGAGCTGGCGCTGCTGCGCGCGGTGGGCGCGAGCAGGCAGCAGGTCGGCCGATCAGTGGTGGCCGAGGCGTTCGTCATCGGTTTGATCGGCAGCGTGATCGGCCTCGCGGGCGGCGTCGCGCTCGCGTTCGGATTGTCGGCGGTGCTGAACGCGTTCGACCTCGGATTGCCGACCGGATCGATGGCGGTGCGTCCACGCACCATCGTGGTCGGGCTGCTGGTCGGTCTCGTGGTGACGGTGGTGAGCGCCTATGCCCCCGCCCGCCGCGCCGCGCGGATCCCACCTGTGCAGGCCATGCGCGAGGAGTTCGCGTCCGCTGGCGAGTCGTTGCGCTGGCGGACCGTCTTCGGCGTGGTGCTCGCCGTGCTCGGCGCGGGCTTCGTCGTGCTGGGTGCGCAGCGCACCGGCGGTACGGCGGCCGCCACGGTCGGGGTCGGCGCGCTCGGCCTGATCTTCGCGGTGCTGCTCGCCGCGCCCGCGCTGTCGCGGCCGGTGGTCGGCGGGCTCGGGGTGCTGGTGCGCCCGTTCGGGCCGATCGGCCGCATGGCGCGCAACAACGCGGCCCGCAATCCGCGCCGCACGGCCGCGACCGCGTTCGCGCTCACTCTGGGGCTGATGCTCGTCTCGGCGATCGGCATGCTGGGCGCCTCGGCGAAGGCGAGCGTCGGTGTGCTGGTGGACAAGGGTGTGCGAGCCGACTACGTGCTGGCGGGACCGCAGTTGCTCGGCGTGCCGTTCGGCGCGGCCGACGCCGCCCGCACCGACGTGCCCGGCGTGCAGCAAGTGGTGGGTATGCGAGGTGCAGGCTTCAAGCTCGGCGACGAGCAGGTGTTCGCCACGTCACCGGACGGGCCGCTGAACGGCGTGCTGAACTACGAGATCGTGCGCGGCAGCGACACGCTCGGCGCCCGCGATGTGCTCGTGTCGGAGGACGAGGCCTCCGACCGCGGCTGGAAGGTCGGCGACCAGGTGACTCCGACCAGCGTCGACGGCAAGAAGGTCCCGCTCACGGTGACCGGCGTGTACAAGAAGAATCCGCTGCTCGGTCCGATGGTGGTCTCGCAGACGGTCTACGACGAGGTGGTCCCGCTCAACTTCCGGACCAACTTCCTGGTGCTGATCGAGGCGCAGCCGGGCGCGAACATCACCCAGATGCGCGCCGACCTGGAGAAGGCCACCGAGCGGTTCGTCGTGGTGCAGGTGCAGGACCGTGAGGAGTTCAAAGGCGCGCAGGGCAAGCAGATCAACACCCTACTGGCCATCCTGTACGGCCTGCTCGCCTTGGCGGTGGTGATCGCCATCCTGGGCATCGTCAATACGCTCGCGTTGTCGGTGGTGGAGCGGCGCAGGGAGATCGGCATGCTGCGCGCCGTCGGCATGCAGCGCGCCCAGGTGCGCCGCACGATCTATCTGGAGTCGATGCTCATCGCGGTGTTCGGCGCGATCGTCGGCATGGTGCTCGGCCTCGGCCTCGGTGTCGGCTTCCTGCGCACGCTGCGCGACTTCGGCCTCGACCAGATCGCCGTCCCGTGGAACCAGTTGGTGCTCGTCCTGGTCAGCTCGGCGGTCGTCGGCGTGCTGGCCGCCCTCTGGCCCGCGGTGCGCGCGGCGCGCACGCCGCCGCTGGCTGCCATCGCGGATCTCTGAGTCCGTGCGGCGCACAGCCACTGTGCGCCGCACGGGCCGTGAGGGCTCGGCTTCGGCGCCGCGCCTGTATCGCCGATGCACGTGGACACGCGGCGTCGGCTCTTTCTCCGGCGTGCGTCCGGCTGGGTCATCTTCGCCCGGCGGATGAGCGCTCGGCGTCGCGCATCATGCCGCCGGTGGGCCCTGACACACCCTCGATTTCGCCGACCGCCGGCTGGACTCGGGCCGAGCGGGAGACGCTGCCCGGGCAGAGGCAGCACAGATCGCGAATTCGCTTGTGCTGTAAGCGAACTCGGCTACCGGCGCGCCGGTGTCTGTCCCGTCACATCCTGCTGAAGTTGTCCGGTCCGTAGTGCTACTTTAAACGGAGGCTATCACTCCACTTAACTTTCGGTAACGGCCTGGTTCAACGGGGAAGGAGGCCGCGCGATGGTCGCTGTGGACTTCGTGGGTCCGAGCGCCGGACTCGGGTTCGCACCGGGCGGAGTCGTCGAACGGGTGCGGGCGGCGGTGCGCGGTCGCGGCGGCGAGGCGCTCGGGCAACTGCTCCTGATCACCGTGCTCTACCTCGGCTATCGCGCGGGGCGGCTGGTCACCGCCGACCACACCGGGCGCGCCATGGTCAACGCGCACGGGCTGCTCGGCCTCGAGCGGCGGCTCGGTCTGCCGGACGAGCAGCAGGTCCAGGCGTTGTTCCTGCACCGCGACTTCCTCGCGGTACCGGCCAATTTCTATTACGCAGGCGCGCATTTCACGGTGGCCGTCGGGGTTCTGCTGTGGCTGTGGATGTTCCGGCCCGAGCACTATCGCTGGACCAGGAACCTCATGGCGGCGCTGACCGGAGCCGCGCTCCTGGTGCACATGCTGGTCCCGCTCGCGCCGCCGCGCATGCTGCCCGATCGTGGTTTCGTCGATCTGGCCGCGCTGTACGGCCAATCCGTCTACGGGGAGACCGATTCCGGCGGCCTTTCCAATCAGTTCGCGGCTATGCCATCGCTGCACGTCGGCTGGGCGTTGCTGCTCGGTGTCGCCGTGGTCGCCGCGACTCGCACGCCGTGGCGCTGGCTCGCCCTGGCTCATCCGGCGCTCACCACGCTCGTCGTCGTGGGCACTGCCAATCACTACTGGCTGGACGCGCTCGTCGCTGTCGTATTGCTGGCAGTGGCCGCCGCTCTGCATCCCTTCGTGGTGCCCGCAGCGGCCACCGCATGGGGCGTGATGGGTCCCGTTCCGCCGAAACCCGTTTCGATCAGGCCGTAGCCGGTCGTACACGCCCCAGGGCGATGACTCGAAAAGTGCTCGATTGCGCCTACGATCGCACTGCCGTCCTGTTCGCCCGCCCGGACAAGGAGTTGCCATGGAACCGCTGACCGTCCTGAACACCCTGCTGTCGCTCGTCGTTCAGATCGTCGCCCTGGTGCAGGAGATCGCCGCCGGTCACTCCGGCTGACCGGTTCTGGGCGAGCCGGTCGCTGCTTCCGCGCCGCTCTTCATCGCCGCGAGGGTTTCCCGCATGAGCGCGGGCATGGCGCGGCCGACGAAGGTCGACACCAGGGGACGCAATGGCGCAGCGGTCGGTTGGAACGAGTACGTCCAGGACACTTCGGTCCTGCCGTCGTGGTCACGGAAGGTGAACGCCGCGACCGCGTGGTCGACCGCGTAGCGCTGCTGCGGCTCGGTGAAGCCCCATACCATGTAGCGGAACGTGTCGCTCGTGTCGTCGAGCACCTCCTCGACCAGGTAGTGCCCGCTCGCGAACTGCACCCGGCGCCGATCTCCCGTGCGATCGGTGCCGGCGTCCCACGCGCCGATGAGGATGTCGGTCCGCACCACCCGGGTGGCATCGTCGTCGCTCTGGATCAAATCGCCGAGGTGTAGTTCCGGATCGTTGACCCAGCGAAGATAGTCGCTCCTGGCGACGTCGATGACGATCGATTCGGTGTGGCTCACATAGCCGTTCGCGGCGAGCGTGGGGTGGGGCTCGGTGTACGCGGGCGGTGCCGAGGGCGGTTGCCGCAACTCCTGCGGGCCGAGCACGGCCCCGAGCAGCCCGATGACCGCGCTGAGCAGACGGATCGACATGTCCGATCTCCTGTCTGGGTTGACGTTGTCAACCGACGGTAACCGCCTGGGTTGACAACGTCAACCAAGGCGGGATCTGCCAGGAGAGTCGCGTATGGCGCCGATCTAGTGATGCGCCGCGTTGGCGTGCGACCAGGACTGGACGTCGCCTCGGTCGAGCGCCACTGCCAGCAAGTCCGGGAATTTGTCCGGCGTGCAGGCGAAGGCCGGGATGCCCAGTGCGCCGAGGGCCGCGGCGTTGTCGTGGTCGAAGGCGGGGGCGCCGTCGTCGGAGAGGGCGAGCAGCACGACGACCTGCACGCCGGACTCCTGCATCGAGCGGACTCGGCGCAGCATCTCGTCGCGGATACCGCCCTCGTAGAGGTCGGAGATCAGGACGAACAACGTGTCGGCCGGGCGGGTGATCAGGGATCCGCAGTAGGCGAGCGCCCGATTGATATCGGTGCCGCCGCCGAGCTGCGTGCCGAACAGCACGTCCACCGGATCGTCGAGTTTGTCGGTGAGGTCGACGATCTCGGTGTCGAAGACCACCAGCGAGGTGCGCAGCGACCGCATCGAGGCCAGCACCGCGCCGAACACCGACGCGTACACCACACTGGCGGCCATCGAGCCGGACTGGTCGATGGCCAGCACCACGTCGCGCCGCACCGCCTGGGCCTTGCGGCCGTAGCCGACCAGCCGTTCGGGTACCACGGTGCGATGCTCGGGCAGGTAGGTGGCGAGGTTCTTGCGAATAGTGCGGTCCCAGTCGATATCGCGCAATTTCGGCCGGCTGACGCGAGCGGCGCGGTTCAGCGCACCGGAGACCGCGGTGACCGTGTGCGCCGCGACGCGCTGCTCGACCTCCCGCACCACCTTCTCCACCACCATGCGCGCGGTCGCCTTGGTGGTCTCGGGCATCACCCGGTTCAGGCTCAGCAACGTGCCGACCAGGTGCACGTCCGGCTCCACCGCTTCGAGCAGTTCCGGCTCCAGCAGCAACTGCGTGAGATCGAGTCGCTCCACGGCGTCGCGCTGCATGACCTCGACGACCGTCGCGGGGAAGTAGCTGCGAATGTCGCCGAGCCAGCGGGCCACGCGCGGTGCGGAACCCTGCAAACCACCGGTGCGCTTGCCGGGCGAGGTCTCGTCATCGGTGTTGTACAGCGCCGACAGCGCACGGTCCATGGCCGCGTCCGCGCCGGAACCCAGCCCGCCGAGCCCCTCCTCCGCCGCCGCGCCGAGCACCAATCGCCAACGCCGGGAGTGTGCTTCGTCGCTCATGCCGTGTCCTCGCCCTGCCGCCCGATCGCTCATACCGTGACCCCCAATATCTCCGCTGCGGTGCGCACCGCGGCTGCGGCTCGGTCCGCGTCGATGCCCGCGACGGCCGCCTCGGCGGCCACGGACCCACCGTCGCGGACGGCTTGTCCGATCGCGCGGCGCTCACCCGATTCGAACGCGCCGAAGGTCCGGCGCAGCAGCGGCAACGTCTCGACGAACGTGTCGTCCCCGAGCCCGCGTAACCAATCGTCGATGAGCCGCAACAACTCTCGATCGTGGACCAGCAGCAGGCCACGACCGCCGAGGAATCCGTCGATCCACGCCGCCTTCGCCGCGGCGGTCGCGCCGACCGACAGGGCCGCGGACAGTCTGCGCGCGGATTCGGGGTCATCGATGCGGCCCGCGTCGGCGAGCAGGCGAACCGCACGCCCGACGAGCGCGCCGTGCACGTCGTCGCGATCGGCGACGCGACGCAAGGCGGCCAGCCACTCGCCGGTGGCCCAGCCGTCGTCCCTGGTGTGTATCGCGGTGTGCGCCGCGTCCAGCAGGCCGCGCAGTTCGGTGGCGGCGTCGGTGTCCAATCCGGTGACCGCGGCGGACAGGCCCGCGCAGATGCGCACCAGCAGGCCATCGGCGACGTGGGCCAGCGCTTTGGTGTCGGTGCCGCGCACGTCGCCGTAGCGCAGTGTGCGGATCAGGCCGGGCAGCGCGGCGAGCAGGTGGGTGACATCGTGGTCCAGCGCGGCGGTGGACTCCAGCCTGGCGATCAATCCGTCGGTGGCCCCGCCGAGGTCGGCGAGCAGCGCGACTTCCAGCGCGGCGGTGAGGTCACCGACGGAGCGGTCGGCGCGGCCCGCGGTGTCGAGGATCTTCGCCTCCGCCGCGGTGCGGATGGTGGTGCCCCAGCGCGAGGCCTCGATGATCGAGATCGCGTACTCGGGATGCCACCGCAGCGTCCAGGTTTCCCGGAAGGTGCCGGTGCTGCGCACCTCGCTGGTGGTGAGCGTGCCCCAGTCGATTCCCAGCACCCGCAGCCGGTGCAGCAGGCGCGACCGCTCGACCTCGCGTTCCTTGCGCAGATCCAGGTCGACGGTGCGGGCCGAGGGCTCCTGCTTCATCCGGAGCGACCGGATGGTGGCGCGCAGGTCCGCGTCCAGCGGCACGGTCGGCGTCTGCTCGGGAACGGCGCCGAGCGCCTCGCCGACGACGAGTTCGCCGATCACCAACCGCAGCATCGTCTCGTCCCCGCCGCACAGCACCGACCGTGTGGCCTCGGTGACCTCCGACAACCCGGCGAGCGGGCGGTCGCGCAGCGCGGCGAGTGTGTCGGCGAGCCGGACGGCCTCGATGACGTGCGCGCTGGAGACGGGCAGGTCGTGGGCGCGCAGCACACCGGCGACCTTGGTCAGCCAGCGGGCGATCGGTCGTTCGGTCTCGGTGAACAGGTGGTGGTACCACCCCGGCGAGGTGACACCCGCGCCGTAGCCGGAGGTCGTGGACAACCGTGAATGTGTCCACGGCACCCAGGTGAGCCGGGCTTTGGTCTTCGGCAGCCCTTTGAGCAACCGGGCGTCGGGCGCGGCGGGCCCGAGCGCGCCGCTGAGCGCGGGCGCATGCCACGCACCGCACACCACCGCCAACCGTGTCGCTCCGTCCTTCAGAGCTTTGCGCATGGTCTGGCGCATATGGGCTTCGCGCCGCAGCGTGTGGGCATCGACCACGAGGGGCTCGGATGGTGATTCGCGCAGAGGGGATTCGGCGACCGCCTCAGCGACCGAATCGAACTCCGGCGAGGGCTCATCCGCAGATGGTCCCTGCGATGGTGGGGTGGTCGCGGATCGACCGCGCCCCGCGTCGGCGGCCTGCGACCGGTCATCAGCCGCATCCGCGGGTGCGTGATGCGGCGAGTGGTCGTTCGCGTCCGATGAGCCGCTGTCCGGCGTCACGTCGCCTTGCCGCGCGGTGTGTTCGGCGGATTCGCGCAGCACGCCCATCGCCTCGGTGATCGGGTCGAACGCGTCGGCGTCGGGCACGGATTCGACGACGGCGTCCCACCAGCGTTCGGCGTCGTCGTAGCCGCCCGCCTCGGCGAGCGCGGCGAGGGGATCGAAGCGGTCGCCGGGTTCGTCCTCGGTGGCGAGCACTGCCGACGCGGGCAGGTCGCAGAATCGCACGGGCACGTCGTTGTCCACGGCGTATCGCAATGCTTGCCACTCGGGGGAGAACACCGCGTACGGCCAGAACGCGGCTTTGGCGGGTGCGTCGGGAACATAGGCCAGCAGCGCGACCGGCGGCGTCATCCCCTCGGCCGCGACGTAGCCCACCAGGGGATCGGCGTCCGAGGGCCCCTCGATGAGGATCAGGTCGGGCCGGAACGCCGCCAGCGCCAGCCGCAGCGAGCGCGCCGACCCGGGACCATGGTGGCGGATGCCGAAAACCCTGGTCACCGGAGCGGATTCGGCGGGAGAGGTCACCCGGTGACCTCCCGGCAGGCGCGGTAGAAATCCGCCCAGTCGGGCCGCTCGCGGACCACGGCCTCCAGGTACTCGGTCCACACCACCGCGTCGGCCACCGGGTCCTTGATCACCGAGCCGAGCACCGCGCCCGCGATGTCCGAGGCGCGCAGCACGCCGTCGCCGAAGTGCGCCGAGAGTGCGATGCCGTTGGTGATCACCGAGATCGCCTCGGCCGTGGACAGCGTCCCGGACGGTGACTTGAGCTTGGTGCGGCCGTCGGCGGTGCTGCCCGAACGCAGCTCGCGGAAGACCCGCACCACTCGCCGCACCTCCTCGGCCGCCGCGGGCACGGTGGGCAGTTCCAGTGCGGAGCCGAGCTGCTCGACCCGCCTGCTGACGATGGCGACCTCCTCGTCCTCGCTCGCGGGCAGCGGCAGCACCACCGTGTTGAAGCGGCGGCGCAACGCGGAGGACAGTTCGTTCACCCCGCGGTCGCGGTCGTTCGCGGTGGCGATGACGTTGAAGCCCTTGGCCGCCTGGACCTCGCGGCCGAGTTCGGGCACCGGCAGGGTCTTCTCGGACAGGATGGTGATCAGGGCGTCCTGCACGTCCGAAGGGATGCGGGTGAGTTCTTCGATCCGGGCGATGGAACCTGTCCGCATGGCGGTGAGCACCGGCGACGGCACCAGCGCGGCGTCGCTCGGTCCCTCCGCGAGGAGCCGAGCGTAGTTCCAGCCGTAGCGGATCGCCTCCTCGGCGGTGCCCGAGGTGCCCTGCACCAGCAGCGTCGAGGCGCCGCTGATGGCGGCGGAAAGGTGTTCCGAGACCCAGGTTTTGGCGGTGCCGGGCACGCCGAGCAGCAGCAGCGCCCGGTCGGTGGCCAGCGTCGCGACCGCCACTTCCATCAGCCTGCGCGGGCCGACGTACTTCGGGGTGATCACGGTGCCGTCGCCGAGGGTGCCGCCGAGCAGATAGGTGACCACCGCCCAGGGCGACAACCGCCACGAGGGCGGACGGGTCCGGTCGTCGGCGGCGGCGAGGGCGCGCAGTTCGTCGGCGTACGCCTGCTCGGCGTGCGGGCGCAGCAGGGCCGGGGTGGGGTCGGTGGTCGTCACTGCAACTCCTCGAGCATCATCGAGCGGTGGTTGAGGTCGTGGGCGAGCTGGTCGAAGGCGCGCTCCCAGGCGGGATCGTCGCATCGGCGGGCCACCGCAGACAGATTGCCCGCGGCGGTGATCGGGAGGTGGACGGCGGCCGTGGCGAGCAGCGACCGGTGCGCGTTCGGCGACGCGCCGTGCGCCTCGGGCCGCCGCGCCGCCGCCCGCGCCCGTTCGAAGAGCAGCAGGACGACGTGCTGGGCGAGCGCCTCCGGCCACGGATGGCCCATCGCGGGCAGCAGCGCCTCGATCTCCGAGAGCCAGGAGCCGTCCAGCCGCACCAGGTGAGCGGTCCGGTCCGATAGCGGCAGCAGCGCGAACAGCTCGCGCCTGCGCAACATCGCCAGGTCGGTGGGGACACCGGCTTCGAACAGCGCCCGCGCCCAAGCCGAATCGCGCTGGGCCAGTGCGGCGTCCACCCAGCCGTCGAAGACCGGCTGGCGGAACCGGTCCTCGATGGTGGCGCGGACCGCCTGCTGCGGGGTGCCGAGCACACCGGTCCAGTGCGTCAGCGCGGTCGCGGCGACCACCTGCCGCAGCCGCGCCGCTGACACGTCGGGCGCGCCGTTCCAGCGGTAGGCGAATTCGGACGTGCGATCGGTGATTCCGTCGCGCTGCGCGGCGGCGTCGAGCGTATCCGGAAGGGCGAGAACAACCTGCGTGTGCAGCATGCGGTGCTCGGCGCGCAGCCACGCGCTCGCCCGGCCGCGCATGCGCAGGCTGAAGGCCGATTCCGGGAGCAGCGCGAGCAGTCCGGCGGCGGTGCGGCGCACGTCCGCCCGCCGGTCGTCCAACGCCGTTTCCAGCAGGGGCTCGTCGTCCGGCCCGAGTCCGTCGGCGAGCAGGGCCAGCAGTTCGGCCTTCAGCGGCCCGGTCTCCTTCGGCCACGCCGCGGTGAGCGTCGTCCTGGCCGCCTCCGCGTCGTCGTGCCGGAGGGCGGCCAGCCAGTCGCGCCGCTCGGCGGGCCGGCCGAACAGCCAGGTGTCGGCGGAGCGTTCGGATCCGGGCGACGGCTGCCGTACCAGGTCGCGCCAGTCCGGATGCCGGGCCGCCAGCCAGCTGCCCCGAGTGCCCGCCAAGCGCAGCAGCGGCTCCCGCAAGGTGGCGTTGATCTTCGCGTGCTCGAGCAGTTGTTCGCAGAGCGCGTCCGGGGCCCGATAGTCGTGCGGCGCTGCCGCGTCGAACCATTCGGGAAGGAATGCCGAACGCTCCCGCAGCATGCGTGCCAGGCGTGCCGCGGCCGGGCGCGGCAGCATCGGGCGCGGATCGTCCGCCGCTGGTTCCGGCGTCGCCGCGGTGGCGGGCGCGACCCCGCCTCGGCGGAAAAGGTCGTGCAGCGCGGCGGATTCGAGCAGCCGCAACGCGGGGTCGCTCGGCAATCGCTCGGCGGCGCGCGCGATCGGGTGCGCCAGCGCGGAGAGATCCGGGGCCCGGCGCGCGGTGCCCAGCAGCGCGACGGAGGTGAGGTCCGCGCTCGCGGACGACCCAGCGGGCGAACGGGGCACGTCGCGGCCGAAGGTGTCGGTCGGCGTCAGGTCGGTCACCTCGCCCGCGGTGAACACCGAGATCGGCGCCAACCCGTCTGGGCTCCACTCGCCGATCACGGTCACGGGGTGACCGCCGGAGACGGCCATCAGCGTCCACGGCTGTTCGCCCGGCCGGATCGGCAGCGCCGTGCCGTCGGATTCGGTGACGTACCAACCCTGTTCGGTCCGCGTGGGCACCACGTGGGCCAACAGCATCGGCCATGAACGCAGCCACGGATCGGCGCCCAGCGCGGTCGCGTGCGCGGCCAGCGCGGCGGCAATCGTGGCGGCCCGGCCGGTTTCGGCGGGCAGTGTGGTGAAGGGTTCGGCGACGCCGTGCCGTTCACCCCACAGTGCTCGCAGCGGTGCGGCGCCCGGATAGAAATGCAGCTCGGCGTCGGCCAGTTGCCCGAGTGCGGGAACGTCGGCCGGGAAGCCGGGGGAACCGAAGGAATGATCGACCACCAGCGCCCAGCGCCCGGTTTCCCGCCCGTACAGCCAGGCTCGCCGGGTGTAGAGGCGTTCTTCCTCGGTGATCCGCAGGCCGAACACCATCCATCGGTCCCGGACCGGAGCTTCGGCGCGCACCGTCTCGGCCGGGCTGGGGTATCCGACGTGCGTTCGGATGCTGGCGCGCAGTGCGGGCGGTACCGCGTCGAGCTGCCGGTGCGCGGCGATCAGCAGGTGCATCCGCGCGTACTCCCGCAGCACCACGTCGGGCCAGTCGGTTCTGGTGGCCACGGCTGCCGGGAGCCTGCGCAAGGCGGAGGCGAGCCCCGGGGCCTGCGCGTCGACCATCCTGGCGGCGACGGCCTCGAAGGCGCGGTAGGACCGATCGGCCTGCGCGAGCCCGGTGCGCACCTGATCGCCGAGCCAGACGTCGAGTTCCTCCAGCCCCGCCGTCACTCGTACCCGGCGCTGTTCGGCGGTGGCCGGGTTCGCGGTGCGGGTGCGGTCGGCGGTCGCGGCGCGCGCCGCACGTCCGCCGATCCACGACGCCGCGTAGTCCGCCGTCTCCGCGGCCACGGCGACCTCGCCCGCGGCCCAGCGCAGCAACAGCGACAGCGCGTGCTTGCAGGGGAACTTGCGGCTCGGGCAGGAACACCGGTACGCGGGACCGGACAGGTCGACGATCGTCTGGTACGGCGTAGCCCCGCTGCCCTGGCACCGGCCCCACAGCGCCGCGCCGTGTTGCCCGCTCTCCTGCCAGCGGTTCACCAGCTTGCGTGCCGCCGACAGCGAGCTCGCGTCCGGCGCCAACGCCGTGACCTGGTCTTCGGTCCACGGCGTCGTCATCGCGCGGCTCCGGCTCGGTGGTGCCTCATCGCTTCCTTCGTTGCTCGGTTGACCGGATTTCTACCCCAGCGCACCGACAACTACCGTCGCCGGTACCGCGCCGGGAACGGAACCGCTTGCCCCTGCGTCATATTCGCCGATCGGACGATCTTGCGCCGATCGGGGCGCTCTGGCATTCTGTCCTGTTCGGCTCGACCGAGCCACCCAGAACGGGTGTCGACACCATCGAGCTGCCCGCCGGGGTTGGCGCGAGGGGTGGACATCGAGACGCGGCGCAGGCGCTTCGATGACCATATTTCCATCCCCGCGGGCAGATTCGCATGGGCGCGGTGTGCGATTCGAACGCGATCGGGTAGCGTTTCGCCCAGCTTCGACAAGGCGCCGCGCACGGGGTCGGAGGAGTGTGCGGCTCGATGGTGGAGGGGATTTTTCGCATGCGCCTGGATCCCGACGCTGTCCAGGCCGCCGGATCCGCGGACGCCACGCCCCGGCTCTCGGAGGTGGTGACCCGGCGCCTCGCCGAGGACCCGGCGGTGACGCCCTCGGTCACGCGGACCGTGCTGCGCGCCCTCGGCGCAGCCGAATCAGATGACGCGACAACGATGTTCGATCACTCCGGGATCTTCCTCAGCGCCATCCGGGTGTGCGGTTTCCGCGGCATCGGTCCGGAGACGACGCTGCAACTGCCGCCCGGTCCGGGTCTCACGCTCGTGGTCGGTCGCAACGGCAGCGGCAAATCCAGCTTCGCCGAGGCCGCCGAATTGGCCCTGACCGGCGGCAATCGCCGCTGGGACGGCCGATCGGCGGCCTGGCGGGAAGGCTGGCGCAACCTGCACGACGGCACGGCCGCCCGCATCGAGCTGGAACTGCTCACGGCGGGCGACGCCCCCCGGCTGACCATCACCAAGGAATGGGCGCCCGACGCGGATCTGTCGGACGCGCACTGGACCCAGCGGTATCCGCCCGCGCCGCCGAGTATTTTCGACACCGACCGCTGGGCGGCGCAGCTCGAGCTCTACCGCCCGTTCCTTTCCTACAGCGAGCTCGGTGCGCTGGTGGACGGGAAGCCGAGCGACCTGTTCGACGCGCTGCACCAACTGCTCGGGCTCGACGAGCTCACCCTGGCGCAGGAGCGGATCCGGATGCGCCGGCTGCAACTGGAACGCGCCGTGCGAGATTCGCGTCAGGAACGGCTGGAACTGCTGGAGCTGCTCGCGTCGGTCGCCGACGACCGCGCGGTCCGGGTGGCCGGGCTGCTGCGCCCCGCCCAGCCGGATCTGGCGGCCGTGGGCCGCGAGGTGCTGGGTGCGGTGGACGACCCGGCCGGACCGGACGGCCTGCGCGCGATCGTGCGGCTCGCACTGCCCGACGACGCCGAAGTGGAAGCCGTGGCGTCCCGGCTGGAGGCGTGCGGCGCGGCTCTCGCGCAGGGCGCCACCGCCGACGCCGAAGCCGATCTGCGCCTGCTCGACCTGCTGCGCAAAGCGCGCGAGCACCAGGCGGCGAGTGGAGCCTGCCCGTGCCCGGTGTGCGGCCGCGGCGCACTCGACGAGGCGTGGGTACGCGAGACCGATGCGGCCATCGAGCAGCTGGCCGCCCGGGTGGACGCGCTCACCACCGCCCGCATCGAGCTCGGCAACGCCGTGCGGGCCGCGCGGGCGCTTCCCGATCTCGTTCCCGCCGAACTGGATTTCGATCCGCGCAATCCTCCGTCGGTGGACACCACGGCGGTGCGCGGGGCCTGGGCCGACTGGGCCGCGCTCACTACCACCGAATACACCACTGACCTGCCCGAACGTCTGCGCGTCGCGCATGCGCGGCTGGTCGACGAACTCGACCTGCTGCAGAAGGGCACCCGCAAGGAACTCGACCGCTTGGACGAGGTGTGGACGCCGCTGGTGCCGCGGATCGTGGCCTGGCTGGACGGCGCGCGCGAAGTGGCCGCGCACGCGGCGGAACTGCGCACAGTGAAGAAGGCCGAGGATTGGCTTAAGTCGGCCACCGCGGGGCTGCGCGGTGAACGAATGACGCCGCTGGAAACGACGGCCCGCTGGGTCTGGCGCACGCTGCGGCAGCAGAGCAACGTCGAATTGGGCGCGATCCGCTTGCAGGGCAACGCGGGCACCGCGCGCCGCGTCCTGCTGGACGTGACCGTCGACGAGGTGGACGGCGCCGCGTTGGGTGTGATGAGCCAAGGCGAGTTGCACGCGCTCGGTCTGTCGCTGTTCCTGCCGCGAGCGACGGTGGAGGAGAGCCCGTTCCGCTTCGTCATGATCGACGACCCGGTGCAGGCGATGGACCCGGCCAAGGTGGACGGCCTGGCGCAAGTGCTGGCTACGGTCGCCTGGAGCCGTCAGGTGGTGGTGTTCACCCATGACGAGCGCCTCGCCGAGGCGGTGCGGCGGATGCAGCTCGACGCCACCGTGCTCGAGGTGCAGCGCCGCGACCGCTCGGTGGTCGAGGTGCGGGTGTCCAGCGACCCGATCCGCCGCTATCTGGACGACGCACGCGCCTTGGTGCGCACCCCGCAGTTGCCCGCGGCGATCGCGGACGAACTGGTGGCCACGTGCTGCCGCTCGGCGGTGGAGGCGGCCAGTCTGGCCAGGGCGCGGCGCACCCTGCTGGCCGAGGGCATGAACCACAACGAGGTGGAACGCCACATCGACGCCGCGCACTCCACCAGGGCGAAGGTGGCGCTGGCGGTGTTCGGGGTCGGCAGCAAGGTCGACGACCTGAACAAGAACCTCATCGCGCGGGAAGGACGGTGGGTGGTGGACGCCCTGCGCGACGCCACGGCGGGCGCGCACGTGCCGATCGGACGTGACATGCGCGAGCTGATCGGTGAGACGGAGAAGTTCATCGCGTGGCTGGCTCGGTGAAGCGCCGATGAGCGGGCGGCGTCGGCCGGTCGGCGCGCGCCGCGGGCCCGCGGAGGGCGGGCGCGGTTCCCGGCACGGGCAGCGGCGGAAGAACGGCGCGCACCGGTCACGGGCGAATCGGCCGTCGGTCGCCGAGCGGCTGGAGACCGTCGATCTGCTGCTCGGCGGATCGGTGACCGACGCGGGCGGACTGTGGTCGCGGGCGACCGCCTGGATTCTGCGAATCGCCCTGGAACAGGCCGTGGACGACCTGTGGCTGCGGCTGGCGCCCGCGCTGATCCGCTGCCCGATGCGAGCGCAGCTGATCGCGCTGCGCGCCTTCGCGGGGCCGGACGTGGCGGCGCGCGTGGCGGTGCTCTGGGCCGCCCTCTCGCGCGCCGCCCACCACCACGACTACGAACTCGCGCCGAGCGTCACCGATCTGCGGCGCTGGCGGGAGCAGACGGTCGCCTTGGCCGCGGACCTGGCGGCGGTCGAGGCGCACCGTTGACGCTCGGCAGTCGCGCACCTGGTTGCGGGTGTGCGACGAGGGTCGACCAGGGCGGTCCCGCGTGCGGCTCTCAGGTTTGCCCGAGGCGGCGCGACACGGCGATCATGATGGACCCGGCCGAGCACGGACGGGAGATGGCATGACCGGCTCCCACCGGAGGTGGTCGCACAGCACGGCCACGACGGGTCGCGCTCGTGCCGGAGAGGAGACAGCGTGAGCGGAGCACGACGGTGCCCGTGCGGGCGCGGTGACGCGTACGACGAGTGCTGTGGCCCGGTGCTGCGCGGCGAGCGTCCCGCCGCGACCGCCGAAGCGCTGATGCGGTCGCGCTACACCGCGTTCGCCGTGGGCGACGTCGACTATCTGCTGCGTTCTTGGCACCCGCGCACCCGCCCGCGCGAGTTGACCCTCGATCCGGCGCAGCGCTGGCTGTTCCTGGAGATCATCCGGACCGACCGGGGTGGACTGTTCGACGAGACCGGCACGGTGGAGTTCGTCGCGCACTACCGGGACGCGGACGGCCGCGGCGCACTGCGCGAGGTCAGCAGGTTCGCCCGGTCCGACGGCGCCTGGGTGTACCTGGACGGCACGCACGACGCCTGACCGGTAGCGTCGACGGGCATGGCACGCGTCGCGATCGAGTACTGCACCCAATGCCGCTGGCTGCTGCGGGCGAGCTGGATGGCGCAGGAACTGCTCAGCACGTTCGCCACCGACCTGGACGAAGTCGCGCTCGTCCCGGGTTCGGGCGGGATCTACCGGATCACCGTCGACGGCGAACAGATCTGGGAGCGCAAGGCCGACGGCGGATTCCCCGACATCGCGGTGCTGAAGCAGCGGGTGCGCGACCGGGTCGCCCCCGAGCGCGACCTCGGCCACGTCGACCGGCGCGACTGAGACCGCACCGGCCGCACCGGGTCATCCGCAGCAGCCGCCACCGCAGCAGCCGCCGCCGGCCGGGGGCGCGGCGGGACTCGGCGCGGGCGCGCTCCCGCCGCCCCGGGAGACGGTGGCGAAGGTGGTCAGCAACTTGACCGTGTCGTCGTGGCCGGTCGGGCAGGTCGCGGGCGCCGACGCCTCCGCCATCGGGCGGGTCACCTCGAACGTGTCGCCGCAGCTGCGGCACCGGTAGCTGTAACTCGGCATCCGCTCAGTCTAGGTCCTGCGCCCCACTGCGTTCGGATCGCACTGCGCCGAAATCTTCGCACCCGCGCGCCGCGTCCGTACCGTGACTGGGCAGCGCGGCGATGAAGAGGTGACGGCGATGGCGGACGGCAGCGCGGGAGCGGTACTTCGGGCATTGCTCGACCTGGGCCCGGCGCCGCGCAGCGCGATCGCGAAACACGCGGGCATCTCACCGGCCACGGTCACCTGGCAGACCCGCGCGCTGCTGGAGGCCGGGCTGATCATCGAGCTGCCCGAGACCGCGGGAGCCTCCGGCATCGGCAGGCCGCACAGTCCGCTGGCGCTGGACACCGCCGACAACGTGGCCATCGCGGTGCATATCGCGGCCACCCACACCACCATCGCGGTGGTGGATATCGGCGGCACACTGCGGCAGACGACAAAGGTGCCGCATCGCACGCACGCCCCCTACGACATCCTGGCCACGGCGGCGGCCGAGGTGTGCCGGGTCCGTGACGAGTCGGACGGGCTGCGGATCGTGGGCTTGGGGGTCGCGACCGGCGGCCGGGTCGACCGGGCGGCGGGATCGGTCGTCGGCCATTCGTTCCTGCGCTGGCACGACATCCCCGTGCGGGAGTATCTCGCCGCGCGCACGGGATTGCCGACCCAGCTCGACAGTCACACCAGAGCGCTGATGCACGCCGAGCAGCTGTTCGGCCGCACCGGCGCGACGGCCGGCTCCGTGGTGCTGTTCGTCGGGAACGTGATCGACGTGGCCATCGCCGTGCACGGGCAGGTGCACTACGGACCGAGGTCGGGTGCGGGCTCGATCGAGACGCTGCTCGGCCTCGGCGCGGGGAAAAGCATAGGACAGCAGCCGGTTTCGGCGCTCGACGACTACTACTCCGATCATGCGCTGCTCACGCGCTGCGGTGTGGCCTCGACGATGCCGGACCTGGTGGCCGCCGCTGCCGACCGGGCGTCCGTGCGCGGCCTGTTCCTCGAGCGCGCCCGGGTGCTGGGCCGGGTCGTCGCGGCTCTGATCGATCTGCTCGATCCCGAATCGGTGGTGATTGTGGACCGCGGCCGTCGCGTCGCCGGTGTGTGGGAGGCGTATCTCGCTGCCGTGCGGGAGCATTCGCTGCTTTGTGCCGACCCGGCCGAGCTGGTGGTCGGCTCGTCGTTCGAGGGACGGGTCCTGGAGATGTCCGCAGGCGCGGTGGTGCTGCACGATCTGTTCCACACGCCGTTGCGCGCGCTGGAGGCCGCGGTTTGACTCCGACTTATTTTAAGTAGAACGAATATTGACGCGCGGTGCGGATATTCGGGAGAGTTATTTCATGAAAGAAATGAACCGCACCATCGCCGAAATCGGATCGCAGCAGCTGTGTTGTCCGGGAACGAAATATTCCCGAGCACATCGGATCCGACCCAGGAAATCACCTTGCGCAATTCTGTTCGACGATTAGCACTCGTCATCGCGGCCACCGCCGCGCTCTCCGCATCGTGCGCCACCGATGAGGGCGGCGACACCGATCTGAAAGCCGCTCTGCCGACCAGCGTTCCGCCGGGCACCTCGCTCGCGGTGTCGGTCCGCACCACCCGGGTCGCGCTGGAATCCTCCGGCGAGATCGGCAAATTGCCGTTCACCGTGTCGGCCTGGCCCGCCGTCTCCGCGGGGCCCGACGTCATCCAAGCCTTCCGCGGCGGCTCGGTGGATGTCGCGACGAACGCGGGCATCCCGCCGATCCATGCCCACGCGACCGGTCTCGACGCCAAGATCGTCGGCGTCAAAGTCCGTGACGTCCCGAATTATCAGCTGGCCACCGCCCCCGGCGTGGCCGTCGACTCGATCCAGGAGCTGCGCGGCAAGAAGATCGGCTTCTCGCCGGGTCAGGCCCAAGGCGTGGTGGTGCTGCGCACCCTGCGTGCCGCGGGCATCGGCCTGAACGAAGTGCAGCTGGTCGAACTGAACAGCCCGCAGTTCCTGACCGCGCTGCAAGGCAAGCAGATCGACGTCGCGCCGCTCGGCGAGCCCTCGCTGACCAAATACCTGGACAAGTACCGCGCGCAGGGCGCCACCGCGGTGGCCACGCCCGCGGTGGACGCGCTGACCGTGCTGTGGGCGCCGACCGCCGTCCTGCGCGACTCCGCGAAACTCGCCGCGGTGCGGCAATTCGTCGAATTCTGGGCGCGCGGCGAAGTCTGGGCCTGGGAGCATCCGGAGGAATGGATCGCGTCCTACTACGTGAAGGATCAGGAAGTCTCCGCCGCGGACGGGCGCCGAATTCTGGATACGACACCGCGGCCCTATTTCCCGGAGAACTGGGACAAAGCGATCGCCTGGGAGCAGGAAACCGTCGACCTGCTCACCGGCTCCGGGTATTTCGGCAAGCCGTTCGACGCGAACGAGCTGTTCGACCGTCGCTTCGAGCGAGTCGCCGCCGAGGCGGTGTCCGCGACCTACCGCACCGAGGACACCCGGTGAACCGCCGAAGCGCCCGCACAACACTGGAGTCGCCATGACCATCGCACTGACTCGCACCATAGCGGTGCCGCCGTCGCGGACCGACGGCTTCGTCGAACGCAGGCAGTTGCGCAGGCTCGGGCTACGCAAATCCGTGCCGTTCGCCCGGATGCTCGGCGTGGTGGTGGTGCTCGGCCTCTGGGCGGCCGGTGCGCACTTCGGCTGGCTCGACGAACGCAAGCTGTCGGCCCCGTGGACCGTGCTGGAGACGGGCTGGGACCTGCTGGTGAACGGCTCACTGGTGGAGAACGTGGCCGCCTCGCTCCAGCGCGCAGGCATCGGCCTCGGAATCGGTGTGCTGATCGGCACGACGCTGGCCCTGATCGCGGGCCTATCCCGGTTCGGGGAGTCCCTGGTGGACGGCCCGATCCAGGTGAAGCGGGCCATCCCCAGCCTGGGCCTGATCCCGCTGATGATCCTCTGGCTCGGCATCGGCGAATCGTTCAAGATCGTGCTGATCACCCTCGGCGTGGTGGTCACCATGTACATCCAGACGCACGCCTCGCTCACCACCATCGATCAGCGGCTGGTGGAACTGTCGGAGGTGCAGGGGGTTTCCCGGGCCGCCTTCATCTGGAAGGTCGTCGTGCCGGGCTCCCTGCCGGGATTCTTTCTCGGCCTGCGGCTCTCGGTGACCGGCGCGTGGCTGGCGCTGATCGTGGTCGAATCCGTGAATGCCATCGACGGGCTCGGCAAGATGATGTCGAACGCCCAGAACTACGGCCAGGCCGACGTGATCCTGGTCGGTCTCGCGGTCTACGGCACGTTCGGACTGCTGTCGGATGCGGGCATCCGGCTGCTCGAGCGAAAGGTGCTGTCGTGGCGACGGACGATCGCGGGATAGGCGTACAGGTCCGCGAACTCACTCGCGGTTTCGGTGAACGCACGGTTCTCGACGGCATCACGCTGACCATCCCGGCGGGACAGTTCGTCGCGCTGCTCGGCCGCAGCGGGTCGGGCAAGAGCACGCTGCTGCGCGCGCTGGCCGGGCTCGACTACGACGTGACCGGGTCGGGGACGCTGCGGGTGCCCGCCAAGACATCGGTGGTGTTCCAGGACTCCCGCCTGCTGCCCTGGCAGCGGGTGCTGGCGAACGTGCTCTACGGCCAGCCGCGTTCGCGCAAGGCCGCCGGGGCGCGGGTACTCGCCGAAGTCGGTCTCGCCGGGCGGGAACGGGCGTGGCCCAACCAGCTCTCCGGCGGTGAGCAGCAACGGGTTTCGCTGGCCCGCTCGCTGGTCGGCGAGCCGGACCTGTTGCTCGCCGACGAACCCTTCGGCGCGCTGGACGCGCTGACCAGGATCAAGATGCACGAGCTGCTGCGGGAGCTGATCCGGCGCCGCCGCCCAACCGTGCTGCTGGTCACCCACGACGTGGACGAGGCCATCGCCCTCGCCGACCGGGTGCTCGTGCTCGACGAGGGGCGCATCACGGTCGACGTGCCGGTGGACCTGCCCGGCGAACGCGACCCGAGCCTGCCCGAATTCCAGCGCGTGCGCCGCGCACTGCTCTCCTCGCTGGGCGTCGCCCCGGCCGCTGTCTGAAAGGACCCGACCATGTCCGGTAAACAACTCCATCTGAACGCGTTCCTGATGTCGGTGGGTCACCACGAGGCGGCCTGGCGGCTGCCGGAGAGCGATCCGCACGCGCACACCGACATCGACTACTACGTCGGGCTGGCCCGCACCGCCGAGCGCGGCAAGTTGGACTCGATCTTCTTCGCCGACAGCCCGGTGCTGATGGGCGATCCGGGCCGCAGGCCGAGCGGCAAGCTGGAGCCGACCGTGATCCTCACCGCGGTGGCTGTGCAGACCAGCCGGATCGGCTTGATCGCCACCGCGTCCACCAGCTACAACGACCCCTACAACCTGGCGCGCCGGTTCTCCTCGGTGGACTGGGTGAGCAACGGACGGGTCGGCTGGAACATCGTCACCACCGCGGGCGCGGACGCGGCGCGCAACTTCGGCCTGGACGACACTCCGGACCACCGGCTGCGGTACGAGAAGGCCGCCGAGTTCGTCGAGGTGGCCACCAAGCTGTGGGACAGCTGGGACGACGACGCCATCGTCGCGGACAAGGCGCTGGGCATCCACACCGACGCGGGCAAGGTTCGCAAGATCGGCCACCACGGCGAGTTCTTCAAGGTGGACGGGCCGCTGAACGTGCCGCGCTCGCCGCAGGGCTATCCGGTGCTGGTGCAGGCGGGCTCGTCGGAGGACGGCAAGAACTTCGCCGCCCGCTACGCGGAGGCGGTATTCACCGCGCAGCAGACGCTCGAGGACGGCAAAGCGTTCTACACCGACCTCAAGCAGCGCGCCGTCGCCCTGGGCCGCGATCCGGAGACGATCAAGATCCTGCCCGGCATCGTGCCCGTCATCGGCGACACCGAGGAGCAGGCGCGCGAACTGGACGCCGAGCTCGAGCGCCTGATCTCGCCGGAGTACGCGCGCCGCCAGCTGGCCGCGCACTTCAAATTGCCCATCGAGCAACTCGACCTGGACAGCGAGCTGCCCGAGGACCTGCCCACCGAGGACGACATCCAGGGCGCCAAGAGCCGGTTCACCCTCATCGTGAATCTCGCTCGGCGCGAACGGCTCACCCTGCGCCAGCTGATCGGCCGGCTCGGCGGCGGGCGCGGGCATCGTACGTTCGCGGGCACGCCCGAGCAGGTGGCCGACACCATCGAGCACTGGTTCCGGGAGGGCGCCGCCGACGGGTTCAACATCATGCCCGCCGTGCTGCCTTCCGGACTGGAGCGCTTCGTCGACCAGGTGGTGCCGATCCTGCAGCAGCGCGGACTGTTCCGCACCGAGTACACCGAGACCACCTTGCGTGGGCACTACGGCCTGGCTCGGCCGGTCAACCAGTACGAGAGCGCGGACTCGCTCGCGGTCGCCCGATGAGCTCGGCGGCGCCGGATCCGTCCCAGCCGGGATGGATCCGGTACTTGCTGCGCCGCTGTCTCGAGCACCGCCGCCTGGTCGTGGCCGCGGGCGCGGGCGCGCTCGCGGCGGCGCTGCTGACGGCGGTGCTGCCCCTCATCGTGCGGCACGTGGTGGACACGCTCAGCACGACCGCGGCGTCGGTGGCGCCGTGGGTGACGCTGCTGCTCGTCGTCGGCGCGGCGCGGTTCGGGTCGTCGTTCACCCGCCGGGTGGCGTCTTCCCAGCTGTCGCTGGGCGTGCAGCACGATCTGCGCAGGGACCTGTTCGCCGCGCTGCTGCGGCTGGACGGCCGCGAGCAGGCGGACTTGCGCACCGGACAGGTGGTCAGCCGGGCGATCACCGACGTCACGCTGATCCAGATGTTCCTGCAGCTCATCCCGATGGTGACCGGCAACGTCGTGTTGCTGGCCGGTGCGCTGGCGCTGATGACGCTGATGTCCCCGTCGTTGACGGTGATCGCGCTGCTGGTGGTCCCCGCACTGTGGGTGATCACTCGGCGCAGCCAGCGCAAACTCTTCCCCGCCAACTGGGACGCGCAAGCCCGCGCGGCCGAGGTGGCCATGCAGGTCGAGGCGGCCGTCGCCGGGGTGCGCGTGGTGAAGGGGTTCGGCCAGGAACGGCACGAACTCGACGGGCTCGCGGCCCAGGCGCGGGAGCTGTACCGCTCCCGGCTGCGCGTCGCGCGGCTCACCAGCCGGTTCACCCCGGCCATGCAGGCCGTGCCCGCGGCGGGGCAGGCGCTGATCCTGGTGGCCGGTGGATTGCTCGCGCTGTCGCAGTCCATCACGCTGGGGACCTTCCTGGCGTTCATGACCTATCTCGGCTCGTTCGTCAGCCCGATCCGGCAGTTCGCCATGCTGCTGACGGTCAGCCAGCAGGGCAAGGCATCGCTGGACCGAGTGCGCGAGGTGATCGAGGCGCCCGCGCCGGTGCGGCGCCCACAGGTCGATTCGGTGCGCGGCAGTGCACCGCCGCGCGTCGAGTTCCGCGGCGTCGGTTTCGGTTACGACCGCACGCGGGTGCTCCACGGACTGGAATTGACCGTCGAGGCGGGCGAGACCATCGCCATCGCGGGCGGGGCGGGCAGCGGCAAAACCACGCTGGTGCAATTGCTGCCGCGCCTGGTCGACCCGGACGGCGGGGCGATCCTGTTCGACGGCGTCGACATCCGCTACCTGGCCGACGCCCGCGCCCAGGTGGCGATGGTGTTCGAGGACACCCACCTGATGGCCGACAGCATCCGGGCCAACGTGGCCTACGGACGCCCCGCCGCCACCGACGAACAGGTATGGCACGCCCTGTATCTCGCGGCGGCCGACGAGTTCGTCGCGGCGCTGCCCGAGGGACTCGGCACCAGGGTCGGCGAGCGCGGCCAGCGGCTGTCTGGGGGACAGCGCCAGCGCATCGCGCTGGCCCGCGCGTTGCTCACCGACGCGCCCATCCTGGTGCTCGACGACGCGACCTCGGCTATCGACGCGCAGGTCGAGGAACAGATCTACGCCAGGATCGCGGAGGTGCGCAGCCGCACCACCATCGTCGTCGCACACCGGCTGTCCACCCTGGCGCTGGCCGACCGGGTCGCGGTGCTCGACGGCGGCCGGATCGCGGAACTGGGCACGCTGCGCGATCTGCAAAGCACCGGCGAACTGTTCCGCGCGCTGTTCACCCCGCCGGACGTGACGGGCATCGGCGTGAACGCGGGCCGCGTCCGGCCCGAGGCGCCGACCTCACCGCTGTGGGTCGAACCCGCCGAGGACGATGATGACGGCGCCCGGACCATGGAGCAGGTGGCGAAGGCGTTCTCCCAGCGCGCCGCCGGTGCGCCGACCGGAATCGGCCGGTCCGCGGGCCCCGGGATGCTCGCCTCGGCCCCGCCCAGCGGCGACGTGCAGGAGCTGATCGATCGCCTTCCCCCGCCGACCGGCGAACCCGAGGTCCCCGAATCCTTCTCGCACACGCCGGATCCGGAGTTCTCGCTGCCGCGACTGCTGCGGCCGTTCGCGTTGCCGCTGCTGGCCGGGCTCGGTTTGGTGGGGCTGGATGCCCTGGCGCAGGTGCTGATTCCCTTCCTGGTGCGCTACGGCATCGACCACGGCGTGCTGGCGGGCACGCGGGACGTGCTGCTGGTCGCGGCGGCGCTCACGCTGCTCGTGGTCGGGGTGGACTGGGCGATCAGCGTCGCGCAGGTGCGGGTCACCGGACGTGTGGGCGAACGGCTGCTGTACGGCCTGCGGGTCAAGACCTTCGCGCAGTTGCAGCGGCTCGGCTTGCAGTACTACGAGCGCGAACTCGGCGGCCGGATCATGACCAGGATGACCACCGACGTCGACGGGCTCTCGGCGTTCCTGCAGACCGGTCTGGCCACCGCGCTCACCAGCACGGTGACCATCGCGGGCGTGGTGATCGCGCTGCTGGTCATCGACGCGCCACTGGCGCTGGTGGTCCTGGCGTTGCTTCCGGTGCTCGTGGTGTCCACGGCGGCGTTCCGGCGCGCCTCGGTACCCGCCTACAACCTGGCACGCGAGCGGGTCAGCATCGTCAACGCCTACTTGCAGGAGAACGTCGACAACATCAAGGTGACCCAGGCCTACCGGCGCGAGGAGCGCAACCGGGCCGAGTTCGAGCGGCGGTCCTGGGACTATCGCGACGCGCGGCTGCGCAGCCAGTTCCTGATGGCGGTGTTCTTCCCGTTCATCGAGTTCATGTCGGTGGTGGCCACCGCGGCCGTGCTCGCGGTGGGCGTGCACCAGGTCCGTGAGGACGTGCTCACGGCGGGCACGCTCATCGCGTTCCTGCTCTACGTGGACCTGCTGTTCGCGCCGATCCAGCAGCTGTCCCAGGTTTTCGACAGCTACCAGCAGGCGGTGGTCGGCGTGGACCGGCTCGGCGAGTTGCTGCGCACGCCGGTCGCCACTCCGGACGCCGCGGGCGCGCGTCCGGTGCGCCGCCTGGCGGGGGCGATCGAGTTGCGCGGTGTCGGGTTCGCCTATGAAATCCGCGGCGAGGCGGTGCTTTCCGGTGTCGACCTGCGGATCGAGCCGGGGCAGAAGGTGGCGCTGGTGGGCGAGACGGGCGCGGGCAAATCGACGCTGGTGAAGCTGCTGGCCAGGTTCTACGACCCGACCGAGGGCGCCGTGCTGGTGGACGGTGTCGACCTGCGCGACTACCGGCTGCGCGAGTATCGCAAGCGGCTGGGCGTCGTCCCGCAGGAGCCGTTCCTGTTCGGCGACACCGTGCGCGCGGCCATCGCCTACGGCAAGCCGGAGGCCACGCCCGCCGATATCGAATGGGCGGCGCGAGCGGTGGGCGCGCACGAGATGATCGCCGCGCTCGAGCACGGGTACTACCAGCCGATCGGCGACCACGGGCGCAGTATGTCGGCGGGCCAGCGCCAGCTGCTCGCCCTGGCCAGGGCCCAGCTCGTCGAGCCGGACATCCTGATCCTCGACGAGGCCACCGCCTCGCTGGATCTGGCGACCGAGGCCAGGGTCAGGGCCGCGGTGGACGTGCTCACCGCCGGGCGCACGACCATCGTCGTCGCCCATCGTCTCGCCACCGCCGCGGACGCGGATCTCATCGCGGTGGTCGGCCAGGGCAGGTTGCTGCAGACGGGCACGCACGCGCAACTGCTCGCCGAGGACGGGCCGTACCGCAGGTTGTGGGCCGCGTATGTCGGCGACGGCCCGGCGTCGGTCGCGGACCGGCGCTCGGAGGCCGCCACCTGATCCTGATGCGCGGCTCCGTCGGGACCCCGGCAGCATCTTTTCCGCTATCAGGGGGCGCACGGGACGATCGCGGCCACCGTGACCGATTCGACACCGTACCCTGGGACAGGGGCCTGAACAGCGGATGAATAGCAGCCGACGCAGCAATGTCTCGGCATCGAAACGCTGCCGTACTGATCTTCGACGTACTCTCGAAAAAGAAGTATGAGGAGGTCCGCCATGCGCGCTCAGTTCTCCGAGGCGGTGCCCGGTCCCGACGGTTTCGCCGAGCCCATCGCGCGAACGGCTCACGGCGACGTGCGCGGCCTGCGCGAAGGTTCGATATCCGTCTGGCGCAGCATCCCGTACGCGGCGGCGCCCGCCGGCCCGGCCCGTTTCGCCTCGCCCGAGCCCCCGCAGCCCTGGGACGGAGTGCGCGACTGCACCTCTTACGGGCAGATCGCGCCGCAGACCATGGGCACGATGGTCCCCATCGACTCGGGCCTGACCATGGGTGAGGACTGCCTCTGGCTCAACGTCTGGTCACCGCGGCCCGAGACCGGCGATCCTGCCCGCGTCCCGGACGCCGAGCCGCGCCCGGTGCTGGTCTGGCTGCACGGCGGTGCGTACTGCCTCGGTACCGCCGCGCAGCAGATCTACGACGGGCGCAAGCTGGCGGCCACCGGCGACGTGGTGGTCGTGGGGGTCAACTACCGGCTCGGCGCGCTCGGCTTCCTCGACCTGTCCTCGCTCGGCGACGACTTCGCGCCGAACCTCGGCCTGTACGACCAGATCGCCGCTCTGGAATGGGTGCGCGACAACATCGCCGCGTTCGGCGGCGACCCCGGCAACGTCACGCTGTTCGGCGAGTCCTCCGGCGCGGGGTGCGTCACCGCGCTGCTCACCGCGCCCCGCGCCGCCGGGTTGTTCCACAAGGCGATCGCCCAGAGCCCGCCCGCGACCACGGTGTTCGGGCCGGAGCGGGCGGCCACGGTGGCGCAGCGATTCCTCGAGCTGATCGAACTGCCCGGAACCAGGGCCAAGGAACTGCTGGAATGCCCGATCGAACGGATCATCGCGGCCGCAGGCGTCTTGCTGGACGAGATCCCGCTGAAGGAGCCGGGCAGGCTGGCGGCCGCGCCCGTGGTGGACGGCGATCTGCTGCCGACCTACCCGATCGACCGGTTCCAGCGGGGACGGTCCCACCAGGTGCCGCTGATCATCGGCACCAACAAGGACGAGGCGTCACTGTTCCGGCTGCTGCGCTCACCGATCATGCCGGTGACCCCGGACGCGGTGAACGCGATGCTGCGGGACGTCGCGGCGGGGCACCCGGAGTGGTCCGCGGAGCGCATCGCCGAGATCACCTCCGCCTATCCCGATCTGAACAAGGCCCGCGGAGCGCTGGCGATGTCCACCGACGCGGCGTTCCGGATGCCGGCGCACTGGGTGGCCGACGGTCATGCCGAGCACTCGCCGACCTGGATGTACCGCTTCGACTATGCCACCCCGATGCTGCGGGCGGCCCGGGTCGGCGCGGGTCACGCCACCGAATTGCCCTACGTCTTCGGAAATTTCGGCACGCTCAACCTCGACCCGACCTTCTGGCTCGGTGGTCGCAGAGCGGCCATGGAGGTCTCCGGCCGGATGATGCGCCGCTGGCTGGCCTTCGCCGCCCACGGCGTCCCCGCCGCCCTCGACGGCTCCAAACACTGGCCGCCCTACCGCCTCGCCGCCCGCACCACTCTGCTCATCGACAGCGTCGATCGAGTGGTCGACGACCCGGACCGTGACCTGCACACTGCCTGGGGCCAACAGGCCGTCGGCTTCTCCTAGGCGCGCTCTTCGCACCCGCCGAAGCCGCCATCGGAGTGAATGCTCGTGACGGCGCGGTCGGTGGCGCTGGATCAACTCGACACCGACCGTGCGGATTCGTCATGCCGTCCGGCTCCGGCTACCGCTCGTTGCGCGCCTCAGACGTCGGTCGAGAAGCGAATGCCGCCGTCGGGGATCTCCACGCCGGGCCACACGCGCGCCCCGCGCAGGAGTTCGCAGCGGGCGCCGATGTTCGCCCCGTCCCCGATGACGCCGTCGCGGACGAGCGCGCGCGGGCCGATGCGCGCGCCGAAGCCGATGATGGTGCGCTCGACCGTCGCGCCCGCCTCGATCACCGCGCCGTCGAAGACGACCGCGCCGTCCAGGCGCGCACCCGCGCCGATCTCGGCGCCGCGGCCGACCACCGTGCCGCCGATGAGCAGCGCTCCCGGTGCCACGCCCGCACCGGGGTGGACCAGCGATTCGCCGCGCTGACCGGGCAGGGCGGGGGAGGGCGCGATCCCGCGGACCAGGTCGGCGGAGCCGCGGACGAAGTCCTCGGGAGTGCCCATGTCGCGCCAGTAGGAAGCGTCGACGTAACCCTGGACGCGGGCGCCCTCGGTCAGCAGCGCCGGGAACACCTCGCGCTCCACCGACACCGGGCGCCCGGCCGGGATCTTCTCGATGTACTCGCGGCGGAAGACGTAGCACCCGGCGTTGATCTGGTCGGTCGGCGGGTCCTGGGTCTTCTCCAGGAACGCGGTGACCCGGCCGTTCTCGTCGGTGGGCACACAGCCGAACGCGCGCGGGTCGCTGACCCGGACCAGGTGCAGTGTCACGTCGGCCCGGGTCGACTCGTGGGTGTCGAGCACCGCACCGAGGTCGGTGCCGCCGAGCACGTCGCCGTTGAACACCATCACGTTGTCCGCGCGCAACTTGGGCAGCACGTTGCGGATGGCGCCGCCGGTGCCGAGCGGCTCGGTCTCGGTGACGTACTCGATCTCCAGGCCGAGCTCCGAGCCGTCGCCGAAGTGCTCCTCGAACACCTCGGCCTTGAACGACGTGCCCAGCACCACATGGGTGATCCCGGCCTCCGCGATGCGGGCGAGCAGATGGGTCAGGAACGGCAGCCCCGCCGTCGGCAGCATCGGCTTGGGCGCCGAAAGGGTCAGCGGCCGCAGCCGCGTGCCCTGCCCGCCGACCAGGATCACCGCGTCGGTGCCTGTATTTCCTGCCATCAAGCTCCCCTGTTCACAAGGTCGTACTCGCCGCCGCCGCTATCCGGCGTCGCGCGCCTGCTGGCGCAGGGCAGATCGAACCGCAATACGCGAGCGGATCGCAAGTCCGGCCCGCAGCGCCAGCCGCAGCGGAGCCTGCCACCAGTGCGGATGCCGGTCGGCCTGGAAGCGGTAGGCGCTGGCGTGATGGGCGGGCAGCATCACCTCGGGATGGCGGCCCGCCGCGTGCCCCTTGGCATGGGTGACCTCGGCGTCCGGCACGAACACGTTGTGCCAGCCCGCCTTGCCCATCCGGTCGCCGAAGTCGACATCCTCCATGTACATGAAGTAGCGCGAGTCGAAGCCGTCGATCGAGTCGAACGCCGCGCGCCGCACCAGCAGGCACGACCCCGACAGCCAGCCGACGGCCCGCTCGGAGATCTCCTCGTTCTCCTGCCGGTACCGGCGGGTCCACGGGTTGGACTTCCACACCGTGCCGAGGATCGCGTGCCCGGCGCCGTCGAGCAGGCCGGGCACCCGGCGGGCCGACGGGTACACGCTGCCGTCCGGCTCGAGCACCAGCGGCCCCAGCGCACCCGCGCGCGGCCAGCGCTTGGCGGCGGCCAGCAGCGTGTCGATCGAATCGGTGCCCCAGCGGATGTCCGGGTTGGCGATCACGACGAACTCGATGCCCGGATCGATCTCCGCGACCGCCCGGTTGATGGCGCCGCCGTAGCCGATGTTGCCGCCGGTGCGCAGTAGTCGCACGTGCGAATTGGCCTCGGCGACCAGCTCCGGCACACCGTCCACCGACCCGTTGTCGGCGAGGATCACCTGGGGTTTCTCCGAGGTGGCCCCGGCGAGGGTGGTGATGAAGTGCTCGAGGTGCTCACCCGGCGAGTAGGTCACCGTGACGACGGCCAGCCCGGTGGGCGCGGCGGAATCGGAATCACTCACGACAGCCAACTCTAGTGGGCGCGACCGAACGTCGTCTGTCGATAGCCCGTGCACGGCCGCGGTGGGGGCGAAGTGCGCCTCTGGGGTGCTGTCGGACACGGCCTGTCGGTGTGCGCATGGGCTGCGGCGAGGGCGGACGTGCGCCTCTGGGGTGCTGTCGGACGTCGTCTGTCGGTGGTTGCGCATGGCTGTAGTGATGGCGCAGGTACGCCTTGGAAGTGCTGCCGGACGTCGCGGTGGTGGTCCGCGCATGGCCATGGCGAAGGCGCAGGTACGCCGCGAAGGTGCTGTCGGACGCCGTCTGTCGGTGGTCCGTGCGTGGCCGCCGCGAAGGCGGAGGTGCGCCTAGTCGGCCCGTCGCGCCAGCGCGTCCCCCAGCGCGGTCCGCCAATCCCGCAGTGGCCGCAGCCCGGCGTCGTTCCAGGCCCGTGGCGACAACACCGAATATGCCGGGCGCCGTGCGGGTCTGGGGAAGGCGGAGGAATCGCACGGGCGGACGCGCTCGGGATCGGCGCCGACAGCCGCGAACACCGCGCGGGCGAGCTCGAATCGACTGGCCCACCCGGCATTGGTGGCGTGCAGCACGCGCGGGGCGTCCGGCCGGCCCGCCAGTTCCAGCAGCGCGGCGGCCAGATCGGCGGCGTAGGTGGGCGAGCCGACCTCGTCATCGACCACGTCGACGGTGTCGCGTTCGCGCTCCAGCCGCAGCATGGTCGCGACGAAATCGCCGCCGCGCCCGGTGTATACCCACGCGGTGCGCACCACGTGTGCGTCCGGGCAGCGACTCAGCACCGCCTGTTCGCCCGCGAGCTTGGACTTTCCGTAGACGGTGGTCGGTCCGGTCACATCGGTAGTGTCGTACGGCCGATCCTGGGTACCAGGAAAGACGTAATCAGTGGACAGATGGATCAGCCGGGCACCGAGGTCGGCGCAGACTTCGGCGAGCACGGCCGGTCCGGTGGCGTTGCCCGCGTATGCCGCCTCGGTTTCGGTTTCGGCCTGGTCGACGGCGGTGTAGGCGGCGCAGTTCAGCACCACGTCGCCGGGCGCGAGTACCGCGCGCACGGCAGCGGGGTCGGTGATGTCGAGTTCGGCGCGCCCGTAGCCGCCTGCGGCCGGAGCGAGACGCCGCAGTTCCCGGCCCACCTGTCCGTTCGCCCCGGTGACGACGAGGCGGGCGGGGGTGGTGGATTCGGGTGCGGTGGGGTCGGTCACGGCGCAAGTCTGGCACGCCGCCACGTCCGCGGTTGCGGCCGTTCGCGATAACCGTTCGATAGCCTGGAGCTATCGGGGGATCCCGAAACCGGGCGGGGCGAGCGGTGACCATGATGGCGGATCGGTTGCGCACGCGTCGCCAGGGAACCGAGTTTCGGCGAGAGGATGCAGACTTGTCGCAGCGGAGGGGCACATCGGCGTCGGCGCGTCCGACCGGGGCACGCGACCGGTCCTACGGTCCGCTGCGCTCGATCGCGGCGGCCGCCGCCGTGATCGTGCTGGTGCTCACCGGTTTCGCCTGGCACAGTGTCGACGCGCTGGTCGCCAACATCGAGCGCATCGGCGATCTCGGCCTCGGCGGCAGCCGGGACGGCGCGGTGGACATCCTGCTGGTGGGTGTGGACAGCCGCACCGACGCGCACGGCAACCCGCTGTCGGACGCCGAGCGGGCCATGCTGCACGCGGGCGACGAGGTCGGCACCAATACCGACACGATCGTGCTGCTGCGCGTGCCCAACGACGGGCGTTCGGCGACCGCGATCTCGATTCCGCGCGATTCCTACGTCAGCATCCCCGGCCTCGGCATGGGCAAGATCAACTCCGCCTACGGCGCCACCAAGGCGAGCCAGCTCCAGAAGCTCGCCGAGCAGGGGGTTTCCGAGACCGACGCGGAGCGGCAGTCCACCCAGGCGGGCAGGCAGGCGCTGATCAAGACGGTGGCCGCCCTCACCGGCCTCACCGTCGACCACTACGCCGAGGTGAGCCTGCTCGGCTTCGCGCTGCTCACCGACGCCGTCGGCGGGGTCGAGGTGTGCTTGAAGAACCCGGTCGACGAATGGATGTCCGGCGCCCGTTTCCCCGCGGGACGTCAGCGCCTGGACGGGCCGAGGGCGCTGAGTTTCGTGCGCCAGCGCCACGATCTGGAGCGCGGCGACATCGACCGCATCGTGCGCCAGCAGGTGTTCATGGCGCAGCTGGTGCGGCAGGTGCTCAGCGCGAAGACGCTGGCCAATCCGGCCAAGCTCCAGCAACTCAGCGACGCGGTGGGGCGGACGATCGTGCTGGACGAGGACTGGGACGTGCTGGCGTTCCTGCAGCGGTTGAAGGATCTGACCGGCGGCCAGGTGAAGTTCGAGACCATTCCGGTCGCCGATCTCAACGGGGAGACCAGCAGCGGCGAATCCGTGGTCAAGGTCGAGCCCAGGGCGGTCAAGTCCTATATCGCCTCGCTGGTGGGCGACGGGCCGGCCCCACGCAACGCCGAGCCGGGCTTCGATCCGGCCACGGTGACCGTCAGCGTCTACAACGCGGGCGGCGTCGGCGGGCTGGCGGCCGAGGTCGCGCAGGCGCTGAGCGCCAAGGGATTTCGCCAAGGCACGGTGTCCAATTACAGCGGCGGCCGCGTCACCAGCAGCCGGGTGCTCGCGGCGGACACCGCGAGCCCGAAGGCTCAGGCGGTGGCCAAGGCGCTCGGCGGGCTTACCGTGCTCGCGGATCCGGCCCTGTCGCCGGATTCGGTGAGCGTCGTGCTGGCGAGCGACTATTCTGGTCCGGGCTCATCGGCGAGCCGGGTGTTCGATCTGTCCGGTACGTCGTCCGCCGCCACACCAGTCCCACCCGCTCCACCGATCGACGCAGGCCAGAACGGACCGAAATGCGTGAACTGAAACATGCGTGACATCGACCAGGTACACACACTCACCGAAGCGGTACTCGATCCGATCCTCGCCCGCGAACCGGCGGGCCCGCGCGTCACCTATTACGACGACGCCACCGGAGCGCGCATCGAGCTGTCCGGCGCGACACTGGCGAACTGGGCGGCCAAAACCGCCAATCTGATTCGCGACGAGTTCGGCCTCAGTCCGGGCGCCAGGGTCGCCGTTCTGCTCCCGGCGCACTGGCAGACCGCCGCGGTGCTGCTGGGCTGCTGGTGGGCGGGCACCGAGGTGGTGCTGCACCCGGACGGCGACGCCGATCTCGCCCTGGTGACCCCGGATCGCCTGGATGAGGCCGACGGTGCGGGCGAGGTCGCGGCGCTGTCGCTGGACGCCATGGGCGCCCCGGTGCGCGACCTGCCGGTGGGCGTCACCGATTTCGCCACCTCGGTGCGCGTGCACGGCGACCAGTTCCTGCCCCGTGGCGCCGGTGTCGCACTGGACGGCATGCCGGTCGCCGAGGTGCTGGCGGAGGCCAGGAAATCGGCGGTGCTCCAGGGTTTCGCGGAGGGCGACCGGGTGCTGTCCAGCACGCCGTGGGACACCCCCGCCGAACTGATCGACGGATATCTCGCAGTGCTCGCCGCGGGCGCTTCGCTGGTGCAGGTGGTCAATCCGGATCCCGCGGCGCGGGAGCGGCGCATCGCGTCCGAACGGGTGACCGCGCAACGCGGGTGAGCGGCGATCCGATCGCGATCGGCGCCCGGTAGCGGCTCCTACCACGGTATGGGCGCCGCATCCGACCTGAGGACGTTTTACAAGTCGGCGCCGTTCCGTACGGTGGAGTCATCGCACAACGACGGGGTTGGACTATGAAGCCACACTATTGGTTCCGCTGGTTGTCGGTGCAGGGCGCGCCTCGTCTCGTCCTGCGGCTGCAGGCCCGCCGCGGCGACCCGTTCGCCGAACTGATGGGCGGGCCCGACGGCTTCGACGACCCCTACCCGCTGATCGAGCGGTTGCGCGGGCAGGGGAGACTGCTGCGCACCTCCATCGCGTGGGCGACCTTCGATCACGAGCTGTGCCGTTCCATCCTGCGCGACAACCGTTTCGGCGTGCGCACCACGGAGAGCTTCAACATCCCCAAGCCGCTGCAGAAGCTGGCCGAGCGCTTCCCGCTGCCGCCGAACCCGGTCGAGCCGCCGTCGATGCTGGTGATCGATCCGCCGGAGCACACGGCGATGCGCAAACCGGTCGCCTCGGCGTTCACCCCGCGCGCGATCCGCAGACTGCGCGACCGCGTCGAGACGGTCACCGAGGAATTGCTGGACGCGCTGCCCGCGCACGGCTCGGCGGATCTGATCGGTTCCTTCGCCTCCCAGGTGCCGATCGCGATCATCTCCGAGATGCTCGGCTTCCCCGACGAGGACAAGGCCAGGTTCCTCGACTGGGGTGATCAGATGACGCCGTTGCTGGACGTCGGCATCCCGTGGCGCGCCCACCGCAAGGCGCTGCTGGCCATGGAGGTGATGAACGACTACCTCGACCAGCACATCGAACGGTTGCGCCGTGCGCCGGGCGAGGACATCCTCAGCAGCCTGGTCACCGCGGGCGAGCTGGACTCCTACGCGCTCAAGGCCACCGCGAGCCTGCTGATGGGCGCGGGCTTCGAGACGACGGTCAACCTGATCGGCAACGGTGTCGCACAACTGCTGGCCCATCCCGATCAGCTGGAAAGGCTGCGCGAAGAACCGGAGCTGTGGCCCAACGCCGTCGAGGAGATCCTGCGCTTCGACTCCCCGGTGCAGACCACAGCGCGCACCGCGCTGACCGACGTGGAGATCGACGGTTTCCGGGTGCGCGCGGGCAATACCGTGGTGCTGTCGCTGGCGGGCGCCAATCGCGACCCAGCGGTCTTCGCCGATCCCGGGCGGTTCGACATCGGACGCGACAACGCCAAGGAGCACCTGTCGTTCAGCAGCGGCGTGCACGTCTGCCTCGGGGCCAGCCTGGCCAGGATGGAGGGCGTCTACGCGCTGCAAGCCCTGTTCGAGCGGTTCCCCGACCTGCGCCTGGACGGTGCGCCGAAGCGGCGCGCGCTGTTCACCCTGCACGGGTACGAACGGATGCCGGTGCGGCTCGGTCAGCGCGCGCCCGCGCCGGAACCGGTCTGATCAGCCGGGCGTGGTCTTCCAGACGTAGCGGGTCTTCGGGCGTCCCGCTCTGCCGTAGTCCGAGCGGCGCACGACCAACCCGTCGTCGGCCAGCTTCTCCAGGTAGCGCCATGCGGTGATGCGTGACACCCCGATCGAGGTCGCGGTGTCCGCGGCGGTGACGCCCTCGCCCTCGGCTGCGCGCACGGTGCGGGAGATCTCGTCGAGAGTCTGCGGCGCGACGCCCTTCGGGGTGGCGGCGCGCTGGTCCGGGGTGCGCAGCGCGCTCAGCGCCCGGTCGATGTCGTGCTGGGAGATGGCGCTCTCGCCGGCCGGAAGCGCGGTGCGGAACTCACGATAGCGATCCAGCTTGTCGCGGAACGCGGCGAAGGTGAACGGCTTCAGCAGGTACAGCACGACGCCGTGCGACACGGCGGTGCGCACCAAGGCCAGGTCCCGCGCTGAGGTGATGGCGATGACGTCCGGGCGCGGCGCCAAGCCGGTCAGCGCGGCCGCGACGTCGAGCCCGCTGGCGTCCGGCAGACCGATGTCCATCAGCACCAGATCGATCGGCGTTCCCTCGGCCGCGGCGTCGGCGGCGGCGCGCATCGCCTCGCGTCCGGTATGGGCGACACCGACGGGGGTGAATCCGGTGATGCGCTCCACATAGGCGCGGTGCGCCTCGGCGATCAGCGGCTCGTCCTCGACGATCAGGACACGGATCATCGCGCTTCCTTTCGTGGAATCGTCACGGTCACCGCGCTCTCGGGATCCCGTTGGGTGCGGATGCTTCCCCCGTGGCGGGCCACCAGGCGGTGGACCAGTGCGAGACCGAGCCCGTGGTGGTCGGCTTTGGTCGAGTAGCCGCGCTGGGACGCGCGCGCGAACATCTCCGCCGACATGCCGGGGCCGCTGTCGGCGATCCGGATGTAGAGCGACTCGTTCGCGGCGTCCGCCCGCTGGTGGCGCAGGGTGACTTCCACCCAGCCCGACGTGGTGCTCGCCGCGGCATCGATCGCGTTGTCGACGAGATTGCCGACCAGCGTCACGGTCTCGTGCGGCGACAGCGGATCCACCGAGTCCAGGGCGGTGTCGTCGGTGATCGTCAGCTCGATGCCGCGTTCGGCCGCCTGGTTCACCTTGCCGAGCAGCAGAGCGGCCAGCGCGGGCGCGCCCACCGCCGCGAACAGCCGATCGATCAGCGACTGGGACAGCTCGAGTTCCGCGGTGGCGAACTCGACGGCCTCCCGGTGATGGCCCAGCTCCACCATGGTGACCACGGTGTGCAGCCGGTTGGCGGACTCGTGCGCCTGCGCCTGCAACGACTCCGCGAAGCTGCGCACGGAGTCGAGTTCGCCCATCACCGCTTGCAATTCGGTGTGGTCGCGAATGGTCATCACCGTGCCGATCGGCCTGCCGTCCCATGAGACGGTGTCCTGGTTGACCAGCAGGATCCGGTCGGTGGTCACGTGCATCTCGTCGCGGACGGTGCCCCAGCTCATCCGCTGCAGCGACAGCGGGAGGTCGCTGCGCCGGACGTCGCCCGCGGGCAGGTCGAGCAGGCGGCGCGCCTCGTCGTTGACCACCTCGGCGTCCTCGCCGGAGGGCCCGAACACCACCAGACCCTCGTGCACCGAGTGCAGGACGGCGTCGTGGTGCTCGTACATCGCGCGCAGCTCGTCGGGCGCCAGCCCGTGCGTCTGCCGCCGCAGTCTGCGGCTCAGCAGGAACGACCCTCCGGCGGCCAGCACGAGCCCGGCCCCCGCGACGCCGAGGATCACCGGGAGCTGGGTGGCGACCTGGTCGCCGATCTTCGCGCGGGTGACGCCCGCGGAGACCAGGGCCACGATCCGCCCGTCGTCGTACACCGGAGTCACCGCCCGGATGGAAGGGCCGAGGGTGCCGGTGAAGGTCTCGGTGAAAGTCTCACCGGCCAGCGCGCGATCGATGGTGCCGCTGAACGGCAGCCCGATCATCGCCGGGTTGGTGTGCGTGTAGCGCGTCCGGTCCGGCGCCATGACCACGATGAAGTCCATGCCGGTCTCGCGGCGGATCTCCTCGGTGACCGGCTGCAACAGCGCGGTCGGGTCGGCCGCTCCGATCGCGGCCACGGTGGAGGGCGCGTCGGCGACACTCACCGCGACGTCGATGACCTCGCGGGTGGTGGTGACGTCGCTGTCGTGCCTGGCGTCCAGCACGGCGAGCACCACGCCGATCGCAATCATCACCGCGAGCACGACCAACTGGAAGACGAACGCCTGACCGGCGAGGGAGAGCCGACCGCGTCTCACAAGCTCTTCCTCCGCTGAACGTAATGCACCAAACAGTGACCAGGATCACCCGGCCGACCATCATTCTGCCTGGCGGGCGTCAGCGACCTCGCTTCGGTACCTTTCGAAGGGAAATCCTCGCTATGAGCGACTCGACTCGAACGCGGCACGACCGCACCCATTGGCTCTATCTGGCCGTCATCGTCGCGGTGGTCGCAGGCGTCCTCGTCGGCTGGCTGGCCCCCGGCGTCGCGCAGTCGTTCGCTCCGCTGGGGACCATCTTCGTCAATCTCATCAAAATGATGATCGCTCCGGTCATCTTCTGCACGATCGTGCTCGGGATCGGCTCGGTGCGCGCCGCGGCCACCGTCGGCAAGGTCGGCGGTCTGGCCATCGGCTACTTCCTGATCATGTCGACCATCGCGCTCGGGATCGGTCTCGTCGTCGGCAATCTGCTGCAACCCGGCACCGGCCTGAATATCGCCAAATCGACCAAAGCCGGTCACGACCTGGCCAACACCGCGCACAGCGCGGGCGGCACCTGGGAGTTCGTGCAGAACATCGTCCCGTCCACGCTGCTGTCCTCGCTCACCACCGGCAATGTCCTGCAGGCGCTGTTCGTCGCGCTGCTGGTCGGTTTCGCCGTGCAGGCCATGGGCACGGCGGGCGAGCCGATCGTGCGCGGCGTGGCGCTGCTGCAGAAACTCGTGTTCCGGATCCTGGTGATGATCCTGTGGCTGGCGCCGATCGGCGCGTTCGGCGCGATCGCGAACGTGGTCGGCAAGACCGGCCTGGACGCGGTGGTGAAGCTGGGCACGCTGATGGCCGCGTTCTACCTGACCTGCCTGGTGTTCGTCTTCGGTGTGCTCGGCGTACTGCTGTGGAGCGTTTCGCGAGTGTCGATCTTCAAGCTGGTGCGCTACCTCGCGCGGGAGTATCTGCTGATCGTCGCGACCTCGTCGTCGGAATCGGCGCTGCCGCGGCTGATCGCGAAGATGGACCACATGGGCGTGCAGCGCTCGACCGTGGGCGTCGTCGTGCCGACCGGGTACTCGTTCAACCTGGATGGCACCGCCATCTACCTGACCATGGCGTCGCTGTTCATCGCCGAGGCGATGGGCAAGCCGCTATCGGTCGGCGAGCAAATCGGGCTACTGCTGTTCATGGTCATCGCGTCCAAGGGCGCCGCGGGCGTCACCGGGGCGGGCCTGGCCACACTGGCGGGCGGATTGCAGAGCCATCGGCCCGAACTGCTCGACGGCGTCGGCCTGATCGTCGGCATCGACCGCTTCATGTCCGAGGCGCGGGCGCTGACCAACTTCTCCGGCAACGCGGTCGCCACGGTGCTGATCGGCACCTGGACCAAGACCGTCGACGTGGACCGGGTGCGCGAGGTGCTCGATCGCAAGATGCCTTTCGACGAGCGGACCATGCTCGACGACGACCACGGGACGCCGGGGGCGCCGCTCACGCAAGAGGCCGAGGCCGTAGATCTGGTCAAGGCGTAGGGCGCGGCGGGCAGTCCGTCCGCGGCGCAGCGCCGGGCCGGGAGACAGCAGCCCGGCGCATGATGAAGGGCCCGCAGGATCTGCGGGCCCTTCGTGGCGTCCGGGTCAGGCCGCCCACTTCTCCGGGTGCAGGTGGTGCTGGGTGAGCGCGGTGGCGTGGCCGTGCCCGAATCCGTGCTCGGTCTTCAGCCATTCGACGAGTTCCTTGTGCGAGGTCAGTCCGGTGTCGCGCATGGCGGCCTTCCACTCCTCGATGGCGCGGCCGTATTTTGCCTCGATAGAGGGGAAGTAGGACGCGGGGCCGTGCGGCTTGGTCGCCATGGGTCGATCTCCTTGCTCGTCGTGCGTTCGATGGTGATGACGGAGCGAACTCCCAAAAATCGTCGGCGGCCCGGTGGAAGTGATTTGGATCACTGCGAGGAGGTCTCGTCGCGGCGAGCGCAGTCGAGAGGTCCGCCGGACCCGCAACCCCGTCAGGCGGTCGCGGCGACCGAAGCGGTCGTGCGGCCCTTGCGCAGGCTGTGCTCGCGGAGCAAGAGCCCGCCGGTCAGCGCGACCAGGGCGGCGGTCAGGCCGTGGATGCCGAAGGCCGCGGCGGCCGAACCGTGCCAGCTCAGCACGGTGAGCATGTCGCCGACCGGAACGAGCGCGACGACCAAGGTCACGATGCCGAGCGCGTACCGCTGCCGCAGGCCGAGCAGGACCAGGATCAGCACGCCGAAGACGGTGTCCCGCACGCCTTTGAGGGTCATGAACGCCGCCGCGTCACCGTCCGGCCAGGCGGGAAGGCCGAAGCCGGGAGCGATGGTGTCGGGCGCGAACAGGTAGCTGATCCCGATGTAGAGGATGAACGCGGCGCCGATCACGGACAGGACGGTGGCGATGCGGGAGAGGGTCATGGTGGCGCTCCTGGCTCGATATCTCTGCTCTGGAAATCTCTGCTCTGAAATCTAGCGTTGCTAGATTCGATAGTAAGACTAAGCGAGCTGCGATAGTTTGTCTAGCGGCGCTAGAATTCAGGGCATGAGCACTCAGACGCGCAAGGAACGCGAGCGGGCCGAACGCAGGCAGCGCATCATCGAGACCGCACGCGAACTCGCCGAAGCCCAGGGCTGGGAGGCGGTGACCGTACGCCGCCTCGCCGAACGGATCGAATACAGCCAGCCCGTGCTGTACAGCCACTTCACGGGAAAGTCGGCGATCGTCTCCGCGGTCGCGGAACAGGGATTCGTCGAGCTCACCACGGTGATGCGGCAGGCGCACGCGGAGGCCACCGACGACGCGGACCGCCTGCGCCGGGTCGCGCGGGCCTACCTGGAATTCGCCGCGGCCAATCCGGCGCTCTACGACGCGATGTTCCTGATGAGCACCGATCTCATCTTCGGACTCCAGGCATCCCGGCCGCTGCGCGAGGGGTTCGGCGAGCTGGAAGCCATGTTCCGCCCCTGGGTCGATGGGCCCGACCTCGGCACCCGGACCGAGGTCGCCTGGAGCACCTTGCACGGCCTGGCCACCCTCGAACGCGGCGGCCGTATCCAACCGGAGTTGCGCGACCAGCGATTGGACCTCCTGGTGGCGGAGTGGCTCGCCGCCGTCGGCGCGGCGTAGCAGGGGCCGCGCCGGCGGCCTTCGCCGACGAGCGAGGGGTCGTCCGCAGCGGGCCGCGAGTTTGCACGGGTAAATGCCCGCGCCCGGAGTGGGAGTGCCCGGACTGCGGGGAGTCGGCAGTCCAGTGGTGGTGTCGGTGAGCAGGTCGGCGGTCGGTCGGCCGGTAGCGTGGGGGTATGGCTGATGTTGTTGTGGTCGGCTCGGGACCGAACGGGCTGGCCGCCGCGGTGATTCTGGCCAGAGCGGGGCTCGCCGTGGAGGTCTACGAGGCCGAGCCGACGGCCGGGGGCGGATCCCGCACGGCCGAGCTGACCCTGCCGGGTTATCGGCACGACGTGTGCGCGGGCGCGCATCCGATGGCGGCGGCGTCCCCGGTGTTCCGCGCGTTCGACTTGACCGCGCACGGCGTGGAGCTGCTCGCCCCCGAGGTCTCCTATGCCCATCCGCTCGACGGCGGCGTGGCCGGAGCGGCCTGGCGAGACCTGGAACGCACGGTCGACGACCTCGGTCCGGACGGCCCGGCCTGGCGCAAGCTGTTCGCGCCGCTGGTGCGGCACTGGCCGGACGTGGTCGACCTCGCGATGTCGGATCTGCGCCGCGTCCCGTCCGGGCTCGCGACCGCGATCCGTTTCGGCCTGCGCACGCTGGAGCAGGGCTCACCGCTGTGGAACGTCAGGTTCCGCGAGCAGGTCGCACCCGCCCTGCTGACCGGCATCGCCACCCACGCGATCATTCCGCCGCGCGCCGTCACGGCCGCGGGCGCGGCACTGCTGCTCGGCACGCTGGCCCATGTCGGGGGCTGGGTGATTCCGCGCGGCGGCAGTCAGGCGATTCCCGACGCCCTCATCGCCGAACTCGAGCGCCTCGGCGGCCGGGTGCACACCGGGCACCGGGTCGACTCGCTGGATGAATTCGCCGATGCCCGTGCCGTTCTGCTCGACCTCGCCCCGGCCGAACTGCTGCGGATCGCCGAGCACCGGTTGCCCGCCCGGTACGCGAAGCGGCTGCGGCGTTTCCGCTACGGCGGCGCGGCCTGCAAGATCGACTTCGCGCTGTCCGGTCCGGTGCCGTGGCAAGCCGAGAGCTGCGCGTCGGCCGGAACGGTGCACGTGATCGGCACCCGCGCCGAGGCCATGGCCGCCGAGCACGCCGTGGCCATGGGACGACACGCCGAACGGCCCTATGTGCTGTCCATCCAGCCCGGCGTGGTCGACTCCACCCGCGCACCCGCGGGCGGCCACACCTACTACACCTACGCGCACGTGCCCAACGGCTCCACCCGCGATGTCAGCGAGGAGGTGATCGCCCAGGTCGAGCGATTCGCGCCGGGCTTCCGCGATCTGATCGTCGCCAAGAACGTGATCACCGCCGCCGAAATGCCCACGCACAACGCCAACTACATCGGCGGCGACATCTCCGCGGGCGCGATGACCCTGCGCCAGTTCGCGTTCCGCCCCACCCCGCGCTGGAACCCTTACGCCACACCGATCCCCGGCGTCTACCTGTGCTCGTCCGCCACCCCGCCCGGCCCCGGCGTGCACGGCATGAGCGGATTGCACGCCGCGCGCCACGCCCTGCGCGAACGCTTCGATATCCGCACCGATCCGCTCGATCTCTTGCGTACCCCCGCTCGCCAGCCTCGCTGAGAAACCACCCAGCCGGGTACGGGCCTCCCGCGCAGTGCGCCGAACTGCTCCGGTCCGCGAGGACCTATCCCTTGGCGGGTTCGGTGCGATACAGATCGGGTTCGAGGTAGATGACGCGTGCCGCGGGGACCGCCGCGCGGACGCGGGCCTCGGCGTCATCGATCGCGCTCGCGATCGCCGCGACCTCCAGACCGGGCACCACGCCGACCTTCGCCGCCACGAGCAGTTCCTCCGGGCCGAGGTATTGGGTCTTGAGGTGGATCACCCGATCGATGCGGGTGGCGTCGACCAGGTTCGCGCGGATCTGCCGGTTCTCCTCCGGCGTGGCGCCCTCACCGATCAGCAGGCTCTGCATCTCAACGATCAGCACGACGGCGATGACGCCGAGCAGTCCGCCGATGGCCAGCGTGCCGACGCCGTCCCAGATCGGGTCGTGGGTGATCATGGTCAGCCCGACGCCACCGAGCGCCAAGATCAGGCCGACCAGCGCGCCGGTGTCCTCCAGCAGCACCACCGGAAGTTCCGGGCTGCGCGAGTTGCGGATGAACCGCCACCAACTGGCCTCACCCTTGAGCGGCCTGGACTCCCGCACCGCCGTGGTGAAGCTGTAGGTCTCCAGCGCGATCGCGACCACCAGGATGACGACCGCCACGATCGGCGAACTCAGCTCCTCCGGATGCTGGATCTTGTGGATGCCCTCGTAGATGGCGTAGCCGGAGCCGAGGGTGAACAGCACCAGCGCCACGATGAACGAATAGAAGTAGCGGTTGCGGGCGTACCCGAACGGGTGCAGTTCGTCCGCTTCCTTCGCGGCGCGCTGCTGGCCGAGCAGCAACAGTCCCTGATTGCCCGTGTCGGCCACGGAGTGCACCGCCTCGGCGAGCATCGACCCCGAGCCGGTGATCGCCGCACCGACGAACTTCGCCGCGGCGATCCCCGCGTTCGCGGTCAACGCCGCGACGATCGCCTTCTTGCCACCACCAGCCGACATGGAAGCATGTCCTCTCTGTTTTCGAGATACCCGCGACCAGACTAGGGCACCGGTGATCCGGCGTCCCGGATCGGTCAGCCGGTCGCGCCGACGCACGCGCAGAACAGCTGGACGTCACCGTCCAGCGCCTGTGCGCGAATATCGGTGTCGGCGGCGGAGATCCAGGCGGCCCCGCCCCGGGTGAGTTCCAGCGCGGAGTCGTTCTGGAACAGGCGCACCCGTCCGGCCGTGCACAGCACGATGCCCGGCCCCGCCGCGGTCAGCGGCACCCGTGCGGCTCCGGCGACCAGGTCGAAGCGGCGCAGCGCGAACTCGGGTGCGGGGGTTCGGTAGCGCACCGATCCGTCGCCCGCGGGTTCCGGCAGCACGACCGGAAGGCCGATCGGCTCGAAGTCCAACACGCGCAACAGTTCCGGCACGTCGACGTGTTTGGGGGTGAGACCGCAGCGCAGCACGTTGTCGGAGTTGGCCATGATCTCCACGCCGACCCCACGCAGGTAGGCGTGCAGATTCCCGGCCGCGAGGAACAGTCCCTGACCCGGCTCCAACGTCACCCGGTTCAACAGCAGCGCTGCCAGCACACCCGCGTCGCCGGGGTAGGCCTCGGCGAGTTCGAGCGTGGTGCGCGCCTCGGCGGTGAACTCGCGCGCGCCTTTCCCGGACAGATATCGCACGCAGCCGTCCAGCACCGCGGGCAGCAACGTGGCCAGCACGTGCTGCGGCAGCGTGATCCAGGTGGTGAACAGGGTGCGCAAACCCGCGGAATCCGGCTGGGCGGCAAGCAGTTCGCAGTAGGAGTGCAAGCTGTCCACCGCCAGCGCGCGCAGGAGCGCGACCGTACGGTGCGGCTCGCGGAAACCGGCCAGCGCCTCGAACCGGTCCAGCGCGACGACCAGCTCGGGCTTGTGGTTGTCGTCGCGGTAATTGCGCAGCGGCGAATCCAACGGCACCTTCGCCCGGTTCTCCCGGTCGAAGCCGGCCCGTGCCTGTTCCGTACTCGGGTGTGCCTGCAGCGACAGCGGCTCCTCGGCGGCCAGTACCTTGAGCAGGAACGGCAGCTTCGCGTCGAATTCCGCTGCGACGGACCCCAGTTCCCGGTCCGGGTCGGCGGCGACCAGCTCCAGCAGCGAAGTGGTGCGATCACCGATCTTCACGTACGCCGGGTCGGCGGGGTGGGTGCCGAACCACAACTCGGCCTCCGGATGCGCCGACGGCACCGGCCTGCCGCACAGCTGAGCGAGCGCGGTGCGCGAGCCCCAGGCATACGAGCGCAGCGCACCAACGAGTTCGTGCACTAGTAGCTTCCCCCGTACTGCCCCTGGCTGTCGGCCGAGGCGGTGCGCGAGCCGATCAACCGCAGGTAGGCGGCGGCCATCTCCAGTCGCAGCGCGAGCACCGCGAGCTGTTCGAGTTCGGTGCCTTCGGCAGGCGCGGACTCTTCGGCGCGGGCCTGCGTGGGAGCGGCGGGGTCGGTCATCTCGGTGTGCAGCAGGTCGACGTCGGCGTTCACCAGATCGGCGTCGACCAGGTTCGACCCGTCGCCGCCGAACACCGCGAGGCGTCGGCGCGCGGCCGCGCGATCGCGATCGGCGCTGAGCACGAACACCCGGATGCGCTCCACCGGCGCGGGGCCGTCGAGCTCCTCGTCGTGGAACAGCGGATCGAAGTCGGGCGCGGATTCGCCTGCCGCCTCGGACATCCTGGTCCGCGCCGCCACGGCCTCGGCCAGGTCCACCGCGGTGGCCACTTTGCCCGCGGACTGCAGCAACACTTCGGCGCCGTGCTCCGCCAGTTCGGCGGCGGCGGGCGAATCGCCCGCGAGCACGATGCCCCGCTGCTGCATGCGCGCGGCCAGCGTCTTGGCGGGATTGCGGAAGACCTCGTTGTGCGGGCCGTCGCGCAGCGCCTCCGCGTCCAGCACGTCGGCCAGTTCGGTGAGCTCGGGGACGGCGGCGCCGGAGCGCTGCGGGTCGACCGCGCGCAGCACCGCGATTCCGGCGGCCAGGAAGCGCAACAGGCGGTTGTGGCCGAGCACCGGTACCCGCGGCTCCAGCACGGCGGCGCGTCCGGCCGCGGCGGCGCGCAGCGGCCCCTCGTGCGGCGCGGCGACGACCACCTCGGCGCCGCGGCGCAGCGCCCGGTCGACGGCGTCGATCAGACGCGGATCGCCCGCGTCGTCGCCGGAGACCAGGACGACGTCCAGCGGCCCCACCCACGGCGGGAGGGCGGCGGCGGGCACCACGGGTAGGCCCGCACGGTCGCCGAGCGCGGCGATGAGCAGTCCGGCGGCACGCGCGGCACGTCCGGAACCGGAGACGAATACCACGCTGCGTGGGCGCAGATCGGCCAATCGGGCGAGCGCGTCCTCACCGACGGCCGCCGCGGTAGCACGCACCTGGGCGCCGCCGGATGCGGCCGAGCGAAGGGCGCCGCCTGCGTCGGCGGCCTCGAGTGAAGCGGCATCGTCGAGGTCGAGCACCGGTGTTCCAGCGATCATCGGGCGTCCCACCTCCCCTCATCGCGCTGTGTCTTTTCCGCCCCCGCGCCCACCCGGTCCAGCTGCCACACCGAGACCGAGTCGGGCGACTCCAAGGCCTGTGATTCCACTATTCCAGTCAGGAGCGCACGATGCTCAGGATCTCGGTCACGAGTGCGTCTACTTCCTCCGCCGATCGGGCCTCGACGTTCAGCCGGAGCAACGGCTCGGTATTCGACGCTCGCAGGTTGAACCAGGCGTTGTCGGCCAGTTGCACGGTCACCCCGTCCAGCCGGTCCACCGAGTGCGCCCGGTCCGCGAAGGCCTCCACCACCGCCAACGTCCGCGCCTCGGCGTCGGTCACGGTGGAGTTGATCTCGCCGGAGGCCGCGTAGCCTGCGTAGGAAGCCATCAGCTCCGACACCGGCCGGTCCTTCTCGCCGAGCGCGGCCAGCACGTGCAGCGCCGCGAGCATGCCGGAGTCGGCGCCCCAGAAGTCGCGGAAGTAGTAGTGCGCGGAGTGCTCGCCGCCGAACACCGCTCCGGTGGAGGCCATCTCCTGCTTGATGAACGAGTGCCCGACCCGGGTGCGCACCGGCGTGCCGCCCAGTTCGTGCACCAGTTCCGGCACCGCGCGGGAGGTGATCAGGTTGTGGATGATCACCGCGCCGGGCTCCTTGGCCAGCTCGCGCTCGGCGACCAGGGCGGTGATCGCGGAGGGCGACACCGGGTCGCCGTTCTCGTCGACCACGAAGCAGCGGTCGGCATCGCCGTCGAAGGCCAGGCCGATGTCCGCGCCGGATTCGCGGACCAGCTTCTGCAGGTCCACCAGGTTCGCCGGGTCCAGCGGGTTGGCCTCGTGGTTCGGGAAGCTGCCGTCCAGCTCGAAGTACAGCGGCACGATCGTCACCTGGGGCAGCGTGCCCAGCACCGCGGGGACCGTGTGGCCGGCCATGCCGTTGCCCGCGTCCACCGCGATCGTGAGGGGGCGGATGCCGCCGAGATCGACCAGGCCGCGCAGGAACTGCGCGTATTCGGTGAGCAGGTCCAGTTCCGTCGCGCTGCCGCGCTCGCCGGTGTACTCGGGCACACCCTCGATCAGCTGGCCCTTGATGGTGGCCAGACCGGTGTCCTGCCCGACCGGAAGGGCCTTGGCGCGGCACAGCTTGATGCCGTTGTAGCGGGCCGGGTTGTGGCTGGCGGTGAACATGGCCCCCGGGCAGTCCAGGTGTCCGGAGGCGAAGTACAGCTGGTCGGTCGAGGCGAGGCCGATGTGCACCACGTCCAGGCCCTGGCCGAGCACGCCGTCGGCGAAGGCCGCCGACAACGCGGGCGAGGAGTCCCGCATGTCGTGTCCGATGACGATCCGGGTCGCGTTCTCGGCGCGCATCAGCCGGGCGAAGGAGGCGCCGACGTCCCTGACGAATTCCGCGTCGATCTGATCACCGACCACGCCGCGAACGTCGTAGGCCTTGATCACCGCGTTCACGAATTCGGCAGAGCGGGCGACTGTCATGCCCACCACCCTAGTGGTTGCGCCGAGCCGGTCCGACACCGTCCTCGTCTGTTCAGGACGGCGGGTCGGGCAGGACGCGCAGATGGCCGCGACGGCCTGTTCGCGTGGTCCGCGGCGGCGGGGGAGCGTAGTCGCGATAGCCACGCTGCTCGCGCTCCGGCGGGCGGCGGCGCAGCCCGGCCTCCCGCACCGCCTCGGCGAGCGCGGTCAGATCGTCGTCATCCGGTGTGCTGGAGGAGAATCCACCTTCGTGGCGAACCAGCTCCCAGCCCTTCGGAGCGGTGATTCGTGAGCCGTGCGTTTCGCAGAGATCCCAGGAGTGCGGTTCGGCGACCGTCGCGAGTGGTCCGACCACCGCCGTCGAGTCCGAGTACACATAGGTGAGCGTCGCGACGGCCGGATTCTTGCAGCCTGGACGGCAGCAACGACGCATGGGAATCACGCCGATGAGAGTAACCCCCCTGGCGCGTCGATGGGGACAGACACGCTTGAAGAATCTCGGTCCGCGCGTCGCGAAACGAGGGCAGCACGGGGTCCCGCAGGGCGCGCCGCGCGTCCGGCGGTGTTCTGGACGACGTTTCCCCGGCTCGCGCAACGGTGTCCCGCCCGACCGGACCCGAGAGGGTGCGCGGCGCGAGCGGCTCGTCGCGAAGGGGGGAGTTCCGGGGTACCCAGCGGGTCGCCGGCCTACACGTGTTCGCGCCGGCGCCTGCCCCGCAACAGCATTCGAGGGCCACCGCCGCGTGGATGGGTGCGACTCACTCGGGACTCACTCGGGACTCACTCGGCTTCCGGATCGATCACGTCCGGGTCGACACCGAGATAGGTCGCCACCTGCTGGACCAGCACCTCGCGCAGCAGATCCACCAGGTCGTCGGGGTCGCTGGCGCGCAGTTCGAGCGGCTTGCGGAACAGCACCACGCGCGCCCTGGTCGCCGCGCCGTGCCGGTCGACCCCGGCCGGGATGAGCCGGGACAGGGGAACCGGGCCGTCGGCGACCACCTCGTCCGGCCAGGTGACCGAATCGGGATGCAGCGGACGGATTTTCGGAACGTCGTCGACCGCGATGTCGAGCTTGGTGAGCCGGTCGTGCCAGCGGGTGTCCAGCGGGGCGAACGCCTCCAGCACCAGCCGGTCGAACTTCTGGCCGCGGGTCCGCCAGGCGGGCACGGTGGGTGGCAGCATCGGCCCGCGCACTCCGCGGCCACGGCGGATAACCGACCGCGCGGTCGGCGGTCGACGCTTACGGGAACGTGCCATGAGACAAAATCTAGGCCAGCCGGGTCCGGCCGTCCGCATCGAGGCGGTGGAGATTCGTCCGGTCGTGTCGCGCGTGCCCGGAGCGCCCTGGTGGAACGGGCGGCTCCGGGCCCCGCGGATGTCTGTCAGCCGATGCCGCGCTTGAGGCGGCGGCGCTCCCGCTCGGAGAGCCCGCCCCAGATGCCGAAGCGCTCATCGTGCGCGAGTGCGTATTCCAGGCACTCGTCGCGCACCTCGCAGCCCATGCAGATCCGTTTGGCCTCACGAGTCGAGCCGCCCTTCTCGGGGAAGAACGCCTCCGGATCGGTCTGCGCGCACAGGGCGCGCTCTTGCCACTGCTCTTCGATGGATTCGAACATCTCGTCGAAGCCGGTCACGACCAGGCTGAGCCGGGGCGCCGTGACTCCGTCACCCCCCTCTTGGTCCTTCCAGCCGCCGTTGTCTGCGCAGACGCCACGTGCTGCGCCTGCTGTGGAATCGGTCGGCGAGACCATCTCGTTGGCCACGCTCCGCCTCCTCACTGTGTGTTAGCGCAGAATGATTCTTTCCGTCGGACCAACACGCGCACCGACGGCCATACCCCGCGACGTTGTCCCGCGGACGTCCCCGAGCTTGTCATACCTATGCGAACATCTGTTCGAAAAGCGGCTCGCGCGTTGAGCTCTCGCGCGAACCCGGAATGACATGACTGTGATTAGACACGCCGGACGCGTCGATGGTCAAGCCGCCGTCGCTATTCCGTTACTATCCGCAGCCGCATTCCGATCCCAACTTGTGATCTGCAATAGCAAATAAACAGCAAATTTGCCGCGAATGGGAGCCGCCACGCCAGCGCATAGGCTGTGCGGATGTGACTGGACAACAAGCGGACGCCACGCCCGCGAACGGACCCCGGATCGCCGTGCTGGTCGGCGGCGTCGGTGGGGCGCGTTTCTTGCAGGGCGTCCGGGAACTGCTGCCCGAGGCGGACGTCTCCGCGATCGTGAACGTCGGCGACGACGTCTGGATGCACGGGCTCCGGATCTGTCCCGACCTCGACACCTGCATGTATACCCTCGGCGGCGGCATCGATACCGAGCGGGGCTGGGGCCGCGTCGGCGAAACCTGGCACGCCAAAGAGGAGCTCGCGAAGTATCACGCCCAGCCGGACTGGTTCGGCTTGGGGGACCGCGATATCGCCACGCATCTGATCCGGACCGAAATGTTGCGCGCCGGATACCGGCTCTCCGCGGTCACCGAAGCGCTGTGCAACCGGTGGCAGCCCGGCGTGAAACTGATCCCGGCAACCGACGATCGCTGCGAAACGCATGTCGTCGTGACCGATCCGGACAACCCTGGCGAACGGCGCGCGATCCATTTTCAAGAGTGGTGGGTTCGCTACCGAGCGAACATCGACACCCATGGATTCGCCACAATTGGCGCCGATGAAGCCAAACCTGCCCCAAATGTGATCGATATCATAGAATCCGCCGACGTGGTCCTTCTCGCGCCGTCGAACCCCGTCGTGAGCATCGGCGCCATCCTCGCCGTGCCCGGTATCCGCGGCGCCCTGCGCACCACCCGGGCCAAGGTGATCGGCGTGTCCGGCGTGATCGACGGCAAGCCCCTGCGGGGTATGGCCGACGAATGCCTGTCGGTGATCGGCGTGGAGACCACGGCCGAGGCGATCGGCCGGTACTACGGCGCCCGCTCGGCCACCGGCATCCTGGACGGCTGGCTTATCCACAGCACCGACACCGCCGACGTGCCCGGCGTCGAGGTGCGTAGCGTGCCCTTGTTGATGACCGACCCGCCCACCACCGCCGAAATGGTGCGTCAGGCGCTGGATCTCGCTGGAGTCGCCCCGTGACCACACCGACCGATCACGCGGCCGGAGAGCTGCGCATCCTGCCCATCACCGGACTGCCCGAATTCCGGCCCGGCGACGGCCTCGCCGAGCACATCGCCCGCTGTGCGCCATGGCTGGCCGACGGTGACGTGCTGGTGGTCACCAGCAAGATCGTCGCCAAGGTCGAGGGCCGCATCGTGGAAGCGCCGCTGGACCCGGAGGAACGCGACGCCGCCCGGCGCAGGCTCGTCGACCAGGAGGCGGTGCGGGTGCTCGCCCGCAAGGGCCGCACCTTGATCACCGAGAACAAGCTCGGCATCGTGCAGGCGGCCTCCGGCGTGGACGGCTCGAACGTCGAACAGGGCGAACTCGTGCTGTTGCCCACCGACCCGGACGCCAGCGCCAAGGCGCTGCGCGCCGCGCTCGCCGAACGACTCGGTGTGACCGTGGCGGTGATCGTCACCGACACGATGGGCCGCGCCTGGCGCAACGGCCAGACCGACGCGGCCATCGGCGCCGCGGGCCTGCGGGTGCTGCACGACTACGCGGGCGCGGTAGACGGGCAGGGCAACGAATTGTTCGTCACCCAGGTGGCCGTGGCCGACGAGCTGGCCGCCGCCGCCGACCTGGTCAAGGGCAAACTCGGCGGCGTCCCGGTCGCGGTGGTGCGCGGGCTGCCGATCACCGACGACGGTTCCTGCGCCGCCGATCTGCTGCGCGGCGGCACCGAGGACCTGTTCTGGCTGGGCACCGCGGAGGCGATCGAGCGCGGTCGCAAGGAGGCGATCCTCCTGCGTCGCTCGATCCGCCGGTTCGCCGACACCCCGGTGGACCCGGAACGCATCCGCGCGGCGGTGTCGGTCGCGCTGACCGCGCCCGCGCCGCACCACACCCGCCCGGTGCGATTCGTCTGGCTGCGCGACCCGCGGCTGCGTACGCGCTTGCTCGAGGCGATGGCACAGCGGTGGCGCGACGATCTGACCGCCGACGGACTCACGCCGGAGCGGGTCGAGCGCCGGATCGCGCGCGGGCGCATCCTGTTCGACGCCCCCGAGGTGATCATCCCGTTCTGCGTGCCGGACGGCGCACACGACTATCCGGACGAGCGCAGGCGGGCCAACGAGCGCACCATGTTCACCGTCGCGGTGGGCGCCGCGGTGCAGGGGCTGCTGGTCGCCTTGGCCACCGAGGGAATCGGCAGCTGCTGGATCGGGTCGACGATCTTCGCCCCGGAGGTCACCCGTGCGGTCCTGGGCCTGGACGAGGACTGGAGTCCGCTGGGCGCCATCGCCATCGGTCACCCGTTCGAGGAGCCGACCCCACGGCAGGCGCCGGGCGCGGGCTCCGGGCTGGTCGAGCTGTGACGCGCTGCGATTCCGTGGCGCGAGAGGGGCGCCGGTGAGCGCGGAGTCGCTGCACGCTTCGGCCGTCGAGTTGCTCGAAACATGGAATCCGGCCGTCGAATCGGACCGCTCGCTGCGCGAGGCGATGCTGGCCTTCCTCGGCTCGGCTCCGCGCGGGTGCCTGCGCGAGCACGCGCCCGGCCACATCACCGCCTCCGCGGTGGTCTTCTCCCACGACGGCCGCGAGGTGCTGCTCACGCTGCACCCGCGGGTCGGACGCTGGATCCAGCTCGGCGGCCACTGCGAAGAGCACGACGACACGGTCGCGGGCGCCGCGCTGCGCGAAGCCACCGAGGAGTCCGGTATCGCGGACCTGCGCCTGCACCCGGGGCTCTACGGTGCCCAGGCGCACCCCATCACCTGCTCGCTCGGCGTGCCGACCAGGCACCTGGACCTCCTGTTCCGCCTCACCGCTCCCGCGGGCGCCGTCCCGGTGCGCAGCCACGAATCCACCGACCTGCGCTGGTGGCCGGTGGACGCCCTGCCCGCGGACGCCGACGTTCTGCTGTGTTGAGCTAGCCCTCTTTTCGAGGCCCGGGCCCCGGTCGGATGCACATCGACCGGGGCCTTTCTCATGCCTACGCGGGGCTGGTTTACAAATTGCCTGATTTGTATAGACAAGCGACAAATGGCCCTCTATCGTCCATAAGTGAGGTAATGCACGTCACAGGGCACGTGCCGTTCGGAATGGAGACAACGATGTCGACGCACGCCGACATGTCCGCGCAGCCGGTCGAGGTACCGGCCTGGCGCGACCGTAAGCGCTATATGTGGCTGTGGGGGTTGTTCGCCCCGACCGGCCTGTTCGTCATCGGGCTGCCGCTGATCTGGGCCCTGAACGAGCTCGGCTGGCACCGCCTCGCGCAGGCGCCGTTCTGGCTCGGGCCGATCCTGGTCTACGTGCTGATTCCGATCGCGGACGTCTTCTTCGGCCCGGACGGCGACAACCCGCCCGACGAGGTGATGGAGTACCTGGAGAACGACCGGTACTACCGCTACCTGACCTACCTGTACCTGCCGTTCCAGTACGCCACGCTGCTCATGGCGGCCTACCTGATCACCGCCGACGACGTGAGCTGGCTCGGCATCGACGGCGGGCTGCACGTGGTGGACAAGATAGGCCTGGCGATCACCGTCGGCATGATCGGCGGCATCGGCATCAACACCGCACACGAACTCGGCCACAAGAAGGTGGACCTGGAGCGCTGGCTGTCCCGGATCGCGCTGGCCCAGTCGTTCTACGGGCACTTCTACATCGAGCACAACCGCGGCCACCACGTGCGCGTCGCGACGCCCGAGGACCCGGCGAGTTCCCGGGTGGGCGAGACCTTCTGGGCCTTCTGGCCGCGTACCGTGTGGGGCAGCCTGAAGTCGTCCTGGCAGTTGGAGAAGGCGCGGCTGGATCGGCTCGGCAAGAAGCCGTGGAGCCTGCGCAACGAAGTGCTCAGTGCCTGGCTGATGTCGGCGGTGCTGTTCGCGGCGCTGATCGCGGTGTTCGGCATCGAACTGCTGCCCTACCTGATCCTGCAGGCCGTGGTCGGCTTCAGCCTGCTGGAGGCGGTCAACTATTTGGAGCACTACGGCCTGGTGCGGCAGCGCACGGCGAGCGGCCGGTACGAGCGGCCCGCCCCGGTGCACAGTTGGAACAGCGACCACATCGTCACCAACATCTTCCTGTACCACCTGCAGCGGCACAGCGATCACCACGCCTACCCGACCCGGCGCTACCAGACCTTGCGCAGCTGGGACGGCGCGCCGAACCTGCCGAGCGGCTACGCCAGCATGATCCTGCTCGCCTACTTCCCGCCGCTGTGGCGTCGCGTCATGGACAAGCGGGTGCTCGCGCACTACAACGGCGACATCACCCGCGCCAACATCGATCCGGGCAAGCGGGAGAAGGTGCTGGCGCGCTACGGCTCCGGCGCGGCCGAGACGGGCGGGACAGCATGAGCGCGTACCGCTGCCCCGTCTGCGACTACGTCTTCGACGAGGCGAAAGGCGCTCCGCACGAGGGCTTTCCGCCGGGCACCTCCTGGGAGAGGGTGCCGGACGACTGGTGCTGCCCGGACTGCGGCGTACGGGAGAAGATCGACTTCGAGCCGATGGGGATTACGAAATGACCGACTACAAGCTCTATCAGTGCATCCAGTGCGGCTTCGAATACGACGAAGCCGAGGGCTGGCCGGAGGACGGCATCGCGCCGGGAACCCGCTGGGACGACATCCCCGACGACTGGACCTGCCCGGACTGCGGGGCCGCCAAGGCGGACTTCTACATGGTCGAAATCGAGCGGTCGTGAGATTTTGACTGCGGCAGGCGCCCGTGACAATGTCGCGGGTATGCCGCGCAACGGAACCAGGATTCCCTACCAGGAGGCCGCGCGGGACCTGCTGCGGACGTCGGTCCTGGACGCGATGCGCGAGCTGCTCACCGAGCGGGATTGGTCCAAGATCACGCTCGGCGACGTCGCGGCCAGGGCCGGCGTGAGCAGGCAGACCCTGTACAACGAGTTCGGTTCGCGAGGCGGACTCACCCAGGCGTACGCCCTGCGCCTGGCCGACTTCCTGGTCGACCATGTCGACGCGGCGATCAACGGCAACGTGGGTGACGTCCGCGCAGCGTTCCGCGACGGCATGGCCAACTTCTTCTTCGACGCGGCGTCCGACCCGCTGGTGCAGTCGCTGATCGCGGGCGAGGTCAAGCTGGATCTGCTGCGCCTGATCACCCTCGACGCGGGGCCGTTGCTCGAACACGCGACCGAGCGGCTGTCGCGCGCCTTCCAACACAGCTGGGTGGCCTCGACGGAGGCCGAATCGGACGTCATCGCGCACGCGCTGGTGCGAATCGCCCTCAGCTACATCCCCACTCCGCCCGGTCCGGGGCGGGACGCGCCCGCCGAGTTGAGCGCGCTGTTGAGTCCTTACGTCGAAGCGATTCTCGCCGCGCGGGTGCAGAGCTGAGCCCGAGCGGGGCAACCGGCTCGCGACCCGGCGCATATGCAGCACATTGAAAACAGACTGCACGGCTTGTAATAGCGATCACGTTTCAACCGACGGCATTGGTGTAACGGACAACAAGTCAACAAGTATTCTCAGGCGACGGTGTTCGGGTCTTCTTCGAGTGGAGCAAAAGTGCAAACGGTTGGCAAACCGGTGGGATCGCCCGATCCCAAACGCCATCTGTGGGTTCTCGGCTTGCTCGCGCCGTCGTCCGCATTGCTGCCCTCGCAACTCGTGCTGCACACCGGCGCCGAGGTCTTCTGGTGGATCGGCCCGATCATCGTGCTGATCGTCATCCCGGTGCTGGACTGGGCGATCGGCGTGGACGGCAGTAACCCGCGGGACGAGGACTACGAGTTGCTGTCCAACGATCGGTACTACCGGTGGTGCACCTACCTGATGCTCCCGGTCCAGCTGATCGGCCTGGTGATCGCGTGCTTCATGTGGTCCGGTGACGAACTGGGCCTGATCGACAAACTCGGTTTGGCCGCCACCCTCGGATTCGTCAGCGGCATCGGCATCAACGCCGCCCACGAACTCGGGCACCGGGTCGAACACATGGAACGCTGGCTGGCCAAGATCGCGCTCGCGCAGTCCGGTTACGGGCACTTCTTCGTCGAGCACAACCGCGGTCACCACGTGCGGGTGGCGACCCCGGAGGATCCGGCAAGCGGCCGGCTGGGGGAGTCGCTGTGGGAGTTCTTGCCCCGCAGCGTGTCGGGGAGCTTCCGCTCGGCGCTTACGCTCGAGCGCGAGCGGCTCGCGCGCAAGGACAAGGGCTGGTGGAGCAGGGACAACCACATCCTGCAGGCCTGGTCGATGACGATCGTGCTGTTCGGCGCCCTGATCGCGGCGTTCGGCTACCAGGTGCTGCCCTGGCTGCTGCTGCAGGCGGTCATCGGCATCGGCCTGCTGGAGACGGTGAACTATGTCGAGCACTACGGCCTGCTGCGGGCGCGTCGGCCGAACGGCATGTACGCCCGCTGCTCGCCGCGCGACAGCTGGAACAGCGACCACCTGGTCACCAACATCTTCCTGTTCCACCTGCAGCGGCACAGCGACCACCACGCCAACCCGGGGCGTCGCTATCAGACGCTGCGCAGCTCGCAGCAGGCTCCGCAACTGCCCGCGGGGTACGCCGCCATGATCGTGCTGGCCGCCATCCCGCCGGTGTGGCGGTGGGTGATGGACGACCGCGTCCTCGCCCATTACGGCGGCGACATCACCCTGGCGAACATCCAGCCGCGAAAGCGGCGCCGCATCCTGGCGGCCCGCGGGGTCGTCGCGTAAGCGACGCCGCCGGAGCGGGTCGGACGCCGGGCCGCGCGAGCAGGACAGGCACGTCGACCACGCCGGGTCGTGAGCGACTAGCCTTGCCTCGGTACTTGCCGAACCAGGAGAGGCTGATGACCACCTCAGAACTTCACGCACGCACGTCGTTGACCGCCGATGTCCGCAACGGCATCGACTACAAGGTGGCAGATCTGTCGCTGGCCGATTTCGGCCGCAAGGAGATCCGTCTGGCCGAACACGAGATGCCCGGTCTGATGGCGCTGCGCCGTGAGTACGCCGAGGTGCGGCCGCTGCAGGGCGCGCGCATCTCCGGCTCGCTGCACATGACCGTGCAGACCGCGGTACTGATCGAGACCCTGACCAGTCTCGGCGCCGAGGTTCGCTGGGCTTCGTGCAACATCTTCTCGACCCAGGACCACGCGGCCGCCGCCGTGGTCGTCGGGCCGCACGGCACCGTCGACGAGCCCAAGGGCACCCCGGTGTTCGCCTGGAAGGGCGAGACGCTGGAGGAGTACTGGTGGGCCGCCGAGCAGATGCTCACCTGGCCGGGTGAGCCGGCCAACATGATCCTCGACGACGGTGGCGACGCCACCATGCTCGTGCTGCGCGGCGCGCAGTTCGAGAAGGCGGGCGTGGTGCCGCCGGAGGACGAGGACCACTCGGCCGAGTACAAGGTCTTCCTGAACCTGCTGCGCGAGCGGTTCGAGACCGACCGGGGCAAGTGGGGCAAGATCGCCGAGTCGGTGCGCGGCGTCACCGAGGAGACCACCACCGGCGTGCTGCGGCTCTACCAGTTCGCGGCGGCGGGTGAGCTGGTGTTCCCGGCGATCAACGTCAACGACTCGGTCACCAAGAGCAAGTTCGACAACAAGTACGGCACCCGCCACTCGCTGATCGACGGCATCAACCGCGGCACCGACGTGCTCATCGGCGGCAAGAAGATATTGATCTGCGGCTACGGAGATGTCGGCAAGGGCTGCGCGGAATCGCTTGCCGGACAGGGCGCCCGGGTGCAGGTCACCGAGATCGACCCGATCAACGCGCTGCAGGCGCTGATGGACGGCTACGACGTGGTGACCGTGGAGAACGCGATCGGCGAGGCCGACATCGTCATCACCGCGACCGGGAACAAGGACATCATCACCCTCGAGCACATGAAGGCGATGAAGGACCAAGCCATCCTCGGCAACATCGGTCACTTCGACAACGAGATCGACATGGCCGCGCTGGAGCGTTCCGGCGCAACGAAATTGACCATCAAGCCGCAGGTCGACCTGTGGACGTTCCAGGACAGCGGCCGCTCGATCCTGGTGTTGTCGGAAGGGCGTCTGCTCAACCTCGGCAACGCGACCGGTCATCCGTCGTTCGTGATGTCGAACAGCTTCTCCAACCAGGTGATCGCGCAGATCGAGCTGTGGACCAAGCCCGAGGAGTACGACAACGAGGTCTACCGGCTGCCGAAGCACCTGGACGAGAAGGTCGCCCGCATCCACGTCGAAGCGCTCGGCGGCGAGCTGACCAAGCTCACCAAGGACCAGGCCGAGTACATCGGCGTCGACGTCGAGGGCCCGTACAAGCCGGATCACTACCGCTACTGAGCGCAGCGCCTGGTGTCCCGCGGGCCGCTTGCCCGCGGGACACCGGCCCGTCGGGCAGCCGTCGGCGCACCTGCCGGAAAGCTCGACATCCGCGCTGGTCAGCCGGTGCGGGCACAGAGCGGGCGGCGGGGTACGCTGCCTGGTCATGGGAGTGCTGATTGCGGTCGAGGGCCTCGACGGCGCGGGCAAGCGGACGCTGATCGAGCGAGTCGTCGCCGAGCTGCGCGGTCGCGGGCTGCGCGTCGCGACGATGGCCTTCCCGCGCTACCGCGCCTCGGTGCACGCCGATCTGGCCGCCGAGGCGCTGCGCGGCGCGCACGGCGACCTCGCCGCCTCGGTCAGCGGCATGGCCCTGCTGTTCGCGCTCGATCGCGCCGACGCCCAGGACGAGTTGTCGAAGCTGTTGGCCGACAACGACATTGTGCTGCTGGATCGCTACGTCGCCTCCAACGCCGCCTACTCGGCTGCCCGGCTGGGGCAGTCGGCCGACGGTGAAATCGTCGACTGGGTGGGCGAATTGGAGTTCGGCAGGTTCGGCCTGCCCGCGCCCGCGCTGCAGGTGTTGCTGGACGTGCCGACCGAGCTCGCCACCGAGCGTGCCCGCAGGCGTGGCGAACTCGACGCCGAGCGCGCGCTCGACGCCTACGAGCGCGACGGCGGTCTGCAGCACCGGACCGGGGCGGTGTACCGTGAGCTGGCCGAACGCGACTGGCGCGGACCGTGGTGGACCTACCGATCCGACGACGGCCCGGCTGCGCTTGCCGCGCGGATCGCCGAAATCGTTGGTCGATAAGGTTGGCTGTGCCGCGGGTTCGCACCAGTGTTGGCGTGGCGGCCCGATCCTGGCCTGGGAGATGACAACATAGTAGTTATGAAGCCGAAGATTCTGGTCGTCGACGACGATATGGCACTCGCTGAGATGCTCACGATCGTCTTGCGCGGGGAAGGGTTCGACCCGCATGTGGTCGGCGACGGCACACAGGCCCTGGCGGCGGTTCGCGAGATCCGCCCCGATCTGGTGTTGCTGGACCTGATGCTGCCCGGCATGAACGGCATCGATGTGTGCCGTGTGCTGCGGGCCGATTCCGGGGTTCCGATCGTGATGCTCACGGCCAAGACCGACACGGTCGACGTCGTGCTGGGTCTGGAATCGGGCGCCGACGATTACATCGTCAAGCCCTTCAAGCCGAAGGAGCTCGTGGCCCGGGTGCGGGCGCGGCTGCGCCGCACCGAGGAGGAGCCCGCCGAGCTGCTGTCGATCGCCGATATCGTGATCGACGTGCCCGCGCACAAGGTCAGCCGCGGCGGCGCGCAGATCTCGCTGACGCCGCTGGAGTTCGACCTGCTCGTCGCCCTGGCCCGCAAGCCGCGCCAGGTGTTCACCCGTGAGGTCCTGCTCGAACAGGTCTGGGGCTACCGGCACGCCGCCGACACCCGGCTGGTGAACGTGCACGTGCAGCGGTTGCGGGCGAAGGTCGAGAAGGATCCCGAGAACCCGGAGATCGTGCTGACCGTCCGCGGTGTCGGTTACAAGGCCGGACCACCGTGATCGATGGCGTGATCGCCCGTCTCCAACGATCGCTGGCTCCGGTGGTGGCCTGGTTCCAAGCGGTCGGTATTGCCTTAGGCCACCTCTGGCGTCGCTCACTGCAGTTGCGTGTCATCGTGTCGACGCTGACGCTGTCACTGATCGTCATCACGATCCTGGGCGTGGTGCTGACCAGTCAGATCACCGACCGGCTGTTGGACGCCAAGATCAACGCCGCGGTCGAGGAGATGGACCGTGCGCGCAACACGGTGGAGAGCCAGCTGGCCGGTGTGCACGACATCGGCGCTCAACCGCAGCGGTTGGAAGAGGCCCGCAACGCGTTGTCCAACCGTGGCGGCACCGGCCAATCCACCGGCGCCGCGGGCAGCTTCGATTCGGCGCTGAGTGTCATCGGCGGGATGCCGCCGCAGCAGATCCCTCGCGGCCCGATCCAGGAGGTGCCCGACGAACTGCGCCGGTTCGTGCAGCGCAACCAGGTCAGCTACCAGTTCGCCACGGTCGACGACGCGGACGGTTACCGCGGTCGCGCGCTGATCATCGGCAGCCCGAGCGCGGAGATCCCCACCCTGGAGATCTATCTGATCTTCCCGCTGGCCAACGAGGAACGCAGCCTGTCGCTGATGCGCGGCACCATGCTGGTCGGCGGCATCGTCCTGCTGGTGTTGCTTGCCGCGATCACCGCGCTGGTCACCAGGCAGGTGGTCCTGCCGATCCGCTCCGCGGCCCGGATCGCGGGCCGGTTCGCCGACGGCAGGCTCAAGGAACGCATGCTGGTGCGCGGCGAGGACGACATGGCGCGGCTGGCGCAGGCGTTCAACGAGATGGCCGAGAGCCTGTCCAACCAGATCACCCAGCTGGAGGAATTCGGCAACCTGCAGCGCCGGTTCACCTCCGACGTCAGCCATGAGCTGCGTACTCCGCTCACCACCGTCCGCATGGCCGCCGACCTCATCCACGGCAGCAGTGACGACCTCGACCCCGCCCTGGCCCGCAGCGCCGAGCTGCTGGTCAACGAGCTCGACCGGTTCGAGGGCCTGCTCAACGACCTGCTGGAGATCAGCAGGCACGACGCGGGCGTCGCCGAACTCCAGGTCGAGTCGCTGGACGTGCGGATGTGCGCGCGGGCCGCGATCTCGACCGTGCGGCACCTGGCCAAGGACGCCGGGGTCGAGGTGATCACGGACATGCCGGAGGAGCCGCTGGTCGCCGAGGTAGATCCGCGCCGGGTGGAGCGGGTGCTGCGCAATCTGCTCGCCAACGCGATCGACCACAGCGAGGGCAAGCCGGTGCTGATCCGGATGCGCGGCGACCTCGACGCGAACGCCGTCGCCGTCGTCGTGCGCGATCAGGGCGTCGGTCTGCGGCCCGGCGAGGAGAAGCTGGTCTTCAACCGGTTCTGGCGCTCGGATCCCTCACGCATGCGCCGCTCCGGCGGTACCGGCCTCGGCCTGTCGATCAGTGTGGAGGATGCGAACCTGCACGAAGGCAGGCTCGAAGCCTGGGGCGAGGCCGGGCTCGGCGCCAGCTTCCGCCTGACACTGCCGCTGGTGCGCGGCAAGAAGCTCGGCGCGAGCCCGCTGCCGCTGGAACCGGCCCGCAAGTCGATGCGCGTGGTCGAGCCGGAGCCGCCCGCCGATTCCGGCGCTCCCGAGGGGGATGCCGCCGAACCGGCCGCGCAACCGGGCGGCTCGACCGCCGAGGCTAGCGAGCCGAAGGCGACCGATTCGGAAACCGGGCAGGTGGCGCACGCCCTGCGGGAGCCGAGCGCTTCCGAACCAGGTGGCCCCGATGCCATGCCTCCGGGTTCCCGCGAGCCGGAGGACGTGCTGTCGAAGGATCCGAGCCGACCGGCCGCGCCGGACAGCTCCGCGCCGGACAGTTCCGAGCCGAGCGGAGACGAGCCGGGTGGCGACGAGCCGGGTGGCGACGAGACGACGGTCGAGGCCGCGCGCGTCGGTTCGGAAGCGGTGGGAGACGAGGACCCGACGTCGGACACGGCCGAAGCGGAGGCGCCGGAGAAGGACGCCGCAGAACCCGGCGTCCCCGAATCGAATGCGGCGCCGGAGCAGGCATCGAAGCAGAGCGCGAGTGAGTCGCCCGGCGCGACGACGCCGACCGACAGCGCATCGACGGAAGACGCGCCGGCACCCGGAGCGAACGGATCGCCGACGTCCGAGTCGGCGCGGACCGGGCGCGGGGGATCGCGCGAATCGGGGGACGTACAGTCATGAGCATGCGTGTCAGAACTGCGCGAATGCAGCGGCTGACCGTGCTGGCCGCCGCGGTCCTGGCGGTGCTGGTTCCGCTCACCGCGTGCGCCAGTCTGCCGGAGTCCTCGGCGCCGGAGGCGCTGGGCACCATCAACCGCGGGCCGACCTCCGAGGGCCCGCCGCCGCCGGTCGCCAACCGCGATCCCGATCTGCTGCTGCGTGACTTCCTCCAGGCCACCGCGGATCCGGCCAACCGGCACCTGGCCGCCCGGCAGTACATGACGCCCGCGGCCTCCACGCAGTGGGACGACGCCGCGGGCACCGTCATCGTCGAAAAACCCGACACACTGCGGGAATCGCGCTCCGGTGACAAGGCCACCTATCAGATCCGCGCGCGCAAGGTCGGCGAGCTGGCCGCCGATGGCGGGTACCGTCCCAGCGACGACCTGATCATGGTGGAGAACAAGATCGAGCTGACCAAGGTCGACGGCGAGTGGCGCATCGACGAGCTGCCCGACGGAGTCGTGATGGACTCCACCGCGTTCTTCAAGTCCTACCGCCGCTACGTGCTGTACTTCATCGATCCGGGCGGGAACGCGGCCGTCCCGGATCTGCGCTGGATGTCGGTGCAGAAACCGGAACTTCCCCAGCGGTTGCTCAGCTCGCTGATCGAGGGGCCGCAGCCCGCGCTGGCGTCGATGCTGCGCAACGAGCTCGCCCCGCCGATCGCGCTGCGCGGCACGATCACCAAGATCAACGGTGATCCCGACGACGTCGGCATCGGGCTCGGTGGCGTCCGGATCGACTTCGCCGGCGCGTCGGCGCTGAACCCGCGCGATCGCGAGCTGTTCGCCGCGCAAGTGGTGCTGACCCTGTCCAGCGCCGACATCCTGGGGCCCTATCAGCTGCTCGCCGACGGCAAGCCGCTCGACGAGCGGTTCGCCGCGAACGGATACAGCGTGGCGGACGTGCAGCAGTTCAATCCGGCCACCTCCGGGCGCAATCAGGTCGGGCTGCACGCCCTGCGCGGCGGCGGGTTGGTGGAGGTCGGCGACAACGGCGGCATCACGCCCGCGCCCGGCTACTTCGGCCGGATGACCAACCTGCAGTCGGCGACCCTGTCCCCGGACGGTCAGTTCGTCGCCGCGGTGGCGGAAGCCGGGAGGCCACCGGGCATGCCCTCGCGCACCCTGATGGTCGGCACCTACGGCGGAAACGCTTTCCCGGTGGCCGAGGGCTTCACCATCACACGTCCGTCGTGGACCGCGGACGGCAGCGCCGCGTGGGCGGTGGTCGACGGCGAGCGGGTCATCCGCGCGGTCAACGACCGGGGCACCGGAAACGTGTCGGTGCAGAACGTCGACATCTCGGCCTTGACCGCGGCCTCCTCGGCGTCGGCGCCCCGGCTACCGATCACCGAACTCCGGATCTCCCGAACCGGAGTGCGGGCGGCGATGATCGCCGACGGCAAGGTGTACGTCGCGGTCGTCGTGCCGCAACCGGACGGCAAGCTCTCACTGGCCTCGGCGCTTCCCGTGGGAGTCGGACTCAGCACGGCCGCGGTGTCGGTGGACTGGCTGGACGCGGATTCGATCATCATCGCGCGCGAGGGCAATATCGACCCGGTGAGCACCGTGTCGGTCGACGGCTCGGAGCCGACACCGTTGACGTCGCAGAATCTGACGGCGCCGGTGCGGTCGGTGAGCGCGAGCGCCGACCACCAGTACGTCGCCGACTCGCGCGCGGTGCTGGAACTGACCTCGGCTCCGGACCAAGGCCAGCCCTACTGGCGCGAGGTCCCCGGGCTGGGCGCGAACGCCATCCCCGTCCTTCCCGGCTGAGAATTCGGTCGGTTCTCGGGCGGAATCGGCTGGGACGTCCCGCAGTAGGGCCGGATGCCTCCGCGTGGGCAGTCGCGTGAGGACGGGCCGGTGGCCGGAGCAGGCGGCGGCAACACACGCTCGTAGGTCCGGTCCGCACCGGTGTGTGGCGCTGCTGGGGATCGCGGAAAAAGCGCTGCCGCAACGAAAGCAGCGTTCCGCCGCGGATCGCCGTCGACATGATCGGGTGGACTTGTCGGCAGCCCGGCGCACACTGTGCCGATGCGAACCCTGCTCGACCTGGTGCTGCCCGCCGTCTGCGCGGGCTGCGGACGTCCCGGAGCCGATTGGTGTGCCGACTGCGCCGTCGCGCTGGCCGGTCCACCGGTGCGGGTGTGGCCGCGCACCGACCCTGGCGTCCCGTGCTGGGCGCTGAGTCCGTACACGGGGCCCGCGCGCCGGGCGGTGCTCGCCGTCAAGGAACGCGGACGGCGGGATCTGGCGAAGCCGCTGGGGGCGGCGTTCGCGGCCGCGCTCGCCGAACTGCGTTCGCCGGGTCGGCCACTGGTGCTGGTGCCCGCACCGAGCAGAGCCGTGGCGGCACGGCGCAGAGGCGGTGATCCGGTGCTGCGCACCGCGTCGGTAGCTGTGCGATGGCTGCCCGGCAGCCGCATGATACCCCTGTTGCGGGTGGGGCATGGGGTGCGTGATTCGGTGGGCTTGACACCCGCCGAGCGGGCTCGGAACCTGGATGGGCGGGTGACCGTGCTCGCCGGTCACGCCACCGACTGGGAGGTACCGGCGAATGCCGAGGTGGTGCTGGTCGACGACGTGCTGACCACCGGAGCCACAGCCCGCGAGTCCGTGCGCGCCCTGTGGTCGGCCGGATTGCCGACACATGGCGTTCTGGTTACTTGCGCTGCTTGACTCCGGGAAATTTGCGTGAACACTGGCGATCAGCCCGTTGGCGGACTAGCGTCGCGAACACACACCCGAACCGCAAGTTTGGAGGTGGCGCCTCGGACATCTTGTGCCGAGTCTTGTCGCTCGGCACGCTCAATCCCGCCGCACTGGAATCGGTCGGTGCGGCCAGATCCGGGAGGTACGCGTGACGACTTCTTCACGACCTTCAGTGAAAGATCCCGCTACTTCGGTGCTGGATTCCGGCACCCAGGAAGCACTAGAGCAACCCGCAGCGGAACGACCACGTGCGCCACGCGGCGACATCGTGGTGAAGGGCCGCAACGTCGAGGTGCCCGACCACTTTCGTATTTACGTCGCGGAAAAACTCTCCCGAGTAGAACGCTTCGATCCGTCGATCTTCCTGTTCGACGTGGAGCTGTTCCACGAGCGCAACCGTCGTCAGCGCAAGAACTGTCAGCGCGTCGAAATCACCGCGCGCGGAAAGGGTCCCGTCGTGCGGGCCGAGGCCTGCGCGGACAGCTTCTACGCCGCCTTCGAGTCGGTGACCGCCAAGCTGGAGAGCCGGCTGCGCCGCACCAAGGACCGGCGCCGGGTGCACTATGGCGACAAGACACCGGTCTCCGTCGCCCAGGCCACGGCCGAATTGGTGGACGACTCCCTGTTCGAGCGGCTCAATGAGTCCGCCGCGCACGCGCACGCGGAGGAGGGAAGGGAACCGGATTACGAGGCGGGTCCCGGCCACATCGTGCGCACGAAGGAGCACCCGGCGACTCCGATGTCGGTCGACGACGCCCTCTACCAGATGGAACTCGTCGGCCACGATTTCTTCCTGTTCCAGGACAAGGAGACCGACCGGCCCTCGGTGGTCTACCGCCGCCACGCCTTCGACTACGGTCTCATCCGGCTGGCCTGACGACGCTGTCGCATTCCCGCTGCTCCGGGCATTCGGCTCACCGGCCGGATGTCCGGAGCAGTGTGCTGGAGCATGCTCGCGACCTCGGCCATCGGCGTGCCAGCGTGAGCAGCAGCCGCAGATCCGAATCGAGGTCGCCGACCGGCCGCCCCGCGGGATCGTCGAGCCGCCGTGGCTGTGCCCCCGCCGCGCCGTTCGACTTGGCGGCGATGGCTTTACGAATCCGCTGCACGTCGTCGGTGCCGCTCGCATCCGCGGGCAGGTAGCGCTGCAAATGCATCAGGGCGTCGCGGATCTCCACCGTCATACGGATCAGCCGGGCGTCGGATTCGGCGACCGGTAGGTCCGGCTCGAGCACGATCTCCGGCACCGCGGCGGTGAGATCGCGCCACAGCGGCCGCAGGCGGCGGCAGTACCGTCCGGCGCGATCCCAGCCCACTCGGGTCCGCAGCGACGCGAGCAGCGGGACGGACAGGAGAGCCGCGCCGAGCGCCGACGCCGCGAAAGTCGGTGCGGCCCAGCGCGTCAGTGCCGGGTCGGCGGCCGCGCCGGGTCCGGCGAGTCGCAGCGCCGAGATGACCAAGCCGCCGGTGGCGACGATCAGCGTGGTCAGCAGCGTTCCGTAGACGATCCGTTCCGGCGTGCTCGCTTCGTCCGAGCGCAGTTCGCGCGCCGCGGCGTGCCAGGCCAGCCGTCCGGTGGCGAACAGCGGAATCCACAGGACCGCCCAGGCCACCACCGTCGGCAGATCCGGTGCTTGCCCCAGCAGCCGTCCCTCATGTCGGGCCGCGGTACCCACGACCAGGATGAGCATGCCCCCGGCCAGCGCGGCCGAGTCGTAGACCCGCTGCCGCGCCCACGCCGAGGCCGGATCCGCGCCGGACCAGAGCCGAGCCGCGCCGTACAGACCGGCCACCTCCATCAGGAGCGTGGCCATCGAAAGCTGGTGCAGCAGACTGCCGATGCCGGGTGCGATGCCGCGCTCGAGCAGGATCAGCGTGGCGACACCCCACAGCATGGCCCGGTTGAGCAAGCGGTCGACGGTGGCGTGGTTCAGCGCGACCCGCCGCCCGAGCGCGACCACCGCGACGAAGACGATCACGGGTATCGCGATCGGCGCCGGGATCGGCGAGGTCACCGCCGCCGGTCGCGGAAGAACGTGCGGTGCAGCAGGGAATCGCGGCGCGGCGGACGCATGGCGTGCAGCATCACCATGTCGGCGAAGGTCTCCGCGTCGCGTTCGCGCAGCGTGCCGTAGTCGGTGCGGCCGAGTACGTGGGCGATCGACTCCGGCGAGATCGAGGGCAGCAGGTCGGCCACCGCCGCCACGGTCGGCGTGCTCACGAGCTGGTCACCGGGCCCGGTCTGTTCCGGGCCGTGTCCCAGCAGCATGTGCCCGAGTTCGTGCACGATGATGTGCTCGGCGTGCCATTCGGTGGTGTCGGCGCCGTAGACGATGACGTCGCTGTCCTGTTTCGCGATCCACAGGCCGCTGCCCGTGCCGCATCCGGTGCCGGCCAGCAGCGCGGTATCGATCGGTAGCAGGCTGATGCTGCGGCCCCGGTATTCCGCGACGTCATCGAGGTAGGTCCGCAGATCCCATGGGTGGGGTATCGGGAGGTCCCGGGTCAAGCTCCGGAACCGGGCCTGGATGGCCATGTGATCGGTCTCCTACAAAAGCTCAGTGGCCCATGTAGAAAAGCATGTTACCGACTGGGCGGCGTCGACTCCGCCGTGCTCTGGATGATCTTGGCCAGCATCGCCCGATCGATGTTCGAACCGCGCAGCGCGATGCTGGCGACGTTCGCGTCGCGCATGGTGGCGAGCAATTCCAGTTCCCGGTCGATCGCTCCCGCGGCGGGGCCTCGGGTGAGCAGATAGTCGGCGGCCACACCGAAACTGCGCGTCACCGCGGCGAGGATCTCGGCATCGGCGGTGGCCGCCGCGTTCTCGTCGTCGAACTCTCCGTCGCGCAGGCGCGTCAGGTAACTCGCGGGCACCGGCCGTCCGATGAATTCGCTCACCTGCGCGGCGACGGATTCGGTGCTGCGTTCCGGCGCGGAGCGCGGATGCACCACGGCGAACAGCCGATTGATCTTGTGGCTCAGGGTCAGCGCCGTGCCGTGCGGTCCGTTCTCGGTCATGCCTGCCTCGTCACTCGCCGTTTCGAACCGATGCCGTCGCCGCGTTGGCCGCCAGCCAGCGTGCGCGGAATCGGGCTTCGGTCGCTGCATCGATGTCCTCCGATCGACCGGCCAGCCAGCGGCGGTACCGGCGTTCCTGGAGCTCGCCGGGGTCGCTCGGCTCCGCGGGGACCGCGAGCAAGTGGGCGAAGGCCATTTCCACCAGGGGGTGCAATTGCCTGCCCGGCCCGCCGTTGCGTTCGAGCATGGCGGTGGCGTAGCGCGCCGAGAGTTTGGAAACCACCCGGTTGAGTTCCGCTATCGCCGCGACCACCTGCGGGTCGCTGGTGCGGCCGTTCTCGACGGCGTCGGTGAGCCGGCCCGATGCCGCGAGAAGCCCGGTGAGATCGGAGATTTCGAAGCGAATGGCGTCGGGCCCGGCCACCACGGATTCTCCCGCGGGACGGGAGGCGTCGGCGGGTTCGTCGGTGGCGGGCACACCGCCCGCGTACGTGCGTGCGGCGCTGCCCGGCAGCCATCGCAGCGGGGCGTCGAGCTTGTTCAGCGTCTGCATGCTGATCGCGGCCTCGCCGTCTTCGATCTTCCGGATGGTCGGCGCCGAAGGTCCCCCGAGGTCGCCGATCTGTAGCTGGGTGAGGCCGAGCTCGTCCCGGCGTTCTCTGATGATTCGCCCGAATCTCTTCTGCCGCGACAGCTCCGAAGGGCTATGCATAGTGAGTTCATGGTAAGCCGTTCGTAGGTGTTTGGCAAACCAATAGAAACTGTTTGGAAAACAGGACGAAAGTTTGATACGGTGTTTTGCGTCGGATGGCCGGGGAGCCATGCGGCCGGTTCCGGAACGGGCAGGGGCGTTCGCCGGGACGGACGTCTCCGGCCTGCTGCTCAACGGCGCGTGGCAGGTCGGTTCAGCGGCGGTGGAGGGGATCGTCGCTGCGTTGGGGGTTCACCGTCGGCGAAGGGGGTCGACGGTGAACTTACTTTAGAGTAAGTTCGGTGGTCTCAGGCTTTCGAAAGGAAATCGCATGGCCACCAAAGCTGCTCGCCGTGCCGTGATCGTGTCCGGTGCGCGCACGCCGTTCCTGCGGGCGTTCACCGGCTACACCACGATGGACTCCATCGCGCTCGCCGACGCCGCGGTCCGCGGGTTGCTGGAGCGGACCGGGCTGCCCGGCGCGCAGGTGGAGGCGATCGTTTGGGGCGGTGTCATCCTGCCCGGCGCGGCGCCGAACATCGCCCGGGAGATCGCGCTGGACCTCCGGCTGGACCCGGGCTGCGAGGGCTACACGGTGACCAGGGCCTGCGCCTCCGGCTTGCAGGCCGTCACGTCGGCCGCGGCGGCGATCGAGCGGGGCGAGTACGACATCATGATCGCCGGTGGCAGTGATTCCACCTCGAACGCCGAGGTCAAACTGCCGCAGAAGGTCGTGCACGCGGCGGCGCCGCTGGCGCTGGGCAAGCCGAAGCCGAAGGACTACCTGTCCGCCGTCGCGCGCCTGGCGCCGTTCACCGACCTGCTGCCGAGCCGGCCCAGGATCGCCGAGCGCACCACCGGTGAGGTGATGGGCGAGTCGGCCGAGAAGATGGCCCGCATCCACGGCGTCGGCCGCGCCGACCAGGACGAGTTCGCCGCCCGCTCGCATCACCGCGCGGCGGCGGCCATCGGGTCGGGCCGGTTCGACGACGAGGTGCTGCGGGTGCGCACGCCCGAGGACGCGGAGATCCTGCGCGACGGTTTGGTCCGCGGCGACACCAGCGTCGCGAAACTAGCCGGTCTGAAGCCGGTTTTCGCGACCGACGGCAGCGTCACCGCGGGCAACGCCAGCCCGCTCACCGACGGGGCTGCCGCGGTGCTGCTGATGAGCGAAGAGAAAGCGCACGCCCTCGGATATCGGCCGCTGGCGGCGTTCCGGTCGTGGAGTTACGTGAGCGTCGATCCGACCGATCAAGTGCTGATCGGGCCCGCCATCTCGATGCCGCGGGCGCTGGAGAAGGCCGGAATGACGCTGGAGGACGCCGATCTCGTCGACATCCACGAGGCTTTCGCCGCCCAGACCTTGTCGGTGCTGACCGCGCTGGCCAGCGACGAGTGGGCGAAGACCCGGCTGGATCGCGACACCGCCGTCGGCGAGGTGGACATCGACCGGCTGAACGTGCACGGCGGCTCGATCTCGCTCGGCCACCCCTTCGGCGCCACCGGGGCGCGCATGGTGACCACCATGGCCAACGAGTTGGCGCGCACGGGGAAGAGCACGGCTCTGCTGGGCATCTGCGCCGCGGGCGGGATCGGCGCCTCGGCGGTGCTCGAACGCGTCTGACGCAGTCGCGCGGCCCGCCGACCGGGAAGACCCTGCGCGGTCGGCGGGCCCGCTACCGGTCTACGGCAGGTGGTGTCAGGGCTTGCCGGTGGTGCCCCGCCGCTTGCGTCCCTCGTCCGCGATGATTCGCAGACAGGTCTGGTGCTTGGTCTCGCCGGGGAAGCCTTCCCGACGCAGGCGCAACATCGCCTGTGCCAGATCGATGCCCAGCTCGCTCGACAGCCGAACAGCATCGACATTGGCCATTGCACAAACCTCCTGGAACCGGCGAACACTATCGTGAACAGCACTGCGTGCGAAGCAGTTTCGCCCTTGTCGTACCCAGTCGGAATCCGATTGAACCATGAACGATCCACACATTTGGGTAACGATGCGGCACCGGTGCGGGACGGTCAGCCGCGATAGGTTTCCTGGTGCACCGCCTCCGTCAGCGGTCTCCCGGCGCGCCAGCCGAAGCGCTCCAGATCGGGAACGCGCTGGAATTCGCGCACCGGCCCGACACAGAGCCAAGCGACCGTGCGGACGCCCACCGGGAGGTCGATCAGGTCGGCCAGGAATACGGGGTCGTAGAACGACACCCAACCGACGCCGATGCCTTCGGCGGTAGCGGCCAGCCACAGGTTCTGGATGGCGAGCACCGCGGAATAGATGCCCGTTTCGGGCACCGTGGCCCGGCCGAGTACCTGGGGTCCGCCACGGGCGTGGTCGTAGCAGACCACGACGCCGGTGCCGCTCTCCAGAATGCCCTCGATCTTGATCGGCTCGAAGGTCGCGGCGCGCTCGGGTGGCAGCGCGTCCCGGAACTCCACGCGCTTGTGCGCCACATGGTCGGCGAACTTGCGCAGCGTCGCCGGTTCGCGAACGACCACGAAGTCCCAGGGTTGCGAGTTTCCCACGCTGGGCGCCCGGTGCGCGGCATCCAGCAGCCGCCACAGTGTCGCGTCGTCCACGGGTTCGCCGGTGAACTCCGCGCGCACGTCACGGCGCCGCCGGATCACCTCGTAGACGCTCAGAACCTCAGGATGCACCGCCCGAGTCAATCAAACCCGGCGATCTCTCCGCACACGGCGGGGGTGGTCGGCTCGGATGCCCCGAACCCCGACCCCCGCCACGCGAAGTTCAGCGGGTTGCGGAAACAGTGCGCCTGGCGAGCCGGCGACGGCCTTGGGTCAGCGCGGTGCGCAGGCCGCGGCGCCGACCGGTCACCGGATCGACGGTGGCTTTGGTGGTGCCGCCGAACCTGCGTTCCGAAGCCGTCTCGGGGGCATCGTCGGCGGTGGCCTTCAGGTACTTGTTCGGCAGCGACAACTTGAGGATCGTGCGCCACGCCTTGAAGTACTGCACCGGCAGCGAGCCGGTGGTGTAGGGCAGGTCGTACTTGTCGGCCAGCTCGCGCACCCGCACCGCGATGTCGGCGTACCGGTTGCTCGGCAGATCGGGGAAGAGGTGGTGCTCGATCTGGTGGCTCAGGTTGCCGGTCATGAAGTGCACGACCGGGCCGCCGGAGATGTTGGCACTGCCCAGCATCTGGCGCAGGTACCACTGGCCCTTCGTCTCACCGTCGATATCGGCCTTGGTGAACTTCTCCGCGCCGTCGGGGAAGTGGCCGCAGAAGATCACCGCGTTGGACCAGACGTTGCGGATCGCGTTGGCGGCCAGATTGGCGGTGAACGTGGAGGAGAACGCGGGCCCGGTGAGCGCAGGGAAGATCACGTAGTCCTTCAGGACCTGCTTGCCCATCTTGGTGAGCGCCTCGTTGCGCTTACGCTCGAATTCGGCCCGCTCGGGGGAGCCGGGCTTGTACCGGCCCGCCACCAGCTTGCCGAGTTCCAGGTGCTGGATGGCCACGCCGTACTCGAAGAACAGCTGCAGTACCAGGTTGTAGACCGGGTTGCCCAGGTTGAACGGCTTCCAGCGCTGGTCGCGCGTCACCCGCAGCAGGCCGTAGCCGATGTCGTCGTCCATGCCGAGCACGTTGGTGTACTTGTGGTGCAGGTAGTTGTGGGTGTGCTTCCAGTGCTTGGCCGCGCCGGTGTTGTCCCATTCCCACGAGCTGGAGTGGATCTCCGGATCGTTCATCCAGTCCCACTGGCCGTGCATGACGTTGTGCCCGATCTCCATGTTCTCGATGATCTTGGCGGTGCCGAGCAGGGCCACGCCGGCCAGCCACGCGGGACGTTTCGGGCTGGCGAACAGCACCGCACGGCCGGTTATCTCGAGAACTCGCTGCAACCTGATGACATTGCGGATGTACTTCGCGTCGCGCTCGCCGCGCGAGGCTTCGATTTCTCGCCGGATCGCGTCGAATTCCGCGCCGAGTGCTTCCACGTCGGCCTCGGTGAGGTGCGCATATTCCTTGACATCCGAGATCGCCATACGGGTTACTTTATCGTAAGTTACGAGACCGTAGGTTGCGAAGTCGGCCGTGTGGATGTGTCAAATACCCTATTGCGATCCCGGCTGTCTGATGGTAGGTTAGCGCGCCCTTCGTCGAATGCGAAAGCGCTTGTCCCGCATGGCTTTTTCGCGCAGCGCCGCTTGTTCATGGCGGGCCCGCTCCTGGAGTGCGTGCTTGGCCTCGCGCAGCACCTGCCGCTCGTGCTCGGCCTTCACCTTCAGGGACGCCTTGGCCTCGCGCAGCATCTCCTTCTCCTGCCGCGCCTTCTCCTGCAGCACGATCTTCGCCTCGTGCAGCGCCGAGCGCAGGCCGCGCCGCTTGCCGGTCTCCGGATCGATGCGCAGCCAGTGCGTCGACTCCGTGCCCCGCGACGGCAGCGTGATCCCGGCGAACTTGCGTTCCGACGAGGTCTCGGGCGCGTTGTCGGCGGTCGCCTTGAGGAACCGGTCCGGCAGCGCCAGCTTGTGGATCGTGCGGAAGGCGAGCAGATACTGCTTGCCCAGCGACCCGGTGGTGTAGGGCAGGTCGTATTTGTCGCACAGCTCGCGCACTCGCACCGCGATCTCCGGGTACCGGTTGCTCGGCAGGTCGGGGAACAGGTGGTGCTCGATCTGATAGCAGAGGTTGCCGCTCATGAACGCCATGGCGGGCCCCGCCTTGAAGTTCGCGCTGCCGAGCATCTGGCGCAGATACCACTCGCCGCTGGTCTCGTTCTCGAGCTGCTCGATGGTGAACTTCTCCGCGCCGTCGGGGAAATGGCCGCAGAAGATCACCGCGTAGGCCCAGAGATTGCGCACCAGGTTCGCCGTCGCGTTCGCCTTCAGCGTCTGCTTGAACGCCGGTCCGGTCAGCGCGGGATAGAACAGGAAGTCCTTGGCCACCTGACGACGGATCTTGCGTCCGAACGCCACATTCGGCTCCGACATCAGCTGCCGGGCAGGGGTGTCCGACAGCTCCTTCTCGATGCTCCAGTCGTGCAGCGCGATGCCCCACTCGAAGGTCGCGGCGAGCAGCAGGTTCGCCAGCGGCTGCACCAGGTGGATCGGCCGCCACGGCTCGTCGCGGGTCATCCGCAGGATGCCGAAGCCCAGATCCTCGTCCTTGCCCAGCACATTGGTGTAGGTGTGATGGGAGTAGTTGTGCGCGCGGCGCCACTGCGCCGAGGGGCCCGTCATATCCCATTCCCACGAGGTGGAATGGATCTCCGGGTCGTTCATCCAGTCCCATTGCCCGTGGCTGACGTTGTGCCCGAGCTCCATGTTCTCGATGATCTTGGCGACCGAAAGCAGCGCGGTGCCGGTCAGCCAGGCCCAGCGGTTGCGGCTGCCGAACAGCACGGCGCGGGCCGCCACCTCGAGACCGCGTTGGGCCGCGATCGCGCGCCGGATGTACTTCGCGTCGCGCTCTCCACGCGACAGCTCCACCGAACGCCGGACGGAATCGAGTTCCTGCCCCAGTGTCTCGATATCGGCCGCCGTGAGGTGGGCAAACGTCTTGATGTCGGTGATGGCCACCGGGGTCCTTTCCTTACGCGATTCCCCGTCGAGAGTACCTGCCGGACTACACGTCCAGGGTGCAGTCGCCCGCCGCCACCGAGATGCAGGTCTGCACCTTGTCGCCTTCGCGGCGCTCCTCACCGTTGCGCAAGTCGCGCGCGTGGCCGGAACTCAGGGTGACCACGCAGGTCTGGCAGATGCCCATCCGGCAGCCGAACGGCATCTGCACGCCCGCGGACTCACCGGCCTCGAGCAAGCTGGTCGCGCCGTCCGCCTCGACGGTGCGTCCGGTCTTGCCGAAGGTGACGGTGCCGCCCGCGCCCACCGCGGAGCGCTCGATCTCGAAGCGCTCCACGTGCAGCCGGTCCGACAGGCCCGCCTCGCGCCAGTGGTTCTCGATTTCGTCGAGCATCCCGGCGGGCCCGCACGCCCAGGTGTCCCGTTCGCGCCAGTCCGGGAACGCGGTGTCCAGATCGGCGAGCGCGAACTTGCCCTGCTCGGCGGTGAGATGCAGGCGGGTCAGGAAGCTCGGATTGCGCTCGTGCAGGGCGCTCAGCTCCGCGCCGAACATCACGTCGTCGGCGGTCCGCGCCGAGTGCAGGTGCGCCACGTCGGTGAACAGCTCACGGCGGTCCAGCGCGCGCAGCATCGACATCACCGGGGTGATGCCGCTGCCCGCCGTCAGGAACAGCACCTTCTCCGGCGGCGGGTACGGCAGCACGAATCCGCCCTGCGGCGCGGCGAGCCGGACGACGGTGCCGACCGGCACGCCGCTGACCAGGTGACTGGACAGGAAGCCTTCCGGCATGGCCTTCACGGCGATGGAGATCAGCCGCTTTCCGCCGTGGCCGGGTGCGGACCAATTCGGCGGGCAGGTCAGCGAGTAGGAACGCCAGTGCCAGCGTCCGTCGACCAGGATGCCGATGCCGATGTACTGGCCGGGCTGATATTTGAAGTCGAAGCCCCACCCCGGCTGGATCACCAGCGTCGCGGAGTCGGCGGTCTCCTTGCGCACCTCCACGATGCGTCCGCGCAGCTCACGGGCCGACCACAGCGGATTGGCCAGGTGGAGGTAGTCGTCGGGCAGTAGCGGCGTGGTCACCCGCGCCACGGCGCCGCGCAGCACGTTCAGCTTGCCGCCGCGCTCGGCGACGCCTGCGGCGGGCGCCTCCAGCCACGCGCGGACGCCTCGCACGGAGAAGCTCCCAATTTTCGAACCCATCGCTGCCGTTGGTCTCCCTGTCGTCGGATGCGCAGGCCGCCGTCTCCCCGAGCGGAGGCCACGCCAGCAAGGTTACGGCATCGTAGGTTACCGCGGTGGGTGAGCCCGCGAACGGCGCCGCGAGTCAGAGCAGTTCGAGCAGGAACGGCAGCTCCTGGGCGGCGTACCAGGCAAGTTGATGGTCCTCGGCGTCCCCGAGGACGAACTCGGCGTCGGTGTCGCCGAGGTCGGCGGCGTCGACCACGTCGACGGCCTTGGCCACCTGTGGTTCGGCGTCGGCCAGGTCGACGTGCACCGAGGCGATCTGCTGATAGCTGATCGGACCCGCGAGCCGGACCACCGCGTCGTCCAGGTCGGGTCGCAATTTCGCGCCGGTCACGTCGGCGGCGATCACCGCGCGCCGGTAGACCGGACTGCCGCCCGCGACCGGCGCGGCGTCGTCTTCGGAGTCCTCCGCCGACCCGATCGCCTCGCGCTCGGCGGCGAGCAGTCGCAGCGAGGCGCGAGCGGCCTCGTTCATGGCGACTTCGCCGAGCTCCTCCTCGTCGCCGGAGGCGTATGCCTCGCGCAGCGCGGGCGTCACCGCGAACGCGGTACCGCCGACGGGGGCCAGCTCCCGGTTGTCGACCAGCTCGCGCAGCATCGGCACCGTAGCCGGGATGTAGACCCGCAGCTTCTTCTGATCAGACGCAGGCACCGAGCATCTCCTCCATGGAATCGCGCACCGCCGTGGCGAGCACGCCGATGTCGGCCATCGCGTCGCGGTCGGCGTTGAGACCGTAGAAGACACGTCCGTCGTAGGACGTGATCCCGATACTCGACGCCTGATTGCGCAGCAGTGGCGACACCGGGTACATCTCCAGCATCCGCGCGCCGCCGATGTACATCGGCGCCTGCGGACCCGGCGCGTTGGTGATCACCAGATTGAACGTGTGTTCTGCGAACGTACTCGCCGCGCGCACACTCATCGCGTGCAGGCTGGCCGGAGCGAATCCGGCCAGATGCACGAGGGTACGCGCGCGCACGCCGCGCCGCTGACGTCCGTTGAATTCGGTGGCGTGCGCGATGTGCGACAGCCGCATCACCGGATTCGGCTCACCGACCGGCAGATCGAGCAGGAACGACGACACCTCGCTCGCCGATGGGGCCTGCTCGCCGTCGGCTCCCTCGACATACACCGACATCGGCACCACCGCCCGCAGCGTGGTCGACTCGGTGAGCGCTTCGCCGCGCGACAACAGCCAGTTGCGCAGGGCGCCGGTGACCACCGCGAGGATCGCGTCGTTGATCGAGCAGTCGAAACGGCTGCGGATGGTGCGGTAGTCCGCCAGGTCGGTGCGTACCACGTCGAAGCGCCGGTTCCGCGAGGTGCGGGTGTTCAGGGGACTGGCGGGCGCGCCGGTCGCCGCGGTGCGCACCGCGGCGACCACCGACTCGACCGCCCTGCCCGCTGTCCCGAGCATCGCGAACGCGCCCGCGCTCGCGTCCCTGGCCACTTCCAGGGCTTTGCCCGGCTGTGCGGCGAGATGGGCCAGCGCGCCCACCAGCAGTTCGACCTCACCGGGTTCGCGCGGCGCGATCCAGTCCTCGTCGGCCAGCACGCGGGGCGCGGGCCCGGCGTCGAGGATCACGTGGCCGATCTCGAGTGCGGTGTCCCCGTCCACCAGCGCGGAATGGGTCTTGGTGAAGATCGCGCAGCGACCTTCGGACAGCCGCTCGATCAGGTACATCTCCCACAGCGGCCGGGCCGGATCCAAGGGGTGGGAGGTGAGCCGGGCGACCAGGTCGTGCAGTTGTTCATCGGTGCCAGGACCGGGGAGCGCCGAACGCCGGATGTGGTAGGTGATGTCGAAACGGCTGTCCTCGACCCAGACCGGTCGCCCGAGCGACAGCGGGATCTCGCGCACTTTGCGCCGGTACCTCGGCACCAGCGGGAGCCTGCTCTCGACCAGGTCGACCAGCCGGTCGTAGTCCAGGATCGCCGGTCCGGAGCTGTCGCCGGATTCGGTGTTCCGCACGATCGCGAGAGAGCCGATGTGGATCGGGTTGCTGCTCGACTCGAGTCGGTAGAACGCCGTGTCCTGCGGCGTCAGTCTCGTGATCACGCTGCCCGGTACTCCTTTTCCCGATGCCGTCCCCCCGCTCATTGTGCTGCCGCATCAACCGTTACCCCGGCCGTTGTGGCATTTCTGATGGATTCGGTGCACTTTTTCCGCGCCCCGGAGTGGTCCCGTGGCACGCTGGTCCGTTCGAGTTCGGTAAACCGATTCGATCACAGCGCGAACCGGGATGCACGGTCGAAGCACCGGGCCACCCGCCGTGTCGAACGCGCCGCTTGCCTCGCGCCGAACGAAGGCATCGGCATCCACCCGATCGTGCGGCGACCACCTCACGCCCCCTGCTGACCTCAACCCCAGGTTTCGAGCGAAGCGAGACCGAGCATGCAAAACAAACACAGCCGAACCAGCACAGCTGCACATCGGCCGGACCATTACCATGAAGCATGCAGCGGATTCCGCGCAACCGCGTGGGGCCGCACCGGCCCGGGGGCCGACGACACGTTTTGACACACCGACCAGAGGACTGACGAGACCCGTGCCTGCGCTGACACTGACGAGGTTGCTACGGATTGGTGAGGGTCGCATTGTCAAGCGGCTCTCGCACTTCGCCGACCAGGTCCTCGCCCTCGAACCGGAGTACGAGGATCTCAGCGACGCGGAGCTGCGGGCCAAGACCGACGAGTTCCGCGAGCGCTACGCCGAGATGGTCGAAGAGGGTGAGAGCGATCCGCTCGGCCAGCTGATGGCCGAGGCGTTCGCGGTCGCGCGCGAGGCGTCCTGGCGGGTGCTCAGCCAGAAGCACTACAAGGTGCAGGTCATGGGCGGCGCCGCGCTGCACACCGGCAACATCGCCGAGATGAAGACCGGTGAGGGCAAGACCCTCACCTGTGTGCTCCCCGCCTACCTGAACGCGATCAGCGGCGACGGTGTGCACGTGGTCACGGTGAACGACTACCTGGCCAAGCGCGACGCCGAGTGGATGGGTCGCGTGCACCGCTTCCTCGGTCTCGAAGTCGGCGTCATCCTGTCCGGCATGAGCCCCGCCCAGCGGCGAGCGGCCTACAACGCCGACATCACCTACGGCACGAACAACGAGTTCGGCTTCGACTACCTGCGCGACAACATGACGCACTCGCTGGACGACCTGGTGCAGCGCGGGCACAATTTCGCCGTCGTCGACGAGGTCGACTCCATCCTGATCGACGAGGCGCGTACCCCGCTGATCATCTCGGGCCCGGCCGACGCCTCCTCGAAGTGGTACGCCGAGTTCGCCCGCATCGCGCCGCTGCTGAAGAAGGACCTGCACTACGAGGTCGACATCAAGAAGCGCACGATCGGCGTGCACGAGGCGGGCGTGGAGTTCGTCGAGGACCAGCTCGGCATCGACAACCTCTACGAGGCCGCCAACTCGCCGCTGGTGAGCTACCTGAACAACGCCGTCAAGGCCAAGGAGCTCTACACCCGCGACAAGGACTACATCGTCCGCGACGGCGAGGTGATCATCGTCGACGAGTTCACCGGCCGCATCCTGGTCGGGCGCCGCTACAACGAGGGCATGCACCAGGCGATCGAGGCGAAGGAAGGGGTGGAGATCCAGCCGGAGAACCAGACCCTGGCCACGATCACGCTGCAGAACTACTTCCGTCTCTACGAGAAGCTTTCCGGCATGACCGGTACCGCCGAGACCGAGGCCGCCGAGCTGCACCAGATCTACAACCTCGGCGTGGTCCCCATCCCGACCAACAAGCCGATGGTCCGCGCCGACCAGTCCGACCTGATCTACAAGACCGAGGAAGCCAAGTTCTCCGCCGTGGTAGACGACGTCACCGAGCGGCACGAGAAGGGCCAGCCGGTGCTGATCGGTACCACCAGCGTGGAGCGCTCGGAGTACCTGTCCAAGCAGTTCACCAAGCGCGGCATCCCGCACAACGTGCTGAACGCGAAGTTCCACGAGAAGGAAGCGGAGATCATCGCCGAGGCCGGTCGGCCGGGCGCGGTGACCGTCGCGACGAACATGGCCGGTCGCGGTACCGACATCGTGCTCGGCGGCAACCCGGACATCATCGCCGACATCCTGCTGCGCAAGCAGGGTCTCGACCCGGTCGAGACGCCGGAGGAGTACGAGCGCGCCTGGCTGCCCACGCTGGACCAGGTCAAGGCCCAGACTGCCGAGGACGCCGACGCGGTCCGCGATGCGGGCGGCCTCTACGTGCTCGGCACCGAGCGGCACGAGTCGCGCCGCATCGACAACCAGCTGCGCGGCCGATCCGGCCGCCAGGGCGACCCGGGCGAGTCCCGCTTCTACCTGTCGCTGGGCGACGAGCTGATGCGGCGGTTCAACGGCGCCGCTCTGGAGGCGATCATGACGCGGCTGAACCTGCCCGACGACGTCCCGATCGAGGCGAAGATGGTGTCCAAAGCCATCAAGAGCGCGCAGACGCAGGTCGAGCAGCAGAACTTCGAGATCCGCAAGAACGTCCTCAAGTACGACGAGGTGATGAACCAGCAGCGCACCGTCATCTACGGCGAGCGCAACCGGATCCTGCGCGGTGAGGACATGGAGGGCCAGGTCCAGGGCATGATCACCGATGTGGTCAGCGCCTACGTGGACGGCGCCACCGCTGATGGCTACGTCGAGGACTGGGATCTGGAGAAGCTGTGGACGGCGCTGAAGACGCTGTACCCGGTGAGCCTGGACTACCGGGACCTGACCGGCGAGACCGAAATCGGTGAGGCGGGCGAGCTGACCCGCGAGGAGCTGCTCGAAGCGCTCCTGGACGACGCGCACGACGCCTACGAGCGCCGGGAGGCCGAGATCGACGGCCTCGCGGGCGAGGGCAGCATGCGCAATCTGGAACGCCAGGTGCTGCTGTCGGTGCTCGACCGCAAGTGGCGCGAGCACCTCTACGAGATGGATTACCTCAAGGAGGGCATCGGCCTGCGTGCGATGGCCCAGCGCGACCCGCTGGTGGAGTACCAGCGCGAGGGCTTCGACATGTTCACCGCCATGCTGGACGGCCTCAAGGAGGAGTCGGTCGGCTTCCTGTTCAACCTGCAGGTCGAGGTGCAGCAGCCGCAGCCGGAAGGCGTCGAGGTCGGACCCGGCCTGCGTTCGCCGGTCGGCGCGATGGCCGCCCCCCGTCCGCTGCCCACCGAGGAGGCGCCTGCCGCGAACGGGCACGCCGCACCGGCGGCCCTGCGCGCCAGGGGCATCGATGACACCGCCCCGCGCGGTTTCAGCTACTCCGGGCCCGACGAGGGCGGCCGAGCAGCGGTGCACAGCGACGCCGAAGAGTACGGCGCGGACGGCGGTCCGCAGCCCACCCGCCGCGAGCGCCGCGAGGCGGCCCGCGCGGAGGCGAAGGGCAGGCGCGGCCCGAAGTCCCGCCGCCGCCACTGATCCGCTGAACTCCGAAGGCGCCCAGGGTTTCCCCTGGGCGCCTTCGCATTTCCGTATCGCTCTCTGCCGTCGCGAATTCTGGGTGTCGCTAGACGAAGTCGATCGATGATATGCGCCATCCCTGGGGGGTGCGTTGGACGAAGACACGGGCGTCGAGGTTGGTGGTTTCGACGATCGTTCCTTCGGGTGTCTTGACCGCCTGGGTGATCAGCACGAGCCGGTCGATGCGGTCCGCGGTGTCGGGATCGTGTTCGGTGCCCATGACCAGGACGGTCGCTTCCACGGTCGAGCGGTCGCGGGCCCACTGGTCCCATTGCGCGCCGGGGCCCCGTTCGGTGTTGTTGCCCGACTTGGCCGCCAGGTCGGCGGTGAGCCACGGGGCAGCGCGGCGATAGGCGTCGGTTCGGCCCTGGTCGGGGCCGGGATGCCAGGTGAACATCGTCTGCAGACCGGAGCGGATGGTGGCGATGGCCTCCTTGTCGCCCTCGTGCACGTCGCTGCCGGTGTGGTCGGAGCAGCCGGCGCCGAGGGTGGCGATGAGCAGCGCCGCGATCATGAGCGGAAACCGAAGGATGGACACGGCAATCTCCTCAGAAGCGCACCGCTTGGATGCGCCAGCCTTGTTCGGTCTCGATCAGTGTGGCCCAGGCGGTCAGGTCGATGGTGTCGATCGGCCGCCCGCCCGGATCGGTGACGGTCTGGTGGATCAGCACGACGCGGTCGATCCGGCCGGGCTTGTCGGGTGGGTGCTCGTCGGTGGAGACCTCGACCGCGACCCGGACCGTCGCGCCGGCCTTCGCCCAGGCGTTCCACTGGGTCTTGGAGCCGCCTTCGGTGCGGTCGCGCGCACGCGCTCCGAGCTCGTCGGTGAGGTAGGGGCGAGCGCGGGCATAGGCGTCGTCGGGGGAGGAGTCGGTGGCGGGCCGCCAGCCGAACATCGTCGCGAAAGCGGCGCGCAACACCACGTGTGGGTCGGCGGTCTCGGCGGCGCCGAGCGGGGCGGGCAGCGGCAAGCCGGGCACGGTTCCCGCGCAGCCGCCCACCGCCAGCACGGCCAGCGTCGCGGCGCAGAAGAGCAACAGGGTTCGGGTCATGACATGCTCCGGATCTTCGCGCCGGGTGGAATCGGCGCCTCCACGACTTTGCCGTCCTCGGCCGACGCGTGGACCATCTTGCCGTCGCCGACCGTGATGCCGACGTGGCGTGGCACTCCGTTCGGCCCGAAGTCGGTGTAGACGAGGTGCCCCGGACCGGCCCGGTCGGTGGGCAGCTCTTGTCCTTTCGTCCACTGCTGCTGCACGGTGCGGGGCAGCGTCACCGCGCCACCGGTCGCGACGTAGGCCACGTAGGTCGCCAGGCCCGGCGAGTCGAAGCCGCCTTCTGTAGGGCCCTTGGTGTTTCCGCCGCCCCAGGTGTACGCGGCGCCGAGGTACTGCTGGACCGCCCGCAACGCCTTCGCGCTGGACTCGGCGTTGCGGCCGGCGCTCTCGGCGAAGTCGGCTGCGGCGAACTCGCGTTCGTAAGCTCGGATCTTGCGCACGTAGGGCTGTGTCTGGGTAGTGTATTCGCCGCCCGACGGCATGCCGCGCGCCGCTTGCACCGCCCCGAACCCGGCGTTGTACGCGGCCAGTGCCAGGTCGACGGCGTCACCGCGCAACTGCCCGCCGGTGATGCCCGCCGTGGAGTCCCGCCAGTTCTTGCACATGAAATGCGCTTGCGCGACAACGGCGTCGGCGATGCTGTTGATGTCGCTGCGGCCGTCGCCGTCCGCGTCGACCTTCCAGGTCTCCCAGGTGCCCGGCAGGAATTGCGCCGGTCCCATGGCTCCGCTCGAGGACACGGGCGCCGTGGCGCCGTGCCGGAAGTTGTTCTCCGCCTTGAGTTGCCCGGCCAGCAGCGGCGCGGTGATGCCGCTGCCGGGGCAGTCGGCGGCGCCTTTGCGCAGCCACGGCACGAATTCCGCCGGAACCTTGCCCGGAGCGAGGCCCGCGCCGGGGCGGACGGCGCAATCGGCGATCGAGTGCGCCATCTTCAACGCCGATTGATCGGCCGTCGGGGCGGCCTGGTCGAGCAGCGGAGCCGGGTCGACGAATTTGCCGTTCTGCAGCCTGCCGCCCTGCCACAGTTCGAAATGCAGGTGCGGACCGCTGGACGCGCCGTTGCTGCCGACGTCGGCGATGTGCTGGCCCGCCTTGACGACGTCACCGGCGGCGACGTGCATGCCGTCGTCGTACATGTGACCGTAGACGGTCGAGACCAGCCCGTCGGACGTGGTGGAGTCGATGACGATCCAGTTGCCGAATCCCGTGGCCTGTCCCGCCGCCGCCACCTTGCCGTCCAGCGCGGCGAAGATCGGCGTGCCGCGTTTGGCCGCCAGGTCCATGCCGCGATGGAACTCGCCGCCGCGGATGCCGAAGGCCGAGGAGACGGTGTAGCTGCCCTTTGCCATCGGCCCGTTGAGCACGACACACGGCGGCGGTTGCGAAAGATCCAGCGGCAGAGCACGGTCCGGAGGACGGTAGTGCACTGGGACCGGCGGCCGCTGCGGATCAGGTGAGGGAGGCGGCGGTGGGGGTGGCTCCGAAGTGGTCGTATCGGGCGCGGTCGTGGTCGGACGGGTGGTCGTGGTCGTCGTGTTGGTGGTGGTCGTGCCGGTGGTGGTCGTCGTGCAAGGGACGGACGTCGCCGTGGCGGTGGTCGTGGTCGTCGGGCAGGTGGGTGGCGTCACCGGGCAAGCGGCTCGGCCCGCGGCGTTCGTCGGACCTACCGGGTCGCAGACCCCCGTCGTGGACGGTGCGGCCGTGGTTCCGGTGACGGACGTTTCGGCCTGCGTGCTCGTGCTGGTCGAACCGGCCGCACCGCCCACCGTGGTGGTCGGCGGTCGGAACCGTGTGGTGGCAACCGGTTCGGTGGTCACCGGCGTGGATCGTTGGGCCTGGGTCGGAGCCGGGGTGGCCGGCGGCTGGGATGTGATCGGCTCGGCCCAGGCACGCGCTCCTCGATCGGCGCCGAGGGGCGTTTGCGTAACGCAGACGAACACGACCGACACCGTCACCGCTATGAGCAGCGTCAGGGTGCCGGAGCGGCGGAAGGTTCCGCGTCGGTGTCGGAGCATCGTCGGTTCCCCCGGTAGACGAAGGCGGACGCCACACAGCGTCGCGCCTCAGCGGGGCGCCCGCACCCACCCGTGTCGGCGAGATCCCGGGCGCCGCACGGCACGCTCGACCGCCGTCGCCGTTTCTCACCTGCGCCGATGCCCGGAGGTACCGTGCCCGAACGGGCAACGACCTGCGCGTTTAGTCCTCGTTCAATGCACGGTTAGTGGTCCGCGCAGGCTCGGTGACAGGCGTCGGGGAGGGCCGGCGCGGAAGTATCCGAGAGGTGCACGATGGACAGAACCGCGATCTACGTGGAAGCGCGCGACCCGATCTCGCGGGCGGGCCTGATCGCCCAGTTGCGGCCGCGCACGGAGATCCTCGTCGTCGACGACCCGGCACGCGCGGTGGTCGCGCTGGTCGTCGCCGACACGGTCGACGAACACACGTTGCGGACGCTGCGCCGCATGCAGCGAGACGGCAGGCGCCCGGTATTGGTGGCCGCCGATTTCGACGAACACAGTCTCGCCGCCGCCGTCGAAGCCGGGATCGCGGGGCTGGTGCGACGCCAGGAGGCGACCTCGGAACGTCTGACGCACGCGGTGTGCGCCGCGGCGCGTGGCGAGGGGACCGTACCGCCCGATCTGCTCGGCAGGTTGCTCGACCAGGTCGGGCGGCTGCAGCGGCAGATGCTGCATCCGCGGGGGCTCAGCCTCACCGGGCTGACCCACCGGGAGATCGAAATCCTGCGCTTGGTCGCCGAGGGCGACGACACGGCCGAGATCGCCGCCAAGCTCTGCTATTCGCAGCGCACCATCAAGAACGCGCTGCACGACATCACCAGCAGGCTGCAGCTGCGCAATCGGTCACACGCGGTCGCGTACGCGCTGCGCCAAGGCTTGATCTAGGGCGGTGGCACAGTGTTCGTCGAGGTGGACGAGGCGCTGCGGGCGCTGGTCGGCGCGGACGCCGTCGACCGCAACGAGGTCGACGTGGTGTTCGACGCGCCGACCAAGGAGTGGGCGGCGCGGCGGAACGCGCCCACCGTCAACATGTTTCTCTACGACATCCGCGAGGACCTGCGCAGGCGGCAGCGCGGCCTGATCAACGAGTACGACGAGAACCGAGTGGTCGTGCGCAGGCACCAGGGACCGCGATATTTCAAACTGTCCTACCTCATCACGGCGTGGACGCAGCGGCCGGAGGACGAGCACCGCCTGCTGTCCGCGCTGCTGTCCTGCTTCCTGCGCCACGACTCGATTCCGGGCGAGTCGCTGAGCGGAACGCTGGCCGAGATCGGTCTCCCCGTAGCGCTGAACATCGCGTTGCCGCCGCCGGAGGACCGGTCGTTCGCGGACGTGTGGTCGGCGCTGGGCGGCGAGTTGAAGCCGTCGCTGGATCTGGTGGTCACCGCGCCCGCGGACACCGGGCGGGCGATACCGGCGGCCGTGCCCGCGCACGATGGTGTTTCGGTGGGCATGCGGGACCGCCACGGCGCGGCCGCCGACGCGCCGCGGGGCAAGCGCACGGAGCGGCGGCCGTGAGCGCCGCGAGCCTGCGCTATCTACTCGCCCGTCTGGCCGTGATCGAGGCACGGGTGCGGCGGGCGGTGGCGCAGCGCCGCGCGGACGATCCGCAACCCGACGACCCGTTCCGCGGCCTGTACCTGTCCGACGACACGGTCGACCGCCTGCTGAACTCGGCGCGTGCGCCGCTCGTCCCCGACCCGCTGGAATCGCGGCGGGCAGCGGATGCCGAAGTGATCGCCGCCGCGGCGCGTTCGGAGGGCGAGCACGTTCGTTTGGCCCGAGTGATCGAGGAATTCGGGCTGGACGGGCTCGACGCCGAGGTGCTCCTGGTAGCGCTGGCGCCGGACGTGGACTCCCGTTTCGAATGGCTCTACGGCTATCTCAACGACGATGTGACGCGACGCAGAGCGACTGTGGGACTGGCTCTTTCGCTGTGCGGCGTGCCCGCGGCGGCCGCCGCCGGGCGTGCGCGCTTCAGCGCCGAGAGCGCTCTGGTCGGTAGCGGGCTCGTGACGATAGCGGAGAGCGACCGCCCGCTGCTGGCGCGGACCTTACGCATACCGGATCGTGTGGTCGGGTATCTGCTCGGGGATGACGCGCCGGATCCCGAGCTGTGCCTTGCGATCGCTCCCGCACCACCGGAGCCCGCCCAGCCGGACCCGGGCCTGGTCGCCGCCTTGTCCGGCCGGCACATGCTGGTGTACCTGCGCGAACGGCCCGGCGGCGGCGGTACGGCGGTAGCCGCGGCGGCAGCTCGCCGAATCGGTCGCGAAGTCTTGATCGTGGACCTGCCGCTGGTCGCCGACCAGCCGAGCACGATCGCGACGGCGGTGCTGGAGGCGCGGCTGCGCGGTGCCGTGCTGGTGGCCGCGGGCGTCGACGGATTCGCCGAGCGGCCCGAGACCATCCGCGCGCTCGCGGACGCGCAGGCGACCGTCGTGCTGGTGGGCAGCGCGGTCTGGGACCCGGCTTGGGCCCGGCGTCAACCGGTGCCGCTCGACGTGGCTCCGCCCAGCGCCGCGGACCGCTCCCGGATGTGGCGCGCCGTGCTCGCCGACCCGCTGTCCGACGGGTCCGACGCGGCGGAGGCGACCATGCAGTTCGTGCTGACGCCGGAACAGCTCGCGCGAGCGGCCACGGCGGCGACCGTCAGGGCCGAGCTCGCCGGCCGCCCGATGTCCGCCGAAGACCTGCGCTTCGGCGCCCGCGCCCAGAACAGCGCCGGACTGGAGCGGCTGGCCCGGCGGATCGAGCCGGCGGTCGGCTGGCCGGATCTGGTTCTGCCGCAACCGGTGCTGAGCCAGCTGCGCGAGGTGGCGTTGCGCGCCAGGCAACGCACCGTGGTGCTCGACGAATGGCGGATGCGGCCGGGCGGCGGGCGGGGGCGCGGCGTGACCGCGCTGTTCACCGGCGACTCCGGGACGGGCAAGACGATGTCGGCGGAGGTGATCGCCGCGGATCTCGGCCTCGACCTGTACACGGTGAACCTCGCGACCGTGGTGGACAAGTACATCGGCGAGACCGAGAAGAACCTGGAACGCATCTTCGTCGCGGCGGCCGGGGTGAACGCGGTGCTGCTGTTCGACGAGGCGGACGCGCTGTTCGGCCGCCGTACCGAGGTGCGCGACTCGCACGACCGGTACGCGAACATCGAAAGCGCGTACCTGCTCCAGCGGATGGAGTCGTTCGACGGCCTCGCGATCCTGGCGACCAATCTCCGCGCCAATCTGGACGACGCGTTCACCCGGCGTCTCGACGTGGTGGTCAACTACCCGACGCCCGACGAGGACGCACGCCGCAGCCTGTGGGAGCGCTGCGTCGGCACCAGGATTCCGCGCAGCGCCGACCTGGATCTGCACTTCTGCGCCCGCTCCTTCGAGTTGTCCGGCGGCAATATTCGCTCGGCGGTCATCACCGCCGCCTACTTGGCCGCGGGCGCCGGACGCGAGCTGTGCACCGCCGATCTCGTCGCGGGGGTGCACCGGGAGTACCGCAAGCTCGGAAGGCTCACCCTGGCCAGGGAATTCGGCCCCTATCACGAGTCCGTGCGTCAGTAGCGCGGCGGCAAATTGCCCGTCAGGGCGGATATCCGTGCCCGAACGGGCAGGAAGGACTTCCCTGGCGACGTCACGTCGGTCGACTGTCCGCGTCGCCACCCCGGCCGATACTCGACTCACCGACATGAGGAGGTGAGCCGTGCGCGATTGCTCGACCTGCGGGACGTCCAATTCCACAGATGCCGAGTTCTGCGTCAACCCGCAGTGCCGCACCTACCTGGGCTGGGCGACGAGCACGATCGCGGCGGTACGCGAGCAGCCCAGCGGAGCCCGCGCCGACGCTCCCGTGCCGGCCGGGGTGGCCCCGGGTCCGCCCCGGCCCGCCACCGCACCGACGGCCACGCCGGGGAATCGGCAGCGCTACGGCGTTCACCTGTCCATCGAGCAGAACCAGTTGACCGTCGATCCCGGCTCGGCGGTGGTCACCACGCTCACCGTGCACAACACCGGCACCCGGGTGGAGGAATTCGAGCTCGGCGTGGCGGGCCCCATGCGCCCGTTCGCGCACCTGGAACCCGCTGTACTGAGTGTCTTCCCGGACGACAGGGCCACCGCGGTGCTGCGGTTCGCACCGCCCCGAGATCCCGGGATCCCGGCCGGGCAGGCGCCGTTCCTGGTCGGCGTCCGGTCCCGGGTGAACGCGCGGGTCTCCGACAGCGGCTCGGGCACGCTGACGGTCGGCTCGTTCACCGAGGTACAGGCGGCGCTGCGGCCGGAGACCAGCCGTGGTCGCAAACCGGGGAAGCATACGGTCACGACCACGAACGCGGGGAATGTCCCGCTTGCGGTGCAGATCGTGCTCACCGACCGCACGGGCGCCCTGACGTTCCAGCCGCCTCGAGCGGTCGCGCAGCTTGGCCCCGGCGCGGCGGCGGAAACTCCCGTACTGGTCGGTGGCGGGCGAAAGTGGTTCGGGCGCACCGAATCGCATGCGTTCACGGCACAGGTCGATCGCGCAGGCGGTGGCGCACCGGTCACGTTGAACGGCGTCCGCAACCAGGTGCCGATCTTCCCCTGGTGGGTCCCCGTGGCGGCGGCGGTGGCGCTCGCACTGGCGCTCGCGGTGGTCGCGCTGTGGCCGGGGGACAAGGTGCCGAGCATCGCGGGCAAGAGCAGGGCGGATGCCGAACGCACACTTCAGGAAGCCGGGTACCGGCCGGTGTACGTCCCCAAGGTCGATGCCGGGATCCCCTTCGGGCAGGCCATCGGAACCGAACCTCGGGCGAACGAGGAACTCGAGCGTGGTTCACCGGTCAACATGCACGTCTCGATCGGGCCGTGCGAGGGCGAATGCCTGATCGAAGTGCCCAACGTCTTGGGTCTACCCCTGGCGGATGCGCAGAAGGCGCTCGAGCAAGCCGAATTCGGCGTCCGGCATTTCGAACAGCAGAGCCCGGAGATCGCCAAGGGCACGGTCATCGCGAGCACGCCCGCGGCAGGCGAGCAGAAAGCCCGTGGTAGCGAGGTGGCCCTCGCCGTGTCGTCGGGCCCGGCGCCCACGCCGACCCCGGCAGGTCCGACGTCGGGCACCGATCCCGTCGACAAGAAGGACGAGGCGGGCAAGGACGGATCGGGCAAGGACGGGACGGAGACGGGCAAGGAGCAGGTGCCGGTGCCCGATGTCGCCGGGCTCCCCGAAGCGGAAGCTGTCGCGAAGATCGAGAGCAAGGGCTTGACCGTGACCAGGGTCGGCAAGCCGGACGACACCGTGGCGAAGGGGGTCGTGCTGGCCACGAACCCGGCGGCGCAAACCATGGTGACCAAGGGAGCCGCGGTCACGGTGACGGTGTCGAGTGGCCCGAAACCGGTCGTGGTGCCCGGTCTGGCCGGAAAGCCGAAGGCGCAAGCGCTCTCGGCACTGGAGGCTCTGGGGCTCGAGACCAAGATCGGCGGGAAGCCCAGCACCACGGTGGCCGCGGGCACCGTGCTGTCCACCGCACCCGCTGCCGGAGCCGAGGTGCGACCGGGGACCGAGGTCACCGTGGTGGTGTCCCAGGGTCGCCCCTGCGCAACCGGTTTCGTCTTCCGGTTGGCCGCTCCCGACGACCCGATCTGCGTCGTCCAGACGACCGCGGACCGCACGAAGAACGAGAACGAACAAGCGAAGTTCCGGGTGAGCGCCACCGACCACTCCTATGGTCCCGACACCTGTGTTCAGGGCTACGTCTGGCGTGAGGCGGTGCCGAACGACCACGTCTGCGTTCCCACTCAGTCCCGTGCGGACGCGGCCGCCGACAACGCCGCCGACAAAGACCGACACGTCAAGTGAGGCAATCATGCGAGAACACGAGCACGAGAACGTCGAGAGCGCGCTGCGGCCGAAGTCCGGCCGTGTGGAGGAGCCGGAGACCGCGTTGCAGCTGCGGGCGGCACTGTCGGGGCGGCTGGAGGCCGCCTCACCGAGCGGCCTGATCGGATTGCAACGCGCGGCCGGGAACGCGGGCACCGCAACGTTGTTCGAAGATCCGTCGCCGGTCCACCAAGTTGTCGCCTCCGGCGGCGGACGGCAGCTCGAACCCGAGGTGCGCACCGACATGGAATCCCGATTCGGTCAGGACTTCGGCGATGTCCGGGTGCACACCGATGGCGCCGCACACGAATCCGCGAAATCGGTCGACGCCCACGCCTACACCGTCGGCTCGAACATCGTGTTCCAGCGCGACGCCTACGATCCGTCCTCCACGGCCGGGCGCCATACCCTCGCCCACGAACTGACCCACGTGGTGCAGCAGCGCAGCGGACCGGTCGACGGCACCGATGCGGGCGGCGGGCTGAAGGTCAGCGATCCGTCCGACCGCTTCGAACGCGAGGCGGTGGCCAATGCCGACCGCGTCCTGTCCGCGCCCCCGTCGCCGCAGGTTTCCCACGGCAACGAAGTCCAACGCTGCGCGGACAACCACGTCGCTCAGCGCACCGAGGAACCGGCAGAGGACGAGACGACTGCCCAGACCTACGTGCAGCGCGCCGAGAGCGAGGAAGAGGAGCAGCCCGCCTAGGCCGCCCGAGACCTTGCCGGAACCGAGATGTCCGTGCCCGCGCGGTGGCCACGGACCGCGAAGTCGCGCCATTCAGTCGGCGGAGCGGCGCAGGCGACGGGCGGAGCGGTCGTGCTGCAGCGGCAACAAGGCTCCGCGGGTAACGGTGCGGTCGCCGAGTTGGTCGCGCAGGCCGTGGAGCGCGAGGGGTAAGGCCGAGCAGCTCAGGTTGCCCGATGAGGCAGTCTCCGCTTCCCGAACACACATCCGTTAGGCCGTACAACGCTCTCGCGCTTCGTAAGACGCTGTAGGAGAACAGTTCACCTCTAGCGAGGAGGCGTTATGCCGACCTATCTGTCACCCGGCGTGTATGTCGAGGAGGTGGAGGCCGGGTCGCGACCGATCGAGGGGGTTGGCACGGCCGTGGCGGCCTTCGTCGGGTTCGCCGCGGACGGACCTTTCAACGAACCGACGTTGTGCACCAACTGGAGCCAGTTCACCCAGCAGTTCGGTGCCTTCGTCGAGGGCAGCTATCTCGCGCACGCGGTGTACGGATACTTCGCCAACGGCGGCGGCGCCTGCTACGTGATCCGGGTCGGGCTGGACGGGAGTGCCAACGGCACGAGGCGCGGCGAGCTGCCCGCGGGCGCACGGCAGGCGGAAGTGGGCGGCTACCGGATCTCCGCGCTGGACTCCGCCGACGGCAAAGCCGACCTCACCGTCGAGATCAAGCCGGTGGAAGGCGACGCGGCGCCCGAGGATCAGTTCTCGGTCGTGGTCAAGCGCGGTTCGAAGGTCGAGGAGTCGATCGGACCGGTCACGATCAAGCGCGGCAAGGACAACGTGGTGACGGTCGTGCGGGCGCAATCCAAGCTCATCACGATCGAGGAGACGGGTGGCGCGCAGGCCCGGCCGGACTTCGGGTCGGTCACCCTGGCCGCGGTCGTGCCGCCGCCCACTCCGGAGCGGATCTGCGCCGAGGACTACGTGGGCGACGTCGACGAGCGGACCGGGTTCTCCGGTCTGGCCGCGATCGACGAGGTGACGATGGTGGCGGTGCCCGACCTGATGAGCGCCTACGAGCGCGGGGCGATCGATCTCGAGTCGGTGCAGGCGGTACAGCAGGAAATGATCACCCACTGCGAACTCATGGGTGACCGGGTGGCGATCCTGGATCCGCCGCCCGGCCTGGGCCCGCAGCAGGTCAAGGAGTGGCGGGTCGAAAAGGCCGGGTACGACTCGAAATACGCCGCGCTGTACTACCCCTGGATCAAGGTGTTCGATCCGGCCGCGGGAACGGCCAGGTTCGTCCCGCCGAGCGGTCACGTGGCCGGTATCTGGGCCCGCAACGACGAGTCTCGCGGTGTGCACAAAGCGCCGGCCAACGAGGTGGTTCGCGGGGCGCTCACGCTCGGGGTGCAGCTCACCAAGCCCGAACACGATCTGCTGAATCCCATCGGAGTCAACTGCATTCGATCCTTCCCGGGGCGCGGCATCCGGGTGTGGGGTGCGCGCACGCTGTCTTCGGACCCGTCCTGGCGCTACCTGAACGTGCGGCGGCTGTTCAACTACCTGGAGGAGTCCATCCTCAACGGCACGCAGTGGGTGGTGTTCGAGCCCAACGACGACGCGCTGTGGGCCCGCATCCGGCGCACGATCAGCGCCTTCCTGGTGAACGAGTGGCGCAAGGGCGCGCTGTTCGGCCTGACGCCCGATGAGGCGTTCTACGTCAAATGCGACCGCGAGACGAACCCGGCCGAATCGATCGACGTAGGGCAAGTGATCTGTGAGGTCGGTGTCGCGCCGGTCAAGCCCGCCGAGTTCGTCGTGTTCCGACTCGCTCAGTTCTCCGGCGGAACCAGCCTCGTCAACGAATGACCCGCAGCAGCACAGGAAGTAGGACATCATGGCGCTCCCCGATCTCGACACCTCGGTCGGCCACTCGTTCGGACTGGAAATCGACGGTGTGGTCATCAAACAGATTTCGGAGGTCTCCGGGCTCAAGCTCGAACAGGACGTGATCGAGCTCAAGCAGAACACCGCCGACGGCAAGTACGTCGTGAAGAAACTGCCCGGCCGGTACAAGGCGGGAGAAGTCACGCTGACGCGCGGCCTCACCGGCGACAACAGCTTCGAGAAGTGGGTCAAGGACAGCCGGTTCGGCAAGATGGGCGCCGCGCGCAAGGGCGGCGCGATCATCGTCTACGACTACGAAGGCCAGGCGCTCAAGCGGTACAAGCTGACCAACGCGTGGCCGAAGTCGCTGGAAATCGGCGCGCTGAAGGCGGGCGACACGAGCGTGCTCACCGAGAAACTGGTCGTCACCTACGAGAACATCGAGGTCGAGTAGTGCGCCGCGTGCACAACGCCGCGGTCACGGACGCGCCCGTCGCGCCCGCGGCCCCGGCGGAGGGGATGCGAACGGAGTTCCCGTTCGTGCTGCCACGCGGTTACCTCGACCCCTCGGGCACCGTGCACCGCGCAGGTGCGATGCGGCTGGCGACCGCGCGGGATGAACTGGTTCCGCTGCGCGACGACCGGGTGCGTGAGAATCCGGCGTACCTGTCGGTGGTGCTTATCGCACGGGTGATCACCCGGCTCGGCACGTTCACCGACATCCACGCCGGCATCGTGGAGGACCTGTTCGCCTCGGATCTCGCCTTCCTGCAGGACCTGTACCAGCGAATCAACGCTGAGGGGCACAGTCGCGCGGCGGTCAGCTGCCCGTCCTGTTCGCACGAGTTCACCATCGACCTCGCGGGCAGCCGCGTGGGGGAATCGTGACGTACGGGGTCGACCCGCTGCTCGAGGAGATCTCGTACGTCGCTTACCACTTCCATTGGCCACTGGGCGAAATTCTCGATCTGGAACACCCGGATCGGCGCCGCTTCGCCGATGAGATCGAGCGCATCAACACCCGAGTCCGAGGGAGGTGAATACGGATGGGGCTGTGGGATCGGCTGTTCCCCAGGCGCCGGCGTGACGTCGACGGATCGGCGACGACCGGCGAAGCCCGAGCCCGGGAGTGGCGGGACGCACCGCCCGTGCAGCGCGTCATCACCGACGTCGCGCTGGTCACCGCCCCAGCCCGGTTCGAGTCGGCGCTGGTCTCTCGTCGCGATTTCTCGTTCCGTGGGCCGATGTCGCACGCCGTCGGCGGCGACGCGCCGTCCGGCGTGATCACCGGACTGGCCGCCAACCCCGCAGTGGTGCAGCGAAACCGGGACGAGAACTCCGGTGCGACCGCTGCGCTGCGCGCGCGATCCGAACCACCAGCGGTCGAGACGCCGACCCGCCACGATCGAGTGGCCACGTTCGCGGACGCGGGGTCGATGGTGTCGGCAGCGGACGCGGTCGAGGTGCCGTTGCGCCATCTGGCACCCGCTTCTGCCGATTCATCGGCACCCTTACCGGCGGCGGTCGACGTGAATACGGCTGAGCTGCAATCGGAATTGTCCGCAGACACGATGCCGGACCGGCAGGAGCCGGTCGCGGCTCCCGGTCCGGATCAAGGGACGAGCCGACTCGACGACACCGATCGGCTCGGCGCGGGTCCGATCGCCGATGCCCGGGACCGGTCTGTACCGGCCGCGCCTCAGCAGATACAGCGACAGTTTGCAGCGGAACCGGCACGTCCGCGGCGGTACGGTCTCGGCGCTCCGCTCCCGGATGGTGAATCCGGAACCGGCACCGGGGCCGAACGTTTCGTACAGCGTCTTCCTGAACAGAAGAGTGCCGCCTCCGCGGAACGCGCGGCAGGTGTGCAGCGTGCCGCTGACCTACAGCGATCGATCGACACAGGTGGTGCTCCGCCTCCGGCCGAGGCGCTCGACCCGCAGCACGCCGAATCCGGGCAGGTAGCCAGCCTGCCGGGTGCGATGAGCACCCCACACGAAACCGATCAGGAGGGTGCTGCCGACGCAAGCCAGAGGATCGGTGTGCACGGAACGGCAAATGCCGGAGAGAGGGGCGGCGAAGGGCGTGCTGTCGATGTGCAGCCCGATTTCAAGATTGCCGCGGATTCGAGTTTCCCCGTCCACAGGGAGCAGGCGCCGAAGCCGCCGACTATTGCGGGTCCACAGCAAATGTTCTCCGCGCAGCGTGCCGCGGACGCCGAGCGGTTCACAATCCAGCAGGCATCGAGTGGCGTGGCTGATTCGGCGCGAACCCCTCGAGTCGCGGTGCCGGAGTTACCCGTGATTCAGCGCCGAGCTGTCGTAGACCAGCACGGTGCCGCGGAGGCGAGCGCCGAACCGCCCCCCGAGGACCCGGCCGGAAGTTCGTTTCTCGACAGCCGAGAACCATCGACGGCACCGCCCGATGGCGGCGATCTGCCGATGGGCGGTGTCGAGATGATCGGCACCACGAACTCGGCGGATCCGCAGATTGCTGAAACTGTCGGATACACAGGCCAATTCATGCCTGTCGCTACATCGATCCCCCGTGCCACGCCGGAGCCCGCTCCGGCATCGACCGTACCCACGGTGCAACGACAGAATCGCGCGGAAGACACGTCTGGGTTGTCCGCTGCACCAGGCTCCCTGAACCTCGGACAACGAGAATCGTCTGCCGCCACCGTCGCCGCCGCGCAGCAGACCCGATCGCTGGCGTCACTCGACTCGACCCCGTCGCGTACGCGGAGCCCGATTCAGCGAACGACCGGCCGCACCCTGCCGGGTTCCTCCATCGGGCATGCATCGAAACCGCCGATCCATGGAGCGGCGGCGGTGCACGATCATGTCGCTTCCGCCCCGCTGCCGAGTGACCGCACCGGAATCGGCACTTCCTCGTGGAGCGCCCTGGCGGTGGTGACCGGGTCGACGCCCGTGCAGCGGATGTCGGACCTCGTGTCATCCACTCCGATGCAGCCCAGCGAAAATCCGACGTCGGCCCCCACCCGCTCGCAGCGCGCCGAACCGCCCACTTCGAAGCAATCCGGGACGCTGCTGCTCCAGCGTCGAACCCCGCTCGGACAGTCGCCGATGCCGGGCACGCCGCATCGGACGGAGACGCCGAGTTTCGTGCGGTTACCGAGCATCGCGGATCCGCGTGTGCTCCAGCGTGAGCACCGCACATTCGGCATGCCCGATCAGTCGGCTCCGGAAGGCGGGCAGGGCGTGCGTTCGTCCACCGATAGCACCACACTCCACCGTGCCGGTCGCTCGTATGCGCAAGCTGCCGTGATCACCGCCCCGGATCGTGACGACCCGGCCCACCTACAGCGCACTCCGACAGACACCGGCGACATGCCGGAAAGTGCCGCGGAACCGCCCGCCACCTCCGACCATGCGGCGACGCACTCGACGGTCGGGCCCGACCCGGCACCGCCACCCGCGCCCGATGCGACCACGACGCAGGCCGTCGCGTCCGCCCAACCCACGTCGGCCACAGCCGGCGCCTCGCCGACCGACATCGACGGTCTCGTGGACCGCCTGTACGAGCCGATCGCTCGCAAGCTGAAAGCCGAACTGCGCCTTGCCAGGGAACGCGCGGGCGTCGCCCTGGACCTCCCTCTCTGATCACGACCCGAGGAGCCGACCATGTCCACCGATCTCGACCCCGCTGTCAGCGTCTGTTTCGTCGTGACCATCGACAACATGAGCCTGGGTGCGTTCAACAGCTGCGAGGGCCTCGGCTGCGAGGTGGTGATGGAGCAGCGTGAGGAGGGCGGCAACAACGGGTACGTATGGCAGCTGCCGACTCGGATCAAGTTCAGCAACATCAAGCTGAGCCGTCCGGTCACGCCCGACACGGCCAAAGTGGCCGCGTGGTTCGGCAGCGTCGCGACCGGGGTGCGCGGCAAGACCGGCCAGATCAAGGCGATGACGGCCGACGGCACGGTGGTCGCGCAGTGGGGCCTGCTCGGTGTCATGCCCGTGCGCTGGACCGGCCCGTCACTGAACGCGGAATCGCCCAAAGTCGCCTTGGAAACGATCGAGATCACCCATCACGGCTTCGTCGAGCCGGGGAAGGCGTGACATGCCCGCGCCGATCGCCTTCAGCGCCACCAGCGCCGGTGGCGCGCAGTCCGGCAGCAGCAGGCCGAAGCTCCTGCACGCGTTCCTCGAAGTGCGCGACCCGCCGGTGGAGAAGGGCTCGCTGCAACCCGGGCCGCGCCGGGGCCAGATCGACTTCCAGTTCAACCCGAAGGAACTGTCGGTCACCAAGTCCGCCAAGTGGAATCGCGATGCTCAGAAGGGAAGCAAGAAAAGCGGTGTGCCCGAGTTCAAGGGCGCGGACCCGGCCAAATTGACGCTCGAGATGTTTCTCGACGCAGGCGCGGAGCACGACACCAAGGTGGTGGACACCGTGGAGCGGTTGTTCGCCTGCTGCGTGCCGACCAACGAGAGCCACGACAAGAAAAAGGGCAGCCCGCCATGGGTGATCTTCCACTGGGGCAGCCTGACCGGATTCACCGCGTACGTGAGTTCGGTCGCGGTCAAGTACACGCTGTTCACCCCCGGCGGCCTGCCGATCCGCGGCACCGCGACCGTCACCATCGAGGAGATCGCCGGTGATCAGGCCAAACAGAACCCGACGTCGGGGAGTTTGACCGCGCGCAAGGTGCATACCGTGGTCGCGGGCGACACGCTGGCCTCGATCGCCTGGCGTGAGTACGGTGACCCGACCCGGTGGCGTGCCGTCGCCGTCGCCAACCGCATCGATGACCCGATGCGGCTGCGCCCCGGCGCGGAACTGCTCATCCCCGCCGCGGAAGAACTGGGGTGACGCGCGATGCCCGCCCAGGATTTCACCAATCAGCTGCTCGTGCGGGTGGCGGGCGCGCCGTTGCCCGACGACGTCGCCGCGCTGCTCACCTACGCCATGGTGGACGACAGCCGCAGCGCGCCGGATCTGTTCGTCCTCCGCTTCCGGGATCCGAACCACGTGGTGCTGGAGAAGGCGAGGATCGAGATCGGGGCGCCGGTCGCGCTCAGCGTCGCCTCCAACGAGGCGAACACGCCGGTGCCGCTGCTGTCGGCGGAGGTCACCGCCATCGAGAAGGAGTTCGACGGCACCGGTACCTTCACCACGGTGCGCGGGCTGGACAGGTCACACCGGCTGCAACGAGGCAGGCGCGTCGCGAGTTTCGAGCACATGTCGGCCGCGGACGTCGCGCGCCGCGTGGCGGGAGCCGCGGGGATCGAGGTGGGCCGCATCGATGCGGGCGGCACTGTGCTGGAGCAGATCTCGCAGGGCAACGTGAGCGATTGGGAACTGTTGCGCCAGCTCGCCGCGGACATCGGCGCCGAGGTGGCGGTGACCGACGGGAAACTCGACTTCGGCAAGCCGACCGCCGCGGCCACCGCGCCCGCGACCGACGCGAAGGCCACCGAGGAGCCGCTGGTCCTGGAACTGGGGCGCAACGTATTGCGGTTGCGTGCGATCGTCACCTCCGCCGATCAGGTACCCGCGGTGCAGGTCCGCGGCTGGGATGTCACGCGGAAGAAGCCCGTGGTCGCCGAAGCGCCCGCGCGCACAACGACCGCGGTCAACGGCGTCCGGCCGGAGGAGTTGGCCCGCCTGTTCGAAGCGCCCGATCTGGTCGCAGCGCGTGTGCCGCACGGCACCCAGGGCGAAGTGGACGACGCGTGCAAGGCGCTCGCCGAGCAGGTCGCCGGTGGCTTCACCGAGCTGGAAGCACTGCTGCGCGGCAATCCCACCGTGCGCGCGGGCACGGCGGTGGCGCTGGCCAACGTGGGAAAACCGTTCGAGGGCAAGTACTGCGTGACCGCCTCCCGGCACACCTTCGACCCGGTCACCGGCTACACGACCAGCGTGATCGTCAGCGGCACCCGCGATCGCACCCTCGCCGGACTGACCGGCGTCTCGGCGCCGGGCGCTCGCCAGGCGCTGGGCGGGGTGGTGATCGGCCAGGTCAGCGACAACAAAGACCCCGAGAACATGGCCAGGGTCCGGGTGACCTTCCCGTGGCTGGCCGACAGCTTCGTCAGCGCTTGGGCGCGCACCGTGCAGCAGGGCGCGGGTGGGAAACGCGGCGCGCTGTTCCTGCCCGAGGTGGGCGACGAGGTACTGGTGGCCTTCGAACACGGTGACTTTCGCCGCCCTTACGTCGTCGGCGGACTCTACAACGGCGTCGACGCGCCACCCGAGGGGGAGGGCGATCTCGTCGACCGCGTCAGCGGGGCGGTGAACCGCCGCTCGATCGTCTCCCGGACCGGCCACCGCCTCGAGTTCCGGGAAGCGGCGGCGGGCGCGCAGGGCGTGCACCTCGCCACCGGGGACGACAAGCTGACCGTGGACCTGGACCGGAAGGCCACGACCATCTCCGTGCACAGCGACGGCACCGTCAGCATCGCCGCACGCAACGGAGTGACGATCGACGCGGGCACCGGGACGCTCCGGCTCACCGGCAACGACATCGCGTTGGGCGCCAAGACCGGCGTGACGATCGACGGCGGCGCGGGTGCGGTGGAGGTGTCCAGCACCGCGAACGTCGGAGTGCAGGGCTCGACGGTGACGGTGAACGGCAGCGCGAGCGCGGAACTCACGGCGGGCGCGACGGCGACCGTGCGTGCCGGCGTGGTCCGGATCAACTGAACGGGAGTGCAGATGCCACCAGCAGCACGGGTCGGTGACCCGACCGCCCACCCGGGTGCGATCGCGCCGCCCGGCGTCCCGACGGTCCTGATCGGGGGGATGCCCGCCGCCACCGTCGGAACGCCGCACGTGTGCTCGTTCCCGCCCCCGGCCGTGCACCCGCCCTCGGCCATCGCCGGGCCCGGCTGCCCGACGGTGCTGATCGGCGGCATGCCCGCCGCCCGGGTCGGCGATCTGTCCGCGTGCGGCGCCCCGGTCGTGCTCGGCTGCCCGACCGTGCTGATCGGCGGGTAGCGCGATGGCCGAGCAGTTCATCGGCGCCGGATGGGCGTTCTTCCCGATGCGGACCGACCACACCGGCGCCATCGCCCTGGTGACCGCCGACCAGGAGATCAAGGAGAGCATCCGGCTGATTCTCGGCACCTCGCCGGGAGAGCGGCCGATGCGTCCCGAATTCGGCTGCGCCATCCACGAATTCGCATTCGCCCCGGCCGATGCCGCCACTGCGGGACAGATCGTCTACGAGGTGCGGGCCGCTCTGGAGCGATGGGAGCCACGCATCGATCTCGACACCGTGCAGGTGCGTTTCGACGAGGTCGACAACGGGACGCTCTACATCGACGTGCGCTACAGCATCCGTGGCCGCAACGATCCGCGCAATCTGGTGTTCCCGTTCTATGTCATCCCGCCGCACGTCGAGGACAACTACCCGGGAGGTGTGTCGTGACCCTGCCCGCCCCCAATCTCGACGACCGATCCTTCCAAGGGCTCGTCGACGACGCGAAACGCTATGTGCAGCAACACTGTCCCGAGTGGAGCGACCACAACGTCTCCGATCCGGGGATCACCCTGCTGGAGACCTACGCCATGATGGTCGACCAGCTGCTGTACCGGCTCAACCGGGTGCCGGACCGCCTCTACCTGAAGTTCCTGGAGCTGCTCGGCATCGAGCTGTTCGCGCCGAGCGCGGCGACGGTGCCGGTGACGTTCTGGCTTTCCGCGCCGCGAGCGGAGGTCGTGCCGGTGCCCGCGGGCACGCAGACCGCGACCGGCCGCGCGCAGGCCGAGCACACCGGGCACTGGCGCAGCGAGACGATCGAGCCCGTGGTGTTCACGACCGTCGCGGAACTGCCCATCGTGCCCTGCTCCCTGTCCGCCGTCGCCACTGCCGCGGTCGACGGCCCGGTGGTCGACTGCACCGACCGGCTCACCACCGGTGTGCAGTTCACCTGCTTCTCGTCGACGCCGAAGCCCGGCGACACGTTGTTGCTGGGACTGTCCGATCCGGTTCCGTCGTGCGCGGTCGTGTTGCGCTTCGACTGCCGGGTGGAAGGCGTCGGCGTCGATCCGCTCCAACCTCCGCTGGTGTGGGAGGCATGGGACGGGCGGGGCTGGGTGGACTGCGAACTCGAACGCGACGACACCGGCGGGCTCAACCGCCCTGGCGACGTGGTGCTGCACGTGCCGCCCACACATCAGGCGTCGCTGATCCAGCGGCGCAGCGCGGGCTGGCTGCGCTGCCGGGTGGTGCCTGTCGCGCCGGGGCAGCCGCCCTACACCGCCTCACCCCGGGTGTTCGACGCGTCGGCTTTCACGATCGGCGGCACCGTGGACGCCCGCTACGCCGAGCTGGTCCGGGACGAGGTGATCGGAATGTCCGAAGGCATTCCCGCGCAACGCTTTCCGCTCGATCGGCCGCCCGTGGTGACCGAGCCGGGCGAGCGGGTCGTCATCGAGGTCGCGGCGGGCAGCGGCTGGCAGCCGTGGGAGCGCGTCGAGCACTTCGGCGCGAGCGGGCCGGACGATCGGCATTTCACCTTGGACGCCGCCACCGGCACCGTCTGCTTCGGGCCCGGAATCCGGCAACCCGACGGCTCGGTCACCCAGTACGGTGCGGTCCCGCCGAAGGGCGCGCCGATCCGGGTGCCGCTGTACCACACCGGCGGCGGGCGCCGCGGCAACGTCGCCCGTGGCACCGTGCGATTGCTGCGCAGCTCGCTGCCCTTCGTCACGCGCATCGAGAACCGCAAGCCGGGATCGGGTGGGGTGGACGGCGAAACGGTCGACAACGCCAAGCTCCGTGCTCCGATGCTGCTGCGCACTCGGGACCGCGCGGTCACCGTCCGGGACTACGAACTGCTGGCGCGCGCCGCGTCACCGCGCGTCGCCCGCGCCCGCTGCCTGTCCGGGACCGGCCCCGACGCCGCGGTGGTCCGGGTCCTGCTGGTGCCGGACGTGGACAGTGACGAGCGCGCGAGCGTGCCGTTCGAGCGGCTGCAGCCGACGGACGAATTGTTGCGCACCGTCGTGCGATACCTGGACGAACGGCGGATGATCGGCGCGCGCTTGGTCGTGGAGCCGCCGCGCTATCGCGGCGTCACCGTGGTCGCCGCCGTGCGCGCTGGGGTCACCAACGACCCGTCCCGGGTTCGGGACCGCGCGATCCACGCGCTGAATCGCTACCTGCACCCGATCTCCGACGGGCCCGACGGCACCGGGTGGCCGTTCGGCAGACCGGTGCAGGCCGGGGAGTTGTTCGCGGTGTTGCAGGCGGTCGACGGCGTCGAGCAGATCGAGACGCTGCGCCTGTACCCCGCCGACCCGATCAGCGGCACCCGTGGCGAAGCCGCCGAGCGAATCACGCTGCCGCCCAACGGATTGGTCTTCTCTTTCGACCACCAGATCAAGGTGACGTCATGAGCAGGGGCACGGTCGCCGGACTGCCCTCGGCGCACCCGATCAGTGAATTCCTGCCCGGCATCTACCTCGATGATCCGCTCGTCCAGCGCTGGACCGCCGGAATGGACGAACTGCTCGCACCGGTCTTCCTGACGCTCGACGGGCTGGACGCCTACGTCGACGCCGCCCTCGCGCCCGCGGACTTCCTGAACTGGCTCGCGGGCTGGGTCGACGCCGAGATCGATGAGCGGTGGTCGCTGCCGCGCAGGCGCGCGGTCGTCGCGGCAGCGGTCGCGCTGCACGCCCGCCGCGGCGGAATCGCGGCCCTGCGGGACCATATCCGGCGTACCTGTGGCTGCGAAGTCGAGGTGATCGACAGCGGCGGCGCTCGGTGGTCCCGCATCCCGGATTCCGCCGCTCCGGGTTCGCCGACGCCGCGACTGGTGGTCCGGGTGCCCGCTGATCGCTGGGACGAGGTCAACCGGTCACGGATCGCGCGTGCCGTCGAGTCGATGCGCCCGGCGCACGTCCCGTTCGAGCTGGTGCCGCAGCAGACGTGAGCGGGTGGGCCGCGTCGACCCCGAGTTCGTCGAGGACGCGGGCGTAGTCGCGGCGCGCCTGCTGGGCCGCGGCGAGATCGCCCGCGCGTTCGTAGGCCGCGATCAGCAGCCGCCACGCGCGATCCAGGTAGGGGTCGACACGCAGACTGCGCAGCAGCGCCTCGACGGCCGCGGCCGGTTCGCCACCGCGCAACTCGAGCTCGGCCAGCGCGGCGCCTGCCAGCGCGGCCTGCGTGCGGAGCCGATCCCGTTCGGGCGCGACCCATTCGGCCGCGCCGTCGCCGGGCAACAGATCGCCGCGGTACTCCGCGAGCGCGGTGGTGAGCGCGCAGTGCGCGGCGCCGTCGTCACCCGTCCGCAGCGCGCGGTGGGCCGCGTCCACCGCGGCGGTGAACGTAACCACGTCGGCGCTGCTGTCGCCGGGCAGCGCGATGGAGTAGGTCTCGCCTTGTCGCACCAGCAGCGTCGACTTCCCGCGTCCGATCTCGGGTTCCAGGAAATGGCGCACCGCGGACACGGTGACCTGAAGGTTCTGCCTGGCCCGTGCCGCCGTCAGATCGGGCCACAGCGCCGCGACCAGGTCCTCGCGGTGCACGGGCTGCCCGGCACGCATCGCGAGGTACCGCAGTGTCGCCGCGGCCCGGGGCCGCAGCGACTGACAATCCAGCGCGACGCCGTCGACTCGAACCTCGAAGGTGCCCAGACACCGCACCCGCAGCCGGGGAGCAGGCGCCGTCGCCGGGGCGGGTGGTGGTTGCGCGCCTACGGGCTCGGTTCGCCGCACACGATCGGCCAGCGTGCCCGGCCAAGGCATGCCGATCTCGGTGGCGAGCGCCCGCGCCGCGGCGAGCCGCCCCGCGCCGACGGCCGCGGGAAGGCCGCTCGCGCCGAGCAGCGCGATCACCTGCGCGCCGGGAACACCCGTCGTCCGGGCGAACATCTCCGCACGGGTGAGCATGGCGGCCGCGCCCGGCCTGCTCTCCAAGAGCGCCGCGATCGCCTCGAACGCCAGCACCCAGGCCCGTGCGGTGTCGGCGTGCAGTGCGGCGTAGCGCTCGTCGGCCACCCGCCAGATCGCCGACGACGGCTCGCCCGCGAGCAGTTCCCGGCACGCGGCGATGGCGACGGCAAGCGCCGCGCCCCACCGATCGCCGATGGCGTCGCACTCGTCGGCGACTTCGGTGGACCTTCGAGGCGCACCGAGCATCGACAGCGCGCGGCACAGCCGCACCAGCATGAGCGCGCCGGCCCGCTCGGCGTCGCAGGCCAGATGCTCGATCCGGGTCGCCACGTCCTCACCGCAGACGAGCGCGGCGAAGGCGCCGATGAACTGGGTCCACAGATCGAGCAGCAAAGGCGCGCCGTTGTCCGCCGCTGCCTGGGCGCGGTGATAGGCGCTGTAGACGTGCCCGGCCAGCAGCAGGGCGCCCGCGTGCGCGAAAGAGTCACCGGGCTGGTCGTTTTCGCCCGTAACGTAATCGACCGGGTGACGGAGCGTCGCGGCGCGCAGCCGATCGATCCAGTGCAGCTCCGGCCGGGCGGGAGCGTCCAGCCAGATATCGACCAGGCGGCGTTCCCTGGCCACCGCGTCGCGCAGATCCGGTTCGGTGAACAGCTGTTCGGCGAGCCGGTAGCGCTGTGACGCGCGGTGCAGCCGTCCGGCGGCCACCTCCCGGCGTGCGGTCGCCGTGCACAGCCACGGGTCGTCATCGACCACCGCGGCGGGCAGCCCCGCGCACCAGACCGGGCTGTGCCGGTCGCCGGCCACCCGGTCGCCGTGCTCTTGCAGGACTCTGGCCACGTCGGTCCAGCGTTCCGCGCGCGCGAACAACCGCACCGCCTCGGCGTACGCCGCTTCCTGTTCGAGTTGCGCCGCCGCCCGCGCGCACCACCGCGCCGCCTCGGCCGTGCCGAGTTCCTCCTGCAACGCCGCGGCCAGATGGTGGCGCAGCACCTCGTGATAGCGGTAGCTGTGTCCGTCGTCGTCGGAGCTGGTCATGGCCTGGCGCCGCTCGAGTTCGGCCAGGAGCGCGCCGGAATCCGTTCGGCCGAGCAACAGGTCGCAGCGCTGCGCGGTCACCGTCTCGAAAACGTGTGTGCGCCGCAGAAATTCGCACAGATCGGTGGGCAGCTCGCCCAGGACGGTACGGGCCAGATACCCGCGCAGGTAGCGCGAACGCCCGCTGAGGGCGTGGATGGCCGCCCGCCGGTCGCGCGCGCCCAGCGCCTGCGTGGCGAGATGGAACAGGTGCAATCCGGCGGCCCAGCCGTCGGTGTGCCGCGACAGCGCCGCCGCGTCCTCCGGCGGCAGCGGACGGCCGTAGCAGTCGGCGAACAGCGCCTCTACTTCCCAGCAGCGGAACCGCATGTCGTCACCGGAAAGGATGGTGACACGCCCGAGTTCGGCGCGGACCAGATTGACCGTCGGGCGTACCCGGGTGCCGAGCACGACGCGCACCCGTTCCTCCGCCGCGACCGAGTGCGTGAGGACGAGGCGTTCGAAGGCCGTTTCGGCCGGTCCTCCGACCACGAAATGGAAGTCGTCGACCACCAGCGTGCGCGGTCCCGTGGCCAAGGCGGCTCGAAGCCCGGCCGTGAAGCGCTCCGCGTCGGCGTCCTCCGGATCGGCGCGGCACCAGGCGACCGGTTCGCCGCACCCGGCCGAGTACTGCTGTAACAGCTGGGTCTTGCCCGAGCCTGCCGGCGCGGTGATCACCGCGACGTCCGCCTGCGCGAGACGTTGCAGCAACCGTGCGCGCCGCAGTCCCAGCCCGCCCGCGCCGGACGGCGCCGTGGCTCCGGACATGCGCATGATCGGGCCTCCCTCACGGACCACTCGGTATGGAACTCGCTAAAGAATTCTGCGAGTGACCGCCGGTGTAATCCCGAGTAGCGGGCTACTCGTTTTCACAGCTCGATTCGGATCCCGGCGACTGGCACGGCGTTTCGAGCCGAGGAGGTCTGGTCACCATTGTGGCGTGTCGAGCCGCGCCGCGCCCGCGGATCGGGCAGGCAAGTGTGCCAGCGAATTTCGGCCGGGCCGAAGCCGGGTTTCCGGCAGGTACTCGGCGCGCAGATGTCGGTGTCGGCGACGTGTGCCCGTCGAGCGCGGCGTCCGTCCGTCGAGCGTCGGCCCTGCCGTCGGCCGGTCGCCGCGAACACATCCGCGGTGACAGACCGTTTCGACCCAGGTGTGTCGCTGTTCGCGAAGAGGTCTTCACGATCGAGGGCTCACATACCGGTCTGCCGACGTCACGCGCCCGAACCAGGAACGGCTTCGACAATTCGCGGGGATGTGCCGAGCGGCGGGTCGGGCTGCGGGGAACGCGGCCTGTTCGCGGGGTGCACCGAGCGACTGGTCGGCCCCGGGAAAACGCGGCCCGTTCGCGGAATACGCGCACCGCCGATCGGACCGGCGTATCTTCCTCGCGTGGACCGCGCAGTTGTAGAGGCATGGGTCGCCGGATACGAGCGAGCCTGGCGTTCGGCGGGCACCGACCGGCTCGCCGACCTGTTCGCCGCGGACGCCGGGTATCTCGTCTCGCCGTGGGCGCAGCCGCTGACCGGTCTCGGCGCGCTCGCCGATTTCTGGGAAAGTGGCCGGGACGGGCCCGGCGAGCCGTTCACCATGCGATCGGACATCGTCGCGGTGGATGGCGACACCGCGGTGGTCCGGGTGGAGGTGGAGTACGCGCGGGACACGCCCTCGCGATGGCGCGACCTGTGGATCCTGCGCTTCGACGACGCGGGCCGCTGCACGTGGTTCGAAGAATGGCCGTTCGCGCCCGGGCAGCCGGACGGGCACTGAAAGTCCGGACTACCAGGAGTCGTTCGAGGTCAGGGCGACCAGCAGCCGCCGGATGGCGGCCACCCGGTGTTCCTTGCCGGTGAGCTGGTCCAACGCGCATTCGGGGTCGGCGGGCGGGCCGAGATGAGTGCAGCCGCGCGGGCAGTCCTCGATGGCGTCGGCGAGATCGGTGAAAGCGGCGATGACGTCGTCCGGGGTGATGTGCGCCAAGCCGAACGAGCGCACGCCCGGTGTGTCGATGACCCAGCCGCCGCCCGGCAGCGGGAGCGCGACCGACTGCGTGGAGGTGTGCTTGCCCTTGCCCACCCCGGAGACCTCGCCCACCGCCCGCTCCGCGTCCGGCACGAGACGATTGACCAGCGTGGACTTGCCGACACCGGAGTGGCCGATCAGCGCCGTGAGGTGATCGGTGAGCAATTCCAGTACCGGATCGAGCGGATCGTCGATGCCTCCGTAGACGATGGCGAGGTCGAGATCGTCGAAGAGGGCGGCGAATTCGGACTCGATGGCCAGATCGTGCTTGGTCAGGCACAGAACCGGTTGCAGCCCACCGGCGTACGCGGCGACCATGGCGCGTTCCACGAAGCCCGTGCGCGGGGGCGGGTCGGCGAGCGCGACCACGATGAACAGCCGTTCGGCGTTGCCGACGACGATCCGCTCGTACGGATCGGTGTCATCGGCGGTGCGACGCAGCACAGTTCGGCGGTCGGTGACCCGAACGATGCGGGCGAGGCTGTCCGGTCGCCCGGACAGATCGCCGACCACGTCCACTCGGTCGCCGACCACGATCGGGGTGCGGCCCAGCTCCCGAGCCCGCATCGCGACGATCCGGCGCTCCGGATCACCGCCGAGGACGCACCCCCAGCGGCCCCGGTCCACCGAGACCACCATGGCCGACTCGGCATCGCTGTGCTGCGGCCGGGTCTTGGTGCGGGGACGGGAACTACGCCCCGGACGAACCCGGACGTCGGATTCGTCGTAGCTGGCCGCTGTCCGTCGTCCCCGGGTCAGCGCGCCGCTCCTTCGTCGGATAAGGCGGGCTCGAGCATCCGCTCCCAGAGATCGACGAAGTTCGGCAGCGTCTTGGCGGTGGTCCCGATGTCCTCGATCTCGATGCCGGGCACCCGGAGACCGAGAATGGCTCCCGCCGTGGCCATCCGGTGGTCGGCGTAGGAATGCCATTTGCCGCCGTGCAACTCGGTGGGCACGATCTCCAGGCCGTCCTCGGTCTCGGTGACCTTGCCGCCGAGCCGGTTGATCTCGGTGGACAGGGCGGCCAGCCGGTCGGTCTCGTGCCCGCGCAGATGGGAGATGCCGCGCAGCACCGACGGCGAGTCGGCCAGCGCGGCCAGCGCGGCGACGGTGGGGGTCAGCTCGCCCACGTCGTGCAGGTCGATGTCGATGCCCGCGAGCCGGTCGGGGCCGTGCACGGTGAGCACGCCGTCGAAGATCCGCGCCTCCGCGCCCATGCGCACGAGGATCTCGCGGATCACGTCACCGGGCTGGGTGGTCAGCCGTGGCCAGTGCGGGATGCTGACCGTGCCGGCCGTGACCGCGGCCGCGGCCAGGAACGGGGTGGCGTTGGACAGGTCCGGCTCGACCTCCCAGTCCACCGCGCGGATCGGTCCGTGCTCCACGGTCCAGGTCTGCGCCTTGAAGCTGTCCGCGGGCGCGTGCACCCGCACGTCGGCGCGGCGCAGCATCTCCACGGTCATCTCGATGTGCGGCATCGAGGGCAGCGCCTTGCCGTCGTGGTGGACCACCAGGCCCTCGTCGAAGCGCGCGGCCGACAGCAGCAGGCCGGAGACGAACTGCGAGGATCCGGACGCATCGATCGTCACGGTGCCGCCGCGCAGCGCGCCCTTGCCGTGCACCGTGAACGGCAGCGCGTCACCGTCGACGTCGGCGCCGAGCGCGCGCAGCGCGTCCAGGATGGTGCGCAGCGGGCGGATTCTGGCCTGTTCGTCACCGTCGAACGCGACATCGCCCGCCGCCAGCGCGGCGACCGGCGGCAGGAAGCGCATCACCGTACCCGCGAGCCCGCAGTCGACCGTGCCGCCGCCCAGCGGCGCCGGGTTGACGGTCAGGGTGTCGCGCGCGCCTTCGATGTTCGCGCCGAGCGCGCGCAGCGCCGCGATCATCAGGTTCGTGTCCCGGCTGCGCAGCGCACCGGTGATCGTGGAGGGACCGTCGGCCAGGGCGGCCAGGATGAGCGCCCGGTTCGTAATGGATTTGGATCCGGGCAGGGTCACGGTCGCGTGTACGGGGACCTCGACATGGGGCGCTGGCCAGAAGTTCACTCGTCCATCATCACACGTGCTCGTTCCGCGACGACTGCGGCGCTGTGGGTTCGCCGCGCCGCCGCGGCGCCGGTCCGAGCAGGCGACAGCCGCCATCGCCGCATGCGCTCCGCCTGCTCGGACCGGTTTCCTACTTGTGCCGCCCGTGCAGGAAGGGAACGAGCTTGCGCAGCAGCTTCATCGTGGAGTCGGTGCGGCTGTAGCTCAGCAGCGCCATGCCGGGAACGGTGAAGCGCTGCACCGCGATCGAGTGCGGGCGGGCGAACTCGCGCAGACCCGGCTCGCCGTGGATGCGGCCGATGCCGGAATCGCCGACGCCGCCGAAGGGCAGGCCGGGGATGGCGGCGAAGGCGAGCACGGAGTTCACCGAGGTGGCGCCGACGCGCAGCCTGCGCGCGATGTCCAGGCCGTTCTTCTTCGAGTAGACCGCCGAGGACAGCCCGTACTTGGAGTTGTTGGCCAGCTCGACCGCCTCGTCCACGCCGTCGACGGTGCGGATGGTGATGGTCGGGCCGAAGGTCTCCTCGGCCACGGCCTCGGAGCTCTCGTCGGTGTCGACCAGCACGACCGGTTCGATGAACGGCGCCTTGACCGACTCCGGCCCGCCGAGCACCGCGGTGCCGCCGTTCTTCAGCGCGTCCTCGATGTGGCGGCGCACGATGTCGACCTGGCTCGGCATGGTCATCGGGCCGTAGGCGGCCTTGTCGTCGGAACCGGGCTTGATGTCGGTGAGGATCCGCTTGACCTCGGCGACGAACTCCTCGCGCACCGAGCGGTCCACGTAGACCCGTTCCACGCCGGCGCAGGTCTGGCCGCTGTTGGCGGTGGCGCCCCAGGCGACCGCGTCCGCCGCGGCCTTGACGTCGGCGTCGGCGGCGACGATCACCGCGTCCTTGCCGCCGCACTCCAGCAGCACGGGGGTGAGCCGCTCCGCGGCGGCGGCCATGATCCGCTTGCCGGTGGCGGTGGAGCCGGTGAACGCGATCTTGTCGACGTCCGATCGGACCAGCGCCGCGCCGGTGGCGCCGTAACCGTTGATCGTGATGAAGACGCCCTCGGGCAGTTCGGGATTGGCTTCGGCGAACGCGTCGGCGAGGAAGTTGCCGATGCCGGTGGAGTATTCGCTCGGCTTGAACACGACGGTGTTACCCGCGGCCAGCGCGTAGGCGATGGAACCGTTCGGCGTGTAGACCGGGTAGTTCCACGGTCCGATCACGCCGACGACGCCGAGCGGGCGCTGCTCGAGCCGGGCGCTGAAGTTCGACATCAGCGCGCCGGGGGAGATCCGCTTGGGGCCGAGCACCTTCTTGGCGTTCTTGGCCGCCCAGGAGATGTGCTCGAGCGCGAGCATCAATTCCAGGAAGGCGTCGTCGAGCGGCTTGCCGTTCTCGGCGTGGATCAGCTCGCAGAACTTCTCCGAGTTCTGCACCAATTTGCTCGACCAGCGCAGCAGGTGCGTGCGCCGCTCGTCGAAACTCAGCGCGCCCCAGGTGGCGGCCGCTGCGCGGGCCTTGGCGACCGCGGCGGCCACCGCGTCGTCGTCGGCGATGACGTGCGTGCCGATCACCTCGCCTGTCGCCGGATTGACCGACGTCAGTGCCGTGTCGTGGTCGGCTGGTTTGGTGTCGGTGGATGTCACAGTTGATCTCCTCTTGCCGTCTGCGGTGGACGGTCGATGCGCGAGTCCGAGTGGACGGCAGCCCGTCCTTCCGATGAGAGAATGCTATGCCACAACTCTCAACAGGTCACCAGCTATGGACCAATTGTCTCCGACTCTGTCGGTGACGGGTGGGACTATCGGTATATGTGCGGACGATATGCGACCACGACCAACCCGGCCGGGCTCGCGGTCGAGTTGGATGCGATCGATGAGACCGAGGCCGCTGACCAAAGCGCTTTCACCAATTACAACGTCGCTCCGACGACACAGGTGCTCACCGTGGTCGAGCGACACGACCACGGCCGCAAGGACGACGACCCGAAGCGCCGTATCCGGCGCATGCGCTGGGGACTGATCCCGGTTTGGACCAAGGCTGCCGAGCCCGGCGTCCCGGTCAAGGGAAAACCGCTGTTCAACGCCCGCGCCGACAAAGCCGCCAGCACGCCGTCCTTCCGTGACGCGGTGAAGTACCGGCGCTGCCTGGTGCCGATGGACGGCTGGTACGAGTGGGTCGTCGAGCCGAACGGCGAAAAGGGCGCGAAAGGCAAAGTCGCCAAGCAGCCGTACTACATGGCCAACGCGGACGGTTCACGTCTCTACATGGCCGGTCTGTGGTCGATCTGGCGCGACCGGTCGCAACCGGAGAGCGAGCCGCTGCTGTCGTGCACCATCCTGACCACCGACGCGGTCGGCGACCTGACCCGCATCCACGATCGGATGCCGCTGCCCATGCCGCAGAAACACTGGGAGGCGTGGCTGGACCCGGATCACCCGGCGCCCGCGAGCCTGCTGGAGACACCGTCGGAGGACGTGGTCGCGGCAATCGTGCCCCGGCCGGTGCCCGCGCTGGTCAACAGTGTGCGCAACAACGGCCCGGAACTGCTTGCCCAGGTGGAGGATCAGAAGGAAGCCGAGCAGATCAGCTTGCTGTGAGCGCATGCTGCCCAACCGCGTCCCCCACGCCGTTACGAGCACGGAGATCTCCCGGCTCGTGTCCGATCGGCCGAGTCCGCAGCGGTAGCGTCCAGCCGTAGTCCGGCGATCGCCGCAAGCTCGATGCCGACGTGACCGCGTCGCGCAACACGCCAGCCCGACTCCCGGTTTCGAGCGAAGCGAGACCGAGCATGCGCCGTTCGCGGCCCGGGTCGCGTCCGAGCGGCCGCCGCGTCCGCGACGAAGTCGCCAGCGGCGGTCGCTCGGATGCGAGCCACCAAGGGGCCGCGAACACCCAGCGCCGCAGGCGCTGGAAAAACAACACCGCAAGAAATTACAGCGAGCACTTCACGCTGGGTGAGGCGATGTTCAGCCCGCATTTGATGATTCCGGCGACCAGGTCGATCAGCTTGGTGGTGACATTGCCGCTGAGCTTCTCGGCCTTGCCTGCCTTGTCGTCGCTTTTCGAGCCCTGGCCGTCGAAGTCGAAGACGGAATCGCTGACCTGCGTGACCGGCGGGGTGTTCGGTGCGGCGGTGGCCTCGGGTGCGAGGAGCGTTACCGAACCGAGGGCCAAGACGAGAGCTCCGGACAACGCGACGATCACAGTGCGCAAACGCTGGGTCGTGGACATCATTCGCATCACATCCTCGAGTCGGATCGATTTGGCCTGTTCAGTAACGCACAGATCGCGGCGGTGGTGGCCGAATTACGCGGATGTCACGGGCGCGGTCACCGCCGCGGTGAGCCGGACCAGATCGGCGGGCGCCAGCTCGATCTCCAGTCCACGCCGACCCGCGCTGCACAGGACCCGATCCCAGGTCAGCGCCGAGTCATCGATCACGGTGGGCAGCGGTTTGCGCTGACCGAGCGGTGAGATGCCGCCGAGCACGTATCCGGTCGTCTTCTCCGCCCTGGTCTTGTCCGCCATGCTCGCCTTCGACGCGCCGAGCGCCGCGGCCGCGGCTTTGAGCGACAACGTGTTCGGCACCGGAAGCACGGCCACCGCGAGCGAACCGGTACCCAGTTCGATGACCAAGGTCTTGAAGATCTGCCCGGCCACGACCCCTAGTTCGCCGGCCAGCGCGTCGACCGCCTCGGTGCCGTAGGAGTCGGCCCGCGGATCGTGCTTGTAGGCGTGCACGCGGTGGGACACCTTCGCCTGGGTCAACGCGCGGATCGCCGGAGTCGAGCCTGCTGCCATGGCCGAAACCTTAGCGGCGGCGCCGGGAACACCCCGCCGGGAACACCCGGAGCCCCGCGCATGTTGTAGCCGGTACATAGCGCTCGGAATGCTTTTCACCGCCGTGAGCAGGCCCTATGGAGACGTGAAGGAGATGCCTGTGCCCGTACTGCTCGACGACCGTCCGCTGGGGACCGAGGTGTCCCCGACGGAAGGCGGGTTCTCCCTCGATACGCCGATGCCGGTAGATTTGGCAGGTACGGCGATCGAAGGGACAGGTGTGACGAGCGACGATGACGTGGTGGCCGACGATGTCGCCGGCGTCGACGATGCCGAGCTGGCACAACGGTTCGAGCGGGACGCGCTCCCGCTGCTCGACCAGCTCTACGGCGCCGCGCTGCGCATGACCAGGAACCCGGCGGATGCCGAGGACCTGGTCCAGGAGACCTACGTCAAGGCGTTTCAGGGGTTCAAGTCGTTCCGGGAGGGCACCAACCTCAGGGCATGGCTGTACCGGATCCTGACCAACACCTACATCAACTCCTACCGCAAGAAGCAGCGGCAGCCCGCGCAGTACCCGACCGACGAGATCACCGACTGGCAGCTGGCCGCGACCGCGGAGCACACCTCACAGGGACTGCGCTCGGCCGAGGTCGAGGCGCTGGACGCGCTGCCGGACGACGACATCAAGGCCGCGCTGCAGGAACTGCCGGAGGAATTCCGGATGGCGGTGTACTACGCGGACGTCGAGGGCTTCCCGTACAAGGAGATCGCCGACATCATGGGCACTCCCATCGGTACGGTGATGTCCCGGCTGCATCGGGGCCGGAAACAACTGAAGGGTTTGCTCGCCGATGTGGCGCGCGAGCGTGGATTCAACCGTTCGGGGGAACGCCAGGAGGTCAAGCAGTGAGTACCGAGCGGGACCCCGACATGGAGCTCGACTGCACGGCGGTACTCGCCGACGTGTGGCTGATGCTCGACGGGGAGTGCGACGAGGCGACTCGTGCCCGGTTGCAGCACCACATGGAGCACTGCAGCCCCTGTATCGAGGCTTACGGCATCGAGGAGAAGATCAAGGGCTTGCTCAGCCGCAAGTGCGGCGGCGACCGCGCGCCCGATTCGCTGCGGGAGCGCTTGACGATCGAGATCCGCCGGACGGTCGTCACCAGCGAGACGTCGGTCGAGACCTCCGACTAGCCGGTCCGTGCGACCTGGCCGGTTCGTGCAACGCGAGCGGCACGCCTTCCAGCCGGAAGTGCGTGCCGCTTCGTGCTTTCGAGCCGAGCGTCGCGCTCAGGCGTTTGGCCGCTTGCCGTGGTTGGCTGCGTTCCCCTTGCGGCTACGCTTCTTACGTCCGCGCTTACCCATGAGTAGTCTCCCTTCTGGTTGAAGGCCATTCTTTCACGTGTGGTTGGCTGTACCTTCAGCGGATACAGGCCAACGAGTGAATGGGGTGCCATGGCTGAGGAAGTGCTCGCGGAGCTGGTATCGGTCGTGTACCAGGTGGTCGTCCAGGAGGGGGACGAGGTCCAGGAGGGCGACACTTTGGTGATCCTCGAGTCCATGAAGATGGAGATCCCGGTGCTCGCGGAGTCCAGCGGCACTGTGACGTCGGTCGGTGTCAAGGAAGGCGACGCGATCAAGGCGGGCCACCTGATCGCCGTCATCTCCTGAACGATTGAGCGGTAGATCTGCATGGCGACCCTGAGCGAGCTGCTGGCCGAGCACACCGACCTACCCGGCGTCGCCGTAGATCATCTGCAGCGCGTAGTGGGCGATTGGCAACTGCTGGCCGACCTGTCCTTCGCCGATCTGCTGCTGTGGGTCGGTGCGGGCCCGATAGTGGAGGGTGCGGACATCGTCTGCGTCGCGCAGTGCCGTCCCACCACAGCGCCCACCGTGCACCAGGAGGACCTGGTCGGCACGGCTGCCCGCAAGGCCGACCATCCGCAGGTGTTCGACGCCCTGGTGACCGGCGCGACCGTCCGCGCCGACAGCGAGGTCGAGGCCTCCGGCGTCTACCACCCGCATCCGGTGCACGCGATCCGCGAGGCGATCCCCGTGCGCTGCGGTGACGACGTGATCGCGGTGCTGAGCCGGGACACCGATCTGCAACGCTCCCGGGTCCGCAGTCAGCTGGAGAGCGCGTACGTGGCCTGCGCGGACGACTTGTGCCAGATGATCGCCGACGGCACCTTCCCGACCACAGAGGATCGCGCCGCCACCCATTCCAGCCCGCGCGCGGGCGACGGATTCATCCGGCTCGACACCGACGGCATCGTGGTCTACGCCAGCCCGAACGCGCTGTCGGCCTACCACCGGATGGGCTTGCAGGCCGATTTGGCCGGCCAGGACCTCGCGGTCACCACTCGTTCACTGATCACCGACCCGTTCGACGCGCAGGAAGTGGTCGGCGACATCCAGGCCGCCCTGGCCGGACGGACCGGGCGGCGGATGGAGGTCGAGGCGCGGGGAGCCACCGTGCTGCTGCGCACCCTCGTGCTGCGCCCGCACGGTGAACTGGCCGGCGCGGCCGTGCTCGTCCGCGACGTCACCGAGGTCAAGCGGCGCGATCGCGCGCTGCTGAGCAAGGACGCCACCATCCGGGAGATCCACCACCGGGTCAAGAACAACCTGCAGACCGTCGCCGCGCTGCTGCGCCTGCAAGCCCGCCGCACCGAGAACGAGGAGGCGCAGGTCGCGCTCACCGAGTCGGTGCGCAGGGTCACCTCCATCGCGTCGGTGCACGAGATGCTGTCCATGTCGGTGGACGAAGAGGTCGATCTCGACGAAGTCGTGGACCGGCTGCTGCCGATCATGGCCGACGTGGCCACCGTGCACACCGCGCGCATCAAGGTGCGCCGCGCGGGCTCGCTCGGGGTCTTCTCCGCCGAGCGCGCCACCCCGCTGGTGATGGTGCTCACCGAACTGGTGCAGAACGCCATCGAGCACGCCTTCGATTCGGGCGAAAACGGCACGGTGACAATCCGTTCCGAGCGTTCGGCCCGCTGGCTCGACGTGATCATCAGCGACGACGGCCGCGGTCTGCCGCCCGGGTTCAGCCTGGAATCCTCCGACCGGCTCGGCCTGCAGATCGTCCGGACCCTGGTCACGGCCGAACTCGGCGGCTCCATCGGCTTGCATCCCGGCGCCGATATCGGCACCGATGCCGTCCTGCGCGTTCCGCTGGGCCGTCGCTCGGGCCGCTGACCGGGCGGGGCCGGATCCGGCGCTCCGGCACTCGGTCGCGTCCGATGCCCTGCGACTTGTTGCTCGGATGTCGCGAGCGGCCGCTGCTCGGGTGCTGTCGCGGTTTGCTTCGCAGCGGTTGCCCTAATGTCCGTATCGGGTGGAATGCGAGGGTGTCGAACGGATTCGTGACCGTCCGACCGGCTCGGAAACCCATCACTTTCCCATAAGTCGCGCTCATAGGCGAGTCGAACCGCGGCCCTGTCACACCGTAATCGGCGCCGCGGCTATTGCCCTAGCAGGCAACGGCATTGGTCCGGCGTCCGTTTCCTCACGAAGCGAGACCGGGTATTTCCAGTTCGCGGTCGTGCGCATAAAAACAACACAGCCCGGCACCTTTGGGTGCCGGGCTGAAATGCGTTACCGGGCCGGGCTGAATGGCCCGGTAATGCCGGTCGTCTGATCAGACGACGGTGCGGGTGCGGGTACGCGCGTTGCGACGCTTCAGCGCCCGGCGCTCGTCCTCGCTCATACCACCCCACACGCCGGCGTCTTGTCCGGACTTCAGGGCCCAGGACAGGCAGTCAGCGGTTACGGGGCAGCGAGCGCAGACCAGCTTGGCATCGGCAATCTGCGCGAGCGCCGGACCACTGTTACCCACCGGGAAGAACAGCTCGGGGTCCTCATCGCGACAGATGGCCTTGTGGCGCCAGTCCATTCCTCTGCTCCTTTGCTGGGCGCCGCGCAGGGCGCCTATGGTTTGTGGTTCGTTCACTTGTGCGACTCGAATGTTTCCGCACGGTTGCTTGTGAATGCTTTCACGAACACCGTAGATGTCAATAGGCACGCGGTGCACCGTGGGGAAGGTCACGCTCCAAAGGCCCCCGCACGGGGAGCCTGCCCGGTCCTTTGTACTCGCTCCACCTGGTTTTCGCAGCACAACTGCGATGTTTTTCGCCGCGTTTCGCCCTCAGTGCGGGCGTGGTGCGATCACGGCGAGGATGTCGGGCACCGCCGTGAAATCCACCACGTTGCGCTTCCCGATGAAGTCGCCATCGATTTGCAGGCCGATGGGTTCTTTGGACTCGATTCGTACGGTCGGAACGTCGTCTTCACGAAATAAATTGCGAGACTTGGGATTCCCGTTGGGCGTCAGAAGTTGCCGCGCGAGCAGCAGGGTGGGGACCACGGCCATGGAGCGCACCGCGAACACGCCGAGGCCCGTTTCGAACCGGGTGCCGGGATTGGTGTGCACCGGCGTGGCGTTCAAGTAGGTCCAGGGTGTGGTGTTGGTAACGAAGGCGTAATGCACACCGTCTACGGACGTGCGGCCCGGAATTTCCACCCGAACGCTAGGTTCCCTGCGCTTGGCCAGGAAGAATTGTCGCACAGTTGTTCGAACATAACGCGCCGGGGTGGCGGTGCGGCCGCGGGCGCGGCTGGCGTCGATCGCCTCGCAGACGTCGGCGTCCAGGCCGACCCCAGCGCTGAAGCAGAACCACCGGTCGTCGGCCAGTCCGAGGCCGATCCGGCGGTCGGTGTCCATCGTGAGCAGATCGATGAGCTGATTGGTCGCGGTCACCGGATCGGGAGAGATGCCGAGCGCCCTGGCGAAGACGTTCGCCGAGCCGCCGGGGATCACGCCGAGTCGCGGCAGCCAGGCCTGGCCGTCGTCCAGAACCGGGAGCGGCAGGAAGCCGTTGATCGTCTCGTTGACCGTCCCGTCGCCGCCGTGCACGACGATCAGGTCCATCTCGTTGGTCGCCGCCCACTGGGCCAGTTCCGCGGCGTGGCCGCGGTGCTGGGTGTGCGCAACGGTCAGCTGGGTGCGGCTCTCCAGCGCGTGCGCGAGTAGGTCCCGGGTCGCCGGTGTGGTCGAGGTGGCATTCGGGTTCACGATCAGCAGCGTCCGCACGATGGCAGCCTAGTTGGCCGCTGACTTGCGCCGGAAAAGCGGCGAGCGGCGCCCGGCGCGCCGCTTGCCGGGGCAGACGCCAGGACGACGACGCGCGTCGAACGGGTCGTAGGCTTGCCGCGTGAACGAGCGTCAGCGATGCAAGCGTGGATACCGTGCGCTGTCGGGCACGGCGGAGTCGAGTGCCTGCGAGGCGCGGTCGTGAGCGACAAGCGCTCGGCGGGGGCCGTTCCGGCCACGGTGCGGGCGGCAGGCACTCTGGTGACCCTCGAAGGGGTCGTCGCGGTGGTCGTCGCGATCGTCCTGGTGGTGCGCGGGCTCCTCGGTCACGACCAGTCCGCCACGAGCGGGTACGGCACGGCCGCCTGGTTCGGCATCCTCGGCGGTGCGGTGCTGGCCGCGGGCATCGGGCTGCTGCTGGGTAAACGCTGGGGGCGCGCCATCGCGGTCATCGCGCAGCTGCTGCTGCTGCCGGTCACCTGGTCGCTGCTCACCGACTCGCACCAGCCGGTCTACGGCACTCTGCTCGGGGTGGCCGCGGTCGGCGCGCTGGTGCTGCTGTTCGCGCCGCCGTCGACTCGCTGGATGGCCGAGGACTACGGGGTCGAGCCGGAATAGTCCCCGCTCGCGGTGCGCAGCGCGGCCCTACAGAGGTGGTCGGCGTGCCGAGTCGTCTCCGGTATCCGGTAACGCGGGGTGAGCGCGAGCACCTGTGCGCAGGCGGTGTCGAGGTCGATGCGATGCCCCACGGAGACGAACACCGGTTTGACGCCGGTTCTGGTGCGCAGTGCCCGCCCGACCACCGCCCCGTCGATGGTGATGTCGGTGGATGCGCCGCGTTCGGGGTCCGGCTCGGCGTAGTCGCCCCAGACGGTCTTCGCGACGCCGATGGTCGGCACACCGGTGAGCAGTCCGAGGTGGCAGGCGAGGCCGAAGCGCCGCGGATGCGCGAGTCCCTGGCCGTCACAGACCAGCAGATCCGGTGCGCTGCCGAGCTTTTCGAGTGCGGCGAGGGTGGCCGGGATCTCACGGAAGGCGAGCAGACCGGGCACGTACGGAAAGTCGGCGACGCCATGCGCGACGACGGACGTGACCGGGTGCAGCGTGTCCGCGGCCAAGACGACGACGGCCGCGGCCACGGCGCCGGTGTCGTCGTAGGCGGAGTCGAGCCCGGCGACCGTGCGAAACCGGGTGCCCGGCGGGGTGATCGGGGAGACCAGCGGCCGCAACTCGTCCTGCAGCGCCATCGCCGCTTCGGCAGTGGCGGGCCAGGACCCGGGATCGAGCGACGGAAACCAGGACACGCGCTACCGCGCCTCGGCGGCCAGCTCGCCGAGCGCCTCGCCGGCCAGCCGGTAGCCGGCCCATTCGTCCTGGGCCACGGCGCCGATCGACTCGTAGAAGTCGATCGAGGGCTTGTTCCAGGTCAGCACCGACCAGGCCACGCGGCTGTAGCCGTGGTCGACCGCCTCCTTCGCCAGGGCCGCGAGCAGCGCCTTGCCGTAGCCCTTGCCCCTGGTCTCCGGCTTGACGTAGAGGTCCTCCAGGTAGATGCCGTGCACGCCGTCCCAGGTGGAGAAGTTGAGGAACCAGATGGCGCAGCCGAGCAGCTCCGGCCCGTCGGCCACCACGTGCGCGAAGACCTTGGGCTCCGGCCCGAACAGCGCGGCGCGCAGTTGCTCGGCGGTGACCGTGCACTCGTGCCTGGCCTTTTCGTATTCGGCCAGGTCGTAGATGAGGCCCACCAGGGCGGGAATGTCCGAGGCGACGGCGCGGCGCAGGACGGCGGCGCCGAGGTCGACGGCGGTGGTGTCGGCGGTGGGGGCAGGTCGAGTCACAGTGACGCTCCGTGGGGTACCAAGTTGTGCGCGCGGATCGCGCGCGCGTCGTGTTCGTAGCCGAGCACGGTCAGCGCGCCGGTCGACATGGCGAACCGGCGGCCCTCCCGGACTTCGAATTCGGCCCAGCGGGCGATCAGCGCGCGGGAGAAGTGGCCGTGCCCCACCAGCACGATATCCCGTTCCGGCAGCATCGGTGTCACGGCGTCCAGCACCCGGTCGGCGCGCTCGCGCACCTGCTGCGCGGTCTCACCGTCCGGCGCCGTGCCGGTCCAGATGGTCCATCCGGGCACGGACTCGCGGATCTGTGGAGTGGTCAGGCCCTCGTAGGCGCCGTAGTCCCACTCGGCGAGGTCGTCGTCGACCACGGCGCCGGTGAGCCCGGCCAGCTCCGCGGTGCGCATCGCGCGCAGCCGTGGGCTGGTGCGCACCAAAGGGTTTCGCAGTTCGAGCGTGGCGAGCAAGGCGCCTGCGGCCTCGGCCTGTTCTTCGCCGCGCTCGGTGAGCGGGAGATCGGTGCGGCCGGTATGCCGCCGCTGCGTCGACCAGCTGGTCTCGCCGTGGCGGAGCAGCACAACACGGGCATCGTCGAGTGCGGACATGCCTCCATGATGGTCCACCGATGATCATGGGGGTGCGCCGGTCCGGACGCCTGTGGGCCGGCTCGCGCCGGTGGCGCACCGGGCTACGACCCGATCGGCTCGCCGATCTCCAGCACCACCAGCGGCAGCGGCCGCGAAACCTTGGCCTGGTAGTCCGCGAGCAGTGGATTGTTCGCCGTCACCCAAGCCGCGAACTCGTCGTACTCGGCTCCCTCCAGCGCCCGTGCCGTAGCTCGGTGGACGGTCGCCCCCAGCTCGATGGTGACGTCGGAATTGGCTTTGACGTTGTAGTACCAAGCCGGGTATCGGTCCTCGATGAACGAACTCACGTACAGGGTTTCGCCGCGGCGCAACAGGCCGAGCGGGACCACATGCGATTTGCCGCTCTTGGCGCCGGTGGTGGTGAGCAGCACCAGTTCACCGCCCTCGTAGGCGCCGCCGACCTTGCCCGCGTTGTCGCGGAACTCCTGGATCACGCCGTCGTTCCAGCGCGCTATCTCTTCGTCGGTGTATTTCTGGTTCCACGGTGCGTCCGGGTCGTCATAGGTCGTGACGGCGGATGTGTTTTCGTTTGCAGCGGAGGGATTTTCGCTCATTCCCTCAGTGTGCGCCACGGCACCGACAGATCTGCCGTGCCTCAGCCGAGGGCGCGGAGCTCTCCGTCGCGCAGTTCCAGCACGGTGTTCCCGATCACGGCGAGGGAGATGGGGCTTCCGGAATGGCCGGGCCGTTCCACGGGGATGCGCCCCACTTCGGCTCCCGTCGCCGGGTCCAGGACCGCGAGCGCGCCCGTGACGGGCAGCAGCAGTTTGCCCGCCATGAGCGCGGGGGATCCCAGGGCTCCGCCCGAGGTCCACAGCGGGTCGAATGTGCTGCCGTTCAGCGCGATCACGCTGTTGCCGGTGAAGACCAGGTAGGCCGAACCGATGCGGGTGGTCGTGGTGGTCTCGCTCAGCGACGCCGAAAGCTGGTGCACCACAATGGGGTTACCGTTTCCGTCGTAGACGGCCAGGCGCGGAGGCAACGGCTCGGCGCCCTGCGCGATACCGGGGAAGTAGAGCACGATCCGGCTGTCGGACACCGCGACGACCCGGGCCTCGGTGGAATCCGCTCCGGGACCGGTCAATACGTGCGACCCGTACTCCTCGGGCACGGTGTTGTCCTTGGGAGCGGGGTTGAGCACGGTGAGCCGGTCGGCCGGGTCCGCGGGGCAGCGCTCCAGCACGGCGAGCCGAGCCGGGCTGGAACCGGACGACAGCAGGGTGCAGCCCTTGCGCGGCTGGGTCTTGACGTTCACCGGTGCGTCGACGAAGCCGTACTCCACGGTGCGCACCAGGTCCGAGCGCCACATCTCCAGCCGCCGCGGCCCCTGCGCCAGCAGGTAGGTGCCGTCGACCGACAGCCGCACGTCCCCGTCCATGTAGCTGCTGCGCGCTGTGCGGCGAGCGCCGCTGTCACCGGCCAGCATCGTGGCCTGGCTGCAACCGCGCTCGTCGTGGTAGACCGCGATCACCATGCCGTACTGGACCTCGGTCCCGCACAGTGGCATGTCACGCCGGTACTTCCACAGCTGATCGCCGGTGCGTGGATCGCGCCCGGTGACCGTGTCGCCGTCAGCGGTCACCACGGCGCCGCCGGACACCAGCGCTCGCGCGCTCGCGCCGGCCGGGGCGCGCCACAGTTCCCGCAGCGAAGCAGGCAGCTGGTCGGCCGCGGCCGGGGTCGGCACGGTGGACGACGCGGTCACCGATTCGGTGCCGTGCGCGTCCCCGCGCACCCACACCACGGCCCCGGCGATCACGACGAGAACCGCGATCGCGACCGCGGAGATGATGTCGGCGCGCGTCCGCCGCTCGGGTGCGAGCACGAGTGCGAGACTAGCCGATCCGGCCGATCAGGCCGACGCGGCGGCCGCGGGCTCGGCCGTGCTCCCGGTGTCCTCGGCCGGGGCGTCGCCCTCTCCGGAACGGCGGCGCCTGCGCCGACGGCGAGCGGGCCGCTCGGTGCCGGTTTCGTCCGAAGCGCCGGTTTCCTCCGCGACGTCGTCGTCCGAGACCTCGGTGCTCGACTCGTCGCTCGCGGTGTTGTCGGTCGCGTCGCCGGTCGGCTTGCGCCGCCTGCGCCGACGGCGGGCGGGCTTGTCGGTCCCGTCGGCATCGGCCGGTGCCTGCTCCGAAGGCGTGGCGTCCGCATCCGCGAGCGCCTCGGTGTCGGCCGCGTCGGCGACGTTCGGTGTGCCGTCGATCGGCTGACCGCCGCGGGTACGCCTGCGGTTGCGCTTGCGCGGGGCGCGGGCCGGGCGTTCGACCACGACCGCCTCGGGATCCCGTTCCGGCTTGGCCTTGCGGATCACACCGGTCACGCCCTCGGGAATGCCGAGATCCGCGTACAGGTGCGGCGAGCGCGAGTACGTCTCGACCGGCTCGGGGATGCCGAGTCCGAGTGCGTTGTCGATCGACGACCAGCGGTTGAGCTCGTCCCAATCGATCAGCGTCACCGCGACGCCGGTGCGTCCGGCCCGGCCGGTACGCCCGATCCGGTGCACGTAGGTCTTCTCGTCCTCCGGGCACTGGTAGTTGATGACGTGCGTGACGTCGTCGATGTCGATGCCACGCGCCGCCACGTCGGTCGCGACCAGCACGTCGATGGCGCCCTTGCGGAACTTGGTCAGCGCCTTCTCCCGGGCGATCTGCCCCAGGTCGCCGTGCACCGCGCCGACCGAGAACCCGCGCTCGGCCAGGTCGTCGGCCACCTTCTGCGCCGTGCGCTTGGTGCGCGTGAAGATCATCGTGGCGCCCCGGCTCTCGGCTTGCAGGATGCGCGCGATCAGCTCGCTCTTGTCCAACGCGTGAGCGCGGTAGACGAACTGCGCGGTGCGGTCGTGCACCGCGGAATCGTGCGGTTCCTCGGCCCGGATATGGGTGGGGCGGGTCAGGAAGGTGCGCGCCAAGGTGATGATCGGACCGGGCATGGTCGCGGAGAACAGCATGGTCTGGCGCTTGTCCGGAACCATGCCGAGGATGCGCTCGATGTCCGGCAGGAAGCCCAGATCCAGCATCTCGTCGGCCTCGTCCAGCACGAGCACGCCGATCTTGCCGAGGATCAAGTGCTGCTGGTCGGCGAGGTCCAGTAGTCGGCCGGGCGTGCCGACCACCACGTCGACACCCGACCGCAGCGCCGCGATCTGCGCCTCGTAGGGGCGGCCGCCGTAGATGGACGCCACGCGCAGCGGGCCCTGGTGGTTGGTCAGGTACTTGCTCGCGTTCTCCAGATCCTGGGTGACCTGGATGCACAGCTCGCGCGTCGGCACGATGATCAGCGCTCGCGGCGTGCCGTCCAGCGGTGTGGTGCCGGATTCCGCGGTCGCGATCCGGTGCAACAGCGGCACGCCGAATCCGAAGGTTTTACCCATACCGGTGCGGGCCTGACCGATGAGATCCTCACCGGCGAGCGCCAGCGGGAGGGTCAGTTCTTGAATGGCGAAAGTACGTTCGATTCCGATCTCGCCGAGTGCGCGGACGATTTCCGCGCGCACGCCCAATTCGGCGAAAGTCGGGGCGGTGTGTGTCGCGTCCAGTTCGGCCGTCAACAGGGTCTCCGCCAGACCTGGTTCCTGATCGACTGTGATCTTGCTCAGGGTTCGTGCCTTCCTCGTAATCACGTCCCGCGCGCACGAGGTGGGGCGGACCGGGCGGTCCACGACGACCACGACTCCGCAGGCGATACTTCACCCGGCCACGCTCCGGATGCCGGGCGCCTGCCGCGAAAAGCGGCGGCTACCTCGCAAAACATCGGCGCGGCGCACTGGTGACGCGGATCTGGTGCGCGCACATTTTCCTGTCCAACGAAAACTTCGCACTCGCCAACCGGTCGGCGGTCGTGGCGGCGTCCTCGCGGTGTGCGTGAGCGCGACGTCCGGCAACTCTGTCGAGCGAAACTTTTCGTTGTCCGAGGAGATTGTAGCGTGATATTGTGCGTCGCTCGAATTGCCACTGCGGCGCGCTATGAAAATCCGCCGGACCGCGGTGTGCTTTCGCCGCGCCGACGGTCGACGTACGCTGCGCCACATGGGAATTCATCCGGCGCGGCAAATCTGGGCGACGCTCGAACCGCTACACGATGTCGTCTATTTCGGAACCGGCGTCAAGGAGGCGGGCGTCGGGATCGGCTTGCGCGGCTACTGGCAGACCTACTTCGCTTTTCGCGCCGCGCCGCTGGGCGCGGTGACGCCCGCGACGGTGCTGGCCACCTTCGCCGGATTCCACCCCGACATGGTGCGACGGGCGCTGCCGGAGGCGTGGGAGCGGGCCGCGCCGCAGCGCTGCCTGTCCGCCCGGCTCGACCTGGCCGCCGGGCTGCTGCGCGGCGTCGGCGCGGGTGACGCGGTGTGCGCTCGCGCGGTCGAGTTGCTCGCGCCGGTCCAGCGGGCGGCCGATCCGACCGGGCGGGCGCTGTTCGCGGCGAACGCGGCGCTGCCGCTGCCCACCGATCCGGTGGCCGCGCTCTGGCAGTTGAGCACGTCGCTGCGCGAGCATCGGGGCGACGGCCATGTCGCAGCCTTGGTCACCCACGGCCTGAGCGGACGTCAGGCGCTGGTCGCGCAGGTGGCCGCGGGCAAGGCGCCGGAATCGGTGATGCGGCCCGCGCGCGGGGTGTCGGAAGCGGAATGGGCGGCCGCCTTCGACGAGTTGCGCGCGCGTGGCGTGGTCACGGGTGAGCCGGTCACGCCGACGCTGACCAGCAGCGGCGCGCATCTGCTGGCGGCGGTGGAGGCCGAGACCGACGAAGCGGCGTGGACCGGAGCGCTCGCGGTGCTGTCGGCCGACGCGATCACCGAGTTGACCACGTCGCTCGCGCCGCTGGTGCGCGACGTGCAGGAGGCGGTGGTGCCGCCGCTCAATCCGGTCGGCATGGGACCCAGGTAGCGCGGCCGAGGAGTTGCCTGTTACCAGCGGTACCGGCATGTGAGATTCTTTTCGCTGTGAGCCTTGCCGACACTGTCACCCTCGCCGCACGCAACGCGTGGGCGCTGACCTTCGGCTCCGGCATCGAGGCGCCGGACCCGACTCCCGCGACGGTGCTGTGGGACCAGCCGCATCGGCAACTGCGGCGGTTCGAACGAGCCGACGGCGATGTGGCGGAAGGGGATTCGGCCGTCCTGCTGGTCCCGCCGCTCGCCGCGCCCGCCACCTGTTTCGACCTGCGGCCCGACCAGAGCCTGGCGCGTTTCCTGCTGGAGATCGGCCGCAGCCCGTACGTGGTCGACTACGGCGAGATCACCTTCGCCGACCGCCGCATGGGCTTCGAGGACTGGATCGACGACATCCTGCCCGAGGCGGTGCTGCGCACCAGTGCCGATCGCGACGGACAGCCGGTCGATCTGGTCGGCTGGTCCCTCGGCGGCACGCTTTCCCTGCTGACCGCGGCAGCGCACCCCGAGCTGCCCATCCGGTCGATCACGGCCGTCGGCTCGCCGCTGGACTACGACCGGATGACCGGCGTTCCGCAGCTGCGCGCCGTCGCGAGACTCACCGGCGGCCGGGCCACCTCCACCGTCATCCGGGCGGCCGGTGGCGTTCCTGCGACACTGACTCGAATCGGCTACAAGGTCACCGCCTGGGATCGCGAACTGACCCGGCCGTGGTTCGTCGCGAGCAATATCGCGCGCACCGAGGCGCTGGCGAAGATGGAGACGATCGATCGGTTCATGGCCGGTATGCCCGGATATCCGGGGCGTTTCTACGGCCAGCTGTGGGGGCGGTTCATTCTGCACAACGACATCGGTCGCGGTGTCGTTGTACTGGGCGGGCGCCGGATCGAGCTGGCGAAGGTGACCGCGCCGGTGCTGCTGGTCGGCGGGCCGTCGGACGTGATCACCCCGGCCCCCGCCGTCGAGGCGGGCGCCCGCGTCCTCACCGGAGCGGCCACGGTCCGCTACGAAACCGCGCCGGGCAGCCACCTGGGCATCCTGGCCGCCCGGACCGCGCGTGACACGACATGGAGTTATCTGGAGAAGTTCCTGGCCGAAACCGCGTGAACGGCGGTGAGTATTACGCTGGGGCGCATGGGAGCACAGTCACCTGCCGCGTTAGGTGTTTCGTCGACCGACCCAGCAAGCCTCTCCATCCCCGCGAGTCATCCAGGCGTGACCGATCTGTTCGCGGTGCTCGCCTACGGCGAGATCTCCGCGTTCTACCGGCTGGCCGAGGAAGCCAAGCTGTCACCGAACCTGCGGGGCAAGGTGGCGGTCGCGAAGATGGCCGCGGCGGAGATGGAGCATTTCAAGACGCTCGAATCCGCGCTCGCCGCCCGCGGCTCCGATGTGTTCGACGCCATGGCGCCGTTCGTGCGCGCGTTGGACGACTACCACACCTCCACCGACCCCTCCACGTGGCTCGAGTCGATGGTGAAGTTCTACGTCGGTGACGGCATCGCCGCCGACTTCTACACCGAGATCGCCGGAGCGCTGACCCCCGACGTCGCCGCGGTGGTCCGCGACGTGCTCGCCGAGACGCGCCACTCGGAGTTCGTCGTCGAGGAGGTGCGCCGGGCGGTCACCGAAAGCCGCTCGGAGCGCGACCGACTCACCCTGTGGGGCAGGCGGCTGCTCGGGGAGGCGATCACGCAGGCCCAGTACGTCATGGCGCAGCGCGACGAGCTCACCGATCTGGTGCTCACCGCGACCGGCGACCTCAACGGCATCGCGGCGCTGTTCGAGCGGATGCAGGACAGTCACGCCGAGCGGATGGCGGTACTCGGCATCTGAGTCACTCGGCATCTGAGTCCGAGCCCGGCTACTCGTTCGCCGCGCGGTTGGCCACCAGCCGCAACCCGGGCGCGTGGGTGCTCGCCCGGTCGACCAGCCAGACGACCACGCTCTGATCGCGGTCGGCCTCCAGGGTCTCGAACGGTACTTCGACCGGGCCGTGCACGGGATGGTCGAGGTGCAGCATCCCGGAGCCGGCGGCGGCCACCCGATGCGGTTTCCAGCGCGCCGCGAAATCCGGGAGTTCGCGCAGCGCCTCGATCGTCTCCCGCAGCGTGTCGTCGCCCGGCCAGTGCAGTTTGGCGCGGCCGAGCGCGGCGGCGAAGGCGTCGGCGGCCTGTTCCCAGTTGAGCAGGACGCGCCGCGCGGCGGGATGCATGAACGTGTACCAGGCCAGATTCGGCTGATCGGGCCCGTCCAGCAGCCCCAGCGGAGCGACTAAATCGGCCCACGCCTGGTTCCAGCCCAGCACGTTCAGCCTGCGACCGACCACGAACGCCGGCGTCGGGTGCAGGGCGTGCAGGATCGTCTCGATCGTCGGGGCGAGGCGCTCCTCGGCGGATTCGTTCCCAGGGCAGCGGGATTCGTTGCCGGAGGCGAGCGCCAGCATGCTGAAGTACTGGCGGTCGCCGCCGCGCAGCAGCAGCGCGTCGGCCAAGGCGTCGATCACCGCGACCGACGGGTTGGTGTCGCGCCCCTGCTCCAGCCGGGCCAGGTAGTCGGCGCTCACTCCCGCGCGGACGGCGACTTCTTCACGGCGCAGACCGGGCGTCCTGCGGCGTCCGCCCTCGGGCATGCCGACATCCGACGGCCGCAGCTCGGCGCGCCGCGCGATGAGGAATTCCGCGAATCCGTTACGAGCCATACGTCCCATCGTGCCCGGTCCGGGGACGGTTATCCGCGCCCTGTCAGGTCCAGGATAACGGCGGTCTGGCTAACGGACCGTGGTCCGGTCATTGTCGGAGGCATGACTTCTACTTCGGAATCCACCACGCTGAAATCCGGATCGTGGGCGCTGGACGCCGCGCACTCCTCGGTCGCCTTCACCATTCGCCATCTCGGCATCTCCAAGGTGCGTGGCGGGTTCACCCGGTTCGAGACCGAATTCGTCGTCGACGAGTCGGGCGCGGCCACCATCGGCGCGACGATCCACCTCGACTCCTTCGACACCGGCAACCCCGACCGCGACGCGCACATCCGCACCGCCGACTTCCTCGACGTCGCCAATCGCCCCACGCTCACCTTCCGCGCCACCCACCCGGTAGTCGTCGCGGAGACCTTCGAGGTGCAGGGCGAAGCCACGCTCGGCGCGATCACCAAGCCGGTCACCCTGGAGGTCGAGTGGGGCGGCGTGCAGGACTTCGGCCCGACCGGCGACCGGCACGCGGGCTTCTCCGCCACCGGCACCATCAAGCGCACCGACTTCGGCGTCGGCGGCCCCCTCCCCGGCATGCTCAGCGACACCGTGAAGATCGAACTCGAAATCCAGCTCATCGAGCCGAAGTAACACCACGGCCGAACGGTGTTCGCGAAAGGCGAACACCGACCGGCTACCCTCCCCGAACCAGAAACGCACCACCCGATTTCGCAGGTACATGGGTAACTCACCGGGTACGCCCAGCACCCGAGCGGCACTCGACGCAGGCCCTGAACGCGACGACAGCGCACTCACTAGTACGGCCTGAAGATTCGGGGAGGCGGGGGAGCACTAGCCTGGACTCGACAGCACAGGACTCTCAGGTTCGGAGGTTGGCCGTGGAGGTCAAGATCGGTATTTCGGATAGCCCGCGCGAGCTGGTGATCAACAGCGCGCAGACCCAGGAAGAGGTCGAGGCGCTGGTGTCCGGTGCGTTCGGCGGCGACGGTGGAGTCTTGTCGCTCTCCGACGAGAAGGGCCGCAAGTTCCTGATCCAGGCGGCGAAGGTCGCCTACGTCGAGATCGGCTCGACCACCGGCGGTCGCGTCGGTTTCGCCGCCGTCTGACCCCGGCCCCGGCCACATACGCGACGAGCCCCTGCCCCCGATCGCTCGGGGACAGGGGCTCGTTCGTCGTCGTACCCGTTCAGTCGATCGGGTGCAGCGGCACGTGCTTCAGGCCGCCCCAGGCGAGCGAGACGGTGGTGTCGACCGCCTCCTCCTTCGGGATCGGCCGATCGGCCTCCAGCCAGTACCGCGCGGTGAACTGGCTCGCGCCCACCAGGCCGACGGCCAGGATGCGGGCCCGGTAGGGGTCCAAGCCCGAGTCGTGCGCCACCAGGTCGAAGACCGCGTCCACGCAGGCCTCGGTGGCCTGCTCGACCCGGCGCTGCACCTGCGGCTCGCTGGTCAGGTCGGACTCGAAGACCAGGCGGAAACCCTGCATCTCGTTGTCGACGAAATCGAAGTACGCCTGCACCGCGGCGCGCACGCGCTGCTTGTTGCTGGTGGTGGAGCGCAGCGCCTGGCGCACGCTGGACACGAGAATGTCGACGTAGTTCTGCAGCACCGCGAGGTAGAGCTCCAGTTTGCTGCTGAAGTGCTGGTACAGCACCGGCTTGCTCACACCCGCGCATTGCGAGATCTCGTCCATGCCGGCGGCGTGGTAGCCCCGCTGCACGAAGACTTCGCTTGCCGCCGCGAGTAGCTGTTGACGTCGCTCGTCGCGCGGAAGCCGGGTACCGCGTTTGGCGGGTGCCATGGCCTCGGACGACGATCTACGGGACGTCATCCGGTCCACGAGGTCAGTCATTTCGGCTCTCCCAGTCGATTCCCCGGCAAAAGGGGTGTGCACCGGGTTATCCCATGAACGATACCCGGTTGTTGCCCGCCCGCGGATCGGGGCCGGACAACTGGTGCCACCCGCAGAGCATTGTCGCACCGACCGCGCCGTCGGTGTGCCCGTGAGTGGGGATTCGCCGCTGTGAGACTCTGATGCGCGTGACCGACCGCCCGGACAGACCACCCGGCGGGCGGCGTGGTGCGCGCCGCCCGGCTGGCTCCGGCGCGCCCGGTTCCGTAGGGTCGGACCACATGGCGAGAACCTGGCCAGAGGCGCGATCCGATGGTGCGGCTCGGACCGGCGCAGCCAAGCGGTCCGGGGCAGGCGGCGGGTCACCCGGTCGCGGGACGAGTAAGCGCAAGCGGGTCGAAGCGCCCGAAGATGTCGAAGCGCCCGAAGCTACTGCGCCACCGGCCGATTCGGATCAGAAGCCGGAGCGGGACGGTGTGGAGGTCTACGACCCGCTCGGTCTCTATTCGCATAAGGCCGACCGGTCGCACCAACCGCTACGCGCTCGCTGGGATCCCACCGCACCCGATGAAGGCAGAGCCAGGGGCCGCCCCGAGCGGGACGCCAAGAAGCAGAGCGCGCTCGGCAGATTCGTCTCGACCTACGGCTGGCGGGCATACGCCCTGCCCGTACTGGTCGTCATCACCGTCTTGGTCGTCGTCGACGCGATCCGCGCGACCGACCCCAGCAGCGTCGCGGGCCCGGACCCTGGGCTCGGGCACCTCAGTCCCGCCACCGCCACCGCGGGCGTCATCGGCGCTCCGCCCGGTGACGGGCACTTTCCCACCGATCTCCCCGCCGGGGCGCTGCCCGAAGGCGGCGCTTTCGCCGAGACCGGCGGTGGCGCCTGGCACGTGGTACCCGGCGCGACGGCGCAGATCGGCACCGGGAACGGCACGGTCTTCCGCTACACCGTGGAGATCGAGAACGGCCTGGACACCTCCGGCCTCGGCGGTGACGAAGCCGTCGCCAAGATGATCGACTCCACCCTCGCCAATCCGAAGAGCTGGGTGCACGACCCCAGGTTCGCGTTCCGCAGGGTCGACCAGGGCGACGCGGACTTCCGCGTCTCGCTCACCTCACGCGGATCCAGCCGCAAGGAATGCGGCTTCGACATCCCGATCGATACGTCCTGCTACAACGCCGCCAGCCGCCGCGTGGTGCTGTCCGAGGTCCGCTGGGTGCGCGGCGCGCTCGCCTTCGAAGGCGACATCGGGTCCTACCGGCAGTATCTGATCAACCACGAGGTCGGCCACGCCATCGGCTACCACCAGCATCAGGCGTGCGAGACCGACGGCGGGCTGGCGCCGGTGATGATGCAGCAGACCTTCGGCACCAAGAACAACGACATCGCCGCCCTCGATCCGCACGGCGTGGTCCCGATGGACGGCAAGCACTGCCGGTTCAACCCCTGGCCCTACCCGCGCGGGTAGGGGTGTGCCGGTTTTCCGGCGCCGACGGCGCGTGCTCGGTCTCGCTTCGCTCGAAACCGGTGGCCGGGCCGATGTGGTCGTCTCGGGACGGGCAGGCTCCGCCGGATGGACAGGGCGGTTGTCCCGGTGCGTCCGTCATACGCAACGATGGCAGGGAAGAACGGCCCGGTCGTCGGTGTTGCAGAAGTGAGCAGCCCGAGAAGGGCGCGTCACACCGCCGCAGCGATCGGCCGAGCGATTCGAGGAGTCCTGGACGTGTCATCACCCAAGTCCCTGCCGCCACTTGTCGAGCCGGCCGCGGAGCTGACCAGGGATGAGGTAGCCCGCTACAGCCGACACCTGATCATCCCCGATCTCGGCGTGGACGGACAGAAACGTCTGAAGAACGCCAAGGTGCTGGTGATCGGGGCCGGTGGCCTCGGCTCGCCCGCCCTGCTGTACCTGGCCGCCGCGGGCGTCGGCACGCTCGGCATCGTCGAGTTCGACGAGGTCGACGCCTCCAACCTGCAGCGCCAGATCATCCACGGGGAATCCGACATCGGCCGCCCGAAGGCCGACAGCGCGCGCGACTCGATCCTGGAGATCAACTCCGGCATCGATGTCCGGCTGCACAAGATCCGGTTGGAACCGGAGAACGCGATCGAGCTGTTTCGCGAATACGACCTGATCGTCGACGGCACCGACAACTTCGCCACCCGCTACCTGGTCAACGACGCCGCGGTGCTCGCGGGCAAGCCCTACGTCTGGGGCTCGATCTACCGCTTCGAGGGCCAGGTCTCGGTGTTCTGGGAGGACGCCCCGGACGGGCGCGGCATCAACTACCGCGACCTGTACCCGGAGGCCCCGCCGCCCGGCATGGTCCCGTCCTGCGCCGAGGGCGGCGTGCTCGGCGTGCTGTGCGCGTCCATCGGTTCGGTGATGGTGACCGAGGCGATCAAGCTGATCACCGGCATCGGCGAGCCGCTGCTGGGCCGGCTGATGGTGTACGACGCACTGGACATGAACTACCGGACCATCAAGCTGCGCCGCGATCCGGAGCGTCAGCCGATCACCGAGTTGATCGACTACGAGGCGTTCTGCGGCGTGGTGTCCGAGGAGGGCCAGGCGGCCGCGGCCGGGTCCACCATCACCGCGCGCGAGCTCGAGGAGCTGCTGGCGTCGGGCAAGGAGATCGAACTGATCGACGTGCGCGAGCCGGTCGAGTGGGACATCGTGCACATCGAGGGCGCGAGGTTGATCCCGAAGGATCGCATCCTGTCCGGCGAGGCGCTGGCCGAACTGCCGCAGAACCGCCCGATCGTGCTGCACTGCAAGACCGGCGTGCGTTCCGCCGAGGCGCTGGCCGCGCTCAAACGCGCGGGTTTCTCCGACGCCACCCACCTGCAAGGCGGCGTGATCGCCTGGGCCAACCAGGTGGACAAGTCGCTGCCGGTGTACTGAGCCGGTAGACGTCTGCGCCGGGGCCGCGATTTCACGGCGCTGCGACAGCGCCGTGCAGTCGCGACGTCATGGATTCGGCAGACGGCTCGTCCCGGCGGATCGAGGGCCGCGAACACGGCGCGCCGGAGGCGCGCCAAATCAGACACCACGTACCGTACGGCCGTGACTTCTGTGGAACCTCCCGAGCACGTGCGTGCCACGTTCGGTCTGCGCGAAGTGACCCCGGTCTCGCTCGGCGACTGGGAAGGCGGCTGGCGCTTCGGTGACGTGGTGCTCAGTCCGGTCGCCGACCACGCGCGCGCCGCGTGGTCGGCGAAGACTCGGGAGACATTGAAGGTGGACGGCCTGCGCCTGGCCCGTCCGGTGCGGGCGACCGATGGCCGCTACGTGGTGTCCGGCTGGCGTGCGGACACCTACTTGGAGGGCGCTCCCGAACCGCGGCACGACGAGGTGGTCTCCGTTTCGCTGCGTCTGCACCAGGCGACGGCGAACCTCGAGCGGCCACGCTTCCTCGCGCAGCCGCCGGTGGTGCCCTGGGTGGACGTGGACGTGTTCGTCGCCGCCGATCGCGCCGCCTGGGAGCCGGTGCCGCTGCGCACCCTGCGCGCGGGTGGCGCGGCCCTGTCCACGTCCCCGGACGGGCGGCGCAGCCTGGAATTGATCGGCCAGCTGGCCACCCTCCGCAAGCCGGTGCAGACGCCGCCGCAGCTGGTGCACGGCGACCTGTTCGGCACCGTGCTGTTCTCGGGCGCGCACACCCCAGGTCTCACCGATATCACCCCCTACTGGAGGCCGGTGCCGTGGGCGGCGGGCGTGATCGTCGTGGACGCCCTGTCCTGGGGCGGGGCCGACGACGGCTTGCTCGATCGCTGGGCGGACCTGCCGGAGTGGCCGCAGATGTTGTTGCGCGCGGTCATGTTCCGCCTCGCCGTGCACGCGCTGCACCCGAGGTCCACCCCTCAGGCGTTCCCCGGTTTGGCACGCACGGCGGACATGGTGCGCCTGACCCTCTGAGCTTGCGCCGTACAGGTTTTCGCGGAGCCGACGCGGCAGGCGCTGCCACCGAAGGTCTTGCGCGCTCCGCGGGCAACGCGTCGGAGTGAGTCCGCTCGCTCTACCGCGGAGGATCGACCCGAGTTGCCAATGTCGGGAATGCCCGATACTCGCGGTAGTGCATGTGTGCCGCATGCGCCAGCAGACTCTCGCCGAGAGGTTACGGATGTTGTTTGTTGTCCCGCGGATGTCGGCCGCGTGGACCGCGCCGAGTGGAGGGAAGGCATGACAACCCTCGCCGATATAGACCTCGAAGACCTTCCGCATCCGAAGTATGCCAGCGCCGGTCTCAATGCTGTCGTGGACGCCGCGAACGCGTACATGCAGAATTCGGTGGTGCTGTTCGCCTCCGGTTGGGACGGCGGACAGCAGGACATGATCGCTTGGCTGGGAGATCAGAAACTGCTGAGCGCGGACGGCCGGGAGCTCACCAAGGACGGCGCCCAGACACTCGAGCCGGGATCGTCGGTGCTGACCGGCAAATACGACGACAAGCGCGGTGCGATCCTGGACAAGGCGTCGCAACTGCGAGCACAGAACAGCGGTGTGAACGAACGCGCCATCGCGAGCTTCGACACCTCGAACAGGGCGTTCCAGGATGTCAAAGGGATCGTGGCAGGGCTCAAAGCCGAGTTGAGTCGCGAGCCCGCGGAACATCAGCTGACCCGGCTGCCAGATGGCAACCTGCACCTGACCCCCGCCGAAGAGAACCGGTTGTTGCAGCTGATCCTGGAGGCCGTGGACCGTGTGCACAGCACGATCGAGGACGCGGACAGCGGCATGCGACGGAACGCGGGAAATATCTACGACATGATGCCGGATCTGCCGCGCAACCCTTATGGCAATGCGCCTGATGCCGGGTCTCACGCTCCGTGGGCGCCGACCGCGAGCAATGCCACCTGGACCCGCGGGACCGGGACTCCGGACGACATCGTCGCGAAGGCGCGGGAGCAACTGGCGCTCGGTGTCTCCGAAAGCGGCGGCAACAATGTCCCGATGTTCCGCGGCCCGGATGGCAAGCTCTACAAGGCCCCGTACAACATCAATGACGCGTGGTGCGCGGCCTTCTCCACCTGGACGTGGGATCAGGCCGGTTACAACGTCGACTGGACCAACAAGAACTACGTGCCCTCCATCTGGAACGACGCCAAGCACATGGGGTTGGCGGCGAATATCTCGAGTGCGCAAAAGGGGGACATGATCATCTTCGACTGGGAGGGTGACGGAACCCCCGATCATGTGGGAATCGTGGAGTCCGTGGATCCCAGAACCGGCCGGATCACCACCATCGAAGGCAATTCCAGTGATCAGCTGAAATCCAACAGCTATGCCATGAACGCGGGATCGCTCGTCGGCGTGGTCAAGCCACCGTCCAACGACACCGCGAGGGTCTGACGGTTCCCCCGCGGCATCGGACCATCAATCCGGGACCGGAGGCTTCAGCGCGACCGTAGTCGAGCTATGGCGGCGTGGTTCGCGTGCGGATCCAGTGTTATCGCCGCCGCCCACACGTGCGCTGCGACCGCACGCCGGTCGAACAGGGCGATCCAGGAGTCGATGGATCGGCGGGTGTCCTTCACCCGAGTGGGCGTCGCTCCGAGTTCGGGCAGGTGGACGTACGTCAGTGCGGTGTAGGCGCGTCCTCGGGCATCGAAGATCGTTGCCGCGCACATGGTGTCGGCTGTGACGCGTTCGCTCATGCGGCCCGCCGCCGCGGCCTGTATCGCGTCCCGGGGGACGCCCTCGGATCCGGTGAACATCTCGCCCACCGTCAGGTAGGCGAGCCCGAACCCCCACATGCGGCCCGCGAATCTCCGGATCAGCCATTCGGCCGAATCCAGGACGGGGGAGCGTTCGGCGTGGGGATCGAGAACTATCGGGGTGTGGGCCGCGTCCTGCGCGGCGGAGTTCTCGGCGCGGGCGAATCCCCAGAAGTGAATGGTGTCGGCGTCGGCGGCATCTGCGCGGCGTTCGGCCATCATCGCCGTGAGTATCGCGTCGATCGTCGCGCGCGGTGGATATCGAATGGTGGAGTCGGTCGGCTTCCGAGACTCGTGCCGCGGTCGATTGCGTCGCTTGGACATTTCCCTCTTCGGTTGTCGCCTGTACACGCCGTGGGTGCGGTCAGGTGAATTCACTCGTGCGGTGATCGATGTGGGGCGGGCGGAAAGATCCGTGGTGCGTGCCCCGCGTGCGGGCAGCAACACCTCCCAGAACTGGGCGCGCACCGCGTCCCATAGCCGGAAGTGGCGTGGGAACCATTCGCGAACCTGCGCCAGATCCGGAAGGGCGCGTTCGTCGAACGCGATGAACCCGTTCTGTCCCAACGGAATCGGCACGATATCGCCGTTGTTGCGCAGCCGATAGGCGGGCGTGGGATCGGCGGCGTCGCGTAAGAAGACGATTTCGATGCGACTTCCCACCACCCGCCAGCCGGCCTGCACGGCTCCGATCGTGGTTCGATGCAAGCCCGTCACCCCAGCAGCAGTTCCGTTGACGCCGTCAGCGCCGAAAGTCCCTCCAGCACTTTCTGAAGCCTGGGCACGTCGAGGTCCGGGTGGGTGCTACCGAACTCGTCATGTGACGGGAACCGCATGCCACGCGCGGCGTCGCGTTCACGGTGGGTCACCGCCTGCGGCGTCAGCCGTCCCGTGGACACCAGCGTGCGGTATGCCGCCGCCTTCCACGCGCACCGCTCGATCCGGCAGGTCAGGTGAACTTGCATCTGCTCGTGTGCCAGTCGCACGCCGGCGGGACGGCAGACGTCGGGCAGAACGAGCAGAGCATCCGTCGTTCCGCGACACCCGTGACTGCTCGACCGAGTGTCGTTACTCGCCGGGCCGCGCGTATTTCCTTCCCCTGCCGCACAGTTCGTTACGAATTCGAGTTCTGTTCCGTGTTCTTCGGCCATGTGCATATGCTGCGGAGCGTGCCCACGACGGGAGGCTCGAAACGGCCGGAGCCGAGCAACCGGTGCGTCTGCGCTGAACGTCTCCCGAGTTGGGCGCATGTCGATTCTCGCCGTGGGAAAACCAGGTCACACCGTGGGAAAGCAGGGGAGTACACAGCGGAATGGTGGGTACCAAGTCGGACATCAGCCGGACGACGCTGCCGCGTCGCCAGCTGGGCCGCGCACTGCGCGACGCGCGCCAGGCCAACGGCTACACCCTCGAGCAGGTAGCCGAAGTCCTGGAGATCAGTCGATCCTCGTTGGGGCGGCTCGAGCTGGGGCAGAACGAGAAGGTCAAAGTCCGGGATGTCGAGTTCATCTGCGAGTACTACGGGCTGCCGGAAGAACGGACCGAATATCTGAAATCGCTCGCCGAGCAGACGCGTATGAAGCCCTGGTGGGAGGACTTCCGGGATCTGGTACGACCCGGGCTCAACACATATCTGCAATTGGAGGGCGTGGCTACCGGGTTCCACGTCTACCAGTCACTGGTAGTACCAGGGCTGCTGCAAACTGCGGACTACGCGGGAGTGGTCACTGCGGCTCCCCCGCCCAACACGCCTGAGGAAGTGGAGCAGCGTGTTGCACTCCGGATGAGAAGGCAGACGATCCTGACGCGCCGACACAAGCCGTTGCCCGCCGAATTTCTGCTGCACGAGACGGTGTTGCGCACTGTTGTCGGATCTGACCGCGATATGTCATGCCAGCTCCGCCATCTGGCCGACATAGGGACGCGCGACAACGTGTCGATTCGCGTCGTTCCGTTCAGCGCGGGGTTCCCAGCCGGTTTGGCGATCCCGCCCTACATCATCCTCGACTTCCCGCGTGACGAGCCATCTGTTGTTTATACCGAAGGAGCGATAGGAACGATGATTTTCGAGGAACCCGCTGATGTACAGCGGTATCGAGGTTTCCACGAAGACCTGCGGCGGGGCGCACTCGGAGAACAAGCATCACGAGATCTGCTGAGGAACCTAGCGTGGAGGTACCAGCAGTGACCGTAGAGAAGTTCGGCGTCCACTGGTTCAAGTCGCGGCACAGTGGCGACGGCGAATCTTGTGTGGAAGTGGCGTGGCTCGATGCAGATCGGGTCGGTGTCCGCGATTCGAAGAACCCGACCGGCCCGGCGTTGATCTTCACGCCGGGCCAATGGGACGCCTTCACCGCGTGCGTCATGGATGGCGGGTTCGACCTGCATTCTGATCTGTGAAATCGCGGTAGCCGACAGACGGCCCGGACTCAGGACTTCACGGCCGAGGCCGGGCTGCGCCGCCTCGGCACCACGGAAGTCCCGCGGACCGCGCATCACAGGGCGTCTAGCTCACCGACGGCTGAGCCAGACTGATGCCAGCGGGTACGGGGCGATGATCGGGGTTCCGGCGATGTTCACCGTTCCGGTCCAGAGCCCCTGCCGGGGGTCGATGTCCCGCAGGTCGAGCCCGAAGGGGACGTAGTCGAACGTCACGTAGGTCTCGTCCGGGCCGACCGGCGTCTGATGCCCGCCCCGGCTCGAGGTCCCACAGACCAGCACCACCGACCGCCCATCCGGAAAAACTTGCAGGTCGCAGTTCTCGATAGGCGACCCAACGATATTGGAGGGTCCACGTCCGATGTGATAAGTCCCAACCGGGATAACGCCGTTGCGCGGAAACTCGGGATCATCAGCAGAGGCAACGGCGGGAGCAACAGAGACAGCTGCGGCGGCGAGCACCACACCGGCCGCGATCTTGCCGAACTTCATGATTACAGCTCCTTTGATCATCCGACGAACTCAGTCGTATGTCCTAGCCCTCGTTCAGTTCGTTACCGCACTGCCACCCTAGCCGCACCCCCAAACCTCCCACAGCACAACACATAAGCCCCACGCACCACCGAACAGCGGCCCGCCCGCCACCAGACGGATACCGCCACCTCTTCTGCGAGTGTTGGCGCACCTGAGTCGTCGTCACAGGGTCGAGAGGGTGGGGATGAGTCGTCGAATCATGTTGACACTGCTCGTCGGTGCGTTGGCGACCGGAGCCGTCGGATGTGGGGACACCACGAACGGTTCGCCCACGACGGGTTCCAGCACTCCTGCGGCACAGACACTTTTTAACCCGTGCACGGGGATTCCCGATGAAGTGTTGCGGGCGGCAGGGGTTGAACCGAAAACCGAGGAAGCCGGTATCGCCGGTGTACCTCAGTCAGGCTGGGAAATCTGCGGTTGGGATGGGCCCCAGTACTTCATCACAGTTTTTTCGACAGGCCGTACTGTGGCGGAGTTCGAGCGCAAACCCGGAAATATCGAGTTCCAAGATGTCACGGTTGCGGGCCGTCAAGGTCGGCAGTTCCGAGTCGCGGGCGCATCGAAGAACCTTGGTTGCGACGTACTGTTTCCTGCCTCGCAGGGAGTCGTGCAACTCAGGATCCTGAACCGGGCTGGCGTGGACGGTCTCGAAGACCCGTGCACGGTTCTATACCGGGTTGGTACGTCAATCGTGCCTACATTCCCGCGGTGACCAGGGGGAGGGTACGTCTTGACCAGGGAGGGATTATATGGGTGAGAACGACGCGGATTTGTGGAGTCGCCTTGCAGGCCAGGCGCGCGCGGGCGAACTATACCTAGATGACGAGAAAGCTGCATACGACTGTGCGAAGGCCTGTGATCAGCGCCTTCTCGATCTGCAGCAGATCGCTCGCTCAACCTTTGACGCCCAAAATGTCTCTGGCTTCGGTGATTTTGCCATGGCGGACCGACTCGTGGGCAAGTTCCTGAGGCAGGCCACTGGCGATCCGAATTCGATCGATCAGATCATACTCGAACACATCGAGACCGTGAAGAACATGCGCGAGGTCATGGCGATCTCCTTCAAGCGCATCACCGGGCAGGACATCGAGAACGCGACGCAGATCGCGAGTACCACCGATCAGGTTGGCTGAACATTCGCTGACGCATCAGTAGGGGAGATGGCGAATCCAAGTGGCGGCTGAGCCTTCTACCGTACGTTGCTTGAAACGGCGGTAGCCGAACCGAAATCCTACGGAGCTGTTTACGTGTCCAACTCGTTGGTTGCGTGGGGCTGACGCCAGGCGTCTAATGGTAGTTAACTGATAGTTTGCTTCCAGGGGGTGGTTGGAATGCTATTGCACAGTCGCTGTTGGGGGGTGATCGCCTCAGTCCTGATGGTCGGGGCGTCCATTACCGGTTCACCGGGTGGCGTCGCACAACCGCCGGAGCCGACAACCCTCGCCGGAATTCTCGCTCGAGTGGAAGCGCGCGGCAATCCAGCAGACGGCTCCGCATTGGACGCTGCGAAGCAGTGGGTCGCGCGTTATGGGGACATAGACCTGCCACTGAGCAAGGTAAATCGCGCCATAGACTACGCTGGGACCTGGCCACCGGAGTGTGTGAATCCGGTGGCAGCGTTCGAGATCAACGCGCAGCCTTCCGGGCCGGATGTCGCCGCCATGATCTACAACGGCCCATGGCGTTTTTCGTGGGAGCCGGTGCCCGACCCGCCTGGTGCACTTTCCCCGTTCTCAGGAGTTCGGTTTATCTTCGTCAACATCCAACAGCAATTCATTGGCGAGGTTCCGTGGGAGTGGACCGGAACGCGGACAATACCGGCTATTCCGTGGGATCGGGCCTTCCAAGGGAACTTTCCGATTCGATTCAGCCAACTCACTGAGTTCGGTGGTGGGACGGTCGTCGGCCTCTTTGTCGGGCAAGACATCCCGACTAATGGGCCCCAGTGTCCCCCGTACAGCAGAGCGGTTGTCGCAAACGGGGACTCCACAGGCTGCTCGCACTTCTTGTGCCCGAGTGGCTACCCCTACAACCGCTACCCGCCTCCCTACGGCTGACCGCGACCACAGCCTGCGCACTTGGGGTGGGGGCGGGCTTCACCGCTGCTGGCTGCGCCACTCGAGGCAACCCGGTTTCGGATCAGGACGCACCGAAACCCAACGAGCAACGCGACACTCGGATACCGCAACAACCTATCTGGATGAGGCACCAGTTGGATGCGGCTCTAAACCCTCTGATCTCGACGCCGTGAGGCCCCGGCCGGCACCGTTCGGCTGGCTGTCGGCCGCGTCCTGCGGAACCCTCAGGCCACCTTAGCGCGGGCAGGGCTCACCAGTTGGTCGTCTGCTACTGTTGGCGAACCTGAATCGTCGCGGTTCGAGAGGGTGGGGATGAGTCGTCGAATCATGTTGGGGCTGCTCGTCGGTGCGTTGGCGACCGGAGTTGTCGGGTGTGGGGACACCACGAACGGATCGCCCACGACGGGATCCAGCACCACTGCGGCACAGCCTCTGTTCGATCCGTGCACAGGAATCTCTGATGATGCGCTGCGAGCGGCGGGCGTCGATCCGAAAACTGAGGAGTCTGGCATCGCCGGAGTGCATCAGTCCGGTTGGGAGATCTGTACGTGGGACGGACCCAAGTACTTCATCACGGTGTTCTCAACCAGACGCACCGTGTCGGAGTTCGAACGGAAGCCGGGGAACGTCGACTTTCAGGACGTCACGGTTGCAGGCCGTCAAGGTCGGCAATTCAGGGTCGAGGGCGCATCCAAGAATCTTGATTGCGACGTCTTGTTCCCGGCGGCGCAGGGCGTCGCGCAATTGAGGGTTCAGGGCCGGGCAGGTCGGGACGATCTCGAGGATCCGTGCATGGTCCTGTATCGCGTCGGCGAGTCTATCGTGCCCGCACTACCGCGTTGATCAGGGAGGGAACGCATGAGTGAAGACGACGCATCGGTTTGGAGTCGGCTCGCTGGCCAAGCCAATGCTGGAGAGTTGTACCTCGACGACCAGAACGCCGCATTCCTCTGCGCGAAAGCGTGTGACAAACGAATCGCCGAACTCGAATCATTGCGCAGGTTGACGGGAAATGCTCAAAACGTTTCCGGCTTCGGTGATTTCGAAATGGCTGCCGACCTGGCCAAGAAGTTCCTGAAGCAGGCTTTGGGAGACCCCAATTCGATCGACCAGGTCATCCTCGAACACATCGAGACCGTGAAGAACATGCGCGAGGTCATGGCGATCTCCTTCAAGCGCATCACCGGGCAGGACATCGAGAACGCGACGCAGATCGCGGGTACCACTGAGCAGGTGCGCTGATGGGTAATCCTTTCGTCGGTCTGGGATTTCCCGACTACGGGCAGCTGGGTTCGACTGTGCTGCGCAATGTCACCAACTGGATTTCTGGTGAGGAGTTGCAGCCCGACGTCGATCCGGCCGCTGTGCAGGACAGGTACAACCAGCAGCGTGACGGCGTGCGCAGCCGGGCTGCCGGGGTCGGTTTCCAGGGCGAGTTCCGGCCGAGGGAAGTGCTCGACGCGGATGAGTTCGAGAGGCACGATGTCGCCACGTTGCGTCAGAAAGTCGATCAAATCGATCTGAAGGCGGTCAGCGACCTTGTGACGGCGTGGAACACCATCGCCGAGCGGCACCAGACCTCGTTGACTACTTTTACGCAGGCGATGGCGCGAGCCACCGACGACGGTGTGTGGCGGGGCGAGGCGCGTAACGCTGCGGCGAGTGCGGTCGGCGACTACGCCGCCCAGGGTGCGCAGGTCTCCAATGCCGCCCGGCTGACCAGTAGCAAGTTGGCCGAGTTGTCGACGGGGTTGGAACCCACCAAGCAATTGGTGCCGCATGCGCCGGAACATCGCAGCGGAGTAGACAACGCCCTCGCTTGGGTGGCCGGGCGCGGATGGCGCAACGATGACGTCGCCGAGTACAACGCGAAGACGGAGGCGTTGCGGGTGCTGCGCACCGTCTACGCCCCGGTGGTGATGGAGTCCGATACGAACGTTCCCGTGATTCCCCGTCCGAACCCTACCTCGAATCCGAGCGGGGTCGACAACGGAACAATTCCGCAGGGGACGAGCAGTGGGAACCCGTCGGGCACATCTTCGTCGCCCAGCTCGAATCCCGCTGATACGAACAGCACTGACAATCCGACCAGCCCGTCGAGCACTCAGCCCTCGGATACCACCTCCGAAACACCGGAGTCGACCAGTACCGACCCGTCGTCCACTACGCAGGACTCGACCACACCGGCTTCGACTACACCAGCTTCGACCACGCCCTCCTCGACAACGCCTACCCCCAGCACAACGCCGAGTACTCCGGGCACTCCCGGAACTCCGCATCTCGGCACGCCGGGCAGTCCCGGAAGTCCCACCAATCCGGGTGCGCCGGGCGTCTCGGTGCCTCCGCGAGCCGCATCGAACACCCCCAACGCGGCCGCGGCCGCTGCCGCGCGGACGGGTACCTCGACCGGTCGCGCCGGTATGAGCGGCATGCCGGGCGGCATGGCGCCCGGTGCGCGCGGCGGCAAATCCGATGACGAAACCAGCAAGGGCATTCCGGACTACCTGATCACTCAGGAACACGGCGATGAGCTCATCGGGCTCGACGACCTGCCCGGAACGGTGCCGCCGGTCATCGGTGACAACTCGCGATAAGGATCTCGCGCATGCGCGAAGTGCAGAGCTGGCGGTTCACCGCGCTCGAATTCCGGACCCTGTGGGAGTCCACCGGCCGGGACGTGCTGCCCTATCCCTTGCAGCACCAGTACACCACCGAGTTCCGATCGGAGAGTTTGCGGTTGCGGCAGGCGGCGGCTCAGGAGTTGCGCCCGCGCATCGATGACGATCTGCTGCGTGCGGTGGAAGTGCTGCTGGCGCCGGAGGCGCGGGTCGAAGTAGCCGGTTTCGCCGGTGCCCGCCGGGATCGCAGGCTGCGGGCGCACGCGGGGGTGCACTATCAGCACGGGGCTGTCGCGGTGCAGGAACCGGGCCCGGAGCCGGAGCACGGCGGCGATGTGGTGTTGACGTTGCTGCCCGCCGGCGAGGTGGCGCGGGCTGTGGTCGATGTGTTCCCCGCCTGTGTCCCTGGGCGGGGTAAGCAATTGCAGGCTTCGGCGGAGGAGTTGGAGCGGCCGCGGCCGCCGGTCCGGGACGCCTGGCGACCGACGCCGCGGGAGGAATTCGAGCGGTTCTTCACGCGTGCGATGACGTTGATCGGTCACGTCGGGGTCTACGCGATGGGAAGCGTCGACAATCGGCATATCCATGGCCGCAAGGACTTTCAGCTCAACGACGTGGAGAACGACGGCCGTTACGTCACCTTCGGCACCGACGTGGTGACGATCAAACCCACTACCGCCGACCGCATCGCAGCTACCTTGCAACAGATGATGGCCCGGACCGTCACCGAAGTGCGCGACGGCGTCCACCTACCGTACTGACCGCCGCTCGGTGCTCCCGCCGGACGCGGCCGAACGCCCGCCCGTCGTCCCGGTGCAGGCCGGGACCCGTTGCCGGAGCCGGATTTTCACCCGGGTGAGGGCGGACGTTCGGTTGTGCGGTGGGCGGCTCCGCCGGAGGGGAACGGCGGTGACATCGCCCGTGTCCCGCGGGGTCCGGACCGCGGGACACGCTGTGGCGGTCAGACGTTCGCGTACGCCAGCGAGGGAACGCGCTGGATGGCGAACGAGGACCGCAGATAGAACCACCAGGTGACTGCGGCCATCACCAGGAAGGTGGCGGCGTAGGCCCAGAACGCGGGAGCCATGCTGTGCAGGTGCGTGTTGGACAACCGCAGCGCCTGCTGCAACAGCCAGCCGCCGGAGGCGCCGACCGCGCCGATGACGCCGATCGCGGCGCCCGCTTGGCGTTTGGCCGAGGCGGCGGCTTCGGCCGGATCGATGCCGTGCTCGGCGGCGTACTTCTTGGACTCCGCGCTGAAAATGGTCGGGATCATCCGGTAGGTGGAGCCGTTGCCGATGCCGGTGAGCACGAACAGCAGCAGGAACGCGACCAGGTACAGCGGGAAGCTCTTCAGCTCCAGCCCGGCCATGATCAGCCCGACCGCGACCGCCATGCCGCCGAACACGTACAGGGTGATCTTCGCGCCGCCGACCTTGTCCGACACCCACCCGCCGAACGGCCTGCTGAACGACCCGACCAGGGCGCCGAGGAACGCGAGGTTACCGAGCGTGGTGATCCAGCCGATCTTGGCCAGGTCCGGGAAGTTGGCCTTGATCAGCGTCGGGAAGGCGAAGGAGAAGCCGATGAACGAGCCGAAGGTGCCGATGTAGAGGACGGCCATCACCCAGGTGTGCCGGTTGGTCAGTGCGCGCCGGTAGGACTTTCCGTCCGACTTGGCGGTGCTGATGCTGTCCATGTAGCGCAGCGCGCCGAACGCGGCGATCAGGATGAACGGCACCCAGACCAGGACCGACAGCGTGATGCCGAAGCGGTAGCCGCCCGGATCCTTCGCCATGATGTGCGTGCCGAGGGTGATCAGCAACGGCAGCACCAACTGGGTCTGGGCGACGCCCAGGTTGCCGCCCGCCGCGTTGATGCCCAGCGCCGCGCCCTTCTTGCCCTCGGGGAAGAAGAAGTTGATGTTGGCCATCGAGGAGGAGAAGTTGCCGCCGCCGACGCCCGCGAGCGCGGCCAGCACCAGGAACACCCACATCGGCGTGTCCGGCTGGTTGACGAAATAGGCCAGGCCCAGCGTCGGAATCAGCAGCATCGCCGCGCTGAACACGGTGAACGCGCGGCCACCGAACCGGGGGATGGCGAAGGTGTACGGAATGCGCAGGGCGGCGCCGACCAGGGTGGGGGTCGAGGTGAGCAGCAACGCGTTGCTCACCGCGACGGGGTTGCCCTTGCCGAGGCCCGCGAGGAAGTCGAATCCCGCGGCGCCCATGCTGGTCACCACGGTGCCCCAGATGACCCAGACGCTGAAGCCGAGATTCTCGGCGAACACGGAGAAGATCAGATTCTTGCGCGCGGTCTTCGCGCCACCGGATGCCCAGAACTTCGCGTTGTCCGGATCCCAGTGGTCGAGCCAGCGTCCACGTTTCTGGTATTCGAAAGTCGTTGTCTGCGACTGCTGGCCGGTGGCTGCTACGGCGGTCATCGGCTTCCTCTCGATTCGGCTCGACCGGCCCTCATCGCGGCGCAGTGCCGCCGGCGGCTGTCGAGTGCCTAGCTACGGTCGAGACAAAGGTATGAGCCGCTTGTTGCGTCCCCGTGCCCTTCGGTGACGTTCCCGGCAATTCCGACTCACACCGCGCAGCGTCGCATGGTGACCGCTTGGTTACCTGGCGTCGTTCATCGCGCGTCCGGATATTCCGCGATGAGGGAGTTGAGGAAGCAGCGGGTGGCCGAGGCGGCCCGTTCGGGATCGCCGTCGATCACCGCGTGCACCAAGGCCGCGTGCTCCTCGGTGTAGGAGTCGTCGGACTTCGACGTCCGCGCGCGGATGACCTGTTCGATGATGGGCAGCAGCGAGTCGTAGAACTCGAGGTACACCGCGTTGTGGCTCGCGACGACGATCGCGCGATGCAACTGGACGTCCGCCTCGATCGCGGCGACCGGGTCCTCATCCCATTTCTCGTCGCGTTCGGCCAGCAGGCGCAGCAGATTCGCGATGTCGGTGTCGTCGCGGCGGCGGGCGGCCAGTGCGGCGGCGGTGCCGTCCAGCGCCAGACGCAGCTCCAGGACGTCGCGTTCCTCGGCGTCGGCGAAGTATTTGCCCAGGGTTCCGCCGAGGTCGGACGCCGCGATGACATAGGTTCCGGAACCTTGGCGTCGTTCCAGCATGCCGGCGTGCACGAGCGCTTGGACGGCCTCGCGCACCGTATTGCGGCCGGTGCCGGTGAGTTCGGTGAGCTCCGGCTCGGTCGGGATACGGGAGCCGATAGACCAACGGCCGGAACGGATTTCGGCACGCAGCTGCTCGGTTACCTGGGCGATGAGGCTGGTGCGCCGGACGGGTTGCACCCCGACAGAGTACCGCCCATCACAAATCGTTGCCGGTCATCATCCGGTCATCCTATGATTTCTCGGTGACTGTCACCCTCCCGGAAATCGCGGCTGGCCCGGAATCCGTCCTGGTCGAGCGCCGTCGACGTGCGCTGACCGAGGGCCGCCTGCTGGTTCTCACCGCCATCGTGATGTCGGCGCTCACCCTGCGCGTCGCGGTCACCGCGTTCAGCCCGCTGGCCGAGCAGATCGGTGCCGAAATCGGCTACGGCGCAGCGGTTGTCGGCGTCTTCGGGATGATCCCCACGGCCATGTTCGCGCTGTCCGGGCTGCTCACGCCGGTGTTGGCGGTCCGGCTCGGGCTGGAGCGCACCGCGCTGATCGCCATGCTGATGGCGGGCAGCGGCATGCTCATCCGGGTGCTGATGTCGGGCACTGCCGAACTGCTGGCCTTCTCCGCGCTCGCACTCGCGGGCATGGGCATCGGCAACGTGGTGATCCCGCCGCTGGTGAAGCGGTACTTCCCGGATCGCCTCGCCGTGATCAGCTCGCTGTACATCGTGATGGTGCAACTCGGCACGGTCGTGCCCGCGTTCGCCGCGGTCCCGCTGGCGCAGGCGCACGGCTGGCGCGTCTCGCTCGGGGTGTGGGGGCTGCTGGGCTTCGCCGCGGCGGTGCCGTGGCTGGTGGTGCTGCGCGGCAGGCGCGGGCATGACGGCGCGGACCGGACGGCGGTGCCGGAGCAGGCGCCCGAGGCAGGCCGCGTGTGGCGCTCGCCGATCGCCTGGGGCATGGCGGGCATGTTCGGCATGACCTCGCTCACCACCTACGCGATGTTCACCTGGTTGCCGAAGATCTTGAGCGAGGCGGGCGCGAGCGCGGGTTATGGCGGCGCCATGGTCGGTCTGTTCGCCGTGGTCGGCCTCGTCGCCGCGCTCACCGCGCCCACTGTGGTCGCCCGGTTCCGCAACCCGTTTCCGGTGGTGGTGGCCTGCGCGGTGCTGTTCTTCGTCGCGTTCGCCGGTCTGCTCATCGCTCCGATGGCCGCCCCGATCCTGTGGGTCGTCGTGCTCGGTCTCGGTCCGAGCACCTTCCCGATGGCGTTGACCTTGATCAACTTGCGCACCCGCACGCCTGCCGGGTCGGCCGCGCTGTCCGGCTTCACCCAGGGCGTCGGATACGCGGTGGCGTGTGTGGGTCCGTTGCTGTTCGGTGTGCTGCACACGGCGACGGGCGGCTGGCTCGTTCCGTTCGCGATGCTCGGCGTGGCGGTGCTGGTGCTGCTGGCGGGCGCTTGGCAGGCGTGCAAGCCGCGCGTGCTCGAAGACACCTGGAGCTGAGTCGCGCGGCCGTCGGCCGGAAATCTCACAGTTCCGGTTGCGCCGCTGTGCGAACGGAGTCAGGATGTGCCCATCTGATTTGTGAAACGTAGCGCGGGTCACACCTCACTGGTCGCCGAATTCCATTTCGGCCTATTCGTGACGCACGGAAACTCTTGTGTCACATGCCTGAAACATTCGCTCGGAACTCACCCCGGTTCGCCGGTAATCGTGAGCAACCGTTGATTTGACGGTCATTTCGCGCAGCATTTCGGCAATACCCATTTCCTACCGTGGGGCCAACCGACTTTGGGAGGCCCCGTTGAGCACGCTGACGCGTAACCGTTTGGGAGCGCTGGGACAGACGAAGATCCGCAGGCCGCACATCGAGCACTGGGATGCGGAGGATGTCGCCGCTTGGGAAGCGGGCGGCAAGGACATCGCCCGGCGCAACCTGATCTGGTCGGTCTTCGCCGAGCACGTCGGCTTCTCCGTCTGGTCGATCTGGTCGGTGATGGTGCTGTTCATGCCGACCGACAAGTTCGGCATCGACCCGGCGGGCAAGTTCTTCCTGGTCGCGATGCCGACGCTGATCGGCGCGTTCCTGCGCATCCCGTACACCGTCGCGACCGCGCGGTTCGGCGGGCGCAACTGGACGGTCTTCAGCGCGGTCATGCTGCTGATCCCGACGCTGCTCACGCTGTACTTCATCAACCAGCCCGGCACCTCGTACACCACGTTCCTCGTGGTCGCGGCGTTCGCCGGATTCGGTGGCGGCAACTTCGCCTCCTCGATGACCAACATCAACGCCTTCTATCCGCAGCGGCTCAAGGGCTGGGCGCTGGGCCTGAACGCGGGTGGCGGCAACATCGGCGTTCCGGTGATCCAGTTGCTCGGCCTGCTGGTCATCGCGACCCTCGGCAACGGGTACGCCTCGCTGATCTGCGCGGTCTACCTGGTGCTGATCGCGGTCGCCGGAGTGGGCGCCGCGCTGTTCATGGACAACCTGCCCAATCAGAAGGCCGATCTGTCCTACATGATCACGGCGCTGAAGGTGCCGCAGTCCTGGGCGATCGCGTTCCTCTACATCGGCACGTTCGGCTCGTTCATCGGCTACAGCTTCGCCTTCGGCCAGATCCTGCAGATCAGCTTCCGGGCGGGCGGCGACACCGCCGCGCAGGCCGCGCTGCACGCCGCGCAGATCGCGTTCCTCGGCCCGCTGCTGGGCTCGCTGGCCCGCCCCTACGGCGGCAAGTGGGCCGACCGCATCGGCGGTAGCCGGGTCACCCTCTACGTCTTCGGCGCGATGATGGCGGCGGCCGTGCTGGTCACCGTGGCCAGCACGATGGCGGACAGCAACAACGGCGTGGCGAGCGGTGCGGTGATGACCGCCCTCGTCGTGGGCTTCATCGCCCTGTTCGTGCTCTCCGGCATCGGCAACGGATCGGTCACCAAGATCATCCCGTCGGTGTTCGAGGCCAAGTCCAGGAGCATGGACGCCACCGCGGCGCAGCGGTCCGCCTGGTCGCAGAACACCTCCGGCGCGCTGATCGGTTTCGTCGGCGCCATCGGCGCGCTCGGCGGCGTGGGCATCAACCTGGTGCTGCGCTCCTCCTACGCCTCGACCAACTCGGCGACCACCGCGTTCTGGGTGTTCATGGCCTTCTACGTGGTCTGCGCCCTGGTGGTCTGGACGGTCTTCCTGCGCCGTCCCAGCGCGCGGCTCACCGAATCCGATGTCGTGGCCGAAGCCGAGACGCTGGTGCTCGAAGCCGAATCAGGCCGCTCCGTGAACGGGAGCGCTCCGTCCCAGTCCGCCGGCTCGTCGGCCCGCGCCTGACCCCCGATCAGTCCAGGAGGACCAACAGATGAACCCCACAGTCGCTCGCAAGACCGCGGTGGTCGTCGGCCATGGCATGGTCGGGCACCGGTTCGTCGAGGCGCTGCGCTCGCGCGACACCGAAGGCCGCTGGCAGGTGATCGTGCTCAGCGAGGAGCAGCTGCCCGCCTACGACCGCGTCGGCCTCTCGTCCTACGTCGGCAGCTGGGACCCGAGCGCGCTCGCGCTGCCCGGCAACGAGTACGCCGGTGACGATCTGGTCGAGCTGCGGCTGGGCCAGCGCGCCGAGTCGATCGACAAGGCCGCGCGCAAGGTGACCACGTCGGCAGGCGACATCCTCGCCTACGACGCGCTCGTGCTGGCCACCGGCTCCTACCCGTTCGTGCCGCCGGTGCCCGGCCACGACATGCCCGAGTGCTTCGTCTACCGCACCCTCGAGGATCTCGACGGCATCCGCGCGGCCGCCGAAGCCGCCGGACCCGGCGCGGTAGGCGTGGTGGTCGGCGGCGGCCTGCTCGGCCTGGAGGCCGCGAACGCGCTGCGCCTGCTCGGACTCACTCCGCACGTGGTCGAGTACAACACCCGGCTGATGCCCGCCCAGGTCGACGAGGGCGGCGGCGCCATCCTGGAGCGCCTGGTCACCGACCTCGGCCTGGAGGTGCACACCGGTGTGGGCACCTCCTCGATCGAGGCGGCCGACAACGGACTGAAGGTCACCCTGTCCGACGAGACGGTGATCGAAGCCGGGCTGGTGGTGTTCTCCGCCGGTGTCCGCCCGCGCGACCAGATCGCCCGCGACGCGGGACTCGAGGTCGGCCCGCGCGGCGGCATCATCACCGATCTCGGCCTGCAGACCTCCGACCCGAACATCTGGGCCATCGGCGAATGCGCCGCCGTCGAGGGCGTGTGCTACGGCCTGGTCGCGCCGGGCTACAGCACCGCCGAGATCGTCGCGGACCGCCTCCTGGGCGGCGCGGGCGAGTTCCCGGGCGCGGACATGTCGACCAAGCTCAAGCTGCTGGGCGTCGACGTGGCCAGCTTCGGCGACGCGCACGGCGTCACCGAGGGCGCGCTCTCGGTCGTGCTGCACGACGCGGCCAAGGGCACCTACGCCAAGCTCGTCGTCTCCGACGACGCGAAGATCCTGCTCGGTGGCATCCTGGTCGGCGACGCCACCGCCTACTCGGCGCTGCGCCCGCTGGTCGGCCGTCCGCTGCCCGCTGAACCGGCCGCGCTGATCTCGCCCGCGGGCGCCGAGCTGGGCGCCGACTCGCTGCCCGACGACGCCCAGATCTGCTCGTGCAACAACGTGTCCAAGGGCGCGATCTGCGGGGCGATCGCCGACGGCGCCTGCGATGTCCCGGCGATCAAGAGCTGCACCAGCGCGGGTACCTCCTGCGGCGGCTGCGTTCCCATGCTGAAGAAGCTGCTCGAGCAGTCCGGCGTGGAGATGTCCAAGGCGCTGTGCGAGCACTTCGAGCAGTCGCGCGCCGAGCTGTTCCAGATCGTGCAGGTCACCGGTATCCGCACCTTCTCCGGCCTGATCAGCAAGTACGGCAAGGGCGCGGGCTGCGACATCTGCAAGCCCACCGTGGCCTCCATCCTGGCCTCCACCTCGAGCGAGCACATCCTCGACGGCGAGCAGGCGGCGCTGCAGGACACCAACGACCACTTCCTGGCCAACCTGCAGAAGAACGGCACCTACTCGGTGGTGCCGCGGATGCCCGGCGGCGAGGTCACCGCCGAGCAGTTGATCACCATCGGTGAGGTGGCCAAGGAATTCGGCCTGTACGTGAAGGTCACCGGCGGCCAGCGCATCGACCTGTTCGGCGCGCGCGTCGAGCAGTTGCCGCTGATCTGGAAGCGGCTGGTCGACGCGGGCATGGAATCCGGCCACGCGTACGGCAAGTCGCTGCGCACCGTGAAGAGCTGCGTCGGCTCGACCTGGTGCCGCTACGGGCAGCAGGACTCGGTCGGCATGGCCGTGCTCCTGGAGAAGCGCTACCGCGGCCTGCGTTCGCCGCACAAGCTGAAGCTGGCGGTCTCCGGCTGCGCCCGCGAATGCGCCGAGGCGCGCGGCAAGGACGTCGGCGTGATCGCCACCGAGAACGGCTGGAACCTCTACGTCGGCGGCAACGGCGGTCTCACCCCGAAGCACGCGGTACTGCTGGCCGGTGAACTCGACGACGAGACGCTGATCAAGTACATCGACCGGTATCTGATGTTCTACATCCGCACCGCTGACCGTTTGCAGCGCACCGCGCCGTGGCAGGAGGCGCTCGAAGGCGGCATGGATTACCTCAAGCAGGTGATCTGCGAGGACAGCCTCGGTATCGCCGAGGATCTGGAGGCGGCGATGGCTCAGCATGTCGCCGGCTACCGCGACGAATGGGCCGCGGTGCTGGACGACGAAGAGAAGCTGTCTCGCTTCGTGTCGTTCGTCAACGCCCCGGAGGAAGCCGATCCGACGATTTCCTTCGATGAATCCGGGGAGCGGAAGGTTCCCGTGCTGCTCGGACTGCCGGAAGTTCCGGTCGCCACGCAGGGGAAATGACCGCTTAACCGCTTGGAAACAGAACGTCGGTACCAATGAGTAAGGCGTTTGGAGGATGACACCGATGACCGTGATCGATACCCCCGGCATTGCCACAGCTACCACCACCGGGTGGACGCAGGCCTGCCGTCTCGACTACCTGATTCCCGGCCGCGGCGTTGCGGTGTTGCTGAAAGGTGGCCGACAGGCCGCCCTGTTCCTGCTCGAGAACGGCATGCTGTACGCCGTCGGCAATATCGATCCGATCGGACGGGCGGCGGTCATGTCGCGCGGGATCGTCGGCGATCGCGGTGGAGTGCCCGTCGTGGCCTCGCCGCTGCTGAAGCAGGCCTTCTCTCTTGTCGACGGGCGTTGCCTGGACGACGAATCGGCGATGCTGCCGGTGTACGCGGTGCGCGTGGACGACGGCATCGCTTCGATTTCCAACGAGCCGGTGTCTGCCGCGCTCGCGTCCTCGGATGGATGAACGCCAATGACAACAGTTGACGCGGGCGCGAGCCTGGCCGGATTCACGGTGGGCATCACGGCGGCCCGGCGGGCTGTGGAGTTCGCCACCCTGCTGGAACGACGGGGCGCGACCATCGTTTCGGCGCCGGCCATCCGGATCATCCCCTTGGCCGACGACAACGAGCTGGAGCGCGTGACCCGGCAGCTGGTCGCCGATCCGCCGCAGATCACCGTCGCCACCACGGGAATCGGCTTCCGTGGCTGGATGGAGGCGGCCGAGGGCTGGGGCCTCGCCGAGGAACTGCGCGAGACGCTGGGGACCACCCGGATGCTCGCGCGCGGCCCGAAGGCCAAGGGCGCCATCCGCGCCGCGGAACTGCGCGAGGAATGGTCGCCCGCCTCCGAGTCCTCCGCCGAAGTACTCGATCACCTGCTCGCCGAGGGCGTCGAAGGCGTCCGGATCGCCGTGCAGCTGCACGGCGCCACCACGGAGTGGGAGCCGGTGCCCGACTTCTGCGAGGTCCTGCGCTGCGCGGGCGCGGATGTCGTGCCGGTGCCGGTGTACCGCTGGGTGCCGCCGGACGACCAGGGGCCGATGGATCACCTCATCGAGGCGATCGTCACCTCCGGCATGGATTGCGTCACGTTCACCAGCGCCCCGGCCGTGGCGTCGATGTTGATGCGCGCCAAGGAGACCGGGCTGCTGGAAGGGCTGCTGTACGCGCTGCGCGGCCGGGTACTGCCCGCCTGCGTCGGCCCGATCACGGCGGCGCCGCTGGAGGAGCTCGGGGTGCCCACCTCGATGCCGGGCCGGGCCCGGCTCGGCGCGCTGGCCCGCCACGTCGCCGAGGAACTGCCACGCCGTGCCAACCGGATCCACGCCGCGGGCCACATCATCAGCGTGCGCGGCGCGTGCGTGGTGGTCGACGGTCAGGTGCGTCAGCTGGCGCCCGCGCCGATGGCCCTGATGCGTTCGCTGGCCCGCCAGCCCGGCCGGGTCGTCTCCCGTGAGGACCTGCTCGCCGCGCTGCCCGGCGGCGGGGACGACACGCACGCGGTGGAGACCGCCATCGCCCGGCTGCGCGCCGGGCTCGGTACGCCGAAGGCGATCCAGACCGTGGTCAAACGCGGGTACCGGCTCGCGCTGGACCCGGCGGAATGTACCGACAACAACCCACGGCCCACCGCGACAGGAGGACCTCAGGTGCCCGGTGTCGGAATTCCGACCCGGGCACCTCGGCACATCCAGACTGCGGGGAGCTGGTGACCGCGCCGGCCTTGGTGCTGGTGGCCCACGGCACCCGCAGCACCAAGGGCGTGCAGATGATCGCCGCGCTCGCCGAGGCCGTGACGAAGGAACTCGGTGCCGGGATTTCGGGGCCCGGCACCGAGACGGGGGAAAGCCCCTGGGTGCGAACCGCTTTCGTCGACGTGCTCGGTCCTTCGCCGTCCGAAGTGCTGCGCGATCTGGTGACGCCGACCGGGGAATCCGTCCCGGCCGTAGTGGTTCCGGCCTTCCTGGCCTCCGGCTACCACGTCTACCAGGACGTGCCGCGCGAGGTGGCCGAGAGCGCGCATCCGGTGGTGGCGGTCACGCCCGCCATGGGTCCGGATCCCGCGCTGGCGCGCATCATGACGATGCGTCTGCGCGCGGCGGGCTGGACCCCGGGCGATGCGGTGGTCTTCGCCGCCGCGGGCTCCTCGGACGCCCGTGCCCGCCAGGATGTCCGCCGCGCGGCCGCACTGCTGGCCGAACACCTCGGCGCTGCGGTCCGCATCGGCTACGTGGCGACCGGTGCGCCGCGCGTGCCGGACGTGGTCGCCGAACAGCGCGCGGCAGGCGCGGGCCGGGTTTTCATCGCCTCGTACCTGCTGGCGCACGGCCTGTTTCAGCAGCGGCTGCACGAGGCGGGCGCCGACGGGGTCGCCGAGCCCATCGGTGTGCATCCGGCGGTGGTCCGGTTGATCGCCCAGCGCTACCGGGCCGCCGCGGACGAAATGGTCCGGGCGCGCGCTCGCTGAGCAGTACGCGGTCGATCGCGCCGCACCGGAGACGTCCGGCGCTGTGCCTCACCGTTCGGCGAATCCGGGACCGGCAGCGCTGATATTCGGCGCCGCCGGTCCGGTCGGCTTCCAGGGCAGTGGTAATCGGTTGCAGGTTTTGCGATCAGTGATGCCTTTTCCCAGTGGCGTAGGCGTTCGTCGGGCCTGAAGCGACGAACTGCGCCCAGGTCTGCTCGCCATCGGGGTGGTCAGGGCAGGTATTCAACCCGGCTCGGAAAGCGCGTCCGACGCGTCCGGGCACCGGCAGCCGGACGATGCGGCGCGGACGCTGCCGGGCGGCCCGCCACACCTCGGCCAACTGCGCCAACGTCAGCACCTCCGGGCCGCCGAAATCGGGAGCGTGACCGAGCGGCGCACCCTCGACCAACTCGGCAACCCTCCGCGCCACATCTGCGGCAGCGACGGGCTGGAAACGAAAATCGGTCGGCAGCGGCGCCATCGGCCATCCCTCGACGGTCTGCAACCCCGCCGCGATCAACTCGTGGAACTGCGTCGCCCGCAGAATCGTGTGCGGCGCGCCGCTGTCGAGGATGGCTTGCTCGCAGGCCAGCTTGTTGCGGTAGTACCGGAACGGGATGTGGTCGATGCCGACGATCGACACGTAGAGCAGGTGCGGGACGCCGCGTGCGGCCCGGAGCAGGTTCTCCGTCTGCGCGATGTCCGGTCCGCCTCGGCGCCGGAAATCCGAGGCCGCGTGCACGATCGCATCGGCTCCCGCCACCGCCTCCGCCACGCCCGCACCGCTGCGCAGATCTCCGACGTGCGTGCCCGCACCCGCGCGACGGGAGAGAACTCGTACTTCGTGGCCCGCTTCGCGCAACCGGCCCACCACGAGCTTGCCCAGCGCACCGGTTCCGCCGGTGACGAGAATCTCGGCCATGAACAACTATTACCGCTGAGGCCCGGTAGGCGGCCGCAAGCTCGCCGTCATGGTGGCGAGTCGCACAGTGAGTTCGGGGCCGACCCGAACGAGCCGGCACATGGTCGATCCAAGCAATCGCCTGTCCGATCCGCCTACTGACCCGGCCCCGCCCGACTCTCGGACGGCTCAACGATCGGCCGAGGCGATAGGGACGGGCGAGCGCGTGAAGGACGCGCGATAGCTGCTCGGTGACACCCCGACGTGGCGGATCATGTGCTGACGCAACGACTCCGCCGAGCCGATGCCGCTGTACCTGGCCACCTGCTCCATCGGCAGCGTGGTGGACTCCAGCAGCTCCCTGGCGCGGTGCAGGCGCTGGTGCAGCAGCCATTTCTGCGGGCTGAGGCCGGTTTCCTCGTGGAAACGGCGAGTCAGCGTGCGAACGCTGGTGCGCGCGTGCGCGCGGCCAGGTCGTCCAGGGACAGCGGCGAGTCGAGCCGTCGCAGCGCCCAAGCGCGCGTGTCCGCGAGTGTCACGCCGTGCTCCGCGGGCAAGGGCGCGTCCACGAACTGGGCTTGCCCGCCGGGGCGTACCGGGGTGACGACGGCGACGCGGGCGGCGGCGTTCGCCACCGTCGCGCCGTAGTCGGTGCGGATCAGGTGCAGGCACAGATCGATTCCGGCGGCTGCGCCCGCGGCGGTGGTGATCGGGCCGTCCTCGATGTACAGCGCGTCACTGCGGACCGACACGTCGGGGTGGTTCGCGGCCAGTTCGTCGGCCAGGGCCCAGTGCGTAGTGGCGGTGCGGCCGGACAGCAGGCCCGCCTGGGCCAGGACGAAGGCGCCGCTACAGATCGAGGTGACGCGTTTGCCCGCGGCCACCGCGTGACGCAGGGCGGCCAGGGTAGCGGCGTCGGTGTCGGCGCGACTGCCGGTGCTCGGCACGACGACGATGTCCGCTTCCTCGATCGCCTCCAGCCCCTGGGAGACCACCACGTCGAATCCGCCCAGCCCGGCGGGCAGCACGCCCGGCACGGCGGTGCACACCACGATGCGGTAGCCGGGCTCGCCGTCCACCATCGCCGCGCCCAGCACCGTTTCCGGCATGGCCAGGTCGAAAGCCTTCACCGGAGGGACCGCGACAACGGCGACAGTCAGCATGGCTCGATCCTTGGGATAGTTGGCAATCCGGCCAGTAGCCTACCCGCTCGCGCGGCGGCAGGCTGAGTAGCACGCGATCGGCGACGGCACGCACGGTGTGCACCGGTCGCGTGAATAGGTCTGTCTCAGAAGGGAAGTCGCATGCCTTCGCATGTCATCGTCGGCCGGGGCGCCACCGCTTCGGCCACCGCGGCGCTACTGGCCGAGTCCGGCGACCGGGTGCGCGTGGTCAGCCGCAGCGGTGCGGGCCCCGAGCATCCGAATATCGAGCGCGTCGCGCTGGACGCGGTCGATACCGCCGCGCTGGCGAGACTCGCCGAACGCGCCGACACCGTGTTCAACATGGCCATGCCCGCGTATCACACCTGGCCGGAGACCATTCCGCCGCTGTTCGGGTCCATCCGTGCCGCAGCGGAGCAAGTCGGCGCGACGTACGTGATGCTGGGCAACCTGTACGGCTACGGCCCCGCCGACGGTCCACTCACCGAGCAGTCGCCACTGGCGGCCACGGGACCGAAAGGACTCGTACGCGCCAGGATGTGGCAGGAGGCCGAACAGGCCCACCGCGCAGGGCGGGTGCGTGCCGTCGAGGTGCGGGCAGGGCAATTCCTCGGCCCCGGCGCGGTCTCGTTGTTCTCGTTACTCGCCCAGCCGAGTATCCGGAACGGGCGGTTGGCGCTGCTGCCGCAGGCGCTCGACCTGCCGCATGCCTACACCGCGATCGGTGACGCGGCCGCGGCGGCGGTCGCGGTCGCGCGCGACGAACGCGCCTGGGGCCGGGCCTGGCACGCGCCCACCATCACCGTGACCGTGCGCGAGCTGGCCGGACGGTTCGCCGCCGCGGTCGGAGCGCCCGAGCCGCAGCTGGCGGTCATGAGCGATCGCGAGCTGACCCTGCTGGCGGTCACCGATCCGTTCTGGCCGGAATTGTTCGAGACCTACCACATGTCGCACGCGCCCTTCACGGTCGACGACTCCGCCATCCGAGACACGTTCGGCCTGAAAGCGTCCGATCCGGACGATGTGTTCGCGGAGGTACTGCGCGCGGCCTGACCGGCGTGGGCCGGACGACCTCCGTTACGGGTTCCAGGGGTCGAGTCCACCATCGGGGTCGAGGTGATCGAGGTTGGCGACCCGCCTGGCCGATCGCATCAGGGCTTCGCGGTTGATATCGGTCGGATTCTCGTAGTACGCCCGGGCCGCGCCCTGGTGCATGGTCGCGACCCGGTGGCCGATCGCCCACCGGGTGTCACGGCCCGCGCCGTCCCACTCGTCCGGGGTGATCGCCGCGCGCAGTGCCCGGTCCGAATGCCAGTTCTGCTCGACCCGCTGCACGAACGCATGATCGATCGGGGCGCCGGGGGCCGGCGCGTTGCTGTGCCGGACGAAGCTGTCCGCCGAGATGACCGCCTGAGCGGCGAAGGCGTCGTGCGCTTCGTGGCCGACGTGGTTGTCGACCGCCCACGCCGCCGCGATCGCCTTCTGCAACGGGGCGAAGCTGTACGGATTCTGCGACGCCGTCGACTCCTGGACGGAGTATGCCGTCAGCGCATGGGTGACCCGCTCGTGGGTGGCGCCGGAGGCGAGCAGCACGGAATGAATGCGTGAATCGGGAACCTTGTTGTCGCGCAGCACTTTCAGGGCGCGGGAGACGCCCAATTGGGTATGCATGCCCCCGGCCGCCGTGGCCGCGGCGACCGCGGCGCCCCGCCAGTTCGTGCGGGCCAGCTGGTGCTCGATGTATCCCTCTTCGCGGCTGGTCAGGATTCTGTTGGTGGAGCGTTCGATCCTGCGTCGTGTGCTCGACAGCGGATTCAACGGATTCACCCTTCCCCCGGCGAGCCATGCCGTCACCGGCGAGGCGTTGACGGCATTCAGCGTGGTGAGTGTGCTCACGAGCCCCATCCCGGGTGCGGCTTTCGCACCGCTACTGCCGCCACCCATGCCTAGGGCGGTGCCGCTGCTGCTCGACGACTTGCCCCCAGCGCCCTGGACGGCCAGACCGAACCGGTTGGCGATCCAGTCGTTGCCGCGGTTGAGGCCACTGCTGAGGCGTTTGAGCTGGAATATCGCGACGATCTCGACGGTGCCCGCGATGATGATCACCGCCATCACCTGGCCGCGAGCCTGCGCGAACAGGTTGCCCATGAACAGTATGTAGACCCCGAGAAAGATGGTGTACGCCGTCATTCGCGCCGCCGCGACAAAGCTGTCCACGACATTGCGGACCAGGAACGTCTGCGTGGGGCCGTACACGAATCCGCCCGCGGCGAAACCGAATATCGACATGAATCCGTGATAGATCGTATCCAGCGCGGCCTTGATGACCTTGAGTCCGAGGTACGTCGCGAAGGCCAACAGGATGCCACCGCAGATCAGCAGCATGAGCCCGGTGGCGACCTGCCCCATGGAGGGGTTCTCGGCCTTGGCGTGCGCGGCGGTGTCCCCGCATGCCTTCAAGCCGCTGATCACCCGGGCGTCGTCGCCGGCCGCCACCCCGGCCGACCACGCGGAGCGACAGGACGGCCGCTGGTCGACGGTATGCCCGAAATTCCACACTTGCAGCGGCTGCCGGGCGAAATTGTCGGCCAGGTCGCTCTGCATCGTCGACACCAACTGGTTCGGATTCGGGTTGGAGTTCCCGTTCAAGCCCGCCGCCACCGAGATGCCCAGATCGCGGCCCTGGGCGAGCAACCCGTGTGAGGACAGCACCTCCGCCAGCGGCTCGGCCAGGAACAGCGGTCCCAGCAACGCCACACCCACCATCGTCACCACTTGCATGGTGGCCTTCGCGTGGTACCCGCGCGCGATGAAATACGCGACGAAGAACGCGCCGATGCTCGCCGCGGTGATCAGCATGATCGGGGTCGCGATCTGTGCCGTCAGAGCATCGGCCACGCCGCGCAACGCCGCACTGAACATGTCCAGCCAACGGAAGCTCAACGCGTAGCCGATCAACCAGATCGCCGTCGTCACAATGGCTATGTAGCCGATGAACTCGAAGCCCAGCACGGCCCACAGGATGGTGGCGCGCGGCTTGAACAGGCTTTCGTCGCCCGTCGCGAACCGATAGTCAGAGAGCAGAACTCCCGACGAGTCGCGAATATTCATCCAGCTGAGCCCGTCGATCTCGGAGCTACCTCGCGTGGAGCCCGCCGCGTCCTGCGCGACAGCCAGCGCGCCGACGCAGCCCGGAAATACGACGAGCGCGAAGAGAATCAGCGCGATCCAGATCACCCGCCTCCGCCAAGCGCTCGCCCCGAAGCGCGACCACCAGTGCGGCACACCGCCGCGGATCGGGAACGTGCCGGGGACTCGGATCGAATTCCGCCTGGACGAACGATGACGGACAGTGCGTGATCGCACCACCGGGGGGCAGATGTGCACGGAGGAGTCCTTATTCCCGTCTCGGGAGCGCAGTCGACTGCGAGCTCTGAAACTGGTTGCGCGCGAGAGGCATCGACGATGCGGGCCCCCGTCTCATGCCCTGTATTACAGTCAGGTACGGAAACATCCGCTTGAACGTCCAATGACATCCAGGGGGCTCGGGAGTGTACGTACGTACCTCGCGCGCTACCTATGGGCGGAATCAATCCAGCTGTGGTGCAGGAATTTTCGCTAGACGCCGCCACTCGGCCGGTCGATCGCGCGTCGGGGTGCGCACAGTTCGCGGCCGTCATGTACTCGCGGACGAGCGGGAGAAGGACACGTTGCCGGTCGGGACGGCGGAATCGCCGAACTGTCGTACCCGAGGTGGACAATGCCGCCATGGCATACGACGAGGAGCTGGCCGAGCGGATCCGGGAACTGATCGCGCCCGGCCCGGAGCTCACCGAGCAGAAGATGTTCGGCGGCCTCGCCTTCCTGATCGGCGGCAATATGGCGGTCGCCGCGAGCGGCCACGGCGGTCTGCTGGTGCGGGTCGGTCCCGACGAGGGCGAGCGGTTGCTCGGTGACGCAGTGGAGCCCATGGTCATGGGCGGGCGCGAGATGGTCGGCTGGCTGCGGGTCACCGCGGTCGACGACGACGAGGTCCTGCGGGAATGGGTCGAGCGCGGCGTAGCCTACGCCCGGACCCTCCCACCCAAAAAGAAGAAGAAGAAGAAGTAGCCCCGGCTCAGGGCCGGACTTGCCGCCGGAACAGCACGCGGTCGAATTCGCGGCCGTACTCGTCGACCGCGACCACGTCCATCTCGCTGGCGAAGACGCCCGGCCGGACGTCGACGCGCAGGAACGAATAGTTCCGGAAGCGGACCCGCGACCACGGCGCGGCTTCGTCCTGTTTGCCGCCGCCCGGCGTCCATACGTAGCTGTTCGGCACCGAGGTGTCGGGTAACTCGTGGCCCCGGAAGCTTTCCCGCGATCCCGGCTGGAACTCGTAGCGCGGGCGTCCGCCACCGCCCACGGTGTAGTAGACGGTTCCGTCGGTCTCGGGGTAGACGATCGAGTTGTCGCCCGCGACCTTGGTCGCCTGTCCGCCGCGGATCGGATCGGTGCGCTCGTAGACGTGATTGTGGCCTTGCAGCACCAGATCCACCTGGTAGCGGTCGAACAGCTCCACCCAAGCGTCCCGCACGCCGCCGTCGCTGGCGTGCGCTTCGGTGGTCGAGTACGCGCAGTGGTGGAAGAAGCAGACGATGAAGTCGATGTCGGGGTCGGCGCGGTAGGCGGCCAAGGTGCGCTCCACCCAACTCGTCTGCGCTCCACCCGAATAGCCGGTGTTGGCGCGGATCTCGTAGGAGACGTCGTTCGCGTCCAGGGAGAGCACCGCGACGTTGCCATAGGTGAACGAGTACGCCGCCGGACAGCCGGCCGGACCGTTGCCGGGGAAGTCCAGCCGCGCCAGATGCCCGCCGTAGCCGTGGTCGCCGTAGGTCGCCTCCATATCGTGGTTGCCGGTGGCGAACATCCACGGCGTCTGCGCGGCGCTGGGCTCGATGGCGTTGAAGTAGACGTCCCAGACATAAGGGTTGTACTTGTCGAACCCGCCCGTGGGCCGTGCTCCGTGCCCGACGAACTGTCCCGGCTTGCCCGCGCCGGACGGGTCGGCGTAGGCGATGTCGCCCGCCAGGATGTGGAAATCGGGCCGGGACGCGGCGATTTGGCGCAGCACGTTGCTCGCGTGCGGCGCGGCCGGATCATCGTCGGCCTTGTAGTACTTGTCGTCGTAGTCGCCGGGAGCGACGCCTTCCGGCAGCGCCGGGGTCGCGTCGGTGCCCTGATCGCCCATCATGGTGAAGCGGAACGGAAGAACCGCGGGTCGGGCGGTGGGCATCGCGGGCGCGGCGGCACGGATGTCGCCGACGAATCCGTCGGAGGTCCGCCAGCGGTAGAAGTGCGGCACCCGGCCGGGCAAGCCGTCCACCGGGGCGTGGACGTAGAACTGTTCGGCCGCGAGCACGCCGCCGTCGGCCGTGGGCAATTGGGTGAGCAGGTTGCGCACTTCGGCCTCGACCGTCGCACCCAACGCCGGGGTCGGTCCGTGGTCGAGGTACACCGTGGCGCCCGCCGGACGCCGCGACAGCTGCGCCGCGAAACGCAATTGGCTGGCCGCGTCCGGACCGAAGGCAACGCGCCGTCCACCCACCGCCAGCTGTGCCTCTTCGGCGTAGGCGCGCCTGCCGAACGGCGCCGTGCCGATCGCGGCCACGGCGGCGGCCGCCGCGGCGCCGCGCAGGATGTTGCGTCGCGAGACCGGATGACGGCGCAGGTGGGCGCGATGCCACTCGTGCTGCTCGGTGATGGTCATATCGGCAGCGAGATGGCTGGGAATTCCGGTGTCGGGAACGTCGCCTGCTGGATTCAGCGGTGTGGACGGCATACCGCCGATGCTGTACCGGACGGGTGCGCCGGAGCAACTCGACACCGCACCGCAGGCGGGAATACCCCGGACTCGCCGCGATATGGGGCATTTGCCCGAATGTGCGTCGTCCGAACGCCTCTCGCCCGCGACCGGTGTCGTCCGGCGTTCATCGAGCCGGGCGGGTCGGATGACTACCGGGGCAGGCCGAGGCCGGACTGATCTACTGCGGTGGGTGATCCGTTGTGATCGACGGATGCGGCGACGGTGCCGGTCCTGTGGTGGGACCGGGGGAGAACGGGGAGACGAGCGAAGCGCTCCAAGGAAAGCTCGTGCCACCCGGCCGCGCTGGCCTGGCGGCAGCCGCCAGCGGTTCGTTGTTCCCGGTCAGCCTGAGGACGGTTCGCTCGAGGGCGGGCAGGATTTCGGCGATGTCGAGATCGGCGGTCGCGAAGCGGCCGATCAGCGCGTAGATCATGTTGGTCAGCACGAGCGCGATGTCCGCGGTGTAGTCGGGATCGACGTCGGTGAACAAGGCCCCGGCGGCGGGCAGCACGGCGTCGAAGCCCTGGGCGTCCAGTCGTCGGCCACCGGGGCCGGATCGCACGCGATAGTAGGCCTCGAGCATTCGAGGATTTCGTTCCCACGGTTCGAACACGTACCGCAGCAACCGCATCAGGCCATTGCCCAGCGTCTCGCCTTCGATCGGCGGGACAGGGGTGGCATAGGTGTTGGTCGCCATCCAGCGCTCGACCGCCGCGACCATCAGGTCGTCGCGGGTGGGATATCGCTTGTAGACCGTGGCGAGGGAGACATGCGCCTTCCGGGCCACCGCCCGCAGTTGGACCGCGTCGTAGCCGTCCGACTCGAGCATCGACACCACGGCGTCGATGATCTTCGCCGCCGCATCCTCTTCGTCCGTCAGGGCCACGTAAGTACGGTAATCCAGTGCTCTGATCACGGATACTCGCCACGGCGGCACGACGCCATCCGCGACAGCGCGACGAGAGGGGCGCGGAACGAGGTTCCGGTGCCACACTCCCGTGGCTAAGCTGCGAGGATGACGCTCTTTCTCCGCGTCGCCGCAGTGCCGGTCGTCGTCGCCGGCGCGCTGGTGAGTGCGGCGCACGCCGACGCGACGCCCGGTAGCGACATCACCGCCGTCACTCTCGGGCAGGCTCAGATCCCCGCCGGCCTGCTTCCGTTCGTCGAGGGCACCGATCTGGTCGTTCGCGAGATCACGATCGGCCCCGGCGGGTCCACCGGCTGGCATTACCACGTCGGCCCCGTCTTCGGCTTCGTCCGATCGGGCACGCTCACCCACCCCGGCCCCGACTGCGACGCCCCGGTCTACCGCACCGGCGAGTTCATCTACGAGCCGGCGGGCGAATGGAACGTGCACGTGGGCCTGAACCTCGGTACCGAACCGCTCGTCCTCGACGTGGTCTACGCCCCACCCACCGGTCAGCCGCTGTTCGTCGACGCACCCGCCCCGCCCTGCGCGTAGCTCGGCCCTCGCGACACGCGGTCATGCACCGCTCGCGTCTTCCGGGCCGGTCGTTGTCTATCTGGGGTGCACGCTTTCTCACAATCGGGTGTAGTCCTGCTGGTCCTGCTCGAACGCGGTGAGGATTTCGGGTGTCAGGGTCGGGCGGGTGTTGGCGACCGCGGTCAGGTAGTCCTCGGTCGTCGCGGGTTCGCGTGTGTCGTCGCGCATTGCGCGTTCGAACGCGGACTGTGCGCCCGCGCGGGCCGCGTACTCGATGTCGGCGGGAGTGAATTGCGCTGTGGCGCATGTCAAACGGTCGACATCGATGGTTTCGGTGGCGGAGCCGAGATAACGTTGCCAGATCGCATTGCGCGCGGGTTCGTCCGGCGGGCCGATCGGGATCACATAGTCGAATCGACCGGGGCGCAGGAATGCCGGGTCCAATGAGCGGACCGAGTTCGTCGCGCAGATCAGCAGGCGGGTGTAGTTCTCCCGGAACGTCGGTATCAGCTTGAGCAGTTCGTTGGTGACTCCGTGCGCAGGGCTGGTCGCAGTACCCGAACGCGTGCCCGCGATCTCCTCCACCTCATCGATGAACAGCAGTAGTTCGTCGAGTTCGGTCAGATCGGCGAATACCTCGCGCAGCGAGGCCGCGAGCCCTCCGGTCGTCGCCGCGGCCAAGCGGGACGGAAACAATTCGACGAACGGCCAACCGAGCCGGGAAGCGACCGCTTTCGCGAAGCTGGTCTTGCCGGTCCCCGGTGGTCCGAAGAGAATGACGCTCTTGGGCGGCAGAACCCGATAACGCTCGGCCACATCGGGATTCGACAGAGGTAACACGACCCGGCGTTCGATGATCTCTTTCTCTCGGTCCATCCCGGCCATCGACTGCCACAGTCCCCGAGGGAGCAGTCGCCCGCCCAATTCGGTCAGCAGAGTGGACTGCGCGGGGGCCAACGGTTCCAGCAGCTCGTAGTAGACGAGGCCCGCCCGGCGCGAGTATCCGGAATTCTCGAACGCCACCGACCCGGTGGCGCCCTCGGGGACCAGCGTGCAGATCCGCCGCACGCCGCTCGAGCGCAGTCGCCGCTCCAGTTCGGCAAGCAGTGCGCTGCCGATTCCGCGTCCCCGCCACCGCGACGCCAGCGCCACCAGCAGGACCCAGGCCCGCTCGCCATGGATCTGGGCGACCGCCATCCCGACCATCTCGTCGCCGACCTCGGCCACCACCGCCGACTGCTTCGCTCGCGCGGCCGCTGTCACCTCCGCCAGGGCGAAGACCGGCTCGTCCGCGGTAGGCACACGGCTCTGCTCCCAGATCTGGATGGCCTGATCCAGATCATCGTCACGGAACTCGCGTAGTCGCCATACCGGCATACATACCTCGAAGGCCGTCGGCCGGCCGCTGCGAAGTCGGCCGTTCCTCTCAGTAAATACCTCTCGGGAAGTCCCCGCCAGGCCGGTGCTCGACGATCGGAGAATAGGGTTTCAGCTGCCCGGCTCCGGGGCGGGATCCGGCGCCGCTTCCCGTTCGAGACGTGCACCGCGGCCGCGCCAGCTCCGATATCCACGATGTGCGGCGAAGGCTCCGATGACGGCGGTGGCGCACCACACCGCGATCGCGGTGTAGGCCAGGGGGCCGGACAGATCGCCGATCGAGGCGCCGAGCGCGGTGTAGACGAATGCGCGCGGCGCCGAGCCGATGAACGCGCCGACGGCCATCTGCCACAACGGAACTCCGAACGCTCCGAACACATACGACGCGAGCGCATCCGAGACGCCGGGCAGGAAGCGCTGCCCGACGACGGCCCACAAGCCGCGCCGCTCGATCTGTGCGTCGATGCGCTCGGCGCGCTCCGTGCCGAGCAACCCCCGCGCACTCTCGCGGCCCGCCCGCCGCCCGAGATAACTGCTGATCATCGCCGTACCCACCGCGGAACCCAGCGTCACGAACGTCCCGACCAGCGGCCCGAACAGCAGACCGCTTCCAGCCGCCAGCAGTGGGCCGGGCACGAATATGGCTCCGAGGACCGCCGACACCACCACATAGACCAAAGGCGCAGCAGGCCCCGTAGCCGCGACCATGCTGCGCACAGCCTCGATATCGATCACCCGCGTGACGGCGACGAGATAGAACATCCCGAACAGGAACACGGCGAACAGCGCGAGCCGCACGATGTGCCACCGTCGGCCGGCCGGGAAGGAATCGTCGTTGTCCGTCATGATGAGCCAATCCTTCCGCATGCTCACCACACCCTCGACTCGAGGCGGACACCATGCTGCCGTCGTGGCCGGTGGCCGTGGGCGGTCAGCCGAGGTCCACAGCGCGCGGTGGGTCAAGACGGGTCGCGGGGGAGGAGGGTGCCGAGGGGACCGAGGTCGATGTTGAGGTCTTCGGGGGTGAGGCCGAAGTGCTCGCGTAGTTCCTCCATGCGTTGTTCGAGAAGCATCAAGGTGGTGCCGATGCGTTCTATCTGGGTGTCGGTGAGGTCGCCCGCGTCGACACGGCGGAGTGCTTGGCGCTCCATCAGTTGCCGGAGGAGTTCCACCAGGGTGAGGACGAGGGAGACCAACCCGCGCTCGACGGATTCGGGGTCGGTGTCGATGCGCGGGGGTATGCCGCCGAATTCAGTCATCGCCGGGCGTCTCCGGTGCGCGGTTCGTCGCGGGCCCGAGTGGCGCGGACAGGGTGCTGATGGAGGAGATGAGCGCCCGCAACGAGATCTGCACCAGGTCGACGTCCGCGATGGCGAGTTTGATGTCGCCGGTGATCACCACGCCTCCGGCCAGCACCCGGTCCAGCAGGTCCACCAGCGCGACGCGGCGCTCGTCGTCGACGTGCTGCTGGGCGACCCGGCTCATGCCGGCTCCCGTTCCACGCCCGCGAACGAATACGGCGGCCACGGGCCGGTGAGTTCGAGCCGGATGCCGGGGAATTCGGCGCTGAGCGCGGTGACTGTCGCGGCGAAGTCGTCGGTGCGGTCGTCGTCCACGAGGTAGGTGCCGTTGAGCACCATCCAGTCCCGGCGGCCACTGAGGGCCGGGTCGGTCAGCGTCTGACGTCGTCCCGCCGCGGCCTGATGCACCAGGCGGGTGTGGATCTCCTCGGCGCGCTCCGCCGCGTCGCGTTCCACGGTTTCCTGTGCGGACAGTTGCGCGCGTCGCCGGGCCAGGTATGCCGCGCCCGCGCCTTTCGCGTTGCCTTCGCCCGCGGCGCGGGCCTCTGCCACGGCGGCGGTGAGTGCGGCACGGTCGCCGTACGCTTTCACGCCCCACTCGGTGCGGCCGCTCACCAGCGCCAGGGCGGCGGTGAAGTCCGCTCGACGCTCATCGAGCAGGTCGCGTACCCGGTCGTCGTCGCGGAAGACGGTGGCGAGCCGGAGCGGGACGGTCGGACCTCGGCGCACCAAGGCCGCCACGACGGCGTCATGCGCCCTGGCCGTCCCCTCCAGCCAGTCGAGATCCTCCAGATTCCGCCGCAGCGGCTCCTCCCCGAACACCTCCAGCGGCACCGAGCCGACGACCGCGGTCAGATCGTCCGAGACCACCGAGCGCACCGGCTCACCGGCGACCCCGGTCAGCTCGCCCGAGTCCTGCGCGTCGCCTCGGCTGGACGTGACCGCGTACAGCCAAACTCCGAGACCATCGGTCACGATTGCTCTTCCTTCGGCGCGCGGCCGCGTTCGATGGGTTGGCGGCGTTCGATGGGTTGGCGGCGTTCGCTCCCCGCTTCCAGTTGGGCGATCCGGTCGCGGAGTTCCCGATTCTCGAGCTCGAGATCGCGATCCTGCCGTTCCAGCGTGCGGGCCTTGCTGTTGAGCCAGGGGTCGGTCTCCCACCAGTCGATGCCCACCGCTTTGGCCGTCTCCAAGGATGCGATCACCAATCGCAGCTTGATCGTCAGCAGTTCGATGTCCAGCAGGTTCACCTGGATGTCGCCCGCGATCACCAGGCCCTTGTCGAGCACCCGCTCGAGGATGTCGGCGAGGTTCGTCGACGAATGGCCGCCGCCGCCTCCGTACGGCTGCGGTGCGGACGATCCGCCGCCGACGACCGTCATTGCCGAGCCCTTCCGATGTCGGTGCTGCCGCGGGCATAGCGTCTGGTTCGGCGGTAGGCCAGTAGGTCACCGTCCAGATCGATCTCGACGTCGTAGAGCGCGAGGATGTCCGCGGACGACGGAATCCGGCGGTCCTCGAGTACCTCGATCTCCACCGCCCAGCCGTCCTCCGTCGGTTCCATCGACGTCACGCCCTCCACCTGCTTGGAAGTCAGCTCCACGAGGTGTTCGACCGCCGTCGCGGCGGCTCTGGTCGGTGAAAGGGACGATGATTCACTCGATGCCGAGCGCATATCCTCCGAGTCGTCGGAAGTGGTCTTGCGTGCCACGCGAGTCACTCCTTCCGATCGATCGCGATCACGCCTGCCGACCGGTCATGCGATCCAGGACCGCCTGCTGCGCTTGTTTCCGCTCCTCTTCGGAGAGCTGACCGGCTGCCGCGGCCGCATCGATCTCCTCGAGCTCCCGCCGCATGGTGGCGGGATCGTGGAGCTGCTGGTCCACTTGGTCCTGGATCAATTCGCCCAGCCAGATGACGCCGCGGACCGGGGCGACCGGCAAGGTCAAGATCGTCGAGAGCAGACCCATGTCCTCACCCCTCGGGTGCGCGTTTCGTCACGAAGTCGTAGGCCGCCATCGGGCCGAGCAAGTTCAGCTCCACCCGACCGTCCCACTCCTCGCCGAGCCGGCGCAGCGTCTCCTCCAGCTCTTGCTGCCGGGCCAGCTCGACCAGCACCGCGACGTGGACGGCCTCCTCCTCGTGGGAGGGGTCGCGCTGATTGACGAGTGCCTCGAACTGCTCGAGCTCGGCGACCACTCTGCGCGTGTCCTCGGCTCGCTTGGCCTCGATGGCCTGATTGATCAGCTCGCCCAGCGCGATCCTGGCATTGCGGGTGGCGTCCTCGGGTTTGTCGCGGATCTCGTCGCGCAGCTGGGCGGCCTGGGCGTTCTCGTCGAGCAGTTCCCGCAGGATGGTGTCCTCGACGTAGCGCCCTCTGATCACGAACTGCGCGCGGCCCTCGAGTTGCTCCAGCGCGGAGCGGAACTCGTTTTCGTTCGCCTCGAGCAGTTCGTTCTCCACCGCCTCCGCGTCGGTCATGACCGCGCCGAACCGCAGCGGCAGCACCGGAGCGACGGCGGCCGAGCCGTCCAGCAGCTCGGCGTGCGCGGTGAGGTCGTCGGGTGTGCCCAGTGGCCGGTCCGATTCGAGCGTGCTGATCAGCGCGGCGATCTCGCCGTGCCGCACCACCCCGACCTCGCCGGGCGGGTCGCCGACACCGGTGGCGTGCGGCTCGGGCTCCACGTCGGCGGGCACGATGCCGTACACGTACACGGAGGCTTGACCGGTAGTCATCGATCCTCCTTGTGCCTTGGCCTGCTGGCGGTCTGACGCTTCTCCTCCACGTCGCCGAGAAAGTTCATCACCTTCTCACCCGCGGCCTCGAGGGCGCCGCTCGTCTTGTGCTTCGCCGCGCCCTGGGTGACGTCGCCGACGATGTCGGTGATCCCCTTCGGTTCGCTGGTGGAGATCTCCAGCCGGTTGACGGCTTCGGCGAATCGCAGATACGTATCGACACTGGCCACCACGACGCGTGCGTCGATGGTCACCAGTTCGATGCCGACCAGCGACACGCGCGCGAACGCGTCGATGACCAGGCCTTTGTCGAGAATCGTGTCGATCACGTCGGCCAGGCTGGAGGAGTTCGGGCGCGCCATCGTGCCTGCTCCGCCACCGCCCGAGCCTCCTGCGGGTTCGATGGTCATGCGTGTGCCTCTCGCTTCTCGCGCGACCGGCGGGTCACCGTGGTGCGGCGGCGGGCGGCCGGACGACGGCGGGACGGCTCGGATTCGGTCTCCTCGTCCTCGTCCTCGTCCTCGTCTCGCTCGTTTTCGTCTCGCTCGTCCGCATCCTGCTCGTCGGTCTCGTCTTCGTCTTCCTCGTCCGGCTCCTCGTCCTCCGGCTCCTGGCCCGCGGAACTCTCGTCGTCCGCGTGGTCTTCTTCGGCGTTCTCCTCTTCTTCTTCACGTCGTGCGGTCTCGTCGTCCTTGACGACCTGGCTGTCGCGGATCTCGCCGTGCCAGCCGACGACGTCGTCGGGGTGCAGCACGGTCTCGGTCATCACGTGCCGCTGGAAGTGCTTGAGTTCCAGGCGGCACCGGCGACCGGCCGCGCGCCACATGTTGGCGGTCTTCTCGAAGAAACCCTTGGGGTGGTACTCCAGTACCACGAGGATGCGGGTGTAACCCGGCGTGATCTCGTGGAAGGTGACCGCGCCGTCGATGTGGCCCTTGTGGCCTTTGGAACGCCAGACGATCCGCTCGAACGGCACCTGCTCGAGAATGGTGGATTCCCAGGTGCGTCTGGACCAGAACACTTTGCCGGTCCAGCTGAGCTTCTCGTCGGCCGTCTGCTCGACCTGCTCGAGCTTCTTGGTGAACTTCGGGAAGTCCGCGAACTGGGTCCACTGGTCGTAGGCCAGGTCGACCGGAACGCCCACGTCGATGTGCTCGACGATATTGGTCAGCTTGATCTTCTTGCCGCCACCTTTGCCCTTGCCGCCGGTCAGGGTCTCCTTCACCGATTCGAACCCTCCGCGCAGCGTATGACCGAGCTTGGCCTTGCCCATGCTCATGGCCGCCTGGAACGGCGAGGCACCTCCGGCGAGCTTTTCCACGCCGGTCACCGCCGACAGCAGATTCCCTCCGCCACCTTCGGCATAGTCCGTCAACCGGTCCGCGGTCTTCGACACCTGGTTGCCGAGCCCGGATACCGCGCGTTCGGCCAGGGTTCCGGCGAGGTTCTGCACCGATTGCTGCAAAAGGCCGGTCGGCGTGGGCGGTGGGGCCTTCTTCTTGGCGGTCGATCCCGCCCGGCCCGCGGCTTTGGTGGCTTTGCCCGCCGTGTCGGTGGCCAGCTTGCCGACTCCGGCTGTCGCGTCACGCAACGTCTTCGCCATCGGAGTCACCTCCTCGTGCGACGCACAGGGGCGGCGCCGGTATCGGTGCGACTACGGCGTCCACGACTCCCGGACGGCTTGCGATCCGCCGAGTCGGCCGAACGGTCCGCGGTGCGGGAACTCGCTGCACGCCTGCCCGCGGTACTCGGTCGGCGAGCGCGCCGCGCGGCGGGCCGCTCGGTGTCGTCCTCGGCCTCGGTGTCGTCCTCGTCCTCGCCCTGGTCGGACTGGTCCTCGTCTTCCTCGTACTCGTCTTCGAGATCGTCGTCGGCGGACGCGTCCTCGTCCTCGTACTCGTCGGAATCGGTCTCTCGCGAGCCACGGCGATCCTCGTCGGTCGGCGTCGAACCCTGCTGCAACCTGGCGTTCAGCGCGTCGAGGCGGCTACTCGCCGCGGTGACCGCGGCGGACCGCGCGGCGCCGAGCAACTCGCCGCGCACGGTGTCGGTGATCCGGGTCAACTCCGGCGACGATTTGAGCAGCGACGTCCCGCGTTCGAGCAGATCACCGGGGGTTCCCGTCGACCGCTTGGCCATCGCGGCGCCTGCCAGCGACAACGCGAAGCGCATCTTGCGGGTGCGGCCGAGCAGATACCCGATGCCCACCCCTAGCGCGATTCTTCCTCCACCTTTCATTGCTCACTCCTTGCTCGCCTCGACCGCTGTGCACCGGCGAAGCCGGGGGTCGAGACATGATGTCCCCGGAAGTGGGGTAGACCACATCGCATTGGCCAAACATCAGCGTATGCCTGGTTATCCATTGGGTCGATGGGTTCTGCCTGCGAAAAGCTGCGAAGCCCCGGGGGATCGAAGCGCTTTCAGCGATCACCTGGCCAAGAGTGGTCGACGCTGCCGGAAAAAAATTCGGGGAAATTCGCGAAGTATGTCGAAGACGAACCGGCGGCTCCGACCGGTAGGTGACAGCAGGACACCACCACACAGGAGCACCACATGTCCGTCAACACGTTCTTCTGGTTCGACAACGCCGCCGAGGAAGCCGCCGCCTTCTACGCCTCCGCGATCCCGAACTCGCGGGTGGTCGACGTCTCCCGCAACTCCGATGGTTCGGCGTTCATCGTCTCGCTGGAGCTGGACGGCCACGCGGTCACGCTGATGAACGGCGGGCCGGACCACCCGCTCACCGATGCCGCGTCACTGCAGGTGATCGTGGACACCCAGGACGAGGTCGATCGACTGTGGGACGCGCTCACCGCGGACGGCGGCGAGCCCGGGCCGTGCGGCTGGCTGACCGACCGCTACGGCCTGTCCTGGCAGGTCGTGCCCGCCGCGCTGCCGAAGCTGATGGGCGGCGACGATCCCGCCAAGACCATCGCCGTCGGCACCGCCCTGCGATCGATGTCCAAACTCGACGTCCAGGTCTTGCAGGACGCCTACGACAACGCCGACAACGCCGCCAACGCCGCCAACGCCTGATCCACACGCGTCGAAGACCCCGCCCGGACGCCGTTGTCCGGGCGGGGTCCCGCGCTCGACGGCGCCGTCAGCGCCAGCGTTCGGGGGTCACGGGAGAGTCCCACGCACGGGCGTAACGGCGCTTGTCGGGAGCGTCGTATTCCTTGCTGCGGTAGACCACGTACGGCCGCACCAAGTAGCCGACCGGCGCGCTGAACATATGCACCAGCCGGGTGTAAGGCCACAGCCCGATCAGCGCGAGCACGACCAATCCGTGCAGCTGGAAGGTCCACGGGGTGTCCACCATGAGCTCGGGCTGCGGGGCGAGGGTGAACAGGCTGCGGAACCAGGGCGAGACCGTCTCGCGGTAGTTGTAGGTGCCCCACAGCAGATTGCTGCCCCAGGTGTTGAGCAGGCCGGTGATCAGCGCGGCGGCCAGCAGCGCGTACATCAGCTTGTCGTTGCCGGTCGTCGCCTTGCGGACGGCCGCAACGGTGAACCGGCGGTAGAGCAGGATGCCGACCCCGGCCAGCACGGCGAGACCGGCCACCGACCCCGCCCCGACCGCGATCACGTGGTAGAGGTGCTCGGAGATCCCGATCGCGGCGGTCCACGACTCCGGGATCAGCACGCCGAGCACGTGACCGCCGAACACACCGAGCATGCCGAAGTGGAACAGCGGGCTGCCCAGGCGCAGCAGGCGGCTCTCGTATATCTGCGAGGAACGGGTGGTCCAGCCGAACTGGTCGTTGCGGTAGCGCCACAGGTGCCCGAGCACGAATGAGGTGAACGCGACGTACGGCAGGATCAGCCACAGCGCGGTCGGCAGGTTCGGCGTTGCGTTCATCGTCGGCCTTCCGATCCGTCGAACAGGGAGGGGTCCATCGCGAAGGGCTCCAACCCGACCTCCTCCTCGGGTGGGCCCTGGGCGGCGAGTTCGGCGATGCGCCGCCGGTCGGCGGTGGTCGGCGGGGGCAGCGTCGCACCGACCGCCGCGAGCACACCGGCATAGGGAGATCCGTTGTCGGACAGCGAGAGTCGCAGCAGCTCCAGCACCGGAACGTGTTCGCCGAGCAACCGTTCGCCGCCGATCGGATCGACGGTGGCGGCGAACTCCAGCAACACCGGCAGGTGATCGGGCAGCTCCTCGTCGCCGAGTTCGACGCCCGCGTGCCGGTAGGCGTGCTTGAACCGCAGCAGCGCCATCCCGCGCTTGCGGGTGTCGCCGTAGGCGTAGAAGGTCAGGTGCAGGCTGGCGCGGCGGCGCATGTCGAAGGTCGCGACATAGTCCGCGGCGAGTTCCAGGGGCGGGGTCGTCCGCAGGTAGTCGAGGCAGTCGCTCAGGTGTGCGCGCACCTCGTCCGGCAATCCGGTTGCGGCGGTGTCAAATTGGTCGACCATGGCCAGCGTCTGCTCGCTCGGGTAGTCCAGCAGCAGCGCGGCGATCCGCCACACCAATTGCCGGTCGCGCTGGGCGAGTTCGACCACCGGTTCCGGGCGGCGGCGCAGTTTGAGCAGGCTCATCGGCCTGCTCCGGTCGAGGCCGGGTCGCCCGCGACGCCCGTGCCGTCGGCGTGCCCGTTGCCGCTGCCGCTCGGATGCCCGCCGTTGGCGGTACCGTTCGTGTGCCCGTTGGACGCGCCGTTCGTGTGCCCGTTGGCGTTGTCGTCCGCCTGCCCGTTCGGCACCAAGCCCTCGGTGCTCTTGCCGTCCCAGTTCAGCAGATTGATCCGGGACGACTTCTCTTGCGGCGCGGCGCCGTTGCTGTCGGTGAGGTGGAATTTCTCCACCATCTGGTCGAACGCCGTCATACCCGGCCCGCCGTCGGTGTCCAGGCTGCATCCGGTGGCGAGCGAATCCAATTCGTGCGCACGGGCTCCCGCGCCGGTCGGGATGACGTAGCGGTGCTCGTACTTGGCGATGGCCAGCAGCCGGTACATCGCCTCGATCTCTTCGGGCTCCAGCCGCACCGACGGCGCGATCGAGGGATCGGGCTCTTCCCCGAGGTTCACCGACCGCATGAACGCGCGCATCGCCGCGAGGCGCTGCAATGACGCGCGCACCGGACCCACCTCGCCCGCGGTGAACAACTCGGCCAGGTACTCCACCGGAATGCGCAACGCGTCGATGGCGCCGAACAGGTTCGACGCGTTCTCGCCGTCGTGGCCGGTCTCGGCGAGCACGTCCACCACCGGCGACAGCGGCGGCACGTACCAGACCATCGGCATGGTGCGGTACTCCGGATGCAGCGGCAGCGCGATCTGGTAGTCCACGATCAGCTTGTAGACCGGCGAATCCTGGGCCGCCTGAATCCATTCCGGCGAGATACCGGCCCGCTCCGCCTCGGCGATCACCCGCGGATCATGAGGATTGAGGAACACACCGAGCTGGGACGGGTAGAGATCCTTGTCCTCGGAGACCGACGCGGCCTCCAGCACGGCGTCGGCGTCGTAGAGCATGACGCCGATGTAGCGCAGCCGCCCCACGCAGGTCTCCGAGCACACCGTGGGTATGCCGACCTCCACGCGCGGGTAGCAGAAGGTGCACTTCTCCGCCTTGCCCGTCTTGTGGTTGAAGTAGATCTTCTTGTACGGGCAGCCCGACACGCACTGCCGCCAGCCCCGGCACTTGTCCTGGTCGACCAGCACGATGCCGTCTTCCGCGCGCTTGTAGATCGCGCCGGAGGGGCACGACGCGGCGCACGACGGATTCAGGCAGTGCTCGCAGATCCGCGGCAGGTAGAACATGAAGGTCTCTTCGAACTCCAGTTTCACCTGGTCGGACAGCTTCGCCAGCAGCGGATCCCGGCCGACCTGCTCGGGACCGGAGCCGAGGTCGTCGTCCCAGTTGGCGCCCCACGTGACGTTGGTGTCCTCGCCGGTGATCAGCGATTTGGGCCGCGCCACCGGTGTCGTGTCCATCGGCGGCGAGGACAGCAGGTTGTCGTAGTCGTAGCTCCACGGCTCGTAGTAGTCCTCGACCGTGGGCAGATCGGGGTTGGCGAAGATGTTCAGCAGCCGCTTCAGCCGGGACCCGGACTTCAGGGTGAGCCTGCCGCGCTTGTTCAGCGTCCAGCCGCCCTTCCACTTCTCCTGGTCCTGGTACTGCCGCGGATAGCCCTGTCCGGGGCGGGTCTCCACGTTGTTGAACCAGACGTACTCGGTGCCGCCGCGGTTGGTCCATGCCTGCTTGCAGGTGACCGAGCAGGTATGGCAGCCGATGCACTTGTCCAGGTTCATCACCATGGCCAGCTGTGCCATGACGCGCATGTCAGTACCGCTTTCTCGCGTCGGTGGGTGTCCTCGTGCCGGGCTCGCTCATGTCAGTACTCCACTTTCTGCGAGCGTTTGCGGATCGTGGTGACCTCGTCGCGCTGGTTCCCGGTGGGACCGTGGTAGTTCAGCGCGAACGACTGCTGCGCGTAGCCGCCGATGAGATGCGATGGCTTGATCATGATGCGAGTGAGCGCGTTGTGGATGCCGCCGCGCTTGCCTCGTCCCTTGGTGTCCTCGCCGAGGCCTTCGATGCGCGGTACGTCCACCGCCCGGTCCTGGGCGTGGTACATGAACACGGTGCCTTCCGGCATCCGGTGACTGACGATGGCGCGCGCGACCACGATGCCGTTGCGGTTGATCGCCTCGATCCAGTCGTTGTCGGCCACACCGATCTTCGCCGCGTCGCGATCGGACATCCAGATCGTCTGCCCGCCGCGCGAGAGCGTCAGCATGTGCAGGTTGTCCTGGTAGGCGGAGTGGATCGACCACTTCGAGTGCGGGGTCAGGTAGCGCACCGTGACGCCCTTGTCACCGACGTCGCCGATCGAGGGTTCGTGGAACAGCGCGGTCATGTCCAGCGGCGGACGGAAGATCGGCAGCTGCTCGCCGAGCTCGATCATCCAGTCGTGGTCCAGGTAGAAGTGCTGCCGCCCGGTCAGCGTGTGCCAGGGCTTGAGCCGCTCGGTGTTGATGGTGAACGGCGAGTACCGGCGTCCACCGGTCTCGCTGCCCGACCACTCCGGCGAGGTGATCACCGGCACCGGCCGAGCCTGGGTGTCGGCGAAGGTGATCCGCTTGCCCTCGTGCTCGGCGGCCAGGTCGGCCAGTTTGGTTCCGGTGCGGCGTTCCAGCGCGTGGAAGCCCTCCACCGCCAGCCGGCCGTTGGTGGTGCCCGACAGCGCGAGGATCGCCTCGGCCGCGTGTGTGTCCTTGGCCAGCGACGGGCGGCCCTGCGCCACGCCGGACACCACGGTGCCGTTCACCCCGGCGAGGTACTCGACCTCCTGGTCGGGGTAGGTGGTGACGCCCTTGGTGGTGACGCCGAGCGTGTCGATCAGCGGCCCGAGCGCGGCCATCTTCTCCGCGAGCTTCGGGTAGTCGCGTTCGACCACGACCAGTTTCGGCATGGTCTTGCCCGGAATCGGTTCGCACTCACCGGCTTTCCAGTCCAGCACGCGCCCGCCCGCCTGGGCCGTCGCGTCTGGCGAGTCGTGCTGCAGCGGTACGGCGACGATGTCCTTGCGCTTGCCCAGGTGCTTCTCGGCCATCCAGGAGAACCCGCGCGCGATCCGGTGGAAGGCGTCGAAGTCGGTCTTGGCTTCCCACGGCGGCGAGATGGCCGGGGAGAAGGCGTGCACGAACGGGTGCATGTCGGTGGAGGACAGATCGTGCTTCTCGTACCAGGTGGCGGCGGGCAGCACGATGTCGGAGAACAGCGTGGTGCTGGTCATCCGGAAGTCCAGCGACAGCAGCAGATCCAGCTTGCCGGTGGCGGCGGTCTCGCGCCAGGTCAGCTCCTGCGGCCGCACGCCGGTGGCGTCGGTGGTCTGCAGGTTGGAGTCGGCGCCGAGCAGGTGGCGGTGGAAGTACTCGTTGCCCTTGCCCGAGGAGCCGAGCAGGTTGGCCCGCCACACGGTCAGGCAGCGCGGGAAGTTCTCCGGCGCGTCCGGGTCCTCGCAGGCGAACCGCAGGTCGCCGGACTTCAGCCCGTCCACCACGTGCTCGGGCGCGGTCTTGCCCGCGGCCTCGGCCTCGTCCACCAGGTCGAGCGGATTGCGGTCGAAGGTCGGGTAGCTCGGCATCCAGCCAAGCCGGGTGGCCAGCGCGATGTTGTCGGCGGCGGTGCGGCCGGCGAACTTCCCGGTGCCCAGCGGCGAGGCGAACGACTCCGCGGTGAACGGGTCGTAGCGCCACTGATTGTTGGTGAGGTACCAGAACACCGTGCCCTGCATCTGCCGCGGCGGGCGCTGCCAGTCCAGGCCGAAGGCCAGGGTGGACCATCCGGTGACGGGACGGCACTTCTCCTGCCCGACGTAATGCGCCCAGCCGCCACCGTTCACGCCCTGGCAGCCGGTCAGCAGGGTCAGGGTGAAGAACGCGCGGTAGATCTGGTCGGAGTGGAACCAGTGATTGGTGCCCGCGCCCATGAGGATCATCGACCGGCCGCCGGAGCGGTCGGCGTTGTCGGCGAACTCCCGCGCGATGCGCTGGGCCTGCACGGCGGGCACGCCGGTGATGGCCTCCTGCCAGGCCGGGGTGTAGGGCTCGGAGGCGTCGTCGTAGCCGCTCGGCCAGGTGCCGGGCAGCCCGTAGCGACCGACCCCGTACTGCGCGAGCAGCAGATCGAAGACCGTGGTGACCCGCTTGCCCGCGACGGTCGTGGTGGGCACACCGCGGGTGAGCACACCCGGGGTGTCGCTGTCGAAGCGGGGAATCTGTACGGCCGCAGCATCGTCGGTGCGGCCATACAGACTCAGGAGGGGATCGACGTCCCCGAGATCGAGGTTCCAGCGCCCGGCGCCCGCTTCGCCGAAGCGATGCCCGAGCGACCCGTTCGGCACCACCGGCTGGGCCTGCGCGTCCAGCAGCACCGTCTGGAACTGCACGCCTTCGCCGGTGTGCCCGAGGTCGGCGGCGGTGAGGAACTTGCCGGGCACATAGGCGCCGTCGTGCTCGTCCAGTGTGATCAGGTACGGCAGATCGGTGAAGCGCTTGATGTAGTCGAGGAAGCGCGGCGTCGACTTCTCGACGAAGAACTCCTTCAGCACCACATGGCCCATCGCCATGGCCAGCGCCGCGTCGGTGCCGGGACGCGCGGGAACCCACTCGTCGGCGAACTTGGTGTTGTCGGCGTAGTCGGGGGAGACCACCACGACCTTCTGGCCGCGGTAGCGCGCCTCGGTCATGTAGTGCGCGTCCGGCGTCCGGGTGACCGGCACGTTCGAGCCCCACATGATGAGGTACCCGGCGTCGAACCAGTCCGCGGACTCCGGCACGTCGGTCTGGTCGCCGAACACCTGCGGCGAGGCCACCGGCAGGTCGGCGTACCAGTCGTAGAACGACAGCATGGAGCCGCCGAGCAGCGAGATGAACCGGGCGCCGACGGCGTGGCTGACCATGGACATCGCCGGAATCGGGGAGAATCCGGCCACCCGGTCCGGGCCGTACTGCTTGATCGTGTAGACGTGTGCGGCAGCGGCGATTTCGGCCGCCTCCCACCACTCGGCGCGCACGAATCCGCCCTTGCCGCGGGCGGCCTTGTAGCTGCGCGCCTTCTCGGGATCCTCGACGATCTCGCCCCAGGCCAGCACCGGGTCCTTGAGCCGGGACTTGGCTTCCCGGTACAGCTCCAGCAGGGTGCCGCGCACGTAGGGGTAGCGCACTCGGGCGGGCGAATAGGTGTACCAGGAGAACGACGCGCCGCGCGGGCAGCCGCGTGGCTCGTACTCCGGCTTGTCGGCGCCCACCGAGGGGTAGTCGGTCTGCTGCGACTCCCAGGTGATCACGCCGTCTTTCACGTAGATCTTCCACGAGCACGATCCCGTGCAGTTCACGCCGTGCGTGGAGCGCACCACCTTGTCGTGCGACCAGCGATCGCGGTAGAACTCGTCGGCGCTGCGCCCGCCGACCTTGTGCAGCGTGCGCTGATCGGCCGACACCTCGCCCCGGTGGAAATATTTCCCCAGCCGCAGGAGCGCGTCCCCGGCGTCGGTGGCCGGAGCGGAGGGTACGCGACCCTGGGTACGCGAATTAACCACGACGTCCCCTTCGAGCTGTGCGATCGGGTGGATGCTCCGACTGTAAAGAGGCGTGCACGGCTGGCCAAACATCTCTCTCACAGCCCATTTGCGAGCATGGTGAGTTGTGAGACCGGCGCAACGTCACGGTCACGGTAGCCCGTCGCATCCGCGCGCCGTCCTGCGGGCCGACCAGGGGAAATATGCTCTGAGCTGTACGGAATCGGATCCGGAGAGCCCGCCCGCGGCATCGTCGGTGATGCTTTGGAAACGGCGGGTTCTCCAGTGCTTTACATTTGTTAACACATCCGATCGTTCGTCGTAGGCGTCGCGTTTACCGCCTCCGCAGCGTTTCGGCCCGGACTTCCGCGCCACGTATTGTAAGCACAATCACAATTCGCTGAAAATTATCTGCTGCTGATGAATTCAGTGCCCGGCGGAGCGCGAGGGTCCGGCCGCCACGAATTCACCGGTGTGGTCGCGGCGGCCGGTCTGTCTACCATCGACCAGATGGCACTGTCTTATGTCGTGACCGGTGGCGGACGCGGTTTCGGTGCGGCGGCCGCCTCGCAGCCCAGCGGGACCGGTTACCCCCGTGCCGCGGAAAATGGCGGCACTACCACCGCGCCGGTTCCCGACCCGTTGACCAGCTGTGCTGTGGCCGTCGCCTCGGGGACTGATGAGGCCGGTGCTGAAAGTGACTGCGGCACTTGCCCGTAAGGGCGCATAGCGCGTTCAGGCGATCGCGGTGGGATCGATCTCGGCGAACGTGTCGACCCAGCGGTGTGGTGGCCGTGGCGGATTCGGCTCCCCGGGGCGGGCCAGACCGACGACCCGCCACCCCGCGGCGACGGCGGCATCGAGTTCGTCCGGGTGGTCGGACAGGAACAGGATGCGTTCGGCGGGCGCGCCGATGGCGCCCGCGATCTTGTCGTAGGAGGCGGATTCGCGCTTGCCGCCCGCCGTCGACAGATCGAAGTGCCCGCTGATCAGGTCGGACAGGCTGCCGCCGCGCGCGAAGGCGAACCAATCCTGTTGATTGCGCACCGATCCCGAGGAGTAGACGTACAGCGCGAGCCCCGCGGCGTGCCAGGCGGCGAGAGCCGGTGGCACGTCCGGGAAGAACTCGCCGTGCAGTGCACCGCTGCGGAAGCCTTCCGCGCAGATCAAGCCCTGGGCGGTCTTGAGCGGCTCGGCCTTCACATCGGAGTCGAGCCACCCGCGCAGGATCGCGGCGGCCTCGGCCGGGCCCGCGTCCGGTTGCCCGGCCAGCTCCCTGGTCGCGGCCAGGACGGCGGCCGCCGCCGGGCTGTCCTCGGCCAGCCAGCCCGGAAGCCGCTGCCGGGTGTAGCCGTACAAGTCTTCGCGGACCGCGGCGGTAGGGCTGGTGGTGCCCTCGATGTCGACGACGACGGCGCCGATCACGGCGCGGTCAGCAGCTCGTCGAGAGTGGGGAAGCCCGCGCTGATCTTGTCGCCGGTGAAGTCGCCGACCCAGCCGTCCTCTTCCTCGAAGAAGCGGATGGCGATGAAGTCCGGGCGCTCGCCCATATCGAACCAGTGCAGCGTGCCCGCGGGCACCGAGAGCAGGTCGCCGCCTTCGCAGACCACCGCGAGGACCTCGTCGCCCAGGTGCAGATAGAAGCAGCCGCGTCCGGCGGCGAAGAAGCGCACCTCGTCCTCGGCGTGCCGGTGCTCGTCGAGGAACTTCCCGCGCGCGCCCTTGGCGATCTCCGGCCACTGCGGGTCGGCGTCGTCGGGGTGGATGCGGGCGATATCGATGTGCTTGTAGCGTCCGAACTCGTTCAGGTCGGCGACGTTCTTCTCGTAGTGCGCCAGCAGCTCGTCGGAGGACACCGACGCGGCGTTCTCGACCACCGGCCAGCGGCCGAACGTGATGCCGTGCCTGGCCAGTTCGGTGCCGATCCGCTCGTCGTCGGTAGTACGCACGCGCACGTCGGCCGCGTCGGCGGCGGCCATCACCTGCAGCAGGGTCATGTCAGTCCAATCTCGAGTACATCGTCGCGCGGGCCGAACGCCGCCGGACTGCCGGTGCGGGACACCAGCTCACACAATGCTTCCAGGCATTCGGCGCGATCGCGCGCCTGGGCGAGATTCTCGCCCCATGCGGTGATGCCGTGCCCGGCGATGACCAGCACCGGCAGAGCGTCCGGATGGTCGAGAAGGTAGCGCTCGATGTCCGCGCCGATGCGCGGCACCTCGGGCCAGTTCGGGAAGACCGGGATGTCGGCGATGGCCGAATCAGCGCCGCCGAGCCCTTTGATCAGCTCGTAGTCGGTGATCCGCAGCGTGCCGATGGCGCCGCGCGCCGCCGAGCGGCCGGCCAGCGCGGTGGCGAACGGCGGATGAATGTGCACCACGGCCTGGGCCGGGCGGGCCCGGTACACGGCGGTGTGGATGGTGGTCTCGGCGGACGGTTTGCGGCCGTGGTCGGCCACCGGCGCGGAGTCCGCCACGCGCACGGTGACCATGTCGCGCTCGGTGAGTTCGCCTTTGGACAACCCGCTTCCGGTGACGACGGCGGTCGCGCCGGTGCGCACCGAGATGTTGCCCGCCGTGCCCGGCATCCAGCCGCGCCGGTACAGCTCGCGTGCGACGTCCGCGATCGCCGCCCCGTGCGACCGATCGGATCGGTGCACCACGCCGTGCTCGGTGACCACCGCCGTCACGAGTTCGGCCGGCGTCACGTCGAAGGCCGGATTGAAGACCTCGGTGTGCGCGGGAGCCGTTGCCACACCACCGAATCCGGTCACTTCGGCCGCCGCCCGTTCCTCCACGACGATCTCCCGGCCGGTGGCCATCGCGAGATCGCGGGTGGACTCCGGGGCCACGACGACGAACGGGATGCCGTGGTGGCGGGCGGCCAGCGCGAGACCGTAGGTGCCGATCTTGTTGGCGACGTCGCCGTTGGCGGTGACCCGGTCGGCGCCGACCAGCACGCAGTCGACCTGCCCGGTCGCCATCGCCCAGGCGGCGGCGGAATCGATGGTCAGCCGGTGCGGGATACCCGCTTCGGCGAGCTCCCATGTGGTCAACCGCGCGCCTTGCAGCAGCGGACGGGTCTCGTCGACCAGGACGTACTCGATCGCGCCGCGCTCGGACAGCACCCGCAGCGTGCCGATGGCCGTGCCGAACGCGCTGGTGGCGAGCCGGCCGGTATTGCAGTGGGTCAGCACCCGAAGCGGCCGGTCCGGACACAGGCGTTGCACCAGGTCGGCGGCGTTGGTGGCGGCGGCCCGGTTGACCCGGCCGTCCTCGGCCAGCATGTCGAGCGTCTCGGCCAGCACCGCGTCGGCGCCCCGGCCCACCTGAGCCCGGACCCGCCGCACCGCCCAGGCCAGGTTGACCGCCGTCGGCCGCGCCGCGGCGATCCGGTCCGCCTCGGCCTGCACCGCAGCCTCGTCGACCACGCCGTCCACGGTGTGCGCGGCGGTGGCGATGACGACGGCGAACGCTCCGGCGATGCCGATGGCGGGCGCGCCGCGGATGGCCAGCGCCTTGATCGCGTCGATGACCTGGTCCACCGTGCTCAGTCGCAGCTCACGTACCTCGCGCGGCAGTCCGCGCTGGTCGATGGTGACGAGCGCGCCGTCGTCCCAGACCAGAGAGCTGTCGTCCATCGGGCGCATCCTTATCGCGTCGAGCCGTGTCGTGCCTGGTCAACGGTATCGGACAGCGGATGGCGGGTGGAAATCGCGTCAGACCGCCTCGGCGCGCAGCTTGTCGGCGCGTTCGCTCGGGTCGTAGTCCGGGCCGACGCCTTCGATCAGCAGCAGGTCGCCGTCGACGTGATCGGCGCGCAGCGGCAGGATCTCCTGGTAGGCGGGCGAGTGGTACCACTCCCGCGCTTCGGTCATACCGGGGAACTCGATCAGCACCATGCTCCCGGGCCAGCTGCCTTCCACGACTTCGGCCGGGGGCCCGTGGATGACGAAGCGGCCACCGAACGGGTCCAGGGTGGCTTGGATGCGCTTCAGGTATTCCAGGATGTCGGGATGGGGCCTGCGACCGCGGAGGTGGGCGAAGCCATAGGCGGACATGATGGTCGGCGTTCCTTCGTTCGAAGACGCCGGGAGTGGCGTCGAACCGACGGTAGGTCCGCCGCGCGCGGGGTGACAATTACCTCCGGGGTAAATACCTCCGGGGTAAATACCTCCGGGGTAAGTACCTCCGGGGTGAGTACACCGGACCTTGCACGACCGCAGCCGCCGGTCCCGGGAGGAGTTGGGGCCGGCGGCGCGGGTGGCGCAGATCAGCTAGTGGCGACGGTCCTGCTCGCCGCGCCGGTCGGGCATCTCGGACCTGGTGCCCCGACGGCCTTCCATATCCGCGCCCTCGCGCATGTCCTGCTCCTGGCGCTGTTGCTGCTGCTGCCTCGGCATCTGCTTCGGCATTTTCTTAGGCGTTTTCTTCGACTTTTCAGCCATCTCCACACGGTCCTTTCCGGGGGATTGATATTCGCCTAACGAACAGCCTAACGAACAAACGATAGCGAGCTGATGGAGCTTCCGGAAGGGGAAATGAAAAATATGGCCCGGAGCGGCTGTTTGCAGCATTTCCGCAGGTAGAGGTGCTATTGAAGGTGGGTTTCAGTGGCGAACGCGGCTGGGTGGGCAGCGTACTGCCATTTTTGACGGGCGGGTTGCCGGAGGTTCGGTCGAGTGTTCGAAGCGGCAACAAACCGGGTCGCGTGAACCTGTTCGAGAGCGGTCGATATCGCTCCGGCTCCGCGTGACATCGGATTTATCGCGAAGAATCGAATTGCGATGCCGAAACGTGCGCGTCGGATGGATCGTGTCGTTGTCGCCGTCGAGAATATCGTTGTGCGGCAACAGTTTTCCGTCATCCGAGACCAGAGTGCGCATTCCCGCGTCGACAACGCTCGCTCGCACCGTTGAACCACAAGCACCGCAATAGTTTTCGCGGCATATGAGGGGAGGTAGCTGCGGACGAGTCGTGCCGTACGCCACGCTCAGCCGCGCAACGGAAGGAACTCGACCGTCACGCCGTCGACGGCGCCGGGCGGGACCACGACCAACCCCTCGCGATCGATCAGGCCGCCGAGATGGGCGGTGCGGATGGCCGGGTCGCCGACCCAGCCGCCTTCCTCGGCGGCGCGAGCGGGCACGACGCGAGTCACCTGCGCCGCGATCTCCGCCGCGTTGTGCAGCGGCCCACGCAGCGGGCGGGCCGCGGGCGCGCCGGTGCGGCCCTCGACGATCGCGGGCGCGAGCGCCATGAGCGTGGCGACGGCGGCGAACGGGTTGCCGGGCAGGCCGAGCACCGTCGTGCCGGAGGCGAGTTCGGCGACAACGGTGGAGCCGCCGGGGCGCAGCCGCAGGCGCGGCACCAGGATCTCGGCTCCGGCGCGGGCCAGGGCGGCACGGAGCTGGTCGGCGGCCCCGCCGCCGGTCGCGCCGACGATCACCAGCAGGTCGTGATCCGGCGCCACGGCCATGACCTCGTCGAATCCGTGCGGAGTGTCGCGCAGGTGCACTCGGTCGGCGGTGCGAATGCCGTACCAGGACAGCAGCTCCGGCAGGATCGGGCCGATCGAATCGCGGGTCTGTCCCGCCTGCAACGGCCCCTCGCTGCGGATCTCGTCACCGGTCATGACGATGCGCGCGCGCACCGGGCCGCGTACCGGCGCCGCGGTGACCTCGACGCTCGCTGCCGCGGAGATCAACGCGGCGGTGACCGGCGAGCCCTGCGGTGCGACGAGATCACCGGCCTGCCGGTCCTCGCCACGGCGGCGGATGTCGTCGCGCAGCGGGGTGTCCGGCAGGCGGTACAGCGTTTCGTCGGCGACGTGCGCGAACTCGTCGCGCAGCACACCCGTGGTGCCGTCCGGTACGTGCGCGCCGGTGGCGATCCGCACCGCCTCGCCCGGCAGCAGCCCCACCGGCCGCCTGCCGCCCGCGAAGCCGATGTCGCGGCGCAGGCGCCACGGCCCCTCGCCCGCCACCGCGTAGCCGTCCATCGCGGAGACGTCGAAGCGGGGCAACGGCCCGGCGGCGGTCAGCGGATCCGCGAGCGCGGCCCCGATCACCGAACGCAGGTCGGCTTCGTAGGCGGTGAGCCGGGACAGATTGCCGCGCAGCATCTCTCGTGCCGCGTCGAGATCCAGCGCCGGGTGCCGCCGTGGCGCGTCGACGGTGGCCCTGGCCTGCCGAACCTCCTCCTCGGTGTCGCAGTCGCCGACTCCGGGCAGCGGGATGATCGCGGCGGCGGCGGGCACCAGCGCCTTCATCGGCTGGTTGATCAGCGCGCCGAGCCCCTCCAGCGCGGCCGCCAGCGCGGAGCGCCGCCACACTCCGATCAGGTACTGCGGGCGTCCGGACTCGTCGGCGGCGAACACCGCGTCCGCGCCGGATTCGGTGGCGTGCCGGATCAGTTCGGTGACCGCCCACGGAGCCAGGAACGGCAGGTCGGCGGCCAGCACGACCACCAGCGGAGCGGCGGACCCGAGCGCGCGCAGCCCCGTATCGATCGCCGCCACCGGACCCGACCCGGGCGGTACCTCGCGCACCTGGACGAATCGCGGCGGAAGCTCGGGACGGTGCGGTCCGACGACCACGGTGTGCCCGCACGAAGCCACGGCGGCGAGCGCCACCTCGAGCATGGAACGGCCGCCGATGACGATAGCCGGTTTGTCCACGCCGCCCATCCGGCTGGCCCGGCCGCCCGCGAGCACGATCGCGTCGGCGGCGGTCATAGGCCACGACTTCGAGCTGGGTACACCATGGCGGTCATGCTAATTCGTCACGGCGGGGAAGCCGTGGACCGGACGGCGTCGATCAGGCGTTGGACCAGAAGCGGGCCGGTGGCAGCAAGCGGAACTCGTTGAGCTCCGGGTCGGCGAGCACGAGGTCGGTGTCGCGGTCGGCGGCCGGAGCGCCGCGGTCGACGGTGGTGGCGCCCGCCGCGTGCAGCCTGGCCACCTCGGCGGCGCGGTCGTCGGCGGGAAACGAGGTGAGGTCCAGGCGCAGCCTGGTCCGGCCGGTCCCCGCGTCGGGGGTGCGCACGAACTCCAGCCAGGAGCCCAGTCCGGTCGGCGAACGCAGCCCGGCCAGCCGCTCACCGCGCCGGGCGGACGGCCAGCCCGTGGCGACCGCCCAGAAGTCGGCGAGGCGCTGCGGCTCGCGCGTGTCGACCACCACCGCCGCGACGGCTCCGGTGTCCACGTACTCCTCCCTGGGTTCGAGCACGCAGAATTCGTTGCCTTCCGGGTCGGCCAGCACGGCCCACGGCACCGCGCCCTGGCCGATGTTCACCGCTCGCGCGCCCAGGGCCAGCGCCCGGTCCACCTGGGTGCGCTGGTGCTCCCGCGAGCGGGTGGCCAGATCCAGATGCAGGCGGTTCTTGCCGACCTTGGCCCGCATCGCGGGCAGGAAGGTCAGCGCGAGTTCGCCACCGTCGGCGTCGGGGGCCGCGACGTTCACCTCGTCGGGCCGGTCGAGCGTCACACTCCAGCCGAGCAGTTCGGCCCAGAAATCCGCGACCGAACGCGGCCGGTCGGCATCGAACACGACACATGCCAGGCGGGTGGGCATGGATCAACGGTACTGGCCGCAGATCCGGCTCGGAGGCATTTCGGAAAGCGGTGTCAGCCTGCCGCGGGATCGGGCAGCGGGAAGCGCGCGGCGCGCAGGTCGACGCGTCCGTCCCGGATCGGCACGCCTTCCTCGGCGAGCAGGCGCAGCTGGCGACGGGCCAGGTGCGCGGCGGGCTTGCCGCTCGCGCCGAGCACGCGATGCCAGGGCAGGTCGGCCGCGTCGGTGCGCATGATCCAGCCCACCGTGCGTGGCGTGGACAGTCCCGCGGCCGCGGCGATGTCGCCGTAGGTGACGACCCGGCCGGGCGGAACCGACGCCACCAGGGCGCGAACCCGCTCGATCTGGGCGTCGCTGGTCGGCATCGGCTCAGAGCACCGAGCGCACGAGTTCGCCGGTCTCGGCCGGATACGCCTGGGCCACCATGTGATCGCAGTTCCACTCGAGCACGGTCAGGTTCGCGCCCATGTGCTCGGTGAGCGCCGCGCGGAACTCCGGGGTGACGAACGGCGGGTGCACCTTCATCGCCTGCACCAGCACGGTGGGCAGGTCGGCGGGCGGCAGCACCCAGTGGCGGGCCAGCTGGCCCCAGTAGGAGTTGATGGCGGGCAGGCTCATCCGCCAGCCGAAGCGCCCGTCCGCGGTGGGCATCAGATGTTCGAGCAGTTCGGCTTCGAGCAGCCGCGGCTCGACATCGCCCCAGCCGGTGTCCAGCTTGTCCCGGCGCGCGTGGTCGACGCTGTCGTAGTCGGCCGAGACCAGGGTGGACAGCGCGATCTCGTTGAGCCATTCCGGTTCCAGCGCGATGGCCGGATCGAGCAGCACGAGCTTGCGCACCAGGTCGGGATGCCGATGCGCCAGGTGCAGCGCGCACGCGCCGCCGAAGGAGTGCGCGACCACCACCACCGGCCCTTCCGCCTCGGTGGTGACCAGGTCGACCAGGTCGTCGACGATGGTCTCGAAGTTCCACGGCGGCAGCGAGGTCGAGCGACCGTGTCCGCGCAGGTCGGGTGCGAGCACGCGGACGTCGGGCAGATGCCGGGTGGCCAGGTCTTCCCAGCGTTTGCCGTGGCCGGTCACGCCGTGCAGGGCGAGCACCACCGGTCCTGTCGTCGGACCGAACCGGTGGACATTCAGAACAGACACCGGTCCATTGTGACCTGCGCCGGAATCGCGCGCAGTGCCGGTCACACGGAGGCGTGTACCGGCGTGTCGGTCGTGTCTGTTGCAATAGCCCGCGTGGTGCGATCGGATGGCGCGGTGCGACTGGTTCGCCGGAATGTGGTGGCGCCCCGGCCGCGAGACTGGGGCGCCGACGTTCGCGCGCTGCTGGACGCCGCGACCGAGGCCGGTCCCGCGCGCCCCGGGTGGCGGCCCTGGCAGGTACTCGGCGGGCCCGGAACCGGCAAGACAGCCCTGCTGGTCGACCTGGCCGCCGAGCGCATCGCGGCCGGAGCCGATCCCGATTCGGTGCTGGTGCTGACTCATTCGAAACAGGCGGCGGGCGCCGTGCGCGATGCCATCACCACGCGGCTGAGCGGACCCGAGCCCGGCGGCGAGGGTGGTGTGCCCGGCGCCACACGAGAACCGTTGGTGCGCACCCTGCACTCGTACGCCTTCTCCGTGCTGCGCAGGCACGCGACAGCGCACGGCAACCCGCCGCCCCGTCTGCTGACCGGAGCCGAACAGGACGCGGTGCTGCGCGAAATGCTGCGCGGCGACCTGGCCGACATGGCCGAGGGCGCGCGCGGGTTGTGGCCGGAGCGACTGCGGCCCGCGCTCGCGCTCGGCGGATTCGCCGAGCAATTGCGCGATCTCATGCTGCGCGCCACCGAACGCGGCATCGGGCCGGAAGACCTGGTACGGCTGGGCCGCGAGCACGCCAAACCGGAGTGGGTGGCCGCGGGCAAGTTCGCCATCCGCTACGAGCAGACGATGCTGCTGCGCTGGTCGGTCGGCGTGGAGGCGCCGGAGGCGACCGCGCCCGCGCTGGACGCCGCCGAACTGGTCGGCGCGGCGCTGGACGCGCTGGCCGCCGACCCGAATCTGCTTGCCGCCGAACGCGCCAGGATCAGATACCTGCTGGTCGACGACGCACAGCACCTGGACCCGCAGGCGGCGATCCTGGTCAAGGCGATCGGGCACAGCGCGCGGATCACGGTGATCGCGGGCGATCCCGATCAAGCCGTCTTCGCCTTCCGCGGCGCCGACGCGCGGTTCGTCGCCGAACTCGACGTGCCGGACGACCGGCGCGTCGTGCTGCGCGCCAACCATCGCTTCAGCGGTCAGGTTGAGCTGGCGGTCGCGCGGATCGCCGCACGTCTGCCGGGCAGTGCGCCGCAGCGCATCCCCGTGCCGGAACGGGCCGAACCGCGGGACGACGGCACCGAGGTGCGGGTGCGCGTGCTTGCCACACCCGCGAAGGAAGCCGCGCTCATCGCCGACCACCTGCGCCGCGCGCACCTCACCGGCGGGGTGCCGTGGTCGCGGATGGCGGTGATCGTCCGATCGGTGCCGCTGTCGCTGGCGCCGCTGCGCCGTGCCCTGCTCGCCGCGGGCGTGCCGGTGCGGCAGCCCGCGCTGGACACGCCGCTGGCGCGCAGGCGCGGCGCTGCCTGGATGCTGCTGTCGCTGCGCGCGGTGCTGGCGGGCGAGGCGGCGCAGCGGGGCGCGGAACCGGCGTTCGAGCCGGAAGACGCCCTCGACCTGCTGTCCGGGCCGCTCGGCGGCGCCGACCAGATCGCCTTGCGCCGGTTGCGCCGCGGCGTTCGGCGCGCGGTGCTGGAATCCGCGCGCGCCAGCGCGAAAACCCCGGATACCGGCGACGATCCGCCCCAGCACCGCGGCACTGATATCGATCGCCCCTCCGCGCAGGTGCTGCGCGACCAGCTGATCGGGGCGGGCGATCCGGCGATCCTGGGCCGGCTCACCGAGGTCGAGGCGGCGCCGCTGCGCCGGGTGCTGGACGCCCTGCACCGGGCCCGCAAGGCGCGCGGACGCGGCGCGGGCTTGGAGGACGTCCTGTGGGCGTTGTGGACCGGTTCCCGGCTGGAACGGCGCTGGGTGGCGCAGTCGGAGCGCGGCGGCGCGGTCGGCATGCAGGCCGATCGCGATCTGGACGCCGCCGTCGCGCTGTTCGACGCGGCCGCCGCCTACGTCGACCGGCTGCCGCGCGCGAGCATCGAAGGGTTCGTCGAATATCTGGCGCAGCAGGAGATTCCGCTCGACGCGGCGCCGCGCACCGCACCGGGCGAGGCGGTGGCGCTGCTGAGTGCGCACGCCGCCGCAGGGCGGGAATGGGACGTGGTCGCCGTCGCCGCCGTCCAGGAGGGGATCTGGCCGAATCCGCGCTCGCGCGGCACCCTGCTGCACACCGAGGACCTGGTGGATCTCACCGCCGGGGTGTCCGACGCGGGTGAGCGGGTGAGCCGTGCGGCGCCGATCCTCGCCGAGGAGCGCAGGCTACTGCTCGTCGCGTGCAGCCGGGCCCGGCGATCGCTGCTGGTCACCGCGGTGGAGTCGGTGGCGGGCGAACGTGACCTGGTGCCCTCGCGTTTTCTCGCCGAGCTGCTCGGGCACGACGACGACGGCGAGCCCGGCGCGCTCCCGGTGGTCGATCCCGGCCGCGCCCTGGTGATGCACTCCCTGGTCGCCGAATTGCGCGGCGTGGTCTGCGATCCCGAGGCCGACCCGGAGCGCAGGCGTCGCGCCGCGCACCAGCTCGCGCGGCTGGCGGACGCGGGCGTGCGCGGCACCCACCCCGACGACTGGTACGGCACCGCCGAGCTCAGTTCGCTGCGTCCGCTGTGGGCCGAGGACGAGGGCGCGGTGGCGCTGTCACCCTCCACCGTCGAGTTGCTGCGCACCTGTCCGCTGCGCTGGGCACTGGAACGCCACGGCGGCACCGACGGCGACAATCCACACGCCGTCAAGGGCAACCTGGTGCACACGCTGGTGCAGGCGCTGGCGGGCAAGGTGCCCCCGGACCAGGTGCGTGCGGCGCTGGATCGGGCCTGGCAGGCGGTGGATCCCGGGACGGGCTGGCATTCCAGGCAGGAGCTGCGCCGCACCGAGGCCATGCTGGAGAACTTCCAGGCCTGGGTTCGCAACACCCGCGGCGAACTCACCCAGGCCGGTGTCGAGGTGCCGGTGGACTGCGTGCTGCCCGCGCGCACCGAAGACGAACGCGCCGTGCGGATCCGGGGCCGCGTCGACCGACTGGAGCGGGACGCGCAAGGCCGTTTCGTGATCGTCGACGTGAAGACCGGCAAGTCCCCGGTCACCAAGCAGGCCGCCGTCGATCACGCGCAGCTGGCGACCTATCAGGTGGCGGCCGCCACGGGTGCCCTCGACGCCGCGGGAGAATCCGGCTCCGCCGAGGGGGCCGATCCGTCCGGCGAACCCGGCGGGGCACGATTGGTCTATGTCGCGAAGCCGAGCAAGGCGGAGGGCGCGACCCAGCGCTTGCAGCCCCCGCTGGACGCCGAGGCGCTCGAGCACTGGCGTGACACGATTCACCGAGCCGCGGCGTCCACTCAGGGCCCCAGCTACCTCGCCATGCGCAACGACGGATGCCGCCACTGCGCGGTCGCGGGCAGCTGTCCCGTGCAGGACAGCGGGAGACAGGTGACCGACGAGTGAGCGCGCCCTCGGCCTCGCCGCGGCAGGTCGCCGGGGCGCCGCCGTGAACGACCGGGTGACGCCCCATCAGCTGGCGCAGGCGCTGGGCCTGCCGCCGCCGACCGACGAACAGGCAGCCGTGATCGCGGCGCCGCCGGGCCCGACCCTCGTGGTCGCGGGCGCGGGCGCGGGCAAGACCGAGACGATGGCCGCCCGCGTGGTGTGGATGGTCGCGAACGGGCTCGTCCTGCCGGACGAGGTGCTCGGGCTGACCTTCACGCGCAAAGCCGCCCAGCAGCTGACCGCCCGCATCCGGACCAGGTTGGCCCGGCTGGCCGGCGCGCCGCTGCTGCGTGAACTGGACCCGAGCGGTCGGCTGCGCGCCCAGCTGACCGGCGCGGAGCCGGAGATCAGCACCTACCACTCGTACGCGGGCAGGTTGCTCACCGAACACGGCCTGCTTCTTCCGGTGGAACCTTCGGCGACCCTGCTGACCGAGACCCAGCTCTGGCAGCTCGCCCACCAGGTGGTCCGCACCTGGGACGGCGATCTGGAGACCGAGCGCACCCCGGTGTCGGTCACCGAGGCGGTGCTCGCGCTGTCCGGGCAGCTCGCGGAGCATCTGGTCGAGCCGGAGGAGTTGGCCGAGGCGCACACCGAGTTGGCGAAGCTGGTGCACACGCTGCCCGCGGGTCCGCGGCAGCGCGGCGGACCCAGTCAAACGCTGCTCAACATCGTGCAGGTGCAGCAGGAACGGGTGGCGCTGCTGCCGCTGGTGCACCAGCTCACCGAGGCGTTGCGCCGCCGCGGCGCACTCGATTTCGGCGCGCAGATGTCCCTGGCCGCGCGCTTGGCCGCCGAGCACCCCGAGGTGGCCGCCGCCGAACGCGCCCGGTTCCGGCTGGTGCTGCTCGACGAATACCAGGACACCGGCCACGCCCAGCGAGTCCTGCTCGCCGCCCTGTTCGGCGGTGTGCCGGGCTCGACACCGCCGCATGACGCGCACGACGTTCCTCCGGTAACGGATGGTGATCCTGCTAACAGGGACCAGGATTCGTCACGCGCGAACGTGCACCCACAACGAGCGGCGCAGGCCGCCAACGGCCTCGACGATCCGCTCTCGGGCGGCACGTCGGCGGACTCGGCGACAGTCGATGCGTCCCACACGACCGCGCACGCCGATTCAGCCGAGCGGGAAGGACATGGCGGCACGGACGAGCCGAATTCCGCCACGGGGGAGGCGGACCCGCTGTCACCCGGCGCGGACGGCGATCAGCTGCACACCAGCACGACCGCGCGCGAACCGCACGACATCGTCCGAGACCCGGACACGCCGATCGGCAATACATCCGCACCGGCTGGTGCACACGATCCGTACGCCGCGGCCGGTCGCGACCAGCGCGCGCGACACGATGGGCAGCGGCTTGCCGTGACGGCCGTGGGCGATCCGATGCAGTCGATCTACGGCTGGCGTGGCGCTTCGGCGGCGAATCTGCCCCGGTTCGCCACCGATTTCCCCAGTGCGCCGGGGGTACCGGCCCCCACGCTGGCGTTGCTGACCAGCTGGCGCAATCCTCCGGAGGCGCTGGCCCTGGCGAACCTGGTCGCGGAACCGTTGCGGCGCAAGGCGATCGAGGGCGGCGGGGTGACGGTCGACGCTTTGCGCGCCAAGCCCGACGCCGGGCCGGGGGAGGTGGCGCTCGCGCTGACCGAGACCGTCGCCGGCGAACGCGAGTGGGTGGCCGAGCGGATCGCCGCGCAGTGGGCCGCCCGGCGCGCGGCGCAGCAGCAACCGCCCACCTCGGCGGTGTTGGTACGGCGCAATGCCGACGCCGCGCCGCTCGCGGAAGCACTACGCGCGCAAGGACTTCCGGTGGAGATCGTCGGGCTCGGCGGCTTGCTCGCCACACCGGAGGTCGCCGACATCGTCGCCACCCTCCGGCTGATCGCCGAACCCGGCTCCGGCAGCGCCGCCATGCGCGTGCTGACCGGCGCGCGCTGGCGCATCGGCGTCGCCGACATCGCCGCTCTCGCCCGCCGCGCCAGGGACCTCTCCATCCGGCGACCCGGGTCCGAGGCGGGGGCCGAGATAGCCGACGGCGCCACGCTGGACGAGGCGCTGCGGGACGTGGCCCCGGAGCCCGCCGAACAGGCCGGGCTGGCCGACGCCGTCGCCGATCCAGGTCCGCCGGAGCAGTATTCGGCGGCCGGGTTCGCTCGGATCGAAGCGCTCGGGCGTGAGCTGGCCGCATTGCGCGAACGCAGTGGTCAGCCGTTGGCGGAGTTGGTCGCCGATGTCGAACGCACCATCGGCGTCGGTGTGGAGACCCAGACCCGGCGAGCGATGGCGGGCACCGGCGCCGGGCGCGAGCACCTGGACGCATTCGCGGAAGTGGTGGCCGGATACGCCGCGGACACCGGGGCCTCGCTCGGCGGGCTGCTCGCCTTTCTCACCGCCGCGGAGGAGGTCGAGAACGGACTCGAACCGGGCGAGGTCGAGGTCGCCAAGGATCGCGTCCAAGTGCTGACCGTGCACGCGGCGAAAGGCCTGGAATGGGAGATCGTCGCGGTCCCGCACGTGGTGGAGGGCGTGTTCCCGTCCAAGGTCGGTTCCGGCACGTGGCTGGGCGCGCTCGCCGAGCTGCCGACGTCGCTGCGGGGCGACCGGCAGCAGGACGACGCGGCCGAGGGCGTGCCGGTGCTCGATCTCACCGACCTGTACGACCGCGCCGACCTCGACCGTGCGATCAAGGCGCACAAGGAGGCGCTGGAGCGCCGCCGGATCGATGAGGAACGCCGCCTGTTCTACGTCGCGCTCACCAGAACCGAACGCGTGCTGCTGGTCTCGGCCCACTACTGGGCCGAGACCGGCAGCACGCCGAAAGGCCCCTCGGATTTCCTGCTGGAGCTGAAGCACGCGCACGAGGACCCCGGCAGCCCGGCATACGACGTCCTGGCGATCGACCGCTGGGACGACCCGCCCGCGGCCGACGCCGTCAACCCGTTCACCGACAACCCCGCCACCGCCGAGTGGCCGCGCGACCCGCTCAGCACCCGCCGCGACCCCATCGAACAGGGCGCCGCGCTGGTCCGCGCGGCGCTGGCCGACCTGCGCGCTCGTCCGGCCCATACCGGTCCGGACGCGCATGAGACCAACGAGCCCCGCGTCGCCCTCGACCAGGAGGGCCTGGCGCCGCCGAACAAGGAGGCCTTACCGCCGGAGGAGAAGGCTTCATCGCGGGACGGGGTGGCTCCACCGTCGGACGCGAGAGCTTCACCGGAAAACGAGGTGGCTTCACCGTCGCACGGGGAAGCTTCACCGCCGGACGCGGAGGCGGCTTACCCGGACGAACCGGCCTACTATCCGCCCGACGACGAGTTCCCACCGGACGAACTCGCGGACGATTTCGACTTCACGCGGACCGAATACGCCGACCCGTACGCGGACATCGAGCCGTACTTCGGCGCGGCTCCCGACCCGGTGGAGGAGTACCTGTCCGCCGACGAGCCGGTATTCGCCGCGAGCGGCTTCGCTCCGCCCCCGCCGGAGGACCCGTACCGGCCGGAGCGCACCCACCCCGCACCGGACCCGGACGACCCGGAAGGCTGGGCCGCCGACGTCGATGCCCTGCTCGCCGAGCACCAGGCGGCCGCGGTCGCCGCCGCGGAGGTCGAGCTACCCGGCCAGATCGCGGCGACCGCCCTGGTCGAGCTGCGCGCCGACCCGGCGAAACTGGCCGCCCGCCTGCGTCGTCCGCTGCCCTACCCGCCGAATCCGCTCGCGCGCCGCGGCACCGCGTTCCACGCCTGGGTGCAGCGGTGGTTCGGTTCCACCCGCCTGCTCGGGCTGGACGAGCTGCCGGGCGCCGCCGACGGTGCGGCCGACGCGGGCCTGGACGCCGAGCTGACCGCGATGCAGGAGGCGTTCCTGAACTCGCGGTGGGCCGACCGCAGCCCGATCGAGGTGGAGATTCCGTTCGAGACCTCGATCGCGGGCACCGTGATCCGCGGGCGGATGGACGCGGTGTTCGCCGAGCCGGGCGCGCGCTGGACCGTGGTCGACTGGAAGACGGGCGCCGAGCCGAGCACGGCGGAGGAACCCGCGGTCGCCATGCAGCTGGCGGTCTACCGCCTGGCGTGGGCGCGGTTGATGGCCGCGCGGGAGGGACGGCCGGAGCAGGAGATGCTGCACCGCGTCGGCGCCGCGTTCCACTACGTGCGCACCGGGCGCACCATCGCGCCGGTGAACCTGGCCGGACCGGAGGAGTTGGCCGAGCTGATCAGGAACGTCGCGCCCGCCGGCTCACCGCCAGCGCCTGAGTGATCAGCGGGATCTGCAGCGGAAGCCGCAGCGCGGAGCCGATCTTGACCAGCCGCGGCGCCTTCTCGCTGGCCAGCATGTCCGCGGTGAACTGCACATTGGCCGGGAACACCGCGATGAACAGCAGCGCCGCGAGACGTCCGCCGAAGCTGCGGGTGCGCGGCGCCGCCAGTGCGGCGGCGACGCCGATTTCGGCCACGCCGGAGGCGTAGGTGTAGTCACGAGCCTTGCCGGGCAGTCCGCGCGGCACGATGGAATCGAAGGGCTTCGGCCAGACGAAATGCAGCACCCCGGTGCCGAACAGCAGGGCAGCGAGGGCCAGCGCGGGCCGTCGGCCACCGTCGAGCGCGGGTGTCAGCGTGTTTTCTGCCATGAGGAACCCTTACATCAATGCCCGCTTCCGTTCGAGCCGGGTCGTGCGAATGCGGACTCGACGGTGCGCACCACAGAACGACACCCAGCGCCGCAGGCGCTGGACAAATAAAACCAGTAGGCTCCCCTGCTGTGCCGGAGGGACAAGGAATACCGGAGATGACCGACACGAGCAACGAGATGACCGGTGTGTCCGGTGTTCGGTGATCGCGCGCGCGGACTGGGAGTGGCCAGCCGCCCCGATTTCGCACTGGTCGGCGTGCTGCGCATCCCGGAAGTGCAGTCCAGCCCGTGGATTTCGCTGACCAGGCGGGTGCTGTTCGCCACCGGGCTGCTCTTCCTGGCCGCGCTGGTGGTGTATGTCGGGCGCGACGGCTACCACGACAACTCGGGGAACGAACTTTCGTTCCTGGACGCGTTCTACTACGCGACGGTGTCGCTGTCGACCACCGGATACGGCGACATCCACCCGGTGACGCCCGAGGCGCGGTTGGCGAACATCGTCATCATCACCCCGCTGCGCATCCTGTTCCTGATCGTCTTGGTCGGGACCACCCTCGGCGTGCTGACCGAACGTTCCCGGCAGGCTTTCAAGATTCAGCGATGGAGGCACACAGTGCGCAATCACACGGTGGTCGTCGGATACGGCACGAAGGGACGGACCGCGATCGACGCCATGCTCGGCGACGGGGTGCAGCCCGGCGACATCGTCGTGGTCGACACCGACGTGGTCGCCTTGGAGGCGGCCGCGAACGCCGGACTGGTCACGGTGCACGGCTCGGCCACGCAGTCCGACGTGCTGCGGCTGGCCGGTGCGCAGAACGCCGACTCGGTGGTGGTCGCGACCAATCGGGACGACACCGCCGTGCTGGTCACCCTGACCGCCCGGGAATTGAACAAGGCCGCCAAGATCGTGGTGTCGATCCGGGAGGCGGAGAACACCCACCTGGTGCGGCAGTCCGGCGCGAACTCGGTGGTGGTGTCCTCGGAGACCGCGGGCCGGTTGCTCGGCATCGCGACGACCACACCCACCGTGGTGGAGATGATGGAAGATCTGCTCACGCCCGAAGAGGGCTTCGCCGTCGCCGAACGCGAGGTGGAGCCGTCCGAGATCGGCGGTTCGCCACGGCATCTCGGCGATATCGTCCTCGGTGTGGTGCGCGACGGCGTGCTCCACCGAGTGGGCGAGCCGGAAGTCGACGCGATCGACGCGGGCGACAAACTGCTGTACATCCGCCGATCGGGGAAGTGACCCCGGCGCGGGCCGGGTGGTAGCTCGGGCGCGATAGTCTCGAACCGTGCCGGCATTTCAGCTCAATGGTGTTCCACTGCTGTCCCGTTCCGTAGTCGATCGGGCCGAGACGATCCGGGGTGACGCTCAGGCTCTGAAGGAGGGCTGGGGGAGCGCCAAACTCCTGCGGGTCAATCGGCGCGGGCAGGTGCGCTTCGACGAGGGCGTCCTGATCCTGGACGCCGCCCTCGAGCTGTCCGCCGAGCCGAACCCGGACGCGGTGTTCCTCGGCGTCGAGGACGGTGTTCACCTGTGGGCGGTGCGCGACGCGGAGTTGGAGGGCAGGCTGACCGACCTGCGCGCGCTGGCCGGCGGCGCCATCGATGACCGCACCGCCGGGCTGCTCTCCACCGCGATCGCACTGCTGAACTGGCACGACAAGGCGGGATACAACGGGGCGGACGGAGCGGTGACCACCGTGTCCAAGGGCGGGTGGTCGCGCATCACCGAGAGCGGTTACGAAGAGTTCCCGCGCATCGATCCGGCGGTGATCTGCCTTATCCACGACGGCGGTGACCGGGTGCTGCTCGCGCGTCAGCAGAGCTGGCCGAAGTCGCTGTTCTCGCTGCTGGCCGGGTTCGTCGAGGCGGGCGAGTCGCTGGAACGCTGCGTCGAGCGCGAGATGCGCGAAGAAGTGGGCCTCGACGTGCGCGAGATCAGCTACCTGGGCAGCCAGCCGTGGCCGTTCCCGCGCTCGCTGATGCTCGGCTTCGCCGCGGTCGCCGATCCCGAGCAGCCGCTGGTCTTCTCCGACGGGGAGATCGCCGAAGCCAATTGGTTCACCCGCGCGCAGGTACGCGAAGCGCTGGCGGTGGGCGATTGGTCGAAGCAGGGTGAGGGAGCCCAGTTGCTGCTGCCGGGCTCGATCTCCATCGCGCGCACCATCGTGGAATCCTGGGCCGCGATCGACTGAGCGCACGCGCGCGGGCCGCTGCGGCCCGCGCGCGGCGGCTGATCAGGACAGGCCGGCCAGGACCTGCTTGACCGCCGCCAGCGACGGGTTCGTCGCGGTGGACCCGTCGGCGAACTTCACGGTCGGCACGACATGGTTGCCGCCGTTCACGCTCCCGACGAACTCGGCCGACGCCGGATCTTGCTCGATGTCGATCTCGACGTAGATGATGCCCGCCTCGTCCAGCTGCTTCTTGAGCCTGCGGCAGTAGCCGCACCAGGTGGTCGAGTACATCGTCAGGGTGGGGTTCGCGTCAGTCACGGACACTGCAACGCCGCAGGACCGCTCACTGTTCCAACTCGAACCTTTTCCGCCTTGCGCCACAGTCCGCGCACGGCGGAACACGGCGTCGAACCGGGTCTCGAAGTTGGGCGCCGTTGTCCGCTGCGGGTGCGTCGCGAAGTCCGGTGCGTGTTGGCCGGGGTGCGGTGGGAAGTTCGGCTCGTTGAGGGCGTGCAGCTCGTGGGCGGACCCCGGCCGATCGGTGGGTGTCGGTGGGCGCTGTCATGATGGACCGCGTGCCCGCTCTCGACCTCGCAGACCTCGACCCCGAGCAGGCCGCCGCCGTCCGTGCGCCGCGCGGTCCGGTATGTGTGCTCGCGGGCGCGGGTACCGGCAAAACCAGGACCATCACCTATCGCATCGCGCATCTGGTCGCGCAGGGGCATGTGAAGGCCGATCAGGTGCTCGCGGTGACGTTCACCGCACGGGCGGCGGGGGAGTTGCGTACCCGGCTGCGCGCGCTCGGCCTCGGCGGCGAGGCCAGCCAGGTGCAGGCGCGGACCTTCCACGCGGCGGCGCTGCGGCAGCTGAAGTACTTCTGGCCGCAGATCGTCGGCGACGTCCCGTGGCGGCTGATCGATGCCAAATTCCCGATCGTCGCACAGGCGGCGCACCGGGCGGGGCTGTCCACCGCTACCGACAGCGTCCGCGACCTGCTCGGCGAGATCGAGTGGGCGAAGGCTTCGCTCATCGCGCCGGAGGACTACACGGCGGCGGTCGCGAAACAGCACCGCGAGACGCCCTATGACGCACTGCGCGTCGCCGAGGTCTACGCGGCCTACGAGAAGCTGAAGGCGACGCCCGACGGGTTGCTGCTGGATTTCGACGACTTGTTGCTGCATACGGCGGCCGCGCTGGAGGACTATCCGGCGGTGGCCGACGAATTCCGCAGCCGCTACCGCAGCTTCGTCGTGGACGAGTACCAGGACGTCACGCCCCTGCAGCAGCGCGTGCTCGACGCGTGGCTCGGCGACCGCGACGACCTGACCGTCGTCGGCGACGCCAACCAGACGATCTACTCGTTCACCGGAGCCACACCGAGCTACCTGCTGGACTTCTCCCGCCGCTTCCCGGACGCCACCGTGGTGCGCCTGGAACGTGACTACCGTTCGACGCCGCAGGTGGTGTCGCTGGCCAATCGGGTGATCGGGGCGGCGCGCGGCCGCATCGCGGGCACCAGGCTGCAACTGATCGGCCAGCGGGCCGCCGGACCGGAGCCCGCCTTCGCCGAATACGACGACGCGCCTGCCGAGGCCGCGGCGGTGGCCAAGGCGATCGGCCGGCTCATCGAGGCGGGTACACCGGCCGCCGAGATCGCCGTGCTCTATCGGATCAACGCCCAATCGGAGAGCTACGAGCAGGCGCTCACCGAGCGCGGCATCCCGTACCAGGTCCGCGGCGGCGAGGGGTTCTTCACGCGTGCCGAGGTCAGGCAGGCTGTGCAGGCGCTGCGGCAGGCCGCCGCCCGAGACGATCTGCCCGATCAGGCGCGCAGCGGCAGCGCCCTGATCTCGCTGGTACGCGCGGTGCTCGCCCCGGTAGGCCTGACCGCCACCGAGCCGGCGGGCGCCCAGGCGCGCGAACGCTGGTCCTCGTTGGTCGCCCTGGTGCGCCTGACCGAGGAATTGGTCGGCCACGACGACCGGCTGGACCTGACCGGCCTGTTGCGGGAGCTCGCGACCCGTGCCGAAGCCAGGCACCCACCCACGGTGCAAGGGGTCACGCTGGCCTCACTGCACGCCGCGAAAGGCCTGGAGTGGGACGCGGTGTTCCTCGTCGGCCTGTCCGACGGCACCGTGCCGATCGCGCACGTCCTCGCCGACGACGGTTCGGTCGCCGACGAGGCGGCGCTCGAGGAGGAGCGGCGGCTGCTCTACGTCGGGGTCACCCGGGCGCGCGAGCATCTGCGGCTGTCCTGGGCGCTGGCCAGGAACGAAGGCGGCAGGCGCATCCGGCGGCGCTCCCGATTCCTCAACGGTCTGGTCCCCGACGACTCGCCCGCGTCGCGGATCGCGGCGCCGTCCTCTGCGGCCGGCGGCGTCCGCCCGACCTGCCGGGTCTGCGCGAAACCGTTGATCGGCACCTACGCGACCATGCTCGGCCGCTGCCGTCGCTGCCCGGCCGAAATGGACGCGGAACTGCTTGCCGCACTGCGGGATTGGCGTGCGGAGAAGGCGGAGGCGCTGCGGGTGCGCGAGTTCGTGGTGTTCACCGACACCACGCTCACCGCGATCGCCGAACAACTGCCCGCCGACGACGCCGCGCTGGCCGCGATCGCGGGCATCGGTGCGAAGAAGATCGACCAGTTCGGCGCGGACGTGCTCGCGATCGTCGCATCCCGACTTCGATCCACATCACAAAACCGCAGGTAGAAAATAGGTTGTGGCGTTGGACGATCTTGCCTATGGTGGATTTCACGCACCGGGAGGGCATCTCGGCGCGCACAGTTACCGACACACACGAGTACAGGAGGGAGGCAGAGCAATGGACAACATCATGAACTTCAGCGCCAATGGCGTTGCGGTCTATGCGCCCATGGCGGCCTCCCGGGGGATCCTCGCTTTGCAGGGGATCGGTCTGTCCGAAATCGGTGCGTTCGGCACGTCTTGCACGCAAGTGAATTCCGCTGCGATGCACGCGTCATTCCGTACCGAGATTCAGGGCAAGCCCAGCGCGGGCTGGCACCCGACGGCTGCCGAGGCAGCAGTCGGTGTCTTCGCGGATGAAGTCGGCTTCGAGCCGGCGGATCCGCGGGCAGCACGCCTCCGCACCGCACACCCAGCGACCGTGATCAGGACTCGACACAGATGTCGACCTAGGTAGGGAACTCCTCCCCGACCTCCTGGCCACGGATCGCACAACAGCGAAACCGTGGCCAGTATTCTCCGGCCCTTCAGCCGACCGGCACCGGTTTCGCACAACAAACGAACCGCTGCAAACGAGCTGAAGGAGAACGACGTGTTCACCGCACAGGGTTGGCCGCAGGCCACTACTGACGTGACATGCCGAACCGTGGCGTCGACTACTCGGACCCAGGAGATCACCAAGGTCCTGCCCTGCCGTGCTGGAGACCCTGACCTCTGGTTCGCCGAGAGCCCGGTCCAGTTGGAGCAGGCCAAGGCGCTGTGCGCGACCTGCCCGATCCGCAAGGGCTGCCTGAGCGCCGCCATGGATCGTCGTGAGCCATGGGGTGTTTGGGGCGGTGAGATCTTCGACCAGGGTGTCGTGATCGCCCGCAAGCGTCCCCGCGGTCGTCCGCGCAAGGTCGCGGTCCCGGCATGAGCCGGGGAGTGATTTCCCTCCCTCCGGTCGATGTGCTCGATTCGGTCGGTCCCGGCACGGGCCGAGCCAACGAACGAGAAAGCAGACCAGCCGCCCACCGCTACCTGGTGGGCGGCTGTGTCTGGTTTGCAGCGCCTGCGGCGCATGCGCTTCGCCCACTCGGACGCGAGACGGGTCGCGAACGGTGCTCGTAAGACTCGCACCCGAGGGTTGGAGCAGGTGCACAGTCGTTCCAGTCCAGTGGAGAGCGCGGGGTGGCTGACCACTCGACAGAGCTGGGGGTTCGGCTCAGGAGGCCGTGCGCTCCTCGCTGAAGCCTGGCATCCAGGTGCGGACGAGTTGCATGAACGGCAGCTCGGCGTCGAGCTGGGCCAGGATGCCGACGGAGCCGCCGAGCACGCGGAAGATCATCACGTACTCCGCCGGGAGTTGCAGTGCCCGCGCGGTTTTCATCTCGGGGCTGGAGAACTCCGATGCCTTGCCTGCCACGCGCTGCATCCATCGGCGAGTGAAGTGGAACGAGTCGGTCTGGATCGGGTCGGTGAACGGCCGCAGATAATCGGCGATCTCCTGGTGGGTGACCACCCGGCCGGGGATCACCCAGCCGTGGTCGTAGAGCAGTTCGGTGAGTTCGGCGAAGCGCTCCTCGACCGCCAAAGCCAGCATCCGGCCCAGCACCGGCGGGAAGCCCTCCGGCATCGGTGCGCAGGCGCCGAAATCGATGACGGCGAGCTTGCCGTCGGGCAGCATCATGAAATTGCCCGGGTGCGGATCGGCGTGCAGCAGCCCGACCACCTCGGGGGAGGAGAAGTGAAACCGGCCCATCAGGCCGGCGACGCGATTGCGCAGCGCACGGGTGCCCTCCGGATCCTCGGCGCCCTGCTTGATGATCGTCGAGACGGCGACGCCGTCCAGCCACTCGGTGACGATCACCTTCGGTGCGCTGGCCACCACCTTCGGCACCACGATCTCGCCGTGCCCGTCGAAGCCCTTGGCGAAGCTGCGCTGGTTGGCCGCCTCGTTGCGGTAGTCCAGCTCCTCTTCGGTGCGTTCGGTGATCTCGGCGAGGATCGGCTTGACGTCCGCACCGGGAATCACGGACGCGACCAGGCCGGACATGCGCGACAGTGTTTTGAGGTCGGCGCGCAGCGCCTCGTCGGCGCCGGGGTACTGCACCTTCACCGCGACGGTCCGGCCGTCCGACCACACCGCCCGGTGCACCTGCCCGATGCTGGCCGACGCGGCCGGAGTGTCGTCGAACTCACTGAACCGGCTGCGCCACTGGGTGCCGAGCTGCTGGTCGAGCACCCGGTGAACGGTGGCGGCCGGCATCGGCGGAGCGGCGGCCTGCAGCTTGGTGAGGGCCTCGCGATAGTGCTCGCCGAACTCTTCCGGGACCGCGGCCTCCATCACGCTGAGTGCCTGCCCGAACTTCATCGCACCGCCCTTGAGCTCGCCGAGCACGGTGAACAGCTGCTCGGCGGCCCTTTGATTGAGCTGTGCGTTGATCTCGGACTTATCGCCCCCGGCGAGCTTCTTACCGAACCCAACGGCGGCACGGCCGGCGATGCCGAGCGGAATCTTGGCCAACTTGGCGTTGCGGGACGAGCGACGGCGCACGATCTCTGACACGTACCCATCATGGCGGACGGACCAGCCCGCGGCCATGGCAATCTTGATCACCCCCGCGCTCCGGCGCCGAGTCCAGCGGAAACACTCGCACACGCGCACGCGGGATGGCGGTCCCACTCGCGCCGATCGAGGACGTGTGAATCCAGATCCAGTTCCAGCGTCACGTCCAGCGTGGCCGGGGTGCGCCGCGGTGAGCAGTCGATGATCGCCTCCAGTTCGCCGAGGGCTACCGCCGTGGTCGCGGCGATCCCGGCGGGAGAGGCGTGTCCCACGCGGCCGAGCAGTTGCGCCGCGAGGTGCGGCCAGTCGGCGTCGTTCTGCGCGCGGATCAGGTCCGCGCAGCGCAGGCAGCTGGTGACGCCGGGCAGCACCAGCGGGCCGATCACGCCCTTGTTGTCTCGGATGCGCATCTGCAGATGCGGGATGCGGTGCAGCAGCAGATCGTGCACCAGCCGTGGATCGGGCATCAGCGCGTCGGCGAGCACGACGAGATCCGACCCCCACGATCGCACCGTCGCCGCGCCGACCGGGTAGTCCCTGGACCGGCTCGGCCGCACACCCAGCGCGCGCAGACCGGCCGACACGGCGTCCGACAGCGGACCGAGGCCGTGCACCCGCACGGACCGCACCTGCCCGGCCCGGTCCTCGGGATGGTCCAGCAGCCCGGCTTCGTCGACCAGCGTGAGCAAGGCCACGGCGCGCTCGGCGTCGATCCCGCACTCTCCGGCTCGCCAGATGATCTGCGGCTTCGTGCGCAGACCGTCGAGCAGGCGCAGGAAAGCGAGGACGGTCTCGGCGTCCATGCCTTCCGGACCGAGCACCACCGCGGTCTCCGGATCGCACCCGAGCTGCACGACACCGGTCGGGCGGACCAGGACGGTCACCCGCGGCCGCAATCGCGGACCGCGACACGTCGTTGTCATGTCATCAGTATGCGGACCACGTGCCGCGGGGCCAGGCCGAAATCCTCAGTTATCCACAGGGTTTCGCTTCATCCACAGGATTGATCAGGCGGACGCGTCGCCTTCCTTACCCAGGTCGGGGCCCGCGTCGTCGTCCTTGCGCTCGCGCGCGGCCTGCTCCCGAGCCTCGGTTTCGGCCAATTGCGCCAGCGGATCGTCGAACGCGGTGGTGCCGCCGCCGATCACCGAGTCGATGAAGCCCGCGGGGGAGTCCAGGTCGTCGGAATCCGGCAGCAGGTCGGGGTGCGCCCACACCTGGTCGCGTGCGGTCATGCCCGCGTCGCTGGTGAGCCTGCGCCACAGCGCCGCCGCCTCGCGCAGCTTGCGCGGGCGCAACTCCAGGCCGACCAGGGTCGCGAAGGTCTGCTCCGCGGGCCCGCCGGTGGCGCGGCGCCTGCGCAGCGTCTCGGCCAGGGCGCCCGCGCCGGGCAACCGGTCGCCGACGGCGTCGCCGACCACCACCTGTACCCAGCCCTCGATGAGCGCCAGCAGTGTTTCCAGCCGTTCCAGCGCCTGCTTCTGCTCGGGCGTGGTCTGCGGTTCGAACGTGCCCTGCGCCAGGATCTCCTCGAGCTTCGCGGGATCGGTCAGCGACATCGGGTCGATGCCCTGCGCGGCCTGCTCGAGCGCGGAGAAGTCCATGCGGATGCCTCGCGCGTAGTCCTCGACCGCGCCGAGCACCTGCTGGCGCAGCCACGGCACATGCGCGAAAAGTCGCTGGTGGGCCGCTTCCCGCGCGGCGAGGAACACCAGGATCTCGCTCTCCGGCTGCTCGAGTCCCGCACTGAACTCCGAAATCGCAGCGGGCAGCAGCGCCGCGGTGCCGGTGGGTCCGAGCGGGAGGCCGATGTCGGTGGAGGTGAGCACCTCCTTGGCCAGTTGGCCGAGCGCCTGACCGAGCTGCGAACCGAACGCGAGGCCACCCATCTGGCCGAGCATGCCGACCATCGGCGCGGCGAACTGCCTGGCCTCCTCGGGCAGCGCCGCGGTCCACATGCCCGAGATCTGTTGCGCCACCGGGTCGCACAGGCGCTGCCAGGTGGGCAGGGTCTGCTCGATCCAGTCGTTGGCGGTCCACGCGACCGTCCTGGTCGCGCCCGCGGGCAGGGTGGTCGCGCTGTCGAGCCAGAGTTCGGCGAGGTGCGCGGCGTCGGCCACCGCGCTCGCGGCGCCCGAGGGCACCGGAGCGACGGTCGAGCCGAGTTGCTGACGGGCCAGCCGCTTGGCGACGTCGTAATTCACCGGCCCGGCCTGCGCCGAGCCCGGTTGCCCCATGCCGCTGAGCATCTGGCCGAGCGAGGTCAGCATCTGCCCGAGTTGCGCCGGGTCGAATCCGCCCGCGCCGGACCCGCCGATACCGAAACCGAACGGGTCGTTCGGGCCGGGACCGCTCGGCTCGTCACCGCGCTTGCGATCGTCGTCGTCGCGGTTCGAGAATCCGAAGGGGAGGTCGTTCATGCCCTTCACGTTACGCGTGTAGCACAGCGTCTCGATGTTCGCGCGCCGCGAAACCGGCGGCGGCGCGCCCGGGTGAAATGACCGCCTCCGGCGGTCCGCGACGCCGGGCATCACTACTGTGGTCCAGGTGAATCGTCGGATCCTCACCCTGGTGGCCGCCCTGATCCCGGTGCTCGTGCTCGGCGTCGTCGGCAGCGTCGTGACTGTGCCGTACGTCGCACTCGGTCCCGGCCCCACCTTCAACACCCTCGGCAAGGTGGACGGCAAGGAAGTCGTGGACGTCCGTGGGACCGAGGTCGATCCGACCACCGGGCATCTCAATATGACCACCGTCTCGGTGCGCGACGGGTTGAGCATCTTCGAGGCGTTCGGCTTCTGGGCCAGCGGCCAGCACGGCCTGGTGCCGCGCTCGGAGGTCTACCCGCCCGGCGTCTCGCGCGAGGAGATCGACAAGTCCAATCAGCAGGACTTCAAGGACTCCGAGGGCAACGCCGAGGTCGCCGCGCTGCACTACCTGAACCTGCCGACCGTCGTGCTGCTGCGCAAGGTGGCCGAGGACGGACCCGCCCATGACGCGCTGCGCGCGGGCGACGAGCTGATCAGCATCAACGGCACGCCCATGACCACGCCGAAGGACGTCATCACGGCGGTCTCCGGCCAAGCGCCCGGCAGCACTCTGACCGTGGTGTTCCGCCGCGAGAGCACCGAGCAGACGGCGACGATCGTCCTCGGCGCCCGCCCCGACGACCCCGCCAAGGGCTACCTCGGCGTGACGCCGGGCGAGGGCGCCCGGCCGCCGCTGCAGGTCGCGTTCAACCTCGCCGACATCGGCGGCCCGTCGGCCGGCCTGATGTTCAGCCTGGCCCTGATCGACAAGCTCAGCCCGGGCGAGTTGGACGGCGGCAAGTTCGTGGCGGGCACCGGGACCATCGATCAGGACGGCAAGGTCGGTCCGATCGGCGGCATCCAGTACAAGATGATGGCCGCGCGGGAGGCGGGCGCGGAGACGTTCCTGGTGCCCGAGGCCAACTGCAACGAGGCCAAGCAGCGGATCCCGGACGGGCTGCGGCTGGTGCGGGTCGAGAACCTCACCGGCGCGGTGCAGTCGCTCAACGAGATCAACACCGGCAAGGAGCCGGTCAGCTGCGGGTGAGGCCGCACCCGGGCGCACGGCCCGCGCTTCACTCGAGCGTGTGGTGCAGCGCTTCGACCAGGTTCGGCGCCAGGTTGGGATAGGTGCGCAGGTCCAGGTCGCCGAAATCGTCGGCGTCGTCCTCGGGGCGCAGTTGCAGCAGGCACAGCGACGCGCCGTCGCGCAGCACCGCGGCGAACAACCGCGCCTCCCGGCGCTCCGGGTGCGCTTCGGCGGCGGCGCGCGCGGCCGCGTCGGCGGCGTCGTGGTCGGCCAGCAGCGGAGCCAGCGCGTCGTCGAGCGTGGACTCGGCGTCCGGCGGAAGCACCACGATCTCCTGCACCAGCACACAACCTTGGACGGCGGGGGGCCAGCTGGTGGTGGCGAGGAATTCGTCCAGGGCGATCGAGCCGCCGGTGACGTCGTCGGGGAACGCCTCCTGGGCGACCGGCGTCAGCTCGTCGCCCTCGTCGAGCTGATCCTCGAGTTCCGGCTGCGCCGCGACCAGGTCCGCGGTCGGCACCAGCGCGAACATTTGCGGGGGACGACCCCACCCCTCCGCGTCGACGAATTCCGCCACCTCCCGGACGGAGCGGGCAAGGACGAGTTCGGCGTGCAGGTCTGGGGTCACGCGAACATCCAACCAAACCGCCGAGCGGGCCAGCCGGAAACCCGGGCGATCGGTTCCCCGGCGCGGCAAGCGCAACCCTGCCAGCTGCACGGTGTCCGATTTCCGTAGAGTGGGCCGGGACACGGTCCGGAAGGACCACCCGCAACATCGGACTGCGGCGCATCGGCCGGGCGTATCGGTGCGAGCGTCGCCGGACCTTGGAGAGTGGCATCGTGGGCATGCGGCCCCCCACCGGCTTACCTTCGCTGTCCCGACGCAGCCGTGTGCTGCTGGTGGCGGCCATCGTCCTCGCGGCGTTGTTGCTGCTCGGGCCGCGGCTGACGGACGCCTACACGAATTGGCTGTGGTTCGGCGAAGTCGATTTCCGCAACGTGTACCTCACGGTGCTGCGGACTCGGGTCTTGCTGTTCGTGGCCGTGGCGGCCTTTGTCGGCCTGGTGGTCTGGCTGGCGCTGCTGCTGGCCTATCGGTCCAGGCCGGTGTTCGTGCCGGTGGCGGGCCCGAACGACCCGATCGCGCGCTACCGCACCACCGTGATGAGCAGGCTGCGGCTGTTCGGCGCGGGCATCCCGGTGCTGCTCGGCCTGCTGTCGGGCCTGGTGGCGCAGTCGAACTGGGTGACGGTGCAGCTGTTCCTCAACGGCGGATCGTTCGGCGAGAAGGACCCGGAGTTCGGCCTCGACGTCGGCTTCTACGCTTTCGACCTGCCCTTCTACCGCATGGTGCTGAACTGGCTGTTCGTCGCGGTGGTCATCGCGTTCTTCGCCAGCCTGGTGACCCACTACGTGTTCGGCGGACTGCGGCTGACCGGCCGCGAGGGCACGCTGACCCGGCCCGCGCGTATCCAGCTTGCCGTGCTCGCCGGACTCTTCGTGCTGCTCAAGGCGATCGCCTACTGGTTCGACCGGTACGAACTGCTCTCCAGCAGTCGCAAGGAACCCACCTTCACCGGCGGTTCGTTCACCGACATCAACGCGGTGCTGCCCGCCAAGCTCATCCTGCTGTCCATCGCGGTGATCTGCGCGCTCGCGTTCTTCGCCGGCATCGTGCTGCGCGATCTGCGGGTGCCCGCGATGGCCGCCGCGCTGCTGGTGCTGTCCTCGATCCTGGTCGGCGCGGTGTGGCCGCTGGTGGTCGAACAGTTCTCGGTGCGTCCGAACGCCGCGGACAAGGAGAGCGAGTACATCGAACGCAACATCGCCGCGACCAGGCAGGCGTTCGGCATCACCAACGACAGGATCGATTACAAGGACTACAAGGGCGAGAGCAGCAAGAGCCCGCTCGATGTCCCGGTGGACGCCGCGACCATCGGCAACGCCAGGCTGCTCGATCCGAACATACTCTCGCCCACGTTCACCCAGCTGCGCCAGCTGAAGAACTTCTACGGCTTCCCGGAGTCGCTGGACATCGACCGCTACAACCTCGACGGTGATGTGCAGGACTACGTCGTCGCCGCCAGGGAGCTCTCGCCCGCGGCGCTGAGCGGCAACCAGACCGACTGGATCAACCGGCACACCGTCTACACCCACGGCAACGGTTTCGTCGCCGCTCCGGCCAACCGGGTGAACAAGCCGCCGTCCGAGGACCCGAACGCCGCCGGAGGCAGCGGCGACGGCGGTTACCCGATCTTCATGGTGAGCGACCTGTTCACGCCCGCGGACAAGCAGCGGATCAGGGTCGACCAGCCCCGGGTGTACTTCGGCGAGCTGATCTCGCAGTGGAATCCGGACTACGCGATCGTCGGCGCGATGGACGGCCAGCGTCCGCGCGAATACGACTCCGACACCGCGCAGTACACCTACACCGGCAAGGGCGGCGTGCCGATCGGCAACTGGATCAACCGACTCGCCTTCGCGGCCAAGTACGCCGAGCGCAATATCTTGTTCTCCTCGGCCATCGCCGACGACTCCAAGATCATCTTCAACCGCAGCCCGCGGGAACGGGTGCAGAAGGTCGCGCCCTGGCTGACCACCGATGGGAACGCCTACCCCGCGGTGGTCGGCGGACGGATCGTCTGGATCGTGGACGCCTACACCACGCTGGACAACTACCCGTACGCGCAGTCCACCGCGCTGGAGGGCGTCGAGGACAGCATCGACAAGAAGACCGGCCGGCTGCTGCCGCGCAAGTCGGTCAGCTACATCCGCAACTCGGTCAAGGCGACGGTCGACGCGTACGACGGCACCGTCACCCTGTACGAGGTCGACTCGTCGGACCCGGTGCTGAAGGCGTGGCGCGGGGTGTTCCCCGGCGCGGTGAAGCCGGAGAACGAGATCTCGCCGGAACTGCGGGCGCACTTCCGCTATCCGGAGGATCTGTTCAAGGTCCAGCGCGAAATGTTGTCCAAGTACCACGTGGACGACCCCCGGGAATTCTTCACCAACAACGCTTTCTGGTCGGTCCCCGCCGACCCGACCTCCGAGGGCGGGACCACCGCCAACCAGCCGCCGTATTACGTGCTGCTCGGCGACCAGAAAACGAACAAACCCACGTTCAATCTGACCAGTGCCATGACTGGTTACAACCGGCCGTATCTCGCGGCGTATATCTCGGTGCGCTCGGACCCGGATGGGTACGGAAAGTTCACGATTCTGCGATTGCCCACGGACACACAGACATTGGGTCCGCAGCAGACGCAGAACCGGATGACGACCGCGCCCGAGGTGTCGCGCGAGAAAACGCTGCTGTCCAATTCGAACAAGATCAAATATGGCAATCTGCTGACGCTGCCGATCGCCGACGGCGGCATCCTGTACGTGGAGCCGTTCTACAACGAACGCAATACGGGGCCGAACACGGCGACCTTCCCGCAGTTGCTGCGGGTGCTGGTCAGCTATCGGGACGAGGCGGGCAACGTCAAGGTGGGCTACGCCTCGACCTTGACGGAGGCGCTGAACCAGGTCATCCCGTCCGCGGGCGCGCTGGCGACGCCGTCCGGCGGTGACTCGGGCACCAGGCCGAAGCCCGGCACCGCTCCGCCGCCTGCCGACCAGGGCAACAACGGCGTCAGCAATGCCGGAACACCGCCGCCCGCGTCGGTCCCGCCGCCCGGCACGGGATCGTCCTCGGCCAAGGACGCCGCGGCCACGGAGCTGAACCGCAAGATCGAGAATGTCCGAAATGCCATGCGCAGCGGAAACTTCCAGGATTTCGGTCGAGCGCTCGATGAATTGGAAGCCGCCGTCAAGGCGTATCAGGACGCGGGTCGCTGATATAGCGCTGCCGTCGCATTAGCCGCGACGACAAAAGACGCCGCCATCATCGCGATGGCGGCGTCTTTTGTTTGCGGTGCAGGGTGCGTCAGCGACCGAAGGAGTCGATCAGCGTGCTGTTCTGGTCGACGAGCTGCTGGAACTGGCCCTCGAGGCCGTACCGCTCGGCCAGCTCGCCCGCGGCGGACTTGGCCTGCTCGACCACGGTCTGCGCGGCGCTCACAGCGGGCTGGGCGGGTTCGGGCACCTCGGGAAGTTCCTCGGCCCGGACGAGCGGCGCGGGCTCGGAGGTGCCCGGACGCAGGTACTTGCCGCACGACGGCCACGCGCCGGGGCCCTGGGTGGCGAGCACGTTCTCCGCCACGCGGATCTGCTCTTCCTTGCTCGCGGTGTGGGCGGAGCCCTTGCCGCCATTGGCGGCCCAGGTGCTCTGCGAGAACTGCAGGCCGCCGTAGTAGCCGTTTCCGGTGTTGATTCCCCAGTTGCCACCGCTCTCGCACTGTGCGACGCCGTCCCAGTCGTGGGTCGCCGCGGAGGCAGAAGCGGTGGAGAATGCGAACGGGACGGCAACAAGAGCGCCGGTGATGGCGGCGAGGCCGAAGGCGCGGGTGCTGATCTTCCGGTTCTCAGTCATGGTCGTTTCCCTCCCTGCGCCCGCCGGCACGGCGATCCAGCTGCCGTGTCCCTGTCCCCAGGTCGTCGGGGATCCTCGAACCGCGGGACAGGGTCGCCGGTGTTCGGCGGTTCGAGTTCGAGCCCGTCTCGGATGATCCGGGCCGTGGACTGACGGTAACGAAGAAATCTCAGCAGATCACATCTGGATAACGCTGGAATCGCGTGAAGCGAATAACCCGAATATCGACGTTTTTCCAGGTGGTAAACGCCATCAACACGCTCGAAGGGTGGTAAGTTATCGCATCGTTATGTGAGTGAGATCACCATGATATAGTGAAGTACGTCACGTTTGAAGTACTCGCTCCGTGGAGAATCTTGTGGGCGCGAGCGATATGCGCATCGTGTTCGCGGTTGCTGCCGTGCGATTCGGCGGTCCGCGATGTACCTGCGCTTCGGCTTCCCCTGGTCTGTTCAACTCCCGAAAGGTGCTTTGAACTGGCGATTTGCGGTCTGCGGGAACCCGTGTGTAATGTTGTGTTCACCGACGCGGGGTGGAGCAGCTCGGTAGCTCGCTGGGCTCATAACCCAGAGGTCGCAGGTTCAAATCCTGTCCCCGCTACAAAGGGAAACGGCCCGGAACCAAGAGGTTCCGGGCCGTTTTCGTCTGTGCCATGTGTCCGGTTCGTCGGCAGACCCTACTGCCGGTGGAACCGCTCGCGGACGGCGTCCATGCGGGCGCGCAGTTCCGCCGGGGTGATCACGCCACGATCCATCAGCGTGTGCGCGGTGACGACGACCGAGCGCGTTCGTATCGGGAAGTCGTGATAGATCGTCTCGCCGAGCACGTCCTCGGCATGGCGGCGTTCCAGGTTGTCCAGGGCGCCGCGCCAGGATAGGCACTCACACGTGGCCTGCATGCTGGACTCCCAGGGATCGGGCTTGCGGTCTAGTTCGGGCAATGTGCTCTCCCGGCGCGACTCGGGGTCCAGTGTGTGCAGCAGGACGTCGTACGGGCCGCTCGTCACCGGTGGTCGTCCTTCCTCGTGGCGGACTCGGCTCGGTTCGGCGGCTGCTGCGCGGTCCAGTCGACCTGGGGCAGCGCCACGCCGATCATCGTGTCCCGGGTGACGATGGCGGCCAGTTGCTCCTCGGTCCAGCCCTCGGTGCCCTCCGGACGCATCGGCATCACCATGAACCGCGACTTCTGATTCGAATCGTGCACCCGGATCTCGACCTCGGGCGGGAAGTGCAAGCCGAATTCGGCGAGCACCTCGCGGGGCCAGCGCACCAGGCGCCGGCGGTAGTTGGGCGTGCGATACCAGTCCGGTGACATCCCGAGCACCGGTCGCGGATAGCACGAACACAGGGTGCACACGATGAGGTTGTGCACCTGGGGAGTGTTCTCCAGCACGTAGAAGTAGGTGTAGTCGCTCGGCGTCCCGGATCCGGTCGGGTCGCGCCAGTCGATGCCGACCTCTTTGCACGTCTCGGTGCCGTCGGCGAGCAGGCGCGCCTTGAAGTCGGGGTCCATCCACGCCTTCGCGACCAGTTTCGATCCGCCGTGCGGGCCGACGGATTCGGCCCACTCGGCGAACCTGCGGTGGTCTTCCTGGGAGAACAGCCCTTTTTCGATGGCGAGTTCCCGGATCGCCGTCTCGAGCACCTCGAACTCGCTGATCTGTTCGCTCGTCTGGATCGGCGCGTGCGCCTCGTGGTCGTGCGTCCGGCTCACCGGGCATCCTCCTCTGCGGGCTCGAGCCAGTGCTCGGAAACCTCCGTTTCCAAGGTGTCGGCGTCGAAGCCGGTGTATTTGGGCCACAGATCCTTCTGGCGGAATCGCACGACGTAGAACGGCTCGACGCGGCCGTCCTCACGCCCCCACGCCTCGTCCTCCGGGATGATCCACTCCGGCCGGTGCTCGACGACGACGCCCGTGCGGCCGCGGGTGTAGGCCTGGGTGCGGGTGTGGAACATCGAGGTGGCCTCGCGGATCCGGACGCGATCGCCGATCCGGTACTTCCTCGTCATGCGCGCGCCTCCCGTCGGGCGCGTACTTCGTCCAGCTTGGCCGACAGCTCGTCAGGAGTGATCAGTCCTTTGGCGACCAAGGTCTTCGCCGCGACGGTCGCCCAGCGCGCGTAGTAGGGGAGACCGAAGTACAGCGTCGCGCCGAGGTCGTTCTCCGCTCGCCGGCGTTCCTCGGAGTTCCACACGCCACGCCAGCCGAGGCATTCACACGTGACGTAGGTGCTCATCTCCCAGGGCTCCTCCTCTTTCTCCCGGTACTCGACCGGGATGTCCGGCTGGCCGCCCACGTCGTGCAGGACGTGCCGCAGTGCGGCGAACAATTCGTTCGAGATCTCGTAGGGCGAGTCCAGCGGTTCGCGAAACACCGGTGCGAGGTCCGCGACGCGGTGCTGCAGTTCGTCGAATCGGTTCGGTGCGCTCATGATGTCTCCGTAGTGACGGATCCGGTGGCCCCGAAGGGGGCGGTTTGCGGATGGCGTGCGCGCGAACACTGTGATGTGACCCCAGTCACAGTTATCTGGTCCGTTCGCCAAGGGTACACGCCGAGATCGGTTTGCTGAAGGATGTCTGCGGTGGTGTGCCGCAGTGCCGTTCGCGCCGGACGCCGCCCTGAGAATCGGCGGTGCGGCCCCCTTGACTGGCGGAAAAAGTGGAGGAGACTGGTAGGTACACCGGAACACCGGTAGGTGTTCGCATTGTCCGTTGAGACGTCGGCAGGCAATGACAGCACCGATCCAAGATCCGGCTAGGCCCCCGGCAGCCAGTTGAAACACCGGAGCCACAGCGACGACTGAGGCTCACGGTTTCGACGAGACTACCGGGGACTGATCTGTGTAAGGGGATCTTTCACCTGGAACTCCAGGTTCGCGAATGCCGCCGGAGCGGTTGGCCGAATCGGCTCACCCGCACCGAATGCTGATGGTTGACTAGCCGTGTGCCGGCTGTCCCGGCCGCACCTCGGCAACCGATGTCAGGAGGCACCCCGCAATGCCCACTCACGACGGAAGCTGGCCGCAGGGAACGCCGTGCTGGGTCGACAGTCAGGTCGACGACCCGGCGCGTGCCCGCGGGTTCTACGGCGAACTCTTCGGCTGGGAGATCGAGGACAGCCCGCCCGAGGCGGGTGGATATCTGATGGCGATGCGCCAGGGCCGCGCGGCCGCGGGCATCGGACCCAAGCCGGAGGGCATGCCGATGCCGTCGGTGTGGACCACGTACTTCGCCGCCGACAGCGCCGACGACATCGCGCAGAAGGTGAAGGGCGCGGGCGGTTCGCTGATGATGGAACCGTTCGACGTGCTCGACGTCGGCCGCATGTTCGTCGCCGCCGACCCCACCGGCGCGGTCTTCGGGGTCTGGGAGTCCAAGGCCCACACCGGCGCGGGCATCTACAACGAGCACGGCGCCTACTGCTGGAACGAACTGCACACCGGCGACTACAAGCAGGCGCAGCAGTTCTATGCCGACGTGTTCGGCTGGCACTACACCGAGATCGGTGATGGTGAGCGTTTCGTCTACTCGACCTTCAGCCGGACGCAGGACGGCGACGCCATCGGCGGGATCAACGACTCGACGAAGATGCCGGGCGACGACCCGTCGTATTGGCTGACCTGGTTCCAGGTCGGCGACACCGACAACGCGCTGGCCAAGGCGCGCGATCTCGGCGCCACCGTGATGGCGGGCCCCGACGACAGCCCCTTCGGCCGCATGGGCATCGTCCAGGGCCCGCAGGGTGAGGTCTTCGGCATCATCGACCCCACGACCACGGTCGGCGAACCCCCGGCCGGCGCCTGAGTCGAAGCGGTGCGGCGGCGCGCCGGGTCAGTCGCAGCGCGCCGCCCCCGGCGTGACCAGGCCGTGCTGGTGGGCGTAGACGACGGCGTGGATGCGGTCGCGCACGCCGAGTTTGGCGAGGATGCGGGAGACGTGGGTTTTCACCGTCTCCTCGCCGACGCACAGCCGCGCGGCGATCTCGGCGTTGCTGCGCGCATCGGCCAGCAGGAGCAGCACTTCCAGTTCGCGAGCGGTGAGCAGCCGGACTTCCGGCGGGGTGCGCGGCGGCGCGAGCGTGCTCGCGAAGCGGGAGACGAGGCGGCGGGTCATCGACGGATCGATCAGGGCGTCGCCGCGTGCCGCGATCCGGATGGCCGCGACCAGTTCTTCGGGGGGCAGGCTTTTCAGCAGGAATCCGCTCGCACCCGCCTGCAAGGCGCGATAGAGGTTGGCTTCGCTGTCGTAGGTGGTGAGCACCAGGACGTGTGTTCCGCCCGCGGCGACGATCGCGGCGGTGGCGGCCAGCCCATCCAGCTTCGGCATCCGGACGTCGAGGATTGCGACATCCGGTCGCAGCCGGGCGGTCTCGGCGACGGCGTCGCGGCCGTCGCCCACCTCGGCGACGCAATCCAGGTCCGCCTGGCTGTCGACGACGGCGCGCAGACCGGAGCGGAACATGCTGTGGTCGTCGGCGATCAAGACACGGATGGGCGAGTTCACGATCCTCCGATCGGCACCGAGACCGTGGTGCGCCAGTGCGTGGCGTCGCGGCCGTAGTCCACTTCACCGCCGAACAGCTCGGCGCGGCGGCGTATCCCGTTGAGCCCGCGCGGAACCGAGGTGTCGGCGATCGCCGGTTCGCGGGCGAGGGGATTGGTCGCACGCAGCACCATCCGCTTCGGCAGGTACTCCACGTCCAATCGCGCGTGCGTGCCGTCGCCGTGCCGCAGCGCGTTGGTGAGCATCTCCTGCACGATGCGGTACAGGGTGAGGTTCAGCGAGTCCGGCAGCTCGATCGCGTCGCCGCGTACGGTCACCTCGACCTCCAGCCCGGCCGCGCGGACGTGCTCGATCAGCCCGTCGATGTCGGCGAGTCCCGGCTGGCGCTGTCCGTCGTCCTCGCGCCCGTGCAACAGATCGAGCTGGCGGCGCAGATCGACCATGGCGGCTCGGCTGCTGGACTCCACGGCCGACAGCGAGCGGGCGGCGGCCGCGTCGGCGGCGCCGCCCAGGGCCAGCCGCGCCGCACCGGCGTGAATGCCGATCGCGCTGACGTGATGCGAGATCACGTCGTGCAGGTCCCGCGCGATGGCGGCCCGTTCTTCGGTGACGGCCCGTTCCAATGCCGTACGGTGCTCCTGGCGGCGCAATCGGGCACGCTGTTCCAGATCGGCGATGTAGGCGCCCCGTGCCGCGGTGTAGCGGCCGACCAGCCACGGCACGCAGCCCGCGGACACCGTGGCGGCCAGGAGCATTCTCCAGTCGTGCGCCGCGGCGCTGTCGGTGAACAAGTGAGCTCCGGCCACCCCGGCGCACAGCAGCACCATGGTGAGCACCGAAACAGGACCGGCCAGCCATGCCCCCGCGCGATATCCGGCCACCAGGAACCCCACGTCGGCGAATCGGATCGGGAATCCGTGCCGATACAGCAGCAGCGCGGCCAGCAGGCGCACGAGCACCTGCGTCACCGCGACCACGCTTGCGGTACGGGGCGGCAAGGCCAAGGCGAGATCGGCGGCGACGATCACCGCGACAGCCGCGAGCGTCTGCCACGGCGCCACGGTGAACACGCCGCTCAGTCCGAGCACCACCGCGTCGATCACAGCGGCCACCACCGCGACCAGCACCGACTGGCGGGCCAGCGACCTGCTCACATCCAACAGATGGTCACCGCCTCCGTCCGTGTCCGGCGCCGCGTCCCTGGCATCCTAGCCATGCTGCTCGGCCTCGCCGGACGACAACTCTGCACCGGCGGGCCGCGCTGCGCGTCCCCCGCACGGGGGATGCGGAATCCCTCGCCTGCGCGATGTCCGCACTCGCCCGCGTCCGTAGCGTCGAAGGTCGACGACGGACGGTGAAGGAGAACTGATGGGCCGTGTGGAGTTGTTGAGCTATGCCATTCCGGCGTTCGCGGTGCTCATGCTGGTGGAGTGGATCGCCTACCGGCGCGATCCGGACCGGCCGCAGACCAGCGGGTCGGTCCGCGACACCGCCTCCAACGTGGTGACGTTCACGCTGGGCAGGCTGACGAAGCCACTGCTGCAGTACCTGGTGCCGTTCTCGGCGGTGGTCGGTGCCGCGGCGATCACCCCGCTGCACCTGTCGCCGCGGTCGTGGTGGGTCTGGCTGCTCGGCCTGGTCGTGACGGACCTTTGCTACTACTGGGCGCATCGCGCCGACCACCGGGTCCGGCTGATGTGGACCGCGCACAGCGTGCACCACTCCAGCCAGTACTTCAACCTCTCCACCGCGATCCGCCTGTCCTGGTTGCATCCGGTCGCGAGCGTGCTGCGCGGGCTGGCGTGGGTGCCTGCGGCGCTGCTCGGCTTCCCGGCGTGGATGATCTTCCTGCTCCAGGGCATCGGCCTGCTCTACCAGTTCCCGATCCACACCCAGCGCGTGCGGACGCTGCCGCGGCCGATCGAGTTCTTGTTCAACACACCGTCGCACCACCGTGTGCACCACGGCTCGAACCAGCCCTATATCGACAAGAACTACGGCGGCATCCTGATCATCTGGGATCGGCTGTTCGGCAGCTTCGCCGCCGAGACCGAACCGGTCCGCTACGGCCTCACCAAGAACATCGGCACCGACAACCCGCTGAAGGTGAACTATCACGAATTGGCCGCGCTGATCCGCGACGTGCGCGGCGCGAGCACGTGGCGCGGCCGGCTCGGGTACGTCTTCGGCCCGCCCGGCTGGACGGAGCATGCCGAGCCGGTGTCCGAACGAGTCGAGGGTCCGGTGTCGGAACGAGTCGAGATCCCGGCCGCCGGCCAGGTGACAGCACGCGTCGGGCAGCTCACCTGCTGACCGCGACGGCGTCCTTCGGCGCCGCTCGAACCCCTGTGTACCCGAGGTGGCCGGGCGTCCCAGCGCGTCCGGCCAGCCGTGTTCGGAGCGCGATCGTGCTTCGAGGCTGTGCGCCCACCAGGCTGATTCAGGGGAGATCCGGGGAGGTGAAACGGCGCGCGCGCCCGGCGATCAGCGGACAAGGATTCGCGGTCGTCAGACGGAATCGAGATAGAACCGCAGGGCCACGATGCCGTCGCTGCCGGGCGCGAACTCCGCGACCGCCACGCCCGGTACCCCGCCGAGCCGCACACTCGCCGTGACCGTGCGCCCGGCGGCGATCACCTTGCTCCAGCGCATGTTTCGCACCCGGTTGGTGAATTCCTCCACCGATACCGGCGTTCCCGCGGGCAATTCGATGTCGGCCCGATGGCCGAGCAGCTCGCGTACCCGGCTCAGGTCGGTGCTCGCCGCTGCCGCGAAAAGCCTTGTCGTGGCGCGCTTTCCGCTGCGGCCCACGCCACCGAGCGCCTGCAACATGCCGAGTGCCCCGCTCACGCCCTGGTTGGCGATCAGTTGCGGTCCGAGCTTCAGCGCGGCGGCGAGTCCGGGCAGCCCCGTGCGCAGCAGTTGCCAGATCATGCCCGCCAGCTCCCAGTGCGCGGCCAGATGGGCGATCTTCCACACCCCGTCCTGCTCGACCAGCCGGTAGCTCAGATGCATCGGGACCGAGACGGTGGCGCCGGTCGACATCGTGGTCGCGATGGTCAGATCGCGCACCACCGTCGGAGGGTGGACCAGGTCGCGGTCCACCTGGAACTCGATCGTGTTCGGCCCGATGAAGGTGTCGTAGAAGCGTTCGATGGCCGCGCGGCCGACATGCGGGCGGGAGCCCACCGGGTCATTGACCTCGGCGTCGGCGGCGAACAGGCCGACCCACGCGGATCTGTCGTGCGCGGCGACCGCGCGCGGTGACGCCTCGACGGCCGTCAGCAGCGCTGCGGCCGAAGGATCCAGCGGCATGGCAGTACCTCCGTTGACGCGAGCCCGGGACTCGACACATGGTAGAACAAGTTCTAGTTTTGGCGTCGCGTTCCGGTGTCGCACCGGTCGCTTCCGCACGACGAAGGAACTCGATGGACTGGTACACCGGGAACACCGCCTACGACACCGTACTGACGATCGCCTTCGCATTCGCGGCGTTCGTGCTCGTCGGCGGCTTCTTCGCACAGAGTCCCTACGGGCGTTTCGCCACCACCGAGGTCGGTTTCAACCTCAACCCGAAGCTGGGCTGGTGGTTGATGGAGATCCCGGCGACGGTGGTGTTCGCGGTCTGCTACCTCGCGGGCCCGAACCGTTTCGAGCCCACCCCGCTGGTGCTCGCGGCGATCTGGGTGCTGCACTACGGCAACCGAGGCTGGTTCTTCCCGCTGTCCATCCGGCAGGTGCCGGGCAAGCGGAGCAGTTTCAACATCTCTGTACTCGCCGCGGGCGTGTTCGTCACGGCGTTGCACGGCTACCTCAACGGTTCGTTCTTCAGCCACGACTACCTCGATCAGTACGGGCCGGAATGGTTGACCGATCCGCGGTTCCTGCTCGGACTCGTCGTCTATCTGGGTGGGTTCGCGCTGCTCGTGCGCTCCGAATCGATCGTGCGCAATCTGCGGGACAAGGCGAATCCCGGCGCCGCCGAGTACCGCATCCCCTACGGGGCAGGCTTCCGCTTCGTCAGCAGTCCGGCCTATCTGGGCGAGTTGCTCGCGTGGGCGGGCTTCGCGCTGGCGACGTGGTCGTTGGCTGGTGTGGTGATCTTCCTGATCACCGCGGGCAACCTGGTCCCGCGCGCCTTGGCTACGCACAAGTGGTACCGGGAGAAGTTCGCCGACTATCCGGCCGGGCGCAAGGCGTTGATTCCGTTCGTGGTCTGACCGTTCGGCGGAGCGGCCGCGCATCGCGTCGGGGTGCGGGTCGCAGGTCATGCCGGATCTGCGCGGGTTGCCGCAGGTTGCCGCGGAAGTCGACCCGCTCGAGGGGCGGCGGGTCCGCCGCGTGGGCGAATCGACTCGGCTGCGGCCCGGCGCGCTCGTCTGGGTGGGCACGGTAACGAGCCACCGTATTGCATCGGACAGACTGTTTATAGGTCAATTCCTGCGGTTTTGCAGATTTCGCCTCAAGTAACGATGCATAAACGCTGCATCGAGTCGGTTTCGGGCTACAGTCGGGTCATGGGCATCGAGTACGCGAGCGTCATCGATCTTCCTCGGTCCGAGGTGTTCGCCTGGCACGCGCGTCCCGGCGCGCTGACCCGCTTGGCGCCGCCCTGGCAGCCGGTATCGCCGCGCGCCGAATCGGACTCGCTCTCCGACGGGCAGGCGGTGCTCGGACTGCCCGGTGGTCTGCGCTGGGTGGCCCGGCACGATCCACGGGAGTACGACCCGCCGCGCCGTTTCGTCGACGCGGTCACGGTCGACGGCGTCGGCTCCTTGCCCGCCGGATTGCTGCCCTGGCGGCACACCCACGATTTCGAGGTCGTCGAGGAGAACCGCACCAGGGTGGTGGACCGGGTGGACGCGCCGGTGCCCGCCGCGGTGCTGCGCCCCATGTTCGCCTACCGTCACCGGCAGCTCGCCGACGATCTGGCGGCCCACGCGCGGGCGGCGCGAGCGGGTTTCGTGGGCAGGACGGTCGCGGTGACCGGAGCGTCCGGCATGGTCGGCTCGGCGCTGGTCGCGTTCCTGACCACCGGGGGGCACCGGGTGGTGCGGCTGGTCCGGCACACGCCCCGTGCTGCGGACGAAAGGCGTTGGGACACCGACGATCCAGCGCCGGATCTGCTGGACGGCGTGGACGCGGTGGTGCATCTGGCCGGGGCATCCATCGCGGGCCGGTTCACCGAGAAGCGCAAGCGTGCGATCGCCGACAGCCGGATCGGGCCGACCCGGAAGCTCGCCGAGGTGGCGGCCGGGGCGGCGGTTCCGGTCTTCGTCAGTGCCTCGGCGATCGGGTACTACGGCGCCGATCGCGGCGACGAGACGCTGACCGAGCAGTCGGAACGCGGTGACGGCTTCCTCGCCGACGTGGTCGACGGGTGGGAGGCGGCCACGGCTCCCGCCGCGGAATCCGGTGTGCGTGTGGTGCGTGTGCGCACCGGGATCGTGCAGTCCCCGCGCGGCGGTACGCTGCGGCTACTACGCCCGCTGTTCGCGGCCGGGCTGGGCGGACGCATCGGTGACGGTCGTCAGTGGCTGTCCTGGATCGGGATCGACGACCTGATCGATGTCTACCATCGGGCACTCTGGGACGCCGGGCTGTCGGGCGCGGTCAATGCCGTTGCGCCGCAACCGGTTCGCAATGCCGAATACACGAAGGTCCTCGCAGCTGTACTGCACCGGCCCGCACTGTTCCCGGTACCCGGGTTCGGTCCTGCGCTGCTACTGGGCCGAGAAGGTAACCGGGAGGTGGCGTCCGCCTGCCAACGGGTCGTTCCCACGCGGCTGGCCGAGGCCGGGCATCGGTTCCGCGCGCAGACCTTGGAACCGGCGCTGCGGCATCTGCTCGGCAGGACCGCTGGTTGACGTCGGGCGTCGGCCGGAGTCGCCGGTGAGGTGGAAACCCCCTTCCCAGCTGGTGGACGCAACCACCGACCTTCCGGATGGAGTGTGCTCGACCATTCGAATGGAGTGTGCTCGACAATCGCCACACTCCTCACCTCGGCTGCTGCCATCCCTATAGCGTCAACGATGCATCGATTGCGCATCGTTAAACGTCGAGCCGCGGACCGGTTCGGGACATCGCCAGTGTGGTTGCCTTCCTCGCGATAACCCCGCGTCAGGCGGCCGAGGACGGGCGCGGCGAGGAAGGATTCGCACAGCGTCGGGTGCGGAGGCGGTCGACGGCGTTATGCGCCGCGGGAGCGGAAGAGTTCAGGCGAGCCGGTCGGCGGCGTCGACCAAGCTGTCGACGCGCTCCACGCCGTCGGGGAGGAAGACCGCCTCCCATCCCGGGCCGCCGACCAGAACCCGGGCGCCCGCGCCGAGACACGCGCGCACCGCGGAGGTCAACGCGGTGGACTCCTGTTGCGACCACAGCAGCACGGCGGCGGGGCGGTCGAACCGGGCGAGGGTGTCGGCGAGGGCCGCGGCGGGGACGTCGGCGCCGAGCATCCGCGCGCCGGTGCCGCGTTCGGCGAGGGCCGCGCGCAGCACCTCGAGCGGCAGTGAATGCGTCTCGCCGCTGGTGCAGGCGAGCACCACGGGTGTCGGGCCGTCGGCCATCGGCGGCGGGTACGTCCGGTGCAGCACCGAGATGACGCACCAGGACAGCAAGTGCTCGACGTCGACGCATCCCTCGCCGCCGAGCTGCCGATCGATGATGTCGGCGAAGGCGGGGCGGCACAGCAGGTTCCACGTGTCGACCACGCCGAAGGCGCGGACGTGCGCGTCGAGCTGGCTGGACACCGACCCGGTGTCCAGCGCGAAGGCCGCGGCCAGCAGTGATTCGCGCCGGCCGAGCGTGGGCGCGGGCCCGCGCACCGTCGCCGCCGCCCCTGCCGGGCTCGCGCCCGCGCGGATCAGGGTGAGCATCCGCTCGAGCATGGCGATGTCGGCCTCGGTGTACAGGCGGTGCTTGCCCGGGCGGTGTTGCGGCGGCCCGATGTCGTAACGACGGTTCCAGCTGCGCAGTGTCGCGGTCGGGATACCGAGACGTTCGGCGACCGCGCGCACCGTGTATCCGGCCGCGTCGGACACGGGGACGGAACCGGCGGGCATCGCCCTATTCTGCCCGCCCCCGCCGGCGGGATCCGCCCCGCCCGTGTGGTTGCGCGGTGTGGTCGGTCCGCGCGGTTCCGGCATGGCGTCACCCCCGCCCGGTGTGGGCGGAACGCCGCAGGCCCCGGTTCACCGCTGCCGGGATGGTCTCGGCGCACTGCGGTTGTCCGCGCGACGCCCGCCCGAGCGCCACGGCATCGCCGCGATCCGAGCCGGTGCCGACCTCGCTCGCGGGCCATACGGCGTTCTGTGTCGGGGCGAGTACGAGAGCCGGACCGGAAGCGAAATCGCGCATTCCGGCGATGCGGGCCACGGCGCGGCGCGCGGTGTCGTCGTCCGTCCGGCCGCACCGGCCGGACGGCGCGGCGCGTCGGAAGGAGACCGCGGTGCCCGCGAGGCGTGGCACTGGCGCCCGGGTCATCGCTCCCTCCTGAAATCTCGGTTGCATCAATTATGCATCGTTATTGTGCTACCGTGGTGGACGTCGCCGATTATCGAGGAGTTAGCGTGAACCGTCGCAACCTGCTGCGTACGTCTACTCGCCTGCTCGCCGGGACGGTGTCGGCGCTGGCCGCGTCGGTGCTCGCGGCAGGCGGCGCCACCGCGGCGCCCAGCCCGGTCGCCGGGCCTGCGCCGGTGCCGAGCCTCGACCTGGACCGGTATCTGGGCACGTGGCGTCAGCTCGCCGCCGTGCCGCAGTACTTCAACCTGGCCTGTGCGCGTGACACGCAGGCGAACTACTCGCTCGATCCGCAGGGCGATATCGCGGTGCGCAACACCTGCACCACGTGGGCGAACACGCGTAACGAGATCAACGGCACGGCGACGGTCACCGACCAGGAGACCAAGGCGCAGTTGCACGTCAGCTTCCCCGGCGTGCCGACCCAGGACCGCTTGGAGGGGGAGACGAACTACATCGTCACCGCGCTCGGCCCGGACTACTCGTGGGCGCTGGTCACCGACCCGAGCCGGATATCCGGGTTCGTCCTGGCCCGCGCCGCGGCGCTGGACGCGGGCGCCTGGCAGCAGGTGCGTGCGGCGATCACCGCGGCCGGTCAGAACGCGTGCCTGTATCTGACCTCCCCGACGACGGGCGGTGACTCGCGCATCGTCCCGCTCTGCGCGGGGTGATCGGCATGCTCGGCGCTCGTGAGGGTCGCGTCGTCGGCGGTATGGCTGAGCCGCCCGATGCCGCCCCGGCGCGGCCCTCATGGGCGCCGAGCACCCGCTGCGGCTCAGCGCGAGGGGGAGGTTCGCCGATGAACAGCTCTGTCGCACAGGGGGAGCGCGTCCGATGACCGTCACGATCGCTTTGTTCACCCGCGACCTGAGGGTGTGGGACAACCCGGTGCTGACCGCGGCACACCGGGAAGGTGCGGCGGTGGTGCCGCTGTTCGTCCTCGACGACGCCATCCTCTCGGGCCGCTTCGCCGCGCCGAACCGCGCCCGATTCCTGTCCGCGGCGCTCGCCGAGCTGGACGACGAATTGCGCGCCATCGGCGGCAGTCTGGTCCTGCGCCGCGGCGATGTGGCCACGGAGGTCGACCGCGTGGTCGCGCAGGTCCACGCCGAGAGTGTGCACGTGGCCGCGGACGTCAGCGGCTACAGCCGCCATCGGGAACGTGCTCTGCGCGAGCGTCTCGCGCGCCGCGGCTGTCTGCTGCACACACATCCCGCCACCATCACCGCCGCCGATCCGGCGTCGCTGCTGCCCGCCACCGGACGCGACCACTTCGCGATCTTCAGCCCGTACTTCCGGCGCTGGTGCGAGGCGCCGCAGCGCAAGCCGCTCGGCAAGCCGCGCGACCTCACGGTGCCCCGGGTGTCGAGTTTGCCGCTGCCGGACGCGGGTGAACTGTGCGCGGGCCCGGGCTCGCCGCAGCTGGCCGTCGGCGGCGAGACCACAGGACGGAAGATCGTGCGCGACTGGCTGTCCGGACCGGTCGAGAACTACGCGCGCGACAATGACGATCTTGCCGCCGATGCCACCTCGAGGCTGTCGCCGTACCTGCATTTCGGCTGCGTGTCCCCGCTGGAGCTGGCGCATCGGGTGGACATGTCCACCGAGGGCGGACACGCGTTCGCCCGGCAGCTGGCCTGGCGGGACTTCCACCACCAGCTGCTGGCCGCCCGCCCGTCCGCGGCCTGGTCGGACTACCACGAGCGCGCGATTCGCTGGCGCGACGACCCGCAGGCCGTCGACGCCTGGCGTGAAGGGCGCACCGGGCATCCGATCGTGGACGCCGGGATGCGGCAGCTGCGTGCGGAGGGCTGGATGCACAACAGGGCGCGGCTGATCACCGGCAGCTTCCTGACCAAGTCGCTGCGCGTCGACTGGCGAGTCGGGGCGGAGCACTTCCTGCGCTGGCTGGTGGACGGCGACTTGGCGAACAACCAGCTCAACTGGCAGTGGGTGGCGGGCACCGGCACCGACACCAGGCCGAACCGGGTGCTCAATCCGCTGCGTCAAGCCGAACGCTACGACCCGGACGGCGCGTACGTACGGCGCTGGGTGCCCGAACTGGCGCACCTGCCCGGTACGCGCATTCATCGGCCGTGGCGTGCGGGCGTCGATCCGGCGGACTATCCGGGGCCGATCATCGATTTCGTCGGAATGTAGCTTCTTGGAAGCGGATTCATCGGGGTAGCTCGCTCGGCTGGTCCGCGACGGTCGCGAGCACGGCGTCGGCGACCTCCTCGAAGGCTCGCACCACGTTCTCCAGTTCGTCGCTGACGTCCCGCATCCCGGCCACCGCCGAGAGGTCGTCGGTGTCGAAGTACCACCGCGCGAACAGCCGGCGGAAAGCGTCGTCGGCGTCGTCGGCCAGCCGGAGGATCTCGGCGCGATACCACGCGGCCCAGGTGGGGTCGAACGGCGCCGCGATCAGTCGGGCGGTGTGCCCACCGCATTCCTCGATGATGCCGACGACTTCCGCGAGTTCGTTCGTCAGCGACGTCACGCCGTGCCGGTCCGCGCGCTCGGCCGTCGTCCGCAGGTGTAGGAGGACACTGTGCAGGGACCGGCCGAGGTGGCGGCGGTCCGCCGGTGCCGCACTCACCATGTCGTCGCTTCGATCGGCGAGTATCGCGATCCCCGCGCGCACCGCCGCGTGATCGGCGGGGACCAGACGAAGCCTGCCGAGTATCGCCGTGGCTTGTCCGACCGTGCTCACCGCATCCCGAAAACAGTCGTGCTGGTCTCCTGGGGCCAACGGGTGCGACGACACAGATGCTCCTGACGATGGTTGGAATTGTCTGCTCGGTGCGGTAATCCGCGTTCACGGCCGCGACCGGTGCCGCGACACAGATGATTCGAAGAGGCGGGCCTCGCGGATCAACCCTTCTCGACAACCTTCCACCGTGACTCCGGTGCACGAATCATGCTCCGGCGGGCCGGTCGTACGGCGAGGGCGGTCGGGCGGAACCCGGCGATACCGGCCCGAGCTTCCGAATCCCGTTAGTCCGCGCTTGAATTGAGGGGTCGAGGATTCACCATGCCCGAGGAAAGGGGCCTGTCATGGGCACCGTCGAAATCGCCATCACCATCGGCCGCATCGTGGACACCCTGCAGAAAGCACTGATTCTGCTCATTCTCTGAGCGCATCGTGGTTCCCGGCGAGCGAACCAGGATCGCCAGGGAACCCACGGGGCGGCCGCCCGGTCGATCAGTCGTCGTACACCGACCGGTGGAAATCCCATGCGTCGGCCACGATGTCGGCCAGGTCCGGGCGCTGCGGCTTCCAGCCCAGCCGGGCACCCGCCTTGCCGCTCGCGGCCACGCAGACGGCCGGATCGCCCGGCCTGCGCGGGCCGTAGTGCACGGGGAAGTCGCGTCCGGTGACTTCGCGAACGGTGTCGAGCACCTGCCGGTTGGAGTAGCCGCCGCCGTTGCCGAGGTTGTACACCTCGTATTCGCCGGGCCGGATGGTCTCCAGCGCAAGCAGGTGGGCGGCGGCCAGGTCGGCCACGTGCACGTAGTCGCGAACACAGGTGCCGTCCGGCGTCGGATAGTCGGTGCCGTAGAGCGTGAAGGAATCACGCTGTCCCGCCGCGGCTTGCAGCAGGATCGGGATGAGGTGCGACTCCGGGTGGTGCCGCTCGCCCAGCCGCACCCCGTCCGCGACGACGGCTCCGGAGGCGTTGAAGTAGCGCAGCGACGCGGCGCCGAGGTCGCTCGCCCCGCACTCGCCCGCGATCATCATGTCCACGGTCGCCTTGGTCGCCGCGTACGGGTTCGCCGGACGCACTTCGGCGTTCTCGTCGAAAGGGGTGCTTCCGTCGCCGGTGTACATCGAACCGGTGCTGGAGAAGATCAGGCGCGGCGCCCCGGCGGCCCGGACGGCGCGCAGCAAAGCGAGCGAGCCTTCGATGTTGTTCCACCAGTACTTTTCGGGGTCGGCGACCGATTCGGCGACTTCGATCTTGGCGGCGAAATGCAGCACGCCGTCGAAGCCGGACGCCGGGGTGAGCACGTCGGCGACCCGGTGGATGGAGAGCTGATGGAAGACCGCCCGTCGCGGGAGGTTCGACGCGAATCCGGTGGACAGGTCGTCGAGAATCTCCACCTCATGGCCCGCGTCGACGAGCTGATGCGCGACGACGCTGCCGATGTAGCCGGCGCCGCCGGTGACGAGAAGTTTCACGGATGGCCCTCTCCTGGTGGTGGCTGGCGGAAGACCTCAGCGTAGGCCGGTTGTCAGGGTTCTCCCAGCGGAGTCTCGGGGTGCCTCGAGAGCGCCGACCGAGGATCGTTCTCGCGGTCGACGTTCGGCCCGCGGCCTGACGGGCCAGACGAAGGAGACAGGGATGAAGGTGTTGAAGTCCACGGGCGGGGCCCGGTGCCCGAGCAGCACCACCAGGATCCGCAGCCGAGCCCGCACGGGTTCTGGTTGTTCGACCGGTGGATTCCGCTGCTCTGAGTCCGTCCATCCACGCCGTCAGGTCGATTACCTCGCAGGTAATCGACCTGACGGCGTTTGTCGGTCAGGCTCGGGGCATGGTGACCAACAGCATGCGGCAGTCCCGCTCTCCACTGGCCGGCGCGCTGCGCGGTCTGGCGCTCGGCCGGGTCGCGCTGGGGTCGGCCGCCCTCGTGGCCCCGGCGATGTTGACCAAGGCGCTCGGCGTGCGTCCCACGCCCGAGCTCGACTACATGACCCGCATCTTCGGTGCGCGGGCGATCGCGCTCGGTCTCGGATATCTCACCGCGCCCGTCGAAGAACTGCCCCGCTGGCAGCGCCTCGCGTTGCTGGTGGACATCCTCGACACGACCCACGGCGGGGTGCGCGTGCTGCGCGGTGACGTGCCGCGGCCGACCGCCGTCGCGTTGGTCGCTCTGACCGGCGGCTACATGCTCGTCGGCGCGACCCGCCTGGCCAGGGACCTGCGCTGAGAGTTTCTGGCACTCTGGGGCGATGGCGACCGTTGTGGCATTCCACGCGCACCCGGACGACGAGACACTGCTGACCGGTGGCACGCTGGCCGAGCTGTCGGCCGCCGGGCACCGAACCGTCATCGTGGTGGCCACCGACGGTCACATGGCCGATCTGGCCGGGCGCGAAGCGCTGCGGCTGCGCGAGTTGGCGGCCAGCGCCGCCGCGCTCGGCGTGCACCGGGTGGCGCATCTCGGCTACGCCGACAGCGGACACGGCGCCGTACTGTACGCGGACCCGCCGGACCGGACGCGGTTCGTCCGTGCGGATTCCGAGGAGGCGGCCGAGCGGTTGGCCGCGATCCTGCGCGACGAGAACGCGGACATCCTGCTCAGCTACGACCGCAACGGCGGGTACGGGCACCGCGACCACATCCGCGTGCACGAGGTGGGCAAGCGCGCGGCCGAACTCGCCGGTGTCTCCCGCGTGCTCGACGCCACCCTGCCGCGCGAGGGCTGCGCACGCCTGGCCCGCTTCCTCGGGCGGTTGCCGATCCCGTTCCGCTACGACCCAGCGATCCTCGCCTCGCTCTTCAGTCCGCGCTCGGAGATCACGCACCGCATCGATGTCGGCGCACACGCGGCGCGGCGCAGAGCCGCCTTGACCGCGCACCGCTCGATCATCGAGGGCTCCAGCCGGTTCGCCACCATCGCCGGTGTCCTGCTCCGCCTACCCGGTCCCGTGCTCGGCCGGGTTCTGCGCTGGGAATGGTTTGCCGAAGAAGGCGCCGTTCCCGGCGCCGGCGCACCGCTCACCGACATCTTCGAACCGGCGCCGCGCTGAATGCGTCTACCCGCGCCGCTGCGTGGTCGAGCGGATTCGCGGACGCACATCGCGGTCAGTCGGTAGGGGACAGCAGTGCGGTGGCTGCCGATTCGGCGACCGTGCGGGTGAGTTCCGGAATCTTGTCGCGATCGCCGTCCAGGATCAGCAGCCAGGCGAAGATCGGGCCGAGCAGCAGGGCGTGCACCGTGGCCGGGTCGGGTGGCGCGGCCAGTTCGCCGCGGCCGACCGCGCGGTCGAGCACTTCGATCACGGCCTGTCGTTCCCGTTCGAGGAAGGTCTCGGTGAAGCGGGCGCTCAGCGCGGGATCGGCGTAGATGTCGGCCAGCAGACCGGCGAGCACGTCGGTCGGCGCACGGCCGAGTTGGGCGGCGATGGTCCGGGTGAGGGCGGCCAGGTCCGCACGCAGGGTCCCGGCGTCCGGAGGTGGCTGTTCCCGCATGTCGTGCACGGTGGCCGCGAAGATCATCTCTTGCTTCGTCGCGTAGCGCCGGTAGATCGCGGCCTTGCCGATTCCGGCCTGCGCCGCGACGGCGTCGACCGTCAGGCCGGCGTAGCCGCGCTCGGCCAGGAGTTCTCGCGTGGCGCGGACGATAGCGAGATCGACCTCACTGTTGCGCGGACGTCCTTGCCCTTGTTTCGGTTTCGGCACGCTCCTAGTATACGGAACTGACAGTATCGGAACTGTCAGTTCCGTAACGGAGGGTGGATTCCAATGATCAAGTGGGCAGGACGTCTCCTGGTGTTTCTCGGAGTCGGGCACACACTCGGCAGTTATGTCCTGGTGGCTCCCGACCATGCCGACTCATGGTTCGGCGCGAAGCTGTGGAGCCCCGAGGAGGGAATCAGCGAGATGAGCCCGGCTATGGCGTCGTTCTGGCTGACCACCGGCAGCTTCGGCGTGCCGTTGGCCCTGATCGGCGTGCTCGTGCTGTGGCTGGATCGACGGGGCATCGTGCCGCCGTCGTTCCTGACGTGGACGCTGGGCATCTGGTCCGTTGTCGCAGGCGTCATCCTCGAGCCCGCCCCGTGGGCGCTGGCCTGGATCGCGGTCGGGCTGCTCGCGGTAGGCGCTCGGCGCGCGGTGCACGCCGAGCCGGCCTCCGGGCTCGCGGCCGCGCCGAGGTGAGCGCCCGGAACGCGCCTCGAACGGGCAGGCGGCATGCCGCTTCGGTTCACCGCGACCGAGCCGGCTGATCCGCGGTCGGCGTGACGGACGGCTCACGGGGCAGCATCACCGTGAAGGTGCTCCCTCGGCCCGGTTCGCTCTCGACCGAGACCCGTCCGCCGTGCGCCGTGACCAGGGCTTGGACGATGGACAGGCCGAGCCCGGTGCCGCCGCTGGCGCGGGTGCGCGAGGCGTCCGCGCGGTAGAACCGCTCGAACACCCGGGTGGTGGCATCGGGTGACAGCCCGGGACCGGCGTCGATCACGTCGATGCGGACGCGATCGGGGGCGGCCGTGAGCCGCACCGCGACCGCCGCTTCGTGCGGTGTGTGGGTGAGGGCGTTGCCGAGCAGGTTGGCCAGTACCTGGCGCAGGCGGGCCTCGTCGCCGATGACGTCCATGGTTCCCTCGCCGTCGCCGATCGCCAGCGTGATCGGGCGGTCCGGCGCGTCGGATGACGGTTTCTGGCGGGCGGCGACGGCCCGGGCATTGTGCACGGCGTCGCCCGCCAGCGCGAGCAGGTCTACGGGCTTGCGCTCCAGCGGGCGTTTCTCGTCCAGCCGCGCCAGCAGCAGCAGATCTTCGACGAGCAGCCCCATCCGCTCGGCCTCGGCCTCGATCCGGCCGACCACCATCCCGGCGTCGGTACTGGCGCCCTGCCGGTACAGCTCGGCGAACCCGCGAATCGTGGTCAGTGGCGTGCGCAGTTCGTGGCTGGCATCGGCGACGAAGCGGCGCATCCGCGCCTCCGAGCGCCGGGCCGCCTCCTCCGACGCCTCGGTGGCCGCCACGCCGTGCTGGATCTGCGCGAGCATCTCGTTCAGCGACCGCGCCAGATGGTCGACCTCGGTGTCGACGCCGCGCACCGGCACCCGCCGGTGCAGGTCACCGCCCGCGATCGCCGCCGCCGTCCGCTCCACCTCGCGCAGCGGCCGCAGGCTGCGCCGGATCACCAGGTAGCCGACGGCGCCCAAGGCCAGTAGAGCCGCCGCCCCCGTGCCGATTTCGAAGAAGATCAACCGGGAGACCGTCTCCTGGTTGTCGGTCAGCGGCAGGCCGATGGTGGTGGAACCGTACTGGTTGGTGGTGGTCAGCACCCGCCAATCCATCGAAGAACCGTCCGAGGACGGCACCGTCTTCGGGGTGCCCGCGGTCGCGGCGCCGAGATCGGGAGATCCGGTGCTGTTGCCGCTCGGCAGGTCTTGATAGACCTGCCCGTCGGCGCCTGTGCGCAGTTCGAAGAACCGCCGCGGTTGTTCGCCCGCCGACCTCGGCGGCACGGGCGCGGCGGGCAGGTCGGCCGGAATCCATTGCACGCGACCGTCGCTGGTGATCACCTGGCGCATCGGACGCGGCTGCGCCCAGGAGCGCGCCGCGTCGTAGAGTTGTTCGTCGGTGCGCTGGGTCAGCGAGCGACTCAGCGCGGAGGTCACCGCCGCGCCCGACGCGAACAGCGCCGTCGCCGTCAGCAGCAGCAACACGATCACCAGCCCCACCCGCAGCGGGACCGCCGATATCCGCCGCGCCGGTTTCGCCCGCGCGCTCACGTCCGGCTCGGCTGGGGTTCGCGCAGGACGTAGCCCACGCCGCGCAGCGTGTGCAGCAGCTTCGGTTCGGTGGTGTCGACTTTGCGCCGCAGGTACGACACGTAGGACTCGACTACGCCCGCGTCGCCGCCGAAGTCATAGCGCCACACGTGGTCCAGGATCTTCGGCTTGCTCAGCACCCTGCCCGCGTTGACCATGAAATATCGCAGCAGCGTGAACTCGGTCGGGGACAGCGACACCGGCGCACCCGCCTTCCACACCTCATGGCTGTCGTCGTCGAGCACCAGGTCGCCGACCGTCATGCGGTTGGCGCTCTCGCCCGCGGACTGCAATCCGCTGCGGCGCAGGATGACGCGCAGTCGCGCGATCACTTCCTCCAGGCTGAACGGTTTGGTCACGTAGTCGTCCGCGCCGAGGGTGAGCCCGGTGAGCTTGTCGTCGACGTCGTCGCGGGCGGTGAGGAACAGCACGGGGGCGGTCACCCCGTCGGCGCGCAGCCGCCGCAGCATCCCGAACCCGTCCATGCCCGGCATCATCACGTCCACGATCAACGCGTCCGGCCGGAACCCGCGCACCCGGTCCAGCGCCTCGGTCCCGCTGAGCGCGCCGGCCACCTCGAATCCCTGGAACCGCAAGCTCACGGCGAGCAGTTCGATGATCATCGGTTCGTCGTCCACGATGAGGACGCGGGCTTCGGGTTCACGACTGGTCATGAGCCCATGATTACGGCGCAAGCGCCGAGCAATCTGCGAGCGAGCTGGGTGTTTCCTGTGAGCGTCTCGGACCGGCCGACGCGGAGCGCGGGTTCGGAGGACTGGCGAGCGGTCCGTCGCAGACCTCGCCGACAAGTCTGGGCCGTCGCGGGGTGGCCGCCACGTCCTCCGGGACGCTGATCGAGGCCATGAATTCGCCTTCCTTGCCGTGGGAAACCTTTTCCGAAGGCTAGGAAGGCTGTCTGCCCGCACCCTGGGGCAAACCTGGGAGTGCGCTGTGCGGGGTCGGGCCGCGCTTCGCGCTCTCGGTCAGCTGCGGCGAATGCGCAGGATGTTGTCTTTCCTGGTGCCGGGCTGCCCCTCGGGGCCGGGTTGCTCGCGCTCGACGAGCTCGTCCACCTCCACCTGCCATGCGGCCGGGTCCAGAGCCAGCCCCGCGCGCACCTCGGCCGTGGTGGGGAAGTGCACGTCGGCGGGCGGCTCCAACACCCAGCTGGGCCATTCCGCGTGCCCGACGATCAGCAGCAGCCCGCCGGGGGCCACCGCCTCGGCGGCTCGTCGGAGGATGCGCATCCGTTCGCCGTCCTGGGCGAGCGGCGAATGCAGGTACTGCGCCGTGACGAGGTCGAATCGTCCGTCGGGGAAGGTGTGGTCGAGATCGTGCCGCTGCCAGTCGATTTCGCCGGCCAGTTCCTGGCGTGCCGCCTGGGCCCTGGCGCGGGCCAGCGCGGTCTCCGACACGTCCACGGCGGTGACGCGCCAGCCGCGCTCGGCCAGCCAGATCGCGTCGGCTCCCTCGGCGCAGCCCAGATCCAGTGCCGAGCCGGCGGCGACCGATTCGATCTCCCGCACCAGCAAGAAGTTCGGCCGTCCCGACCAGATCCGCTCGCGCTCCTGGTAGAAGTTTTCCCAGTACTCGACCGTCGTCGACGTCGTCCGGTCCGCGTGGTCGTGGTGTGTCGCACTCATGCGTCCCACCATCCATGGGGTCGACCGGATCAGCAAATATCGTTGCTGCTTCGGCAACCTACCCGCACGCGGGCCGTTGCCGCCCGGCGGCCGCAGGCCCGTGCCGCTCGCTCGGGACCGGCGACCGCCCGCGGGTCAACACTCTTCGAGCGGGTCGCGCAGGATCATGCCCTCGGCGGCACGGAGGCGGGTGGTCATGGTCGTCAGCAGATCGACGGAATCCTCGGAGAGGCCGATGGCCGTATTCAAGAGCCTGCGCAGGCGCGGGCTGGTGAGCCGTTCGGCCACGGCGCTGTCGTGCTCGGTGGGTTCGGCGTCGAGCTGTCGGTCGAGATTCACGGAAAGGTACTCACAATCGGTCATCGGGCCCCCAGGAACCATTGTGGATGCGCCGGACCGTGCCAGGAACGATGCGTAGGCACGGGCAGGGTCGTTCCGGGCGCAGCGTACATCGCACTCATTTGGTCGCTGGACCGGGTCGGAATTGTCGCATGTGGTCTCCCTGCCGCAGTCGGGTCGGTTCGCCCGTGCCGTTACCGTTCCCGCTCCGGTGCCGAGACCGGACTCATTGTCCCACTGCCCCTGGATATTTCGGCAAAGCGCCTCGTCGGCGCGGGGTGTGCGGGCACCGCGCGCCCCGGTGCAAGCCGGTGTGGGTCGGCTCGGGACAGTTCCCATTTCTGGGAAACGCCGGTCGTGATGTGGCCGCCGGAAAATCGGGAGCTCGCTCGGTGCGCCCGTGACACGATGGGTGGCGGCCGAAGCAGGTACCGACCGACGAAGGGCCCGCCATGGGGAATCTCGACGACAGGGTAGCGGTGATCACCGGCGGCGCCCGCGGGCAGGGACGCGCGCACGCCCTGGCCCTGGCGAGCGCCGGCGCGGACATCGTGGTCTGCGATATCGCCGCCCCGCTGTCCGGCCTGCCCTACGAGCTGAGCACTCCGGACGACCTGGCCGAGACCGCCGCCCTGGTCGAGCGGGCGGGCCGCCGCTGCGTCGCCGTGCAGGCCGACGTGCGCAGCCTGGAACAGATGCGGACGGTCGCCGACCGCGCGATCGAGGAATTCGGCCGCGTCGACATCTTGATCGCCAACGCGGGCATCGCGTCCAACTCACCCGTCGCCGAGATGGACGAGCATTTGTGGCGGGACATGATCGACACCAATTTGACCGGGGTGTTCCACAGCTTCCGCGCGGTGGTCCCGCACATGATCGAGCGCCGCTGGGGCCGCGTGGTGGCCACCTCGTCCATCGTGGCGAAGATGGGCGTGCGCAACGCGGCGCACTATGCGGCGAGCAAATGGGGTGTGCTCGGACTGGTGAAATCGCTGTCGCTGGAGGTGGCGGAGTACGGCATCACGGTCAACGCCCTGCTGCCCTCCGGCGTGGACACCGACATGATCCAGAACCCGGCGACGTGGCGGCTCATGGTGCCGGACAAGGAGAACCCGACCAAGGAGGACTGGATGGCGATCATCGAATCCGGTCCGCCCAACGGCGATTTGATCCAGCCCGCCGAGGTGGCCGAGGCGACGCTGTTGCTGGTCTCCGAACACGGCCGTCACTTCAACGGGGAGGCGATCACCATTTCCTGCGGCGGGAGCGCGAGTACGTCCTAGCGGCGGGCCGGTGCGGCCGGAAACGGCGGGCGGCGAACGCAGTCCGCGCCTGTACAGACCTCGCGCACCGTGCTTCACTGGAAGCCCAAGGTCTGTGCAGTGCCAGCTTCCGGCCAGGAGTGAGCGCATGTCCCGACACACCGAACGGACTGACCCGCTTCGCTTTTCGGTGTGCCGCCCGCGCCACGACGTCACCATGCTGATGGTCGCGGGTGAAATCGATGCCGCGACCGCGCCCCGGTTCCGTGCCGAGCTGGCGTGCGCCTTCCTCCGCCGCGCGGCCACGCTCGTCCTCGACCTCTCACCGGTCACTTTCCTCGCCGCGGCGGGGCTCAGCGTCTTGGTCGAGGCGCAGACCGAAGCGGCGCGCTCACGCCACCGGATCGTGCTGATCACCACGGTGCGGCCGGTGGACCGGGCCATCGAGATCACCGGCCTGGCCGACCGGTTCCATCGGGTCGCCTCGCTCGATGCCGCCCTCGTGGACCTCTCGCCCGGCTACGACGAGACTGCCTGACCGGCGCGGCCGCGGCAAACGCGTTCGGCGGCCCGAGTGGGGCCGCCGAACGCGTATTTCACCGCCGGGCCGAGGCCGACGCCTGCCTGTGCGAAGCGTCAGTGGCGACGCGACTCGATTGCCTCGCGGGCTGCCTGAGCTTTCTGCGCACTCCGTTCGCGGGCCAGCTGCGCTGTGTGCGCGCTGCGTTCCCGCGCCGCATCGGCGATCTCCGGTCCACGCTCCTTGGCGATCTCCGCCCATTCGGCGCTGCGTTCTTTGGCGATCTCGGCCCATTCGCCTCCGCGCTGCTTGGCAAGATCAGCGAGACGAACACCCCGTTCCTTGGCGATCTCCGCCCATTCGGCCCCCCGCTCCTTGGCGATCTCGGCCCATTCCGCGCCGTGCTCTTTGGCGAACTCGGCCCAGTCGGTGCCGCGATCTTTGGCTACCTCGGCCCACTCCGACCCGTGCACCTTGGCGGTCTCCGCCAGGTCGCTGCCGTGTTCCTTGGCCGCTTCCGCCCACTCCGGCCCGTGCCGCTGCGCCGTTTCGGCCAGTTCCGCACCCTTGCTCGCGGCGACCGCGCCCAGCGCTCGCGCCCGTTCCGCGGCCTCCTGCGCGTGCTTGCGCAGTGCCGCGCCGGTCGTGGTGTCCGAGGCCGCGCCGAACGGCAGCGCGGCGGTGACCGCGGCAGCGGCGTCACGCGCGGCTCGGCGGCCGCGCCAGCCCAGCGACGGCTTGCCCTCGGTATCGGCCGCGGCGATCATCAGCCCGCCCAGCAGTCCGAGGTCCTTGAGGAACGCGGTCCGCTTCGCCGACTTCCGCGCCGGATCCTGCTCGTTCCAGAAATCCTGCTCGGTGACGGCCGCGGGCACCACGGTCGCGGCGAGCACCAGCGCGGCCAATCGCGGCGCCTTGCCCAGTGCCAGCAGGACGCCGCCGCTCACCTGAGCGAGCGCGTTGACCTGCACGACGGTCGTCGGATTGGATGGCAACTTTGTGGCTATCTCTTCGGGGAGCTGCCGCTGCCCCCGTTCGAGCAGTGCGTTCGCCGCTTTGACCCGCTCGTCCGGGCGCCGCAGCGTATCGACCCCGTCTACGACGAACGCGGTGGCCAGCAGCGGCCGGGCGAGTCGGCGCAATAACATGACAGAACCCCTTCCCTTGATGTCGTCACGATTCGGATTCCCGCGCGATTCGTGACCAAACAAGCCGGTCCGCCGCCGTGTGAAGGCCGCCTCATCCGGGTAACAGCAATTCGAGGGAGATCGATCCAGGAGGAGAGGCGCCGTGGCGCACGCTCCCGCCTCCCGCCCCTGCTTCGCCGGAAGGTATCTGCTGTGAACACCCGTACGGCCACAACGGCTTTCGAGGCCGTCGTCGCCGCGTTGCCCGCTGCGCCGAGGTGCACGTTCCGCTTCGACTCCGTGCCGTGTCGACATCGCGCGGAATGGTTCATCCGTAAACGGTCCTGCTGCCACCCGGCCGGTGTGGATTTCCTGTGCGAGACCTGCCATACCCGCATCCACTGGATGCTCGACATGGGCATGGCGTTCGAATGCACCGGCTGCGGAGTGCGCTCCGCCAGCTTCCCGGAACTCTGCCCGACCGCCGCTCCACTGTGAGCGGTACTCAGCGGCCGTCGGCCCGCTTCGGGGTGGGCGCTTCGATCGCGGCGAGAAAGCCGGTGATGGTCGAAGTGACCTGGTCGGGTGCCTCCACCATCAGAAGATGACCGCAGTCGGGTAGTTCCACCGCGGTGTGCGGGCGCAGCTTGCGGTTGAGCCGCCCGCCCGCCTTCGCCGAGAGGATGCGATTGCGCCGTCCCCAGATCGTGCAGATCGGCGGGAAGCCGGCAGGCGGATCGAACGTGTCCAACGCGCGATAGGACGGGAAATCCTGCACCAGGCCGTGCAGGGCATGCAGCCTGCCCCGATCGGTCCAGTGCGCCCGCACGCGCGGCTCGTGCTGGTTGTGCTGAGCTCGGCCGCGGGGACCGAGCTGATTGCCGAGAATCAGTGAGACGATCGGGCTCGGCAAGCTGATCCGGCGCGCCGGCAGCGCCAGCGGCAGTCGCGCGTCGAGCCAGGCCAAGCCCGCCGACCGGCCCGAGCGGACGGTGTCGGAGGTGAGCGGATTGATCAGCACGAGCGCGCGCACCCGCTCCGGATGACCCATGGCGTAGCGCAGCGAGGTGGCGCTGCCGAGGCAGTTGCCGATCAGCACCACGTCGGTGAGGCGGTGGGCGTCCAGGAACTCCGTCAGCATGTCGACGTAGTCGATGAGGCGGTAGCCCGTGGCGGGCTGGTCGGACCGACCGTAGCCGGGGAGATCGAGCGCGAAGACCTCGTGCTCGTCCCGCAGGACTGCGACTTGGTCGTCCCAGATCCGCCGTTGCGTGCCCGCGTTGTGCAGGAGGACGACCGGCGACCCGCTGCCGGTGCGGTCGAAGACGACGGCCCTGCCCCGATGTTCGAAAACGTCCACGCCGACTCCCTACGGACTGCGGGCGGACGAGCCGCCGCATCTTCGCGATTCTACGTGGCGGGTACGGCCGAGCAGGGGCACTCCGGTCACCGGATGGCGGTCGACGCGCGGAGGAACCGGCCGGTCCGGCGGGTGCCGAGGACCGCAGCGGGAGCGCCGTCGCCGAAGACCGGCACGCCGCCGACGAACACCGCGGTGACCGTGTCATCGTTGCGATTCACCATGCGCGACAGGTTGTCGAACGGGGCGATCGGGGACTCGCGGTAGGCGTCGAGCGAATCGTCCAGGCGGTCCGGATCGAGGATGACGACGTCGGCCCGGTCGCCCACCCGCAGGTGCCCGGCGTCCAGGCCGTACCAGTCCGCGAGTTCGCCGGTGAGCCGGTGCACCGCCCGCTCCACGGACAGGAACGGCCGACCCGCTTCGGCGGCGTCGCGCACTCGGCGCAGGAAACGCAGCCCGAAGTTGTAGAACGCCATGTTGCGCAGATGCGCCCCCGCGTCGGAGAAGCCCAGCTGCACACCGGGGTCGGCGGCGAGCCGATCGAGCACTTCCGGTCGATGGTTGGAAATCGTCGTGCGCCAGCGGACCTTGTTGCCGTGCTCCACCACGAGGTCGAGGAAGGCGTCCACCGGATGCGAGCCGCCGCGCTCGGAGCCCACCTGGCCGAAGGACTTGCCGATCACCGCAGGGTCGGGGCATTCGACGATCCGCGCGTCGAAGAAGTCGCGGTGCCACACCCTCGGGCCGAATTTCTTGTCGTAGTCCGCGCGGAAACGGCGTCGATAGTCTTCGTCGCGCAGCAGTTCCCGTCGTCGGTCCACTTGGTCGGCCAGGTGCAACGCTTCGGCGCCGGAACCGAATTCCTCGAACACCACCAGGTCGATGCCGTCGGCGTAGACCTCGAAGGGCACCGGAAGGTGCTGCCAGCGGAAGTTGCCCCCCAGCGCGTTCAGCACCCGCGCGATCAGCGGAAACAGGTGCACCACGCCGGGAATGGCCTTGATGTCGGCGGCCGAGAGCAGACTGACCTTCAGCGGCCTGCGCAACAGGCCCAGGCTGCTCGCCGCCATGGTGACCAGGCTGTGCGGCCGGGACACGTCGGGTCCGCCCTGCAACGCCCCGCCGCGCCGTCGCAGAACGGCGTTGAGTCTGCGCCGCTCCCGGGTGGTCGCGTAGGTGGAGGGCAGGGTGCGCGAGCGGCACACTTCGCCGTCGAGTTTGTCGAACATCAGCTGCTGTGAGGACATCCCGACGAACCCGGCGTCCAGCGCCTCGGTCAGCTTCGCCTCCATCCCGGCCAGTTCGGCGGCGTCGGGCCGGACGTCCTTGCGGGTCGCGCGCTCCAACCCCAGCTGGGCAGCACGGATATCCGAATGCCCGATGAACGCGGCGACGTTCGGACCCAACGGCAGTCGTTCCAGCGCGGCCGCGTACTCGTGCGCCGAGCGCCAGGTCTTGTGCTGCTCGACCGCCCCGACGACGTGCTTGCGCGGAATCGCCTCGACCCGCGCGAACAGGTCGCCCGCGTCGGAGGCGTCGACGTGGACGGTCGACAGCGAGCACGAGCCCAGCAGCACCGTGGTGATGCCGTGGCGCACCGATTCGGTCAGCGCGGGATGCTGCAACACTTCCACGTCGTAGTGGGTGTGGATGTCGAGCATGCCCGGCATCACCCATTTTCCGGTGGCGTCCACGATGTTCGGACAGGCCGGGTCCTCGATCGGGTCGGCCGAGACGGTCGCGATCCGCCCGTCGTGAATGCCGAGGTGCCTGATCGCCGAGGGGGCGCCGGTGCCGTCGAACCAGCGGCCGTTGGCGATGATGGTGTCGTACATGGATCTACACCTCGAGATCGGTGCGCACGACCTTGCCGGTCGCATTGCGCGGGAGTGCGGTGGTGGCCAGGCGCCAGCGGGCGGGCACTTTGTAGTAGGCGAGCCGTTGCGCGGCGAACGCGCGCAGCTCGTCTTCGGTGATCGCCGTGGTGTCGTCGACCACGACCAAGGCGGCGACCTGCTGGCCGAGGTCGGCGTCGGGCACGCCGACCACCGCGCATTCGCGCACCGCCGGATGCTCTTCGAGGCACTGCTCGATCTCCGTGGGATAGACGTTCTCCCCGCCGCGCAGGATGAGATCCGACCGGCGCCCGGACAGACGCAGCCTGCCGTCCTCCAGGACCCCGATATCGCCGGTGCGCAGCCAGCGGTCCGGCGTGATCGCCGCGGCGGTCGCCGCCTCGTCCTGCCAGTACCCCAGCATCACGTAGGGGCTGCGCACCCAGATCTCGCCTTCGGCGCCGTCGGGGACCGCGCCGCCCGCGCTGTCGCGGATCTCCAGCGCGACCCCGACGACCGGTCGTCCCACGGTGTCCGGGAACGCCGCCAGCTCGGCCGGGCTCGCCAGCGTCGCGGCGGTGCTGCATTCGGTCAGTCCGTAGCTGGTCACCAGCGCGTTGCGGGCGACGGGGATCTGATCGCGCAGTTTCTGTTGCAGCGCGGCCGAGGACGGCGCCGAGTTCAGCGAGAAGGCGGCCAGCGAGGAGAGGTCGTAGCCGGACAGGTCGAGTTCGAGCATCCTGGTGGCCATGGTCGGCATGGCGCCCCAGTTGGTGATCCGTTCGGACTCGATCAGCCGCAGCACCCGGTCGGCGTCGAACGACCCCTGGTGGATCACCGCCGCGTCGCCGGTGACCAGCCGGGGAACCACCAGATTGTGCAGGCTGGCGATGTGGAACAGCGGCGAGGTGACCAGGAAGCGCCGCCCGCTGGGCAGCTCCTGCGCCCCGGTGAGCGCCGCCGCCAGCGCGTCGTTGAAGACGTGATAGTCGGTGACCGCGACCAGGTTTCGGTGCGAATGCACCGCGCCTTTGGGTCGCCCGCTGGTGCCGCTGGTGTACAAGATCACCGCCGGGTCGTCCTCGTCGATCCGGGTGTCCGGCAGAGTGTCGGTCCGGTATTCGGCGACGAGTGCGGGTACGTCGTGCTCCATGGTGAGCACCGGGATCCGGATGTCGAGCTCCGCCACCAGCGCGGCGCGCTTCGCGTCGACCACGAGCACCGAGGGGCTGGTGTGCTCGACGCCGTAGGCGATCTCGCGCGGCGCCCACCACGCGTTGTAGCCCACCGCGATCGCGCCGAGCGCCTGGGCCGCCCAGAAGGTGAGCACCCACTCGGGTGTGTTCGCCGCCAGAATGCCGACGCGGTCGCCCTTTTCGATGCCGTATCGGTCGCGCAGGGCCGTGGCCAGCGCCGCGACCGCGGCGGCGTGCTCGGTGAACGAGAACCTGCGGTCCGCGGTGACCAGGTAGTCCCGATCGCCGTGCGCCGCCGCGGCGAGGAGCACTTCGCGCAGTGAGGACTTGCGGTGGCGCACCACCGGCATCGGTGCGCCGAGCACGTCCTCGACCACCATCTCGAATCGACCGCCGGGTCCGGTGAGCCGGCTCGCGGCCTGTGCCACGAACGCCTGCGGGTCGATGGGTTTCGTCATATCGGGTACTTCCTCGTCACTGCACTGGGTTGATTCGTCACGGCTCGGGCACCAGGACCGCTCGGCCGGTGACCAGGCCGCGTTCCAGCCGGTCGAGGGCGTCGCGGCCCTCGGTCAGCGGGTAGCGCTCCACCTCGACCCGTAGCTTGCCCGACGCGGCCAGTGCCACGGCGTCGATCAAGTCGGATTTGGTGCCGCCGTAGGACTTTCGGACCGAAGCGCCCCACGGCCAGCCTGTGCCGCCCGCCGGCGCCGCGGTGATCTCCGGCGCGCCGCCGCCGAGGCCGATCATCCGGTACGCCCCGTTGGGCGCCACCGACTCCACCGCGAGCCGTGCGGTCGTGTCGACGCCGACGAAATCGAACACCGCGTCCGCGCCGCGGCCTGCGGTGCGGTCGAGGATCTCGCGCGCGGTGTCGTCGCTCGCGAGGAGTCCCTCCGCCGCACCGCACCGCGCGGCGAGGTCGAGTTTGTCGGCGCTCACGTCCACGGCCAGCACTCGCGCCGCGGTGGTCGCGGCGAGGATCTGCACCGCGACGTGGCCGAGGCCGCCGATCCCGACGACCACCGCCACCGACCCGGGTCCGAGCTGCTCGCGAGCGCCGCGGATGGCGTGATAGCTCGACAGCGCGGCGTCGGCCAGCGGCGCGGCCTGGCCGAAATCGAGGTCGCCGATCGGCACGAACGAACTCGCGGGGACGCGGATGTAGTCCGCCATGCCGCCATCCGGCCCGAGGCCGGGGCACGGCGGCATCGCGGTGCGGCCCGCGGCGCGGCAGACGTTCTCGTTGCCGCCGACGCACTCCCGGCAGACGCCGCACGACCAGCACAGGTACACGATGCCGCGCTCGCCGGCCCGGCGGCCGTCCACTCCGTCGCCGACGGCCTCGACGGTGCCCGCGATCTCGTGGCCGAGGGTCAACGGCTCCTCGCGCATCCGGAAGGGGATGTGCAGCACGTGCAGGTCCGAATGGCAGATGCCCGCCGCGCCCACGCGCAGCAGCAGGTCGGTGGGACCGATCTCCGGGATCGGTACCTCGCGCAGTTCCAGCACACCGGGCTCGGTGAGCTGCAGTGCCCGCATCATCCGCGTATCGCCGCGAACGTCGCGCGCAGGTAGGCGTCGGCGCGGTCCGAGCCGATCAGGCCAGGAGCCATCCGGTTCATCGCGTAGGCGAACGTGGTGCGGTGTTCGAGGTCGTTGACCACCATCGCGCCGCCGTATCCGGCCCACCAGCACACCCGGCCGTCGGGCACCTCCGGGGCGGTCCGGCGCTCGGGCAGGCCGTAGCCGATGCCGAACCGCAGCGGCATCAGCAGCGCGAGATCCACGCCGTCGGACTGCTGCTGGAAGATCAGCTCGATCGTCTCCTCCGACAGCAGCCGCCGTCCGGCGAGTTCGCCGCCGCAGGACACCAGTGACTGCACCCGCGCCACCGAGCGAGCGTTGCCGTGGCCGTTCACCGCGCCGATCTCGGCCTGCCGCCATCCCGCGCTCGCCGTCTCGGCGATGTCGAGCAGCGGGCTGGTGAGCGTCTTGACCAGCACGCTGTCCTGGTCGAGCGCGGCCATGTCGAATTCCGGCATGGCGGGCGGGACCAAGGTGGCGATCCGCCCGTGGTGCTCGGGCGCGGTGCCGATGTGGAAGTCCGCGCCCAGCGGCCCCGCGAGTTCCTCGGCGAAGAACTCGCCCAGCGAGCGTCCGGTGACGCGGCGAATCACCGCGCCGATCAGGTGTCCGTAGGCGAGGGCGTTATACCCCGACGCGGTGCCCGGCTCCCACCAGGGCGGCTGGCTCGCCAGGCGGGCGGCGGACGCTTCCGCGTCGTAGATGTCGGCGAGCTCGATCGGCGGCTGCCAGCCCGAGACGCCGGAAGTGTGCGCGAGCAGATGACGGATCTCGATGTCGCCCTTGCCGTTCGCCGCGAACTCCGGCCAGTACCTGGCCACCTTCGCGTGCACGTCCAGTTCGCCGCGCTCGACCAGCAGCAGAGCGCTGAGCGCGGTCATGGTCTTGGTGATCGAGAAGACGTTGACCAAGGTGTCCTCGGTCCACGGTGCGGTGCGCTCGAGATCGCGGTAGCCGCCCCAGAGGTCGACGACCGGTTCGCCGTCGACCATGACGCAGATCGACGCGCCCAGCTCCTCGCCGGAGGCGAGCCGGGTCTCCAATTCCGTGCGGACCCGCGCGAATCGCTCGGCGCAGAATCCCGACGTCGCGGTTCCTGTCGTAGTGGTCATCCCGGCCTCACACGTGTTCGAGCGTCCGAGCCGGAACCGGCAGGGCGTTCCCCGCGGCGGCGGCACGTTTCGCGCCGCGTGCCAGCTCCCGCTGCATGTCCCGCACATACGGTTCGAATTCGATCTGGATGGTGTGCCGGGGCGAGTCGTAGTAGCGCCCCGTCCTGGCCGATTCCGCGGTCCGGATGGCCGCCCGCATCTCCTCCGCCGACGGCGGGTGGTAGCGACCGGTCAGGTAGGCGGCGACCAGCTTGCTCTGCTGCTCGGCGAAGTTCACCAGCGTGGGCAGCGGCTGGGCCAGGCCGAGGAAGAACAGATTGTCGATGCCGGGCTTGATCATCTGCTTGAACAGCGGGAAGCGATTGTCGCTGTCGGGCAGCAGTTCGGGATCGGAGAAGAACGGGAAGGAGATGCGGTATCCGGTGGCGCAGACGATCACGTCCACCTCTTCGGTGCTGCCGTCGGCGAAGCGCACCCGCGACCCCTCCAGTGCGGTGATCGCGGGCTTGAACGTGACGTCGCCGCAGCCCGCGCGGTGCAGGAACTCCTCGCTGGCCGACGGATGCGCCTCGAACGGCAGGTGGTCGGGCTTGGGCAGGCCGTAGTCCTCCATGTTGCCGCGGAACTTGCGCACGAAGCGCTGCTTGAGCTTCAGGCCCAGCTTCGGCGGCATCCACCGTGGCATCGAGCGCTTGTCGCCGACCTTGCCGTTGACGTACTTCGGCAGCACCCAGACCCCGCGCCGGGCGGAAACGTAGAGCTTCGCCGCGAGAAAACGCTGCGACAGCTCGGAGGCGATGTCCAGGCCGGAATTGCCCATGCCGACCACCACAACGCGTTTGCCCCGCATGTCGACGGGGTCGAAGGGGTCGTTGTAGGCGTGGCTGTGCAGCAGCGTGCCGTCGAAATCACCCGGATAGTCCGGGATTCGGGGGTCCCAGTGATGTCCGTTGCAGACGACGAGCGCGTCGTAGTCTCTGGTGCGCCCTTCGCTCGTGGTGATCAGCCAGCGACCGTCCGCCCCACGCTCGGCCGCGGTCACCACGGTGTCGAACACGATCCGGTCGCGGATGCCGAAATGGTCGACGTAGTCCCGGAAATACTGGAACAGCTGGGAATGGTGGGGGAAGTCCGGCCACTCATCGGGCGCCGGGAAGTCCTCGAACGCCAAGCGGAACTTGGACGTGTCGATGTGCAGGCTCTGGTAGCAGGCCGACATGCCGTTGGGGTTCTTGAAGTACCAATTGCCGCCGACTTCGTCGGACGCCTCGTAGCAGTCGAAGGGGATGCCGTGGTCGTTCAAGCGTTTGGCTGCGGTGATCCCGGAGGGACCCGCGCCGATCACGCAGACCCGGGGGAGTGCGGTTGACGTCATTCACTGTCCTCGTGCTGGAGGCCGTCGCCGATGACGGCCGAACGTCCGATGCGGGTTGCGCACCGGAGTGACGTAGGCAACAAAATAACACTGGGTAGACATCATGTCTAGTGAGTGACGCACTGTCTATTCAGGCCCTCCGCGCGTAGACTCGGGCGGCGGCAGCCGCACGTCAGCCCACCTTTTACGGATACGAGGTACCTGTTCACCATGCGTACGAACGCGAACGCGAACCTGCGGGAGGAGCAGAAGCAGCAGACCAGGTCCCGCCTGCTGGAGGCTGCCAAACAGCTGTTCGCCACCCGCGGCTACGCGGCGGTGCGGGTGGACGACATCGCCGCGGCGGTCGGTTGTAGCCGCGCCACCTTCTACCTGCACTTCGCGGGGAAACTGGAGTTGCTGCGCGCGATCGCCGAGCAGGGCACCGCGCCCACCGCGCTGCACTTCTATCAGGACCTCGACCGGGTGCTGGAGACCGGTTCGCGCGCCGAGTTCGCCGGCTGGATGACCCGCGCGATCGAGTGGTTCCACGAGTACAAGGACCTGCTGCCCGCGTGGGACGAGGCGACGGCGCTGGAGCCGGAGTTCCGCGAGATCGCTCGCAACGGCATTCTCGCCCTGCCCAACGCGATGACCGCCTATCTCGCCGGGTGGCCTGCCGAGCGGCGCGACGAGGCGCGGTTGCGCGTGGAATTGCTTGTCGCGCAACTGGAACGGTTCTTCACCCGATGGGCGATGCAGGGCACCATCGACGTCTCGGTGGACCAAGCCGTCGAGGTGCTCACCGACATCTGGTTCCCCGCGCTGCGTGCGCCGTCGGCAACGAGCTGACCGGGGCCGCCGCGGCTGTTGCCAGAAATTCGCTGATTGCTCGGATCGCCCTCTGCGCCGACCCGATTCGACGGTGGCCCGCGAATCTGTCGGCGGCGTGGGGCATCATCTGTGCACGCAGCCAACCACGAAATCGCTCGGAGTCACCATGCCGTCGCCACGAACCAAGCCGCAACCATTGTCGGACAGCGAGATTCGACAGATCGCCACGGACATAGCCGGTGGCCGCCCGCCTATGGTGTGGTTCACCTCGGCCGCGGTGGGCGTTCCGGAGGGGCGCTCGGGCAAGGTGATCGCCCTCGGCGACCCTGCCGACGGTGACTTCCTGCAGGTCCGGCCGACCGGATCGAAGGATGTACTGTCCTTCTCTCCCACCGAGGTGACCTTGACCAAGCCGCCGCGAGGGGCGGCGGGCGCCACTGCCCAGCCGAAGTCGTCAACCAGGAAGGAATCCCCTGTGACCCAGCCGTCGACCGCGACGAGCACCGCGCCGCAGCCCGCTCAGGCGAGCGCCCCCACGGCGGCTGCCGCCCCGAAGCCGGTGGAGGCCACCGGGGAAGCGAGCCGAGCCGAGAGTGCGGGCAAGCAGGCCCCGGCGGCGCCCAAGCCCGCGAAGGCCCCCGCTGCCCGCAAGACCAAGGCGGCGCCCGAGGTCACCGTGACGCTCACCGGCACCGCCGACGGCGAGTGGTCGGTCGACGTGGTCAGCGGCAAGAAGCGCACCCTGCGCGGCCTGCCGGTGGCCGGTTCCGCGGTGGCGCAGGCGGCGAAGATCCTGCATCCCGAGGTCGCCGAGGTGGTCGCGGGGGTCCTGGACGCGCTGCGCGGAGTGCAGGAGGCCAAGGTGCAGCAGTTACAGGCCGAGCTCGAGGAGGCCAAGCGCCTGCTGGACGAGCTGAGCGACTGAGTCACACCGCGGGACTGGCGGATCGGGTGGCCGTACGCCAGATCCGGCGCTCGGTGTCGGCGGGCGGGCGGCGCACGTCGTCGTGGAACGCGTAGCCGAGCGCGTCGTGCTTCGCGTGATACATGGCCGCGTCCGCGTCCCGGAGCAGGCTGTGCATGTCGGGGTCCGAGCTGCGCGGACCGACGCACGCGACGCCGACGCTCGCGGTGATCGGGATCTCGCCCGCGCTCAGCCCGAACGGCCGGACGAACGCGCCGAGCAGCCGTTCGGCCAGCACGGCGGCCTCCGGCCGGGCCAGCGCGGCGAGCACGACGAATTCGTCGCCGCCGTAGCGGCTCACCACGTCCTCGGGGCGTACCACGCGCCGGATCCGGGCCGCCGCGGTGGCGATCAGCTCGTCGCCGACGGCGTGTCCGTAACTGTCGTTGACCCGCTTGAAGCCGTCGAGGTCGATGAACAGCAAGCAGATCGGTTGCTCGGTCCACTGCCTGCCACGCTGGCGCAGGGCGCGCAACAGCGCGGACCGATTCAGCAGTCCGGTGAGCATGTCGTGGTCGGCTTGGTACTGCGCGCGCCGCTCGCTGCGGGCGCTGCGCACGATCGCGCGCTCGCTGCGCACCAGCATGCCGATCAGCAGCAGCGCGAACAGCGACGACACCACCACGCGGTCGAGCGGGTGCAGGCTGGACCCCACCACCGGCACCAGCGAGGCCACGATCAACGCGATCGCGATGAGGCTGGCGCGCTGCCGGGAGTGGTGCGGGTGGATGCGCCGCGGCGTGCCGAGTGCGGCCATGGTCGGGTGCAGCGCCGCCACGCCCACGGTGGCGTAGGCCGCGAGCAGGGGAGCCAACAGTACCTCGCGTCCGAAGGCGGTCGCGCCCGCGGTCTCCAGGCTGTAGCCGAGGTCGCCGAGCAGCACCGCGATCAGTCCGGCGTGCAGCAGCCAGAGCGAGGTCTCCGCACGAGTGGAGGTGGCCATCGAGTGTGCGACCAACGTGAGCAGCAGCGCGTCGAGCACGGGGTAGGTCGCGGCGACGAGCACGTCCAGCCCGGCGTCGGTTGACTGGAGGATCGGTGAGATGAGGAAGGTCCAGGAGGCGAGCAGCGCGCCGAGCCCGATGAGGGCGGAATCCAGCAGCAGGTCGTAGTCGCCGTGCACTTGGCGCGGCCACAACCAGAACAGTGCGGCGAGCCCGACGCCGAGATAACCGAGGAGGGTGAACGCGTCGTCGAGCGGGTGGACCGCGTGGTCGCCGATGTCACGCAGCGTGGTGCCGACGGCGAACAGCACCGCCGAGCCGGACAGCAGATACCACGGCAGCGGGTGCGCGGGCCGGTGCGTGTGCAGGCCGACGGCGATCATGGCGAGGGTCTCGCCCACGATGACCACCATCGTCACGAACGCCACCAGTTGGGAGTCCAGCGCCAGGTGAACCGCGATCGCGGCCCCGCTTCCCCCCAGAAGCACCGCGTGCCAGCCTGATCCGAGACTCGGCCGACAGCTCGCCTGTGGCTGTTCACTGGGTGTCATCAGCCCCCCTTGGTCGCTCCGTCCCCGGTGAACCGGGCCGCGTAGTAGATCTGGGAATCCTCCACCGCGACTTCGACGTTCGCCTGTTCGTCGAGCACTGCCCGAATGTTGTCGGCGAACGAGAACCGAGTGTTGTTGTACGAGCAGATGTCCCAACCGACCGCCGCGCGTTCGGCAACCAAAACATGGACAACTGATTTGATCATGGCATGGAACGCCGCCCCTTCGCGGGCACTTGGCGCAACAAGGGTGAAACCCGCATAGTAGATCGCGTCACGCGCCGCGTGTTCGGGATAGCGCGCCGCGAAGTAGTCCGGGCTGATCCACGGCACGGTCTCCAGATGCCTGGTCAGCGTGGTCACGCCGATCGGCTCGCCGTCGGCGTGCGCGACGTACTTCTGCACGCGGGGGTCCACCATCTCCTCGCGGAATTCCTCGGGATGCAGCACCTGTCGCGCGATGGCCTTCGCGCGCAGCGGGCCGAACGCCTCCTCGTAGAGGCGATGGAACACCGCGATCCGTTCCTCCGGAATCGCTCCCTCGACGGTCACGGAGATATCGCTCATCGCGGGCCCCACGGAATCGTGTGGTAGGCCGCGAGGACCAGCGCGCAGGCCGGGTCGCCGTCGGAGGTGGCGTCCACGGTGCACAGCTGGACCGGGCCGAAGCCGCCGCCGCGGTGTCGGGTCATGTCCGCCAGGCTGGCCCGGATCAGAGCGACGACTTCCTCGCTGGTCTCGGCCTCGTGCTCGACGAAAAGTCCGGCGCCGGAGTCGTCGTCGCGCAGCGCCCAGCCGATGCCCGCCGCGGCGGTCGAGCCGCGCCCGTAGGCGTGCCGCACGGCGTACACGCAGTAGAGCCGGTCGCCCCAGGGGATCGGCTTGCGCACCCGGCCGATGCGTTCGACGGTGGCGCGCGGCGGAATGACCGACGACAACCGGATCAGGTTGGCCTCACCCACGCCGAGGTCGCGCAGCGCCGCGTCGAATGCCGACATGGCGGTCGGTCCCGTTCCGGTCGCCGCGCCGATCTCGATGGTCAGCGGCGCCGGGAGGGGGCGATCCAGCGGCGGCCGCAGCCGATCCGGGCGAGACCGCGCGCGCAGGTCGCCGCGTGAGGTGTCGTGCATCATGATGCCCTCCCGATCCGACGCGGCCACCAGATTTTGCAGGCCGGTCTTGCGTCGAAATCGACTGTGCGTCACGAACCGCGATCGCGCACCCGAGGGCGTCGAAAACAAAGCTCGTGCGGCGTGTCTCGTACCCTGGCACCACCCGACGAGAACAGCGAGGAACGAGCGTGCGGACATGGGTGGCGCCGGGGCGGGTCAACATCATCGGTGAGCACACCGACTACAACGACGGCTACGTGCTGCCGATCGCGTTGCCGCTGGTGATGCGGTGCACGGCGGCGCAGCGCACGGACGGGCGGCTGCGGGTCGGCTCGCGGCAACGGCCCGGCGAGCCGGTGCTCGTCGCGGTCTCCGACCTCGTGGGGCAGCGGGCGCGGGTGCCCGGGTGGGCGCGCTATCCGCTGGGCGTGGTCGCCGAGTTCGCCCGGCGCGGGCACCGGATTCCCGGCGTGGAACTCGACCTCGACGGCGCGGTGCCGATCGGTGCGGGGCTGTCGTCCTCGGCGGCGCTGTCGTGCGCGGTGGCCGTCGCGCTGCGTGATCTGTTCGCCCCCGAACTGACCGACCGCGCGCTGATCGACGTGGCCCGCGCCGCCGAGAACGACTACGTCGGCGCTCCGACCGGCCTGCTCGACCAGTCGGCCGCCATGCTGTGCACGGCCGGGCACGCGCTGCTGCTGGACGTGCGGGCATTCGCCGCCGACGCCACCGCGCCGCGCGGCACCGGGCACGAGCAGATCCCCTTCGATCTCGGCGCGTTCGGACTCGAACTGCTGGTGATCGATACCGGGCAGCCGCACGAGCTGGTCGACGGCCGCTACGCCGAGCGTCGCGAGCAATGTGCGGCGGCGGCCGGGGCGCTCGGCGTCGCCACCTTGCGCGAGGTGACGTCCCCCGCGGATGCAGACCGGATCGCCGACGGCGTGCTGCGCCGCCGCGCCAGGCACGTGGTGGCCGAGAACGCCAGGGTGCTCGCAGTTGCCGAAAAATTGCGCGCGGGCGTCGACCCCCGCGGGATCGGCCCCGTACTGACCGCGGGGCACGTCTCGCTGCGGGATGACTTCGAGGTGTCCACCCCGGCTTTGGACGCCGCGGTCGACGCCGCGCTGGCGGCGGGGGCGCACGGCGCGCGGATGGTCGGCGGCGGATTCGGCGGCAGCGTCATCGCGCTCGTCGATCACGAACGCACCGCGAGCGTGGTGGAGTCGGTGCGGCGGCGCTTCGCACGGGCGGGTTTCGCCGAGCCGCGCACGTTCGTCGTCGTTCCCGCCGCCGGAGCGCACCGGATCGGCTGAGCGACCGTCCAGAATTTGTGGGCGAATGTGCCACGCCGGTACGGCATGATCACGCAGAGTAAACGTCAGCCGACACCATTCGGCGGGCGACGAGGAGGTCGCGCGCGCCGGGCAGAACCAGCACGACGCACGATCTCGCTCGCCGCCCCGGTTTCACCGCCAGGAGGAACGCTGTGCCGCTCGCCGATCCATCCGTTCTCGCCGCCGTGCCGATCGTGTCCCCCCTGGCCGCCTCGCCCCCGCTAGCCGCCGAGACCCTGCGGCTGGACGCGCAGCCGGTCGATTACGCCCTGGTGGCACTGTATTTCGTGTTCGTCATCGGCATCGGTCTGCTGGCCAGGCAGCGCGTGTCCTCCAGCATCGATTTCTTCCTGTCCGGACGCTCGCTGCCTGCCTGGGTGACCGGTCTGGCGTTCATCTCCGCGAACCTCGGCGCGGTGGAGATCATGGGCATGTCCGCCAACGGCGCGGAGTACGGGTTTCCGACCTTCCACTACTTCTGGATCGGCGCGGTGCCCGCCATGCTGTTCCTCGGCGTGGTGATGATGCCGTTCTACTACGGCTCGAAGGTGCGCAGCGTGCCGGAGTTCATGCGCCGCCGCTTCGGCACCGGCGCCCACCTGGTGAACGCGCTGAGCTTCGCCGTCGCCCAGGTCCTCATCGCCGGGGTCAACCTGTACCTGCTCGGCTCCGTTCTGAACGTGCTGCTGGGCTGGCCGCTGTGGGTGGCGGTGATCGTGGCCGCCGTGATCGTGCTGTCCTACATCACCCTCGGCGGCCTCTCGGCCGCGATCTACAACGAGGTGCTCCAGTTCTTCGTCATCGTGGCCGCGCTGCTGCCGCTCACCCTGGTCGGCCTGCACAAGATCGGAGGCTGGGACGGCCTGCGGGAGAAGGTCGGCGCGTCGCCCGGCGGTCCGGAGCAGCTGGAGTCCTGGCCGGGCAACGCGCTCAGCGGGTTCGGCAACGACTTCCTCTCGATCCTGGGCATCGTGTTCGGGCTCGGGTTCGTGCTCTCGTTCGGGTACTGGACCACCAACTTCGTCGAAGTGCAGCGCGCGATGGCGACGCACTCCATCGCGGCGGCGCGGCGCACCCCGATCATCGGTGCCTACCCGAAGATGTTCATCCCGCTGATCGTGGTGATCCCCGGCATGATCAGCGCCGTGCTGGTGCCGCAGATGGCGGAGTACAAGGCGGCGGTCACCGCGAATCCGGACTTCGAGAGCGACACCACCTACAACCAGGCGTTGCTGTACCTGATGAAGGACGTGCTGCCCAACGGCCTGCTCGGAGTCGGCCTGGCCGGTCTGCTCGCGGCGTTCATGGCGGGCATGGCCGCCAACATCTCCGCGTTCAACACGGTGTTCAGCTACGACCTGTGGCAGCAGTACGTGCGGCGCGACCGCCCGGACGGCTACTACCTCGGCGTGGGCAGGCTGGCCACGGTTGGGGCGACCGTGGCCGCGATCTTCACCGCGTTCATCGCCTCCGGATTCAGCAACATGATGGACTACCTGCAAACCCTGTTCAGCTTCTTCAACGCCCCGCTGTTCGCCACGTTCATCCTCGGCATGTTCTGGAAACGGATGACGCCCACCGCGGGCTGGATGGGCTTGGTCTGCGGAACCGGTTCGGCGATCGTCGTTTTCATCCTGCACGAGATGAAAGTGTTCGAACTGTCCGGCCAGGGAGCGAGTTTCGTCGCCGCCGGTGTGGCGTTCGTGGTCGACATCGTGGTCAGCGTCGCGGTCACCCAGGTGACCGAGCCGAAACCTGCGGCGGAACTGGTCGGGCTGGTGTATTCGGAGACGCCGAAGGAAGTGCGCACCGACCCCGAGGCGGCCACGCTGCCCTGGTACCAGCGTCCCGTCCTGCTGGCGGGCATCGCGTTCGTGCTCGTACTCGTTCTCAACCTCGTCGTCGGATAGGGAGCCGCCGCAATGCTTTTCGATATCCGCACCATCGTCGGCGCGTTGCTCGGCTGCTACGCGATCGTGCTCGTCGTCACCGGACTGGTGCACGACACCGCGGCCGAGCAGGCCAAGACCGGCGGCGTCAACGTGAACCTCTGGGCCGGGCTCGGCATGGGCGTGGTGGCCGTCGCCTTCGTGGCCTGGGCGCTGCTGCGTCCGGTCCAGGTGCCGCCGCAACCGCAGCCCGCGGATCGTACCGACGAGGAATCCGACTCCGCCTGACACGGGCAGCGCCCCCTGGGAATCCCAGGGGGCGCTGGTAGTCGCGCGGCTCGGGCGTCAGGGGCGGGTGGTTCCGCCGGGCCATGCGCCGGTTCCGCCTTCGCCTGGCATGCCGGTTCCGCCGGCACCCGGGCGGGGAGTTCCGCCGGGCATGCTTCCGGTTTCGCCGGGGCGGGGAGCCCCGCCGCGCTCCGTGGCGGTGTCTCCGGCGCCCGGACGCGGAATGTCGCCGCGCCAAGCGCCCGTTTCGTGCCCTCGTTTTTCGACGAAGTGCTTGAAGCGCTCCAGGTCACCGCTCACCCGGTGCTTCAAGACGCCGAGCTTGTCGGCGACGTTCTCCACGAACCCTTCGGGGTCGACATCCATCTGCGCGGTCACCCTGGTGTGGGTGTCGTCGAGGCGATGGAAGGTGACGACTCCCGCGTGCTTGGGCCCGCTGTCGGACTTCCAGGCGACCCGTTCGTCGGGATGCTGTTCGGTGATCGTCGCGTCGAACTCCCGCGTCGACGGGCCGACATGGACACGCCAGTGCGTGTGCCGGTCGTCGAGCTGGTTCACCACTTCGACACCCTCCATGAACTGCGGAAACGACTCGAACTGCGTCCACTGGTTGTAGGCGGTGCGAACCGGAACGTCGACGTCCACCGTGGCGGCCATTGTGCTCACTTGCTACCCCTTTCCTCGCCCACCCGCACCGATCGCGCGGACGGGCGTCTTTCGGTTGACAAGCGCTCCCTTGGGGGCGACTCGGGACATTCATCGCATACCCGGGTCGTCCGGGGACAAACAGGCGGAGGACTTCTACGCCAATACGGTCGCCGCGTAGGCGTCCAGATCCCGGACCGGTCGCGCCGTAGCCCACGGCTCGAACTTCTTCCTGGTCTGCGCGTATGCCTGTCGCAGCCGAGGCGAGGTGTTCCGCGCGGCCAGCTCCAGCGCATGCTCGGCGGCCGCGCACGCCCGGTCGATATCACGCGCGATGGCCAGCTGTGCGAGGTTGAGATTCCACAAAGCCCGGTCGCGAGTCGCATGGGACGGAATGAGCCCCAGCACCGCGTCGATCGTGTCGGCCGCCACGTCCAGCTCGCCTCCCGTTTCCAGGCAGCGGGCCGTCATGGCGCCGGTCGTCCACGCACTCTGGTAGTAGCAGTAGGACTCGTCCGGCGTCGTCTGCTCGGTGAACTCGTCGGTTACCTGGAGCAGCTGGCGCCACGCATCGGACCTGCGTCCATCGGAGGCGAACGCCTGCGCCGCGCACAGCTTTCTGAAGTCGTCGACTCGACCGTCCTGGACGGGCAGTCGCAACATTCGGTCCGCGATCGTGGCAGCTTTCGGGAACGCACGCATCTGAACCGCCAATTGCGCTCGGTGGCAGAGGATTCCGGTCGCGATGTCGATATCGCCGGATTCTTCCGCGTGCTGGTAGGCGGTGCGGAACAGTTGTTCCGCCCGCACCAGGTCGCCCTGGTCCCACGCGGACCATGCGCTGCTGGCCGTGGCCTCTCCGGTCAACGATTGCAGTGCGGGCCGCAAACCGGCCGGGCAGTCGCGCAGCAGCGCCGCGCACGTGTGTGCTTGAGCTTCGATGATCGGCCGGGCGGCGTCGGAACCGAGTTGATCGTCCAGCAGCTGTGCGGAGTGCACGGTGTTTCGCAGATGCCCGATCGCGTCCGGCGTGACGGTAGGAGAACCACTCTTGCTCATTGTCGCCGTGCCGATGACCGCGCTGGTGGCGGCGATGAAGTCTCGCCGGTTCACGTCTGGGTCTCCAATCAACGTCCGGAAACGCTCGTGCGCCCCATGGTCCGCATCTTTCAGAACCCTGTCCAGCCGCGCTTGATGGCTGATACTCACCCGGCGGTACGGTCGGCTTTCCCAAAAGCTCACCGTCCGTTGCGCACAACGCAGCAGCTCCGCGAGCTCGCTCTGGGTCAACCGGCACGCGTCCCGAAGCGTCTTCACATCCGCGCCGGTCCACATCGTCACTTCTGCCACGGTGCCCCCTTGCCCTGCCGGACGGTCATTGCTGCCGATTGCTCGAGTCTGCGTGTGCGTTACCTTCCACCAGGCATTTTGCACCGGCACTCTGTAATTCGTACCCGGAACCGGGAAACCCTGTCGCACAACCGAACCCCTGTGTGACGGGACATCCGAATCGTGCACGACGCATCGTGAAGGTGGCGTTCCCGCCCCGGTTCCCGGTCGACCGACGACCGCGAGGGGCCTGCCAGTGCAGAACATCCAGGTGTCGCCGCCGCGTGACTCGTCACGGTCTTCCCGACGGATCGTCGTCGCGGTCGTTCGGGGCCGCGTGGGCGCGCGGGGGCGCCGTCGGTGGGCGACCCCATGACCTACGACGACCGCGCCGAAGCCGAGATAGCCGTTCTCGCCGACGTGATCGCCGCTGTCGACGCAGCCATGAGCGATGCGGCCCGCCGGCAGCAGCACCCCAGTGAGCAGCGCGCCTATGTGCTCGCAACAGTGCTCTACGAACTGATCGCCAGCGCCCGAACCGCGGCCGGGCCCGACAGCGGCCGCCTCTACGCCGCTCCGATTCTCGATTCGATCATCGAGAACGTAGCCGCCGCCGACGAGCTGTCCCTTCTCGATCTCCTGGTGTCTCTCCTCGTCACACGGCATACCGCCACGGACCCCTGATCGAGACCGGTATTTCTCCTTCGCGCCCCAGAGCAATTCCTTGCAATACGTCGCGCCGTTCCCGAGGACCACCCGAAACGTGCGAGGCCGACCGCCCCGACCGTGGTCAGGGTTGATGGCGAACACAAATCCGACCATCGAGCGAAGGAGGGTTACCGGAATGAAGCGAGTCGAGATCTTCGAAAGGCCCAGCCGCAGCGAGATGCGCAATCCCGAGGCGCTGAAGAAGCGCATACCGGCCACGAACGGAGGCCGGGACGACGCCTACGACGCCTATCGCCTCGCCTGCATGATGGCTGCCACCGAGGCAGAGGAGAACGGGGGTGAGGACCAGACCTGCCTCAGCCACTTCGAGGGCGCGCTTCCCGGCTGGTTGAGCCGCCTCGGCTTGAATCTGGACGTCCACATGTACGGCATCTGCCACGTGTCGGATGACAACAGCGCCGATCGCGGCGACGCGTCCTCGATCTATTGGACGATGTCGGGGTTCAGCGACCGGCCCCGCGTCTACGAGGCGATCGCGTTCCCATCCGGAACACCGGCGCCTTCCGGCTCGCTGAGGGAGCAATACGACGGGTGGGCGCAGAGCGCCGCCGCGCTGGCCGACCGTGAATCCAGTGACTCGGCGCGGTTCTCCGCGTTCGTAGCGGCGATGTCCAGTTCGCTGAACTCGTCGGGCAAGAATTTCCCCGGGACCTCGTTCGGCTACTACAACACCGACGGCGGCGAAATGTACACCCCCAGCCTCGACGCCACCCGGATGCTCTGGAGCGTGGCTCCCATGTATTCCTTCGACGGCCACATGTACGAATGCATCACCGCACTCCCGAAGTAGGCGTCCTGTACGAAATCGAGCAATCGAGTTACTCCTCGCACATGCCGCAACATGTGCGAGGAGTGGCGCCGTTTCCGGCCACGGTGACACCCTCTGGGGGCGCCTGGTGCGGTCGAGGCCCGGTTGTTCAGCGGCAGCAGTTGGGGTCGAGCACTACGCACAACGCGGCCAGGGCATCGCGGCGTGCGCGGTGAAAGGTGTTCATGCCACGACGTTCGGACTCGACCAGTCCCGCTTTGCGCAGCTGGCCGAGATGATGACTGACCGTCGATTCCGACAGTCCCACCGCCGCGGCGAGGTCGCCGCCGTTCTCCTCGCCGGGAGCGCTGGCCAACAGCAGTGACAGCAGCTTCACCCGCACCGGGTCGGCGATCGCCTTCAACCGCAGCGCCACTTCCAGCGCGGCGTCGTCGCCGACCGGCCCGGCCGCGACCGGCGGGCAGCACACGGGAGCGGACATATCGATCACGGGCAGCGTCTTGGGCATGCGATCGACACTACCCGCGGGATTGACATATGTCGAAAAGGTGGCAGACTCGGCATCGAACCAGTTCTTCGATATATGTCACACAAGTGGAGGTAGTCATGTCCCGCATCCAGCTCGCCCTCAACGTCGACGACATCGACCAGGCCGTGCGGTTCTATTCGACCCTGTTCAACGCCGAGCCCGCCAAGCGCAAACCCGGCTACGCCAACTTCGCCATCGCCGAGCCGCCCGTGAAACTCGTGCTCATCGAGAACCCGGGCCACGGCGGCAGCGTCAACCACCTCGGCGTCGAGGTCGAGACCTCCGACCAGGTGCACGGCGAGATCGCCCGCCTGTCCGCGGCGGGACTGTTCACCGAGGAGCAGATCGCCACGACCTGTTGCTTCGCCACGCAGGACAAGGTCTGGGTCACGGCACCGGACGCCGAACGCTGGGAGGTCTACACCGTCCTGGCCGACAGTGACACTTTCGGCGTCGCACCCGAAATCGGCGGCGCGGCTGCGCCCTCCGACGCCGAGGCCGTCCAGGCCTGCTGCGGCACCGCCGAGGAGGCCGACGCCGAAGGCGCTTGCTGCGGCGCCGCGGCGAAGAAGGAAGCAGTCGCCTCCGGGGCGACTTGCTGCAACTGACCCACCACCGCGGCAGCGAGTTCACCAGGTGTTCGCTTGCCCATGGATTCGATACCTATCAATATCGATGCGTGTCGAAACCGGAATTACCGCTGATCGGCGTGACCTCACCATCGTGTGAGGTCACGCCCTTGGTCCGCCAACCGCTGACCACCGATGCCGCCATGGAACTGGCCGGCGTCTTCAAGGCCCTCTCGGACCCCGTGCGATTGCGGCTGCTGTCCATCGTGGCCAGTCATGCCGGACGAGAAGCCTGCGTCTGCGACCTGTCCGCCGGGTTCGACGTGAGTCAGCCCACCATCTCCCACCACTTGAAAGTGCTGCGGGAAGCCGGATTGCTCAGCAGTGAGCGGCGCGGGTCGTGGGTGTACTACCGCATCGAGCCCGCCGCGCTACGGCAATTGTCCCGCCTGCTGGACATCGCCGCCCCCGAGGCGCTGGCGCGATGACCGACCTGACGCGGCGGCTGCTCGCCGAATTCCTCGGCACCGCGCTCCTGGTCACCGTGGTGGTCGGTTCCGGCATCGCCGCCGAGCAACTGTCGCCGAACGACACCGGCGTGCAATTGCTGGAGAACTCCACCGCGACCGTGCTCGGACTCGCGGTGCTGATCCTGGTTTTCGGGCCGATCTCCGGCGCCCACTTCAACCCGGTCGTCTCCGCCGCGGACTGGCTCCTGGGGCGACGCCACCGCACCGGCCTGCGCGGCAGAGACCTTGCCGGGTACATCGCGGCCCAGACCGCGGGCGGCAGCGCGGGGGCGGTCCTGGCGAACGTCATGTTCGATCACCCCGCATGGCAGATCTCGACGCATCACCGCATCACCAGCGGACACCTCGTCGCGGAAGTCGTCGCCACCGCCGGACTCGTCGCGGTCGTCTTCGCCCTCGCACGATCCGGACGCGCCGCACTCTCGGCAGCGGCGGTCGCCGCCTACATCGGAGCGGCCTACTGGTTCACCAGCTCCACCTCTTTCGCCAACCCCGCCGTCACCGTCGGCCGCGTCTTCTCCGACACTTTCGCCGGAATCGCCCCCACCTCAACGCCCGCATACATCGCGGCCCAGATCGTCGGCGGGCTCGTGGGCCTGGCGCTCATCACTGTCCTCTACCCGGCCACCACGGCGGTCGCCGCCGACAACGCCGTCATCCCCCGCGACTCCGCCGACACCGACTGAAAGGCCCTGTGCCGCAATGCCTTCCAAACCCAGTGTGCTGTTCGTGTGCGTCCATAACGCCGGACGTTCCCAGATGGCCGCCGCCTTGCTCACTCACCTCGCGCACGACCGAGTCGAAGTCCGCTCGGCAGGCTCGGCCCCCGCCGACCGGATCAACCCCGTCGTCGCCGACGTCATGCACGAGATCGGCATCGACATCACCGACCAGAGACCGAAGATCCTCACCCCAGAGGCCGTCGAAGCGTCCGACGTCGTCATCACCATGGGCTGCGGCGACGCCTGCCCCTACTACCCCGGAAAACGCTACCTCGACTGGAAACTCGACGACCCCGCCGGACAAGACGCGGACACAGTGCGCACCGTCCGCGACCAGATCGAACAACACGTCCGCACCCTGCTCACCGACCTCGCCATAGAAACCGACATCTAACACCTCCCGCACCACCCGGCGAGTGGCACATCACTGCGGCGAACCGCGAGTAGACCTCTCGGTGATGTGCCACTCGCCCGACAGGAGTTAGTTGAGGGGTTTGCCGGGCATTGGCGCGTTGATCGTGGAGATGTACATGATCGCCGCGCCGATGGCGACCGGGGCCGTCACGAGGATCTGGCCCGCGACCGTGCCGAGGGCGCCGACGGCGACGATGCCGCCGAGGCAGCCGACGGCGGCGGCCGGGATGAACGGGCCGAACATGCCGACGATGGTGGCGGCGGCGACGGTCGCCCCGGCGATGCCACCGAGGATGCAGCCGACCGAGGCGCCGCCGATGCCGCCGACCAGGGTGCCGATGGTGGCGCCCATGGAGATGGTGCTGGTCATGCGCGACCAGGCGGCCTGTTCACGGTCGTACTCGGTCTTCCACGGCGCCTTGTCCTCGAACGGCAGGGCGACCGGCTTGTAGGCCGCGTGCGCCATGTCGAACTGCGGGGTCAGCGTCGCGGTGCGCTCGGAGATCTCCGCGACGATGGGGAATTCGAACTCGTCGACCCGGAAGGTCAACGGCGCGCCCGCGACGACGGTGCCGTCGGCGGCCTTAACCTTCAGCACCTGGTCCTCGACCACCAGCGAGCCGGAATCGGTGGTGATGATGCTGGCGGTCTCGGTGGCGTGGGCCGTGAAGCCGACAGCCTCGGTGGTAGCGGTCTCGGTAGACGGGGTCTCGGTAGACGTGGTCTCGACGGACGTGCTGTCCACCGCAGCGCCCTCGGGAGCGGCGGAACTCGTGCCCGCGGCGATGCTCACCGCTGCCGTGGTGAACGCGGCGGCCAGGGCTAGTTTCGTGATCTGCATGGGAAATCCTCGGTTTCGAAGGCATGGCGAAGCGACGGCCATACCAATGACGTTCGGTAGGTCGTGTGAGTAACGGGCTCGAGCCCGCGGTATGTGGTTAAGCGGTGGCGCGCATCCGTCCGGCGAGGCCGATCAGCACGTCGATCGCGAGGAAGACGAGCAGGCTCACCCCGACCAGCGGGACGAACCAGCCGACCACCAGCGCGACGGCCGCCAGCGGTACGACCAGCCACAGCGAGGTCTTGCGCAGGGCGCCGCGCCGCGGAGCGCGGCCAAGGGCGAACCGGCCCGCATCCCGGGTCGGCCGCCTGCGCCACCACATCAGGTAGCCGCGCACGACCACGGTGATCAGTCCGATCATCGCCGCGAGCAGCAACAACTGATTGAGCAGCCCGAACATCAGGCCCATGTGGAACTGGATGCCCCAGTTGGTGAGCTTGGCCATCAGCGGCCAGTCCGCGTACGCCAGACGATCGGTGACGGCGCCGCCGGCACCGTCGACGGCGACCGCGTCGACGGTGTAGGTGCCCGGCATCCGGCGTTCTTTCACCGCGAACGCCTTGCCCGGCGCGGCCGGGACGGCGATCTCCGTGGCCTGGGTGAGGCCTTCGGCGCGTGCGGTGGCATACACCCGATCGAGCTGGGCGATCCGCTCGGCCGGGTCGGCCGGCGCGTGCTCGGCGTGGCCGCCGCCATGGTGGTCGGAGCCCGAATCATGGTCGAGCGCAGTGGCTCCCGGCAGTGCGGTGCTGACCGCCGGAGTGGTCCAGCTCAATTTCTCGCGCAGTTCGGTGATGTTCTCACCCGCGTAGGTCGACCAGGTCATACCGGTCGCCGACAGCAGCAGCACCAGGGGAAGCACCCACATGCCGACCGAACCGTGCCAATTCAGAGTGCGGCCTCGCGCGCGCTGCGACCGATCGGCCGCGAACAGCCAGCCCCAACCGTTGCGGGCCCGTCGGCTGCGTACCCGGCGTACCCAGATGACCAGACCGGCCAGCGCGACGATCCACAGCCAGGACGCGGCCAGCTCGCTGTAGAGCCTGCCCGGCTCGCCCAGGTGCAGGTCCCGGTGCAACCGATCGATCCAGGTGCGCATCGGCAACGCACCCGAGCTGCCGTAGACGACGGAATCGCCCACCGGCTGCGCGGTATACGGGTTCACGAACACTGCCCGCCGCTCGGATTCGCCCAGCGACGGGTCGCTGAACAGCACACGGGTGGTGTCTTCGGCGCCCGCGGCCGGGGCGACGGCGACCAGGTGGAGATCCGGCCGGGTGGCGACGGCCGCGCCGACCTGCTCCGCCAGCGGCTTCGGAGTTCCGGTCTGCGTGACCGTCAGCAGATCGCGCGACGCGATCGACTCCAGCGTCGGCGAGATCGCGTAGAGCGCGCCGGTGACGGCGGCGATGAGGACGAACGGCCCGACGAACACTCCCGCGTAGAAGTGCAATCGCATGGCCAGCGCGTACAGGCTGTTGCGCGCGGTGGTCCGGCGTGCGCCGGGGGAGTCCGACGGCTCCGGTAAGTCGGCGTCGGAAGTGATTGTTTCTGTTGTACTCACGGTCATTTCGTTTCTGACGGCGGAACCCGGCTGGGCGCAAACCGTTGTCCCGGTGTCCGCGTTCGCCCATGACGGCGCCGACACATACCGCGCGGACGGGATGCCACGGAACGTCGTTCGGCGACAGCCCGCAGGCCGTGGCGAACACACGCGAGGATGCGTGTCTCGCCGCGGTGCGCGGAAGGATGGTTTGCGACCCGGACTACGGCGTCGCGTCGGCACGCTCAGGCGTGGGCACGAAGGTGCGGGGCGACGCTGTGCCGCACGGTGAAATGCCGTGGCCATGAGCAACACTCACGCCACGTGCTCCGTGCGCCGGGTATAGGAAGAAATCAGCGAAAGACCGCGAGCGGCGGGGCTCGTGTGCGCAGCGCCTCGATGGCGAACACACGCAGGACGACCCGGTCGCGATGGACCGTACGCAAAGGAGCGCGGTCCGCGACGACGGGCGGAATATGCCGCAGCGGAAATACGCGGCGCAGCACCGCGGTCCCGATCCGGTAGGCAGCTTCCGCGCCCCGGATCACGATGGCCGCCGCGACCGCCGCGCACAGGTGCGCCGTGAGCATGGCCGGAGTCAGCTGGGCGTCACCGTGATGCAGGTGGCCCGAGCTGATTCCCATGGTGAAGTGACCGAGCAGCTGTCCGGCGACGAGAGTCGCGACCAGCCCGGCCGACGTATCGCGCAGCGGGGCCAAACCCGCCACCAACGCGCCGATCACGGCGGACGCGGCGGCCAGCAGCGCCAGTGCGGTGGTGTCCGGCAGTATGCCGCTGGAAGCCCAGCCGTGCGCCGCGACGGAAATGGCCCCCGAGATCGCACCGGCCGAACCACCGCGCACCCGCGCGACGGCGCCGCGAAGTCCCGCGGCAGACCGGTCGAACTCGTAACTCACCCGCTGATGATAGCCGACCGATTGCACGCGATCGACCGCATCGGCCGGCGCCGAGCAGCCCAGCGACGTGCAGTTTCCAAGTGGAAGTACGTCGGTCCGGCGGGCGGGCGGCGAGCGCGCCGCCCGGCAGACCCGGACGCGCGCCGGTCAGCCCGCGTCGACCTCCATCTCGATCAGCGGCTTGCGCAGCAGCTTGCCGGTCGCGTTGCGGGGCAGCTCGTCGAGGAAGACGACCTCGCGCGGGACCTTGTAGCGGGCCAGGTTCGCCTTGACGTAGTCCTTGATCTCCTGCGGGTCGCGCTTGGAATCGGGACCCGGAACGACGAACGCGCGCAGCCGCTTGCCGAACTCGCGGTCGTCCACGCCGACCACCGCGGCTTCGAAGATGTCGTCGCGGCCCGCGATGAGGTTCTCCACCTCGAGCGGGAAGACGTTCTCGCCGCCGGAGACGATCATGTCGTCGTCGCGACCGTCGATGTAGAGCAGGCCTTCTTCGTCGAAATGCCCCACGTCGCCGCTGGACATCATGCCGTCGACGACTTCCTTGGTGCGGCCGTCGGTGTAGCCGGTGAAGGCGAAGCCGTTGTCCACGAAGATGGTTCCGGTGACGTTCGGTTCGGTGATCGGCTTGCGGTTCTCGTCCAGCAGCACGATCCGGATGCCGACCGGCGCCTTGCCCGCCGTGGTCGGCGCCTTGCGCAGGTCCTCGGGGGTCGCGACCGTCATGACGGCGCACTCGGTGGAGCCGTAGAGGTTGTAGAGGCTGTCGTTGAAGTGGTCCAGCGTGCGGGTCACCACGTCCGGCGCGATGGCCGAGCCCGCCGCGAAGATCACCTTGATGCTGCTGACGTCGTACTTCGCCAGCACGTCGTCGCCGAGGTCGAGGATGCGTTGCAGCATGGTGGGCACCACGACCAGCGAATCAGCCCGGTACTTCGCGATATTGGCCAGCGTCAGCTCGGGATCGAAGCGGCGCTGCTGGAAGATCACCCGGTTGCCCAGCGCGAGACCGAGGGTGAACTGGGACAGGCCGGTGCCGTGGAAGATCGGCGCCGCCATGATCATGGTGCCGCCGTTGGGCAGCGGCACCCGGTCGATGAACTGCGCGGAGGCGAACGGGCTCACCCGGTCGCGCGGCGCGCCCTTCGGGGTGCCGGTGGTGCCGCTGGTCAGGATGATCATGCCGCCCGGCTTGGCGGGGGCGGGCAGCGCGGCGCCGGACTGCCCGGTGATCAGCGAGTCGATGGTCGTGATCGCGGGGTCGGCGTTGTCCTTCTCGTCCACCCAGGTCAGGATGCGCGGGATCGCGGCGGGGATGGCGCTCATCAGGTCGATGAACTCGCTGTCGTGCAGCACCGCCTTGACGTGCTCGCGCTCGGCCACGTCGGCGAACTGCGGCTTGGCGAACCCGGTGTTCATCAGCACCCCGCGCACGCCGAGCTTGCCGGTGGCCAGCAGGCTCAGCACCATGCCGCGGTGATCGCGCGCCAGGATCGCCACCACGTCACCGGGATTGATGCCCTTGCTCTGCAAGCCGCGGGCCAGGGCGTTGGACTGTTCGTTGAGCTGACCGAAGGTCAGCTCCCCGCGTTCGTCGACGATCGCCGCGGCCTCCGGCCTGGTCTGTGCGGCGTGCATGACGACACCGGCGAACGGTCCGAACTTCAAGACGTTGAACGCCGAGCGCGCCGCGTGGTCGGGGCGCAGCGGATTGAACAGCCGCCGCTTGACCATCACGTTCACGCCGAGGGCCAGATCGCCCGCCTTGCGAGCGGTGCCACCCAGCGCGGGGAGAGAAAGAGACATCGACGACAACCTTCCGACGGTGCCACCCGGTGGTCCTCCGAGTGGTGCGAACCGCAATTACGAGTGCCAGTGCTGGTGCTTACACTAGCAAGCTCCTGTAACCAGGTGTGTCATGTATCTCAGCGCACGCTACCCGCTGGTAGCGGGGTGAGTGCGCCACTCACCCCGCCCGCCGATCAGGCTTGGACTTCGTAGTCCACCAGCACGCGGCGCAGCAGCTTGCCGGTCGCATTGCGCGGCAGGTCATCGAGGAAGACCACCTCGCGCGGCACCTTGTAGCGCGCCAGGGTGTTCTTGACGTACGCCTTGATCTCCTCGCCGTCGGGCGAGTGGCCCGGCTCCGGGACGACGAAGGCGCGCAACCGCTTTCCGAACTCCACGTCGTCCACGCCGACCACGGCGACGTCGAAGACGTCGGGCCGTTCCAGCAGCAGGTTCTCCACCTCCTGCGGGAAGACGTTCTCGCCGCCGGAGACGATCATGTCGTCGTCGCGGCCGTCCACCATCAGCAGGCCGTTCTCATCGAAATGGCCGACGTCGCCGCTGGACATGTAGCCGTCGATGATCTGCTTGTGCCTGCCGTCGGTGTACCCCTCGAACGGCGCGCCGCTGCGGATGAAGATCCGCCCCGTGGTGTTGACGGCGGTGACGCGCTGGTCGTTCTCGTCGTAGAGCCGCACTTCGCAGGTGATCGGCGCGCGCCCGACAGTGCCGGGTGCCAGGGCGAGGTCCTCGGGGGTGCCCACGGTCGCGACCGCGCACTCGGTCGAGCCGTACAGGTTGTAGAGCACCGGACCGAACGCCTCGGTGGCCTTGATGGTGAGTTCGGGGGACAGCGCCGAACCGGCCAGCACGATCGCCTTCAGGGAGGACGTGTCGTATTTCGCCCGGATCGCCGGATCCAGCTCGACCATCCGGTGCAGCATCGTGGGCACCGCCACCAGCATGTCGGCCTGGTGCTCGGCGATCATGGCGAGCGTCGCCTCGGCGTCGAACCGGCGGCGCACCACCACCTTGTTGGACAGGGCCGCGCCGACCAACCAGGTGGCCAGACCGGTGCTGTGGAAGATCGGCGAGACGATCACCTGGGTGCCGCGCTGCGGGAACGGGATGCGGTCGACCAGCTGCGCCGTGGACAGCGGGGTGACCTTGGTGCGCGGCGCGCCCTTCGGCAGGCCGGTGGTGCCGCTGGTCAGGATGATGAAGCCGCCGGGCTTGCTCGGCGCGGGCAGCGGATCGGTGGAGTTGGCGGCGACCAGGTCGTCGAGCGTCTGCGCGCCGTCGGGCAGCGCGGTGCCCTCATCGACCCAGGTGAGGTAGCGCGGCAGGTCGGCGGGCAGCGCGTCGAGCAGGCCGAGGAACTCGCTGTCGTGCAGCACCGCCTTGACCTTCTCGCGCTCGCACACCTCGGCGAACTGCGGCTTGGCGAACCCGGTGTTCATCAGCGCCACCCGCACGCCGAGCTTGCCCGCGGCGGCCATGGCCAGGATCAGGCCGCGGTGATCGCGTGCGAGGACGCCGATCACCATCCCCTCGGAGACGCCCGCCGCCTGCAATCCGCGTGCGATCGCCGTGGACCGGTCGTCCAGCTCGCGATAGGTCAGCGGACCTGCCTCGTCCACGATGCCCGGCGCGTCCGGGGCCACTCGCGCGGAGTGCCGGATCAGCGTCGCCTGGGGGCCGTAGATGCGCGACTCCTTCATCGTCCGCAGCGTCTCCAGCGGCTTCCTGGGATCGGAGACACCCCGGCTGCGCAGCACCCCTAGCGCCTTCACGGCCTCCAGCGTGTGGGCCAAGTTCATGTCGCATAACCTCCACAAAACCCTCGCGTCGGTCCTCGACCTAGCGAACCGGTACGGCGTGTTGACTTGCCACCGTAGCAGTGCGGAGTGTGACAGGTCACAACTAAAACGGACAAATCCGTCTCGTTTGGGTTGCGTCCGCCGCAGGTGGGGGGCGATTCTCGGCCCGATTCATCTTTTCGCCCGCCGTTACCGGCCGGTAGGGATAACCTTCGCAACGTCTCGAAGACCGCTCGAAGGGAGACGCGGCCAATGTCCGATCCGACGGATCGTGAACCGTTCATCGACGTTCCCGGCGACCTGCCCGGCATCCGGGGGCTGTTCGCTTTCAAACCCGAAACCGGCACGGCGTTGAGCGAATTCGCGCAGACTCTGCTGCGCGGGACTTCTCCGCTCACGCCGGGGGAGCGGGAAACCATCGCCGCGTACGTGTCGTCGCGCAACAACACCTACTTCTGCACGCAGTCGCACGCCGCGACCGCGGCCGTGCTGGTAGAAGGCGGTCGTGACCTGATCGACGCCGTCATCGAGGACGTGGAGTCCGCCGCCATCGATCCGAAACTCCGCGCACTGCTGAGGATCGCGGACAAGGTGCGTCGGTCGGGGCTGGACGTCACGCCGGAGGACGTCGAGAACGCGCGCGCCGCGGGCGCCAAGGACGAGGACATCCACGACGCGGTGCTGGTCGCGGCTGCCTTCTGCATGTTCAACCGCTACGTCGACGGCCTGGCGACGGTCGCGCCCCGGGAGCGGGCGACCTACGAGCAGATCGGTGGGCTGCTCGCGACCGGCGGATACGTCGCCGCCGCGGCGGCGCCCGGCTCAGCCGCCGCGGCGGCGCCCGGCTCAGCGCCGGGCGCTGGCCAGGGCGACCAGTAGCGGAACCACCCGGGCGGCGGGGACCTCGAACCGCCCGCGGCCCGCGGTGTGCAGCCAGCCGACCGCGGCCAGCTGACGCAGGTGGTGATAGATCTGGCCGGAGGTGCCGACACCCTCCACCCCGGCCAGTTCGGCCGCGGTTCTCCGCCCGCCCATGATCTCGCGCAGCAGGCGCAACCGAACCGGGCTGCCGAGCGCGGCAAGGCATTCCGCGGTCTCGGCCCAGTCGTCCTCGATGAGGTCGCCGGTGGTGAACCGGGCCTGCCATTCGCGCTGCTGATCGTTGGGCAGGCGGACCGACCCGGCGAAGACGACCCCGCCGTTGGGCTCGTCGGCCGCCGCGAACTCGTCCTGCAGGCGGGTCACCGCCCACTGCTCGGTGTCCGCCGGGAGGTGCTCCGGCCGCAGGTTCTCTTCCAGCGCGCTGAGCCGCCACTCCAACTCGGCGACTCGGTCTTCCAGGCTCACGAAATCAAAAGCTACGGATCTACGTGAGGTCCGACAAACCGAAGGCCCCAGCCCCCGTGGCGGCGGGAGCCGGGGCCTTCGCGCTCAGTTGTAGACGGCGCCGAACGACGGCACCGAGATCGTGCCCAGCCGGTAGGCGTACCCGTCCGGGTTCGCGTCGCTCACGGGTACCGACCAGCGGTGCCACAGCGATCCGTACACCGCGGCGACCACCGGACCAGCGCCGGTGTCGAGTGCGCGTGTGCGAATGGTGGTGTCGACCGGAACGTCGTTGTGCTCGTAGAGCAATTCGGTGCCGCTGCGCCCGTTGGCGAGGTTGATCCACAGCACCTCGAGCTTGGCCCCGCCCTGATTCGGCGAGATGGTGCCGGGCCCGCCGAAGAACCCGATCCGGAATCCGTCCACGCCCAACGCGATACCGGACCCGTACACGCCAGGCCCTTCACCGCGTCCGATATCCGACTGCGCCGGAATCTGGAACGGCTGCGCGGGCAAGGCCACCAGCCCGGCCTCGGTGAGCTGACCGGAGGCGATCAGCCGGTCGATCGCCTGCTCGGCCGCCGGATTCCCGGCCGCGGCGGCGCGCAATTTCTGGGTGGAGACGGTCCAGTCCACCGTGGCGGGCTGTGCGGCGGCGTGCCCGGCGAAAGGGGCCACGAACACCGCGGAGGCGGCGAAAGCGGTAGCGAGGCGACGCGTAAAACTCAGTCGTTGCATAACCAGTTCTCCTTGAAGTTTTCTGGTACTGCTCGAGTGAAATACGTCCGCTGACTTGTCGATCCAGCGACTCAGGGCGATAGGCTGCCTGGTTGGTGCGCGCCCTGTCCAGGGGTGAGCGCCGAATGGCGTGATCGTGTCGTTGACTCATCGACGCAGCGGCGTGCTGCCCAACGGAGCGCTACGGAGCCCAGGGGCCGCGGCGGGTCCCCGCCCCGCGCGGAACCGGCGGGCAGACGGGACCGGAGGCGCACCGTACACGGCCCCGCCTCATGGCGCGAGCGTTCGGCGGCTGACCGCGAGCGTGCGGGCACATCCTCGATAAAACCGTTCCGTATGTTCTGGTCAAGGTAGTGTGGGTTTTCGAGGCGACCGCCGAATCCGCGGCGTTGGTGACCGTGTATGGCGGTATCCACCCATTTGGGCGTCATCGATCGCGAGTGAGCGGAGAATCCAGAAATGCATCGAAGTAACCGGGCACCCTTGTTCAGCCATCCGAGTGAGCCCGCCGAGGTCAGCGCGCCGGTAGTCGGATCGGTTCGGCTGCCCGTATTCAGCGACGTCGTCTCAGCGGCGCCTTCCGTGACGACCGACGAAGCGGGGTCGGCCGAGTCCGGCGGCGAGTAGTGAATCCGGCCGGCCGGGCATGGGACCTGGGTTACGCCGCCGGCTGGCGGCTGGTACGCGCCCTGCCCGAACCGCTGGCCGTGCGCCTCTTCGACGCCGCAGCCGAACGCGCCGCCCGCGACGGTGGACCGAACCAATTGCGCCGCAACCTGTCTCGGGTACTGGGCACCGTGCCGGAGGCGGTGCCACAGACACTCATCCGTGCCAGCCTGCGCTCTTATGCCCGCTACTGGCGCGAAGCCTTTCGGCTGCCATCGATGGACCCGGTGCGACTGGCCGATACCATCGAATCCTCGGCCACCGGGCTCGAACACATCCACCGGGCGGTCGAACGCGGCACCGGTGCCGTGCTCGCCCTGCCGCACAGCGGAAATTGGGACCTGGCGGGAGTGTGGCTGGTGCAACGCGTGGGCTCGCCGACCGTCGTCGCGGAGCGGCTCGCCCCGGAATCGTTGTTCCAGCGCTTCGTCCGCTTCCGCGAACGCTTGGGATTCGAGATCATCCCGCTCACCGGTACCGCGACGCCGCCGTTCGCTCAGCTGATCACCCGGATTCGACAGGGGCGAATAGTCGGTCTGCTGGGTGAACGCGACCTGTCCGGCACGGGCGTGCCGGTCACCTTCTTCGGGGAACCGGCACGGCTGCCTGCCGGGCCCGCGCGGTTGGCGATCGACACCGGAGCCCCCCTGCTTCCCGTGCACTGCTGGTACACGCCCGACGGGTGGGGATTCCACGTCGATTCCCCCATCGACACCAGCGGTGGAGTACGCGATACCACCCAGGCGCTGGCCGACCGATTCGCCGCCGGTATCGCCGCGCACCCAGCCGACTGGCACATGCTCCAGCCCCTCTGGACGGCCGATCTCACCGCCGACCAGCTCGCTCGCCGAAACCGGAACGCAGCGCACTGAGCCAGGCGGAATGCCTGCGACGGCCCGTCCTCAGTCGCCGGGCAGCCCCCACGCGAATCCAGCGGCGATCACAACACAACTGACAATCGAGATAAGCACAATGCTCCACATGGATGCGAAGGCTACGGACCATTCGGTTCGAGGTCTATAGCAGCGAGGCCACCAAAAATGTTCGGCGGCAAGGATTGTCCGCTGTCTCATCGTCGCGTGGCCGGACCGGCAGGAAGCCGTCGAGTTGATTCAGGACATGCCGCGCTGATCCGGACGCATCCCCTTCCGACACGAGAAAATGGTGCGCGGGGAATCCGGTCAACGCGGTCAAAGCCACGGAAGCCAGGAAAACCCTCCGTCTACGGCCAGCCCCCAGAGAAGTCCGACGACGGTCAGCAGCATACCCCCGATAGCTACTCGAAAGTCTCTCGCTGAGCTGATGTTCAGTTCGGATTCGAGTTTGTTGATCGACTCCTCGAGGGCAGTGTTCACTTCTGACATCTCGAGGCGGGGCGAGGTCTCCACCTCTTCGATGTGCTTGCGTAGCTCCACGATCATGTCTCGGAGCACTCTGGTTTCGGCTGCGAGACCTTCGATCTGCCGCTGGACACTCGCATTTGGTTCGACGACGTGTTGTCCCACGGTTTGGAAGGTCAACTCACCTGTGCCGCCGAAGGTGACCGCTGTATCAGCCTGAATAGTCATGCTACGGCCGCCGCCTACCCTGTGGCGGATCGTAAGGAGTTGCCTGTGAGCGCCCTCACGGAGGCTGTCGAGTCGTCCGGTCGCCTTCTCCCAAGCGATGACGAGACCGATGGCTGTAGTCACCGTACCCACGAATTCGAGCCAGTCTCCGAACGTCTCCACGGAGAGACAGTATGGCCGATCGGAAACGAGAAGAGGGGGCCGAAGCCCGCTCCCGCTCGGTAGGGGGACCGGTCGAGCATCTCGGTGTGGCGGCGGCACCGGGTTATCGCACGGCCCGCACCGCAAGACGACCCCGTCCTGCGGGTCGTACTTGGAGGTGAGCGGGTCGGCGGCAGGGTCGTCGCACCCGCGGGGTGGACTTGGTGGTCACCTCGCGGAGAGGAACTGGTGACCAGCGCGGCCCCGCTCGGCTGACTGCGGTGACCTGCTCGTGAACATGTCCGCAGTGTTACGGGACCACAGCCGGTGGACCGGGCACACGAAAAACCGGTGCGAGTTGATGAGTGGATTCGCACCGGTTTTTCGTTGTCTACCAGGTCATTTCAGCTCGGCGCTGGTCTTGCCGAGGATGCGGCGGGCGACGATGAGTTGCTGGATCTGCTGGGTGCCTTCGAAGATGTCCAGGATCTTCGAGTCGCGGCCCCACTTCTCCAGCAGGGTGCGCTGCGAGTAGCCGATGGCGCCGGCCAGTTCGACGGACTTCAGGGTGACGTCGGTGCCGGTGCGGCCCGCCTTCGCCTTGGACATGGAGGCCTCGAGCGAGTTGGGCTTCTTGTTGTCGGCCATCCACGCGGCGCGCAAGGCGAGCAGGTAGGCGGCCTCGTAATCGGCTTCCATCCGCAGGAATTCGGCGGCGGCGGCGTGCTGGTTGTTGGCCGGGCTGTCGTAGGAGATCTCCACGCCCGCGGCGGTCAGGATCGAGCGCAGCTCTTCCAGCGCGGCGCGGGCGACGCCGACCGCCATCGCGGCGACGAGCGGACGGGTGTTGTCGAAGGTCTGCATGACCCCGGCAAAACCCTTCTCCACGTTGACTTCCGGGCTGCCGAGGATGTTGTCCTTGGGAATCCGGCAGTCCTGCAACAGCAGCACGGCGGTGTCGGAGGCCTTGATGCCGAGCTTGTGCTCGAGCCGCGCCACCGAGAGGCCGGGAGCGTCACGCGGCACGACGAACGACTTGATCGCCGCGCGGCCGAGGCTCTTGTCCACCGTCGCCCACACCACGATGTGAGTCGAGCGCTGGCCCGCCGTGACGAAGATCTTCTCGCCGTTGAGCACCCACTCGTCACCGTCGAGCACGGCGGTGGTGGACACGGCGGCGGAGTCGGAACCGAAGGACGGCTCGGTGATCGCCATCGAGGCCCACACCTTGCCGAAGCGCTGGAGCTGCTCGTCGGTGGCGACGGCCGCGATGGCCGCGTTGCCCAGGCCCTGGTAGGGGATCGACAGCATGAGGCCGACGTCGCCCCACGACGTCTCCAGCGCGTTCAGCAGCGCGGACATATTGCCGCCGTTGGTGTTCCCGAGCAGCTCGGTGGCGTGGCTGTCGCTGTCGTCGGAACGGCCACCGGCCGCGCCGCCGATCTTCTGGGTGCCGGAGTCGGCCAGACCCTCGACCATGGCGGCCATGGTGTCCAGCTCGACCGGGTAGTCGTGCTCGCCGAGGTCGTATTTGCGCGAGATCGGGCGGAAGATCTCCTGCGCGACCTGATGCGCCTGGTTCGCGCTGGCCCGCAGCTTCTTGGGGAGTTCGAGGTTGATCATGGGTGAGGTCTCCTGGAGAACGGAACGGGCCGGTTAGATGAGCACGACACCTTCGGCGATGCCGATGGCCCGCAGGTCGCGGTACCAGCGCTCGACCGGGTGTTCCTTGGTGAAGCCGTGACCGCCGAGCAGCTGCACGCCGTCGAGGCCGATCTGCATGCCCTTGTCGGTGGCGAGCTTCCTGGCCAGCGCCGCCTCCCGGCCGAAGGACAGGCCCTGCTCCGCGCGGGAAGCGCCGCGCAGGGTGACCAGCCGCAGGCCGTCGAGCTCGATCGCGATGTTGGCGACCATGAACGCCACCGCCTGGCGGTGCGAGATCGGCTCGCCGAACGCTTCCCGCTCGTTCACGTACGGGATCACGTAGTCCAGCACGGCCTGACCGGTGCCCGCGGCGAGCGAAGCCCAGCCGAGACGGGCCAGGCGCACGGCGTCGGCGTACTCCTCGGCGCGGGTCGTGGCTTCGCCGTCGCCCAGGATGGCGTCGGCGCCGACCGCGACGTTGTCCAGGATCAGCCTGCCCAGGCCTGCGGCGCGCAGACCCATGCTCGGGTCGGCCTCCACGACCAGGCCAGGCGCGTCCGACTCGACGATGAACAGCGCCGGACGCCCGTCGAGTTCGGCGGCGACCAGGAACAGCTCGGCGTCGGCCGCGGCGGGGACCAGGCTCTTCACACCCGAGAGGCGGTAGCCGCTGGGCGAGCGCACCGCCTTGGTCTCCAGCGCGAACGGGTCGAACAGCGCACGCGGCTCACTGATCACGACCGAGGCCTGCGGCACGTTCTCCCCCGTGAAGGAGGGCAGGTAGGTCTTCTGCTGGGCGTCGCTGCCCCACTGCGCGAGAGCGACCGCGACGCCGCTGGGCGCCAGGATCGGCAGGGCGAGACCCATGTCGCCGTGCGCCAGCGCCTCGGCGACCAGCGCGTTGGTCACCGCGCCACGCTCGGAGGCCGCACCCTCGAGTTCCTCGGGGACGTTGATCAGGGTGATGCCGAGTTCGGCGGCGCGCTCGAGCAGATCGCGCGGCGCCTTGGCGGCGTTGTCGGCCTCGTAGGCGGCCGGGCGCAGGATCTCGGCGGCGAATTCCTTCACCGTCTCGACGATCATCTGCTGCTCGTCGGTCGGCGTCAGGTCGAAGAAGTCCTTGTTCTTCGCCTCGTTGGCGGCCAGGCGCTTCGGCGCTCCGGTGCCCGCGACCTTGGCGAAGGCGCGCGTCGCGGCGCCGAGCGTGCGGAAGCCGGTCTTGGTGCCCTCGTAGGTGACGCGCTCGATCGGCTTGCGCAGGTTGTACTTCTCGGCGAGTTCCGACCCGGTGAGGGTCGTCATGACCCGCATCGCCGCGCCCATCCAATCCCGCTTGGGTTGGTTCAGGCCGACCGCGGACGTGTCTGGACGTCGCTTCGTTGCGCTGTCTCGAGTGCTCATCATCACCTGTTTTCTCGGATGGTTTGGTGCGGTCTATCCCCAGCTATCTTACTCCAGAGTAAGGCTATCTTACTCCGGAGTAAGAAGCGCGTCGAGATGCAGAATACGCGGGGAATCGACGCCTTGCTGGACAAGCGCCCATAGTCGCGCCGTAGGCGGTCCGCCGCCGTCTCCGCCGCAGGTCGCACCACGCCTCGCACCGCGATGACCCGCACTTCGCCATGCGCGACGGCGCCATGAGCCGATGCCCGAATGGGGTGCGACGGCGGCCGTGGCTTCCACCACCACCGTCGCCGCCAGGCTGTCCGCGACGGCTCGGTCGAAATCTGCCGCTAACGGGGTTGGCCTATCAACCGGGGCGAATTGCCCAGCCGTGTCGAAACGGACCGGCCGCAGAACCTGGGTGAAATGGTGACGGCCGTCGGGATCTACGGCCTCGACCAGAGCGGCGGCCGCGACCGATTCGCCTGCGTCTCGAAGCCGCACACCGTGATCGCCGTCGACCCGCCGATTCGAATCCGGCACGACTGCGGGCAGTTGACCGACCTTGCGCTGTGAAGTTCCGGCTGATCCGGCCAGCGCTGCCGATCTGGCTAGGGCCGCCGATCTGGCTAGGGTGGCTGGTCCGGCTAGGGTGGCTGGTCCGGCTAGGGTGGCCGATCTGGCTAGGGTGGCTGGTCTGGCTAGGTGGCTGGTCTGGCTAGGGCGGCTGGTCCGGCCAACCCGGCCGACGCGAGCTCAGCCACTGGTGGGCAAGTCGAGCCGGTGGCTCAGCTGATCGCGGCCACCGGCTCGGAGGATCACTCGCGGACGTAGTACCGCAGCGTCGCGTAGGCCGTGATCGCCGCGAAGACGATGCCGACCGGGGCGATGACCAGCGCGGTCATCGCGATGTCGTCGCCGGTGATGCGCGGGAACACCTTGCTGGCGAACAGGTCGCCGAGGGCGCGGTCGATCACCAGCGGGCGGGCGATGAGCAGGCCGATCATCGCGAGCAGCGAACCGGCCAGTGCGGCGGCCACGGCCTCGAGCAGGAACGGCAACTGGGTGTACCAGCGAGTCGCGCCGACCAGCCGCATGATGCCGACCTCGGTCCGGCGGGTGAACGCGGCGATCTGCACCATGTTCGCGATCAGCATCACCGCGGCCAGCGCCTGCAGCACGGCCAAGCCGAACGCCGCGTTGCGCAACCCGTCGAACAGGCTGACCAGCCGGTCCACGATGTCCTTGTCGTTGCGCACCATGCCGACGCCGGGGCGGTCGTAGAACTTCTCGTAGATGGTGGGGTAGAGCTCCGCGTTCTCCATCTTCACCCGCAGCGAGGCGGGCAACGGCGTCTCACTGACGTACTTGGCCAGTTCGGGCTGGTCCTTGAAGGTCTTCTCCTTGGCCTCCCGGACCGCCTCCTCCCGGTTGAGGAACTGGACCGACTCCACGCCGCTGGTGGCTTTCAGATCGGCCATCAGCGCCCGGCACGGGTCCTGTGAGCAGTCCGGGTCGTTGGCCGAGACGTCCTCGGTGAGGTACAGCCGCACCTCGAGCCGGTCGAGGAAGTACTGCTCGGTCTTGTCCGCGATGCGCACCGCCAGCAGGCCGCCGCCGAGCATGGTGAGCGAGACCGCGGTGGTCAGGATCATCGCGATGGTCATCGTGACGTTGCGGCGCAGGCCCGCGAAGACCTCGCCGAAGAGGAAGCTCGCGCGCATTACCGGCCCACCCCGTACACGCCCGTCGCCTCGTCCCGCACCAGGCGTCCGTGATCGAGCTCCACCACCCGCCTGCGCATCGCGTCGACGATGTGGTTGTCGTGGGTGGCCATCACCACCGTCGTGCCGATGCGGTTGATCCGCTCCAGCAGCATCATGATGTCGCCGCTGGTGTCGGGATCGAGGTTGCCGGTCGGTTCGTCGGCCAGCAGCACCAGCGGCCGGTTCACGAATGCCCGCGCGATCGCCACTCGCTGCTGCTCACCACCGGAAAGCTCGGTGGGCAGCCGGTCGGACTTGCCGCCGAGGCCGACCATGTCGAGCACCTCGGGGACGGTGCGGTCGATGAACTGGCGCCGCTTGCCGATCACCTCCAGCGCGAACGCGACGTTCTGGTACACGGTCTTCTGCTGAAGCAGCCGGAAGTCCTGGAAGACGCACCCGATGCGCTGGCGCAACTTGGGCACCTTGCGACCGGGCAACCGGTCGACCCGGTAATCGGCGACTCTGATCTCGCCCGCCGTAGGGGTCTCCTCCTTGAGCAGCAACCGCATGAAGGTCGACTTACCCGAGCCGGACGGTCCGATGATGAAGACGAACTCGCCCTTGCCCACATCGACGGTGATGTTGTCCAGCGCGGGTCGCGTCGAGGTCTTGTACGACTTGGTCACGTTCCGCATGGTGATCACGGGGAGCCAGTGTAACCAGCAACCGGGCGCGGCCTGCGTCGTCAACCATGGGTGACAGAACGGCGGCGGCTCGCCCGCCGGGCTCAGCGGGCCGGCGCTTCGGTGAACACCGCTGCGGGAACGGCGTTGACCAGGGTGGCAGGCGCGGTGCTCGTTTCGTCGGGTTTGACGAATACGTACAGCACGAACGTGGCGACCCAGGTTGCCATCAGGATCGCCGTGGATCTACGTGGTCTCACTGATTCCCTCCCGGCGCAGCGCCGCGGCGACTCGCACCCGCAACTCGCGTCCGACTTCGAACTGTTTACCCGGCAACGTCCGGGCAACCATTCGGATGTTCATCTGGTCGACGGTGAGGTCTTCCACACCCATGACGGTGGGCTCGTCGAGCAGCAACGGCTTCAGGCGAGCGTCTTCGTACGCCTTTGTACCCACCTCGTGCAGGATCTCGTTGACCCTGGTGATGTCAGCGCTCGCGGCCACCGGCACGTCGATCGCGGCGCGTGCCCAGTCCTTGGACAGGTTCGTGACCTTCACGATCTGGCCATTGGGCACCGTGATCACTTCACCGTCCGCGTTGCGCAGCGTGGTGATCCGCAGCGTGACGTCCTCGACCGTACCCTCCGCCTGCTCCGCGGCTCCAGTCACCGCGATGCGGACCACATCGCCGAACCCGTACTGCCGCTCGGCGATCAGGAAGAACCCGGCGAGGATGTCCTGCACGATGCGCTGCGCGCCGAAACCGAGCGCGGCGCCGAGCACCGCGGCGGGCGCGACCAACCCGGTGACGGCGAAGCCGAGCCGCCGCAGCACCTCCATGGTGATCAGTACGTAGACGATGGTCAGCACCACCCAGGTGATCACCTGCGCCAACGCGTGGCGGTGCTTGGCCGCCTCGGTGCGCACCAGGGCGTCACTGCTGCGGAATCCGGCGTCGATCTTGCGGGTGATCCGGTCCCTGACGTAGGTGGCGAACCGGCTGAACAGGATGGCACCGAGAATGAGCAGCACGATCTCCAGGCCGGAACCGCGTAGCCAGGTGGTGAAGCCGGTGGACGCGATAGCCTGGATTCCCGCGACATTCATTTAGTTCGCCTGCTCTCGCATTCTCCAGCGGATACCCGACTCGATGAAACCGTCGATGTCCCCGTCGAGCACCGCCGAGGGGTTGTTGACCTCGTAGTTCGTCCGCAGGTCCTTGACCATCTGGTACGGGTGCAGCACGTAGGAGCGCATCTGATTGCCCCAGGACGCACCTTCGTTGGTCTTCAGCGCGTCCATCTCGGCGCGCTCTTCCTGCCGCTTGCGCTCCAAGAGCTTGGCCTGCAGCACGCGCATGGCCGAGATCTTGTTCTGGAGCTGGGACTTCTCGTTCTGGCAGGTGACCACGATGCCGGTGGGCAGGTGGGTGATGCGGACCGCGGAGTCGGTCGTGTTGACGCTCTGGCCGCCCGGGCCGGACGAGCGGTACACGTCGACGCGGATCTCCGTCTCGGGCACCTCGATGTGGTCGGTGGTCTCGACCACGGGTAGCACCTCGACTTCGGCGAAGGAGGTCTGGCGGCGGCCCTGGTTGTCGAACGGGCTGATCCGCACCAGCCGGTGCGTGCCCATCTCGACCGACAGCGTGCCGTAGGCGTAGGGCGTCTTCACCGCGAAGGTGGCGCTCTTGATGCCCGCTTCTTCGGCGTAGGAGGTGTCGTAGACCTCGACCCCGTACTTGTGCCGGTCGGCCCAGCGGATGTACATGCGCATCAGCATCTCGGCCCAGTCGGCGGCGTCCACGCCACCGGCGCCGGAGCGGATGTTCACCAGCGCGTCGCGCTTGTCGTACTCGCCCGACAGCAGCGTGCGAACCTCCATCGCCTCCACGTCGCTGTGCAGCGCGGCGCGCTCGGCGTCGGCCTCGGCGAGTGCGGCGGTCCTGGTCTCGCCCTCTTCGCCCTCCGCCAGTTCGTAGAGCACCGGCAGGTCGTCGAGCCGCTGGCGCAGCTCCTCCACCCGGCGCAATTCGCCTTGGGCGTGGGACAGCTCACTGGTGACCCGCTGGGCGTGGTCCTGGTCGTTCCACAGGTCGGGGTCGGCGGCCTGATGCTCGAGCTCGTCGATACGACGGCGCAGCTCGTCGATGTCGAGCACCGATTCGACGGTCTTCAGGGTGGCGTCGAGTTCGGCGAGATCAGCGGAAACGTCAGGATGCACGATTGTCAAGCCTAGCTGCCCCTCTGCGGCGGCAGCACACGAGTGCGCGCCGGGTGGCCAGGGACGGCGTCACCACGGGTGGGCGCCGTCGTTCGAGGGCCGGACGGGGTGATCGCCGGGACGTCACGCACTCGCTCCCTACCCGGCCCCTGGCCGGTACGTTGTGACGGACGCCTCATGGGTTCCTACCCTAAACGGCGACCGCGCTTGGCGCAGTTGCTGTTTGGAATTCGCAGCGGAGGCGATCGGCTCTTCGCCAGGTCGGCGCCTGCCGCGCCCGTTCCGTTGTCCTGCCCGACCGACGGGTTCGGTGTGGCGCGCGCGGTGTGTCGAACTCCACTTCGTTCACGCTGCCGAAGGCGTTCGTGCTCTGTGTTCGAGGTGTGGTTCGTTCGCGCGGTCTGTCGCCGAGGACGGTTCGCCCGGTCAGCCCGAAACCGCGTGCAGTCCGCCCGGGCGGCGTCCGTTGAGGGTGTCGAGGGCGGCGGCGGTGGCGTCGTCGGCAGGCAGGTAGACGATCACCCGCTGGTCGTCGTCGGCGGAGAGTTCGAGTAGCTCGTAGGCCAGGCGCAGGGGACCGGCCTCGGGATGGACGAGGCGGTTGATACCGGTGGCGGCGGCCAAGCTGGGCACCGTGTCGACCCGGTCGGCGAACTCCGGGCCCACCGTGACGGTGAGCTCGTCGGCGAGGGCGGCGATGTGCGGGTCGGTGCGGAACGGGCCCTGCTTCAACGTGGCGACCGTCTCGTCGGCCACGTGCTCCCAGTCCGCGTAGAGGTTCCGGGCGCCGGGCAGGCAGAAGACGAAACGCGCCAGGTTCGCCGGGGTGTGGGGTCCGTCGAAGAGACCGGTCGGTGCCATCAGCCGGTAGTAGCCGTCGGTGTAGGCGAGAACTTCGGTGAGGCGGTTGACCACCACGGCGGGCGCGGGTTCGAGTCGATTCAGGATCGCGCGCACGGTCGGCCGCACCTCGCGCAGCGGCTGCGCGTCGCCCATACAGGTGAACCCGCTGTCCACCGACTTGCTCAACCGGTGCAGATGGATGCGCTCGGCGGGGCTCAGCCGCAGCGCGTCGGCGAGCGCGGACAGCACCGGGGGCGAAGGATGCCGGTCGCGACCTTGCTCGAGGCGAGTGACGTACTCCACGCTCACCCCGGCGAGGGTGGCCAGTTCGGCGCGGCGCAACCCGGGGGTGCGCCGCCGTGGACCGGCGGGCAGGCCGACCTGGGCGGGCGTCACCGCTTCACGGCGGGTGCGCAGGAAGAGCCCGAGTTCGTTGTCGCTCACCCGTCGAACCTAACAAGGCCCAACGCCGCGAGGGTGTCCCTGCCACTACCACTCTTACGGCGGTCTCCCTGCCCTGCGTGCCGCAAAGCAGATTGGGTTCGGCGGCCCGCCGGGGTCGTTTCTGTGATCCGAGGAGATGCGACATGTCCAACACCCCACTGAAGCTCGCGGTGATCATCGGCAGCGTCCGGGAGGGACGCTTCGGACCGGTCGTCGCATCGTGGTTCGCCGAGCAGGCGCGACGGCACGGATCGTTCGAGGTGGACGTCATCGATCTCGCCGAGGCGCACCTGCCGCTGGACCTGCCCGCGGTGCCCCCGGCGCTCGATCCGAATCCGCCGCGCCCGGACGGCATGGCGGAGCTCACTCGCCGGCTCGACGCGGCCGACGCGTTCGTCATCGTCACGCCGGATTACAACCGCAGCGTCCCAGCCTCGCTCAAGGCCGCCATCGACTGGCATTTCACCCAGTGGAACGCGAAGGCGATCGGCTTCGTCGGCTACAGCGGGGCCTCCGGCGGCCTGCTCGCCATCGAGCACCTGCGGCAGATCTTCAACGAGCTCAACGCGCACACGGTGCGCGACTATGTGTCGTTCCCGCGCTACTACCTGCTCTTCGACGAAGAGGGAAAGTTGCTGGAGCCCGAAGGGCCCGCGACCGCCGCGACGACGCTACTCGACCAGCTGCACTGGTGGGCGAGCGCGTTGGTCGCGGCCCGGTCATTGGAGACCGTGGGGTAGGCGCTGGGGATGCCGTCGCGGAGCGAGGGCGGCTGATTGCGCTCACTCAGCCGTGGCCTTCGCCCAACCGGGACGGAAACGGCGTGACCGGGCGGGGCCGATAGGGTGCGGGGCGTGGCTGTGTACTCCTCCGATCTCGAACTGGCCCTGCGGTTGGCCGATGCCGCCGACGCGATCACCCGGGCGCGCTTCGGTGCGCTGGACCTGAAGGTCGACGCGAAGCCGGATCTGACGCCGGTGTCGGACGCCGACCTGGCCGTGGAGCAGGCGATCCGGCAGGTGCTGTCGGAGGCCCGGCCGGATGACGCGGTACTGGGCGAGGAATTCGGCGGCGCCGCCGAATTCAGCGGAAGGCAATGGGTGGTCGACCCGATCGACGGCACGAAGAACTTCGTGCGGGGAGTGCCCATCTGGGCGACGCTGATCGCCCTGCTGGAAGACGGCGAACCGGTGGTCGGCGTGGTGAGCGCGCCCGCCCTGGCCCGGCGCTGGTGGGCGGCTGCGGGGTCGGGCGCCTGGTCGAGCTTCGAAAAGGGAGTGGCCGAACAGATCTCGGTCTCCGCAGTCGGCGAGCTCGGCTCGGCCAGCCTGGCGTTCTCCAGTCTGTCCGGCTGGCGCGACCGCGGGCTGCGGGAGCATTTCCTCGCCCTGACCGACGACGTGTGGCGCGTGCGCGGCTACGGCGATTTCTTCAGTTACTGCCTGCTCGCCGAAGGCGCGGTGGACATCGCCACCGAACCGGAGGTCTCCCTGTGGGATCTGGCCGCCCTCGACATCCTCGTCCGGGAAGCGGGCGGGCGTTTCTCCTCGCTGGACGGCAAACCCGGTCCGCACGGTGGTGACGCGATCGCCACCAACAGCCTGCTCCACGACGAAGTTCTCGACCGCCTGCGCGGTTGACCGCTCCGTTTCGCACGGCTGGAGCTCGGGCCCGGGACGACGTGGTCGCGAGCCCGTCAGTTAACGCACGTCTGGCGTATCCAGGAACTTTTCCATCAGGACGACGTGGGTGGTCCCGTGGAACTGGGGCGGCAGTCTCGTCTCCCGGAGTTCGATGAAACCCTGTGCGGCGTAATACTTCCGGAGTATCTGGTTATCCGACGCGGTATCCAGGCGTTGGCGGGTGACGCCGTGAGCCAGTGTGTGCGCGGCGCAGAACCCGAGTATGCGCGGACCGAGTCCGTGGCCCCGGTATTCCGGCGCGACCATCAGGCCGTGGACGTAACCGGCCTCGGTGTCGTCGTCCGCGCCCCAGAACTCCGGATCCCGCCAGATGAGGCGAACGGCGGCCACGAGCGCCGCGGACTCGTCGCGCCACACGAACCATTCATTTCGCGCGATCTCCTCCGTGACAACCGCCACCGCGTACTCGCCCGGCACCCATTGCCCGATGCCGTTGTCGACCATCCACTGCGCGAGCCGATCGCGTAGTCGTGCGATGTCCTCGGCGTCCATCGCGGTGGCCGCCACCATCGGCGCTGTTTCGACCACGGCTTTCCTCCCTCCGATGGGTACACCAGGTCGGTCGGTGACCGCGGAATCCTCGAAGCACCCAGAACTATCCGGCCCGCGTGGGATTCGCGGGCGTGAGGTCGATGCCCGCCGGTGGGCGCAACCGCCGCAGCGTGCCGTCCATGCTGGTGACGAACAGCGCCCAGGAGTCACCGTCGCGGTCGATGCGGACCGAGGTGGCGCCGTCCGGCAGGTTGCGCAAAGGGCCCGGCTTGATCAAGCCGGTGATGATCGCGCAGGTGGCGCCGGTGGTCGTATCCACCTGATAGACGGCGCCGAGCATATGGTCGGCGACGAAGAGCGCGCCCGCTCGGGTGGCCTCCATGTCGTCGGGGAGTGCGACCAGGTCCGGGATGCCGGAGACCACCGTGGGGTGCGCCGGATCGTCCAGCCGGACGCGCAGGATCTGCATCGTCATCGTGTCGACGTAGACCGACTCGCCGTCCGCGGCCAGCGCGAGGCCGTTGGCTGGCGGCAGACTCGACCAGTCCCGCTCGTACTCGTTCGTCTCGGGCCAGTAGCGGGAGATCCCGTTCGGACCGTTCAGACCGATGGTGGTGAACAGCAGGCTGCCGTCGGGCAGCAACAGCAGGCCGTTCGGCCCGTTCAGCCCGGTGAGCAGGACACTGACCGCGCCGGTCTCGACGTCGTAGCGCTGGAGCGTGCCCGGGGGTTCGCTGAGCCCGTCGCCGGTGAGGAAGTAGACGTAGCGCCCGGCGACGCGCACACCTGCGGGGCGGTGTACATCCGTGACCAGCTTCTCCATCCGCCCGGCGCGGTCGACATGCGCCAGGTAATTGTCCATCAGGCCGGTGACGTAGAAACCGCCCTGGCCGTCGGCATCGAGATTCTCCAGATTGCCGGCTCCCTCGACGACGGTCCCGGCCTCCCAGCCGTGCGAGCACATCGCGGGGATGGTCTCCGCCCGCGCCGCGGGCAGTGCCGCAGTGACCACGGCGGCCGCGGCGACCACGACGACGGCGGTGAGCATCGCCGCGCGTGCCCTGGTCCCGATCCCTGTTGCCATGGGCCACAACATAACAGCGTTGGAGGGAGCCGCCGGGCCGAGAATTTCCGCTCTGATGGGAAACCCCCAGGTCGGCGAGCCGGGACGGGAAGCTTCGGCGTTGGTTGTGCACATGTGCAGAACTCGGCCGTCCAGCAGGGCGAACGCCGCACCGTACCGGTACCGCGCCGTCCGGGCGCTCGTAGGATGGGCCGGGTGACTCCCCCCGATGATTTCGCGGCTGTAGCGATCGAAGACGCGTCCGGATCGGACGCCGGATCCGTTGCGGCGCAACAGGTTCTACGCCGAGTCTTCGGTTACGACAGCTTCCGCGGCGACCAGGGCGCGATCGTGCGGCACGTGATCGACGGCGGCGACGCGCTGGTGCTCATGCCGACCGGCGGCGGCAAGTCGCTCTGCTACCAGGTGCCCGCTCTGGTACGCCCCGGCGTCGGTGTCGTGGTCTCGCCATTGATCGCCCTCATGCAAAACCAGGTGGACGCGCTCAGCGCCCTCGGCGTGCGCGCCGGGTTCCTCAACTCCACCCAGTACCCCGACGAGCGCCGGACCGTCGAGGCGCAGTTCGTCGCGGGTGAACTCGATCTGCTGTATCTGGCGCCGGAGCGGTTGCGCCTGGACTCGACCGCGCAGCTGTTCGACCGCGGCAAGATCGCGCTGTTCGCCATCGACGAAGCACATTGCGTTTCGCAGTGGGGTCACGACTTCCGTCCCGATTACTTGGGCCTGTCCGTGCTGCACGAGCGGTGGCCGGACGTCCCGCGGATCGCGCTGACCGCGACAGCCACCGAGAAGACGCGCGACGAGATCATCCAGCGGCTCGACCTCGGCGGCGCCCGCCGCTTCGTGTCCAGCTTCGACCGGCCCAATATCCAGTACCGCATCGAGCCGAAGAACCGTCCCGAGCGCCAGCTGCTGGACTTCATCCGCACCGAGCACGCGGGCGACGCGGGCATCGTCTACTGCCTCTCGCGCAACTCGGTGGAGAAGACCGCGGCGTTTCTCACCGAGAACGGCGTCTCCGCGGTGCCGTACCACGCGGGCTTGGACCACCGGACCCGCGCGGCGAACCAGTCGCGCTTTCTGCGCGAAGACGGGCTGGTCGTCGTGGCGACCATCGCCTTCGGCATGGGCATCGACAAGCCCGATGTGCGCTTCGTCGCCCATCTCGACCTGCCGAAGTCGGTCGAGGGGTACTACCAGGAGACCGGGCGTGCCGGTCGCGACGGATTGCCCTCCACGGCGTGGATGGTCTACGGGCTCAGCGACGTGGTGCAGCAGCGCAAGCTGATCGACTCCTCCGAGGGTGACGCCGCTCACCGTCGCCAGCTGCAACTGCACTTGGACGCGATGCTCGCGCTGTGCGAGACCGTCGCCTGCCGCCGCACCCAGTTGCTCGCCTACTTCGGCGAGCCCGGGTTGCCCTGCGGCAACTGCGATACCTGCCTGGCCCCGCCGCAGTCCTGGGACGGCACGGTGGCCGCGCAGAAGCTGCTGTCCACGGTGCTGCGTCTGAAGCGGGAACGCGGGCAGAGCTTCGGCGCAGGCCACATCGTGGACATCCTGCTCGGCAAGAAGAACCCCAAGGTCGTGCAGCACGACCATCACGAGCTGAAAGTCTTCGGCGTCGGCACCGACCTGCGCGACACGGAATGGCGCGGCGTGGTGCGCCAATTGCTGGCCCACGGGCTGCTGGCCGTCCACGGCGACTACGGCGTCCTGACACTCACCGAGGCCAGCAGCGAGGTGTTGTTCGACGGACGGCAAGTACTGCTGCGCCGTGAACCCGAACGCGCGCCCAAGCCCGCGCGGGCCGCGAAGGCCGCCAAGGCGGCGGCCGCCGACCTGACACTCACCGATCTGCCGCTGTTCGAGAAGCTGCGCGAATGGCGCGCGGCCACCGCGAAGGAACAGGGCGTTCCCGCCTACGTCGTCTTCCACGACGCCACCCTGCGCGAGATAGCGGCCCGCAAGCCCGCGAGCCTGGCCCAGCTCGGCGGCGTCAGCGGTGTCGGCGAGAACAAACTCGCGAAATACGGAGAGCAGGTGCTCGAAGTGCTCGCCGCCGCGTGAGCCGTCGCCGGCGCGCGGTGCATCGATGGGCGAGGATGGTCGGCGTGCCGGACCGCCGAAGACTGTGGAGGACTGTGTGAGCGAGACGATCGGGCGCCGGGAGTTCTTGGCCGGTGCGGCCACCCTCGCGGCCGGGGCGACGCTGGTCGGCCGGACGCCCGCGCAGGCGGTACCCGTCGCCGAAGGCGTCAGCAAGTTCCCCTTCCCGGAGGATCGTCGGGTACGGGTGCTGGTGACCGGCGACGCGGGCACCGGCACCCGCACCCAATGGGCGGTAGCCGACGCCATGCGCGCACACCACGGCCGTGAACCCGTCTCGCTCGCACTGGGTCTCGGCGACAACATCTACGAGCACGGGCCCGACAGTGCCGCCGACGTCCAGTTCGCCGACAAGTTCGAGAATCCCAACGCCGGACTGGACTTCCCCTGGCTGATGGTTCTCGGCAACCACGACAACAGTTCGGTTCTCGGCGGCGACGGCGGGTGGCTGCTGCGCGGCAATGCCGAGGTGGAGTACCACGCCAGCTCTCGACGCTGGTGGATGCCGAGCCGCTACTACTCGGTGCGGATCCCGGAGCGGAACCCCGTCGTCGAGTTCTTCGTCCTCGATGTCAATCCGTTGGCCGCTTACGTGCCACCGGTCTTCTCGCCCTATTGGGCGGTCGACGGGCAGTTCATGAACGAGCAGCGCGACTGGCTCGACCGCGCCATCGCCGAGTCGCCCGCCCCGTGGAAGATCGCCTGCACGCACCAGCCGTATCTGAGCAACGGCCCGCACGGAGACGCGGGCCGCTACGAGGGCCTGTCTCTGGAGCCGATCAACGGCGTGCACGTGAAACGCTTCATCGAAGACCATGTGATCGGCCGGTGCCAGTTCATCCTGTCCGGGCACGATCACTCGCTGCAGGTGCTCGAACCCACGGCGGCGTCGAAGGGAACCAGGCAGATCGTGTCGGGCGCGGCCGCGAAGACAGTCGGCGCGGAGCCGCGGCTCACCGCGAGCGCGGGCAACAGTGCGCTGTACGAGAACTACCACGAGCTGGGCTTCATGATTCTCGAACTCACCCAGGGCGGGGTCGAGTTGGGCGTGCACACCGTCGACCTGGCGACCGGCGCATCCGCCGAGGCGTTCCGGCGGCGCCTGGCCTGAGTTCCAACTGTGTTGCGCGGCGCGGGAATTGCGGCGCGCCACCGTCATCGCGGCTACCGTGCTGGCTATGGCACCGGGTGAGGGTTCCAGCGATGAGGGCCAAGATGTTTCCTCCGGCTCCGCAGGGGGTGAGGCTCCGGACGCGCCGCCGCAGATCCGGGGCAGGAGCGATCCGTCGGTCGAGAACGTGTGGCTGCGGCGCAGGCCGCCGCCGGAGCGTCCCGGCGCACCGCGGATGTCGACGGTGGCCCTGCTTGTGCTGTTCCTCGCTGTCCTCGCGCTCTACATCGTGCTGCATCAGGGTGGCTAGTGCGTCCGCGACCTGCGGGAATAATTTGGTTGCCGGGTCACTTAGAGTGGACCGTTATGAAGGAGAAGGGGCGTAAGGTCATCGCGACCAACCGCCGGGCGCGGCACAACTACACGATCCTGGACGTCTACGAGGCCGGGATCGCGCTGGTCGGCACCGAGGTGAAGAGCTTGCGGGAGGGCAAGGCCTCGCTGGTGGACGCCTTCGCGACGGTGGACAACGGCGAGGTGTGGCTGCGTGGGCTGCACATCCCCGAGTTCAGCCACGGCACCTGGACCAACCACGCGCCGCGCCGGGTGCGCAAACTGCTGCTGCACAAGCGCGAGATCGAGCGACTGGTCGGCAAGTCGCGAGAGGGCAACCAGACGCTGGTGCCGCTGTCGATGTATTTCTCCGACGGCAAGGTGAAGGTCGAACTGGCGCTGGCCAAGGGTAAGCAGGACTACGACAAGCGCCAGGACCTGGCTCGGCGCACCGCCGAGCGAGAAGTCACCCGCGAGCTGGGACGGCGGGTCAAAGGTATGAAGTGACCGCCGTCCTGCTCGCGCTGGCAGCCGCGGTGGGCTACGGCGTGAGCGATTTCTACGGCGGTGTGGCGTCGCGGCGGGTGACCGCACTGCGCGTCGTCATCTACTCCTATCCGTTCTCGGTGCTGCTGGTGCTCGCCCTGCTCCCGTTCGTGTCGGGCACGCCGGACGCCGCGTCGCTGGCGTGGGGAGCGGCGGCGGGCGTCGCGAGCGGCGTCGCGGTGTGGTGGTTCTACGCGGCGCTGGCCAATGGTCCGATGGCGGTGGTGTCGCCGCTGACGGCGGTGCTCGTGGCGGGCATTCCGGTGCTCGTCGGGCTGCTGACCGGCGAGCGTCCCGGTCCGCTCGCCTTCGCGGGCGTCGTGTTCGCGCTGGTCGCGGTGCTCCTGGTGAGCCGGGAATCGCCCGACGAGGTGACCGAGGAGATCACCGGCGGACGCGAACTGCGGTTCACCCGCACCGTCGCCGCGCTGACCATCGGGTCCGGCGCCGCCTACGGCTTCGCCTTCGTCTTCCTGCACAAGACTTCGGCGGACTCGGGACTGTGGCCGCTGCTCATGCAGCGTGTCGCGGCCACCGGAGTCGTCTGGCTCGCCGCGCTGGTCGCCAGGGAGTTCGGCAGGCTGCGCGGCGAACCGTTACGGCTGGCCTGCTATATCAGCGTGCTGGACGTCGTCAGCAACGCGGCGCTGCTGTACGCGTTCCACGGATCGCTGCTGTCGCTGGTGAGCGTGATCGGCTCGCTGTATCCGGCGGTGACCGTGCTGCTGGCGATGGTGCTGCTCGGCGAGCGGGTCCACCGGCAGCAGCAGTTCGGCCTGGTCCTCGCGCTGGCAGCGGTCGCACTCATTGCCGCCGCCTGACTCCCACTGACACTGCCGCCCCAGCCGAATCCCGTTGCCGCAGGCAAGGTCACTCGGGCGGCGGGCGCCACAAGGACTGCGCGAATCACCTCGTGCAGGGCTCGCGCATCGCGATCCGCTTCAACGTGGGGCTGCGGTAATCGGCGACCACCGTGCGCGAACCCAGTGACGTGGACGGGTCGGGCACGTTGACCACCGCGCGCTGCGCTGCCACGTCGGGTTCGTCGCGGCCGTAGATCTGCGGCGCCGCCATGCCTTCGGAATCCACGGTGAGCCCGGCCAGGGCCTTGCGCAAGGTCGGCCGGTCCAGACCGCCCGACTCGGCTGCCTTGGTGAGCAGCGCCTTCATCGGATAGGAGATCGCCCAGCCCAGGTTGTAGCCGAAGTTCGTCGGTTCGCTGGTCGCGGCGTTCCTGGCGCGCTGGGCTCCGGTGCTCGTGCCGTCCCAGCCGTCGAACGGCGAGGTGTAGTTGTACAGCGCCGTGAGCGCGGGCGCGGCCGGTGTCTTGAGCAGCGCGCTGTTCCAGGTCGGAGTGGACCCCAGGAACCGGCCCTCGTAGCCGGATCTCGCCAGCTTGCCGACGATCTCGGCGGCTTCGCCCGGCCCGGTGGCCAACAGGACCACATCGGGCGGGTCGGCCATGATCGCGGCGACCGGGTAGTCCTGATTGCCGACCTCGGTGTTGGGCCCGGTGTCGACGCGCGAGGTGATCGTGGCGCCGTTGTCCAAGGCCCACTTGAGCGCCCCACTGGCGTAGTCGCCACCGTAGTTGCCGCGATAGGCGACCACGCCGAGGGTGCGCGGCTGATAGTGGTTCTGCGCGAACCAGTCCAGGCCGAGCACGGCTTCGGTGCAGTACGAGAACCCGTCGTCCAGTACCAGATCGCGATCGGTGGAGCGATACTGCCAGCCCGACCAGAGTGTGCCCGCCCCGGTCACCAGATCCGCGTCGTCCATCTCCTGCAGGACAGCCAGCGTCTGCGCGGTTCCGAAACTCATCGCGAGCGCCAGCACGTGCGGCGCGACGTTCGCGAATTCCGTGACGTGCCTGCGCGGGTCGTAGGCGGTGTCGCGTGTGTAGGCGGTGATGTCGATCTCGTAGCCGCCGATCCCGCCCTGCTTGTTCACCTCGTTCCAGAACGCGAGCTGCCCTTCCTGCAAGGACTTTCCGAGCGGGGCGAAGGGGCCGTTGTTCAGGTCCGACAGCACGCCCAGATAGATACAGCCCTTGTCGCGGTGAATCGCGTGTGGACATGGTTCGCGGGTGACACCCGGTGTGGCGGCGGGCGTCGAAGTCGAACACCCGGCGGTCAGGACGAGCCCGAGCGCGAGCGGAACGGCTACGAGTCGAAGTAGTCGACGGAAAACACGATGGAAAGGCATATCTGGCTCGCTTACGGCTGCACGCAGGGCTCGGTGAGGGTGATGCGGTCCTGAGTCGGGCCGTGGTACGCGACCGCAAGGGTTTTCGCACCCAGCGGCGCGGTCTGCTCCGGCGCTTCGATGACCGCTCGCTGACGGGCGAGGTCGGGTTTGGCCGCGCCATAGATGTATTCGGGAATCGCACCCTCGTAATCGACGCGCAGGCCGTGCACCGCCCCCCGGACGCCCTTGCGGGTCAGCCTGCCTTCGTTCACCGCTCGGGTGAGCAGCGCCTTCATCGGGTAGGAGAACATCCAGCCCGCGCTGTAACCCCAGGTCGAGGGCTCCCTGGTCGCCGAGGCCCGCGCCTTCTTGGCGCCCACGCTGGTACCGTCCCAGCCGTCCAACGGCGAGGTCATGTTGTAGCGTGCCGTGATCGCCGTCGCCGCAGGGCTTTTCAACAAGCCGCCGTTCCAGGTCGGGCCCGAGCCCAGGAATCGGCCCGGGAAGCCGGCCAGCGCCGTTTTGCCCATGATCTCGCCGGCCTCCGCGGGCCCCGTGGCCAGGAGCACGAGATCCGCTCCGGCGTTCAGGATCTTGGCGACCGCCGCGTCCTGATTGCCGATCTGAGTGTTGGGCTCGGTGTCGATGTGCGCCACCATGTCGACGCGGTTGGCGGAGGCCCATTTCTTCGCGCCGGTGGAGTAGTCGCCGCCGTAGTCACCCTGGTAGCTCACCGTGGCGATCGAGTTCGGCTTCGCCAGGTGCTCGGCGATCCAGTCCAGGGCGATGATCGCCTCCGAACAGTAGGAGTACCCGGACTCCAGCAACAGGCCCTTGTCGCTGTTCTCGAATTGCCAGCCCGACCACAGGGTTCCGGCAATGGCGACCATGTTCGCCGCGTCCATCTCGGGAAGTACCTTCTGCGTCTGCACGGTGCCGAAACTCATCGAGAGCGCCAGTACGTGCGGCTCGATCCGCCGGTACGTCTCGACGTGCTTCTGCAGATCGTAGTTCGTGTCCTCGGTGTAGGTGGCGATGTCCACCTCGTACTTGCCGCCGATCCCGCCCGCCTCGTTCACGGCCTTCCAGAACGCCAGCTGGCCGTTGTGAATGTCCTTGCCCAGCGCGGCGAACGGCCCACTCGTCAGATCGGACAGCACGCCGAGATAGATACACCCCTTGCGGGTGTCGACGGCGTTCGGGCACGGGTCCGCGGTGACACCCGGCTCGATTCCTTCGGCCGACTTGTCGCGTAGTGCGGAGCATCCGGTCAGGACGAGTCCGGCGATGACGGTGAGGGCGGACAGGCGCAGCAACCTGTCCCGAATGGTGCGAACTGCCAAAGTGTTTCCTTAGTCTGAAATCGAGATCCGCTGCTCAGAGCCGATCGTACGGCTCGTGCAGTGTAAGTCGGGTTGGTCGTCGAACCGGGAGAATCGACCACCAGCATCCGAGAAGGTTCGGGTGCTCGAACGCGCGGTGCTCGCCGACGGGTGGTGGTGGCGGGATTCGGTCTCGATCGGGGGAGATGGTCGGCGGATGTGCTCCATCCTCCCCAGTCGATCGCCGCTTGATCTGCGTGGCGTGGCCGACGTCCTGGCAGTCGCCCCCACCGGATATTGGGATGATCCTGGCTCTGACCGGTGTTAACATGAACAGCCCGGCAAGGTGCCGGGGCGTACGGGGCTGAACGGTTTCGACTGCGTACGTAGATTCAGGGGAAGCGTGTCGGTGCAGGCAAGAGACCACCGTAAGCGTCGTTGCAACCAATTAAGCGCCGATTCCAATCAGCGCGAGTACGCTCTCGCTGCCTAACCAGCAGAGCGTCTCTGTCGGCCCGGGGCATGCCCTCGGCTCCGGTGCCGGCATCAGCTAGAGGGCTAACCGTCCTACTCGGTCGCGGAGTAGGACGGGACATCGAACAGCGACTGGGATCGTCATCCGGGCTTGTTCGCGGGACCCGGAGATCCGAGTAGAGGCACAGCGGACTGCGCACGGAGAAGCCCTGAAGACGCGGCGGAGGACCCGGGTTCGATTCCCGGCAGCTCCACTCAGAGGCCCTTCACCTGCACCGCAGGTGAAGGGCCTTTTTCATGCCGCTTTGCCGGTCTCGCTGGGTGCCGTGCCCACATTTCCGCCCACTTTTCCTGCACCTCGCTTGTCGGACTCTCGGGTGTGCTGCCTTCGCCGCGCTCCCGGAGATACCGTTCAGCGGACAGCTCGCGCGGGCACGGCGGGGTGCAGGTGGCGTGGAGCTTCATCAGGCCCTGTGCGTGCTGCTCGTCGGCAGGCATGTTGCTGTCCTCGCAGTAGTCCTGTATCCAACTGCGCCGTGTCGTCATCGCTGCTCCTCCTCGATACGCGCGAGGATGTCACGCGCCGGTACGGACTCGTCCGGGTCGTCGCCCAGTTCGAGTAGCCAGGGCAGTACCCAGAACAGCAGGATCAGCAGTCCCCCAACGGCGGCCATGACGATAAGGACGGTTGCGGGCTCTGTGGTCATTCGGTGACCCCTCTGCACGTTGTGGTGTGGTTGGTGGGCACCCGACGCCGAGGATTCGAAGGTCGACCCGACGGCGGGGCCAGATTCAGAGTCGGTCGACAAGCCGTGTCCGTGCGATGACGTAACGGGCGTCAATCCGCCTCTATTCAGGGCGACATTTAGGCGTCAAAGGGCTAACGTGGCGACATGGCTTCGGCACCGAATACGGCTCTCCGCGCGGCCCGGAACGCGCGTTTGATGAGCCAGGACGACCTCGCGCGGGCACTCCGGGATGCCGGGTGTGCCAGTGCCACGAAACGCCTTGTGCAGCGCTGGGAATCAGGGCTCACAAGCAATCCGCGGCCGTCGCACGCCCGAGCGCTGGAGAAGGTCATGCGCCTACCGATCGAGTCCCTCGGCTTCGGTGCCGTGATGGCCGGCCGAAGTCTCTCCGGCGGTGAGGAGGGGACCGTGGTCGACTCGGCTATCGGCGAAGTCGCACCCGAGCAGGTCGCCGCCGGGCGGCGCCCAAGGACGCCTGGCAATTACTCGGGCATCTGGCTGTCCCGGTACGAGTACTACTCCTCCGGTCGTGACGCGACGTTCACGGCTGTGCATCACGTCGTGGTGCTCCAGCACGACAACCGCCTGACGGTGCGCAGCCTGCCGAACTCCGCGCAATCGTCCATGGAGATGGACCTGACCGTAGACGGGCACGTGGCTACGGGCACATGGAGCGAGCACACCGCCCAGGATGGTTACTACCGGGGCGCGTACTACCACGGCGCGATTCAACTGCTGATCGAGTTGACCGGCGCTCGGATGGCAGGGAAGTGGGTCGGGTTCGGCAAGAGTTTCGAGATCAACTCCGGTCCGTGGGAACTGGTGTTGCAGGACTCCTCGACGTCCAAGGCCGCTGTCGACGCGTACGACCGACCGCCTGAACCTGCTTAGCCCGTGCCCGCATTCTGCTGACAGTCACCCGTGTTCGAACGCGATTCGCCATGGATGTGTTTTTCGCAGGTAGACCGCGATTCGACGTCACGACCAGGGGAGCGGGTTCGATTCCTGGCAGCCCCACGAGTGCCTCGCTGCGTTCCGCAGGTGCTTGGTGGGGTGCAACTCCCATGCCCCGCCCGGCTAGTTCCGCCTCCGGCCTCGTCACCGTGGGTTGCGTTCGGGGCCGACGAAATCAGGCCTAAGTGAGCCGATACCAGCGCCACCTCAGAAATGTTGCTCAAAGATTGCTCTGTGGCGGTTCTGCTCTTTTCGGACCCGAACCAGGAGTCGCTGAGCGCGGTCGCCCCGGGTAGCCACGCTGGACGGCAAATCGCTTCGGGCCTCCATTGGCCATTGCGCCCTGGTGAACGCATATGACCTGAACGAAGGCATCTTGTAAGCGTCTCTCGCGGCGTTTCCGGCAAGGGGCTTTCTTTGTAAGCATGGCGCGGGCCGGGGTGGACGAAGGTGATGGCCCGTGGCTGAGAAAACGTCAATTCGGGCGAAACGGGCGGATTCTGTTTGGTTGCTGACTGCGGTGGAATTGCCGGGGTAATGTCCACTGAGCAGGGAAAATGGGGTGTTAGCCCCCCGGTATCTGGATGGCTGCCATGAAGCTCGAAGCCGAGATGCGCTACTGCTCCCCAGAGGGGAGCGCGGGGCTTGGGAGGCTGACATGACCGCAGGGATCGCGGGTAACGGGATGCGGTCGATTCTGCGTGCCGCGTGTGTGAGCGTCGGGATCGATGCGAGCGATGCCGAACCGGCGGAAACGCGCGGGGTGTACCGGCTGCGCGACGGAATCGTCGTGCGGATCGGCCTGCGTGGGCAAAAGCTGGTGACGGGGCGGGAAGTCGCCGTGGCTCGATGGCTCGAGACCTGTGGGGTGTCGGCGGCGCGTGTGGTCCCGGACATCCCGCAGCCGGTGGTGGTCGAGGGCTGCCCGGTGACCTTCTGGCAGGACTTGCCGCCGCACCATCCCGGCACGCCCGCCGAGGTGGCCAGGGCGCTGGGGCAGCTGCACCGGCTGCCGCTGCCCGGGTTCGAGCTACGCCGGATGTCGCCTTTGGCTCGGGTGGAGGAAGAGATCGCCGCCGCGCGGACTGTGTCCGAGGACGACCGGCGATGGCTGCACAAACACCTGGAGGAATTGCGCGGGCGCTGGAAGACGCTCCCGTCGGGCCTGCCGTGGTCGGTGGTCAAAGGCGCCGACTGGGACCAGAGCGTGGTGGTCGGCGACGACGGGGACGTGATCCTGGTCGGCATGGGACAAGCGGCGATCGGCCCGCCGGAATGGGACCTAGTGCACGCGGCGATCGAATGCTGGACCGCTGCCGAGATCACCGCCGCGCAGTACGCCGAATTCTGCGGCGGGTACGGGCGCGACGTGATGCGCTGGGACGGGTTCTACCTGCTGCGCGACATCCAGGAGTTCCGGATGGCCCTGCAGTCGATGCGGGCCGCCGCCATCGACTCCACCTACCAGCTCCAAGCGCTGCGCCGCCTCGCTTATATCCGTGGTTACGAGGGCATGCGGCCTTGGCCTGGGTGGGCGGACCTCGACTAGCTCAGACGGGCTTGGTGTACCGGTGGGCGGGGACCGAAACCGGTCCGTTGGGGCCGGGGGCCGCGTGGATGAAGGCGCCTTGATCGGTCCAGCCCTGCTTTGCGTAGAAGCGGCGGGCGCGGGTGTTGCCGGGGACGACCGCGAGCCAGGCGCGGTCGTGCCCGTTGGCGCGGACGCGCTGTTCGGCGGCGGCGAGCAGGAGGGCGGCCGAGCCGGTGCCGCGGTGTGCGGCGGCTACGTAGACCTGGTCGACCTCGTCCTCGTCGACCATGACGAAGCCCGCCACTACGCCGTCCACGGTGGCGACGACGGTGTCGCCGACGCGCTCGGCCGCGCGGGTGTCGAACGAGTCGCGTGGACGGACGGCCAGCAGGGTGTCGGGGACGTTGCCCAGGTGCGCGTCGCGCCAGCCCGGATACCAGATCTCGGCGATCGCCGAGGCGTCCTCGGGCCGGGCGCGGCGCAGTACCGGGGCAACGTCCGTCATCCGCCGGACTGTAGCAGTGGATGAGCCGGTGATCAGCCCTGCTGTGTCGGGACGACGACGAGTTCGGCGATGTTGACGTGCCGGGGCACGCCGACCGTGTAGGCGATCGCGGCGGCGATGTCGCCGGGTTCCAGGATCTTGATCGCCGTACGCCACTGCTCCAGCCCGGCGCGCTGTTGCTCGTCCTGCATTCCCGCGCCGAGCTCGGTGCCGACGAATCCGGGTTCGATGTTCTTGACCCGCACGCCGCGTGGCCCGAACTCGGCCCGCAGGTTGCGGGTCAGATGCGCGACCGCGGCCTTGGTGGCGGTGTACACGGCGTAGTTGGGGAAGACCGTGTGCCCGCCGATCGAGCCGACCAGCACCAGATCCGCTTGCCCGCCCTCGGTCGCGGCCGCGAGCAGGTCATCGATGAACGCTCTGGCGGTGTAGAGCAGGCCGTTGATGTTGGTGCCGACCATCTGGTCCCACTCTTCGGTGAGCGCGGACTCGAACGGTGCGGCGAGCATGACGCCCGCGTTCGCGACGACCAGGTCGACGGGCCCCAATGCCGCCCGCACCGTGGCGGCGGCGTCTCGCACGGACTGCTGGTCGCCGACGTCGGCGACCACCGCGAGCGCGTCACCGCCGATCTCGGCGGCGAGTTCCTCGATGCGATCCTTGCGTCGGCCAAGTAGCGCGACCTTGGCGCCGCCCTGTGCGAGCTGCCGTGCGGTGTCGGCGCCGATTCCACTCGATGCTCCGGTGACGACCGCGACGCGGCCGGTGAGGTTGTTGTTCGTCATGTCCACTACGTTCCGCCCCCGCGCGCCCGCCTGACAGGCTGCGGACTTCCTGGTAGTCGCGGGGCCACCCAGGCGCGCCGCGCCTCACCTAGGCTCGGATCATGAACTCCGACAATCGACTGGGCGCGTTCCTGCGTGCGCGTCGCGAGCTGGTCCGACCGGAGGATTTCGGGATGTCCGGTGGCGGTCAGCGGCGCGTCGCCGGGCTGCGCAGGGAGGAGATCGCCCTGCTCGCGGGGGTGAGCGCCGACTATTACGTGCGCCTGGAGCAGGGGCGTGACCGGCATCCCTCCGAGCAGGTCATCGCCGCGCTGGCGCGAGTGTTCACACTGGACGAGGAAGGTACGGCGCATCTTCGGGAGCTGGCGCGGCCCACGGTCAAGCGAGCGCGCGCGCCGCGACGGCCCGAACGGGCGGCGCCGGGGCTGGTACGGCTGATGGACGCGTGGCCGAACACGCCCGCGCTGGTACTCGGCAGATACCTGGACGTCCTGGCGGCGAATCCGCTGGCGGCTGCGGTCAACTCGTGCTCGGTTCCGGGCGTCAATCAGGTGCGCATGGTCTTCCTCGACCCCGAGGCGCGCGATCTCTACGCCGACTGGCCGACCATCGCGGCCGACACCGTCGCGAGCCTGCGGGCGACCGCGGGGGCCGACCTGGACGACCCGCGCTTGACCGAATTGGTCGGGGAGCTGTCGCTGAAGAGCGAGGAGTTCCGGCAGTTGTGGGCACGCCACGACGTGCGAGCGAAAACCGCGGGGGTCAAACATTTCCGTAACCCCATGGTCGGGGATCTGACGCTGTCCTACGAGACGTTCAGCGTCAACGGCGCGCCGGGCCAGATACTGATCGCCTATCACCCGGAACCGGGATCACCCTCCGAGCGCTCCCTGGCCCTGCTCGGCAGCCTGATCGCGGAAGACCCCGAGACGGCCCGTGACGAGCACCGTGACGCCGGGCAGCCGGGTGCGTCTCGGCAGCAGCGCTGAGACGGGTCCGAGCCTCGCCGCGGTTCAATCCTTCGCTTCGGTCCGCGTCGCCCCCGCCGACGCCGCGACCACGCACGCCACGCCTGCCCACTGCCCGAGGTTCATGACCTGGCCGAGCACGACCAAGCCCGCGATCGCCGCGACCGCGGGCTCCAGGCTCATCAGCACGCCGAAGACGCGGGGCGGGATCCGGCGCAGCGCTTCCAGTTCCACCGAATACGGCAGGACCGACGACAGCATCGCCACCGCGAATCCGGTGGCGAGCACGGCGGGCTGCCACAGCGCGGCGCCCGCGTCGATGACGCCGACCGGCAGCATGATCAGCCCGCCGAAGGCCATCGCGAGCGCCAGCCCGCCGCCGCCGCTGGTCTGCTCGCCGAGCGCGGCGCTCAGCAGGATGTAGCCCGCCCAGCACGCCGCAGCGGCCAGCGCGAACAACACGCCGACCCAGTCCACGTCGCCGTCCGCTCTGGTCAGCAGCAGCACTCCGGCTCCGGCGAGCACCGCCCACAGCGGGTCGATCCAGCGCCGCGATCCGGCGAGCGCGACGGTCAGCGGTCCCAGGAATTCGATGGTCACCGCCATACCGAGCGGGATCCGGTCGATCGCCTCGTAGAACGAGAGGTTCATCAGGGCGAGCACCGAGCCGTACCCGAGCACGACCGGCAGCGCACCCCGCGCTACCCGCAGCGACGAGCGCCAGATCACCAGCAGGACGATGCCGGCGAAGACCAGCCGCAGCATGACCGCCCCGGCCGCGCCGGTCGTCGAGAAGAGTTGTTTCGCCACCGCCGCGCCCACCTGCACGCTGACGATCCCCGCCAGCACCAGTGCCGTCGGCGGCACGCCGCCGAGCCCCGCGGCGGTGGCCGAACGCCAGACCGACACCGCCCTCGCTGCGCGCACCCTCCGCTCGAAGTCGATCGCTACCACGCCGCACCTCCGTCGTTCTCGCCGAACACCTCCGGACACACAACCATGCGGCGACGACACGACCCGATCAGGCGGCACCGGATGTGCCGATGGGATCGCGATTCGGCGGTTCGGGCCCCGCCGAGGCCGTGCGGGAGTGAGGATCTAGTTTGTCGCGCCGGTGCGCGTGGCCGGCGCCCGTTCGACGAAGAGCGAATCACGACCGACAGGACCATCCGAATGCGCAGACGAGTTGGTGCGATAGCGGCGGCGATCGGAGCCATCGTGGCGGTCACGATGGCCGAGCCGCCGTCGGCCGGAGCCACGGTGACCCAGGTCGGGATGTATCCCGGCGTCAATTTCGGGTTGGCGACGAACTACGGGACGGGCTGTCTCTACACCGCGCGGGCCACCGTGACCGACGTGGTGGCACCGGTCGTGTTCTACGACAACGGGATTCCGTTCGGCACGGTCCGGCCCTCCGGCGGTGTCGCCCTGATCGACTGGATACCCGCCACGGAGGGACCGCACACGATCAGCGCGGTGCAGGAGCCGTATCCGCCCTACGTGGCGAGTATCGACCTCCAGGTCGGTGAAGGCGTCCATCTGGGCTATGCGTGCGCCGTTCTCGGCGGTTGAGGCCGACCTTCCCGGCCGGCAGCGTCGGGTGCCGAGCTCGATTCTTTCGTCCGGAAAGGAAGTGAGCATGCGAAGCAACGGCCCGATCGTCGTCGGTGTGGACGGGTCCGCCGGTTCCGCTGCGGCGGTCGCGTGGGGAGCGCAGGCCGCCGCGCAGCACCGGGCGCCGCTGCGTCTGGTGCACGTTCTGGACCCGGTCGCCGATTACGGGCCCGGGGTGACCGAGCCGCTCACCAGCACCGACTACGCGCGGCTGGAGGGGCACGGCCGCTGGGTGCTGGACACCGCACGCGAGGAGGCGCACATCGCGGTCCGCGCCTTGCACGACATCGAGGTCAGCGCCGAACTCGTGCACGAGCCGGTCGGACCGGCGCTGCTGGACCGCACCGGCCCGGCGCGGATGATGGTCGTCGGCACCCGCGAACGCGGCACCGTGCGCCGCGCCCTGCTCGGATCGGTCAGCGCGGCGCTGGCGCGGCGGGCGCGCTGCCCGGTGGTCGTGGTCCGGGAAGGGGCGCCGCTCACCGGGGAAGCCAGGAAGCAGCCGGTGATCGTCGGGGTGGACGGTACCGAGATCAGTGAACCCGCCATCGAAGCGGCGCTGAACGAGGCCTCGGCGCGGAGTGTGCCCCTGCTGGCGCTGCACGGGTGGACCGGCGTCGAGGTGCCCTCGGCGAACGCCGAAAGCGCGACCGACGCCGAGAAGCAGATCGTGCTCGCGGAAAGCCTCGCCGGATGGCAGGAGCGGTTTCCCGACGTGGAGATCCGGCGCGAGATCGTGACCGACCGGCCCGAGCGCTGTCTGCTCGAACGCTCCGAGCGGGCCCAGTTGCTCGTGGTCGGCAGCCGGGGCCGCGGCGGGTTCGCCGGAATGCTGTTCGGCTCGACCAGCCAGGCGTTGCTGCTGTCGGTGGCCTGCCCGATCATGGTCGTGCGCGACCGCACGATGGCGGTTCGTTACCTGCCCGACTGAGTCTCACGCTCCGGTGGTCGAGCCGGGCCGGACGATCATCAGGACGGTGACCACCGCCCACAGCAGGTTGAACACCCCGGCGTCCATGGCGAGGCGGCGGATCAGCGTGGGGGTGGCCCCGGTGAGGTCGGCCAGGACCTTCTGCTGCCCGGGCAGCACGAGCAGTGCGAGCACGCCTGCCGCGGCGGCGGTCAATCCGATCGACACCACCAGCCAGGTGTCGCCGAGCACGCCGAGGCTGAGCGCGGTGAGCAGACCGAAGGCCGGGACGACGAGGCCGAGCAGGGCGTAGACCCGGCAGATGCGATGCAAAGTACCGAGGACGGCGGGGCTGTGGCCGGTCCCGGGGTCGGCGAGAGCGCGGCGGGTGGTGGCGGGAAACATGCTGGCCGCCACCGTTACGGGGCCTACGGCGATGATCGCGGCGAGCACGTGGACCGAGAGCAGGAACTTAGTCACGGCGGTCGAGATTAGCCATGATGGCGGGCCGGAGGAATTGGCGAAAGCGCCATATACCGATCAATTCTCGCCAAATCAGTGAACTGCAAGTATCTGTCGAAAGCCAGGTGGTGACCGTTGGCCGGAATCGACCGGCCTACTACGCTATTGCCATGCACACCGTGGTCGTACTCGCCCTGGACCGAGTGATCGCGTTCGATCTGGCCACGCCGGTGGAGGTGTTCGGCCGCACGCGGTTGCCCGACGGCAGGCCGGCGTACCGCGTGCTGGTCTGCGCGTGCGCACCGACGGTCGACGCGGGCGTGTTCACGCTGCTGGCGCCGCGCGGGCTCGACGCGCTGGCCGAGGCGGACACGATCGTCCTGCCGGGCTGCGCCGACCCGGGCCTGCTGGTGCCGGAGGAAGTGATCGACGCCCTGTGCCGGGCCGCGGCGGCGGGTACCCGCATCGCCTCGATCTGTTCCGGCGCCTTCATCTTGGCCGCGACCGGATTGCTGGACGGCCATCGTGCGACCACGCACTGGCTCGCCGCCGCGGCGCTCGCGGCCGACCATCCGTCCATCGACGTGGACCCCGACGTGCTGTACGTGGACAACGGCTCGCTGCTCACCTCGGCGGGTGCGGCGGCGGGCATCGACATGTGCCTGCACATGATCCGCAAGGACTACGGCTCGGCGGTCGCGGCCGACGCGGCCAGGAAATCGGTTGTCCCGCTGGAGCGGGAAGGCGGCCAGGCGCAGTTCATCGTGCACGACCAGCCGCCGACGCCGCGCGGCTCGGCGTTGGAGCCGGTGCTGCGATGGATCCAGGACAACTGCGCGCGGGACATCTCCCTCGACGACATCGCCGCCCATGCCGGGATGAGCACCCGCACGCTCAACCGCCGTTTTCGCGAGCACACCGGGACCACGCCGTTGCAGTGGTTGCTGCGCGCGCGTATCCGGCAGGCGCAGCATCTGCTCGAAGCCACCACTCATCCCGTCGACCGGATCGCGGGTCAGGTCGGGTTCGGTTCGCCGACCGCGTTCCGCGATCGCTTCAAACGGGTGGTCGGAACCAGTCCGCACAGCTACCGGGCGGCCTTCCACGGTTCGGATGCGCACCGGGCCGGATAGCGACGCCTTCGTGCCGGGCGGAGCCGAATCGCGCACGCCCACCGATGAGTTCTCGCGCGCCGCCCCGTCGGATCAAGCGACAGCAACCGTCACCTGATCCAGGAGCAACGCACATGAGGAAAATCACCGCAGGTCTGTTCATCGCCCTCGACGGCGTCATCGAGGACCCGCAGGACTGGCACTTCCCGTACTTCGACGACGCCATGGGCGCGGCGGTCGATGCCCAGCTCGGCGCCGCCGACACCCTGCTGCTCGGCCGCAAGACCTATGACAGCTTCGCGGGCGCGTGGCCGGAGCGCGAAGCGGCGGGCGATGCGGACGCGGCGTTCGCGAAGAAGTTGGGCGACGCGCGCAAGATCGTGGTGACGCGCCAGGATCTCGACTTCACCTGGCGCAATTCCGAAGTGCTTCGCGGCGACCTGCTCGAAGCGGTGACGGCGTTGAAGAACGAACCGGGCGGGGACATCGGCATGAGCGGCTCGGTCTCGGTCGTCCGTCAGCTGCTGGCCGCCGGGCTGTTGGACGAACTGCACCTGCTGGTGCACCCGATCGCGGTCGGCAAGGGCGACCGCTTGTTCCAGGACGGCGCGCCCACGGTTCCGCTGCGCCTGCTGTCCTCGCGGACCTTCGACACCGGCGTGCTGCACCTGGTCTACACCCGCGACGAGGCGGCCCCCGCGGGAGACTACGAGGACGCGAAAGCTCATCTGTCGCAGAGTGTTCGGTAACCGCGCAGGGCGGGCCTCGATCAGCTCTCGGTATCGGCGGCCATGGTGAGCAGGAGGTCGCGCAGGGCCTCCTGCTGCGCTTCGTTCAGTGCGATCAGCGGTGAGTTCGCGCCGAGCAATTCGAGCGCGTCGTCGCGCCGCCGCTGACCGGCCGGTGTCAGCACGATCTGTTTCGCGCGCCGGTCCGTGGGATGCGGCTCGCGGCGGACCAAGCCCTGCTGCTCGAGCCGGTCCAGCACGAAGGTCGCGTTGGACGGCTCGCACGACATTCGCGCCGCCAGCTCCCTGGCGGTGATCGCCTCGGACAGTTCGCGCAGGGCGATCACTTGCGAAGGGGTGAGGTCGAGTTGCTCGGCGACGCGGCGGACGTGCACGTCGAGCCGGTGGGTGAACTGGTGCACCAGCTTGCACACGTCGCGGTCGAGTTCGGTGTCCACCACGGGGTCCGGCTGCCGCGTCATTGCTCCGAGTCTAGCGCCTTCGATTCGAACTGTGATAGTTCTAGTTCAAATCATTACAGTTAGAACTATCTGGAAGGCGTGTGATGCGGTCCGCGGTGTTCTCTCTCATGTTGGTCGTGTTCAGCCTGACCACCGGCGAATTCGTGATCGCGGGCATACTGCCCGACGTCGCGGACGGCATGGCCGTCTCGGTGGCCGCGGCGGGCGCGCTGGTGACGGCGTACGCGGTGGGCATGATCGTCGGCGGTCCGGTGGTCACCGTGCTGACCGCGCGGGTGGCGCGCAAGCCGTTGGTCATCGGGTTGATACTGGTGTCGATACTGGCGAACACGGGTTCGGCTCTCGCGCCGAATTACGTTGTGCTGCTGGTGACGCGCTGTGCGGCGGGCTCGGTCGTCGCCACCTTCTTCGCGGTCGCGATCGCCACGGCCGTGTCGACCGCTCGGCCAGGATCCGAAGCCGCGGCCGTGGCGCGCGTGGCCCTCGGGATGAATCTGGGCATCGTGCTCGGAACGCCGCTGGGCGCGGCCATCGGTCAGAGCCTGGACTGGCGAGCGACTTTCGCGGCTGTGGCGCTGTGCGCGGCGCTGGCGCTTCCCCTGGTGCTGCGCTTCATGCCGGACTCACCGGGATCGGCCGCCGTTTCGGCCGGGCGGGAACTGCGCGTGTTCACCGATCGTGACGTGCTCTGGGCGCTGGCGCTCACCGCCGTCGGAAATATCGGCGTGGTCATGGTCTTCACCTACATCACGCCGCTGCTCACCGAGGTCGGCGGCTTTCCCGCGGGGGCGGTGCCGATCCTGCTGCTGGTCTACGGCTTCGGCGCGGTGGTCGGCACCCAGCTCGGCGGCAGACTCGCCGACCGGGCGCTGCTGCCCTCGGTGACCGCGCTGCTCGCCGCGCTCGCCATCGTGCTGGTGCTGCTCTGGACGGCGGGCGACGTCCGCATCCTCGTGGCACCGCTGATCTTCGCGCTCGGTGCACTGGCCTTCGCGATCATCCCGGGTATGCAGACCCGGGTGATCGCCGCGGCCACGGCCGCGCCGACCCTGGCCGTCGCGGTGAACGCGTCGGGATTCCAGCTCGCCGCGGCGGGCGCGGGCCGGATCGGCGGCTGGGTCCTCGGCGACGGGCCGGGTCTGCGGTCGCTCTACCTGGTCGGCGCGGCACTCACCGGCCTGGGCGTGGCACTCGCGGTGTACCTGCTCCGGCGCGACCGCCGGGTCCGCGCGAGCGGTGAAACAATCGCGCTCGCAGCGGAATTCGAGAGCCGCTAGTGGCCGAGCGCTTGCGCGACGATGCCGCCGGTGACCGCCTTGATCAGATAGCTGGTCGAGTCGTGCGGCGACGCGCCGTTGTCGAAGTACTGCGCGGTGACCGGAACGACGGCGCCACCGGGGCAGGGCGGGAAGAACGGCGTGAGGTCCAGGTGCGCCGCGACGAGATCGTCCTCGTCCACCAGGTTGTGCCAGCCCGTCACCGATTTCGGCACGGCGCTCGGCTGCGGGCGCAGCCGGTCGTAGACGACCGTGCGCAGGCCGAGCGGCGATCCCATGGTCAGCAGGGTGACCGGATGGTCGGTGCGGTGCAGCGCCTCGTAGGCCACCACGCTGCCGAGGGAATGCGCGACGACCAGGCGGGTGTCGGGACCGATCTGGTCGAGCACCTGCCGCTGGGCGTACTCGCGCACGTCGTCGTCGGTGAAGTAGCGGGCGACCTGGGACAGGGCGCGGATGACGAACTTCTGCGCCAACCCGAAACCGAACGGCGCGAACCACCGCAACCGCATCAGCGCGTTGAGCGCGGGCCGCAGGCTCGCCTGCGGCCCCTGCGCCACCGCGTCCGGCGGTGGGGCGGTGCCGAGGCGGCGGGCGGTCGCCCGGTCACGCTCGTCGCCCGCGTGCGCCGCGGCGGTCGCCAGCCATTCGGCGGCGAGCTGCTCCATCAGGTCCAGTTGCGCGTCGTCGAGTTCGGTTCCGGCGCCCTGCGACCCTTCGACCAGGAACTTGTTGCCGTAGAAGGCCATGCGGGTCGACAAGTCGCCGGGGGAACCATTGCGCCACAATCGATCCGCGAGCTCGGGTGCGCCGTGGTTGCGTACCCCGCCCGCGAGTCCGGGCAACCAGCGCGCCTCCAAGGTGTCGGCCGATTCCTGTTCCTGCGCGATGCCGTGTACGAGGACGATCGTCGCCAACGTCCCACCCCTTTCCATCCCCGGTGTCGGGAACAGTGTCCCTCACCGCGGCCGGTTCGGCAGCATCGGATCATCGTCCGGAACGGTTCCTCGCGCGGATCGCTTTGCCGAGTGGGGCAATCGAATTGGCGAGCCCGAACAGCACTCGCTCGGCGATCGAATGCTGCGGGGGCAGGACGGCGAGCTGTCGCGCGAGGTCGAGCCCGTTGACGATCGCGGTGTTCGACTCGATCAGCCCCTCGCGCACGACGAACACGTCGGTGCCGAGGAGGTCGAGCCGCCTTCCGTTCGGCGCCAGCCCGATCAGGGGCACGGTGCCGTCGAACCGGCCCTGCATCCGCCAGTGCACGACGGCGCGCTCGTCCTGCGCGGTGACCGAGAGGATGTGCACGGTCAGGTCGGGGACCGCGGCATGCACGTCGCGGAAGAAGGCCACGATCTCGTCCGGAGCGCGCAGATCGGCTACGCCGACGAACGCGTCGCGCGCGCCGGGCCGCCAGCAGTCCGCGACGGTCTGCCAGTCCTGCGCACCGATCGCCTCGACATAACGACGCGCGACCGAGCCCGAGTCGCCTGGATTGGTCACCGGTAGTCCTTTCCTCCGGAACACAGCGGGGTTGCTCCGCACATCATGGCGCTCTCGGCGGTGATTGACACCGGTTCGGCGCAATGAAACGCTGGTTCTCTTCTCGTCTCACAGAGTTTCGGCGAACGGGGTCGACGATGACCGGATCCGAAGGGCGCGTAGCGGGCAAGGCGGTGCGGATCGCGATCGTGACCTATCCGGGGATGACCGCGCTCGACGCGATCGGCCCGTACGAGGTGCTGCGTTTCGCGCCGGGCGCGGAGATCCGATTCGTCTGGCACGAGCCGGGGCCGATCACCACCGACAGCGGGGTGCTCGTGCTGGGCGCCACGCATTCGTTCGACGAGACGCCCGCACCGGACATCCTGCTCGTGCCCGGTGGTCCCGGCTCGGCGGCGGCGGCGGTCGACGACGCGCTGCTGGCCTGGCTGCGCAGCGCGCACCGGGGCACCCGCTGGACGACGTCGGTGTGCACGGGTTCGCTGGTGCTGGCCGCCGCCGGACTGTTGAACGGACGGCCCGCCACGACGCACTGGCTGGCCCAGTCCGCGTTGCGCGGACTCGGAGCCGACGCGAGACCTGGCGAACGGATCGTGCGCGACGGAAAGATCGTCACGGCCGCGGGGGTCTCCGCGGGCATCGACCTGGCCCTGTGGCTGGTGGGGGAGACCTTCGGCGCGGAGCAGGCCGAAACGGCTCAGCTGATCATCGAATACGACCCGCAGCCGCCCTACGACGCAGGCCACGTCGGCAAGGCGTCGCGCGCGGTCCGGCTCGCCGCCACCGCGCAGCAGGCCCGTACCGTGATCGAGCCGGACAACCTCGGGGAGTTCGCCAGGTTGTCGGCCGCCGTGCCGCAGCTGGCATGGCGCGCCGCCGTCCGGCGGGTGCGCGAACGCGGGAAGGGACTCAGGCGTCTCGCCACTTGATCGAGCACCCCATGCTCGGCCGGTGCGGTTCCGGGGCGGGCCCGCCCGCGAGCACGGCTTCGACGGCCGTGCGCAAGTCGTCTCCGGTCAGTGGTTTCCCGTTGCCGGGCGTCGATTCGTCGAACGCGCCGCGGTAGGCGAGTTCGAGGTTCGCGTCGTAGAGGAAGAAGTCGGGGGTGCAGGCGGCGCGGAATGCCCGGCCCACGTCCTGGGCTTCGTCGACGAGGTAGGGAAAGGTCCACCCCGCGCGGATCGCCTGGTCACGCAGCCGCAACGGCGCGTCGTCCGGGTAGGCGGACGCGTCGTTGGTGCAGATCGCCACGGTCGGCATGGACGGCAGCGAGTCGACCAGTTCGCCGAGCGCCGCCTCGATGTGCTTGACGTAGGGGCAGTGGTTGCAGGCGAAGACGACCAACAGACCCGGCCCGTCCACGAAATCGTCCCGGGAGTAGATCCGCTGGTCGAGATCGGGAAGGGAAAAGTCCGGTAGCGGGGTGCCGATGGGAACCATGTGTGACGTATGCGCCATGCTGTGCCTTCCGTCGGGATCGAAGACGACAGCGAGCCTAACGCCGTGTCGTCCGATTCGTCGGAAATACGCCGACGAGCCGTCACACGGCGTGGCGGCCGGTCCTACCTGGCCAGATCCGACGGATCGGTGTTCGCGCCGCACAGCACCACGCACACCCGCTCGCCTGGTGCGGGCCGGAATGCGGGCTCCTCGCCGAGTACCGCCGCCAAGGCGGTCGCCGCACCGTGCTCGACTGCGAGTCGCCGTTCGTCCCACAGGCCACGGCGAGCGGCGACGATCGCGGCGTCGTCGACGAGCACCGAGTCCACCTCGTAGCGCTGTGCGGCCGTCAGCGCCATCTCCGCGACCCGCCGGGCGCCGAGCGAGTCGGCGGCGACCGAGTCGACCTCGACGTCGACGACTTCTCCGGCCGCGATCGCGGCATGCAGCGCGCGGCAACGGGCGGGCTCCACGGCAACGGTGCGGACGCCGTAGTGGGCGGCGGCGGTGGCGACGCCCGAGAACAATCCGCCTCCACCTACGGCGACCACGACGGTGTCGAGATCCGGAATCCGCTCGTGGATCTCCGTCATCAGGGTGCCCGCGCCCCCGGCGATGAGGGGGTTGTCATAGGCGTGCGAGAGCAGGGCGCCGGTGGCGTCGGCGAAATCGCGGCTGGCCGCCAGCGCGTCGGCGTATTGGGTGCCCACCAGACGGACGTCGGCGCCGTAGGAGGCGAGGCGCTCTACTTTGACGCGCGGCGCGGTGGTCGGCAGGAACACCGTGGCGGGAACGCCCTGACTGCGAGCCGCCCACGCACAGGCGAGTCCGGCGTTGCCGCCCGAGGCGATCGTCACGCCCACCGGGGAAAGCGTGCCGTTCTCCCGATGCGTGAGCAGGAAATTCAGCGCGCCGCGGGCTTTGAAGCTGCCGGTGTGCTGAAGGAACTCCAGCGCGAACCACAGCTCGCCCGTATGGTCGGCCTGCGCCACGGCGACCGGCCTGACCAGCCCTGCTACTCGTTCGGCGGCGGCCTTCACGTCGCTGTGTGTCAGTTCCATGCGGCTGCTCAGTACTCGCGGCGGTGCGGGGCGAACTCGAGGGTGAGCAGCGCCGCGGCGGCGACGAGCACCTCGCGCCAGCGGACCAGCACGTAGCGCTCATCCGACAGCGCGTGGAACTTGCGCAGGAAACGGTAGAGCGATTCCAGCCTGATCAGCGGATCGCCCAGATGCGCCAGCAGGTACAGGCCCGCCTGTGTCGTGCGGGATTTCCGCTTCTCGGCGAACAGTTCCGGGAACGGGGCGAAAGCCAGCGAGATCCGGCGGATGCCGTGCGCGGCGGCGTAATCGACCAGATCGACGATCATGCGTTCGTCCAGGCCGTTGGGCGCGTCCTTGCGCCGCCACGGCACGTCGAGACTCAGTTCACGTCCACGCCCGGAGATGCCGTAGCGCTGGAAGCCCGCCGGGCTGCCGTCCTCCTGGGTGGCGATGACCACCAGCATGTTCGGGTTCCGTCCGTCCAGCAGATGGTCCAGGATCATCGAGAAACCGCGGGACTGCCTGCCGCGTTCCCATTCGTCGACGATGGCGAGCAGTTCCCGCCGCCGCGCCTCGGAGAGCGCGGATTCGGCCACCACCTCGGTGTTGACGCCGAAGTTCTTGGTGCGGCTCACGGCTTGGCGCAGGTTGCGGAACTTGCGGCCGACCAGGTTGAACTCGTTCACGTCGAGCACGACGTCGCGCCCGATCGGGACCGCGCGCAATCCGCGGTGCTCCAGCGCCCGCAGCCGCCACAGCTCGGCCAGTTCCGGGCTCGCGCCCAGCACGGCGACGCGCCAGCCGTGGTCGACCGCGAATTCGGAGAACGCCGTGATCAGCTCGGGGAACGCCGCGCGGTCGCCGATCGGATCGCCCGCCACCACGGCGACGCCGAAGCGGGTGCGGTAGCCGATGGCGGCGGTCGAGGACGAGTCGAAGAAGTAGGTCTTGGCGGAATGCAGGGCGAACGGCGCCAGCGGGTCGCCCTCGGTGCGGCCGACCAGTTCGGCCACGCGATACGCCTGTTCGGGCTGCGGTTTGCTCGCCAACGGCAGCACCAGGACGAAGCCGGCGGCGGCGAGCAGGACGAAGCCCGCGCCGGGATGCTCGGCGCGGTAGGCGAGGTGGGCGAGAACCAGCACCAGCGCCGCGGCCGTGAGGTGCGGGAGGGTGATCGGCCGGCGCAGGTGCAGCCCGCGGGCGACGAACAGGCCGGACAGCGCGAGGGCGGCGAACCAGCCGTGGTCGACGCCGTCCTGGGAGGTGGCATCGGACTCGTAGGCCAGAACTACCGCGATCAGCAGCGCCGCGATGATCAGCGCGGTGCGCGCCGCGGGCGTGGTGGTGAAGGCGGCTTCCCGGTAGCCGCTGAGCGTGGCCGCGCGCAGCGTGCGCGAGCCCGAGGTGCCCGGTCCGTCAGCCACGACCCGGACCCGATCCGCTGTCGCGTTCCGCTGCCCACGACACGTTCGCCATGGTGGCCCTCCAGATGATCGCCTACCGACACACTATCCGGACCCGTCGGTTCGAGGGGCAATGCCTCTCCGAATCGGCCGCTGACCGGGGCTGCGCGAAGCCGGGCCCGGCGTAGGACCGGATGCCGCCGTAGGTCGAAACATCGGATGATTCGAGATTCATTCCGCCGTCGCGCGAAGTGATCGGTCGAGCAGGGCGAACAGGTCGCGCAGGTGCCGCTCGTAGGCGTCCTCGTGGAAAACGGCGGTGTCACGCATCGTGAAGCCGTGCTGCGCGCCGGGATAGACCACCGAGGTGTACCGGACGCCCGCGGTGTCCAAGGCGGCTTCGAGGCGTGCGATCTGCTCGGGCGGCATGGACGGGTCCTGGTCGGCGTGGGCGACGAACAGTTCCGCGGTGATGCCCGCCGCTTCGTGGTGCGGGCTGTCCGGGCGGTCGTCGGCGAGCCCGCCGCCGTGGAAGCCGGCCGCCGCCGCTACCCGATCGCCGAAGGCCGCCGCCGTGCGCAGTGCGAGCCTTCCGCCCAGGCAGTAGCCGGTCGTGGCCAGCGGTCCGGGCGTGACGAACCGCGAGCCCGCGAGCCAGTCCAGGTATGCGTCCGCGTCCTCGATTGCCTTCTGCGGAGTGAGCGCCGCGCGCAGCGGGCCGAGCGCGGCGAAGAACGCGTCGCGCGCGTCCGGGTCGCTCAGCTGCGGCATGGGCAGCACCGGCGCGCGGCCGGAGCGGTAGAACAGGTTCGGCGCCAGCACCGTGTAACCGTGCCCGGCGATCGTTCGCACCATCTCGGCCAACCACGGGCGCAAGCCGAAGGCGTCCATGAAGAAGAGCACGCCGGGATGGCGCGCTCCGTCGTCCGGGTGCGCGAAGTACGCGTCGGCGACGCCGTCGGAGAGCGCGAGATCGATCGGCTCGAACGTCACGGGCGAAGTCATCGGGCCCTCCCAGTGGCCGGTTTACGGCGGACAACGGGTGCGATCCTAGCCAGCCGATGCCGCACCGGCACGCCGCGATACGGGAACCATTCGGCCGCACGCCGATTGCCCGGACATGATCTGTGATCCGATCGAGGGGATCGGTAATCGAACCTGATTTCTTTCTCTGCGGGGCGCTTTCAGGGAATTGCGGTCGGATTGCCGATTTCTCGGCGTGTATCCAAGATTTTCTTCTTCCTCGTTGTCATGCTCAGTGCCTGGCTGATCCGAACCAATCGACCGGTGAGTGGGCACGACGAGAGGTCTGACTGTGAAACTGAGCTGGATGGCGATCCCCGCGCTGGTCGCCGCCACCGTGGCCGGGTGTTCCGACGACTCGTCGGCGAGCGGGGAATCGACGTCGCCGAGTGCCGCCGCGGCCCCGAGCGCTCCGGCGACGACGAGCGAGGCGCAAGACGAGGAAGCGGCGGACGGCGGGCTCCGGATTTTGCTGGGCGAAGCGAAGAAAGTCCCTGTACCCGCCGATGCGGTGCTCGATATCAAGGCGCCCGCGGCGTGGGGGCAGGCCGCCAACGCCATTCGCTGCACGGTGACCGATAGTTCCGGGCGGAACGAAGATCTGCGTTCATCGGATGCGAAGAAGGCGGAGACGATCGGCGGAGCGGAGTGGGTGACGGTATGGACGTTTTCCTCCGCGCCGAACGGTGACGTCACCGTCGCGTGCAAAGATCCGGAATCGAAGATCGCTGCGGCTCATCGCGATCCGTACCTGCGGGTGGTGCCGCGCGGAATCGTTCCGATCGCACCGCCACAGCGCTGACCCTCCCTCCGCCGAAGAGCCCGCGCACGGCGACCAGCCGGTAGGCCCGGGACGGCCGTGCTTGCAACACCATCAGGCGGGTGCAGTGGTCGCGCACCGGAATTGTCCGCCGATGGCCGGTATCAGTGGCCGAGTAGACGGCACGCGCGGCCTGTCGGTGATCCAGAGTAGCGTCGGCGGCGTGAACGAGGTCGCCGCCTATCGCGAGCGGCCATCGCGGTACGAGGGCGCCGTGCTGTGGACCAAGACCGTCGATGGCCGTGGCCCGGCGCTGCCGGCGCTGCCGGTGCTGCCCGTGCTGCCCGACGGGTGCATGGATCTGATCTGGATGTCCGGTCGGCTGATCGTCGCGGGGCCGGATACCCGCGCCCACCACCCCGGGGTGTCGCCGGGCGGTCGGTACATCGGCGTCCGATTCTTCCCGGGCACCGCGCCCGCGTTGCTCGGCGTCTCCGCCCGCGAGTTACGCGATCAGCGGGTCGATCTCACCCAGCTGTGGCCGTCCGCGACGGTCCGGTCGCTGGTCGGACGGCTGGCGGACGCCGACGACCCGGCGGCGGCGCTCGAAGGAATCGTGCTGCGGCGCGCCGCCGACGCCGAACCGGCCGATCCGCTGCTGCGGCGGGTGGTCGGCGCGCTGGAGTCCGGTCGGCCGGTGGCGGCGGTCGCCGAGGCGGCGGGGCTCGGCGAGCGCACCCTGCACCGGCGCTGCGTGCACGCTTTCGGCTACGGCCCCAAGACTCTGGCCAGGGTGCTGCGCATGCAACGCGCACTGGCCGCCGCACGCAGCGGCGTGCCGCTCGCCGACACCGCGACGCTGGCGGGGTTCGCGGACCAAGCGCACCTGTCCCGCGAGGTGCGCGCACTGGCGGGAATCTCGATGGGAGAGTTGCTCGCCCGGTCCTAGCGTGCTCTTGCCGGGCTATTCGGCGCCGGTGGGCAGCGCGGCGTACAGGTCGACTCCGTTGCCGTCGGGGTCGAGCACAACGGCGTAGCGCTGCCCCCAGAAGGCGTCCCATGGCTTCAGCTCGCCGTGGTACCCCGCGTCCACGAGTTCGGTGTACACGGCGTCGACTTCAGCGGGATCGGCGCACCGGAAGGCGATCCCGAGCCGACCCGCGGCAGTCGGCGGCGTCCACCCGGTGTGGAACGACGCGATGACGGCTTCGGTGTCGAGCGTGAGCCGCAAACCGCCGGCCAAGGCCGCCTCGGCGTGCCCTTCCTGTTCGGACCCAGCCGGGAAGTCGAGCCCGAGGCGGCGATAGAAGGCCACCGAGGCAACCATGTCACTGACGACGATGCCGATGACGTCGAGTTGTGGTGTCATATCCGCAGCGTAGGCAGCGCTACGCCGAGCCGTCTTGAACGAATCGGACAGCGCTCAGCGTGCCGGCGCCGGGACGAGTTCGGCGATCAGGTTCTCCACCAGGATGCGGATGCGGTCGCGAATGGTGCGCACCACGTCGATGGTCTGGTCCGCTGGATCCGGCAGCATCCAGTCGCGGTAGCTGATGCCGGGGAAGAACGGGCAGGCGTCGCCCGCGCCCATCGTGACCACCACGTCGGAGATGCCGATCGCGTCCATGGTGAGCGGTTTGGGGGTGCGGCCGGAGATGTCGATGCCGATTTCGGCCATGGCGTCGACCACGATGGCGTTGAGTGTCTCGGCAGGCGCGCTGCCCGCCGACCGCACGTCGAACCGGTCACCCGCGAGGGCGGTGAGAAACCCGGCGGCCATTTGCGAGCGGCCCGCGTTGTGCACGCAGACGAACAGCACACTGGGCTTGTGGGACATGGAGAGTGCCTTTCGATGTGCAAGGTGGAGCATGAGTGTGCCGGCGGTCCGGCTGCGGTGAGCCGAAACGCTGTCGTAGCGTACGAGATACGTATACCAGCGTGCCGTGAATCGTTACGGCGCGCCGTGCTCTCGCGTGCACGCGCGGGCGAGCGGCGCAGGTCAGCGGCTCGAATCCATTGCGGCACAGCTCTTGCGGCCCCGGTGGGTGCCGCGGTGCCGGAGTGGACTGGACGGTAGCTCGGGGTGCCCGCCTACCGGGACGTACGGGAACGCTCCGTCGGAAGCGCGCGGTCGGGACCGGCGGAGCGACTGCCACTTGCGGAAGTTCGGCACTTGCGAGGCGCGTCCGGTGTGTGCTGACGTTTCGGCCTTCAACCCGCGCAACCCCGGTCGACATGGGTCGACCGGGGTGTGGCGATATTCAGCGGAATGGATGGCCTGACGGCACTCCGCCGGCCGGCGGCTCGCGCGGAACGGGTCAGATCGGACGCAGGTCGATCATCTTGCGCAGCCGCTGCCGGTCGCGTTCGAGGCGGCGTGCTTCGTAGGCGATCGGGAAATAGCGCAACCGCTCCGGCAGCAGCGGGATCAGTCGCGCGATGAGCCAGCCGAGCACGCGCAGCTTGCGTTCGTCGGCCGCGGTCCAGGTCAGTCCCAGCTTCTGCCGCGCGACCTCGGGCGTGGTGCCCACTGTCACGAAGTACTGGAGCCAGCCGATCGGCGCCACGGCCGCCTTCCACGCGGGATGCAGCGCACGCGGGAGCTGCTTCGGCGGAGCGACGGAGCGGATCACCCGCAGGTAATCGCGCGCGGTGTCGGTGGCGACCAGATGATTCGCGACGGTCTCGTCGAAGAACTTCTCGAACTCGGCGTAGTTCGCGGGGATCTCCTTGGGCGCCACCGAGAAATTGCGCAACAGCTGCAACGTCTCCTGGAAGTACGCCTCCTTGTCCGCCTCGGTGAGCGGCCGCTTGGCGAAGTACTTGGCGCTCTCGGTGAAGGCGAACGTGCCGGTGTGCAGCACCCAGGCCCACGGACCGCTGGACAGCGCGGTGTGCCGGACGCCGTTGGCATCGGTGGTGTTCAGCGACGCGTGCAGCTCGCGCAGCCGGTCGGCCTCGGCGAGCGCCTCCTCGCCGCCGTAGACCCACATCATCACCGACGCCAGGCTGCGCATGGCGCGGCCCATCGGATCGGTGCGGAAGGTGGAGTACTCGTCCACCACCGCGGAGATGGTCGGCTCCATGGTCTGCAGAAGGAAGGCCGAACCCGCGGTGAGGGAGAAGGTGACCAGTCCGGTCTGGTCCCACATCTGCGTGCCCGGTTCGATCGGGCGGCGGGGCGGCAGCGTTCGCGCGCCGGTGGTTTCGCGTGCGACGGACGCGGTCATCGTGATCTCCCTTGATCGGCCGAAGTCATACAATGAGATGATAACAATAACAATCTCTCATCGTCTATCCGTCGTGGCGGGTTCGTCGCCGCCTAGGCTGTGCGGATATGACGACCGAGTGGCGCAGTCGTAGCGGCCGGATCGGAGTGCTCACGGGCGCGGGCATCTCCACCGATTCCGGGATTCCCGATTTCCGCGGCCCGCGCGGGGTGTGGACGAAAGACCCGATCGCCGAACTGCTGTCGACATATCAGAGCTATGTGGCCGATGCCGCCCTACGGGAACGCGCCTGGCTCGCGCGGCGGGACAATCCGGCTTGGCAGGCGGTGCCGAACGCCGCGCACAACGCCCTCGCCGACCTGGAGCGGGCGGGGCGGGCGGTCACCATCATCACGCAGAACATCGACCGGCTCCATCAGCGGGCGGGGTCCTCGCCGGAACGGGTGATCGAGATCCACGGCAACATGTTCGAAGTGGTCTGCATCGAATGCGACTACCAGACCTCGATGGCGGCCACCTTGGAGCGGGTGGCCGCGGGCGAACCCGACCCGCCGTGCCCGGGCTGCGGTGGCATCCTCAAGGCGGCCACCGTCATGTTCGGTCAGCAGATGGACCGCCGCACCATGACCAAGGCCGCGCTGACCGCGGAGACGAGCGACATCTTCCTGGCCGTCGGAACGTCGTTGCAGGTGGAGCCTGCCGCGTCGATGTGCTCGATCGCGGTGCAGAGTGGCGCCGACCTGGTCATCGTGAACGCCGAGCCGACTCCGTACGACGCCATGGCCACCGAGATCATTCGCGAACCCATCGGCACGGCGGTGCCCCGCTTGGTCGCGGAACTGCTCGCCGGGTGACCGGCACGGCGTGATGTCGCCGGTGGATCGAGCTCAGCCGACCGGGCCGAGCACCCGGTCCAGGTAGGGGTTGGCGAAACGCCCTTTCGGGTCGAAGCGCCGCCGCACCTCGGCGAACCGATCCCAGTCGGGGTAGCGCTCGCGCAGCGTCGCGGCGGTCTGGAAGTGGCGCTTGCCCCAGTGCGGTCGCCCCTGGTAGCGGTCGAAAACCGCTTCGCAGGCCCGGAAGTACGGCTCGAAGTCCATCCCGCGGTATTGGTGCACCGCGATGTAGCAGGTCTCGCGGCCGCCCGCGGGAGAGAGGAACGCGTCGTCGGGCGCGACCCACCGCACCTCGATGGGCATCGGGGTGTCGAAGCGAGCGGTCAGTTCTTTGATCTCGCGGATCGCGTCGACGGAGTGCTCACGCGGGATGGCGTACTCCATCTCGGTGAAGCGGATCAGGCGTGGCGAGGCGAACACCCGGTAGGAGCGGTCCACTTGGCGCCGGTAGCTGCCCGCGTAGGCGGCGCTGCGCTGGATGAGGGGGACCAGGCGCGGCTGTCGGCGACTCAATCGGCACAGCGCGTCGAACAGGTGATTGGACATGAGGATGTCGGCGAACCAGTCCACCGCCTTGCCGCGCGGCTGCTCCGGCAGGGCCACGCGGTTGTTGCGCTTGGTCATGGCCAATGCGCTGTGCGCGAACATGTAGAACTCGAAGTGCTCGTTGCCGTCGACGAACGAATCCAGGTCGGCGAGCACCTCCTCCACCGGGATCGGTCGTTCGATGCCCTCCAGTACGAAAGACGGCACCATCCGCAGCGTCATGGCGGTGACGACCCCCAGCGCACCGATGCCGACCCGCGCCGCTCGCCAGCCGTCGGGATCGGTGTGCTCGTTCAGTTCGACCCGGCTTCCGTCGGCCAACAGCAACTCGACCGAGTGCACTGCGGCGGACAGGTTCTGCAAGGCCGCGCCGGTGCCGTGGGTGGCGGTGGCGGTGGCGCCCGCGACGGTCTGCACGTCGATGTCGCCCAGGTTGGGAAAGGCGAGGCCGTGCTCGTGCAGGGCGGTGCTGGCGGCGTTGAGGCTGATGCCCGCCTCCACCCGGACCAGGCCGCCCGTTCGGTCGACGTCGAGCACACGGTTCAGCTTCGCCAGGCTCAGCAGCGTGCCGTCGGTCAGGACGGCGTCGGTGAACGAATGGCCGGTGCCCGCCACGCGGACGGTCCGGCCGTCGGCTTCGGCCTCGGCCAGCAGGTCGGCCACTTCCTCGACGGAGTGCGGTGTGGCGAGGATCGCAGGCGCGCACTGTTGATCGCCGGCCCAGTTCACCCACGAATTGGTCATGTGACCAACTTTACGGGAGCGAACGTGACGCGCGCTACTTACGGTTCGATTTCGCTACCGCTTGCGCCAGCCGCAGGTCAGGTGCTGCTTGGCGTGCTCGACCTCGTCGTCGGTCAGTGGCGGGACGACCAGATGCTGGCGTGGCGTGCCGTCGCCGCGCACACCGTTCAACATGATGGCCATATACCGCTGCCACACGTCGGGATTGACCGGCCTGGCGAACTCGGCGAGGCCGTCGACCATGTGCACGAGCGCGAAGAAGTCCGAGGGCTCGATGCCGTCGGCGAGGACGCCCGCGTCGCGCGCTCGGGCGCAGATGGCGGTCACGGTGGGCTTGATGCGATCGCGCACGACCGTGAACCGGTCGGTCTCGCCGTCCTCGAGTTCGAGCATCACTTCGCTGAAGCCTCGATTGGTGGCCATGTGCCGACACGCGTAGTCGAAGAACTCGACGAGTCCGAACCAGGGATCGGGGTGCCGGTAGGCGGCGTCGGCCGCGTCGGCGAAATCGTTCAGGTTCTGGTCGAAGACCTCGACGATCAGTTCCTTCTTGTTCGCGAAGCGGCGGTAGACCGTCCCGACGCCCACGCCTGCCCGCTCGGCCACGTCGTCGAGGGTGATCTCGAGTCCGTGATCGGCGAACAGTTCCCGTGCCGCGGCGATGATCCGCTGCTGGTTGCGCGCGGCATCGGCCCGCAGGCGCCGGGTTGGGGAGGCGACCGTGGCGTGATTCACATCCTCATTCTATCAAGTTCCGGGATTAACCGGAGGCGTTGTCTCCGTTATCGTGGTAGGTTCTTGAATTAACCGGAGGCAACGCCTCCGGATCAATGCTCGAGACAAAGGGGACAAATGACTACCGCGATCGACCGTGGGGCCCCAGCCCCCGAGCAGACGGGAAGCGGCAGGCGCGGCTCGCACGCGCTGCGCTGGTGGGTGCTCGCCGTCCTCGGTGTCGCCCAGCTCATGGTCGTGCTCGACGCGACCGTCGTGAACATCGCGCTGCCCGCGGCGCAGCAGGACCTCGGCTTCAGCGACGGCGACCGCTCCTGGGTGGTCACCGGCTACGCACTGGCGTTCGGCAGCCTGCTGCTGCTGGGCGGGCGCCTCAGCGACCTGTTCGGCAGGCGCAACACCTTCATCGTCGGCTTGGTCGGCTTCGCGGTCGCCTCCGCCGTCGGTGGCGCGGCCACCAGTTTCGAGATGCTCGTCGCGGCCCGGGTCGGGCAGGGCGTCTTCGGCGCGCTGCTGGCGCCCGCCGCCCTCTCGCTGCTCACCGTGACCTTCACCGAGCCGTCCGAGCGGGCGAAGGCGTTCGGCATCTTCGGCGCCGTCGCCGGCACCGGTGGCGCGATCGGCCTGCTGCTCGGCGGTGCGCTCACCGAATGGGCGTCGTGGCGCTGGGTGATGTTCGTGAACCTGGCCTTCGCGGCCGTCGCCCTGGTCGGTGCGGTGCTGCTGCTGGCCAAGCACGCGAGCACCGAGCGGCCCAAGCTCGACATTCCCGGCACGGTCGTGGTCACCGCGGGCCTGTTCGGCATCGTCTACGGGTTCTCGCACGCGGAATCGGACGGGTGGACCAACGGCGTCACCCTCGCGTTCCTGCTCGGCGGCGCGGCGCTGATCGCGGTGTTCGCCTGGCTGGAGACCCGGGTCGCGCACCCGCTGCTTCCGATGCGGATCGTGCTCGACCGGATGCGCGGCACGTCCTACCTGACGGTCTTCGTCATGGGCATCGGGATGTTCGCGATCTTCCTGTTCCTCACCTACTACCTGCAGCTGACCCTGGGCTACTCGCCGATCATGACCGGCGTGGCGTTCTTGCCGATGGTGGCGGCCATGGTGGTCTCCTCGACCACCGCCCCGTCGTTGCTGCTGCCGAAGCTCGGTCCGAAGATCGTGGTCAGCGGCGGCTTCCTGATCGCGGCCGCGGGTATGGCCTGGCTGACTCGAATCGGCTTGGACACCGGCTACGCCACCCACATCCTGCCCGCACTGATCCTGCTGGGTCTGGGCCTCGGCGGTGCGATGTCGGTCGCCTTCCAGGGTGCGACATCGGGCGTGCAGCACGAGGACGCGGGTGTGGCCTCGGCCATGATCAACACCAGTCAGCAGGTCGGCGGGTCGATCGGCACGGCGCTGCTGAGCACCATCGCGGCCTCCGCGGCGACCGACTACCTGTCCGCCCGCAAACCGGACCCGCTCACCATCGCCCAGTCCGCGATCGAGAGCTACACGACCAGTTTCTGGTGGGCCACGGCGATCTTCGTGGCGGGCGGCATCCTCACCGCGGTGCTCATGCCGAGCACGACGCCGGCGCCTTCCGAGGGAGAGCCGGTCCTCGCTCACTGACCCGAGGGGGGCACCGCCGATCCGGTTCCGGACACAGCGGCCGCCGTTCCCGCGCCTCGCGCGGGAACGGCGGCCGTCGTCGTCGGATCACCAGCCGCGCAATTCCGTTCGCCCGCGCGGGACCACCTACTCGACAGGTAGGCCGCCGGACCTGTGGCTGTGCGATTGCCAAAGGCCGTGCGCTCGAACGGTCGAATCTCAGCGCCAGGTGAATCTCCGCACCCTGCGCGGTGGCCCGAATTGGGTTGTATGCCGTGCGGCCCGGCATCGGCCAAGTCCCGCGGTGCCCGTTCGCCGCGCACCGCAAAGCGCTCCCTGATCACCATTTCTGGTGCAAAATACGACGAAGTCGGATGTGGCGGGCTGTGTCGAACGCCGTCGGCATCTCGCTCGATCCGGTCTCGTGCAGACGTGAACGGTCCCCGGTCCGACCGACGCGGTAAAAGTCATGGGATGCTTTGCAATCGGAATCTCGATGATTCCGGCCGCCGCGGTATGGGTAGCCAAGGGACTGCTGCATACCCTTTTCGGCATCGGCGTACCCGGCGGTCGCACCACCCTCTCCACCCCACCCGCGAGGTTCGTAGACTCCTCGGACCGGGCGCGGTGCTCCCCGCGCTCGTCCGCCTCGGGGAGTGGCGGTGGCGTGGCCGGGACGTCGGGGCCCGGCGCGGGCATGGCACGGTGGACACCTGGTTCGGCTCGGCGATCGACGGGAACGGCACGACGGAAGGGGGTCAGGCGATGAGTGGTTCGCAAGCGGGTGCTGCCACGGCGGGCCGATGGCGGCCCGCCGCACGGCTCACCGTGCTGCTCGACGAGGACGACAAGTGGCGGCACACGCCCCTCTATCACGAGGTCGTGCGCCGGGCCAGGGACACCGGCCTGGCGGGCGCCGGCGTGTGGCGCGGCATCGAGGGCTACGGCGCGTCCGCGCAGGTCCACACCACCCGGCTCCTGGATGTCGCCGTCCATCTTCCGTTGATGCTGGTGCTGGTCGACGAGCCGGAACGCCTGCGCGTCTTCGTCGAGCGGAATGCCGAACTGTTCACCTCGGTCAACGTCACGTTGTCGCAGGTGGACCAGTGGCAGGAAGGTGAGCGATGAGACGACCGCGTGGCCGGTGCGACGCCGGCGCCGGATCCCCCGTAGGGCGAGCGGCGCCAGGCGATTTCGCCTCGCCGATGCCACCGCGCACGGCGGCCGTTACCATTGTCGGTTCGGCGCGGCTCGGCGATCTGAGCGGCGTGTCGGCGGGCGATCGGTCGCTCGCCGCCGCGGAAGCAGGTTTCCACACCGTGCCGACCACGTTCAGCATGTGCGGCTACGAGAGGTTCCGGCGGGTGGCCGACGTGAACGACGTGGCCGTGGGGTCGGCGGTGACCGGGTGGTCGGGGACATGATCCTGATGACGAGCCGGGCGCAGCCGATACGGAAGGGAGACCCGAGCATGGCCCACGATCGAGCCGGGCGTCCCGCACGTCCCACCGACCTGGAAGACATCGCCCACCTGGTGACGGCGTATTACAGCCGCGTTCCGGATGCGCGGGAACCAGCCCAGCGGGTGGCGTTCGGAACGTCGGGACATCGCGGCTCGAGCCTGGACGGCGCCTTCAACGAGGCGCACATCCTCGCGATCACCCAGTCGATCGTGGAATACCGCGCCACCCGGGGCATCACCGGTCCGGTCTACCTGGCCAGGGACACCCACGCCCTGTCCGAGCCCGCCTGGACCACCGCGCTCGAGGTGCTCGCCGCCAACGACGTGACCGCGGTGATCGACGCCCGCGACCGCTACACCCCCACGCCCGCGCTGAGTCACGCTGTGCTGCGCCACAATCGGGGCGGCGCCAAGCACCAGGCCGACGGCATCGTGGTCACCCCGTCGCACAACCCGCCCCGTGACGGCGGCTTCAAATACAATCCGCCGCACGGCGGCCCGGCCGACAACACGGCCACCGACGCCATCGCCGCCCGCGCGAACGAACTGCTGCGCGACGGGCTCACCGAGGTCAAGCGCACCACGCTCGAGCGTGCGCTGGCCACCGGCGTGGAACGCTACGACTACCTCGACCACTACATCGACGACCTGCCCAACGTGCTGAACCTGGACGCGATCCGCGGCGCGGGCATCCGGCTCGGCGCCGATCCGATGGGCGGCGCCAGCGTCGACTACTGGGAGGAGATCGGCCAGCGCTACGACCTCGAACTCGAGGTGGTCAATCCGTTCGTGGATCCCACCTGGCGGTTCATGACGCTCGACAGCGACGGCAAGATCCGGATGGACCCTTCCTCCCGCTACGCGATGGCATCGCTGATCGCGATCAAGGACGACTACGACATCTCCACCGGCAACGACGCCGACGCCGACCGGCACGGCATCGTCACGCCCGACGGCGGGCTGATGAATCCGAACCACTTCCTGGCGGTCGCCATCGAATACCTGGTCGCCAACCGGATGGGGTGGGACGCGCTGACCAAGATCGGCAAGACCGCGGTGACCTCGTCCATGATCGACCGGGTGGTCTCCGTGCTCGGCCGCGACGTGCACGAGGTGCCCGTCGGCTTCAAGTTCTTCGTTCCCGGATTGTTCAGCGGCAGCCTGGCATTCGGCGGCGAGGAGAGCGCGGGGGCGTCGTTCCTGCGGATGGACGGCACCGTCTGGACCACCGACAAGGACGGCATCCTGCTCGCGCTGCTCGCCGCCGAGATAGCCGCGGTCACCGGGCAGAGCCCGTCGGCGCGCTACGTCGAACTCGAACGCCGCTACGGCAGCCCCGCATACGCGCGGATCGACGCACCCGCCACCGGGGAACAGAAAGAGCTGCTCGCGAAGTTGACTCCGGACATGATCACCACGAAGGAGGTCGCCGGAGAGCCGGTCACCGCCGTGCTCACCAGGGCGCGGGGCAACGGGGCGCCGCTGGGCGGCCTCAAGGTGACCACGGAGAACGCGTGGTTCGCCGCCCGCCCCTCCGGCACCGAGGACAAGTACAAGATCTACGCGGAGTCGTTCCACGGCGCCGAGCACCTCGTCGAGGTGCAGGCGGCCGCGGAGGAATTGGTGGGACAGGCGCTGTCCGGTGACCGGTAGAGCCAAGCCCCTGCCCACCGAGATCTGGGTGCTGGTCGGGGGCGCGTTCGTCATCGCCATCGGGTTCGGTTTGGTCGCCCCGGTGCTGCCGCAGTTCGCGCGCGGCTTCGGCGTCGGCGTGGCGGCCGCCTCGGCGATCGTTTCCGCGTTCGCCCTGATGCGTTTGCTGTTCGCGCCGGTGAGCGGGCGGCTGGTGCAGCGGCTGGGAGAGCGCTCGGTCTATCTCGGCGGGCTGCTGATCGTCGCGCTGTCCACCGGCGCCAGCGCGCTGGCTCAGAGCTATTGGCAGCTCATGGTGTTGCGCTCGCTGGGCGGTATCGGATCCACCATGTTCACCGTGTCGTCTTTGGCGCTGGTCATCCGGATGTCGCCGCCCGAACAGCGCGGCCGGGTCTCCGGGTTGTGGTCGACCAGCTTCCTGGTGGGCTCGGTGAGCGGGCCGCTGGTGGGCGGCGGGCTGTCCGGGCTCGGGCTGCGCTGGCCGTTCGTGATCTACGCGATCGCGTTGCTCGTCGTCAGCGTCGTGGTGTACCTGAGTCTGCGGAATTCGGAACTGGCCGCGCCGGAACCGGTCGGCGGCGTGCGCATGATGTCGTTCCGGGAGGGCTGGGCGCGGCCGGAGTACCGGGCGGTGCTGCTGTCGAACTTCGCCAACGGCGCGGCCGTGTTCGGTGTCCGGATGGCGCTGGTGCCGCTGCTCGTCGTCGAGGTGCTGCACCAATCGCCGGGCATGGCGGGTGTCGCGCTGACTGTGTTCGCCGCGGGCAACGTCGCGGTGCTGTTCGCCTCGGGCCGCTTGTCCGACCGGTGGGGGCGCAAACCGTTCGTGATAGTCGGATCACTGGTGTGTGCGGCGGGGACCGCGGGGCTCGGTCTGGCGACCGACCTGCCCTGGCTGCTCGCCACCTCGTTCGTCGCCGGGCTCGGTTCCGGGATGTTCACGCCCACCCAGCAGGCCGCCGTCGCCGACATCATCGGACCCAAGGCGCGCGGCGGGCCGGTTCTGGCCGGTTTCCAGATGGCCGCCGACCTCGGCACCGTCATCGGGCCGGTCGCCGTGGGCGCCCTGGCCCAGCAGGTGTCCTACGGACTCGCGCTCGGCGTGACCGGCGCCCTGCTCGCTGTCGCGGCGCTCGTCTGGGCCGTCGTTCCCGAACCGCTGCGGCGGGTTCCCGTGCATGCGGAGGCGCCATCCGAACGTTTCGCCGGTACCGACGACACCGTGCGCCTACCGGCTCGGATCGACCGTGCGGTGAGCGAGGTGTCCGCCGCGCCGGTGGCCGACAGTCCGGTGCCGGTCGTGGCCGATTCCGAGGTGGCGGGTGATCGTCACGGGGGCACGGAGGGTTCGCGTGCGGTGACTGATCAGCCGGGATCGGTGGCGGGTGGTGTCGTCGGAGCAGTAGAAGCGTCTGACGGGCTGACGGGCCGTTCCTCGGCCGTGGCAGGTAATCGCTGCGGTACGGCTGCCGATTCCAGGCAGATGAGGACCGCGCCGGGCACCGCCGCAGTGGTCGACTCGGACGAAGAGGGATCCTCCAGCCCTGCGGGTCGACCGATGTCCCGCCGCAAACCTAGGCGACCGGAGCGGCGTAGTCGCCGTACGCGCTGAGTCGCTCGTGATGGGTGTCGGGGGCGGTCGGGTTCGTGGACCGGAGCAACGGAGACGCCGTACGCGCTGAATGGGCGGCGAGGGGTGTCAGGGGCGGTCGCGTTCGCGCGGCCGGGGGACGTAGCCGCCGCGCGCGCTGAATCGACCGCGATGGGTGCCAGGGGCGGTCGCGTTCGGTCGGCGTCGTCCGTCCGGTGGCGAGTGAAGTGCCTTCCGTGCTTCTGTCCTAGGTTCGCAGACTCCGTAAGCCGTCCGAACGAGGCCCGGCTTCGGGTCGTTGAAATGGCGTCCTGTCGGAGCGCGGGGACGGCCGCCACATCTCGGATGCGTGGCCCGGCGGCGGGCCGAGTGGCTGATTGCGGCAAAGTGTCGATGTGAGCGAATCGCGTTCGAAGTACACACCGCGGCCGATGTCCAGTACGACCACCTATGCGCTGGGTGCGGTCGCTCTTGCGCTGATCGTGCTGATCGTCATCGCGGCGATCCGATGGGGTCGTGACGAAGCGGCCGTCCGCAACGACGGCTACGGGTCGGTGCGCGACCCGGCGGTGCACTCGCTGCTCGAACAGAACGGCTCGATTCTGCTCGGTCGCCCGGACGCGAAGAAGACCATCGACATCTTCGAGGACCCGCTGTGCCCCGGCTGTGGCAGCCTGGAGCGCATCTACGGCCAGGAGATCGCGCAGAAGATCGATGAGGGCACGTTGGCGGTGCGCTATCGCCTGGTGAATTTCCTGGACGGCCGTTCGCGGAGCAAGGACTACTCGACCCGCGCCGTCGCGGCGAACCAGTGTGTGGCCGAAGCGGGTTCGGGCCCGGTCTACTCCAAGTTCCACACCGAACTGTTCACCACCAAGCGACCCGGCGAAGGTAATGCCGACCTGAGCAACGAGGAACTCGCCGCGATCGCCGCCGATGCCGGAGCCGCCGAAGCTGTGCGGCAATGCATCGCGAGCGGCGCCAAGGTCGACTTCGCCCGCACCACCGCCATGGCGCAGACGGCGGCGCTCGGCGAGGCGCTGGGCGGCTCCGCGGCCACCCCCGCCGTCTTCGACGGCACGACCAGAGTCGACACCGATGACGAGAACTGGGTGGTCTCGCTCACCGATTGATCAGTTGCCCGGCCGCTGACGCCGGGTGCGGACACACTGCTGTGATGCGATCCGGCTCCCTGCCGTCCAGTCGGCCCCCGCGAACGGACGGGCCGGGTACGCCGACTCCACCAAATCGACGCCCCGGCCCACTCGACGGTGCGATCCGACATCCCCAGCCCCCGAGATCGCCGCCCGCCGAGTTCTTCGGTTGGCCTGGGGCCGGGCAACGGCTCCACCTGCCGCCGCCCGGCCCGCGCACTCGACAACGCGATCCGGCCCCCTGTCCCTAGACCGCGCCTCGAGATGTCTCACCGTTCCCCGCCGCGAACCCCTTCGGCCCCTCGATATCCCGCCGCCGGTCCGGCCGGTCGCACGCACCGCGATCAGCGCAGCCGTACTCGGCGCGAGCGCTGACCACGCCCACAGCCCACCCGCCGGACACTCGGACTGGACAAACCAGCAACCCCATCTGCTCTATCCGTTCCGAGCGTCCAACCGGCTACCGCCGACGTCCTCAAAACCGAACTGACTTCGAACACATGTTCGATACTAACCACATCACCCCTCGTCTGTCACCCCCGAATCGAGGCGATTTGGTGGCCGACACACCGTTGGTGTAACTTCATTCAGGCGCGGCGGGGAAGCCCGGAGCGCAACCGACCAGGGGCTATGGCGCAGCTGGTAGCGCACCACACTGGCAGTGTGGGGGTCAGGGGTTCGAGTCCCCTTAGCTCCACAGAAATAGCAGGTCAGGCCCGGTCTACGACCGGGCCTGACTTGTTTTTTGGGCCAGGCCCCGCGTTTACCCCCCGTTTTGGGTCCTGGATTCTGTTTGGCCGGTGCGACGGGGCGGTCGTGTACCTGCGCTGGTTACCGTCGTCGCAGGTTCGTGCCCTCGACAGGGCGCAGCGAACATGTGAACGGAACGACCTGCCGTTGTCGCGCGGTCAGCTAGTGATCGAAGCAGAACTTGAGTTGTGACGGCTGTCGGCCGCAGCGGTGTCGCCCCAACCCACGCCTACTTAAACCATGAGGCATCGCCCGCAATCGGCACCTGCGAACCCCCGCTCTGGCAGATTTTTCGCACATACCCGGCGGCGCATGCGAACCGGGTCCGCCCCCGGTGACCAGCCCGGCCGTCCGGGGCATATGGTCTATGTCGCGTCGATCGATGGCACGGTGCGCGCGTTCAACACCCGGGTGTGCAACCCGGCCGTGCCCGTGTGGGAGACCGGCGTCGGCTACCTGCCGGGCACAAGCCCTCTCGACGATCCCGCACGGGGTGGCGGGCTGCACGTCCGCGCCGAATGCGCCCGCGATGCACCGCCTTGACCACCGAGACCGTGGTCCACGCGGGCACCTGGGACGGCCGGGTGGTCGTGCTCGACCGCCCGACCGGAGTAGCGATCGCCGCGCAGCGGCCCGGCGGTAAGCTCGGCCGTCTTGTATGTCGGCGACCACGCCCGGGCATATTGGCCCCCAGTCTGAAATAGACCCCGGCAACTGCGGATTTGCTCCGCAGCGCTGTTGTCGCATCGGTCGGAAATTTGAGTAGTCGACTACTCTCGTGCCTCCCCCCACGCAAGATCGACGATTGCTATAACAGCATGTGTGGGGTGGTCTCACTGGCAAGCACGAGAGACTCCACGTGGCCGGTGTCGAAGGAGTACACGATGATCCACCAGTCCGTGCCCGGCACGCCCGTGCCGGGCGGATTCGATGGCGGAGTAGTCGTTCGAGGGCTGGACCCGGTCGCGTTGCGCATCGTCATCGTGTCGCCGATCCGGCTGTACCGCGACGGCGTCGCAGCGGTCCTCGAGGCGCTCGACGACGTGGGCGAGGTGTGCGCGTGCGCGCTGGCGGTCGAGGGCATCGAGGCGGCCCGGCGGATCGGCGCGCAGGTGGTGCTGCTCGACATGTCGGCGGTGAGCAGCGAGGCCGCGGCGCGGGTATTCACCCGGGAGTTGCCCGGTGTGAATGTTGTGGCGCTCGCGCTGCCCGAGACCGAGCAGTCGGTGATCGCCTGCGCGGAGGCCGGGATCGTGGGCTACGTATCGCGCGAGGGCACGCTCGACGATCTGATCGCTGCGGTGCGGCACGCGGTGCGGGGCGAGCTGCTGTGTTCGCCGGTGATCACCGGCGTGCTGATGCGCCGGGTCGCCCGGCTCGCGGACAACCATCGGCCCGATACCGGCCGATTTCGCCTGACCAGCCGGGAGCAGGAGGTCGCCGACCAGGTCGCGCTCGGGCTCAGCAACCGCGCGATCGCCGAGCGGCTCGGCATCGAGCTGTGCACGGTCAAGAACCATGTCCACAACATTCTGGAGAAGCTCGGCGCGGCACAGCGCGCCGAGATCGCCGATTATCTGTCGGGCTGACGATCTCCCTCGGATCCGCTGCCGAATCTTCTTGCGCTGTAGGCGAATCGATCGATCGATGACCGGTCGGACCATCCCGGGCGTCGACCGGATCCGGACCGGGTTCAGAGGAAGACAGACCCGGGGGATTCATTGTGCCGGGCCGGACGCCGCGGGTTACTGAATGCGGTGGCGTCGGTGGCGACGCCGGTTACGAGGCTCAGATGAACGACAGGACCGTGACCACGGTGGCGCTGGTCGCATGCTCCGGAATCATCGGCGGTCTGATCCGTCGCGGCCTGCGTGCCCGCACCGATGTGACCGTGGTCGAGGACGCCCCGGCACACGATCTGCCGCGGCTTTCGCAGCGGTTGCGCCGGCTCGCGCCCGACGTGGTGGTCTGGCAGCTCGACGACGACGCGATGCTCGACCGGCAACCCGAATTGTTCGGCGCCACAGGCGGATTTCCGGTCATCGCAATCACCGACGACGGGCGCGACAGCGCCGTCTGGCGGCTGTGGCCACACCGGACGGCCCTGGGCACCCCGTCCATCGACACCCTCGTCGACACGATCCATGCCGTCACGGCGTCAGCAGAGGAGAATCCGCCATGCCAGTGAGTCCCACCTATCCCGGTGTGTACATCGACGAACTGCCCAGCGCCGTCCGCACCATCGTCGGGGTGCCGACGTCGATCGCGGCCTTCGTGGGCTGGGCGCCGCGCGGCCCCACCGATCCGGTGCGCATCACGAGTTTCGACGACTACAACCAGATCTTCGGCGGGTTGCACGAGCAGAGCCCGATGAGCCAGGCCGTCTACCAGTTCTATCTCAACGGCGGCAGCGAGGCGGAGGTCGTCCGGCTCGCGGGCAACGGCGCTGAGGCCGCCGTCCAGCTGGCGGGCGGCCCGAAGCTGAAGGCGGCCAGCGCCGGCGCCTGGGGCAACAAGCTGCAGATGCGCGTCGACCACGACACGAAGGATCCGGCCGACACCAACCTGTACAACCTGACCATTCGGGATGCGAAGACCGGGGTGCAGGAGACGTACCTGAACGTCAGCATCGTCAAGACCGCCCCGCGCTACCTCGCCAACGTGGTGAACGGGTCGCGGCTGGTGGTCCTCGACGGTAACGCCACCACCAGGCCGACGGCGCACAAGGCGCTGGACGCGGGGACGGACCCCTTCACCGAGGGCAAGGGCGGTGACGCGCCGGACGGCTGGTATTCCGAACCGCCCGCCGGAAGCGGGACCGACGGTACGGGGGCCGGCCAGGCCGACTACCTCGGCGACAATTCGACCACCGGCCTGTATCAGCTGCGCAAGACCGATATCTTCAACATGCTCTGTCTCCCCGGGCTGCTCGGGATAGCCGAGGGTGCGGCGGGAGTGAAGACCGTCCAAACCGCCGCCCTGAATCTGTGTGGCGAGCGTCGGGCGATGTTCATCGTCGACCCGCCGGACGAATGGGAGACGGTGCAGGACGCGGCCGCTCCGGCCAAGGCGTCCCATCTCACCGGCGATCCCGCCAAGAACGCTGCGATCTACTTCCCGAATGTGCGCGCCGGAAATCCGTTGCACGGCGGCGCGGTCGAGAAGTTCCCGCCGTGTGGCGTGGTGGCCGGTATCTGGGCGCGCACCGATGTGCAGCGGGGCGTGTGGAAGGCTCCCGCGGGCATCGAGGCCTCGCTCAACGGCGTCGACGCGCTCGGCGGCGAGCAGCCGTTGAAGATGACCGACCTGCAGAATGGCATCCTGAATCCGCTGGGCATCAACTGCCTTCGGTCGTTCCCGGTGATCGGCCCGGTGTCCTGGGGCGCGCGCACCATGCGCGGCGCGGATCGGCTCGCCGATCAGTGGAAGTACCTCCCGGTGCGGCGGCTGGCGCTGTTCATCGAGGAGAGCCTGTACCGCGGGACACAGTGGGTGGTGTTCGAACCGAACGACGAGCCGCTGTGGTCGTCGATCCGGCTCAATGTCGGCGCGTTCATGAACAACCTGTTCCGGCAGGGTGCGTTCCAGGGCCGGACGCCGCAGCAGGCGTACCTGGTCAAGTGCGACAGCTCGAACAATGCGCAGAACGACATCGATCGCGGAATCGTCAATATCCTGGTCGGTTTCGCGCCGCTGAAGCCGGCGGAGTTCGTGATCATCCACATTCAGCAGCTGGCCGGCCAGATCCAGGTCTAGGCGCAGGGAAGGACGTTGAAGTCATGGCCGAGGGCAAGACCAAGCGGCGGGACCCGTTCAAGAACTTCCGTTTCCGGGTGAAGTTCAGCGGCGGCAACGAGTACATGCTCGGCGTGAGCAAGGTGACCGGATTCAAACGGACCACCGAGGTGATCAAGCACCGCGCCGGCGGCGATCCGGCCACCAGCACGAAGCTGCCGGGCCGCACCGAGTACGACCCGATCGTGCTGGAGCGCGGCGTCACCACCGACAAGGCGTTCGAGCGGTGGGCGAATCGGGTGTGGAGCTTCACCAATGCGGCAGGTGGGCTGGAGACCTCGCTGCAGGACTTCCGCCAGGACCTGATCGTCGACGTGTTCAACGAGGCGGGCCAGAAGGTGCTGTCGTATCAGGTGTTCAACTGCTGGGTGTCGGAATGGGCGCCGGTCTCCGACCTGGACGCCAATGCCAATGCCGTGGCGATCCAGCACATCCGGCTCGAGAACGAGGGCTGGGTGCGCGAGGACCTGCCCGAGCCCGCCGATGTCTCCTTCACCGATCCGGCGTGATGCGATGTCCGGGTACAGCGAGGCCGAGCTGCTCTCGATCTGGGAATCGGCGGCCGGGCAGGGCCCGATCGGGCGGGCGCTGGTGCTGGCGGTCGCCGGTGGGGCCGACGCGCGCACCGTCACGGATCTGAGCATCGGCCGTCGTGACGAGTTCGCCCATGCCCTGCGCGAGCGCTGGCTCGGCGGCGGATTCGACTGTGTGGTGCAGTGTCCCGGCTGTGCGGCTGAGCTGGAGCTGGCATTGACCGCCGCGGAGCTGCGCCGCGACCGCGCCGAGACCCAGCCGACGGACGTGCCGTGCCGGGCGATCACCTCCGCAGATCTGCTGGCCGTGGCGAATTCCGCGGATCCGCGTCGAGATCTGTTGCGCCGGTGCACCATCGATCCGGCCACGGTGACCGACGGCGAGCCGGGCGCGATCGTGGCGGCGGTGGCGGCGCTGGACACGCAGGCCGATGTGACGGTCGAACTCGATTGTGCCGTCTGCGGACACGAATGGTCGGCGCCGTTCGAGATCAGCGGATTCCTCTGGGCCGAGCTGGACGCGCACGCGCATCGCCTGCTGTCCGAGGTGCACGCCCTGGCCTCGGCGTACGGCTGGTCGGAGGCCGAGGTCTTGGCCGTCGGCCCGGCCCGGCGGCGGCGCTACCTGGACATGGCGGCGTCATGACCGATTTCGTCGATCGACTGCTGGGCCGCGGTGGGACTGCGGCCATCCGGCCGTTGATCCCCGCGCTGTTCGAGCCGCTGCCGGTGCGGCGGGGCGACGAACCGCTGGAGATGGGGACGTTCACCGATACCTCGCGAGACGAACCGGTCGGCGCCGCAACCGAATCGGTGGGCGCGCCCGGGCGAGATCCGCGGCCGGTCCGGGTCGTGGAGATGCGCGAGCCCCTGCCCGCCGATCGTCCGCGTCCGATCCGGGTCATTGAGCACGAGCTCCGGCCCGACGAGCGTCCGCCGCGGACCGTCGAGCAGGTGCGCCCCGGGCTCGCTCGGCCGGTGACCACGCGAGAACCAACGACGCAACCGCAATCACGCGAGCAGCCACCGCCGCACACACCGCTCGACGCTCCGACGGTGCCGTCGCCGCCGAGGCCATCCGAGACGGTTCCGGCCGTGCATGCGAAACCACGTCGTAATCAACCTGTTTCATCGCCTGCACCGCTCGCCGCCTCGGCCGCGCCGGTGACGCGCCGGGCCGCGGCCACCCGAGCCGGTCGCGCGCCCGAGCCCGAGGTGCGGATCAGCATCGGCCGAGTGGAGATCCGCTCCGTCGCCGCGGCCACCGAGCCGACCCGCCGGAGCGACCCGCCGCGGCGTCCGAACCTGAGCCTCGACGACTATCTGCGCGATCGTGACGGGGGTGATCGGCCATGAGCGAGCGCAGCGAGCGAATCATTCGACACAGCGCGCGGCCGCGCATGATCGCGACGAGCCTCAGCGGGGCGCGATCATGAGCGACGCGCGCGCCATCGAGGCGGTCACCAAGACGCTGCTGCAGCTCATCGACGATGCCGTCAACGACACCGGCCAGGGCTTCGGTGGCGGGGTGAAGGTGATCGCGCAGCCGCCGCACGAGGTGCGCACGGATATCGAACCGCTGCAATGCAATCTGTTCCTCTACCGCACCGAGGTGGACGCCGCGCTGCGCAACGAGGATCCGCTCGATCTGCGGCCGGGGGAGTCAGGCGATCCACCCCTGCCGCTGGTGTTGCACTACCTGATCACCCCGTACATCCAGGGCGGCAAGGATCCCGATGCGCATCGGGTGCTCGGCCTGGCCGTGCGCGCCGTGCACGAGCAGACGCTGCTCAGCCCCGCCAGGCTCACCGACTCCGGCCCGTTCAGCAATGTCGCGGCGCAGCTGGACCGGATCCGGATCACCTGGCAGCCGCTGGCCGAGGGCGACATCTATTCGCTGTGGTCGGCCTTTCAAGCGCCGTACCGGCTCTCGGCGGCGTTCGAGGTGCGTGCGGTGCTCATCGACAGCAGGCGCCCGCCGCGCACCCCGGTGCCGGTGCTCGAGCGCGGCGCCGCCGACGAGGGACCGGTCGTGCGCGGCGACGTGGCCTCGCCCTTCCCGCGGCTGGATGCCGCCGCACCGCCGAACGGCCAGATCGCCGCGCGGCCCGGCGATACCGTCGTGCTGCACGGCGCGAACCTCGCGGCGGCGACGGTCGAGGCGCAGCTCGTGCACCCGCTGCTGCCCGATCCTGTCGTTGTCTCGGCATCGCAGGTCGCCGCCACCGAGGTCGGATTCGTCCTACCGGCCGCGGGAGTCCCGGCGGGCCTGTGGTCGGTGGCTCTCGAACTCACCGATACCGTTGCCGGACAATCGGTCTCGACGACCACCAATGCCATACCACTCGGTGTCGCACCGCGGATCAGCAGCCCGCTGCCGATGAGCGTGGCCCGCGACCCGGCCGGTACGGCAACGGTCCACCTCACCTGCGATCCGCCCGTCCGGTCCGGCCAACCGGTGTTGCTCCTCGTCGACGGCCGCGCGGTGCCCGAGCAGCGGACCGGCACCGCCACGCCGATCACTGGAACGGCACTGATATTCGTGATCACCGACGCGCAGCCGGGGGAGTATCTGCTGCGGCTGCGGATCGCGGGCGTGGACAGCCTCCTGGTGGATCGCTCACAGCCCAAGCCGCGCTTCGACCCGGCCCAAACCCTGACGGTGACGTGATGAGCGAGACCCTCGATCGCGACGAATGGGAAACCGCCAACGGCCGATTCCTGGCGGCGTCGCTGGCCTGGATCAGGCTGCTGCTGTGCCGTCGGCTCGACGAGCGTGCCGGTGCCAGGGAACAGCCCAGGCGCGGGTGGGGCGGGTGGCGCGGCCGGGACGACGACGCGGCCGGCCGGGAGATCGAGGATCGGATCGCCACCGCCGCGGCGGATGTGGCGGCGGCCGAGGACATCTCGCCGCCGCCCGCCCTGGCGCAGTTGGCGCGGCGGCTCGGGCTGTCGCGGTTCGAACGGGACACGGTGCTGCTGTGCGCGGCCGTGGAACTCGACCCGGCGGCGGGTCCCCTGTGCGCCCGCGCGCACGGTGACGGGCAGCTGCGGTGCCCGACATTCGGTCTGGCCCTGGCCGTCCTGCCGAACCCGGCGTGGGAGGCGGTGTCGCCGCGGTCCGGGCTGCGACTGTGGCGGCTGGTGGAGATCGCCCAGCGCGCGGGCGAGGGCATCGTCACCGCCGGCCTGCGCGTCGACGAGCGAATCGTCAACTACCTCAAGGGACTCGACCATCTCGACAACCGACTGGCACCCCTGGTCACCGGGCTGGAGCCCGCGACGCATCCGCTGCCGCCGTCGCAGCGGCTGGTCGCCGACGAACTCGCCCGACAGTGGCGCGGGGCCGCGGAGGCCACGCCGGTCGTCCAGCTGGCGGGGGTAGATCCGGCCGCCAAACAGCTGCTCGCCGCGCAGGCGGCCGCCGACACCGGGCTCCTCGCGTATCGGCTGCCCGCCGCGCTGCTGCCCACTGCGCCGGTCGAACTCGACGACCTGGCCCGGCTGTGGGATCGCGAGGCCGCGCTCGCGCCGCTGACGCTGTATCTGGACGCGCAGGAGGTCGACGAGACCGGCCCGGATCATCCGCCCATCGAGCGCTTCCTGTCTCGTCTGGGTGGACGGTGTGCGCTGGCGACCCGGGAGAGCTGGTCGGGGGCGGGACGCCGCACACTGGTGCTGGACGTGGCCCCACCGACGCCCTCCGAGCGCGCGGCGGCCTGGCGTGAATCCCTGCTGCCCGCCACCGATCCCGGCGTCATCGACGCGCTGTCGGCTCAGTTCGCGTTGCAGGACAACGATATCCGCGAGCTGGCCCGCACCGTCGAGGGCGATGCCGGCGCAGCGTGGCGGTCCTGCCGCGCGCGAACCCGGCCGCGGATGGACGCGCTGGCGCAGCGGCTGGAACCCCGGGTCGGCTGGGACGACATCGTGCTGCCGGAGTCGGTGCTGGCGCTGCTGCACCAGATCACCGACCAGGTGTCGCACCGGACCACCGTCTACGAGGACTGGGGATTCGGGGCCCGCATCAACCGTGGTCTCGGGGTGAGCGTGCTGTTCTCCGGGCCGAGCGGCACCGGCAAGACGATGGCCGCCGAAGTGCTTGCGGCGCAACTGAACCTGGATCTCTACCGGATCGATCCATCCGAGGTCGTGGACAAATACATCGGCGAGACCGAGAAGAAGCTGCGCCGCGTGTTCGATGCCGCCGAGAGCGGCGGATCGATCCTGTTCTTCGACGAGGCCGACACCTACTACGGCCGGCGCAGCGAGGTGAAGGACTCCCACGACCGTTACGCCAACATCCAGATCAACTATCTGCTGCAGCGCATGGAGACCTACCGCGGCCTGGCGATCCTGGCCACCAACCTGCGGGGCGCCCTGGATCCAGCATTCCTGCGCCGGCTGCGGTTTATCGTGGAATTCCCCTTCCCCGGCGTCGAACAGCGAAAGGCCATCTGGGAGAGGTCGTTTCCCGGCGGCTCGCCCGTGGCGGGCCTGGACTTCGACCGGCTGGCCCGGCTGCCGGTCAGCGGCGGCATGGCGCGCAATATCGCCGTCAACGCGGCCTTCCTCGCCGCGGCCCGCGGCTCGGACATCACCATGCGCGAGGCACTGTCGGCGGCACGGTCGGAATTCGAGAAGCTCGAACTGCCGATCCGCGACCGCGACTTCGTCGCGGACCTCGGGGGCGGGGCGGTGTCGGGCGATCTCGGGGTCAGGGGAATATCGGGCGACTCCAGGGCCGCGGCCGTGCTGGAGGAGGGGAGCGCATCATGACCATCGAGGTGCAGATCGACCGGCTCGTGCTGGACGACAGTGTGCGGCACGGTATCTCGGGCTCAAGTACGGCGGCGGTGCGGGAGGCCGTGCGGGCCGAGCTGGCCCTGCTGCTCGCGGCGACCCCCGCAGCGACGTGGCGGGCGGGCGCACGGCGCCGAATCACGGTGCGGTCCACCGAGACCGCCGCCGATGCGGTCGGATGGGGCGGAGTCATCGCCCGATCGGTGTGCGCGGGGCTGCTGGGCGGCGAACGGAGCGGGCGATGACGGCCTGCGATCGGTACGGCCCGACGTTCGCCGCCACTCGAATCTGGTTGGGAGCGTGAGCGAGATGACCGAGGCCCAGCACCAGCACTGCCGCCCGCAGCGAACCGAGCGGTCCGCCGCGCCGATGATCGCCCCGCTACTACCGGCTGTCGCCGCCGATCGCGGCCGGGCTGCGGCGGCACGAACGGCTCCGCGGGTTCGTTCGCGTCGCTCTGATCGCGCCGCTCGCGCGGGCCGCGGCGGCGTGTCTGGAACGGAGGGACCGATGAGCGGCTTTTCGGTGTGCGCGGGGCCGCTGGGCGGCGAACGGAGCGGGCGATGACGGCCGGGTATCCGGGACCGCACTCCGCGGACCATGTGCCGACGGTTCGCCCGCCGGTCAGCCGAGATCACGACGCGCCACCCGATGCCGTCGGTGATGCGCTCGCGCGTCCGGGACGGCCCCTGGCGGCCGATGAGCGGTCGCGGATGGAGAACCGGTTCGGGCGCGACTTCAGCGCGGTCCGCGTGCACACCGACCCCGGGGCGGCCGACTCCGCCCGCGCCATCGATGCCCGGGCCTACACCGCCGGTAAGGACATCGTCTTCGCCGCAGGCGAATACCACAGCGGTACAGCGGAATCCGAGCGGCTGCTGGAACACGAGCTCGGGCACACCACCGAGCAGCGCCCACTGTCCGGCGCGGACTTCGGCGACCTGCGGGTCGGCGGGCGAGACGATCCGGCGGAGTCGTCGCCGGGCGACACGATGCGCGCCGCCACCGCACCGATCGTGCGCCGCCAGCCGGGCGGCACGCCTGTGCCGCCCGCGCACGCCCGCGGGCACGCCGGCGAACAGGGCATGGGATTCACCGGATATCGCGCCGAGGACGGCTGGATGTTCCTCGAGGGGCCCAGCGGATCCGCGGGCCACGGCATCACCGCCTCCGGATTCGACGGCGTGGCCGTGCAGACCAAGGGCGCGCTGGAGATCCACATTCTGGACAACAAGTCGCTGCAGCGCGAAGGGAATGTGGCCAGCGCCAGCGCGCTGACCAAGAACCTGGGCCAGAATCTGGACGGCTTGATCAACCGCATCAATTCCAAGGACTTCGACGACGTGCCGCGCATCGCCGAGATCCGCACCGAACTTGCCGCGGCGCGAAAGGCATTGGCGGACGGGCAGAAGCTACCGAAGACGGTCCGCCTCATCGTCACCAATGTCGGCGGCCGGTCGACGGGTGTGACAGCCCGTCTCGCCGGTCAGGGCGTCGAGTTCCGCGATCTCAACGCCCTGCCACCGGCGAAGGTGCCCGCGAAACCGGCCCCCGCCAAACCCGCGGTGCCCAAGGCGGCGCCGAAAGTGGCCGCGCCGCATGCCGGGGAACCCCATGCGCCCGCGCCGAAGGTCGCACCCAAGGTGGTACCGAGCCCCACAGTGCGGCCGGGACCGGGGCGCACCGGCGGCGGGGCCGGCGCGGGTGCCGGCCTCGCGGTCGGTGCCGCGGTGGTGGAGGTGATCGGGCAGCTCGTCGTGCAGCATTACGTCCAGGACATTCTCGACGAGAAGAACGCCGAGGCGTTCACCCGCGACCTGGGCAAGCAGCAGGGCCGCATCGACAAACTGATCGAGTCGCAGCGGGCGACCATCGACCGGCTCGCCGCGGCGAAGGCCGCGACCTACGTCAACATCACCCTGCTGGTGCGGTATCAGACCGACGTGTCGGGCCAATTGGGCGGGGGCACCGCCTATATGGGAATGGACCTGAAAAGCGTGGTGATCACCGGCAACCGCATCGAGAAGGTGACTGTCACGGAGGCCTCCCGCAGCTGGGGCTCCGTGGCGCGCGAAGTCTATCTGGGCAGCTCCGAGCGCTTGATCTCGTTCTCGCTCAGCTACCCGGATCTGCAGATGGCGAGCAAGGAGGATCCGGCCTCGGCCCGAGGCGGCGACTGCTTCATCGCGACCGCCTGCTACGGCTCGCCGACGGCGCCGGAAGTGGTGGTGCTGCGTGCATTTCGCGACCGCATGCTACGCCCGCACGTGGCGGGACGCGCATTCGTGTGGCTGTACTACCGGATGTCACCGCCGCCGGCGGAGTTGCTGCGGCGGCACGAGCGGCTGCGCGGCGTCGTCCGTACCGCCGCGATCGCGCCGCTCGCGCGGGCCGCGGCGGCGTATCTGGAACGGAGAGATCGATGAGCGGCTTCCCAGGGCGCGCGAAACCGGTGCGCGGCGGCTTCGTCCTCGTCGAACCCGATACCGGGCGGCCGAGGAAAACCATTCCGTTCCAATTCAATCCGGACACGCTCACCCGAACCCTGCAACCCCAGGGCATCGGCAACGAGCCGGGGGATCGGCTGGAGGCGCTGCGGTTGAAGGGCCCGCCGCACGAAACGCTGAAGTTCGACGCCGAATTCGACGCGGCCGACGCCGCCGGCAAGTATCCCGACGGCCTGCACCCGGTGCTCTCGGCCCTGGAGCTGAGCATGTATCCCACCGTGGCGCAGCTGCGGGAGGAGGACCAGCTGGCCGGGCAGGGCACGCTGGAGATCGCGCCGGTGGAGTCGGCGCTGACCGTGCTCGTCCTCGGGCCCAATCGTGTTGTGCCCGTGCGAATCACCGATTTCACGGTGACCGAGGAGGAGTTCGATCAGGCGCTCGCGCCGATCCGCGCCAAGGTGAGCATCGGGGTGCGCGTCCTGACCGTCGACGATCTGGGTTATCGGCACAAGGGCGGGCTGCTGTATCTGGCCTACCAGTCGCAGAAGGAGCGCTTCGCGCAACCGGTCGACTCCGCACTCGGCACGCTCGGCGTGTCCTCGATCTAGGGGTATGACGTGTTCTCCGCAACCAGTCGCTACCAAGGCATTCCGACCGCCGTCCACCACACCCCGGACGGTCGTGAGATCACCTACGTGCGCCGCCGCATTCTGCCGCACCCCGAGGATCTCGCCCAGATCGGCAGCTACACCGTGCGGCCCGCGCAGCGGCCGGATCTCGTCGCGTTCGCGGTGTACGGCGACGCCGAGCAGTGGTGGCGGCTCGCCGACGGCAACGGGGCCGACGACCCGGACGAGCTGACCGCGCGGCCCGGCCGCATCCTGCGGGTGACGCTGCCGCCGCAGGTCCCGGCGGGTGGTCTGGTCGCCGACGTGGGGGGCGGTGGCGGGCATGGGTAAGAGCCTGCGGGTGCAGCTGCTGATGGGCGCCGTCGTGCCGCTGCCCGTGCCCCGCGAGCTCATCGATGCGCTGCAGTCGGTCCAGGTCACCACCAGCGCCGGCCAGCGCAGCGGTTTCCAGCTGTCGTTCGCGGTGAGCAAGAACTCGATCATCACCGACACCCTGCTGCCGACCGGACTGCTCGACCCGCCCGCCCGCGTGGTGGTCGTCGGGCTTCTCGGAGGGCTGCCGCAGGTGCTGATCGACGGGGTCGTCACCCGGCACGAATGGGGGCCGTCGGAGACCCCCGGGCAGTCGACGCTGACCGTCACCGGCGAGGACCTGACGCTGCTGATGGATCTGCGGCACGAGCACGAGTGCTATCCGGCCATGCCGTTCAACGTGCGGGTCATGCTGATCATGCTGAAATACGCGCGCTACGGAATCATTCCGGCCGTCGTGCCGCCGGTGATCGTCAGCGTGCCCAATCCGCTGCAGAGCATTCCCGTCCAGTCGGGCACCGATCTGGAGTACGTGCAGGCCCTGGCGTCGGAGGCCGGGTATTCGTTCTTCCTGATTCCGGGCCCCGTGCCGGGGGTGAGCACCGCGTACTGGGGTCCGGAGGCCAGGGCCGGAATCGTGCAGCCTGCCCTGACCGTGAACAGCGACACGGCGACGAATGTCGAATCGCTGTCGTTCGGCTTCGACGGCCTAACGCGCACGCAGTACACCATTCGCTTCACCGAGCCGAACACCAAACTTGGTATCTCCGTGCCGATTCCGGACATTTCGCTGCTGCGTCCGCCGCTGGCTCCGCGTCCGGCGATCGCGCTGCGCGAGCAGCCGCTGCCCGATGTCGACGATCGGCCGATCACCGACATCGCCTTGCGCGGGTTGAGCCAATCGACGCGCGGCGCCGACGCGGTGACCGCCCAGGGCAGGCTCGACGTGCTGCGCTACGGCCATGTGCTGAAGTCCCGCAGCCTGGTCGGCGTGCGTGGCGCCGGGATCAATTACGACGGACGGTATTACGTCTCCAGCGTCACCCATGACATCAAACGCGGTGAATACAAGCAGAGTTTCACCCTCACCCGCGACGGTTTCGGTCCCCTGATCCCGAAGGTGCTGACATGACAACGGATGCCAAGAAGTTCCCGCACATCTACCGGGGCGTCGTGGTGAACAACGTCGACCTCACCGGTGGCAATCGGATCATGGTGCGGGTGCAGGACGTGCTCGGCGGCGACCCGTGCATCTGGTGCGAGCCGGTGACCGCGATCCCGGGCATGGTGGTGGTGCCGAAGATCAACGACGGCGTCGTGGTGCAGTTCACCGACGGCGACATCGACCGCGCCAAGTGGACTGGGTTCTGGCCGAGCGATCTCGATCAGATCAAACCCATCGCCGCCGCCGTGCCGCCCGGGGTGCCCAAGGTCGTCATGGGGACCTCGCTGCAGAACAGCCTGCTGATCACCGACGCGCCCGGCCCGACCGGCGGCATCCAGTTGCAGATCAAGGCTCCCGGCGGGCCCTCGATCAAGATCAGCGAGGTCGGCATCGTGCTCTCGGCCGGTCCGGCCGGCGCGTCGATCACGATCACCGCCGCCGGAATTCTGATCAACGGCAAGACCGTCACCATCGCTCCGTGAAGGGGGTGGACAATGCCTGGCTTCGTAGTGGATTTCGGGACGCAGATGACGTGCCCGCACGGCGGCAAGGTGAGCTTCGTGCCCGCCGGACCGCCGCTGGCGCTGATCGCGGGTAAACCGGTCGCGACGGCGGCGGATCAGCTGCTGGTGACGGGCTGCTCGCTGACCGGCTCGGCCCCGCCGTGCACCAAGGTGCAATGGCTCAATGTGGGCACGACGCTGATCGGCGGCAAACCCGTTCTGCTGCAGTCGACTCCGCCGCCCGGACCGGGCAACGGCACCTGCCTCGGCTCGGCCACCCCCGGCCCGCCGATATTGATGACCGTCCAGATCCAGGTCATGGGGATGTGATCGCCGTGGACATCGCCTTTCCCTTCGCCCTCGACGCCCGCGGCGGCACCGCGACCGCGGACTACCCCGACCACGTGCGGCAGATGATCGAGCAGCTGCTGTTCACCCGGCCGGGAGAGCGGGTGAACCGGCCCGAGTTCGGCTGCGGCCTGCTGGATCTGGTGTTCGAGCCCAACAGCCCGGAATTGGCCGCGGCCGTGCAGGTTTCGGCCGAGGGTGCGCTGATGCGCTGGCTCGGCGACGTCATCACCGTGCAGCGGCTGACGGTCACGGCCGAGGACTCCACGCTGCGCGTCGAGATCGAGTACGTGCTGCTCGCCACCGGGGCGCGGCGCACCGATGTCATCGAAGGGAGTGCGGCATGAGCGAGCGAATCATCGAACACAGCGCGCGCACGCGCATGCTCGCGCCGAGTGCCGGCGAGGTGCGAGCATGAGCGTCAGGCCCGGAGGCGGCAGCTCGCGTAACCACGGAGGGTCCGCGTATGCCGCCGATGGACACAGCATGAACGCGCCCGTTGCCTGCTCGGACGAGCGCCGCCGCGCGGCGGTACGTGCGCACGGACACAACGGCATCGACTCGGTGGACGTCGGTGTGGATCGGCACGAGTTGACCGTGCTGTTCTTCGGTCCGGCTCCCGAGGATCCGGCCCCGCGCAACTTCCGTATCGAGGGGGGTGTGCAGGTCACCGGGATTCGGGTCGTGGGTGTCGATCCGGTTGCCTGCGAGGATCCGGAACTCGCGGGAAGCGTTCGACTGCATGTGGATCGGGTGGGCGACCTGTCCACCTATCGGTTGCGGGTCGTCGGGCTGTGGGGCTTCGATTCCCGCTACACCAGCGCCGAATTCCGCTTCGTCACAGGCTGCGACGACCTCGATTGCGCACCGGCATGTCAGTGCCCGCCCGAGCCGGAGCCCGCGGTGGCGATCGACTATCTGGCCAAGGATTACGCGAGCTTCCGGCAGCTGCTGCTGGAACGCATGAGCCTGATCATGCCGCGGTGGACCGAGCGGCACGTCCCCGATATCGGCATCGCGCTCGTGGAACTGCTTGCCTACGAAGGGGATCGGCTCAGCTACCGGCAGGATGCCGCGGCGACCGAGGCCTATCTGGACACCGCGCGGCTGCGCAGCTCGGTGCGCCGGCACGCGCGGCTGGCCGACTACGTGATGCACGACGGCTGCGCGGCCCGGGCCTGGGTGTGGGTCGAGGTGTCCCACGATGCGCGGCTCGAGCCCGCCGATCTGCGGTTCGCCGCGGGCGCACAGACCTATCGGCCGATCGGGCCGGGAGAGCTGGCCTTGCGCCGGGCGCACAACCGGATCGAGCTGTGGACCTGGGGCGAGCACGAGTGCTGCCTGCCGATCGGTGCGACCTCGGCCACCCTGGTCGACGGTTGGCGGGTCGGTGAGCAGGCCGCACCCCGCCGGCTGCGGCTGGTGCCGGGGGACGTGTTGATCCTCGAGGAGCTGGTCGGCCCCAAGACGGGTCTGGCGGCCGACGCGGATCGCACCCACCGGCAGGCCGTCCGGTTGATCTCGGTGACCGAGACCACCGACGAACTCTACGGCGTCGCCTTGCTGGAGGTGACCTGGGCACGGGCCGACGCGTTGCGATTCCCCTTGTGTATCAACAGCATTGGCGGACCGAACTGCTGTGATCTGACCGTCGCGGTGGCCCGCGGCAATGTCGTGCTGGTCGAGCACGGCGGCACCACGGTCACCGAACGGCCCGAGGTGCCGGTCGTCGACTCCGACGAGCCGGGCTGTCCCGATACGCCCTGCTTCGGCTGTACCGACGTCACGAAACCGGCACACCGGCCGCACTATCCGCCGCTCGTGATTCGATTCCGGCCTCGGCTGCAGCAATTCCCCGTCACGCAGGCCGCGCCGTTCCCGGCGCCCGCCGTGGTGGCTGCCGAGCAGGCCCGCTGGCTGCGCGGACTGCCGGGGCGGGTGCGGTTGCGGCTGCGCGCGCTGCGCGACAAGGCGGTCCACGGCGAACTGGACGATGCCGACATCGCCTATCTCGCCACCATATTCGGTGCCCAGACGCTGCGCCGGGTGCCGCTGAGCGAAGCGCCCGCACCCGCGCTGACGCTGCTGTCGGCCCGATTCGACGAACTGCTGGCGGGCAAGCTCGCCCGTCTCGATCACCTGGTGCATCGGGCCCGCGGCGGCTACCTGCTCTCCGCGGACAAGCAGGGGTGGGAGATCCGGGAGCACTGGGGCGATGCCGAGGGGCGGGCGATCGACCCGGACAATCCGGCGTTCCACGGCTCGGCCGCCGCGGCGCTGACCGTCGATCCTCGCGCGGCGCTGCCCGTGGTCACTGTGGTCGACCGGTGGGGCGACACGTGGTGGCCCCGACGCGATCTGCTCGACAGCGGCCCGGACGACCGGCATTTCGTCGGCGAGACCGACGACGACGGCTACCTGATCCTGCGGTTCGGCGACGGCCGCAACGGGGCGGCGTTCGAGCCGCTGGACCGGCCGCCGCGAATCGACGAACCGCACACGACCGTCACCTACCGCGTCGGCAACGGCCGCGCGGGCAATGTCGGGGCCGAGGCGATCGACCGCGTGCTGACAGACGTCGACGACACGGGAATCGTCAAGGTGCGCAACCCGATCGCCGCGACGAGCGGAACCGATCCGGAGCCGGTCGCGGATGTGCGCATGCAGGCGCCGCACGAGGCCCGCCTGCGACAGCGGCGCGCCGTCACCGCCGCCGACTACGCCGCCGTGGCCGCGACGGTACCCGGCGTGCGGGCGGCCGCGGCCGATCTGCGGTGGACCGGCAGCTGGTACGAGGCCCAGGTCGGCGTGCTGCCGTTCGGTGCGGCGGTCGCGCCGTCCTGGTTGCTCGACGACGTGCGCGCGGCGCTGCACCGGTATCGGCGCATCGGCCACGATCTGGCGGTGTCGAGCGCGGTCACGGTGCCGCTGGATCTGGTGCTGTGCATCGATGTCGCACCGGACCATTTCGCGGGCCACGTCCGCGCGGCCGCGCTGCGGGTGCTCGGTGCGGGGCCCGGCGGGTTCTTCGATCCCGAGGGTCTGCGCTTCGGCACGCCGATTCGGCTCAGCCGGATCGTCGCGGCCGTGGTCGCGGTGCCGGGCGTGCGCAGCGCCGAGATCACGACGGCGGAGCGGCTTTTCGGGCCGCTCGGCACCGCGCTGGACACCGGCGTGCTGCCGCTGGGGCCGCTGGAGGTGGCCCGGTTGGACAACGATCCCACGCGGCCGGAGCACGGCCGGCTGCGGCTGAACCTGGTAGGTGGGCGATGAGGTGCGCGGGTGGCTGTGACTGCGGCAACTGCTGCGACGGTGTGCGGGCGCGCACCCCGGTGGTGTCCTACAACCGGCCGGGGTTGCCCGCCGTGAGCTATCGGGTCGGCACCTACGGCAGCTTCCGGGAATCCCTGCTCGCCCGGTTGTCGAGCCGACCGGAGTTGAACCGGTTGACCACCCGCGAATCCGACGATCCCGCGATCGCGCTGCTGGACTGCTTCGCGGTGCTCGGTGACGTGCTGACCTTCTATCAGGAACGGATCGCCAACGAGGGTTATCTGCGGACGGCGACCGAGCCGTATTCGCTCACCCAGCTCGGCCGCCTGGTCGGCTACCGTGCCCGACCGGCTCTGGGCGCGAGCACGTATCTCGCGTTCACGCTCGATCCCGGTGCGGCCACGGTGATTCCGATCGGTTCCGGCGCGCGCAGCGTCGCGAAGCAGGACGAGCTGCCGCAGACCTTCGAGACGGTCGAGGAGCTCTCGGCGCGCGCGGAATGGAACAGCCTGGCGCCCGCGCTCACCCGGCCGGTGGACATCGCCTACCACGCTCCGAAGGATCCGCCCAGCAGTCTGCCGAACGATGTCCGCACCAAGCAGACCGTTTACATCGCGGGCACCACGGCGAATCTGAAGGCGGGCGACCGTTTGCTGTTCCTGTTCGGTTCCACACCCGACACCTCGGTGCGGGTGGTCCAACGCAGCGAACCGGATTTCCTGGCCGACCGCACGGTGGTGACGCTGGAGTCACCCGACGACGCGCTGGCCGCCGCGATCGTGGCGCTGAGCGAGGCCGTGAAAGCGGCGCGCGGCGCGAAGCCGGTGGCGAAGTCGGCGGCCGACGCCGACCGGCAATACCTGGAGCCGTTGCAGGACGCGCTGGATGATCTGGACGGCACCAGCCTGCCGCTCCACTTGATCGACCGTCTGGCGGAGGCGAAAGCCTTTGCCGCGGTGCGCGACTCGTGCGCGGTCGTCGACTGGTTCGCCGACTTCGTACAGCAGGTGATCGAGACCGGCCGGGTCGTCGCCGAACTGCTCCGGCAGGCCGATCGACAGCTACCCGGCGAACTCGCCACCACCCGATGGATGGCCTACGAGACGCTGTGCCCGGGCTGCGGGGGCGACCGGGCGGGCTTCGCCGAAGGTCACGCGATCGCATCCGACGGCGAGGACTGCTCCGACCGCGAACGAGACTGTGACGCGGGTGCGGCGCTGGCCGCGCTCACCCCGGTGCTGCCGTGGCTGCGCCGCGATCCGTCACGGCCGCCGCGTAAGCCCCGCGACGTCGCCGCCGCGACCGCCGATCAGTTCCGGCCGGATGCGGACCTACATTCCAAGCTGCTGATCGCCGCGGATCGCCGCTTGGCCCCGAATCTGCACCGCGCCTGGGCGCGTCAACAACTCACGGCCCCAACCGAACTGGTCGGACTGCAGGTGCTGCGCACGAAGGCGACCGTGGCGACGGGACCCGCCGAACATCCGGTCGCCGAGGTGTGGCTGGACACGGTCTACGACCAGATCCTGGTGGGCAGCTGGGTGGTCGTCACGCTGGCGGACTGCGACCCGAACGGTAGGCTGATCGGGTTACGGACCGAAGCACACCAGGTCACCGACGTGGTGCAAACGGTGCGCACCGAGCCCGTGCCCGGCAATGCTGTGGCGCCGGTGTCGATTCCGTGCACGGTGTTGACCGTGGCGGGCACCGATTCGTGGAAGGACAAGTGCGTCGATCTGGTCGACGGTCCGATCCCTGGTACCGCGGTGTGGGCGCAGGGCGAGGCGCTCACACCGCTCGGCGACCCCATCACCCACGACATCGCGGGCGCGGAAATCGAACTGGGACAGGTCTATCAGGGCCTGCAACCCGGCCGCCTGCTCATCGTCGCGGGTGAGCGCACCGATGTGCCCTACACCAGCGGTGTCCGCGCCGCGGAGGTGACCATGCTGGCGGGTGCCCGGCAGCGGGTGAACCCGAACCAGCCCGGCGCGGCCCTGCGCACGGTGCTGGAACTGTCGGGAGAGCTGGCCTACCGGTACCGCCGCGACACCGTCACCGTCTACGGCAATGTGGCCGAGGCGAATCAGGGTGAGACCCGCCGCGAGGTGCTCGGCGCGGGCGATGCGACCGTGGCGGGGCAGTCCTTCCCGATCCGGCAGATCTCGGCCGCCACCCCGCTCACCGCGCAGCCCGCGAACAATCCGGCGGGCTTCGACGACACGCTGTCGGTATCGGTCGGCGGACTGCGCTGGCACGCAACGGAATCGCTGATCACCAGCGCGGCGACCGACCGCGTGTACGCCACCGACATCGCCGTCGACAAATCGGTCACCGTCCGCTTCGGCGGCGGCGTGCACGGGGCCCGTCCCGCGACCGGCGTCGACAACGTCACCGCGACCTTCCGGGTCGGCGCGGGCCGCTCCGGCAATGCGGCGGCCGAGCAAATCGCCCAGCTGGCCGGCCGCCCACTCGGGGTGAACGCGGTCACCAATCCCGTTGCGGCGGTGGGCGGCACCGACGGCGACGGCCCCGACGACATGCGCGCGACCATGCCGCTGCGCATGCTGGCGCTGGATCGGCTGGTGTCGGTGCGCGACTACGAGGACTTCACCCGGGCCCGCGCCGGCATCGCGAAGGCCGCCGCCCGCAAGCTGTTCGACGGACGGACCGAGGTCGTGCACGTGACGGTCGCGGCCATCGGCGACGGCCCGATCGATCCGTCGGCGCAGCTGATCGTCAGCCTGGAGCGGTCGCTGCGCGAGTTCGGCGACATCGGCGTCCCGGTGCGGGTGGCCGTGCGGGAGCTGGTACTGCTCATTCTGCGGGCGGGTATCGCGGTGCTGCCCGACTACTCCTGGGATCTGGTCGAACCGGCCGTGCGTGCCGCGGTGCTCGACGAATTCTCCTTCGCCCGCAGGCATTTCGGCGAGCCCGCCTGTCTGAGCCGCGCGATCGCGGCCATGCAGGCCGTGCCGGGCGTCGACTACGTCGACATGGAGGTCTTCCACGGCGTCCCCGGTACCGTCACCCCGCTGGAACTGCTCGCCCTGGCCGCCGAACTCACCGGCGTCGAGCACCGCGTCACCGCCGCCCCGGCCGAATTCCAGGAGATCGCCGTCGAGGTGCGCGACGACGAGTCGCTGACCGATTTCGCCCTGCGGTCCGGCCTGAGCCTCGCCGAGATCGCCGACCTCAATCCGGGCCTGGACGACATCGACATGGGCGGCGGCGAGTCGCTGACCGTCTTCCGGGGCATTCGGCCCGCCCGGATCGCCGTGCTTCCCGGCGACGTTCCGGAAGCCCTGACCCTGCGGAGGATCTCGTGACCAGAGCACCCGACCGGCTGTTCGAACTGCTACCGCGCGTCTATCAATCCCGCGACGAGGACGAGGGCGACGCCCTGCGCGCGCTGCTGGGCGTCATCACCGAACAGGCCGACCTCCTCGAGGCCGATATCGAGCAGCTGGGTGAGGACTGGTTCGTGGAGACGTGCCAGGACTGGGTGCTGCCCTATCTCGGTGAGCTGATCGGGTTCCGATCCGCGCCCGGCTTGTCCGAGGCGCTGGCGACGGCGACGGACGAGGCGCGCAAGCTGCTGGCCGTCATCGCCGCTCGCCGCGACGTCGGCCACGCCGTCGGCAACCGGCGGCGCAAGGGCACCCTGGCGCTCCTGGAGGAGCTGGCGGCCGACGCCGCCGGATGGCCTGCCCGCGCCGTGGAATTCCGGCGGCTGCTGGGCGTCACGCAGGCAATCCGGTTGTACGGGCGCGACCGTCGCGCCGACGCCCGGCGGCTGGGTCGGGGCACGATGGTCGATGTGCACCGGGTCGACGCCCTGGACCGCGTCGACGGGCCGTTCGACTCCCTTGCCCACACCGTCGATGTGCGCCGCATCAATTCCCCACGCGGACACGGGCGGTACAACATTCCCGAGATCGGCCTGTTCGTGTGGCGCCTGCGCGCCTACGCGATCACCGGCGCACCGGCCTACTGCGAGGACCGCGCCCGCGCCCATTTCACCTTCAGCATCCTCGGCAACGACACCCCGCTGATCACCCTGCCCGAGCGCGAACCGGCCCCCACCCATATCGCCGACGAGACGAATGTGCCCGCCTTCATCCGGCGCCACGCGTTCGCCGAACGATTGGCCGACTACTACGGACCGGGCAAGAGCCTGTGCCTCTACACCGCGGCCGGCGACGAGGCCACCGAGCACCGGGTCGTGCCGTTGTCCGCGATAGTGCCCGCCGACCTGTCCGGCTGGCGCTACCGGCCGCGGCCCGGGCAGGTCGCGATCGATCCGGTCCTGGGCCGCATAGCCTTTCCCGCCCGGCGCGCGCCCGGCACCGGCGTGTGGGTGGACTACCATTACGGCTTCTCCGACGATCTGGGCGGCGGCGAATACCGCCGGCCGGTGCGTCCACGCGTGACCGACTACCTGTACCGAGTGGGTCCGGGACAGAGGTTCGCCCAGATCACCGAGGCGCTGCGGCAATGGCAGACCGACAAGGACGAGCACCCGGCCGCGCACGTGGCGGTGATCGAACTGGTCGGCAGCGGCGCGTATCAGGAGCAACTGGAGATCCGCCTCGACGACGGCGACCATCTCACGCTGCGTGCCGCGCAGGGCGCGCGCCCGGTGATCCGGCTGCTCGACTGGTACAGCAACCGCCCCGACGCGCTGCGGATCATCGGCCCCACCGGTGATTCCGACTGCGAGTCGCCGCCCACGGTGATCCTCGACGGCCTGCTCGTCACCGGCCGCAGCGTGCGCGTGCAAGGCCGCATCGGCACCCTCGCCGTCCGGCACACCACCCTGGTCCCCGGCTGGACGCTCGACGAGCGCTGCCGCCCGGAGAATCGGGAGGAGCCCAGCCTCGAGCTCGTCGACACCACCGCGTGCGTGGAGATCGATCGCAGCATCGTGGGCACCATCGTGGTGGACGCCGACCAGGCGCGGCGCGAGCCGAATCGAATCTGGTTGTCCGACAGCATCATCGACGCCACCGAGGACTGCCTGCCCGCCCTCGTCGGCGCCGGGGACGGTTTCGCCTTCGCCGAAGTGAGCGCCCGCCGCTGCACGATCCTCGGCGAGGTGCGCGCCCACTCGGCCGAGCTGTTGGAGAACACGATCGTCACCGGCGACGTCCGCATCGCGCGACGGCAGACCGGGTGCTTGCGCTTCTGCTGGCTCCCGCCGGGCTCCCGCACGTCCGCGCAGTTCCATTGCGAGCCAGCGCATTCCGGTGATCCCGAGCGTGTCGTGCCGCGGTTCACCAGCATCCGCTACGGCACGCCCGGGTACTGCCAACTCGCGACCTGGTGTCCCGACGAGATCCGCCGCGGCGCAGATGACGGCTCCGAGATGGGCGTCTTCCATGACCTGTTCCAGCCGCAGCGCGAGGACACCCTGCGCCTGCGGCTGGACGAATACACCCCGGCCGGAACCGATTCCGCCATCCTCATCGTCACCTAGGAGACCACGATGCACGGTGACTTCTCCCGCCGCACCTTCCAGGCGGCCGACCACTTCGCCGCGGTGCTGTTCCAGCAGGGCCGCGTGCAGCTGGACGCCGATTTCAACGAGAACGCCGAGATCCTGCTGCACTATCTGCGCACGGTCGTCGAAGATCTGGTCGGCCGTGCCGCCGCGCCGAAGGATCACGCCGGATTCGATGTGCGTGCCGCGCCCCCGGTTGTCGGCACGCCCGCCGATCTGCTGATCGGTCCTGGCCGGATGTACGTCGACGGCCTGCTCGTCGAGAACGAGATCGGTGATCCGGACGTCGCCACGACCTGGACGAGCTACTGGAACCAACCCGACGGCTATCTCGATCCCAGCGTCACCGAAGATCAACTTCCAGAGGGCATATTCGTAGCCTATCTGCGTGTCTGGGAGCAGCTGGTCACCGCCCTGCAGCGGCCACGTATCCGGGAGGTTGCCCTGGGCGACCCGGGCCCGGATACGGCGACGCGGGCAAGGGTGGTGTGGCAGCTGGCGCCGCTGCCGCTGCCCGGCGTTCCGGGCGCGGAGCTGGATGATCCGGCCAAGCGAGCGGCGGCACTGGATGAGGCCCTGCGGGATCGGCTCGCGGCGTTGCATCCCGATCCGGGCCTGCTCACCGCCCGTGCCCGCCGACCGGTCTACAGTGACGCCGATCCGTGCCAGCTGCCTCCGGAGGCCAGGTTCCGCGGCCCCGAGAACCAGCTCTACCGGGTCGAGGTGCACAGCGGCGGGCCCGCATGGCCCGCCACCACGCTCACCGCGAGCGGGCGGGGGCGACAAAAGACGCTGGCCGGGGCCACCTTTAGATGGTCGCGGGAGAACGGCTCGGTGGTCTTCCTGATCACCTCCGTCAGCGGCAACCAAGTGCAGCTGGCGACGCTCGGGCGCGACGGCAAGCTGGGCCTCGAGATCGGCGACTGGGTCGAACTCACCGACGACGCCGTCGCCGCTCGCGTCGCCGACGATCGCGATCTCACCACGGTGCAGGAGATGCCCGCGCTGTTGGAAGTGACCGCCATCGACCCCGATACCCGCACGGTCACACTATCCGGCCGGACGCCCGGCGACTGCGGAATGCACCAGAGCCGCCACCCGATGCTGCGCCGCTGGGATCATCGCGCACCCACCCGCTACGAGTCCGACAGCGGCACCAGCAAACAGGCCATCGCGGTGGACGGCGCGCTGCCCATCATCGAAAACGTCTGGATCGCACTGGAAGACGGCGTCGAGATCATGTTCACCGCTCCGGAACCCCCGCCGCCCGGGGAGAGCGTCGGCCCGAACGAGGTCACCGCCACCTACCGGCCCGGCGACCACTGGATTTTCCCGGCGCGCACCGTGACCGGCGATGTCGAATGGCCGCACGACGCCGACGGACCGATCCCGCGCCTGCCCGACGGCGTGCGGTATCACTACGCCGCGCTGGCCCTTGACCTCGGCCAGGGCCCGCCCACCGATCGCCGACGAGTGTTCGACCGACTGCCCCATGTGCCCGATGCCTGAGCACGCGCACTATTCCGCAGCGAGGCGCTCGAAGAGCGCGTCGCCGAAAAACGCTGCCGAGCCGGAACATCCACGCACCGCGACGGGTCCGGTGAACGGGAACGGCTGGTACGGAATGAATTTGGCGGAGGTGCCGCTCACCATGACGACGCCGTCGGATCCGCTGGAAATCGAGGCGGCGTCCACGGCCGCCGCCGGGCACGGATCGCCGCGCGGTCACGGATCCGAGGGCGGACATCGGGCCCTGCGGCCGGAGGACGACAGCGCGGTCCGTGCGGTGCTCTCCGAGCCGGGCGCGGCGCTGCCCGCGAGGCTGCGGCACGATGCGCAGGCGCGGCTCGGCTCGGACTTCAGCGGCGTGCGCGTGCACACCGGCCCGCGCGCCGAATCGTCGGCGCGGGCGGTCGACGCCGCGGCCTACACCGTCGGCCCGCACATCGTCTTCGGCGCGGGCCGATTCGCGCCGGAGACCCGGGCGGGGCGGCAGGTGCTCACCCATGAACTCACCCACGTCGCGCAGCAGGCCCATTCCGGGCGGGTGGTGCTGGCCCGCCAGCCCGCCAACCAGGACGACCCCGATAAGAACGTATCGCTCGGCGCACTCGACAGCGCCCTGGTGACCCGGGTCGGTGAGGCGGTCGTCGGCCCGGCGTCGTGGACGATCGCGCGGGAATTCCTGCGCGGCCTGCGCGGCGGGCTGGCTTCGGTGAGCCCGGACCAGCAGGCGCGGATCGACAAGAAGTTCGACGACTGCGGCCCGCTGAACGCCGCGAAGTACGCCGGTGGCTATCTGGTCGGCATCGTCATCGGTCTGGGTCAGGGCCTGTGGGGTCTGGTCGAGGCGCTGTGGACCCTGATCACGTTGCCGTACAAGGTCGCCGCGTTCACCTACCAGACGTTGCCGGAGCTGGCCGCGAAATACGTTCCGCGCATCCAGCAGATCGTGGACGAGGGCGGCGGTCTGAAGGGGATCGTCGCGGACCTGCTGAAGAATCCGCGCGAGACCTGGCAGGCGCTGAGCGGGATCGCCGACCTGGTCAAGGCGGCGGCACTGGCGAAGGTGCGGCCGTTCGGGCGCGGTGCCGCCAAGGACATCCTCGCCCTCCTGGAAGAGGATTGGTACTCGTTCGGCCGAGACATCGGCAAGGTCGTGGGGCGGGTGCTGTTCGAGATCGCCCTGCTGGTCGCCTCGGATGCCATCGGCAACATCGTCAAGGGTGCGGCCGAGATCGCGGGCAAGATCGCCGCCCGCGCCGTCGAGGGCGTCGTGGATATGGTGCGCGCCGTGGGCCGATTGCTCGGCAAGGCCCTGGACTGGCTGGCGACCATCGGAAAGATTATGAGCGGCAAGGCCGCCGAGATCTTCGAGAAATTCAAGGTCCTGCTCGGCAAGCTGCGCACCGTCATGGCGGAGATGCTGCCGGAGGTCGCCGAGACCAATATCGGCGGCTTCAAGATGGCGGTGCCGGAGACCAAGGGCGCGGCGGTGCTGGAGTCGCGGGCCGTCCGCGACCCACACAAGGTCGCCCAACTGACCCCGCCGAAGGTGCATCCATCCAAGGCCGGAGCACCCACGACCACCAGCCCGCGCGCACCTGAAACCCCGAGCCGGATCACCGACAAGGAGATCTCGGAGCACCCGGGGGGCGGTACCCAGGGCGGCGAGCCGCCGAATCTCCAGGAGGTACTGGACGAGGCGATCGATCAGCTGGACAAATCGGACCAGCCGTTCCGGCCACACGGTAAGTCCGGGTTGCAGCGCAAGCCCGTCACCAAGGACATCGACGAGATTCGTCCGGTAGGGGAGAAGGGCATTTCACCACAGGAGGCCCGGGCCCGGGCCCTCGATGTGTACAACCATCAATTTCTGGACCCGGCGACCAACCGGAGCACCAAATATCTGGGCGCCGAAACCCGCCCGGGCGCCACCGGGGGCAGCCTGGTCTCCGTCGCGGAAAACCCGAACGCGTTGGTGACCCGCACGTTCGGTGAGATCGTGGAGATGCGTGCCATCTTCGACGAGGCGGTGGGCAAGATCAAGAATCCGGGCGGCCTCTCGCCGACCGCGTTGAAGGCCCGCATCAACGACAATATCTGGGACATTATCAAGACCGGCAACAGCGAGGCCGCCGTCAGAGTACGAGAGGCCTTGGGGCGGCTCGGTTTCGTGGTATTGCGGGATTCCGCTCGGCGGCTGGTGGTTCGCGCGGTGCGGCGGACTCACAGCTTGTAGCCGATGGTGCGGAGCAGTTGTCTGCGGTCGGCCTGATCCTGGGCGGACTCCACACCGAGGGGCGGCTGGCCGTCCACCACGCCGACGATGCCGCGGCCGAGGGCGGTCTCGGCGATCAGGACCTCCACCGGATTGGCTGTGGCGCAATAGATTCCGCAGGCCTTCGGGACCCGGCGGATGGCGTTCAGAACGTTGACCGGATAGCCCCTCGAGCAGGAAGGCGATGAAGCAGCGGCCCGCGCCGACGGCGGCGGTTGCGTTCTCGGTCGCCAGTTCGGTCAGGTCGTCGTCGTTGCCCGAGTGATGTGCCAACGGTTTCGTGGAGTCAGAATTCTGGACTTCAGGCCACGGGTTGAACGGATGGTTGCATCATCTCGTATTCGATCGGTGTCCGCATACCGAGGGCCGAGTGGCGCCGATGACGGTTGTGGAAGATCTCGAGGTACTCGAAAATTGCGTTCGCCAGCTCGATCCTGGTTCGCCAGCGTTTCCGGTTGAGTAGCTCGGTTTGCATTCTGCCCCAGAAGGATTCGATGACCGCGTTGTCGTCGCATTATCCGGCTAAGACCGTGTCTCACATGGGACTGATTCGTTGCCTGCGTGCCGAGATCGGTTGTGCTGCATGATGGTCGGTTGTGGATGCGTTGTCGTTGCGGTTGGTGCCGGACGAGTTGAGGGAGTTGGTCGAGCCTCTGCTACCGGAATTCACTGCTCGTCCACAGGGTGGCGGGGTGCCCGCGGTAGATCAGCGAATGGTCTTCACGGCGGTGGTGTACGTGTTGACCAGCGGTTGCGCGTGGCGGATGTTGCCACCGTCGTTCGGTGTCACGGTGCCGACGGCGCATCGCCGGTTCACGGTGTGGACGCGGGCGGGGGTGTGGAGGCGGTTGCATCGGGCGGTGCTCGACGAGTTGGGGGCTCAGGGGTTGATCGACTGGTCGAGGGCGGTGGCCGACGGGGCGAGTGTTCGAGCGAAAAAGGGGGCGATCTGACCGGCCCGAATCCGACGGATCGTGGCAAGTCGGGGTCGAAGTTGCACGTGTTGACCCATCGGGCGGGCATCCCGCTGTCGGTGGCGGTGTCGGGCGCGAATGTTCACGACTCCCAGGCGTTGAAGCCGTTGGTGAAGGCGATCCCTGCCGTACGGTCGCGGCGCGGCCCGCGACGACGGCGACCGGACAAGTTGCATGCGGACAAAGCCTATGACCAGCCGGAACTGCGACGGTGGGTCCGACGGCGTGGGATCGCGGTGCGGATCGCTCGCAGGGGAATCGAGTCCGGGGAACGTCTCGGCCGTCACCGTTGGGTGATCGAGCGGACGATGTGCGCCGCGCAAGCGGCGTGTCGTATCCCCGGTTCAGCCGGGAAGAACTTGGAGGGACCCGCGTGATAAGGCGAAAGCTGGATTGCCTGAATCCCAATCTCCAGTCGATGCAAGTTCCCATCCACCGGAACCGACCGCTGAAACCGGTGCCGCGCTCTGTGTCGGAGTCGAAGTGTTGGCCGATGCAACCTCCAGGGTGCGGGGCGATGCCCAGCGAGGGCATTGAAGGAGATGAGTGGGGTGCCTACGTCACGCTGTCACGTACGACACGCACGAACGCGGGATCGCCTACGGGACGCGAGTCCTATGGCGACGGAGGCCTCGTAGTAGTCGCCGGAGTAACGCCCGGCCAGGGAGGACGGGAAAGCCGTCCGCAGGGCGAAGGGGGCCAGGTGAATCGGACACTCGATGATCGGGAGGTATGCGAAATGCAAAGCGCTGCAACGGTGCTGGGTGTCCTGCGTGAACGCGGCAAGCGGAATCTGCCGTGCGAGGAGTTGTATCGGCAACTGTTCAACCCGCAGTTGTATCTGCTGGCCTACGGCCGCATCTACGCCAACCGGGGCGCGATGACGGCCGGGGTCACACCGGAAACCGTGGACGGCATGTCGCGGGCGAAGATCGACCGCATCATCTATGCGATGCGCCACGAGCGCTACCGATTTCGTCCGGTCCGGCGAGTTCACATCCCGAAGAGGAACGGCAAGACCCGCCCGTTGGGGCTGCCGACCTGGTCGGACAAGCTTGTCGGCGAGGTGATGCGCCTGCTGTTGGAGGCGTACTACGAACCGACGTTCTCCGACCGGTCCCACGGGTTCCGTCCGGGTCGAGGCTGTCACACCGCGCTGCGGGAGATCGACAACACCTGGACCGGGACCGCGTGGTTCATCGAGGGCGACATCGCCGACTGCTTCGGCTCGCTCGATCACGACATATTGATCGGGATCGTGTCGGAGAAGATCCACGACAACCGTTTCCTGCGGCTGCTGCGCAACATGCTGACGGCCGGAGATCTGGAGGACTGGAATTGGGGTGCCACCCTGTCGGGAGCTCCTCAGGGCGGGGTCGCGTCGCCGATCCTGTCCAACCTCTACCTGCACAAGCTGGACAGATTCGTTGAAACGCAACTCATCCCGGAATACACCCGAGGGGACCGCCGGGCACGAAACCCTGCCTACCTGAAACTGCAGACACAACTGGCACCTGCTCGCCGACGGGGTGACCGGGCCGCTGCCCGGACACTGCGACAGCAAATGGTGAGCCTGCCCATCGCCGATCCGGACGACCCAGGATATCGGCGGCTGCGCTACTGCAGATACGCAGATGATCATCTGCTCGGGTTCGCCGGACCCAAGGCCGAAGCCGAGGAAATCAAAACAGCGCCTGGCGCAGTTCCTGCGTGATGACCTCAAACTGGAACTGTCCCAGGAGAAAACGCTGATCACCCACTCCCGAACAGGCGCGGCCCGATTCCTCGGCTACGAGATCACCGTCCAGCACAACGACACGAAGAAGACCGGCCGTTACCGAAGAGTCAACGGCCAGATCACCCTTCGCGTCCCACGCGCGGTGATCAAGGCCAAATCCGTCCCTACCTGCGCCGCGGCGAACCCGCCAAACAGGCGGCCCTGACCAACGGCAGCGACCACACCATCGTCGCCACCTACGGGGCCATCTACCGGGGCATCGTCCAGTATTACCTGCTCGCCGGTGACGTCTATCGGCTGCACCGACTGCGCTGGGTCATGGAGACCTCCATGCTCAAGACCCTGGCAGGCAAGCACCGCTCGACCGTGTCGAAGATGGCGGCCAAGCACAAAACCAAAATCACGACACCGCACGGGCCACGCACCTGCTTCGAAGCACGCATCGAACGCGACAACAGGAAACCACTGGTCGCTCGGTTCGGAGAGATACCACTGCACCGGCAGAAAACGGTGAGAGTCATCGACTCCCAGCCGATCCGGGCCGACTACCCGCACAAGGAGATCCTCACCCGGCTCCTCGCGGACACCTGCGAACTCTGCGGCACCGTGGGCAACGTCGAAGTCCACCACATCCGCAAGCTCGCAGAACTCGGAATACCCGGACCGCTTCAGCCCCAATGGATCACGGCCATGAGAAACCGGCGACGCAAGACCTGAGGTTCCGGCTTATATGGATGTCACCGGTCGGCAGGCTGGATGATCACCGGCCGTAGTCTGCCGGAGGTGTCGAGTCGGGGCTGGCTCGTGAGGTTCCTGCCGCCCGTTCGGGCTGGCTCACCGGGGGTTTGCGCCCCGGCCCGACACCGGCCGCGGGCCTGACTCAACAGAGGTGTGAGACACACAGGCCGAAAGCCGGAATGTCGCCCGCGGCTTCCTATATCCGACGAGGGATCAGGAGACGTGGTTGACGGTGGTGATCGGGGTCGACCCGCACAAGTCCACCCATACGGCGGCAGCGCTGAATGCGGGAACCAACAAGACGCTCGAGACGATCCGGATCGACGCCGCCTTGCCGGAGTATCGGCGGCTTCTGGTGTGGGCGAAACGTTTTCCCGAACGGTACTGGGCCGTGGAGAACGCGTGGGGTCTGGGTCGGCATCTGGCCCAATGGCTGATCGCCCACGGTGAGAAGGTCACCGACGTGCCGTCCACGGCCACTGCACGGGTGCGGGAATTGTCGCGGGGCGGGCGGCGCAAGAACGACAATATCGACGCGGCCGCGGCTGCCAGTGTGGCGGCGTTGCACGGCGATGCGGTGCCCGTCGAGGCCGAGGGAGCGAGCACCGTGCTGCGCATGCTTGATGAGCGGCGCACGAATCTGACCAGGCAGCGCACCCGCACGGTCAACCAACTGCACGCGGTGATGCGGGAGTTGCTGCCCGGTGGCGTGTCCACCGATCTGACCGCGAACCAGGCCGCCGATGCGTTGCTGCGGGTCCGCCCGTCCTCACCGGTGGAACGCGCCCGCAAGGAACTCGCCCGCGACCTCGTCGCCGACGTGCGGATTCTGGACGCCCGGCTCAAGGCCAACCAGCAGCGCATGCAAGACACCGTCACCGATTCCGGCAGCAGCCTTCTCGACGTGATCGGCGTCGGACCGGTGGTCGCGGCTCGGCTGCTGGGCCGCACCGGCCGCGCGTCACGGTTCCGCACCGCGGGAGCCTTCGCAGTCCACACCGGCACCGCACCGATCGAAATCGCCAGCGCCGACAAAGCTCGTCATCGACTGTCCCGCCACGGCGATCGCCAGCTCAACAACGCCCTGCACACCATCGCCTTGACCCAAGTGCGCATGCCAGGCACCAGAGGACGGATCTACTACGACGGCAAGATCGCCGAAGGCAAGAGCCACAAGGAAGCGATGCGCTGCCTCAAACGCCGTCTCTGCGACCATGTTTGGCGCATCATGATCGCCGGCGAACGCCGCCACACGAGCGGGGCGGGTTCCGGAGGACACTCGGGGGCGACTACGAAATCCTGCGCGGCCAGCTCAACCCCGCACGCCAGCTCTTCGGACAAGTCACTTCCGGAACCCGCCATCGACCAGGCTACGACCAAACCCGCTCCAGCGGCTTGACAAACACAGAGGAACCCCCGCTTTCTCGGAGGGCTCTGACTGTGGTCCGATAGGACCGGAAGGAGTCATTCGTGGCAGCACCGAAGAAGTACCCGGACGAGCTGAAGGCGCGGGCAGTGCGGCTGTATCGGGAGTCCGACCCGAAGCCGACGATCCGGAAACTGGCCGCTCAGCTCGGAGTGCATCACGAGGCGTTGCGGCTATGGATCCGCCAGGCCGAGGCCGATGCCGGCGAACGCGACGACAAGCCGACGACCGACATGCTGGCCGAGAACCGGGCCCTGAAGAAGAAGGTCGCGGAGCTGGAGCGAGTCAATGACATATTGCGTTCCGCGAGTGCGTATTTCGCCTCGGAGCTCGGCCAGACCCGGCGGTGATCATGCGGTTCGTCGAACAGAACAGTCAGCACCCGGTCGAGCTCCTGCTACGGGTCCTGGGCATCGCGCCCTCGACCTATTACGGGTGGAAGAAGCGAGCGCAGCAGCCGTCTGACCGCCAGGTCGCCGACCAGGAATTGCTGGCCGAGATCGTCGATATTCATACCAGTTCCGGCGGAACCTACGGGTCACCACGAGTACATGCCACATTGCGGCGCAGAGGCATACACTTCGGCCGCAAGCGGGTCGAGAGGTTGATGCGGCGGTCGCGGCTGCAGGGCGCGTTCCTGCGCAAGAAATGGCGGCTCGGATCGACACGGCAGGACCCACGGGCGATGCCGGCGCCGGACCTGGTCGAACGCGACTTCACCGCCACCGAGCCGAACCGGTTGTGGGTTGCCGACGCACCAGTGAGCCTACGACCGAGGACCGACATAGTCGGAACCCGCGCCGGGCACGAGCAGCCTAAGAGCTCCTAACAGGTTCGGCCGGGTGGCGTTGACTCCTGTTGCAGTGCAGTATGTTTCGTCGTGGCGGCACCGTGGGTCGTGGATGACGAGTTGTGGGCAGTGATCGAACCGCTACTGCCGGTCCGGGCGCCGGGTACGCCGGGGCCGGCGCGGATGGACGACCGGCTGGTGTTCCAGGGGATCTTGTTCGTGCTGTTCACCGGGATCGGGTGGGAAGACCTGCCCCAGGAGCTGGGCTTCGGGTCCGGCATGACCTGCTGGCGGCGGGTGCGGGACTGGCAAGCGGCCGGGGTGTTCGAGGCGATACACCAGGCGATGCTCGCCCACGCCAACAGCGCCGGGTTGATCGATTTCGACCGGGTCATCGCCGACGCCTCGCACGTGCGGGCGAAAAAAGGGGCGCCGCGACCGGCCCGAGCCCAGTCGACCGCCGCAAGACAGGATCGAAACACCACATCCTGACCTGCGGAAACGGGCTACCTCTCGCGGTCGCGCTGTCGGGCGCCAACGTCAACGACCACCTGATGCTGCCGGAGTTGCTCGACCGGGTCCGGCCGCTGCGCGGCAGAACGGGTCGGCCTCGCCACCGGATCAAGGCACTGATCGCGGACAAGGGCTACGACTATCCGCGCGTGTATGACGAACTGCGGCAACGGCGTATCACCGGGCTACATCCCCCGCCGCGGCACCCACGACAAGGTGACAGGGCGATGGATCGTCGAACAATCCCTGGCCCTGCTGCACCAGTATCGCCGCCTCGCCACCCGCTGGGAACGACGCACCGACATCCACCAAGGACTCCTCGACCTCGCCGCCGCCCTCATCTGCTGGCGAAGACTCCGCAACCGAACCTGATAGGTGCTCTAAGGACTTCCTGGCGGACGCGTTCAGCATCTCCAGCGCCAAGTAGCCCGGCATTCACAACGTCCGGCGCAAAGACCCCAGAGCGAAAGCTCTGGGGTCTTTTGCTATTCAAGCCCTATCCCAACACTTCGACACCCGCGCGCGTCCTGGCTGCCAACGGGGTGATTCGTGGGCGCTCGTACGCGAGTCATGCGCGCTCGTTCAGTTGCCGCAGCCTCGACTCAAACATGTTGCGCACATGAACCGTCACGGGTTGGGGGCCGCTTCTTCCTAGTGGAAGATGGTCATCATCATGTCGAAGCGCTACCCGCCTGAGGTTCGCGAGAAGGCCGTGCGTCTGGCTCTCGAGCGACTCGTGCGGGCCGTCGTAGGTCCGGCTGGCAATGGGGTACCGAACTAGAAGAGGCCGCTATGAGTGTGGCGTATGCGGCACGGTTGCGAAGATGAGCAAGGCACACGTGCCACCGCAATGCGCGGGCAATGAAGGCGCGGTGACACGGGGGGCCTGGATGCGCAACGGCAGCACTGTGTCTCTCGGCCGCGCCGACGAAGGTGGGATCTGGTTCCTTGGACAGTGTCGGTCGTGCAACTCCGCCGCAGGGCGGCGGTTCGATCAGGCGTACGGCGAACTCGCCGCGGCGTTGCGGCCTCTCTGGCTTGCCTCGCTGACACGGCAGTCGTCCGCGCCGATGCCGATTCCGTCGGTGGCTTTCAACCCTGGCGCAGTAGTTCGATCTCTGCTTGCTGGCATGTGTGCGACAACGATGATGCTTCGCCAGGAATGGGCTGACGTAGCGCGTTTGCTCGATCCCGCATCGGCGATAGAACTCCCGCCTGACTGGAAGTTGTGCCTAGCCATGACCAAGGGAAAGACCGCGTGGGTTTCGGGCACGAGCGCGGGCGGCTACCTCAATGGACCGCAGTCGACCAGACGAGCGCCTGATGGTGGCCCTCGCGTCTTGATGACGTGGGCATCGGTGTTCTTCCCGCCATTGGCATGGCATCTGGTCGGACATGGACAACAGATGCTTCTCGAGGAGGGCTGGATCGATGTAAGCCGTTGGTGCGCAATCGCCCCGACCGAAACCCGTGACCTGACAGAGTTCGCTTCGGCTCTGCCACTGGTCCGACATCCGCGTCACGAAATCAACGGGGATCATCATTGGGGCGAGATGCTCCAGCATGATGTTTCTCTGGTAGCCGAGTGTTTCGACGTTACCGACAGCTCCAGCGATGAAGCTCGTGCGCGCCGTCGGCTTATGAGTCGACGGATGGTGTCGATGGAAGATTTCGAAGCCGCTGCAATGCAGCGAGGGATTACCTTCGAAGCTTAACTCAATAGGAACCTAACCAAGATTAAGGGCATCCGCTGCAATATGGGGTAGCCGTTACCGTCACTTCCTCCTTCTCGGTGGTTCCGACCGTTCCGTACACGGACATGCAGCCAGACGGTGCAGTTGGTCGGGCCAGCGCTCAGCCGGTCTGGGACACGCTGGAGCAGGGTGGGTGTTTGACCGGATCAGAAGCGACCGCCAGTATGGGGGCGGGCCTTCGGGAGGCCCTTCTCCGGCGCCGCGCCGCCCCTTTGCAGCGCCGACTCAAGGGATGAAGAAGCGGTTCGCTCCACCCGGCACGTTTCATTAGCACCCATCCGCGCCCGCAGGTCACACAATCTGACCTGCCGACCATGGTGGGCACTCAGGGCGGCAGTGCTCCGATTGGACCTTGATGGCTGCACGTGGTCGTATCACCGACGAAATCCGCGCCTATCGTTCCTATACGGGTGAATCTGCCCAAGCGGCGCGCCAGATCCGCCCTCCCGCCCACCGTACATCGATACCTGCAGCGGTCGGCGACCAGATGCTCCTGGAAGCCGAAATCCTTGTAGCACTGATCGACTCCAGGAACTGGACAGTGCATCCATTCGCAATCTCCCGCGTGCGACCACAGCGCGACGGGATCGTTCTTTGGGTCGACGAGCGTGTCGCGGCTTTCGGCAGGACGTACGATGCCGCAACCGATGTGCTGTATCGCTTGGTGCCCTATGCGGACGAGAACGGCTCTTTCGTCGCAGGAGTGGCCGGCCTGCGGCTCGGGCGGCACTCCGGACGGAACATAGAATTGCGGATGGCGGGCACTTCGGGTGTGGTTGTGCTGCGGTGCGCGCCGCATGCGAGCTGGCGCGCAGCGATCGATACCGTCCGCACCGACCTAGAAGCCAGCGACCATCGCCCGCTGTGGGATACCGGGTGCACAGTGGGCGCGTCCGAGCGGCGTTTTATCGGCTGGCAGATCGACGCATTCCCGCAGTTCGCGTGGCTCGGCTCTGCTCTGCTGCGTCGCCTGCATCTGTTCCGAAGCGCATCGCGTGCGTTTTACACGAAGGGCTGGTGCTGCAATGGACGATTCAAGTTGGAACTGAACTCGACTGCGGGCATCGGCTCGTACCATCGGCAGTTCATCGACTGTCTCACCGATAGCGGCCTCGGGATCCCCCTCGCCACGAAAGACATTGACTGCTACTGCGACAGTCTGCAAACCATGCAATCGTGCACCTGTTGGATAGAACTCGGACCGCGAACAGGTGACGCGATCCTACAGCTCCGGTTCTCTCACAACCCCAGGACAATCCAGTTCCGGCCCGAATTCGAGAGTATCGGTGCCGACTCTCGCTGGCTCGACATCGTCCTACCACCACGGGCGGATCACTAAGGGCTGTCCCGTATGTCTGGGATAGCCAGGCTTGCTACCTGTCGGTCACCGGCTCAGTGGGCGTGGGCGAGGTTGGCCAGAGCCCTGGCCATCGCGACAGCGACCCCGTCACCGCGTAACCGGCAGTCCCGCAGGATCTCCAGCTCCTCACCTGGGCGAAGGCATGCTCGACACGAGCACGGACCCTGCGGTGGGATTTGTTCTGAGCCTGTTTCCATTCCGGCAGCTCGACCCCGGGCGCCCGGCCGTGCGGGATGATCACCCCGGTGCCCTGGTAGCCGCCGTCGGCGATCACCACCGCGTTACGGCAGGCATGGGCAGCACCGGACTCCGCCCAGGCTAGTCGCCTCACCCCACTCCCAACCTTCGCCGGGGCTAAATGCCAATCGGTCCTACTCGTTTCCCTACACCGACGGCTGCCCGCCCAACTCACCAGTCAACTCGTGCCTTCCTACGCGCTGCGCCCCCGCCGCCTTGCTTCGCTGCTCAGGGCACCGCTAGCGAGATGATTGCTGCCTGCTTCTCCTGGATGGCGCTGAGATTGACACCGCGCGGTTCGGTACCGCCTGGATCCGTTGCTGGAGCAGCAGCTGAAACCGGTGGGTTGTAACGTTCTGTAGTCAAACTGCGAAAGGGTGGCCGTGATGCGAGTTGTGGCGGACCGATACGTGGTGATGCCGAATGAGCAGCAGCGTGGCGACGGTGCCTCCCGGGTCGTCAAGAGCATCGACCAGCAGACGGCCACGGTGGTGGCGGTGAAATTGATCCCGCGAGCCGATACGGACGAAACGCACCGGGTGTTCTTCCAACGTGAGGTCGAAGCACTACAACGGCTGAACCACCCCAACATCGTCTCGCTGCTCAACCATGGTGAGGACGCAGCCGAGGACGCCTTCTACCTGGTTTTCCCCTGGGTGCAGCAGCGTCTGCGGGACGTCCTGCCCCCGCCGGAGGATTTCGGCTGGGACGACTTCGCCAACTCCTACGGTCTACCTTTGGCCGATGCGTTGGCCTACGCACACGAGCGCGACGTGGTGCACCGCGACGTCAAACCCGCCAATATCCTCGTCAGTGAAGATCAGACGCCGCTGCTGGCAGACTTCGGCATCAGCAAAATCCGGAGCCACCTCACCGAGGCGACCGTCGCCGAGTTCGTCTCGCGCCCCTATGCCCCACCCGAGTTGGACGGGATGGGTAGTGCCAGCAGAGACGTCTGGGGCTTCGCCGCGACCACAGTGGCATGTCTGACTGGCCGCATGCTCACCGACTACCCGCAACTTGACGAGGCCCTCGACGAGATCGATGTGCCACCCGAGGTCGAGGCGCTGCTGAGGCAATGCACCAGCGGCGATCCAGCAGCCCGGCCGCGGGATGCGATGGCACTGCGCGAGCGTCTCCGCGAGATCCAGACTCGTCGCAACCGGAAGTGGCAGCAGCCGCGCATGGCCCAGCTGGACTTCCGGGATTCGGCCACCCGAGGTTTGGTCGCTCCGCCTCACGACCGTGATCTGGAGGCCGTCGAGCGAGCGCTGAACGCCGAGGTCGCTCGAGGCACCCATTTGCTTCGGATGATCGATCCGGGTAGCGGTCAGGCGATGCCGGACACGCTGGACCTGGTAGGCGACCAGCGCCGCATGCGCCTGGTCGTTTTGCCGAACCAGCCGAGCTTCGTCGTGTCCCGGGTGAACGACGACAGCGATGGCGCGCTGGACACAATGCGGCGCGTTGGATGGCCGGTGGCCGAGGAGATCATCTGGACGAGCAAGCAACAGCCGCCGGCAACCGCCCGACAAACAATGGACATGGTGCTCGCCGCCCTGGACGAGCACTACCTGCGCCTCAACGACGAGAAGCGGCAGCGCGACGAGAACCGCATGTTCGACAAGTGGATGGACCTGCTCGCCGCCAAGGAAGACCTGGAGCGCACCCGCTCCGGTGTCCTGCGATACACCTCGGTCGAGGTTAACGGCAAGCGAGCGCGTTTCCGCCTGACTGCGGTGCCGGATACGGATGTTCTCGGCGAGGAACGCGTTTGCCGCGTTACGGTCACCGACGGGGTCGGCCGGGACCGCATCGTTGGCGGCACCGGAGTGGTGATCGCGCAAGAGGACACCGTTCTCACCCTCAGCTACCCGCGGAAACCGAAGAATCTGCCATCTGAAGGCGAATTGGTCCTGGATATCGGACCGGCAAAGACGGCGCTCGCGCGGCAGCGCGATGCCGTAATCAAGATCCGTTCGGGGATTGCCGTTCGGCCGCTGTTACGCGAACTGTTGCTGGACCCGACCCGCATCGGCCAGCACGCCGTTCCTGCAACGGCGGAATGGTTTGACCAGCGGTTGGATACCGACAAACGGACCGCGCTCGGCCGGGCGCTGGGCACTCAGGATTTCTTTCTGCTGGAGGGCCCGCCCGGAACCGGCAAGACCAGCTTCATCACCGAACTGGTCCGCCAGGAACTCCACCGCAACCCCACCGCCCGGATTCTGCTGGTCAGCCAGACCCACGTCGCCGTGGACAACGCCCTCGTCCGGCTCGCCGACGCGGGCCTGGAGAACCTGGTCCGGCTCGGTCGTGCAGACGACGATCGGATTGCCACCCAGGCCCGCCGTCACCTGCTGGAAGAGCGGATGCCGGCCTGGGTCGGCGAGATCCGTCAACGTGCGGAGGGCCACCTGCGTCAGCTAGCCGAAGATCAAGCGGTGGAGCTGGCCCACGTTCAAGGGGCAGTGACCCTGCTGGAGTGCATCGCCGCGTTGACCGACCAAGCTGCGGCGGAGGCCAGGCTCCAGTCACTCGGCGGAACAGTCCGCCGGACGAACCTCCGCGCTCCGAAGGACACCGCACCCGCCGCGGAGTCGATCCCTCCCGACGAGGAGGAGATCGTCTCGGAGATGACAGCGCTGACCGAGTTGATCGACCGAACCGCCGACCGAGTCGACAGCCTGCGCCGCCGCGCCGCCGAACTTTTCGGTGAGGCCCGGATGAACGAGTTGGTCGCACCGGAGATCTCCCTCACGGGCACGGCTGTGAGGGCTGCCTTCACGGCAGTCGTAGGCGAGAATCCCCGACTGGAGAAGCTGGTGGGCATCCTCCAGCTTCAAGCGGAGTGGCTGCAACGGATCGAATCCAGCCACGATCTGGAAGCTGTCCTGCTGCGACGAGCCCGGGTCGTGGCCGGAACGTGCGTCGGGTTCCTGTCCCACCCCGCAGTGCGGGAGTTGGAGTTCGATCTTTGCATCCTCGACGAGGCGTCCAAGGCCACAGCCACCGAGACGCTCGTGCCTCTTTCTCGGTCCCGTCGCTGGGTACTGGTCGGGGATCCGAACCAGCTTCCACCGATGCAGGAAGAAGTCTTGGACGACGAGGACCTTATGGAGCGCCACGAGCTGGACCGGGCTGACGTGGAACGGAGCCTGTTCGGTGACCTGCTTGACCAGGCTCCCGAAATTGCGCATCACCAACTCACCCACCAGTACCGGATGCACCCCGGCATCGGCGATCTGATCTCCGCCTGTTTCTACAAGAATGCACTGCAGTCGGTGACCGCCCCGGAACTGCCCGGTTGGGACCGTCTCTACAAACCGGTCACCTGGCTCGACACCGCCCGCTCCAGTAGACGGTGGGAATCCCCGAGCGGCACCAGCGTGCTTAACCGCCACGAGGTCCAGGTCATCAAACACGCGCTGACCGAACTGAAAAGCGCCGTGGCCGACGGCACTGTGCACACCGAGGACGGCAACCGCCTGCGCGTGCTGGTTCTGACCGGGTACCGCAAGCAGATGGAGGAGCTGCGCCACGCTGCGGCCGGGCTGTCCACACCACAATTGGAGATAGAAGTCAACACCATCGATGCCGTCCAGGGACGGGAAAGCGACGTTACCTTCTACTCCATCGTGCGCAGCAATTCTCAAGGTGAACTCGGTTTCCTGGGCCCACGGCACTGGCGGCGGATCAACGTGGCCCTTTCGCGCGCCCGGTACGGCCTCGTCATCGTCGGCGATGTGCCCTTTTGCGAAACCCGCCCTGGCCCCTTGAACGAGGTGGTGACCTACATGCGTCGCCATCCCGACAGCTGCAGGATCAGGACGGCCACACATGACTGACCCCACCGTCACCGCCGCACGGCGTTACAGCGAACTGCACTCTGGCTTTCATCTCGTGGCCGCGGTTGAGGCCGCGATCCCTATCTCCTGGCTCACACTCGACTTGGTGGCCTTGGAACGCAAACCACTACCAGTGGTCGACGAGTTCGTCCTGCGTCTGTGCCAGCAGGGCGTGAACACCATCCCCGATATTGCCGCCGTGTTGGGTATCGAGGACGATGTCGTCCGGAACGCCGTCGCCGGGCAACTTTCTGCTGAGACTCTCGACTACAGCCTGGTTCACCAGCTACAACGCAGAGGCGTGCCTACAATTCGTCTCACCGCAGCCGGTGAAAAATCTGTGGTAGAGCTGGGAACCACCACGCCGCAACGAGTCGAGCAGCATTACGCCTTCGACCGCTTGCGATGGATCCCCACGGAGCACACCAAAGCCGACGTCATCACACGCGACGAAGCCCAGACCGCTGGCGCGGTGTTGCTGCCGACCAGCCACACTCGCGAGGTGACCGCGCAGGACGTATCACCGCGCACTCTTAACACCCTGATCACCGACAGCGAGATAGACCGCGAACGAGCCGTCGCTCCGGCCCGGAATACACGTGCCTCGGCTCTGCTGGAGATACTGGCGGTCGAGGCCGTCACTCGCCAGCCGCGCCGCTACCTCCCGGCAGTGCTGCTGGTGTTCTCCGCGATCGACTTCCAGGAAGTACGGCTGAGCGTCGTCGTCGACGACCTGGTCAGCGAGCAACACGGCCAAGCCCTGCTGAAGGCCGGCGGCACCGACAACTTGGGCATCATCGTCGTCGACCCCGTCGGCGAGCCGGAACTGCCTGCGGAACTCGTGGCGCAGCGTGCTCCCTACAACACCGTGCGGGGACTACAAAGAAGGGCAGACAACACCGTCCCCGGAGGCAGCGCTCTGTCCGCGGACGCACCTGCGAGCGACAGCGCGACGGCTCGTGCCGAATTGTCCGCACTCACCGTGCGCGCGGTCCCCGTCTTCGAGCACCGCGAGTTCCTCGCGCACGCGCTACGCGAGACACGCCGCCGCCTCCTGCTGGTCACGCCACATATTCACGACGCCGTTATCGACACCGAGTTCTGTAGCCAGCTGGAGACCCTGCTCCGACGCCGCAGGTTTGTGGCGCACATTGCTTACGGTTCAAGCCAATTTGACCGGGAGCATGGCAAGAAGGCCATCAATCGCCTCAGCAAGCTCGGCGAGCGCTTCTCGAACCTCACCGTGATCCGGCTCGAAGATCCGCGTCCTCCGTGTTTCATCTTCGACGACAGCTGGATCAACAGCAGCTTCGGCTGGTTGTCCTTTCGCGGCGGACCAGAGCGCATTTACCGCCGAGAAGAAGGCACGCTGATCCGCGCAACCGACGTAGTCAACGACAAGTATTCCGAGGTGCTATCCGCGATCGAGTAGCAGTCGTGTGGGACTCGCAAGCGGCACGGTGGATGACCTCACGTGGGCTGGCCGCCGGCCGCTCCTCAACGTCGAGCACGGCCATGTGGCCTTGTACAACGAGTCCCGGCTCATACACCGGCTCGGCCGCAACCCACCGCGCACCCAAAACCAGGAAATCCAGACCAGCCCAGCACCCGTGGATCCAGGTTGAGTAGCCTCGCGCAGTATCCCTCAAGGCATCAATGGTCCACTGACTGGAGACGGTCGCTGTGCGGAAAACCGTAAGAACGCCAGGCTTTTTCCAAAATCGGGTTTTTGCGGTCAATCTGGGCACGTACACCACGAAGTGAAATCGCGCCGCCGTTCTGATCCCGCATGAGTGCCAGAAGGACGTCCTGCGTGTCCGCCCCATGAGTGACAAGCGCTTCAATCTCACGAGAACTTGCCGCTGCGACTGGCACATCAGGAAGTGTCCCACCCGGAATCAGCGCGGTATCGTGATCAAGGAGGTACGCCGCCGCCGAGTAGATCGGCTCCGCCGATACGATCAGTCCTAACATTGGGCGGTCCGTCGGAATATGGCCAAACTCCGATCTGCGACTTGCGAGATTCTCAACTGTCCTCGCTAATTGCCCTCGTGCCTTGCTGAGCGAGTCTTTCAAGTCCTCGAACAGCTTCGGATCACCTGCTCGCGCTGCCAGTGCGAGCCGCTTCAACTTGCACTCCACGAGGAGAACCAGATCTGGCATGACCACAAGCCAGTCGACACTCTTCTCTTGATTCTTACCGTAGACAATTTCGGGGTGCACCTCCGCGCCCTCAATCAAGCGGAGATTCCGGCCAATGTAATGTTCGAACAGCTTCCCTAGGTCATTTGCGAATACGTTGCCGTACCGCGAAACTCCTGAGTGATAGAGCCCACCGGGTGTGACTGTGCGCATTATAAGTCGTGGTGCGGGTGTAATTGGTCGACTCTGGTCAAACTCGATGAAGGGTGTTCGGACGAGCGGATTGTAGTCGTAACGCGCAAGTCGCCTCTCATAAAGGGAGTTCTTCGTGAAGTCTTGCTTGAACTCTTCACGGGTAGCCGTCAAGCGTTTAAGTAATGTCTCAATATTGCTGCGCGGGAAGACTTTCAGCACATCTTCGAAGTTCGACTGGCTGAGCCAGGCTGGATCGAATACTCCCCCGTTCATTTGAGCGCCAACCTGAAGCACAAATGCTGCACCGACACCCTCGCTGAGTGACATCCCTCCCAAGATTTCCGCCAAGGAATCCGCAGTGACTACCGAGGTGTTCACTTGCCCGAGGCCTTCCAGCAGCATCGCGTGCGATCGGGCGATCTCTTCGTACATCGATTCCTGCCATGGGAATTGCTCATACAGGATCGGAGTCACCAGTGACAGCAGGAAAGTCGGATCACCCGGCTTGACGTGGGGTTTAGATTCGGAGTTGAAGAACTTTCGCATGAGATTGTCGAGAGCTTTATCGGACACGCCCTCGTTTCGGTGCTCGTTTCCGTGCAACAGCGATTCGCGGGCTGCGGCAGCCAAACCCCAAGGCGGCAGTTGACGCTTTACTTGGTTCGAGTACGGCGGCTCGCCAAGGCTGGCCGACAGCCGTGCCAGCGCTGGAATAAGCTCACTCGGCTTGAACGCGCGGCATGCCTGAATGAACTCTTGGTAATTGTTTCTCGGCACCAATGAAAACACCCTGGACAGCTTACGGAAGTACTCGTTCTTGCCAAGTACGAGCCGACTAGGTTGTGTCTCCCAATGACTTGAGCCATTCGACTATCAGGGCCAGGACGACTCCGGCGCGGTAGGTGATGGCCAACTTGTCATAGCGGGTGGCCACCGCACGCCAGTGCTTGGCCTTGTTGAAGGCACGTTCGATGACGTTGCGCCGTTTGTAGGTTTCTCGATCGAAGTGGGGTGCCCGCCCACCGCGGCGACCTCTGCGTTTGCGGTTGGCGAGTTGGTCGGATCGTTCGGGAATGACGGTGCGGATACGTTTGCGTCGCAGCAAGGCGCGGTTGGCGGTCGAGGAGTACGCCTTGTCGGCGATCACGACCTGCGGGTTGCGCCGTGGTGGGCCGCCGTCGAGGCGGGGCACCGCGACCGCCTCCATCAACGGCGCGAGTATCGGTGCATCGCCGGCCTGGCCGGGTGTGAGCAGCACCGCCAGGCCGCGGCCATGGCCATCGGCGACCACATGCACTTTGGTGGTCAAACCACCGCGTGAGCGCCCGATAGCATGGTCAGCGGGTTCATAACCCTGACACCGAGTCGTGTCTGGCGCCCGCGCCGTGCTGGTGCACCCGCACGATCGTGGAGTCGATCGAGGTCACCCAGTCCAGATCACCAGTGGTGTCGGCCAGCGCGAGCAGCGCGGCCAGCACTCGATCCCATGTGCCGTCCGCGGCGTAGCGGCGGTGCCGCTTCCATACCGTCTGCCACGGCCCGAACTCCCGAGGTAGGTCCCGCCGCGGCGAACTTGGCGCAACCGGTACAGCATCCCCTCCACCACCAGCCGATTATTGGCGAAGTTACGATACACTCGCCCTTCGGATTTCGGCAACAACAGCTCCAGCAACTCCCACTACTTGTCCGTCAACACCTGATACCGATCAACCGCCAGCCTCGACACAGCGGACATGATGCACCACCGAGGCACTCCGAACACCCTGTTCGGTCGATTGGGAGACAGAACCTAGCGGTGACACAGCTGTGGGCCTTCGCGCACCGCGACGGGCTCCACTGAGGACCGGTCGACCGACTTCCGCGCCCGTTGGGGCCGATAACGTCCTGCTGACACCAGCGGGCGGGCGAGAGTGCTGGGTTTGTGCATCCATGCTCGCCGAGATCGTCGTGACATCGCGGCCAGGCCGTCGTACGATCAAGACAGGCCGCAATCAAAAGTCATTGAAAATCGTGCATCTCGAACTTTCCGGCGTGCTCAACATAACGGACATTTCTGCTACCGCATCACATGCGCTCAGACTCGACTTCGAGCAGGACTTCTAAACACATCCCACTTCGAATAGCGCGGCCTTGCCAAGGCTTCCTGCAGCTGCCGCTGCTGGAAGGCCACCGCCCATTCGAGAAGAGGGGTGTTCTGAGGTGGGTACCTCGAACAAACTCACAGTCGCGTTGGACCTCCTACGCCAGCAGTACGACTACGCACCAACCGATCCCGCCGATCCGCGCATGGACGATCTGCGGGCGAGGAGCTACGGCGGCGACCGGACTTTAGTATGTGCGCTGTGCTATGCGGGCATCGACGCTGCGCCGGGCACCGAAGTGCCGCTGGTGGTGAAAGGCCCCATCGGCGGGGTTCGGCGACCCCATTTCGCGCATCCATCGGGCCAGGGGCTCGCCGGAGGACAGCATGACCCGGAGTCCGAGTGGCACCTGGCCAGCAAGGAAGCTGTCGCGACATGGGCTCGAACACAACCAAATGTCGTCGACGTTCGCAGCGAAGTGTGGCTACCGAACAGGAAGCGACGCTGCGATGTCCGTGTCGTCTTCGCTGACGGCAGCGAGGTCGCACTCGAAGTCCAGAGCTATCGACTGACCGATGCCGACTGGCGCGATCGACACCGCGACTACCGAAGCACTGGCGTCGTCGATGTGTGGCTGTGGCGCCCGCAGAGCCCAATCCCATGGATGATCCTCAGCGGCACCGAGCACCCCCAGCAGATATGGATGCTCGATCCCTGGAAGGGCTCCGTCACACTGATGGTCGGTGCCCCGCATCAACGGCAACCCGCCGCAACTGTCGACGATGTACACCACCGCGTCCAGCATCTGCCACCGTGCATCGGAGACGGCCTCGTTCCCTACGAACTATCACTACCTGAAATCACTTTGACGCCGCACGGTGTTGCGATCCCTGCGACGTTGACCAAACAACTGGCCGAACAGTTGGAGCAGGAGCGTCGACATATGCAGGCCGCCGAGGATGCACGCAAGCGGATACGCCAGCAATCGAGCGCGCCAGCAGGACCGTCGCAGGCGCCCACGGCCTCTAGCAGCGATGTTGCGGCGATCGAAGCGGCGTGGCCGGTCATCTGTGAGAAGGCGCGGGAGTTGGGCGGAGCCGGTGTCGATGCGCTGCTGGCAGGGGTGTCGGTGGTTCGAGTTAACGGCACCACGGTCGTATTCGCCCATCAGCACGCTGTGTTGGCGCGGTACCTGACAAGCCCGAAGTACGCGGGGGCGGTCAGCGCGGCGGTGCAACAGGTCCTGGGCAGGGACTGCGACATCCGATGGGAGGGTGGGGCACCGCCCGACCCGTCGACCAAGAAGCACACGGCAAGACAGTCCTCGCCGCAATCCAGCCAGCGCTTCAACATTCAGGTTTCACACGTAGAAGATTTCGACCAGGTCTTCGATCTTCTCCGATTGGCGGGCGCCAAGTATGCCGGCGGTAACCGCGAGTTCGTCATCCAAAAATCAACCTTCACCTTCGAGCAGGTGTGGGCGTTGATCGAACTGGCTCGACACCCCGAACGACCGAAGGTGGAATCACCATGGCAACCAGACGCGCAGGTATGAACCAAGGCGGGGTAGCCGGTCGGCCGAGCAAGAACGGCAATGGGCACAGATGACCAGCGCACGATAGGTAGATTGAGCGTCACCTTGGTGGTGTAGTACGAGTGATCCTCGATGCAGAGATTCGGCCCGCCCTGTTTGTCGGCAAGCGCGACCGGTGGCCTGGCCTGGCGCGCGGTCTCGGGCAGGGTGCTGGCCTTTGCGCCAGTGGCCAGTCGGCCGTCGTCGTTGATCCGGTATCGCAGGTGACGAGCAAACCGTTGAGTTGGTGGCGCAGCTGCATCCACCGCCGCTGGTCCTCGAGGTAGCGGCTGGGGTGGAGCTCGCGAGCGCTGAACGCGCTCAGCGCATTGCCGCACTGCTGCGCCTGAGCGTTGTGAACTGCGATCATGCATCCGGCTTGATCGGTTGTATTGCCGTCATGTTGCGCGATTGCCCGTGACGTACTCCATCGCACTACCTGGTCGAGGCATCGAATTTGCTGGGTCGCCATTTGGTAGCTACACGGGCGTCGAACGCCAAAACCGTTGGGCGCCAACCTCAGCAAGACGACCTCTGCGAAGCCTCCTTCGCAGATTCGTGTTACGGTTGTACTTGCTACGAGATATCGCCGCACCACCCCGGGGAGATTGCAGTCAGCGCGGGGCGGTGCGGCCCAACCCGCTTCGCTCAAGGCAAGCAGGAAGAAGGTAGGCGCGTGATTGCCCACTTCAACAGTTCATGGTACTGGCCGAGACGTGACAGGCGTGCCGTCTGGTGCGGTGTGGTTGTGGTTGTGTTGATCTTGGTGCTCGGTTCCGGATCCGCGTACCGGGAGGCGGTGCTCGTTGCGCTTGTCACGGCAGTGGTCACCACTCTGGTGACCGAGATGATCAAGCTGAGTTTTCAGGGCAAGCCGCACACCGAATAACCGGACGGGGGTATGGCGATGATCGCCATACCCCCGACTTACGCTGGGGAAGGAGGGCAGGAATTGTGGTTGAAGACGAGCAGGTCACGCTCGGGGAACTGGCAGAGATTGCGCCGGGCCCATCTGGCTCGCTGCTGGAGAGACTTGGTGACGAACCCGACGGCGTACCGGTCGTCAGTCCCTCGGACATAACCGATTGGAACCGAGTGGAAACGCGGAAGCTACGCAAGTTGCCACGTGGCGAGGCGGATCGGCTGGACCGATTCACCCTTCGGCAGGGCGACATCGTACTTGTCCGCCAGGGATCGCTCGGCCGGTTGGCGCTTATCGGCACACAGTTGGAAGGGGCGCTCTACAACTCGTCTTGTGCTCGGGTACGCAGCCATGACAATCGGATACTGCCCGAGTACCTATGTCTGTATCTCTCATCGCCTGCGATGCAGGAGGAGATGCTCCGACGCGCACTTTCCGGCACTGTCCGGTCACTCAACACCGCAATTCTGAGCGACCTTCCGGTCGTGGTCCCTCCACTGAACCGGCAGCATGACGTGGTGGCAGTTATCGCCGATATCGACGAGCTAGCCCTCGTCCATCGAGAAACTGTGGATCGCCTCGATGTCCTCAAACAAGCACTGCTCGATGATTTCATGGACAAGGGGTAGGTTATGCGCACCGCGGATCTTGCGAAGAGGGTGTTCAAGGCTGCCCATATCCTCCGGGGCGCGATGGACGCGACGGACTACGTACGTGTCATGTCGGTCATGCTCGTTCTCAAGTGGGCGACCGACCACCCCGGCAGGTTGGCTGTCCCGCAGGAAGCGCGGTGGGATGAGCTGGTCGCGGCCGCGACCAGCTCACCACGCGATGCTCTCGAAAGGGCTGCGACGGCGTTGATTTTCAGCAATCCAGACATCCTAGATGACTCCTTCCTGCGCGTGGTACGCGACAAACAATTGAGCGACGTCGAGGCCCGGCAATTGATCTCAGTGTTCGACGAGATCCCCCTGGGGGGAGGAGATCGCGAACTGGATGATGCGGCTGGTCCGCTCTATGAGCAAGTCCTCGCCGGTTTCGCGGATGCGGACAATCGCGCCGATATCCGCACGCCACGCTCGGTCAGCCAGCTCATGGTTCGGCTCGCTGATCCACAGCCGGGTCATACGGTCTATGACCCATGCGTAGGGACCGGCGGCCTACTTATCGAAGCTCGGAACTACGTCGAAGAGCATACTGAGAAGAAAAGCGCACCAATTCTTTTCGGGCAGGATGTTAGCTTGCAGGCGTGTGCAATCGCGCGACTCAACCTGACGCTACATGGAAGCGATGACGCATCAAACATTTTGACTGGCGACACGCTTGTCGATCCGAAGCACCTCAATGGTGCTGGTGATCTGAAGCACTTCGACCGAGTGTTGAGCAATCCCCCTTTTAGTCTCAAGTACCAGAACGAGATACTTAATATCCCACAACAAACACCGTATGGCCATAGCCGGTCCGCGGATCTGATGTTCGTCCAGCATGTTTTAGCATCACTAGCCCCCGAGGGCGTAGGTGTAGTGGCTGCCCCGTACGGAGTGTTATTCAGGGGCGGAGCCGAAGGGCGGATTCGCCGCAGAATGATCGAGGACGGACGAATCGCTGCTGTTATTAGGCTCGGGCAAAATCTATTTCCCCGCACCTCCATACCGGCCTGCCTTCTTGTACTCTGCGGGAAAAATGCTGCCCATGCCCGTGAGCGAGGGGTGCTGTTCATCAATGCCGAACACGAAGTAGAGGTAAAACGTTCGAAGAACCATCTCGCTCCTCGTCATGTGGAAAAGATAGCCACCACTTACCTCAAGCAAGCTGAGATCAGCCATTTCTCACGACTGGTCCCCCCGGGAGAGATCGCGGCCAAAGAATACAGTCTCAATGTAGGGGACTACTTCGATCCGGAACCTCCAACCCGGAAGCGGCCGAGCGTCAGCGCCCTACTCGCCGGTGGAGTACCCATCGCCGAGGTCGACTCTCAGCGTGACCGGTTCGCCGCATTCGGCATCGAACTGAATGATGTGTTTGTATCCGGCAAGCCCGGATACCTCAACTTTCCCCCGCGCGGGTATGAGACCACTGCCACAGCCATCCCTGCTCTGAGCGCAAGCTCCGAGACAGCATTCACCTCTGCTGTTGAAGACTGGTTTCAGCTATTTCAGAAGGAGCAGAGCGTGCTCACCGAACGACCACTCGTCGCAGGACGCGAATACTTCGCTGAGACGTTCCATCGAGCGCTGAACGCCTGGACGATTCTGAACAATGAACAGATAGCGGGACTATTCGTAGACTGGTGGACAACTAATCAGGAGGACATCAGCCAACTGCGCAGGACAATCAGAGGCTCTGACTCGTCCACTGCCGGAGTGAACGCACTCATTTTCGACAGGATTGGAGCGGACCTCTTTGCCCGCGCGAAAAACCTTGCGGCTAACGAACGTAATCAACTAATCGACGTGTACCTAGCGTGGGGTGAGCAGTACAAGACGTCACTTGAGCAACTCGAACGACGACGAGAACAGGCATCCTCACGCCTGGCCACACAGCTGTGCAAACTGGGCTACCGGTGGCCGCTGGATGGGAGCGGATCGTAGGCGCAACCCCTCGCCAGGAGGTACGAGCCAAAAGGACGCAAACCTTGACACTCCTGTCGAGGTTGCTCCGCGCCGCTCACCTGCGCTTGCAGCGGGCTGGGTGCGCCGAACCGCGGGCAAGCGGAAGCCGGAGGCCCGTCACGCATCAATGCATCGCGGTGATGTCCATTCTGTGGGAGGTGTCTTGGAAGGTAGCCAAGAATTTCCTGGTCGAGGTGCGTGGAACCGTTGTGGTGGCGGCGATTGGGTGATCGCCGCCGGCATCGAACCTCAGGATGAAGAGTTGAAACCTTTTCTCGTTCACGGCGCAATCGTCGGCGGACGAGTTGAAGGCGCCTATATCAGCATTGTCCGCCGTAGCGGCGAGGACTCGATCCCAATCAGCGCACAACAGATCCACAGCACCCTCGCCGCAGGACGGGCACTGCTGCGGCGAGGGCAATTGCAGACCGGCGCCGGTTAACTCGGCTGATCCGATAGTTCGATACTCATACCGGTGCGCAGACCAACTTCGCAATTGGGCATGATTGTTCGACCGGCCCGGATCAACCTGCCCCCTCAACCCGCTGCCGCTGTTCTAGGAGCCAGGTCCTTTGTTTCCGGCCTTCACTGGCAAGCTGGCCTACGCTCTGCGCGACTACCCGCGGGCCGAACCGCTGCACCATGCCACGCTCAAGCTTCCTGTTTGGCATCGAGACGAGGGCCTGCCGCCCGTCGACCGCTACATCGAAGCGCTCTACCAAGCCATCACCCACCACGCCGACCTGAAAGGATAGAACTAGATGATCGAGATCACACTGTTGGAGAAGTTGGCGCGGGTAGCCGACCGGGACGAGGTGCAACAACTCGTCGTCGGTGCCGTCGTGCACCACGGTGGCAAAGTCCTTCTGCTGCAACGCTCCGCCGATGATTTCATGGGTGGAATCTGGGAACTTCCCAGCGGCAAAGTCGATCCCGGCGAAGCCATCGACCAGGCTCTGATCCGGGAAGTCAAGGAAGAGACCGGCCTTGAGGTCACCGCCATCACGAACTACCTCGGCGAATTCGACTACCAGTCCCGCAGTGGCAAGAGGAACCGACAGTTCAACTTCACCGTCGAGGTCGGTCATGCCGAGCCTGTGCAGCTGACCGAACACGACGCGTACACCTGGACCAGCCTGGTCGAGGAACCACCGGTCACTGATGCCGTGAAGCAGGTGCTGGCGCGGTATCAGGAGAGCTGACTGTACAGTCAAATCGGCCGCGCCAAAGGGCGCTAAAAGCTTCTGCAACATCAAGAACCTGCTCCTGAAAACCGAACGGGCTACCGTTGGTGGTGCTGTCCCTACTGGTCAGCTACAGGCAGCGTCGTTGATCACCGCATCACCTCGGTGTCGTCATCATTGCTCCGCCACCGCCGCGGTCTTGCTGGTGGTGATGCACTCGTCGATGTCGTCAGCGAGCCTATTCTCATCGGACTCCCACGGATCACCCCACCTCGGCGCAGCCCCTACTGCGTGTCGCCCGTGCAGCTCCGTTGTCTTCCACCATGCGCCCAGCCGGAAGCACAGCGCTCCAGTGAAGACTACCGATCCCGGCCATGGAATAGCGACGAGGAGAGGAGACATCGCATATCAGCTGCCCTCGACCAGCGGCAGGTAGGTTGCCTCTGAATGCACCGCACGTTTCAGCGAAAGTTGCCGGTACCGGCGCTCGGCAGGACACACAAACATGGGCAACCGGGAAACGCCTGGTCATCGCGGATTCTTGTTCGATCTGATACCCGCAGACCGCCAGTAGAGATCGGTATCTGTCCCCTTCTTCGATGTGCCCCCGGCTGGGGGTACATCTAAGAAGGGAACGCGAGTGACCTGGGGATCTGTTCCGGTCAGCTGGTGATAGAAGCGGATTTTGCCCTTGGATGAGGGAGATGCCTTGTGCAGCAGCTTACGCCGGGGGGGGGGGGGGGATCGCAGGCGGCAGGTGGCAGACAGGCAGTTCGAGAAGCGTTGATCCGTCGTGTGCGCCCCGCGCGTCGGACGGGCAGTGCTGGAACGTGGAGCGCTCGGCGGGTGTCGCATTTCGTGGGTGGGCGACGAGATGATACTGAACTGACGACGAGACGAAGGCGATGGGCAGGTGGGTGAGCGGAATCGAACTGAGGACGTCGGGCGCCTCTGACATCCTGGAGCTCATGACCGCACAGGAGGCAGATGCGCTGCCGTCTCACGCACCCGCCACAGTGGTCGAAGGTACCTTCGCCTACTGCCCAGACCTATACGTGCAGGCGGATTGCGTTGGTGGACAGTACCGAACAACGATCGCTGGCCAAAAGGTGACGATTCTGTTGCCGAGGATCGGCGAGGATCTGCTCCTCGGCATAATGCCGATGCTCACTGCTCCGGACACGCAATATGAGTACCCGGTTCAAGCAGGCGGCCGGATCTGGGGGGTAGTCAGCACCACTGACGGGCAGGGTTGCCGTACCGCTCAGATTTGTTGTCTCGCCTACCGATTCGAGGTGGCGGGGTCGGGGTCGGACGTGGAAAATGTCTGCCGGGAAATCGAATCCGGGTCGAAGGATTGGTGGCTCAGTTTGGAAGCGTGGTTGGATATCTACACCGACCTCGATCTGCTCGGCCGTCGACGCGGAACCGGCGGACCGTCAACGCGGGGAAACGCTCTGACTGCCCATATTGGTGACCACCCCGGTGATACCGCAAAGCGGCTCAAGTGGAGTCGGCGGTCACAGTCGATGCGACGCCAGCGAGCGGTGAACATTCCGGATTCCGCCGTCCTTGCGCGATGTCTGCATCTCGCTGGCAGCGGCTCGTTGCCACCGCAAGGGTGGTTGTACTTGCGGGAAGCGCGGTCGTGGCTGAAGGCCGGTCAGACACGACGTGCTGTCATCGACGCGTGCACCGGCGCAGAGATTTCCCTTTCAGATCAGGTTCGACGGCAAGCCAAAGCAGATCCCGTTGTCGTTGACCAACTGCTCGAGCAGTGCAAGGGGATCGCCGAGGTCACGAAGGTCCTCACCAGGATCGGAGGTGTGACCGCCAGTCGGAATTCCATCACGACCAAGCTAGCTGATGTCAGGAACAAGGCGGTCCACGCCGGGTGGGAACCTGATGTCGAGACAGCAGAGCAAGCCCTAGCGGTTGCCACTGAGGTAGTGGAGCACGCCTGGCCCTACGCGGCACTCTGCCCAGATACGCCTACAGCGAATGCCTAAAGCGTTCTCATCGGCACCTGCGCCTACATGTTCTCGGGGCGGACGTCTGGTCCGATGCCGAAGGTGGCACTCACCTCCGGTCAGTTGCCGGGCTCCTACCGCGACAGCTTTCACGGCGCTCCCACCGACTCGGCGTGGGGACGGCCGCCAGATGGCGAGGAGATGCGTTCTAGAGGAAAGCTGTTGCCTAACAACACCATCGTGAGAGCATCTTCGTTGTGAGCATCCTGGCGTGCATGGTCTGTGGGGCGAGTGAGGGAGCGCAGGAACGACCTGTTCCTCTCCGGACCGTTGCCTGCGATAAGTGTTGGGACGAGGCGGTAAATTTCCCCGACCGTGAACCTGAGAAGATCGACATCGAGCTAACGGCCGACCAGCTCCGTGTGGCACCAGCAGCTGATATCCGAGAAGGCACACCAAGCTCCTGCAAATATTGCGAGACCGAGTGCTCCTGGCATCGAACGGTGCACGGGCGCTGGCTGCTGCTTGAACCCGGCGGCTACCCCACTTCGAAGATTCCACCAGGTAAACGCTGGCGCGTCGCTGGGGACGGCACAGCGGTCAATCTGGGCGGTGCCAACCCCACGGATGAATGTAGGATCACCCACTTCGACGTCTGCCCTGCTAGACGAGCTCCCGAAGACGGTGCACTCTTGCTCGCTGTATGGCGCGGCAACCACAGGGACTGGATGGCCAGGCAGGCCCGCTGACAACCAACATGTAGTGGCTAGGCGGCAGCGTCTCGCGGCCCCGGCCTGTAAGTGAACAGTCGCGCAGATCCCCTCACAGGCCGATCTTCGCCGGTGTCTGGTCGATGTGGGCGGCCGGCGGTTCCACGGCGCGCTGGCTGACCCCTCCGAACGCACTGGTGCACGCCGACCGGGCTAGCCGCCTGTAGACGCTGACGTAAAGAGGCGGCACCACGGAGCTCGGGGCTGTAGCTTGACCCGGGTCAGCCGCAGCTAGCGCCGGAGGGGCCCAGTCCGCGGCCCGATTGTATGCGATGTCTCCGGGTCCATGCGGGCGACACAGTCGCCCGCGCTTGGATCGCTGTCGAGGCTCCGGCATGATGGCCGAATGCAGCGCGACGTCCTGACCCTGGCTGAGCAGAACCGCGTAGCCGCCCTCTGCGGGTTGGAACCGAAGAGTCAGGAGGCGTTAGGGCAGTTCTTCACCCCGAAACGGGCTGCATCGTTGATCGCGAGGATGCCTCGTCTACCGGCAAGCGGCCATATCCGGGTCCTCGACCCCGGCGCAGGCTCTGGGATGCTGACCGCCGCGCTCGTATCCCGGGTTCTCCAAGAATGTCCTGGATTGTCGGTCCATATTGTCGCCGTCGAGTGCGACTCTTCGGTGGTACCTTTCCTGGAGGACACCCTCGAAGCATGTGTGCACGCTGGTGAGGGCCGTGTGACCACCGAGGTCGTCGCTGCCGACTTCATTGCGGTAGTAACCGGGCTCAAGGCAGACGAACGGCTCACTGGATTTGATCTAGTCATCCAGAACCCGCCATACGCGAAGCTGGCCGCCTCTTCGTCGGCACGCGCTGCTGTTCGGAGTGTCGGTGTGGACGCACCCAACCTGTATGCAGCGTTCCTGGCGCTCGCGACCATCGCCCTCGATCCGGGTGGCCAGCTTGTCGCCATCACTCCACGATCGTTCTGTAATGGTCCGTACTTTGGTGCGTTTCGCAGTCATCTGCTCGACGAGATCGCACTGGACAGAGTGCATGTTTTCGAGTCTCGCTCAACAGTTTTCGCTGATACCGGAGTGCTGCAAGAGAACGTGATCTTCTCCGGTACCAGGGGTGGCAGTCGCGACCGCGTAATGCTGTCGACGAGCAACGGACATGAGGACGACGCTGCACATCGCGACGTCGCTTACTCCGACGTCGTGCACCCAGATGACCCTCACCGGTTCGTTCGAATCGCGGCGAACGACGACGACACTGAAGTCGCTGAGCGAATGCTGTCATTCCCTAACACCTTGGCAAGTCTGGGAATCACCGTTTCGACCGGACGTGTCGTCGACTTCCGGTCGAAGGAATGCTTGCTGACCGAACCATCCGAGAACGCGGCTCCTCTGATCTATCCAGGCAACATACGTGAAGGCATGGTCAGCTGGCCGCGGGAGATCCGGAAACCACAATGGTTCTCCCCGGTGACTGACAAGGATGACAAGCTACTGGTCCCGGAGGGGTGGTATTGCGTCGTCAAGCGGTTTTCCTCCAAGGAGGAGCGTCGCCGCATCGTGGCGGCCGTGTGGTCACCGGAACAGTCTCCAGGCCCTGTCGCGTTCGAGAACCATGTCAATGTCTTCCACGTAGATGGCGGAGGTCTCGACCGAGACACCGCATTCGGGCTGTCCATGTGGCTCAATTCCTCCCTCGTCGACAAGTTCTTCCGCACGTTTTCCGGACACACACAGGTGAACGCGACTGACCTGCGAACCCTACGGTTTCCGGATCGGGACTCGTTGCTCGAGTTGGGTTCACTTGCACCGCAACGACTTCCAGTGCAGGAAGAGGTCGATGCACTCGTCGAGAAGGTCCTCGATGTGGTAGACAGAGCTGCGTGAGCGGCATCTCCGAGAGGGTTAGCGAAGCAAAGTCACTGTTGGAGGCGCTCGGCATGGACGCCGAGCGCTCCAACGAACGGTCGGCGCTGACTCTGCTTGCCCTGCTACACCTTCGCCCATCGGACCCGTGGAGTGCGGCTTCCAACCCCATGCTCGGTACCCGGGCGATCATGGACTGGATGCGCGACGAGTACGACCGCCTATACGCGGCCAACTCCCGTGAAACCATACGGCGCCAGACGCTCCACCAGTTTGTGCAGGCCATGCTGGTGCAGGAGAATCCCGACCAGCCCGACCGGCCGACGAACTCGCCAAAATGGAACTATCAGGTCGACATCGCGGCGTTGAAGGTCATTCACTGCTTCGGCACGCCGGACTTCGACGCAGTCCTCGCCGCCTATCTCGCGGAGGTGCCGGGATTGAAGGCGCGATACGCCGCGGCCCGAGAGATGAACCGTATCCCGGTCGTCGGCACCGACGGCAAGGAATTCACCCTCTCTCCAGGTGGCCAGAATCCGCTCATCAAGCAGATGGCGGAGGACTTCTGCTCGCGATTTACACCTGGCGCCGAGCTGCTGTATGTGGGAGATGCCGGTGACAAGCATGTTGTCTTCGAAAAGGATCGCTTCGCTCAACTCGGCGTAACGTTCGACGTGCACGGTAAAATGCCGGACTTGGTCGTCTATATAAAGGACAAGAACTGGCTCGTCCTCATGGAGGCTGCCAACTCGCACGGGCCGGTGGATTCGAAGCGTCACGGCGAACTGGCAGCCCTATTCAAATCGGCAACACCCGGCCTCGTGTACGTGTCCTGCTTCCCTGACCGTAGAGAGATGCGAAAGTATCTGCACGAAATTGCTTGGGAAACCGAGGTTTGGTGCTCCGAAGATCCGACCCATCTTATTCATTTCAATGGGAAGCGCTTCCTGGGGCCATATGAATAGGACAGCAGGCTAGGTAATCGGCATGCCGGAGAGCTTCCAGGGTGGCGGGAGTGTATCTCTCCAGCCTCTAATGGACAACTTGTCGAGCTATAACTAGGTGGCGTGCATGAGTTTCGTAATTGGTGATGTATCCCAAGAATTCATAGACGAAGCGATACGTATACGAGAGGAGCGAGACAAGCGGTACGGAAACATCTACAGGGAGGAGCGTAGCGACCTCAGGTGGGTGGGTGAGGTCGGCGAGCTCTGCTTCTATGGATGGGCGCAGAGGAACACGACCCTCCCGGTGAAATGGATACTGGAGGAAGTTGCAGGTAATGCGGACTTTCTGATTGGCGATGTCTCAATTGGGATGAAAACCGTAAAGAGAAACGTTCCAATTCGAGAAGGCTATACGGCTCAAATTACCGCCAAGCATGCAGAAGAACCCGTCGACCACTTCTTTTTCGCCTCCTACGAAGTTCCCCGCAACCAGCTCTGGCTTCTCGGTGGGATAGCGAAAGCTGATTTCATTCAGGGTGCGAAGTATTATGGGGCCGGGGCTAAAGTCCATGCCAATTATGTCATACGCGAGGGGCATGAGATTTACAATATAGAAATAAGTTACAATATAGAAATAAGTAAACTAACTCCTCCTCTATTGTGGATCGCATCTTTGCAGAGTTAGGCTCGCGTAGTCGGTTGATGAGTGATTCGGGACGCTACGGGCGGATATTCATGGCGAGGGTATCGTGTGCGATTGCGCGCAACGTCGGCGGGTCGATGTTCGCTAGCGCACTCAAGGGTGTTGACCACCGTCCGGCAAACCACGCGTTGATGATCAGACGCCGCGCTGCTTCACGAGGTGCTTCTTTCGCAATTTCAGTTAGCGCGCGTGCTCGGGTGTCCGGATGCGATAGAGAATTCGCGAATGATTCAGCGCGTTCGAGACCGCCAGAGCATGCCCATGCCTTAGCGACTTCGATCTGTGCTGTGCGCTGGTCCCAATGGCGTAGGTGCGGGATCAGTTTCTCGGCCTGGGCGTAGTCCCCGGTTGCCATCAGTTGCTTGATCATGCATGTGCTTGTCGATTCGCCACTCGGATTCGGCCGGATATCGGAGGCGGGGATCCTGGCGTCGGAAGCTATACGCTCGGCACGGGTTTGATCCCCGGTGGCGGCCAGCTGTCGCGCCAACGAGGTCAGGGCCGATTCTTGCTGGGCAGGGTTGGCGAACGAGCGGGCAAGCGCCTCCGCTCGATCGACATGACTGGCACGAACCCAGAGCGGGACGAGCCGCTCAAGCGCTTTGTCGGGATTGTCAAGACCGCGGATAGAGCGTTCGGCGTGGTCGACCAGCTGGCCGGCCATCGCTGTGTCACCCGCCGCGGCGAGCCCGGTAACTAACTGTTCGAGCTCGTTCATCTCGAGCGTGGGCGGGCTGTTGCGGTAGGTAAGGGACTCGGCCAGGTCCATGAGACTTCGAGCGCGACGGCTTTCCCCTGCCTCAGCAAGATTGCGAACCAGCCAAATCAGCCCGAGCGGTCCGAAGCGCGGGTTGAAGGTGATGAGGTGGGTCTTGCCGATCAGTTCTGCGCGTTCGTAATCGCCGGTTGCGACCAACGCCATGGCGAGGTGGGTGAATGAGGCCAATCGGCCATTGGGGCCGCATTCACTGACGACCGCCTCCAACCGTCTGAGCGTCGCCCGCGCATCATCGACGTCGTCAGCTCGTAGCCGTGCCGTGATGAGCCCTTCGAGTACCCGCACGCGGACGCGATGATCGCTGATCCTTCCGGCGACATCTTCGGCATGATCGAACGTGCCCAGTAAAACCGACGCTTGTGCAAGACGTTCGTATGCGGAATCGCGAGCTTCGACTCGAAGGTCTTCGAGGCTTGCAATCGACTCGATCTGGTCGACGAGATTGCGAGCGTGATCGTGTTCGCCAACGACTGCACAGGTTTCAGCGAGGCGAACCAAGGCATCCAAATGAGCGGAATAGTCGTTGACCATCGTGTCGGCCAGTGCTTGCGCCTCGCCGATGAGCTGGCGAATGAGGGTGGGGTCGCCAACGGCTACGCAGGCTTGCGCGAGTTTGAGAAGTCCGATTAGGTGTTCTGACCCTCTACTTCCGTCCGCGAGTTTTGCAATCATCGAGGCGATCTCGCGGGCATGAGCGCGATTACCCGCTCTCGCATGCACTTTGACGAGTCGACAGAGCATCGTCATCATCTGTGATTCCTCAAAAACTCTGTGCGGGCGAGGATCCAGGGGGAAGGAGGTCCCGTGATCACTCGCTGCCTGGGGACCGAGTTCGTGCTCCGCCACAGGAACCCATGCGTAGATCCTGAGGGTCTCCCATAGCGAAGACCTCGCTGCTGTGTGCTGCTCGGATAGCGCGATCGTGATCTCCTGCGGCTGCCCATAACTCAGCAATGCTGACCAGAGTTCGCAAGCGGGCGTCAGGCGATGCACCAGAGTCCGGCATTGCTTCGGCGGCTTCGATGAGTCGTCGGCTCCGATTGTGTTCGCCCTGGGCGATCAGTATAGGAACCAGCAGCAGCAGTGCGCTGGCCTCGTCTGACGAGTTGGCCAACATGCGGCTGAGGGTCTCGGCACGGTCGAACTCGCCGATAGCAGCCCACGCCAGAGGCAATTGGTCAGGGATCCGGCTGGCTCGTTGTTTGAGACGATCGCGACGGATCGCCAACCTACCCATCGCGAGGAGATCCTCATTTCCGCTATCGACGATGTGCTGCTGAGTAGTCCGGATTTCGTACACGGCCGCAGCGTCCGTGCCGGTTGTCGTGAACAGGCGATCGTGGCGGGTAGTGTCGAGGGCCAGGACTGTCATGTGTGTCAAGTCCTTGCAGGAGGACAGCGCGGCGAAGTAACGCTCCAGCAGGAAATCTGGCGTGTCTTCCGGCCAGTGCTTCTCTTGATACCGCTCAGCCCAGCAGTTCAGTTCCTCGAGGCTGGCCTTCAGCAATCGTCGGCCGAGGTGGCGTTCAGCCTCGCACTGCAACGTCTCGTGGGCGAGCGCAAATACCGCGTCGTCGTTCAAGGTCTTACTGGCACGCAAGCTGCGTCCTGCAATTTCGAAGGTTACTCGGTGAATCTCGAATGGCGGCAGCTCCGTTAGCTCTTCGAGTTCCGCGGTTGACAAGCCTCTGGCGACCGTTATCAATCTGAGCACATGCAAAGATGCGGCTGAGAATCGCAAGGCCTCGTCCAACTCCTTGAACGCTTGCTGCTTGAGATTCTCCGCGTGGGGGGACGGGGCGAGTCGTCGACGCTCGCAGGATTCGAGTGGGTGCCCACGCGGGATGGTAAGTGGCGGGCCGTAGCGGCTGGCCACGATAATCCGCAGATTCGGGTGAGGGTTGGCCGGGAGCAATGTGCTCACAGGTGGTACGCCGTTATCTTCGTCGAGCCCGTCCACGATCAGGACCAATCTACGGCCTTGGGTCTCAGCTGTTTCGGCCGCGGCATCGAGCAGTTGGCGGCGAAGCCCATCGCGGTTCGTCGTGGTGGCATCGATTGTCGGCCGATAGTGTGGCAGGTAGGCTGCGACCTGATCGAGAACCGCCTCGGTGAAGGCGAAGTGGTCATTCTGCTGGGGAAGGCTACCAGTGATGAAGCAGCAGAACACGGTCAGATCTGCGGGTGGAGCTACCGCGAATGATGACAGCAGCGCTGATTTGCCTGCCCAGGGGTCGGCTTGAAGCCAGAGGTACGATTCCTCGCCACGGCAGAACTGGCCGAGCTCGGCCAACTCTTTTTCGCGTCCACGCAGTCCATTACGGGGAACAATGGCGTCGCGTACCTGGGCTAGGTGCAGCGGCTGCGGCAATGCAGGTTGGAAGCGTGGGGGCTCGTTCGGCATGCACTCGGTCGAGTGCTTCCCCTCAGGGACAGCAGTATCGCTGAGCATTTCCCAGCTGGGCAGGCGGAGGAACTTCCTCGCATGCTCGTATAGTGCGGGCGTTGCCAGTTGGGTTGAGAGCCCATGGCCATCGATGATCTCGAGGTGAACGTTGTGGGTCTCCTGGGCCCATCGCTCCAACGTGTGTCGGTGCGCAACCGGAAGGTCGTCCGCGCAAAAGATATAGATGTCGTCGACGGGACGTCCGTCGACGATCGCCGCGACGTCACTCTTGATCTTCTGAGGAAGGTTCGCCTTCTGCAGCGTGCATGCGCCGACCATGGTCCGGCGACCGCTGACACCTCGGAAGGTCTCGAAGTCGCGCCCCTGATCGCCACCTGCCGAAACCGGTCCTGTAGCAGGCAAGACGTTCTGATCTATCCGCTCGCGTGCGAAGTATTCACATAACTGCTCGAACTCGTGATGTGCGTTCCGGGCGCTCATTTTACTCAACGCGAACTGAATCTGTTGCGCCACAACGTCAGGCGCAGCGCGATGTCCTCCCACACTGGCGACAATAGGCGAGCCAGCCGACAGAATCACCAAAAGATGTCCCCCGCTGCCACTGTGCCTGTGCCCCCGGATCTGCTTCGAAGCTTGGCGAGGTAGTCGACGCCGTCATGTCGGGCGGTTGAGGTAGGTGAGGGCCTCGGTCGGGCTGCCTAGCATGGCGTCCGTCGGCGGCCCGGTCCAGTGCTATGAGACCGCCCAGTTTTAGATCTCCCTTGGGCGGGGCGTGTCGAACATGGGAAGGGGGATGACCTGCGGATTTCGGGCGGACGGTTGGTGATCGGCGCGGATTACCACCTCTAGTGGCGGGTGTTGGTCTTTTCTGCTGGTGCCCCGGTTATGCACCGGGCCGCAGGTGGGTGGGGTGGTCTTTGCGATGAGATTCGACATGTGGACTGCGGGCAGTGATGAGACGAGCCCGGACGGTGGTACCGTCCGGGCTCGTTCTGTCCTGGCTGTGGCTACTGGTTGGCGCGTTCTGCGACTTGGCGTAGGTATTCGCGGATCAGTTCGGCCAGCCGTCGGTCCAGTTCGTCCAGTGCACGCGCGGGCCGCCGCGTGCCCGGTGTTGCGCCCGCACTGTATTCGGTACCCAGTACTGACAGCACCCGTTCACGTGGGCGACAGGGCGATGGGCAGTGGTGGTGGACGCTGAGGGTGCGTATCGCGTCGTCGGGACTGAGGTCGCCGGGATCGACCGCGCAATCGCTGTGGGCGACGTTGGTGTCCTGGATCGCGGGCACTGTGGTGCGGTGGGCGATCCGGGCTGCGTCACGGCCGCCGCGCCCCGGTAGGTCCTCGGGTGTCATCGGGTCGCTCCCCAGGTTCCGAGTGCGGCCCAGCAGCAGCGCCAGCTCGCCTCGCTCGTGCCGGGGCTGGCGGTGTGGTCGGGGGTCCAGTCCTGGGCGACCGTCAGGCCGGGGCCGAGCAATTCCACACCTGTCAGCATGGTCGTGACGTCGCGGGTTGTGCGGGGCCGCAGTGTGAGGTTGTGGGCGGTGTAGACGGCGGCTGCGCGCCGGGCGACGTCGGTGTCGGTGCAGATGTGGGTCACTGCCACGTATCCGCTGGCCAGTGCGGCGACCAACTCGGCGATTACCTGTCCGGGTGCGTCGAGTTGTTCCAGGACCAGCGACCCGAAAACCAGCGCGATCGGTTCGCGGGGGTCCAGCCAGCCTGTGTGCCCGTGTGAGTGGCCGATGGCGTCCAGGATCGCGGCCGGGTCACCCGGATCGGCCCGGGTGAACCGGGATTCGGCCATGAGCAAGGCGCGTCCGTGTGCCGCTACTAACGCGCTGTCATCGAGGTAGAGCACGTGGGCGGCCGGATTGATCTCGCGGGCAACGGTGTGCACGTTGCGTTTGCGCGGGAACCCGCACCCGATGACAGCGAACTGTGAGACCCCCGCCCGCGCCAGCTCCGCTACCGCGCGCAGTAAGAACATGTGCCCGGCGTGGACGCTGGCCCGGAATCCCGGCGCGCGACGGTCCAACAGGGCGGTCATGTCGCGGTCGCAGGCGAAGTTGTCCTTGCCGGATATCTGGTCGGGGTCGTAAGGGCGGTCGAGGTCGGCGGGTAGCAGAGCATCGAGGACGCGAGCGTGTGTCGGCCCCGACAGCTCGGCGTTGACCGCGCGCTCACGCGCCCGGATCGTGTCCGGGTCACAGGCCAGTTGGGTTGTCTGGCCGCAGGTGGGGGACATCACCAGTACGTCACCACCGACTGCATCCAGTCCCGGAACCCTTCGTAGTCGACCTCGGCCGATACCTGCACGGGGCGTCCGTACGGGTTGCGGTACAGGCGTGCGTCGTGGCCGATGCGGATCCGTTCGCTGGTGAACGTCACGAACGGATAGCCGAGGGCGGCGGACAGGGTGAGGGGGTCGTGCATCCAGGAGCCGTCCTTGATAGCGGACCAGCGGTGGAAATGTGTGGACAGCCATCGCGCCCATTCCGGGGCGGAATCGGCGTTGAGGGCGTCGATGAGTGTCCAGTCCTCGGTCACCCGGATGGCGGGATGGTTGGTGTGCTCGGACATGACCAGTCTGGGGCGGGACAGCACTCGCAGGGCGAGGCCGGCCGAACTCATGTCGGTGTGGAAGTTGTGGGAAGCGCGTTCGAGGTCGCGGTAGTGGTCGAGCCACCCGCCCATCTGGGTGACGACCACTTGCTCGGCGTACTCCGGTGCGGCGGTGAGCACAGCGGCCAACTCGGCCATCGGACCGCACCCCACCCACCGCACCGGGCCGTCAGCCGAGGCGATCATGTCGGTGACGGCATCGATCATCGCGTGGTGACGGTTCTCGCGTTCCTCGGGTGTCGGGCGTCTGTAGGTGGGGATCTGTTGGCCGGGATCGGGCAGGAACCGGCGCTTGCCGCCGAGGTCGATACCTTCGACGACGGGTACCTCGCTGCGGTCGAGCGAGTCCAGCACGCGGCGGGCGAACTGCGCGCGCAGGCCGCCGACCTCGTCCGCGGTCACCACCACCAGCTGGCTCGGTGGCACCAGCCGCGCCGCGAGCACCAACGCCACGAAATCGTCCGGGTCATAGGCGATGTCGGTCGACAGCATCACCAGTCCACCAGTCGCGGGTTCGGGTTGGGTAGTCCACAGGTCGGTCGAGAGGACATGGTCGGGCATGTTCGGCTCTCCTTCATCGGGGTCAAACAGGTTGTGCTGTGAGGGCTGGGGTGGCGCATAGGGCCGGATGGTGACGGTGCGGCGCAGGTCACCGGCCAGCGGGAACCGGATCACGGTCGCCACCGTCCATGCGGCGGCGCGGCGATCAGGTCGACGCGGCGGGGTTCGGGGATCGGGGGCGCACCGTGGGAGCGGCGGCGAGGCTGGCGGGCGCTGCCGGTCACCACGTTCGTGACCAGCGCGTCGTAGAGGCGGCCGAGCATCATGAACGTGGGAGCGAACGGGATCTGGTCGTGGCCGGGAGGCCATTTGTCGAACAGGGCCGCATACATCGTGATGTGGCCGAGCAGCTCGCCCACGGTGGGCGCGTCGGCATCGTCATCGACCAGCGTGACCAGCTCCGGGCGATTTCCCAGATGCCAGGTCACCTCGTCATCGATGGCCCGCGCGAGCGCCACGGCCTTCTCGCGCACGGCCGCCTGATGGTCGGTGAAGCTCCAGTCCTCGACCGTGCGCAGGTCGATCCCCTCGAACTGGAGAATCCACACCGTAAGGAACACGCGGGTGGCGTGCTCCAGCGGTGACGTCGATTTCTCCACCCCGTCCCACACCCGCAGTAGCCGATCCATACTCGGCAGCGGATCGGGGCGGTCACGAAGATCAGGATTCGCGGACACGGGGTTGCTCCCTTCATCAAAATGGGTGGTAGTGGTGGTAGCTGCACGGGCGACGTGGAACCGAAGCCGCGTGCAGGTAAGGGGAAGGTGAGAAGCCGAGCGGCGGGCTACGCCGAGGTCGTGGTCGTCGGTAAGCGGCGGGTACCGGCGAGGAGTTCTTCGACCAGGTCGGTGTAGGCGATGGCGAGGTCGTCTACCACTTCCGCTGATTGCCAGAACACCTCTTCGGAGGCGCCCGCCAGCGCGGTGTAGGTGTGGGCGGTCAACTGGGCGAGGCGGTCGATGACCTGGCCCATCGTCTGGGTGTGTACCCGCGCGCCGGGGACCGGTTGCGGGATCACCGCCTGAACCCAGGTGTCGATGGTGTCCATCAACCGGGAACGGTGCGCGTCGATCACCGCCAGGGCTTCCCACGCTGTCTGTTCACGCCGCTGATGCAGCACGGCCAGTTCGGCAGCCGCGCTCAGCACCGGGTCGTCGGCGGGCAGCGGGAAGCCCCGGCAGGCCATCAGCAGTTCGTGCTTGCCCGGCAGCACAGGTCTCATCAGCCACCGTCTCCGAGCGCGGGCAACCGCACCGACCGCTGAGTCAGCGCGTCGGCAAGATCGGTGTAGCCATCCACCAGCTCCGCCAGCCGATACCAGGCCGCGTGTACCTGCGGATCTGCCACATCATCCACAGTCATCAACAGGTGGTAGGCGCGCACCTGGCTACGCGCGAGGCGGTCGATGACCGCGCCGAGAGTCTCGGTGTGCAACCGCGCACCCGAACGCGGAACCGGCAGATGCATGGCCGCCCACGTATCAACAGCGAGAACGAGTTCGTCCCTGCCGCACTGACACCCGCACCCCAACCACGCCGAGGAGCGCTGGTACAGCCTCCCGAACTCGGCGGCGAACCGTGTCAGCCGGTGCGCGTCGGCGTGATGGCCACGGATAGCTGAGAGCAGCGATTCCCCCGACGGCAGAATCCGCACAACCTCGTCTGGGGTGGAGGCCATCACTCACCTCCGCGCCCGGGACGCCCGCGTGGGGCTGAGGAGGTCGCGGGCGCGGCACGCCACGGTGGTGCGCGACGGGATCGATGTGGCGTCGACCGGCTCGGAGATCCAATGCCAACCGGTCGGGTGATCGGTCATCGGCAACCAGATCCGTTGCCGAGCGTCGAGGACTCGCACCCCCTGCGCCTCCAGGCTCGCCACGGTCGGCGTCGACATTCCGGCACCCCAGGCCGGACCGACCACGAACACCCACTCCCGATCCGGGCGGGCATGGGTCAGGACCGGCACCGACTCGAACTTGTTCGTGTCGAGCAGTGCCTTCCGCACCCGCCTACCCAGCGGCGCGGGCATCGTCACCGCGCCCAACCTCAGCGACGCGACCAGGAACACGCGATCGAACGCGCACGACACGATGAACCCGCGCCGCCGGTACACCTCGGCGACCTCCCGCGCGCTGTGACATCTCTCGAACATCACCGCACTACCGCCCGAACCTCGAACACGCGCCATGCCGCCGCGTCCAGAGCGGCATCGAGTTCTGCCAGTTCGAGGGCGGCGACCTGATGGCCTCGTGCGGCTCCCGCGCTGAACGCCGCGACCGCCGCAGCCGAGGCGGCGGCCTGCTCGCCGGTCACTGCGCTCGCCCCGATCGCGAGAGGGCCTGCGCGGCATCACCGTACGATTCCGCCCGTTGCCCGGAGCAGTCCATCATGGCTAACCCGACGAGTTCGAGCACCGTCAAACCCAGCACAGCCGCGTACCCCCGCAGCGCGTCTAGCTCCCCTGCCACTCGCAGCGCGGCTCGCGCTTGCTCCTGCGACAGCGTCCGACCAGGTAGGAAGCGCACGACCCACAGCGCGGCCATCCGAGCCGCGATCTCCCCGATCGACTCCGTATGTACCGACACAGGCCGGGCATCCCCATCCGTGCCCGCAAGGTGCCTCCCATCCCGCCGACGGCGCAGTAGTCGATTGCCCACAACGTCGTCGACGATCGTCACTAGTAGGTCGAGTTCTTCTCGCGCCGAATCCAGAGCCGTCGCAACAGATTGCACCCGTTCGCCCGCGACGGCGCCACTCGCCAACACGCTGATCGCCAACCGATTTCGCTCCTGGCAGATCACCAAGTCGCTCGCCGGATCAAGGCTGTCCGTGGCTGTAACTGGCATCGGTCCAGCGAGTGCCGCCAGCAGCATCTCGCTCGACGGCAGCGGCTCGACCGGCGCCCATTCCGGCGTCACTCCAGCCGGATCACTGCTGCTGATATCGGGCAGGTGGTCGTCCGGGGAGCCGCTACTGGGCAGTGTGGTCATCGTGGCTCACCGCGGCTTCGTCTCGGAGGGCACCACCCGGCCGGCTTGGACGAGCGTGTCGAGGGCGGCGGCCTTGCGCGGGCAGCGCCTCGCCCGGCAGGCAGCGCGGTAGCGCATTACGGTGTGCGTTTGCGAGATCGTGAACGGCACTAGGGGCGCTTGATGCGTCGCCTGTCCGGTCATGGCGATCAGTTGATAGATAGCGAGGGAACTGGTGGGCATCGCGCAGTGCTTCTTTCCGGGTCCAAGGCGGCAAAAGTTCGGGTGGTACCCGGCACCGGGGGCTTTCGCCACCGGCCCGCCACCCTGGCCGCCGGTGCGCCGCGTGAGGGGTTTGCGGCGTCGGCCCGGTACCGGGTACCGCTTTTGACCCTGGCGCACAGGCGGTTTCGGACGTCACCGCGCGGTGATGGGGTAGTGTGGGCGTAGCGTAGGTATTTGCCCAGGTCAGGCTCAGAAAACATAGGCAAAGGCGATGGTACGAGCGCGACAGTGGACCGGCTTCGAAGCCGCCGCACTCCAAGAAGCCATGCGCAAGTCGATCCGTGAGTTCGCCGCACTGCTAGGTGTCGAGACCACCACGATCACGAACTGGCGCAGCGGGCTGAGCGCGGTCACGCCGCGATCTGGTACCCAAGCCATCCTGGATACGACCTACCAGCAGCGGGCGACACCTGAGGACCGTGACCGCTTCGAGCAGATCGTGGCTGAGGGGGAGGCGGTGTGGCGTGAGCGGCACAATCGTGGTCGCCGTTCGTTCGCCGGACCTGCCGTTCGCGCACCCTATGATGGGGAGGCATGGCCCCCACAACATCAGGTGGATGATGTGCGTCGCGCTGAGTTTCTTCGCGGTCTGGTAGCCGTATCTGCCACGGCTGTAACCGACGATGTGGTCGCGATGGCCACCCGCTCAATCGACCACGCACCCGCCCGCGTGGGTATGGATCACGTCAACCGCGTCCGTGACTGGGCCTCCTTGTTCCGTGCCGCGGACGACGCTGGCCTGCACATGGGGGACGGCATGGTCGCGCAGCTCCGGGTGGCAGTGGACTACCTACGGGCGGATATGTCGGAGCCGGTACGCAGCGCCATGCACACCGCGGTGGGGACGTTCTTTCGGGTTGTCGGTTGGGCACAGTACGACCGCGGCGACCATGAGGCAGCCCGCACCAGCTTTCGCGCGGGGTGGCACTGCGCCGAGCAAGCTGACGAGTGGTGGCTGCGCGCGGCAGTCCTGACATGCTTGGCCCGTCAGGATATTTATCTCGGGAATGCCGACAACGCGCTGACGCTGCTTGGGCTGGCATCGGTTCGATCCGACCGGCTGTCGCTGCTGCGCCGCGCCGACATCGCGGCGGTGCAGGCACGAGCATTCGGCAAGCTCGGTAATGCGGTCGAGTGTATGCGGGCTGTCGACCAGGCCGAGCAGTTCTTTGCCGAAGCGCAGGCGCAGGACCATCCGGATACCGACCAGGAAGGCTTCAAGTCCTACTACACCGAGTCGCTGCTTCAGGGGGACACGGCGCAAGGACTGTTTGACCTCGCGTACCACCAAAATGCCGAAGTGCGGAGCGCGACCGCCAGGCTCCGGACAGCGCTCCACTTGTCCGATGAGCATGCCCGGTCACGTCAGCTCAGCCTGATCCGGCTGGCTGCCCTGGAGTTGCGCCACGGGGATGGCGATGAAGGCTTGGCGCTTGGAATCCAGGCGGTCGAAAGCGCTGGCGGCACTAGCTCGGCGCGCGTCCTCGATGGCCTGAAGCTGGTGTACCGTGCCGCCAGCGCTGATCATCTGACATCTTCCGCTGGCGCCCAGAACCTTCGGCGCGAAATCGCCGATCTGCTCCACGCCTCATGACCTCAGGCCCTTACCGATAGGAGCTGCCGTGATCATCGCTTTCTCAGTCACGCCGATGGGGACCGGCGAGAGCGTCGGCGAAGGAGTTGCCGAGGCTGTCCGCGTGATTCGAGCAAGCGGACTGCCGAACGAAACGAACGCCCTCTTCACCACGATCGAGGGGGAATGGGACGAAGTCATGGCGGTGATCAAGCAGGCGATTGGCGCGGTCATGGCTGTCGCACCCCGATGCAGCATCGTGCTGAAGGGTGATATTCGGCCGGGCGTCACCGACGCTCTGACCGGCAAGGTGGCATCGGTGGAGCGGCACTTGGCGGCGAAAACCGGATCTCCCGCGTCACCGACGTCACGACCCCGCAACAGCTAGGGACCATTCCTGATGTCCCACTGATCCGCACGCCTCGATGCGCCGACCGCGTAGTCAACGCTGCCTGGCTCCGCTAATCCGGAGTCCAGGTGAGGACACCAAAAGTCTAGCGCTAGAACAGTTCCTGGGTGTTGGGGCCAGCCGCGAACGCCGCTGTCGCCTGCGCGATCGTGCAACCGAGCCCCGCGGCCGCCGCGTCCCGGTGCGGATTCCACTTCAGTCACTATGCCGTCGATGAGCGCGGTCCCCTGGGACTGGTATCTCAAGGATCTCTGCGGCCGTGAGACAGAGGCTTGCAGGGGCCATCAATAATGGATCTTCTGAAGGTCACACTCGTCGGTGCTGAAGCCAGCCCAATTGTCTGGGCGGCTGGGACAACGGAGGTTCACTCGTGGTCTGCTTGCCGATCGAACCGGAGAAGCGGAACGTCGAATAGGTCCGGGCGTGGGATACGTCTCAGGTCGGGGGAGGTCACTTCTATAAGCATCATTTCGGTCAGGAACTGGACTGAGGCGTCGAGGAGATGGCTGGTGTGGCCGGCGGCACTGTACTCCTTGAGGCCGACTGCAACGTGGATGTGCGGTCGGATGATGTCGTGGTCCGGATCGTAGGCGAGGGTGCCGCCGCCGTACGCCTCGACATTGGCAAGCTGGACCTTGGACCAGACCGGGGCTGCGGGGTTTTCGAGTTTCTCGCAGGTGCCGACGATGGAGACTTCGGAGAATCCGGCGATGAAGGATGGGATGAATCCCTGCTTGACGTTGTTGGAGCGGCAGAAGTCTTGCAGCGCAGGGAAGAAGTCGTCGCCGTGGTCGAACACGACCAAAAACGTTCTGCCGATGGCGACTTCGGTGCTACGCATTGTCCGCACCCACCATCTGTACGGCCCAGGGCCACAAGGCCGGATCGGCGTGGCCGCTGGCTACGGCGAAGGCCGACGCGATGGTGTCGCGGTCGGCTTGGTTGCAGATCAGGGTTTGCAGCAGCAGGCGGGCCTTGACCGGGTCGAGGAACCCAGCGGAAATCAGGCCGCGAGCGAGCAGGTCGCGTTCGGAGCCTGGGAATCCGTAGGTCTCGGCCAGCACCGTTCCGCCGCACGTGCGGGACGCGAGAATTACCGGTTTGTGTTCGGCGATCGCGCCGAGGCGCGGAGCAAGGTGGGCAGGTACATGTCCGGCTCCCACGGCGGCCACGACGATCCCGTCGACATGGTCGGCGACAGCGTCGAGGACGGTGCCGTCGTCGCCGAGCGGGGTGGGCACCAGGGCTACGCGGACATCGTCGGTCGGCGGTGCGGGCAGAAAGGTTCGGAAGGATAGGCGGTTAGCCAAGTGCACGTGACCTTCTGACACCCAGCCGAGCGGCCCGCCGTTCGGCGATTCGAATGCGGCGCAGCGGGTGGTGTGGGTTTTGCGGACGCGGCGTGCGGCGTGGATTTCGTCGGCGAAGACGACCACACAGCCCAGTTTCCGCGCCTGTGGGGAGGCGGCTACCTGGACTGCGGCGAGGAGGTTGGCCGGACCGTCAGCTCCAGCCATGCTCGGGTTGCGCATCGCGCCGGTCACGACCACGGGCTCAGGCCGATTGTGCAGGAGGTCGAGGAGGTAGCTGGTCTCCTCGATGGTGTCGGTTCCCTGGGTCACGACGACGCCCGCGGCGTGCGGTAGTTCTGCGGCGACGGCCTCGTGGAGCGCGGCGATGTCGGCGAAGTTCAGCGAGGCCCCGGGGATCTGCCGGAACTGCACTACGTCTAGTTTCACCCCAGCATCGTTCAGGCCCGGCACGGCGGCGACGAGCTGTTCGGCTGTGAGGCTGGGCGCGACTCCCCCCGAGCCGGTCGGCGTCATGGCGATCGTTCCACCGAGTCCGAACACGACGACTCGGCTGAAGCTTTCAGGGTTCGACACGCCAGCCAGACTATCCGCCCGCTACCGCCGCCATGCCCAGGAAGGCGCAGGCCCGTTCGAGTCCAGCCAGGGACAGTAGGCGACTCCTCGGCCGGACCAGTCCGGCTATGCCTGTACCGGCCAGCCCGCGGCATCTGCGGGTGACCCAGTTCCAGTCGATATCGAGGTACTGGGCGAGGCGGTGCAGGCGCTGAAGGGGTTCCGGCGCGTCGATCGCCGAGTGCGCCGTGGCGTGCCCAATGACGTCGGCGAACTGACGGACGGTCGTTCGTTTGTCGGTGATGTCCACCAACCAGACGTCGTCGCTCCGCACCCAGTTGGCGAGTATGGCTGTCGCGCCAGGGTCCAAGACAAATCCGGGCGTGTCATCGAATAGAGGGTGCGGGCACACCACGACGCGAATGCGGAACGATTCCATCAACGCTGCGGCAAGGAGCAGCAGAATCCGCTCCGGCAGTATTGATCCGGATGGATCCGGCGAGACGTGGAAGGCGCGAATCGATGGAGTGCCAGCTGCATGGCGCGCGGCTGTCTCTTGGAGATATTCGAGTTTGTGTGCGAACAGCAGCCAGCCACTTGCCTCTTCTCCGGTTCGTTCTGACGTCCAGTACAGCGGTGTCTGGCCGAGCCGGTCGGCATGGCGGAGAATGTGGCGGGCGCAGAAGTCGGAACCGAGCCACATTTGAGCTACCTGGGAAAGGGAGTCGTCCCGGCTGATCGCCGAAGCCGTGGCGCCGTCATAGAGATGACGTACAGCAACCGCCGCGGCGAGTTCGGCATCGTTGTCGAGCAGGCCCTCATCGAGGTTGCTGACGGCCCACAGCATTCCCAACGTGATCTCGTCGAGCTCGTATGCCCTCGGCAGCACCAGTTCCTGTTGTCGACTGGCCCTGGCGGAGAGCCCGAAGTACCGCGAAGACCCGTTGGTTTCCACGGCAGCGACCACGAGCCCGCTCCGGATACGGGCATGATCGCGAACCCGCTGCGATCCGCCGTCAAGAAGAATGCGCTCCTGTTTACTGTCGGCAGGCAGAACGAGGGCCGGGATGGATGTACCAGTGAAGCGTTGGCCAGCTGGGGTTTCGATGGCGATCTGGCCCAACGGACGTCGCGTCTTTCGCGCCCATGGAATCGCTGCGGCAGCGTATTTGGTGGTGAGCACGACATCTTCTGCCCGAGGCTGCGGGCGGTGCACTGACTCAACCAGAGCGCCCGCCGCGCCGAGGATGTCATCCAGCCGCCGGATCAGGTCATGGCTCGCCGTCCGCTGCCCCTTCTCGATCTTGCCGATCAGGTCGCCGCTGACATGCACGAGTCGGCCCAGGTTGGCGAGAGAATAGCCTCCGGCTTCCCGTCGTCGTCGCAACTCGGCTCCGAAACCGCCGCTCGCGGATAGTCCGTGCAGATGATCCGGCGCCCGCCCCACGACGTCGATTGTCGCAATCGCGACGGCGTGTCCGCTACTCGTTTGTCTCCTTCAAGTGCCTCCGAGGTGTCTACCGAGATCGAAGCCCTGGGGCCGGTGCCATGCGGACAAGCATGTTTGTCCGCACTGACAGCCCCGATTCGGCCAACGTCGGACATGGAAAGTGGCGATCCTGAAAGTCGTTGTGGCGAACGGTCACAACGAGTTGAACAGCGGGGAAGGAGGATCTCCATGGCCAAGGTCAAGCGACCCTGGCGTCGTCCGCAGTGGCGCGCCCGCAACGTCCGGACTCATTGCTGATCCGGTCGGACTGTCGGTGCCCGCCCGAGTCGTCGAAGGCGGGCACCGACCCAGAAAGACAAGCTGTTCCTGCTCGAAGGCGAGGCCGCCATGTCCGCAAAACTCGAAAGCACCAAGATCTCTCTTCACACCCACGCCGTGGCGCGAAAGACAAGCGCTGGCCTGACAATGCTGTTCGACAGAGCCAAGGGCGTGATGTACGAGCTGAACGAATCCGCGTCGGCCATCGTCGGTCTGCTGGCGGAAGGCCCCCAGGGATTCGGCGAAATCGTCGAAGCGCTAACCCTCGAATTCGACGCGGCGCCCGAAGAGATCGCCGCCGACGTCACCGCCTTCATCGCCGACTTCACCGATGCCGGGCTGCTGAAGCGGGGCGACGATGCAGCATGAGGCCGTGCTCGTCAGGCCCGACGACTTCCAGCTTCCCGAGCATCCGCTCCCGATCCTGGTCCAGCTGGGTCTGACCTACCGATGCAACCTGAAATGCAGTCACTGCTACGCCCTGTACCGGCGCAACCGGGATGAGTTCACGCTCGCCGAGATCGACCGGTTAGCAATGCAACTGCACAGCGAGGGCGCGGCAAGCTTGGTGTACTCCCACGGCGAAAACATGATCCGTCGGGATTTCCACGAGGCGGCAGCGGTCTTCCGAGACCTGGATTTCTACCAGACCTTGATGCTCAACGGCTTCTACGTCCGCCAGCCCGAGGACGCGCAGAAGCTCATCGGAGCAGGGATCAGCCGCGCGATGGTGTCGATCGACAGCACCGACCCCGCCGTGCACGATCGGGTCCGCGGCAAAGCCGGGGCGTTCGACGTCGCCGTCCGGGCTCTGCGGATGCTCAAGCAGGAAGGCATGGCGACGGTAGGGTTCTCGACCACCATCGACTCCCACAACTACGAGCAGGTCGACCGCATCGTCGACTTCGCACTAGACATCGGAGTCGACGCGATCAGTTTCATGCAGAACCGGTACAATCTGCACAGCGTCTTCGATCGCACCCTGTGGCCCCGTTACCAGCAAGTGTGCGAGCGGTTGTATCAGTTGATCCTTGATCACCAAGGCGTGCTGGACATCTACACGCACGACCCGTTCATGTTGACGCTGATCGACGACCGGCTGACCGACCAGGCGGCCCGCGAATTGTTCATCGGATCGAATCTGTGCAATGTAGGGACAAGCATGGTGTCGATCGACCCGGTGGGCAACGTGTCCGGCTGCAACTTCATCGAAGAAGCCGTCGGCAACGTGCGCGACGAGCCGTTCGCCGACATCTGGCGAAGGCTGGTCGACCGTTACTCCGACCGTCGGGAACCGCCGGCCGGGCCGTGCGGCTCCTGCTCGGCGCTCGGGCCGTGCATGGGCGGCTGCAAAGCGTTCCACTACAACGGCAAGTACGACGAGCGTTGCGGCGCACAGCGATTCGTTGATTCCGGCCCTCACGGGCTCGACACCGCGCAGCAGACCATCCCTGCGACCGCCCCGCAAAGGGCGCCGGGGGTTTTCGTGGGCCTGCCTCGGCTACGTATAGGAGCCGAATGATGAGGATTCTGTTCGTCAATCCGCACTACACACACGACCCGCATACGTTGCTGCTGCATCCGCCTCTCGGCTACGCCTACATGGCGCGCTCGCTGCGCCGGGCCGGACATGAGGTGGTGCACGTGGACCTGCCGTTCGAGGGCAACAACGCCGATGCGCTGATTGCAAGGCTCGACGACATCCACCCGGACCTGGTCGGCGTCACCTCCGTCGCCCAGAGCTACTATCACGCGCTCGAGATCGCGCGAGCTGTCCGCAGCTGGCGGCCGACGACCCCGATTGTGTTCGGTGGCCCCCATGTCTCGTTTATCGGTACCGAATGCCTCACCCGCCACGACTGCGTCGACTTCGTGCTGCTGTTCGACGCCGAGGACAGCATCGTCGACCTCGCCGACGCTCTTGGTTCCGGCGGCAGCACATCGGCGCTGGCGAAGGTGCCGGGCCTGGTCTTCCGAGACGGACCCGGCGTCCGGACGACGGCGCCCGCGCCTCCAGAGATGGATCTCGACCGATACGGACGACCCGACCGCGGCATCTTCGACATGCGCAACTACCTCGACTACGACTACGAGACCGTCGTCATGACCGCACGAGGATGCCCAAGTCGCTGCACCTTCTGCTCGACGACGATCGCTGGCCGCGCGGCCCGGTGGAACAGCCCGACGCATGTCGCAGACGAGATGGAAACCGTCGCCGAGATGGGGTTCTCCTCGATCTTCTTCGGTGACGACACCTTCTCCGGCGACCCACGCCGAGCAGTTGAGATCTGCGAGGAGATCACGCGGCGTGGCCTGACGATCCCGTGGACCAGCAACATGCGGGCACAGGACGCGCGCCCGCAAGTGCTCGACGCGATGATCGAGGCGGGCGCATATCGGGTGTTCGTCGGATTCGAGTCCGTTCAGGAGCAGACGCTGCGACTGGTGAAAAAGGGAACCTCGCCCGCGCGGCTGTACAAGACGGCTGGGCGGATCGTGGCGGCGGGGCTGGAGCTGCACGCCTCATTCATTGTCGGCGCGCCAGGGGACACCCCCGAAACCCTCGCGGCTACCATGGATTTCATCCGGCTCGTGAATCCCACGGTCGCCACGTTCAACGTCATGGAGCCCCGCCCGGGCACGGACGTGTACGCCAACCCCGGACGGTACGGCATCACGATTCCCGACAAGTACTGGTACGAAACAACCAGTTGGCTCGACATGCCCGTCTGCCACAACGACGCCATGTCCGCCAGGGACATTCGCGACTGGGTCAGCCGCTGTTACTACGAGTTCTGCTCCCCGGACTTCCGCGATATCGCCAATCTGCGACGCTTGGAACCGATCCGCAGCCAATGGGACCGGGCGGCTGAGCAGGTGCAGAAACACCTTCCGCTCGTCGGGAGACCGGCATGAGCCTCAAAATCGGACTCGTCGGTGCCGGACTTGCGGCGCGTTCGCATGCCCTCGACATCGTGACCGACCCAGCCATGGACCTCGCTGGCGTAGCCGCCGCTCGCTACAGTTCGGCGACCGCAATAGCCGAGGACTTCGGCAGCACCGCGTATCACGATGTCGATTCGATGGTGCACGCTGGCGTGCTCGATGCCGCGGTGGTGGCGGTGCCGCCGCGAGCGGTGTTCGATGTACTCGAGGCGCTTCCCGCCACACTGCCATGCCTTGTCGAGAAGCCTGTCGCTGCGACCGCCGGCGAACTCTCCCGGCTGCGAGATCTATCCAGCGCACGCCCATGCTCGGTCGCCCCGTTCAACCGACGCTATCAGCCGCACATCCGCGAGAGCGCCGAGCTGGTCGCACGGGGAGCTATCGGGTCACTGCGCCGAATCGAGGCACGCTGGACGGGACCGTACGCAACGAGGTACGCCCACACAGCACCCACCTACAGGGCATCCGCCGGCCCCCGGCACGGTGTACTGATCGACAACGGTAGCCACGCATTGGATGTCATTGCCATGTTCCTGCCAGCCGATGATCCGGCCCCCACGTCCGACACGATCACGGCGGTCTTCGGCCGCAATGACCGTGGCGCAGATATCGAGGCCGACCTCTGCTTTCGTGCTGGGGCCGTCGAGGTGCGCCTGGTGCTCGCCGACGCGGAGGAAGGAGCTGTCTGCGGAGACTGGCAGATCGCCCTCGAAGCGGACCAAGGAGCTGCCCTCCTGAACGAGAGCGGCTGCACTTTCGACGCGCCAGCACCGACCATGATCGCACCCGAGCCCATGCTGCGCCCGGTCACTGACCTGCACCGGATCGCAGTAGGTGAGCCGCCGATGGGTTCCCGGCTGAGTGACGTCGAGCAGATCAGTGTGCTCGTGACCGCCGCCTATGACCACGCGGAGCGATCCACCTCACGTTGGATCCGGCCACGTGGGAAGGCCCTCGGTCGGCTCAACGGCGCCTGCTGAACGGAGGAGAAAGACAATGCGAATTCCGCAATTCGAACTGGAGACGCGTCCGGTCGCCGCAGGCCGCTGCTTCATCGAGGACACGGTGGTCATCGCCGATGAACTTGTCGCCATCCGTGTGGATGACGTGCTCGACCCTGACTACGCTGCCTCCCTTGCCGACCATCTGACTTGTGGAATCCACTACGAGCGCGACGAAATCGGCGACACGAAACGTGTAAGCCGTGCAAGGCGTCTGGGCGACATGCCGGACAGTCCCATCGCAACGGCCGCCGCGCCCGATATGACTGCGCTTGACGCCCTCGACATGTTCGTCAGCCCGTGGTGGCTGGACCAGCTGAGCCGATGGCTCGGGCAACCTCTCGAGGTGCTGCGGCCCACGACGCCCTACCGTATGGATGTCGGTGACTACGTCGACCCGCACGATGATTGTCCAGCACCTGAGTATCGGCTCTCGGTCGTGTGCAATTTCACGGCGGACTGGACTTCGGGTGACGGCGGGGAAACCGTCGTCGGTCTGGTCGAAGACGTCGTCGAATACGACGATTCGGACTGGTTCTTTTCCCTGAAGAAATGGACCCTGCGACCCGAAACACGGCAGTTGGCACCGCGATTCAACTCCGCGTTGCTTCTCCCGCTAGCACCCACACGAGCGCATGCAGTCCGGCCGGTCCAACGCGGATCCCGCATCTCGATCACCACGCTGTATGGAGGCATCGAGCGATGACCCAACAGCTGATGACCGACGACGAACGCAGGCAATGGGCCGAACAGGGCTATCTGCACATCCGCGGCGCGCTCGCGCCTGCCGAAGTACAAACGCTTCACGCTGCGCTGCTCGACCTGCACAGCCGTGACGCTGCCGTCGATTTTGCCGATGTCTTCGACGCTGGCAACAATCGAGACCTGAGCATCGCGAATGCGCTGCGCTGGTGCCCGGAACTAGATCTGCTGCTCGATCACCCTGGGGTGTTCGGCCGGATTCTCGGGCTCATCGGCCCGTACGTGCAGGTGCTCGGCTCGGAGATCTTCTTTCGATATCCCGCGCCCGAGCCTCTCGTGGCCTTCCATACCGACCAAGGCCCGTCGCTCATCCACGCCGCCCCGAGCGTCAAGGAGGTGCAGATCAAAGCCCAGTTCTTTCTTACCGACCTCACCAGACCGGACGCTGGCAACTTCACCGTCGCTCCTGGCTCCCATCACGCGAACTTTCCAGGCAAGATCGCGTTCGAACAGGTTGCTGAGACCAGACAGATCCTTGCGCATGCCGGTGACGTGGTGTTGTTCCCGCTCTCACTCGGTCATGGCGTTGCAGCCAACACCAGCGACACCACCCGCATCAGCGTGGTCCTGCGCTACGGCCAACTATTCTGCCGACCCGTCGACTACTGGATAACTCCTGACGTCGATATCCTCGACCGCCAAACGCCACGCCGACGTCGGCTACTGGGCGATTTCGGGGCGCGTAGCCGCCCCGGCGACATCTACGGCGCGATCCCCGATCAACTGGAGCTGATCTACGGCGACGACTGGTCGGCTACTGACCAAGCCCGAGTCGACTTCTCCCAGGCACAACAAAGCCTCCATGCCTACGAGACCCTCTAGTCACGGCTGGCGGACCGTTCCGCGCGCGATTCCCGCGCCAACCTCGTAGTCACAGGCCAACAGCGTGCCTGAGCACGATGCCGCCGCCGAACACGTCGCCGACCGGACATGATCCCAGCCTGACTAACATGTCCGTGTACTTGCTTGTCCATGTACCTGCCACCGGCCCCACTCTGGTGAGCCGGGCTACTGCCCCAACGCAGCGAAGGATGCCCTGTGAAAGTCGACAACAGTCCTGCCCGCGGAATGCGCGATCTGCTCCCCGCAGAGGTCGCCATGCGGGACCATGTGCTGTCGACCATCACCGGGGTTTACCGCAGCTACGGCTATCAGCGCATCGAGACTCCCGCCCTGGAGGACATCACCCGCTTGCAGGGTGGCCAGGGCGGCGAGAACGAGAAGCTGATCTACCAGGTCCTGCGTCGCGGCCTGCCGCCCGAAGTCGAAGCTCGCGGCATCGTCGCCGATCTGGTCGACCTCGGGCTGCGGTTCGACCTCACCGTGCCGCTGACCCGGTTCTACGGCAACAATCACGCTCAGCTGCCCACCCCGTTCCGCGCGTTGCAGGTCGGCCCCGTCTGGCGCGCCGAACGGCCCCAGAAGGGCCGCTACCGCCAGTTCTACCAATGCGACATCGACATGATCGGCGAACCCGGTGTGCTGGCCGAAGCCGAGTTGATCGAAGCGACCACCAGCGCCCTGGCCGCCGTTGGCCTCGACAACGTGACCGTGCGGCTGTCCGACCGCCGATTCCTCACCGCTGTCGCCGCTGACTCCGGCCTACCCGAAGCCTGCTGGGACAAGTTCTTCATCGTCTTGGATAAGCTCGACAAGATCAGCTGGGACGGCGTCCGCGCCGAACTCGCCAAGACAGAGATGCCCGCAGAGGCCGTGGCCGCAGCGCTGGACAAGATAGCCGCGCTCCAGGACACCCCGATAGGCAAGCTCCTTGACGTGTTAGCCGACGTGCTGCCAAGCGTGCCCCAGGAGTCCCTCGACGACTTCGCTGCCACCACCGCCAGCCTGGACCTCCTCGCGGAAGAACGTTCGCTCGTTTGGCAATTCGACCCCACCCTGGTGCGTGGCATGGGGTACTACACTGGCCAGATCTACGAGATAGCCCACCCCGAGTCGTCCAGCTCGGTCGCTGGTGGCGGACGCTACGACCAGCTGATCGGCCGATCCCTCGGTAAAGACGTACCCGCCTGCGGCTTCTCCATCGGATTCGAACGCATTGTGAACCTACTCGGCCAGCAGGCTCGCCACGACGCCCTCGCGATCCTCGTCGAAGCTGACGTCCCCGTGGCCGAGGCACTCTCGGCAGCGCGCGAGTTGCGGCGTGACACCCGCACGGTTGAGGTTGTCCGGCGTAGTGGCAAGCTCGGCGCTCAACTGAAGCGCCTGGAGGCGGCCTCTTTTGGCTCGTTCGCGATTCTTCAACTCGTGAACGGCGCGGTCGTTCGTAGCGATGAGCGCGAACTGGAGACATCGACCCGTACCTCAAACGATCGCCCACAGTAGTCGGTCCGAGTTTGCTCAAAGGTGCAGGACCTACACCGAGGTCATTCGGAACACGAGCTTTCGGGCTCGCGCGCCGGAAGTGGCTGCCGTGCTTTGTCTACCGCGCATCCCGGTCCCTTTCCGACCCACGGCGGGCGTCGAATCGGGGTGGCCCGAATAGGCGGCCGGATGTCTGCAAACGCCCCGACGAGCGTGTGAACTCCGGCAAATCCCCTCGCTTCCGGCCACACCCGCCTTGGAGAAAATTTCGTCCGTCGCCCGGCCAGGGCGCCCTGCTGGGGCGACAGTCCGACTGACCACTCAATCGATCGCAGCAGGCGGCGAGCGTCGTTGACACACCGTCGCAAGAGGCCGCCTTAGCGGGCGATGGCCGATGTGTCGTAGAGGCCGTAGGCGAGGAGGACGTGGGGGCAGTCGGGGTAGTCGCTGATCTCAAGGCTGAGTGGAAGGGGCTTGCCGGCGCCGGGTGTGCGTACATGGATTGGTCTCGGGCGGGGGCGGTCGTAGGTGACTTGCATGGGGGTGGATTCCCACATCAGGGGGAATTCAGGGGTGGCACGCAGTTTGCGGAACAGGGTTCGTGCTCGGGGGAGGTCGCGGTATCGACCGAGTGTTCCGCGCAGGATGGTGACGGTGTAGCGGGCTTCGTTGTCCCAGTCGTGAATGCGGTCGCGGGCGGCGGGGGAGAACATCCACTGGAAGTAGTTGTTGTCGGACTCGGCAAGGCCGGGGACCATGCTGTGAAACATCCGGTTGCCGTGCAGCACAGTTCGGAGGGGATCGAGGTAGACGGCGAGGGTGTCGCGGGTATCGAGGTGGTCGAGGTGGGCGTGGATGCCCAGGGCCGTGAGGTGCTGGCGTAGCTGCTCGGTGGGTGGCAGTTCGAGGGAGGGTTGCCACAGTTCGCGCAGATGTCGTCGCTGTGAGGGGTCGAGGTCGAAGGCGTCGACCAGTTTGGTGAAGACACCAGGGCCGGGGTAGGTCCGATGCTGGATGAGTCGGTTGAGGTAGGAGCTGCTGAAACCGGCGTGTCGGGCGGTGGATTCGCGGGAGAGGTGATGGTGGTGGCGCAGCCATTCCAGTGAGTCGTGGAAGTCGGGCATCCCGTCGAGTGCCGGGGCTTTCTGCATGTCATCTTGCCCGTCTGTGCGGGGGTAGCGCGTGGGCGGTTTCCCCGGCGTGCGAAGGACGAGGTGCCTGCTCGGCGTTGTGGTGGCGGGTGGGGGGTTTGCCTGTCATTCGGTACTCCTGTTCGGTGGTCGGTCAGAGCAGTGCTGGTCCGCTGTAGGGCTGGCGGTAGTACACGCAGAATCGGATGTCGTGGGAGCTCGAGGCGTAGCCGAGGTGAATGTGTGCGGAGTACGGCTCGCCGGTGGTGGGGTCGCGCAGGTGGATTGGTTCCTCGGGGCGGCGGCCGTAGGCGACCGCGTCGCTGGTGTCCCACCTCTCGCGGAAGGTGGCCGCGCCGCGAAGGTCGTGAATGAGGGTGAGGGCGTGCGGGGTGTCGCGGTGGCGTCCGAGGGCGCCTCGCAGGGTCGCGACCAGGTAGGCGGCGGCGCTGTCCCAGTGCACGAGGACGGGTTCGGCGGTGGGCGTGGTGGAGCCGGGGTGAAAGAACCACAAGGCGACGTTGTCGCGGAATCCTTCGATGCCGGGCAAGCTCGCGGTGAACCGTTCGTTGGCGAGGACCACATTCCACAGCGGATCGAGGTAGGCGCCGGCAACCTCGCGGCGGTCGAGATTGATCAGTGTCGCCCGGTGCTCGGGAGTGTCGGTGCGGGTGCGTAGTTCCGCGATCGGCGGCAGAGCGACCGGGGGCCGGGCGAGGTCGCGGATGTAGCGTTCCTGCGCGCGATCGAGGTCGTAGGCGGTGACGAGGTGGCTCAAAACCGCTGGCGAAGGCGTCGCCTGGTTGTGTTCGATCTTTTTGAGCATGTGTTCGCTGATGTGGAGGCGGTCGGCGGCGCGCGGGCGCGGGAGCTTGTGGCGCTCGCGGATCCGGCGTGCCCAGCCACCGAGGTCGGGTATCTCCGAACAAGACGAGCAGGTGCGGTCCTGCTGGCGGCGTCGTCGTGGATGGCGGGCCAGGTTCGTTGTCCGGGTCACGTAAAGCCCCTCCTACTACGGTCTTTCGTACTTCCTTCCACGTGGGGTACGTTGAAGGGTTCACTTCCCCCGACTCGATTCGTTCCTACCAGAGAAAGATCATCCCCGGCAAATATTATTCTCCGTGAGCTAGCCGACAGATAGCCCTCGGCCGCCGCGCGACGGGCGCGGCGTATTTGCCGTACCCGCGCACCGGGATCGCGCGTTCGGGAAGTTTCTCTACTGATACTCGCGTTACCCCTTTCTCGCATCGACGCAGGTCGCTATGTGCGGCTGGAGGGGTAATGGTTGTGGTAGCACATTCTTTACCTCTCGAAGGGGTGGCGCGGCAGGAGTTTTCGGGGCTGTGATGGTGGGGCAACTGCACCTCCTCCGGTAAAGGAATAACTGTGGACCCTTACACCATCCTGTCGCTGCTCGACGCAGGCGCTTCGCTGGTCTCGAATGTCCTGTCGGTCGCCTCGCAGGCATTGAGCCTGGTCCTGTCGTTCGTCTGATCGTCGGGCCATTCCTCTGATTCGAGGGATACGCCGAAGGTCTCCCGGCTGTGGTCGGGCAGCCGGGAGTATCAGCCTTTCTCGCGCGTTGTCACGCGCATTTTCTGATCCTTTTCCTCTCCTTTCTCATCCGATCGAAAGGGTTATTTGTCGTGCCCGAAAACGGGAATACATCCCTCGCGTACGGGGGTCGGCTGCTGTGGGGTGGCCGTGTGTTGGCTGTCGGCGCTGTGCCAGTGGTGATGATGCTGGCCGCGCCGCAAGCCAGTGCTGTGACGCTGGATCCGATCGCCGACCAGCCCGGAGTCACCGCCCCAGTCCAGCCCGGAACCGCTGCCCCCGCCCCGCCCCCACCGCCGGATCTGCCGCCGCCCGAACCCGCTGTGTATCCGCAACAGCCTCCCGAGGTCCGCAACGGCCCGGTCCCGCGCCCGGCGCCTCCACCCGCTCCCGCGCCACCGGTGCAGGTGATCGAGCTGCACTCACCGGAACCGGTGCCTCCGGTCGCGCCGATCCAGCCCCCGCCGAACACGATCCGAATCGGCCAGTGGGAGACGCCGTCACCGGACTGGGTTCCTCCGGAGGTCCGTGACGGCGTCAACACCACCGCCGCGAATGCCGAGGCGCAGGCCGCGACGTTCCTGGACTCGATCGGGATCCCGGCGGGACGGTCTGATCGGGTGGCCGGTGCCACGATCGCCGGGGCGGGGGCCGGTGGTGCGATCGGAGGCGCACTGGCGGGTGCACCGGCGGCGGCAGCGGGCGCGGTCGCGGGCGGGCTTGCCGGGGGCACGATCGGCGGTATCGCCGGGGCCGCACTGGGCACCGTGGTGACCGTGCCGGTCATCGGCACGATCACCTCCGGTGTGGCCGGTACCGCGCTGGGCGCGGCAGCGGGCGCTGTCGCGGGCGCGATCGTGGCCGGGGTTCCCGCCGCCGTGGTCGGCGCGCTGGCCGGTGGCACGGTAGGCGCGGGGTTCGGTGCCGGAGTGGGGGTGGGCCAGCCGTGACCGGTCTCCGTCTCCTCACCGCCACCGTCCTGGCGGCCTGCACGAGCGCGCTGTGCACGCCCGGTTCCGGGTCGGCGCAACCACCCGCGATCGGCGGGCCGGGCTGCCCCGTGCTGTGGGTCCTCGGGGTGCAGGGCACCGGCGAGTCCTCGCCGGGGGCTTCCGAGACCGCCGACACCGGGATGCTCGGATTCTTGCTCGGCCCGGTGGTGGCCGCTGTCCCGGATCTGGTGCAGCGCACCTACATCCCGTATCCCGCCGGGTTTGGTGGCGCGGTGGGCACCGGCGCCAGCACCGACTCCTACGCGGCCTCGATGGACGAGGGCTTGGCCGCGCTCACGGCCACTGCCGCCCGTATCGCCGCCGACTGCCCCGGCACCGCCCTGGCCGTGGTCGGGTACTCCCAAGGCGCACAAGTGGTGACGGAATTCGCCCGCGGTGTCGGAGCGGGCGAGGGACCCGTCCCGGCCGAGCGGGTGGCGGGTATCGCCCTGTACTCCGATCCCGATCGCGCCCCGGGATCGCCGGTGATCCCAGGCCGCCCCGGCCAACTCACCCCCGACCCCGCCCCCGGCACCACGGGGGCCGCGGTGTCGGGAGTGGCGATCACCACCGCGCCCGCCTCCGGCGGCGGCATCGCCACCGGCGAGAGTGTCGAGTACGGGGCGTTGACCGGGCGCGTGGCCGATATCTGTGTCGACGGTGACTTGAGTTGCTCGGCACCCGATCGCGCCGCCCTGTTGCGGGTAGCCGCGCAGGTCGCCGCCCAGGCGGATCTGCGTGATCCGGTGGCCGCGCTCGGCTCGATCCAGGCGCTGCTGTCAGGCGTGCTCGGTGACGCCTGGACCACCGTGGTGAACAACGACTTCCGCATCGAGCCCGGCGTCGTCGATTACCTCCCCGCGGCGAGTCTGGCCGACCGGCTCACCGACGCCTCCGACCCCCGCACTCCACGTCCCGGTCCGGATGAGACGGCTGCCGCGACGGCGCGGTGGGGGCAGATCACCGGGGTGGTGGCCTCCGACCCGGTCGGGCAGTTGCCGAAGCTGGCCGGGCAGTTGTCCGCTGCGTGGGGGCAGTTGGTCGGCGACAACGCCGACCTGCTCGATCCGGCGGTGTGGCTGCGCTACGCCGACATCCACGGCCGCCACACCGGCTACGCCGCCGCAGGGCAACTCGCCAGCGGCATCGCGTGGCTGACCGCACTCGCCCACGACCTCGCCGGGAGCCACCCATGACCACCAGCAGCAACGACTTCTACAACGTCACGACCCTCGACGGCTACCGCCCCGGAGACCTCGTGCGCACACGACCGGTGTTCGTCGCGCAGCTGAGCGAGGCGCGGGGGGCGTGGCAGGTCGTCTACGCCACGGCCAACGCCCGCTCCGAAACCATAGCGGCCTCAGGGATCGTGCTGATCCCCGAGACCATCGCAGCCCCGGGCGCGACCGCGATCCTGGTGTACTGCCCGGAGTTTCGCGGCCTGGGCGGAGTGTGCGCGCCGTCGCAACTGCTGGCGATCGGTGCCGAACCCGACACCACCGGTATCGAGGCCGCCCTCGCGCGAGGCTGGGTGGTGGCGATCCCGGACGGGGAGGGCCTGGGCATCATCGGAGGCGGCCCGCACACTTTCCTCGCCGCCCGCGCCGGAGCCCGGAGCGTGCTGGATCTCGCGCGAGCGGTGTATCGGGGCGCGGACCTCGGGGTCGCGGTCGCGCCGGTGGTGGCGTGGGGATATGCCGACGGTGGCCGTGTCGCGGCGGTGGCGGGGGAGCTGCAGCCCTGGTACGCCCCCGAGATGGACCTGCGCGGCGTCGCCGCCGGAGCGGTCTTCTCCGACCTCGCGGTCCTGGCTCCGCCGGTCAGTCGGGGCACCCGCACCGGCCTGGCCGGGCTGGCGTTCGCCGGGCTGATCGGGCTGTCCCACGCCTACCACCAGCTCCCGCTGCGGCATGTACTCAACGAGGACGGTCTCGTCGCCGCCGCCGAGGCCCGCCACCTCACCGTCCTCGAACTGCTGCAACGGTTCCCCGAGCCGCTGGCGCACTGGTGCCGCGAGCCTGACCCGTGGAACGACCACTGGTGGAGAAGGGTCCTCGCATTGGAGTCACTCGCGCACGTGAAATCCGATGTGCCGCTGCATCTCTACCACGGCGAGCTCGACCAGATCGTGCCGGTCCGCTTCGGACGCAAGGCGCTGATCGCCTACCGCCAGCGCGGCACGAAGGTGGACTGGCGCGAATACGACGGCGACCACCGCTCCACCGCGCACTGGGCGGTCTCCGATGTCCTGGCCCGGCTCACCGCGGACATCGCCAACGGTCTCGTGTCCCAGCCGATCCCGGCACAGACCCAGGCCGAAGTGCGGCCCAGCGCGTGAGCCGCCCCTGACCCCTCCGGGGGAACCCTGCCCGCACCCCGCGACCCCCACCTTCCCTCTCGGGGTGCGGGCAGGCCCCGGAGACACCTGAACCGAGGCGAGGGATGAATGGCGAGGTACCCGCGTAAACCACCTGAAGACGACGACGCCGAAGCATGGGTCGACCTGCCCCAGACTCCTCCGGACCTACGGCTGGTAGCCGACACCGGCTCCGGCCATGACTTCGACGAGCCCGACAAGCCCATCCTGCCGGAGGAGTTCTGGTTCAACCGGATACGCAAGCCTCCCAGCGCGGCCGACGCCGCCCGGGTTCCCCGATGGGGGGCCGTGTTGGCGGACCGGCTGCCGCGCGGTGCGTGGGCCGCGCTGGCGGCCATTATTGCTGTCCTGGCCGGGTTCCTGCTGGTGCTGACAGACAAGACCAGCGACCCCGGCGCGCAGGTGTCCTCCATGGCAGCACCACCTAGCTCGACCACTACGGCTCAGGGGCCGTGCGCCGGGCTCGCCGGAGAGGTGGTGACCGAGCGTGCCGGTGACCCCGCCACCCTGGCCGGGGTGATCGCCTCCTTCGAGGCCGCCTACTACATCGACCGCGACGCCGGAAAGGCGATGCCGTTGCTTGCGCCCGAGAGCGGGATCACCTTCGAGGGCCTTGCCGCGGGCATCGCCTCCGTCCCGCACGGCACCCGGCACTGCGTGGCGATCACCCCGATCGCCCCGACCACCGCCAACGTCCACATCGCCGAAATTCGCCCGGACCGCACGCGCATCGACTACCTCCAGCTGATCAACACCCGCCCCGCCGGTACCGGGGGCGCGTTGGTGATCTCCAACGTCCAGAAGCAGGGATAGGAACCCATCGATGAGGCCGCAGGCGCCGTATCTGATCGCCGTCGCGGGACTGACCCCGCGAGCCGGGACAACCACGACCACCGTCGCGCTCGCCCACACCTGGCCCGGCCCCGAAACAGCTCTCGTCGTGGAAGCCGACCCCGCAGGCGGGCAGCTCGCCGAAATGGTCGGCGCGGACCCGCATCTCGGCTTGGCAAGCCTCGCCCGCCGAAGCGCCCTCGGCCTGCCCGTCACCCCTGAGCTGCTGGCCCAGCACGTGCAGCATCTGCCCGGCGGGGAGGCGTTCCTGGCCGCGCCTCCCGAATACGACCCCGCCCGTCCTGTCCCGGCCGCTGCGCTGCTGACCGATCCGAACCGGGGCTGGCGCGGGCTCGGAGCGACCGTGTTCGCCGATTGCGGTGTCCCCGAACCGGGCTCGCCCGCGCATCCGGTCATCGCCGCCGCCGACGCCGCCCTGTTCGTGGTGCGCGCCGAGCACATCGATCCCGAGCCTGCCGCCGAGCGGCTCCTGGATCTCACCCGGCGTCGACGCCCCCGGGGCATCGTGGTCATCGGCGGCAGCCGCGCCTACATCGACGCGATCGGTTTTCCGGTCGTGGGAGAGTTGCCTGCCTCCCGCGCCGGTGCCCGTGCCCTGCTGACCGGCCGCCGCACACGCCAGAACCTGATCCCGCCCGCTCGCGGCACCATCATCGATGTGGAGATCCAGCTGCGCCGCTACGAACGCTCCGGCCAGTTCGACCCACCCCGCACTGGGCAGCCTGCCCGCCAAGACCGCCCAGTCCGGCGCAGACGCCGCGACGAGGACGGGCCCAGGATCTACAGCATCGACCCTGCCACCGTGCCGACACCTATTGCGCGACCCATCCCGCCGGAGCCGGTCCTGGTGGACGCCGCAGAACGCACGCCGTCCCCGGTCCGCGAGTCTGCGCTCGTCGACACCGGCGAGGCCGCCGGCCACTCGCGCGAGACCGACCTCTCCGCGGCGCCCGAGCCCGTCCTCGACACCCACACCGCGCCAGCCGACTCCGCGCCGAATCCAGCACCGGAGGTTGTCCCAGCACCGGCGGAGGTTCCGGCGTTGCGGTTGCGGGTGTTCGGGCCGACCCGGGTCTTCTGGCGTGTGCCCGATTCCGGGGAGAGCGTGGAGATCACAGGCCAGCTGCAACCACGTTTGCGCGAGCTGCTGGCAGTGCTGGCCCTGCATCCGGGCGGGTTGTCGCGAGGTCAGCTGACCGAGCTGTTGTGGGGAGAACGCCCAGCCGATCGCGCCTCAGGCGTGCTCACCAACACCCTGAGCCGACTACGCAGCGCCCTCGGTGCCGCGACCGGCGGCCGGTTCAATGAGCCCTTGGCCGACGACCGGGTGCACTACCGGCTTTCCGGCACCGCGGTGAGTGTCGACTGGTGGGACTTCACCGCCGCAGTCACCGCACGCCGCCGCGCCAGCAACGACACCGACCGGACAGCCGCGTGCCGGGCTATCACCGCCATCGCCACCGAAGAACTCGCCCCTGACCTCACCGACTCCTGGACCGAACCGATCCGCGAATCCGCGCGCCGCGACACCCACAACGCCCTGGGCTGGCTGGCCACCCACGACGCCGACCACGACCCCCGCGCCACCCTCGAACTCCTCGAGACAACCGCCCAAACCGACCCCTACAACGAAGCGCTCTGGCGCGACATCCTGCGCCAGCACGCACGCCTGGGTGAATACCCGGCCCTCGACCGCGCCTACGCACTCCTGACCCGAAAACTCGCCGAGATCGGCGAAACCCCGAGCAGAGAAACCCTCCAACTCCTCGAACACCTCCGCCAGGGCGAAGACCACAATCCAGGCACGCCCAGCAGCTGACGAAAACCGGCGGAAAGCCGCGAACCGAAACCGCTGGTAAAATAGAATTCAACACGAATTTGTAGTCGTTGTTAGAAATCAGTGTACTCGGCGATCTGCATGGCGATGCGGCACGCTTCCGCTGTCATTGGGTAATTTCTCCCCGCCATTCACCAATTCGTTGAAGGTGTGGAGCTTTCGGTTCGATCGGCCGTCAGATGGCCTGCGAGTTCATTGCTGGCAATCTGTGGGGAAGTGTGGGGGGAAACGTGAGGGGTTGTGTGGGGGGCCTTCAAAAGGCCCCGGTGCTACCTCGAATATGCCCAGCTAGATGGCCACATCCGTCGGCGGGTGTCATCCAGGATTGTCTATACACAAAGCTGTATAGACATGCGGCGGCGTCGGTCATGGCCGCATCTCGTGCTGACCTGACCCCCTGGTTCGCCTCGCATTTAATGTGTTTCCGTTCCCGTCTTTTTCTCTCTGTTCTTATTCTTTGAATCATTTTCTTTTGGCTGGTCGGCGGTGGGCTGGTTCGAAATTTCGTGGCGTGGTGTGCATTTCATGCGCGGCTTGTTTTGTCGGCGAGGCTGGCTTCGCCGAAAATTTGGAGAATTTCCGGCGAATTGGGGTTGTGAGGCTGTTCGAGGTCGAGCTAGCGTCGACCCTGTTCCCGGAATTCGCCGGGAAATTCGCAGAAATCCGAATGGCGGCCACGCCGCACGTATGCCGGAAACCGGCGCGAATTCGGAACGGAATTGCAGGAGTCGCAATGCCCACCACACCCGCTACCGCCACCGCCGCTAGCGCTGCACCGGCCGCCGGTCGTCTGCCTAACGGGGAGTTGCGCCGCATGGTTGCCGCCGCGCTGGCCGCCGACCCGGCCCGCGAACAGTCCCCGCGTGAGATTGCCAACGGGCTCGGCCGGTCGTCCGGCGCGGTCGGCAATGCGCTGGAATCGCTGACTGCCGCCGGGCACGCCGAACGCACCTCGGCGGCCCCGCGCCGCTACCGGGCCACCGCCACCACGGCCACCGCCGCCGCCCCGACCGCTGCCGCCCCGGCACCGGCCGCGCCTGCCACCCCGGCAGCTCCGGCCGCCGGTAAGGCGGCGAAACCGGCCCGCCGCCCCAAGAAGAACACCACCTCGGCCGCTACCCCCGCCACGGCCGCGCCTGCCAACACCCCGGGGGCTCCGGCGCGCACGGGTAACACGGTGGCCCGGCCGAACGGGCAGGACTACCACGTGCGCAAGCTCGCCGGGCGTGCCGATGTGGATGTGTTGCGGACCATGCGGGCGGCCGAGGTTCCGGTGCTGCTGTACGGGCCGCCCGGCACCGGCAAGACCTCGCTCATCGAGGCCGCCTACGGGGACCTGTTGACGGTGCAGGGCGACGGGGACACCACGGTCGCCGATTTCGTGGGCGAGTACACCCAAACCCCGGACGGGCGTTTCGTTTTCATGGACGGCCCGCTGGTGCGGGCGATGAAAGAGGGCCGGGTGCTGTTCATCGACGACGCGACCCTCATCTCCCCGACCGTGCTGGCGGCGGTGTATCCCGCGATGGACGGGCGCAAAGAGCTGGTGGTCAAAGCTACCGGCGAGGTGGTCAAGGCCGAGCCCGGGTTCTTCGTGGTGGCCGGGCACAACCCCGGCGTGCACGGGGCCATCCTGTCAGACGCGCTGAGTTCGCGGTTCGCGTTCCAGGTGCGGGTGGTCAGCGACCTCGACCTGGCCACCCAGCTCGGGGTGGAACGGCGCGCGGTCAAGGTGGCGCGCGAGCTGGCCGCCAGGCAGGCCAAGGGCGAGGTCGGGTGGGCCCCGCAGCTGCGCGAACTGTTGGCGTTCCGCAAGATCGCCGCCGCCACCGACCCCGACACCGCCATGGCCAACCTCCTCGGGGCCGCCCCGGAAGAGGACCGCGAGGTGGTCGCCGCCGTGGTGCGGACCGTGTGCGGCACCACCCACACCCCCCTCGCCCTCGGCCCCCGCCTCTAACCCGCGCCACTCCAGCGAGCACACGAAAGGTATTGCCCGCCATGACCGGCCACGTGATCACCACCCCCGCCCCCGCCATCCCCGCTGCGCCCGCTACCCCGGGCACCGGTACCGCTTCCGCCCCGGCCGCCGCCGGGGTGGCCCCCGCCGCGCCTGCCATCCCCGCCCCGGCGTCGGTGCCCGTCACCGGGGGATGGGCCACCCTGTCCGCCGCCATGACCGCCGAGGTTCCGCCGATCGCCGACCGTGACGATTTGACCGTGAGCATCGCCCCCGGTGCCGCGTTCGGGCACCCGGCGGTGTTCGTGCCGGGGCTCGCCGCCATCGAACTCGACGGTTCCCGCCTCAAGATCGACCCCGCCGACGCCAACCCGGCCACCAACAGCGACCGCAACAACTACCCGGCGGTGTGGGGTGCGCTGGTACACGAGTGCGCGCACGCCAAACACTCGGTATGGCAGCCGCCGCTGCTGGCCCACCCCGAGGTCGTCACGGCGGCGAAGTTGCTCGAGGAGTCCCGCATCGAGGCCGCCCAGCTCCGCCGCCGCCCCGACGACCGGCATTGGTTGCGCGCCAGCGCCACCGAGATCGTGATCGGCGACAACGGCGGCGAGACCGCCGCAGCCCAGATACCGCCCACCATCTACGCCACCGCCCACAACGCCGCCCTCGTGCTGGGCCGGGTCGACGCCGGGGTGCTGGAAAAGTCCGAATGCGCGGCGCTGCTGCTCGAGATCGAGTCCATCCTCGGCACCGACACCCTCGCCAAGCTGCGCGCGATCTGGCGCGAGGCCCACACCGTCGCCGACGCCGACACCGCCGCCATGCTCGAGCTCGGGCAACGCTGGCTCGACATCGTGGGCCCCGACCCGCACGCCGCACCGCTGCCAGGCTCGAAGTTGGGCGCGGCCATCCGCGCCACGGTGGCCGCCATCGCCCGCGAGGTCGCGGCCAATCCGGTGCCCGCCGACCCGGCCGAGTCCGCCGCCGCCGCGCGCCGGGCAGCCGCCGACACCG
>NZ_JADLQO010000049.1 GCF_015477775.1 Nocardia abscessus | reverse complement strand
GGCCGGGCGCACCAACCCGATCCGGTCGTAGTGATGCAACGTCCGAACCGTCAATCCGGCCTCGGTCGCGAGCTCACCGACCTTCCACACCTGCTCGATTCCCGGCTCGTCCATCCGCTTCCGTCTCACTCCCACCGACGCACCTTGCGCTGGTCTCGCCGACGGTAGGACCTGACGTTACGTCAGGAGCAAGCCGAAACTTCCGGGTGGATCCCGCGTCAACGGCGCTACAGAAACATGCTGTATTGCCGCATGGCGTGCGGCATCGTGGGTCAGAAACGATCGTTACCGATATAGCGCGTCCCTCAGCGTGATATCGGCGCGGCTCAGCGGCCAACGGAGTCCTGGGCCCGTTGTGCGGTTTTCTCCAGCTCGGCTCGATATTGCTGCCACCAGGTCGCGTCGCTGGTGGGCATGTTGCCGTTGCCGTCGAGCAGGCCCGCAGCGCCGTCGATGAGCTCGCGGATGATGTCGGCGTGTCCGGCGTGGCGGTGGGTTTCGGTGGTCACGTGCACCAGGACTTGGTGCAGGGTGACGGCCTGGTGCTGCTCGGACCACCACGGGACCGAGCCTTTGGCGTCGAGGTCGAGACTGTCGATCGTGGTGTCGGCATGTGCCCAGGCCCTCCGGTAGAACCCGATGATGTCCTCGCGCGACTGTTCGGCGGTGGCCCACATGTCGGCTGTGGGATCGGCCTGGAAATCGTGATCGGTGAAGGGTTCGTGGTAGGGGCGGGTGAAAGTGTCACCGAAGTAGCCCAGTTCGACGGTGCCGAGGTGTTTGACCAGGCCGAGCAGGTTCGTGCCGGTCGGGGTCATCGGGCGACGCACATCGTACTCGGAGAGCCCATCGAGCTTCCACAGCATGGCTTCGCGGGCGTAGCGCAGGTAACGGTGCAGATCCGCTTTGGGGTCGGGACGGTCATGCCGAGCACTCTGCCAGGGCCCCGACGCCATCCCCGATCGGTTTTCCCTCTCAGCCACAGCTTCCGAAAAGCGGAGCCCCGCACGACATCGGAATCATGGCCGCTCTTTAGCCGTGGATCCAGGTCACAGACCATGTGAGTCTTGTTCGCGCCACCTGCCCCTGCGAGAACACCCGCCTTACCGCCGCGAGTCACAGTCGACCTGCGCTTCCGGACCACACCGCTCCACGGCCGTGGAGGATCGGAGATCCGAACGATCCTCTGACACCCGGCAATGGTGTGGGTGGGCAAAAAGAGTGTGGTCAGCAGTGGCCGCAGGCAGCTCACGTCGTTGGAACGAAGTGAGTACCCGGATCCTCCTCGCTAGTCGGCCAAGCGAGTGCATGATCTGACCACCGTAGTGGCAGGCGCTTTCGAAGGAGATGACGCATGAGCACGGGGGAACGCCATCGCGGCGCGGTCCAGTCGCAGGCCCAGGACGTTCACTGAGGCCCCCACGCCCCGAGTATCCCGAGCTGGCCGATTGCTGCATTGGTCGGGGTGGACGAAAGTAGCGGCAATCGCTACGACAGTGGCCACGCTCGGCGCGACACTCACCGCCGCTGGCGCCCTGTGGTTCACCGCGCAGTCTCTGCGCGCGACGAACAGCCAGCATTCCCTCTCGCAGCAAACAACGGTGACCGACCGCTTTCGCCTGGCGGCAGAACAACTCGCCTCCGACAAGATCGATGTCCGCCTGTCGGGCATCTACCTGCTGGAGCGTCTCGCCAAAGACTCCCCCGCCGACCACCCGACCGTCTTCGCGATGCTTTCAGCGTTCCTGCGCACCCACACGAACGCCAGCGAATGCCGGACACAGAGCCCACTCCAACCGATACCCGCCGACATCCAGGCGGTACTGACTGTCATCACACGTCGCGTCCTCGGTCCCGAACCCCTCGCCGACAAGCTGGACCTACGCCTGACCTGCCTCGCGGAGGGCGACGCCTCCGACGTGATGCTCTCCCACGCGGACTTCACCCGCGCGAACCTCACAACGGTGAACCTCACCCGCGCCTTCATCCCGCACGCGAATCTCACCGATGCCGACCTCACCGGCGCGAACCTCACCGAGACC
>NZ_JADLQO010000048.1 GCF_015477775.1 Nocardia abscessus | reverse complement strand
GCTCGGCTTGGTCGAGGATGTCGATGTCGCCGATGAGGGTGTGGGGGTTGGTGGCGATGGTGGTGAGGATGCGTTGGAGGCGGTGGCCGAGGGTGTGGATGGTGGGTTCGTCGAAGAGGTCGGTGGCGTAGGTGAAGATGGTGTCGAGTTCGGCGGGGGTGCCGTCGGGGTGGTGGTGGGGGTGGATGTTGACTTGGAGGTCGAATTTGGCGGCGACGGTGCCGGTGTCGAGGGTGGTGATGGTGAGGCCGGGTAGGTGGAGGGTGGGTTGTTCGTTGTTCTGGAAGGACAGGACGACGGTGAAGAGGGGGTTGTGGGTGGTGGCGCGGCCGGGGGCGACGATTTCGACGACGCGTTCGAAGGGGATGTCGGCGTTGGCGAAGGCGGCGAGGTCGGTTTCGCGGGTGTGGTCGATGAGGGTGGTGAAGGGGGTGGCGGCTTCGACGCGGGTGCGCAGGGTGAGGGTGTTGACGAACATGCCGACCAGGTCGTCGAGGGCGCGTTCGCCGCGGCCGGCGATGGGGGTGCCGATGGCGATGTCGGGGTCGCCGGACAGGCGGGCCAGTAGGACGGCGAGGGCGGCGTGGATGACCATGAACAGTGTGGAGTTGTGTTCGCGGGCCAGGGTGGTCAGGGCGTGGTGGATTTCGGGGGTGAGCGCGAAGCCGGTGTTGGCGCCGCGCATGCTGGGTGTGGCGGGGCGGGGGCGGTCCAGGGGTAGTTGGAGTTCGCCGGTGAGTCCGTCGAGTTGGGTGCGCCAGTAGGCGAGTTGGCGGGCGGCGACGGAGGTGGGGTCGTCGTCGGTGCCGATGACCGAGCGTTGCCAGAGGGCGTAGTCGGCGTATTGCACTTCCAGGGGTGCCCAGCGGGGGGAGTTGCCGCCGAGGCGGGCGAGGTAGGCGGTGACCAGGTCGCGGGCCAGGGGTGCCATGGAGGCGCCGTCGGCGGCGATGTGGTGGGCGACGACGGCCAGGAGGTGTTCTTCGGGGCTGGTTTCCAGCAGCAGCGCGCGGACGGGGACTTGTTCGGTGACGTCGAACCCGGTGGTCATGAGTTCGGTGATCTGGGTGATCGGGTCGTGGGTGGTGGTGAGTTCCAGGCCGGTGGGCATGGCTTCGGCGACGGTGAGGATTTGCTGGAACGGTAGTGCGCCGGGTCCGCCGGCGGGGTAGCGGGTGCGGAGTGTTTCGTGGCGTTCGAGGACGTCGGCCAGGGCGTGGCGCAGGGCGGAGACGTCCAGGGCGCCGCTGAGCCGGATCGCCATGGGGATGTTGTAGGCGGGGGAGGCGGGGTCGAATTGGTTGAGGACCCACATGCGTTGCTGGGCCAGGGACAGGGGGATGGGTTCGCTGCGTTCGGTGCGTTCCAGCAGCGGGCGCCGCCCGCCGCCGGCGCCGGGTACGACGCGTGCGGCCAGCGCGGCCACGGTGGGGGCGGCGAACAACTCGCGTACGGCGAGGTCGGCGTCGAGTGCTTCGTTGATCCGGGCGACCACGCGGGTGGCCAGCAGTGAGTTGCCGCCGAGGGCGAAGAAGTCGTCGTCGAGGCCGATGTCGGTGCCGCCGAGCAAGCCGGCGAATACTTCGGCGACGGCCTGTTCCACTGGTGAGCTCGGTGCCCGGAACACCGCCGTGGACAAGAATTCCGGGGCGGGCAGGGCGCGGCGGTCGAGTTTCCCGTTCGGGGTCAGCGGCAGCGTGTCGAGCACTACTACCGCGTCGGGGACCATGTAGCCGGTGAGGAACTCCGAGACCTGGGTGCGCAGCACCGACGCGTGCAGGCTGGTGCCGGCATCGGCGACGACGTAGCCGATCAACCGGTCCCCGGCGTGCTCGTCGTCGCGTACCAGCACCACCGCTTGACTGACCCCCGGACACCGCAGCAGCGCCGCTTCGATCTCGCCGAGTTCGATACGGAACCCCCGCAACTGCACCTGCTGATCACCACGCCCGGCGTACTCCAAGGTGGCCTGACCGCCGAAACCGACCCACCGGCCGATATCGCCGCTGCGGTACATCCGCGAGCCCGGCGCACCGAACGGATTCGCCACGAACCGCGTCGC
>NZ_JADLQO010000047.1 GCF_015477775.1 Nocardia abscessus | reverse complement strand
ACCCACCGGCAGCACCGGTGCGACCGGGGCCGCCGCGAAAGCCATCCAGGTGGCGCTCGCCCAACTCGGCGACCCCTACGTCTTCGGTGCCGAAGGACCGAACGCTTTCGACTGCTCCGGCCTGATGCAATATGCGGCGGCAGCCGCCGGTGTGCGGATTCCGCGAGTCGCGGCCGACCAATACCGGACACTGCCCAAGGTGAATCCCAGGGATATCCGGCCCGGTGATCTCATTTTCCCGTCGAGTTCGTTCAAGGGGCCGAACAACCCGGGCCACGTCATCATGTACATCGGCAACGGCATGTGCGTCGAAGCTCCCCGCACCGGTGGCCACGTCCAGTACCGGAAACTACCCGGCAGTTACGCGGCCGCGCGGTGGGCGTGACCAGTTGATCCGGCGTGCCCTCTGTTCCTGGCCGCCGCACCGGAACCGATCCTCCGCGACCGGCGTCAGTACCCCACGTACGAGCCGCCGCCGCGCATCTGCACGATTCCCGGCACATTGCTGACCGACCCGTAACGTTCGATGGCATACCGGACGCCCGCGACGATATTGTCCACCGGATTCCAGATGTCGCGATGTCCCGGAACGGAATACGCGTTGAACGTCGGATCGATGGTCTGCATCAGGCCTTTCGACGGAATGCCTGCCGCGGCGTTGCTGTCCCAGAGATTGATGGCATTCGGGTTACCGCCGGACTCGTGCTGGATGATCGCCGCGATGTCGGCCGGATCGATCTGGCGCGTGTCGTAGCCGTGCTGACGCAACACCTGCAAGGCTTCGTTGATCCATTGCCCCTGCTGGCCCGACGGCCGCGTGCGTGGCGGACCGCTGCTGGGCCCGTGCATGCCGGAGTGCGACGTCCGGCGGGGCCGCCGTGGCTGGACGGGACGCGACTCGCGCAGGTAGCGGTCCGCCAGAGCAGCCACCCGATCGGCAGTCAGCACTGTAGCGGCCTGCCCCTGGCCGAGCACGGTTCCCGCCCGTTGCAAGGCATTGTCCAAGGTGGAGATCACCAACTGCCTGCTCGCGTTGGCGTCCTGGATCTTGCCGAGCGCGGTCAGGGCGGTGTTCACCTCGGCGATGATCGCTCCGATCGCGGCGCGTCCCTGCGTGCTGTTGTCGACGGCGCCACCCAGGATGCGTTCCAGCTCGGCGTTCATCGACTGTGTCGCATCGCCGTGGCGTGCTCGATTCAGATTGCTGTCGGCATACCGAGAACCGAGCGCACCGTCCCACACGACAGGTCCGCTCGGTCGCGCCGCGTCGAGATCGGGCGCCGCGTACGGCTGTCCCGTCACGGCAGTCGGCGGACCGTCACCATATTGGGCGGCGATGGCCGCCAACGCGCCCATCGCCGCGGCCGCCATGGGCGTGGACGAGCCCGCCATGCCGAGCGCGTCCGAGCGCGGAACGGAGGTGGAACCCGAAGCCGGGGAGGTCGTCTCGGATGCCGACGGCGCGTTCTGGGTGCGCCCCTGAGCCGTCGCGCCGGCCGGCGCCGCCGCGGCGGCCGCACCTGGCTGCGGCCGCGGGATCGGGGTGGGAGCGCCGCGCGTCGCGGACTTGGCGGGGCGGTGCGGCGCGGTGGTGGCGCTCGCACGCACGTCGCGAGGATCGCCGGGATCATCGGGATCTCGCTCGGGGCCAGAGCGATCCGTCGGAGCCATCAGTTCCCCCGCTGCGCGCGGACACTACGCACGGTGACCACAGAGGCAGCCATGATTCACCTTCCGCCGGATCCCGGTACGCGCGCTGCCGATCGCCGGACACGATCGGTGCGTGCTGGAGCCGGAGGAGTTCGCAGCCGACGCGGCAGCGACGTGGTGATCCGCGCCGATGCGGTGAACTCGTGCCGCCTTGCCCGGCTGTCGGCTCACCCGACTCGGAATGCCTCTTCCCCGGCACTCGTCCCGAAGCGTATCCGCAGCTTAATGCAGGTATCTCCCGAGTACGCGCATGCTGTTCCCGCTTGCGGGAATACCGGTGCCCACGTCCCGGCACGCGACCGCGGACAGCCGCGCGGCACGTCGGTGAAAGAAGGCGTCGGTGAAAGAGGGCACTGAGCGACCGGCGAAGGCCGGGTGAGGTCAAACAGCGACGTTACGCATCGCCGAGGCGATGCTGTTGGCGTAGGCGATGCGCTGCCCTCTCGCCTCACCGGAGCTTCTTTCGTAATACTGATCGAAGACCGCCGCCGCGTGGGCGGGCGTCCGCGCGGCCCGGAGATATCCGTACGCGGTGGATTCGTTGCTGCGCAATTCGGCCATCATGAAATCGACTTGGACCTTCCAGTCGGTGACCGGCTTCCCGCGAGCTGCCGCGAATCGCTCCAGGGCCTGTCGTCGTCCACCCCGCCATTGGCACAGACCGATAGCGCCTTCGCCCGGGTTGTACGCGCTGGTTTTGAAACCCGACTCGACCTGAATATTGCCCACGATCCCCGCGGCCTGCGCAGGCGTGAGTCCGTGTTTCGAGATGAGGTAGCGATAGACGTCCGCCGGATTGGCGTTGGAGCCCCCGGGGATGTTGTCGGCGCTGCCGGTGTTGCCGGTGTTG
>NZ_JADLQO010000046.1 GCF_015477775.1 Nocardia abscessus | reverse complement strand
CTGCCCATGCCCGATCTGCCCGTGCGCCGCCGCGCGCCCCGCGCCCCGAGAGGAGGCACCCTCCAGTGAGCACCATCGTGCGCATCCCGATGGGCGTTTCATACTGCACCTCCTGCGGTTATTGGGGCACTTCGTCGGCCCCGGGTTGTCGGCTTGGCTGCCTGTTGTCGGTAGATGGTCTGGGTCTGCTCATCCCAGGGAATGCACCAACGTCGGCCGACCTCGTCGCGGCGGACGGGGACCAGGTCGTGGCGGATCCAGTAGTAGATCGCTTTGGTCGTCACACCCAACAATGCGGCAGCCTGGGCGACGCTGACCTCGCCTTCGTCGATAGCAGCGGTGCGCGGGGCCGGGATGGAGTAGGTGTCTCGGATCCGCGCGACGGCCGCGGTGTCGAACGGACGCCCTTTGCCGGTGGTGAGTCCGGCGGCGTTGAGCTGCTCGGCGAGTTGGGCGCTGGTTCTGTGTGCGCCGTAGCGGCGGATGATCCCGAGCGCGGTGGTAGAGGTGCGGCCGACACCGTTGCGGTCGACGGTGACCTCGTCGGTCGCGCCGGTGTGCCAGCGCACTCCGATCCGGACCTGCCCTGGATCTTCGGTCGGCAGCAATGTGACGTCGGCGATCAGGGTGCGCAGCAACCGCTTTCGGTCGCGGGGACTGGTATCGGGATCGTTCCACAAACCCGGCAGATCAGCGGCCAACGCCTCCAGCGTCGAGCGAGGCGGCAGCGGCGGTTTGGCCGCCCGCGCGGTCTCCAATGCCGCCTCCGCTTCGCTCACCGCGGCGAGCTTGGCTTCCCAGCGCGACTCCAAACTCCTTGCTACCAAACGGTTTTCCGGCTCGACTTGAGAGAAGGCTCGTTCGGCGCGTTCGGCGTCGTAGCGGGCGCGTTCCACCGCGAGTTCAGCCGCGCGATGCGATCGCACGTGCCGTTCGGTGACCTCGTCGGCGACGGCCAACGCCGAAGCGATCTGGGCCGGCGTGACCGCATCGAGCAGCAACCGGCCCGCCACCTCATCCACGGTCGAGGCCGTGACGCTGCGGCATTGCGGCGACTTCGCGTGTTCGCGGGCGCTGGTGCACACGTAGAACACGTAGTGACGGTGGGCGTATCGGGTTGCCATCCGGGTACCACACGCTCCGCAGTAGATGATCCCCTGGCAGAGCGCGGTTCCCTCGCGGGGCGGACGGGCGCCGACGCTGGTGTGGTTGGCAGCGAGTTTGGCCTCGTTGTCGAGGAATTGCTGCCAGCTGATGTAGCCCTCGTGATGGTCCTGGATCAGCACGGTCCAGTCCTCACGGGCACGCTTGCGCCGTGCCGAACGCACCGTGCCGTCGGGGCGCACCCGGCGTTTGTCGTAGCTGCGGCCGTAGGAGTAGGCACCGGCGTAGGCGGGGTTCTTCAACGCCTGCAATACCCGCTGGTGGCCCAGCTTTCCCCACTTCAACCGGCCAGCCCACACCCCGCCGTAGGCGCGTTGGGGGAACAATCGCCCCGTCTCGGCGAACGCCCCAACCACCCCGTAAGCCGATCCGGTGCGGGCAAACTCGGCGAACAAGTCCTCGACCGCGGTGCGGACCTGTTCGTCGGGATCGATCACCACCTGCCCGTCGATGTCGTAGACGAACCCGACCGAAAGCTGGGAACGCAGCTCACCGCGGTGCGCCGCCGCGAGCTTCGCGCCGTGCAACCGTCCGGCGAGCAGGTGGAGCTCGGCCTCCGACATCGATCCCTTGAGCCCCAACAACAACCGATCGTTGACATCGCCCAGGTCGTAGACCCCGTCGCCATCGATGAGCAACGTGTCGGTCAGCCGCGCCAACTCCAGCAGCCGCGCGAACTCCGCCGAGGATCGCGCCAGCCGCGAGACTTCCAGCCCGAAGATCGCGCCGACCTCGCCCAGGCATACCCGCGAGATCAGTTCCCGGAAACCGTCGCGGTCGGACCCGAAGCGACCCGATACCCCGAGATCGGCGTCGACGATGACGACCTGCTCGGCGGTCCACCCCAACCCGATCGCGACGTCGGACAGACCGTACTGGCGGGCGGTCGATTCGGCGTGTTCGCGGACCTGCATCGCCGTCGATTGCCGCACGTAGACCACCGCGCTGCGGGACCGATGCGTCGTGTTGATCTTCGTCGCGCCGTTCACCGGTGCCACCGCCAGATCCCTTGCGCAACAAGGACTCGACCATGTTCGACACGGCCATCACAGCCTCGCCGCACCATGTCGCGGCCACCACGCCTCATCTCCGAACCTGCCCGACCGACACCGACCGGATCCAGCGTCTTCAAGATCATCATTCCCCCACCTGTTCGCCGTCTGAACAGTGACCCCGCATGGCATCGATTACCGCACGTAGAACGGTCAAACCATCGGCTGCCAGCCGCTGATCCCCTTGCGGCGCACCGCGATCGGTCCATTCCTGCCGCAACGTCACCCGCGCTTGCCCGTCGACCTCGCACACGAACCACAACCCGGTTCGGGACCGCCGTTCGAACAGCACTGGCAACTCCCGGCCACACAACGGATGAAAAGGATGCGTGACTACCAATGAGCTACCACGAGACCCGGACGAACGGGTCCTATGCATTTCGTATCCCCGCCGACGTCGACCGCTCCGACCGGCTGCTGGGGCCCTTCACCGCCCGCCAGCTCG
>NZ_JADLQO010000045.1 GCF_015477775.1 Nocardia abscessus | reverse complement strand
CGCCATGCTGGTGCGGTGGCCGATCCGCGGAGCAGACAACACGAATACAACGCGTTCATTTCCTACAGCCACGACGAGGACCGAATGGTTGCGACCGCGGTACAGCAGGGTCTGCACCGGCTGGCCCGGCGCTGGTACAGATTACGTGCGTTGCGCGTATTCCGGGACGACACGAATCTACCCGCGACCGCACACCTGTGGGCCACCCTCGAACTCGCGATCCGCGACTCCGAATTCTTCATCCTGTTGGCCTCACCCCAGGCCGCCGCGTCCAAGGGTGTGGGGCGGGAGGTGGACTTCTGGAAGGAGATCGGCACGCCGGAGAAATTCCTGATGGTAGTAGCCGCCGGCGAGATCCACTGGGACGAGCAGCTCGGCGACTTCGATCGATCGCGCACCACGGCGCTACCCCCTCAGCTCGACGGATGGTTTCGCGGTGAGCCACTGTGGGTCGACCTCCGCGACTTCGATCCCCGTCGGCTCACATTGCGCAACAGGGCTTTTCGGTCAGCAATATGCAAATTGGCCGCACCCGTGCACGGCAAAAGCTTGGATGACCTCGACAGTGCGGACCGCAGAGGGTTGAAGCTGCGCCGAGCGGCCCTCGTCTTGGGGGTTCTCTCGACCGTGGTGGCAATGGTGGCTGTGGTCTTCGGGGGACGGCAGCTGCAGGAAGCTCGAAACCAAGGCGATATAGCGCTTTCGCGTCGGCTCGCGGCGGATGCCGCGGGAGTTCGACCGACACAGCAGAACCTCGCCAGGCAGTTGAACATTCTGGCCTACCGGTACGCGCCGACCTCCCAAGCGTGGTCCGGACTGCTGGCCGCAGTCGCCACCCCACGGGAGACCTACCTCGGTTTCACGGATTCCGTGGCGGCGATCAATCCCAGCCGGATGCTGCTGGCCACCGCGGGAGAGTCCCAGACCATCACCCTCTGGGATCTGACCGCCCCGGACAGGTCCACGGCGTTGAGCAGGATCGCCCTTCGATTCACCTATTCCGTCGCTTTCAGCCCGGACGGCCGGCTGCTGGCCACCGGTAGTCTCGACGGCACAGTTCGTCTGTGGGACATCTCGAATTCGGCCAACCCCACCGCTGTCGCGCAGTTCGTCGGCCCGCCTGTCGTATCACTTCGATTCAGTCCAGACGGCCGGACATTGGCGGTCGGCGGCCAAATCCGGCGCGAGGAACCGCGAGTGGACCTATGGTCGATCACCGATCCCGCGCATCCGAGCCGGTCAAGCAGCATCGCCGACGGCGTATCCGGTGTTCTGTCGATTCCCTTCAGTCCGGATGGGCGCATACTGGCCGTCGAAGCGCCCGACGGCGCAATCCGTCTGTGGAACGTGGCCGATCCCCTCGATCCGGTACCGGGCACCATTCTGTCCGGCCGCCCGGAAGGGGTGTGCGCCGCGGATTTCGGACCGGATGGACGGTCCCTGGTGGCCGGCGGTAACGACGGCAGGGTCGCCGTATGGAATTTCGCGGGTCCGGCAGCCCCGCTCGTCGTGAGGAAGCACGAGAGCCCTGTATGCACTGCGGTCTTCAGTCGCGATGGCCGCCACCTGGTCACTGCGAGCCGCGACAGCGCCAGACTGTGGAACACCGTGGACCTGGCGAAGATCTATGTCGAAAACGTTTTGGACGAAGGGGTGAACATGGTCTCCGGGACCGTGTTCACCGCCGACGGCCGCGATGTCGTGACCACATCCTTCGGCGGGCGAGTCCGTGACTGGCGTCTTTACGGCCCCGCGCTATCCGATCTGACGGACCGGGCCGCCGCGATCGCGGTGCGTCCGGACGGTCGTCTGCTGGCATCCGGCGCCGGCCAACAGGTGGTGCTCCGGGATCTCGTCGATGTCGACCGACCGGTGGTGACCGCCGTCCTGCCTGTTGCCACCGGCGTGGCATTGGCGTTCAGTCCTGATGGGCGCACGTTGGCCACCGGCGGCTACGACACCGCCGTGATCCTCTGGGATGTAAGCAATCCGGCGGCCCCGGTGCGACTCGGCACCGTGAAAATACACAACAGCATGACCGGGCTCAGTGCATCGGTGTCGTTCGACCCCACAGGTACCAAACTGGCGGTTGGCGTGCCCGACGGACTGGAGATCTTCGATGTCGGTGATAGAACCCGTCCTGTGCCCTTGGGCGCGCTCGACAGCGAGTTCCGAATAAACCGGGTGGAGGCCGTCGAACGGGGTTTGATTCTCATCGCCGGTGGCGACGGCAGCATGTCGATCGTGGACGCCACCGACCCACGAAGCCCCCGGATAGTCGCCACGTACCCGGACAAGAAGAACCAGGTCTCCGCAACGACCCTCAGCCGGGACGGACGGGTGCTTGTATTCGGCGACGAAGACGGCCGAATACGGGTATTCGACCTGACACATCCGGAGAAGGCTCGGCTGACCGCGTCAATCGGGAGCCAGGCGGGTCTCTCGACGTATGCCACGGCCGTGTCCTCGGACGGGACCGCGTTGGCCGTGGGCGACAATCGTTCGGTTCGACTGTTCGACCTGCGCGACCGCTCCGTACCGCAGGAACTGTTCACCTGGTCCCTACCCGCCGACCTGTCCGACCACCTCCGTGCCCTTCGGTTCGATGAGCGTGGACGGCTGCACGCCCAATACGACGATCACCCGCCTGTATCGTGGGACACCACGCCGGACGAACTCATCCCCCGTATCTGTGGCCAGGTCAGCGGGCCGCTCTGGGAAGGCGACTGGGGACTGTATCTACACGGTCGCCCCTATCGGCCGCCCTGCTGAACATGCCTCGAACACTGGGTTGCGAGTAGGCGGAATCGCCGTTGTCGCGGAGTAGTTCTCATCGAAGGACTGGTCGCAACCTGGGGGTGGTGGCCGCGGGCTCGGCCAAGCCATGACGATCCCGTACCGGCTCCCCCAGCGGC
>NZ_JADLQO010000044.1 GCF_015477775.1 Nocardia abscessus | reverse complement strand
CCAGATACTCATGGCGCGGAAGTTACAGAACGACCGTGCAGATCATGGCGAACCAGCTGCACCCGCAGCACGATCACCCCTCGACCAGCGGTTACGTCATATCCGTTGCTTCTTCGGCGATTACTACTTCTGATCGCTATTTCATCTGATGATGAACACCGACCACCCAGCAGGCCGGTATTCAGATCGGTGCTGCGGAGGTCAGCACACCGGTGCTCCATGGTTGGGGCGGTGCGTCGAGAATCATAGCGGCAGTGAAGGGTTCGACAGAGTCTTCTGACCTGCACACTTGCGGGGTGCTTACATCTGATGAAAGATCCCTTCGTCTGATGTAAGCGGTTATGGAGGGTGATGCCGGTGTCGCGGGATGTTCTGGCGCCGGGCGCGGCCCGGCTACAGCTGGTCGACGGCGTCTCTCTGCTCCGGCCTGACGAGCAGGTGTTCACCGCGATGCTCGACGGCTGGCGCAACCAGCAGCTCGCGCGAAACCTGGCGTTCTCGACGATCAACTCACGGGAGAAGGCGGTGCGGGCGTTCGCCGCGCACGCGGACGCATTTCCGTGGGCCTGGAGTTCTCAGATGGCCGACGAATGGCTCGGCGACCTGCGCGCGCTGCGCAATCTGAAGCGGTCGACCCTGCGCAACTACCAGAACTCGATCAGCCTGTTCTGCGCCTACCTGATCGATCCCGCCTACCAGTGGGCGACCGAGTGCGAACAGCGGTTCGGCACGCACCCGATTCAGGTTGTCCACGAATGGAACACCGCCGTGCACGTCCAGGAAGCCGAGGCCGACGCCGGGAAGCGAGCCTTCACCCGTGACGAGTTGCAGGTGTTCTTCGACCACGCCGACGCCCAGATCGGTGCAGTCCGCGGCCGCGGCCGCAAAGGCTGGCTTCCGGCGTTCCGGGACGCGGTGCTGTTCAAGACGGCCTACGCGTTCGGGTTGCGCCGCAACGAAACCCGGATGCTCGATGCGGTCGACTTCGGCCGCAACCCCGAGGGCGCGGAGTTCGGCGACTACGGCGTGGTCTACGTTCGCCACGGCAAGGCCAAGAAGGGCTCCCCGCCGAAGCGACGCAGCGTGCTGACGGTCTGGGGATGGTCGGCCGAGATCCTCGAACAGTGGCACGAGGAGGTCCGGCCGCTGCTGCCGACCGCCGCCCACGGCGCGTGCTGGCCCTCCGAGCGCAGCGCCCGGATCGGGTTCACCCAGATGAATACCCGCTTCGCTGCCTACCGCGACGCGGTCGGCCTGGACCCGGCGCTCGACTTCCATTCTCTGCGACGCTCCTACGTCACCCATTTGATTGAGGACGGCTGGGACCCGCGGTTCGTTCAAGAACAGGTCGGCCACGAGCACGCGTCCACGACTTCGCTCTACACCTGCGTGTCGTCGGACTTCCGCACCCGGACCCTGCGCCGGGCGCTGGACGCCACCATGGACGCGATCCTGAAACCCGCCGGGAGGACACGATGAAACGCCAGATCAGCTACCAATGGCGGCTGCGCGAGGTCATGGCCACCCACGGCATGTTCGCCGCCACCGACCTCGAACCCCACCTGCACGACCGGAGCATCAATCTGTCCTCGGTCCAGGTCTGGCGCCTGGTCACCCAAACCCCGGAACGGCTGTCCATGCCGGTGCTGGCCGCGCTCTGCGACATATTCGACTGCACCCCAGCCGATTTGATCGCCACCAAAGCCGAGAACGCCGCACCTCGCAAGACCGCTGCCGCCGGCGAGAACGTCGTCGACCTGGCCAACACGATCCGACCCAAACGCGCCCGGATCCGTCCCGAGGGATGAGCCTGCCGCCCACCCGGGAACAGCTCGAACGCTGGCAGAAACGCGACTGCGTTCGCTGCGGCCGCCACGCTTACGCTGCCGCGTGGTGGCCCGACGGCACAGTCTGCCGCACATGCTGCGACCGCGCGCTGCGCATCCGCGGTTGCTGCCCCGGCTGCGGCCAGGATCGTGTCCTGCCGGGGCTGACACTCGAGCGGACCCTGATCTGCACTGGTTGCGCCGGATTCCGGACCTCAGTTGCCTGCGTTCGCTGCGGCACCGAGGGCAAACTGCACCGCGGCAAACTATGCAGCCACTGCTCTCTCGCCGACCGGCTCAGCGGCCTGCTCGGCGACGGAGCCGGACAAATCCGTCCAGAACTGATGCCATTGTTCGATGCCCTCACCACGATGGAGAATCCGGCCACCGGGGTGAATTGGCTCTACAACCCCTATGTCCCGCGATTCCTGCGCGGCGTCGCTGATGGTTCGATTCCCCTGACACACAGTGCCTTCGATGAACTCGAACCTTGGCGCGCGGCCGCGCACCTGCGCGAGCTGCTGATGAGCTGCGGCCTGCTGCCGACCATCGACAAGCAGCTGCTGCTATTCGAGCGTTGGCTTCCTGGCCACCTCGCCGCGATCGGCAACTATCACCATCGCCGGATCGTGAAAGAGTTCGCCACCTGGAGAGTTCAGCCCCGGTTGCGAGCCCGGGCCCAACGCGGACCGCTGACACCGGGCAGCCGCCGCAACGCCGGCGCCCAGATCATGCGGGCCACCGAGTTCCTGGCCTGGCTCAGCGAATCCGACCTGACCTTGCGCCGCTGCGACCAGGCCACGCTCGACCGCTGGCACGCCACCCACCTGATCCACCAGCGCACCAGCACGAAGCCGTTCCTCGATTGGGCAAAATCCACCAGCCGCATGCCGCGACTAGATATCCCGGCGTCACCAGCGCCGCCCGGGCAGCCGCTCACCCAACACCGGCGCTTGCAGATCCTGCGAAAGCTCCTCACCGACCACGAGATCGACCTTCGATTGCGGGTCGCATTCACCCTGCTGCTGCTCTACGGCCAGCCGCTCAGCAGAATCGTCCGGCTCACCATCGACGACGTCATCGCCGCCGGCGACGGCGTCTCGATCCGATTCGGTGAACCACCGACACCGGTCCCCGAGCCCTTCGCCGGTCTGATCCTCGATCTGATCGACCAGCGCGCCAACATGCGGACCGCGACCAACCCGAACTCCCGCTGGCTCTTTCCAGGCCGCCGCGCCGGCCAACCGCTCCGACCCGAAACCCTCGGCCAGCAGTCCGCGAAAAGCGGAGTCCCCACCGTCACCGGCCGGATCTCAGCCCTACGGCAACTCGTCCTGCAAGCACCAGCACCGGTCGTCGCCGACGCCCTCGGCATCCACTACACCACTGCCCACCGCCACCGCGACCACGCTGGCGGCAGCTGGAACCGCTACGCGCCAGGCGACCACAGCCGCTGATCGCTACCGGCCCGGTCGACCTGAATACCGACTACCTGAATACCGGCCCCTGCCAGTCCGGCACCCCGAGTTCGCATCCGATGCAATCGGCGGCAGAAGTAGTCATCGCGCGGAAATCAACGAAGTTGCCTGGACCAGCGATGATGCGGGATGGGGTGCTGTAAAGAATTGTGCCACCAGGTACATGAAAGGC
>NZ_JADLQO010000043.1 GCF_015477775.1 Nocardia abscessus | reverse complement strand
CGCCAGCTCCTCAGCCGAAGCCTGGGCCTTCTTCCTCGCCACAGCATCAAGTGTCGTCATCACGGCACCTTCCCGCTGAACATCGTTCAGCGCGTCAGGCCGCAAACACCGTTAGATCCACAGTCCCACCGATGATGAGCGTGCCGTGTGGTGGTTCCGTGTCGACCTGCTTTGCCGCGTGCCGGTGGCAGCTGTCACCACACCGAACGCTCGGTATTTGCGGCCGTGTCACCTCCAGGCGCTGACCGCGTACCTGATGCTCAGTGAGTGTGGTTCGGTGTGGCTTTGTCGCCATGGAATCGGGTTGCGCGCCTGCGGCTCTCGGGTGTGGGGTAGGGATCGTGACAGCGCTGGTGGTGCCGGTAATGGAGGGCAAGGGGATTCGTCTGCGGCCCTTTGTGACCGCAGACGTGAGCTTGATCGTCGATGCAGGGCAGGATCCGTTGATTCCGTTAATTACGACGGTGGTTGCGCATGGAGGCCAGGACGATGGGCGGGCATTCATCCGGCGCCAGCACCAACGGGCAGCGACTGGGGAAGGCTGGTCGTTCGCCGTCTCGAATCTCGACACTGATACCGCGGTAGGGCAGATCGGGCTCTGGCGGAGAGATATCCGTCACGGCAGAGCATCGGTCGGGTACTGGGTTGGCCCCGGTTCTCGGCGCTGTGGTTACGCAGGTCGGGCTCTGCGCCTGCTCAGCTCGTGGGCCGCGACTCTCGAGGAAGTGTCGCGGCTCGAGCTGTATGTCGAGCCATGGAACGAGGGATCATGGCGTGCCGCGGAGTCGGCCGGATACCAGCGTGAAGGCTTGCTTCGCAGATGGCAGAAGATCGCTGGCGAACCCCGCGACATGTACATGTATGCGCGCCTTCCCTGACTGCACACCGCAACGATCCGGGGCTGCGGGTGACCTACCGGCATCCGCTTCTCGGCATTTTGGGATCTTCGCGTCATGGGGTGAGCAGATGTGACGGCTTGTGCAACCGGCAACAGTGTCCGGATACGATCGTTCGCGAGACACTCTCGGCGGCAGTTGGTTTCCGCAGGCCGGATCTGTAAAGGTTGCTGTGTACGCGGCAATGTCAACCTGTCGGGGGTTACCGATACGTTCCGGGGCATGAGAATCGGCTACGGGCGGGTCTCCACCCGCGATCAGCATCCCGAGGCCCAGCACGACGCGCTCACCGCTGCCGGGTGTGAGCAGATCTTCCTCGACAAGGTTTCCGGCAAGCTCGCCTCCCGTCCTGAGCTCGACAAGGCGTTGCTGGTGGCCAACCGGGAAGGCGATCAACTGGTGGTCACCAAGCTGGATCGGCTCGGCCGTTCTCTTGAGCACTTGATCGAACTGTCGAAGACGCTGCAGGACCGCGGTGTGGACCTGGTGGTCCTCGACCAGGGCATCGACACCTCCACCGCGGTCGGGCGGATGTTCTTCCAGATCCTGGGCGCCATCGCCGAATTCGAGCACGCCTTGATGTCCGAGCGCACCCGCGACGGCCTTGCCGCCGCCCGCGCTCGCGGCCGCACCGGCGGCCAGAAACCCAAACTCGGGCCACGGCAGGTGCAGCTGGCCCGGGCAATGTACGACGAGCTCGACGAGACCGGCAAACGCCGCTACACCGTCGCGCAGATCGCCGCCGAATTCGGTGTCACCCGCCCCACGATCTACCGCCACTTGTCTGCGGCGGGCGCGACAATGTGACCAGCGGCCGAGCCGGGCAGTGCGGAATCGGGGTGAGCCATGACGGGCGGCGGACTGACCGAATTGAGCGAGGCCGACCGGCGGCAGGCGATGAATCGGCTCGAGGTGCTGCGGCCGTATCTGGAAGACGACGTCCCCCTCACCCGCGCTGCGGCTGCATCGGGCACGCCGCTGCGGACCGCGCAACGATGGCTGCGCCGTTACCGCAGCGCGGGCCTGGCCGGACTCGCTCCGACCCGCCGCCGGTCGTCCGGCCGACGTACGCACCCGGAGCTGGTGCGGCTGATCGAGGCAATGGCGTTGCGCTGCCCGCGCCCGTCGCTGGCGGCGATCACCCGCCGCGCCGCTCGCGCCGCCACCGAGCAGGGATGGGATCCGGCGTCCTATACCACCGTTCGCGCGATCGTCACCGACCTCGACCCCGCCATGCTCACCCTCGCCCACGACGGCGCCGCGGCCTTCCGTGACACCTACGAGCTGGTGTACCGCCGCCGCGCCGAGCGCCCGAACCAGATGTGGCAGGCCGACCACACCCAGCTCGACATCCTTGTGGTGGAGGCCGGCCGCAACCGGCGGCCCTGGTTGACCGTGGTCCTCGACGACTGCTCCCGCGCGGTGCCCGGCTACACCGTCGACCTGGGCGCGCCGTCGGCGCTGAACACCTCGCTGGCGCTGCGGCAGGCGATCTGGACCAAACCCGGCCCGGGCTGGCCGATGTGCGGGATCCCCGAGATCCTTTACGTCGACCACGGCAGCGACTTCACCAGCCAACACCTCGCCCAGGTCGCCGCTGATCTGAAGTTCCAGATCGTGCACTCCACCGTCGCGCGACCCCAAGGCCGCGGCAAAATCGAGCGATTCTTCGGCAGTATCAACACCGAACTACTCACCGAGCTGCCCGGCCACCTCGTCGGTGGCAAGCCGGTCACTGCGCCGGCACTGTCGCTGCGCCAGCTCGACGAGGCGATCGGCAGGTTCGTCACCGCCACCTACCACCAGCGCACCCACTCCGAGATCGGTGTCTCACCACACGCGGCGTGGGTCGCTGACGGCTGGCTGCCACGCATGCCCGACACCCTCGAACAGCTCGACCTGCTGCTGGTAACCGCCGCGACGCCGCGCGTCGTGCACCGCGACGGCATCCACTTCCAGGGCCTGCGCTACCTGCACCCGACCTTGGCCGCCTACGTCCGCGAAACCGTCACCATCCGCTACGACCCGCGCGACATCACCGCCATCCGCGTCTTCCACCGCAATCGGTTCCTGTGCACTGCCGTCAGCCCGGACCACAGCGGTGACACCATCGGCCTCAAAGACATCCAAGCCGCCCGCCGGGCCTACCGCCGCCGGATCCGCGAGCAGATCAACGAACGCATCACCGCCGTCACCGACTACCTCCCCGCACCCGCCCCGCCGGTGCCGGCGTCACCGCCGCCCGGGCCGCGGCTGCGCACCTACTTCGAGGAGTGATCATGCCGCCGCCGCGGAACTGGCCGTTCATCGCCACCAAGGAACACCGCCGGTTCATCGAGTTCGCCGACACCGTCAAACGCGACCGAACCATCGGCATCTGCTACGGCGCAGCAGGAATCGGGAAAACACTATCGGCATCCCGCTACGCCCGCTGGGACAAGGCCGACCACCTGCTGAGCACCTGGGGCCCGCGCGAAGAATCCGACAAAGACGTCTACGCCGCACTGGCCCGCTCGCGCACCGTGTTCTACACCCCCACCGTGGCCGCGCCGCTGCGGCAAGTCCGCGACGACCTCAAGCTGCTACACAACCGGGTCAACATCTGCATCGACCAGCACGTCTGCCCCACCCGCCGCGAACACCAGACCGTCGACTACGTCGAACTGGTCGTCATCGACGAATCCGAACGCCTGTCCGCCACCGTCATCGAACACCTCCGCGACCAGTACGACCGCGGCGACCACGGGCTGCTGTTCATCGGAATGCCCGGCATCGAGAAAACCTTCTCCCGCTACCCGCAGCTCTACAGCCGCGTCGGCTTCGCCCACCACTACCGGCCGCTGACCGGTGAAGAACTCACCTTCGTCCTGACCCGGCACTGGCACAAACTCGGCCTGCACCTGGACCCCGACGACTTCACCGACGCCCAAGCCGTCGCCACCGTCGCCCGCATCACCAGCGGCAACTTCCGCCTCCTGCAACGACTGTTCGCCCAAATCCACCGCATCATGAAAATCAACGAACTCCACACCATCACCGCCGACGTCGTCGAAACCGCCCGCAGCACCCTCGTCATCGGCGCCACCTGACGATGCGAGGACACCGCCATCTACCGCCGCGAATCACACCACATCGAGCACTCGCCGACCTGGGCGGACGCACCGGCTCCGCCGAGCGGGCGGTTTGGGACAAAAACGTTCGTTACCGCCCACTCCGACCACGGCCGAATCACCGTCCAGGCCAAGCGCCTGGACCAGCCACTACGAGAACTTCGTTGGATTTTCGGCGATTACTAGGGACTGTGGATCTAACGGTGTTTGCGGCCTGACGCGCTGAACGATGTTCAGCGGGAAGGTGCCGTGATGACGACACTTGATGCTGTGGCGAGGAAGAAGGCCCAGGCTTCGGCTGAGGAGCTGGCG
>NZ_JADLQO010000042.1 GCF_015477775.1 Nocardia abscessus | reverse complement strand
GGGGTGTGGTTGTGAGTCTTCAACGGAGAGTTTGATCCTGGCTCAGGACGAACGCTGGCGGCGTGCTTAACACATGCAAGTCGAGCGGTAAGGCCCTTCGGGGTACACGAGCGGCGAACGGGTGAGTAACACGTGGGTGATCTGCCTCGCACTTCGGGATAAGCCTGGGAAACTGGGTCTAATACCGGATATGACCTGCTGTCGCATGGCGGTGGGTGGAAAGATTTATCGGTGCGAGATGGGCCCGCGGCCTATCAGCTTGTTGGTGGGGTAATGGCCTACCAAGGCGACGACGGGTAGCCGGCCTGAGAGGGCGACCGGCCACACTGGGACTGAGACACGGCCCAGACTCCTACGGGAGGCAGCAGTGGGGAATATTGCACAATGGGCGAAAGCCTGATGCAGCGACGCCGCGTGAGGGATGACGGCCTTCGGGTTGTAAACCTCTTTCGACAGGGACGAAGCGCAAGTGACGGTACCTGTAGAAGAAGCACCGGCCAACTACGTGCCAGCAGCCGCGGTAATACGTAGGGTGCGAGCGTTGTCCGGAATTACTGGGCGTAAAGAGCTTGTAGGCGGTTTGTCGCGTCGTCCGTGAAAACTTGGGGCTCAACCCCAAGCTTGCGGGCGATACGGGCAGACTTGAGTACTGCAGGGGAGACTGGAATTCCTGGTGTAGCGGTGAAATGCGCAGATATCAGGAGGAACACCGGTGGCGAAGGCGGGTCTCTGGGCAGTAACTGACGCTGAGAAGCGAAAGCGTGGGTAGCGAACAGGATTAGATACCCTGGTAGTCCACGCCGTAAACGGTGGGTACTAGGTGTGGGTTTCCTTCCACGGGATCCGTGCCGTAGCTAACGCATTAAGTACCCCGCCTGGGGAGTACGGCCGCAAGGCTAAAACTCAAAGGAATTGACGGGGGCCCGCACAAGCGGCGGAGCATGTGGATTAATTCGATGCAACGCGAAGAACCTTACCTGGGTTTGACATACACCGGAAACCTGCAGAGATGTAGGCCCCCTTGTGGTCGGTGTACAGGTGGTGCATGGCTGTCGTCAGCTCGTGTCGTGAGATGTTGGGTTAAGTCCCGCAACGAGCGCAACCCTTATCTTATGTTGCCAGCGCGTAATGGCGGGGACTCGTGAGAGACTGCCGGGGTCAACTCGGAGGAAGGTGGGGACGACGTCAAGTCATCATGCCCCTTATGTCCAGGGCTTCACACATGCTACAATGGCCGGTACAGAGGGCTGCGATACCGTGAGGTGGAGCGAATCCCTTAAAGCCGGTCTCAGTTCGGATCGGGGTCTGCAACTCGACCCCGTGAAGTTGGAGTCGCTAGTAATCGCAGATCAGCAACGCTGCGGTGAATACGTTCCCGGGCCTTGTACACACCGCCCGTCACGTCATGAAAGTCGGTAACACCCGAAGCCGGTGGCCTAACCCCTTGTGGGAGGGAGCCGTCGAAGGTGGGATCGGCGATTGGGACGAAGTCGTAACAAGGTAGCCGTACCGGAAGGTGCGGCTGGATCACCTCCTTTCTAAGGAGCACTTCTGCACAGCGCCTCGAACAGTCGAGCGTGGTTGTGCCAGAGACCGTTTCGGGAGCAATCGTCTTCCGGCGGAAGCTCATGGGTGGAACGCTGACAACTTCTTCCGTGTATCGGTCGGTCTTGGATGATCGGCTGACGGTTGGTATATCGACACACTGTTGGGTCCTGAAAGAACAGGCGTTCTTTCCAGGCAAAAAATACGATCCGCCCGGATCTGCTGGATACCGGTCCTCTTCGGGGGGCGCTGGTCTTGCTTATCGGTTCGGTGTGGGTGTGTTGTTTGAGAACTGCACAGTGGACGCGAGCATCTTTGTTAGTAAGTGTTGAAGAGCGTACGGTGGATGCCTTGGCACCAGGAGCCGATGAAGGACGTAGGAGGCTGCGATAAGCCTCGGGGAGCTGTCAACCGAGCTGAGATCCGAGGATTTCCGAATGGGGAAACCCGGCACGAGTGATGTCGTGTCACCCTCCGCTGAATATATAGGCGGTTGGGAGGGAACGTGGGGAAGTGAAACATCTCAGTACCCACAGGAAGAGAAAACAATTGTGATTCCGTGAGTAGTGGCGAGCGAAAGCGGATGAGGCTAAACCGTTCAGATGTGATACCCGGCAGGGGTTGTCTGGGCGGGGTAGTGGGGCTCACTTTCTCGATTCTGCCGAGTCGAGCGACAGTCAGAAAAGTTCGTGTTAGTCGAAGTGGTCTGGAACGGCCTGTCGTAGAGGGTGATAATCCCGTAGACGAAAACACGTGCTCTGTTGTAGTGGGTGCCCGAGTAGCAGCGGGCCCGTGAAATCTGCTGTGAATCTGCCGGGACCACCCGGTAAGCCTGAATACTCCCTGGTGACCGATAGCGGACTAGTACCGTGAGGGAAAGGTGAAAAGTACCCCGGGAGGGGAGTGAAATAGTACCTGAAACCGTGCGCTTACAATCCGTCAGAGCCTTCCCTTCGGGGTGGGGTGATGGCGTGCCTTTTGAAGAATGAGCCTGCGAGTCATCGGTGTGTGGCGAGGTTAACCCGTGTGGGGTAGCCGTAGCGAAAGCGAGTCCGAATAGGGCGGTTGAGTCGCATATCATGGACCCGAAGCGGAGTGATCTACCCATGGCCAGGGTGAAGCGACGGTAAGACGTCGTGGAGGCCCGAACCCACTTAGGTTGAAAACTGAGGGGATGAGCTGTGGGTAGGGGTGAAAGGCCAATCAAACTCCGTGATAGCTGGTTCTCCCCGAAATGCATTTAGGTGCAGCGTCGCGTGTTTCACACCGGAGGTAGAGCTACTGGATGGTCTAGGGGGCCCACAAGCTTACCGAAATCAGCCAAACTCCGAATGCCGGTGTGTGAGAGCGCGGCAGTGAGACTGCGGGGGATAAGCTTCGTAGTCGAGAGGGAAACAGCCCAGATCGCCGGCTAAGGCCCCTAAGCGTGTACTAAGTGGAAAAGGATGTGGAGTCGCGAAGACAACCAGGAGGTTGGCTTAGAAGCAGCCACCCTTGAAAGAGTGCGTAATAGCTCACTGGTCAAGTGATTCTGCGCCGACAATGTAGCGGGGCTCAAGTACACCGCCGAAGCCGCGGCACTCCAGCATTATTCTGCTTTCGAGCCAGGAGCTGGGGTGGGTAGGGGAGCGTCGTGTAGCCATGGAAGCAGCAGTGTGAACTAGTTGTGGAGGCTACGCGAGTGAGAATGCAGGCATGAGTAGCGAAAGACGAGTGAGAAACTCGTCCGCCGAATGACCAAGGGTTCCTGGGCCAGGTTAATCCGCCCAGGGTGAGTCGGGACCTAAGGCGAGGCCGACAGGCGTAGTCGATGGACAACGGGTTGATATTCCCGTACCCGTGTATCCGCGCCCAGTGGCGAATCAGTGGTGCTAAGTGCCCAAATGTGGATGGACTTCCTTCGGGAAGCTTGAAGCGGCTGCGCACGACCCCTGCTGTAGTAGTCAAGCGATGGGGTGACGCAGGAAGGTAGCTGGGCCAGGTGATGGAATACCTGGTGTAAGCCTGTAGGGCGAGTGGTAGGCAAATCCGCCACTCATGAGCCTGAGAGGTGATGCGTAGCCGATTGAGGCGAATTCAGTGATCCTATGCTGCCGAGAAAAGCCTCTAGTGAGTTGGTACACGGCCCGTACCCCAAACCGACACAGGTGGTCAGGTAGAGAATACCGAGGCGATCGAGAGAACTGTGGTTAAGGAACTCGGCAAAATGCCCCCGTAACTTCGGGAGAAGGGGGACCACGTCTGGTGACCGGCTTTACGCTGTGAGCTGGGTGTGGTCGCAGAGACCAGAGAGAAGCGACTGTTTACTAAAAACACAGGTCCGTGCGAAGTCGTAAGACGATGTATACGGACTGACGCCTGCCCGGTGCCGGAAGGTTAAGAGGACCGGTTAGCGCCTTCGGGTGCGAAGCTGAGAATTTAAGCCCCGGTAAACGGCGGTGGTAACTATAACCATCCTAAGGTAGCGAAATTCCTTGTCGGGTAAGTTCCGACCTGCACGAATGGCGTAACGACTTCTCTGCTGTCTCAACCACAGACTCGGCGAAATTGCATTACGAGTAAAGATGCTCGTTACGCGCGGCAGGACGAAAAGACCCCGGGACCTTCACTATAGCTTGGTATTGGTGTTCGGTACGGTTTGTGTAGGATAGGTGGGAGACTGTGAAGCGGGCACGCCAGTGTTCGTGGAGTCGTCGTTGAAATACCACTCTGGTCGTATTGGACTTCTAACCTCGGACCCTGATCGGGTTCAGGGACAGTGCCTGGTGGGTAGTTTAACTGGGGCGGTTGCCTCCCAAAATGTAACGGAGGCGCCCAAAGGTTCCCTCAGCCTGGTTGGCAATCAGGTGTCGAGTGCAAGTGCACAAGGGAGCTTGACTGTGAGACTGACGGGTCGAGCAGGGACGAAAGTCGGGACTAGTGATCCGGCACCGGCATGTGGAAGCGGTGTCGCTCAACGGATAAAAGGTACCCCGGGGATAACAGGCTGATCTTCCCCAAGAGTCCATATCGACGGGATGGTTTGGCACCTCGATGTCGGCTCGTCGCATCCTGGGGCTGGAGTAGGTCCCAAGGGTTGGGCTGTTCGCCCATTAAAGCGGCACGCGAGCTGGGTTTAGAACGTCGTGAGACAGTTCGGTCTCTATCCGCCGCGCGCGTCAGAAACTTGAGGAAGGCTGTCCCTAGTACGAGAGGACCGGGACGGACGAACCTCTGGTGTGCCAGTTGTCCTGCCAAGGGCACTGCTGGTTGGCTACGTTCGGAAGGGATAACCGCTGAAAGCATCTAAGCGGGAAGCCTGTTCCAAGATGAGGTTTCTCACCACCTTGAGTGGTTAAGGCCCCCCACAGACCATGGGGTTGATAGGCCGGAACTGGAAGCACGGTAACGTGTGGAGGTGACCGGTACTAATCGGCCGAGGACTTACCAACAAAGGTTGCTACGCGTCCACTGTGCGGTATCTGAAACAACACACAGATACCCGTAACCCCA
>NZ_JADLQO010000041.1 GCF_015477775.1 Nocardia abscessus | reverse complement strand
CCCACCCACGCGGACGCAACGACACCACAACCTCCATCGACACCATCCCCGAAACCGATATCAAGCATGCCGAACCTGCGTCACCTCAATCGAATTCGCCAACAGTGTCCAAAATGGAGCGGGGGCAGGCCGGCGAAGACCGATCAAGCGACACGTGATCGGATCTGTCAGATCGCCCGGTGCTGCCCCCGTGACCTGGGATGGCCGTTCGCGACCTGGAGCCTATCGAAGCTGGCGGAAGTGCTGCGGATCAACAATATCGCCGACATCAGCCGCGAAACCCTGCGGAAAATACTGAAGGGCGGTGGGGTGTCGTGGCAGGCCACGAAAACGTGGAAGGCCAGCAACGACCCGGATTTTCAGGCCAAGCTGGCGAGGGTGCTCGACCTCTACGACCATCCGCCCGCCGACGGCCGCGTGGTCTGCGTGGACGAGTTCGGGCCGCTGAACCTGCAGCCCCGCCCCGGCCGCGGCTGGTTCAACGCCCGCCGACCTTTGCGGCTGCGGCGCGACCTACCGGCGCACCCAGGGCGTCCGGCATATGTTCGGTGCGTTGGACCTGCGCTCAGGCCAGCTGTACTACCGGATCCGGCACCGGAAACGGTGGACCGAGTTCCTGGTGTTCCTGAAGTCGCTGCGAGCCCGCTGGCCGGGCCAGAAACTGTATCTGATCTGCGACAACTACTCGGTCCAACGCGCTGAGGTCAAGGCGTGGTGCGCGGCGAACACGGTCGAGCTGGTGTTCCTGCCTACCTACTCCTCGTGGCTGAACCGTTTCGAGTGCGAGTTCGCCGCGCTGCGGTACTTCGCTCTGAACGGCACCGACCACCGCAGCCACGGCGAACAAGACGACGCGATCAGTACCTACATCCGCTGGCGCAACCAGCACGCCGGACCCGTCCGCGACTTCGCCGTCGGATCCAAGATCCGGCACCCGAATTACCTACCGAACGTTGCCTGACACGGCACTAGTCGAGTCTGTCGCCGTGACCGGCAACGAGCACGGCCGATTACCGGTCGTTCAGCTCGTGCCCAGGCAGGCACTTCAGCGGCGCAGAACGCCGACCGCCGACCAGCTACGCCGAGGATGCGGCCCGATGACCTCCGGCGTCACCTCTGCACGTCGCGAGTGCCGAAGCCCTTCAGGATCCGGCTGGCCCGGCGAAGCCGCCGATCAGCCACGTCGAGCCGCGCAGTGTGACAAAGAGATCGACCCATCCAGCTTCTTGTATCGACGGCGGCCCGCCGCCGAGCGGCGAGCTGCCGAGCCGGTGCAAGCCGCGGCCGCGACTACCTGCAGGCCCGCAAGCGCCCGACGGGGACGGCGCGAGTGCAGAGCGGTCTCGACAGTAAAGGCTGTTTCGGCGTGAGCAAGTTGCAACGGTTGCCTTGGGCGAATTTCGGCGGGTAGTGCGCTCCTTCTGGGCTTGACGAGCTCGGCCCAGGCTCACCGGGCAGCCCGTGAAGCACCTGCCCCGGAGGCGCTGCCGCCGGGCAGGGGGAATCATGTGCTTGGTTCGGCGGCAGCGCACGTATCCAACGTCGGGGTACCAGCCACCGGAGTGGTAACCAAAACATCTGCACCCACTTGGTATTCGTCGCCGCAGACCCGACCGTTACATTCCGACACACCGGAAACACTGTGGGATTTTCGGCTCCGTGAGACTTCACCTCGGCGCATCACCCGCTACCAGCCGGTGTCGGTAACGCGCGTCCACGACGGTGAGTTCCGAAGGAGGGCTGCCGGAACGGTGGATGCCACCTTCACCCCGGTGGGACGCTCGTAGATGACGATCGAGTCTGCTTCGATCAACCAGCGCCCACCAGCGATCGGCACGTGGGATGTCTCCACATAGATCTCGACTGCGACGCGCGCGCAGATGGCGTCGGACGTCGTGTGCGCGGGTTCGCCGACAGTGCCGGCCGAGGAGCGCGCCCGCTGCGCGGACGGCGATCCGGTGTGTTCATGGCTGCCGGTCTCGGGCATGACGCTCACACCGCGCGCGGATCTGCCCGCAGCGGTGGACGCCACCGCGACGGCACGGGGTGTGGTCACGGTGGGCGGGCATTTCGCCCTGCGGGCGCTCTCGCGTCGGGGTCCGCCGGACGCCGCAGTGTCTGTGCAGGGGCGGAGGTGGCTTCCTATCTCGGCTCCGTGCAGCACAGTGGCTGCGCCGGTCGCCCGCGGCTGCCCGGCCGCGATGCGGAGTTGAGCGTGAGCACGTTCGCGTCCGGTGTGCTGGTGGAGCCAGTGCCTCCACGTTGCGCGGTGTTGGTGATGGCGAGCGAGGCGTTCGATGCGCCGATGGTGGAGGCCATGCGCGTGCGCGATGTCATCGAGGCTGGTTGTTCCAGGTTGCAGCCGCCCGTGGGTATGGGTGAGCAGTCCTGCGGTGGTGAGGACGGCCACGGCGTTGTATCCGGCGCTCGAGCTGATGCAAGCCGCGGCGAACACATCGGCTGGAGTGCTGAGCCCCTCGCGGGTGACGAGTTCATACACATGTCGGCAGTGCAGGCCGAGGACCGACCAAGCGGGATGGACGGGTTCCACTTGTGTGCGGCTGATTTGGCCGTCGTTGGGGCGAATGGGGCGGGCGCCGTGGTGTGGTGTGACCAAGGCGTAGCGGTCGGCGAGCAGTCCTTGGCCTGGGCGGATACGGAAGATCGGTGCGCCGGGTAGTTCGCGCAGTTCCCGCAACACGCCCCACACGGTGGATTCGGGCAGATGGCCCGCGGCCACCGCCAGAGACCGGCCACCGAACTCGACGACGGGCACACCACGCGCGACCTGCCCGCCCACCGCTGAGGCCCACGCCAATGCCTGCAACACCGCCAGCACCGTCCACCGCCGCGGAGACCGGGGCCCACTGCGCGTGCGTCCACAAGGTAGCCGCCGCCAGCCACCGCTGCTGTAGGTGCGCCGACTGCCGGGGTCCGGGTGATCCCCCTGTGTCTTTTTCCTTGTGCGCCACAGACAGGAAGTCGGGGACAGTGCGCTCGGCCCACAGACAAGCCGAGACCCAGTCGCGGCGCATCGCGGCGTCGGCGCCACGTCCGTAGCGGCGGTAGGCGTCGGCGAACCCGCGCCAGCTGCCGCCAGCGGCAGGTAGTTGCGCGCACTGGATACGACGTTGCGCGCCGGCTTCGGAAACGGGCACTCGCTGTGCCATGGTGACTTCGGCAGCCTGGAACTGGCCGTCGCAGTCGCCACCGAGCGAGGCGACGACCAGCTGTGGCATCGTTTGCGCAGGCACGCCGCGACAGTCGTCGAGGACATCTCGCGGCGTGGATGGCGTTGCGGCTTTTACCGGGATCTCGAAGTACCGGGGTTGTACACCGGCGTGGCCGGCATCGGGTTCGGCGCGTTGCGCGTGGCTGCGGCACCAGCCGGACCGCTGCCGCTGACCGGCGGTCCACACCTTCCAGCCACTGACGCACCCGGGTCATAGAATGCCGCGGAAGGTGCGCCGCACTTCTTCGATATAGTCCAGCCGCCCGGTCGCCCTCCCGTTCCCGGACCTGTAGATGCGGCATCTCGGCCGACCCGCGCAGTCGGTTACGACTCTTCGGATGAACTATCGGCCGGACCGGATGCCCAACTCCCACCCTGCCTTATCCGGCCCGCTGCCACCTGCTCACCGCAGCCGCCACGACCGGTCCGTTCGATGCGGGTGCGCTGCTGCTCGTCGACCACCCTGGGTTTCAGCGCGAGATCCATCTCGCCGGCCGCGAGCAGACACCCTCGAACCCGGCCGCCCGCGCTCTGCTCGCACACCTGCTCGACTGAACAGGAAGCTCAGCCGCGGACTCCGGCCCATAGCAGAGCGCCGCCCGCCGCGGCGACCACGAAACCCAGGATCGTATGTCCGCCCACCGCCACGATCACCGTCAGAACCAGGGCATAGACCCCGAACCGGCGAAGCAGCCGCGCCGCGGCCACCAGATCACCGTCCACCCTGCCATGGCTGTCGAGCCCCGGTCCCGGCGGAACATCACCGAACGATCCAGCCATCAGCCGCACCGCCCCGCCCGCGGCCACCCGTCACACTTGCTCATACCCTGCAGTGTCCGGTCACGAGCACTACCACGTCCAACACTCATTGCTCACACTCGATGGAGATCGCCGTGGCCCACGCCGACGCACTCGGGCACACCCCGAGATCGCCTGGCATGCGCTGGCCGCAGTCAGGGCAGAAATGGAGAATTGAGCGATCGGCGGCGATGACGTTGCGCAAGCGATCGAGGCGGCGCGGCGAAGGGCCCTACTGATGGCCGGTAGGCGCGCCTGGCATCCGAACGCAACCGCGCCGATGGCCCGGTTGATCGAGCACGTCCAGGAGGACGGATACCACGCGGAAAATCCGCAGCATCCGCATTGCGGAGAGCATCATCGCTGGTCAGCGATTCAATGCCCGAATCTACCCAGCGAATACCCTTTTGATGGACATGTCGACGCCGACTCTCGCGCAGAAGCCAGCGGTCGCCGCCGGGTCCAGATGATGGAGCCCATGCGCCTTGGTCTGGTCGTCGGCCGGCCGCTGTTGTTGTTCGATGTGGGTGCCGTCCGGCTCGGTCCGCTGATTCTTCGTGCTCCAGGGAGGTTGCTGCGCCGGTGCTTACCGAAGCAGCGGCGCGATGGTGCCGACCCGGTTGGTCCAGACCAGACCGGTGACCCCGGGGGTCGCTATGGTTTTCGTCAACCGGATCGTTGGCTGGTCAGCGAGTGATTGTTCGGAGAGAAGGGTGGTGTGTATCGGGAGACGACGGCTGGCCGGTAGCGACGTTTCGCCGAGTTCGAGGCTCGGGGCAGTTCGTCGTGCTATGAGTTGTGGGCGTTGGGGGTTGCGTCCGATCGGCGGCTGTTGTTGTTGATCGATCGGCTTCCGGAGGAGAAGAGGCAGCCGATCTTGTAACGAAGTCGGCAGGGCCGCGGTGCTGCGCCGGCGTTGGCGCAGCTTGCTGGTCCTCTGGCGTCAATCGTGGTCAGCTTGCGATTGCCCGCAGCTCTGATTTCTTCGGGCCCGCCGCAGCGCGAAAGGATCTCCAGGACTGTAACCCTTGGACCCAGGACTCGTTCGAGCGTGGGGTGGATGCTCGTCAGCAGCCCCGGATGCTGTTGCTGGTACGGGTGGTTCCCGGACAGAGACCAGGCAGGTAGGCCACGTCATGGCCGCAGGCGGGCGACCGGTGACCGGCAGGCGTCGATCGTGTTGGGCTGGTCGACCACGATCAACAGCGGGCCGTAGGCGGCGAGTCGGTCGAACACCACCCGTAGCCGGGCCTCGTCATTCGTCAGCGCCTGTCGAACAACCGCTTGCCGGTCACATCGAGACCGACCGCGTGATGTTCGCTTTTCCCACATCAACGCCGCAGTACACGGCATACGCTTGTGTCACTTCGCAGTTCCTCATCGCGTCAAAACCCGAAACGGCCGCCCGAACTGGCATCGACGCCCGGCACCCACGTTACGAAGAGACCTACCAGCAGCCCTGTCCCCATCAGCGATCCGTCGACGCCAGCACCCGGCGACACCCGGATCATGAATGCGACAGGGGGAGAGGGCACCGGGACTGGCGACCGTAGCCCCGTGTGAGGCCACGAAGAATGTAACGGGGGATCGTATGCTGAACGCACTGCTTTCGCTGGGAGGGCCGCATGTCGTTCGTCATCGCAGGCGTAGTGTTGATCGCCGCCACCGCACTATTGGGTTTCTCCCCGGTCGCCGCGGGGATCTGCTTCCTTGTCGCTGCTGTGCTGGTGGTGCTCGGCGTCATCGGAGTGCTCCGCCGTCGCAATCAGGATGGTGAGCCTGGTACGGGTGGTCGTGTCACCGGCCGGCGCAGCGGGGGCACCAGCGCCTCGTCATCGGAATTCGACGCCGGTGGCAGCGGTAGCAGTGAGTGAGTCGAACTTTGGAGATTCAGTCGGCATCGTCTACTCGCACGAGACCGGCATCGCCAAGCCGAATCATCGAATCGGCCCCCGGGCTGCGACCGTCTCGGCGTGACCTTGGAACAGGTCGTGTTCATCGATGACGCCCAACTCGCACTCGACGGTGCGGCGAAGGTCGCCATGACCGCAATCAAGACTGACAACACCACCACGATCGCGGAACTGAACAGGCTGCTGCATACGGGCGCGCGTACTCAAATCGCCAACCGGGCAAACTTCAAAGGCACCAACACACCGCAACGACCGCAAAGCCACCCACTTGCTGGGCTTTCTCACCCCCGCCGCAGCGCTGACCGGCTACAAGAAACTTGCGGAGACGAAACCAGCGACGTGAGACACGGTCTAACAGTTCCGTTCGTCGGAGCCGTCGCCACAGTCGTCGTCGCCGTCGCACAGCCATTGCTTCTGAACACATCTGTCGTTGTCGCATTTGAATTCGTTCGGCTCGCACAGGAATTTGCCGCTGCGGCACTCACTGCGGGCTCCGTCTGGGCCGAATTCGAAGGAAACCAGCGTCTCTGTGTCGAGGGGTGCGGCGAATTCGGCCACGGCCGGTGTCGACACCAGTGTCAGCCATATCGCGGTTGCGCCTAAAGCTGTTGCGAGGACGGAAACGACACGCATGAGGAACCCTCCGTAGTGAGATTCAGCCTCTTCGAGTACGGAACTTCGGTCTCCAGCAAGAGTGAAGACCACGACCAGCCTGCCGTAACGCGCGAGGCTCGGGAAAGTCATCCCGAGCTTAGCCGAATCCATGCTGCCCGCACACGATTTCGGCGCAGGTGTGTGCGCTGTGTCGAGCGGGATGGGCGCGAGGACGAAATCCGATCAGACGGTGTTACAGCCGAGAACGCCGCGGTCGGATCCACGCCGAGAACGAACGCTGAACCTCAACCGATATCACAGGACGCCCCAACGCGAACCCCTCGTCATCACGAGTGTTGCGTTGACTGAGGTTGCCCCGGTTTCCCGGACGGGTTGGGTGTGATGCTCACGCGGCTGCGTGAGTGGGGGTGTGGGCTTGTTCGTACTCTACGGGGCTGAGCATTCCGATCTTGGAGTGTCGTCTTCTGGGGT
>NZ_JADLQO010000040.1 GCF_015477775.1 Nocardia abscessus | reverse complement strand
ACCCACGCGCTCAGCGTCTGGAACATCCACTACAACTACCATCGACCACACTCCACCGCCGGAAACCAGCCACCAGCCAGCCGCCTCCACACCGGCGTCACCAACGTCCAGGCCTCATACATCTAGTCGGTACTGCCATAGCGGACCACCCGGAAATCGAGCCGACGATACTATTGCGTAGTATATACGCATTGCGTAGCACATACGCAATTAAAAACTGAGGAGCGAACGTGGCCGAGGAACTACCGCGCGTGGCGCGACTGCTGTGGTCGGGCACTGAGCGCTCCGGCCGTGGCCGACGGCCGGCGTTGACCGTGGATCGCATCGTCGACGCGGCCATCGTCATCGCGGACGCGGAAGGGATCGGCGCACTGTCGATGCAACGGGTCGCCACCGAACTCGGCTCGGCCACCATGTCGCTGTACCGGCATGTACCGAGCAAGGACGAACTTGTCGCGCTCATGCTCGATACGGCCATGGCCGAACGGCCCGACCTGCCCAAGGGTGATTGGCGGGCAGCCCTCGAACACTGGGCGCGCCGAACCCGCGAGATATACCTACGCCACCCCTGGATATTGGCGGTCGGTGCGAGCAATCGCTGGATGGGTCCGAACGAGGCCGCGTGGGGTGAGGCCGCGATGAGCGCTCTCCTCGATGCCGGGCTGCCACCGGATGCCATCGCCGACGTAATCTTCTCCGTCAACGCTTTCGTCGGCGGCGTCGCGCGCCTGGAGATCGACCCGGCCTTGGGCCGCGACGCAGCCGGGCACGTCGGCCCCACACTCGATCCGGAGATGATCCAGCGTTACGGGCAGCCCGAGCGGTACCCGGCGCTGATGGCCATGCTGACCGCGGGTGCCGGCGGCGACCGCGGCACGCGTGCTGTCGCCGCGGGAGTGTTCGAGTTCGGTCTCGGCAAGCTACTCGACGGCATCGCCGCCCATCTGGCCTGATTCGCCGGGCCGGACCAGTGCGGCGCGCTCGGCACCGGCGAACACAGTGGACTCGCGCCAGGCGGTGATCAGGGCCATGCACACCCTCGGGTGGAACGCCGTCATCGCGTGATCAGCGGAAGGCGTCGGAGTGGGCTGTGGCCCACTGTGCGAATGTGCGAGGCGCGCGGCCGAGGATCTGTTCCACCGTTGGGCGGACGACGGATTCGTCGATGGCCCCGTTGGCGTAGAAGTCGAAGAACGCGTCGACGTATTCGACGGGAGTGGTTTCGAGCATCTGGGCGCGGGCCTCGTCATCGGTGAGTCCCTGGCAGGTGAGGTCACGCCCGGTGGCCTCGGCCAGGATTGCCACCTGCTCGGCGGGCGTGAGCGGATCCGGCCCGGTGGGCCAGAGTATTTCACCGTGATGGCTGTTTCCGCGCAGTACGGTGGCGGCCACGGTGCCGAGGTCCTGTGGATCCAGAGCGGCGGTGCGGACCTTCGGGAACGGCACCCGGATCACATCGCCGCCGCGTATCTGCGGCAGCCAGCGCAGGGCATTGGAGGCGAAGGCGCAGGGGCGCAGGATGGTCCATGCCGTGCCGGATTCGATGGCCTCCTGCTCGGCGGCCATCATGTAGCGGGTGATGGCGTTGGAGGTGTCGCCGGTACCCGCGGAAACGCCGGAGAGTTGCACGATGTGCTCCACGCCCGCCTTCGCGGCCGCCCGCGCGACCCCCGGGTACCCGGGCAGCAGGAACAGCGCGCGCACACCCTCGAAGCTCAGCGTCTCGGGCAAGCTGAGATCGCCCGCCACTGCCTCCACACCGCGAGGCACGGTGGCACTTCGGGGATCGCGCACCAGTGCCCGCACGGGTTCTCCGGCCGCGGCCAGGGCCTGCACTACTTCCGCGCCGACATTGCCGGTCGCTCCTGTCACGAGAATCACTGCGTCGATACCTATCGCTTTCGGTGTCGGTGGATGGGTCACAGGGTCCGGTCGAAGTGCGCGGCGACGGTGTCGACGGCGACGGTGACCTGGGGTTCCTGATCGTAGAAGTCGAACTGGGTCCCCTGGGTCCAGAGCATGTCCTTCGGCCCGGCCAGTCCGGTGTGGAAGCGACGTGCGCCGTCGGGGATGGCGGCGTCCTCGCTGTGTACGAGCACGGCGGGCTGGGTGATGTGCGGGGCCAGAGCGATGGCGTCGTAGGTGAGCCAGTCGCCCCAGGACATGACGGCGAAACGGTTGGGCCAGGCCGGAATTCCACCGCGTTCCGGGTTGAGGTAGAAGTCGATGTCGTACGGCATGGCCGCGCGTTCGTCGGTGGCGCTGACCACCGGCACGTAGTCGATCTCACCGGTCTCGTCGTAGCGCGACCGCGCCTCGCGGGCGATTTCGATCTTGGCAGCGACTGCTTCGGCCCCACCGTAGACCTGCTCGCAGATGACGGCGTCGTGTAGCCACGGTGCTACCAGCGCGAGGGATTTCACCCTGAGATCGTGGGCGGCGTTGTCGGACATGTACATCGCGGCCGCGCAGATGCCAAGCGCACCCAGTCGCTCACCATCCACCGCCGGGTGTCCGGTCAGGAAGCTCACCGCATTGTGGATGTCGCGCGCCTTCCGCGCCGGGTTCTCGACATCGCGTGGTTCGCCCGCGGATTCGCCGAACCCGGTGAAGTCGAACGACAGCGCCGCGTACCCGCGCTCGGCCAGCCGCTGGGCGTAGCGGTCGGCCATCAATTCTTTGACACTCGTCCACGTCCCGGCCACCACCACGCCCGGCGCCGGGTCGCGGTCGGCGGGCAAGAACAGATTGCCGGTGAGTTCCACACCGTCGCTGTCGAATTGGACCTTCACGAAATTTGACTCGTTCTCAGGTGTATTGCAGATCGGCCCGCGTGATCAGGCCGTCGGTGATGTCGAAGCTGTAGGTGGCTGCCACTGCTACCGGGTTGAAATCGCACGAGCATTGTGGTGCCGCCGGCGCGCGGAGAGTGACCGGGCGGGGTGTAGAACACACGGCCGCGAGAGTGGCACGGGCTCTCATGGCTGCAGCCCTCGATTGCCGTCGCCCCAGACCGCCGTCATCACCACACCGCCGATCCTCCACTCGTCTCCGGAGCGCACGAGATCGAAACGGTAGGTGCCGCCCAGCGTCCACAGCGAAGCGCCCAGCGCATCGGATTTGCGGTGGGTGGCCTGGAAAGAGGCGGTGCACACCGCACTGTCGCCGTCGATGGTGACCAGGTGATTGGTGATCAGGTGCTGGGTGGCGTCGAACCCGCCCAAGGTGTCCTGCCATGCGGCGACGATCTGCGCCGGGGTGAGCATGACCGGTTCACCACCGCTCAGGCTGGTGTAGTCCAGCCGCACCTGGTCGGTGAAAACGTCGGCGAGTTGGTCCCACTCCCGGTGATCGGCATGCCAGGCCATGCGCGTGCAGGTGTCGATGACGTCCAGACGGTCCATACCGCACATCCTGCCCCACCCGCCGACCACCATCGAAACAGTAACGGGCGCATGATTCGCTACAGAAACCTGCACGCGCGCAGAGGATCACAGCTATCCACGTTCCTCGGCCCGCAGCGCTGCCTGGAAGCGAGCCGGGCCATCGTGCCGCAAACACGTCGGTGACTCGACCGTAACTGCGGTGGCGGCGGATGCGCCGAACCGGGTCTGGGCGGTCCAGCGCCGCCAGTACCGACAGCGACCGCCAGAGCCGGACTTGATGCGGATTACGCGGTGGCCGCCCTCTTCCAGCGCCCCGACCAGCAGCATCAGCGATCACGACGTCCGGCCGGAGTATTAGAATCAGCCTGTGCAGCGCGCTGCCGATCCTTCGCGTGTCGTGGTTCTCGGGTCCGGGTTCGCGGGTCTGTGGGCGGCGCTCGCGGCGGCCCGGCGACTCGACGAGCTCGGTGTGGCGATCGGAACCGTCGATGTCACGATGATCAGTTCCACGCCGTACCACGACATCCGCGTGCGCGACTATGAGACCGATCTGAGCCCATCCCGCATCCCGCTCAGCGCTCTTCTCGATCCGGTCGGAATCGAGCACATCATCGGCGAAGTGACGGCGATCGATGCGGTGGCACGGGTCGTGGAATCCACCGCGGGCGCTCACGGCTATGACCGGTTGGTGCTCGCGGTGGGCAGCCAGGTGGTCAAGCCCGACATCCCTGGCCTACGCGAGTTCGGTTTCGACATCGACACCCATGACGCAGCGACCAGGCTCCAAGCCCACCTGCGCCGGCTTACCGAGGGCCCCGCTGACCCGGCAGCCTCGACAGTAGTCGTCGTCGGGGCAGGGTTGACGGGGATCGAAGAGGCGACTGGGCTGCCCGCGATGCTCGCCGATGCCTTTGCTACGCGCGCCGTCGCACCGCGGGTCATCCTGATCGACCGCAACCCGTTCGTCGGCTCCGACATGGGCGCATCGGCGCGACCGGTCATCGAGGCGGCGCTGGCCGACACCGGGATCGAGACCAAGTTGGGCGTCGGTGTCGTCGCCATCGATGAGCGCAGCGTGACGCTCTCCTCGGGTGAAGTGGTGACCGCCGCCACCGTCGTCTGGTGTGCCGGCATGCGGGCCAACCCGCTGACCGCGGACTTCGGGGTCGACCGAGACCGGCTGGGTCGACTCCCTGTCGATGATTTTCTGCGGGTCCGCGGTGTGCCCGGGGTGTTCGCCGCCGGTGACGTCGCCGCCGCACAAATGGACGACGAGCATATGTCGGTGATGTCCTGCCAGCACAGCCGCCCGATGGGCCGATGGGCCGGATACAACGTCATCGGCGATCTTCTGGACAAGCCGATGAAGCCGTTGCGGATCCCTTGGTATGTAACGGTTCTCGATCTGGGACCGGCGGGTGCGGTGTACACCGAGGGATGGGACCGTCACGTGGTCGCGTGCGGCGACGAAGCGAAAGGCACCAAGCGCGCCATCAACACTCGGCGAATCTATCCTCCGTTGAACCGCGATCGCGACGCATTGCTGGCCGCCGCCGCGCCCGAACTGCAGGTCGCGCCCGAGCACTGACCTTCTCAGCCAGGAACTCCTGGCCAGCGACCTGCTGCGCATGGCCTACATGGCCAAGGACGGCACGCCCCGCAACATTCCGATCGCCTCTCGTGCCGCCGGCCCGCTGCGGTGGGCTCAGCGTCCAGCGGCGGTGAGTTGGTAATCCGCTTCGAGCAGCATCCATCCGCTCAGCTGTACCGAGAGATCGCGGCTCAGATTCGCCGACGAAGCGGCGGACGGGTGCGTGAGCGGGGGAGAGGTTCCTGGATACCCCGGCACCGTCGCCGCGCGGGTCCAGTCCGCACCGAACAGGGGTAGCCCGTCCACTTCGGCGCGGTGTTCCCAAGCCGCCCGCGCGGAAGCGTGCACGATATTCGCGGCGGTGGTGTCGTTCAAGGCCAGTGCGGCTTCGGCGAGATATCTGGCGAGGATACCCATGAACAGCCCGGAGTCGTCCCCGGAGGCCGCGACGATCACCCCTGCGTCCGTGAGCCGGTCCTCGGTTGAGGTAACCAGTGCTGCCACGCGCCGGTGATGGCCCGATTCGCCTGTGCGCACCGCCAGCTCGGTTTCCAGCCCGATGGCCACGCCCTGGTTGTAGGTGTGGATCGTCCGATCCACTCGTCCGCCGGGCTCATGGACACCGTCGAGGATCAGGCCGCTGTCGGTGTCGCGCAATCGGGTGTGCAAAAAATCGGCGAGTTGTCGGGCGCCGGGCAATTCACCCAATCGCGCCAGGGCGATACCGGTCGGACCGATCGCGGGGGTGTTGTAGAAATCGTCGCCGGACCGCCAAGGCACCGCACCGACGGCCGGGTTCCAGCCGTCGATCAAGGCGGCACGCAGGTCTGCGATGGCGTCGCCGAACCGGACGCCGAGCAGCCGGTCGGTGCGTTCGAGCGCCAGCACCAGCCACGACATATCGTCGTAGTACCGGTTGGTCCAGCCGGTGAGATTGCGGACCCGAATACCATTTGCGAGGGCGACGACCCGGTCGATGCGTTCGGGGGTGCGGGCGCGGTACGCGGCGTCCACCGCACAGTCGAGAAGGTGGGCCTGCCACCAGTAGCACCATCGCGCGAACGACTGATCCAGCAAGGACGCCGGCCAGACGAGCGTGCCCAGCCGCATCCGCGACTGACCCCAGAGCGTGCGCACGTGCCGCTGCACGATCGCCTGTTCCGCCAGGTCAGCCCGCTTCCTCGGCTCCTCGGGCCCAGCGGACACCTTCCGCGGGACCGTCCCTGCCTGCGTCGGCTGCGCCATTGCGGTGAGTGCGATCGAGGCTCCGGCCGCCAACAGCACACTGCGCCGGCTGACCCCGTTGTTCCGGCGATCCACCCGCTGGGACTCCCTTTTTGACTCCCTTTTACTGAACAACGATCCCCGGAGCCGGAAACCGCGCGGCTATATTCTATCCGGCAACGACCACCACGGCGTGGCAGCGATCGATGTGCAAATGCAGCACGAAATCGGGTGGTTGTGTGCGGGAGGGCTTTGCCGGATCGAGGTCGGCCTAGCGGTCGGTCTTGGTGTCGAGGGTGCCCACGATCAGGCCGGTCAGCGCGGTGACCGCGTCGGCGGCGGTTGTGCGCCCTCGGTTCAACTCGGCGGCAATCGCCTCGGCCGCACCCAGCACGCCGACGCAGCGCAGCCGAAGTGCTCGGGGCGTGAGGCTGGAGTATGGCAGCAGTGTGGCGGCCATCAAGTCTGTGTAGCTGTCGAACATCTCGTACCGGATCGCCTCCATTTCCGGATTTCCCTTCAGCGCGGCGGAAATGGCGTCGAATTCCGGCATGTCGATGGCACAGGCGAAGTATGCGGTGCTGATGACGCGAGCGATCTCGTCGGCGGCGGGTGCGGCACTCTCCAACGCCTGTGTCGTCGCGAGCCGGTGTCGTTCGTCCAGTCGCCGGTAGAGCGCGAGTAGTAGGCCGGGACGGGTGCCGAAGTGGTCGTACACGATGGGCCTGCTCACCTCGGCGGCCTCTGCGAGGCTGGGCAGGGTCAGTCCGTCGGCGCCCTGGGCGCGCACGATCGCCATCGCGGTGTCGAGCAACTGCTCTCGCCTGGCCTGCTTGGACAGGCGGGCCGGTGATGTGGTCATTGTCCTCCCTTGCGCTATCGCCCCAGTTTAGCTACAAAGTGTAGGTTACAAAATGTAGCTTAGTGGACGATCGAGAGGAAACCACAGTGGAACAGTCGAAACCGGTATTGATCATGGGCGGGTCGGGCCAGGCGGGCGCGGACACCGCCACCATCCTGCGACGGTGGCATCCCACGCTGCCGCTGACCATCGCGGGCCGCGATCTCGATCGCGCGCAGCGCGTCGCGGACGAACTCGGCGCCGCGGCAGCCGTGACCATTGATCTGCAACGCGGCGATCTCGGTCTCCCGGCTGACCACAGCTACTCGGCGGTCGTGGCGGCGCTGTGGGACAACCGCCTGAACGGGCTGCGCTATGCACAGCACCACGGGTTGCCCTATCTGAGCATCTCCAGCGGTCTGGTGGATATCGCACCGGAGGTCGTCGCGAGCGGCCAGCGGGCAGGGGCCGCGCCGATACTGGTGGCCAGCCACTATTTCGCCGGGATCCTCGTGCTCGCGGCACTGGACTGGGCCAGGGAGTTCGACCGGATCGACACCATCCGGATCGGTGCCGTACTGGACGAAACGGATACCGGCGGGCCTGCGGCGATAGCGGATCTGCAGCGCCTGGCGGCAGCCCCTGCTGCGGGACTTGTCCGCCGCGACGGCGTCTTCACCTGGGTCACCGGCCCCGAAGCGCAGGTGGGCGTGCCCAGTGTCGACGGCACTGTGCTGCCCGGCCAAATCCTCGCCATCCTCGACGTCCCGAGCCTGGCTCTCGCGACAGGCGCACCGAATGTCCTCTTCGAATTCGCGATCGGCGAAACCGCGAGCAGACGCCGCGGCGAACTCGCTTCCAGTGAGGTCAGGATCGACCTCGAAGGAATCGATCCCACGGGCGCACCGCTCAGCATGAGCCGCTACCTCGTCCACCCGGCGGGGCAGCGCCCCTTGACTGCACTCGGCGTCGCCCTCGGCGTCGAACGATTGCTGGGTCTGCGCGGCGAAGCCGTCGTGCCGGGCATCCACACCCCGGAGGCATTGCTCGACCCGGCCTACGTGGTCGAGCGGATGGTAGAGATCGGCACTGTGTTCGTCGCCGCACACGCCGACAGCTGAACGTTCTATTTGACTGTAATGACTTGTCGTGCAAATTGATTCGCGCAGACGGGATCTCCCCGTTACCTTTTTCGTGGGTACCGCGATCGGGCCCACGGTCGCCAGGCTCGGTATGACTTCTTGCCCCTGTCTTTCTCATGATCCGGGGGGTGGTGTCGCTGGGCTCTGGTGGCGTTGACGGACC
>NZ_JADLQO010000003.1 GCF_015477775.1 Nocardia abscessus | reverse complement strand
GCCACCGACCTCTTCGACGAACCCACCATCCACACCCTCGGCCACCGCCTCCAACGCATCCTCACCACCATCGCCACCAACCCCCACACCCTCATCGGCGACATCGACATCCTCGACCAAGCCGAGCACCAACTCGTCACCGCCGTCGCCAAACCCGCCGCCCCGTCGCCATCGACCACGACCGCGGGAACCGCACTGACTCAGGCGCTGGTGGCCGCGGTCGAGGACGATCCCGATGCCCCCGCCATCGTGTCCGGCGACGAGGAACTGACCTACCACGACCTCGAGACCCGCTCGTCGCGGTTGGCGCGGGTGCTCATCGCACGCGGTTGCGGACCCGGCGCGGGTGTGGCGGTGCGGCTGGACCGCGGGATCGAAGCCGTCATCGCCACCTGGGCCGTACTCAAAGCAGGCGCCGCGGTGGTACCGGTCGACGCACTCGACGCGGCGCTGCCGGACGACCTGGAGATCAAGGTCGGTCTCACGGTGGGCAGCACCCGGTCCGGCGACGCACCCGACTGGCTCGCCCTCGACGACCCGGCCGTGGTCGCCGAGATCGCCGCCGAATCACCCCGCCCGGTCACCTACGCCCACCGCACAGGTGCGTTGCGCGGCAGCGATCCGGCGTTCGTCGGCGCGCAGACGATCAGCTACGACGATCTCGCCACCGCGGCCGAGGAACTTCGCACCCGCGCCGAACTCACCTACGAGTCCCAGATCCTGCACCACGGCGATCCGAAATCCTCGACGGCCCTGATCGAACTGGTCGCCTGCGGCACCGTCGGCGCGGCGATCGTCCTGGACGGCGACGGTGAAGTGCTGGAAGACGAATGCGTGACCGGTTGATCGTCGCCGCCCGGCCGCATCGGGATCGGAGGGATTCCGGTGCGGCCGCTCGATCGCGGTCACTCGCGCGCACAAAAGCGGGAGACCTCAGCTGAAGTGGACGATCGAGAGTGTCCCCGCGGCGAGGCAGTACACCGCGAACGGCAGCAGTGTGCGGGTCTGGAAGTACCGCTCCAGGAACCGCACTGCCAGCCACGACGACACCCCGGACACGATGGCGCCGACCAGCACCGGTCCCCCGGCGCCGTCGGTCTCCGGGCCGACCAGCTCCGGTATCTCCAGGATTCCCGCACCCAGAATCGCCGGAGTGGCCAGCAGGAAGGCGAATTTCGCCGCGTGCTCGTGCGCGAGACCACGCCACAAGCCGCCGACCATGGTCAGGCCCGCCCGGCTGAAACCGGTCAGCAGCGCGCCGACTTGAACGAAGCCGATGCCGAGGGCGTCCCCGGCGGACAGGGCGGCCAGCGGCCGGTCGGATTGGCGGCGAGTTTCCGCCGCGGCGGTGAGCGTGTCTCTTCGGGCCTCCTGCCGGGCGAACCGTCGACCGTATTCGGCCAGTGACGGCTCGTTCCGTCGGCGCAGTCCCTCACCGACGATCAGGACGACACCGTTCAGCGCAAGGAAGACCGCGGCGTAGATCGGCGTCCCGAACAGGGCGTGCAACGGATGTTCCAGCAGAACTCCGAGCACACCGACCGGAATGGTGGCGATGACGATCAGCCACGCCAGCCGCTGCGGAATGGTGTCGAGGCGCCGGGTTCGCAGCGTGGTGAAGAAGCCCGCGACGATGGCACACCAGTCCCGCCAGTAGTAGCCGAGCAGTGCCACCGCCGTCGCCACGTGCAACGCCACCACGAACGCCAGATACGGTGTGCCCGTACCGGACTCGTCCGCACCGGTCAGCTTCTCCCAATCGCCGCCGAGCCAACCCGCAACAAGCACGGAGTGGCCCAGGCTGGAGATCGGGAACAGTTCGGTGACACCCTGCACCGCACCGATGACAGCCGCCTGAAAATAGGTGAGCATCGTAGCGAGTCTCGCACGCGCACAACGGAACCGTTGACGAGCCTCCCGCACCGTCCGCGTGCGCTCGATTGCACCGCCCGAGCGGCTCTCGCCCCGTGCACATCCACACTGTGCCGTCAGTCCGACTTCGTCGTGCGCTCTGCCAGCAGCACACCTGCTGTTCCCACGTCCAGCACGACCCGCCCGGGGATCGTGCCGGCCGGAGCGGGGTACGGCGTACCTGCCGCGCGGTGAGTTTCAGGGCGTTGCCCTGCTTCAGGCGCGTACCCCGCTGGAATCGTCGAGCAAGTCGAGGGCGATGTCGACGATGAGGTCCTCTTGCCCGCCGACCAGTCCGCGGCGTCCCACCTCGAGCAGGATCGTCCGCACATCGATGCCGTAGCGCCGCGACGCCGCTTCGGCGTGCCGCAAGAAGGACGAGTAGACCCCGGCGTATCCGAGCGTGAGGGTTTCGCGGTCCACGCGCACCGGGCGATCCTGCAGCGGACGCACCAGATCGTCGGCGGCGTCCTGCAAAGCGAACAGATCGCAGTTGTGCTTCCAGCCGTACAGATCGGCGACAGCGACGAACGGTTCGAGCGGGCAGTTGCCCGCCCCGGCGCCGTGTCCGGCGAGCGATGCGTCGACCCGGGTGACGCCTTCTTCGACCGCGACAACGGAGTTGGCCACCGACAGGGAAAGATTCTCGTGCGCGTGGATGCCGATCTCGGTGCCCGGATCGAGCACCTGACGGTAGGCGCGGACGCGGACGCGGACACCGTCCATGGTCAACCGGCCGCCGGAATCGGTGACGTAGACACAATGCGCCCCAAACGATTCCATCAGTTTCGCTTGTTCGGCCAGGCGCGCCGGTTCGGCCATGTGCGACATCATCAAGAATCCGGAGACGTCCATGCCGAGTTCCCGTGCGGTGGCGATGTGCTGGGCGGACACATCGGCTTCGGTGCAGTGGGTGGCCACCCGCACCGACCGCACGCCCAGCCGGTAGGCCTGCTCCAGTTCTCTGATGGTGCCGATGCCGGGCAGCAACAGCGTGGTCAGCCGAGCGTGCGTGAGGTTGGCGGCAGCGGCTTCGATCCATTCCCAGTCGGTGTTGCTGCCCGGGCCGTAGTTCAAGCTGCCTCCGGCGAGGCCGTCACCGTGGGCGACCTCGATGCCGTCGACTCCCGCGGCGTCGAGCGCCGCCACGATCCGGCCGACGTCGCCGGGAGTGATGCGGTGGCGCACCGCGTGCATGCCGTCGCGCAGCGTGACGTCTTGGACGAACAGTTGTCGGGTCATCGGAGAGCTTCCTGTCCTGCCCGCGCCGCGGCGATCGGGTCGGCGATGGATTCGGCGTAGCGCACCGCGGCCGAGGTCATGATGTCGAGGTTGCCCGCGTATGCGGGCAGGTAGTGCGCGGCGCCTTCGACTTCGAGGAATACCGTCACCTGATGGGTGGGCGCGGCCACCGTGCCTGCGCCGAGCAAGGTGCGCACGGGTTGGTCCTGCGGCACGGCGGTGATCTGGACCTGTTGCTTGAGCCGGTAGCCGGGCACATAGGCGGCCACCTGCGTGACCATGCGCTCGACCGATTCCCGAATCGCCTCGTGGGTGGCCGAATCCGGGGCGGTGACCAGGCACAGCACCGTATCGCGCATGATCAGCGGCGGGTCCGCGGGATTGAGGATGATGACGGCCTTGCCGCGGCGGGCACCGCCGACCGTTTCGATCGCGTGCGCGGTTGTCTCGGTGAACTCATCGATATTGGCGCGGGTACCCGGTCCGGCGGATTTCGACGCGATGGACGCGACGATCTCGGCGTAGGGCACGGGGGCGACACGGGAGATGGCGGCGACGATCGGGATGGTCGCTTGCCCGCCGCAGGTGACCATGTTGACGTTGCGAGCGTGGCGGTGTTCGTCGAGGTTCACCGCCGGTACGACGAACGGGCCGAGGGCGGCCGGTGTCAGATCGATCAGGCGCTTGCCGAGCGGTTCGAGCACCGCGGCGTGGGCAGCGTGGGCCTTGGCGGAAGTCGCGTCGAAGACCACGTCGATTTCGTCGAAGTTCGGCAGCTCCAGCAAGCCTCGGATGCCGTCGGCCGTGGTCGGGACGCCGAGCCTGCGGGCGCGGGCGAGGCCGTCGGATGCCGGGTCGATGCCGACCATCGCGCCCATCTCCAGCACCTTCGAGTGCCGGATCACCTTGATCATCAGGTCGGTGCCGATGTTGCCCGATCCGATCACCGCGACGTTGAGCGCGGGGCTGTCGTTCATGGGTCTCACTCCTGAATGAAGGTCGCGGTCACCGAGCCGAGGCCGGTGATGTCCGCGGTGACGGTTCCTGGGCCCTCCATCGGGGCCATCGGTCCGAGCGCTCCGGAGAGCACGATCTGGCCTGCCCGCAGCGGACGGCCGAACTCCCGCGTGGTCCGTGCCAGCCAGGCCAGCGCGTGGAGCGGGTCGCCGAGACACGCGGCGCCGGTTCCGGTCGACACCTCGACGCCGCCGATCGCCATCCGCATCCGGACCGAAACGGGGTCGAAGGAATCGAGGGTGCGGCGCTCGGTCCCGAGGACGAACAGGCCGCTGGAGGCGTTGTCGGCGACGGTGTCACCGAACGTGATGTCCCAGCGCGCGATGCGGCTGTCGACGATCTCGAGCGCGGCCACGGCGTAGTCGACCGCGCCGCGAATCCGCTGCGCGTCGAGCGGGCCATCGGCCAGGTCCTCGGCCAGCACGAACGCGATCTCGGCTTCCACCTTCGGTTGCAGCAGTCTGCTCAGCGGCACGGGCGTGTCCTGCCGGTAGTGCATATCGTCGAACAACACTCCGAAATCCGGTTGGTCGACGCCGAGCTGCCGCTGCACGGCCGGGGAGGTCAAGCCGATCTTGCGGCCGACGATTTCGGCGCCCGCCGCGATGCGGTCGACGGTCAGCCGCTCCTGCACCTCGTACGCGGCGGCCACGTCGTCGGCGCCGATCAGATCGCGCACCGGGGCGCACGGGGTGCCGGAGCGGGCGGCGGCACTGAGCAGGTCGGCGGCAAGTGCAGTGGCGTCCACTGCGGCAGTGCGCCGTTCGAGGCCGGAAGGTGTTGGCATATGCAGTCCCGGAATTCGTGAGGAGGGTCGAGGCAGTGGTCTCACTGTCGCCGCGGGTGGGACGGGCCCGCCAGCATTACGTTCCACTGAGTCGAACGCTGCCGGTAGGGTGGGTGCGGAGCGAAAGGGCGGAGGGCGACGATGTCATCTGCGTCTGCCGGGCGCGCGGTAGACGGTTCGACCGTGCTGGGAAAGATCATGGCGGTGCTCGAGGCGTTCGCGATCGATGACAGCGCGTTGAGCCTGGCCGAGCTCGGGCGGCGGACCCGCATTCCGAAGGGAACCCTGCACCGGGTCCTCGCCGACATGGTGGCGGTGCGGCTGCTGGACCGCACCGAGGCCGGGTATCGGCTCGGGGGATATCTGTTCGAGCTGGGGATGCGCGCGTCGGTCGAGCGGAGTTTGCTCGAGGTGGCCATCCCGTTCCTCGAGGAGCTCAACGCGCGCATCCACGAGACCGTGCATCTGGGCGTTCTCGACGGCACGGATGTGGTGTACCTGACGAAGATCGGCGGACGCAGGCAGGCCAGCGCCCCGTCCCGGATCGGGGGCCGGATGCCGGTGCACTGCACGGCCATCGGCAAGGTGCTGCTGGCCAACGCCGATGCCGCGCTCCGCGACCAGGTACTGGCCGGACCGCTTCGTCGCTACACTCCGCGCACGATGATCCTGCCGGGCACGCTGCGCAACCAGCTCGATCGGATCGCGGCCGAGGGCGTGGCGTTCGAATTCGAGGAATCGGCTCCCGGTCTCGTATGCGTGGCCGCCCCCGTCCGCGAGGCGGACCAGGTGGTGGCCGCGATCAGCGTGGCAGGCCCGTCCCACCGGTTCCACCCCGATGCCCACGCGGCGTCGGTCCGCGCGGCAGCCGATGGGATCGGTCTCACCCTCGCCCGGCGGACCCGGCTGTTGACCACACCCACCGCCTGAGGAATTCGCCCGACCACTGGGGTCGGCGCGCCAGCGGCCAAGGGGCGGATGCGCGGAAAGACCCGCTCGGCGGGCGGGTGTCCCCAGCGAACGCCGCCGGGATCCTCCCCACTACCTACTCCGCCGGTGCTACCGGCGGCTCGCCGGACCAGGTCCGCACACCATACCGTCGCGGTCCGTCGCTGAATCTTTGCCTGCTTCGCCTGACGCGAACAGGAAATCACACGCAGGCAGGGGGTATGCATACAGACCTTGCAGTTCGCTGGGGGTTCCCAGGAGATATATCCATCTGTTACATTACCGATGCGGAGCCTATATAAACGGGTGCTGCTCCTCGTCCGGACGACAACGCGGTCACCGGACATCCGCCCCCGACAACGACGTCGGAAGGCCGACAACGCCGTCGACCGCGCAACGGATTCGCACCCGCCGGATCACCGTTCCAGCCCGTCCTCCGTGACATCGCTTGCCAACAGCTCGATCGACCGGTCATCGGAAAGCCGTCCCGATGCCCCAGCCGTGTCGAGCTGCGCGGCACGGGCGAGGCTGGAACAATCCGGGGCGACCGCCGACCGATCGGATATTGAGCCAGAGGAAACCCATCGACATGCCGATCAAGTTCTTGAGCGGGCTCGATTTGATCGCCGCGCTCGACGTGCGCAATGTCGAAGCCCATCTCGCCGATGCCGTCGAGAGCTGCACGGCATGCGCGACCACCTCCCGGCCAGGAGCGGGGTGCCCCGCAGGCATCGCCGCCCGGCTCCGCACCGACGCCGCAGGTGACACGGCACCGTCCGCACTGACGGCGATCGAGATCATCGACAAACTCCTCGCGCTGCACCGTTCACCGGAGCCCGAAGGTTCCGGCGCGTAGCGCGCGCCCGGTCCGTCTCCGGCGAGGTCCAGCTCGATCCCCCGTCACACCGGCCGAGCAGCGCACTGCGGGTGAGAGGGATGGAATCAACCGCGTGTCACGGTTTGGGTTCGGGGAATCGGTGGCCCATCACATCCGCCCACCAGGCGCTCGTAGAGCTGGACTCCGGCCAGATGATCCGGTCCGGGTCTTCGTCGTCGGTGATGGGCACGTTCGCGTTCTCGATCACAATGCATTCCTCTGCGCCGTAAAGCCTCGAGAGAGAGGCACCTCGTTCTCGTGCGGCGCGAAACATGGCGCGCCGTCATTCGAGCAGCAGGGGTGCCCCGATGGGTACCGGCACGACCGCGCTGTCGAGCCGATACGTGCGCCGAATACCACGCACGGCCGCAAACAAACCGTTCTTTCGGTACCTGGTTCGCGGAGCTGCCGTGCGGTTCTCGGTCGCCCGGCTTCGTGTGCGGGCCCGGACGGCTGTGTCTACGCCTGCTCCGGAGACTCGACGGAGACCGGCTCGTCGCGGACCCACGCATCGGTCTGGGTGAGCCAGAACAGGTAGCCCAGAGCGGGTAGCACGGTGACCGCGGCGACGGCGACGACGGCGAGCAGTCCGAGCAGTGTCGCTCGGGCACCCGCGGCGTCGGCGATGAGCATCCGGTCCACGAGGATCCACGGCGTCTGCGCGACCGCCCACCCGATGACGATCGCGGCGACCGCGACCGCCGCGGGGACCCGCGCCCACCCGTAGCGTCGGCGATACACCAGCACCAGGGTGAGCACGCCCGCGGCGGCCGAGAGCGCGATCAGGGGTAGAGCGCGCCCGAGAAGTCCGGCACCGAGGGTCGGTGCGTCGTGGCGGATGGGTGCGATCGCCGCGATCGCGACCGCACCGGTCACGCCGCCGACGATCAGCGTGCGAGGCCGCAGGTAGTCGGCGAGCGCGTAATCGCCCGACCGCGCGGCGTCGGCGGTGAGGAAGACCCCCGCCAGGAAGGCGGACGTTCCCACGGCCAGTGTGCCGCCCAGGAGAGAGGTCGGATTCAGCCACGACCGCACCACGTCGCCGTAACCCTCGGCGGGCACCCGGCCGGAGGCGATCGCGCCGACGGCGGTCCCGAAGAAGAACGGCGTGATGAGCGACGCGCCGGCGAACAGGGCGCCGAACAGGCGCGCCTGGCCCAGCGTCGCGGAGTACTTGCGGAATGCGAAGTTCGCCCCGCGCAACACGATTCCGAGCAGGGCCAGGCTCATCGGAATGAACAGGGTGGTCATGACGGCCGCGAACACCGTCGGGTAGGCCGTCCAGAGGAACACCAGGATATAGATCAGCCAGACGTGATTGGCTTCCCACACCGGGCCGATGCTGTGGTCGATGAGCACTCGCAGGCGGCTGCCGCGCCGGGGGCCGCCCGCGGTCAGGTCCCAGAAGCCGGAGCCGAAGTCCGCGCCACCGAACAGCGCGTACAGCACCACTCCGGTGAACATCGCCGTCGCGACCACGTCCGAGAGATCCATCGGTCACGGCTTTCCGACGCTGCGGGCGCGCTGCGCCTGGTCGACCGGCGATGCTCCGGGCCCGTAGGGGGCGGTGATGGTCGCGGCGCCGGCGCGCCAGCGGCGGGCCATGGAACGCAGGACGACGATCGCACCCACCGTCATCCCGGCGTACACCAGCAACACGCTGATATAGCTCCACCACAGGCCGCTGCTCGAGCTGGCGGCGTCGGTAGTGCGCAGCACCTGCCACACCGTCCACGGCTGGCGGCCCACCTCGGTGGCGATCCAGCCGCATTCGAGCGCGAGAACCGCCAAGGGCCCGGCGGCGACCACCGCCCGCAGGAACCAGCGCGAGTCCAGTGGGTCGCGCCGCCGCCAGCGCAGCAACCAGAAGACGATCACCATGAGCGCGAGCAGGGTGCCGATCACCACCATGGTCTGGAAGGCGAGGTGGGTGATGTTGACCGGTGGCCGGTCCGCGAGAGGGACCGAGTCCAGACCGGGAACAGGGGCGGTCAGCGAGTTGCGGGCGATGATGGACCCCAGGCGGGGAATCTCGAGCGCTCCCCTGATTTCACCGTCGATCAGCACGCCGCCCAGCCGCAGCGGAGCGGGCCCTTCGGTGGTGGTGGCCAGTTCGAACGCGGCCAACTTCGACGGTTGCGTATCGTGCACCCGCATCCCGAGAACGTGCCCGATGAGAGGTTGCGCGAGCGCGGCGACCGTGGCGAAGACGAAGGGGACCGTGAAACCCAGCCGGTGGTGGTCGTCGCGGCGTCCCCGCAGCAGACCGGCAGCGTAGACACCGGCCACCAGGAATCCGACGAGCATGAACGCCCCGACCCACATGTGCGCGAACTGGAGGTAGACGCCGCCGTTGAACATCGCCCGCCACGGATCGACATCGGTCACCTCGCCGTCGACGAGCCGGAATCCGGTCGGATTGTTCATCCACGCGTTGACGCTGATCACACAGAACGTGCCGACCACCCCCGCGACGCCCATCGGGACCAGCATCGCGAGGTGTCGGCGCGGCGGCATGCGACCCCATCCGTAGAGGTAGATGCCCAGGAAGATCGCTTCGATGAAGAAGGAAAGTCCTTCGAAGGCGAACGGCAAGCCCAGCACGTCGCCGTAGCGGCCCATCAGCCCCGGCCACAGCAAGCCCATTTCGAAACTGAGCACCGTTCCGGAGACCGCGCCGATGGCGAACAGGATCGCCGACACCGTCGCCCACCGCTTGGCCAGCCCCAGGGCGACCGGGTCGTCGCGAACGATGCCGCGACGATGCACGACGTAGATCATGGCGGGAAACGCCACCCCGAAACAGGCCAGCACGATGTGCCACCCCAGGGAAAACGCCATCTGCTGGCGCGCGGGCAGCAAACCTGGCGGCTCCGCTGCCGACGCTTGGTAGAGCGCGACGAGCGTGCTCGACACCATGCCAGCCCCTTCCCGCGATCGCCGGAGCCGGAGCCTGCGCACTCCGGCCTCTCGCGTGGTATCCCCCGTTTGCACCGCACCAACCAGGCAAGTCGCCCAGGATCAGGCAGCGGCCGGTCGCGCCCAGCGGTCCCGGTCGTGGGCAGGATCGGGCGGCCCGTGTTCGTGGTTGATGCACAGCGGACGATGGCCGGGCACCCGCGGTGAGCGACACGGCACTGCTGCCCGGTTACCACCTGCGCTACCGAAGCAGTCCGGCGGGTCAGGCTCCCGAAGTGGTGCGCCAAGCGTCGCGTTCGCGGATGTTCAGGACGAGACCGGCGATGTTCCACGCGTCGTCCGCACCGCAGTGGTGACGGCCCTCCAGGGGCAGCCCGGCGATGTGCAGCGCCCCGGCCATCCCCTGACGGCGATTCAATCCGTAGGCCTCTGAAAATACCTGCTTGGCATTCGTATGCCACTGCCCGAAGGGATATTCGACGCCGGTGGCGGCGCACTGCCGTTCGAACTGTTTGCGGTCGTAGTCACCCCAGCTCGCCCACGGCCGCAGCCCGGCCGAGTGCTCGCGCGCCAGCAGGCGGCACGCATCCACGAACTCCATGCCGGTGTCGACCTCTTCCTGCGTGAGTCCGGTGAGTTCGGTACAGAACGCGCTGACCGTCGATCGCGCAGGCCGAACCAGGATACGGTGCTTGGCGATCCGCTCCCCCGCGTCCAAGTCGACCACGGTCAGTCCGATCTCGATGATCTCACTGACCGCACCCGCGGGAACCTTCCCTTCCCAGCAGGTCGCCTCGACATCGACCACATTCAGCAGCCCGGAAAACTCGTTCACACGCTGAGAGTATGGACCGGAGCAAGGAGCGCTCAAACCGTTTTCGGGTTCGGAATGCGTGCCGGACATACCCGCGGCGCTCACCGCCGCACCGTCATTTCCGTCCGAATCCGCCGAGCCGCCGGACTCGTACGGTCACCAGGTCAAGACGGGTTTGACGACCGTGCCCTCGCGCTGCTGTGCGAGCGCGAGGTTGATGTCGGTGTGCGGGTATGTGGTGATGAGCCGATCGATCGGGAAACGGCCGGCGGCATGCAAGTCCAGCAGGTGGGGGATGAAGGTCGCGGGCACCGCGTCGCCTTCGAGGCAGCCGCGGATCACCTTGCCGCCCAGGACGATATCGCGCAGGTCGATCGGAGGGACTCCGGCACCGAGACCGACCGCGACCACGGTGCCGCCGATCGCGAGTCCGGCGGCCGCCGCGGCGAGCACCTTCGCCGATCCCGTGGTGTCGAGTGCATGGGTCGCCCCGCCGTCGGTCAGCTTGCGAACTGCGGGCACGATGTCGTCGGCCGCCGGATCGAGGGCAGCGGTGGCGCCGAGTTCCAGTGCCAACGCCCGCCGGAACGGCGACGGCTCGATCACGACCACTTCGGCGACCTCGCATGTCAGCGCCGCCAGCACACCGGCCATGCCGACCGCGCCCGCGCCGTAGACCGCGACCCGGGCATCCCGGTCCGGCCGCAACACATTGAGCACCGCTCCGGCGCCGGTCAGGAACCCGCAGCCCAACGGAGCCACCACCGCCGGATCGACCTCGGTGTCCACGACCACCGTGTTGTCGACCGTGCTCAACGCGTACGCGGCGAAGCTCGACTGGCCGAAGAACCCGTCCCGCACCGGCGTGCCCGCGACGGTGACCCGGCGCGTCCGGTCCGCCCGGGCGCCGAACTGGTTGAGTTCCACCGCGCGCACGCAATAGGCCGGGCGAGCGGCTCGGCAGTTCCGGCACGTTCCGCAGTGCCGGAAGGTCAGCACGACACGGTCCCCGGGCCGCACACCGGTCACCGCCGCGCCGACGGTCTCCACCACTCCGGCGCCCTCGTGTCCGAGCAGCACGGGATGGTCGGCGCCCCCTGCCGCACGGGTGACCAGGTCGGTGTGGCAGATGCCGGTGGCCTGCACCCGCACCAGGATCTCGTCGTCGCGGGGCTCATCGATGTCGACGGCTTCGACGGTGAACGGCGCGGCGGGATCGCGGGAGAGCACCGCGGTGGTGGTCACCATCGCTCAGATCCGCTCGAGCAGGAAGTAGAAGTGCTCACCACCGACCAGCACCACATCGGGGCGGCCGTTCATGATGCCCATCAGCGTGTTGTCGTCGAGCCACTTGAAGTGGTCGAAGACCGGGCGGCTGTCGTAGACCATGGTGGCGGTCACCTCGCCCCGGAATTCGATGTTCCACAGCGTCGCTTCCCCGCCACCGCCGAGTTCGACATTGGAGAACAGCGACCCGTCCTCGGCGCGGCAGATCAACGGCTTCGCATCGAGCAGGGCGTGAAAGGTTTTGCCGTACCAGCGATTCACCGACAGCGCTTTGCGCAGCGGATGCTCGGTCGGGAACGCGGCCCCCTTCCACTCGCCCAGGATGTCCTCGGCACGCGCGACCGGCAACTCGGCCCACAGCGCGTCCAGCTCGGCCGCCGACACCGTCTCCCGCTCGGCGAGATCGCGCCAGCCATTCCCCACGGAGCCCATATCCATCCTCGTTCCCGATGTGGTTCCAGAACCTTTTGGTTCGGAAACTCTATATCCGAACCAAAAGGTTCGGCAAGATAGGATGCCGCCATGCGCGCAGCAGGTCAGGCCACCCGCGAACGGATCCTCGTCGCCGCGAAGGCGGAGTTCGCCCGGTACGGCATCGCCGGTGCGCGCATCAACCGGATCGCCGAGGCGGCCAAAGCGAGCAAAGACCGGCTCTACGCGTATTTCGCAGGCAAGGACGAGCTCTATGCGGCGGTCACCGAGGAATGGGTCACCCAAACGACCGCCGAAACCGCCCTCGACGCCGCCGACCTGCCCGGTTACGTGGGCAGGCTGTTCGATCACTACATCGCACACCCCGACAACGCCCGGCTGCAGGCCTGGGCCGAGATCGAACAGACCCACATTCCCGCCGCCGAAGACGCCATCCGCCGCATCATCGCGGGAAAGCTCGCCGAAATCCGCCATGGACAGGACCGGGGCTTGATCACGTCGGCGTTCCAGCCCATCACCCTGATCGTCATGCTGACCGATCTCGCCCGCACGGCGGCCATGCACGCCACCCGCACCGACCACCACAACATCACCGAACGCCGTGCCGCCACCGTACTCGCCGCCCACCGACTGGTCAGCCCGGACGCGCACCGCACCGCTGACCGTCGCTGACTTCCCAGGGGCTTGCCGACTCGACCCACAAGGTGGTGGGCTAGTAGAGCGTCACATCACGCACGCCCGTACCGCTCGCAGCGTTGAAGGAAGGCGGTCCAGCAGGTAAATCGCGCGGATGCCCGGCTGGAGTGGGGCCGAGACGACGATGGAGCAACGCATGGACGAGATCGAACGCGCACCGCGGCTCACGGCGTTCCCGCGCATCGATGACTACGGGTTCATCTCCGATTGCGAAGTCACCGCCCTCATCGCACCGAGCGGGGCCATCGAGTGGATGTGTCTGCCGAGGATGGACTCCCCCAGTGTCTTCGCGGCGATACTCGATCGCTCCGCAGGCTCGTTCCGGTTCGCCCCTGCCGACTTCATGGTGCCCACCGACCGTCGCTACATCCCCGGCACCATGGTCATGGAGACGAGCTGGCGCAGCGGCGACGGGTGGGCGACGGTGCGGGACGTCTTGCTGGTCGGGCCGTGGCGGCACCAGACACCGGGACGCAGCGCCCATCGGCGCACCCCCACGGACTACGACGCCGAGCACATCCTGCTGCGGACGGTGCACTGCGAGACCGGACAGATCCATTTCAACCTCGATTGTCAACCGGCCTTCGACTACGGCAGGTATCGCGCGCGGTGGGACTACCTGGGCAGCTACTACCTCGCACAGGCCAGCGCCGAGGGAACCGACCTGCAACTGACGTTGAGCACCGACATGCGGTTGGGGCTGGAAGGTACGCATGCGGTCGCCCGCACCCTGCTGAAGACGGGCGACACCCGCTTCTGCGCGCTGTCCTGGGGCACGCGCGACGCTCCCAGCGACGTCGACGAGGCCGAAGAGCGCCTGCTGCGGACGATTCATCATTGGCGGCACTGGCTGGCCGGCGGGCGCTTTCCGGACCATCCGTGGACCGCGGAACTCACCCGCAGCGCACTGACCCTGAAGGGACTGACCTTCGCACCGACCGGCGCGGTCGCCGCCGCCGCGACCACATCGCTGCCCGAGACCCCCGGTGGACAACGCAATTGGGACTACCGCTACTCGTGGATCCGCGACTCCGCCTTCGCGTTGTGGGGCCTGTACACCCTGGGCTTCAGCTGGGAGGCGAACGACTTCTTCTCCTACATCCTCGACTTGACCGAGGAAGCCAGGGACATGCAGATCGTCTACGGCATCGGGGGCGAAACCGACCTCACCGAACACACCCTCCCCCACCTGCGCGGGTACGACAACGCGGGCCCGGTGCGCATCGGCAACGGCGCGTTCCGGCAACGCCAGCACGACGTATGGGGTGCGGCGCTGGACGCGGTCTACCTCTACGCCCGTCACCAGGATCAAATCGATGCACGCGCCTGGCCGCTGCTGGGCCGCGCGGTCAAGAGCGCCCTCACCTACTGGCGCGAACCAGACCACGGCATCTGGGAGGTTCGCGGGCAGCCCCAGCACTTCACCTCCAGCAAAGTCATGTGCTGGGTCGCCGCCGATCGCGGGGCCCGGCTGGCGCGCATCCACCAGGATTTCGACCGCGCGCACCGCTGGCAACGGGCCGCCGACGAAATCCACGCCGACATCTGCGCACACGCGGTCGACTCTCGCCGGGTGTTCACCCAGTACTACGGCAGCACGGCGCTGGACGCTTCGACCCTGCTCATCCCCCTGGTCCGATTCCTGCCGCCGGACGACGACCGGGTGCGCAACACCGTGCTGGCCATCGCCGAGGAACTGACCGAAGACGGCCTCGTCTTGCGATACCGCGTCGGCGAGACCGACGACGGCTGCGCCGGGGAGGAAGGCGCCTTCACGATCTGCTCGTTCTGGCTGGTCTCGGCGCTGTCGGAGATCGGCGAAAAGAAACGAGCCAAACAGCTGTGCGAGAAACTACTCGGCTACGCCAGCCCCCTCGGCCTCTACGCCGAGGAGATCGATCCCCGAACCGGACGGCACTGGGGCAACTACCCCCAGGCGTTCACCCACCTCGCCCTGATCAACGCCGTGATGCACGTCATCCAGGACGAGCAGGCGATCCTGCGGCAGGCACTCGGCGGCGAGTCGATCGCCCCACGACTCGACGACGCACCACTCACCCGGGGATACATCCACCGGTGACGAAAACCGCTGCCGGTCAACAATGGACAGTCTTCCGTGCCGCCGCGAGGACGAAGTCAGTACTATCACGTCCGACTGTTAACAGGACTAAGGATTTCATTGAAGGGCTCGACGATAGCGATGCTCGGCATCGCTGCGACCGCGGCGTTCGGCATGACCAGCGCCCCCGCGACCGCTGACCCGGTAGCGGACAAATCTCGCGTCATCGACACCGAGGACGGCTGGGAGCTGCGGATCAGCAAGACCGCGGAAGACGTTCAACGCGTGCCCAATCTGGCCGCCACCCCGTTCACCCGGGAAGGGTTCGTCACGTTGTCGGCGGCGGCCGATATCGGTGGCGAAGGCCGGGAGCCCGTGAACTCGGGGACGTTACAGCTGGGCTATCAGATCGGTTGCCAAGCCGATGTCTCCAACGGCCTCACGGTGGGCCTGTCCGCGGCGATCGGCCCGAACGCCATGGTGACCGTCGCTCCCTCGCCCGGCCTCGCGGTCGGTGGCAGCGCGCTGGCGCTGCCGAACATGTCGACGACCATCAAGCCCGGCACCATCAGCAGCATCACGTTCGGCACGAAAGCGCTCGCGGGCGCGCACGGCTCGATCTCCGTCGATCAGATACAGATCAAGATCGATGCGTGTGCGGGCGCGGTCAGCCTGCGTTCGTTCGCGATCGTGTCGATTTCCACGGCCACGGCGGACAATTCGGTCGCCGTCTACGGTGACCCGATATGGCTGTGATCCAGGCGCGGGCATGGCGGCGTTGGATCGCGCCGGCCGGTGTGTCGGTGTCACTGATCATCGCCGCCGCGACCGCCTCCGCCGACCCCATCGTTCCGGCCGGTCCACCGCCGAGCTGCGGAGAGACACCGAGCGGGCCCGCATCTGCCGCGTGCGGCGCCGACAAGCCCGGGTCCCGCGGGCCCGCGGCGCCGCCACCGGCTCTGCCGTTGCAGATGCTGGCGCCCCCGCCCGCGCGTTCGGCGCCCAGCGCCAATACGCCCGCCGGCGCGCTGGTTCCGCCCACGCCAGGGCCGGGCAGCGGCACACCGATCGTGCCGGCCAGGTAGACGAGTCGGGGGCGGCAATTCGCCTCCGCTACTCGGCCGAGCAGAACGGTCGGCCGCCTCGATCACGCGCGGATCGGGCCGCCACAGGTCGCTGTCGAACTTCGGCCGTTTGCCGGTGATGATCGGCCCTGGCTTTCGACCATCGGTTGCGACCGTTGTCGGCGGCCGCCTCGAATCTACGAATCGACCCGCCTATAGCCGAAACCGCCCGGCCGCGTTTCGCGCGAGGATCACTCCCGCTCAGCGGGGGTCGAGTGAGGTTCGTTCGGTACCAGGCGATGTCGGCCCCGCCGCGCTCTCCGGCCGATCGTCCTGCCGCGCCGCCCAGATGACCAGTACCCCGGCGACGGCACCGACGAAGTACGGCGACGGCACCAGAAGGACGCCACCCAGCACACACCACACCGCCAGGCCCCAGCCGAACCAGGCGGGCACGGCCACGCCGTGGCCGGCAAGGCGCCAGATCAGGAGACCCAAGAGGATCAGCGGCACGGCGAAGCTCCCCGGCCCGGCCCAGAAGGTGACCTTGTTCTGCAGCGACTCCACCGTCTGCGCGCCGGAAAGCTCGAGCGGGACCGCAGCCCAGAGCCCCCGATCCACCCAGCCGGTGATCTCCTCCCAAGAGGCGAGCGCCAGCAGAATCAGGTGCCCTGTGCCCAGCACGAGCATGATTCCGGCCGCCCAGCGGAGCAATCGCTTCGTGGAGTTCATCGTGACCTTCCGGTTCCTATGCCGCCCCGGCTCTCTCGCACTTTCGCCGGGCACGGTGCCGCTCTTTTATACGGTGCCGTACAGTTCATCTGTACGGTAGCGTATGAATACGGCGCGATCAATGGAGGTGACCCGATTCCCGCCATACCCCGCACGACACGAGCCCGCTGGATCGAGGCCGGACTCGAAGCCTTGGCCCGGGGAGGGCCCGACGCTGTCCGCGTCGAAACGCTCGCCGCCGAGCTCGGCGTCACGAAAGGCGGGTTCTACGGGCACTTCGACGGCCGCCCCGCGCTGCTCGCCGAAATGCTCGACGAATGGGAACGGCGCTGCACGACCGAAGTCATCGCCCAGGCCGACGCCGAAGGCGCCGATGCCGCCGACCGGATCCGCCGCGCGGGACGCCTGACCTTCGCCGAGGACCTGCACCGGATCGATCTCGCGGTACGGGCCTGGGCCCGCCACGACGAGTCCGTCGCCGCTCGCCTGCGGCGGATGGACAACGAGCGGATGGCGTTCCTGCGCAAGATGTTCGGGGCCTTCCTCACCGACCTCGACGAGATCGAGGCACGCAGCACGCTGACCTTCGCCCTCGCGATCGGCCGCCACTTCATCGTCGCCGACCACCCTGGGTACACCACGCGCGAAGCCATCCAGCTCGCCGGAGAACACCTTCTGCGGCCGCCGCCACAGTGAACATCACCGAGTCGATCCAACGCTGCGAACCGGAACGGCGCCGCCTGCTTCCTCGAGGCAGGCGGGCTCGGACTTCCCACCGGCTCCCGGTGGGCGTAGGTATTTCCCATAGCTCGAGCTGATCTCAATCGTTGACGCATCGCACCCAGCAGGGACCGCGCCGCGCGCTCCACTCGATATGCGGCCGTATCCAGGTGTTATCCGTGTCCCGTGGCGTCGTAGAGCTCATCCGGCCGATCTCGCCGATCCCTCGGCGCGCCATCGTCTCGGCACATCGCACCGATTCGCACGTTGCACGACATGACATTCGCGCATGCACAGAAACGGGAGACGATGGCACCGAACCCACTGCATCTCGGCGTCGCGCTCGACGGAGCGGGCTGGCATCCGGCCGCGTGGCGGGAGCCGAACTCCCGGCCCGCCGAGCTGTTCAGCCCCGGCTACTGGACCGACCTGGTGCGGATCGCCGAGCGTGGACTGCTCGATTTCGTCAGCATCGATGACAGCCTCCGCATCCCGGGCGGATGGCACGCACAGACCGATGACGCCGTAGACCAGGTGCGGGCAAGGATCGACGCCCACTTGATCGCCGCGCTGGTCGCCCCGGCCACCCGGCACATCGGCCTCATCCCGACCGTGACGACCACGCACACCGAGCCTTTCCACGTCTCCAAGGCGATCGCCACCCTGGATTACACGTCGCGTGGCCGGGCGGGCTGGCAGGCACGGGTGTCCGGAACCGCGGAGGAGGCAGCCCATTTCGGACGCCGCGAAGTGCGCGACCTCACCGCCGCCGAAATCGCGCAGGCGGTTGCGTCCGGCGTCTTCCCCGACCATGTCCACGACCTGTTCGCCGAAGCCGCCGACGCGGTCGAGGTGGTTCGGCGACTGTGGGACAGCTGGGAGGACGACGCCGAGATTCGTGACGTGGCCACCCGCCGCTTCATCGATCGCGACAAACTGCACTACATCGACTTCGAGGGCCGCTTCTTCAGCGTCCGGGGCCCGTCGATCACACCGCGTCCGCCCCAAGGGCAGCCGGTGGTGGCGGCGCTGGCGCACGCCCCGCTGGTGTTCGAATTCGCCGCCCGCGGCGCGGATCTGGTGTTCGTGACGCCACCTCGCGAGACCGGTCCGGCCGCCGTCCTGGAGCAGGTCGCGGCCGCGGCGGCACGAGTGGATCGCGACGGTGAGCCGCTGCGGGTCTTCGCCGATCTGACCGTTTTCCTCGACACCGACAAGGAGACCGGTCCGCAGCGTCTGACGCGGTTGAGTGAGGTCGCGGGCAGCGAGTTCGATTCCGACGCGGCGATTTTCGCGGGCAGTGCCGATGAGCTCGCCGACCTGCTCACCGACTGGAGCGGGCAGGGACTCGACGGATTCCGATTGCGGCCCGGTGTAGCGGTCGATGATCTGGTAGCGGTCACCGACCGGCTCGTCCCCGCGCTGCAACAACGCGGGGTATTCCGCTCCGGCTATCCGGACGGTTCGCTGCGCGCACTGCTCGGTTTGCCCACCGACGTTCCCAACCGTTACGCGACTGCCTGAGCGAGGTCACCCTATGAGCACCCCCCGTAAGCAGGTCATCCTGGGCGCCTACCTCGGCGGCGTCAACCATCACACCGCCTGGTGGCATCCCGAGGCGGGCAGCCAGATCGATTTCAGCAGTTTCGAACACACCGCGCGCACCGCCGAACGCGGCAAATTCGATTTCTTCTTCCTCGCCGAAGGGCTCATCCTGCGCGAACGCGCGGGCCGGATCTTCGACCAGGACATCATCGGCCGCCCGGACACCCTCACCGTCTTGGCTTCGATCGCCGCCGTCACCGAGCATCTCGGGCTCGCGGGCACGATCAACACCACCTTCAACGAGCCCTACGAGCTGGCCCGGCAGTTCGCGAGCCTGGATCACCTGTCCGGCGGCCGGGCCGCCTGGAACGTGGTGACCTCCTTCGACGCCTTCACCGGGCAGAACTTCCGGCGCGGCGGATTCCTCGATCCGGCCGACCGCTACGCGCGGGCCGAGGAGACACTGAACGCCGTTCGCGCACTGTGGGATTCGTGGGACGCCGCGGACATCGTCGCCGACAAGGGCTCCGGACGGTTCCTCGCCCGGCCGGACGCGGGCGCGTTCGCCCTCCACGGCAGCCAGTTCCACATCTCCGGTCGTTTCACCGTGCCGCGCAGCCCGCAGGGCAGGCCGGTGATCTTGCAGGCTGGTGTGTCACCCCAAGGACGCGCGTTCGCCGCGGCGAGCGCCGACGCCATCTTCTCCCCGTTCGGCAAGCAGCCGGAGGCCGCGGACTTCTACCGCGACATCAAATCGCGCGCGGTAGCGGCGGGACGCGCGGCCGACGACATCAAGATCCTGCCCTCGGCGAGCTTCGTTCTCGGTGACACCGAGGCCGAGGCGATCGAGAAGTATCACGCCATCCGTGAGGAACAGGTCACCGGGCAGACCGCGCTGATTCTGCTGGAGCAGATCTGGAACCGTGACTTGTCCGGCTACGACCCGGAGGGCCCGGTGCCCGCTATCGACCCCGATCCCGATGCTCCACCGATCATCCAGGGCCGCGCCTTCGTCCACCAGGATCGCTTCGCCACTGCCGAACGTCTGCGCCAGGTCGCCGAGGCGAAGAAACTCAGTGTGCGCGAGGTGGTGATCGACCAGTTCGAGCGCGGCGCCCTGGTCGGAACTCCCGCCCAGGTCGCCGAGCAGATCGACACTTTCGTCCAGGAGGACGGCTCCGACGGTTTCATCCTCGGCTCACATCTGGTGCCCTGGGGCCTGGATGAGTTCGTCGACAAGGTGGTGCCGCTGCTGCAAGAGCGCGGCGCGCTGCGCACCGAGTACACCGGGGCGACGCTGCGCGACAATCTCGGTCTCCCGAACGTGCGGTCCACGGTGGCGGCTCGCGCCTGAGGTCCGCCTCCTGCCGAACGCCGGAGACCACTCAGGTCCGTCCGGTACGGACGTCGGCGCGGCGCGGGTCGGTGGTCCCGATCACGGGGCGCCGTGGCGACTGCCGAGCTCGCTCAACGTCTCGAGTGCGTCCTCCAGCGAGCGGGCGTAGGGCACCTCGGACGGTAGCGTGACGGTGGCCCAGCCCGGTCCGGCGGCCAGCACCCGCGCCGCCGCCGGTCGCACGGCGCACAACGTTCCCGGCGTGGCGGTCTCGGGCATCTGCGACCACAGCGTGAGCAGGCACGGTCGACGGTAGTGCGACAAGGCGTCCGTCAAGGCGGAGTCGGGTACCGCGGCGCCCAGTAGCAGCGTGACGATGCCGCGCTCCGCCAGCGCGGCCCGGAGCACTTCGAGAGGCAACACGTGATTCTCCCCTGCCGTGCACGCCAGCAGAATCGGCGTTTGGGAACGCGGGCGGCGGACCGGCGGGAACATGCGGTGCAGTGCCGCGATCGTCGCCCAGGACAGCAGATGCTCCACCTCGATCAGCCCGCGGCCACTGTTCTGCCCGGTGACGATCGCCGCGAAGGCCGGGCGGCACAGCCGGTTCCAGGTCGCGACGACGCCGTCGCGCCCGAGCCGGGCCATGATCATGGTGAGCGCGACATCCGGTTCGAGCCCTTCGGCCGCCGCCAGTAGGGCGCTGCGATCCGTGTGCGCCGGATCGGCTTCGGCACCGGCGAGCGCCTGTCGTGCCGCGCTGGCGGGTGTGGCGCCTGCTCTGACGAGTCCGATCATGCGCTCCAACGTGGCGATGTCGGCTTCGGTATATCGACGGTGGGCGCCGGCCCGCGGCCTCGGCGGGCCGATCGCGTAGCGCTGGTTCCAGCTACGCAGCGTGGCGACCGGAAGGCCGAGTCTCGTCGCCACCGCGCCCACCGTGTACTGCGCGGCCTGTTCGTCAACCATTACCGGACCGCACCTGCCCGCGTTCGCCATGATCCGAGCAGCCAGGCGATGAGTCCGGCAGCAGTCGCATACGGGACCGGCCACCACCTGCCGCGGACGCGAGAGGCCGTGCTTCGGGGACGACGCGGGCCGAACGGCCGATCTTCGACGAAAGGATCCCGCTTCGGCATCCACGACCGCTGTTCGATAGGGCGGACCGGAAACTACAGGCCACGATTTCCTCGCGTTTCGGGCGGCGGCTGGTGCGCGCTGAGGGCGATCCGAGTGCGGGCGAGCATTTCTATTGATGCATCGATTTTGCATCATTAGTGGCGTAGTGTGAAGCCCTATACGCCCGAGACCGAAGGAGAACGTCATGCATCCACGGCTTTGCCCGCGAGCATTCGGGCTGACCATCGGCGTCGGCGCGGCAGCGCTGGGCATTCTCGTCGCCGCACCTACCGGCGCCGCGGCTCCGGCGGCCTGCCCGGCTCCGGGCCCCGCGGCGACGCAAACCTCCGGCAGCGGCGCCTCGTGTTCGGCAACCAGCGACGCCGGTGGGGCCGCAGCCGCTTACGGCCTCGATGGAACCGCTTCTGCCAACGCGGCGCCGACCAGCCTGTCGCTGGCGATCGCACAGAACGGCGGCACGGCGAGCTCGAACTCGGCTCCCCTGTCCGGCCCGGCCGCGATTGCCATCGGGCCGGGCGCGGCCGTCACGACGACCGGTGTGCGCCCTGGATTGTCGATCGGCATCGCAGGCCCCGGGGCCACGGTCGCGGTCACCGGCGTCTCGACGCCGACGTGCAGCGGCGGCTTCGCCTTCGCCGGTGATTTTCAGACATTGCAGGGCTGCGTTTCGCAGCGATAGTGCATCGTTAGCCGTAGCATTGTTGATATTCGAGTGGTAACCCGAGGCGTGAGAAAGGGATCGATGATGAGCATCGTGCCGCCCGGATCGCCGGCCGCCGACTTGGCGGGTGGTATCCCGGTCCTCGATGCCGGGGACTCGTTTCCACAATGGCGTGCCGCGGTGCGCCGAGCCGTACTCGAGGAACTCCGCGTTTTCCTCCTGCGGGCATGCCCTGCGGCCCTGCGCCGGCTCGGCGCACAGGACGTCCTGCGCCAATACGCGATGGGCGGAAAGTGCCTGCGGTCGACGTTCATGTATCTCGGCTGGCTGTGCGGCGCACCGGGTGACCCGGCGGCGCTGCGGGCCGCGGCCGGTCTGGAACTGCTGCACGCGTTCGCCCTCCTGCAGGACGACGTCATGGACCGGTCCGCGACTCGCCGAGCCGCTCCGGCCGCGCATGTCCGGTTCGCCGCGCTGCACCGCGGTACCGGCGCGCCCGGCTCGTCTGCCAGGTACGGCGAGTCGGCCGCGACATTGCTCGGCGACATGTGCCTGGTCTGGGCCGAGCAGATGCTTCGGGAAAGCGGCTGCACCGAGGCGGCGCTGCGTCCGGTATGGCCGCGCTACGACGCCATGCGGCTGGAGCTCGCGACCGGGCAGTTCGCCGATCTGCTCAATGACGCGCGCACCGAGCCGACGCTGGCCTCGGTCCTGGCCATCGCACGGGCGAAGTCCGGCAACTACACGGTGCGACGCCCCCTGGAGATGGGCGCCGCACTCGCCGGGTGCGATGCGGCCGTCCTGGAAGCGCTGGGCCGATACGGCACCGCGGTCGGCGAGGCGTTCCAGCTGCGCGACGACGTTCTGGGCATCTTCGGGTCGCAGCCCGTGACCGGCAAGCCCGCGGACGGAGATCTCGCGGAACGCACGGCGACCACCGTGGTGGTGCTCGCGCGCGAGATGGCGACCCCGTCGGCCCGGACCGAGCTCGCGGAGTTGCTGCATCGTCCCCGGCTCGGCGCCGAGGAACTCGACCGCGCCCGAACCCTGATCGTCGAAACCGGTGCGCCCGCGAAGGCCGAGACGATGATCGCCGAGCTGGTCGCCCGAGCACAGAGCGCACTGGACAGCGCGATCTTCACCGCACCGCTACGCGCCGCGCTCGGGAACATGGCCACCGCCTGCACCGAACGCGTCGCCTGACAGGAGGTTTCATCGATGCGCACCGTCAACGGCGCCACCGACCGGATCGTGATCGTCGGGGCAGGCCTGGCGGGGTTGTCCGCGGCCATGCACCTGGTGGGCCGATCTCGCGAAGTGACGGTCCTGGAACGCGACTCGGTGCCGGGCGGACGAGCCGGGTACGCCGATCTCGCGGGCTACCGCCTCGACACCGGACCCACGGTCCTGACCATGCCGGACCTCGTGGAAAGCGTGTTCGCGTCGGCCGGAGCCCGAGCCGCGGACCGGTTGCGGCTACTGCCCGTCGAACCCGCGTACCGAGCGCATTTCGCCGATGGGCGGACGCTGGAGGTGCACACGGACGCCGATCGGATGCAGGAGGAGATCCGCCGCTTCGCCGGCGCCGCCCAGGCGGACGGCTATCGCAGGCTGCGGCATTGGCTGACGCGGTTGTACCGAGCGGAGATGGACCGGTTCATCGCGACGAATTTCGACTCACCACTGTCGATGCTGAATCCCGCACTGGGTCGGCTGGTCGCGCTGGGCGGCTTCGGGCGGTGGGATCGCGCCGTCGCTCGCTACATAAGCGACCCGGATCTGCGGCGTGTCTTCACCTTTCAATCGCTGTACGCGGGCGTCGCGCCCACCCGGGCTCTGGCCGCCTATGCGGTCATCGCCTATATGGACACCATCGGCGGTGTCTTCTTTCCGCAGGGTGGGATGCGCGCACTTCCGGAATCGCTGGCCGGTGCGGCGACCGACGCCGGCGTCCGATTCCGCTACGACACCACGGTGACCGCCCTGGAACGCGCCGGTTCCCGGATCACCGCAGTGATCACCCAGGACGGCGTCCGCATACCCTGTGACGCCGTCGTGCTGACGACGGAACTGCACGAGGCGTACCGGCTGATCGCGCGCACACCACGGCGCCCGGTACCGCTCACCTCCGCCCCGTCGGCGGTGATCGCGCATCTCGCATGCGCGCCCGCGGCGGAGATTTCGCACCACAGCCTGCTGTTCGGGGACGCGTGGGCGGAGTCCTTTCGCGACATCATCGACCGGGGGCAGGTGATGCGCGATCCGTCATTGCTGGTCACTCGTCCCACGGCGACCGATCCGTCGACGGCTCCGGCACAGCGGGACCTGCTGTCGGTTCTCGCGCCGGTGCCGAACCTCGAACGAGGCCGGATCGATTGGGACAGTGGCGCAACCGGTTACGCCGAGCGCATGGTGGAAATCGCTCAGGCGCGCCTCTGTTCCCGGTTCGGCGATGTCGAACTCTTGCGCGTGGACACGCCCGCCGACTGGGCGCGCCGCGGCATGCTCGCCGGAAGCCCGTTCGCCCTCGCCCATACGTTCACCCAGACCGGACCGTTTCGACCCGCCAACATGCTGCGCGGTATCGACAACGTCGTACTGGCCGGAGGCTCGACGGTGCCGGGGGTGGGAATACCACCGGTGCTGATCTCGGGCCGCCTTGCCGCGGACCGAATCACCGGCCTTCCAGCCGCTCGGCATCGCCGCGCCGTGCCCGTGGGTACGGCGCTCGCCGCCGGCCGGATCGAACCATGACTGTGATCGGAATCGAGATGACTCGCACCGCTCCCGGCACCGACCGGATCGGCGACCCGCCACTGCACCGGTCCTACCGATACTGCAGGCAGCTCAACGCGCGCCACGGAAAGACCTTCTTCCTGGCGACCCGATTGCTCGCACCGGACCAACGCCCCGCGGTGCACGCCTTGTACGGATTCGCGCGCCGAGCCGACGACATCCTCGACGAGTTCGACCCGCACCGCGACACCATCGAGCGAGCCCGGGAGCTGGATGCCCTCGCCGGTCACTTCCGCGAACGCCGGGCCACCGCCGACGCCGTTCTCCCCGCGGTTCTCGATACCGCCGATCGCTATCGCATACCAGCAGCCCTGTTCGATGCTTTCATCGCGTCGATGCGGATGGATCTGAGCGTGACGGCCTACCCCGACCGCGCGGCCCTCGACACTTACATCTACGGTTCGGCCGAAGTGATCGGATTGCAGCTCCTCCCGGTCTTGGGAACCTGCTGCGCAAACGAGGCCGCGCCCTATGCCGCCGCACTCGGCAAGGCGTTCCAACTGACCAACTTCCTGCGCGACATCGGCGAAGACCTGCTGCGCGACCGGGTCTACCTCCCCGCCGACGAACTGGCCGCATTCGGCGTCGATCGCGACCTCCTGCACTGGTGCCTGGCACATCAGCGCACCGATTCCCGGGTGCGCCGGGCCTTGGCGACCCAGTGCGCGCTCACTCGCGACGTCTACCGCTTCGCGCGCGCCGGAATCGCGCTGCTGCATCCTCGCTCACGTCCGTGCGTCACCACGGCGACGACGCTGTATTCGGAAATCCTCGATCGCATCGAGGACAGCGATTTCGCCGTGTTCGACCATCGCGCCACCGTGCCGAATCGACGGCGAGCGCAGGTAGGGGCAACCGGGCTCGTCAAGGCATGGTGGGCACGCCGAGTCGATCGGTGACGGTTCCGGCGGGGACGTGACGAGTCCTGCACGCGGCTCCGCTCGCGAAGTACATTGTGCGCCAGCACGGCAGGTAACCATCAGTATCCTGATGTCGTGATTACGCTCAGGAAAGAAGACGGTGCCGCAGACCTCGCAGGTATCTCGAAGTTGAGTGTGGGGGTGAGCTGGGACCCGTCCTCCGGCACGAGCGGCGGTGCGCTCGGCTGGGCGCGCCGCAAACGAGGTGTGGATCTCGATCTGATCGCCGTGCTCATGCAGGGCAACGAGCCGGTGCGCTTCGCTGGGCTCGATTCGCTGGATCCCTTGGGCAACGGCTCGGTCGCGCACACCGGCGACGCGCAGACCGGCGCCGCCTCCGGTGACGACGAGACCATCCACGTGACCTTCGGCGACGTCCCCACGGCGATCGACGCGATCATCTTCGTAGCAGCCGCCTTCAAGAAGGGCAGCTCCTTCGAGAAGGCGAACAACATCTCCTTCCGGATCTACGACGCGACCGGAGGCAACAGCCAGCAAGTCGCCGACATCTGGCCTTCGCTGCTCGGCACCGACAACGCCAATGCGGTTGCCCGCGCCTTCCGCAACGGCAACCAGTGGCAGCTGGAAGTCCTCAACCGCCAAGGAAAGGTCAAGCAGGGCGACATGCAGGCGCTACTGCGCTTCGCCATGCAGTAGCGACAATGCCTGCGGCGGCAACGATTGCGCACATCTTCGAATCGCCCTGATACGCGGATTTCGACAATCGCCGGACGGGCTTGGTTACCCTGGGCCAATGCGATCCCGGTTCCGTCGGTACGTCTTGGCCGCGCTCGCCGCCGCGGCATCCACGCTGCTGCTGGCCACCCAGTCCCCGGCCACCCCGCTGATCCAGCCGGTCGCCGGCCCCGCTCCGCTGGGCTCGGACTTCCTCTGGGGCGTGTCGACCTCGGGATTCCAGTCCGAAGGCCATGCGCCCGACAGTAATTGGACGCGGTACGTCGCCGGGACCCCGGGCTACGACGAACTGCGCGATTCGGTCGACTTCTACGACCGTTACGCCTCGGACATCCAGCTCGCGGCCGATCTCGGCGTGCAGGTGTTCCGGATCGGGATCGAATGGGCCCGACTGCAACCCGCGCCCGGGGTGTGGGACGAGGCCGCATTTCGCTTCTACGACGCGGTCGTCGCGAGCGTCGAGCAGGCCGGGATGCGCCCCATGATCACCCTGGATCACTGGGTCTACCCCGGCTGGGCCGTCGACCGCGGCGGTTGGCGCAATCCGCGGATGGTCGAGGACTGGCTGGCCAACATGCGCAAGGTCGTCGACCGCTACGCGTCTCGAAATCCGTTGTGGGTCACCGTGAACGAGCCCGTCGCCTACATCATGCACGAGGTGCGCCGGGGCGCCGCGGATGCCGGAGAGATGCTGGAACGGGTCGCGCAGGCACACAACGCCATTTACGACTACATCCACCAGCAGCAGCCGGGCGCCCAGGTGACCAGCAATGTCGGCTATGTGGCCGGCTCCGAGGCCCAGGTCAACGGCCCGTTGGTCGACCGCATCGGCGACCGGCTCGACTACGTGGGCGTCGACTACTACTTCGCCTACGATCCGGCCCAGTCGCTGATCGAGTCCGTCATGCGGGCCAGCGGCTCGGCGATGCCGAACCTGCCGGGGCCGCAGATCTGGGAACTGCCGCTGCGCACCGAGGGCATCTACTATGCGCTGCAATTCTATTCGCGCCGGTTCCCGGGCAAGCCCCTCTACGTCGTCGAGAACGGCATGCCCACGGAGAACGGCCGTCCACGCGCCGACGGCTACACCCGCGGCGATCACCTGCGCGACACCGTCTATTGGCTGCAACGCGCCAAAGCCGACGGTATGAACGTCATGGGCTACAACTACTGGAGCCTCACCGACAACTACGAATGGGGCAGCTACACACCACGATTCGGCCTCTACACCGTGGACGTGCGCACCGACCCTGCTCTCACCCGCCGCCCCACCGACGCCGTCGGCGCCTACACCCAGATCATCGGCGCGGGCGGAGTCCCCGACAACTACCGCCCCACCCGGGACCCGGCCATCTGCTTGTTCGTCGATCCCCCGGCCAGCTGCCTCACCCCCGTAGCGGACAGATAGCAGCTGATCCGTTGCCGGTGAGCACCGGGTCGTCGCGCTCCTGTCCAAAATGTTGGACACCGACCCGCATCTCCGAGCCATAGCCTGGCTGTTCAGGCGATTGGAAAAGGAGGAATTCTCGTTATGCCGTCTGCTGAAAACAAGCCCCGTTACCTCGACAGCGAACGACCCGCGATCAGGCGCTGGGTACCGGTAGTCGATCCGAATCCGTTCACTCTCGACGACCTGCACATCGCCGCGCGCGTCCTGGGATTTCCCGACGCGCGCACGCTCGTCGACAGTCTTCTCCAACTCGGTGCGCTGCCCGAGCGGCGCGAGACAGCGGCGCCCTAAGGCGTGCGCCATTTCTCGTCGGACAGCAGTGTGCTGGCCTGTGGGCCCATGAGGAGCATGCCGCCGTCCACGAGGTACGACGCGCCGGTGATATAGCTGGCCGCCGGTGTGGCCAGGAACGCCACGACGGCGGCGACCTCCTTGGCGTGACCGGTTCGCCCCAGCGGCACGCCGGGGCGGTGCTGCTCCCGCGGATCGGCGTCTTCCTGACCGGTCATCGGCGTCGAGATCTCGCCCGGCGCCACCGAATTGACCGTGATGTCGTGCTCGGCGAGTTCCAGTGCCAGCACTTTCGTCAGTGCCCCGAGGCCCGCTTTGGCGGCACAGTACGGCGCGGCGCCGACCCGGGGCGCGTGTTCGTGCACGCTGGTGATGTTGATGATCCGGCCACCGTCCCCCGCGGCGATCATGTGTTCGGCGGCGCGCCGCGCGCAGAGAAACGGACCGTCGAGATCGACCGACAGCACGTGCCGCCAGGCGTCGAAATCCATATCCATGACCTTCTGAGCCGATCCGGTGCCCGCGCAGTTCACCAGCACGTCGAGGCCGCCCAGTTCCTCGGCGAGTGCATCGATGACCGGCGCGGCGGTCGACGGATCCGACAGGTCGAGGCGGCGCACGGCCGCGGTCCTGCCCTGCTCGCGCACCTGCGCCGCGGTGTCCTGCGCACCTTGCTCGTCGCCGCGGAACGTCAGCCCGACATCGGTCCCGCCCGTGGCGAGAGCGACCGCGATCGCCGCACCGATGCCGGAGTCTCCCCCGGTCACCACCGCTCGCCGCGGAGTGCCTGCCCGATCTTCCGGAAGTGGAGCTGTAGTACCCATGCTCCGCGACTACCCGGCCGGGCACAGACCACACGCGGGGCACCGTCCTCGCACCACGGATCCGGCCACCTCGCCTGGAAGTCCACACGACGTTACGACCTCCGATTCCGGGTACCCGCCTGGAACGAGCCGAGAGGAGGCGGGACATGACGGTGGATACTCCGCTGGGCGCAACCGGGTCCGAACGGCGTGCCGGATGAAGGTGGTCGTCACGGGCGCCAGCGGCAACGTCGGAACGGCGTTGCTGCGCACCCTGCGTGCGGACGATTGCGAGATTGTGGCAATCGCCCGCCGTACGCCGGATCTCGGATACGAACCCTATTCGGCCGCCCGGTGGGCAGCCTGCGATATCGGGACCGACGATGCGGTCGAGCCGCTGCGTGCCGCCTGTGCGGGCGCCGACGTCCTCGTGCATCTGGCGTGGGCGATCCATCCGCGGCGCGGGGACCCGCCGATGCGCAGGACCAACCTGATCGGCACCGAGAACGTACTGCGTGCGGTAGCGGAGACGGGGGTGCCCCATATTGTCGCCGCCTCCTCGTGCGCCGCCTACACCCCGGCCCAGCGGTGGCGCCGGGTTTCCGAAGAATGGCTTACCTCCGGGGTGCCCGGCAGTGCCTACAGCATCGCCAAGGCGGAGCTGGAGAAGCAATTGGACTGTTTCGAGGCCGACCACCCCGAAATCCGCACGGCACGAATTCGGCCCTGCGGCATAGCTGGAGCCGAGGCCGCCGCCGAACTGGGCGACTGGGTCCTGCCACCGTGGTTGCCGCGGCGGCTGCTCGGTGGGCGCCTGCTGCCCGTTCCGCTGTGGCGTGAGTTCCGCCTGCAATTGGTGCACAGCTGCGATGTGGCTTCGGCGATTCGGCGAATACTCCACCGCCGCGCGGAGGGAGCGTTCAACCTTGCCGCCGAACCGTGCCTGCGTGCGGACGCGCTCGCGACGATATTCGGGGGTTTCCACCTACCGGTGCCACGACGAGTGCTCGATGCCGCCGCCTGGCCGGGATGGTGGACCGGGCTCGCGCCCTTGCACCCCGCGTGGCTCGCGCTCGCCGACCGCACCTCGCTGATCGACTCCGCCAAGGCGCGGCGGGAGCTCGGCTGGACTCCGTGTCACGGCGCGGGCGAGGTCTGCGCGGAACTGGTGTCCGCGCTGAGTGCCGGGCAGCTCGGCCACAGCCCGCCCCTGGCGCCCGCCCGGCGGGTTCGGCTCGGCCATCCGTCCCACCAAAGCCAGCGCCCCCACGGGAAGCACCGGAGAGACGGCGACTGACTGCCCCCTGCGGCACTTCGTGTCGTTGCGAACGACCGGCTGCCGGAGCCCGTATCGTCGCCACGGAATCGAGTAACGCATCTCTTTCTCGTCCTGCGCTGGGTAAGGCATGAAAGCCCGCGCTGGAGGCGCAGCGGTGGCGGTTCGCACGGGAACTGCTTTCGCCAGGCCGGCCAGCGCTGTTCGGACGTCGTGACGTCGGCTCGGATGCCGCGGAATCGCCGGTTGGGCAAGGCATTCGAACGGCCGACCATACTGGTAAGGAGAGCGATGTTCACCCACAACAAGGATCTCCAGTTCGAGGTTCGCGTGGACCGTCCCGATCCGCGTTTCGCGGCACTGCTGCAAGAACAGTTCGGCGGCGCCAACGGCGAATTGAAGGCCGCCATGCAATATTTCAACCAGGCGTTTCTGCTGCGTGGCAAACATCCGAAAACCTACGACCTGTTCATGGACATCGCCACCGAGGAATTGAGTCACCTCGAGATCGTCGGCTCCATGATCACCATGTTGCTCGACGGGCTCAACGACGATTTGAAGCAGGCCAACGAGCGGTGCGACTGGATGCCGGTCGTGGGCACGTCCGAGGGACGCGACCAGGTGATCCATCAGGTCGCGGCGAATCCGCTGTACTTCGCGCTGAGCGGCGGCGGGCCCGTCGTGACGAACGCCGCGGGCGTGCCGTGGTCGGGCTCCTACGTCGACGCCAACGGGGAGCCATCGGTCGACCTGCGCAGCAATCTCGCGGCCGAGTCCCGCGCCAAGATCGTCTACGAGTATCTCAAGCAGTTCACCGACGATCCCGGTGTGCAGGACACGCTGTCGTTCTTGATGACCCGCGAGATCGCGCATTTCCAGCAGTTCACCGCGGCGTTGAACGAACTGCCGGTCAACTTCCCGCCGGGCGCCCTGCCCGGCGACGATCGGTTCCAGAACGTCGCGTTCAACATGTCCAACGGCGCCGCGAGCGCCCGCGGCCCCTGGAACGAGGGACAGGGCCCCTGGCCCGCGGGGACGGAATGGCGCTACATCGACAATCCGGTCACCGAATGGCTCGATTCCGACGACCGTGTGAATCACGGGGCCGAGAACAACCCCGACGGCCAGCCCGCGGTCCACGGCAGCAAACCGTTCACCCACGAATCGCACATACCGGACTGACCATCGCGGCCTGATCTCGGGCCAGGCGCTCAGCGAGCGGCGCGCGGCAGCAGGGGCCGCGCGCCGCGAGCAATCGAGGCGGTCGGACAGGCCGAGGCTACGATCCCGGCAGCGCTGTCGACAGCCATTCCGGAAACCGCGACCACGACCCGTCAGGTACGGCCGGTGCGGCGATGGGGGCGGGATATACCGAGGTCGGCACGCTGTGGCGCCACGGGCGATGGATTTCCGAACCCGGCAGGGCGGCCAGTTCCGGTATCCAGCGCCGTACGTAGTTACCTTCGGGGTCGTACCGTTCGCCGGTGCCCGCGGCTCCCGGATCGAGCCGCCCCACCTGCTGCCAGGTGAAACGATTGCTCGCGGCATCGGCGTCGAGCAGCCAGCGGCGGAAGTGGTCGGCACCGACGCGCCAATCCACCCGCAGCGTCGTGGTCAGGAAACTGGCGGCGATCACCCGGGCTCGTTGCGGCATCCATCCCTGTGCGGCCAGTTGCCGCATGCCCGCGTCCACGATGGGATATCCGGTGCGGCCGTCGCGCCAGGCGCGGACCACGACCGGATCGTGGGCCTGCGGCCCGCGGTGGCGATCATCCGATCGCGCGATGTCGGCGCGGGCGGCGAGGAACTGCAGATGGAAGTCGCGCCGAGCCAGCAGGCGGACGAAGGCGCGGCCGTCGGTCGTGGCCATATCGGCGCGGTGCACCATTTCGGCTGCGGAAAGGCAGCCGAAATGCAGGTACGGCGACAGCCGGGAGAATCCCTCGCGCGTGAGGTCGCCACGGGCCCGGCCGCGTGCCTGTTTCTGGCCTGCGGTGCAGCCCCGCCACAGGGCGCGACCCGTGATCTCGCCGCCGACGGCCAGTTGCGGTGACACCGCGGCATCGCCGAGGTCATCGAATCTGGGAACCGGATCGCTGTCGATGCGCGGGACGATCAACTCCGCCGGCTTGTCGAGCGGGAGCCGCTTCGGAGCCTCCAGCCATCGGCGGAAGTACGTCGCGAAGTCCGGAGCCTTGCCGTTGCGGCCGCGCGGGGCGCAATCGTCGGCATCCACGGCCGTGAGGGTGGCCGGATGGATGTGCAGCAGGCAGCTGCGCCGGTCCAGCCGCTCGCGCAGTGCCCGCAGCCGGCATCGGCCGTACCAGGTGGCGTCTTCGGCGACATGGACAGTGTCGGCGTGCACCTGCGCGACCACCCGATCCACCGCCTCGACATAGTCCCCGTGCCGGATCACCAGTTGCCCTCCAGCACAGCGGAGTTCGGCATCGAGTTCGGCCAGCGCGGCGGACAGGAACCGGAGTTGATTGCCTGCGGGGCGGGCGCTGCCGACGATACGGTCGTCGACCACGAAGAGCGGAACCACCGCAGCGCCCTCGCGCACGGCGGCCGACAGCGCCGGATTGTCGTTGACGCGCAGGTCACGGGTGAAAAGTGCGATTGTTACGGCCATGCAATGGTCATTTTCGACGACTGGCATCCATCGAGGGGATCGACGACGGCGTTATCGGACATTCGGCTGCGGTGACCACGCCGAGGTGGGTATCGGAGTAACGAACTTTACGCCAATGCTGATGGACGGCAGCTGTCATGTCAAGCGGGGGCGGCGGCGCCGCACGCCGGTGTCAGCGCTCGCGGAACAGATCGGTCAGCCACGGTTCCAGGTCGGCGCTGAGCGAGGTCAGATCCGGCTCGTCCGACTCGTCGAGCGCATCGGCGGTGAGCTGACGCACCGCGTACACGACGCCCAGGTAAGCGGTGACCGACAGCGCCGGTAACCGTTTCCCGCCCACGCCGCGCACCAAGCCGCGGATGTATTCGGCGAACAGTCGCAACGACTTACGTCTGCGCCTGCGAACGGCAGGGCCCAGCGCCTCGATCTCCACCTGGTAGGCGCGGGCGACGACCAGGTCGTTCTGCAGGGTGCGCAGGTACTGGCCGAGTGCGTCGCCCACGATGGCCCTGCGGTCGCGGCCCACGATCTCCGCCGCGGTCAGCTGGGTCAGCAGTACTTGGATGAAGCGGTCGTAGCCCGCGAATACGCACTCGTCCTTGTTGGCGAACGCCTCGTAGAAGGCCGCCAAGGAGACTCCGGCCCGTTTCGCGATATCGGTCGGGCCGAACCCGGCATAGCCGCGAGCGGCCAGCAGTTCGGTCACGGCGACGAGCAGCCGCTCCCGCTGCGCGGCCATCACCTGCTCCCGCGCCAGGTTGTGCCTGCCACGCGGCAGTGCCTCCGGAAGTGTGAAGAACACGCCGTTTCGCACCGGCACGATCGGTGCGTCAGCGTCGGCGGGCGCGGCGGACACCCCTGCAGACTACCGAGCGACCCGGCCCCGGCCATGCGTCGAGGCCGGACAGCTGCTGCGCTCGCCATGGGGGCGCGGTATCCCGATTCCGGGTATGGGTGCCGCATCAGTGGGTAGCCGCAGCACATGACCGAGAAACTTCTCGCACTCGGCACTGGAGCTTCGCGCAGCTGCCCGAAGACGATCCCGCCGAAGTCGCCCGCCGAGGCGTCGAGTCTCCGCTGAGCGACCGGCCGCGAGTCGGCGTCCGTTGACCCCCTGCCCGGAGAGCGACCCAGTCGCGAGAGGTCAGAGAGGCAGACCACCCGTGAAGCGAAACCCTACTGCGGCGCGAATGGATGTCCGGGCCGCGGCCCCGCGAGCCGAGCAGGCGGTCGAGGCCGCCCGCGCGGCATTGGCCCACGACGGCGTCCACCTCATGCCCGCTGCGGTCACGACGTCGAGTCTCGGCATGACGACAGCGGACTGGGACCACTTCCGCCGGCATTGGGACGAGTTGAGCCCTGATATCTACGCAGGCGCCCGCGGCACGTGCAGGCTGCGCCGTTACGGGCAGTTCTCGCTCACCGACCCGGCCGGGCGGATCGGGCTGCTGCCGCAGGGTTCCTTCGTGCAGCCGGAGAACAGCAATCCGCTCTACGTGGGCGTGGACCGCACGTTCGAGCCCCTGACCGATGCCTTCGTGGCCGATCCCGTGTTCGGGGCGGTGCTGCGGCTGCTCGCGCGGTTGGCGACGGCTCTGGACAAGCCGTCGAAGTGGAGTGCGAAGGTGCATCCCTTCCGAGTCGTGGCCTCGGCGGACACGAACGGCCTGCCGACACCGGAAGGCCGTCACCGCGACGGCGTCACTCTGGTGTCGTCGCTTCTGGTCGGCAGGCAGAACGCTGTCGGCGGTGCGAGTGCGGTGTTCGACCCGAACGAAAGGCAGCTGCTGCGCACCACACTCGGCACGCCCGGAGCCCTGCTGCTCGGCGACGACCGCCGCACCCTGCACAGCGTCTCGCCGGTGCATCCGATGGACCCGAGCCGCCCCGCCTATCGCGATGTTCTGGTGGTGACCTTCGCGCCGGGCTGAGCGGACGGGCTCGATCAGCCCTTCTCCAGCCATCGACCGTCACGTGGCCCGGACTCACTCCCGAGTCCGGGCCACGCGCGCCGATCAGCCGAGCGGCAACTCCAGGCAGCAGGGGGCGCCCTGCGGTGAACTGATGGTGATCCGCGAGCCGACCGTGTTGGCGCTGGAATAGAGGAAATCCACGCCGTCGACGACCAGCATCAATCGATGACCGTCCGGCACATCGTAGGCGGCCGCCTGCAACTCCCAGGACACGGTGGCCGGCATTTCCGACTCGACGGTTTTCGGCTCGTGCGTGATGATCCGCGCCGAACCGTCTTCATCGACGTCGAGCAGGTAGGCCATCACCGTCGCGGACTCGCCGGTGCTGTCGACGGTCAGCTGCAACCGGGGGATTCCGCGAATCTGCCGGGCGACGCCACCGCGCACCGCGAGCAGCGGCCCGGTCGACCAGACCAGGGCACGGCCGCGATCGATCTCGCTGGTCCGGTAGATCTTGGGATTGCCGGCCCACTCCTCCTGGCCGGTCGTCATGAGCTTGTCCATAGCGAGGACCTCGGCCTCCTCGCCCACCGTGAATTCACGCTGCCAGCCGGCCGTGACGTCGGCGATCAGCGCACCGTCGCCGCCCTCGCGCGTATCGGTCAGGATCAGTGTTTCGGTATCGGTGGTGACGTCGGCCCACGAGGCTTTCTCCTCGCGCCGCGCGGGTTCGACGATCACGTTCTGACCGTCCCCGGATGCCGGAGTGGTCACGTAGGTGAACATGACCTGATTGCTGATCTCCGGCCACGTGGCGACCCCGTTGTCCTCGTCTTTGAGGTAGTGGTCGAGCCAGGCATACGCCTCGCGCAGCGGTTCGTTCGGTCCCGCGCCGGGCATGGGTGGAGCGATCAGGCCCGGGCCTTCCGGCGCCGCGTGATCGCCGATCCACATGTTCAGCCGTTTGGGTCGCGGGAGCTTCTCGAAGGTCTCCAGAACCTGGTTCACCGGGAAGAGCCCCTCGTGCCAGGTGTTGGAGAAGAAGGTCGGAATATCGCGGGAACCGACGTATTGTTCCGGCGCTCGTTCGGTGCCCCATTCGACGACCGGATTCATATCTTTGCCTTCGGCGAATTTCGCGAGGATCTCCAGCGTCTCCTCGTCGAATTTCTCCTCCTTGGCGCCGCCGGTCAAGTCGATCAGCGCATCGACGGCCCTGACATGGCGGGTGGCGTTGTCGTACAGACTGGTAGCCAGGTTGCCCCACGTGCTCAGAGCGACGACGACGTCGACCCGCTCGTCGTGCGCGGCCACGAGCTGGCTGATGCCCGAGCCGTACGACTCACCCATGAAGGCGATGCCGCTGGGGTCGAGTGCGTCGATCGCGTAGGTGAGCACCTCCGAGCCGTCCGACCAGTCCTGTGGACCGGCGACATCGATCTTGCCTTCGGAAGTACCGAACCACGGCAAGTTCGTTCCCGGTACGACGGTCCAGCCGATACCGCGCGGGGTGTAGGCCAGGACGTGATAGCCCTTGACCGCGAGCGTGAGATAGGCGTACTCGAACAACGGCCACCCGACGGGCGTCCACCCGGCCGGAATGACCACCAGCGGGCACCGTCGGCTCGTTGTCTGCCGCAGCATGTGCGCCGACAGCCCGGTGCCGTCTTCGGTCTCGATGCGCGGAAACGTCGGCACGGCGACGTTCAGCGCCCGGCCCACCAAGTCGTCCACGTGATCGGGCACCAGGCCCTTGCCGCTCCGCTTCTGCAGGGCGCTCACCAAGTTCGACGCGAACTGCACCGCCTCCGGGCGGACCTGCCCCTGAGCGTCCCAGGGCCCCTCGACGGCGATCCGAGCGAGCTGTTCGGACGTTGTCCCGACGATCGAATCTCCTTGCGTCATACGCGTCATCGATCCTTCCTGCCAGTTAGCTGCGTAATAGCGGACGGCGGCAGCTTGGCACAGCAAGTACTCGGCAGTGAGCGGATCAGGCGATGTGTTCCCCATTCGAAACAGGCTTATGAACAGCGGAAACGTTGCAATTTTCGACTAAACGACGGCACCTGTCACTGTCTCGTGCTTACCGTTTGCCACTGGTCTCGGCCGCGCGATTCACGTCGAGCGGCGCTGCTCCGCGAGGACGACACCTCGCCCAGGTCGGACCGCTGAATCCGTCGCGGGGCGCGCCGCGCGCTGCTAGCTTCCCGAGGTGGATCACTTCTCACGCTCTTGGGCAGCGTTGCGCGCGGCGGTCGCCGATCTTTCGGACGAGGATTTCGCACAGCCGTCCGGCTGTACCGGCTGGCTCGTGCGAGACCTGGTGTGCCATCTGATCATCGACGCTCAGGACGTCCTGATCACCCTCGTGACGCCCGCCGAAGCCGAACCGACGCGCGACGCCGTGACCTACTGGGAAGTCGCCGACACGGCCCCGACCGGCGACCACCCGCTCGACGCGCTGATCGTGCGGCTCGCCGCCGCGTACCAGGAGCCGAGGTTGCTGAAGATCCACTTCGAGGACGTCGGCTCCGCCGCCGGGCGCGCCGCCGAACTCGCCGACCCCGGCCTCCGGGTCGGCACGCGCGATGAGGTCCTCACCGCGGGCGACTACCTCGGCGCGTACGTCCTGGAGAGCACCCTGCACCATCTCGACCTGATCGCGCACCTCCCGGTCGTGGACGAGCCGCCTGCCGAGGGGCTCGCCCGGTCCAGGGAGATGCTGGAGAAGATCGCCGGGGCGCCGTTCCCCGCGTCGATGTCCGACACCGACGCACTGCTGGTCAGCACCGGACGACGGGCTCCGACCGACTCGGAGAAGGCCGAACTGGACGAGCTGGCAGCGCGCCTCCCGTTCGTCCTCGGGTGAGCCGGCCTTACTGTTCGCCACCCAGTTTGACCGGCACCGACAGCGGGCCGATGGTGAAGAAGGACGGCGAGTACGGGATGTCCTCCGGGTCGATGGCGAGTTCCAGGTCCGGCAGCCGCCGATACAGGGAAGCCAGTGCGAGCCTCCCCTCCAGACGGGCCAGCCCGGCGCCGATGCAGTAACGCGGGCCGTGGCCGAACCCGAGGTGTCCGCCCTGCTGTTTGCGGGTGATGTCGAACTGGTTCGCGGTCTCGCCGTACTCGGCCGGGTCGATCCCACACGCCTGGTAGGCCACACCGACCGCGCTGCCTTTGGGAACGGTCACCCCCGCCACGGTGACCTCCGTCAACGTGAACCGCCAACTGGTCATCATCACCGAATGACGGTATCGGACAGTCTCTTCCACCACGTCGGCCCAGCGATCCTCGGCCTTGGCCAGCGCGAGTTGGTCCGGGTGCTGCGACAACGCCAGAATGGCGTAACCGAGCATGTGCACCGTGGTCTCGTGGCCTGCGACCAGCATGATCCACAGAACGGCGACCAATTCTTCGGCCGTGAGCTTGTCGCCTTCGTCGCGGGCTTGTACCAGGCCCGAGGTCAGGTCGTCGCCGGGCTCGCGCTGCTTGCGGTCCGCCAGTTCGTACAGGTACAGCATCAGCGCGTTCTGCGTCGCGAACGCCTCTTCCGGCGCAGTGGTGTGCGCCAGGAGCGTCGCGGTCCACCGCCGCAGCCGATCCCGTTCCGGCTCCGGCACTCCGAACAGTTCGCAGATCACCGCCATCGGCAACGCCTCGGTGAAGGTGGGTACCAGGTCGACACCGTCGCCCGCGGCGACGACCTCGTCCAGCAGCCCGTCGATGATCTGCTGGATGCGCGGCTCCAGCGCCTGTACCCGGCCCGGGGTGAACGCCTTGCTGATCAGGCCACGAAGCCGCCGATGGTCGGCGCCGTCCTTGGTGGACAGGTGATCGCCCTGCACGATGGCCCGCAGGGGCCAGTCCTCCGGAATGGAACCGTCGTACAGGGCGGGCCAGTGCTTGGGATCTCTGGCGAACGTCTTGTTGTCCCCGGCGAGGATTTCGCGCACCGCCTCGTGCGTCAGCGCCAGGTAGGCGGGCACGCCGCCGGGAAACTCCACCTCGACCACCGGCGCGATCTCCCGGAGCCGGATGCAGGTGTCCAGCAGATCCTCGTTCGGGGCGGGGAATGCGGGCAGGCTGGTTGTCATGGGAATTCCCTTCTGCGCGTGAGCCTCCAGCCGTCGTTGCGACGGTCGTGCACGAGTATCTCGGCGAGTCCGGCCGCTGGGCCCGGCAACGGAAGAATCCTGCCTCCAACCAGAACTCGAGTGTCGGAAAACGACATTCGAGACCTGGCCACCGCGCGCGGCCCGTGGTGAGCCCGCGGCGGCACGTCGACCGGAACGGGCCGATCGCCACCGCCGCGACTAGGGTGGCGGTGTTCGATGTGTCCGCGCGACCGGCCTGGAGGAAAGTTGTGGAACTGAAGACGGTGGTGGGGCGCACCGTGCGGGCGGTGAACGGCGGGGTCGCCGCCCTCCTCGACGTGCCGCTGCTCGGGCGGTTGCTCGGCAAGGGATTCGTGGTGGTCACGTATGTGGGGCGGCGGTCAGGGCGGACGTTCAGCACGCCGGTCAACTACTGGCGCAAGGGAGACGAACTCGTCATCGGAGTCGCCTTGCCCGACAAGAAGACTTGGTGGCGGAACTTTCTGGACGAGGGCGGCCCCATCACGCTGCATCTGAACGGCGCGCAGCGGCACGGACACGCGGTAGCGCAGCGCGACGAACGCGGCCGTGTCTTCGTGAAGGTGCGTCTCGACGGCGCGAGCTGATCTCTGCCTCTCCGGCGCGCATATCGGTGGTGCGCCGGCGAGCCGAGGTGGCCCGAGACGCACCAGCGGCATCAGACGCTTGCGGACGGCTTCAGCTGGGCGACGATCGCGGCTCCCATCCAGCGGCGTAGATACCGCCGCAGATCATCCTCGCCGCGGGGTGGGTTGCCCGGGGAAATGAAGAACGACTGCATCGTTCGCAGGACGTATTCGACGAGTTCGTGCAGCGACTCGTCGTCGTACCCGTATCGCTCCCAGTCGACGTCGAAGCGTTTGATCATCGTCATTCCGAAGGCTTGCGCCTCCTCGGAGGTGAGGCTCTCGGGGTGGACGTTGGAGTAGGTGCTCGACAGCAGGATGCCGAGATGGGGTGTCCGGCGCACCTCGGCCAGGGTGTACACGACCCCCTCGGTCATCGCTTCCACCGCGTCCTCGATGCCGCTGACGTGCCGTGCCAGCCGATCGAGGAAACCGTCGACCGAAGCCATGGCCGCGGCCGTCATCAGCGCATCGGCACTGGGGAAGTATCGATAGACCGTCTGACGGATGACGCCCAGCGACTCCGCGACGTCGGCGATGCTGATCTCCGAACCCGTCCGGCCGATCAGCTCGACGGCGGCGGCGACTATGCGACGAGACGCTTCCTCGTCGTCTTTCGGCGGACTCCCGCCCCACCCGCGCCTTCCTGCCACTGCCCGCTTCCTCGACTCGAAGCCTGTCGCCGGCGAACCCCCTGATGGTGGGCCCGCCGACCATCAGGATCAAGGGCTCGACGGTATCACAGGGCGGGCCAGTCCCCCGTTCCACGGATCGGGCGTCGATTCTGATCATACACATACATCGTTCTGTGTATGATCACGTCCAACGCGGCTCGGCGGCATCCGGGCGATGCCGCCGGACCGGTTCGATTCCGAAAGACGAGGTACTGCCCAGTGACCGAGCTTCAAGTCCGGAAGATGCGCTTCGCATTCGCCGACTACGACGTGCCGTTCTTGTGGAACGAGGAGAATCCGGCCTTCTCGTCCATGGCCAATGCGGTGTCCTTCCTGGCGATCGGCTTCGAGAAGATGATCGTCAACATGATTCGCGAGGCCATGCCCCTGATCACGGATCCGGCGGTCGCGGAGGAAGCCGACGCGTTCGTGCGGCAGGAGGGGCAGCACTCCACCGCTCATCGTCAACATGCCAACGGCCTGATCCGGCGATACCCCGGGCTTCAGGAGACGCTCAACGAGGTGATCGCGGAATTCGACCGCCTCACGGTGCAAACTCCGGTCGAATACCGGCTGGCCTACACCGCCGATCTGGAGGCGACCTTCACGCCGGTGTTCAAGCTGATGCTCGACAACGACTCGACCCTGTTCCGGCCGGGAGACGACCGGGTCGCTTCGCTGTTCATCTGGCACTTCGTCGAAGAGGTCGAGCATCGCAGTTCGGCGCTGATCATCTTCGACTCCGTCGTCGGCAGCGACGTTTACCGAATGCGCATGGCTCCGTCCATCTTCCGGCACGTGCTGAAAGTGATCAGGGTGGCCTGCGCGGGCTTCAACGAGCACGTCCCGCTGGAGGAACGGAAGGTCGACGCGTTGTCGATGTTCGCCTCCTACCGGCGCAAGCAGAAGCTACGCACGTGGTTGCCGTTCCTGCATGCGCAGGACCACGGCCCGATGCCGCGCGCGTTCGATCATCTCCCCCTTCGTGAGCAGCTCGTCGCATTGGCAGGCGTCATCCGCAGTCAGTTGCCGAAGCACAACCCGGACCACGAGAAACTGCCCGCACTCGCCGACGTGTGGTTCCAGCGCTACGAGGCCGGATACGACGTCTCGCACTGGTACACCGCCGACCCGGTCGCACCCTAGGAGCCGGACCGATGGCAGATCATTGCGCCCCGACTTTCGATCGGCTCGCGACAGCGCTCGGCTTCTCGTGTGAGGAGGCAGGCGGCCTCGTCGAGGTGCGGAACCCCTTCGCATTGGAGAACTGGACGCTGCCCGTCCTCGAAGTCACGATCGTCCTCGGCGCGGTACTCGCGCTGGTCTACGCGACCGTGCGGTTGCGCCGCCATGGAGATCCCACCAACCTGGTGCTCTGGTTCGGCGCGACCGCGTACCTGTTCATCATCGAACCACCGCTGTACTTTCCCGCGGCCTTCGGCATCGACGCGCACGTCGACACGATGTTCGCGCACAATTTGTTCACCGTGGAATTCCTCTGGGGCCGATTACCGCTCTACATCATCGCGATCTACCCGTTCATGGCGACCCTGGCCTTCGAAACGGTCAAGATACTCGGAGTCTTCCGGCGGTACGGCGTTGTCGTCGGCGCCGCTTGCGTGGGCTTCGTCCACCATGCCTTCTACGAGATCTTCGACCACCTCGGCCCGCAGTTGCGCTGGTGGGAATGGTCGATCGACAATCCGATGAATCAGCCGATGTTCGATTCGGTACCGCTTCCGAGCGTGGTCGTCTTCGCCGCCCTGTGGCCGATGTCGCTCGCGTTCTGTGTCCAATGGTTCGTCGGCCGTCACGTCGACCAGGGGCAAACCTTCCCCGGAACGCAATTGGTCTGGCGCACGGTCGTCATCGGCGTGCTCGCCTCGCTGGGCACAGCCGTGTTGCCCATCCCCGCAACGGTGTTCGGCATGGGTAGTACCACCGTGCGCGGCGTCCTCTACGCCGCCGAACTGGTCGTCGTCAGCATTGTCGCCGTCCTGGTCCTCACCCGCCAATGGCTTCGGCTGCGGCGGGGCGCCTCGGACACCGCGCCCTATACGAACGACTTCGTCCGCGTTTACAGCGTGGTGTATCTGGGCGTGATGGCTCTTCTCTGGGTGACCGCGTTGCCCGATTTCTTCGGCGCTGTCGACGGCACGACGAGCGAGGGAGACCCCATCGGAAATCTCTGGTACACGCTCGCCTGCTTCGTTATCGCTGTCTTGTGCGTGATCGCCGTATTCACGGTGCCGCGGAGAAAGACAGCGGAAAACGCTGTTGCTCCCGCTCCGGAAACAGCCGCGAGCCCCACGGCGTAGCGGGTCGGCGGTTGGTCGAAGCTGCCGGTGACGAGGGGCGCGGCCGCCGTGGTGCGCGATCGAGCGAATCGAAGTGTGACGCCCGGCTCGGTCGGGATTTTCCGAGCCGTCGCACGGGTTGTACCTGGAGCCGATATGAGGAGGTCATGTGGCACAGGAGTACAACCGGAATCCCGCGGCGGTCGCCGCCCTGTCCCCTGAGCAGTACCACGTCACTCAGGAGAACGGAACCGAGCGGGCGTTCACGGGCGAGTACTGGGACAACCACGAGCCGGGCATCTACGTGGACGTGGTGTCCGGTGAGCCGTTGTTCGCCTCGGTGGACAAGTTCGACAGTGGCACGGGATGGCCGAGTTTCACCAAGCCGATCGATACCGCGAACGTGGTCGAGAAGCGGGACTTCGGTCACCTGATGATCCGCACCGAGGTGCGTTCGGCGCATGGTGACAGCCATCTCGGGCATGTGTTCACCGACGGCCCCCGCGAGGCGGGCGGCCTGCGGTACTGCATCAATTCGAAAGCACTGCGGTTCATTCACCTCGACGACCTCGAGGCGGAAGGATACGGGCAGTACAGGACTCTCTTCGCGAAGGAGGAGGCGTGAGCGACACGCGTAAGGCCGTTCTGGCCGGTGGATGCTTCTGGGGCATGCAGGACTTGATCCGCAAGCAGCCAGGGGTGGTGTCGACACGCGTCGGATACACCGGCGGCCGCAACGACCACCCCACGTATCGGAACCACCCGGGGCATGCGGAGGCCGTGGAGATCGTCTATGACCCGGCGCGGACCGACTACCGGGCACTGCTGGAATTCTTCTTCCAGATCCACGATCCGACGACGAAGGACCGCCAGGGCAACGACATCGGGACCAGCTACCGTTCGGCGATCTTCTATCTCGATGACGACCAGAAGCGCGTCGCCCTCGACACCATCGCCGACGTGGATGCCTCGGGCCTGTGGCCGGGCACGGTGGTCACCGAGGTGACCCCGGCGAGCGAGTTCTGGGAGGCCGAACCGGAGCATCAGGACTACCTGCTGCGCTACCCCGACGGCTACACCTGCCACTTCCCCCGCCCGGGGTGGAAGCTGCCGAAGCGGCAGACCACCGCGCAGTAGGACCCGGCGAACTCGGCGGGGTGCGCGCCCGCCACCCCGCCACCCCGCCGAGCGGTCGGAGCGCACAGCAAGCGGCTGCGCCACCATCCCAGGTGGCGCAGCCGTCGTGTTCCAGGGACCCTCGCTCGGGACCGGTTCCTCCGCGAGGTCCGATGAGTTTCCGGCGCGGGAGACGTCGACAGTGGTATGACGACCCACTTGCTCGAGACGCCCGGCGTCGACATCGCCTACGACGTCCACGGCCCGCTGCCCACCGTCGCGGGACGCCCACCGCTGCTCATGATCGGCCAGCCGATGGACGCCGGCGGTTTCCGGGCGCTGGCCGCGCACTTCCCCGATCGCACAGTGGTCACCTACGACCCCCGCGGACTCGGTCGCAGTACTCGCAAAGACGGCGCCGTCGACCATACGCCCGAGGTACAGGCCCAGGACGTGCACGCCCTGATCGAGGCGCTCGGCGCAGGACCGGTGGAGATGTTCGCCAGCAGCGGCGGCGCGGTCACCGCGCTCGCGCTCGTGGTCGCCTACCCCGGCGACGTGCTCACGCTGGTCGCCCACGAGCCGCCGCTCATCCCGGTGCTGCCCGACGCCGGGGCAGCCGAGCGCGCCCGTGCCGGCGTACGCGACGCTTACGAGGCCAAGGGTTTCGGCGCGGGCATGGCAGCCTTCCTCGCGATGACGTCGTGGCAAGGCGAATTCACCGACGACTACTTCGCCCAGCCCGCCGCGGACCCCGCGCTGTTCGGGATGCCGTCGGAGGACGACGGTTCCCGGGACGACCCGCTGCTGTCCGACCGGTCCTGGGCGGTCAGCAGCTACCGGCCCGATGTGGCCGCGCTGGCCGCGGCGCCGACTCGTGTCGTGCTCGCCGTGGGTGCGGAGTCCGCGGGCACGTTCACCGGACGTACGGCTGTCGCGACCGCCGAACTGCTCGGTCAGCGGGCGACCGTGTTCCCCAGCCACCACGGCGGCTTCCTCGACGGAGAGTTCGGGTACGCCGGACAGCCGGAAGCCTTCGCGCACAAGCTGCGCGAGGTACTCGACGGGAACATCTGACGCCAGCCCGTACCCGAGGGCGGCCACTACGGCGGCCCTCGGGTACGGGCTGGCTCGACGATGCCGTCCGGCCGCGCGACGGGCCGGAACCACCTGCGTTATAAGGCTTCTCGATCCGCTCGACGCCGACTTCGGCTCCCCGCAATGGGGAGTAGGCACGATCGGAGACCCTATATGATCGTCGGCGCCTGGATGTCCGGACATACATGCCAGTCGACCTGAGGTAGGCAGATGACGCACGGTGGCACAAAGGTTCTCGATGTGGTGGGTAGCCGCCGGATGGCGGTGGCGGCACTGGCCACCATCACCGGCTTCTACTATCTGTTCGTCGCGTTCACCAACTGCGTGGACACCGACACCAATCGCAACGGTGTGGCCGCCGTGCTGTCGATGAAGGCGACGATCCACCATCCGGGCACGGACTGGCGCGCGATCACCAACGGCAATGTCGCGCTCGTCGCCTACATCCTGGTGGTTATCTGGGAGTTCCTGATCGCTTTCGTGCTACTGGCCGCGGGAGGCGCGTGGGGCCGGGTGTTGACCGGACGGCCGCGCAGGCTGCGAGCCGGTCTCGATGTGGCCGTGAAACTGTCGAGCCTGGGCTGGACCATGGCGGTGCTGTTGTTCGCGGGCGGGTTCCTGACCGTCGGCGGCGAATGGTTCCGCATGTGGGCCAACGACGACGTGAACGCGTCGTCCGCCGCGTTGCAGAACTTCCTCATCGCGGGCGTGGGCCTTATTCTCGTTCACCTGCCGGACACGCAGCCCGATCCCGCCGCCGAAAGTGTCGCGCCGACAACGGAATCGAAGTAGGCGCAAGGCGATTTCCGCGCTGATCGGCGACGCGAGCATCAGCGACCGTTGCGATCGAGTTCGTTCAGCTGCTTCTGGAGACGTTCGAGGGCGGCGCGGATTTCGTCGATCTGCGCGTTGAGTTCGGCGATCTTCGCCTGATCCTGCGGAGTGGCTTCCGTCGGCGGTTGCGCCGGCTGCGGCCCGGTGGGCTGCGGCCCGGTCGGCTGTTGACTCGGTGGCAGTGGAACGCCGGGGCCACCGCCGGGCGGCGTGGCGAGTCTGCCGGTCCCCGGGCCGAACACCTGGTCGAGCGCCTCGGCGAGGGTCGGCGCGTAGCCCACGAGGACACCGCCGGTACCGGGTTCGCGGTAACTCACCAGCACCCGCGCCAGCTGCGGGAACGTCGAGGCGTTCGGTGTCGTCGAGATCCGCTCGGTGAACAGCGGCTCCACGTAGAGCACGCCGCCGTCGGCGATCGGCAGGGTGAGCAGGTTGCCGTACTGAATCCGGTTCGACCGCTCGAGCAGGGTCCGCTCGGATGCCACTCTGGTGTCGGAGATCATCGAGTTCTGGATCTGTTGCGGCCCCTGGGTGAGCGTGTCGGTGGGCAGCTGCAAGACGCTGAGCTTGCCGTAGTCCTCGGGGTCGGAATGGGCGGATATGTAGGCGGAGAGGAATTCCCTGTTGTACCCGACCATCGCACTGGACAACCGGAACGACGGCTCGGCGGTGTCCTGGCCGCCGAGCAGGACGTAGAACGGGGGCTGGTGGGGGTTGGTCTCCACCGTGGGATCGCTGGGCACCGACCAGAAAGCATTGGTGGTGAAGAATTCTCGCGGTTCGTCCACGTGGTATTTGGCGAGCATCTCGCGCTGGATCGTGAACAGGTCCTCCGGGTAGCGGAAGTGGGCGCGCAGTTCCGGAGAGATCGACTCCTCGGGTTCGACCGTGCCGGGGAAGACCTTCATCCACGCCGCAAGTACCGGGTCCTGCCGGTCGACTCGATAGAGGGTCACCGTACCGTCGTACGCGTCGACCGTGGCTTTGACGGAATTCCGCACATAGGACACCTCGTGCGGGGAACCGCGGTCGGTATCGTCGCCCGGCTCGAGCGCCTCGAGCGAGCTGTGCTTGGCGTAGGGGTAGCCGTCGACGGCGGTGTAGGCGTCGACGATCCAGACGATCCGTCCGTCCACCACCGCCGGGTAGGGGTTGTTGTCGGTGGTCAACCACGGCGCGACCAGTTCGACGCGATGACGCGGATCGCGATTGAAGATGATCTTCGACTCCGGACCGATCGCCTTGGAGAAGATGATGTTGCGTTCGGTGTAGGTCACGGCGAAGGCGAGCCGGTCGAGCCAGTTCCCGATCGATACGCCCCCTGCGCCGGTGTAGGTGTACTTGGTGGAATCGGTGTCGTACTCGCGGGGCTCGGTGCCGCCGCCGACGATGGCATAGTCCGGGTCGGCGCCCGCGATCACTTCTCCGAAGTAGACACGCGGCTGGTCCACCCGGATCACTTGGTTCCCGGATGCTTGCGAGGCGATGTCGCTGACCGCGTAGATGGGGTATCCGCTGTTGCTGCTGGCGGCATCCCCGGCGGCCTCGCGGACGGCCGCGTTGACGCGGTTGGCGGGCGCGGCGACGAACCCGTTCCCGTGGGTGTAGACGGTGTGCCGGTTGACCCAGTGGCGCTGGTTACCGCTCAGCGCGCTCGGGGTCAGCTCGCGCGCCGCGACCACGTAGTCGCGCAGTTCCCCACCGACGCGGTACCGATCCAGGTCCAGATGCGGCGGGAAGCTGTAGAAGTTCTTCAGCTGTTGCTGCTGGGTGAACGTTCGGGACAGTACGTTCGGATCCAGTAGACGCATATTCGCGATCGTCGTGGCGTCCGCCGGTACCTCGGTCGGCGGCTTGGTACCGACTCCGGAATAGGGCTGGTAATCGACCCGGTCGCTGCCTATCGCGTACGCCTGCCGAGTAGCCGCGATGTTGCGTTCGATATAGGCGCGCTCCATGTCGGCGGCGTTCGGGCGGACCGAGAACTGCTCGACGGCCAATGGCCAGACGGCTCCCACCAGGATCGATGACAGCAGCAGAAGCGCGGCGGCCATCGCGGGAATGCGCAGATCGCGCACGACGACGGCGGCGAATACCGCCGCGGCGCAGATGACCGCGATCGCGAAGAGGATCAAGCGGGCGGGCAGCACGGCGTTGATGTCGGTGTAGCCGGGGCCCGCGAAAGTGGGCTCCTTGCTGCGGCTCGCGAGCAACGAGTACCGGTCGAGCCAGTAGGCGGCGGCCTTCAACACGATGAACGTGCCCGCCAGCACCGCGAGCTGCACACGGGCCGCATGCGTCAGGCCACCTGCCTTCCTGGACAGACGCAGCCCGCCGAACAGATAGTGCGTCGCGAGGCAGGCGAGGAACGCGAGTACGACGGCCGCGAACAGCCAGTTGACGACGAGTCGGTAGAACGGCAGATCGAAGACGTAGAACCCGACGTCGTGCCCGAACTGGGGGTCGGACACACCGAAGGACCCGCCGTGGAGGAACAGCTGGACTCTCATCCAGCTCGATTGCGCGATCAAACCGCAGATGAGGCCGAGTGTGACGGCGATGCCCGCCCCGAATCGCCGCGGCCGCCGCAACACCACTGCCCGATACGGCCGGAGGCTGTCTTCCTCCCCGGCACGGGGGACGAACGGCGGACGGAACGCGAAGGCGAGCCATATCGCCGCCAACACGGCACCGCCGATGAGCAGGCCGACTACCAGGAACAGCGACAGGCGCGTGAGCAGCGCGGTGAGCCAGACACCGCGGAATCCGACCTCACCGAACCACAGCCAGCTGACATAGGCCCTGATCAGGCGGGGAACGATCAGCATCGACACGACGAACACCGTGGCGGCGATCACCAGCACCCGAGTGCTGCGATGCAACCGCCGCAGGCTGGGGCCGTCGCGTACGCTCATTTCCCACTCCCGTGGCTGTCGCCCGGCCGAATAAGGGTACGGCCGACGCGAAACCGCTGATCCCGATTCTACCGGGGTGGGCGCGACCGCTCGGCTCCGTTTCCGACGCGTTCGATCAGCTCCCACAGGTAGGTCAGGTGGTCGGCCATGTCCACGGCCGGGTCGTACAACCACTGCGTCTGCAGGCCGTCGAGCAGGGCCATGGCGATGACGGCGAAGCGGTCCGGGTCGAGATCAGCGGGCAGGCGACCGGATTCGCGGAGGTCGGCGACGGCGCGGGTGAGGGCGGTCCGGACGGTGCGGTAGCGGTCGCGGAAGTAGTCGTGGGCGGGGTGCTCGGGACGGGTGGCTTCGGCGGAGAAGCGAGCGTAGAGCTCGACCAGGCCGGGTACCTCCGCGTTGTGCCGGATCAGGCGGATCAGCGCTGTGGGCAGGTCGGGCGGCACGGCCGGGGCGGTGAAGGTATCGCGGTCGGCCTCGTCGCGCCGCGCGAGGATGGCGGCGAAAAGCTCCTCCTTGCTGCCGAAGTAGTGCAGCAGGCCGGTCTGGCTCAGGCCGACGGCCTCGGCGAGTTCGCGCACGGTAGTCCGGCTGTATCCGACACGCGCCACGATCTCGAGCGCCGCCTCGAGGATTTCCTCTCGTTTGGCGATCCCTTTCGAATACGCGCCGCGCCGAACCACGTCGCGACTGTACTCGGATCGCCCCACCACGAAAACCGAATGGCATACTGTTTTCGGTATCGGTTTCGACCCGAGGAGCTGCGATGACGAGCGACCCCGACCTCACCGACCTGTCGCCGGAAGACCGCGCGGCGCTCGGCAGCGGCGCCGACTTCTGGACCACGAAGGCGATCGGTCCGGTCGCCTCGGTCACCCTGACCGACGGCCCGCACGGTGTGCGCAGGCAGCCCGGCGCGACCGATCACCTCGGGCTGGCCGCGAGCCTGCCCGCCACCTGCTTCCCGCCCGCGGTCGGCCTCGCGCAGAGCTGGGACGCCGAGCTGGTGCGGCGGGTGGGTGAAGCGCTCGGCCGGGAGGCCCGCGCGCTGGGCGTCGATGTGCTGCTGGGGCCGGGCGTCAATATCAAGCGGGATCCGCGCGGCGGGCGCAATTTCGAGTACTACTCGGAGGATCCGCTGCTCACCGGCCTGCTCGGCGCGGCATGGGTGACCGGTCTGCAGAGCACCGGAGTGGGCGCCTCGCTGAAGCATTTCGCCGCCAACAACGCCGAGCACGATCGGATGCGTATGAGTTCCGACATCGACCCGCGCCCGCTGCGCGAGATCTACCTGCGCGCGTTCGCCCACATCGTGCGTACCGCGCGGCCGTGGACGGTGATGTGCTCCTACAACCGGATCAACGGTGTGCATGCCGCGCAGAATCGCTGGCTGCTCACCGACGTGCTGCGTGGCGAATGGGGATTCGACGGCGCGGTGGTCTCCGACTGGGGCGCGGTGGCCGACCGGACCGCCTCCGTGACGGCCGGGCTGGATCTGGAGATGCCCGGCGGCAGCGGCGTCTCCGACACACAGGTGGTGGCGGCCATGGCCGAGGGCGCCCTCGACCCGGCGGACGTCGACCGCGCCGCGCGGAACGTGGCGAGGCTGGCGGCGAGGGTGGTGGCCGGACGGGAGCTCGGCGACGCGCCGGACAACGCCGACGAGCACCATCGGCTGGCCCGCGAGATCGCCGCGCGCTGCGTCGTGCTGCTGCGCAACGACCGTGACCTCCTGCCGCTCACTCCGGGGCGCTCGCTGGCGGTGATCGGCGAATTCGCGGTGGAACCGCGATACCAGGGCGGCGGCAGCTCGCACGTCACCCCGACCCGGCTCGATGTGCCACTCGACGAGATCCGCGCGCTGTCCGGCGACGGAACCGTTTCCTACAGCCGGGGATTCACCACGAGCGACACCGAGGCGGACAACGCCGCGCTGCGCGCCGCAGCCGTCGCCGCCGCCGAGAAGGCGGATGTGGCCGTGCTCTTCCTGGGCCTGGCCGCCACCCAGGAATCCGAGGGGTTCGACCGGGAACATCTCGAACTGCCCGCCGATCAGCTCAACCTGCTGGACGCGGTGGTGCGGGCCCAACCGGACACCGTGGTGGTGCTCGCGCACGGCGGAGTGGTCCGGCTGGCCCCGGTGGCCGCGCCGGCGCCTGCGATCCTGGACGGCGGTCTGCTCGGCCAGGCAGGCGGCGGCGCACTCGCCGACGTGCTGTTCGGTGTGGTGAACCCGTCGGGTCGACTCGCGGAAACAGTGCCGGTACGGCTGCAGGACACCCCGGCCTACCTGAACTTCCCCGGTGAGAACTCGCACGTGCGTTACGGCGAGGGTCTCTACGTGGGCTACCGCTGGTACGACAGCCGGGACATGGACGTGACCTACCCCTTCGGGCACGGCCTGTCCTACACCACATTCGAGTACGCCGATTCGGCGCTCGCGGCGGACGCGGCGGGAATCACGGTGCGTGTCCTGGTCACCAATACTGGTTCCCGCGCGGGTCGTGAGGTGGTGCAGGTGTACACGGCGGTGCCCGGTTCCGCCGTCACGCGTCCGGCTCGGGAGCTGAAGGGCGTCGCGGTCACCGCCGAGCTGGAACCCGGTGCGAGCGAGGAGGTCTCGATCCTCCTTGCCCGGGACGACCTGGCCTACTGGGAGACCCGCGTCGACCGCTGGGTCGTGGAGGGCGGTAGCTACCAGGTCTGGGCGGGCGCTTCGAGCCGGGATCTGCGCGTCACCGGGCAGATCGACCTCGCCGGAGACGAACTACGGATCCCGATCACGGCGGAGTCGACCCTCGGTGAGGCACTGGCCGATCCGACGGCCGCGGCCGCGCTGGCGGAAGCGTTCGGCAGCATGTCCGAAAGCATGGGCGACGCAACGGCACTCGGCGTGGACATGATGCGGATGATCGCAGCCATCCCGCTCAACCGCCTCACCGGTTTCGGCGTCGACCCCGGAAAGCTGGACGCGCTCCTGGCCGCCGCCGACGACTGAGGACCGGTCCGCCCTTATCCGGCGACGGCCGGAGCACCGGCGACGGGTGCGCTCTCGGTGGGCGCTGTGGCGCGGTGCAGTCCGCGGCGGTCGTAGGCGAGCGTGGCCGTCGCGCCGAGGAGCAGGCCGATTCCGAGGCCGAGCAACGTCATCCACAGCCCCTGGCCGAAACCGGCTACGGCGCGGGCGTCGAAGAACAGGATCGCGCGCACGGCCAGGTAGATCTGGTGCATCGGTTCGAAAGCCGCCAGGTGCGCGATATAGGCGGGCGTCGCTTCCAGCGGCACCGTGGCGGCCGAGGACGGCAGGCCGAGTACCACGAACAGGATCAGGTTGACCAGCAGTCCGGCGGTGCCGAAGGCGGCCAGGACGGCCAGCGCGGTCACGCCGACGGCGACGATGGCCAGCGTCCCGTAGAGCCACAGCAGCAGCGGGCTGCCCAGCGGAACGCCCAGTGCCGCTGCGACGGCGAGGAATATCCCGGACAGAATCGGGGCCGCGGTGACGATCACCGCCCACTTCAGGAGCAGGGTGCGGAAGCGGGAGATCCCGGTGGCGGGCGGGTGGACGAACCACGGGCCGTACTCGGTAGGCGTGAAACCGAGGACCGAATCGACGAGCGTGTGGATGATCATGGCGCCGGTGAAGCCGGCCAGCAACAGGATCAAGGTGTAGAAGAACGCGACGAGCCCTTGCCCGGCGCCGTCGTCCATGGGGCGATACGGCGCGGTGACGATCTGCACCGGGTCGGCGAGCATCAGACGGGCAGCGCCACTGAGCTCGGCCGGCGCGCCCGGCCCCGCGGCGAGGGCGGAGTTCACCTGGTCGGTCAAATTCTTGCCGACGGTCACGTCCACCTGGTTCAGGGCGCGGTCCGCGATGCGCTGCATGATCCCGGTGGTGTACGGACCGATCCGGGGGTTGGTGTGGACGGTGATCACCGGCCGCTCGATCTGCCCGGGGACCACGGCGGACGCGCCGAGGATCGCCAGCCGCTTGGTGAAGTCGGACGGAATGACGATGGCGCCGTAGACCTCGCCGTGCTGCAACTGCTTGCGCGCCTCGGCGATACCGACGACGCGCAGATCGATCTTCTCCTCCGGGATACCGGCGACCAGCGCGTCGGCGACCTGGGCGCCGATGTTTGCCGGCTTGCCGTCGAGCGTGTCACCGACGTCTTGGTTCACCAAGGCCACCGGGAAGTCGTGCAGATTCTTCTCGGTATTGCCGGCGTAGCCGAGATACATGGTGGCGAGCAGTGCCGCGAAGACCATGAGCACTGCGATCGGGGCGGTGAAGGTCCGGACCGTCATGCCAGCAAATGTAGTCACTGCCTACAAAGTAGGCAATGCCTACATTTTGTTATCCTGCAAACACCATGCCGATCACCCGAAGCCGGTCCTATCACCACGGCGACCTGCGCGCCGAGTTGCTGCAGCGGGCCGAGGCGACACTGCGCGAGTCCGGCGTCGACGGCCTGTCGCTGCGCCGGCTGGCGCGAGACGTCGGAGTCAGCCACGCCGCCCCCACCCGTCACTTCAAGGACAAGCAGGCGTTGCTGGACGCCATCGCGGTATCCGGGTTCGAGCGCCTCGCGGCCGCCCTGGAGCAGACCGCGGCAGCGGGCTCCATCGACGGGCACATCCGGGGCCTGGCCCGTACCTATCTTCGCTTCGCGACCGAGAACCCGGCGCTCGTCGCGCTGATGTTCGCGCGCAGGCACAGCCCGGCGGCGGGCGACGCGATGTCCCAGGCGGTGGACGCCGCGTTCGCGACCCCCGTCGCGCTCATCGCCGAAGCCCAGCGACTCGGCGAGGTGATCGAGGGCGACCCGCGCCGCATCGCGCTCTCCGCGGTCGCGACGCTGCAGGGCCTGGCCACCTTCGTCGGGTCCGGCGTGATCGCCGCGGAGACCGCCGAGGAACTTTTGGACGAGACCATCACGCACATGATCGACGGCCTGCGCCCGAGATGATTCCGTCGCGATAGGTCGCGGCGACGAGGCGGGGCGACCCGGTTCCCGGCCGTATGGGTCCAGCAGGTCGAGATAGCGGGGCCGACTTCGTCCTGCCGGGTGCACGCGGAAGGCCCGGAGTTCTGCGAGGGTGATCAGGAGCGGATGGAGTACGCCGGACAACGGCTCGAGTCGGCGGCGCCGATCGGCAGGCGAAGGTTCCTCCGGCGCCGACGAAGGTGATCCCCGGCTGTGCACCGAGGAGGAGACTTGGACGAGGAAAAGGACGTTCTCGCGCGGATCAACCGGCTCGCCGACGAGGAGCACGCCTTCGAGCGGTCCCTGGTGGGACGCGATGTGACCAACGAAGACCTGCGAGAGTTACACCGGATCGAGAACGAACTCGACCGGCAGTGGGACCTGCTCCGTCGCCTGCGGGCGCGCCGCCGAGCCAGGATGGGCATCGACTACGACGAGATTCCGGTACGTCGCGCCGCCCGGCTGCCCAGAGACAGGCGGTGATTCGCGGCTCAGCAGTGGGCGAGCATCGTAGTCTCGCTGTCCGTACACAGATCCCAGACGCAGGCCGACGTCCGCATCAGTACGCGATGAACAGGATCTCGTCGCGTGAGTACTCGTGTCCGGGATGGTTCTCGGCCAGATGAGCCTGTGTCTTCTCCACGAGATCGTCCTCGTCGGTTCCGACGATCGATTCTCCGCAGGGGCAGTTCAGTCTCCGCTTCATCAGCGTCCTTCCTACTCGAACCGACAGTCTAGGCCCAGCGACGGGATCGAGCAGGCGCGGACCGGATCTCGTCCGCGCCCTCCGTGGGTCAGCCGCGTGACCATTCGTGGCCCCAGTAGCTGTCGGCGGTGATCTCCTCGGCGCTGTAGGTGGACTCGTCGACCAACGCGCCCTCGGTGCCGTATTCGAGATCCCAGCCGCCGGGAGTGCGGACGTAGAAGGAGATCATCTTGTCGTTGGTGTGCCTGCCCAGGGTCGAGGACAGCGGGTAGCCCGCGCGCATGACGCGGTCGAGCGCCCGGCCGACGGCGTCGAGCTGGTCGACCTCGACCATGATGTGCACCAGGCCCGGGCCGCCGGCGCGGGTGCCGGGGATCAGGGCGAGGCTGTGGTGGCGCTGGTTTACCCCCAGGAATCGAACGCGCACCGGGCCGACGCCGGGCGGGGTCGGCACCCGGAACGAGCCACGGGGCAGGAATCCGAGAACCTCGCAGTAGAAACGGTTCGCCTCCTCCAGGTCCGGCACCGGCAGCACTACGTGGCCGAGCCCCAGTCCCTCGGTGACGAACCTGTGCCCGTGCGCGGTGACAACTGGGCTGTGATCGAGCACCGGGCCGTGGAAGACCTCCACGGTGAACCCGGCGGGGTCGGTGAAGGTGAAGGCTTCTTCCACGCGCAGTGCGTCGACCTGCTCCTGGCCGAGCGGTGTGACCGTGACGCCCGCCTGTTCCAGCGTTTCCCGCAGCCGGGCGAGTGCGCGATAGTCGCGCACCTCCCAGCCGACGGCCAGCACTCGATCCTGCTCCGCGGGAACGAGTTCGAAGCGATAGGCGTGCTCGTCCATCCGCAGGTACACGCTGTCCGGATTCGGTCCGGTGGCCTGCGCGAAGCCCATCACGTCGAAGGCGAAGGCGCGCCAGGCGTCCACGTCGGCGATGGCGACTCGGACGTAACCGAGCGAGGCGATGTCAGCCATTGTTCGTCGTACTCCTCAGGAATAGGTGACTTGCACCGTGTCGGTGACCGGGACCGCCTGGCAGGCCAGCACGTAGCCCTCGGTCAGGTCGGCGTCGTCGAGAACTTCGTTGTGCCGCATCCGGACCTCCCCCGCGACCACCCGGCAGGTGCAGGCGCTGCACGCGCCCTCCCGGCAGGAGTAGGGCGCCGCGAGCCCGTTGGCCAGCAACACGTCGAGCAAGACCTGTTGGCGTGGCCAGGGCAGTACACGCGTCTCGCCGTCGAGTTCGACTTCCACCGCGGCGCTGTCGGCCGGGTCGCTCACCTGCGACGTATCGGCCTCGAACGGATTGCCGTGCAGCGACACGAATTTCTCGACGTGCACGCGCTTGCGGTCGGCGCCCAGCCCGGTGAGCGCGGCGCAGACGGCGTCCATGAACGGGCCCGGGCCACAGACGAACGCCTCGCGATCCGACCACGGCCCCGCCAGCGCCGCCAGCCGCGCGCGGGTCGGCAGCCCCTGCACGGTCTCCAGCCAGTGCACCACGAGCAGGCGCCCAGGATGCCGGGCCGAGAGATCGGCGAGTTCGGCGGCGAAGATCACCGATCGCTCGTCGCGGTTGGCGTAGATCAGCGTGCAGTGCCCCGCCCCTGCCGCCAGCACCGATTTCAGGATCGACAGCACCGGGGTGATCCCACTGCCCGCCGCGAACAGCAGCAGGTCGTCGTCGAGCGACGTGGGGGTGAAGACGCCGGCGGGTGGCAGCGCGTCGACGGCCGTGCCTGCCACGGCGTTGTCGCACAGCCAATTCGATCCGTAGCCGCCGGGCGTCCGCTTGACGGTGATCTTCAGCGGCCCGCCCTCGTGCGGCGCACTGGACAACGAGTAGCAGCGGCTCACCGAGCCCGTCAGCTCGCTCGGTATCCGCAAGGTCAGGAACTGGCCGGGGCGATAGTCGATCGAATTCGACTGCTGCGCCGCCGGTTCCAGCTCGAGCGACATCGCATCGCCGGTTTCCCGGATCACCCGGGTCACGCGCAGGCTCAGGATTCCGGCGGGAATGGCGGCAGGCGCCGACGGTACGGCCGCTTCGACCCGATCCACTGTCGTGTCTCCTCTCCGGTCGTCCACGGTTGTCGTCGCGTGGTCCACGCTCACGGCACATCCCCGTCCCGCGTGCCGACCACGAGCAGTCCGCCCGCGACGGCGGCATCGATGCTGTCGCGCAGCGCCGCGCACGTCCGCCTCCGCGCGCTGTCCACTCCGGCGAACTCGGCGCACGCCGCCACCGCGGCACCGCTCCACTGCACGCTGGTGTGCTGCGGACTGAACTTCTCGACCAGCACACAGGTTTCGCAGGTGCGGCAGGTGATTCGTTCCATATACCGATCCCGCTCAGGCTTCGGCGGCGGCGCGCTCGGCGAGATTCTCGGCGACCTCCGCCTCCCACGCCGTGACCGCCCGGGTGGTGTCGACTTCGAATTCGAAGCGGTCGGTCATCTTCGGGTCGACATCGGCCACGTCGGTGTAGAACTGCTCGTACCAGCGGCGCAGCTGGTAGACGGGTCCGTCCTCCTCGCACAGCAGCGGGTTGTCGATGCGGGTCTTGCGCTGCCAGATCGCGGCGTCCTGTTCGAAGCCGCGTCCCAGACCGCCGGCGAACTTCGCCGCGATCTCCTCCGCCTGCTCGGAGGGCACGCCGTGCGGCTTCTTCACGATCGCGCCGTACTGCAGCACGAATTTCGTGGGCGAGACCGGATAGTGGCAGTTGATGAGGATGCCCTCGACCGTCAGGCCCGCGCTCTCGCTGCGCAAGTGGTCGATCATGTAGGAGGGGCCGTAATAGGAGGCGTCGGAGTGCAGGACGTTCTTGCCGCCCAACGCCTTCGCGGTCTCTCCCATCATGTCCTCGCGCGAGACCGACGTCATGTACTGGCTGGCGATGTGGCCTTCGAAGACGTTCTTGAAATAGGTGGGGAACCCGAAGTGCACGTAGAAGAAGTGCGCCATGTCCACCACGTTGTCGATGACCTCGCGGCAGTTGGCGCCGTCGATCGCCATGGTGTTCCAGGTCCAGTCGGTCCACTCGTCGCTGAACGCGCCCTCGATGCGCGGGATGGTGACCTGTTCCGGCGGCGGATTGCCTTCCGGGTCGTTCCACACGAACAGTTGCTTGTTCTGCTCCAACGTCGGCCATGAGCGGGTCCGCGCCCGGGGCGGCACGCGGCGGCCGTAGGGGATGCCGGTGCAGCGACCGTTGCCGCCCCAGCGCCAGTCGTGGAACGGGCAGGCGATCGAGTCCCCTTTGATCCGGCCGTCTCCGAGGTTGCCGCCCATATGCCTGCAGTAGGCGTCCAGTACGGAGAGCTCTCCGCCCGAGCCGGCGAAGACCACCAGTTCGGTGCCGAAGATCTCCACGGTGTGCGGTTTCCCGTCCCGGAAGTCCGCCGCGAGTCCCAGGCAGTGCCAGCCGCGCGCGTACCGGGCCGGCGGAGCGCCCGCGTCGATCACTCGAATCTCGGGGTCGGTAGTCATCGGTTCCTCCACAATTCGCGCACGTTTGTCGCCTCGATATTTCGTTTCCGAATGCCGGCGCGGAAATGTGAAGTCCCACTGGCCGGGAGACGCTCAGGCCTCATCGAGCCGTCCGAAAGCGGAGCGGTAGAACAGCAGCGGCGCGGCCTCCCGATGCTCCGACAGCGCCGTGACGCGGGCGATCACGATGGTGTGGTCACCACCGTCGACCTCCTGCTCCAGATCGCAGTCCAGCCACGCCATGGTTCCGGCCAGCCGCGGCGACCCGTTCGGCGAAGGCGCCCAGTCGACGCCCGCGAACTTGTCCGCGCCGCTGCGCGCCAACTGCCTGCAGATCTCCTGCTGGTCGTGGGCCAGGATATTGACGCAGAACCGGCCGACCGTGCGGATACGCGGCCACGACGTGGACGTGCGCGCGGGACAGAAGCACACCGCGGGCGGCTGCAGCGACAGCGCCGAGAACGACTGGCAGGTGAATCCGACCGGCCCGTCTTCCGAGCGCGCGGTGATCACCGTGACACCCGTGCAGAAGCGACCGAGCACGGCCTTGAAGTCGCGCACGTCCAGCGGCGATCCGTCCATCTCGAGCACCGGTTCCATCGGGCCTCCTATTGCGGTCAGGCATATACCTGATAGCTATGACAGCAGGCTCCGCCGGGCGGGCGTCAAGATCGGTGTCCGGTCACCGAGATGGAGATCCGTGGAAGCTACGTAGTTCTCCCGATTCGGCACGGTCACGAACCCGTCAGTGTGATGGGAGACACAAACGATCGAGCACCTGATGCCTGGTCGACGCTGACCGAATCCGACCGACGGAGGTTCCGATGACCGTCACCCTGCTGCCCGACGCGCAGCCGAGCACCGGCCGTGTCCCACACCGCGCCCGCCCCAAGGCGGCTGATCCCGGCGCCGACGTGCCGGTGTCGATGATCGAGCGGATGACGCTCATCCTGGACGCGTTCGACGCCGCCACCCCGACGCTGACGCTGCTCGGTCTGGTGGAGCGCACCGGCCTGCCGCGTTCGACGGTCCACCGGATCCTCGACCAGATGATCCGGCTGCGCTGGCTGGCCCACACCTCCGGCGGGTACCGGCTGGGCATGCGCACCCTGGAACTGGGTGGGCTGACCGCCGATCACAACGAGATCCGCGACGCCGTCAGCCCGCTGCTGCACGAGCTGTGTCAGCGCACCGGCATGGTCGGGCATCTCGCGGTGCTCGACGGACGCGAGGTCGTCTACCTGGACAAGGCCGGTGGCCGTTTGGCGGCGATGCTGCCGACCCGCCTCGGCGGCCGCATGCCCGCGCACTGCACCGCGCTCGGGAAGGCGATGCTGGCCGGCTTGGAGCCGAGTATCGCCGAAGCGGCGTTCCCTTCCCGTCTGCCCCGACTGACCGCGCACACCATCACCGAGCCCGACGCGCTGCACCGCAACCTGGCCCAGATCCGGCTGCGGCAGGGCGTGGCGCTGGACCGCGAGGAATCGATGGACGGAATCGCCTGCGTCGCAGCGCCGATGCGCGGCCGAGGCACCGCACCCGCTGCCCTGTCGCTGTCCGGGCGGGCGGACGCGATGAGCTTCGACAAGCTGGCGCGGGTGCTGCTCGAGATCTCCCACGAGGCCGGTCGGGCGCTGTTCCCGCGCCGGGCGCGCTGGCGCTAGTTCCGAATCCGCATATGCCTGGGCGGTACAGTCCGACGATGACCGATGGCGTGACACCCGCGGTGCCCGATCTGCCGACCACCGCGTGGGCCGTGCTCGGAATGCTCTCGCACGCCGACGAACTCTCCGGCTACGACCTGAAGAAGTGGGCCGACTGGAGTCTGCAATTCTTCTATTGGAGTCCGTCGTTCAGCCAGATCTACGCCGAACTCAAACGGTTGGAGAAGCACGGCTACGCCACCTCCCGCACGGTGGTGCACGAGGACGGTGTGCGCGGCAAGCGGATGTACGCCATCACGCCGGAAGGCCGTGCGGCCGCCGCGAACTGGGTCAACCACGCGCCGGTCGAGGCGCCGGTGCTCAAGCACAGCGTGATGCTGCGGGCGTGGCTCGGCAATCTCGCCGAGCCCGACCGGATGCGCGAGATCCTCACCGAGCACATCGCCTACGCCGAGAAGATGCGCAAGCGGGCCGAGGCCGACGCGCAGGGCGCCGAGGCGAATCCGGACTGGGCCTATCCGGAACTCGTGCTGCGCTGGTGTGTGCGGCACTACGAGGCCGAGCGCGATTTCGCCAGGGAGCTGCTCACGGACATCGATCGCCTCACTGAGTGAGACGCCGCCTGGTTCTTCCTGCCTCGTCATATTTCGATTAGGCATATGGAGGTGGCGGATGATGACCGGTGAACTGGACACGGTGCCTGCCGCGGTGGCGGCGATCGCGAGCGGGGGCATGGCGCTCGTCGTGGACGACGAGGACCGCGAGAACGAAGGCGATCTGGTGCTCGCCGCGGAGAAGGCGACCGCGGCGAACATCGGGTTCCTGGTGCGGCACACCAGCGGCGTCCTGTGCGTTCCCATGGCGGGCGGCGACCTGGACCGGCTCGAACTGCCACCGATGACGGCGGTGAATCAAGACCCGAAGGGCACGGCGTACACGGTCTCCGTGGATGCCGCGGCGGGCATCGGCACCGGCATATCGGCCGCCGACCGCGCGCGCACCATGCGCCTGCTCGCCGATCCCGCCACCACGGCCGGTGACCTCACTCGCCCCGGGCACGTGTTCCCACTTCGGGCGCACCCGGCGGGCGTGCTGGGCAGGCCCGGCCATACCGAAGCCGCGGTCGACCTGATGCGGCTGGCAGGTCTGCGCCCGGCCGGAGTCATCGCCGAGGTGGTGCGCGACGACGGGTCGATGGCCCGGCTGCCCGAGCTGCTGACCATGGCCCGGGTGCACGGCATCCCCATCATCTCCATCGCCGATCTGATCGGCTACCGCCACCGGCTCGAGTCGGGCGTCGTCCGGATCGTCGAGACCCGCCTGCCCACCCGTTTCGGCGAGTTCCGGGTGGTCGGCTACCGGGACGAGACGAACCACGCCGAACATCTCGCACTCGTGTTCGGTGCGCCCGGGGACCGGGACGTGCTCACCCGGGTGCACTCGGAATGCCTCACCGGCGACGCGTTCGGCTCGCTGCGCTGCGACTGCGGCGAGCAGTTGGACGCCGCTCTACAGGCCGTGACCGCCGAGGGACGCGGGGTCGTGGTCTACCTGCGCGGCCAGGAGGGGCGCGGCGTCGGCCTGCTGAACAAGTTGCGTGCCTACGAGCTCCAGGACGAGGGCGCCGACACGGTCGACGCGAACCTGCGGCTCGGGCTGCCCGTCGATGCTCGCCGCTACGACGCCGCCGCGCGGATCCTCGCCGATCTGGGTGTGCGGTCGGTCCGCTTGCTCAGCAACAACCCGGCCAAGCAAGCCGGGCTGACCGAGTACGGCATCGCCGTCGAGACGCGAATACCGTTGCAGGCCAGACCGACCGAGCACAACGTACGCTATCTGCGCGCCAAGCGCGACCGCATGCGCCACCAGCTGACCGAGGTCGACGCCGCGGTCGCCGTCCGATGAGAACCGGCGGTCCGGAGTCGAATTTGTCCAGAACGCTCTTGCGCGCCACGCGCGGTACCTAGGGTTGACACCCATGGCGCGGCGTCCCATCGGCAATCTACCTGCCGAGGTCACCAGCTTCGTCGGGCGCCGGGAGGAACTCGCCGCCGCGAAGAGGCTGCTGCCGACGACCCGGGTGCTGACCCTGCTCGGGCCGGGCGGCGTCGGCAAGACACGGCTGTCCCGCCAGGTCGGCGTCACGGTCGCGCGGGCATTCCCGGACGGTGTGTGGCTGGTCGAGCTGGCCGACGTGCACGATCCCGATCTGGTGACGGTGACCGTCGCGGAGGTGCTGGCCCTGCGCGACGACACGGCGGCACCGCTGCCACGACTGACCGAGTTCCTCGCGGACAAACGGTTGCTGTTGATCCTGGACAATTGCGAGCACCTGATCGATGCCTGCGCGCGGCTGGTCGGCCGGATCGTGGCCACCACCCCCGATGTGCGGGTACTGGCGACCAGCCGGGAGGTGCTGGGGGTGCAGGGCGAACAGGTCATGCCCGTCGCACCCCTGCCGCTACCGGACGACGAGACCGCGGACAGCGATGCGATGCGGCTGCTGGCCGAACGGGCCGGGGCCGCCAACCCCAGCTTCGCGGCCACGGCCACGAACCGTGGTGCGCTCGCTGCGATCTGCCGACGGCTCGACGGCATTCCGCTGGCCTTGGAACTGGCCGCGTTGCGGTTTCGCCTGTTCACCCCCGAACAGATCCTGGCCCGGCTCGACGACACAATGGGCCTGCTCAGCGCGGGACCGCGCCTCGCGCCGCAGCGACAGCAGACCATCGAAGGCGCGATCCGCTGGAGCTACGACCTGTGCACCCCGGCCGAACAGCGGCTGTGGGAGCAGCTGTCGGTGTTCGCCGGTGGTTTCGACATCGAAGCGGCCGAGGCCGTGTGCGTGGTGGAGGCCGGTCATCGGACGCTTTTCGACGCGCTCACCGGCTTGGTCGACAAATCCGTATTGAGTCTGCGCTACGACGGCGACGTCGGCCGGTACGCGATGCTGGAGCCGATCCGGCAGTTCGCCCACGACCGGCTGGCCGAACGCGGCGGCGAACCCGCGGCGCGAGCGCGCCACCTCGATCACTACCGCGGGCTGGCGCTGCGCGGCCGCACCGCGTACTGGAGCTCCGACGACGTCGCCTGGTTCCGCGAACTGAACCGCGAGCACGCGAATCTGCGCGCGGCGCTGCAGTGCGGCCTCGCGGGCGCGCCGGAGCCGGCGCTGGAGATGGCCGCGGTGCTGCGACCGTTCTGGGAGCACAACCGCTTCCTCACCGAGGGCTATCGCTGGCTGACCGACGCGCTGGCGAAATCCGGTGAACCGACACAGCCGCGCGCACGCGCACTGTCCGCGGCCGCCTCGCTCGCCGCACTGCTGTCCGATCGCGGGTCCGCTCGCCAGTTGGTGGACGAATGCGTGACGCTGGCAAGGAAACTCAACGCTCCGGACATCCTCGCCGAGGCGATGCTCGACTCGGCGCTGCTGGCCTTCAACGACGGCGACACCGCTCGGGCGCTCGAATTGGCCGAGACGGCCAGCCATCTGGCCGCGGAGTGCGGCCACCACGCGATGGAGATGGACAGCCTCGCCTTCGCCTTCGTGTGCGCGCTGGTGCTGGAGGAAACGCGCTCGACCGTTCTCGCCGAACGGCTCCTTGCGGTGGCCGCCGCGCGGGGATCGCACCTGCTCGGCGGGTTGGCGCAGTGGTCGATGGGACTGGATCGCTGGCGGCACGGCGACCAGGATGCCGCCACCGAGTACCTCGCCAGATCCATCGAGATGTTCAGCCTGTTCGACCGATGCGTCTGGCTGGCCTCGGCCTTCGAAGGGCTGGCCTGGACGGCGGTCGCGCGCCGTGACTTCGAGCGGGCCGCTCGCCTGCTCGGCGCCGCGGAGATCCTCGCGCGCAGCACGGTACGTCTCGCCCACGCCATCACCGGCGTCCTCGGCGACAAGATGCGCAACGAGGTGCGAGAAGCGCTGGGCGCGACAGTGTTCCAACAGATCTTCGACAGCGGCGCGGCGTTGTCGCTGGACGAGGCGATCGACTACGCGCTGGGCCGCGTCGCCGCCCCCGCGCACCCCGCTCCGGTCGTGTCCGAGGCGGCGGCCGACGTCCTCACTCGCCGGGAGAAGGACGTCGCCCGGCTGGTGGCGGCCGGCCACAGCAACAAACGCATCGCCGCAGACCTGGTGATCTCGGTGCGCACGGCGGAGACCCACGTCGAGCACATACTCACCAAGCTGGGCTTCACCTCCCGGACCCAGATCGCGGGCTGGGTCCGGGATCACGACGTGTGACCGCTGTCGGCCCGGGCGATCAGAGCCCGGCGGTGAGGAAATCGACGACCGCCCGTTCGAATGCCGGCTTGCGCTCGATCTGCACCCAGTGGCCGCAGCGGGCGAAAACCCGCAGATCCGCGTTCGGGATCTGCCGCGCGGGCAACAGTGCCGCCTCGACCGGTGTCACCCGATCGTCGCGGCCCCACAGGATCTGGGTCTGCGCGCGCAGGCCACGCAACCGCGCCCACAGCGGAATCGGTTCGGCCAGAGCCGGGTCGGCGAAGGTCGCGTAGGCGTCGCGCAGCGCGGTGACGGCGGACGGATCCGAGGCGGCTTTCAGCCGGGCATCGATCAGCTCGTCGGTCAGGGTCGCCGGATCCGACACCATGGTGCGCAGCCACGGCAGCAGGCGCTCCCGGGTGGGCTCGGCGTTGAACTCCAGCAACCGCGTGATGCCTTCGGACGGTTCCGGCCCGAGCACGTTCACCCCGACGCCACCGGGGGCCATCAGCACCAGCCGATCGACCCGTTCGGGATGTTCCAGCGCCAGCAACGTCGCGACCGCGCCGCCCATCGAATTCCCCAGCACATGAACACGTTCCAGGCCGAGGTCGTCGAGCAACCCCAGCACCGCTTCGGCGGAGATGCGCAGATAGTTGCGTTCGTAGACCTCCGGACGGCCGCTGGCGCCGAAGCCCGGCTGATCGATGATCAGGCAGCGGAAACGCTCGGCCAGTACCGGCAGGTTCGCGCCGAAGTTGGCCCAGCCGGAGACGCCGGGTCCAGAGCCGTGCAGCAGCACCAGCGGTGCGCCCGACCCCGCTTCGTGGTACCGCAGGGTAAGCCCACCGGTCGTGCTCCGGCGCGTGGTGCTCTCGGCGGTGAGTGTCATCAGATCATCCGATCGGTGACCGGCAGGCCGAACGCGTTCCGGCCGTACAGCACGAGCGCGCGCTCTACGTCGTTGATGACGTGCACGCTCCCGGCGTGCGCGTCGCGCCAGTGCCGCTCGATCGGGTTGGGTTTGCGGATCGAATGGCCGCCGGAGTTGTCGAACAGCAGGTCGATGGCCTCGATGGCGCGTTCGGTGCCGCGCACCTGGTCGCGGCGGCTGCGTACCCGCAGCTCGAACGGGATCCCCTCGCCTGCTTCGGCATAACGCAGCTGTTCGCCGATGTTGCGCTCCATCTGCAGGACGGCCGCGTCGATCTCGGAGGCGGCGCGGGCCACCCGGACGTGCGCGAACGGGTCCTCGGCGGCTTTCTGCCCGCCGTAGGAGATCCGCACCCGCTCGCGCATGCGCTCGATGTGCGCTTCGTAGGCGCCTTGCGCGGCGCCGATGATGGGGGCGGTGATCGTGTTGGAGAACACCGCGCCGAACGAGATGCGATACAGCGGAGCGGTGTTGACCTCCTGGCCCGGCCCGCGCAAGGCGGCCTGGTCACTGGCGCGGTAGGTCCGGTGGACGGGTACGAACGCGTTCTCGATGACGATGTCGTTGCTGCCGGTCCCGGACAGCCCGGACACGTGCCAGACGTCCTCGATGCGGTAGTCGGTGCGCGGCACCAGAACGGTCAGGTACACCGCTCCCCCGTCGTCGTCCGGCACGACCGCACCGAGGAAGGCCCACCGGGCATGATCGCACCCGGAGGAGAAACTCCAGCGACCGCTGATCTCGAAGCCGCCCTCGACCGGCGTCAGCTTGCCGGTCGGCGCGTACGACGACGAGACCAGAGTGTCCGGATCGGGGCTCCACACGTCCTCCTGCGCCCGCAGCGGGAACAGCGCCAGCTGCCACGGGTGCGCACCCAGCACCGACGCGACCCACGCCGTGGACGGGCATGCGGTGGCGACGGCGCGGATCACCTCGTAGAACGCGACCGGTGAGGATTCGTCGCCGCCGAAGCGGGACGGCTGCAGCATGCGGAACACCCCCGCCTCGGTCAGCTCCCGGATACTCTGCTCGGGCACTCTGCGCCGCAGGTCGGTGTCGGCGGCTCGCTCACGGATCGCGGGCAGCAGATCCCGTACCCGATCGAGCACCTTGTTGGTCATATCCGGTAGTCCTCCTCGTAGTGCCTTCGTTTCGACGCTAAGCCGGTCCGGTGCTCCGGGAACCGATCCATCCCGATGATCGGAACCCACGGCCGCGATCAGCTCTCGCGGGCGGCGGCGACGCCCGCGCGGCGGCCGAAGAACGTGCCGTCGCCCAGCGACGTACCGCTGATGTAGCCCTCGCCGTGCAGGTTGCTCGCGGCGCGCCCGGCGGCGAACAGCCCTGGGATCGCGGCGCCGTCGATGTCGAGCACGGCGCCGTCGAGCGAGGTGTGCAGGCCGCCGAGGGTGAAGACGGAGGCGCCGGTACCGCGGCGATCACCCGCCTGCGCCGGTGGCCGGACTCCCGCCTTCACGTCGATCGCGGCGAACGGAGGCTCGAGCGGGCGCACCCAGCGCGACGCCTTCCCGAACTCGGGATCCGTGCCGTCCGCGGCGAACGCGTTGTACCGGCGGACGGTGTCGCGCAGCGCGGCACCCGGCACGCCCATGAGGTCGGCGAGTTCCTCGGCCGTTTCGGCCACGTGTGTGGGCCGCACGCCCCACCGCTGCTGTTCCGGCACCTCGTCGTAGGCCCGTTCGTCCAGCACGACCCAGGTGTCCATGCCCTGGCCGAACAGCGCCGCCTGACCGATGCGACCGGGATAGGTGTCCTCGTTGACGAACCGCTGCCCGTGGCCGTTCACGACCATGCCGCGCGCGGCGAGGCCGGGGATGAGCGAGATGCCGACCTGGCCGGTGGCCATGTGCCGCACGCCCGCGCCGATCACCTGCGCCATCCGGATGCCGCTGCCGTCGTCGGTGCCCGCGCTCACCTTGGTGTGCCCCAGCAGTTTCGGTGCGTGGGCGGCGAGCATGGCGTCGTTGTCGACGAATCCGCCGGTGGTCAGCACCACACCGCGGCGGGCGCGCACGGCCAGCTCCACGCCGTACCGCCGGGCCACGACACCGGCGACCGTGCCGTCGCCCGCGACGATCAGGCTGGTCGCGCGGGTGTCGAAAAGAGTTGTCGCACCGGCGGATCGGACGGCTTCGGCAAGGCAGTCCATCAGCAGTCTGCCGCCGAAGTCGTCGGCGGTGGGGCGATGACCGCGTGGCGCGGGCCTGGCGAGTTCGGCGAACGGCCTGCTGTTCTCCCCCAGCCACATGAGCCCGTCGTCCGTGGGCGGCACCCAGGTGGGCGCGTCCCACAGGGTGGGTTTGAACGGCACGCCGCGATCGGCCAGCCAGTGGAAATGCGCGACGCTGTCCTCGCTGTAACGAGCGATCTTGTCCAGGTCGGCGCCGGGACCGAGCGCGGCGCCGAGGAAGGCGGCCATGGCCGCCGGGTCGTCGTCGAATCCGCACGCCTGCTGGACGGGCGTGCCGCCGCCGAGGTAGATCTCGCCGCCGGACAGGGCCGACGCGCCACCAGGGCCACCCATCCGATCGAGTACCAGCACCCGCGCGCCCGCCGTCGCCGCTTCGAATGCCGCCGCGGCCCCTGCGCATCCGTAGCCGACCACCAGCACGTCGGTCTCGATGTCGTAGGCGCGTATGTCGGCGACATCCCGGGGCGCGACCGAATTCCGACCACTCATGGCAACGACCTTCCCCTTCCGCGGGAGGTGGCAGCGCGCCCGTCCTGGTGAGCGACCCACCGGTCCCGTTCATCGGGACTGCGGGCCGTCGCTCGGACGCCCGGTGGCGATGGTGTGTGAACGGCGTCACGTCTGCGTGGACGCCAGCGAGGAGGAATTGTTCATGCGGGTCCTGGTCACCGGAGTTTCCGATCCGACCGGTCGCGCGGTGGCGCGCATGCTGCTGGCCGCCGGTCACGAAGTCGTCGGGCTCGACCGCGCGCGGCACCGGTTTGTCGACCCCCGGGTCCAGGTGATCACGGGCGATCCGGCCGGTCCATCGACCTGTGCGCAGGCCGTCGCCGGTTGCGCGACGGTGGTGCACCTCGGCGGTTCGCTCGCCGCGATCGCCGAGGCGGCTCGAGCCGCCGGAGCCCGGATCGTGGTCCCCGTGGTCACAGGTTCGGATTCGATGGCCACCGACGTCGTCCGATCCAGCGGGGTCCAGGCGCTGATCGTGCGCACCGCGCCGGTCGCGGGCAGGCGTATCGAGCGCGAGAATTGGCGCATCCTGGCGCCGTTGCTGGGTGCTCGTAGGGCGAGCGGGCCGCAGGTGCTGCACACCGATGACTTCGAACGTTTCCTGGTGCTGGCCGCAGGGTCGCCGCGCACCGGCGTTGTGGAACTGGCCGCTTCCGGCGTGATTTCGCACGAGGACGCGCGCCGCATCGTCCGGGCGGCAGGGACGCGGACGTCCCGATGGGTGTCCCGTACCCGGGACGTACCGCTGGTGGACGCGACGGCGGCGCGCGACGAGTGGGGATTCCGCTGTGGCTGGAACGCCTCGGATGTCGCCGCCGACATCGTCCGCGGTCTCGTCGGCCGCAGGTTCGACGGGGACGACTTCGTCACCGAAACCGGCGCGATCCCCCTGCCCGGCTACGTGATACCCACTCGGGCGAGCACATCCGACGGGCATTCCCTGGTGTCGGTCGCACCGGAGGGACTCGAGGGCGAGTTCGACGATCGGGTCGACCCGGCCTATCCCGTGCACACCGCGACGAATACCTCCGAGGCGCTGCCCGGGCCGTTGACACCGCTGACCGTCGACCTGCAAGCGGGCGCGATCCGGCTGGCCAACGCGGCGATGGGCCGGATGATCGCGCTGGACGGAATCGCGCTGGAGCACTGGACCAGTCGCGTCACGACCGTGCTCGGCCACCACATCTACATCAACGCCTCCATCGGCGTGCTTGCCGCGGAGAACATGCCGGGCTGGGACGAGCAGAGCATCCGTCGCGACGTCTACGGCAACATCCCGGCGGAGATCTCCCTGACCCCGCACGGGAAACCACCCACTCCGACCGGCTTCGCCAGTACCCGTGCCACCTGGCGCGCGGCAGGCCGGGTGCTGCGCACCGCGCTGCGGTATCGCGAGACCACCGACGGGATCAACGCCGCGGCGCATCGGGAATGCCTGGGCGCCGATGCGATTCGCGAACTCACCGACGAGCAACTCCATGCCAGAGCACTGCTGTGGCGGGACCGGCTGAATCAGTCCTGGGCGGCGGCATCCATCGGCGTGATGATGACCGGCGCGGCGACGGCCATCCATTCCCGTGGCAAGGAATCCGCGCCCGTGCCGATCGATCTGGAGCGGCTGGAGTCGGCCCGGACGATGCTCGCCGTCGAACGGCTCGCCGAGTTGTGCCGCACCGACACCGCGTTGCACAAAGCGGCACACGCGGGGGACGTCACCGCGGCGCGGGCGATCTCCCCGGCATTCTCCGCCGCCCTGGACGAGGAACTCCGGAAGATCGGGCACCGCGGCCCAGGTGAGTGCGAACTGCTCAACCCGACGTTCGGCGATCGACCCGAACTGCTGGTGATCGCCGCCGCGCGAGCTGCCGAGATGCCAGCACCCAAGCGGGAGCCGGTCGACCCGGCGCCGGTGCGCACCGCGCGGATGGCGGCCGGAGCGACGATGGCGCGCGAACGCGTCCGCGATGCCGTCGTCCGGTACACCCACTGCCTGCGCCTGGCCGTGCGCGAGCGAGCGGAACGGCTGATCCGGGCCGGGCGGCTACAGCAAGCCGAGGACGCCTGCTTCCTCACGCTCGATGAGATCCTCTGGGCGCCCGCCGACATGGCCGAGCGCGTAGCACGACGACGGGCGGAGCTGACGCGCTTGCAGGGCGTGCGGATGCCGGATGTCATCGCGGGCGATTGGGCGCCGCTACCGGACGCGGACGCTCTGGCGCCCGGAGAGAGCCTTACCGGTATCGGCGTGTGCCCCGGGGTCGTGGAGGGCACGGTGAAACGCGTGCTGTCCCTCGACGACGACATCGAGCCGGGCGACATCCTGGTGGCCTCGGTCACCGACACCGGGCACACCGCGATGTTCGCCTACGCCGCCGCGGTGGTCACCGACATCGGCGGCTCGGCTTCGCACGCCGCCATCGTGGCCCGGGAATTCGGCATCCCCTGCGTCGTGGACACCAAGACCGCGAGCGCCAGCCTGGCCGATGGCCAGCGGGTGCGCGTCGACGGATCGGCCGGCACGGTCACCCTGCTCGCCGACGCCTGAGCTGTGGCCGGGGTCGCGCACTCCGGCCACCTGCCGGCTCGGCGTCGCCGGGCCGCGACCCTATGGAAGGAATGATCCAGTGACGATTTCGCGTGCCATTCGCGGTGCGGTGACCGGTGTCGCCGCCGCATTGATCGCCGTATTCCCGTCCACCACGACCGCGCTGGCGGGCCCGGGGCTCGTGCACACCGTGCACGACCGTTCCATGCACCTATCGGCAGCGCCGAATGCCCGGGATATCGGTGACTATCCCACCCAGGGCAATGGCAAACTGCGTACGGGCGTCGTCTTCCGCACCGACGCCCTGGACAAGCTCACCGGCGCCGACCAGCAGAAGCTGGTGACCTCCGGCATCACCAAGGTGATCGATTTCCGCAGCCCGGCGGAGGCCGGGGCCAACCCCGACAAACTGCCCGCGTCGATTCCTTCGCTCGCGCGTCCGGTGTACGACCCGGCCAACGACTTCTACCTGATGGTGGGCAAGGCGGTGCAGGGCGGTCCGGCGGTGCAGCAGCAGATGTTCGGTGACGGCAAAGCCGCAGGCATCATGCGCGACTACTACCGCTGGCTCGTCACCGACGCCACGGCCCGCACGCAGTTCGGGGCCGCCATCCGCGATATCGCGACCGCGAACGGGCCGGTGCTCTTCCACTGCACCGCGGGCAAAGACCGCACCGGCTGGATGACCGCGATCCTGATGACGGCGCTCGGTGTCCCGAAGGGCCAGGTGTACAAGGACTATCTGGCATCGAACGACAACCTGGCCGCGGGCAACAAGGCGCTGATGGACGGTCTGATGGCCAAAGGTCTGGTCACCGATCCCGCGCTGTTCGAACCGATCCTCGGCGTGAGCGCTGAGTTCCTCGACGCCGCCTTCGACCAGGCGGGTGCGTCGTTCGGGTCGTTCGACCGGTTCCTCGCCGACGGGCTCGGCATCGACGGCGCGACACTCGAGGCGCTGAAAGCCGCGCTGCTGCCTCGGTAGTCGTAGACGAGAGCGGGCCGGTGGATGGTATCCACCGGCCCGCTCTCTCGTCTGTCCGCGCTGTCGATCGTCACGGCTGCTCGTGTCCAGAAGTAGCGCGAGCGCGGATCACCCTTCCGGCGCGGTCAATACTTCGCGCAGCCGGGTCAGCTCCGCCCGGCTCAAACCGCTGGTCAGCAACCATTCGCCAGCGCCGCCGTGTTCGGTGGACAGGGTGGCGAGGAAGCGCCGCATCACGTCGGCTTCGACACCGAGGATGCCGGTGCTGACCGGGGGCAGGCCCGCGTAGGACGGGAGCGCGTCGAGCCGGTCACGGACCCGCTGCATGCGTTCACCGGTGAGCGCGTAGTCCACCGCGATCGCCTCCGGCGGCACGCCGACCGCGTCGAGCAGCACCGCGGCGAGCACACCGGTACGGTCCTTGCCCGCGGCACAGTGGAACAGCACCGAATGGCCGCCCGCGTCGACGACGAGCCGCACGGCCGCCAGGATGGAGTCGGCGCTGCCGGCCAGCAGCTTGCCGTAGAGGTCCACCAAGTCGACCCGGCCCGCGTCGGGGACCAGATCCCTCGCCGCCAGCGAGGATTGCGGCGACTTGCGCACCGGAAGGCAGACCCGCCGCACATCCGTGCCTGCCAGCAGGCCGTAGCCCTCGCGCTCCACCTCGTCGGGCAATCGCAGATCGATCAGCGTGCGCAGGCCGAGCGGTCCGAGCAGTTTCGCCAGATCGGTTTCGGTGAGGTGCTGCGGAGTGCTGGATCGGTAGACCACCCCGAAGCGGGTGGTCCCGCCGCCCTGCACGGGCAGCCCGCCCAGATCACGCACGTTGTCGATCTGGGCGAACTCGACCCACCGATCCTCCGGCACAGTGGCTTCTCCCGCGGTCTCAGTGGGCACGGCCGGCCGCCGCCTCGTCGGCGCGGCTCAGGCCGCACAGTCCGATCAGGTCTTCGTGCAGCTCGAACCACACGGTGTGGTAGCTGTCCAGCACGGGCCGCGCGACCCAGGCGTGCTCACCGGCTGCGATCCGCTCGATCGCCTGCGCGAACCGAGCGGAGTAACGGGTCAGCCGAGGCGCGACGTCGCCGATCCGCCGCAGCAGCGGCTGCACCGCACGGTGCAGTTCGCTCAGCCTGGCCAGTACCGCACCGTCGTAGTCGGTGTCGGCGTGATCGTTGACAGTGGCCGGATCCTTCATCTGCCACGCGGTCACGATTGCCTTGAGATCGCCGTTGAAAGCACAGAATTCGGCATAGACGGAGGCGATCCGAGCCCGGTCGACCGCCCGCCGCTCGGTCGCCAGCAGGCCGTCCAAGTGCTGTCTGCCTTCTGGTGTGAGGCGCACACCGATCGGCGTCGCGGCGCACAGGCCCCGGACCACCAGCTCCTCGCATCGGGCGGCGACGGGCTCGACTGCCCCACCGACGCCCGCGGCGAGCGCGTCGTGGGCGGCACGGCCTTTGATCCCGATCAGCCGCAGCAGATCGAGGTCGGGAATCTCGGTCACCGTCGCCGAGGGCTCCGCCTCCGTTCGGGCGGGGCCGTCGGCCGCCCGCGCGTCCAGCCACCCCGCCAACCCGTCGACGTCGGTGCCCGCCCAGCCGGCCAGCCTGCTCGCGTCGGCGAGGGTGCTCGCGTCGACGGCTCGGCCTTCGACGCGGCCCGGCCACACCGTGCCCGCGCCCCCGTCCACGGTGACGAGCGTGCCGACGAGCGCCGCGACGACACCCGGACCGCAGCCCACCACGCACGGCCTGCCGATTTCACGGCTGACCAGCGCGGCATGCGACGTGACGCCGCCCAGCCCGGTGACGATCCCCCGAGCGGCGATCATGCCGTGCAGATCGTCGGGGCTGGTGGTCGGGCGCACCAGGATCACGTCCTCGCCTGCCTCCGCGCGGCGCTCAGCCTCGTGCGGATCGCTCACGACGATGCCCGTCGCCAGTCCCGGGCAAGCGGATTCGCCGCGGGCCAGCGGTGTTCCGGTGTACTCGCCGGTCGCCGGACGCAGCACGGCCCGCACCTGCTCGGCGGTGACCCGGCTCAGCGCCTCGTCCGTCCCGATGAGGTTCTCCTCGGCCATCGCCACCGCGGCCCGCACAGCCGCCCGCGCCGAGCGCTTGGCGGGGCGGGACTGCAACAGCCACAGTGCGCCGGACTCGACGGTGAATTCGATGTCCTGGATATCGCGGCCGTCGCGTTCCAACAGGTCGGCCGCCGCGACGAGTTCGCGGTGGACCTGCGGCAGCGAGGCGGCCAGCTCCTCCAGCGGCCTCGGGGTGGTCCGGCCCGACACCACGTCCTCCCCCTGCCCCCCGACCAGCCATTCACCGAACATCGCGCGCTCCCCGGTGTTCGGGTTGCGGCTGAACAGCACGCCGGTGCCGGATTTCTCGTCGAGATTGCCGAACACCATGGCCTGCACCGTCACCGCGGTGCCCAGGGTTCCGGGCACGCCGCGATTGCGCCGGTAGGTCTGCGCCCGGGGCGAATCCCAGGACCGGAACACGGCGCTGATGGCCGCGCGCAACTGCTCCCACGGGTCCTCTGGCACCGCGCCCGCCGGGTCACCCAGCACGGTCTCGCGATATTGGGTGCGAAAACGTTCCCGGGTATCGACCGCGTAGTCCGAGTTCCCGGTCTCCGCCGCCAGCGCTCCTGCGACAACCTCGTTCATTCCGAGGTTCAGCACCGTGTCCATCATCCCGGGCATGCTCACCGCCGCACCCGAGCGCACCGACACCAGCAGCGGGCGGGCGCCGGATCCGAAGGTCCGTCCGGTACCCCGTTCCAGCGCGGTGATGCCCGCGCGGACCGAGCGCCAGATGTCCTCGCTGATCACCCCGCGCGCCGCGAAGTCGGCCCAGCCGTCGATGGTGATGACGAACGCGGGCGGCACGGAAAGACCGAGTGCGCGCATGCGGTTGACGCTCCACGCTTTCCCGCCGATCCGGTCCCGGGACAGCGAACAGGCGCCGTCGAGTTCGACGACCGCCGCCGCGCCCGCTGCCTCGTCGTTTCGCTCCGCTAGCTCTGCTCCGGCGGTCATGTCACTCCTTAGCACTCACTGAACACTGCGCGCCCCAGCGCGATTCGGATCTCGTACAGCGGACTGTGTCGTGCCGGGTGCGAACCGCGGCGCGCACACCTGTCGCCCGATTCGAGCGTGCCGTGCCGGCGGTCACATGCCGTAGGTGTGGTCCCGCTCAGCAGGATCGACGACCACGCCCGTTCGAGCAGGTCCCAGGGCCGCCGATAGGCGACAGCGCGCGATTATCTGCTCGACACCGTGCGGGTGTCTCGAGAAGGAAGGTTCCCGGTCAGCGGGATATGTGGCGGTGATCGGACCGCATCGAGCGGTTGGTCCGGCACGATCGCCCCATGGATCGACGGCGCGAAGCGACCGGTGAGCTCGCGACGATTCCCGCGGTGCTGGCCGACCGGGCACGGCGCGACGGCGCACGCGTCGCGGTCGTGACCCCGCGGCGGCAGCTCACCTACGCCGAACTCGCCGCCGCGGCACAGCGCGTCACGCGGGCGATGATGGCGCGATCGGTGGTGCGACCAGGCGATCGGGTAGCGATCTGGGCGCCCAACGGTGCGCGCTGGGTGATCGCCGCGCTCGGCGCACTCGCAGCGGGGGCGACGCTCGTCCCGATCAGCACTCGGCTACGCGGTTGCGACGCGGCCGACCTCCTCGCTCGTAGCCGAAGCCGCATGCTGTTCACCTCCGGCGACTTCCTCGGCAACGACTACGTGGGAATGTTGCGAGATTCGGGGCACGCGCTGCCGGATCTGCGGACGACGATTCACCTCGACGACACCCGGGACGAGGGGCTCGATGCGCTGTCGTGGTCTCGGTTTCTCGCGCTCGGTACCGGCGTATCTGTGCGGGAGGCCGAGGCGCGGAGTTCGGCCGTGGATCCGGAGGCGGTCTCCGACATCCTGTTCACCTCCGGCACCACGGGCGTGCCGAAGGGTGTGCCCGCCACCCACCGGCAGACGATCGAGGCGTTCACCCGCTGGGCCGATGCGGTGTCGCTCGACGGCGACGACAGGTATCTGCTGGTCAACCCGTTCGCCCACACCTTCGGATACAAGGCGGGGATCATCGCGTGTCTGCTGCGCGGCGCCGCCATGGTGCCGGTGCCCCGATTCGATCCCGCGCAGGTGCTCGGCGTCGTCGAGCGCGAGCGGATCACCGTGCTGACGGGTCCCCCGACGCTCTTTCACGACCTGCTCGCCTGCGACCGGCGCGTCGACCGTGATCTGAGTTCACTGCGGCTGGCGGGCACAGGTGGAGCGAGCGTGCCGAGCGGGTTGGTGGAGCGGATCCGCCGTGATCTGGGTGTGGAGAAGGTGTTCACCGGCTACGGGCTGACCGAATCGACCGGCGTCGCCACGGTTTGCTCGCCCGACGCGCCCGCGGATCTCGTCGCGGGCACCGTGGGAAAAGCACTGCCCGGGGTGCGGGTTCGCGTCGTGGACAGGTCCGGTCGGCCCGTACCGGCCGGTGAGCCCGGCGAGATCGTGGTTCGTGGTCCCAACGTGATGCGCGGCTACCTCGATGATCCCGACGCCACCGCGACCGCCGTGGATTCCGAGAGCTGGTTGCACACCGGTGACATCGGCATCCTGGACGGCGACGACTACCTGCGCGTCACCGACCGCCTCGCGGACATGTTCATCGTCGGCGGTTTCAACGCCTATCCCGCCGAGATCGAGCGAATCCTGCTCACCCATCCGGGTATTCGCGAAGCGGCAGTGGTCGGCGTCCCCGACCGCCGACTGGGTGAAGTGGGGTGCGCCTTCGTCGTATGCAACGGACCGGTGCCCATCGACGCGGCGGACATCACCGCGTGGGCGCGAACCCGGATGGCCGGATACAAGGTCCCGCGCCGCATCGAGTTCGTGGCGTCCCTACCCCGCAACGCGGGTGGGAAGGTTCTCAAACGCGTCCTGCGTTCGTCTGCGGCGCGATACTGAGCGCCCGGTGGCATCCGCCGTCCGCACGGCGATCAGCGTGCGACGCGCATGGTCGCGCTCGGTGGCGAGCCCGACCACCGGAACACCGTCGACGTACACCGCTGCCGCGGCTGCCACGTCGACGGCGTCCAGCGACGCCGGCCCGGCGGCCACCGCGCTGCTTCGCTCACGAAACCCCAGCTCGCTACGAAAGCCGGGGCGGTCTCGCAATTCGGCCGAAATCGCTAAGCGACTTCGTTCTTCATCTGGGCGGTCAGGATCTTCTGGTATCCGGCGCCGAAAATTCTCGGCAGCCAGTCGATCACATGCGCGTCCGTGCCGATCAATATCTTCGCCTTGTTCTTGCGGATGCCGTTCACGATGACCCGCGCGGCCTGCTCGGGGGTGGTCTTGGCCAGCCGGTCGAAGTTGGCGGCCAGCGCGTCGCGATCGCGGTCGCCGCCCGCGCGCGCCTTCCAGGCGATCTCGGTCTTGATCATGCCCGGGTGGACGCTGCTGACGCCCACCGCGTGCCCGGCGATGTTCATCTCCTGCCGCAGCGCGTCGGTGAAGGCCCGGATCGCGAACTTCGTCGCGCTGTAGGCGCCCTGGCTGGGGCAAGCGGCCAGGCCGAACATACTCGACACGTTGGCGATGTGCCCGTCACCGGAGGCGATCACATGGGGCAGGAACGCCTTGGTGCCGTACGCGACGCCCCAGAAGTTGATGCCGACGATCCATTCGAAGTCCGCCCAGCTGAGTTCTTCCACGTTGGCGGTCAGCGAGACTCCGGCGTTGTTGACGACCAAGTTGATCCCGCCGAAGTCACCGGCCACCTCGTCGGCGTGGCGATAGACGGCGTCCCGGTCGGTGACGTCCAGCTTGTAGGCGCGGGCTTGGGCGCCTTCCTTGCCGCACAGCGCCGCGGTCTCGGCGACGTTGTCCACGTTGCGGCCCGACAGCGCCAGCCGCGCGCCGCGGCGGGCGAGTTCGACCGCCACGGCCCGGCCGATACCGGCGCCCGCGCCGGTGATCACCGCGGTCCTGCCCTCGAAGTTCTTCACGGTTGATTTCCTTGTCTCGCTCGGCGGTCGGGCCGCCAGGTTGTCCTGCGGGGCGTTGTCACAGGCACGTGTAGCCGCCGTCGGCGACGAATTCCGAACCGGTGCTGAAGCTCGACTCGTCGCTGACCAGGAACAGCACCAGGTTGGCCAGCTCCTCCGGCCGGCCAGGCCTACGGATCGGCTGGTTGCCCGACATGCCCTGTGAGCGTGCCGAATCGGCGGTCATCTCCGTGGCCACGACACCGGGGTGCACCGAGTTGACGCGAATGTCGTCGGCGGCGAATTCCTGCGCAGCGGTCTTGGTCATGCCGCGCACGGCCCACTTGGACGCGGTGTAGCCGAGGATGTTGGAGAAGGCGATGATGCCGCCGATCGAGGAGATGTTGACGATGGAGCCGCCACCGGCCCGGCGCATGGACCCGAGCACCGCCTTCATGCCGAGGAACACCCCGACCTGGTTGACGTCGATCACCCTGCGGAAGTCGGCTTCCGCCAGCTGCTCGATCGGATCGACGTGCACGATGCCCGCGTTGTTGACCAGGCCGGAGACCGGCCCGAAAACCTTCTCGGTGTAGGTGACCACGTCGTTCCACGCGGACTCGTCGGTGACGTCGAGCGGCACGAAGGTCGCGGCGTCGCCCAGGTCGGCGGCCAGCGCGGCGCCTTCGTCCACCAGGACGTCGGTGATCACCACGGTGGCGCCCTCGGCGACCAGTCGTCGCGCGAAGGCCGCGCCCATGCCCCGGGCGCCGCCGCTCACGATGACGTTCTTGCCGTCCACCCGTCCCATCAACAATCTCCTTCGGTCCGGTTCGCCGCAGCCTGTGCGGGGGATTTCGCGGTGCCGCGCGGGTGACCGCCTGCGAGGTGATCGGCGGCGATGTAGCCGAACACCATGGCAGGACCGATGGTCGCGCCCGCTCCGGCGTAGTCGTTGCCCATCACGGAGGCCGAGTTGTTGCCCGCCGCGTACAGGCCCGCGATCGGCCGGTCGTCGGCGCCGAGAACGCGAGCGTGCTCGTCGGTGACCAAGCCGCCCTTGGTGCCCAGATCGCCCGGCACCATCTCGACCGCGTAGAACGGGCCCTGCTCGATCGGGGCCAGACACGGGTTCGGCCGCACGGTCGGGTCGCCGTAGTAGCGGTCGTAGGCGGAGTCGCCGCGGCGGAAGTCCTCGTCGCGACCGGCCAGGGCGAAGCGGTTGAACCGCTCCACGGTGGCGGTCAGATTCGCCGGGGGCACACCGATTTTCGCCGCGAGCTCGGTGAGGGTAGCGGCCTGCTCGATGATCCCGGCGTCGTGGTATTTCTGTGGCAGGGGGCGCTTGGGGAAGTTCCCGAGGAACAGGTACCGGTCCCGGAAGCGCTGATCCATGATGAAGTACGCCGGAATGTGGCCGCCGCCGGTCGCTTCCCGCTCGTACATCTTGTGCACGACGTTCACGTACGGAGCCGATTCGTTGACGAATCGTCGACCGGCGTGGTTGACCATGATGCCGCCGGGCTGGGAACGCTCGGCGAGACAGAAGAACGGCGGCCCGTCGGGATTGCGCACGGATGGTCCCCACCAGGCGTCGTCCATGAGATCGACCGCGCCACCTGCCTTCTGGCCTGCGACGATGCCCTCCCCGACGTTTTCGGTGGCGCCCACGGTCCACTCGGTGGACTGTGGACCGCTGAGGTACTGCTTGCGCATCTCCAGGTTGTGCTCGAAGCCGCCCGCGGCCAGCACCACGCCGCGGCGCGCCTTGATCACCACCGGTGTCCCGTCGTGCTCGGCGCGTACGCCGACCACTGCGTCGCCTTCGGTGATCAGGTCGGTCAGCGGCGTGTTCAGCCACACCGGCACACCCGCCTCACGCAGCGACAACCACAGCCGGGCCGCGAGCGCCTTGCCCAGGCTCAGCGGCAACCGTCCGCGCAGCTTGTTCCGCACCGCCTGCACACCCACCTTGATCGCGGTGCGCTTGCCCGCCCAGGTGCGGGCGATCATGTTCAGGTCGTGGAAGTCACTGACCGTGAAGGCGATTCCCTTGGGACCGGACATGGTGGGTTGGTTGATCTTGTGCAGGTCGCCGCCGAGCAGCCTGCCGTCGAGTGGCGCGGGCTCGATGCTTCGTCCCTGGGCCAGGCCGCCGGGGTACTCCGGGTGGTAGTCGGAGTAGCCGCGGTCGTAGACGAACTCCCAGTATTTGCTGCGGGCGCCGAGGTAGCGCATCATCTCGGGGCCGCGGTCCAGGAACGCCAGCTGTTTGGCTTCGGGAACGCGCTCGCCGACAACGGCTTTGAGATAGGTTCGGGCCAGCTCCGGGCTGTCGGGCACGCCCTCGCGCTGCAATACCGGGTTGTTGGGGATCCAGATGCCGCCGCCCGATCGTGCGGTGGACCCGCCGAAGGATCGGCTCTTCTCGATCAGCGTCACCGACAGCCCACGGTAGGCGGCCGTCAGGGCGGCGGTCATGCCCGCCGCGCCGGAACCGACGACTACCACGTCGAATTCGAATTCCTGAGTCATCGCATCGCTTCCGTCAGTAGCCGCAACCGGTGAGCATGCCGCCGTCGACGACGAATTCGCCTCCGGTGCAATAGCTGGCCGCGTCCGAGGCCAGGAACACCGCCACGTGCGAGACCTCGACGGGCTGCCCCCAGCGCGGAATCGGCAGGCTCGCGAAGAAGTCATCGCCGTCGACGCCGGAGGCTCCGGCGACTCCCGCGGTCATGGGGGTGGCGATGCCGCCCGGATGCAGCGAATTGACCCGGATGCCCAGGGGCCCCAGTTCCCGGGCGGCCGACTTGGTGATACCGCGAATCGCGAACTTGCTCGCGCTGTAGGCGGACAGACCGGCAGCGCCGACGAACCCCTCCACCGAGGAGACGTTCACGACCGATCCGCCTCCGGTCTCGGCGAGCGCGGGCGCGGCGGTCTTGATGCCGAGCCAGGTGCCGGTCACGTTGACCGTCATGATCGTGGTGAAGTCCGCCAGGCCCATCTCGACGATCGGGACGAACCGCAGGATGCCCGCGTTGTTCACCACCGCGTCGAGCCGCCCGTAGTGGCCGACCGCCTCGGACACCGCGGCGGACCAATCGGCTTCACTGGTCACGTCGTGGTGCACGTATCGCGCGGCGGCACCCAGCTCGGCGGCCAGCGCCGTTCCTTCGTGATCGAGTACGTCACCGAACACCACTCGCGCGCCCTGGGCGACGAACTGCCGCACGTGCTCGGCGCCCATACCGCGCGCCCCGCCGGTGACCAGCGCCACCTTGCCGTCGAGTTGTCCCACCGATTCCCGTCCTCTCTGACCATCGCTTGCTCACCGACGCTAGGACGCCCACCGACCCCCGGCACCGGACGGTCCCGGCCAGCGGGACTAGCTCCTGACCTGAGATGTTCCGGCGGTCATATTTCGATTAGGCATACCGCTTTCGGTGGTCCCGCCCCGGGACGAGCCCCTCGACGAAACCGCAGACAACGCCCCGACCGGGCGAGCGAAAAGGAGACCGGATGAAGTTCTCGATGATCTTCGAAGCCCAGATGGCCGACCCGTCGCGCGAGCACGAGCACCAGGTGCTGCGTGACTGCGTGGAGCAGGCGGTGCTCGCCGACCGAATGGGGTTCGACACCGTCTGGGCCGTCGAACACCACGGCCTGAAGTGGTACGCGCACATGAGCGCCCCCGAAGTCTTCCTGACCTGGGTGGCCGCCAAGACCGAGCGGATCAGGATCGGACACGGCGTGGTGTGCATGCCGTTCAACTTCAACCACCCGGTGCGGGCGGCCGAACGCGCCGCGATGCTCGACGTGCTGTCCGGTGGCCGGCTCAACCTGGGCGCGGGCCGTGGCGCGACGCCGGTCGAGACCTCCATGTGCGGTGTCGACCCCGAGCGCACCTATCAGGAGGTCGAGGAGTCGCTGCGGATGATCGGCAAGGCGTGGCAGGATCCGGAAGCCGAATTCGAGTACCACGGTGAGCTTTTGCAGGTCTCCCCGCATTCACTGCTGCCGCGTCCGCAGCAGCTGCCGCATCCGCCGCTGTTCATGGCCTGCACCAAGAAGGACACGCTGAAGATGGCCGCCGACTACGGAATCGGTGCGCTGGTCCTCGGTTTCGCCGGCGTGGAGGAGATCGCGGAACTGCGGCGCACCTACGACGAGGCGATCGCCGCCCGCACCGGTGAGCGGTTCGTGTCCACCGTCGTGAACGACCACTTCGCGGCGCTGTGCCCGACCATCGTCCTGGACGACCGGGAGAAGGCACAGCAGATCGGCGCCCGCGGGCAGCGCTTCTTCGCCCAGTCCATCAAGCACTACTACGGTGCGGGCCCGGCGCCCGACGAGGCCGTCGATCCGAACGCCGACGAGGTCGCCGCGATCAAGCGGGCCGCCGACGACCACGTGGCCTACCTGCACGAGGCCAAGATCCCCGTGCAGACCGGCGCCACCTCGGTCTTCAATGTCGAGCACGCCTACGGAAGCCCCGAGGACGCCATCGCCTACGTCGAGCGGCTGCAGGCGGCGGGCGCCGACGAGATCCTCTGCCTCATCCAGATGGGCACCGTGCCGCAAGAGGCGTGCCTGGAGACCATCCGGCACTGGGGCGAGAAAGTCATCCCTCACTTCCGCAACAGCTGACCGGCATTCGCCGACATATCGAGGAGTTCCACATGGTTGACCTCAATGGGAAGGTCGCCCTGATCACGGGCGGCGCCCGGGGACAGGGCGCGGCCGAAGCGCGGCTGTTCGTGCAGCGCGGCGCGCGCGTCGTGATCACCGACGTTCTCGCAGCCGAAGGCGCCGAGCTCGCCGAATCACTCGGCGAGGCAGCGCGTTTCGTCCGGCACGATGTGAGCGTCGGCGCCGACTGGGATGCCGCCGCCGCCCTGGCGCTCTCGGCGTTCGGCAGCCTGGACGTCCTGGTGAACAACGCCGCCATCTACACCGCCCGGCCGCTGACCGAGACCTCGCCCGAGGAGCTCGAGCGGATTCTGCGCGTGAATCTGGTCGGCCCGTTCCGCGGTATCCAGGCGGTGGTCGGTCCGATGACGCGGGCAGGTGGCGGCTCGATCGTCAACATCTCCTCGCAGGCGGGCCTGGAAGGGCTGATGGGGCACTCCGCCTACGGCTCGTCGAAGTGGGGATTGCGCGGCCTGACCAAAATCGCCGCCCTGGAGCTGGGCCCGGCCGGAATTCGCGTCAACTCGGTGCATCCCGGCCCGATCGCGACCCCGATGGTCCCGTATCTCACCACCGGCCCGGGCAGTTTCCCATCCCTGCCGCTGCAACGCACCGGGGCGCCGGAGGAGGTCGCCGAACTGGTCGCGTTCCTGGCCTCCGATGCCTCCGCCTACATCACCGGCGCCGAGGTGACGATCGATGGCGGCCTGGCGGCGGGCAAGTTCCTGCCGCCCGGCGCCGAGCACTAGCCGAAGGAGCGAGCCGCGATGCCGCTGACACCCGAGGCGCAGGTGATCGTCGATATCGCCGCCGCCGCGTTCCCCGCACTGGGCACCGAAGTGCTCGACGCCGCAGAGGCGCGGCGGCTGCTCGCCGCTCGCCCCGCACCCGCCGCAGAGCCGATTCCCGTCGCGCAGGTGCGGGAGCAGCGTATTCCCGGTCCACCGGGCGAATCCGAGGTCCGGGTCCGGATCTACCGGCCCGAAGGCGCACCGCGGTCGGCGCCGGTCGTGATGTTCTGCCACGGTGGCGGATTCGTGATCTGCAGTCTCGACAGCCATGACCAGTTCTGCCGGGCCATGGCCGTCGGAGCGGACGCGATCGTGGTGTCGGTGGACTACCGCCAAGCCCCTGAACACCGGTTTCCGGCGGCGGCCGAGGACGCGTACGCGGCGCTGCGCTGGGTCGCCGACCACACCGAGTCGTTGGGTGGCGATCCCGCCCGCCTCGTCGTGGCCGGAGACAGCGCGGGCGGCAATCTCGCCGCCGTCACGGCGCTGATGGCGCGGGATCGCGGCGGCCCGAGGATCGCCCGGCAACTGCTGCTGTATCCCATGCTCGACCCGGCCTGCGCCACCGAGTCCTACCGCGCGAACGCCGAAGGCTACTTCACCACCGCCGCGCACCTGCGCTGGTATTGGAGTCAGTACCTCGGCTCGCACGACGGCGCCGACCCGTACGTGAACCCGCTGACCGCCGACCTGTCCGGACTGCCGCCCGCACACATCGTCACCGCCGAGTTCGATCCGTTGCGCGACGAGGGCGAAAACTACGGGCAGCGGCTGCGGAACGCCGGTGTGGAAGCCGAGATCCACCGATACGACGGGATGTTCCACGGCTTCATGAGCATGGCGGGCCACCTGCCCGAGTCGGAACGGGCGAACACCGCCGCCCACTCGGCGATTCGTGCCGCGAACGCCGGGAACGAACCCGCACCACGAACTGCCAGGGAGCACCCATGACGATCCAGCGGATCGGCCCCGCCTTCCCCACCGACGACCTCCCTGCCGCCGTGGCCCTGCTGACCGCCGTCTTCGGCGCCGGACCCACCGTCCTCGACGGCGACCGCTGGGCCCAGTTCGACAGCGACGGCGTCCGCGTCATGCTCGCGGGCACCGACCGCGACGACGACACTGCGTTCCTCGCGATCAAGGTCGACGACCTCGATGCCGTGTTGAACCGGCTGCGGGCCAACGGGTTCGATGCACAACCGCCGATCACCGGCCCGCACGAACGACGCGCGGTCCTGCGCCCGGCGCCCGGCTCTGCCTGGCATGTCGCCCTCTACGAATCCGTCACACCGGGGCGGGCGCCGACCGAGCCGGCGCAGTAGCCGCCGGCGCCTCAGTCGGCGCGAATCGCCTCGGTCGTTTCCGGTCCGGCCGCTACCGGCTCGGCCGAGACGTTCCTCCGCTTCGCTCGGTCCGGTGACGTCCGATCGGACGTCGCCGGATCGAGCGGAACAGCGCAGAACGACGCGGAGGGCGGTCGCCGCAGTGCGCGCTCGAAGGTGCGGGCCGAGGCGGGCCACGGATTGGTGACGCGCCCGCTGTCGTGCTTGTACCAGCTCCGCCCCGTGGCGGGCCACACCGTCTTCGCGAGAGCTCGCTCGATCCACTGCTGGTGCGCCCGCATCGCGGCTGCGCGAACCTCGATGGCGGCCGCGCCGATGCGGTCACGCCAGCGCAGGCAGCGGATGATGTAGTCGATCTGGTGTTCCTTCATCCCCGGATTGCTGCCCGCCGGGTTGAAGCTGTTCGGTCCGGCGATCAGGAAGGCGTTCGGATAGCCGGGGACCGCCACACCCAGTAGCGCTGCCGCGCCGGTGCGCCATTGGTCGTGCAGGAGCGCTCCCCCACGTCCGCGCACGGTGATCGGGATCAGGAATTCCGGGGCGCGGAAGCCGGTGGCATAGACGATCACATCGGCGCGATGGTGTGCGCCGTCGTCGGTGCGGAGGCCGTCGGGCACGATCCGGGTGATGGGTGCGGTGATCAGCTCGACGTTGTCGCTGGTCAACGCCGAGTAGTAGTGGCTGTCGAAGATGATGCGCTTGCCACCGATCGGATAGTCGGGTGTGAGCTTCGCGCGCAGCCGCGGGTCCGAGATCCGGCTGTGCAGGTAGCGGCGCGCAGCCCATTCCGCGGGCCGAGCCGACCAGCCCCGGTGCATGATCGGCGCGAGTACGACGTCCGCGCCGTAGTAGAGGGCGCGGCGGTAGAGACCGTGCGCGCCGGGCAGCCGCAACGCCGCTCGGGCCAGCGGTCCGAAATCGTCCGGCGGTTTGGGCAGGACCCAGTGCGGTGTGCGCTGGAAGACACGGACGCGGCGGGCGGTCGCGGCCAAGGTGGGCAACATCTGCGCCGCGCTCGAGCCGGTGCCGATCACGGCCACGTCCATCCCGTGTAGGTCCTGGTCGTGATCCCATCGCGCGGAATGGAAAGACGCTCCGGCGAAGTCGGCCCGACCTGCGATATCGGGGATGTTCGGCCGGTGCAGCTGTCCCACGGCGAAGATCACGACGTCGGCGAGCACGCGCTGTCCACAGGAAGTGATCAGTTCCCAGCAACCCCGGCTTTCCAGAAAGGTGGCCGCGATGATCGCGGTGTTCAACTTCAGGTGCGGCGCCAAACCATGGTCGGCGGCGACCCGGCGCAGGTAGTCCAGGATCTCCCCCTGGCGCGGATACCGGATGCGACGACTGCGGTAGGGCGCGAACGAGAACGAGTACAGGTGGGAGGGCACATCACAGGAGCACCCCGGATAGGTGTTGTCCCGCCAGACGCCACCGACGTCGCAGCCCCCCTCGAAGATCACGAAGTCGGTGATCCCGGCCCGTCGTAACCCGACTCCCATCCCGATGCCACCGAAGCCCGCGCCGACGACGGCCACTGTGCAGGTCATCGCGTTCATCACCCTCCTCCTTCACGATCAGTCCATGGTCAACACTCAGCTACCCCAATCTCTTCGTTGGCTGGAGCGGTCTGGATGGCAAGATCACGAAGGCACTCTCCTGGACCGCGAGGACGAGCGAAAAGCACGGAGCCACACCGTAGGAATGCATATGACAGGCGCCAACGGCACATAGTCCGGCGAGCCGGTTGCCGAGCGGTCGACCACGCTCGCGCCCTGCCTCGCCACACCTTCCGTACCCGATCGGCACACTTTTAGCAACCTGACGGCCCATGCTTGTTCACCGGAATGGCCGAAGGAAGGCGCCGACTTCCGGGATACCTGAGGTCGCGCATCCCTGTGGTCCGGCTCTGGACGAGTGGCGGTCGAGCAGGAAGGGCGGCCGGACCGATCCTGGACATGCCCGAAGATCGTGAAGGCGAGTGGATCCCGGCGATCGAGCGGGCAGATTCGTCGGACAGATATGACCCTGGACCGCCCCCGGAATCGAGCAGTCGGAACCCGCCGAGGCCGCGCCGCTAGCCCTGAAGATGAAAGATGTTGCGGCCGAGACGATACGGCGGGAACCCCGATCGGTTCACCGCGTGGCCACATCGCCCACCGCCGCGCCCGAGCGCGCCGATGACTCGCTCGGGCGCACAACGCGTGCGCACCTGTTCGTCGGCGCACCGATCAGTGCGCACTCGGGCCACCGTCAGAACGACCTCTGGCGGCCGATCCTGAAACACGCTGAAGCACTGAGCGTTACCGGACCGCCCGGTGAGCCTTCGCCCCTGGGTTACAGGTCGGGGGGCCATCGTCACGGGCCTACAGTGCCCCCTCGGAGCCTATGCCGTAGTGCGGACGGTCAAGTCGTCGAGCAGAATCATGACTTCCCCTTCCCGCTTCACCACTCGGGTGAGCCGGATCGTCAACGCGACCAGGTCGCTGTCGTCGCAGGGTTCGGCCGGTTCGTGTTCGAGCCGCTGCCATTCTCCGGTCGCGGAGATGTCCCCCAGCACCAACTCTCGCTCGCCCTGCCCGGCGCTGCGCAGCCGTGCCGACACCTGGATGGACGCGTGCGGTGAGCGCACCCACAGGTTCAGCGCGGCCAATCGTCCTGCGATCGAGAACGACTGTCCCGACTTCGCCACGAGGTCGACCTCGAGATCGTCGGCGGCCGAACGGATCAGCAGCACGAGTGCCCGGTGATCGGCGCCCGCGACGCCGTCGGCGTACACGCCGGGCCGCTTGCCGGGCGCGCCCTCGGCGAACGTCGTGAGATGTGTCCGGTCCGCCCCATTGCCGGCGAGGTCCCAGCTGTCCTTGTCCTCGAAGTCGTCCAGGAGCACCTCGACCGAAGCGTCCGACATCCCCGCTGTCCCTTCCTCCGCGCCTGCGCCGGATATTCTTCCGGCTCTTCGTGAACCCTACAAGTCGCTGAATGCGGTTGCCGCGCCCGAACGGAGCGGGCGGCCCGGAAGACTTCGGATGCCGCCGCCGAGTGCTCCGCTCCCGAGGACCCCCGCATCGGCGGGTACGAAGTCGCGGCGGTCGACCGGCGACCGGAAGGTTCGGTTCGCGCGGACGATGGCCGGTACGTCTCGGCGTCAGCCGGGCTGAGCGTTCGGCCCGGCCACCACCGGCACCAGGTACGTCCGGGCGAAATCGCTGAGTTGCCGGTCGGTCTGCAATTCGGTGAGTCCGTGCGGCGCGAGGATCAGCGAGTGAACGATCCGGCACACGATTTCCGCGCGGGTGGCCGAATCCGCTGTGGGCGCGAGGATTCCCCGCTCGACGGCACGCTGTAGCGCGGTATCGGTGGTGCGGACCGACATCGCGAACGGACCCGCGCCGTCGACGGTGAGCTTGAGCACCACGCGCGCCGGTTCCAGCGCCAGCATGCGTTCGACGAGCGGATTGGTGCGCCAGCGGGTGATGACGGTGACGAAGATGTCGGCGACGAGGTCGCCGATGTCGTCGTGCCGGTCCGGGATCTCGGCGATCTCGGCGAGCACAGCGGCCACTTCGCGGCTGATCACGGCTTGCACCAGGTCGTCGCGCCCTCCGACGTGGCGGTAGACGGTCACCCGGTCCACACCCGCCTTGCGGGCCACCTCCTCGACCGTCGTCTTCTTGACGCCGACCTGCTCGAACAGCACCAAGGCCGCGTCCAGGATCCGGGTGACCAGGGTACCGGCGGCGTTTTCGCTGCTCGCGGTGGTCTTCGACGCGGTGGGCATAGGCCAACGCTAGCAAAACGCGCCCTTTCTGCAACATTCCGCACGACTTGTTGCTGCAACATTGCAATGCGTTTTGTTGTTATGTACGGTCGGGTCATGGCTGAGCAAGCGGGCGCGACGCAGCGCCGGTATCGCGACGAAGCGCATGCGATCAACGCGCGCGACGTCCATTTCGACTTCGATTCCGTGCCCATGCACTACGTGCCGGGCGAGGCCTTGGCCACCCACATCGTCAACGTCATGCACCTGGTTCTGCCCGAAGGCGAACGAGCCATGGCGCAGGCATTGGCCGAGGCCCTCCCGCACATCGACGACGAGCGCTTGCGGGAGGAGGTGACCGGGTTCATCGGCCAGGAGACCATGCACGCCAACAGCCACGAAGCAGCGCGCAGGCATCTGCAGTCGATCGGCTTGGACGTCGACTCCTACGTGGCCAAAGTCGGCTGGCTGGTCGACCGCATCCTCGGCGACCACGGCCTGACCGGACGCGCGCGGGACGAGTGGCTCAAGGAGCGGCTGGGGTTGTTCGCGGGCATGGAGCACTACACGGCCGTCCTCGGCGAGTGGCTGCTCAACGCCGACATCCTCGCGGAAAAAGGGATGCACCCGGCGATGCTGGACCTGGTCAGGTGGCACGGCGCCGAAGAGGTGGAGCACCGCAGCGTCGTCTACGACGCGTTCATGCATCTCGACGGCAGTTACGCGCGAAAAGCGCGTACGGCGATCCTGGCGAGCGCGACGTTGCTGCCGCTGTTCATCGTCTCGACCGCCTATCTGTATCGGAAGGACCCTTCGCCGGACAAGGGCCGCTTCTGGGGTCTGCAATTCTGGAGCGCCACCCGGCGCGGCGTCATCCCGAAATGGACCGTGTTCATCACCGAGATGCCGCGGTATCTGCGACCGGGATTCCATCCGTCACAGCTGGGTCCGATGGACAAGGCGCTGCGCTATCTGGCGCATTCGCCTGCGGCGCGGGCGGCGCACCGATGAGCGGAACGCCCGCCCCGGCCCACCGCGCTGCGCCCCAGGGACTGCGCCTGATCGGCGATGTCATGGACACCTATCGGAAGGTGTTCGTCACCGGACGCACCGCCGCGCTCCTGTCGCGCCCGAACCCGGTGCGCCGCATCGGGTTCGATGTGGACACCACCATCACCGCGATCGATCGCGAAGCGGCCGACGTGGTGAGCCTGACGCTGCGCGCGGCAGGTGGTGGGCCACTGCCTGCCTGGCGGCCGGGCGCGCACGTGGATGTCTTCCTGCCGTCGGGCCGCAGGCGCCAGTACTCCTTGTGCGGCGACCCCAGCGACCGGTTCCGGTATCGCATCGCGGTACGGCTGATTCCAGCCGGTGGCGGCGGCTCGCGCGAGATACACCGATCACTGCGTGTCGGTGACGGACTCCGGATCCGCGGGCCGCGCAATGCGTTCACCCTCGTGGACGCGCCGTCGTATCTGTTCCTGGCCGGAGGCATCGGCATCACCCCGATCATGCCGATGGTCAAGGCGGCGGGTGCGCGAGGGCGCTTGGTGTACGTCGGCCGCTCGCGCGAGACCATGCCCTTTCTCGCCGACCTACCGGATGCCGAGATCAGACCGGACGACGAATTCGGCCCACCGAATGTCGCCGCACTACTGTCCAGCGCCCGCCCCGGTGCGGCCGTGTACGTGTGCGGACCGCCACCCATGCTGGAGGCGGCGCAGCGGTGCGTGTTCGAACTCAACCCGACCGGATCGCTGCACATCGAGCGGTTCTCCGCCCAACCGGTCGTCGACGGCGCCGAGTTCGACCTCACCTTGGCCCGCACCGGCGCGACCATCAGGGTCGCGGCCGACGAAACGGCACTCACCGCGATCCAGCGCGAACTGCCCGACACCCCGTACTCCTGCAGGCAGGGCTTCTGCGGCACGTGCAAGGTGGCGGTCGTCTCCGGCGCCGTCGACCACCGTGACCGCTTGCTGACCACCGCCGAACGCGAGAGCCAGATGCTGGTCTGCGTCTCGCGCGCCGCCGGCGACCACCTCGTGGTCGACCTCTGAGACCGCCACACGAAAGGGACAGCGTTGTCTATCCGTTGCCGATCCTGGGAGACGACCCGATGAGCGTCTCGACCGACAGCTGCGCACCATCCGTGGTCGAGACTTTCGACGTACACGATCCGGCCACCGGCGCGGTGGTCGGCACCTACCCGGTCCACGACCGCCACGACGTCGACGCCGTCGTGTCCACCGCCCACGCGGCCGCGGCATGGTGGCGCGATCTCGGCTACGCCGGACGCGCCCGTCATCTGGACGCCTGGCGCTCGGAAATAGCGTCGGGCAGAGACCAGTTGGCCCAGCTCATCCACCGGGAGATGGGCAAACCGATCTCCGACGCCAAGCTGGAGATCGCCATGGCACTCGAGCACTTGAAGTGGGCGGCCCGCAACGCCGAGAAGGTGCTCGGGCGTCGTAGCGTGCCGTCGAGTCTGCTCACGTTCAACCACGCGGCCACGGTCGAATACCTACCCCTCGGTGTGGTCGGCGTCATCGGACCGTGGAACTACCCGGTCTTCACCCCGCTCGGCTCCATCTCGTTCGCGCTGGCCGCCGGGAACGCCGTGGTGTTCAAACCCAGCGAGTACACCCCGGGCGTCGGACTGTGGCTCGCGGAGGCGTTCGGCCGCACCGCGCCCGCCGAACCGGTCCTGCAGGTGATCACCGGTCTCGGCGACACCGGAAACGCGCTGTGCCGCAGTGATGTCGGGAAGATCGGGTTCACCGGTTCGACCGCTACGGGCAAGCTCGTCATGGCCGCGTGCGCGGAGAATCTCACCCCGGTGCTGATGGAGTGCGGCGGCAAGGACGCACTGATCGTGGACGCCGATGCCGACCTGGACGCCGCTGCCGACGCGGCGGTCTGGGGCGGGTTGTCCAACGCGGGACAGACCTGCCTCGCGGTGGAGCGCGTCTACGTCCACGCCGATGTCTACGAGAAGTTCCTCGCCAGGCTGGTGGCGGCGGCGTCCGAGATCCACGCCGGCGCGGCCGATTCGCAGATCGGGCCCATCACCATGCCGAAACAGCTGGCGATCGTCCGCCGCCACATCGAGGACGCCCTCGCACGTGGTGCGCGGGCTCTGCTCGGCGGCCCCGACGCTATCGATCGGCAGTTCGTCCAGCCGACCATCCTCGTCGACGTCCCCGAGGACGCGGCCGCGGTGACAGAGGAGACCTTCGGGCCCACCCTGACCGTCACGAAGGTCAGGGACATGGACGAGGCCGTCGAACTGGTCAACCGCGGCACGTACGGGCTGGGCGCCACCGTCTTCGCCCGCCGCCACGGGCGCGACATCGCCGACCGCATCCGGGCGGGCGGCGTCTCGATCAACGCGTTCGTCGCGCACGCCACCATTCCCGAACTGCCGCTCGGCGGCGTGGGCGCCTCGGGGTTCGGCCGCGTCCACGGCCCGGACGGGCTCATGGAATTCACTTACGCCAAAGCGACCACCCGGCAGCGCTTTCCGGCTCCACTGCCGTTGACCTCGTTCCGGCGCGACCACCGCGTGGACACGATCGTGGACCTGCTCGTCGCGGTTCTACATGGAAGGAAGCGCCGGTGACACCCGATCGGATCGAGCACACACCCATCGCGATCGTCGGCGCGGGACTGGGCGGCATCGGCTTGGCGATCAAGCTGTGCGAGGCCGGCTTCGACGACCTGGTCATTCTCGAACGGGCCGACGACCTCGGTGGTACGTGGCGCGCGAACACCTATCCCGGTTGCGCCTGCGATGTGCCGTCACATCTGTACAGCTACTCCTTCGCACCCAACCCGGACTGGTCGCGCACCTATGGGCGGCAGCCCGAGATCCTCGACTACATCCGCGCGGTGGCCACCGAACACGATGTCGTCCGGCACATCCGGTTCGGCACCGAACTGCTCGATGCCCGGTGGGACGAGCGGCACTCGCTGTGGCGGATCGAGACGTCGCGCGGAACGCTCACCGCGGATTTCCTGCTCTCGGCGACAGGCCTTTTCGCCGAGGCCAAGTATCCGCGACTGCCCGGGATCGATTCGTTCGCGGGCACGTCCTTCCATTCCTTGCACTGGGATCACGACCACGATCTCACCGGCGAGCGGGTCGCGGTGATCGGCACCGGCGCCTCCGCCGTTCAGTTCGTGCCGGAAATCCAGCCGAAGGTGGCCGAACTGCTGCTGTTCCAGCGCTCGGCTCCGTGGATCGTCCCGCGACTCGATCGCCGCACACTCGGATTGGAACGGCGGCTGCTGCGGCGTATCCCTCTGACGCAACGCGCGATTCGCGGCGGGTTCTACGCGGCGATCGAGACGTTCGGGCTGATCTCCCTGGTCGATCAGCGCTTCCGGCACCCCTACGAAGCACTCGGCCGGTGGCAGTTGCGGCGTCAGGTGCGCGATCGGCAGCTGCGCGAGAAGCTCACGCCCGACTACGTGATCGGCTGCAAACGCGCCATCTTCTCCGACACCTACCTCCCGGCGCTCGACCAGCCCAATGTCGAGGTCGTCACCGAGCCCATCGCCGAGATCCGGCCGCATTCCATCCTCCTGCGCGACGGCAGCGAGCACGCGGTCGACACCATCATCTTCGGCACCGGCTTCACCTCGATCCCCACGGCCTACGAACGCTACGCCGGACGCGACGGGCGAACGCTGGCACAGGTCTACCGTGAGCGCCCGCAGAGCTATCTCGGTGTCGCACTGGCCGGCTTTCCCAACTTCTTCTGCACGCTCGGCCCGTTCGGCGCGGCCGGGAACCAGTCCGCGATCTACATGATCGAGTCCCAGATCGCCTACATCGTCGACGCCCTGCGCAGTACGCGCTCCTCCGGAGCGCGCCGCGTGGAGGTGCGCCCGGCGGCACAGGCGGCTTTCGTCGCGGAAATGGCTCGGCGTAGTTCGTCGACGGTGTGGCTGACGGGCGGATGCCAGAGCTACTACCAGACGCCGGACGGGCTCAATGCCGGGCTCTACCCCAACTGGAGCTTCGAATACCGCCACCGCACCAGCCGATTCGATACCAGAGCCTACGAGGTGAGCAGATGATTGCCGACGTTCTCCCGATCGGTCGAGGCCGCCGCGGGTACGCCGTCGCGGGACGGGTCGCGCTCATCACCGGCGCGGGTCGTGGCATCGGTCGCGAACTGGCGACTGTGCTGCACGAGAGGCGGGCTTCGGTCGTCCTCGTCGACGTCGACGAGGACGCTGTCGCCGCCGCGGCGGCCACGCTGGGCGACCGGTCCCTGGCCATCGCCGCCGATGTCACCGACCGCGCGGCGATGCGGGCGGCGGTAGACCGCGCCGCAAGCCATTTCGGCCGCCTGGATGTGGTGGTGGCCAATGCGGGCGTCGTGCCGCGCCCGGCCACGGTGCGCACCCTCGACGGGTCGGACTTCGACCGTGTCATGGACATCAACCTCACCGGTGTGTTCAACACGGTGCGCCCGGCGCTCGACCGTGTAGTCGCCGCCGAGGGTCATGTGGTGGTGGTGTCGTCGTGCGCGGCGTTCGCGCCCGGCATGGCGGGAGCCCCGTACATGATCAGTAAAGCCGCCGTCGAACAGCTCGGCCGGGCGCTGCGCGTGGAACTCGCCCCGTTCGGGGCCACAGCCGGTATCGCCTATTTCGGCATCGTCGACACCCGGATGACGCACGACACGCTCGATCACGACGACCTCGGCCGCGAGCTGGACGGTCTGCTGCCGTGGCCGTTGAACGTCCGGATCTCGGCGGATCGAGCAGCCCGGATCATCGCCGACGGCATCGAGCGGCGCGCGGCGCGCACGATCGCACCGGCGGGCTGGGAGCCCTACGCGCTGCTGCGCGGGGCCGTCAACGTGGTGCTCGACAGCGCGCTCGCACGCGATTCCCGCGTGCACGATCTGCTGCGCAGGGTCGAAGCACGCACGGCCGCGACACACGTCAACCGACCCGAAGGAATCCTTTCTTGAGCACCGAACGCTTCGGCACGCTTCCCGCCGCCTTCCAGCACAACGCGAGCGTCGATCCCGACGCGGTCGCACTCCGGACCCCAGGGCAGGCCGCCACGCTCAGTTGGCGCGAGTACGCGGCACAGGTGCGGCAGATCGCCGCCGGACTCTCCGGGCTGGGCGTGCGCCGCGGCGACACGGTGGCCTTGATGATGTCCAACCGCATCGAGTTCTATCCGCTCGAAGTAGGGGCACAGCACCTCGGCGCCACCAGTTTCTCGGTGTACAATACCGCGTCGCCCGAGCAGATCGCCCACGTGCTGGGCAATGCCGGTGTGCGAGTGGTGATGTGCGAGCCACGGTATGTGGAACCGGTGCGGGCAAGCGGGGTCGAACTCGACCACATCGTCTGCGTCGACGACGCGCCGCCGGGGACCTTGTCGGTCGCCGAGCTGGTCGCCGCGGGCGACGAGAACTTCGACTTCGACGCGGTTTGGCAGGCGGTCCAGCCCCATGACGTCGCTACGCTCATCTACACCTCGGGGACCACGGGCAACCCCAAGGGCGTGGAGACCACGCACGCGAACCTGATGTTCGAGTGCTACGCGGTGGAGCAGGTCCTGGGCATCCGCTTCGGGGACACCATCACCTCCTACATGCCCACCGCGCACATCGCCGACCGGCTGACCGCGCTGTATTTCCAGGAGGTCTTCGGCACGCAGGTCACCTGCGTCGCGGACCCGACCCGGATCGGCGTAGCTCTGGCCGACCTGCACCCCACGATATGGGGAGCCGTGCCGCGCGTTTGGGAAAAGCTGAAGGCCGCCGTCGAATTCGCGGTCGCCAACGAGCCCGCCGCCGATCGGCGTGCGGCGCTGCAGTGGGCGCTGGCGGTCGCTGCCCAACGCAGTGCGCATCAATTGAACGGGGAGCCGGTACCGGAAACGGTCGCCGCCGAATGGGCGCGCGCCGACCAGCTCGTGCTGTCCGGGCTGCGGGTGAAACTCGGGCTCGACCGGGTGCGCTGGGCGATGTCCGGCGCGGCTCCGATCCCGGCCGAGACACTGGGTTTCTTCGCCGGGCTCGGGATCCCGATCGCCGAGATCTGGGGCATGTCCGAACTCACCTGCATCTGCAGCGTCAGCCATCCCCGCGACGCCAGACTCGGCACCGTCGGCGAACTCCTGCCGGGCATGCAGGCCAGGCTCGCCGAGGACGGCGAACTCCACGTCCGCGGCCCGCTGGTGATGAAGGGCTATCGCGGTGAGCCGGAGAAGACCGCCGAGGCGGTCGACGCCGAAGGGTGGCTGCGCACCGGCGATGTCGTCACCGTCGACAGCGACGGATACCTCACTGTGGTGGACCGCAAGAAGGAGTTGATCATCAACTCGGCGGGGAAGAACATGTCGCCCACCAACATCGAGAACACGATCAAGGCGGCGACCCCGCTGGTCGGCGCCATCGCCGTCATCGGCGACGGGCGCCCGTACAACACCGCGCTGGTGGTCCTCGACGCCGAGACCGCCGGACCGTACGCCGCACGGCACGACCTGCCCGATCCCTCGGCACCGGCCCTGGCGGCCGACACCGGTGTCGTCGAGCAGATCGCCGCGGGTATCGCCGCGGGCAACGCGAAACTGTCCCGCGTCGAGCAAGTCAAACGGTTCCGCGTGCTGCCCGTCTTCTGGGAGGCAGGCGGCGACGAAGTCACGCTCACCATGAAACTCAAGCGGCGCGTGATCGCCGAGAAATACGCCACCGAGATCGCCGAACTCTACGATCCCGACCTCGGCCCCGCAGTCCACGAGCCTCGATCCGCTTCTGCCGATTCAACGTTGACCACCGGCTGAGCGGCCCGGTCGCCGTCGAAGGGCGCGGAAGTGGTCCGGTGTGGCGGCGTCCACCACGTCCGAGATCACAGACTCGGTTCAGGCTCCCCGGAGGCGGACTTCAACGTCCAGCTCGGCGGCGGCTTCGGCCAGCGCGGCGGTGTCCGGATCGGCCCCGAGCTGGTCGCTCAGGTCGTTGCGCGACACGATGAGCATCCCGCGCGGTTCGAGCCTGGAACTGTGTTCGATGCGCACCTGCCCCTCTTCGAGGACCAAGCGTGCGTCCGGTTCGGTGGTCTCCAGCAGTCTGCGCAGGACATCTTCGGTGACCCGGCTCTTGTCATCGGCTCCCATGTCGTCCCGGTTTCCCGCGCGGCTCCGAAGGAAACCGACTGGTCGCACCCATCGGTCGGTTTCCCGTGGAGAACACGAGCCCACCGCATTCAGGCGAGCGCAATGCGGCGCGCAGGGCGGTGGACAATAGCGTTGATAAAGAATCAAGCGTTGCCAGTTCAAGCAGTCGACGCCTGCACCCTCCGCTTCGCCGACGCGGCCGGACAGCGATGCCCCGCCGACGGCCGAGGAGGCCGAGTTCGGCGGGGGCGGACCCCGAGGACGCAGTCGAGCCACAGGCGCGGGCGAGGACGGAATTACACGGACGACCCGGATCAGTCGATGCCGACGCTACTGCGGCCCGGACGGAGTACTGCGCACGAACGGCGATGACTGGCGGAAACCCGATCGGCGCAGGGCCCGCTGCGCGGCGTTCGCACCGCACATCCCGTGCGCTCCCGGACCCGGTGGTGTGGCGGCAGAGCATATGTAGTGACCGGGAACACCGACATCGTAGGGCTGCAAGGTTTTTCGAGGACCGAACACCAGCTGCGGTATGTCTTTCGCGCCCGTCATGATGTTGCCGCCGACATAGTTGGGGTTGTAGTCGGCGAATTCCGTCGCGCTGCGCACGCTGGTCCCCACGACGCGGTCACGAAACCCCGGCGCGAAGCGTTCGAGCTGAGCCGTGATCGCCGCCGTCGCGTCGCCGCGGTAGCCGTGCGGGACATGCGCATACGCCCAGATCGGATGGATGTCACCGGCCGAACGGCGCGGATCGGCGAGATACTGCTGCCCCACCAGGACGAAGGGACGTTCGGGCATCCGGCCGCGGTGGATGTCGCGTTCGGCGGCGGCGATCTCGGCGAACGTGCCACCGAGGTGCACCGTCCCGGCTCGCCGGGCGGCCTCCGCGGTCCACGGCACGCCGCCGTGGACCGCGAAGTCGACCTTGAAGGCGCCCGGTCCATAGCGAAAACCTCGATACGCCTTCGCGATTCGCTGCGGCAGCCGATCGCCGAGGATCTCCGCGACCGCGGTGGGCGCCAGGTCCCACATGGTCAGGTCCGCCGGGGGCAGATCGGACACCGACCGTACGCGGACACCGGTTTCGATCTTTCCGCCGAGGTCGCCGAGGTAAGCCGCCATGGCCTCGGTGATCCGCTGAGATCCTCCGGCGGCGACCGCCCAGCCGTAGGTGTGCCCCGCGGTGATGATGCCCAGTCCGATACTCGCGCTGAGCGGTCTGTCCAGCGGATGGAAGGCATGGGCGGCGACGCCGCCGAACAGCCCTCGGGCCTGCTCGGTGCGGAACAGCCCCGCCAGCAGCGTGGCCGGGGCCAGGGCGGGAATCCCGAAGCGGGTCAGCCGGAAGGGATGGCGGGGCAGGCGCAGCAACGGCCGCATGATGTCGGCGCTCATCCGGTCGTAGCCCGCCGTCGTGCGTTCGAACAGCAGCCGCCACGCACGGTCGTCACCGCCGAGACCGGCCGCGGTCCGAGCGACCGAGCGATGCAGCACACCGGCGGTGCCGTCGTCGAGCGGATGAACGCAGTCGACCTCCGGCCACGCCCAGGACAATCCGTAGCGCTCCAGGTCGAGGCCACGCAGGAAGGGAGAGCCCACGGCCATCGGGTGAACGGCCGAGCAGTGGTCGTGCAGCAGGCCCGGCACGATCGCCTCGCTGGTGCGGGTGCCGCCCCCGATCCGGTCGGCGCCCTCCAGCACCGTGACCTCCAGCCCGGCGTGCGCCAAGGTGATGGCCGCGGCCAAACCGTTGGGGCCGCTGCCGACCACGACCGCGGTGCTCATATCGCTCTCCCGTCCTGGCGGTGGTCTCAACTGACAGTCTGCGGCGCGAGTTCCCGAGGCGATTCGTCGGGCGGCGTCGGCACGGTGTAACCCGCCAGCCGCCACGTCACCTCGTGCGGGATCGGGCCGTCGGGCAGCCAAGGCTGCGCCTCGACCGCGTCACGCACCCGCCAGGTGCCGCGTTCGACCACACCGATCGCCGCGTCGATGACCTGGTACCGCTGAATGCCCTGGTGGATCGGCTGCGACTCCACCCACACCACGATCCACTCCCCCGGCGCGAACCCGACTCGGGATTGCACCGCGTTGATCAGATCGAGGTTGTGCAGGTGACCATCGCCGAAATTGAAACCGATCAGCGAGTTGCAGCCGAACTCCGCTTCCCGGACCGTCCAGCGGTCGATCTCGGGAACGCGCTTGTACAGCAAGGAGAACAGGCCGCGTCCTTGGCTGTGCATCGAGCGCCACGCGATCGTCTGCTGCATGGTGATCTCCGCGACCGCGGGCGGATAGCCCATGGCCTTCAGCTGGTCGACTTGATTCACGGTGGGACGGTGCCGGATCGTGTTCAACTTCTGCTCCGCGCCGGGCGCGAAGGCCCACAGAGCCGACGCCCAGTTGCCCGCGTACTGCCGCATCGACGGCAGGAACGACACCAGGTCCGGGCGCAGGTTGCCGAGTACGGGGAAGAACGCCAGAGCCGCGACGATCACCGCGGCGAGCCATGGCGAGGAGATGTCACCGAGGCCGTAGCCGCCGTCGTTGGGGTAGCCCAGGAACAGGAAGACGGTCAGGTAGCCGAACAGGACGTTCCACTCCAACGGCACCGCCAGCGGGAAGGTGGAGGTGATGAACACGTGGAATACCACCATCAGCACCACACCGGCCAAGGTCAGCCAACGGTTGGTGGAGAACAGCAGTACCAGCGGTGTGATGATCTCGACGGTGGTGCCGCCGACATGAGCCAGGAACGAAGCGATCTTCGACGGGCGGATGTCCCGGGGGAAGTCACGGTAGTGCAAGCGCTTGATCCACTTGGCAGGCACGCCCGGACTGTTGGAGACCATCGGCGGGACGACGTTGCTGAAGTGCCGCCCGAACTTCGACGCTCCGGCGCCGATCCACACCGCGCAGATCAGGAGCTTGGCCGCGATGATCATGTCGACGAACGGCAGCACCGCGAAGAAGACTAGTGCGGGCAGGTACTGCTCGCCGCGGGCGGTGAGGAAGATCGTCTTGTCCCGCACGCCACACAGGACGTACAGCACGATCGGAGCGACGAGCAGAGCTGGATTCACCAAGCCGGAGGTGTTGTCCGGCAGCGCCGCGCTCAGCGCGGCGCTCGGCACGCCGGGCAGCACGATCGCCGCCAGTAGCGTCGCCAGGAACGCCAGGTACAGCAGCACGTCGAAACCGGTGCGCTCGTCTCCGCCGGTGAACGGTACCCGCCGCCAGGGCCGCAGGCGGATCGTGCCGCGCCGGGCGTAGAACAGAATGCCCCCGGTCATCGGCTTGAACTTGCCCGCGAGCGGTCCCCACGATCCGGCGATGCCGAGCGCTTCGAGCAGGACGGTCCACAGCACCAACTTCTGATAGACGACCGGCTGACTCCACCACGCCGCGACGTCCCAGAACGGGCCGACGCCCGAACTCCACGTCGCCAGGGCGACACCGGCCAGCACCGAGACGAACACGACCTTGAGCAGATAAATCGTGTGGATCATCTTCGGCGTTCCGAAGCCGTATTCCACCCAGTGCAGGGCCAGCGTTCTCATCCGCTCTCGCAGCGGCTGGTCGAGAAATGTCTCCACATTCACGGGCGGGAAATCCGCCGTTTTGAATCCCATTGTCCGGACCTTTCCTATCCAGTGCGTCGAGCGCAGGCGACAACCCGTACGGAGACGAGTTCGGAGCGCGGGATTTCGCTCACGATCGAACGGACGTTTTTCATGCGCTGGTGACCGGTTCGGCCACGAGTGCGCGAAGTTTTCGTTTGTCGATCTTCCCGACCGGATTCCGCGGTAGCGCTTCGACGAGTTCGATCGACACCGGCACCTTCGTACGCGCCAAAGACTTCCGGCAGTGCTGCGCGAGTTCTTCGGCGCCGACTCGGGCGTCGGGCATCGTCACCACATGGGCGACCGGGACCTCGCCGAGAACCGGGTCGGGCGCCCCGACCACCGCGGCCTCGAGTACCGCCGGGTGGGTGTGCAGGACGTTCTCGATCTCCTTCGGGTAGATGTTCTCGCCGCCCCGGATGATCATGTCCTTGATCCGGTCGACCAGGACGAGATATCCGTCCGGGTCGAAGTAACCGACGTCGCCGGTGTGCAGCCAGCCGTCGACCACCGTTCGCGCGGTCGCCTCGGGCCTGCCGAGGTAGCCGCGCATCACGTTGGCGCCCCGGATCACCACTTCCCCGCTCGTGCCGTCGGCCACGAGCACTCCGTCGGCGTCCATGATCGCCACCGCCTGCCCGGGCAGTGGCAGTCCGACCGTCCCCGGCTTGCGCGAACCGGTCGGGGGGTTCAGCGTCGAGGCACAGGTGCCTTCGGACAGTCCGTAGCCTTCGATGATCGGCACGCCGAAACGGGCCTCGAACCGGGCGATCAACTCCGCGGGCATGGGCGCGGCCCCGCAGATCACACGGCGCAGCGACGAGGTGTCCGGTTTCCGGCTCGCCTGCTGCGCGACCAGCATGGCGTACACGGCCGGGACCGCCGAAAAGTACGTCGGCCGTACCCGTTCGACGACGTCGAAGAACGCCGAGGCCGAGAAGCGGCCCGCGATCGTCGCCCGGCCACCGGCCAGCAGCGGCGACAGAACGCTCACCACGATTCCGTTGACGTGGAACAGGGGCAGGATCAGCAGACTGTGGTCGGTATCGTTCAAAGCCAGGACCTCGACGAGCATCTCGCACATCGCGGCCACATTGGTGTGGTCGAGGACAACACCCTTCGGCTGCCCGGTGGTGCCGCTGGTGTAGATGATCAGCGCCGGTGCGGCCGGATCGACCGCCACCGCTTCCGGCGCGGTGTGCTCGCCTTCGGGCCCGGCCACCTCGGACAGGTCGAGCGTCCCCGCTCCGCGCCCGCCATCGGCCACCACCACCTTCGCCGCGCAGTCCGCGACCTGGTAACGGATCTCGTCGACGGTGGCGTCCGGCTTCACCGGGGTCACGGCCGCACCCAGCCGCCACGCCGCGAACATGATCACGACGAATTCGACGCGGTTCGGAAGAACGAGGGCGACGACGTCACCTTCACGAATTCCGTGCGCGTACAGAACAGCCGCTGCCCGGCGAACGCGTTCCGCGAAAGTCGCATTGTCGAGCTGCGCACGGTCGTCCGCAATACATGGGCCGGACGGATTCCAGGTGGCGCGAAACTCCGGTAAATCAACAACCTGCTGCACGATAGCCTCACCCGATACGGTGTGATGTGAATTACATTGCAAAGGTAGGTCCGAAATCGGGGCCCGGGCTACGGGCCCGCATCCCAGAGTTTCCGCCCGGCTTTGTACCGGTGGCACAAACGAAAGGAATGCCTCCGAGCCGCCGTGCCGATTCCGGTACGGTCCGGGCATGGACGCTGACGTGGACACGACCATCCGCGATGTCGTCGCACGTGTCAAAGCCGACCTCGACCGGCTGACCGCGGAGATGACTTCGATGTTCACCGAGGTGATCCCGGAGTTCCGCCACGACGACGAGGTGCGGCGCCTGATGATCGCCAGCACCGCGTCCAACCTCACCGCGATCCTCGACATGCTCGCGCTGAGCATCTCCCGCGACGACATCACCGTGCCGCCGGCCGCCGCCGAGTACGCCCGGCGGTTCGCCCAGCACGGAATGTCCCTGGAGGCCCTTCTGCGCGCGTATCGCCTCGGCGAGCACATGTTCACGCAGCAGACCATCGCCCTGCTCCGGCACTCCGCGACCCCCGCCGACCTGGCACTGGATACCACCAGCCGCATCGCGCTGCTGGTCAACAGCTACATCGACCAGGTCATCGAAGGCGTGATCGACATCTACGAAAGCGAACGCCGCCGCTGGGACGCGCGCTCGGACAACACCCGCGCGGCGCAGATCCGGGCGGTGCTCGACACCGACAACCTCGATCTGGCCGCCGCGGAGCAGATGCTCGCCGCATCCCTGCGGGGGTGGCACATGGCCGCGATCATCTGGGTGGGCAAACCCGCATCGGCGACGACCGATCTGCTGCACGCCTGCGCCGCGATGCTTTCCGCCGCGACCGGAAAGAACCCGCTGATGGTATTGGTCGACGAACAGAATTGCTGGGCCTGGATATCCTCGGTCGGCAAACCGTCGCTCGATGCCGACCGGCTCGAGCGGGACATGCGGCGCAGGCCCGGAATCCGCGTCGCGGTCGGCGATCCCGGAACCGGACTGGCCGGCTTCCGGCAGACGTTTCGCGACGCCCAGCGCGCCCGCAACCTGGCCTTGGTCGCCGATCCCACCCGCTCGCTGACGCTGCACTCCCGAGTCGCGTTGGCTAGCTTGCTCGTCGACCATCTTCCCGATACGAAGGCCTGGGTGCACCGGGTACTCGGCGACCTCATGCGCGATGACGAGACGACCGCGCGTCTGCGCGAGACGGTCCAGACCTATCTGGACGCCCGCGGCAGTCTCACCGATGCCGCGGCGCGCATGCACGTCCACAAGAACACCGTCCACTACCGGATACGCAGGGCCGAAGAAGTGCTCGGTCACCCACTGACGGTCAACCGGCTGGAGACAGAGGTCGCCCTGATGATTTCCGCGCAACTCGGCCTCGGTCGCGAGTGAGCGTCGGCCCAACTCTCGGCGACATGTCCGCGCAGCGGCGATTCGTCATGGCGCGCGGACCGATTGGGCCTGATACTGAGGGCAGGTCGGACCGATTCCGAGGTGGAAGATGAGCGTGATCAACGGGGTGGGCTCGGACGGGCTTGTCGCGGCAGGCAATACCTGGGGAATCTCCGGGACGGAATTCCTGGCCGTCTACCTACCGCTGGTGCTGGTAGCGGTCGTCGCCGGGTTCTGGCTGCGGTCGCGGGTCACGCGCGCAGACCCGGAATCCGACGCGGACGCCGCACCCGGAGCGGAGCTGACGTTGCCCGAAGTGGGCATGCTGTTCGGCGACCAGAACGCCGCGCTGGCCGCGCTGGCACGGCTGCGCGGCATCGAGGCGATCGATTCGGCGGCCGCGCCGGTTCGCGCGCTCACCGCGCAGGAGCGGGCGCGGCTCGACCCGTTCACCGTGTCGGTGTACGACCGGCTCACGGTGGGGCAGCGCAAAACGGTCCGCGCGATCGTCGACGGATCGCCCGGCGCCGTCGACGCCCTGCGTACCAGGATGGTCGACCTGGGATACCTCCCGGGGCCCGCGGTGCGCCACGGCCTGCGCGATGCGGGAATGCCGATCCTGGTCACGGGCGCGCTCGGCGTCGTACGCGTCATCGCGGGCGCCTCGCACGGCAACCCGGTGGGCCTGTTGGTCGTGCTGGTGATCGCACAGGCGATCTGCTACTGGCTGGTGGTGCGCAAGCCCCGCCTCACCCCGCTCGGCGTCCATGCCCGCGACGCCGCGACGGCGCGCAACGGGCATCTGCGGCCGGGCAATTCACCGTCTTATGCGACCTATGGCGCCGAGAGCGCGGCGCTCGCGGCGGCCGTCTTCGGCATCGGCGCGCTCATCGCGCTGGATCCCGGACTCGCCCAGGCGGTCGTGCCGCCGAGTTCCTCGGGCGGCGGCGGTGGTGACAGCGGCGGCGACGGCGGCGGATGTGGCGGGGGCGGCGGTGGATGCGGCGGTTGCGGTGGCTGAGCGGCCCGGGCCGTTGCCGCCGAATGCGCTCGGCATCGGGTGGCGGCCCGAAATCTGCGGAGTGATCGCGGAATTGGACGGGCTCGGGTTCTGCGAGGTCATCGCCGAATCGTTGCCCAGGGATAACCGCCGCGCCGGGCGGGTCACCGTCCCCGAGGAACTGGCGGCGTTGCGTGCGCGGGGCGTCGCCGTGGTGCCGCACGGCCTATCGCTGTCCCTCGGCGGCGCGGAACCGGTCGCGGATCATCGCGTCGAGCACTTGGCGGCATGCGCCTCGGCGGTCGCCGCGCCACTGGTGAGTGAACATGTCGCTTTCGTGCGAGCGGGCGGCCTGGAAGCCGGCCACCTGCTGCCGGTACCGCGCACCAGGGAAGCACTGGATGTACTCAGCGCCAATATCACCCGGACCCAGGCGGCTCTGGACGTTCCGCTGGCGGTGGAGAACATCGCCACGCTGTTCGACTGGCCCGACGACGAGTACACCGAAGCGGAATTCTTGTCCGAACTCGTCGAACGAACCGGTGTGCTGCTCCTGCTCGACCTCGCCAACGTCTACGCGAACGCTCGCAACCGAGGGCGCGACCCACGCGCCGAACTCATGCGCCTGCCCGCCGAACACGTGGCGTACTGCCACGTCGCGGGCGGTCACGAATCCGGCGGCCGCTACCACGACACCCACACCGACCCGCTCCCCGCCGAAGTACTCGCGCTGGTCACGGAATTCGCCGCGAAGCACCCGGCGCCGTTGATGCTCGAGCGTGACGGCAACTACCCGCCCGCCGCCGAACTGCTCGACGAACTGGACGCCATCGCCGCGGCCGCCGCGCGGCCGCCGATCACCACCCGCGCCAGGACGGTGCCTGCGTGAGTGCGGTGCCGGGACCGGGCGCGGCGCCGCTGGCCGAGCGGCAAGCGGCGCTGGTGCGGGCGCTGGTCGCCGGGGCCGCGGTACCCGCGGGTTTCGACGCCGATGCCGTCGGCGCGGCCGCGAACGCGCTGTTGTTCAAGCGGGCGGGCGAGGTCGCGCGGCGCTTTCCCCTGCTGGTGCACGCCTGCGACGGCGACTTCACCGCGGCCTTCACCACTTGGGCGCGGGAGAATCCGAAGACGACGACCTCCGCCGACGCGGCCGCCTTCGCCGCGGCCACGGGTATCGACTGGAGCGCCGCACCTCGCCGAGGCGGGTGGCGCCGGCGCCTCGCCACAGCGTTGTACTCGGCTTTTCCTACGAGTGGCGGGCTTCGACCCGCACTGCGGAGTCGCCGGCTTCACGACGCTCCTCGAGCCACACGCTGACCGCCACCGTCGCGTACGCCGCGACAGTCGCCATCCCCGGTAGCATGAGCATCAGCATGAGAAACGAAAGCATCGAAGACACAAGCCCTCCCGGACTACGCGATGGAAACTGTCGTACCGGAGCGCCGCGTCGCGCCACCGTTACGCCGGGGCATACCCACGTTCGGGCGTCCAATCTCCACCGAGCCACACGGCAGGTGTGATTGATATCACTCCAGGAATGGGCTGCGCCGCCTGCTGGGCAGCCGGGATAATGCCGCCCGCCCGAACCCCCGCTGCGGAGTGGGCCGAGGCGCGCTCGCCGGCGTGGTACACCGGTCACTATGCGCTTGCTGATCATCGCCGATACGCACGTGCCGAAGCGGGCGCGGGATCTGCCGGAGACGCTCTGGCGCGAGGTCGACGCGGCCGACGTGGTGGTGCACGCGGGCGACTGGGTGGAGCTCGCCCTGCTGGACCGATTGGAAGCGCGCAGCCAACGCCTCATCGGCGTTTACGGCAACAACGACGGTCCCGCACTCCGCGCGCGGCTACCGGAGATCGCCCACGCCGACCTCGATGGGCTGAGACTGGCGGTCGTGCACGAGACCGGGCCGGCGACGGGCCGGGAGGAACGCTGCGCCCGGAAGTTCCCGGACACCGACGTGCTCGTCTTCGGGCACAGTCACATCCCCTGGGACAGTGTCGCCGACACCGGATTGCGCCTGCTCAACCCCGGCTCGCCGACAGATCGGCGCAGGCAACCGGAGCACACATTCCTGACCGCGCAAATACGGGCAGGCCGGCTGAGCCGGGTGAGTTTGCATACGCTCCCGAGGCCCTGACCATCGATGCGCGGCATCCTGTCCGGCTCAGCCGGTTCGGGCCCTAGCTCTTGATAGCGATCAGCACTTCCGACGCGACCGGTTCGACGAAGCGTCCCGCGGGGTCGATCGCGAGCATGGCGTCGCTGACCGCTTGTTCGAAGGCGGTCCGCCGGTCGCCCAGCAACCGATGCAGTGGCAGCGATGTGGCCGCTTCGGCCACGTGCGGTGCGAGCGGAACGGTCAGTTGACCTGTGCCGCATCCCAGGTCGAGCAGTCGACCGAGCCGTCGAGCCGGAGCCGCCGCCTTATGTCGTCGAAGAACGACTGCGGATTGCCCGGACGATAGCGCGCGTAGTGCCAAGCGGTTCCGGCGAAGAAGCTCGCGCCGACGCCGCCCAACGAATCCGCCACGATCTGCCCCCCGGCATCTGCCAGCCGGGACACACGATATCAGCGCCGCACTGGGACATGATCTCGCTGCCTGCGAGCGCGCGATACCGGGCACGCCGAGAGCGGGGCGGGGTACCGACCGGTGGCGGGTCAGTCGCGGTAACCGTCGCCCTCGTCGCCGGAACGGCCGCCCGCCAGCGCCAAGTGGCGGTCGCCGGTGGCGGGCTCGGTGATCGCGGTGGCGATCTTCGGCAGGGCGTGCGGATGGTTGCGGCCGAGCCAGTCGAGCAGTTCCTCGCGGACCGCGCAGCGCAAGTTCCAGACGTCGTCGGCATTGGCCGCCGACATCGTCGCGCGCACCACGATGTTCGTGGGCGTGCTGTCGGTGACCACCAGACCCCAGTCGCGGCCGTCCCAGTCCGCTCGCTCACGCAGATACTCCCCCAGGTGTTCCCGCAGCAACGGCACCGGAGTGCTGTGGTCGAGATACAAGAAGACGGTGCCGGTGATCTCCGGGCCACCACGTGACCAGTTCTCGTACGGCTTGTTGTTGAAGTAGGAGACCGGCATGGTCAGCCTCCGGTCATCCCAGATCCGCACGGTCAGGAACGCGAGGGTGATCTCCTCGACGATGCCCCACTCCCCCTCCACGACAACCGTGTCCCCGATCTTCACCGAGTCACCGAAGGCGATCTGCAAACCGGCGATCAGATTGCTCAGCGTCGACTGCGCGGCGACGCCCGCGATGATTCCGATCACCCCCGCCGAGGCCAGCAACGAGGTGCCCAGGGTTCGCAGACTCGGGAACAGCAGCAGGATCGCCACGGCGGCGGTCGTGACCACCAGGACCGATGTGACGATGCGGCGCACCAGGCCGAGCTGGGTGCGCAACTGCCGCACCCGCGTGATCTCCTGCGTGCGCCGGGCATAGGAGCGCAGCATGTTCTCCGCGAAGGCGTCGGCGGCGCGAATGACGAGCCATGCCGCCGCCATGATCGCGGCGGTGGCCAGGACGGTTCGGATCATCGCGTCCTGGCGTAGATCGAGTTGTGCCAGTGGGTAAGTGGCGTGCAATGCCAGTGATCCGAGCAATACCTGCACGGGCAATTGCACCCGGCGCAACAGCATGGGGAGTTGGGTACCAGGACGTCTGCGCGCGCTGTACCGCAAGAGTCGATCGATCAGCAGACCGGCGAGAACGGTGATCGCGACCGTACCGAACACGACGATGAGCGGCCGTAGTACTTCCTCCAAGAGATCGAACTCCTTCTCTTCGTCCACCCGGATCAGCTGCGCTGCCGCACGTTTCGCCGCTACGGCAGCGCAACACGCTGCGGGGCGGTGTTTTACAGCAGTACCAGTGCGATGCTCAGCACGATCAGCATCGAGATCCATGCCACGACGGTTGTTTCGACGGGACCCTCGGTGCCGGGATCAGCACTGTCACCGCGTCGGTCGGCGCGAAACTGCGAGCGCGAGGCCGAAATGGACATACATCCTCCTTCGGTCGGTTGCGTCACTCGGTCGCATACCCGCTTTCGCCGCCGATCGTCGCCACGCCACTGTGGCGAATAACACCGGCCTGACCGCGCGGCTCCCACCCGGGCGGTCTCGGCTCGATAGGCGTGCAGCCCGAGCGTCATTGAGGGCGGGCATGCCTGCGATATCGCAGTTCGTCGAGGGAAACGGGCGGGAGGTAGGGGCTCACCAGCGTGCGGTGCCACCACGCCCCGGTGCGGGCCAACTCGCGGGGTGTGGTGAAGCGGTACAGGTACAGTTGCGCGCGGACGAAGCGCGGTGCCGCTTCGGCGAAAGGGTTGTGCCGCAGCAGGCGCAGTGTGGCCGGATCGTTTTCCAGCAGTCGGGCGAGGAACGGACCCAGCCACGGCTGTGCGTACCGCGGTGAGGCAGCGGCGAACCACATCAGCCAGTCCAGCCGCAGATGGTACGGCGCCCACTGCCGTGGGAGGCGGTGTGGGTCGCCGGGTTTGCCTTTGAACTCGTATTCCCGCCACAGTGTCCGGTCGGTGACGGTGGCTTCGTCGGTGCCTTCGACGACCACCTCGAAGCGGGTACGGCCGATGCTGCCGAACGCTCCGTAGGTGTTGACCAAGTGGTAGGGATCGAACGACCGGTTCATGGCCTGGTCGCGGGAGATCAGGTTGCGCGCGGGCCGGTAGCTGCGGACCACCACCAGCATGGTGAACCCGATGACCAGGCCGACGAACCACGGCGGCGGACCCGGCAGAGGCGGCGCGGCGGGCACCGGTAGCAGCGCTCCCGCGGGCACGCTGATCGCGCCGCAGGCGAGCACGATCGTCAGCCAGTTCAGCCAGGCGAAATTTCCCGACAGCACCAGCCACAGCTGGGTGATGATGACGACGGCCGCCGCGATGCTCGCCACCGGCTGCGGGGCGAACAACCCGAAGGGCACCACGAGCTGGGCGAAGTGGTTGCCCGCCACCTCGGCCCGGTGCAGCGGCTTGGGCAGGTGGTGGAAGAACCAGCTCAGCGGCCCGGGCATCGGCTGTGTCTCGTGGTGGTAGTAGAGGCAGGTCAGATCGCGCCAGCACGGGTCGCCACGCATTTTGATCAGTCCGGCGCCGAACTCCACGCGGAACAGCAGCCAGCGCGCGAGCCACAGCACCAGAACCGGTGGCGCGGTCCGGTCGTTGCCGAGGAAGATCACGAGGAACCCGCATTCCAGCAGCAGCGACTCCCAGCCGAACGCATACCATTCCTGGCCCACGTTGACGATCGACAGGTAGAGCACCCACAACGCCGTCCACATCAGCATCGCCGCCCACAGCGGCACCAGGTCGGCCGCGCCGGCCAGCATCGCCGCGGACAGCGCCGCCCCCATCCAGCACACAGCGGCGAAGAACCGGTCGGAGTAGTGGAGATGGAAAATACTCGGCGTCTGCCGGAAGGACCGCCGGGCCAGCCATCGCGGCACCGGCAGCATGCCGTGCTCGCCGAGAAGCGCCCGGAATTGCCGGGCGGCCACGACGAAGGCGATCAGGTAGACGGCCGCGACGCCGCGGGTCAGCAGCTGCCTGCTCAACCAGTATTCGGACGCCGTGAACCACTCCATGCCCGCAACTCCTCCGACCGCGGACGTTCTGCCCTCTTGGGCGCATACCCAGCCCAGCAGCAGGAAAACCGCAGGTCGAAGCACCGGCAACGACGCTCACGGAAACCGTGTACCGGGTCTACGACCCGCGGATCACCCGCGCACTGCGCTACATCGGGTACAGGCTGTGCTTGCGCGGGTTGCGTTCCGGGCGGCTTCCTCGTCCCGCAGAAGTCCCAGCGCGTGCCGTATCTCCAGCCGGGTACGGGACGGTTCGATGACGGCGTCGATGTATCCGCGTTCGGCCGCGATCCACGGGGTGGCAACGATCGCGTTGTCCTGGGCGATCATGAACTCCCGCACCACGGCGCGCGGACAGGTGCCCGGCTGCGTCCGGGCGATTCGGCTCCGCCCTCGACCGCGTACCGAAGTTCCGTTGTGGCCTGGAAGGATTCGGTACATGAGTTTCACCGGGGACGATGTCCGAACGTTCGCGCTGTCGCTGCCGGAGACGTCCGAACAGTTCACGTGGGGCATGCCGACCTTCCGGGTCGGCGGCAAACTGTTCCTCACTCTGCCCGAGGCGGAGACATCGATGGCGGTCCGATGCCCCATCGCCGAACGCGACGAACTCGTCGTCGCCGAACCGGACAAGTTCTGGATCGCGGCGCACGAAGCCAACAACGCCTGGGTCCGCGCACGCCTCACCGCCCTGGACGACCGTGACGAGCTGGAAGCCATCGTGCTCGACTCCTGGCGCCAGGCCGCACCCCGGCATCTCCTCGACGACGTCGGCTGACCTCGCCGCACCGAGGCACCCCCATTCCGCGGTGAGGCGCTCGGTGACCGCCCGGTTCGGCGTCGCTGACGAATCCGCATCCCTCGGACCGCGCCGTCCGGTCGCCATGGCGGCCGTCCGGCATACCACTCGGCTTCTCGCCGGTCGTCTCGCTCAGCGTGCGCGGCGGCGGCGGGGCCGGGGTGCGAGTTTCAGTCCGAACAGCAGATCGGTATTCCGGGCCGGGGTCGGTTGTTCGGACATCCGGAGCAGACCCGCATGGCGGATCCAGCTGTGGTGCCAGTGGTACAGGTCCGGGAGGATCACCTCACACGCCGCCGCGAGCCTGCGCAGGCGGAAGCCTGCTCCGCCGATGGCGCCGGCGAACAGTTTGTCGTTGGGTGCGTCACGCGATTCCTGGTAGGCGCGGGCTTCGTAGAGCAACGGGCGCGCCACCGGCGGCACCACCCACACATACAGGTCGGACGCACGGGTGTAGCCGATCGGGCCGTTGAAGATCAGTGCGTCCGCGGTGAGCGCGACACAGGGAATCGCGTTGAGTTCCATCGCGGTGGCGCCGGTGAAGAGTGCGGTGGTGATCGCCGCCGCGTCGACCGGATCGGTGGTCCGGGCGCGGACCCGGGCGATGACGTCGTGGTCGATCGGGACCGTCGTCAGCCCCGGCCCGACCGAGTACGGCAGATCCGTCGGCAGGTCCAGTCGTAGACCGTGCAGCAGGAACGCCGCTTGAGCACCCCGCAGGCGTGTGATCGTGTGCCCACGGCTGGGGCTGTCGGCAACCAGCCCGCCGAGGAACCTGTACAGGCTCAGGATGTCGTTCCACTCGTCCACCACACCGGCGCCACGGCCGTGTTGGAAGCGATCCGGTGTGGTGAGGCGTGGTTGCAGCACCGCGAGCATGTATTCGGCGAGACCGGCCCCTCGGGGGCCCAGCCAGCTTCCCCCGCCGTTCTGGTTCAGGTTGTGCCTGCACGGCTGCCCGGTGTGTTCGGCCAGCCACCGGCAAGTCGTCTGGATTCCGTCGGAATAGACGGCGTCGATGCGCTCGAACTCCGCCGACGGCAGGCTTCGGTAGGCATCCGCCCGGAAGGTGGTGACGTCGCCATCCGGGATCTGCGGCAACAACTCGCCCCCGACCGCTTCGGAGAGAGTGATGATGCGCGATGGCCGGTGACTGCTCTGCCCGTAGCCGACCTGCCTGGTCGGGGGCTCGGGGACAACGATCCGCGTGGTCGCCGGCTCAGGGACATCGAGCCGCGTGGTGGGCGCGGAGGCGTCGCGACGGTCCGTCAGCCACCGCCACAGGTTTTCCTCCGGCACGCCGAGCCGCTGCGAGGTCGCTCGCACATGTTCGGCTGAAAGTTCGTTGTGTTCGTCGAGCTGAGCCAACCTTTCCAGCTCGGACGGACGCAGCGTGGGCACGCTTGCGTCGACCACAATCACGACCTCCTGAATTCTTGGGACCCGCGCGCGGCACCACGGTTCGAGACGACAGTTGTTGAGCATTTGATCACGTACCCGCGGGTAGGGCGGTGAATTCGACCGAGTTTCCGATGTTGTCTATGTCACCGGCGACGTGGCGATCTATCGGAAATCCGGTTCGACGAATGCGTTGTGCCTAGTCATCCCGGCTGTCGGTAGTGGCGACGGAAACATGGCAGCGATATGGACACCCGGAAAATTCATATCGCTCTGTCTACGGTGCTCGACACCGCCATTTCGGCGCACCCGGCCTCGGCGCCGTTCGAGCCGTCGTCGCGGGCGCCGCGCGCCGATCCGGCGCACGCCATGACCACCAGGCCGATGCCCAGCCACTGCGCCGCCCGCATGTCCTCGCCGAGCAGGAGCAATCCGACGCCGGCCGCCACCGCCGGCTCCAAGCTCATCATGACGCCGAACGTCGCGGGAGTGATCCGGCGCAGGGCCGCCATCTCGATGGCGTGCGGCACCAGCGACGAGAGCACGGCCAACGCCGCGGCACCCAGCAAGAAGATCGGATCTGCCAGCGCCACAGCATCGTTCGCGATCACCACCGGTAAGGCGAGCAGCCCGCCGAGACCCATCGCCAACGCCAATCCGTCGTGTCCAGCGGTATGCCTGCCGACCACAGCGCTGCAGGCGATGTAGGCGCCCCATCCCGCGCCGGCTGCCACCGCGAACAGCACGCCACTCCATGACACCGGCCCGTCGCCGTCGACCAGCAGCAACACACCCGCTCCGGCGAGAGCCACCCACAGCGCGTCGCGCAGGCGCCGCGACCCGATCAGAGCAATGGCGAGCGGACCGATGAAGTCGATCGTCACCGCCATACCCAGCGGAATGCGATCCAGTGCCGCATAAAAGCACAGGTTCATGCCCGCGATAGCCACACCCAGTCCGACGATCGGCAGCAGCGCTGTGCGCTCGATCCGCAGCGCCGGCCGCCACAACAGCATGGCGAACGCCCCGGCCAACACGATCCGAGCGCACGCGACCGTCACGGGCGAGGCAAGGGAGAACAGATGCTTGGCGATCACCGCGCCGAGCTGGATGCTGATCATCGCGCCCACCACGAGGAGCGAGAGGGGCACGCCCGCGCTCGGCGGGCCCAGCCGCGGCGCGGAACGTAGGGAAGCGTCCTGGACGGGACCGATGACCACGTAGTACTCCATTCCTGGACACGCCCGCGCCCCACCTGGGGGCGGCGTGCGAAGTTGTGCGTCGGCCGAACCGTTCTCACGAGTTCGACCCGACGCTTCGATTCATCTGTGCGAGAGGGCTTTTCGATCGCGGCGCCGCCGGGCGCGGAGGGGCGCGCAGATGCCCCGTGACTGCGCTGGGACGTAGCGAGCCGACGGCTGCGAGTTTGCGGCCGTCACGGCATCCGGCACAGTTTTCGGTCCGGACCAGCCGACCTCGCCGAAGGTGGACGACCTCGGTGAGTCATTCGCTGCGTGCGCCCATGCTTCACAGCCGGAGAACGTAAATGGGCCGAGCAACGTGCAGTGAGCCGATTGATTGCCAGAGTCAGGAAACAATGTTGCGAAATACGCTCCGGCGTGTGGAGTGCGGCACAAGGTACAGCGGTGATCGATTAATGCGCTGTGATATCAGCCGGTGCCGGTGAATTGCCGGTGCGCGGCGGCGGCCCGGGAGACCGACCGTGACCAGATCGAGAGCGAATTCTCAGCGTTCACACGGCCGACTCTCGCGAAGCCCAAATACTGAAGCGGTCTCATTGAAGGGTGCTGGTCGGCAGCACTCAGATCCCAGCCCCCGAGGAGACCAGCCCATGCACACCGGCACCACCGCGAGCATGCCGCGGATCGAGACATCGTGGCTGGGCGCGGCCATGGGCGCTTCGGCCTCTCGGCGTTCGTCACGGTCCATCAACGCCGACGCGGTCGCGATCGAGACGAACGCCACGACCGGATTCACCGCCTACGTCGTCGCCGACGGCATCGGAGATCATCTGCTCGGCGCCCGTGCGGCACGCACGGTGGCGGCCGCGGCGGCACGCACCGGAGCCCGCGATGGAGCGCGAGCGGGAATTCTCGCGGCGCAAGAGGAACTGCTGCGCGAGGTGCCGGAACCCTCGGCCGACAGCGTGCTCGTGGTGGCGGTAGCGCCTTCCGCCGGTCGACCCGACGGCCCCTGTGAAGTTGCCTGGGTCGGCGACTGTCGCGCGTATCGCTGGAACGGGCGGACGCTGCACCAGATCACCACCGACCACACCGTCGCCGAGTTGCACCGAGCGCGGGGGCTCGTTCCCACGCCGCGAATGGGACATCTGGTCACCACCTCGGCGCGCACCGTCCGGCCGGACGAGATCGGGTACGCCGCCACCGGGTCGAGCACGGGCAGGCTGCTGCTGAGCACCGACGGCGTGCACAAGCCGCTGGGCATCGCCACCGTCAAAGCGATCCTCGCGCAGGGTGACACCGCCCACGCGATCGCGAACAACCTGGTGGACGACGCCCTCCTGGCCGGAGGAAGGGACAACGCCACCGCGCTGGTCGTGGACCTGCCTTTCCGCACCGCCGACGGTTGAGCCCGGATGCTCACGCCGGGTGAGACCCCCGGACCACCCACGACGCGAATCGAATAAATGTCGAAATGCTATGAATCGAGTTCGCTCGGGCGCAGTATGTCGCTGTGGAGCTGACAGCCGTGCGCATCGACAAACCGGACGAACTCAACGTCGTCATCGGACAGTCCCACTTCATCAAAACCGTGGAGGACCTGCACGAGGCGCTGGTGGGGGTGAGCCCCCACCTGCGCTTCGGGCTGGCATTCTGCGAGGCCTCCGGTCCGCGCCTGGTCCGCCGCTCCGGCAACGACGAGTCCCTCGTCGAGCTCGCCACCAAGAACGCCCTCGACATCGGGGCGGGACACTCGTTCGTCGTCTTCCTCCGCGAGGGCTACCCGGTCAACGTGCTCAACGCCGTGCGGCAGGTCCCGGAGGTCTGCGGAATCTTCTGCGCCACAGCCAATCCGGTGGACGTACTGATCGCCGAAACAGAACTCGGCAGAGGCATCGTCGGAGTGGTCGACGGATTCGTACCGCTCGGTGTCGAGAATGCCGACGACCAGGCGGCCCGCAGGCAGCTGTTGCGCCAGATCGGCTACAAACTGTAGGACCGCGGTGAGCGAACCTCCGAGCCGGCCTGGGCGAGGCGGGCGCCCGCGGCCTCAGCCGAGCTCCGCCAGTTGCGGGACGGCAGGCGCCATGCCATCGATCCACGCGGCAGGCGAACCGGTGGTGGGAGTGACGATGACAGCATCGATGCCGAGTTCGGCGTAGGGGGCCATCTGCCGGACGAAATCCTCGCGGTCCTCCGGGCTCGGCCGCGGGTTGTTGGCGATTATCGTCTTGCGGATCTCGTCGTAGTCACGGCCGACGTCGTCGCAGTGCCGTCGCAGCACATCGAGCTTGTGCTCGACATCCGCGGGCGCGGAGCCGAACAGGTTGCAGGCGTCGCCGTACTGCGCGACCAATCGCAGCGTCTTGCGCTCCCCGCCACCGCCGATGAGCATCTTCGGCCGAGTGATGGGCTGCGGCGAGCACAGCGTCTCGGCCAGCTGGTAGTACTTCCCGTCGAAGGATCCGTTGTCCTGCGGGTCCCACATCTGGCGGCAGATGCGCAGCGTCTCCTCCAGCCGCTCGAACCGTTCGGCGGTCGAGGGAAACGCCACGCCGAGCCCGCGGTGTTCGCGCTCGAACCAGGCGGCGCCGATCCCGAGAACTGCCCGGCCGCCGGAGAGGACGTCGAGTGTGGTGACGATCTTCGCGAGCAGGCCGGGGTGGCGATAGGTCACGCCGGTGACGAGCAGGCCGAGGTCGACGCTCGAAGTGTGCGCCGCCAGGTAGCCGAGGGTGGTGTAGCCCTCCAACATGTTCGCCTCCGCGGGCAGGCCGGTCGGCTCGATCTGGAAGTAGTGGTCCATGAACGACAACCAGGTCGCTCCGGACTCCTCCGCCGCCGCTCCCACCCGCGCCAGCTCACCGGCGATCGCGGTCGTACCACCGTCGATATCGAAGATCGGGATGTGGAAACCGAGTTCCATGCCATGGACCCTTCTGCTGGTCAACCCTGTACGACCGCACACTAAGTGCTGGAGCGCACTCCAGGTCAAGCCTCGGACTCGAGCCCCTCGGACCCGCGGCCGATACAGCTCGAGGGACGGACCGCCTCGCCGCGCGGGCGGTCAGCCGACGGTCTCGGGGCGGTCGGACAGTCCGAGACGGAGGTGTTCGCTGTGGTAGATCGCCTCGTCCAGTAATTGGGCGACGTGATTGTCGTAGAGGGTGTAGACGATGCTGCGACCGGTCCGCGTTCCGGTGACCAGGCCCAGGTTGCGCAGCAGCCGGAGCTGGTGGGAGACGGCGGACTGTTCCATGCCGATGGCGTCGGCCAGCGCACTCACCGACAGCGGACCCTGGCGCAGTTCGGTGAGGATCATCAACCGGCTCGGGGTGGCCAGCGCCTGCAGGGTGGTCGCTACGTGTGCGGCAGATTCCGGATCCAGGCGTGCGACAGGGCGGTCTCTGCCTTCGACGCCGTGTCCCATAAGGGAAAAGCATACTCTAGGAACAAATGAAGACATGTTCATGTTTTCTGATATGGTCGGGCGGTCTGTTCGCTGCTGTCTTGGAGGTGACCTGTGGCCGCGCCGACTCTCGCGCCGACCCGTCCGACTCCGTCATCCGGTCTCGTGCCCGCGCGCCGGACCAGGCTGTTCGCCCTACCGGAAGTGCGGTGGGCCGCCGCGGCCGTGCTGTTGTTCCTGACCGGCCTGGCGGCGCAGCTGGCCGATGGCCCGCAATGGGTCTGGTGGGGCCTGTACCTGGCCTGTTATGCCGCCGGCGGGTGGGAGCCGGGCTGGTCCGGATTGCGCGCCCTGCGGGACAGGACACTCGATGTCGACCTGCTCATGGTCGTCGCCGCGATCGGCGCCGCGTCGATCGGCCAGATCACCGACGGCGCGTTGCTGATCGTCATCTTCGCCACCTCCGGCGCCCTGGAAGCACTGGCCACCGCCCGGACCGAGGACTCGGTGCGCGGACTGCTCGACCTCACGCCGGACACCGCGACCCGGATCGCCCGCGACGGCGACGAGGAGACCGTGCACGCCGCCGAATTACGCGTCGGGGACGTCGCGGTGGTGCGGCCCGGTGAGCGGATCCCCGCTGACGCGACGGTGATCTCCGGCGGCAGCGAGGTCGATCAGGCCACGATCACCGGCGAACCGCTGCCTATGGACAAAACCACGGGTGACGAGGTGTTCGCAGGCACCCTGAACGGCACCGGCGCGCTACACATCCGCGTCGATCGCCGCGCCGAGGACTCCGTGGTCGCGCGGATCGCGGCCCTTGTCGAAGAGGCGGCCCGAACCAAAGCGCGCACACAGCTTTTCATCGAGAAGGTGGAGCAGCGCTACTCGATCGGCATGGTCGCGGTCACCCTCGCGGTGTTCGCCATCCCCCTACTGCTCGGCGACACGCTACAGCGGGCGCTGTTGCGAGCGATGACGTTCATGATCGTCGCCTCCCCCTGCGCGGTGGTGCTGGCCACCATGCCACCGTTGCTGGCGGCCATCGCCAACGCGGGCCGCCACGGCGTACTGGTCAAGTCCGCCGTGGTCATGGAGAAGCTCGGCGCCACCACGCACGTCGCCTTCGACAAGACCGGCACCTTGACCCGCGGCATCCCCGAGATCGCCGAAATCCGTTGCCTGGACGAGCGTTTCACCGAGGACGAGGTGCTTCGGCTCGCAGCTGCGGCCGAGCGCCCGAGCGAGCATCCCCTGGCGGCGGCGATCGTGCGCGCGGCCCGCGGCCGAGATCTGCGCCTGCCCGAGGTCACCGAGTTCACCGCACATCCCGGCCGCGGTGTGACCGCCCTCGTCGGCGACCGCCTCGTCGGGGTCGGCTCCCCCGCCACGGCAGGACCCGGCCTCGACTCCGGGCAAGCCACCGTCGAGGCCGTGCAGGCCCGCGGCTACACCGCCGTGATCGTGACCTGCGAGCACCAGCCGATCGGGCTGCTGGCCCTCACCGACCAGCTCAGGCCGGAAGCGTCCGCGGCCGTGCGCGCCGCGACCGAGCTGACCGGCGCGGAGCCGGCGCTGCTGACCGGTGACAACCGCGCCACCGCCGACCGGCTCGCCGCTCGGGTCGGCATCACCGACGTGCGCGCCGACCTCCTGCCCGACGACAAGGTGACGGCGGTGCGGCAGTGGCAGGCCGACGGGCGGAAAGTGATCGTGGTCGGTGACGGCATCAACGACGCCCCGGCCCTCGCCGCGGCCGAGGTCGGCATCGCCATGGGCGGTGCCGGATCGGACCTGACCCTGCAGACCGCGGATGCCGTCGTCGTGCGCGACGATCTGACCACGATCCCGGCGGTGATCGCGTTGTCCCGGCAGGCGCGCCGCGTGGTGATCGCCAACTTGGCCATCGCCGCCACTTTCATCGGCGTGCTGGTCGTCTGGGACCTTGCCGGAACCCTGCCCCTCCCGCTGGGCGTCGCCGGACACGAGGGTTCCACCGTTATCGTCGGACTCAACGGATTACGCCTGCTGCGCCGCGCGGCATGGGAGCGGGCCGCCGGGATACGGGACTGACGCAGGCGCAAAACGATCAATGCCGCGGTGCGGGAGCGATTCCCGCACCGCGGCAGCGCGACGGACTAGTCCGCGCGGACCTCGCTGCGGTCGCCGCTCCACAGCGTGTGGAACTTGCCTTCGGCGTCGACACGTTCGTAGGTGTGGGCACCGAAGAAGTCACGCTGCGCCTGGGTGAGCGCGGCGGGAAGGCGCTCGGCGCGCAGGGCGTCGTAGTACGACAGGGAGGACGCGAACGCAGGCACCGGAATTCCGAGCAGGGTCGCGGTGGACACGACGCGGCGCCAGCTGTCGATAGCGGTCTCGATCGCTTCGCGGAAGTAGGGCGCGAGGATCAAGCTCGGCAGCGCCGGGTTCTCGTCGTAGGCTTCCTTGATCCGGTTGAGGAACCGGGCCCGGATGATGCAGCCGCCGCGCCAGATCGTCGCCAGGTCGCCGGGGCGCAGTCCCCAGTCGTATTCCGCACTGCCCGCGGCGATCTGGTCGAAGCCTTGCGCGTAGGCGACCACCTTCGAGGCGTACAGAGCTTGACGGATGTCTTCGGTGAACTGCTCGACATCGGTGGGCTTGTCGGCCAACCGGCCCGACGCGAGTCCCTCAGCGGCCCTGCGCTGATCGCGGGAACCCGACAGCGCCCGCGCGAACACCGCTTCGGCGATGCCGGTCACCGGCACGCCCAGGTCGAGTGCGGACTTCACCGTCCAGCGTCCGGTGCCTTTCTGTTCGGCCGCGTCGACGATGACGTCCACCAGCGGCTTGCCGGTCTTCGCGTCCACCTGGCTGAGCACCTCGGCGGTGATCTCGACGAGGTAGCTCTCCAGGTCGCCGGAGTTCCACTGGATGAACACGTCGGCGATCTGCTTGGCGTCGAAACCGAGCGCGTCGCGGAACAGGTGGTAGGCCTCACCGATCAGCTGCATGTCGGCGTACTCGATGCCGTTGTGCACCATCTTGACGAAATGTCCGGAGCCGTCCGGGCCGATGTGGGTGCAGCAGGGCGTGCCGTCCACCTTCGCCGCGATGGATTCCAGCAGCGGGCCGAGCGAGTCGTAGGACTCCTTGGGGCCGCCCGGCATGATCGCGGGGCCGTTGAGCGCACCCTCCTCGCCACCGGAGATGCCGGCGCCCACGAAGTTCAGCCCACGCTCGCGCATGGCGGCTTCCCGCCGAATGGTGTCGGTGTAGAGGGCGTTGCCACCGTCGATGATGATGTCGCCCGGTTCCATCGCGGCCGCCAGTTCCTCGATGACCGCGTCGGTCGCGGTTCCGGCCTTGACCATGATCAGCACCCGGCGCGGCTTCTCCAGCGCTGCGACGAACTCCTCGATCGTTTCGGTCCGCACGAAGTCGCCGTCGTCGCCGTGTGCCTCGAGCAGTGCGTCGGTCTTGGCGACGGAGCGGTTGTGCAGCGCGACGGTATAGCCGTTCCTGGCGAAGTTCCGTGCGATGTTGCTACCCATGACCGCCAGACCGGTGACACCGATCTGTGCACGCGCTGTAGAGGTCGACATCAATCAGCTCTCTTCGTTCGACAGGGCGGCGCGTCCGCGCGAAGCTGTTCGGCGGCTGCATCGTGGAGTCCGTTCCACGACGCTTCAGACCTTACCTACCTCGCCGATGCGCGCACGGACGGCATGCGAGCCGCTCCATGTGGTCGCGCACGCCCGCGACGGCGGAACCTCAACGGCCGGGCGATGCGGGACGGGACGCCAATTGCTCGCGAATCTCGATGAACGCGTCGGCCAACTGGTGAATGCCCGGCGCCTCCACGGGATAGTGTCCCGCCGCGTCCAGCACGACCAGGCGCTTCGGCGCGGCGATCCGATCGAAGAACGCCCGGCTCAGGCACAGCGGTGTCCATCGGTCGGCGCCCGGGTGAACCAGCCACACCGGGCAGCCGGTGAATTGCTCGGGTTCGAGCGCACTGTTCGAGGCGGCCGAATGCCTGCGCGCCGAGGAACCGCCGCTGGCGGAAACCATCCGGCAGCTGGTCGTCGCCGTGGTGGAGCTGCACACCGCGCAACCGGACATGCACCGGCTGCTGTTCGATCAGGCGCCCCGCACGCCGAAGGCATCGCGCGCCTGCGGCAACTCGAAAAGGCCCTCGCAGCGCCGACGGATGCTGCCGGGCCGTCATCGATCTCTGGACCCGAGCGCTCACTCAGCCGGCCGACCCTGGCCAATCGGTCGCCGGATCATCGTGAGTCAGCCCGCACAGGCTGATTCGGCTTCGAAGCCGGGACCTGCGGCGATCGGCGCATCTGTGGTGCCGCGCTCACCGTAGGCGATCCGTTCCAGCAGATCCAGCGCCTCGCCGACCTTGGGCAACTCGCCGGACCGCAAGCTCTCGGACAATACCTGCGCCAGAGCATCGTTCGCCGACGCTTGGTGGCCGCACACCCAGGCCCGGCCTTCGTCGGTGAGCGTCAGATTCACCCGGCGTCCGTCGTTCGGATCACGCACGCCCACGACCAAGCCCTGATCGCGCAAGCCGTCGACCACGTTGCGCATCGTCTGCGGGCGCAGCATCTCCAGCCGCGCCAGGTCTACCGCGGCCAGCGCGCCGTAACGGTGCAGGCGTCCCAGCACCGCCCACTGCGTCGCGGACAGCCGCCGCTCCTCGGGATCCCTTCGGGCGCGCCGCAGGATCACGGTCGACGCGATGCGCAGGCGGGCGGCCATGCTGGACAGTTCTGTGGCGTCCGCGGTGTCTGCGCTCACGGGCGGCTCCCTCTGCTTACCTGATCGACAACGATCCCCGGGGTGGCGATAGCTGCGGGAAGCCTACTCGACAGTAGGACCCGCGCGTCGTTTATGACGAAATCGTCATACCGGCCGGAGCGCCCCTATGAAACCATCCCGGGGCGCCAGGGACCCGGATGCGGCCCGACCTCGCCATGGACATTCCGATACGCGACACTGACCGCGATGGGCACACAGGCGAACGGCGGCCGGCCACGGCGCAGACCACCTCATCGGCGCGAGATGATCCTGCACGCCGCGGTCGACGCCTTCGCGCACGGCGGCTACTACGGCACGACGATGGCCGATATCGCGGCGGCGGTCGGCATCTCGGCGACGGCGCTGTACCGGCACTTCCGCAACAAGCAGCAGCTCTTGGGGCAGTGCCTGCTGGTGGGGCTCGACGACACCTTGGACCGGCTCGACGCCGCGTATCGCTCCGACGATTCCGGCGGTGCGGTCCTGGCCGAACTGGTCCGGGTCGCACTCGAACTGCGCGGCCTGCCGCGACTGTGGCAACTCGAGTTCCGCAATCTGACCGCCGCGGACAAGACCGCGGTGCTGGTGCGCGCCACGCGGATCACCCGGTACCTGCGCCACACGATCCGCATGCGCCGACCCGAGCTGAGCGCCGCGGATGTCGAGCTGCTGAGCTGGTGCGTGCTGTCGATCGCCGTCAGCCCTTCCTATCACCGCGCCGAGTTGCCCGCGCCTGCGGCCGCGCAGGTGCTCGACGCCGCCGTCGCCGCGGTGATCGCCACCGAGATGCCCGAGCACTCTGCGGGCCATGCGCCGAGTCGGCCACCGCGCACGGAGACCGGCAACACCGCACTGGATCGAGCACTGCGGTCGGAGCGGATGATCGCCGAAGCGGCGCGACTGTTCAGCACCCGCGGCTACGCGGCCGTGGGCATCGAAGACATCGGCGCGGCCGTCGGCGTCACCGGACCCGCCTTGTACCATCACTTTTCGAGCAAAGCCGAGCTGCTGGACCAGATCGTCCGGCGCCAGGACGAGTGGCTTCGACTGCTGCTCGCCCGGGCGATCGCCGAGGGCCGCAGCGCCGAGGAATCCATGCGCTCACTCATGCGCAGCTTCGCCCAGCTGGGCGTGGACGAGCCCGATCTGCTCGCCATCACCGTCAGCGAGACCCGGCACCTGCCAGGCGAGGCGGTACAGCGCTACCGCAGGGTGCGCCTGGACGGCATCGCCCAGTGGGCGCGCATGTTGCAGGCCGTACGACCGGACTTGTCCGCTCCGGCTGCCCGGGTGCTCAGCCGCGCCGTCACCACCGTGGTCATCGATGCCGTCCGCAATCCGCGCTTCCGGCGTCGCGCCGACCTCGTCGACGTACTCGTGGCGATCGGAGAGCGGATCGAAACGTCCCGGATCCATGGCCGAGTTACCGCCCAGTGATTTATGCCACTTAGTCGCAATTAACTTATTCAGCCCAATTACCCGCTATCAGCGGATAGAACGCAATCGGACATTCGACCATCTACTTAGTAGTCATTAACATCGGATTGATTTCGGGTTCCCGGTGCCGCACAGTGTGCCGTGGGTGATCACCTGTGCGTGCGCCCGCCGAATCCCATGCCGGTCCACCGGCCGTTCCTCGAAAGGCCCTGGCTCGTGAGCCATTACAAGAGCAACGTGCGTGACCTCGAGTTCAACCTGTTCGAGGTGTACGGACTCGACGACATCCTCCGCACCGGAGCATTCGGTGACCTGGACGGCGACACCGTGCGGTCGATGCTGGCGGAGGCTGCGCGCCTGGCCGAAGGGCCGGTCGCCGAGCCGTTCGCCGAAACCGACCGCAATCCCCCGGTTTTCGATGCGGCCACCCACTCGGTCAGCCTGCCGGACTCGTTCAAGAAGGCCGTGCGCGCCTGGTACGACGCCGAATGGTGGCGCGTCGGCAAGGCCGAGGCGATCGGCGGTGTGCCCGCCCCCTCGATGGTCGGCTGGGCGATCAGCGAATTCGTCCTGGGGGCGCAGCCCGCGGCTTACATGTACCTGACCGGGCCGATGATGGCCAACATCATGCACGGCATCGGCACCGAGCAACAGCAGCGCTGGGCCCGGTACATGACCGAAAACGGATGGGGCGCCACCATGGTGCTGACCGAGCCCGACGCCGGTTCCGACGTCGGCGCGGGCCGCACCAAAGCGGTCGAGCAGGAAGACGGCTCCTGGCACATCGAGGGCGTCAAGCGGTTCATCACCTCCGCCGACTCCGACGACCTGTTCCCGAACATCATGCACCTGGTGCTGGCCCGCCCCGAGGGCGCAGGACCGGGCACCAAGGGCCTGTCGCTGTTCTTCGTGCCGAAGTTCCACTTCGACCACCAGACCGGTGAGCTGGGCGAGCGCAACGGCGTCTTCGTCACCAACGTCGAGCACAAGATGGGCCTGAAAGCGTCCGCCACCTGCGAGGTCACCTTCGGCGGCCACGGCATCCCGGCCAAGGGCTGGCTGGTCGGCGAGGTGCACAACGGCATCGCGCAGATGTTCGAGGTCATCGAAGAAGCCCGCATGATGGTGGGCACCAAGGCCATCGCGACCCTGTCCACCGGCTACCTCAATGCCCTCGAATACGCGAAGACCCGCGTGCAGGGCAGCGACCTGACCCGGATGGCGGACAAGACCGCGCCGAAGGTGACCATCACCCGCCATGCGGACGTGCGCCGGTCGCTGATGATGCAGAAGGCGTACGCCGAGGGCCTTCGGGCGATCTACCTTTACACCGCCGCCCACCAGAACGCCGATGTGGCCCAGCATGTTTCCGGCGCGGACGCCGACTTGGCCGCGCGGGTCAACGATCTGCTGCTGCCGATCGTCAAGGGTGTCGGCTCGGAGCGGGCCTACCAGTACCTGACCGAGTCGCTGCAGACCCTGGGCGGTTCCGGCTTCCTGCAGGACTACCCGATCGAGCAGTACATCCGCGACGCGAAGATCGACTCGCTCTACGAGGGCACCACCGCCATCCAGGCACAGGACTTCTTCTTCCGCAAGATCGCCCGTGACCGCGGCGTCGCGCTCGCCCACGTGGCGGGCAAGATCCGGGACACGGCGCAGTCCCCCGCCGGCGACGGCCGGCTCAAGGCCGAGAAGGTCCTGCTCGCCACCGCGCTGGAAGACGTGCAGGACATGGCCAGCCGATTCACCCAGCATCTGCTCGACGCGCAAGAGCATCCCGGCGAGCTGTACAAGATCGGCCTGAACTCCGTCCGGTTCCTGCTCGCCGTCGGCGATCTCCTCGTCGCCTGGCGGTTGATCGTCGCCGCCGAGATCGCCCTCGCCGCGGTGGATGCGGGCGCGGGCGAGCAGGACCGCGCTTTCTATCAGGGCAAAATCGCCGTCGCGTCGTTCTTCGCCAAGACCGTCCTGCCCCACCTCAGCGCGGAATGGTCGGTCATCTCCGACGTCGACACCACGGTCATGGAGCTCGACGAAGCCGCCTTCTGAATCAGACGCGCTCCTCGGCGTATCCTCCGCCGTCGGCCACCGCGAGACCGCGGCCGGTTGTACACCGGCCGCGGTTTCCGGCTTACCGGCACCTCCGGGCCTTCGCGGCAGGCTTCACGTCGCCCCTGACAGCCGCGACGATCGTCGTCTAGCATTTGACTGTGCCGTCGCGTCAGCGGATGGACTGAGAACCGATATCGAACGCTCGGGTGAGGATCGCGCTCCCCGAGGTCGGCATTCGGCCCCGGCCGGCTCCCATGCCGAGGCATCGACGATGAAGGCCGAAGACGATGAAGGCCGACGAAGATGAAGGCCGACGAAGATGAAGGCCGACGAAGATGAGGGCCGACGAAGTTGCACGGCGAGAATCCCAGCACTTGCCGCAGCGGAACTGCTCGTCGTCAGCACAGGCATTTTCTTCGGACGACCGGGCTGGCGGTGTCCAGCCCATCCGCAGGACGGAGGGCCCATCGATGCCTTCGAGGAATACAAACGCGGAACAGCTTTCCCCGGAATCATCGGACGGACGACCGATGTGTCGTTCAACCCTGGCGGAATGACCTGCGGCGCCAACCCGGGCTCCGCGGTGGTATCCGACTACGACCCGCCCTTCCGGTTCACCGGCACCCTGCACACGGTGGTCGTCGACCTCTCCGGAGAGCTGATCACCGACGTCCAGAGCGAAATGCGCATGCACATGGCGCGGCAGTAGCGCGAGCACCGACCAGAACCGCCGGTGCCCGGCTGTCCTCGAGAGGGGCGAAGAACCCGCACGAGAACAGCCCCGAAAATGCCGGGACTGTTCTCGTGCCGGACGTTCCGATTCGGGTCGTGACGACAGCGGCGCGGAGCGCGTCAGGCGTTCGCGGGCCGCACGGCGTACATCTCGTGCGATTCGGTGCCGACCAGGCTCGGGTCCTGTCGTGTCCGCGCGAACAGCCCGTGCCCGCGCAACAATTCGCAGCACTGCGCCAAGCGACCGTTTCGGTCGTGCACCTCGGCGACGACGGCACGGATACGCGGCCAGTCCGCCTCGGCGATGCCGTGCAGGACATCCAGTTCCGCTCGCTCGACATCGATCTCGAGCAACCCGACCTCCGCATTCCGGCCGTGCTCGTGGAGGATCGCCGAAACGGTGGTGATCTCGACGTCCATGCATTCGCCCTCGTGCAGCCCGGCCGTGATGAGTGCCATCGCCTCGTCGTCGAGCCGAAGTTGCTGGAGTTGCTGGAGTTGCTGGAGAGTCTTCAGCATTCGTTCGAGAACCTTTCGAGAATCGGGCCGATGACGGCCAATGCGTGCGGGTGGGTCAATTCGAGATGTCGTGCGTCGACGACCGTGTTGTGCAGGTCGCCGGTGATGAACGGCCGCCACGTCCGCATGACGGCGTCGTGGTCGGCGCGGTCTTTTCCTGCGGTGAAGAAGACCAGGTCACCGTCGAAGACACCCGGCCGGTACTCCTGCGCGATGTCGCCCGCGGTCCGGAAGCTCTCCATCACCCGGTCGACCTGCTCGGCGGTGAACATCCCGCTGGCGGTGACCTGGTCCCGGATCACCGCCCATGCCTGCTCGTGGGTGTCCGCTGTCACCTCGGCGCCGAGCGCGAACAGCTCACGCCAGCCGCCGAGCAGATCGGCCATCAGCTCACCCGGCATGGGCTCGTCCGCGGTGGTGCTCATCGACGCGGCCAGCGCCTCCGAATCGCCGACGGCGCTGTCCATCATGGCCAGCATCCCGACGCGATCCCCATCGCGCTGGAGCCGCACCGCGACAGCATGCGCGATCGCACCGCCCAGCGACCAGCCCAGCAAGTGATACGGCCCGCTCGGTTGCACGCGACGAATTTCGGCCACATAGCGCTCCGCGAGTTCATCGACGGACGTCGCGCCCGGTTCGCCCGCCACGACATGCGGATCCTGCAAGCCGTAGACCGGCCGGTCCTTGTCGAGATGTTCCACCATTCCGCCGTAGAACCAGGCCAGCCCACCCGCGGGGTGCACCGCGAAGACCGCGGGCTTGCGGCCGTGGGCCCGCAGCGGAAGCAACACTTGCATCCCTGAGCCGCCCGCCGCGCCGTCGGCCCTGGCCGCCAGGGCTTTCGGTGTCGCGTCGTCGAACATCCACGGCAACTGGATCGTCACTGCGCGGGTGCGCAACTCGGTCACCACCATCGTGGCCAGTAGCGAGTTGCCGCCGAGATCGAAGAAGCCGTCCGTGGTCCCGACCCGCTGAACTCCCAGGACCTGCGCGTAGACGTCGGTGATCACCTTCTCCGTGTGCGTGCGCGGCGCCGCGAACGCGGTCGCCGATGCCTCGAACTCGGGAGCGGGCAGCGCTTTTCGATCGAGTTTGCCGTTGACCGTCAACGGCAGCGCGGGCAGCACCATGATCACCGCGGGAACCATGTAACCGGTCAGCACCCGGGCGGCGGTCTCGCGGACCTCGACCGGGTCGATCAGCGCACCGTCGGCGCCGACGACGTACCCGATCAACTGGTCGACCCCGCGATCGTGCCGGTGCACCGTGACCGCGGCCTGGGTGACCTGCGGGTGCCGCAGCAGCGCCGACTCCACCTCGCCGAGCTCGATCCGGAAGCCGCGCAACTGCACCTGCGCGTCGGCCCGGCCCACGTACTCCAGCTCCAGCCCGCTCCCGGACTTCCGCCACCGGCCCACGTCGCCGGATCGATAGAGCCGGGCGCCGTCGCCGCCGAAGGGGTCGGCCACGAACCGGCCCGCGGTCAGCGCCGGTGCTGCCAGATAGCCACGCGAGAGCTGGCCGCCGGCCACGTAGATCTCCCCGGCGACGCCGATCGGCGCCGGACGCAGCCGGTCGTCGAGGACGTAGACCCGCAACCCTGGAAGCGGCGATCCGATCCCGGCTGTGCTCGCGCTGGTGACCTCGGAGAACGTCACATGCACGGTGGTCTCGGTGATGCCGTACATGTTGACCAGCCGTGGTGATCGCGGCTCGTGCGCCGCGAACCAGTCGTTCAACCGGGACGCGTCCAGCGCCTCGCCACCGAAGACGACATATCGCAGAGCGAGATCGCCTGCGGGGCAATCCGCTTCGCGATAGCGGCGCTCCGCGTCGGCGAAGCCGTAGAAGGCCGAAGGGGTCTGACTCAACACGGTCACGCGCTCCCGGGCCACGACGTCCACGAACGCCTCCGGCGACCTGGAGGTGTCGTAGTCGACCACGACGACCTTGCCTCCGGTCAGCAACGCGCCCCAGATCTCCCACACCGCGAAATCGAAGGCGTAGGAATGGAACATCGTCCACACGTCGTCGGGCCCGAGATCGAATCGCTCGGCCGCGTTGGTGAACAAGGTGACCGCCTCCCGATGGCTGACCGTCACCCCCTTCGGGCGACCGGTCGACCCCGAGGTGTAGATCACGTAGGCCACGTTGCCCGGTCGCGCGCTCACCGCAGGAGCGGGAACGCCGGACGGGTCGTCCACGCAATCCTCGATGAGCACGACCGGCGCGACGCACTCCGGCACCGCCGCGGACAGGCCTGCCGAAGTCAGCACCGCGGCCGGATGGGCGTCGTCGAGCACGAACCGCAATCGCTCCGGCGGATACGCCACATCCAACGGCAGGTATCCCGCACCCGCGCGCACGACGCCGAGCAGGCCGACGACGAGGTCGGCCGTGCGCGGCAATGCCACGGCCACCAGCGATTCCGGACCCACTCCCTGCTCGGTCAGCCGAGCCGCCACCGCGGCGGCGCGCCGATTCAACTCCGCGTAGGTCAGCCGCGACGCGCCGTCGGTCACCGCGATCGCGTCCGGTCGCGCGGCGGTCTGGGCGAGGAACAGCTCCGCGAGGGTCGTGTCCGGCACCGTGACGCCGGCGTCACCGGCCGCGTCGAGCAGTGCGCGACGCTGCGCCGGGCCCGCCAGGTCGATGTCACCGACCGCGACCGCGGGGTTCGCGGTCACCTCCTCCAGGATCCGCACGTATGCCTGCGCGAACCTGGTCATCGTCTCCTCGGTGAACAGGTCGGTGGCGTAGGTCAGCCGTCCCCGGATGCCGTCCGGCCGTCCCTGGTCACCGGATCGTTCGACCAGGTTCAGATTCAGGTCGGCCTGCGCCGGTTCGAATCCGTTCTCGACGGGCTCGACGGTGAGCCCGGGCAGCTCCAACGCGGCCTTGCCGAGATTCTGCACATCGAGCGTCACCTGGTACAGCGGCAGATGCGCGGTGGACCGTGGTGGATTCAGCGCCTCCACGACCTGCTCGAAGGGCACATCGGCGTGCGCGAACGCGGCCAGGTCCGTTTCCCGCGTGGCCGCGAGCAGGTCGGTGAACGACTGCCGCGACGACACCCGCGAGCGCAGGACGAGCGTGTTGACGAACATGCCGATCAGGTCGTCGAGTTCGCGCTCCCCCCGGCCTGCCACCGGCGTGCCCACCGCGACGTCGCCCACGCCGGCCAGCCGCGACAGCAGAACGGTCAGCGCGGCGTGCACGACCATGAAGGCCGTCGCGTTCGCCGCACGCGCGAGCGCGCCGATTCGTTCCTGCAACGCAGCGGGGATCTCGAAATCCACCGTCCGGCCGCGCATGGACGCCACCGGCGGGCGTGGCAGGTCCGTGGGCAATTCGAGCAGTTCGGGCAGCCCACCGAGCGTGTCCTTCCAGAAACGCAACTGCTGGGACATGACCGAGCCGGGGTCGTGCTCGTCCCCGAGCACGTCGCGCTGCCACAGCGTGTAGTCCGCGTACTGGACCGCGAGAGCGGGCCAGTTCGGTTCCATCCCTTCCTTGCTCGCCTGGTAGGCCACCGCCACATCCCGCGCGAGGGGCAGCATGGACTGCCCGTCGGCGCAGATGTGGTGCACGGCGATGACCAGAACGTGCTCGCGATCATCGAGCCGGAACAGCTCGACGCGCAGCGGGGGCGCCTGCGTCACGTCGAAGCTCGCCGAGACCGTGGCGAGCACCCGCTCCATCAGCTGCTCCGTCTCGACCGCGATCGCGGTGAACCCGGCGGGGACCACCTGCTCGACCGGGACGGTGACCTGATGCGGCGTCGCGTCGGTCGTCGGGAACTTGGTCCGCAGCGATTCGTGCCGAGCGATGACCAGCTCGCACGCGCGCCGCAGCGCATAGATGTCGAGTTCGCCCTTCAGCCGGATCACCAGCGGGATGTTGTACGCGCCGACGGAGGTGTCGAGCTGGTTGAGGAACCACATCCGTTGCTGGGCCGGCGACAGCGGCACCAGCGCGGGCCGGGTGCGCGGCACCAGCGGCACCCGATCCGTGCGTTCGGAAGCGGCCAGCCGCGCGGCGAGTTCGGCGACCGACGGCGCTTCGAACAGATCACGGACACCGACGTTCACGCCGAGCGCCGTGCCCAACTGGGCCGTCACCCGGGTCGCCGACAGTGAATTGCCGCCGAGGTCGAAGAAGCTGTCGGTGGCGCCGACCCGTTCGATGTCCAGGACGGTGCCGAACACTTCCGCGACCTGCCGTTCGGTCTGCGTGCGCGGCGCCACCCAGGTCCTGGCCGCCGAGAATTCCGGCACCGGCAACGCCAGGCGGTCGAGCTTGCCGGTCCTGGTGAGCGGGAATTCGGCGAGCACCGTGCACACGTCGGGCACCATGTGCGCGGGCAGGCGCAGCCGCGCGGCGGCCCTGACCGCCTCCGGGTCCAGGTCCGCGGCGCCGACCAGATAGCCGACGAGCCTGCCGATGCCGCGCTCGTCCTTGCGCAGCAGCACAGCCGCGTGCTCCACACCGGGTTGTCCGGCGAGAACGGCTTCGATCTCGCCGAGCTCGATGCGCTGACCGCGGAGCTTGACCTGGAAGTCGCTGCGCCCCAGGTATTCCAAGGTGTGTTCCGGTGTCCAGCGGGCCAAGTCGCCGGTGCGGTACATGCGCGATCCCGCCGCGCCGAACGGATTCGCGACGAACGCGCCGGACGTCACACCCGGCCGGTTCACGTATCCGCGTGCCAGTTGCACACCCGCGAGATACAACTCGCCGACGACGCCGACCGGGACCGGCCGCAGCCACGCATCCAGCACGACGGCCTCGACGCCACCGATCGGACCACCGATCGTCACCGTGGCACCCGGATGCAGCGGACCGCTGATTCCGGCCAGAATCGTCGTCTCGGTCGGACCGTATCCGTTCAGCAGGCGCCTGCCCGGCGACCACAGCGCGACGATCTCCGGCGTCACCGCCTCGCCACCGGCCATCAGCACCCGCAAGGAGTCCAAGCCCTCCGGCGACATCGTCGCCAGCACGCTCGGCGTCATGAACGAGTGCGACACCTGCTGTGCCCGAATGAATTCGGCCAGCTCGGGTCCGCCGAACACCTCCGGCGGCGGCACCACGAGCACCGCTGCGTTGGTGTGGGCCAGCAGCGTTTCGAGCACGACCACGTCGAAACCGGGAGCGGACGCGTACAGCACGCGCGACCGGCTGTCGACGCCGAACCGATCCCGCTGCACCGCAGCGAAGTTCGCCAAGCCCTCGTGGGTGATCGCGACACCCTTCGGCGTGCCGGTCGACCCCGAGGTGTAGAGGACGTAGGCCGTGTCCCGCACATGCGGCGTACGCCTTCGATCACTGTCGGTCACCGCCTCCGAGGAGCGCGCCGCGATCGCCCGACAGGTTTCCGGATCGTCGAGCACCAGCTGCCGGACGGGAGCCGGGACCAGCTCTCGTGACGCCGCGACGGTGACCGCGACCCGCACCTGGGAATCGGCGACCATGTGCCCGACACGTTCGGCCGGATTCCGCGGATCCACGGGCAGGAAGGCCGCGCCGGTCTTGGCGACCGCCCAGATGCCGATCACGAAGTCCACCGACCGTGCCATCGCCAGCGCCACCTGATCGCCCGGGCCGACACCCCAGGCGATCAACTCCCGCGCCACACGATTCGTCCAGGCATCCAGCTCGGCGTAGGACAACACTCGCTCGTCCGAAACAACCGCTGCCGCATCGGGATTCATCGCCGCGCCGCTGGCGAGCAACTCCGCGAGCAGACGCGGCGATTCGGACCGTCCGCCCGTGGCGGGCACCAGATCGCGGCGCTCGACCGCGGACATCAACTCGACCGAGCCCAGCCGCGCCCGCGGATCGATCGTGATGGCGCGCAGCACGGTTTCCATACGGGCGGCCAGACCCGCGGCCGTCAGGTCGTCCACGCGGGCTTGCTGGTAGCGGATCATGACGTGCAGCTGGTCGGTCTGGTGGGCCTGCACCGTGATCGGGTAGTGCGCGGCGTCGCTGCCGTCCGCCGCCACCACCCGCATGCCGTCGATGTCCGCGTCGCCCAGACCGCTGCTGTCGACCGGATACGACTCGAAGACGACCAGGGTGTCGAACAGCTGGGCGACGCCCGCGGCCGACAGGATCCGGGACAGTTCGACGTCGTGATGATCGAGCAGCCGGGTGTTGTCCGCCTGCAATCGCCGCAGCGCGTCCTCGATGGTCCAGGACCGCGGGACGTGCACGGCGACCGGAATCGTGTTGATGAACAAGCCGATCATCGACTCGACGCCCGGCAGTTCGGCGGGGCGTCCGGAGACCGTGCCGCCGAACACCACGCGCTCGACACCGAGCAGGTTCCCGAGAACCACTGCCCAGGCGAATTGCACGATGGTCGCCATGGTGACCGCCCTTGCCCGAGCGAACTCCACCAGTTCGGCGGTGACGGCCCGGTCCAGCACGACCGCCAAGTCGACCGGGATGCCGACCGTCGTGTGCGTCCGCGCGTCGGCGACCACCGTGGGTTCGGTGAAATCGCGCAGGACCTCGCGCCACACGTCGATTCCGGCGGACGGCTCGCGCCGATCCAGCCATTCCAGGTAGCTGCGGTAGGACGCGGCGGCGGGCAACAGCTCCGTGCGAGCGCCCACCGCGTACAGACCGATCAGCTCGCGCCACAGCAACGGCAACGACCAGCCGTCCAGCAGCAGGTGATGCGCCGTCAGCACCAGCCGGAAATCCTGTGGCCCCACGTCGATGAGCAGGAACCGCAGCAGCGGCGGATCGGCGGGGTCGAACGGGACCGCCCGCTCGGCCGCGATCAGCTCCTCCGGAGTCGTCGTGCCCGCGCGCAGATCGACTCGCCGCCAGCGCACTACCGCGTCGGCCGGGATCACCTGCGCCGGAATGCCGTCGGCCGTCCGGACGAAGGCCGCCCGCAGGTTGGGATAGCGCTCCAGCAGGGCCTTCGCCGACTGTTCGAGCCGCCGCTCATCGATCACCCCGGCAAGGGCGAGGGTCGACTGCGCGGTGTAGACGTCGAGATCACCCGCGGCGAGTTCGGCGTGGAACAGCAGCCCAGCCTGCAACGGCGCCAACGACCAGACATCGCCCAGGGAACCGTAACGTCCGGCGAACGCGTCCAGGTCGGACTGGGTGACCTCGACGAGCGGAACATCGGCCGGTGAGAAGCCCCAGTCCTCGTCCGCGCGGGCCGCCGCGGCGATGCCGGTGACCGCGCCGACCCATTCGTCGACGAGTTCGGCCACGTCGTCGTGCTCGAACAACCGGGAGGCGTATCCGATGTGCGCGGACAGACGTGGTCCTGCCTCGGTGTCCACGACGTTCACGTCGATGGTGAGGGCCGCCGCGGCGGGCATGTCCGGATCGAAGGCGGCCCGCCGGTCGAACGGCTCGTCGGTCGGAATCCACGCCAGCTGCGACAGCGTCGTGAGATCGACGCCGACCCGGCCGAGATTGTTGAAACCGATCTGCGGCTCGGGCAGCGCCGCGAGCCGGTCGGACGTGCCTGCGTGCAGGTAGCGCAGCAGGCCGTAACCGATTCCCTTGTCCGGGATGGCGCGCAGCTGATCTTTCACGGACTTCACCGCGGCGCGCGGATCGTCCTGGCCGACCTCGCCGATGTCGAGCGCCACCGGATAGGTGTTGGTGAACCAGCCCACCGTGCGCGAGACATCCGCACCCTCGGCGATCTGCTCCGCCCGGCCATGCCCCTCCAGCAGGACCTTCAGACCGGAGTGCGCGATGCCGCGCCTATGGCGCCAGCGTGCCACGGCCACGGCCAGACCGGCCAGCAGCGCGTCGTCGACACTGCCGTGCACCGCCCTGGGCACCGCGTCGAGCAACGACGAAGTGACCTCTACCGGCAGCGACACCGTCAGATTCCGCACGGTCGACTGGGTGTCGAGGGCGGGGTCGAGCAGCGCGCTGCCGAGCAGCGGATCAGCAGCCGCGCCCATCCGGTGCCACAGCTCGAACTCGTCGGCACGGGACGCGGCGGCCTCGGTGAGCGCCTGCGCCCACCGGCGCATGGACGTGCCCTGCGCGGGCAACTCCACCGCCCGTCCCTGGGTGACCTGCTGCCAGGCGGTGGCGAAGTCGGGGACCAGGATTCGCCACGACACGCCGTCGACTGCCAGGTGGTGCACGACGACGAGGGCACGCGCTTCGGCGTCGACGCCCGGTTCGGGCAACAGGCACGCGACCTGCACCATTCGTCCCTCGGACGGGTCGAGGCGGTCGGATGCCTCGGCCAGCGCCGCTTCCACCACCGCGGTGAAACCCGCGCTGCCCGGCGTCTCGTCGGCCCCGAACGTGTGGGTGAACACGGCCTCCGCCGCGTCGGCCTCGCCGGCCGGCGGCACCTCCAGCCACTGTTCGCGCAGCCGCGCGCGCAGCATGTCGTGTTGTTCGAGCACTGCCCGCACCGTGGCGGTCACGTCCTCGACGCGCGCGTCGCCCGGCAGGCGAACCAGCATCGACTGGGCGAATCGCGGGGCGGCGCCGAGACGCTCGGTGAACCAGGAGACGACCGGCGTGAACGGGATTTCGCCCACCCCGCCGCCGGGCAACTCCTCCAGCGCGACCCGTTCGGCGGCCGCGGCGACCTGTGCGAGGCCACGAACGGTCTTCTGCTCGAAGATGTCGCGCGCCGTCACGATGACACCCGCGGACTTCAACCGGGAAGCCAGCTGGATCGACAGGATGGAATCGCCACCGAGAGTGAAGAACGAGGTGGTGACGCCGACCGACCCGATTCCGAGCACGTCCGCGAACGCGGCCGCGATGGTGTGCTCCAGCTCGGTCGACGCCGCGACGACGCCGTCTGCGGCGGGTTCGAAGACCGGTTCCGGCAGCGCTTTCCGGTCCACTTTGCCGGTCGAGGTGATCGGCATCCGGTCGAGCACGGTGAGCGCCGACGGCACCATGTGCGCGGGCAGGATCGACGCGACATGATCCAGCACGCCGGCCGTTTCGACGTGGATTCCGGCTTCGGTCACGATGTACGCGGCCAGAAGCGGCTGCCCGCCGGGCCCGGTGCGGCTGACGGTGACCGCCGTGGCCACCTTCGGATGCGAGATGAGCGCGGCGTCGATCTCACCGAGTTCGATGCGCTGGCCACGGATCTTGACCTGGAAGTCGCTGCGGCCGACGTATTCCAGGGTGCGCTGCGTGGTCCACCGGACGATGTCGCCGGTGCGGTACATCCGCGCACCGTCTCCGCCGTAGGGATTCGCCACGAACGCACCGGCCGTGACCGCGCGCCGGTTGAGGTATCCGCGCGCCAACTGCGCCCCCGCGAGGTACAACTCGCCCGCGACGCCCACGGGCACCGGCCGCAACCGCGCGTCCAGGACCAATGCCTGCGCACCGCGAATCGGGCCGCCGATGGCGATCGGATCGCCCGGCAGTACCGGGTCGCTCATGGTGATCACGATCGTGGTCTCGGTGGGGCCGTAGATGTTGTGCAGCCGCCGTCCCGGCGCCCACGCCGCGATCAACTCCGCGGGCACCATTTCCCCGCCCACCGCGAGCATCCGCACCGACTCGAGGCCCGTAGGCGACATGGTCGCCACCACACTCGGCGTCAAGAACGCATGCGTCACCTGATGCTTCCGGATCAGCTCGGCCAGATCCGGGCCGCCGAACACCTCCGGTGGGGACACGACCAGAGCCGCACAGGCCGCGTGCGCCATCAACGCCTCCAGCAGCACCGCGTCGAACGCGGGCGCCGCCACCTGCAGCACGCGGCACGTGGCGTCGACCCGATACCGATCACGCTGCTCGGCGGCGAAGTTCGCCAGTCCCGCATGCGTGACCATGACGCCCTTCGGGGTTCCCGTCGACCCGGACGTGTAGATCAGGTACGCGGCATCCTCGACCCGCAGGACGCGTCCGCGATCGGCGTCGGTCACCGCCCGACCGGATTTCGCCGCGATCGCCTTCGCGGTCCGGGGCTGGTCGAGCGTCAGCCAGCGCACCCCGTCCGGCAGCGATGCGCGCGCGGCCGAGAGCGTGATCCCGATCTCGACACCGGAATCGCTCACCATGTGCGCGATTCGCTCGACGGGATAGCGCAGATCCACCGGAACGAACGTGGCGCCGGTCTTCGCGATGGCCCACATGGCGACGTGATAGTCGACCGACCGCGGCACGGCCAGCGCGACGAACACGCCCGGCCCGGCGCCTCGGGTGAGCAGGTGACGGGCGAGCCGGTTGGCCTTGTGGTCGAGTTCGGCGTAGGTGAGGGTTTCGGTGTCCCCGATGAGAGCCACCCCCGCCGGATCCGCGGCCACGGCCGCGGCCAGCAGATCCGGAAGCAAGCAGTGCCGCACGCCGTCAGTGCCCCGCGCGGGCACCAAACGTTCGGTGTCCGCGGCGCTCAACAGGCCGATCCGACCGATCGGCCGGACCGGATCGGCGGTGACCGCTTCGAGGACGCGAACGAACCTCTCGGCCAGCGAATGCGCGGTCGACGCGACGAAGAGATCGGTGGCGTAGATGATCTCGCCGTCGATCCCGGCGGGCTCGTCGCCCTCGCGCCGTTCGGTCATCAGCACAGTGAGGTCCGCCTTGGCCTGCGCGATGCCGGGATCGAGGACTTCGACACCGATGCCGGGCAGCTCGAACCGGGCCTGCTGGGTGTTCTGCAACCCGAACATCACTTGGAACAGAGGCGAATACGCCGTGGAACGCGGGCGTCCGATGACGTCGACCAGCCTTTCGTAGGGCAGGTCGGCGTGGGCGAGCGCTTCCAGGTCGACGGCGCGCACCTCGGCCAGAAGTTCCCGGAAAGACCGGTCGTCGTCGATTCGCGTGCGCAGCACCACCGTGTTCACGAACATGCCGACCAGATCGTCGAGTTCCGGCCTGCCGCGCCCGGCGACCGGGGTGCCGACCGAGATGTCGTCGCTGTGCGCGGTACGCGCCAGCAGGATCGCCAACGCCGCGTGCAGGACGACGAACACGGTGACGCCCTCACGGTGGGCCAGCCGCACGATGTCGTCGTGCAGCCGGGCGGGCAGCTCGAACCGGACGTTGCCGCCGTCCATCGAGATGGTGGCCGGCCGCGGCCGGTCGGTCGGCAGCGCGAGCAGCTCCGGCGCGCCGTCGAGGGCGTCGGTCCAGTAGTCGATCTGACGCGCGATCAGCGAGGTCGGATCGTCCTCCGAGCCGAGCATCTCCTGCTGCCACATCGCGTAGTCGGCGTACTGGACCTGCAACGGTTCCCACTGCGGCGCATGGCCGCTCACCCTTGCGCGGTAGGCCGCGAACACATCACCGGCGAGTGGAGCCATCGATGCGCCGTCGGCCGCGATGTGATGGACCACGACCACCAGCACGTGCGCCTCGGCCGCGGTGCGATACAGCCGCGCCCGCACGGGCACCGACTCGGCGATGTCGAATCCCGCCTCGACGGCATCGCGGATCCGTTCGGCCAGCTCGGTGTCGGTCACCGGCTCCGGTTCCAACGTCACGTCCGCGGCGAGCGTCGTGACGTCCCGCACGACCTGGCAGGGTTCACCGTCGACGAGCGGATAGACCGTCCGCAAGGGCTCGTGCCTGGTCACCACGTCCAGGAAGGCGGCCCGCAGTGCGGCGTTGTCCAGCGGGCCGGTCAAGCGGGCCGCGAAGCAGATGTTGTAGGCCGCCGAGGCGGTGTCGAACTGGTTGAGGAACCAGATCCGCCGCTGCGCCGCCGCCAACGGGACGGCCCCGCGGCGTTGCCGTGGCGTGAGCGCCACCGCCGTGGACCGTGTGCGGGTCGACATCCGTTCGGCGAGCGCGGCGATCGTCGGAGCGTCGAAAACGTCACGGATGCCGACGTCCACACCGACGGCGGCCTGTGCCCGCGCGGCGAGCTGGGCAGCCGAGAGCGAGTTGACGCCGATCTCGAACAGGTTCGCCGTCACGCTCACCCGGTCCGCGCCGGTGAGTTGGGCGACCAGACGCGCCAGCACCGCCTCGGTGTCGGTGCGCGGCGAGACGAACGTTTCGCCGTCGTCGAACACCGGCTGCGGCAGCGCCGATCGGTCGAGCTTGCCGTTCGCGGTGAGCGGCATCGCGTCGAGCACCTGCACCGCGTCCGGAACCAGGTAGGACGGCAGCGTGCGGGTCAGCTGTTCGCGAATGGCGCGGCCGTCGGTCACCGCCCCCGGCGCGAGGGTCACGTAGCCGACGATGCGTTCGGTCGTCACGACGGCCACCGCACGCGCCACCTGCGCCACATCGCGCAGCGCGGCTTCGATGTCACCGGGCTCCACCCGCTGACCGCGCACCTTCACCTGGAAGTCGCTGCGGCCCAGGTACTCCAGCTCTCCCGTCTTCCGCCACCGGACCAGGTCACCGGTTCGGTACAGCCGCTCCCCTGCCGCCCCGAACGGGTTCGCGACGAAGGCGCGGCAGGTGAGTTCGGGACGCGAGTGGTAGCCGCGCGCCAATTGGACGCCGGCGACGTACAGCTCACCGACGACCCCGACCGGCACCGGCCGCAGTCGCGCATCCAGCACGTAGACCTTCATGCCTGCCGCGGGCGCTCCGATCGGCACCGTCGCGGCGGTCGCGGCGTGCGGCGCGCACCGCGCGGCGGTGACCACTTCCGCCTCCGCGGGCCCGTACCAGTTCACCAGTTCCGCGTGCGCGAAGACCCGCGCCGCGGCATCGACGGTGCGTTGTGCCAGCGCCTCACCCGCGACGAACACCCGCCGGATCGAGGGCAGTTCCGCCGCGCCCGTGGATTCGAGCAGGACATCGAGCATCGAGGGGACGAAGTGCACGGTGGTGATCCGGTGCCGCGCGATGACGTCTGCCAGGTACGCGGGGTCGCGATGTCCGTCCGGCTCGGCGACGACGATGTGCGCGCCGGTCTGCAACGGCCAGAACAACTCCCAGACCGCAATGTCGAAGGTGATCGGCGTCTTGTGCAGCACCGCGTCGGAGCCGTCGTGTGGCCACTGCTGTTGCGCCCACGCCAGCTGGCTCACCGTGGCGGCATGGGTCAGGGCCACGCCCTTGGGGACGCCGGTGGACCCGGAGGTGAACAGCACGTAGGCGAGGTGGTTCGGACGCAGCGGTGTCCGCCGCTGGGCATCCGTGATCCTGGTTTCGGACAGACTTGTCACGTCGAGCAGGTCGATGGACGCGCATTCGAATCCGCCGGGCAGATCCGCGCCGTCCACGGTGGTGGTGAGCACCACCAGAGGACGGGCCGCGCCCAGCACGTGCGCGATCCGGGCGCTCGGATGATCCGGGTCGATCGGCAGGAACGCCGCGCCCGCCTTCACCACGGCGTAGAGCGCGGTGACCAGCTCGGCCGAGCGGCGGATGGCCACCGCGACAACCGTTTCCGGCCCGGCACCGCGTGCGATGAGCCATCGGGCCAGACGATTGACGCGAGCGTCGAAGTCCCGGTAGGTCAGCGTGCCGCCGTCCGGCAGCAGGAGCGCCGCACTGTCGGGGGTGCGCGCGACCTGTTCGTCGAAGACATCGACGAGGGTCCGGCCCGGTGCGGCGGAGCCACCGGTGTCGTTCCACCGCTCCAGCACCTGGGAGCGCTCCGCCTCGTCGAGCAACCCGATCTCTCCGACGGGGGCCTCGGCGTCGCGGGCCGCGGCGTCGAGGACACGGACGAACCGGCCCGCGAAGCCCCGCACCGTGTCCTCGTCGAAGAGGTCCGTGGCGTAGGTCAGGCGCAAGGTCATGCCGGTCGGCTCGTTGTGCGTGCCGTGCCCCTCGGTCATCATCAGCAGCAGGTCGTAGATCGCGGCGCTGTCGCCGGGGTCAACGTTCTCGACGGTGAGCCCGGGCAGCTCCACGCGAGCCCGCGCCATGTTCTGGTAGGCGAGCAGCACCTGGAACAACGGCGTGTGCGCGGTCGATCGCACCGGATTCAGCGCGTCCACCAATTGCTCGAACGGCACGGTGGCGTGGTCGAACGCCTCGATGTCGGTGCGTCGTACCTGCTCGAGCAGACTCAGGAAGGTCTGGTCGAGCGTGATCCGCGAGCGCATCACCAAGGTGTTGACGAACATGCCGACGAGGTTGTCCAGCGACCGGTCCCCCCGGCCCGCGTGCGGAACACCGACGGTGACGTCGTCGCTGCCGGACAGCCGCGACAGCAGCACCGCCAGAGCCGTGTGCACCACCATGAACGTGGTGGCTCCCGCTCGCCGCGCCAGCGCTTCCACCCGGCCTTGCAGCTCGCCGGGGATGACGAGCTCGATCACCGCGCCGCGCTGGGACTGCTCGATCGGCCTCGGCCGGTCGGTCGGCAACTCGAGCAGATCGGGCACGCCCGCGAGTTGTGTTCGCCAGTAGGCGATGTCGCGGGCGACGTACGAGTCCGGGTCGTCCGCCGAGCCGAGCACCGCGCGCTGCCACAGGGCGTAGTCGGCGAATTGCACGGGCAGCGGCGCCCAGTCCGGCGCGGTGCCGCCGCAGCGCGCCCGATACGCCGCCACCAGGTCGGCGGCCAGCGGGGCCACCGAGAAGCCGTCGCAACTGATGTGGTGGGCGGCCAGTGCGAGCGTCCATGCCGCGTCCGACAACTGATACAGCGCGACGCGCAGGGGCACGCCCTTCGCCACGTCGAATCCGGTCCCGCAGAACTCGGCCAGCCGCTGCGGCAGTTCCCGCTCGCCGATCGCCTGCGGGGACAGGTCGCACGTGGCCAGCACGTCCTCGGCCGGCAACACGACCTGGGTGGGGGCGCCGTCGATCGCCGGATACATGGTGCGCAGGCTCTCGTGCCGCTCGATGACATCGCCCACAGCGGCGGTGAGCGCCGCCGAATCCAGCGTGCCGTCGAGCCGAATCGCCAGCGGCACCACGTATCCCGGCGCGGTGGGATCGAACTGGTTGAGGAACCACATCCGGGTCTGCGCGTGCGAGAGCGGAATGCGGTCCGGGCGCGGGACCCGGGCCGGCGCGGGAAGGCTCGGAACCGCGCGCAGCTGGGCGATCCGCTCGGCCAGGCCGGCCACGGTCGGGGCCTCGAAGATCGCACGCACGGGGATGGTCACGTCGACGACGTCACCGATCCGGCTCAGCACGCGCGTCGCGACGAGGGAGTTGCCACCCAGCTCGAAGAAGTTGTCGTCCGCGCCGATCTCGGGCCGGTCGAACAGCTCCGCGAAGACCGCGGCGACAGCCTGTTCGACGAGGCCCTGCGGCGCGCGGAACTCCGGCTCCTGGGCGCTGTGGTCCGGCTCGGGCAGTGCCCGGTAGTCCACCTTGCCATTCGCGTTCAGCGGCACCGCGTCGATCCGGGTCACCGACGACGGCACCATGTAGGCGGGCAGCCGGTCCAGCAGAGCGCGCCGGACGTGGCGGACGTCGATCCCGGCGTCCGCGACCACGTAGGCGACCAGCCGCTGCTCGCCGCCGTCGACGCGCACCTGCGCGACGGCCGCGTTCACCTGCTCGTGTGCCGTCAGCGCTGCTTCGATGTCGCCGAGTTCGATCCGCAGGCCGCGCACCTTCACCTGGGTGTCGGCGCGGCCGACATAGCGCAGGCTGCCGCCCTCGTCCCAGCGAACGAGGTCACCGGTGCGGTAGAGGCGGGCGCCTGCCGCGGCCCCGAAGGGATCGGCGACGAACGTCGCGGCGGTCAGGCCCGGCCGTGCGTGGTATCCGCGCGCCAGTTGCACGCCGCCCAGGTACAGCTCACCGGTCACGCCGGCGGGCACCGGATGCAGCCGCGAATCCAGCACGTGCACGGTCACGTTCGCCTCGGGGACGCCGATCGGCACGGCCACGCCCTCGACCGCGTCGATCCGGTGGGCGGTGACGCTGACGGCGGCCTCCGTCGGGCCGTACAGGTTGTCGATGCGCGCATCGCTGAAATCCCGGAAGCGACGGACGGTTTCGGCGGGCAGGGCCTCGCCGATGCACAGCACGCGGCGCAGCTCCGGGAGTCGGTGCGGGGTGGCCACCTCGAGGAACGCCGACAGCAGAGACGGCACGAAATCCACCGTCGTCACCCGATACTCGGCCAGTAGCCGAGCGACCTCGCGCGGGTCGGTGTGCGCGTCGGGGCCCGCGACGACCAACGCCGCGCCACAGGTCGACGCCGCGAACAGCTCCCAGACCGACAGGTCGAACGTCACCGGTGTCCGCAGCAGCATGACGTCGTCGCCGCCGAGCCGGTAGTGCTCGTGCAGCCAGCGGAGCTGGTTCACCACCGCGCCGTGCGGGACCGCCACGCCCTTGGGCACGCCCGTCGAGCCGGAGGTGTAGATGACGTAGGCCAGATCGTCCGCGCGCAGCGGGCGAGTCCGGTCGGCGTCGATGACCGCCGAGGTGTCCTCGCGCTCGGCGTCGAGTTCCGCGAGCGTCCAGACCGGCACGTCGGCGGGCAGGCCGGCGTGGTCGTCCGGGCGGGTGAGGACCGCATCGGGCCGTGCCGCGGCCAGGACAGCGCGCACCCGATCGACCGGGTGATCCGGGTCCAGCGGCAGGTACGCCGCACCCGCGGCGTGGATCGCGTACAGCGTGGCCAGCAGATCCACCGAACGCCGCATCGCCACCGCCACAACGCTTTCCGGGCCGATGCCGCGCCGGATGAGCGCGCGGGCCAGCGCATTCACCCGCGCTCCGAATGCTCGGTAATCGAGCTGGGCGCCGCTCGCCGCGTCGAGCACCGCCGTCTGCTCCGGTGTCGCCGCCACCTGCGCGGCGAACAAGTCCGCGATCGTCGCCGCCGGCGCCTGCGTCCGCGTCCCGGCCGACCGCACCGCGAGCTGACGCGTCTCCTGCTCGGTCAGCAAGTCGATGTCGCCGACGGCGCGGGTGGGGTCGACGACGATCGCGCGCAGCAACAGCAGGTAGCGATCGAACATCGACGTGACCGTCGCCTCGTCGAACAGGTCGGTCGCGTAACCGAATTCGACCGCCATGTCGCCGGGTTCGCCATCCGGTTCCAAGGCGTCGACCAGATTCAGGTGCAGGTCGTACTTCGCCACACTGGGATCGGCCATCTGCGCCGAGACCGTCAGGCCCTCGAACTTCACCGTGGGAATCTCGATGTTCTGGAACGAGAAGCCCACCTGCGTCAACGGTGCGTGTGCCGTCGAGCGCGGCGGGTTCAGCACCTCGACGAGGCGCTCGAACGGGATGTCGGCGTTCTCGAAGGCGGCCAGGTCGGTGGCCCGGACCTGATCCAGGATCCGGACGAAGGACGCGCCGGGCTCCAAGTGCGTCCGCAACACCAGCGTGTTGACGAACATGCCGACCAAGCCGTCCAGTCCCGGCTCGCCACGACCGGCGATCGGTGTGCCCACGGCGATGTCCCCGGTGCCGGACAGCCGCGCCAGCAGCGCCGCGTACGCCGCGTGCATCACCATGAAGACCGTCGCGTCGTGGCGGCGAGCCAGCGCGACCACCTCGCGATGCAGATCCGCGGGAAGGATCGCCGAGACCGTCGCGCCGCGGAACGACTGCTTCGCAGGCCGCGGACGGTCGGTGGGCAGATCCAGCACCTCGGGCAGACCGGCGAGGGCCGCGAGCCAGTAGCGGGTCTGGGCGACGGTCGGGCTGTGCGGGTCGTCCTCGGCGCCGAGCAACTTGCGTTGCCACAGCGCGTAATCCGCGTACTGCACCGGCAAGGGCGCCCACTGTGGCGCTTCGTGCCGAACGCGGGCTCTGTAGGCGGTCATGAGGTCCGCGGCCAGCGGCGCCAGCGAGGACCCGTCGAAACTGATGTGGTGGACCACGAGCACCAGGGCGTGCTCGTCGGGTGCGCTGCGCAGCAACGCGACCCGGAACGGCACCTCGGCGGTGACGTCGAATCCCACGGTCACCTCCGCGGTGACGCGCGCCTCGATCTCGCTCGCCGCGACCGGTATCGGCACCAGTGGGGTCAGCGCCGTCTCCACCGGCACGACCAGCTGGTGCGGTCCGGTGTCGCTGTCCGGGTAGACGGTTCGCAGCGCCTCATGACGTTCGAGCACGTCCGCGATCGTCGCGTGCATCGCGGCCACGTCGAGGTCTCCCGACATCCGCACGACCAGCGGGATGTTGTACACCGGCGAACCGGTGTCGAACTGATTGAGGAACCACATGCGGGCCTGGGCGGGCGAGAGCGGGATCCGGGCCGGGCGCTCCTGCGGTACCAGCGGCTCCCGAGTCGCCGCGTCGGCGCTGCGCAGGCGCTCGGCCAGCGCCCCGATGGTCGGCGTCTCGAAGATCGCGCGCAGCGGCACCTCGACGCCGAACGCGCCGCTGAGCTGCGCGGCCGCGCGGGTGGCCGACAGCGAGTTGCCGCCGAGATCGAAGAAGCTGTCGAGGACGCCGACGCGGTCGATGCCAAGCACGCCCGCGCAGATGTCGGCCACGACCTGCTCGGTCGCGTTGCGCGGCGCGACGAACTCCGCGGCGGGAGCGAACTCGGGTTCGGGCAGCGCGGCGCGGTCGACCTTGCCCACCGACGACAGCGGGAGCCTGTCGAGCACCATGACCGTGTCCGGGACCATGTGCGAGGGCAGCCGTTGCGCCGCGTACTTCACCAGCTCCGCGGTGTCGACGGCGCCGTCGGCGGGCACCACGTACGCCGCCAATCGCGATCCGGTCTCGGCCTGTACGCCCACCACGACCGCGGTCGCGACGGCCGGATGCCCGGCGAGGACGGCTTCGATCTCGCCGAGTTCGATGCGCTGGCCGCGGATCTTCACCTGGAAGTCGGTGCGCCCCAGGTATTCCAGGGTGTGCTCGGTGGTCCAGCGCGCCAGGTCACCGGTTCCGTACATGCGGGTGCCCGCGGGGCCGTACGGGTTGGCGACGAAAGTGGCGGCCGTGGACGCGGGCCGGTTGAGGTATCCGCGCGACAGCTGCACACCCGAGACGTACAGCTGTCCGGTCACCCCGACGGGGACCGGCCGCAGCCGCTCGTCCAGTACCACCGCGTCGACGCCGCGGATCGGGCCGCCGATGGTGACCGGATCGCCCACGCACAGCGGATCGCTGATCGCGACCATGATCGTGGTCTCGGTGGGTCCGTAGCCGTTGTGCAAGCGCCGCCCCGGAGCCCACACCGACACGGTCTCGGCCGACACCGCTTCCCCGCCCGCCACCAGCACCTGCAGCGAGTCCAGGCCGGCGGGCGACATCGTCGCCAGCACGCTGGGGGTCACGAAGGCATGCGAAACATCCTGTGCGCGAATCAACTCCGCGAGCTGCGCACCGGCGAACACCTCCGGCGGGGACACGACCAGCACGGCGCCGTTCGCGTGCGCCATCAGCAGCTCCAGCATCACCGCGTCGAAACCCGGCGCCGCCACCTGCAATACCCGTGACCATCGATCGACGCGATAGCGTTCCCGCTGCTCGATCGCGAAATTCGCCAAGCCCTCGTTGGTGACCGCCACGCCCTTCGGCTTGCCGGTCGAGCCGGAGGTGTACACCACGTAGGCCGCGTCGGCCACACGGCAGGCGCGCACGCGATCCGCGTCGGTCACCGCGGCCGGGGACTGCGCCGCGAGGAACGCCCCGGTGCCCGGATGATCGAGCACCAGCTGCCGCACGTGACCGGGAAGCAGTGTGCGCGACGCCTCGACGGTGAGCGCGACCTCCACATCCGAGTCCGCGACGATGTGCGCGACCCGTTCGCTGGGGTAGCGCGGATCGACCGGCACGAACGCGGCACCGGCCCGCGCCACCGCCCACACGCCGACCACGAACTCCACCGACCGCCCCATGGCCAGCGCGACCTGATCCCCCGGCCCCACACCCCATTCGATCAACACCCGCGCAAGACGATTCGACCACTCGTCCAGCTCTCCGTAGGAGAGCACCCGCTCCCCCGACACCACGGCCGGTGCGCCGCGATCACCGACCAGCAGGACGTCGGCCAGCACCCGAGGCGTCTCGGCGCGACCGCCGGAAGCCGGGACCAATTCCAGCCGTTCGACCCCCGACAACAGGTCCACGTCGCCGACGCGCACCCGGGGATTCGACACGAACGCCTCGAGAAGACGGTTCAATCGCTCGGCGAGCTCTTCGACGGTCTCCCGGTCGAACAGGTCCGTCGCGTAGTTGACGCGCAACGCGACGTCGCCGCCCGCCGCGGTGTTCTCCGCGACCGTGACGATGATGTCCACCTTCGCCGGTTCGGCGCCCGGATCGAGGAGCTCGACGGTCAGCTCGGACAGCTCCAGGCTCGCCCGATCCATGTTCTCGAAAGCGAGATACACCTGGCACAGCGGTGCGTACGCCATCGACCGTTTCGGATGCAGTTCGTCCACGACACGCTCGTAGGGCAGGTCGCTGTTGGCGAAGGCATCGACGTCGATGTCCTTGACGCGCGCCAGGAACGCGGTGAACGACTCCTCGAAGGACACCTCGGTACGCAACGGCACGGTGTTGACGAACATGCCGATGAGCGGCTCGAGCGCGCGCTCACCGCGACCGGCGACCGGCGTGCCGACGGTGACGTCCGCCGAACCCGACATCCGGGCCAGCAGTACGGCCAGGGCGGCGTGGACGACCATGAACGTCGTGACGTTGGCCGCGCGCGCCAGCCGCTCGATCCCCGCGAAGGTCTCGGCGGGGATCACGGTGTCCGCGACGTCGCCGCGCATGGACTGGCGGGCCGGACGCGGACGGTCGGCGGGCAACTCCAGGACCGGCGGCATCCCCGCCAATCGCTGCGACCAGTACCGCAACTGGTGGGCGGCCCGCGAATCCGGATCGTCCGGGTCGCCGAGCAGGCTGCGATGCCAGATGCTGTAGTCGGCGTACTGGACCAGCAAAGGCTCCCAGTCCGGTGTCTTGCCCTCCGCCCTCGCCTCGTAGGCGACGGCGACATCGGCCGCGAGGGGCCGCAGCGAGGATCCGTCGCAGCAGATGTGGTGCAGGACGACGGCCAGGACATGCCGCCTGCGGTCGGCCGTCGCGAGCAGCGCCACCTGGATCGGGGCGCGTTCGCGCAGATCGGTCCCGACCGACGCCAGCTCGCGGATCCGCTGGTCGATCTCGTCCGGGTCGGTCGGCCGCGGGGTCAGGTCCAGACCGGCGACGACCTCTTCGGCCGACAGCACGACCTGCGTCCCTTCGCCGTTCACGGCCGGGTACACGGTGCGCAGCGATTCGTGCCGGTCGATCACGTCGGTCAGCGCGGCACGCAGCGCCGCGGCGTTGAGCCGTCCGGTCAGCTGCACGATGAGCGGGATGTTGTAGGCCGCCGAGGTCGGGTCGGTCTGGTTGACCAGCCACATCCTGTTCTGCGCAGGCGCGAGCGGAATGGGATCGGGTCTGGGCACGGCCCGCAGCACCGGCCTGCCGGAGCGGTGCGCGTCCTCGAGATGCGCGGCGAGTTCCGCGACGGTCTGCTTGACGAACAGATCGCGGACCGACACGTCGCACCGGGTCACTTCCGCGATGCGCACGGCCGCGCTGGTCGCGGTGATCGAGTTGCCGCCCAGTTCGAAGAAGCTGTCCAGCACGCCCACCCGGTCGATGCCGAGCACCTCCGCGAAGACGTCGGCGATCGACTCCTCGACGACCGTGCGGGGCGCGACGTACGCCGCGGCCGAATCGAAGACCGGCTCGGGCAGTGCCCGGTAGTCCACTTTGCCGTTCACCGTCAGCGGCACCGCGTCGATCACCACGATGCTCGACGGCACCATGTATTCGGGCAGTATCCCGTCGACGTGGGTGCGCAGGGCGTCGGCTTCGCAGGCGGCGCCGACGGCGGGGACGACGTATCCGACCAGCCGGGCTGCCTCCGTACCGGGCAGATGCACGACGACGACCGCCGCCGCGACACTGTCATGGGTCAGCAGCGCGTTGCGGATCTCGTCCAGCTCGATACGGAACCCGCGCAACTGCACCTGCTGGTCGGCGCGACCGCGATATTCCAGCTCGCCCTGATGATTCCAGCGCGCCACGTCCCCGCTGCGGTAGAGGCGCTCCCCGGGCTTTCCGAACGGGTTCGCGACGAAACGCCCCGCGCTCAGCGCCGGTCGGTCGAGGTAGCCACGAGCGAGTTGCGTTCCCGCGACGTAGATCTCGCCCCAGGCACCGAGCGGGCACGGACGCAACCGCTCGTCCAGGACGTAGGTTCGCAAGCCCGGCAACGCCGGGCCGACCGTGCTGGGTGCGCCCGGAACGGCGATCTCCGATGTGAGGTCGGTGTAGGTGACGAAGACGGTGGTCTCGGTGATGCCGTAACTGTTGGCCAGCACAGGCAGATTCGGGTTGTGTTCGTACCAGGCGGCCAGCCCGGCCGGGTCGAGAGCTTCGCCCGACAGGATGACCAGCCGCAGCGACAGCTCGCCTTCGGGCTCCCCGGCGTGCGCGTACCGCTGGCGCGCGGCCGCGAACTGGTAGAACGCCGAGGGCGTCTGACTGAAGACCGTGACCTGCTCGCGGGCCGCCAGGCGCACGACGTCGTCCGGCGACCGGGCGGTGAGGCTGTCCACGACGACGATCCGGCCGCCGGTGACCAGCGCGCCGAAGATCTCCCAGACCGAGTAGTCGAAGGCGAAGGAGTGGAACAGCGTCCAGACGTCGCCGGATCGGATGCCGATCTCGGCACACGAGTTCACCAGATAGGTGGACACGGCGCGATGGGTGATCGAGACGCCCTTCGGACGTCCGGTCGACCCGGAGGTGTAGATGACGTAGGCGAGGTGGTCGGGACGCAGCAAGTCGGTCCGATCGGCATCGGTGATCGGGTCCGCTGCCTGCTCGGCGGCAAGGACGTCGTCGAACAGCACGACGCGGCCGGGGTCGCCCGGAACCTGCTCGCGCATGCCACGCTTCGTGACCACCGCGATCGGGTTCGCGTCGCCCAGTACGTATTCGAGCCGCTCGGCCGGGTGGGCCGTGTCCAGCGGCAGATACCCGGCGCCCGATTTCAGCACGCCGAGCACCGCGACGATCAGATCGGCGTCGCGGGGCATCGCGATGGCCACCAGCGATTCCGGTCCCGCGCCGAGCGCGATGAGCCTGCGGGCGAATCGGTTGGAGCGTTCGTCGAGTTCGCGGTAGGTGAGCGCGGCGGCGTCCGAGGTGACGGCCACCGCGGACGGGGTCTGCGCCGCCTGTCGGGTCAGCAGATCGACCAGTGTGACGGAGACCGTTTCGCCGTCGTGACCCGCGAGTTCCTCGACGATGCGCAGTTCCTCGGCTGGTCCGACGAGCTGGATGTCACCGATACGGGTGTTCAGGGGCGCATCCATCATCCGGTGCAGGAAGTCGAGGAACCGGTCGGCGTGGGATCCGAGTTCGTCCTGACCGTAGAGATTCGGATTGCCGTGCAACTCGATGAGCAGCGGCGCGTCCGCGCCCGAGCGGTACAGGTTCAGCTGCAGGTCGTCGAGTGCGCCGGAGGTCAGTGCTCGGTAGCGGCCGACGGCCGAGCCGAGGCGAATCTCCGAGTCGAAGAACAGGATGTTCACGATCGGGCCGAACGAATTCGCGGACGGGTCGATCGCGGCTGAATCGCGGCGCAGGTCCTCGAACCGGTACAGCTGGTGGCGCATGGCCGAAACGAGTTCGGACACCGAGGCGCGGACCACTTCCTCCACCGTGGTCGAGTGGTGCACGGCGAAGCGAATCGGCACCATGTTCGCCAGCATCGCGGCGGAGTTGCGCAGGCGCTTGGTCACGCGCGCGGTCACCGGCAGCGACAGCGCGACCTCCTCGGCGCCGGTCATCCGGGCGAGGAACGCGGCGAACGCCCCGATCACCACCTGCGCGGCGGAGGCGTTCACCTCGTCGGCGAAGCGGTCGAGCCGGTCGGACAGGTGTGCGGGCAGCTGCAAACCGGCCACGCGGTCGACCTTGCCGGAACGGGCCGTGCGGCCGGACAGGCTGACCGGCTTCGGCAGGTCGGAAACCTTGTTCAGCCAGTATGTTTTGTCCGCCTCGTAGCGCGAGCTGGCACGATAGGCGTGCTCCGCTTCGACGATGTCGCGCAGGCTCGCCGCGTCCAGTCGCGTCGGGGGCCTGCCCTCCAGCAGGGCGTTGTAATGCTCGGCCATCCGGTTCAGGCTGTTGAACGCGCCGTACCCATCGATCACCAGATGGTGTGCGCGGCCGTACCAGAAGTAGTGGTCTTCGCCGACCCGGATGAGCCTCGTCTGGGTGAGCCGGTCGCGGCTGAGGTCGACCGCCTTGGTGTTGTAGTCGCGGCGCATCCACTCCATCGCCGCCGCGACCGGATCCTCCGCATCGCTGAAATCCAGCACCGGCTCGTCGTAGATGATGCTGCGGTCGACGAATTGATAGGGCCGGCCGTCGGATTCGACCACGCGCACCACGAGGGACTCGGTTTCGTGCCCGCCGTCGTTCACCGCCTGTGCGAACGCGTCGTAATCCACCGGGCCCTCGATCTCGACGCAGTGTGCGATGTTGACAGCCGGTCCACCGGGCACATGGTCCGCGAGCCACATGCCGTACTGCGCACTCGAGAGCGGAATCAGCCCCAGCTCGCCGTCGGCGGTTCCGTCTGACTTCAGATTCATCGCATGACCCCTTATTCATACCCGGACGCGCGAGGGCACGACGGAAGGACGTCGGCCCACCGCATCCGAAATCTGGCTCTTATCTGCACTTCGTCTACTCGAAGCGGCGCAGCCCCTGCGCTGCGCCGCACCGTTCAGGTTTCGCGTGTAGCTCGATCCGCCGGTGTCCAGCATCCGAATCGGACATCTACGGCGACTCCCACACCTCCCGTTTGTCGGCATTTCCAGTCGTCTCAAAATCTGAAAACAGAACTTTTGAACCTGCGGTGAAGCAGCGACACTCAGGTGGGACAAGCTATCCAACAGCAGTCGGGCTCAGTCTAGTGGTAGCAAACCCTTCCGACTCCGCACGGAAGCCGGGCGTTTCCAATCTCGTTTCGAGCAATACCGGTGCGGCGCGACTGCGCGGCGGCGACTGCCGATAGCACGCATCTCCTACGGAAGTGCCTGTTGCCGGGCAGTCCGATCCGATGAGAAACACCCGCGATCGGGCATGGTACATGCCGGGTCGAGGCCGGAATCGAGGCGGGACGGCCATCGCCGCCGCGGCGGCGGACCGGGACCGACTACCGCCCGATACCCGTAACACCCAATGAGCACCGGTAGGGCAACAATAATAAAGGCAATTTACTGGCAAATTGTTATATCAGCGGCCATCTCCGCGCCCCAGGACACTGCACCTACTCGCGGACCATAATCTTCGATTCAATACTCACGCTCGGCTCGAATGCGCATGCCGGAATGTTCGATGCCAATCACATAGTTCCGGACAGAATCACTTCCATGCCATCTGCAATTTCTCGTCGCACCGCAACGGCCGTCGCGGTCATTCCCCGACAACGCCGCCGAACCATCGGTATTTCGGTGCGCAAGATCGCCTCGCGACGAGGAAGCAAACCGACCGCGAGCCGCGGCCACCGAGGACATCCGCCCGGTCAGACCGCGGATCCCTGCCGCCGAGCGGGTCTCACCGCAGCACGCCGAGGACGCGCACCGCCGCGGAAACAAAAGTGGCGTCGCAGCCGCCCCGACCGCGGGCCGCCACCATGGATTGCCTTATTCACGCGACGGAACTCGCGCGCGGACGAATCACGCGATACGTTGCGAATTTTCAGGGACGATGGTTCGGCAAATTTGCTGTTCGGGATAGCGCCCGCACTCGGCTGCCGAGGACCGTCGGTCTCGACCGATAGGGATACCGAGACGGCCGCCGGTCACATTCCGCACCCGAATGTCCCCTCGCCACGGCGAGACCGCACCGGAGTACGCCACGGGCGGTAACCGCTTGCGGTGAAGGCCCGTTGACGCCTGCCCGTACAGCTGAGCGGAGTACGACCGGCCCGGCCGCCGCTGTGGCCTAACGTGGTTGCTCGACGAGCCGGAAGCCGGTGACGATCGTTGGCTCGATGGCGACGACGGTGTCCATGACGCCGTCGGCCCACGGTCGCAACAACTCTGCGTAGCGGGCGACCCGTTCGGGGTCGGTGACGGTGCGGGCGAGGCCGGTCACGACAACCGACCAGCCGACATGGCTGACGGGGTCGATGTCGTCGGCCTCGTAGGCCACGACGACGCAGGGATCGGCCCGGATGGTGTCGGTGAGCCGCGAGGTGACCCGGGTGCGCACCACGACCGCCCCACCATCGACGAAATGATTGACCGGGCGGATCGCGGGCAGCGCATCGCGGGTGAACACCACCCGCCCGTAGGCCACACTCGCCAGCAGCCGCAACGCCTCCTCGCGGCCGATTTCGACGAGCGTGCGGCTCGGGACGCCGGTGTCGGCGATGCGGCCGTTCGATGCGATCATGATCTCGTGCCGGGGCACATTGCGCGCGAAACCACCTGGCAATGTCCTCGCTTTCCGGTCTTCACTCGACACTGCGGCCTCCCATACCATCACCGAGTCGCGCTGTCGGACAGGGCAAAAAGTCCTCGATCCGTCCTTCGTCACGGACGCCTGTCACGATCCGCTCACCTCCGGCCGCGCCGGTCTCCGGATCGCGGCGTGTTCGCGCAGCCGCCGGATCTCCCGCTCGATGCCTTCGGCGAGCACCGCGATGTCGGGCGCGGTGTCGTAGTCTCCGGTGATGCCGAAAGTCAGGTGGCCCGCATAGCTGAGAATCGCGACCGCGGTGCGCAACCGCATCGCGATCGGCGTGGCAGGTAGCAGTTCCAACACCTCGCGCCCCCGGACGGACAGCCGGTCACGCGGGCCGGGCACGTTCGTCACCAGCGCGCCGACCGTTCGCTGCGGAAACCGGGCCAGCAGACGGAGACTCCACGCCATGGGCGCGAACGGCATCCGGCCCGCCAGCCCGAGCACCGAATTCTCCGCTTGCGCCTCGCCTCCGGACTTGTGTCGCGCCATCCGCTGTCGAATCGTGTCCAGCCGCTCGACCGGGTCGCGGACATCGATCGGCAGGAACGGCAGCATTGCCGAAACGCGGTTGTCCAGCAGATGTTTCGCCTCGTCCGACCGCATCGAGACCGGGACGAGGATGCGCAGCGTGTCCGGGGCGGGCCGTTCGTTCCGGCCGATCAGCAGGTCGCGGTAGGCGGCGGCGACCGCGGCCAGGACGACGTCGTTGACGGTGACGCCGAACACGGCGCCGATCTCGTGGACGTCCGACAGGGCGGCCCGGGCCACGACGTACCGGCGCTGTCGTCCGATGGGGCCGTTGAGCGAGCACTCGGTGGCGGGCGACATGGCAGCCGACGCGAGTGGCGCCAAACCGCGCGCTATCCCGAGCACGGAGCGGGGCACGGTGAAGGGGAGCCGTGTCACCTCTCGAACCACGTCGAGCCATTGCGGCTCGACACTGCTCTGCGGCTCGACACGGCTCTGCGGCTCCGGCGCGGCCTTCTCCGGCTCCTCCCGCACCGTATCGCAGAGATTCCGGAACACCGAGATCCCGGACACGCCGTCCACCAGGCTGTGATGCGCTTTGACGAGCAGCGCCCAGCGGTCCCCTGCGAGATGTTCGACGACGACGCACTGCCACAGCGGATGGTCGCGATCCAGCCGCTCCTCCAGTTCTGTCGCCACCAGTTCGCACAGCGCGGGCTCGTCGCCCGGCGTGGGCAGCGCGGTCCACCGGATGTGGTGTGCGAGATCGAAATTCGGGTCGGGTTCCCACACCGGAGCAACCAGATCGAGCGGCGCTCGCCGCACCTTCTGGCGCAGGCGCGCGTTCCGCTGCACACCCCTGGCCAGTATGCCGGTGAACTCGTCCCTGCTCGGCGGAGAGCCGGAGAGGATCGCCACCGCACCGATTCCGAGACTGATGTGCCGATCCGCGTCCTCTAGTTCCATGAAGCCCGAATCGAGGGGCCGTAGTTCTGTCATGGGGCATGCTCATTCCGGGTGGTCGATGCCCGACGCCCGCCCAGCGCACGGCCCGGCGACGCACATCGCGACACCCCGATCACCTGTTCGGGCACCGACCCGCCGGATCCGGCGCCTCGGCGGCGAGCGGTACGGAGCGTGCGGAAACAGGATCTACTCGGTTCGTCCCTCCAGCATCGCGCGATCGCCCGGCGGAGATGATGGCCGAAGGTCACCGAATGCAGGGCACTCCGGCCACGGGACGTGCGCAAGGACCCTGTGACTGCCGCACCGGAGCACATCACTCGTTCTCCTGCACGTCCGCCACCTGCGGGGGAAGAATCTACGTATGCGAACCGTACTCATTCTCGGTGCGGGGTTCGGAGGACTGGAGCTGGCCACCCGCCTGTCGGGTTCGCCGGTCGACGAACTCCGTATCGTCGTCATCGACCGCAACGACTCCTTCACTTTCGGCTTCGCCAAACTGGACATCCTGTGCCGAGATGTACCTCCGGAGGCTGTGCGCGTGCCGTACGCTCGCCTGGCGCATCCGCGCGTCGAATTCCGGCAGGAGGAGGTCACCGAGATCGACCCGCGGACCCGCCGCGTCCGCACCGACCGCTCCGATTACGAACCGGACATTCTCGTCGTCGCGCTCGGCGCCGACTACGACCCGGGCGCGACCCCCGGTTTCATCGAAGACGGCTACGAGTACTACTCGATCGACGGCGCCCGTCGATTGCGTGACCGCCTCGCCGGCTTCGACGGCGGTGACGTGATCCTCGCCGTCCTGGGCGTTCCCTTCAAGTGCCCGCCCGCCCCCTACGAAGGTGCGATGCTGCTGCACGAGATGTTCACCCGGCGCGGGATCGGTGACCGCACCCGCATTCAGGTCGTCACCCCGATGGCCTCGCCGATTCCGGTCTCCCCGGAGACCTCCGGGGCCATCGTCGAAGCGCTGACCCGCCGCGGAATCGCCTACGCGCCCGGACGCCTCGTGCACGCACTCGACCCGAGCCGCCACGTGGCGAGCACCGGGACCGGCGATCTGCCCTACGACCTGTTCATCGGGGTGCCGAGGCACCGGGTGCCCGCAGTCGTCGAGGCATCGGGCCTGACCGAAGGCGGGACCGACGGCTGGGTCGCCGTCGATCGGCACACACTCGGCACGCCGTATCCGGGCGTCTACGCCATCGGCGACTGCGCCGACGCCCCGGTCCCGCGGGCGGGCGTGTTCGCCGAGGACGCCGCCCGCACAGCCGCCGCGGCCATCGAAGCCGAGCTGCGCGGATCGGCGGCGCCGCAGCGGTACCGCGGCCGGGGCGCATGCCATATCGAGTTCGGAGACGGGCTGGTCGGCAAGGTCGAGGCCGATTTCCTCTCCGGTCCCGCGCCGGTCGCGCCGTTCACTCCGCCGTCGCCGGAGCTGGCCCGGGAGAAGGCCGCCGCCGCCGAAGCCCGGCTGCGCCGCTGGTTCACCGGCTGACCGGGCAGTCTCCGCCCGGCTCGCCCGAACGCCATGCCCGCGTCAGCACGTCGGCGATCTGGGCCAGCCCGGAGGCGACGGTCATGCGCCAATGCGTCGTCGACACGGCGTGGTTGTGTACCCGGCCGTCGACGACCCGGCTCCAGATGGATGCGCCGACGCACCCGGTCGGATCATCGAGTGCGGCGGTGAAATAGATGACGTCGCCGCGGTACACGGGCGGGTCGTAAGCGCCGCGCAGCGCCACCGAGTGCACGGCCGCGTCGAGGATCCGGCTGACGCGGTCGGCGCCGAACGAGGCGAACGGCTCCGGGAGTTCGGCCATTTTCCCGGGTAGCGCGGTCCAGTCCGCCTCCGCGACATTGCCCAGGTCGCCTGCTTGCTCCCCGAGCAAGCCGCCGATCAGTTCGGCCACCGGTACCTGGCCCGCGTCCTCGGGGGGTGTCCCCGGCGGATCGGCCATGTAGCTGTCCATCACCGCTAGCAACTCGACCTGCTCGCCGGCGCGCTGCAATTGGACTGCTATTTCGTGCGCGATGACGCCACCGAACGACCAACCGAGCAAGTGGTAAGGACCGGTCGGTTGCTTTTCGCGAATCAGCTCCAGGTAGCCCTGAGCCCACTGCTCGATCGAATCCGGCATCACCTCGTCGCCCGCCAGCACGGGCGTTTGCAGCCCGTAGATGGGCCTTTCCGGGTCGAGGTAGGCGGCCAGACCCGCGTACGACCAGGAGATCCCCGACACGGGGTGGACGCAGAACAGCGGGGCGGCCGAACCTCCGGGACGCAACGGCAGGAGCATGTCGAAGGCCGCTTCGGTCTCGACCGCGCCGTTCGCACGGCGGGCCAGGTCGGCGACCAGCTCCGCGGGCGTGGGGGCGGTGAACACTCGCATCACCGGAATCCGGGTCCCGAGGCCGGACGACAATCGGAGGGTCAGTTTGGCGGCGAGCAGGGAGTTTCCGCCGTGTTCGAAGAAGTTGTCGTCCATGCCGAAGCGCTCGGCGCCGAGCACCGTGGCGAAGGCGGCGGCGACGGTGGCCTCGACCGGGGTGGCGGGCGGGCGGAACTCCCGCGCGCGGAATTCGGGCGCGGGTAGCGCGCGCCGGTCGAGCTTGCCGTTGGGAGTCAGCGGGATGGCATCGATCACCACGATCGCGGCGGGCACCATGTAGCCGGTCAAGTGTTCGGCCACCTGGGTGCGCACCCGAGCCGGGTCCGGCCGGGCGCCCGGCTCGGGTAGCACGTAGGCGACGAGCTGGTCACCGAGTGCGGGATCGGTGCGGACCAGCGCGACGGCCTGGCTCACGCCGGTGCACCGCACCAGCGCCGATTCGATTTCGCCGAGTTCGATCCGGAAACCGCGCAGTTGCACCTGCTGGTCGCCGCGCCCGGCGTAGACGAGCCCGGCGTCGCCGTCGCACCGGCCCCAGCGCGCGATGTCGCCCGAGCGGTACATCCGGGAACCGGGCGGCCCGAAGGGATTCGCGACGAACCGCGTCGCGGTGAGGCCGGGCCTTCCCGTGTAGCCGCGGGACAGCTGACCGCCCGCGACATAGATCTCACCGGGAGTGCCGAACGGCGCCGGGCGCAGACGGAAGTCCAGCACATGGGCGTCCAGCCCGGGTAGCGCCCGGCCGATGAGACTGACCGGACTGTCCATCAGATGCGGGCCGACCTCGAGGAAGGAGACGTGCACGGTGGTCTCGGTGATGCCGTACATGTTGACCAATCGCGGCGCCTCCCCCGGATGACGCTCGTACCAGCGTCGCAGGTGCCGCAGATCCAGCGCCTCACCGCCGAAGATCACGTACCGCAGCGCGAATTCCTCTGCCGCGGCCGAAGCATCGCGGTCCGCTTCGACGAGTTGGCAGAACGCCGACGGGGTCTGGTTCAGTACCGTCACCTGTTCTCGAATCAGCAACTCGCGCAACAGCTCCGGTGAGCGCGATGTCGCGTAGTCGACCACGACGACGGTGCCGCCGGTGCCGAGCGCGCACCACAGTTCCCACACCGAGAAGTCGAAGGCGAAGGAGTGGAACAGCGTCCAGACGTCGCGCTCGCCGAATTCGAACAGCGGCTGCGCACCGGCGAACAGCTCCATGACGTTGCGGTGCGTCACGCCGACGCCCTTCGGCACGCCCGTCGAGCCGGAGGTGTAGATGACGTAGGCGAGGTTGTCCGGAAGCAGCGGCGCCCTCCGGTCGGCATCGGTGATCGGGCCGTCGGCGAACTGCGAGGTCTGCTCCAGCAAGACCGTGGGCAGTTCGGCGTCCGGGATGGCGGACCGCTCGGCAGCGGTCGTCAGCACGCACACCGGCGCCGCGTCGGCGAGCACAAAGGCCAGCCGCTGCGCCGGGTAGGTGAGATCGATGGGCAGGTAGGCGGCACCGGAAGCGAGCACGCCGAGCAGCGCGGCAGGCAACTCCTCGGTGCGCGAGACCGCAACGGCCACAAGGGTTTCCGGACCCGCTCCGGCCGCGATCAGCGCACGGGCGATGCGATTGGCGCGCCGTAGCAACGCCTCGAAGCTCAGCGTGGCGGCGCCGAAGCGGACGGCCGCCATGTCCGGTCTGCGCCGAGCCTGCTCGCCGATCAGCTCCGGCAGCGTCACCCCGTGCGCGGCCACGACATCGAACGGCGGCGCCCAGGCCCGGCGCGCGGGCGAGACCGCGGGAAGGCCTTCGTCGGCATCGAGAATATCGATGTCCCATACCCGCACCGAGGGGTCGGCCGCCACCGCGGCCACGATGCGCTCGAATCGTCGCCCGAACGCCCGGACCGTCGCCTCGTCGAAAAGTGCGGTGGCGTAGGTGAACGTCACGGCCATTCCCGCCGGGCCGTCCTCGTCGCCGGGCCGTGGCTCGACGACGACTTGCAGATCGAATTTCGCCGTGATCTCGCCACTGTCGGCAGCTGTGACGGTCAGGTCCGGCAGCTCCAGCGTGGGCTGCTCGATGTTCTGGAACGACAGCATCACCGGCAGAAGCTGGTTGCGCAGCCCGGTGCGTGCGGGGTCGGCCTCCTCGAGCACGCGTTCGAAGGGCACGTCGGCGTTGGCGAACGCCGACAGGGCCGTTTCCCGGGATCGTTCGACCAGCTCGTCGAACGTCGCGGCCGGGTCGACGTCGACACGCAGAGCCAACGTGTTGACGAACATCCCGACCAGGTCGTCCAGCGCGCGTTCGCCGCGCCCGGCGACCGGGGTGCCGATCACGACGTCCGTGGCGCCGCACAGGCGCCCGACCAGCGTGGCGAGTGCCGCGTGGACCACCATGAACAGCGTCGCGTTGTGCGCGCGGGCGATCGCGGTCAGACGTCGGTGCACCTGCGCCGGGATCGTGTAGCCGGTGGCCGCGCCACGGGTCGAGGGAGTCGACGAACGCGGGCGATCGGCAGGCAGCTCCAGCGGTCCGGTGAGCCCGGCCAGCTGGTCGTGCCAATACGACAGTTGTTGCGCGGCAAGGGAACCGTCGGCGTCGTCGCGACCGATGGCGGCGTGCTGCCAGAGCGCGAAGTCGGCGTACTGGACCGGCAGCGGCCTCCAGGCCGGCGCACTGCCGTCACGGCGGGCGATGTAGGCGGCCACCAGGTCGCGCGCGAGCGGCGCGAGCGACGCCCCGTCCGCCGAAATATGGTGCGTCACGATGACGAGCAGGTGATCCTCGCCGGAAGCGAACAACCGCAAGCGGATGGGCGCGGCCGCGGTCACGTCGAAGCCAGCGGACATCAGCCCGTTCACCATCTCCGCGACCTCGGCGCCGTGATCCTCGACCGCGAGTCCGTCGGGAAGGACCGTGTTCGTCGACAGGATCTCCTGGTATGGCTGCCCTTCGGCGTCGACCGGGTAGCGGGTGCGCAGCACCTCGTGCCGTTCGAGCACGTCGGCGACCGCGTGGCGCAGCGCGGGCAGGTCGAGGCGGCCGGTCAGCCGGATGGCGAAGGGCAGGTTGTAAGCGGGAGACTCCGGCTCGATGCGGTTGAGCAACCACATCCGCTGCTGTGCGAGCGAGAGCGGGATGCGATCCGGCCGTCGCGACCGGATCAGGGGCGGACGAGCGGGGTCCGCACTGCCGCGAACCACCCGCGCGGCGAGTGCCGACACCAGGGGCGCCTCGAACAGGTCGCGCACGGTGATCTTCGACTCCAGCGCCTCGTTGATCCGCGCGACGGCTCGGGTCGCGAGCAGCGAATTGCCGCCGAGAGCGAAGAAGTCGTCATCGATTCCGGCCCGCTCGATGCCGAGCAGATCGGCGAACACTCCGGCGACGGCTCGTTCGACAGGATTGCGAGCAGCCCGGTACTTCGCGGCCTCGGCCACCGGCTCGGGCAGCGCCTTGCGGTCGAGCTTGCCGCTGGCGTTCAGCGGCAGCGCCGGTAGCTCGACCAGGGCGGACGGGATCATGTACCCGGGCAGGACCGCCGCGAGCCCGGCCGAGAGCTCCTCGCGGTCCATGACCTGACCTGGGCGGGGGACCACGTAGGCCACCAGCCGCTCCCCCGCCGGGGAGGGCGCGACCGTCGCGACCGCTTGGCCCACCGACGGCTGCGCCAGCAGCGCGGTCTCGATCTCACCGAGCTCGATCCGCTGGCCGCGGAATTTCACCTGGAAATCGGTGCGCCCGAGGAATTCCAGTCGCTCGGGCTGTTCGGCACAGGGCGCACGCCAGATCGCCAGGTCGCCGGTGCGGTACATCCTCGTTCCGTGGTCGAACGGGTTCGCGACGAAGCGGCCCGCGGTCTGCGCCGCCTGCCGCACGTATCCACGGGCGAGCTGGTCTCCGGCCAGGTACAGCTCGCCCGGCACCCCCGCGGGCACCGGTCGTAGGCGCGAATCCAGCACGTAGACCTGCGTGTTCCACTGCGGACGGCCGATCGGCACGGTCGAGCCCTCCGCCGCCCCGGCGGGCCAGTAGGTCACCGACACCGCGGCCTCGGTGGGTCCGTACAGGTTGTGCACTTGCGCATCGGTGACCGCGCGGAGCGCGCGCACGGTCTCCGGCGGCAGCGCCTCGCCGATGACGAGCACCGTCCGCAACGTCGCAAGGCTTTCCGCCGCCGCGTGGGCGGCGAAAACCGTCAGCATCGAGGGAACGAAGTCGGTGACGGTGACCCGGTGGGCGGCAATGGTCGCGGCGAGGTAGGCCGCGTCGCGGTGCCCGTCGTGGTCCGCCACCACGAGCTTCGCGCCCGCCCGCAGCGGCATCAGGTAGCCCCACAGCGAGACGTCGAAGGTGGTCGCCGTCTTCTGCAGATACACATCCCCTGGGCCCATGGGGTACTGGGCGAGCATCCATTCGATCTGGTTGTCGATCGCCTTGTGGGCGACCGCCACACCTTTCGGGCGTCCGGTCGACCCCGACGTGAAGATCACATACGCCGGATGCTCCGCCAGCACCGGCCGCAGCAGTTCCCCGGAGCGAATCGGTGCGCCCGAATACCGATCGGTTCCGAGCGTGTCCAGATGCAGGACGGCGACATGGCCGGGCATCGGCACCGCGTCGGCGGTCCTGGTCAGCACGCAGACCGGACGGGCGAGGTCGAGAACGTGCGCGATCCGCTCGGCGGGATGATCCGGGTCCAGCGGCACGTACGCGCCACCGGCGGCGAGGACCGCGTACATGCCGACCACCAGATCCAGTGAACGCCGAACCGCCAGTCCCACCAGCGATTCCGCGCCCACGCCACGGTCGATGAGCAGCCGGGCGAGCCGGTTGACCCGCTCGTCGAACTCGCGGTAGGTCAGCTGCCGGTCGGCGAAGGCGACCGCGATGTCGTCCGGATGCCGCGCCACCGCCCGCCGGTAGCCGTCGAGCACCGGACCGGCGGGAACCGGGTGACCGGTGTCGTTCCAGTGCGTCAGGATCGCGGTGCGTTCCGCGGCGTCGAGCAGGTCGATCTCGCCCACCGGGCGATCCACCGAATCGACTGCGGCCGCGAGGATCGCGCACAACCGCCGGGCGAAGCCGGCGACCGTCGCCTCGTCGAACAGGTCGGTGGAATAGGTGAACGCCGCCGAGATGCCCAGCGGCGTCCGCTGGTCCTCGTGCGGCACCATGGTCAGCTCGAGATCGAATTTCGCCAGGGGCAGCGCGAAGTCGAGCGCGGAGACGAGCAGCGCGGGCAGTTCCAGCGTCGTCGGCGCGAAGTTCTGGAAAGTCAGCATCGTCTGGAACAGTGGGTGATGCGCGCTGGAGCGCACCGGGTCCAGTAACTCCACCAGGCGTTCGAACGGCAGGTCGGCATGGCCGAACGCCTCGATGTCGCGGCTGCGCACCTGATCGAGCAGCTCGGCGAAGGTATGCCCGGGGTCGATCTCGCTGCGCAGCGCGAGTGTGTTGACGAACATGCCGATCAAGCCGTCCACCGCGGCTTCGCCGCGTCCGGCCACCGGTGTGCCGACGGTGATGTCGCGGGTGTTCGACAGCCTGGCGAGCAGGACGGAGTACGCGGCGTGCGCGACCATGAACAGCGTCGCGTCGTGGAGCTGGGCCAGCCGGTTCAGCGCCGCGTGCACCGGCGCGTCGATCTTGAATTCATGGGTGGCTCCGCGGCCGGAGAACACCGCGGGCCGGGGCCGGTCGGCGGGTAGATCCAGTCGTTGCGGCAGGTTCGCAAGTCGTTCTCGCCAGAATCCGATCTGGCGGGCGAGGGTGGAGGTCGAATCGCCTTCCTCGCCGAGCATCTCGCGCTGCCACAGGGTGTAATCCGCGTACTGCACGGGCAGCGGTTTCCAGCTCGGGGCGCATCCGGCGGCCCTGGCCGAGTAGGCGGTCATCAGGTCGGCGGTCAACGGGCCCATCGAGGAGCCGTCCGCGGCGATGTGGTGGACCACGGCCACGAGTACGTGCTCGGTCTCGTTCGAGCGCAGCAGCCGCAACCGGATCGGCGGCGCCGCCGTGACGTCGAAACCCTCGACCACGGCGGCCACCGTGCGCTCGGGAATCTCGGTTTCGGTGACGTCGAGCACCGGCAGCTCGGGTACCGCGGCCGGATCCGACATGGCGTGCACTCGCTGGCTGCCCGTGCCGTCGCACTCGGGATAGCTGGTACGCAGCACTTCGTGCCGCTCGACGAGGTCTCGGACAGCGGCGCGCAGCGCCTGCACGTCCAGCCGCCCGCTCAGCCGCACGGCCAGCGGAATGTTGTTGCTCGCCGCGGCCGGGTCGAACCGATTCAGGAACCACATCCGCCGCTGTGCGAACGACAGCGGCACCCGCTCCGGTCGCGCCACCGGTCGCGGCGCGGGGTGGGAAACTCGGGTCAGTTCGTCCAGGCGCGCGGCCAATTTCGCCACCACCGAGGACTCGAACAGCAACGCGACCGGTACCCGGACATCGAGCGCGGCACCGAGCCGAGCCGCGGCTTGCGTGGCGATCAGCGAATTGCCGCCGAGTTCGAAGAAGTCGTCGTTCGCGCCCACTCGGCCCGCGCCGCCGTCCGGTACGAGCAGCGCGGCGAAGATGTCGGCGACCACGCACTCGGTCGGCGTCGCGGGCGCCCGGAACCGGCGGCTGGCGAGCACCGGCGCCGGTAGGGCGGCTCGGTCCAGTTTGCCGACCGGCGTCAGCGGCAGTTCGTCGAGCACCGTGATCGACGTCGGAATCATGTATGCCGGAAGGGTTTTCGCGAGCAAATCGGCGAGTTCGCCGGTGTCCAGCGCCACCCGGCCGCAGTTTCCGGCCTCGGTGGGCGCCACGCGCGGCAGTACGTAGGACACCAGCGCTCGGCCGCCGGACGGCAACGTCGTGCCCAGCGTCGCGGCATAGTCGACGTCGGGATGAGCGGTCAGCGCGTTATCGATCTCATCGAGTTCGATCCGCAGCCCTCGGATCTTGACCTGGAAGTCCACCCGGCCGTGGTATTCCAGCAGTCCGGCCGCGGTGCGCCGGACCAGATCGCCGGTGCGATACATGCGGGCGCCGGGAACCGCTGCGAACGGATTGGCGACGAACCGGTCGGCGGTCAGCTCGGGCCGACCGAGGTATCCCTGAGCCAGCGCCGGTCCGGAGAGGTACAGCTCGCCGATCACACCCGTGGGCACCATCCGCAGCCGCGCGTCGAGCACGTGGACGCCCAGCGCGGGTACCGGCGTGCCGATATGGGTCGGATCGCCCGCGCGAAGCGCCTCGGTGCCGGTGGCGAAGATGGTGGTCTCGGTGGGGCCGTACACGATGTAGAAGGACCGGTCACCGGTCGCCCATCTGGCCACCAGTTCGGGACCGACGCGCTCCCCGCCGCACAAAACGGCCCGTAGGTCATCGAGACCGGCCGGATCGATCGACTCCAGCGCGCCCGGGGTGATGCACAGATGCGTGACCCGCTCACGCCGCAGCAGATCCGCCAGCTCGACGCCGCCGAACACCGTGGGCGGCGCGACGACCAATGTCGCGCCCGCCGAGAAGGCCAGCAGCATCTCGATCACCGAGAAGTCGAAGCTCGGTGTGCACAGATGCGTGACCCGCGACTCCCCGGTGACCGCGCGGGCGGCGATCTCGTGTTCGACCAGGCTCGCGAGGCCGGCATGGGTGACGGCGACGCCCTTGGGCTTGCCCGTCGAGCCGGAGGTGTAGATCACGTAGGCGAGGTGCTGTTCGGTCAGCGGACGCAGCCGATCGAGGTAGCAGATCGAATGGCCCGGCTCGGCGGCGACCCGCTCCCGGTGCGCCGGGGCGTCGAGTTCGATCCACTCGGTCCCGGTGGTGGCCAGTGCCTCCCGATGCGCCGAGACGGTGAGGCCGAGGACGGCGCCGGAGTCCGCGATCACGTGCGTAATGCGGTCGGCGGGGTAGGCGGGATCGACGGGCACGTAGGCGGCGCCGGTCTTCGCGACCGCCCAGACCGCAAGCACCGACTCCACCGAGCGGGTGATGGCCACCGCGACGCAGTCTCCCGGCCCCACACCCGAACCGATCAGATAGCGGGCCCATCGCGAGGACGTCTCGTCCAGCTCTCGATAGCTGAGTTCACGCTGATCAGCAGGATCGCCCGTCGGATTGTACCGGAGGGCGGCCGAGTCGAAGGCCGTGTCGACCGCTGCGGCCAGCAATTGCGGAAACAGGAGATTGCGTGCTCGTGAATGATGGGCGCGACGTGCGGAACGGCGTGTCGGGGTCATGCGGTGGCGAGTTCACTCTCTGGTCGATCATCGGCCGCCCTGGCTATGGAGCCAGAAGCAATGCCTCAAATGCGTGAACCATGACCCGAGCGTGCAGATCGGACCTTAGCGAACGCCGAACGGATCGGCGCGCGGAGGTTGGGAAAGTTCATAGGGGTACCCCGGCATACTTTGGGCTATGACATGGTGTGATGTGAAGAACATTCATTCCTGTACGGAATAAATGTGACCAATATCACTGCCTGCGGGCTCGCCTGCACCTGCCGACTGCGGGTTTCCTACCGGGGTCGCGCCCCGATACCGGCATGATCGAACCGGAACGATCCTTTGACCGTGAGCGAGGAGGAACCGTGCGAAGTCCGTCGATTCATGTCGCCTCTCTGCGGAAGGGCGAAGAGATCCACCGCAGCGAACTCGGCTCACTCACCAGGCTCACCGCCGACAGTTTCCCGATCCTCAGCGGGCTCTCGATCAAGCGCCTGACGCTCGCACCGGGCGCTGTCCGCGAGCCGCACTGGCATGCCAACGCGACCGAACTCACCTACTGCACCGCCGGACTGGCACTGGTCTCGGTCCTGGACGACGGCAGCCGATTCTCCTCGTTCCTGGTGCGCGCGGGCGAGATGTTCCACATCGATTCCGGAGCGCTGCACCACGTGGAGAACGTCGGCGACAGCGAAGCGGAGTTCATCCTGGCTTTCCGCCACGAACGCCCCGAGGACTTCGGATTCAGCGCCGCTCTGGGCGCGATGACCGATTCGGTCCTCGGCAACACCTACGACCTGCCCGCCGAGGACTTCGCGAAGATCCGGCGCGACACCACCGCCAAGCTCGTCGTGAAACGCGACGGCGATCCCGACATCCCGCCCACCGCACACTTCGGCGACCCGCACCACTTCGCGCTCGAGGCGATGCCCGCGCCGGTGGACTCACCGGTCGGTTCCGCGCGCACCGCGCGCGCCCAGTTCTGGCCCGCGCTGCATGACATCTCGATGTACTCCCTGCGTGTCCGGGAAGACGGTATGCGCGAACCGCATTGGCACCCGGTGACCGCCGAAATGGGCTACGTCCACCGAGGCTCGGCGCGGATGACGATCATGGATCCGGACGGCACGTTGGACACCTACACCGTGCACGAGGGCGAGGTGTACTTCGTGCCCCGCGCCTATCCGCACCACATCGAAGTCGTCGATTCGCCGGAGATCCACCTGCTGATCTTCTTCGACCAACCCACACCCGCGGACATCGGCTATCGCGCCTCGATGAGCGCCTACTCCCGGAAAGTGCTCGCGGCGACATTCGGCGTCGCCCTCGACGCACTTCCCGACCTGCCCTTCACCACCACGGACCCGTTGATCGTCACCCGGAACAACGCACTCGCGCCGTAAGCGCCGCCGCCTCGCCGCACCACCTGCACGCGGGGCCATCCAGTGCCGCTGGCAATTGACCCCCAGGTAATTTACCCTCGGGTCAATTCAGTTCGTCGAATGGAGCCGGGTGATGGCGACGAGGTCGTGGTGGGGATGGGGCAATCGGGAGGACGCGGTGACCGGCCCCGAGCGGAAGGCGCTGACCGAGCGCGTAGCGGCCCTGCTCCCAGCAGCCGAGTTGACGGTGCACGAAGCGCCGGATCCGAAGTCGTTGAATGTGCCCGCGCCGCGCGTCCGGGTGCCGGCCGCCCTGGATCGCCTGGCCTCGGAAGACCTCGTCGATCGCGTCGCGCACGGCCACGGTCAGGCGTTTCGTGACGTGGTACGCAACCTGCTCGGCCGGGTGGACCATGTACCCGATCAAGTAGTGCGGCCGCGTACCGAGCAGGACGTGGTCGACATCCTGGACTGGTGCGCGAGTGCGGGCGTCGCCGTGGTGCCGTTCGGCGGCGGAACGTCGGTGGTGGGTGGTGTCGAACCCCGATGCGCCGACGCCTACGCCGGGTCCGTGGCACTGGACACGAGCCGTCTGGGCGAGCTGCTCGAACTCGACCGCACCAGCCGGGCGGCGCGGATCCAAGCGGGCATCCTCGGCCCGGCTCTGGAAGCGGCACTGCGGCCGGGCGACCTGACGCTGCGGCACTTTCCGCAGTCGTTCGAGTTCTCGACGCTCGGCGGGTGGCTGGCCACCCGGGCGGGCGGCCACTACGCGACCGTCTACACCCACATCGATGACATGGTCGAATCAATGCGGGTGGTGACACCGGCCGGGATCAGCGAATCCCGCAGGCTGCCCGCGTCGGGGGCGGGGCCATCGCCGGACCGGATGTTCCTCGGGTCGGAGGGCATCCTCGGCGTCATCACCGAGGCGTGGATGCGCTTGCAGGATCGGCCGCGCTGGCGGTCCGGAGCTTCGGTGGTGTTCGACGACTACGGCGCGGCCGTGGCCGCGACGCGCGCCATCGCCCAGTCCGCGCTGTATCCGGCCAACTGCAGGCTGCTGGATCCGGTGGAGGCGTTCATCAACGCGGGCGCCAACGCAGGCGGCGGGGTGCTGGTGCTCGGATTCGAGTCCGCCGACCACCCCGTCGACGAGCCGATGCGCCGGGCGGTGCAGATCTGCCGCGAGCACGGCGGCACGATCCCGGACGGCGTTCGCGCCACCGACTCGGCCGAAGACTCGGCGCGCACGGGCGCCGCCGACACGTGGCGCTCGGCGTTCCTCCGTATGCCGTACCAGCGCGACGCGCTCGCGGCCCAGTCCATGATCGTGGAGACCTTCGAGACCGCGTGCACCTGGGATCGTTTCGAGGCCCTGCGCGCGGCGGTGCAGGAAGCGACCACGGACGCGTTCCGATCCGCCGGTGTGACCGGTGTGCTCACCTGCCGCTTCACTCACGTCTACCCCGACGGACCCGCACCGTATTTCGGCATCTACGCCGCAGGCCGCTGGGGACGGACCGTCGAGCAGTGGGACGAGATCAAGACCGCCGTATCGGAAGCGCTCCACGGCAGCGGCGCGACCATCACGCACCATCATGCCGTCGGCCGAGACCACCGCCCCTGGTACGACCGCCAGCGCCCGGAACCGTTCGCCGCGGCGCTGCGGGCGGCCAAATCGGCACTCGATCCTGCGGGAATCCTCAATCCCGGCGTGCTGATCGACCCGGCCCCGCACCCGCCCACCCGGGAGGCTCCGTGAGCAGGCCGGGCACCAAGGGCGTGCCGCGACAGCAGCGTGAGGAGCAACTGCTCGACGTCGCGACCACCGAGTTCGGCGAACGCGGCTACGCCGAGGCTTCCGTCACCGAGATCGCCTCGGCCGCGGGAGTCTCCAAGCCACTCGTGTACGCCTACTTCGGCTCCCGCGACGGACTGCACGCGGCCTGCGTGCACCGCGCCGGAAAGAGCCTGGTCGACGCGGTCGCGGCCGCTCAGTTCGCCCACGGTGCGCACGACCGGGCGCTCGCGACGCTGACCGGCATCTTTCACGCACTGGACGGGCGCACACAGAACTGGAAGATCATCTACGACGCCACGCTCCCCCGGCGCAGCGCGGCCCACTCGGTGGCCCGGGAATACCAGGACGCCTTGAACGGCATGGGCTCGGCAGGGGTGTCGCAGGCCCTGGCCGATGCAGGCAACGCCGACACCGACGATCACTCGCTGCTGCTCGCGCTGTGGTTCAGCATCGTGTCCACCACCATCTCCTGGTGGAGCGACCATCCCGACCACACACCCGACGCCATGACCGAACGCTGCCTGCGCCTGCTCACCACGATCCGCGGCACGTCCACCCCACCAGCCTGACCGTCCGCGCGGTGGTCACCACTTGTCCCAGTGCAGGACCTGCTCGCGGTCGACGCGTTTCGCGGGCCGGAAGTCGGTGCCGATGGTGAACGCAAGCGGGATGAACGCCGCCAGCATGACCTTTTCGTAGGGCACGCCGAGCGCGGCGGCGAGTTCCCGTTCCAGCGGCGCGTGCGCGGTCGTCCAGACCGTGCCGAGCCCGCGAGCGCGGGCGGCGAGCATGAAACTCCACACCGCGGGCAGGATCGACCCCCAGGTCATGGACTGCTCGAGAACGCCCGCGCGGTCGGTGCGGCCTTCGACGGCGGGAATCACGAACGCGGGCACTCGGTGGATGTTGTCGTAGAGATACTCGAACCCCTCCCCTATCCGGCGCATGGAGGAGGGATGAGCAGACATGCGACGCACGTCCGACGATGTGAGCGGCTGCGCGCCCGCGGCGTGAACGGCGCGGCGGAAGATATCGGCGACGACCTCGCGCCGCGCGTCGTCGGTGACGACCAGAAAGTGCCACCGTTGCCGGTTTCGTCCGGTCGGCGCCTGGGTGGCCAGGTCGACGCATTCTTCGATCAGCCCGCGCGGCACGGGCTTGCCGAAATCGAGCCGTTTGCGCACGGCCCGCGTGGTGGACAGGACTTCATCCGCGGACAGGTTGAGCGACATCGGGGCGCCTTCCATCTCTCTGAAGATAGTCTGTGGACAGATAATCTGTGACAGTACGGACAGCAATCATCTGTCGTCAAACGATCTGACCGCAGACGAGCCGCTATGCTGGGCGAATGCCGAGCAGGATCCAGCACGCGAAGGCGGACTACCTTCCGAGACTCGCCACGGAGCGTCCGGATATCGCCCTGTGCCGGGTCTCGTCCCTCGTCGCCCGCGCGGCCGAAGTACACGCACAGGAACAGGGTCTGGGCGTCGGCCAGCACCTGGTGCTGAAGATGCTGGCCGACGCCGGCCCGTGCTCGCAGCGGGTGCTCAGCGAGGAACTACGCATCGACCGCAGCGTGATGGTCGGCATCGCCGACGATCTGGAGGCGTCGGGTTACGTTCGGCGCGAACGCGATCCCGCCGATCGGCGCGCCTATGCGGTGACGATCACCGGGCCAGGAAGGCAGGCCGTCACCGACGCCGAGAAGACGATTCCCGAGTTTCTGGACCGGACCTTCGCCGCCCTCGATGCAGACGAGCGGGCGCAGCTCACCGAGCTGCTCCGCAAGCTCCTCATCGGCGGTTGAGCAGGCCCAGGCACCGGCCTCCTGCCCGAATCGCGGCTCGCGACCCGCAGCCTCCCGCCGACGCGGTGTCTCCACGCCCGTTCGACCCCTTCCGCGCTCAGGCGCTCGGTGTCAGGGCGCGGAGGGGCTTGTCGAGTTCCCTGCGGTAGAAGTCCAGGAAGCCATCCGGGTCGGGGCCCGCGTTCTGCATCACGAGATGGTCGAAGCCCGCGTCGGAGTACTGCTTCGCGGCGTCGAGGTAGCGGGCCGGGTCCGGACCGCAGGCGAAGTTGTCGAGAATGTCTTCCAGGCGGACGGTGGTGGTCGCCGCGGCGAAGTTGACCGGGTTCGGCAACTCGCTCATCACCTTCCACCCCGTGACCGCCCAGCGCGTCGTGTCGAGCACCGCCTTCGCGGCCGTCTCCTCGTCGGGAGCCCACGCCATGCCGACCTCCGCGTAACGCGGGCCCGTACCGCCCGCCGCGCGATAGCTATCGATGAGCTCGGCCTTCGGTTCGGTGGCGAACAGGCCGTCACCGAGTTCGGCGGCGATCCGGGCCGCCTCCGGCCCGCCCCCGGCGACCGCGATCGGCGGAAGCTTGTCGGGCAGATCGAAAACCCGAGCTTCGGACACGGTCAGGAACTCGCCGTCGTAGGAGTGGTAGCCGCCGCTCCAGAGCAAGCGAATGATCTCGAGCGCTTCGCGCAACATCCGCTGCCGGATGCGCACGGGCGGGAACTCCCGGCCGACGACATGCTCGTTGAGCCGCTCGCCCGAACCGACACCGAGGGTGAAGCGGTTGCCGGACAGGATCGCGAGAGTCGCCGCCGCCTGCGCGATGATCGCGGGGTGGTACCGCAGGATAGGGCACGTCACTCCGGTGGCGAGCTCGATCCGCTCGGTCTTCGCCGCGATGGCTCCGAGCACGGTCCAGGCGAACGGCGAATGCCCCTGGTTGTCCAGCCAGGGATGGAAGTGATCGCTGATCTCGACGAAGTCGAATCCGGCTTCTTCGGCCCGAATCGCTTGACGGACAAGCTCGTTCGGGCCGAATGCCTCGGCCGCCAGTTTGTACCCGATACTCATCGCCACCTCCTGGTTCGACAGCGGCCGGTCACCTCGTGAAACCGGCTCTCGGCGCGCGTACCCGCCATCCGGCAGCGAAAACTTCGGCGCGCGTCCGTGCCGGCGCGAGGCCGCCCCGAGCAGCGGTTGCCACGTCAGCCGGGCACGGTCGGAACTTCGTCGGCACGAGGCCGCCACATAGTCCGCTCAGTCACGAGTCGGCCAGTAGCTCGAAGCATGCCTGCCCTGCGGAACATAGGTGTTCTCGTCGTCGACCTCCGTGACGCCGAGATGCAAGAGCAGTAGCACCGTCACCAGGCTGATGCTCACGATCAGCGGGGTCAGCAACTGCGTCGCACCGGCCCCGGACGGCGGATGCATGTGCTGGGTTTCGTGCACGTGCATCGCGAACATGCCCGTGTAGTGCATGCCGGACACCGCGACACCCATGACCAGCGCCGCGCCGACGGTGGCGAGCGTGCCGCGGACATGCAGGGTGAACCACAGCGCGGCCGTCGCGGCGACCACGGCGATCACCATCGACAAAGCGACGATCCGCCCGTCGTAGCCGATCGTGGCGTTCGATTTCATCGCGTACATGCCCGAGTAGTGCATCGCGCCGACCCCGAGGCCGGTGACCCCGCCCCCGGCGAACAGCGCCAACGTCCCCAGCGCCCGCTGATGGGCGATGCGCAGTCCGATCCACACCACCGCGATGGCGATCAGCGCGCTGATCAACGTGACCGGGACGTCGTACCGAATGGAAGCGCCGTCGATGGCGAACCCGAGCATCGCGACGAAGTGCATGACCCAGATTCCGGTGCCGCCGATGGCGACAGCCGCGGCGAGCAGCCAGCCGTCGCGGGCGGATCCGGTGCGGGACCTGGCCATGCACCGTAGTCCGAGCAATGAACCGGTGAACGACATGAGATAGGCGACGATGGGTGTGAGCCACCCGTGGCTGAAGTGATCGATTTCCAGCACGCGACACTCCCTCGCTGGATAGATTCGGACCGTCACCGAGACGATGCGCGAATCTCACATAGTGAAAACTGCAGGTAGATAATTTAGAGTACTACTATCCTCTTTTAAATCATAGGATGAGTCCCGAATAGCGGGATGTGTGCCGACGAGTGAGTGAACCGCACGCCTTTCGGTCTGCGCCTACGGCCCTCGCAACCGGAACCCGCGACAGCTAGCTGCTGGCTTACGCAGCGCTGCGGCAAAACGCCCCCGCCGAACACAACCACGGCGTCGCCCCGAGTTCCTGCGATCCGCCCGCGGAAACTGCAAATTCGCTGTGAGGAAGTAGAACGAGGTACGAGAATGGCCAAAACGGCTTCTACCAGCGAATCGACTCCTCATGGAAACCCGTACAGACGAGATAGCCGAGAAGATCTACCGCATCTCGACCTTCATTCCGGAGGTCGGGCCCGCCGGCTTCACCTTCAACCAGTTCCTCCTCGACGCCGAGGAGCCGTTGCTGTTCCACACCGGCATGCGGGCGCTGTTCCCGGTGGTGTCCGCGCAGATCACGCGGATCATGCCGGTGGAACGGTTGCGCTGGATCACGTTCGGGCATGTGGAAGCGGACGAATGCGGCGCGATGAACCTCTTCCTCGCTGCCGCACCGCAGGCGCAGGTGGCGCATGGCCTACTCGGGTGCCTCGTCTCGATCGACGATCTGGCCGACCGGCAACCGCGCAGGCTCGCCGACGGCGAGGTGATCGATCTCGGCGGTCGGCGCGTGCGACACCTGGACACGCCGCACGCGCCGCACAACTGGGAGGCGCGAGTGCTCTACGAGGAGACCACCGGCGTACTGCTCTGCGGTGACCTGATGACCCAGCTGGGCAACGGACCGGCGCTGACCGCCTCGGATCTGGTGGAGCAGGCAGGCGTCGCGGAGGACGTCTTCCATGCCACCTCACTGGGCCCCGCCGTGCCCGCCACCCTGAACAGGCTGGCGGAGTTGGCGCCCACCACGTTGGCGATCATGCACGGTTCGAGCTTCGCCGGGGACGGGGCTACGGCGCTACGCGATCTCGCGTGGGATTACCAGGCCCGCTTGGACGCCTGATCAGCTCCGCGTCCGCTTCCGCGGTGGCCTCAGGCGGCATGGCCGACGTGCTGCGCGGACGCGCCGATGACGGCCGCCTCGGTCCCGACCAGGGTCAGCAGAAACGCTTCCTGCTCCCGGCGTCCCCGTACCGTGGCACGGTCCAGACCGCCCGGCAGCGCCCGGGCCAGCGCACCACGAACGAGATTCACCGGAATACGCAGCATCGGATACCACGGCGGCATGTAGGCGGGCAGGCCGAGTTCGCGCATGGCGGACGGCCCGAGGAAAGCGCTCGCGATGGACAGATGCTGAGCCCGCGCGATGCGGCCGCGTAGCGCGGGCAAGTTCCGGTAGTGCCAGTGAAGTGGATCGTCCGCCATCGGAACGGCGAGTTGCGGTGTGGTCTCGTCGGGGTTCGTGATGGCGGTGAGACTGTGGTACAGGATTCGGACGGAGTCCCGGAATCCGTTGGGCAGGAACCGATCCTCGACACCGATCAACCAGCCGACGTAGCGGGCGAGGTGAGCGGCCGAGTCGAGTTCGCGGGGAGTCGAGAACAACCCCATCGCCAGGCCGCCGACGAAAGGAGCGATCAAAGCTCCGACCAGTGTCGCGGCCATGTCGGTCTGGTTGATCGGCACGCCCCATTCGTCCTCGCGCCAGTCCGGCATCGCCGCCACGTGGCGGCGGACCAGAGCGTGGATCAGCCGCACGTGAATCGTCGACCGGTAGCCGCGGCCCAGTGGCGACATCCCGCCCTCGGAGGTGACGTCGAGCGCCCACTGCAGCGTTTCGGCGAATCGCTTGGCCGGCCCCTTCTCGAGCGCGCCCGTGCGAAGCAACGTCTTGTTGAAGCCCGAGGCGAGGTAGCCGCCGAGGAAGGAGACGTCACGCGCGATGTAGAGCCCGTCGGCACCGCCGCGGCGGAACACCCGCTCCGCACGCGCGAGCTTGTCGCGGTCCAGCCATTCGGGCGGAGTCTGCACGCGGACGAAGAATGCCCGCAACGGCTCCGGAGCGTCCGGCACGCTGTCGATGCCCTCGCGCAGCGCCCGCTCGAACAGCGGACGAGTGCGGCCCATGCCTTCCCGGTACATCCAGTCCACCAGGTCGTCCATCGGCTGGTCACCGATGAGCAGCGCCTCGCCCAGATCCCGCCACTGCTCCGGGGCCGGCTTGTCCAGTCCCAGCAGCAGTGCGAAGGGTCGCAGTCCGGGAACCTTGCGCGGCGCGTCCGGGTGACGCAGCGGAAGTGGCTTGTTCATCGTCGCTCTCCTTCGAGCCGGCACTGATCCCGTGCTTCACCATCGGAACGATGGCGGCACGGACGAATTCGCGCGTCGCGTCGTCTTCGGCGAAGTCGACGCAGGCGGTGGGGGTCAGCATGACCGAATGGGCCAGTCGCGCGATCATTTCCGCCACCGGCAGGGCGTCGTAGCGGGCGATGAGCTCCAGCTCCTGAGCGCGTTCGAGCAGACCGGCGATGTAGCGGATGCCCAGCGACACCATCTGGGCCCCGCGCACGGTGTAGAAGGCGAGGGCCTCTTCCGGTGCGACGGTCAGCAGCCGTCGGACCAGCCGGTGCATCCGCGTCTGCCGCAGCACGTGCAGCACCGTCTCCTCGATCCGGACGTCGACCTCGGCCGAGGTTGCCACGATCGCGGTGACCTCGGCCAACATGCGCTGCGTCTCCCGTTCCAGCACGGCGTCGACCAAGTTGTCCTTACCGGCGAAACGGCGATAGATGGTGACCCGGTTGACACCGGAGCGTTTCGCGATGTCGTCCAGGCTGCTGCGCCGGATCCCCACCTGCAGGATCCGGTCGAGGGCCGCGTCCATGATCTTCTCGTCGACTGCGTCCCGGCCGGAGCTCATGCATTAAAGATAGTGAGATTGTTGCATTGGGTCAATGACTCAGCGTTTGGTTCGGTGTCGCAGTCCACCGGCCCGCCGCGACGGAGGCGACGAGGGCGGCGGCATACCCGGCGAGGGCAGGGTCCCCGCCGGGCCGACGTTCGGCGCGTTTTCCTCGCTCGTCGCATCCCATTTCCTCGGCATAGGTCAGCGAATCGCCGTCCCGAATTTCTCGCCGTATCCGACGGTTCAGTTCGCCCGGTCACAAACTCGGCCTGCGATTATCGAGCAGCGCCCAGGGCATGCCGCAAAAGGCCGCCCCGGCATACGTTGAAGCGCGGCAGGATATTCGGTGGTAATTCGAGCGGAATCGGGCAATACATCCGGTACCGGACGTATCCGGCCCATGTGATCGCGTAGCCGTTTGCACGTAAGAATAGGCTGAAAGACGTCGGATCGACCGCCAGTCCCCGCGACCGAACGACGGGAAACTTGCCGACCACGCAGCGACCTCGTTCACGCCGATAGCGGCGGTCACGGAGCCATTCCTCGAAGTGCCGTAGCGGTCAATGCAACTCAGGCCGGGAATGCACGTGCAAATGCGATTTCGACAGCGTCGCCGCACCTTTCGGGATCGGCGGGCACAATCACAGTTACCGCAACCGAGGCCGGGGCGCAGAGGTCTCGCCCGCCACGCCAGAGCCAGAAAACTTACTCGGGCAGGAACACTCCGCCTCGGCGAACTCCCTGCGAGTGCTGTCCTACCGCGGCACAAACGGGACGATCGAGACGTCGGTCGATGCACCGCCGCGGCGGCGCGGCCAGAGACCGCGCGCTCGGCGCCGCAACTCTCGCCACCGCGATTCGCGACATCTGGCGAACTTCTAGCGTTTCTTCGTTTGTCTCGCCCGGGTCACGGCGTATGGTCGCGCTATGCCGACAGTGACGTCGATCGACACCGGAGCCGAACACCTCGCCTGCTGGGTCACCGTCGTCGGGCAACGCCTCCATCGGTTGCCGACAGCAAACCCGAACGTCCAACTCGCCCACGCGATGAGCGGGTTCCTCGCGATCGGGCGCGCGAGCATGGCCCTGTTGACCACCTCCGGGAATCCCACCGATATCCGCGACCACGATCTCGTCTTCGAGATCACCGCCGACGCGGAACGATGGCTCACCGACGCGGCGACCGAATCGGTCGTCAACCAGATCACCGACCGCGGTGAGCACATTCAGCGCTACCTCAGCCCCGTCGCGCTCGATACCGTGGCGAAAGCTCGCCTGCGACGCTGCGCGCAGGCGACGGCGATCCACACCCGCGATCTGCTGATCGGTATCGATGCCGACCCGACAGCGTCGGACGAGATCCGTGACCTCGCCCGCGATCTCGCCGCGCGAGCGAACGTCATCGCCACCGTCTACGCCGACGACCCGCAACAATTGCTGTCCATGTCCAGCAGGTGACGCGGTCGGCGAGAGAACCGGCCATGACACAGCGAGTGCTCGTTCTCGCCAGCGCGAACAACGGACTGACGCAACGGGCCGCGCTCGCGATACGCCGATCCGGACGCCGCACGCGGACCGAAATCGTGCGCCGCGCAGCGGACATCCGCGCCGCGGTCGGAACGAACGACTTCGACATCGTCGTCTGCCCGTATCTGACGACGAAGATACCCGCCGACGTCCACGACCGGTGGACGTGCATCGTCGTCCATCCCGGCCCAGTCGGCGACCGCGGCCCCCATGCCCTGGACTGGGCGGTCAGCGAGCGCGAACCCGTATGGGGCGTCACGGCGCTGACCGCCGTCGAGGAGATGGACGCGGGTCCCATCTGGTCCACGCGGACATTCCCGTTGCCTGCGGAACGCAAATCCGCCGTCTACAACACCGCGGTCGCGGACGCCGCGATCGAATGCCTGCTCGAAGCACTGGACAAGGCCGCCGACCCGGCCCGCTCCCCCACACCCCAAGACGAGATGCCTCGATCCGTCGCACACGCGCGGACCCGACCCGCGATGCACCGTCGCGACCGCGAAATCTGCTGGAACGACGACGCCGACACGATCCTGAGACGCATCCACGCGGGCGACGGCTCACCTGGTGCGCCTGCGACCATCGGTGACGCGCCGATGCTGGTCTACGACGCCTGCCACGGACAGGACGCCCCTCGCGCGGCGCCCGGCACCGTGCTCCGTCGCCGCGACCACGCCGTCGAGGTGGCCTGCGGCGACGCCGGTATCTGGATCGGCCGCCTCGAACCCCTGGCCGGCGAGCGGCCGCCGTGCAAAGGACCAGCCGCGCCGGTCCTCGCCGCGGCGGGATTTCCGGTCGAGGCGGTGCCGCGCGCGAAGGGCAGGACACCTGGGGAGATCCGGTACCGGCGCTCGGCGGACATCGGATTCCTCGACATCGACTTCTATAACGGCGCAATGGGTACCGGGCAGTGTGAGCGGTTGCTCGCCGCGTTCGACTACGCGGCGGCGCAGAACACGAAGGTGCTCGTACTCGCGAACGACGGCCCGTATTTCAGCAATGGCATCGACCTGAACGCGGTGGAACTCTCCGCGGATCCCGAGGGCGCGGCGTGGCGGAACCTGCTGGCGATCAACAAAGTGTGCCGGGCGATTCTGAGCTGTGCCACGCAGGTCACGGTGGCCGCGGTAAGCGGAAGCGCCGGGGCGGGCGGGGTCATGCTCGCGTTGACCGCCGATCTGGTCGTCGCCGCGGAACGAGTGGTGTTCAATCCGCACTACCGGACGATCGGATTGTCCGGCTCGGAATTCCACACCTACACCCTGCCGCGGCGGGTCGGTGACGAAGCCGCCCAGCGCCTGCTGGACGCGTGCCTGCCCGTCGACGCGGCAGGCGCCGCCGACCTCGGAATGATCGATGCCGTGACGCCGAACGGGCAGTTCCGCGCGTGGCTCGCGGAGCTGGCCGCCGAATGCGCCCACCCGGCCAGGTGGGCGGCGATCATGGCCGCGAAGCAGACGCGGTCGATCGACCTGACCGCGTTCGAAAGCGCCGAACTGCGCCGCATGGCCCGGGACATCTTCCGTGATCAGAACGAATTCCGCCGCAGGCGGCACGAGTTCGTTTTCAAGAGTTCGTGGCGTTCGGCGGCGACCGGAACATTCACATTGTCGCCGCGATGATCGACAATGGATGTATGGCGACGGTGCTGCTGGGCGGCGACGTCATGCTGGGTCGAGGTGTGGACCAGATTCTGCCGCATCCCGGCGACCCGAGGCTGCGCGAACGATATGTCAACGACGCGCGGACCTACGTCGAGCTGGCCGAACGCGCGTACGGCGAGTTCACCCATCCGGTCGATTACCGGCAACTGTGGGGTGATGTCCTGCCGATCCTCGCCCGGATCGACCCCGAGGTGCGGTTGCTCAACCTGGAGACTTCGATCACCGCCGACGGCGCGTTCGCCCCCGCCAAAGGCATCCATTACCGGATGCATCCGGACAACGTGCCCGCGCTGACCGCGATCGCACCGGTCGTCTGCGCGCTGGCCAACAATCACGTCCTCGATTTCGGTCTTCCCGGGATGGCCGACACGCTCGACGCGCTCGACGCCGCCAGCATCGCCCATGCCGGCGCAGGGGCCGACCTCGCGGGTGCGCGCGCGCCTGCCACAGTGGAACTCGCCGACGGGCGCCGCGTGGTGATCCTCTCCGTCGCGGCCGGTTCGAGCGGGGTTCCGGAGGCATGGTCGGCACGGCGCGACAGGCCGGGGCTGTGGCGGGTGGGCTACTCGCCCGGCGCCGTGGCGGCCGAGGAAGTCGCGGCCGAGATGTCGGCGTACAAGCGCGACAACGATATCGGCATCGTCTCGGTGCATTGGGGGCCGAACTGGGGCTACGAAGTCGCGCGCACCGAGACGCAGTTCGCGCACCGATTGATCGACGCCGGAGTCGATCTGGTGCACGGGCACTCCGCGCATCATCCGCGTCCGATCGAGATCTACCGCGGCAAACCGATCCTGTACGGCTGCGGCGACGTCATCGACGACTACGAAGGCATCCGCGGCCACGAGCGCTACCACACCGATCTGCATCCGCTGTATCTGGTGTGCATCGACCCCGGCTCGGCGGAAGTCCGGCTGATTCCGCTGCGGGAGCGGCACATGCGCCTGGAGTGGGCTCCGCGCAGCGAATCCCGCTGGCTCTGCGAAAAGATCGAGGACATCAGCCGGGGCTTCGGCACCCGCGTCGCCCCTCGGCCCGACGATCTGCCGGTGGTGTTCAGTGCGGCACGGCGGTGAGATGGCGGTGGAACCACTGGGCGGCCAGGTCGGCGACTTGTTCGAGCGCGCCGGTCTCCTCGAACAGGTGAGTCGCGCCGGGGACGATGTCGAGTTCGCTCGGACATGGCATCCGTAGCTGAGCCTCCCGATTGACCCCCAGCACCCATTTGTCGTTACCGCCCACGATGAGCAGTGTCGGTGCGCGGACCGAACTCAACCGCGGACCGGCCAGGTCCGGCCGACCGCCCCGCGAGACCACCGCCGCGATCTCGGTACCCGGCTCGGTCGCCGCCCACAGCGCGGCGCCCGCCCCGGTGCTCGCACCGAAATATCCGGTGGGCAGGCCGCCGAGGTCCGGCCGGGTCCGTAGCCAGCGCGTCACCTCGACCAGGCGGCCAGCGAGCAGCTCGATGTCGAAGACATGCGCGCGGTCGCCCTCCTCCTCGACGGTCAGCAGATCGACCAGCATCGTCGCGAACCCGGCACGGTTGAGAACCTCGGCGACGAACCGGTTCCTCGGGCTGCGCCTGCCGCTGCCGCTGCCATGTGCGAAGGCGATCAAGGCGGTCCCGTCCGGTGGCACAGCCAGTATCCCGGCCAGCCGGGTGCGTTCGGCCGGCACGATGACCTCTTCTGTCCGCGTCGGGGACCGGGGTGCGGACGGCATCGAACACCTCCTGATATCTGGCGTACCCGATCAGGTCCGGAATGCGCAAGAGGGGGATCGGATCGGGGTACGGCTGGAACCGGCGCACCGAACGGCGTTCAGCGGAAGGTGGCGGCGAGGTAGTTCGCCAGGTCGTTCGCGGCGGCTCGGTGCCGTGCATAGCCGAGATATCCGTCGGGACGCACCACATAGACGGCTCCGCCGGTAGCGCCGTAAGCCTTGGCGAAATTGCCGTCACCATCCCGGACGACCGGCAGCAGCGTCTCCTCGACCCGGGTGCCGGGCGCGGCGAGAAGGTACACGTCCAGCCGCCTGTGCGCCCTCCGGCGGGCCGTGTCGGCGAGCTCCTCCAGTGTCCCGATGTCGGTTGCGGTGCTGTCGTCGGCGTAGAGGAGCAGGGTGTGGTTGGTCCGGCCGAGCAAAGAGAACAGGCGGATCGGGAAGGTGACCGCGTCACGGCTCAAGCCCGTGGCGTCGGGGGCGCGTACGCCCGCCCACGGACCCGCCGCGCCGTCGGCCGTGCGCGCGACGATCGGGCTGTCGCCGTAGTCGATCAGCAGCTGGGCCTCTCGCCGGATGACGAGATCCGGGTCCGATTCGCCGGCCCCGATGCCCTCCCTTGCACTGCGCACGGTCCGCCCGACCACCTCTGCGCCGACCGGCCTGCGTTCGGCGTCGTAACTGTCCAGCAGGTGGGGCGAACTGTCGCCGCTGATCGCCAGTGCGAGCTTCCACGCGAGGTTGTGCGCGTCCTGGATACCGGTGTTCATTCCTTGCGCACCGGTGGGCGGGTGAATGTGCGCCGCGTCGCCGGCCACGAAAACCCTTCCGCGCGAATACGAATCGACGATCCGGTGACTGATCCGGAAGACCGACGACCACCGCAGGTTCGACGCGGTGGCCGGCTCGGGCGCGAGGCGATCGAGAACCTGCTGGATATGTCGCAGCTGCGGCGCCGGTCCGCGTTCGAACCCGTGCCCGAGCTCGTCGGGGTCGCGGGTTTCCGCGCTGCGGAGTTCGTCGGGGACCAGCATCGACACCCGATAGCGGCCACGTCCCGGCAGCGGTATGCACACCAGCAAGTCGTCGGCGCCGTCCTCGGTCCGATGCATCGACCGGATCCCGTAGCCGGGCGGTAGCGACCAATCGAGTTCGACATCGCCGAGCATGTACTGCTCGGTGAACGCCGCGCCCTGGAAAGCCAGGCCCAGCGTCTTGCGGACGACGCTGTGCGCGCCGTCGCAGCCGATCAGGAACTGCGCGTCGACGCAGTGCTCACCGTCCGCCGCGCTGAGCACGGCACGCACACCGTTGTCGTCCTGGTCGAAAGTCGTGAGTTCGGTGGCGCGCTCGATGCGGGTGCCGGTTTCCGCCAAACGCTCCCGGAGTATTCGCTCGGTCACGTACTGCGGTAGCCCGACGAATGCGTAGGGCACGTCAGCGGGCAGCGTCAGTTCCGTCCTGGCCACCTCGGCGCCGTTCACGTAGACCAACTGGCCGCGCAACTGGATTGCCGCGTCGAGGATCCGGCGCAGCACGCCCAGACCTTCGAACACCTCCAGCGTTCGTGGCTGGATTCCCACGGCCTTCGCATAGCGGGGCGGTTCGAGCAGCGCGTCCACGATCCGGCAGGCGACACCGCGCCGGGCCAACTCGATCGCCGCGGTCAGTCCGACCGGGCCCGCGCCGACGATGAGTACCTCTGTGCCGACCATGCGATACCGCCTCGGACTGCGTACTCATACGGTGATTCGGGCGAGTCTACTCCGGCCCGCCCTGGTGCAGCTTGCGCGGATCAGTCCGCGTCGTCGGCGTCGGCAGGCCGCTTCGACGAGACGACGTTGATGCGCCACGGCAGGTGGAAGAGACCGCCGGACCTGTTGCGGATCCACTGCGTGACAGCGGCGACGGACGAGGCGAGCGACGTCGCACCGGCCAGCAGCGCCCAAGGCGTGAGACCCGCGGACGTATACGCGACCTGCCCGATGCCCGGCACGACGAGTTTGCCGTTGCCGAAGGCCCAGTTGATGAGCGATCCGACTTGTCCGCCCAGATCCGAACTGCGCCCCACCATCGCCTTCAACTCCGGGCCCTTGCTGTTGATGTAGAGCACGGTGAACAGCACGAACAGCGAGGTGACCAACGTGGCTATCGTCGCCAATCGACTGAGTGCCTCGATGCGCAGGCGTAGGTTGATCAGGATCGCCAAGATGGCGATCACGATGGCGGCACAGGCCAGCAGGGCCCAGAAACCGGTGATGTGGGGCGTGCGCGGCTTCGACGCCGACCAGGCGTTCAGGAAGCGCGTGGTGATCTCCATCCGGCCGAACGCGGTGGAGCTGACCCTGCCGTCGGCGCCCGCGGCGGTGATCCAAGGCTGGAACAGCAAAAAGAGCGTCACGAGACTACCGACGGCGGCCCACGCGTAGCCCCAATATCCGCGCAGCGCAGCCCGAATTGCCTGCGGACTAACGGGGGCGATGCCGCCCTCCGCCTGATCCTGCTGGGCGGACCGGCCGTCTCCAGTTTTGTTCGACTGCCAGGGCGTTGGCTGCACCATTCGCTCAGTTTAGGGCCGGATCACTGCCCCAATTCGGGCAAAGCTCACCTCCAGTGGGAAGTGTCCGGCCTCGGCCCACCGCGCGCCCGGCAACGCCCGGCCAGCGCCTTTACCCGCGTGCATTCGACGCGGCGGTCCTGGTCGGACGTAACGATCACCGTTACCGACCGGCGTTCGCGCTCGACCCGAAAGGTAATCGACGGCGCGTCGGCGGCGGCCCACGACAGCGGTTGCCCGTACCATACGAGACCGGGTATCCGTTGGGCAAAGACGCTTCAGCAGCGCCCGAGGCGCAAATTTGGGTAGTGACCGGGGGACAAGGCAACCTGCGGTATGTTTTCGACCCCGATTCGCCGCCGATGCCCCGGAAAGAGCACCACCGGTGATCCTCCTGTTACGCAATACCGGGGAACTTGACATTTCTTTGCCTGGTGCTCACCGCCCTATGGGTGAACTATGAAATCCATGAGTTAGAGATTTCACTCGAGTCGAAGGATGTACAAATGTCCATGAAAATTACGAAAATCCTCGCCGCGACCGCAATGGCCCTGTCCGTGGGTGTCATCGCGGCTCCCGCCGCTTCCGCCGAAACGCCATCGGACGCGGCGACGCCGGTGTGGGGCTCGGTCGTTCTTTGCATTCCGCTCGGAAGCGCCGTTTGGTGCATTTGAGCCCTACAGTGCGGCCGCACCGATCGAGGGCGGCCGCACGTAACTGTTCGATGTCTTCGCCCGAGTCCGGGCCGGCGCTGTGCCGGGTAGGTCGCCGACGCGCACCCGAACTCGACGTCTGAAAAGCACAAACCGAGCGGTTGCCGCCGCGCGTGGATCGACCGATGCGGCGCGGCTGTGCTCGGAACCCGATCTTGTCACACCGGCCGTGCCTACTTCGTCTACTCACCGGACCACTGAGTAGAGGAAGGTTGCGATGCGAGTAGCAGTCATCGGAGCAAGCGGACTGATCGGCCGGGATGTGATCGACGTCCTGGCGAGCCGGGGCCACGACGTCGTCCCCATTGCCCGATCGGCCGGTGTGGACGTCTACACCGGCGACGGCTTGGCTCGAGCGCTGGCCGGCGTGGATGCCGTGGTGGACGCGGTCAACGCGACAACTACCGACACCGAAGCGGTGACCGATTTCTTCCGCACGATCGCGGAGAATGTGCAACGCGAGGCCGCCGCTGCCGGGGTGCAGCGAATCGCCCTGATCTCCATCATCGGCATCGACCGATTCACCGCGGGGCACTATGCCGGGAAACTGGCACAAGAACACGCCTACCGCCGAGGTCCGGTGCCTGTGCGCATCCTGCGCGCGGCGCAATTCCACGAATTCACCGAGATGATGCTCGACTGGACGACCCGCGGCGACACGGCATACGTCCCGAAGTACCGGGCGCAGCTCGTCGCTGCCCGCACGGTCGCCGAGCAACTGGCCGACTCGGCCGTCTCGCCGACCGCGCCCGAGTCGACCGAGATCGCCGGGCCGGAAGAATTCGACCTCGCCGCGGCCGCGGCCGAAGTGGCGGCGCGACGGGGTGAACCGGCCCGGGTGGAAGAGATCGTCGACACCGACGACCCGAATCACGAATTGCAGGCCGGTGGCGCCCTCTTGCCCGGACCCGATGCGATCATCGCCGGGCCGACATTCGGGCAATGGCTCGACCGGAAATATCCCGTCCAGCCGTAACTCGGGCTGCTCGGGCTCGAACTGCCATGGTCGGTGTGCCGCCGGTGGGATTCCCCTCGATCCGGCAGCGCACCGGAAGGCTCCCCGAGTCGCTTGACTTCAGGTCGACCTCAACTCGCAAGCTGAGCGCACAACGAGGAGAGGCAACCATGACAACGTTCGGAGAAAAGCAGAGCCGGGGCTACGACCAGCGGGCGACTCGTCTGCTCGGTGGCCTGTATCGCCACATCGCCACCGACATCGACGCGGCCGCCCGACCCGGCGCGTGGGTGCTCGATGTCGGGGCCGGTCCGGGAAAGCTGCTGGGGCAGTTGGCTTCTCGGCGACCCGATCTGCGGCTGCACGGCGTCGACCTGTCGCCGCACATGATCGATCTCGCCGAGGCGGCGCTGTCGGGTGCGGCCGAGCTCTCGGTCGGCGACGTCGGCGCGCTCCCCTACCCCGACGACAGCTTCGACCTGGTCGTCTCGAGCCTGAGCATGCACGAGTGGCCGCAGGTCGACCGTGGGATCACGGAGCTGGCGCGCGTACTGCGTCCCGGCGGAACCGTGGCGATCTACGACTTCCGATTCGTGCGCGCGGCGGCCGCACTCGGCGCGTTGCGCCGTTGCTTCGAGGCGGCGACGGTGCGGCGGGAGCCGGTACGCCCGCGGCGTCATCCGATCGGGCTGTATGCGCGGCTCACCGCCCGCGCCGCCTAGAGTGCGGGTATGGCTGGCGGCGAGATGTCGATCGGTGAGCTCGCGGCGCGGTTCGGTCTGGCCACTCATGTGCTGCGGCACTGGGAGGACGTCGGACTGCTCGCGCCGCGGCGCGACGGCGCGGGGCGTCGCCGGTATCACGACGACGACGCCGACACCGTGGCCATGATCCTGCTCGGCAAACAGGTCGGCTTGTCACTGGACGAACTCGCCGCGCTGTTCGCCGAGGCATCCGACCGCACCGCTCGCCGCGAGCTGCTGCGCGCGCACCGCGACCAGCTCGCGCACCGGATCAGCCGGGACACCGCAGCGCTGGAGACCATTTCGCACGCGCTCGACTGCGACGCCGAGGACTTCCGCGAGTGCCCGCACTTCCGGGCCAAGGTCGCCGGCGCGCTCGCCGTGGTCACGAACCGGTCAATGCCGCGAAGGTAAATCGTTATGGCGCAGGGAATTCCGTCCTGACGGTGGAGTTTGTGACACCTCCGGCGCCCCGGCGTGTTTCCGCGGCAGGAGGGGGGTACTGCGCCTGCCGTAGCGGATTAGGATCGAGTTCTGCGAACAGTGACACAGCAGGCCGTGACACTTCGACCCGATAGAGGTGCCCCATGGGCAGGACAATTCGAATCCCGGCGGCGGAGCTCGCCGATCACGTCGGCGAATCCGTCGTCGGTTACGGCACCCTCACGCAAGCGGGAGTGGTCCAGCCGGGTGGCGACCTCGTGGTCGCGGTCTTCGGCGTGGAGACCAACCGGCGCGAGAAGTCCTTTACCCCAGGTCAATTGGTCGAACTGGAGGTTACCGACTAGCAGCGAGGGCCAGTTCGAGCACACCGGCGGACGGCGGAGCCGCATCGGGCCCCGCCGACCGGATCAACCGATCAGCGCGTTCATGATCGTGCCCGCACTGGTGGCGATGACGCCGCCGAGCATGCCACCCGCCACCATTTTCGCCGATGCGAGTGGACCGCCGTTCCACTTCTCCCAGGCGAATTTTCCTCCCGCGTAGGCGATGCCGGTGACACCGGAGAGAATCACGAACCAGGTGAAATACCGGAACAGCTGGAGGATTTTCTCCGAGTTCGGGGGAGCCTCGGGGACGGGATCTTCCACCTGGGCCAGAAGAAGCGCTTCGACTGCAGTATGGATCATCATTGATCTGTCTCCGTCGCGTTGCCGAAGGACAAGTTATACGCAATCGCTATGACTTTCGAAGTATCGCGATCCCGGCGACCGCAGTCAACCCCTCCTGCTGGGCCGAGGACATCCACGGACTCGGCCGGTCTGCCGCAATCGGTGTCGAATCGCCGAGGCCGGGTAGTGCGGGGGTGTGAGCTACCACGGTGACGGCACAACGGCGAGTGACCTCGATCCGGTCGCCGCGCGGGCGGTGATCGAGCAAGCCAAGGGCGCGGTGATGCTGGTCTACGGGGTCGACGCCGACGAGGCGTTCACGCTGCTGCGCGTTCGATCCCAGGAAACCAACACCAAGCTGCGGGTACTCGCCGCCAACGTGGCCGCCGAGCTGCCGTCGATCGGCGTGCGCGCGGTACCCGGCGAGCTGCGCACCCGCGTCACCCGACTGCTGTCGACGGCGCACGAGCAAGCCCGGTGACGACCCGCCGACCGGCGGAAGGCCCCGGGCGTTCGGTCCGCCGACGCCCGGGGCACAAGCCTGCACTCGGGCCTCGGACAGCAGATTGTCCTGCGATTGTCCGTACCGGACGAACGCGTCCGCTACTGCTTGCAGCCGACGGCGAACACCCGGCGGAACGGCAGCCAGGTGGTGCCGTCGACGCGCCGGGGATAGGCGCTGCGCAGCAACGGGGCGAGCTGAGCGGTGAACTCCTGCCACTGCTCGTCGTCCAGAGCGCCGCGCACGGGGCGCAGCGCGGTGCCGGTCACCCACTCCAGCACCGGGTCGTCACCGGTCAAGCGCTGCAGGTAGGTCGTTTCCCAGGCATCGACAGCCCCGCCCGAGACGGCGAGCAGGTCGGCGTATCCGGCGGGATCGAGCACCGCCCGCGGCTCGAGTATGCCCGCTCGGGCGAGCCGGTCGCGCCACTCGTCACGCGCGGCCACCTGCCGGATCGCCCGGTGAGACGGCGCGTCGAAGTTTCCGGGTACCTGGACGGCCAGGAACGCGCCCGTGGGTAGTTGCCGCATCCACTCAGACAGCAGGCCGCGATGCTCGGGTACCCAGTGGAGGACGGCATTGCAGACGACAACGTCGGTCTCCGCGCTCGGCCGCCATTCCTGCACCGCCCCGAGCGTCGCGTCGATGCCGCGATCACGCGCCGCCGCCACCATTTCCGGGGACGAATCGATGGCTCGCATGCTCGCACCGGGCCAACGCCGCGCCAGGATCGCCGTGAGATGCCCGGGTCCACAGCCCAGGTCGACCACCTCCCTCGGCTCGGTCGCCGTCACCCTGGTCATCAGGTCGAAGAAGGGACGGGACCGATGGTCGTCGAACGCGAGGTACTGCCGGGGATCCCACATCGGCCGCTCCGATAGTCGCTACCAAACCGTACGTACGTACTGTACGCCGGTCGGTGCGCTCAGCAGAAGGTCCCCGAGAACGACAACCCGTCGGTGGCGCACAGCGCGTCCGCCCACGGGTGATGCTCGTCCACACGTCCCCGCGAAAGCCAATGCGCGCCAGGTGGTTCCGTCGAGATAGACAGCCGCGAGGTCGGCCGTCCCCACTGTGACGTCCGCGGTCTCCCGCACTCGTCGCACACCGTCGAGCGCAACGCGATACCAGCCGGAGTTCGCGGCCGGGATCGACCACCTCCACCACGATCGCGGCCGCCTGGCGATAAGCCCGCTGCGCCAACGCTTGTGTGACATCGACCCGGCGCAACCAGGCCTCCTCCCGGGCCGACAACACTTGCACCGCACGCTCGTCGGCGAGCAGGTTGCCGCAGCGGGCTGTCGAGGGCGACGCACGGGAACACGAAGGTCTCGACCGAGTCGATCGAGAGCAACTGACGGATCAGACCGCGATACGCCGTGGGCGTCGCCGCCACGAAATCACCTGCCCGACCGGCACTCGAGGCTATGACCTGCGAACACGCCGGGGCGGAAAACCGAGGGCCTATCACGGTTTCGTAACGGCTCGCGCTGGGTATCACATAGCTATGACGGATCACCGACCAACCCGGATCGCCGGTGTGGAACCGGGAACCGGCGCGCTTGCTTTTGCCACGTGCCTTGCCTTTTCGATAGGCATCGCCACGATCACGCAGTCCGTGTTCGCCACTCTGGTGGCGGGTGTGAGCATCGTGGCGGGGCTCACACTGGTACTGAACATCTTGCCGCACCGGACCTAGCCCGCGGCGGATCTTGCCTCGGACGCCGAACCCTGGTGGCATCTATCGGGTATCGACGTCAATCGGAGGCAGGCATGCTGTCGTTGCAGGAGATTTCGGATCGACTCGAGATCGAAGACCTGATGGTGCGCTATTCGCACGCGGTCGACACTCGGCAGTGGGACCTGCTCGACGAGGTGTTCACCCCCGACGCGCACATCGACTACTCGGCGATGGGTGGCTCGGTAGGCGACCTTGCGGCGACCAAGGAATTCCTCGCCTCCGTGCTACCGAACTTCCCGGCCTTCCAACACCTGATCAGCAACTCGTCCATCGCAGTCGACGGCGACACGGCCACCGGGCGGACAATGTGCCACAACCCGATGATGGTGTCCGGCGGGGACGGACCACCCACGATGATGTTCTGCGGCCTCTGGTACCTGGACACGTTCGTCCGTGTCGACGGGCAGTGGCGTATCGACTCGCGCGTCGAGGAGAAGAGCTTCCTTTTCGTCGCGCCGTCCGCACCCGGCATGAGCTGAAGCGGTCGGCATGAGCTGATGCGGCCGTACGGCCCTACCGCTCGCGCCTCAGCGCGCCGACAGCGCCGAGGTTTCGGCGTCCGACGGGTGCGCCGGTTCGAGCTGTGCGGGGTCGGCGCGCTTCGTGACCGACCGCCTGCTGGTGAGTACGAACAGCACGACAAGCACCACGCTGAACCACACGTAGGTGTTGCCGATGAAATGCTGCCAAGGCGTCCACGCGGACTCACGATGCTCGCCGTCGGGCAGCCAGTTGTGCGGGCCGATGACGAACACCGCGGCGGTCACCACGAATGTCGCCCACCAACCGATCGCCCGCCTGCCGGGCAGGCGGGACGCGTAACCGACGACGGCGAACAAGGCCGGCGCGATCCACACCCAGTGGTGCGACCAGGAGATCGGCGAGACCAGCAGCGTGAAGACGGCGTTGAGGGCCAGCGCGAGCGCGGGCAGGTCGGCGGCCCGGCGCATCGCCGTGACGACCAGCGCGAGCAGCAAGGCGCCCAGCACCAGCCAGATGACGGTGAACGCGGGCTCGGGCACCTCGAAGCGCGCGAACACCGCTTGAATCGACTGGTTGGTGTGGAAAGCCGAGCCGCTCAGCCCGGACACGTTGCCGAGTCCGCCGAACCAGTACTTGACGGATTCTTTGGGCAGGATCGCGAACCCGAGCGCCGTCGCCGCCGCACCGGTGACCGCGGCGGTCGCGGCCGCGCGGTAGTCCCGGCGGACCAGGAAGTAGAGCACGAAAGCCGCGGGCGTCAGCTTGATCGCGGCGGCGATGCCGATCAGCATCCCCCGGGGCCAGCGCGGCTTGTGCGTGAGGCAATCGGCGGCGACCAGCGCCATGAGCAGCAGGTTGACCTGACCGAAGTCCAGTGTGGAGTGAATCGGTTCCAGCAGTAGCCCCAGCGGAGTGGCACATGCGGTGGCCCAGACCGCCAGCCGTCGCTGCTCCTCGTCCGGCCAGACTCGCCGCGCCACCAGATAGAGCGTCAGGGCAAGCGCGGCCACCGAGGAGACGAAGAAGCTCAGCGCGGCCACGTCCCACGGCAGCATCGCGAAGGGGCCGAGCGCGAGCGCGGCGAACGGCGGGTAGATGAACGGCAGGCCCGCCCCGATCGTGGTCTGCGGCAGTTGCCCGTACATGTCGGCGCCGTGCCGCATGGCGTCCACGCCCAGCCGATACACCTGCAGGTCGATGAACCCGCCGGTGATCTTGTGGAACGGCCAGACCGGTGTCAGGAGACAGAACGCGGAGAAGGCGACCGAGAGGACCGGTGCCAGCCGCACCACACGCCCGAGTCGACGGTGCTGGGACATCGGCGTTGCGGCGGTGGCGGTGACACTACTCATCCGCGGCGACTATACCGACCTCGGTCCGCTCCTTCAGCATGTGGGAGGCAGATCGGCGTCGGTGGCGTGCGGGCCGCGGAAACGGGTAAGCCGCCACCAGCACCAGACACTGCAGGAGGCGGCGAACGGTGGTCGCGGCCCCCGTCGAGGCAGGAGGCGAACCGCGATGAAGGCACCCGGCGCCGCGATGTTCGTACCCGAGGACGCGGATCTGGCGCGCCTGCGGCAAGCAGCCTGTGACTGCCAGGGCTGCGATCTCTACCGCCACGCCACGCAGACGGTGTTCGGCGCCGGTCCCCCGGACGCGGACGTGGTGCTGATCGGCGAGCAACCCGGCGATCAGGAGGACGTCCTGGGTGAGCCGTTCGTCGGTCCGGCCGGACGCCTGCTCGACCGCGCACTGGCGGAGGTCGGCATCGACCGCGACGCGGTCTACGTGACCAACGCGGTGAAGCACTTCAAGTTCGTGGAGCGCGGCAAGCGACGGATTCACAAGCAGCCGGGCCGCACCGAGGTGGTCGCCTGCTCGGCCTGGTTGAACGCCGAACTCGCTCTGCTGCGGCCGCGGTTGGTGGTGTGTCTCGGCGCGATCGGCGCGCAGGCGGTGCTCGGCCCGTCGTTCAAGGTCAGCGCGCGCCGCGGTGAGGTCATCGATACGGCGGACTTCCGCGTGATCGCCACGGTGCACCCGTCATCGGTGCTGCGCGCGCCCGACCGGACCGCGGCCTACGAGGCATTCGTCGCCGATCTGCGCATCGTGCGCGAACAACTGGGAAAGCCCGCCGCCAAGCGCTGATTCGAGTTTCGTGATAGGAGTGAGCGGATGAGCGCTGAGGAGATCGACCCGGAACTGATCGAGCTGGCCACCAAGGTGTTCGACTTCGCGCGCCGCGGAGACGCCGCGAGCCTGGCCGCCTACGTGGACGCGGGCGTGCCGGTCGACCTCGCCAACGACACGGGCGACACGCTGCTCATGCTCGCCGCCTACCACGGGCACGCCGATGCCGTGGCGGCGCTGCTGAAACGGTCCGCCGATCCGAACCGCGCCAACGACAAGGGCCAGACCCCACTGGCGGGGGCGGTCTTCAAGGGCGAGACCGACATCGTGCGACAACTCGCCGCGGCGGGCGCCGACCCGGACGCGGGTACCCCGTCGGCCCGCGCCGCCGCGGTCATGTTCGGCAAGACCGAACTGCTCGAACTCTTCGACGCCTGAGCGCGGTCACCCGCGCTGACGGACCACCATGACGGCCTTGCGGGCGGCCACCAGAACCGGATCCCACACCGGGGAGAACGGCGGCGCATAGCCCAGATCGAGCATCGTCATCTGCTCGACGGTCATCCGGGCGGTCAGCGCGACCGCCGCGATGTCCACCCTTTTGCCCGCCCCCTCCTGCCCCACGATCTGGGCGCCGAGCAAGCGGCCGGTGAAACGCTCGGCGAGCATCTTCACCGTCATCGGGGCCGCGTCCGGGTAGTAGCCCGCACGATTGGTGGATTCGACGGTGACGGCCACGTATTGCAGGCCCGCCGCCCGAGCATCCTTCTCGCGCAGACCCGTTCGCGCCACTTCCAGTTCGCACACTTTGCTGACCGCGGTGCCGACGACGCCCGGGAAGACCGCGTATCCCCCGCCGATGTTCGCTCCGATAATCTGACCGTGCTTGTTCGCGTGCGTACCCAGCGGAATGTGGCGTTCGCGGCCGGAGACCAGGTCGAGTACCTCCACGCAATCGCCGCCCGCCCAGACGTTCTCGTGCCCCCGTACCCGCATGGCGAGATCGGTCCGCAGCCCGCCGTGCTGCCCGAGCGGCAGACCGGCGGCGCGGGCCAGGTCGGTCTCCGGGCGCACGCCGATACCGAGCACCACGACGTCCGCGGGGTATTCCGCGGTGTCGGTGACGACCGCGGTGGCCCGGCCGTCGGCACCGGTGCGGATCTCGAACACTTCCGCGTCGCCGACCACCTTGATGCCCATTCCGCACATGGCGTCGCGGACCAAGGCGCCCATGTCCGGATCGAGCGTCGACATCGGTTCGGCGCTGCGGTTGACCATCGTGACGTCGTAGCCGCGCCGGATCAGGGCCTCGGCCATCTCCACGCCGATGTAGCCGGCGCCGACGACCACGGCGCGGTTGCCGCGCGCCTGCTCCAGCGTCTCGAGCAACGCCTGCCCGTCGTCGAGGGTCTGCACGCCGTGCACACCGTTCGCGTCGATGCCGGGCAGGGAAGGGCGCAGCGGCCGGGCGCCCGTGGCGATCACCAGGTGGTCGTAGGGCAGCCACACCGGTGCGCCGGATTCTCGGTCGCGGTAGCGCACTCTGGCGCCGTCGACATCGATCTCGATCACCTCGGTGTGCAGGCGCAGGTCGATATCGCGGGAGCGGTGCTCCTCCGGTGTGCGGGCGATGAGGGCGTCCCGGTCGGCGACGTGCCCGCCGACCCAGTAGGGAATGCCGCAGGCCGAGTACGAGGTGAACCGGCCGCGTTCGAAGACGACGATCTCCAGCGCGCTCGCGTCCTTCATCCGGCGCGCCTGCGAGGCGGCCGACATCCCTGTCGCGTCACCACCGATGACCACCAGTCGCTCGCTCATGGTCCTCACGCTACGTTCGGCGTCCACCGCACGGCCGCCGGGGCCGCCGTTCGGCGGATTTGCTGGTTGCCGTGCGGTTGACCGATCGGTACTTCACACTGAACGTCTGGCAAACGCGGTATGAGGGCAGCGTTTTGACCCGGGAGCACGATATGACCGAGAACCGATCCCCTTCCGACGACGAACGTCGGCTCGCCGAACTGGGCTACAAACAGGAACTGGCCAGATCCTGGTCCGGCTTCTCCAATTTCGCCATCAGCTTCACCATCGTGTCCATCCTCACCGGTGGATTGGCCAGTTACGGCATCGGTTTGGCCAACGGCGGACCGATCACGATGGCTTGGGGGTGGCCCCTGGTCTCGGTCATGGTGCTGTTCGTGGGGCTCGCCATGGCGGAATTGGCCTCCGCCTACCCGACCTCGGGTGGGCTGTACTGGTGGGCCGCCGAACTGGGCGGACCGGTATGGGGCTGGTTCACCGGATGGTTCAACCTGATCGGACAGATCGCCGTCACCGCGGCGATCGACTACGGCGCGGCCATCTTCACCACGGTCGTGCTGAATGTCGTCGGAATCGACATCGGCACCGATCGCACCGCGATCTTTCTGGTGTTCGCCGCGATCCTGGTCCTGCACGCCGTGTTGAACGTGATCGGCCCGCATCTGTCGGCGGTGATCAACAACGTGTCCGCGTGGTGGCACGTCGGCGGTGTGGCGATCTTCGTGATCGTGCTCGGGTTCGGCGCGCGACACCACCAGAGCGCCGAATTCGTTTTCACCGAGACGGTCGACAACAGCGCGATCGGATTCGGCGGGGTGGCGTTCAGTTTCCTGCTCGGGCTGCTGCACGCGCAGTACACGTTCACCGGCTACGACGCCTCGGCCCATATGTCGGAGGAAACGCACGACGCGTCCCGGATGGCGGCCAAAGGCATCATCAACACCATCATCGTCTCGGCGATCGCCGGATATCTGCTCATCATGGCGGTAACCTTCGCCATCCCTGACCTGAACGACGCGCTGGATCCGGAGAAGAACAGCGGATACCCCGTGATCTACATCCTGGAGAACTCGCTGAGCGGGTTCTGGTCGGGCCTGCTGCTGATCATCGCGGCGGTCGCGCAACTGTTCTGCGGATACGCCTCGGTGACCTCGGCTTCCCGGATGCTGTTCGCGTTCGCCCGCGACGGGGCGGTGCCGGGTTCGAAGTACTGGTCCCGGCTCTCCGCGCGGAAAGTGCCGGTGAACGCGGTGCTGTTCATCTCGTTCTTCGCCTTCGTGCTGCTGATTCCCTCGATGCTGGTGCCGCCGGCGAACGCGCCGACCGCCTACGCGGCGGCCACCTCGGTCGCGACGATCGGGCTCTACATCGCCTATGGCATTCCGATCCTGTTGCGCCAGCGTCACGGAGCGCGATTCCGCACCGGCCCATGGCGGCTGGGGGCGTGGTACCGCCCGGTCGGCGTGGTCGCGCTGATCTGGATCGCGCTGATCAGCTTCCTGTTCATCCTGCCCACCGACGCGCGCGGGTACCCGTGGCACAGCGATTTCACCTGGAACACCGTCAATTACGCGCCGATCACCTTGGTCGGCGTGGTGGGCGCCATCGGTATCTGGTGGCTGGTGTCGGCCCGCAGGTGGTTCACCGGGCCCAAGCGCACGGTGGAGGAGCCGCCCGCCGACCAGCCGGAGGAGGAAGCGCCGGCCAACGCCTGAGGCGGAAGCCGGGGCGCACGCGGCTTCCCGGATCTGGCATGTCGAGTTTGTCGGTCTCGGTCGCTAGGGTGTGTCGGCATGGAAAGGACCGACCTGGTGCGTTTTTCGCCGGCTGGGAGAATCGTTTTCCCGGGAAATCCGTGGCCGGAGGGGCACGCGATCGAAGAGTTCGCGTGGACCGGCCGCATGGACCAGGTCGGCAGTCTGTGGTTCGATCTGCATCTGCGGTCCGCGGCATACAATGCCGAACGCGATCCCGACGGCGACGAGCAGGACGGCGAAAGCTGGCTGTCGCCGATCGTCTGGCAGAACTATCACAGCTGCACCCTGTCGTCCACGTACTGGGGCGAGGACGACGCCACCGGGCTGCGCGCCGCGGCGCCGGGCCGTCCCTTTCTGCTGAAATCCGGGCAGCCGCAACGCCTCACGGTCGATCCACTACCCCTGGCCCACGCCGACGACGTCGAATTCCTGGCGTTCAACATCTATCTGCTCGGCCACGACTCGGTCGCCGACCAGGAAGTGTTCTTCACCCGGCGCGCCGACGGCAGGCACGATATCGACTGGCAGGGCCGCATCGCGCTGACCTACGCGGGCCAGGTCGAATTCCGGTACCGGTTCCGGGCCCGGATATCCGGCGCCACCCTCGAATACATCCGTTTCCCCGCGGAGATCTCGGCGGATCAAGCGCTGCGCCAACTCGGAGCCGTGCTCGACGCTCCCGAGGAGTTCCAACTGGGCCTGGTCGATGGGCAGCCCGCGTGGGTGTCGAGAATTCCGGCGTGACCGCTGGGGCCGTCTGCTATCGGCCGGTGGAATGACTCGGCAGTACGCAGACCGAATCCAGGCCCAGGACGTGGTTCAGGCGTCCGAAAGCCAGCCATGAGCCGATGCTCATGCTCAGTTCGACCACTTCCGCTTGGCTGTACCGGGCGAACATCCGGCCCCAGAATTCCTCGTCGAGATTGTGGTGATCGGTGGCGTAGCGTTCGGCGTATTCGGCGGCGAGCCGGGTGCGTTCATCGAAGGCGTCGGTGGTGCGCCAGTTGGTGACGGCGTCGGCGAATTCGGGCTCGACCTTCGCCCCGTCGCGCTCGGTTCGCCAGTCCATACAGAACAGGCAGCCGTTGATCTGGGCGATGCGCAGCCTGGCCGCTTCGAATTCGCGGAGACCGAGGGTGCTGTGCGAGTACACCGACAGCGAGAAATTCGAGGCGGCGACGCCGATACCGGGGACCATTTCGCCCCACACGTAGCCGATCGGGTCCTTCCCCTCGGGAATGTCGATGATCATGGATGCTTCCTTCCGAGTTTGCCGACCGCGGGACGCAAGGGGATGTCCAGTGCGTCGTAGAGTCCGGGTTTCGCGGCCACCAGCCATTCGATGGCGCCGACGAGGCGGCCGACGGCCGTGGCGTTCCCGCCCGCGGAGCGGTTGCCGTCTTCGTCGGTGGCCTCGACGGTCACTTCGATACGCGGGTGGCCCTCGATGATCACCCGGTGCGCCCCGGCGCCGCCGTCGGCCGGCGTGGGCCAGTCGGGGGCACAGGACGGGTGGATGCGGGTGACGTGCTCGACGACCAGACGCGGGCGCCCCTCGACGATGCCTTGGACCTCGAATCGCACGGCGCCCTGGGTGCCCGCCGCGAACTCGCCCATGGACGTCGTGGCGACGGTGCTGTCCAGGGCGCGCCGGTCCAGCGTCTCGCGGACCTCGTCGAGTTCGACGCCGAGCGCCCGGGCCATGAGCCGGATCTGACCGCCCCACACCATGGTCGGCACCGACGGCGCGAGCATCGGCGGTTGGTAGTCCATCGGCTGACCCATGCCGACCAGATAGCGCACCGAATCGGGCTGGTCGTAGGTGGAGTAGTCGAAGATCTCCTGGCAGCGGATCGTTTCCACCGTGCTGCCGAGCCCGCTGATCAGCAGGGGCAGCACGTCGTTACCCCACCCGGGATCGATTCCGGAGACGAACAGCGATCCGCCGCCCTCGGCGATCGCGGCCAGGACCGGGTCCCGTATCTCCGGCGGCGCGTTGCGGGGGTCGTAGAGCGCGTAGAGGGCCGGGGTTACGACCACCGAGCCCGCCCGTAGTGCGCGCACGATATCGGCGAGCGCGTCGTCGGGGCGGATATCGCCGGAGGCCGCGTAGACCACCGCGGCCGGGCGCGCATCGAGAACGCCGCCGATGTCGCCGGTGGCGGCGACGCCGAGTTCTCGACCGAGTCCGCCGAGTTCGCCCGCGTCGCGACCGACTTTCTCCGGATTGCGCACCAGCACCCCGGTCAGGCGCAGCGCCGGATGGGCGTCGACGGCCCGGATGGCCGCGCGGCCCACATTGCCGGTGCCCCAGACCACCGTGGAGATCATCGATCGAGCGTAGCAAGCGCTTGGTCGGCCATGGCGGATTCGGCGAAAGCACTGCCGATCACCCCGCCGAACGGCCGATTCCGTTCGGTCGCGGCGCTACGATGCCCTCATGGCGCACCCCGCCCCGCCGGTTGAGGGGGCGACGGTCGCATCAGGCCGATCGCCCGCGGAGGCGCGAGGCACCGGCGTCGCCGACGTGGTCGAGCGCTTCGCCGACGCGTGGCGCACGGCCGAGACTCCCCCGGATCTGGCCGCGTATCTGCCGGACTCCCCCGCGATCCGCCGGGTCTCGCTGATCGAACTGATCAAAGTCGACCTGGCCAACCGCTGGGGTCGCGCAGCCGCGCCGAAACGGCTGGCCCAGTATGTCGAGGAACTCCCGGAACTGCGCACCTGGCCGCTGCCGCCGGACCTGATCTACGAGGAGTTCCACGTCCGCAAGCACGCGGGGGGCTCGGTCGATGTCACCGAATACACCGCCGCCTATCCCGAGCAGGCCGACCAGCTCTCGGAGCTGCTCGCCACCGACGACTACCACAGCACGCTGATGACGGCCGCCGCCGAACCGGCGGACCTCGACACCCTCGCCGCGGGACAGAGGATCGACGACTTCGACCTGATGACCGGGCTGGGCCGCGGCGCGTTCGCCCGGGTCTTCCTGGCGCGGCAGCGATCGATGCAGCGACTGGTCGCGGTGAAGATCTCCCGCGACAAGGGCACCGAGCCCCAGACACTCGCCCAGCTCGACCACGACTACATCGTGCGCGTCTTCGACCAGCGCGTGCTGGCCGACCGGAAACTGCGGCTGCTGTACATGCAGTACGTGCCGGGCGGCACCTTGTTCACGGTGCTCGAACGCGTCCGCGCGACACCGCAGTCACGGCGCGACGGAGCGATGCTGCTCGACGTCATCGACGGTGTGCTCGCCGCGAAAGGCGAGATCCGGCCCAGTGAATCGCCGCTGCGGGCGGAGCTGGCCGGGCTGTCCTGGCCGGAGACCGTCGCATGGCTCGGGCTGCGCTTGGCGGAGGCGCTCGACTACGCGGGCCGAGCCGGAGTGCTGCACCGCGACGTCAAGCCGGCCAACGTCCTGCTCACCGCCGACGGCGTCCCCAAGCTCGCCGACTTCAACATCAGCTTCAGCGGCAACGTCTCCGGTGACAGCCCGGTCGCCTATTTCGGCGGTTCGCTGGCGTACATGCCGCCCGAGCAACTCGCCGCGGTACATCCGGACCTGCCCGCCGCCGCCGCGGATCTCGACACTCGCAGCGATCTGTACGCCTTGGCCGTGGTGCTCTGGGAACTGCTCACCGGCCGCAAGCCCTTCGACGACGCGGCGGGCGGGGGCGATCGCACCGCCCTCGACGCGATGCTCGAACGCCGAGCCCACAGCCCGCGGGATCTGCCCTATGCGGACTTGCCACCGGACTGCCCGGAGGCGTTGCAACGCGCCCTGGTTCGGGCCCTCGACCCGGATCCCGCCAACCGCTGGCCGTCCGGCGCCGATATGGCCCAGCAGCTGGCGGTCAGCCTCGACGCCCGTGCTCGCGATCTCGTCGACCCGCCGCCGAACAGCAGGCGCTCGCGCGCCCGCCTGCTGATGCACCCGATCATGGCGCTGGCCATCGCCGTACCCAATGCGCTGGCGATCCTCTACAGCTACAACCACAATCGCACGCTGATCATCGACAAACTCGACGCGAAGGCGCAGCACCGCTTCGACCAGATCGCGCTCGGCACCTATGCCGTGTGCTTCCTGATCGGCTTCGTGGTGACCAATCTGCTGATCGCCCGGCTCTGGTCGATCTCGCGCGGGCTGCGCAAGGGCAGACCGTACGACTCGCAGACCCTGGCGCAGGCCAGGACGGACACCTTGCGGCTGGGCAGCCGCAACGTGCTCACGTGTTTCGCCCTCTGGGCGCTCGCGGGCGTGGCGGTCCCGGTGTCGGTCCAGGTGTCCGGCAACCAGATCACCGCGGCGTCCTACCTGCACTTCTTCCTCACCCAGATCGTCTGCGGCGCCATCGCGATGGCCTACCCCTACTTCTTGGTGACCTTCTATGCGGTGCGGTCGCTGTATCCGATGTTCCTCCCGCACAGCGGGGTCGGCACCGAGGACGCGCAGCGCCTGCGGCAACTGGACGCCGACAGCACATACTTTCTGGCCGTCGCCGCCGCCGTCCCGCTGCTCGGCGTCGTGGGTGCGACCTTCATCCCGGCGGAGGACATCCCCGCCGTCATCGTTCCGCTCCGAGTGCTCTGCGCGGGCAGCGCGATGGCGTTCATCGGCGTGTATTGGCTGTTCCGGATGCTGGAAAAGGACCTGGCCGCGCTGGAACGGCTCGCCGCCGGGCGTCGGTAGCCCTGGGCTGCGCGCCCCCTGAGAGCCTGACGGTCACGGCGGTGCCCGCGACGGCACACACTGCGTTGTCGCGCGCAAGGCCGGTGGATCCCGTCCATCTCCGCGGGAGACGACCGCCGTGTGGTCGATTCCGTGCCGACGGGGAGCCGGACGCGCCGCTGCGCACCATTGGGAAGTGGGGTGAACTCCCCGGTAGCGTTAGGGCCAGGGGCATACCGGCCGCCAGGGGATCACGGCGCAGTTCTGGTTCGCGGCGAGTACGGTATACCCGGCCGCCCGGCGCGGGGGCGGTGGTCGGGATCGGGTGGAAAGGCAGGCGCGCGACAGTGAACGAGCGGTATTCGTCGTGGGCTGCCCGGAATACGCCCGAAGAGCTGCCGCTGGCCGCGCGCTACCAGAGTGCGGACCCGATCGTCTGGCACGGCAGCATGGTCTATCCGATGTACACCGAGCAGGTCGGCCCGGCGCCCACCACCGTCACCTTGACGATGATCTCCGCGGCGCCGCCCACCGGACTGCGTGGGCTCGGCATGGGGCTCTCGGTCGTCGACGGCTATCTCGACCTGCACGGACGTTCGCTCGCCGGAGTCGACGCGTGGAGCGACGCGCTGGCCGCGGGGGTCAGCTTCGATGTCACGCCGACCGCCGCGGCGACCCTGGTGACCCTGACCCCGGTCTGGGTGGACGAATTCGGCACGCAGAAGTCCTGGTCGGGTAATTACGGCATCGTCGTGGAGCACCGGCCCAACGGTCGCGTCGTCCTGTGGTGCAGCATCGGCGAGGGGCCGCCGAACTTCGCGAATCTGGTCGTGGAAGTATCCACCGCAGCCTCAGCCGTCGCGGCGGAACCGTCGGCGCCCGCCGCGCTCGCGACCTCCCCGATCGGGATGGCCGCGCCCACCTTCTCGGCAGGTCCGCCCACCGCGCCCACCATGCCGGTGCCCCGCATCGATGCCGCGCCCGCCTCGACCGGACCGGCAGCTCGTATCGAGCCGCTCGCCCCCGAGCCGCCGGTGGCGGGGAACGGCCACCGGCCCGCGAACGGGCAAGCGCCAGACGACGGCCGGCTCCGGCGCTCGGGCAGCCTCTTCGTGAACATGCAGTCGTCGCGCACCGGCCAGTCGACTCCGGAAACTCCCGGATCTGCGCTGGGCGTTCCGGCTCCGGACAACGGGCATCCCACGCCGAGCCGATCGGCCGAACCGCCGGTCGCGGGCGTCATAGGCAGCACCCCACCCACCAGCGGCACCCTGCCCGAAACCGATGGCGCGAGTTCGGCATCCGGCCTGCTGGTACCGCATGCCCGGGCCGAACCACCTGCGCAGCGGTCTGTTCCCGATTCCCGGGGCGCGAGCGGTAGAGCCACAGCGGACCCTTACGGCGCCTTCGGCCCTCCGGTCGCGCACACACATCCGCCCGAAGACCCCGCACGCCACGCGGCCGGGCTGCTGATCGGCAATCCGCAGCCCACACCGGAACTTCCGCCCTCCCCTACCACCCGACCCGCACCAGACGGCTCGCACACCGGTTCCGGCCCACTCGTCACGAACCCCTGGACCACCGGCGACTCGTACCGCGCTTTCGACCCCGCAGCCACACCCATTCCGGGCTCGGCACAGACCGCTCGGCACGATCCAAGCCCTCCGCCTACGCAATCCCAGACCGCACCAGCCTTTCCGAACCCCGCCAATGGCCGCCCCGCCGCCGAGGGTCCGCACACCGGTTCCACCCCACCGGCCACGAATCCCTGGACCACCGGGGACTCGTATCCCGCTTTCGACCCGACCGCCACACCCGCCTCGACGCAGACTTCGCCACCCGATTCCCGCCCTTCACCAGCAGAATCCCAGACCGCACCAGCCTTTCCGAACCCCGGCGACGGCCGCCGCACCGCTGAGGGTCCGCACACCGGTTCCACCCCACCGGCCACGAATCCTAGGGCGACCGGGGACTCGTACCGCGCTTTCGACCCCGCACCCACGCCCGACCCGACCCGGACTTCGCCACCCGGTTCCCATCCGTCACCAGCAGAATCCCAGACCGCACCAGCCTTTCCGAACCCCGGCGACGGCCGCCCCGCCGCCGAGGGTCCGCACACCGGTTCCACCCCACCGGCCACGAGCCCCTGGACCACCGGCGACTCGTACCCCGCTTTCGACCCCACCCCCACGCACACCCCCGTCCTGACTCGGACAACGCCTTCCGGCGCTCCGGCCGCGGAGCCGCAAACTGTGCAGGCGGTCGAGTCGTCCCCCATCCCACAGGCACCCGCGCCGCCCGCAGGGGATACGGGGGGCTCGCCGTTCACGAGCACCGGATCCGCGGCGAGTACACCGGTTGCCTTGTCGAGCAGTCGGGTTCCCGGCAGCGCGCCGGCACCCGACGGGCCGGCGCAGCCCGGGGAACGATCTGCGACAGCTGGCCCCTCGCCGCGGGAGAGCAGGCCGGGGCAGTCGGGCGACCCCGGCTACCGCGGCGCGCTCTACGACCTCGGCGTCGCGATGTACCGGCGTGGCGAGGAAGAACAGGCGTGCGGTCTCTGGGCCCAGGCCTCCGAGGCGGGGCATGCGGGCGCCGCGTACGAACTGGGCATGGTGCGACTGCGGCGTGGCGATCCGGTCGGAGCCGAATCCTGGTGGCGCACCGCCGCCGACCGCCGCGAACCTCGCGCCATCGCCGAACTCGCCGATGTGCTCGATCAGCTGGGCAAGCACGCGGAAGCCAAGTCCTGGCGGACCTACGCCGCGGAGCAGCAGGACCCGGACGTGGTCGGCCAGCCGACGTCGCGCTGAGCACGGCGCGGCAGATTCCGGCAAGCGCCCCGGGATCACTCACCTCACCGGAAAAGAAGTGGCACCCGACTGCGCGAATGTCGTACGTTGCGGGGCATGTGTGGCAGTCCTGGTGTGAACGGAGCGTGCGCGGTCGGCGCGTACTACATCCGGCTGCGTACGGAGGCCTGGGCTCTGCCGGCGCACCGTAACGCTCCGATCTCCTGATCCGTTCGATCGGAATCCACGTCGGCGGCCGATAGGCCGCCGGACTCTTCGTGCCCTGGCATGGGTCCGGGCGAATCAACCTTCCTGATTCGACCACTCCGTTCGGAGGACACCCATGTCCCGTCATCGTTCTGTTTCGCATGCCCGCGGCAACGGCGGCCACTCCACGACCACGCGCAAGCGGCTGTCGCAGAATTTCCTCACCGATGCCGGCGCCGCCCGGTTGATCGTGCGCACCTCCGGCGTCACCGGCGACGACCTCGTCCTCGAGATCGGACCCGGTGACGGCATGCTGACCAGGCAGTTGCTCGGCACGGCAGGCCGGGTGCGCGCCTATGAGAAGGACCTGCGCTACGCGGCCCTACTGCGCCGTCGATACGCCGACGATCCCCGAATCCGCTTGTACCACCAGGACTTCCGTACCGTGCATCCACCACATGAGCCGTTCGCGGTCGTGGCCAACGTGCCGTTCGCCATCACGACCGACATCGTGCGCTGGTGCCTGGCGGCGCGAGAGCTCACCTGCGCGACCCTGCTCACCCAGCTCGAGTTCGCCCGCAAGCACTCCGGCGCCTACGGCCGGTGGACCAAGCTCACCGTCGGCCACTGGCCCACGACGGCGATCGAACTCGGAGCGCGCGTCGGCAGGCACAGCTTCCATCCGGTGCCACAGGTCGACGCCGCCGTCCTGCGGTTGCGCAACCGGCCCGTCGCGCTGTTGCCACGCGAGCAGATCGGTGACTACCGCCGGGTGGTCGAGCTGGGTTTCTCCGGCGTCGGGGGCAGCGTCGCGGCGTCATTGCGCCGAGAGTTCCCGGCCCGAACCGTGCGCAACGCATGCGCGGTGGCCGGGATACCGCTCGAACAGCCGGTCGGGTTGGTCTCCCCCGATCGCTGGTTGACCCTGTATCACGCGCTGCGCGCCTGACCGGAACCGAGATCGCTACAGGAACGTATCGGATACATTCATGCATCGAGACGTGGACAGGAGCAGCGTGACCAACTTCGGCGACTACCAGAACGAGATCTACTTCCAGGGGCTCGGGGGTGTGCTGCCCGATCTTCCGATGACTTACGCCGACCTGGAGGCGAAGGCCCGCGCGGCACTGCCGCCGGGCATCTGGTCGTATGTGGCGGGCGGTGCGGGCGACGAACTCACCCAGCGCGCCAATGTGACGGCTTTCGAGAAACTGGGCCTGATCCCCCGCATGCTGTGCGCGAGCAAGACGCGCGACCTTTCGATCGAGCTGTTCGGGATGACGCTGCCGACACCGATCTTCCTGGCCCCGGTCGGCGTGATCGGACTGTGCGCCCAGGACGGGCACGGCGACATCGCCACCGCGAAGGCCGCCGCGCGCACCGGCGTCCCGATGGTCGCCTCCACCCTCACCGTCGATCCGCTGGAGAACGTGGCGGCGGAGTTCGGCGACACCCCCGGCATGTTCCAGCTCTACACCCCGACCAACCGGGATCTGGCGCAGAGCCTGGTCCGCCGGGCGGAGGCCGCGGGTTTCAAGGCCATCGTGGTCACCCTGGACACCTGGGTGCCCGGCTGGCGACCGCGCGATCTGGCGATCTCCAACTTTCCGCAGCTGCGCGGGCACTGCCTGGCCAACTACTTCAGCGATCCGGTGTTCCGCGCCTTGCTGCCCAGCCCGCCCGAACAGGACCCGAAAACCGCCATCCTGACCTGGATCTCGCTGTTCGGCAACGCGTTGACCTGGGACGACCTGGCCTGGCTGCGATCGCTGACCGACCTGCCGCTCGTGCTGAAGGGCATTTGTCATCCCGATGACGCGCGGCGAGCCAAGGACGCGGGCGTCGACGGCATCTACTGCTCGAATCACGGCGGCAGACAGGCCAACGGCGGCATCCCGGCGATCGAGCATCTACCGGAGGTGGTGGCGGCGGCCGACGGCCTGCCCGTGCTGTTCGACTCCGGCGTCCGCACCGGCGCCGATATCGTCAAAGCGCTGGCGCTCGGCGCGACGGCCGTGGGTATCGGCCGCCCGTACCCGTACGGGCTCGCCCTCGGCGGCGTCGACGGCCTCGTGCACGTGCTGCGTTCGCTGCTGGCCGAGGCCGACCTGCTCATGGCGGTGGACGGGTACCCGACCATCGCCGACCTCACTCCGGAGGCGATCCGGCGCGTGCCCTGACCCGGTACCGATGCCCGGGGCCGCAGGCCATGCGAAACGCCCCGCGCGTGCGGCTCTGCCCAACGATCGGGCGGGCCCCACGCGCGGGGCGGCTCTCGATCAGGCCGACAGCGGCGTGAAATCGCGGCTGCCGATGTAGCCCGGTCGCGGCGCCGGCGCGGCGAACGGCTCCACGAGCGTGTTGTGCACGCTGTTGAACACCACGAAGATGTTCGATCGCGGGAACGGCGTGATGTTGTTCGACGATCCGTGCATCAGGTTGGAGTCGAACAGCAGCGCCGACCCCGCCCGGCCGGTGAACTGGCTGATCCCGTAGCGGTTCGCCAGCGCGGTGATGTCGTCGGTCGTCGGCACGCCGATCTCCTGCTCCTGCAACGACTCCCGATAGTGCTCCGCCGGGGTGCTGCCCAGGCACGGCACGAAGGTGTGGTGCGAGCCCGGCATCACCATGAGGCTGCCGTTGATCGGGTAATTGTCGGTCAGCGCGATCGACAGGCTCACCGCACGCGGCGCGGGCATGCCGTCCTCGGCGTGCCAGGTCTCGAAATCGGAGTGCCAATAGAAACCGGTGCCGCGGAAGCCGGGCATGTAGTTCACCCGGCTCTGGTGCACGTACACCGGCGATCCCAGCACCTGCTCGGCCAACTGGAGCACCCGCGGCTGACGCACCAGGTCGGCGATCGCCTCGCTCAGCTTGTGCACTTCGAAGACCGAGCGCACCCGGTTCGACGACTTCTCCACGATGACCCGGTCGTCATCGCGCAGGGCCGGGTCGTTCGCGAGCCTGCTGATCTCGCCGCTGAATTCGGTCACTTCGTCGGGCGTGAGCAGCTGGTCGAGGATGGCGAACCCGTCGGCGTCGAACGAGGCGAGCTCCGCGCTCTCGACCTCCCCCCACACCGCGGGGTCGGCACGCTCCAAGTGCGGAGCGGGCGCGCCGAGACGGGTCGGGTAGCGATCGTAGCGAGCCGTCTCGGGCGGGGTTTCGGTGTGCTGCAGAACCATTGGTGTTCTCAACCTCCGATCGTCGCGGCGACCAGCGGGTAGACGCCGTTACTGTCGTGAACCTCCTGCCCGGTCACCGGCGGGTTGAACACGCACATCATCCGCATCGTTGTGCGCACCTCCAGGCGGTGACGTTCGTGTCCGTCGAGCAGGTACATCGAGCCGGGTGCGAGCTCGTAGGTGACGCCGTTGTCCAGATCGGTGAGGGTGCCCTCGCCTTCGACGAGCCACACGGCTTCCACGTGGTGCACATAGTGGAACTCGTGCACCGTCCCCGCGTCAATGGTGGTCTCGTGGAAGGAGAAGCCGACGCCGTCGCCACCGAGGACGATGCGCTTGCTGCGCCAGCCCTCGCCCGCCACGTCACGCTCGGTGCCGGTGATCTCCGCGGTCGTGCGCACGATCATGCGACCGCCCCCATTCCGCCGCACACCGACTCGACGGCGCCGGAGAGGATGTGCAGGCCCTGGTCGAGCTCCTGCTCGGTGACCGTCAGCGGCGGCAGCAGCTTCACCACCTCGTCGGTGGAACCGGAGGTCTCCACCAGCAGGCCGCGCTCGAAGGCGATCTGGCAGACCTTACCCGCCTGCGAGGGGTCGTCGAACACGACGCCATGCACCAAGCCGCGTCCACGGGTCGAGATACCGGGGAAGTATCCGGCCAGCTCACCCAGCGTGCGCGCGATCTTCTCACCCTTGGCCTGGGTGGCGGTCTGCAGGGCGTCGTCGGACCAGTAGTGGCGCAGCGCGGTCGTCGCGGTGACGAACGCCGGGTTGTTGCCGCGGAAGGTGCCGTTGTGCTCACCCGGCGACCACTCGTCCAGCTCGGGCTTGAACAGCACCAGCGCCATCGGCAGGCCGTAGCCGCCGATCGACTTCGACAGCGTCACGATGTCGGGCGTGATGCCTGCGACCTCGAAGGAGAAGAACGGTCCGGTGCGGCCGCAACCCATCTGGACGTCGTCCACGATCAGCAGGATCTCCCGCTCCGCGCACAGACCGGCGAGGTGGCGCAGCCATTCGGCGCGGGCGACGTTGACGCCGCCTTCGCCCTGCACGGTTTCCACGATCACCGCGGCGGGGCGGTCGAAGCCGGACGAGGTGTCGTCGAGCACCTTCTCCATCCACTGGAAGTCGGCGGTGGTGCCGTCGAAGTAGCCGTCGTAGGGCATATGCGCGGCGTGCACCAGCGGCACACCGGCGCCCGCGCGCTTGGCCGCGTTGCCGGTGACCGACAACGCGCCGAGGGTCATGCCGTGGAAGGCGTTGGTGAAGCTGACGATCGTTTCCCGGCCGGTGATCTTGCGCGCCAGCTTCAGCGCGGCCTCGACCGCGTTGGCGCCGGTGGGGCCGGGGAACTGGACCTTGTAGTCCAGGCCGCGCGGGGTGAAGAGGGTGTCGCGCAATGCCTCCAGCAGTTCCCGCTTGGCCGCGGTGGACATGTCCAAGCCGTGGGTGATGCCGTCGCCGGCGATGTAATCCAGCAGCGAGCGCTTGAGCACGTCGTTGTTGTGGCCGTAGTTCAACGCGCCCGCGCCCGCGAAGAAGTCCAGGTAGTCTTTGCCTTCCTCGTCGCGCAGCCAGCTGCCCTTCGCGGTGGTGAACACGGTGGGCCAGGCGCGGCAGTAACCGCGCACGTTCGACTCCAGGCTCTCGAAAACGGTGGTGTCGGCGTTGATCATCGGTGATCCTCCTCGGTGGTGCGGGCGGTCGGGGCGATGCGATACAGGTCTTCGGGTGCGTGGTTGTCGGGGAAGACGCCGGAGTCGAACAAGGGACGCTTGGTCAGTTCCGCGTCCCTCTCCTTCGCCACCGACGTGAACAGCGCGACGGAAGCGGCGTTGTCCGGCGAGATCGTCGTCTCTAGCACCGAAACGCCCTGCGCGGCAACGCTGTTGAGCAAGGTATGCAGCAGCTCGGCGGCGATGCCGCGGCCGCGCGCCGCGCGGTCCACCGCGATCTGCCAGACGAACACGGTGTCGGGGGCCTGCGGGCGGACGAATCCGATCACGTATCCCACCACGCGGCCGTCCGATTCGGCGACCACCGAGGTTCCGGCGAAATCCCGGCACCACAACAGGTAGGCGTAGCTCGAGTTGACGTCGAGCACCGCGGAATCCTTGGCGATTCGCCACATCGGAGCGCCGTCGCCCAACCGGGGCGTGCGCAGGACCACGGCCGGTCCGGTGTCTTTCCGGTTCGGGGTGGCTCCCAGGGCGGCCGCGGCGTTGTCGACGCGCGATCGCTCGATCTCCGCTGGGGACAGGGTTGGCAGTGACATACAACTCCTCGTCGGTCAGCAGTACTTATCCAGGCTTACGAAGCGACTTTGAGGTGAACCAGTCGACTTCTTTACGGTCGTATTACGGATGGATGTCGCCGAGCCGGGGCAACCGCACGACGAATCGCGCGCCCCCGCCCGGCCGGTCGGTGCAATCCACGCGGCCGCCGTGCGTGGCGACCGTCTCGGCGACCAACGCCAGACCGATGCCCGTCCCATCGGGCGAGCGGCGGCCGCTTCGGGCGGTCGCGAATCGCTCGAAGATCCGGGCGCGGTCCGCGGGCGCCACGCCGGGGCCCGCGTCGTCGACGGTGAGCACGGCATCGGTGCCGTCGCGGTCGACGGTGACCGCGAGCACACCGCCGCCGTGCCGGTCGGCGTTGTGCAGCAGGTTGGCCACCGCGCGTTCCAGCTCCACCTTGCGGCCGCGCACGGTGACGTCCTGGCGCACCGTGAGCAGATCGCCCGGGTAGCGCCGGTCGGCCAGGGTGTGGACCAGCAGGTCGCGCACCGACAGCGGCTCGGCGTCGCCGTGGTGCATACCCGCTTCCACCCGCGCCAGCGCGAGCAGATCGTCCAGCAGCTTGCGCAGGTGCTCCACCTCGGCGGTGACCAGGCCGAGCGCCCGCTGCGAACGTTCCGGCAGATCGCCGCGGTGCCGGTTGAGCACATCCACACTGGCCATCAAGGTGGTCAGCGGGGTGCGCAGCTCATGGCTGACGTCACCGAAGAGCCGGTGTTCGCGCTCGATGCGCCGTTGCAGCGAGTCGACCATGGTGTTGAACGATTCGATGGTGATGGCGAGATCCTGGTCCCCGGTCGCGGGCAGCCGCTGGTCGAGGTCGCCGGAGGCGATCCGTGCTGCGGTGCCCGCGAGCTGGTGCAGCGGGGTGAGCACCCGCCTGCTCGCCCACCAGCCGACCGCCGCGCCGATCAGGGTGACCACGGCGGCGCAGCCGATCAGCACATTGCGCAGCAGATCCAGATCGGCGTTGAGATCGGCGGGCGACTCGCTGCCCGCGCTCGCTCGTTGCGCCTCCAGGTAGCCACGGCTGATCACGAACACCGAGACGACCAGGACCAGCGACATCAGCGCGGCGATCGTCGCGAAGACGGCGGTTACCCGGGCGCGCAGGCTCCAGGCGTTCGGACTCCAGCGTTGGACGTCGAGGCAGCGCTCAGCGCCGGACATCGAGGCGATAGCCGAGCCCGCGCACCGTCACCACGACGCGCGGATCGGACGGATCCCGTTCGATCTTCGTGCGCAACCGGCGCATGTGCACGTCCACGATGCGCTCGTCGCCGAAAAACCCACGGTCCCAAACCCGTTCGAGCAACACCGTGCGGCTGAGCACCCGCCCCGGTGACTCGGCCAGCTCACACAGCAAACGGAACTCGGTGAGCGTGAGCCGGATCTCCTCGTCACCGCGGCGCACGACACCGCTGTCCTGGGCGAGCACCAGCGGCGCCGTTTCATCGGCCTCGAGCACCATTTCCTGCGGCGATTCCCGTTCGGCGGTGGGGCGGGAACGCCTGCGCACCGCGCGCATACGGGCGGTGATCTCCTTGATCTCGAACGGCTTGGTGACGAAATCGTCGGCGCCGGCCTCCAGCGCGGCCACTACGTCATGTGTGTCGTCGCGGGCGCTGACCACGATGATCGGAACATCGTGGTCACGGCGGATCTCGCGAATACACTCGAATCCGTCCATGCCACCGAGCATCAGATCGACGATCATCACGTCGGGAACACCATTGCTGCGCAGATGCGTGAGCGCGTCCTCGGCTTCCTCCGCCTCGTCGACGTCGTAGCCCTCGTCCTCCATGGCGAGCCGCAATGCACCACGGACCCGGTCGTCGTCTTCCACGATCATCAGGTTTGCGCTCAAGACCTTATCCCTTGCAGACATGCGGAAGCGCGTCACGATGCGGACAACCGCATCCCCATTCCGACGCGACCTTCCGCTTTTCGAGCAACCCTTGCTCGGCTTCGAGTACCCGTGTTCGCAGCCGGTAAACGTCCGGCAGACCGTTGCGGGCCCCTTCGTTCTTCTCTCGACGCTATACGCCCGGCGGCCTCGGCAGGGCACAGGGGGGACCGGCCCCACCCACAATCCCTGCGACACCGTAGCCTGCCAAGGGTGCAACGATTCATGAAATTAGCTGGGCAGCAAAGGTTTTCGATCGCGAAGCCGAATACCCCTGCGCCCGCATCGACCACGGGCCCGATAGCGAAAGCTCACGTCGAAATCGTGCCCTGCGTCACATACTTCGCCTGTTCCGGTCGCGGAGGCGCGACGGTGACCGGTCTCACGCCCGTTCCAGCGGTCCACCGGCTATCGCGGCGGCTCCAAGCGGTTGAAGTTGCTCGGCGGACGGTCGGAGCTCGGTTCCTGGTACCAGAAACGCAGCTTCCTGTCGTCGAACGTGGCGAACCATTCGTCCCATCCCACCCGGCGCAGTACCGCACCCCCGTACCCCGGGAAGTCGAAGCGCAGGACCCCGAGCCGTCCGTTGTACTCGCTGCCCGGCACGGTCGCGGGCCGGGCGCCACGCTGTTCGGCCCAGCGACGGATCACGTCGTGATTCCTGGTGACGGAAATCCCCTCGGCCTGGGTCGGCGCTGAACCACCCGGCCCGAACCGCGGATTCCGGGTGCGTGGTCGGCGCTGGTCGGTCATGACGAGCTCCTCGAGCCATCGGCATCTGTTCTCCGGCTCCTGTCTGACTACCCGTCGGACATAATCCGCAAACTGGTCGGCCGAACGGCGCACCGCACCGGCGCGGCCCGGTTCGTCCGGCGATCGATGGGTAACCGCCCGATGATCGGCCGGACGCGCGGATCTTGCCGCGGCGCACGGCGATCGCCGACCAGAAGGAGGAGTTCGCATGTCCAGCCTCAGCGCGGCGCAATCGGTCCTACCCACACCCGAGCCGGACCCGGTGCCGCCCATCCCCGAACCGGATCCGGTGCCGCCGATTCCCGAGCCGGACCCCATTCCGGATCCGAATCCCGTTCCTTCGGAACCAGATCCGCATCCGCTGCCGCCGGTGCCCGGCCCCGCGCCGCGACCTCCGGGGCCGTCGCCGGCGCCCCCGGCGCCGGACCCTGGCCGCCCGTCACCGGACCCTGGACTGCCCGGCCCGTCACCGGACCCGGCGCCGCCGAACCCGGTGTAGCGCCCGACGCTCAGTCCCGCAGCGCTTGCTCGCGCAGCGAGTTCAACGTTCTGGACAGGATGCGCGAGACATGCATCTGGGAGACGCCGAGCCGCTCGGCGATCTGGTTCTGCGTCAACGACTCGAAGAATCGCATGATCAGCACTTGGCGCTCCCGCTCGGGAAGCTCCCCGAGCAGAGGTTTCACCGCCATGACATCTTCGACCAGGTCATAGGAGGGCTCCTCGATCCCGAGGCTGTCCAGCAGCGGCTGCGGAGCGCTCTCCGCGTCGGCGCCGACGACCGCGTCGATGGACGACGACTGGTAGGCGTTGCCCGCGATCAGAGCCTGGGTCACTTCGACCAGATCGACGTCCAGCGCCGCCGCGATCTCCCTGGCTCGCGGCATCCGGCCCAGCCGCTGTGACAGCGTTTCGACGGTGGGGCCGATGCTCAGCTGGATCTCTTTCGTCCGGCGCGGCACCCGCACGGCCCAGGTGTTGTCCCGGAAATGCCGCCGGACCTCGCCCATGATGGTGGGCACCGCGAAGGACAGGAACGACGACCCGCGCGCGACGTCGAAGCGGTCGGCGGCCTGCACCAATCCCAGGCGGGCGACCTGCAACAGGTCGTCGAAGTTCTCGCCGCGCCCGGCGAACTTGCGGGCGATGTGCTCGGCCAGGGGAAGACAGCGTTCGATCAGCTCCTGACGCATGGGCTCGCGGCGCGGATCGTCCGGGTCCAGAGCGGCGATCTTCTCGAACAGCGGCTCGATGTTGTCGTAGGTGTCCCCGCGCGACCTCGGCTCACCTGCCATTCGGCGCCCCCCGCACCCAGCTGAAGTCGATCACGGTCGGGTACCCACCCAGCACGCTGTCGTAGGATCCCTGAGCCGCGGCGATCGAGTCGGTCAAGGTCCGCACGATGTGCCAGCCGAAGCCGGCTCGGCCGACCACCGAATCGGTCGCGGCGACCGAGGACACGTGCACGAACATCTTGTCGGTGTCGTAGGTGAACTCGCAGTCGATCATGGAACCGGCGGTCGCGTCCACGATCAGCGAGGTGGCCACCTCGTCGAGCGCGAGCCGGATGTCGGTCACCTCGTCCAGGGCGAAGTCGGCGATGAGGGCAACGGTCTCCGCGAGGGCGCGCAGCATGGTCAACTGCTCCAGCCGGGCGGGTACCCGTACCCCGACTGTCGTCGTCTCGGTAGAGGATCGGAAAGTCCACTCCCCCATTGCCCATCACCACCTTGTCCTCGCAGCCACTGCCCTGTGGCCTGGATACCGCTGCGGGTTCCGGTGAGCCACCGGAACACCGCCGACGCCGCGGACGGTGGAGCAGAAAGACCGCCCGTTCCTCGTCGAGGACGTACCCGCCGCAGGCGGATCGAAACGCCCGTCAGACGTCGTCGATGCGCTCGTGGGCGGTGAGCAGCAGATGATCGAACTCGGTCCGCAGACCCGGCGTGATGCCCGCGAGGCCGGGCAGATCGGCCACCAGACGCGCGGCCAGAGTGCGCAATTTGACGTTGGTTTCCTGCGACCGCCAGCTCAGCACCCGGAACGCCTGCTCGGGGCCGATGCCGTAGACCAGCATGAGCGCGCCCTTCGCCTGTTCGATCACCGCCCTGGCGGCGTAGAGCTCGGGCAGGGCGCCGTCGAGCGTCTCCTGCCGGTGCTCCTCGAGGGTCTCGGTGACGTCGACGTAGTACCCGGCGGTGCCGACCACCGCACCGGACTCGTCGGCCAAACGATCGGCGACCAGGATCACGTGGCGCACGATGCCCGTGGTATCGATGATGCGATGTCGGCTGGAGAACGGTTCCGCGTCCTCGACCGAACGCGCCAATGCGCTGGCCACCGCGTCACGATCCTCCGGATGTTTGTGCCTCAGCAGCAGCTCCGTGGTCGGCGTCACCGTCCCCGGTGCGTAGCCGTGCATCGACGCGACCTCGTCCGACCATTCCCAGCGCTGGTCGGCGAACCAGAATCGGAAACTGCCGACACTCTGCGGCGTTCCCATGCCGATCACCTGATCCAGCGCGAGAGCGTCCTCGGGCTGCACCGACCTACTATCACTCACCGCTGAAGTATCCGATGCCGGTGCACCCGATGTGACCGGATCGGGACGGGTCGCACCGGCAGGCTCCGCGGCGGCGCCCCGCTCAGGCGTCGAGGGCTGTCCGCATGGAGGGGTAACTGGGGAACAACGACCGCACGCCGGTCACCTCGAGTGCCCGCTCCACTCCCGGTCCGCCCGCGACGATTCGCAGATCCGGACGGCCGACCCCGTCCCTGCGCAGCGCGCCGAGCCGTACGGCAGCGCGCAGACTCATGAACCTCGCCGCCCGCAGATCGATCACCACGGCATCGCACGGGGACTGCAACGCACGGTCGACCGTCTCGAAGAACTCGGCCGACACGGCGGCGTCCAACTCGCCTTCGACTCGAACCACCACGCATTCGCGGCGGCGGTCCACCCGCTGTGCCCACAACCGGCTGTCCCTGCGACGCCCCGGTCCCGAACCATTGAGATGCACGCCCTCCGCGTGCTCCCGTAGCAGAGAAATGGCAGACAAGTCGAACCTCCCGTGTAGGGGGTATCCAGTCCTCGGCAGCGCTTTGAGGGCGAAGGACGGCGCGAACGCGAATCGGTTGCCGTGCCGTCCCATCGACCGGCTGCGCCGAATGCGTCGAACCGGGGTCGGCTGTGATCTCAACCTCCCTACAGTGTGGCACGGCCGACCCGCTATCGACAGCGTTCGGTAGGAGAACGTGACCGCCGCCGGACGCTCCACCCACCGTTACGAACCGACCGTTCGGCTGGCGATATGGCCGCTGAAGTGGGGTTTCATCGGGCCGCCCCGGGGCATACCCCGAACATCTATCCCGAACGTCACGCGATGCCGGTCGTAGGGCAGCCGCGCGGATTCGCGCGCCCGCGACGAGAACGGAGCACCCGGTGAAGATTGCCATGGTTTCCGAAGACGCCAGCCCGCTCGCCGAGGAAGGTCCCGCCGATGGGCGCGGCCGGGGCCGGTACGTGGCCGAACTGTCCGCGGCGTATGCGCGGCGCGGGCACGAGGTGACGGTCTATACCCGGCGCACCGCTTCGCGCGCACCCGCCGAACTGATCGCCGAGGGCGGCTACCGGGTGGTACACGTCCAAGCCGGACCGCCGACTCCGCTACCGATCGATCGGACCCTGCCCTATCTCGGCGACTTCGGCACCTTCCTGCGGCGGCACTGGACCGCCGAGCAACCGGACCTCGTGCACGCGCACTACTGGAAGTCCGGGCTCGCCGCCGAACTCGCGTCACGCGCGCACGGCATTCCGGTGGTGCTGACCTTCCACGGGCTCGGCACCGTGCAGCGACGCAGCGAAGGTCTCGCCGACCCGAGCCCTCGCTCGCGCATCCGATTCGAGCGGCTCATCGCGACGCGAGCGGCGCACGTCGTGGCGACCTGCTCCGAGGAGGTCGCGGAGCTGGCCAGGATGGGCGTGCCGCGATTCCGCATCTCGATGGTGCCGTGCGGGGTGGATCTCACCACGTTCACCCCGGAGGGCGCCGCCGCCGACCGGCATGCCACGTACCGATTGCTCGCGGCGGGAGAGTTGGTGCGGCGCAGCGGATTCGACCCGGTCATCCGGGCGCTGCCGGACCTCCCGGACACCGAGCTGGTGATCGCGGGCGGCCCCGCCGCCGATGACGAAGACGACGCCGAAGGCCGCAGGCTGCGCCGCATCGCATCGGATCACGGTGTGCGCGAACGACTTCGGCTGGCCGGATCGGTGTCGCGGCCGATGTTGCCGCGGCTGTACCGCTCCGCCGACGTCGTGCTCTGCACCCCCTGGTACGAGCCATCGGGCCGGGTGGCGCTGGAGGCGATGGCGTGCGGGAAGCCGGTGGTCGCCACCGCGGTCGGCGGTCTGCTGGACACGGTGGTCGACGGCGTCACCGGACGGTTCGTCGCACCGCCCGAACCCGACGCGATCGCACGGGCGGTGCGCCCGCTGCTCACCGACTCGACGTTGCGCGAAACATGGGGTGCGGCAGGCTATCAGCGAGCCGCGAGCCGGAATTCGTGGGATCGGGTGGCGACCGAGACGCTCAGCGCCTACCACCGCGGCGCCCCCGCCCGCGCGGGAGAGGTCGTGTCCTGGGCCCGGTGAGCCTGGGCCCGGTGAGTCAGCAGTGGTCGGCTTCGGCGTCCTTCTCGGACGCGCGGCGCCAGCGCCACGGCGCGACGAGCCAGGTCGAGACGAACAGCGCGACGGTGACCACGCCGGTCACCACCGCCGCGATCGCCCCGGTCACGTAGTCCACCACGAGAACCACCGCCCCGATCAAGGCCAGCCCCAGCAGCGCGACGCCTGCCATCGCACAGCGGTGCGCCGCGGCGACGACGTTGCCCAAGCGGTGCCTGCGGAACAAGATCCGATGCCAGGACACCGGCGCGATCAAGAACACAGTCGCGCCGACCACCGCGGCCAGCGTGGCTATATACAGAGCCCGCATCCCCGGTGACAGCGTGCCGAACGACGCCTGGAACGGCAGGATCAGCAACGCCCCGAACAGGAACTGCACACCGGTCTGCACCACGCGCAGTTCCTGGACCAGGCTGCCCCAGTTCCGATCGAGTCGTTCGAGTTCGGTCTCGCCACGCGCGCGGCGCGCCCAGTCGTCGTCATTCTCGGGCACGCGCCGCCTCCTGGCGATTGCGTTTCTTGATCGCCTCGACGAGTTCGTCCTTGGTCATCCGTGAGCGCCCGGAAATCGCCAGCCGCCGGGCGATGGCCAGCAGATGCTCCTTCGAAGCGTTGGCATTCACGCCCTCGGCGGTCTCTCCCCGCGCGTTCGGGCCGCGCTGTTCGGCTCGTTCGTCGGAGGGGCCGCGGCTGGGTTTGGGCTCCCAACGGTCGCCGACCCGCTCGTAACTGTGCTTCAGCGCGGCGTAAGCGACGCGGTAGGCGCGTTCCTCGTCGCCGTCGTACTGTTCGAGCGCGGCGTCGTGCGCCTCGGCGAAGGTGCGCTGCGCCTTCTGCTCCGACCGCTGCAGGGTGCTCGGCAACTCGGACTTCTCGACTCCACCGCGTGCGGTCGTCTTGGGCATGAGTCGCTCCTTTCGGTCCCGAAGCCGATGGTCCGAAAGCCCCGTACGACGCCGCGCGCGGCCCCCGGTATCGGGTCGCATACCCGGAGAAACGCCGATTAACCCGGCGTCCGCCGGGTACCACCGCTGCATGGTTGCGACTACCGATCAGCTGCTCCACGCGCTCACCCGCACGGTGAACGCACTGGCCGCGACGGACATCCGTTTCGCGGTGGCGGGCGGCTGCGCGGTCTACGCCCGCGGCGGCCCCGCCTCCCAGCACGACGTCGACATCTTCGTGAAACCGGAGGACAGCGCGCGGGCGATCCAGACACTGGCCCGCGCGGGTCTGCGGGTGTGCGACCCGCCGGAGAACTGGCTGCGCAAGGTCTACGCCGACGACATTCTCGTCGACGTGATCCACCGCCCGAATGATCGCGACGTGACCGACGAACTGCTCGACCGGGCCACGGAAATGCGGATCGGGCCCGCCAAGGCTCCGGTGATCAGCGGTACCGATCTCATGGTGGACAAGATGCTGGTCTTCGACGCGCACCGCCTCGATTTGAGCCCGATCCTGCACATCGCGCGCGACCTACGCGAACAGGTGGACTGGGAGTCGGCGCGCGAGCAGACCAAGGCCTCGCCCTACGCGCGGGCCTTCATGGGCCTGCTGGACGATCTCGGCATCACCCGCACCGGAAAGGTGGAGTAGATGGAGCAGCCGCAATACCTCGTCGCCCGACTGCGCCGGGCGCTCGCCGAGGACCCTCGCACCGCCGAACTCGGTGTGCAGGTGACCATTCGCGGTGACGTCGTGGTGCTCGGCGGCGAGGTCAGCAGCGAGCAGCGTAAACAGCAGATGGAAACCATTGTGCGCGAGCAGCTTCCGTCCGCGCGGATCCACAACGACGTCCATGTCACCCGTCCCACGGCGCCCGTCGACACCGAGACGATGGAGCAGGACGGACCCGAAAGGAGTTGAGCGGCATGCGGATAGCCGCGGTCGGCGACGTACATCTAGGCTCGGATTCGCAAGGGCAGTGGCGGCCCGCCCTGCACGACCTCCCTTCGCGCGCGGACGCGCTCTTGCTGGCGGGCGACCTGACGCGCCACGGCACCGTCGACGAAGCGAGGGTCGTCGCGGCGGAGTTCGCCGAGTTGGGCGTGCCGGTCGTCGCCGTTCTCGGCAACCACGATTACCACGGCGACGCCGAAGAGGAGATCGCCACCGTCCTCGACGACCACGGCATCACGGTCTTGGAAGGGTCCGCGGTAACCCTGAACCTCGACGGGAGCACGCTCGGGGTCGCGGGCACGAAGGGCTTCGGCGGCGGGTTCGCGGGCAAATGCGCGAGCGTCTTCGGGGAACCCATCATGCGAGAATTCGCCGCGCACACCGTGGACGTGGCCGCCGCGCTCGGCGAGGCGCTGGCGACATTGGACACCGACGTCACCGTCGCGCTCACGCACTACTCCCCGATCAGCGACACCTTGCACGGCGAGCCGAGGGAGATCTACCCGTTCCTCGGGTCCTACCTGCTCGGCGAGGCGATCGATGAGCACGGCGCCGACCTGGCGTTGCACGGGCACGCGCACGCGGGAGCGGAGCGCGGCACCACGCCGGGCGGCATCCGGGTGCGCAATGTCGCCCAGCCGGTGATCCGTGCGGCGTACGCGGTCTACGACCTGCACCCTGCCGCGGTCTGAGCGGGCCGAGCTCAGAAGTCGGTCGAGATGGCCTCCACCGTGCTGCCGGACTGGGTGTTGTCCACCATGGTCGCGACATCGGCCTGCGCGATGATGCCCACCAGCCGGCCCTGCTCCAGCACCGGCACGCGGCGTACCTGATGCTGCGACATCACCGACATCACCTTGCGCACGTCGTCGTCGGCGTCCACGGTGACCAACTCTCCGCCGAGCTCGCCCGCGTCGACCCCGAGCGGGTCCTTACGCTGGGCGATCACTTTGACGACGATGTCGCGGTCGGTGAGCATTCCCTTCAACTTGTTGTCCTCACCGCAGATGGGCAAGGCGCCGACGTTCAGCTCCGCCATTCGCTGGGCGGCCGCCACCACCGTGTCGCTGGAGCGGACGCATTCCACATTCGGGGTCATGATGTCCCGTGCTGTTGTCATCGGGGTCCTCCTGGGACTTCTCGCCGTACGAGCGCCCACTGATCGGGCTGCTCGCTCACGTCGTACCCCCGTTTCGGATCCGCTAACGCGGGCATCCGTCCGGTATGGCCGCCCCGGATGATCCGAGTCGAACGCTCCGGGCCCCGGGGGCGGCCCCGCACCGAAATCGTTGCCGCCCAAGAGAAAGGACATCCGATGCTGCCAGCACCGAACGAGTCGAGCGCGGGATCCGGCGCTGGGGAGCAGCACCGGTCCCACACGTTCCCCGACGACACCCGCACCTCCCGCTCACACGCCGGAGAATCCATCGAGGACGCCCGTAACTGGCCCGGGATCATCCTGGTCGCCATCGGCATCGTGAGCCTCGCGCTCACGCTGACCGCCGCCGGATACGGATTCGCGGGCTGGGCGGTGATCGCCGGGGTGGTCAGCGGTCTCTGCATCCTCGTCGGCGTCCTCGTGATCGTCGCCGAGCACCGCCGGATCAAGGTACGCGAAGGCAAACGGCTGCGGGACGCCGCCGGTCACTGATCGGCGGTCGATTCTGAGGGAGAAAGAATGACACACCAGCTCAACCGGCCCTTCGGTCGCCTTGCCCTGCTCGTCGGCGCGCTGGCGGCCGGTTCGGCGCTCACCGCATGTTCGAACGACGTGGCCGATCCGGGCGCGTCGACGCCCGAGCCGGCGACCGTCTCGATCACCATGCCGGGCCCGACCACCGCGCAGGTGCCGAACACCGACCAGATCACCGCGGAAGACGCGCAGCAGCTGTGCGACATGATGCGCGCCGATATCGATACCTGGCGCGGACAGGGCGCGACGGTGGCCAAGGTGACGTTCAACGGCACCGTGCACAACTGGGCGGCCCGCAACGGCGGCCTGAACGATATGGTCGTCACCGACCGCGGCAGGATCGACGCCATCACCACGCAGAACTGCCCCGACGTGCGTCAGCAAGCTGTCGAGGCGCTCGATGTGCCGGATCTGGCCTCGGCGCTGGCGGGGTTCGGCCGATGAGCGCCCTGGGCAGGCCCGGCCGGATGGGCATAGCCGTTCTGGCGGCGCTGGCACTGAGTGCGGCTGGGTGCGGCGACGAGCCGGAGAAGATCGTGAACAAGGGCGGCGACACCCCTTGCAACGAATACGTCGCCCAGGATCCCGACAAGCAGCGCATCACCACCGAGAAGTTCCTCGAGCAGGAACGCGAAGGCGAGGGGACGCCCGACGCGCGGACCGTCGATGCCGCTATCGCGGCGATCAAGCTGATGTGCGCGGCACAGGCCAATCCGGACACCCCGATCCGGAAGGCCGATCTCACCGGCATTTTCGTGCCGAAATAACGCGCCACGCAAATACCGCTCCCACCGTGGTCATCCAGGCGCCGAACCCGGTGGGAGTACCGCCGGACTGCGGCGCAACCCTCGACAACGGCGTCGAGGAGCGCACTGACCGGCGGGCTTCGAGACGCGTCTACCTCGAAGCTTTGTGGCACACCCGCCCCGGGCCGCCGACGACGTCGACCCGGTGGCGGGGTCCGTGCCCATAGCGCCGAATCTGGAGGCATTCCGTGACTGTCACGCTCGCGCTGCGCGCTCACGGGCTGCGGGAGCTCTTGACCGCGATTCCCGCCCTGCGCGCCCTGCACGACGCCCACCCGCGACACCGGCTCGTCCTCGCCGCACCCGGCTGGCTACGGCCCGTGATCGAATTGGCGAATTGCGTCGACGACCTGCACGCCACACCGATGGCGAGCGCACTGCGCTGGAACGCGCCACCGCCCACTTTCGCGGTCGATCTGCACAGCGCCGCGGCCGAGAGCACCGGTGCACTGCTCGCGCTCGATCCGGAGCGGACGATCGCCTATCGTCACAAAGATTTTCCCCAGCTGCCGGGCCCACAGTGGGAGCCCGGCCTGCACGAGACGGTGCGGTGGTGCCGACTGCTGGAATGGGCGGGCATCCCCGCCGACCCGGCGCGACTGGACATCACCCCGCCGCCGGAGAGCACCGGCGAGCGCCGCTGCATCGTCGTCTATCCCGGCGGTGCGCCTGCCCGCCGCTGGCCCGCCGAGCGGTTCGCAGCCGTGGCGGCCGGCCTGGGCGACTGGGGCTGCCCGGTGCGTGTCGTCGGCAGTGCCGCAGACCGCCCGCTCGCACGGGACGTGGCCGAACAGGCCGGACTCCCCGAAAGCAGTGTGCTGGCAGGGGAACTCACGCTGCGGCAGCTGGCCGTGACCGTGGCCGACGCGGCTCTCGTGCTGAGCGGCGACACCGGTGTGGGGCATCTGGCCACGGCGTTCGGCACCCCGTCGGTGCTGATCTTCGGCCCCGATTCGCCCGCGATCTGGGGGCCGCCGCCCGAGCGCGAGGCGCATGTCGCCCTCTGGGCCGGGCGGGTGAGCGATCCACTGGCGGACACTCCCGCGCCCGGACTTTCGATGATCAGCGCGGCCGAAGTGCTCGCCGCGGCGGATCGGCAGCTCAGCGGTCGGGTGCGGGTGTGACGAGGATGCGGCACGGGCGTTTCACCTCGTCGAGACCGGCTATCTCGGGCTTATGACGTCCCTATGGTTGCACGAAGCGCAGGTCCCGGCGCGGTTGCGGTTGACGCCGGGATCGCGCTTCGACACGGTGGTGATCGGCGGTGGGCTCACCGGACTGGTGACCGCGCTGCTGCTGGTCGAGCACGGCGTGGAGGTCGCCGTCGTCGAAGGCAGGCGCGTCGGGGCGGGGACGACCGGCGCTACCACCGGCAAAATCAGTCTGCTGCAAGGGACTCGGGCCCAGCAGATCGCCCGGCACCATTCCGACGACGTCCTGCGCGACTATGTGGCGGCGAATCGGGAAGGGCAGGAATGGCTGCTGCGTTTCTGCGCCGCACACGGCGTCGCGGTCGATCGCGTAGCCGCGTTGACCTACGCGCAGAACGAAGACGAGATGTCGGCCGTGCGCGCCGAGTACGCCGCCACCCAGAAGGCGGGACTGCCCACCGAACTGCTCCGCGATCTGGAGGTGCCGTTCCCCGCGCACGGCGCGGTCCGCTTGGCCGATCAGGCGCAGCTCGACCCGATGGCGCTGCTGGCCGCGCTCGCGGCCGATGTGGAGGCGCACGGCGCGCCGATCTACGAATCCACCCTGGTGAGCGGCGTGCATCACGGCGCGCAGGGTGACCTCGTCGTGTCGACCGAACACGGCGACCTCGGCGCGCGCCGTGTGGTGCTGGCCACCGGCACACCGATCCTCGATCGCGGCGGGTTCTTCGCCCGCCTCGTTCCGCAACGCTCCTATCTGGCGGCGTTCACCGTGGACGAGCCGATTCCGCGCGATATGTACATCAGTGCGGGCAGCCCCACCCGCTCCCTGCGTCGCGCGGAGGGGCCGGACGGAGAACTCTTGCTGGTCGGTGGCAACGGCCACGTCGTCGGCCGCGGCGGATCGACCCGCGAGAAAGTGGAGGACCTGGTGCACTGGGCGCGAACCTGGTTCCCCAGCGCCGAGCCGACGCACCGCTGGTCCGCCCAGGACTACTCGCCGGTCGCCGAACTACCCTACGTGGGTCCGCTGCTGCCCGGGCAGCACGAGATCCAGCTGGCCACCGGCTACGCCAAATGGGGGCTGACCAATGGTGTGGCCGCGGCCATCGCGCTGGCCGGACGGCTCACCGGAGCGCCGCCGCGCTGGGCGGGCGCACTGGCCAGCTGGCGCCCGGACGAACTCAAGGCGCTGCCCGCGGTGACGAAGACCAACAGCGCGGTGGCGCAACAGCTTTCGGCGGGCTGGTTGCGCGTCGCGACGCACCGCGACGGCGTCGCTCCGGCCGAAGGCTGTGGCACGGTACTGCGCGAAGGCCTGCATCCGACCGCCGTGTGCACGGTGGACGGCGTCACCAACCGGGTCTCCGCCGTCTGCCCGCACCTGTACGGCATCCTCAACTGGAACGATGCCGAACGCACCTGGGACTGCCCGCTGCACGGTTCGCGCTTCGCCGCCGACGGCACGCTGCTCGAAGGCCCGGCCACCAGCTCGCTCACTCCCCTTCAAGTGCCGCGCGATTCCCAGTGAGCGCACGGCGACCGGGGCTTCAGCCCCGCACTGGCTCGGCGTCGGTGAGAATCCGATCGATCGTCTGCTCCACCGTCAGCTCCGAGGTGTCGAGCCACAGACCGATTCGGGGCGTGTTCTCGCGCAGCACACTGTCCAGGGCCGCGATGGTGAATTCGTCGTAGGCGTCTTTGCCGCGCCCGGCCTCGCGTGCGGCGACCACCTCGGGGCGCGGCGCCAGCACGACGACATAGAGCGGCCGGGTGCGAATCAGATCCGCCGTCCATGGCAGGAATTCGCCGAGGACGACGTCTTGCAGAACCGCCGTGAACCCGGCCTCGGCATACGCGTCGGCGGTAGCGGCGGCCAACCGATGCCGCAACCGCAGCTGGGCGATCGCGTCGGCGGAGGGGACGGCGCTCATCTCCGCGCGGCCCTGCACCACGAATCGGCGGAACACGTCTCCGCGCACGTGCGCCGAGCGCGGCAGCCGTTCGGCCAGCGCCTGGGCGACGGTGGATTTACCCGCGGCCTGAATGCCGGTGACCAGGTAGACAGCCGATGTCATGGCGTCGATCATGACGAGCGCGCACGGCGGCGTCCAATGGTTTCCGCTCGGGCGCGGCCACTTCGGTGGCCCGCTGCGCTCAGCTCGCGGCGGCGCCTGCCTTCTCCTGGACATAGCGGTTCATCGCCCAGTTCAACCCGCGCATCGCGGCGTTGTAGGCGGGCGGGAAGTACCGCTGCGCCCAGAAGCCGACGCGGATGTCGGGCGAGGTGAAGACCAGGTAGCGGTTGCGCTCCACGCCGCGCACGATCGATCGGGCCGCGGCCTCCGGGGTGACCGCGTGCCGCATGAACAGCGCGATGCCACGCTGTACCGCCTCGGCCGTGCGATCGACGCCCGCGATGTCGACGCTGTCGACCATCGGCGTGGCCATCGCACCCGGGCACACCAGGCTGACGCCGATTCGGTGGCGCGCGAGATCGAAGCGCAGCACCTCCGACACTCCGCGCAGGCCGAACTTGCTCGCGCTGTAGGGGGCGTGCCATGGCAACCCGAACAAGCCCGCGGCCGAGGACACGTTCACCACGTGGCCGCCCCGTCCGGCCGCGATCATCGGCGGAACGAACGCTTCGATCACGTGGATCGGGCCCATGAGGTCGATATCGATGGTGCGCCGCCACTGGCTGTGGGTCAGCCGGTCGACGGTGCCCCAGGTGGCGATACCCGCCACGTTCATGACGATGTCGACGCTGCCGACCGCGTCGTGTGCCTCGGCCGCGAGCGCGACGACCTGGTCGTAGTCACTGACGTCGGCCGCCGTGGCCAGGTGGACGGTCGCGCCGGCGGCGCGCGCCTCGGCGGCGGTCCGTGCCAGACCCTCGGCGGCGATATCGGTCAGCACGAGCGCGGCGCCCTTGGCCGCGGCCGCGAGCGCCGTGCTGCGACCGAGACCGCTGGCCGCGCCGGTGATCAGGCAGGTTTTGCCGGCGAACTTCGTCATAGTCGACGACCATACGCAACCATGAACATGGCTGTCTATGGAACCGCTGAACGCGCCTCCCACGGGACGGGCGCCAGCGCGACCGTGATGTTGTCACCGCCGCCGCAACGCAAGGCGAACTCCGCGAGCGCGGCGGCCGCCGCCGCGGGAGCCGCACCCGCCATCTGCTCGGCCAGCGCGGACGGGGCGGGCGCATAGTTCCACAGTCCGTCGGAGCACAGCAGCAGCATGCCCGGTCCCGAGACGCGCACCGTCCGCACGCAGTTGTCCGCCCATGGCTTCGCCGGGCTGTCCGCGCCGAGCCAGCGGATCAGCGTGTGCGCCCTCGGGTCGGCCATCGCGGCGCGCTCGTCCATCGCACCGGCGTCGACCAGCGCCTGCGCCCACGAGTCGTCCACGGTCAACCGTTGGGCGGGCTCGCCGCCGCGGTCGGCGGGCAGCCAATACGCCCGGCTGTCCCCGACGTTGGCCACGGTGACGTCGGTCTCGGCGCCGTTGTGCGACACGATGGCGCACACGTAGGTGCACGACGGCGCGGGACCGTCGGGAACGTCGACCTCGCGGACAGCCTGCGCCGCGGCCGCGAGCCCGGTCATGATCGCCTCGGCCGCGGGCTGTCCGGCGGCGAGCGCGGCGGCGGTGGCGCCGACGCCTGCCCGGACCGCCGCACCGGAGGCCACCTGCGGTCGCGACGAGGTCGACACGCCGTCGCTCACCGCGATCACGACGGTCGTCGGCACTCCGGGCACCACGGCTTCGAGCACCCCGGCGGCGACGGCATCCTCGTTGCGCGCGTGGGCGATGCCACGATCGGTGAGCACCGCGACCGCGCCCAGATCGGTGTCGAAGCGATCCGGCATCGTCCGGGACCGGCCACACTGCGCACAGCGGCCGTCGTCGTGGAACCGGTCTCCCCCGCAGTCGGCGCACGGCGCCGGATCGTTCCCGGGCAGCGCCACGTACCGGTAACCGAGTTCGAGATCACAAGACGCGCACCGGCGGCTGTCGAGTCCGACCGCCGAGCATCCCGCGCAGCGTAGGTCGGCGCCCTCCTCGCTCATCGGACGGTTTCCTCGGCCGACGGCGCCGTGGCGCCCACGGTATGCTCCGGAAGTCGTTGGCCCAACCGTAACCACAGTGGCTCGTTGCTGGTGCGAACTTCCACACCCTCCTCCTTCATCTCCCCGGCAGGCCGACTCCGATCGCGATAGTACGGGAGCGTCCCCGCCCTCTGATCCCAGTACTGGATCGACCCGCCCGCACGATAGCGGACGGTCTGCCCGCACCGGCGCGGAAAGGCCGGGTCGCGCCGGATGGCCCGCCCGACCGGAGCCGATGACGCTCAGACCAATTCGGGTGTGCGATGCGACTGCCTGCCCCGGGAGCGGAACGTCTGCGGCGGGCAGCCCTGCCAGCGGCGGAAAGCGCGGATGAAGGAGGCCGCCTCCGCGTAGCCGAGCCGGGCGGCGACCTGTTCGGTGGTCATGTCGGTGTGCGCGAGCAACACCTCCGACATGGTCTTGCGCACCTCGTCCAGCAGCGCCCGGAACGATGTCCCCTCCTCGTGCAGTCGCCGCGAGAGGGTGCGCGAGCTCATGTACAGCCCCAGGGCGACCGTCGCCTGGTCGGGGATCTCACCGGGAGTGCGCACCAGGCGGTCGCGTACCGACGCCGCGACGCCGGTGCGCGCCCGGCGCCGGTCGAGCAGGTCGCGGCACAGTTGCCCGCAGTTGTCCCGCGCGGTGTCGTTCGCCGGGGGCAGCGGCAGGTCCAGCGTCCCGCGGTCGAAGACCACCGCGCTCACCGGCGCACCGAAGACCGGCACGACGCCGAAGATGTCGCGATAGCGCGTGATGTCGCGTGGGGACGCGTGCCGGAAACTTACCCGCCGCACCGGGACGCCGATGGAGAACAGCTCTCGATCGAAGGCGGGCAGTCCCGCCAGCGTCGCTTCGGCGAAGAACGCCCGCATGCCCGCCGGGATGTCGGCGTCCTGGAACACCAGGCGCGCTTCGCCGTCGGCTTCCTCGACCGTCAACCGCCCGAACGGCACCGTGCGACCAACACAGCGCAGCCCCACCTCGATCAGCTCGCGCAGGGTCCGGCTGCCCAGCAGCGCGAGTCCCCACGGCCCACGCGAGCGCAGATGGTGGCGGACCGCCGCGGCGAGGCCGAGCCCCGGCTCGTCGCCGAAGCGGCCGAGCACCGTGTGCACGATCCGCAATTCGTCGTGCGCGGTGATCTCGGCGGATGGGTCACCCAGTTCGGCAGGCGCCAGCGCCGTACCGGCCAGGCACTCCGCGGGCGCCATGCCCCGCTCTCCGGCGATGCGCACCAGAGCGCGCACGCCGACGGTGCTGCGGAGGGAATCCCGATCGACCATGGCTCGCATCCTCGATGAAGCGGTACTGCGCGGTGTCGGCGCAATGTATCAATCAGGTGTCCGGCGCATCGGCGCTTCGCCGAAATGGCGTTCCGGCAGCCGCTGGCGCACAGTCCTTTTCGAGCCCGTGGGTGGTGCCGGCTGTCCTGGCCGGAAAGCCGTTCACCAGAGAACGCCGCGGCCGGGTTCAATCCCGCACGGTGATGCCGACGGAGCGCGCGAAGGCGGGCGCGAGATCCATCAGCTGCAGCGTGGTGATCGTCGCGCCGCGCAGGCTGTCGAGCCCATCGGTGAAGTCGAGCGCGGTCGCACCGCGCAGGTCCGCCTTCGCCAGCCGGGCCTTGCGCAACGACAGCCGGACCAGCGCCGAGCCGGGCACCGTGATGTCGGTCAGCGCGGCGTCGGCGAAATCGCAATCGCGCAGCACACAGTCGATGAAGGACACCTCGCGCAGCTGGGCCCCGCGGAAGTTGACCGAGTCGAACTTGCAGCCTTCGAACCGGACCCGTCGCAGGTTCGCGCCCGCGAAGTCGACACCGGACATCGCCCCCGACACCACCTCGCCGTCGAGCCATACCGTGTCGGCCAGTTCGGTGCCCACCCAGCGCACGTGGCGGAGCCACACGTCGGCGAACCGGCTGTAGCGCAGGCTCCCCCGGGTGAACCCGACCGTCGTGAACACCGACTCGCTGAATCGCGCGTGCCGGAGGTCGAGGTCGTCCAGTTCGCCGCCGTCCACCCGGACGCAGTCGTAGTCGCCTTCCGCCTCGAGGCCGCCGTCCAGGTCGGTCAGATACCGCGCGTACGGCAGGTCGTCGAGTTCACGCGCCATGCGCACCTCCAGTTGTCCACGTATCGGTCGACGCCGAGTATGGCGGTGCGCCACGGCCACGTCCGCGGTGACGCGGCGCGGTCGCTCGAAAGCCCTGACGCCCACACCAGTCGCGGGTCAGCGCAGGGTGCGTATCCAGCGGCGGGTGTCGGCCGGGTCGATGACGTCGTCGACTTCGAGCACGGTTGCGGCGGTGAGGGCCTTGCCGTTGGCGTAAGCGAGCTGAACCAAGTTGTCGAACGCCTCTTGCCGCTGCACCGGATCCTCTATCGCGGCCAGTTCTTTGGCGAACCCCAAGCGGACCGCGCCCTCGAGACCCATGCCGCCGATCTCCCCGGTGGGCCAGGCGACGACGAACCGGGGTGAGCGGAAGGAGCCCGCGGCCATGGCCTGAGCGCCGAGACCGTAACCCTTGCGCACGATGACGGTTCCCAGCGGGACCGAGAGCGCAGCCGAGTCGATGAAAAGGCGGCTGAATTTCGTGACAGTGCCGTCCTTTTCCGCCTCCGGACCGACCATGAAGCCCGGTGTGTCGCACAAGGAGACGATCGGCAGACCGTGGGTGTCGCACAAGCGCAGGAACATGCTGAGCTTGTCCGCGGCGGGAGCGTCGATCGCGCCACCGTGGTGGTGGCAGTTGTTGGCGATCAAGCCGAACGGCCGTCCCTCCACCCGGATCAGTGCGGTGACCATCCCCACCGCCCAGTCCCGGCGCAACTCGAGTACCGACCCGACATCGGCTACGGACTCGATGGCGGCGCGGATGTCGAATGCGCGCAAGCGGTTCTCCGGGACCACGTGCCGCGCCAGGCGCGGGTCCGGTGCGGTCCAATCCTCGGTCGCGCCTCGGAAGTAGGCGAGATAGCGGCGGGCGGTGGCCACCGCGTCCGCTTCGTCCGCCGCGACGACGTGCAGGACGCCGTTGCGGCGCTGCACCTCGACCGGCCCGATGTCCTCCGGCGCGTACACGCCGAGCCCGCCGCCCTCGATCATGGCGGGACCGCCCATGCCGATATTCGCGTCGGGAGTGGCGATCACGACGTCACACATGCCGAGCAGCGCCGCGTTACCCGCGAAGCAGCGCCCCGACACGATGCCGATCAGCGGGACCCGCCCCGAGAGCGCGCCCATCGCGCGAAAAGTGGTGACGTCCAGGCCGGAGATACCGGGGTAGTCGGTGTCGCCCGGCCTGCCTCCGCCGCCCTCGGTGAAGAAGACCACCGGAAGCCGTTGCTCACGAGCGAGTTCGAGCATGCGGTCGGTCTTCACGTGATTGCGCATGCCCTGGGTGCCCGCCAGCACCGTGTAGTCGTAGGACAGCACGACCGCGCGAGATCGGTCGGGACCGAATCGCTCGGCATCGATGGTCGCGACGCCCGCGATCAACCCGTCCGCCGGGGTGTTCGCGATCAGATCCTCCTGGCTGCGGCGCAGTCGTTGCGCGGCGACCGCGAGCGCGCCGTACTCGACGAAGCTGTCCGCATCGACCAGGTCGGCGATGTTCTCGCGCGCGGTGCGCCGCCCGAGCCGGCGCCGCTTCGCGACCGCCTCCGGCCGGGATTCGTCCAGTCCGACACGGTGACGGGCGTACACCTCGGCGAGATCGGCGCGTATCGCGTCCAAGTCGACCGCGACCTCGTCGAGGACCGCTCCGTCGTGTTCGGCGGCGACGAAGACCAGCAGCGGCGCATGCGGATCGACCACCGCGCCCCGCGCCACGACGTGGCGGTGCACCCGCAAATCCTGCTCGGCGCGCACCACGTGCTGCATCTTCATGGCCTCCAGCACCGCGACCTCGCCGCCCGCGGGAACGATCGCGCCCGGCTCGGCGATGGCGACCACCGTGCCGCCCATCGGCGACAGCACCGCCTGTTCGTCGTCCGCCAGCGTCACCGCCGTCGCCGCGACTTCCGCGACGGGCGCAACCGCGACCGGGCTCGGGAAATCCGTGGCACGCACGATCAATTCGTCGATGTGCCGCTCGAACCAGGTGGTCGGCACGACGCGGCCGTCGGCCAGCTCCGCCAGGACCGCGCGCAGCACCGCGGCATTGGTGTCCACCCCGGCCACGACGGTCTCGGCCAGCGCGTCCGCGCACCGGCGCAGCGCGGCCGGATACGACGGACCGGAAGCGATGATCTTCGCCAGCAGGGAATCGAAACGCGCGTCCTGCCGCATCCCGGCGAACGCGGCCGTGTCGACCCGCACGCCGCTGCCGGTCGGCGGAGCGAACTGAGCCAGTGTGCCGGTGCCGGGCAGTACATCGCCGCCCGAGGTGAGGATTTCGGCGTTCAGGCGCGCCTGCACCGCGCAGCCGCGTGCGGTCCCGGGGGCGGGCAGCGCGAGATCGGCCAGTGTCGCGCCACCGGCGAGATCGCATTGCACGGCGACCAGGTCGATACCCGTGACCGCTTCGGTGACGGTGTGTTCGACCTGCAGTCGCGGATTGACCTCGAGAAACCACGCGTCCTCGCCGCGCACCAGGAACTCGACGGTGAGGACGCCGCGACAGCCGACGGATTCGGCGACCCGCACGGCCCAACTGTGCAATCGCTCGCGCAGCGCCTCGGACAGCTGGGGAGCGGGCGCCACCTCGACCAGCTTCTGCTGCCTGCGCTGCACGCTGCAATCGCGGTCACCGACGGCCGTTGCCGCCCGTCCGTCCGCGACTATCTGCACTTCGACGTGGCGCGCGTCGATGACCAGCGCCTCCGCGTAGACCCCCGCGTCACCGAATCCGGCCAGCGCCTCCGCGCGGCAGCGCTCGAATGCCTCCGGGAGAGATGCCGCATCGCCCACCGCCCGCATACCGCGCCCTCCGCCCCCCGCCGTGGCCTTCACCATCACCCCGTCGGGATGAGCGGTGAGCAGGGCCTCGACCTCGGCGAAGTCCGCGCCGCGACGGGTCGCCGGAATCACCGGGACGCCCGCGCGCTCGGCTGCTGCGCGGGCCGCGGTCTTGTCGCCGAAGACGCCGAGCGCCTCGGGTGACGGACCGACGAACACGAGCTCGGCCGCCGCGCACGCGCGTGCGAATTCCGCGCTCTCACTGAGGAATCCGTAACCCGGGTGCACGAGTGCGCCCGGCGCCGCCTTCGCGGCCGCCGCGACGACGGCTGCCACATCGAGGTAGGCGGCGGCTCCGACACCCGGCAACACCACGGCCTCGTCGGCCAGACGGACGTGCAGCGCGTGCTGTTCCTCGGCCGTGTACACCGCCAGGGTTCGCCAACCCCGTTCCCGGGCGGTGCGCAGCACGCGAACCGCCACTTCTCCCCTGTTCACCACGACGACCTGCATGCCGTCAGTCTCGTTGACATTGACGTCAACGTCAATATGCGCGACGATGACCTGCGTGACCCAGTCCACCTGGTCGGTGCGCGCCGCGCGGGAGCGCTCGCACACCTCCCGGCACCGCGACCTCCTCGACGCCGCGGCGCGGGTGTTCGCCGAGCGCGGCTACGACAACACCACGGTCGCCACGATCACCGCCGAGGCCGGTGTCTCCCGCGCCACGATGTACGTCTACTTCGCCTCGAAGGAAGAGATCTTCTTCGCGCTGGCCGAGCGGGTGCGCGACGACTTCCTCGCCGCCCAGGAGCCGGGTATCGAGGATGACGACCCGCGAACGATGTTGCGGGCCACCATCGAGTCGTTCGCCGGCGCGGTCGCGACGGCGGGACCGCTGCTGCGCCTGATCGACGAACGCGGAGCGGTGGACCCCAGGGTGGCCGCCCTGGCCGCGGAGATCACCGAGCGCCCGATCCGCCGCTTCACCCGGTATCTTCAGCGCCAGCTCGACGCGGGCCGCATCACCCCGGCGGTCGCGCCGCGCGTGATCGCGGAAACCATCGGCTACGCCCTCACCGCAGGCGTGCTGGCCCGCCGCGACGCCGACGGACCCAGCCGCGCCGAGTACCGCGACGCCATGGTGACGGTCTCGGAGACTCTGCTGGGTCTGTAGCGACGTTGCGCGGCCACTTCCCCGATGCGCGGTACCTGTCGTTCAACACCTCGACCTTCAACGGATTCACCCGCGACGGTGTCTCGTCGGCGATCGCCGACTATCGGATCGAACCGGAGCCCGGCGATGCCAACCCGTCGCGGACGCCTACCGCACCCGGGGCCCGTACACGATCGCCGTGCGTCCGGATGTCGCCGCCGGGCAGCCGAATACGTTGCCGCTCGCACCCGCGAACGCGATGACCGGGCAGCCGGGGTTCCTGATCATGCGGACCTACTCGCCCTCGGGTGGTCCCGGCGCCGACAGCACGGGCTTCGCGCGCGTCGACACCAGCGGCCCGGTCTCGGCGTTCCCGAACGTCGACAACGCCTATCTGCGCTACGCGCTGGTGCCGCCACGCGACGACCGCGTGCTCGTCGTCCGCGGCAAGGCGCCGCGCACCGCGCGGGGCGAGCATCCGGCGCCGTGGCCGCGTTCGGTGGCGGACGTGCGCTATTTCTCGAGGTGCGCCTACCCGTCGATCCCGCCGGGCCCGGTGGCCCGTAATCCGCTGCCGGACGGCACGATCGATGACGGATGCCGCACGGACGACCGGACCGCCGTCGATGCCGACGGCTAACCTACGTCGTCGGCACCGAGCGGCAGCGGGAACGGATCGAGCGGATCCCGGGTGCGACCTTCGTACCCTTCGACGCCGCGCACGCCGATCGACAGCAATTGCTGGTGTTGCGGAACATGTTGCCGGACAGTGACTTTCCGCATGCCGTGCAGAACGTGCCCGGCGGAACTCCGCCGGAGCATGCCGCAGAGATCATGGGCCCCTACTACCCGCGCACCGCGCTGTGCGAGTTGTCCGGATTCGCGGCGGGCACCTGGTCGTGCCCGCCGCGGTGAAACGCCGGACGACACTCAGGCGCTGCGCGTGCCTTCCAGCCGCGGTGCGGCGGTCGGCGCCTTCTCGGCACGACTGAAGGAGAGCACCCCGTCCTCCAGCGCGCCCTTGCGCAGCAGCTTGCGGTCGCGGAAGTAGTTGTTGATCACCTGCCACGGGCCGTTGGTGCCCTGCCGCGGCATCACCGCGTCGCCGCGCTGGATGTAACCGGAGCTCAGCGCGCCGCCCATCACGGAGTCGGTACCGCGATCGCGGTCGGTGGCCACGGGCTCGACCCGGGTGAAACCGTTCGCCTTCATGTGGTTGAGCACGCGGCAGAAGTATTCGGCCGCGAGGTCGGCCTTCAGCGTCCAGGACGCGTTGGTGTAGCCGAGCACCATCATCGCGTTCGGCACGCCGTCGAGCATCGCGCCCTTGTAGACCACCCGATCCCGGGTGGCCACCGGCTCGCCGTCGATCTCCAGGCTCATGCCGCCGAGCATCTGCACGCTCAGACCGGTGGCGCTGATGACCAGGTCGGCGGGCAGTTCCTCGCCGGAGGCCAGGCGGATGCCGGTCTCGGTGAACGTCTCGATGCGGTCGGTGACGATGGACGCCTTGCCACTGCGCAGGACCTTGAACAGGTCACCGTTGGGCACCACGCACAGACGCTGGTCCCACGGGTTGTAGGACGGGGTGAAATGGCGCATGTCGATGCCCGAGCCGACCTGCATTCGCACGGCGGCGAGCAGCAGCTTCTTCGCCGCCTCCGGATTGGTGCGGGAGAGCTGGAAGCTGGCGCGCTGCAAGGCGATGTTGCGCGCGCGCCCGATCCGGTAGGCGAGTGCGGCGGGCACCTTGGCGGCCTTCATCCCCACCGCGACCGGGTCGTCGGCGGGCAGCGCGGTGATGTACGTCGGTGAGCGCTGCAGCATGGTGACGTGCGCCGCCGTATCGCTCATGGCCGGGATCAGGGTGATCGCGGTGGCGCCGGACCCGATCACCACCACTCGCTTGCCGGAGTAGTCGAGGCCTTCGGGCCAGTGCTGCGGGTGCACGATCTGCCCGCCGAAGTTCTCCTCGCCGGGAAACCGCGGACGATAGCCGTTGTCGTAGTCGTAGTAGCCGGTGCAGCCGACCAGGAAATCGCTGGTGTAGACCTCGGTCTCGCCGGTCTGCTCGTCGAGTGCCTCGACCGTCCAGGTGGACGTCTCGCTGGACCAGCGCGCCGTGGTCACCTTGCGGCCGAACCGGATGTGCTCGGTGACGCCGTACTCGTCCGCGGTCTCCTCGATGTACCGGCGGATGTTCGGTCCGTCGGCGAGCACCTTCGTGCCGTTCCACGGCCGAAAGCCGTAACCGAAGGTGTACATGTCCGAGTCGGATCGAATGCCGGGGTAGCGGAACAGGTCCCACGTGCCGCCGATGGCGGTCCTGCCCTCCAGGATCGCGTAGCTGCGTCCCGTCTGCTCCTTGGTGAGATGGCAGGCCATGCCGATTCCGGACAGCCCAGCGCCGATGATCAGTACGTCGACATGCCGCGTCATTGAGGTACTCGTTTCGTCCGTCCGCCTCGCACACCGTGGGGTGCGTGCTGAGGCCAGATTACGTGTTATCCGTGGTTACGTCTAGTACGGAAATAGTGACACGTACGGACACACGAATAAAAACCGGCCTGGTTCCAAACCGTGACCCCGGCCGGTCGAGCGCTCAGCATGGATCACTGCGGCGCGCCCACAAGGCGCACCGCCCTCGATCTAACCCGCTACCCCGAGGCGTCGCGGGTCTGTCATCGTCGCGGACCGGGAGCCGGTTCGGGTCGCTTCGCGTGCGCGGCGGTCACCAGGGTGACCCGGCCACGGTCTCCGGAAGGGAGTTGGCTCCGCATGAGTCTGTCGTTCCACTGGTTCCTCCCCACCTACGGCGATTCCCGCGGGCTGGTCGCGGGCGGGCACGGCACGTTCATGTCCGGTGACCGCCCGGCCAGCCTGCGGTATCTGAACCAGATCGGCGCCGCGGCCGAGGACAACGGCTTCGAGGCCGTGCTCACCCCCACCGGCGCGTGGTGCGAGGACGCCTGGCTGACCACCGCGATGATGGTCGAGACCACCGAGACGCTGAAGTTCCTGGTGGCCTTCCGCCCAGGGCTGGTCAGCCCGACGCTCGCGGCGCAGATGGCGGCGACGTTCCAGCGGCACTCCCGGGGCAGATTGCTGCTCAACGTGGTGACCGGTGGCGAGCCACACGAGCAGCAGGCCTACGGCGACTTCCTGGACAAGACCCAGCGCTACGCCCGCACCGGCGAATTCCTGCACGTGGTACGCGAACTGTGGACCTCCACCGAGCCGGTGACCTTCGAGGGCGAGCACATCCGGGTACAGCAGGCACTGCTGAGCAACCGTCCGGATCCGGTGCCGCCGGTGTTCTTCGGCGGTTCCTCCGCACCGGCCGGCCCGATCGCGGCCCGCTACAGCGACACCTACCTGACCTGGGGCGAACCGCTGCCCGCGGTGAGCGGGAAACTGGAGTGGATCCGCCGCCTTGCGGTCGACCACGGGCGCGTGCTCGACTACGGCCTGCGCGTCCACGTGATCAGCCGGGACACCTCCGAGCAGGCGTGGGCCGAGGCCGATCGCCTGCTGGCCGGCATCGATCCCGCCGACATCGAGCGGGTGCAGGCCAATCTGGCGCGCAGTGAATCCGAAGGCCAGCGACGGATGTCGGAACTGCACGGCGGCAGCACCGAGCGGCTGGAAATCGCGCCCAACCTCTGGGCGGGCGTCGGCCTGGTCCGCGGCGGCGCGGGCACCGCGCTGGTCGGCTCGCACGCCGAAGTCGCCGATCGGCTGGCCGAGTACGCCCGGCTGGGCATCGAGCACTTCATCCTCTCCGGCTACCCCCACCTGGAAGAGGCGTACTGGTTCGGCGAAGGCGTGCTGCCGATCCTCGAGCGCAAGGGCCTGTGGCGGCATCCCAACCGCGCGGCCCGCGTCGCCGCGGCAACGCCCTTCGCCACGTCCTCCAGCAGCTGAGCGATCCGGGCCGGTGCGGGCGCGCACCGTCCGCAACACCCCAGTTATTCCCAGCCACGGCTGCGCGGCGAGAATGGTCCATCGGTTCGGCATACCCGGCCGCGACCGACGGACCGTTCTCGTAAGGGAGTCATGACCACCGCATCAGCCCGGCGATGGCGCCGCCGCCTGCCCGACACCGCGACGACCGAGGCGGGCGCGCCCGCGCTGGCGCGCAGGCTCGGACGACTCGACCTCACCGCCATGGGCGTCGGCACCATCGTCGGCGCGGGAATCTTCGTCATCACCGGCGTCGCCGCCGCGGAGAAGGCAGGGCCCGCCATCGTGCTGTCGTTCGCGCTGGCGGGAGCGGTGTGCGTACTGGTGGCGCTGTGCTACAGCGAACTCGCGGCGATGGCGCCGGTCTCCGGCAGCGCGTACACCTACACCTACGCGACCCTCGGCGAAGGTCCGGCGTTCCTGGTCGGCTGGAACCTGCTGCTGGAGTTCGTCATCGCGGGAGCCGCGGTGGCGATCGGATGGTCCGGCACCACCGTGTCCGCGCTGGACTCGCTGTTCGGCCTCACCGTTCCGCACGCGCTCGCCGCGGGGCCCGCCGAAGGCGGTGTGGTGAATCTGCCCGCCGTGCTGATCGTCGCCGTCGTCGTCGCGGTGCTGGCCGGGGAGGTCACCTTCACCGCGCGCATCACCAAAGTGCTGGTCGGCGTGACCATCGGTGTGCTCGTGCTGGTGATCGCCGTCGGCGCACCGCACGTCGCCGTGGACAACTGGACCCCGTTCGCCCCGTTCGGGGTCGGGGGCATCGTCGGAGGCGCGGCGATCGCGTTCTTCGCCTTCCTCGGTTTCGACGTGGTCGCCGCCTCGGCGGAGGAAGCTCGCAACCCGCGCCGCGACGTCCCGTTCGCCATCATCGGCACGGTGCTCATCGCCACCGTGCTCTACGCGCTGGTCAGCGTGGTGCTCACCGGCATGGTGCCGTTCGCGACGCTGAACAACAGCGCGCCGATCGCGACCGCGTTCGGCGCGGTGCGCATCGGATGGATCGGCGAGGTCATCGTGATCGCCTCGATCGTCGCGCTGACCAAGGGCCTGCTGCTGATCGTGTACGCGCAGGTTCGATTGATGTTCGCGATGTGCCGCGACCGGCTGCTCCCCTACCGCCTCGCGGCGACCGGAAAACGTTCGACCCCGGTGCGGCTGACGCTGCTGCTCGGGGCCATCGGCGCGATCATCGCGGGGCTGCTGCCGATCGATATCGTGGTCGAACTGGTGAACATCGGCGCCCTGTCGGCGTTCGCGGTGGTGTGCGTGGGCGTGCTGGTGCTGCGCCGGGTGGAGCCCGAGCGCGAACGCCCCTTCCGCACCCCGCTCGTGCCGCTGGTTCCGATCCTCGCGCTGATCGGCTGCGTCCTGCTCGCGACCACCCTCGAGGCGCTGACCTGGGTGCGGTTCGGTGTCTGGGTGCTGGTGGGTATCGCCGTCTACCTCGGATACGGCCGCAAGCGCTCCACCCTCGCCGAACCCCGCCCCGGCCCGCCGCCTGCCTGAGTCAGTCCGTCACGAAGAACAGCCCGGCGCCGTAGGCGTCACGCGCGGAGACGAAGAAACCCTCGTCGGTCTCGCGGACCGGCACGCCCGCTTTCGCGATGACCGCACGGGCGACGGCCAGATCGTGCACGGCGATGGTCATCGCGGCCAGGTAGGACGGCGCGGGCGCCGCCTCGCCCGGCAACACGGCGCCCGCCTGGGACGCGCGCACCATCTCCAGTCGTCCCGAGCCCATCTCCAGCACAGTCAGCGGCCCTTTGCGCACGGCGGACACGGCCAGGATGCGACCGTAGCGTGCGACGGTCGCGTCGAACGCGTCGTCGTCCACCACGATCAGCACGGCGGCGATGGCGCGGGCGCCGTTCGGGTGCGTCAGATAGCGCGGCTGGTGGACGTATTCGCGGGTGAGATGCTGCGCGACGCCCAGCAGCGCCTCCGGCGTCGAACTCGGGTCGACGTGCACGGCCCGCGCGCGCACCGTCCGGATGCCGTCCTCGGTCTCGACGTCGCGCTCCAGGTCGAGCACGCCGGTCGCGCGCACGCCCGCCTCCGTGAGCCGGCGCCGCGCCGATTCCGCGTCACCGGTTTCGAAGTTGAGCAGGCGGAAGCCTTCGTACTCGTCGGCCATCGCCTTGGTGTGCCAGGGGTCCGGCGCGGATTCGTCCACGATGCCGAGCAGTTCGAGGTAGGAACCGCCGAACAGCGCACAGCGGTTGGCCGTGCATCCGGGTGTGGGCGGTTCGCCCGGTCGCGCGCTCAGCAGGTGCCGGGAGCGGGGACTGAGAGTGAAGCCGAGGTCGAGGTAGCGGCGTTCCAGACCGTCCAGATCGCGAGTCAGGATTCCGGTGTGGTGGATGGCGTCGATCGGTTTCTGCACGCCGACGATGCTCGTCCGGTAGCAGGTGCGCCTGCCTGTCACCACGGCGGATCCGCCGGATTCCGACATTGCCCTACCCTGACGTGGTGGATTCGGTCAGCTTGGACGACATCGACCGAAGTTTGCTGCACGCCTTGCAGCTCGACGGTCGTGCGCCGTTCAGCAGGCTCGCACCGGTGCTGGACGTCTCCGAGCGCACCCTGGCGCGCCGCTACCGGCGCCTGCTCGACACCGGAGGACTGCGGGTCACCGGGATCGCCGACACCGGACGCGTCGGTCACGCCGAGTGGCTGGTCCGCCTGCGGGTCCGGCCGGAGGCCACCGCCGCGCTGGCCCGCGCGCTGGCCCGCCGCGCCGACACCGCCTGGGTGACGGTCATCGCCGGTGGCGCCGAACTGGTCTGCTTGTTCCGCGTCCCCGGCGACGCTCCCCTGCCCGAACTCGCCCGCCACCCGGCCGCCCTATCCGTGGACGCCCACCGCGTGCTGCGGCACGTCATGCAACGCCGCTGGCAGGGCCGGATGTCGGCGCTGTCCACCGAGCAGAGCGCGGCCCTGCGTGCGCCCGCGACGGACCCGCCCGCACCGGTGGCGCCGAGCGAACTGGATCAGCGTCTGTTCCCCGCGCTGGCCGCCGATGGGCGGGCGACCTATCCGCGGCTCGCGCGGGCGGTCGGGTGGTCGGAATCCGCGGTGCGACGGCGGGTCGAAGAACTGCGCGACGCCCGGGTCCTCGGTTTCGACGTCGAGATCGATCCCGCGCTGTTCGGGTTCACCGTGCAGAGCCTGCTGTGGTTGACCGTCGCCCCCGCGCATCTACTGGCCGTCGCGACCGCGCTGGCCGACGATCCGGAGGCGGCGTTCGTCGCCGCGACCACCGGACCGCACACTCTGCTGGCGTGCGTCGTCTGCCGCGACGCGGACGCCCTGTTCCGCTACACCACCGAGCGGCTCGGCGCGCTGCGCGGAATCGATCGAATGGAGATCGGTCCGATCAGCGGCTACACCAAGCGTGCCGCGCCACCGCGACGCACCTGACGCACGTTTGCACTCGCTGCCGAATCCGAAGGGCAACAGCCGCTTTCGTGACATCGAGCGCAGTGCGGGTTCCACGTGAATCACCGGCGCCACCCGCCTGCGTTCCATCGGGCCTGATGCTCGCGCGGCGGAGTTGTGAATCACAACAGCCGACCCGGCGTACCGGAGCGTAGGCGATTAGGGTCGTGTAGGTGACCTGGACCGTGGGCTTCGACCTCGACATGACGCTGATCGATTCCCGGCCAGGCGTCGCTCGAGCCATCGACCTGCTCGGCGCCGAGTTCGATCTGCCGCTGTGCGGGACGACGTTCGCCGATCGGCTCGGCCCTCCGCTGGCCACCTTGCTCGTCGAAGCGGGCGCGCCCGAGGAACTGGTTCCGGCCCTGGTGACCCGCTACCGAGCGCTCTATCCGACGCTCGTCTCGACCATTCCCCCGATGCCGGGCGCACAGGCCGCGCTGGCGGCCGTCGAGGCCAACGACGGACGGGTGGTCGTGGTGACCGGCAAGCACGCCCCGCTGGCGCAGCTGCACATCGCCGAACTCGGTTGGCGCGTCGACCATCTCGCGGGTGACCTCTGGTCGGCGGGCAAGGCGGCGACGCTGCGCGAACAGGGCGCGGATCTGTTCGTCGGCGACCACGTCGGCGACATGAACGGCGCACGAGCCGCGGAGGTGTTCGCGGTGGGCGTCAGCACCGGGCCGTGCACGGCCGACGAACTGCGCGCGGCGGGCGCGGACGTGGTGCTCACAAGCCTCACCGAGTTCCCCGCCTGGCTCGCCACCGAATTCAGGCCGGTCACCACCGGCTGACCGCAGCGTCAGCCCGTTCGGCGGCGCGCACACCCGGCGCGGAACGCGGTCTCGACCTGGCCGTATCGGCCGTCGAACCGAGCGATTTCTGGTGTCCACCTCCGTTCCGGACGAGGCCCCGCGCATCCGATCGGAGGGCGCTTGCCCGAGCCCGAGATTTCGGGCGGGCTTTCTCAGGTACGCCGTGCCGTCGCGGCCGGAATTTGGCGCCACTCGACCGAGCAGCGGAACTCGGTCGCTTCGCAGCATTCTTCCGACAAAACTTGCGGTGCTAGTTTAGCTGTCGCTAGCCTACTGCCCATGAACCTCGAACTGTCCGACGAGCAGACGGCGGCGCGGCAGCTCGCGGCCGATTTCGTCGACCGGGAGATCACCCCGCACGCCGCACGGTGGGACCGCGAGGAAAGCGTGGACCGGGCGATCGTCGGCCGCCTCGGCGCCTTGGGATTCCTCGGACTGACCATCCCCGAGCAGTACGGCGGCAGCGCGGGCGACCACCTCACCTACTGCCTGATCCTGGAGGAGCTGGGGCGCGGCGATTCGGCCGTGCGCGGCATCGTCTCGGTCTCCCTCGGCTTGGTCGCCAAGTCGATTCATTACTTCGGCACCGAGGAGCAGAAGCAGACCTGGCTCACGCGGCTCGTCGCGGGCGAGGCACTCGGCTGTTTCGCGCTCACCGAGCCGGGCACCGGATCCGACGCCGCCCAGTTGCGCACCCGCGCCGTGCGCGACGGCTCGGACTGGATCCTGTCGGGCACGAAGATGTTCATCACGAACGGCACCTGGGCCGAGGTGGCGCTGGTATTCGCGCGCACCGGCGGCGAAGGGCACCGGGGCATCAGCGCGTTCCTGGTGCCGACCGACTCGCCGGGATTCACCGCACGCGAGATCCACGGCAAGCTGGGACTACGCGGGCAGGCCACCGCCGAGCTCGTGCTCGACGGGGTGCGGGTACCCGACAGCGCCCGGCTACACGCCGAGGGCAAAGGCTTCACCGTGGCGATGGCCGCGCTGGCCAAGGGCCGCATGTCGGTCGCGGCCGGATGCGTCGGCTTGGCCAAGGCGTGCCTGGACGCCGCGGTCGGCTACGCCACCCAGCGCCAACAGTTCGGCAAGCCGATCGCGGCCCACCAGCTCGTCCAGGAACTGCTCGCCGATATCGCGCTGGACGTGGACGCCGCGCGGCTGCTGGTGTGGCGGGTCGCCGATCTCATCGACCGCGGCGAGGACTTCGCCGTGGCGTCCTCGCAGGCGAAGCTGTTCGCCTCCGAAGCCGCGGTCCGCGCAGCCGACCGCGCGGTGCAAGTGTTCGGCGGATATGGCTACATCGACGAGTTCCCCGTCGGCAAGTACCTGCGCGACGCCAAGGTGATGACCCTCTACGAGGGGACGAGCCAGATCCAGAAATTGCTCATCGGCCGCGCCCTCACCGGCGTCGCCGCGTTCTGACCGGAGGATATTCGATGCATCGCTTCACCGATCGGGTCGCCGTCGTCACCGGCGCGGCCCAAGGCATCGGCGCGGCCACCGCGCTGCGCCTGGCCCGCGAGGGCGCGGCCGTCGCCGTACTGGACCGCAACGCTCCCGACGAGACCGCCGCGCAGATCACGGCGGCGGGCGGGGTGGCGCGCAGTTACGTCTGTGATGTCACCGAGCGCGAATCGGTGCAGACCGTGTTCGACCGCGTCGCCACCGACCTGGGCAGCCCGCAGATCTTGGTGAACAACGCGGGCATCACCCGCGACGACCTGTTCTTCCGGCTGTCCGAGCAGGACTGGAACGCCGTGCTCGCCGTGAATCTGACCGGCGCCTACCACTGCGCGCAGGTCGCGCAGACGTTCATGGTGGCCCAGCGGTACGGCAGGATCGTGTCGCTGTCGAGCCGTTCGGCGCTCGGCAATCGCGGCCAGGCCAATTACGCGGCCGCCAAAGCCGGCATCCAGGGATTGACGGCGACGCTCGCTCTCGAACTCGGCCCGTACGGCATCACCGTCAACGCGGTCGCGCCCGGCTACATCGCCACGGCCATGACCGCCGCCACGGCCAACCGCGTCGGCATGAACGCCGAGGACCACCAGAAGGCCGCCGCGGAACGCACCCCGCTGGGCCGGGTCGGACAGCCCGAGGAGGTCGCCGCGGTGATCGCCTTCCTCGCCAGCGACGAGGCCGGTTACGTCAGCGGCCAGACGCTGTACGTCAACGGCGGCGCCCGCTGACCTACGCCGATCGCTCGGGCCGAGGCGCCCGCCTCGGTCGAGCGGTCCGCGCCGAAGCCATGTCCCCGCTTCCCAGCCGCGGACGATCATCGGAGCTCCGCGCGTACCTGGTGAGCAGCCGAGTGCCCACCCCTGATCGGCCGCATAGTCCGGCCGGATGCGGAACGCAGAACGCCCCGAGTCATCTTCCTCCAGGGCACCTCGAGCTCGGGCTAGACCATCTTGGCCCGCGCCCATCCAGGACCAGAGCCCAATCCCGTTCGTTTACCGGGGAATCGACACCCTGTTCGGCCTGGTGCCGCCGAACCGGGCAGTGCGCCCCAGGCTGAGCGTCAGGGAACCACCGGTGGCGCTGACTGTCGCCGGTCCGCGCGACGGCCCACTCAACGCGGCGCTCGCCGATCCGCCGCGGCCGGACCAACCCGAAGCCGCCCGCGTTGCCGGTCTCGCGGGACGTCCTGCCGTCGGCTCCAGCGATCAGAAAGCAACGCTCCGAACACCCCTTGCCAGGTGGCATTACAGAATTTGAACCGCATGCGTCGACTGTCAGGGAAACCGGTCCGTTAACTTCCGCAGCTGTCTGGTCGATCTACTACTGTGACCGACATCAGATTCTCTATCTTTGGGGGTTTCACATGCTGATCTGGGGCTGGCAGAAGCGTATTCACACGCTCGTCATGATCACTCTGGTCTGCGGCCGCTGCGGCAATCCCGCCGCACACGGGCTGCGCAAACTCGTCACCAAGTTCACGTTCTTCTTCATTCCGCTCTTCCCACTGAGCACCAAGCACTATTTGGAATGCACCTGGTGCGGCGCTTCGTCACCTGTCGCCGTCCCCCAGATCCCCGACCTGCTCGCCCGCGCCAACGCCGAGACCATGGGTCCCGGCCAGTCCGCGCCCGGCGGCCCCAACGCGCACTGGCAGCAGCCCGCCCTCAGCGCACCCACCCCGCAATGGCAGCAGCAACCCGCGCCCGGCGCACCCGATGCCGCATGGCAGCAGCCCGCGACCGGTGCGCCCAACGCCGCATGGCAGCAGCCCGCGCCTGGTGCGCCCAGCGCCCACTCGCCGCAGTCCATCCACACCCCCAACGGCTACTGGCAGCAGCGCTGACCCAAGCAAAGTACGCTCCCAACCAGCAGTTCTCGCCGCGGCAACCGGGTCAGCCGGTACGCCTGGCCCGGCCAGGTGATTCATCCGGCACCCGGCGTACCGAGGCTGTCAGCGCCTGGAGCAGCGATCCCACCTCGGCGCCGACCGCCTGCGGCATGATCGAGGTGTGGATCGAACCGAGCTGGCCGCGTTGCTCCAGCAGGCACGCGGCCGAGTGCGTCCGGGCGATGTCGGCCTACCCGCGGGCCCGCGCAGACAGGTGCCGGGGCTGCGCCGCGAAGAGGTCGCCCAACTGGCCGGGGTCAGCGTCGACTACGTCGTGCGCCTGGAGCAGGGGCGCGGTCCCCGTCCGTCCAGCTCGGTGCTGGCCGCGCTCGCCCGCGCACTGCGGCTCAACGACGAGGATCGCGCGTTGCTGTTCCAGTTCGCGGGCGCGGCTCCCCCGCAGCAGGACCGCATCGATATGGTGGTGCGGCCGAGCGTCTTACGTCTGCTGGACCGGATGGCGGACCTGCCCGCACTGGTGCTGTCGGCGAAAGCCGATGTGCTGGCATGGAATCCGATGGCGATCGCGCTGCTGGGCGATTTCTCCGCCTGGCCGCCCGCCCAGCGCAACATCATCTGGCAGCGTTTCCTCGGCACCGAGCCGGGTCGCGTCGCGATGACGCCCGCCGAGGCCGACAACGCGGCGTCCTTCTCGGTCGCCGGCCTGCGCAGCGCACGCGCACGCTACCCGGACGATCCCGGTCTCCTGCGCTTGGTCTCCGAACTCCGCTCGCGCAGTTCGCGATTCGAGCAGTTGTGGACCGCGCGACGATCCGGGCAGTGGCGCAGCGCTACCAAGACGATCGACCACCCGGATCTCGGATCCCTGCGGCTGGACTGCGACACCCTGCTGGTTCCGGACACCGACCAAGCCGTCGTGGTCTACTCGGCGGCGCCCGGCAGCCGGGAAGCCTCCGCGCTGGAGCTGTTGCGGGTGACCGAGACCCAAAGATTCACCACGGCGGAGCCCTCCGGGTAGCTACCGCGCTCGACCAGACCGCTTATCAGCACCAGCGGCGTGTCCGCGTCGCCGGGCGCCGCGTAGGCGCCGCGGACGCCCTTCGGTATGGGATCGCCGCATCTGCTCCCCGGTCTTCTCGCTCGGCGTCGAGCTGTCGCGCCCCGGCCGGCAGACCGTGGGTGCACAGACCGGGCGAGGGCGCGATGTTCGGTTCGTCCTCGCTGGGTACGACTGTGAAGTGGTCCGACGGAGTGAAGCGCTCGAGAGCGGCACGGCGTTCCTGGCTACCGCGGTGGCCGGGCTGCTGCTGGTCGTGCCGCTCAGCTACGGCCGGACCTGCCTGTGCACGCCCTACCAGGTCAACCGGCTGGTCCTCAGCGTGCCCCGGGAAGCGGCGATCGGGGTGCTGGTCGCGGCGGTCACCGCCGTGGTGGCGGTCAGTCTGGCCCGCTCGCGGACCGCGTGGTGGATCGCGCTGGCGGCCACACTGCTGCTGTTGATCACCCACACCATCGAAGCGCACAGCGCCTCACCGGACATCTTGACGACCGCGGCATACCTCGACGCGATCGGCAGTGGAATCCTGCTCGGCGCGACGGGCGTGGCGGTACTCGGCCGCCGCATCCCCGCGACCGGTTTCGTCCTGGGCGGCGTGGGTGGTTTCGTCGTCATCACGCTCTCGCAGGCCTCGGGCCTGCTGGGGAATCCGCATCGCGCGACGTCCGAACCGCACGTGTGGTCGGTATTCGGAACGCAGCCCCTCTGGTTGCTCGCGGCGGTGGTCGTGCTGATCCTGACGTGTCAGCTGGTCACGCGACAACGGTTCACACCCGAACCGATCTACCCGGAGCTGCCGCTCAGCCCCGTGGTCGCCGCGATCGTGCTGGTGATGACGGAACTGGCCGTCGCGCAGTGGCGCTTCCGCCACGGCGACGGCGGCGTCGAGTTGCTCGTGACGGCGCTGTGCACCCTGCTGGCCACGACCGTCGCGGCATGGCTGCTGCCGCGCCGGGACGGGGTCGCGATCTACCTCGCGGTCGCGCTCAGCGCCACCGGCAGCGCGGTGGGCAACGGGCCGCGACCGGCATGGAGCGTGCCGCTGCTACTGGGGCTGATCGCGCTGGGCTACCTGGCCGGAACCCGGATATGGAATCCGCCGTCCGCAACCCGGTCGCCGAAACCGCCCGCCCGAATGCGTTTATCGAATCCGCTGGTCGGCACCGGGTTACTCGCGGCTGTCGCGCTGCTGGCCGCCATCGCTCCGGCAGATGGCGTGCGCAACTTCACCACGGCCGCGCTCGCCGTCGCCGCGGGGTACTGCGCGGCCTTCGTCCGGCCACGAACCGCGGGCAGCATCCTGGCGATCGCGATGCTGTGGCGGCCGTCCACCGTGGCGCCGATTCGTACCGAATCGTTCGACTGGACGATGGTTCCGCCGCGCTATCTCGGCGACTGGGGCCCCGCCACCGTGTTCTCCGGTTCGGGATGGGCGGCGTTCGCCATCGTGGTCGGCTGCGCGGTCGGCCTCGTGCTCCGCGCCGTACCGAAGAACGAACCCTCTCGGATCGCCGTGCTGCAGCCGCAGCGGCAATACAGCCTGATCAATGGCCGGGTGACCCCGAAGCGGTGGCAGCGGCTCGAGCCGAGCGCGCCGAACCGAGTTACCCGGCGCGCGTTGTGGGTAGCGCGAAAACATGGTGGCCACAACGTTTCATGACCGGCACGACGCAGGCCGGGTACTGGCCGAACTGCTCGAGCAGTACCACGACCGCGAAGACGTGGTGGTGCTCGCCCTCCCTCGCGGCGGTGTACCCGTCGGGTACGAGGTGGCTCAGCGGCTCGGCGCCCCGCTGGACGTGTTCGTGGTGCGCAAACTGGGCGTCCCCCGGTTCCCGGAACTCGCGATGGGAGCCATCGCCAGCGGTGGTGTGCTCGTGACGAACGACGGCGTGCTACGTGCCGAACAGGTCCGCCCATGGGAATTCCAGCGAGTGTCCGAGCAGGAGACGCGGGAACTGCGCAGGCGCGAGGCGGCCTATCGGGAAGGCAGGCCGCTGGTCGACGTCGCAGGCAAGACCGTGATCGCGGTGGATGACGGCCTCGCTACCGGCGCGACCATGCGCGCCGCGTTGGAGGCGGTGCGCAAGCTGTGTCCGGCGCGGATCGTCGTCGCCGTACCCGCCGCACCCGAGTCCACGTGCCGGGAACTGAGCCGCCTCGCGGATCGCGTCGTCTGCGCGACCACGCCCACACCGTTCTCCGCCGTCGGCGCGTCCTACTGGCAGTTCGAGCAGACCAGCGACGCCGAGGTCCGGGAGTTGCTGCGCAGAGCTTCCGCGCGCGCGGAAGCGGCGGGCCAGGACGAGGCGCCGATCGCGCGCCGGGCGGGGGCGCCCGCGACGGGTGGTTCGCCACGGGACGACGTCTTGTTCGAGTGGGTCGGCGATGTCCGCATCGCGGTGGGCGATGCCTCGCCCGGCGCGACACCCTGATCCGGATTTCGTCGAATGGCTGCGCGGCGGACCTATCCGTACGCCGTCGGAGCGGGCTGCGGGCCGCGATCGGGCACCAGTCGCCCGAGGGGCATTTGCGGCTGGGGAGGGGCGGGCGGAAGAAATCGCAAGATCCCGGAGAAACCCGGGAATCCACCGGGTATGGGCACCTCCACCGGGATATCGGATGCCCTGCTCGATACGGGCTGCGCGGTTGCGGGTGCTGCGCTGAGCACTGCCGCGGCGGCCAGGGCGACAGCGCCCGCCGCGACGGCCTGCCACGAACTTCGGTGCGAGAGTCGATCAGATCGAATATCGGCGTCGAACGCCATGGCGCGGTCCTCCGATCTCCGTCGGCAGGCCGGTGCGACCCATGGGGTGCCACAGGGACGTCACCGAGCCTCGAAATGATTCGATACACCACGGTGCTGTCGGTCCACTGGATCCGGCAGTGATGCTTCCGCAGGAGATCGGAGAGCCCGAACGAGACACACGAGCGGGCGATAACGAAAGGATCACAAACCGTCTTGCCACGTCACACGGCGTGCCCGCTCGCCGGGCGGCAAGCGGGCACGCCGGAGCGATCGTCGGCACGCTCGGCGGACGCGTCCGTCAAGCTTTGGCCTGCGCCGACGATCGAGCCGGATTGGCCTGGTCGGCCGCCTTCGGGTCGCGTTCATCCCGCTTCGCGCGCACCCCGGCCTCGACCCGGTCGCCGAGACTCTTGTCGACGTTGCGCCAGTACTCGAACGCTCGCTCCAGCACGGGCGCGGAGACACCGTTGAGCAGGTGTCCGACGATGTTGTCCACCAGCCGCTCGCGCGCCGCGTCGTCGAGCACGTCGCGGACCATGGTCCCGGCTTGACCCCAATCGTCGTCGTCGCGGTGCAGGGTGTAAGCCGAGCGCACGAGTTCACCGTCGGCGTACCAGGTCGCGGGCGGTCCCGCGGCGGCGGGATCGGCGTGCGGGCCGCCCTTCGAGTTCGGCACGTAGACCGGGTCGCCCGGGTTGTGGTGGCGCAGCGCGCCGTCCTTGCTGTACGAACGGACGGTGGTGGCGTGCGGAGTGTTCACCGGCACCTCTTTGTAATTTGCGCCGATGCGGTACCGGTGGGCGTCGGGGTAGGAGAACCAGCGGGCCATCAGCATCTTGTCCGGGCTCGGCCCGGTGCCCGGCACCGAATTGCTCGGCTCGAATGCCGCCTGCTCGATCTCGGTGTGATAGTCCGCCGGGTTGCGGTTGAGCGTCATCTTGCCGACGTCGATCAGCGGATAGTCGCCGTGCGGCCACACCTTCGTGAGGTCGAAGGGGTTGAACCGGTAGGTCTTCGCCTCTTCGAACGGCATGATCTGCATCTTCAGCGTCCAGCTCGGATAGTTGCCGCCTTCGATCGACTCCCACAGATCCCGCGTGTGGTAGTCGGTGTCCATCGAGGCCATCTGATCGCCTTCGTGCTGGGTGAAGAACTCGATGCCCTGATCGGTCTTGAAGTGGTACTTGACCCAGAACCGTTCCCCCGCGGCGTTCACCCACATATAGGTGTGACTGGAATAGCCGTTCATGTGCCGCCAGGTGCGCGGGATGCCGCGGTCACCCATCAACCAGGTCACCTGGTGGGCGGATTCGGGCGAGAGCGTCCAGAAGTCCCACTGCATGTCGTGGTCGCGCAGATTGTTGTCGGCGCGGCGCTTCTGGGAACGGATGAAGTCCTGGAACTTCATCGGGTCGCGGACGAAGAAGATCGGCGTGTTGTTGGCGACCATGTCGAAATTGCCCTGCTCGGTATAGAACTTCAGGGCGAACCCGCGCGGATCCCGCCAGGTGTCCGGGCTGCCGCGCTCGCCCGCCACGGTGGAGAACCGCGCCAGCATCTCGGTCTTCTTGCCCGGCTGGAACACGTCGGCCATCGTGTAGGCGCTCACGTCGTGGGTGACCTCGAAGACGCCGAACGCGCCGCCGCCCTTCGCGTGCGGCTGGCGCTCGGGCACCCGTTCACGGTTGAACGCCGCCATCTTCTCGATCAGATACCAGTCCTGCAGCAGGATCGGTCCATCCGGCCCGACGGTCAGCGAATGCTCGTCGCTGGGAACCGGGATTCCGGCGTCGTCGGTGGTGTAGTTCGGAACAGGCATTTCTCTCCTCTCCTCCGAGCACGGGCGGAAAGCCCGGCGACGAACCGCCGGAACGAGCGGCGCGGTACCGCGGTGCGTGGCGGCGATGGTTCACGGGGTCGGCGGGCCGGCCGATGCCGGTCGGCTCTCGGAGCCGGACAGCCGGTCGAGGAGCGCGGCCCTCGCCGACCGAATGCCGCGATTGCCCTTCCGTCGGTTCTGTCGATCGACTTCCCAGGGGCCCGGGCCTCAAACTACTGCTGACCGGGCCGGCCGCCGTAAAAGTCACCGGATCGACCGGGACCGGCCACCGAAATCTCCGGAGCATCGGTGCGCAGATGACGGGTGCACGAGTTCTCCGGCGCGGCGGCCGGTGGGCAGCCGGGCTGCGCCGACTGTCGCATGCCGAATTCCGTCCGACGACAATTTCTTTCGATCGGAAAAACGAAATGAAGCTCGCGCTGTGCGGTGCGCTGATCGCGGGGGCCGTCGGGCGCGAAACGGCGTGCGTTGCGGGCTGACCGGAATTCCGGCCTCCGTTGGGTAGATTCCCCCGCGATGTCCAGAATCCCTGCCCCATCGGGTGCGAACGAAGTGACCGATCCCGCGGTTCCCGCCTCGATGGTCGGGCGCCGGTATCGCAGCGGCGATCACTATGAGGTCGGACGTGAGAAGATCCGCGAGTACGCCCGCGCGGTGCGCAATCATCATCCCGCGCACTGGTCGGAGGACGCCGCAGCAGACCTCGGCTACGACGGCTTGCTCGCTCCCCCTACCTTCGGGGCGGTGCCCGGCTACCTCGCCTATGCCGAAGTGTTCGATACGATTCTGCCCGGCTACGACCTGAGCCGGACCATTCAGACCGATCAGATGATCGAATTCCACCGCCCGCTCCTGGCCGGCGACCGGATCGGCTTCGAGATGTGCCTGGACTCGTTCCGGCACGCGTTCGGCGGCGATCTCATCGGGCTGCGCCAGACCATGCTGGACCAGGACGATCGGCCCGTCCTCACGTCTCGGACCAGTTTGGTCGGGCGGTCCGACGAGGCTCTTCCGTCGTGGTTCGACGCGGTTGTGATGCACGGCGCGCGCCCGGAGGCACAGCGGATTCGCCGTGCGCCGCAGCCGCGATACGCGGGAAACGGCACCGAGTCGGTGAGCGAGGCGCGCACCGCACCGGCCGGCCCCCGGCTGCGCCGGTTCGACGCGGTGGCTCCCGGGGCGGAGCTTCCCCCGCGCACCCTCAGGGTCAGCCGGGGCGACCTGGTCAACTACGCCGGAGTCGCCGGCGACCCCAACCCCATCCATTGGAGTACCGAGACGGCCGCGCGGATGGGGCTGGAAACCGTTGTCGCCCAGGGCATGTACACTATCGGCCTCAGTGTGGACTTGATCACGTCGTGGCTGGGCGACCCCGTCGGCCTGCGCTCCTACAACGTGCGCCTGACCAATCCCGTCCACGTGGGCGTGACCGGCGGCAACATCGAGTTCTCGGGCCGGGTGAAACACCTGGACGCGCAGACACGCACCGCCACCATCGCGATCACCGCCGAGCACGACGGACGCAGGATCTTCGGTCGCGCGACGGCCGAGGTCGTCCTCGCGTGATCCCGGCAACCGCTGTTCGCGGCGCCGGAATCGTGGGTTTGGTCCGCAGACGCCGGGGCACGTTGGAGACGGAGCGCGCGGCCGCCGGGATCGGCGGATGCGAACTCGGCACCCGATCGAGTGGGCAGCGGGCCCGCTCGCACCCGAAAGGACCGGTATCTGTCGTGGTTGTGCTTCTTGCTGTGATCGGCTCGGCTTCCCTTGCCGTCATCGCGGTCCATGCCACGGTCGTCGCACGCAGCTTGGCGGAACTTCGCTCCCCGCGCCGCGCCGGCGCGGCGCGGGGCGACGTGCGGGACACCGCGCGGCTCACGGGCACCTCGGTCTGATTCTCGGCGGCCCCGTTCGCCGTCCTTCCCTTCCACGCAGGTCAACGCCTCATGTCTCGATCGGGTAAAAGATCCGATACGATCTTGGCTGGCTCTCGGTCCAGCAAACGGCCGCTGAGACAGTCGGCGTGCGCTCGTGCCGCCCCTTGGTGATCGGAGACCGGGTTGTCGGTGTCGGCCGACGTCGGCAGTAGTGCTGCCATTCGCTCCGCCACAACTGGACCCGCGACCGGTGGTTTCCGTGCGGCGTGACGGGACGGATGACGATCCCGAGGTGATCGTCAACACGGATTGGCCGTGGCAGCAACCTTCGGTGCTGCTGATCGAGGACGATCCCGGGGACGCGCTGCTGGTGGAGGAACTGGTCGTGGACGGCGCCCCCGGCCTGCGGCTGCACTGGGTCCGGTCGCTGGCGGAGGCCGCCGAGCACCTGGCCTCGGCGGAACCCGACTGCGTGCTGCTGGACCTGCACCTTCCCGATGCCCAAGGGCTGGAGGCGGTGGAGCGCATCCGCCAGCACACCGATCAGGTCGCGATCGTGGTGATGACCGGTCTCGATCAGGAGCAGACCGGTTTGGCGGCGGTCGCGGCGGGAGCCCAGGACTACTTGGTCAAAGGGCGGGTCGAGCCGGAACTGTTCGGGCGCGCCGTGCGCTACGCGATCCAGCGCAAGCAGGCCGAGCGAACCAGCGCGGCATTGCAGGCGAGCAACATGCGGGCACAGGAGAACGCGCGGCTGGAACGCGGCCTGCTGCCCACCCCCCTGCTGCGCGAACAGCGCGTAGTCGACGTGGTGGCGCGCTACCGTCCCGGTCGGGCGCATTCACTGCTGGGCGGCGATTTCTATGACGTGGTGCAGGACGCGGACGGCACCGTGCACGCCGTCATCGGTGACGTGTCCGGACACGGGCCCGACGAGGCGGCTACCGGTGTGGCGTTGCGCCTGGCCTGGCGCACCCTGGTGCTGAGCGGGGTGACCGGTGATCGGCAGCTGCGGCTGCTCGAACAGGTCCTGCTGGCCGAACGCACCCGCAGGCAGACCTTCGCGACGGTCACGAGCCTGATGTTGCACCCCGGCAGGCGTCGCGCGCAGGTATTGCGGGCCGGGCACCCCGGAATGCTGCTGCGCTCGGCCACCGAGCTGACCTGGGTGGAGGTCCCCGGCGGGCCCGCGCTCGGCTTCCTTCCCGGACGTGCCGAGTGGCCCGTCCACGACCTCGACCTGCCGCTGGACTCCGGGCTGATGGTGTTCACCGACGGTCTGTTCGAGGGGCGAGTCGGCACCGACCAGGAACGACTCGGCGAGCAGGGCCTGATGGAGGTCGCGCGCGCCGTCCGAGCCGCCGATCCCGACTGGTTCGTCGACGAGCTGATCGGGCGGGTCGAGTCGCTGGCGAGCGCGTCGGGTGGGTTGGACGACGATGTCGCGATCCTGTATCTGGGGTGGAACCGCGACGAGCGAGAACAGGACGAGCGAGAACAGGACGACAAGCGATGAGGACCGAGACCGGCCGGACGCCCCTGAGCGCGCGGTTGACCGCGCAGGCCTGGTTCCAGCTGGTGTTGGCCGCGATGGTGCTGGTGGTGATCATCGGCACCGTGGCGGGCGCCCAGGTGATCGCCCAGACCAACCGGGTGACCGATCGGTTGCTGGACAAGTCCATGCCAGCGGCGACGGAGGCCTACCGGTTGCAGAACGCACTGGTGGATCAGGAGACCGGTTTGCGCGGATACGGGATCACCGCCGACCCGCAGTTCCTGCAGCCCTACCGCGACGGCACCCGGGACGAGTCCCAGTCGGTCGCCCGCCTGCGGGAGTTGCTCGCCGACCGGCAACCACTGCTCGACGAGCTCGACGCCGTGGAGTCCGCCGCGCGGCGGTGGCGCACCGAGTACGCCGAGCCGCTGGTCGCGGCGTTGGCTTCCGGCTCGGCCCGTGGCATGGATCCCGCCACCCCCACGCGCGGTAAACCGCTGTTCGACGAACTCCGGGCGCGCTTCGAAATCCAGAACAACAGTCTCGCGGCGGCCATCGCGCACGACGAAGATCAGCTCGCGCACACCCGCGCGGTCCGCGACGCGGTGCTGGCCGGGATGGTCATCGCGTTCCTGCTGACGGGCGTGCTGCTGACCGTGCTGGTCCGGCGCCTGATCGCCCGCCCGCTCAGCTACCTGACGGATGCGTCACTGCGGGTCGCGGGCGGCGACTTCGATCATCACATCGACGCGCACGGCCCGGCCGATCTCGCGAGCGTCGCGGACGCGGTGGAGGGCATGCGCCGCCGCATCGTCGCCGAGCTGAGTTCCTCGCGGGCCAAGGAAGCCGCGCTCGCCGAGCAGAAAACCGATCTGGACCTGCAGGCCGAAGAGCTGCGCCGGTCCAACACCGAGCTGGAGCAGTTCGCCTACGTCGCGTCGCACGATCTGCAGGAGCCGCTGCGCAAGGTAGCGGCGTTCTGCCAGCTGCTGGAGAAGCGGTACGGCGACCAGCTCGACGAGCGCGGCAAACAGTACATCGACTTCGCCGTCGACGGCGCCAAGCGGATGCAGGTGCTGATCAACGATCTGCTCACCTTCTCCCGCGTGGGCCGGATCACCGACCGCAACGTTCCGACCGGCCTCGGCCAGACCCTGGACAAGGCGCTGACCAATCTCTCCTCGGCGATCGACGACACCGGCGCGCTCGTCCGGCGCCCGGAGGAGCTTCCCGAGATCATCGGCGATCCGACACTGCTGACGATGCTCTGGCAGAACCTGATCGCCAACGCCGTCAAGTTCCGCGAGCCGGACCGCAGCCCGGAGATCGAGATCACCTGCGAGCAGGCCGAGCACGGCAGTGACTGGCTGCTGTCGGTCTCCGACAACGGCATCGGTATCGCACCCGAATTCGCCGAGAAGGTGTTCGTCATCTTCCAGCGCCTGCACAATCGGGAGGAGTACAGCGGAACCGGCATCGGGCTGGCCGTGTGCAAGAAGATCGTGGAGTACCACGGCGGCCGGATCTGGATCGACACCGAGTACACCGAGGGCACCCGCTTCTGCTTCACGCTGCGCGTCGCCGAGGCCGACAGCACCGCCCTCACCGCCGACGCCCCCGCCCACGAAGGAGTCACCGCATGACCAATCCCGGCCGGCCCATCGACATCCTGCTCGTCGAAGACGACCCGGGCGACGAGCTGATGACGCGAGAGGCGTTCGAGGACAACAAGATCGGCAACAACCTGCATGTGGCCAGGGACGGCGAGGAGGCCCTAGACTTCCTCTACCGCCAAGGCGAGCACGCGGACGCGCCCCAACCGGACCTGATCCTGCTCGACCTCAACCTGCCCAAATACGACGGCAGGCAGGTGCTGGAGAAGATCAAGGCCGATCCCGATCTGTCGCACATTCCGGTGGTGGTGCTGACCACCTCCGCCGCCGAAGAGGACATACTGCGCAGTTACCGGCTGCACGCCAACGCGTACGTCACCAAGCCGGTCGACCTCGACCAGTTCGTCGCCGCCATCAAGCAGATCGACGACTTCTTCGTCCAGGTCGTCCGGCTCCCCCGCCAGAGCCAGTAGCCTCTACAGGCCCGCCGCCGCGTCGTCGCGACTGCGGCACAGCGCTTTACGGGGTCGCCGAACGCTGCGCCCGGCGGGGTTCCCATGAGCGGAACCGCGGAAGTGAATGCCGATTGCTCGACTGGGTATAGCTTCGGGGAGCATGGCATACGCACGGCGAACACGGCAGCCGAGCCCGACGGCCCGCGTGCTCGGCGTGGCGCGGATACAGCGCACCGATCCCCGACAGGGAGGTAACGAGGTGACGGCGCATCGACGCCCTTGGGACAGCACGACGACGAGAAGCGCGGGCCGCGAGAGACGCACGACGACGACTACGGCGGCTGGTACGCGCCCGTGAGCGCGGGCGAGCGGGTCCCGCTACCGAGCGCGGTGACGCCGCTGGAGTTGGATTTCCCCGCCGAGGCCGTCCAACTGGCATCCGTCCGGCACGCGCTCCAGGAATGGCTCGCCGACTCCGGTGTGGCGGCGGGTCCGGCCTACGATGTGCTGCTCGCCGTCGGCGAGGCGTGTACCAACGCCATCGAGCACGGCCATCGCGGGGACGGTGGCGTGGTCCGTTTGCGGGCCTCGATCAGCGGAGACGAACTCCGGGTGACCATTGCCGACAGCGGGCGGTGGAAACCACCCGATCCGCAGGCCGATTCGATGCGCGGGCGCGGCATGCCGCTGATTCGCGCCCTCATTCCGGAGGTCGACGTCGTCACCGGCGAGTCCGGTACGGTCGTGGATCTGCGCACACGCTTCACGGAGTGAGCCCCGGACCTACAACTCCGACGGGCTGTCCTGCGCGTCTCGCAAACGGACGTTGTCGGCCTGCAGCCGGTCGTTGTCGGCGTGCAGGTCGGCGTTGGCATCCTCCAGGTCGAGAATGCGGCGGATCCCGGCCAGATTCACGCCGGTGGCGACCAAGTCGGTGATCCGCCGCAGGCGGGCCAGATCGTCGCCGCTGTAGCGGCGGGTACCCCCGTCGCTGCGCGCGGGAGTCAGCAACCCGTGGCGCTCGTACAGTCTGAGCGTCTGCACGCCGATTCCCGCCAGTCCGGCCGCCACCGAGATCCCGTACACGGCTTGGCCGGGATCCGGTAGATGCCCCGAGTCGCCCCTCTCCTGCGCCATCCATCCTCACTTCGCGTCGTCCAACAGATTTCCTAGTTTAGCGCCTTGCGCTCAACTTCTCTCGGTGCTATAAAAAATCTGTACCAGATGACAGAGGTTATCTGGCCCCTACTACTAAGAATGGAGTGAGGTGGAGGTGGCGACCATGCTGATGCGCACCGATCCGTTCCGCGATCTGGACCGTCTGACGCAGCAGGTGTTCGGCACGAAGGCACATCCAGCGGTGATGCCGATGGATGCCTGGCGCGCGGGCGAGGAGTTCGTCGTCGAGTTCGATCTGCCCGGAATCGACCCCGAGTCCCTGGACCTGGACATCGAGCGCAATGTGGTGACGGTGCGCGCGCGTCGTCCCGAGCTCGACACGGGCCGCGAGATGATCGCCGCGGAACGCTCCCGCGGCGTGTTCAGCCGCCAGCTGTTCCTGGGCGAGAACCTCGATACCGACAATATCCGCGCCGACTACACCGACGGCGTCCTCCGCCTGACGATTCCGGTCGCGGAGAAGGCCAAGCCGCGCAAGATCGAGATCGGTCGCGGCAACGGGCACAAAGCGATCGACGCCTGACCCGTCCGCGAAAGATACGCAGCCGAAAGAGAGGTGATGTCGAAGCCGGTGCTACAGGAGCAGATCTGCGAAAAGTGTCATATCACCCCTTCGGGCGGGCCCGGACTTCCGGGCCCGCTTCTGGCCGGAACGCGTAAGGCGTTACCGCACAGAGGTTATTCTCGAGATACGGAACACCTGATGGAGTACCCGATCATGGCATCCACCGAAGTACGCGACCCTCTGCTCATACCCGCCGCGGACGCAGCCGGGGCCTCGCCCGAAGCAGCGGTTGTCTGGCCGGACCCCAGCCCCCTGGACGCTTGGTGGCACCGGATCATGCATTCCGATCCGATGAATCGCAGCGCCGCGTGAGCCGGCCCATCGTCTCGTGACCGACCGGCCCGATCATCGCACCGCGGCGGATTTCTGGCGCCGCGGCACGGTGGCCTGGTTCAACATCGAGAAGGGCTTCGGATTCCTTCAGCCAGACGACCACCCCGTGCCGGTCTTCGTCGAGTACACAAGTATCGAGACCACCGGATACAAGTCACTGATGGCGGGCCAGCCTGTCCTTTTCCGCGCCACCATGCGCAAGCGGGGGCCCGAAGCAACAGCGGTGCGCCCCCTCCTTCCCGACGCTTGACCGCCCCAGCTCGAGGATCGGACGCGAGCCGAGATCTCGCGAAGCCGACCTGCGCCGCTACGCGGCAGTGATATAACCGGACATATATGTCCGGTGCGTTCCGGATCTGCAGCCGAAGATCCCCTCGGAGGTGGTCACGTGACGACGGACATGCCGGGCCCTGATCCGGTTGCGCCGCACGGGAGGGTCAGAACTTCCGGCGGGACGGAGTTCGGGATCTACGTTCCCCAGATCGTCGCGGACTACGAGACGTTGTCGGGCCTGGCTCGAACAGCCGAGCGCACCGGCTTCGACACCTTGTGGTTGTTCGACCACCTCTACGCTCCCGGGCTCCCCGACCACCCGGCGCTCGAGGCGTGGACCACCACCACCGCGCTGCTCGCCGAAACCACGACGCTGCGTGTCGGAACTTTGGTCCTGTGCAACAACTTCCGGCATCCCGTGCTACTCGGCCGCATGGCCACCACGCTCGATGTGATCTCCCGGGGCCGGCTCGAATTCGGGCTCGGCAGCGGTTCGATCCGAGCGGAGCACCAGCAGGCGGGCTTGCCCTGGGGGTCGGCCGCGCAGCGATCGGAGCGGCTCGGTGAAGCCCTCGAGATCATCACCCGCATGTTCGCCTCGGACCGCACGTCGTTCCGGGGCCGCCACTACCAGGTGAGCGACATGCCCAACTGGCCACGCCCGATTCAGCAGCCGCGTCCGCCGATCCACATCGGAGGCGTGGGCCCGAAATACACCATCCCGCTGGTCGCTCGCTATGCCGACGTATGGAATGTCCCTACCTATGGGCTGCGCGACTGGCCGGCGCTCACCCGCGTGCTCGAGACGGAATGCGCACGCCTCGGCCGGGATCCGGGCCAGATCCGTAGGTCGCACCAAGCCGTCTTGGCGGTGGCCCCGCACGAGCGTGACCTCCCCGAACTGCGCGCGCGAATCCGGCGCCGCTTCGACGCGGAGGCGTTCGGCGTCGACGACGGTTACATCGGGACGCCCGCCATGCTGGTGGACCGGCTGGGTGAACGAGCGCAGCAAGGCATCTCGTCTTTCGTATTCATGACCGGCGCGAAACAGGCCGCCGCGACGATGGAGCTTTTCGCCGCCGAAGTCATGCCGCAGCTGTGAGCGCGGCGTTCGCTCGCCCTCTCCAGGAACTCGACCCGCCTGTCGAGGGAACCGCAGCCCTTCGGGCCGGACGATCGCGCAGGTCGACGCGAAAGTCTGCGTGCACGTGTTCCCGCCGCAGCAGGCTGTGCGACCTGCACCCGCGGTGCTGTTCATTCGCGACCGGCATCCACCGCCACCCAGGCCGCGATCGACGTGGCCTTGGGCAGTGCGCGGCGAGATCACCAATTCGGCGGCTATCCGCTTGTTGCTGAGTCCCTGGGCGACGAGGTCGGCGACCTGCGGCGGAGCGAACCGGGGAGATACACGCCCGGCACGCGACACCCGCGTCACTGGCATGAACGGCCTCCCGAGCCCGCTGCGCTCAGCGGAGTGCTCCGAAAGCGACCGGCAGCCCGGTGGACCGGCGAGCAGATCATGTCAGGCGGACGCTCGGCACCGCCGCGGAGGGCAATTTCCCCCGTCCCGTCGCCGCCTCGCGGGAAGCCCGCACCCAGGTCGGCGAACAATTCGCGCTCGATTAGGCGCTGGTCATCGCGGGCGTCGAGAAACCTCCTGGATTCGGGGGGGCGGCAGAAATAGGTATACCCCCGGCCGATCGGTCGTCGCGGATCGGCGTGCGTACACGAGACGCTGACGTGGTTGGTTACATCAACACGATCACACCGAGGCTTCCATGTACCAGGCTTCCACGTACCACCAGCACGCTCGAGCCTGCGGCGACAACCCCGCTGGCTGCGCGAAGACGACGTTGATGATCCGGCGGTGCGGGTGCTGCGACAGATTGCTGGCCCCGCTGTTCGACGCGTGTTCGTCCTGCCGATCCGAGGACCTGGAATGGGTGCCGTCCTCCGGTGCGGGGTCGGTCGTCTCCTGGCGGGTGCTGCACTGCTCGGCGAACCCGCGCGCCGAGACGAAGCGATCCACGATCGCCATCGTCGAACTCGACGAGGGACCGTGGTTGTACACGACGATCCACGGCGAGCTGCCGCCATCCTCCGCCACGCCGATCCGTGTGCGATTCCACGCGTGTCCTCGCGGGGACAGATTCCCGGTGTTCGCCGTCGGTCCTGCTCCGCGTGGGTCGGACGACGCTGCCCAACCGGCAGGACCCGGCAGGTAAAACGCCTCACCGCTGCCCTGTGTCGCACACCGAGGACGACTTCGACCCTTGACGGCGCGCTACCTTCGAAATTGACATTCTCGTATTCGAGAATGCAGTTACCAATGGAAGGGTCGTCCGAGGCACAGCAGATGAGCCCGGGCCCCCCGGTGCCGAGCAGGAGGAAGCCGTGACGATCGTGCCGAGCAGCCTGGAGGAACGCGGGCGCATCCTGCGTGAACTGGGCTTCACGACCCGGCGGGTGGGCGAGGAACTGCACGGTCGCGCCGAGATCACGCCCGAGATGCACGTCCCCGGCACCACCGTGCTGCGCACGTCTGTGCTCGCGACCTGGGCGGACACAGTGTCGGGCCTCCCGGCCTCGCTCGTGATGGGCCCGCGCGTGCCGGTCACGCTGGAACTCGACGTCGGCCTCTACCGCCCCGCCCCCGGAACGGGCGAGGTCCGCGCCGTCGGGCGAACGGTGAAGGTGGGCCGCTCGGTGTTCGTGGCCGAGTTCGAGTTCGGCGTCGACGCCGAACCGATCGCCCTCGGGGCGGCTTCCTTCATGGTGGCGCCGGATCCGGACGTGCAGCTGCCGCCGCGGCTGAGCGTCGAGCTGCCTGCCACCGCCGAGCGGCTGCCGATGCCGCTGGCCGAACGGGCCCGCTGCGAGCGCGTCGCCCCCGGAACGGTGGTACTGCCGCGAACGATGGAGGGGCTGAACGCCTCGGACACCGTCAACGGCGGTTTGATCGCCTTGGCCGCCGAGGAGGCCGTGCTCTCACTCGCCCCCGGCGACACCCTCAGTTTTCTCGGCCTGCGCTATCTGCTCGGTGCGCGGGTGGGACCGGTGGTCGCGGAGGCCCGGCTGCACGAGGGCCTCGGCCGGATCGAGCTCCGCGACAGCGGCAACGACAACCGGCTCACCACGTTGGCGACGGCCCGCACATTCGGCGGATGAACGGCCTCAGCCCTGCCGCGCCACGCCGCGCGGCAGCGTGAGCGGCAGGTCGTTGTAGGTCACGATGCCGGGGCCGGCGGCCACGACGACGGGAATGGCGTTGATGACCGGCATCGCGGTCATGATGTGCCCGAGGGTCATGAAATCGGCGATCGTCTCGGCCTGGAAATCCGGCGGCGGCAGGAAGCTGACGACGTTCTGCACCGTCGGACGCCCGTCGACCCGCAGGACCCACCCGTCCTGATCGATCTTCCAATCGGGCTCGAGCGTATGCCCCTTGCGCCAGCGGACGTCGATCTCGACAAGGGTCCGGTCTCCGATCAGCCCCCTCCAGGTCGCATGCACGCCGGCCACGCATCCCGCCGGTATGGTCCACGATCCGAGGTCCAGATCGGCTGTCGTCTGCGCGTATTCCGCGTCGCAGCGCACCTCGTCGAGTTCGACACCGAGCGCGTCGCCGATCAGCCGCACGGCCTCGCCGAACACTCCGGTGCCGTGCGCGGTCATCGCGGGCAGGCCGGGATCATCGATCGGTCGGCCGAACCCTACCGGCTGCTCCGTTTCCGGCGAGTCGTAGAACGTGGTGTCGGCGGCCTCGTTGACGGTGACCTTGTCGACCCGGTCGCAGATGCTCGCCGACAGGATGGCCAGCAGATTGATGTACCCGGGGCTGATGCCGGAACCGAACATGGTCGATCCGCCGCGGCGGCATGCCTCGGCGATCCGCTCGCGCCCCTCCCCCTGGTTGTGGCCGGTGATGAACGAAGCGGTCGCGACGACATCGACACCAGCCGACAGGATGCGGACCAGCTCGTCCACGTCGATCCACATCGGGTTGTAGACCACGCAGTCCGGCTTCAGCGCCAGCAGCGCGTCGACGTCGCCGGTGGCGGTGACGCCCAGGGGTTCGATACCGCACAGCTCGCCCACATCGCGCCCCACTTTGTCCGGCGACCACGCGTAGCAGCCGACCAGTTCGAGCAGGGGATTCGCCACGATCGCCCGCACCGAACTCTTCCCGACGTTGCCGGTCGTCCACTGGACGACCTTGTACGTAGCTGTGTTTGGCACCCGCTCAGCATAGGCGCCCGCAGCGCTTCTCAGAAGCAAAATTCTCAGATTGGAGAATCTGGTTTCCAGCAAGGATCGCGGGCCAGACGAGGAGCAGGCCGTCGGTGCGGCAGCCGCCGTCTCAGACCGCGGCGCGGACACCGAGCACCGCAGGCGTCGCCACACCGACGCAGACCTGCACCCTGTCCTGATAGAAGGCGACGTGCCCACGCAGACGGGCCACTTGGCCGACCGGGTTGTCATAGCTCCAGCACACGGCCGCGTCGCCGTCGCCGTCGAAACGCCAGTAGGTCGCCTGCCCTTTGAAGGGGCATCGGCTGCCGCGCGCGTCGTCGCGCCGAAGCGCGACGCGCACGTCTTCGCGCGGGAAATAGAACACGAGCCCGTGGTCCTGTTCGTCGACGAGCAGGGGCCGGGTCGTCTCGGCGACGAGCCGGTCGCCGAGACGGGCGGTGACGAGGTTGCGGCGGCGGTGGATGTCGACGCGATAGTCGGGTCTGGCCGCGAAGCCGGAGACCTCGACGCCTGCGGCTGCCCGCTGTTCACCCATCCGAAGACTCCTTCCCAACTGCCGATGTCCTAGAGCCGCGAATTCGCGGGGATCGCGGAATGTTCCCTGCGCGGCGGGCGGATCATCGCCTCCTGCGTGAACGAGGCGATCAGCCGACCGTCCTCGGTGTGCACCTGACCACGGACATAGGACATGCCCGCGCCCACCTGCGTGCTCTCGTGGAAATACAGCAGCCAACCGTCCCACCCGACCGGTTCGTGGAAACTCACCGTCACGGTCATGACCGCCGTGGAGATGGTGTGGTGCGCCTGGCTGGTGCCGACTCCGAGGTGCGCGCGCATGGTCGTCGACACCGACAGGTGACCGGTGAAGTGGGCGAGCAGGGCTTTGGCGAGATCGTCGCGAACCGGAATCGGTTCGTAGCGCAGCCAGGCGGACAACTCGGGCGGGCCGACCTCCGCGGGATCGTTCACGTCGGCGACGCCGACGATGCGCAACTCGCGACCTGCCATCGGCATATCGGCTTCGATCGACTCGGCAGGCCCGGCCACCCGCGGGCGCGGCGCGTGATGCCGGATGACGTCCGCTGCCGGCGTGTCGGCCAGCACGGAGACCGAAGCGCAGCGCCGCCCGTGCTGATTCACCGCCACCGACGCGGCGGCTATCGAACGCCCCTCGTGGGTCACGTCGACGACGAACTCCACGGGCTCGTCCGGATCCGCAACCCGCACGAAGACGGCGTGCGCCGAACGAATCGACTTGCCGGGCAGTCGTTTCGCGACCGCGACGACGGATTGGGCGAGCAGTTGGGTGCCGTCGACCACCTTGCGCGATCCGCCGTCACTGGCGCCGATGAAGGTGTTCGCGCCGACCGGAGCGACATCGAAGATCTCGAGCATCCGCGTCACGGAGGACTCGCCGTGCGCGGACGTCTCCTCCGTGGCGCTCATCGCGTCGGCGCCCGAGCCGATCCGGTCGTGCTCGGTATGCGTCATCTCGTTCCCTCTCCGCGGCGCCGCGGCCGAGTGGTCCTGCCGTGGCGCGGCGGACCCGCCGTCACCCGGCGCAGCGCCTGCGCGTACTCCCCCGGGCCGGGATGAAAGCCCTCCAGCCACCAGGTGGCGCCTGCCGCCGCGATGGCTTCGACCGTGGCACAGGCCGTGCCGGGCCGGTCTGCGGGCGTGCGCCCGGTGATGACGACGTCGAAAGGAGTTGCGTCCTCGCGATATTCGGTGACGGCGCGGATCAGTTCGGTGACGATCTCCGGGGTCGGGCCGAAGGCTCCGTCGGAGCCGACGATCATCGGGGCGACGCCGTCCCAGCGGGCGGCGCGCCGCAGCGGCAGACGGTTGGGCCAGTTGCAGCCGATCCAGATCGGCGGGCGGGGGCGCTGCACCGGGGTCGGCCGAAAGGTGACGTCGGTAGCGGACAGATGCGCGCCGTGGAAGTCGATCTTCTCGCCGGACCACAGTTCGGTGAGCAGGGCCAGCCCTTCGTCGAGCCGTTCGGCCACCTCACGTGGCCCGGCCGGTTCGCCCCAGGCGCCGTATTCGGCTTCCAGTGTGAAGCCGAGTCCGGCGCCGAGCACCAGGCGGCCGCCGGAGAGCCGGTCCACCGAGGTCGTCTGGCGCGCCAGCGTGCCGGGGCGGCGGCGCGCGACCGGAGTCACCAACGGGCCGAGACGGATGCGTTCGGTCGCGGCCGCGACCAGCGTGAGCAGCACCCACGGGTCGGCGAGGTCGACGGCGCCGTAGGGGAACACCACGTGGTCCCAGACGAAGAAGCCGTCCCACCCCGCCTCCTCGGCTCGCCGGGCCAGGTCGGCGACCTGACGCGGTTCGGCGAACTCGCCGAGGCAGGGCACACACAGGCCGTATCGCATAGCGTTCTCGCCCACGGGATCCGGTTCGATACCGCCGCTGCTTACTTGAGCATGCTGCCCGCGTCGATCGGCAGCGGAACACCGGTGACGAAACGGGATTCGTCGGAGGCCAGGTAGAGCACCGCATTGCTGATGTCGACCGGCTCCACCCACGGTATCGGCAGGGTGTGGAACATCCGGCAGATCGGCTCGAGATCGGCCGGGCCCGGGTTCTCCAGGTCGGGACGGAACAGCTTGTAGGTGCCCTCGTTCATCACCATCGGCGTGTTCACGTGCGTCGGGTGCACCGAGTTGACCCGGATCGAGTGCTGGCCGAGTTCCACGGCGAAGGTCCGCATGAGACCGACGACGCCGTGCTTCGCGGCGACGTAGTGCCCCACGTTCAGGTACGCCTTGAGCCCGCCGACGGAGCTGGTGAGCACGATCGAACCACCGCGTCCACCGGCGATGAGATGCGGCGCGCCGGCTTTCACGGTCTTCCACACGCCGCCGAGGTTGACATCGATCATGTCGTCCCACAGATTCTCCTCGAGGTCGAGCAGTTGCCCGCCCTCGTTGCCGATGCCCGCGTTCGCGACGATGACGTCCAGCCGCCCGAGCTGCTCGACGCCGCTGTCCACGGCGGTCTTCAGCGCGGCGTAGTCGCGCACGTCCACCTCGGCCGTGAATACGCGCCTGCCTTCGGCTTTGACCAGATCGGCGGTGGTCGCCAGATCCTCGGGCGTGGACATCGGGAAGGGCACATTGTCCAGCTGCTTGCAGACGTCGACGGCGATGATGTCGGCGCCCTCCTGCGCCAGCCGCACCGCGTGGCTGCGGCCCTGGCCGCGCGCCGCGCCGGTGATGAACGCGACCTTTCCTTCGACCCGTCCGGTCATGGTTACCTCTATTCGTTGTCTCGCCGAAACGGCTTGCTCGTGAATGGACTCGGAGCGAGGGGAATTCGCGCCCGGTCGCTCAGGGATCGGGAGTGAAGGTGATGTGCAGTTCGGTGAGCCCACGCAGGATGAAGGTGGGTTCGTAGGTGTAGTCACGCTGCCCCGCCGGACCGTGCCGCTGCGCATCGATCGAGATGTCGAGCATGCGGTCGAGGATGCGTTCGATCGAGACCCGGCCTTCGACACGCGCCAGCGGGCCGCCGGGGCAGGAATGCACGCCGCGGCCGAAAGCCATGTGCTCGCGGAAGTTCGGGCGATCCAAACGGAATTCGTGCGGATCGTCGAAACGACGCGGATCACGATTGGCCGCACCGGGGCAGAACATCACCGTCGATCCCACCGGAATATCGGTGTCCCCGATCGTCGTCGCCCGCTTCGCCAACCGGAAACCGCTCTTCACCGGCGAATCCAACCGCAGCGTCTCCTCGATGAACACCGGAATCAGGCTGCGGTCGGCCCGCAATCGCTCCTGCACCTCGGGATGATCGCCGAGAATCCGCAACGACGCGCTCAGCAACTTCGCCGTGGTCTCCTGCCCGGCCGCGAACAAGAAGGTGGCCGAGCGCACGACGTCGATGACCTCGGGGGTCGACCCGTCCGGGTACTTCGCCAGCGCCAGCGAGGTCAGCACATCGTCACGCGGCTCACGCCGCCGATCACTGATATAGGAACCGAATTTCTCGTCCAGCCACTCCAGCGGGTTGCTCGACACGATTTCGTTGTCGATCGCGCCGACCCTCGACCCGGGGCGCTCGGCGCCGAGCGCGATGCGGAACTGCTCGTGGTCCTCCTCCGGCACACCGAGCATGTCGGCCACCACCAGCAAGGAGAACGGCTTGGCGTACTCGGCGAGGAACTCACACCGGCCACGCTCCAGAAACTCGTCGAGCTGGCGATCGGCCAGCCGCCACATGAAGTCCTCGTTCTCCTTCAGTCGCGCCGGCGTCAGCAACCGATTCAGCAGCGAGCGCGCATAGGTGTGCTGCGGCGGATCCATCGTCACCATGTGCTCGAACATCGGCAACCGATCACGGTGCCGCTCGATCAATTCGGTGATGTCCTCACCCTCGATCTCGAAGGGCAACGGGGGAAACGGCCCGCCGACCGCGATCGCCGAGGAGAACACATCGGCGTTCTTCAACACCGCTGTCGACTCTTCGTACCCCGTCACCGCGTACACGCCGTACCGGGATTCTTGCGTCACGGGGCATTTCGCCCGCAGATGATCGAAATACGGGTGTGGGTCCGGAACGAGCGCCGGATCGGTGAAGTAGTCGACCGAATCGAAGTCAGTCATGCGGAGCACTCCTGGAGGGGTAGAAGCAACCTTTCTCGATGGTAACAGCACTCTTCGCATATGCGAATAGCATTCTCATCTGGCTGCAAGGGTAATGAGCGGATCAGCTATCAGGGCAGGTAGACGCGGCTCGCCAGCCAACGGCTGCCGACGAGTTCCATGGTCATCATGACCCGGCTGCGATCGACCCGCGGGTCCGACGAGGCGGTGTTGGTCACCGTCTGATCGATGAACAGCAGGACTTCGACTTTCGTCTCCGTCGCCGACTTGACCGCGGCGTCGAGCACCGTGCCCTTACCGGTCGCCTTGTTGTCCAGCAGCAGCTGCCGCAGCTGTCCGCTGGAGCGGGTGTACATGTCGTGGAACTCACCTGTCGACCCGTCGAGCACGGCGGCGAAATCATGGTCCAGCGTGCCCGAGTCCACGCTCGTCAGCGTGACAGCGTACGAGCGCGCCGCGGCGAGCCCGGCCTCCGCCGCGGCGTCCACGTCACGTTCCTTCTTCAGCTGCCATCCCAGCACGGCCGCGGCGACGATCGCCGCCACCGCCACCGCCGCGATGACGGGCAGCAGCCCCCGGCGGACCAACGGGAGCACCCGGGACATCCGGCCCCGCCGTGGGGTCTCGCTCGGCCGCGCTTCGGCCGCGGCGCTGTCGGCGGGCTGCTCGGACCGGGCGGAGTCCGTCGTGGCAGCCGCCTCCTCGGGCTCGTCCTGCCCTGTCGGCGGCTTCTCCTTCGTCGCTACCGTTGTCTCGATGTCGCTGTGGCTCATAGATCTTCCTTTCTCCGTTCGGTCATCGCCGCGGCGCGGGCGGCGGGGGCGGCAGCGGCGGTCCCGCGAACGTGAGCGGAAGCGACAGCGGCCCGATCGGGGTGGGTGTGGCCTGCTGATCCGCACGGACGCCCGGCGGCGGCCCGTCCGGAATTTCCTCTCCCGGCGGGCGGGGCGCGTTGCGCGCGCCGCGGATGAGCACCGAGGGATCGTGGTTGGGACACGACGTGTACAGGTAGGGCTCGGGGAAGTCCGGCAGCGACGGCGGGCGCCGAGGAAGGTCGTAGTCGCAGGTGTAGCGGGGATACAGATTCACCAATCCCCAAACGCCACCGTCGTGGAACGCCACGCCGATCGCATCCAGCGTCGAGCCGGAGCGCTCGGTCGGGAAGAAGAACTCCTGGAAAGCGGGCACTCGCTTCGACGTCGTATCGGCCACCACCGTCAGGTTCGCCAGCAGCCCCGCGCCCGCGGCGGAGTTCTCCGCGAGCACGGCGTCGAGCGCGCGCAAGGTTCCCGGTGCGGCTGCGAGCAACTCGACATAACCACCGGACTTCTGCTCGACGCCACTGAGCAAGGTATTCGTGTCGGCGGCGAATCTGCCGAGGCCGGGACCGAAATCGCTGATCGTCGCGAGCACCGACCGGCTGTCGCGCAGCAGGCTCACGGTCTGCGGAAGCACCGCATCCAGGGTGGAGACCAGGAACAGGCCGCCGTCGAGGATGTCGGCGAGTTTGCCCGGCCCCTCGGGACCGACACCGAGCTCGTCCACGATGGCCGCCAGCTCTGCGGGATCCACCTGGGCCAGTGCCGAATCCAGTTCGGTGAGCGTCTTCCACAGCGGTGTCGGCGTCGTGGTGCGTTCGACCGCGATCTCTGCGCCGTCGGCGAGATACGGTCCGTCGTCGCGGGTGGGGCGGAAGTCCAGGTACTGCTCGCCTGCCATCGAGAGGCTCGCCACGCGGACCTCCCCCTCGGCGGGCACCCGCGCATCCGCGTCGACGGCGGCGACCGCGACCAGGCCGGTGCCGGTCAGCTCCACCGACTCGACCCGGCCGATCGGCACGCCGCGCAGGGTGACCTGCCGACCGGCCAGCAGACCGCCGGAGTCGGCGAGATGCACCCGCACGGTGATCGTCGAGGCCACCGGATCGACGCCGAGCGCGCCGAAGACGAGATAACCCACTCCCACCACCAGGGTGAGCACCAGCGCGCTCGCGGAAAGGACCGAACGCCTGGCTCGTCCCGCGCGCACCGTCCTCACCAGCACCCGCGCGGGCATCTCCAGCGCCGTCGCGCCCGCCGCGCGCAGCCGGGTCGACCCGCTCATCGGCCACCGCCGGTCACCCGCTGCTGGAGCCTCAGCAGGGTGTAGGTGAGACTCCCCACGAACGCCGCCCAGTCCCCCGCGCCGGGCACCCGGCTCTCCGGATCACCGGTGTGGTTCGGATCGGGCAAGGCGCCGATCGCCAGATCGCGCATGTCGGCGTCCACACTCGCCGACGTGCTCGTGGTGATCGCGATGATCGGTCCGAGCATCGCGTTCATCGCCGCCACGCTCGCGTTCGGATCTGTTGCCGCGGCGTTCAGTTCGGCCGCGATCCGGTTGATATCGGCGACCATGCCGGTGGTGGCGGCGCCGTTCAGTCCCGGGAACTTCGCGAGCTGCCCGCTGATCCGGTCCACTCTGCGAACCAGATCCAGCGCTTGCCGCGCATTGTCCTGAAGGGTGGTCAGCGCAGGCCCGGCCGCGAAGACCACGTCATCGATCGTGCGGCGTTGCGCGTCGAGTTGTCCGGTCAGCTGGTCGATCTGCGCGAGGGTGGTGCGGATGTCCTCCGAGCGCGCGGACAGCGCCTGGACCACTCGGGTCGACTGTTCGATCAAGGCGCCGACCCGGTCGCCGCGGTCACCGACCGCTTGCCCGAGGCCGTTGACGAGGGTGGTGAGATTGCGGATCGCGCCACCGTTCACCAGCAGGGAGGCCGTCGTCAGCAGTTCCTCGATGGTGGCGGCGGCGGCCGTGGCAGCGCGAGCGATGCTGTCGCCGTCGCGCAGCACGGGAGTCTCGGGCGTGGCGTCCGCCGGTGCCGTGAGCGAGACGAAGACATCGCCGAGCGGGGTGGCGGTGCGCAGTTCCGCGCGCGTCCCGAGCGGCAGGATCACGTCTTGCCCGATGCTCATCGTGACGACCGCGGTGAAGTCGCGCACCGCCATACCGGTCACCTCGCCGACGTCCGCTCCGGCGAGCCGGACCTTCGCCTTGGCGGGCAGGTTGAGCGCATTGGCGAAGTCGGCGTGGATGGTGTAGTTCGCGCCTCCGACGCCGGGCGCGGGCAACGGGAGGTCCTCCAGCCCGACCGAACACGCCGGGGTCGTCGCCAGCACCACCACGCCGAGTGCCGCCGCGCGGAATCCTTGTCGCCAGGTCCTCATCGTGGCAGCCTCGACATCGCTTCGAGCATGTCGGTGATCCCGAAGTCCGGCCCGAAGTCCTGCAAAGTACCGGTCGCACAGCCGAGTTGGCGCAAGCCCAGGATGTTGCACACCTCTTTGACGAGCTGGCTGTCGAAGAACACCTTGTCCAGCAGCGCGTGCACCCGCACACCGCGATGCTCGAAATCGACCGCCTTGTAGGCGTTGTTCAGCAGCAGCGGCGTCACGTCGATGAATTCGGCCAGCTCGCGCCGGTAGTCGGCGAGCGCCCGCGTCACCGTGTTCGCGTCGGAGACCGTGGCCGAAATGCTCTCGGCGTTGTGCGTGAGCAGATCGCTCGCCTGCAGCAGAATCTTGTTGATCTGCGCACCCGTGTCGCCGGCGCCGATATCGAGGTCCGCCAGCACATCACCCAATTGCCCAGTGGCGGCGCCGAATTCGCGGATCACGCCTTCGTTGTCGGCGACCGCGCGCACCAGGACGGCCAGCTGGTCGACGAGCCGGGTGATCGAGTCGCGGACCGCGGCGCCGCCGTCGTCGCCCAGGCGTATCGCGGCGGCCAGTTCGTCCATGGTCGCACGCAGCTGGGGACCGCTTCCGGTGGTGATCGCCGCGGAGACGCCGAGCAATCTCGCGATCGGGCCGTCGCCGGGCTGCGCGCCTTTCAGCTCGCCCGCCATCCGATCGGCAGCGCCCAGCAGGCGATCGAATTCCACCGGCGTCCTGGTGCGGTCGAGCCCGATCCGGGCGCCGTCGGCCAGGGTGGGGCCGCCGCGGTAGGCCGGGGTGAACTCGACGTGACGGTCGGTCAGCACCGACGTCGACAACGTGACGGCTGTCGCGTCGGCGGGGATGTCCACCTCGGCGTCGATCTCCATCGTCACCTCGACGTGTGAGCCGCGCGCGACGACCGCGGTGACCTCGCCGACCGGCATACCGAGCACGGCCACCGCGTTGCCGACGTAGAGACCCGCGCCGTTGTCGAACGAGGCGGTCACGGTCTTGCCGCTGTCTCGCAAACCCACCGCGTCACCGGCACAGCCGGCCAGCGCACCGACCACAAGCACCGCGCCGAACCGGATCAGAAGACCTATCGCTCTCATTTGCAGTCCTTGAAGTACGGGGGCAGATCGGCCTGCAGGGCGCGGCTGCTGATGGCGCACATCCAGGAGTCGACCAGCGGCCCGGCCGGCGAGGTGAAGTCGACCTCGTTCCCGGTGCCGGAGGCGTTGGCGAAATTGCGCACCGGGACGGGCAGGATCTCCAGCGTGTTCCGCAGCAGTCGGTCGTTGCGCGCGAGGCTGCCGAGCAATCCGTTCAAGCCGGTGATCAGCTCTTCGAGTTTCGGCCGGTCCTCGACCACGAGCACGCGCAGCTGGTCGGCGAGACGCCGGGTTCCGTCCATCAGTCGCTGAATGGCGTCGCGACGCGCGACGATCTCGGTGAGCAGGTCGCGGCCCCGAGTCGTGATCGCGGCCAGGTCCGCACGCTGCTCGGTGACCACCGTGGTCAACCGCTGGGCGCCGGCCAGCAGCGCGCCCAGCTCCCCGCGGCGGTCGCCGATGATCTCCGACAGCGCGCGCATGTTCTCCAGCAGGCCGGGCAGCACCGCGGGCACCCCGTCCAGTTGGGTGGCCAAGCTGTCGAGCGACTTGCTGATCTGCCGAGCGTCGATCCGATCGAAGGTGACCGTGGCGTTCTCCAGCGCTCGCTGCAGATCGTAGGGGACGGCAGTGTGGCTCAACCCGATTCGCCTGCCGGGCAGCGAACCCTGTCCCGCCGGACGCAGTTCCACATAGCGCGCGCCGAGCAGGGTGGTCAGCTTGATGGCGGCGCCGGTCTCCGAGCCGAGGGAGACATTCTTGTCCACTTCCAGGGTGACCACCACGTGGTCGCCGGCCAGCCGCTGCGCCTCGACGGTCCCGACCGGCACGCCGGCGACGGTCACCGAGTCACCCGGGCGGATCCCGGCGGCTTGGGCGAATTCCGCCTCGTAGGTCACCTTTCCGACGCCGAGCGCGTCGAACCCCAGCGCGGCGCCCAGGACGGCCAGCAGCGCCACCAACGCGACCACGCCCAGGGTGCCGCGCGGGTGCTCCTCGATCGGCTGCCTGATCGTCGGAACAATCTGTCTCGCAACGTTTTTCAGTCTCATACTTTCACCCGCAGATCGGTGATTGCTGGGGCTTCCCGGTGGCCGACGCCAGCCCCACCACGGTGGGCACGAGCGTCGTCAGGCTGGGAAACAGGTCGACGCCGAAATTGCACAGGTAGGTGCCGAGGTAGGCGCCTTCCTGACTCACCCTGGCCAGGCCCTTCATCAGGGCGGGCAGGTTGAATCCGAGGTAGGCGAAGTTCTCCTTGTTCTCCATGAAGTGCCGGGTGAAACCCGGTTCGCGATAGAGCATTTCGTCGAGTTCGGGTTGCACGCCCGCGACCACGCCCGCCATCCGGTCGGTCATCGTCGCGGCGGTGCTCAGCGTGCCGAGCAGCTCGTCGCGGTGCTGTGCGAGCCCGTCGATGATCGAGCGTGACCGCGTGATGAGCGAGCTCACCTCACCGCTGTGCACCGCCAGATCGCCCACCACCCGATCGAGGTTGGTGATGACGGAGCCGAGCACCTGATCCGGGCCGGCCAGCGATCGGGCCAGGGTCGAGACCTGCTGGATCAGCAGGACCACCGAGGTGTTGTCCCCCTGCAACGCCTTGATCAGAGCACCGGTCACGTTGTCGACCTGTTTCGGGTCGAGCCCGCCGAACAGCGGCTCGAATCCGTTGAGCAGCTCGGAGATGTCGAACGAGGGCTCGGTGTGCTCGAGCCGGATCTCCCCGCCCGGACGCAGCGGAGACGGGTCACCGAAATCGGCCGGCGACAGACCGAGGTATCGCTGGCCGATGACGTTCTGGTAGGTGATCGACGCCTTCGTGTTGCCGGACAATTTCTGGGCGTCCTCGACCCGGAACCGCACCCTGGCTCGCGTGCCGTCCAGCTCGATCTTGTCGACGCGGCCCACCCGGACCCCGGCCATGCGCACGTCGTCGCCGACCCGCAATCCGCTGACATCGCTGAACACCGCCGAATAAGGGTGGGTTCCGCCGTTGACCCCGCGATCCAGTGTCACGAAGGTGACCCAGAGCAGGCCGACAGCGACGGCGACGAACAGGCTCACCCCGACCAGGGAACGGCGATAACTCATCGAGCGCCTCCAGGGAAGGGGCCGTCGCCCAGCAGCGGCGCGAGGACCGATTCCGCGCCATTGGCGTCTCCGCTCAGTACGCGGCGGATCAGCTCTTGCAGATCCGCGGGCAGGACCGGCGCCGGCGGATAGGTCCGTGGGTCCATCGTGGGCGGCAGCTCCTGGGTGGGTACGGCGGTCGGCGCCGTGCTGCAGCTGGGCGCCGCCAGCTCGCCGTAATGTGCGCAATCCGCCCTGGTGTACAGCGTGTGCGGGGTGAAGCGGAACTGGAACTTGCCGCGCCCGCGGGGGCTGTCCTGATTCCAGAACTCGGTGAACCACTGGTCGGACAGTTTCTTGATCCGGACGACGATCGGCCCGAACGCCGGTGAGCCTTCGGCGAACACGTCGAGGACGGGGCCCATCTGGTTCGCCACGGTGACGATCTGGTCGGTGCGCCGGTCCAGCGTGTCGCCGACGGCGGACAGGGTCGTGCCACCGGCAGACAGGAGGCCGACGAGTTGCTGGTTGTGCTCGGCGAAGGTCCGCATGGGCGCGACCGCGTGATGCAGCGCGTCGAGCAGGTCGGGTGCGGAGGCGTTCAGTCCGCGCACGGCGTCGGCCATCAGGGTCAGCGTCGGCGGCCCGCCATCCGGGGTGAGCAGCGCGTCGAACTCCTTGGTGATGCGCTCGAGTCGAGCGCCCGCCGCGACGATGTCGGCGCCACGACGGTCGGTCGCCGTCGCGACCGCGGCGAGCACACCCACCGTGTTGCTCGCGCCGATCCGCGCTGTGCTCGCGATGATCTCGCGCAGTTTGGTGAGCGCGGTCTGCAGTTGCACTGTCGAAAGGCTGCGGTCCTGGCGGATCTCGGCGTGCGCGGGTAGCGGGGCGCCGGGACCGTTGTCCACCAATTGCACCGACGACACGGCGAAGACGTTGCTCGGCACCACCCGCGCGGTCACCGTCCGCGGAATCCGCGCCACCGCCGACGGATCCAGCAGTAGCCGTACCCGGTTGGGGCCGCTGCCGACGGCTGGTGCGACCTCGGCCACGGTGCCGACCAGCATCCCCCGGAACTTCACGTCCGAGCGGGCGGGCAGTCCGTCGCCGAGCTGCTCCAGCAAGGCCGTCACCTCCACCTTGTCGTCGAAGCGGCCGGTGGACTTCATCAGCAGCACCGACACAACCGCCACGGTGACCACGACGAGAACCAGTCCGCGTAAGAGCAGCGCGACCGCCGAGGGGCCACGCCCGTCTTTCTCGAACAGGATGGACATGGTCATCCTCCGAGCCTCGCGCTGGCGCCGATGCCCCAGAGCGCAACCGTGAGCAGCAGATTGACGACGATCATCAACGAGATCGCCGCTCGCATCGCCCGCCCGGCGGCGATGCCGACCCCCTGCGGGCCGCCGGCGGCGTAGAAGCCGTAGTAGCACTGGACGGTCGAGGTGAGGACGACGAAGACGACCGCTTTGATCAGCGAGTAGACGATGTCCGGCCCGTTGAGCACCAGCTGGAAGTAGTGCTCGTAGGTTCCCGCCGACAGCCCGCCGGACAGCCCGACCACCACCCGCACCGCGAGATAGTTCACCGCCAGGCACACCACGTACAGCGGGATCATCGCCAGCACCGAGGCCAGGATCCGCGTGCTGACCAGGTATGGGATGGAGCGGATACCCATCGACTCCAGAGCCTCGATCTCCTCGGCGATGCCCATGGCGCCCAGCTGCGCGGTGAAACGGCAGCCCGCCTGCGCCGCGAACGCCAGCGAGGCCATGATCGGAGCGAGTTCGCGCGTGGAGGCGGTCGAGGCGATCAACCCGACCGTCGGCTCCATCCCGAGCAGATGCAGGGCGTTGTAGCCTTCCAGGCCCACGATCGCCCCGCCCGCGGCGCCCAGCACGATGATGACGCCCGCGGTCCCGCCGCCGACGACGATGGAACCGTTGCCCCACGTGACATCGGACAGGATGCGCACGAACTCGGTTCGGTAGTGGCGCAGCATCACCGGAATCGAGAACACGGCGCGCAGGAAGAACGTCATCATGTGCCCCAGGCGCATGATCGCCGTCCCCAGCAGGGTGAAGCTCCGCAGTGCGAGGCGCGTCCCCGGCGGGCGGTAGGGCGCGGCCATCACAACCCCTGCCTGGGGAACAGGATCATCGACAGTTGCGTGACCGCGACGTTCACCGTCATCAACAGCAGGATCGACGCGACGACGGTCGAGTTGACCGAGTTCGCCACGCCCGCGGGACCGCCTTTGGTCGACAATCCCTTCTCGCACGCCACGACGGCCACGATGGCGCCGTACACGACGGCCTTGAACAGGGTCAGTACCAGGTCGCTGACCGTCGCGAACGACGCGAAGGTGGTGACGAAACTACCGGGCGCACCGCTCTGGACGAAGACGTTGAACAGGTAGCCGGCCAGGAAGCCGACGAAACAGACGACACCGGTCAGCGACACGCCCACCACCACGGCGGCGGCCAGCCGCGGCACGACCAGTCGACGCACCACCGAAACCCCCATGACCTCCATCGCGTCCAGCTCGTCGCGGATCTTCCGGGAGCCGAGGTCCGCGCAGATGGCCGAGCCGACGGCCGCGGCCATGAGGAGCGCGGCCACCATCGGCGCGCCCTGCCGGATGACCGCCAACCCGCTCGCGGCGCCCGCCAGCGAGGTCGCGCCGACCTGCCCGGCCAGCAGGCCGAACTGAATGGACAGCGTCACCCCGATCGGCAACGACACGAAGATCGTCGGCAACACGGCCGCCGAAGCCATGAAGGCGGCCTGCCTGACGAACTCCGCGAACGCGAAACGCCCGGTGACGACGTCCACGCACAGGTACTGCAGTGCGCGCACGCCCAGAACGAACTGGCCGCCAACGGTTTCCAGGGCGGTGATCGGATGCCGGCGCAGGTATCCGCGGAACCACGCCGTGATCGCCCGAGTCGCCCACCTCTCCGGCGGCGCGTCGCCGCCGGCGGAGGCGCGCGTGCCTGCACGCGCGTCGGCTTCTCGGGGAATCATCATGCTCTCGAAACTCTTCAGGTCCGGCATCCATCGGCCCATATCCATCGGCACTGGAGAACAATTTGAAACAGTTTTGTTCCACGCGACGGCAACACGGTTGCACAAGGAATTGTCCGGACATTCGAACGGTCCAGTGACTGCCGCGCTTCCGGAGGGTCGGAAATCCGCACCCGAGACGTCGGCCCACCTGCCCGACTCGAATCTCGCCCCGAGTGCTCGCTCCGGCAACGAAGCGTCACATCGTTATTGTGCGGGCAGTCACATCACGAGTCAATAGCGTAAGTGAAAAGATTTTCGCAATTTCGCCGGAAAGAAGTGAATAGTATTGGACACGACACGAGAACGAGAGCACAAATGGAGTGACAGGCTGTTTCCTGCCACTCGAACAGTCGACGACATCGTCGACCGAACGACTCGTTTCGCCGAACGAGGCGTCGTTATTCCGGCGGCCGAGCCGCCGTGCGATAAATTCCGCGCGCACCACGAAAGAGGTGCCGCGAAGTGCGCGCCGTATCACCGCGAGCCCGCACAGGCCTCCTGACTACCTGATGTTCACGTGTCGAGTACCCCGCGACATCGGTGCACAGCGGCCGGATCCACCGCCCCGGCACCGGATGCCGAGCGGATGCTCAGCAAGATGCTGTGCACATGCATAGCATGTGCCGAGACAACGCGTCAATAGAACCGGTGTCCGGTACTACGATACGAATTGATCCCACGACCAGCTTTCTCGAAGGAGGACGGCGGATGCCATCGCCCCGCAGGATCGGAGCCCCCGACGCCAGAAATCGCAGCGTCCTGCTCGACGCCGCTGAACAGCTTCTGCTCGAGGAGGGCTGGGCAGCGGTGACCTCCCGCCGCGTGGCCGACCGCGCCGGACTCAAGCCGCAGCTGGTGCATTATTACTTCCGCTCCATGGACGAATTGCTGCTGGAAATCTTCCAGCGCCGCGCCGAGCAAGGGCTCGAACTCCAGGCCGAGATGATGAAAACGGACAAACCGCTGCGCGCCCTGTGGGATTTCAGCACCGACCCGGCGGCAGTGCGCTTCACCATGGAATTCGTCGGCCTGTCCAATCATCGGCCCGCCATACGGGAGGCGGTGGCCGACTACGCGGAGCGATTCCGCACCATCCAGACGGCCGTGCTGCAGCGAATTCTGAACGAATACGAATTCGACACAACGCGATTTCCGCCGGCCGCGATGGCGGTGCTGATGACCAGCGTCTCCCGGGTGGTCGTGCTGGAGCGGGCGCTGGGCATGTCCGGCGGGCACGCCGAAGCCTTCGAGTTGGTCGAGCGGGAGATCGAGAAGCTCGAAGGCGAACGCGGCGACGCCGGACCGGCCCCTGCCTGACCGGCGGCGCGATCGGCGGCCGTCACTGCGCCGGAACGAGATCCACCTCGCACCGGTAGGTCGACGGCCGAAGTCCTCCGGTCCGGAACACCTCGCTCGATCCCGCCACCTCGGCGGGCAGTCCCGCCGCGGTGAGGGCACACGACTTGAAAGCTTTTGCCGCAACGCTCATTTCATGCCGCGCGGGGCCGACGCGCTGATCCAGTTCGGCGGGCAGGTCCGCACCCCACACCGCGACCTCCGTGAGGCCGCGGTCGAGGCAGTCGAGCACCCCGTCGCGCACCCGGGCGTCGGACCGGTAGGTCCGCGCGGCCACGGCGACGGCCGTCGGCCAGGTGTCGTGCACCGGGGTGGCCAGCGACTGCTCCAGGTCGAGCACCGTGGCGCCGAGGATCCGCAGCGGACGCACATCGGCGTGGTCGGAGACCAGCACGGTCACCTCCCACCCCGCGGCGGTCCGGTCGAACAGCCAGCCGCCCGCGTGGCGGATCACCTCGATCGCACTCGGCGCCACCACCGCCGAGCGGTAGCGCAGCGGATGCCGTCGCGCGTGGGCTCGCCAGCGCGAAACGGAGCGGATTTCCCGAACACCTCGGTCAACGGAATCGACGGATCGTCTGGCCATGGTTACTCATCCCGTTATCGAACGTGCAGTTCCGGGCAGGTCCGACCGCGGGCCCGGCATCGGGCGCCGCTGGTCGCGCCGACACTGGAATCGGCGGAACCGTCGCCTCGACGGCGGCCGCACGCCGAGCCGAGAGGTCGATCCGGGAAGTGAACGGAGCGCCAGGGCTGCTGACGGACCATCGCCTCGCTCCACCGGGAGACCTACCGATCACACCGTAAGTTGGTTCTCGCATCCGTGATACCTACCTCGCAAATATGCAGTATGTGATCTACATCACTATTGGCACAACATTCACTCCGTCCAGCCATGCCGCCCCACGGCCGTGACTGCACGAAATCATCTGGCGCGGTTCATCACTCGATCCGCCGCGCGCCAGTGCTCGTCGGCCACCCAGAGCCGGGCGAACGCCGCGACAGCCTCCTCCGGAGGCACACCGCCGACCACCCGCTTGATCGCGGCGGCGGACGAGTTGGCCAGCGACCGGGCCACGGCGCGCCAGCCCTTGTCGAATTCGGCGCGCGGCAACACCTGGTCGACCAACCCGATCCGCTCGGCGGACGCGGCGTCGAGGATGGTCCCCGAGCCCGCGAGCAGCAGCGCCCGGCCCGGGCCGACCAGCCGGGCGAGCCGCTCGGCGCCACCCCACGCGGGCATGATCGCCAGCGACACCTGATTGAACCCGATCTTGATGTCGTCGGCCGCGATCCGGATGTCCGCGGCCACCGCCACCTCCGCACCACCGCCGAGGGCGTGCCCGTTCAGCGCGGCGATCACCGGGCCGGGGAACGCGGCGAGCCGGTCGCAGATCTCGCGCATCCGCCGGGCCATGGCCGCCGCCTGCTCCTCGGTCCGCAACGCGGCGAGTTCCTTCAGGTCTCCGCCGGAAACGAAGGCACGGTCCCCCGCCCCGGTGATGACCAGGACCCTGGCTCCGGAGGCGGCGTCGATCGCCTTCTCCAGTTCGTCCATCGTGGCCGGGGCGATGGCGTTGCGGGCGTGCGGGCGATTGATCGTGACGACCGCCGATCCCGCGTCCAGCTCGAGCTCGACCATGTCTTGTTCTCCCATTAGGAAATGTGATTCTCTGTTTCAGAGAACACTATACGTATCTCGCGCGGCGCACCGCCACGGGATGGGAGTCGACGATGCGCAAGATCCCCCTCGACCTGGTCCAGCGCTACCAGGAGGAGGGTTGGTGGACCTCGGAGACGATCGGCGACCTCCTGGCCGCCGGACTGGCCGCCGCGCCGGACACCGCGTTCCGCGTCCACTCCGCGGTGCGCCCTTGGTCGGGCACCTTCGCCGACGTCGAGAACGTCGCCCGCAGGCTGGCCGCCGGATTGCGCCGCCGCGGCGTCGGCCCGGGCGACGCGGTCGCCTTCCAGCTGCCGAACTGGATGGAGGCGGCGGCGGTGTTCTGGGCGTCGGCCCTCCTCGGGACGACCGTGGTGCCGATCGTGCACTTCTACGGACGCAAGGAGGTCGCCTACATCCTGGCGGCGGTCCGGCCGAAGGTGTTCGTGACCACCGATCGGTTCGGCAACGCCGAGTTCGCTCCCGACCTGCGCGAGCCCGTCCCGATCGTCGGCGTGGTCGGCGACGATTTCGAGGACCTGCTCGATCGGGAACCCCTGCCGGGAACCGTTGCCGTCGATCCCGCGGGCCCCGCGCTGATCGCGTTCACCTCCGGCACCACCCGCGCCCCGAAAGGCGTGGTGCACAGCCACCAGACGCTCGGTCACGAGACCCGGCAGCTGGCCGGCATATACCCGGCCGATCGAGGAGACCAGCTGACCGGCGCGCCGATCGGTCACTTCATCGGCATGGTGAATGCCTTCCTGATCCCGGTGCTCGACCGGGTGCCGATCAACCTCCTCGATGTCTGGGATCCGGGCAAGGTGCTCGAGTTGATGCTCACCGAGCGGCTCACCGTGGGCGGCGGCGTGCCCTACTACGTCACCAGCCTGCTCGACCATCCGGACTACACCCGCGCGCACCTGCCACACCTGCGCTACGCGGGTCTGGGTGGCGCGGCGGTGCCCGCCGTGGTCACCACTCGGCTGGCCGGGATCGGCATCACCGTGTACCGCTCCTACGGCAGTACCGAGCACCCCTCGATCACCGGATCGCACCACACCGCACCGGAGGCCAAGCGGCTGTTCACCGACGGCGCCGCGCTCCCCGGCGTGGAATTGCGGTTGGCCGAGGACGGCGAAATCCTCAGCCGCGGACCGGATCTGTGCCTGGGCTACACCGATCCCGAGCTCACCGCCTCCGCCTTCGACGACGACGGCTGGTACCACACCGGCGACGTCGGCGCGCTGGACGCGGACGGTTACCTGACGATCACCGACCGCAAGTCCGACATGATCATTCGCGGCGGCGAGAACATCAGCGCGCTCGAAGTCGAGGAAGTTCTGCTGACCCTGCCCGGCGTGACCGAGGCGGTGGCGGTCGCCGTGCCCGATGCCCGGCTCGGCGAGCGCACCGCCGCGGTGCTGCGCCTGCAGCCGGGCCGATCCGTGCCGAGCCTGGACGAGTTGCGCGCCCACTTCGCCACCGCCGGACTGGCCAAGCAGAAATGGCCGGAGGAAGTGCACGTCGTCGCGGACTTCCCCCGGACAGCCAGCGGCAAGATCCGCAAGTTCGTGGTCCGCGAGGATCTCGCCGCCACGCGCGCCGTCGCCGAGAGCGTTGCGGTGCAACCCTGAAGAGAATAACATTCTCATTATTCGCCAAGGAGGATTCCATGACCAAAGTCGAGCTGCCCTATCAGCTCTTCGACGCCGACAACCACCTGTACGAGACCAAGGACGCCCTCACCAAATACCTGCCCAAGGAGTACGCGGGGACCATCCAGTACGTCGAGATCAACGGGCGCACCAAGATCGCGGTGCTCGGCCAGATCAGCGAGTACATCCCCAATCCCACCTTCGATGTCGTGGCCCGGCCCGGCGCCATGGAGGAGTACTTCAAGCACGGCAATCCCGAGGGCAAGAGCAGGCGCGAGATCTTCGGTGAGCCGATGCGCGCCATCCAGGCCTTCCGCGACCCGGTGGAACGCCTGAAGGTCATGGACGAGCTGCAGCTGCAGCGCGCGCTCATGTTCCCGACCCTGGCCAGCCTGGTCGAGGAACGCATGCGCAACCATCCCGAGCTGATCCACGCGGTGATCCACTCGCTGAACCAGTGGATGCTCGAGACCTGGGGCCGAGACGGCAACTTCGTGCACTCCGACCGGATCTTCACCGTCCCGGTGGTCACCCTGCCGATCGTCGAGAAGGCGATCGAGGAGCTGAACTGGTGCGTCGTCGAGCACGGCGCCAAGGCGATCCTGGTCCGCCCGGCTCCGGTGCCCGGCTTCAAGGGCATGCGCTCGTTCGCACTGCCGGAGTTCGATCCGTTCTGGAAGCGGGTCGTCGAGCTCGACGTGCTGGTCACCATGCACTCCTCGGACAGCGGCTACTCGCGCTTCGACGCCGAATGGGAGGGCAGCTCCCTCGAGATGCTGCCGTTCAAGACCAACACCTTCGCGATGACCAACCAATGGCGTCCGGTCACCGACGCGGTGGCGTCCTGGGTCTGCCACGGCGCGCTCAACCGCTTCCCGGAGCTGAAGATCGCCGTCATCGAGAACGGCTCCGCCTGGCTGGAGCCGCTGCTGCAGCAGCTGTCCGACGTCTACAAGAAGGCGCCGGAGGGCTTCGGGTTCCGCGACCCGATCGAGGCCATCAAGCAGAGCCTCTACGTCAGCCCCTTCTGGGAAGAGGATCTGGAACGGCTGTCCAGCGTCATCGGCGCAGATCACGTGCTGTTCGGTTCCGACTGGCCGCATCCGGAGGGCCTGGCCGAGCCGGCGCGCTACATCCACGAGATCAAGGACATGCCGCTGGAGAACCAAGCGAAGATCATGGGCGGGAACCTGGCACGGCTGCTGAAGGTATGACCTGGCAGACCATCCCGCAGATGGTGCTGACGACGGCGGACCGCTTCGGCGATGCCGAAGCGGTCGTCGACGGGGACCTGCGGTGGAGCTTCGCCGAACTCGCGGACCGAGTACGCCGGGCCGCGGGGGCGTTCGCCGCGGCGGGCATCGAGAAGGGCGACCGGGCGGCGATCTGGGCGCCGAATTCGGCGGAGTGGATCGTCGCGGCATTCGGCCTGCTGACCGCGGGTGGCGTGCTGGTACCGGTGAACACCCGCTTCAAGGCGGAGGAAGCCGGCGACGTCATCCGCCGCAGCGGCGCCAAAGCGGTGCTGGTCCAGCAGGGCTTCCTCGGCGTCGACTACACCGGCGCCGCCGAGGTGCCGGTGATCGATCTGAAGTCGGATTTCCTGGACAGCGGCGCTCCGTTCGAACGGAGCGTGGCAGGCACCGACATCGCCGACATCGTCTACACCTCCGGCACCACCGGCCGTCCCAAGGGCGTGATGATGAATCACGCGCAGACGCTGCGGCTCTACGCGGAGTGGTGCGATCTGGCGGATCTGCGGGAGGGCGATCGCTATCTGATCGTCAACCCGTTCTTCCACACCTTCGGCTACAAAGCGGGTCTCGTCGCGTCGCTCATCCGTGGCGCGACGATCCTTCCGGTGCCGGTGTTCGACGTCGATCGGGTGCTGGAACTGGTGGAACGGGAGCGGATCACGATGCTGCCGGGCCCGCCGACCCTCTACCATTCGCTGCTGGAGGCCGCGGGCGAGCACGATCTCTCGTCGTTGCGAGCGGCGGTCACCGGAGCGGCCGACATCCCCGTCGAGCTCATCCGCCGGGTGCGCGAGGAACTTCCGTTCCAGTCGATCATGACCGGATACGGGTTGACCGAGGCGGGCACCGCCACCGCGTCGCGGCCCGGGGACACCTTCGAGCAGATCGCGACGACCGTCGGACAGGCTTGCGACGGTGTCGAGGTCCGCATCGCCGATGACGGTGAGGTTCTCGTCCGCGGCTACAGCGTGATGCAGGGCTACCTGGACGATCCGCAGGCGACGGCCGAGGCGATCGACGCCGACGGCTGGCTGCACACCGGCGATCTCGGCAGTCTCGATTCCGACGGCAGGCTGCGCATCATCGGCCGCAAGAAGGACATGTTCATCGTCGGTGGGTTCAACGCGTATCCGGCCGAGATAGAGGGATTTCTGCTGGAACATCCCGCGGTCGCGCAGGCCGCAGTCATCGGTGTCCCGGACGAACGACTCGGACAGGTCTGCCGTGCCTTCGTGGTGACCAAGCATCCGATCACCGAAGACGAGCTGATCGCCTGGAGCCGGGACCGAATGGCGGGCTACAAGGTTCCGCGCTCGGTGTGCTTTCTGGGCGCATTGCCGCTGAACGCGACCGGCAAGGTGATGAAGGATCAGCTGCGGTAGCGGCGACGAGGCGCCGGGTTCACGCGCCCGATATCGTGCTCACGTCGATCGTCGAAGGGATGCCGCATGACCGATTTCCATGATTTCGACGCCTTGCGCGCCGCGGTGGGCACCGCGCTCGGGCCCGGTGAGTGGATCGAGATCGACCAGCGGCGCATCGATCTGTTCGCCGAGGCGACCGGCGACCACCAGTGGATCCACGTCGACCCCGACCGCGCCGTCGACGGCCCGTACGGAGCCACCATCGCGCACGGGTTCCTCACTCTCGCACTGCTCGCCCCGATCAGTCAGCAGCTGATGACCGTGCGGTCGGCCCGGATGGCGATCAACTACGGGCTGAACAAAGCGCGCTTCATCAGTCCCGTCCGGGTCGGCAGCCGGGTGCGCGGCACCGTCACCCTCACCGCCGTCACCGATGTGCCCGGCGGGGTCCAGGCCGAACGCACCGTGACGATCACCGCCGAGGGCGCGGACAAGCCGGCCTGCGTCGCCGAGCACGTGGTCAGGTACCTGGCCTGAGCGGCACATGCTGATTCGCAACGCCACGCTGACCGGAAGCCCGCACACCGACGTGCGCTGGCGCGGCGGGCGCATCGTCGAGTGCGCCACCGGGTTGCGTCCGCTGCCCGGCGAGGACGACCTGGATGCGCACGGCGGATGGTTGCTGCCCGGACTGCACGACCACCACATCCATCTGCGGGCGCTCGCCGCGCAGGCCGGGTCCGTACCGGTCGGCCCGCCCGGAGTGCGGGACGCCATCGAGTTCGCCGCGGCGCTGCGCCGGGCCGACGCCGAGCTACCGGCAGGACAGTGGATTCGCGGCGTCGGCTACCACGAGAGTGTCGCTGGTCCGCTCGACCGCGCTGTGCTCGACCATCTGGTCCCGGATCGGCCGGTGCGGATCCAGCACCGGTCCGGTGCGCTGTGGGTGCTGAACTCCCGCGGCTGCCAGGATACGGGGGCGAATGCCTGCGCGCTTCCTGGCGTGGAGCGCGACTCGCACGGTGCGGCGAACGGACGACTGTGGCGGTTGGACTCCTGGCTCGGCACCAGAGTGCCTGCCGGCACGGCCGATCCGGCGCTGATCAGCGCTCGGGCCGCGGCGGCAGGCGTCACCGGCTACACCGACGCGACACCGGGATTGTCCCAGGATGACATCGACGCCCTCGGCGAGGCGGTGGCGGCCGGGAAGATCCGGCAGCGGGTGCACTGCATGGCGCCGCCCGGCGTGACCGATCCAGGGCAGCCGCGATTCTCGTTGGGACCCACCAAGATCCTGCTCGATGACACCGCGCTTCCCCCGCTGCCGGAGTTCGTCGCACTCGTCCGGGCAGCACACCTGGCGGGCAGACCCGTCGCGGTGCACTGCGTGACCCGGGTGCAGCTGATCCTGACCATCGCGGCCGTCGACGAGGCCGGGGCGCTGGCCGGCGACCGGATCGAGCACGGCGCCATGGTGCCGGTCGACAGCATGGAATGGTTGCGCCGCAACGGGATTCCGGTGATCACCCAACCGCATTTCCCGGTGGAGCGGGCCGAGCAGTACGCCCGCGAGGTGGCCGCCGAGGACCGGTGCGACCTGTGGCGGCTCGGCTCCTTGCAGGCCGCCGGAGTCGGTGTCGCGGCGGGCACCGACGCTCCGTTCGGCGACCCGGACCCGTGGCGGGTGGTGCGCGCGGCCATCGAGCGCGAGCCTGGCCCGGAGCGGTTGTCGCCGGCCGCCGCACTCGCCTTGTTCGCCGGACACCCCGACCGGCCGAGCGTGCCACGCGGCATCGCCGCCGGGGAGGTCGCCGACCTGACCCTGCTGCGCGTGCCGCCGCAGGAGGTCACCGTCCCGGACCGGGACCTGGTCGCGGCCACGATCGTGGACGGCACCCCTGTGCATGTGGCGGACGGCTAGTCCGCACGGCTCAGCAGTACCGGGTCAGCGTGCCGATCCCGCGGATATCCGCCATTCCGATGGGGGGAGCCGGAATTCGGTATGCCCGTCCAGTTCCGCTCGGGGTCCGATTGTCATTCATTCGGAGCTTGCTGCGATTGCGGTCCGCGGCCGATTCAGCGGAAATTGAATTCTTCATTTGCGAGAAGGAAGTGACGGCCGCGGCAAGGCATGCGCCGGGCGGAGACCGAGCGCGGCTGTACCGACGGAGTGTCGACCAGGCCCCAATCATGGGTGTATCGTCTATTACAGCTACGAGAGCGCCATTCTCTTCATTGAAGATTTACCGTCTCGGATCGCCGGGGCGCACCCCCGGCGCAGCGTACGAACAGCGAGGAGTCACGTGAACATCGACGACATGATCCTGGTGAGCATCGACGACCATGTGGTCGAGCCGCTCGACATGTTCGACGGCCACGTTCCGAAGAAGTGGGCCGATCTCGCACCGAAGGTCGTTGTCGACGACAACGGCATCGACCGGTGGGTATACCGCGACCGGCCCACCGGCGTGGCCGGTCTCAACGCCGTCGTCACCTGGCCCGCCGAGGAATGGGGCAAGGACCCGGCCGGATACGCCGAGATGCGGCCCGCGGTCTACGACGTGCACGACCGCGTCCGCGACATGGACGCCAACGGCGTCCTCGCCTCCATGTGCTTCCCCACGTTCACCGGCTTCAGCGCGGGCCACCTCAGCCGCGGCGGCCAGGACGAGATCACCGTCGCGATGATCTCGGCGTACAACGACTGGCACATCGAGGACTGGGCAGGCGCCTACCCGGGCCGCTTCATTCCGATCGGGATCCTGCCGATGTGGGACCCGGCGCTGGCGGTCGCCGAGATCGAGCGGCTGGCCGCCAGGGGCTGCCACTCGGTGACCATGCCGGAGCTGCCGCACATCGACGGCTTGCCCAGCTACCACGATCTCGATTACTGGGCGCCGGTCTTCCAGGCCCTGTCGGACAACGACACGGTGATGAACCTGCATATCGGCCAAGGCTTCGGCGTGCTGCGGCTGGCGCAGGACGCGCCCATCGACAACTTGATGGTGCTGGCGCCGAGCATCTCGCTGATCGCGGCCCAGGATCTGTTGTGGGGCCCCGCGTTCCGCACCTACCCGAAACTGAAGATCGCGCTGTCCGAAGGCGGCGTCGGCTGGATCCCGTTCTTCCTGGACCGCTCCGACCGGCACTACACCAATCAGCGCTGGCTGCGCCGCGACTTCGGCGGCAAGCTGCCCAGCGAGGTGTTCCGCGAGCACGTGCTCGCCTGCTACGTCACCGACAAGACCGCGCTGAAGTTCCGCCACGACATCGGCATCGACAACATCGCGTGGGAATGCGACTACCCGCACTCGGACTCGATCTGGCCCGATGCCCCGGAGTTCGTGCTCGGGGAACTGCAGGCCGCAGGCGCCGACGACACCGACATCCACAAGATCACCTGGGCGAACGCCACCCGCCACTTCAACTGGGACCCGTTCGCGCACATCCCGAAGGAGCAGGCGACCGTGGGTGCGCTGCGGGCCAACGCGACCGACGTCGACACCTCGACCAGGTCGCGCAAGGAATACGCGGCTGCCTACGCCCAGCGCGCGAGCTGAGGCGCCGGAGTGCGGCTGCTGATCTTCTCCACTCCGCGTGACGGAATGGACGCCGAATACAACGAGTGGTACGCCGGGACGCACATCCCCGAGATGCTCGCCGTTCCCGGCGTCCTGTCGTGCACCCGCCACCGATTGATCCGTGGCGGCGAAGGCGAGGCACGCTACCTCGCGGTGTACGACATCGACGGCGACGTCCGCACCGTGCTCGCGGAACTCGGCGAGCGGGCCGCCGACGGACGCATGGCGGTCACCCCGGCCGCCGACCCGGCCCGCACCAGGATCACCGTCTGGGAACCGATCTGAGCGACGACAGCCCCGGTGCGCAACGGCCGAGACCGTCGGGCACCGGGGCTGTCCGCTGCCGGGGCACGCCTCAGTGCGGCCCTTCGAGAATCGTCACCGCCGACACCGCCGTCGGACCGCCGAGGTTGTGCGCCAACCCGATTCGCGCGCCATCCACCTGGTTGACCGCATGTCCGCGCAGCTGTTCGAACAGCTCCACGCACTGCGCGACGCCGGTCGCACCCGGTGGATGCCCCTTCGTCTTCAGCCCGCCACTGGGATTGACCGGCAGCACGCCCCCGACCGCTGTGGCCCCGGCCTCGACCAGCTTGTGCGCCTCGAAGCGCTCGGCGAAACCGAGGTCCTCGTAACTGATCAGCTCGATGCCGGTGAAGAAATCGTGCACCTCGGCGACATCGACGTCGGCCGGGCCCAGCCCCGCCATCGCGAACGCCGCGCGCGCCGCGCGCACCGTCGCGGGAAAGGTGGTCATGTCCCGCTTGTGCTGGTGCATCACCGAATCCAAGCCGAGACCGACGCCGCGGACCCACACCGGGCTGTCGGTGTAGCGGTCCACCACGTCCTCGGCGGCGAGCACCAGGGCCGCCGCCCCGTCGCTCTGCGGGACACAGTCGTATGCGCCGAACGGGTCGGCCACGATCGGCGCGGCCAGCGCCTGCTCCAGCGTGATCTCGAACCGTAACCGCGCCTTGGGGTTGCGTGCGCCGTGCCGATGGTTCTTCACCGCCACCATCGCCAGGTGCTCCCGCGTCGCCGACGACTCGTACAGATAGCGGTTGACGTGCAACGCGAAACCGGCGGGGGCGAACAGGCCGAGCTGGTAGTCCCAGGCGTTGTCCCTGGTCAGCGTCTCCCACTCGCGCAGCAGGTCCTTCTGCGCCGTCTCGCGCAGCTTGTCCGCACCGATCACGAGCGCGACGTCGACCGCGCCGGAGGAGATGGCGAACAGCGCGTTGCGGACCGCGTCGTTGCCGGTGGCACAGGAGTTGTCGATGTGCGTCACGGGCAGGTCGGGTAGATCCAGCGCGTCGGCCAGCGCCCCGGCCGGGAAACCGCCGGTGGCGCCCATCGCGCCGAACCAGGCGGCCTGCAGGTCGGTGGTGCGCAGGCCCTTGTCGACCGAGGCCGCGCAGTCGGCGAACGCCATGAGCAGCAGGTCCTGGATGCCGAGTGCGAAATGTTCGGCGAAGGGTGTCATCCCCGCGCCGACAATGGCCACTTTCCTCATGCCGCCTCCGGTTCCGGTTCGAACGCGTATCCGTAATCGGGCACGCCGGAGCGCACCGCCACCCGGCGCAGCACCATGCGCCCGCGGTCGCCGATGGCCACCGTGCCCGGGTCGGCGCCGGTGACCTTGGCCAGCGCGCGGACCCCGACGTCGTCGAGTTCCACGATCACCAGCGAGTACGGACTCTTCAGACCCGGCACCGGGATCCGCACGGTGGTCTCGGCGTAGACGCTGCCGGTGCGCGGCAGCGGCACCAGGGTGTAAGCGGTGCTGAGGGTGCCGTCCGGGCCCACCCGGTAGCGGGGCGGGAAGTCCAGCTCCGCGCTGTCGCCGTGCCTGCCCGCCTCCCAGCGGACCTTGGCCTCGAACGCGCGCTCGTAGGCGGCCAGGGAGATCGGCAGGTCCGCGCCGGGCAGGGAGACGACGTCCGGAAGCGCTCGCGCGGGCGGTTCGTTGCGCCGCACCCGTGCCGCGCCCGGGACCACCATGATCCCGGACAGGTTGGCCTGCTCCACGCCGACCAGCAACCCGACCCTGCCCCAGTCGGCCATCGCGGCGAGTGCGAAAAGCCCTGCGCTGGCGCCCAGCGTCGGCAGCTGCGGCGGCGTGACCAGGCACAGCGCCGCGGCCTGCTTGTGATCGACGCCTGCCACCGCGACCGGGGTGTCCAGCCAAGCCGCCGAGAGCGAGGCGACCAACCCCCGTTCGTGCAGCAGCCGGGGATCGCCGTAGTCGTGCACCGCGCCGAGCGCGTTGCGGGTGCGCACCGGCAGGCTGCGCGTGACCCGCGCCGCGGTGCGCACCTGCAAGCCGTCGCGGTCGCCGACCCAAGCCGCCGCCGCACCCGCCGGTTCGAGGTCGACACCGATCACCAAGGTGCGCGGGCGGGCCGAGCTCAGAGCGTCCAGCGCCGCCGGTGCGCCGCCGAGCCGTTCGATGACCTCGAGTTCGGGATCCAGGCCGAGACCGGCCAGCAGCACCGCGGCGTTGCTGCCCTCCACCAGCGGCAGGTCCCGGCTGACCAGCACCACGCGTTCCACCGGCTCGCCGGAGGCGACAGCGCAACGCCCCGCCTCCACCGCCTGGGTGACGGCGTCTTCGTCGTCACCGGGGATCCGGCTGCGCTGGCTACCCCAGCAGGGCAGATACGTGCCCAGCGATGCGACGTACGGCATCGGTCCCTCTTTTCCCACGCTCAGGCGACCGCGCCCGCGGCCTTCAGCGCGATGATGCGATCCCAATCCAGGCCGAGTTCGAGCAGGACCTCCTCGGTCTGGGCGGCGAATTCGGGCCCTGGCCGCAGTTCCGGTGCGCCGACGTCGAACTGCACAGGGCTCGACACCAGCTCCAATTCGCCCGCGGGCAACAGATATTCGTTCGCCCTGATCTGCGCGTCCTGCGTCACCTGCCACGAGTCCTGCACCGGAGCCCACGGTCCGGCCAGGGTGGCGAAGCGCTCGGTCCACTCCGCCAGGGTGCGTCCCTTGATCACCTCGCGCAGGATCTGCACCGCATCAGCGGTGTGCGCGGCGATCTGCCCGGCGTCGGCGAAACGCGGATCGTCGGCCAACTCCGGCCGGTCGATGTGGCGGCAGACGTCCGCCCAGAACTTGGCGGGCTGCAGCATCACGAACGACAGATAGCGGTCGTCGGCGGTGGCGTAGAGGCCCGAGAGCGGATTGGTCGGCGCGCCATGGGCGCCCGGTACCGGCGCCACCAGCGGTTTGTCCTGGCTGGCCGACAACGCGACGGTGTGGCCCATCGCCCACAGCCCACTGCCGAGCAGCGAGACGTCGACCACCGAAGGTTGCCCTGTCCGTTCCCGTTTCAGCAGCGCGGCGGCGATCCCGCCGGCGAGATTCGTGCCGGAGATGGTGTCGCCGAACGCCGGGCCGGGCGGCTGGATCATGCCCTCGATGCCGGGCGGGGTGATGGTGGCCGCGATGCCACCGCGGCACCAGAACGCGGTCATGTCGTAGCCGCCACGGTCGGATTCGACACCGCGCGGTCCCAGCGCGCTACCCCGCGCGTAGACGATGTCCGGGTTCACCGCGCGGATGTCGTCCACGTCGATGCCGAACTTGGTGCGCGCCTGCGGCAGGAAGCTGGTCAGGAACACGTCGGCACGGCGGGCCAGGTCGTAGATCACCTCGCGGCCCTCGGCCACCGACATGTCGACGCCGATGCTGCGCTTGCCCCGATTGGCGTGCTCGACATTGGGATTCGGGTCGCCTTCGATCTTGAACACCCCGACCTGCCGCAGGCCGCGCTGCGGGTCACCGGTGACGGCGTGCTCGACCTTGACGACGTCGGCGCCCCAGTCGGAGAGCACGGCGCCCGCCGACGGGACGAACCCGTACATCGCGACTTCGAGCACGCGGATGCCCTCCAGCGGCTTGCTCACGACTCCACCTCGCCCGTGCTCGTCCCCGTCGCGCGCGAGTGCGCGCTGGGTCCTCGATTCACTCGCCGACGCCGGCTCACGCGACCACCTCCGCGAGCGTCTTGCGCTCCAGGAATTCCTCCAGCCCGACGCGGCCCATCTCCCGGCCGATGCCCGACTGCTTGTATCCGCCGAACGGCGCGTCGGGATGGAAGTAGTTGCCGCCGTTGATGCTGAGGGTGCCGGTGCGGACGCGGCGCGCGACCGCCTTCGCCCGTTCCGAGTCGGCGCTGAACACCGCTCCGGACAGGCCGTAGATGGAGTTGTTCGCGATGCCGACCGCCTCTTCCTCGTCGGTGTAGGGAATGAGCGTCAGCACCGGCCCGAACACCTCCTCCTGCGCGATCTCGCTGTCCGGGTCGACATTCGCCAGCAGGGTCGGCTTGTAGAAGTAGCCCGGGTCCAGCTTCTCGCCGCCGGTGACGAGGGTGGCGCCCGCCGCCACCGCGCGCTGCACCATGCCGTGCACCTTCTCGCGCTGGCGTTCACTGATCAGCGGGCCCATATAGGTCTTGGGATCGCTGGGGTCGCCGTGGGTGACGTGGGCGAAATTGCCCGCGATCAGCTCGGCGACCTTGTCGTGGTCCTGCCGCGGCACCAGCACCCGGGTGGTCAGCGCGCAACCCTGCCCGGCATGGGTGACCACGCTGAACGCCGCGAACAGAGCGGCTTTGGTGTAGTCGGCGTCGTCGAGCAGGATCATCGCGGACTTGCCGCCCAGCTCGAGGAACACCCGTTTGAGCGTGCCGCTGGCGGCGGCCATGATCTGGCGGCCCACCGGCGTGGACCCAGTGAAGGTCACCACGTCGACGTCCGGGTGGGTGGTCATCCGCTTGCCGACCTCGACATCGGAGGAAGCCAGGACGTTCACCACGCCGGCCGGGATGTCGGTGTGCCGCGCGATGATCTCCCCCAGCGCCAAAGTGGCCAGCGGAGTGTCGGGGGCGCCTTTGAGCACGATGGTGCATCCGGCGGCGAGCGATGGCGCGAGCTTGGCCAGCGCCAGCTGATGCGGGTAGTTGTAGGCCGCGATGGCGGCCACCACGCCCGCGGCTTCCAGCTCCACCCAGCGCCGGTGCCGCTGGCCGCGGAGCTCGACCACGCCGAGGTCCTCGCTCCAGGCGTAGTCCGCCAGCAGTCCGGCGTAGTAGCGCACGATCTCGAACGGGACCTCGAGCTGGTTGCCGTGGGTGAGCGTGCGCGTCGCGCCGACCTCCGCGATGGTCAGCTCGCGCAGTTCCTCCACGTTGTCGCGCAGCGCTTGGTACAGCTGATTCAGGCAGTGCGCCCGGAACTCGTGATTCGTCGCCCAATCGGTGGTGTCGAACGCCCGCCGCGCCGCCGCGACGGCCGCGTCCACCTCCGCCACACCGGCTTCCGGCGCGTGGCCGTACACCGCACCGGTGGCGGGATCGAGCGATGCGAGCGTGCGCCCTGTCTCGACCAGCTGTCCGTCGATCAGCAGCCGCCGCGCCACCGCTACCGCTTGTTCCTGCGTTGACATCCTGTCTCCTCGCCGGATGTGGAAATAACATTCTCTATATCCGAGAATTTAACACTCGCGGTACCGAAATGCAGCCACTATCGCCAACCTGCGGCCTCGCCACACGACGCCGCGGGCCCGCGAGGCCGGACTCCGCCGGTCGGGAGCGCGACACTTGCGCGCCCGATCAGAACGAGAGTACGGTTCTCACATTCGGAAGGGAGATTCTTGTGGTCGACACAACACGCAACCCGACCTCGACCGAGCCGCGTGAGCGCCGGGCGCCGGGCGGCTCGAGCACCGGAGAGGGGTCGCGCGCGTGAAGACGGCAGTGGTCACCGGAGGCGCGTCCGGAATCGGGCTGGGGATCGCACGGCGGTTGCGCAGCAACGGTTTCCATGTCGCCTCGCTCGACCTCGATTCGCCCGCCGACGACGACTTCGCCTACCGCGCCGACGTCACCGAACCGGAGCAGATCGCCGAGGCGCTGACCGCCATCCGCGGCAAGCTCGGCCCGGTCACCGTGCTGGTGAACGCCGCGGGCGTCGACGGCTTCAAACGCTTCCAGAACATCTCGTTCGAGGAATGGCAGCGAGTGATCGATGTCAACCTCAACGGCGTCTTCCACTGCGTCCAAGCGGTCCTGCCGGACATGCTGGCGGCGGGCTGGGGGCGCATCGTCAACATCTCCTCCTCGAGCACGCATTCGGGCCAGCCGTTCATGACGCACTATGTCTCGGCCAAGTCGGCGGTCAACGGCCTGACCAAAGCGCTGGCGCTGGAACTGGGCCCGTCCGGCATCACCGTGAACGCGGTGCCGCCCGGGTTCATCGACACCCCGATGCTGCGCAAGAACGAGGAGGCTCGTCGGCTCGGCGGCACCGTCGAGGACCACATCCAGCGGACTCCGGTCCGCCGGGTCGGCACACCCGAGGACATAGCGGCCGCCTGCGCGTTCCTCATCTCCGAGGAGGCCGGCTACATCACCGGCCAGATCCTCGGCGTCAACGGCGGACGCAACACCTGAGACCCGTCGCGCACCGAGCGTGCGGGACGGGTGCAGCCCGAAGAGAGCAAGATCGAAAGGAAGGCCCGTGGGACGCGTTGAGGGCAAGGTCGCCTTCGTCACCGGAGCCGCTCGTGGCCAAGGCCGCAGTCATGCGGTACGGCTGGCGCAGGAAGGTGCCGACATCATCGCGGTGGACATCTGCCGCGACATCGACACGATCGGGTACGCGCTGTCGCGCCAGGAAGACCTGGACGAGACCGCGCGGCTGGTCGAGAAAACCGGTCGCCGGATCGTCGCCGAACCGGCCGACGTGCGCGAGGCCGGGCAATTGCGCGCCGTGCTGGAACGCGGCGTCGCGGAGTTCGGGCGGCTGGACATCGTGATCGCCCAAGCCGGCATCGCGGGCATGAAGGGCACGCCGCAGTGGCAGGCCTGGTCCGACGTCATCGATACCAACCTGGTCGGCGTGATCAACACCATCCAGGTCGCGCTGCCGCATCTGGGCGCGGGCGGTTCGATCATCGCCACCGGGTCGGTGGCCGCGTTGATGGACGTCTCGAAAGTGGACCAGCCGGGCAAGGATCCCGGCGGCATCGCCTACGTGGTCGCCAAACGCGGCCTGGCGCAGTACGTGCACGCGCTCGCCCTGCACATCGCGCCGCAGAACATCCGAGCCAACGTCATCCACCCCACCAACTGCAACACCCCGATGCTGCAGAGCGAGCCGATGTACCGATCCTTCCGCCCGGATCTGGAACATCCCACCCGCGCGGACGCCGAACCCGCCTTCCATGTGCAGCAGGCCATGCCGACCCCTTACGTCGAGCCCGAGGACATCAGCGACGCCGTGCTGTTCCTGGCCTCCGACGAGGCGCGCTACATCACCGGCACGCAGTTGCGCGTCGACGCGGGCGGCTACCTGAAGTGGTACGACTACCACATCTGAGAGGAAGAAACACCGTGAAGGTCCGAGTCGATCAGCAGCGCTGCCAAGGGCACACGCTGTGCGCGATGATCGCCCCGCAATCATTCGAACTCAGCGAGATCGACGGCCACTCCTCCGCGGTCGGCGAATCGATTCCGGCGGATCAGCAGGATCAGGTACGCGAGGCCGTCCACTCCTGCCCGGAACGCGCGATCTCGATCGCCGAGTAGGGGGAAGCGCCATGACCGCGGAAAACGTCACCGATCGCAAGCAGCCTCGGTTCCATTTCGACCGGTACGCAGCGGAATACCGGGAGAATTTCCAGTCGATCACCGAGGAGATGCAGAGCGAGTGCCCGCTCGCCTGGACCGACACCTACGACGGTCACTGGGTGGCGGCGGGCAACAAGGAGGTGTTCGAACTCGCGCGCTGCCCGCACGTCTCCAACGATCACGACCCGCAAGGCGTTCGGAAGGGCTACAAGGGAATCTCCATTCCGCCACCGCCCCGGGCGCGTGGCATCCGGGGCGGCATCCTGGAGATGGACGAGCCCGAGCACCGGGAACTGCGCTCCGCGCTCAACCCGTACCTCTCCCCCGCCGCCGTCAAACGCTGGATTCCGTTCGTCGACGAAGTGGTTCGCGCCGCCCTGGACGAGAAGATCGAAAGCGGCCGTATCGATTTCGTCGACGATCTGGCCAATGTCGTTCCCGCCGTGCTGACCCTCGGGATGCTGGGCATCCCGTTGCGGAAGTGGACCATCTACAACGAGCCGGTGCACGCCGCGGTGTACACGCCGCCGGACTCGCCGGACTACCCGCGCATCGCGGAGATGCACCGCACGATGGGTCTGGACCTGCTGACCAACCTCGCCGAGATCCGGGAGAATCCCCGTCCCGGCCTCATCCACGCGGTCGCCTCCGCGCCGGTCAACGGGGAGCCGCTGCCGGACATGGAGATCCTGGGCATGCTCAGCCTGCTCATCGGCGGCGGTTTCGACACCACCACGGCGCTCACCGCGCACGCCCTCGAATGGTTGTCCGAGCATCCGGGCGAGCGCGAAACGCTCAGCCGGGAACGGGATCTGCTGCTGGACTCGGCCACCGAGGAGTTCCTGCGCTACTACACCCCGGCTCCGGGCGACGCGCGCACCATCGCCCAGGACTGCGAGGTGGCGGGAGCCTCCTTCAAAGAAGGTGATCGGGTCTGGTTGTCCTGGGCGATGGCCAACCGCGACCCGGCGGTGTTCGACAATCCGGAGGAACTGATCCTGGATCGGAAAGGCAACCGGCACTACAGCTTCGGTCTCGGCATCCATCGCTGCATCGGTTCCAATGTGGCCCGCACGGTGTTCAAGCGGATGCTGGTGGCGGTGCTGGACCGGATGCCGGACTTCCGTTGCATCCCGGAGGAGACCGTGCACTACGACACGATCGCGGTCATCCAGGGCATGCGGCACCTGCCCACCGAGTTCACCCCGGGTCCCAGGCTCGGTCCCGGACTCGACGAGACCCTGGAGAAGCTGCAGAAGGTCTGCGACGAGCAGCGGCTCGCCGAGCCGGTGACCGTGCACAAAGGCACGGCACAGATCTGACCGGAAGCGGTCGGGAACAACGGAACCGGAAGATCCGCCGTGTGTGGCCGACGCCGGACACACGCGGCTATCGGCTGCGACGACTACGAGGAGGCGCTGTGGCAGACGCGGAGGAGAAGACCCCTGCGACGACGGCCGAGCCGTCGGGCCGGCCGCTGCCGCTGCTCGGCCTGGACACCGAGTTCTTCTGGACCTCGGGGGCCGACGGCAAGCTGCGCATCCAGGAGTGCCGATCCTGCACCGCGCTCATCCATCCGCCGCAGCCGGTGTGCCGGTACTGCCGCGGGCACGATCTCGGTGTGCGGGAGGTCTCCGGCGCGGCCACGCTGGCGAGCTTCACGGTGAACCATCGCTTCGCCGTGCCCGGCCTGCGACCGCCGTACGTGGTGGCGCAGGTGGCGCTGGTCGAGGACACGCGAGTCCGGTTGACCACGAACATCATCGACGCCGATCCCGGCGACCTCGCCCTGGGCATGCGGGTGGAGGTGGTCTTCCTGCGCGACGCCGACGTCTGGTTGCCGCTGTTCCGGCCCGCCGCCGAGCAAGCCGAGCCCGCACCGCTGCCGGTGGACGAGATCGAGCCGGAGCGTTTCGCCGAACATGTGCGGCCGATGCTGCGGCAGGAGAAGTTCGAGGAGAAGGTCGCGCTCACCGGAATCGGGATGTCCCGGATCGGGCGCAGGCTCATGGTGCCGCCGCTGGAGCTGACGATCGAGGCGTGTGAGCGCGCGGTCGCCGACGCGGGCCTGACGCTCGACGACATCGACGGCCTGGCGTCCTATCCCGGCGGCGGCAATCTCGGCGGCTTCGGCGAGGGCGGGGTGACCGCGCTGGAAGCCGCGCTCGGCCTGCACCCCAGCTGGCACAACGGCGGTATCGAGACCTTCGGGCCTGGCGGGTCGGTGGTCGCGGCGATGACCGCGGTGGCGGTCGGGCTGGCCCGGCACGTCCTGTGCTTCCGCACCGTCTGGGAATCCACCTTCAACGAGCTGGCGAAGACGGGACGGATCCCGTCCTCCGGTGGCCGCACCACGAGCTGGCTGACGCCGTTCGGCGCGATCTCCGCCGCCCACACGCTCGCCCAGAACGCGCAGCGTCACTTCCACCGCTACGGCACCACGCGCGAGACGCTGGGCTGGATCGCGCTCAACCAGCGCGCCAACGCCGAACTCGAGCCGACCGCGGTCTACCGCGACCCGATGACCATGGACGACTACCTCTCCGCGCGGCCCATCACCACCCCGTTCGGGCTCTACGACTGCGACGTGCCCTGCGACGGCGCGGTGGCGGTGATCGTCTCGGCGATCGACGCCGCACGCGATCTGCCCAGCGCGCCGGTGCTGGTGGAGGCGGTCGGCACGCAGATCATCGAGCGCGTCGAGTGGGACCAGAGCACGCTCACCCACGAACCACAGGTGCTCGGCCCGGCCGCGCACCTGTGGACGCGCACCACGCTGCGCCCCGAGGATGTCGACGTCGCCGAACTGTACGACGGGTTCAGCTTCAACTGCCTGTCCTGGATCGAGGCGCTCGGCTTCTGCGGCATCGGCGAGGCCAAGGATTTCCTCGACGGAGGCAAGAACATCGCCCGCGACGGCACCATCCCGGTGAATACGCACGGCGGCCAGCTCTCCCACGGCCGCACCCACGGCATGGGCCTGCTGCACGAGGCGGTGGTGCAGCTGCGCGGCGCGGGCGGAGAGCGGCAGGTCGACGACGCCCGGGTCGCGGTCGTCTCGAGCGGCGGGCTCACGCCCGGCGGGGCGATGCTGCTGCGCGCCGATGCCTGATCGCGGCGACATCGACGGGCACGCCATGACACTCACCGAATCCGACCTCGGCCCCCTCGGCAACGCCGGACCGCTCCCCGTGGTGGCCGAGGTCGACGGCATTCCCGTGTCGGGGCTGCTGGCCGAGGCGCCCGCGCCCCGCGCGGTGCTGGTCGCCCTGCACGGCGGCGCCACCACCTCGGCGTACTTCGACTGCCCCGGGCATCCCGAGCTCTCGCTGCTGCGGACGGGGCAGCGCCTCGGTTACACCGTGCTGGCGCTGGACCGGCCCGGTTACGGCGCTTCGGGTCCGTTCGCCGACCATCTCGTGCCACCACGGCGGCGTGTCGATCTGATGTACGGGGCCGTCGAAGCCCACCTCGACGACCGGCCGCGCGGTGCGGGCGTCTTCCTGCTGGCGCATTCGGCGGGATGTGAACTCGCGCTGCGCATGGCCGCCGACGAGCGCGGCCGCGGCCTGCTCGGCCTGGAGCTGGCGGGCACCGGCCGCACGCACCATCCCGAAGCCCAGGAAGTGCTGTGGGGCCCGCGTCCGGAGGGTGCCCGGCCCGCCGGGCTCGGTGGCCTGCTGTGGCGGCCGCGGCGGCTGTATCCACCCGAACTCGTGGGCGGAGCGTCCATCGCCGTACCGGGGCCCCGGCTGGAAGCCGCCACCATCGCCAACTGGGCCGATCAGGACTTTCCGCGCCTGGCCGCGCGGGTGCGGATCCCGGTGCGCTTCAGCGCGGGCGATCACGAGACGGTGTGGCGCAACGACATCGAGGAACTGACGCGCATCGGCGAACTGTTCCGCGCGGCGCCGCGGGTGGTGCTCAATCTGCAACCCAACACCGGGCACAACGTCAGCTCCGGCCACACGGCGGCGGCGTACCACCTGAAGGTGCTCAGCTTCGCCGAAGAGTGCCTCGTCGCTCGGACGACCGGTGAGTTCACCGGTCCCGCAATGCAATTCGACGGCGGCGCGCACGCGCGGCCAGGAAGGTGAGGCCATGGAGGTCACCGATGTCGCACTGCTGCTGTTGCGGCTGGTCGTGGGAGTCACCATGATCGCGCACGGCGTCAATCACTGGATCGGCGGCGGCCGGATTCCCGGGACGGCGCGCTGGTTCAGCGGGTTGGGACTGCGCAACGGAGTACTGCAGGCCTGGCTGAGCGTGATCACCGAGATCGGCGCGGGCGCACTGCTGGTGCTCGGCCTGCTCACCCCGCTGGCCGCCGCGGCGGTCGTGTCGGTCATGCTCGTCGCCGGATTGCTGGCGCACCGCGCGAACGGATTCTTCGTCTTCGAGGAAGGCTACGAGTACGTACTCGTGCTGGCCGTCGTCGCGCTGGCACTGGGTCTGCTCGGGCCGGGGTGGCTGTCGCTGGACCACGCGGCGGATATCGAGATCACCGGCTGGGCCGGTGGCGGACTCGCGCTCGGTGTGGCCGTGCCGGCCACGGCGGGACTGCTGGCCGTCTTCTACCGGCCCGCCCCCGCGCCGGAAACCACTACCGAGGAGGTGCGCTGATGCGCGTCGGGTTCATCGGTCTGGGCAGTCAGGGCGCGCCGATGGCGCGCCGCATCGTCGAGGGCGGCTACCCCACCACTTTGTGGGCACGCCGCCCCGCTTCGCTGGAGCCGTTCGCCGACACCGCCGCGGTGACGGCCGCATCGCCCGCCGCCCTGGCCGCACGCAGCGACCTGGTCTGCCTGTGCGTGGTCGCCGACGCCGACGTGCGCGAGGTGGTCACCGGGGACCACGGCGTCTTGGCCGGACTCGCACCCGGGTCGATCATCGCCGTGCACTCCACCGTGCACCCGGACACCTGCCGGGAGCTGGCGAAATCGGCCGCGGCCCAGCAGGTCACGGTGATCGACGCACCGGTCAGCGGCGGCGGGCCCGCCGCCGCGGAAGGCAGGCTGCTGGTCATGGCCGGCGGCGCGAGCGAGGCCGTCGAGCGCAGCCGCCCGGTGTTCGCGACCTACGCGGACCCGATCGTCCATCTCGGCGATGTCGGCTCCGGGCAGGCCGCCAAACTGCTGAACAACCTGTTGTTCACCGCGAATCTCGCCACCGCCGCCAGCACCCTGGCCCTGGGCAGAGGGCTCGGTATCAGCCCGGATCGGCTCGGCGAAGTGATCTCGCACGGCACCGCGAACAGTTTCGCGCTGGGCCGGATCGTCTCCGGGGGCGGCACATTGGATCGGCTGGCCGCACACGCGGGCGATCTGCTCCGCAAGGACGTCGGACTGGTGGCCGACTTGGCCGACGCGGCGGGGATCGCCCCGGGAATCGTGCTCGGCGCCGCCGACGCGACGCTCGCGCTGATGAACCGGCAGCGCTGACAGGAGAACTCGCGTGCGAATCGGATTCGTGGGAGCCGGGCGGATGGGCCGCCCGATGATCCGGCGCCTGGTGTGGGCCGGGCACAGCGTTCGAGCGGTCGGGCGCTCCGCCGAGGCGCGTGCGGCGCTCGCCGAGACCGGAGCCGAGCCGGTCGGATCCGTCACCGCGGCCGCCCGCGGCGCGGAAGCGGTTGTGGTGTGCGTATTCACCGATGACCAGGTACGCGAGGTGTGCCTCGACGGACCCCTGCTGCGCGATCTGCCACACGATGCCGTGCTGATCGTGCACACCACGGGAAGCCCCACGACGGTGGCCGACATCGCCGCCGCGGCGCCCTCTGGCGTCGGTGTCGTGGACGCGCCGGTGAGCGGCGGACCGCACAGCATCGCCGCGGGCGAACTCACCGTCTTCCTCGGCGGGGCCGAAGACGCGGTGGGTCGCGCGCGAGCGGTGGTGCGGGCGTATGCCGATCCCGTTCTGCATGTGGGTCCGCTGGGTGCCGGGCAGCGGGTCAAGCTGGTCAACAACGCATTGTTCGCGGCGCAGATCGGCCTGGTCGCCGACGCGATCCGGCTGGGTGGCCAACTGGAGGTGGACGAGGCCACCCTGCTCGCCGCACTGCCGCACGCGAGCAGTAGCGGCCGTGCCGTCACCGGCGTCGCGGCGAAGGGAGCCGTCGAGGTGTTTCGCGCCTCGGTGGGCGAGTTCCTCCGCAAAGATGTGGCGGTAGCGCGCGCGTTGGTCACCGAATTAGGCGGTGACCTGGGGATATTGGACGCCGCCATCGACGCGGGCGTGCCCGCCGCCGGCCGGGGCTGAGCGGCGCTCCACGGTACGGCGCGCGAATTCCGGCACCCCGGACATCGAGAAGACCAGCGGCAGCGGCGCCAGATCCGTCTTGCCGCGGCGGACGACTTGCATCCGGGTGACGGCAGGGCGGCAGGGCCGAAGCGCTCTGTGGCGTAGACGGTCGCCGGGACAATCGACTTTCGTAGGCCGGTCGCACCGCACCCAGCGGGGCAACCGGCCTACCGAGTTCAGGGTCCCGCGGCGGTCGCGGATGTCGACGCGTGCGGTGACGAGCACCACGGCGTCCTGGATCCGCGTGGTGGCCGTTCGGGCGTAGGCGGCGGGGAAGAACACGATCTCGGTGCTCGCGTCGAAGCCCTGTCGTCGCTGTCCGCCGTGACCCGCGCGGACGTCGCCGGGTTCGTGCGGTGTGTCACCTCAGCGTGCTCGCCGCCGCACTCACTCGACGACTATGGCGCGCTCGGGGCAGGACTGCACTGCTTCGCGCACCTGTGCCTCGAGGTGTGCGGGCACTTCGGCGACGGTGGTTTCGGCGTAACCGTCGTCGGTCAAGGAGAACACGTCCGGGCACAGGCCGAGACAGACGCCGTGGCCCCGGCAGCGATCCGCGTCGACGGTGACCTTCATCGGGCCCCGCCCTCGGCGACATCGAACTCCAAGTGCAGCGCGGTGAGTCCGCGCAGGATGAATGTCGGCAGATAGCGGTAGTCGCGGGCGCCCTCCGGGCCGTGCACGCTCTCATCGATGCGGAAGTCGGTGGTGCGCTCGAGCAACCGCTCGATGGCGACCCGCGCTTCGGCACGCGCGAGCGGCGCACCGGGGCAGGTGTGCACGCCGCGCCCGAAAGCCAGGTGCGAGCGCGCGTTCGAGCGTCCGGCCGCGAAGGTGGTCGGATCCTCGAAGCGGCGCGGGTCCCGGTTCGCGGCGCCGTTGACCACCATCAGGACCGTGCCCACGGGCACCTCGGTCCCGCCGACGGTAGTGGACACCTTGGCCAGCCGGAAGTCGCCCTTCACCGGGCTCTCCATCCGGAGGCACTCCTCGATGAAGTTCTGGATGCGGCTGCGGTCCTCGCGCAGGTACCGCTGGATGTCCGGGCGCTCGGCCAAGATCTTGAGCGCGGAACTGAGCAGCCGGACAGTGGTCTCCTGCCCCGCCGAGAAGAGGTTCGCCGCCACCCGCACCACATCGAGCACCTCGGGCTCGCGGCCGTCCGGGAAGGTCGCGGTGGCCATGCTGGTGAGCACGTCGCTACGCGGGTTCGTTCTGCGGTCCTCGACGTAGTCGGAGAACTTGGCGTAGAGGAATTCGATGGGGTTGTGCGACATGTTCTCCCCCGCGGTGCTGCCGACGCTGGCGCCCTCGCGGTGCGGATCACGTTGCAGCGCTTGAAGGAACTCCTCCTGGTCGCCCTCGGGGACACCCAGCAGATCGGCGATCACATACAGCGTGAAGGGGCCCGCGAATTCGCGCATGCAGTCCCCCTTGCCCTTGGCCAGGTACTGGTCGAGCATCCGGTCGGCGATCGCCCACATCGCCTGCTCGTTCTCCTTGAGGCGTTTCGGGGTGATCAGCCGCATCAGCAAGGCGCGGTGATCGGTGTGCACCGGCGGGTCCAGGGTCGGCAGCTGATCGCTCATCGGCAGCTTGTCCCGGTGCTCGGCGATCAGCGCGTCGACGTCGGACCCCGCCTCCAGCGGAACCGGGAAACCGGGGAACGGACCGGTGACGGAGACACAGGAGGAGAACCGTTCGACATCGTTGTAGACCTCGAGCGCCTCGTCGTAGCCGGTCACCATCATCACGTCGTGATGCTTCTCGCGCGTCACCGGGCACTGCTCGCGCAGCGCGTCGAAGTACGGGTACGGATCGGCGACCAGCTCCTGCCCGAGGAAGAAGTCCAGCTCCTGGAAGTTGTTCACCACTCGACGGTCCCTTCGACACCCCGGCCTGCCTCGCTTTTCGGCGGACATCGCCAGTTGACTTCCGTGATTGAGAATATGCCTCTCATCTGTGAGTATGAGATTTCCATATCCCGCGCTGCGCGTCAACCGAAGGACCGGAATCATGCCCCTCGACACCACCTCGGATCAGCGGTTTTTCCAGTCGACCACTCGCGATTTCCTCGCGGCCACCGTCCCGGTGGGCACCGTGCGCGCCCTCAGCGAGTCCGGGACCGGATTCGACCGGAACTGGTGGCGGCGCGGGGCGGAACTGGGGTGGACGGCCATGCTGGTTCCCGAGAAACTCGGCGGCGGAACGGTCTCCGGAAGGGCGATGACCGAACTCGCCCTCGTGGCCGAGGAACTGGGGCGCGCCTGCGCACCCGGCCCGTTCGTCACGACCAATGCCGTCCTCGCCGGGCTCGCCGCGGAAGCGGATCGTCTCGCCGACCTCGTCGCCGCCGTCTGCACGGGCGAGACGATCGTGACGTGGGCGGTGTACGAACCGGGCCGCGGCTTCGAGGCACTCGCCCCCGACGCCGACGCCACGGAACCGCGCACCCGCGCCGAACGCGACGGCGACGGCTACCGGGTCAACGGCGTGAAAGACCGCGTGGAGGCGGGCGATCAGGCCGACCTGTACCTGGTGACCGCCCAGAGCCCGGACGGCCCGGTGCAGCTGCTGGTGCGCGCCGATGCCCCGGGCGTGACGATCACCCCCACGTGGACGCTGGATCTGGTCCGCCGTACCGCACGGGTGTCGTTCGAGGACGTCGCGGTGTCCGCGGACGCGGTGGTGCACGTCGGCGACGACGCCGCGGACGCGATACGCGCACAGGCGCAGGCGGCGGCCGCACTCACCGCCGCGGAGATGGCCGGAGCCGCCGACACCGCCCTCGCCGCGACGCTGACCTGGCTGTTCGACCGCTACACCTTCGGGCGGCAGCTGGCCTCCTACCAAGCGCTCAAGCACCGGATGGCCGACAACAAGACCTGGCTGGAAGCCTGTCGAGCCACCGCCACCGCCGCCGCGGCAGCGTGGGACGACGACCCGGCCGGTGCGGGCGAGGCGATCAGCATCGCGAAATCCTATGTGGGAGCGAAAGCCCCGGTGATCGCCCAGGACTGCGTGCAGTTGCACGGCGGCATCGGCGTCACCTGGGAACACGACCTGCACCTGTATCTGCGCCGGATCACCCTGGGCCGTGCCCTGTACGGCACTCCCGAAGAACACCGGCGCCACATCACCGACCTGCTCGACACCGCGGCCGCGTGAGCCCGATCGAACCCAACTGGAAGGCACCGTCGCAATGACCACAGATCTGGAGCCTGTCGAGGACTTCCGCGCCCGTGCGCGGACCTGGTTGCGGGACAACCTGGGGCCCGCTTCCGCCGCGGACCACAAGTCCGACACCGAGGAGGCATGGGAGCGCGCCCGGCAACTGCAACGGACCCTCCACGAGGGCGGATTCGCCGGGATCTGCTTCCCCACGGAGTACGGCGGGCTCGGCCTCACCCCCGCCCACCAGCGTGCGTTCACCGAGGAATCACTCCCCTACGAGATGCCGCTGCTGCTGAACGTGCCGACATTGGCCATCTGCGCGGCGAGCCTGCTCGATCTCGGCACCGAAGAGCAGAAACGCGTCCACCTGCCCGCCGTGCTGCGCGGCGAGGAGATCCTGGCGCAGTTCCTGTCCGAGCCGCGCGGCGGATCGGATCTGGCCGGGCTCACCACCCGCGCCGAACGCGACGGCGACCGCTGGATGCTCAACGGGTCCAAGATCTGGAGTTCCGGCGCGTACGCCGCCGACTACGGCCTGTGCCTGGCTCGCACCAACTGGGAGGTCACCAAGCATCGCGGGCTCACCATGTTCCTGGTGCCGGTGCGCGCCGAAGGCGTCACCGTGCAGCGGATCAAGCAGGTGACCGGCTCCACCGAGTTCTGCCAGGAGTTCTTCGACGACGTCGCGCTGCCGGAGGAGGCGGTGCTCGGTCAGGTGGACGGCGGGTGGGACGCCGCGTCCCGGCTGCTGCACCACGAGCGGGCCGCGCTGGGCGGCACCTCGCCCTACACCAGTGGCGCCCGCCCGCATCTGGGCGGCGAGGCCGACCGGTTGATTCGGCTGGCCCGCGCCACGGGGCAATGGCACGACCCGCGCACCCGGGAGGACATCGGCGAGGCGCGGGCCATGAACGTGGTGCGCGACCAGCTCATCGCGCACATCTCGCGGGCGATCGCCAACGGTGATCTGCCGCCCTCGGCCGGCGCCATCCCCCGGCTGCTCAGCGCGGAGAACGCGTGGCTGCAAACGGACATGGCCGTCCGTATCGCCGGTTCCACCGCGGCTACCCACAGCCCGGGGGACGCGGCCGACACGGCCGAGGTAGGTCTCGAGTACCTGTTCCGGTCCGCGTGGAGCCTGGCGGGCGGCAGCACCGAGATGGCACGCAATGTCATCAGCGAGCGCGTGCTCGGCATGCCCCGCGAGTTCGCCGCCGATCGCGACGTCCCGTTCAACCAAGTCAAGCACGGCCGCTGACCGGCGCGAATCGACAGGCAGACAATGCGTTTCATCTTCCACGATCCGGAAACCGCAGGGTACGACGGTGATCTGCTCGACGCGGGCCCACTGCCGGAAATCGCCGCCGCCGCGACCAAGCGACAACTCCCCGCCTCAGCCGCCGTCGCGTCACCGAACACGCGCAGGGCTGGATCCCGATGACGGGCGGCGCGGAACTGAGCGCCACCGCCAGGACCCCCGAACTGGGGTCGGCGGCGGAACTGGCCCGCAAGATCACCGAGATCCGGACCGGCGCCGCGGCGGCCGGGCGAGCGGGGCACATCGACCTCGTGTACTCCTACAACCTCCCTGGCATCACCACTCCCACCGTCGACGCCGAGCGCCACCGGGCGGCGCTGGCGGAACTGGCCCAAGCCGGAGTGGATTGGATCGTGGTGTCCGGCCGCACGGGCGATCGTCGGGCCACGCTCGATTTCCTCGCCGCGTTCGGCGAGACGTATCTCGAGCGGTCGCCGCGATGACGTGGTTCGAGCAACAGGCGGGATTGGACGGCACCGTCGCGGTCGTCACCGGCGGCGCCGGAGGTCTCGGGCAAGCGATCGTCGCGGATCTGGCCGCGAACGGGGTGCGCCCAGCGGTGCTCGACCTCGATGCGGAGGCGGCCCGCGCGCTGCGGCGCACGCTCGACGAGCAGGGTCACGAAGCACTGGTGGAGGTCGGCGACGCCCGTGACCCGCGGGTCCTCGCCGCGCTGTTCGACACGGTGGACGCGCTGTGGGGCCGGTTGGACATCCTCGTCAACGTGGTCGGCGGCACGTTCCGCGCCCCGTTCACCGAGACGACGGCCAAGGCTGGGACGCGCTGCCTCACGGCTCTCGTCCTACCTCACGGGATCGACTCTGCACCCCGACGGCGGGACCTCGGCTTCGGCGGGATGGTTCAACTGGCCGCAGGAGGGGTGGGCCGATCACGCGCCGCTGCGGCTGCTGCGCGACGACGCGTAGGCGCCTCACCCCGGGCCCGCCGGGGTCAGAGCGCGCAGGCAGAAGGCGGTGATGCGCTCGACGTCGTCCGGCGAGGGCTCGCTGCGCTGCCGCAACCGCTCGGCCAGAGTGCCGACCGTGGCGTGGGTGATCAACGCCGCATCGGAGTCCGGTGCGGCGCTGCCCAATTCCGCGAGCGTGTCGCGTAGCAGCGCGGCAAGCGCGCTGTCCACCACGCCCGGTCCCGCCGCCGGCCCCAGACCCGGCCCGGCGGCGTTCCACAGGACAGCCAGCGTCGCGGCCGCCGTCTGCTCTCCGGCCTGCGCCAGAATCGCCGCCACCCAGCGCCGGACGCGCGCACGCGGGTCGGCTTCCTTGCCCATCTGGTGGGCCACGTAGCCGGTCAACCGCTCGGCTCCGTCCTCCAGCAGGGCGGCCACCAGCGCGTCCTTGGACGGGAAGTGCCGGTAGAAGGCGTCGTTGGACAGGCCGGCCGCGGCGACGATATCGGCCACCCGTGGACGTCCGGCGGTACCGGCCGCGCTGATCACCGTCAGCGCGGCGTCCAACAGCTTGCGCACCTCCGCGGCGTAGTCGGCACCGCGCTTGGCCAACGTCCGCCGGGCGATCCTGGTCGCCACGTCGTCGGCCGACTGCGCCGTCACGTTCTCCACTGCCACCACACGGTTCTCCTTCCGCTTCCGCTGTGCAGAAAGCCATCTCCAGCGCTGCCGCACCCTCTGGTTGCATTAATCAAGAATTGCATTCTGAGTTAAGAGAAGTTTATTCTCCAATTGGAGAGGAGATGTCATGGCGTGGGATTTCGAGACCGAGCCCGAGTACCAGGCGAAGCTGGACTGGGCCGACGAGTTCGTCCGCGAGGAAGTCGAGCCACTCGACCTCGTCTGGCCGCACGGCCAGTTCGTGCCGCTGGACGGCGGCAGGCGCAAGGCGATCGCTCCGCTCAAGGAGCAGGTGCGCGCCCAGGGCCTGTGGGCGACCCATCTGGGCCCGGAGCTCGGTGGCAAAGGCCACGGTCAGGTGAAACTCGCTCTGCTCAACGAGATCCTGGGCCGCTCGTCCTGGGCGCCGATCGTCTTCGGCTGCCAGGCGCCGGATACCGGAAACGCCGAGATCATCGCGCATTACGGGACGGCCGAGCAGAAGCGGCGGTATCTGCGGCCCCTGCTGGAGGGCGAACTGTTCTCCTGCTATTCGATGACCGAACCGCACGCGGGCGCCGATCCGACCCGATTCCGCACCCGCGCGGTGCGCGACGGCGCCGACTGGATCATCGACGGCTGGAAGTTCTTCTCCTCCAATGCCCGAACGGCTTCGTTTCTGATCGTCATGGCGATCACCGACCCGGACGTCAGTCCGTACCAGGGCATGTCCATGTTCCTGGTGCCCGCCGACACTCCGGGGATCGACATCGTCCGCGACGTGGGCCTCTACGGCGAACCGGAAGGAGAGGGGCAGCACGCGCTGATCCACTACGACCAGGTACGGGTGCCCGGTTCCGCGCTGCTCGGCGGCGCGGGACAGGCGTTCGCCATCGCGCAGACCCGGCTCGGCGGCGGCCGGATCCACCACGCCATGCGCACCATCGGGCTGGCCCGCAAAGCGCTGGACATGATGTGCGAGCGTGCGCTCAGCCGCGAGACGGCGGGCAGCCGCCTCGCGGACAAGCAGTTCGTGCAGGGCTACATCGCCGATTCCTATGCGCAACTGCAGCAGTTCCGGCTGCTGGTGCTCTACACCGCGTGGGAGATCGACAAGTACGACGACTACAAAAAGGTGCGCAAGGACATCGCCGCGGTGAAGGTCGTGATGCCCACCGTGCTGCACGACATCGCCTGGCGCGCCGTGCAGGTGCACGGCGCGCTGGGCGTGACCAACGAGCTGCCACTGTTCCGGATGGTGCACGGCGCCGCGGTGCTCGGACTGGCCGACGGTCCCACCGAGGTGCACAAGACCACGGTCGCGAAACAGGTACTGCGCGAGCACCACCCGGCCGACGACGCCTGGCCCACCGAGTGGATTCCTCGTCGCCGCGAGTCCGCCCTGGCCAAGTACGCCGAATTCCTGGAACACGAAGTAGGAAACCGATGACCGACGACACCGTGACCGTGGCCGCGCACACCCTCGACACCGCGCGGCTCGCCGCCTGGATGGACGAGACCGGTCTGCCCGGCGCACGGGAACCCCTGGAGATCGGGCTGCTGTCCGGCGGCACCCAGAACGAGATCTATCAGATCCGCCGCGGCGAGCACCGCAGCGTGCTGCGCATTCCGCCGAAGACCGCACCGGCCGACCGGGACCGGGGCATCCTGCGCGAATGGCGGATCATCGAGGCGCTCAACGGCTCCGAGGTTCCGCACACCCGCGCGATCGCGGTCTGCACCGACCCAGCGGTGCTCGGTCGCACCTTCTATCTCATGGGGTTCGTGGACGGCTGGTCGCCGATGCAGCACCAGCAAGCGTGGCCGGCACCGTTCGACACCGATCGCACCGTCCGCGCCGGCCTCGCCTATCAGCTCGCCGAAGGCATCGCACTGCTGTCCACCCTCGACTGGAGAGCCCGCGGCCTGCACGATCTCGGCAGGCCCGACGGATTCCACGACCGGCAAGTGGACCGCTGGACCGGCTTCTTCGAGCGCGTCAAGGGCCGCGACCTGGACGGCATGGACGTCGCCACCGCGTGGTTACGACAACACCGGCCGCTGGATTTCGTCCCCGGCGTGATGCACGGCGACTACCAGTTCGCCAATGTGATGTACCACCACGGAGCGCCTGCCCGGCTCGCGGCGATCGTCGACTGGGAAATGGGTACGGTGGGCGACCCGAAACTGGATCTCGCCTGGATGGTGCAGGATTGGCCCGCCGACACCTCCGCTGCCGAGGCGGCCACCACCGGGTACGTGGACCTGAGGTGGATGCCTTCGCGCACCCGCCTGGTCGAGCGCTACGCCGAGGTGTCCGGCCGTCAGGTCGACGATCTCGACTACTACCTGGTGTTGGCCAAGTGGAAGCTCGCGATCGTGCTCGAGCAAGGCTTCCAGCGCGCGGGCGACGACGCGAAGCTGCGATCCTTCGGGCCCATCGTCACCGAACTCATGCGATCGGCCGCCGAACTCGCCGAGACGAGCGGGTACCGCGGATGACCGAGCTCGACGAGTACCGGATCGAACGGCACGGCGCGGTCTCCGTCATCCGGCTGAATCGGCCCGACGCCCGAAACGCGCTGACCATGGCCATGATGCGGGGCATCGGCGCGGCGGTGCTTGCGGCCGAAGCCGATCCCACCATCCGCGTCCTGCTGCTCACCGGCTCCGGCGATCGCGCGTTCTGCTCGGGCATGGACATGCGCGCCTTCGCCGACGGTGCCACCTTCGACGACGAGGACCCCGCCACCACCGCCTACACCCGGCTCGCGCACGGCGGGGTCACCGTCCCGGTGGTCGGGGCGGCGAACGGTTCCGCGATCGGCGGCGGGCTCGAGCTGCTGCTGGGCAGCGATCTCATCATCGCCTCCGAGTCCGCGCAGTTCGCCTTCCCGGAGGTGCGACGCGGCTTCTTCCCCGGCGGCGGTGGCACTTTCGTCGGTTCCCGGATCCCGATGAACATCGCACTGGAGCTGACCCTGACCGGCGCACCGATCACCGCCACCCGAGGCTACGAGATCGGCTTGGTCAACGCGGTGGTCGCACCGGATCAGGTGCTGGCGACGGCGCTGGACTACGCCGAGCGGATCGCCGCCAACGCGCCGCTGGGCCTGGCCGCCTGCAAAGAGCTGGTCCGGCTCGCCGCCACCGATGCCGACCGCGCGGGCGCACGGCTGCGGCATTGGCAGGAGACTGTCTTCACCAGCGCCGACGCCAAGGAGGGCGCGCAGGCGTTCCTGGAGAAGCGGCCACCGGTGTGGCGGGGGCGCTGAGGTGCGGGCGGCTGTCTGCCCGGCATACGGGCCGCCGGAGGTGGTGCAGCTGCGGGAGTCGGCCGCGCCGCGACCGGCCGCAGGCCAGGTACGGGTCCGGGTCGCCGCCGCGGCGGTCAATTTCCCGGATGTGCTGCTGATCGCCGACAAGTATCAGGTCAGCGTCGCGCCGCCGTTCGTGCCCGGCAGCGAATTCGCCGGCATCGTCGAGGAACTCGGCGACGATGTAACCGGATTCGCGATCGGCGACCGGGTGACCGGCACCGGGTTGTTCGGCGCTTTCGCCGAAGAGGTGGTGGTGACGCCCGCCGCGCTGACCCGGATACCCCCGGGCGTGGATCTGCGGACCGCCGCGGCCTTCGGCGTGGCCCATCGCACCGCCTACCACGCGCTGCGGTCGGTGGCGCGGGTCGGCGCGCGCGACCGGGTGATCGTGCTCGGCGCGGGCGGCGGGGTCGGGCTGGCCGCCGTGCAACTGGCCACGCACATGGGGGCCGAGGTCACCGCGGTGGCCTCCTCGGCGGAGAAGCTCGCCGCCGCAGGCCGATACGGCGCCCGGCATCTGATCGATCACACCGATAGGCCGTTACGCGACGCACTGCGCGACGGGCTGCCCGACGGCGCCGACGCAGTCATCGATCCGGTCGGTGGTGACCTCGCCGAACCCGCCATGCGGTCACTGGCCCGCCGCGGGCGTTTCGTCACGGTCGGCTACGCCTCCGGCGTCATCCCGCGTATCCCGCTGAACGTGGTGCTGATCAAAGGCATACGGCTACTGGGGTTCCAGTTCCAGGATCTCGATCCGGCCGAATACCGACGCAACGAGGGCGAACTCGCGGCGCTGCTGGCGGGCGGGCACGTCCGGCCGCACATAGGCGCGGGTTACCCGCTCGAACAGGTGGCCGCCGCGCTGCGGCACGTCGCCGACGGCCGCGCGATCGGCAAGGTCCTGGTGGACGTGTGCGGCGACCGGCCGATCAGCGCGGCGGGCTCCGGCGCGACCGGCTGATCCGTGCACCGCGGGCACTCTCGGGTCCGCGCGGCCGCGTGATCGGATCACACGTAGTCGACGCCCACCGACGGGGTCTGCGGGACGGACTGACAGGTGAGCACATAACCCTCGGCCACGTCCTCGTCGGTGAGCGCATCGTTCACCCGCATCTCGACGCGACCCTCGACGAGCCGCGCCATGCAGGTGCCGCAGTTTCCCTCCTCACAGGCGAACGGCGGGTTGAGCCCGGCTCGCTTCGCGGCCTCGAGCACGGTCTCGCCGGGACGCGCCTCGATGGTGGACTTCGCGCCGTCCAACAGCACGGTCACCACCGCGCAGGTGACCGATTCCGGCGACTCGGGCAGTGGGGACACGGCCATGACGGCACACTCCTGATCGGTGGGGACGCACAGCGCCGACGTCGCGATCGCCGTTCCGGCGCAGACTGAGCACTCACCCAGCATGCTGTGCTGTGCACATGCTTAGCATGGTTCTTCCAAAGGGGTCAACAGGGCGACACACGGCCGATGGCGGGCCGGGTCAGCGGCCCGTCCAGCGCGGGCTGCGCTTCTCGGCGAACGCGCGCGGACCCTCCTGTGCGTCCTCGCTGGTGTAGCAGCGCACCGAGGCGTGCCGCGCGGCTTGCAGCGCGGCCGAGCGCCCCATCTCGGTCGCGAGCATGACCGTCTCCCGAGCGGCTCGCACCGAAAGCGGAGCGCCCGCGAGGATCTCGGCTGCCAGTCCGAGCGCGGTGTCCATCAGATCGGCCGGTTCGGCCAACCGGTTCACCAGCCCGATCTCGTAGGCCCGCCGCGCATCGATCGGCTTGCCGGTCAGCAGGATCTCCATCATCACCCGCTGCGGGATCATGTGGATCAGCGGCGCGGCCCACGGCGAGCTGCGGCCCACTTTCACCTCGGTGACCGCGAAGGTCGCGGTGGTGCTCGCGACGCACAGGTCGCATGCCTGGGCGATCATCCAGCCCCCCGCGAAGGCCGCGCCGTTGACTGCCGCGATGGTGGGCTTGGACAGCTCCAGGGTGTCGTAGGGCAGCGGGTACATGTCCCGCGGCGGCACCGTCATGCCGGTCGCGACCATCTCCTCGAGATCCCCGCCCGCGCAGAAGGCTTTCGACCCCGCGCCGGTGAGGATCGCGACACGCAGCGCGGGGTCGTGCTCGAACCGGCCCCAGGCGTCGGACAGGCCCTCTCGCACGTCCCGAGCCAGGCAGTTGCGCCGTTGCGGCCGATTGAGGGTGATGATCGCGATCCCGTCGGGTCGGGCCTCGAAGACAACGGCGTCGGACATCAGAAACCTCTCCGCTGGACGACGTGGGCCGCGCGTTCCAGCTCTTCGCGAAAATCGGGGTGCGCGACGGCGATCAGCCTGCGGGTGCGTTCGGCCAGCGTCTGCCCGGCGAGTTCGGCGGCGCCGAATTCGGTGACGATCACATCGACGTCACTGCGCGCCGTGGTGACCGGCCCGGACAACGTGGCGGTGATCCGGCTGACCGTGCCGCCTTTGGCGGTCGACCGCAGCGCGACGATCGCGTGACCGCCCGGCGAACGGGCGCCCGCGCGGACGAAGTCCACCTGCCCGCCGGTGCCGCCGAGGTAGGCCGCACCGATCTGTTCGGCGTTCACCTGCCCGGTCAGGTCGACCTCCATGGCGGAATTGATGGTGACCAGCCGCTCCAGCCGTGCGAGCACGCCCGCGTCGTGGGTGTAGTCGGTGGCGCACATCCGGATCGCCGCGTTGCGGTCGGCGAACCGGTACAGGCGCTCGGTGCCGATGAGCGCGCCGGTGACCGACACCCCGCGGTCGATGGTCTTGCGCGCGTTGGTGACCGCGCCCGATTCGACCAGATCGACCAACCCGTCGCCGATCATCCCCGAATGCACGCCGAGATCGGTGCGGTCGTGCAGCAGGCGCAACACGGCGTCGGGCACGGCGCCGACCCCGATCTGCAGCACCGCGCCGTCCTCGATATAGGCGGCCGCGTTGGCGGCGATCGCTTCGTCCACCGGGCCGATCCGCGCGGGCGGCACCTGCACCGGCGGCCGGGAAACCCGGACGGCGTAGTCGATTTCGGCGCCCGGCAGCCGCTCCCCCAGCGTGAAGGGCACTCGGTCGTTGACTTCGGCGACCACGACGCGCGCCGCCGCCACCGCCGCGCGCACATGGTCGCTGACCAGGCCGAAGCTGTGCTCGCCGCGCTCGTCGGCGGGACTCACCTGCACGAAAGCGACATCGCAGCCGAGGATTCCGGCTTCGATCATCGGTCCCACCCGGCTGACGTGGCAGGGAACGATGGCGAGCCGATGCTCTTCGGTCAGTGATCGCAGCGCACCGATCGCTCCCATGCTGGACAGGGCGAATGCCTCGGTCGCGGCGGGAGTGAACAGTCCGGAGAAGCTCGTCGCGATGAACGCGGACACGCCACCGATCGCGCGGCCCTGCGCGATGAGCGCCTCGATCAAGGTGGTGGGCTCGCCACACGCCTGCCCGACCACGATGCGGTCACCCGCTCGCAGGATCCTGCTCAGGTCGAGGTCGGCGGGCGCGAGCAGCGCGGTCACCGCTGCACCCGGCCGTTCGGGCGACCGTCGGCGGCCGACGGCAGTCGGCCGAGCACCTCGGCGGTGTCGGCGCCGAGCCGGGGCGCGGCTCCCGCGACGCGTCCCGGCGTGCGGGAGAACCAGGTTGGCGGACCTGGGAATCTAACCGTTCCATACGGAGAATCCACTGTTTCGAAGAAGTTCGCGTCGGCCAGGTGCGGATTGTCGAAGAGCTCGTCCAGCGAGCGGACCGGCGCGGCCGGAATGTCCAGCGAGCGCAGCAGATCCAGCCACTCGCGGGTGGTTCGCTCGCGGAACGTCGCACCGAGGCGGGCGTAGACGGTATCGATGCGGGCCGCGCGCTGTTCCAGGGTGGCGAACTCCGGGCCTGCCCACGGCGGGCGCACCGCCTGGACGAACGCCGTCCATTGCTTGTCGTTGTAGACCAGCGCGGAAAGGTAGCCGTCCGCGGTGCGATAGGGCCTGCGGTCGGGCGTCACCGCGCGCGGATAGGCCGCGGGCCCCAGCGGCGGATCGAACATTGCCCCGTTGGCGTGCTCGACCAGCATGAACGCGGCCATCGTCTCGAACATCGCCACCTCGACTTCTTGCCCCTCCCCGGTGCGTTCCCGGTGGAACAGCGCCATCGTGGTCGCGTACAGCGCGGTCATCCCGGCGATCTTGTCGGCCATGATGGTGCCGACGTACCCGGCGGTGCCGGTGAGCCGCTCCTGCACGAAGGGCAGCCCGCACTCGGCTTGGATGGTGTCGTCGTAAGCGGTGAGACGGGCGTCGCGGCCGCGGCGTCCGTAGCCGTAGCAATTGGTGTAGACGATCGCGGGATTGAGCGCGGCCACATCGTCGTAGCCGAAGCCGAGCCGGCCGATCGCCGAGGCGCGCATGGAATGGATGAATACGTCGGCCTGCCCGATGAGTTCGCGCAACGACCGCTTGCCGTCCTCGGACCGCAGGTCGAGCACCACACTGCGCTTGCCCCGGTTGACATTGACGAAGACGCCGCTCATCCCCCGTTCCGGGCCGACCGAGATGTAGCGGGTGTTGTCGCCGTCCGGTGGCTCGATCTTGATCACGTCCGCGCCCATGTCGGCCATGATCTGCGTGCAATAAGGGCCCATGACCATCGCCGTCAGATCGACGACACGGACTCCGGACAGCGGACCACTGTGTGCCATCGCCATGCCCCTTTCGCAACCCCGCCGCTTTCGCAACCCCGCCGCCGCCCTGCCCCCACAACCGGCGCCGTGAGCCTATCTGATGAATCTTTACAAGGATAGTGATATCAAGGACGCTGTGGACAGTTTCAACGGCGGCGCCCCGCCCGGCGCGCCCGCCCTTCGCCCGATCGCCCAGGTGCTGGACACCGCCCTCGGCTCCCACCCGGACGCCATGGCCGTGGAGGCCGCCTCCGGCGCCTGGACCTACGTCGAACTCGACGACCACGCCCACCGCGCGGCGGGCGCGCTCTGGTCACTGGGCGTGCGTCCCGGCGACCGCGTCGCCGCCTGCCTGCCCAACGACCTCGACATCGTGGCGGCCTTCCACGGCGCACAGCGCATCGGCGCGGTATGGGCGGGCATCGGCGAGGCGCTGACCGCGAAAGAGCAGCAGCACCTGCACGATCTGTGCGAACCGGCCGTCCTGCTCGCCGGCCCGCGGTGTCGGGTGGACTCGCCGCGGGCGGTCGACCCCGAGCACTGGGCGGCACTGCTCGACCGTGCGGCGCCCGCGCCGCGAGTCGAGCAGGACATCGACGCCCCGGCCGGAATCGCCTTCACCAGCGGCACCTCCGGGCAACCCAAGGCCGTGGTGCACAGCCAGCGCAACCTGCTGCTGCCCGGCGCCGTGCTGACGGCGACCCGCGGCTGGGGGCCCGAGCTGCGCAAGGGCGACAGCTTCCCGCTGACGATCCTCAACTTGATGGTGCTGTCCACCCTGCTCACCGCGCAGGCACGCGGCTGCGCGGTCGTCATGAACCGCCGCGATGTCGACGGTGTCGCGGAGTGGATCGCCGAGCGTCGCGTCACGGTCTGGAACGGCGCACCGGCGCAGCTCTACGACCTCGCGCGCAAGCCGGGGCTCGAGCTCGGCTCGTTGCGCGAGGTCTGGAGCGGCGGCAGCGACACACCGGACTCGGTGCGCGTGGCTTTCGCCGCCGCGCACGGGCCGGTGCCGCGCGTCACCTACGGCCTCACCGAGGCGCCGACGGTGGTCTCGATCGACCCACCCGGCGACGGGTGGGTCCCCGGCACCAGCGGCCAGGTGCTGCCGCACTACGACGTCGCCGCTTACGACGACGAGGGCCATCGACTGCCGCCCGGCTCGCTCGGCGAGTTGCGGCTGAAGGCGGCGGCCACCGGACCATGGGCCGGATTGTGGACGCCGATGCTGGGCTACCGGGAGCCCGGTGGCATGCGGCCGCCGGAGCCGGGCCCGATCCCCACCGGCGACGTCGGCACCGTCGACGCCGAGGGCACGCTTTCGGTGCTGGACCGCAAGAAGATGGTCATCATCCGGGGCGGGGCGAACGTCTACCCGCTCGAGGTGGAGCGAGTCATCGCGACACACCCGGACGTGGCGAAGGTCGCCGTGTGCCCGGTGCCGGACGAGCGACTCGGCCAGAAAGTCGCGGCGGTGATCGAAAGCGCGGGTCCCACAGTCGATCTCGACGCCGTGGCGCGATTGTGCCGGCGCGAACTGGCGGGATACAAGGTGCCGGAGATCTGGACCCGGGTGGACGCGCTGCCGGTGAACGCCATGGGCAAGATCGAGCGCACGCGCCTGACCGAACTGGTGACCTCCGCCCGATCCACGACACAGGAGCGACCGTGACCTCCCGATCCGAACGCGCCCCTGGCATGTTCGACCTCGACGGCCGGGTGGCGATCGTGACGGGCGCGTCGTCCGGCCTCGGCGCCGCGGTCGCGGAAGCGCTGGCCTCGCTCGGCGCCCGAGTCGCTGTCGCGGCCCGTCGCACGGACCGGCTGACCGAGCTGGCCGGGCGCCTCGGCGGCCTACCCGTGCTGTGCGACCTGAGCCGGCCCGGGGACATCGGTGCCCTGGTCACCGCGGTGGCCGACGGCCTGGGACCGCCGGAGATCTTGGTCAACGCGGCCGGAAACCGATTCACCACCGAACGCGCCGAATCCGAGCCACTCGACGCCGTGCACCGGACTCTGGAGCTCAATCTGGTGGCCCCGTTCCTGCTCGCCCAAGCGGTGTTCCCGCATATGCGGGCGGTGGGCCGCGGCTCCATCGTCAACGTCTCCTCCATCAGCGGCCGGGTCGGCGTGCCCGGAATACCGCAGGCGTCCTACGCCGCGAGCAAAGCGGGGCTGTCCGGCCTCACCGCCGAACTGGCCGTGCAATGGGCGCGACATTCGATCCGGGTGAACACGGTGGCGCCCGGCTTCTTCCGCAGCGAGATCACCGACAGCCTCTACGACGACGAGCGCGGCGCCGCTTACCTGCGGCGCAACACCCCGCTGCCGGTCGAGGCGGATGCCGCGGACATCGTCGGCGCCGTCACCTGGCTGGCCGGGGACGCCGCCCGGTACGTCACCGGCCAGACCATCGTCGTCGACGGCGGCTGGACCGCCCGTTGAGCGGAGGTATCGGCCGCTGAATCGCCGGTTGACACTCGAATCCGACGATGGGAGCATGCTTTCTCGTTGGGAGAATTACATTCTCCGTTACGGAAATGGCTTCACGAACCTTACATTCACCCGGTCTCAGGAAGGGAATTCTCCCCGCATGTTTGCCGCAGTTCTGATCGAGAAGGGCGAGGCGGGACCGAAGGTCACGCTGACGGACGTGGACGAAGCGACGCTGCCCGAGGGCAACGTCACCGTCGAGGTCGCGTACTCCACCCTCAATTACAAAGACGCCCTGGCCATTACGGGTAAGTCCCCGGTCGTGCGCGCGTTCCCGATGGTCCCCGGCATCGACCTCGCCGGTGTCGTCACCGAGAGCAGCCACGCGGAGTGGTCGGTGGGCGACGAGGTGATCCTCAACGGCTGGGGCGTCGGGGAAACGCACTGGGGCGGTCTCGGTCAGCGAGCCCGCCTGCACGGGGACTGGCTGGTCCCCCTGCCCGCCGAGTTCACGGCACGTCAGGCGATGGCGATCGGCACCGCCGGCTACACGGCGAGCCTGTGCGTCGAAGCGCTGCTGCGCCACGGGGTGCGTCCCGACCAGGGCGAGATCCTGGTGACCGGCGCGACCGGCGGCGTGGGCAGCATCGCGATCGCGTTGCTGAGCGAGGCCGGGTTCACCGTGGCGGCCGCCACCGGCAAGACCACCGAGACCGCCTACCTCCAGCAACTGGGCGCGGGCACCGTGGTGGATCGCACCGAACTGGCCGAGCGCGGCAAACCGCTGCAGAAGGAGCGCTGGGCAGGCGTGGTCGACACCGTCGGCAGCCACACGCTGGCCAACGCGTGCGCCCAGACCCGGTACGGCGGCGCGGTCGCCGCCTGCGGCCTGGCCCAGGGCATGGACTTCCCGGCCACGGTCGCCCCGTTCATCCTGCGCGGGGTCACATTGTCGGGCATCGACAGCGTGATGGCGCCCAAGCAGCGGCGGCTGGACGCCTGGGCACGGCTCGCCCGTGACCTGGACCCGGCCGCCCTGGACAGCATCGCCCAGGAGATCCCCCTCGGCGAGGCGATCACCGCGGCCGTCCGGCTCATCGACGGCACCGTGCGCGGCCGGATCGTCGTCGACGTGAATCGTTGATCAGGAGCATCTGGTGACCAGGAAATCGACGAAATCCACCGTGGCACTCGATCTGTCCGACGTCGACCACCGGGTCGGCAAGCCGGTGGGCGGCGGGCAACTGTGGGATCCGTGCAGTTCCTCCGACATCCGCCGCTGGGTGATGGCGATGGACTATCCCAATCCGCTGCACTGGGACCAGGAATTCGCCCGCGAATCCCGCTACGGCGGCATCGTGGCGCCGCAATCGATCGCGGTCGCACTGGATTACGGGCACGGCGCGCAGCCGGCCTGTGTCGGCCACATCCCGGGCAGCCACCTCATCTTCGGCGGCGAGGAATGGTGGTTCTACGGGTGCCCGGTGCGTCCGGGCGACACACTGTTCCAGGACCGGCGATTCCACGACTACAAGGTGGTGGAGACGAAGTTCGCCGGGCCGACGATGTTCTCCCGCGGCGACACCACCCACCGCAACCAGAACGGTGTGCTCGTCGCGCGCGAAAGATCGACGGCCATCCGTTATCTGGCATCGGAGGCCAACAAGCGCGGCATGTACGACAACCAGCTCGGCGCGGTGCGGACCTGGACCACCGCGGAGCTGGCCGAGATCGAGTCGCTGCGCCATGAGTGGATCCTGTCCAACCGCGCCGGCGTCTCGCCGCACTTCGACGAGGTGAAGGTCGGTGACCGGCTGCCGCGCCGGGTGATCGGACCGCACACCATCGCCGGCTTCACCACCGAGTACCGCGCCTTCCTGTTCAACATCTGGGGCACCTTCCACTGGACCGCGCCGGAGGGCATCGAGGACCCCTGGATCTACCAGGATCCCGGCTGGACCGAAGGATTCGCCTTCGACGAAGAGGGCGCGCGCATCGATCCGCGCAAACGCGACGGTCTGTACGTCGGCCCGTCCCGCGGGCACATCGACGCCGACAAGGCGGGCGAGGTCGGGATGGCGCGTGCCTACGGCTACGGCGCCACCATGGGCGCTTGGTGCACCGACTACCTCTCCTACTGGGCCGGGCACGACGGCATGGTCCGACACAGCAAGGCGGACTTCCGCCTGCCCGCCTTCGAGGGAGACGTGACCTATTTCGACGCCGAGATCATCGGCAAGCAAACGGATTCGGCCTGGGGCGTGCCGCTGGTCCAGGTGAAACTGCGGCTGACCGATCAGGACTTCGGCGTGCTGGTGGACTGCACCGCCGAGGTCGAGCTCCCGTACTGAGGTTCGATGATGACCACCGACACCGACGACACCCGCGCGCGAGCCGTGGCGATCGCCACCGGCCCGCCGCTGTCCGACGAGCCCGGTCTCGGACCGCTCACCCTGCCCGGTTTCCTGCGCGAGGTCACCGAGCGATACGGCGACCGCGAAGCGCTCGTCGCGCACGCCGGCACCGGCGTCATCCGCTGGACCTACGCCGAGCTGTGGGAGCGCGCCACCGAAGTGGCGCGCGCCCTGCGCGCATGCGGGGTGGGCAAGGACAGCCGGGTCGGCGTGCTGATGACGAATCGGCCGGAGTGGCTCTCGGCCGTCTTCGGCGCCTCGCTGGCCGGCGCGGTGGCCGTCGCGTTCAGCACCTTCTCCAGCCCCGCGGAACTCGACCACCTGCTGCGCCTGTCCGGTGTCTCGGTACTGCTGTTCGAACGGACCGTGGCGAACAAGGATTTCGCCGCCGTGCTGACCGGACTGGAACCGGCGATCGGCGTCGCCTCACCGGGCGCCGTGCGCTCGGCGGCCTACCCGTTCCTGCGTCACCTGGCGGTGGTCGGCGAGCCGGCGCCGGGCGCAGCGATCGATTCCTGGCCCACGTTCCTGGCACGTGGGCACGCCGAGCCACCGGAACTGATCGAGGCGACAGCGGCCACGGTGCAGCCCAGCGACACCGCGGTGCTGTTCTTCTCGTCGGGGACCACCAGCAAGCCGAAAGGCATCCGCAGCGCCCACCGCGGCGTCGCCATCCAGATGTGGCGGTTCCGCCGCATGTTCGGCTTCGGCCCGGACGACCACGTGCGCTGCTGGACCGCCAACGGCTTCTTCTGGTCCGGCAACTTCGGCCAGGCGCTCGGCGCCACCCTGGCCGCGGGCGGCAGCCTGGTGCTGCAATCGACCTTCGACGCCGCCGGCGCCCTGGCGTTGATGCAGGCCGAGCGGGTGAACTTCCCGGTCGCATGGCCGCACCAGTGGGCGCAGCTGGAAAGCGCGCTCAACTGGTCGACGACCGATCTGAGCAGCCTGCGATTCGTGGACGTGAAGACCCCCGCGGCGCGGCACCCCGATGTCTCGACCAGCTGGACCGAGCCGGGGCACGCGTACGGCAACACCGAGACCTTCACCATCACCACCTGCTTTCCCGCCGACACACCGGCTGACGAGATCGCGGGCAGCAGCGGTAAACCGCTGCCCGGCAATACCGTCAAGATCGTCGACCCGCTCACCGGCGCTGTCCTCGCGCGCGGCGAGCGCGGGGAGATCTGCGTCAAGGGGCCGACGCTCATGCTCGGCTATCTCGGCACCGCGCTGGACGAGACGCTCGACTCCGACGGCTACTTCCACACCGGCGACGGCGGCTACCTCGACGACGCGGACCGGCTGTACTGGGAGGGGCGGCTGACCGACCTGATCAAGACCGGCGGCGCGAATGTCTCGCCGCTGGAGGTCGACGAAGCGTTGATCCGGTTTCCCGGCGTCAAGGTCGCGCGGACGGTCGGCGTCGCGCACGAGACGCTCGGCGAGGTGGTGGTGGCGTGCGTGGTGCCCCACGCGGACGCGACGGTCGACGGCGCGGCGGTCCGCGCGTTCCTGCGGGAGCGGTTGGCCAGCTACAAGGTGCCGCGGCATGTGCTGTTGTTCGCCGAGGAGGACATCGCGCTCACCGGCAGCGCGAAGATCAAGTCCAGTGACCTGCGGCAGCTCGCCGCGAAACGGCTGGCCGAGGGCTAGCGCTCCGATGCCTGCCCTCGGGTGTCCGGCCCGGCCGCAGCCCGGCGAAGCGCGGAACCGCGACACGGCCCCTACCGGACTTCACACTATCGGCCGCAGGTGCTATACATTAGGGGAGGCTTACCTCGTTAGTCGAGGCTAACCTCAGTGAATTGGTGACCCTGGCTGTGAGGCTTCATGTACGTGTGCATCTGTAACGCGCTGTCCGAAGGTGACGTGCACACCTGCGTTGCGGCCGGGGCCGACAGTGTCCGCCAAGTGAAGAACGCCTGCGGCTGGAAGCCCGGCTGCGGCAGTTGCACGGCGCGATTGGCCGAGGTGATCGGCCGTGCCCGCGCGACGACCGGAGCACAGCCCTCGGCCGCCTGATCCGACACACCAGGCGGTCTCTGCCGCGCTGCGCACATTTTGTGCCACGATCGCTGCTATGGACGGCGACAAGGACATCGTGGCGTTGCTCAACGAGCAACTGACGGCCGAACTCACGGCGATCAACCAGTACTTCCTGCACGCCAAGATGCAGGAGAACTGGGGTTTCACCAAGCTGGCGCGGCACACTCGGCACGAATCGATCGACGAGATGAAGCACGCCGAGCTGCTCACCGACCGGATTCTGTTCCTGGAGGGGCTGCCCAACTACCAGAAGCTGAACCCGCTGCGCATCGGACAGAGCGTTCCCGAGCAACTGCGGGCCGATCTTCAGATCGAGTTGGAAGCGGTCGAACGGCTGCGCCGGGGCATCGAGTTGATGCGTTCGCGCGGCGACGTGACCTCGGCTCGCATCTTCGAGCACATCCTCGAAGACGAAGAGCAGCACGTCGACTACCTGGAGACCGAGCTCGATCTGGTGGAGAAGCTGGGCGAGCCGCTGTACCTCCAGCGCTTCACCGAAACTCCGGACGACTGACCCGGTATCCGGGCGCCCGAAAGGCTGCCCGGCCGTACGCCCCGCACTACGCCGAGGCGTACCGCCGGGCCAGTCGTTTCCGATGCTCGGCAGGCGTACCGAAGAGGGAACGATCGAGCGTGGCCCGCTTGAGGTATGCGTGGATCCCGCTTTCCCAGGTGTAGCCCATGCCGCCGTGCAATTGCATGGCCTTTCCCGCCACCCGCACCGCGGTGTCGGTGCTGTACGCCTTGGCCATCGACGCCGCGTCGCCTGCGTCCGGCGCCGACGTCACCTGGGCTCGAACGGCGGCCGCCACCAGCTGCCCGGCCACCGACACCTGCACCAGCATGTCCGCGCAGGCGTGTTTGACGGCCTGGAAGGAACCGATCGGACGACCGAACTGCTCGCGCACCTTGGCGTAGTCGACGGTGGCCGCGAGCATGGCCTCGCTCAGCCCGAGGCTGTCGCAGGCCGTCGCGACCGCGGCCCGGTCGTACAACCGCCGCACGGCGCGCTCTCCGTCGCCGCGGAATCGCCACACCGCCGACGGCGCCACCGCGACGCCGTCGGCGCTCACGCGCCCCAGACCGCGGGTCGCGTCGACCACCGGTCGCGCGGTGACGGCAATCCCGGGAACATCGGGGTCCACTGCCGCGAGCACGACCTCGCCGCCGGGATGGCGGGCGGGCACCAGTAGCCGGTCTGCGCCGGGCGCGTCGAGCACGAAATCGGCGTTACCGCGCAGGCGCAGGCCGTCGGTATCCGGCACGAGCCGAAACGGCGCGAGATCGGCGGGCGCGGAGCCTGCTCCGGGCGGCACGGCGCCGACCCGCTCCTCTCCGGTGAGCGCGACCACCGGCACCACCGCACCGGCGACGGTGCCGCGGAACAATTCGTCTCGTTGTGGATGAGGCTCCAGCAGGCCGAGCGCGCCGACGGCGAGCACCGCGACCGAAGGGTACGCAGTGCGGGCGACCGCTCGGCCCATCTCCTGGAGGATCACCGCGACTTCGGCGAAAGTGGCGTCGGCGCCGTCGAATTCGCCGGGCGCTTCCAGACCGAGCCACCCGGAGCGGGCGATCAGCGACCAGTCGAGCGCAGACGCGGAATCGGCTTTGCCGAGCAGGTCGCGTGCCACCGCACGCATTTCGTCGTGGATCTCGGCGAATTCGTCGATCATCGTGTCCCCGCCGGTTCCCTGGGCAGGCCGAGTCCGCGCTCCGCGATGATGGTGCGCTGGATCTCGCTGGTCCCGCCCGGAATGGTCCATTCCCAGGAGCCGATGAAGTCGAGCACCCAGGCGCCCGATTCCCAGCCGCCGGACATCGGTTTGCGCAGCATCGTGTGCGCGGCCACTCCCCCCACCTCCGCGCCGAAATCTGTCATCCGCTGCAACAATTCGCTGTAGTACAACTTCACGACGGAAGCGTCGGCCGGGCCCACGCGGCCCGCGTCGTGCCGCTCCACCAGGTCGCGGCACAATGCGCGCAAGCCGGCGATCTCGATGTCGAGCGCGGCCAGCCGGTCGGCCACCAGCGCGTCATCGATCGGCCGCACGCCACCGGCATCGGCCCGCTCGCAAGCCTCGACCAGCCGGCGGAATCCGGCGTTGCCGAGCCGTTCGGACAGTTCCAGCATGGTGAGGCCGCGTTCGGCGCCGAGCGTCTGCTGCGCCACCTGCCAACCCGCGTTCTCCGCGCCGACCAGCGCGGCGGCCGGGATCCGCACCTCGTCCAGGAAAATCTCGCAGAAGTGCGATTCCCCGGTGGCCTGCCGGATCGGGCGCACCTCGATGCCGGGGCTGCGCATATCCAGCAGGAAGTAGGAGATCCCGCGCCGCTTCGGGGCGGCCTGGTCGGTGCGAGCCAGCAGCAGGCACCAGTCCGCGTACTGCGCGCCGCTGGCCCATACCTTCTGCCCGGTCACGACATAACCGTCACCGTCGTGGCGGGCGCTGGTCTGCAATGCCGCCAGATCGGACCCGGCGCCGGGTTCGGAGAAACCCTGGACCCAGATCTCGCCGTCCAGGATCGCGGGGAGGTGCCGTCGCCGCTGCTCCTCGGTGCCCGCCGCCAGCAACGTCGCGGCCGCGTGATGAACGGCCACGAAGGCCAGCACCGGTCGCGGCGCGTCGTGGGCGGCGAGTTCCTGGTACAGCACGATCTGTTCCGGGACGGACATGCCGCCGCCGTATTCGCGCGGCCAGTGCGGCACCGCGTATCCGGCATGGCGTAGCCGCTGGAACCAATCGTGCTGGAAGCATACGAATTCCGCGTCCGTGGGGCCGGTCTGCGCCCGCCGCCACTCGGCAGGCACGTGCGTGCGGCACCAGTCCCGGACCTCGCCGCGGAACTCGTCGAGGTCGTGCCCGGTCACCGCGCCCGGGCCCGCTGTCGCAACGCCAGCAGCCGCTCCCGGTGCTCCGGTGACTGCATGCTGACCACCTCGGCGGCGAAACCGGCCTGCATCGGACCGCCGAGCGCTTGGGAAAGGTACATGTTGACGACCCGTTTCGTGCTGCGCAGCGCTTCCGGCGGCAGGGCGGCCAACCGGACGGCCAGTTTCCGTGCCTCGTCGAGCAATTCGTCCGCGGCGACGACCCGCGACGCCAGTCCGACTTCGACGGCGGTGGCGGCATCGATCCGGTCGCCGGTGTACAGGTATTCCCGCGTCCGCAGGATGGGAGTGAGCAGCGGCCAGAACGCGGCGCCGCCGTCCCCGGCGACCAGCCCGACGGCGACGTGCGGATCGGCCAGGTACGCGCGATCCGACATCAGCACGACGTCGCACAGCACCGCCAGGCTGGCGCCGAGCCCCATCGCGGCACCGTTCACCGCGGCGATCACCGGCAACGGAAAGCGCAGCATCTCCTCGATGATCTGGGCGCCTTCGCGGATGCTCTCGTCCCGCGCGACCGTGTCGTCCAGGAAAGAGGTGATCCAGTCCAGGTCGCCACCCGCGCTGAACGCCCGGCCGGAGCCGGTGAGGATCACCACTCTGGCCTCCCGGTCCGCGGCCAGCTGTCGCCATACCTGCGCCAGCGCTCGGTGCAACTCGGCGTTCACCGCGTTGAGTTCGCCGGGGCGGTCGATGACGACGATCCGCACCGGCCCTTCGGAGGACACGGTCAGCGCGTCGGGCAGGTCGTAGCGCATGGCGTCACCCTTCCCCCGGCTCGGAGAACAAACCGGCCAGGCCGCGGCGACCGGCCAGCCGGGCCGATAAATCCTCGGTGGCGACCAGCCCGAGCGGCAGCCTGCGCGACGGCAGGCTGTAGCGCGACAACCAGGACAGTGGCGACTCGTCGCAGAAGCCGAGGGCGCCGTGCAACTGGTGGGCCACGCGGAACACGGCCTCGGCCGCCTCCAGCGCCGCGGCGCGCAGGGCCAGCGCGTCGATCAGCGCCTCGCCGCGATCGGCCTGGATGCTCCACAGCGCGTAGCGGGCGAGCATGTCCACGCCACGCCGTTCCACCTCGGCGTCGGTCAGCTGGAACTGCACCGACTGGAACTCGGCCAGCGGCTTACCGAACTGTTCCCGCACCAGCACGTGGGCGCGGGCGAGTTCCACCGCGCGGTCGAGCATGCCGAGCAGCGTCCAGCACGGCAGTACCAGCGCGAGCGCCAGGTCCGCCGTGCCGTCGGTGTCCACCGGCGACACGTCCAGTCGCGCCACGAAGGCCGACTCCCGCGCGGGCACGCCGGACGGTCGCACCACCACCGACCCTCTGGCACCGTCCAGGGTCACCGCCGCCCAGCGCAGGTCGAGATCCGCGACCGCCGCGGCGGGCTCGTCGTCCGACACCACCACCAACCCGTCGACGTCCAAGTCGAGCGGGCGGGCCAGCCGCTCCGCGACCGGGTAGGGCGCGGCCCAGTAGCCTGCGCTGCGGCACAGCGCCGCAGCGGCTTCCAGCTCGACCGGATCACACCGTGGCTCCAGTTCCCAGGCGCCGAGTTCGCCCAGCACCGGCGCGACGAGCGCCCGCCGCGCGGGCTCACGCTCGGCCCATTGCACCAGTTCGTCGCCACCGGCCGCGCGCAACGCGCGCAGCGCCTGAACGCCGTATTCCCGTGCCTCGGCGCAGAGTTCGATGGTCATCGCCCGCCCGTCCAGCGGGAACGGTGCGGCGGTCATGCCGCCTCCCCCGTCCGGCGGGGGCCGCTCAGCAACGCGCGCGCCAGCAGGATCTTCTGCATCTCAATACTTCCGGAAGCCACCGTCGCGGCATTCGCGTATCGCCAATGGTCGTCCACCGCGCGCCGGAACCGGCGCTGGGTCTGGTCCCGCGAGCCCGCGAACGCGGCGAGTTCGGCCAGCACGCTCGCGCTTTCCTGGTCGAGCCGGGTCACCGCGATGCGGTAGGCCGCGGCGTCGCCGGGCGCGACCCGCCCGGCGCTCTGCAGCGCGATCACCTGGTACGCCAGCAGCCGCGCCCGCCGAGCCCGGGTGAGCATGCGGACCCAGCGGCCGCGCAGCTCGGCGGGCACCGTGTCCCACCGCTGCCCGAGAACCTCCGGCGCGGCCTGCAACAGCCGTTCGCAGCGCGCATAGCGGGCGATGCCGACGCGTTCGAACGCCAGCACCTCCTGCACCACCGACCAACCCTCGTCGACCTCACCGAGCACGTCGGCTTCGGTCACGCGCACCCCGTCGAAGAAGACCTCGTTGAGATGGTGCGGCCCGAGCATGGACCGGATCGGCCGGACCTCGATTCCCGGATCCGACATCGGCACCAGGAACACGGTGAGCCCCTGCTGTTTCCGCGCCCGGGTCGCGGTGCGCGCGAGCAGGAAGCACCACTGCGCCATGGTCGCGTACGAGGTCCAGATCTTCTGGCCGGTGATACGCCAGCCGTCGCCATCGCGACGGGCGGTGGTTCGCAGCGAGGCGAGATCCGACCCGGAGTCCGGCTCGCTGAATCCCTGGCACCAGATCGCCGCACCGCGCGCGATCGGCGGCAGGTGCTCGCGCTGCTGTTCGGCCGTGCCGTGCCGCATGATCGTCGGGCCCACCCAGTTGACGCCCATGTACTGCGCCCCGCGCGGTTCGTGGTGCGCCCACATCTCCTCGCGAACCACGGTCTGCTCCCACACCGAGGCGCCGCGGCCACCGAACTCCGCGGGCCAGGCCGCGCACAGCAGGCCCTGTTCGGCGAGCACCCGGCAGAAACGCTGGGCCACAGCCAGATCGGCCGGATCGTCGGTGAACGCGCCGAGGTAGTCGGCGGGGACCTCTTCGGCAATCAGCCGCCGCAGCTCACCCCGGAGCCGGGTGGCGGCCTCACCCATAGTGAAGTCCATGTGGCGCACAGTACTTCAATCCTCATAAGGATAGCAATATTTGTATGGTCATCGGGCGGTGACTACACTGCCGCCATGACGGAAAGGCGTGCCGGGTGAGGACCAACCAGAGGCGGACCGCATGACAGCCGCCAAGCGCGGCCGGGTCCCGCAGCGTCGCATCGCGGAGACCGTCGCCGCCGAGCTGCGCACCCGCATCCTGGCCGGTGACGAGAACTACCGGCTCCCCACCCAGGATCAGCTGGTCCAGGACTTCGGGGTGAGCTACCCCTCGATCCGCGAGGCGCTGCGCATCCTGGAGACCGAGGGCCTCGTCACCGTCCGCCGGGGCAACGTGGGCGGCGCCGAAGTGCACCGCCCCGACGAAACGTCGGCCGCGTATCACCTGGGCCTGGCGCTGCAAGGCGCGCGCGTCACCCTCGGCGATCTCGCCGCGGGCTTGCGCACGCTGGAACCGCTGTGCGCGGCCGCCTGCGCCGAGCGGCCCGACCGCGCCGAGACCGTCGTCCCCGCGCTCACGGAGAACGTGGAGAAGTCGGCCGAACTCATCGACGACGGCGTCGCCTTCACCCACACCGCCCGCGAATTCCACGACCTCATCGTCTCGTTCACCCCGAATCTGACCATTCGCTACGTCGTTAGCACGCTGGTCACGCTGTGGTCGGCACAGGAAGAGGCGTGGGCGGAGGCATTGACCCGGCGCGGGGAATACCCGTCCGAGGCCGAGTCGACCGAAGCCTTGCGCACCCACCGCCGCATCACCAGGGAGATCGCGGAGGGGCGGGCAGCCGAAGCCGAACGCCTGTACCGGACCCATCTCGCCGCCACCCAGACACTGGTGCTGCAGCGCTTCGACGACGGCGTGGTCAACGCCTCGTCCGCCGGGGCGCGGCTGGCCATCCAATCCGGCCTCCGCTCGCAGATCTGAGTCCGTCGAGCCGCCGCATCTCCGCACGTCACACGCCCGCACAAAGCAGACGCGTTTCGATTACGCGTTGCTCCGCCGAGCGAGAACAGCGTACGATAATGCGGTTTTCAAAGTGTGAAATCGGATTGTCCATCAGCGGGTGAGCGCCGCGCCAGGCGACACATGGGTTCCAGCCGTCCGCACAGAACCCTCCGCAGTGCCGAACTCGCAAGCAAACGCGAGAATTTTTCGGAAATTGTTGCGACGCAGCGCTATTGGACTTGATATCGAATACTTGCCGATCGCAAAGCCCACCGCCCGGGGCACCGCCCCGAGTGGCGCCCAGCGCTTCGTCCACCAGCGATCAGAACCTACTCACCGTTAGCCAACAGGTCAAGTATTGCTATCCTTACGAGGATTGAAGTAGCGTGGCCCACGACACATCGGCCTGCCGCATACGGAGGCCGGATCCCGTCGCCCCGGGCCGCCGGGCCGGGGCTGTGCCGCATCTCGAACATCGACTTTCTCATCGCATGGGAGGCCCCGCCTTGACTCGAGGGGCGCGCTACCGCACCACCACACCGATAACCCTCGCCGAGGGGTGGAGCATCCGACAGCTCACCCCACCGAGCCGACTGTTCGGTGCGAACGGTCTACGCACGGGTACCGACGGGCGAATCTACGTGGCCCAGGTGGCCGGCAGCCAGATCAGCGCACTCGACGTCGCCACCGGCGGCCTCGAGACCGTCAGCGCCAAGGGCAGCGACATCGTCGCCCCCGACGACCTCGCCTTCGATCCCGAGGGCAATCTCATCGCCACCGAGTACATGGACGCACGCGTCAGCATGCGCGGCACCGACGGCAGCACCCGGGTGATCCGCGACGATCTGCCCGGCGCCAACGGCATCACCGTGTACAACGGCCGGTTGTTCGTCAACGAATGCCGGATCGGCGGTCGCCTGATGGAACTGCCGCTGGACGGCAGCGCGCCGCGCGTTCTGCAGGACAACCTGCCGATGCCCAACGCCATGGAGGTCGGCCCAGACGGTCTCCTCTACTACCCGGTGATGGGTACCAACGACATCTGGCGGATCGATCCCGACGGCGGTGCGCCCGAACGAGTCGTGGGTGATCTCGGCGTGCCCGACTCGGTCAAGTTCGACTCCGCGGGCTTCCTCGTCTCCACCCAGGTGCAGACCGGTGAGGTGCTGCGGATCGATCCGCGCACCGGTGACCGTCAGGTGCTGGCGAGGCTGGACCCGGGCCTGGACAACTGCACCTTCGTCGGCAACCGGCTGTTCGTCTCGAACTTCTCCGGCGAGATCACCGAGATTCTCACCGGCGGACAGACCAGGTCCGTTCTGGAAGGCGGGCTGCTGTGGCCGCTGGATCTGACCGTCGGCCACGACGGCGATCTCTACGTCGCCGACGGCACCTTCTTCTACGTTCTGCGTGACGGCGCATTGCACACGGTCGCATCGCTTTTCAGCGCGGGCAACCCCGGCTACGTGCGCGGCGTCAGCGCGGTCGGGCCCGGCGAGTTCCTGTGCGCCACCTCCACCGGACAGATCTCATACTACCGACCGGGCACGGACGGAGAGCCCGAGGTCGTGGCCGACGGGTTCGATCAGCTCTACGGGGTGGCGGCAACCGCCGACGGGACGATCGTGGCCGCGGAACTCGGCGCGGGCCGTGTGCTTTCGATCCGGTCCGGGCAGGTCGACGCGCTGGCCTCCGGGCTCAACGCCCCGATGGGTGTGGCATTCGGCCCGGACGGCACTACCCTGGTCTCCGAGTCCGGGGCCGGGCGGATCGTCTCGATCAGCGGCGGCGGAGCCGACACCGTGGTGGACGGACTGGAGACGCCGCAGGGAATCCTGGTGCGCGGCAAGCAATTGCTCATTCTCGACGTCGGCCTCAAAGCATTGATCGGCTTCGATCTCGAGACCAAGGCCCGGCAGACGCTCGCCGCGAACCTTCCGGTCGGCGCGCCGCCCGGGGTGGTCGCCAAACCGCTGCGCGGCACTCCGCCGTTCTCCGGACCCATGGGCCCGTTCGCGGGCATCGCCGCCGGACCGGACGGCACGGTCTACCTGTCCGCCGACGCCGAGGGCAGTGTGCTCGCACTGCGCGGGAAGGCCTGATCCGACGATGACCGACGACGGGCTCGCACACGACTTCTTCGGACTGACCGGACGCGTCGTCATCGTCGCCGGCGCGGGCGGTGGCGGTATCGGCACCGCGGTGACGCGCCTGATCGCCAGGGCGGGGGCCACCGTGATCGGGGTGAGCCGCTCTGAGGAGAACCTCGCCGAACATGTCGAACCGCTTGCCGCGGAAGGTCTTTCCGTGGTGTCCGTCGCGGCCGACGTCGGTACCGAGGAGGGTGTCGCGGCCGTACTCGAGCACGTCCGCGCGGCGCCCGGTGAGCTGCACGGGCTGGTCAACGTGGCAGGCGGCGCCGCGGTCCGCACCTGGATGCCCGCTACCCGGGTGACCAGGGAGGACTGGCGCGCGTTGTTCGCGCAGAACCTGGAGACGATGTTCTTCATGAGCCAGGCGGTGGCCGCCGAGCTGAAGTCGCAAGGCAGGCCCGGTTCCCTGGTGTCGATCTCCTCGATCAGCGGCATGAACACCGCACCGTTCCACATCGCCTACGGCACCGCGAAAGCGGCGCTGGTGGCCGCGACCAGAACCCTGGCGGTGGAACTGGCCCAGGACGGCATCCGGGTGAACGCCATCGCGCCGGGTGTCACCGAGACGCCTGCCTCCGGCACCTACGTCGACAACGATCCCCAGCGCGACCGCCGCGCCATCGCCATGGGCAGACGCGGGCGCCCGGAGGAACAGGCGGGACCGATCCTGTTCCTGCTGTCGGATCTGTCGACCTACGTCACCGGCCAGACCCTGCTCGTGGACGGCGGCCTGAACCTCAGGTGGACCCATCTCGGCGAGGACCACACCTCGCTGTTCCTCAAGGACGAGAACTTCCGCGCATCGATCACCCGCTGACGCACCCAAAGTTGTGACCAGGAGCATGTCATGAGCGAAACGACGACCGAGACAACGGATTCCGCTACCAACGAACCGTTGTCGGCGCCGATGACGATCGGCGTCGAGGCGTACATCTCCGAGGAATACGCACGCGCCGAGGGCGACAAGCTCTGGGCCAAGGTGTGGCAGCAGGTCGAACGCGTCGAGGAGATTCCCCGAGTCGGCGACTTCCTCACCTACGAGATCCTCGACGACTCGATCATCGTGGTGCGCACCGCACCGGACACCATCCGGGCTTACCACAACGTGTGCGCGCATCGCGGCCGCACACTGATCGATACACCGGACGGCGCGCACGACGCCCGGGGCAGCCGCAAACGGTTCGTCTGCGGTTTCCACGGGTGGCGCTACGACCTGGAGGGCCGCAATACCTTCGCGGCCGAGCGCGAGGACTGGGTCTGCGGGCTCACCGAACGCAACGACGGACTGAACCACGTCAAGGTCGACACCTGGGGTGGCTGGATCTGGATCAACATGGACCCCGACGCAGAACCGCTCCGGGAGTACCTCGAGCCCGCGGCCGGCCTGCTCGAACACTTCGAACTGGAGAACATGCGCTATCGCTGGCGGCGGTGGCTGACTTTCGACTGCAACTGGAAGGTCGCCTTCGAGGCGTTCATGGAGACCTACCACGTGCCCTACACCCATCCGGAGTTCATGAACTTCGGCACTTTCCTCGGATGGTCGCGGGCGCAGGGCAAACACAGCAACATCGGCTACGACGCACCCAAGGGCATGGAGGAGAACCAGGCCAAGGTGCGCGTCGGCAGCGGTCCCGACGCGCGCGTCTCCACCGCCACGCTCCAGAACTTCACCTGGGAGAACGCCAATACCAACACCACGCGCACGCTGGTCGACGTCGCCAACCGGCTGGTCGACGAACTGCCCGAGGGCACTCCGGCCAACGAAGTGCTGCGCTACTGGCTCGACACCGCCCGGTCGGAGGACGAGGCGCGCGGCGTGGTCTGGCCGAAGGTCGACCCCGACATCGTCGCCCGGGCCGGTACCGCGTGGCAGATCTTCCCCAACTGCCAGATCGGCCACGCACTGAACAACATGTTGTGCTACCGGTTCCGGCCCTACGGCTACGACCCGGACATGTGCATCTTCGAGGCCGCCGTGTTCGAACTCTTCCCACCCGGCGAGGAGCCGCGAACCGAGTGGGAGTACACCCCCGTCGGCGATCCCGGGTGGCGGACCGTCCTACCGCAGGACTTCGCCAATATGGCCGCTGTCCAGCAGGGCATGAAGAGCCGAGGCTTCTCCGGCCCGAAACCCAACCCGTATCGCGAACGCAGCGTGGTGAATCTGCACCACAACCTCGCCGCGTACATGGGAACCGGCGCGCCGCGCGATCTGACCTGAACGGGCGGGGCCTGCCGGTCCACCCTCGACGACCCGAGTTAGAGATCCAGGAATTCGAATGCAAGAGTGCAAGCCCACGGTTACGCCCGATGTCGATCGGGATGCCCTCCGCGCGAGATATCTCGCCGAACGTGACAAGCGCCTGCGTCCCGAGGGACAGAAACAGTACCTGCTGACCGAGGGCGAATTCGCGGACTACTACGAGGAAGATCCGTACACGCCGGTCGAGCCGCGCGCCGCGATGACCGACGAGATCGAGGTGGCGATCCTCGGCGGCGGTTTCGCGGGTCTCATCACCGCGCACCGGTTGCAGCAGGCCGGCGTGGACGATTTCCGCATCATCGAATTGGGCGGCGACTTCGGCGGGGTGTGGTACTGGAATCGCTACCCCGGCATCCAGGTCGACTCGGACAGCTACTGCTACCTGCCGCTGCTCGAAGAGACCGGCTACATGCCGAAGGAGAAGTTCTCCTTCGGCGACGAGTGCTACGAACACGCCCAGCGCATCGGCAAGCACTTCGGCCTGTATGAGAAGGCGGTCTTCCACACGCTGATCCGCTCGCTGGAATGGGACGAGCGGATCGAACGGTGGCGGATCGCGACCAACCGGGGCGACGACATCCGCGCCCGGTTCATCGTGATGTGCCAGGGGCCGTACAACCGGCCGAAGCTGCCCGGCATCCCCGGCATCACGCGGTTCGAGGGCCACACTTTCCACACGGCGCGCTGGGACTACGAGTACACCGGCGGCACGCTGAAGGGCGGGCTGGACAAGCTCGGCGACAAGAAGGTGGCCATCATCGGCACCGGCGCCAGCGGCATCGGGACGATCCCGCATCTGGCCGAAGGCGCCGAACACCTGTATGTGTTCCAGCGCACGCCGTCCTACATCTTCGAGCGCGGCAACACGGCGACCGATCCGGAATGGGTGCAGTCGCTGCGGCCGGGCTGGCGGGAGGAGCGGCAGCGCAACTTCCACAACGCCGCCTACGCGTTCTACTCCCCCGGGGAGCCGGATCTGATCTGCGACGGCTGGACCGAGGTCGCCCGCAATGTGGCCGCCCACCTGGACGCCACCGGCGGCTGGGCCGAACTGGCGACGAATCCCATGAAGGTCATGGAACTCAAGGAGGCCGAGGACTACCGCGCGATGGAGCGGGTGCGCCGCCGGGTCGACCAGATCGTGGCGGACAAGGCGACGGCCGAGGCGCTCAAGCCGTACTACCGGCACCTGTGCAAACGGCCGGGCTTCAGCGACAACTATCTGCAGGCCTTCAACCGCCCGAACGTCACGCTCATCGATGTCTCGGACACCAAAGGGGTAGAGCGCATCACGGAAAAGGGCATCGTCGCGCACGGTGTCGAATACGAAGTCGACTGCATCGTCTTCGCCAGCGGCTTCGAGATCAGCAGCGACATCGACCGCAGGCTCGCCATCCAGCCGTTCGCCGGGCGGGGCGGCCGGTCGCTGTACGAGCACTGGAACGAGGGCTTCCGTACTTTGCACGGGATCATGTCGCACGGCTTCCCGAACCACTTCGCCACCGGATTCGTCCAGGGCGGGGTGACCGCGTCCACCACTCGGATGTTCGAGCAGCAGGCCGATCACATCGCCTACATCATCCAGCAGGCCTCGGCCCGGGGCGCCACCACGGTGGAACCCAGCGCGGAGGCCGAGGAGGCGTGGATCGCGACCATCCGGGCGAATTCGTTCGACAACAGCAACTTCGTCCGCGAATGCACCCCGGGCTACTACAACAGCGAGGGCGAACCGAACGGGCGGTCGTTCCTCGGTGATCCCTTCTGGGGCGGCTTCTACGTGCTCGAGGATCTGCTGCGGAGCTGGCGCGAAGAAGGCCGGTTGACGGGTCTCGTCCTGGGTGCCTGACCAGTCCCCGATCACCGCGACGCACCAGTGAGAGGACCGACCACCTTGCGAGAACTCAGATTCGATGATCGCGTAGCCGTGATCACCGGCGCCGGGCGGGGGTTGGGCCGCGCATACGCCCTACTGCTCGCCTCGAAGGGCGCCAAGGTGGTCGTCAACGACCTCGGCAGCAGCGTGCGCGGCGACAGCGTCGAGGCGGACCCGGCCGCGGAGGTGGTCGCCGAGATCGAGGCGGCGGGCGGCGCCGCCGTCGTCTGCACCGAGTCGGTGGCCACGGCCGAGGGCGGGCGCGCGATCATCGACGCGGCGCTCGACCATTACGGCCGCCTGGACATCCTCGTGCACAACGCGGGCAACGTCCGATACGGTTCGCTGCGGGAGCTGAGCTACGAGGATTTCGACGCGGTGCTCGACGTGCACCTGCGCGGCGCCTTCCACGTCGTCCGGCCCGCCTTCCCGGTCATGGCCGACGCCGGCTACGGCCGCGTGGTGCTCACCTCGTCGATCGGCGGACTGTACGGCAACAAGGGCGTAGCCAACTACGCCGTGTCGAAGGCGGGCATGATCGGCCTGTCGAACGTGATCGCCCTGGAGGGAGCCGAATTCGGCATCCTGGGCAACGTCATCGTGCCCGCCGCGGTGACGAGGCTGGCCGACGGACTGGACACCTCGTCCTACCCGCCCATGGGGCCGGAACTGACGGCGCCGACCGTCGGCTGGCTCGCCCACGAGTCCTGCTCGATCACCGGCGAGATGCTGGTGTCGGTCGCCGGGCGCGTGGCGCGGGCCTATATCGCCGAGACCCCGGGGGTCTACCGCCCCTCGTGGACGGTCGAAGAGATCGGCGAGCAGATCGACGCCATTCGCGATACGACCGGCTCTTGGATTCTGCCTGCCGTCCCCGCGGGGCACAGCGATCACATCAGGAAGAGTTTCGAGCTAGCCACGGAGGCAGGACAGCATGCCCGTTAAGGTCTACGAACGTATCCTTCAGCTCTTCGAAGCCGAGGGCATCAACACGATATTCGGCATTCCCGATCCGAATTTCGTGCACATGTTCCACCTCGCCGAGGAACGCGGCTGGAACGTCGTCGCACCGCATCACGAGGAGTCGGCCGGATTCATGGCCGAGGCCGTGTCGCGGATGACCGGCAAGGCCGCGGTCTGCATCGGCACACTCGGCCCCGGTGTCGCCAACCTGGCAGGCGCGATGATGTGCGCGAAGGTCGAGAACTCGCCGGTGATCTTCCTCGGCGGGCAGCGCGCCCGGATCACCGAGCAGCGGGTGCGGCGCGGGCGGATCCAGTTCGTCAAGCAGGCCGAACTCTTCGCGCCGTCGGTGAAGTACAGCGCCAGCATCGAATACGCCGACCAGACCGACGAGATCATTCGCGAGGGTTTGCGCCGGGCGCTCACCGGAACCCCCGGACCGGTCTACATCGAGTGGCCCAAGCACATCATCCAAGAGGAACTCGACGTACCGGAACCATTGCCGCCCAGCCGGTATCGCCTGGTCGGACAGACCGCGGGCCAGGACCGGATCAAGGAGGCCGCGCGACTGATCCGCGCGGCGCGACAGCCGGTACTGCTGGTCGGGCACGGCGTGCACACCGCGCGCGCCGGGGAGTCGGTGCGCGCGCTCGCCGAACTGATGGCCTGCCCGGTCATCCAGACCTCGGGCGGCACTTCGTATATCGAGGGACTCGAGGACCGCACCTTCGCCTACGGCTTCTCACCGTCGTCCATCGACGCGGTGGTGAAATCGGATCTGTGCCTGGCTATCGGCACCGAACTCGGTGAGCCCGTCCACTACGGGGTCGGGCGGCACTGGGTGGCGGGCGAGGCGAACCGCAAATGGGTTCTGGTGGAACAGAATCCGGAGGCGATCGGAGTCAACCGCCCGATCGACGTCCCGCTCGTCGGCGACCTGCGCGCGATCGTCCCGCAGCTGGTCGACGCGCTGAAGGACACGCCGCGCACGCCGTCGCCCGAGCTGGCGAGCTGGATCGAGCAGGACGCCGCCCGCCTGGCCGAACTGTCCGAAACGGCGCCGTCGGGCCGGTCTCCGGTGCACCCCGCGCGGCTGATCGTCGAGGCGACCAAGGTGTTCCCCTCCGACGGCATCATGGTCCGCGACGGCGGAGCCACCACGATCTTCGGCTGGACCTACTCGCAGGCCAAGCCGCACGACGTGATCTGGAACCAGAACTTCGGCCACCTCGGCACCGGGCTGCCGTACGCCGTCGGCGCCTCGGTGGCCGAGGGCAGGAAGCGGCCGGTCATGCTGGTCACCGGCGATTCGTCGTTCCTGTTCCACATCGGCGAGTTGGAGACCGCGGCGCGGCTGAACCTGCCGCTGGTCTGCGTGGTGGCCGTCGACTACGCCTGGGGCCTCGAAGTCGGCGTCTACAAGGGCCTGTTCGGGCCCGGCTCGCTGGAGACCGGCACGCACTGGAGCACCGACACCCGCCTGGACAAGGTCGCCGAGGGCTTCGGCTGCTACGGCGAATACGTCGACCGCGACGAGGACATCGCCCCCGCCGTCAAACGCGCGTACGCCAGCGGCAGACCGGGCGTCATCCACGTGGCCGTCGACCCGAAGGCCAACTCCGAGGAGATGCCAAGTTACGACGAGTTCCGCACCTGGTACGCGGAAGGGACACAGTAGTCATGCGCGAGTATTCCAAGTTCTACATCGGCGGCGCCTGGGTCTATCCGGCCGAGGCGCAGTCCTTCGAGGTCGTGAACCCGGCGACCGAGCAGGTGTGCGGCACCGTCGCCAACGGGTCTGCCGCGGACGTGGACCGGGCGGTCGCGGCCGCCCGCGAAGCGTTTCCCGCTTGGTCGGCGTCCCCGGTGGCCGAGCGGATCGAGCTGCTGCGCGCCATCGGCGTGGAATACGGCAAGCGCGCGGGCGATCTCGCCGCGGCGCTGACCGAGGAAATGGGCGCACCGAGCACGCTGGCAGGCGGCTTCCAGGTCGACCTCGGGGCCGGACACCTGGCGACCGCCATCGAAGTCCTGCAGAACTTCGTCTTCGAGCAGCAGCGCGGCGCCACCCTGATCGTCAAGGAACCCATCGGCGTCTGCGGCCTCATCACACCGTGGAACTGGCCGATGAGCCTGATCGCCGTGAAGGTGTTCCCCGCCGTCGCCACCGGCTGCACCACGGTGCTCAAGCCGTCGGAGCGTTCGCCTTTCACGGGGCAGGTCTTCGCCGAAATCCTCGATGCCGCAGGCGTTCCCGCCGGCGTCTTCAACCTCGTGCAGGGCGACGGTCCCAGCGTCGGTGTACCGCTGTCGGCGCATCCGGACGTGGATCTGATCTCCTTCACCGGCTCCACCCGCGCGGGTATCGAGATCGCGCGCAATGCCGCGCCCAGCGTCAAGCGGGTCACCCAGGAACTGGGCGGCAAAAGCGCGAACATCGTGCTCGACGACGCGGACTTCGCGACCAATGTCGCCGCCGCGATCGGCCCGATGATGATGAACTCCGGTCAGACCTGCAGCGCGCTGTCGCGAATGCTGGTTCCCCGCGCCCGCATGGACGAGGCCGTCGACGTCGCTCGCCGGGCCGCTGCCCAGCTCACCGTGGGCGACCCCGGCGGGGACGTGGCGCTGGGCCCCGTGGTCTCCGGATCCCAGTTCGACAAGATCCAGGCGCTCATCCAGAAGGGCATCGACGAGGGAGCCACGCTGGTGGTGGGCGGCGCCGGCCGCCCCGACGGACTCGCCAAGGGCTACTACGTCCGGCCCACCGTGTTCGCGAACGTCACCAACGACATGACCATAGCCCGCGAGGAGATCTTCGGCCCGGTCCTGGCCATCCTCGGCTACGACAGCCTCGACCACGCCGTCGACATCGCCAACGACACCGAGTACGGACTCGCGGGCAACGTCGCGGGCGCCGACCTGGACCAGGCCCGCGCCGTAGCCCGCCGCGTCCGGGCGGGCTGGATCACCATCAACGACGCCTTCGACTTCCACGCACCCTTCGGCGGCTACCGCAAGAGCGGAAACGGCCGCGAGTGGGGCGAATTCGGCTTCCACGACTACCTGGAGACCAAGGCCATCCTGGGGTACGCGCCGGACGAAGCCGGATGATCCGTTCGCCGTCGAAGGGCGACCTCGGTAGCCGCAACCACACCGAGAGATCCTGCTGGTCAGGATGCCGACCGGCGCCGACGACGCCGTCGCAGCCGGTCTCGTCCATCATGCGGACCGCGTCGTCGGGGCCTGCCGCGTGCCGGTCAGCGGTCGGGCCAGACGTCCTTCAATCGCGGCGCGGCATCGGCGGCCTGGCGCACACCGGCCGCATGCGCGGGGGCCAGGGCGGCCATGGCGAACAGATCGAACCCGAACGCGGCGATGGCGTCGTCGTCGGAGACTATGGAAATCTCTGTGGCCGAACCCAATTGGCGATCGCTGGGAACGCGCGGAAACATGTGCGCTAAGGGCTCGAAGATCACCACGACATCCGCGCCCGCGGCCAGGTCCGCGTTGACCGGTGAACCCAATCCGCCGTCGATGTAGTGACGGCCGTCGATCGGAATCGGCGGAAAGACACCCGGCACCGCGGAACTCGATGCGAGCGCCTCGGGCAACGACGCCGCGCCGTCTCGGGTCCACACCTGTCGCTCGCCGGTGGTGATATCGATCGCGGCGACGAGCAGGTCGCGGGCGGGCCACTGCGCAACACCGGCCAGTCCGCCCATGCGCGCGATGTGCTCGTCCGGCTCGCCGACCTGGGCGGCCAGTGCCAGTTCACCCGCCCGGCGACGGGCCTGCGCCGGTTCTTGTCCCGGGTCGCGCAAGACGGCGAATATCTCCCCCATCCGCGCCGGATCCGCCCGCACCGGCGGCGATGACGGCGACGGCGGCCGCAACAATCGCGCCGGATCACCACCGTCGGCCAGGACCGCGCCGACGACCGCCCCGGCCGAGGTGCCCACGAACCGGTCCGCCAGCGACAAGTCGATGCCGTTGTCCCGCAATCCGGTGGCCAACCCCGCCAACCACGAAAGGCCGACCGGACCACCCCCGCCCAGCACGAGCGCGACGGAGAATGCGTTGGATGCCACCGTGTCCGACATACCGCCAGCCTATCCGCCCCGGTTGTCCCACCGCGTACGCTCGGGCGGCTACTGGACCCGAGCTCCGGGATCGCTCCCTTTCGAAGCGCACAATTGCCCGATCGGGCACACCTGATCAACTGTCCTTTTGCCGGAGTCGGCCGTGGCGCGACACTGTTGCGGTGACATCGGCGCAGGACCGGCAGGTGGCTGCGGAATCGGTGCGGCGCGCCGGTCCCGTACCCCAGCGCGCGCCGACGGCGGAAGACCGGCCGAGCGGGTTGCCGGGAGTGCTGCTGGGCTTGCAACGGCAGGCGGGGAACCGAGCGGTGGGCACGGCGATCGCCGGCCGGCCCACCGTGCAGCGTTTCGTAGGCAGGGAGCACAAGGAACTCGGCGACGGCACCGGCCGGACGGTCGATCTCGGCAACGGCGTCCTGCTGAGCTGGGGAGACCTCATCGCCCTCGCCGGCGACGAATATGCGACGCTCGACGACTTGCTCGCCGACACCAGGGACGAGGCGGGAAAGCAACGGCTGCTCGCGGCATTCCGGGACGACCACATCCCCGATCCGGCGCATTCGCGGTTGCCCGAGCCTACTGCTGAACAGAAGTCCGACCGGCTGGTCACCTTCCTGAAGCTCGCCGCCGAGAACACTTCGCATTTCAACGCGTCGGGCCAGGCCATCGACCGTTGGGCCACCGACCACACCGCGGCCATCACGGCGGCGCTGGATGCTGGTCTCACCAGGAACGAGGCGGGCTTGCAGCTGGCTCTCGCGCGCGAGGCATTCGCCCAGCACTTCCTGACCGACGCGTTCTCCGGCGGGCATATCCGCACGCCGCGTCCGGACATCATCGGCTGGTACCGAGCCAATTTCGGCCCGCCGGTGGTCGATTTCTTCATCAGCCGGATGTCCGAGAGGCTGATCGAGGGATTGGTCCTTCAAATCAGCCCGCAGACCAATTGGCCGGATTTCGTGGTGCGGCGGAAAGTGCGCGCTGCCGTCGGCGCGCGGCTGGCCACGGCGATCGCGCAGATCGATGGTGGCCGAGCCAAGCTGAACGACTACTTCGCGCTCGCGGTGGCCGGTGTGGTCAGCGGAGCGATGCACGATCTGGAAGGCGGTCGCGGGGTGGCGGTGTCCAGCGAGGCGCATCCCGAGCCGTGGACCGCGTTCGGTGACGCCAAGCTGGGTGACAGCCCGGTGAGCAAGGCTCAGGCCGAAATGGCGATCGCCGCCGCTATCGCGCATGTCAACGCCGCGTATGAAGTAGGACGGACGCGCGGGAAGGCGGCCGACCCCGCGCAGGCCCCGCAAATCGCCTACTTCGCCTTCGATTCCGCCGACCTGTCCCCGGCGGCGGGCGGTCAGCTGAAAGCCGCCGCGGCGTACTTGCATGCGCATCCCGAAATGCAGGTGACGTTGGTCGGCCATACCGACCCGACCGGGACGGACCCGTACAACGAGGCGCTGGGTCTGCGCCGGGCGAACGCGGTGGCCGAGCGGTTGCGATCGGAAGGTGTCGGCGCCGACCAGATCGCGGCGCGCAGCGAAGGCGAGCGATCTCCGGTGACCACCGTGCCCGGTCAGTTCCGGCTGAACCGGCGGGTGGCGTTCGCGTACCTCGGCAGGCCGGGTCCCTACCGCGATCCGGTCCGTGACGAGGCGCTCGCCGAACTGAGGGCCAGGATCGCACCGCCGTATCCGGACGTCACGCGGTTCGTTCCCAAGCCGCTGGCGGCGACCAATACCTCCAGTTCCAGCACGTCGTCCGTGGCGACTTCGCAGGTCGAACTGGAGAACTGGCGGTGGGGCAGCATCCCGGCGAACCTGCGCGGCGAGATCGACACCTGGATCCGCGGGTACGGCCCGACGATCACCGCCAAGCTCTCCGCCGCAAGGGAATTGGACGACGACAGGGTCGAGGGATACGACATCCACCCGCGCCCGCTGGTCGAGGCGATCGTCAGGGGCCTGCTGGGGGATCCGTCCGGATTCCTGGAAGAGGCATTCGGCAGGCCGATGAGTCCGTGACTGCGTTCCACCCTCGCCCGGCAGCTGGTCGGCGGTTACCTGTGGGTCTTTCATCCGAGGACGACGCCTTCGAGGACTCGGAGGCCTGCGACGTGCTCTTCCTCGTAGCCTGCGGGGGCTTCGAGTCCTGGGCCGATATCAGTTAGCTAGGCCGTTTTTGCAGCACCTCGGTCAACTGCTCGCCGATCGTCGGTGTCAACCTGCCCGTCAGCTCGAATCCGAGTTGGTTGGCGACGTCGCGGGCGTACAGGTCGACCGAGGCCTCCACGAGGTCGGCGTACACCCCCACCGCACGGCGGATCCGATGACGGGACACCAGAATTGCGCATACCCCCGGCACGAGCGCCGGCCACCAGTACACACCGACCGCCAGATAGGCCAAGCCCCACACCGGGGTACGGGCGGCGGAAGCACACCGCTCCTGGACCGTCGCCAGCTCCGTCCGCGCCGCGTCGGGCAGCACCAGCCACAGCCGCGGCCACGTTGTGGTGAGGTCGAGCCCCGCGCCGCGGCTGATGCGGTCGTCCACGGCCCGCAGCCGGTCTCCCGCCCACGTCGGGCATGCCGGTTCGATCTGGGAGATCGCGTCGCGCCGCAGCACGGACCGACGCGCCTTACTCTTGGCTCGCCGGTCCGATCGGTCGGCCAGCACCGCCTTGACCGCGACGTCCGCCTTCGCCGCCGCACGCCGCCAACGGCGGTGGCGCAGAGCGGCGAACGGCCTGCCTGCACCCGTGCCTGTCACTCCCCATGCGGAGATCACCACGCCGCCGAGCGCGGTCGCCGCCAGCCCGACCACGGCGGTCGCGGCGAGGAACGCCGCTGCGGCCCATGCCAGCGCGGACCCGGTCGACACCGCTGTCACGCGCGTCCGCAACAGCGTGAAATCGAGTGCGCGAGAGGGCCCTAGCACGACCGCCACAATCACAACGGCGACGAACACCGCGGCGGGCAGCGCGAGCGCTGAAGCCCAGCGGGTGCCCAGGTTCTTGCCGAGTTCGGTGAGGAACGCGTTCACAGGTCGATCCTGGTCTCGCGGAACAGCTCCCCGGTGAGTCGGCAGAACGGACGTTCGCCGGTCGCGGCCCGTGTGCACGCACCAGCAGGGCACACCCATGCGGCGGCCACGACGCTCCGCGCTCCCTTCCACGGTTCGAAGCCACGGTGCGCCCGCGTCAGGTTGTCGATGCCGTGCTGCGCGAAGGCGCTGTCGAGCAGGTCGAGGTCTGCTTCGGACACTTCGCCCCGCTCGGCCGCCGCGACGATTCTGGCCAGCACGTCGGCGACGCCATAGCGAGAAGCGCGCTCGGCCAGCGCCTCTCCCGCCTGCTCGCACAGGACTTCGACCCGAGGACCGGTCGTTGGTGCCATGCCGACTCCGAATCTCCTTCTCCGCGTTCCCGATTACGCTACCGTGGACCGAACGGAATCGGGGGCTGCGCGTGAACGACGACGTCCGGTTGGTGGTCGAGAACTTCGAGTACACCGGCGACGTCGGAACACTACTCGCCGCCGGCCTGCCGCCACCGCAGCAGTGCCCTCGGCATCTGCTGCCGCACCTCGCCCGAGCGCACTGGCACCGGTTCCAGGCGCAGAGCGGGTTCACCGGCTTGGTCGACCGGGAAATCGCAGCCGCCATCGCAGGCAGGCCGGGTGATCCAGCGGTCACGCGCGTCACCGCCATGCCGCAGTACCAGGCGCTGGAGGAGGCACGCGAACAGTTCCAGGCCTACCGAGACCGCGAGTCACTGGTATGGCTCGCGAATGCCTACACGACGTTGATGAACGCGCTGGACGACGAGCGAATGACAGCCGCGCTCACCGCCGACCACGCCAGGTTGCTGCTCGTCCTCGACGAGCACGACGGCACGGACACCTACCACGAGATCGTCCTCAACGGGCTCAACTGGACGATCACCCGCACCCCCCGCGACGATCCACAACGCGCCCGCAGGCTGGTCGACCGCGCCCGAGCGCAGATGAACGCAGGCAGGCGGCCGGGGCAGATCCTCGCCGACTACCGGGCCGCTGCCCAGCTGGCGCTGCGGGAACGCCCGGTGTGGCGCGATGTCGCCCTCGAGCTCGCCCAGTACCAGTCCGATCTCTACACCGCCACCGGGACGCCCATCCACCTGGCAGGCGCGCTGGTCACCTGCCGTGACCTCGCCGACGCGCTGAAGCGTGACTTCGGCAACACGGCCACGGTGCCCGCGCTCGGGCAGCTCGAGCAGGAGGTCAGCGGCCGGATCGGTCCGGAAACAGCGCGGTTCCTGCTGACGTGCCATCGCGATCCCGATGCTCTGCGGGCACAGTACAACCTGGTCGGGAGCCTGCGGCAGCAGGCGGTCACGGCCGAGGTGCTCGAGCAGCGACGTGACCAGGCGTGGGTGCTCGCCATCGGGCTACCACTGGACCACGATGGCAGGCTGGACGCGCTACTGGACCTCTACGACGCGCACAACGACCTCTGGGAGATCGGCGGGGACACCGAGGCGATCACGCTCGCCTATGACACGGTGACCGAAGCGCTGCTCACCACGGCACCGGACGACGCACACCGGGCGGCGCTGCTGCATGCGCTCGCCAACTCCGCGACGACCGCGGCCATGCAGACCGGCTCCCCCGACGAGGCGAAGCAGGCGGTCGACGCCGCCCGCGCCGCTCTGGACATACCGACCGAGGACCGAGGCAGGCGCGCGCTGCGGCTCTCGACGCTCGCGTCCGCGCTGATCATGCAGTTCGAACTCGGCGGCAACCCCGCGGCAGGGCAGGAGGCCGTCACCGTCGCGGAGGAGGCCGTCGCGCTGACCCCGCCCGGCGACTCGGAACTCCCGTTGCGCTGGTCGACGCTGTCCCGGGCAGCCCGCGAGGCAGCTCGGGCCGGCGACCACGACATGTTCGTCAAAGCTGTCGACGCGGGCGCGGCCGCCGTGGCCACTATCCCAGCGGAGGACGTGCGCCGGATCGGCATGCTCTACAACTACGCCGCCGCCGTGCAGACCCAGGCGGTTGCCACGAACGTCACGGACACCGGACCGTTTCGCGAGGCCGAACGCGCCTACCGAGCCGCACTAGCGTTGCTGGGTCTCGATCACCCCGACGTTCCGCGGATCGAAAGCACCATCGCCGACTTGCTCTATCGCCGGTACCGGCAATGCGGCGACCTCGACGCGCTGGACGACTCGCTCGAACTCGCGCAGAGAGCCGTCGGTCGAACGCCGCGGGAGCATCACTGGTGGCCGTTGCGGGCGATCGCACTAGCGCGCTCGGCTCGTGAACTCGCCATGTTCGGCGGGGCGCGTGCCGACCAGCTGCGCAGGCTCGCGATCACCCACTACCGGGCAGTGGCCGCGCATCCGGCCACCAGCGCGCAGCACCGGATGATCTGCGAACAGGCCCAGGCCGCGATGCACGCCGAGACGGACCCGGCGGTATGGCTGGACACGCAGGAACGCGTAATCGCCGCCATCCCCGCGACCGTCAGCCGGGCGCTGTCGCGGTCTCGCAGACTGGCGGCCGTGCGACAGCTGGACGGCCTCGCCGACCGAGTGGTCGACGCGGGCGTGCGGTCGGACCAGCTCGTTCGGGCACTGGAAATGGTCGAACAGTGCCGCGGCCTGTTGTTCGGCGACGCGTGGGGTATCCGCCGCGGCTGGGCACGACTGCGCCGGGCACAGCCGCAGCTGGCCGAGGAACTCAGCGAGGTCGAGCACACGCTGACCGATGCCGACGCGCGCTCCGACCTGACGTTCCACATCGAGGTGGAGTTCGGCGGCCGGACCTCCACCCGAGACCGGGACCCGAGACCACAAGCCGTCGAACAGATCCGGCAGCTCGCGGCGCGGCGGGACCGGCTGCTCGCCGAGGCTCGGGCAGTGCCGGGGTTCGAGGATCTGCTGGCGCCGCCGAACCTCGAAGTCCTGCGCACGCGCATAGCCGGGCACGCGGCGGTGGTCGTCAGCGCCGCGGGCACCGCGCTCGTGGTTCCCGCCGACTACTCCCAACCCGTCGAGGCGGTGCCGTTGCGGCAGATGACCGCGACGGCAGCCCGCGCCCAGGTCAGGCGGCTGCGGGCGGCACTGGCCGATGTGAAGGATCCGGCGTGCTCGTTCGACCGGCGCGAGCAGGCCCAGCGGGACATGCACGCCGTGCTGGAATGGCTGTGGGACACCACGGCCGGCCCGGTACTGGATCGGGTCACGACGTCGCGGCTGTGGTGGTGCCCGATCGGAATCACAGCCCAGCTGCCACTGCACGCGGCGGGAAGACACCGTGACGGTGTGGGGCAGACCGTCTTCGACCGGGTCGTCTCCTCGTACACACCGTCGCTGACCGCGCTCGCCGACACGGTGACCACGCCTCGCCCGCACCGCACCCGCCCCACCGCGCTCGTTGTCGGTGTCGGGGAGCGGAAAGGTGTGCCCGTGCTGCCGAGCGCCCGCGCCGAGGCCGAAGCGGTAGCCGGGCTGCTGCCCGGCTCCACCGTACTCATCGACTCCGCCGCCGACCCGGAGGCCATCGAGCAGGGTCTGCACGAGCACACGATCGCCCACTTCGCCTGCCACGCCCGTGCGGTCAGCTCGGCCGAGCACCCCGACCAGGGCGGACTGGTGCTCAACGACGGGATGTTCGTGCCCTCGTTCATCCACGACCTGCGCACCACGCAGGCACAGCTCGCGTTCCTGTCCGCATGCGACACCGCGAGCCCCGACCCAGCACTGCTGGACGAGCCGCTGAACCTGGCGTCGGCGTTCCACCTCGCGGGCTTCCGCGGCGTCATCGGCACGCTGTGGCACACCGCGGACAGCACCGAGACGGCCGAGGCGGTCTACGCGGCGCTCACCGCGCACGGCACCCAGCCTGCCGACACCGCCGAGGCGGCCACCGCGCTCACGGAAACGTTGCGCCGTATGCGGAACACCTATCCGGCCGTGCCGACTAGGTGGGCCGCCCACGTGCACGTCGGCGACTGAGCGGCCCACGATGATGAACGCCTCGATCACCTCAGCCGCAAAGCAGTCTCTCGGTAGTCGAGCCATCGACCCCGGCTCGATACGCTCGAGACATGATCATCTGGCTGAACGGGACATTCGGCGCCGGAAAGACCACGACGGCAGGGGAATTGACCGCGCTGCTGCCGGGCTCGCGGATCTTCGACACCGAGTAGGTCGGCATCATGCTCCGCCACGTCCTCGCCTCCGAGACGGTCCGGGACTTTCAGGACTGGCAGCCTTGGCGCGGACTGGTCGTCGCGGCAGCGACACAGATCCTCGACTATGCCGGTGGAGTCCTCATCGTCCCCCAGTCGGTTCTCGTCCACCGGTACTGGCAGGAGATCCGTGCCGGGCTCCAGAATGCAAACATCCAGCTTCATCACTTCGTTCTGCACGCCGACCGCGACGAACTCCTCCGCCGCATCGAAACCGACCCCGGCAAGCCGAACTCACCATGGCGCCTGGACCACCTCGACGACTACGACGCGGCCCGCACTTGGCACAGCGAAGAAGCCCGTGTCATCGACACCACGGGTTTGCTGCCACGTCAAGTCGCAACCCGAATCGCCGCCGACGCCGGTGTTGCCGTCGGCTGAGCGCTCCCAGCCAGGCGGATCGGCGCTCCGACGAACCGATCCGCGTCGGCGTCCGGCAGGGCGCGAAGGCAACCGCCGACCAGCGTTCCGGCCGCTCGTGACCCTAATACGACGTGATGATGTGCCCTGGCGTCCATGTGCCCCAGCGTTGGACGGGTTCGACCCCGACCCGGGCAGGTCGGGCATCGGGGTCGTGGGGGATGAACTGTTCGATCGAGCCCCAGTCACGGTCCCAGTCGTTGTTCAAATAGGACGGCAGGCTGCGGGCGGTGAACAGGAGTTGAGTCCAGCCGAGCGGACCGCCGCCGTCGTGGCCTTGCCAGAGGTTGGTGATCGTCGCACCGTTGCGGTCGGGCAGAATTCGGTATTCGGGGAGGTCGGCGACCCCGGCACGGGTGGGCAGATGCTTCTGGCAGGGAAAATGCAGCCCGACCGCCCAGTCGAGGAGTACGGGGGTGGCCGAGCCGACGACGGTGTTCAGCGTTCTGGTCTTCGGGACTCGGGGTGGTGTCACGGCGAGCCACTGATCTTTGCCGAGGGCCTTGTCATCGGCGACGATCCGGACGACGTCGGCCTCGGCGGGGAAGTGGTCGAGCGGCACGCGCAAGTTGCGCCACATGGGAGACGGGCCGATGTCGATCGGGAGCAAGCGGCCCATGGGGGTGACGCGATCATCGGATTCGGTACGTCCGTACTCGAGTTCGAGGTTCTGCCCCGGGTGCGCGATTCCGTCGGAGTCGACGGAACGGATCCGACCGGCTACGGCGATGGCGACGATCCGGCCGCGACTACCGCTGACGGCGGCAGGCAGCCGGTACCACCCGGTGGTCAGGGAAGCCGGTGCCTGTGGGCCTTCGCGGTAGCTGCCGAGCACGGGCGTCGTGGCCGGATCGAGGCCGAAGGGCAGGGCGACGCTGCTGCCGTTGATTCCGCTACCGCTCGAGGTTTCCGATGCCGACCCGGCCGACTGGGCGGCGTCGCGCAGTTCGTCCCGGTCGTCGGAAATTCGCCCGACCGGTCGTGGATTCGACCTCGTCGGAGGTGAGGACCGGCGCCACACCGCTCGGGCTGAACCCGGCGGACTCGTCGCCTGCCAGCGCTGTGCCGATGTCACCGGAAACCGGCTGCAGCATCGAGGAATTCGGGTCCGTCTCCACGAGCACGTCGTCGGCCAAACCGCAGCCGTCCGAAAGCGCGGTCGACAGGTTGGATTTCGCGAGCGAATACGAAGGGTATTGCGCCACTGCGGCTTTGACGAAGGATCCGACCGGAAAGACCACGATCGCCGCCGCGACCACCGCCAGTACCGGGACCCGGGCCGAGCGGGCAGCTATCGAATCGCCGCGCGGCCCGGCTTGCGGCCGGATATGGGACCACGCCGCGGCGGCCAGCGCCAGACGCACCCGGTCCCTACGACTCGCACGCTTCCCGGCCTCGACATCCTCGAGGGACGGCCGCCCCGGCCACACCACAGTGTCAGCCACGGGGCCCGATCGTAGCCGAATGGCCGGTGCGCGAGACGTTCTGACGAAGCTCCTGCGCTGACGGAAAGTCGCGCTTCACCGAGCTTGCCGGGGACGTACTACGCCCAGATCCGAGAGAGTGCCGAGCGGGAGTAGGTCTGCTGCGGCGTGACCGTGATCAGGTCGCAGACCTCCACGAGTTCGCCGGGCACGGTATTGCCGAAGTGATGCAGACCCGGGGCGATGACCGCGTCGACACCGAACTTCCGTGCGGCGTCGATCAGGCGATCCACCGGCGTGTCGGTACCGGCGCCGAAGGTCACGGTTTTGCACAACTCGTAACCCAGGCGTTTGGCCAAACTCCGCATCTGCGCTTCGTCCCAGTCCTGGGACACACCTGAGATGTCCTTGCGGAGGTATCCCAGCGCGGGTGGTTTGGCCCTCATCGGTAGCTCCCTTGCCGCGATCGTCGCTGAAGTGGTGGAGTGCCTGCCCGCCTCCCGCTGCCACGGTGTCGACGCGGCGAGCCGAGGCTCACAAAGTATTGACATCATATGTTGTCAACAGCAGTCGATGTCAACATGTGCGGCGATTCACGCGCCCGACTCCGCGCCCGACGATCAAGCCAAGGGTACCGCCGTTCACCCAGCGCCGCCGGGCCGCCGATATCCGCGAGATCCACTGGGTGGCAGCAACATCGGAAGCACTCTCGGTCCCGTCGGTGTTGCTGGAGCGTTACTCTCGACGGTTGGATGGAAGCGCCCGCACCCCCGGCTACATGCCGCACGCTTCCCCGACGCTTTCGGCTGGATGCCGCCGTTATATCCGTAGATGCGCATATCTACGTAAGACAATGTGTGCGCTGATCCCTCTCCCCCGCAGGGCGCCTCGAGCCACCGCCTTCGGCGGCTCGATCGCGCTCGGCGACCTCGCCCGAGACGTAGCGATCACGTTCGTTCCGAACCTGCGCCACCACCCTCGGGCCGAGATCGCCGAGCACACGAATACGATCTGATCGAGGCGGTCTACGCCGCTCTGAAGCCATGCGGCTCCGAGACCGCCCGAGGCGTCAGCGTCGCGCTATTCCAGAATCCCGGTCTGCCTGCCCGCTCCGGGCGCTTGGGTCGCCGGCCGCCGTGCCAAGAGCGACCCGAGCGCGATCATGCCTGCACCGAGGGCGAAGTGCAGCCAGTTGTCGGCGGTGTCGAGCGGCACGAAGTTGGCGTCGCTGTGCGGATCCACGATCAGCCCGTACAGCCACAGGACGAGATAGATGACACCGCCGCCGATCAGGTAGGCCCGTGCCGCCGCGGCGGTCCGCGCGGCCAGCACACCGGCGACGCCGAAAGCCAGGTGCACCACATTGTGCAGCACGGATACGTTGAACAGACCCAGCAATTGGGCTTGGGAGTGGTGTCCTGCCCACTCCAGCTCGCTGTAGTCAGTGGTGATCCCGGGGATGAACCCGAGGATCCCGACAAGGAGGAAGACCGCCCCTACCGCCATGGCGGCGACTTGGAGCGGGGATCGCCGATCTTTCACCGCACCTGGTGTGGAAGTAGACATCGCCGCGCCAGCCCTTTCCGGTGTTCCGTGGTGACCTTCGTCCCCACGTGCTACCCCGGCCGAGAGGGGGCAAACAGGCAGCTGAGCGCCTCGGCGCGCACCGAGCGAACGCGCATGTCGGCAGGAACGAGCGAGTCGGCCGGTCCGGCAACCGGCAGTGGCGTGTCCGTGATCTCGGTCTCCTCCGGCGACTGCGCCGGGAGCCGTCTCACGGGAAGAATGCGCGTTCGGGCTGGTGCGCCGACCGCGCCGGGATCCGCGGCGAGCTTCGTCCGACGCTCGGGGTGGTGAGCGCCGCGCCGCCGACTCGCGCGTGCCACCAACCAGGGGAATACTGTGCGCGAATCGAAAACAACTGTCCGCCTTGGTAAGCCAACGCAGTCTGTCAGCCGGATGGGGGAAGCCAGGGAGGCAATGGCGGTGTTGGTTTGGTGCGTTGTGGCGATGATCGTGGTCGTCTTGTTGGGCGGCGCGGCGACAGCGATGGTGTGGGATCCGCGCGGCCGTCGCCGCGCGGCCGTCGCGGCGTCGATCCCGGCGCCGGGGGCCGTGGAGTCCGCGGTGTCGAGGCCCGGCGATTGGCCGCGCACACGTTGAGCGGAGAGTGGCGCTGATCCGGGGGCACCGGATCAGCGCAACGCAGAACGGTTTCCGGCCGGGAACGGATCCCAGCGACGTCGATGGTCGACGCCCTGCTCGGATCGCGGCCCGGCCGGTTTCGCCTACTGCGGCAGGCGTTCGCGTCAGCTGACCGAAACGCTGCCGCCCTTGGGCAGGTAGCCGATCCTCTCCGCGGGCAGCTCACCGATCACGGAACCGGTGCAGTCCCGCCCGGAGTGCAGCGTGACGGCACGATCGGTGCTGTTGACGACGGTGATCTGGAAGGTGGTGTAGAAGGTTCCGTCGGTGTTCAGGCAGCCCACCGGATCCACCCGCTGTTCTCCGTTGATCGTCAGAATGCCGACCGCGGCCTGCGCCGTTCCCGCCGACAGCAGGGCCGCGGCCCCTGCCAGGGCCAGCGCACCGACAAACCCAGCAGTACGAATCATTCGTGCCTCCAGTTCTTTTCGATGTCGACCAACCCCGAAGCCGACGTCTGGTGAAAATGCGCCTGTGATTCTGTCACGAGTTCCAACGAGACGGAACCGTGCTGGTCAGGCACCCGGAGACACCGCGCGCGCCGGCGCCGTGGCGCGCGACCGCGCGGGTTCGTGATCAGGGGGCAGCGGGTGCGGTGCGCGCCGCTCCGGCCTCGCGGCGGACTCCGAACGCCACGACGATCTCCGTGAGGCCGATGATGATCAGCCACACCCCTGCCAGGACGGCCAGTGTGGCCACCGACCGCACCGGCCAGATGATCAGCACGACGCCCGCGATCGCGGTCACGACACCGAAGAACACCTGCCACCAACGGCCCGGCATCCCCGGTTCGGAGAGCGCGGCCACCAGCAACGCGACCCCGCGGAACAGCCAGCCGATTCCGATCCAGAGCCCGAGCAGCAGGATGGAGGCCAGTTCGTCACGGAAGCAGAAGACGCCGATCACGATGGACAGCAGACCGATGACGAACGACAGCACCCGCAGACCGGTGCCGGTCGGCGCGCCGAAGGCTGCCATCAACTGGAGGAAGCCGGTGACCACCAGGTAGACGCCGAAGATGATGCCCGCGGCCAGCAGGGTGATGTCGGGCCAGACCAGGATCAGGATGCCGAGGATCACCGCCAGGATGCCGGTGACCAGGATGGTTTGCCACGCCCTGCGGGCAAGAGACTGCAGAGGGCCCTCTAGCACGCTGTTTGTCGTCATTCGTTGATGCTATAGCTCACCAACGGGCGTTTACTGCGCATTTGCCAGTGCGATTCGAGCGCGCTTGCCCAGCCGGTGCCGCAGCGTTGCCCGGCGTTCACGTTTCGCCGCCGGAGCGGTCGGGTAGTTATTCCTAAGTGACTCTTCGTTGGCGCCCCTGGGGTGAACGGGTGGGTCGGGGTTCGGTGAGACTCGGGTGGCTAGGAGAAGAGGGTGGCGGTTCTGCTCGTGTTGCAGGCGCGTGGGCTGGGTGATCTACTCACCGCGGTCCCGGCTTTACGTGCGCTGCGCCGGGCCAAACCGCGCGACCGCCTCGTCCTGGCGGCCCCGCAGCGGCTCAAGCCGATCGTCGATCTGATCGCGTCGGTCGACGCCCTGGCGCCGACCGCCGAGCCCAGCAGTCTCCGCTGGGACGCACCCCCACCCGAATTGGCGGTCAACCTGCACGGCGCTAGCGCCGAAAGCATCGTCACGCTGGCCAAAATCGAACCCGGCCGCATCCTCACCTTTCGCAATGCCGCCTTCCCCGAGCTGTCCGGCCCCGAGTGGGACCCGGACATGCACGAGGTGGACCGCTGGTGCCATCTGCTGGAATACGACGGAATCGGAGCGGATCGCCGCAACCTCGGACTGGTGCCGCCGGTGTCGACGACCAGCAGGCGCGATTGCGTGGTCGTCCATATCGGCGCGGGCGCGCCGGCCCGCCGCTGGCCACCGGACCGTTTCGCCGCCGTCGTCCGGCACCTGCTGGTACTCGGCCGGGAAGTGGTCCTCACCGGCGACGAGAACGAACGCGAACTCGCGCTGGGCATCGCCGCACGGGCGGGTCTACCCGTGGGCCGAGTACTCGCCGGGGAGCAGAACCTCATCGATCTGGCCGCCACCGTCGCCGAGGCCGCCCTGGTGATCTGCGGGGACACCGGCGTCGCACACCTGGCCACCGCCTTCGGCACCCGCACCGTCCTGCTGTTCGGTCCCACGCCGCCACGGTGGGCCGGTCCGCCCTCGCACCTCCTGGGCCGGCACGCCGTGCTGTGGGCCGGCCAGGTCGGCGACCCGGACGCCGACACCCCCGACCCCGGCCTCTTGCAGATCGGCGTCACCGAGGTGATCAATGCCGTCGACAAACAGCTGAGCAAACGCAACTGGCCCGGCACAGGCGCCGACCGACGCAAGACGGCGTATCGGCGCGTCGGCTGACGCCGTCTACCGACGCCACCCAAGGACGACGGTCACGCGGGCGCTGTCCCCCGAGTCACGCGCTCGCCGTCGCGGCGGTCCGCAGCGCCGCGGAGTACGCGGCGATCGCACTCGGCCAGAACTGCTCGAGGTAGTCGCGGGCATCGGCGAGGCCGCGCGGGTCCAAGGAGTACAGCCTGCGGTTGCCTTCCGGGTGCATCATGACCAGCCGCGCCTCGCGCAGCACCCGCAGATGCTGAGAGACCGCCGAGCTGCTCACGCCTACTTCTTCGGCGAGCTCGCCGACCGAGCGCGCGGCCTGCGGCAACGCCTCGAAGATCGCGCGGCGAGTCGGGTCCGCCAGCGCTGTCAGAGCACGAACTCCATTAGTCGCCACTCATCCAGTGTGATCAACTGGCGTTTCGCTGGTCAACTGTTGGGTAATACGACATAGCCCCAGTTCGCGCATGGAAACGTAGGTGCTTCGTTACCTCCCCGTGACCGACGAGCTGGGCGTTTATCGACCCGTGACGGTAGCCACAGGATTGCAGAACGGGCGCGCCGCTGTCGTACGTTCGATTCATGCCCGTGACCTTTCCGTTACCGATCCGTCGCGGCGTGACCCGGTTCCGCCGCCATCGCGCCGCCACACGCGTGGTCGCCGCCTCCGCGATCGTCACCGCGTCGGTCGGCATCCTCGCCGCCGCCCAACAGGACCAGAACGCCGACGCTTCGGCCCGCCTCGTCGCGGGCAAGATCGCCTCCGGCGAGATCCGCCCCGCCCAGAACATGGCCCAGTTCGCCACCTTCACCCAGGACGAAACGCAACCTCCGCAGGCCGCCCCCGAGCCCGCGCCGTGGGACCCGAACCGCATCGCGCAGGAGTTCGCCCGCCCGAAGACCGTCCGGCCCGTGGCCGGCGTGCTCACCTCGAACTTCGGCACCCGCTGGGGCGCGATGCACGCCGGACTCGACTTCGGTGACCCGCTCGGCGCGCCTATCGCCGCGGTCACCGACGGCGTGGTGATCGAAGCCGGTCCCGCGTCCGGCTTCGGCCTGTGGGTGCGTGTGCAGCAGGACGACGGCACCGTCGGCGTCTACGGCCACGTCAACGACATCCTCGCCGCCGTCGGCCAGCCGGTGCGCGCGGGCGACGTCATCGCGACCGTCGGCAACCGTGGCTACTCCACCGGCCCGCACCTGCACTACGAAGTCCATCTTCCCGGCGGCGAACCGATCGACCCGCGGCCCTGGCTGGCCGAGCGCGGCATCGACGTCGGATTTGCTCCGGAAGACTGATCCCGACCCCGGTCGCGAGACATGAGGGGCTTGCGAACAGACTCGGCGACAGAGCCGTCGCCTGCGACGGGCCGCGAACGCAACGACGCGTTCGCGGCCCGACTACGTTCGGGGCCGCACGCTCACGCATTCCCGCAGTAGCGGATCCGAACCTCGGCGACCGGTGACGGCTCTGCGGTATCGGCCGGATTTCCGCCCGATACCGGGGTACTAGACGCGAATAGCGCTGCGGCGGGACGACCGCCGAGGGCGGCGATTCCTACCTTCGGTCCATGTCCACAACACATTTCGTCGCCACACCGCAGGACGGGCCGTCGGCGCCACGGCCGCGCGGGCGCACGGAACCCGCGACACGTGCGCGACTGCACCGGCCGCTGCTGGGAACCGTTGCCGCGATGGGCGCGCTCGTCGTCTTCGCGCTCGCGGCGATGCTGGTCGACGACCGCACGCTGCTCGGCGAATCGGTATGGCTGAAACCGATGAAGTTCGGCCTGGCGTTCTTCCTCTACAGCCTCACCCTGGCCTGGCTGTTGTCGTTGCCGCACAAGGGAAGCCGGATCACCTGGTGGCTGGGCACCGTCTTCGCCGTCACCGGCGTCGTCGACGTCGGCTTCATCGTGCTGCAGGCCGCACGCGGCACGTTCAGCCACTTCAACACCGAGGACGATCCGGTGAACTCGATCGGGCAGGTGGTCTTCGCCTCCGGCGTGCCCGGCCTCTTCCTGGCCAACCTGCTCATCGTGTCGATCCTCGCCTGGCAGCGGTTGGTGGACCGGCCGACGGCGCGGGCGATCCATGCCGGCCTGGCGCTGGCCGTGGCGGGCATGGCGCTGGGTTACCTGATGGGCTTCACCGGCAAGCAACTCGTCCGCGACAGCGAAGGGCGGATCGTCGAGCTGGCCGCGGGCCACACGGTCGTGCCCGACGCGAGCGATCTCGCACCACGCGACGCCATGGGCGGCATGCCGCTCACCCACTGGAGCACCGTCGGCGGTGACCTGCGCGTTCCGCACTTCGTCGGCCTGCACGGCATCCAGGTGCTGCTGCTGGTAGCCGTCCTGCTCGCCTGGCTGGCCCCGCGCTACCGCTGGCTGCGCCCGGAGCGCACCCGCGCGGCCGTCGTCGGCGTGCTCGCCGCCGGGTACGCCGGTCTGCTGGCGCTCGTCTTCTGGCAGGCGATGCGCGCGCAGTCCCTGGTCCACCCGGACACGGCCACCTGGCTCGCGGCCTGCGGGCTCGCCGCGACCATCGCGGCGCTGCTCGGCGCGGTGTATCTGCGGTACCGGGCAGCCGACGCGCACGGCGGCGCGGCGGCGGAGCCGGTCAGCGCAGACGCTCCGCGTCGCGGGTGAGCTCGACCAGGGTCTTGCCCAGCGCCGCCAGCTCCTCGGGCGTCGCCCCCTCCTCGATGGCGGTGGCGACGTCCTCGGCGGCGCAGCGGGCGGCGAACCAGCGATCGGCCAGGTCCGCGGCCTCCTGGGCGCTGAGCACCACCGCGTCGTCGGGAATCCCGGTTCCCTTCAGGCTGTTGCGGTGTTCGTAGGCGCGTTGACGACAGGACTGACGGCAGTACCGGCGACGACGGCCGGCCTCCGATTCCACGATCTCCCGCCCACACCACTGGCAGGACAAGCGGCGCGACATGACGCAGAACACTAATAGCTCGCCGTCTGCGATCGGTTCAGCGACCCCGGCGAATCGTCCCGCGCCGGGCGTGGCGAGCTCGGCGCGCCGAGGGCACTACAATGGAACGGTTCGCCGCGGCCGCGTCGGGAACTATCGGCGCAGGCCCGATCGTTGTACATCAAGGTCCACCGAGCGCTCCGCGCGCTCGTGCGGACACCGTGGCAGCGCACGAAGACTCGAGCACACAGGGAGAGGCACACCATGGCAGATCGCGTACTCCGAGGCAGCCGGCTCGGAGCGGTGAGCTACGAGACCGATCGCGACCACGACCTGGCTCCGCGTCGGATCGCCCGCTACCGGACCGACAACGGCGAGGAATTCGACGTTCCGTTCGCCGACGACGCCGAGATCCCGCCGACCTGGCTGTGCCGCAACGGCCAGGAGGGCGTGCTGATCGAGGGCACCACCCAGGAGACCAAGAAGGTCAAGCCGCCGCGCACGCACTGGGACATGCTGCTGGAGCGCCGCAGCAAGGAGGAGCTCGAGGAGTTGCTCAAGGAGCGCCTCGAACTGCTCAAGACCCGCCGCCGCGCCTGACGGTCCGCGAACACCGAAACGGCCGCCGCATCGTTGGATGCGGCGGCCGTTCGCTGTCCCTGGTACGTACGCCGGTCAGTGGCTGGCCACCTTGCGGTAGCGCAGCAACGCCAGCGGCACGGCCAGCACGAGAATCGCCACCGAGCAGGCCGCCGCGTATTCGACGCAGTGATCGGCCGCCCAGCCGCTGGGCGGGACGAAACTGGGCGGCGAGTCGTTGTCGAACAGCTTGCGTCCCGCCGCCGAGACCGCGGTGATCGGATTCCACTCGGCGATCGTGCGCAGCGGGCCGGGCAGGGTCTCGGCGGAGATGAATGCCGAGGAGATGAACGTCAGGGGGAACAGCCAGATCAGCCCCGCACTCTGCGCCACCTCGACGGTCGGTGACAGCAAGCCGGTCAGCGCGCCGACCCAGGACATCGCGAACGCGAACAACAGGATCACCGCGAACGCCAGCGCGGCGTCGGTGACGCTGCCGTGGATGCGCCAGCCGACGATGTAGCCGCACCCGACCATCACGGCCAGGCTGAGGATGTTCACCACCAGATCCGACAGCGTACGACCCATCAGCACGGCCAGCCGGGACATCGGCAGCGCCCGCATCCGGTCGATGATGCCCTTCTGCAGGTCTCCGGCGAGACCTACCGTGGTGAACGCGGCGTTGAACGCGACCGTCTGCGTGAAGATACCCGCCAGCAGGAACTCCCGGTACTGGCCGCCGCCCAGCGAGGCGCCGAAGATGTAGGCGAACAGGAACACGAACATCAGCGGCTGAATCGTCGCGGTCACCAGCAGGGTGGGCACGCGCAGGATGGTCAGCAGATTGCGGTGCGCGACGATCGCGCTGTCCCGGAACAGCCGCAGCCGGGGACCGGGATCCGGCTGTGCCGCGGCTGCTTTCGGCTTCCGCTCCGCCTTCGGGGCTGCCTCCCCGACCATGGCCGCGCTCACGACATGATCTCCTCTTGTACGTCGTCGGTCTCCGGTTCCGCGGCGGGCGTGCCGCCGGGCTTGCCGGTGAGGGAAAGGAATACGTCATCGAGGCTGGGCCGGTGCACGTTCGCGTCGACCACGCAGACGCCCGCGTCGTCGAGCCTGCGCAGCGCCTCCACCATGGTGCGCGAGCCGTCGCCGACCACCACCGACACCTCGTCGGTGCCCGGCTCGTGCCCGGGCTCGCCCACGCCGACCTGCGTGAGCACCGCCAGCGCGGGCTCGGCGGCCTGCCCGGCGGCCAGGGTGACGGTGAGCCGGTCACCGCCGATCGAGGTCTTCAGCTCGTCGGCCGAGCCGCGGGCGATGACCCGCCCGTGGTCGATGACCGTGATGCGGTCGGCCAGCAGGTCGGCCTCTTCCAAATACTGCGTGGTCAGCAGCACCGTGGTGCCGTCGTCGACGAGGTCGCCGATCACCCGCCACATGTCCAGCCTGCCGCGCGGGTCCAAGCCGGTGGTCGGCTCGTCCAGCACCACCACGGAGGGCCGGGCGACCAGCGCACCCGCGAGGTCGAGCCGCCGGGCCATGCCGCCGGAGTAGGTGCCCGCCCTGCGGTGCGCGGCGTATTCGAGCCCGAGGGCGCCGAGCAGTTCCTCGGCCCTGGCGGTGGCCTGACGCGGGGACATCCCGTACAGCCGCGCGACCATGCGCAGATTCTCGTAACCGGACAGGTTGGTGTCGACCGCTGCGTACTGGCCGGACAGGCCGATCCGTTTGCGCGCCGCGGCGGGATCGCGCAGCACGTCGATGCCCGCCACCCGCACCGACCCGGCGGACGGCTTCAGCAACGTGGTGACGATGCGCACGGTCGTCGTCTTCCCCGCGCCGTTGGGACCGAGCAGGCCCATCACGGTACCGGTGGGGATTCGTAGGTCGACCTCGTCCAGCACGCGGGCCCGGCCGTAGTTCTTCACCAGGCCGGTGACCTCCACCGCCAAACTCACCTGCGCGTCTCCTTCGTCTCCAGCCACCTCCGCAGCACCGGCCCGATCACCGCCAGCGCTTCCGGCGTGGTCATCGCGGAGTGCGCGCAGCGCAGCTCGTGGTCGTGGACGGCGCCGGTGACGAACGGCTGCCAGGCGTCGGCGCGCCGGTCCGGGTCGGCCCGGTTGATCGGGTCGTCGCCCGCGGTGAAGAACAGCAGGTCGCCGTCGAAGGCGCGGGGCCGGAAACTGTGCGCGAGCACGGTGCCGTTGTCGTAGCCCGCGTAGAGCCGCTCCAGATGCTCCACGGTCAGCGCCGCGAACGGCCCGGACCGGGCGCGCAGCAATTCGGCCGCGTCCCGCAGGCTCATCTCCGGATCGATCTGCCCGTCGAGTTCGTCGCTGCCGAACTCACCGACGATCTCGGCGATGCTCGGGGTCGCGTGTTCGAGCAGGTCGTCGGACAGCCGGTAGCTGTCCATCATCGACAGCAGCGCGACCTCGTCGCCGCCCTCTTGCAGCTGTACCGCCATCTCCTGTGCGATCAGTCCGCCGAGCGACCAGCCGAGCAAGTGGTAGGGCCCCTCCGGCTGGATCTCCTTGATCGCGGCCACGTAGCGACTCGCGGCCTCATCGATCGACCCGTAGCCCTCTTCCCCTGCCACGTGCGGAGCCTGCAGTCCGTACACCGGCCGGTCCCCCGGGAGATGCGCGAGCAACCCCGAATAGCACCAAGCCAGGCCGATCGCCGGATGCACACAGAACAGTGGCGCCTGACTCGTCGCGGTGCTCGGACGGATCGGCAGCACCGGCGCCAGCATCGCCGCCACCGCGGCGCCCGAGGACGCGCCCGTCCCGTCCAGCCGCGCGGCGATGGCCGCGGGCGTCGCGTCGCCGAACATCAATTGCACCGGCAGGTCGATGCCGGTTACACGCACGTGCGCAACCACTTTCGTGGCCAGCAGCGAGTTGCCGCCGAGTTCGAAGAACCCGTCGTCCACGCCCACCGATTCCACGCCGAGCACCTCGGCGAAGGCGGCGCACAGCGCCTCCTCCGTCGGAGTGGAGGGCGCGCGGTAGCCCTCGCCCGCGGTGAACACCGGCTCCGGCAGCTTCGCCCGATCCAGCTTGCCCACCGGGTTCAGCGGTACGTCGTCGAGCAGCATGATCGACTGCGGCACCATGTAATTCGGCACCAGCCCGGCCAGATGCCCGGTCAGCTCCGCCGCCGTGAGCGACACGCCGTCGCGCGGCTTCACGTACGACACCAACGCCGTCGCACCCGCCGGGGTGCGATGCCCGATGGTGGTGGAGAACGCCACCGCGCCGTGGCGGGCGAGCGCGGCGTCGATCTCGCCGAGTTCGATACGGAAACCGCGGATCTTGACCTGATGGTCGGTGCGGCCGACGTACTGGATCTCCTGCGCACCGTCCGACGGCCCGTGCTCCCGCGACCCGGCCCACCAGCGCACCAGATCGCCGGTGCGGTACATCCGCTCCCCCGGCTTGCCGAACGGATTGGCGACGAACCGCTGAGCGGTGAGGCCGGGACGGTTCAGATAGCCGCGGGCCAGCGCGTCACCCGCGAGGTGCAGCTCGCCGGTCACCCCGATCGGAGCCGGATGCAGTCGCGCGTCGAGGATCGCCGCGTTGACCCCGCGGATGGGTCCGCCGATGGTGATCGGCTCGCCCGGCGTCATCGGCTGCGAGATGACGGTCACGATGGTGGTCTCGGTGGGGCCGTAGACGTTGTACAGGCTGCGGTCGGGCGCCCATCTGGTCACCAGGTCCGGCGGCAGCGCCTCGCCGCCGACCAGCACGTGCTGCAACTCGGTGAGCCCGGTGGGGTCGACCGTGCCGAGAGCGGAGGTGGTGATGAACGCGTGGGTGATCCGCTCCCCGGCGAAGATCTGCCGCAGCTCGTCGCCGCCCACCACGCCGGTGGGGGTGATCACCAGGGTCGCCGCGCCGCCGAGGGACAGCAGTAGATCGAGCATCGCGGCGTCGAAGCTCGGCGTGGCGAAGTGCAGGACACGGCAGCCCGGCTGGACGTCGAACCGGTAGGCGGTCTCGGCGGCGAAGTTCGACAAGCCGCCGTGGGTGACCATCACGCCCTTCGGCGTGCCGGTCGAACCGGAGGTGTAGATCACGTAGGCCGGGTTGTCGATCCGCAACGGCGCGAGGCGCTCGGTGTCGGCGATCGGCGCGTCCGGCGCGTCCAGCACGAGTCCGCGGAACGCCGGATCGTCGAGCACGATCCACTCCGTGTCCTCGGGCAGCTCGGCGTGGTAGCCCGCCAGCGTGATGCCGAGCGCCGCACCGGAATCCGACAGCATGTGCGCGATGCGCTGCTGCGGGTACAACGGGTCGACCGGGACGAACGCCGCACCGGCCTTGGCCACCGCCAGTACCGTCGCCACCGACTCGATCGACCGCGGAATGCCGAGCGCCACCAGCGTTTCCGGGCCCACGCCGCGCCGGATGAGCACCCGCGCCAGCCGGTTCGTCCAGCGATCCAGCGCGTCGTAGGTCACCTCCGTGCCGTCGGAGACCAGGGCGACCGCGGCGCGATCGACGCAGGCCGCTTGCTCGAACACCTCGGGGAAGGTGATCGGCCGGTCCGGTTTGGCACCGCGCACCGGGGCCAGCCCCGACCACTCGGCGGGGTCGAGCAGTTCCAGATCGCCCACGGCGGTGGTCGGGTTCGCGGCGATCGCGGCGAGCAGCCGGGTGAGGCGCTTGCCGAGCCGCTGCGCGGTCGGCTCGTCGAACAGATCCATCGCGTAGTTCACCGCGACCGTGATGCCGGCCGGATCGCGTTGCGCGGTCTGCGTTTCGGTGAGGGTGAACTGGAGATCGAACTTGGCGATCCCGGTGTCGATATCAGCGGCCTCGATGCGCAGCCCCGGCAGGTCCAGTCCGCCGACCGGCTCGTTGCGGACCGAGAGCATCACCTGGAACATCGGATGGTGCGCCTGGGACCTGGCCGGGTTGAGCACCTCCACCAGGCGCTCGAACGGCAGGTCGGCGTGGGCGAAGGCGTCGAGGTCGGTTTCGCGCACCGCGTGCAGCAGGTCGGTGAACCGGGCGCCCGGGTCGATCCGGGTACGCAGCACCAGCGTGTTGACGAACATGCCGATCAGCCGGTCCAGTGCCGGGTGCCCGCGGCCCGCGATCGGGGTGCCGACGGTGATGTCGTCGGTCGCGGTCATCCGGTGCAGCAGCACCGCCAGCGCGGCGTGCAGGACCATGAACAGGCTGACGTTGTTGCTGCCCGCGATCGTCTGCAGTTCGCGGTGGGTGACCGGGTCCACCGCGCACTCCACGGTGCCGCCCCGGTAGGACGGGGTGGGCGGACGCGGCCGGTCGGCCGGTACGGTCAGCAGCTCGGGAATGCCGTCCAGGGTGTGCCGCCAATAGTCCAGCTGCTTGCGCACCGCGGCGTCCGGATCGTCCTCGCTGCCGAGCACGTCCTGCTGCCACAGGGTGTAGTCGGCGTACTGGACCTCGAGCTCGGCCCACTCCGGCGCGCCGCCCGCGCAGGCGGCGCGGTAGGCGACGGCGACGTCGGTCGCCATCGGCTCCAGCGACCAGCCGTCCATCGCGATGTGGTGTACGACCACGACGAGAACGTGCTCGGCGGGCGCCGACGAGTCGCGCGCGGTCGACACCGACAGCAGCGCCGCGCGGATCGGCACGGTGGCGGCCAGATCGAATCCCGGTGCGGCGAAACGCCGTACGGCGGCGTCGAGCTCGTCGGGCCGCACCTTCACCCGCGTCAGCGGGATCGCCGACTCGGAGGGGTCGAGCACGACCTGGGCGGGTGCACCGTCGGTCTCCGGGAACACCGTGCGCAGGGTTTCGTGCCTGGCCTGCACGGCGTGCAGCGCGGCGACCAGCGCGTCGACGTTCAGGCTGCCGGTCATGCGCAGTACGAGCGGGACGTTGTAGGCGCCTGCCGACTGTCCCCCGGTCGAGGTGCCGCCCGCATTGAAGCGGTTGAGGAACCACAGCCGTCGCTGCGCGGCCGACAGCGGGATACGCTCCGGGCGCTCCCGGCGCACCAGTGCGGGCCGGACCACCTCGGACTCGGTGCCCGCGGCCAGCAGCTCGGCGAGCCCTGCCACGGTCGGCGTGGCGAACACGGTGCGCACGGCGAGCCGCACGTTCGTCGCCGCGGCCAGCCGGGCGACGAGCTGCGTCGCCAGCAGCGAGTTTCCGCCGACGTCGAAGAAGCTGTCGTCGGCGCGCACGTCGTCCGCGCCGACCAGCTCACCCATCACCGCGGCGACCAGGCGCTCCGCGTCGGTCTGTGGTTCGCGACCGGTCGAGTCCGCGAAGTGCGGGTCGGGCAGGGCGCTGATGTCCAGCTTCCCGACCGGGGTCAGCGGGATGGTGTCCAGCACCGTGACACCGGCAGGCACCATGTGCGCGGGCAGTCGGCGAGCGACTGAGGCGCGCAACTCCTCGGGGTCCACCCCGGCCGCGCGGTCGGCCGGCTGGACGTAGGCGACGATCCGGTCGGCGCCCGCGATGCGGCGCACCTCGGTGTGCGCGAACCGCACGGACGGATGTTCGCCGAGCACGGCGGTGATCTCGCCGAGTTCCACCCGGAAACCGCGCAGCTTCACCTGGTGGTCGGTGCGGCCGAGGTAGACCAGTTCGCCCGCGGCGGTCCAGCGCACCACGTCACCGGTCCGGTACATCCTGGCGCCCGCCGGGCCGTACGGGTCGGCGACGAATCGTGTCGCGGTGAGTCCGAACCGGTCGAAGTAGCCACGCGCGAGGCCGTGCCCCGCGAGGTACAGCTCGCCGGGGACGCCGACGGGCACCGGCCGCAACCGCTCGTCGAGCACCAATCCCTGGGCGCCACGCACCAGGCTGCCGATAGTGATCGGCTCGCCCGCGCGCATCGGACCGGAGATCGTGATGACCACCGTGGTCTCGGTGGGCCCGTACACGTCGGCCATCACGCGTCCCGGCGCCCAGCGCGCCACCAGATCCGGCGCCACCGCCTCGCCGCCGACCATGAGGGCGCGCACGTGCGGCAGCGGCCAGCGTTCGCGGTCGATCGTGGCCAGCGCGGCCGGGGTCATGAAGCCGTGCGACACCCGTTCGCGCTCCATGAGCGCGGCCAGTTCGTCACCGCCGTAGATATCGGTCGGGCAGATCACCATCGCCGCACCGGCGCCCAGCGCGATCAGCAGATCGAGGATCGCCGCGTCGAAACTGGGCGTCGCGAAATGCAGCGTGCGCGAGTGCTCGTCCACGCCGATGCGGTCGCGGATCTCGTCGGCCAAGTTGGACAGGCCGCTGTGGGTCACCGCGACGCCCTTGGGGGTTCCGGTGGACCCCGAGGTGTAGACCAGGTAGGCCAGATCGGCGACCTGGATGGTGCGCGAGCGCTCGTGATCGTCGATCGGCGCGTCGTCGTGTCCGTCGAGTTCGGCGGCGAACTCGGGGCGGTCCAGCAGCAACCACTCGGTGTGGCGCTGCGCGGGGGCGCCCGCGCGCAGTTGTGGCATATGCGCCGACACGGTGACACCGATCGCGCAACCGGAGTCGGCGAGCATGTGCTGGATGCGGTCGGCGGGGTACTTCGGGTCGACCGGCACGAACGCGGCGCCGGACTTCGCCGCGGCCAGCATCGCCACCACCGAGTCGATCGAGCGGGCGAGCCCGAGCGCCACGCGGGTGCCGGGACCGAGTCCGCGTGCGATCAGCGCGCGCGCCAGCCGATTCGAGCGCCGGTCGAGTTCGGAGTAGGTGAGCGTGGTCGTGCCCGCGCAGAGCGCCGTGTTGTGCGGATACCGCTGCGCGGTCGCGGTGAAGTACGCCGCCAGGGTGGACGGCGGGGCCGCCTGCTCGCCACGCGCCGGGGCGAGGGTACGACGCTCGTGCTCGGTGCGCGCGTCGACGTCGCGGACCAGGACGCGCGGATCGCCGGTGACGGCGGTGAGCACGCGCAGGAACCGGTCGGCCAGTGTCTCGATCGTCCGTGCGTCGAAAAGCTCGGTGGCGTACACGAATTCGAAGACGCTGTCCGGCTCGCCCGGGAGCGAGCCCGGATCGACGGCGTCGTTCGAGACGCGCAGCTCCAGGTCGAATTTCGCCAGTGCGATGTCCAACGGCTCCGCGCGCAGCGCGAGGCCGGGCAGTTCCAGCGTCGGCGCCGGGCCGTCCTGCACACTCAGCGCCACCTGGAACAGCGGGTGACGGCCCGAGGAGCGTGCCTCGGAACCGAATTCCTCCACGATGCGCTCGAACGGGATGTCGGCATGCGCCATGGCGGCCAGTTCGGTGTCCCGGTCGGCGCGCAGCAAGTCGGCGAAGCTGCGATCGGGATGCACATCCGAGCGCAGCACCAGTGTGTTCACGAACATGCCGACGAGTTCGTCGAGCTTGGTGTCGTTACGCCCCGCCACCGGGGTGCCGATGACGATGTCGCGACCGCCGGTGACGCAGCGCAGCAGCACCGCGAACGCCGATCGCAGCACCATGAACTTGCTGACGCCCTGATCGCGGGCCATCCCGGCGAGCCCGCGCCGCACGTGCTCCGGCACCGTGAAGCGCACGGTCCCGGCCTGCTGAGTGGGCTCGAGCGGGCGCGGCCGATCGTAGGGCAGCGGCAACTGGTCGGGGATGTCCGCCAGTGCGGCGCGCCAGTAGGCCAGCTGGGTGGCCGCCGCGCTGTCCGGATCGGTTTCCGAGCCGAGGCAGGCCCGCTGCCACAGCCCGAAGTCGGCGTACTGCACCGGAAGCGGTGTCCAGGACGGCGCGTCGCCCTCGTGCCGTGCGGCGTAAGCGGCAGCCAGATCCCTGGTCAGCGGGCCGAGCGACCAGCCGTCGGCGGCGATGTGATGCACCACCACACCGAGCAGATGCCGCCCGGGTGCGGTGCGCAGCAGTGCCAGACGCACCGGTGTCTGCCTGGTGAGGTCGAAGCCGTTGTGCGCCAACGCTTCCAGCGCGGCCTTCGCACCGGAGTCATCGATGTCGGTGACCGCCAGGTCCGGCAGGGCGCGTTCGACCGGCAGCACCACCTGCTGCGGGCCGTCCGCGTCCTCCGGGAAGACGGTGCGCAGCACTTCGTGCCGCCGCACCACGTCGTTGAGCGCTTCCCGCAGTGCGGGCACGTCCAGGTCACCGGCGACGCGGATCACGAAAGCGATGTTGTAGGCACTCGATTCGGGCGCATATCGGTTGAGGAACCACAAACGCTGCTGCGGCAGCGACAATGGAAGACGTCCCGGACGCGGGGTCTGCACCGCCAGCGCCGGCCGCTGCGTCCGGGGCGCTCGATCCAGTTGCGCGGCAACCCCGGCGACCGTGGGCGCTTCGAAGATCGACCGCACCGGCAGCTCGACACCGAACTCCGCGTGCAGCGCGGCGGCGAGGCGGGTAGCCAGCAGCGAGTTGCCGCCGAGGTCGAAGAAGCTGTCCTCGGCTCCGGTGACCGGGCGGCCGAGCACCACGCCGAACACGCCCGCCACGGTCCGCTCCAGCTCGGTGCCGGGCGCGCGAGACGACCCGGCGGCGGCGAACACCGGCTCCGGCAATGCCTTTCGGTCCAGCTTGCCCGCCGGGGTGACCGGAATCTCGTCGAGCACCGCCACCGCCGCGGGCACCATGTAACCGGGCAATCGCCGGCGCGCGGTCTCCAGCACGTCCTGCGGCTCGACCGGCCGGTCGGCCGTGACATACGCCGCGAGCCGAACATGGCCGCGCTCGTCGGTGTGCACCACCGTCAACGCGAACCGGACGCCGGGATGCAGACGCAGCACGTTGTCGATCTCGCGCAGTTCGATGCGGAACCCGCGGATCTTGATCTGGTCGTCCGCGCGTCCGAGGAACCGCAGCTGCCCCGACCGCTCCACGACGACCAGGTCGCCCGTGCGGTACATCCGCTCGCCGCGCCTGCCGTGCGGACCGGCCACGAACCGCTGCGCGGTCAGACCGAAACGCCCGTGGTAGCCGCGGGCCACGCCGGGGCCGGACACGTACAGCTCGCCCGGCGTGCCCGGCGGCACCGGATGCAGGCGACCGTCCAGCACGAACAGTCGCATGCCCCGGACGGGCATACCGAGCGGCACCGGCTCGCCCGCCGCCATCGGACCGCTCGCGGTGGCCGCGACGGTGGCCTCCGAGGGACCGTACATGTTGTGCATGCGGTGCCCGGTGGTCCAGGTCTCGACGAGCTCCTCCGAGCAGGCGTCACCGCCGACGATGACCGTCTCCAGCTCGTCGAGCCCGTCGTTCGGCACGGTGGCCAGCGCGGCGGGGGTGACGAAGGCGTGGGTGACTCGCTCCTCGCGCAGCAGTGTGGCCAGCTCGGCGCCGCCGTACATGCCCCTGGGGGCGATCACCATCGTGGCGCCCGCGGCGAAGCCGAGCAGCATCTCCAGCACCGACGCGTCGAAGCTGGGCGAGGAGAAGTGCAGTGTGCGGGCCGCATCCGTGATACCGAACAGATAGTTCTGCTCGCCGGCGAGAGACGCGATGCCCGCGTGGGTGACCACGACCGCCTTGGGTGTTCCGGTGGAGCCGGAGGTGTAGATGAGGTACGCCGGGTGGCTCACCCGCATCGGGTGATGGCGCTCGTCGTCGGTGATCGGGTCCGCGGAATGGCCCGCGAGTTCGGCGGTCAGCTCGTCGGAGCCGAGGACCAGCCAGTCGACATGGACCTTGCGGTGTTTGCCCCGCGCCGCGGGCCAGGCGGGCATGGCGGCGAGGCATTCGGGGTCGGTCAGACCGAGCATCGCGCCGGAGTCGCCGATCATGTGCGCGATCCGCTCACCGGGGTAGCTCGGGTCGATCGGCACATACGCCGCACCGGTTTTGGCGACCGCCCATACCGCGGTGATCGCGTCGAGACCGCGCGGCAGCGCGATCGCGACAACCGTCTCGGGACCGGCGCCGTGCTCGATGAGGGCGCGCGCCAGCGCGTTCGATCGCTCGTCGAGTTCGCGGTAGGTGGTGTCGGCGCCGAGGTAGCGCACCGCCACCGCCTCCGGTATCCGGCGCGCGGTGGCGGTCAGCAAGGTGGCCAGCGTGATCGGCGGCTCGGCGGGTGCGCCCGCGATGGGCACCAGGTTCTCGGTCTCCCTGCGGTCCAGGATCGGCAGGTCACCCACCGGCAGTTCGGGGGCGGCCACGCCGCCTGCCAGCACCGCGATGAACCGGCGGGCGAACGACTGGATCGTGGACTGATCGAAAACATCCGTCGTATAGCCGAATTCGGCCGACAGCGGTCCGTCGCCCGAGTCGTCGTGGACGACCAGCTGCAAGTCGAACTTGGCCACGTCCGAGGCGATCGGCAGCACCTCGGCGCGCACACCGGGCAGATCGATCCGCAGATCCGGCGCGTGGTCGTAGGACAGCATCACCTGGAACAGCGGGTGGCGCGCCGGGGAACGCTCCGGGTTGACCAGATCGACCAGCCGCTCGAACGGCACGTCGGCGTTGGCGAAAGCGTTGAGATCGGTCTCCCGCACCACGTCGAGCATCCGATCGAAGCCTGCCGCCGGGTCGACCGCGGTGCGCAGGACGAGCGTGTTGACGAACATGCCGACGAGATCGTCGAGCGCCGGATCGGAGCGGCCTGCGATCGGCGTGCCGATCGCGACGTCACCGTTGGCGCACAGCCGCGACAGCAGCGTCGCCAGCGCCGCGTGCAGCACCATGAACATGCTCACGCCCCGGCTGGCCGCGAGTTCGATAGCGGCGCGGCGGATCTCGGCGGGAATGGTGAACTCGACCCGGCCGCCGACGGTCGATCTGTGCAGTGGGCGCGGGCGGTCCAGCGGTAGGTCGAGCTGCTCGGGGAGCCCGGCCAGCGCCGAGCGCCAGTGCGTCAGCTGGCGGCTGAGCGCACTGGCGGGATCCGTTTCCTCACCGAGCAATTCGCGCTGCCAGAGCGCGAAGTCGGCATACTGCACCGGCAGCTGCGTCCACTGCGGCGCGACGCCCTTCGCGCGCGCCGCCACCGCCGTCATCAGGTCTTTGGCCAACGGCGCGATGGACCATCCGTCACCGCAGATGTGATGCAGCACGATGAGGAAGACGTGCCGCTGCGGGCCGGTGCGGTAGAGCGCCACCCGGACCGGGGCCTGGCTGCGCAGGTCGAAGCCGTAGCCGGCGAACTCGGTCGCCAAGCCGGCCACTTCGTCGGCCGTGGCGTCGATGGGGTCGAGCGTCAGCGGGATCGCCTGCGCCGGGTGGATCAGCTGGTAGGGCCCTTCGGGCGACTCGGGGAACGTGGTGCGCAGACTCTCGTGCCGCTCGATGACGTCGACGAGGCCCGCGCGCAACGCGGCCACGTCCAGTGGCCCTTCCACCTCGACGGCCAGCGGCATGTTGTACGCGGCGGCGTGTTCGGAGAACCGGTTCAGGATCCACAGCCGCTGTTGGGCCTGGGACAACGGAATTCGCTCCGGCCGCTCGGCGGGGGCAAGTCGCGGCGAGGAGGCGTCGACGGTCTGGGTGGCGAAACGCCGGGTGAGCGCCTCGATCGTCGCGGCCTCGAACAGGTCCCGGATGGTCAGCGCGGTGCCGAGGGCGGCGTTGATCCTGGCCACCGCCCGCGCGGCGATGAGCGAGTTGCCGCCCATGTCGAAGAAGCTGTCCTCGATGCCGACGTCGGTGTCGAGGACCTCGGCGAAGATGCCCGCCAAGACCCGCTCGACCTCGGTGCGCGGTTCGGCGATCGGCCGTATCGAGCGCACGCCGGTGACGGGGGCGGGCAGCGCCTTGCGATCGATCTTGCCGTTGGCGCTCAGTGGTAGCTCGTCGAGTTCCATCAGCGTGGAGGGCACCATGTACCCGGGCAGCGTGTGGCGCAGGGTGGTGAGCAGCGCGGCCGTGTCCAGCCGGGCGGCGTCGTCCTCGTGCTTCGCCGCGACCACGTAGGCGACCAGTTCGTCACCGGTGCGTCCGGTGTGCGCCACGCACACCGCGCGAGCGACCTTCGGGTCATCGAGCAGAGCGGCCTCGACCTCACCGAGCTCGATGCGCAGACCACGGATCTTCACCTGGAAGTCGCTGCGGCCCAGGTATTCCAGCACACCCGGCTCGGCGGCGGAGCGGCCGATCTGCCAGCGGGCCAGGTCGCCGGTGCGATACATCCGGGAGCCCGGAGTGAAGGGGTTGGCCACGAAACGGTCCGCGGTCAGCCGCGGCTGCCCCAGATAGCCGCGGGCCAACTGCACGCCGGCGAGGTACAGTTCGCCGACCACGCCGGGCGGGACGGGCTGCAACCGATCGTCCAGCACGTAGGTCTGGGTGTTCCACACCGGCGAGCCGATCGGCACGGCGCTCGCGTCGGGCGGGCACGCCCAGTAGGTGACATCCACGGCGGCCTCGGTCGGGCCGTACAGGTTGTGCAGTTCGGCGGCGGGTAACGCCGCGTAGAACTCCCGCACCGCCGCGGCGGGCAGCGCCTCGCCGCTGCAGAACACCCGGTGCAGGCCCGCGCAGCCGTCCAGATCCGCCTCGGTGACGAACACCGAGAGCATGGATGGCACGAAATGCGCTGTCGTGATGCCTTTTTCGGCGATGATCCGCGCGAGGTACGCCGGGTCGCGGTGGCCGTCCGGGGCGGCGACGACCAGGCGCGCCCCGATCTGTAAGGGCCAGAAGAACTCCCATACCGAGACGTCGAAGGTGGCGGGGGTCTTCTGCAGCACCGCGTCGGCGCGCTCCAACGGATACTCGTGCTGCATCCAGCGCAGGCGGTTGACGATCGCGGCGTGCGGCACGCCGACGCCCTTGGGTGTTCCGGTCGATCCGGAGGTGAAGATCACGTAGGCGAGATGGCCGGGGCGCAACGCGGCCCTGCGGTCGGCGTCGGTGACCGGCGCGTCGTCGAAGTCCGCCACCTGCGCGGTGTCGACGTCCAGCCGGGTGGCGATCGCGGGCAGCTCGACCTCGTCGCGGGCGGCGGTGAGCACGCACAGCGGCTGGGCCTGACGCACGATCTGCCCGATCCGCTCGGCAGGGTGCTCGGGGTCCAGCGGCAGATAGGCCGCGCCCGCCTTGACGATCGCGTACATGCCGACCACCAGCTCGATGCTGCGGCGCAGGCACAGACCGACCGTGGTGTCGGGCCCGGCGCCGCGCTCGATGAGCAGCCGGGCCAGGCGGTTGGCGCGCGCGTCGAGTTCGGCGTAGGTCAGCGTCTCGTCGCCGAATTCCAGCGCGACGGTGTGCGGGTCGGACGCCACCCGCTCGGCGAACACGCTCGCCAGCGTGCCGTCCTGCCGGGGCGCCTCGGTGGCGTTCCAGCCGTCCACGACCCACTGCCGCTCGGCGCCGGTGATCGCGGCAAGCGACTCGGCGGGCGTCGTCACCTCGGCCGCCAGGAACCGGCCGAGGAAGTCCAGGTAGCGCGCGTGATGCACGCTGACCTCCGCCTCACCGTAGAGTCGGGGGTTGGCTTCGAAGTCGACGTGCAAGCGCCCGCCCGCGCCGTTGTAGACGTTGACCGAGAGGTCTTCCACCGGGCCGGTGGCCAGCACGTGCATGGAGCCGACCAGGCTGCCGAATCGCAGCTCGTCGTGGAAGAGCATCAGGTTGACCATCGGGCCGAAGAATCCGCGGGCGTCGCGGGAGTAGCCGCTGTCGCGCCGGATGTCGTCGTGCCGGTAGCGCTGATGACGCAGGGCGCCGGTGATCTGGAGTTCGGCCGCCTTCACCAGGTCGCCGATCGTGGTCGTCTCGTCGAACTTCAGCCGGATCGGCACGACGTTGGAGATCACGCCCGCCGAGCGGCGCAGCGACACCGTGGTGCGCGCCGAGACCGGCAGGCTCAGGACCACGTCCGAGTTGCCCGTCACCGACCGCACGTAGGCGGCCAGCGCCGCGACGAACATCGCCGAATCGGTGGTGTTCCACGCGCTGGTCGCCGCGCCGATCGCGGCGTGCTGTTCGTCGTCGAGCACGGCGGTGGCCAGCCTGCGGCCCGCGTCGTGGGTGGCCGCGCCGAGCCGGGCGCCGCCCAGGCTCACCGGCTCGCCCACGCCCGAGAGCTGCCCGAGCCAGTACTCGCGATCGTTCTGGAAGCGGCTCGAGTCGTGGTAGCGCGCCTCGTCGGCGTAGATCTCGGCCAGCGGCGTCGCCCGCGAGGCGACCGGCTCGGTCTGGTTCTCCAGTGCGGTGTAGATCTCCGCGGTACGGGTGAGCGCGTTCATCGCGCCATAGCCGTCGATCACGATGTGGTGGGCGTACGAATACCAGATGTAGTCGGCGTCGCCGATGCGCAGGACGGCGTTGGAGGTCAGCGGGTCGCGTTCCAGGTCGATCGGCGCACTCGTGTGCTCGTGCATCCAGCGCAGCGCCGCGGCGTACGGATCGGTCTCGCCGCGCAGATCGATGCGCACCCAGCCCGGCCGGTGGACCGGATCCACGATCTGATACGGAGTGCCATCCTCCTCCACCAGGCGAACCTGACCCACCTGGGTCTCGGCACCGAAACGCTCGATCGCGTACAGCAGCCGTCCCTCGTCCAAGTCACCGTGGATCTCGACGTACTGGGAGATCGTCAACGGTACGTCGGGACGAATGCGCTGCGCGTACCAGAGAGCTGTCTGGGCGGGTGACAGAGCAAACGGTTGTGCCGAAAATTCGCCGGATGAACATTGGTCGACGCGATCCGTGGCCAATGAACTCATCAATCACTCCGTTCTGCCGCTGTTGACGCAACTCCCCGAGCACCGCCCCAGCAAGCGCACGCGCGCCATCTGGAGGACGTGATCCACGCCCTATGATTCGGAGCATCGCATCTGCCGGATTGCCGACGTTTTGGATTTGTTTCACATCCAACGTCCTTGGCAGAAGGCCACTTTGGTTGGTTACATTTCCGCAAACATTGCGACTCAACTAGGTCGAACCGAAGCAAAACGGGTTCTGACCAGACTGTTCGATGGTAGGCCGCGGATCACTTCCGTTGTCAAGCGAACAGTGCGCAACTCATTTCCCCACCTTTACTTTCGGGGCGGTGGGGGCAAGAACATACCGAATGTTCGGTTATCGACGATTCGGCAGGAGGTGTTATCGGCCGCCGACGGCTCGACGGCCGGTTCGCGCATCATCGCGCGTGGATCGCCGCCGGATGCCCGCGGCCAGCGCGGCGACAGCCGTCAGAATAACGAAAATCCGCTCCGGCGCAGGGCCTATTCGCGTTGCGAGAGTGGTGTCGTCGCGCAACGGGAGCTGCGCGACCAGCGCGGCGGGGACGAATAACGCGGTTTCCTGCCGCACAGTGCCGTCGGCGGCAATAATGGCGCTGACACCCGAGGTGGCCGCGACGACCAGCGCTCTACCGTGCTCGACGGCACGGATACGGGACATGGCCAGCTGCTGATAGGTCATCTCGCTGTCGCCGAACGTCGCGTTGTTCGTGGGCACCGTGAGCAGTTGGGCACCGGCTCGCATCGCGTCTTCGAACGACCGGTCGAAGGCCACCTCATAGCACGTCGCCACACCGATGTCGATACCCGCTGCCCGTACCGCACCATCACCATTGCCCGGAACGAAATACCCCGCGCGATCAGCGTATTCGGAGAAAAGCCGGAAAAAACTCCGCATCGGCAGATACTCACCGAAAGGCTGGATGATCTTCTTGTCGTGCCGCTCACCTGGGCCTGCGGCGCCGTTCCACACCATCACCGAGTTGGTCGTGGTCCGATCCGAGTTGATCAGCACCGCGCCGACCAGGATGGGCGCGCCGATCCGCTCGGAGGCCGCGGTGATCAGGGCGGCGGCGTCGGCGTTACGCAACGGGTCGATGTCCGAGGAGTTCTCCGGCCAGATCACCACATCGGGGCGCGGGGCGCGGCCTGCGGCCACCTCGGCGGCCAGTTCCTCGGTGCGCCGGACGTGGTTGTCCAGCACGGCCCGTCGCTGCGCGTTGAAATCCAGGCCGAGGCGCGGCACGCTGCCCTGGATCGCCGCGACGGTGACCGTTCTGTCACCTTTGTCCGGATCGGGCAGCGCGGACCGGAGGAACAGACCGGCGAGCGGCATGACGAGCAGGGTGAAAGCCGCAGCGGCGTACCCGAGTCGGGACACGGGAGTGCGTCCGCTCGCAGCGGCCTGCTCGGGACTGCCGGCCTCGGCATCGGCGGATCGACGCACGTCATCAGAGAGGCGAGACGACCACAGCAGCGAGACCAACGCCGCCGCTCCGGTCCCGGTGAGCGCCACGGCGAACCCGACCAGCGGGGCGCCGCCGATGGCTGCCAGGGACAAGAACCAGCCGTCGGCCTGACCGAAGGCCAAACGGCCCCAGGGAAATCCGCCGAACGGGAAGCTGGACCTGCCCCACTCGGCAGTGGTCCAGGCCAAGGCCACCCAGAGCGGCCAGCCGGGCAGCACGCCGACGAGCCGGGCGAGCAGACCGAACAGGCCCAGGTGCAGCGCACAGGCGGTGGACAGCGCCAGCCACGGCGCCGGCCCGACATAGATACCGGTCCACGGCAGCAGCGGAACGAAAAACGCCAGCCCGGCCAGGAATCCGTATCCGAAGCCCGCCCGCAGCCGACCGTCACCGCGTACGGTGAGGGTCAGTGCCGCGACGCCCAGCGGCGCGAGAAACCACCACGGCCGAGGCGGGAAGCTGCCGAACAGCAGCAGCCCCGCGCAGATCGCAGACACCGCGCGCGCCGCTACGGGGTGGCTGCGGACCACTGCGGACACCTGCCGCACCGACTCGCCCACCCGCTCTCGCACCATCACTCGGCCACTGTCCGCCATCGGACCGGCGACCGCCAGTCGGCCCCCGACCGCGTCCGCGCCGATCGACGCGAAACAGCCGGACGCGAACGAGCACAGGTCCGCCACTCGACGCACCTGACGCTCGGGGTGATGACGTTCGTCACACGGAATATCAAGGCCGCCATAGCCCGCGTACGACGCACGCAAGCCTCGGCGCACCGGTCGGACCGCGTCGATCGAGTGGCGAGTTCACGCCGCACGATCGGCTCCGCGAAGGCGCGCCACAGAAAACCGCGCGCCTCAGCCGTGGACGAGTCGTCAGGTGTCCACTCGTGCATCGTCGACGGCCATCGGATCGTTAGCAGTCGCCGGCATGATGTCGGCTCCCCGGTCGGCCTCCGCCGGACAAACCCGCATCTTGCGGCCGAAACCAGCGCATCGGGGCCCTGCGACCGCACCGGGCGACCGAGCCGCCCGGCCGCGAGACGCTGCCGATCCGTGGCCCGGCAGGCGACCGATACACACCACAGTGGATGCCACCTGGCGGCCCGAAAAAGTCCCGCCGTTACCCGATCGGCATCGCTATGCCGCAGCACCGTGATTCGGTGCTCAGCAGGCGTTCGGCGCGACGGAAACCACAGCCGGTCGGCCGCGCATCCTCCGCCGCTGCCCAGCCCTCCCTCGCTGGCACGCAGTGCCACCTCGCCCTTCCCGGTTGTGCAGTACCGCGCCTCGACCGGCGTATGGGAGGCCCGGTGGCGTGGAGCAGTCAGGAGCGAATCGACCGGCCTTCGCCGACCGGACGCCGCGCACTGCCGGACCGTAATCCCCTCTACGGCAGTGGTTCGGGCCGACTCGGAAGTCCACCTTCGGACGAAACGGCTTGAAGCCCATATCGCCGGTCCAGGTGCCGGACCCTTCTCCGCGCAGGCGCACCCCCGCACTGCGCGAGTCCGGCCGCACGACGTTCGTGTCCCAATGGACAGACGGCCTACTCCCAGATCCCCCACAACCGACCCGCCCATCGGCGCCTCGCAATCACGCCGAACTGCCCCGCGATAAAGACTGGGAAACCCGGTTACCGCGCGCGGAAGACGTCCGGCGTCGCGCAGACTCCGAGTTCGCCGACTGCCGTGGACGAGTGCTTCCGCGCCCGAGGTCGGTTGCCCGGCAAGAGTCGGACGGAAGCCCGATGTCCGCCGTCCGGCCGCCCCGCGACTCCCAGCAGCGCGAGCCTCGGCCGTGGGCAAGCACACATTCGACCCGCGCGAGTCTGTAGCGGGGCCATGCCGGCCCCAGGTAGACCGTACGGCTGCCGGTGACCAGCCGGTCGCGATCCGCCCGGACACAATCCGATATCCGAGCACCGAACAGCGCTGTGGATGGTCGGCGGCCGCGAGCAACGCATCATGGAAACGCCCCATGCCCCGGCTGGAGTGGCCACCCCCGCTCGGACGGCGGCGGGCCGTGGGCAGGCACGCGGCGAGCGTCGAGACGCGCCGATCCCGCGCGTCCCGGCGCACCCGAACACCGGGCACGAGACGGTCACCAGCCGCGCTCGGCTCGTCGAGCGCTCGCTCACTTCGCATAGATGGTCGCTCCCCGATGCACGGTGCGCAGGCAGGTGGGCAGCGGCGCATCCGGGTCCAGCGCAGGCAGTCCCGGTACCCGCGACCGCGGATCGGTGGACCAGCGCTGCACCGAGTCGGCGGCCGCGGCGACGACGAGTTCGGCCGCGTCCCAGATCGCATAGGAGGCGGGGGCGCCGGGTACCAGGGTGCCCGCCATCCCGTCGCGGACTCCGCCCGCACGCCATGCGCCCCGGGTAGCCGCGGCGAAGGCCGCACGGGGCGACAAGCCGTGGCCGGGCGTGCGGTGGTTGGCCGCCGCCCGCACCGCCGCCCAGGGATCGAGTGCGGTGACCGGAGCGTCGGAGCCGATCGCCAAGGCGACGCCCGCGGAAGCCATGGCGGCGAACGGATTCAGCGCGGCGGCGCGATCCGCGCCGAGCCGCGCGGCGTACATGCCGTCCGGTCCACCCCACGCCGCGTCGAATCCCGGTTGCACACTGGCGATCACACCCCAGCGCGCGAGCTGCGCGATGTGCTCGCCGTCGATCAGCTCGGCGTGTTCGACGCGATGCCCGAGCGCCGCGACCGCGGGGCCGCCGAGTTCGGTGGCCACCCGTTCGACACCGGTGACGACCGCGTCCATGGCGGCGTCGCCGATCACGTGGAATCCGGCCTGGATACCGGCGACGGTGCAGGCGCGGACGTGGTCGGTGATCGCGTCGGCGTCGAGATAGCTTCGACCGCAACCGGTCTCGTCGGCATAGGGCGCCCGCAACCATGCGGTGCGCGACCCGAACGACCCGTCCACGAACAGGTCGCCGCCGAGAGCGTGTACGCCGAGTTCCTCGATCAGGGCGCGGGCCTGTTCGGCGCTGCGCACCGCCTCGCCCCAGTAGGCCCTGACCTCGACGCCGTGTTCGAACTCGAGCAGTTCGCGAACGTCGGTGCGGCCTGCGATCTCCGGGCCCGCACATTCGTGGACCGCGACGACACCGCGCGCGGCGGCATGGTCCAGTGCCGCGGCGCGGGCTCTATCCCGTTGCGCCCGGGACAGATCGGCGAGCGCTGCGGTGCGCACCAGGTGGTGGGCGGCGGCACGCACGGATTCACCCCGGGTGAATCCGTCGGTCGCGGCCAGCTCGGGCAGCGTGTCCAGCAGCGCCGAGGACGCCACCGCGGAGTGCGCGTCCACCCGCGAGAGGTAGACGTGCCGACCGGCGCCCGCCGCCGCGTCGATCTCCGCGACGGTGGGTGGCCGCCCCTCCGGCCAGGTGGTCTCGTCCCAGCCGTCGCCCAGAACGGCGCCGTCCGGGTGCGCCTCGGCGAACTCGCGCAGCAGCCGCAGGCAGTGCGCGAGCGAGCGCGCGGCCGACAGATCGAGCCCGGTCAGCTTCAGGCCCAGTGCCGTGACGTGCACGTGCGGGTCCACGAACGCGGGCGCGACGAAGGCGCCGTCGAGGTCGACGATCTCGGCGTCCGGGTGCAGCGCACGACCGGGTTGCTCTGCGCCCAGCCAGACGACGGTCCCGTCGCTCACCGCCATCGCCGTGGCGTCGGGTGAACTGGCACTGTAGAAACGACCGCCGATCAGCAACTGGGTACTCACGGAGCATCAGTCTGCCGTATGCCCGGTGCGGCGGTTTCGGTCAGCCGTTCAGAGAGGGTGGCGCGCCAGATCCTCCGGCTGCGCCAGCACCGCCATCACCTCCGCGTACTCCGGCGGCGCACCACCGGTCCCGCCGGACGCCGCGGGCAGGCAGCCCGCCTCCACGGCGATCAGCTCCAGCCGCAGCGCCGCGGCGGTGAATCCGGAAATCGACTGTCCCGCACTGGCCGCCGCGCGTTTCACCGCGGCAGCCAGCTCCTCGCTCACCGTGACGGTGAGTTGCTCGGTGGCCATCGCGTCACGATAGCCCTTCGCGCCGCCGCGCGGAACCGGGTACAGCCGAGTTCGTGCTCAGGACGAAGTGATCGCGCGACGCGTGTTGCCCTGACCGTCGTCGTACCACTGCCCCACGACGGCGCCGTCGACCACCTCACCCGCGTCGACGACCACGCCGCGGTAGGGCGCGGCGGCGGCGAGCCTGCGGAAGCGCCGCGCGGCGAACGCCGTGACCAGCGGACGCAGCAGCGCGCGCGTCGGAGGCAGCAGCAGAAGCAGGCCGAACAGCGAGGTGACCAGGCCGGGCACGAACATCAGCACCCCACCCGCCGCGACCAGGGCGCCGTCGGCCACGGCGGTGCCGGGCGCCACTTCGCCGCGAGCGGCCCGGCGGAACTGCTCGAAGACCCGCCGTCCCTGCGCGCCGACCAGCAGCATGCCCGCGGCGGACCCGGCGATCAGCACCAGAACGGTCGGCAGCACGCCGATCAACTGACCGACCGCGACCAGTGCGGCGACTTCGACGACGACGTACAGCACGAACAACAGGGCGGGCATGGCGATCCTTTCGGACGATCTACCCGTTCAACGTCTCGAACCGGGGTTTTGCTCCCCAGCCCGTCTGATAAGTCGCTGAGATCCGCCCGGGTCAACCGCCGGGCCGCACCAGCCCGGTCTCGTAGGCCAGCACCACGGCCTGAACCCGGTCGCGCAGACCGAGTTTGGTGAGTACCCGGCCCACGTGCGTCTTGACCGTGGCCTCGGACAGATACAACTGCTCGGCGATCTCGGCGTTGGAACGCCCGGCCGCGATCTGCTCGAGCACTTCACGCTCGCGGGCGGTGAGCACGTCGAGCACACCCGGGTCGCGGGTACGCGCCGGATCCTCCGCGATGAGCCGGTCCAGCAGGCGTTTGGTGACCTTCGGCGAGACCACGGCGTCACCGGCGGCGACGCTGCGGATGGCCGAGACGAGATCCTCCGGCGGGGTGTCCTTCAACAGGAATCCGCTGGCCCCCGCGCGCAGCGCGCCGAGCGCGTGCTCGTCGAGATCGAAGGTCGTCATGACCAGAACCCGGCTACCGTGGCCTGCCTCCACGATCCGGGTGGTGGCGACGACCCCGTCCACGACGGGCATCCGCACGTCCATCAGCACCACGTCCGGTCGCAGTTCCGCCGCTCGGGCGACCGCGGCGGCGCCGTTGGCCGCCTCGCCGATCACTTCGATGTCGGGGTGCGCACCGAGCACCATCTTCAACCCCATACGCATGAGTTCCTGGTCATCGACGACGAGAACGGTGATCGGCACGACCCCAATGTAACGTGACCCCTCCGGCGCGCCGGGTGACCTGCGGTGCGAAGGGTCTGGACTGCATGATCCGCTCGGGCCGAAACTGTCTGCGGCGCAGCGCTCCTCGTGCCGTTCGAGCGGCCGGCTCACTCCGCCGGACCGGGTTGCAGCGGGATGCTCGCGTGCACTCGCCAGGCTCCGTCGGCGGTGCGGCCCGCCTCGAGACTGCCGCCCAGCACCGCGACCCGTTCGCGCATCCCGACCAAGCCGAGCCCGCTGCCCTGGATCCGCGTGCCCGGTTCGGGCAGCGGCACCCCGCCGGTGTCCGTGACGTCGATCAGCACGTCGGCGTCGGTGCGGCGCACCCGCACCCACGCCTTGGGGTGCGGTCCGGCATGCCGCAGCGTGTTGGTCAGCGATTCCTGCACGATGCGATGCACACCGAGGCTCACCTCGGGTGCGATGTCGTCGAGCTCACCGGTCAGCTCGAGCTCCACGGCCAGACCGGTGCCGCGCATCATCTCCACGAGCTTGGCGATACCCGCGGTACCGTGCTGGGGCAACTGGTCGGGAGCGTGCTCGGTGCGCAGCAGGGCCACGGTTCTGCGCAGTTCGCGCAGCGCTTCGCGGCCGGTGCTCGCGATGGTGGTGAGCGCCTGCTCGGCCGCGTCCGGGTCGCGGCGCAGCGCGTACTTCGCGCCGTCGGCCTGCACGATGATCACGCTCACCGCGTGGGCGACCACATCGTGCAGTTCGCGCGCGATGCGGGTGCGTTCGGCCGCGACGGCGTCGTGCGCGCGGCGGTCCTTGTCGTAGTCGGCGACCGCGAGGCGGGCCGCGACCTCGGCGTCGTAGGCGTGCCGCGCGCCGATGAACTCCGCGAGCGTCCAGCACAAGGCGTAGAACATGGCGGTGAACACGATGTCGGGGCCGGAGGGTTTCCCGATCGCCACGATCGCGAGCGCGAGATCCACCGCCAGGCCCAGGCCGTACCACAGGCCGTCCCGCCTTCCCACGTAGGCGACCAGCGTGTACAGCATGATGCCGTGCGACAGCAGCGCGATGTGCTCGGCGTCGTCCTCGGCCAGGAAGCCCACCAGCGTCGCCGTCACCGACAGGGCCAAGGTGACGGCCGCCATGGCTCGCGGGTACACCCGTCGCAGCACGACCGGCAGCGGAAGCAGCACTCCGATGGCCAGGTAGGCGAGCTTGTTGTGCGCGTTGGCCACCCCGATGATCTCGAGCAGCAGGAGAATCGCCGCCAGCACCGAATCGGCCACGACGGGCTTGCCCCGGAGCCACAGACTGAAACGACGCACCGGATCAGCCTAGGTGCGTCCGGCGCACGGGCACGCCGACCCGACGGAGTCCGCCGGCCGCGGACCGTCGCGCGGGCGCCCGGCGACCTCCGGATCCGGAGTCTGGTTGTCTGGCGGGGTGGAGATCGGAGACTGGGCGGTTTTGTTGACGGCGGCGACGGCCGCCGGGTGGGTGGACGCGGTGGTGGGCGGCGGCGGGCTGATCGTCCTGCCGACGCTGTTCGTGGTGGCCCCCGGTATAGCGCCGCAGACCGCGCTGGGCACCAACAAGCTCGCCGCGGTCGCCGGGACGAGCGCCTCGGTGCTGACGTTCGCGCGCAAGGTGCCGATGCGCTGGCGGGTTCTGCTGCCCGCGGCGGCGATCGCCGCGACGGCGGCCGCGGTGGGCGCCGCCGCGGTCTCGCTGATCGACCGCGAGTTGTTCATTCCGATCGTGATGGTGGTGCTGGTCGGCGTGGCGGTGGTCGTCACGCTGCGGCCGTCGATCGGCGTCACCCTGGCCACCCATCCGCCCACCAGGCGCAAGGTCGTCCTCACGGTGGCGCTGGCGGCGGGGCTGATCGGCTTCTACGACGGCCTGCTCGGGCCCGGCACCGGGACGTTCCTGATCATCACCTTCGCGACCCTGCTCGGCACCGAGTTCGTACGGGCCGCCGCCATGGCCAAGGTGATCAACTGCGGTTCCAACCTCGGCGCGCTGCTCTTCTTCGGCGCTACCGGGCACATCCTCTGGGCGCTCGGCGCGGGGATGGCCGTGGCGAACGTGCTCGGCGCCGTGGTCGGCGCGCGCATGGCACTGCGGAAGGGCGCGGAGTTCGTGCGCATCGTGCTGCTGGTGGTGGTGATCGGGATGGTGATCCGGTTGGGCTGGCAGCAGTTCGGCTGATCAGCCCACCGGTTCGGCGTGATGGGTGGCGAGCCAGGGTTCGAGCACCCGCGAGGTCGTCTCGTGAATCTTGCGGTGCAGCCGCTCGCCGTCCTCTACGCAGGCCACCGGTTGCTGGAACAACACCGTCAACGCACCCGACACCGCGCCGACGACGGCGCCGACCAGTGCGGCGGCTCCGACCTCATCGAGTTCGGCGGGGAACGCCTTGTGCAACTGCCTGGCGATCTCGCGCTGGGTGACCAGCTGGGCATGCGCCGCGCGCCCGCTCACCGCGGGCACGGTGCGCGACACCTGGGCGCGCAGCGCACCGATCCGGGCATGGAGATCGTCGACGAGGTGCTCGCCGGGGTTGTCGCCCGCGGCGCGCAACGCGCGCAGCAGGACCTCCACCGGGCGTTCTCCGGGGCGCCTGCTGGCGATCGCGGCCACCGCGGCGCGCACCCGTTCGTCGGACTCCGGGAAGAGCAGCTCTTCCTTGCTGGCGAAATAGTTGAAGAACGTGCGTGTGCCGACGTCCGCCGCGGCGGCGATGTCGGCCACCGTGGTCTCCTCGTAGCCTCTGGTCTCGAACAGCTCGGCTGCGGCCTCGAGGATGGCTCGGCGGGTACGTTCGCGTTTGCGGTCACGAAGGGGGGATGGCGGCACGCGGGCACAGTACGGCATCCGGCGAGCAACACGCCGGAAGCTCGAGTGTCGCGCGTGCCGTTCGCTCTGCGCCCTGGCACATTCCGTGCAAACCCGCACGCGCTGCAACTTTCCACGGCGTGGGATCACCGCGCGGGTACGCGCGCTCGGCGGCACCGACTAGGTTGGTTCGGGTGAGCATCGCGACATCCAGAGACGTGGACGCCGAGTTCCTCGGCCTGCCACTGGCCGCGCTCGCCGACGCCGCCCTCGCCGCGGCCACGGCGGCCGGCGCCGAGCACGCCGACCTGCGGGTGCACCGCCTGGTCACCCAATCGATCCGATTGCGCGACGGCCGGGTCGAGGCCGTCACCGACAGCACCGAACTGGGCTTCGCCGTGCGCGTGATCGTGGACGGCACCTGGGGTTTCGCGTCACACGCCGCGCTCACGCCCGATACCGCCGCCGAGGTGGCGCGCACCGCGGTCACCGTCGCGACCACGCTGCGGGCGCTCAACCGGGAACGCGTCGAACTGGCCGACGAGCCGCGCTACACCGACGCGCGCTGGGTCTCGGCCTACGACCTCGACCCGTTCACCGTGCCGACCGGCGAGAAGGTCGCGCTGCTGCAGGACTATTCGGAGCGTCTGTCGCATGCCGACGGAGTGGATCACGTCACCGCGAGCGTGCTGCAGGTCAAGGAGCAGACCTTCTACGCCGACACCGCGGGCTCCTCGATCACCCAGCAGCGGGTGCGGCTGCACCCGAGCCTCGAGGCGATCACGGTGGACACCTCGGCGGGGGTGTTCGAGACCATGCGCACGCTGGCCGCGCCCGTCGGCCGCGGCTGGGAGTACGTGACCGGCGCCGACGGCGTGTGGGACTGGAACGGCGAACTCGCGCGGATCCCGGAGTGGCTGGCCGAGAAGGTGAAAGCGCCCAGCGTGCAGGCCGGGCCGACCGATCTGGTCATCGACCCGACCAACCTGTGGCTGACCATTCACGAATCCATCGGTCACGCCACCGAGTACGACCGGGCCATCGGCTACGAATCCGCTTACGCGGGCACCTCTTTCGCGACGCCGGACAAGCTCGGCACGTTGCGCTACGGCACCCCGATCATGCACGTCACCGGCGACCGCACCGAAGCGCACGGGCTGGCCAGCGTCGGTTACGACGACGAGGGCGTGGCCGGGCAGCGCTGGGACCTGGTCCAAGACGGCGTCCTGGTCGGCTATCAGCTGGACCGGGTGTTCGCGCCGCGCCTGGGTCTGCAGCGGTCCAACGGCTGCTCGTACGCGGATTCGGCGCATCACGTGCCGATCCAGCGGATGGCCAACGTCTCGCTGCAACCCGATCCGGACCGCGACACCAGCACCGAGGAGCTGATCTCGCGGGTGGACGACGGCATCTACATCGTCGGCGACAAGTCGTGGTCGATCGACATGCAGCGCTACAACTTCCAGTTCACCGGCCAGCGGTTCTTCCGCATCCGCGGCGGCAAGCTGGACGGCCAGTTGCGCGATGTCGCCTACCAGGCCACCACCACCGACTTCTGGGGTGCGATGGAAGCGGTCGGCGGACCGTCGACCTGGCAGCTCGGGGGCGCGTTCAACTGCGGCAAGGCGCAGCCCGGCCAAGTGGCGGCGGTCAGCCACGGCTGCCCGTCGATCCTGGTGCGCGGCGTCAACATCCTGAACACCCGGACGGAGGCAGGCCAGTGAGTGACGATCTGTTTCCCGCGAGCGCGACCGTGGAGCGGGCGCTGGCGCTCTCCCGCGCCGACGAGGCGATGGTGGTCGTGCGCGACGAGCACGAGGCGTCGCTGCGCTGGGCCGGGAACTCCATGACCACCAACGGCTCGTCGGTGTCGCGGAACTGGGCGGTGATCTCGGTGTTCCGCGAGGGACCCGCCCTCGCCCGCGTCGGCACGATCGCCTCGACCAGCGTCGATCCCGACGATATCGAGGCGGTCGTGCGCGCGAGCGAAGCGGCGGCACGCGGCGCCGAACCCGCGCGAGACGCGATGCCGCTGCTCGAGCCGGACGCCGTGGACGACGACTGGGCCGCCGCTGCGGTCGGCACCGGCATCGAGGTGTTCACCGATCTCGCCGACGGCTTGGCCGCCGGGTTCGACAGCGCCGACCGCCTCTACGGTTTCGCCCACCATCAGATGCACACCACGTGGCTGGGCACTTCGACCGGTATCCGCCGCCGCTTCGTGCAACCCACCGGATCGGTGGAAATCAACGGAAAGCGCGGCGAGGGCACGGATCTGGCCAGCGCGTGGGTCGGGGTCGGTACCGCCGACTTCGCCGACGTCGACGTGTCCGGCCTGCTCGCGGACCTGTCGCGCCGCCTGGACTGGGCAAAACGCAAGATCGAGCTGCCCGCGGGCCGCTACGAAACGTTGCTGCCGCCCTCGACCGTGGCCGACCTGATGATCTACCTGGCCTGGTCGATGGAGGGCCGCGGCGCCCAGGAGGGCCACACGGCGTTCGCACGGGCGGGCGGGACCAGGGTCGGTGAGCGCCTCAGCGACATTCCGCTGACGCTCTACTCGGATCCGAACGCCCCGGGGCTGGAGTACCGCCCGTTCGTGGCGGCGACCGCGTCGTCGGAATCGATGTCGGTGTTCGACAACGGCCTGCCCGCCGAGCGGGTCGACTGGCTGCACGAGGGCGTGATCTCCTCGCTGATCTATCCGCGCGCTACGGCCGCGGAGTTCGACGCGCCCGCCACGGTTCCCGGGGAGAACCTGCTGCTCACCGGTGGTTCGGATGCCACGATCGACGACATGATCGCCCGCACCGAGCGCGGTCTGCTGCTGACCACGCTGTGGTACATCCGGGAGGTCGATCCGGCGACGCTGCTGCTGACCGGTCTCACCAGGGATGGGGTGTATCTCGTGGAGAACGGCGAGGTCACCGCTGCGGTGAACAACTTCCGGTTCAACGAGAGCCCGCTGGACCTGCTGCGCCGGGTGAGCGAGGCCGGCGCGACCGAGCTCACGCTGCCGCGCGAATGGAAGGACTGGTTCACCCGGACCGCCATGCCGCCCCTGCGGATTCCCGACTTCCACATGTCGTCGGTCAGCCAGGCGACCTGACGCCGGGAGTCAGGCGGCCGGGGTGATCTCGATGCCGATGGTCCCGGCCTTGCCGCGCCGCAGGTTGCTGCCGAGGATGACCAGCGGACCGGTGAGCCGGTACTTGCGCCGCAGCAGCTTGCGCACCCGTTCGGTGCCCTCCGCGTCGAGAATCCGCCCGGTCCCCTCGATCGCCGTACCGTGCGGCTTGCCGGTCGCGCTGCACGGCTGCACAGTGACCGCCGGATTGCGCCGCAGGCGCTTGACCTTCCAGCTGTCGGTCACGGTCCAGACGTACAGTTTGCCGTTCTCGGCGACCGCCCACACCGCGGTGCCGACGGGTGTTCCGTCCTTGCGGAAGGTGGTCAGCAGCACGTAGTCGGCCTTCGCGACGGCGTCCAGCGAATTCGTCATGCGGGCAGCGTATCCCGCGTCCCGGCGCGCGCAGCCGGCGCGGGGAAGCGAGCCGGCTCACGGACCGAGGTCGACGGCGGCTCGCCGCCGACCTACTCCGGCATGCGGTATTCGCCCGCCTCCAGGCGCGCCAGCACGCCCTCGGTCCATTTCGACAGGTTGTCGAACACGCCGCTCCACAACTCCAGCAGATCGGTGGCGTGCGGCGCCTCGTATCGCCCTGGGAAGTTCGAGATCATGGCCAGCAGGTCGGCGCGCACCTCCTCGCTGCGGCGGCGCTGTTCGCGCAGCTTCGCGATGACGTGTGACCGGGGCAACGCGTCCATGAAAGCGATGCCCGCGCCCAGTTCCTCCATGTCGATGCTGACCAGTGCCTCGTCCATGAGCCTGCGGAACTCGGCCTCGCCGGCCTCGGTCAGCTCGAACAGGGTGCGCCCCGGCCCCTGGTCGCTGTTCTGCGTGGCGAAGGCGCTCAGCTTTCCTTCGCGCGTCAGCTGCTTGAGGGCGTGGTAGATCGAGCCGGGTTTGACGTTCGTCCAGGTCTCGGCGCGCCAGGACAGCAACTCCTGTCGCACGGCATAGCCGTGCACGGGCTGACGCAGGCGCATCACCCCCAGCACCAGTAGGCGCACCACGGACATGGCGACTCCTTTCGCTCCGGATGGCATGGTAGTCAAGTTTGACTTCCGGGGCGGAACCGCCCTACCCTTAGCTAGTCAAAATTGACTACCGCAGGCAATCGGGAGGTTGAATGGCCGACACGGCGGTACCGCAGCTCTGGACCGAAGATCTGGCCGGCACGCTGGATTTCTACAAGACGCTGGGCTACGCGGTGACCCACGAACAGATCCGTCCCTACATCTACGGCGCCGTGGAGGATCACGGCTGCGCCCTGCATTTCGTGCCGACACCGAAGGGTGGCGACATACCCGCCGAACGCACCGGCTGCCTGGTCATGGTCGACGATGTCGCGAGCAGGCACCAGGCTTTCACCGCGGCGCTACGCGCCCGCTACGGCAAGATCCCCGCGAAAGGCCTGCCCAGGATCACCCGCTTCCGCCCGGGGCAGTCCCGGTTCACCGTCGTCGATCCAGCGGGTAACCAGGTGATCTACATCCAGCGCGACGAACCCCCGAAAGTGGAATACGGCGGATCCAGGGAGCTGCACGGACTGGCCAAGGTGCTCGACAACGCCCGCATCCTGCGCGACTTCAAGACCGACGACAAGGCCGCGTTTCGCGTGCTCGAGGTCGGCCTGGGCCGGTTCCGGGCCGAAGCGCCGCGGCTGGAGGTGGCCAGGGCGCTCGCGGCGCTCGCCGAATTGGCCGTCGCGACCGAAGACCCCGGCCGCGCCGAGCAGTTCCGGACCGAGCTGCGCGCGATGCGGCTGTCCGCCGGGGAACGCGCGTCGGTCGCCGACGAGCTGCGCGCCTCCGAGGACCTGACCGTCTGGCTGTCCGGCGAATAGACCCGCTCGGCGCGGCCTTCACGCCGCGGTCAAAACCTCCGGGCCGTCCGGCGTGATCGCGACGGTGTGTTCGGAGTGGGCCGTGCGTGAGCCGTCCGCCGAGCGGATGGTCCAGCCGTCGGGGTCGGTGACGATGCGGTCGGTGCCGCGCGCGAACCAGGGCTCGATCGCGATGGTGAGGCCGGGCCGCAGCCGATACCCCCGCCCCGGGCGGCCCGTGTTGGGCACGTGCGGGTCCTCGTGCATGGTGCGGCCCAGGCCGTGACCGCCGAATTCGGTGTTCACCGGATAGCCGTACTCGCGTGCCACCGCGGCGATGGCGGCGGAGATGTCGCCGATGTGGTTGCCCGGCACCGCGACCGCGATCGCCGCGGCCAGCGCCTCCTCGGTGGCTCGCACCAGCCGCACGTCCTCGGCGGCGGCGGAGCCGACCACGACCGTGGTCGCCGAATCCGCGACCCAGCCCTCGATTCCGACCGCGAGGTCCATGCTCAGCACGTCACCGTCGCGCAGCGCGTAATCGAACGGAAGTCCGTGCAGTACAGCGTCGTTCACCGAGAGGCAGACCGTGTTGCGGAAGGGCCCGCGCCCGAAAGAGGGTGAGTAGTCCCAGTAGCAGGACTGCGCGCCGCGTTCACGGATGCGCTCCCGGACATGCGCTTCCAGCTCGAGCAGGTTCACCCCCACGCGGGCGCGCTCGCGCAATTCGGCGAGCACGCCGGCGACGAAGCGCCCCGCCACTCGCATCCGCGCGATCTCCGCGGGGCTCTTCAACTCGACCATCGATCCTCCAGTGCGCCGGTATTTTTATACCACGATAGCCGCATTGGTATTTTAATACCAATCGAGCCGGTTGCGGTATTTAAATACCGGCCGTAGCCTGGGCGCATGGTCCGCCTCCCGTTGACTCCCGCGCAGATCGAAGCAGGGCGCCGCCTCGGCGCCGCCCTGCGCGCCGCCCGCGCCGACCGCGAACTCGCCGACGTCGCCTTGGCGGCCGGGATCTCACCGGAAACGCTGCGCAAGATCGAGACCGGCCGGTTGCCCTCCCCCGCCTTCGGCACGGTGGTCGCGCTGGGCCAGGCGCTCTCGGTCCCGCTCGATGACCTCGCGGACATCTGGCGCTCCGCGGGCCTGGCCGAATCGGCCTAGGGCGCCGGCTTCGGAGCGATCGCGATACCGACGGACGCGTCGGCGCCACGCAACAGCTTGTGCCCGCGAATGGCGAGCTTGCCGATGACGCCGTATTTGTCCGCGACCACGTCGCGCACGCGCTGCGTGCCGTCCGCGTCGAGGATGCGCGCGCTACCCGGCAAGACCTCCTCCGAGGCCGGGCGACCGCGCCCGTCGCACACCTGCAGCGTGACCTCCGGATTGCGGCGGATCCGCTTGACCTTCCAGGTCTTCGGATTGGTCCAGACGACGATCCGGTCACCGTCGGGAGCCACCCACACAGGTGTGCCGACCGGCGTTCCGTCCTTCTTGAAGGTGGTCAGCAGGACGAACTTGCTCTGGCTCATCTCGTTCCACGTCATACGGAAACGGTAGGCCCGCGCACCGGCGGGGGCATCCGACTGGGGAACGGTTCGCTACTACGCCTCCGAACGTAGCTCCGTCGGGGCGCGGGCGGCGACGCGCCCGCGCTACCGCTACCCGCGATAGTCGCGGAAGAACTTGCGCACGTCCGCGACGAACAGGTCCGGTTGCTCCGCCGCGGCGAAGTGCCCACCCTCGGCGTACTCGGTGAAATGCTCGATGCGGCCATCCGGATCCATCACCCGGCGCATCAGTGGATGCGTGTCGAACACGGCCCACCCCTGCGGCACTGCCGACGGCGCGACCCAGTCCTTGCCGGAATGCGCGGTCTCCCAGAGGAATTGCGCCGCCGACGCGCCGCTGCGGGTGAACCAGTAGATGCTGACGTTGGTCAGCAGCAGGTCACGATCCACGGCTTCGCCTTCGGCGCACGCCGAGTTGGTCCACAGCTGGAACTTCTCCGCGATCCAACCGAGTTGCGCGATCGGCGAATCGGTCAGGGCGGCCGCGATCGCGTTCGGCTGGGTGGTCTGCAGCACCAGGTATCCCTTCTGCTGGGCCCACCGTTGCCGGGCGGCCTCGATGGCGGCGAGTTCGTCCTCGGTCAGCCCGTCGGGGATCGGCAGTTGCTCGCCCACCAGGCCGAGCGTGCCCTGGTCGCTGTTCACATGGGTCGCGATCACCCGCTCGGGGTGGGTCGCGGCCAGGCGCCCGGTGACGCCCGCGCCGATGTCGCCACCCTGCGCCGCGAACTTCGGATAGCCGAGCCTGTTCATCAACTCCGCGAACGCCTCGGTCGTGCGCCCCAGCTCCCACCCCGCCGACGCCAGCGGCGTGGAGAACCCGAACCCGGGCAACGACGGGATCACCACATGGAACGCATCCGCCGGATCACCGCCGTGCGCGCGGGGGTCGGTCAGCGGGCCGATCACATCGAGGAACTCCGCCACCGAGCCCGGATAGCCGTGGGTGATCAGCAGCGGGATCGCCTCCGGCTCGGGCGAGCGGACATGGAAGAAGTGGATGGTCTGGCCGTCGATCTCGGTGGTGAACTGGTCGTAGGCGTTCAGCCGCGCCTCCTGCGCCCGCCAATCGAACTCCGCACGCCAGTACGTCACCAGTTCTCGCAGGTATCGCGGTGTGATGCCCCTTTCCCAATCCGCCTCGGTACCGGGCACGACATGCGGCGAGCGCGTCCGCCCGAGCCGCTCGCGCAACTCATCGAGCTCGGCCTGAGCGATGTCGATGCGGAAGGACCGGATCTGCTTCGTGTTCGTCATGCGGAACACTCTTCCGACTATTGCGGAAGATTTTGTTCCGCAATGTCGCCTTCTGTCGACCTGATTCTCGCGCTCACCGACGCCCGCGTGCGCGGCTGCGGGAAACGCCGACAATGGATGCCATGACGGCGTGGCACCCCGACGGCACAGCCGCTGCGGCGGCACCGCGAGCGGATCCGGCCGCGGACCGGCACGACTTGCGCGGGCGCACGGATCTGGTCTGGTACGCCGCGTACGGCTCGAACATGAGCCTGGCCAGGCTGCGCACCTACCTTCGTGGCGGCAGGCCCGAAGGGGGATCACTCGTCTTGCCCGGCTGCCGGGACCCCGCAGACCCGATCCGCTCGATCCCGCTCCGGCTGTCCGGCGTGCTGTATTTCGCGACCGAATCGCTGACCTGGACCGGCGGCCGGGCCTTCTACGACCCGGGCTGTCCGGGCGAGATCGCTGTGCACGCCCATCTGCTCACGGCCGCGCAGTTCTCCGACATCGTCGCGCAGGAGATGTACCGCGCCCCGGGCACCGAGGTGAACCTGACCGAGGTCACCGAGGCGGGCGCGACAACGCTCGGTCCAGGACGGTACGAAACCCTGGTCTGCGCGGGCGCCCACGAGGGGCACCCTGTGCTCACCTTCACCGCGCCCTGGCGCTATCGCGACGTGCCCGGCAATCCGCCCGCCGCCGCCTACCTGCGCCATCTGGCGGCGGGCCTGCGCACGGCGCACGGCTGGTCGCTCCGGGCGACCGCGGGCTACCTCGCCACCCGTCCCGGCGCCGACCGCCGATGGACGCCCGAGACGGTCCACGCGTTGCTCGGCGCCGGCCAGGCGCGGCGGAGCTACGGGGACGCCGGGGACGCCGGGGACGCCACAGCCGCCCCTGCCCACCTGCCGACCGGCGTTTCGTCCTCGGAGTCCCGGTAGCTGCGTGCCACCAGCGCGGCGCGCAGATACCACACCCCGGAGGCCTGGGCGGGGTCGAATCCGGTGAGCTGTCCGATGCGCTTGAGCCGGTAGTCCACGGTGTTGGTGTGAATGTGCAGCGACCGCGCGGTGCGCTGGCGGTTCAAATTGGTGCTGATGTGGCGTTTGAGCGTTTCGAGCAGTTCGGGGTGCTCGTCGAGCGGGTCGAGCAGGGTCCGCAGCGTTTCCAGCCCGGGGCCCGGCCGGGTGAGCTGGTATTCCAGCGCCAGGTCGTCGAATCGGAACAGCCCGCGGGTCCAGCGCAGCCGCTGCACCATGTCGAGCAACTCGTGCGCCCGGTCGGCCGCCGTCGGCACCTCGACCGGCGTCGCGGCGATCACCGTCGCGGCGATCGGCACCTGCGCCGCGCGGCCGAGCCCCTCGACCAGGTCGTCGAGGGTCTTGTCCTCCGGCGACGCCGACGGCAGCAAGACGGTGCCGCCGTCGACGCTGAGCAGCGACAGCACCGCATCACCACAGCGGGTCGCCAGTTCGGATTGCACCCGGCGCAACTTTCGCCGCGCCACCACCGCACCGTCGAGTTGCGGATTGCGCTCGTCCGGATGGGGCGGGATCGCGAGTGCCAGAACGGAATACGAGTCGGCGATCTGGATGCCGCATTCGCGCGCCATGGTGAAGGTGGGATGCCCGCCCAGCAGGGCCGAGGCAAGGGTGTGCGCGGCCGTGTGATGCTCGCCGACCACGGCACGCAGTTCGGTCACGTACGCCCGCGAGACGGTCGAGGTGATGGTGTCCAGGATCTCCAGCAGGCGGCGGCTGATGTCCTTGAGGCTGTCGAAGTCCGCGGCGGTCGCGTTAGCGACGATCAGGTCGAAGCCGAGCTTGAATCCCTCGTGCACGGCGTGGTGGATGGTGTCGATGGGGATGCCCTCCCGCGCCCAGCCCGCCGCGGCGTTGCGCAGCAGAAGGGTCTTCTCGGGGATGTCGGTGCCGTCGAGCATGCTGACGGCCAGTTCCAGGCACAGGCGGGTGATGTTGGTGATGTCGCCGTTGAGCGCCTCACCGGGTAGCGTCCGGCAGTGCGCCACGGTCTCGATGAAGTGGCCGACCATTTTGCGCGACAGATTCCGCACGTCCCGCAGTGAAGAACTGGCCGGGCGGCCCGACAGGGTCAGATCCGGACCTGCCGAATCGGTGATGGACATGTGACTCCTTCCCTCCCCGATCGCGGAAAGTACTCAACGGTAACTTGACCGGATCGACGTGCCGAGGGGCGAGCCCGCGGTTGGGGACACCGCCCCATGCGGACGGCTCCCGGCTGTGAAGCCTCACAAGTCGTATTCGCGCGGTCGAAAACTTTCGATCCCCGTCGTAACGTCGGAGGCAGCAGGGTCGCCGGGCGGAGGGAGGGCCATGAATATCGGCCCGCACGAAGATGATCGCAGCATCGCCGAGATGTCCGCGAGATTCGATCGTGGCACCGATCGCAAGGGCCCCGACGCGCTGATCCGAATGGGGTTGGAGTTGGCGCTGGTCCTGGTCGACGCGGCGGAGGCCGCGGGAAGTCTGGCTCTGGGCCGGTTCGAGCACGCGGCCACCCGGTGCGCGCAGGCGGGCATCCCGATCGAAGCCGTGCACGCCGTCCTGCGCGACAGTGTCGACGCAGGCCTCGCGGCGCCCGCGACCGATTCGCCGGAACGCCGCGCACCGCGTGACCGGGTCGAGCCCGGCGTCCTCAGCGAATTCCTGGAGGCGCTGAACTCCGTGGTGGCGCGCAGCTACGCAAGCTGATCCGCTTCGGCCGCTCAGAGCGTTGCGACGAGAGCGGCGCTCTCCAGCGCGCATCCGTGCCCGATGGTGATCCCGGAGCCGCCGTGACCGTAGTTGTGGACGACGGGTATCCCGGGCAGCGCGGTGGTGTCGAGTTCCACCCGGACCGCACGGCGACCAGGGCGCAGCCCGACCACGGTTCCCAGGACTTCGCTGTCGGCGAGCGCGGGCGCCAGCTCACGGCAGCGCCGCAGAATCGACCGGGTGAGGTCGGGATCCGGCGTCGTGTCCCACTCCCCGGTGTCCAGGGAACCGCCTAGGACACAGTCGTTCGCGCGCGGATGGACATAGGCGCGGCCGAGCGGATGCGCCTCGTCGCGGACCGACACCGACAGTCCCGGATTCGCCACCCGCACGATCTGGCCGCGGATCGGATACACCTCCGGATCGCCGACGAGTTCGGCGGCCCGCAGACCGGCGCAGTTGACCACGACGTCCGGTGCGAGATCGGCGAGATCGCCGAGGCGCGCCACGGTGCGCAGCACGCGTCGCGCGCCCGCGGCGTCCACTTGGGCGCTGAGGAACGGCAAGTAGGTCGGCATCTCCACGAGGGGGACTTCGAAACGGAATCCGAACCCATAGCCGGGGGGCAGTTCGTTCCGGTCGGCCGACCGGAACGAGCGCACCGACCGCGCCCACGGGGGAATCGCGGGCTCGTCGCGATACAGCGCCATGGAGGCACACATGCGTACGCCCGGCGCACCGGCGGCGGCCAGCCCGGCCAAATGCTCGAAAGTCGTCTCGCTCCAGGCCCGGACACGCTCGGCTGGGCCCGCGGCGGTCGGAAACCAGACCGCCGCGGCCAGGAAAGACGTCGTCGCCGTGATCGGCTCGGCGCTGACGACGATCACCTCGTGCCTGCCACGGAGCAATTCGGCCGCGGTGGACAGACCCGAGATGCCCGAGCCGAGGACGACGATCCGCATGGGGCGAGCCTATCGAGCTCGTACGCCTCGGGCGGTTTCCGCAGCACCGCCCGTGGGAGGCGCAGGTTCGGGGAAGGGAGGTCAGTCCGCGTCGTCGAGCGAGGTGACGCCGGTGGTCATGGCCACCACCGGCCACTGCGGCCCGACGCAGGTCGCGGCCACGGTGCTGCCGGCTGCGAAACCACCGCGACTCTCCCCGTCGCGGGCCAGGTCCACCCGTGGACCGGCCTGCTCGGCCGAGCCGATCAGCGCGCAGTTCCAACTCTCCGACGGCGGCTGGCTGCCCACCGCGATGGTGCCCTCCTCTTGCGTGTCCGGGGACAACGTCGGTCCCGCTGTGGCAAGTCCCGCACCGGCAGCGGCCACAAGTACGGCGCAGCCCCCGGTCACGGCGAGACGCAGAGCGATCCGAGACATGCGACAACTCCTCTCCGTACGGCCCCCTTGTGGTTCGCGTTGCCGTCTCCCCACCGTTCAAACCGGCGCGGAACGCGGACGCATCCGACCGGGACCCGGCCCCCCGGCAGCTGACTAGCCGACCCGCCCCTGGGTATTGCGACCAGCATGGACGATGGCCGCCTGACCGTGGGCGTGGAAGAGGAATTCCTGCTCGTCGACCCAGGTACCGGCGAACCGCTGGCGCGCAATGTCGAGGTGGCGCGCACGGCCGAGGAATTCGGCATCGACCTGCAACTCGAACTCACTCGCTGCCAAGTGGAGGCCAGCACCGCGGTCCACACCGACATCGCCGCACTGCACCGGCAATTGCGCGAATCGCGCCGCGGCATCGCCATCTGCGCCCAGCGCAACGACGCACGCCTGCTCGCCGTCGGCATCCCGCCGACCGTCCCGCACGACTTCCCGGTCACCGACACCCCGCGCTACCAGCGCATCGCCGAGAACTTCGGCATGCTCGCCCACGAGCAGGGGTTGTCGGGCTGCCACGTGCACGTCGGCATCCCCGACACCGAAACCGCGATCCAGGTCAGCAACCACCTGCGGCCCTGGCTGCCGCAACTGCTCGCCATGACCGCGAATTCGGCGATCTACCGCGGCACCGAGACCGGATTCGCCAGTTGGCGCAGCATCCTGTGGCGGCGCTGGCCCAGCGCGGGGCCGCCGCCGTACTTCGAGTCCGCGCGGGACTACGAGGCCATGGTCGCGATGATGCTCAACAGCGGCAGCATCTTGGACAAGCAGATGGTCTACTGGGATGTCCGGCCATCGGTCTCGTTCCCGACCGTCGAGGTGCGGGTGAGCGACATCCCGGCGACGGTCGAGGAAACCGCGCTCTTGGCGGCGCTGGTTCGCGCCATCGTGGTCATGGCGCGCAAGTCGGTGGCGGCCGGGCAGGTCGCGCCGATGGTGCCCGTCGAAGTGCTGCGGGCGGCGTACTGGAAGGCGGCGCGTTCGGGACTGGCCGGAGACGGTGTCGACCCCCTCGACGGCAATGTGGCGCCGGTTCGCACCTTGCTGAACCGGCTGATCGAATATATCGCGCCCGCGCTCGAGGAGGCCGGTGACCGCCGCTTCGTCGACGAGGCGTTCGCTCGCCTGCTCGCACGCGGGAACGGCGCGTATCGGCAGGTGGCGGCGTTGCGGGTGCGCGACTCGATCGATGATGTCGTCGAGGAAGTGGCGCGCGCGACCCTCGAGGGCTGCGAGTAGCCGGGGCGTGGCACCGGGAGCCGCTCAGCTGAGCGAGACGGACGCTATCAGCGGCGAGGTCGGTCGGGGGGATCCGTTCGCGGGTTCGATCGTGACGGCGACGACATCAGCCCGGTCGAGCCCGATCGCCACCACGCTCGGTGGCACCGTGGTCAGCACACCGGCCGAGCGCGCGGTACCCGCGGAGGACACCACCCAGAGCTGGTAGGCGTGTCCGGGCGGCGGCGCGGGCACCGCGTCGAAGATCACCGCACCGGCCGCGAGCCGGTCCGAGGCGCTCACCCGCAGGGTGCCCCCGATCGGCAGTTCGACCACCCGGGTCCGGGAATCCGGTTGCCCCAGGATCTGCTCGGCCGTGATCGGCGTGGCATGGGACCCGGAGATCCGCTCGGCCACCACCACCGTGCCCGCACCGGCGCCGATCACCACCGCGGCGGCCACCGCCAGGCGGACCAGGCGACGTCGCCGAAACATCGGCCGGAGATCACGGCCACGGCGTCGCGTCGGCGGACCCGAGTCGTCGATCGCCCGGAGGATCTTCGACTCCAGCGTGGGCGGTGGATTCACCGCTTCGGCCGCGCTCAGCGCCGCCAGCGTCTCCCGGATCCCGTGCACCGCGGCCGCGAACGCCGCGACTGTTCCGGAATCGGCCCCGGCGAGGTGGTTTTCGATGCGCCTGCGCTCGATCTCGGCCACCGCGTCCATCGCGTAGGGGTACGCCAGGTCGAGCAGATCCGCGCGGCGGTACTCGGTGTCGGTCATGACCGGCCACCTTCGGCCGGACGGACCGGGAACCCTGAGTGCACACCACCGACCGGTCGCGCGCGCATGCCAACCCGCATGCCTTGACTTCGCGGCGCACCGCCCCGCGGATTGGATTCCCGCCATATTCCGCCACCGCACGGGTACGCTGCTCGTCCGCCGGATCGTCCCGATCGTCTCGGCCGGCCGGCCGAACGTACCCGCCGCACTCCGCCCGGCGGAGCACCCGTCCGTTTGCCTGTCCGCTCTCCAGCGCAGAGGAGAACACCGTGTTCACCGAACTTCGCGATCAGGGCGGTATACCGCTCGCGCATGTCACCGTGGCCCTCGGCTGGGATCCGGCCGCCCGCCCGCGCCTGTTCGGCCGCCGCGAAGAGACCGACCTCAACGTCGCCGCCCTGCTCTTCGCCGTGGACCGGCTCGTTGACGTCGTCTATCACGAGCAGCTCAGTTCGACGGACGGGTCGGTGCGTCTGCACGGGGACAGCGTCACCGGAGAGGGCGCGGGCGATGACGAGATCATCAGCGTCGATCTGTCCCGGCTCGCCACGGAAGTCACGACAGTCCTGTTCCTGGTCACCTCCTACACGGGCCGGACTTTCGATCGGATCGCGAACGCCTACTGCCGAGTGATCGACACGGTGGGCCGTAGCCAGCTCGCCCGGTACGACCTGACCGGCAGCGGTTCGCACACCGGCCTGGTGCTCGGTCGGGTGCGCCGCGCCGACGGCGCCTGGCACTTCGACGGCGTCGGCGCGGGCCTGCAGGCGCGTCACCCGGTCGAGGCGATTCCGCAGCTCGGCGACTACCTCGCCCGCTCCTGACGCGACTTCGGTTGCGCCCCATCGACTTCGAGGTGGACCGCGATCCCTGGTCTCGCGGCGGTCCTGTCCCCCGCCTCGGATACCGCCGCCGGGCGGCGAGCGGCGGTGCCCGATTGGAATCCGGACATCCGGGTAGTCGCGGTGCAGGAGGTGTGATATGCCGAAGGAGGTCTCATGACCGAGACGACACAGACTCGCCCGCCGGCGAACTCCCGGTCGGTCACCGAACTGGTCGAGGACGCCACAGCCCAGGTGTCCCGGCTCATCCGCGACGAACTCCAGCTCGCTCGCATCGAGATGCGGCAGAAGAGCAAACAGTTCGGCCGTGGAGCGGGCCTGGCGGGTGTCGCGGCGCTGCTGGCGTTCTACGGCGGGGCGGCGTTGATCGCCGCGGCGGTACTCGGCCTCGCCGAGGTCCTGCCCGGCTGGGCGGCCGCGCTGATCGTCGCGGGCGCTCTGCTGGTGGTCGCGGCGATCCTCGGACTGTTCGGGAAGAAGAGCGTGGAGCACGCGAACCCACCGATACCACAGGAGGCGGTCGAGGGCGTGCGCGAGGACATCGAGGTGATCAAGGACAGGAGGCGGGGATGAGTGACAGCCGACCGGAGGCCGGGCAGCCCACCGACGACGTAGCGGCTCTGCGGCGCGACCGCGATCAGACCAGAGCGGAACTCGGCAGGACGGTCGAACAGCTCGGCCACAAGCTCGACGTACCCGCGCGCAGCAAGGAGAAGGCGCACGACGCCGTCGAGGCGACGCAACACGCGGCGTCCGAGGCGGCGCTGGCTGTGGCGGACAAAGCCCGGCAGGCCCGGACGGGCGCCGCGGGCCTCGCCCACCGGGTGGCGGCGGCGACACCGGAGCCGGTCACCGCGCGTGGCAGGCAGGCCGGTGGCGCGCTGCGCGCTCACCCCATCCCGGCGACCCTCGGCGCGGCGGTGCTGGCGGCGCTGGTGTGGCAGATCGTACGGAGGCGGCGATGAAGACGCTCTACAAACCGCTCGGCTTGGTGATCAGCGTGCTCGGCGGCCTCGCTGCGAACGCCGTGTTCACCAGGGTGTGGGCGCAGATCACGGGTGAGAAGCAGGCCCCCACGTCGACCGCGCGGGATCATTCCTGGCGCGAGGTGCTGTTCGCCGCGGCATTGCAGGGCGCCGTTTTCGGTCTGGTCAAGGCCGCGATCGATCGTGCGGGCGCAACCGGCTACCAATCGCTCACCGGCACTTGGCCCGAATAGCGCCACCGTGTGTGGGCGGTTCCTCGCCCGCTTGAAATCGCTTCCGCCGCCGTAGATTTCGGATACTGTTCCGGATTCACGGCGGCGGTCGCGTGCCACGGTCGGGGCACCCGGAAGGGGTTCGCGCGTATCAACCCCCGTACGCCGAGTGGCCCCGCCCAGCATCGATTCGCGGGCGGGGCCACTCGTCGGCGGGTTCAGTCGCGACCCAGCGCCTTCGCCAGCTCGCTCTTCGACATGGTGGAGCGACCTTTGATATTGCGGCGCTTCGCCTCGTTGTACAGCTGATCGCGGGTCGGCCCCTTCGGCCCGCTGCTACCGGACCGCTGGCCGCCACGCTGTTGGGGCGACTTGTCCCGGGTCGAGCTGCGGCTCGCGGTCTTCGTCTTCCCCTCTTGGGCACGATTCTTGTTCACCGTGCGCGCGGCGATCTCCTTCGCACGCCCTGTGCTCGCGCCCCGGCTCTTCGCCGAATCCTTGACGTGCTCGTACTGCCGCTCTTCCTTGGAGCTCCATTCCTTGGGCATGTCACACCTCCTGCCCAGCGACTACCCGGGGTGGTGAGTTACTAACCAGCGCGGGCGACGCACGCTCCGGACGTGCGATACGACCTGGGCCGAGACGGGACGCGGCACTCGGTGTGATCGGAGGGCCGCTCGATGGGGTAAGTTGGCCGCGGAATGCTTGCTCTCTGCGCCCTGCCCGAGTGCGCAAGAGACGCGAACCGGAGCGGAGGTCGACGTGGCGAACTGCCGAGGACGCCTCGCCGGCACGGGAGGTGGATGGTGAGTTCCGAAAGCGCGCCCAGGGCGCTGGAGGTCCAGGTGCGGTCGGCGGCGGACACGGTGGTCGTCACCGTGCACGGCGAGATCGACATGGCATCCGCGCCACACTTGCAGTCGGCGCTCGATGAAGCGCTGCGCGACGCGCCCGCCGCGGTCGTGGTGGACATGTCGAACGTCGGATTCCTCGGCTCCGCCGGTCTCAGCGTCCTGCTGGCGGCCTCGGAGGCCACCGGCTCCGGTGGCTTGCGCGTCGTCCCGAGCGACGCGGCGCGCAGGCCGATCGAGGTGACCGCGCTGGACCGGCTGCTCACGGTGTTCGACTCCGTCGAGGCAGCACTCGCGGTGGACGAGACCCAGTCACCGAGCTGAGCTCCACGGCCCCCTATCGCTGCAGCGCAGACCCCGCCGCGGTTTCGACCCAGCGTCGCCGGGTATGTGCCCGGTCGTCGGCACCGTGTCGACCTGAGCGCACCGGGAGGAGGCCGTATGGCAGACAACCGCGAACACCGACTGTTGGGAGTGCCCGCGGTGGCGGCACTGGCGGATCTCGGATTCGCCTCGGTCGCCTCGGGCGTCATCGCGCGGCGTCGGCCGGTGCTGGGCCTGCTCGAACGCACCGGGGCCGATTCCCGGGCGATCGAACGCGTCCGGCAGTTGCGGCGTGAATTCGGTGCGGGTCCGGTCGAGCTCGTGGTACCGGGTCGGCGGATCGTGGTCGTTCTCGATCCGCAGGACGTCGGGCGGGTGCTGGCCGACGCGCCGACGCCGTTTCATCCGGCCAATCGGGAGAAGCGGGCCGCGTTGCGGCAGTTCCAGCCGCACGGCGTGCTGCTGTCGGAGGGCCCGATCCGGGATCAGCGCCGCGCGGTGAACGAGGCAGCGCTGGACTCGGCCGAGCCGCTGCATCGCCTGGCTGGGCCGTTCGCCGAGGCCATCGCGGAGGAGGCGCGCGAGCTGGTCGTGTCGGCGCTGCACCGCGGTCACCTGGACGCGCGGCAGTTCACCACCCGGTGGTGGCGGCTGGTGCGACGGATCGTGCTCGGCGAACGGGGCCGCGACGACACCGTGCTCACCGACGAACTTTCCCGGCTGCGCTCGGCGGGCAACTGGTCATTCCTGGCGCCGGCCCATCGCAGGCAGCGCGACCAGTTCACCAATCGGCTGTACCGCCACGTGGAGTCCGCTCCGCCGGACAGCCTCGCCGGGGCGCTGGCCGCGGTGCCCGCGGGAGGGGCCACCGACCCGGTCGGGCAGATCCCGCACTGGTTGTTCGCCTTCGACGCGGCGGGCATCGCGCTCAGCCGTGCGCTGGCGGTGCTGAGCACCCATCCCGAGCATCACGCCCGCGCGCTCGCGGACGCCGTCGATCCGGACCGTGTGGACCTACGCGGCTATCTGCGCGCTTGCGTGCTCGAGTCGGTGCGGCTGTGGCCCACCACGCCCATGCTGCTGCGCGACATCACCGCCGACACCCACTGGCGCGACGGCGACGAGGCCTTCACCATCGCGGCCGGCGCCGCCCTGATGATCGCGGTCCCGGCGTTCCACCGGGATCCCGATCTGCTGCCGTTCGCCGACCGATTCGTCCCGGACATCTGGCTCGACGGCCGCGCGGAGCAGTACCCGCAGCTCGTGCCGTTCAGCGCGGGCCCGGCCGACTGCCCAGGCCGCAATCTGGTCCTATTCGTCACCAGCACGCTGCTCGCGCACCTGCTGACCTCGGCCGACTTCCGGCTGCGCTCCACCCCGCGCCCGAACCCGGACGCCCCGCTGCCGGTGACTCTGAACAACTTCGGCCTCGACTTCACCGTCGAGCCGTGCATGACACAGGCCGGCTGACCGCCCATCGCGGAAGGAGGGCTTCCGCGATGACTGTCATGATCGAGCGATGCTGGAAACTTCCGCGCGCCTGCTGCGGCTGCTGTCGCTGTTGCAACTCCGGGGTGACTGGACCGGCCCGGCATTGGCCGAGCGGCTCGGCGTGTCCACTCGGACCGTCCGGACCGACGTGGAGCGCCTGCGGGCGCTCGGTTATCCCGTGCATGCCACCCCGGGGGTCGCGGGCGGCTACCGGCTCGGCGCCGGGTCGGCGCTGCCGCCGTTGCTGCTGGACGACGACGAGGCCGTCGCGGTGGCGGTCGGGCTGGTCACCGCCGCGAACGGCGCGGTCACCGGCATCGAGGAGATGGCGGTACGGGCGCTGACGAAACTGCAGCAGGTGCTGCCGTCGCGCTTGCGGCACCGGGTCGAGACACTGACCACGGCCACCGTGCACGTGCCATGGAGTGGACGGCCGACCGTGGACGCGGCGGTGCTCACGGCCGTGGCCGGCGCGATCCGGGCGAGCGAGCGATTGCGTTTCGACTACGAAACCCATTCCGGCACAATGTCTCGCCGGGATGTGGAACCACATCGGATGGTGCATTGGCGGGGCCACTGGTACCTGCTCGCCTGGGATGGCGGGCGCGGCGATTGGCGTACCTTTCGCGTCGACCGGATCGCGCCGAAGAATCCGAACGGTCCGCGATTCACGCCCCGCGCCGTGTCCGAGGAGGAGATCGCGGAGCGAGTCCAGCGCGGCGTGGGCGCGGCCACCTGGCGCTACCGGGCCCGGGTGCGCATGGCCGCACCGGCGGAGGTGATCCGGGCGCGTATGCCCGCAGCGGTGGACATCGAACCCGACGGGCCCGAACACTGTGTCGCACACGTGGGTTCGGACTCGCCGCACATGCTCACGCTGTATCTCGGCCTCGCCGATGTGGAGTTCGAGGTTCTCGACTCCCCTGTGCTCGCCGAACACCTCCTCGCCACCGCCGCGCGCTTGCGGCGTGCGGCCGGGCACGAATAGCGGTGGAAAGAACACCTTTCGCGGAGAAACGAACGGCCGCGCTCGGCGCTGGTGCACCGAGCGCGGCCGATGCCCAGCGCTCCGAACCGGTCCCGTACTAGCGGCTGGCGCCCGCGGCGGCGCCGATGAGGCCGCCGACCACGCAGCCGGGGAAGACCCCGACGACGAAGAAGACGAGACCGATCAGCGCACCGATGGCACAGCCGATCGCTACTCCTCCGAGTGTGGTCGCCGCGTCACCGATGAACTGCGGCGCGCCCGGCTCCGGCATGGCGGCGCCGACCGGCGTCAGGGTCAAAGTCGTCCCGGCCGCATCGATGTCCGGAGCCACACCGACCTGCTGGCCGAACGCGGACTGTATGGTCGTCGGCACCGTCGTCAGCACCGCGCCGTCGGGCCCGAGCACCGCGACACCCCCGTCCGGCAAGTAGGCGAAGGTACCGGAAGCGAGCGTGACCGCGGCGCTCGACCGGTCCGGCGCGACGGTGGCGGTGTAGCCGACAGAGCTGTCGTTCGCGCTGTTCGCCGGGCTGTCGAACTCGGTTTGCCCGTACGCGGTCGCCGCGGTCACGCCGGTGGCGGCAATGGTCAGCAGCGTGGTCGCAACCAATTTCGTGAACTTCATGAGCCTTCCCATCCTCAGCAGATTCGATCTGTCGTTACCTGGGTACAGCCGTGAATCACTAGCGATTATAGATGCTACGCATCACCATTTCCGGCAGTAGTGAATGCCCGAAATGTCTTGCCCGCCAGTGTGTTCCGATGACCACCGGGAGATGGGAAAAGGCGGCTCCGGCTACTCCAGCTCGCCTTCGGCCTCCAGATAGACCTGACGCAGCCGGTCGAGTGTGTCCTGTTCGGGATGTTCCCACAGTTTCCGCTCGGCCGCCTCCAGCAGCCGCTCGGCAATACCGTGCAGCGCCCAGGGATTGGACTGCTCCATGAACTTCCGGTTCACGTCGTCGAAAACATAGCTCTCGGTGAGCTTCTCGTACATCCAGTCGGCCACCACGTTGGTGGTGGCGTCGTAGCCGAACAAGTAGTCGACGGTCGCCGCCATCTCGAACGCGCCCTTGTAGCCGTGCCTGCGCATGGCCTCTAGCCAACGGGGGTTCACCACGCGAGCACGGAACACCCGCGCCGTCTCCTCCGACAGCGTCCGGGTGCGCACCGCGTCCGGACGGGTGCTGTCGCCGATGTAGGCCTCCGGATTCTTGCCGGTCAGCGCACGCACCGTGGCCACCATGCCGCCGTGGAACTGGAAATAGTCGTCGGAGTCGGCGATGTCGTGCTCGCGAGTGTCGGTGTTCTTGGCGGCCACCGCGATTCGGCGATACGCGCCGCGCATGTCCTCGGCGGCGGGCGCACCGTCGAGATCACGCCCATAGGCGTAGCCGCCCCAGGTGGTGTACACCTGGGCGAGGTCGTCGTCGGTACGCCAGCTCTTCGCATCGATCAGCTGCAACAGCCCCGCCCCGTAGGTGCCCGGCTTCGAGCCGAAGATACGGGTGGTGGCGCGGCGCTGGTCGCCGTGCTCGGCGAGATCCGCGAGGGCGTGCGCGCGTACATAGTTGGCTTCGGCCGGCTCGTCCAGGTCGGCGACCAGGCGAACCGCGTCGTCCAGCAGGGCGAGGACATGCGGGAACGCGTCGCGGAAGAAGCCGCTGATGCGCACCGTGACATCGATGCGGGGGCGGCCCAGCTCCTCGAGCGAGATCACTTCGAGCGTGCGGACCCGGCGGCTCGCCTCGTCCCAGACCGGCCGCACGCCCAGCAGCGCGAGGACTTCGGCGATGTCGTCGCCCGAGGTGCGCATGGCGGAGGTGCCCCAGATCGACAGACCCACCGACCGCGGGTACTCGTCATGGTCGGCGCGGTAGCGGTCGAGCAGGGATTCCGCCATGGCCTGGCCGGTCTCCCAGGCCAGGCGGGACGGCACCGCCTTCGGGTCGACCGAATAGAAGTTGCGTCCGGTCGGCAGGACGTTGATCAGGCCGCGCAAGGGCGAGCCGCTCGGCCCGGCCGGGATGAACCCGCCGTCGAGCGCGTGCAGCACCCGGTCGATCTCGACGCCGGTCTGCCGCAGGCGCGGCACCACCTCGCGCGCGGCGAATCGCAGCACCTGCTGGACCTCCGCGTTGTCGGTGAGACCGTCGACCGCGTCCGCCGACCAATCCGCCGCCTGCAACGCCGCGACGAGCGCCCGGGCGCGTTCTTCCACCGCATCGACGCGCTCGCGCGCCTCACCGCCCGATTCGTCCAGGCCGAGGGCTTCGCGCAGGCCGGGCACGCTGCGCTCACCGCCCCACAGCTGACGCGCGCGGAGCATGGCCAGCACCAGGTCCAGTTCGCTCTCCCCCACGGGCGCCTGACCGAGCACGTGCAGGCCGTCGCGGATCTGCACGTCCTTGATCTCGCACAGCCAGCCGTCGACGTGCAGGAGCATGTCGTCGAACGAATCCTCGTCCGGGCGCTCGGCGAGGCCGAGGTCGTGGTCCATCTTCGCGGCGCGCATCAGCGTCCAGATCTGCTGGCGGATGGCGGGAAGCTTGGCCGGATCGAGCGCGGAGATGTTGGCGTGCTCGTCGAGCAGCTGCTCCAGACGCGAGATGTCGCCGTAGCTCTCGGCGCGAGCCATCGGCGGGATCAGGTGATCGACGAGGGTGGCGTGCGCGCGACGCTTGGCCTGCGTGCCCTCGCCCGGGTCGTTCACCAGGAACGGGTAGATCAGCGGCAGGTCGCCGAGGGCGGCGTCGGTGCCGCAGGAGGCCGACATGCCGAGCGTCTTGCCGGGCAGCCATTCCAGGTTGCCGTGCTTGCCCAGGTGCACCATCGCGTCGGCTCCGAAGCCCTCAGGCGCGCTGAGCCATCGGTAGGCCGCGAGGTAGTGGTGGCTGGGCGGCAGGTCGGGGTCGTGGTAGATCGCGACGGGGTTCTCGCCGAAACCGCGCGGCGGCTGGACCATGAGCACGACATTTCCGAAACGCAGCGCGGCGATGACGATCTCACCGTCCGGATCGGACGAGCGGTCGACGTAGAGTTCGCCCGGCGGCGGACCCCACGCTTGCACCACGGCGGCACGCAGATCCCCTGGCAGGGTGTCGAACCAGGCCGTGTAGGTCGCGGCGCCGATGCGGATCGGGTTGCCCTCCAGCTGTTCGGAGGTCAGCCAGTCGGGGTCTTGGCCGCCCGCCGCGATCAGCGCGTGGATGAGGGCGTCACCGTCCTGTTCGTCCAAGCCGGGAATCTCGCCGGGGCCACCGAGATGGTAACCGGCGGAGCGCATTTCGGTGAGCAGACGAATGGCGCTGGCCGGGGTGTCCAGGCCGACGGCGTTGCCGATGCGGGCGTGCTTGGTCGGGTAGGCCGACAGCATGACGGCGACCCGCTTGCGCGCGGCGGGAATGTGGCGCAGCCGCGCATAGCGTGTCGCGATACCGGCGACGCGGGCCGCGCGCTCGGGATCGGGGACGTAGGTGGACAGGCCGTCGGCGTCGAATTCCTTGAACGAGAACGGGACCGTGATGATCCGTCCGTCGAATTCCGGCACCGCGACCTGGGTCGCGACATCCAGCGGAGACAGCCCGTCGTCGTTGGCCTGCCATTGGGCACGGCCGGTGGTCAGGCACAGCCCTTGCAGAATCGGCACGTCCAGGTCGGCGAGCGCGCCGACATCCCATGCCTCGTCCTCGCCGCCCGCGGAGGCGGTGGCGGGCTTGGTGCCGCCCGCGGCCAGCACCGTCACCACCAGGGCGTCGGCTCGGCGCAGGGTGGCGATCAGCTCGGGTTCGGCGGTGCGCAGCGACGCGCAGTACAGCGGCAGCGCCCGTGCGCCCGCCTGTTCGATGGCGGTGCACAGGGCGTCGACATAGGCGGTGTTACCGGCTAGATGCTGTGCGCGGTAGTAGATCACCGCGACGGTCGGCCCGTCGGCCGCCTCCGTGGCGGCGGCCCGGTCCAGCTCGCCCCAGGTGGGCAGCTGAATCGGCGGCTCGAAACCGTGACCGGTCAGCAGCACGGTGTCGGACAGGAAATTGTGCAGCTGGCGCAGGTTCTCCGGGCCACCGGCGGCGAGGTAGTTGTGCGCGTCGGCCGCGACGCCGCCCGGAACGGTGGAGCATTCCATCAGTTCGGCGTCCGGGGCGATCTCGCCACCGAGCGCGACCAGCGCAATACCGCTCGCGCGCAGCGCCTCCAGGCCGTCCTCCCAGGCCCGCTTACCCCCGAGGATGCGCACGATCACCAGGTCGGCGCCGTCGAGCAGGCCGGGCAGGTCCTCGACCAGCAGGCGAGCCGGGTTGCCCCAGCGGTAGTCGGCGCCGCTGGCGCGGGCACTGAGCAGATCGGTGTCGGACGTGGACAACAGCACAATCACGGGTGGCAGCCTTCCTCGGGTGACGCGCCCATCGGGGGGTTCGCTGCTCGCCGGGGAGGGTCTGGCTTTCTACAGTGGCGCGACCGCACCGGACTTCCACCGGTTTCCTCGTCGTCCGCCGAGCACGCCGAGCCTACCTGCCGCTGTGATCGCCCTCGCTCGTGTGTCCGGTACGGCGTTCACGGTCGCAGGCCCGGGCGGCCAAGAAGTCGTCGACGAGCCGCGCGCAGTCGGCCGCCGTGGCGGGTGGGAAGCCGACCAGCCTGGCGAACACGATCGGGCCGACGAGCTGGATCAGCGCGAGCGTCACATCGAATTCGCCGAGCTGCGCACGCACTTGCGGATCACCGAACAGCTGGTCGAACGGCTCGCGGTACTGCTCGATCAACCGCTGCCGCAGCGAGGTGAAGGCGGGGCCCGCGCCGGGTTCGCCACGTTCGCCGGTGGCCAGCCACGCCAGCGTGGAAATTTGCAGCGGCGCCTCGTTGACCACCGCCGCCTGCCTGCTGAGCAATTCGGTCAGCCGCTCGCGGAGCGGGCCTGCGGGTGGCGCCTCGATGACCGGAGGAAGCAGGCGCTCCAGCGTCGCGGCGCGCAACTGCATGGCGTTGTCGAAATGCCGGTACAGCGTGGTGCGCGCGACCTTCGACATGGCGGTGACCGCCTCGACGGTAACCGCTTCCAGCCCACCGGTTCTGAGCAGAGCGGTCGCGGCGTCGAGCAGTCTGGCGCGGGAGCGCAGCTTGCGCGGGTCGACATCCTCGTCGGGAGCGAGGGGGCGCGGGGTCGGTTGGACAGCACCGGTCATGAATCGAACGTTCCTCCTCCGGGACGTCTATCGCCACCCGGTCGACTTATGCTACTGATAGTAGCGTAGCGATACTGACAGTTCTGTTCTGCCGGGAGGCGCCATGGAGTCCACCACGACCCGTTTGTCAGCCGCTCAGCGGTGGATGCTGGTGATCTCCTGTGCCACCGTTGCCCTGGTCATCGCGTCGATGGCGGCCTTGTACACCGCACTGCCGCAGATCGCCGCCGCGACCGGCGCCAGTCAGCAGCAGCTCACCTGGGTCGTCGACGGGTACACCCTGGCGCTGGCCTGCCTGGTTCTCCCCGCGGGCGCGCTCGGCGACCGGTACGGGCGGCGCGCCGTGCTGATCATCGGGCTATTGGTGTTCGCGGCTGCCTCCGCGACGCCCGTGCTGCTCGACACTCCCGGCTGGCTGATCGCGGGCCGGACGGTGGCCGGAGTGGGCGCGGCCCTCGTCATGCCCTCGACGCTGTCGCTGATCACCGCGGGGTTTCCCGATTCACGCCGGGGCAACGCCGTCGGGCTGTGGGCGGGCGTCGCGGGTGCGGGCGCGGTGCTCGGCATCCTCGGGTCGGGCCTGCTGCTGGAGCTGTGGTCGTGGGTGTCGATCTTTCTCGCCATGTCCGTCGCGGGCCTGCTCCTGACGATCGCGGGTTGCACGCTGCCGGAGTCGGTCGACCGGGCTCGTCCCCGAATCGACCTGTGGGGCTCGGTCACCTCGGCCGCGGCCGTCGGATCGCTGGTGGTGGCGGCGATCGCGGCGCCCGAGCGCGGATGGCTGGATCCGGTGGTGATCGGCACGGCGGTCGCGGCGGTGCTGGCGGCGGTGGCGTTCCTGGTGGTCGAGACGCGGGTGGCGCACCCCCTGCTGGATGTGCGCCTGTTCGCCCATCGCGGTTTCGGCTCCGGCACCGCATCGGTGACCCTGCAGTTCCTCGTGTGCTTCGGGACCTTCCTGCTGCTGGTCCAGTTCCTCCAGCTCATCCTCGGATACCGGCCGCTGATGTCGGCGCTGGCGATGGCGCCGATGGTCGTGCCGATGGTGGCGATCTCCGCGGTGGCGCCCCGGCTGGCGGAACGAGTCGGACTGCGACTGCCGATCGCCGGGGGGCTGATGCTCATCGGGATCGCGCTCGTCGCGCTGTCCGGCCTCGACGTCGACAGCACCTACCTCGACCTGCTCTGGCCGATGCTGATCATGAGCAGCGGCACCGGCCTGTGCACCGCACCCGCTACCGCCGCGATCATCGCGGGCACCCCGGCGGAGAAGCACAGCGTCGCCGCCGCGGTGAACGACGCGGCGCGCGAAGTCGGTGCGGCGGTGGGCATCGCCATCGCGGGCAGCATCCTGGCCGCCGGGTACAGCGCCCGCATCGCGCCCGTCCTGCCGCAGGTGCCCGACCAGATCCGCGAACCGGTCGGCGACTCGCTGGCCGCGGCGCTGCAGGTCACCGACCGGGTGGGCCCGCAGGCCGCGCCCTTGGCCGACCTCGCCGAGTCGGCCTTCGTCTACGGCGCCCAGCAGTCCGCGCTCGCGCTGGGCATTCTCACCTTCGTCGCCGCGATCCTCATCGGCGTGTGGGCGCCGGGACGCGCCCGCGTGGACGCGAAACCCCGTGGACGCGAAACCCGCTGCACCGCAGCCGGAAAACAACCGACGACGACGCCGTGACGATCGCTCGCCGGGACGCCGCGGCGCGACCGATCATCACGACACCGCCGCCGCCGACGACCTAGCGGCTCGCGAAGCGGTTGCGCGCGTGGCGATCCGGGTCACGAACGATCCCCGCCCGCACCGGACTCAGACCAGGTCGGCGTTGCCGTCGATCACTTTGAGGTGGTAATGGAACCGGTCGACCCGCCACCCGTCGGCGGTGCGTACGACGCCGAGGGCGTAGCTGCCGACGAAAGTGCGGGTCTTGCCCTCGAGTGCGGCGTTCTTGACGTGCACCGCGATCGCGTCCGCGTGCACGCGCGCCGTGTCGCCGTCCAGATCGATCAGGTGGTTGCCGGACTGGTGGTGCACCTCGTCGAAGTCGGCGAGCCCGGTGCGCCAATCCGCGATGATGTCGGCCGCGGCCCGCTCCCCCACCGGGCCGCCGAACCCGCCGTCGAAATCCACGGTCGGCGTGAAGACCTCGGACGACAGCCCTTCCCAGCGCTTCTGATCGGTGTACACGAACAACTTGGTGATCACATCGATGATGGCGAGCCGGTCTGCGAGAGTGGAGATTTCGGACATACGCCGACCTTAGTGGGCAGGTGCCTTCGCGGGCTTGCGGGCCACCCCGCCCAGCAGCACCAACCCGGTGTCCGGAAGGTCGTCGCCGAGCCACCGTTGCAGGGGAACCACGCCCGGATCCATCAGATCGAAGCCCTCGAAGAACGACTCGACCGCGGCCGCGGATCGGTAGACGACCTGCGCCGAGGATTTCGCCGTGTCCGACGACGACTGGGAGATGAAGTCCGGATCGCTGCTGTCGGAGCCGTGCGTGAACGCCAGATAGCTCCCCGGCGCCATGGCCGCACCCAATCGGGCGACGATCTCGGCCGGTTGTTCGTCGTCCATCACGAAGTGCAGCACCCCGACGAGCGTGATCGCGACCGGTTCGTCGAAGTCGATCAACCCCCCGCCCTTCAGCCGGTCGAGGATGTCGTCCGGACGGCGGACGTCGCCCAGCATCGCCGTCACACCGTCCGCGTGCGCCAGCAGGGCATTGCAGTGCGCGTAGACGACCGGGTCGAAATCGAGGTACACCACCCGCGCCGACGGATCGATCTTGTGCGCGATCTCGTGCACGTTGGGCGAAGTCGGGATTCCCGCTCCGAGATCGATGAATTGCCGGATCCCCGCCTCCGCGGCGAGCTGGACCGCGTTCACCAGGAACTTGCGACTGAACCAGGCCAAGGTCCGGGTATCCGGGGCGATGGACAGCATTCGATGCGCGACCGCCCGGTCCACCTCGTAGTTGTCTTTGCCGCCCAGCAGATAGTCGTATACCCGGGCGGAATTCGGCACGTTCGGATCGACGCCCCGCGGTGCTCGCTCCATGTCGGACACCGTACCTTCCCGATCCCGCCGATCAGGATCCTAACGATTTGCCAGTTCCGTTTGCCGCGATTTTCTCTTCGTGGGAAGCGCAAAGCATCGAATGATCTTGCGGAAGAATTCTTTCGATGCCGGCGGCGGGCCCGGCGGCGCGCACTCACCGGCCGGGTGCCCCGCCCGTCGCGAGCACCTCGGCTCGGGCCATGAGCTCATCCGCCACCGAGCGGGAACGGCGACCCAAGCCGCACGCACAGGCGACTCCATCGACCGGACGGCCCAGCGCGTTCTCGATCAGCCGCAACGTCTCCAACTGCTGTGCCTCGGTGGGAACGTCGTGCACCAACCCCGCATAGAAATCCGTGCCCGCCCCGAGCGTCAGCCCCGCGAGTGGCGCATAGAACTGGACCTTCGGCGACGGGGGTCTATCGCCCGCCGCGACGGGGCCGTGCACGTATTCCAGAATGCGTCCACGCGGCCAATGCCGGACGACGGAATTCGCCAGATCGACCAGCGGCCGGGCAGTTCGCATCCTGCCCCGGGCTTTGTTGCGCAGACTGCCGAGGCACAGATGCACCCCGAAACGGGTTCCCTCCGGCGCGGCCGCGGCCAGTGCGGCGATCCCCGCGCCCAGTCCCAGCGCTCGATCGACCAACCGGTGCAGCGGTTGCGTCTTCGCCATGAGCACCAGTTCCGCCGTGGCCTCGAGCTGCACGACGACATCGTCGCCTGCCAGCTCGCGAATGGCCGTGATGTCACGCACGGTGGCGTCGATGAACGCTCGGCGATGCCGACGCACTCCGGACGCTCCCATGGCGATGAACGTCAACGTGAAGTCGGTCGGCATCCCGATCTGGAGCGCAAGCCCGGGAAGCTCGCGGTCCCCGCGCAGCTCGCGGAAGATCGGCAACGCCTCCTCGGCCTCCCGGAGATATCCGAGATCCATCGCGGCACCGGATAATTCGGTGCCACGCGCGACGCGATGGATCGTCCGATTCCGGCTCGAGTGCCACGTGCCCGGCTTCTTCACCGCCAGGACACCTTGGGTGACCAGGTCTTCGATGATCGGCTGGATATAGAACTCGTAGCGCCCGGTCTCCCCGGTCGGGAGGGTACGCAGGCGCGCACCCGCACAGTCCAGCATGGCCCGCATCGCGACGTCCGTGCTCTCAGCCGGAAAACTTCCGACGAAATGCACCGCCCGCATACCCGCCCCTTGTCTCGTCGAACCCACGTTCCCGCCGCTCCTCGTTCACCCGCATCGTCCCGGACATCTGCCCTCCCGACGCGATATCGGGAGGTGGCCGGGTGCACGCGTGCGGCATCAACTATGTGATAGCCACGAAACATTATGGGCGGTATCGTCCACGATCTACGACACACGCGAAGACCTCGACAACGCGATGCGCGAGGCCGGTAGCGACTACCGGTTCGCCAGCCTCGCCGAGCTGGGGTGCACCGCCCTCGACGCCCGCTCCTTCGAGGTCGTCGCCGGAGCGGTCGACGGCGGCGCCGCCGAGGTCGACTTGCGCAGGCAATGTTGCACCGATGGACGATTGACGGTTCACAGATCGAAATCGCTTGACCGATCGTGTGTTACAGCCGACCGGTGTTGCGCGGCACGACGTTCGCGCATAGCCTGCGTCGCGTGCGAACCTCGCTACGGTCCCTCGTCGCATCGGCGGCGGCGACACTGCTCTGCCTGACCCCGTGCGTGGCCCAGGCCGAGGACACAGCGCCGGGTCGCTGCACATCGGTTTCCCTCCCGGTTCCGCTCGGGGTGATGGCCGGTGACTTGTGCATTCCCACGGCGCGGGCGACCGACACCGTCATGGTGCTGATGGCGGGTTCCAACTACAACCACACGTACTGGGATTTCCCCTACGCCCCGGAGACCTACAACTTCCGGCGCGCGATGAACGCGGCGGGCATCGCGACGCTGGTAGTCGATCGACTCGGCAACGGCGCGAGCACCAGGCCGCCGAGCACACAGGTCACGGCGACCGTTTCGGCCCGTGCCTTGCACGACATCGTCCAAGCCCTGCGCCGGGGACTGGCGGGCGCGCCGCCGTTCGGCAAGGTCGTCACCGGGGGGCATTCGCTCAGCTCGGGCATCGACGTCCTGGAGGCGACCACATACCAGGATGTCGACGGCGTGCTGCTCACCGGTTTCTCCCACGCGCTCAACGTGTCCGAGGTCCTCGGCGTCATCTCCACCTACCACCAAGCCGCCTCGGACCCGCAATTCGCCGGGCGAGGCTACGACCCGGGCTACCTGACGACACGGCCCGGTACCCGCGCCGCCGATTTCTTCGCCCCCGAGACGGCCGACCCCGAAGTTCTCGTGGTCGACGAAGCGACGAAGGAAGTCTTCTCGCCGACCGAGTATCCCGATGGCCTGACCTCCACCCTTCCACCGATGACCAACTTCATCGACGTCCCGGTCCTGGTGGTCAACGGCAGCCTGGACCGGCTGTCCTGCGGTCCGGGATACGCGGTCTGCGCGACTGCCGAGACACTGCACGCCGCCGAAGCGCCGTTCTTCGGCCCGGCCGCGCGGCTGCGCACCTACGTGCTGCCCGGCAGCGGGCATTCGGTCAATCTCGCGCGCAACACCGCCGAGTACCGGGCCGCCGTCATCGACTGGTTGCACTCGATCGCCGGGTGAGCGGCCGGTCAGCGCGGCAGGTCCATGCGTCCGTAGGCTGGGGTCGTTATGGCGCGAGGTACTGCTGATTCCTGCCCGGGCGTGCTGCGACTGCACGACGCGGCCGATGGGCCGCTGGCGCGGATCCGCGTGCCCGGCGGGCGTCTGGAGCCCGCACAGGTGCAGGCGCTGGCGGAGGCCGCGCACGACTTGGCGGACGGCAATATCGAGCTCACCTCGCGCGGCAACGTTCAATTGCGCCAGGTGCGTGACGCAGGGGCACTGACCGAGCGGCTCGCGGCCGCGGGCCTCCTGCCGAGCTCCACGCACGAGCGGGTGCGCAACATCATCGCCTCGCCGCTGTCCGGCCGGATCGGCGGCCTGGCGGACGTGCATCCGCTGGTTTCGGCGCTGGACGCGGGCCTGCTCGCGGCGCCTCGGCTGGCCGACCTGCCCGGCCGGGTGCTGTTCACGCTCGACGACGGACGCGGCGACGTCAGCGGACTCGGCGCCGACATCGGTGTGCACGCTGTCGAGCCCGACGAGTTCGCCCTACTGCTCGCGGGCGACGACAGTGGCCTGCGGCTCTCCACCGCCGACGCGGTCGACGTCATGCTCGCCGCCGCGCACGAGTTCCTGGAACTGCGCGGCGACGACGCGGGCCGCTGGCGGCTGCACGACATCGAAGACGGCGCGGAACGCGTCGTGGACGGCCTCGGCCTGTCCCCCGGCGCCGAAAGGCTCGAATTCCCCGCAGTACACCGCATCCCGATCGGCTGGCTCGAGCAGGACAACGGCTCGATCGCCCTCGCCGCAGGCGTGCGCCTCGGCTCCCTGCCCGCGCGCACCGCCGAGTTCCTCGCCGCGGTCGAGCGACCGCTCGTCGTCACGCCGTGGCGCAGCCTGGTGGTCACCGACCTGGCGGAGTGGGCCGCCGAACAGGTGGTGCGCGTGCTGGCCCCGATGGGCTTGATCTTCGACGCCGACTCGCCGTGGTTGCTGGTCAGCGCCTGCGCCGGGCAGCCGGGCTGCGCGAAGTCGCGCACCGACGTCCGGGCCGACGCCGCCGACGCGGTCGGCGCGGGTCGGGTGCTGCCCGGCGCGGTCGATCCGGCCGAGGTACCGAGGACGATGCCCGCGACGGACGTCGCGGTCGCCGGACGTCAGCATTGGTCCGGGTGTGATCGCCGCTGCGGCCGCCCACAGGGCGAGGTCACCGATATCGTCGCGACCGACGAGGGTTACCGCGTCGACTGACCGTCCCACAGCGCCGGACGCTCCCCCGGCGGGTCACCCGCCATGGATCTCGAGGGTGCAGCATTTGACGGCGCCACCCGCTTTGAGCAGCTCGGACATCTCGATCCCGACCGGATGGTAGCCACGGGCGCGCAGGGCTTCGCTCAGGGCGGTGGCCGCGCTGCTGAGAAAAACGTTGAAACCGTCGCAGACGCCGTTCAACCCGAGCACCGCCGCGTCCGCGTCGGTGGCCACGATCGCGTCGGGGTAGAGCTCGGCGAGCACCGCGCGAGCCGCCGGGCTGAAGGCCGGCGGGTAGTAGGCGATCGTGTGGCCGTCCAGCGGAAGCAACACCGTGTCCAGGTGGTAGAAGCGCGGATCGACCAGTTCCAGCGACACCACGGGCAGACCGAAGTGCCGAGCCACCTCTTCGTGCGCGGCGAGCGAGCTGCGAAAGCCCATTCCGGCCAGGAGACGGTCGCCGACCAGGAGGAAATCGCCTTCGCCTTCGTTGCATTCCGCGGCGGCCACCAGGTTCGGCACGCCGCATCCGGCGAACCAGGCGTGGTACGCGGGGCCTTCCGCGGCGCGCTCGGCATGGGTGAAGCGGGCCGACATGGCGCGGTCGCCGACGATCAGCCCGCCGTTCGCGGCGAACACCATGTCGGGCAGACCCGCCACACCGGGCACCACGTCCACGGTGTGCCCGTATTCGGCGTAGGTGGCGCGCAACGTCTCCCACTGCCGCAGGGCCAGCGCGCGGTCGACGGGCTCGGCGGGATTCATCCACGGATTGATGGAGTAGGTGACGTCGAAGTGGTCGGGACGGCACATCACGAACCGGCGCGGCGACGAACGGCGTGCGGCGGACTCGACGGGGAGGGTGGCTACAGACGTCAACGGAACTCCCTGAGGTCAGCGTGGACTTTCAGCTGAAATGAAGGTAAGTCGCCTAGCATTGCGCCAGAAACAACGATTCGTTGCGCATACACCCGAAAAATCGGCGAATCATTGCGCATGCGGAGAGAAGGTGTGACGTGGACGACCTCGACCGGCGGATCCTGGAGCAACTGCTGAAGAACGCCCGCGCCTCGTTCCAGGAGATCGGCGGCGTGGTCGGGCTGTCCGCGCCCGCGGTGAAGCGCCGGGTCGACCGGCTGGTGGCGGGCAAACAGATCACCGGGTTCACCGCGCTGGTCAATCCCGCGGCGCTGGGCTGGAAGACGGAGGCGTACGTCGAGGTGTACTACCGCGACAACATCTCCCCCGCCGAACTCAAACGCAGCCTCGAACCGATCCCGCAGGTGGTCGGGGTGTGGACGATCGCGGGCGAGGCCGACGCGCTGGTGCACGTGATGGCCACCGACATGGCCGAGATCGAGGTGACCGTGGAACGGATCCGGGAGAACGCCCGGGTCGGGCGCACCCGCAGCGCCATCGTCATGTCGCGGATTCTCGAGCGCCCGCGAACCTGATTCCGGGACGCCCGCGCCCGGCATCAAGGGCGGCTCGGCCGGGATGCGCAGCGCCCGACCCGGACCGACCTGTCCGGACCCGCACCCATATGGTGGACCGCATGTCCGACGTACGTGCCAGCTACCTGACCGACGGGGCCGAGATCTACCGTCGCTCGTTCGCGACGATCCGCGCCGAGGCCGATCTGAGCGGATTCCCGCCGGACGTGGCGCAGGTCGCGGTGCGGATGATCCACGGCTGCGGTCAGGTGGATCTCGCCGCGGACATCGCCTTCTCCCCCGGTGTCGTCGCCGCGGCGCGGGCGGCGCTGCGCGCGGGCGCTCCGATTCTCTGTGACGCCACCATGGTCGCGTCGGGCGTGACCAGGAAGCGGCTGCCCGCAGGCAACGAGGTGCTGTGCACCCTCGCCGATCCGCGCGTGCCGGAGTTGGCCGCGGCCAAGGGCACGACACGCTCGGCCGCCGCGCTCGAGCTGTGGCGGGACCGGCTCGACGGCGCCGTCGTAGCGATCGGCAACGCGCCGACGGCGCTGTTCCATCTCCTCGATCTCCTGGACGCGGGCGCGCCCCGGCCCGCCGCCGTGCTCGGCATCCCGGTCGGGTTCATCGGGGCGGCCGAATCGAAAGACGCGCTGATCGATTTCGGTGGCGTCGAATACCTCACGGTGCGCGGCAGGCGAGGCGGCAGTGCCATCACCGCGTCCGCGGTGAACGCGATCGCGAGTGAACAGGAATGAGCACTCCGGGCAAGCTGTGGGGTGTCGGACTGGGTCCCGGCGATCCCGAACTGGTGACGGTCAAGGCGGCCAACGTGATCGGCGCGGCGGACGTCATCGCGTTCCACAGCGCGCGCCACGGCCGCAGCATCTCCCGCCGCATCGCCGCGCCGTACATGCGCCCCGGCCAGCTCGAGGAACATCTCGTCTATCCCGTGACCACCGAGACCACCGACCATCCCGGTGGTTACCAGGGCGCGATCGACGAGTTCTACGAACAGGCCGCAGAGCGGCTGGCCGGGCACCTTGCGGCAGGGCGCTCGGTCGCGCTGCTCGCCGCGGGCGACCCGCTGTTCTACAGCTCGTACATGCACATGCACCGGCGGCTGGCCGACCGGTTCGAAGCCGAGATCATCCCCGGCATCACCTCCGTGAGCGCGGCCTCGGCGGCGCTGGGCACGCCGCTGGTCGAGGGCGAGCAGGTACTCACCGTGCTGCCGGGCACCATGCCGGTGGACGAACTCACCCAGCGGCTTCGCACGACCGACGCGGCCGCGATCATGAAGCTGGGACGCACCTACCCCGGTGTGCGCCAGGCGCTTTCGGATTCCGGGCGGCTCGCGGGCGCGTACTACGTGGAGCGCGCGAGCACCACCGAACAGCGCGTCCTGCACGCCACCGCGGTGGACGACGCGGAGGTGCCGTACTTCGCCATCACCCTGGTGCCCGGCCCCGAGCCCACCACGCCGCTGCCCCGCCCCGAGGCGACTCCGGTTGTGGAGCAACGAATCAGCGACGCGGACGCGACCGCAGGCGTCGGTGAGGTCGTGGTGGTCGGCCTCGGCCCCGGCGCGCCCGAGTGGACCACCGACGAGGTGCGCGCGGCCTTGGCGGAGGCCACCGACCTGGTCGGCTACACCACCTACTTGAACCGGGTGCCCGAACGTCCTGGCCAGCGGCGTCATGCCAGCGACAACCGGGTGGAATCCGAGCGGGCGGCCATGGCCTTGGATCTGGCCAAGCGGGGCGGGCGCGTCGCGGTCGTCTCCTCGGGAGATCCGGGCGTCTTCGCGATGGCGGCGGCGGTGCTCGAGGAATCCGCGGACCCGCAGTGGCGCGCGGTGCCGGTGCGGGTGCTGCCCGGTCTCACCGCGGCCAACGCCGTGGCCAGCCGGGCGGGCGCGCCGCTCGGGCACGACTACGCGATGATCTCGCTCTCCGATCGGCTCAAGCCGTGGGAGGTGGTGGCGCAACGCCTTTCCGCCGTCGCGGCCGCGGACATGGCGATCGCGATCTACAACCCGGCTTCCTCGCAACGCACCTGGCAGGTGGGCGCGATGCGCGACCTGCTGCTGGAGCATCGCAAGCCCGACACGCCCGTCGTCGTCGGGCGCGACGTCGGAGGTCCGGCCGAATCGGTCCGGGTGATACCGCTCGGTGATCTCGACCCCGAGCAGGTGGACATGCGTACGCTGCTGATCATCGGCGCGTCCACCACCACGGCGCTCGAGACCGACGCGGGCACCCGGGTCTACACCTCCCGGCGCTACGGTCGCGCGCGCGACGCGGCGGCCGACGGCGCGTAGGATCGCCTGACGCACCGAAGATCGGAGGGACCTTGGCCGCGACACTGTCGGAGCTGACGCTGCGCGCCCGAGCCCTGGAGGCCAGGGCCACCGCCGGCGAACAGGCACTCGACGAGCAGGGCGAGGTCCTCAACGAACTCGCGGCGCTGACCAGGAAAGCGCTCGACAGCATCGGCCGCATCGATCGGCGCGCGGAGACCATCGGCGAAGCCGTCGGCGAGCTGCACCGGGACGTCGGCGCTCTGCGCGAGAACGTGGGCGAACTCAACCGCAGGGTCACGGTGCTCGAACAGGGACAGGTCCGTTTGGAACAGGGTCAGGCGGCGTTGGCGCGCGGCCAGGCGCAGCTCGAACAGGGCCAAGCGCAGCTCGAACAGGGGCAGGCACGGCTGGAGCAGGGCATGGCGCAGGTACTCGCCCGGCTCGACAAACTGGCCGGCGACGCCTGACCCGCCCCGTTCAGGTAACATTCCACTATGGAATGTTGAGAGCGAAGGGAGCAGTCGTTTGACCAACACCGCGACCACACGCAAGCCGCTGAACTCGACGGCGGCGTCGTTGCTCGGATTTCTGCACGAGGGCCCCATGTCGGGGTGGGATCTGGTCACCGAGGCCCAGGAGCGCATCGGCGACTTCTGGACGATCACGCAGAGCCAGGTCTACCGGGAACTCGCCACGATGGACGCGGCGGGACTGGTCGAGAAGGGCGAGACCGGAGCAAGGGAACGGACGCCGTACCACCTCACCGACGCGGGCCGGGAAGCGTTCCTGGAATGGGTCGCCCGTGATCCCGGCGGGGAGACCATCCGGGTGCCGTTGCTGCTCACGCTCTCCTTCGGTGCGCATCTCGATCGCGACCGGCTCGACGGCATCGTCGCGGCCAACCGGGAGATCCACCAGGCGCGGCTCACGCGGTATCTCGCCGAAGACCCCGAGGAAATGCCTGCATTCGCCCGCGCCACACTGGATTTCGGGATTCGCTACGAGCGGGCGGTGCTGGAGTGGTTCGACCATCTGCCGGAACTGCTCGGCCGCTGAATTCCCGGACCACGCCGCGGCTCGCCGCTGGTGAGCCGGGAAAGGTTCACTCGTGCCGGATTCGTGTCTCGCGCAGCCAATCCAGAGCCTGCGCAGCGGATTCCACGATCTGCGCGCCCTCCGGAAGCGGCGGGCGGTCCACGACGACGACCGGAATTCCCGCCGCGCGGGCGGCGGCGAGTTTGGCTTCGGTCTGATCGCCGCCGCTGTCCTTGGTGACGAGTACGTCGATCCGATGCTCGGCGAGCAACCTCGCTTCGTCTTCGAGCGCGAAAGGCCCACGGGCGAGGAGCAATTCGTGCCGCGGCGGCACCGCGCCCACCGGCGGGTCGATGGCGCGGATCAGGAACCACTGCCGGTCGAGTCCCTCGAACGCGTCGACCCCTTGCCTGCCGATGGTCAAGAAGACTCGCTCACCGAGGGCGGCCGTTTCCCTCGCGGCGGCGGGGAGATCGGGTACGCGTACCCACCGGTCCTGCGGGTGTTCCACCCATCTCGGCCGCCGCAGGTGCACCAGCGGCACACCCGAAGCGCGCGCGGCCGCCGCCGCGTTGGCGCTGATGCCCGCCGCGAACGGGTGGGTGGCGTCCGCCATCGCGGCCACGTCGTTGTCCTCGAGCCAGGCCCGCAGTCCCTCGGCGCCACCGAAACCGCCGATGCGGACCACCCCCTCGGGCAGCAGGGGCGCACGCACACGACCGGCGAGCGAGGACACGATCTCGAATCCTCGCTCGCCGGAAGCGATGTGGGCCAGCTCCCGCGCTTCGCGGGTGCCGCCCAGGATCAGAACTCTCAGGGCTGGCCGCTGAAGTAGGCGATACCCGCGTTCAGCAGCGACGGCCCGCCCGCGACGGCGAGACCGATCAGCGCGCCGAGCACCGCGCCCGGCAGGATGCCGACACCGAAGAAGACGATGCCGATGGCGGCGCCGATCAGACCGCCGACCAGCGCGCCCAGCGAGGCACGCTGCAATTCGGCGAAGAACCATTCCTGCGCGCCGATGAACTCGGCGGCGACCGGCGCGTTCGCGTTCGGCGCGACCTGCGGCGTCAGCGTGAGCTGCCTGCCCTCGTCGGCGACCGCCGCGGCGATCCGGACTTCCTGGCCCTTGGCGGTCGCGGTGAGCGGAATGCTGGTGACCGTCTCGCCCGCGGCGTTCGTCAGGGTGACCGACCGGTTGTCGGTGTCGACGCTGAACGCGCCGCCGGTCACGCTGGTGACGACCGACTTACCCGCGTCGGCGAGCTGCAGCGCGTAGCCGACGCCCTGGTCGGTGCCCGTGACCGCGGGCGCGGCGGCGGACTGGTCCTGCGCCGCGGGCGGCGTGGGAGCGGCATAGGAGGTACCGGCGGTGATCCCGGTGGCGGCAACCGCCAGCAACGCGGTAGCGGCGAACTTCTTGTATCTCATCTATCTCCCCAATAGGAATCGGATTTCCGACCATGATCGGAACTCGGCCCCGACCCTACCGCGTGACCGGTAACGTGTTCACCCCTCAGCGGGGAACCCCGTCGCGGGTTTCACCACCGACCACTGCGCGACCGGAAGCTGGGGGCGCCACGCGGTGAAGGAGCCCAACGGTTCCCCGCGGTAGATCTGGAACTTACGCAAAACGCCGCCCTGGGCGCTCGACCAGCTGAGCAGCAGCGATTCGGATTCGGCGGTCACCGCGTTCGCGACGAGCCTGCCGCCCTGACGCAGCTGCGCCCAGCACGTCTCGAGCAGGCCATCCTGGGTCAGGCCCCCGCCGACGAAAATCGCGTCGGGCGCGGCTGTTCCGGCGTCGGCGGCGAGTTCGGCGCGCACCTCGCCGCGCACCAGGATGTGCGGCACGCCGAGAGCGGTGGCGTTGTCGGCGATCTGCCGCTGCCTGCGCTCGAGCCGCTCGAACGCGACGGCCCGGTTGCCCGGATGCGCCCGGCACCATTCGATGGCGATACTGCCCGACCCGCCGCCGACGTCCCACAGCAGCTCGCCAGGAGCCGGGGCCAGCGCCGCCAGCGTCAGCGCGCGGATCTCGTGTTTGGTGAGCTGGCCGTCACCGCCGAACAATTCGTCCGGCAGGCCGGGCAGGCGGGTGGCACGCGGCAATCCCGGGTCGGCCGCGCAGGTGACCGCCACGATGTTCAGCGGGTCGCCCGGCGGGTGTTCCCACTGCTTCGCGATGCCGGCGCGGTGACGTTCCGCGCGACCGCCGAGTTGCTCGAGAACCGTCAGTTCGGACCCGCCGAAACCGTGCCGACCGAGGAAATCCGCGAGCTCCCGAGGGGTGTGCTCGTCGGCGCTGAGCACGAGTAGCCGCCTGCGGTCGGCCAGTTCCGGCAGCACCGTCGCCAGCGGACGCCCCACCACGCTGACCACCGGTGTCTCGGGCAGCGACCACCCCAGCCGGGCGCAGGCCAGCGACGCCGACGACGGCTGCGGCAGCACGCGCAGCGCGGGTGCGCCGAGTAGCCGGGCCAAGGTGACACCGATCCCGTAGAACATCGGATCGCCGCTGGCCAGGACGCACAGCCGCGCGCAGGCGTGCTCTTCGAGCAGCCCGGGCAGAGCGGGCAGCAAAGGCGACGGCCACCGCACCCGCCGCGCCGCGACACCGGGCGGCACGAGAGCGAGCTGGCGCGCGGAACCGAACAGGATCTCGGCGTCGCCGACGGCGTCTCGCGCCGCGCGCCCGAGACCGTCCCAGCCGTCGGCGCCGATGCCGACGACCGCGATCGGCGCGCCGGTCCACGGCACGGGCACGGCGCTCACCGGGGCATCCGACGCCAGATCGCTTGCGGCAGCAGGCGCATCACGAAGAACACCGGTCGCAGGATCCGTGGCACCCAGACTCGGCTCGCGCCGCGGCGCAGACCTTCGACCACGGCATCGGCGACCTGTTCCGGCGTGCTGGAGAAGGGCGCGGGCGACATTCCCTCGGTCATCCGCCCGATGACGAACCCGGGTCGCACCAGGAGCAACCGAACCCCGCTGCCGTGCAACGCGTCCGCGAGACCCGAGGCGAAGCCGTCGAGTCCCGCTTTGGCCGATCCGTAGACGTAGTTGGCGCGGCGAACCCGCACCCCCGCGACCGAGCTGAACACCACGATCTGTCCCGCGCCGCGCGAGCGCAGCAGATTCGCCAAGGTGGTGAGGACACTGGCCTGGGCGACGAAGTCGGTGTGCAGGATCGCCGCCGCGTGGGCTGGATCCCGCTCCGCGCGCCGCTGATCGCCGAGCACGCCGAAGGCCAGCACCGCGATGCCGATCGGCCCGTGCTCCGCGTCGACCTTCTCCAGCAGCGCCGGATGACTCGCGGTGTCGTCGGCGTCGAATTCGACGGTGTGCACGTCGCTCGCGCCCGCGTCCGTGATCTGCGCACGCTGCGCGGCCAACTCGTCGCTGCGCCGGGCCGCGAGGACCACCACTCGTCCGGGCGCCAGCCGCCGCGCTACTTCGAGGCCGATCTCGCTGCGCCCGCCCAGCAGCAGTACGGTCCCGTCGGCCGATCCACGCGTTTCCATGCGCCTCAGTCTGTCATTGCCACGGGTGTGGCCCGTCATCACTCACCCGCACGCGGGTGCTTGTCGCGGTCGGGCTGGTGAAACGTGCAGCGGGGCCGGAGGCTACGGTCGGAAGATGCCGACGAGTGCTGCTGAGTTGTCGCCCGCCGCCCTCGAGTTCGTCGCCGAACGGCACCTCGCCACGCTGACGACGTTGCGGGCGGACGGAACGCCGCACGTGGTGGCGGTGGGGTTCACCTGGGACCGGGAAGCCGGGATCGCGCGCGTGATCACCAACGACGGGTCGGTGAAGGTACGCAATGTGCGCCGCTCCGGCTACGCGGCGGTCAGTCAGGTCGACGGGATCCGGTGGATCACCTTGGAGGGCCCGGCGACCGTCCTCGACGCTCCGGACGAGGTAGCCGAGGCGGTCGAGCGGTACGCCGGTCGTTACCGCGTGCCGCGGGAGAACCCGACGCGTGTGGTGATCGCCATCCAGGTCCGGCGCGTCCTGTCCAGCAGCACGCTCGTCGCACCGGCCGCGGACGGCGAAACCCGCGGGAACGGCGCCGGCGCGTAGGGTCCCCGCCGCCCCGCCGTGGCGTTGCCGGTCGTCAACCGTCGATCACAAGCCCGCGAGACCGTGCGGCCGCTTGTTCAGGGACTCGCCGCCGTCGTCGGTGACGACCACGATGTCCTCGATGCGCGCGCCCCACTCGCCGCGGAAGTAGATGCCCGGTTCGACGCTGAAGGCCATACCGGGCTGCAGGACGAGGTCGTTGCCCGCGACGATGTAGGGCTCCTCGTGCACCGACAGCCCGATCCCGTGGCCGGTGCGGTGCACGAACGCGTGCCCGAAACCCGCTTCCGTCAGCGGGTTTCGCGCCGCGGCGTCGACCGCGGCCGCGGTGACGCCCGGGCGGACGGCCGCCACCGCCGCCGCCTGCGCGCTCTCCAGTTCGGCGTATCGGGCGGCCACCTCGGGGGCGGGCTCGCCCAGGACGTAGGTGCGGGTGGAGTCGGAGTAGTACCCGGGTTCGACGGGTCCGCCGATGTCGACGACCACCACGTCACCGGCCTCGAGACGGCGCTCGGACACCCCGTGATGCGGGTCGGCGCCGTGCGGACCGCTGCCGACGATGACGAACGCCGCCTCGGTGTGCCCCTCCGCCACGATCGCGGCCTCGATGTCGCGCCCGACCTCCGCCTCGGTGCGCCCCACCCGCAAGAACTCGCTCATCCGCGCGTGCACCCGGTCGATCGCGGCGCCCGCCCGGCGCAGCGCGTCCACTTCGGCGGCGTCCTTGATCATGCGCAGCTCGCGCAGGACGGGGGTGGCGGACACCGGCAGACCGGTGAACGATTCGGCCAGCGGCAGCAGATGCAGTGCGGGCATGACATCGGCCACGGCAACCCGGGAGCCGACGTGCAGCGCCGACTTCACCAGCGCGTACGGGTTGGTGCCGTCCACCCAGTCCAGCACTTGCAGACCCAGTTCACCCGCCGCCGAGGCATCCAGCGACGCCAGCTCCAGTTTCGGGATCACCACCGACGCGGGCGCGCCGTCCGCCGGGATCACCAGGCAGGTCAGCCGCTCGAACGATTCGGCCGCCGAGCCGATCAGGTAGCGCAGGTCCGGCCCGGGAGTGATCAGCAACGCGTCGAGGTGGGCGGCTCGCATCAGTTCCACCGCACGCTCCAGCCGTGCACCGTAGACGTCCGCCGCGAACCTGGAATCCGTATGCGAGCTCATTCGTCCGACGTTACCCGGCACGCGCGACCGATGAACGCCGAACTTCGCCGCGGCGGTGTCGGTGCGAGCGAGTAGCCTCAGCGCGTGACCTCTGTTGCCGGTGGGCCCCTGTTGCTGTTGGACGGAGCCAGTCTGTGGTTCCGTGCCTTCCACGCCATCCCCGACAAGATCACCGCGCCCGACGGCCGCTCGGTGAACGCGCTGCGTGGTTTCACCGACATGGTCGCGTCGCTGATCACCAAATTCGCGCCGAGCAGGCTGGTGGTGTGCCTGGATCTGGATTGGCGCCCGGCCTATCGCGTCGATCTGGTGCCGTCCTACAAGGCCCACCGGTTGGATACGTCGGCGGAGGCCGCTCCCGGCGCCGAAAGTGTTCCCGACACACTGACCCCCCAGGTCGAGATGATCCTGGAGGTGCTCGCCGCGGCGGGCATCGCGACCGGCGGCGCGGACGGGCTGGAGGCCGACGACGTATTGGGCACCCTGGCGACCCGCGAGCGCACCGACGAGGTCGTCGTGGTCAGCGGAGACCGCGACTTGTTGCAGCTCGTCCGGGACGAGCCCACACCCCGGGTGCGGGTGCTGTATGCCGGGCGGGGCCTGGCCAAGGCAGAACTGTTCGGCCCGGCCGAGGTCTCGGCGAAGTACGGTGTGCCGCTGCGCAACGCGGGCCCGGCATACGCCGACATGGCCACGCTGCGTGGTGACGCCTCCGACGGCCTGCCCGGGGTGGCGGGCATCGGCGAGAAATCCGCCTCCACGCTGATCTCCCGCTTCGGCTCGCTGGACGCCCTGGTCGCGGCCGTCGATGATCCCGACGCCGACCTGGCGCAGAGCGTGCGCGCCCGGCTGCGCGCCGCCGAGGACTACTTGAAGGCCGCCGCACCGGTCGTCCGGGTGGTCTGTGACGCCGAGGTGACCCTGTCGCGCAGCGACGTCCTCCCCACCGAGCCGGCCGACGCGGACCGGCTGCGCGCCCTCGCCACCGCCTACAACGCCGAGAGCCCGGTCACGCGCTTGATCACGGCACTCGCCGCACGCACCGCCTGACGCGAGAACCCCCAGGCCCACCGCTCGCATCGCCAGAAGCCGATTCAGCAGCGAAGCGAGACCTAGCATGCGCCGTTCGCGGCCCGGCTCGCGGCCGAGTGGCCGCCGCGTCCGCGACGCAGTCGCCAGCGGCGGTCGCTCGGACGCGAGCCATCAAGGAGCCGCGAACACCCAGCGCCGCAGGCGCTGGAAAAAACCAACACAGCAACCTAGCTCGGGCGACCGACCTCGTAGGTGCCGTCGTCCTTGGTGATCTTGATGGACACCTTCTTGGCCTCGCCGCTGACCTTCACGCTGCATTCGAAGGTGGCGTCGACCTTGACCTCCTGGCCGGACGGGCAGGAGACATCGCTGATGTCCTGGATGCCGTAGGAGTCCGACAGCACCTTCTTCACGCCGTCCTGCACCGCGGCCTGGTCCAGTTGGTCCGTGGCGGTCAGCACGAGCACGAGCGCGACGATAGCGCCGACCACCGCGACGCCGAGCACGGACAGACCGATGATCAGGCCCTTGCCCTTACCGCCCTGTTGCGGCGGCTGCTGGCCGGGAGCGCCCCACTGCGGCTGCGGCTGCTGCGCCTGCCCCCACTGCGGCTGCTGGCCCTGCTGACCCCAGTCCTGCTGCGGTTGCTGGCCCCACTGCTGCTGCGGTTGCTGGCCCCACTGCGGCTGCTGCGGCTGCTGCGGTTGCTGGCCCCACGGCTGCTGCGGCGGCTGCTGCTGGCCCCACTGCTGCTGCGGTTGCTGGTCACCCCAGTGCTGGGTCGGCTGGGCCGAGGCCGGGGTCTGCGGCTGACCGCCCCACTGCTGCGTGGGACCGGCCCCGCCCGGCGCCTGCTGTCCACCCCACTGCTGGGTGGGATCGTTGCGTCCCTCCCCGGGGTCGTTCGGTCCGTACGGGCCGCTCATCTGCTTGCCTCCACTCGCATCGTTGTACACACGGTAGCCCCCCGCGTGGGCCTCGTCGCATGACACGACTACTCCGCCACGGTCGGTACGCGAAAGAAATCAAATCACAATCGAATCCGCCGTGTTGCTATTGCCGCCGCCGGGCCGGTCGCGACACCGGTCAGGCGGCGTCCACCGCCACGACACCGCGCCGGATCGCCCGTACCGCCTTGGCCGCGGTGGCGGCGATCTCCGGGTCGTCGGCGGTGTTGTGGATCTGGTCGAGCAGGTCGATCACCTGTCTGCACCAGCGCACGAAATCACCGGCCGACAGCGGCGCGCCCTGGTCGCCGCTGGCGAGCAACGACTCGGCCAACCCGTCCCCGCGTGCCCATTTGTAGACACCGTCGACGAAGCCCAGATCGGGTTCCCTGGTCGGCGGCAGTTTGTGCCGCGCTTCGTCGGACCGCAGCTCGGACCAGACCCCGATGGTCGCGCCGACCGCCCGCCGGATCGGCGCCGTCGGTCCGCTCGCGCCGAGATATCCGCCCTCCTGGCGAGATTCGTACACCAGGATCGACACCACGCCGGCCAGTTCGGCCGCGCCGAGGCCGCGCCAAAGCCCCTTGCGGAGGCATTCGGCGACCAGCAGGTCGCTTTCGGCGTAGATGCGGGCCAGCCTGCGTCCCTCCGGGGTCACCTCGCTCTCGTGCACGAATCCGCGTTCCTCCAGCAGGCCGAGGATCCGATCGAACGTGCGCGCCAGTGAGTTGGTGGTCGCGGCAACCTTCTGGCGCATCGCCTCCGTTTCGCGCTGCAACCGGTTGTATCGCTCGCCCACCCGGGACAGTTGCTCGCGATCGGGCCGGGCGTGCGCCGGATGCGCGCGCAGGGTGCGGCGCAGCGTGGCCAGTTCCCGGTCGTCGGCCGCGGCGGACTGCCTGCCGCCGCGCCGGGGCCGGCCGGGCACCGAAATGCCGGTGCTGCGCAGCGCGGAGGCCAGATCGCGGCGGGTGCGCGCGGTCCGGTGGTCCACCCGGCGCGGCAGCCGCATGTGCCCGAGCGCCTCGGCGGGCACCGGGAAGTCGGCGACCGATACCCGCCCGGCCCACTTGTCCTCGGTGAGCACCAGCGGCCGCGGATCGCCCGGCGTCGCGTCCGGCTCCAGGATCACCGCGAGCCCGGCGCGCCGACCGGAGGGAATCGCCACCACGTCGCCGCGCCGCAGCGCGCCGAGCGCGTCCACCGCCGCGCCCCGGCGGTCGGCCCGGCTCTGCTGGGTCAGCTGCCGCTCCCGCTGCTTGATCCGCTCCCGCAGCGACAGGTACTCCAGGAACCCGCCTTCCGCGCCGCCGAGCTGGTCACGCAGCTTGCGCAGCGCGGCGTCGTTGCGTTCGATGCCGCGCACCAGCCCGACCACCGAACGGTCCGCCTGGAACTGGGCGAACGACCGCTCCAGCAGGGCGCGGGATTCGTCGGCGCCCATCCGGTCGATCAGGTTGATCGACATGTTGTAGCCCGGCCGGAACGAGCTGCGCAGTGGGTAGGTGCGGGTCGAGGCCAGACCGGCGACCGCGCTGGTGTCCACCTCGGGCTGCCACAGCACCACCGCGTGGCCTTCGACGTCGATGCCGCGCCGCCCGGCGCGCCCGGTCAGCTGGGTGTACTCCCCCGGCGTGAGCTCGGCGTGCGACTCACCGTTGAACTTGACCAGCCGTTCCAGCACGACGGTGCGCGCGGGCATGTTGATGCCCAGGGCCAGCGTCTCCGTGGCGAAGACGGCGCGCACCAGCCCGTTGACGAACAGTTCCTCGACGGTGTGCCGGAACGCGGGCAGCATTCCGGCGTGATGGGCGGCCAGACCGCGGTGCAGCGCCTCGCGCCACTCCCAGTAGCCGAGCACCTCCAGATCGGACTTCGGCAGATCGCCGGTGTGCTTGTCGATGATCGCGTCGACCTCGTCGCGCTCCTCCGGACGGCTCAGATCCAGCCGCGACCGCAGGCACTGCGCGAGCGCACCGTCGCAACCCGCCCGGCTGAAGATGAACGTGATCGCGGGCAGCAGGCCCTCTTCGTCCAGTTTCGCGAGCACCTCCGGCCGCGGCAGCGGACGGAAATCGCGGCGCGGTCCGCCGCGGCCGTTGCGCGAGGCGCCCCAGCTGTTCATCCGGTCGGCGGCCTGCCGGTGGCGGATGAACCGCACCAGGTCTTCGTCGACGAGCACCTTCTGCTCGGTCGATTTGGTGTCGAACAGGTCGAACATCCGCCGACCCACCATGACGTGCTGCCACAGCGGCACCGGCCTGGTCTCGTCGACCACCACCGCGGTGTCGCCGCGCACGGTCTCCATCCAGGCGCCGAACTCCTCGGCGTTGCTGACGGTGGCCGACAGGCTGACCAACCGCACGTCCGGCGGCAGATGCAGGATGACTTCCTCCCACACGGCGCCGCGGAAACGGTCGGCCAGGTAGTGCACCTCGTCCATCACGACGTAGGACAACCCGCGCAGCGCGTCCGAGGACGCGTAGAGCATGTTGCGCAGCACCTCGGTGGTCATCACGATCACCGGCGCGTCCGGATTGATCGACTGGTCGCCGGTCAGCAATCCGACGCTCTCGCGACCGTGCCGCTCGGTCAGGTCGGCGAACTTCTGGTTCGACAGCGCCTTGATGGGTGTGGTGTAGAAGCACTTGCCGCCCGCGGCCAGCGCCAGGTGGACGGCGAATTCGCCAACGACCGTCTTTCCCGCGCCCGTCGGGGCGCAGACCAGGACGCTGTGGCCTTCTTCGAGCGCCGCACAGGCATCGCGCTGAAACGGATCCAGCCGGAACTTCAGTTCGGCGGAAAATACGTCCAACTCGCCCGTCTGCGACCGGTCATCTGTCACTCGTCAGAGCGTATCGGAGTAGTCCGACACCGGTCGTGTGGATTTCTCCGCGGGCGTGGAGACCGATTCCGCCGGATCGATCGGCTCCGGCCCACCCAGCTCGGAGGCCTCCTCGTCCGACAGCGCGCCCAAGCCTTCGCGCTCCTTACGCGCCCGGCGCATGTCGTTGATCCGGGAGAACTGGATCGCCACTTCGAACAACACCGTCAGCGCCAACGCCAGCGCCAGCATCGAGAACGGATCCTGCGGCGTCACGATCGCCGCGAACACGAACAACCCGAACGTGATCCCCCGCCGCCACGCCTTCAACCGCTGATAGGTCAGCACCCCCACCAGGTTCAACCCGATGATCAGCAACGGCGTCTCGAAGCTGACGCCGAAGATGATCAGCAACTGCAGGATGAAGCTGAAGTACTGCGACCCGCTCAACGCCGTGATCTGCACGTTGTCGCCGATGGTCAGCAAGAAGCTCAACGCGTGCGCGATCACCACGTACGCCAGCACCGCGCCCGCGGCGAACAACACGGTGCCCGAGGAAACGAACCCGATCGCGTACTTGCGTTCCTTGGCGTACAAGCCGGGTGTGATGAATGCCCACAGCTGATACAGCCAGATCGGCGCCGCCAGCACCACGCCCGCGGTCATGCCGACCTTCAACCGCAACGTGAACTGCTCGAACGGCGCGGTCGCCAGCAGACGGCACTCGCCGTCCGGGCTCAACGTCGCACGCGCCGAAGCGGGCAGCGAGCAATACGGCCCCCGCAGGATCTCACCGAGGCTTTCCACCCCGAGGAACCCGTGCGCGTACCACAGGAATCCCAGCACCGTCGTCGCGATCACCGCGGCGATCGACACCAGCAACCGGTACCGCAACTCCTGCAGATGCTCGACCAACGACATCGTGCCGTCGGGATTTGTCCTGCGCTTGCTACGCCGCGGATCGAACGGGATTCGCATGGTTGGTTGATCGCCCCTGGGTTGAGTGCCTCGCTCAGCTCGGCAACAGCACTAGGTCCGGAGTGAGTTCTTCCTCACTCCGGCGCGAGCGGATCCGCTCAGACCGACTTCTGCTCGGTGCGGGGCTCGGTGACCGACGGCGTCGGCTGCTGCGCGGCGGGCAACTGCGGCGCGGGCTGCTGAGCGGACGCGCCGGAATCGGGCGCGTTGCTCTCGTTGTGCATCTGGCTCACCTCGCTCTTGAAGATGCGCAACGATCGGCCCAGGCTGCGGGCCGCGTCGGGCATCCGCTTCGCGCCGAAGAACATCACGAAAACCACCGCAATGATCAGCCAGTGCCAGATGCTCAGACTGCCCATGATCTACCTCCCAAGACTGTGATATTTCGATGCTACCGGACCGTGACGTGCGCGAACGCCGCCGTCACCGCTCGTTCGCCCGGTGTTCGGGCCCGCTGCCCGCCGCGGCGGCCCGCAACTGGCCGAGCAGTTCGCGCCCGGTCCACGCGCGCCGGTCGCCCTGCTCGGCGGCGACGATCAATTCGATCAGCCGCTGATTCACCGGCGTCGGCATTCCGACCATCGCGCCCAGTCCGACGATTTCCCCGCACAGCCAGGAGATTTCGGTCGTGCGGCCCAGCTCGAGATCGTCGGCCATGGACGAACGCGCCATCGGATCGATGGCCAGCACCTGCGCGGCCACCCGCTGGAACAGGCTGTCGGGGACGGTCAGCATGGAGGCCATCACGCGGGGCGGCAACGGCGTCAGCCGGGCCGGGCGAATTCGTGCCTTGTTCATCACCGCGAGCGCTTCGCGCTGGGTCAGGGCCAGACAGCGGCGGTAGTCGCGGTCGGCGAGTTCTTCCCGCAGCGGGCGCCCCGACAGGGCGTTGATCGGGTTGTTGAGGTTGAGCAGCAGCTTCGCCCACTGCACCGGGCGCAGGTCGGGATACCGGCGCAAGCCGAGTCCCGCCCGCTCGAACACCTCCAGGAACGGCGCGAGCGCCGGATCGTCCTGCACCGCGAGACCGCCCTCGGTGCCGCGATGGAAGCGTCCGCCGGGATGGTGCACGACGTTGAACATCACCATGCCCGCCAAGACCACGCAGTGCGGCAGGATCTCCCGGATCACCGAGTCGTTGCCGATGCCGTTCTGCAGGCTCAGCACCACGGTGCCAGGGCGGATCTTGCCACCCAGCTCGCGTACCGCCGCCGCGGTCGCCGCCGATTTCACCGTCACCAGCACCAGATCGGCCGATCCGACGTCATCCGGTTCGGTGGCGACGTGGAACCGGTCCGCAGGCAGCGCGTCGTCCCCGCCGTCGAGATCGGTGAGCCGCAGCCCGGACGCGCTGAGCTCGTCGAGCACCCGTCTACGACCGACCAGGGTGACATCCGCGCCCGCCACCCCGAGCTTGCCTCCGACGAAATTGCCGATGCTGCCCGCACCAACCACCAGCACGCGACTGTTCATGCCGGTAGGGCCTCGTTGTCCTTCATCGGGCCTCCAGGTATCCGGCTTCCTCGTAGGCGGCCAGCGCGGCGTTCGACCGCTCGCGCACCGCCGCGACCAGCTCCGGCGGCCCCAGGACGGTGACGCCCGACCCGAAACCGAGCAGCAGGCGCGCCATCCAGTCCAGCGTGGCGAACCGCATGGTCGCCTCCAGGCTGCCGTCGGGGTGCACCGCGAGCCGGTGCATCGGGTACTGATCGAGAACCCAAGCGTAGTCGGCGTGGATCCGCAAGTGCGCCAAGGGAACCGCGGGGTCGTCCTGGAACAGGTCCAGGCCCGCCGTCGCCTCGGTGGCATGCTCGGGCGGCCGGGCGGGCTCGCCCAGTTCGGCCGCTGCCTCGATCCGGTCGAAGCGGAACAGCCGCACTCCCTCGGCCTGCCTGCACCAGGCTTGCAGATAGCTGTTGTCGTCCACGAGGACGATGCGGATCGGGTCGACGATCCGTTCGGACACCACGTCCCGGCTGGCGGAGTAGTACACCAGCCGCAGCGCCCGGCCCAGCGCCAGCGCCGAGCGCACCGCGGCCACCGCAGGCGCCTCCTGCGGCGGCGTTCGCGATCGCCCGTCCTCGGCGGGAGCCGCGCTACCCGCGATCGCCGTTTCGATCTTCGCGATAGCCGCGTGGGCCGCGGTCGGGTCCACCATGCCGGGCATCTCCACGATCGAGCGCAGCGCGACCAGCAGCGCGGTCGCTTCCGTGGAGGTCAGCCGCAGCGGCCGATCGATGCCCGCGGAGAAGGTGACCTCGATGCTCTCCTCGGAGAACGACAGGTCGATCAGATCGCCCGGGCCGTACCCGGGTAGCCCGCACATCCACAGCTGATTGAGATCGCTCATCAGCTGCTTGGTGGTGACGCCCAGGTCGGCGGCGGCCTCGGCGGCGCTGATACCGGGATGAGCGATGAAATACGGGATCATGTTCAGCAGCCGGGAAAGACGTACCGACAGCCGCGAGCTCATGCCCGCACCTCCGTGCGGTCGAACACCGAGCGCAGCCGCGCAATGACATCGGTGCGTAGCGACTCCGGGGCCAGCACCACGGCATCCGGCCCCAGCCCGGTGATGAGCCGGGCCAGCCAATCCCGCGATCGCACCGGAAGCTCGACGACCGAGCCCGCGCGGCCACCGACCGTGCGCGCACCGGTCACCTGGCCGAGCCTGCGGATCTCCCGTCCCCGCCCCTCGGCCACCCACACCGTCGCCGAGCCGCTGACCGGCGCGGTGCTGGTGACCTGGTCGACAATGGTGCGCAGATCGACGCCGTCCGGCTTTCGCACGGCGTTGCGCGGGCCGTACGCGGTCACGTCGTCGCCGATCCGGGACAGGCGGAAACTACGCACCGCGTCCCGGTCCCGGTCGTGCCCGACCAGATACCAGCGGCCGTGGTGGGTGACCACGCCCCACGGCTCGACGTCGCGCATCAGATAGGGGGCGTTGATCGCCGCGCGGTGCTCGAATCGCACCGCCTGGCCCGCGTCGATCGCGGCGAGGAGTTTGCCGAGCACCGGTTCCGAGCCACGGGTGCGGGCCGGGACGGCAGGCATCGACGCCACGGCGGCGTCGGTCTCCACATGGATGCCCGCCGCGCGCAACTTGAGCAGCGCGCCCTCCGCCGCGGCGGCCAGCTCGGGCGATTCCCACATCTGCACGGCCACGGCGACGGCGGCCGCCTCCTGGTCGGTCAGGTCGATGTCGGGTAGCTCGTAGGCGTCGCGGTTGATCCGGTAGCCCTCGATCGTCGAGTACCGGCTCACCGGACCGACCTCGAGGGGAATGCCCAGATCGCGCAGTTCGTTCTTGTCCCGCTCGAACATCCGGCTGAACGCTTCGTCGCTGGCGGAGTCCTCATAACCGGCGACGCTCTCCCGGATCCGCTCCGCGGTCAGGAATTGCCGGGTCGACAGCAGCGCGATGACCAGATTCATCAGCCGCTCGACCTTGGATATCGCCACCCGATAGAGGGTAATCTGCGCGCCCCCGCCACCGCGCGGCGGCGCGCGATTCGGTGTCGGTTCGACCAGGAACGCCCGGGTCGTCAGCCCTCGGCGAGGTAGCGCTCGACCTTCTCCACCTTGGCGGTGATCGCATCGGTCACACCGGGCCGGATGTCGGCCTTCAGCACCAGGCTGCACCGCGGCGCGGCGGCGAGAACGGCATCGGTCGCCTGTTTCACCACGGCCATCACCTCGTCCCATTCGCCCTCGACGGTGGTGAACATGGCATCGGTGTGGTTGGGCAGTCCGCTGGCGCGCACCACGCGGACCGCCTCGGCGACCGCGCGGCCGACATCGACGCCGGTTCCGAGCGGTGTGACGGAGAAGGCGATGATCATGCCACGATCATGCCCGCCCCACTCACATGGACGCGATCAGACGATCGACGCGCTCGTCGACCGAGCGGAACGGGTCCTTGCACAGCACGGTGCGCTGCGCCTGGTCGTTCAGCTTCAAGTGCACCCAGTCGACGGTGAAGTCGCGGCCGGCCTCCTGCGCGGCGGTGATGAAGTCACCGCGCAACTTGGCCCTGGTGGTCTGCGGCGGGGTGTCCACCGCGGCGTCCACGGCCTCGTCCTCGGTGACGCGCTTGGCCAGACCCTTGCGCTGCAGCAGGTCGAAGACACCGCGTCCGCGCTTGATGTCGTGGTAGGCCAGATCCAGCTGGGCGATCTTCGGGTCGGACAGCTCCATGCCGTACCGATCCTGATAGCGCTGGAACAGCTTGCGCTTGATCACCCAGTCGATCTCGGTGTCGACCTTCGCGAAGTCCTGCGCCTCCACCGCGTCCAGGGTGCGGCCCCACAGGTCGACCACCTGATCGATCTGCGGATCGCGGTCCCGGTTGCGCAGATGCTCCACGGCACGGGCGTAGTACTCCCGCTGGATGTCCAGGGCGCTCGCCTGCCGTCCTCCGGCCAGGCGCACCGGACGGCGACCGGTCAAGTCGTGCGAGACCTCACGGATCGCACGGATCGGATTGTCCAGCGCGAAGTCGCGGAACGAGACACCGGCCTCGATCATCTCCAGCACCAGGGCAGCCGTGCCCACCTTGAGCATGGTGGTGGTCTCCGACATGTTGGAGTCACCCACGATCACGTGCAGGCGGCGGTACTTCTCCGCGTCGGCGTGCGGCTCGTCGCGGGTGTTGATGATCGGCCGCGAGCGGGTGGTCGCCGAGGAGACACCCTCCCAGATGTGCTCGGCGCGCTGCGACAGGCAGAACGTGGCCGCCTTCGGCGTCTGCAGCACCTTGCCCGCACCGCAGATCAGCTGGCGGGTGACCAGGAACGGCAACAGCACGTCGGAGATCCGGGAGAACTCCCCCGCACGGACCACGAGGAAGTTCTCGTGGCAGCCGTAGGAGTTGCCCGCGGAGTCGGTGTTGTTCTTGAACAGGTAGATGTCGCCGCCGATGCCTTCTTCGGCCAGACGCTGCTCGGCGTCGATCAGCAACTCTTCGAGGACCCGCTCGCCCGCACGGTCGTGGGTCACCAACTGCGCCAGGTTGTCGCACTCCGCTGTCGCGTACTCCGGGTGGGACCCGACATCGAGGTAGAGCCGAGCACCGTTGCGGAGGAACACGTTCGAGCTACGGCCCCAGGACACCACCCGGCGGAACAGATACCGGGCCACCTCGTCGGGGGACAGTCGACGGTGACCGTGGAAGGTGCATGTCACACCGAACTCGGTCTCGATCCCCATAATTCGTCGCTGCACACCATCGACATTACAGCCATGTCAGGGACTTGCGTGGTGCACCGAACAACCCGTATGCATACGTCTTCACAACGATTTGGCCCGCTTTGTCGGAATTTGCCCGGGTGAAACCCCACTTCCGCCGGAGGAAGCACACCTCGGGACATGCCGATGCGGCCCGCGAACAAGCGCCGTTCGCGGGCCGCCGAGCTCGTCGGCCCCGGCGGATTACTCCGCCGGCGGAGCCTCCTTCGCCGCGGGCTCCTCGTCCTTCGGCCCGGAAGCTCCCTCCTCCGCCGCGGAGGCGCCCGCCTCCTGTGCTGGGTTCAGCAGACGCTCCAGCGCGGCACCGGCCACCCGCCGGAACGCCCGGCGCGGACGCGCCTGCTCCAGCGTCGCGACCTCGAGCGAACTCACGCCCAGCGCCCGCTTCTCCTTCTCCGCGCCTTCCGGCACGCCCGCCTGCAGCGCGCGCACCGCGACGCCGATCGCGGAGGCCAGATCCAGACCCGGCTGATAGGACGACTTCAAGGCGGTGACGATCGGCTCGGTCGTGCCGCCCATCACCACGAACTCCCGCTCGTCCACGATCGACCCGTCGAAGGTGATCCGGTACAGCACCGACTGCGGCGCCTGCTCCGGATAGCCCACCTCCGCCACACAGATCTCGACCTCGTACGGCTTGAGCTGATCGGTGAAGATCGAGCCGAGGGCCTGCGCGTAGGCGTTGGCCAGCGCACGGCCGGTGACATCGCGGCGGTCGTACTGATACCCGCGAATGTCGGCCTGCAGGATCCCCGCCCTGCGCAGATTCTCGAACTCGTTGTACTTGCCGACCGCGGCGAACCCCACCCGGTCGTAGAGCTCACTCACCTTGTGCAGCGTCGTGGACGGATTCTCCGCGACGAACAGCACACCCTTGTCGTAGGTCAGCACCACGACGCTGCGCCCCCGACCGATGCCCTTGCGCGCAAGCTCGGTCTTGTCGCGCATGATCTGCTCGGCCGACGCGTAGTACGGCAACGTCATGATCAGGCGCTCCTTTCTTCGGCGGCCTCACGGTCGGCGACGATCCCACGGGCGATCTCCGCCAGCCGCGACTCGGTCACCTCCACCGCACCCTCCTCATCGATCACGATCGCCGTCGGGAAGATGCCACGCACCAGATCCGGACCGCCCGTCGCGGTGTCGTCGTCGGCCGCGTCGAACAGCGACTCGACGGCGATGCGCAACGCGCGCTCCTGATCGATTCCCTTGGCGTACAACTTCTTCAGCGCGGATTTCGCGAACACCGAGCCGGATCCGACCGCGGCGTACCCGAAACGCTCCTCGCTGCGTCCACCCACCACATCGAACGACACGATGCGACCCGCTTTGTCCGGATCGGTGGCGTCCAGGTCGTAGCCGACCAGCATCGGCACCACCGCCAGACCCTGCATGGCCGCGGGCAAATTCTCGCGCACCATCTTCGACAACTTGTTGGCCTTGCCGTCGAAGGTCAGCGACACGCCCTCGAGTTTCTCGTAGTGCTCCAGCTCCACCGCGAAGATCCGCACCATCTCCACCGCCATGCCCGCGGTACCCGCGATACCGGCGGCGGAATAGCTGTCGGTGATGAAGACCTTTTCGATATCCCGGCTGGCCAGCAGATTCCCCTGCGTGGCGCGCCGGTCACCGGCGATCAGCACACCGCCGCGGTAACTCACCGCGACGATGGTGGTGCCGTGTGGAGCGATCTCCTTCGCGGAAGTGCCGCCGGAGATTCCGGCGGCACCCTGTCCGAACCTGGTGGCAGGCAACAGGTCCGGAGCATGCATACGAAGGTAGTCGGAGAATGAAGAGAGGGCGTACCCCAGCTGGAGACGCGAGGGGTCACCGACTGTCACTGGCCACCTTTCTGCACGTACGCGCGGACGAAGTCCTCGGCGTTCTCCTCGAGCACGTCATCGATCTCGTCGAGCAGGTCGTCGGTTTCCTCCGCCAGCTTCTCGCGGCGCTCCTGACCGGCGGCGTCTACACCGTCCGGGCCCTCGTCCTCGTCGCCACCCCCGGCGCGCTTGGTCTGCTCTTGTGCCATGGCAGCCGACCTCCTCTGTCCTCACCATGACCGGAACCCATCGTGAGCACGATCCCGATCATGAGCATTGTCCGTGCTCGTCCTTCAACACTACCTACCAGCACCGACAGTGTGCTTATTTTGCAGTGTCGGTGTCTGTCTGCAGCGCCTGCGGCGCTGCGTGTTCGCGGCCCCTTCATGGCTCGTGTCCGAGCGACCGCCGCTTGCTCCTACGTCGCCTACGCGGCGGCCACTCGGACACGAGCCGGGCCGCGAACGGACAATGCCCGGTCTCGCTTCGCTCGAAACCCCGTGGTCGAGCCGGTGTGGGCGCGCAGGGTATGGACCTCACGCCCAACGGTTCACCTCAGCTATTTCGGTCCGGCCGGTTGGGGATGGATCGCACCGTGCCGCCGGAGCGACGGATCGAACCCTCCCGTCCTGCGCGGAGTGTGCCGCCCGAGCTGCCGCACCCCGGGCGTGTTCGAGATCCAGCCGAATCCGCCCATACACCGATCTCCCGCGAAGCGTCCACAAGCCTGATGACGACCGGGACCACAACGCCGCCGGTGTACGCGTGGCAGATCATCGTTGTTCGGGGCCCGGGTTCGTAGGTGAGCGGCCGACGCGACCGTGACGTAGTTGCCGGCGGAGGTCGCTCGGCACGAGCCGTGCGGCGGCCGGAAGCACGCAGGCGCTGCCGAAGGCTACGTAGTCAGCTGTTCCACCAGGTCGGCGGCGGTGGTCACGCCGTCGAGGAGCTTGCCGACGTGGGCCTTGGTGCCGCGGCGGGGTTCCAGGGTGGGGATGCGGACCAGGGAGTCGCCGCCGAGGTCGAAGATCACCGAGTCCCAGCTGGCCGCCGCGATGTCGGCGCCGAAGCGGCGCAGGCATTCGCCGCGGAAGTAGGCGCGGGTGTCGGTGGGCGGGTTGGTCATCGCGTCGAGGACCTGCTGCTCGTTGATCAGCCGCTTCATCGAGCCGCGGGCGACCAGGCGGTTGTAGAGGCCCTTGTCCAGGCGCACGTCGGAGTACTGCAGGTCCATCAGGTGCAGTTTGGGGGCGGCCCAGCCGAGCCCCTCGCGGCTGCGCATGCCCTCGAGCAAGCGCAGCTTGGCGGGCCAGTCGAGCAGGTTCGCGCACTCCATCGGATCGCGCTCGAGCAGGTCGAGCACCATCGCCCAGTTCTCGATGATGTCCTGGACGCGCTTGTCGTCGTTGCCGGTGCGGTCGACGAACTTGACCACGCGGTCCAGGTAGACGCGCTGCAGCGCCAGGCCGGTGAGCTCGCGGCCGTCGGCGAGCGCGACGGTCGCCCGCAGCGTCGGGTCGTGGCTGATCGTGTGCACCGCGGTGACCGGGCGGGCCAGTTGCAGGTCCGACAGGTCCTCGCCCGCCTCGATCAGGTCCAGGACCAGGGCGGTGGTGCCGACCTTGAGGTAGGTCGACATCTCGGCCAGGTTGGCGTCGCCGATGATGACGTGCAGCCTGCGGTACTTGTCGGCGTCGGCGTGCGGTTCGTCGCGAGTGTTGATGATGCCCCGCTTGAGCGTGGTCTCCAGGCCGACCTCGACCTCGATGTAGTCCGAGCGCTGGGACAGCTGGAAGCCCGCGTGGTCACCGGACTGGCCGATGCCGACCCGGCCGGAGCCGCACACCACCTGGCGGGACACGAAGAACGGCGTGAGGCCCACGATGATCTGGTTGAACGGGGTGTCCCGGCTCATCAGGTAGTTCTCGTGGGTGCCGTACGAGGCGCCCTTGCCGTCGACGTTGTTCTTGTACAGCTGCAGCCGCGGGGCCCCCGGCACGCTGGAGGCGTGCCGCGCGGCGGCCTCCATCACACGCTCGCCCGCCTTGTCCCAGATCACCGCGTCCAACGGGTCGGTGACCTCCGGCGCGGAGTATTCGGGGTGCGCGTGGTCGACGTAGAGCCGGGCGCCGTTGGTGAGGATCATGTTGGCCGCCCCGACCTCGTCGGCGTCGATCACGGGCGCGGGCCCGTTCATCCGGCTCAGGTCGAATCCACGCGCGTCGCGCAGCGGCGACTCCACCTCGTAGTCCCAGCGGGTGCGCTTCGCGCGCGGCACGCCCTCGGCCGCGGCGTAGGCCAGAACCGCCTGGGTGGAGGTGAGGATCGGGTTGGCCGACGGCTCGGTTGGGGTCGAGATGCCGTATTCGACCTCGATTCCGATGATGCGCTGCATGCTGTCGAGCCTATGCGACGCACCCGTCCGAACCGGTCGCGACCGGCGGAGTCCAATGTCATACCGCAGGTGGTACTTCCGGAGGACCCGTCCCGGCGCAGGTCGGCGCGATAGTCGGGACATGACCGATTCGATCGCCGACCCCCGCGCGGAGACCGCCGAACAGCGCCGCGCGGCGCCGGTGCCCACCCGTCTGGTCGCGTTGGACGTGCTACGCGGAATCGCGATCCTGGGCACCCTCGGCACCAACATCTGGATCATGACCAACCCGGAGGGGCTGGTCGGCTACCTGCGAGACCTGGGCGGGCAGGCAGGCGGATGGGCGTGGACCGAGCGCGTGCTGCAACAGCTGGCGCAGGGCAAATTCCTCGGGCTGCTCACCATCATGTTCGGCATCGGCCTGGCCATCCAGCAACGCTCCGCCGCCAAGGCCGGGCGGCGCTGGCCCGGCAAGTACCCGTGGCGCGCGGGATTGCTGTTGCTGGACGGTCTGCTGAATTTCGTGTTCGTCGCCGAGTTCGACGTGCTGATGGGATACGCGGTGACCGGACTCGTCGTCGCGTTCGTGCTGGCCACCGGGGAGCGTGCCCAGCGGCGCTGGCTGCTCGGCGCCGCGGCCGTGCACCTGAGCCTGCTGACGCTGATCGCGCTCGCCATGGCGTTCGCACCGCCGCAGGACTCCGCGGCGCCTCGTGCGCTGGACCCGAATCCCTATGCGGAGGGTTCGTTCTGGGATCTCGCGATGTTCCGGCTGAGCAACGCCGGGCTGTTCCGGGTGGAGGCGATCTTCGTCTTCGCGATGTCGGTCGCGCTGTTCCTGGCCGGCGCGCGGCTGTTCCGGGCGGGGGTGTTCGGCCCGGAAGGCGCGACGATCCGCAAGCGGCTCATGATCCTCGGCTTCGGCGTCGCCGCGCCGATCGATCTGGCGGTCGGCATCGCGGGCGGCGGCGACCTCATCCTGTTCACTCGCTATGGCAGCGCCCCGTTCGTCGGACTCGGCATCCTCGCGGCGGTCGCCGAGTGGTACCTGCGGCGTCCAACGGCCGGGTTCGCCGGTCGCCGTCTCACCGAGATCGGCCGCACCGCGCTCAGCTGCTACATCCTGCAGAACCTGGTGGCATCGATCCTGTGCTACGGCTGGGGTTTCGGTCTCGCCGCGCGGGTCTCACCGGACGACCGGGTTCCGTTCACCATCGGGGCCTATCTGCTGGTGGCGCTGATCATCGCAGGCGGGGCACACCTGTGGTTACGCCGCTTCGAGCGGGGCCCGGTGGAGTGGTTCTGGAACGTGAGCTACCGGACGCTGGCCCGGGAACGCTGAAGCCGCCGTGACGGCCCGCACCCTTCGTCCCCGCGACGGAGGGTGCGGCGTACCCGTATCCACCACCGCGGCGCCGAGCTGTGCTACGTCCCAGCACTTGTCGCGCCCGCACACGTCACGGCTCGGACGAAACCGGAGCGCACGGCGGTCGGCGACCGCTACCGTCGAGCTGTGACGCTCGCCGACCGCTACCCCTTGCTGCACGCTCCGGCGCACTGGGAGTGGGGTGACATGGACGTGCGTTTCTCCACCACGCTCCCGGCCGACGAACTGGTCACCAATATCCACCTCGTGTGCTTCGTCGGCGACGAAATCGTGCTCTGCCGCGACGATCGCGACATCTGGTTGCTCCCCGGCGGCACCAGGGAACGCGGCGAGTCCATCGACGCGTGCGTGCGCCGGGAACTGCGCGAGGAGGCGGGAGCACGCCCGATCGGACCGATCCGATGGTTCGGCGCGCACCACGCGACGAGCAATCGTCGCGCCCCGCATCGCGAGTGGCAGCCGCATCCGCACAAGGCGTGGCTCTGGTGCACCGCGGACGTGGTGCTCGACTCCGCGCCGACCAATCCCGACGATGCCGAGCAGATCCTCGAGGTGCGCACCTTCCCCGTCGCCGAGGCGATGCGGCGCGCCGGATCCGACGGCGAGCACCTGAGCGAGCTCGTGGCATTGGCCGTCGAACTCCACCGGCCCGCGGCGCAGCCCGATCATCCCGGGTGACCGGGTGGCCGCGGCACGCTCGACCGCCGCCGGCGCCGGGAACTGGGGCAGAATCGAAGGATGGCAACGGCAACTTGGCACGGCCGCGTCCTCGCGACCAGCGACGACACCATCATCATCGAGGGCAACCACTACTTCCCGCCGGACTCGATCCGACCGGAATTCCTCCAGCCCACCGACACGCACACCTATTGCCCGTGGAAGGGCACGGCGAGTTACTACACCGTGGTGGTCGACGGCGACAGCAACCCCGACGCCGCCTGGTACTACCCCGAGCCGAAGACGAAGGCGGCGCAGATCAAGGACTATGTCGCGTTCTGGCGCGGCGTCGACGTGACCGACAGCTGACCGGCCGTCCTTCCGGGGCGGGAAATCGAGCGCGGGACTCATGATCGATCCCGGAATCCGGTCGAGTCACGGCGGTGAGGTGACCGTCTGCCCGGTTCGGGCACCGGTCGGCGGCATGTCCCACACGATCCCGGGCGGGCGGTAATCCAAGATTTCCGAATGCCGCGTGCGCGAAACCGATACGCTCATCCCAGGATTCAGCGCGCGTGTCTCAGCCGGGAGCATCCCATGATGAAGGCTCTGGTCACCAACGGCTTCTCCATGTCGCCCACCGGCGCAGCGGACGAACCACCGCCCGCGGGTGTCGCGCTGCTGCGCCCAGGGGTCCTGGCCTTCGCCGGATCGATCGGCCCGGCCGAGTTGCACGCGCACCACGCGGTGCAGATCGTCGCCGCCAGCACCCCGATCGTGGTGGTCGACGGCAGCGGCGTCCGCAGGCAGGGCACCCACGTCATCGTGCCCACCGACGCCCCGCACCGGATCGATGTGGGCTCCGCGCACGGCACGGCGGTCTACCTCGACCCCGAGACCGCCGCCGGTGCGGCGGCCGACCGCAGGGCCCACGTCAACGGCTGGGCGGGCAGCGCCGACACCTTCGGCCTCACCGCCAGTGGCAGCGACCTGACCGCGCAGGTCACGGCGGTGGTCGACGATCTGCTGCCGCAGGAGGGCGCGTCCGGCGCCGGCGAGCGGCATGCGGTGGTCACCGCGGCCCTGCACCTGCTGCCCGCTCTGGTGCGCAAGGGGTCGGTGCGCGGCTCGGATGTCGCACGGCAACTGGGCATTCCGGCTCCCCGGTTGTCCCACCTGTTCTCCGAGCAGATGGGAATTCCGTTGCGCCGCTACATCCTCTGGCTGCGCCTGCACATCGCGCGGACTCGCGCGCTGGCCGGTGACGATCTCGCGGCCGCGGCGCACGCGGCGGGTTTCACCGATGGCGCCGATCTCGTCCGCACGTGCCGCCGGACGTTCGGGCTGCCTCCTTCGGTGCTGAGCCACATCGGCGAGCCCGTTCCGGGCGCATAGTCGTTCCCGGGCGAGCACGGCTCGCTTACTGGAGTGCCCGACCAGCGCGGTGCCGGTTCGAGCCGACGGCGTCGACGTGATGGGGTGCGGCCCGATTCACCAGCGCGAAAAACAACGGATTTCCAGACGGGTACTGGCGGAAGGTCATCGCCGAACTCGGTGCCGGGTTCCGGCACATCACTTATGACGAGCGGGCTCGCGGCGTTCGGCGGACTATTCCTTCGAGGCCGCGGTCCGGGATGTCGATGCCGTCCTGGCGGCCAGGGGTGTAGACCGGGCGCTGGTGGTGGGCTGGTCCTACAGGGCAGTCGTCGCGGCGCACTGGGTGAGAATTACCCCCCGAGGGCGCGTCGGTAAGGTTCCGACCAGCCGTGGGCTTCCCCTGCGTTCGGTGGCAGGTCGGCTCGAATTACAGCGTCGATGCCTGGCAGCCTCGCCGAAGGTGTGTCGAGACGGCATCGTTCGCCGATCCCGTCGTGTCGCACGCTGGTTCCCCTGCGCGCGGCGCGAACTCAGTGCGTGACGCATGTCCGGCTGCCGGATCGTCCTTATCGAGGCGGGAAGTATGTCCGAATAGTGCGGCGATTTCTCCACATCCGATCCGACACGTGTCGCGCGAGCAGGTCATGACCAAGGTCGCGGGCGCGCTCGGCGGGGGCGGCGCGGCCGAGTCACCCGAGCCGATGGCCGAGTCTCGATGACCGCACGCTGCTGAGCCGACGTGCCGGACCAGTCGGCACGGCTCGCGACGACTGGGTTTTCGGACTTCCCCTACCAGGTATGAGCGATCGGCTCAGGGCCGGTCGAACTCCCCGTCCTGCGCACCCGACAGAAACGCGTCCCACTCCGAGGGCGTGAACACCAGCACCCCACCGTGCGGATTCTTCGAGTCACGAATCCCCACACGCCCGCCGTCCAGATGCGCTATCTCGACGCAGTCGTTTCCAGCGGCACTACGGGTGCTCTTGAACCAGCGCGCTCCGGATAGATCAACGGACACAGTCGAACTCCTTCGCTGCCTGCCGCAGCAGGCGTTTGCTACTCGGCACGTCCAAAGCTACTCGCTGGATTACCTCGAATCCAGCTCTGTACCGCCGCACAGTGCTGGTGCGCTCCAGGTAGATGTTGCCGGTATAGCTCTCGACGTAGACCAGTGGCGGCTCCAGCGGCCGACCCTCTCCGTCACCGGCAAAATCCAAGATCGTGAAGGGCCCGGTCGAGACTCCCAGCGGGAAGCCAACCCCGAAGGGCAGCACTTGCACCTGTACGTTCGGTGGCAGATCGGCCAGGTGACGCAGCTGCGTCGACATCACGCGGGGACCTCCGACGACTCGCCTGGTGACCGCCTCGTCCAGCACGAGGACAGCTGCAAGCGGCGAGAAGTCACGAGTGATCAACGCTTGTCTGTTACGCCGCACCCGGACGCGACGCTCGATCTCCTCTGCGGTGTCCATCGGGAAGTAGACACGATCCAGCGCCCGTGCGTAGTCGGGAGTCTGAAACAGTCCGGGCACCATATCTGGGCGATAGACAGTAATACGAGAGGCCGACGCCTCCATCTGCACGTACGCGTTGAACGTCGGATTCACCTGATCGGGAAACTCGTCCAACCATGACGGCGTCCGCCCCTGCGCCGCCAGCGACTTCAACACCGGCAGCATGTCCACCCGCTGGTACAGCCTGCACAGCCGCCGCAGGTCCTCATCGCGCACGATCACGTTCGGCGCACCGGTCTCCAACCGGTGCAGTGTCCCCGCCCCGCGCCCGATCGCCCGCGACGCCACCTCGATGGACAGCCCCGCCTCCTGCCGCATCCCGCGCAGGCAGCGGCCGAGACTGCGGTGTGGAACGCCCCCGGTCCCGCGAATGTCGGCCTCGACCTGCCGATCCTCGCCGCCCGCTTCCCGCTCCCCCATACTGTTTGCTCCCTTCTGTGGAATATCCGCACCCGCGAATTGGAATGTTCCGAAATTCATTGTGGAAGGCCATATTTCGACCTTATGGAGGACATTGTGCAGGGTCGCTGGAAGGTGTCCAGGACTTTTGCCACTTTCCATAGCGAGTTTCCACGGGAATAACCACACCGCCCGCGTCCGGTGCTCCACTGACCGCGTGATCGGCGCGGCGAGACTCCCCGTTCGCCGCCATTCGACCAGCGGAGGACCCATGACCAACGCACTACCGCAACGCGTTCCGTTTCCCCGGCACCGCGCTCCCTACAAGGGCGTGCCGCTGCCCGTGCTCGAGCGCTACGCGGACGCGCTGCGGCAGTGGGCCGCCGCACCCGAACGTCCCGGAGGCGGGGTGCCGACCCCTCCCCCGCCTCCGGTGACCCTCACCGAAGTCCTGTCATGGACCGAGTGACCCGGCGTCGACCGGCCCGAGCGCGGAGACCGTGACCGTGCGCCGGTACTACGTCGAAGTGCACTGCTGCGGCCCGCGCTGGCTCATCCACGTACCCGCGGTCAACCGCTGGACGGTGACCGGCGACAAGTCGGCGATCCGGTCCACCGCCCGCCGGATCATCGCGGCGACCACCGGCCACAGTGACCACTCGTTCGACCTCGACCTCGCCGCGGGCCGGGCGCTGCGCGACGCCGAGGAATTCGCGGTGTGCCGCTGGGAGCTGACCCGGTGGCATCCGCCCGAGAACAGGTGAAGCGCCCACACCCCGAGTGACTTCGATCCGAGGACGGAGGTCGCGGTGATCCGAGAACGCATCCGCGGCAGTACCTCGAACCCGGTCGCCGCGTAGCGAGCGGCTCCGGCGCAGGGCCTCTCGGGTTGCGACGGATAGTATGAAAACCTCGGTCATATCGGGAGTGCCTGCTGTTCTCACGAGAGATGCGTCGAGGGGTGACGTGCTGTCCATGGCTGAGTCGAACCTGAGCGGAGGGAACATGGTGGGGTCGATGGTTCGTACCGGATCGAGTCTGCTGGCCGTCGTCGCCGGTGTCGCAGTGCTGGCGGGTTGCGGTTGGGGGAGCTCGGTGGATTCGGCGGCGGAGCCGAGCGGGGCGACGACCTCGACGACGACCTCGACGACAGCCAAACCAGCAAGCTGCCCCGCCCTCTCTGCCGATCCCCTGGTTACCAAGGAATTGAAGACCGCCCTGGCAGCGACGCACCTACCGGTGGGAGCGTGTCTCAATTCTGTGGACGCGGTGGGAGATCCCAGCCGACTGGATGAAATGGTATTCCTCATCACCCTCGATGTACCCACGGCGGCAACGCCGGATGATCTCCGCCCGATCGCCACCGACATCGCACATGTGTGGAAGGAAAGCGAACTCGGACAGAGGACGGCCGAGCTGGATATCACCAATTGGGGGTATGCCGGAGCGAAATACATGGAGTACCTCATGGACAATAATTTTCGGAACCATCCATGGAACGGGACGCCATCTCGCGAAGCCGAGCTGGCGATATGGACCGTAACAGCCAAGGGATGAACGTGACTCCCGAAGGTTTGGGCCGACAGCTCGCGGCAATTTGCCGCTCGACGACTCCCCGCCAGTTCGGAGCTCCTCGGAGCATTCTGCTACGACTGGCGCCGACACCGAGTTGATGACGGGCCGACGGCCACCCGGTCGTGAGTCGAGGCGGGTCGGCTTCCCTGTGCTCGCTGCCGCGTTCGTTCTCGACATGCTGCTGCACATCGCCGTGGGCGCGGCGGTCCGGTACGTGATGGGGCGATGTTGACGTGCAACAGGCGGCGATCGGCAGCTCCGATGTCGCGCGAATCGCCGCTGGCGCCGAACCGCTGTTTCGATTTCCACGCCGCCCCGGCCACCGCCGGTTACTCGACGTCCACGCAGCGCACAGCCTACTTGCTTCGGTTGAAACACATTGGCCCTGAGCACTATCGTTGCTCAGAATAGATTCCGCGGCAGCTCGGGTAGCGCCCAGCACCCCAAACCCTGCGCATGCGTCAGCGAGCCAACCGATACCCCTGGCCCGCACATCTCCCCCCGTAGCAGATCGAGAAGCAGGCGTCTCGGTGCTACGTGGCGCCGATCCGGAGACCACCCGGGCGACCTCAGCAGGGTGACGCGAAGGAAGTGTGAGCGAGTGCTGAAGAAGGTCAGCATCACTTCCACCGGCCACCGAGCGACTCGGCGAGGTGCGCGCAGTAATCGCAGGCCGACAGCGATTTCAGGCTGCCGGACGGGACTCGACGTAATACTCCGCCGAGATCGTCTTCAGCATCTGCCGGACACCCGGTGGCGCCCATGCCGCGGTCGGGTCGTGCCGCACGACCGGATCGGTCAGTTCGACGACGCGTCCGCGGGTCTCCAGCGCGAAATCCCCCGCCGCGCGAATGTTCTTGACCCAGTCGACATTCCGGCCGTACGTCAGCGCGATCCGGTAGGCGCCGTCCTGCTCGAAGACCATGACCGGGGTGCGGTAGGACCGCCCCGACTTCCGGCCCTTGTGCAGCACGATGCCGAAGCCCGGCGCGCGTCCCGCGACCAGGCTCGCGGTCGGGTTGGTGACATGCCGGTTGAAATTCGCCAGTGCGTGCGGAAGCACCATGGGCGGCGATCCTCTCTCCCTGTGGCGTGCGGTGTTCACGTTACTCTCGACCGATGTCCGCTCCGCCGCACCACGAGCCGCACGCCGGGGATCCGAGCACCGAACCGATCGCGGTCTACGACCGGGCGGGCAACCCGGTCGGCGCCGCCGAGCGGGCCACGGTCTACCGCGACGGATTGTGGCATGCCAGCGCCGGTGTGCTCCTGCGATCCGGTGACGGCGAACGCGTTTATGTGCACCGCCGCACCGATACCAAGCTGGTTTTCGCGGCCATGCACGACTGTCTGGCCGGGGGCGTGGTCGCACCCGGCGAAGCGCCGCGCGAGACCGCCCTGCGCGAATTGGCCGAGGAACTGGGTGTCAGGCCGGACCCCGCCGATCTCTCCCCGGAACCGCTGGCCGCGATCTCGTGGGACGGCGAATGGGACGGCCGGCCGATGCGCTGCCACCTCTTCGCGTACGAGCTGCGCTACGACGGGCCCGTCCGCCACCAACCCGACGAGATCGCCGAGGGATGGTGGTGGACCGACGCGCAGTTGCGCGCGCACCTTGCCGATCCGGACTGGCCCTTCGTCCCCGACACGCGACTGCTGATCACCGGCCTGCTGGCCGGCGCGTGATCCCCGAACACAGCGGGGACGTGATCAGCTGGACGAGACAGCCGATCCGGCCCAGGCGGCGAACGCGCCGGGATTGCGGGTCTGCAGCAGCACCCGGCCGGGGCCGGTGAAGTCGAAGACGAAGCCCTCACCGGACTTCAACGACTGGATCGACCGGCCCGAAACCGCCCGGCGAATGGTGAAATTCATCGCCAAGTCGTAGGCGACCACGTGGCCGGTGTCGATCGTGATCGGCTCCCCCGGCTGCAGATCGATCACATCGATCGCGCCGAATACGCCCACCACGGCCTCGCCCTCACCGTGCGCGCGCAGACCGAACCCGCCTTCACCGCCGAACAGATTGGCGAAACCACCCCATTTACTCTCCACCTGCACGCCGTGCGAATTCGCGATCCAGCCCCCGCGACTGATGAAGAACGGCCGGTCCGGGGTGATCTGCAGGTTGAGCATGTCGCCGGGCAGCGCCGGCGCCACATCGACCCATCCGCCCTGCGGCGGCGCGGTGAAGGTCGAGACGAAGAACGATTCCCCCGCGAGCACCGACCGCTTCAGCCCGGCCAGGATGCCGCCTTCCGCCTTGGCCTGCAACGTGACTCCGGCCGAATGGGCCACCATCGCGCCGCTCTCGACCCGCATCGGCTCGCCGCCGGCGAGGAAGCACCGCGCGATCGCGGACGCGGGACTGTGGCGCAGTTGTACCTTCATGCCCGCCGACCCTACCGCCGCGTCTCGCATCGCGGGACCGGTCGGTGCACCGCCGGTTCGACCGCGCTTCGAGACCGGACCGGTGCACGCCTGGTCGATCGGGCATCTCGGCCAGCGGGTGCCGCCGTCAGAGCAGGTCGCGCAGCGTGGCGTCGTCGCGGGCCACCACCGCTGCGCCGTCGGCGGTCAGCACGATCGGTCGCTGGATCAGTCTCGGGTGTTCGGCCAGCGCTTCGATCCAGCGGTCCCGGTCCGCGGCGGTCCGCCCCCAGCTCGCCATGCCGAGGTCGACGGCGATCTGCTCGCCGGTGCGGGTGATGTCCCACGGTTCGGCGCCCAGCCGCCGCAGCACCTCGCGCAGCTCGGCGGCGGTGGGCGGCTGGTCCAGATACTTCCGCACGGTGTAGTCGACACCGGCCTCGTCCAGGAAGGCCGTGGCGTTGCGGCTCTTGGTGCACCGTGGGTTGTGCCAGATCTCTGCTTGCCCGGAAGTCATGCACGCAGGGTACCGAGAGCGCCCACCCCGGTGGGCTGGCGGATCTCGGCCGTGGCACCGCACGGTGCGGCGCGCGCTCGGATACTGGGAGCATGAGTGAGCAAGCGTCGTCCGAAAACCCTTATGGCACACCGACCACCTCCGGTCCCGTCCCCATCCCGTCGTACCAGGCCCTGATGAATCGATTCGTGCGGACGCTGCTGCGCGTTCCCGGCCTCTCCGGTGTCGTCGGCAAGCGGCTGATGATCCTGCACGTCGTCGGGCGCAAATCGGGCGCGGTGTACGACGTGCCGCTGGCCTACACCCGGCACGGCGACGCCCTGCTGATCGGCACCGCGCTGCGGCCGTGGGTGAAGAACCTGCGGGCGGGCGGACGGGTGCGGGCCTCGTTCGGCGGCGAGCCGCGCACGTTCGATCCGGTCGTCCACACCTCCGAGGCCGACGTGCTGCGGCTCTACGAGATCATCGCGCGGGACAACAAGCAGAACGCGAAGTTCAACGGCATCGGCTACAGCGCGGACGGTTCGCCCTCGAAGGCCGACATCTACCAGACCTGGCAGCAGGGCGGCGTCGTAGTGGAACTGACACCGCACTGAGCGGGCCGGGTCAGTTCGCCCGGACGTAGCCGTCGGCGACCTCGAGCACGTCGTCGATGATCTCCAGGCCGATGCGCAGTTCGTCGGCCGTGGTGGTCAGCGGCGGCGCGATCTGGAAGCGGTTGCCCGCGTTGAACGGCCACAGCCCGCGCGCCTTGGCCGCCGCGGTGACCGCGGCCATCGGCTCGGCGTCCGCGCCCGCCGCCGCGAACGGGATCAGCGGCTCCCTGCTGCGCGGGTCGCGGACCAGCTCCAGCGCCCAGAAGAAGCCGAGGCCCCTGACCTCGCCGACGCTCGGATGCCGATCGGCCAGCTCGCGCAGACCTTTTCCGAGCACATCGGCGCCGACCGAACGCACGTGCTCCAGGATCCCCTCCCGCTCGAACACCGCGATCGAGGCGACGCCCGCAGCGCACGCCAGGGGGTGCCCCGCGTAGGTGAGCCCGCCCGGGTACACCACGTGGTCGTAGCGCTGCGCGATCCGCTCCGCCATGAGAACGCCGCCGAGCGGAACGTAGCCGGAGTTCACCCCCTTGGCGAAGGTGATGATGTCCGGCTCGACGCCGAAGGCCTGCACCGCGAACCACTCGCCCACCCGGCCGAACCCGACCATCACCTCGTCGGCGATGTAGACGATGCCGAATTCGTCGCACAGCGCGCGCACACCGGCGAGGTAGCCGGGCGGCGGGACGAGCACGCCGTTGGTGCCGACCACCGTCTCCAGGATCAGCCCCGCGATGTGCTGCGGACCCTCCAGTTCGATCACCTGCCGCAGGTGCGCCAGCGCGGCGGCCGTCTCTTCCTCGGGACCGGCCGTGCCCCACGGGGATCGGTACGGGTAGGGCCCGAAGAAGCGGACCACGTCGACGTTCGTGGGCTCCGCGCCCCAGCGGCGCGGTTCGCCCGTCAGGCCGATCGCGACTCCCGTGCCGCCGTGGTAGGAGCGGTAGGCCGCGAGCATTTTCGTGCGCCCGGTGTAGCTGCGCGCCAGGCGCACCGCGTGCTCGACGGCTTCCGCGCCGCCCGTGGTGAACAGGATCCGGTTCAGCTCGCCGGGTGCCCGCTCGACGATCAACCGCGCCAGCTCGCTGCGCACGTCGTTGGCGACCGTCGGGGAGATGGTGGCCAGCCGCTGCGCCTGGGCGACGATGGCGGCGACGATGTCCGGATGCTGGTGGCCGATGTTCACGTTGACCAACTGGGAGGAGAAGTCGAGGTAGCGCTTGCCGGTGTCGTCCCAGAAGTACGAGCCGAACGCCCCGGTGATCGGCGCGGGGTGCAATTCGGCCTGTGCGCTCCAGGGATAGAAGACGTGGTCGGCCACGCTAGGCACCCCCTTCGGTGGGCTGGGTAACGGTCAGGAGGGGGTCGAGACGAGGCAGCACCGATTCACCGTACGCCTGCAGGGTCGCGCTTTTCGCGTCGTGCTGGAGGTAGACGGCGAATTGGTCCACGCCGACGTCGGCCAGTTCGCGCAACCGGGACAACTGGTCGTCGACGGTGCCCAGCAGGCAGAAGCGGTCGACGATGGCATCCGGCACGAACTCGGCGTGCACGTTGCCCGCACGTCCGTGCTGGTTGTAGTCGTAGTCCCGCCTGCCTTCGATGTAGTCGGTGAGCGCGGCCGGAATATCGCTTCCCGTACCGTATTTCGCCACGATCTCCGCCACGTGGTTGCCGACCATCCCGCCGAACCACCGGCACTGTTGCCGCGCGTGCGCCCGCCCCGCGGCCGTCCCGTCGGTGACGTAGGCGGGCGCGGCGACGCACATCCGGACCGCGGCCGGGTCCCGGCCCGCGCGTTCGGCCGCCGCGCGCACCCGCGCGATGGTCCAGGCCGTGATGTCCGGGTCGGCGAGTTGCAGGATGAATCCGTCCGCGACTTCACCGGTCAGGTCCAGAGCGCGTGGTCCGTAGCCCGCCACCCAGACCTCCAGCCGCGAGCCCGCCGCCCACGGCAACCGCACCACGGTGTCGCCCACCCGCGCGCTGCGGCCGTTGCCCAGCTCCCGGATCACCTCGACCGATTGCCGCAAGGTGGCCAGGGTCGCGGGCTTGCGGCCCTGCGTGCGCACGGCCGAGTCGCCGCGGCCGATGCCGCACAGCGTGCGGTTGCCGAACATCTCGTTGAGCGTCGCGAAGGTCGACGCGGTCACCGTCCAGTCCCGGGTGGCCGGATTGGTCACCATCGGACCGACCATGACCTTGCGGGTGGCGGCCAGGATCTGGCTGTAGATGACGTAGGGCTCCTGCCAGAGCAGATGCGAGTCGAAGGTCCAGACGTGGGAGAACCCGTATGTCTCCGCCAGCCTCGCCAGTTCGATCACCCGCGAGGCCGGGGGCGTGCACTGCAGCACCAGACCGATGTCCATGCGGCGCTCTCCGTTTCGATGATCGAATGTGACGTCAGATCAGGTTTTGCGAAAGTTCTCGCTTGACGAACCGGCCGTGCCCGGCGGCACCGAGATACTCGCCGCCGTCGACGATCACTCGGCCGCGGGAGAGCACCGTGTCCACGTGTCCGTCGATCTCGAACCCCTCATAGGCCGAGTAGTCCATGTTCATGTGGTGGGTCTTGCCGAGACCGATGCTGGTGTGGCCGCGCGGGTCGTAGATCACGATGTCGGCGTCCGCGCCGGGGCTGATCACACCCTTGCGCGGATACATCCCGAACATCCGGGCCGGCGTGGTGCAGCACACCTCGACCCAGCGTTCCAGCGAGATCCGGCCGGTCCGGACGCCCTGGAATATCAGGTCCATCCGGTGCTCGACGCCGCCGATGCCGTTGGGGATCTTGCTGAAGTCGCCGAGACCCCGCTCCTTCTGGTCTTTCATGCAGAACGGACAGTGGTCGGTACTGACCGCAGTGACGTCGCCGGTGCGCAGGTAGCGCCACAGCTGCTCCTGATGCCCTTCGGCCTTCGACCGCAGCGGGGTGGAGCAGACCCATTTGGCGCCCTCGAAACCCGGTGCGCCCAGCTGGTCTTCGAGCGAGAGGTACAGGTACTGCGGGCAGGTCTCGCCGAAGACGTTGCGTCCGGCGTCGCGGGCCGCGGCGATCTGCGCCAGCGCCTGCTCGGCCGACACGTGCACCACATACAGCGGCACGCCGGTCAGCTCGGCCAGCATGATCGCGCGGTGGGTGGCCTCCTCCTCCAGCTGCCACGGCCTGGTCGTGCCGTGGAAGTACGGTGCGGTGTCTCCCCGCGCGAGCGCCTGCTCGACCAGGACGTCGATGGCGATCCCGTTCTCCGCGTGCATCATCAGCAGTGCGCCCAGCTCCGCCGCGGACTGCATGGCGCGCAGGATCTGGCCGTCGGTGGAGTAGAAGACGCCCGGATAGGCCATGAACAGTTTGAAGCTGGTGACGCCCTCGGCCACCAATTCGCTCATCCCCTTCAGGGATTCATCGTTCACCTCGCCGATGATCTGGTGGAACCCGTAGTCGATCGCGCACTGCCCGGACGCCTTCCGGTGCCAGGCGGCGAGGGTGTCCTGGACCCGCTCTCCCGGCTTCTGGACGGCGAAGTCGATGATCGTGGTGGTGCCGCCCCACGCGGCGGCGCGGGTGCCGGTCTCGAAGGTGTCGGAGGCTTCCGTCCCGCCGAAGGGCATCTGCATGTGGGTGTGGCCGTCGACCCCGCCGGGGATCACGTATCTGCCGGTCGCGTCGAGCACCCGATCGGCGGAGGCGGCGAGGTCCGCGCCCAGTGCGGTGGAGCCGGGCTGCAGGACGGCGACGACGGTCTCGTCCTCGACGAGCACGTCGAGCGGTTGCGATCCGGTGGCGCAGACCACCGTGCCGCCGTGGATGAAAGTGCGCCCCATCTCGTTCTCCCCGGTCTCAGGGGGCCACCAGCGGCCCGTAGGCGTCGGGGCGGCGATCGCGGTAGAAAGCCCAGCGTTCGCGCACCACTTTGATCAGGTCCATGTCCAGATCGCGAACGATCAGTTCCGGGTCGATGTCGGAGGCGACGTCGCCGACGAACTTGCCTTCGGGATCGACGAAATAGCTGGTGCCGTAGAAGTCGTCGTCGCCGTACTCCTCGACGCCGACCCGGTTGATGGCGCCGATGAAATACTCGTTTGCCACCGCGGCTGCCGGTTGTTCGAGCTTCCAGAGGTAGCCGGACAGGCCGCGCGAGGTGGCCGACGGGTTGAACACGATCTCGGCTCCCGCGAGGGCCAGCGCGCGCCAACCTTCCGGGAAATGACGGTCGTAGCAGATATAGACGCCCACCTTGCCGACCGCGGTGTCGAACACCGGCCAGCCCAGGTTGCCCGGCCGGAAGTAGAACTTCTCCCAGAATCCGTGCACGTGCGGGAGGTGGTGCTTGCGGTATTTGCCGAGGTAGCTGCCGTCGGCGTCGATCACCGCCGCCGTGTTGTACATCAGGCCCGGCTGCTGCTGCTCGTAGACGGGCAGGATCAGCACCACGCCCAATTCCTTCGCCAACTCGGCGAACCGCTCGGTCGTCGGACCCGGGACGGGTTCGGCGTAGTCGTAGAACTTCGTGTCCTGCTGCTGGCAGAAATACGGTCCGTAGAACAGTTCTTGGAAGCAGATCACCCCCGCCCCCTGCGCGGCGGCCCGGCGCGCGTAGTCCTCGTGCGCCTCGATCATCGACTCTTTGTCACCGGTCCAGTTCGTTTGGACCAGCGCCGCTCGAACGATTCCCATGCTTCGTTATACGTCACCGGGAACTAATTCTGTTGTCCAACAAGTTGCCGGAAACATTTTGTGGCCGATCTGCGGCCATCGCAGCCCCCACGCCACCGAACCCGGCATCCGCCAATCGAGCCGTACTTCCCCACCAGGGCGGGGGAGATGGAATGATTCGCGCTGCATCGTCCGGTGCGCAACCCCGAGTGAAGGAGCTTTTCAGCGGTGAGCAGCGAAGTGCAAGCGCGAGAACTCGTCAACGGCCGGCGCGCGGGGCGCCGGGGTTTACCGTGGCGATCGCTGCGGATCCTCGGGGTCCTCGCCGTCGGTGTGACGCTGGTGGCGTCCGCGGCGGGTGTCGTCTCGGCGACCCCGGCACCCGCTCGGGAGCAGGGGCCGACCGGTTGCGGCGCACCGGCCGCCGGACAGCCGAACGGCAAGCAATGGCCCGCCGAGCCCGGCATGACCATCGACACCAACGCCGGATACACCGCGACGCTGGCCACCACTTGTGGCACCGTGACCATCGCCTTGGACGCGGCTCGCGCGCCGCGCACGGTCAACTCGTTCGTCTTCCTGGCCGGTGAGCGGTTCTTCGACCACACGAAGTGCCACCGGATCACCACCGAGGGCATCTTCGTATTGCAGTGCGGCGACCCGACCGCGACCGGTATGGGCGGCCCCGGCTACTTCTTCCCCGACGAGAACCTGTCGGGCGCCACCTACCCGGCCGGCACGGTCGCCATGGCGAACGCCGGACCCGGCACCAACGGCAGCCAGTTCTTCCTGGTCTACCGCGACGCGCCGCTGCCGCCGAACTACACCCCGTTCGGGCGGGTCACCGCGGGCATGGAGGTTCTGTCGTCCATCGCCGCCGCGGGCGTGCAGGACGGCTCGGGCGACGGCGCGCCTGCCGTCGAGGTCGTGCTCGATTCCGTCGCCGCCGCGCGTAACTGATTCCGGCTTGCCACGGTGGCGGCGACGACCGGTCGCCGCCACCGTGGGCGTCAGCCGGCTCGGTCCTCGAAGAACACGACCTCCCAGAGGTGGTCGTCCGGGTCGGCGAAATAGCCCGCGTAAATGCCCCAGGGCCGCTGTCGCGGCGAGTGCACGAGGGACCCGCCCGCCGTGCGCGCGAGTTCCAAGGCGCTGTCCACCTCGGCGCGACTGTCGACGAACCAGCCCAGGCTCATCGGGGAGCCCGCGACCCGGTCGGCGGGGATTCCCGCGTCCTTGGCCAAGTCCGCACGCCCGTACAAGGACAGGATGAGCCCGTTTCCGAGCGTGAACATGGCCGCGCCGCCGCCTGGTTCCCGCTCGTCGCCGACGTATTCGGTGCCGACGATGCCTGGCGAGGACATCCCGAGCTGCCGATAGAACCGCAGTGAGCGCTCCAAGTCGCGCACACCGAGGGTGATCACATTGACGTGCGCCTGCACAGCCCGCACCTCCGCACTCTCGAACCGATTTCTACCGAACCGAGTCAACTCCTCCGCGCGCCGGAGATCTTGAACGAATCGGTCAGGACACCCCGGCGCGCCGCCGCAGGATCAGCGCCATGACCGGCTCGACGAACCGGCTCGCGATCGGACCGAGGACCGCCATCAGCAGCACGTAGGTGGTGGCCAGCGCGGCGAATTCGGCCGGGACGGCGCCCGCGGCGACGGCGAGCCCCGCGATGACGATCGAGAATTCGCCGTGCGCGACCAGCGCGGTGCCCGCCCGCGCCCGGCCGAGGCGGCCCGCGCCGGCCCGCTTGGCCGCCCACCACCCGGTGGCGATCTTGCTGGCCGTGGTGACCAGCGCGAGCAGGCACGCCCAGCCGAGCACCGGCGGAATGCTCGCCGGGTCGGTGCTCAAGCCGAACAGCACGAAGAACAGCGCGGCGAACAAGTCGCGCAGCGGCTCCAGGATCTTGGTGGCGTTGTGCGCGGTCGAATCCGAGATCGCGATGCCGAGCAGGAACGCGCCGACCGCCGCCGACACCTGCACCGCGGAGGCCACGCCCGCCACCAGCAGCGCGGAGCCGAGCAGCTTCAACAGGAAGATCTCCCGGTCCTCACTGTCGACGATCGCGGAGACGTAGCGGCCGTAGCGCAACGCGACGACCAGCACGAGGGTCACCGCGGCCAACGCGATCGACAGTGTCTTCAGGCCGGCGAGCAAGCCCACCCCGGCCAGCACCGCCGTCAGCACCGGCAGGTATCCGGCCATCACCAAGTCTTCGAACACCAGGATGGACAGCACCACCGGAGTCTCGCGGTTACCGAGCCTGCCCAGATCGTTGAGCACCTTGGCGACGATGCCGGAGGACGAGATGTAAGTGACCCCGGCCATCGCGATGGCGCCGGTGAAACCCCAGCCGAGCGCGAACGCGACCAGTACGCCCGGAGTCGCGTTGAGCACGATGTCCACGACACCCGCCGCCCAGGACCGGCGCATCCCCGTGACCAGCTCCGCGGCACTGTATTCCAGGCCGAGCAGCAACAGCAGCAGGACGACGCCGATTTCGCTGGCGAGATGGATGAAGTCGTCGACCTGCCGCAACTCGACCAGGCCACCGGTGCCGAACACCAGGCCGCCGATCAAGTACAGCGGGATGGGCGACATGCCGATGCGCGCCGCGATGCGCCCGAGCAGGCCGAGGCCGAAAAATACCGCGCCCAGCTGGATCAGCGCGAGCGCGGTCTCGTGTGCCACCATGCCGCTCAGCCGTCTAACAGGATCTTGGCGGCGGCCTCCAGGCCCTCCACGGTGCCGACGACGACGAGCACGTCACCGGCGGTGAAGGTGAAGTCCGGCCCCGGCGAGGGAATGGGCTGCCCGCTGCGCACCACCGCGACGATGGACGCCTTCGTCCGGGTGCGCATCTGGGTCTCGCCCAGCCTGCGTCCGTCGAAGCGTGACCGGTCTGGGATGGACAGCTGCCGAGTGGTCAGGCCGGTGAACTCGCGATGTTCCTCGCGCAGCTGTTCCACCAGCTGTGGCGCACCGAGCAGGCTGGCCAGCACGGCGGCCTCCTTCGCCGACAGCGGTACCTGTTCGGTCTCGTCGGGGTTGTCGGGCTTGCTCACGATGAGGTCCATCGTGCCGTCGCGATGATCGATCACTCCTATCCGGCGTCGTGTATTGGTCAGCGGAAAATCTTTGCGCACACCGATACCCGGCAGGGGTGTCACCTCTACGTTCACGACACCACCCTATCGACCCCAGGCAGGCGCCCGATGGACATGTGACCGAATTGTCCGGATCTCTCGACTGTGCCGCCCACCACCCCGACCAGGCGAGTTGGACCGCGCTCCGCCCCCCGTGGTAAGAGAAATGACGTGTCCCGTACATCGCCCCGTGGCCGAGCCGTCGCTTTCCGGTGCCGCGCCGTGCGAGTCCGGTGACGGTCGCCCGAGCGGTGAATCGGTTCCTCCGGCCGGGTGCGGTCGCCACCGCGGCGACTGACCCGAAGGCGACCGGAGGTGGGTACCGGCACGATCTGGACGGGCTGCGCGGCGTGGCGATCGCGCTGGTCGTGGCGTTCCACATCTGGTTCGGCCGGGTCTCGGGCGGAGTGGACGTGTTCCTGGTGCTGTCCGGGTTCTTCTTCACCGGCTCGCTCCTACGGAGCGTGGAATCCACCGGCGCGGTCCGCGTCGCGCACACCGCTCGCAGGCTCGCCCGCAGGTTGCTGCCCGCGCTTGTGACGGTGCTGGCCGCAGTGGTCACGGCCACCGTGCTGCTGCGCCCGTTCACCCAGTGGGGCGAGATGGCGGCGCAGACCCTGGCGTCGCTGCTGTATTACCAGAACTGGTATCTGGCGCTGTCCTGGTCGGACTACCTCGCCGCCGATCCGTCGGTGAGCCCGCTCCAGCACCTGTGGTCCATGGCGGTGCAATCGCAGTTCTATCTGCTCGCGTTGCTCGGTGTGGCTGCGGTGACACGCCTGTGCAGGCGTTTCGCGGGCCCCGCAGCGCTGCGCCCCGCCCTGGCGCTCGTGCTTGCCGCGGGCGCGGTCGCCTCGTTCGTCTATGCCGCGCACGGCACCGCGGTGCACCAGGGCTGGAACTACTACGACAGCTTCGCCCGCGCCTGGGAGCTCTTGGCCGGGGCACTGCTGGCGACCGTCGCGCCCTGGCTGTCACCGCACCGCCTGGTGCGGGTCGTGGCGGCGGTCTTCGGCTCGGCCGCCGTGCTCACCTGCGGTTGGCTGATCGACGGCGCCGACCGGTTCCCCGGCCCCGCGGCACTGGTGCCGGTGGGCGCCGCGCTGGCACTGATCGTCGCGGGCAGCAATCTGGCCGCAGCCGAGCGACCGCTGCCCAACCGGCTGCTGAGCGCGGCGGCCATGGTGCGGCTCGGCGAATTGTCCTATGGGCTGTACCTGTGGCACTGGCCCATCCTGATCTTCGTGCTGGCGCGAACCGGAACCTCGACCGCGGGGCTCGTCGGTGGTCTCGGAGTCGTCGGAGCGTCGCTGCTGCTCGCCTCCCTGACGAACCGGTTCGTGGAGGAGCCGCTGCGGATGCGGTCGGACCGGTCGGCGCAAGAGACCCCGGTCCGCAGCGTCCGCACCGGCCGCTCGGTCGCGGCGCTCGGCATCGCGGTGCTCGCGGTGTCGGTCGGCGAGCAGGTGGCGACCAGAGTTTATCCGCCGCGGGCGGTGGCCTTCCTGGCCCCGGCGCCCTATCCCGGGGCGGAGGCGCTGGTCAACGGTGCGGTCACGCCCGAGGCGCCGATGCGTCCGACCGTGTACGAAGCGCCCGCCGACGCCGCCTACCCCTCGCGCGACGGCTGCATCGCGGACTGGGACACCCGCGACGTCATCACCTGCACCTATGGGGATGTCACCGCGGAGCGCACCGTGGCCGTGGTGGGCAGCTCGCATGCCGAGCACTGGGTGCCCGCCCTCGACCTGCTCGCCCGTGAGCACGCCTTCCGGGTCGAGGTGTATCTGAAGATGGGTTGCCCGCTGACCGTGGCGGCCGAGCCGATGTACAAGGGTGAGGCGAACCCGGATTGCCGGGACTGGTCGGTGGAGGTGATCGACCGCCTGGGGGTCGAACGTCCGGAGTGGGTCTTCACCACCGCGACCCGTCCGCGTGACGGCGCCGGTGACGAGACCCCGGCCGACTATCTCGACGTCTGGTCCCACTTGGCCGACCGTGGGCTCAACGTGATCGCCATCCGCGACACCCCCTGGTTGCGCCGCGACGGCGTGCGGTACCGGGCCATCGATTGCCTCGCCCAGCAGGGCGACCGGATCAGCTGCGGCATGCCGCGCGCGACGGCGCTGGACGAGGTCAATCCGGCATCGGAATTCGCCGCCTCGTTCCCCAACGTGTTCCCGGTGGACCTGTCGGACGCGCTGTGTGAGCGCGACGTGTGCGCGGTGGCCGAGGGCAACATCCTGATCTATCACGACGAGCACCACCTCACCGCCAGCTATTCGCGGTCGCTGGCGCCGGAACTCGGCAGGCGCCTGTCACCGATCCTCGGCTGGTGGTGAGAGGGATCAGTTCAGCCGCAGCATGCCCGGCCAGGCTTGCGACCAGGGCGCACGCGGTTGCGCGCACCGCCAGACGGTGACGCCGCGGGTGACACCGGGGAATCCGAGCCGGGCGTCGACGTGCCCGATCGCGGTCACCTCGGCGCAGCGTGCGCGCACGTCGGCCTCGGTACCGCCCACCCACAGCACGGTTGTGGCCGTGTCGGGCGGTGTGCCGAAGTAACCGAAGCCGCGATTCGGGCTGTACACGGCGGGCAAGCCGTACGCCGCGCGGTCGATGTCCAGAGCGCTTGCCTGCCAGTAGGAATCGGCGATCAGCACGGCCGAGGCCCGCTCCGGCTCCGGTAGCGCCCGGTAGGCGGCCGCCGTGCCCGCGGAGAGTTCCGACCAGCCGAATCGCCCGTAGACCGCGATCTCCAGTCCCGCCTGGGCCTGGGTCTCCACCGGCTCGATGTCCGCCTCAGGACGTAGGGGCAGTGAGAACACCAGCAGCGCGGCGGACATCGCGAGTACCGGGACGGTGAGGATCACGCGCGAGCGCCGCCGGTTCTGCGTCCAGCGCACCGCCCCCACCGCGATCAGCACGCCGTAGCAGCCCGCCGCGTAGTACGGCCGTCCGTTGGTCGCCAGGAAGACCACGATCAGCACCAGCGGCAGCAGGCCGAGAAACCGGTAGGGCCGCCAGTCCTGCGCCCGGAACAACGTCCATACCCCGTAGACCAGCAACATGCCGCCGATCAAACCGGCGGAGGCCAGTGCCAGCGGCAACCACACAGCGCGACCGCCGATCGTGGCCTGCTCGGCGGCGACCACACCGCCCAGACGCAGCTGCGGCCAACCGTGCGCCGCCTGCCACACCAGGCTCGGCGCGGTGGTGAGCGCGGCGATCGCGCCACCCCACCACAGGGCCGGGCGGCGCAGCAACTCACGCGGCCCGTAGACCGCCACCCCGAGCGCGATCGCGATCCAGAAGAACGGAATCAACCACTTGACCTGCATATCCAGCGCGGTGACCAGCCCGGAGGCCAACAGCAGGCCGTCGCGGCGGGTGCGCACCCAGCGGACCAGCAGCCAGCTCACCACCACCCACAGCGTCGTGTCGATCGTGTTGGTGGCCAGCTGACCGCCCTGCACCAGCAGGAACGGCGAGGTGGCGTAGGCGGCCGCGGTCAGCGCCTGCGCCGTGCGGCCGCCGCCGAACTCCCTGGCGATCTGCGCGGCCACCACCACGGCGGCCACGGTGACCAGCACCGCCGGAAGGCGCAGCGCCACCAGCGAATCCGGGGCGAGCAGATCCATCGTCCGTGCGATCAGCGGCAGCAACGGCCCCTGATCGGCGTAGCCGACCGCCGGCCTGCGCCCGGCGGCGATGAAATACAGCTCGTCGCCGAAGAATCCGTACCGCCCGATCGAGGCCAGCAGCGCCAGCGCGGCGAGCGCCGCCACCGCGCCGACACCGCCGAGGGCGAACGGCGGCAGCGGTTGTACCGAATTCGTCCGCTGCCCTCGGCCATCCAGCACTTCAGTCATCCTTGCCCGCTTCACGGGTCGCCGTGTCGAACAACGCGCACAGATGCGCCGAATAGGCGTCCATCGCGAAGCCCGGTTCCCGTACCGCGCGCCCGGCGGCGCCGTCGATGGCATCACGGATCGACTTGGCCATCAGCAGCGCGTCGAAATCGGCGAACTCCCCCGTGCGCTGCCCGTCGGTCATGATGTCGACCAGCGGCGCGATGATGTCGCGCTCTCCGTCGGCCGAGGCGAACTTCGGGTTGCCCTGCGCGTCACGCAAATTCGTCACCACCTCGACCAGCGCGGCCACGTAGGTGGTGTTCGCTTCGATGAAGCCCAGATTCGATTCGAGGTAGGCCAGCAGGCGCTCGCGCGCGCCGACCGCGGCCGCGACCCGCGGCGCGATGTACTCCGCGGCGGAGACGTACAGCTGGACCACCAGCTGCGTCATCAGGTCGTCCTTGCCGTCGAAGTGGTAGGAGATGACCCCCTTCGAGATCCCGGCGTGCTCGGCGATCCGCGCCAGCGAGGCACTGGCATACCCGCCTTCGGAGATCACCTCCACCGCCGCGGCGATGATCTGCCGCCGCCGCGCCTCCTCGATGAACGACCTTCGCTGACCGGCTGTCTCATTTTCTGGCCGCATGGCCAAATTTTAGCACGAGCGGACAGAGTGGTCGGCATAGTAGTGCGCGAGCGGCGCCGCCGCGTCTGCCTCCGAACGACGAAGGGCCGCGTCTCGGTGGAGACGCGGCCCTCGTGTTCCGGCGGGACCTTACAGGTACTGACCGGTGTTCGACTCGGTGTCGATGGCACGGCTGGCGCTGGCGTTCTTGCCGGTGACCAGCGTGCGGATGTAGACGATCCGCTCGCCCTTCTTACCCGAGATGCGTGCCCAGTCGTCCGGATTCGTGGTGTTGGGCAGGTCCTCGTTCTCGGAGAACTCGTCCACGATCGAATCGTAGAGATGCTGGATGCGCAGGCCCGGGTTGCCGGTGTCGAGCACTGCCTTGATCGCGTACTTCTTGGAGCGGTCCACGATGTTCTGGATCATGGCGCCGGAGTTGAAGTCCTTGAAGTACAGGACCTCTTTGTCACCGTTGGCGTAGGTGACCTCCAGGAAGCGGTTGTCCTCGCTCTCGGCGTACATCCGGTCGACGACCCGCTCGATCATGGCGTTGATGCACAGGTTCTTGTCGCCGCCGAACTCCGCCAGATCGTCGTCGTGCAGCGGCAGGTGCTCGGTGAGGTACTTCGAGAAGATGTCCTGCGCCGACTCAGCGTCCGGACGCTCGATCTTGATCTTCACGTCCAGCCGGCCCGGCCGCAGGATCGCGGGATCGATCATGTCCTCACGGTTGGAGGCGCCGATCACGATGACGTTCTCCAAGCCCTCGACACCATCGATCTCCGACAGCAGCTGCGGCACCACCGTGGTCTCCACGTCCGAGGAGACACCCGAGCCTCGGGTGCGGAAGATCGAGTCCATCTCGTCGAAGAACACGATCACCGGCGTGCCCTCGGACGCCTTCTCGCGGGCCCGCTGGAAGATGATCCGGATGTGGCGCTCGGTCTCGCCCACGAACTTGTTCAGCAGCTCGGGGCCCTTGATGTTCAGGAAGTACGACTTGGCTTCCTTGGCATCCTCACCGCGCGCCTCGGCGATCTTCTTGGCCAGGGAGTTGGCCACCGCTTTGGCGATGAGCGTCTTACCGCAGCCGGGCGGACCGTAGAGCAGCACACCCTTCGGCGGACGCAGCGCGTACTCGCGGAAGAGATCCTTGTGCAGGAACGGCAGCTCCACCGCGTCGCGGATCTGCTCGATCTGCCTGCCGAGACCGCCGATGTCGCCGTAGTCCACGTCGGGCACCTCTTCCAGCACGAGGTCCTCGACCTCGGCCTTGGGGATGCGCTCGAAGGCGAAACCGGCCTTCGTGTCCACCAGGAGCGAGTCGCCCGGCCGCAGCTTGCGGATGGGGGAGTCGGGATCGTCCAGGTCGTCCATTTCGGCGACCTTGGCCAGCGGACCGGCCAGCCAGACCACACGCTCCTCGTCGGCATGGCCGACGACCAGGGCGCGACGTCCGTCGTCGAGGATCTCCCGGAGGGTGCCGATCTCGCCGACCGCGTCGTAGAGCCCGGCCTCGACGACCGTGAGCGCCTCGTTGAGGCGGACGGTCTGACCGTACTCGAGCGTCGAGGTCTCGATGTTCGGTGAACACGTCAACCGCATCTTGCGACCCGAAGTGAACACGTCGACCGTCTGATCGTCGTACACACCGATCAGGATGCCGTATCCGCTCGGCGGCTGACCCAGCCGATCGACCTCCTCGCGCAGCGCGACCAGCTGCTGGCGCGCTTCCTTGAGGGTGTCCATCAGCTTCGTGTTGCGAATGGTCAGCGAATCGATGCGGGCTTCCAATTCCCGTGTGCGATCTGGCGAGTCGGCGAGTTGCCTTCGGAGTGCAGCCGCCTCGGCGCGTACCGCCTCGAGCTCTCTCCAGGCCGCCGAATCCGAATTCTCGATGGGGCTCATGTGCTGCTCCTCCCAGTCCCGGTCTATCAACGCTACCGGGCGCGACCCGTTCTCGCTTTCCGACATGGTTTCTTGGTGATCACATCTGGGCCGCGATCGGCGGCCGGACATCCATGTTAGCCTGCCCTAACCCGACCCTGGCGAGCCCGCTCGCCGCCCGAGCCGAAAGGTTGCCGAACCATGCTCCTTCCCGCCAGAACCCTGCGCGTCTCCCTTGCCACCGCCGCGGCGGCGCTGGCCCTGTCCGGCGCATTGGCGGCATGCGGCTCCGACGACGACTCCACCACCAGCGCGACCACCAACGCGGCGACCTCGGCCACCGCCAGCGCCGCGGCATCGGGTACCCACAGCCACGGCGACCATGCGACCGGGGCACCGACCGCAGAGACGTTGCAGGCGGTGCTGGTGAAGCTCGCCGATCCGAATGTACCCACCCCGGAGAAGTCCAAGCTGATCGTCAACGGTGAGCAGCGCACCGCCAACATCGACCAGATGAACAAGGGCCTGCAGGGCTACGCGCTCACCTTCACGGTCGCCGACATCACCACCCAGGGCACCACCGCGAACGCGCAGGTGACCATCGCCTCCCCGCACGGCGCCAGCCCGGCGGTGCCGCTGAGCTGGGAAAACGTGGACGGCACCTGGAAGCTGTCGGACGCGAGCGGCTGCCTGCTGCTCGGCTTCGCGCAGGCGCCCTGCGTCCCGGCCTGATCCGGCGCGTCCCGCGCTGCACGCCCGGGCCGAGCTCAGCCTTTCGATGGCCTGCGCTGCGGCTTGGGCGTGACGGTGCCCTCGGCGAGCCTGCGGGCGCTGACCAGGAAGGCGGTGTGGCCCTGCATCCGATGCTCGGGCCGCACGGCCAGGCCGACTACGTGCCACGGGCGCACCAGCGACTCCCAGGAGCGCGGCTCGGTCCAGCACTCCTGCTCGCGCAGCGCCTCGACCACCTTCGACAGCTGTGTGACGGTGGCCACATAAATGATCAGCACGCCGCCCGGCACGAGCGCTTCGGACACCGCGGGTAGCGCGTCCCACGGCGCGAGCATGTCCAGCACCGCGCGGTCGACCGGCTCTCCGGTGTAGTCGGCCACGTCGCCGACGGTCAGCGACCAGTTGGCCGGTCGTTCACCGAAGAACGTCTCCACGTTGCGGACCGCGTGCTCGGCGTGATCGGCGCGGATCTCGTAGGACACCACCTGCCCCTGCGGCCCCACCGCCCGCAGCAGCGAGCAGGTGAGAGCGCCGGACCCCGCGCCCGCCTCGAGCACGCGCGCGCCGGGGAACATGTCGCCCTCGTGCACGATCTGCGCGGCGTCCTTCGGGTAGATCACCGCCGCGCCGCGCGGCATGGACAGCACGTAGTCGACCAGCAGCGGACGCAACGCGAGATACGGCGTGCCGTTGGTGGAGTGCACCACACTGCCCTCGTTCGCGCCGATCAGGTTGTCGTGCTTGATCCCGCCGCGATGGGTGTGGAACTCCTTACCCGGCTCCAGGACCACCGTGTACAGACGCCCCTTGGCATCGGTCAGCTGCACCCGGTCACCGATGGTGAATGGCCCGGTCCGTCTGGCCGTCATGAATCTCCGTTCCGCTGGTTGGAATCCGTGCTGTCGGGCACCGGCGTGTCGGTGCCGCGGGATAGCCTGCCAGGTATGTGCTCGCCCGTGTCCACGCCCCCTGCCGACGACGCGCGGACGTCCGAGCCCGACGCGACGGCGAGCCGCGCCCGGCCCGCGCTGTCGCCTTCCCGGGCAACGGATTTCAAGCAATGTCCACTGAAATACCGGTTCCGGGCGATCGATCGGATACCCGAGCGGCCCTCGGTGCACGCGGTGCGCGGCACGGTGGTGCACGCGGTGCTGGAGGACCTCTACGGGCTGCCCGCGGCGGAGCGGGTGCCCGAGCACGCCGAGGCGCTGGTGCCGTCGGCGTGGGCGCGGGTGCAGGCCGAGCGGCCGGAGGTCGCGGAGCTGATCACCGAGGAGCTGCTCGACGGGTTTCTCGGCGAGGTGCGCGCGCTGGTGCGCCGCTACTACCGGCTGGAGGATCCCACCCGGTTCGATCCGGAGTCGCGCGAGGCGCGGGTGGAGGTCGAACTCGCCGACGGCGCGCTGCTGCGCGGCTTCGTCGACCGGATCGACGTCGCGCCGACCGGGGCCTTACGGGTCGTCGACTACAAGACCGGCCGCGCGCCGGGGCCGACGCAGGAGAACAAGGCGCTGTTCCAGCTGAAGTTCTACGCCCTGGTGGTGCTGCGCACCCGCGGCCTCGTACCCGCCCAGCTACGGCTGCTCTACTTGGCCGACGAGCAGATCCTCACCTATGCCCCCGACGAGCAGGAGCTACTGCGTTTCGAGCGCACGCTCTCGGCCCTGTGGACGGCCATCCTGGAGGCCGGCCGCACCGGAGAGTTCCAGCCGAACACGAGCCGGCTGTGCTCGTACTGCGACTACAAGCCGCTGTGCCCGGCGTTCGGCGGCACACCGCCGCCCTATCCCGGCTGGCCCACCGGCGGCGTGACCGAGTCCCCGGACGAGACCTTGGCCGAAGCGGTGTCCGAATAGACGAGCAACCGGGCGGCGGACCGGCTGGGCCGGACGGTCGACGCCCACCTCGGCGTCGGATTTCATCAATGCGTCGATGGTGTAGCTCCCGGTCCGTCCGGCACCCGCGATCCCGATGCGGACCGGGCGGGCCGCATCACCCGCTGCGCCCCGCCGCGCGCCGGGTCAGCACGAGCCGGCCACTCAGATGGTGAAGTCGTGGAACAGCAACACCGAAAGTCCCAGGCCCACAACGAGATTCACGACCGCCGCGGATCCGAACACCACCACCGGTCGCCACCCCGCGTCGCGTAGTCCGCGCAGCGAGAACTCCAGGCCGATGGAGACGAAGGCGAAGATCAGGAACCAGGTGCGCAGATCGTTGACGATCGCGATGTGTGCCGCGCCCGACTTCTTGTCCACCGCCTGCAGGTACAGCGTGCCGATGACCGACGCGGCGACGAAGCCGAGTACGAACTTCGGAAACCGCTCCCAGAACTGGCGCGCCGACGGCCGCGCCGCCCCCGGCGTCCGCTCGACGCGCAGCGTGAAGTACGCGGTCAGCGCGATCGCGACGACGCCGATCAGGGCGTTCTGCGTGGTCTTGACGATGGTAGCGATCTGCAGCGCCTGCTCCCCCGCGATCGCGCCCGCGGCCGCGACCGCCGCTGTGGTGTCGATATTGCCGCCGATCCATGCGCCCGCGACCGCGTCCGGCAATCCGAGCACCTCCGCCAGCCAGGGCAGCAGGAAGATCGAGGGCAGCGCGAAAACGATCACCAGCGAGGCCGCGTAGGCGATCTGCTCGCGCCGCGCCTGGACCGCCCCCGCCGCGGCGATGGCCGCGCTGACACCGCAGATCGACACCGCGGACGACAGCAGCGCGCGCAGCTTGTCGTCCAGCCCGAGCCGTCCGCCCAGCCACCATGTGAAGCCGAACACGGCCGTGATCAGCAGTAGCGCTTGCAGGATCGACGGACCCGCCGCGGTGACCAGGATCTTCAGATTGATCGACGCGCCGAGCAGCACCACGCCGGTCTTGATGAAGAACTCGGTGCGGAAACCGGCCGAAAGCCGTTCGCGCACGGCCAGTCTGGTGAGCACGACGTTGCCGATCAAGCCGAGAGCGATGGCGTACACCGGGTACTCGACCGACTTGGCGACCCGTTTGAACGGAGTGTCCGCCGCCCACCGCGGGACGTGCGTCTCGAAGTAGCGGGTGAGGGCGCCGAGCACGAGGACGACCGCGACACCGGCCACGATGGCCCCCGCGGTCGGCCGGGACGCCGCCCGCACCGCTTCGGTCTCCGAGGACGGAAGTTCGCCGGGCGCTGCCTTCGCGCCGGATTCGTTGTCCGTCAGCGCTTTCGGTTCGTCCGCCGCTCCGGCGCCGGTCCCGGCCATCACGGCACCAGCCAGTCCGGAAGCACGCCGAGCAGGACCAGCGCGATCAGGATCAGCCCGGCGATCGCCGCCAGCCAGTCCTCGTTCCAGGTGAATGTGCTGCCCGACTGATCCTCGGGTGGTGACTGTGACACGGGTGCTCCTTGCGTTTCCTCATCGAGAGGCCGCACGGTAGCAACACCCGGTCACAGTGCACACCGATTGCGCTCAGCCTGAACGGATCAGGCGGATCGGACTGATCCGGCGTTCAGAATGCGCGACAGGAGCGAATGTCGGTGGCCAGGATCGCTTTCGCGCCCAGATCGGCCAGCTTGTCCATCAGCTCGTTGCTCTGCTTGCGCGGAACCAATGCGCGCACCGCCATCCAGCCGGTGTCGGCCAGCGGCGCCACCGTGGGCGATTCCAGTCCCGGGGTGATGACGAAGGCCTCGTCGAGCAGGTCCTTCGGGCAGTCGTAGTCCAGCATGACGTACTGCTGGGCGAAAACCACGCCCTGGACTCGGGCGACGAGCTGGTTGCGGGCCCGGTCGTCCTGGTCGGCGTCCTTGCGTTCGACGAGCACGCCCTCGGAGTCGCACAGCGATTCACCGAACGCCACCAGATTGTGCTGACGCAGCGTGCGCCCCGAGCCGACGACGTCGGCGATGGCGTCGGCGACGCCGAGCTGGATGGAGATCTCCACCGCGCCGTCCAGGCGGATCACCTCGGCCTCGATGCCTCGGCGGCGCAGATCGCTCAGCACCAGGTTCGGGTAGGAGGTGGCGATGCGCTTGTCGTAGAGGTCTTCGACCTTCCACTCCCGCCCGGCCGGGGCGGCGTAGCGGAAGGTGGAGCGCCCGAAACCGAGGGCGAGGCGTTCCTGGACCGGCGCGCCGGAATCCAGCGCGAGATCACGTCCGGTGATGCCCAGGTCGAGTTCACCGGAACCGACGTAGATCGCGATGTCCTTGGGCCGCAGGAAGAAGAACTCGACCTGGTTGGCCGGGTCGAGCACGGTCAGGTCACGCGAATCGGTGCGCTTGCGGTAGCCCGCTTCGGCGAGGATCGAAACCGCGGATTCGGACAGGGCGCCTTTGTTGGGGACTGCGACGCGCAGCATGGGAGGGAGTCCTTTCGGGAGGAGAAACGGGGTGTCGGACGGCCGTCACAGATGTCGGTACACGTCTTCGAGCTTCAGCCCGCGACCCACCATCAGCACCTGTACCCAATACAGCAGCTGGGAGATCTCCTCGGCGAGCGACTCGTCGCTCTCGTGTTCGGCGGCCAGCCACACCTCGCCCGCCTCCTCGAGCACCTTCTTACCCTGGGTGTGCACGCCCGCGTCCAGCGCGGCAACGGTTCCGGACCCCTCGGGGCGGTTGACCGCACGATCCTGAAGCTCGGCGAACAGGGATTCGAAGTTCTTCACGATGAGCCATTGTTTCAGACCCGGATGCGGGTCTGTTGCTCCGGCCCACGATGGCCGGAAACGGCGACCGCCCGGCTCCCCCACCCCCGGCCGGGCGGAAGAACCGGGCGGCGACGGCCTAGTTCCCGGCGAGCAATGCCTGCAGGTCGGCGACCGCCGTGCGGAGGTGGTCGGCGAAAGCGTGCATCTGGTCGGCCACCGGCTTCGGCGTGGCGAGGTAGAGGTTCCAGCGGTCCGGAAGCAGGACGTAGGCGATGCCGATGCACCGGGAGCTGGTGGAACCGAAACCGAAGTAGCGGATGTTCACCGACGGCGCCGAGCTGGTGCTCAGGTAGTCGTCGCGCATGATCGTCCAGCCGGGGCTGTCGTAGAGCGGGATCGGGTCGGTGACGCCCAGTTCCGCACCGCGACGGCGCTGGATCCACTCCAGCTCCCACAGGTGCTGCTCGGGCGCGTCACCGGCCTGGCACTGCTTGGCCCGTTCCACGTGCGCGGCCGCCGCCGTCCGCGCCGCGGCGAGCTGAGCCTCCGCGTCCGCGTCCGGGTCCTGCATCGCGTCCACGAAGGCGATCATCTCCGGGGTGACCACCCGCATGGCCTCGGTGCGACCGTTGCGGTACTGCCTGGTCGCGATGGACTCGTAGGTGGCGCCGGTGAGCCCCTTGCTGCGCCGGTGGGCCAGCTGGTAGCTCAGCTGCGCGAACGCGTCCGGCGAGATGCCCAGCTGCTTGGCCTTGGTGGTGCCGAAGTCCGGGAACGACACCGTCTGGGTGGCGTTCGCCGCGGCGTAGTCGGCGAAGGCGGCGCCCGCCGCGGCGATATCGCTGCGCTGCGCCGCGTCCAGCACGAACTCGATCGGCTCGACCGCGGGCAGCCCCTGGGCCTGCGCGCCGGAACGCGTGGCGTGTTCCGGCACCGGGGTCTCCAGCAGGGCGTCCACGAACGACAGGATGGTGGTGCCGTCGAGTCCGCAGTGTTCGACGTTGATGCCCGCCTGTCCGTCGGCGAAGACGATGAACGACACCGACTTGTCGAACCACCGGTTCGCGCTGTCACCGTGCAGCAGCTGATCGCAGGCGTGCAGTTCGTCGCGGGGAGCGAAGTCCTCGAGGCAGATGGCGAACAGCGCGGTCTCGATCGCGTCCAGCGCCGCGGCGTTCACCGGCTCGGCGAGCAGCCGCTGCCTGCTCTGCGCCCACTCCGCGCGGGCCTTGGTGGTGAGGTGCCCGACGGCGGAGTCGGTGCGGGTGGGGCGGGCGCCCGCCTTCAGCACGGCGCGCAGCCCGTCGGCGAGATCCTCCGGCGAGTACGGCGCCCCGTCCGGACCGATCACGTCCATCCGGAACGTGCTGCCGCGGAAGAACACCACGATGTGCCTGGCCTGCGAGGGACCCGGCCATTCCGCGCTGTAGGGGACCCGCACGGTGTCCTGCTCCACACCGGGGATCCTGGTCTCGGAGAACAGGTACTTGTTCTGCCACATGGACAGCTTCTGCCCGCGCTGGGTCACCGCGGGCACGGCCTCCTGGTCGAGGGCCAGCTTGTAGTCGACGGCGGCGGAGATGATGCCCGCGGCTCGGTCCACCTGAGTGGCGGCGGTGGAGACCGCCAGGGGCGTGTCGTCCCGGAACAGGAAGAAGAAATTCGCGTTCAGGGCGATCCGATCCCGCCTGCCCAGGTACCGCGACGGCCAGAACAGGTCCAGCCAGCTGCCCACACCGGGCGTCGCGTCGTACTCCGCGAGCGCCGCGTGCAGCGTTCGGCCCGGCCCGTCGGGTCGCAGCAGGTCGTCGACCGCCGCCCGGGTGGCGGCGAGCTCATCGGCCGTCAGCAGCGGCTCGCACCACTGCAGGAATCGGCCACAGCTGTCCTCCAGCGTCGGCAGGGGCACCCGGGGTAGGTGGTCGTCGGCGGCGAAGGTGCGTTCGGTCAATGCGGATCCTCGGTGTCGGCGTGATGTTTCGGCAGCGGCCTGGACAAGTACAGGTTGGCATACAGCCACCCCTGGTCTTCCCGGCCGGTGGTGTCGATCCCATTGGCGGACAGGGTGTTCAGCACCTGCGCCTGCTCGGCCGTGGAGGCGAACCTGCGCTGCTCGTACAACCCCGGCGCCTGCTCGGTCCGGTAGCCGAGCGCGGCGAGTTCCGCCTCGATCGGTGCGAAGTCGAACATGCGCAATACGAAGTGTGCCATCCACGGCCGCCTGCGCGGGTGCGCGGTGGCCACGCGCGTCAAGGTCTTCTCGGTGACGTAGCCGATGCAGCCGGTGGAGACGACCAGATCGGCGGTCGCGAGCAGGGCGCGCTGGTCGTCGTTCGGTTCGCCGGACTCCAGGTCGGCGTGTACCACGTCGTGCAGGAGCCCGGCCTCGTGCGCGTAGTCGAGGGCCGGGCGAGCGGCATCCATGCCGAGGAAGCGGACGTCGGCGGCTCCGGCCCGCGCCGCGACGCGGGCTCGGTCGCGCCGGATCAGACCGGCTCGATCGATGTCGGTGACGGCATAGTGCTCGGCCAGGTCGCCGATCGTGGTGTCCAGACGCAGCAGCGCGGCGTTCACGCCGTAGGAGCAGCCGATGTCGAGCACGGTCGGCACGGCGACCCGGGCGGATGCGCGGAATTCTCGAATCTGCTGCTGGAAGAACGGTTTCGCCAGTTCCGGAATGCGGTAGTCCAGATCGGACATGCGCGCGTAGTACGCGCGCGGATCGGGGCGGTCGTAGATATCGTCGAAAGACGCTTTCCCGGTCGTGTGTAACGGCACTGGCACTGTCGGTCCTCTCGGGTCGAGCTCGGTCAGTCGAGCCGTTCGGCTCAGTCGAGCAGTCGATCGCCCCGGACAGCGTCGGCCGCGGCGGCTAGATGGTCGGGGAGCACGCGGCCGAACAACTGCCGGGTGCGTTCCACCGTGCCGACCATCCCGGGACGATCGGTGTAGGCGAAGATGGCCGAATGGCGCTGACGCGCACCGCCGACGGGTGAGACGCGGTGCAACGAGAAGCGACCTTGGAACAGCTGCAGGTCGCCCGGACGCAATTCGAGCCGCTGAACGAAACGCTCGCCGGTGCCGGTCAGCACGGAGCGGACGTCGTCGAGGTGTTCCGCCTCGGGTGTGCGGATGTTGGGGCAGTACTCGAAGACGCCACCGTCCTCGGCGGGCTGGGTCAGCATGGAGACGGTGAACTCGTTGGTGTCGAAATGCCAGGGATGCGACATACCCGGCGCGACGACGTTGAGGCACAGTCCGGCAAGCGGATCGGCGAACTCGTGCAGTTCGGACAGGCCGAAGCAGTCGGCGACGAAGCGCTGGAACAGTTCGTCGGTGTAGAGGCGGTGGATCAGCGCATCGACGGGGATGCGGTCGCGGGGCACGAAGGCGTTGCCCCGCTCCAGCACGATCCGGCCGGGATGACCCTCCGGCAGTTCGGCGTCCAGCGGAATGTTGTAGGCGTTGACCTGCTCGACCTCGTAGTGCGCGTGCGGGGCCATCGACTCCCCCTGCGCTCGCAGGGTCTCGGTCAGCTCAGGGCGGATGAAACCGCGCAGGACGGTGCAACCGGTGTCGGCCAGTTCCGCACGGGCGCGCCGCACCGCCTCTCGCAGCGCGGGCCCTTCCGGATCCGCCAAGGGATACCGTGCGGAATCTACGATCTCGTCGAGTACGCCCAACGCTGCCATGGCGTCATTTTGGTGGAGCGCTCGCCGACACGCCCGGGATTCGGCGAGATTGCCGGTGATCACGGTCACACCTACTATCTGCGCGCACTCCCGTTGCGGCACAGTAACTCTCGGCGCACGGGACCCGGGCATGTCGCCGTGGCGCAGCCGCCGGAGCGGCTCAACCGCGCACGCGCAGAGCGTGTTCGAGGTCTTCGATGGTGAGACCGATCAGCGAATCACGGAACGTCCGCCCCGGCACGTGCGGCACCGGGATCTCACACGGGACCACCACCAGTGCGCAGCCCGCGGCCTGGGCCGCACGGGCGCCGGTGGGCGAGTCCTCCACCGCCACACAGTGTTCCGGATCGAGACCGAGCAGCTCGGCGGCGCGCAAGTAGACATCCGGCTCCGGCTTGCCCTGCGCCACCTCGTCGCCGCAAACCGAGACATCGAAGAAGTCGCGCCCCAAGGTGTCGAGCCCGAACTCCGTGAGCGACCGCTTGGTATTGGTGACGAGCGCGCTGGACAGGCCCGCGGCGCGAACCAGGGCCAGCGCGTCCTTCGCGCCCGGCCGCCAAGGAATGGGGCCGGTCATCAACTCGGTCACCCGCCGTTCCAGGAACTCCCCCGCCGCCCGCAGCGAGTCGGGGTTCGGCTCGATACCCAGGCCGGTGAACATGATCCGCAGGGCGTTCGGGCCCGAGGCGCCGATCAGCGCGTGCCGGATCTCGTCGGTCATCTCGTGTCCGTGCTCACGTGCGAGCTCGCGCACCGCGACGTCCCAGAGTTTCTCCGAGTCGAGCAGCGTGCCGTCCATGTCCCAGAGCACCCCGGCCAGTCGCGCTGTCACGTTCGGTACATCTCCTATATCTCGTCCATGTCATGAGCACAGCTCGGGGCCATCCGCAGGCCACCCGGCAAAGTCGGCCCCCGAACCGTACCGCCGGGCCCGCCCGTGCAGCCGGATGGACCGGGCACCGCCCCGCGTCCCGTCCATCGTGCCGCGCCGCGCGAGGCCGAGACAGCCACCCGAACGACACCACTCGACGTGCCTGCACAGCCCCACGCCGAGCCTGAGCAAGGCCGAGGGAGCCGGACGAGCTGCGCAGTCACGCCGAAGTCGGCACGCAGTCGGCGCCGAGCCGCGCGGACACGACTAGGTGCCCGATCCGGCGATCTGCAGCTTGGCACTGTCGCCGACGACCTCGATCCAGCGGTTCTCGGAGGTCGTCGTGCCGTTCTTCAGGGTATAGGTCAGGGCGACCACTGCCCGGTTCGCACCTTTCTGCGTGACCGAACCCACGCTCACCGAGCGAATCGTGCCCCAGAAGTTCACGTAGGAGTTGTAACCGGTCTGTGCCTGGTATCCGGGCGCCAGCTGCGCCCAGGCGCCGGACACGTTGGCGGGCAGCATGCCGTAGTAGCCCTGGATGAACGAGGCGATGCCCTCCGGCGTCGGCGGGCCGGGCGGGGTGGTCGTCGCGGTGGCGCTCGGGGCCGTGGTGGTCGGGGCAGGCGTCGACGTGGTGGGCTGGGGCGTGCTGCTCGGCGGCGGCGCGGTGGTGCTCGGTGCGGGGACCGTCGTCTGCGCCGGTGGGGTGGCTCCCGGGGCGGGCGGGGGCGGCACGGCAGCCGCGGAGGTGGTAGCGGGCCCCGGCACCGGTCCGGAAGTCGGTACGGGCCCCGCCGAGGCGGGTGCCTGCGCCGGGGCTTGCGCGGGCGCCTGGGCCGGGGCTCGGCGCGGCTCCGATCCGGACGCGTCGGCCGGTGACGGCGCATTCTCCGGCGCCACTGCGGCCGGAGGCACGGCCGACGACGTCGGGGCGGCGTCACCCTCGCCGTCTACTGTCGCCAGCGTCGCGACGATGCCGACGAGGATCAGCACTACGACCACCGCGGCGACTTCCACGGCCGCCAGTCGGCCGCGCCGCCGGGCGCTCAGAACGCCCGGCAAAGTCGCCGCCGCCCGAGCCCGCCCCGGTACCGGCGGTGGCGTAACCGATTGCGGCGCGGACGGACCCGGCGCAGCGAAGGGCACGACCGCGGTGACGCCGTCGTCGCCCGTCTGCTCCGGCGATACGGCAGTGGCTCGGTTCGGGAGGACGGTCGTCGCCGCGGCAGCCGGGACGGGCGCGGGAATCACTGTGGTCGCCGACGCGGGCAGCTCTGGATTCCGGCCCGCCGCAACGGCTTCGAGGGCCGCTTTGGCCTCCCGCATGGTCGGGCGGTCCGCGACGGCCGGTGCGAGCAGGTACATCAGCACCGGACCAAGCGACCCCGCGGACTCGGGTGGCGGGATCTCGGCCCGCGCGACCGCGTGCAGCAGGGCGAGCGGGTTGTCACCTTCGCCGAACGGCGGGGCGCCCTGCACCGCCGCGTACAGCGTCGAACCGAGGGCGAAGACGTCGGAAGCCGGTTCCGGGTCCTCGCCGCGCGCCACCTCGGGCGACAGATAGGCCGGCGTCCCGGCGAGGAAGCCGGTGGCCGTGACCGTCACGTCGCCGACCGCGCGGGAAATGCCGAAATCGGTGATCTTGACCGTGCCGTCGTCGGCGACCAGCAGGTTCGCCGGTTTCACGTCCCGGTGCATGATCCCCGCGTCGTGTGCGGCGGCCAGGGCGGCAGCCGCCTGCGCACCGATCTGGGCGACCTCGATCGGGGGCAGCGTGCGGGTGCCCGACAGTTTCGTCGCCAGGCTCGGCGCATCCATGTACTCCATGACCAACCAGGGCTGGCCGTCCTCCTCGGCCACGTCGAACACGGTGATGGCGTTCGGATGGTGCAGCCGCGCCGCGATCCGGCCCTCGCGCATGGCCCGTCGTTTCGCCTCCAGCGCCGCCGAGCCGGACAGCCCGGGACCGAGCAGCACCTGTTTGACCGCCACGGTGCGCTGCAACCGGACATCGGTGGCCCGCCAGACCACACCCATGGCGCCGGTGCCGATCGGATCCGTGAGCCGGTACCGTCCCGCGATCAATCGATCCGCCGTCATGGTGGTGTGCCTCTCCTACGTGCGCGCCTAGCCGTTTCGCAATCCACGCGCAAGCCCGGAAAGACTCCGAAAGCGTGCGCGCCGAGTTGCTTTGCACCGCTGAGCAGGACGCGAACGCATCCGCCGACTGCCCCGGATGCAGTTACAACGCCTTCGACAATGGCACATCCACCCGACAGACATCCACCTCCCGGCGCGGGGATGGGCGATCGCCCAGGTAAACACCGCGCGCCCGGGCACGGTGACGCGCCGACGAGCGCTCCGATTCCCGCGGGACAGGGCATCCGGGCAGGTAGCAAAGGCCCTTCGGGCGAGAGCATTTCACTATGGCTCGCCGCGCGCCACTCGGCCGCGACACCACACAAAGCGCGTTGCGAACCACTCCGAACTCCTCGACAGACCAAGCAGTCTGTCGAGCCGTCAGGAATCAGGGACGTCGGACCGTGTCGGAGCAGACGTGCCGAAACGGCTCCAGAAGCAACCAGGGCCGACGGCCGGACAGCCGACGCCGACCGCGCGGCGCCGAGGCCCTCCGGCCGCCGGCGCCGCACCGCATCCGCGAACGCTTACGCGTTGAAGTACTTCGCCTCCGGATGCAGCAGGACGAACGCGTCGGTGGACTGTTCCGGATGCAGCTGCAACTCTTCGGACAGCACGACACCGATGCGATCGGCCTCGAGCAGATCGACCAGCTTGGCGCGGTCCTCCAGGTCGGGGCAGGCGCCGTAGCCGAAGGAGTAGCGCGCGCCGCGATAGCCGAGCTTGAAGTACTCCTGCACGTCGGCCGGGTCGGAGTCGGCGACCGCGTGGCCGTCCAGGACGAGTTCCTCTCGGATGCGGCGATGCCAGTACTCCGCGAGCGCCTCGGTGAGCTGGACGCCGATGCCGTGCACCTCGAGGTAGTCGCGGTAGTTGTCGCCGGCGAACAGCTCGTTGGCGAAGTCTGCGATCGGCTGACCCATCGTGACCAGCTGGAACGGCAGGACGTCGACCTGCCCCGTCGCCTTGGCGTAGTCTCGCGACCGGATGAAGTCGGCGATGCACAGGAAGCGGTCGCGCTGCTGGCGCGGGAAGGTGAACCGATACCGTTCCGGCGCATCGGCATCCGGCTCGGTGAGCACTACGACCTCGTCGCCTTCGGACACCGCCGGGAAGTAGCCGTACACGACCGCGGCGTGCTGCAGCACGCCTTCGGTGCTGAGCCGGTCCAGCCACGCGCGCAGGCGCGGCCTGCCCTCGGTCTCCACCAGTTCCTCGTAGCTCGGGCCCTCGCCGCCCCGCTGACCGCGCAGGCCCCACTGACCGAGGAACAGCGCCCGCTCGTCCAGTAGTCCCGAGTACTCGTGCAGTGCGAGACCTTTCACCAGCCGTGTGCCCCAGAACGGCGGGACGGGCACCGGCAAATCGGCCGCGACGTCGGAGCGTTCGGGCACCACCACGGGTACCTCGGCCGCCCGGCGCTCCGCGGCGATCCGCTTGGAGCGCTCGTGGCGCGCTTTGCGCTCGGCGGCCCGCTCCCGCTCGGCGATGGCCTCCGGGCTGTCCGGGTCGAGCCCGCCGCCGCGCTTGCGGGTCATGATGTCGTCCATCAGCCGCAGGCCCTCGAACGCGTCGCGCGCGTAGTGCACGTCACCCTCGTAGACCGTGGTGAGGTCGTTCTCCACGTACGAGCGGGTGAGGGCCGCACCGCCCAGCAGCACGGGGAACTGCTCGGCCACGCCCTTGGCGTTGAGTTCCTCGAGGTTCTCCTTCATCACCACCGTCGACTTCACCAGCAGGCCGGACATGCCGATGACGTCCGCTTTCTTGTCCACCGCCGCGTCGAGGATGGTGGAGATCGGCTGCTTGATGCCGAGGTTGACCACCTCGTAGCCGTTGTTCGACAGGATGATGTCCACCAGGTTCTTGCCGATGTCGTGCACGTCGCCCTTGACCGTGGCCAGCACGATGCGGCCCTTGCCGCTGTCGTCGGTGGCCTCCATGTGCGGCTCGAGGTACGCGACGGCCGCCTTCATCACCTCGGCGGACTGCAACACGAACGGCAGCTGCATCTGGCCGGATCCGAACAGCTCGCCGACCGTCTTCATCCCCGCCAGCAGGGTCTCGTTGATGATCTGCAACGGCGGCACCTCGGTCATGGCCGCGTCCAGGTCGGCCTCCATCCCGGCGCGTTCACCGTCGACGATCCGACGCTCCAGCCGTTCGAACAGCGGCAGCGCGGCCAACTCCTCCGCCCGCGACGCCTTCGACGACGACGTGGACACTCCTTCGAACAGCGCCATCAGCTTCTGCAGCGGGTCGTAGTCCTCGGCGCGGCGGTCGTAGACCAGATCCAGCGCGGTCTCGCGCTGCTCGTCCGGAATCCGGCTCATCGGGAGGATCTTGGAGGCGTGCACGATCGCGGAATCCAGACCGGCCTCCACGCATTCGTGCATGAAAACCGAGTTGAGCACCTGCCGGGCCGCGGGGTTGAGACCGAAGGAAATGTTGGACAGACCCAAGGTGGTCTGCACCCGAGGGTGGCGGCGCTTGAGTTCGCGAATGGCCTCGATGGTCTCCGCGCCGTCGCGGCGCGACTCCTCCTGGCCGGTGCCCAGCGTGAAGGTGAGCGTGTCGATGATGATGTCGCTTTCCGACAGCCCCCAGTTGCCGGTGATGTCGGCGATCAGCCGCTCGGCGATCTCCACCTTCTTCGCCGCGGTGCGGGCCTGGCCCTCCTCGTCGATGGTCAGCGCGACCACCGCGGCGCCGTGCTCGGCGACCAGCCGCATGGTCTGCTGGAAACGCGAATCGGGACCGTCGCCGTCCTCGTAGTTCACCGAGTTCACCGCGCAACGCCCGCCGAGGTGTTCCAGCCCGGCCTGCAGCACAGGGGCCTCGGTGGAGTCGAGCATGATCGGCAGCGTCGAGGCGGTGGCCAGCCGGCCGGCCAGCTCCGTCATGTCGCGGGTGCCGTCGCGGCCGACGTAGTCGACGCACAGGTCCAGCATGTGCGCGCCGTCGCGGGTCTGGTCCTTCGCGATGTCCAGGCACTTCTGCCAGTCCTCGGCCAGCATGGCCTCGCGGAAGGCCTTGGAACCGTTGGCGTTCGTGCGCTCGCCGATCATCAGGACCGAGGCGTCCTGTTCGAACGGCACCGCGGTGTACATGCTGGACACGCTCGGCTCGTGCACCGGCGCGCGCCGCTCGGTGATCGGCGGCAGGGTGGGCTCCACCTCGCGCACCGCGGCGGTGACCTGGCGGATGTGCTCGGGCGTGGTCCCGCAGCAGCCGCCGACCAGGGCCAGGCCGAACTCGCTGACGAACCCGCGCAGCGCGACCGCCAGCTCTTCGGGGCTGAGCGGGTACACCGCCCCGTCGGCGCCGAGCACCGGCAGCCCCGCGTTCGGCATCACCGAGACCGGCACCCGCGCGTGCCGGGACAGGTGGCGCAGATGCTCGCTCATCTCGTCCGGTCCGGTCGCGCAGTTCAGGCCGATCATGTCGATGCCGAGCGGCTCCAGTGCGGTGAGCGCCGCGCCGATCTCGCTGCCGACCAGCATCGTGCCGGTGGTCTCCACCGTGACGTGCGTGATGATCGGGATCCGCCGGCCCAGCTTCGCCATCGCGCGCCTGCTGCCGGTCACCGCCGCTTTGACCTGCAACAGGTCCTGGCAGGTCTCGATGAGGACGGCGTCGGCGCCGCCGTCGAGCATGCCGAGCGCGGCCTCGGTGTAGGCGTCGCGCAGCGCGGCGAACCCGGCGTGCCCCAGCGTGGGCAGCTTCGTGCCCGGCCCCATCGAACCGAGCACGTACCGAGGCGTACCGTCGGAGGACGGGCCCATCTCGTCGGCGACCTCGCGGGCCAGCCGGGTGCCGCGCTCGGAGAGATCGCGAATCCGGTCGGCGATGTCGTAGTCGGCGAGGTTGGGCAGGTTGCAGCCGAAGGTGTTGGTCTCGACCGCGTCGGCGCCTGCCTCGAAATAGGCCCGGTGGATGTCGCGCAGGACGTCGGGGCGGGTGTCGTTGAGGATCTCGTTACAGCCCTCCAGCCCGCGGAAATCGTCGAGGGTCAGCTCGGCTGCTTGCAGCATGGTGCCCATCGCACCGTCGCCGATGACGACACGGCGGCGGAGCGTGTCGAGTAGCGTGGTGTCGAACTCGGCGGGGACGGACGCAGACATGCGTTCCAGCGTAGTGTGCGGGGCCGACGTTCCGGCCCACCACGTCGCGGCTCGGTGTCCTGGACCACACCCCGGCGCGATCACCGCATCGGCGGGAACACGCCATCCCGTCCGGCCGCCATACGACACGCCATATCGCCGTACGCCGTAGGCTGACCGGGTGAACGCCAGTGAAACTCCCGATCCGGAACTGCCGACGTTGCGGGATCCGGTACTGGTCGCCGCCTTCGAGGGGTGGAACGACGCCGGTGACGCGGCCAGCGGCGCCGTCGAGCATCTGGAACTGATCTGGGACGCCGAACCGTTGGCCGAACTCGATTCCGAGGACTACTACGACTATCAGGTCAACCGGCCGACCGTGCGCCAGGTGGACGGTGTGACCAGGGAAATCCAGTGGCCGTCGACGATGTTGTCGGTCTGCTCGCCGCCCGGCAGCGACCGCGATGTGGTGCTGCTGCGCGGTATCGAACCGAATATGCGCTGGCGCAGCTTCTGCGGCGACCTGCTCGAGTTCATCGAGCAGCTCGGGGTCCAGACCGTGGTCATCCTGGGCGCGTTGCTCGCCGACACTCCGCACACCAGACCGGTACCGGTGACCGGCTCGGCCTACAGCAAGGAGGCGGCCGAGCGGTTCAACCTGGAACAGACCCGCTACGAGGGCCCCACCGGGATCACCGGCGTGCTGCAGGACCAGTGCGTGAAGGCGGGCGTCCCGGCGGTGTCGTTCTGGGCCGCCGTTCCGCACTACGTCTCCCAGCCGCCGAACCCGAAGGCGACCATCGCGCTGCTGCACCGGGTCGAGGACGTGCTCGACATCGAGGTGCCCCTGGGCGAGTTGCCCAAGCAGGCCGAGGACTGGGAGACCGCGGTCAACGAGATGACCGTGGGCGACGAGGAGATCAGCGAGTACGTGCGCTCACTGGAGGAGCGCGGCGACGCCGCGGTGGACGTGAACGAGGCGATGGCCAAGATCGATGGCGACGCCATCGCGGCCGAATTCGAGAAATACCTGCGCAGACGAGGTCCGGGCAGTTTCGGTCTCTGATCTGTTGTACGGCGCAGCCTTCGATGCCGGAGGCGCTGCGCCGCTGGGTTCACCGGAAGTTCGCCAGGGGGCCACCTTCGCGCCGGGAAACGACCGCCTCCTACACTTTCGCCGGTGACCGTCCATCCGATCGTCGAGTGTCTGCGCAGCTTCGACGACCGGATCGCCGTCCACTGCCCGGACCGTGCCGGGGCGGACGGCGTCGCCGTGCCCGCACCCGCCCGGCAGCTGACTTACGCTCGGCTTGCCGCGCTGGTCGAGGACTACGCGGCCGAGCTGGGCCCGGCCCGTCGCCTCGTCGCGCTCGCCGCCCGCAACGACCTCGCTTCACTCGTCGCGTATCTCGGCGCGCTCAGCGCCGGATGCGCCGTGTTGCTCGCCGAGGAGATCACTGCGGAGTTGCGGGAGGCCTACGATCCGGATGTCATCGTCGTCGCCGGCCGTGCCCGCGTGATCCGGGAGAGCTCGGCGCATCGCCTGCATCCCGATCTCGCCCTGCTGCTGAGCACGTCGGGATCCACCGGGTCGCCGAAGCTGGTCCGGCTCTCGGCGACGAACCTGCGCGCCAACGCCGCGGCCATCGCCGAGTACCTGGCCATCGGCCCGGAGGACTGCGCGGCCACCACCTTGCCGATGTTCTACTGCTACGGGCTGTCGGTGGTGCACAGCCACCTGCTGCGCGGAGCCGGTCTCCTGCTCACCGACCGGTCGGTATTGGATACGGAATTCTGGCGGTCGTTCCGGGAATGTCGCGCAACGTCTTTCGCCGCGGTTCCCTACACCATCGATCTGCTCGACCGCATCGGTTTCGCCCGCATGACGTTGCCCCACCTGCGTTACGTCACCCAGGCCGGTGGAAAGCTCGCTCCGGACCGCGTGCGCGAGTACGCCGAACTCGGCCGGGAAGCCGGCTGGGACTTCATCGTCATGTACGGCCAGACCGAGGCGACCGCCAGGATGGCCTACCTGCCCGCCCATCTGGCGAGCGCGCATCCGGACTGCATCGGAATCCCGATCCCCGGTGGCGAATTCACCCTCGAACCGGTCGACGACGAGGACGGGCCGTGCGAGCTGGTCTATCGCGGGGCCAACGTGATGATGGGGTACGCGACTTCCGCCGCGGATCTCGCCCTCGGCGCCACGGTCGAAGCCCTGCGCACCGGCGATCTGGCCCGGCGCACACCGGAGGGTCTCTATCAGGTGGTCGGCAGGCGCAGCCGGTTCGCCAAGATCTTCGGTCTGCGCATCGATTTGGAACGTCTCGAATGCGGCCTGGCGGAAGCCGGTTTCACCGCGTGCTGCGCCGACGACGACGCACATCTGGTCGTCGCGGTGGAGAGCCCGCGCTCGGACCCCACCGGGATCGCCGCGCGCCTGTCCGGTCTGCCCGCCGCCGCCGTGCGCGTCCACCCGGTCGAGCGGATGCCTCGGCTACCCAACGGCAAACCCGACTATCCGGCCATCCGCCGTCTGGCCGGTTGTGCCCCGCAGCCGCGGGACATCCGCGCCGTCTACGCCGCGGCTCTGGGCATCGACCTCGCGCGGATCCGCCCCGACAGTACGTTCGTCGATCTCGGCGGCAATTCGCTCACCTACGTGACCACCGCGGCACGGCTGGAGCGGGTGCTCGGCCGCCTCCCCACCGACTGGCCGACCATGCCGGTGGCGGATCTCGAACGGATCCCGGCGGAGCACCGGCGTTTCGGGCGGACGCTCGACACCGGTACGATGCTGCGCGCGATCGGGATCGTACTCATCGTGGGCTCGCACGCCGGGGTGTTCGAACGGTGGGGCGCCGCGCACGTCCTGCTCGGTGTAGCGGGCTTCAATTTCGCGCGCTTCGCGGTGACCGCGGCGCCACCTGCCGAGCGTTTGCGCCACACGCTGCGCGCCGTGGCATACATCGCGGCGCCGACAGCGCTGTGGGTCGCCCTGACGATGACGTTCAGCGACTACTACGGCTGGCAAAATGTCCTGTTGCTGAACAAGATTCTCGGCCCGCACGACAGCGCCACCGCCGGGCACCTGTGGTTTCTCGAAGTACTCGTGTACTTCATGCTGGCCGCCGCGCTGCTGATCCGGATCCCCTCGGTGGACCGGTGGCAACGCGCCGGGCCGTTCTGGTTCGCGATGGCGCTGGTCGCACTGAGCCTCGTCTTCCGATACCAGGCGTTCGGTCTGTATTCGGCGAAGGACATTCCGTTCTCCCCGCTGGCGGTGTGGCTGTTCACACTCGGCTGGGCGGCGGCGAAGGCGACGTCGTCGTGGCAGCGGATGACGGTCAGCGCCGTCGTACTCGTCACGGTGACCGGGTATTTCGGCGTTCCCGACCGGGAACGGCTGGTCATGGCGGGCTTGCTCGTCCTTGTGTGGTTCTCCGCGGTCCGCGTTCCCGCCGTGGTCGCCGCCTGCGCGGCAGTGCTGGCCGACAGCTCGCTGTTCGCCTATCTGCTGCACTGGCAGGTGTACCCGCTGTTCGAACAGCACCGACTCGCGGGGCTGCTCGCTTCCCTGGCAGCGGGTGTGGTCGCGACGGGAACGGCGACCGGTTTGCGAAATCGGGTAACGGTGCGGTACCGGGCAATTCGGTCGCGGCGCTCAGCTCTCCACGGTCCACACGCGCGCCGCCGCCTCCTGAGCGAGCTTCGCGATCAGGATGTCGCGCGGAATCGTCTGACCGGCAAAGTGATCGAGTGACGGGACCACCACGTGGTGTGCGTCCGCGCGCTTGAGTTCCGCCGTGAGCTCGGCGAAAGCCGTCCCGTCACCGCCGGTCGATTCATGGAACGTTGCGGCGAAGCACAGCCCTTCCTCGCGGGCGAGGCTGCTCATCGCGGCCTCGAGCTCCTTGCTGTGGCCATCGGCCAGATCGTCACGCAAGTATCCATAGATCAACGCTTCCACCCGAACCTCCGTTGGATTGGGATCGCTGTTCTCTTATGTGGATCCACCCGTTTTACGGGGTATTTGCGCTTCGTGCAAGAGCAGATGTACTTGCAGTTGCTCTTGCAACAGGGATTGGCAAACTTTTGGCGCCAGTTCGAGTATGCACAACGCGGTGCGGCGAAAGTAGCTGTCAACACACGGACATCTGCCTGCCCTCTTGGGGCCACCGAACGTTAACTGGTGCGATACTACAGACGTGGCCGCTACCGACGATCGACCCGTCTGGGCTGTCCGAATGCGTTCCGAGCGTGACGCGAGGGGGTGGTCGCAAGCCGACGCTGTTCGCGTGATGCGTGGAAAGTCTTCGCACAACCTGCCGACCGACAGTACGCTCCTACGCAACTGGCGCCGTTGGGAATCGGGCGAATCACGCCCCGACGACTTCTACGCGCCCATCATCGCCGCCACCTTCGACACGGTGACCGCGGCGTTCTTTCCCAAGGTGAGACCGAACCGGGACGACGAATTGCTCTCGGCGACGGGCATGGACACGCTCGAGTTCATCGGCAGACTGCGCATGTCCGACGTGTCCTCGGTGACGCTGGAGGCGATCCGTATCACCGCGGAACGCCTGTGCTGCGAATACTCCTACGCCGACCCGCACGACCTACACAGCGAGGGGACCGCGTGGTTGCGCAGGATCACCTCGTTGCTGGACGGTCGCCTGACTCTGGCGCAGCACCGCGAAATCCTGGTTCTCGCCGGATGGGTCGCACTCCTGGTCGGCTGCGTCGACTACGACCTGGGCCGGCGCACCGCCGCCGAGGCGACCCGCCGGGCCGCCCAATCCCTCGGCCAGGAGGCGGAGAACACCGAGATCGCCGCGTGGGCAGCGGAAATGACCGCGTGGTTCGCGCTCACCCAGGGCAACTACCGCGGCGTCATCGAGACCGTGCAGCCGACGCTGGAAGTAAGCCAGAACCTGCGCGTCGGCGTCCAGCTCGCCGCCCAGCGCGCCAAAGCCTGGGCCAGGCTGGGCAACCCGCGCGAGGTGGAAGCCGCGCTCGATGACGGGCGAGCTATCTTGGAGCGACTCGAACACCCGGCCAATTTGGACAACCATTTCGTCATCGATGCGAACAAGTTCGACTTCTACGCGATGGACTGCTGCCGGGTCGCGGGCGAGGATCGGCTCGCCGAAACCTACGCGCGCGAGGTGATCCGCAACGCGACCCGTCCGGACGGCACGCTGCGCAACCCGATGCGCGTCTCCGAGGCGCACCTGACGCTGGCCGTCGTCGCGGTGCGCGATCGCAATCTGGAACTGGCGTTGGCCGAGGGCAAGCGCGCGTTCGCGGGCAGCAGGCGCTCACTGCCGTCGCTGATGTGGATCGCGGGCGAAGTCGCGCGGGAGATCATCGAGCTCTACCCTGGCGACCCACGCACCCGCGCGTACCTGGAGCAGTTGCGTTCGTTGTCCGTCGAGTGAACCGATCCGCGCCGCAGCCTCGGCGAACGGTGACGAACCGGACGCGGCCACGCCGAACACCGGAACGTCGTGCAGGCGGCGACCGGCCCGCTACTACCCTGTTCCCGGTGACCGACTCCGATGACGGCTGTGCCGATACCCGCTGGGACGACCGGCTGCGGCTGTTCTCCTTCGCCACCGCCGAGCGGCGCGCCGACTACCTGTGGGTGCTGCGCGCGTTCGACAGCGCGCGGGCGGCGTACGTGGTGTTGCTGCACGCGGACGACGTCGCGGAGTGGATCGAACGCAACGGGGCCGCGCTGCGCACGCCCGATCTACTCGACACAAACCAACCGGTCGCGACTCAGGAAGGCGTCGCGCACACTACCGAATCGCGCACGCCCTTTCCGAATCCGCACGAAGGCGACGGACGGCACCCGGAAACCGGTGCGCCGGCCCGCTCCCCGGACACCGTCACCGGCGCCACGGCCCCACGCCTGACCGCCGCCGAGATCGGTCCGTTGCTCGACCAGCTCCACCAGTGGGGTGTGCTGGAGCGCAGTTACGACGGAACCCGCGCCGCCACGCTGGCCGAATATCGCAACCGGCACTACGTGTACCAGTTCTCCCAGGCGGGATTTCAGGCATACCGGGCGGTCGCGGGTGTGCTGAACGCCCGCCTCGACGATGCCTCGTTGTCACGCCTGGTGTTGCCGGAGCTGCTGGCCGATCTGCACACCCTGGCCGAGGCCAACCGGGCCGGTGACGCCGAACGCGTCTACCGCACCCTGCGCCGCCTCGACACCGCGCTGTCCGATCTGGCCGCCCGTGCCGCGCACTTCTATCTGGGACTCGGCGACCTGGTCCGCACCACCGAGATCACCCCCGAATCGTTCCTCGCGCACAAGGACGCGCTGCTGGCGCACATGCGCGAATTCAGCCTCGACCTGGCCCGGTTCACGCCGCGGCTGGCGGCCGCGATCGCCGAGATCGAGGAGACCGGAGCCGAGGACCTGATCGCCAGGGCGGCGCGCAGCGACGAACGGGTGCTGCTGAGCATCGAGGAACGCCGGTCGGATTGGCAGGCCAGGTGGGACGGACTGCGGACCTGGTTCGTCGCGGCAGGCAGCGCGGAGTCGGCGCAGACGACGGAAGCCGAGCGGCTGCGCGAGGCCACCATGAGCGCCATCGCCGCGGTGCTCTCGCTGTTGCGGCGGGTCACCGAGACCCGGCGCGGCGGGGTCAGCCGCGAATCGGCGCTGCGGCATCTGGCCGGCTGGTTCACCGCGGCGCCGACGGTGGACAGCGCGCACGCGCTGTTCGACGTGGTGTTCGGGCTGGGCAAGCCGCGTCACCTGGCGATGGAGCACCCCGACGCCGACGTGATTCCGGCGATTCGATCTTGGTGGGACGCACCGCCGTTGGAGATCTCCCGCACGCTCGCCGAGACCGGCCGCCCGCCCTCGGCGGGAGCGCCCGCCCGCCTCCACCGCAACGACGCGGGCATCCGCCGCCTGCGGGAGGCGCAGTTGGACGCGCAGCGGGCGCGCGCCGAGGCCGCCCGGTCGCTGGCTTCGGGCGACCTGCACGAACGGGTACTGGACGACCGGGAAACGGAAGTCCTGCTGCGGCTGCTGGACGCCGCGTCCACCGCGTGGGTTCCGGTGCGCGGCCGGGTGGCGGGCACCACCGGCACCGACAGCGGCGTCACCCTGACGGTGTCCGAGCACGACGGCCCGACCGTCGTGCGCACCACGCGCGGTCTGCTGCGCCTGAACAACCGGTCGCTGAAGATAGAGCCGACGAGCAGGACCCGGCCGCAACCACGCGGGGAGCGCGGCTGATGCACGCACGCACGATCGACCCGCTCGCGCTGGACAATTACCAGCGCGCCGCACGCGTCATCCTGGCCGATCATCTGGTGACCCGCACCTACCCGGACCGGATCGCACTGCCGCTGATCCGCCGCTGGGCCACCGAACTGCGCGAGGACCTCGCCGAATTGTTCGGTTACCGGCTCGAAGTCACCGAGACCACCGCGCGGGTGTTCCCGGTGCCCGACCGCCTCGACGCGGGCAGGCCCGCGCGCACGCCCGCCGAACGGGTCTTCGACCGCCGCCGCTACGCCTATCTCGCCCTGGCCCTCGCCGCGCTGGGGCGCGCCGGAGACCAGATCACGCTGTCCGAGCTGGCCGATCAGGTCGCCGCCTACGCGGGCCGGGTGGACGGCCTCGACCTCGCCACCGACCGGGCCGCCGACCGCGACGCGTTCGTCGACGCGGTGGGCTGGCTGACCGTGCGCGGCGCGCTCACCTTGGCCGACGGCGACGCCGGCGGCTGGGCCAGCGATCCGGAGGCCGGTGAAGCGCTCTACGACATCGACCGGCCGGTGGTCTTCGCGCTGTTCCGGCCGCCGCGGGCACTACAGCATCTGCACACGGTGCGCGGGCTGCTCGCCGAAGAGCCCACGGTCACCGGTGTTTCCGCGCACGCGACGACCACCGCCGAAATGGCACGCCGGGTGCGCAGGGCACTGGTCGAACAGCCGGTGGTGTACGCCGAGGATCTCGCGCCCGAAGAACGCCCCGTGCTCGCCCAGGACCGGGTCGTCGCGGATGTCGAGCTGTTCACGGGGTTGCGCGCCGAGCGCCGCGCCGAGGGAGTAGCGCTGATCGACACCTCCGGGCGGTTGTCGGACGTCCGGTTCCCCGGGACCGGCACCCTCGCGCAGGTCGCCTTGCTGCTGGCGGGCGAGATAGCCGACCGTGTGCTGGATATCGACCACCCGCTGCCGCGGCGGCCCGCCGCCCCGGACCCGGGCGAGGCTCTCGCCGACCAGCTCGACGAGGCCATTCCCGAGTCGAGCGTGTTCGCACCGCTGGCCGAGCTGCGTGCGCTGGATTCGTCCGCGGACGAACTCGATCCGCCGGGCGGCACCCAGGAATCGGCGCACCGACCGGATCCGTGCGGCTACCCGCTGGTCGACCGGGCATGGCTGCGTGAAACGGTGCAGGCGCTGGCCGATCGCTACGGCGCCACGTTCGCCGCGCAGTGGCAGGCCGACGTCGCGCGCCTGACCACCGAGGTGGTGGCACTGCTGGCGCGGCTGCGGCTGGTGCGGGTGGTCGACGACGGACTGCTCGTGCTGCCCGCGCTGGCTCGCTACCGTGGCGCGGTCGTCACGGTCCGCACCAAGCGGGCCGCGGAATTGTTCGTCACCGCGGCCGACACCTACGGCACCGGGACGGAAGGGAACTGAGGCATGTCGCTCATTCACGGCGGAGTGCGGTTCACCCCGACCCGCGCCGGCATCGTCAACCTGTGGGACTACCGCGACCAGGAGTTCTGTTTCGCCGACGGCAGATTGGTCCTGCGCGGCCCGAACGGCTCGGGCAAGACCAAAGCGCTCGAGGTGCTGTTCCCCTTCGTGCTGGACGGACGGATCGAGCCGCGCAGGCTCAACCCGTTCGCCGGTGAGGAACGCACCATGAAGTCGAACCTGCTCTACCGCAAGCAGGACTCGGCCTACTCCTATGTCTGGATGGAGTTCGCCCGCGGTCGCTGGGACGACCCCGAGGCGGTCACCGTCGGCATCGGCATGCGCGCCACCCGGTCCTCGGACAAGGTGACCCGCTGGTATTTCGTCGCCGACGGCCGGGTAGGTGTCGACTTCTCCCTGATCGGCCCGGACGACCGGCCGTTCACCCGCAAACAGCTCGCCGAGCAGATCGGCACCGATTCGATAGTCGACCGGCCGGTGGACTACCGCAACGCCATCGACGCGCGCATGTTCGGTCTCGGCGCGCAGCGCTACGACCAGTTGATCAACCTCATCCTCACGCTGCGCCGCCCGCAGCTGGCCAAGAACCTCGACCCGCGCGGCCTGTCCCAGGCGCTCACCGACGGCCTGCGCCCGCTCGACGAGCAGCTGCTCCTCGACGCCGCCCGGTCGTTCAGTGATATGGAGGAGGTCGGCCGCACCCTGGAGGGTTTGGTGCATGCCGACACCGCCACCAGGGCTTTCGTCGACGTGTACCGCAAATACCTTGCGGTACAGGCCAAGACGGACGTCGACCAGATACGTGCGCGACTCGACGCGGTGACCCACGCCGGTACCGCGCTGTTCGCCGCCACCGCACTGCGCGAGCGCAGGGAAACCGAGCGCGCCACGGCCGAGGCCAGGGCGGAGGACGCCGACCGCGCCTACGAGCAGGCCCTCGCCGATCGGGAGAATCTCCAGCGTTCGGGCGCCTACGAGGGCAAACAGCAGCTCGACGACCTGGCCGACGCGGTGCGGCGCCTGGAGACCTCGGCAGGCGTGCACGCCGACAAGGCGCTCAAGGCGCGCCAGACCCTGGACCAGCGCGCCGAAGAGGCCGAGCGGGCGCGAACCGCGGTGCGCACCGCCGCCGCCGCACTCGCCCGCGGCGAGGACGACCTGCGCGACGCGGCCGAGGAGGCGGGGATCGCGTGGACGCCGCTGCCCGCGGCGGCGCGAGCCGATCAGCTCACCGCGGCGGTGCGCGGGCACGCCGAGGAGCGCGACGCCGACGTGCGCGCGGTCCGCGCGGCGCTGGCGTCGGTGGACAGCGCCGCCGCCGAACGCGCCAGGGCCGAGCGGCTCGCCGAGCGCGCCGGGGAACTGCGCGACGCGGCCGCGGCGGAGGTCGCGCACGCCGAGGCGGCGGTCGCGCTGACCCGCTCCGAGGTCGCGTCCGCGCTGCGAACCTGGTGGGACGAGCACCGCGAGGTCTACGCTCCCGTGCGCGCCGGCCTGTTCGAGGCGCTCAACGCGGCTCTCGCCGAGGCCGGTTCGGATGCGCCGACGGTCGCCGAGGTGCTGGCCGAGCGCGCCGACCTCTTGCTCGAGGAGATCCGCGCGCGGCGCCAAGAGGCGCGCGCCCGCGCTGCTGCGACCGCCGCACGCATCGAGGAACTGACCACCGAGCGCGAACGGGTCACGACTCGGCGAGACGACGCGCCACCGGTATTCGCCGGCCGCTCCGGCCGGAGCGGCGACCTGCCCGGCGCCGCACTGTGGCGGCTGGTGCGCTTCGCGGACGACGTGACCCCGGAGGCCGCGGCCGGTATCGAGGCCGCACTGCACGCCGCGAATCTGCTCGACGGCTGGGTCTGTCCAGCGGGCGAACTGCCGCCGGATTACCGATCCGACCAATTCCTGGTGCCGCTGCCCGCGCCGGACCGACCGGCCGGTCGTACCCTCGCCGACGTGCTTGTCGTCGAGGACGATTCGGACACCCTCGCCGTGCCCCGGCAGGTCGTCGCCGACGTGCTCGCCTCCATCGCCCTGCACGAACACCCGGGCGAATCGAGCGGCGCGGTGACCATCGCCGCCGACGGCGCGTTCCGGCAAGGCGTGCAGGTGGGCAGGCACCACAAGGCCGAAGCCGAGTTCATCGGCGCCACCGCGCGGGCAAGGCGCCGCGACATCCGCGCGGCCGAACTGACGGCCGCCCTGACGGCCGCGGACGGGGATCTGCGCGCCGCCGAACAGCAGGAGGCCGACGCCGCCGCCGCACTCGCGCGAATCTCCGCCGCCGCCAGAGCGCTTCCGCGCCCGGCCGCGGTGACCACCGCGTTGCGCGCCGTCGCCGAGGCCGCGGGCGTGCTGCGGTCGCGCGCGGAGACCGCTGCCCAGGCCGAACGCGATCTCGACCAGGCGGTCGCGGAGATGTCCGTCGCGGAGAAGAAGCTGCGGGCGGCCGCCACCGCACACCGCATGCCGCGCACCGCGCGCGAGATCGACGCCCTCGCCGCCGCCATCCGGCACTTCGAGAACACCGGCGCGGCACTGCTGCGGCTGCGCGGCGATCACGAGCGGGAACGGGAGCGGGAACGCGAAGCCGAGGACCGTGCGACCGAGGCGGCCGACCTGGCCGAGGCATTCGCGGAAGAGGCCGAGGCCGCGCGATCCGGTTACGAGGAACAGGTGCGCAAGCTCGAAACCCTGCGCGAGGCGCTCGGTGCGGGCGCGGCCGACATCGATCGCGAATTGGAACAGGCCCGGCAGCGGATCGAGGCGACCAAGGCCGAACAGAAAGCCGCGCGCAAAGCCGCCAATGCGGCCATCGAGGCAGTCGGCGACGCCGAAGCCGCCTACCGCACGGCGCACGAGTCCCTCGCCACCGCCCTCACCGAGGTACTGGCGGAGGTGAAAGCCCTTGCCCCGTATGCCCGGCCGGATCTGCTCACGTTGCTCGGCGCGCCCGCCGACGGACGCTGGCCCACCAGCGACGCCGCGTGGTCGACGCCCGAGCAGCTGTTGTACCGGATCTCGACGGCGGGGCCGGAGGCGCCACCGCGGGTGCTACCCGACGAAGTCGCCGCGCTGTTCGACAGTCTCGCCGCCGCCACGGCGTCGGTGCGCGCGAGCGAGGCGACGCGCAAGTCCACCCGCACCGCGGTGACCGGTGCGCTGCAGGAGTTCGACGCCGCCCTGTCCGGGTCCGGCCGCGATTACCGGCTGCAATGGGATGCCGCCGACGGTCTCACCGTCGTTCAGGTGCACGACGAGCACGGTGTCTCCGCGCTGGCCGACTTCGCCACCCGCATCGACGCCGCGCGCCGTGACCAGGAACTGCTCCTCACCGACGCCGAGCGGCGCATCCTGGAGGACGCCCTGCTGACCGGCCTGGCCCAGCAGATCCACGAACGCACCAGCGACGCGCGCGATCTCATCGCCAGAATGGGCGCGGAGATGAAGCAGCGGCGAATGTCCTCGGGCAACACCATCGGCGTGCACTGGGTGCTCGCCGACAGCCTGTCCGACGCGGCGCGTGCGATGTGCAAGCTGCTCGACCGGGATGCCTCGGCGCTCACCGCGGAGGATCTGGCGGCGATCCGGGCGCACTTCGCCGCCGAGATCCGCGCGGCGCGCACCGCCCATCCGGAACGCTCCTACCCCGAGATTCTGGCGGCGACCCTGGATTACCGCACCTGGCGGGTGTTCTCGTTCACCTTGATCTCCGCCGACGGCAGCGAGGACAAGCTCACCGTCGCCAGACACAGCGCGCTGTCGGGTGGTGAGCAGTCGGTGTCGCTGCACCTGCCGCTGTTCGCCGCAGCCCACGTCATGCTCGATTCGGCGGACCCGCAGGCTCCGCGCCTGCTGGCGCTGGACGAGGCGTTCGCGGGCGTGGACGACAACGGCCGCAGCGAATTGCTCGGACTGAGCGTGCAGTTCGACCTCGACCTGTTCATGACCGGCTACGACCTGTGGATCACCTATCCGCACGTCCCGGCGTGCGCGCACTACGACCTGGCGCACGCGGCGGCGGAGAACACCGTCAGCGCGACCCTGCTGGTCTGGGACAGCGGCGACCTGCTCGCCGAACACGAGGGAACCGATCTGACCGCCGCACTCGGCTCCCCCGATCGCCGACGAGTACCCAGCACGATCGAGGGCGGGCTGGAACTCACGCCGGTGACGTAGCCGTTCGGCAGCGCCGCCCGGAAAGACGGCAGCGGGTCGTGCGACGGTTCAGTCCGCGGTTTCGCGGCGGGCGGCGTCGAGCAAGGTGTCCAGCAGGCCGGGGAAGCGGGCTTCGAGGTCGTCGCGGCGCAACGACAGCAGCAGTTCGCGCCCGGAGGGGCGCTGCCAGATGACTCCCGCGTCGCGCAGGACCCGCCAGTGGTGGGTCAGATTCGACTTGGCCACGTCCGGCAGCACCGAGCCGCAGGTGTGCTCGCCGCCCTCGGCCAGTATCCGCACCACCCGCAGGCGCAGCGGGTTGCCCAGTGCGGTGAGCACATTGGTCAACTGGATCTGCGCTCGCTCGGGATGTGCCGCGATCACGCGACCAGGCTAGCGCGCGGGATGACGTACAGTCGAACTGTACGTATTTATTTGTACAATCGAACATACTCGTACACGGAATCGTTCGGGAGGTTCTCATGGGCGCGGACAGCGACCGCTTCGACGGCAAGATCGCCTTGATCACCGGCGGGTCCAGCGGCATGGGCTCGGCCACCGCACGACGGCTGCTCATCGAAGGTGCGCACGTCGTCATCACCGGGCGCGACAAGAGCCGCCTCGAGGCCGCCGCCGAAGAGCTGGGCGACGCCGATCGCGTGCTCGCGGTGGCCGGCGACGCGGCCGATCTCGACGACCTAGACGCGCTCGTCGCTGCCGTGACACAGCGCTACGGACGGCTGGATGTCGTCTTCGCGAACGCGGGCATCGCGGCGTTCCAACCGACCGAGAGCATCACCGAAGCCGAGTTCGACCGTGTGGTGGATACCAACTTCAAAGGGGTGTTCTTCACCATCCAGAAGACCCTCCCCCTCGTGGCGGATCACGGGGCGATCGTCATCAATGCCTCCTGGGCCCTGCATCGCGGCGTGCCCCGCGCATCGCTCTACTCGGCGACCAAGGCGGCGGTGCACAACCTGGCGCGCAGCCTCGCCGCCGAGCTGGCGCCCCGGCGCATCCGGGTCAATTCCGTCAGTCCGGGCTACATCGCGACGCCGTCGTTCCGCGCGAACGTCTCCGCCGAAGCACAGGCCGCGATCAGCGCCACGGTGGCGGCGGGACGCGTCGGTACCGCCGAGAACGTGGCCGACGCCGTCGCCTTTCTCGCATCCGGTGCGGCGTCCTATGTCAACGGGCAGGATCTGCTCGTCGACGGAGGGCTGATCACCGCCATTCCGGACCCCATGGTCTAGCGCGCCCGGCCGGCCGGTGACGTCAGCGCACGCTCGCGTCCGGCTTCATCGGCGGGCAGTTCGTGCCCGGGACGGTGGCCAACTCGAAATGCCACCATTCGTTTTCGAACGTCCGGCACAGCCCCCAACGGTTGCCGTTCGCCTCGAGCCAGCGCGCACCCTGCTGCGGGCCGACGTCGATCGCCTGCCCGGACACATGGGTGGACTCCTCCGGCGGCAGCACCCAGCGCCGCGCGTCATCCGGACCGTAGGTCGCCACACCGTCCTCCCACAGCGCCTGCTGCTCGGCGGGCGTCCGGTATCCGGACGTGATGGACAGCGGCACCCCCTGGGAGCGCGCCTCGCGTTCGGCGAGGGTGTAGGCCAAGGCCAACGCGGGATCGAGCCCCTCTGTTCCTGTCGCCGAGCCCACCGATTCCCGCTGATCGATGACCACGACGTCCGCCCGCGCCTCCCCTGCCTGTACACCGGTCGCGACCAGCGCGGGAAGCACCGCCACCGACAGCGCCGCCACCATCCGACTCCGCCCAGCATTCTCGAGCACCATGCGGCGATGCTATCGCCTGGGGTCACCTATGCCTGGTTTGCCCCGATCGGAACCCACGCACCGTGCCGACGACGGCCGCTCCAGCCGTGCCGCCAGGCGACGCCCCGACGTCACCGCGCTCATCCGGCCCCGGGTCAGAGCGCGGCATCGCGGGTAGCCACTTGGTCGCCCACCTCCCCGGCCGACGGTCCGCCAGCTCCCGCCACATCATGCCCGGCTCCACATGCCACTCACTCGGAATGTGGACAACATTCAGCGAATTCCACAGAGAACTCCACAGCTTGGGATAATACTGAGATGGCATGCCCGATATGCACCCAATTGTCCTGATGTAGCAAATATTTCGCGCCGCATGGAAAACTGCCTGTCCACAATCTATTCCAGTGCTGTGGATCACAGTGGCGCCGCGGCGGCTACTACTCCCGGATTGCCCGAATCGACGGGGCATTTGGGCGATTCGCGACTGAATCGACGTTCGTACGGGCCAGATTCGTCCATTTCGGCCGGTATGTCGCAACGCCAGGAGACCCGACACGAGACGATGGCACGCCAGGCCGAATTTCGCTGCGGCCCAAGCGCAGCGAGCGATACCGAGCCGCATACGCACCGCGGGCGGCTATCGGCTCGTGCCGACAGCCGCCCGCGAGTTTGTGGGCTATCCACAGGTAGAGGGAATTTCACATTCCCTCCCCAGCTATGTGAAGACCGGCCGCATCGGACAATACGGCTGAATCACGCGCATGGTGGACCGTCCAGTGCGCTGGGACCCAGCCGCGCGGCGGCCACGCGTACGCCGCCCCGGCGAATCGACTCCGCCGCTTGCCTATTGCGCGCGATCCGCTCCAGGATCTCGCCGCCGTGCGCCCGTGCGTAGGCGAGCGCCAATCTGATCTTGCTCGTACTCAGGTCCGACTTCGCGCCGAGCACGGCGATCCGGCGTTCCATCGGGCCGTCCAATTCCCGCAGGCGCGCAACGATTTCCCAGACCTCCGGGCCCGCCGCCAGCGCGGCGCGGCGGTCGTCGAGCGGACCGCGGAAGACGATCCCCGGGTGGTCGAGCTGGTCGACGCCCTCGTGGATCAGCCGATCGAGCAGTGCGGTACAGCTGGTTCCCTCCCGGGCAGCGCGATCGGCCAACCGGTGGGCGGCCGACTCGGTGATACACAACGCCGTCGGTACTGGTCTGGACATGCTCATAGCTCTCCTCGACCTGCATCGGTGCCGGAATCAACGGTGTACTCCGCTAAGCGTGCCCGCTGCGACGACGTCGAAGCCCCGGTGATCGGCAGGACATCGGCGTGTCCGCGGCCTGCCGCATGCGGGTCGAGGAAGGCTCAGACGCGCTCTTTGGAACGGGTGCGCACGCGCAGCGCGATCGGCTTCTGCGTTTCGGCGAAGAAGTCGTTGCCCTTGTCGTCCACGACGATGAACGCGGGAAAATCTTCGACCTCGATCTTCCACACGGCTTCCATGCCCAGCTCGGGGTACTCGAGCACCTCGACCGACTTGATGCAGTCCAGCGCGAGCCGGGCGGCCGGTCCGCCGATCGATCCGAGGTAGAAGCCGCCGTGTTCCTTGCACGCCTTGGTGACCTGCGCGGACCGGTTGCCCTTGGCGAGCATGACGAACGAGCCGCCCGCGGCCTGGAACTGGTCGACGTAGGAGTCCATCCGGCCCGCCGTGGTCGGGCCGAAGGAACCGGACGCGTAGCCCTCCGGCGTCTTGGCCGGGCCCGCGTAGTAGACGGCCATGTCGCGCAGATAGTCCGGCATCGGCTCGCCCGCGTCGAGCCGCTCCTTGATCTTGGCGTGCGCGATGTCGCGCGCCACGACCAGCGGACCGCTCAGTGAAAGCCTGGTCTTCACCGGGTATTTGGACAGCTCGGCGCGGATCTCGTCCATCGGCCGGTTCAGGTCGACGCGCACCACGTCGCCACCGAGAATGGAGTCGGTCTGCTCGGGCAGGTACTGGGCAGGCTCGCGCTCGAGCTGCTCCAGGAACACGCCTTCGGCGGTGATCTTGGCCAGCGCCTGCCGGTCCGCCGAGCAGGAGACCGCGATGGCGACCGGGCAGCTGGCGCCGTGCCGGGGCAGGCGCACGACCCGCACGTCATGGCAGAAGTACTTGCCGCCGAACTGCGCGCCGATGCCGAAGGACTGGGTCAGCTTGAAGACCTCCTCCTCCAGTTCCAGGTCGCGGAAGGCGTGCGCGGACAACGATCCCTCGGTGGGCAAATTGTCCAGGTAGTGCGCGGAGGCGTATTTCGCCGTCTTCAAGGCGAACTCGGCACTGGTGCCGCCGATGACCACCGCGAGGTGGTACGGCGGGCACGCCGCGGTGCCGAGCGAGCGGATCTTCTCGTCCAGGAACTCCAGCATCCGCGTGGGATTCAGGATGGCCTTGGTCTCCTGGTACAGGAACGACTTGTTCGCCGAACCGCCGCCCTTGGCCATGAACAGGAACTTGTAGGACGGGTTCGCCGGATCACTTGCGGTGGAGTACAGCTCGACCTGCGCGGGCAGGTTGGAACCGGTGTTCTTCTCGTCCCACATGGTGATCGGCGCCAGCTGCGAGTAGCGCAGGTTCAGCTTGGTGTAGGCATCGAACACGCCCCGGCTGATCCACTCCGCGTCGTCGGCTCCGGTGAGCACGCCTTCGGACTTCTTGCCCATGACGATCGCGGTGCCGGTGTCCTGGCACATCGGCAGGACGCCACCCGCGGAGATGTTGACGTTCTTGAGCAGATCGAGCGCGACGAAGCGATCGTTGCCGCTGGACTCCGGGTCGTCGATGATCTTGCGCAACTGACCCAGATGCGCAGGGCGCAGGAAGTGGCTGATGTCGTGCATCGCCGTTTCCGTCAGCAGCCGCAGCGCCTCGGGCTCGACCTGCAGGAACCTGCGCCCGTTGTGCTCGAAAGCGCTGACGCCCTCGGTGGTGAGCAGCCGGTACGGGGTGTCGTCCGCGCCGATCGGCAGCAGATCTGAATAGCGGAAGTCCGGCGCGGTCACCAGTCGCACTCCTTCGGGTGGGCCCGAACGCAGGACGGCCGGGCTGGGCACGAGCACAGCGAGCCTAGCCACCGCCGTGCACGCCACTGCTGGTTAGGCAACCCTATCTCGGACAGTTGGCCCGAAAGGTTGCACGTTCAACCCCGGTGATGCTACCTCTCATCTCTGAGAAAACGCCCCGGCGTCCGGGTCCATCCGCGCGCAGACTGTTCGCGCGCCGCACGGCGTGACGCGGAACGTTCGGGACACGTCAGAGTTTGGAGCGCTATCGTGACCGATCCCCATTGGCTCGATGACGTCGAGATGCGCGCCTGGTTGGGTTTCGTGCGCACCCGCGACCTCATCGCCGCGGCGGTCGGGCGGGATTCGACCAGGGAGTCCGACCTCACCTACGTCGAATACTCGGTGCTGGCCTATCTGGCCGAGGCGCCGGACCACCGGCTCACCTTCGCCGAACTCGCGGCCAAGCTGGAGTGGTCGCAGAGCCGGCTCTCCCACCAGATCACCCGGATGGAGAAACGGGAGCTCGTCGTGCGCGAGCCGATCCCCGACGACGCGCGCCGCACCGCCGCCAAGCTCACCCCGCGCGGCGCCGACGTGCTGACCGGCGCCGCGCCCGCGCACGTGGAGAGCGTGCGCAGGCACATGATCGACATCCTCGATCGCCGGCAGCTGGCCGCCTTGGCCGACATCTACGACACCCTGCTCGCGCATCACCGGCGACCGGCGGCGGAGAACTGAGTTCAGGCGGGCGAGGCCGCGTGATCGGCGGGAGCGCTTGCGGCACGGGCCGCTTCGGGCACGCCGAGCGCTCGTTCGAACCCGGCGGGCACCACCAAGTCCGACCGGTCCAGCTCGGTGACGCGCGTCTTGCGCAAGCCCAGCAACGCCGAGTCGACGCCGCCGCGCAGGATGTCCAGCACGTTCTCGACACCGGCCTGCCCGTTCGCGGCGAGCCCCCACAGGTAGGCGCGCCCGATCATGACCGCCCGCGCGCCCAGGGCCACCGCTTTCACCACGTCGCTGCCGCGCCGGATGCCACCGTCGAGCACCACTTCGATCTGCGAACCCACCGCGTCGGCGATCACCGGGAGCGCGCGGATCGCGGCCGGGGTGCCGTCGAGGTTGTTGCCGCCGTGGTTGGACACCGAGATCGCGGCGACGCCCGCGTCGACCGCCCGGTGCGCGTCGTCGACCCGCATCACGCCTTTGAGCATGACCGGACCGTCCCATTGCTCGCAGATCCACCGCACGTCCGCCCAGTCCGGCGCGGGCGTGCCCATCCACTCGCCGTATGCGCCGAAGAACCCGGGCGCAGGCCCATCGCCGACAGCCATGTTCGGCGCGGTCAGGTCGGGAATGCTGCCCGATCGCGCATAGGTCGCCAGCCACTTCGGGCGCGCCAGGGTCTGCGGCGCGAACTTCAGCATCGTGCGCAGATCGAGCTTCTCCGGGATGACCGGACTACCCCAGTCCCGCCCGTGCGAGAACGACCAGTCCAGCGTCAGGATCAACCCGACCGCGCCCGCCTCCTTGGCACGCCGCATCCGCTGCGCGATCTCGTCCTTGCCGCCGCACCAGTACAACTGGAAGAACGTCGCGGGGTTGGCCGCGATCACCTCTTCGATCGGCTTGCTGGCGAACGAACTCAGGCCCATCGCGATGCCGCGCGCGGCGGCGGCCCTTGCGACGGCGACCTCACCGTCGGGGTGCACCGCCTGCACACCGGTCGGCGAGATCAGCACCGGCATCGAAAGCCGCTGTCCCAGTACGGTCGTCGACTGGTCTCGCTCGCCGATCGGGCCCGCCACGTGCGGCGCGAAACCCAGTTCGGTGAACGCCTTCTGATTGTCCTCGATGGTCTGCCCGCGCTCGGAGCCGGCGATCAACGCGCCGTACACCGATTTCGGCAGCCGCTTCTTCGCCCGCCGCTGCGCTTCGGCGACGGTCTCGAACCACGGGTTCATGTTCCGGTCCTTTCCGGGGAGTTCTCCGGCCACCAGAGCCGGGTTCGGTCGATCAGGTCGGCGCTCAGGTGATCGAGCAGGGCCGCGCCCTCGGCGGCGGTCGCGCCCGACGGATCACCCAGTACGCCGTTGGCGCTCACCGCGCGCACTCCGCCCGCCCGCAACAAAGGCAACAGTTCGGTCAGCGGGCGGGTGTCCCCCGCCGCGGCGCGGTCGCCCCGCACGCGCTCGGGTGCCAACGCCAGTTGCAGTGCCGTCTCCGATCGGCCCGCGTGCGGGTCACCGTCGAAGCGCGGCAGGTACAGGCGCACGTCACGTGACTCGGAGCGCAGCAGATCCCGCGCCCGGCGCAGCGGTTCGATGTTGCCGCCGTGCCAGTTGACCAGCAGGACGCGGTCGAAGGTGTCGGTCGCCGACCGGCACAGCTCGACCACCAGCAGTTCCAGCGCCGCCTGCCCGATCGACAGCGTGCCGGGAAAGCCCGCGTGCTCGCCGCTGGCGCCGTACGGGATCGCCGGGCCGACGAGCACCTCCCGTCGCGCCGCGGCCAGCCGGGCGCACAGCGCCGCGGCGACGTCGGTGTCGGTGGACAGCGGCAGATGCGGGCCGTGCTGCTCGGTGGCCCCGACCGCGACGGCCAGGATCGCACCCGCGGTGGCGCGCGCGCCCGCCTCGGGCCAGGTGAGATCCGCCAACATTCCGCGAGATTATCGTCAGTCACTGACATAATCAAGGGCGCCGGGCGGCCGAGCACAATCAGACGATGCTGGAGAACCGGACCACGCGCGGCCGCCCCCGGGGCACGACCAAGCGCGACCTCGAACTGATCGCCATGCGACTGTTCACCGAACAGGGCTTCGACGAGACCACCGTCGAACAGATCGCCGCCGCCGCGGGCATCAGCGGACGCACCTTCTTCCGCTACTTCCCCACCAAAGCGGAGGTGCTCTGGTGGCAGTTCGACGACGAGGTCGCGGCCTTGCGCGCCGCGTTCGCGACCGTGCCGGACGAGGTCCCGATGATGACCGCCGTGCGCCGAGTCGTGGTGAGCGCCAACCAATATCGCGCCGAGGACGTGCCCGAATTGCGCACCCGCATGCAGCTGGTCGCCACCGTCCCCGCGCTGTCGGCCACCGCGGGCGCGCACTACGACGCCTGGGAGCGCGCCGTGAGCGCCTTCGCGGCGGGGCGCATGGGCGAACCGGCGGACGCGCTCATCCCCCTCGCGGTCGGGCGGACCACGCTGGCGGCGGCGCGGGCCGCGTTCGACGCCTGGCTGGCCCGTGCCGACGCGGACCTCACCGTGTATTTGGACGAGGCGCTCGCAGCGCTGGAACGCGGGTTCGCTACGGTGCCGTGAGATCCGCCGCACTCGAACATCAGGCGAACAACCGGCAGGTTTCGTCGGCGACCCGGGTGGGGTATGACTAGGCTCGGAATCGGCTAGCGCCGAACGCACGAAGATCCCGACTCAACCGTCGAAAGGGGCAGGAGTTTCCATGTCCGAGGTGTCCATGAGCCTTTCGGCGGATTCCCTGACCGCGGGGCCGGTCGACAATCTGCTTCCGCAGCTGGTCGAGCACCTGCGTCAGAACCGCACCGCGCTGCGAGAGGAATGGGCCCGGCGCATCACCGACGCCCAGCTGCTGACCGCGATGACCCCCGAGGAGATCTTCTCCGAAGCCACCTCGGTCTACGACAACTACGTCGAGGTGCTCGAGACCGGTAGCGTCGAGGCACTGCAGGCCTACGCGCGAGACCTGTCCGAACGCATCATCCCGCGGGGCGTCGAGACCGACGAGGTCCTCGGCATCGTGCTGCTGCTGCGCGACGTGCTCGCCCGGTCGCTGTTCGAGAAGTACCAGGCGGACTTCGAGCTGCTCAACGCGGTGCTCGACGCCTACGAACCGGCCGCCAACCGCATCGCCAACACCGTGGGCGTGTCCTTCGTCCAAGAGCGCGAGCGCGTCATCCGCCAGCAGCAGGAAGCCATCCGCGAGCTGTCCACGCCGGTGCTGCAGGTGCGCGAGCAGCTGCTGATCCTGCCCATCATCGGCGTGCTGGACAGCCAGCGCGCCCGCCAGCTCACCGAGCAACTGCTGCGCGCGATCCGGGCCAACCGCGCTAAGGTCGTCGTCATCGACATCACCGGTGTCCCCCAAATCGACTCCACGGTGGCCAACCACCTGGTGCAGACCGTCGACGCGTCCGGGCTCATGGGCGCGAACGTGATCATCACCGGCCTGTCCTCGGAGATCGCGCTCACCCTGGTGACCATCGGCCTGGATCTGTCGAAGATGAATGCCGTCGGCGACCTGCAGGGAGGTATCGAGGAAGCCGAACGCCTGCTGGGCTACGAGGTTTCCCGCGCCACCGAACGGGTCACCGAACGCGACGGCCGCTGATCAGGCGGGCACATGCCGGTTCCGATTCTCAAACAGGGCACGTATCTCATCGCGTCGGTGCAGTCCGCGCTGACCGACGCCGATACCGAACGCCTGCAGGACGACCTGATGAAACAGGTCAGCAAATATCGGGCACACGGCATCATCGTCGATGTCACCGCCATCGACGTGATGGATTCGTTCGCCGCGAGATCGTTGCGTACCATCGCGCACATGACGCAGCTGCGCGGCGCCGAAACGGTGATCGTCGGTCTGCAACCAGAAGTCGCGTTCGCCATGGTGCAGCTCGGTCTCACCTTCGAGGACATGCACACCGCCCTCGATCTGGAAGAGGGACTCGCCTGGTTGGACCGAAAGACCCCAGCCCGTCGCCAGCGAGACGGTCGTGACAGTGGCCGCTGAGAACGTGGTGATCGCGGTCAGGGTGTCCGGGGACATCGTGACCGCACGTCAGGCCGGACGCGAACTGGCAGCGAAGCTCGGATTCACCCTGACCGACCGAACGATGATCTCCACCGCGATCTCCGAAATCGCCCGCAACATCACCAGTTACGCGGGCAGCGGCGAGATTCGCTTGCTGGTCGACGACCGCGAGGGCCGTCAAGCCCTGGTCGTGCAGGCCGAGGATCAAGGTCCCGGCATCAACGACATCGCCCGCGCGCTGGAGGACGGCTACTCCACCGGGCGCGGTCTCGGGCTCGGGCTTCCCGGGGCCCGGCGGTTGATGGACCGGTTGACCGTCGACTCGGCGCCGGGCCGCGGAACGCTGGTGGAGATGTGGAAGTGGGTACCGAACGGTGCATGAGGACGGGTTCATCGGCCGGATCGAGTGGGCGGTGGCCGGTCGCGCACTGCCCGGTCAACAGGTCTCCGGTGACCGCGGCGTCGTCCTCGACACCGGCGGCGGCACAGTCCTCTTCGCGGTCCTCGACGGTCTCGGGCACGGCGCCGCCGCGGCCGACGCGGCCGACCGTGCCGCGCGCGTGCTGTCCGAGAATCGCGCGGAACCGCTGGACGTGCTGATGGTGCTGTGCCACCGGGCGATGGCCGACACACGCGGAGCGGCGATTTCGCTGGCCCTGTTCGACGAGGGTGACCGGGTGCGCTGGCTCGGCGTCGGCAATGTCGAATCCCAGGTGCTGACCGCGGGTCCGGCGGGCCTGACCGTGCACGCGACCGTCCTGCTCACCGCGGGCATCGTCGGCTACCGCCTGCCCGCGAACCTCCAGCCCCAGTCGGTCGCGGTCCGTCCCGGCGACCTGCTGCTGATGTCCACCGACGGCATCGTCACCGAATCCGCCGCACTGATCGACCTTTCCAAGTCCACCGCCGATATCACCGCCGACATACTCGCCAGGCACGCCAAGGACACCGACGACGCGCTGGTGCTGGCGGCGCGGCACCGCGGCGCGCGAGGGACGGCCGAATGAGCGCCCTGCTGGCCGACTTCCTGGACGCCTACGCCGACGCGCTACGGCGGCACATGGATTCGCCCACCCAGGCCGGCCTCGCGGAGGGCTACGAACTCGGCAGGCGCGCTCTGGTCGAAGGCATCAGCCTGCTCGATCTCACCGAGAACCATTTCCGGGTGGTCCAGGAAGTGGAGCAGCGACAGCACGCGATCTCCGCCGAGGGCGGCGAATCCGGCGGCGCCCGCCTGCCGGAAACCGCGCTGGAATTCCTGTTGCAGACACTCGTCCCGCTCGACATCGCCACTCGCGGCTACCTCGACGGCACCCGCCGCTACGAGCAGCAGCGTTCCCGCGCCGACGATCTCGCCGGACGCGACGCCTTCCGCACCGCGCTGGTGGAATCGCTGCAGGACGGTTTCTTCGTCGCCGACGCGCAGGGCACCATCATCGAGGTCAATACCGCTTTCGGCGCGCTGACCGGCTACGGCGCCGCGGGTGTCCCCTACCCGCTGCCGCATCCGTGGTCGAGCCCGGAGGGACCGCGCTATCCCGATCTCGGAACCGAGGCGCAGCGCTTCGTGATTCCGATCCGCCACCGCGACGGACGCAACGTGTGGCTCGCGGTGAGCACCAGCGCGCTGATCAGACCGGAGGGCAACGAGCGGATCTTCGTCGGCACCATCCGCGACGTCACCGCCGAGCACGACGCGCAGGCACGCGACCAGGCCGCGTCCCGGCTCGCCACCGCGGTCGGCGCGGCGACCAGCGTGGTGGAAGTACTTGCCGTCGGGCTGGACGAGCTGCGCCGCACGGTGGGCGCGGAGACCGCCGTAGTGGCGGTGTGGCCCAGCCGCAACGCCGCACCGGAGGTGTACGTCTCCGGCGCGGGCGCCGACGGCGCGTCGCACGACGGCATCGCCTCTCTCGACGACCCGTCGCGCGCACTGCTGGATCGGGCCAGGCGCAGGCCACCGCGCAGCCTGCTGGCCATCCCGGACGGGACGGAGAGCTCCGAGGGCATCGTCGCGCCGCTCGGCGAGATCGGCGACGCGGCGGTGTGGTTGCGCTTCGCCGCGCCCCGCGCGATCACCGCCGCGGACTGGACGCTGTTCTCCCTGTTGATCGGACACCTCAGCCTCGCCGTCCAGCGGGCGCGCAACTTCGACCAGGCTCGCGCCACCTCGCTGACCCTGCAGCGCGCCATGCTCGGCCCGATCGATCTGCCGCCGCGTTTCTCGGTGCACTACGAGCCCGCTCTGCCGCCGCTGGAAATCGGTGGCGACTGGTACGACGTGGTGCCGCTGCGCGACGGCACCATCGGCGTCGTGGTCGGCGACTGCGTCGGTCGCGGCCTGTCCGCCGCGGTCGTGATGGGCCAGTTGCGGACCGCCGCCCGTGCACTGCTGCTGCGCGGTGCGGGACCGGCGCAACTGCTGGCCGAACTCGACACCGTCGCCGCGCGCATTCCCGGCGCCATGTGCACCACGGTGTGCGCCGCCGTACTGGACCCGGTACGCGGGCTGGTCCGCTACAGCAGCGCCGGTCACATGCCGCCGATTCTCGCCGACGTGGCCAAGACCGGCCGCCTGCTCGAGGGCGGGCGCTCGGTGCCGCTGGCGACGTTCGATCCGCCGCGGCGCCCGGAGGCCACCACGGCGGTGGCGCCCGGTTCTACGCTGGTGCTGTTCACCGACGGCCTGGTCGAGCAGCGTGGCGTCGACATCGATGACGGATTCGCCAAGATCGCCGCGGTACTCGCCGACACCTCCGGAAGGCTGCCGCGCGAGGTGGCCGACGCGGTGCTGTCGCGCCTGCGGCCATCCGCGGGTTACGACGACGACGTGGCCATGGTGGTCTACCGCCAGCCGCCCGCGCCGCTGCGGCTGGACGTGCCCGCGCGAGCCGACGAACTCGCGGTGCTGCGCCGCACGCTGAAGGGGTGGCTGGCCGCCGCGGCGGTGCCGCACGACCTCGCCGCCGACCTGGTCGCCGCGGCCAACGAGGCGTGCAGCAACAGCATCGAGCACGCCTACCGCAACGACCACGCCGGCCGGGTGCGGCTGTCGGCCACCTGCGATATCGACACCGTCGTCATCGTGGTCACCGACACCGGAGACTGGAAACCACGGGCTTCCGATCCCGGCTATCGCGGCCGCGGCATCGACATGATGCGCGCGCTGACCGAGGAGCTGGATATCGACCACTCCGGGCCGGGCACGACGGTCCGGATGTCGGTGACGCTGCCTGCCATCACTTTCCCGGTGGCCAATCCGTTGCGGGGGACGAACCGTCGTATTGCCGGCTGACCCGACAGCGACGGGCCCAGGCGGGCTCGCCCGCACATGACCGCCTGTCGGTCCGCACGATGAGCGAACCGGAGGAATTAGATGGACTTCGCCGCGGGGGCCCGCTGGGCGATCGGAGCCGCGGGCCGCACTCCGTATATTCGGAATTGCATACCGCGATACGGCATTCCGGATTCGGCCCACTCGCTCACGATCAGGCAGAACGCGCCGTCGAACCTGCTGTCCGGATGGGCATAGCAACCGTACAGGCGCGGCACGATATCCGGGCCGCCCGGCGCCCAGAAAGACCCTTTCACCGGCCGATAGGTCAAGGCCGTTCGCCAGTTGTCGGTAATTCTGGCGGCGACTTTGATGAACGCACCGTAGGCCCCCGCATCGAAACCCGACATCACCCAATTGCCTTGGATTCGCCGTAATCCGATCTCGCCGAGCTTCGTATTGTCGGCCAGAATGCCGAAGCGCGGATCGCTGCCCGGGTCCCGGTCCCAGCCCCAGTCGTAGCCGTTCCAGCCCCAACCCTGCCATGCCGCCGGGTCGGTGAGCGCGGCATGGTTCTCGCGTACTCGCCACAGCAGCATGTTCTTGTTCCGGGCGAGCCCACCGGTGGAGATGACATAGACGTAGCCGTCGCCGCCGCGTTCCCAGGAAATCATGGTGCGTTTCCCGCCGTAGGCGCTTGTGGACCACCGGGCAGGGGTGTTGATCCAGCTTTCTCCGTTGTCGTCGGAATAACGGATTTCACACCAGCGCTCGTTCGCCAGCCCTTGGGTGACCATCACCCACAGATAGATTCGGCCGCCGATCGTTATCGCGTCGCAGGGCAGGATCGTCGAATACTCCGGGTTGTTGTGCACGTAGTCCCAGAGTTGTCGTGCGTCCCGCGCCGCCGATCGGAACACGATCGGGCCGGCCATATCGTGAGTATCGCTGCGCAACAGCATCGGCGAACGCCAGTTCGGGCCGCCCACTCTCGGTTCGGTGCCGGAGAACGTGTCTCCGAGAACGTATCCGATCTCTCCACTGGGCATTCGGAAGGGAATGAACAGATCCGAGCCGCCGATGTCGGCCATCGGGAGCGGATTCAAATTCTTGATCTTGGGCATCGCCGGATCCTGTCGATTTTCGTGCATCGCTGGCCAGATCAGCTCGTAGGGCATCGAAACGGCCTACTCGATCAGTATCGGGTGTCGATGGCTGCGATGTTGCTCGTTCGAGACGATGAATTTGCGCGAAAATGCGGAAACCGACTGTGCAGGTTGTGCTTTGCGAGCGGATCGGTCCTGTCGACGGAACCCGGCGGGCCGTGCATTCGACCCGGCGGGATCTGCCGCCGTGGAGGGCCCGGCAATCGGATGCGGTGGGCGCCCGCAGCGCCAGGACCCGGCAGTACGACCTGGCGCGGCACGAGGTCCGACAGCTTCCGCCGGAGTCCTACTTGTTCGGCGGAACGAACGGCTGGTTGACCGTGGTGAAGTACTGGACGAGGGCTGCAACGGCAACCGGTGCGGTGACGAAGAGTTGACCGGCGAGTGTGCCCAGTGCGCCCACGGCCAGAATGCCACCGAGACAGCCGACGGCGGCGGCCGGGATGAACGGACCGAACATACCGACGATCGTCGCGGCGGCGACGGTGGCCCCTGCGATGCCGCCGAGCACACAGCCGACGAGACCGCCGCCCAGACCGCCGACGGTGGTTCCGATCGCGGCGCCCGACGCGATGGTGTCCTTCAGCCGGGTGAAGGCGGCGACTTCGCGCTCGTACGGCGTACGCCAGTGCGCGCTGTCCTCGAAGGGAAGGGCAACCGGGCGGTACTCCGCGTGCTCGACATCGAATCGCGGCGTGAGCGTGGCGCGGCGGCCGCTGATGTCTGCCGTGATCGGGAAGACGAAATCGTCGACACGGAACTGCAGTGGCGTGCCCGCGAGTACGGTCCCGTCGGCCGCCGTGATGGCGAATACTCCGTTCTCGACCTGCATCGAGCCCGAGTCGATGTCGACGACCGTGCTCTGCTCGGAGGTGGTGGCGGTGTAGTTGACGACTTCGCCGGCGGCATCCTGAGATGCGGCACCGGCCTGTGCGGCCGGGACGCCGGCAATCGCGACGGCGAGCGTCGATACGGTGGCGATCTTACGCAAACCCATGTTCTCGGAAACCTCGACCTTCGTTGTGAATGATGCGATTCGTCGGCTTCGAACGCCCCGCCGTCAGTCCTGTTTCACCGTGCCCAGCACGGCGCCGCTGTTCGCGTCGACCGTCACCTCGTGCTCGATCCCGTCGGGCGTCCGGAGTTCGACCTCCCACACCGTGGTCGCCCCCTCGGCATCGAGTTCGGCGGAGACCGCGGTGCTACCGGGCACGGCTTGCAGCGCCTTGTCGATGGCCTGCTGCCTGCTGATCGTGGGAGCCGCGGTGAGCGCCCAGTCGTGATCTTGCAACGACGCGGCGATGGCATGCCGACCTGGCACCTGAGGATTCGTGGCGGCATACAGCGCCACCGGGCCACCGACGAGGACGGCCACGACAGCGGCGCCCGCCAGCAGCCTGCGCCGACCCGGAAGTGCCCGGCGGATTGTGGCTTTCATAATGAAACCTCCTGCGTGAGTTGTCGTCTCGAAGATGGCGATCACATTCGCAGGGAGTGGCTTAAGGCAGCCTGAAGTCACCTGAAATCCGTTTCAGGATTGCCGCGCAATATCCTTCGCGTTCCGATTCCATTGCCGGGTTCGTGGCGTTAAAGTCGGTTCAGGGTCGGGGTTTCCGGGGGTTCTCGCTTTTGTCTCCGTCGGTCAGCCCCGATGCTGCCCGCGGCAGCCGTGCCCGCTGCTCGGCCGCCGCCGAGGCGCGGGGGTGGGTGCGCTCGATCCCCTCCGAGTGCGCCCGCCCTCCCTGACCGCCTCTGGCCATATCGCGGGCAGTTCGCCGAGCGCGCGCTCTGGGCTCCACGCCGGACAACACTGGTGCCCGGAGGCATTCATTCGGCCACGAACTCCGCCTCGCGTTCCACCGCCTCGATGGTTCGCCACGGCACCTGGATGGGGCCGGGGAGGTAGGTGATCGAGCGCAGTACGCCGCTGTAGCGGAAGGTTCCGCGGCGTTCGCGCAGGTCCCACGCCACTGGGCCGCGGGCGTCGACGCCGACGGAGATTCCGGTCCACGGCGACATGCCGACCAACTGGACCTGATCGGTCAGCCGCGCGACCTGGACGCCGTCGATCTCGATGGCGAAATCCGACCGCAGCCGGGGCCGTACCGTGGCACGCACGGTGATGCGACGCACGCCCGCCGCGAGTGGTTCCGTCGTCACGGTGTCGTAGTGACCGTAGCTGTTGTGCCCGAACGTCACCCGGCCGTCCTCGATATAGAGCAGGTAGCCGCCCAGCGGATCGCCGTGCGCGACGAGAACCCCTTCCTCACCGGTCCGGTAGCCGCCGAGTTCGGCGTCGATGACGAAGTCCCGATAGGCGATCAGCCGCTGCGAACGGTACCGCTCCAGGGTCGGCGTGCCGGGCAGCAGCCGGACGGGGGCCGAGAATCTCTCCTCCTCGGGCCGCCGCCGGGCCAGGTCCTGCCGCGTGACCAGGGGAAATACCGTATTCGCCCAGGCGGATTCGTCCCAGGCGGCGGCCAGCTCCGCGACCTTTTCCGGGAACCGCTCGGAAAGATCGTGCAGTTCGGTGGGGTCGGTGCGGACGTCGAACAGCTGCCACTGCGGCCGGTCGATGTCGGTCCCGGGCTCGTACAACGACAGCAGCTTCCATCCGTCCCGGTAGAAGCCCCGGTTGCCCACCATCTCCGAGTACTGCTCGGTGTGTTTCGACAGCGCCCGCCGATCGCGCAGCGTCTCGACCGCGGAGACGCCGTCGAACTCTCTGGCCTGCAAGCCGTTACGCACGGTCGGTCGCCGCAATCCGGCCAGCTCCAGCAGTGTCGGCGCGAGATCGGTGACGTAGGTGTACTCGTGCCGGATGCCGTCGTCGCCCTCGCCGCGTGGCAGCCCTTCGGGCCAGGACAGCAGGAACGGTACGCGCACGCCGCCCGCGAACGTCTGCCCCTTGTAGAAGCGGAACGGAGTATTGGACGCCTGACCCCACCCGCGCGGATAGTGCACGCCGAGCTTCGCGGTGCCGATCAACTCCTCGTCGTGCGGGACGTCGCCGACCCAGTCGGGATCGGTGATGTGCGCGAACTCCGCGAAGTAGGTGCGGGTGCCCTCCGGCCCGCCCTCGGCGGTGCCACCGTTGTCGGAGGTGAACACCACGATGGTGTTGTCGAGCTCGCCGAGCTGCTCGAGTGTGTCGAGGATTCGCCCCAAGCTCTGGTCGATGCTGTCGACCATGCCCGCGTACACCTCCATGTACCGGGCGAAGCGGCTCTGCTCGGCAGGCGTCAGCGAATCCCACTCCGCCGCTTCGTACCCCGGCTCGGTGTTGCGCGGTTTCTGCTGTGTACCCGCGGGGAACAGGCCCTGAGCGAGTTGCGCGGCGAACCGGCTGCGCCGCAGTTCGTCCCACCCCTCGGCATAGCGGCCGCGGTACTTGGCCAGATCCGCGGGTTTCGCCTGCAGCGGACCGTGCATGGCGACGTGGGCGAAGTACAGGAAAAACGGCTTGGCGGCGTCGTGCGCGCGCAGATCCTTGATGTAGGTGATGGCCCGGTCGGTCAGATCGTCGGTGAGGTAGTAGCCCTCCGGGTATTCCTCGACATCGGCGACCGAGGAGTCCGACACCAGCTGATTCGGGTAGTAGAAGGAGTTCAGGCCCTCGAGCGAGCCGTAGTACCGATCGAAGCCACGCTGGGTCGGCCAGGAATCCCGGTGTGCGGCGGGGTTCATCGTGGCGTCGCGCACCAGGTGCCATTTGCCGACGGCGTAGGTGGCGTAACCGTTGCTGCGCAGGATCTCCGGCAGCGTCAGCACGTCGTCCGCCAGTTCCAGCCGCAGACCCGGGTAGCCGGGATCGGCGTTGGCGACGAATCCGAAGCCGGCACGGTGGGCATTGATGCCGGTGAGCAGCGACGCACGCGAGGGCGAGCACAGCGGGGTCGTGTGATAGTTGGTCAGCCGCAGACCGTTGGCGGCCAGCCGGTCCAGCGTCGGCGTCTCGATCTCGGAGCCGAACGGGCCGATGTCGCTGTATCCCATGTCGTCGACCAGCACCACGACGATGTTCGGAGCACCCTTGGGGGCGGTGGGCGGATGGCTCCATTCGGGAGTGGAATCGGCGGTGGTGCGACCGACCGAGCCGCCGAAATCCTCGTAGCCGCGAGCATGGGGGGGAACAGGCATCTGTGCATTCAAAGCCACCTGATCCCCGGGTCACCACTCTTTCGCGCACCGTGCGCCGAACAGGTGACCGGGTGGTTTGTCGCTGCTCGTGCGCGTCATGCGTGCAACGCGTCCACCAGGTCGGCTACGTCCGCGGCGTCCGGTGGGTAGCCCGGGAAATAGCAGCACACCTCGCCGATGCCGGCGCCGAAGCGGCTTCGGATCTGCGCCGCGCACTCCTCCGGCGTGCCGACCACCCCGATCGTGCGCACCATCTCCTCGCTCACCAGCGCTCGCATCTCGGCGAAAGCGCCCGTCTTGGACAGCGCGTTGAGCCGGTCGTGCAGCTGCGCCCATCCCTCGACCTCGAGGACCGGGCGATAGGCGGGGGTGGACCCGTAGAACGCGATCAGCGAGCCCACCCCGCCCACCGCGGCGGTCAGCGCTCGCTCGGTGCGCCCCAGCGCGACCATGACCTGACCGATCACCGGAAATTCCGCCGCGGTCCGGCCGGAGAGGCGCAGACCCTCGGCGAGGGCGGGCAGGGTGCGCTCGGCGAAGTGCCGCTCGCTGTTGAACGGCATCACCAGCAGTCCGTCGGCGACCTCGGCGGCCTTACGGGTCATCACGGGCCCGAGCGCGCCCATCAGCACCGGCGGGGGCCCGAACGGGTTCGGGCCGGGATCGAAGGTGGGCGGCATCAGCGTGTGTGTGAAGTACTTGCCGCGAAATTGCAACGGCGCCAGTCCTTCCCACGCGGCGAAGATCGACTTCACCGCCGCCACACTCTCCGCGGTGCGCGCCGCGGGCGCACCCCAGCTGCTGCCGTAGCGCTTCTCGATGTGCGCGCGGATCTGCGAGCCCAGCCCGAGCCGGAACCGACCCTCACTGTATATCTGCAGGTCGTAGGCCGAATGCGCCAAATGCATCGGGCTGCGCGGCCCGGCGATCGCCACATTCGTCATCAGTTCCAGTCTCGTCGCACCGGCCGCGACGACGAGCGGGAAGAACACGTCGTGCGGGCCCTCGAAGGTGAACAGGCCGTCGGCCCCGGTCTCGGCCAGCTCCCACGCGTCGGTCGCGACCTGCCGGGGCGCTCCAGCGACCTGTAGATGAACCTTCACAGCGACCTCCGCCGGCCATCGGTGCGCCACGCCTTCCGCGACACGACGACCTCATCGTATGGACAGCACTCCGTGCATGTGTCCAGTCCGGCGAGAAAGCTTCCACGGGCGCGCAACGTGGCACAGCAGGGCGCACGTCATGCGCCGGAGCGGCGGTTTTCGCGCACATCGACGATGACCACGACGTCACCGTAGGGCGCCGCACCCATGGCCAGCCGGTGTCCGAGCCGCGCCAGGCCGACGCGTCTTCCGTATTTCGTGTGCATGCCGTCGCGCACCTGATCGAACACCGGCCCGGTCCGCACCGACTCGGCTACGCCGTGGTGCTGCCGCGACCCGAGCGCCGGCTCGCCGCGCCAGTCGGCGGCTTGCACGATGACCCGATGTTCGCGGGCGAGGTACCGAGCCTCGCTCGAATGCGACGAGACCTGGAAAGCCAAGCGGCCGTGGTCGATCGGCAACACCAGATGCGGCACCGTATTCCAGTGCCCGGTCGAGTCCGGCCGAGGGTAGGTGACCAGCACTGTGCTCGCATCCCACCAGAGCATCCCCGGGTGCCACTCGCTGGGACGGTCCGGTACGGCGCGCAGGCGCTCCGGATCCGGTCTACCTCTCTGCCGGGTATAGCCGTGGACTCCGCTGCCGAGCGAGAAGCTGCCGTGCGCTGAGGACGTCATTGCGTAGGAACCCTCCGGGGACAGGTGCGTGGTCAGTGAATGCCGATCCGATCTCCGTACTGCGAGCGCCGCCGCGGCGCCGTTGCCGGGTGTCCGGGAGGACGCCGGGCACCAGTTCGCGGCTCTGAGAAAATCTACTCATTTACTCATGGATTCCGCGTCCCACCAGGTCAGGCAGGTTCGTGTCGTCCGGTTCCTGATCTGCGGGCGAACAGTCAGGTTCCGCGCTTCGTCAGGAAGGCGCTGTGACCGTGCGGCTCGGACCGGCGCGCGCGGACCGCGTTCACGACCGCGAGCAGAACTCCCACGGCGATGAGGATGCTGCCTCGAAGCCACACTTCCCCGGCGATCCGGGTGAACAGGAACAAGCAGGAAGCCAGACCGGCCCAGGGCACGACCGCGGGCACGCGAAAGCGCTCCGCCCCGTCGCCTTCGCGCCGCAGGATCAGCACCGACCCATTGACCGCCGCGAACACGATCAGCAGCAACAACACCAGTGTCTCGGCAAGCGAGGCCACCTCACCGGTCAGGGCGAGCAGCAGCGACACCGTCGCCGTCGTCACGATCGCCACCCACGGCGTGCGACGGCCGGGCAGGATCCGGCCCAACACACCGGGAAGCAGCCCCTCGCGGGCCATGCCATAGGCCAACCGCGAGGACATGATGCCGGTCAGCAGCGCGCCGTTCGCCACCGCGACCAAGGCGACCACCGCGAACAACCTCTCCGGAACACCTCCGGCCAGGCGAACCACCTCCAGGAGCGGAGCGCTCGAGCTCGCCAGCCGATCGGTGGGTACGACCGCACCGGCCACCACCCCGATCAGTACGTACACGCCACCGGCGGCGAGCAGCGCCCCGAAGAGGGCTCGCGGGTAGGACCTGCGTGGGTCGGCGACTTCCTCGGCCAGATTCACGGAGGTCTCGAATCCCACGAACGAGTAGAACGCCAAGACGGCGCCCGCGAGCGTCGCGCCGACGACACCGTGCTCGGCTGTCCCCACCTGGGTGAGCCTGCCCGGATCGGCGTCGCCCCGGATGATCACCCACGCTCCGAGCCCGATCACCACGACCAGGCCGCCGAGCTCGACCAGCGTCGCCGCCGCGTTGGCGCCCAGGGACTCTTTGATGCCGTAGATATTGAGCAACGCCAGTGCGGCGAGGAACACCACCACGACGGCGACCGTGGGCAACGCCACCAAGGCGTGCAGATAGTCCGCCGCGAACGCCCTGCTCAGCGCCGCGACCGATACGACACCGGCCGCGAGCATGCAGAAGCCGACGAACGATCCGGCGGCCGGGCCGAGCGCGCGGCTGGTGTAGTGGGCGGAGCCGCCCGCCTTCGGATACTTGGTCGCCAACTCGGCATAGGAACCGGCGGTGAGGCAGGCGAGACCGAGGGCGACCAGCAGCGGCAACCAGACCGCGCCGCCGGACTGCCCCGCGATGGCCCCGACCAGCACGTATACGCCCGCGCCCAGGATGTCGCCGAGGATGAAGAAGAACAGCAGGGGCGTACCGACAACCCGGCGCAGAGAATCGACCACGGTGGGCGGATACCCGGCGCGCGGAGAATCGCACCCGGTCGATTGCCGGTTCTCAAGCCGGTGCGCGCCCGACCATTCGGAGGCGAGCCGGCTGCGTGGAGCCGTGATAGAAGTACCGGCCCAAACCGACCGTGAATACGACCATTCCGTACACCGAGTGCTCTACCGAAGCGGTGAACAGCGACTGCGTCCGCAGGTATCGCGACGCGAAGATCCAGCCGCCCACACCGCTGGCGATCACCGAGAACCAGCTACCGAAGACGATGTGCACGAAGCCGAACGCGGCCGCACTCGCGATCACCAGCACGGGCCCTTCGCCGAAGACCGGCGCGTACCGATGGAACAGGAAGGAGCGGAAGATCAACTCCTGCGGGTACACGCTCAACGCGGGATAGAGCACCATCACCGCCAGCCACAGGAGGGGATTGCGTCGTGGCAGGTCGAACAGATCCTCCCGGCGCGACACCGCGACCGCCGCGGTGAGCGCCACCGCACTCGACCCTGCCCAAGCCGCCATCGAGCGCGCCTGCGTCCGCAAGGCCGCACTGCGCCACAGCGCGGCGCGATCGAAATCGGGTGAGCGCCGGAGGTAGACCGCCGCACCCGCAGCCAGCGCCAGCAGCGCGGGTATCGGCGATCTGCCCCGCAACACCGCGTTGTAGACGGTCGCTCCACCGAAGAACAGTGTCGCGTATTCGGCGCCCAGGTACACCCGCCGCCGCAATCGAATCCGCACGACCCCACGATAATTCGCGACACGGACATTCGCCGCTCGCCAGCGGGTCACTCCGCTTCCGCGGCCTCGAGCAGACGTCGCCGCAACAGAGCGCGCGCCGCCCGGCGCCGGTCGCGGATCACCGTGTCCTCCGAACCCGCGCGGCCGCCGTCCGGCCTCCGTCTTCCAGGGCGACCCGACTCGACATCGGGGTACCCGGGGCCGCGATGCCGATCGGACCAGCGGTCCGCCCTCGAGACGGACGCCGGAAGGCCGGGCGTCACGAGATCAGCGTGGCGGTTTGCTCATATCCCGATTCATCACCGGCAGTTCGATGCTGATCGGCATCCGCAGTTCGGCCAGGTAGATCAGCGCCGCCTGACGGAGGAACTCGTCGAAGAGCCAGTAGGCGTCCGGCGCCAGCGGGACGACCGGGAGCAGGCCTTCGCGAACCGCGATGAACGGGCCCCAGCTCACCCGCAGCAGCGGGTCCCAGACCGGCTCCCTCGCGATGGCCAGCCCGTCGGCGATCTTGTCGCCGAGCAGGAAGCGGGTGAACGCGCCGAGGACCGGCTTGCTCAGGACGGCGAAATCGAGGTTGACCCCGAGTCGCAGCAATCGGTCGGCGAGCTTGGCGCCCTCCGGGGTCGGCGCCAGTATCGGATCGAGGACCTGCGCGGCCTGGGAGTTGGCCTCGTTCCACGAGTTGGGTATGTACTCGTCGCGGATACCGAGCATGTGCGCGCACAGCTGCCAGGAGTGCAGGAATGCCTCCGACTCGGCGGGGGGAATCGGAACCTTCCAGGCGGTCAGGTGCTTCATGACGGTGGTGGGCAGGCTGTGCCAGGTCACCATCATGTCGTTCTGACTGATCGGGATGTCCTCTTCGGCCGAGTGCACCCAGTGCGGCGACTGTGGCAGCAGGTGACGCACCGCGGCATGCACCAGCCGGGTCTTGAGGCAGGTGACGACCATTTCGCCGTCGGGGCCATAGGCATTCGCGGTGCCGATGTCGTAACCCAGTTTGGCGGTCTTCAGGATTCGGTCCTTCAGATCGTGACCGCCCTTGGAGTAGTAGACCGCGCGCGCCTCCTTCGGAATGACCGTGCTCATCATGCCGCTGGCCAGCCCGTACAGCACGCCGAGATAGAGGCCGCGCTTCTTGTTGAACTCGACCGCGGTGGCCAGTTTTCCCTGATCGGCCCACTGCGGCATCCGACGGGCATACTCCATGAAGTCCCGCAGGTCGGACGGCAGACCGGCCGGCAACGGCTGACCGTTCCTGGTCCAGGTCCGCAACAATTCATTGACCCTTGGCACTTCGCCTCGGTCCAGTAGTGAGGCGACCAACTGGTCGGCCTCGGGGTCCCAGACGGTGAGCGGATCAGCCCCGTCCCCGCTGCCCGCCACCGAGCCCTCGGGAGACCACGTCCACGGCTCCGCCCGCGCCGGGGTCGCCATGGCCAGTGCGCCGACCGCACCCAATACTCCACCGGCCTTCAACGCGTTGCGCCTGCTGAGTCCATCCATGTCTTCGCCACTCCTCATTGAGCCCGAGCGCCACCGTGTTGATCGATGTAAGTCGGTCGCGCCCGTTCCGCATCGTTCTGCGGATCAGAACAGTCATTAACTTATCAAGTCACGGAGCGGACTGTCCCAGCTTTTCGGAAATTGACCCCGACTCACCCCGCCCCTCCTCGAGATCCAGCGGAGTTGACGCAGATGGCCTCTACACCAGCACATTAGCCGCACATCCAGGGAGGACTACACGTGGTCGATACCGGCAGGCGAACTCGACCCACCGCATCGTGACCACCTCTAACTAGTCATAATGGTGAGTCACATATCTGGGCAAAGGCAGCCGCAACGGCAGATCGGCGACGCGTCGACGGCGGCAGACCTCCCGGAACCGCCGCCGCGACCGACGACCACACCGGCGGCGCTTACCGCAATCGCTGCGCAAACAGAGCCCCGTCCCGAATTCCGCCGACCCGGGATGCGACGCGGAAGCCGAACAGGCGACGGGTGCGTACGCGGGCCTGCCGGATCCGGGCTCTCCTACCGCGCCGAGAACTCGATCGAATCGATCAGCGCGACTTTGCCGCAGACTCTTGACTCGTTCCAGAAAGCGGACGAGACTTCCGTGCGTGCCAACCGCTTCGGAGTTCCAGCAGATGCTGCGGGGAGTCGCGCTACGCGTGACTCGCCCTCGGGTCGCGGTGCTGAGCGCCGTGCACGAGCACCCGCACGCCGACACGGAATCGATCATCCGTGCCGTGCGATCCGATCTACCCGAGGTGTCCCATCAAACGGTGTACGACTCGTTGAACGCGCTCACCGCGGTAGGCCTGGTCCGGCGTATTCAGCCGTCCGGCTCCGTGGCACGTTACGAGACGCGAGTCGGCGACAACCACCACCACGTCGTATGCCGCGCATGCGGGGTCATCGCCGATGTCGATTGCGTCGTCGGCGAGGCTCCGTGTTTGAGCGCGTCCGATGACAGCGGGTTCTCGATCGATGAGGCCGAGGTCATCTACTGGGGCATGTGTCCCGACTGTGCGAAGTCACAGGCTTCCCGATCACAGCCGTGATCCCAGCCCACATCACTCATTCAGGAAGGAATGCTGTGTCATCCGATAGCCGCCCGCCCAATCCTGACACCGAAACTCAGAGCACAAGCGAGAGCGAGAACCCGGCGATCCCGGCCCCCACTGCGAAGACGGACCATCGTCCGCGCAGTAACAAGGACTGGTGGCCGGAGCAGATCGACGTCTCGGTGCTGCATGCCCACTCGTCCAAGTCCAACCCGCTGGGCGAGGACTTCGACTACCCCGAAGAGTTCAAGAAGCTCGACGTCGATGCCCTGAAGGCCGACGTCGCGGCAGTCCTGACCAATTCGCAGGACTGGTGGCCCGCCGACTACGGCCACTACGGCGGCCTGTTCATCCGCCTGAGCTGGCACGCCGCGGGTACCTACCGCATCGCCGACGGCCGCGGCGGCGGCGGTCAGGGCGCCCAGCGCTTCGCGCCGCTGAACAGCTGGCCGGACAACGCCAACCTGGACAAGGCGCGCAGGCTGCTGTGGCCGGTCAAGCAGAAGTACGGCAACAAGATCTCCTGGGCCGACCTGCTCGTCTTCGCCGGTAACGTGGCCTTGGAGTCGATGGGCTTCCAGACCTTCGGCTTCGGCTTCGGCCGCCCGGACATCTGGGAGCCGGAAGAGGTCTTCTGGGGTCCGGAGGACAGCTGGCTCGGCGACGAGCGCTACAGCGGTGAGCGGGAACTGACGGGTCCGCTCGGCGCCGTCCAGATGGGCCTGATCTACGTGAATCCGGAAGGCCCCAACGGTCGGCCGGATCCGGTCGCCGCGGCGCGGGACATCCGTGAGACGTTCGGCCGCATGGCGATGAACGACGAGGAGACGGCCGCGCTGATCGTCGGCGGCCACAGCTTCGGCAAGACCCACGGCGCGGGCGACGCCGGCCTGGTCGGCGCCGAACCGGAAGCCGCCCCGATCGAACAGCAGGGCCTGGGCTGGAAGAGCGCCTACGGCACGGGCAAGGGCAAGGACGCCATCACCAGCGGCCTGGAGGTCGTCTGGACCGCCACCCCGACCAAGTGGGGCAACGGCTTCCTGCAGAACCTGTACGGCTACGAGTGGGAGCTGACCAAGAGCCCCGCCGGGGCATGGCAGTGGAAGCCGAAGGACGGCGCGGGCGAGGGCGTCATCCCGGATCCGTTCGGTGGCCCCGCCCGTACCCCGACCATGCTGACCACGGACTTGGCGCTGCGGGAAGACCCGATCTACGGCGAGATCACCCGCCGCTGGCTGGATCACCCCGAGGAGCTGTCGGAGGCGTTCGCCAAGGCGTGGTACAAGCTGCTGCACCGGGACATGGGTCCGATCAGCCGCTACCTCGGCCCGTGGGTTCCCGAGCCGCAGCTGTGGCAGGATCCCGTTCCGGCGGTCGACCACGAGTTGATCGACGAGCAGGACATCGCGGCGCTGAAGAGCAAGGTCCTCGAGTCCGGCCTGTCCATCGCGCAGCTGGTCAAGACCGCCTGGTCGTCGGCGGCCAGCTTCCGCAGCACCGATAAGCGCGGTGGCGCCAACGGTGCTCGGATCCGGCTGGAGCCGCAGCGGAACTGGGAGGTCAACGAGCCGGACGAGCTGGCCAAGGTACTGCCGGTGCTCGAGCAGATCCAGCAGGACTTCAACAGCTCGGCCGCCGGAGGCAAGAAGGTCTCGCTCGCCGACCTCATCATCCTGGCCGGGTCCGCGGCGATCGAGAAGGCGGCCGAGGACGCGGGGTACGAGGTCACGGTGCCCTTCGCGCCCGGACGGACGGACGCCACCCAGGAGAACACCGACGTGGAGTCGTTCGCGGTGCTCGAACCGCGGGCCGACGGATTCCGCAACTATGTGCGGACCGGCGAGAAGGCACCGCTGGAGCGCCTGCTGCTGGACCGGGCGTACATGCTGGACGTGACCGCTCCGGAGTTGACGGTGCTCGTCGGCGGCCTGCGTGCCCTGGGCGCCAACTACGGCGGCACCGACCATGGTGTGTTCACCGACCGGCCGGGCGTGTTGACGAACGACTTCTTCGTCAACCTCCTCGACCAGAACACCGAGTGGAAGGCGTCCGAGTCGGCGGAGAACGTCTACGAAGGTTTCGACCGGTCCTCCGGCCAGGCCAAGTGGACCGCCACCGCCAACGACCTCGTCTTCGGGTCGCACTCGGTGCTGCGTGCGCTGGCCGAGGTGTACGCCCAGGACGATGCCGGGGCGAAGTTCGTCGACGACTTCGTCGCCGCGTGGGTCAAGGTGGTCGACAACGACCGGTTCGACCTCGCCTGAGCTGTATGCGCGGAGCCAGGCCGGCCCTTCGGGGCCGGCCTGGCTTCGTTCTACCAGCCGGTGCCCTCGCGCTGCCCGGTGATGGCCGGAGGTGGGAGGAATCCGATCTCGATGAGATGGTCGAGGTGGCGGTCGAGAAGGTCGATGGTCATCGGCGGGCAGCTGATGGCGGATTCGGCCAGCGCCGCGGCAGTGTTGGCGTCGTCGAACTCCGCGGTTCCCGGACCGCTCTGCTGACTCAACACCACTGCGCGCGCGAGGCCGGGATCGTCACCGGCTCCGGAGGTGGTCAATCGGGCGGCGAGCTCCGATATCGGCAGCGGTGCAAGGCGGTATCCCCTGTGCCGCAGGCTGTCCCACAGGTCGGTGAGCGGAATCGACGTGTGATTCACCAAGTGGTGCACCTGGGTGGCCGCTCCGTGAAGCAGGATGTGCACGACGGCGGCTGCGACGTAATCCGCTGGAATGAGCCGGATCTCGGCATCCTCCGTGGGTACCGCGCCCAAGACGACCGCGGCGCGCACGAGGGTCCAGAACGCGTCGTTCGTGCTGACCGCACCCACGTGGGCACGCCCGCATACCCGGTCGGGCCGATAGACGGCTACCGGAAGGCCGCTCGCGGCCGCCTGTGCCATCAACTCTTCTCCGACCCACTTGGTCATCGTGTAGCCGCCGCCGGGTAGCTCGCTCAGGGACGGACGATCCGACTCGAGCACCGGTTCATCCGGCGATCGCCCGTGCGCTACTGCCACAGACGTCGTGGACACGATATGAACCGGGATTCCGCGAGACAGCGCCGAACGCAATACGGCTCGCGTACCCACGACATTCGCACCGCGTAGCCGCGCGTACGGTTCGGCGTGGTTGACGCGCGCGCCATTGTGGACGATCGCGTCCGCCTGGGAAAGCATGTGGAAATCCTCGGTTTTCGTGCCGAATCGCGGTTCGGCGAGGTCCCCCACCACGGGAACGATCCGGGAGCTCGAATCCGGCCGCCACAGCCGGTAGTGCCGCAGCCCCGACTCGAGCCGTGCGAGCGCCTCGTCCCTGTCGGCGGCGCGCACCAGGCAATAGATTTCGGCCTCGGTGCGAGCTGCCAGTTCACTCAGCAGGTGTAATCCCAGGAATCCGGTCGCGCCGGTCAAGAGAACCGTCTTCGGGCGCGCACGGCGAGTTCCGCGGTCCCGATCGAGGCCGACTCGGCCCCCAACGTCGCATCAGCGGCTATTCGAGCGAGCAACGAATCAGGCAACCTCGGCTCCGCGATGACACGGGACGACACGCTCGCTCCGATCAGCTCTGTGATCGAGCGCACATATCCACGCATCCCGGGGTCCAATCGAACCGTCGCCATTCGGCCGATCCCAGTATCGATTGCCGGGGAAAGCCCGGCGAGCCCAATAATCGGGGGGCAGGTAATCGGGGGGCATGCCGCTCCCCCACCTACGGCGGCGGCGAGTTCGCCGTGCTCGGGTCGACATCCGCATCATGCGCAATACGCCCGGCGACCAGGTCCACGCAGGTGCAGTCCTGGCGGGCGGCACGACCGCGAACAGAGAGCTCCGGCCGGTTCGGGGAGGTCCCGCGCCGGTGTCGACGAGCGTGTCGCAGGCAGCGCCGTGGCCGTCGACGCCTTTCTTCCCGCTCATGTGATGGCGTTTCCGGCGAATTACCGCTAATAGACTTGACGAACGGCAGACCGAGATGTCACTATTACTACGGGAAGACACGAGAAATCATGTGTCTATTTTTTTATGCCCTCGACATCGATCGAATTTGGGTGTAATTTGGGACGTCGCGCCGGGCCGCGCGCTGTCCAACTCTCGAAATACGAATTGACCGGAGAAAGTGGCGCTTCCTGCGCGTCACTGTCGAACCGTCGTTGTCGAGTCGCGTTCGGGCAGCGTCGAGCACGGTGTGCCATCGATATCCCAAGGGTAATTAGATACCGTGACGACCGCGCGAATGCGTGGGCGGCGCGAGGTGCTGGAAGGACGCATCTTGGCAGTCTCGAGTCAAACCGAGGTCAATGCAGGAAGTCCCGTCGATACCGGAGTTCCCGGGGCGCCCAAACGGGTCTCGTTCGCCAAACTCCGTGAGCCCCTGGATGTTCCAGGGTTGTTGGAGATCCAGACCGAGTCGTTCGAATGGCTGATCGGTGCACCTGCGTGGCGCGAACGGGCAGCGGCGCGCGGCGAGTCGCTCGCGGGTGGTTTGGACGAGGTGCTCGCGGAGCTCTCTCCGATCGAGGACTTCTCCGGGTCCATGTCGTTGACGCTCTCCGATCCACGCTTCGAAGAGGTCAAGGCCTCGATCGATGAATGCAAAGACAAGGACATGACGTACGCGGCTCCGCTGTTCGTCACGGCGGAGTTCATCAACAACAACACCGGTGAGATCAAGAGCCAGACGGTCTTCATGGGTGATTTCCCGATGATGACCGACAAGGGCACGTTCGTCATCAACGGCACCGAGCGCGTGGTGGTCTCGCAGCTGGTCCGTTCGCCCGGTGTGTACTTCGACGAGTCCGTCGACAAGTCCACCGAGAAGACATTGCACAGCGTGCGCGTCATCCCGTCGCGCGGCGCGTGGCTGGAGTTCGACATCGACAAGCGCGACACCGTCGGTGTGCGCATCGACCGCAAGCGCCGCCAACCCGTGACGGTCCTGCTCAAGGCGCTGGGGTGGAGCAGCGCGCAGATCACCGAACGGTTCGGCTTCTCCGAGGTCATGATGACGTCCCTGGAGAAGGACAACACCGCGGGGACCGATGAGGCACTGCTCGATATCCATCGCAAGCTGCGTCCGGGTGAACCGCCCACGAAAGAGACCGCGCAGACGCTGCTGGAGAACCTGTTCTTCAAGGAGAAGCGCTACGACCTGGCGCGCGTCGGCCGGTACAAGGTCAACAAGAAACTCGGCATCCACACCGGCGAGGCCATCGGCTCACCGGCGCTCACCGAGGAAGACATCGTCACGATCATCGAGTACCTGCTGCATCTGCACGCGGGGAACAAGACCATGACCGCCCCCGGTGGCGTCGAGGTCCCGGTGGAAGTGGACGACATCGACCACTTCGGCAACCGTCGCCTGCGCACCGTCGGCGAGCTGATCCAGAACCAGATCCGGGTCGGTCTGTCCCGGATGGAGCGCGTGGTCCGCGAGCGGATGACGACTCAGGACGTCGAGGCGATCACGCCGCAGACGCTGATGAACATCCGTCCGGTCGTCGCGGGGATCAAGGAGTTCTTCGGCACCTCGCAGATGTCGGTGTTCCTGGATGAGCGCAATCCGCTCGCCAGCCTGACCCAGAAACGTCGCCTCTCCGCGCTGGGCCCGGGTGGTCTGACCAGGGAACGCGCCGGTCTGGAAGTCCGCGATGTGCATTACAGCCATTACGGCCGGATGTGCCCGATCGAGACCCCGGAAGGCCCGAACATCGGCCTGATCGGTTATCTGTCGGTGTACGCGCGGGTCAACCCGTTCGGTTTCATCGAGACGCCGTACCGCAAGGTGGTCGACGGCCGGGTGACCGACGAGGTCGCGTACCTGTCCGCCGATCAGGAAGACCTGCACGTCGTGGCGCAGGCGAATGAGCCGCTCGACGCCGAGGGGCGCTTCGTTCATGCGCGAATCGCGGTGCGTCGCAAGAATTCCGAGGTCGAGCTCGTCGCTGCGACCGAGGTCGACTACATGGACGTCTCGCCGCGTCAGATGGTGTCGGTCGCGACGGCGATGATCCCGTTCCTCGAGCACGACGACGCCAACCGCGCCCTGATGGGTGCGAAC
>NZ_JADLQO010000039.1 GCF_015477775.1 Nocardia abscessus | reverse complement strand
AACCCCAGAAGACGACACTCCAAGATCGGAATGCTCAGCCCCGTAGAGTACGAACAAGCCCACACCCCCACTCACGCAGCCGCGTGAGCATCACACCCAACCCGTCCGGGAAACCGGGGCAACCTCAGAGCTTCTTCCGCTGAGGACCTCCGCTGTCAATGAACCGGCACCGAATCTGCGGTTCGACTGAGAACGGGGACCCTCGACGCCGTGGCGAACGAGAACGCGGTCTCGAGATCCGGTCCGCCGCCGTTCCCACTCATCGATCGTGTCGACCAGCCACACCGGGCTGCGACCGAAGGTTCATCCGGCGACAACAGATCGCCTAGGCCGGGAGATCACAAGGACAGCGCCAACAGGGTCGTAAGGGATGTAATAAGCAAAACCCCAGGCTGGCGACCTGTTGATTTTAGTAGTGAACATGGCAGGAAGGTACACGAACCGGACCGATCTGCTGGGCAATTTTTCCGAGCTGCGAGAACGGCTTTCCAAAAGGACCCGCGGGTCACGACCATCCGGACCAAGGGCACCTGGCGGAGCCAAGAAGCAGCTGACACCCGAGTAAACTTCACCCGTCACCCCACCGACGCAGCCTGAACATGAGCAGTTGCTTTGCACTTACCTGCGCTGAATAGCTCGCGAGGCAAACCACAGTCGTGAGCCACAAAGCAACGGTCGCCGCCATTCAAGCACCTCTCTCGTGGTCGGAGTCGCTGGAGTTACCCGTCGTGTCGGTCTGTGTGCCTTCCCTCCCCATGTAGCTGAATCGCCGCCCAACTGCTGCCAGGGAACGAGACCAGTTTAGAGAACCGAAGTTCATTTAACCGTGGTCCCATACGGCGTCCGCGCTGGTGCGCGAGCCGGAGATCCCCGCGACCACTCGGCGAGGCATGTCCCGCTGCCAGATACGACGAAGCGGGCTGCTGCGTATTGGGTATGGCCGCCTGCCTCGTATGCGGCCCGTGCCGCCTGCTTCAGGAGCAGCGGCCAAAGCGACCACTCTCGTCATTCCGCCCGTGCTACAGTCGGACTACCCCGCAACGGGGCCACCGGACGAACCGTGGCAACCAGCAGGAAACCCTAGATTGAAACCCCGGCCAGCAGGGCTGTGCGCTCTCACGCATCCACCTCCAGGGCGGCCGGGCATCGATCCGTGCACCCGAAAACGTCACCAACACACAAGGATCACCCCGAGACATGAGCTACAACAACCCGTACAGGTTGTTCCTGCCACAGCACACGCCGAGTAAGCATCGCGTCGTCGCGGTGTACCACGACGAAGGCTGGGACGAGCTGAAAGCAATCGCAACCCTCGAGCACCGTTGGGAAGCAGTGCGGCTGGCCGACGCGCTGAACGACCTTCTACAAGGTGTCGGCCTAGCCCGCGAATTCCTGACCGAAGCAATCGCCGCCGCTCCCGGACCGGTGCGTGCGGAAGTGGAGCGGATCGCCGAGACCATCAGCGCCGACGTCGAATCCGACCTGAAGTTGTTCGGCGAGCTGAACGATCCCTACCTCAAAGCTCTGGTACGGCCGTCCATCTGCGGTGTGATGCGATTTCCCGTGACGTCGGCACCTCACGACCCGAGTGGCAACGAAATCAGCGAGGACGAGCTGAGCGGGCTCGGAGAGGACGAATACTTCCGGCCGACGATCATCACGCCGCGCACCGCCGAAATGTTGCGGACTTCCGGATGCGTTATCGGCGACGAGGTGCGGGACAAGGATTTCGGGTTCGGTGAGACCCACCTACCAGAATCGATGCACGGACAGAAGCCGAGTTTTTATCAGCGTTTGGCACGGTGCTTCGACAATCTGGTCGACGACCTAGAGCGCGGTGACTACCCCCTACCGCGATCTATGGCCGAAGAAATAGCACTCTGGTTGATGCTCGCTGACGCCCGCGCGACATGTGACGAACTCGATGAGATGCAACCCGCGTCGATCCGGGATCTACCGGAATCCGAATACGATTACAGCTTCCATGATTTGGAGGATGTCCTCTACCAAGATCACGATTTCCACGGTCTGCTGTATCCCGATCAGAATTTCATGGGACTGCGCCTGGATGAAATCTTCGAGCCGTTCCAATACCCGCCACCGCGACCACGTAAGCGCCCGACGGCCGCAGCGCACCAGGGCCTGTCTAGAAGTGGGTTAGAGCCATAGGTCGATGGCGGCGATATGCAGGATCGCCAGGTAGCGGACGGCCAGCTTCTCGTATCGGGTAGCAAGGGCGCGGTAGTGCTCGAACCTGTTGATGCCGCAGCACGCATGATCGTGGAGTCCACGCTGATCTGCCGATCGATCTGACCATCGGCGTCGGCGAGTGCTTGCAGGTGTTGCAGAATCGCCGCCCAGACAGTAAGAGCCACAGGCCGCTGGCCTGCGGCTCTTACTTTAGTGGAGCCGGCGAAACTCGCCAACAGACCTGCCGGGCCGAACGCGAACCCGCCCACGAGGAATTCATCCGCACAATCGAGAGACGAAAACTGGACCGATGAGCCACGCACGCTGGAAAACTCTCCGGGAACGCACACTCACCGAGGGCTACACCGAAGCCTGCGACATCACCGAGGCGCGCCGCGAAATCCGGCTCTCCATGGCGCTGGTCAAAGCCGTCTACGACCGCCGCACCGAACTCGGACTCACCCAAGCCGGCCTCGTAGTAAGCGCAGGTCTCACCCAAGCCAAAATCTCGCGCATCGAAGGCTCCGACACCGTGCCAACCCTCCCCCTACTCGCCAAACTCGCTGACGCCCTCGACGCCACCCTCAACATCGCCCTTGACGCCGACGAAACCCGAGTCAACTTCACCAGCCACCACACCGACGCCGCCTGAACTCGGCTGCGTCCAAGCTCAAGGGTGGCGCTGGATTGCTCCAGTCGTAAATAACTGAACGAGAGCCACAGCGAGCATGGCTGCCATCTGCGCAGCCTCCGGCGTGATCGGAATCGCAGGTGTGACGCCTTCGTGCCGATCTGTGTGCCCTTCCCACAACAGCCCAATCATCAGCGCCACTGCCGTCACGGGGATTGAGACACCGGATTTGTCGAGGATGGCAAGCGCGTACAAATGGCCCTGATTCTTGAGTTGCCCAGCACATGCCCCAAGGTCGCGCCAGCCTGGGTGGGTACCACGACAGGGATCGCCGCCGCCTCGACAGCAAGAATCGCTTCCCGCTATGCCGTCGACGGATCAGGATGAAACCTGTACGCAGCGTCCCACGCAACTTGCAGATGAGCGGCGGCCGCATTGCGATCGGCTGCAACAGCACTTTCACCCGCTTGTCGCACAGCGGCCGTGACCGTAGGATCTTGCCTCCGTTCCAACGAGTCACGCTTTTCGCTGACCGTCCACACCGAGCGCCCATCACGCAGGACATCTTCAACCAGCTTCACCTGCTCTCGGATCTCGCGTCTGGAGTGAGAGCCCATGTCGCCAGTCCAGACGTGCGGAGTTGCATCGACCCAATCCAACAGGGCCTCGGTCGGCACCCCACGCATGTCGCCGTGATACCAGTGCTGTTCACTCGGCACATACCGAAGGCGTGCGGCGACCCGCTGACGAACTCCGCGGTCCAGCACAAACTGATGGTATAGCCACTCACGAAGCGAGTGTTCCAACGATTGTGGGACATCTTCATGCCAACCCAGGTCGATAGGCTGACCCGCATTGCGGCTGCTGAATGGCTGCCAATCCCGAGAATCGGTGACCGTCACGAAGTGCAGAATAGTGACCGACGCTCCACTGCGCCAAAAGCTTTCGTACTGAACACAAAGCGGACACATCATGCGAATCGAACCTACGTCGCCCGATCAGGACCAGCTCAGCGAGGCTGCGATCGAGGCATAAAAGAAGCTGCAGGTCAATGACCTGCAGCTTCTCAGTAAGTGGAGCTAAGGGGAATCGAACCCCTGACCTTCTCGATGCGAACGAGACGCGCTACCAACTGCGCTATAGCCCCGTGCGGCTCCGGGGAACCGCGCTGTGACACTGTATCAGGCCATGGCGCCAGACTCCGAATCGGTGCTCTGACCTGCGCGGATGGTGGGGATCACGCGCCGGCGGCGCGGCGGATGTCGCCGCTGGTGCGGGTGCGCAGGGCGCGGGCGGTGGCGGGGTCGAAGGGGTCGAGGTGGGCGAACATGGGGTCTTCGTCGTCGGGCTCGATCAGGGTGGAGCGGCGGCGGAGGGCGCGGGCGGTGTCGCGGTCCATCGCGCCTTGCGGTGCGCGGCCGCGGCGCGCGCGTGGATCGGCTTCCCCCTGCTGGCCGCGGTTGAGGCGGGCGGCGCGCCTGCGGCGGATCTCCTCCTCCATGCGCACCTGCTTGCGCAGGTAGGCCAGGTAGGTCACCAGCACGGTGACGGCGAGTCCGCAGGCCCACCACAGCAGCGGGCTGAAGACCAGCGCGAGGGCGCCGGACAGGACGGCGGCCAGCAGCAGGCCGAGTACGGCGCGCTGCCGGAAGGTGTAGCGGGCGGCGCGAGCGATGGCGTCGGCCTCGGGGTCGTAGCCGCCGCGGCCACGGCGGGTGGGGACGAAATCCGGTTCCATCGCGGCGGCGTCATAATCGTCGGCGTCGTAATCGTCGTCGTAGTCGTCGTACGCGTCGTAGTCCACGCGGGCGGGCACGGTGGAGCGCGCAGGCGGGATTCTGGCTGCGACCGGCTCCGGGTGGTGTGCGCCCACGCCGTCATCATCGGTCTCCGCGTCGATCTTCGCAGCGACTTCGGCGGCTTCGTCGTCGTCTTCCGACTCGTCGTCGTCCGGTGCGACGGGCACGATGTCATCGACCTCGGTGTCGTCCGTTTCGGCGTCAGCGATGTCGGATGCCGCGGTGTCGTCGGCCGCGGACGGGCTCTCCTCGTCGGTCTCGGTGACGGGCTCGTCGGCCGGTGTCGTCATCCGGTCCTCCGCATCATCGCTGTGGGAATGCTCTCTCGGTACGCGGCGAGGCCGCCAGTTCGGATCGGTTTCGTGCCCGGCGGCCGGGCCTTTCCTGAGACGTCGTTTGCCTCCGCCGCGGTGCAGGACCCTGGTGGCCAGCGCGGCGTCGGTGGTCCGGCGGATTCTCGGGTGGCGGTCGGCGAGAATAGGGAACAGAACGAAGACCCAGAGCACGACGAGACCGATCCAGAGGATCGAATTCGGCATCGCGTCAGCACCTCCGTCCCGCCAGGATTTTGTCCGGCTCGGCCCGCGAGCGGTGCGTCACACGCCCCGCGCTCGGCCGGCTCCCGTCCGCGCAGCGGCGTGGACGCCGGTCCTCTCGCAGGCTCCCTGCCGATGACGCAAGACGCACCATCGACGTCCGTAGGCTAATTCCGGGTAGCACCAAGTTCCGGCAGGCGCGCCGTGCTCATCCGCCACACCTGTCACATTTCCACCAACGCCACCGCGGTCCGGTGGCCGGTTCTACTGGAGGGTGACGCGCCCCTCTCGCACCATCCGGTCCAGGACCGTCCCGGCGAGTTCCTCGACGGTCATGCCGACCAGCAGGTGATCCCGCCAGGCGCCGTCCACGTCGAGGTAGCGCCGCAGCAGCCCCTCCTCCCGGAAACCGACATTCCGCAGCACCGCTTGGCTGGCCAGATTCTCCGGCCGCACGGTGGCCTCGATCCGGTGCAGACCCACCGGCCCGAAGCAGTGGTCGACGCCGAGCGCCAACGCGGCGGTCGCGACGCCCTGCCCGCTGAGATCCTTGGCCACCCAGTAGCCGATCCAAGCCGAGCGCAGTGCGCCGCGCACGATATTGCCGATGGTCAGCTGTCCGCTGAACGCGCCGTCCACTTCGATCACGAGCGGGATCATCGCGCCGCGCCGGGCCTCGGCTTTCAAGCTCGACCACAGCGAGGGCCAGTTGGAGGCGTGATTGCGCGCCTCCCACGCCCCGCGGCCGGTCGGCTCCCACGGCTCGAGATGCGCCCTGTCCCGCAACCGGATCCGGCTCCACGCCGCCGCGTCACGCAAGCGCACCGGACGCAGGCTCACCTGTCCCGCGGCCACCCGGACCGGGCCCAGTCGCGCGGGCCACCCCGGATGCTGCGTGACCCGGAAAACGTTCATCGCGTCCACGACTCATCCGCGCTGCGCGAGAAAGGCGACCTGGACTTCGTCACCGGTGCGGATCTCGGTGTCGTCCGGATCGATCACGATCAGGCTGTTCGCTTCGGCGAGCGTGGCGAGCAGGTGCGAGGACGAGTTCCCGCCGCCGAGCGGCTGCACGAGGTATTCACCGGTCGCCTCGTCCCGCATGAGTTGCGCGCGCAGGTAGCCCTTGCGCCCGGCCATGGAACTGATCGGCGTGATGGTGCGCGCGCTGATGATCCGGCGCATGGGATGCCTGCGCCCCAAGGCGATTCGAATCAGGGGCCGCACCATCACCTCGAAAACCACCAGTGCCCCGACCGGGTTGGACGGCAGCAGGAAAGTCGGCACCTCGTCGCGGCCGAGCCGGCCGAAGCCCTGCACCGAGCCGGGATGCATGGCCACGCGGGTGATCTCCAGTTCGCCGAGCCCTTCGAGCGCCTCCCGGACCTGCTCGGAGGCCCAGCCGCCGACCGCGCCCGCGATGACGACCACCTCGGAGCGCACCAGCTGCCCCTCGACCACGTCACGCAACCGGCGCGGATCGGAACTCACGATGCCGACGCGGTTCACGTCCGCGCCCGCGTCCCGCGCGGCCGCGGCCAGCGCGTAGGAGTTCACGTCGTAGACCTGTCCGGGACCTGGTGTGCGATCGATATCGATCAGCTCTCCACCAACCGAGAGCACCGATAGTCGCGGGCGCGGGTGCACCAGCACCTTGTCCTGGCCGACCGCGGCGAGCAGACCGACCTGCGCGGCGCCGATGATGGTGCCAGCGCGCACCGCGACGTCGCCGGGCTGGACGTCGTCACCGATGCGCCGGACGTAGTCGCCGGAACGCACCGGCTCGTACACCTTGATCCTGGCGCGCCCGCCGTCGGTGAAATCCAGCGGGAGCACCGCGTCGGCGAGGGTAGGCATCGGGGCGCCGGTGTCCACCCGGACGGTCTGACGCGGTTGCAAACGGATCGGCTGCCGCGAACCGGCGACCACCTCGCCGACCACGGGGAGGGTCAGGTCGACGAGATCGCCCGCTTCGTCGCGGATGTCGGCCCCGGCCGAGGCGACGTCGACGCTGCGCACGGCGTAGCCGTCGATGGCGGCCTGGTCGAAGCCGGGCAACGGCCGCTCGGTGACGACATCCTCGGCGCACAGCAGGCCCTGGGCCTCGGAAATCGCGACCCGGACCGGCCGGGGCGCGACTGCCGCGGCGGTCACCTTGATCTGCTGATCCTCAACCGAGCGCATCCAGCCCTTCCTGATTTTCTCCGCACTCCATCCGACCTCGCCTGCGCGGGCACGCGTGATCGCGCCGCGGCGCAAGCGCATTCGCGCGCACCGCGGTGAACCATCATTCGTACCCGACGGTCCAGTCTCGGCGAAACCCCCGGCCGGGTCCGTCAGTCGTCGGTCGTCAGCTGCGGATCCCAGTCCGGACCGAGGCGGTGCTGCAGCCACTCCCGCAGGGCGGGGCCGTATTCCTCTCGTTCCAGGGCGAAATCGACCGCAGCACGAAGATAACCGCCCGGGTTGCCCAAATCGTGGCGCGACCCACGGTGCACCACGACATGAACCGGATGTCCCTCGGCGATCAGCAGGGCGATGGCGTCGGTGAGCTGCAATTCGCCCCCCGCGCCGGGCTCGATGCGGCGCAGCGCGTCGAAGATCGCGCGGTCGAGCAGGTACCGGCCCGCGGCGGCGAACGTCGACGGCGCGTCGGCGAGCGCGGGCTTCTCCACCATTCCCTTGACGCGCAGCACGTTCGGGTTCACCGCGTCCGGCACCGGCGCCACGTCGAACACGCCGTACGCGCTGACCTCGTCCTTGGGGACGTCGATGGCGCACAGCACCGTTCCGCCGCGCTTGCGGCGCACCCGGCTCATCACGTCGAGCACGCCACGGGGCAGCACGAGGTCGTCGGGCAGCAGGACCGCGATGGCGTCCTCGTCGTCGTCGAGTGCCTGTTCGGCCTGGGCCACGGCGTGACCGAGCCCGAGCGGCTCCTCCTGCACGACCGAGGTGACGTCGAGCAGCCCCGGCGCCTTGCGCACCTTCTCGAGCAGCTGGTATTTGCCGCGCTCGGCCAGTGTGCTCTCCAAGACCAAGTCTTCGACGAAGTGCGCGACCACGCCGTCCTTGCCCGGGGACGTGACGATCACGAGCCGCTCGGCGCCTGATCCGGCCGCCTCGGCGGCCACCAGCTCGATGCCGGGGGTGTCCACTACGGGAAGGAGTTCTTTGGGCACCGTCTTGGTCGCGGGCAGGAACCGTGTCCCGAGCCCGGCCGCGGGCACCACGGCCGTGCGGAAGCACGACACCACCGAGGCGTCACCGGGCTTTCCGGCCTTTGCTGTCATACGCATACCCTATCCATCCATCACGCCGCCGGGTCGGCGTCGCGCCGACCCGGTCCCGGGGTGAGCCTATGGTGATCACTGTGGAGATGCCCTGCGAGCGCGATAAACATGCATGGCGCATCGAACTGGTCGCCCGGCGAGGTGTGATGAGCGCCACGGAGCGGGAAAAAGAGGCGTTCGCGCTGGCCGGTGCGGTCGGCACGTTGGACGCACGGGGGTGGGTCTGCGCGTATGTTCCGGTCGTCGGCGAACCGGGATCCACGGCGATGCTGGACGCGCTGCTCGCAGGCGGCGCGCGGGTGCTGCTGCCCGTCACCGGCCCTCCCGGGCCGCTGAGCTGGGCGGAGTATACCGGCGCGAACGCGCTGCGCCGGGCTCGCTACGGACTGCTGGAGCCCATCGGGGCCGTGCTGCCGCCGGATACCGTCGCCAGGGCCGAGCTCATCCTGGTCCCCGCCCTCGCGGTGGACCGCCGTGGTGTGCGGCTCGGCCGCGGTGCGGGCTATTACGACCGCACGCTGCCCGCCGCGCGGCCGGACGCCCGGCTGGTCGCGGTCGTCCGGGACGACGAGCTGCTCGACCGGCTGCCCGAGGAACCGCACGATCGGCGTATGGGCTGGGCGCTCACGCCGCGCGGTGGCCTGCGGCGACTCGGCGACGATTACCCTGAGGAATGAAACACCGATTGGCGGTGTTGGCACTGTCGGCTGTAGAGTGCCAGATCGACGTACACCGCGGAGGATCCTGTGCCTACTTACTCGTATGCGTGCACCCAGTGTGACAACCGCTTCGACATCGTTCAGTCCTTCTCCGACGAAGCGCTGAGCGTGTGCTCGGAGTGCTCCGGGAAGCTGCGCAAGCTGTTCAACTCGGTCGGCATCGTCTTCAAGGGCAGCGGTTTCTACCGCACCGACAGCCGCGGTGGCTCCTCCACCGCCAGCGAGCCCGCCAAGTCCGAGAGCAGCAACTCGAGTTCGTCTTCGGACTCCGGGTCGTCGAGCGGGTCCACCGCGTCCACCAGCACGGCCGTGGCCAGCTGATTCGACGGTTTTCCACAGCCAGTCACCTATCCACAGCCCCCCGTGATCCGGGCCGGGCGAATGCGCGTCCGGCCATAGGATCCGGCCATGACTCGTGCACTCGCCGACCTCGGCCGCGGCGGCTGGAATCCCTCCGGGTGGCAGCGACCGCCCTGGGCCGACATCGTGCTGGCCCGACGTCTGCTCGCCGCCGCTCTCGCCGCGCTCGCGGCGTTGCTCTTCCTCCGTGGTGACCCGGACGCAGAACGCACGCCGGTCGTCGTCGCGCACCGGGATCTGGCGCCCGGACGGCTTCTGGAGGCAGGTGACCTGCGCTCCGTACCGCGCGAGGCGGGCACATTGCCCGCGGGCGCGGTCACCGATCCCGCCGCCCTCGTCGGCGCGACGCTGACCGGCGCGGTGCGTCAGGGCGAGATTCTCACCGACCTGCGCGTCGTCGGTCCGCGCCTGGCCGCGGCGGCGACCGGCGCCCGCGACGCCAGGATCGTGCCCGTCCGCCTGGCCGACACGGCGGTCGCCGACATTCTGCGCGCGGGCGATCGCGTGGACGTGATCGGCGCGGAAGACGCGAGCGGCTCCGGTACCCGCCCGGCCCGCACACTCGCCACCGATGCCGTCGTCATTCTCGTCTCCGGTGCGGGCGAGGGACGCGGAGCCGCCGAACGCGTGGTTCTGGTCGCGATGGACGCCGAGCACGCCACCGCCGTGGCCGGGGCGTCATTGCGCACCGCGCTCACCGTCGTCTTCCATTGACTTGCCGACAGCGGTTGGCCGGATATTCGCCATGGGCTCATCAGCATCGGGCCTACCGGCGCGCGGGTCCCGTCGAGCACGACTGCTCAGCTCATCGCCGCGGTGCTGTTCTTCGTGCCCATACTGCCCGCCACGCGCATGAAGAAACGCTTTCGGCCCGACGACACCACGCTCACCGATTCGGAGGTGCTGATCCAGATTCGCGATCTGCTCGCCGACGGACAGACCAGCGCGGGTGGACGGCACGAATTCTGATTCGCCCGTGCCGCACCGCGAAACGGGCCTGTCGTGACGGCGACAGGCCCGTTCGCGTTGCACGAGTGGATAGCCGAGATCAGCCGAGGCTGAACGGCGCTCCCCACAGCGTCACCCAGGTGATCACATTGTCGGTCTCGACCTCGACGCTCACGAAAGCACGCGCCTGGGCATAGCCCGCGCAACCGTTCAAACCGATGGTCTCATCGGCCCACGTCACCGAACCA
>NZ_JADLQO010000038.1 GCF_015477775.1 Nocardia abscessus | reverse complement strand
CGTCGTTCGACGAGAAGGCCGCTGAGCGGTCGATCTGCCCAGGACGGTATGCCGGTGCCTTCTGATACCCTCTTCACCGAGCTAAGACGGCCAATCAACATCATCGATGCCCACATGAACCGCCAAAGCAGCACGGAGTCATGCTGTTCGGCGCCTTCGCCAACTTAGCCGCCCCCAACGGGAAGACGGCTCCGCTTTCCGGTTCACCATCCATGCGTACGTTCGGGATGGTCGAATCGGAGAGCTGCACATCTTCGTCCAGCCCGCACGGTGAGGCCGTCCCCTGTTCAAGGGAAACCCATTCGTGTTCAGCGTGAGTATCTCTCTCGGTGATGCCGTAGCAGTCGGTGGCCTGTTGCTGGTTTTCGTGCTGGTCTGGGCGGCTGTCTTCTCGTCGGACTCGAACCGGCGCGAGGCGGCACAAAGAGTGCTGGCGATGTTGTGGCGGCACAAGCACATCCCGACCGCGTCGTCTCGGCCGCTCGAGCAGCGCGCGGTCTCGCCTGCCCGGCGACGCACCCGTCATCGCGGCGGCCGGGCGTGAGCAAGGTGTAGGGAGGATGCAGAAGTGGCGGGCCCCGTACGGGGCCCGCCACTTCTGTCAGTCGTCAGAGAACATCCGAGGAAGTTCTCGTCCGGGGTTACTTCCCGCCCGCGCCGTTGTTCGTCGGGTCGATCAGGACGTAGCCGTTGCCGGGCTTCGACGTCGGGGGAAGCCGCTTCCCCTTCACACCGGTGACCTCGGTGTCGGTCTTGCCGCCGCGCGGACCGACTTCGACGTACTGTCCGGAGTTCGGTGCCGGAGTGCCGGGCTTCAACGGCTCTTTTTTGGCAGGCATCAAGCCCACCTCCTTACGGGTTGGCGCCGCGCGAAACGGGTTCGGACGCGGCGGAATAGTCGCTCTAAAAGCGTTGGTCGACCGAGAAGGCCCGGCTGTCGGCCGAGCCTTTCGGTCTCAGCTCCGGACTACCGGGGCTTCGGCGTGATGATGATCTTCCGCACCGGACCGGGCAGCGTGATCGTCTTCTTCTGCCCCGGGCGGATCGTGATGCGCCGAGTCGCCATTGCGTCTACTCCTTCCTGCCAAGTCTTACCGGCGGCCCTTCCCAATCCCTGATGGGACGGCCTGTCTGCGGTACGTTGGCAGGGCACCCTCTCACAAGTGCATTTCCAACGAGCCTCATGCCGGAGCCCCGGGTGGGGCTCGTTGCCGTTAACGGAACGTGCTGGCGATCTAGATACTAGTCCTTGTGCCCGACATGTCCGTGTAGCACAACAGCTTGTGTCGACACGCCGAAGGGACACGCCCGCAACGCCGTTAGGGCAAACAGTCTGCAATCAGTGTGTGGCAGCTGGCGCGCGAATGGTCGCCTTGAGAGGTGCTGCCGCACTCGCTGCGCTCGCTTGCCACTGGGGGCTACAAAGCCGGTGTCGGAAAGGGGTCAGTTTCGGTGTGCTCGGTAGAACTGCTGGTGCCGCGGCGGGGCGTGCTGGCGGATCAGGTAGGCGATCCCGTAGTGCACCGGATCCGCCGATCCGGCGCGGAACTGTCCGGCGTCGAGCATGTCGCGCACGCGCATCAGCACGTCGCGGATCGACCTGGGGGAGGACAACACTCGCTCGACGGCGGCGCGGTGTTCGGCGGCGACGGTGGGGAGTTTCGCCGGCGGATTCCGCGCCGCGTCCGGGTCGGCGGCGGTGTGGAATGCCTGCCACACGTCGAGGATCGTCGGCTTGAGCCTTTGACGCGTGGCGGTGTCGGGTCCGTGGTGGCGCCAGCGGTGAGCGAGGGTGCGCAGCAGCTGCTCGGTGGCGTCGGGATCGTCCAGCAGTCGCGCGATCTGCCGTTCGAGCGAGATCCGTTCCGGCCGCCGCACTTCCCTCTCTCGCACGACTTCGTGGACGCGGATGCCTTGCTCGCTGCCGCGTCGTCGGCAGTCGTCCGAACACCATCGGCGTCGACGCCCGCGGTCGGGTTGCACGATCGTCGACCCGCACCGCGGGCAGTGTTCGCGCGGCTCGTCGATGTCCATATCGACCACGCTACCGACGTTTCGTCGGACGAAACTCGCGCCTGAGATGTCGGTGGAGGGGAAGTATTCCAACCTCGGTCTATTCGGCTGGGTTTGACTGTCTCGGTGGCGGCGAGCCGGTTGGCAGGAGTCGGCGTTAGTCGCGACGAGACCGATCGACTCTGAGTGGCGGGTTTCGTAGTCGCGGACGCAGCGGGCGGTGTTTGTTTGCTGATCCAGGCCAGGGTTCGTTCCAGTGGGTTGAGGAGCGAATCTGCCCGATCCAGGCGCTGAAGGAGTTACGACCGGTGCGATGACTTTTTCACGCCGTGGCGACTCGGGAATCTGCGGTAGCGCTCGGCGATGGCGGATGGGGCGGGTGCGGAGGTTGCACGTGTTCACTTCAGGCACCGCGCTGGTTCACAAGAGCCGTGTCTCGTCTCCGGGAAGGCTGTCGTAGACGGTGTTCGCCCAGCTTCGCTCGGGGATCACGAAAAACGGGCGGGTGAGCAGAATGTCGCCTACTCGCTGGGCGAGCACCGTGAACCCCAGCTCGTCCGAGGCCGCGTCACCGTCTCCGGACATGGTGAGGTCCACGCCATGCTCGGCGGCGTACTCGAACCACTGATCGGTGAGTTCGGACGGTACTCGCCCGACCAATCGGAGACCGTCCATCCAGACCTGAGGTCCACAGCCCGCCTCGACAGCAACACTGGCCAGCATACCTTCGGTGTTGTAGTACACCGTGACGGCCGGCAGGTAGCGACCTCCGGTGGCGGGGCGAAAGTCGGCCCGTTGATCGAGACCAGGGTGTCTCGGCGAGCCGGGGTAGATTTCGCCGTCGAACCCCTGCGCCCGCATCGCGGCGGACGCCTCCTCGTGGCTCATGTCGAAGCGCAGCGGTCCTACGTGCTCGAACGGGGTGTACTCCCACTGCGCGCGATCGGCTTCATCGACGACCAACCACATACAGGCCACTTTCGACTCGATACAGAACTGGTGATACCGGTGGACTCGATTCCGGCACGGACATCGCACGCACCGGGCCGAGCTCGCCACGCGGATCCTTGCATTGCCGCCACACATCCGTGCCTCGCGTTCGTTCCCGGCATCGGTAACCGGGGGCCAGGAAGCAGCCCAGTGGGACTTGCCGGTTCCGCGTTCAGTCCTTAGCGCTGGAACGGCCGGATCCCCTTAACCCTCGGCTTCGGCGGCTGTGATCACCCCGGCTGCCACGGACTGGAGGTGGTTGCGGAAAGTCGTGGCTGTGTGGATCAGGGCCGTAACCGTTCTTGCTGAGGGTCGAAGCAGACCAGGCCGTGCTCATATGCCAAATCCGCGGCCCGGGTAGCTGTTTCGGCCTCATATCCAGGCAGGATGTGCATTTCGAACACGTGACCGTTGGCGTCCCCGGCTCCGCCGCCGGCCCAGCAGCCGAATCCACCGTTGTCGTCGCTGTCGGGCCACCGCCGCAGGACCTCGCTGACGTAACGTGCAATCGCGGGAGTCGGGGGCAGATCCTCGGTCTCCAGATGGCGCTCGGCAAGGTCGACGAATTGTTCGAAGGCCGCCTCGTCGCTGTCCGGCCGCTCACCTTCCCAGATCACCAAGTCGTAGCTCACCGGCCGATCATGCACTGCTTCGAGTTCCGTATTCGCCGGTGGGAAGGGTTGGGCGGAATCGAACACGCCTGAAGCGTGCAGGCGGGCGTAACCATTGGTCGGTGATCGAGGCATACGACTCTCCAGGGGCTGTCGCGAGCGCTTCAGCGGCTGGACGGGTGTCCGTTGGTCGAACCCGCTGTCATCACCACGCAGGTTCGCGATCAGATTCAACGCGTGTCATCGAGCAGTTCCCCCATCCGCGTCACTGCCCTCGAGATCACCGATCTGAGGGGTTACAGCTGTCCGAGCGCCGGGTCACGCCCGATACGGGGCGCCAGGATCGCCGCTGCGGCGCGCACCGCATCCCAGTCGATGCCCACCTGCTGCGCCAACGCCTGAGGCAACCATGTCCGTCGCTGCGCCTGCTCCCCGACCAGGCCTGGAATATCGAGTTCGACCCCTGGAGGAACACCGGTCGCGGCGAGCCGGTCCACCCGCTGCTGCATGGCCTCCAATAGTCGGTGATCGAAATCTGTCACGGCAGCGACGAATTCGTCTGTGCTGACCGATGTCCGGCCCGACAGCGGTGCGGTGAATGCGATCTTCCCGTCAGGGTCAACGGCGAACTGCCAATCCACGATGACCGTGTCCACGGGAGCGAGGGTGCGCCACCACCGCAGCGTGGGCCCGAAGCGCAGATACGAGGTGTCGACGCACCGCTGACCGCAGGCGCTGTAGGCGGCGTCGATCAACGGGATCTCCAGGTCGTCAGTGTCGGCCCATTCCGCAGATCCGGCAGCCACGAAGTCCACCAGATCGTCCGGGACGGGTTCGAGGATGTAGGGCAGCGCCGTGAGCATGTCCTCCCACAGCCGCACCACGTAGTAGTCCGCCCACGGCGGTGCCGCTGGGCTGCCGTCGAGCGGGAACGAGGCGAGGGTCTGCTCGGTGTATCGCAACAACTCGATTCCACCCACATCCAGGCAGAACCAGCCTTCGGTGAGCCCGAACCAGTGCAGGCGCCGCTCCGGCCCCCACGGACCGGCCTGCTCGACCGGCACCAACTCGAACCGCAACCGCATCATGTCTCGATGCAACCGCATCGCCGTACACGCTGTCGACCGCTGTTTCGCCGTGCGTTACGACCCGGACAGGGCAACTGCTGCCAGCGCCGTCTCGCCCTCGGCGGCGACCGATCCGCTCGGGTCCTTCTGGTGTAGGTCGACAGCCCTCGTTCGCGAAATAAGGTTGACGGTCGGCGCGGACTGTCGGATGCAGCCGTCTCAGCACACGCATTCGAACGTCAGCTCACTATGCACCGGAGTCGCGGTCCACATGGCCTCGACGAGTGCCTGCCGCTGCGCCTGGACACGTACTTCGGCCAGCGCTGCTGCTCGCAGCGGGCCGATCGGCTCGAACCTGAACCCCGTATCGGGGGCGTCCAGACCAGACTCGTGGGCAACCAGTTCCGGCTCGTCGTCGAAGACCATCGTCAGCTCGACTTGCCACAGATGCTGCCAGTCGGGATCATCGGCCTCGATCTGCTCGCTGGCGTCGACCGTAGCAAGTTGTCTTGTCAGCGTGAGGCTGAGACGGTTGTTGTCCCAGGAATACCGACCCCATTGAATGATGAATCCATCACCGTCTTCGTTGGCCGGCGCGATCCCGTCGATCTCGGTCTGCGAGAACTCGACGAACGCACGCCATGCCGCCTCGACATCGGTTACCGCAGCCGGGCCGACGCCATGCTTGCCCAGGAACTGCTCAAACGATTCGGTGGCTGCTCGCCATGGGATCGGCATAGCGAACGGTATCAACCTGAGCCGTCGAGTCCGAAGTCGCCTTGGCGACGGTTTGGACGCACGGGGGTTGTGTTCGCGAATTTCGGATAGGCGTGTCGATGGTGTTGGATCGTTGGTCGCGCGAGCGCGCCGTCGGCGCTCGTCTGGTCAGGTGTCTGTGTTGGCCTGAGATTCGTCGGCTTGCATTACTCGGGCCGTCGGATCGGGTGCATCCGGCCGCCGCGGTCGATCGGTGATCAGAAACCCAGCTAGCTCCAAGTCGGAATTTTCAGTCAGCAGAAACGATCCGCCGCGTGCCTCGACTTGCCAACCGAGTTCTAAGCCGCGATTGATGAGCGTCCGAATGTCGCTGGCGTCCGGGTATGCCCCATCGGTGGCTGCCGGGGTCCAACCCACGCTCTTGCTTTTGGAGAGCAGATCGGCGACGAGCGGGCGGCTGTTCTTGCCGTCACCCCACACGCGGACGTTGATGCAGCGGTGGACATCGACGCCGTCACCGTGCACGAACCCGATTTCGGCGCGCCAGACGAAAGTGCGGCCCTCGGCTCGGAGCCTCCGCAGCCGTGTGCGCATGCAATCGAGCGTAACGGTCGACGTGTGGGCCGAGTTCCCGGCATCGGTGAATTGTCCGGCGCCTGCGCAGGTAGGCCATGCCTGGCCGAGCGGGGAACACCGAATAGAACGATCTTCTGCCGCGTTACCGCACAGCCGCAACTCCATCGTGCCGGATCGCGGTGTATTGGCCCCAGTCTCGGGCGGAGAGTGCTGCCCATCGGACGGCGGTTTGTGGGGCGAGTCCGAGTAGGTCGGCGAGGACGGGAACGGGCATCACGGCGGCGAGCTGGAACATGGCTGCCTTGCGGGCGTGGGAGGGGTGGATGCCGCGGGCGACCAGCCGCGACCGCATGCTCTCGGTGGTGAGGTGCTTGCCGGGAACCCCGCCGGGGAACAGCCATTGGTCGGGCCGACTGACGTAGGAGGCCCATCCGGGGCGGGTGAGGTGGTCACGGACGAGCTGGTCCAGGGGGGCGGGTAGCTCGATGGGTTCGGTGTCGAACGTGACGGTCACAGCGTCGGGGTGGGTGGTGATCTGGTGTGCGCGCATGCGGCAGATGCGGGAGACCGGCTGGGCGAACAGCAGCATGAACAGGCCGCCGATGCGGGCGTAGAGGTGGATCGTGTCGTCGTGGAGCAGGGTTTCGACGTGGCGCCACCGCTGCTCGTCGGACAGTACGACCTCCGGCAGCGACGTCGGGGGCTTCGGTATCTCCAGGCCAGACGTCACGCCGGTCCTGTCGGCCCATTCGATGAACGGCGCGAGCATGCCGGCATGGCCGCGATGCTCGACCAGGTAGCTGTCCAGCTCCGCCTGGGTGAGGTGAGGCAGTGCGATTTCTCGGTCGTCGAGCCAGGTGAGGAACCTGATCGCGGACAGGACCGCTGCCCGGCCGCTCAGAGCGGCGGAGCGGGTGACTCGGTCGCCGAGTAGGTGTAGTCGGCGCAGAACGTGCCATCGGGCGAAGCGGTGGACCAGGTCTGCGCGAGGCTTGGGTTGCGCGGCGAGGAGGTCACCCAGCCACGACGGAATCCGCGCGACCAGCGGCTGATAGGGCGGCAGAACACCCGTCGCGGCGAGGAGGTCGCGGATGTAGTTCACGTTCCGGTCGCAGGGCAGATCATCGAAAGCGGCGTGACTGATAGCCATTTCGCCGCGCGCCATCAGACGCAGAATATCCGGGCGTGAGGAGCGTCGCGTCAACCAATACAGCGTGGTCTGGGCCCGGGGCCCGGTGAGCAGTGTGTCGTAGACAGGCCGCAGGAGGGGGTGGACTTGGCCGGTGTCATCCGACAGCAGGTCGGTGAGGCGGTGACGCAGGGTGCAGGTGGCGCAGCAGGCGCCGAAGACGTTGTCCTCGCGGCCGCAGTCGCGGCAGGCGAACGAGGAGGTGTTGCCGGTGCAGGCTGTGCAGGCTGGCCGACGTTGCTCGTCGTAGAAGGCCAGGACTTTCTGTTCACCACATCCCGGGCAGACCTGCACCGCCCGCCGTCGTCGCATCCAGCACGCTTCGCAGATCCGCTGTTCGAGGAACACGCGCGTGTGTTTCGCCGACCGCCCGCACTGCGGGCAGACCCTCGGCGGCACGGGCCGCCGCCCCATCAGGGCTGCGGCCGGCGCACAGTTGCCCGAATCGGCCGCAAGGCACCGATTTCCAAGCCCTCCTCGGCGGCGCCGTCGGTGCCGGTGGCGACGACTTCGTCGTACTCGACGGCGGGTTCGAGCAGATCGTTGGGTTCGCAGTCGAGGATGTCGCACAACGCTGCCAGCAGATCGGTGTTGATCCGCTGCGGCGCTGTCGTGACCAGGCGGTGCACGTACTGGCGGCTCAGATTCACCCCGCGGTCGGCCAGCAGCGGGACCAGTTCACTGGTCTGGAACATGCCGCGGGTGGCCATGATCTGACGAAGATGCCAGCGCATGACGAGGCGTCGACCAGTCACCAGTCCTCCTTTACTGTGCCGTTTTCCGGCGCGTAGACCCTGCTCAGCGCCGAACGTAGCGTCTTGTTCTTGAAGTCGCTGCTCACCGAGGCATAGATCGCGGTCGTGGACGCGAAATGGTGGCCCACCTGCTCCTGCACGAACCGCTCCGGATACCCGAACTCGATCAGGTGCGTCACGTAGGAATGGCGCAGACAGTGCAGTGTCAGATCGGACTCGAGGCCGGCCTCGCCGCGGATCCGGGCGAACCGTCTCTCCAGGAAGTGGGCATCAACCCGGGTCAGGCGTTCGGTCAGCCACAACGCCGGATGATCCCCGGCCGCGAAGATCGGCCGCGCGTGCTCGACCCACTGCCGCATCCCGGCCACCACCCAATCGAACTCCGGCACCGTCAGCACGGTCCGCCGACGCGGGACACCACCACGGGTGGACTTGCCGTAGCGCACATGCACCGACCCGTAGGTGCCCCACTCGGGCACGTGCGGATTCGGCCGCAGATCCACCACATCCAACCGGCACAACTCGTTGCGGCGCAGCCCATAGGCATACGCGGTTTTGACCATCTGGGCATCGCGCAATGCGGCCAGCGCCCCCTTGCGTCCTGACCCGGCGATCCGTTCGACCCGGTCATCGAGGAAGTCGAATAACTGCTGCAGCTCGGTGTAGGACAACGGTCGTCGGCCTGGCCGGCCTTCATAGTCGGTCAGATGGACCACGGTGTTCCACTCGTGGCAAACCTGAACCGGCACCTGCCCGAACCGGTCTCGGCACTGGCGAACCCACTCATAGCGAGCATCGGTCAAGTAGTCACAGAACATCCGCAACGTCAGGTGATAGCCGCGGATCGTGGACACCGCCAACCGTCCACCCGTCTCCGAGGTCAACGACACCGTGAAGTCCTCCACGTCTCCCGCCGTCCACGCCCACGGGTAGGAACCGGTGAACTCGACGAACCGCCGCACCAACTTGATGCGCGGATCGATCGTCGACCGCGACAGCATCCGCGCAGACTGTTGCTTCCTCCAGCCAGCCAGCATGCCGTCGAACACCGCTGCGGGCTCATCGAGGTGCCGCACACCCTCGACCAGAACCAGCCCCGCAGCACCAGGAATTTTGTCCAACAACACTCCCCGACCGTCAACGGAAAAGCGACAATGTCGCCTCAAGGTAGCCGGGTTCGCGACGAAGTCAAGGACCACCAGGTCACCGGAATCGTGTCGCAAATACGATCAGCGATAGTCCACCAGCACACCCTCCGGACGGTCACCTTTTAGTCGATAGTCCCGGTTATCGACGGAGGTGCAGGAGGTGTGACCCGGATCCGAGGTAATTTCGCCGGACGAAACTCCCCGGTTGAGCACTGATGGTGGAAGAGGTGTGGCCCGGATCGGCGGCGTCGGCGGGATCAGCGGTGCCGGTAGGTCGGTGCGCGGGGTGGAAGTGGCGCAGACGCGCAGGTCAGCCAACCCTTCTGGAAGTGATGTCGGTGGAGCAATACTTTTGAGACCGGGACTATTCGAGGTCTGTCGCGTGGGCTGCGGTGATGTCGTGGTGCTGTTTCAGTTCCGGTGTCTGGGTGGGTCGGTCGCCGCGGTCAGCTGGCTGCGGTGGTTGTGGACCCAGTGATGGGCGGCGCGGATGGCCTCGACGATTCCGGTGTCGCGTAGTGCGGTCATGGCGGGTTCGCCGGCGGCGGCGCGGGACTCGATTCCGCGCCAGCAGCGCTGCTGCCACCAGAGAATGGTGTCGATGACTGCGTGATGATCGTTGAGGCCATAGGTGGTGCAGATCAGTTGTAGTTGGCTTGCTGCCTGGGCGACGTTGTCGATGCTGGTTCCGAGGTTCAGATACTGCCAACACAGGTGCGCGAGGTCGTGGATGCGGGCGCCTGGTGCTGCGAGGTCCCAGTCGATGAACGCGACTGGCCGAGCTGTCGGGGCGCTGGAGTTGTAAACGGTGTTCTTCGGTGACAAGTCGTTGTGGCAGACCACTTCCTGGTCGCGGGCCAACGGCGTTCCCGCGGTCAAGTCGTGGAACTGGCGCAGCAGCTTCGCCACCGCGACCAGGTTCTCTGGCTCGGTCACGGGTGGCTGTCCGCCGGTATGGGGAACGTGTCCGTCGAGGTAGGTGAGCATTTCTCGCCCGAGTGCGTCGATGCCGAGGAAGCGGGGTGCGCCCGGCCATCTGCGGTCCTCGAGATGGCGTAGTAGCTGGTGGACGAACTCTGCGCGTGGGCCGGGCTGACGGTGAACGGTGTCACCGACTCGGACGGCCCGGCTGATGAACCCTCCTTCCAGGGGAATCTCGGTCATCAGACCAGTGTGTACCGAAGTAGGGGTGTCGACGCGGTCGGAGTGCGGCGGCGGGAGCCTGCTCTCACGGCCGTTGTTCGCCGCGAGCCTGGTGGGAGGTATGGCGCATGGCGGTGTATTGGGCCCAGTTGCGGGAGGAAAGGATGGCCCAGCGGGTGGCGGTGATGGGGGAGAGTCCGAGTAGTTCGGCGAGGACGGGGGTGGGCATGTCGGCGGCGAGGTGGAACATGGCGGCGTGGCGGGCGTGTTTGGGGTGGATGCCGTGGGAGACCAGTTCGGCGCGGATGTTCTCGGTGACCAGGTGCTTTCCGGGTAACCGGCCCGGGAACAGCCAGATTCCTTGGTTGGCGAAAGAGGCGGGACCGCCGTGGGTGAGGTGGTCGCGTAGGAGTTGGTCGAGTGGTTCGGGCATTTCGATGGGGACGCTGTCGAAGGTGGTGGTGACGGTGCCGTCGGGTTGGAGGGCGACTTGGTCGTAGCGCATGCGGCAGATGCGTGAAAGTGGTTGGGCGAACAGCAGCATGAACAGTCCGGCGATGCGGGTGTATCGGCGGATCGTGTTGTCGTGCAGCAGGGTCTCGACGTAGTGCCAGCGTTGATCGTCGGAGAGCTGAACTTGCAGGTCGGGCCGTTGCTGTGGCGGGAGCCGGAGGTCGTGAGTGATGCCGGTGTGGTTGGTCCAGTCGATGAATCGGACCAGGACGACGCCGCGGCCCGGATGGCTGGCAAGGTAGGCGTCGAGATGGTCTTGGGTCGCGTCGATGAGGGCAATGCCGTGTTCGTCGAGCCAGATCAGTAGCCGGATCGCTGTGAGCACGGTGGCTCGGGCGTTCTGGACGGCGCCGCGAGTGACTTTGTCCTGTGCTTCGAGAAGTCGCAGCCGACGCAACAGGTGCCATCGGGCGAAGCGGTGGATGAGGTCGGCGTGGTGTTTGGGCAGCAGTTCGAGGACCTCGACCAGCCAGTGCGTGGTTCGCGCGATGAGCGGCTGGTAGGGCTCGAGGACACCGGTGGCTGTGAGCAGATCACGAACGTAGTTGACCGGTCGAGTGCTGGGCAGATCGTCGAATGTGGTGTGAGAGATGGGAAGCTCACCGAGAGCCATCGCGCGCAGGATTTCTGGGCTGCTGGAGCGTTTGCGGATCCATTGCAGCGTGGAACGCGGGTCCTTGCCGGCCATCCACGCGTCGAAGACGGGCTGCAGGCGCGGATGGATGTGGCCGGAGGCGTCGGCGAGCAGCGCGGTAGCTCGGTCCTGCAGCGTGCAGACCGAGCAGAGGTGGCCGTAGGGCCTGTCTTCGCGGCCGCATCGCGGGCAGGCGTA
>NZ_JADLQO010000037.1 GCF_015477775.1 Nocardia abscessus | reverse complement strand
TCGTGCCGTGCGCATCCAGAACTGGAAGAGAGGCATCCGGGTCGGAACTATTTTCCACATTCCGCTTGACATCACACGCCCTATCGAGCGGTCATGGAACCGGAAACGGCACCGACCCGGCGGGGAAATCGCCCCGATCGGTGCGCATTCCGTCCCATCGGGACATCACCGAATTCACGAAACCCAATGTTGGAAGGAACCCCCATGTCGAAAAAGAAGAACGCCGCCGTAGCCCCGGAAACGGCCGAACCCGCCCCGGAACGTGGTTCGCGGTCGGGCGTGGTGCCGGTGCTGTCCCGCGACAGCGACAGCGCGTTGTGGGCGGCGCTGCGGGCCCACCCCGACAGCACCACCGCCGCGCTGGCCGACATCGCCGGGATCGGACTGTCCACCGCGCGGCGGTTGCTGGCCCAGTGGGAAACCGCCGGGTGCGCACAGTCACACACCAACCTCGAATCGCCCCGGGCCGCCAAGACCTGGACCCAGGGCGCAGGCGCACCCGCTGCCATCGAACCGGACCCGGCCCCCGCCGCGCCCGCCGACCCGGGCCCGGCCGAACCCGCCGTACCCGAACCGGCGGCCACCGCACCGGCCGAACCGGCGACCCCGGAATCCATCGCGGTCGAACCCACCGCGCCCGAACCGGCCACCCCCACCGAGCAGGCGACCCCGGCCGACCCCGCCCCCGTCACCGCCCCAGAGACGGCGGTAGCTGCCCCCACGGGCGACGATCCCGCCACCCCGGCCCCGGTACCCCCGGCGGCCGACGACGGCGTTGCGGCGGAACCGGAGTCGACGGTGGAACGCCTGCCCGCCGGTGCGCTGCGGGGGCAGGTCGAGGACCACTTGCGCGAAAACCCCGGAAAGGAGTTCACCCCACACCAGATCGGCAAAGCCTTGGCCCGGTCCAGCGGCGCGGTCCACAACGCCCTGGTCACCCTGACCAAGCACGGGACCGCGCGTCAGACCAGCGCGGCCCCAAAGAAGTTCACCCTCGCGTCCTGACAACGGGCGATGCCGGAATCCCCGGAGCGCGTATCTCCGGGGAGTCCGACACCGCCCTCTCAATCTAACCCCTGAGAAAGGTGCAAAACTATGTACTCCACCCCAACCCCCAAGGTCCTCGCCTCGGCTTTGTACCAGGTATACGCCGATTCCAGCCACGCCCCCGACAGCCTCGAGCTGTGGATCGCCATCGCCGACAGGGCCGTGCGGGAGCTGGAAATGCCTGTGCTGGTGTCGCTGGTGCCGTGGGTGCCGATCGCGTTGCGCTACGAGAAGGTGACGACCGATGGCGAGTTCTTCCCGCACACCGGGTCGGTGCGGATCATGACCGGCCCGTTGACCGGCACCCTGTACCGCGACCTCGATACCGCCGCTCGTGAGGTGGTCGTGGCCACCCTGAACGAGCTGATCGACCAGGGCACCACCAGCGACGGCGACGGTGGCGACAGCGGCGATGAGCAGATCGACGCCGCGCCCACGCCGTTGCCGTCGTGGCGGTTCCGCGACAAGGGTGCCCCGCCCGCGTTCACGCCGCGCGCGGTGCCGCCGCTCATCTCCTGACCCGCCTACCCGCTGAAACGGCCGGTGGTGCCGAGCATTCCGCTCGGCACCACGGGCCGTTTTTCTGTGCGCCGTGCCGGACTGCGCGGGCTACTTGCTGCGGTCGATGGCCTGTTCGATCCAGTCGGTCAGCACGGGGGCGGCGGTGTCGTAGACGGTGGCATCGAACGTGGCCGTGTGGCCATCCTGGGCGGCCGGAACGGCGGTGCCCGTGCCGGTGGCGCTACCCGCTGTGCCCGTTCCGGCCGTCGAGGCGGTGTAGGTGTTGGTCAGCGTGGGGAACTGCTGGCCGGTGAACGCGGCGACAGCAGCCGAGACGAGATCGGCGGCGACCGGTGCCAGCCCGGTCAGCGCCAACACCGCCGCCACCGGGTCACCACCGGCGAGGGATTCCACAGCGGTCCAGGCGATCTCCTGGGCGCGGCCGACATCGGCGGCAATGCGGGAAATGTCGAGTCCGGCCAGGACACCGACGATTTCAGCGGCGATCGTCGCGACACCGGTCGTGTCCAGCGGCGCGGCCAGCGCCAGCGCACGCGCCACCAGCCGCAGGTCGAGTCCATCGGCCAGCTCGACCAGCGGGGCGAACTGATTGTTCAGGTCACCCGAGACGCGGTGCACGCCGCGCACGTCCCCGGCGGTGATCAGGCCGGGCAGCTGGGCGAGGTCGGCCACGATCGCGGGCACATTCGCGGTGAAGCTGGCGAGCCCGCGCAGGACGGTGACGACCTGGGCGAGGACCTGGGATGCACTGATCTGCCCGGTCGAGGCCGACCCGATGCCGGTGGCCGGTGTGCTCGTCGTGGTGGCGGGAAGTCTCGTTGTTGTGGTGGGCGAGGCGGTGCTGGTCGGGGCCGTGGTGGAGGTGGCCGAGGTGGCGGCGGCCAGCGCGCGGCTCACCGCGGCGAGGGCTGGAGACCACTCGGCGGTGGTCGAGCAGTAGCTGTCGCCTTCGAGGCAGAGTGTGCGGACCCGGCCGCTCAGCTCGCCGAAGCCCTGAGAGCGTGGCCCGGTGACACCATGCCCGGAGACCGGGGTGCCGAGCTGGGCGGTGGTGGAGTCGCGGCGTGGGTCGGCGACGAGTGCGACGGCGATGACGCGGGAGGCCGGGATGGGGCCTTTGTTGTTGCCGAGGGTGGTGGCGAGGTCGCCGGTGACCCCGGCGCCCTGGCCGTAGCCGGCCAAAACGACTCGGGTTTCCGAGCACAGCCCCGACACCGCCGCGGTGAGGTCGGCTCCGCTCACCGACCCCGCACCGCTGGTGGACGCGGTGAGGGTTCGGACCTCGATGTCGCCGCCATAGCGGGCACTCAACGATTCCCCGAGCTTGGTGAGGATCCCGGGGGTGCTCTGCCCGGTACTGGTGGTGGGCGGTGTCTCGTAGGTGCCCGGTGTCAGCAGCGCGGTCCAGCGCGGGCACTGGATATCGGTGCGGCTGGGTGTGGGTTCTGCGGCGGCGACACCGGCCGTGACGGTGGTCGCGGCGACGGCCGCGCACAGTGCCGCGCGGGCGGTTCGAGAGTTGTTGTGGCGCACAGGGTCCTCCATTCAGGCGTGGTGTTCAGGGGGCGGCGGGTGAGTCGTTGTGGGCGGGTGTGGGCCGGGTGGCGGTGTAGTAGTCGTCGCCTTTCCAGCGGTAGGGCGAGACTTGGACGGGCTCGTTGAAGGTGGGTGCGTGCACCATCTGGCCTGCGCCGAGATAGATCCCGACGTGGTGGACGTCCCCGGCGGTGCTGTAGAAGAGCAGGTCGCCAGGGGCGAGCTGGTCCTCGGATACCGGCGTGCCGGTGTGGACCTGGTCGTAGGTAGTGCGCGGGATCGAGATCCCGGCGGCGCGGTAGGCGGCCTGGGTGAGTCCCGAGCAGTCCCAGCCGCCGTTCACCTCGGGCCCGTTGCCGCCCCACACGTAGGGCAAGCCGAGCTGGGCACAAGCGAAGGAGATCACCTGTGCAGCAGCAGGATTCGGCGGCGAGGCGGTCTGGCAGTCGCCGCCTGAGGTGTCGGTGGCGCGGTAGCGGGCGGCCTGGTCGAGGACCTGGTCGACGTACCAGTCGGCGTGGTTGTAAGCCCAGATCGCGGCGCGCAGGTCATCGGGTGCGCCGGAGTCGCACAGATAGAACGCGGCGGCATGGATGGCGTCGGAGGGGTTGTAGCGCGAGGGCGGGCTGGCGCCGCCGGCGGGCAACGGGTGTCGCGAGACAACGGAGTCGAAGGTGGGAGCGAGGAACTGCATCGGCCCACCGGCGTCGGAGGCGTTCTCGCCCGAGGACACTCCCGGCAGGGTGGAGCGGCCGTGGTCGGTCTCGACCTTGCCGACCGCCGCGAGCACGCTCCAGTCCAGGCCGGGGCAGTCCCCGGCAGCGGCCTGGTAGAGCACGAGCATCTCGGCCGGGATGTCCTGCACCGCTTCGGTGCTCGGGGTCGAGCCGGTGCCGGTCGAGGCTCCCGGGGCGGGTGGGGTGAGCGCCTGGTCGAACACCACGACGGCGCTGACCACGGTCGCGATCACGACCGTGAGGAACACAAACGCGCCGAACCCTGCCCCGAGTGCCTTGACCAGCATCGCTACCTCACCAGTCCTCGATGGCCGGTGGCCGGGGCGGGGGTGGGGCCAGGGCGACTACCCCGGCCAGGGGTGCCCAGGTCGGTTCCGTGTCGAGTTCGCTGTTCGGGGGCGTGCGCATCGGCCAGACATCGGTGAGTCCGTGCAGGTGCTGGCGGCCGGTGTCGGTGTGCAGCGGAAGCCACACCCGCTCGGCCGGGCTCGCGGTGGTGGCGGGTGCGAGGAGATCGGCGGCGGCCGTGGCGACGGGTACCGCTACGGGATCGGGCAGCCGCTCCCACGTCCGGCGCAACGCCGCACGCGCGTTGGCCTCTCGCTCGGTGGTCGGCACCCACAGCAGGACCGGCGTGACGACCCCGGTGGTGCGGGCCAGCTCAGCGAACCCGTGCAGCTTGGCCGCGACCCTCGACAGGGCGGTGGAGCCGAGGTCGTATTCGAGGTAGAAGTCGAGGACGTCCTCGCCGCGGGTGTAGCGGCCGAAGGCGTCGGGGCGGGCGAGGTCACCCCAAAGGCGTTGGCAGCGAGTCTGCGACCACCACCGAGACACCTCCCCGCCGCCGGGCCGGGTGGTGAGAGTGGTGAACCAGTCGGCGACGCCGAGGGCGTGCTTCAGGTGCAGGCTGTGCGCCACCGAGAGCGCGGTCTGATGGGTGTAGCCGAGTTCACGGACCTTGATCCCAGCCTCGCCGGCCAGCACCGAGGCCCCGGCGGGGGCGAGGGTCCAGTGGTAGGGGCGACTGCCCTTGCTACGCCAGGGCCGGAACCGGTCCAAGACGCCGTAGCTGTAGAGGACGGCCAGGCGGCGGCGTGCGAGTTTGGCAGTCGGGAACGCCAGCGCGGCGAGGTGGTCGGTGGTCAGGACGCGGTGTTCGTGGACCATGCGCAGGATCCAGCGGTCGCGCCCGGTCAACCCACCCACGATCGGTCGCGGTTCGCGCGCCCGGTTGGGGCGCGGTGCACGGGTGTCGGCTTGGCGTTCAGGCTTGGAGATGGGGATCATCGGTGCTGCAACCTTTCTCAGGGGTGTCGGGCTAGAGCTGCGGGTTCGGGACGGGACCGGAGGTAGATGGTGCTGTGGTGAGGCGGGCGCGGGCGGCGGCGGCGATCTCGCGGGCACGGCCTGGGATGGGCGGGTCCAGGGGCCGGGTGGTGAGGGTGAAGGGGCGGGCGTTGCGGCCGTCGACCAGCAGGCGTGCGGCGGCGTGGAAGGCGTCCAGATGCGACAGGTCGTGCTCGGACAACCACGGGTCGGTGTGGCGGGCCAGGTCCCGGGCGTCATCGGGCGACACGGCGAAGATGACCTTGTTGCGGGCATTGGCCGAGATGCCGTCGCGCAGTTCGCGAGAGAGCTGGCCGAGATTCTGGTGCGCCAGTAACAGCGACAGGCGCAGCCCTCGGGCCTCGGCGAGCATGTCCTCGATCGGTGTGCTCAGGTTGAGGAAGTTCTGTGCCTCATCGAGCACGAGTGCGGCGTCGGGTCGATCGGCAGAGGGCACCCGGGCCCGCGCGGTTACCGCCTGCCAGGTCCGGGCCACCAGCAGCGACCCGACCAGGCGTGAGGTTTCCTCTCCGAGTGAGCCTTTGGGTAGCCGTGCCAGGCAGATGCCGCCGTTGTCGAGGATGTCAGCGAACTCGACCGTGCTGGGCCCGCCCGCGATGGCCGCGCGGACGAACGGGCGCAACAGGAAGGCCCTCAGCTTGTTCAGCAGGGGGCCGGTGAGTTGGGCGCGGCCGGTGTCGCTGAGCTGCTCGTAGCTGTCCCAGAATCCGCGCAGGACGGGGTCTTTGGCGGTTTGGGTGATCCGGGATCGGAAGGCGGGCTCGGTGAGCAGGCGGGGCAGGTCGGCCAGGGTCGCCGTACCGGGTTGCGCGCAGAGGGTGAGCAGGCTGGCGCGCATGATGTCGTCGGTGCGCGGCCCCCACCACTGATGAAAGATCCGGTGGAAGACGGTAACGAGGTTGTCGACCGCGAGATCCATCCCCGCGCGCCCGATCCGGCCGATATCGAGGGGATTCACACATGGTGGCGGTGCGGGGGAGTCGGCGTCGAACAGCACGACCCGTTCACCCAGGCGCGAGGGCAGCCGTGAGAGGACGTCGGTGACGAGGTCGCCTTTCGGGTCGATGACGATCACCCCGCGCCCGGCCTCGGCGTCGTCGAGGATCGTGCGCGCCAGCAAGGTCGACTTGCCGACACCGGTGGGGCCGAGGATGTGCAGGTGATGACGCGCGTCGCTGACTTTGACCGCTACCGGGCGGCGAGTGCCGGTATCGGCCATGCCCAACGGCTTCGTGAACTCCCCGCCCACAGGGATCTCCGGGGCCGGAGACAAGGCTCGGGCCCCGGCGCGCTGCAGGCCGGGTAGCCCGTCGTCGGTCGGCAAATGCGCGATCGTGGCCAGCTCCGGCACCGACAACACGTCCCCGCGCCCGAGACGCCGCTGCCGGATCAACCACTCGAGGCGCAAGCGGCGGCGACGCCGGTAGTAGTAGTTGTGGTCGGTGCAGGCCCCGAACACCGTGGCGAGAGCGTCGGCGCGCCCGCGTGCCACCGCCCGCGCCTCCGCTGTCGAGTCGGCGTCGTTCGAGACTGGAATCGAGGCCGCGTAGCGGACAACCGTCTCCCAGTGCGCTCCACGGGCTTTGGTTGCTGCGGCGCGGGCGGCGGCGCTGTATTCGAGGGAGGTCTGCCGGTCGGTGGCCCGCCCGCTTCCCACACCACCGGCGGCGGAGTGGGAGGAGCGGGCGCTGCTCGAGCCGGGAGTGAGCAGGTCGAGGGCCTCGCGCAGCAGTCCCGCCGCGACCCCGGCCCGGCTGCTGGTGCTCGCCGCGGAGCGGGTGGCGCGGGCGACGCGGCGGCCGGTGACCGGTCGGGCGAGGATCTGCACGCAGGTGGCTTGGCCAGGGGCGAGGTCGTCGGCGGCGGTGATCAGCTGGCGCACCAGATCACCGGAGTGATCGGTACTCAACGGGAGTCCCTCGCGGCGCCCGAGGCGCAACTCCCCTCCTGCGACGATCCGCCGTGCGCCCTTCGCCGGGGTCGGGAGTGGGGGCCGGGCGGGTTCGAGGGTGTCGGTATGCGCACCGGGCCACGCCGAAGCGATGGCGCGCTCGATGAGTCCGGGTGGGATCGCGCCCGGCACCCAGAGCCGGATCGCGGCTCCTTCCTCGGGGGTGACGGTGTACTCGAACCCCAGATGAGGCTGCCCCAGCAGCGTCCTCGCCCACGCGGGGCGGAGCTGGCCGATCAGGTGTGCCCAGAAGGTGAGTGCGCCTTTGGCGTCGACTTCGGGTGGGGTGAGCACGGTGATCTGGCGAGCACGCGCACTCAGCCGCCCTCGCCGCCACCGGCCCACGAGTCCTACCGCGGCGAGCACGGCCAGGACGGCCGCGACGATGATCAGCCCATCGGTGGAGGCGAAGGTGTGCTGGAACGTCTCGGCGAGGTCGGCCACGGCCCGGCCGGGCGCGAGGAGCGCCCGGCCGAGCCACCCCTGCTCGGGGTCGTGTGCGGTATTCACGCGGCCACCGACCCCGAGCCGGTACCATCGGCGTTCGGCAGAGTCGCCGCGCTGCCGAACAAGAATCGCCCTGCCGCGCGGCGGCGTTCGGTCGCCTCGGTGGCTTCGGGCTTGCGGAGGATGATGACGTCCTCGTGGGCGATGAGGTGCATCGGCAGCCCGGCGGCGCGCTGTTTGACGATGAAGTCGCGCTGGAAGAACGAGCTGCGGGCGATGAGCTGGCCCTCGGTGAGGCGGCCCAGCAATGCCACGCACCGCTCCACCGGGACCAGTCCGGCCAGCTCGCCGCAGGTGTAGAGGTGGGCGGGCAGCGGCACGAGTTCGGCGTGCTGCCGCCACGGCCGCGCGGTGATCACCACATACCCGCCCGGAGCGAGGTATTCGGCGGCCCCGGCCAGGATCTTGGTGAACCCCGAGAGCAGGCGGCCGAGGCCGACGTTGGCGAGGTTGCCTCGGTCGAGAATCTGGCCGTAGCGGTGATTCTTCTTCAGCACCGGCTCGCGCCGATTGGCGCGCACGTGCCCGTGCAAGCTGTCGCCGTAGGGCGGGGAAGTGATGACCAGGCGCGCCTGGCCGCGCAGCTCGGCCGGGATCAGATCGCCCAGCTTGCGGGCATCGCCGTGATAGACGTCTGCGGCGAGATCAATCCCTGCCTCGCGAGCCAGCTCGATGTTGGTGCGCGCCAGCTCCGCCCACCGGCCCTCGTACTCCACCCCGACCGCGCGGCGACCCAGATGCAGGGACTCGACCAGAGTGGTGCCGATCCCGCACATCGGGTCCAGCACGAGGTCCCCGGGCCGGGTGTAGGTGGCGACCGCGTGCTGCACGATGGCGGGGAACATCTTCGCGGGATGGGCGGTGCTGTCGGGGTGATACCGGCCCCGGCGTTGCGCGGTGGGCACGGTCTGCGCCGTGGCCCACACCGACACCGGCGCGGCGGCGGCGGTCTGTGCGGGGGTGCCGGAGTCGATGTCGGTGGTGGCGGCGGTCGGGTCGAGAGTCATCGGAGTGTCCTTCGCGTGAGAGTTCTGTTGGGGCGCAAGGCGTGCGGGCTCAGCCATGGGTGGGCTGGAGGAAGACGAAGACGTCGGTGTGCGCGACGGCGTGACGCGCGGTGCCCGAGGGCGTCGGCTCGGCGGGCGCGGTGATCTGGTGCCCGGAGATCGGGGCGGCGATGATGTGCTGGAGGTAGAGCAGATCGGCGGCCTGCGCGGCGGCCACGACCGATCCGGCCGGGTCGAACAAGGTCCCGGAGTCGCTGTGTCGGCAGCGGGAGAAAACGACCAGCAACCCGCCCATCGCGAGGACTTCGGTCGCGAGCGCCGTGAGGTGCTCGGCGGCGGCGATCGGGTCGAGGTGATCAGCGAGCAGGCTCGCGACGACCAGATCCACCGGCTCGCCCGTCCACGTCCGGCCTGTAGGTGCGTCGAGTCCGTGACGGCCCAGATCGCCGATCGTGGACAGTGCGGCGGCGGTGTCGGGCTCGATGATCCGCAGCGCGCCCCGCTCGGTGGGGGCGGGCCAGCCCAGCAGCATCACCCGCGCGCCTGGCGCGGAGAATTCGGTGATCGTGTGGACCAGAGCCCGGTCGGGCCAGCGGTCGCCAGGGTCGAGAGGTTCGCTTCCGAGCCCCCACAGCGTCGAGGGGATCGCCACGGCGGCGGTGCTGGAACGGGGTCGGCGGGAACTGGCAGGCATTGCGGCCTCCTGTGAGAGAGCGGTGTGTACTCGCTTACTTCCGCCAAAAAGCCGAAATCGGGACACGGCATCCGAAACTTTTTTCTGAGAATTCCGTAAGTGGCGATCGGTCGCTGGAATGCCTTCGGGAACGCATCGGTCGAGAAGTTTTTTCAAGATTTTTCGTGTCGGTTTGCCGCGCCGGATTTGGGCCTATCCGCATCGCATCCGCACCGCACCCGGATTGCACCCAAACCGCACCTAAACCACACCCGTGCGCGGATATCTGCTGGTCGAGGCAGAGGTGAGAGATGTCCGCTGTACAGGTGCAGGCCGGTCCTCCGGCGGTAGCTCTTGGTTCGCCATCTGGACGCGGATGTGTTTTGGATGTGGTTTGGGTGTTTCGCGGGTGTGTTTTGGGGGTGTTTTGGGTGCGTTTCGGATATGAGTGCGAGGTGTCCTTGTGAAGTCGGAAGTTTCGATCGATCAAGGAGATTTGTGGTGACGAATTCACGCGCCGTGAAATATCGGGGATCGGGCGGTATTGCAGGCTTGCCGCTGGCGGTGGTGTGGGCGGGCTTCGACCGGATCGCCGAGCAGACCCTGCCCGCCGGTCCGCGCCCGGCACCGACCTCGCAGGCCACTCCCGTCGCCCCGATGCAGACGTGGGGACAGCTGCGGGAGCGGCTGTGGGATCCGGCGACCCCGATGGCAGAGGTCGACGCGATCTGGGTATGGCTGCTGCAACGAGTCCGCGTCACCGAAGAGGACGCGATGCTGGTGTGCGCCGGGCTGGCCGCTCCGATGCTGTCGCGGACCGCCAGTGAGTACGTGACTGTGAGCGGCACCGCCCGCCACGACGTGGAGTCCGAAATCCTGACTGCGTTCCTGAGCCACCTGTCGCGCATCGGCCTGGACGAGCCGGGAGTCTGGCATCGGCTGCGGTGGGGTGCCTACCGTGCGGTCCTCAAAGCCGCAACCTTCGAGCGAACAGGCGTCATAGCGGTCGGAGACCCCGAAAGTGACCTAGCAGTGTTGGGGGTGCGGGTGCGTGCTCTCGGGGCAGGGCCGGGCCATCCCGAGATGGTCCTGGCCCAAGCAGTAGCGGCCGGGGTGATCTCGGCTGACGCCGCCGAACTCATCGCCGCGTCGCGGTGGGAGGGCCGGTCGCTGACCGCGCTGGCGGCCGAACAGGGTGTGTCGCTGTGGAAGCTGCGCAAGGCCCGGCCCCGTGCCGAGCGTGCGCTGCTGGCGTGGCTGTCAGATCGTGCCCGAGACATCGACCACGAGCGCACAAGCACGGTCGAAGCCGAGGCGGTCACCGTCCTCGCGCCGCGCCGGTCACCGCGGCGAGGTCGCCGGCCGAACCCACCCACAGCGGTCCCGACGCAGTCGAGCATCGAGCACGGGCAGGTCGCGGCATGAACACCAACCAGGGACATCTCAACCAGGCGACGCCACGGTCGGCTCGGCGCGGGCGGCGTTGGCTGCGGGTGCTCGCGGTCGCGGCCACGAGCGCGGGTTTGCTGCTGATCACCGGATCTGCTTCGGCGGCACCACCGCACGCCGATGTGCTGGCCATCGCCTCGTCGTTGGGGGAGGTGATCGACAACGCCCGCAACTGGTTGGTGGGCATCCTGGCCGGGCTGGCGACATTGTTCTTGACCATCGCCGGAGCCCGCTATCTGCTCGGCGGCGGTGACCCCAGCGAGATCGAGAAGGCCAAAACCGCCTTCCGCGCCGCGTGCCTGGGATACGCGCTGGCGATGCTGGCACCGGTCGTTGTCGCCGTGCTCGAGTCCATCATCGGAGCCTGACCGTGATCACCTCGGCCCAGGCACCCCCGGCACCCGCCCGGTTCTCACCTGTCGCGCGCATCGCTGCCGCCAGCGCAGCGGCGGTGCTCGCCGCGGTCCTGATCGCGCTCACCAGTTCCGCCGGGGCCGCCGCCCAACCCGCCACCCCGACACCGGCCCCGCCGGTGACCACCGCACCGGCCGCACCCGCCCCGGCAACCACTTCCCCGACCACGACAACCCCGCGCCGGTGGGTGACACCGCCCTCGACCACCGTCCCGACACCGGCCCCGTCGACAACGACTGCGCCCGGCACGACAACGGCACCGGCACCCGGATCCGGTTCGGGTTCGGGTTCGGGGGCGGCGGAGTGCGGGGTCACCAACATCAATGGTTGTGTGGAGAACGCGGTCGACGGGTTCTTCCGGCGCATCGTGGAGACCTCGCTCAACCCGCTCCTCGAGCTGCTGTCGCAAACCCTGCTCACCACACCCGAACCCGGGCAGATACCCGAGATCGGCACTTTGTGGAATCAGTCCTGGCAGATCGTGGTCGCGCTCTACGTCCTGGTCGTGATGGCCGCCGGGGCGTTGTTGATGATGCGCGAGAGCGTCCAAACCCAGTGGTCGATCCGTGAACTCGCACCCCGCTTGGTGATCGGCTTCGCGGCCGGGGGATTGAGCATGATGATCGCCACCGCTGGAATCGGTTTCGCCAACGCCCTCGCCGGTGCGCTGGCCGGAGACGGCGTCGACTCCGGCTCCGCCGCCGATGCGCTGACCGAGCTGGCGGTCACCAGTGACCAGTCCCGTGGCGTGTTCATCCTGCTCCAGTTGGCGTTGTCGGTGATGCTGTTGGTGCTGCTCATCTCCTACGTCGTGCGGGTCACCATCACGATCCTGCTCATCGTGGGCGCGCCCCTGGCGTTGATGTGTCATGGACTGCCGGGCCTCGACGGTGTTGCCCGCTGGTGGTGGCGCTCCTTCGCCGCATGCTTGGCGATCCAGGTCGTGCAATCGCTGACGTTGGTGACCGTCCTGCGGGTGCTGCTCACCCCCGGCGGCTGGCATCTGTTCGGCCCGGACGCCAACGAGATCGCCGACTTAACTGTCGCTTTGGCGTTGATGTTCGTGTTGATCAAGACCCCGATGTGGTTGTTGTCGGTGCTCGAGATCGGGCAAGGCCGCAGCTTTCTCGGGTCGATCGTGCGCGGGTTCATCGCCTACAAGACCCTCGGCATGCTCAAAGGAGCCACCTCGAGCAGTGCCCGCTCCGCCGCGTCGGGGGGATCGGCACGGCGACTTCCGCACCCTGCCCGCGCCCCACGAGCACCTCGCACCGCCGCCAGCAATGGGCTGCCCGATCCGTACGCGCGGGTGCGCTCGACACGGGACGGGCAGCTCATGCTGCCCCTGGACGCAGTCCGCCGGGTCGCCCGGCAACCCAGCCCGGCACCGGCCGAGGCGACCGTCACCCCACCGCCACATCCCACCCGGTCGGCGAGGGGACGCCAACTCGCCTTCGACTTCCGTGAGCCCGACCCGTACCGGGGCATCCGCGCCGGGGCCGGGGGACAGTACCCGCTCCCGATCCCAGTGCGCCGGATCCGCACATCACCACCGGCCCCCGAACCACCGCCGCAGCGTCCCGGTCGCCGCGCAACACCGCAACAGCTCGCCTTCGACTTCACCGAGCCCACCCCGGCCGACCCGTACGCGCGTCTTCGCCCGACGCGCAGCGGCCAGTACCCGCTGCCGTTCACCGTCACCCGGGCCAAACCCGTTGCACCGCCACCGAACCCACCACAACCACCCGCACCGGCGCGTCCGGCAGGGCGGCAGCTGCACCTGCCCATGCCCGATCTGCCCGTGCGCCGCCGCGCGCCCCGCGCCCCGAGAGGAGGCACCCTCCAGTGAGCACCATCGTGCGCATCCCGATGGGCGTTTCATACTGCACCTCCTGCGGTTATTGGGG
>NZ_JADLQO010000036.1 GCF_015477775.1 Nocardia abscessus | reverse complement strand
TCGTGCCGTGCGCATCCAGAACTGGAAGAGAGGCATCCGGGTCGGAACTATTTTCCACATTCCGCTTGACATCACACGCCCTATCGAGCGGTCATGGAACCGGAAACGGCACCGACCCGGCGGGGAATCGCCCCGATCGGTGCGGATTCCGTCCCGACCGGGACATCACCGAATTCACGAAACCCAATGTTGGAAGGAACCCCCCGTGTCGAAAAAGAAGAACGCCGCCAGCGACCCTACGGAAACGGCCGCGCCTGCCCCGGAACACGGCACGCGGTCGGGTCGCGTGCCGGTGCTGTCCCGTGACAGCGACAGCGCGTTGTGGGCGGCGCTGGGGGCCCACCCCGACAGCACCACCGCCGCGCTGGCCGACATCGCCGGGATCGGACTGTCCACCGCGCGGCGGTTGCTGGCCCAGTGGGAAACCGCCGGGTGCGCACAGTCACACACCGACCCCGAATCGCCTCGGGCCGCCAAAACGTGGACCACTGGTGCGGGCGCGCCCGCCACCATCGAACCCGACCCGGCCGCGCCCGTTGACCCGGTCCCCGTGCCTGGCGGCGCGGCCCCGGCCGAACCGGCGACGCCGGAAACCACGACACCGGAACCGGTTTCGCCCGTGCCGGTCACCCCGGCGGACCTGGAGTCCGTCACCCCGGCCGCCGACCCGACGCAGGAAGTGGCGGTCCCCGGCTCGGACGTGCCCGCTGACCCCGAACCCGACGCGACGGCGGAGACGGCGCTGGCGGCCCCTACGGGCGACGATTCCGCCGACCCGGCCCCTGTCACCCCGGCCCCGGCCGATGCCACGACAGCGGCGAACGCGGAGTCGACGGTGGAACGGCTGCCCGCCGGTGCGTTGCGGGGACAGGTCGATGACTTCCTGCGCGACAACCCCGGAAAGGAGTTCACCCCGCACCAGATCGGTAAGGAACTCGGGCGGTCCAGCGGTGCGGTGCACAACGCCCTGGTCACCCTGACCAAGAACGGGATCGCTCGCCAGACCAGCGCGGCCCCCAAGAGATTCACCCTCGCGTCCTGACAAAAGGGGCGATGCCGGAATCCCCGGAGGGCTTAGCTCCGGGGAGTCCGACACCGCGCCTCTCAATGTATCTCCTGAGAAAGGTGTTCGATTATGTACTCCACTCCTACCCCCGCCATCCTGGGCTCGGCCCTGTACCGGGTGTTCGCCGCCTCTACCGAGGCCCCCGACAGCCTGGCGCTGTGGATCGAGATCGCGGACGCGGCCGTGCGTGAGCTGAACATGCCCGTGTTGCCGTCGCTGGTGCCGTGGGTGCCGATCGTTCTGCGGTACCGGCTCAATCGGACCGAGGGTGAGTTCTTCCCGTTCACCGGTTCGGTGCGGATCATGACCGGGCCGCTGACCGGCACGTTGTACCCCGACCGCGACGCCGCCGCACGCGCGGTCGTCGACGCCACCCTGGCGACCGGGCGTGACGAGGGGGACACCAGTGACGGCGGCGACGGTGAGCAGACCGAGGCGGTGCCAGAGGGGCTGCCGTCGTGGCGGTTCCGCAACGGGGGTGCCCCGACCGCGTTCACCCCGCGCGCCGTGCCGCCGCTCGTCTCCTAGCCCGCCTACCGACTGAAACGGCCGGTGGTGCCGAGCCATTCGCTCGGCACCACCGGCCGCTTCCTGTGCGCTGTGCGGGACAGCGCGGGGCTACCTGACGCGGTCGATGGCCTGTTCGATCCATTCGGTCAGCACGGGGGCGGCGGTGTCGTAGCCGGTGGCGTCGAACGTGGCTGTGTGGCTGTTGTGGGGGGCCGGAACGGCGGTGCCCGTGCTGGTGGTGGTGCCCGCCGTGCCCGCCCCGGCCGTGGTGGCGGTGTAGGTCTGGGTCAGGGTATGGAACTGTGTGCCGGTGAACGCGCTGGCGGTGGCCGAGAGGAGATCGGCGGCGATCGGAGCCAGCCTGGTCAGCGCCAGCACCGCCGCCACGGGATCACCGTCGGCGAGGGTTTCCACAGCGGTCCAGGCGATCTCCTGGGCGCGGCCGACGTCGGTGGCGATGCGGGAGATGTCGAGACCTGCCAGGACACCGACGATCTCGGCCGCGATCGTGGCGACCCCGGTGGTGTCCAGCGGCGCGGCCAACGCCAGGGCGCGCGCCACCAGGCGCAGGTCGAGTCCGTCTGCCAACTCGACCAGCGGGGCGAACTGATTGTTCAGGTCCCCCGAGACGCGGTGCAGGCCCCGCAGATCCCCGGCAGAGATCAGGCCGGGCAGCTGGGCGAGGTCGGCCACGATCGCGGGCACGTTCGCGGTGAAGCTCGCCAGCCCGTTGAGGACCGTGACCACCTGGGCGAGGACCTGGGACGCGCTGAGCTGCCCGGTCGAGGTCGTGCCGGTGGTCGGTGCAGTCGTCGTGGTGGTGGGGACCTTCGCTGTGGTTGTGGTGGAGGGGGCCGAGGTGGTGGTGAGGGCGCGGCTGACCGCGGCGAGGACCGGTGACTCGGCCGTGGTGGTCGAGCAGTAGCTGTCGCCCTCGATGCACAGCGTTCGGACCCGGTCGGTCAGCTCGCCGAAGCTCTGCGAACGCGGCCCGGTGACGCCTTGCCCGGAGACCGGGGTGCCGAGCTGGGTGGTGGCTGCGTCACGGCGCGGGTCGGAGACGAGTGTCACGGCCACGACTCGGGAGGGCGGGATCGGGCCCTTGTTGTTGCCGATGGTGGTGGCGAGGTCGCCGGTGACCTCGGCGCCCTGGCCGTAGCCAGTCAAAACGACTCGCGTGTCCGAGCACAATCCCGAGACCGCCGCGGCGAGGTCAACTCCGCTCACCGAACCCGCACCGGTGATGGGTGCGGCGAGGGTTCGGACCTCGATGTCGCTGCCGTAGCGGGCGATCAGGGATTCCCCGAGCTGGGTGAGGATCCCGGGCGTGGTCTGGCCGGTGGCGGTGGGGGTTGTCTCGTAGGTGCCCGGTACCAGCAGCGCGGTCCAGCGCGGGCACTGGGTACCGGCCCGGCCCGGTGCGGGTTCTGCGGCGGCGACACCGGCCGTCACGGTGGTCGCGGCGATGGCCGCGCACAGCGCCGCGCGGACGGTTCGAGAGTGGTTGTGGCGCATGGGCTTCTCCGTTCGTACAAGGGGGGTTAGGGGGTGGCGGGGGAGTCGTTGTGGGCGGGGGCGGGTCTTCTGGCCGCGTAGAAGTCGTCGTCCTTCCACCGGTAGGACGAGATCTGGACGGGCTTATCGAAGGTCGGGGCATGCACCATCTGGCCCCCGCCGAGGTAAATCCCGACGTGGTGGACGTCGGCGGCGGTGCCGTAGAACACGAGATCCCCAGGCGCGAGCTGACCCTCGGACACCGGGGTGCCGGTGTGAACCTGGTCGTAGGTGGTGCGCGGAATCGAGATCCCGGCCGACCGGTAGGCGGCCTGGGTGAGTCCTGAGCAGTCCCAGCCGCCGTTCACGTCGGGTCCGTTGCCGCCCCACACGTAGGGGAGGCCGAGCTGGGCGCAGGCGAAGGAGATCACCTGCGCGGCAGTCGGAGTCGTGGGAGAGGCGGTCTGGCAGCCGCCGCCGGAGGTGTCGGTGGCGCGGTAGTGGGCGGCCTGGTCGAGGACCTGGTTGACGTACCAGTCGGCGTGGTTGTAGGCGAAGATCGCGGCTCGCAGGTCGCCGGGTGCGCCAGAGTCACACAGGTAGAACGCGGCGGCGTGGATGGCGTCGGAGGGGTTGTAGCGCGAGGGCGGGCTCGCACCACTAGCGGGCAGGGGATGCCGCGCAACGACTGAGTCGAAGGTCGGGACCAGGAACTGCATCGGCCCGCCCGCACCGGAAGCGTTCTCACCCGAGGACACTCCGGGCAGGGTGGAGCGTCCGTGGTTGGTCTCGATCTTGCCGATCGCGGCGAGCACCGACCAGTCCAGCCCGGGGCAGTTCCCGGCAGCGGCCTGGTAGAGCACGAGCATCTCGGCCGGGATGTCCTGTTGGGCTTCGGTACTCGGGGACGAGCCGGTGCCGGTCGAGGCTCCCGGGCTGGATGCGGTGAGTGCTTGGTCGAACACGACGACGGCGCTGACCACGGTCGCGATGACGACCGTGAGGAACGCCAACCCCGCGAATCCCGCTCCGAGTGCCTTGACCAGCATCGCTACCTCACCAGAACTCCGAGGCCGGTGGCTGTGGCGGCGGTGGGGACAGGGCGACGATGCCACCTAGCGGTGTCCAGGTCGGCTCCGGTTCGATGTCGGTGGTTGGTGGGGTGCGCCGGGGCCAGACGGTGGTGAGGTGGTGGAGGCGCTTGCGGTCGGTGTCGGTGCCCAGGGGCAGCCATACCTGTTCGGCGGGGCTGGGCTCGGGGCCTGAGGTGAGGAGTTCGGCGGCGGCGGTGGCGACGGGCGCGGCGTCGGGGTCGGGGAGCCGTTCCCAGGTCCGGCGTAGCGCTGCGCGGGTTCTGGTCTCGCGCGCGATGGTCGGTACCCAGAGCAAGACGGGGGTGATGACGCCGGTGGTGCGGGCCAGCTCGGCGAAGCCGTTCAGCTTGGCCGCGATCTTGGACAGGCCACGGGTGGTGTCGAGGTCGTATTCGAGGAAGAAGTCGAGCGTGTCCTCGGCGTGTGTGTAGCGGCCGAAGGCGTCAGGGTGGGCGAGGTCTCCCCACAGGCGCTCGCAGCGGGTCTGGGACCACCACGCCTGTACCTGGGCGGGTTCGCCACGCTGGTCGCGGGCGGGGTGGGTGATCAGGGCGGTGAACCAGTCGGCCACGCCGAGGGTGTGGGCCAGGTGCAGGCTGTGGCTGACGGCGAGGGCGCGCTGATGGTTGTACCCCAACTCGCGCACCGTGATACCGGCCTCCGCGGCGAGCACCCCGGCTCCGCCTGGGGCCAGCACCCAGTGCATTGGTGCGCTTCCCCGGGTCCGCAAGGGCCGGAACCGTTCCAGGACGCCGTAGCGGTGCAGCAATGTGAGACGCCGCAACGCGATGGCGGGGGTGGGGAAAGCGAGGGCGGCGAGCTGGTTGGTGGTCAGGACGCGGTGTTCGTGCAGCATGCGCAGGATCCAGCGGTCGCGCTCGGTCAGGCGCGCGACGAGCGTGGTGAGGTCGAGGGGCCGAGGACGGGCGGAGCGGGGCTCGGGTCGGGGTCGGCGGCTGTCGGCCTGCTGGGCGGGGCGGGAGAGCATCTGTGGCACTGCCTTTCTCGGGTGGAACCGGAGCGTGAGGGTCGAGGGCTTGCTTGGGTTGCTAGGTGGGTGACGGGGCCGGTGGGTCGTCCGGCCAGGGGGCCGGTGTGGGTGGTGGAGCGTGGAGGCGGGCACGGGCGGCGGCGATCTCGCGGGCACGCCCAGGTATCGGCGGGTCAAGAGGCTGGGTGGTGAGGGTGAAGGGGCGCGCGTTTCGACCGTCGACCAGTAGGCGAGCGGCGGCATGGAAGGCATCGAGGTGCGACAGGTCGTGCTCGGACAACCACGGGTCGGTGTGACGGGCCAGGTCGCGGGCGTCATCGGGGCTGACAGTGAAGATGATCTTGTTGCGCGCATTGGCCGAGATGCCGTCGCGCAGTTCGCGCGAGAGCTGGCCGAGGTTCTGGTGTGCCAGCAGTAGCGCCAGGCGCAGTCCGCGGGCTTCGGCGAGCATGTCCTCGATCGGGGTCGAGAGGTTGAGGAAGTTCTGGGCCTCGTCGAGCACAAGGGCGGCGTCGGGCCGATCGGCAGATGGCACCCGAGCCCGCGCGGTCACCGCCTGCCACGTCCGCGCTACCAGCAGCGATCCGACCAGCCGCGAGGTCTCCTCTCCCAGCGAGCCCTTCGGCAGGCGTGCCAGGCAGATGCCGCCGTTGTCGAGGATGTCGGCGAACTCGACGGTCGAGGGTCCGCCCGCGATGGCCGAACGCACGAACGGGCGGAGCAGGAAGGCGCGCAGCTTGTTCAACAGTGGCCCGGTGAGCTGGGCGCGGCCGGTGTCGGAGAGGGCCTCGTAGCCGTCCCAGAACCCGCGAAGCACGGGGTCGGGGGTGGTGCGGGTGACCCGAGACCGGAACGCGGTCTCGGTGAGCAGGCGAGGCAGGTCGGCCAGGGTGGCGGTGCCGGGCTGGGCGCACAGGGTGAGCAGGCTGGCGCGCATGATGTCGTCGGTGCGCGGCCCCCACCATTGGTGAAAGATCCGGTGGAATACGGTCACGAGGTTGTCGACGGCGAGATCCATTCCCGCGCGCCCGATCCGGCCGATGTCGAGCGGGTTCACACATGGTGGGGCGCTGGGCGAGTCGGCGTCGAAGAGCACCACCCGTTCACCCATGCGCGAGGGCAGCCGGGACAGGACGTCGGTGACGAGGTCGCCTTTGGGGTCGATGACGATCACCCCGCGCCCTGCGTCGGCGTCATCGAGGATCGTGCGGGCCAGGAGAGTGGATTTGCCGACACCGGTGGGGCCGAGGATGTGAAGGTGGTGGCGGGCGTCGGGCACCTTGACCGCGACAGGGCGGCGAGTGCCGGTGTCGGCCATCCCGAGCGGTTTCGTGTGGTCGCCGCCGACAGGGATCTCGGGGGCGGGGGACAGGGCGCGTGCCCCGGCGCGCTGCAGGCCAGGTAACCCGTCGTCGGTGGGCAGATGCGCGATCGTCGCCAGCTCGGGCACCGACAGCACGTCGCCGCGCCCCAGGCGGCGCTGCCGGATCAACCGCTGGAGGCGCAGGCGACGCCGACGCCGGTAGTAGTTGTGGTCGGTGCAGGCCCCGAACACGGTGGCGAGCGCGTCGGCTCGCCCGCGTGCCACCGCGCGTGCCTCCGCTGTCGGATTCACTTCCTCGGGGTCGTCGGAGACCGGGATCGTGGTGGCGTAGCGGACGACTGTTTCCCAGTGCGCGCCTCGTGCTTTGGCCGCTGCGGCGCGGGCGGCGGCGCTGTACTCCAGTGAGGTCTGGCGGTCGGTGGCCCGCACTCCTCCCACGCCCGTGGCGGCGGAGGAGATACGAGCAGGACCCGTGCCAGGGGTGAGTAGGTTCAGGGCCTCGCGCAAGAGTCCCGCCACGATGCCAGCTCGGGTGCTGGTACTCGCCGCGGCGCGGGTGGCTCGGGCGACGCGGCGGCTGGTGACCGGGCGGGCGAGGATCTGCACGCAGGTGGCCTGCCCGGGGGCGAGGTCGGCGGCGGCGGTGATCAGGTTGCGCACCAGATCACCGGAGTGGTCGGTGCTCAACGGCAACCCCTCGCGGCGCCCGAGGCGCAGCTCGCCTCCGGCCACGACCCGCCGGATGCCCTTCGCCGGGTCGGGCAGCGGGGGCCGGACTGGTTCGATGGTGTCGGTGTGCGCGCCGGGCCAGGCGGAGGCGATGGCGCGTTCGATGAGTCCGGGTGGGATCGCGCCGGGCACCCAGAGTCGGATCGCGGCCCCCTCATCGGGGGTGACGGTGTACTCGAACCCGAGGTGTGGCTGTCCCAGCAGCGTTCGGGCCCAAGCCGGGCGCAGCTGGCCGATGAGGTGGGCCCAGAAGCTGAGTGCGCCTTTGGCATCGACTTCGGGTGGGGTGAGCACGGTGATCTGGCGGGCATGTGCACTCAGCCGATGCCGACGCCACCGGTTCAGAAGCCGCACCGCGGCGAGGCTGGCGATCACGGCGGCGATCACGGCGAGCCCGTCGGTAGAAGCGAGGAGGTGTTCGATCGTGTGGGTCAGATCGGCCAGGACCCGGCCGGGCGCGACAAGCGCCCGGCCGAGCCACCCCTGTTCGGGATTCATGCGGCCACCGATCCTGGGCCGGTGGCATCGGCGCTTGGCAGCGTCACCGAGGTGCCGAAAGGGAATCGTCCACTCGCGCGGCGGCGCTCGGACGCGGCGGTGGTGGCCTCGGGCTTGCGGAGGATGACGACGTCCTCGTGCGCGATCAGGTGCACCGGCAGCCCCGATGCTCGCTGTTTGACGACGAAGTCGCGCTGGAAGAAGCTCGACCGGGCGACGAGTTCGCCCTCGGTGAGGCGGCCCAGCAGTGCCACGCACCGCTCCACCGGGACCAGCCCGGCCAGCTCGCCGCAGGTGTAGAGGTGGCTGGGCAGGGGCACCAGCTCGGCGTGCTGACGCCACGGCCGCGCAGTGATCACGACATGTCCGCCGGGGGCGAGGTATTCGGCGGCTCCGGCGAGGATCTTGGTGAATCCTGAGAGCAGGCGGCCGAGTCCGACGTTGGCCAGGTTGCCTCGGTCGAGGACCTGGCCGTAGCGGTGGTTGGTCTTGAGGACCGGCTGCGTGCGGTTGGCGCGCACATGCCCGTGCAAGGAGTCGCCGTAGGGCGGAGAGGTGATGACCAGGCTCGCCTGGCCTCGCAGCTCTGCCGGGATCAGGTCGGGCAGCTTGCGGGCGTCCCCGTGGTAGACATTCGCGTCGAGATCGATCCCCGCTTCGCGGGCGAGCTCGATGTTGGTTCGCGCCAGCTGCGCCCACCGGCTCTCGTACTCCACACCGACCGCGCGGCGGCCCAGGTGCAGCGACTCGACGAGGGTGGTGCCTATCCCGCACATCGGGTCCAGCACGAGGTCCCCGGGACGGGTGTAGGTGGCGACCGCGTGCTGCACGATGGCCGGGAACATCTTCGCGGGGTGGGCGGTGCTGTCGGGGTGATACCGGCCCCGCCGCTGCGCGGTCGGGGCGCTCTGGGCCGTCGCCCACACCGACACCGGCACGGCGGCCGGGCGGATCTGCGTGGGGATCGCGGAGGCGGCGTCGCTGGTGTTGGTGGCGGCGGGATCGAGAGTCATGGAGGCGTCCTTCTGGTGAGATTTCGGGCAGGGCGAGAGGCGCATTGGGTCAGCCATGGGCAGGCTGGAGGAACACGAAGACGTCGGTGTGGGCGACGGCGTGGCGCGCGGTGCCGGAGGGGGCTGGGTCGGTGGGCGCGGTGATGGAGTGCCCGGAGATCGGTGCGGCGATGATGTGCTGGAGGTAGAGCAGATCGGCGGCCTGGGCGGCGGCCACGACAGACCCGGCGGGGTCGTGCAGGACGCCGGAGTCACTGTGGCGGCAGCGGGAGAGAACGACCAGCAAACCGCCCATCGCCAGCACGTCGGTCGCGATCGCGGTGATGTGCTCGGCGGCGGCGATCGGGTCGAAGTGATCGGCGAGCAGGCTGGCGATGACCAGATCGACCGGCTCCCCGGACCATGCTCGGTCGGCGGGGGCGTCGAGGCCGTGGCGGTCCAGATCCCCGATCGTGGTGAGTGCTTCGGCGGTGTCGGGCTCGATGATTCGCAGCGCACCCCGGGCAGTGGGGGCGGGCCAACTGAGGAGCATCACCCGTGATCCCGGTTCGGAGAACTCGGCGATCGTGTGCGCCAGGACCGGGTCGGGCCAACGGTCGTCGGGATCGAGCGGGGCGGGCCCGAGCGCCCACAGGGTTGAGGGGACCCGCACGGCGGCGGATGAGGAACGGGATCGGCTGGAACTGGCGGTCATAACGGCCTCCTGAGCGAGAGAGCGGTGTGTACTCGCTTACTTCCGCCAAAAAGCCGAAATCGGGACACGGCCATCCGATAATTTTTCTGAGAATTTTCTGAGACCGAAAAGGCGGCCGGGAAGCCCGTCCGTTCGGTTGAGGTGCGAAACTTTTTTGAAGAATTTTTACGCCGGGTTGCCGACGTAGGCAGGTGCGACATCTGCACCCTATCTGAAACATATCCGGTTCATATCCTGGCTCTATCCGCTCGTTCACAAGCGCAGGTAGATGTGCATATCCGGGCGGATATTCGGCGGCCTAATGGGCGGATGTGAGGGGGTAGCGAAATATTCGCCAGTTCGCCCAGAATGTGACTTGGATATGTTTCAGATATGTTTTGGGTGTGGTTTTGATAGGGTTTGGGTGCGTTTCGGATATGGGCGCGAGGTGTCCTTGCGAGGTCGGAAGTTCTCGACCGAACAAGGAGATCTGTAGTGACGAATTCACACGTCGCGACATACGCGGGACCGGGCGGAAAGCCGGACTCGCCGCTGGCAGTGGTGTGGGCGGGCTTCGACCGGATGGCCGCCGAACCCTTGCCCGCCGACCCGCGCCCGGTGCCGACAGCGCAGCCTGACCCCGCCGCTCCGGTGCGGACGTGGGGGGAGTTGCGCGAGCGGCTGTGGGACCCATCGACACCGATGGGAGAGGTCGACGCGATCTGGGTCTGGCTACTCGAACGAGTCCGCGCCAAGGAAGAGAGCGCGATGCTCGCATGCGCCGGACTGGCCGCGCCGATGCTGTCGCGGACCGCCAGCGAGTACGTGACATCGAGCCACACCGCCCGCCACGACATCGAGTCCGAAATCCTGACCGCGTTCCTGCTCCACCTCCTACGCGTCCGGCTGGAAGCACCGGGGGTGTGGCACCGGCTGCGGTGGGGTGCCTACCGCGCCGTCCTCACGGCGGCAACCCAGCAGCGAACCGACGTGACAGTGGTCGGAGGCCTCGACCGCGACCTGGCCCCGCTGGGGGAACGGGTCCAGGCGATGGTGTCCGGACCGGGTCATCCCGAGACGGTCCTGGCCCAAGCCGTGGCCGCAGGAGTGATCTCCGCCGACGCAGCCGAACTCATCGCGGCCTCGCGCTGGGAGGGCCGGTCGCTGACCGCCTTGGCTGCCGAACTTGGTGTGTCGCTGTGGAAGTTGCGCAAGCAGCGGCCCCGCGCCGAACGCGCCCTGCTGGCGTGGCTGAGCGACCGCGCCCGCGACCTCGATCCCGAGCGCACCAGCCCGGTCGAAGCCGAGGCGGTCACAGCCCTCACGCCGCCGGACCGGTCACCGTGGCGAGGTCGCCGGCCGAACCGGCACTCGGCAGCCCCAGCACAGTCGAGCACCGAGCACGGGCAGGTGGCGGCATGAACACCAACCAGAGGAATCTCAGCGAGGCGCCACAGCCATCGGCTCGGCGCGGGCGGCACTGGCCTAGAGCACTCGCGGTCCTGGCCATGAGCGTGGCGCTCCTGGTCCTGGTCGCCGGATCTGCCTCGGCGACACCGCCGCACACGGCCGTGCTCGCCATCGCCTCGTCGTTGGGGGAGGTGATCGACAACGCCCGCAACTGGTTGGTGGGCATCCTGGCCGGGCTGGCGACATTGTTCTTAACCATCGCGGGGGCCCGCTATCTGCTCGGCGGCGGTGATCCCAGCGAGATCGAGAAGGCCAAGACCTCGTTCCGCGCCGCGTGCCTCGGTTACGCCTTGGCGATGCTGGCACCGGTCGTTGTCGCGGTGCTCAAGTCCATCATCGGAGCCTGAGCGTGACCACCTCGGCCCAGGCATCATCCGTACCTGCCCGGTTCTCGCGGACCACGCGCACCGCTGCCGCCAGCGCGGCGGCGGTGCTCGCCGCGGTCCTGATCGCGCTCACCAGTTCCGCCGGTGCCGCCGCCCAGCCCGTAACCCCGACACCGGCTCCGCCGGTGACCACGGCTCCGGCCACACCCGCCCCGACAACCACTCCACCGACCACGACAACTCCGCGCCGGTGGGTGACACCGCCGTCGACCACCGCCCCGACACCGGCCTCGCCCACAACGACCACGCCCGGCACGACAACGGCACCGACTCGCGGATCCGGTTCGGGTTCGGGGTCGGCGGAGTGCGGGGTCACCAACGTCAACGGTTGTGTGGAGAACGCGGTCGACGGGTTCTTCCGGCGCATCGTGGAGACCTCGCTCAGCCCGCTGCTGGAACTGCTCTCGCAAACCCTGCTCACCACACCCGAACCCGGGCAGATACCCGAGAGCGGCACTCTGTGGAATCAGTCGTGGCAGATCGTGGTCGCGCTCTACGTCCTGGTCGTGATGGCCGCCGGGGTGTTGTTGATGATGCGCGAGACCGTGCAAACCCAATGGTCGATCCGCGAACTCGTACCCCGCCTGGTGGTCGGGTTCGCCGCCGGGGGATTGAGCATGATGATCGCCACCGCCGGAATCGGTTTCGCCAACGCCCTCGCCGGTGCGCTGGCCGGAGACGGCGTCGACTCCGGCTCGGCCGCCGACGCGCTGAGCGAGCTGGCGGTCACCAGTCACCAGAGCCGAGGCGTGTTCGTGCTGTTGCAGTTGGCGTTGTCGGTGATGCTGCTGGTGCTGCTCATCAGCTACGTCGTGCGGGTCACGATCACGATATTGCTGATCGTGGGTGCACCCCTGGCGTTGATGTGTCACGGGCTGCCCGGCCTCGACGGTGTTGCCCGCTGGTGGTGGCGCTCGTTCGCCGCGTGCCTGGCGATCCAGGTCGTGCAATCGCTGACGTTGGTGACCGTGTTGCGGGTGCTGCTCACCCCCGGCGGCTGGCATCTGTTCGGCCCCGACGCGAACGAGATCGCCGACCTTACTGTCGCTTTGGCGTTGATGTTCGTGTTGATCAAGACGCCGATGTGGCTGTTGTCGGTGCTCAAGATCGGGCAAGGCCGCAGCTTCGTCGGGTCGATCGTGCGCGGGTTCATCGCCTACAAGACCCTCGGCCTGCTCAAAGGGTCCACGTCGAGCAGCGCCCGCACCGCCGCCTCGGCGGCACTGGCCCGGCGAACGCCGCGACCCGCCCGTGCCCCGCGAGCGCCTCGCACCGCCACCGCCAGCGGCGGGCCTCCCGACTCCTACGCGCGGGTGCGTTCGACACGCGACGGGCAGCTCATGCTGCCCCTGGAAGGAGTCCGCCGGGTCGCGCGGCAACCCAGCCCGACATCGACCGAGGCGACCGGCACCCCGCCGCCGCGTCCTACCCGGACACCGAGGGGACGCCAGCTCGCGTTCGACTTCACCCCGCCGGACCCGTACCGGGGCATCCGCGCCGGGGCCGGGGGACAGTACCCGCTCCCGATCCCGGTGTGCCGGGTCCGGCCCACACCCCCGGCACAGATCCCGCCGCCGGAACGCCCCCGCCCCCGGCGGCGGCCCGCACAGCTCGCCTTCGACTTTGCCGAGCCTGCCCCGGCCGACCCGTACGCGCGTCTTCGGCCGACGCGCAGCGGCCAGTACCCGCTGCCGTTCCCCGTCACCCGGGTCAAACCCGCCTCACCGCCACCGAACCCACCACAACCACCCGCAGCGGCGCGTCCGGCAGGGCGGCAGCTGCATCTGCCCATGCCCGATCTGCCCGTGCGCCGCCGCGCGCCCCGCGCCCCGAGAGGAGGCACCCTCCAGTGAGCACCATCGTGCGCATCCCGATGGGCGTTTCATACTGCACCTCCTGCGGTTATTGGGG
>NZ_JADLQO010000035.1 GCF_015477775.1 Nocardia abscessus | reverse complement strand
CGGGCACGATGGACCATGCGCTGGAAACCCGCGGTCAACGCCTTCGCGATCACCTTCGCCGACCGCTGGCCCAACGCCCAAACCTACTGATGGAGATCGCCGCAAACACCGTTAGCGAGATAGACCCCAACCCCGATCACCATCCCGCCGGCGAACAGCGGCATAAGACCATTGCGATGGCGCGGAGCTCGCCGATCGGTGTACTTCCCAGGCCGCTCCGTTCGCATACGTCGATCGCCATGAGGCAGACATCCTTTCCCCTGCATTGTGATTCCGCCCGCGAGCCTCCCACCCGAACGAACAGCACCAGTGCCGCGGTTCCCAAGATCGACCACCGCACGGCAGGCAGAGTTCGTCCTCCACAGCTCGATCACGACCGGCCGCCGCACTCTCGAACTGGATGGATAGTATGAGAATCTCATTCTCGGAGGTGGTTCGATGGCCGGTTTCTTCACCCGCCGCGGGGACGTCGTGGTTGCCGAGAAGATCACGCGAAGTGTGTGGCAGCCAGAGCATCTGGGCGGGCCGCCGGTGTGCGGGCTGCTGGCGCGAGAGCTCGAGGCGCACTGTCCGGACGCGTTCGTTCCCGCCCGGTTGACCGTGGATCTGTTCCGGGCCGTGCTCGACCGGCCGATCACGGTGCGCAGCGAGGTGGTGCGCACCGGCAGGCGGATCACGGTGGCCGATGCGGCGATCGTGCAGGACGATCAGGTGCGCGCCCGCGCCACCGCGCTGTTCATGAGCACCGGCGCGACACCGCCGGGGCGGGTGTGGAGCGCCGGTGTCGAGCTTCCGGTGCCGCCGGAAGGGGCGGTAACCGTCGGCGATGCGCCGCTGTTCCGCAGCGGCGATCGCGACTGGAGCCGCGATGCCGCAGGCCACCAGAACGGTGACCGCAAGATCTGCTGGCTGGTGGTTCCGCCGCTGGTGGCCGGGGAGCCGCTGACCCCTTTCCAGCATGCCGCCATGGTCGCCGATTTCACCAACCAGGTGTGCCACTGGGGTTCGCACGGCATCGGCTACATCAACGCCGACACGACGCTCACCCTGTCGCGGCTACCAGACGGCCGCGAGCTCGGCCTGCGCGCCGAGAACGCCGTTGCCGCCGAGGGCATCTCGATCGGCACCGCCACGCTCTACGACCGCGCCGGGGCACTGGGCACATGCGTAGTCACCACCCTCTCCAACCCGGACCGGCAGCTCGACCTGGCCGCTCCGAAGCGCTGACCGGAACGCGGACATCTTCGGGAAGTCACCGAAATCCGCCGGCGCGCGGCGCGAAGATGAACCCTGCTCCGGCGTCGGGTCGGGCCGGGACAAAACGTGCGAGGTCAGCCCGCGGCCTGCACTGCGGCGGTGCTGAAATCGTCGACGTCGGCGCAGGCGTCGAACGGAAGCGGCGGATAGCTGCCGTCCGTCGGGTGACCGGGATCGCCGTATTGGGCCAGAGGGAGCGCGGACCAATCGATCGCAAGGCTGATGAGATGACCGTTCATGCGGCCATCGCTGCTCGGCCGGTATGTCAAGCTGACGCCACAACGTGACGGGACCGGACCGTACACGTTCGAACGGAGAATGATCCCGTTCAGGCCCGCAGCCTGGTAGACACCGTTACCCGGCCCGGGCGATGCCTTTTGCTCCACGTCCAAGCGGAACGACAACTCGACTTGCAGGCTGTATTTCGCACCTGGCTTGGTGAAATTCACCTGGCAGTGATAGGGAGCGACCCAACCGATCGAGTTCGAGATCCAATCGCTGTACCGGGCCTTCACCGCATCCGCGCTCGCACACGGGTTCTTGCCATACAGCACCTTCCCGTCCGCCGGTTTGTCGCGGGGCGTGAGGTTGTCCAGCCGATCGATGATTCTGCTGACGTAGCTCTTTCCTACATCGCACTTTTCGGGCCACGGTGTATTGTCCGGCGCACCGTCGGGCGGAACCTTTCGCAACCGCAACCGGTGCGCGTAGCCGGTGTTCCCAGCAGGCACGTAGTAATAGCACGTGCCTGCGAAAGTCGGCTCATCAGCCAGGTGCGACCGGTAGATCGTGTGACCGTTGACCGTTTCGGCCTTGTCCTGCGCGCGGTCATCGTCGTCGTACACCTCGCCGAGCGACAGTTCGAATAGGTAGAACGCATCCTTCGAGGCGGGTTCGCCCACGTGATCGCCAACCCTGAGTTGGCATCCGGCGAGCCCTCGTCCCTCACGGGTGAATGATTTCGTTCCGAGATTCATCGACTTCAACGGCTCTTGGTCCAACATCGAGCACGGATCGGTGGCGCGGATCCTGGCCATCAGTGGTTCGGCGTCGGGACTGGTGATGATAGTTTCGTGTTTGCCAACGCCCACCGAATTCTCGGTGGTGGATGACGTGGAAGTCGTCACGGCGGTCGGCACTGTGCTGGTGCTGCTCGCCGCTACCCGGTTCTCGGTGGCATTGTTCCCGCAGCCGGTCGCGCCCACTGCACATACGATCGCCAGCACGGTGAATGCGGCCAAGGAACGGAGTGTCATTACGTCCTGTCGTAATCTCGCCGAGCTCGGAGCTTTCAGTTCTACGGTGTCGGGTCATAGGGCACGCCACACAACGACAGGCGCAGCCATGTGGCCATCCAACCCTACAAGTTCTGCTCGAACAACCGGCATGCCAAATGTCGGCCCAGACAAACGGCCCGAACCTCGACAAGGTTCGGGCCGTTCGATTCTGTGCGGTGCGGTATCAGACGACGAAGTCGCACATCGCTGGTCGACACCGAGATGTGGCAGCTGCGCTGGATGGATCGCCGGGCGCGTGGGGCACCTGCGCCGCCGATCGCGGTGTCAGCGCAGCGCGCCGCGACGGCCGGTCACCAAGCCGACCAGGAACAGCAGGACAACCGCGCCGCCGAGGCAGGTGAAGAAGCTGAACCACAGCCCGCCACCCTCGACATCGACTCCCAGCAACTTGAGCAGGAATCCACCGAGCAGGCCGCCGACGATACCGACCACGATGTTGAGCAGAATGCCTTGCTGAGCATCGGTTTTCATGATCTTGCTGGCGATCCAGCCGGCCAAGCCGCCGATGATGATCCAACCGAGGATTCCGAGACCGAGCATCATATTCTCCGATTCATCGAGTTGAGCCCGCATGCTGATCAGCGAGCGTCTGTTCTCGCCATACCCCGGGCGCGGGCGGTCAATCGCATTGCCTGGCAGAGGCTCGTCGCTGCGGGTCGAGCAGATGGCAGCTCAGGTGCATCCTTCGAGGGTCGCGTGTGCCAGTTCCGTTATCACATCGCCGATTTCGTGGCGCTCGCGCAGCACCCGAATCTGGCGTCGAGCGCCGTTCCCACGCTCGTCGAGGGCGGCGATCGCTTCGGCGACGAAGGTGCGGTCGCCGAAGTCCCGCAGCGCCGGCTCGATGTGACCGACGAGTTTGTCCAGCAGGTCGCGGTGCGGGACCACGCGGCCTTCGAAGGGGTCGAGCCCGTCGCCGTCCAGACCCGACTGCGCGGCGTTCCAATAGGCGGCGCGAAGTACTTCGGCGGGGATGGGCGGAGCGGCTTCGCCACGCTCGATCGATCGAAGGCCCGTGGCGACGGTGGCCCTGATCAACGTGGCGAGCAGCGCGGCCTCCTCCGCGGTGGCGGGTACGTCGCTGACCCGTATCTCCACGGTGGGAAACGACTCCGAAGGCCGGATGTCCCAGTACACCATCTTGTTGTCCAGGATGCTGCCGCTGGCGAGCATCATCGCCACGATCGAGTCGTAGTCCTCGACCGAGGCGAAGTACGGCGGTGGTCCCGCGCTGGGCCAGCGCCGCCACAGAATGCTGCGCCAACTCGCGTACCCGGTCTCGCTGCCACGGTAGATCGCGGAATTGGCGGTCAACGCCAGGAACACCGGCAACCACGGACGCACATGATTGCCGACCAGGATCGCGGTGTCGCGGTCGGGAACACCGACATGCACGTGGCATCCGCACAACCCTTGTTCATGGGCGATCATGCCGAACGTGTCGGCGATCCGCCGATACCGCGGTGCGTCGGTGATCGGGAACTCCTCGGGCACGGTCGGCGGCACCGCCACGGCGAGCAGCCGAGCGTCGTTGTCGGCCGCGCATTCGGCGACCGTTCTCCGCAGCGTGCGCAATTCGGTGAGCAACTCGCCGATATCGGAGTGCACCCCGGTACTGGTTTCCACCTGACAGCTGGTCAGCTCCAGTTGCAGGTCGATGTCCGCTTTCTTCGCCGCTTCGGCGACTCGGATGTTCTGCGGTGTGGGCGCGCCGGTTTCGGGGTCGGTCAGCAGGAATTCCTCCTCGACACCGACAGTCGGTATGTGGTTGTCCATGGTCACGCCCTTCGATTCGCGGTCATCGGCCGGGCATCCGTGGGCTGTGGCGGACGGTTCTCGCGGGCGCAGCACGAAACAGCACGCGCCGCCCGATGACGCACACGCCGGTGACCCTCACCAGCGCGCCGAGGCACCTGCGCTTCCGAACTCGGCGCTATCGATCGGTTCACATCCACACCAGTCCTCCTCCACCACAACCTTCGAGCCCGGTGTCGAGCCCGCATGAATTCGATCGCGAGCCGATGGGTGCACGCGGGCCCTGGCTGCCGACCTGCGTGTCGTCGGTGCGAACGAATGTGTTCGGGCCGTACCCCCGGCGTAAGTGCCCAAACAGCGTAAGTGCCCGAACAGTCGGACACGGCTTCCGACTGCATCGGCGATGCGGCTGCCTCGGCATGCTTTGGACGAGTTCGCGACTCGGGCCGCGGCGCGGGCGGCGGAATGATCGCCGACGGTTCCCCGGTCGCGCGTACGGGTTTGGGGTTCGCGCCGCCGGATAGCCCCTACTGGGCGTGATCTGCGGTGGATCACGGTGTGAGCGGATGAGGGATGAAGAGTGCCTGGTGTGCTGATCGCGGGTGGCTGGGGATTGCTGGCGGGGTCAGCGTTGCTGATCGGAGCGCTGGCGGGTTATCTGACGCGAATCCCGATCCGAGTGGTGGCCAGTGTGATGGCTTTCGGCAGCGGCGTGCTGTTGTCAGCGGTGTCGTTCGAGTTGATCGCCGAAGCTCACGAACGCGGCGGCATGATCGCCACCGCCGCGGGCGCGGTGACGGGGGCCGTGCTGTACACCCTGGCGAATGTGATGCTGGCGCGTCGAGGCGCACACCACCGCAAACGCTCCGGTGATCAGCAACCCTCCGAAGCCGAGCACTCCGGCTCCGGCACCGCTATAGCGTTGGGTGCACTGCTGGACGGGATTCCGGAATCGATGGTGATCGGCACCAGCCTTCTGGGCGGTGGCACGGTGAGCGTTGTCACCGTGGCCGCGGTGTTCATCAGCAACGTTCCCGAAGGGTTGTCCAGCGCCTCGGGCATGCGACGAGCGGGACGCACCCGCGGCTATGTGTTCACCCTGTGGGGAGCGATCGCGGTGATCAGCGCGGTCGCGGCCATGACCGGGTACGGGCTGCTCGGAGGTGTCCCCTCCTCCGTACTCGCCGCGATCACCGCGCTCGCGGGCGGTGCGATCCTGGCGATGATCGCCGACACCATGATTCCCGAAGCTTTCGAAGACGCGCACCTATGGATCGGATTGATCACCGTGGCCGGATTCCTCACCGCCTTCGGGCTGTCCCAGCTTCGACCGTGACGACCCGACACCTGGTTCGGCGGCGCAGGCCGAGCAGCACATCACCGGTCGCGGCGTCATCGGAGGGCTGTCGAGGCCGGTATCCGGAGGATCTTCTCCCCGTCACGGAAGCCGGACTTGATCGACCGACTACCGCACGGGGCGGCGCAGGCACAGATCGGCTGGATGACGTGTGTCGCGGGTGCCCGCGCTGTCGAATCACGTGCGTAGCGGGCGTGGGGACTGTGTCGATCGCGTCCGGCGGCTCCCGCGGGCGAACACGGCGCAACGACCGACGATGCCGCACACTGCTCCCATGGCAACACCCGAATCGCGAACAGGAACGATGTTCCGGTGGACCCAGGTCGGCACCGGCGGTGTGATCGCCCCCGACGAGCGATTGACCTGGCCCCGCACGATCGGCATCGGTTTGCAGCATGTGGTGGCGATGTTCGGCGCCACCTTCCTCGTGCCGGTCCTCACCGGGTTCCCACCGTCCACCACGCTGCTCTTCTCCGGGGTCGGCACCCTGCTGTTCCTGGTGATCACCCGCAACCGGCTGCCGAGCTATCTGGGTTCGAGCTTCGCGATCATCGCTCCGGTCCTCGCGGCCACCGCCTCCGACGGAATGGGTGCGGCCCTCGGCGGGATCGTGGTGGTCGGCGCCCTGCTGATCGTCATCGGCGTGGTGGTGCACTTCGCAGGCACCCACTGGATCGAGGCGCTGATGCCGCCGGTGGTCACCGGCACCATCGTGGCCCTTATCGGGCTGAACCTGGCGCCGACCGCCAAGGCGAACTTCGAGAAGGACGCGATCACGGCGACGGTCGTGCTCATCCTGCTGATCCTGTGCCTCGTGCTCTTCCGCGGGTTGCTCGGCCGGCTGGCCATCGTCGCCAGTGTCGTGCTCGGTTATGGGCTCGCGCTCGCCCGCGGTGAGGTCGACACCGCGGCGATCGGGGACGCCTCCTGGGTGGGACTGCCCGACTTCCACGCACCGAGCTTCCACCTCTCGGTGATCCCGATGTTCCTGCCGGTGGTCCTGGTGCTCGTGGTCGAGAACATCGGGCACGTCAAGTCGATCACCACGATGACCGGTATCGACTACGACCGGCGAATCGGCCGCGCGCTGGCGGCCGACGGTCTGGCGACGGCGCTCGCCGGCAGTGGCGGCGGCTCGGCGACCACCACGTACGCGGAAAACATCGGCGTGATGGCCGCGACGAAGGTGTACTCGACCGCCGCGTACTGGGTGGCCGGTGCCGCGGCAATCGCGCTCAGCCTGTCACCGAAGGTGGGGGCGGTGATCGCCGCCATCCCGGCCGGGGTGCTCGGTGGTGTGACGACCGCCCTCTACGGCCTGGTCGGGATTCTCGGCGTGCACATCTGGGTGAGCAACCAGGTGAACTTCGGCCATCCGATCAACCAGTTCACCGCGGCCATCCCGCTGGTCATCGGCATCGCCGACTTCACATGGGTGGTGGGCGATCTCGACTTCGGCGGCATCACCCTCGGCGCCCTCGCCGCGCTCCTGATCTACCACGCGATGCGGCTGATCGGAGGTCGGCGCGGGACGGTCGTCCCCCAGCAGGCGCACGACGTGACGAAGTCGGAGGAACCGACGGATCGGTGACCGTCGCAGGTTCATGGCACCGGTGGTTGAAGATCCACGATCCGGGTAGGCAGGAATCGAACATTTGTTCTGCCGAGCGTGAGGAGTGGCGATGGCGCAGCCGAACCCGGAGAAGGATCCGGAGCAGTGGACCACCGGCGACGAGCCGATGACCGGTCCGCAGAAGTCCTACCTGCACACTTTGGCCCAGGAGGCGGGTGAGGAGGTGCCGGAGGGGCTGAGCAAGGCGGAGGCGTCGCAGCTGATCGACGAGCTCCAGCAGCGCACCGGCCGCGGTGCCTGAGGCGGCCCGGGCTGGGCAGCTCAGTCGGGATACTCGTGGATGGTCAGCAGAAGATGGTCCAGCTGGGTGCGTTGCTGGACAGGGCCGCCACCGGCCGCCGCGGCGACAGTGACCAGTTTGGTGGCCAGCACCCGCAGTTTGGTGTTCGTTTCCTGCGATCGCCACCGCAGCACCTGGAAGGCTTGCTCGGCGGTCAGGCCATAGGCGAGCATCAGCATCCCTTTGGCTTGCTCGATCGCCGCGCGGGACTCGACCACTTCCGGCAGCGTCTCGTCGAGCACTTCACGCCGCTGCTGATCGACGGTGGCGGTCAGATCGATGAAGTAGCCCGAGGTGCCCACCACCGCGCCGGTCGCATCGAAGATGTGGTCGGCGACCACCAGCACGTGACGGACGCGACCGGCGGTGTCGATGATGCGATGGCGGCTGCAGAACGCGCCGTGGTCACGCACCGCGATGGCCAGGGCGTCGGCGACGGCGGCGCGGTCGGCGGGGTGTTTGTGCGACAGCACCAACTCGGTGGTCGGCTGCACCTGGCCGGGGCGGTAGCCGTACAGTTCGGCAACTTCGTCGGACCATTCCCAGCGCTGATCCTCGAACCAGAACCGGAAGCTGCCCGCCCGGTCGGAACCATCGGCTCCCGACCCAGCGCTGTCCGGCGCGGACGCAGCGTCCGGCCCACCGACGTGGCTCACCTGTCCCATCATGCTCCCTTCGGCTTTACCGAGGGGCACAATCGCCCGACCCTCGGACCTCGTTCCGGCAAGTCAGGCGAGCCAGGTAGTTCGGCCGACCCGAGCGCGGCCGCACGCCCGCGGGCAGCGGCGAACCGGGACGCCCGCCGCCGACGGACCGCCACGAGCCGCGCCCCAGTCTCTCCCCCAGCGCGGTGATCGCCGCTCGCTCCCCAGCGTGCTGATCGCCGCCTACCCGGACAACTGGCAGCCGAGCCGTCGCGTCGAGCGGTCAAGTCGGCGTAGCCCGCATTCCTGGAAATGTCGTTCGGTGCGCGGCCGTTGCTGCCCTTCAGCCGGTCGGTTGGCCTTCGCGCAGGCGACGGGCGGACGAGGGAAGGGTCTCGACCCCGGATCTGGTCGAACTCTGCTTGTCCGAGCAGATTTGCAGGTCTGCCGCGGCTCGGGTCTCGGTCTCCGCGGCGGCTCCGTCGATTGAAATCGCGATGGCCGGGTAGATGTCATCTACATGCGGTGTGCATCCGCCCGGCTCCGGGCGATCCGCTCACGACGGAGGTAGCGACATGGCCGGACATCGCCAGACGGCACAAGGCAGCGCGCCGGCAGAGGTGTTGTCACGCACGGACTTCGCCGACCGAGTGCTGCGCGCTGCCGCGACACCGGAGCGAATCGCCGACGTGGTCGCGCAGATCGTGGGTGAGCGGATCGAGATCGGCCCGGTACCAGTGGCATTGAACGGACTCGTGCACGCCACCGCGATCGGCGAAGCGGGACCCGTGCACGCCATGCGCTGCGACTCGGGCGACTGGGACATGACGATCGCGGTGCCGATCCTGCTGCGCCTGCGCGTCCACCTGCCCGGCCGGACACTGCGATACATCGGTGCCGCCCGCGTGCTGATCCGACTCGCGTTGATACCTCGCGAACCGTGTGGACTGTTCATACGTACCGACGATGTCCGCCCCGAGGACCTCACAGTCAGGATGCGCGCCCGCGACCTCACATCCCAAGTCGCCGGACGCCTCGGCCGCATCGAATCCGTAGTGGCCGAACACATCCTGCGCTACATCGATGATCTGTTCGCCGGCCCCGAGTTCAGCGGCGTACGAGACATCGACATCGCCCACATCATCGAGCGGGCCTGGGACGCAGGTCTCGTACTCGACTTCCCCGACCGGGCCGCGAGCTGAACGCACCTGCGCGGAGTTCTCCGCTACCCCGGTATGCGCGCGACATCCGAGTAACCCGGGACCACCGTCGAGTCGTGCAGCCGCCCCGGGCGATGCGCTCGGTCACCGCCCGACCGGGTGCGGGGGCAGGCTCAGCCCGGAGATGCATAATCGTCACCGGCCAAGCATCGCAGCCATTCTTCGGCCCCGAATCCTGGTTAACCCATCCCGATCTACGACGAGAAAATTGCGTCCCGTCAATACAACCCATGGCGGAGTTCCGGTCTGCCGATCGGCTACCTTAATGTAGCGGTTCTGAGACGAACTGTGTGTCGACGCTGTTCCGCCCCGGGTAGGATGACAGCCCGTTTTCGGCAACCGTCGCGGTTCGATGAAAGGCCGCCCTGGGTGTCCGCGTATCGCCGCCTGGTCACGGTCAACCAATCACGTTGCATTCCAGCATACTTTGCGCGGCGGGCCACGGACCGTAGTCCCGGTGGGATCGAATGCGCTATCTTCGTTGCGGGGTACTGGTCAAATCTGCATGGCGCAATCGCTCATCTCATGGCACATACGGCCAAGGAGGATTCGACTATGACGACGTATGCACCGGTCACCATTCAGCAGGCGCAGTTCCCGATCATCGAATCGTTCACCAATGAGACCGTGACCAACCCGCACTGGCAACTGCTGGGCAGCGCGCGACTGAACGGCGGCAGCCTGGAACTCACCCCCAACACCAATTCCCAGGCCGGGACGGCGTTCCTCGATCAGCCGTTCTCGTCCAGGCTCGGGGTCACCATCGACTTCGACTACTCCTGCGAGGGAGCAGCCGCGCTCGGCGACGGCTTCAGCGTCTACGTGATCGACGGCGCGCACACCACTCAGCCCGGCGGCATCGGCGCCGCACTCGGCTACTCCGTCACGAAAACGGGGTCGGGGCAGATCGTCGCGCCGGGAGTCACCGCCGGGTTCGTCGGCGTCGGCTTCGACAACTACGGGAACTTCGCCACGCCGCTGGCCGGTAACGGAGGCGGTGCGCAACGGCCCAACACCCTGGGGGTACGCGGAGCCGGCAACCTGCGGGAAGGGTTCGGCTGGCTCACCGGCGTTCAGGTACCGGGCGGATTCCGGGCGGATTGGGAGCGCGGTGCCCACATCCAGGTCTCCATCATCGGCGGTCGGCTCACCGTTCGCCACGCCGACAAAACCAACCCGAACGGCACCCTGCTGATCGACGACTTCGATCTCGCCGGCGCCGACGGTCAGCCACCCGTGCCCGAGACGTTCAAGCTCGGCTTCGCGGCCGGAACCGGTGCCGCGACCGCCTACCACCGGATCAGGAACCTCAAGGTGACCCTGCCCGCGGAAATGCCGCTGGAGATCAGCGGCCCCCAGACAGCGCAGTCGGGACTTCGGATCACCTACACCATCGGCGTGCAGAATCTCGGCCCCAACGACGCCCCCGACGCCGTGCTGGATGCCACCGTCCCGACAGAGCTGACCGACCTGGAACTGACCTGCCAGGCCGAGAACGGAGCCGTCTGCGGCACCGGGTCGGTCCGTGACGGCCTACACATGCCGATCGACCTGCCCAAGGGCAGCAAGGCGGTCATCAACCTGACCGGCACCATCGACCCGCAGTACGAGGGCCGACTCACCTGCACCAGCCTCATCACCTCACCCTCACGCGCCAATACCGCCGAACGGCACTCCGGATCGGTCACCACCGAGGTCGATCGGCCTCCCGTCACCGTGTCCCCCGTGATCGTCGGGCAGTGGCCGCAGACCTGGCCCGAGGACGCCAAGGGATGGATCGTCAGCTACGAACTCACTTTGGCCGCCCACGAGCAGCGGGTGGTGTGGTGGGAGATCCGCTTCGACGTACCGGCCCGAACCCGCATCAATCCCCAGCAGACTCAGTGGTACAAGGTGATCAAGGACGGCACCGACGGATCCGTCGTCATCGGCACGCCGGACGACACCCACACCATCGAGCCCGGCACGCCCCTGACCGTGGCCGTGCAACTGCTCTACCCGTCCCAGCACGAGGCCGGTGACGGCACGCTGCGCAACCTCCACGCCACCGAGGTGACCCGCCCATAAGCCCTGTCTTCGCCAAGATTCTGGAGGCCCGCCGGTGGAAAAAGAACCCACCCGGCGGGCCTTCCAGTGCGGGCGGGATCCTCTGGGCCGCAACGGTCTTGACCCTGGGGCAACACAGCTCGGCCTGTTCGATCCGCTCCGCCCAGCGGTCTACAGGATCTTCTGCGGGTCAACTCCGGCAACGGCCCGCGACCACACAAGGCCGGTTCTGTTCGGGCTCGAGCAGTCACGAGATTCGCGCTGGGGTACGCGGTGTCGGTGGCCCCGCCGCGTGGGAGACCCATCAGCCGCTGCACGAACGCCGGTGACAGGCATGGCTCAGTCCGGACGGAGGTTCGTCACCGGCAGGCCGTGCTCGGTGCGCAGCCGCTCGGCCACCAGCGAGCGGTGGCACGCCTCCGGATCGCGCTCGACGCAGAAAAGGGCGGTCATCGAGTCGCTGGGAAGCTCGGCCACGAGGACGCCGAGGTCGAACGGGTCGAGGATTTCACGGGTGTAGCGCTCGGCGTACTCGGGTGCCAGCGCGACGCGGTTGCGCTTGCCCACGCCCTGGCGGTCGTCCTCGCGGTACTGGAGCCGACGCAGCTCGGTCGTCGGCGCCAGCTCCTTCACGTGCAGGTAGCCGATGTCCGCCGCGGCGAGCGCACGCTGGAGCCGCGCCGAGTTCGCCCAGGAGTAGTCGGGGCCCCGAACGCCGCGGCGCTGGCGGAGGTCGAGCAGCAACGCCACGCCCCCGGCGGTGAGCTTCTCCAGGAAGGCTCCGGCCGTGAAGCCGTAGACGCCGATCGTCGCGATGCGCCTCATCGCGGCGCCCCGCCGGCTCGGTGGCCCGGCGGGAAGCCGAGCCCATGTCCGAGGCACTCGCCGAACGCGGCGCGGCGCACGTTCACCCGCCGGTGCGCGGCGGTGGGCTCGGTCACGCCGGCCCACCGCCGCCCCGCTACGGCACGAGTGCCGGCTGGTCCACGGCCCACAGCCATGACCCGTCCGGCTGGCGGCGGGCGATCTCGACGGTCACCTCGCCGGTGGTCAGCGTGGACGCCGTCAGTGCCAGGTCGCCGCTCACCAGTGCCGGGTGCTGCCTACCCGGCGAGAGCACCGGCGCGGCCGCGACGAACTGCTCGTACACCTTGCGGATCTCCGCATGTCCGGTCGCGAGGTTGCCCGGCGGAAACGCCAGCACGGCGTTCGGCTCGTACAACGCCACCAGCCCGTCGACGTCGCCCGCATTGGCGCGCTCGATGAAGTACCTGCCCAGGTCGTTCGGCTCAGTGGCCATGATCTTGTTCGTCATAGGACAAGCCTCCCAACGAATCACGACATCCTGTGTCGTGTATTCCGGTAAAGTTTTCGCATGCGCGCCGACCGGTTGGTCTCGCTGGTGCTGCTGCTGCGCCGGCACGGTCGGCTGTCCGCGGCCACGCTGGCCCGCGAGCTGGAGGTATCCACGCGCACCGTGCTGCGCGACATCGAGGCGCTGTCCGCGGCCGGCGTCCCGGTCTACGCCGAACGCGGCCGGCACGGCGGTTTCGCATTGTTGCCCGGTTTCCAGACCGAGCTCACCGGACTGAACCACGACGAGGCGCTCGCCCTGCTTGTCGCCGGATCACGGCGCGGCGCGCAGGCATTCGGCCTCGGCTCGGCGCTCGCGTCGGCCATGCTCAAGGTGGTCGACGCGCTACCCGAAAGCTATCGGGCCACCGCGACCGGCGCGGCCCAGCGATTGCTCATCGACCCGGAGACCGACCTCTTCTCGCGCAGGCTGGTCGCTGAGGAGGTGTCCGACTCCGTAGTGACCGAGATCCGGCGCGCGGTGTTCGCCGGACACAAACTGCGCATCCACTACGCGGCCGTGGACCAGACCCCGAAATGGCGCACGGTGGATCCGATCGGCCTGGTCACCGTGCGAGACCAGGGCTACTTGCTGGCCACGAGGTCCGGCGCGGACCGCACCTACCGGCTGTCCCGGGTCCTGGCCGCCGAGGAACTCCCCGAACCCGCGCAGCGGCCGGACCGGGTCGATCTGGACCGGGCCTGGCAGGAACGCAGCACTCGGTTCCGGACCGGCGGCGACCAAGTCACCGTGCTGGTACGGGTGAACCCGGCAGGACGGGAAGAACTGGTGGGCACCGCGCTGGCCGTCCGCGCCGAGGAAACCGACGCAGACGGCTGGCTGCGGATGGAGGTGACATTCCAAGATCCGAGACACGCCGAATGGGCGCTGTGGCAGCTCGCCACGAACGCGGAAGCCCTGGCCCCGCAGTGGTTACGCACATCCCTGCGCAACCGCGCCGCCGCGATCGCCACCTGCTACGGAGTGTCATCCTGAGGGCTGTCGCCTTCTGGTGGCCGTGCCGGGAGCGGGAAGGGTCGAATCCGAACGTTGCTATACGCACTCGATCGCATCGAAACCCTCGGTGCCGCCGCCGATCTCGAAGCGGCCGCCGGTACCGCGAAGGCGACCGCCGCGCTCCGGGTCGTGACCGCCCCGGTGCGAGAGGGTCGAGTGGCGTTGCGGGCGAACGCGTCCGCACGACCACTCTGGCGACATTCTCGGATCAGGGTGCCTCTCAGATCAGGGTGTCGATGTCGTGGGTGACGATGTTGTCGAGTGCGCGTTCGGCGATGGCGGCGATGGTCATCGAGGGGTTGCATGCGGCGGTGTTGCCTGGCATGAGTGCTCCGTCGAGGACGTAG
>NZ_JADLQO010000034.1 GCF_015477775.1 Nocardia abscessus | reverse complement strand
GCCGCCGGTCTCGATGGATGATCTTGTGCCTGGTCAGAGCGCGAAAAACGTGAGAAACATCGAGCACAAACCGGTGACAAGTTGTCACCGGTTTTCTCACCTTCACCCCACCCCCGCAAACCTCCCCTGACCTGCGCTGTTAGCGCATGATTTCTGCTCACCCTCCACCCCCACCCAGTTCGACATCTCATCGCCCACTTCGTGAACGGACGATGAGATGTCGAACTGGGTGGGGGTGGAGGGCAATCAGAAATCAAAGAATGAGGGGAGGTTTGCGGGGGTGGGGTGAAGGTGGGAGGTGGTTGCGTTTGGGTGCGAATCGGTGGGTTTGCGAGTGGGTTGCGTTGGGAGACGATTCGAGCTGGTCAACTCGTGTGCGTCGGCTGCGGTCTACTGATCCGCGGATTGGAATTGGAGCCCGATCCCGAGCGCGAGCAGTGTCCTTGAGGTGTGGTGCGCGAGCGCTTGGGCGCCCGCGTGCACGAGCTGGCGCTCGTGGAACAGCTGCGCGGCCTTCGGCCGCGTGGCCCTGGTGGTGGGTCGGCCTGCATTGTGTTCCCGCGCCACTCACGCCTCAAGGGCGCTGCGCGTCGCCTGCGGCGATGGCCTGCGGCCACCCTTGACCCGTGAGCCTCTGCGCGCGAAAGGCAGGCCTTATCGGGCAGGCGGTGCCTGCCCGCCTTGATGTGCAGACCGACCCACCACCAGGGGCCAAAAGACAGATCGAGGTGTCATCTCGTCGGCGATCTCGCGATCTGCAATCAGTAGATCAGTAGATCAGTGATCAGGCGATGCGTTCCATGACCGAGTCGGCGACCTCGGCATCCGACAGCAGTTCGTAGACGAGCGCGACCATGACGTCCTGGCTGGTCACTCTTGACTTGCCCAGCGCCGCTGCGGTGTTGTTCTGCCATTCCACGAGTCGTCGGTACAGCTCGGGCGGCAGGTCGACGGTGCGCCGGACCGGCTTCTGCCGGACCGGTGCCCCATGGCTGCGCGGCTTCGGCTGTTCCGGAGCTCCATCGGTGCGCGCGGGATTGCCCGCGCCGGCCTTATCCGCGCGGGCCCTGGCGGCGCGCTCGGCGTTGGCCTTGATCCGTTCTGCGGCGGTGCTCATGCGCTTACCTCGTCTATCTCAGTATCTACGGAATTCAGTAACTCATCCACGGCAGCGGCGTAAGGCGTGGCCTGCGCGTTGGTGATCGACGTGCCGTAGCCCTGCGCGAACAGCTCACGACGCGGCACGGTGGCCCGCAGTACTCGCACGCCGTTGCCGGTGATCAGTTCCCGGTAGGTGTCGGTACTGGCCGCGTTGGTCACCGTCCGGGTGAGCAGCGCGACGAGCTCGGGCGGGTCGACTTCGTCGCAGACTTCGGCGAACAGCTCGAGCACCGCGGGCAACCGTTCGTATTCCATGCTCGTCGGTGCCATCGTGACGACGATGTGCGTGGCCAACTTCGCCGCGGACTTCACGATGCGCCGCTGCTCTTTCATCGGTGGCGTGTCGATCACGACGACATCCACGTCCGGCTTGATCACGCCGGGCAGCTGCTTGTGCAGGTTGGCCACCGGCATGGAGATCACCGGGAACGGCCACTCGCCCAGCTCCGACCAGCTGATCAGCGACTCGTTCTCCGGGTCGGTATCCACGCCCAGGACGCTGAGGCCCGCTTCGTGCAGCACATGCAGAATCCACGCGGCTGAGGTCGTCTTGGTCGATCCGCCCTTGAGGTTCAACATGACGATGATCAGCAGCGCACGCCCCTCGCGCCGCAGTAATTCCGTATGTACTGACATCAGTATTGCTACTCCTTCGTGGCCTTGTAGCGGCCGATCGCGTCGTCCAGCTGCGCCTTGGCCTCAGCAAGGTACTGCTCGGCAGTGGCGAGGAGGCTCAGCGCGGTGCGGTGCGCATCGTCGCCACCGGGCAACCGCGGCGCGGTGGTGTCGAGAACAGAGTTCAGCCAGTCACGAGCCTCGCCCACCTCACGCTGCGAGTCGGAGAGGCGACCGCTGGCGTTGCTGAACATCGAGTACTGGCTGACGGGGTCGAGCCACACGGTGAGTTCCCTTTCGATCCGAAATCAGTGTGCACTGATTTCAGTACTGGAGGCGCATCCACACGCCGGATTTACTGATTTCAGTATATCAGTACTTACGCAGGTCAGGGCTGTGATGGACTGTGGTGCAGTTCGGGATACGTGTCCCGAAACGGCTGCATAGCCAATCGTTTGGCGTGGGGGCTTCCACCCACCCCTCTGGGCTTCCAGGGAAGGGGGTGGACGCTTCCAGGGGGAAGGGGGACGGATGGCAGCTTTCGCGCGGGAACGCATGGTGCAAAGGGTGTGCCAACGCATACGGATGGGGGGTATATCGACGGATGAGCGGGCTCCGATCAAACTCAGCATCGATCACGCCGTCCAGGGCTCCGATCCATGTCGGACCGGTGCCGTAGCCTCGCGAAATTCCAACCCAACCACGAGAGGTGAAGCATGGCCGAGCACGAGCTCGAGTTTCCGGCGACCACTGCGGGAGACCAGGCGTCCGAAATCAAGGTCAAGCAACTCGAGGCCGACCCGAATGTCTACGACCTGTCTATGGCGGATCGTGGCAGTGACGGCAACCTCATCACGTACAAGACACGCGACTGACCCCCTGATAAACCCCGGCGGCCGGACTGGATGGCCGCCCCTGGACCGGGCGCGGCCACGGTGCCGGTCGAACTCGTTTGGGCGGCACCGTGATTGCCCGGTGCGTGGCCGGGGTGGGTGACAGGATCGGCGGCATGAGCAGATTTCTCGGGGGGCCGGTCGTGGTGTTCGCGGCCGCGGTGGTGATGGCCGGGCCCGCGGGCGCGCAGGCGCCGTCGACCGCGCCGACGTCGAATCCGGAGTGGTTCACCCAGCCGGTGGCTACGGTGCTCACCGGGGTGCTGGCGGTGGTCGCCGCCACGATCGCGCTCGGGGGCGTGCTGCTGAACCGCCGCCAGACCGAGAAACACTTCACGGCCAAACACGAGCTGGAACGGGTCGAGGCACTGCGCAAGCGATACACCAGCAGCGCCGAACAACTCGCCCACGACTCGGCCGCGATCCGCCAGGCCGGGGTCTACGCGCTGACCGCGCTCGCCGACGACTGGCATGCGATCGGCGAGGACGAGGAACGCCAGGTCTGCATCGACCTGCTCCAGTGGTATCTGCGTGTGCCCTTCCCTCAACCCATGGAGGGGGAACAGCCGGATCTGTCCGAACGCGAGATCCGCCAGACCATCCTCGCCGTCCTCACCCGCCGCCGACGACGCCCGACCGAGGACCCGAAATCCTGGACAGAAGCTTCCATCGACTTGCGCCAGATCTCCCTGCCGAACTGCACCCTCGCCAGCCTCGACCTCGCCGACCTGTCCTTGTTCAGCGCGGACCTGACCGACGCGAGCCTGTACGGCGCGAACCTGACCGGCGCAGACCTGGACGGCGCGAACCTGACCGGCGCGAGCCTGACCGGCGCGAACCTGACCGGCGCAGACCTGGACGGCGCGAACCTGACCGACGCGAGCCTGTACGGCGCGAACCTGACCGGCGCGATCCTGTACCGCGCGAAACTGACCGACGCGAAACTGACCGACGCGAAACTGACCGGCGCGAAACTGACCGGCGCGAACCTGACCGGCGCGAACCTGACCGGCGCGAGCCTGACCGGCGCGAACCTGACCGGCGCGATCCTGTACCGCGCGGACCTGGACGGCGCAGACCTGGACGGCGCGAACCTGACCGGCGCGAGCCTGACCGGCGCGAACCTGACCGGCGCGAACCTGTACCGCGCGGACCTGACCGGCGCGAACCTGACCGGCGCGAACCTGTACCGCGCGGACCTGACCGACGCGGACCTGACCGGCGCGAGCCTGACCGGCGCGGACCTGACCGACACAAACCTGACCGAGGCCAGGCACGACGACGAGACCCTATGGCCGCATGGGTTCACCCCTCCGGCGGATGCCGTTTACGGGGCCAGACCCGAATTCTGACCCCTGATAATTCCTGCTTATCGGCGGTCAGAAATCGAATGGGCGTTCGATGCTTGATGGTCGGGAAAGAAGAGTCATCCGGCCTTGGACATCGGCGACCGATGCAGCAGTGTGGAAACGGATCCGATGGAGATGCCGAGGTCGTCGGCGATCTGGCGGTAAGTGGCGCCGCGGGCGCGGAGTTCCCGTGCACGTGTTTGCTTGGCTCTCGCACGTGCCTCGTAGTCGTCACGAGGCTCCGCCACGATCTTCCTGATTGCTCGCTCGCTGACGCCGAGCTGGGCGGCCAACTCACGCGCAGTTTTGGTACGGCGTTTCCGGTGTTCAGCAGCCATCATTCCTCCAATGCGGCCAAGACCGCCGCGCGGTCGATGGCGCGAGCCTTGTTGGTGGCGACGATCGTGGCTTTGCGCTTCTCGGTCATGATTTTCCCACGAACCGACTGCTTCTCTCGGAAGCCTTCCTCGCTGAAGTTGCGCCAGATCCATCGACTGATCGATCGGGACGTAGCCAGTGCCTCCGAGAACGGCAGAGGGTACGGGAATGCGTCGTTGACCTCACGCAGGCTGTAATCCAAGACGGTGTGCTCCCACTCCTGCTGCGTGCCATCGCGATAGTGCCACCACATCGGGTAGGCCCAGTTCCGAACTGTGTCGAACATGGTGACGTTGCGACCGAGCCCGCATGCCTTCTGCGGCTTGCGCGGCATCTGCCGCGGCGTAGACGAAGTGACCAGCTCGACAAGGTGGTACGGCCGGGCAGGTCCGTACAGCGTCTCCCAATCTTCGTGGATCGGGTTCTTCGTCAGTCGACCGGCATAAGCAGGATCACCACCGACCTCGATCCGGAGGCCGGCCTCGATCCGCTGCGCGAACCTCAGTGGCTTCAACCGAGCCGAATCGGTCTTGCAAACGGGCGATTTCAACCACCATCCGATATGCCCGCGACCGGATGGAGACTGCGCTACCCAGCTTGGATCCGGATGGCCTTTAGGCCGCTCGAAAGCCCGCAGCGCAGTGTCTGGATGGTCGCAATCCACCACGATTGCACCCAGCAGCGCATGCGGCGAGTGCTCGATATAGCGCATCTCTAGGGCCTCGTCGCGCGACATCCGGTACTGGCCATCCTGCAGGCGATTCGTGGCGTGCGGCCGGTGCGGCAAGAGCACATCCATCGCCCATTGCCCATCCGTCATCAGGATCTGCCCAGATGTCATTCGGTTACCTTGACCCCATGTCCGATTTTGATGCAGTAGGCACGCCGAACCATTTCAGATATCTCCGGCTCCGCGGGCCTGATCCTGCCTTCTAACAAGGACTTGATGCAGTAGGCACGCCGAACCATTTAGGGGAAACATGCCGTTATGCGCATATGATCATCTGACTATGTTTCTTGCCCTGCCCTGATCCGGTGCTGTAGCCACTCGCGCTTAGCTGCCCGCTCCTGGAGCTGATCAAGCTTGTCCTGCACGATGTCGATAGCGGGTTGGACCTGCGCCAGGCTGCGCGGTGGCAGATCGGTGAGCACAGCGGCGAGCGGCGTAGCAACGACACCAGCCGCACCGGCGCCTACCGATTCTCGGATTCGTCTTGACGAGCCGTCCCACGTCGCGAATTCGGGGGCGGCGCGCCGGAGCTCGGTGATTTCAGTCAGCTGGATCTTGGCGAGCTTCCCACCGGCCGGGAGATGGCCGGCGCTTTTGGCCCACGCCGCCAACTTGGCGTCGAATGCGTAGCCGAACATCGGGTGGCTATAGATCAGGGAGCCGCCCGGCAGAGTGCGGAGAAACTGTTCGGCTACGGGCCGGGTAGCGGCCCGTAGCACTGCCATCGGTGTGACGTGACGCTCGGCCGCGGTCGCGAGGTCCTCAGCAGACCACGCGCAGGCCAGTACTCGACTGTTGTCGACAGCCTCCAACCAGACATCGAGAACGGCTTCACGCTCAGCGCTGGTCAGCTCATCGCCTGCCGTAGTCGAGCCATTGATCAGGAAGAAGTCGATCCAACTGGCGGCAGCCGCGGTTGCGTGGCGGCGAGTCGCGCCCAGGTCGAGCGTGCCGTCTGGATGTAGGAGGTGCATCGCGGGTACGACGATGGCGCACCGGGCAGCGTGGACAGCCTTAACGATCTGATGAGCTGCGTCAGTCGGATTGACTGCTGCCGTGTCGATCCGGATGTCAGCGATAGTGAGGCGTGGAGTCGCGTCCCAGACCGCCAGGCGCTCGGCGGTGTCGCCGGTACCTCGAGCAGCGGCACGCGACGCGGCGACGTTACGCGGGCACCACAGCTCGACTACGACCCACCGGACTCCCGGACACGCAGCGAGCAACGCATTTATCGCCTCCGGCTGGCCGACATGCAGGACTGGGATCTCGCCAGCGGCGAAGATCCTTGTCAGTTCTGGCCGATCGATGATGTAGATCGAGCCGTATCGGCTGTTCGAGTAGATGACTTCGCCTGCGGCGACTAGCTCTTCGAGGTCGGCAGGCGAGGCCATCCGGTACCCCGTTGTGCGGCCGACACCAACCTTCATGCGTTGGTAGTGGCGGAACTCCTTGCCGAGCTCGGCGAGCGCGGCCGTCACGGTGTCTTTGCCCGCCGCAGGCGGGCCGTACATCACGATCGCGGTGTCCATATCAGTCCATCAGCGACTTGATCAGTGCTTGCGCCTGCTCACGCAGCGGCGGTGAGTCGGGGTCATTCGTGATGATGGTGTGTTGCCAGGGCGGTTCGAATGCAGTGTCGATGCCGTGGACGTAGTCGTTCCAGTTGGCAAGCTTCCAGGAGTCCCGAGCGGCACCACGCCGGGTGATGTACGAGTGCATCGAATCCGGCTGGCACCGGATCCACACAACCTCCATGTCGGCGCCCATCGTGTCCAGTTCGACAGCTGTTCGGCGGAACCACGCTTCAGAGCCGAACTCTTTGATGAATGGTGCCGTCGCGATGACTGACACGCCGCAACTGGCGTTCTCTCGAACCGCTGCGGCAAGGCACTCGTACTCGGCAGGCCGTACGAGATCCAGGTAGATCGGGGATTCGCGGTCTGCGACGGTGCTACCCAGCTGCACCAGGGCGGTGTCGACCACTGCCCTGGTGATCGTGTCCTTGTCGAGCATTGCCCATCCGGTCAGTCTCGCCAGGATGCGCCCGAACTCTGTCTTTCCACTACCCGCGTAGCCGCCGACATAGATCACCTGAGGACGGCCTCGCCGCGGGCGTGGCGCTCCAGGAGTGGCAGTGTCGCTGACCATCCGCCCGGAGCGCGGCCGACTGACGACCAAGCCTTCCTCCTCAAGGATGGCCATCGCGTCGTTGATGGGCGCGACGCTTACTCCGAATTGCTCGGCCAGCGCTCGCGTGCTGGGCAACTTCTGCCCTGGCCGTAGCCGACCAGCTTCGATCTCGTTGCGGATCTCGCGGGCGATCTGACGATGCCGCGCTTCCCCTGCCGCTTCCACATAGCCTCCTTCGCCCGTCTTGGTGCACAGAACCTATCAGTTGATACCCACACAAACTGTGTGGGTGGGAAGGACCTTCCCAATCCTGGCCATTTGTGACGAAAAACGCGCGAAAAGCTAGACACCAGAGGGCATCAGATTTACCTTTGAAGACATCAGACATTCAATCTGATGTCTTCAAAGGAAGAAGGTGATGCCATGAGAGCGACCGTGATGGTCGTAGTGGTGCTGGCGGCACTTTTCGTGCTCATCGCCGCGCCAGCGCTGGTGATCGGCAATCTGCTGCTCGCCGCGTTCGTGTGGGTGGGCTGGCGGATGTTGGCGCGCAACGGTGGGCCGTTTCGTCGGCGGGGGGTCGGTCGATGATCGGCCCGGTCATGAAGACGGACGCTCAGGTCGCGCGGGCGGGCGCGAGCGTGTTCCGGGCGTTGCCGCCGCAGATACAGCTCGCGCTGCTGGTGCTGGGTGTGCTGGCCGGGATGGTCGGGTGCTCGGCGGCGTGGATCGATCAGCAGAACTACCGGCCGTCGCCGAACGTGTGCCGCGCTGATCAGGTCGCGGTCGCCGCGCAGGTGGGTTGTGTTCCGCCGCAGCAGATCCAGGCGCCGGCGGGGTGGCAGCGGTGATCGCGGGTGACGAGCTGTTGCGCCGGGCGCAGCGGATGGTGGCGTCGCAGGCTCAGGATGCGGCGGATTGCCGTGTGCTTCTGGCCATGCTCGGTCTGGCAGAAGTCCCAGCTGCCACGACCAGGAGCTGCCACCCGCCCGCCGCTGTCCAGCCGCCCAAGGTTGGCCAGCCGGAGGCGTCGTTGCCGGTTCGTCGTCGGCCGCGTCGTTGCCGGGATCTGGCTTTCGTGGCTCAGGTTGCTGAGCTGCGGGAGCTGGAGGGCCGGACCTGGGCGGAGATCGCGCAGCGGCTCGACTGTGCCGTGAACACTGCCCGCTCGGCGTTCGCGCAGGTGGTTGTGCGATGACCGCGGCCGAACCGCAGTCCGGCGGCATCCCGACCTACGCGTGGCGTATGGCGCCTGCGCATCTGCGGACCCGCCGCCAGCTGGCCGCGCAGGGCTTGCGCCCGAACGGTCAGGACATCGCGGGCAAGGTGCAGCGTCCGCGCCGGTCGCGGGAGCCGTTGACGGCCTACCTCTACGACATCAACCGCGCCGCCGCCAAGCGGGAAGCGACACCCGCCCAGCTCGAGGCGCTGGCGAAGGCCACGAGGGAGCGGCAGCTGCGCGCCGCGGAACGGCACGGCATCGACCGTGCGGAGTTCGAGCAGATCAATGACCCCGGCCCTGGATGGGCCGATCAGCAACCACAGCAGGCCCCGGTGAACGCGTTCGCGGGCCTGCCCAGCCACGCCTTCGCCGCGGTGCTGGATCGAGAAGGGATGGAGCGATAGATGACCGGGCACAGGCTGAGTCCGCGTGACATGAACGCGGTGACGATTCTTGCCGAAATGTACGGCGCGCCAATGGATCAGGTGGCGCGGCTGCTGGGCGGGGTGAGCATCAAGTCCGCGTATCGGGCGGCGTCGAAGTGGCGCAAGGCGCATCTGGTATCGGATCAGCGGATCCGGCCCGTGCCGGGCCCGACGTGGGTGTTCCCGACGCGGCGGTCGGTGGAGGAGCTGTTGCCCTACGGGGTGCGGTACTGGCGTCCGTCGCCGAAGATGGCCGACCACGTCAGGACGGTGCTGGATCTGCGTTTGGCGTTGGTCGGCACCGATCTGAACCGCTGGATCTCCGAGCGGGAGATGCGCGCGGAGGTCGGTGTGGTGAAGGCGGGCGAGCCGCGCCCGCACATCCACGACGGCCGCTTCTACGACGATCAGGGCCGGTTGTGGGCGGTCGAGGTGGAGCTCACGGCGAAGAACGAGGCAGCGGCGAAGATCGCCGTGCTGAAGTCGATGCAGGTTGCCGCGCAGGCCGACTGCGCCGGGCTCGTCTACTACTGCCGGGGCGAGGCGGTGCTCAAGGTGGTCCGGGGCGCGGCTCTGGCCGCGACAGCGGCTGTGCCGGAGCTGGTGGTGCGGGTCGCCGATATCGACCAGGTGCTCAAGCCGGAGAAGGACGGCGCGGGCGCCGAGTCTCGGCCCGGTCTGACGGTGATCGAGGGCGGAGCCTCTGATCACACCGGCCAGGCCGCGCACGGCGTCGCCGGGAAGGCGGTGTCGCGATGAGCTGCCAGCAGGTGATCGATTTCCGGCCCGAGTGCTCGAAGCCGTACCCGTCGCAGGTGCCCGCCGCCCCGGAGCAGTCCCAGGTTCCGGGTACGGGCGCCCCGCAGATCGAGATCCACCCGAAGGCCCCGCCGATCTTCGGCGACGGCCCCGATTCGATGCTGTTCGGCGGCATGTTGCCGATCCCGGAGGATCTGACCTGGGCACGGGTGCTCGACGTGCTGACACTCGTGGGCGCGGTCGCCGCGGCGGTGCTGCTGCTGGCGGTGGCGTTCATGGTGCCCGCGACCTATCTCGGTTGGAAGCCCGCGAAGCTGCGCAACTGGACGATCGGCGCGCTGCTGGCGTTGCCGGGCTCGGCAATCGTGTTCGGGCTGGACCTTGCGGCGCCGTCGATTCAGTTCAGTTCGGGCGCTTCGGAGTTCCTCTCCGGCCGCTACGTCCACGGGCTGGCGGTGATGGCGGTGTTCATCGTCCCGGCCGCGTGGATGCTGGCGACGTTGGCGATCACCAACCGCCGCGTGCAGCTGGCGACGCGCGGAATGGCCTCGCCTGCGGTGACCGAGCGCATGTTGTGGTTGCAGACCCAGCGTGAGCAGCGCGCCGCTGCCCGGCTGTCGCGCTACCGGTTGCCGTTCACGACTGGCGGGATGGCCCCGCACCCGGTGATCGGGCGCCTGGCGGCCGAGGACACCGCCGCGCCGCCTCGCTCGCGGTGGCGGGCGCTGCTGGCCCGCAACGAGACCCGCCTGATCGTGCCGTGGATCAAGCTGCGCGAGCACATGATCGTCGTCGCGTCCTCCGGCAAGGGCAAGACGACGCTGATGTTCCGGCTGATCATGGCGTGGTTCACCACGGCGTGGCTGCGTCATCGCAAGTGGTGGTCGCTGGATCGTCCCGGCCGGCCTTTGGCCGTGGTGGTCGACTGCAACGGCGGCCCCGAGAGCATGAAGGCCGCGCGCCGGTTCGCGAAGTGCTTTGCCGCGCTGGGTGTGCCACAGGAGCGGATCGGGATCTTCCCGGCCGATGTGCAGCTGGATCTGTGGGCGATCCCGTCCCGCGATGACCTGCGCTCGGTGCTGACCGCGATGGTCACCGGCGGTGCGGTGCCGACCACGGCGACCGAGAAGTACTTCCACGAGATCCGCGAAAACCTCATTCACCTGGTCGTGGACGCACCGCAGAAGGTGGTCGACGGCAAGCCGGTCGGGGAGAACCCGCCGCGGGATTGGTTGGAGTTCCTGTCCCGGTTCAACCCGGTGAAGCTGGCGAAGCTGTGGGGCGGTGTCTTCGACACCACCAACAAGATCCCGTGGGCCGGTGTGCCGGGCGCGGATCTGAAGATCGCGGCCACCCTCGAAGGCAAGCAGCCGGTCATGTCCTCGACGTTGGCGGAGTTCAACAACCTGTACCGGGCGTTGGGCAACGCGTTCGACGGCAAGCGCCACATCACCGATTTCGACGCGCTCTACATCGTCCTGGAGGGCGTGAAGGCACCGGATCGGGCCCGCAGCCAGTTCGCCGCGCTGGGCTGCATGTTCGAGCAGTTGGCCGACCAGGACCACGGCCGCGAGACCTTGCTCGCCGTGGATGAGTTCTCGGCGGTGTCGGACGGCAAGACCAACGCGGTCAAGTGGGTCGAGCGTCTGCGCAAGGCCAAGATCGGCACGATCTGGTTCGCCCAGCACTGGAACGGTCTCGGTGCTGATGACGACCAGCGCACTTCGCTGGTCGGGGCGGGGTCCGGTGGTGCTCTGCTCGGCGGCCAGGAGGACGGCGAGAAGCTCGCCAAGACCTTCGGCACCAAGCGCGGATTCGAGTTCAGCCGCAAGCAGATCGACGGAACTCGCGACGGTGCCGAGGGCAACGTGCAGGGCCAGGACAAGTGGCTCATCGACCCGAACCGGCTGCGCCGCATGGCCAAGGGCGACATCGTGCACGTCTCCGGTGGCCGCGCCCGCTGGGGCCGCGTCGCGCCGCTCGATGATGCCGCGCTCTCCGCGCTGCGCCCGCTGCCCGGCCTGGCCGACATGAAGGCCACCGCCAAGACCCCCGATCAGCTCGCGCCGGTCATCGACCTGCGCAAGCACCGCACCGCCTGAATTCGAAAGGACCTGTCGTCATGGCTTTGCCCAACCTGAACCCCGATGAGCACGGTGAGGAGATCACCGGCCTGACCGCCGAGCAGCGCCGCGCCGAACTGGACGCGCTGGCCGAGCACGCCGCCGAGCTGGAGGGCACCGCCGCGCAGCGGCTGGCCGACCAGCTGGCCGAGCCCGTCGTCCCGGACGGTGGCACGGTGGGCCGCTCGCTGGCCCCGCACGTCTCCCGCGCGACGAAAGTCCGTGACGGGCTGCGCGTGTGGGCGCCCGGCCTGCTCACCACGGCGGCGTTCATCACCGCCGCGATCGTGTTCCCGCTGCCCGGACCGCTGTTCGTCTACGGGCTCGGCCTGGCCGGATTCGGCTGGTGGATGGCCGCTGGCCGTCCCGGCCCGGCCGATTCGATCCGCATCGTCTTCTACACCCTCTCCGACTTCGCCGCCTGGGTGAAGAAGCACGTCACTCGCCTGGCGGTGCGCCGCGGAACCTACGAGGCCCGCCGCACCGCCACCCCGGCACCCGCTCAGAAGTCCGCATAACCCAACCCGAAGGAGAACGAGTCATGTCCGATCGCAGTCCCGAAGACGAGATGATCGCCCAAGCACGCCAGTTCAGTGCCGCCATGCGCACGGCGATGCAGCGCCACGCCCAGGCCGCGAACTGGATCGAGCGCCGCCGGGCCCGCAAGGAGATCAGCCGTCTGGTCCGCCAGGAGCGCCGCGAGCAGCAGCAGTCCCGCACCAACCACCTGTCCTGGACCAACCAGGCGGTCGACCGCTACCGGCTGCACGCCGAAACGGTCGCGGCCCGCGCCAACGATCCGCGCGTGGATCACGACCGCCGCGCCCGCGACGCCCGCGCCCTGGCCGAGCACCGCGACCGCCTGGCCGCGCAGTTCATCGGCGACGGGCATTTGACCCGCACCGAGCAGGGCATCGCCCTCGACGGTCTGGACGCCGCGACGGTGTTCCCGGAGTACAAGACCGGCAACCTGTTCGCCCGCGCCCACAAGGTCAAGGGCCTGGAAGCCTTGCACTACCGCGCCCGCGTGGCCCGCGAGACGGTCAGCATCAACCGCAGCGCCGACCGCGAACGTGCGGAGTGGCAGAAGGGCCTGGACGCCGCGCACCGCGCCAATGCGGAGGAGGCACTGCTCGCCCGCATCGACGCCGCCCAGCCGGACCGTCACCGCTACACCGCGGCGATGACGTGGACCGATCCGGACGGCGGGAAGCTCACCGAGTCCCGCGCGTTCGCCACCGAGCACACCGCAACCGAATGGTTGCAGCGCAACATCAGCGGCACGTCGTGGTCGGACGGCACCACTCTGCAGGTCGAGACCCGCGACACCGCAAACGCCGCCAAGCAGTACGTCGACCACGGCCGCCCCGAGACCGTCGCCGGGCAGCTGGCCGCACGGGAGGCCGTGTTGCGGGAGCGGACGCTGGCCGGGCAGGTGCACCGCGAGCAGCCCGCGGCGCAGGCCCGCGAGACCGGGCAGGAGCAGCAGGCGAAGCGGTTCAGCAGCACCGTCACCTACCTGCCGCAGAACGCCAATCAGGTGGTGCACGAGCGCGGCAGCCACGCCACCGAGGCGGACTCGGCGCGCTGGACCGCGCAGCAGCTGGCCGGGATTCGGCCGGCGCCCGGCACCACGGTGCACGTGGCCGCGTTCGATCTGGCCGACGAGTGGCGTCCGGAGCGGGTGTTCCGCGCCGAGGGTGGCCGGTCGATGGTCGCCGACGAGGTGACCCAGTGGCGGGAGGGCATCGAGCGCGGATCCGGGCAGGAGCGTGACGAGCAGCAGCTGCCCGCGTCGGTGCAGCAGATCGCGGCCGAACGTGACCAGCTCGCCGAGGATCTCGCCCAGCGCGGGCGCGAGATCGAGCAGCTGTCCGGTGATTTGGTCGACGCCGCCAACCGCAACAACCAGTTGACCAATCGGCATCGGTTGTCGATCGAGCACAACAACCAGCTGACCGAGGCCAACGCCCGGCTCACTCAGCAGTTGACCGCGCTGACCGCTGAGCGGGACCAGCTGCGCAGTGAGCGCGACCAGGCGGTGCAGAAGCTGGCCGAGCGCACACCGGCCGGGCAGCGCTACGGCAGCCCGGAGCGGCAGGCAGAACAGGCGAAAGCTGCGGCGTACGCGTCGGACGCCAGCGAGCAGACCCCGGTGAACGCGTTCGCGGGTCTGTCGACCAACGCGTTCACCACCGCAGCCGCCAACGGATACGACCGAGAGGGAATCGAACGATGAGCACCAACGAGCTGGACGACCTGTACATCAACCGCTACGCCGGACGAGTCCAGAACCCGGAGGAGGTGTTGATGCGGGCGGATTTCGACCGGGCGAAGGACCTGTACGACACCGCAGTCCACGCCGAAACCATGGACCAGATGGACCTGATCTGCGATCAGGCCAACGCCATCGGGCAGCGTTGGCTCGATCGTGGCGAGGAGTTCGGGGATGCCTGGCGGTACCTGGAGGACGCGCACAGCGACTGGCGCTCCGCGCCGGACACCATGCGCCGGATGTGCGAGCAGATCGCCGTGGATCGCGCCCAGGGCTTCCACGCGATCAGCGACATCGAATGGCGCAGCCAGCAGCACGCCCGCGAACTGACCGGCAACGGCGCCTGGGTGGTCGAGCCCCGCAGCATCGAGCAGGCCCGCCAGCAGCTCGCCGCCGCCGAAGTCCGCGATTCCTGGTCGGATCCGGCCGAGGCCAACCCGAACGCGGCACCGGTCCCGGTGTCCAGCTCGTTCGCCGCCACCCGCAGCGCGGAGCTGGCCCAGACCGAGCAGGCCCCGGTGAACGCATTCGCTGGCCTGTCGAGCACCGCGTTCACCGCCGACCGAGACGGGATGGACCGATGACCACCATCGACACGACACCGGATCTGGGCACTGACGTGGCCGGGTTCGAGCCGTTGCGCCCGTACGGGCACGCGGCCACCGCCGAGACCAACGCCGAGCTGGAGGTCCGGTTGATCGCGGCGAACCAGCGTGCGGCGTTCCTGGAGGAGCAGCTCGCGCGGGTGACTGCGGAGCGGGATGCCGCCGAGCACCGCGCCGCTGATCTGGAGGACCGTAACCGGGAGCTTGCCAGCGATCTGGACAACGCGCTGGATCAGCTGGCCGGACACGCCTTGCACGAGGAGCAGGAGCGGTTGGTCTCCGGGCCCCGCTACGTCAACGCGTTCTACGCGCTGGAGGAGACGGTGGGGTGGCAGCGATGAACGTCGCCATGTCGCACTCCGGCGACACCGCGTCGCCGTCCGGCGTCGCCGCGTCGCGTACCGCTGTCGACTCCTCTGCGCAGGTGTCGCCGCCGTCGTGGAACGTCGCGGAGGTTGTCGCCTTGCTGTCGCTGGCGGCAGTGTCGATCGCGGCGTTCTCGTGGTCGGCGATCGCGTTGCACGGCGTGGCGGTCATGTCCGGTATCGACTCCCGGTTGGCGTGGGGCGCCCCGGTGATCGTGGACGGTCCGATCATCCAGGCCGCTTTCTCGCTGGTCGCGTTGAACCGGCGCGAGAAGATCGGCGTGCTGATCCCGGCCGCGACTCGCCGGTTCTTCTGGACCGAACTCGCTGCCGCTGAGCTGGTGTCTTTGGTCGGAAACGGTGTCCACGCCTGGAATTCCGAAGGGCTGGTGCTGCCCCAGCTCGCCGCCGCGGCCGTGGCAGGCGCCGCCCCGGTGGCCGCACTGGCGGTGACGCACGCGCTGACCGCGCTGCTGGAGGTCCCCCGGACCCCGGAGCCGGAGGCGACAGCACCCGTCGCGCAGGAGACGACCGGCGACACCGCCCCGAACTGGGGCGACAGCCAGGCGACAGACGCCGATCCGGAGGCGACACCGGCCGAGACCGATGCGACAGCGGCCCGCGACGCGGAGATCCTCCGGCTGCACCTGGCCGGCCTTTCCTACCGCGAGATCGCCCCGCAGGTCGGTCTGCACCACGGCACGGTCGGCAAGATCCTCGCCCGCCTCAAGACCGAGGACGACACCACGGCGACGGAGCAGCTGGCGCTGCCCGCACCCTCGAATGTCCGGCTGATCGCCGGATAACCCCACCCCCTCACCGATAACCAAAGAGTAACCGCAATGACATCGTGGATCATGACCGAGGAGCCGAAGGTCATCCGCTCGGCGTTCGGCAAGGCCGACGAGCCCGGCACGACCGTGGCCGGTCTGGTCATCTCCCAGGAGCTGACCGTCCAGAAGGACCCGAAGACCGGCAAGCCGAAGCTGCGCCAGGGCAACCCGGTTCGGCAGCTGGAGGTCATCATCCTGACCGGCTGGAAGACCGATCCGGACGACGACGGCGCCCGCAAGCTGTTCGTGCGCGGCAACCTGCAGAAGGCGATCAAGGCCGCGATCCTCGCCGCGGGCGATGACGACCTGCGCAACGGCGCCCGGCTGACCATCCAGTTCACCGGCACGGGGCAGGCATTCAACGCCGACTACGCCCCGCCGAAGCTGTATCGCGCCAAGTACGAGCCGCCCACCGACGACTCCCTCGCCGAGGTCGCCGCGTACTTGGGCCAGGACGACGACGAGTAACCGCCTGACCTGCGTCTGACCAGCAAGAAGGCCCCTGCCGAGTCCCAGTCGGCAGGGGCCTTCGCGTGCCCGGAGCAGTGTCCAGACCCGTCTTATTCTTCGCCACCCGCCCGCCGGGCCGGAACCGCGGGCGGGCTCTTTGCTCCTGGAGCGGGGGCGCGTGCGCCTCCGCCGGGGCAGGCCACCGGCCTGCCCCTAACGCCTGCTCTTCCCGCGCAGAGGCTCACGGGTCAAGGGTGGCCGCAGGCCATCGCCGCAGGCGACGCGCAGCGCCCTTGAGGCGTGAGTGGCGCGGGAACACAATGCAGGCGACCCCGCACCAGGAGCACGCGGCCGAAGGCCGCGCACGGCGCGCAGCGCCGCTATTTACTCGGTCGCCTTCCAGTAGCTGACTCTTCCGGCTCCGTGCATCGGCTTACCTGGCCTGTGTCTCTGGATCGAAGCCCGAGCCCCACACGAGCGGCGGTGTCCGCCGCCGGTCTCGATGGATGATCTTGTGCCTGGTCAGAGCGCGAAAAACGTGAGAAACATCGAGCACAAACCGGTGACAAGTTGTCACCGGTTTTCTCACCTTCACCCCACCCCCGCAAACCTCCCC
>NZ_JADLQO010000033.1 GCF_015477775.1 Nocardia abscessus | reverse complement strand
CGACGTGATGCTCTCCCACGCGGACTTCACCCGCGCGAACCTCACAACGGTGAACCTCACCCGCGCCTTCATCCCGCACGCGAATCTCACCGATGCCGACCTCACCGGCGCGAACCTCACCGAGACCGCCCTCGGTGCTGCGAACCTCACTGGCGCGAAACTCATCGGAGCCAATCTCACCGGCGCGGATCTCAGGGGCGCGAACCTCACCCGCACGGACCTCACCCGCATCACCTACGACCTCACCACACAGTGGCCGGACGGTTTCACACCGCCGTAGCCAGCGCCCGCATCGCTGTTCACTGTCGATGAAGCGATCGTCTTACAACACCGCAGTTGGCACTCCGCAGCGGGTTACAGTCGGAGTGATCGATGTGCTGGAAGCGAGGTCTCATTCGGCCGATACCGATAAACACCCTTCCAGTCGCACGAATTCCTGACAGCCGATGACACCACACCGCCTTTCATGTACCTGGTGGCACAATTCTTTACAGCACCCCATCCCGCATCATCGCTGGTCCAGGCAACTTCGTTGATTTCCGCGCGATGACTACTTCTGCCGCCGATTGCATCGGATGCGAACTCGCGACAGTGTGCACATCGGGACTGTCGGGTAAACGGCTCTGGCTCACTTCCGGTGGTGCCCGGGCTATGCGAGCAGGATGCGGTGCCGAAGTAGCCGAAAACTGTCCCTGCCATACATTTGTCGCTTGATCAGTTTGGTCTTTCTGTGGAATCTGAAAAGTCAAAGCGGTGGCGGTCGTCCGTGGCGGACGCCGACGATTGGCAGCTGGATGCCGCCCGCAGTGCCGACCCGGGGTGTCTGCTCTGATGGCGTGGAACATCGACAAGGCGTTGCAGCAGCCGGTCGAGCGTGGTCTGGTCATGGCCGCGGCTTGTTCATCATCGGTGATCAACGCACCGAACAGCGGCTGCACCACCGACGACAGCAGCGACGCCGCCAGCACGATCCCTGAGGCCGCAGCGTAGGTGTAGGAGCGCTCGGCGACGAAGAACGCTACGAGGCCACTGCGCCCGGTAGACATCGACGCAGCCATGACCGGTGGACATCAGAAATATTGAGGTGTTTCGTCGCACGGACTTCATGCTCACCAGCCGAGAGCTGTCGCGCTTCCGAGAAACTGCCGCTGATGCCGTCATCAGCCTCCCGACAGCGGCGGGCGGCTTGGCGGAGTAATTGTCAAGACCTGTGGTCGACGATCTTTCGACTTGTTGAGTTACTGCTGCTGCTGCTCGTAGAAAGCGCGAACGTGGGCGGCGTGGCCGTCCTGGTCTAGCTCGACGACGTCGAGTACGCGATTCCCGTTCTCTCGTCGGTAGAGTAGGGCGTACCCGCCAGGGCTGGTCAGTAGTGCTTCTTCGGTGAACGTCAGGTTGGGGGCGAGTTGTAACCCGAGCTCGAAGTGGCCGCGTAGTTCGGGCTTGCCGCGTAGCCGGCCATCGGGTTTGCCCCACCGGCGCGTCACTGTCGAGGCGACGAAGTCCACGTCGTCGGCATAGCAGGCCATGATGGCCTCGAGGTCGTGTGCGTTCCATGCTGCCAGCCAGGCGTCGGCGTGAGCTCGCGCTTCCATATCCGCATTATGCAATGTTGTCGAAATCTGGAGGTAGGCAGGTTCAGGCGATCCAATTGCGGTGGTGTCGGCCACGCCGGTTGGCGAGCGCGGTGTGATTCGGCCGTGTTGCAGCAGCCCGCCCTTGCGGAACAGTGCCCGGCGCGGACAGCGCGACGAGTTCGGGGGCGTCGACCTTACGCCAGCGCGCTCGAGCGGCCACGATCAGCCGTAGGCCATGGCAATTCCCAGACGCGTGTGACCCAGACCCCCTGATGGCCTTAGTCCGCAAGCGCACGGACGCGAACGTCGACTCATAGTTCTTGGTGCGCAGGTGGATCCAGCGCTCGGCCGGATACGGAAGAACCGGACTAGCACGTTGAGGGCGGCTGTGATCTTCGCGACGGCTTTGAAATACTCTGCACCATAGCGGATTTAGCACCCGGTCACAGCCAGTTGGGCCTTGTCGATTTTCCTCGGCCATGGAGGTGTCCTTCATCGCGGACGCTCCTTGCCGGGGAGTCACGATCTGCGTCACCCGGAAGTGTCGGCGGTCGCCGCCGCGATCTGGCACACCCACGTAATCGGCGTACCGACCACCCGCTCACGACCGTCTACGACTACTGACCGAGCTTCGGACTTACTCGTCGAGCGTCCCGGCGTGCCGCCGCGCCGAGTGATCGCGGCGGTAACCGATATCGACATCGTCCCGATCTTACGGCTGGCCGCGGCGTTCGAGCGGGCGGTGCGCCGCAGCAGTCTCTTCTCGAATTGGCCGGGATCGTTCAGCAGCGAGCGACCGAGGACGCTGCCCACGACAACGACACCGTGACTGCGGATAGTCGTGGACAAGGGGTGCAGACGCCGCGCCCATGCCACCCTGCCTGCTGATGTGGATAAGCGATGCGGTGCGGGATCCTCTCCCGACCCGATTCGCTGACCACGACGATCCTTCTTCAGTGCCACGGCCTTACCGACGGCACACCACCATGGCCCGGACCGGCTGGTCCTGAGAGCGCGGCAGCGCTTCTACTCGGAGGCGGGCGGTGGCGAATCGACGCGCTCGGCGGCGAGGACTGTATCGAGCAGTCCTGGATATCGCTCGTCGAGATCTGTGCGGCGCAACTCCACCAAATACTCTCGGCCGACCGGGGTTTGGCGAATGATGCCGGCCTCGCGCAGCACCCGCCAGTGATGGGTCATGGTCGATTTGGCCTTAACGCCGAGTGCGTTGAGTACGCCCGTGCAGTTGAAGTCACCAGCACCGTCCAGTATCCGGACGGCACCCAGCCTGGTCGAATTGCCGAGCGCGGCCAGGACGTGCTCGATTCGGATCTGGTCGCGACTCGGGTGACTCAACGTCATAGTTCGATAGTACCGCAACCTACGAACAAACCCTTGACAGACCGTACGTAGTTACTAGTACGGTTTAACTGTACGTGAAATATCGTACCGTTGACGGCGTGGGCCCCGCCTCGACGACCCTCATCCCCGGTCAGAAAGGCACCACATGTCCACCCTCGCTCCGAGTACCGGCCTACGGCCGGGCTGGGCGCTGACGATGTTGGCGCTGGCGCAGTTGATCTACGCGCTGGATCTCAACATCGTGTTCGTCGCACTGCCCGAGATCGGTTCGGCGCTCGGCTTTCCCGGGCAGACTCAGCAGCTGGTCGTCAGCGCCTATGTGGTTTTCGCCGGTGGTTTCCTGTTGTTCGGCGGCCGGGCCGCCGACCTTCTGGGCCGCCGCCGTATGTTTCTTCTCGCTCTGGGCCTGTACGGAATCTCCTCGCTCGCAGGCGGTCTGGCCAGCGACCCGGTAGTGATCATTGTTGCCAGGGCGATCCAGGGTATCGGTGGCGCACTCCTGCTGCCTTCGACATTGTCGCTGATCAACACCCTGTTCGAGGAGGGGCCCAAGCGGAACCGGGCGCTGGCCGTCTGGGGTGGGGCCGGGGCAAGCGGCCTGACCATCGGTGCCCTTCTCGGTGGGGTATTGACCGAGAACTTCGGTTGGCCTGCGGTCTTCTTCGTGAACGTTCCGCTCACGGCGGTGGTGGCGCTGGGTACGCTGGTGGCGATTCCGCGTGATCGGGCCGGCGCCCAACGGCGTCCCTTCGATATGCCCGGCGCGCTGTGCGTCACCGGCGGGTCCACGCTGCTGGTCTTCGGGCTGGTCGAAGGACCCGAAATGGGCTGGGGTAGCGCCGTCGTCGTTGGTGCGCTTGTCCTGTCGGTCCTGCTGCTGACGCTGTTCGCGGTGGTGGAATATCGCAGTGCGGACCCGCTGCTGCCATTCCGGCTGTTCCGCAATCGCCATCTCAGCACAGGCATGGTGGTCACCTTCATCTACATGGCGACCTTCGGTGTCCTGCCCTACTTCTTGACGGTGCTCATGCAGAACGTACACGGCTACACCGCACTACAGACCGGCCTGGCGTTTCTGGTGCCATCGGTGGCCATCGCCGCGGGGACCCAGCTCGGCGAGCGCATGGCGACCCGCTTCGGCGTCCGCCGCACCCTGTTGCTCGGATTCGGTGTCGGTGCGGTTGGCACGCTGATCATGGCATTCGGATTCGAGGCGACCGCGGGTTACGGTGCGCTGGTACCCGGGCTGATCGTATCCGGGGTAGGGCAGGGCATCGTCTGGACCGCGATGTGGATCACCGCCGCGACCGGAACCCCCAGCCACGAGCAGGGTGTCGCCAATGGGATCGCCTCCACCGCGCTCAACCTCGGAAACGCCATCGGCCTGGCCGTATTCACGGTCGTCGCCGAGTTCGGCACCGGCGGCAAATCCGGTTCAGCACTCACCGTGGCGACTGCTCACGGTGAACGGCTGGTCGTCCTGTTGACCGCGGTCGGGATGGTGGTGGGGCTGGTGGTCACATTGACCCGGGCCGCCTCTCCCGCACCGATTGCCCTGCAACCGGAACCGGCACAGGTCCGCTGACTACCTGAAGTGCGTGGCCCCGGCGGGACGGAACCCGCTGGGGCGCCGCTCCAAGTGCCCACCGCCGGTCGAATCGAACCAGCCACCGCGGGATGGGTTCTGTGCTTGTGTAGTGGAGTCTCTGGGCGTGGTCGGCGCGGGACAGACAACGCGTTTGGCCACGCCCAGTCGCCGCACCTGTCGGACGGTGTCGCCGAAGGGTTCGGCGGAGGCGCAGCCCAAAAGCGGCTCTCCGTACTCCGTCGGTGGCGCCCTGCTCCGCGAACGTCGTGCCGCCGGAGTCACCGTATGAATGCGCGATGACATCCTCTTTTGGAGCGAGTGATCGATCCGTCGCCGACAACGCGTGCGTCGGCGACTGTTCACCCTGGCCCTTCGCATGGCAAACGCCGGATCCAGGGCATCCTCGCCCAACCGGACCAGGATGGCGCACTCACCACCAAGGCCGGACTGCTGGACGTGACCGAGGCGCTGGTCACGTTGACCGGCGAGCCGCACCCGCTGCTGCCCAACACCGAACGACATCCCCTGTCCCCCAGCCAACGGCAAAGCCTCGGCGACCCCGAACCGTGAGGTAACCTAACCCGCTATGAACCCACATACGTGGCGAAATCGCTGCCAAATGGGTGCTCCAACAGAAGATAGAGACCGGTGAAGGTGAAACCGACCATCGTCAGCATCAGCGCCAGCTGACCGGTGAGCCGATGCGCCCGCGGCAGCAGGCGCAGGCAGCGGTCGTGCGCGGCGGCGACACCGAGGACGTGGCCGACGACAACGGCCAGCACCTTGATCGTTCCCAGCGCCGCGGGGTGGGCGGACAGGACGTAGGCGACGTCGCGGTCGGCGAGCCCGGCGAGATTCCATCCTCGCCCGAACGGATCCGCGAACAAGATCACCGTCGCTTGCCCTTTCTCCACGAGAAACGTCAGATAGTGGGCCAGTAGATAGCCGGCGACGATCGGTGTCAGGCTGTGTGCGAGGCGAGCCGGTAGCAGCCGCCGCCGCGCTTCGTCCAGGCCGCCGGTCGCCCGGGCGGCGGTCCGGAACGCGAAGCCGACGACAACGATGAAACCGAGCAGCCCCGCCGTGTTCAGCAGGACGGGCAGGACATCGGATCCACCGCTGCCCGCATCGGCCAGCAGTCCGCGCCACGAAGGGAATGCGGTGAAGCTGTCGAACGCGGTCGAGCCGAGCAGGGTGGCGGCCACGGCCACGCCACCGATCCGCGCCGGAGTGCCGGCCAGGTTGTCCAGCGGCGAGCGGAGCACGCGTGCACCGGTCGCGCGGCGTCCGAACGGGCTCAACCTGCCCAGCAGGCTGCTGTACACCTCGAGCGGGTCGGCACGCTCGGCCCACGCCGTGCCGTACACGATCAGGCCGATCGTGGTCACGACGAAGTATGCCGCCAGCCAGGTGGTGACAGCCGCCACCGAACCCGGTTCCGGGTAGGCCAATTCGAGCCATACGAAGGAGAACAGACCGAGCACCGCCGGCCACTGACCCCATGAGCTGGGATACCGGACCAGACCGTGCCCGGGCGGGCGGCGCCACGCCAGGCAGATGGCGCGGTGCAGCGCGCGCGCCGGGGACAGCACCTTCCAGACGGGACCGGCGACCAGCGAGGCGACCATGACCCCGACCCAGAGGAAGATGTAGACGACACCGGGCACGGGATTGTCGGCCGACTCGGATGGACCGAGCAGACCGATCGCGAGCACCCCGATCGCAGCGGCCACGCTCACCACCGAAATCGCGACTCGAACCATCCTGGAGTCCACGATCGTTCCGATGATCGCGGGGAGCGCGACGCCCGGTGATCGTGGCTCCAGACGCGGCTCGCGCCAGGCGAACGCCAGCAGCGCGAAGGAGAACGTCAAGGCCCAGGCGGCCCCGACGAGGGCATACGACAGCGGGATCGGCAGATCGGCGGATCCGCCGATGCCGTGGGCCAGAACCGTCATCCGCGCACGAGCAGCGTCGCCACCGTGCGGCGCGCGTGGTGCAGTTCGATCTCCACCCGCCCGGGCACGTCCACGGTGAAGCGGAATCGCTGTCCTGTGCCCGGGGTGACCGCGAAAGTGTGCTCGGGCGTGGCATGGATGTGCAGTTCGTCGTCGGTGTCGCTGTCGACCACGATCTCGATCGGCCGTCCCACCCTGGTCTCCAGGCGGACGTCGACCGGGCTCACCGAATTCCCAGAGATCCGCAGCGCGACAACGAGACTGTCCGAGTCTGCGGCTACCGCGCTCGTCGAGGTGGTGGAGGCGGAATCGGGCGAGGCGCAGCCTGCCACGACCAGACCACCGAGCAGCACGAGCGCACCCCAGCGCCGCACCGATGCCATCACTCCTCCTTGTCCACGCCGTGCTCGGACGGCGAACCGGGCGCGCGATCGCGCTCCTCCGCACGACGATCGCGCAGCGCGACGAACACGACGACGGCGACCACCAGAAAGGCGGGCAGGAAGGCGGGGATGGCCAGCAGGATCGAATGATCGGCCAGGACGTCCACGCCGTCGTAGCCCTGGGTCATCGCGAAACCACCGGCTCCGCCGCCGGTCGGCTCGGGTGCGGATATCGGTCGTTGATTCGTGCCGCGCCCCAGGACAACGCCCAGACCAGGACGAGGCTGCACAGCAGCACGACCAGCGACGCCGCGGTGAACAACCAGGACGGGAAATCGAACGAGCGCTCCCGCTGCAGCACGGTGATCTCGGCGATGAACGGCCGGGTGAACGAGTCGAGGGCCGGAACCTCTTCCACGCCGATGCCCGGGTCGGCGGCCATGAAGATCGGCGCCGCGGTCAGCACCCGGCCGTCCTGCATCCGTAGCACGGTCTTCCACGTCCCGTGTGCCGGAACAGGTTTGGTGGACACGTAGTGGCCGGGGCCCACTCGCTGGAGCTGGTCCACGACCAGACCGCGACCGGGACTGTCCGCGCCGATCCCGCCTTGCCAGGCGAGGATCTGCATCCATTCCGGGTCGGAGCCGACGAGATCGGCGGGCGTGACGCGAACGTCCGCGAGCACCATCCTCGCGCCGGTATCCGAGGCAGCGTCGCGGAGGGCGACCGTGGCCTCTGCCCGCTGTGGCACATCGGTGAGCAGGCCATTGGCGGTCGCGGCCGCCACGATCACGACCGCGGCGATCATCAACCCGCGTCGCACCGGCGGACGCGGCAGCGCTTCACCGCGCAATGTCATGGCCAGCAGCGCACCGACGACACCGCCCACGACACCGGTGGGCACTGCCATCGCCAGCAGTTCCGGCCACATCGCGGTCGGCCACGAATTGACGAACATCGCACGGACCCAGAGGGATTCCAGCCACAGTCCGACCGTCGCGATGCCGAGCCCGCATGCAGCGCCCCACCAGATCGGTCGCCGGGTGAGCGGCAGCAGCGCGAGCAGTTCCACCACGACCGCGCCGCCGAGGTAGAGCGGGAAGACGTTGCGTGGCGCGTCGATGATCGGCCCCCCGACCAGCACGGCGACCACGGTCCGGACCAGGGCGGCGAAGCCGACGACGACCAGCGTGCTGAACGGCCCGAGGCTCACGCGGGCGGCGACGAGGGAGACGGAGGCCGCGGCCACGATGAGCATCGGTTGCAGGACGAGCCGGAACTGCTGCACACCGAAGTCGAATTCCACCTGGAACACCGACAGGCCGATGAGCAGGCCGCCGAAGGCGAACGACCGCAGCAGCCACATCAGCCGTCCGTCGGCGCGGTCGGGTTCGGGCTTGCTGTACCTGCCCTCGAACTCGAGCAGCAGCACACCGACCAGCGACAAACCGGCGCCGCCGATGAGCATCAGATGCGTCGGCCCCCACAGCGTGACGTCCTGCCCGAACAGCCGGTGCCAGATGTCGTCGAGGGGAAAGCCGATCAGCGCGTAGAGACCGGCACCCGCTATGAGGATGCCGCCGACGGGCGCGTACCAGGTGCGGGTGATCCGCACCGCCGCGGGGCCGGGCTTCTCGTCCAGCGGAAGCACGATCGCCGACATTCCGGCGGCGAACAGGAAGAACAACCCCGCCAAGATGAAGTAGTGCGCCGGATTCGCCAGCGGCCCGTCATCGCGTCCGTTGCCGACGTGCAGGCTGACGTCCCAGATGAAGCCCAACAGGGCGGTCAGAATCGTCGCGAGGAACATCGCGAGCGGGAGGGCGACCCAGCCGGGTCGATTGAACAGCCGTCCGAGACGGTCGGCCACACGCTGCAGCCACGTGATTCGCCGGGTGCGGTGCAGGTAACCGATCCACAGCAACACAATGGCGATTACCCCGGCAGCGCCGGTCATGGCCGCTACCTGGTCCAGCGCCGCTCCGCCGCCCTCGGTGCCCGGCGCGGCGAACCATCCGATCTGTTCATGCGCGACTGCGCGCATGGGAGACCTCCATCACACGAAGCGGATATATGTTACGAACGGTATCATAAAAATTGGCGACAGTGGCAGGTCGAGGCCGAAATCGCCCAACTGATTCCGTTCACCCGACGATCGGCAGGTCGCGTTCCGCGTCCAGCCTGGTCAGTGTTCGTTGCATGATCCCGGTGACGTGCTGGTAGGCCCGCTCCAGGTCGAGCTCCGGACCCAGCGCTTCGCGCAGGTCGATCGGGTCGAGGAACTCGACGGTGATCTTGCTGGGCAAGGGCAGGTGCCCAGCGAGATCACCGATGTTCAGTCCCCACGGCAGAGCGATGGAGATCGGGAACACCTTCAGCCGCAGCATGCGGTCCAGCCGCAGCAGGCGCGCGATCCGATCCCCGCGGGTGAGCACCAGCTCGGTCTGCTGCGCACCGATATTGACCACCGGGACGATCGGCACCCGCTCGTTCCAGGCCAAGCGGAGGAAACCGGTGCGACCGGCGAAGTCGATGCGGTCCTCCTCCCAGCTGGGGCGGTGGACCTCCCAGTCGCCGCCGGGATAGACCAGCACCACCGCACCGTCGCGCAGCGCCTGCTCGGCATTGCCCGGGTCGGCGTTCACCGTCCCGAAGCGGCGCAGCAACGATCCGATCACCGGGTAGGCCATCACCATGTCGTGGGCAAGCTGGAAAAAGGGCCGGTGCGGGCCGAAGCGGCGGACGAATGCCAGCGTGGTGACCAGAACCTCCGGCGACACGTTGCCGCCGGAGTGGTTGGCCACCAGCAATACCGGCCCCTCCTCGGGAACCCGATCCAGCCCGCGCACCTCCGCCCGGAAATAGAGGCGGACGAACAACCAGCCCAGGCCCATGGTGTCGGCTATGAACTCCGGGTCGCGGTCGGCGGGGTCAGCGGTGGGTACGCGGAGCTTCACCTGCTCGGCGACCCAGTTCGTCGCTCGGTCGACCGTTCCCGTCGCCAGTCGAAAGACATCCATGGGCCATGGGGTTCGGCTAGGCGCCGGTCGAGAGCAGCTGGTCGAAGAACCCTCGGTAACCGCGCAACGCCTGCCGGAGGCCTTCGGTGTCGGACTCGTCGCCCAGCCGCGAGTCCAGTTCGCGTTTGCGCTCCTGGTAGGTCGCGACCAGCCGGTCGATGGTGCCGCCGAGCAGTTCGTCGGCGCGAGCCACGGCGGCCCTCGGGTTGTCGACGAAGGTGACCTGGACCTCGCGCCACTGGGTGCGCAGACGATCGAGATCGGCTTCGGGAATCAAGGGCGCGAGCTGGTCGCTTGCCGCGGGGGCGGACGCCGTGGCGTCGGCGCCACGGACGGAGTCCTGCGGAACACCCTGCGTCGAAGCGTCCACGCTGCCGCGCTCGGTGTCGCCGGCGAACTCCGCTCGTTCGGTGCCGGTCGCGGACTGCCCTGCTGAGGTGGTCTCGCGCAGCGCCCCCGAGTCGTCGGCCCGAGCGGGCGAGTCCGGCTCGAGCGCATCGCCGCTCGTCGGGCGGCGCTCGGCGTCGTCGATCGGCGTCGCGGTGTCGCGCTGGACCGCGTCGGTTCCGCCGACCGGCCCGGCGTGGGCTTCGTGCCGACGGTCCGTCGTCTCGCCGTACTGTTCGGACCCGGCGGGATCCCCCGCCCTGGCATGCAGCCGCCGCTCGGATTCGGTGCTCATGATTTCACGCCCTTCTTCTCCTGATCGGCCACGCCGAGCAGGTCCTTGAAAAGTTCCCGGTAGTGCACGACAGCGGTGCGCCGGTCCTCGGTGGACACCTCGGCACCCGCCGGTCGCGTCGCGATCTCGTGGGCGGCGCGATAGTGGCCCAGCGGCTCGGCGTGCTCCACGGACAGATCGGCGAGCTGCTGCTCGTAATTTTCCGTGGGGTAGCCGCGCTCGGCCATGATCGTGGTGACGAGGCGGTCGGCCTCGGTCAACGCACCCGCCGGGTCATCGATGAATCGCTCCTGCACCTCGACCCAACGCGTGGTGTAGACCCGCTTCTCGTCCTCCGACAGGTCGCGCAGCCGCAGCTGCGCGTGCCTGCGCTCGCGTTCGGCGAGCTCTTGTTCTGCCGTCTTGCGGTCCTCGAGTTCCTGCACCGTCCGGTCGTACTCGGGACCGAATCTGCGGCGTAGTCGCTGCCTGCGCACCATCGGCCAGACCACGAACGCCAGAAGGGCCGCGACGACAATGACGATGACGGCGATGATCACCCATACTCCAGCCGACATCTTGACCTCCTTGCCGAGCTTGTTCGCAGGGGTAATGCCTCTTCTAGGTGGTTCCAAACCCTTGATCTTCGACGTGCTCGTGACCTCGGCCTGCTGCCGCGCGGCAGGCCCGCGCTACGGCCGAAGAATGTATGACGTTTCGCCGGAACAGGTTTCGGCCGGGCGAGCCTCCTCACGGCAGGCAAGGAGCCGCAGACCGATGGTCCGCGGCTCCCGTTTCCTACCGACTGTTTCCTACCGACCGGCTCAACGCACCAGCGCAGGTCGCTTGCTGTCGAAGCGCCAGCCCGGCACGAGATATTGCATGGTCGCGGCGTCGTCCCGATCGCCCAAGCCCTCCCGGTGGTAGAGCTCGTTGGCGGCGGCGACCCGCTCCTCGTCGAGTTCGACGCCGAGACCGGGGCGCGACGGCAGGGTGAGCGTGCCGTCGGCGATGCGATAGGGGTCGCGGGTCACGCGCTGGCCGTCCTGCCAGATCCAATGGGTGTCGATGGCGGTGATCGCGCCGGGAGCGGCCGCCGCGACGTGGGTGAACATGGCCAGCGAGACGTCGAAGTGGTTGTTGGAGTGCGAGCCCCAGGTCAGGCCCCACGCGTCGCACAGCTGGGCGACGCGGACCGAGCCCGCCATGGTCCAGAAGTGCGGATCGGCGAGGGGGATGTCGACGGCACCCGCGCGGACGGTGTGGCCGAGTTCGCGCCAGTCGGTGGCGATCATATTGGTGGCGGTGGGCAGGCCGGTGGCCCGCTTGAATTCCGCCATCACCTCACGGCCGGAATAGGACCCCTCTGGGCCCACCGGGTCCTCGGCGTAGGCGAGCACGTCGGTCAGCTCGCGGCACAGTTCCACGGCCTCGCTCAGCAGCCATCCACCGTTGGGGTCCAGGGTGATGCGCGCGTCCGGGAATTCCTCGGCGAGCGCGCGGACCGCGGCGGCCTCGTCCCGCCCGGCCAGCACGCCGCCCTTGAGTTTGAAGTCACGGAAGCCGTAGCGCGCACGGGCGGCACGAGCCAGCGCGACCACCGCGTCCGGTGTGAGCGCGGCCTCGTGCCGCAGCCGCAGCCAGGTGTCGGCGTCGGCGGGCTCGTCCGCGCCGGATCGATACGGCAGGTCGGTGCGGGTGCGGTCGCCGACGAAGAACAGGTAACCCAGCACCGGCACCGCGGTGCGCTGCACGCCGTCGCCGAGCAGTGCGGCCACCGGCACCTCGAGGTGCTGCCCCAGCAGGTCCAGCAGCGCGGATTCCACCGCGGTGACGGCATGCACGGTGACGCGCAGGTCGAAGGTCTGGCTGCCGCGCCCACCCGAGTCGCGGGCGGCGAAAGTGCGGCGGATGTCGTCGAGCACGGCGTGGTATTCGCCGAGCGAGCGGCCGAGCACCAATTCCCTGGCGTCGGCGAGGGTGGCGCGGATGCGTTCGCCACCGGGTACCTCCCCCACCCCGGTGCGGCCCTCGGAATCGGTGAGGATCACCAGGTTGCGGGTGAAGTAGGGAGCGTGTGCGCCGCTCAGGTTGAGCAGCATGCTGTCGTGGCCCGCGATCGGCACGACGCGCATGCCGGTGACGCGAGGGGTGCGGTGCGAGGATGTCATGACCGGTTCTCCAGAGTGGTGACGGCGACGGCGTTCGGGGCGGCGGCCGGTGCGCGATCGGCGGCATGGTCGGTGGGGTCGGCGCGCAACACGGTGTCGGCGGCGCCTGCTCGCGTTTCACGACGCACCAGCAGCACCGACGCGGCGGCGAGCACCGAGGCCGCGGCCAGCGCGTACAGACCCCAGGTCACCTCACCGGTGGCCGATTTCACCAGCCCGAAGCCGTACGGCGCGACGAAGCCGCCGAGGTTGCCGATGGAGTTGATGATGGCGATGGCGGGCGCAAGGACGAGCGGGTGCAGGCCCGACTGCGGAATGGACCAGAACAGCGGGCTGGCGCTCTTGAATCCCATGGCGGCGATGCACAGGAACACCAGGGCAAGCCACGGCGAGGCGATCGCGGCCAGATAGGTGCCCACCGCCGCGGTGAGCAGCGCGATGATCAGCAGCGGCCTCCGATTGCCGGTGCGGTCACCGATCCGTGCCGAGACGTACATGGCGACCACGGCGCAGATCCAGGGCAGGGAGGCGAGCAGGCCGACGGTGATGTCGTTCACGCCGTCGATGCGGCGGATGATCGAGGGCAGCCAGAAGGTGTTGGCGTAGATCGAAAGCTGGATCGCGAAATAGATCCAGCAGAAGAGCAGGAGCTTCGGATCGGCGAGCATGCGCCAGCGCGACGCTTTGTGCGCCACACCCGAATTGACGGCCTTGTCGATCTCCTCTTCGGCAATGGTGCCACTGAGCGCTTTTCGTTCCCCTGGCGTCAGCCATTTCGCGTCTTCGATCCGGGAATCCAGAAAGAAGAAGGCGATGCAGCCGACGAGCACCGACACCATTCCCTCGATGCCGAACATCCATTGCCAGCCGTGCAGGCCGCCGCCGCCGTCGAGCGAGAGCAGCGGGCCCGACAGCGGCCCGGAGATCGCCGCGGCGATCGACGACCCGGCGACGAACAGCGCGGTGGCGCGTCCGCGGTGGCTGTTGGGCAGCCACTTGGCCAGGTAGAAGATCACCGCGGGGAAGAAGCCCGCCTCGGCGGCGCCGAGTAGGAAGCGCAGGACATAGAACATCGTCGCGTTCTGCACGAACATCATCGCCGCGGAGATGAGGCCCCAGCTGATCATGATCCGGGTGAGCCAGATGCGGGCGCCGAACTTCTCCATCATCACGTTGCTCGGCAATTCGAACAGCGCGTAAGCGATGAAGAACACGCCCGCGCCGAACCCGTACGCGGCGGCGCCGATACCGACATCCGCCTCCAGATATTCACGGGCGTAACCGATATTCGATCGGTTGATCTGGTTGCAGATCAACATGACGATGAACAGCGGGACGACTCGTCGAAAGAATTTCGATACGGCCGCATCCAGTTCCGCCGTCGGCTGCCGAGTGAACGACATCGTCCACTCCTTTCGGTCGGACCACCACCACGCTGCGCGGTGCTGTGGGAAGAGATCGTCGGGGCGAGTGACTCGCCTCACAGCACCGAACTTAGAGAGCGGGGACGATTCCCGTCCAACACCAATTACGGATGAATCGATACAGGAAAGGTATCGAACGTTCTCCGCTCCCCCGCGCCCAGCCCCGGGAGCAGCCGCGCCAGCGCCGGGTTCTCGTTGTCCTGTCGCCAGACGAGATCGAGTTCCACCACCTGCGCGACCTGCGCCAGCGGCCGATACCGCACGTTGTCGAAACGCATGCCCGCCGCCGATTCGGGCACCAGCGCCGCACCCCAGCCCAGGTTGACCAAGGCCAGGATGCTGTGCACCTGGGTCATGTACTGGGTTACCACCGGAACCACCGACGCGGCGTGCAGCACGCTGGTCACCAATTCGTGGAAGTAGCGCGCCTCGACCGGCGCGTGCATGACCATCTCCGCGCCGTGCAGTGCCGCGACCGGCAACGGGTCGGCCGAGACGGCGAGCGGATGATCGCCGGGCAACGCGGCGATCAAGCCTTCGCGGACGAAGGTGCGGGCGGTCAGATCCGGCCGGGTGATCGGGGGGCGCACCATGCCCAGATCCAGCGAGCCGTCCGAAAGCGCCTCGACCTGGTCCATCGTCACCAGTTCACGCAGCTCCACGTCGACGTCCGGCAGCAGCGAGCGCGCGGTCGCCAGCACCAGTGGCAGGCCGGAGTGCACGCTGGCGCCGGTGAAACCCACCCGGAGCACCCCGCCGGTACCCGCCGAGACCCGGCGCACCGCCAGCGTCGCGCGCTCAGCCTGCTGGAGCAGGCGGCGAGCGTCCACCAGGAACGCCTGACCGGCCCGGGTGAGCCGGACGGTGCGGTTGGAGCGATCGAACAGTTCCGCGCCCACCTCCTTCTCCAGCAGCTGGATCTGCCTGCTCAGCGGCGGCTGCGTCATCCGGAGTCGTTCCGCGGCACGCCCGAAATGCAGTTCCTCGGCGACGGCCACGAAATGGGTGAGCTGCACGAAGGTGAACATTCGATACCGACCTTGTATTGATAGATATGCAAACAGTGTTGGACGTGAATCATAAGTCGTTCCTAGGGTGGGCTCAGCTGGCCCATCGAACAGGAGCGCCCACCATGACCACTGCCGCACCGCAGGACATCGCCCGGAAGCTCGGCTCCGGTCTGCTGTCCTTCCCGGTCACCCACCTGCGTGCCGACGGTTCGTTCGATGAGGCCGCCTACCGGGAGAACATCGCCTGGCTCGGCGGCTACGACGCGTCCGGTCTCTTCGCCGCGGGCGGCACCGGCGAGTTCTTCTCGCTCACCCCCGCCGAGGTGGAGCAGGTGGTGACCGCGGCGGTAGCCGAGGCGCCGGAGGGTCTGCCGGTGATCGCGCCGGCCGGTTACGGCACGGCCACCGCGGTGGAGATGGCGCGGGCCGCGGAACGGGCGGGTGCGCACGGAATCCTGCTCTTGCCGCCCTATCTCACCGAGGCCAGCCAGGAGGGGCTGGTCGCCCACGTCCGGCAGGTGTGCGCGGCCACGGACCTCGGCGTGATCATCTACTCGCGGGCCAACGCCGCCTACACCGAGACCGCCGTCGCCGAACTCGCCGACCGGTGCCCGAACCTGATCGGGTTCAAAGACGGCATCGGGAACATCGAGCAGATGACCCGGATCTACGCCGCACTCGGCGACCGGCTGACCTATGTGGGCGGGCTGCCGACCGCGGAGATGTTCGCGCTGCCCTACCTCGCCCTCGGCGTGACCACCTACTCCTCGGCCATCTACAACTTCGTCCCGGAGTTCGCGCTCGCCTTCTATCGCGCGCTGCGCCGCGGCGACACCGCGTTCGTCCGCACCGCGCTGAACGACTTCGTGATCCCCTACTGCGACCTGCGCAACCGGAAGCCGGGCTACGCGGTGAGCATCATCAAGGCAGGTATGAAAGTGATCGGACGCCCGGCCGGACCGGTCCGCAGCCCGCTGACCGACCTCGACGAAGTCGAACTCGCCGAGCTGGCCGACCTCGTGAAGAAAGTGAGCTGATGACCTCGCACCTCGACGCAGCGCACCTGGCCGGCGCCAACCTGGTGGGCGCCGCGGACGTCCCTGGCGCCGGCGCGCCATTCCACGCGACGAATCCGGCGACCTGCGCCGAACTCGCTCCCGCGTATCGCGAAGCCGGCGCCGCGACCGTGGCCCGTGCCGCCGAACTGGCCGCTGCCGCCTTCGAGCGTTACCGGCGCACCGGATTCGAGCAACGTGCGGCGTTCTTGGACAGCATCGCCGGGGAGATCGAGGCACTGGGTGATGCCCTGGTCGACCGGGTGATCGCCGAGACCGGTCTGCCCGAGGCCCGGGTGCGCGGCGAGATCGCGCGCACCACCGGCCAGCTGCGGCTTTTCGCGGGCGTGGTGCGTGAGGGCAGCTGGACCGGCGCCCGATGGGACCGGCCCGACCCGACGCGCAGCCCGCTGCCGAAGCCCGATCTACGGCAACGCCGAATCCCGCTCGGCCCGGTGGCGGTGTTCGCGGCGAGCAACTTCCCCCTCGCGTTCTCGGTGGCCGGTGGTGACACCGCGTCCGCGCTGGCCGCAGGCTCGCCGGTGGTGGTGAAGGCGCACCCCGCCCACCCGGGCACCTCCGAACTGGTCGGCCGGGCGGTGCGTGCGGCCGTGCGCGAGCACGACCTGCCCGAGGGCACCTTCTCGCTGATCCACGGCGGCGTCGACACCGGCTCGGCACTGGTGCGCGATCCGCATATCCGGGCCGTCGGCTTCACCGGCTCGCGGCGAGGCGGGCTCGCGCTCGTCGCGGCCGCCGCGGCGCGGCCGGTGCCCATTCCGGTATTTGCCGAAATGTCCAGTATCAACCCGGTTTTCGTGCTACCCGGCGCCCTGGCCGAGCGCGGCGCACAGCTCGGCGCCGAATTCGTCGCCTCGCTCACCACCGGCGTCGGACAGTTGTGCACCAGCCCCGGCCTGGTGTTCCTGGCCGACGGGCCCGGGGCCGACGATTTCGTCGACGCGGCGAGCGCGCAGATCGCCGCCGCGCCCGGTGCGCCGATGCTCAACCCTGGCATCGCCGCGGCGTTCTCCGCCGGAGCGCGACGGCTGGCCGCTACCGATGCCGTGCGAACAGTCGCGACCGGCACCGCGGACGGGGCCGCCTGCACCGGTGTGCCACAGCTGTTCGTCACCACCGGTGAGCGGTTCCTGGCGGACCGGGAACTCCAGGAGGAAGTGTTCGGACCCGCCTCGATCATCGTCCGAGTAGCCGGCCCACAGCAGTTCGCCACCCTCGTCGACGAACTCGAGGGCCAGCTCACCGCCACGGTGCACGCCGCGCGCGCGGATCGCGAACTCGCCCGGACCTTGCTCGGCAAACTCGAACTGATCGCGGGCCGCGTGCTCTTCGACGGCTGGCCCACCGGAGTGGAGGTCGGGCACGCGATGGTCCACGGAGGCCCGTTCCCCGCGACCAGCGCGCCCTCGACCACCTCCGTGGGCAGCCGCGCCATCGAGCGATTCCTCCGTCCGGTGGCCTACCAGAACGTCCCCGACGACCTCCTCGCCGACGAGATCCGCGCGGACAACCCGCTCGGCATCTGGCGGCGCGTGGACGGGGCCATCACGCGGGACTGAGATCCGGTCTCCGCGCGGGTACAGCGCCGCACGCCCGGCTACTCAGCCGGGCGTGCGGTGACCTCAGCTCACGCCCATGCCTGTTGCAGCGGCGGGATGAGCTTCGTCCAGAATTCGCGGCGTATCGCATCCCACAGCCGCGTCAGCTCCGGAAAAAGCTCGCGCGCCTGCGCGAGATCGGGGTAGTTGTCCGGACTGAAGGAGACCACCGGCGAGGCATCGGACGCGTTGTTCACGGCGACGATCGCGATCAGGTGGTGGTGGACGAAACGCCAGGTCACCCTTACTCCGTCGACTTCCGTCTGGCATACGTCATTCATCTTCGACACTCCGGCGCCGTGCGCTCCGCTCGTGCTGACAACGTGCACCCGGCCGCATGAGCCGTTGCCTCGGCCGACGACTCGGCTCGGACGCGCCGTAGGTACTCGCTATGACTGCTCTGGTTCTCGACCATGGAGAAATCCTGTTTCGATCGTGCCGCCGACGCATCCATGCGCCCAAGGAGGCAGTTGCACGATCTAGAACATAAGACATTAGAGTTCATAGTTCAATGGCTGCCGTGTAAAAATCCCATCAGCCAGTCGCCCCCGTCGGCATCCCCTACGCAGGGCCGTGGCCCGTGCGGTCGTGAATCTCGGGCAAAGCCGCAGCGTACGACGGTGACACCGACTCGGCGCACCTCCCGGAGGAAGGTCACGGCTCAGGCGGCACGGCGTCTCACCCTGCGGGAACACCTGCACAGGGCGGCGCGCGTTTACCGCGGTACCGGTAGAGGCGTAGACTATACCTCTAAATCTAGAGTTCATGTTTCAAGTGTTCCTTGGCTAGGATCCGATCACATCCACCACCGAGGAGTCGCGTTGCCCAAGCAGGAGAGCGCCGGATTGACCGCCCTCGGCGCCGTGCTCTCACCGCTCGAAGGTGGCGGTCCGAAAACCGAGGCCGTGGTGCAGCGACTGTGCGCTGCCATCAGCCTCGGCCTGATGGTCGACGGCCAGCAGCTGCCGAGCGAGACCGATCTCGCCAATCAATTGGGCGTATCGACGATGACCTTGCGGGAGGCGCTGGCCGTGCTCCGGCAGCGGGGCATCGTGCACACCAAACGCGGCCGCGGCGGTGGCAGCTTCATCCGCGGTGCGGCAGACGTCCTCGAGAGCACTTCGTTGGCGCGGTTACAGCAGATGAGCATCCAGGAGCTGCGCGATCTGGGCGACGAACACTTCGCCGTCACCGGCGCGGCTGCCGTTTTCGCCGCGCGCCGCGGGGTGCGGGCCGATATAGCCCGGCTGCGGTCCTTGGCCGAACGACTGAAAGACAGCAGGGAACCCATATCGGCACGCCGGGCCGACAGCCGATTTCATATCGAGATGGCGGTCTGCGCGCAATCCACCCGCCTGACCCGTGCCGAGGTCGCGCTGCAGGCCGAACTTTCCGCTCTGCTCTGGTTGCCCCGACTGAAACTCGACCCGGAGGCCGAAGCCACCGCTCATCGCGACTTGGTGGACGCGATCGAGAGAGAAGACGATGCCAGGGCGAGAGAACTGGCAGAATCACAAACGGAGTCACGAATCCGCCGCCTCGTCGCCCTACGCTTGGAGCTCAGTTGATCGATGAGGGAAACCGATGATTTTCCGACCCCGATGACCGTCGAGTCGCTCGCTTCCGCCGTCACAGCACTGGCCGACGAGATCTACCGGTCGCTGGGGATCATCGGGGCCGGTCTGACGACACTGTGGGAAGGCTTTGCCGAGAAGCCGCAGCACACTCCCCGATCGACCGACCTGGCGCCGCTGCGCGAGACCATTGTCGGCGAACTCGAGCAGCGCGGGAATTTGTTCGAAAGCGCAGGCGTAGTGCTGGCCGACGGCGTTCTCGCGGATCGTCCCCGACATCTGGAGTGGTGGTTCCTGGACACGCAGCGCGAACCGCAGCGACTGTTACTGGAATTGAATCCGCACAGTGAATACTTCTACGACTACACGCAAATGGAGTGGTTCTCGATCCCGCGCGACCAGGGCCGCCGGTGGGCATACGGGCCGTGCCTCGACTATGCGTGTACTGATCAATACATCTGCACGTTCGCGGTACCCGTCACGATCACGTCGGGAACCTTTCTCGGAATAGCCGGTGCCGACGTCCCGGTCGCTTCCATCGAAGAGGTGCTGCTCCCCCGATTCCGGGCGGCGGGTCAGCGAGTGGTACTGATCAACGGCGAGGGCCGCGTCATCATGGGAACCGATCCCGAGTTCACCCCCGGATCGAAGACGAGCCGGATGGATCGACCTACCGCGGCGGTGCCGGTCGAGGCGACGCCGTGGTCCTTGCAGCCGCTGGGATCACACTGACGATGTGCGGTGCGCCCCGATGAATGGGGTCGTGCGTCCCAGACGAGTTCGCCGAATACTCGTGCCCATGAAGGCGATCACCGCGAGCCTCCTCGTGACGGCCACACTCCTCGCTCCGCTGCCGACCGCGTCCGCCGCGCCACTCGACCAGCAGGCGACCATCGCGGACACCGGGTCGGCCTCGACCGGTTCGGCAACCCAAGCGCTGTGCCTGCTGCTGCGCATGTTGCGCGCCGGGTACGTCGACAGTTCCGGTGGTGGCCCCTCCTGCACATTCCCCTGACGCCCGGTCGGCAACCGGTATGGGCGCAGCCCGAGAGGCGCGGCGGTCGGGACGCGAATTCGCGGAGGCATCCTCGACGTGCCCGAAACCGCTTGCCATACTTGTCATTTCGACGAAACGGCGCACTCGGCCCACGCCGACGCGACGGGGTCGGGTGAGCAAAAGAAGCAGGCCGGCCGAGCGGCGCCGGGCAGGTCTGCACCGCACTGGTAGACCTGGTCGGCGAAAGATGTGAGACACAGCATAATTCGCCCGACGCTGCAGTATGCCGCACGGGAAGCAGGTCACGGGCTGTGTACTGTCCCGACGGGGGCGGACAGTCTGGACTTCTCGCGGGAGGGCTATCAGTCTGTCTGCGACACCATCGCGAGCAAGTAGCGATCTCGTGGGCCGGATCGATGATCCGGTTGCCGAGAGCCGGCACCACCTGAAGGAGAAAGCACAGGAAATGAAGATGGACCGCCGTTCTGCGCGTGGAAATCGCCGTCGCCGTTCCGGCGGTCTACTCTTCGGGCAACTGCTCACCGCCGCGGTCGAATCCGCCGCCGACACGGTGGCGATTCGATTCAGTCCGACGGGTGACTCCGCTGACGCCGTAGAGCTGACCTATCGGCAGCTCGATGAATCCTCGTCTCGGCTGGCCCGGGAGTTGATCGACCGTGGCGTGGGGCCCGGCGACGTCGTGGCCATCGGCATTCGGCGCTCCATCGAGTCAGTGCTGTCGGTGTGGGCGATCGCCAAGACCGGCGCCGCCTACGTGCCGATCGATCCGACCTACCCGCCCGAGCGGATCGCCTACATGGCCTCCGATTCCGGAGCCGCGCTGGGTCTGACCACGTCGGCATACCGCGAAGCGCTCGGCACGTCCATCCCCTGGATCGAACTCGACGATCCGCAGCACCAGGAACGAATCGGGCAGCGGCCCGCGCACCCGGTCTCGTACACCGATCGGGTGCGGCCGCTCACCGAGCAGCACCCCGCCTACGTCATCTTCACCTCCGGTTCGACCGGTCGGCCCAAGGGTGTCGTGGTCACTCACTCCGGATTGGGCGCGATGGTGGCGTCCGAACGGGAGCGCTACGACGTGACCGAAGGCTCTCGGGTGATGCACATCTGCTCGCCGAACTTCGACGTGTCGGTGCTGGAACTGCTGCTCGCCTTCGCCACCGGGTCGACTCTCGTGATCGCGCCGCCGACGGTGTTCGGCGGGTTCGAACTCGCGGATCTGCTGCGACGCGAACGCGTCACGCACATGCTCATCACACCCGGCGCGCTGGAGTCGGTCGATCCCGCGGGTCTGGCGGACCTGCGGGTCGTCATGGTCATCGGTGACAGATTCGGCCCCCACCTGGTGAACCGCTGGGCCGCTGACGGCCGCGCGATGATCAACGGCTACGGCCCGACCGAAGCCACGGTCATCGCGACCAGCACCGCGCCGCTCGTGCCGGGTGAGACGATCACCATCGGCAACGCGATACCCGGATTCGGGTTGTTCGTGCTCGATTCCCGCTTGCGCCCGGCCCCCGCCGGAGTGGTCGGAGAGCTGTATCTCTCCGGCCCCGCGCTGGCAGCGGGCTATCTGAACCGGCCGGCTCTCACCGCGGCGCGCTTCGTAGCCAACCCTTTCGGCGGCGAGGCGGGTCATCCGGGATCACGCATGTACCGCACCGGCGATTTGGCGCGCCGGTTGAGTTCGGGCGGCATCGAGGTCCTCGGACGTTCCGATTTCCAGGTGAAAGTGCGCGGCTTCCGCGTCGAACTGGGCGAGATCGATGATGCGCTGAGCCGCCATCCGGATGTCGAATTCGCGGCGACGCTGGGCAAGCGGCAACCGAACGGCACGACCATGTTGGTGTCCTATGTCCTCCCCAAGGGGGCGGAGGTGTACGCGGCCGGGATCGAATTCGACACCACCGAACTCTTCGACTTCATCTCCGAGACCTTGCCCGCATACATGCTTCCGGCGTCGATCATCGTGCTGGATGAGATCCCGTTGACGCCGGTGGGGAAGTTGGATCGTGCGGCGTTGCCGGAGCCGGTGTTCGCGGCGCGGGCGTTTCGTGTGCCGTCGACTCCGGTGGAGGAGATTGTGGCGGGGGTGTTC
>NZ_JADLQO010000032.1 GCF_015477775.1 Nocardia abscessus | reverse complement strand
GAGACGGAAGCGGATGGACGAGCCGGGAATCGAGCAGGTGTGGAAGGTCGGTGAGCTCGCGACCGAGGCCGGATTGACGGTTCGGACGTTGCATCACTACGACCGGATCGGGTTGGTGCGCCCGGCCGGGCGCACCAATACCGGTCACCGGCTCTACACCGAAGCCGATGTCCAGCGCCTGTATCAGGTTTTGGCATTGCGTCAGCTGGGTCTGGGATTGGGCCAGATCGCGAACGTGCTCGCGGGCACCGTGACAGTGGCTTTTCACCACCCTCTACTTCGCGCAGCTCACGGCCCGACAGAGCGCACTGGAGCTTTGGTATGCGCAGGATGCGCAACTCAGACTCGGGAACACTGTGTATGTCGGCACGACGGCTATCTTCGAGCAGCTCGTCCGACTCCCGCAGGCTGGGTACAACGTCAACGCGATCGATGTCCAGTCAGGCACCGATGCCTCTACGCTTCTACGGGTGACTGGCAATCTTTTGCTGGACGGTGCTCCAGATGCCCGTCCGTTCGAGACGTCTTTCACGCTGAACAGCTCCTCGATGATCGCCGACCAAACCTTCCAAGGCCTGTAGATCGCGATTGAACGATCCCGCCACAAGCGTGTGTTCTCAGGTCGCGTGCTTCTCGGAGCGGAACCCCTGTGCGGTTACCGCAGGAACGCGTGGCCGACACCAGGGCTTTCGCGTCAACGCTGATATGCCTTCACTGCGGCGACGGCGAGGCTGCGGGTTTCGGCGCAGCCGGGCCCACTGATCTTCACCGCCTCGATGCGGTCCTCGGGTGTACCGTCCCAGCCTCGGGTCGGGAACGGCTGACCGGCCCCGACGTAGGCGCGGATGCTGCAATGGCCGCCGGGGCCGCTTTCCTCGACCGAGTCCACGCCGGCCAGCAACAGTTTGCGCGCCTGCGGAGGCACGTACGTCGCCGGCAGGGTATTTGGCAGGCGCGGCTGGTGGCGCTGCCGCCGGCAGGGGGAATTCGTGTGCTTGGTTCGGCGGCAGCGCGCGTATCCGAGACGGGGCACCGGCCACCGGAGGTGGCCGAACATTGCACCCACTCGGGTATTCGCAACCGGCGCAGCGCCTGTTACCCGCGACACGCCGAAAGACATGTGTGAACCGAGGTTTCAGGCACACGTGAGGCGGGGCATCTACCATCTGCGCGGTCTCGGGTACCTGCTCCTCGCCCGGGACTCGCATGAGGACGGCCACCGCCCAGCAGCGATGCGCGGCAAGCAACGCCCTTGGCACGACCTCCGACGCACATCCGTGATCCACACGACACCACGGTGATGGCAGGCCCGCTCAATCCACAGCGAACCCTCCGGGGCGGGCCTTCATGCGGCATCCACGTGCTGGGTCGGTGCGGCATCCGGCCACCGCAGGGCGGTGTGTTGAACTTCGCCGCCGCCGGGACCGCTCAGGTGAGGCCGGCGACTTCTTGGGCGATCGCGGCGAGCCGGGTTTGGGCGGCGGAGACCACGCCGTGGCGGTTCTTGTGGGCTTCCTCGTAGGCGACGATCGCGCGGATGTCGGCGGGGTCGGTGAGTTCTTTGACCTCGGCGACGGCTTGGGAGACGTTCAGCTCGTCGTAGTCAGCGACCGGCAGTTCGTCGGGTTCCAGGACACCGGTGCTGGTGCGGATCGAACGCAGGGCGTCGGCGGCGGTGTCCGCGCCTTCGCGGCGGGTGACCTGCTCGGCGGTCTCCAAGGCGGCGTCGCGGGACGCGGAGAGGGTTTTGACCGCGACATCCCCGGCGCGTGCTCCTTGGGCGAGCAGCCCGCCCAGGGCGGGTGGCGTGGAGCGGACGGTGTCCAGTGCCCGGTCCAGGCCACGAGTCGACCAGGAGACCGGGAGGTTGAACAGCTTTACGGCGGTCCCGGCCGCCGCCTGCAAAGGGGTGCGGCGCAGCGCGGCCGGCCCACCGAGAGCGTCCTCGGCCAGGACGGTGGTCAGCCAGTCCACCGTTGCCGAATGCGCGGTGATCAACCGATCCGCCAACGCCACCACCTCGCGTAACTGGGCGGCGGTGGCCAGGGCTTTGATGTAGCGGGCGCGATCGAGCAGCTGGTGTTCCAGCGCGAGGTCACCCAGCAGGGCCTCGTCGAACGGCTGGGCCTGTTCGGCCATCGCCTTGACCGCCGCGGCGGCGCGTCCGAGGAAGGGGCCGACGACTTCTGGGACACTGCCCAAATCGCGGATGGCGGTCTCGATGGCTTCGGCGCGGGCGCGGGCGTTGTCGGCGTTCTCCGACAGCTCCCGGCGCACCGCTTCGGTCCGCGCTTGGGCGATGCGGGTTTCGGCGACCTGGATCTCGGTGTTGGTCAAAGCCAGCACGGCGCGCAGCTGCGCCAGCAACGTGGTGGTGTCGGGTGTGCTCATGCGAATCTCGTCCCTTCGGCGTGTGACAGCATCGGGTCGGCGCAACGATGCACCACTCCCCGACTACCCACACTTACCGGTCGGTAACACCTCTGCGGTACGGCGGGCGGGCAAGCCGGCAGCAGGCGTGCCGCGCGTCGAGTGGAATCGGTCCTGACGGGGTTGCCTTAGCAGTCCGATCGATCTGTATCCAGGGATCGATGAACCGTTGAACGATCGGCAGGGGGTGTTCGTGATGCCTTATGGGGGTAGCCGGTGAATGCCCAGTTATTGGGTGTTAGGAGGTGAGACGGTGATGATGTCACCGATGTGGATGCAGTTCGTGGACATGGCGCGCAACGCGTGGAACATGATTTTCCCGAACATGCCCATGATGTGATCCCGCAACAGCGACTGGGCGGACAACACCGTGCTTCATCCGGGAATGCTGTCCAGTCGTCGACTACTGGTGGTCACGACATCCGTAGTAGTGCCGTAGTGCGGAGTTGTTGCCGGCGGTGGCCAATCGCACGTACTGCCGGCCGCATTCGGCTGCTCGGTCGGCAACCCAATCGATGAGGTGGTAGCCGCGGCCGACACTGCTTGCGTTGCGGGCGACCGCGAGTCTGGAGATGTAGTACGCCGGTGTGGCGCCTGTGCCCCAGAGTTCGGAGTCGTCGTCCTCAGCACGGCCCGCGTGACCACTCGAGCGTTCAAGGGCGGACCTCACCTACATGCCAACGCCGACAACAGTTCCCGCTGAACACGTTGATGGGGTGGCACCGCATAGCGGTGCCACCCCATCAACTACTTCGAAACACTCCCTAGGTCCGGCGGTCGGCTGCGTGAGGGTTGCGTGTTTCCGACTCGATCCCGTCCGCAACTGCCACGACCTGAACGACCGCCCCGACGCACGGACCCGTTTACCAGCACAGTAACGCGCTGTTCGGCGACCACGTTTTCGACCGGGAGCTGATCAACGACACTGGACCGACCCTGCTGCGCACCAGCATCTCGATCCTGAATGACCGGGTGTCCCATTGACCCAGCTGCGCCAGCGCTGAGGGTGGTGATGGCAGGTCGTGGAGTTGAGTGGGTGCCCTTACGCCCCTTTTCGCTGCAAGCGGGGAAAGCGTGTGGTGAGTTCGTCGGTCGCCCAGGCCAGTCGATCGGTGAGCAGGTCGTGACGGTCGGGCTGGGCGCGGTTGCGCACGTGCTCGAGCAGCACTTTGGTGCGGAGGAGGACCGTGGGGAAGTCGATTGCGGCGGCGATGACGCTGTCGAGGCCGGTCCGGAGGAAATCTACCCACCCGGGGTAGTGGATCACGACGCGTAGTGTCCCGCTGCGGTCGGCGACGCGTAGGGGTTCGGTCTGGGGCGAGGCGGCCCGGCCGAGAAGGTCTTCCAGGTAGTCGAGGGCTTCGACGGCCGATGCTGGGTCATTCTTGTCGAGTGCTCGCAGCGCGATGTCGGACAGCAGCTGGAAGGCGAACAACGGGTCCTGCTCGAAGGTACGAGCGTGACCGATCACCAGTGCGTTCAGGACGGCGGAGGCGGGTAGTCCGGCGCCGTGGATGTCGGCGACGGGTGTGCCGTTCTGCAGGGTGGTTCCTGGAGTCGCGCGCAGGACGATGACGGTGTTCGAGGCCTCGGCGGTGGCGAGCAGTTGGTCCACGTGAACCTTTTGTAGGACGCTCACCGGCCTGGGCCAGGTGATCGTTGAGTGCAAGGGGGGCATGGTTGTGGAGGCAGGGCCGGCTGCCTGGGGGTAGGAGAGGTCGAGGACTTCGCGTCCCCGTGCCGCGATGGAGCTGAGATTGTGTGCGAGCTGGATGTTGGTGAAGGCATGCAGTAGCAGTTGCCGCACCAGCGCGACCACTATCACCAGCAGCAGGATGGCGATAGTCGGCACGACCACCGAGACCTCGGTGCGGCCGCGGATTCCGTTGTCGACGGCGACGGTGATGCAGAAGACGGCTACACCGACGGTGAAGCCGAAGGTGCGCTGCACGAGTGGGGAGTCGCCGAACAGTGCCAGGCGCGGTGTGAAGGTGTCGGCGATCCACTGCACCACTCCGAGCATCAGCGAGAAGATGAGCGTGACGACGCCCAGCACGGCGGGTCCCAAGGTGACCAGCATGCCGGTCACGAGGCCGGCGTCGATGTGGGGTCCGCGCGTTACCCAGGGGGTGGCGAGGCCCAGCAACAGGCCGGTGAGCACGAACAGCAGCTGAATGTACCCGGTGCCTCGACCGCCTATTTTTGTGCGACTGTGGGAGGTATGGCGGGTGGGGGGCGTCATCATGGCACCGCCGACATCGGTTTGGCGGCCGCTGCCTGGGCTGTGGGCGCATCCCGTCCGGCTACCGCGAGAGCGTGCATCGGATTTCCTTTCGGGCGGGTCTCGATCGCGATGCGCCCGCACTGATACTCAGCTCGGGTGGTGTGATTCGAGTCGATTGGTGAGGAGGATGTACACGCTGGTCATCAGGACCCACGCCGGGAAGACCAGTGCCACCGCCCAGACGCGGCTGATGGCCAGTAGCAGTGCCAGGGCGAGCACGTAGGTGAAAATGACCAGCCATCGCGGCATCAGTCCGGTGCGCAGCCAGATCGTCCCCAAGACCATCATGAAAACTCCGGCCATGCGTGCCCCGTAGACGTTGTCGAGTTGCACCATCACTTCACGTCCGAAGAAGAAGATCGCGTCGTCGGAAGCCGACGGCTGCCGGGAGACGGCAAGCACACCACCCGCGACTGCCATCGAAACGAATGTCGTGGCCAAGAACAGCAGGCCACTGCCGAGGAAGACCGTGGAGAAGAAGCGGTCTTCGAGCTCTCCGAAGTGGTCACGCATGACGCCGATGAACCACAGGAACGCGATGCCCGCGAACGGCGCCAATATCAGTGCGGCGGCAAATCTCGACTCGTCACGCACCCAGGGAGTGTCCGTGGATGCTGTGTCGGATAGTGCGGAATGCAGCAGGACGACCCCGGAGGCGAAGAGCACCGCGAACACGATCCCGGCGACTGCCGCGGAACGCGGCGTCTTCAGTCGGCGGAAGCGCACCTCGCCACGGGTGTCAGCCATAAATCAATCATGGCCGAAGCCGAGGTATATGAGTACCCCACACGACTCTCGCACTCCACAACACGACCACTTCGCCAGCGGTGCTCGCCAGGGGCGGACTGCGAGCCGGCATCGCCGCACTAGGAGTGGAATCAATGCTCGACACGGTAAGGGTCGAGCTTCTTCGCAAGAATGTGGACCGTTTCCCACACGGTGCCGCGGTGGCCGGTATTTACTGAGTGGAGTGTGGGCGCACACTCCGATGAGGTGGTGTCCGGGAATGGGCGCCAATCGGCGATTGCCCCACCATGTTGCGCCGACGTCGCCGCATCCCGAGCGCTGGCCCGGGGAGGACTGTGTCCATCTCCTGTCGAGTCCGAGCCGATCACCGCGCCCGCTGCGGCGGTTTCACTCGAGGTGCCCGTCCGCTCGAACTCAGCTCCGACAAGGGAGACTGCAGTGGAATCAACTGACGAACCAATATCCGGCGACAGCCCGGCGATGGCCGAAAACCCCTATGGGGGAGAACCGGGAAGCGGGATCAGCCTGCCGCCCTATTTCCGGCCGACTCCGAGCGTGGTCAACGCGAGCAACTACTTCCCGGTCGGCGAGACGCTCGGCCCGGACGAAATGCGGATCTCCTTCGTGGGAAGCTGCCCCTTCCCTCCGCGCCGCGACCAGGCCGGCACCAGCATCATGGTCGAACTGGGCAACGGGGACCGATTCTTCTTCGATCTGGGCTCGGGCTGCCTGCGCAATATTGTCGCTATGCAGGTGCCGATCATGGCGGTGAACGACATCTTCATCTCGCATTTGCATATCGATCATTTTGCGGACTTGCCCTACCTCTATTGCTTCGCTCCCTGGCTGCTGCGCTGGAAGCCGTTGCGTGTGCACGGCCCGTCGGGACGAACGCCGAAAGACGGCACGAAGTCCATGGTCGAAGGCATGAAACAGATGACCTATTGGCACACCAAATCTTTCAAAACGTCGGCGGTGGGCGACGGGTACGAAGTCGAGGTCAACGAGTTCGACTGGCAGGACGTGAACGGCGTCTGCTACGACAGGAATGGCGTCCGAGTTCGGCATTGGCCGCGCTCACACGTCATGGACGGGGCGAGCGCCTATCGCCTCGACTGGAACGGTCTGTCCTTCGTGTGGACGGGCGACGGCCGGCCGGACGAACTGACGCTGAGATATTCCGAGGATGTCGATGTATTCGTCACCGAGGTGCAGGCCGACCTGGGGAGTCTCTCGGAATCGCGTATGGGGATCCCTCAGCTCATCGGCAACACGACGATCGACAGCGCCCACACCGTCCCGTACGCCGTCGGATACCTGCTCAATCAGCTCAAACCGCGGCTGGGGATGGCTACCCATCTCGAGTACGACAGGGGGACGGCACCGGAAATCATCGCGGGCATCCGAACGCACTACGACGGATGGTTCGAATTCGGCCTGGATGTGACCGTCGTGAACGTCACGAAGGACGCGATCTGGGTTCGGGACGCCGTGCTGCCCGACGCGGCCAATCCTGCCCGACCTGATCCGGCACAGCTGCTGAGCCCGGAAGATCTCCTCGCGCTCGAATCCCCCACCCCAGCGGGGCCGCCCGAGATCGCCTTCCCGAACCCCGAGTACAACCGTGATGAGATCCAGGAGCAGGCCACCCGCGATACGGAGATCGACCCGAGGCTCTACTACCCACCGGATGTGTACCGGGTGCAGAGGCCCAACTTTCCCAAGGACTTCACCATGAAGCTCGGCTGAGGATCATGCCACGAGCTCGCAGACAGGTTTCTGGAGATGAACTTCGCCCGAGGAACCGATGCAATCGTTGAACTGTGACGCAATCGACCACGACCTGGGCACCGGGCCGGTGCCCATTCCCGTGACGGTCTTGACCGGGTTCCTCGGCGCGGGGAAGACGACCCTGCTCAATCGGATCCTGAACGGGGACCACGGACTGCGAGTGGCGGTGCTGGTCAACGACTTCGGGTCCGTCAATATCGACGCCGAGCTGATCGTCGGGGTCGCCCCCGATGTCATCAGTCTGGCCAACGGCTGCATCTGCTGCACGATCCGCGAGGATCTCATCGAGACAACGATGGCGACCATCGACCGCCCTGAGCGGCCGGAGTACATCCTCCTCGAAGCCAGCGGGGTGGCCGATCCGTCCGGCATCATGATGACCTTCGGTGCGGACTGCTTCCGGGACCGCATCCGGTTGGACAGCATCATGTGTGTCGTGGACGCCGAGCAGTTGTTGGCGGTCCCCGAATTGATGGAATTCAAGATCCGTCAGATGGCCTTCGCCGACATGAACATCTTGAACAAGGTGGATCTGGTGGATCGGGCCCAGACCGACCGGATCAGGGCCTGGCTGGACAGCCGCTTTCATCGATACCGGCTCGTCGAAGCCAGCCACGGCGATGTGCCACTGGACATCCTGCTCTCGGTCGGACGTTTCGACCCGACGCAAGCAGATCTCAACGTGCGCGCCCTCGCGGACGGCGGTTGCACCGGCCAATGCTGTCATCACGACCACCACGCACACGACCAGTCGACGACATTCAGCGTCTGGAGCTACGAGAGCGAGTTACCGTTCTCGCTGGAGGCGCTGCGCGAAGTGGTTCAAAAACTGCCGCCTGATATCTATCGGGCCAAGGGCTTGATCTATACGTCGGAGGCGCCAGAGCGGCGTGCGGTGCTCCAGGTGGTCGGCAAGCGCGTGGACATCTCGCTACAGGATCGGTGGGGCGAGCGGACGCCACGCACACGGATCGTCGTCATCGGCGCCGCTGGTTGCCTCGACGCTGTGGCGCTGCGCTCCCAGATCGAGATGGCGCAGACACCACACCAGGGCCGCACCTGACCCGTCACGTTCAACCACCCTGGTGCCCCGATGAGCGGACGGCGGCGACAGTGCGGGCGTGGGAGTGGAAACCTCAACGCGCCCAGAACGCTTCCACGGATCGCGCGCCGGCTGGTTATGAGAGGTAGCGGACGTTGACGTTGTCGATGTGGCCGTTGAACGGGAAGGGCGCCTTGTCGAAGTAGTCGAGGGATACCGACCCGCCGAGGCAGGTCCCGATGTCGAGGCAGTCGTTGCCGGTGAAGAGCAGCGGGGCGCTGACTGGCACCTGCCCGCTTCCATAGGGGGCATCCTTGATACTCATGGTGATGTCGAGCGGGCCTGATGGCTTGGCCTCCCCCGCGTAGACCGTTTTGACCTCAATGGTGGTGGGACCGGTCGGGAGTCGGTGTTCGGAGCGAATCTTGGTGCGCTGGATGATGAACAGATTGTACTCGTAGCACAGGAAGCCGTCGTCGACGTAGCAGGTCAGGCCGCCGCCGGCACCTCCGAGTGCATAGAGGACACCGTTCGCGCCGTCAGGGATGTCCGCCTCGATCGTCACCAGATTCGCCCGATTGCCCAAACTCGGGGCGCAGGGCTCGGGCATCCGGATCACGTCGCCGGTGAAGTTCCATTCCCGATACGGGGTCGAAATCCGCAACTCGGGATGAAGCACCGTAATCCACAGGCCGCCGCCGACCGGGTAGACGCTGTTCTTGGCCGCTTCGATCGAGAAAGTGTCCTTGAGCTGGGCGAGTTTATCGGGCATCTGGTCGGCGAGGTCATGCGCCTGCGACCAGTCCTCATCGAGGTGGTAGAGCTCCCACTGGTCTTGATCGGGGGTCCATTCCTTGATGCCGGGCGGCGAACCGGGAACCCAGGGCGCCCGCGGTCCGAAGGCCGACGCCATCCAGCCGTCGTGATAGATAGCGCGGCTGCCCATGATCTCGAAGTACTGAGTCCGGAGGCGGCCTTTCGCGTCGGGGTCATCGAACGAATAGGCCATGCTGACACCGTCGATGGGGATTTGCGGAATCCCATGGACCACCAGCGGCGGCGTGATACCGACGACCTCGTAGATGGTGGGCACGATGTCGTTGCAATGGTGGAACTGCGTCCGCGGCGTCGGATCCGGCTTGATCTTCGCGGGCCAGCGCACGACCATCGGGTTGCGGGTGCCGCCCAGGTGTGAGGCGAGTAGTTTCATCCCCTTGTACGGCGTGCTCCCCGCCCACGCCCAGGCGGCGTGGTACTGATTTTCGACCTTCGGTGTGCCGAGTACGTCCAAGCCGCCCATCTCCTCGAGCGCTCGGATGTGCATGTCGATCGTGGTCGGTATGCCGTTCTGCGCGAGCATCTCGCTGATGGTGCCGTTCTGTCCCTCACCCGAGGAGCCGTTGTCACCCCATATGTAGAACACCAACGTGTTGTCGCCGTATCCCAAGCGCTCGACCTCATCGATCAGCCGACCCACTTGGACGTCGACATGCTCGGCGAAACCGGCGGCCACCTCCATCAGCCGTCGGTGGAACGGTTTCTGCTCATCGGGGATGTCGTCCCAGGCCGCCAATCGCGGATCACGCGGTGTCAGCTCGGCGTCGGCCGGAATCCAGCCCAGGTCCTTGGCCCGCTGATAGGTCCGCTCCCGGTAGGCGTCCCAGCCGTCGTCGAACTTGCCGGCGTACTTGTCGGCCCACGGCTTCATGATGTGATGCGGAGCGTGCAGACATCCACTCGCCCAATACATGAAGAACGGTTTGTCCGGCTCGAAGGCTTTGTGCTTGTGCAGCCAGCCGATGGCGTCATCGGCGAGGTCTTCACTGAGGTGGTAGCCCTCCTCGGGCGTCTTGGGCGGCAGCACCATAGTCGTGTTCCGGACCAGGTTCGGCTCGTAGTGCGAGGCTTCACCGGCGAGGAAACCGTAGAAGTACTCGAAGCCGATACTGGTCGGCCAGTTGTCGAACGGTCCGGCGGCGGTGGTTTCGATGGCGGGGGTGTTGTGCCACTTGCCCCACGCGGCGGTGGAGTAGCCGTACTGCTTGAGGACCTCGGCCCCGAGTGCGCTGCTCTTGGGGATCTGCCCGGCGTAGCCGTCCCAATCGTTGGCGAGTTCCGCGACTTGGCCGTTGCCGATGCGGTGATGATTACGGCCGGTCATCAAGGATGCGCGGGTAGGCGAACACATCGCGGTCGTGTGGAAACGGTTGTACCCGATACCTTCCTCATAAACTTTCGTCAGCGTGTCGGTTCGTACCTCCCCGCCGAAGGTTGTCGGCAAACCTGGGCCGGCGTCGTCGACCAAGATGATCAAAATGTTCGGTGCATCCTCGGGCAAGCGGCGCGGCTTTTCACGTTGCGCATAAACCGAATCCTGCATCGTTCTTCCCGCGGTGCTCGCAGACGGAGTCGGCGGAAATGGCAATACCTCTTGCGGATTCACAATGATTCTCCTCGCTCGAACGATGCACCGACTCGCCATGACTTGGCGATCTTCGGAAGTTCTGCATGAAGTCATCGAGTCCCTGAGAGACAGTTCCGAAGAATCACGCATGCAGCACCTCATCGCCGCTGCGGACAGCTGGCATCCTGCTCAACGTCGCTTCCACGGCGGCGCTGCGGATGGTGATGTCGATATCACGCGTCCTCTCCATTCAACTCCACCGCGCCCTGATCGGACACCCCCTTCGGAGGGCGAGCAGGCGGTCGGCCGCCGATATCCACAGCGAGACGGAGGGGAGCTCGGGTCCTCACGCGCGGTTTCCCGCCGCAAGGACTATCCGGCCATGACGGGCAGCTATCTCGCCCGACAGCGCGGCGAAGAGGTGAATTCCTCCTCTCACCCCGGTACGGCGACGACTTGAACGCCGACCGGCCCGGGAGTGCGACAGGACGGTGACATGAGCGCGATCGGCCGCCGGGACAAGCTCGATCTACCAGTCCCTGTCTCCTGGCTGTATCTCGTGCAACGCTGACTGTATGGCTCATGCGGCTCCGAAGAACATGGCATGGATCCCGGGGGGCACCTTCTGGATGGGTTCGGAGGACTTCTACCCGGAGGAACGCCCCGTCCACCAAGTCTCGGTCGACGGATTCTGGATGGACTCCCACCAGGTCACCGTCGCCGAGTTCCGGCGATTCGTGAAGGACACCGGCCACGTCACCACCGCCGAGACCGCCCCCGACCCCGCCCGATACCCGGGTGCCGATCCGGCGCTGCTCGTGCCCGGCTCGCTCGTGTTCACCCCGACAGCACAGCCCGTCCCGCTCGACGACTACACACGCTGGTGGTCGTTCACACCAGGAGCGGACTGGCGCCACCCGGAAGGACCAGGCAGCAACGTCGGCGGACGCGAACGCCATCCCGTCACGCACGTCTCGTGGTTCGACACCCGCGCCTACGCGGAGTGGGCGGGCAAGGAACTACCCACCGAAGCGGAGTGGGAGTTCGCCGCGCGCGGCGGCCTGGACCGGAAACCGTTCGTCTGGGGCGACGAGCACGAACCGGGCGGCAGGCCTGGCGGAAACGTCTGGCAGGGGCAGTTCCCGTGGGAGAACCTGCTCGAGGACGGGTACGCCCGGACGTCGCCGGTCGGCCATTTCCGGCCCAACGGTTACAACCTCAGCGACATGGCCGGCAACGTGTGGGAATGGACCACCGACTTCTTCACAGCCGACCACTCCGACAGCGGGAAGAACGCAACGCCCACCAGCTCCTGCTGCATTCCCACCAATCCGAGGGTCGACACCGCGCACGTCGAGAACCCGGACGAGCCCTACCCCCGCCGGGTCATCAAGGGTGGCTCGCACCTCTGCGCACCGAACTACTGCCTCCGCTACCGCCCTGCCGCCCGGCAGGGCGAGACCGAGGAGACCTCGACCTGCCACATCGGATTCCGGTGCATCACCCGGTCGTGAAGCCGCAGGTCTTACCGGAACCCGCCACCGTCGCATGCTTCACGAACCCGCCACCGTCGAATGACCGACAAGCTGTTTCTCACCGAACAGGCGCCGCACCGGCGCCTGGCGGTGCGCACCGTCTACGACGCCATCCGCGCCGTCGGCGCCGACGCCGGCCTGGACATCTCGCCAGGCACGCTGCACGCCACCGCCGAACAACGGATGCTGCGTGATGGACTCCCGCCCGCGGTCGTCGCCGCCCGGCTCGGGCAGCAGGCACCCGACCGTGATCGGGTCCGGGCGCTGCTCGGCGGCGCGCCCGCGTAGCCGTCTGGCGCTCACCGGCGGTGAGCAGCTGGACCTGTTCGGCGACATCGCCATGTAGGTGCTCGAGCCGATCGCCTTTACGATCCGCCCGAGACCACCGCCGAGCCGCTGTCGGAGCCCGTCCCCGAACCCGCGTCCACTTCCGGCTCCGGTGCTGGCTTGGTCGGGTGAGCAGTCATGCCCTGCGGTACCCGGTCGCTGTAGTCGAGGCCGCCCCCTCGCGGCATGACGACCATGTCCCCGCGCCGAACCGCGTCCTCGACGAGTCCGGCGAGTTGTTCCGGACTTGCGCCGGGGTTGGCGACGGCGATCTTGCGACCGACCTCGTTGTTGTGCAGGTCCATCGCTTCGCGTTCCGGCCGGTTTCCCGGAACGCGCTCGTGTGCGGTGGCGTAGCGGGCGGCCCAGTCGGCACCGTATTCCTGCACCATCCTGGCGTTCCAATAGGCGTGCCGGAATGCGTCGTTGTGATCGTCATTCTTGCCTGCCGTGCTGGGAAACCGCTCGTCGGCCGCGCTGAATGCCTCGCTGCGAAGTCGGTAGAAGTCGTACAGTCCGCTCACACCCAGCTCATGCAACAACCCCATCTCCTGCAACATCTCGACCTCCGACGCGGGGAGATCCTTACCAAAGAAGCTGGTCATGCGGTCCGGGTCGACCTGGTATCGCTCCAGGATCTCTGCGGGGGTCAGTTGTTTTCCAACATTCTGGTCGGCCCCGGTCAACGAAGTCGCGCCACGATCGGAAATCTTGCCGCTCGCGGCGGCGTTCAGGACCTTGGCCAGCTCGCGGTCGATTTCGTCTGCCCGCCGGACAATCTCCCGCACCGATTGCCGCAGTTTGTCCCGGACCAGGAAGCGCAGCGGTTCGGACTGGCGATCGGGTGCCTTGTCGATGATCGCGCCGTTGGCCGCAACGTCGAACTGCCAACTGGCGGCGTAAGCCTCGAGATTCAACACCTGCTGCCGCAGCTCCGCCACATCGTCGGATGCGGCAAACAGCGCCCGCTGCACCGCGCTGGCCTCAGCCACCAGGTGTTCGGCACGGTCGTTGAGCCTACGCAGACTTTTCTTGGCCTCGAGAGCGCCACCGCCGTGCCAGCGCCAGGTCAGCGCCGCCGACGCGAGTTCGTCCGACAGCCCGATCAGACTGTCCTTGCGCGCACGCACGGTGACGCCGACGTGCTCTATGGCATCCACGTTCCAGCGCCGGACGTCACCGAAAGTCACCACAGGGTAGCCAATCCCAGGATGCTGTTCCCGATGTCTTGCTGGGCCACGCGCTCATTGCGCGTGTACAGATCAGCCGCTGCCGAAACCGTGCTTCCAAAAGCTTCGATGTCGGTGGCCCATCGGTTCAGCCTCCGCTCCCACGCTTCCGCCAACCTCGCCACCGCAACAGTTGACTCCGACCCTGGCAGAGCGGAGTTCACCGAGCCGACTGCGGCACCGAGCTCGATCTTGCCTGCCTCTGTGCTTGCCGAATCCGCCGCTGCCGCCGAACGACGCAGACTGCGAATCTCGACCTCGAGCGTCATATCGAATGTCATTCCTCGGCTCCTCCCTGCCGCCAAGCGAGAAATCTGTTCGACCGCGCCGGTGATGCGCCGGTCGATCAGTTGCACGGCGGCAGTGCACAATCACCGCTCACCTCCTGAACCGGCCGCCCGCTCATGTACGGTTCTGGCTCATCGAACGCCGTCCTCCGAGTTGACCCGGCGACGTGGCGGGGGCCGCGACACCTGACCGGCACTGGCCACGCGGCCGGATCGGCGCCGGCCGCATCATCGCGCCCCTAGGCGTCCAGACCGACCATCTCAGGCTCCCCGGCATACCGGAATGGGTTCGCGCCGTTGCGAACCCCCGGTTCCGATCACGTCTGAACGGGATCGGAAACGATTGGCATCGAGTTCAGTATGCCGGGGACGGAAGTATCGGTCCTTGTCTATTCGCGCAGCGGACTTGTCTATTCGCGCAGCAGGGCGTGATGGCGGTAGTCGCTGGGCGACGCGCCGAAGGCCCGGCGGAAGACGCGGCTGAAGTGGGCCGGGTCGGTGAACCCCCACCGGGCGGCGATCGAGTGAATGGGTCGGCCGCGCAGGTGCGGATCGGCCAGATCGCGGCGGCACCGTCCCAAACGGTGTCGGCGAATCCAGGCCGCCGGGGTGGTCTCGTCCGCGGCGAACAGCTGTTGCAGCGTGCGCAAGGAGATGTGGTGGGCCGCCGCGATCGTCGCCGGTGTCAAAGCGGGGTCACCGAGTCTCTGCTCGATGAAGCCGTTTATCTGCAATCGCAGCGCACGCCGACGCGACTCGGGAGCTGGCATCCCCTCCGTATCCATGGGCGCGGCGAGCACCGCCGACAGCAGGTCCACGGTGACGGAGGTGAGTGTGGACACGTCGGCAGGAGTGAACTCCTCCGCCCGGGTGACCAGATCGGTCAACCAACGGGCGAAGACGGCGCCCATGCCGTGGCGTGCGCCGAAGGTGGTGGCAGTGAGCCGGTTGATCCCGCTAGCGGGCAGCGGCAGCAGCGCCCGGGAGATCTGCAGGGTGATCGTCCGATCGCCGATATCACAGGAACGCCAACCCTCGAATGGGTGGGAGGTGTCGAACAGCGCGAACTCACCGGTACCGATGATCGCCTCCCTTCCCGCCTGAAGGATCGCGGCCGCACCGTCGAGCACCAGGTTGACCTGGCATGCCTCCGGATCGGACTGCCGGATCAGCTTCGGCGTCCGCCATACGTGCACCGACGGATACGTCATCGCGGAGACCTGCATGCCTTCCCAGGTCAACGTCCGTGCCGAGGCAGGAAAGCCGTCGTCGGTGGTGCAGCGCATCCGAGTGGGAACAAGCTCCCGATCCATCAGGTCCAGCCAGCACTCCAGCTGGTCCTCGCTCGACAGACTCTCCGTGCTGAACTCCGTCGCAAGCATCGCTACCTATTCCCCTGATACGCCCAACCTTTGAGTATGCGTAGGGTGGGCCCGGCCAGGCACCCGGTCACCACGATGCGGTAGTCCGCGGCCACCCACTCTTGGTAGTGACGCGGCAGATCGATGTCATCCAGCACACCCCCTGGAATCGCTTCGCGCAGTGCGCAGTTCAATCCCCGGATCATCGCACCGGCCCCCCGACACCAGACCGGGTCGCGTGCACGCCGATGTCGGTCACTGGAGCGTTTTGCCTGGTCGATAGATGTTTGAGTTCGACCACCGAAATTCATACTATTCGCGGCATGGATTACTCCCAACCGGACCCGGGATAAACGCAGGTCCACGCTGCACCGCCCTTCCCTTGAAGGAAGCTCACCACCTGGCGATCGAATCGCCGGGCGCGCCTCCGCCGCCCGGCCTCACGCGGCGGCAACTCGCGTAGGCGAAAGTGCCGCTGGCCTCGGGCCGGGCTCCCCACTCACGTGAGGAGGCCCGCCATGTCGCGGTGTCCATTCCCGAACTGCCCACTCTCCTCGCCGGGTCGGCGGTTGCACCCCTGCTCTCTACGGTGCGCGGCCATGAGAAAAACAGCAATTCTCACAGCCACCTCACCGGCACAGGAGAAGGTGGCATGAACCTCCCGACACCGGTGATCGCCCTGGTCGTCTGCGCGATCGTCACCTTCGCAATCATCTGCGGTTTGGGTGCGGTCATCCTGCAACTGAAGTCGCGCGTTCAGAGGAGGTGGTGGATATCGATCTTGCCCTTGATCGAGTGGCCACCCTGGACTTGGTCGGCCCTTCAAGGTTTCCGGTAGAACCCGCCGAAGCGCCTGACGTCGAGTTCGGGCCTCGGTTGAACCGCGCCGCGAACGGGTGGCGGACACTTCCGGCGAGCAAGCGGGACGCCGACCGTCACCCGGTGCTCCACGCGCGGGCGGTGCGGCATCAGGACGCCAGCCTCGGTTGGTCACGAAAATGCTTTTCACTCTGCGGATTTAGAACCTGCGCCACGGCGTCGGTCGGTTTTCGGATCGTTGGAGACGGTGAGGAGATTTATGAACGCGTTTCGGGGAGTTGTCTTCGCGATATCTCTGATAAGCACGGTGTTCTTCGGCGGCGTAGCCAGCAATTACATCGAAAGCGATTCTGTGAGCGCCGATCGAGGCGCGCTGGTGGGCGGGCTGCTGTGCGTCGCCAGCACGGTACTCGCGGCCGGGGCACTCGCTGGCGTGACCAACTCGCCACCACCCGCGAGATTCATACCGTACGGAGCCCTACCGGGCAGCCAGCCCTACCCGTACCCTCAGCCCGGCACACCCGGCTATGGAATCCAGCAGTCCCAACAGCCAGGGTCGCAAACGAGGCAATAGCCCGTCGCGCGATGTCGCGTTCCGTGCAGAGAAGCTCACGAGCGAGCTCGACCGTGCCCGGCCAATCCGATTCCGTGGGAAGTGCCCGCGGCGACGCACTGCTTGCCGGAAGCGGGCGTTGAGCGATTCGATCATGTCGGTCGTGTAGACGACCCGCCGGATCTCCGGCGGGAACTGCAGATCTCCTTCCAAGTGGATGCAGTGACAGTCACCGGATTCCCGACGGCCGCTACTTCATCGAACTACGCGCACACAGCGCGGACCAACCGCCTGTGTCCGCACTCACAGCGGTACGGCGTCGCCAGAAATCGCGGCGCCCGGCCACGGTGTCGGGCACATCCCCGTGGCTCAATTCCTAGCCCGATCGGCAATTCACCGAGTACGTCGCCGCCATCTCACGCAGCTTTTGCGCAGAATCGAGATCGCTGCACTCGTTGACCATGTGCAAAACGTGTGCCGGGTGCTCGGTGATCTCACTGACCAGAGGTGCGAGGAGCTCGTCTTTGCTCGCCACGCGTCTTCCCACGCGACATCGGTCACCGGTCGTATCTCGGCACCGTCTGTAAAAGCGGGACTCGACCGTGACGGCGGCGAACTACTGTAACCGCGACATGGCCGAACTGCAGCGGCTGGCCGCCGCGGGCAGCCGCGACGCCGCTGACCTGCTCGCGGAACTGTCAGGAGACTGGTGATCCGCTCACGGAAGTCGCCCGCCCAGTAGGAGGCGCGCGGAGAGCAAGCTGGCACTGGTGGATCAGTCGTGTGGCACACCGGCCCGCAGCTGTGCCGGCGGGTCGATATCGAGCGCCGGCGGGCCGCAGTTCGATCCATTCGCCCGATGCCTACCGGCCGTGTGACAATGGCCTGCGACCGCGACTTCTCCCGCACTCGATGGAAGTTCACCTTGGCACACGTATTCATCAGTCATCGCACAGTCGATCTGTCCGAGGCGATTCGGCTCGCGGACGAGCTGAAAGCACACGGACATGATGTGTGGCTCGATGACGATCAGATCGCAATCGGCGATTCCATCATCGAGAAGATCAATGAGGGTTTGGCGGGGGAAGGCAATCTCATATTGTGCCTGTCCTCATCGGGAGTCGGTCCCGAAGAGGCACCGTGGACGGCCAGGGAGTGGATGTCGACGCTCGCACGCCAATTGCAGGGATATGATGTGCGGATATTGCCTGTGCGGCTCACCGGGAGCGAATTGCCGGCGATCATCAATGACTTCAAATGCGCGGATCTGCTGCTGGACTGGCAACAGGGCATGCGGGACCTGATCAAAGCACTGCGATAGCCGCTCGTACCGGGCGTCAGCCTGCGGTCGAATCGGTGGTTGCCCGAATCTCCGCGAGATTGCGTCGGACGGCGATCGTCAGCGGATGGTCCGCCCCCAGAGTTCTCTGCGCGTCGGTGAGGGTCGATTCGAACAGTCCGATCGCCTTCTCTGCCATGCCCGCCGCTCGATAGACGTCGGCGAGATTGTTGCGTGCAGTCAGTGTGTTCGGATGATCGGAGCCGAGTACGCGATCGAGGTCCGCGGTAGCGGATTCGAGCATCAGGATGGCGTCCTCCAATCGCCCGCTCGATTGATAGGTATAGGCGAGGTTGTTGCGCGTCATGAGCACATCGGGGTGATCGGAACCCAGCACCCGCACGCGATCGATGAGAATATCCGCATGCAGTGCGATCGCCTCGTCGTACCGGCCAGCCGATTCGTACGCCGCGGCGAGGTTGTTCCGTGAGGACAGAGTATCGGGATGGTGCTCGCCGAGAATCCGCTCACGATCGACGACCACCCGCTCGAACAACGCAACCGCCTCATCGAAGCGTCCCGCCGATTTGTAGGCCACCGCGAGGTTGTTCCGTGAGGACAGAGTATCGGGATGGTGCTCGCCGAGAATCCGCTCACGATCGACGACCACCCGCTCGAACAACGCAACCGCCTCATCGAAGCGTCCCGCCGACTCGTAGGCCACCGCAAGGTTGTTCCGCGAGGACAGAGTATCGGGATCGTGCTCACCGAGCACTTGTTCGCTGTCTCGCAGCACGGCATCGAACAGGGGGACTGCCCGATCGAGTTGTCCCACCGATTGATAAGCGCGCGCGAGGTCGGTGCAGGTGTCGAGCGTGTACCGGTGATGGTGTCCGAGAATTCTCTGGGACTGGTTGAGAATGTCGACGGCCAAGTTTATGGACCGACCGGTATCGGCGATAGCGATGAGATATCCGACTGCCCAACGTCTCAAATCGAGTAGACGCGTCTGCTGATCGACCTCGAGGTTGTCGACCATACCGGTAGCACGGATGGCGTCTATATGCTCGATCAGTTCGTTGCCCTCCTCGCGCCGCTGCCACGCCTGTGAGTACTCGAACAGCCGTGAACGGACCACCGACAACGCTGAGGCCACCAGTTCGACTGTCGTGCCGTTATCTCGAGCCCGTTCGCGTAGAACCCTGGCGACCAGACGGTGCATCACCACCCGGTCTCCGGTCGCCGACCAAACCAACAGCGACTGTTCCACACACCGCTGCAGTGCCTCGTCGACGCGACCGTCGAAATCGGGGAGGAACCGGCGGTGCACGCCCGAGGGAGTCAACATCGCGATCACATTCATCAACGGCGAGATGATTCTGTCCAGACGAGGATCGCCCGTGGGGCGTTCGACCGTCTCGACAGACAACAGAATCGCATGCTCGACCGAATGCGGATACGAGTGACCTCGGCGGCGCGACAGGACCATCGGCAACGAACGCGCTTGGAGTAGCCGCAGGTACCGGTCGTAGTCGAGATGGCGGCCGGTTATCGTGGCCGCAGCCGCCGACAGTGCCAAGGGTAGATCGCCCAGGGCGTGGGCGATTCGGTCGGCGCCCTCCTGATCGCGAAATCCGATCGCCGCTTGAAGGTACTTCAGGGATTGCTCACGATCGAAGACATTCAAGTCCACGGTGGCGCCGAACTGCCCGAAATCGCGGATTGTCGTGGTAATGACCACCTGAGTGCCGCCACCGGCAGGCAGCATCGACTCAATGTAGTCCGGATCGGAGGCGTTGTCGAAGACGAGTAAGCCACGTTCCGGTCGCGTGGTCAGGTAGTCTCGCAGACGATTGGCTGATGACACTGAATCCCCTGCAGGGTCGGCGATTCCGAGTCGGTCGGCGATCTCGGCGAGTCCGGCATTGACCGCATCGGTTGTTTCGGCGTTGACCCAACCGATCCAGCCATCACCGGTCGCAACCCGCTCACGCACCACATCGGCCACCAGTTGGGTCTTCCCCGCACCGCGCATTCCCGAGATGACCACGATTGGAGCATCGACGCCGCGATCCAACCACTCATCTATCGTCTGCTTCATCTCACGCGCTACGAAATTCACCGGCTGCGATGGAATCCGACCGACAACGAATCCATCACGTAATACGTCGAAACCAGTCGGCCCTACCACCTGGACATTCGCCCCTCCAGCCAGGACTCCGTTAACGGTCGAGACCACCGCGCGTACATCACGCGGACGCGGCCAGATAGTGACCTTGACGTGGCTATTCTCCTGTCGCACCACCGGTAGGGGCGCTCCGAGCGATCGGGAGTCGTCCACGGCGGCCGGTATCCCTCCGCCGTCACCCTCGAAATAGCTGATGCACGACAGCGCGTGCGCCAAGGCGCGGTTGCGGGGCTCCGACTCGCCCGCCAACGCGGACAGCTCGGTGTCCCGGTCGCCGAGTTCGACACCGACCCAACGACCGGGACTCGATATCTCGATACGGTCCGAGAACAAGCGCAGGTGTATGTGACTCGCGGTCCTCGAATAGTCGCGGTGCACCACGGCGTTGACCAGCATCTCCCGAAGGCAGTGCATCGGATACTCGTACTCGGTCGCGGCACGGACGGATTCCGAACCGACGACCTCACGTCGAGTGATCCGCGATCGAACGAATTCGAACGCGGCGTCGATCTGCCCCATCGCCGCGCCGAGCACACGCTCGTTCACCGTGCGCGACGACTTCTCGGTGCCGTCATAGTGCGCGCATTGAATGATGGCGCCCGGAACGTGGATCTGCGGATTGACGCCGAAAAGCAATGCCGTGCTGCGGGTCAAGGTCCCTCGGTCCGTCACGAGCAGTAGACGACCTAGCAGCTCTGAGAGGGTGCTGTAGTCACGTATGTGGCGCAACTCGTCACGAAGGTTGTCAAGATAGGCGTTCAATGTTCGGTGGTCGACATCGAGACCGCGTACAGCGACATCCATATAGTCCGCGGTCGGTTCGTCGGGGTCCGAGCCGTTCTGTTGCCGCTCCGGAAACCGTCGCTCGATAGCCGACATCAGGTCGACGACGGCGCGGTCGGGATCCTTGTACCAATCGGCGGGCCGCTCATCGAAGGTCAGAGCGCCGAGATAGACATCGGCTTCCATCTTGAGCGCGAACAGTCGCGCCTCACCACCGCCGTTGGCGGCGTTTACGAGTCGGTACACCCATTCCGATCCCGCTGCCGCGCGGGTGGCGCACAAGATTACAGGCATACCGCGCGTCAGCGCCTGGTGCGCGTGGGCGAGTATGGACTGCCCGACCTCGACCGAATCCCGAAACTCCACTGAATGCCCAAGCGCCGTTACCTTTTCGACGACCGACTGCGCGAGAGAGTCGTCCCCGGCGGCCGATACGAGATAGAGTGCGACCACGGCACTACTCGGACGTCCCGGCGCGAATATTGTGGATCTGGATGTCGCCGCTGAACCGGCCGTCCGAAAACCGCACCCCGGTGCTGGTGGGTTCGATGTCGGCGATCGGCAGACCAGCGGCGACGACTTGCTCCAAATCCACCCCGACGGCGGCCCCTAGTTTATCGGAGCTCTGTCGTGCAGTTTCGATCAGAAGTAATGCCGCGCTGCGCAATTCGTGGTCGTCGCCCGCACCGTGATCTGCGAGCTCCTCCGCAAGCACCGCTCGTCTGGATTCCGACTCTGGTCGATGCTCGACGATCTCCAGGTCCACACCCCGATAGCGCCTTGTCACCAGCCTTTTCAGCGCCAGGTACGCATCGGCCAACGCCACGTTGCCCGTGTCCGCCCTATCAGCCGCGGCGCCGATGGCGAGAGCGGCGGCGACTGTCAAGGTTACGGGATCACTCATGGTCTCAGCCTCCGAAGCCGTGGTACCTTTCGAAGCCATCAGGACGGCCGGATGACATTCTGGTTCGAGCCGACGACCCGGACTTCGGCGGACGGTTTCCGAGATTCGATGTCGGGTCCGTGCTGTATTGAGCGGGCCGAGTAAGACATTACTACCCGACCTGCTCATCGGAAATCACTCGTAGGGTACCCAGGTGGTTCGGTCTGCGGAGTCGCGGTGGACGCAGCCGAAGGGGACGTCGGCGCATCGGATGCCGAAGGCCAGGTAGCCGACTTGGGTGAGTTCGTCGACCCAAGCGGCTGGGGGCATCGGGATCGTCGCCGACCCGGACCCTGTCCGGATGCACTCGGGAGGACGAGCCGGGGGGATCTTGAGCGGATCTGCGGGTGGCGGCTCGACCGGACCAGCTTGACTACCGGACGATCCTCGGCGGTCCGCTGTTCTTGCCTCGCCGATCCGAGGTATTTCGGAATAGTCTCGAGCGTGGTCTGCGCCGAGCGAAGAAACTTATGTGCGCGCTCCACCAGTGGGGCCACGCGGTCTACGTTCGCCAAGTAGTCCATCGTGACGGCTCGACCGCCCTTGGCGGTGACGAATCCGGTTCAGGTCAGACGTGGTCGACGCTATCGGGCGAAGAACGACACCTCAGTGCTTCATCGCGCCCTTGAACGTAGGCGGGGGAGGGTCGATCCACTGGAGCTGGTGGTCCAGCTGAATCGGGTGCTACAGCATTGCCTTTCGACAGATGAATCGGCTCGGACTAGTGCCGCGTCCGGGAAGGTTGATGCTGTAACCCGCGGCCCGGGGTGGCGGGTTGATCATCGGTGGGTGACCGGTGATGCTGCCGGTGGAGGTGATGCCGGTGGCTCGCAAGCCGGATGTGTTCGTCAGAGCAGTGACCCCGGAAGAGGGCCGCAAGCTGGCTCAGATCGCGCGACGTAGTAAGCAGCCGATCCGGATGCGGCGGGCGGTGGTGGTGGTGATGGCGTCGGCGCAGCATCAATCAGTTCGGGTTGATCGCGAAGCTGATGCAGGTGTCGGAATCGTATGTGCGGCAGGTGATCCATGATTTCAACGCGCATGGTTTCGAGGCATTGGACCCAAAATGGACACCGTTGGC
>NZ_JADLQO010000031.1 GCF_015477775.1 Nocardia abscessus | reverse complement strand
AACGCCGCCCTCATCTGCCTGGCGCGACGACGCTGCGACGTCCTGTTCGCCATGCTCCGCAACAAACAGCCCTACCGGACACCCGCAACCTCAGCAGCTTGACGAACACGATAGGGACACCCCCCGCGACGTCGGACGAGTATCGCCCGGTCACATGCAGGAGTGCCGTGGCGCGGCCGGGAGTAGTGAACGGACGGGAAGCGGTCCGCGCAACAGCAAGGCGCTACGACGGGCGCCGGCCCGATCTGACCGCGGAGACCATGGCGACCCGCCCGCGCGAGTCGCCTCACCCCGGCGCTCGCCGCAGCGCGGATCCGCCGATTTTGTCTGTGAAGCGGCGCGACTGTACCGCTGAACGAGCGGTCGCAGGCGAGCGCCGGGGTCAGAGCAAGTTCGATTAGCCAATCGTATGCTGATGCCGGAGTGGCACGTAATTCGCTCGGTTAAATCCCGCTGATTGCGGGTTTCGCACAGCAGAATGTGGCCATGCGAACATTTGCCAGATTGTTGCAGTCGGCTGTTGTCGGGACGCTGGTCGTGGTAGCCGGTCATGGAGTGGCGGTCGCCCCCGCCGCGAGCGACGTCCATATTCAGTTGCCCTGGCCGATCCCGGAGCCGAGCGCGGTGCAGGCGTCGGGCGCAGCGCTGGCAGACGGAATCACCGGTACGGTGCTGTGGTCGCGACAGCCGAACACCTCGGTCCCGATAGCCAGCATCACGAAGGTGATGACGGCCCTGGTCGTGATCACCTCCGGCGACCTCGACCGAACCATTACCGTGCCACAGGAAAGCATCGCCTACTGCACCAAGTACGACGGAAGCAACGCAGGCCTGGTCCCCGGCGAGGTGCTCACCGCGCGACAACTCCTGTACGCGATGATGCTGCCGTCCGGCTGCGATGCTGCCTACACCCTCGCCGAGGCCTACGGGCCCGGACAGGACGGCTTCATCATCAAAATGAACGATACCGCCCATCGAATGGGCCTGACGGGAACACATTTCACCGACCCCAGCGGGCTTCCCGCCCCCACCGACCACTCCACCTACTCCACACCGGCGGACCTGGTGGCCCTCGGCCTGCGCGCGATGAGCCTGCCAGTGTTCCGCGACATCGCCAGGTCGAAGAGCTATCACCTGCCCGCCGGCCCGGGCAACCGCGCTCACCTCTGGCAGACCACGAACATGCTGCTGCACGACTATCCCGGCACTGTCGGCATCAAAACCGGCTACACCGACGCTGCGGGAACCTGCCTGCTGTTCGAGACGGTCCGGGCAGGAATTCCGCTGATCGGTGTGGTCCTGCACAGCTCACCCCACAGCGATGTCGCCGCCAGGGACGACGCCGAGCGCATGTTGAACTGGGCCTACGACCCGATCCTGAGCGTGCTGCCGATCGGCTAGCGCCGAATGCGGCGACTGCCGCGATTCGCTGCGCAGCGAAACATCCGGTGCACAGCATGATGATGCAGCGGACGTCATGGCCGCAGCGTTCAGCACACCGGCTGTGTGCGGCCGCGAAGGATCCAGCCGTTGATCCAACCGCGGCCGGACGAACGCATCCGCTGACGCCGGAACCTGCTGCACCGCATCTCCGGTCACTACACCTCGACGGCAGCGTCACGACGACGGCCGGTCGGCACGCGCAGGTTCGCGACAGGCACGCCTGACGCCCACAGGGCAATCGCGATGAACACGATCTGCTCGGGAATCCGGAACCACAGAGGGGTGGCCGGATCGCCGTTCAACGGAATATCCGAGACCGCCGCGTGAACATTCGCCGGAAGCATCAGGACGAACAGCACGGCGAGGCCGAGTCCGGCGTGACGCCGGGTACGGCTCCAGACCAAACCGGCAGCGCCGAGCAGCTCCAGCACACCGGTCAGATAGACCATGACGTCCGGAAATGGAACGAACGAGGGAACCATGGCTGCCAGATCGGCGTGGCTCGGCATGGCGTCGACGGTGTCGGGGATGAAGTGGGCGATACCCGTGGAGAGGAGCATCACGGCCAGTCCGTGCGCGAAAGCCACTCGCCAGGTGGCGAACCGGCGGACGCCGAAGGCGCCGAGCATACGGAAACTCAAAGTAGGGATGATCAACAGGAGTGGGGTAGTGAACACAGTGCACTTTCGAGTCGGGGGAACAGCAGCTGAAATGACATGAATCCAGGCCGCAGTCGTGCAGCGGGCGTGGTCAGGCTCGATCAGCCTGCCCGCTGCTGACGGCACGAGGGCGAGCCGTGGAAATGTTCCAGAAGTCGGCGTAGCGGCCGCCTCTACCCAACAGGTCATGGTGGGTGCCTTCTTCCACGATTCGGCCGTTGTCGAGGAAGACGACGCGGTCGGCGGTCTGGACGGTGTGCATGCGGTGGGCCACCATCACCACCGTGCGGCCCGCCATCAGGCGTTCGATGCCCTGGTGGACAGCGGCTTCGTTGACCGGGTCCAGGGCGGAGGTGACCTCGTCGAGTAGGACGATGGGAGCGTTCTTCAGCAGGGCGCGGGCGATGGAGACGCGTTGACGTTCGCCGCCCGACAGCAGTGCGCCGCCTTCGCCGACGTCGGCGGTCCAGCCGCCGGGGAGTCGTTCGATCACCTCGTCCAGGCGTGCCGCTGTCGCCGCGGCGCGCACTTCGGCGTCGGTGGCTTCGGGGCGGCCGAGGCGGATGTTGTCCTCGATCGTGCCGTCGAAGAGGTAGACGTCCTGGAAGACGATGGCGATCCGCGCCATCAGTGTGCTCGTACCGATGTCGCGTACGTCGACGCCGCCCACGCGAACCGCGCCCTTGCTCACGTCATGGAACCGCGCAAGTAGTTGGAGCAGGGTGCTCTTTCCTGCTCCGGAGGGGCCGACGATCGCCAACCGCCGGCCTTGCGGCACCGTCAGCGTCAGATTGTCGACCACCGTGCGGTCACCGTGCAGGAAGGTGACTGCGTCGAACTCCAGGTCGTGGTGGTGCGGCTGGATCGGGTCACCCGGCTCCGGCAGAGGCGCCGTGCGCAGCAGCGCGTCCAATCGGGTCAGTTGGGCGCGCGCGCTGCGGAGTCGGCCACCGATGTCGGCCAGCGACAGAAGGGGTTCGGCGCAGCGGGCCGCCAGCACCAAGATCGCCAGGACCTCGGCCGCGCCGACGTTCCCATCCAGCGCGAGGTAGGCGCCCAGGGCCAGCAGCACCGTGAACATCGCCTGCACGGCGAGCGTCAAGCCGACGATGCCGGGCAGCGCCGATAGCGCCGATCGGCGCGAGGCGCGCTGGATTCCGCGTAACGAGTCGTCCAGCAGGTCGAAACGTTCGGTGGTGCGGCCGCCGGCCCGCAGCACCGGCTGGGCCTGCAGGTATTCGATGACCCGGCCGCTGGCGTCCTGGTCGCGTTCGTGGCGTTCGGCGTCGGCGGTGGCCATCGCGCGTCCCGTCCAGGCCTGGATCGCCGCCACGAGCGGGACCGCGACCAGGGCGGCCAGCCCCAGCTTCCAGTTGAAGGCCAGCAGCACAACGACAATCGTCAGCGGGGTCACCGCGGCGGCGACGAATGGGGCGAGCAGGTGCGCGATCACGCTCATCGCTTCCAGGACGCCCCGGCTGGCGAGCACCGACACCTCGCCGACGCGGCCGGGGCCGTACCAGCCGATCGGTAGCCGGGCCAGGTGGTCGCCGAGCCGGTGATAGGTGCCGCGCAGCAGCGTGGTTCCGGCGCGGAAACCGGCCAGGTCGCTGATGTAGCGCAGTATCGCGTAAACCGCGACCGCGGTCCCGAACGCGATCAGCCACGGCCAGGCGTCCCCGGGATTGCTCCCGAACAGTTCCCGGAGCACCGGGACCAGCAGGGAGTAGGACAGACCCTCCAATACCGCGGTGGCGGTCATCAGGGCCACGGTGCGACGCACCGGACCGGCGTACTGATCGCCCAGTACGCGCAACAGCATTCGGATCATGACAACTCGTCTCCTCGATGGGACCGCCAGAACGCGGCGAACTTGCCCTGGCCGGCCAGCAACTGCGCGGGTGCGCCGCGCTCCACGATCACCCCGTCCTCCACCATGACGACGGTGTCGGCATCAGCGATGGTCTCCAGCCGGTGGGCGATGACCAGGATCGTCCGGTCGCCCTGCAGGCTCGCCAGCGCGTGGCGCACCGCCTGTTCGGTCTGCGGGTCGGCGAACGCGGTCGCCTCGTCCAGCACCAGAACGGGGGTGTCGGCCAGCAGCGCGCGGGCGAGCGCGAGGCGCTGTGCCTCACCGCCCGACAGTCCGGCCTCGTCGCCGAGCATCGTGTCGTAGCCGTGCGGCAGTTCCAGGATCCGGTTGTGAATGCCCGCCAGCTCGGCGGCGTGCACCACCTGCTCGCGGTCGGCGTGCGGGACGGCCAGCGCGATGTTGTCGGCCACCGAAGCACGCAGCAGACGCACGTCCTGGAAGACGAAGGCGACCGCTCGGTAGAGCTGGCGGCTGCCGATCTCGCGCAGGTCGATTCCGCCGAGGGTGATCGTGCCGTGCGTCGGGTCGAAGAACCGGGGAAGTAGTTGGACGAGTGTGGATTTGCCGCTACCGGACGGTCCGACGAGCGCGGTGACCGTGCCCGGTTCGAGCACCAGATCGATCCCGCGCAACACCTCGCGGTCGGCGTCGTAGGCGAACCGGACATCGCGCAGCTCCACCCGGTGTCCTCGCGGCGTGGCCGGGTGGGCGGGTTCTGGCAACGGCTCGACGTCGAGCACGTCCCGGATCCTGCCGACCGCGCGCCCGGCGGCCTGCATGTCGTCGAAACCGTGACCGAGCGCCGCGACCGGAGCGGTCAGCCCCAGCCCGAGCAGCAGGAACGGCAGCAGGTCGGCGGCGGCCATCGTGCCACTGGTCAGCAGGACCGTGCCGCCGAGCAGCACGACCAGCAGCACGAACGGCGGCGACAGCGCCAGCTGCATCCCGGCGGCGATCGGGGAAAGGCCCCGCGCCCAGCGCAGGAACGTGTCGGCGAAATCGTCCACCGCCGTCCGGAACCGGCGGTGCGCACGGTCGCCTCCGCCGAACGCCTTGACCACCGCGATGCCCTGCACGAACTCCACGACCGAATCGGCGATCCGGCCCATCGCCGCATCGAACTCGCTCTGCTCGCGCTGCCGAGTCGGGGCCATCATCAACGGGACCAACGCCACCGCCAGCAACACCGGAACCAGCGTGATCAGCGTGAGCCGCCAGTCGACGGTGAACAAGTAGACCAGCGACACCAGCGGCACCACGAACGCTGACACCAGTTCGCCGGGAGCGTGGGCGATGAACGGATGCAGTGCACTCACATCCTCGCCCACCACCTTGGCCAGCTCACCCGTCCGGCGCTGCGAGAACCAGCCGATCGGCACACGCCCCAGATGCGCGGCCAACTGCCGACGGAACGACAGCTGCACCCGGCCGTCGAGCATGTGCCCGAGCCCGGACGAAGCGGCCGTGAACAGTAGCCGGACGAACAGCCCGAGGACACCCGCGGTCACCACGAGCCAGACACGACCGTGATCGATCGGGCCGGGCGACAGCAACGCGCGCCCCAACTCGACCACCGCCAACAGCGGCGCCAAACCTGCGACAGCACCGATGACCTGCAGGACGACCACCGTGGAGAAACCCCAGGCGTGGGGGCGTAGAAGCGCTGCGAAGCTCTGTTCCTCGCCGCGGACGGTGTGTGGCGGGGCGGATTGCTCCCTCGCCTCGGCAAGGTCGGTCGTGGTCATCGCGCTCCCGCCTCGGACAGCTCGGCTCGACGTGGTCTGCCAGGGCGGTCGTGGTGGCTCGGTCGATGCATAGCGCGAGTCCTTCCAGATGAGTTCGGTCGGGGCTGGCGACAGATCGGAGATGCCGAAGCGCCGCCGAGCCCATGAGTCCAGTCGAGCCACGCACCCCGTTGAGAGAGTCACTGTCTGTAGAGAGTGACTTTAGGAGACGGATTTCAGACAGTCAATGTCTAAACGACAGCAACAATCTTCAGAAAGTGACTTCCTGATAAGGTGTCCGTATGACCGGACTTCGCGAGCGCTGGCGGCTCAAGGCCATGCACACCATCCAGGAACGCGCACTGGACCTGTTCGATGAGAAGGGGTTCGGCGCCGTCACGATCGAGGAGATCGCGGCCGAGGCCGAGGTCTCACCGTCGACGGTCTACCGTCTGTTCGGCACGAAAGAAGGGATCATCGTCGCCGACGAGTTCGACACACTGAGCGCGGAAGAGATCGAAGACATCGTGGACCCCCGCGACCCCATCGGCAGCCTGATTCGCTCCGTCCGCGCCGAAGAATCCACACCGGCGCAGACCTCCGACTCCCAGGACGCAGACGAAAGCGCTCCGGTCGACAGAGGCCCGTGGCGCCGGGTCCGTTACCACTTCACCGAGCCATCGGTGCGCATGGCCGCCTGCGCCTCGGCCGATCGCACCAGCCAGCGGCTCGCACCACTGATCGCGTCGACCGGACAGCTGACCGAAACACAGGCTCGCGTGGCCACCAACGCCCTGGTCTTCGGCTACTTCGCCGCCCTCGAACAGTGGTACCTCGACGGCGGCAACCGCCCCCTCGCCGACTACGTCGAAGACGGCATGCGCCCACTACGCGGCATCTGGCGGTCCGCCGACTACGGAAGTCCCGCATAGGACCCGGCCTCCGAAGCTATCGGCCGCCTTGGCCATCGAGTACGCCGCGCCGTTCCATCCGGCCTCCAGCGCAGCGCTCCCTCGACGGAATCGCGACGAAGCCAGTGCCGTGTGCCGCAGGCCGCTGCCTGGTCAGCACTCGTCAATCGCTTGCGGCGCCGAGTTCACTGAGCCACCGCGACGCGACGTCTGCTTCGGAGCGGCCATTGTCTCGCAGAAGCTTCTCCGACCGTTCCAGTGCTGATCTGGCTTCATCTGTGCCGATCACTTCGGCCAGCAGGTGCCCCTTCCGTGCCAGTGTCCGAGCTTCGTCGAGCCAGTTCCCATACGAGTGGAATATCCCGATCGATCGATCGAATGCGTCGACGGCAGCCTGCTGGTTCCCGGTCTGTGTGAACAGGAATGCTTGCTTTGCCAGTCCGTGCCCGGCCAAAGGGCCGTGGCGCAGAGGGCGGCCTGCGACTGGTGCGAGCGCGTAGTTCAACGCGATCTCGAACCGTTGGAGGGCATCGTCGAATCGGTTCATCATTCTGAGTACTTCGCCGTAGGACAGGCTGAGGCTGGCTGTGGGATTCTCAGCTCCCTCGAATTGCTGTGCGGCGGATCTATATGCGTCCTCGGCTGCTTCGAGGTTGGACGCAGTGGGGTCGATCCGTGCCAATTGAAGACGAGTATCCGCTATTTCCCGGACAGTGACCTTGCCGGCATCGGGGAAACGTGTGTTCGAGCCCAGAAGAGTGATGCTGCGTTCATACATCATTATCGCGGATCGGCATGAGCTCTGCAGCCTCGCTACCTCCACCGGTGGTAGCGACTCCGACCGTATCCGATCGAGCGAATCGCGGGTCCGCATCATGATGAGACGAGCACTGTTCCGGAGGAGGTAGCCGAAGGTGGTCGGATCGCTCTTCTCCTCCGAGTTCGCCAACGCCACGTTCGTGACCTGCTCCAAGTCGTGCCAGTGATTGGTGATCTCCAGGAAGTAGAACAGGGATGCCGCGAGTCTGGGGCCGAAGGGTGCTGGTGGCGTCAGTTCGCATGCCCGCTTCGCCGAGTCGACGAACACAGACAGGTGGTCGATGAACCAATCTGTCGTTCGATGTGAGTGGCTGGTTTCGATCCATTCCTCGGCATCGGCCCTTCCGCTCCATCCTGATATGAATGGATGATCCACCATAGGATTGCCTGGATTCACTGTATCGAACGCAACGTTCACTGCGCCGTAGAAGCCAATGGTCAAGCGGTCGATGGCTGTGCGCGTTTCCTCGTCGCTGCATTGCTCCGAGGCGAACTCGCGAAGCAGGTCGTGAACGTCGAAGGTGAAACCGTCGGTGCGGTCGATGAGTCCGACGCTCTCGAACTTTCTCACGATCTTCCGGGCCGAATCGAGCGACGCTTCGGCCACAAGGCATACCGAGTAGGGATCGATCCGCTTGCCCAGTCGTTGGCTCAGCATTCGATAGATCCGCCTGGTTTCGGTGCCCATCAGCTGGTACGAAGCCGAGAGTATCGTTCGGAAGTTTGCCGTGAGTGCCTCTGACGGTTCGTCGCCGGGCTCATCGGGTGATACGGCGTCCAGGACGGCTCCCCGCTTCGCGAGAGATTCGACAAGAGTGGCCGGTGTGACGTATCCGCCTTCGATATCAGCCGCCATGATTCGCAGCGCCAGAGGTATTCCGCACGAGTATCGGGGCGAGTGCCGCGAGGGCGCTTTCGGATTGGAGGCGCTCCGGTGAGATGTTGAGCGTCAACAGTTCGATAGATTCTCGCAAGCCGAGGCGGTGTAATCGAATGAACTGGTGATGCCCGCTTGTTCTGAGGAAGGTCAGCGGTGAGCGGCTCGTGACGATCGCGTAGTAGCATTCACGTTCCGTTGGCAGCAGACGTTCGATGTGGGATTCGTTGGCTGCATCGTCGAACACGATCAAAGTGCCGTGCGCCGCGGCCAGTTGGCGGAACTCGTCCGCAGCATCTTCGTTGGTCAGGCTGTCGTATGCGGATGTGCTCACTTTCAGGAAAGCGCAAAGCTTGAACAACGCGTCCTGCGCAGTGGCACGGTCGGTCTTTCTACCTGTGGCTTGGCCACGAAGCCAGATCGTGCAGGTCGGCAAGCCGCTCCGAGTCGCCCAGTGGGTAGCCAACGTTGTCTTGCCGTAGCCCGGCCCGCCCGAGAGTACGAAGGTTCCCCAGCACGTTCGTTTGCGAGCTCTCCGCAAGGCGTCATCGAGTCGATCGAGATACCACGATCGGGTAAGGATTCCCGGCGGATCCTGCCGCGGCGGCGCTATCTCTGCGCGAGTAATCCGGTTCGACTGGCTCTCCAGGACACGGACCAATGCGGCCCTCCAGGATGGCTTCTGCACCTCCGGTACCCGACAGATCGCCAAGTACAGATCGAGCTGCTCCACACGCAGTGTCGCGAGCCGCTCGCCCTTCTCCATGGCTTCGATCCGGTTCTTCGTCACCGTCGGCGATGAGGTTCGCCGCGCGCTGGCCGTCCGTACCCGCGACGCGCTTTCGAGCCTGCGCATCGAGACGTCGGCGTCTTCGCGCAAGCGCTTGAGCGCCTCACCGAATGCCGCTGGCGTGGTGATAGCGTCGGGGTCACACGGCATTGTGTGTCCGTTGTCCGGTGTGGTCACTCCAACCCCCTGCTCTCGTGCGGATCTGCGCGGTTCGGGCGGCCGAAATGTCCTGGCGCACTTGTCCGGATGTCCGGTCGGACAGATAAGCAACACGCGCGATCAGGCAATATCTGCCTACTTTGTCCGGTCCCTGGAAGACGGACAGCCGGACAGGAAGCGTCTCCAGTCGAGCGGCGCATCGACCGCTGAATCTCGAATTCTGGAGCAACGGTGAACAACTGGGTGGACAACTTGGCCAACTTCGATGGACCGGCGCGGGTACTCGCTGCCATCCTAAATCTGGCAGCGGCACTTCTGCGTCGAAAGCGGCCACCGGAGCCCCCTGCGAGCGGCGGGGCGACCAGCGGGAGGTAAATCGGGGAGACGTCGAGCAACATGCGAGCGATGTACTCGACTGCGTCATGGTGCCCCGCCTCCACCGCGGGGCGCCACGCAGAAATCCGTACACCGGCAGCGCAGGGGAGAGACCTGTTATGTGGAGAGTTCCGGCGAGCATGACGTCCGCGACCGCGGTCCCGATGCCATGTCCCGCACACTTGTCGGCTGGTGTGGGCGAGTCGGCGGCGTTGTTCGCGACGGGGAGGACCGGCGTGGGGAAGTAGGAGGCGACGCGGAAAAACAACGTGAAGCGCGATCGACCTCACCCCGCTCGGGCGACCCGCCTCGGCGCCGAGGGGGCAGCACCACCCGTTCGCAGAGTTGCCGATGAGTTCGGGATGCGGTGTGATCGACCCACCGTCGCGTATCGGAGGTATCGGACATTGGCCGCATTGGAGCCGGGGTCGGTGTTCGCCGGGTACACCATCGAACGCCTCCTCGGTGTCGGCGGCATGGGCGAGGTCTACGTCGCCCGACATCCACGGCTACCCCGGTCCGACGCGGTGAAGGTGCTTGCCGCGCAGTTCACCCGCGACGAGTCGTACCGACGTCGTTTCGAGCGCGAGGCCGACCTCGCCGCATCCCTGTCGCATCCCGGCATCGTCAGCGTCCACGATCGTGGGGAATCCGACGGACGGTTGTGGATCGCGTTGGAGCTGATCGACGGCATCGATCTATCGGCTTCGCTCACCTCCTCGCCGGGCGGGCTGCCCGCCACCGACGTGGCGCGTGCGATCATGGAGGTAGCGGATGCGCTCGACTACGCGGGTGCTCGCGGGTTGGTCCATCGAGATGTGAAACCCGCCAACATCCTGCTCGCCAGAACCGGCCACTACCTGCTCACCGACTTCGGGATCGCACGAATGGGACCGGAGACCTCCGACCTCACCGGAACCGGCCTGACCATCGGCACCATCGCATACGCCTCCCCGGAACAGATGCAGGGACTGCCTGTCGAGCCGCGGTCCGACCAGTACGCACTGGCTGCCACCGCCTTTCATCTCCTCACCGGTGCGCTGCCGTTTCCCGGCGCCAATCCCGTCGCGGTGATCATGGCTCATGCCCAACAGCCCGTCCCCAGTGTGCGAGACCATCGGCCCGATCTCGCGTTGCACGTCGATTCGGTGATCGAGCGGGCGATGGCAAAGAGCCCGGCGCATCGCTTTCCCACCAGCAAGGACTTCGCGACCGCCCTCGGTCACGCCCTCGCTGTGCCCGCGACGCACCGACAATCCTCTGCCGTAACGGCGGCAGCGGCCGACCGCTACGCAGCCACCGTCGTCCGCTCCGCCCCGATCGGCAGGGGACCGCATCATCCCGCGCCGCCGATGCCGCCGAGTCCTGTGCGCGCAGGACCACGAAATGTACAGCGCCGCACTGTACCTCGCCTTATCGGAGCAATGGTGGTCACGGTGGCGCTGGTCCTCGTCGGATTGCTGGGTGTCCGGGCATTCATGCACGACGCGGGTGCGGAGGAAGCCGCGCGACTGCCCCGTCAACCCGTGACGCCGATTCTGCCCTCGCTCGACAAGCGGCCCGACACCGCGATCTGGACGTTGCAGGATATTCCCGGCCCTCCCGGCTCCCAGTCGGACGGCGCGTCAGCGCTCGGCGGAGATTCCGAAGTCGTCATCTTCGGCCGCAGAGTCCGCCTGGCCGACGCGAACCGCATCAACTACCTCGCCATAGTCGATGCGACCACCGGCAGGCTTCGGGAGGGCACCGAGCCAATCGCGGTGGACACGAGCCAACGAAGCCTCAGCCGCTGTGTCGTCAGCGCAAGTCATGCGGCAGCAGCCTGTCACCTCGACAGCTCGTCGGCGCCCTCCGATGCCGTGGTGGTCGTCGACCTCGAGGCGAGCCGGATCATCGACACCTTTCCCGCCATAGGCCAGATCGACAGCCTGACCGCCGCGGGTGGGCGTTTCGTCTTCGTGGACAGGACGGTCCAGTCTCAACTGCCGGCCCTGCGGTCTATCGGTGAGGACGGCCGGGAACTTCCGGCGATCCGCTGGACCGATGCCAACCCGCGGTCGGGGTCGACGGCACCGCGCCACTCGATCGAAGTCTTCGGCTCGGTCCGGCTGGCCGTGGTCAAGTCCGCACCCGTTCCGTCGGAACCGTTGTCCAAGTGGGAGTTCCGCGTGATCCGGCTCGAAGACGGCAAAGAGGTGTTCCGGCGCGATTCCGTCGAAGAGATCGGTGACAAGGACTGGAACGTCTTCATCGACGGATTCGTTGTCGCCGACGGCCGGTCACCGGCCGGGATCTACGATCGGAACGGCACCAAGACAGCGGATCTACCGAAGGGCTGGCGGCCGAGCGAGCGCCCGACGACGCGGGTCGGGCCGGGGCCGGCGGAGACTTCGGTGCCGACCGCCATTCAGACACAGGGTAATAGGACGACCTACGCCGGGATCAGCCCGCGCAGCGGGACCATCCTGTGGCAGAACAAGTCATTCGGCGCAGACGACAGTCCCGAGCGACTCCTGTTGCGCGGCATCGGCACCCTGATCCTCACCTCGGAATCGGGCCGTGTGGTAGACGCCTATACCGGGGAGTATGTGATCCCAGGCCTCGTAGCGGAAGGCACCGAGCTCGGTACCGACGGCAGGCGGATCGCCGTCGGTACCGACTCGGCCCGTTCGGGCAACTCACTCGAAGTGTGGAGCAGCGACGGTGAGGTCTGGGAGATCACGAGCGAGTACACACCGGTCGCGATCGGTGGCAAGGTCTATGTCGGAAACCTGAGGCTGTTCTGACCGCAGCGGTACCCGGCCGAGCGTCTGTGTCGACCGGGAGCTCTGAGCGCCACCCTCACCAGCAAGACAATGGGCGCCAGCCGCCGGACCGCACAGAGCGCCATGGTCACCACATCGTCGCGTGGCAACTGCGCAGCCGCCCGTGACAACACCGCACCGCGTGAACATGCGCGGTACGGCGGTGTCGTCCCCCTCGGATGCGCCCTTGGTGCGAGGGCATCAGCTCGGTGCGTGGATTGCGGGAATAGTGAAGGCGATACGAAATGTCGGGAGGTGTGGCGACGATCGGGAAGTGTGGTGGGTGATCCTGATTGCGTGTGGAAGGAACAGATCCTGGGCGGGCAGGTCGATCTCTTCGTCGCCAGCGCCGGACACTCCGCCAGTCCTGTGCTGCTGGTGGTGCACGGCGGCCCGGATTGGGACCACAGCTATCTGCGCGAGCCCCTCGCCCAGCTCGCCCGGACACACCACCTGCTGCTACCTGACCTGCGCGGATGCGGACGCTCGGCTCGTGGCCTGCCCGTCACGGCCTACCATCCCGATGCTGTAGTCGCAGATCTGCTCGCCGTCCTCGACGCCTACCGGGCCGACGCCGCGGATGTGCTCGGATTCTCCTACGGCGCCCTGCTGGCCCAACGCCTCGCTGTCGCAGCCCCGCACCGGGTGCGTCGATTGATCCTCGCCTCCAGCAGCGTGATCCCCGTGCCCGCCGATGCCTTCACCCACTGGCCGCTGAGGGCCCAACGACGTGCGCGAGAACTCGCAGTCTGGTCCGACCCGACACTGTCCGGACCGCAGCGGGTGCGCGAAGCGGCCTTTGCGGCCGCGTCTATGAACATCTGGCGACCCGGCGCTTTGCCCGAATACCTGAATCGCCTTGCTGCTATCCGGTTCTCGGCGGAATGGGATCGAGCGCGCAACACCGGCTGCCTGCCCAGCGCCCGGATCGAGGACCCGGTGAGACGCCTGTCCGAGACCGGCATACCGATCCTGCTGCTACACGGCCGCCAAGACATGATCTTTCCCGCAGCGCTGGCCGAACAGGCAGCCGCACTCATCGCCAACGCGGACGCCGCCATACTCGACGAGGCCGGCCATATGACCCACATCGACGATCCCAGACGATGGCTCTCGATGATCGAGCAATATCTGGGCTGACCTTCCGGCGTCATCCGGGCCGGTGGCTGGGTTGCTCGAAATCCGTCTGGCAGGATGGGTGGTTCAGCGATCCACACCGGGGAGGGTGCAGATGACGATTCTGGTAACCGGGGCCACCGCGAACATCGGCCGCAAGCTTGTCGACCACCTACTTGCATTGGGAGCCACCGATATTCGCGCGCTCACCAACAACCCGCGCAAGGCCGCGCTTCCCTCCTCGGTGCAGGTGGCCGAGGGTTACTTGCGGCGACCGGACAGCCTGCCCGCGGCGTTCGCGGGGGTGGAGCGGATGTACCTGGCGCCCACACCCGACACCGTCACCGATGTGCTCGCGCTGGCCCGCGCGGCCGGTGTACGGCATGTCGTCGACCTGTCCGGTGAACCGGAGAGCTGGTGGGGCAGCGTCTGCACGGCGGTCGAGGACAGTGGCCTGGCCTGGACCCATCTGTGGCCCGGCGATTTCATGGAGAACACCCTGATCTGGTCGCACCAGATCCGCGAGACCGGCACCGTCATGGAGCCGCGGCCCGAGGCCGCGAGCGCGCCGATCGCCATGGATGACATCGCCGCGGTCGCCGCCACCGCCCTCTTGACCGACACCCATCTCGGCCGGGCCTACCCTCTGGCAGGGCCGGAGATCCTCACCCGCACCGACCTCGTCCGGCACATCGCCGATGCACTCGGCCGCGACATCACCTTCCAACGGTCCTCGCGCGAGGACACCATCACCGCCCTGACCCCCGCCATGGGTGACACCGCAACCTGGTACGTCGACAACGTTCTCACCAGTTCCGACGTGCCTCCTGCAGCCCTGCCGATCACCAGCGTCCAGGACATCACCGGCCGACCCGCGACGACCTTCGCCCAGTGGGCCGCCGACAATGCCGCGCGCTTCGCCGCCGACTGAGACCACGCTCACCGGCAGGGCGTTCGCCGACCGCCCGGCACGACGCCGACCGCGAGAATCCGCCCGCAACGCCACCGCGCCTCGTCGGTAGAACGTCGACATGGACGCCATCTCAGCCAGCGGGCAGGAGGCATTGCCCGGCGAGCCCGGGAAGGTCGGCAGCGCCGGTGAAGCCGCTCTCGCTCATGTCGCCGCGTTGTCCACCGGCGTCCCGCTCGACCGTGCGTTACGGGTGACGGTGCACTTCCATCCCGATGTGATGTTCGGACAGGAGACGGTACTCGGCGCGCTCGCCCGCGAGGGTACGTACCGGTCGCAGTTCGAGACCGGGCTGGGCAATGGAGGACTGACCGCGCATCCAGGCGGCGCACGCCGGCTGTGGGAAAGCCGGATGTTCGGCCGCCACTACGACTCCGCGCCGATCTCGGCCCGCCCGAAATACGGGTCGCTCAACCACCGCGGCGACCGCTACGGCGGATCACCACGCTTCGGCTCCTGCTACCTGCGTCTGGCCGAACACACTCTGGAGCGCACGACGTTCTGCTTCCCCGACAGCGTGTTCGAACCCCACAGCTTCGGCACGGCCGAGCGGATGAACCTCATCGGCCTGGCAGAGCAGACCACCATGGCCGATCCGCTCGACCACTACATCGAAGCGCACCTGCACGGCATGCTGTCCCTGCAACGCGATGTCGAGGAATTGGTCCTCGACCCCAGCTACCACGACACCCTCATCCACGAGATCGCCGTCGGCCTGCCGTGCCGCATCGGCTGGCACGACGGCTACACCCTCGACCTCGACCAGCTGCGGGCAAACCCCGGCTACCGCGGCCTGTCGGTGATCGAGCTGGGCGAAGCAGTTGCCGACGGCCACCATCCGCTCACCCCTCGCCTCCTCGGCGCTGCCCGCCCTCGGACCGACCCGCAGCAGTGGAAGAAACTCTGGCACTACCTCGCCCGGTATGGGAGACGAGCTACCTCCTCCATGGCTGCTCGAGGAACCGTCGAGTTGGGGAAAACCCCAACGCCACGCTCGGGAACGGCGAGAACAGCGTAAAGATGAAGTGGCTTTCACGTCATCCTTACGCTGTTCGGCTGGGCTCCTGAACTTCTGATCCGTAGTCCGCGAATCGGGGGCTGGCGGAGCGTGACTCCTCCTTGGGAAGCGCGGGTGCGTTCTCCCAGCGTGACCGGGTTGAGCCGGTCGGGCTTGCGTGCGGACGTCACACCTCAGGCCCGGCGCGGGTCCACCAGGACCGGTTCGCGGGGCCGTCGCCTTCCTTACGCGGCGAGACCCAGACCCAGCGCGACCGCGACCGGAATCAGGTACAGCATCGGAAATGCCACGGTCTTGTACGAGCGGGCCCGCAGCACGGTGATCACCGCGCCCGCGAAGTACAGGATCAGGCCGATGGCCGCGGCGACTCCGATCGCGGGAACAAAGAGACCGACGATCAGCCCGAGCGCTCCAGCAGCCTTGGCCAATCCCAGTGGCGTCCACCACGGTTGCGGCACGCCGTATTCCACCAACGGGTCCACGACGAACGCGGCCCGGCGCAGCAGCGAGAACGCCGAGAAGCCGACCCAAGCGGCAGCGACGATATTGACGACGACATATGCAGTGTTCATGGGTATCTTCTCGGTTTCTCTCTGGTGGGTCACGGTCCGGATGGATTCACCTCAACGACGACGCAGCGCGCCCGGATGTGACATCGAGCAGCATCGACCGCCAGGGCAGCGTGCTCGGCGGTGGGATCTTGGGCGCGCGCGACTTCACCGACGGTCCGGTGAAGACCCTGATGCGCCACACCGGTCCGGCGCTGAGCGCGTTCAACGCCTGGACGTTGCTCGAGGGCCTGGGGAACATGCCGCTGCGCGCGCGGCATTCGGTGCAGTCCGCGCGGGCCATCGCCGAGCGTCATCGACATCTCCAACAAGAATTCCCATCCAGCAGGGCTGGCGGTGTACCGGACCGTTGGGTAAAGTGATCGTTGTACTTTTGTGGCGGCTCTGCTGCTGATGCGGCGGCGCAGACAGCAGGAGGATGCCGATGTTCGTCGCCGAAGAACCGCTCGCACAACGATGGCCGATCGGCGTGACAGCATGTTCGTGCAGTTCGGCGAACCGATCATGACGAGTCCGGACGTGGCCGTGGTTCGCCAGTTGCGGCCGGAGAAACGGGTTTCCATCTTGCGGGGCGCCCACGCGGTGTTCTGTCGCGACGGTTATACCCGCGCCTCCATTGATGCCATCGCACGCGAATCAGCGGTGTCGACCCGCACGATCTACAAGCACTTCACAGATAAGAAGCAGCTGTTCACCGCGGTGATCATCGACAGCGCGGAGCGTGCGCGGGCCAGTCGATGTGCTGCGATCGAACACCATTTGAGCGATGTCGTGGATATCGAGGTCGCTCTCATTGCCCTGGGCCGCACCTTCGTCGTCGGCGGCGACGAGGACCACTTCACCCTCGTCCGCCAGATCCGTGCCGAGGCAGACCATATCCCGGGCGCGATACTCGATGCATGGCTCGACGCCGGCCCACGCACGGTTCACGCCGCTCTGGCGCAGAGGTTTTCGGATCTCGCCGTCCGGGGATTGCTCGACCTCCAAGACCCCGAACGTGCAGCCGCTCACTTCGTCCTCCTCGCCGCCGGTGAGGCCAACAATCGGACCTTCTGGGGCGCTATCGACGCCGAGCCCGGCGCCATAGACGCCAGCGTGACCTCCGGCGTCCGTGCCTTCCTCCGCGCCTATCGAGCCGGTCCCGCGAGCTGAACCACCCACAAGGCGCCGAGGACGGGATGCCCTCACCGGGTGGCGCCGAAGTCCCTTCCACCTCGATCGAGCCGATCGTCGACGTCGCCGACGGTGCGAAAGGAACCGATCATGTCCCCTGTGGAACTGGCCTCCGCCAGAGTGCTGCTCACCGGCGCCACCGGTGGTCTCGGCCACGCGGTGGCGCGTGAGCTCGCCTCCCGCGGTGCCGATCTCGTGCTGACCGGCCGCCGCGCCGATGCGTTGTGCGCGCTCGCCGCCGAACTGGACGCAGCCGTGATTCCCGCCGATCTCTCGAATCCCGAGGACGTGTCGCGACTACTGGGCCAGGCCGGACCGGTGGATGTTCTCATCGCCAACGCCGGTCTACCGGCAGGCGGTCATATTCTCGATTTCTCCGCCGCTGATCTCGACCGTGTCCTCGATGTCAATCTGCGGGCGCCGATGTTGCTCGCCCGCGCGCTGGCCGAGCAGATGACTACGCGGCGAGCAGGCCACATCGTCTTCATGGGGTCGGTCGCCGGCCTGCTGCCCGCACCGCGGGTCAGCTTGTACAACGCGACCAAATTCGGCCTGCGCGGCTTCGCGCTGGCCCTGCGGCACGATCTTCGCGACGCCGGGATCGGCGTGTCCATCGTCGAACCCGGATTCGTCCGTGACGCCGGAATGTTCGCCGACAGCGGCAGCCGAGTCCCACCGGGAATGCGCACGACCACACCACAGCAGGTTTCCCACGCTGTCATCCGAGCAATTCGCGACGACATCGACGAAATCGTCGTCGCCCCAATCGAAACACGCCTACTGGCGACGATCGGATGCATCGCCCCGGCGCTCGTCGCACCGATACACCACCTCATCGATTCCGAACGCCTCGGCACCGAACTCGGCAGCCGATTTCACCACGAGCCCTGAACCTCTACCACCTTGTGCTGACTTGTGAGGAAGGAGGCCGGCGTGAGGCATCGCCAGGTCGTTGTAGTCGGCGCGGGCCCGGTCGGGCTGTGGTTGGCCGCGGAACTGCGCTTGGGCGGCGTCGAAGTGCTGGTGTTGGAGGCGCGTACAGAGCCGGACCCGAATTCCAAAGCGCTGGCCATCCATCCGCGCACCCTCGAGATGCTGGCGTCCCGAGCCCTCGTGCACCGATTCCTCGCTGAAGGGAGCCGGATCCCGAGCGGACACTTCGCCGCGTTGGACACTCGGCTGGACTTCCGGCTACTGGACACTTCGTACCAATTCACGCTGTCACTGCCGCAGATACGGACCGAACAACTCTTGGAAGCGCACGCGCGTGCGGCCGGAGCCGAAATCAGGCGCGGGCAGCGCGTATCCGGATTGACCGTGCGGGACGAGTCGATCACCGTGCATGTCGATCAGAAGGCCGACATCGAGGCCGAATGGGTCGTGGGATGTGACGGGGTCCGCAGCACCGTCCGGCAGGCCGCGGGCATCGCCTATCCAGGCGACGAGTCGACCATGCTGGGTTGGCTCGGCGACGTCGAACTCGCCGACCCACCGCCCGAGCCTGTCCGCACCGGATGGACCGAGTCGGGCCTGCTGATGACCGTGCGGCTACCCAGCGGCTCTTACCGGCTGATCGGTATCACTCCCCAGGATCTGCGGACCGACTGGCCCGGCGCCCTCACACTCGACGAGTTGCGCGCGAAGACCATCGCACTCGCCGGGACGGACTGGGCAATGCACTCGCCGAAGTGGTTGTCGCGCTTCGGCAATGCCGCCCGGCAAGCCGAACGCTACCGAACCGGCAGGGTGTTGCTCGCCGGTGACGCGGCACACCAGCACATGCCGGCCGGTGGAGTCGGAATGAACCTCGGCCTCGCGGACGCGATGAACCTCGGCTGGAAGCTTGCCGCCACCGCGTCAGGGCGAGCGCCCGAAGGCTTGCTCGATAGCTACCACAGCGAGCGACATCCCGTCGGTTCCCGAGCGCTGCTCAGCACACAAGCCCAGGCAGCACTGATGACCGCCTTCTCACCGGACGGCAGGCAGTTGCGCGCCCTGATGTCCGCGATGATCGCCGACCGACCGGAATTCGCGCGCGCGCTCGGCGAACAACTATCCGGACTGTCGGTGGCCTACCCGTCCGCACCCGGCACGCACCACCTCACCGGCCACCATGCTCCCGACCTGCCGCTCACCGACGGTCGCACGCTGTTCACCACCCTCACCGACGCACGTCACGTACTGCTCGATCTGACCGGCGCCCTGCAGCCGGTCGCGAATCTGCCGCTCGCGCGCGCAGTACCGATCCAGGACCGGCCGGAGTGGGCAGGAGCGACAGCCGCGCTCGTCCGACCGGACGGATACTTGGCCTGGGTCGGCTGCCACAACACCGGCCTCGCGACCGCCCTGTCCACCGCAGGGCTCGCCTAGTATTGCGACGGGTACGCCCAGTGGATGCGCATCACCATCGTCATTGCAGTGGCAGGTTCTGGAATCAGATCAGCCTCTCCTCCCCGTTCGTGTCATGTGGGGGCGCCACCGCGAAGCCAGTCGGTCCACGGGATGCTCCAATCGCCGTTCTGCCAGATATCGAGGGTGTCGCCGCCGGTGTTGCGGACTTCGACCACGTCACCGGGGATGACGAAGTCGTAGAACCATGCGGCGTCGGCGGGGGAGAGGTTCAGGCAGCCGTGTGAGACGTTGGTGTTGCCTTGGGCCCACATGCTTGCGGCCAATGCGTGCACGAAAATTCCGTCGTGGCTGATGCGGACCGCATGGTTGATGCTCGTGCGGTAGCCGAGCGCCGAGTTGGTGGGCAGGCCGTAGCTGGCGGAGTCCATGATCACCGGGTCTTGCCGGTCCAGCACGGTGTAGATTCCCGGCCGAGTCCAGAACGACATGACTCTGCCGCCGACGACCGCCGTGCCGCCCATGCCCATTGATGTAGGCATGGTGCGCACTAGATTTCCGTTGTCGAAGACGTCGATCTGTTTGGAATCGTCGTCGGCGATCGCGACGTGCGCGGGACCGATGATCACCGAAACCCGTTGGTCACGCATGCCGTAGCGGCCTCCGCCGAGCGCGCGGCCGAAGAGTTCGGCCGCGATCGTGATCTTGGTTCCCGGTGCGTGATAGTGCTCCGGTCGCCAGTGTGCGTTGTGATCATCGAGCCAGTACCAGGCACCGGCGACGGCAGGCTGGGTGGTGACCTTCAGGTGGCGTTCCACGGCTGCTCGATCCACGGGCTCGTCGAAATGGGCGACGAGCACGAAACCGACTCCGTAGGTGTCGTTTTCGGCCAGCTCGACGAGATTGGCGGAGCGCAGGGAGACGTCGATGAGCTGTTGCGGTCGCAGCGTGGTGCAGGTTGTCGTCGCGGTGACATCGCCGGTTTCGCCGTGAGCCACAGCTTTCGCGGTGTAGGTGTGCCCGTAACCGAGTGGTTCGGCGCTGGTCCAGCTTCGCTGATCGGGCGCCGATGCGCCCGGCAGCGATCTGCCCGTTTCATCGATCCATTCGACCGACCGCAGCGTCCCGTCGGTGACGGTGATCGTGCCGAGGCTGCGCGCTTCGACATCGTGGGCGCCGGGTGAAGGATCGAATCGGATGGTGGCGGCTGCGGGTGGCGGCGCGGGTTCTCGCGCCCACCCCCATCCGGCCAGGGCGAGACCACCCGCACCGGCGAAGCCGACGAGCAGCCGACGACGTCCCAATGCCACCGTCTATCTCCCTTCTCCCGGGTGCTGGGCCGACCTCCGTCCGTCAGCATGCGGCAGCTACGCCCCGCCGAGACACTGACGACCAGCATCTCCACCGATCCGCCGCACAACCGATACCGATCCTCGATCGGTCCGGGTTCGCCTGAGGCGGTCGGCGGTGGTCTGCGAAGCCACCCCCTGCCGTGGGCCGAGACGTCGTCGACCTGCTGGAAGAAACCCCTGAATGTGGAGAAAGACTCGCGCCAGAGATCCACAGGATCCCGCCCGAGCTGGACGACGTAGTCGGACACCTGCCCGAACAAACCGTTCGAGACGCGTCCAGCAGGTCGAATCCCGACCACACCAGTCCGGCAAACCACCTACCGGCGGTGGATTCACTCGTTCTGGACAAATTCTGCGATACCGCCGAGCGCAACCTCGAGTCCGCCACACCATCACACGCAAGTTCAGAGAAGTAGCCCGTCCGGCGGGGTGAGCGGGTTTCGCATCATCGAGATCAGCGCCGACGGTGACGAGACCGTGGCCTTGCCGGGCTCCATGGAGTGCCCCCGTCGTCGGATCGAGTCGTCACCGACGGGCCGACACCAAGGACTGCCCGGCTGCTCCGCCAGTGGGGCCGAAAAAGGATCGGTCCTACGACACCACAGGTGCCGGCATCGAGCTCACCAGCTCGTGATCGACTGACCGCCGGTACGCCCGTTCACAACTGGCACTGCGTGCCAAATCCGTTGCAGCAAGCTCGATTTCGCCATGCCGAGAGGAGTGGTGGGGCAGACTGGATCTCTGAAAGGAACCACTGGCACAACGCATGGGAGACGCGAATGACTGAGCAGAGCAGCGCGATCACCGAAGTTGAGCAGGCAGCACGGCGCGAGGCGGAAGCGATCGCCACGAACATCTTGACCTTCGCGTTCTCGCCGCAGGCGGCGGAGGGGTCCGAGGGGCCCGAGGGGTCGGAAGGGTACGACGGCCCGTTTCCCAACAATCCCGCCGTGAAGGGCCACCCGGAGGTCCAGGCGGCTCTGATGGATCTGGTCCGGAAGGGGACTTTGGGCCGACTCTTCGGCCTCTGCTGGGGCCATGCCAACGAGCGGGATGGCGGCCTTCTGGCGGCTCTGCGGCAATTGGGCTACAAGGTCTGACTTGGCAGGATTCTCCAAGATACGCAGGCAGCCCCGGGCGCGAACCCGGGGCTGCGCTGTGCTGGGAGGGGCACACTTCACCCACGACCTGGGGTTCGCCCCAGACGCTCGGCGCGGCCCAGGGATGGAGTCGCGGGGGTGATGTGGAGGGCGCCTTGGTTGAGGTCGAGCATGAGCGCTCCAGGGATTGCTTGCAGCTTGCTACGTAGCTGGTCGGGGATGTAGTCCATGGTGGCGATTCGGTCGCGGTAATTGAGGAAACTGTGGCATCCGATCGCCTTTACTCCCGGTCGGCGGATGCCGGCGACAGCGTCGGTCAGTGTCCACAAAGCGTTTTCGGCGGGCTGGATGATGTCGATGGCATCGAGGTGCCGTGACCGGATCTGTTCAGCAAAGAAGTTCGCTGCGAAGTGGCGGTAGAGCACATACTCCGAAGCGCCGGTCCATTTCCCGTGTTCTATCGTCGCCAGGAACGCCTCCCAGAACGGTCGCTCGTGCTGCTCCTCGACTCGGCGCCTCAGATCCGCGAGGATTTGCCGGTCGAACACCATGTGATGCTGCATCCCGCTGTAGGGGTCGACCGGCCGCCACTCGGCAAGTAGCCGGGTCGCGGCGATGATCGCGGAGTGGCGGTCGGGGATCGCGTGCTTGCGGGTGTCGAGGCGCCATTGCAGCGGGTATCCGGGTGCCAGACAGGATCTACCGTCGTTTTCGACGAACACGACGTCATCGACCAGCGCGTAGTCCGCATCGAGCACCAGGAGGTGGCGGACCGTACTCGGCAGGATGTGGAAGCAGTTCAGTTTGACCAGCTGCTGGAAATACCAGGACGAATTGTGGTGATGGCCGCCCACTGTGCGCAGGGTCGCCTCGATGGCGGCCGGTGTCGGCGAGACCGCTTCCTCATCGATCCACTGCACCACGTGCTCGGTGCGCACCTGTTCGAGCAGTCGCGCGGACCCGACGATATTCACCGAGCGGATCGGATTACGGCAGTGTGCCCTCAGCCCGGTGATACAGGCGTCGAGGCTGGGTAGGTCCTTAGCTGCTACCGGGATCATGACGTCGATTGCCGGCAGGCGCGCAGTGTCGGTGGCCACGTTCACCCTCCCGTAGGCTGGTCGGCGCCGGTAACCATAGCCAGGGTTCGTGGCTCGGAAAGCGTCGGACCCTTAGCATTTCATCACTGGCAGTCAGTGAGTGCCGTTCCTGTACCTGGGCACGCTTCGATGAAGACGCCGCGGCCCGTTCCCGCTGCGCGACAGGCGGTTGGACGACCAGACCGGCGGTGGTGCGCTGCCGCTGTGGCGCGCGAAGGCGCCCTCGGTGGCTCTGCCGGAGTCAGTGCGTGGTCGAATCGGCCTTCCCGGCACGGGTTTTCGTCGTTGATCGGTAGCATGCGAACGGCTGCCGGGCCATCACGTCGGCGGCAGGCAGGCAGGGGCGAGCATGGATGTGGAGGACGTTCACCACTCGTATGGCAGGCGGTCGGTGCTTCGTGGCATCGACTTCGTGTTGCCTGCGGGGGCGCTGGTGGGAATCGTCGGTGAGAACGGGGTTGGCAAGTCCACGTTGTTGAAGGTTCTTTCCGGAGGGCTGCGACCGGACCGGGGGGTGGTCCGCCACCGTGGGAGATTCGGCTACTGTCCGCAACAGGTGGTCCTCAACGACGCGTTCACGGTTCGTCAGCACCTGGAGTTCTTCGCCGCGGCCTATGCGATCCCGGACTTGCGGCAGGCCGAGGAGACCATGGAAATCTTACGTTTTTCCGAGTATGCCGGTGAGCGGGTCTCGACGCTGAGCGGCGGCACGCGGCAGAAGCTCAACCTGACGCTGGCGGTGATGCACGATCCGCAGGTTCTGCTGCTGGACGAGCCGTACCAGGGTTTCGACTGGGAGACGTATCTGCGTTTCTGGGATCTGGTCGCGGAGTTCCGTGACACCGGTCGGTCGGTTCTGGTCGTCTCGCATCTGGCCCACGACACCGACAAGCTGGATCAGGTGTGGCGGTTGCACGACGGCGTCCTACAAGTCGGACAGGAGAAGGCCCGATGAGCGGCGGTGCGCGGCTGTTCGTGATCGCCACCCGTTACGGCCTCATCGAGCATGCTCGTAACCGGTTCGCCATGCTGTTGGTGGCTGTCTTCGTCCCCATATTGATCACTCTGGTGCGCGTGGCCGTCACCGACGTCGAGGTACCGTTCCGGCTCCGGGACACCGGTCTGGTTCTGCGCGCCAATGGCAATGAACTGGCCCAGATCAGCGCCGCCCTGATGGCGGCCTCACTGATCATCGGGTTCATGATGTTCGCGGCGACTTTCAGCAGCGGAGCATTCGACCGGCGTCTGTCGATGGCCGGTTTTCCCCGAGTTGCGCTGGCTCTGGCGAAGATCGCCTGCCTGGTGGTGGCCTCCATGGTGGTCTGCGTGTACGCCACCGCGGTTATCTGCTGCTACTGGTCGCCGCGGCAGCCTGTCCTGCTCGCTGCGGCGCTCTTCTGCGCGGCGCTGACCTACGGGGCCCTGGGTGTCGCCCTCGGCGCGCTGCTGCGCCGCGAGGTGGAGGGGATGTTCGCCATCGCGATGATCAGCTGCTTCGACATGGCCGTACAGAACCCCATCGCCAGCGCCGGGGCGGACAGCGAACTCGTGCGCTGGCTGCCCTCCTACGGGGCGATGCAGGCTTCGACCGCGGCCGGTTTCTCCGACACCACGCCGCTCGGAGGCTTTGCCGTGCAACTAGCCTGGTTCACCGCGAGCGCGCTCGTCGGACTGGTCGCTTTCCATCTGCGCACCCGCTCGTCTCTTCGACCCATGATGTGGATCCGCGTCCCTGGACCGACGAGGCCCCGGCAGTCGGCGAAGAACTGAGGGAGTGTCCCGCGCGTTCACCACGGTGAATCGCGCGGGCCACGTCTCGCCTTGCCGACTGCGCGACTTACGGCGTGGCGGGAGCCGGTTCGGTAGCCGGGTAGTAGTAGACCTCACGTCGCAAGTGTTCCAAGTCCGGCGCCGCGGAAACCGCGGGACCGGAATTCTGCTCGTACCGCTCGCTCTCCCGCGCCCAGAGCCCGACGCGGGTCATGTTCATGTATATCTCCGCGTAGTCCTTACCCTTGCCCGACAGTCCTGGAAGCACGCGCAGGAGGGCGGGGACGTAGCGGATCAGCGCCTCGAGCTGGGCGCGCTGATCCGCCACCTGGCGCTGCACCTGCTCCACGGCTTCGCTGCGGGTGCAGCCGGTCTCGTGATGGACCGCCCGTACCAGGTTGTAGGGGACTTGGTCGGCCTCGTCCTGATCCAACCCCGCCAGGTCGTTCTCCACGAAGGTCACCCAGAATGCGAGCTCCTCGAGACGGCGGATCACGGGGTGGTTGCGCAGCTGCGACGGCAGTTCCCGGCCTTGGTGCACCTCCATGCAGGCGAGGGCGGTGTCGATCCCACTGGTCGACATCCGCAGCGGCAGGTAGTCGGCCGTGGGCGGGATGTAGCCGTTGATGCGATGGTGCGCTTCGCGTTCGCAGGCTTCGCACCAGTCCTCGAGGCCGTCGAGGAACTGCTCCTGCCAGCGGGCGCTGCGGCCCTCGCGCAGGCGCGGCCACAAACTCGCCCACGCCGTCGGGATCGCACCTGGCCTCCACGGTTTCTCCGGGTCCTGGCGCAGTGTTGCCACCATGCCCCGCCTCAGTGCGGTGATGGCCGCGGGATCGGTCAGCTGCGGATCCTCGAACAGGTCGTCCCACGCGAGGAGCAGCACGGCCATGCGGTAGGCGGTCTGTTCAACGGCCGGATTCACTGCTGGGGCCCAGCGCCGCGGGATCCGGATCGCTCCTATCCACCGGTGGTAGTCGGCCTCGTCCGGGGAGACGACGAACCCGGTGTCCACCATCCAGCTCCGCAATGATTGCGCGACCTGCGGCGGGAGCGCATCGCTGTGCGCCTCAGGTGGCTGTGTCGACTGCTGATGAACCGCGGGGCCAGGAGTTCGCCGGTCGAGTACGGACCCGGCGTAGGCGGTCATCGCGGCGCGGGTGCGCGGGTCCACGGGCAGGGCGGCGAGCTGACCGGCGGCCTGGTCGAGGAACTCATCGGCTTTCGCTCGTGCTTCGTCCACGGCGCCGGAGGCGATGACGAGCTCGCGCGCATGTGCAGCTTGCTCACGCGTCATCGCTCTGCGCAGCAGGCGGGCGAGGTCGTCGTCGCGGGCAACGGCGCGGATCACGGGAAGGGTGTAGATGCCCTCGGGCAGATCCGTGTTGACGGGCTTGCCGGTTTCCTCGGCGGTCGAGGTGAGATCGAGGATGTCGTCATACAGCTGGTATGCCAGCCCGAAGTGTCGGCCGAACGACGCCAACGCCTCTTCCTCATCCTCGGAACGGCCGGCCTGCATCGCCCCCACCCGGCAGGCCAGCGACAGCACCGCCGCGGTTTTGCCGTCGATCGCGTCCAGGTAGGACTGCTCGCTGCGAGAGGCTACGTAGAGGTCGGCGGCCTCGATCACCATCCCCGCGCACATCTGCTCGCCCGCGATCGCCCCCGCGAGAACTTCACGCTGACCGAGTTCGGCCAGCGTGCGCACGCTCGTGAGTATCACGGAGTCACCACCCAATACAGCCATATGGGAACCCCACACCGCGTTGGCACTGGGACGGCCTCGCCGCTCGTACGCGTGATCGACGACGTCGTCGTGGTAAAGCGAGCCCAGATGCAGCAACTCGACGGCAGCGGCTGCGCGCACAACCCGGTCGTCGGCCGGGACCGCGGGATCGGTGAGCAGGTAGTACGACAACAACGTCAAAGTGGGGCGCACCAGGCGACGGGAGGTGTCGGCCCCGTCGTCGGTGAGCGCGGTCAGCTCGGGCCTGCCCTGCATCTGCACGGGTCCGAGAACGTCACGGACGCGGTCCAGGTCCCCCTCCAGATGTGGGAAGACAGCCGAATCAATTTCACGTTGCACGCGCGCACTCCTGACTGTTACACCGGTCGCCTACTACACCAACGAACAACCGCAATTTGACACCACAATCACGCGGAAGATGTTGGTATCGGCTAATTTTGATGCGATCGCGCGATCGACGTCGGCGCCGTGGGGCGGCGCGCGCACCAGCTGCACTGGTGGTCACCGGCAGCGGCGAGTTGGACGCGGGGAGTTGGTCAGAGACAGGCCCTCCCGGCGGCACGGTAGTCCGAGGCCATGACCGCCGAGAACTGGCGTCGCCGGCGGCTGGGCCGAAAACGCTGCCGCGCCCCGCCCTGGGCCGGACGGCTATCCGCGCTGCACGTTCTCCCGGAAGTACTGGTTGTTGTTGCCCATCATGTTGCCGGGCGGGTTGTACTGGGCGACGACGTACTGCCCGCCTCTTCCGCCGGTGTTGCAGGCGACCCCGACCCCGAGCTTGGTGCTGGCCTTCCAGACCACCTGCGTGAAATGCCCTGTCTGCATGGAGAACCCGGTCGGTGTGTCGAAATTGTAGTCCTTGATCTCGTCGTACCACGCTTTCGTCGCCGAGAAGCCGGTGTGCCGGCCACCCCACATGGCAGCGAGGTTCTCGCCGTTGCCCGAGCCCTTCGAATGCTCGAAATTCTGCGTGGCGGCGAGGTTTTCGGCCCACTTCTGGGCCGAAGCCGACACCGCCGGATCGAGCACCATTCTCGGCGAGCCGTGTTTTGCGCGGTACTGGTTGTGGGCGTTGAGCATGTCCCCGGCGAACGACGCCCCGCCACACGAGGAGTCCACTCCGGCGGTGGCCTCACCCGCCCCGCCGAGGGCGGCGGCCATCAGCACAGCCACACAAGCCGACAAAAACCGTGTACGACGCATACCGATCTCCCGAGTGAGTAGGCGAGACGAGCAGGAAGCCAACGACGAAGCAGCGGACGACCGGTAAATCCGGCAGGGCGCCGAGACGTGCGCCGATCAACCTACCGCTGCTTATTCTGCGATGTTTCGAATCGCCGCCAGCGCGTCGTTGACCTCCTCTTCGTAAATCCCCGTTCGGTAGCGCGCTTCCTGGCTGCCCAGAAACTGAAAGGTGAGGTCCAACAGGCGCGGCCACACGTCGGCGTTGGATGTCGGCAGGGGCCGCACGAAGTCACCGGTCGAGTCGGCCGCCTCCTCGTTGGATGTGGAGCGGCTCGTCGATGCTGGATCGTCCCCCACGCCTTCGGCGGCGACCACTCTCACTCGCGCGTCCGGGTCCAGTTGGCGGGGCACGGAGCGGACGAGTCGCTGCAGGCAGTCCTGAACTTCGGCGTTCCAGCCCAAGGGAATCAGGAGATCTTCCCGGACATTCGCGGGTCGACATCGACGCCGAACTCACCCAGCTCGGTCCCACCGGTTACCGGCCGCTGCGGGTTCGCGAGACAGTGTTCTGATCCGCGCCCCGACCCGGACATGGTGCTGATCGTGGACGGCTCGCCGGTGTGACGCCGTGCAGTCGCTCCAGCGGTGTCTCGAGGTGCAAGGCCCCGACCGGTCGCCGAGTCGAAGGAACGGAGCACGGCGCGGTCAGTGGGAGTCCGGTCTGGGGATATGAATGCCGGCAGCGCGGAGCTTGGTCTCGAGAACCGCGGCCGCCCGCGTCGTGGCCGATGTCTGCTCTTCGCCGTGGTGGGCGATCAGTGTGTACCGGGTCGCGGCCTCGGTGCGGGCTTGTAGGGCGGTCACGATTTTCAGGTGGGCGGGGTTGGCGAGGTAGTGGTCGGCCATGGCGGTGGCGAGCTCGGCGATGCGCGGGTCGTCCGGTTCCCAGGCCGCAGCCTCGGCGGCGCGTTTGATCAAGGCGACGTACCGGGAGTCGTCGAGTGCGTGCTCGACATGAGTGATGTAGTCGTCGAAGCCTTCCGGGACCAAGGCCTTGGCCAGCACCCAGCCCTCCCGGGCGGTCGCCACCTCGTCCGCGGGGAAGCCGAGGCCGGCCATCCGCTCCAGCAGTGCTACCGCGCGGTCGCCCAGGAGCGCGCGGTCGCCATCGGCCAGCCGGTCCAGCGTGTCACGCCGCGCGATCAAATCCTCGATCCGTTCGGTGAGCTGCCGTCCGACGTCGGCGAGCGCGGCAGCGAACTGCGTGGCGTCGGCGTCGAGCAGGGGCCCGATCTCGGCCAGCGGCACCCCGGCGGCGGCCAGTGTCCGGACCTGCACCAGCCGCAACAGATCGCCCGATCCGTACCGCCGGAAACCGGAGCTGTCACGTACCGGCTCTGCGACCAGGCCGAGCTTGTGGTAGTGCCGCACCGTCTTCACCGTGACGCCGACGAATGCCGCCGCCTGCCCGATCGTGACTCCGTTCCTCATCTGCTCAGCCTGCCTTGTCCTCGAGCCCGGCGACCGTGCACACCCCGGCCTGACGGGACTCCCACCTCAACGGCCATCCGATACGACGGCGCCGCACACACCGCAGCCAACACGCGCCACTAGATGAGTTCTAGCGCAACGGCAATGGTGCCGATCGTCGCCACGATCGAGGTCACGCCGACGTGCATCCCGATCGACAGCCGAATGTCCTTGTTCCGCCAAGCGAACCAGTACCCCGGGAACGTGAAGATCACTCGCGACACGAACACCCACGGCGACCAGAAGTGGTACAGCGCGAACAAGACCGTGCTGACCACCGGCGCCCATCCGCCCAGGTGGTCGATGCGGGGCAGCAGGAAACCGCGGAAGTACAGCTCCTCGATGAGCGGCAGGGAGATTCCGGTCAGCGGCAGGCAGACGACCATCGTGGTGAGCACGATCGAGTGCGGGTATTCATCGAGGTCGAGATAGGTGTTGTTGCCGCTGCCGCCGGTGTCCGCGTACGGGAGCCATGTGAAGAAGTTTTCGAAGGAGAAGTTGTTCACCGGTGCCAGTGCGAACCCCAGCACCATCATCCACACGATGAGCGCGATGACCATCGCCACCAGCTTTCCGCGCGGGACCGGCTTGTCGGTGTATTGCAGCACGCCGCGCAGCGAGAAGCAGCCGTTGTGCTTGCGGCCCAGCCACAGCAGCCCCCACAGGACCGGTATCAGAACCAGGCACAGAGCGATCGCCCAGCCCGCGAAGGCCGGATAACCGATGTCCTCGACGACTGGTTCGCCGATCAACAGGTAGACGACGACGATCAGAGCGCCGGGGACAAGATGTAACACGACCGACAGCGGCAGGGAGTGCCTGCCCAGCAGCCGCTCGACTATCCCGTTCTGTGGTGTGTCTTCGAAGGCGTGCATGACAAGTGTTCCTCGTGGCCCGATTCGCCTGCTACTGACGCGGATCGGCCTGCGCGCCGCCGAATACCTCGGCGAGGAGCCGTTGCTGGGCGTTCTGGAATGGCACCGCCACAGACATTGCGGAGTCGTCCACGCAGGTCAGCGAGGCGGTCATGGTCTTACCGCCGTCGGGGGTGCTGTACATCAGCGTCGCGTAGCCCGCATGGCCGCCGTTATGAGTGATGACGATGCCGCCGTCCGAACCCAGATCCCGCACGAATACCCCCAGGCCGTAGTCCATGGTCGGGATGCCCGTCGGATGCGGCGTGCACATCTCGGCCAGCAGCTCGGCCGGAAGGACTTTGCCACTCAGCAGCGCCGAGATGAACGTGGCCAGGTCCCGGGTGGTCGAGATCATGTCACCGCCGCAGGGATTCCAGGATGGGTTGTGGCGGGTCACATCGACGGTCCTCTCCTCGCCGTCCTCCTCGTACCGGTAGTAGGCGTGGGCGTGCGGCTCGGGGATCTCCGGCGAGGTTTCCGGCACCACGGTGCCCGAAAGCCCGAGCGGTCCCAGGATCAGTCGCTGCATCTCCTCGGCGAACGAGCGGCCGGTGACCTTCTCGATCAGCAGCCGGGCCAGCACATAGTTGGTGTTGGAATAACTCCACTTCGTCCCCGGCTCGAACCGCGCCGGCTTGGACAGCGCCAGCTCCACCAACTCCTGCGGCCGGTAGGTCTTGAACCGGTCCTCCACCCACTCCTTACCCAAGGGGGTACCCGGCGCGGGGATCCCCGGCACCACCGTCCCGTCCTCGTAAAGCTCGCCGGTGAAGTTGAACACCCCGCTCGTGTGCTGCAACAGCATCCGCACCGTGATCCGCTCGTCCAGCCCGAACTCGGACAGATACTCGGCCGCCGGGGTGTCCAGCCCGATCTTGCCCTCGGCCACCAGCTGCAGCACCAGGGCCGCAGTGAATGTCTTGGTATTGCTGGCGATCCGGACGTGCCCATCGATCGGCGGCTTCGCCGTCCCGCCCAACTCGGCCACCCCGGCACTGCCGACCCACTCGCCCCGCTCGTCGCGCACGCGCAGCGACACCCCGACGAAACCGGAATCGGCGATCTCATCGATCGCCTTCTGCAGTTCCGGTCGATCTTGTCCGGCAGCGACATTCGGTACAACGGCCTCGCCTGAGGTGCCCGCCCTGGTGGCGTCGAGGGCGGCGGTGATCTTGCGGGCCATCTCGGCTGTCGCGGGGCTGGACTGACCCGGTTGGGCCTGGGCTGCTTCGATGGCGACGAGGACGGTGTTGCGGAAGTGGCCGGCCTCGGCCGGATCCTGCTGCTCGAGCAGGCTCATGGCTGCGGCCAGGGCCGGCAGCACCTGGTCGGCGAGTTCGGCCACCGACTTGCCTGTCAGGTCGATGTCTCTTGATTTCGCGGCGAGTACGTGCCCGACGGGCCCGGTCGCGGTGTACAGGGCGGTGGAGCCGTCGGTGGCGATCTTGTGGGGCTTGCCGGCGGCACCGGCGGCGGCGATCAGCGACACGGCGCCGTACGCGGCAGTCCGCAGAGCGCTCTTGTCCTGGTCGGAAAGGGTGATCGACATGGTGGTTTCGCTCCATCGAATCTGTTGTGTCCGGTCGGCGTCGTGCCGCTGCGACGAGCCTCCACCCTGACCTAAGGTCAACTACAACTATGATCTAGAGCACAGTTGACGGGTTGAAGTGCCGGATCCTCTCTATCTCGCGTGACGACAAAGCCATCGCCATTGCTCCCGTCATCGGCTGTCACCGGCAAGGGGAACTCATGATCGACGAGCAGGCAGTACAGAGGGTGCAGAGCACGCGCGACGGCGCGATACTGCAACGACACTCGGTTCGATAGCCTGCTGAGTGACTGTGAATCCCGTTGCGGCGTCGACGCGCTCAGGTACCGTACGACAGAACTGCGGCGCCGATGCAGATGAGCAGCATGATGGTGGCGTTGAGAAAAAGATTACGTCCGAAGTCTTCGGCTACGACATGCATGCCTATGGCGATCACGAAGTAGGCGATCAGGGCAGCGCACGTCAGTGCCGTCAGGTAGGGGATCCATAGTCCTCCGATCAGTCCGGCTGCGGCACTGAACTTGATCGGGGACATCATCCACCAGTACCGCCGTGGCCATTGGACGTCCTCGAAGCATTCGGCGATGAATTTCGCCGGCTTGATGCACATCAGCGCGTCGCCGAACTGGATGAAAGCGAGTATGACAACCGGCCACACCGGCTCCGGGAATTCGAACACAGCGGCCTCCTGGCTCACCACATTTGTAGGGATCGGATTACGTATCGGAGACGAGACAGCAGGACGCCGCGTGACTGTGTTGTGGAACACATCGTCTGCACGCCTCCGCGTCGAGGAGGCCGGAAAGGTCGAGATCCCTGGCGGCACCGATTCGGCTCGCCGCCTGCGATGTTCGGTTATTCCAAGAAGGTCGGGCTGGTTGCTATGGCGACCAATCGCGTTGCGATCATGCGGCGAGCCTGCTCGTAGTGAGACGGATCGTCGAACAGTAGTGCGTCCTGGCCGGCCGTGCGTGCGATGGCATCCAGCTCGAACGCGAGGTCTGCGGGATCGACGCGGGCGTCGATTTCTCCGAGTGCGACAGCTTCGGAGGCGGCGGTCTGGTAGAGCCGCAGCCAGTCCCGTCGGGCCGCGGCGATGGCATCGCGCACCCGCCCTGGCCGTGCATCGAACTCCGAGACCGTCGACAGGAAGAAGCAGCCGCCGCTGAAAACCGGCTTCGCCGCATAATCGAGCCACGACTCCGCCAGTGCCCGCACTCGCCGTATTCCGGCCGGTGCGCGCCGTGCGGGCTTCACGACATGCGAGGTGAACACCTCCACCGCAGCGCGCACTGTCGCGACCTGCAGTTCCTCTTTCGAGCCGAACTGCGCGAACACCCCACTCTTGCTCAGATCGAGCTCGGTGGACAGCCGCCGCACCGACAGGCTCTCCAGTCCTTCGACCGAGGCGATGTCCATCGCCCGATCCAAGATCGCACGGCGCGAAAGCTCACCGCGACGCACCCGGCCGTCGACCCTTCCGTCACTCGCCACGCGCACCACCTTTCGATAGGCGCAAGCATACTACATGGACGTGCGTCCTATTTTAGTCCACGCTGCTAACAGCACCTTCTCGCGAATAGGAAGAGTGTTGACACTGAATCCCCAGCAAAGTAATAGTACAGTCGTCCACTTATATGGAGGATTCGATGACCGGAACATCACTGACCTTCGTCTTGGCCCACGGTGCCTGGTACGGCGCATGGGCTTGGGACAAGGTCGCCGAGCCCCTGCGGCACACCGGGCATACCGTGTACGCCCCCACACTGACCGGCCTCGGTGACCGCGCCGAACAGCTCACTCCCGACGTCGGGCTGTCCACCCATGTGGCCGACGTCGTCGAACTGCTGCGCGAACGCGACCTCGCCGAGGTGGTTCTGGTGGGACACAGTTATGCCGGATTCGTCGCTCGCGCCGCGGCCGATGCCGAGCCGCAACGGATTCGACAACTGATCCTGGTCGACGCGTGGGTCGGCGCCGACGGCGAATCGATGTTCGATCGTGCGCCGCAATGGTTCACCGAGGCCATGTCGACATTCGCGCGACGCGACGGCCGGCGCATCCCGCCGCCGGCTCCCGAACAGTTCGGCGTCCATGATCCGGACGAAGTCGCCTGGCTGCGCGCCCGACTGTCTGCCCAGCCCCTGCGCAGCTTCGTGGAACCGACCCGCCTCACCGGAAGCGTCGATCACATCGACACCCACGCGATCACCATGACACCGGGCAACGGCATGCCGTTCACCGAGTGGGCGCGCGCATTCGGTTGGCCAGTAACCCATATTGCTTCAGGTCACGACGTGATGACCACCGCCCCAACAGAACTCGTAGGCGAGCTTTTGGCCGCTGCCGAATCCACCGACAGCTGATCCGATCGAGAAGGCAAGACAATGCGTGCTATCCAACAGCGCCACTGGGGCGGCCCGGAAGTCATGGAACTGGTCGACACGGCTGAACCAGAACCCCAGTTCACCGAAGTCCTTGTGCGAGTCGTCGCCGCGGGCGTCAATCCCGTGGACGCCTACACCCGCCGAGGCGACGCCTACAACCGCGTACTCGCACTCCCGTTCATCAACGGATGGGACGTGGCCGGCGTAGTCGAGCAGGTGGGGTATGGCGTCACCCGCTTCCGGCCGGGGGACCGCGTCTTCGGAATGCTGCACTTCCCGCGTGCGGCCGGAGCGTACGCAGAGTACGTCACGGCACCGTCGCGCCAGTTCGCGCGAATCCCCGACGGGATCGATTTCATCCATGCGGCCGCACTTCCGCTAGCGGCCCTGTCAGCGTGGCAAATGCTGGTCGAGGTCGGTGCGGTGAGGGCCGGTCACCGAGTGCTGGTCTCGGCGGCCGCCGGTGGCGTCGGGCATCTCGCGGTACAGATCGCGAAATCGTTCGGCGCCTACGTCATCGGCACCGCCCAGCGGTCCAAGCACGAGTTCGTGCGCGCCCAGGGCGCCGACGAGGTCATCGATTACACCACCACCGACGTTCCGGCGACGGTCCGCGACATCGACATTGTCATTCAAATGTTCGGCGGCGAGCCCGCTCTGCGAACCCTCGAAACCTTGGTGCCCGGCGGCATCCTCGTCAACAGCCAAGCCGCGTGGACACCCGGCATGCACAAGCGAGCAACACAGCTCGGCGTACGCGCCAGCGGATTCCTGGTGGAACCGGACCGCGCGAACTTGGAAGCGATCGCAGACCTAGCCGCAAAGCACGAACTCGCGGCACACATCGAAACGGTATTTCCGTTGGAACGCGCAGCCGACGCGCACCGCTCGATCGAACTACACCGAACCACCGGAAAGATCGTCCTCACCGTCACCGACGCATGAGCGGAACCGTCACCGGCCCACGAAACAACATCTATGCCGATGGCAGCTCGGCGACACTCAGTTCGATCAGTTGAATGCCCGATTTCACCTGCATGCCGATAACCGATCCTCGCCACTCCGGTCTTGTCACCCGGCAGCAAACACCGCACGAGCGGGACTCGCCGTGCCCACGCACCGGCGAGGTCGTATTTGTCGATGGCTTCCAACCGTCGGGGTGACCGGAACCGCAGCCCACCTTGGTGGGATCGAACCACGTTGAGGGTGGGTTGTCGCGCACCCTGGGTGTCCTTTCGATGTGGTCCGGCGTCGATGAGGCTTGACCGCGTCACCACGACAGCGGGACCGCCCCGTCACACGACACGAAGGAGCACTTCACATGACGAGCAACCAGCGCTCGACCCGCCGCGCCCACCGGTTCGCACGCGCCGTGGCGATCGCCGCGGCACCCGCCCTGCTGGGCGTGGGCCTGGTAACGGCCGGCGTCGCCCAAGCCGAACAGGACCCCAACCTGCCGACTTGTCGCTGGCCCAATCTGGTGTGCGGTCCGCAGACCAATCTGACCCCCGGTGGCCAGACCAATTTGACCCCGGGTGGCCAGACCAACCTCACCCCTGGCGGCCCCCACCGGCCTCACTCCAGGCTGAACGACTAGTAGGTCCGTCTCATGACCACGGTGCCGGCGTGCGGCCCCGCCACACTTGGCGGGGCCGCACTGATGTCTGGTCACCGCCCCGCGACACAACCCGAACCCAGGCGATTCACGCCATTCGCGAATCATGACAGGGCGACGCTACGAGCATGCTGCGGCAATCTCGCAAGGCCAGACTTCCCTAGCCTCGGGCGAGCGAGCGGGCCTCGCCGCAATCGACAAGGCTCATTCGCCCACCAGCCGATCACCTATCACATCGGCGCCGCTTCGCACTCCCTGCCCATCACGTCGGGAAGGTCAGCCCATCCCGACGAGCAGCTCACGATCTCGCCACCGTTCACCCGAAACGGCTGCGTGATCTCTCCGCTCATCGGTGCACCATTCTCCGCGGTGCATTCAATGGCGGTCACCCTGCCCTCCCACACTGGTGAATGAGATGAGCAGTTGTAGGTCCACATCTCCTGCGCGGAGGCACTCGGGGGACAGAACAACAGTGCCGCCGCGGCGGCGAAGAACGGGGGAAGACCCATACGTACGAGGCGTGTGGCTTTCATGACGATCTCCTTGTCCTGGTTCCGTGCGGTCTGAATCGGTAACCGTCTCGGACGAGCCGCCCGAGTGGTAGCGAGTAGAAACTGCGTGGTTCCTCAGGAGAGAACGTGCACACTGCGGGAGGAACGATACGCGGAGGGGGCCAAACCCCGCTGCGGAATACCGACTGCTGTGACCACTCGGAGATGGCGGCCACGCACCCCAGACCGCCCCGGCTTCAACCTCCGGTGAACCCGAAGGTTCTCCTTCGATCACGCGCACCACGAGCGCACGAAGTGTGGACAAGGGGCGGTAGGTGCAGCGGCGATCTGTTCGGAAATGCTGCGGGCAGCGTCGGTCGCCCGCGACGGCGCACGCTGGGTGATCAGCGGCCGGTAGCGGTCGTGCACCGGCCCCGTCCGGAACATTCACGGATCCTCGCTGTCTACTACCGTCCGGCGAGCTCGGCGACGACCGGAGCGAACCTTTCGGCGAAGTCGGCGCCGAAGACGAAATAGGAGAAGCCGATCTCTTCCCGTCGCCGCTGGATTTCCTCGGCGGCGGCCGCCGGATCATCCGGAAGTACGGTCAGTGCGTCCGCCGCGCGAAGCGCAGCAGGGTCGGTGGCGGGGTGCGCCATGTGCGGCGCGACGGTGTCACCGATAACCGGCACGGCGAGCGCGAGCTCGACGTTTCCGATGGTGCGGAAGTCGCGTGCCAGCCGCTCGACTTCGCCCCTAGGCTGATCCCCCAGCGCGAAGGTGACCGTGTCCGCGACCTCGGCCGCCAACGCCCGGGCCTTCGGACCGAGTACGGCCATGGCCACGGGCGTGTGACGGTCGGGTCCGTCGAGATCTCGCAGCGTCCTGACGGTCTCGCGTACCTGTGCCAGCCGCTCGTTCGGCGGCGGTACGCCGGGCAGTCCCTTGTCACGGATCTCGTCCTCGATTCCCGGTCTGCCGGTGCCGATCCCCATCTCGAAGCGACCGTCGGTCAGGAGCGACAGCGAGTGCGCTTCCCACGCAGTCAGCCAGGCCGGGCGTAGCGGAGAGGCGTACACCCACGTGCCCACGCGCAGGTCGGTCAGGGCCGCGACGGTGGCCAGCATGGGACCGGGCGCTGGTTGCATCTGCGGGAAGTCGGGCACCAGCAGCGTCGAGTAGCCGCTGTCGGCGATGCGGCGCACGCGATCTCGCCAGGTCGGCAGGTCGGTTCTGAGCGGGGCAACGACCCCGAATCGAAACGGTCTCGTCATGTCTGGACTCCTGTCCCTCGGTGTATCCAGAGGTACCGACGACGGATCCACCCGAGATTCATCGCTGCAGCCGAGATCGTGTACACGGGGTGGATCGACTCGGCGGGTGGTGGGGCATGATTCGGCTGCCGCGCGACGGTCGCGCTCGGCCGAGGCTGCTGGGGTTGAACGGACGCTCAGTCGGCGCGATAGCGCAGCATCACCGCGGTGTTGAAGTGCCTCGTCTCGGCCAATCGAAGCTGGACGCGCTTGTCCAGCGACGGAAAGAGCGGTGTGCCGCCACCGAGCACCACGGGCAAGAAGAACAGCTGGTACTCATCGATAAGCCCGTGCGGCATCAGCGAGGCCGCGAGGTTCGCGCCACCGACCTCCATGACGCCATCGCCTCCAGACTTGAGCTTGCGGACTTCCTCGACCGCGTTCTCACTGACCAGGGTGCTGTTCCAGTGGACCTCGGTGAGCGTCCGGGAGAAGACGACCTTGGGCTTCTCCGTCCAGAGCCTGCCGAACTCACGCTCGATGCGCGGCGCGTCCTCGGGCACGTGCGGCCAGTACTCGGCCATCAACTCGTACAGCCGGCGGCCGTGCAGCGAGACCTCGATCTCGCGGTAGCGGTCGTTGTGGAACTGGTGCAGCTCATCGTCCGGGTTGGTCCAGTCGATGCCGCCGTCGCGGTCGTTGATGTAGCCGTCCAGGGACACGCTGAACCCGTAGATCAGTTTCCTCATGACGGTGTAGACCTCCCACGCGCTCGAAACTCATCGGTGCTCACCGGACCTCACCAGGCGTAAAGCCATATCCGGTTGATTTTCCGCGATCATTTCTTTCGCCGCCGGTCGGCTACCCCGTCATCCGAGCCGGATTCGGTGGTCAGGGCGCTATCGAGAGTGGTGTCCGTGCCTACCGGTTGAAGCCGCGGAATACCCCGTCATCGTCGACGTTGTCAGCGAAGTCGCCGAAGTCCATGTTGGAGAGGAGGAAGTTGACCTCGACCTCGGCTATCGCGCTCGGCGCGATCCGGAACACCGGGTAGCCGCCGCGGCCGTCCTCGTCGCTGGTGTCGACCGCCAGGATCGGGTGCTCGGAGTCGGTCATCGTGGTGGCGTCGGCGAGGAACACGTAGGTCTGGCCGTCGACCAGCTCGACCAGTTCATCGAGTGTCAGCCTGTCGAAGGCCGCATCATCGATGGGCGTCAGTTCCGTCATTGTGTCTTCGCCGTAGGACGCGAATACCGCCGCGAGGGTCTGGGCCCACGCCGCGTCGTCGGTGAAGTCGGTACGCAGCAGAAGTGATTCGCCCTCGGGCAGAGACCGTGCCATGAGGAGGATTGTGCACCACGACAGCTGAACACTGCGCAGGCCACCGCGATTCCGACTCCGCTGTCCGAGCCCTTCCATCCGTGGCGCAGTTGGTCCACGGGACTCCGCACCTCCGCGAACTGGTCGGATACAAGACGCGATCGCCACGCCGCGACCTGACCACCGGCGAACTCGGACGACTCGCCTACGCATCGGCGCGGTCCTGGCATGGGCATCGGCGCTCCAGCGTCGCAGTAGATGCGCGAGATTCCCCGCGGCCGAGTGACCGGGTCACCTCAACGAAGCCGGGTGATCATGACAGGATCTCGATCATGCCGATCTCCACCAGTTCGTTCGACCATGCCCGCTTGACAGTGACCGATATCGCCAGATCCCGGGCTTTCTATGACGCCGTCTTCGGATGGCCGATCGCTTGGGAGTGTCCCGCGGACGCGGACGAAGCCACCCGTGCGCGATTCGGGTTCCTCTTCGGCGGTGTGATCTACCAGATGGGGGACGCGCTGCTCGGACTTCGACCTGTCGCCAGTGACGAGTTCGACGAAGATCGAGTAGGACTCGACCACCTCGCCTTCGCCCTCGCCACTCGGTCGGATCTCGATTCGGCGGCTGCCTTGCTCGACGAACTCGGCATCGCGCACGCGGGGGTGAAAGACCTCGGTCCCATGTACATTCTGGAATTCCGCGACCCGGACAACATCGCGCTGGAATTGGTCGTACGCAAGCAGTAATCGTCCCTTTCGCCCTTCGATTCCGGCAGTCGCCGCAACGCTGTCGGCGCTGCTGGACCGCTGAGTTCAGCTCCGCGGATCTCGCCACCACTCCTTGCGGCAGCGGCGACGTCATTCCAATCCTTTTGCCGTGGAACGTTTTTGATTGCCGATCAGATGAGGGCCACTCGGCGTCCCGCTGGCTCGGGTACGGGCGTCGGTCCTTGGTGGCAGGATGCGGGTGTGGGTGACTATTTCGAACGAATCATCGACCTCGATGTAGCCTCGGCCGACGCGAGCATGCCGGCCGAGCGCATGGTGGACTGGATGGTGTCGCGGCGATGGCTGCTTCGGGAGACTTCGCGCGACGCGATGTACAGCCTCCAGGTCGACGAAGGTTATGTGCCAGGCCCGGACTGGCCGCAGATCACCCAGGAATGGGGCGCCGACTGGATCCCGGGTCCCGTCGCCGTCATCGTCGGCCGCCACGACCACTATCCCGGACAGGGCGGCATAGAACCGGCCTCCGCCGTATGCCCACGCTGCCGGGCCACCACCGTGATCATCGACTACCCGCAACAATGGGAAGCCGATCTCGACGTATGGCAGCCGTTCTCGGACGCGATCGACGCTTGGAAACAAACAGGCACCGGCGCAGCAATCTGCCCCTCCTGCACAGCACCGAGCCCCATCACCAGCTGGGAATGGGCAGACGGCTTCGCCCTCGGCGCCCTCGCGTTCGACTTCTGGGGTTGGCCGCCTCTCACCGAGGACTTCATCATCGAATTCGCCGCCCGACTCGGGCACCGAATCGAACACCACACTGGCAAGTTCTGACCGAAGCTGCCAGCAAACAGCTGAGCGTCGCGCTGCGACAACCGAACTCGACAACCGAACTCGGCACCGAGCGGGACGCCGTCGCACGATCGCCGAGATCGTGCGCGACGTCGATATCACCCGGCAAAGCGCCCGCAATAGCCGCCACCAGATGCGCCGACCACGGGTTCCGCCGTTCACAGCGATGCCGCGGGTATCTACGGCGCGCCGAAGGCCCGTCAGTTACGTCGACGCCCTGAGCAGACAGGTGGTCAAAGGGCACCGACACGCAAGCCGATGAGAACAGCGGCCACGATCGCGAGGGCTGCGGCGGGGGGAGCGCCCTTGATGTCGCCGACGCGCACATGCGCGGCAACCGCGCCGATGAAGTAGAGCGTCAAGCATATGGCAGCAGCGATACCCAACGGTCCCCACCAAACTCCGATGATGAGGCCACCCGCTCCGGCGATCTGAGCGACGCCCAAAAATGGCAGCAGGGTGAACGACAATTCGAGAGTCGACATCTGCTGGACCATCCGTGGTGGCCGTGTGAATTTTGCGCCGGCCGAGACCACGAGCACTACCGACATGACCATGGTGATGACGACGTAGGTGATGAACATTGCGATCCTCCACTGGTTGACGGGCAGTGCGGTGCACTGCATGCCGTCGACGCTAGGGAGCTGTCAGGTACCAAAAGGTACCCTTCGGGCCATGAGTCTCCGCGCCGGAACCGTCTTCCTTGCCGACTGCCCCGCCAGGTCGGCCATTGAGCTCATCTCCGGCAAATGGACTGTGGTGACACTGTTTGCGCTGAGCGAAGGCCCGCAGCGGCACAGCGAGCTCGTCGAACTGATCGGTGGGGTCTCGCGCAAGGTGCTGACACAGACGTTGCGCCGACTTCAAGAACACGGCCTCGTGGAGCGGCGAGTGTATGCAGAAGCGCCGCCACGCGTCGAGTACGGCTTGACCGAACTCGGGGACACGCTTCGGGGGCCGATCGAAGCCCTGACGACGTGGGCGCGAGCAAACGGCGCCTCGATCGCCACTTTCCGCGAATCGACTGAAGCGTCGGGTAAGCACTAGATGTATGAGGCCTGGACGTTGGTGACGCCGGTGTGGAGGCGGCTGGCTGGTGGCTGGTTTCCGGCGGTGGAGTGTGGTCGATGGTAGTTGTAGTGGATGTTCCAGACGCTGAGCGCGTGGGTGCGTTG
>NZ_JADLQO010000030.1 GCF_015477775.1 Nocardia abscessus | reverse complement strand
GGGTTGCGAGTAGGCGGAATCGCCGTTGTCGCGGAGTAGTTCTCATCGAAGGACTGGTCGCAACCTGGGGGTGGTGGCCGCGGGCTCGGCCAAGCCATGACGATCCCGTACCGGCTCCCCCAGCGGCACCTCCGCATCGGCGGCCGGGACACGAGCCCATGTCGGGTCGATCGCGAGCTGTGACAACTGACGATCGCTCAACTGCTCAGCGTGAGCCCACGCTGACACACCTGCTACGACGACGGCAGCTGCTCCTGGCCCGACGGCTCCCCCGTGCCGGGGATATCAACGTAACGGCGATCTTGATCGACGCCGCAGCCCGAGTATTTGACCGGGAAGCTGCTGACCGGCGGGCAGTGGACGGCGTTCGTTACGCCAGAAGGTGAGCCGTTCAAATCTCGGCTGTCGTTCTCGGGACCCTACTCGCCACCAGAGTCAGGCTGATCTGTCGCAGTGAATTTGTCAATCCCCGCGTCGGCACCGACAACTAAGGTGAGAAACGGACATCGCGCGAACCGATCCCACCGCTCAAGTGAGACGTATCGGCGAGACCGAGCATCGCGCCGTTGCGCCAGTAGTCGTCGTGCCGCAGATACGTGATCGCGCCGGGCTCGGTCGCGAAGGACGCGAAGCCGCTGCCTCGACCGGGATCAGCATCCACGTGGTGATGACGAACGTCGGTGCGTAGCAGCCGCACAGCGCGAGGTGCGGATCGCCCGGGCGGATGTGCCAAGCGTCAACACGACGTGGTCCAGACGAACAAGATAGGTACGGGTACGGTTTCGCGCCACCATCACGCTCTCCTACTATCGTCCGGACCCCAGTCGCCGTCGCAGCGTCCGCGTCATATCCGTTTGCTGCCACGTGTGCAATGTGCGCTGTTCGAGCGCCATACATGGTTTACCCGGACGCGCACGATCGGCGGAGAATCCGCCGCCGCAGCCCAGTCGCGCGCAAACCGGCCACTGGCTTCACGCCGGCTTGACGCAGTCCCAGGGCACCCACTGTCGGATGCTCAGTGCGACGTGGCCATTGGCCACCGGTGGAGTGCATGTATTCAAAGGCTGCGCTATTCGTGACCCGGGGATAGACCACCGGGCGCCTGAAGTCATGGTGTTGGGACGCGGCGCCGTTTGTCGGCGGAGTCTGATTCTCGCCGTCTGGTCGGTTGCCGGGTGAGGATCGCGATCACAACGGCGAGGTAGACCGCGACGGGAGCGCCGCAGACGATGGCTCGGGCCGGATGGGGGATGTGTTCGGCAGCGGCGGTCATGGCCGGGATGTAAGTCGCTGCCCCGGTCAAGCCGAGATGTTTGATCTCGGCGTATAGCCAGCTGGTCAGCCACATCGAGGAGGCCGCGAACGTGGCGGTCGTCGTCGCGAGCCACAGGGTTCGGTTCTGTTCGGCGCGGGCGGTGGAGTGCAGCAAGATGATCAGAAGCGGCACGTACCACACCCAGTGATGTCCCCAGGCCAGCGGCGGCACCACGCACCCGATCAACCCGACCACGACCACTCCGAGCAACGGCCGTTGTGTACGGTGCGCGGTGACTGCGGCGGCGTAGCCGAGACCAGCGGCACCGGCGACGCATGCCAGCCATAGCCAGTTCGGCGCGGGATGAGGCGCCCACAGGTTCGACAGCACGCCGTTGATCGACTGGTTGCCGGGATGGGTGACCGGGCCGATGCGATCGACGTCGCCGGCCGCATCACGCCAGAAGTCCTGGGCGTCGCGCGGCAGGATCAGTCCGGCGACGACCACGGTGGCCAGACCTGTGACGATCGCGGTGGCAGCGGCGCGCCACTGGCGGGTGAGCAGCAGGTGGGGCAGGAAGACGATCGCGGTCAGTTTGAGCCCGGTGACCAGACCGACCGAGAAGCCACGCAGCCGTGTCGTGGCGGGGCGGGTGAGGTCCCAGACCAGGATCGCCATCAGCAGCAGGTTGATCTGGCCCTGCCACAGGGTGCCGCGTACCGCCTCGATGTCGAGGGCGATCAACCCGAGTCCGAGGCACAGCAATGCTAGGCGGGTGTCGCCGCGGTATCCGAGCGCTCGCCAGCAGCGCCAGATCGTGGCCCATAAGGCCGCCAGCGAAATCCCGAACCAGACGACTTTCGCGACTCCGAACGACACGACTGCGAACGGAAGGAAGCACAGGGCTGCGAACGGCGGGTAGGTGAACCAGCCGCCCGGCGGGATCGGTGCGGTGTAGAGGGCCTGCGAGTCGAGCACTGCTCGGCCCGCATTGCGGTAGATCGCCAGGTCACCTTGGTTGACCAGCAATCCGAATTGTGGGGCAGCGGTGAATGGCACCAGCACGGCCTGTAGCAGCAACGCCGCCACGCCTGCAGCGAGAGCCAAGACTGCCCACCTTGTCGAGATCGCAGTTCCGACCGAGTCCTCGCTCCGTCCCATCGCGCCCCCATAACTTCACCTCGAAATGCCTTGTCGCCGTTACGCTAGCAAGCGTGCGGTCTCAGTCAGCTTCGTGTGTGAGCCAAGTATTGGGCCCAATCGTTCTGTGCGTATCGGGACCATCGTTCGGCGGTGGCGGGGCTGATTCCGAGCAGGTCGCTGACCACGGTGGCCGGGATGTCGGCGACGGTGGTGATCATGGCGGTGTTGCGGGCGGCGAGGAGCGGCAGTCCGTGGCGGGTGAGGACGCGTTGCAGTCCGTAGGGGTTGCGTGGCCGGGTTGGTGGTCGTCCGGGGAACAGGTAGTTCGGGTGGTCGCCGGTGAGGGTGCGGATGAGTGATTCGGTGCCGCCGCGGTTGATCATCTGTTCGATGAGCCGGGCCAGTGTCGGTGGAAGCAGGATGGGGTGCGTGTCGAACAGGAGGTAGGCGTCTGTCTCGTCGTGGGTGAACCGGTCGGTGGTGAGTTCGACGATGGAGGCCAGCGGCATCCCGTAGAGCCGGACCAAGGCTCCGGCGATGCGGACTTCCAGTGGCAGGGTGTCGTCGGTCAGGCAGCGGCGCAGCCCAACTCCTCGCGCAGAAGACCGACATCACCCACGACGCGCTCGACACCCTCCCACAAGGCACCGCGACACGCCACATCCGCGAAATCCTCGTCTCGGCAGGGCTTCTCGACCGCCGCAACGAGGACCTGGCCCAACTGCAGTTGTGGGCCGAACGCATCATCACCACCCTGCCGACATCCCAGCAGCGCATCGTGCGCCCGTTCGCCGAATGGCAGATCACATCAAATGCGCCGAACCCGGCGCATGAAGGTATGGCTGGACTTCCTACACGTAATCGGCGTCCGGTGGGAGGAGGTCGGGCGTGATGAGCTTGCGATGTTCAAGCAGTGGCGGTTGTCGGCGGAGGAGAACCCGGACGCGGTGATGCCGAGTTCCTTCCAGGTCGATCGCGCGGCGATCCGCCGGTTCTACGAGTGGGCGGCGCGGCACGGACGGGTGGAGAACCCCGTTCGGGTTCGCGCGATTGTGCGCGGAATCGATGGCAGGGCAGCCCGGGAAGTGCTCGAGGGCACGCCTGCAGCGATCCGCCGTGCCGATGTGAAGTGGTTGACGCCCGAGGCGTTTCGGTTGTGGCGCAATGTCGGATTGCGGGGCTTCACGCTTGATGGGCTGCCGGTCGAGGCGTGGCGAGGGCGTACCGAGGACCGTGATGTTGCCTTCGTCGAGGGACTGTTCGGCACTGGGTTACGTCTCGGTGAGTGGTCGAGCCAGTTGACCATCGAGTTGCCGTCACCGCATCAGGAGGGGTTGTTCCGGGGGCAGTTGTCGGCGGCGTGCGCGAAGGGATCGCTGGGTCGGCCGTTTTGGATGCGGCGTCGGGTGGCGCAGCTGGTGAGGTTCTATGTCGAGGACGGCGGCCGCAGTGCGTCGATCGCGCGTGCGCAGGCAGCAGGCCGCTACGACAGCGTCGCGGGCCGGTGGTTGCTTCGGGAAGTCCGCAACAGTGGGGTGATCCGGGTCGTTGATGATCTCGGTCGTTTGCGTGATATTCGTCTGGACGCGATGGCGCCGCGGTTGCGGATGAGGTTGTTCCGTGAGGGGGATCGAGGGCTGGAGCCGGTGTGGTTGTGGTTGAACTACGACGGCATACCGCGGCCGAAGCATGCCTGGTACAAGACATTCGACCGCGCCAATACCCGGGTGTCGCGGGCGATGGGCGCTGCGGGTGGGGCGCCGCGGTTGTGGTGTCGCCCTCATATGCTGCGGCATTCGTTTGCGCTGCGCTGGTATTGCATTGCCACGTTCGTGGCCTGGCATCGCACCGACTTGCTGAGCAAAGAGGAGCAGCGCGACTTCCGCAATCAGCTGGGTGATGTCTGGTATTTGATGGCGACGCTGTTGGGGCACAGCAGCGCCGAGGTCACCCGCGAGGTGTATCTCGAACCGTTCAAGGCCTTGGAGGTCGAGGCGCTGATGGGGTTGATGGAGGCCGATGACCGCCGCGCCTTGGAGCGTCTGGTCGACGCCTTGACGGTGGGGCAGCCGCGGGTGCTGACCGGAATGAACGCGTGAGCGGCAAAGGACACGCGGCGGGTCTGCCGCCGCGGGGGTGGCGACCACCGCCGCGGCAGCGTGGCTTGGTGGTGGAGTTCGTCAGTGAGGACGGCCGCCAGCGCAGGACCTTCGACTTCTCGGTTCTACCGGGCCAGGTGGAGATTCGGGAAGAGTTCGCTGCGGCGTTCGCAGAGACGATTGGCCCATTGGGGCCGCGGCGGCGGCTGGGATCGGCGAACAGCGTATGGACAGTGATCCGCAAAGCGACGCTCTGGCTGGCCGAGAACCGCCCCACCATGACCGTGCTGGCCGAGCTCAGCATCGCTGATGCCCGGATGATGCTCAACGCGATGCGCTCGCCCAATGGGGACCGGCCGGTGTCGCAGCTGCGGACTATACTGGGCTACTGCCCGACTGTGCGGGTGGAGGTCGTGCGCGAGATTTCCCGGCACATGAATGGTCGACCTCATCAGGGCGGCGCCCAGCCGTACACCGAGCAGGAGTGGCGGTGGATCACCGTCGCGCTGCGCCGGATCATTCGGCCGGCCCGCGACCGCATCCTGGCCCACCGGCAGTTGGTGGAGAACTTCCGGGCCGGGCAGTTCGATACACGCCACCGTTTGGATCCGGATCGCTGTCTGGGTGCGGTGCTGGATTACTACCTGCGCGTCGGTGAGCTGCCGAAGGCGACCACAAGCGGGTTCGACTCTCCGACGGTCCTGATCGCCGGCTGGGCGGCGGAGCGGCCGCTGAAGTCGCTGGTGCACCTCGAGCCCGGGGAGGTGTGGGCGTTCGGTGCGCTGCTGGTCGGTTTGACGGGGTTGAATCCCTCGACGGTCTTCGAGTTGCCAGTCCCGCGCACGCGAGCTTCAGCTCCGGATGAGCCGGGGATCGTGTTCGTCGATGCGATCAAGTATCGGCGCGGTCCGCGGGCAGCGATGACCGTGGCGCTGACGGATCTGCGCAGCGAACTGCATCCGCTGGCGGAGGATCAGCGGCCGCAGCAGGTGCTGCGCACATCGCTGACCACCCCTTTCGGGGTGTTCATGCTGCTGGTCGAATTGACCGCATCCGCGCGGGCGATGATGAGAACCGAGTTCGCGTTCGCGTTCTACAACGCCAGTGCCGAAACCGGTCTCAGCGACCGCTCGCCCGGCATCAACAACTCCAGCCGCGCGCTGTGGGTCAGCGACCTGCTCACCGGTGATCCTCACCGCGACGAGGTGATCCGCGGCCTCGGGTTGAGCCGGCTACGCAAAACACACCTGGAGCGACACCGGCGACCGGTCGCCCACACCCCGGCCACGCTGCGCCGATACCTGCGCAACATGCACACCGTCACCGAAGAGGGCTACCAGATCATCCGTGAAGCACTCGACGCTCAGGTCACCGACGCACTCGCCCGCCGCCGCATCCAGGTGCACACCAGCCCCGCCATCGATGCCCCGGACACGGTCGTGGGCGCCTGCGTGGATTACGAACATTCCCCACACGACGGCGGAAATCGCTGTCGCCAAACGTTTCTGACCTGCCTGGACTGCTCGAACGCACGGGCGTTCCCGCGGCATCTGCCCTTCCAGCTGGCGGTGCTCGACCAGTTGGCGGCCGCGCGGGCCGCAATGCCGATAGCCCGCTGGGTTGGCGAATTCGCCGGACGGGTCGCGCAGCTCGAACAGATCATCGCCGAATTCGAGCCCGCGCAACGCGACCACGCCCAAGCCCAGATCACCGACACCCACCGCACCATGGCAGTCCGCTTGCTGGCAGGAGACCTCGACTCGTTATGACCAATCCCCACCCTGGCGCCGAGGTCGTCATCGGCGATCTGCTGGTCACCGCGGAAACCCCGGTGCTGGCTCGGCGCCCCATCTATGACCCGACCGCGGTGTTGTCCCGATTCGCGGATCCGGCATGGGACCTGTTCCCGGCGTTGCCCGACCGCCATCATTCCAACGAAATCATCCACTGGGGCACGTACCCGGAATCGTTGCGGCTGGCCTGCAAGTTCTATGTCTTCGCCCTGCTCAATATCGTCGAGGACGCACCACGGATATCGACCTCCCGGTCGCGGGTGCTGACAATTCCCTCGATCTGGACGGATCTGCGGCACCTTCGGATCTTTCTGCGATGGCTGCACAACCGCGGGATCGCCGCTCTGACCGCAATCACCGAGTCCGATCTGAATTCCTACTACGCCTATACCCTCAGCCAGACCATCACCTCCTCCCACCAGCGCGCCAGGCTGCTGACCGTCCAGCGCCTGCACCTGTATGCCGACTGGCTGCCCGAATTCGCCCGGATCACCGTGCCGGTGATCTGGGGCGGTGCCAGCGCGGCGGAGCTGGCCGACGACCCGGACCCGCGCCGCGTCGGCAACCGCACACCCCGCATCCACCCCGACGTGATGGGCACACTGCTCTCAGCGACGTTGCTGGTCACCGAGATCATCGCTGCCGACATCGTGCCCGCAGCGCGGCGCCTGGTCGCCATGCGCACCCTTGCCGTTCGCGCCACCGAGGATCTGCAGACACAGGACCCTCGTTCCCCGCATGGCTGGCGATCCACCCAACAGCGACTCGAACGCATCCTGCCGGTCTTCGCCGCCGCAGGATTCCCGCTACCGGGCCGCGAAGAGAGCGGCTGCACAGTCGTCGACTTACTGGGTTTAGCGCATGCCGGCCAGCTGGGGTATCAACAGCTGCAACGCAAATGCGGCGCGGCAGCGATCGCCGGCAGCGGACTCCCGGTTGAGCCCGGGCTGCTACGCGTCACCGGTTTCACCAAGGTCGAGGGCAAACCGTGGCGGCATCAGCCGATCGAGGCACCCGAACCGCGTACGCTGATTCGTCACGTCACTACCGCCTGCTACCTGGTCATCGCCTATCTGTCTGGAATGCGGGTCGGGGAGGTACTCAACCTGCGACGCGGATGCGTCACCCGCGATGAGAAACTCGGCATGATCTTCCTGTCGGGGCGCCAGCTCAAAACCACCTCTGAGCGCGCGCAGCGAACCCCGGCCACCGTTCCCTGGGTCATCAACGGGCATGGGGCTCACGCCATCTCGGTCTTGCAAGACCTCGCACCCTCCGCGACGTTGTTTCCCTTCGGGAAATTCGGAACCCTCGACTGGATCGAATCCACCAGAACCCGCACCAAGGGACAGATCAACGACGACCTGCGCGACTTCGTCATCTGGTTCAACACCACCCTCGCCGACACCATCGGCCATCCGCGCATCCGCGACGACGAGCACGGCCCCGCCACCGGCGGCCGGTTGCGGCGCACCCTGGCCTGGCACATCGTGCGCCGCCCGGGCGGCACCATCGCCGCAGCCACTCAGTACGGACACCTCTACACCGGCATGACTCACGGCTACGCCGGTCAAGCCGACGCCGGGTTCCTCGACGAAATCACCTTCGAGCAGTTCCTGCTGCGCACCGAGCAACTCCACGACGACCACCAACGACTGGCCCACGGCGAGCACATCTCCGGTCCAGCCGCCGCCCGTTATCGCCACCGGATCGCAGATGCCCACCACTTCCACGGCGTCACCATCACCACCGGTGCCCAAGCCAGTGCCGCATTGGCCAACCCCGACCTCCAGATTCATCACGGAGCATTACTGACATGCGTGTTCCGGCCCGAAACCGCGGCCTGCCACAGCGACATCACCGCTGATACGGGTGACCCGGTCTGGCCACGGTGCCGCCTGAGCTGCTCCAACATCGCCTACACCGACCGCGACATCACCCAGCTGCGCCGCCACGTCAACGTCCTCGCCACCGACCTCACCCACCCCGGCCTGCCGATGCCGCTGTATCGCCGCATCGCCGAGCGCCTCGCTGAGCACGAAAAGGCGATCGCCACACACGAATCCAGCCGACCCTAGACAGGACCCTGCCCCTTGTCTCGCCCCGCCAGCCGCTCTGCCCAGCTGACAGACGAGCGTCGACGCATCCGCGACGCCGCCGAGCGCCTGCTGACCGGCGCACCGCACCGCAGCAACGGCACCCTCACCATCTCCACCCTCGCCACCGAGGCCGCGCTGTCTCGGCAACGGCTCTACGAACACCACCCCGAGCTCGTCGCCGAGTTCAAAGCCAAAACCGGCTACGCGCCGGCGTTCGCGAACGCCGTTGCCCTGCAACAGCAACCCACTGACGCACATGATCGGATACGCGAACTCGAAGACCGCGAACGCGAACACCTCGACCAGATCAAAACCCTCTGCGCGGTCATCACCGAGCTCACCCACGAAACCAAAGCCAGCAAACTGGTGCTGCTGCCGCCGCGGCGGGTGGACTCATCCGGGCCAACCGACGTCCTCCGGTGAGCGGTCGGTGCGGATTCCCCGGAAACTCGGATGCCGCAAGATGCCCTCGGCGGTCATTTCACGATATTCGACGTCGGCGACGAAAACCGGATCCACCCACCGGGCCCAGCGCTCGACCGCGGCGGGTGCCCGCGCATCGAGTGGGCTGGTCTCGCGGGTAATCTGGTCCAGGGCGTTTGCGCAGTGTCCGGCGGGCCGCGTAGCTGAATCCGGTGCCGACGCAACCGGTGCATGGCAAGCTGCCGTGGCTGTCGTGGCCGGCGACGACCAACGAGCCGAACAACCGCGTGTTGGCTCCTGATCCGGGTGCTGGTAAGCCGAAATGTCAGAACATGTCGAATGCCGGGAACCCCGGTCCTTCGAGGGTATATTCGATGACCCGCACAGTCGTCGGATCGGCACGTTTGCGGTGACCTTTCGCCTCTACGATCTCCGACAGATACGAACCGTCGGGCAACTCCTCGACCGCCAGCAGGATGAGGTGGGATCGTATGCGTCACAACAGATCCGCTCCGCCCGAGCACGCTGCTCGCCACAGTTGCACACCGGTAGAACCACGATCGGCCAGCAACAGATCACCAGGACCCAGATGCTCGAACAGCTGACGGGCCGGCACCGGTTCGGCGGTCGTGAACGAGCCCAGCGCCCCCGCGGTGACAAACACGTCTGCTGCCCCGCCCGGCCCCAATCGGCCGCCACACGATCCACCAACTCCGGCGGAAACGTCCGCGTCGACAGCCCGACCGCGATGCGGTCGGGCAATCGCTCATCCGTTTCCGGCTTGACCTGACCAGGTCTCGGCATCCACACACCTCGGCCGCAGACCTATCAGGTAAAATCCTTAAGTCACTGGTTGGGCTAACAGGTCGACCATTCTTCATCACTCAGTTCGCGAGTCGTTGCTTGAATAGTTGAAGCCTTACCGTCTGTTCCATCCGGGACAGCTTTGAAGATACCAGTGCGGATCCGATACTTCTGGTTAATAGGCCCGTCGGGGTAAGTTTGCATATATGGAGTCTCCAGGTACCCATAATAGATCCTCATGATTTGCGCACGTTCGATGAAAGCAATGGTCCCCTCGTTCACCGTCACCTGAGTGCTTCCGCCTTCGGTGTGTGCGGTCTCGGATGAGGCTCCGAAGGCCATATTCGCCACATTCGGGCCGACGGTCACGCCAAAGGTATACGCAGCTCTCGTCTCATCACTCCATGCGACGGTCTGCACCAGGCTGGCCGCGCTGCAATTTTTTGCCGATGAACCCACCTGCTTAAATGACACTCTTGGCGTCTCGAGCACCTCACTGACCCCTTCGACAGTGAATGTACAGTTAAGGCCATGGCTCTCGCATTCCGTCAGTATTTCCCAACTGGACGGATCCGTGGCGCTATATTCGATGATCTCCTCGGCAGAGGCTGTCGGCGTCATTATCGAAAAAATTCCGAGAGTCATGATCGAGATGAGGGCCGCTCGCCGTACGCGCCGCGGTACCGTCGCCGGGCAGGTTTTCATCTTCTCCATCCTCCATGTCTGGTATCGCGTTCCTGGACCGTCTGTAGCCCTGCTGGAAAGTCTCGCCGTAACAATGGATACAGTCGGTCAGGTAAATTCTGTGCTTGGTCTTCGGTAGAGTTGTTCTACTTGATGTGGGCCGGAAGGCGCCACGGCTGCCCGTGGCAGTTCCAAATCCGCAGCTGGGTGCCATCGGAAACATCCTCGGCGTCCAGGCATCGACCCGAATGAGGATTACGGAGCGTAGAACGCGTTGCTGTGCCGCCTTTTTCCCACCGCTGCGCTTCTGCTCCATTGCAGGGCCACAACTGCACTCGCGTGCCGTTCTTCGTGGCGCCACCGTCTACGGCAAGGCATTTTCCGAGGATTTGCAGCGTGCCGTCTGCGTTAACGGTCCACCTCTGGTTCGCTCCCCCATGGCAAGGCCACAACACAATCGGTGTGCCCGCGGCATCTGAGCCCTCGTAAACGTCCATGCACTTGCCGCCGGGCCCGATGACAGGGCCGGTCCTAGGGAGGCTCCACTTCTGGTTCGCCCCGTCGTGACATTCCCAAATCTGAAGCCGGGCACCGCTATCGGTGGAGCCGTCCACGATATCCAGGCACTTACCCGTCTGCACGTTACGCAGCCTCGATCCGTCCGACATCCACTGCTGTCTTTTTGTCGCGTTGCAGGTATACAGATGGGTCAGGGTTCCACCCCCGGTTCCGGTGCCGACAAGGCCGAGGCATTTGCCAAGAGCGGTCAGGGAGCCGTCAGGCTGAACCACCCATTGCTGGTTCACTGCGCCGGTACAGTCTGCCAACACGATCGGCGTACGATCTGCTGAGCCGTCCCCGCTCACGGCCATGCATTTACCAGCCGCCCCCACGACAGGGCCGGTAGCCCAAGAGTTATCAGCCCGCGCTGACGGGTCGGACAGCGCCAGAATAACCATAGGAGCCGCACACACCGCCGCTGCCAGCTTTTTCAGTCGGTTCATTCTTCCACCTCTCCATTGCGCTAACCTCTGCAATCGCGGCTGCGAATAACGGCGGTCGTGAACGAGCCCAGCGCCGCCGCGGTGATCGCATGCGTGCCACACTCGGCTGAACCAGAACTCTTGAATGTTCTGGTCGGCTCAGCCGAGGATGATCGAGTCTCGCCTGGGTGGTTCCGCTGGGCGGTGCGCCTCCAGCCACATGTGAACTGCTTGGGCGACCCCGCTGAACCAGCGGCACGCGGCGCTGTCGGGCGATCACCCGGAATTTGTCCATAATCCGGGTGGGAGGAAGGTCGTGAACGGCTCGGCCCCCGCGGTGTCGATGATTTTAGCTCGCGCCTTCCGGCGTTGGCTTGTTCCACGGCGGTCTGGATCTCGAGGCCGAACTGGCCTGCTCTGGCCTTCAGCTGTTCGTGGAGCTGTTCGGGCAGCTCGGTGACGATCTTCTCTCGGTCGGAGCTGCTGGCTGGAAGACCCATGATGGACACCTTTGCCGAGTAGTGCGGGCGACTGCGTGGTATCGGACCCGCGGCCATCATCCCTTTGTCGGGCATGAACGGCCTCTGTGGATATTACCGGCCGCACGCCGCTTGTTCGTGGGAATCATTGTGCAGCGTTGTGTTTCGCGGACGGAGGTCATATCGGCCAATGTCGCGGCGAGCAGAGCGAGCATCGAGCGGACAGACTGTTCGGTGGCGCAGTCATCTCGGTCACCGGGTGCAGGTTGGTGGTCAGTCGGTCCGTGGCGGGACGTGCCGGGGATCGATGTCGCGTAACCCGTGCCAGACCGGGTGGCGCAGGAAGCCCTCGCGGGTCCGTTCGGCGACCGCCACAGTACCGACCAGCCGGGGCTGCACCCAGACCACACCCTGCGCGGCGGCGCCGTTGACGACCGGCGGCGTGTCGCGCTGCAGCGCAATGAGTCTCACGTGAAGATCGGCCAGCGCGGCACGGGTGTACCCGGTGCCGACGTTGCCCACCCACACGAGGTCGACGCGGTGATTTCGTGCCTGACGTTGTGCAGTGTCGGTGATCAGGCCACCGCGACCAGGCCCGCTCGGCGCCGGGCTGTGTCCACACACAGCGCGCGGCCGAACGGCATTCTCGGAAGGCTACTCGGCCGCCTCTGGATATACGAGACCGCCGCGATCAACGACCAGGCGATCGCATTACTGGCGGCCTCGCCCGGTGACTCCGTGCTGGACATCGGGTGCGGCCCGGGTCGAGCGGTGGCCGAAATCGCCAGGCGGGGCGCCCGAGTCACGGGAATCGCCCCCGCCTCGGGGATGATCGCGGAGGCATGTCGCCGCAATGCCGCGGCGATCCTCGCAGGCCAAGTCGACGTGCTGCACGGGCACGCCGGGGCACTGCCCGTGCCGGAGAAGTCGTACCAGGCCGCCCTGACCGTGCACACGATCTATTTCTGGGACGACCTGGACGCCGGACTACGCGAGATCCGCCGCGTTCCGACGCCCGGCGGCCGACTGGTCGTCGCATTCCGACCAGCTGAACATGGCCTCCCACGCCGCCTCGACCCGCAGGTATACCGCGGACCGACCACCAACCAACTTACCGATGCACTACGCCAGTCAGGGTTCACCCGAACCACTGTCGAGCAGGGCGAGCACACAACGATCGTCGTCTCCCACGTCCCAGACGACCAACAGCCCGAACCGTTCGCGCACGCGACGAACACCGTGCCGAAACCGGCAACATGACCACCGACCCAAGCAGCCCGGAAACTGCACGATGATCTACACTCGCACAACGAGTTTCGACACCACTGTCGGGCAGTGAATGGACCGATGTCGATGCAGCAACAATGCTGGAGCTGGCGCGGGAACATCGATTGGAAGGCATCGTCAGCAAACTGGCGACCTCTCAACCGGATTACGCCCCGCAGATCGGCGAACGAGTATCTGAACGCGTCGTCCTGCGGGAACCCCAGCGGGATGGCCCGCCTCAGGGGGTTCAGCAACGGATCGACGAACGCGTCGACACGCAGACCCTGCCGGTGCCTGGTCATCCGGCTGCACCATACCCCGCCGGCGATGCGCCCTGGCCGGACACCGCACTCGCCCGGCCAGGGGTGTGTATTTCGGGACCCACCGAGTGGGATTTCGCAGCGAGCGCAGACCCGGCAACAACGCGCAGACGCAGCTGATCGGCACCGATCAGGCCGCCCGGTCAGCTCTCCGGCTCCGGCGCCCGGAGTGGCGGATGTGCAGTATTCGGAAGTGTCATATTCGCCAGTTCATCGGATACGTTGCGCTGCAACGCATCCGATGACGCTAACCCCACGCCTAGGTGGCTCGAATCGAGCGATAAGCGGCATGAGCGCGCATCTGCCGTCCGACACGAGCGGGACAGCCGATAGTGCGCGTGCACAAATGCCGGCAACCAGCGCTGGAATCGTGCCGAAGACCCAGGACGGACCGATGCGATGTTCTTTACCTCTGCGCCGCGAGGCTCTCGATTTATGTAGCAACGATGCTGGAGGTTTTATGGGCACGTCCCGGTTGCGATACCTGACCATCGCGACGATATCCGCGGTAACAGTCATGGCCGGGGCGGGAACCGCGGTGAGCGATCCCGCCGAGATCGGCTTTCCCGCCGATCAGAATCAGCTGCCGCAGCTGCCCTCGGAACCGCAAATCTACGACCTGCTGCCGATTCCGATACCGGACGAGGACCCCTGGTACAACGACCCCGAGGACATCGCCTCCTACGCACCGGGCCAGATCGTGCGCACCCGCGAGGTGCAGACCCGGTTGGTCGGCCTCCCCGTCCCGGTCTACACCAAGCAGATCTTGTTCCGCTCCAACGACGTCCACGACAACCCGATTGTGACCGCCACGACCGTCGTCGTGCCCGGCATCCCGTGGCAGGGCAGTGCGCGGCCGGTGGTGTCCTTCCAGGAGGCCATCGACTCCACCGATTCGTCTTGCAATCCGTCCTACACGCTGCAGACCGGCACCATGAAGGAGTCCACGCTCGCCGTCTCCTGGCTCGCGCAAGGATTCGCGATCAACATCCCGGACTTCGACGGCAAGTTCAACACCTTCAACACCTACGCCGAGGGCAAGATGGTGCTGGACAGTCTGCGTGCGATGAAGAACGACCCGGGACTCGGTCTCACCGACTCGGGAATCGCGCTGTACGGGTACTCCGGAGGCGGCTCCGGCTCCATCCGGGCCGCCGAACTGCGCGCCACCTACGCCCCCGATGTCCGGCTGCTCGGTACCGCGCTCGGCGGCGCGCCCGGCGACCTGGTCGCCATCGCGAAGTACGGCATGTCGCCACAGACCGGACTCGCGGGTATCGGCAACTTCACCATGTGGCTCGGCTTCGTCAGCCTCAGCCGGGAATACCCAGACGCGTTCCGGCCCGAGGAGTTGCTGACCGAGGAAGGACAGCAACTCCTGAGCGACTTCCAGTCCCGCTGTGTGCTCACCATCGCGCCGTCGGGCATGTACCGCCCGATCAGCGCCTATTTCAAACCTGGCAAATCACTGGATACCGAACCCGAGATCCTTCGAGTACTGCAAGATAACAGCCTCGGCAAGTTCATTCCGGACAGCCCAATCCTGTGGTGGCACGGCATCTGGGATGAGGTCGTGCCGCCATCGACAGTGCTGCCGACGGTGAACAAGTACTGGGAGAACGGTGCAAATCTGCGGTTCATCACAGTCCCCCTGCCCGAGCACGGGGTCAACGCCGTCACCGGCTGGACACCGTCGGTGGCCTGGACCAGTGCCGTGCTGCGTGGGCTGCCGCCCGGCCCGACGTTCAACCTGGGATACCCCGCACCACTGCCCGCAGGCTTCCCCGGCTCTTGACCAGTTCCGTCGACGCGGGTCCCCGCGGTCTCGGGAGGACACATGAGGCAGAGGCATTCCACCGAGCTCGACATCCCGCACGACGAGCGGTGGCAGCAGATGGTCGCTCGGGCACATGCCCGAGCGACCAGTTTGGCCGCGACCTTGCAGACCGATGATCTGCTGCCACATTCGATGCTGGACGCTGACTTCGTACCCAGCGTCCAGCTCAACATCGCGCTGTTCTTCGGGTCCTTGGCCTCGGGCCGCGAGCTGTCCAGGGCAGACACGCAACCGCTCGTCGAGCGGGCGCTGCGGCTGATCCGCGACGGCATGTCCCTCGAGGAAATCCTGGCCAACTACCGGATCGGGACCGCGTTCCTGTGGAACCAATGTGTCCCGACACTCGAACCAGACGAGTACCCTCTCCTCCCACAGCTGGGTCTGCGTTTGACCAACTACCTCAGCTTGGTAATCAGCCATATCGCCACCGTCGTGGTCGAGGACAGCAGGCACCCACGCTGGGACATGCTCGCCCGCCAAGGCGAGATCGCCGCAGACCTCCTCGCCGGCCGTGAGGTCACCGAATGGACGGACGCACCCGATATCCCCATCGCGCAATCGTTCCTCGTCGCCGCGGTGCGGCTACGCGAACCCGCCCCCGGCGCCCTCACCACCCTGCGCAACCGTCTCGGACTGCTGACGGGCACGTTCCTATATCGCGACAACGGCGGCTGGATCGCGCTCGTCCCCCTGCATCTGATCGACGAATCCGACCCGGCGGCCGGGCTCGCCAACCGACTCGGGCTGCCCCGCAAACCGACTCGGCCCGAATACTGGATCGGCGCCGCGGTCGCGCCCACCCACGCTGACATACCCCGGTCCTATACCGAAGCGCGCACCGTCGCCGAAACCGCGCGCGCCCTGTCCTGGCCAGAAACCATCTGCACCCGAAACCACATGATGTTCGAATACTCCGTAGCCGCGGGCGGAACGACACTTCCCACCCTGGCGGCCCTGCTTGATCCGCTCGCCGATCACCCCGCGCTGCTGGAGACCCTCGATGCCTTCATCGAGGCCGAGTTCAACCACGCGGCCGCCGCCCAAGCACTGTTCATCCACCGCAACACGGTCACCTACCGACTCTCTCGCATCGCGGAAATCACCGGCTACGACCCGCTGGTACCTACCGGCGTCTCCACACTGATGGCGGCCCGTGTCGCACTCCGCATCGTCACCGGCGATCCACGCTCTCACTGATTCGAATCTTCGCTCGCTTCGTCCTGGGGCGGCTTCATTTTCTGCCTGCGGCAGCTGCCCCATTGAGAATCACGCCCGGCGACAGCACAGTCAGCAGGTTGAACTGCACACTGTCTCCGTCGCACGCAATTCGGCATTTCCGGACATCCTGCGCCGCAGTCGATCTCGCTGCGATCCGAGCGCTCAGCGGCATGAGCGCACCCTCGGCTGGGTACAGCCAGTTTGGCCATGATCTCCTGGCGGCCCTGCTCGGTGAAACATCGACTCCCGATGAGCCGATTCGATCAGCGTGGAGTCCAATCACGCACCTGCCGTAGCTTTGCTCATCGGAATTCTCGTGCTCACCACCCTCGTGGTGGTGACACTTCGGTGGCGCGGCAAGTCCTGGCTTGTGGCGGTGCTCGGTGGTGTGGCCGCGGTGGTCATCGGCTACGTCGTGGGCCTGGCGGCGATCTTTCTGATGTGGTGAAGACCGTTGCCCACGGAGTCGATCACCGTGTTCGCGCCCGAAAATCGGTGCGGTTTCAGGCGGCCATCGCAACACCTCGTAAACGCAACATAATCGGCATTATCGTGCGTTGCGAGCACGAGCTGCTCAGTTATCTGGAGCGGGCAGTTTTACCTCGTGCACCTCTCGGTCCGGGCGCAAACCCCGCCAGCTGGGATGCCGCAAGCTCGAAGCGGTCCGCTCCCGGTAGGCGACCTCACCTACCAGCCGCGGATTCACCCAGCGCGCGGCGCCGACCAGTGAGGCGGGCGCGACGCCGGTGACCGGCGGAGTCGGGGTGGCCAGGCCCAGCAACTCGCGGTGCAGCGCGCGGCGGGCGCTGCTGCTGAACCCGCTCCCGACCCCACCCAGCAGGATCAGCCGTTGGTCGGCGTCGTGGGCGGCGATGAGCAGGGATCCGAACAGCGGATTCGCGCGGGTGGGCAGCCAGCCGACCACCACCACCTCGGTGGTGCGCCGCAACGGCAGTTTGAGCCAGGCCTGGGATCTCCCACTGCGATACGACGCGTCGATGCGTTTGGCGACAACACCCTCGAGCCGGTGCTCGGCGGCGACTTCGAGCATCCGCGAGACCGGGATGTCGAGGTAGAAGGGGCTGATTCGGATCGGGCCGTGCGGCAACTCCAGCTGCGCCAGCTGCTCGCGGCGAGCCAAATACGGCAGGTCCCGCAGGTCGCGGCCGTCGACGTGCAGCAGATCGAAGACGTAGGCCTGGGCCGGAACCGTGCGCAGCAGGGTGCGGCTGGCCCGCCTCACCCCCAGGCGCTGGCTCAGCAGCGCGAACCGCGGGATCCCGGCGCGGTCGGGGGTAACGATCTCGCTGTCGAGGACCAGCTCCCTGCCAGCCGCCAGGGCGATCAACTCTTCGGCGATCTCCGGAAAACTGTGCGTGATCGTGTTGCCGTTGCGGGTGATCAGACGGCAGGTATCGCCGGCGATCCGGGCAAGGCACCTGATGCCGTCGTATTTGAATTCATAGGCGTACCGCAGGTCGTCATCGGCGGGAACCGGGCCTGCCGTCGCGAGCATCGGCGCCGAAACGCGCGCCACGAGCGGTAGCCTACCGGTATAACAAACCAATCGGTCTTTAGGGGTGGGTCGGCACCGGTAGGCGTGGCAGCGGCGTCCAGGTGCGAACACCGGGTAGCCCGAGACTTGGCAGCGATGGAGCCCGCGCGCTGCGTTCCTCCGGTGTGTGACAGCATCGGGTCGGCGCCACGATGCACCACTCGCGGAACTGCCCCGCCCTACGAACCGGCAACTAATCTGCGGTTGTTCGCCCAGGTGAATATGCGCCGCTGTCTATCGCCACGGCGTGCAGTTCTCCTTACTCGGCCGGGATGAGATCCTGGCCGACCACTTCGCCGCTGCCCGGCCGCAGTCAGCTGACCCCAACGGGTCGCCTCACCATCGGCGTGTTGCCCGTTAGTCCGGTCAATAGATCCCCCTATCGGCCGGGAATCCGGTCGCCGACGTGGGTGAAGACTCCGCTGCGCCAAGCCGCCGACGTCATCGTTACCGGTTGGCTCCCCGGCCGCGGACGCTTCAGCACCCTTTTCGGATCACTCGTGCTGGCTGCCTACGACGGCAAGGGCAGATTGGTTCACATCGGCAATGTCGGCACAGGCTGGACGATGCGCGCCCGCCGAGCCCTACAGGTCCGGCTGGACGAACTTGCCCGCGACACCGACCCCTTCGACCTACCGCCACAGGGGTGGTTGACCCGGCACGCGCATTGGGTCGAACCCCGGATCGTCGGCATGGTCGAATATCGCGAGGTCACAGCCGAAGGGCTGCGCCACCCGAGCTGGCGAGGAGTAAGGCCGGACAAACCTCCTCGTGAAGTCAAAACGCCTCTGTAGCGGTCAACGCGGTGTGCGCACCTGTCGCGCACTGGCTCCTCCGATGCGGGAGTGGCAGGGCAAACCGCCTTGCACCCGAGGGTATCGCCACCACCGCGCCGATGATTCCGGGCCCGCTCTGATGCGTAGCCAGCTGAGGCGAAGCCAAGCCATCGTCCCCCGACATCGACTGCGATCGCCGGAGCTACCCGCCCCACAATCCCTTGCGGTGTGTTGAGCCAGCCCCAACTCTGCCGAGGTGCTCGACAGATTGCACGACTCCCGCAACGAGGGCCGAACTCGTATCATGGCCACCATGAGCGAGCAGGTGGTCGCAGAATGGGACAAGCAGGTGCAGCAATGGCACCGCGACAACGGTGCGCCCACCTCTGACCAGATTGCCAAAGCCGAAGCGCTTGTCGACGCTTTCATGAAGCGCCAAGCTGGCCGCGAAGCCCGCCGCGTCGCGTGACCCATGCCAGCACCGCGGCGGCCGGATTCATTATCGACGCGACCGCCATCGCTCAAGCGCGCTCCAATATTTTCCTTCAAACCCTGATCCGGACGAACCTTGCTCAGGATCGCCGCATCGTCATTCCCACCACCGCGCTTCTGCAAGCGGCCAGCACCGGTCGCATCACAGCAAGAGAGCTCAACCACCGCGGAATCACCATCGTCGCGCTGACCGAAGCCATCATCGATGACATCGGCGCGATTATGCTCAGCGCTACTACGTCGGTCGATCAGCACATTGCCCACGCGGCCTATAAATCCCGTGAGACGGGGTTCTACCCCATCGTGACCGCTGACCCCTGGGCCTATAGCAGCCTGCCCTTCCCGCTCGATCTCGAGCCGCTGCCCTGATCCAGCCTGACGGGTGAGGCTCGACGCAGGCAACGACTCCGGCGGCAGGGTTGGTTCTGACGAGGACCTTCCGACACCCTGTGCGCGCTACGGTGGAGGGTTCGGCAGTCACTGTGCAGCACCCTCGGAGCGCGAATGGCGGATTACCGCGAGGACGTACGTTTGGCGGGTCGAGGGTTCGTCCTGGCCGATCTGCGTGAGGACCCCGGTCGATACAGCGCGTTTTTCCTGCGGGCTCGGGCGGAAGATGGGCATGCGGTGTGTTTATGTAGTCCTTCGGGTTTGCGGCTGGTGATCCGCTGTTCACGTGCGGGGCGTCATCACCTCGCCCGGTGGCCAGGCGAAGGGCAACGCCACGCCCCGAGTTGCCCTTTCCATGAGATGGACAAAGAGCTGTCCGGGCGAGTGGTCTACGGCGAGAGCGCGATCCGGGAAACGGTGCAGGGTGTATCGATCCGGCTGGAGATCCCGCTCGTAACCGGCTCCCCAGCTGCGTCGACCGGCGGCTGCGTCTCTCCTGGCGAGTCCGGACACGTCCGGCGGAGTGTCAGTTTGTTCGGATTGTTGTGCTGGCTGTGGGAGTCCGCTCGCCTGAATGCGTGGCATCCAGGTCTGCGCCGCCGCGGCTGGGCCGACTGCTACGCGGCCCTGCGTGATGAGGTTCGCGATGCCACCATCAATCGGATCGAGTTGGGCCGCGCTTTGTATATGGTCGCGCCCTTCACCCCGGATTCGGCGGAGGCCAACGCTGAAGCCTTCGACCGGTTCCTGGCTGGATTGACCGGAGGGCGGCGCGGGTTGGTGCTGGGGGAACTGGTCGACACCACGCCGACCGGCCGGGGCACCCCGGCGAACCCGGGCAGCATCCGATACAAGCTGGCGCACAACCGCCGCCCGCTTTATGTCGGTCATCGCTTGGACGAGCGAGCGCGACGGTCGTATCGCTCTGCGTTCTCGAAAGCGGTGCAGCGCATCGTTCATCGCCGGATCGTGCTGGCGGTCGTCGAACGCTCGCGTGGCGGGCACGCGACTGTCGTGGATGTGGCGGTTTTGCTGACTTCACGCCAGTATCTGCCTGCGGATTCCTCTCACGAGGTGACCATGGCCGCCGCGCTCGTCGCCGCCGGGCGGTCCTTGGTCAAGCCGTTGCGCTACGACGCCGAGGAGTCGGTGGTGTTCCCGGACTTCGTCCTGACCGATTCACTACCAGCCACGGTGGTCGAGGTTTGGGGCTTGCCTGGGAGGGCGGACTACGAAGCCCGCAAGGCCATCAAACTGACCGAGTATCGAGCAAGCGGTGTGCCGTTGATCGAATGGACTATCACCGAACCCATCCCCCACATCGCTGGACCACCTTCCCCGCGGTGAGCGAGCCGCGGACACCTTTTCCGGCTCTCCCCCGTCATTGAGCTGGGCGGATTTGTCGTCGGTGTCGGTCGGCGTGTCCGAGCGCAATCGTTCGCGCTGGCGGCCGCCGCAACAGGTCTTCACCTGCGGACGGCTGACCGTCTCGTTGCATCGAGCAGCGCTGATGTGGTGCTGAGTTGCGGGGAGGAAATCGACTCGAAGGCGGCTTGCCTCGGGCGTAGTCTTGTTTCCCGGATCAACCAAACCCCGGGGAGTACGAATGCGGCCCGACATCTGCCCGGCCTGCCAGAGCACACATGCCGTTGTCAGCTTGCGGGCTGTTCACCAGCAAGGCACCGGCACGATCGAAACCCACAGCACCCACACTGGTTTCGGTGTCACCTCTTCTGGTGGGTTGCTGCCGGTCACGGGCACGACATCGACTGTTGCGGTGCATACCACCGCCTTGGCGGCGCAGACCGCCCCCGCGCCGGCGCAGCGGTCCACCGCTGGGCCGATCGCTCTGGCGTTGGTCGGTGTGGTCGCGTTTATGCTGACGTTCCCGCTGTTCGGGCTGGTGTTGGCGGAGGAGGCCCGCCAAGGCGGTGACGTGGTTGTGAAGACAGGAATCTGCCTGGCTGTATTCGGTTCCCCGGCGGTCTTGGGTTTTCTGATCGCTGCTGTACGGGCACGGGCCAACCGGCGAATCGCGCGCAGCACACCGACCGCGCTGGAGGTCTGGCATAACAGCTGGTATTGCGGCCGGTGCGGTGGCTGCTTTGTGCCCTACACGAAATGGCCCGACGCGCTGCCCGCCCGCCAACTCATGGCGCCGCGGGATTACCAGCAGCGCCTGTGGCGCATCGCCGGATTCCGCTGAAGGCACCACATGGTCGGGATTCCCCGGCAGCGCGCCCAGTGCACTGTTGGGCTGCTTCGACCTGCTCGGATGTCGGCAGTGGGTAACGACACTCGGTCACTGGCCGCCACCGAGTTGCTCGCGCAGCTGCTGCTCGGCGGTCTCGAGCAGTGCCCGGACACGGCCGTAGGCGGCCAGATAGTCGACGGCGCTGGGTTCGGTGCCCGCGCCGGCGCGGGTTTGTGCCGCATGCTCGGCCTGCTCGCAGATTTCTCGTTCGGCCTCACCGACCGGTTTCGGCCCGGAGCCCACCCCATTTCGCGGGTAGAACGGTCGGTTTGGTCTCTGTGGTGCCGGGACGCCAGTGCGTTCGGGGATAGTCCGCGGCTGTCGGAGCGTGTTGGCTCCTACCGCTCCCGGCCACGGTCTTCGCGGTCTCGCAGCGTGCGGGCGATGGCGTTGCCACCGGTGTAGTCGCTGAGGGCGCTGCGTTGAGGGGACAGCACGGTGGGGTGCTGGGCGTCATGAAGCTCACGGGCGCGTTCGGCAGCGGCCACATTGCGCGCCGTCTGCGCACGCGTATCGGCCGCGGTCAGACGGGTATCGGCTTCGCGGCTTGCCATGTTGAGCGTGTAGTACCGGTGACCAGCAGGTACGGAGATCCGCAACTCGTAGTCGAGCTGGTCGAGCTCCTCGCGAAGTGTGCGGATCTGCTTGGGCTCGGGATCGTGCCCTAGACGCTTGGCGGTGTCGATAAGGTCGATGTACCGCTGTTCGAGGCTGTGCATCCGGGCCCCCAGATTCGAGATGTCGACTGAATCAATCCACGGTATGCGGAAGCGATTGTGGGCAGCAAGGTTTCGCCACTTCTCGATCGGACCGTTCGGAGGTGCTGGCAGCGCTCATTCGAGTCGGAGGCGATCACCGCCCCGGACCTTGCTGCCGTCGAGCCCACCACGCTCGAGAATTCGAACCCTGCTCGCCAGAGGCGAATCCGACGAATCATGCAGCAACCCGCCCGCGTAGGAGCAGCTTCGACGCGGGCGCGACGGCCCCTGCGCCGCGGCGCGCACGGACGAGCGAGTAGGCGATCCGCCCGAAACCCCGACGCCGACCCCGGCTACATCGACCTCGGCAGTGCCGTGTTCGCGCCGCTGACCGACATCCAGATCATCCGGCTGCTGCCCACCGCACGCCGACCATTCCGACGCATTCAGGCCGCCCGCGTACGCGCGGCGAGCGATCCCCAGCAAGCCCCCGAACCGTTCCTCCAAGGAGCCCCCGATGTCGACGCATGACCCCGGGCAGTTCGCGCGACTCATCGCGAACCTGCACGCCGCGGTGACGTTCACCGACGACCTTGTCATGGTGCTGGCCGCCGCCATGAATCTTCGACCCGAAGACCTCACCGAACTCATCGACCACGCCGAGACGCTGCGGCATCACGGGTTTGCCCGGACCAACGGCGTGACGAGCGCAAAGGTCTACCGCGGCAGCGGCCCCACCGACAACACCGCACCAGAGAACTCCGCCCCGACATACCAGCACGCACCGACACCAGCGGTGCCGCTACCACGCTCGGCGCTACCACATTCACCGCTCGGGCCGCCCGCGCCCGTCCTGATCAGTATCAACCACGCTGTGCTGGCCGACTGCCTGCGCAACGCCGCCTGGCTACGAACGGTGCCGACAACTGCCCGTGGCTGGAATCTACGCTGGCGCAGAAATACTCGGCTCATCATCGACGGCCTCGTGGCGCACGACGGCGTCTTCTCAGCCAACCTACCCAGCGGTCTGCCGGTCACACTGCGCTACGACGACCTGACCGACCCGGTCGGTGTTCAGGTGTGGGCGCAGACCGGGACCGACGACGCCCCGTGGGGTGTGCGCCTGGCCACCGTCGAATACGAACACGGCCTGCACTACGCGGCCGACACCGACACCCAGGCCGAAGCCGTCGCAGCGTTCCTCACCGACCTCCTCGACCGCCTCAACGACGACCTACGCGCAGTGCGCCTGGTCCTCGCAGCCGACACCACACCACCGACCCCCGATGATCCGGAGCAGCGCATCGAACTGGTGGTGTTCCGTGATCCCGACGCCGGCACCGACGTCGACTTGTACATCGACGGCCGCCACCAGGACCGAGTCGTGGAATACCACATCGACCCCGGCCGCGGCAGCAGCGACGACGCCGACCAGCAGCGCGCTGGCCGCGACCGCGACCTCGCCGAAGCCTCTCCGGCCGCGCGCGTACGGCTGCGCGAGCTCCACCGCGCCTACCCGATCGAGCAGATCCCGCCGGCGCGCTCATGACCGAGCACACCGGACCCGGCCATCAACCCGTACGACGCAGAACCAGGGTTCAAACCCTCAGTGCGACCGAATCGCAAGCTCACCGTACCGACCGCCGCCTGACCCCGCACTCCGCATGGCACCCAACAACCCGGGGCACCCTCGCGCACCTCCTCACAAGCATTGCGGACACCCCATCCCAGGCGCCGCACGCCCGCCGCCACATTCACCCCATGCGAGCCGACCAACAATGCCGCGCGGAGGTCGCCGCCCACCGCCGATAACCCTCTCCCGCTACCAGGAATGCCAACCCAATGCTGACCAACTCCGAATTCGTCACACTAGTCACCGATATCGCCATCCGTCTCGACGGTGCCTGGAACCTGAGCATCAGCAGCGACGGATCAGCGACCCTGTTCGGCGTCGACCATGAGCGCGTACACATCAACGACGGCGACCACAGCCACCGCCGTGCCGACGCGGGGAAGTTGCTCGTCTCGGTCGAAAACTACCGCAGAGCGGGGCTTTCGCACGGCCACAGCGACGCGATCCGGGTGAGCAAGACGAAGGCCGCACAGCGGATCGTCGAGGAGATCACGCAACGACTCCTCGCCGGATTTCGTGCAGAACATGCACAGCCACGGCGTCTGGCGTGACCTCACGCACCCGAGGGCACGAAATCCCTGTCCACGAATCAACCGAAACGGACTTGTGTGTACCCCCTTCCTGCCGAGTACACCCTGACCCGAGAGACCTGCGGCCGCTATTCTCGTCGTGATTCGACGCTGCGGTACCGCCATGACCGCCTTGAGGAGTCCGCTGTGATCACCGCCGAGCACACCACCGGCCTGCCCGCCGGATGGAGTATCCGCATTACCCCGGTGACGGACGCCTGCACCGTGACGTTGGTCGATGCCGACGGCATCGACCGTCGAGCAACCGTGCACCCCCGCGACAGCAACCGCGATGAAGAAGAAATCACCGTGCACCGCCTGGCCGACATCGCCGATATCGCCCTGCGCGCATGTGCCAGTGAGCTGGTGACCCGTCACCGCGACCGGCTCACCACTGGTGCAGAGGTATTCGTCGCCTTCCGCCGGACCGTCGGCAGGATCGACCACCTCACCCAGCGCCTGGACTCGACGATCACAGGCCTTCGTACCGAGGTCTACCTCGACCTCGACACACTCAGTGTCGTCACCAACCTGTGCGCCACCTGGCAGGCCACCGGCCCGGTGTGCAGCCTGATCACGACGTGGCTCACCGAAACCGGCCGCGGCGACGAGTTGCCCGCTGGCGTTACCGCCGAATTCGACGAGGACGATCCAGCGCTCACCGTGTCCCTTGACCAACCGCAGGCCGAAGCATTCTTCACCTGGTACAACACCTACACCGAACCCGAAACCTGTAAGCACACGGCCGCGTCCTAGAACTGAACGCGCGATGCCCGGCGAGATCAGTCCCGGCACCTACCGCGCCGCTATCACCTACCAGTCACCGACACCGCTGTTCGACAGCGGCGCCCAAGCAGCTGCCCACGGCCGCGAACAGATCAATCGCCCAAACCGCCTCGCACGCCGCCTGATCACCAAAATCCTGCGCCGCCGCAGCGACCTCACCCACTGAATCCACAAGCCAGTAGCGAGCCGGGCACGATCACCGAAATGCCGGACCCCCTCACTCTCCGATTCCACCACTCAGCCCTATCGACACCCCTCGACGCGGTCAGCCCGGCGCGCCAGCAGCAGTGAAGCACCGGTGACTCGCTCCATCACCAACCGTCGGGCCGCGACAGCTAGGCCCCCGAGTCACTGATACTGGTGGCGTGCCTTCTGACAGATGCCCCGACTGCGGACGTGTGCTCGACGAGCACGACCGCCACCGAAAATTCAGGCTGCCGGAGCCGGTGTTGCACGCATCACAGCCGGTGCCCGCCCCGGCTGTGTGGATGAGCGGCTCGGATTACGGGGATTCGGAGTTGCTTCAGGTGCAGCAGATCGGAACGTTCGCACGCGCGACACTGCCGGTCGAGCTGACTGGCGGTTACCGCCTCACCTTCGGAGTCTGGCTGCTGGTTCATCCCGCCGCATTCCCATCGATCTGCGAAAACTGGTGGGGCCCGGGCTATCGTGAGCTGCGCATCGAAGGCTACCTGGCGAACGAGATCCCGCCGTGGGGAATGCTGACATCACCGGTCGAGGCGATCGTGAAAGACCCCACCCAACTCCCGGTGTGCGTAGCATCCACGGATGGGTTGCTGGCTCGAGTGTTGCAGCAGCAGTGGCCGCACGACGTCGTGTTGGATTCGATCCCCTGAAAAACTCATCAGCAGCCCGTTGCCGCGGGTTCGCCGTGATTCCGGGACCTCCGTGTCGTGCTGCGCTGGCGCCGTCGCCGGGCTGTGGACCGCCGCAAGCAACACGGCACCGGTCAGCCTCCAGCACGTCGCACCGTCAACATTCACCCGATGCGCCATCCGGTGTGACCGAGCCGCCGCCAAAGCCCGCCGATCAACGATCTCATCGTTCACGCGTCAGCGACAGAACGCGGTGCCGAAGGATAGCCGCGATCATCAGTTTCCGAGGTAGCCGAGCCTGTCAGAACTCCATACGCAACTGCTCCACCGCGCCCACAGCAGCCCCAGACCGGCCACTCGCGGGCCTACGACGCTGCGGGCCGGCGGGAACACTGGCCGCGCGCAGGGCTCGCACTTTGTCACGATCCGGCTTGGACCGGCCCATCAGATAGGCGACCTCAGCCAGTTCCCGACCCTCGAGCAGAAGATCCTGCTCGAAGGTGTTGCGCAGCACCCCCGGAGACAAAGCCGAAGCCAAGCCCGCCGCCGCACCGATCTCGGCCACGATCTCCCCGACCCGTCGTGGTGAAAGCCTCCTACCGCTATGGCCGAGGAAGAACGCTGTGCCTTTCCTGCGGCCCAATACCTTTCGCCGGGCAGCCGCCCACGTCAGCTGAACCCGTCGCGTCCCCGCATCCAACGGAATAACCCGATCCGTGTCACCCGGGCCGGGCGCACGCACCCAACCGGAAACAGCGTCGACGTGAATGTCGTCTTCATCGAGGTTGGCCAGCTCTTCGCGTCGCAGACCGGTTTTCAACAGCAGCACGAACACCGCGTAGTCGCGCGGTGACCTGGTGGCCGCCTCATCCAGACACCGACTGCGCTGCCAAGCAGTCAACGTCGCTGGCACACCCCGGACCACGCTCACCGCCGCCACCTGCGGTTTCCCCAACCCCCGCCAGGTGTAATAGGAATCAAGCGCCGCCAGCGACACATTGTGCGTGGAGCTAGCCAAACCCCGCTCGACATCGAGGTGACTAAGATACGCCGCCACGGCGCGGTCGCGGCCGGTCTGCGAACTCAGCGCATCGATATACTCCGCGCCAGCCGCCTTCAGCCACCCCAGAAACGCCCCCGCCCGCTCCAGGTATGTTGTCTGCGACGCCGACGCCAACATACTCGCCGCAAGCCAGCGACGAAACAACTCCTTCTCCTCCGCCCAACCACCATCACTGCCCGGCTGCTCACCGAACACACCACCGTCACGAAAATCAGCCGCAGCGACCCCACCAGTCACCAGCCATCACCTCCTCGCCGTCCTTGCTAAGAATCGCAGGGCCCACCGACAAAAACCGGCATCCATTAGTGGCGAAAATCGTTTCTAGCGCCGCTACTAATTGATGCGAATTATTCGGCGCGGGAACCGTATTTCGAACGAAGATCCCAGAGAGCGACCCAGCGAACTCACCCATCATGGCGTCGGCGAGTCACTGCTCGCGCGACACGAATGCGGCTGGTCGGTTGCCGGCCACGGTGGGGGTGCCTGCGCGCGTAGCCTCGTACCCGCGCTCGCCGCACACGCCGTGAGCCCGCCTGGGAGGACGAAATCGCTGTGGGTAACCCTATCCCGCCACTGGATGAAACCGCCGCCTACGACCGCGCCGTACGCTATTTGACCGCGCTCGCCGCCGCGGCGAGCCAACGGGCCGACGACGACCCACGATGGGGCGAGGCTCGGGACAACCTGGTACGCCGCCGGGCCGCGTTGCGGCCGCAGCACCACGACCACATTCGAGCGGTGCTGGACATCGACGCCGCCGACCTGGCCGCGCAGCTGGCGTCCCCGCAATGACCTTGCCGGGGCCCGCGCCGCCGCGACTATCCGAGCACGACCATGCCCACATCTTCACCACCCAGATCATCCCGGTACTGCTGGCCGAAGCGTTCCCGGACCCCCAGCCACGCGCGGTGGTGCTCACCAGCCATCCCGGCAGCCCCTCAGCCGCGCTTGCCCGCACGATCGCCGACACCTTCTCAGCGCGCAGCACGGCGAGCATCTTCGGTATCGAAGACCTGCTTCTGTTTCACCCACATCACCAGCACGGCCTACACCCCGCCGATCCCGTCATCGCCGAACAGGCACATCAGTGGCTGATCGCGGCCACCAAACACCTGGCGAACATCGGCGCCAGCTTCATCATCGACAACACCCTCGCCAGCCGAACAGTCGCCGCCGACGTCATCACCGCACTCCCCGGCGCCTACCGCATCGAATGTGCCTTCACCGCCCACTCACTCGACGAAAGCCTCCTAGGCGCACTCGAAACAGCCCAGATCGACTACGAGTGCCTGCGAACCTCCGACTACCCCGGCAACAATCGCCTGTTCGAGCGCGCGCACAGCCTGCTCGACGTCGCGGACTGGGCAGACACCGCTGAGCGTGTAGCTGCTGTGTCGATCTACCACGGCCGCGGCAGCGAACCGTACCTGCGCAGTATCCGCACCCCCAGCGGGTGGCGCACCACCATCTCCCCCCGCGACACCTCGCACCCCCACAGCCCGCCGCTGGAAGTCAGCGGCACCTCCACCCGCCAAGCCATCGAAACCCTCCGCGCGCGGCCTCTGTCATTTCCCCAGAGCCGCGACTGGCTTCGGCTGCACGCCAGCCTGCGCGCACGCGCATACCCGCGCCTGCGGGACTCACTGGACCATGCCCGCGAACTCGTCCGACCACGGCTGTGGCCGACCGCCGAGCGACCGCGCTCACCACTGTCGGCTGTGACTTTCGACCGCTTCCAGGTTGTCACCGTCGCCGATCTCGACACCGTGGCCACGATGTTGCAAAGCTATCCCCGCCTCACGATCGGGATCTTGAACCTGCGTCCGCCGCTGCCACCGCCACCACAGCTGCCCGCGGATCTGGTTCTGGCGCATCGCCAACTCGATCGGCTCAGCGCCGAGCAACACAACCCGCTCAGCAGCCAGCAGCGCAGGACGATGTGGACTGCGGCGTTGACCGCCGCGGGACTGGATGAGCGGGTGCGCGTCGAGGAGGTCACCGACCTCGGCGAGATCAACGCCCGCTTCCCGGTCGAGCAGTTCCAGCTCGTCTTCGCCGCCGAGCGGGCCGACGACGCACTCGACGCGACCGCGGCGCGGTTGTTCGCCGCGACGCTGCGGCGCAACGCGACGGTCGTCGATGCGCCGATGCGCTACCACCAGCCCGACCTTGCCGGTATGCGGCGTGCGGGCACCGAGATGTGGCGACGCTACATCCCGCGCGGAGCGTGGGAAGCGTTCCTCGCCGTCGACGGCCCTGACCGAGTTCTCGCCGACCCCACGTCGATGACCACGCAGCGGATCCTGCATCAAGGACCGCGCCCTGATGCGGCCACCGACAGGATCACCGCACAACTCGATGCCGCGGTCGAGGATTTGCGTGTCGAGATCGCCAGTCTCCCCCGCCGCGACCACGGCCTGGATCCTGAACCCACATCAGCTGGCCAGCACCCAGGACACAGCATCGCAGTCGCGGTCGCAGACATCCTGTCGATCGACAGCCGCTATGCCAGTGAGGTGTTGCTGTACCCGGCGCAGCCGCCCGATCGAGCCGGACCGGATATCGGGCCATCCCCATGATCATCGAGGGCCGCCGATGAATTCCCGGAGCACCCCAGGGGTGGGCTACCTGCGTCGGTGGCGTGCCTCAGGACCGAACCCGGCCGGATGGAGGCGATCCCGCCTCGGACTCGGCTTGTATGTTCAGCACACATCGCGTGGGGTGACTCCGATGAGGTATCGCTTCCATTCGGCCGCAGTGAGTGGGGTGCTTCCGTTGCTGCACAGCTCGGCGGCGGCCTGATCGAGTTCGGCGGTCCACATACGGATGGTCCGGTCGGGTCCGGCCGCCAGTATCACTCGGCCGTCGAGGCCGTAGACGACGTCGTTGGCACGGCCGGGGTAGGCGCTGAGTGTCGCAAGCTGTTGTGGGGCCCGGAGGTCGGTGATATCCCAGACCCAGATGCCGTTGTCACTGGCGCCACCCACCAGGCGCGTGCCGTCGGGACCGAAGTTGACGGCGATGATCGCGTCGGCGGCGCCGGTCAGCGTGGAGAGATGCCGTGGCGCTTCGGGATCGGACAGGTCGAAGAGTTTGACGGTGTGGTCCATGCTGCCCGCTGCGAGGATCGGCGCGGTGGGGCTGAAGGCCACGGTGGCCAGGCCGTTGGTGAATCCGGAGAGCTTCGGCAGTTCGCGCGGACGAGTCCGGTCACGGATGTCCCAGCGGTACACGGACTCATTGGACGTGGCGATGGCGAGCTGCGTTCCCCCGGCGTCGACAGCCGCGATGCCCGGCAGGCCCGGCGCGGTGTAGACCGAGCCGAGCGGCCGCGGCGCGGCGATGTCGCCGAGGTCCCACAGCGTCACCGCCGGATCGTCCTGTCCCGCTACGACGAGCGTCTTGGCGTCCGGGGTGAAGGTCATCGCGGAGACGATGCCGTCGACCCCTGCCAGCTTTGAACGCAGCCGCGGATGCGCCGGATCACGAAGATCCCACAGCAGGACGTGGCCGGACCGGGTGCCGACCGCAGCTGTTAAGCCGTTGAGCGCCAGGGCGACGGCTCCGGAGCTTTTCTCGTCTTCTCCGACGGGAAGCGCGGTGTGTTCGACCGGTGTCGCGCCGAGGTTCCACAGGTGGGCGTTGCCGTCGGCGGCGCCTGTGCCCGCGAGCATGAGCTTTCCGCTGTGATCGATCGGTGTCTGGAAGACCACGCTCTGCGCACCCCGCAGGACTGGTCCTGGCAGCGGCCAAATCCTGGCTGCGCCGTCTACACCGCCGGTGACCAACTGACGCCCACTCATAGCGAATCGCACCGACACGACGAGGCTTGGATTGGGCAACTCCATCTCCAGCTGGTCGGTGTCCAGCCGCCACACCCGCGTCTTGCTGTCCGAACTGATCGCTGCCAGCCGGGTGCCGTCTGGGCTGAAAGCAACATCGTTGACATAGCTGGTGAATCCGCGCAATGGAGACTGCGGAACCGGGTGCGCCGGGTCGCGGACGTCCCACCGTCGTACCTCGCTGGCACGGCCAGGCACGGCCAGAACTGCGCTATCCGGGCTGAATCGCAGCGACAGCGCCTGCGCCGTGGAACCGTCAGGAGCGATGTCGGCGATAGGCGGCGCGTCGGGACGAGCACGTTCCCAGATCCGCAACGCCCCGGCGTTGCCGGCAGCAGCCAGCAGCCGACCGTCCGAACTGAAGGTGACAACTGGATCGCCAGCGGGAAGATCCAGGCCGTGCAATGGAACTGGGTGTTTCGGATCGGTGATGTCCCAGCGCGAGATAGTTGTCGTGCCAAGTGCTGCAACGATCTGTGTGCCGTCAGGGCTCAAGGCAAGGTTCCGGTAACCGGAGTGGGTCTGCGCTGTGGTTTCCGACAAGGATCGTGGTGCCTGCGGGTTGGCAACGTCCCACAGCTCGATACTGTTCATACCGGCCGCGGCCAGTAGGCGACCGGTCGGATCGAGTTCGAGCGCGTACACCTGCCCCCCGCTGTTCAGTGTGATATGTCCTATTTCCTCGACTCGGGTGTCCGCCATGCGATGGAGCGTTACCGAGCCGTCCGCTCGCCCGATCGCGAGGAGATGTCCACCACGGTCTGTCGCCGTCAGGGCTCCTTCGCCCGATTTGAGTTCGTCCGATTTGAGCAGGCGAATAGGCGTAGCCGTGGAGGACGTGTCGAGTAGTGCCGAGCGAGCCTCCAGCGTGGCATGAATCCGGTAGCTGGCCAAAGCGAGTTGAGCCGACAACGCTGGATCTCTCTCGCGCAAGCTGATCGCCAGATAGGCGACTTGCCGAGACATCGCCTCATCGCGGGCCATGGCATCCGCAGCACGCCCACGTGTCAACTGCACTTGCGCGACAACCGTCACGATCAACACGATCACCAACGTGGTGGTAAGCACCAACCTCGCGCGTTCTCGCCATTGCGTGCGGCGTTGATGCGCGAGGCTGGCCTCGATATAGTCGCGCTCACGCTGGTTGAGTTCCCCGCCCTGGCTCTCCACGGGGGCCCACGTCTGGACGGCTTCCAGCCGAGCACCCGACAGCAGAGTAGTGGGGTCCCGATCAGTGTCATGCCACAGCTGCGCGGCGTGGGTGAGCCTCCGGTGGAGCACAAGTTCGTCACGGTAGTCGTCGGCCCAGCCGGTGAGCCGATCCCAAGCGCCGATCAGCGTCTCATGTGCAATCTCGATCCGCGTCTGATCCGAGGTCAGCAATCGCTCCTCAGTGAAGCGATCGATGATCGTCTGGACATCGTCTGCGGTGTCCACGCCGAACACCATTTCGGCGCGGTCGACTCGGCGGCGGGTCCGAGTATCGTCATCGACGTTGATCAGCCGCAGAAACACACGCTGCGCGATCTGCCGCTGGGGGCCGGTCAGTGTGGCGAACACGGCTTCCGCGGATTGCTCGACGGCGCCGGTGATTCCACCGATCGCCAGGTAATCCTCGATGGTCATCCGCCGACGACCACTGTGCTGCCACGTCTCGCGAAGGGCATGGGACAGGAACGGCAAAACGCCGAGGTCGTGCGCCGCCGCAGGTGATGTTCGTGGCGTCAGCTCGGCCATCAGCAGTTGCACCAGGCTGTCCTCCACCGTCCATTTCGCCTTGCGAGCCGGCTCCACGATCACCTCCCTCAATTCAGCTACGGTCAGGGGCTTCACCAACACCGGATTGGCCGTCAAGGCGTCCTGAAGCATGGCCTCCTGCGCTGCGCGGCTGAAGAAGTCGGCGCGCATGCCGATCACGTAAACGGGTAGATGCTCTCGCCTCTCACCGAGGCACTCGAGGAATCGCGATCGCTCGTCATCACTGCAATGGGTCCAAATTTCCTCGACTTGATCGACTATCACCACATCGACCTGGCCGAGTCTGCTCAACGTCTTGTACGGCTGCCTGCCAGGCACCATGACCTGCACCGACAGGCTCGCCGCCTGCAGCGTCGGCGTCAGCCCCGCGCGCAGAAACGACGATTTCCCGGAGCCGGATGGACCGATCACGAGAATGATTCGATTCTCGGGTGCTCCGTTTGTGACGGCGGTGACCCGTTCGCACAGCTGTCGGGCGAGTTGCTTGCGGCCGAAGAACCATTCGGCGTCCTCGGTACGGAAGGGCTCCAATCCTCGATAGGGGTTCGCATCACCACGGCGGGCAGTGGTCGATCGGACCCGCCGTGCCGCCTCGAGCCACGGCGCCTGAGCGTCGCGTGTCGTGATGCCACACGCACTCAATACGGCTCGGAACATCGGCTCGTTGGCATCGGTCGGCACATGATTGCCCGCGAACCACCCACTCACCGTGCCCAACGCGCAACCAGGCAGTGCACCGACTTGGCGGACGGTGAGCCCGGCTTCCCTACGCAGCTCACTGAGAGCCGTCGCGAGTTCCTCACGGGTTTGGATACCAGTGGGCTCGGGCCCCCTCGCCGGTCCTGATGGCACGCAGGAATTTTAGGCCGGACGCACGGTCGGCACTGCCTGTATTGACCTGATTGGACTGTCCTTGAACCGGAATCGGCCCTGCTCGGGAGCGTACGGATCTCGCATGGTGTCGATCTGAACAGTTCGGCAGCGGCGCAGATCGGCAAGAGGATCGAGTTCTCACCGCAGACCTGCACCGAGCAGGACTCAACGAACTCGGGAGCCACCAATGCCCAAGAGGGTCAAGCGACACCCTGCTTCAAGCCGATCCGCAACCTGCCACCGAACCGTGCTCGTGCTGCTCGGTGCGGTGAGCGCCATGCTCATCGTCCACTCGCCCAGCCCAGTGATCGGACTGCTGGTCCTGTCCGTCGTCCTCGGCGTCGAAATCCCGGCAACCTGGCGAAGCCACCTTCTGAACCCGACCACCCAACGACGTGATGAAGCATCCGATTGATGGCGAAAGCCGCGCTTGTAAGCTCGACAACAGCACCCACCAACTGCGCGGGGAGTCCTACCGCCCCAAGGTGTGTCGGCCTTCAGGCCATCGACGCCCCTGAGCCCTACGCCCGCCAGCGTCGGGTGCGGCAGACTCGACACTATCGACCAACCTTCGAGCGAATCCAGGAGAACTCTGTGTCCGACGCCTCCTCGACATGGCAACAGCGCTTCCCCGATCTGTACGCGCCCCTCGATGACACTCAACGTCACGCCCTGGACCAGACATTGTCCAGCCAGGCACTCGAAGGCCTGCAACCTGACCGGGACTCCGTCGCCGACCTCGTCGCTCTCCTCACCGGTGCGATCGACGAACACGAATACGATCAGCGATCTGACCGGTGGGCAGCACAAGCCAAACCTGACCGGTGAGCTCGGACAACGAACCCAGCGCCGACTACCCTCCGTCGGGCGCCGCACTCGACGGACAGGCGGCCGCCAATCTGCTCGGTATCCGCGGCAGCGGACAACTGCGCCGCCGGGAGTACCGCGAAACCAGTATGCGCGCCCTCGAGCTCGTGACCGGCCGCGTAGAATTGCTCGCACCGGCGATTTCCTGGAATGGTCAGCGATTCACGCCCACCTGTTCGGCAGGATCTACCAGTGGGCGGGCATGCCCCGCGCGGTCACCATGAGCAAAGACGGCCGCGTACCTTCAGCCGCGCCACTTCGCCGACTACATCCCGCTGACCACCGACTAGATTCGATCCGTCGCCTGGTCCACCCTCGGGGGTGAACAGTTCGTCGAACACGCCGCCCGGGCCCTCATACAGCTCAACTGGTGTCACCCCTTCCGCGAAGGCAACGGTCGCGCGATGCGTTTGTTCTTCGACCGCCAGATCACCAACGCCGCTTGGCAGCTGGACTACACCGCCATCGACCCATCACTGTGGAATACCGCGGCTCACCTCTCCAGGCCCGCCAACGACCAGACACCCACCGACTATCACGTCCTGATCCCGTGATCAACGAGATCACTTCCGCACGACCACACGCCGCCGTCAGCCACCCCGAGTCCAGCCACGGCGGCTACGACATCGGCGCCGCGATCCACGACATCGGTGCTGTCGCCACCGCGCGAGCAGCCTCCGTATTCGAGGCACCACAGCCGGTATACGGTTCCTCGCCCGGCTCCGGGACCGAACCGGATGTCGGTCCATGACCCAGTGCATCGACAGCATCCAGGCCGCGGTGCCGTAAGAGCGCAACGCGGCGGCTCAGCGGACACCACGGCGCCGGCAGCCACGACAACGGTCGCGCTGAGCCGTGTGGTGACGACACGATCGCCGTTGCGGATGCTGTTTCGTCGAACGACCTGTCAGCGCGGGCAGACTGAGCCAGACATCGTTGCCGTCGAACTCGGGAGTAATTGGCATGCCAGGAAGCCGATTACGCCACGGTCACTCCGCCGCTGACCTTGATGTCGTCTTCACAACTGGCTCCCGGTCGAGCGTCGGCGCCGGTGTGGCGCCGATCTCCCGTCAGATGCCGTGTGATCGTTCACCCGCCGCCGGGATCGGTGTTCGGCTATGACGATCGAGCAGGCGGCGACCGACGATGACCGGTGGGAGTCCTACCTGTGGCCGTCGGAGAAAAGCCCCGGTCGCACGATGCTGCGCAACCTCTACGGGCTCCACGACGAAGACGAACTGCGCCGTCGCGAATACCGGGAAACAACCAAACGGGCGCTGGAAATCCATCTCGACCGGGTCGACATTCCCCGGACCGGTGACCTGCGCGAGTGGCAGGCCATCCACGCTCATCTGTTCGGAAATGTCTATGAGTGGGCCGGCCAACTGCGCGATGTTCCCCTCGGCAAAGGATTGCGGACCTTCCTCGCCCCAGAACTGTTCAACGCCTACATCCCGACCGTCCTCGACGACATCCGCAGCATCGAATGGCACTCCTTGGACCGGCTTGCGTTCATCGAGCTCACCGCACAGGTCTACGCGTCTTTGAACTGGGCCCACCCCTTCCGCGAAGGCAACGGCCGTGCGTCACGGTTGTTCCTCGATCGCCAGATCGAAGACGCGTCCTGGAAACTCGACTACAGCCGAATCGAGCCAGCTGTGTGGAACGCAGCCTCCAGGGAATCCCGCCCCGCGCTCTACGGAGCGCCCTCCCACTATCCGCTGCTGCCGGTATTCGCCCAAATCACCATCCACCGCACCGCGACCGTCCTCGGAGTGGACCCCATCGACCCCCGCGACTTGGACACCGTGCTGGAGCGATATCGCCCCACCCCAGGTCACGATACTGGCCAGGCCGTCGCCGCGGCCGGACTCGACACCACGACCAGCGGCTCCGCGACATTCGACGACGACCTCAGTGCCTCGTCGCCGAGCCCGCCGCCGCACACCTACCGTTCCTCATCCGCGGCCGACACCACCAACTGACGTGCCCGCTTCATCGAGCCTCGTCACGGACCGGACACAACCGCCCAGCACCGAGGAAAACATGGTCAGGTCACTGTCGGGCGGCAGGCGACCGTACAGGTCATCTCCCGACCCCGCGGCGGCCGCCACTCGTCTGATGCTGCACACCCAGGGCCGCTGCGACAGGACGCACACACGCCGAACACGATCCGGCAGCGATACCGCTGGCCGGGGGTATGTCGTGGTCCGGTACGACACGGAAGGTTCGAAGAGAATGGATCATACGGTCAATTTCATGCGCCGCCGCGAGGAGGAATTCACCGACGCGGTGTGGCTGGATGGCTGGGAACAGCGAAGCCTCTGGGGGTGGGAACTCGACTGCTACTGGGTGCAGTTGTGGCGCGACGAAAATACTGGCGAGCAGCCAGATTTCTGGATCGCCGGAACAGCGCGTCCACTGCTGCAATGGCCAGGAGATGTCACGCTCGCTGTGATGCGCAGAACACAGGCAGATCCACTATCGATCGCCCGCGCATTGCGGATCCTTCCGCCTGCGCCCGTTCAGTCACCGCTGCCGGCGATCGAGGAGGGGCTTGCGTTTGCCCGTGACCACTCCGGCGCCGACGCCGAGCCCGACGACTGGATCACAGGCCAGATCGAGGCCTACGAATGGGTCTCGGGGCGGCGGTCCACCTGCCCAGGTTCTGGGCAGCACTGGCGCGGAGGAACACCGAACTCCGATGACGTCGCCGCCGAATGGTACATCTCCCACGGAATGTGCCACGACCCCCACGTGCCCAACTATCGGCGGGCCCTCGGTGTCAATGAAGCACTCACCGCCGCGGTCATGGCGGCCCGTGGCACCTACCACAGCTTCGGATACCGACCGAAGACATGATGCTGCTCTGGCGAGCACGCACTCGGGCACAGTGCGCCAGCTCCGTCGCTGCACTCGTCGTCGAACGGCGCAGGCCGTCAGGACACGCCCGCTGGACCCCGTTCGAGCACGCCGGCCGTTACGCGGCCCTCGACCATAGATCTCGGCGCTGGCACATCACCGGGCACGTCGGCAGACTTGACAGCAGTTGATCAATGCTGCGGGAGGTCGGCCGTGGAAGGTGCCAAGGACTGGGAGCTTCGGTACCCGGATCCCTTCGAATCCCTGGACGGGCCGACCCGCCGCGCGATCACCTGGACGGTAGCCAACCACGCTCAAGAAGTAGGGATCGAACCCGACCGTGAGACCCTCGCCGATCTGATCGCGGCAGTGACCGGGACGATCACCCCCGAGGAGTACAACAGACGCTCCGACGACTGGGCCGCGCGTCGCAGTCACAGGCCGCGGCCGCGCTGATGCCCGACACCCCGGAATGGGCCGACCCCTACCTGTGGCCCGCCGAGGACGGGGTGCGCAGCGATGTTCTGCGCAACCGATACGGAATACGCGACCCCGAACAACTCGCCGCACGCGAGTACCGCGAAACCGCGCTGCGCTCGATCGAGATCGAGCAGGGCCGCGCCGACATTCCTGCCACCGGCGATGCGGCGGAGTGGTGCGCCATCCACCGTCACCTGTTCTCGAACATCTACGACTGGGCCGGAGAATTCCGCACCGTCAGGCTGTTCAAGGGTGAGAACTTCGAATTCGCTAGCCCGTCCGTGCTCGAGGACTACCTCACCGAAGCGAGCGCCGAAATTCGTGAAATCGACTGGCCCGGCCTGGATCTTGATCAGTTCGTCGACCGCGCCGCGCGCTCCCACATGCTACTCAACTTCGCCCACCCGTTCCGTGAAGGGAACGGACGCAGCGAGAAGTTGTTTCTCGACCGCCAAGTCGTCTCCGGGCGCTACGAATTGGACTACAGCCAGGTCACTACGAAGGAGTGGAACTGGGCGGGGATGTGGTCACGTGACACCGGTGGCCGCAAGCCGACCGACCATCGTGTCCTGCTCGGGGTTTTCCGGCGCATCACGTCCCGCGCGCCGACCCCACCGCGCCCGCGGTGCTGGATCCCACCAACCACCGCGACCTCGAGACCATCCTCGACAAGATCCGGGCACAGACGGCCGGCTCCGGAATCGGCAACGCGATCGAGGCTGCGGGACTGACAGGGACTCTGCGCCCTGGCCTTCGTCGCGCTACCGGTTCTGCCACCCCAAACAGCGCGGCCGCACCGCGAACCTCTCCCGATGTGGCGCTCGATCCCTGATCGCGAACTGCGCACGCCCTGATCGCATGTGCTCGCCGAGATCGATCGAGGTGCTCGGATGCTGCGCAGCCCACAACCGCGGGAAGGCGGTATGAGCGGGCCTGGAACCGGTGATGGGTTCCGTTGCGGACATCCGACTACTACAGATATAGATCGGCAAATTCGTCGCCTCAGAGGAAGAGCAACGCAGTGGGCTACCCCAAAGATCCAACGCCGCATCCGCGAATGATTCCGCAGCACAGACCATACGGCCGCCCCCGTTGGACAGCGATCAATGAATCGGTATTCGCGCACGAGCGATCCGGGCTGGCGCGTATTCGTCGGGCCCTGCCCGATGCCGACCCCTGGCGCGCGTGGTCGAACTTCAGTTTCGCCACAGCACAAGGCGGCATGCACGAGGTGGATCTTCTGATCACCTCGCCGAACGGGATATACATGGTCGAGCTCAAATCCTGGCGAGGAGATATCGAGGCGAAGGGCGGCACATGGATCCAAACCACCGAGGCTGGTGAGGTGATCGAGCACGCCGATGCGCTCCAGCTGACAGCGTACAAGAGCTCAGCGCTCGCGCGCTTGCTGCGTGCTGCGGGAGAGGACGTGTACATCCGCGCGTTGGTTTGTCTGACCAATGACAGCGTGCGCGCCGCCGTACCGGCGCGGGATCGCCGGTACGTGGTGTCGGTCGAGGAGATGATGAAGAGACTCGCGCGGCCTACCCACGATGCTCGAATCCGAATGACAGCCGGTCGGGTTGCCCGGGTGGGAGAGGCTTTAGAATCCGCCGGGATAGTCCCGGCGACAGACCATCTCGGGGCTGGTCCCCTCCATTCGTAGTTCGCGCTGGATCGCTTCGATCGCACGGTTACTGCAAACAATCAGTTGGTGAACGAGGGCATTCTTCCGAGTGGCTGGACCGTCGACGAGGTACGGCAACGCGCCGCGGGGGCAAAGCGTACGGGCAGCGGATCGACTGCCCCGGTGCGACCTCGGTGATCGGCATGTCCGCCAGCAGCCGGGACGGATGTTCGTGACCCGATCTCTGCGACGGCCGGGTCTATCGGATCGCCCCCCGAGGCGGTAGCGGTGCCGATCATCGAACCGGTGGAGGCTATCGGTGGCATTCTGGTCCGGCCGGACGAGATGTTGCTGGTCGGCACCGAGAACAAGGGCCCAGCGTCACCGATGCGCGACTGCTGGGGTACCAACGTGCTGATTGGTCACGCGGAGCGTAACCGGGCTTCGACGGCACCCTGCGCCTGCGGATCTACCAGTCTCCGCAACTGGAACTGGACCAAGCAGCACGGAATGTATCCGACGGATTACTGGTATCGCCCGCTGTCACAGGCGCGGCCGTGGTCGGGTCCTGATATCGAACACTTCCGCGGCAATCGTGAACTGACCATGATCGAGTTCCGCGACGACAAGCCCGAGGAGCAAGGCCGCCGCAGTTTCGTCGCGTACTGGCTGGCCGACAACGTCGGCGAACACCTCGATCAGCACGGCGTCCGCGGACAGAACTATTGCGCAGTCCCCGCCGTCTTCGCCCACCGCTGTCACGACCGCGGCCGCACGGTGCTGGTGTGGGACGGGCGAACACCGCGACCACTGGCAACACTCCACGACAGCGAGCCTGTCTGAGGTTGTCGACGCGGCCTCACCCAAGCACCGGCGACCTTCCCACCAGCAACCTGTACCCGGCCCGGCACTCCCGCGGTGCCGGCAGCGGCTGTCATCGAAGTGTCGATCACGAAAGGAAGATGTCTCATGGGCAAACGCTCGCGCCGCGGCCCGCGTCGTCGATTCGACGTCACCGAGGTCTACACCGTGCTCGTCGCTGTCACCACCGCTGACCCGGATCGCCGTGATCGGCATGTCGCGACCGGGCACGCGCCGCGCTACGTCGTCGCCGGCGCTGCGTGCTGCCTGGTCGCCGTCATCATGTCCGAGTTGGGGTTTTCGGTTGGGGTGCTGCGCGCCCTCGACAGCGAAGCCAAAACCCCGACCGATCGGGCGGGCAGCACACTCATGCTTTCCGATTCGAAGCACCCGATCCTCAATCGCTTCACCCCGCCGGCACGGGCCCTACTCGAATCGCTACAGCGCCACCAGGACCGCCAACTGCCATGGGCGCGAGTCGTCGGCGCCACCTGCGGTCAGGAAATCCACTGGCTCGATCGCCGCTACCACCCGCACGGACGACCATGGATGCCGCTACCGCAGAGCAACGCGCTGCCCGCCGCACCCGGCACCACCACGAAAACCGGCCGGCCCTGATTCCCGCGCCCATTGACGCCCCGCCCTGATCAGTGCACAGCGCTCATCGACTGTGAGGCTGGCGCGCATCAATGCAGGATGCAGCGCACCGAGCACTGCCATGACCTCGGTCTCAGCAGCTGTGATGGAAACCGAACAGCCGAACCCGACACCGCGTTGTCGACGGCTGATCCAGCCCCCCAGGCACATCGGCCGGACGGCCGATCACGTGTGCCCGGCCCGGGTGAGTTGACCTTGCATCCAGCCTGCGAAGTGAAGCGACGATGGACCTCCACCTCACCACAGTCATCGGTGACCACCCACCCCACGCGCTCGCGCCCAGGGCCGCGGGGGTCCGGTGATGAGCGCGCCGCTGGCGACGGGAGTGGCCGGGCGAGGACAGCGGATGGCGCATCTGCTGATCAAAGTGGCGCAGCACCGCGCGAGCGTGCTGCTCTCGCAGTGGGTCTCGGGCCACCCCGACAGCAGTTCGGGGCTCACCGGCGGTGACGACATGATCTCCCGCCGGCGTGCCGCGGCCCACCAGCGGATGCTGCAGCTGGACTACCAAGGCTCGGACGAGCAGCTGGCGGCCGCGCTGACCGACGCGTGGCTGTGGCGTAGCGACTCGACGCTCGCCGCGGAAACCCTCGCCAACCTGATCGAGAGCTTTCACGACGAGTCCGGGCTGATCCTCGACCCCGACACCGGCACGGTCACCGTAGATCCCGCCGTCGACCCCGGCTGGGCGGAATGGACCAGCGAGCGCGTCAGCGCCTTCAACCGAGGCATCTCAGCCAGAAAATTCGCCGACAACACACTGGCCGGGGTCCCTGCCGAGCGCCGCAGCGAGATCGATCAGCAGCTGCACCGGTGGACGATGTCGTTCTCCCGATCCGCCGACCACACCGAACGCCTCCGGCTCGACGCCATCCGCCACGACATCGACGCGGCGATGCAGCGCGCCGAAGTCCCACCTGCCACTCGAGAGATCGTCCAGTTCGGGCTCACCTACCTTTCGGGATGGCAACCGGAAACCTTCGACCTGCGCTCATCCCCGACACTCCTCGACCCCAGCCCTCAATCCACAGCAGAACCCGGAGCCCGGCGCGCCGAGGCCGGCGTGGCGGCGCGAAACATCGGGCCCACTGCCGACACCACACCCACAGAAACCGTCTCGGCCGAAGGGAGCGCCGCGCCGCCGGGTCGTGACGTCGATCGTGACCAGGTGCGAAGCATGCTGCGCGACTACGCCGATGCCGCGGCCACGATGGCCGCCTACGCCGACCGCGTGGCCGCGGACCCCGACCTGCCGCTCGGTGAACACATCATCGACATCGACGACCTTCTGGCTCGCATGGACCACCATCGGCGCGACCTGTCTTCGATCGCCGACAACAGCGCCGGACTCCACAGTCTCGAACGCGACATGATCCGCTGCCTGGTCCACGAAATCGATCACGGCGATTTCGCGCTACCCGATCTGCTGCTGATCGACCAGCACTCCAAACACCTCGCCGACCAACAACAACACGACCGGATCGGCCGCGACACGCTTGAGGTCGCCGAACACCGACTCATCGCCGCCCTCGACGCGGCCGGCACCGGGGTGCGGGAGCTGACCAACACCGACGCCGAGCCGATTCGCAGCTCGTGGGAGCGGGTCAGCATCCATCTCAGCGCGTTAGCTCACCGCTGGACGGTCGACATCGACACGGCGCGCACCGAATGCACGACGCTGGCAAACGAGTTCGGTCGGCGGCTGACCCACGGCGGCGTGCCCGGCGAGGCGCGCACCGACATTCTCCGCACTCTGCACGACACCATCGACTTTGCCTACCACCACGCCCACGACGGCATCGAACGCGACGAATACTGGGCCACCCCTGCGAGCGGTCACGGTCCCGATCTGCCGCGCGGGATCGGCACGCACCAATCGCCAGGCAACTCCGGCCGCTCCCGCACCAGCCCCAGCCTGGCCGCCGGTACCACAGACCTCTTGGCCGCACTGCCAGCGATGCCACACGCATCCTGGGCATCACCTGCTGCGTCACCAGAATCCGCAGCTGCTCCACCACCCGGGCCGCAAGCAGGCCCCACACTCTGAACACCGCACCCAACTCGAAGCGACCGCCAAACCCGCGATAGGCAGGCCACCAGCTGCCGCGCTGCCGCCAGCCATGCAGCTGTTCGGTAACTGCCGGAAGCCTTCACGTGTGGCGCTTCCTCCACGTTCAGCAACGGTGGGGTGCATAGGTGATGGCCTCCCATCGAATCCAGCCCACGACCATGAACACTGATAGGACCTCATGAGCATCGAAAGAGAAACCCGCCCAGCCCACAACCAAAAGGCACATCGCGATCAGGCCCAGCGCCCACACCCGCGTTCCCGTTCGACGTCGGTGGGGATCGGTAGCGTCACCACCGTGGACATTGGGGAACATATCCGAGAGCTCGCGGACCGGATCGTGGCGCTGCGCGACGCCTACTACCAGGGCTCGCCGCTGGTCGCGGACGCCGAGTACGACGCGATCGAGGACGAGCTGCGTAGCCTGATCGAGGCGCACCCCGACCTCACGCCCGACCCGAACCCGCTGGAGCAGGTCGGCGCGCCCGCGGTGCTGCACGCCCCGGTCCGGCACTCGCGTCCGATGCTGTCGCTCGAGAAGGCGACCAAGCCGGAGCAAGTCGCGGCGTTCTTCGACCGCTTCCCCGGTCAGCCCGTGGTGGTGATGCCGAAGCTCGACGGCTTGTCGCTGGCCCTGGTCTTCGAGGACGGGCGGCTGGTGCGTGCCGTTACCCGCGGTGACGGCACCACCGGTGACGATGTGACCGTGCTGGTCAGCGCATTGGTCGATGGCGTCCCCGAACGGATCGACCTCGCGGGACGGGTGGAGGTGCGGGGCGAGGCGGTGATGCTGCGTTCGACCTTCCTCGCCTACAACACCGCGCATCCGGACAAGCCGCTGATCAATCCGCGCAACGCCGCGGCGGGCACACTGCGCGCGAAGGACCCGGCCACAGTCGCCGAACGCCGCCTGCGGTTCTTCGGCTTCGACCTCGACACCTCCCTCGGCGGCGCCGCGGCCGACCTCGCCGAGGGGCTGCGGGCAGTGGGGGTCGAAGGGGCGGCGATGCGGCTGTGCGCCGACGCCGAGCAGGCGCAGGCGGCGATCACCGCGATCGAGCAAGGCCGCAACGAGCTGGACTACGACCTCGACGGTGCCGTGCTGCGGCTGGCCGACCGCGACGCCTACGCCGCGGCCGGGACTCGGTCGCACTCCCCGCGTGGCGCGCTGGCGTTCAAGTTCGCCGCCGAGGAGAAGACCACGTTGCTGACCGAGGTGGTCTGGGACGTCGGCAAGACGGGCAAGATCGTGCCGGTCGCCTGGCTGCAGCCGGTGTTCGTGGGCGGCACAACGGTCACGAAGGCCACACTCGCCAACCAAGAGGTGATCCGCGCCCGCGACATCAAGATCGGTGACACCGTGCTGGTGCGCCGCGCCGGCGACGTGATCCCCTTCGTCGCAGGCGTGCTCGACGCCTCCCAACGCACCGGCGAAGAACGCGAGATCGCGCCGCCGACCACCTGCCCCTCCTGCGAGCAACCGGTGACCGAACAGGGCAACAGCCGAGAACTGTTCTGCACCAACCTCTCCTGCCCCGCGCAGACAGTGCGCAGGCTGATCCACTGGGCATCGCGGGCGGCAGCAGACATCGACGCCATCGGGCCGGTCTGGATCGAACGCCTCGCCGAGGCGGGCATCCTGGAGCAACCCTCGGACTTCTACACCCTGACAAAGAAGCGCCTGCTCGAGTTCGACCGCATCGGCGAAGTCTCCGCCGCGCGCATGATCGACTCGATCGACGCCAGCCGCCGAGTCGGCCTGCGCCGCGCACTGATCGGCCTGGCGATCCCGATGGCCTCCGACGGCACCGCCGCACGCCTGGCCCGCGCGGGATTCCGCTCCCTCGAGGAGGTCGCCGATGCAGGTGAGGAACGGCTCGTGGCGGTGGAGGACATCGGACCGAAGGTCGCCGCCTCCCTCGTCGCACACCTCACCCGCCTGCGGGAGGAACTCAAGCGACTGCGAGCCGCGGGCGTCGACCTAGACGTCCGCGAGGAAGACCTCCCCCCTGCCGTAGCGGCCGACGCACCCCTGGCAGGCAAAACGGTGGTGATCACCGGCACTCTCAGCGACCCGCGCTCCGGCGAGAAGGTAGCCCGCCCGACATTCCAACGCCTGTGCGAAAAAGCGGGTGCGACGGTAGCATCCTCGGTCTCGGCGAACACCCACCTGCTCATCACCGGCGCGAACGTCGGTCAGAGCAAACTGACCAAGGCGCAGAAACTGGGAGTCGAAATCGTCGGCCAAGGCGAGATCTGGAACAAGCTGATCACCGCGAGGGTCGTCTAAAGACTCGGGCATGTTCCGGCCGCGCTTGACCGGCCGGGACGTGTTTCACCAATGCCGTGTACCGCCGTCAGCTCCCCACAACCACCACTCACATGTAGCCGCCTGAATCGAAGAGATCATCGGCTACGAGCACTGCGGTCGATTCTGACCTGGGAGCTGATCACGAGGCCGCAGCGCCACAACTTGTCAGGCAGGCGGCTGAGGCGTCCAGGAAGATCCCACGCCTGGCGAGCAGGAGTCGTTCCTCGTCATGGGCCTGGTCCGCCAGCACACGGGAGAAGACTCAGCCCCTCAGCATAGGTGGACGACACCAGCACCAAGCGCGGCTGCCCTTGCGGCATGGCCGGCGACGGTGGCCCGGACACGACGGCGACCAGACCGCCGAGCAGCAGCGACCCTACCCGGTGATCCACCACCAATGACCAAGTGGCTTTGCGGGCTGTCACGTGTGGTCACGCGTGAAGTCACGGTCCGCCAGGTCCAGATGGAAGCGGCCGAGGAACCGTTGATCGTCTGGCGCATCCGCTGCACCTGCGCCGCTCATCCAGTCGAAAGCTGACACCATGCCGAAATACCCGCCCGACCCCCAACGGTTCGCCAGGGCCGCGGCAGTTCTGGCCGACATCCACACCTCGATCCGAGCCGTCCTCGACCGCGCACCCGACAGTCCCGCCCCGACCGACCTGCCGATCCCCACTACCGTCGAGGGCTACGCCGAAGCCGACCACGACCTCTACGCGAACCTCTGGATCGACAACGGTCGCAGCAGGCACCCGGACTGGCTCCAGTGGCGGCATCACAATCCCGAGCACGACGCCATATTCGAGGCGGTGCATCTGTGGCGGCAAGCGCTCGCCGACGCCCTGGACTGGGCGCGGTACCGGACACGCCCCGCCAACGGCCTGGACAAGATCCGAGACCGCGTCCTGCGGCGGCTGGCATTGAACGACGCCGAACTTCCGCTCCAAGGCGACGAGCAGGCGATCAAACAACTCGTCGCCGAAATCGGTGGCAGGCTGACGCTGGTGCGCGCGAGGCCATTCACCGCGATCGTCACATACGATCCCCGCCGCGTCCGCGAAGTAGAGGTCAACAACGCGCTGGCTCGCCACCACCTCACCCGCCAGCACGCTGCGGTCCTGGAGGCAATCACCGACAACGCGCCACCACCCACACTCGACGAAGTGCGCGACGCCCTGATGCCACCACCAAACGCACCCGCCGCCGCAACACCCGACCCCGACAGTTTCACCACGTACGACACACCGCCTGCCGCCGAACCTAGTGACTGATCTCGCATCCGAAAGTTGTTGCCGCAAGATAATATTCCGGTTCGCTCACATAGCGCTCGCGCCCTGTCCCCGAACTGCGCGACCAGGGCTGTTGCACCGGCCATAGTCAAGCCAAATCTCTCGCAGCCTGACGGTTGGGCATGCGCGACTGGCCGTCGACGTCGCGATCACCTGTGCCAGCTGCTGCTGGACACCCTCGCCGATCCCAAACACCCTGAGGCACCGCATCCCGGCAACCACCGGGCCGAGCACAGTCCAGACACCGACGCCGGTGTCCTCGCCGGTGCACACCGCGACGACGATCGCAGCGCCGTCGATGCTTGGACACCCTGGCGTGTCTTCTTCGACGCCGAAGATTGCGCGGCCTGCGGTATGGGTAGCGCATCTTGTCCGGTCGGCACACCGAAGGTCTGCGCGGGCCCGTCATATGCGCTGCGGGCACGACGTCCGCGTCAGGTGACCGGCCGGACCAGCACCAGCGATGTCACTCCTAGCGCAGGGTGAGCGTGGCGGGCGACAATCTCGTAGCCGTGGCGGCGGTACAGCGCGATGGCAGCGGTATTGCAGTCGCGCACATGCAGACCCAACCAGTCGACACCGGCGTCCTCGCCGGCCCACCGATACAGCTCGGCGCACAGCGCATCGGCCACGCCTCGGCCGCGGTGGCACGGTTCCACGTACATCCCCCACACCATCGCCCATCGATCACCCACGGTGACGGGTGGATCCGGCAGGTCGAACTCGTCGCTGTCGCGCTCGCAGTCCACGAAAGCGCCCGCCATCGCGACCCACTCCCGCCGGTCCGGGTCTTCCACGACGGCCAGCACCTGGCGGCCGCGGCGGCTGTAGCGGCAGATCCGCGCTTCCCACGCGTCGGCATCCAGCCCTGCCGCCTCATCGACGGTCTCAAGGAATGCTTGCCCGGCCTCACGCAGCGCCCGCATCCGCAACACCCGCAACCTCGGCCCATCTCCTGCACGCGCACGCCGCACAATCCACATCCGAGGGACTCACACTCGCCCGGCGCCGCCGCGGGCGCGTTCGAACTCTGATCGACTCAGCGCTGTCCCGGCGGGCCACTTCTTCGCGACCAGCGCCTGAAGTTCGGCGGGGGCACCGTAGCAGGCATCGGCGGCCGGAGCGGTGATGTCGTCGAGCAGATGGTCGATCAACACCGCCAGTTGCCAATCGACCCCAGCAGCCGCCAGCGGCATTCTCCGCGTCTCAACCGTCCCCCGGGCCGGCCGCGAGCTACTCGACTCACCGTCCTCGGACGGAGAGGAGGGATCGGGAAGCCCAACATGCACAGGGATGGGAATCGGGCCGGTCACCTCCGCATCCTACGGCCGCGATCGACGGCCCTACCTCCCGTTTTCGCTCTCACCAGCCTGGGCAATGACCCGCGGCAACGCGGGAACGCGCGTTTCGTGGTCCGCCCTCGACGACATCGCCCGCGACACCAGCCCACTCGCTTACCAGGCACCGAAAGACATTGCGGCACAAGCTCACTGGGTAGAACCGGTGCTCGTCGCCGATATCCGATACCGCGAATTCGCCGGAGTGCTGCGGCACGCCTCCTTCCGAGGGATCAGGGCCGATCGCGATCCAACCGACGTCACGATACCGATCTGACCGGGAATCTGCGACGCTGTCACCGCCCCGCCCCGTGGGCCGCGCCGGGGTCGAAACGACGTAGACAGGAGGGGGCCATGGATGCCGAGCACGACGACACACAGCCCGCGATCGTCTGCTCGGACAATCAGGTCCGCGTCTGCAAAGGCCGCTGCACCACCTGCATCTTCCGGCCAGGAAACCTGATGATGCTCCGGGCCGGCCGCCGGTCACAGATGGTGTGCGACGCGCTCCGCGACGAAGGACACATCGTGTGCCACTCCACCCTCGACCAGGAGCGATCCGCAATCTGCCGCGGCTTCGCCGACCTGCCGGCCGCCCAACAACGCAGTCTCGCCCTACGCGTGGGCGCGGCGCTCGGAATCCTGACCTACGTCTCAGCAGGGCCCAGTCACCTCCTCTCGGATTACTGCCAGATACCTTGAAGAACAACAGGTTCCGGCACATCCACTACGCTCTGCCGCCGGTGAGAGCAGCCGGAAAGCGCACCCGCCCGACAGTCGGCCTCCGAAGGGATGCACAGTGCCTGACCTTTTCGACGACACAGACACCGACTTCCGCGCACCGGTGCCGAGGGTTCTGATGTCGCTGCACGCCGAGTATTACGACCTGACCATGAGCGGTGAGAAGGTCTTCGAGTACCGCAAGCGCTACCCGATCACCGGCGCGTCGGCCTGGTACGTGTACCTGACCGCGCCGACCAGCACACTGACCGCGGTCATCGACCTCGCCGCACCGATTCCCGGCAGCCCGACCGAGATCGCCCAGATCGCTGAACAGGCCCCGACCAGGCAACGGTGCCTCCGTATACGACTACCTCGCCCCCTGCCGGTCACGGCCTCGCGCTACCGATCCTGCGCGTGCGCGAATCCCCCGGGCTGACCGCCGCCGAACTCGCCGCAGCAGCTGGCACATGGCATCCGCCGCAGAGGTATACGCTCATCGACCGCTACCCACGGCTGGCGAAACTCTGCGATCAGCTCATCGCCGCGCCGATTGTGCGTGAGCGCCGAGTCCAGCCCGAGCCGTCCTGAGCCGAGCGGATCGCAGTCATGAGTCGTCGGCCAGTGCTGCACGGATCCGCGTCGCGAACTGCGTCATCTCGGCGTCGCTGTAGTCGAGGATGCCGTTGGCTGCGTCGACCGCATAGAGCTGCTGATGGGCGTAGGGCACGCCGGGCGGCAGCGGGGCGATGTGCCAGTGGACATGCGCGTTGCCGAGTTTCGCGCCCAGCGACATCACGTAGGTGCGCTCCGGATTCGTCACCGCGGCAACAGCGCGGGCGACCCGGTGCACCACCGATTGCAGCCGCAGGTACTGCTCGGTGGTCAGATCGCCCACCACGTCTTCGACGTGGCGGCGCGGCACCACCAGCACGTAGCCGGGCAACGTTGGGTACCGGTTCAGGAACGCGACATGCTCGCCGTCGTCGAAGACCGTGTGGTGCTCGTAGCCGGGCTCGCCGGCCAGGAAGGCGCACACGAAACACTGCTCGGCCCGCACCCGCCGTTCGTAGCCGGCCAGATCCATCGGCACCCGCCGTGGCTCGAGGTCGGCCACATTGTCCGGTGGTGTCGCTTCGGGTTTCGCCGCGATCAGATGGGCGAAGCGGGCCGTTTCGACATAGGGGTGCCGGTCGGCGAGCAGATTCTCCAGCCGCAGCAGCTGGGCGAAGAACCGCGGATCGTGTTTGGCGTCGTCGTCGCTGATCAGATCGCACACCGCGCGCACCCCGTAACGGACTGGTCGACCCAGGCCCGCGGCGACCAACTCGGCAGCCAACTCGGTCGCGGTGACCGCGTCGATCTCGGTGTCGTAGGTGACCGACGTCCGGGTTGCAGCGTCCAGCAGCCGCACCGCCTCATCCAGCTCCCCGCGCCGCACAGCCGCAGTTAACGGGTCGCTGGCAGGGTTCGGCACGAGCACCGAAATCAGGCCACCCGGCCGCAGCACCGACGCCATCGCCCCGAGCGCTTCGGCTCGGTGCGGCACGTATTGCAGCACATTGTGAGCTATGACCACGTCGAACGATTCCCGGGGGGCCATCTCGGTCAAGTCCGCAGCACCTGCGAGGCGGGTCTCGATTAGCTGCGCGCAACCGTGGGCCTCGGCCAGCGCCGCGGCCTCCTCGAGCGATGCCCGCGACGTGTCGACGACAGTGACGCGGTGGCCCAGGGCGGCCAGGCGCACCGCGTCCAGGCCGTTGCCGCCGCCCACGTCGAGCACCGCAAGAGGACGGTTCGGCAGGTGGCGGCCAAGGTTGGCTGCGACCTGCTCGTAGCGAAGCCGACCCCACGGTGTGGCCTGATAGCCGCGGAATGCGTCCAAATGCCGATCGAATGCCGAGACCATAAGGCCCCTTCCTACCTGGAAACCGCTGCCGCCACAGGTGTACGACACCGACCACGACAGCGCCGATGAACGAGCCACCACCGCCTCGGGACAAGGCATTCGCGCACAGCTCGCCCTTCTGGTGGCTTACCTGACCGAATGGGAAATCGCCGACCATCTGCGTGGGCTGTCTGCTGGTGCGTGCGACGACCGAAAGTAGCGACACACCACGACGCTGCAACCGGCGTGTGCGAAGCATCGCCCACAGATCCACACCCGAGACCGACGCAGCCGGGCGAACTGGTCCATCGAATACCTGAAGCACTTCCCTCGCAATCGAAGGAGATACGACATGACACGCTACCTGCACGAGAACACAGACAAGCGCCACCGCTGCCCCGCATGTCACTGCGTGATGCCATACCGGTACCGGCCGATCCGGAAATGGCTGTGTGAGCTCTCGATTCCGGTACCGATCAGGCTGTTCTCGCTGCGACGGCGACTGTCGGGTGCGTATGGCCCAGCCGCCTACTACCCGTTCGCGCGCATCGACCGACTGCTTGCTCGCCGCTGCCGTGAATGCGTAGATGTCGTCGCCGTTCCGGCATGGATTGCTCGCCTGTTCGGACGCGAGGACTGACACCGGCGTCGAACACCCGAGAGCTCGGGGTCGTGCTGGCGCGATATCGCCGCTCACCCAGCCGCGAGACCGGCGAGGCCATCGCGGCGACCGGCCTGGGCAACACCACCCTCGCCTCAGCAGCAATCGACACCGGCTCCGTGTCGCCGGGCCCTCAACAGTCGCGCAGCCGCAACACCCCGCCACCCGCCATCGACGCCAACGACTAACCGGCCCCACCAGACTCTCGTCACAGCCTGACAACCACCCCCTGGCATGGCACCCAAGACTTCATGAATCCGCGAAGACCAACGCCATCGAGCAGCGCATCTCCCAGCGAGGTGAACTCCCACTCGATCACCACACTGGCCGGCCTGAACGCTGCACAAAGGGGTCCCAGTAGTAATCGGGTCTATCTCGCTAACGGTGTTTGCGGCGATCTCCATCAGTAGGTTTGGGCGTTGGGCCAGCGGTCGGCGAAGGTGATCGCGAAGGCGTTGACCGCGGGTTTCCAGCGCATGGTCCATCGTGCCCG
>NZ_JADLQO010000002.1 GCF_015477775.1 Nocardia abscessus | reverse complement strand
GAAAAGGATGCGTGACTACCAATGAGCTACCACGAGACCCGGACGAACGGGTCCTATGCATTTCGTATCCCCGCCGACGTCGACCGCTCCGACCGGCTGCTGGGGCCCTTCACCGCCCGCCAGCTCGCCCTCCTGGCCACCACCGCCGTGCTGCTGTACACGGGATGGACCGCGACCAAAACGGTGCTCGCCCCGGCGGTGTTCGCCGCCGCGGCAGCCCCGGTGTTCGTCGTGGTCGCGGTCGCGGTGCTCACTCGGCGCGACGGCCTGTCCGCCGACTTATTACTCGTCGCGGCTGTTCGCCACCGTCTCCGCCCACGCCACCTCATCCGATCGCACGGTGCCACTCGTGCCCAGGCACCGCGCTGGATCACAACCCGCACCAAACCTCAACGTTCCCGGCTACCGGTGCCCGCCGAACTGTCAGCGTCTCAGACACGCCTGCCCGAGTCGGTGTCGAGCAGCGGCAGCGGCGCTGTCGGGGTAATCGACCTCGGCGCCGACGGCCTCGCCGCCATCGCAGTCGCCGGAACCCTCAACCTGTCGCTGCGGACCCCGGCCGAACAGGACAGCCTCGTCGGCCAACTCGCGGGCTGGCTGCACACCCTGCGCCAACCCGTGCAAATCCTCATCCGCTCGGCACGCCTGGACCTGACCGAACACATCACCGGCCTGCACACCGCCGCCGCCCAGATGTCGACCGACCTCGCCGCGGCAGCACTGGACCACGCCGATCACCTCGCCGACCTGACCGCCCGCGAGGACCCGGTCCACCGGCAGGTACTGCTGATCTGGCGCGAACAGACCCAGACCCAGCCCACCAGCGGGCTACGTGCCCGGCTACCCGGACAGCGCCGGGCCCGACGCACACTGTCGGGTGGTGCGCGCCGGGCCGCCGAGTCCCGCCTCCTGCGCCGGATGAACGAGGCCGCCGATGTCCTGTCCCCGCTGGGGATCTCGGTGACCGCCCTCGACCACGATGCCGCGACCTCCGTGGTGGCCAGCTGCACCAACCCCGAGGGCCTGGTGTCGGCCGCCGCCGACATCGCCGCCGCTGACACCGTGATCACCACCGACCCCGACACCCCGGCACCGGACCCGTTCGGTGAGGGGCTCGACCGGTTCGCCCCCGAGTCCCTCACCATCGGTACCCGCCATCTCGAGATCGGCTCCGATTGGAGTGCGACCCTCGCGGTCACCGGCTACCCGCGCGAGGTGACGGCCGGCTGGCTCGCGCCCCTGCTCTCACACCCCGGCAGAGTCGAGGTCGCGGTACACATTGAGCCCGTCGACCCGGCCACCGCCGCCACCCGGCTGCGCCGCCAGCAGGCCCGCCTCGAGTCCTCGAGGATGCACGACCTCGGGCGGGGCCGATTGACCGACCCGCAGGTCGACGTTGCGGTCGAAGACGCCGCTGACCTGTCGGCCCGCGTCGCGCGGGCCGAGGCAAGGTTGTTCCGGGTCGGGGTCTACCTGACCGTCCATGCCGCCTCGGAATCCGAGCTGGCCGACGAGGTAGCCGCCGTCCGCGCTCTGGCGGCGAGCCTGCTCGTGGACACCTGCACGCTGTCCTACCGGTCGGCTCAGGCGTGGGTGACGACCCTGCCGCTCGGTGTGGACCTGATCGGGGTGCGGCGGACCTTCGACACCACCGCCCTCGCCGCGGCATTCCCGTTCGACTCACCCCAACTCCCTGCGGCCGACCCCGCCCAGGCCGCCCGGCCCCAGGGCGTCCTCTACGGCCGCGACGCCGCGTCGGGGTTGTTGTTCGTGGACCGGTTCGGGCCTGAGGCTCACAACCACAACCTCGTCGTCCTCGGGCGCAGCGGTGCGGGCAAGTCCTACCTGGTCAAAACCGAGATCCTACGAGCCCTCTATCGCGGGATCGAGCAGGTCGTCATCGACCCCGAAGACGAATACCGCCGCCTCGCCGAGTCCGTGGGCGGCACCCACATCCGCCTCGGCGCACCCGGGGTCCGGCTCAACCCGTTCGATCTGGAAGTCCACACGCGGCCTGACGGCCGCCGCAGCGCCCCGGCCGATGCGCTCACCCGACGGAAGCTGTTCCTGCACACCCTGATCCAGGTGCTGTTGGGGAACCAGACCGCCGCGCAACGGGCGGCCCTGGACGCCGCGCTGGCAGCCACCTACACCGACGCCGGGATCACCGACGACCCCGCCACCTGGACCCGACCCGCGCCCACGCTGAGTGATCTGCGCGACCAGCTCGACCAGTCCGGCACGGCCGCCGCCGTTGAGCTGGCCGCCGGACTGCACCCCTACACCGGGGAGGGAGCCTATGCCGGGCTGATCGACGGGCCCACCACCACCGAACCCGAGGGCGGGATGATCGTGTTCTCGCTGCGGGAGCTGCCCGACGAGCTGAAAACCATCGGCACCCTGCTCGTGCTTGACGCGACCTGGCGACGGGTGTCCAACCCCGGCCAGCGACGGCCTCGCATGATCACCGTGGACGAGGCATGGCTGTTGCTGCGCCAGCCCGCCGGGGCGGCGTTCCTGTTCCGGGCGGCGAAGAGCTTCCGCAAGTATTGGGCGGGATTGACCGTCGCGACGCAGGACTGCGCAGATGTGTGCTCGACCGAGCTGGGTCGCGCGATCATCTCCAACGCCGCGACTCAAATTCTGTTGCGCCAGGCACCTCAGGCCATCGACGAGGTCGCTACCGCCTTCCACCTCTCCGACGGCGAGCAGCAGTTCCTGCTCTCGGCCGCACGCGGTTCGGGGCTGCTCGCGGTCGGCGGCACCGACCGGGCGGTGTTCGGGTCGCTGGCCTCGCACACCGAGAACGCCCTCATCACCACCGATCCCGGTGAACTCACCGCCACCGGCGACATGGACTACTCCGATGTCGACCTCGGCGAGCCACCGCTCCCGGTGCCTGCGAACCCCGGCACGGAAGCGTCTGAGCAGCGAAAGGCCCCACAGCGATGACGCCCACTCGCAAGTCGGCCGGTGACCCGACCACGTCGAAAGCAACCCCGGACAGGCCGATTCGGGCGGGCGGTGCGGACGTCCCACACCGGGCCAACGGGCCGGACGAAACGGCGCACAAATTCCGAAGCAGGGGGAATAACCGCAGATCGAAAAACAATTCGACCGCACCGCTTGACCGCGGGCCGATATCGAGCGTGAATATAGAACCGTCACCGGGAAATGGAAGTATCCAAAATTCGGTGACGGACCATTGGCTCAGCACGGAGGAAGTATCTCAGCGATTGCAGATCCCTGAGAAAACCCTCGCGAACTGGGCCTCGCTCGGAAAAGGTCCTCGCTTTGCTCGAATGGGCAGATATCGGAGATATCGATTCAGCGACCTCCTCGCCTGGGAGGAAGCCCAGCTCGAACTCGGGGAAAGCGCGTGAATCCGACCGGATCCGGATCGCAGACCAAACAGTGTGGAAAGGTACTGGAGAGATGCCTCGGCAGGCGTTGGCAATGGGAACATACGGCAAGATCAGCTGCACGAAACTCGGCACACGGCAATACCGGGCACGGGCCCGATACCGCTCCTACAGCGGAGAAACCATCCGGGTCGAAGGATGGGGAGCCAGCAAAACCGCCGCAGAGCACCGACTTAAAGAAGTCGTTCAGGAACGGATCAAGTCCGAGGGGCGTCAGCGGAACGGTGCCGTCACCTGGAACACCCTGATCCCCGCACTGGCGGACCTCTGGCTCGAAGAAATGGAACTCGACGAGACTGTGGCCCCCCAAACCCTGCAATGGTATCGGGAGGAGATCGAACCCTCCGACGATCCACGTGCCCGCAAGGGCACCGTGAAGATCAAAACGGCGATGAGCGGCGTGCGGCTGTTCGAGGCTGACACCTCCTACCTGGATGCTCACCTGAAGATGATCCAGAAGAACGGGCACACCCGTAAAGCCCAGTGCCACAAGATCATCCTCACCGGCATGATGAGCCTGGCCGTTCGTCACGGGGCGATTAGTGAGAACCCCATGCGCGAAGTCGGCAAGATCAAACGCAAGAAGAAGAAACCGAAAGCGATGGACGAGACAACCCGCAACGGGTTACGCGCCCAGCTCGAAACCTGGCTCGCCGGAAAGGCGATCCCCGGCACGCCCGCCTACACGCGCGGCCCTGCACGCGACCCCGACATCCTCAACGCCGCCGACATACTCCTGGGAACCGGAGCCCGGCCGGGTGAATGCCTCGCGTTCCGTCGCTGCGATGTCGACACCTCCGCGACCCCGTGGGAGATGACCATCAGCGGCACCATCGTCCGTGTGACCGGAGTGGGGCTGTACCGGCAGGAGTGGACCAAGACCGACGCCGGGTACCGCACCGTCGTGCTACCGACGTTCACCATCGAGACCCTGCGGGCACTTGGTGCCGACGATTGGGATCCCGACGACGAAACTCCGCTCTTTCCCTCGCGGCGTGGCGGCTGGCGCGACCCTCATAACTTCGGTCGCACCTGGCGCGCCGCACGCGGAACCACCTACGCCTGGATCACCCCGAAGACCTACCGCAAGACGAACCTGACCGCCGTGGCTGAAGGGTTCGGACCCGAACAGGCCAAGCGGCAAGCCGGACACCGCAACAGTGCCACCACCGAACAGCACTACATCGACCGGCCCGCGCTGGCCCCCGATTCCACCGCCGTTCTCAACCAGCTAGCACCATTCGTCTCCGGCACCGCCCAGGACAACCCCCGGAACCAGGATGGGTAGGGAACGCGACAATCTGTCGACGCCCTGCCGCCGGGCCCACAGCGCGGCAGGCACCCCGCACCGCTACGGGGCCGCAGGACATCCGCCGCCGGGAACCGTGCAAAACTTGACCGCCCCCGCGCTAACCCCCCGGTTTGAACGGGAAACCACGGGAACCAATGGGAAGCGTCGGGACCAACCACCGTACCGTTCCCGCAGTTCACAGGATATTTCAGGAAGCGATGGGAACCACGAGACATCTAGAACCCCTGCGTAGGGGTCAGGGGTTCGAGTCCCCTTAGCTCCACAGAAATAGCAGGTCAGGCCCGGTCTAAGACCGGGCCTGACCTGTTTCATGGGTCTGGCCCCGCGGTTACCCCGCGTTTTGGTTGGGTCGTGTTTCAGCGGCTTTCTCCCGCCGCCGGACCCGAAAACGATCGCCGTGTTCGAGCCCCGCGAGCTCGGCCCGGTGTTGCGACGGCGAGTCGCAAGTTCTTGTCACAGTTCTACCGGACGCACTGTCCTAGTTGTCGACACCACATGAACATCTGTCGAGACGAGGTTCGATTATGGACATCAGCACGGGTCACGCCATCGAGACAATGGACGATCTGCGTCGCCATCTGCAGTGGGCGATCGAGCTCGAGCACGCGACCATACCGCCGTACATGTGCGCGCTGTATTCGCTGGAGCCGGGCGCCAATGCCGAAGCGGCACAGGTCATCAGCAGCGTATTCGTAGAGGAGATGCTGCACTTGGCGCTGGCGGCTAATCTGCTCAATGCGGTAGGTGGCGAGCCCAAGCTCGACGCGCCCGAAATGCTGCCCGCGTATCCGCATCCGCTGCCGCACGGCGATCGATCCGTACAAATACAGCTCGCGCCGTTCGGTTCCGAAGCCCTCGAATTGTTCTTGAACATCGAACGGCCCGCCTCGGCGGACGCGCTACCCGAATCCGACGGCTACCACACGATCGGGCAGTTCTACGCGGCCGTCGAACTCGGTCTCATCTCGCTGGTCGACACCCTCGGCGAGGATGCCGTCTTCTGCGGCGACCCCGGTCGGCAGATCAACGAGATGCACTTCAACAGTGGTGGCGGACAGGTCGTTCCGGTGCACGATCTGAAGTCGGCGCTGACGGCGCTGGCCGAGATCGTCGAGCAGGGCGAAGGCGCGGCGCGGACCGAGGTGTGGGACGGCGAGAAGGACGTCTTCCATCCCGATCGCGACGAGGTCGCCCACTACTATCGCTTCCTCGAACTGAAGGAAGGTAAGCGGTTCCAGCTCGGTGACACCCCGCAGTCCGGGCCCACTGGTGAACCGATCCTGTTCGACCCCAACAAAGTGCTGCCGATGCGCCCCAACCCCCGCACCGCCGACTATCCGGAAGGCAGCGCGGTCCGCCTCGCGCAGGTGGAATTCAACAACACCTACTGCCTGCTGTTGTATCTACTCGAGGACACCTTCAACGGCAGCCCGTCGCTGATGCGGGATGCGGTGGGGGCGATGTACGCGTTGAAGTCCCAAGCCCAAGCTCTCATGAAGATGCCCAGCGGTGACGGCCGCACCACCGCGGGGCCGACCTTCGAGTACGTAGCGCCGCAGGATCGAGCGTAATCGAACGGCCTCGGCACAAGCACTGTCACAAAATCACCGCCTGCCCTGTCCTTGATATAGCGGAGTTTCGCTGGCCCCGCGGCAACGTCCGAACGAAAGGAATGAGCATGAAGATCGTCGTCATCGGCGGTACCGGCCTGATAGGCTCCAAGCTCGTCGCACGACTCGGTGAGCACGGCCACCAGGCGGTTCCGGCTGCACCCAATACCGGCGTGAACTCCATCACCGGTGAGGGAGTCAAAGAAGCACTGCAGGACGCGAACGTGGTGATCGACGTTTCCAATTCGCCGTCGTTCGCCGACAACGACGTGATGGAGTTCTTCCGGACCTCCACGACGAACCTGCTCGAGGCCGCCGGCGCGGCCGGTGTCGGGCATTACGTCGCGCTGTCGGTGGTGGGTTCGGAACGGTTGCCGGATTCCGGGTATCTGCGGGCGAAGGTGGCGCAGGAGGAGTTGATCGAGGGATCGGGCCTGCCGTACTCGATCGTGCGCGCCACGCAGTTCTTCGAATTCGCCGGTGGTATAGCGGATTCCGCGACCGTTGACGGTCAGGTACGGCTCCCGGGTTCCAGTGTGCAGCCGATCGCCGCGGACGATGTGGCAGCCGCTGTCGGCCGTACGGCGGCGGGCGAGCCGAAGAACGGCACCATCGAGATCGGGGGCCCGGAGATCATCGCCCTCGACGAATGGATCCGCACCGTGCTGAGCGCGCGGTCGGATGCGCGCACGGTGGTCACCGATCCCGAGGCCCGGTATTTCGGGGCGGTGCCGCAGCGCGAGCTGCTGCCCGGCAGCGATGCGCAACTGGCGCAGACGCGGCTGTCGGAGTGGCTGACCAGCAACTGAACTGTTCGCGCGGGCGGCAATCGGCCCGCCCGCGCGAACTGCCCCTTCGGAAGGGAACGAATCGATGCTCACATCCGGCGAACGTCAGATCGCGACGTCGGTGCTCGTCGTCGGCACCGGCGGATCCGGCCTCCGTGCGGCGATCGAACTGGCCGAGCGCGGCATCGACGTCCTGGTGGTGGGAAAGCGGCCGAAGGCGGACGCGCACACCACCCTCGCTGCCGGCGGCATCAATGCCGCGCTGTCGACCATGGACGTCGAGGACAGCTGGCAGCAGCACGCGGCGGACACTATCACCGAAAGCTACCTACTGGCGCGGCCCGATACCGCCCAGGTCGTCGCCGAGAACGCCGCGCGCGGAATCGAGGATCTCGAGCGCTGGGGCATGCCGTTCGCTCGCGAATCCGACGGACGGATATCGCTGCGATTCTTCGGCGCGCACACCTACCGGCGCACCGCGTTCGCCGGTGATTACACCGGCCTCGAGATCCAGCGGACCCTGGTGAACCGGGTCGCGCAGCTCGGCATCCAGATCATCGATACCTGCTATGTGACCCGAATCCTGATGCGTGACAACGTGGTTTTCGGCGCCTACGGTTTCGATCTCGACAGTGGCGAGCGCTACGTGTTCCGAGCCGACGCGGTAATCCTCGCCGCCGGGGGGCACACCCGCATCTGGCGTCGCACCTCTTCCCGACGTGATGAGAACACCGGTGATTCGTTCCGGCTCGCAGTCCTCGCGGGCGGCCGGATTCGTGACCCGGAGCTCGTGCAGTTCCACCCGTCCGGGCTCATCGAACCCGAGAATGCGGCCGGGACACTGGTATCGGAAGCCGCACGGGGAGAAGGCGGCATTCTTCGCAACGCCGCGGGAGAGCGCTTCATGCGGCGCTACGACGCGGAACGCATGGAGCTCTCGACCCGCGACCGGGTTGCACTGGCCGCCTATACCGAGATCAAGGAGGGTCGAGGAACCCCGAACGGTGCTGTCTGGCTGGATGTTTCGCACCTGCCTCGCGAAACGATCATGCGGCGACTGCCGCGCGTCTACCAGACGATGTTGGAGCTGCAAATGCTCGACATCACTCGCGATCCGATCGAAATCGCGCCGACGGCGCACTATTCCATGGGCGGAGTGTGGGTTCGCTCCGAAGATCACGGTACCGGCGTCGAGGGCCTCTATGCGATCGGCGAGGCATCGAGCGGTCTGCACGGCGCCAACCGGCTCGGCGGCAACTCGCTGATCGAACTGCTCGTCTACGGCCGGATCGTCGGCGAGGCGGCAGCGCGGTACTCGGCCGAGCTGGTCGCACAGCGTCGGTCCCACCGTGCGCTCGTCGAGGCTCGCGCCGAGATCGATGAGCTGCTGGCGGTCGACGGGCAGGAGAACGTACGGGCCCTGCAACGCGCCGTGCGCGACACCATGACAGAGCACGCCGGCGTGGTGCGCGACGAGACCGGGATTCGGGCAGGCTTGGCCGAACTCGACGAGGTCGAGGATCGAATGACGAATATCGGCGTGCACCCCGACGCCGCCGGGTTCCAGGATCTGGCGCACGCCTTCGATCTGAAGTCCTCGGTGCTCGCGGCACGCGCCACCTTGGAAGCCGCGCTGGAGCGACGCGAAACCCGTGGCTGCCACAATCGGTCCGATTACCCTGACCTGGATCCGGCGCTGCGGGTGAACCTCGTGTGGTCCGGTCCCGGCAAGCTCGAACGCGAGGAGATCCCCGCGATCCCCGACGATATCGCCCGGCTCATGCGAGATGTATCGACGGAAGGCAAATTGGTCGAATGACGGCGTCGTGTGGGCGCACTCGACACCCGCTGTTCGGTGCTGCTCGCTCAGCGTGGTTGCTGTATGCCACGCCACCCGCGTACGGCTGGCGCGAGTAATGTCGTGGCAGATGGTGTCCGAATCGAGGCGGGGATATGAATCACGCGATTGCCGGTGGCGCCGGAACGACCGCGCGATGAGCGGACCCGCGGGTACCGACCTGGGTAAAGCCGTCGACGATTTCTCCGCGCACAAGGGCCGGCTGTTCGGCATCGCCTACCGAATGCTCGGCACTGTTGCCGACGCCGAGGACATCGTCCAGGACGTCTGGGTGAAGTGGCAGTCCTACGCCGACCGCGATTCCGTGCGTGATGTGGAGGCGTTCCTCGTCACCATGACCACCCGGCAGGCGATCAATGCCACGCAGACGGCGCGGGTCCGCCGGGAAACCTATATCGGCCCGTGGCTGCCCGAGCCCGTGGACACCAGTGCTGATCCCTCGCTCGGCGCGGAGCGCGCCGCGGCGTTGGAAACCGCGGTACTGGTCGTCCTGGAGAAGATGACGCCGACCGAGCGGGCGGCGTTCGTCCTGCGGGAAGCTTTCGACTACCCCTACGGCCGGATCGCCGAAGTCCTCGAAATCAAGGAACCAGCCGCGCGGAAGCTGGTGAGCCGGGCACGCCAGGCCATCGAGTCCGACCGGCAAGTATCAGTCGACACCGTGCATCAGCGACGTCTGCTCGCTGCCTTCTTGAATGCCGCGCGCGCCGGTGAATTCGATGAACTCGAGGCGCTTTTCGCCACCGATGTCGCCAGCTACTCCGACGGCGGCGGCGCGGTGCGCAATGCCTCGCGCATTCCGGTATTCGGACGGACGCGCGTGGCGAAGTACGTGGCCGCGTTCGCCTCACACTTCTGGACGGGGGTCGCCATCGACTGGGTCGACGCCAACGGTCGCGCGTCGGTAGTGATCAGCCGCGACGGAGCCCCCATCGCCTGGCTCGGGGTCGGTGCGGCCGACGACGAGACGATCGACCGGCTCTACTGGGTGTTCAACCCCGCAAAGCTCGGTCATATCGCCCATGTCGTCGCTGTTCCGGGGGACTCCGCCGCGCCGTGAAACATCATCGGCCCCTGGTTCAGCGCCTGCGGCAACCACGAATGGCGATCGTCGAGAAAACCACGGTCAGCGTCACCGTCTACGTCAGCGCCGCTGCATTCGTGATGGTGAGCTGTGCGAGTCAAGGTTCAGATATGGTGCGACCGACGGTGGCGGACGGCTCGTCGTGAACCCTCGGGCCTGACCCGGCGAACGGCGCCCGATCCGCCGAGGCCCGGGATGTCACCGATCATCGTGGAGCCGCACATCGACCGCGATCGTCTTCGCCGGACAGCTCGGCTGTGCTGACAGCAGTCTGACGATCTCGAGGAGCAATCTGGCCGTCCCGATGGAGACTTGAGCTGGCCCCCCGCTTAGCTCCACAGAAAACGCAGGTCAGGACCGGTATTGCACCGGTCCTGACCTGTTTCATTTGGCCCAACCCCACGAAAACCCCGCGGTTCGGTTTCGGCTGTCGGCATCACCCATGTAGGTTCGGCCGCCTACGGGTGACGTTGAGAAAGATGCTGGTTCGTGGTGGCTGTCGGTCAGCGTTGTTGGATCGACCGGTTGGGCTTGCTTCGTCCGGCACGCAGCTTTGGTGGCGAGACCGAATCCGTGCTCCTCTGGCCCGCGTACGGGGGCAACGATGCCTTAGCTGATCTGCTGCGTCCCAGTGTTGGACCATTCCCGTGTGCGCGGGGCCGACAAACCCGGCGACCGGTCGACGCGCTCACCGACCGCACCGCCGACACGCTCGCGGCGTGGCTGCGTACCCATCCCGGAGTCGAGATCGTATGCCGAGATCGGGCCTGCGCTCAGAACTCTGTTCAGCATGAGTCGGCGTCTCGACAACCCGATCACCCGCGAGACCGCGGCAAGTTCGTTGTGCGCGCTCAGCTTCCACTCGGCTGGTTCGGCAGTGAACGCGTCCTGCCGAACTCGGCGCCGTTCGTGCGCGGCTTATTCGGCTGAGCCGACTTCACGGCCGCTCATCGAGCGGCGGTGCCGCCTCCGCCTGACAGGCTGCTGATCGCGCAGACCAGCGCCACGAACGGGTCGGTGATACCACCACAGCTCCCTGCGACCGACACGGCCGGTGCGGGCGCCTGCGGTTCGAGCGGCAACGGCGCCGCGGCGGCCGCCCCAGCGCCGGTCAGGGTTGCGGCACCGATCAGGGCGGCAGCAAATCCACGTACTGCGAACATTCGAACTCCTCGTGCGTCGGGTAGACGGCCGAACCTAATCGGCAAGCCCTCACCACGCATGACCCGAATTGTGTTGTCCTCGAAACGAGGGGTGCAGAACTCAGTGATTGGTCCAAGCCAGGTCGTCGTCGCGGGGCTCTGGGCACAGAGTCCGTGATCGACGCGGTGGCGTTCGACGCTGTCGAAAGAAGGTGCCGCGCAGACGCACTGATTGTCCTGCGGCATCCCGGTCCGCCCCGGCTCGTTCCGGCTGGGGCGGACCTGTGCCGGTTGCGCACCCGCGCGCTCAGACGGTTGCGACCGGGGCCGCCGCGCCGGTCTCGACCACCCGGCGACGCCGGCTCGGGGCCAACAGGGTCGGGTGCCGCACGCACCAGGCCGCGATCGAGCAGATCAGCTTCTTCGCGCGGACGGCCTTGCGGCCCACGTCGACCTTCGAGGTCGGCTGATCCTCCTTGGTCACCTTCTGCACGATGGCATCGCGGCGACCGAGGCTGATGCACTGGCCGTTGTAGCCGATCGGGGCATCGGGGACTGCACGTCCGGTCAGCCGGGCGGCAATGGCGTCGGCACCCAGCCAGGCCATCGGGGAGGCGGTGGCGCAGCCCATGCGCAACGTCTTGCCTCCCACTCCCGCGGCGTGCGCGGCATCGCCGACGGCGTACACATCCGGGTGTGAGACCGAGCGCTGCGTGGCGTCGACGACGATCCGCCCGGTCTCGGAGACGGTCAGCGTGCTGGCTGCCGCGATCGGGTGCACGGCGAATCCCGCTGCCCAGACGGTCATTTGCGCGGGGATCTGCGCGCCCGACCGGGTGGACACGCCATCTTCGGTGACCCGGGTGACGTCGGCGTGCTCGTGGACGGTGATACCGAAGCGTTCGAACGCGCCGCGCAGGTGGCTCTGCGCCTTCTCGTCGAGCCAGTCGCCGACACCGCCGCGCGCGGCCATGGCGACCTTCAGATCCGGGCGCGCCTCGGCGATCTCGGTGGCGATCTCGATGCTGGTCAGGCCGCCACCCACGATCAGCACGGTTTCGTTCGCTCGCAGCTGGTTCAGGCGTTCCCGCAGCCGCAGCGCGGCCTGCTTGCTCGCCACCTGGTGGGCGTGCTCGATGACGCCGGGCACGCCGAAATCGGCGACGGTGCTGCCCAGGGCGTAGACGAGTATGTCGTAAGCGAGGGTCTCGGCCCCCTGCTCGCCGATCAGTTCGACGGTCTTGCGGTCCGCGTCGACCGAATCGACCCGTGCGATGCGCACCTCGACGCCGGTGCCCGCGAACATCTTCCGCAGTGGGCGGACCGGCAGGTCCTGCCCGGCGGCGAGCTGGTGCAGGCGCACCCGTTCGACGAAGTCGGGATCGGCGTTGACCAGGGTGATCTCGACGTCGTCGCGGTGCAGTCGCTTGGCCAGGCGGCCGGCGGTGGTGGCTCCGGCGTATCCGGCTCCGAGAACGACGATGCGGTGCTTCATGGTGTTGCTCCTGTCTCCGGTGGGTTCGGAACTTGAACCGGACAGCCGCACGAATGCTGACAGGAGTCGACTGTGATGTGGGTCACCATAAATCGGGCAGGGGCGCTCCCGGTGCGTACGTGGCCCACTGGCGATTGGCGTGCGCCAGCTTGTCGGGGTTGACGTGGGCGTGCACGGCGGCGATGCCGTCGGCGGTCACCTCCAGCACCACGACGCCGACGATGCGATCCTCGGCCACCAGGACCAGCGCGGGCCTGCCATTGACGATCGCGGCGAACGGGGTGGGCTTGCCGCCGAGCTTGTCCCACTTGGCGCCCGAGGGTTTGATGGCGAGCCGCACGAACAGCGCGATGCGCTCGGCGCCGACGAGCGGCCTGTTCAAGGTGGCGAAGAAGGCGCCGCCGTCGCCGATGATGGTGGCGTCATCGGTGAGCAGTCGCACCAGCTCGTCGGTCCGGCCGCTGACCGCCGCGGTCAGGAATTCCTCCACGATCCGGCGGGCGGCGGTTTCGTCCACCTCGATGCGCGCCCGTTCCACGGCCAAGTGCTGTTTGGCGCGGCGATAGATCTGCTGGCAATTGGATTCGGTGATGTCGAGCAGGTCGGCTATCTCGTGGTGCGAGTAGCCGAAGGCTTCGCGCAGCACGTACACCACGCGCTCCTTGGCGGTGAGCCGCTCCATGAGCGTGAGCATGGCGATCGACACCGATTCACGCTGTTCGACGGTGTCGGCCGGGCCCAACATCGGGTCGCCGGCCAACACCGGTTCCGGAAGCCATTGCCCCACATAGGTTTCCCGGCGCGCGCGGGCCGAGGTGAGCTGGTTGAGGCAGAGATTGGTGAGCACCTTGGTCAGCCACGCCTCGGGCGTCTCCACGTGCGCACGGTCGGCGGTCTGCCAGCGCAGATACGTCTCCTGCACCGCGTCCTCGGCGTCGCCGGCCGAGCCCAGCAAGCGGTAGGCGATCGCCTGCAGGCGGCCCCTGGAGCTTTCGAACAGATCGGCCTCGCGCGTGAGCAACATGTCAGCCATGGTCGGCCATGCGCACCGGTCGCGTCCAGCCGTACCGGACCTTCGCATCCACGCGAAAATAGGGCTTGCCTGGAGTGCGCTCCAGATGTCGCCTGCCAGGGTGATGGGACCACCGGATTGCCGAGAGCAAGGGACCGGGTTGCGTATCGTTTGGTGGTGGTTCCCGGGTGTGGGCGCAGACCTGAGCCGGCCCCACGGTTACCTCGCGGTCCCCACCCGTTGTGCTTACGCTGCTGCTATGCGCGTGGGCGGGTCTGCACGGATCGGCCGTGCCGCCGAACTCGTTCTGCTCCGGAAGGTGTCGTGGACGGCCGGAACCGCCGCGCGGACACAGGCTTCCGCGTCATCGATGGCGTTACCCCGGCCTCGATGTCCAGGCCGGGGAAATGCCGGACGAGTCACAGGAGGTCGGCGATCTTCTTCGCCGTCTTCTCGGCCGACCCGGGGTTCTGCCCGGTCACGAGGTTCCCGTCCGCCACGGCGTAGGAGACGAACGGCAGCTTGGCCTTCTCGTAGCGGGCGCCACGCTTCTTTATCTCGTCCTCGGCGTTGTAGGGCACGAGCTTGTCCACTCGGGCCAGGACTTCCTCCTGCCAGGCGAACCCGGTGAGCTTGCGCCCGGCGACGAGGTACGTGCCGTCGGAGAGCTTGGTGTCGAGCAGGCCGCAATAACCGTGGCAGACCGAGGCGACGATTCCGCCACGTTCGTAGATCTCACGGGTGATGCGCTGCCGGATCGGCACGCCAGCCCTTCGCGGTCTTGTCGTAACTGGGGAACTTCAGCGACCGCGGTTCCAAGGGGCAAGGGCCCCCGGCCGGGCTGACGATGGTCTGCTCGAACCCGTGCTCTTCGAAGACGTGCCAGGCGTGGGTGAGCTCGGACAACCACAATCCGGTCGGGTGGGATGGGTCGTCGTAGTGGCCGACGTTGGTGACGACGTTCAAGATGCGCTCGGTCATATGTGATCTTCCTCCGTGCGTCGTTGGTTCTACTTCTTCACGTGGTCTCCTCGCTGATGCGAATTCCGGTCGATTCAGTGTGCACCCACTCGTCGCAATGTCCCGAGTGCAAGGGTGAGGATTCGGGACCACCGGTCATGGCCGACACCGCGCGGTGGGCTGAAGCCTTGCAGACGCTGGTGCGCGACAGTCTGCGGCTCGGTGTAATTCAGCAGCCCGTCGGCGCCGTGCCTGCGGCCGAGACCGGAGTCGCCCATGCCACCCCTCGGGGCGTCGATGCTGCCCCACGCGGCGGCGAAGGCTTCGTTGACGTTGACGGTTCCGGCGTGCAGCCGGGCCGCGACTGCCCGGCCCCTGGCACCGTTGCGGGACCAGACGCTGGCGTTGAGCCCGTACGGCGTGGCGTTCGCCATCGCGATCGCCTCCTCGCCATCGCGGTAGGGATAGATCGACACCACCGGACCGAAGGTCTCCTGGGCGAACAATGTCATCTCGGGGGTGACGTCGGCCAGGATCGTCGGCTCGTGGAACAAAGGCCCCAGATCCGGCCTCGCATGGCCGCCCGCGAGGACGGTCGCCCCCCTTGGCGACGGCATCGGCCACGTGGGCGGTGACCACGCATCAGTCCGGCCACTGGCTCGCGTCCGACAGGTAGCCCGGCGCGTGGCCGAGATGCCCGGAGGCGACCAGCTGTGCGCGCGCTACGACGGCGCGCGTTCCTACTCCGAGCCGCCTGTAGACCGGTCGACCCAGGTGGCATACTCCTCCGGGCACCACTCGATCGGCTGTCCGATGAGCTCCGGATTGTCCCAAGGGTGCAACTCTTTGATCCGGTCAGCCAGCTTGTCCCGGGTGGCGGCGGATGTTCGGAACTCGACGCTCCACTCCTGGCCTTCACCGGACTCGCCGAGGTGCCAGAACACGGATGTGATCGGCCCGGTGATGTATGCGCACCGGCTGCGGCGCCGAAACGTGCGCCGCCTCCGCTGCTGGGCGCGGGTCAGGCGCCGCAGACGCGATTCAGTTCGTCGGTGAAGGGGGTGAGTTCTGTGACCTCGTCATCGACCAGCGCGCGAGCGTAGGCCGTGATGGCGTCCCTTTCGGGCCCCTGGGTGAAATCGGCCAGACCGGTCAGCCTGTCGGACAGGGCTGTCGCCGTCGCCTGGTCCAGAGTGCCGCCGCTCGTGTCGATTGCGATGTTGATCAGCTCGATGGCTTTGGCGCAGCTGGGGGACTGGGCGTGCGCGGCCGTGGCCGGAAGGAAGACAAGAGTGGCGGCGGCCGCAGCGACCGCAGCGGCGAAGGACAACGACTTGATCATGGTTCCCCTAGGGTGTGGGTAAATGACTCTCGCGCACGCAGAAGCGGCAAGCAGTCATTCAGGTGCGCGAGCGTTTCATACTATGCCCACCTCCCTCCTGGGAATGGTGAGTGGACCGAGTCGACCACCCCTCGGCCGGATTTACCGGTTGCAGCCGGGCTGCTCGGGCAGGTACCGGAACATCGCGTCGGCAGAACCGCAGCCTGTGATGCTCCGGACGAAGTCCTGCGGATCAGTGGCTGGGCGTCCGACGCCACAGACACAGAGTTGACGGATGGGCGACCGGGGCTGTTCTGGGGCCGGTGCAACCGAGCTCGCCGCCTCCTGATACCTGGCTTAGCCATGGATGTCACAGGCGCGCGGTGCGTTTCGTCTCCTCGATGACGGCGGGTTACCCGCGAGAGCCGAAGTAAGGATCGTGAAATGCTCGATACGAAGGAATTCACCGCGAGCGGAGCATCGGCGGCACACGGCGCGGCACAAGGACGCCGCGACGATGCCGCGGCTGGCGGCGCCCACCCAGCGAAGTGGAAGTTCTGGCTGCTGACCATGGCAGGTCTGTACCCGCTGCTCACCGCCTTGGTGACGATCACCGCGCCACTGCTCGAACCCCTCCCGACGCCGTTGCAGCTGGCCTGCATCATTCCCGTCGCGGTGGCGGCGATGGTATGGGTGGTCACGCCGTTCCTGTCCCGGTGCTTCGCCGGGTGGCTGGCGCGCTGACGAGCGTGCGGGACTCGAAGTGCGATCGGGCTTGCGGCCGCGTACTTCTCGCGCAGACCTCAGAGCTGCTCTACCGCAGGGAATTCGGCCCGCGCCGTCGAGCGGCGCGGTGCCGCTGAGGTCGGAATCAGGTCGGCTCCCGTTAGATATCGCAGCCGCTCACCGCGCCTTACCGTGCGGCGCGGGCAGCGCGTGGATGGCCAGAACGGCCGTGTCGTCTTCCAATCCGGATCCGAAGGAGCTGAGCAGTTCTCGGAGCGCTTCGACGGTGCGGGAGGCCGTGACCGGAGCCAGGGTGCGCACGAATTCGACGAGGGCTCGGTCGCTGTAGCGACCACCGTTCGCGCTGGTGCGAGCTTCGGTGAGTCCGTCGGTGTAGAGAAGCAGGGTGTCCCCGGCCTCGAGCCGGACGCTTCGGGTGACGATCTGGGCGTGCGGGATCGCGCCGATGAGTTGACCGCCCCGGGTGTGCATCTCCTCCACGTTGCCGTCGGGATGCAGGAGCAGGGCCGGGGGGTGCCCCCCGCCGGCCAGGGTGATGTCGCAGCCTCCGCGGTGCGGAGTGGGTGTGATCAGTCCGAAGATGATCGTGCAGAACCGTCGGTTGTGGCCGTGGTTTCGCTCGATGAGGGTGGTGTTGAGCGTGTCGAGTACGGCGGCCGGATCGCGGGTGTAGGCGGTGGCGGTACGCAGTGTGTAGCGGGCCACTGAAGTGAGTACCGCGGCGGGAGCGCCTTTGCCGCAGACGTCGCCCAGGAACATCCCCCAGGTTTCGCCGTCTATGGGGAACAGATCGTAGAAGTCGCCGCCGACCTCATCGGCCGAGGCGATGTGATAATGCGCGGCGACCTCTAGGCCGGGGACCTGGGGCAGTTGGGGTGGTAGCAGTGTGCTCTGCAGCGTCGCGTTCAGGCGTTGCAGGCGTTCGCGTTCCTGCTCGGCTTCGCGCCGTGCCCGTAGCAGTTCGGTCTCGTAGGCGCGGCGCTCGCGGGCGTCGAAGACCGTGGTGCGGATCAGTAGCGGCTGTCCCTGGCTGCCGGTTTTGACGAGGGAGGTCACCAGCACGGGTAGTCGGCGACCGTCGGTGGTCTTCATTTCCAGGGCGACACTGCGGACTTCGCCTTGCATGCGGAGCAGGGGAGCGAAGTGGGTCTCGTGATAGAGGCGGCCGCCCACGGTGAGCAGCTCGGAGAAGTGCTTGCGGCCGACCAGTTCTTCGCGCAGGTAGCCCAGCCAGTCCAGCAGCGTGGCATTCACCTTGGCGATCCGGCCGTCGAGCGAGGTGGAGAGGTATCCGCAGGGTGCGTTCTCGTACAGGTCCTCGACGCTGTCCTCGAGGAGCGCGGCGAACGCCGCGTGGTCGTCCGGCTCGGCTCCGAGGCCACAGCCGGCGTCGCGGTCGTCCGCTGCGCTCGTCATCCGGTCCCGCGGGCGAAGGCGGCGATGGCGGCGGCGGTCTCCGCCGGAGCGCTGAGCTGAGGGCAGTGGCCGGTTGCCGTGAGGGTGACCAGTCTGCTGCCGGGGATCTGCTCGTGGACGAAGGCTCCGACCTCGGGAGGGGCGATAGCGTCGTCGGAGCATTGCAGAACGAGCGTGGGCACGCCCACCGCGCGGAGGTCGGCCCGGTTGTCGGAGAGGAACGTGACGCGGGCGAAGACGCGCGCTATCTCCGGGTCGGTGCGGCAGAAGCTGTTGGTGAGTTCCTCGGCCAGTTCCGGGCGGTCCGGGTTGCCCATGATGACCGGCGCCATCGCGCCCGACCAGCCCAGGTAGTTCGCATCGAGTGCCTCCAGGAGTTCCTCGATGTCGTCGGTGCTGAAACCGCCCCGGTATCCGGTGGACGGATCATCGATGAAGCACGGCGAGGGAGCCAGCAGCACCAGGCCGGCGAACGCGGCGGGCTCGCGCGCGGCGGCGAGCACTCCCATCGTCGCGCTCACCGAGTGCCCGACGAAGACCACCGGACCCAGCTCCAGTTCGCGAAGAACCGCCAGCACATCCTCGACGTAGCCGTCCATGCTGGAGTACCGCTGCGGGGTCCACGCCGACAGATCCGAGCGGCCCGCGCCCACGTGATCGAACAGCACGACGGTGAAATCCCGCTCCAGGGTCGGCACCACCAGCCGCCACATCTGCTGGTCGCATCCGAAGCCGTGGGCGAGCACCACCACCGGCGCACCGGTCTTGCCGCTCACGCTCACATGGTTCCTGCTCAGTAACTCCACACAGACACCCTCGCAGAAAACGGGCGCGAATGCCCGCCGCCGACCGTTCTGCCTGCTGAGCGCACGGGTCCGGTCCGGCGCCCGCTCAGGGGCGGACCAGGACCTCGAGGGCTTCGCGGGTGTCTATGGCTCGGTAGCCATCGGCGATGGCGTCGAGGCCGATTTCCCGGTCGAACACCTTGCCCGGTTCGGCGCTGCCGTTTCTGGATGATCGGATCCGGGACGTCGATGACGCGGACGTCACCGGCTCCGTACATATAGGTCGCTCGCATGAGAATCCTTTGTTTCTGTCGAGATGGTTGGTGGTCAGGACTGGGGGAGAGAACCCTTCGTATTTGCTGGTCGATTACCCGCTCCGGCTGCCGGTATCGGCCGGGGAGACACTCGCGCATCAGACGGGGTGGGGGACCGCCCCGCCGCGGACGGACTCGAACTCCTCGCCACCTGGGCAGCCACCCGCGACCATCCGCGAGTGAGTCATCCGGCATGCCCGGGTATGCGGATCGGCCGAAGATCGAGCGTGGTTTTCGCACGGGCGTGGGTATCCGCTCGATGTTCTGCGAGCGGCCCGCGCCGCGTTACCTGTATGGAGAAGCAGCATGGCTCACACGAATTTTTCCGACACCGCTGGGCGGATCGCCCAGAACGGTGTCTTCGAGCGATTCGCCCGCGCGGGCTTCGTCATGTCCGGCATCGTGCATCTGCTCATCGGCTACATCGCCATCCGCCTGGCACTCGGTGGCGGGGGCGGCAGCGCCGATCAATCCGGCGCCATGGCGGAACTGGCCGACAAACCAGGTGGCGCCGTCACGCTCTGGGTGGGGGTGGTCGCGTTGCTGCTGATGGCGCTGTGGCGGCTGGTGGAGGCTGTTCTGGGCAGCTCGTCCAAGCCCCATTCCGACAGCAAGAAGTCCGAAGCGTTCGACCGCGTCAAAGCGTTTTCGCTGTTCGGGGTCTATCTCGCGTTGGCTTTCTCGGCATTCCGTTTCGCACAGGGCGGCGGACAGTCCAGTAGCAGCCAGAGTGTCGGGCTCACCGCGCGCCTGATGCAGAACACGGCGGGAACGATCGCGCTCGTCGTGGGTGGGCTGATCATCATCGCGGTCGGCGGCTACCACGTGTACAAAGGAGCGAGCCAGAACTTTCTCGACGATCTGCACGGCACCCCGAGCGCCTTCGTGCGGCGCCTGGGCATTGTGGGTTACGTCGCGAAGGGACTGGCGATCGCCGCGGTCGGCTTGCTGGTGATCCTCGCCGCGACCCGATCCGATCCGAACAAGTCCGCCGGACTCGACGGCGCCTTGAAGACGCTCGGCGCGCAACCCTTCGGCGTGGCTCTGCTGCTCGTCGCCGGGCTGGGCATCATCACCTACGGGCTCTACAGCTTCGTCATGGCCCGCAGCGCGAAGATGTAGGGCCGACCGGTCAGCGCGCAGCGGTCAGCAGCCTGGGCTGGCGCCAGAGATCGTCGAGGTCCTCGGGGAGCTCCGGGACGGATCGGCCGTAGGACGCGGCCAGCTCGCTCGAGCTGGAGCTACGCACCGACCAGCCGCGCCCGGTCAGCCACTGCGCTGGATCGGCCCGCTCGTCGTCGTAGAACAGCTCGGCCGGGTCGACATCGCCGAACGGGTGGAAGTTGCCGAAGTATTTCGACTCGATGCTGGTGAGGCGTTGGACATCGACGCCGGTCACGAAGCTCTCCACGGCGAGCCGGCTGTCGGGTGCGGACAGTTCATCGATGTGCTCGAACAATTTGTCCTGCGCCGCACCGGGAAGGTAGGGCAGGAGTCCCTCGGCCGACCAGGCGGTGGGTTCGCCAGGGTCGAACCCCGCGCCGCGGAGGGCGGCGGGCCAGTCCTCACGCAGGTCGACGGCCACCGTGCGCCGGTCGGCTTTCGGTCGCGCACCGTTCTCGGTGAGCACCTTCTGCTTGAATTCCAGCACTTTGGGCTGATCGATCTCGAACACCGCGGTACCCGCGGGCCAGTCGAGGCGATACGCCCGCGCATCCAGCCCCGCGGCCACGATCACGGCTTGCCGGACTCCGTCCGCCGCGGCCGCCGAGAAGAACTCGTCGAAGAATCTTGTCCGGACACCCATGAATCCGGGGACCAGCGGTATGTCGGCGAGTGGGGAGGGATCGGCCAGCAGCCCGATGAAATGGGAATGACCCGAGGCCGCGACGAAAAGCGGCGCGTAATCGTCTTGGATCAACGGGTCGGGAGAGGTCGCTTCCAGCGCCCGGAACGTCGCGACCCCGAGCGCGGTCAGGCCCACGCTACTGACGATGTCCCACACGTCTCCATCAGTTCGCATGGCCGCTGCACCTACCGATCTCGTCGACGGACTCCGAACCTGACAATCGAGCGAGCAGACTGCTCAGCCCACCACGGCGGTCTCGTGCTCCAGCACTTCGCTGGCCGCGCGTTCGCCCGAGCGGATGGCCCCATCGATCCAGCCGCACATGACCGCGGAGCTCTCGGTGCCCGCCCAATGGATACGGCCGCACGGCTCACGCAGCGCATGGCCGAATTGGGTGAGTACCCCGGTCGGCGCGTGGCTGAGCATTCCCCCGCCGGAATAGCGCTCGGCGCTCCAGTTCTGCTCGATGTAGTCGACGGGGGAGCCTGCCTTCCGGCCGAATCGCTCGACGAGTGCGCCGAGAACCGCGCCTCTGCGCTCCGCGTCGTCGAGCAGGCCCACTTGCCGCGCCATTGGTCCCTCGGTGATCACGCACAGCACGCCCGGTCGTCCGGTATCCGTGCACGCGTCGATCGTGATCGTCGCCGGTGAACCCGGGGCGGCCGACTGGCCCGAAAGCCCGTCGCCGCGCCAGAACGGTTCGTCGTAGACGACGGAGGTCTTGATGATCGAGCCGCTCGGCATCCGCTGGTGGAGGAACGAGCGATCGACGGGCAACATCGGCTTGTAGGAGATCTTGTCGGCGATCGCCAGCGGAACCGCGACTATCGCGCGCCGGGCGCGCACCGTCAGATCGGCCGCGCGAACCCGCACTCCGTCGGCGTCCTGATGGATGCACCGGACCGGCTGCGAGAGGTGGATCGAATCGCCGAGTTCGGCCGCCATCGGCCGGTAGATCGCGCCCATTCCCCCGACCGGCCGGGCATCCTGGGCTGCGTCTTTGACGCCCAGCACGAAGCTCGGCCCGCCGCCTGACGCCATCTGGTACAGCACGAAAAGCAGCGACACTTCCGAAGCCGCGGAGGTGTAGCAGCCGGCTATGGCCGTCTCGAGCAAATCGTGAGCGGGCTTGGAGAGGATATTGCTTTCCAGCCAGTGCGCCAGGCTGACCTGATCCCACTTGTCGGCTTTCTTCGCTGCCCACGGCGCTTCCAGGGGAACCGACTTGCACATATGTCCCAGCTCCAGGAACACCGCACCGAGGTTCATCGCCGCCCAGGGGCTCATGGTCCACGGAATCGTGCCCGTGTAGCGGTGTTGCTTGCCGTCGACCACCATCATGGCTTCGCCGTCGGTGTACTGCTTGTAGCTCGGTACGCCGAATTCGGTCATCAGTGCCTGGATCCGGTCCTGACCCGGCCCGATCCAGGCTCCGCCCCGATCGATCCAGGAACCGTCCTCCCGTACCTCGGTGAACGTGCGCCCGCCGAGCCGGTCCCTGGCTTCCAGCAGTGCGACGGATCGACCCATTTGTTTCAGCCGCAGCGCGGCCGTCAATCCCGCGAATCCCCCGCCGATTACGCAAAAGTCGACGTCTGTCATTGCGTGCCGTCCTCGTGTTGCAGTACCGCGCACGGCCGCCGTGCGACCTGCGCTCGATCGGGCGCACCCTCGACACAGCGGGTGCGGACAACTTCGATCAGGTCTACGCGTCGAATCTTCGGCAATTCTATAGCGAATACCGTTTCCCGGGCATCTCCTGCCGTTTCCGGTACGCGCGGTCGGCAAGCTGCCTACGCTCACGAAGCTTGTTGCCGACTGCCTGGAGCTCCTTCGATGACGATGTCCCCGTCCTCCGCGCACAGCCGTGCACCGCATGGTTCGCCGATCGACACCGACGGCCCGCGGATTCCGCTGTTCTCAACGGAATTCGCGGCGGATCCGCACAGCGCCTATCGGCGGATGCGTGCCCGGTACGGGTCGCTGGCGCCGGTGGAACTGGCGCCGGGCGTACCGGCCACCCTGGTGATCGGCTACCACACCGCCGTGCGGATCGTGAACGATCCCGACCACTTTCCGGCCGACCCGCGCACATGGCAGCAGAACATCGCCGCCGACTGCCCGGTGCTGCCGATGATGCAGTGGCGGCCGAACGCGTTGCGCAATGCCGGAGCCGAGCATGCCCGCTATCGGCAAGCCAACGTCGCGGGTCTGGAGAAGGTCGATCTCTACGGCCTGCGCGACACCGTCGCGCAGTTGGCGGTACCGCTGATCAACTCGTTCTGCGCGGACGGATCCGCGGATGTGGTGCGCCAGTATGCCTTTCCGCTCGCGTTCGCGGTGCTGAACGCCTTGCTCGGATGTCCGGCGGAGATCGCGCAGCGCGCCGCGACCGGCATGGCCGCGATCTTCGAGGGTGTCGAGGCGGAACGCGGCAACAAGATGCTCATCGATTCGCTCGGGGAGCTGACGCTGCTGAAGCGGGCCGAACCCGGCGACGACATCGCGAGTCGAATGCTCGCGCATCCGGCCGGGTTGAGCGACACCGAGATGGTGCACCAGCTGGGCACGCTGTACGGCGCGGGCATCGAGCCGCAGCAGAATCTGATCGTCAACACTTTGCTGCTGATCCTCACCGACGAGCGGTTCGGCGGCAGTGTGCTGGGCGGCAGCCTGTCGACCCGGGACGCGCTGGACGAGGTGCTGTTCAACGATCCGCCGATGGCGAACTTCTGCTTCAGCTTCCCGAAGCAGCCGATCCTGATCGACGATGTCTGGTTGCCCGCCCACCAGCCGGTGGTGATCAGCATCGCCGCGTGCAACACCGATCCCGCGATCAGCACCGACCAGTACGCGGGCAATCGTGCCCATCTCGCCTTCGGCGGCGGGCCGCACGTGTGTCCAGCGAATTCGCTGGCCTACCTGATCGCCCAGGACGCCATCGACCAGCTGCTCGACGCCCTGCCGGAGTTGCGTCTCGCGGTACCGGCCGACGAGCTGACCTGGCGCCCGGGTCCGTTCCACCGGGCGCTGACCGCCCTGCCCGTCGTCTTTCCGGACTCGCCGCCGCTGCTGCTGCCGTAGTGCGCGGGCGTCCGTTCCGGCGGCTGCGAGTCGCGGATCGAGTCTACTTCAATGACTCGAACTTGAAAGTTCGGGTAGGCGAACATTAACCTCGGTATATGAAGGTTCGGCTCCACCGCTCGCTCGCCCTGTCTCCGCGCCGATGGGCGGCGGCGATCGCCGTGAGCGCGCTGGCATTCACGCTCACCGCCTGCGCAGGCAGCGGGGCCGGACCCAACGAACGGCCGGTGGTGCTCACCACGTTCACGGTGCTGGCGGACATCGCGAGGAACGTGGCCGGCGAGCATCTGACCGTGGAGTCGATCACCAAGGCGGGTGCGGAGATCCACGGCTACGAGCCCACGCCCGGTGACATCAAGAAAGCGTCCAAGGCCGACCTGATCGTGGACAACGGCCTGAACCTGGAGGCGTGGTTCGCTCAGTTCGTCTCCGATCTGCGGGTGCCGCACGTCGTGGTCAGCGAGGGCGTGGCCCCGATGCCGATCCGCGAGGACGCCTACCAGGGCAAACCGAACCCGCACGCGTGGATGTCGCCGCAGAACGCGCAGATCTACGTCGACAACATGGTCCGCGCGTTCAGCGATCTCGCACCCGGTCACGCGCCCGACTTCCGTGCCAACGGGGAGCGGTACAAGACCGAACTGCGCCAGGTGCAGGACGAACTGACCCGCACCCTGAACGCGCTGCCGCCGAACGAGCGGGCCTTGGTGACCTGCGAGGGCGCCTTCTCCTACCTGGCCCGCGACGCCGGTCTCACCGAGAAGTACATCTGGGCGGTCAATGCCGAGCAGCAGGCCACGCCCCAGCAGATCGCGTCGGCCATCGACTTCGTCCGCCGACAACAGGTGCCCGCGGTGTTCTGCGAGTCCACGGTGTCGGACGCGCCGATGCGCCGGGTGGTCGAAGCCACCGGCGCGGCGTTCGGGGGCGTGCTGTACGTCGATTCGCTGTCGGAAGCCGACGGACCGGTACCGACCTACCTGGCCCTGCTCCGGCACGACGCGCAGACCATCGGCACCGCGCTGACGGGACGCAGGCCGTGAACGCGCCCGCGATCGAGGTGCGGGGGGTGACCGTCCGCTACGGCGAAGCGCCCGCGCTCGAGGATGTCGATCTGACCGTGCACTCGGGACGGGTCTGCGGTCTCATCGGGATGAACGGTTCCGGCAAGTCGACGCTGTTCAAGACGATCATGGGTCTCGCCGCGCCCGACCGGGGCACGGTGCGGATCAACGGCGGCGCACCCGTGGCGGCGCGCCGGGCGGGCATCCTCGGCTATGTGCCGCAGAGCGAGGACGTCGATTGGACGTTCCCGCTCTCGGTGCGCGACGTGGTGATGACCGGCCGATACGGCCGCCTCGGCTTCACCCGTCGCGCACGCAAGGCCGATCGCGACGCCGTCGCGCACGCCTTGGCCCGCGTGGAACTGACCGACCTGGCCGACCGGCAGATCGGCCAGTTGTCCGGCGGCCAGAGGAAACGCGCCTTCGTCGCGCGCGGGCTGGCGCAGGGCGCGACCGTCCTGCTGCTCGACGAGCCGTTCGCGGGCGTCGACAAACGGTCGGAGGCCACGATCACGGCGCTGTTGCGTGAACTCGCCGCCGACGGCGCCACGATCCTGGTGTCGACGCACGATCTGCAAGCCTTGCCCGGCCTGGCCGACGAGGCGGTGTTGCTGATGCGCACGGTGCTGGCCCACGGCGAGCCCGACGCGGTCCTGCGCCCGGAGAACCTGGCCAGGGCGTTCGGCCTGGATGTGATGAACCGGGTGTGAACCCCGGCCGAGTGTGAGACAGGCGTATGAGCTTGACCGAAATCTTCGTCGACCCGCTGCGTTACGAATTCATGGTGCGTGCGCTGGCCACCACCGTGACCGCGGCGCTGGTGTGTGCGGTGCTGTCGTGCTGGCTGGTGCTGATCGGGTGGTCGCTGATGGGGGACGCCGTCTCGCACGCGGTGCTGCCCGGTGTGGTGCTGGCCTACATCGTCGGGCTGCCGTTCGCGGTGGGCGCGATCGTGTTCGGGTTCCTGGCGGTGGCGCTGATCGGCCTGGTCCGCGACACCAGCCGGATCAAGGAGGACGCCGCCATCGGCATCGTCTTCACGACATTGTTCGCGTTCGGCCTGGTGCTCGTCTCCGTGACGCCCAGCCAGACCGACCTCAACCACATCGTGTTCGGCAACCTGCTCGGTGTCAGCCGTTCCGAACTGGTCCAGGTCGTGATCCTGGCCGCGATCACCCTTGCCGCGCTCGTGCTCAAACGCCGTGACTTCACCCTCTACGCCTTCGACCCCACCCACGCGCATGCGATCGGGCTCAGTCCCCGGTCGCTCGGCACGGCGCTGCTGGGCCTGCTGGCGCTCACCGCCGTGGTCGCTCTGCAAGCCGTCGGCGTCGTCCTCGTGGTGGCCATGCTGATCATCCCGGGTGCGACGGCCTACCTGCTCACCGACCGGTTCGGCCGGATGTTGGTCATCGCCCCCGCCGTCTCGGTGACCTGCGCGGTGACGGGCCTGTACCTGAGCTACCACCTCGACACGGCTCCCGGCGGCATGGTCGTCGTCGTCCAAGGTCTGGTCTTCACTGCCGTGTACCTGTTCGCGCCCGGTCAAGGCGTGATCGGGCGGCGGATCGCGGCGGGGCGTCGGTCGAAGCGGGCGGGCGCGGTCGGCGTTCAAGGGTGAGGCGAGTCCGGCCGCGGCGCTGCGCGGACTCGCGTCGGCCGGCGGACCCGGCAGCCCGCTACTCGCCGAACTCGGCACGGCGCGGGCTGTGCCGACAATCGGTGTGAATCCTTCGGCAATCGGTGTGAATCCTTCGGCGATATCCGGCCCTCTCATAGTTGTGCCGGCAACCGGGTCGGCACAGCTTCGAGGAGGTCGTCGTGATCATTGCCGCCATCGCCGTCGCCGCCGTGCTGGTGGGCTGGTGTAGCTTGACCCTGTTTCGCCGCTGGAGCCGCTCCCGTGACTGACCGGACCTGGCCCGACGAGCAGTTGGTCACCGCCGCTCGAGAAGGCGACGCCGCGGCGATCACCGCGCTGGTATCGGGCTCCTACCCGCATGTGCGCCGGTTCGCCCACACACTGTGCGCCTCCGCCGAAGACGCGGAGGACGCGGCACAGGAAGCGCTGATCGTCCTCTATCGCAAGATCGGGACGTTGCGGGCCTCCGGCGCGCTGGCGTCGTGGATGTTCCGCATCGTCCGCAACGAGTGCCTGCGGCAGTGGCGGACGATGACCCGGCGACCCGATCCGATCCCGGAGTCCGCCGTCGCGTCGGCCGAGGACGAGGCCGTGCAGCGGCTCGAAGCGGGCCGGGTGGCGGCGGTGATCGCCGCGCTGCCCGCCGACCAGCGGCGGGTGCTGATCATGCGCGACGTTCAGGGCTACAGCGGCCGGATGGTCGCGGGCACGCTCGGCCTCAGCGTCGCGGCGATGAAGTCACGGCTGCACCGCGCCCGGGCGACGGTCCAGCACCAGTTGCGGAACACACCGCACGCGCCTGCAGAAAGGAGCGGACAGTGACCGACGATCGGAGCTTCGCCAGCGCCTCGGTGCCCCGGCACCTGGTACGCGGCGTAGTGGGATTCGGCGCGTTGATCGGCGCGATCGCGTTCATGCCGGTGTTCGGGGCGTTCAGCTTGCTGCTCGCCCCGATCGGTCTGCTCGCCCTGCGCGGGTGCCCGACCTGCTGGGCGATCGGACTGATGCAGACCGTCTCGCGGGGCAGGCTGCGGCGTTCGTGTGACAACGGGCAATGCCGACTGACCGGTGCCGGGGACGTTCGGTCCGGACACGGCGACGGTTGACCGGGCGCCCGGCCGAGTCGACGACCAGCGCCGGCTCGCCCGGCGAGAGCGAGCCGGCGGACCGGCGAGGGTTATCGCGGCAGCGGGGGCGCGGCCGGGTCCTTGCAGTAGGGCAGGTCGGGCGGGCAGGGCGTGAGGATGGTGGAGAAGTACTGAAACGCCGAGAACAGGGCGATCGGGCCGCCCACGGTGATCAGTCCGACCATCGATCCCACCGCGCCGAAGGTGGCGGCGCCGAGGACGCAGCCTGCGATCGTCGCGCCCACCCAGGGCAGCAGCAGGGCGATCACCGGGCTGGCGATCGTCGCCCCCGCCGCGGCGCCGAGCAGGCAGCCGACGCCGCCGCCCAGGACCGCGCCGATGATGGCGCTGATCGCACCGCCGATGGTGACCCGCTGGGTGAATGCGCCGAGTGCCAGCTGATCGCGGGGAGTGAAGGATTCCGCCACCGACTTGGCGGCCTGATCCACGCTGACGATGTCGGCGGCGGTAACCGCCTGCACCGGTGTGCCGCTCTCGCGCGAAGGCGTCAATGTCGCGGCGTCGCCGTCGATCCGGGCCGTGATCGGGTAGGCGATGTCGTCCATCCGATAGGTCAGCGGCACGGCCGCTACCGGTGTGCCGTGCTGGTCGGTGAGCACGAGCTGGTCGGCGACGATGCGGAGGTCGCCGTCGGTGGTCAGCACCGCGGAGTCGCCCTGGCGGTTCACTTCGTAGCGCACCTCTTGCTGCGCCTGCGCCGGTGCGGCCTGGGTGGCGCCCGCGCCGATGCCGACGGTGGCCGCCACGAGCAGGGCGGTCACAGCTGAATTTCGCAACTGCATTGTTGCTCCTCATCAATCGTTTTCTTGCCGGCCCGCCCCGACGCCGGATCGCGCCGGAGCGGGAGTACTGCGGGGTGCCTATCGACCGGCCTCGATGACGTCGCCGGTGAGCACCCAGTGGTCGCCCTCGAAGCGCTGCATCCGCACCGCCTCCATCGGGAATGCGTCCCCGGGGCCGGTGGCGAGGGTGATGCCGGGGAGCAGCAGGTCGACGCCGATCTGGTTCAGCGCGCGCACCGAGTCGCGAAGACCCTCGCGGGTCGGGCATGTCGCGGCCGCCATGGCCTTGTGGAAGCTCTGCGCCATCGCCCAGCCGACGACCGTGTACTGGTTGGTCGGATCGGCGCCGGGTCCGTACTTCGCCAGCTTCTCCCGGTAGCCGAGCATCGCCGGATCGGCGGCCCACTGCGGGTCGGCCGGGTCCTTGGTGAAGGCCGCCGACACCACGCCCTGGACGTTCTGCAGGCCGACCGGCTTCAGCGTGCTGACCGTGTTGGCGACCTGAGAGACGATGTGCAGCGGATTCCAGTCCGCGTTGCGGGCATCGGCGGCCAGCGCCTGGGCGGCGAACTTCGGTGTGGAGAAGTTCAGCAGCACATCCGCCTTCGAGCCGGCCAGGTTGCGGACCTGCGGTTCGACCGTGGGATCGGTGACCTCGTAGCTCTGCTCGGCGACGACCGCTACGCCGCTGCCCGCCACCGCCTCGGTGAAGCTGGTCAGCAGTTCCTTGCCGAAGTCGTCGTTCTGGTAGAGCACCGCCACCGTCGCGTTCGGCCGCTGCTCGCGCACGTACCTGGCGAACGCACGGCCCTCCGTGCGATAGCTGGGCTGCCAGCCGATGGTCCACGGATGCTCGGTGTCCGCGCCCCATTTCGTCGCACCGCCCGCGACGAAGACCTGCGGCACCTTGCGCTGGTTCAAGTAGTCCCAGACCGCGGAGGAGGTCGGTGTGCCGAGGGTCTGGAAGACGGCGAACACCTGGTCCTGCTCGACCAGCCTGCGGGTCTCCTCCACGGTCTTGGGCGGCTGATAGCCGTCGTCGCGCACCAGGTAGTCGACTTTGCGGCCGTCGATACCGCCCTGCTCGGCGTTGAGGTAGTCGAAGTAGGCGCGGATACCCTTCGGCAGTTCGCCGTACGCGGACGCCGGGCCGGAGAGCGGATAGATCCCACCGAGTTTGATGCCCGTGTCGGTGATGCCCGTGGTCTGCTGACCCCGGCACTCGCCTTGGCCGACGGTGCCGTCGCTGTCGTCGCGGCCGCCGCAGGCCGTGACGGCGAGCAGGACCGCGGCCGCGGCTCCGATGGTGCGGATCGCCTTAGTGCGCATTGAATTTTCCTTTCCGAACGAGGAGTCCGAGCCGGTGCGCCGCACGGCCGAGGAGCCCGGCCAATCCGTTCGGCGCGAGGTACATGACCGCGATGATCAGCAGTCCGAAGACGACACCGGGGGCGGCCTGATCGACGTCCTGGGCGAAGCTCGGCACGTACATCGCGAACAGTCCGCCCAGCAGCGGCCCCCACTGCGAGCCGAGCCCGCCCACGACCAGCCCGGCCAGCAGGGTGATCGACAAGCCGACCGCGAACGAGTCCGGGGAGACGAATCCGATCACCCAGGTGTAGACGCAACCCGCCACACCGGCGGGCAGCGCGCTGCAGGCGAAGGCGAGCGTCTTGTAGAACGCCAGCCGCACCCCCATCACCTCGGCGGCGGTCTCGTTGTCGCGGATGGCGTGCAGGGCACGGCCCACCCTCGACCGCATGATCCCGGCGACCAGCAGGAAGCTCAGGGCCATGGTGGCGAGCGCGAGGAAGTACAGCCACTGATCCTCGGCCAGACCCGTCCACTCCGGTGCGGCCGGTTTGGCCAGCGTGAGGCCCATCGAACCGCCGGTGAGGGATTCGAAGCGTTTGAGCAGCGGTACCAGGAAGATCGCGATGGAGAGGGTGACCAGCGCCAGATACAGCCCGCGCAACCGCAGCGCGGGCACGCCGAGGGCGAACCCGAGCGCGAACGTCACCGCCGCGGCCACCGGGACGGTCGCCAGATATGGCGCGTCCCAACGGTCCATCAGGACCGCCGCGGTGTAGGCCCCGACGCCGAAGAAGGCGCCGTGCCCCAGCGAGATCTGGCCGGCGTGACCGACCAGCAGATTCAGGCCGAGCAGAGCGATCGCGTAGACCATCGCCATCGCGAGCTGGAAGGTGTGGAAAGGCGCAAGCTGGAACGGGGCGCAGCAGGCCAGCGCGAGCAGGGCGGCGATCGCCACCGTCTGCCGGTGTGCCGTCGCGATCGCGAGCAGACGCGAGGTCTTCGCGGGCGCCGGAGCGGAGTCGTCGGCCGATGACGCGGACGGTTCGCTGACGGGATTCCGAGTTCGCATGTCGCTCACACCCTTTCCACCATCGCGGTCCCGAACAGACCCTGTGGGCGCAGGAGCGGGACGCCGAGGATGATCAGCAGCGGCACGCCGATCTTCAGTTCGGTCCCGATGACGTCGACGTAAGCGCCGGTGAGGGTTTCGGCGACGCCGACGATCAACCCACCGGCCACCGCACCGCCCGGACTGTCGAACCCGCCCAGCGTGGCCGCCGCGAAGGCGTAGATCAGGACCCCGCCCATCATGTTGGGCTCCAGGAACAGCAGCGGCGCCGACAGCACTCCCGACACCGCGCCGACCAGCGCGGCGAGCCCCCAGCCCAATGCGAGCACGGTGCCGACCCGGATTCCGACGAGCGCGGCCGACTCCGGATCAGCGGCGACCGCGCGCATCGCCAGTCCGATCTTGGTGTAGCGAAACAGCAGGTACAGCAGCGTCATCACCACGCCGACCACCGCGAGTACCCCCAGACCGGCGTACCCGGCGGTGACGCCGCCGCCGCGCAACCCGCCCTCGGGAAACGGATTCGGGAACGACTTGACCTGGTACGACCAGATCCAGCCGGCCGCCGCATTGACGAAGAAGAACAACCCGACCGTCACGATGACCAGCGTCAGTTCGGGAGCGCCCTCGACCGGCCGGATGACGACGCGCTCGGTCAGCATGCCGCCGAGGAAGGACACCGCGAGGGTCGCGGGCAGCGCCGACCAGAACGGCATGCCGAACTGGACGAACTGCCAGGCCAGGAAGGCCGAGAACATCGCAAGCTCGCCTTGGGCGAAGTTCACGATGCCGGTGAATCGGTAGATGAGCACCAACGCCAGCGCCAGCCCGGCGTAGATCGCTCCGGCGCTGAGCCCTTCGATGATCTGCTGTAGGAATCCGGCCATGATCAGATCCGGTATCCGAGGTAGGAGCGCGCGACCTGTTCGTCGGCTCGGATCTCGGCCGCGGTGCCGGACAGGACGATTCGCCCGGACTCCAGGACGTGGGCGTGGTGTGCGGTTTCCAGCGCCAGATGGGCATTCTGCTCGACGACGATCACGGTGGTGCGTTCCTCCGCGTTGATGGTGTGCACGATCTGAAAGAGCTCCTGGGTGACCAGAGGCGCGAGGCCGAGCGACGGCTCGTCCAGCAGCAGGAGTCTCGGCCGCGACATGAGGGCCCGGCCGATGGCCAACATCTGCTGCTGTCCGCCGGACAGTCCGCCCGCGGGCTCCTTCAGCCGTTCTCTCAGCACCGGGAAGTAGTCGAAGACCCGGCGCAGGTCGGCCTCGATACGGACCCGATCCCGGTGCCGGTAGGCGCCGAGCCGCAGGTTCTCTTCGACTGTCAGCGGCAGGAAGGTTCCGCGGCCCTCGGGCACGTGCGCGACACCGGCGCGGGCCATGGCGTCCGGGGATTTTCCGGTGCACTCGCCGCCGCCCAGCCGAACGGAGCCCCGCGCGCCGGTCATGCCGCACAAGGCGCGCAACAGGGTGGTCTTGCCCGCGCCGTTGGGGCCGAGGATCGCGCAGACCTCGCCTTCCGCCACGGCGAAGGTCAAGCCGTGCAACACTTTCGCTCCGCCATAGCCCGCGTGCAGATCGGTGACGGACAGGAACACGGTCATGCCGCCGTCCCCAGGTAGGCGCGGATGACGGCCGGATCGCGCTGTACCTCTTCGGGTTCGCCCGCCGCGATGACCCGGCCGAATTCCAGGCACACCACGCGGTCGCAGGTGCCCATGACGAAACCCATGTGATGCTCGACGACGATCACCGTGAGGTCGAGTTCCGACCGCAAGGCGCGCAATCGGTCGGCGAACTCCCTGACCTCGCCGTGGCTGAGTCCGTTGACCGGTTCATCGAGCAGCAGCAGTCGCGGTTGGACGGCCAGGGCCCGCGCCAGCTCGATCCGCTTGAGCGTGCCGAACGGGAGCCCGGCGGCCGGGCGATCGGCCACCGCCGTGAGGTCCAACCTGGTCAGCAGCGCATCGACCTGCGCGCGCAGCTCACGCTCTTCGCGCCGGACCCGGGGCAGTCGCAGACCCGCGGCGAGGAACCCGGCTCTCGCCCGATGGTGCGCGCCGACCAGGATGTTGTCCCGCACCGACATGCGCCCGAACAGCCCGAGGTTCTGGAATGTCCGGGCGACGCCGAGTGCGGCGAGGCCGTCCGGGCGCACGGTCAGCAAGTCCGTGCCCTGGTACCGGAGGGTGCCGGTGGCCGGTTGGTACCGCCGGGTCAGGCAATTGAACAGCGTGGTCTTGCCCGCTCCGTTGGGCCCGATCAGACCGACCATTTCGCCGGGGTCGACGTGGAGCCCGACCTCCTGCAGGGCGGTGATGCCGCCGAAGCGGACGGTGAGGTTGGCTATCTCGAGCATGCGTCCTCCGGCCCGCGTCCGATGACGTGGGTGCGATCCAGTGCGGGGACAGCGCGGTCGTGTGACCGGCGTATAGAACGTGGTCAGCGTAAATTCGCTGGTCAACCTGCACATTGGACGCGGCGGCCCAATCTGGGACGTCCGGTTTGTCCGCTGCGGACACCTCCTGCGATCGCCTCGGCGCGGTTGACAGCTCCGAACGGGGCCGTGGAGTATGCCCGGTTATGTCAGCTTCATCACACTCGGTCGGCGCGAGAAGTTCGGCGACGATGCTGGCCGAGCGGACGCGGATCGTCAGCGCGCTGTACGACCACGCGGACGAGATGGCCGACGCCGGGATGTCGGCGATCGTCGCCCGCATTCCCGCCTACGCCGCCCGTGACCTCAGCTTTCGGGCAGACGTGCACGATCAGCTCGCCCAGCTGTGCCGGACGGGACTCGGCGCGCTGCTCGAGCGGCGCAAGGTGACCCTCGACGACGTCGCCTACACCCGTCGCGCCGCGGCCCGTCGCGCGCAGGCGGGGCTCACCCTGGCGGACTACCTCAACGCCTTCCGCCTCGGACAGCAGGCGCTGTGGCAATCGCTGGTGACCCGTGCCGGGGAGTCGCAGGCCGGGCGCGAGGCGGCTCTGTCGATGGTCACGCCGTTGTCGCGGTATTGCGATCTGATCAGCACCCAGGCGGCCAACGCGTACCTGGAGTTCCAGCAGTACTTCGCCGCGGAGGCGAGCCGGGACAACGCGCGACTGATGGAAAGCCTGCTCGATGGCGTGCTGCCCGAACGGGGCGCCGCGCTGTCGCTCGCCCAGGCGCACGGCATCGGCCTGGCGAAGACCGCGCCGATGGTCGTGGTCGACGCGGTCGTGCTGAAGGCGGCCGGGCGCGGCAAGGGCGGGATCGGGTCGTCTGACGCTTCCGACTCCCAGGCCAGGCATCTCGCGGCGGCGGCGATCGCCCGAACCGGCGTCAGTGGCCTGCGCACGCTGTCGGTGGTGCTCGGGTCGGGCGTAGTCGCGGTGGCCGCGCTCGGCCGGACCGGTACCGCCGAGCAGTTGTGCGACCGGCTACGTGCGACGGCGCAGCGATTGCGCGAGGAAGGCATCACGCTCGGGGTCGGAGTCAGCGCGGTCGTCACCGACGTCGCGGAGATCCCGCAGGCGCACCAGCAAGCTCGCGCGGCGCTCGAGCTGCTCCCCAACGAGGGCGGGATCATGGCACTGCCGTGCCTGACGCCGCTGCGGTACCTGATGCTGCGCGCCGACGAGACCGCCAGGCAGCTGGTCGACCCGCGAATCCGCGCGCTGCTGCGCGACGACGGCGTACGCGGAGGTGTGCTGGCCCAGACCGTCCGCGCGTTCGCCGGGGCCGACATGAACCTGCGCGAGGCCGCCGACGCGCTCCGCATCCATCACAACACGGCCAAATATCGGCTGCGCCGCATCCAGGAACTCACCGGGCGGAATATGCGCAGCGTCGACGATCTGATGGACCTGCTGGTGGCGATCGAGCTACACGCCGCCGACCAGTAGCCGGTACCGGCTCTCCAGCCCGTCGAGCAGCGATTCCAGGCCGACTTCGAAGGCGTCCCGATCGATCCGCTGCTGCCGCTCGGCCAGTAGGTGCGCCTCGTTCAGGTGCGGATACGCGTCGGCGTACACCGCGACATCGGAGGGGAAGCCCCCGGCGAACGATCCCAGCGACGCTCCGGTGAGGAAATACCGCATGGTCGTACCGACCGTGGTGGCCTCGCGGCGCGGCCAGCCCGCCGCGACGAGCCCGCCGAAGACCGCGTCGGCCATGCGCAGTGCGTTGGGTCGATGACGGGGGCCGCCGGCGAGGGCGGGAACGATGTGCGGGTGCGCGGCCATCGCGGTCCGGTAGGAGCGTGCCCAATCACGCAGCGCGAAGCGCCAGTTCGGATGCTCGGCGGAGAGTCCGTCGAACATCGAGATGTCCACCTCGCCGAGTACGGCGTCGACCACGGCATCGATGAGGTCGTCCTTGGTGCGCACGTGGTTGTACAGCGACGGTCCCTGCACGCCCAGTTCGGTGGCCAGTCGCCGCGTGGAGACGGCGGCGAGGCCCTCGGCGTCGACGAGGGCGAGCGCGGTCTCGATGATGCGGTCGCGGGTCAGTAGCGGCCGCCGTGGTCGGGCCATGGCGTCTCCTTTTCGGTCCTCCGCATTCTCGCAGGCGCTCGAGAAAAAACTTGCGCCGCTAGTCCGCCTGTCCTACGGTGAACGAAACTTGCGCTGCTAGTTTTGGAGAACGATGTCGATTGTCAGATCGGCGGGGCCGGTCACTGACCGGACGCGGAATCTGGTTGTGCCGTCGGCGTGGTCACCCGGGCCGTGCTCCATGCGCGATGTCGTGTGGCACCTGTGGCGTGTGTGCCCGGATGGTCGATGATGGTGTGTCGTGGTGGATTACATGACGGTCTTCGACCGAGTCCGGGGGTCATTACTGGGTGGGGCGGTCGGTGACGCGCTCGGGTGGCCTATCGAATTCCTGCGGTTGGAGCAGATTCGCGGGCGATACGGCGACGACGGTGTGACGGGCTTCCTGCCTTCGCGTGACAAGGGGGCGCCGCAGCAGATCACCGATGACACCCAGATGACCTTGTTCACCGCCGAAGCGCTGTTGCGTTCGGCGCCGGGCGCCGACCCGGTGCGGGCCGTGCACCGAGCGTATCTGCGCTGGTTGCACACTCAGCTGCGGAACGAGCCCGCGGTCGAGGTCGACGGCTGGCTGGCGAGCCTGCCGTTTCTCTACGCGGTGCGTGCACCGGGCAACGCGTGCATGTCCGGATTGAAACGGCAAGCGCGGGAATATCTCCCGCCGCGCCCGCTCGGGGCTGTGGGTCGGGTGAACCCCGAGTCGAAGGGATGTGGCACGGTCATGCGGTCCGCGCCGTTCGGGCTGATCGGCGCGGGGCCCGAGCGCGCGTTCACCATGTCCGCGCGGGCAGCGCAGTTGACCCACGGACATCCCACCGGGTACCTCGCCGCCGGTGCGTTCGCGGCACTGATCGATCGCGTGACGAGTGGAACCGAGCTCTCGATCGCCGTGCGGGAGACGATCGCTCAGCTCACCGATCTTCCCGCGAGTGCGGAAACCGTGGCGGCACTGACCCGCGCCGTCGAGCTGTCCGAGCAGGCGGTCTCCGCCGAGCAGGTCGAGTTGGTCGGCGCAGGGTGGATCGCCGAGGAATGCCTGGCCATCGCCGTGTATTGCGCCCTGCACGCGGCCAGGACCGGCGACGTGCGCGCGGCGCTGCTGCTGTCGGTGAACCATTCCGGCGACTCCGATTCCACCGGTGCGGTGGCGGGCAATCTGATCGGCGCCGTGCACGGTGTCTCCGGATTGCCGCAGGAGTGGGCGGCCGCGGTCGAGGGGCGCGACGTGCTGGTTCAGGTCGCCGACGATCTGGTCATGAATTTCGGGCTCGGCGACCGTTCCGGGCTCGCCGCCCGCTATCCCGCCGACGAGGGTTTGTGAAACGTCACTCCGGCGATCGCCGGCACACGTCGAGCACACAGCCGCGCAGCCATCGGTGAGCCGGGTCCGACTGGAGCCGGACGTGCCACAGCAACGACACCGTCACCTCGGGAGCGCGGAAAGGCAAGGCGAACGAGTGCATGCCGTGCCGCAGGATCGTGGTGTGCCGCTGCGGGACCGTCGCGACCAGGTCCGACGCGCGTGCCAGCGCTAGGGCGGCACTGAAGCCGTCCACGACGGTCACGACGTCCCGTCGGTGGCCGGTGGGGTGCAGCGCCTCGTCGACCAGGCCCTCGTCCGAACCGCGCCGTGAGATGTTCACGTGCCGGGCGGAGGCGTAGCGGGCCGTCGTGACCACACCGGTGGTCAGCGGATGCTCGCCGCGCACCACCCCGATGAACCGGTCGGTGAACAGCGGTGTGCTCGCGATGTCCGCGGGCAACTCGCGCTCGATGACTCCGGTCTCCAGGTCGACGCTGCCATCGCGCAGCGGCCCCGTGTCCTTCTTCGTCTTCTGCACGAACCGCAGTCGCACACCCGGAGCGGCGCGGCCCACATCGGCCACCAATTCGGGTCCGAACCGCTCCACGAACCCGTCGCTGCTGCGCACGGTGAACGCCCGCGCCAGGGCGGCCAGGTCCAGCTTCTCGGCCGGTCGAAGCACCTCTTCGGCCTCGTGGACCAGGCCGCGCACGCGGTCGCGCAGTTCCACCGCGCGCGGTGTGGGCACCAGCCCGCGCCCGGCCCGCACGAGCAGCGGGTCACCGGTGGCCCGGCGCAGCCGCGCGAGTTGGCGGCTCATCGCCGACGGACTGAGGGCGAGCCGTTCGCTCGCCCGGGTCACGCTGCCCTCCTCGAGCAGTACATCCAAGGTGACCAGCAAGTTCAGATCGGGTCGAGCCATGCCCACACCCTCGCACAGAACCTGCGTGACATGGCGTTCGGTGCACAAATAACTTTCCATTTGTGCGCCTTCCGCCAGGTGAGAACCGGACCTACCGTCCATTACGGCACCCCCTGACGGAAGAGGTCATCGTCTTGAAACCAGCGGAATCAGTCGTGCGGACATCACCCGCGCCCCGTCCACCGTCGTCCTGGAGCTTGCTCGCGCCGGCACTGTCGATGCTGCTGCCCTCGCTGAGCATCAGCATCGCCAACGTCGCGCTGCCGACCATGGCGGCGGCGTTCGACGCTGCCTTCCGCGACGTCCAGTGGGTCGTGATCGCCTATCTGCTCACCACGACGACACTGATCGTCGGCGCGGGCCGGCTCGGTGACATCGCCGGTCGACGCCGCCTACTGCTCGTCGGTATCGGCCTGTTCACGGTGGCGACCCTGCTCTGTGGTCTCGCCCCGAATCTCGCCTTCCTGGTCGCCGCCCGCGGCCTGCAGGGAGCGGGCGCCGCGTGCATGATGGCGCTGACCATGGCCTTCGTCGGCGACATCGTCCCGAAGGAGCGCACCGGCAGCGCCATGGGACTGCTCGGGACGATGTCGGCGGTCGGCACCGCGCTGGGGCCCTCCCTCGGCGGAATCCTCATCACGGCCTTCGGCTGGCGTGCGATCTTCCTCGTCGTCGTGCCGCTCGGGCTGCTCACGCTCTGGCTCACTGCCCGTGTGCTGCCCGCTTCCGCGTCCGAAACGACCGGTGCGCCAGCACGTTTCGATGTGCTCGGCACATTGCTGCTGGCCGTCACCCTCGGCGCCTACGCGCTGGCCATGACGATCGAGGGGACGCCGTTCGACCCACTCGGCATCGGGTTGCTCGGCTTTTCCGCGGCCTGCCTCGGACTGTTCGTCGTCGCGGAGCGCCGCGTCTCGTCCCCACTGCTCACCCTCGCGATGTTCCGCGATCCCGTCATGGCCGCGGGCCTGACCACGAGTGCGTCGGTCTCGACCGTCATGATGACCACCCTCGTCGTTGGGCCGTTCCACCTCTCCCGTGCCTTGCACCTCGACCCGGCGCTCGTCGGACTGGCGATGTCGGCCGGTCCGGTCGTGTCCGCGCTCACCGGTGTGCCAGCGGGGCGCGCCGCCGATCGCTTCGGCGTCGGGACCGTGATCGTCGTCGGGCTCGGCGGCGTCATCGGCGGCACCACCGCGCTCGCGGTGCTGCCCACGTCCGCAGGGGTCATCGGATACGTTCTGCCGCTGGTGATCACGACTTGCGGCTACGCGCTGTTCCAAGCGGCCAACAACACGGCGGTCATGAAGGATGTCGCCCCGGGGCAAAGGGGCCTGGTTTCCGGCATGCTGAACCTGTCGCGCAACTCAGGCTTCATCACCGGCGCGTCGGTCATGGGAGCGGTCTTCGCTTTCGCCGCGGGTTCGGGCGATGTCACCACGGCTACGCCGGAGCAGGTGGCGCGAGGGACGCACGGGACCTTCGCCGTCGCAGCGCTTCTCGTCGCCCTCGGACTGGCGATCGTCCTGGCGCTGCGGATGCGACGATCCCCCTCCCGCCCACCCAGCGGCGGGGGTTCCTCGGCCGTCGGCGCGGAAGGGGCCGTCGCGTCGTCCTGACAGGAAGGCGCGCGTGCGGTTCCTCTCGATCACGGCAATAGTTGACGAACAAGGGTGTCGACGGCCCAGCCCTCCCAGTCCCGGCTGCTCCAGCCCCGGTGGTGGACGAGTAGGCGGTAGGTCTCGGGCGCGAGGACGACCAAGGCGATATCGGCGGCGCGATCGGGGTCGATCCCTTCGCGCAGTGCGGTTTTGGCGGCGAGCGCCGCCGCGAGGCGGTGCTGCACGGTGTGCCGCTGGGCGATACTGGCCTGCCACAGTTCGGCCAGCTCCGCGTCGGTAGCCGCGGCCGAGCGGACGGTCTCCACGATTGCGGCTGCTGTTGATCACCGTGGTGGAGGGTGGCCGTCGATCTTCCTGATCAATCTGCCCGTCGGGCTGCTCGCGCTGGCGCTGCTGCGCGCACTGCCCGCGGACTCCGCGAGCACCGCGACGGCGGGAAGACTCGATGTGCCCGGCGCGCTCACCGGAACCGGCGCGCTGCTGATCATCGGATACTCGATCGGGGCGTGGGGCGATCCGGACACCCGGACGCTCGCCACCGCGCTCCTCGTCCTGGGTGCGGTCCTCTTCGCAGGCTTCCTGGTCATCGAGCTGCGCAGCCCGCACCCGCTGATGCCGTTACGGCTGTACGCGATTCGTCAGGTGAGCGGTTCGTCGGCTGTGAACGCGCTCGTCGGCGCGGCGCACGTGCCCGCCTTCGCCCTGCTCGCGCTCTATCTGCAGAACACCCAGGGCAACAGTCCGACGGCGTCGGATCTGGCGGTACTGCCGGTAGCGGTGGTCGACATCGTCGTCTCCCGCACCTTCATCCCGTTCCTGCTCGCGAAGATCGGCCCCCGCGGTGTCCTGGCCGCCGGAATGGCGCTGCAGACAGCGGCGTTGGCGTGGTTAGCCCGGTTGCCCGAACAACACCTCCTACCTGATCGACGTACTGCCAGGAGCGATCGTTTTCGGCATCGGGTTGCCTGCCGCGTTCGTGGGTGTCACTGTTCCGGCCGTCACGGCGGTCGACGAGGCGGATCGCGGCATCGCCGCGGACGTCGTCAACACGGCGCAGCGGGTGGGCTCCGGAATCGGCGTCACGGCCGTGCTCCTGCTGGCGCAGACGGTGACCGAAAGGGCAGGCGGCTCTTCGGTCGACGGAATCCGAGCGGGCTTCGCCGCCGCGGCCACCTTGGCACTGCTCGGCTGCCTTCTCACGGTCCTGGTACTACGCGTACCGGGTGCCGATCCGGGTGCCGAAGCCGAACCGCCCGCCGACGCCGTGGCCGAGGAGGCGAAGTGAGCTTCGTCCGAAGTGAGCACCCGTCTGGCCTGGACCTCCGATTACGCGCCGAGCGCAGCGGCCAGGTGGGGCCAGGAATCGTGCAGGTCGGTCTCGAATTGCCCCCAGGTGTGCGAGCCCTCCGAGCGGTTGACGTGAGTCGCCGGTAGTCCGAGCTGCTCGAGGCGATCGGCGAAGGCCGCCGTGCAGGAACTCGCGATCGCCTCGATCGGCGGGAAGGGCAGACCGCCCCGGTCGATCGGGCCCGGAGTGCCGGAAGCGGCCGACAGGTAGATGGTCTTCCCGGCCAGGGCGGCCGCGTTGGCGAAAGCGTCGTGCGCCCGCCAGATCGCGTCGCCCGGTGATCCCCACATGTTGGCCGGGTTGCCTCCGCCGCGGATGACCTGCGCGGAGACCATCGCCGCACCCGCGGCGTCCGCGGCCCAGGGGCACCCGCTGTAGGCCGCCACCGCGTCGTACACCTCGGGCGCCTGGATCGCGAGATCGATCGCGGAGGCGGCGCTCATCGACACCCCGGCGATCGCGTTGCGTCCGGTCGTGCCGAGTTCGGCGTCGAGCGTGGCAGGCAGCTCGCGCGTGAGATAGGTCTGCCAGCGATTGCGCCCGACCGCCGGATCGTCGGCGAGCCAGTCGGTGTACATGCTGTAGGCGCCGCCGACCGGCATCACGACGTTGACGCGTTTGTCGGCGAAGAACTCTCGGACATCGGTGTCGTCCCACCACGAGATACCGTCGACCCCACCCCCGATCCCGGTGAGCAGATACAGCGTGGGGGCGGGACCGCCGCCCGCCGCGCGGATCACCCGATTGGTGACCACCCGGTCCATGGACGGGGAATAGACATCGATCTGCGAGACCGAGCCGCCGAGTGGAACCTCCCCGACCACGCGCCCACGCGCGGGTTCGGCTCCGGCAGGATGAACGGAAAGGACGGACACCGCCACAGCGGTCGTCAGCGCGCTGACGAGCGCGCCCAAAAACTTAGAAGCACTCACTATTCCGTTGTACCCACCCCGGGGCGCCGTACTCCGGCCGTCGACGCGAATTCGGTTGCTGCGGGGGAGTTCCGGGCTTCGCTCGAACTGATCGAGCGTTACCGGCCCGGCTGCACCGGACGGTACGCGGCGGCCAGTGCCACTGCGCCGATGGCGAGCATCAACCAGCCGCCGGTGATCGGGAAATAGATGAGGGTCAAGGGGATTCCGATCGCGATCAGGCACCAGCCCACGTGGGCCGGGACGCGGCCGGTGGCGGTGAGCGCGTTGCGGGTGAGGGCGCCGATGGACAGCATCGCTATGCCGCACATCATGAACCACACGCTGGCGTCGCGGGCGAAGTAGCTGGGATCGGTGGTGTCGGACGCGGTCGCGAGGAATCCTCCGGCCGCGATGCCGGACCAGTCGTTGGGCTGGATGAACGCGTACACGAAATGAATTGCCGCCGTGACGAAGATGAGGCGGGGTACCCATGGGCCGAGTGCGGGCATCAGTTCTCCTTCCGAATGGCCATCCGCAGCACCAAGGCGTAGATATCGGCGATGTCCTCGGTGGGCAGCGGAGGAACGACCTGTTGTGCGCCGACCTGTGCGAGGTAGAGCAAGCGCGCCAGAAGCCGGCTCTCGTCGTCGTTGTCGGCGATGTCGCGCAACAGCGACTCGAGATATTCGACCCGTCTCCGGTCCACGCGCTGCTGGATCAGATTGACCTGCGGGTCTTGCGTCGCCCAGGCGCGCATGGCGATTTCCACCGCGTTGTCCGCGTCCTGGCCCGCGAGCACCAGTTCCGTCAGCAGGGCCAGCTTGTCGGCCGCGGGGATGTCGCGCTGTTCGGTTTCGGCGATGTAGCGACCGGTGTACTCGGTCTCGAAGTGGTCGAGCAGGTCGGTCCGGTAGCCGGACAGGCCCCGGAAGTGGTGGTAGAACGACCCTTTCGTCAGATCGAGGTCGGCGCACAACCGCTCCACGGTGAGCGCCCGTGCCCCGTCCTCGGCCAGCACCGCGAACCCGGCGTCGAGCCAATCCCGCTTGCTCATCCGACCTCCTCGGTCCTGACCGAACATACCATACCGTATGGCATGTCGACCGGGCAGGCCACCCAGTGGTTCGGAGTGCTGTCCGCGTGACTGCCCAGGTCTCGCCCGTCTCGTCGTGGGAACCGCAGGACTCCGGCCGCCCACAGGGCGACGCCGATGTACAGCGCCTGTTCCGGGATGCGTGCCCACAGCGGTGTCGCGGGCGCGCCGTTGAACGGGACGTCGGAGACGGCCACGTAGATATTGGCGGGCAGCATCACCACGAACAGGGCGGCGAGCCCGAGCCCCGCGGGCCGGCGCGTTCTGGCCAGGAACAGGCCCACCGCGCCGAGCAGTTCCAACAGACCCGTCAGGTAGATCATCAGTCCGGGGAACGGGACGAACGGCGGCACCATCGGGAGGAAATCGGCATGGGTCGGAGCGGGGGACCCGGCGAACGCCTCGGGAAGGAAATGCGTTGTGCCGGTCATGATCAGCATTACGCCGAGGGCGTAGGCGCCGCAGGTGGGCCAGGCATCGAACCGGCGCGCGCCGAGCGCGCCTGCCGTGCGCAGCAGCAACAGGGTGGTCAGCAGAACGATGAGGGTTTCCATCATGCCTCCGTGGCGAGGGCCCGGTCGGGCGCCGGTTTCGTGGTGAGTCGGACGAGCAGGTAGAGCAGGACGCCGATCGGCGCGAACAGGATGGTGAGCACGAGCAGCGGGCTGATCAGCAGTGGTGAGCGGCCGCTCGCCCGGCTGTCCTGATAGATCCAGCGTCCGAGGAACAGGTCGAAGGCCACGAAGTGGGCCCACGCCGCCGCGGCCCCGGACTCCTGGCCGAGCACTTCTCGCAGCCCTGACAGTTCTGGGTCGACGAGCGCCGCGGCGAACGAGCCGAACTCGGGCGCGATCAGCACCGCGTAGATGATCAGGGGCGGCAGGCAGATGAGCGGTGACGCGACCATCGCCGCGGTCCGCCGCCACCGCGGCGCCAGGATCATCAGTGCCCAGAACGGCGCGGCGAACCAGAAGGTGAGGTCGAACAGCACTTCCGTCATCGGCTCGCCCCGATCGGGAGTTCGTACACCGCAACGTTTTTCGGCCGCACTGCCGCCGCTGTGGAAACGGCTGCGCCGAGCGCGACGGCGGCGAAGGCCAGTAGGGTCGCCGCGTCGGGGTGGACCACCGACTGGCCGCGCAGCGCCTGCCAGGTCAGCACCGCGAGCAGCGCGGCGTAGGTCGCCGCGGCGATCACGACGAGCCGTCGCCTGACAGCCGCCGACCGCAGGGCCGGAATCCGTCGCGACCCGTACTCGAGGGCGAGCAGCAGCAGCGGAAGCACCTGCAGCGCATGCATTCCGATGAAATGCGGAACGCGCAGATCGCCTCCGGCCGTACTCCAACCCAGGATGGGCAGTCCGGGTCCGCCGTCGGGAAGCCCGACGGTGTGAGCGCCGCTGATCGAGCCGCCCTCCACGCGCTGTTCGGGCGTTGCCTGCACCATCAGCATTCCGAGCGCGGCGCCCGCGAGCGACAGCACGGTGCCCGAGCGGATCGCGGCATTGCGGGCGGGGTCGGTGGCCGGGTCGACGAACAACGCGGCCGACGCGATCAAGGTGGCGAACCAGACCACCACGATCGAGGAACCCATGATCTCCCACAGCGCCGCGTTCAACGGCGTCGTGAAATTGAAGTGACTGGTCGTGCCCCGCACGATCTGGGTGGTGATGACGACCAGCTCGAGCGCCAGGCCGAGCGCCGCGACCGTGCCCGCCCACCAGGCTATGCGCCGCCAGCGCGTGAGCTGGGCGATCAGCCAGGCCCAGGTCACGGCGTAGATCAGGACGGAAAGGGCGAATTTGGCGGACTTCGCCCAGATCGGCAGTCCGGTCAGGGTGCGGTCGTCGACGATCATGCCGCCGATCGACCAGGCGACCAGCAGCGCCATCGCGACGGCGAGCAGCATCAGCGGGCGATGCCAGGACAGGGCGGGGAAGCGCGGAAAGAGGGTGGCCACGGCGCTGGACCTTTCGGAACTAGAAGTATCGATAGTTGCACTATCTATTCGAAGTATGGATAGTCGTACTATCCACTGTCAAGATGCCGCCCGAGCCCGAGGAATCCGATGCGGATCGCCGAACTCAGCCGCGCCAGCGGCGTCCCCGCCGCGACGATCAAGTACTACGTGCGGGAGGGATTACTGCCTTCCGGCGTGCGAACTCATCGCAACCAGGCCGAATACAACGACGCCCACGTCAGCAGGCTGCGGCTGATCCGGGCGCTGGTCGATATCGGCGGCGTGTCCATCGAAGCGGCCAAGGACCTGCTCGCCGCGCTCGACAGCGGCAGCCTGTCCGCCCGGGATTCACTCGGACGTGTGCAGTATGCGCTGGGTGGGCGTCGGTCACAGGTGGGCGGCGAGCAGCGGGAGGTCGCCGCCGAGGACGTCGCGGCACTGCTGGACCGGCGCGGCTGGCGCATCCACGACGAAAGCCCGGCGCGTGGCACCCTCGTCGACGTCTGCGCCGCGCTGCGCCTGCTCGGCCACGACGACGTGGTCGGCGCGATGGACGACTACGCGGCCGCCAGCGAAGCCATCGCGGCCACCGATATCGCCTTGGTCCGCACCGAGCCCGGTGTGGAGCGGATGACCGAAACCGCGATCGTCGGAACGATTCTGGGCGATACCCTGCTCGCCGCGCTGCGTCGCTTGGCGCAGGAACATCTGTCCAGCACGCTGCTGCCGCCGGACGACGCCGCGGAGCGTGGCCCCCGCGAGGTTTAGTCCGGCCCGCGCGCGGCATGCCGGAAACAGGACCAACCCGAGGCGAAAGGAGAGTCGCTCATGACCGATCAGCTGGATGGGACGCGGGTCCTGATCATCACCTCGAACACCGGGGTGGAGCGGGACGAACTGGTGGTGCCGCGCGACGAATTGCGTAAACGGGGCGCGCGAGTCACCCATGCCGCGCCGAAGCGCGAAGAGGTGCAGACCTTCCGGCACGACACGGACAAAGACGCGCTCGTGCAACCGGATACGTCGCTGCACGAGGTCTCCGTGGACGACTTCGACGTGCTCGTGGTGCCCGGCGGCACGGTGAACGCGGACAAGCTGCGGGTCACCGACCGGGCGATCGAACTGGCCAGGGAATTCGCGGGCGCGGGCAAGCCGATCGCCGCGATCTGCCACGGCCCCTGGCTGCTTGTGAATGCCGGACTGGTGGCGGGTAAGACGCTGACCTCGTACTTCTCGCTCCGGATCGACCTCGACAATGCCGGCGGCGCGTGGGTCGACGAACCGGCGGTCCGCTCCACCGAGGGCGGGTGGACACTGCTCACCTCGCGCAATCCCGGTGATCTTCCCGATTTCGTGCACGCCATCACGCGGGAAGTGGTTCCCGCCGCGCGCTGATGCCGCCACGCCGGATGTGCTGATCAGTTGCCCGGCAAGGGCTTTCGTGGGTCGATCGCGATGCCGAGATCGCGGAGCCGGTTGTCGATGAGCAGCCAGCATTCGGTGGTGAGGCGATCGACGAGGGCGTCCTCGGTGGTGTCGTGGTGCTCCAGCCACCACCGCACCGAAGCGTCGACCAGGCCGAGCAGCGCGACCACCACGCGATCGGCGGCCAGCGGGTCGGCCCCGAACTCCGGCAGGTAGCGAGCCGCGGCCGCGGAGATCTCGGCGGCGAAGGCGCTCCCGCCGACGCGCGGCTCGTTGCGGCCGCGCCGATAGTCGCGTCCGACCAGGAATCGATAGAGATTGGGATGCTCGGCGGCCCACCGGACGTGCTGGGCCAAGGGCGCCCGAATGATGTCCAGCGGCGTGCCGTGCACGGCCAGTCGCGCGCGGATCCGCTCGGTCAGATCGTGGTGCGCGTGCCGGGCCACCGCCAGGTCCAACTCTTCCTTGCTGGCGAAGTGCCGGTAGACGTGGGTTCTGGCCAATCCGGCGCGGTCGGCGATCCGGCCGGTCAGCGCGTGCGGGCCGTCCTCCTCGATCGCCGCGATCGCGGCTTGCACGATGGCTCGGCGGCGCTCGTCGCGGCCGGGCCTCGTGCTGGTGGAGCGCCGCGCGTCGGCGGTGTCCACCCAGGGTTGTCGTGCCACGGCGCTCAGCGTATCGGTCCGGGCAATCCGGTGGTACACCTTGTACCCGGCAGACGATTGGTACACACTGTACCCGTAACTGTCGGTATCAGACTTTCGCAAGGAACCCCGATGACGACCTACCGGTCCGCCTGGCTCGACGACGACCTGGACGCCCTGCGCGAGCTCGCCCGCTCGTTCTTCGCGAAGGAGTTGACGCCGAACATCGACAAGTTCATCGAGCAGCATCACGTCGACCGCGACTTCTGGACCAAGGCGGGCGCGCTCGGCCTGCTGTGCGCGTCGATCCCGGAGGAGTACGGCGGTGGCGGCGGCACCTTCGCGCACGAGGCCGTGCTCATCGAGGAACAGGCCAAGGCGTTCGACACCTCGTGGGGCGCCACCCTGCACAGCGGCATCGTCGCGCACTACCTGCTGCACTACGGCACCGAGGAGCAGAAGCAGCAGTGGCTGCCGAAGATGGCCAGCGGCGAGGTCGTCGGCGCGATCGCCATGACCGAGCCCGGCACCGGGTCGGACCTGCAGAACGTCAAGACCAAGGCGATCCGCGACGGCGACGAGTACGTGGTGAACGGCTCGAAGACCTTCATCACCAACGGCAGCCAGGCCGATCTCATCATCGTCGTCGCCAAGACCGACACCAGCGCGGGCGCCAGCGGCATCTCGCTGATCCTGGTCGAAGCCGACCGGCCCGGCTTCCGGCGCGGCCGGGTGCTGGACAAGGTCGGTCAGAAGGGGCAGGACACTTCCGAGCTGTTCTTCGAGGACGTGCGGGTCCCGGTGGCGAACCTGCTCGGCACCCAGGAGGGGCAGGGTTTCATCCAGCTGATGCAGCAGCTCCCGCAGGAGCGGCTGATCATCGCCGTGGGATCGGTGGCCGCGATGGAGGCCGCGCTCGAGCTGACGCTGCGCTACACCAAGGAGCGCCACGCCTTCGGCAAGCCGGTGTTCGCGTTCCAGAACACCAAGTTCAAGCTCGCCGAGGTGGCCACCGAGACCAGGGTGGCCCGGGTCTTCCTGGACGACTGCATCGTGCGGCATCTGCGGGGTGAACTGGACATCCCGACCGTCGCCATGGCCAAGTGGTGGACCACCGACCGGGCCGCGTCCGTGGCCGACGAATGCCTGCAGCTGCACGGCGGATACGGCTACATGACCGAATACCCGATCTCGCGGATGTGGACCGACAACCGGGTGCAGAAGATCTACGGCGGCACCAACGAGATCATGAAGGAGATCATCGCCCGAAGCCTCTGAGCGCCTGCGGCCGACAGTGTTGGCAAACTGCCAACACTCTGTCGGCGCGCGAATCCGACGGCCTACGCTTCGGTGAGGTCCACCGAGGTGGCCGTGGCAGAGACAACGAGGTGCTGGCCACCTCCGGCGTGAAGGGACGATTGCGATGAGCGACGTCGAGACTCCTCCGTTCAAGGACATCGTCAACGGGGCCTTGGAATTCACCATCCCGATCGCGCACAAGATGGGTGTCCAGGCGGTGGAGGTGCGGCGCGGTTTCGCGGCGACCTCGGTGCCCGCCGAGGGCAACGGCAACCACTTCGGCGTGATGTACGCCGGCGTGCTGTTCACCGTGGCCGAGATCCTCGGTGGCGCGATCGCGGTGGCGACCTTCGACAACTCGGCGTTCTATCCGCTGGTGAAGGACCTGCACATCTTCTTCCGCAAGCCGGCCAAGACCGACGTGCGGGCGGAGGCGACGCTGTCGGAGGAGGAGATCGCGCGCATCACCGCGGAGGCGGCGGCGAACGGCAAATCCGACTTCACCTTGCGGGCCGTGGTCACCGATACCGCGGGCGTGGTCGTCGCGGAAACCGAGGGGCTCTACCAGTTGCGGGCGCACGGGAAGTAATCCGAGTCGTTACCTGCGCCGATGGCTCCGGCCGTCGCCTTCGTCGGCGGTGGCCGTCGGTGCGTTCGTCGATCGGCGCCGCGGGGTCGAGGGTGATCCCGGCCCCGCGTGCCGACGGCTGTCGTGCCTGGTCCACGCCGGTTTCGCTACGCCCGGCGCGCGCCCGCCGCCTGCGTCGGCGATCTCGTGGCGGCATGCGCCGAGGTCACGAATCGGTCCCGCGCCGGGCTGTCGTCGCGCCGGGCGTAGTGGCGGCCGGTCCTTCGGTATGAAACGTAACGAGTCGGTCGCTGGGTTGCGTTCGTCGCGCGCCGGGCCGGTCGTCTGTCTACTACTGCAAGTCGTTGACCTGGGAAAATGCGACTCGTTTCACTATCAAACGGTGATCTCGAACACATAACGGTAGCATTACATCCGTACGGTATGGCCGATTTTCCGCCGATCGACCTGGGGTAATGACCACGAGTCTCGACCAAGGGTCAAACCTGGTGGCAAGTTATTCGAACGTGATCTGCCGCGACATCTCCGCTAACGTCGATCACGGCTCGGGGCAACACCGAGATCGAGCTCGAATCGCAGAACGCCGGAAACCCTGTCCCGCGGTTCGAGTGTCCACAACCTTCCTGGGGACAGGGGCGCGGCGAACAATTGCCGAGCCGGTGGGCGCAGGCGGGAAATCTCATGTCGCATAACCGTAAATTCACCACTCGTGTTCTCGGCTTCACCGCGGCTGTCGGCGCCTTCGTCGCCGTGCCGTTCGGTCTCACCACCGCCACCGCGTCGGCCCACAACTGGGACGCCGTCGCACAGTGCGAGAGCAGTGGCAACTGGTCCACCGAGACCGGCAACGGCTTCTCCGGCGGCCTGCAGTTCACCCAGAGCACCTGGGAGGCCAACGGCGGCACCGGCAGCCCCTCCAACGCCAGCCGCGAGGAGCAGATCCGCGTCGCGGAGAACGTGCTCGCGACCCAGGGTCCGGGCGCCTGGCCCGTGTGTGGCGCCTACCTCTGATGCGCAACCCCGGCGCCTATCGCATTTATGCGGTAGGCGCCGGGCTATTTTGCAGCTTTGCTATCGAACATCTGATATCGGTGCTCAGCGCGATGAATTAGACAATTCGGAATCGAATTGATCGAATCGAATCGGAATTCACCGGACGACGATTCGGCGCGCTTTGGCGAGACCGAACCGCCACATCGGTCGCTACCCGGTAACGGTGTTCAGGCGCGCCACAGCTGGTCGCCGGCTCGCGACAGCACGATGTTCGGCACCACCGCGTTGCGGGACAACCGGGTGATCGCCAGGACCATCTCGGCGACATCGCCGGGGGTGAGCATGGCGGACCGGTCGAGAACGTCGCGCTTCCACGCGGTCATGTCGGTGTCGACGTAACCGGGGGACACCGCGGTCGCACTGACGCCGTTCCCGGATTCCTCCAGCGAGACCGTCTCGCACAGCGAGATCAGCGCCGCTTTGGTGGCGCCGTAGGCGGCGAGGCCCGCCTCCCCGGCGACGCCGGTGATCGATGCGAGCGCGATGATCTTCGCGCCTCGCTCCCGGTCGGCGTCGGCGCTCTTGCGCAGCAGCGGAAGCGCGGCCTGGATCAGCGTGAGCGGCGCGCGGAAGTTCACGTCCAGCATGCGCTCGTAGGCTTTCGCGGCCAGATCGGCCACGTTCCCGGCCGTGCCGGTGCCCGCACTCAGCACCAGCGCGTTCATTCCGCCGAAGCGGTCCTCGTGTGCCCGCACCAGGGCGCGCACCTGCTCGAGGTCGTTCATCTGCGCGACCACCGGATGCACCTCGGCTCCCGTTTCGTCGCGCAGGCGGGCCGCGGTCTCCTCGAGGGTCTCGGCCGTGCGCGCCGCCAGGGTCAGGTGATAACCCTCGCCGGCCAGGCGGCGCGCCACCTCGGCGCCGATGCCGCGTGACCCGCCGGTGACCAGCGCGGTGCGGGCGCTCATCCGAGACGTTCGATGATCGTCGCGTTGGCCAGGCCACCCGCCTCGCACATCGTCTGCAGGCCGTACCGGCCGCCGGTCTGCTCCAGATGGTTGACCAGCGTCGCAAGGATGCGGGTGCCGGAGGCGCCCAGTGGGTGGCCCAGGGCGATCGCGCCCCCGCGCGGGTTCAGCCGGTCCGGATCGGCGTTCACCTCGTGCTGCCAGACCAGCGGCACCGGCGCGAATGCCTCGTTCACCTCGTAGGCGTCGATGTCGTCGATGCGCAGCCCCACCCGGTCCAGCGCCTTGCGGGTGGCGGGGATGACGGCCGTGAGCATCAGCAGCGGATCGTCGCCCACCACCGCGAAGGAATGGAATCGGGCGCGCGGACGCAAGCCGAGCTTCGCCGCGGCCTCTTCGCTCATGATCAGCGCGGCGGAGGCGCCATCGGTCAGCGGCGAGGAGTTGCCCGGTGTGATGGACCACTCGATCTCGGGGAAACGCGCGGTGTACTGGTCGTCGGCGAAGGCGGGCCGCAGCTCGGCGAGGCTCTCGCCGGTGGTGGCGGGCCGGATGGTCTCGTCCGCCGTCAGCGTGCCCGCGGAGACCAGTTCGTTGTCGAAACCGCCTGCCGCCGCGGTCTGGGCGGCGAGGCGATGCGAGCGGGCGGCGAATTCGTCGAGCGCGGTGCGATCGAACTTCCACCGGGCGCTGATCACCTCGGCGGCGATGCCCTGCTGCACCAGGCCGTCCGGGTATCGGTGCGCGAGCGGGCCGCGGTTGGCGTCCTTGCCCTGGCCATTGGAGAACATCGGGGCGCGGCTCATCGATTCGACGCCGCACGCGATCACGACGTCATAGGCGCCCGCGATGACACCCTGCGCCGCGAAGTGCGCGGCCTGCTGACTGGACCCGCACTGCCGGTCCACCGTGGTGGCCGGCACCGACTCCGGGAACCCGGCGGCCAGCGCGGCGGTCCGGCTGATGTTGAACGCCTGCTCACCGCTCTGCGTGACGCATCCGCCGATCACGTCGTCCACCACCGCGGGATCGAGGTCGTTGCGGGCGACGAGTTCGGCGAGCACGCCTGCCAGCAGGGTGGCCGGATGCACCTCCGACAGGCCACCGCCTGCCTTGCCCTTACCGGACGGTGTACGGACGACATCGACGATGACGGCGGACGTCATGGCCATCTCCGATCAGTTAAGTTAATGGTCAGCTAAGTTAATTGCCATTCTCGGCTAAGTTAACACGAATTCGCCACATCGGGCCATTCCGCCGGTTATCTCACGCGGGGTAGGTGCGGATTTCGGTGGCTTTGACCGCAGCCCAGAGTCGCATGCCCGGTAGAAGGCGCAGTTCGGCGACGGTGGCCGGGGTGATGTCGGCGAGCACCGACGGGGCGCCGTCGAGCCGGACCCGGACGGTGTGGGCGTGTTGCTCGATCGCGGCCACGGTGACCGGCCAGGTGTTGCGCGGGCTGCCCGACGGCGGCTGCGGGTGCAAACCGACCGCGGTCGGTGCGAAGGCGACGTGCACCGGCCCCTCGTCCGGCCCGGCGACGGTGAACGACCCTTCGGCGGCGAGGTCGACGGTGGTGCCCCGCGCCGTCCCGCGATAGAGGTTGAGGCCGACCAGATTGGCGACGTAGTCGGAGCGCGGCTGTCGCGCGACCTCCGCGGGCGGGCCCTGCTGCACCACGGTGCCGTGCTCGACGATCACCAAGCGGTCGGCCAGGACCATCGCGTCGAGCGGATCGTGCGTGACGAGCACGGTGTGCCCGGGATAGTCGGCCAGATGATGGGCCAGATCCGACCGAACCCGAAGGCGCGTGCTCGCGTCCAGCGCGGCCAGGGGTTCGTCGAGCAGCAGCAGCGCCGGGTCGGTGGCCAGTGCCCTGGCCAGCGCCACCCGCTGCGCCTGACCGCCGGACAGGGCGCGCGGCTTGACGCCGGCCTGCGGCGCCAGGCCGACGCGCTCCAACCAGTGCGCGGCGCGTTCGCGAGCCGCCGCCCGGCCGTGCCCGCGAGCGCGCAGTCCGAACGCGACGTTCTCCAGCGCGCTGAGGTGGGCGAACAGCAGGTAGTCCTGGAAGACGACGCCGATCCGCCGTCGCTCGGCGGGCACGAACGCTTTCGGCGGCGCGTCCCAGGTCTCGCCGTCGAGCCGGATCGAGCCCGCGGTGAGCGGGGTCAGCCCGGCCAGCGCCCGCAACGCCGTGGTCTTGCCCGCGCCGTTGGGGCCGAGCAGGGCGACCACCTCACCCGGCGCGACGGTCACGCGGAGGTCGAGCCGGAAGGACTCCCGGGTGATCCGCAGGTGCGCGTCCAGGGTCACGGCACCCCCCGGATCCAGCGCTCGCGCAGCCCGACGAGCACCGCCACCGAGACGCCGAGCAGCACCAGGCTCAGCACGATCGCGTCGTCCGGATCGATCTCCAGCGCCAGATAGACCGCCAACGGCATCGTGGTGGTCCGGGCGGGGAAGTTGCCCGCGAAGGTGATGGTGGCGCCGAATTCGCCGAGCGCCCGCGCCCAGCACAGCACCGCGCCCGCGACGATGCCCGGCAGCACCGACGGCACCGTGACCCGCCGGAACGTCAGCCAGCGCGACGCCCCGAGGGTCGCGGCCGCCTCCTCGAATCGCGGATCGGCCGCACGCAGCGCGCCCTCCACCGAGATCACCAGAAACGGCATCGCCACGAACGCTTCCGCGACCACGACTCCCGCGGTGGTGAACGGCAGCGACACCCCGAACCATTCGTACAGATACCGGCCGACCAGCCCCCGCCTGCCGAGCACCAGCAGCAGCGCGACGCCGCCGACTACCGGCGGCAGAACCAGCGGCACGGTGACCAGCGCCCGGATCACCCCGCTGCCCGGCACCTCGCCGCGCGCCAGCAGCCAGGCCAGCGGAATCCCGAACACCAGGCAGACCACCGTCGCCAGGCTCGCGCACAGCAGCGAAAGGCGCAGCGCCTGGCCGACTTCGGCGGCCGCCAGCCGCTCGGGCAGCGTCCGCCACGGTGCGCGCACCAGCAATCCCAGCAGCGGCACGAGCAGGAACGCCAGCGCGGCGACCGCGGGCAGCACCAGGACGAGCGGTCGTCGTCCCGCGGACGTCCGCCGCCGTGCCGAGCGGATCACGGGAGGTCGAATCCCGCCTCCGTGAACAGCGCGCGTGCCTGCTCGGAGCGCACGAACTCGACGAACGCGGCCGCCGCCGCGGCGTTCGGCGCGTGCGCCAGCGGTGCGATCGGGTAGTCGTTGACTGCCTTGTCGGCCTCCGGGAAGGTGATGCCCTGCACCTGGGCGCCGCCCGCCCGCACATCGGTTCGATAGACCAGGGCCGCGTCGACCTCGCCGAGTTTCACCTTGGTCAGGACCGCTTTCACGTCGGCCTCCCGAGTGTCCGGCCGCGGATCGACGCCTGCCACCTGGAAGACGGTCTTCGCCGCCGCTCCGCACGGCACCTGCTCGGCGCACAACGCGATCTTCGGTTCGGTCTTGCCGAAGTCGGCCAGGCCGGTGATACCGGCGGGGTTGCCCTTGGGCACCGCGATCTCCAGCCGGTTGCGCACGAACGTGACCGGCACGGCGGTGACCTCACCCTTGTCCACGACCTGCTGCATGTTCTTCGGCGCGGCCGAGGCGAAGACGTCCGCCGGGGCGCCCTGGACGATCTGTTGGGCGAGCGCGGAACTGGCTCCGAAGCTGTGGACCACCCGCACCCCCGGGTGTGCGGCCTCGAATCGTTTGCCGAGTTCGGTGAACGTCTCGGTCAGCGAGGCCGCGGCGAACACGGTGACGGTGCCGCCGATCCCGTTCGACCGGGTCGGCGCGGGCTCGGCCGAGCCGCACCCGGTCAACGCGACCGCGCTGACTCCGGCAACGGCCACCACGCTCAGCGATCGAATCATCTCTGGTCAACTCTCCGGTATCTCGACGACGACATGTGTCGATTTGACCGACGCCACCGCGACGCTGCCCACCTCGAGCCCGAGTTCGTCGACCGACTCCCGGCTCAGCAACGACACCAGGCGAAACGGTCCCGCCTGCATCTCCACCTGGGCCATCACGGTGTCCTTCACCACCCGCGTGACGATGCCGCGCAGGCGATTGCGCGCCGAGGCCGCCACGGTGACGCCTGGCTCCGGCGCCTCGGCGCCGGCGCGGAGGAACTCGGCGAGTTCCCGGCCGCTGACGCCCTTGCGCCCGCTGTCGAGCTGGAGGGCGGTCAGCTTGCCCTGATCGATCCAGCGCCGCACGGTGTCGTCGCTGACCCCGAGCAGCGCGGCTGCCTCACTGATCCGCAAATTCGACATGAGGAGCAGTTTATTTCCGCATCTGCGGAACGCAAGCTCGGCCCACCGATAGTGATCCAGCTGTCCACCGCGGCTTGCGAGCGGTGCGCGCTAGGCACCAGCGCCGACGGTCAAGCGCAGCATCGAACTCGCCCCGCGCTGGAACTCGAAATCGACGACCGCGATGTCCGATCGGACCCCTTCGCCGCGCAAAGCATCCCGGAGGCGTTCGAGGAGGTCGTCCAGGCGCCCGCCCGCATGATCGACGAGCGGGAACACCCGGACCTCACTACGGCTCACGCGCGCCAGCTCGCGCAGCGCCGCCAGGTGGAAATCGAAATCCAGCCGGTCGGAGTAGGTGAACAGCAGATGCGAGCTCAACACCAGATCGAACGAGCGATCGGGGAAGTCGAGCGCGGGGAGCGCACCGTAGCGGTAGCGCCGCGGGTTGGCGCGCAAATCTTCGGCGAACCGGTGCGCCGCGGTCTGTCGCAGCTGCCGATGGCCGTCGGGATCGCCGTAGAAGTCCCATACGTAGCGGTCGGCGGCGGCTGCCGTGTGAGCCGCGTTGCGGTCGAGTTCGGCGGCCGCGAGCGCGATCAGCTCCGGTGCGGGCAGGCGGTAGACCGGATCGACCGCTATCGCCCGCGCGCCGAGCTCGGCCGTCTCCGCCGCGAAACTCGCGGCGCCACCGGGGCAGTCGAGGATGTCGCCACGCAGGTCCTCGTCGTCGAGCGCGAACATGGCACGGTATTCCCACAGCGATCGACCGGTCAGCAGGTAGCCGCTCGCGTCCGCCGCATCGTGCTCGCCTTCCATGCGACGGACGGTAGCCAGAACCGGCTCACGGTGCGAGCGAGTTTCCGCCCGGGGTCCGGCCGGAGCCGGTCGGCCGGACCGGATACAGGCGTTGGATCGTCAGCGCGGCCGCCAGCAGCCGGGAGTCGTGCGGATCGGTGGGATCGACGCCGGTGAGTTCGGCGACGCGGCGGAGGCGATAGCTGAAGGTGTTGGGGTGCACGTGGATCTCGGCGGCCGCGGCCTTGCGATCGGAACCGTGCCGCAGATGCGCGTCGAGCGCCTCGAGCAGGTGCGGGCTGTCCAGGATCGGGGCGATGCGCTCGGCCAGCCGCGCGCGGGCGGTGCCCGGTCTGGTGAGCTGGTACTCCAGCAGCAGGTCGTCGAGCTGGTAGACGCCCGAGGGCCGGCCGAGCAGCCGCGCGAGGTCGGCGAGGTCGGTGGCTTCTTCGGCGGTGTGCGGAATGGCGTCTCTCGGCACGGACGGATATTCGGCCACGTAGACCGGAACTCCGAAGTGCTCGGTCAGTTCCGTGGCCAGCCGGGCGTGCCGGGTGTCGTCCGGCTCGGCGTCGGATGCGCTGGGCAGCAACGCGATTCCGGTCCAGCCGTCGAAGGTGGCCAACGCCGTCGTGCCGGCCAGGGCGTCCAGCGCGCGGTGCAGGATGCGGATGCGGCGGCGCCCGACGAGCGTCGCGACGGTACTGGGCTGATCGTCGTGCCTGATGTGGATCGCGAGCACCGTGTAGTGCTCGGCCAGGGCGGTGTCCGCCCGCGCCGCCAGCTCGGCGGTGGGCAGCCCGTGCAGCAGCGCCGAGCACAGTGCGCGGCGCGCCTCCCGTTCGGCGTTGTAGATGGACTGCTCGACGTCGGCGTAGGTCTCCACGACCGTGATGTTGATCTGCATCAGCAGGTCGAGCAGGCGGCTGCCGATCACGACGAGATCGTCGAGTTCCTCGCGGGAGGCCAGTGCGGCCGCCTCCTGCAGCACCGACTGCGCGGAACCGTGGATGGCCTCGATCAGCACGGGCAGCGGGAACCGGTCCTCGGCGTGCCGCTCGGCCACCGGGGCGACGAACGTCGCCACCTCGGCCTTGGTGAAGCTGCGCTGTTCGCCGATCGCTTGCAGCACCGCGCGGCCGCACGCGTAGATCGCGGGCAGCACCTCGGCCGTGAAATGTCCCTCCGGCAGGTCGGCGGCCGGCGGGGTGGTGCCGAGTCCCGCGGCGAGCATGCGCTCGGCGATCTGCGGCCAGCGGGTGAGCAACCGGGTGACGAGCGGGGCGTCACCGGCCACCGGGGACAACACGACGGACATGGGCCGATTGTTTCCGACCACAGAACCCGCGGCAAGGTCGTCGGCGCCGTCCCGTGAAATTTGGCTCGCACAACAATATCCGGCTGGAATGTTCTCCTCCGGGTGTAGTGACATCGCCGCGGGGCGCGCCCTACATTCGGAAAGCGGCTCTTCGATATGGCCCGGATCACATCTCTGCTTCGAATGTGGCGTGGGAAACATTATTCGGCGGTGTTCGATTCACCGCCGGGCCGCGTTCGTTCGGCGCGAATGGAAGTGAACTGGATGTTGGCAATAATGCACAACGCTCGGCGGGCGATTCTCGAGGCGGCGTTGATCGTGGGCGTGACAATGGCGGCCGCACTCGGCGGCGGGGTGGCGCACGCGCAAGAAGAGATCGAACCGACGCAGCAGGCGCTCGCGGACTACATCAGCGCGGGGCTGACCCCCGCGCCGGACGGCAGGCAGCCGCGCGCGATCGTGGACACCGGCAGCTCGTCGGGCTGGGCGACCAGCGTCGCTTCCGAGGCGTCCGGTGAGGGCCCGGAGATGTCGGCGTATCTGGCCGCGTTCGCCTATGGCCTGACCCATCCCGACTCCGCCCCGCCCGGCGCCAACCGCTGGAACTGCACTCCCACCGCCGAACACCCGCGGCCGGTGGTGCTGCTGCACGGCACCTGGTTGAACGCCTACGACACCTTCTCCTACTTGTCGCCGCGCCTCTCGCGCGCCGGACACTGCGTGTTCGCCTTCAACTTCGGGCGATCCGGCCTGCTGCAAGGCGGCGGGCTTGGCCCGGTCCTGCCCGGGCGCTACGGCGTCGGCCGAATGGAGGATTCCGCCGCGCAATTGCGTGACTTCATCGATCGGGTGCTGGCCGCCACCGGGGCGCAGGAAGTCGACATCGTCGGGCATTCCCAGGGCGGCACGGTCGCCAACCACTACCTGAAATTCGAAGGCGGCCAGGGCAAAGTGGGCAGGCTGGTGAGTCTGGGCGCCACCCACCACGGCACCTCGCTGATGGGTATCGCGACGCTGGGCCGGATCATCAACAACCTGGGCGTCAATATTCTGGGTTTCTACGAGCCGCTGGTCGGAATCGCCAATATCCAGCAGGCGGTGGGGTCGTCGTTCTACGCCAGCTTGAACGCCCAGGGCGACACCGTGCCCGGCGTCGCCTACACCTCGATCGGTTCCCGGCACGACGAGGTCACCAACCCTTATCAATGGACGTTCCTGCAGGCGGGTCCGGACGCGACGGTGGACAACGTCACCCTGCAAGAAGGGTGCGAGCAGGATATGTCCGATCACCTGACGATGATGTATTCCCCGCGGGCGGCATCGATCGTGCTGCACGCGCTCGATCCGGTCGCGCATCCGTCGCTGGAATGCACGTTCAATCCGTGGATGATCGGCGGCAACGGCAGCTTGTGATCCGCGCTGTCACTGCATCGGGGCGAGAATTCGCGAGCGTCTAATTGGCGCCCGGGACAATTCTTTTCCCGCCACGACATTGGTTGGCTGGAATACGGGCGCCACGCGCCGTCACCGCGGCGGTGGCGCCCGTGCTCACGGCCGTGCCGTCGAAAGGGAGAACCGGATGAGTGTGCAGCTCGAGTGGGACGGTGGCTCGGTGCCGCCCGACCCTGCGTCGTTCTCGCATCGGCCGATGTTGCCGGAAGACGATCCGTTCTACGCTCCGCCGCCCGCGGTCGGGCGCTTGCGCCCCGGCGCGATCGTCCGCACGCGCAAGGTGGAGATCGGATTCTTCGGCCTTGTGACGCAACGTGTTTCGGCCTGGCAGTTGCTCTACCGCACGTGTGATCTGCACGGCGTCCCGGAGGTCGCGGTGACCACCGTGCTGCTGCCGTGGGGCGCGGACCCCGCCGAGCCGCGCCCGCTGGTCTCGTTCCAGTGCGCGATCGACGCGGTGGCCTCGAAATGTTCCCCTTCCTACTCGCTACGGCGTGGGGCGCGGGCGGCGGGGTCGATACCCCAGCTCGAGCTGCCGCTGATCGCCAGTGCCCTCGCACGGGGCTGGGCGGTGTCGGTGCCGGACCACGGGGGAACCGAGGGTCGGTTCGGCGTGGCCAGGGAGCCCGGATATCGCGCGCTGGACGCGGTTCGCGCCGGTCTCGCCTTCGTCCCGCTCGGGCTGGACCCCGCCACACCCGTTGCGCTATGGGGATATTCGGGCGGGGGATTGGCCACCGCGTGGGCCGCGGAGGTGGCCGCGGAGTACGCGCCCGAGCTGAACATCGTCGGCGCGGTCGCCGGGTCGCCGGTCGGTGATCCGGCCGCCGCCTTCATCCGGCTCAACGGGACCCTGTTCGCGGGGTTCGCGGCCGTCTTCACCGCCGGGCTACGCCGCGGCTACCCCGAACTGGACCGCATGCTGCGCACCCACCTGGACGCGCGATATCTCGGCTGGCTGGCCGAGACCGAGACCACGGCGACGTTCCCCCTGCTGTATCGCTTCGCCCGGCGCGATATCGACAAGCACAGCGGAGAGGGGCTCACCGCCATGATCGCCCAGGGCGGATTGCAGCGGATCCTCGAAGACATCCACCCCGGTCGCCAGGCGCCCGCGATGCCGATGCTCATGCTGCAAGGCGTGTACGACGAGGTGATCGCGGTCGCCGACGTGGACGGTCACGTCGCGCGCTACGTCGACGCCGGCGTGCACGTGCGCTACCTACGCGACCGGCTCAGCACCCATCTGCTGCTGCAATTCCTCGCGTTGCCGGTCATGGTCGACTGGCTCGCGGGGCGCTTCGCGGGCCGCGAGCTGCCCGCGGCCGGTACCCGAACCAGCTGGTCGCTCGCCCTCGCCGGCCCGGCGCTGAGCGGCCACCTGCGTTTCGCGGCTTTGCTCGTCCGCATGTGGCTCGGACGGCCGATCCGCGCACCGCGCCCGCTCGCGCTGTCGCGCCCCCGCGCCCTGTCGGTCCTTTCCGCCGCGCTTCGCAATCCGTTGTCCTGACCTGCGCGCTCACTGCCGGGGCGGCTGATCCCGCACCCTCGCGCGCGTGTCCGGAAGTTCGTGTGTCCCGTCACGAACCTGTCCGTTTTGCTCTAGCGTGAGCACGGTTGGTGCCGAGAGGGGTCGTGGATGCGTAGCGGGATGCTGAGTGTGGCGCAATTGCGGGACCGGGTCGACACGGGTGAGATCGACACGGTGCTGGTCGCCATGACCGACATGCAGGGCCGTCTGCAAGGGAAGCGCTGCGCGGCACGATATTTCCTGGACGAGGTGGTCGAGCACGCCACCGAGGCGTGTGGATACCTGCTCGCGGTGGACGTGGACATGACGACCGTCGACGGATACGCTCTGTCCTCCTGGTCGACCGGGTACGGCGACTTCGTACTGCGGCCGGATCTGCGCACGTTGCGCACCGTGCCGTGGTGGCCGGGCACGGCGCTGGTGCTGTGCGATGTCGAGCACGTGGTGCCGGAGGGTAAGGCGGTGCCGGTCTCGCCGCGCCAGGTGCTGCGCAAACAGCTCGACCGGTTGACCGAGCGCGGCTTGCGCGCGTTCGTGGGTACCGAACTCGAGTTCCTGGTGTTCGACGACAGCTACGAGGCGGCCTGGAACGCCGGGTATCGGGGGCTGACTCCGGCCAACCAGTACAACGTCGACTACTCGATGCTGGGCACCGGGCGGATCGAGCCGTTGCTGCGCCGCATCCGTAAGGAGATGGACGGCGCGGGGATGTACGTCGAGTCGGCCAAAGGCGAGTGCAACCCCGGTCAGCACGAGATCGCGTTCCGGTACGACGACGCCCTGGTCACCTGCGACAACCACAGCATCTACAAGACCGGTGCGAAGGAGATCGCGGCGCAGGAGGGGCGCAGCCTCACGTTCATGGCGAAATACAATGAGCGCGAGGGCAATTCGTGTCACATCCACCTGAGCTTGCGTAGCGACGCGGGCGAGCCGGTCTTCGCGGGTGAGGGAGCTGACGGCATGTCGGCGCTCATGCGGCACTTCATCGCCGGCCAGCTGGACTGCCTGCGCGAGTTCACCTATCTGCTGGCGCCGAACATCAACTCCTACAAGCGCTTCGTCGCGGGCAGCTTCGCGCCGACCGCGATCGCGTGGGGCCGGGACAACCGGACCTGCGCCATCCGTGTGGTCGGCGAGGACCATTCGCTGCGCTTCGAGAACCGAGTGCCCGGCGGTGACGTGAACCCCTACCTCGCGGTGGCCGCGCTGATCGCGGCGGGACTGCACGGTATCGATCGCGCGCTGCCGCTGGAGCCGGAATTCCACGGCAACGCCTACCGCTCCGAGCGTCCTCGGGTGCCGCATACGCTGCGGGAAGCGGCCCAGCTGTTCGCAGGCAGCACGGTGGCCCGCGCGGCCTTCGGTGATGATGTAGTGGAGCACTACCGCAACGCGGCGCGGGTCGAGCTGGACGCCTACGACGCCGCGGTCACCGACTGGGAGCGTATCCGTGGTTTCGAACGACTCTGAGGTCGCGGGAGCCCGTCCCGTGATCGGCCTGCCCACCTATGTGGAGCAGACCCGCTTCAATGCCTGGGACCTGCCGTGCGCGGTCCTGCCGCACTCCTACGTCGACATGGTGGCGGCCGCGGGCGGCATCCCGGTGTTGCTGCCGCCCGCGGGCGCCGCGCGTCCCGAGCTGGTGCGGCGGCTCGACGGGCTGGTGCTGACCGGCGGCGCGGACATCGATCCCGCGCGTTACGGCGGCCCTTCGGCCGGGATACCCGGGTACACCAGACCGGACCGCGACGAATCGGAATTCGGTCTGTTCGAGCTGGCCAGGGCGGCGGGCCTGCCGATCTTCGCGGTGTGCCGCGGACTTCAGCTGGCGAACGTGGCCCTCGGCGGCACGTTGATCCCGCACCTGCCCGACGTCGTCGGGCACGAGGAGCACTCCGGCGTCGAGGGCGGATTCACCACCACCCGGGTGCTGACGATCGCGGGCAGCCGGGTCGCGCGACTGGCCGGTCCGGAGGTGAAGGTGCACTGCCACCATCACCAGGCCGTCGATCGGCTCGCCGGGGTCCTGACCGCCACCGCGTACGCCGCCGACGGCACGATCGAGGCCGTGGAGTCGGTCGACGGTTCGTTCCTGGTCGGTGTGCAATGGCATCCGGAGGCCGACGCCGCCGATCGCCGGCTGATCCGGGCCCTGGTCGAGGCGGCGGACACCTATCGAAGGGAGCGGAACTCGTGACGACAGCGCAGGTGGTCAATCCGGCGACCGAACAGGTGGTCACGACCGTCGAGCTCGTCGGAGAAGCGGAGACCGACGCGGCCATCGCCCGCGCGCAGCGAGCGTACGCCGAGTGGCGCGAGGTGGCGCCGGGTGATCGGGCCCGGTTGCTGCGCCGGTTCGCCGAAGCGGTCGACGCGGATCTGGAGCACCTCGCCCGGCTCGAGGTCGCCAACGCCGGGCACACCATCGGCAACGCGCGCTGGGAGGCGGGCAACGTCCGCGACGTCCTGCATTACGCGGCCGGTATGCCCGAGCGGCTGCTGGGTAACCAGATCCCGGTCGCGGGCGGGGTCGACATCACCTTCCACGAACCGCTCGGCGTCGTCGGGGTGATCGTGCCGTGGAACTTCCCGATGCCGATCGCGGCGTGGGGTTTCGCCCCGGCGCTCGCCGCGGGCAACACGGTGGTGCTCAAGCCCGCCGAAGTCACGCCCCTGACCGCACTGCGGCTCGGTGAGCTCGCGCTCGCGGCGGGCCTGCCCGAGGGCGTGTTCCAGGTACTGCCCGGCAAGGGTTCGGTGGTGGGGCAGCGCTTCGTCACCCACCCGGGAGTGCGCAAGGTGGTTTTCACCGGTTCCACCGAGGTGGGCACACAGATCATGGCGGGCTGCGCGCGGCAGGTGAAGCGGGTGACGCTGGAACTGGGCGGCAAGAGCGCCAACATCGTGTTCGCCGACGCCGACCTGGAACAGGCGGCGGCCACCGCGCCCTACGGCGTCTTCGACAACGCCGGGCAGGACTGTTGTGCCCGATCGCGGATCCTGGTGCAGCGCAGCGTATTCGACCGATTTCTCGAACTGCTCGAGCCTGCGGTGCACGGCGTGCGAGTCGGTGACCCGTCCGACGAATCCACCGAGATGGGCCCGCTCATCTCCGCCGCGCACCGGGAGCGCGTCGCCGAGTTCGTGCAGCCGTCGACGAAAGTGGCGTTCACCGGCAGCGCGCCCGATGGACCTGGCTTCTGGTACCCGCCCACGGTGGTGCTGCCCGGCGCCCCCACCGACCGGGTCCTCACCGAGGAGGTGTTCGGCCCGGTGGTCGCGGTGGTGCCGTTCGACGACGAGGCCGACGCGCTGCGCATCGCCAACGACACGAATTACGGTCTGTCCGGCTCGATCTGGACCAGGGACGTCGGCCGGGCGCTGCGCGTGGCCCGCGGCGTGGAGGCGGGCAATCTGTCGGTGAACTCGAATTCGTCGGTGCGGTATTGGACGCCGTTCGGCGGTTTCAAGCAGTCCGGGCTGGGACGTGAACTCGGACCGGACGCCGCGCTCGCCTTCACCGAGACCAAGAACGTCTTCCTCGCCACCCAGTGACACCACCACATCCGACAGGAGATACGTTGCAGCGCTTACAGGATCGGGTCGCCGTCGTCACCGGCGGCGGGAGCGGTATCGGTCTGGCCACGGTCCGTCGTTTCGCGGCGGAGGGGGCCAAGGTGGTGGTCGCGGACATCGACGCCGGGACCGGCGAGGCGGCCGCCGAAGAGGTCGGCGGGCGCTACGTGCAGGTGGACGTCACCGACGAAGCCCAGGTCGAGGCGCTGTTCCAGACCGCGGTCGATACCTGGGGCGGGTTGGACATCGCGTTCAACAACGCGGGCATCTCACCGCCGGAGGATGATTCGATCCTGACCACCGGCATCGATGCCTGGCGGCGCGTGCAGGAGGTCAATCTGACCTCGGTGTACCTGTGCAGCAAGTACGCCATCGGGCACATGCTCGAGCGCGGCAAGGGTTCGGTGATCAACACCGCCTCGTTCGTCGCGGTGATGGGCGCGGCCACCTCGCAGATCTCCTACACCGCCTCCAAGGGCGGTGTCCTGGCGATGAGCCGGGAGCTCGGAGTGCAATTCGCCCGCAACGGCATCCGGGTGAACGCGTTGTGCCCCGGTCCGGTGAACACGCCACTTCTTCAGGAACTGTTCGCCAAGGACCCCGAACGCGCCGCGCGGCGCTTGGTGCACGTGCCGCTCGGCCGCTTCGCCGAACCGGAGGAGATCGCCGCCGCCGTCGCGTTCCTCGCCAGCGACGATTCCTCGTTCATCACCGCGTCGCAGTTCCTGGTCGACGGCGGCATCGCGGGCGCGTACGTGACGCCGCTGTAGGACAGGTCCCATGTCGGCGCTCCCGACCGGGCGCCGCACTCGGCGCGCACCGCGCTTCCGGGCCGCGGCCGGTATCGCCCTCCTGCGGGCGGGATCGGCCGCGGGCTTCTTCGCGCTACGAAACCCGGCGGTACGTGGCTGGATTCGCTCGCGGAGTCGGTAGTAGTCACCGAGTAGTGTGACCGGCTTCACAATTGGGGAGTAGTCGCAGGTCAGATCGGACGTATCCGGGCGTCGCCGGGACGGTGACTGTTTGCTGGGCGGGAATTGCGGGTATCGGTCTGTTTCGTGCCACACCTGCGGTTGTCGGGATCGGAGGTGGATCGAATCGAGGTCCGTGGACGGGCTGGAGAGGACGTGCACGTGACCGACCGGACTTCGGAGAGTTTCCCGCTGCGGCGCTCCGTGGCGGCCTCCGCCATGGGCAACGCGACCGAATGGTTCGACTACGGCGTCTACGCCGCCACCGCGACGTATCTCACCGACGCCTTCTTCCCCGGGGAACTGGGCACGCTCGGCACCATGCTCGGCTTCGCCATCTCGTTCGTCCTGCGCCCGCTCGGCGGCATGGTGTGGGGGCCGCTCGGTGACCGCATCGGCCGTAAAGCCGTGCTGGCCACCACGATTCTGCTCATGGCCGCCGCGACCGGCGCCATCGGCCTGCTGCCCACCCACGCGTCGGTCGGTGTACTCGCCCCGATCCTGCTCATCTCGCTGCGCGTGGTGCAGGGTTTCTCGACCGGCGGCGAATACGGCGGAGCCGCGACGTATCTCGCCGAATGCGCGACCGACCGCAAGCGCGGTTTCCTCGGCAGCTTCCTGGAGTTCGGCACGCTCGCGGGCTTCGTCGGCGGCTCCGCGACGGTGCTGGCCTGCCAGCTCGCGCTCGGTTCGGACACTATGCACGACTGGGGTTGGCGCATCCCGTTCCTGATCGCCATCCCGCTCGGCCTGACCGGCTGGTACCTGCGGTCCAGGCTGGAGGAGAGCCCGGTGTTCACCGAAGTCGCCGAGCACAAGCGTCCGCCCGGTGGCCTGCGCGAGGTGCTGACCACCTACCGGCGCGAGACCCTCACGCTGGCCGGACTGGTGGTCGCGCTCAACGTGGTCAACTACACGCTGTTGACCTACCAGCCCACCTACCTGCAGAACACCATCGGTATGGGCGAGTCGACCACCACCGCGATGATGCTGGTCGGTCAGCTGGTGATGATGCTGGTGCTGCCGTTCTTCGGCCGGCTGTCCGACAGTGTCGGCCGCCGCCCGCTGTGGTTGTTCTCGCTGATCGGCCTCACGGTGCTCGCGGTGCCGATGTACTGGCTGATGGGCCAGGGCACGGCATGGGCCATTTTCGGCTTCATCGTGCTCGGACTGCTGTACGTGCCGCAGCTGTCCACCATCAGCTCCACGTTCCCCGCCATCTTCCCGACCCACGTCCGCTACGCGGGCTTCGCCCTGGCCTACAACGTCTCCACCGCGGCCTTCGGCGGCACCGCCCCGCTGATCAACGAGGCCGTCATCGAGGCCACCGGCTGGGCACTGTTCCCCGCCCTCTACACGGTCGGCGCGTCCCTGATCGGCCTGGTCGCTTGGAACTTCCTGCGCGAAACCGCCGGAACATCACTGCGCGGCACCGAGGTCCCCGACGCGGGCGACCCCACCCCGGAGCCGGACCTCCCCGCCCAACCCGCGTTCTGAACAGGACGGGTCAGTCGGTTGCGGACCAGATGACCACCGAGGCGGTGTAGGCGTCGACGGCGGTGTTGAGGGAGACCCCTGTGATGAAGGCGGTGCGGCCTGCCGCGGTTCTGACGCAGTAGGCGCTGTTCTCGGCGACCGGCAGGGTTTCGGCGCCTTGGGTGGCGATGAGGTCCGAGCACTGTTGCCGGGTCGGTTCGGCCGGGGTGGTCCACAGGGCGACGGTGGGCTTTATCGTGAAGAAGCCGCCGCTGAGTCCGTAAAGTGTTGCCTCGGAGAATCCTCCGGAGGACTTGCGGTCGTAGCTGACCCAGGTGCTGGCGCCACTGTTGCCGGACAGCACGCGGGGTGGGACGGAGTCGAGGTCGAGGTAGGTCAGGTTGACCGTGCCGGACCAGCGGAGGTCGTTCGTCGAAGCGGTTGCCGATCACGGATTTTCAATTGTCAATCGCGGCAACATCTTCGGTGTGCTCACACACGGATACGGGCGCGAGCCGCTGCGACCGGCCGCGCAGGGAGCCTGGCGGACCCGTTCACTTCACCGGATGCCGCCCGCCAGGTCGGCGAGGCGCTCGTACATCAGGGCCAGATCGCGCTGATAGCCGAGGTTGGAGGGCGCCGATCGGACCAGGTGGTCGGCGATGGCCAAGCCGCGGCGAAAGTGTTGGGCGGCGGCAGTGCGATCGCCGGTGTCGCGGGCGAGGCCGCCCTGTTTGTCGCAGCAGGAGAGGAGGTCGTGGTGATAGCCGAGGTTGCCGGGATCCGCGGCCGCCAGTTCCTCGGCGATGTCGGCCGATCGGTGGTACCAGTCGCGCGCCGCGTGGTTGTCCCCGTGCGAACGCGCCAGCGCGCCGAGGCGGTCGTAGGTGATGGAGAGGTCGCGGCGGTAGGAGAGGTTCGAAGGCTCGGCCTCCACCAGCGCGAGATCGATGGCCAGAGCGTTGTGGTAGGCGCGATCGGCTCCGGCGAGATCGTTTCGGGCACGGGCGGTGTCGCCCAGCTTGTGGTAGCAGAACGAGAGATCTCTGCTGAAGGAACGGTTGTCCGGCGCGGCCTCCACCAGGCTCGTGGCGATCGCCGTAGCGTGCTCGAACAGTCTTGTCGCCTCGTCGGAGTCGCCCTGAGCGATTGCTACTCTGCCGAGGGCGTTGTAGGCCAAGAGCAGGTCGCGTCGATACCGTAGGTTCCCAGGATCGGCGGCGGTGAGTTCCTCCGACAGCATCAGGGCGCGACGGCAGTGCGTCGCCGCCACATCGTGGTCGTCCTGATCGATCGCCAGCGAACCGAGTGCGTCGTGGACGATCAGAAGGTCGCGGCGGTACTGAAGATTGGCGGGCGCGGCGGCGGCCAGCTCCTCGGTACAGTCCAGCGCACGTCGGTAGAGCCGGGCCGCTTCGTCGAAGTCGCGCCACTCCCTGGCGATGTCGCCGAGCACATTGCAGGTGAGGACGAGGTCGCGACGGTACCGAGCATTGGTGGGGTCGGCGGCGAGGAGTTCCTCCGTGATGGCCAGGGCGCGGTGGTAGTGCCGGATCGCCTCGTGCGGGTCGCCGTGCGCGCGGATCACTCCGGCCAGGCGGTCCACGCTGACCGAGAGGTCCCGCCGGAACCCCGGATTCGACGGTTCGGCCGCGACGAGCGTTTCGGTCAGCTCGACCGATCGCCGATACAGCCGGATCGCCTCCGCCAGATCGCCACCGGCTCGGGCCAGTTCGGCGAGTTTGTCGTAGCAGATCGACAGATCGCGACGGTACTGCAGGTTGTCCGGATCGGCATCGACCAGGTCTCGGGTCAGGGCGAGCGCGAGCTGGTGCAACCGCGCCGCCTCCTCGACGTCCCCGGTGTCCGACGCGAGACTGCCCATCTTGTTGTAGGACACCGAAAGGTCCCGTCGATAGAGCGGATTTCCGGGCTCCGCGGCGACGAGTTCCTCGGTGAGCAGGAGCGTGACTCGGTAATGGTGTGCGGCTTTGTCGGCCTCGCCCGCCGCATGGGCGAGGTCGCCTACCTTCTCGTTGACGACGGCGAGATCGCGGCGATACGAACGGTTCGCGGGCTCGGCCGCCGCGAGTTCCTCGACGAGGGCCAAGGCGCAGTGGTGCAGCCGGGTAGCCGCATCGACGTCTCCCGCTGTTCGTTCCAGATCGGCCAGCTTGCCGTAGGACACCGAAAGATCACGGCGGTACGCCGGGTTGTCCGGTTGCGCGGCCGCGATGCGTTCGCCGATCGCGACCGAGCTACGGTACAGGCGTCTGGCTTCGGCGGGCCCGCTCGCGCCCGGGGCCGCTTCACTCTCGGGCATCGATTCTTCGGCGGCTCGGCCGTCGAATCCTTCGTCGAGGCCGAGCAGGAACGCGTGCCGGTACAGTCGCCCGGCCGTCGCCGCATCTGCCTCGGCGCGAGTGAGATCGCCTATCGCGATGTAGGACAGCGACAGTTCGCACGCGTTCTCCGCTTCGAGCCGGGCGGCCGCGGGTACCGCGCACAGGAGGAAACGGGCGATCGTACCGAGAAGCACGCCGCGCTCCGGCGGTTCCGATCCGCTGTTCGAGGGCTTCGCCGCATACTCGACCAACCGGCGGTGATGTGCGGCGAGATAGTTCTCGGCCGGGGACCTGACGTGTTCGTCGTCCGCGCAGAACCGGGTGAGGGTTGCGAAACATCGCTCACGCTGCCGGGGAGAGGCGATGTGCACGCTGTCGGCCAGCAGTCGCACCCCGTCGTTCTCCGCGCGCAGCGCCTGACCTACGAGCGATTCACCGAGCCGGCCGGGCGGAGGGTTGAGATACCGGTCGCCCGGACAGTGGGTACGCAGCCACTGGGCGGTCGCCGTGCGGCCGGCGGCCGTGTCGGGTCCGTTCCCGAGGACCACTGTCATCAGCCGGTCCGCCTCGGCGGCGTCGTCCGCGCCGAACAGGGTCGCCAGCGCGGTGGCGCGGCGCAGGTCGGCTTCGGAGACTCCGTCCGGGCCGGTTTCGTGCCAGTCGCGAAGCGGATCGCTCGGCCCCGCGGCGGTGGGAGGATGCTCAGCCGGTGCCGGTTCGGTGCTTTCGTCGAGCGGATCTTCGAACATGCCATCCCCCAATGCTTTCGGTGAGAAAGGTTTCGTGAGAACGGTTTCCGTGAACGAGTCGACTCCGACGCTAACAGCAGGGTCCGACAAGTGTGGGCGAGCGCCGTGCCGGATCACTCCATAGGCGTGGCCGCGCGCGTTGTGGCGCGCGAGGCCGATCGGCGGATCGGTCAAGCGGAGCCGGGTGACTGCTCGTCGTCCTCCGGCCAGCCGTCCTCGATGACCAGGCGTCCGTCTTCCAGCGCCGTCGTGTACTGGTCGGCGACCAGCTCGGCCGGGTAGGTCGGCCAATAGGAGACCGCGCCCGTGGGCTTGTCGATGACGTGGACCGAACCGCCGACGATGACTCGCGGGCTGTCCGGGCCGGCCTGCGGCGAGTGGGGAAAGGCGGCGACAGCGACAAAGCAGGCGTCGAATTCCGTTATCAGGTAGGTGATTCCGCGTTCGGTGTAATCACCGTTGGTGAGATGGTGGCCGACGATCCGGTGTGCCTCGGTCAGGTCAACCGGTGTGATCGCCTCGGTCGGGTAGGCGTGGATGTCCATGTGTCGTGGCAGCCGGGGAGTGGCCGCCCGCTCCTTCCGGGTCTCTGGATAGCACGGCGGCGGCTCGGTGCAAGCCGGTTTCCGGTCAGTCGAACCGGATGGTGGACAACATATTGCGGGCCATGGCCTCCGGATCGGGATCGTCGGCCAGTGACGAATTATGCAGTGCCCCTTCGCGCCACAGCGAAGCGAAGCCGTGCACCAGCGACCATGCGGCGAGTTGCGTCGCCCGCTGGCGGTCGCGGCTGCGGCCCGGTTCGATGGCCGAGACCCCGGAGCGCAGCGCCGCCGCGGAACGATCCCGCGCGGCCCGCAATGCCGCGTCCTCGGCGTGCAACAGGTTGTGCCGGAACATCACGTCGAAGTGTCCGGGATGCTCGCGCGCGAAGCGAATGTACGCCACCGCGACTTCGCGGAAATCCGCGCCGGCCCGCGCGAGCTGCTCGGCCAGCAGATCGAAGCCCTCGGTGGCCAGCGCGGTGAGCAGACCTGCTCGATCACCGAAGTGATGGGCGGGCGCGGCGTGCGAGACGCCCGCGTGCCGGGCCAGGTTGCGCAGTGAGAGCGCGTCGACGCCGTCGGCGGCGATCCGCTCGGCGGCCGCGGTGAGCAGCGCGGCGCGGAGGTCTCCGTGGTGGTAGCTGTCCTTCGCCATCTCTCGATGGTGGCCCATTATCTAGACATTGACAAGTTCGTGCGTCCGGCGATAATCTTTCCACTGTCAAGATTCGCACTTCGTTCCACAGGAGATCCCGATGGCACCGCTGGTTGTCCTCGCCGCCGTCACCGCGATCGCTCGCCTCATCGGCTGGCTGACCGGCAACGACTGGCTCGATTCGTGGGCGCACGCGGCCGCTCTCGGCCTGGCCGCGATGCTCGTGCTCACCTCGAGCGCGCACTTCCTCCAGCCGCGCCGCGACGCGCTGATCGCCATGGTGCCGCCGCGGCTGCCGAACGCCCCCGCCCTGGTGACGCTGACCGGCGTACTGGAACTGGCGGGCGCCGTCGGCGTGGTGATTCCGGCGACCGCCGACCTGGCCGCGGCTTGCCTGATCGCGCTGCTGGTGGCGCTGTTCCCCGCGAACGTCCGCGCCGCCCGCGCCGACTTGGGCATCAAGACCATGCCCCTGCCGCTGCGAGCGCTGGTTCAGGTCCTCTTCATCGCCGCCTGCGTGGCCGTCATCGTCGGCTGAGCACGGCAAAAGGCCCGCTCACGCACCGGAACACGGTGGGTGAGCGGGCCTTCGGCGCTGTTCAGCTGGAGCGCAGCGCCTTCGCGACGGTGCGGCGCATGAACGGTCGCGCCAGATCCTCGGGCAGGTTCGCCCAGGCGAGGAAGAACCGCGTCAACGGGTCGAGCGCGATGTGGTGGCGGCCGCGTTCCAATCCGCGCACCGCCGCCTCGGCGACCCGCTCGGGCGACATCGGTTCGATCGACCCGGTGATCGCCTTGGTCTCCACCGGCTTTCGCTGGTTCTCCATGGCCAGGCCCGGCGTGTCGGTGTCGGCGGGATAGATCACCGTGACGTCCACGCCTTTGGGCTCGACCTCGTAGCGCAGGCACAACGCCAGCTGCCGGACGCTCGCCTTGGTCGGCCCGTAGGCGGTGTATCCGGTGATCCCGAGAAACGCCGCCGTCGAGCTGACCAGCAGGATCTTCCCTCTGGACCGCTCCACCATGCCGGGCAGCACCCGCCGCACCGCGTGCACCGCGCCGAGATAGTTCGCCGACATCTGTGTCTCGAACTCGCCCGCGTCCACCTCGAGGAAGCGGCCGGGCAGGGCGAGACCCGCGCAGCAGGCGATGACCTCGCACGGCCCGTTGCGCTGTTCCAATTCCGTGACGGCCGAGCCGAGCTGATCCGGGTCCGTCACGTCCGCCGCGGCCCAGTCGGTACCCAGCCGTTTCGCGGTGTCGCGCAGCGGTGACTTGCGGCGCGCGATGATCGAGACCTGCGCGCCACGCCGCGCGAAGGCCCCCGCCACCGCTGCTCCGATCCCTTCCGAGCCACCCGTGACGATGACGTGCTTTCCGACCCAGTCGCCGACCCGTGCCATCGCGGCGATCCTCAGGCCCGGCTCGCGGTGACGATGTCGGCGATCCGGTCCCGCCACAGCAGGTAGGTGCCGGAGGTGCCGTCGTCGGGCAGGTCGTCGAGCGAGGTCTCGATCAGCGCGTCGGTCTTCGCCACCGTGGTCCCGCAGAAGACCTGCGCCGCCGCCTCGCTGTGCTCGTTGACGCTGTTGGTCTGCTGCCTGATGCGCGCGACCATGGCCGAACCCAGCGACAGCTGCGGCCGGAACTCGCCGGCCACGTCCCAGAGTTCCTCCATCGCAGCCTGTTCCACACCACCGGCGAAGGTGACGGCGATGCCGACGCCGCTCCACAGGTCGGCGTGCCGCTTCGGGTCGAACTCGCCGACCAGGCGCACGACACCGGCCGGGCTGCCGCCGCCGATGAACCACAGCGCGCGTCCCATGCCCTGGTCCGCGATGCGCTTCAGGTTGTCGCGGTCGCCGAGCCAGCCGGGGTAACGGGTCTCGACGTGCTTTTCCCGCACGTAGCGCTGCATCTGGAAGAACGCCTTGTAGAAGCCGTAGCCGTCGATGGCCAGCCAGCGGAACAGCGGGTGCTGCGGGAACAGCTTCTTCCACCGGAGCTTCGGGATCTTCGCCATGGCGAGGCCGACTCCGACGTACATGGTCAGGGCGTATTCGCTGGCCGGTCCGTCGATCAGCTCGGCAGCGCGACGGCCGGGCGAGAGCGAGTCCATGGCGGTGAGCCCGACCGCGGCGCCTTCGTAGGCGAACCCGCGGTACTTCGGCGGCACTTGGAGCAGCGCGGCGATCAGCTCGTCGTTGTCCGAGCTGCGGACCGCGGAGTCGATGCCGCCGACCAGGTGCATGGTCACCTGCTCGAGTTCGAGCGCGGTGTGCTGGTCGGGCTGCTCGAATCCGCTGAGCACCCGGCGGACACTGGCTGGACTGGGGACGAAGAGGGCCGCGCGCAGCGGACCCAACGGCGAGGGCATGGGGTTCTCCAATCGTCGGAGGAATTCGGGGCGACCACGGTGACGCCGGTGCCGAAAGCGCCGAGCGCGCGGCGCGGCTCGGCGCGGTCGGTCATGAGCGGGCGGCCTCCGTCGCCGGCTCGGGTTCGCGTGCGATGTCGGCCTCCAGGTCGTCGGCCACCACGGGCTGCTCCGGTGCGCTCGGTGTCGCGCCGCGTTGCTGCCACCACTCGGCGAGGCCGCGCGCCCACCAGTAGACGCCGCGAGCGCCACAGACGATGACCAGCGCGATGAACAACCCGTAGGCGATGTGCAGCGCGGTGACCACGCCGTACATGATGCCGACCGAGGCGCCGAACATGATCTGGTGCTTCTTGCCCGACGGCGTGGTGCCCGGGTCGGTGACCATGTAGTTGGTGAACAACACGAAGGCCAGACCGGTCATCATGCTCAGACCGGCCAGGATCGAGACGTTCGGTTCGATGAGCCCGCGCACGATGGCCTGCAGCGCGAACGCGCCCACCCACGCCATGATCAGCGGCATCTTCAGCGTCAGCTTGGCGTTCAGCATGGTGCCGGTCATCAGCAGGCCGAGCACGATGAGCGCGTCCGCCGGTCCGGTGATGTACTCGGTGAAGTGGTACGGCGGCGCGACCGCGATCATCGGGAACACCAGGAAGCACACCACGACACCGAAGTTCGACGGGTTCATGAAGTGGCGCATCTTGCCGTTGATCTTGGCGCGCAGCACCCACTTCGTGCCGACCGCGACCACGATGCCGAAGATCACCGGCCACAGCTTGTCGTGCGCGAAGGTCAGGAAGTTGAACGCCAGACCGGTGATGTGCGCGGGCAACAGGAATTCGAACAGCCCACGCGGCCCACGGCCCAGGAAGGCGGGCGGGCGCTTGTACGCCCAGGCCGCCAGCACTTCCAGCCCGATCTCGGTGGAGTACGCGGTGGCCAGCGCGATGAACGGCCAGAGGAACGGCTGCTCGAAGCCGAGCAGCGGGAACCCGATCAGGTTGAAGATCGTGATCGAGATGGCGAAATTGCGCAGCGCGAGGTAGCGCGTGTCCTTGGTCGGCGCCGGTGTCTCCACCCATTCCTTGGCGAATTCGGTGCCCGACCGCTGTACGGCGGAGATGCGCTCCGCCGTGGTGAGGCTCGTTCCGTTGCCGTTACCCGTCGCGTCGGCTTTGCTCTGCGCGCCTGCGCTGTCGCCGGTGCCGCCGTGGGCGGCGCTGCCGTTGCCTTCGGTTGCCGAGGTTTCGTGGTGCCCGTTCGACGCGGCGGTCGCGTCGCCCGGGTCCTTGTTGTCGTTGTCGCTCATCGCTGCTTGACCTCCTGGGCGTCCGAGGCGAGGTTCACGGTGTGCCAGCCCGGCGCGAGCTGGAGGGTTTGTTCGTGCGGCGTGCCGTTGGTCTCCCGCCAGCGGAGCACGACGCTCAGCGGGGCGGCCGGATCCACGTCGCCGAGGCCGATGTGCACCTCGGTGGCGCGCTTGCCGGTGTGCCCGCTGCCGCCGTCGAGGTGGCTGGTGAGCAACCGGCCGTCCGCCGTGCGCACCTCGACCTGAGCGTCCACCGCCGGGACGCCCTGGGCCGGAAGACCGGCGATGGTCGTCGTGGTCGCGTTGCCCTCCCAGGCCGGCTTGAACAGCTTCAGGCCGAGGAACTGGCCGTTGTTCGCCTTGTTGTTGTGGTAGAAGGTCGGATCACCCCACTGGCGGGCGACGGCGAAGCTCAGCGCGCCGTTGCCGGAGGTGTCGCCGACGGCGATGCCACGCGAGGGGACGGGGGTGTCCATGCCGAGGGCGTGCGTGAGGTTGGCGAACTTGCCGTCGTCACCGCGGCTGAAGAAGCCGACCGGATCGCTGCCCGAGAGGTCGGCGTCCTCGCCGATGATCGGCCAGGACCACGGGTACTTGGTGAGGTTGTCGTTCATGGTGCCGAGTTCCTGGATCTGCGGCCACCGGTTGGTGTCGCCCTTGATCATGCCGGTGGCCTGGACCACTTCGTTGCGGCCGTCGTTGTCGAAGTCGTCGATCTTCGCGTCCCAGCCCCAGGTCTCCCAGGCCAGTCCGACGTCCGTCGCGCGGTTCTTGAACGGCGCCACGCCGTCGGCCAATTGACGTGCCGCGTCGGCGGTGTCCTTGGCGGTGTTGTAGAACGCGAAGTGGCCTTCCATCAGCGCGAAACGCACGGCGATATTGCTGACGAACAGGTCGGGCATGCCGTCGCCGTTCAGGTCGCCGAAGTCCGCGGCCATCCCTTTGTCCGAATCATGGCCCAGCACATACGACTTCGGCTCGATGATGCCGCGCTCGCCCTCGGCGAAGCCGAAGCGGATCTGACCCGGCGTCGACCGGTTGACGAACAGGCGGTCGCGCCCGAAGTCGTTGGCCACGTAGAGCTCCGGCAGCTGATCGCCGTTCAGGTCGGACGCGGCGGCGGCCAGCGCCCAACCGGTGTCCATGCCGATCGGGAACGGGTTGGCCACCTCGCGGTAGTCGGCGGTCGGTTCGTCGCCCGCCTTGGCGGAGGCGAGGGTGAAGATCCGGTCCTTGCCGCCGTTGCGCGCGTTGGACAGCGAGTCGGTCATCCACAGCGCGAGCTGGCCCTCCTCGGAGAGCACGTCCATGTCGTCGAAGTACTGGCCCAGGTAGATGTCCGGCTTGCCGTCGCCGTCGAAGTCGGAGACCGAGACCGCCGCGGTGATCCACCGCTCGCCTTCGTAGTGCCCGTCCGGGGTGTTCGGGGTGGGGACGATGTCGATCGGGCGGAAGGCCTTGGCCTCCAGCCGGGTCGCGTTGGCGCGCTGCAGGTACAGGATCGGCGTGCGGCCGTAGTACGACACCAGCGCGTCCATTCGGCCGTCACCGTTGAAGTCGCCGGGAACGCAACCCGAAGGCACGGTGGAGGAGTCGGCGGGCAACGGCTTCGGATCGAGCACGAACGGCTCGTACCGGCCGGTGTTGCTGTCCGGCGTCGGAGTGATGAAGGCCGTGTCGGAGCGGGGGTCGACTACGCACAGGTCGTCGGCCAGCCGGTTGCCGTCGAAGTCGTTCATCGCGATCGCCGCGCCGACCGAGGAGATCCAGGCCGACAGGTGCTTGTACGGCTCGCGCAGCTCGCGGATCTTGCGATCGGTCGGCAGTCCCTTGGGCAGCGCGATCGGCATCGCGGTGAAGTCGAACTTGCTCGCGATCGGCCCACCGGCCTCGTCGTAGGTGGGCAGCAGCGTCGAACGAGCCGGAATGAACAGCGAGCCCATCAGCAGCAGCGCCACCCCGGGCACCACCGCTTTTCGGAGGAGGGATCGGTTGATGGGAATTTTCACGAGTGCTGCTCCTCATGGGCGAGTGTGAATTGCTGTCCCGCGGTGTCCGCGAGTCCGTCGAGCACCTCGCGCAGCGTGGCCAGCGCCTGATCCATTTGCTGCTCGGTGTGCCTGCAGTTGATGAAGAACCGCAGCCTTGCCTCCCCGGCCGGGACGACCGGGTGGGTGATGGCGTTCACGCTGAAATCGCGCTGCAGCATGGCCAGCGCCGCCAGCACGGCGGGTTCGTCGGCGCCGGTCATGACCGGGATGATCGGCGAGTCCTCGGACGTACCGATGTCGAAGCCGTACTCCCTGGCGCGGCGGTGGAAGTACGCGCTGTTGTGCCGCAGCCGGGTCACGCGTTCGGGCTCCTCGCGCAGCACCTGGAGTCCGGCCAGCGCCGCGCCGATGGCCGAGGGTGCGGGTGCGGCGGTGTACATGCTCAAACCGCCCGCGACGTACTTGAATCCGTCGACCAGTTCCCGGTTTCCGGCGAGATAGCCGCCGACGCTGCCGAGCGCCTTGGACAGGGTGCCCATCCAGACGTCGACGGCGTCGCCGGGCAGGTCGAACAATTCACGAACGCCGTGCCCGGTCGCCCCGAGCGTGCCGAACGAGTGCGCCTCGTCGATCATGATCGAGCAGTCGTAGCGGCGGGCCACCTCGATGATCTCGGGCAGCCGGACCACGTCGCCGTCCATGCTGTAGAGGCCCTCGATGATCACCATGGCCCGGTCGAAACTGCGCCGCGACATCTTCAGGATGGTCTCCAGCGACTCGGGATCGTTGTGCCGGAAGGAGACCCGCTTGCAGCGTGACCACTCGGTGCCGGAGACCACGCTGTGGTGGATCAGCGCGTCGCAGACCGCGAGATCGCGCTTGCCGAGCAGGAATCCGACCGCGGCGGCATTGGTGAGGTAGCCGCTGGCGGTCACCAGCGCGGCCTCGGTGTCGTAGACGCGGGCGAGCTCGGCTTCCAGCTCGCGGTAGATCGGCAGCTCGCCCGCCACGATGCGCACTGCGGCGGCGGAGGTGCCGTACTGATCGATCGCGTCCTTGGCGGCTTGCCGCACCCGCGGGTCGGCGGCCAGGTCCAGGTAGCCGAAGCTGCTGAAGTTCACCACGTCCCGGTCGGCCATCCTGGTCACCGCACCGCTGATGCCCTCGTGCGGCAAGTAGTACGGGTTGACCAGACCGACCTGGTTGACCCAGGCGTCGAACCGGCCGAACCGCTGCCCGGCCTCCAGCACGCCGGGGTGGTCACGGAAGGAGGTGTGCGCGACTCCGCGTGGCGCCGTGGCGCCGTTGGCGGGGGCCGCGGTGGCGGAGCCGTTCGCGGCTCGCGCACCGTTGGTCGTCGCCGGGGCGGCGGTCGTCTCACCGCCCGCGTGCCTGGCCAGCAGTGCGCGGGCCAGCTCCCTGGAGTTGTTGTCCGTCATTCGTCCTCGCTCCTCGCCGCGCGCTCTTCTTCCTGGGCAATCTGCTCGGCAATCCGCGCGCCGAGCCCGCGCAACGTCAGTCCGATCACGGCGAGCACCGACAGCTGGGTGCCGAGCACCTGCACCACGCGGGCGCCGAACTCCATGCCCATCAGCGAGTCCATACCGAGTTCGGGTAGCGGGGTGTTCAGGTCCACGGTCTCGGCGTCGACGCCGAGCACCGCGGCGAGCTGTTCGGCGAGCAGGTAGGCCACCACCTCCCCGCGCTGCTCGAGACCCAGCTGGAGGATCTCCGCCCGCAGGGCACCCGCGCCCGACGCACCGCCGCCCGCGGCCGCCACCTGGTCGGCGAAGCGCGGCGTGCGGGTGGACGGGCGGTGCGCCAGCGCCCACTGGCTCCAGTCCACGTCGAACAGCACGATCTGCGGCAGATCCAGCCGCAGGCACTCGCCGAGCAGATCGGTGGCCACGTCCATGTCCACCGAGCGGTAACCGGTCATCTCCGCGTACCGGCTGACCGCCTCGTAGTCGGCCATACCGCCGCCACCGCTCATGAAGCCCCAGTTCACCGCCAGCGCGGCGGCGCCGCGGGCGCGGCGGGCTGCGGCGATCATGTCCAGGACGGAATTGGCCGCCGCGTAACCGAATTGCGGCGAGATGCCGACGATGCTGCTCGCCGAGGAGAACAGCACGAACATGTCGAGTTCGATGTCGGCGGCCGTGACGGCGGTGTCCAGGTTGACCGCGCCTGCGACCTTGGGACCGAAGATCTCCGCCAGCGACTCCGCGGTGATCTGCGGGACCTCGAGGTTGTTCACCACACCGGCCGCGTGGAACACCCCGCGCAGCGGATGCCCGCTGGTCTGGATGCGGTCGAGCAGGGCGGCGACGGCGTCGTAGTCGGCCATGTCGAGGCGTTCCTCGACGACTTCCGCACCGGCGGCGGTGAATTCGTCGATCGCGGCGCGGGCCGCGTCCGTGGTGGCGCCGCTGCGCCCGGCCAGCACCAGACGACGCGCGCCGATCCGCACCAGCCAGCGCGCGGTGGCCAGGCCGAACGCGCCGAAGCCGCCGGTGACCAGGTAGCTGGCCGCCGGGTCGATCGGCAGGCCGGGCCGTGCGGCCAGCACCGTCGGCTCCGGTTCGCGCAGGTCGAGCACGACTCGGCCGATCTGCTTGGACCGCACCACGGTTTCGAACGCCTCGGCGGTGGCGTCGAGCGTGAACGCGGTGTAGGGGAGGTACTCATAGGTGCCGTCGTTCAGGGCGTCCATCGCCCGCCGTGCCGAGCGGCGGACCAGTTCGGGGCGCACGGCCAGGGCGCGGTCCATGTCCACGGCGAAGAACGACAGGTTCCGGTCGAACGGGCGCAGGTCGATCGCGCCGCCGCCGTAGATGTCGGCCTTGCCGATCTCGATGATCCGGCCGAATTCGGCGGCCGCCCGCAGGTTCTGCTGGAGGATCTCGCCGGGGGAGGAGTTGTAGACCACGTCGACGCCGCGACCGCCGGTCAGCGCGAGCACGTCGTCGACGAAGCTGATCGAGCGCGAGTTGACCACCTCGTGCGCGCCCGCGGCCGCGGCCACCGCGCGGCGCTCGTCCGAACCCGCCGTCGCAATGACGCGCGCGCCGAGACGCACCGCCACCTGGACCGCGGCCATGCCCATGCCGCCCGCCGCGCCGTGCACCAGCACCGTCTCGCCCGGTTGCAGGTGTGCGAGCTCGCCGAAGGCGAATTCGGCGGTGAGGAAGGGCAGCACCGAGCTGGAGTGGCAGGGGTCGAGGACCGAGTCCGGGTAGTTCAGGGGCATGGTGGCGCCTTCGTCGGGCCGGAGGGTGACGTGGCGGCGGACCAGATCCTTGGCGCACACCGACATCTCGTCGCCGACCGCGACCTCGGTCACGCCAGGACCCACCCGCTCGACCACGCCGAATCCGTCCATGCCCAGATCGGTGCCGAAATACGTTCCTGCCAGCTCTTTTTCGGTGAGCACACCGAGCGCTTTGAGCGCGTCCTTGTAGTTGAGGCCCACCGCGTCCATCCGGATCTCGACCTCGCCGGGACCGGGCGCTACGCGCTCGACCGCGCGCCATGCCAGATCCGACAGCAACCGCGAGCGCGGAATCTCCAGACGGAAAGAGGCTTCCGGGTCGGTCAGCGGCGCGGCCTCGTCCCAGGCCGCCAGATGTTCCCGCAGGGACTTGCGCAGGTGCAGCGCCCAGCACGCGCCCGCGCGCAGCGCGACCTCGTCGGCGCGTCCGTCGCCGAGCACCTGCTCGACGATGTCGGCGGCGCGCGTGGCCGGTTCGGTGTCGACCAGTCGCCACTGCACCGCGGGTTGCTCGTTGCGCAGGGTGCGCCTTGCGCCGGTGAGCGCGGCCTGCGCGGGATGCGCGAACGCGTCGATCGGCAGGCAGAACGCCTGCTCGGTGACCACCACCGCGCGCACCTCGGCCGCCGCGGCGTCGTCTTCCTCGCCGACCACCAGCTCGCCGACCGCCTTGGCGACCAGCGCGAGCCCGTAGGCGTTGGGCACCGCGTCCAGTTCGGCGCCGGACACCACGACGAGGCGGCTGCGCGTCACACCGGGCCGCTCGCGGGCGGCGCGCAGGGTCGCCAGCACGCGATCCGCGGCGCCTGCCTGCTCCGGCGCCAAGGTGAGGATCTCCGACGCGGCGCGGGCGCTGGCGATTTCCTTCGCGCGCTGGGAGACGGTGCTGCCCAGACTGACCACGAGTAGGAACTCCTCCCCACCCGCGGGTTCGTCGGCGGCCGCCGAGTCGTCGACGATGGACCACACCGGCTCGTAGAACAGGCCGTCGAGGTGGTCGTGCAGATCCGGCTCGGCCGCCAGACTGGCGAACCGCACGCCCGAGAGAGCGAGTACCACAGCGCCTTCCGGTGTGGCGACCGTGATGTCGGCGCACAGCGGGTCACCGTCCACCCGGCGGACCAGCACGACCGCGTGCTCCGGTAGCGGCCCGGTCCAGCGGACCCCGGCGACCGAGGACGGCACCACGACGCTCGCCCCGTGCGCGGTCTGGGCATACAGCGCGGCGAAGCACTGCAGCGCCGCGTCGACCGCCGCCGGGTGGGCCAGGTGCGGCAGGCTCGGCGCGCTGCCCGCCAGCGGCGCGAGATCGAGTCGGGCCAGCACAGAGTCGGCGCCGACTCGCGCCGCGGTGATCAGCCGGAAGCTGGGCCCGTAGGCCAGGCCGTGGGCGGCGAGGCCGTCGTAGAGCGTCGCCGCGGCCACGTCCACCGCGTCCGCCGCGGGCGTGAGGTCGATCGTGCGCGCGTCCACGTCCGCCTCGATCAGCCTGCCGTGCGCGTTGACCGTCCAGGTGGTTGCGGTGGCGGCGCGCGAGCGCAGGGTGAACCGGTGGGTGGTCTCCTCGACGGTGAGGCGCAGTACGGGCACGTCGTGCTGTGCGATCACCAGGGGCGCGACGAACTGGACCGACTCGAGTCCGAAGGTGGTGCGGCCGGTGCGGACCGCGACGGCGCTGAGCGCGGCGTCCAGATAGGCCGCGCCCGGCAGAACGACCGATCCGTCCACGACGTGATCGGGCAGCCACGGCAGCGCGGCCACCGACAGCTCGACCTCCCATTCCGGCGCGGACGCCGCCGTGCGCTGGCCGAGCATGACGTAACCGTCGGTCGCGCCGACGCGGTCGGCCTCGATCGCGGGGTCCTCGGTCCACAGCGTGCGGCGCTGCCACGGGTAGCGGGGCAGATCCAGATGCGCGACAGGCGTTTCCGGCGCGCCGGGCGGGTGCGTGGTGTCGAGCCCGCCCACCTGGTACAGCTCACCCACGGCGCGCAGCAGGTTGTCGTGGTCGTCGGCGTTGCGCGACAGGGTGCTGATCGCCGCGCCGTCGAGGCCGCGGCGCACGAACGCCTCCTTGATGTTGCCGCTGAGCACCGGGTGCGGTCCCACCTCCAGGAAGACCCGATGACCCGCGTCGAGCAAGCTGTCCACGGCCGCGCCGAAGCGCACCGGTTCGCGCACGTTTCGGCACCAGTATTCGGCGTCCCAGTCCGGGCCGGACAGTTCGCCGCCGGTGACGGTGGACCAGATCGGCACCCGCGCCGGTCGCGGCGTGAGACCGGCCAGCGCCGTCGTGAGGTCGCCGAGGATGGGGTCCATCAGGTGGCTGTGATAGGGCACCTCGACGCGCAGCGCCTTGGCGAAGACGCCTTCCTCGGTGAGTTCGGCTCGGATGCGGTCCAATTCGGCGAGGTCGCCGGACAGCGTCGCCGCCGAGTGGCTGTTGATCGCCGCGACGCAGACGCCCGCCACGCCCGCGAGGCGCTCGTGCAGTTGCTCCTCCGACAGGCCGACGGCCAGCATGCCGCCGGTGCCCGCGGTGGTGGCCTGCAACCGGGCGCGGTGACAGCTCACCAGCAGCGCGTCGCGCAGCGACAACGAACCCGAGGCGTAGGCCGAGGCCACTTCGCCGACGCTGTGGCCGACCACCGCGGCCGGATGGATGCCGAGTTCGGCGAGTTCGGCCATGAGCGCGGCCTGGACCAGGAAATTCGCCGGCTGTGCGTAGGCGGTCCCGGTGATTCGCGACTCCTCTTCCGGGCGCAGGAGTTCCTCGACGATCGACCAGCCCGCGATTTCGCGGAAGACCTCGTCGATCGAGCGCGCGGCCGCGGCGAAGCGCCCGTTGGCCTCGAGCAGGCCGCGGGCCATGCCCCACCACTGCGGGCCCATGCCGCTGAACACGAACACCGGCTGGGTGGAGCCGTCGGTGAGCGCGCGGGCCGGTGACTTGCCCGCTCCCGCGGCGAAATCGGCCAGTTGGGCACGCAGGTCGTCGGCATCCCGGTACCCGAACGCGGCGCGGAGGGGATGGTGCGCGCGCTGGGTCCAGGCCGCTTCGGTCACCGCGTCCACCGGGGCGGTCTCGGTGAGGTCGTGCAGCTGGGTGGCCATGGTGCGCAGCGCGGTCTCGTTGCGGGCCGACAGCGGCAGCACGGTGATCGGCGTCCGCGCGGCGTCCGCGGGCGCGGGGAGTTCGGGCGCGCGGGTGAGGATCGCGTGGGCGTTGGTGCCGCCGTAGCCGAAGCTGTTGACCGCCACCGCGGCCCGGCCGTCGTCGTTGGGCAGCGGTTCGGTCGCCAGCGGAATGCGTACCCGCAGTTCGTCGAACCGGATCTCCGGGTTCGGGTTGTCCAGCCGCAGTTGCGGGGCGATGACGCCGTGGTGCAGGGTCAGCGCGGCCTTGATGACGCCCGCGACGCCCGCGGCGGCCTCGGTGTGCCCGATGTTGTTCTTCACCGAGCCGACCGGCAGCGGGTCGTCGCGGCCGTCGACCGCGCCGTACACCGCACCGAGGGCGGCCAATTCGAGCGGGTCGCCGACCGGGGTGCCGGTGCCGTGTGCCTCCACGAAACGGATGTCGTGCGCGTCGATGCCCGCCAGCCGGTGCACCCGCCGCGCCAGGGCCTCCTGCGCGACCGGGTTGGGCACCGGGATCGCCAGCGTGCGGCCGTCCTGGTTGACGCCGCTGCCGCGCACCACCGCGTAGATCCGGTCGCGGTCCCGGACCGCCGCGTCCAGCGTCTTCAGCACCACCGCGCCTGCGCCCTCGCCGCGTCCGTAGCCGTCGGCGGCCGCGTCGAAGGACTTGCACCGGCCGTCGACCGCCAGGAACCGGCCTTTGCACATGGAGATGAACGCCTCGGGCCGCAGCATCGCGTTGGCGCCGCCGACGATCGCCGATTCACACTCGCCCGACTCCAGCGCGAGCACCGCCTGATGCAGCGCGACCAGGGAGGACGAGCAGGCGGTGTCGATGGTCATGGTGGGCCCGAGCAGGTCCAGAAGGAACGCGATGCGGGCCGAGAGCAGCGTGTGCGACGAGCTGGTCGGGCTGTGGCTGTTGATCGAGGCGCGGGACATCGAACCGCTGCGCACCAGCGCGTTGTCGTTCATGAAGCCGCCGACGAACACGCCGACCTCGCGCCCGCCGACCCGGCCTGCCATCCCGGCGTCGTCGAGCGCCTCCCAGGCGACTTCGAGCAGCAGCCGCTGCTGCGGGTCCATGATCGACGCTTCGCGCTGGGAGATGCCGAAGAACTCGGCGTCGAACTCCCACAGCGACTGGGTCAGGAAGCCACCGTGCCTGGTGTACATCCGGCCGGGCGCGTCCGGGTCGGGGTCGTAGAACTTCGCGAGGTTCCAGCGATCCGCCGGCACTTCCACGATGCCGTCGCCCTTGCGCACGACAAGGTCCCAGAAAGAGTCCGGCCCGTCGATTCCGCCCGGAAAACGGCAGCCGATACCGACAATTGCTACATTGGGCATGCAAAATCCCCTGGTGCTCAGGTATTCGAAAAATCGCCGACGCGTTTTTCCGTCGAGCGTCTTCGAATCAGCGTGGAGACAACCGGAATCGCGGCGCCGGTAAACCTGTTCGGCCGTGAGCGTCGTCCGGAGTGAAGTGGTTCCGCGGTAGGAGGTCAGTGTCCACCCATGGTAGGAGGACCGATTCGCGAAGGTCAATACGGAACTGTGCGGCCGGAGGCCGAAAAATGTTGCACGGGAGGTAATGCCGAACTCGTTATCATCGCAGTTCAGCGCCGGTATGACGGTATTATTCTGCTGTTATTACACGGTTATAGCAGCCCGAATGCGGTCGATTACACCGTTATTCCGATGTTATTCCGGTGCGTCCCGGCGCCGAGCTGCCGGAAGCTGTTGAGTGCGCGCTCGATTCGTGGCTACCATGACTCGTCGAATACGCACTGGGCGAAAGGCGATGGGCGTGGATCCGTACAACACCGGGCAGTTCCGTATCGAGCCGGAGGCCGAACCCATCGAAAGCCTCGCCTGGCTGCTCGGGTTCACCGAGCGATACATCGCGGGCTGGAACAGCGGGGACGGTGCGGCGGTCGCGAAATGCGTCACCGAGGACACGATCTGGCACGACCCTTCGCTGGACGCGCCCGCGCACGGGCGAGCGGGGGTGGAGAAATTCGTCGCCGACACGGTGCGCTCGTTCCCGGATGTGGCCTACACCAACCCGTTTCCGCCGGTGCTCGCCGCGGACGACCGGATCGCCCTGGTGCCGTGGCGAATGACCGGTACCCATCTCGGGCCGATCGATCCGCCCGGCTTCGGGCCGACCGGCAAGCGGATCGACCTGCTGGTCATCGACGCGTGGCAGTTCCGCTCGGGGCTGATCTGGCGTAGCCAGGCCACCTGGGACCTGACGGAGATGTTGCTGCAATTGGGTCTGATGCCGCCGCGCGGAAGCGCCGCCGAGCGCGCGATGGCCCGCGCCCAGCGGTTGCGGTCCCGGCTGCCGTTCTGACCGGTACCCGGCCCGCGGGGTTCAGTCGCCGAATCGCTCGGCGAAGCGCTCCACCGCGAGCAGGACCGAGGCGCCGACGGTCTCCAGTTCGGCGCCCATGCCGACGAGCAGATTCACGATCGCGGGCACCAGCACTTCGAGCAGGCCGTCGTCACCGAGGTGTCCGGCCATCTCCAATTGGACGAAACCGAACAGGCCCATCCAGAGCTGCGCCGCGGCCGAACGGACGTCGGAGGTGTTGATCAGCCCGGCGTCCTGTGCGCGCTGCACCGCGCCGACCACGTTGTCGAAGGTCTCCGCGTAGTGCTCGAACTCCGAATCGTGCCCGGCCACGAGCACGTTGCCGCGGTTGATCTTCATGTCGATGCGTGTGCCGGTGCCGAACATCAGCTGGAAAAGCTCCGGCCTGCGCTGGGCCTCGTCCCGGAACACCAGGCCGAGCACGAGCAGATCGGTGATCGGCTCCTCGCTCACCCCGGCCGCGTTCATGCGCTCGGCCAGTTGCGCGAAGCCGGCCGAACCCGCCGCCCGGATCAGGCCGGGCATTCCCCCGAAATTGGAGTACACGGCCATCGTGGAGACTCCGCACATGCGCGAGACGCGGCGGACGGTGAGTGCGTGCAAACCCTCGGTGGACACCACCTCGACGGTCGCGTCGATCAGGCGATCGCGCAGGGCGGTGTTCATCGAGTCCGTCCCGGCAGGGCGCACGGCTAGTTCGGTTGTTCCGGCAGTCTGCTTGCTCATCGCTTCCGTTTCCCCGAACACGGTCAAGCCGTGACGCATAGATCCGCTAGTGCGCTGTCTTCGGGAACGCGGTATCGCGGCGCGGCCGAGCACCCTCCGGTCGTCGCCACCGCGAAGGCCGGTCTCGCGGCCGTCGACCGCGGCCGGAGTGCCCGGCCCTGCCCTGTCAGTGCCAACGGAACGACATCTGTTCCGATCGATGCACCATCGACTCGCTCGGTCCGGAAAGCTGATCGTGGTTCATCGCGCACAGATATCTCCGTTCTTGCCGCACGAACGGGCGGGCAGAGCATGAGGTGGGACCGCGTTCGCGGACTACGAAGAGTAGGCGCACCCAGCGAGAGGTGCGTGTCGGAAGTGAGTGTCGTCACTGAAACTCTATGTGATACAGCGTAACATCGACGCACGATACGCCAAATGTTTTGCGCCCTTTTCGAATTCGTCGCGCGGCGACGCGTTGTGAGATCGGACGACGTTGTGAGATCGAACGACGGAGACGCCGAAGTGATGGGTGCGGTGACAATCGCCGTCCATCCCGGCATCGGCACGCGCTTTCGCAAACTGGACAAAGGGGACACGGGCTCGGTGAACGAGTGAGCGTATCGCGTATTTGTCAAGATCGACCTCGAATGTGCGGAAGCGGCGACTTGCCGGTCCCGGGAACACTCCGGGAAGGGGGAATCACCGGCGAGGGGATGACGCGCCTCGGTAATCGGCTGCTGCCGCTTCTCGATCTGCGCGGTCACGAACACGCGGCAACGTTATCGTTCGCAGAGGACAGTTTCGCGGGTGGGAGGTCGGCCGATGTCGTCATCGATTTCGGGAATCGTCGCGTGGCCGGTAATCGGCTTCGTCGCCGCCGTTCTGGCGGGCCGGTGGTTGCTGGTACGCGACACGCCCGTCGATAAACTGCTGAATCAGCTGTTCCTCTGGGGTTTGCTGAGTCTGCTGCTGTATCGCTGCACCATGACACCCGGCATCGCGAGCCTCGCTCATCAGCTCTCGCTCGGCTGCACGGTGATGGCGTCGATGTGCTTGCAGGGGATCGTCCGCATCTGGGCCTTCGACGCCGACCCGGCCGCGGTCCGGCGCAGGCACCGCGTCTGCTGTGTGCTCGCGGCCGCGTCCACCGCCGCGATCCTGTGGGCTGGCACGTCGGCGCGGCAGGAAGGCAGACCGGTCGACCTGACGCTGGACGTCGAGGGATTGGTGGTGTGGACCGCCTTCGGCCTACCGCTGCTGGTCAACGTCTCGCTGCTGGCCCGCATGTGCGTCCGTGAGCTGCGGACCGGCGGTATCGACCTGGCGGAAAAGCTGGTGTGCGGCCTGATGATCTGGGCGGCAACACTGTTCGGGGTGAACCTGGTGCTCTCGACGGTGCGGGCGATCACCGGATGGCAGCGCTGGGGCACCCATCTGATCAGGATCGAAGCGACGGTCACCATCTGCCTGGCGCTCGACGCGACGGTGATCGCCATTCCGCTGATCCGGTCGCTGCTGGCCACGGCGGAACTCGATCGAGCCGGACGGTTCTGCCGCAGACTGCGCCCGCTGTGGCGCGATCTCACCACGGCGGTGCCCGAGATCGTGCTGCGGCCCGCGGTGGGCGAGCGGGCCGACCCGGGGACGCAGCTGCTGCGGATGACGGTGGAGATCCAAGACGCGCTGCTGCATCTCGGTCGCTACGCCCCCGCGCCGCCCGGCTCGAGGTGCGCGATGACCGACTACGCACACCAAGTGGCGTGCGCGGCGGTCGCGCGAAAGGCGGGGTCGGCGCCGATCGGAGCGAACTCGGCCCGGCTACCGGTCCCGGCGGCGGATTTCGACGCCGAGCTGCGGCAGTTGCTCGATCTCGCCCGGGTCTGGCCCGCGGCCCGCGCGTCGGCGGGCGAGCGGGCGCCGGTGGCCGTCGGCGCCGGCGTCGGCTAGAGCACCGCTTGGGTCTGGGTGACCTTCGCGACCAGTTTGTCCGCGTCGTCCCGGATCACCGTCTCGACCACGATGAACGAGCGTCCGGCGTGCAGCGGCGCTGCCGAGGCGATGGCATGCCCCGAGCGGACCGCGCGCAGGAAATTGGTCTTCGACTCCACCGTGGTGGTGCCCTGCTTGCCTTCGGGCAGGTTCAGATACGCGCAGACCGCGCCGGTGGCGTCGGCCAGCGACATCAGCACACCGCCGTGCAGCATGCCGCCGAGTGTGCACAGCGATTCGTCCCAGGCCAGGCGGCTGCGGACCAGTTCCGGTCCGTGCGCGAGGACTTCGATGCCGAGGCGTTCGGTGAACGGCATGGTCTGGTGGAACAGTTCGGTGCCCAACTCATCGATCATGGCCGTGATCCTGCCCGCCGCGAGTCATCGAGTCGATTACCTGGCGGGTAATCGACGGCTGCCCGCCCTGTCGCGCAACGGTGACCTCCACAGGTGTAGGCGGCGGGCTCAGCTCATCCGTGTCACGAGGGCGTCGGGTAGGCGGGGGAGGGCGAAATCGATCAGGCGCCACGGCCATCCCGGCACGCAGGCCCGGCGGCGCTCTTTCTCGATGGCGGCGACCATCGCCGCCACACCCTTGTCCAGGGGCGCCACCATCCGCGCGTCACCCGCTTTGGCCGCCATGTCGGTGGCGATGAATCCCGGCAGCAGCGTGGTCACCGCGATCGGCGTGCCGGCCAACTCGGTGGCGAGTCCCTCGCCGAGCGCGGCGAGGCCCGCCTTGCTCGCCGAGTAGGCCGCCTTCTTGCCCGGGAGCCCGCGCACCGCGCTCATCGAGGAGACGAGGACGAGATGTCCGGCGTCGCGGGCGCGGAATATCTCCAGCGCCGCTTCCGCCTGCGCGAGTGCGCTGACGAAGTTCGTCGTCGCCGTCGCGATGTTCGCGTCGGCCCGGCCGCTGCCGACGCGCGCTCCCTTGCCGATCCCGGCGTTGACGATCACGCGGTCCAGTCCACCGAGTTCATCGTGCAATTCGCCGAACACCACCGGCACCGCCGCGTGATCGTCCACGTCGAGTGCGCGGATCGCGACGGTGACGCCGGGATGGGCGGCCGCCAGCTCGTCGCGCAGCGCTGTGAGCGCGTCCAGCCTGCGGGCACACAGCGCGAGATCGCGGCCCATGGCCGCGAAGTTCCGCGCCATGGCGGCCCCGAGGCCCGCGCTCGCGCCGGTGATCAGAATCTTGCTCCTCGTCATGCGGCCGACCCTAGCGCCTGTTGAACGCCAGTCAATAGACCGCCCGGTGGGCGCTGCCGGTTCAGCCGCCGAACGATCCGGTCGGCGGCGGCGTCGGCAGCAATCGCCACGGACCGCAGTTCTCGGTCTTGAAGCCGACGTCGGTCGGCTTGATCACCACCCGCACCGGGCTCAGCCGGGTGTAGTTGTTCGCGATGATGTTCTGCATATTCGTGTTGTCGCCCTCGACCTTCCACAGCCTGGCCCAATCGCAGGCGTAGGCGGGGTCGGACGTGCCGGGCGCCTCCCAGACGCCGGGGAGGATGTCGACGCCGACCAGATAGACGCCGTCGTGCGACATGGTGTTCGACGGTTCGGCCGCCGCCGTACCCGTGGCGAGCAGGGTCACCGCGGAGGTCATGGCCCCAGCGAGCAGAAGCGTGCTTGCACGCATACCGGTTCTCCTTGACTTGTACTACCGCCGCGTCCACGGTCGTGCGTGGTCGCGGCCGACTCGGGAGATCCCCGCATCTCCGCGGCCAGAAATACCAGAACCGACCGAGTGGTGTGCCGAAATTCCGTGATCCGGCGGTCGATGCCGAGGGGTCGATGGCCGCGCTGCGGCCGAGTCCCGCTCGGCGCACCCGGATTTCGCCGACGGTCGGTCGAGGGATTTCTGGCGGCCCAGCTACCTGCTTTACTCCACCTGTTGCCGCGTGCTGTGGTTCCCGGGGTAATCTTGCGCGACCGCGCCTATCAGGAAGTCGACAACTTCCCGACGAATTCGGCGTGCCGGTCGGCATGGCGCCGACTCGGGTGCATTACGCTCTGCTATCTCTGCGCAAACTGCCACGGCTGATCCGACAGCCGGGCGCTGGACCTGCGGTAACACTTCGATAACGCTCCTTGCTTTGCTGATACGCACGTTGCCAGAGTTAACCACTGGGTTTGGTGTTACAAGTGGGAAGGGAGGGGCGCCCCGTCCCGGGGCGCCGACCGCACTATGAAGCCAAGCATCGTCAAAGCCGGTATCTGTACCGCCGTAACGACCGCGGTAACGGTGACGCTGTCCGGATTGCTCCCGGTCAGCGCGCATGCGGCGCCGTCGGCGCTGGATATGTCGAAAAAGCTCGCAGGCAAGACCGTGTTCCTCGACCCCGGACATCAGGGGTCCAACCACTCGCAAGATCTGGCGAGGCAGGTCAGCGATGGTCGCGGCGGCACCAAGGACTGCCAGACCACCGGTATGACCACGATGAACGGCGTTCCCGAGCACACCATCACCTGGAACGTCGCCCAGATAGTCAAGACGTCGCTGGAGACACTCGGCGCGCACGTGGTGCTGAGCCGCCAGGACGACATGAACTGGGGTGGCTGCGTCGACGACCGGGCCCGCGCGGCGAGCCAGTCCGGCGCCGACGTCGCCGTGAGCATCCACGCCGACAGCGCGCCCGCGCAGTATCGCGGGTTCCACCTGATCGTTCCCGAGCTGCCCATCCCGAATCTGATCGTCGATCAGGCCCAATCGGGAGCGGGTCTGGCCGCGTCGAAGTCGGTGCGCGACGCGTATCGCGAGGCGGGATTCCCGCCCGCGAACTACGGCGGCGTGGTCGACGGTCTGCAAACCCGCAAGGACATCGCCGGGCCCGCGCTGACCACTGTTCCGGTCGTCTTCCTCGAGATGGGCAACGGCGCCAATCCCGAGGACGCCGCGCTGCTGGAAACACCCGATGGGCAGCTCAAGCACGCGATCGCGCTCACCACCGGTGTGGTCGGCCACCTGCTCGGCGCACAGCCGGGCACGTCGCCGGATCAGCAGGCGGCGCAGTCCGTTCCGCAGGGCGCGTCGTTCGACCGCCCCGCGGCGAATCCGGACACTCCGCAGGGTCAGACGAACCCGGCGGTACCGCAGTCGCAGACCAGCCCGGGTACTCCGCAAGCGCAGACGAACCCGGTGGTCCCGCAGGCCCAGACGATTCCGGCGGTGCCGCAGAGCCCTGCGGCTCCTGCTGTACCGCAGGCGCAGTCCGCGCCGGGCACCTCGACGCCGAAGCCGGCGCCGGGTACGGCCACACCGCAGTCGCCGGGTACGTCGGCGGCGCCGAAATCGCCCGGCACGTCCGGAAACCAGTCACCGGGGACGCCGAACGCCCAGCAGTCACCCGGGACCGCGGGCGGCGACGCGTCGATCATGGAGTTGCTGATGCCGTTGGCGAAGTTGCTCGGCTTGGACGACAACGCCATCGCCACGGAGTTGATCAACCTCGGCTACAGCCTCGCGGGCATGCTGCTGGGGCCCTTGAAATAGTCCGCACACCGAACCCGCCGGACGCCATCCCCGTCGGCGCGAGGGTGGCGTCCGGCTTTTTCCGCGGGCCGCGCGGCGCACTAGGGTGAACGGAATGGCTGACCGGATTCCTGTTGTGCTGGTCGCGGGGTTTCTCGGTTCCGGGAAGACCACGCTGCTCAATCACTTGCTCCGGGACAACCGGGGGACGCGGATCGGCGTGGTGGTCAACGATTTCGGGGCGATCAACATCGATTCGATGCTGGTCGCCGGACAGGTCGACGCCATGGTCTCGCTCGGCAACGGCTGCGTGTGCTGCGCGGTCGACGTCACCGAGCTGGACGAACTGTTCACCCGGCTGACCCAGCCGCGCGCCGGGATCGACGTGATCGTGGTGGAGGCCAGCGGCTTGGCCGAGCCGCGCAATCTCATCCGGATGGTGGTCGGCAGCGACAACCCGCGACTGCGCTACGGCGGCCTGGTCGAGGTGGTCGACGCCGAACAGTTCCCGCAGAGCAGCGCCCGTCATCCGGAGCTGCGCACCCATCTGCGGCTGGCCGACCTGGTGGTTGTCAACAAGGCCGATCGGGTTCCGGCCGAGCGGCTCGCGCGGCTGCGTGCGGACCTCGCGGAACTCGTCGGCTCGGTTCCGGTGTACGCGACCACGTACGGCCGGATCGATCCCGGGCTGCTGTTCGACGAGCCGTCGCGGGAACGCCCGCTGGTGGCCGAGCAGCTGAGTTTCGACGAACTCTTCGCCGAGCACGATCACGATGACCACGCCGGGCACCGCCATCTGCACGACGACTACACCAGCGTCTCCTTCGCCAGCGGCCGAGCACTGAACCCGCGCAAGCTGATCGGTTTCCTGGAGGACCCGCCGCCGGGACTGTTCCGGGCCAAGGGCTTCGCCGCCTTCGGGGTGGCGGAGGAACGCAGGAAGTTCGTTCTGCACATGGTCGGCCGCCACATCGTCTTCGAGCCGGGCCACTGGTCACGGGACGAAGCACGGGGCGCGCGGCTGGTGCTCATCGGGGCGGGCCTGCACACCGACGCGGCGCTGGCCCGGCTGCGCGAGACGGTGCACGATGCCGCCGATCCGCTCGACCCGCAGAGCATGCTCGGCGTGTGGCGCTATACACCGCACTGAGACACACCAGATTGGCGCGTTCGGTAGCGACCTGTCGCGTTCGGTGCTGGTGACAGAGCGGTCTTTTCATGAGACTGAAAGCGGTGTCCGCCGGTCCGCGGGCGCCGGGAGCGAACTGCCGCGAACGGCGCCGCTCGGCAGCCGATCCGTGACCGACCGAATCGTTCTGCGACCGATGGGAGTGTCCCGTGTCAGATTCCATGGAGAGCGCCACCGCGTACGTCATCGAGGCGCTGGAGGCCAAAGGCACCGCCACCCGTGACGACTTCGACGTACCCGCGATCGTCGCCGAGACCCACGCCCTCACCAACAGCTGGGATTTTCGTGCGATCGAGGACGCGACGTTCTGGTCGATCGCGGCGCGTTTCCTCAGGCCGTGAACGTGCGCTCGACCCGCTCGGCGCGGTGTGCGGAGGTGGCCAGCGACCACCGCCGAGCAGCTCGGCGCATCGAACCCGGGTCGGAGTAGCCGAGGATCTCGGCCTGGCGCGACGGACTCAGCGGCCCGGCGGCGCTGGCGGCGACCAGCCGGGCGCCGCGGGCCCGATCCAGTTCCGCTCGCCAGGTGGTGCCCGCCTCCCGCAACCGGCGCTGGAGCGTGCGCGGGCTGGTGGCCAGCCTGCGCGCCACCCGCTCCAGGGAGGCGTCACCGTCGTTCAGGCAGTCCGCCAGGGCCGCCGCGACACGCTCCGGCCAGGCGGTGGCCAGCGGCGGCGGTGGCGGAAGGGCGGCGGCCAAGGGCTGGAGTATGCCGGCCAGCACCGGATCGGTGGTGGTCAGCGGCAAATCCATGTCCGAGGCGCGGAAGGTCATGGCGTCCACCGGCGCGTCGAACTCGATCGCGGCGGTTCCGAATACCTCCATGAAGGCGCCGGCCCTGGCGGGCGCGCGCTGGCGCAGCGAGACCCGCAGCGGGGCCAGCGGTTCGCGCACCACGCGCCGGGCCCGGCTGAGCACCGCGCTCAGGCCCCACAGCTGGGTCAGGTCGCGGCCGCGGCCCGCCCCGTCGATCATGTCCAGGTACAGCGTCACCTCTTCGTCGTTCTCCGCGACCAGATCGAAGCGGTGGTTGGTGGTCACCGCGGTGACGTACGGCCCGCAGGTCGCCAGTCCGGCGCCCAGCGTCGGAGCCGAGGAGAACAAATAGTCGTATAGGCCGAGGCAGGTCAGTCGGTAGCGGCTCGCCACGTTCAGCGCGACGTCCGGGTCGCCCAGCGCGTGTTCGCCGATCTCCCACAACCGGGAGAACATCTGGCTGGGCAGGTGCACGTCGTCGCCCGCCATGGTCCACTCCGGCAAACCGGATTCCCGTAGCAACCGGTCGCGGTCCACGCCGGCCGCGGTGAGCTGGGAGACGACGAATCGGTGGAGCAGAACCTGGTCGGTTCCCATCGCGCGCTCCCTTCTCTCACGGCTACCGAGCGGCCGTACCGGCCTGCGCGCGAAGCGAGACCGAGCAGGTTCCGGCCGCAGCGCCGCGGGCGCCCGGAGAGCAACACCGCGACGCGGACACGCTATACCCGCAGTGTTGATTCGTCATGAGATTCATGTCACGGGCAGATCACCCGCAGGCGTTCACCCATTCGGACAGGCCGTCGGCGAACAACTGGCGCTTCCAGATGGGGACTTCGTGTTTGATCCGGTCCACCAGTTCGGCGCAGGCCGCGAACGCCTCGCCGCGATGCGCCGCCGCGACCGCGACGACGATCGCGCGGTCACCGATGCCGAGCGATCCGACGCGGTGCACGGCGGCGACCGGCAAACCGTGCGCGGCGGCGAGTTCCGCGCAGACCGTGTGCAGGAACCGCTCCGCCTGCGGATGCGCGGAGTACTCCAGGGCCGAAACGGACTGTCCGCCATCATGGTCGCGGACCTTCCCGGTGAACACCACGACCGCACCGTAGTGCGGCCCGGTGACCGCCGCCTCGACCTCCGCCGCGTCGAGCGGCTGGTCGCTGATCCGGGCGAGCCGGACCGTGGCCTCAGCCGTTGTCATGACTTCCACCTCCGGCAACTTGTGCGAGCAGATGATCCAGCAGCGGTTCCAGCACCGCGATGCCGTCCCGGACGCCGCCCGGCGAGCCCGGCAGGTTCACGACCACCGAGTGTCCGGCGAGCCCGGCCACGCCGCGACTGAGTGCGGCGAGCGGGAATTTCGCGGTGCCGCGTTGCCGGATCGCCTCCGCCACACCCGGCAGTTCACGGTCGAGCACGGCGAGGGTGGCTTCGGGTGTCGCGTCGGTGGGGGAGGCGCCCGTGCCGCCGGTGCTGATGACGAGGTCGGGTTCGAAGCGCAACGCGTCGGACAGCCCGTACTCGATCTCGGCATCGGCGTAGACCAGCGGACCGCGCACCGAGAAGCCGAGACCGGCCAGCCAGTCCACGAGCACCGGGCCGGTGGTGTCCTCGCGGGTGCCCGCGGCGACGCCGGTCGAGGCGACCAGCACCACGGCCGAGCGTTCCCCCTCGTCGAATACCGGTTCGGCGACCTCGGCGGTTTCCTCCGCGGCGTCCGCCCCGGTGGAGAGGTCGTCGTCGGCGGAAGGCGTGCTCGTGTCCTCGTCGGCGGGGCGCTCCCAATGTCCGCGCTTGCCGCCTTCTTTGGTGAGCAGCCGCACGTCGGTGAGTGTAGCCGCGGGATCGACCGCCTTCACCATGTCGTGCAGGGTGAGCCCGGCGACCGCGACCGCGGTGAGCGCCTCCATTTCGACACCCGTGGGGCCCTTGGTCTTCGCGGTGGCCTCGATGGTGATGGCGGTGTCGGTGAAACCGAACTCCACCCGCACCGACGAGAGCGCCAGCTGATGGCACAGCGGGATCAGCTCGGAGGTCTTCTTCGCCCCCGCGATGCCCGCGATGCGGGCGGTGGACAGCACGTCCGCCTTCGGCAGGTCGTCGGCCCGTACCAGCGCGACCACCTCGGGCGTGGTGCGCAACTCGCCTGCCGCGACGGCGATCCGGCTGGTCTCACTCTTCGCGCTCACATCGACCATGCGGGCGCGACCTTCGTGGTCGACATGGGACAGCTCGCTCATAGCGACCACACTCGCACAAGCGCTCCCGCGGGCAGCGCGGTGACCTCGGCGGGCACGTCGATCAGCACGTCGGCCCAGGCCATGGCCGCCACAAGATGCGAGCCCGCACCGGATACGACTTCCACCGCCTCCGGTTGCCGGGACGCCTGCGTTCGCCCCGGCCGCGCGCGGACCAGCTTGCCGCGCAGGAATTGACGTTTTCCCTCCGGCGAGCGCGCGATGGCGGTGCGCAGCGGAAGTTCGTAGGCGTCCACCTCGGGCAGCCCGGCGAGGTGGCGCAGCATCGGGCGGGCGAACACCTCGAACGACACCATCGTGCTGACCGGGTTGCCGGGGAAGCTGAGCACCGGCACGCCGTCGATGACGGTCAGCCCCTGCGGGCCGCCCGGTTGCATCGCGACCGCGCCGAACTGCCCGCCCATCGGCTCGAGCACGTCCTTGACCACCTCGAAATCGCCCTTGGACACCCCGCCGGAGGTGAACACCACGTCGGCGCCCTCGGTCGCGGCCGACAGCAGCGCGCGGAAGCGCGCCGGATCGTCGGTGCTGTGCGCGACCGAGACGACGTCGACGCCGTTCGCCGTGAGCGCCGCGGCGAGGGCGATGCCGTTGGAGTTGTAGATCTGCCCGGGGCGCAGCGCATTCCCGGCGGCGACCAGTTCGTCGCCGGTGGTGATCACGGCCCCGCGTACCGCGCGGAAGACCGTCACCGCGGGCAAGCCGACCGCGGCGAGCGCGGCGACGTGCCGGGGCGCGAGCACCGTTCCCGCACGCACGAGCAAGTCCCCGGCCCGTACGTCGGTGCCCGGTTCCCGCACGAATTCGCCTGCGTTGCGGCCGCGTTCGATGGTCACCGTGCCGTCGCCGGTGCTGGTGTCCTCCACCGGAACGACGCAGTCCGCGCCGGGCGGGATCGGCGCACCGGTCATGACCTTCATCGCCGCGCCCTCCGGCAGCGGCGCGCGGCCCGCCGCGCCCGCCGCGACCACGCCGGTGAAGGGCAGGGTGACCGGGGCGACCAGCACCGATTCCGCGCGCACCGCGTATCCGTCCATCGCGGAGTTGCGGAACACCGGCAGGTCGATCGGTGAACGGACGTCCTCGGCCACCTGCCTGCCCAGTGCCCGCGGCACCGCGACGGACTCGACCGCGCGCGCGGCCAGCGGCCGCAGCAGCTGTTCGATGCTGTCGCGGTAGTCGTCGACGGGCCTGGCCGAGAGGCCGGCGGGCCGAGGGTTCATGCGAGTCAGCCTAACGCCCGATCGGAGCGGTTTTCCGCCGCTGTCGCCGGGCGCCGGTTCGCCAGCGGGTCGCTCGGCGTCGCGGGCAGGCGCCTCACCGCCGGTCCGCGATCGTGGTGAGCCTCGGGCGGGTATTCCGCCCGCTGACGAATCGGGACAGGCGGTCATAATGGACGTGTGACTCTGGTCGAGATCGGGATTCCCGCCGTGCGTTCCGGGCGTCCCTCGCTCGCCGGCCGTCCCGACACCCCGCACTTGCTGGATCGTTTCGGACGCGTCGCCCGCGACCTGCGCATATCCATTACCGAGAAGTGCTCGCTGCGCTGTACCTATTGCATGCCGGAGGAGGGGCTGCCGGAGATCCCCCGGCACGAACTGCTCACGGTGGACGAGATCGTGCGCCTGGTGCGCCTCGCGGTGCGCGATCTGGGGGTGCGTGAGGTCCGCTTCACCGGGGGCGAGCCGCTGATGCGCCGAGACCTGGAACACATCATCTCCGGTTGTCATGCCGAGGTGCCGCACATCCCGCTGGCCATGACGACCAACGGCATCGGGCTCGAGCACCGCGCGTTCGGCCTCGCCGCCGCGGGCCTGCACCGGGTGAACGTGTCGCTGGACACCGTCGACCGGGCCGGTTTCGCGCGGCTGACGCGCCGCGACCGCCTCGAATCGGTGTTCGCGGGTATCCGCGCCGCCCGTGCGGCGGGACTGGCCCCGATCAAGGTCAATGCCGTCCTGATGCGCGAAACCCTGTCGGGCGCGGCGGATCTGCTGCGCTGGTGTCTGGACGAGAGTTGCGAGCTGCGTTTCATCGAGGAGATGCCGCTCGACGCCGACCACGAGTGGGCGCGCGCCAACATGGTCACCGCCGCCGAACTCCTCGAGGTGCTCGGCGCCCGGTTCGACCTCACCGAGGTCGGCCGCGCCGATCCGTCGGCTCCGGCGGAGAAGTGGCTGGTCGACGGCGGCCCCGGCACCGTGGGCATCATCGCCACGGTGACCCGCAAGTTCTGCGACACCTGCGACCGCACCCGGCTCACCGCCGACGGCATGCTGCGCTCCTGCCTGTTCAGCGACCAGGAGTTCGATCTGCGTCAGGCGCTGCGCTCCGGCGCCGGCGACGAGGCGGTCGCCGACCTCTGGCGCGGCGCGATGTGGAACAAGTGGGCAGGTCATGGCATCGATGCCGAGGGCTTCGTCCCCCCGGAGCGGACGATGGGAGCCATCGGTGGTTGAGATCCGCTATTTCGCCGCGATCGCCGACGCCGTCGGCAAGGACAGCGAAACCCTGGACTTCCCGGCCAGGGCCACGGTGGCCGACCTGCGCGCGACCCTGTCGGCGACCTACGGTCCGGACCTGGACAAGATGCTGTCGGTGTGCGCGTACCTGATCGGCGACGAACTCACCCGCGACCCCACGGTCGAGATCGGCTCGCGCGTCGACGTCCTGCCCCCTTTCGCGGGCGGATAGCCGCGCCCCGTCACGCTGCGGTCTACAGTCGCGCTGTGGTGCAGAGCAAGGCGAGCGATGTCGACGGCTATCTGGACGAGGCGCCCGATGGGCGCCGGGAGGCGCTATCTACTGCGTACCGACGTGCGCGCGGCCTTCGCCGACCGTCTGGCGGGACACGACATGGGCAAAGGGTGCCTGCGTTTCCGCGCGCCGGAACGGATCGATCGGTTTCGAGCTGATCCGTGACCTGCTGCGCGTCACCGCAGCGGGCGAGGGCGGGCTGGTCTGCTGAGACTTCGCGAAGTTTTCCGCGCGGGTGTGTAGAGAACGGCAGGTGCGGTTCGTCGTCCGAGTAGCAAGGGGTATCCGAGCCCCTCGATGCGAGGAAGGATGACGCTATGCACTACCTGGCGACACTGGTAGGACGCGAAGACGGGCCGGGCATCCCGCCCGGCACGCCGGAGTTCGACGCCGAGGTGGCGAAGTACGCGGCGTTCGAGGAGCGCGAGGGCGCCGCGGTCGCGGGCGGAGCGGCGCTGTTCCCCTCCGCCGACGCGCTGCACATCCGGCGCGCGGGCGGGCAGGTGCTCGTCACCGACGGCCCGTTCGCGGAGCAGGCCGAGGTCGTGGGCGGGTTCTACGTGTTCGAGGCCGCCGACCTGGACGAAGCCATCCGGCTGGCGCGCCAGGTGCCCGCGGCCGAGGACGGAGCGGTCGAGGTGCGTCCCATGGTGATGTGGTCGCCGCACGACACCCCCGGCGCGGATTGGTGGCTGGCGCTGCTGTGGGAGGTACCGGACGCGGTGATCGCGCCGGACGATCCGGAGTGGGACGCCGCGGTCGCCGAACACAAGCGCTTCGGCGAGAAGTACGCGGCCGCCATCCGTGGCTGCGGTGCGCTGCAACCGCCGTCCTCGGCGACCACGGTGCGGGTGCGCGACGGGAAACTGCTGCTCACCGACGGGCCGTACGCGGAACTGGCCGAAGTGGTCGACGGGCTGTACCTGTTCGCCGCGCCGGACCGCGGGCAGGCGGCGGAGATCGCGTCGGCCATCCCGCTCGGCGAGCGCGGGCGCACCGAGCTGCGCCGGGTCGTGGATCTGGGCGACTGACGGTGCGGACGAGCCCGGCCGCGACGATCGACGCCGTCTACCGCGCCGAGTTCGGCCGGGCGCTGGCGACGGTGGCCAGGACGGTCGGCGACATCGGACTGGCCGAGGACGCCGTGCAGGAGGCGTTCGCCGACGCCGTGCGCACCTGGCCCGAGCGCGGACTGCCGTCCAACCCCGGCGCGTGGATCACCACGGCCGCCCGCAATCGGGCGTTGGACCGGCTGCGGCGCGAATCGGTGCGGGCGGTCAAGGAATACGACGCGGTCCGCACCCGGGCGCCGAACGAGGAGGACGAGGTGTCCGCGGTGCCGGACGACCAGTTGCGGATGATCTTCGCCTGCTGTCACCCTGCGCTGGCGCGGCCCGCGCAGGTGACGCTGACGCTGCGCCTGGTGTGCGGGTTGCGGACCGCCGAGATCGCGCGGGCGTTCCTGCAACCGGAACATACGGTGGCGCAGCGGCTGACGCGCGCGAAGGCGAAGATCCGCCAGGCGGGCATCCCGTTGCGGGTGCCGCCCGCGCACCTGATGCCGGAGCGGGTGCCCGGTGTGCTGGCCTGCGTGTATCTGGTGTTCACCGAAGGGTATTCCGCCACAGCGGGAGCCACCGCGGTGCGTGACGAGCTGTGCGACGAGGCGATTCGACTCGGCAGGCTGCTGTGCCGGTTGCTGCCGCACGAGCCCGAGGCGCGCGCGTTGCTGGCGCTGATGCTGTTGCAGGACAGCCGCCGGGGGCAGCGGCGGCGCGCCGACGGGGAATCGGTACCGCTGGAGGAGCAGGATCGGTCCCGGTGGGACCGCGCGATGATCCGGGCGGGACTGGCGTGTCTGCGGTCCGCCGAAACCGACGGCGCGGGCCCGTACCTCGTGCAGGCGCGCATCGCCGCCGCGCACGCCACGGCGCCGAGCTGGGCGCAGACCGATTGGCACGCGATCGTCGCCGGGTACGACGAGCTGCTGCGGCTCACCCCGTCGCCCGCCGTGGCGGTGAACCGCGCCGTGGCCGTGGGGTTTTCCCGTGGGTTCGACGCGGGCTTGGCCGCCCTCGACGAGATCGCCCGCGACCCGCGGCTGACCGGGTCGCACGTGCTTCCCGCGACCCGCGCCGATCTGCTGCGGCGCAGCGGTCGTCACCGGGAGGCCGCGGGAAACTACCGGGCGGCGCTGGAACTCGCGGGCAACGACCAGGTGCGGCGGTTCCTGGCGCGCCGTCTCGCGGAATGCGAGCCGGTCTAGGCGCTCAGCGCCACCAGGTGTCCAGCGGAGTCACCGGGACGGTGCGCTTGTGGCGGGTGTCGCGGAAGATCTTCTCCAGCCGCTCGGCGACCTCGGCGGTGACTTCCTTGCCCTCCAGGTAGTCGTCGATCTCGCTGTAGCGCAGGCCCAGCGCCTCCTCGTCGGGCAGGGCGGGCCGGTCGTCCTCCAGATCGGCGGTGGGCACCTTGGACCAGATGCTGGCGGGCGCGCCGAGTTCCTGCAGCAGTGCCGCGCCTTGACGCTTGGTGAGACCGGTCAGCGGGGTCAGGTCGACGCCGCCGTCGCCGTACTTGGTGAAGAAACCGGTGACCGCCTCGGCCGCGTGGTCGGTGCCGACCACGAGCAGGTTCTCCTGCCCGGCCAGCGCGTACTGGATCACCATGCGTTCACGGGCTTTGATGTTGCCGCGCACGAAGTCGCGCAAGTTGTCCACCTGCAACCCGGACGCCGTCTCGGCGGCCGCCGCGTTCGCGCTGGGGCGGACGTTCACCACCACCTGCCGATCGGGCTGGACGAAACTCAGCGCGGTGAGCGCGTCGGCCTCGTCGGCCTGCACGCCGTAGGGCAGCCGGACCGCGAGGAAGGTGGCGTCCACGCCGTCGGCGCGCAGTTCCTCGACCGCGAGCTGGCACAACCGGCCTGCGAGCGCGCTGTCCTGCCCCCCGCTGATGCCGAGGACGAAACCTCGTGCGGGAGTGGCGTTCAGATAGTCCTTGAGGAAATCGACCCGGCGGCGCACCTCGTCCTTCGGTTCGATGCTCGGCAGGACGCCCAATTCACTGATGATCTGTTCGCGCAGGTTCCCCATGGCGCCCGAGTCTACTGGCCGATCACCGGGCGACAACGCGCCGAACGATGCTCTCCCAGTTGTCGCCGATCTGTTCGCGGGTATAGCCGAGAACCTGCATCTGGTGGATGATCAGCGCCGCGCCGAGCATCGCCAGCAGCCAGTCGGCGACCAGCAGGAGGTCACCGGGCGCGTCGGCCTGCCGCAACAGCATCACGACGTGCGCACGCAGCAATCCGTACGGCCCGCCGGAATAGCGGTCACCGGCCTCGCCGAGTTCGGCGGCGCGGTGCAGTTCGCCTTCCACTTCGATGTCCAAGAGCCGGGCCCGCCCGAAGGCGACCAGTCGTTCCACCGGCGGTGCGCCGGGACCCAGCGGCGGCGGTCCGAAGATGAACGATTCCTGGTACTTCCGCTCGGAGTGGTCCAGCAGCGCGAGCATCAGGCCGGACCGGCTGCCGAACCGGCGGAACACCGTCCCCTTGCCGACCCCGGCGCGTTTGGCCAGCGCGTCCATGGTGAGGCTGTCCACGCCCTGCTCACGCACCAGCTGCTGCGCCGCGTCCAGCAGCAGTCGGCGGTTGCGCGCCGCGTCGGCGCGCTCGGCGGGCTCGGCGGTGCCGAGTAGCGGCGCGCCGACGTCGAGCAACCGGCGCGGGCCGGGTGTGGATGCGTCCGGTGTGGGGTAGTTCACAGCGCTCACGCAGACTCCGCGGGAAGTATTCGGACCATGGTCCGGTTAGTGTGTGGTGAACGTAAGGACACCACACCATTCAGTACACCAGGAGTCGTCATGAGTGAGCGAAGCGAGCGAATCGTCAATACAGCGTCCTTTGACTCCGGCGAAGCCGGGAGTCGGACCAGCATTCTCGCACTCGTCGGTAGCCTGCGTGCCGCCTCGGTCAACCGGCGGCTCGCCGAGGCCGCCGCGCATACCGCGCCGGAAGGTGTCGAGGTCACTCTCTATGACGGACTCGCCGACATCCCGTTCTACAACGAGGACATCGACGTCCCCGGCGCCGTTCCCGCGGCTGCCCAGGCGCTGCGCGACGCGGTCGCCGAGGCGGACGGCCTGCTGGTCGTGACGCCGGAGTACAACGGCACGCTGTCGGCGGTGCTGAAGAACGCGATCGACTGGGCTTCCCGCCCGTACGGCGCGGGCGCGATCAAGGGCAAGCCCACCGCCGTGGTGAGCGCGTCGATCAGCCCGAACGCGGCGCAGTGGGCGCACGGCGACGCGGTGAAGGCGCTCGGTGTGGCGGGCGCGCAGGTGGTCGAGTCCGCGCATCTGCACTTCGGTGTCGTCGGCGAGCGGTTCGGCGCCGGGCATCCGCGCGACGACGCCGAGGCGCTGACCCAGCTGGCTGGTACCGTGCGCGAACTGGTCGAGGCCACGCGGGGCGAATTGGCGTCGGTGTAAGCTCCATCTCCGGTCTCGGACGAGGGTCATCGCTGCGGGCGCAGCGGTGGCCCTCTTCGCTTGCCCGATGGTTTGCTGAAAGTATGCTGATACGCCGAACAGTGATCTGCGCCACTGTTTGATTCGGGGGTGAATCGAGCGTCCTGGTACTTCTCTCGATGGAATTTCATCAATGTGACTCGCTACATGTCGTGTTGTAGGAATCTGTCGGCCACTAGGTGTAGTGTCTTCGCTACTGGAAGACGGTCAGAGGTCGCCCTCGTCAGAAGTCGGTCACGAGTGGCTGATCAGGGGATTCGAGTCCGGCTCCAGGAGTTTGCGCAGCATACGTCGATCGTGCATGCATACGGATCTCAGGCTGTGGATCAGGCACAAGGAGAGAGGGACATCAATTGACCGTCACCGTGTACACCAAGCCCGCTTGCGTCCAGTGCAACGCCACCTACAAGGCCCTCGACAAGGCCGGGGTGGACTACGAGGTCATCGACATCTCGGAGAACGACGAGGCGCGTGACTACGTCATGGCCCTCGGGTACCTGCAGGCGCCGGTCGTGGTGGCCGGAGACGATCACTGGTCGGGCTTCCGTCCCGACCGCATCAAGTCGCTCGCGACAGTGGCGGCCTGAGGCGCTTCCACCGCTTCCGGTTCATCCGAGGGGCGAGCGCCGCGGCGCTCCCGAGAGAGGAAGGCGACCATGCCGGACACGACGGCGCTGGTCTACTTCTCCAGCGCTTCGGAGAACACACATCGCTTCGTCGAGAAGCTGGGTCTCCCGGCGACTCGCATACCACTGCACACCGCCGACTCGCTGCGCGTAGACGAACCGTACGTGCTGATCGTCCCCACCTATGGGGGCGGTCGGCACGTGCTCGGGGGCGACCGTTCCGACAAAGATTTCGTACCGCGGCAGGTCGCGAAGTTCCTCAACGATCCGCACAACCGGGCGCTGCTGCGCGGCGTCATCGCGGCGGGGAACACGAACTTCGGCGACACCTTCTGCTACGCGGGCGAGCTGATCGCACGCAAGTGCGGCGTGCCGTACCTGTATCGCTTCGAACTCATGGGAACCGCTGAGGACGTCGAACGCGTCCGAGAGGGATTGGGATTGTTTTGGCAACAGCAACGACAGCACCGGCCGGAAAAACAGCTCGCTTAGAGCAGCCCCCGGTCCGCGGCGCCGAAGCGGGCGAGGTCCTCGACTACCACGCCCTCAACGCCATGCTGAACCTGTACGGTCCGGACGGCGAGATCCAGTTCGACAAGGACCGTGAGGCCGCCAACCAGTACTTCCTGCAGCACGTCAATCAGAACACCGTCTTCTTCCACAACCTGGACGAGAAGCTGGACTACCTGGTCGACGAGAACTACTACGAGGCAGAGGTTCTCGACCGGTACAGCCGCGAGTTCATCAAGAAGCTGTTCAAGCGGGCCTACGCCAAGAAGTTCCGGTTCCCGACCTTCCTCGGCGCCTTCAAGTACTACACCTCGTACACGCTGAAGACCTTCGACGGCAAGCGTTACCTGGAGCGGTTCGAGGACCGGGTGTGCATGGTCGCGCTCACGCTCGCCGCCGGTGACGAAGAGCTGGCGGGCAAGCTGGTCGACGAGATCATCGACGGCCGTTTCCAGCCGGCCACCCCGACCTTCCTGAACTCGGGCAAGAAGCAGCGCGGCGAGCCGGTGTCGTGCTTCCTGCTGCGCATCGAGGACAACATGGAGTCGATCGGGCGCTCGATCAACTCCGCGTTGCAGCTGTCCAAGCGTGGTGGCGGGGTCGCGTTGCTGCTGAGCAACATCCGCGAGCACGGCGCGCCGATCAAGAAGATCGAGAACCAGAGCTCGGGCGTCATCCCGATCATGAAGCTGCTCGAGGACTCCTTCTCCTACGCCAACCAGCTCGGCGCGCGCCAAGGCGCGGGCGCGGTCTACCTGCACGCGCACCATCCGGACATCTACCGGTTCCTGGACACCAAGCGGGAGAACGCGGACGAGAAGATCCGCATCAAGACCCTCTCGCTGGGCGTGGTCATCCCGGACATCACCTTCGAGCTGGCCAAGAAGAACGAGGACATGTACCTGTTCTCGCCCTACGACGTCGAGCGCATCTACGGCAAGCCGTTCGCCGACATCGACGTCACCGAGAAGTACTACGAGATGGTCGACGACAAGCGCATCCGCAAGTCGAAGATCAAGGCGCGCGAGTTCTTCCAGACCATCGCCGAGCTGCAGTTCGAGTCCGGCTACCCGTACATCATGTTCGAGGACACGGTGAACCGGGCGAACCCGATCGCGGGCAAGATCACCCACTCCAACCTGTGCTCGGAGATCCTGCAGGTCTCCACGCCCTCGGAGTTCAACGACGACCTGTCCTACGCCAAGGTGGGCAAGGACATCTCCTGCAACCTCGGGTCGCTGAACATCGCCAAGACAATGGACTCACCCGACTTCGCGCAGACCATCGAGGTGGCCATCCGGGCGCTGACCGCGGTGTCGGACCAGACCCACATCTACTCGGTGCCGTCCATCGAGCAGGGCAACAACACCTCGCACGCCATCGGCCTCGGGCAGATGAATCTGCACGGCTATCTGGCGCGCGAACGGGTCCACTACGGGTCCGAAGAGGGCATCGATTTCACCAACATCTACTTCTACACCGTGGTCTACCACGCGATCCGGGCGTCGAACCGGATCGCGATCGAGCGAGGCACGGCCTTCGGCGGCTTCCCCGAATCGAAGTACGCCAGCGGTGAGTACTTCGACAGGTACACCGATCAGGCGTGGGAGCCGAAGACCGATCGCGTCCGGCAGCTGTTCGCCGACGCGGGCGTGCACATCCCGACCCAGGAGGACTGGCGGGAGCTGAAGGCCTCGGTCATGGCACACGGCATCTACAACCAGAACCTGCAGGCGGTGCCGCCGACCGGGTCGATCTCCTACATCAACCACTCCACCAGCTCCATCCACCCGGTGGCGTCGAAGATCGAGATCCGCAAGGAAGGCAAGATCGGGCGCGTCTACTACCCGGCGCCCTACATGACCAACGACAACCTCGAGTACTACGAGGACGCCTACGAGATCGGCTACGAGAAGATCATCGACACCTACGCCGCGGCCACCCAGCACGTGGACCAGGGCCTGTCGCTGACGCTGTTCTTCAAGGACTCCGCCACCACCCGCGACCTCAACCGCGCCCAGATCTACGCCTGGCGCAAGGGCATCAAGACCCTCTACTACATCCGGCTGCGCCAGATGGCTCTGGAGGGAACCGAAGTCGAGGGTTGCGTCTCCTGCATGCTGTAGTTTCTCGGCAACGAACAGGGGCCTGCCGCCGGGTGGGCCCTTGTCTCGCTCGGGCCTGCAGCCGGGCCTGATCACGGCCACCGTCATCCGATCCGTTGCCGAGCTTCCGCCGCTGCGGCAGTGCCCGCCTCGCGTCTGGAATAAGCTGGCGCAGAAGCGATCTGGTAGCGATAGGAACGACGATGACCGATCTCGGCGGCGACGCCGCGCCGCTCCGGCCGATTCACGACCCGAGCGTGCCGAGCAGCGCCCGAATATACGACTACGTCCTGGGCGGGAAGGATCATTACCAGGCGGATCGGGACGCGGCCGAGAAGGTGGTCGCGGCGTTTCCCACCGTCCGTGTCGCGGCACGGCAGAACCGGCTGTTCATGCACCGCGCGGTGAACGCCCTCACCGCGCTGGGCGTGACACAGTTCCTCGACATCGGCACCGGCATCCCCACCGAGCCGAACCTGCACCAGGTGGCGCAGGCGCCGCAGCCCGAGGCGCGTGTGGTCTACGTGGACAACGACCCGATCGTGTTGAGCCACGCCCGCGCTCTGCTCACCGGCACCCCGGAGGGCCGCACCGCCTACGTCGATGCCGACCTGAAAGACCCCGCGGCGATCCTGTCCGCGCCCGCACTCGTCGAGACCCTGGACCTGACGCGCCCGGTGGCGCTGAGCCTGGTGGCCGTGCTGCATTTCCTGTCCGACGAGCACAAGCCCTACGCAATCGTCGAGACTCTGCTGGATGCGCTTGCCCCGGGTTCGTACCTCGTGGTTTCGCACATCACCGCCGACCTCGAACCGGAGATCATGTCCGACGCCCTCGACGTGTACCGGCAGAGCGGTGTCTACGCCCAAGCGCGCACACGGGACGAAGTCGCCCGATTCTTCACCGGATTGGAACTCCTGGACCCAGGAGTCGTCGTCGCCAACCAGTGGCGCCCGGCGACCGAGTCACCGGCCTGGCTCGACGCGCAAGTGAACTGCTGGAGCGCGGTCGGCCTCAAGCGGTGAGCTGTGTGTTCGGCAGCGCCTGCGGCGCCGCGTGTTCGCGGCCCCTTCTGTCTCGCAGCCGAGCAATCGAGACTCGCGCCTGCGGCGCATGCGCTTCGATCGCTCGGCAGCGAGACGGCCGCGAACGGTCGCTCGTAAGACTCGCTCCGTCGGTGGCGCGTAAGCGGTGAGCTGGGCTACGAAGTTGTGCCGGGCAGGAACTTTCGAGGGCTCGGTCACTCGAGGGGCCTGCCCCCGAAGCGGATCAGTTCAGAGCGGGGATCACTTCGCGTTCGAAGAGTTCGATGCCGGAGGTGTCGTAGGCGGATTCGGGGAAGTTGAGGATGGCGTAGCCGAGGCCGAGGTCGCGGACGCGGGTGAGGTTTTCGACGATCTGCTCGGGGGTGCCGACGGCGGCAGAGCCGCGGTAGACGTCATCGATGTGGGTCTTGGCTCCGTCGGCGCCGATGAAGGGGGTCAGGCGCGCGGCCAGGGTCGCGAGGCGCTCCTCGACTTCGGCCTCCGTCGAACCGATCGCGACGTTGAAGTTCGACGTGCGCACGATGGCCTCGAAGTCGGTGCCGACCTCCGCGCAGTGGGTGCGCAGGATGTCGGACTTGCGGGTGAACTCCTGGGGATCACCGCTGAAGTTGGTGTACTGCGCGTACTTCGCGGCGATGCGCAGCGTCTTCTTCTCGCCGCCTCCCGCGATCCAGAGCGGAATTCCGTTCTCCTGCAAGGGGAGCGGGCGCACGATGGCGCCGTCGACCTGGTAGTACCTGCCGTCGAGCGTGGCCGAGCCCGCGGTCCAGGCCTGCCGGAAGATCTGCACGCCTTCGTCGAGACGGCCCAGGCGTTCGCCCGCGGAGGGGAAGCCGTAGCCGTAGGCGCGCCACTCGTGTTCGTACCAGCCACCGCCGATGCCCATCTCGACGCGGCCGCCGGAGATCAGGTCGACCGTCGCGGCCACCTTGGCCAGGTAGGCCGGATTGCGGTAGCTGATCGCGGTACACATCTGGCCCAGGCGGATGCGCGAGGTGGCCGCGGCGAACGCCGACATCAGCGTCCATGCTTCGTGCGTCGCCTCCTCGGTGGGGACCGGGACGGTGTGGAAGTGGTCGTAGACCCACAGCGACTCCCACGCCGGGTTCGCATCGGCGCGCTGGGCCAGGTCTCGCATCACCTCCCACTGGTCCGCCGGGTCGATGCCCACCAGATCCAGCCGCCAACCCTGCGGAATGAAGATGCCGAAGCGCACGAAAATCTCCCTCGTGTGTACCCGCCGCGGCGAACGCCGCGGCCTCCATATCTCACTGTTCCCAGTCCGCGGCTCGTGGGCAACCGTTCGGCGCTCGACGCATCGAATTCGGCGAGGAACGCGTCGGCCACCGAGGCTCGCCCTACAGCCAGATCGTCACAAGCCAGGTCGCCATGCCGCCGGATACTGTCCGCGGGGAAAACCGCTGGCGGAAGACGGTGCGATTGCCGCAGGCTGGAACCGTATGAACGAAGTGAGAACACAGCCGAACGAAGAAAGGCAACCTCGGCTCGGCGTCGATTTCGGCCGAGTCATCCAAGGGGCGGCCATGGCGCCGGGCGACGAGGACACGGTCTTCCTCTCCGGCGGACTCGAAGAGGCACTGCGTACACCGCCCACCACGGGCGCTTTCGACGTCCTGCCGCGCCTGGTCCGGCGCTTCGAGGGGCGCGCCTGGGTCATTTCCAAATGCGGCCCCCGGATCGAGCAGCGCACCCGCCAGTGGCTCGATCACCACGACTTCTACGACCGGACCGGGATCGCACGCGAGAACGTGCGCTTCTGCCGTGCGCGGGCGGACAAGGCGGTGCACTGCGCCGAACTCGGCATCACGCACATGATCGACGATCGCCTCGACGTGCACCGCGTGCTGTGCGATCTGGTGCCGTACCGGTTCCTGTTCGGCGTGCAGCCGGAGCCGATTCCCGGCTGGGTGCGCCACGTCCCGACCTGGGACGACGTGGAGCGCGCCGTGCTGGAGACCACGAGTCCGACGCCGCCGGTGTGAGCGCGCACCGGGCCGGATATGCGCTCGGGTACGGCTCGATCCTCCCGGCGCCGGCTGCCGAGAGCCCGTCATCCGGTCGAATCGGTGCCGTGGCGACTGCGCGAATCGGCCGGGTACCCGCGAGGCACCCGGCCGATCTTTGCCTATCCGATTCCTACGCGCCGGTGAACTTCGCTCCGGCGATGGACTTCGACGGCTCGCCGTCGACGCCGACCGGGATGTCGCCCTCGAGCGTCGTGCGGTACAGCACCCGGGTGACGTCGAGATGGTCGAGATCGCTCGGTGCCAGATGCGCGGTGGCGCGGTTGTCCCAGAACGCGAGACTGCCCGTCTCCCAGCGGAACCGGACCGTGTACGCCGGGTTGGTCACCTCGTCGAACAGCAGTTTCAGCACCGCGTCGCTCTGGCTCGGCCGGAGGCCGACGATCCGGGTGGTGAAACCCGGATTGACGAACAGCGCCCGCTCGCCGGTCACCGGGTGCACCCGGACCACCGGGTGCTCGGTGATCAGCGGCGTGGCGGCCACCTTCTTCGCGTAGTCGCTGTCGGCGTCCCAGGCCGGCCTGCTGCCGCCGAAGCGGTGCTCGGCGCGCAACCCTTCGACGAACCGCTTGAGCGACTCCGGCAGGTTCTCGTAGGCGGCGACGAGGTTGGTCCAGCCGGTGTCGCCACCGCGCTCCGGCGCGATCTCCGCGCGCAGGATCGAGGCAGCGGGCGGGTTGATCAGCGCGGAGACGTCGGTGTGCCAGTGGTTGGTGTAGCTGAATTTCCGCACACCGAACCGCTTCTCGTACAGCCTGCTGTCGACCGCCAGGATCTCCGGGTGCTCGGTCGGCGCGTCGTCGTCGTACGGGTGCGACGGCGTGACCGCGCCGAACCGGCGGGAGAAGGCGATCTGCTGAGCGTGATCGATGTGCTGATCGCGGAAGAACAGCACTTTGTAGGTGTGCAGCGCGTCGGTGATGGCCGCGACCTGCTGGTCGGTCAGCGGCTCACGCAGGTCGACGCCGGAGACGTCGGCGCCGATGTAGCCGGCGACGGGTGCGACGCGCACCGCGTGATCGGTGGCGTTCGAGACAGGGGTTTCGTGTACGGCGGTCATGGGAAGAACTCATTTCGGGATAGCGGATCGGGCCGGCTGCGACCGGAGATGCGGGTGTTCGGCCGGGTGACAGGCGCTGCCGCAGGTCCGCATGAAGTCGACGACGCGTCGTTTGGTCAGCGCCCGGACGACGACCGCCCTCCTGGTGCGGCGAGCCCGGCGACGGGCGGTCATCGGTCAGCCGTTCGCCGGGGCGCGCCACCGCGACAGGCGGCGTTCGAGGGCGACCAGCAGGCCGTTGAAGCCGAGGCCGAGCAGCGAGATGGCGAGGATTCCCGCGTACATGTTCGGGATCGCGAAATTCTGCTGGGCGGCGGTGATCAGATAGCCGAGCCCGGCCCTTGCCCCGAACATCTCCGCGGCCAGCAGCACGAGGATCGAACTGGCGGCCGCCATCCGCAGACCGGTGAAGACGGACGGCAGCGCCGCGGGCAGAATCACCTTCTGGAACAATCGCAACGGCGAGAAGCCCAGGGACGCGGCGGATTTGACGAGCAGGGGATCGACGGTGCGCACACCGGTGATGGTGTTGAGCAGAATCGGGAAGAAGCTCGCGTACACGACGATGGCGACCTTCGAGGTTTCGCCGATGCCGAGGATCAGCAGGAAGACCGGGAGCAACGCCAGCGCCGCGGTGTTGCGGAACAGTTCGAGGATCGGGTTCAGGAAGTCCGCCACCGGCTTGTACCAGGCGATCGCGATGCCCACCGGAATGCCGGCGACCAGAGCGAGCGCATACCCGACCAGCGAACGATTCAGGCTCGCGGAGAGGTGGGTCCACATCTCTCCGCTCGCCACCAAGTCGGCGAACGCCTGGGCGACCACCGAGAACGGCGGCAGGAACACCTCGTCCACCAGCCCGAGCGTGGGGGCGAGCTGCCACAGCAGCAAGAACAGCGCGATCACGACCGTCGGTTTGAACACCCGCCAGGCGAACCGGCTGACCACCCGCAGCGCTTGCGGCACGGCAGCGGGACGCGCCTCGGCCGGGCGCACCGGAGTCGGAAGGGTGGGCGCGGCCGTGTGCTCGCGCACCGGCCGTTCGCTCAGCTGAATGGCACTAGACATCGGCTGTCCTCTCGATGGTGGATTCGACATCGGCCGGGTGGTCGGACAAGGACTCCAGCTCCAGGCTCGCCGCCCGCTGGACCTCGCTGTGCAGCAGCGTCCAGATCTCGTGGCGGTAGTCGCGGAAGCGTTCGGACGAGCGGACGTCGTCGTCGGTGTCTCGATCGATCTCGACGTCGACGATGGCCTTGATCCGGCCGGGTCGTGAGGTCAGCACGGCGACGCGCTGACCGAGGTACACCGCTTCGTCGATGCCGTGCGTAATGAACAGGACGGTCTTGCCGGTGGCTCGCCAGATGCGCAACAGCTCGTCCTGCAACGATTCCCTCGTCTGCGCGTCCAGCGCGGCGAACGGCTCGTCCATCAGCAGCACCTCGGGATCGAACGCGAGACTGCGCGCGATCGCGACGCGTTGCTTCATGCCACCGGACAGCTCGTGCGGGTAGCGGTCGCCGAAACCGGAGAGCCCTACCAGTTCCAGGTAGTGCTCGGCGAGCTCGCGCCGTGCCTTGCGGCGCAAACCCTTGGCCTCCAAACCGAATTCGATATTCGACCGCGCCGTGCGCCAGGGCAGCAACGCGTACTGCTGGAAGACGATGCCGCGATCCAGTCCCGGCCCGGTGATCGGCTTGCCGTCCAGCAGGATCTCACCGGAGGTCGGCTTGCTCAGTCCGCCCAGCAGATCCAGCAGCGTCGACTTGCCCGAGCCGCTCGGCCCGACCAGGACCAGGAACTCGCCTTCGCGCAGCTCCAGCGAGATGTCCTCGATCGCGGTGAACCGCTCGGCGGAGCCGCGCACCGCGAACTGCTTGTGCACTCCGGTGAGCGATAATTTCGTCGCCGTGGTCATTTCGCGGCCACCACCTCTCCGGTCGGTCCCGCCTGCGGCTGGAATCTGCCGTTGGCGTAGGGGTTGAACTTGTTGGTGTACAGATCCGCGGCCTTCAACTTGCCGTTCGGCAGTTCGCCGTTGCGTACCAGCCAGTCGATCCAGATCTGCAGCTCCTTCTCGGCGACCACCGCTCCCGGCACCGGGATGCCCGAGCTGAGCCAGTACGGCACCAGGTTGGTGTTCTCGTTGCGGCCGCGCTTGCCGATGATCTGGATGAACCGCTCGCGCACCTGATCACGCGGCGTCACCTGCAACCAGCGGATCGCGCGTGCGGTGCCCTGCACGAAGTCCTCCACGGCCTCGGGATTCTTGGCGATGTAGTCGTCGCGGAAGACGTAGGTGCCGTAGTCGAACGTGCCGAAGATGGCCTTGTCGGTGTACAGCGGCCGCAGACCGCCGCGCTGCAGGGCGGTGTCCCGGAAGACGCTGCCCAAGGCGCCGACGTCGACCTGTCCCTTGCGCAGCGCGTCCTCGGTGTTGGCCGGTGGCACGACGATCAGCTGCACCTGCTTGATCTCGTCGTCGCTGAGGCCCTGCTGATGCAGCCACTCCCTGGTGATGAATTCGTGGTGCGCGCCGAGGGTGTTGACGGCGACCTTCTTGCCGATCAGATCGCGTGCCGAGGTGATGCCGGAGTCGTCGCGCACGTAGTAGCCGGTGAACGACTGCTCGTCCGCGCCATAGGAACTGAGCACGGAGGTGACCTTCGCCCCGCCGGCGATCAGTTTCACCACGGCGCCGTTGAACGCGCTGCCGAAATCGACCTGGTTGGTCGCCGCGGCCTGGATATTGGCGGGGCCACTGGTGGTGTCGCCCTCCCAGCGCAGGCTGATCTTGTTGAAGTAGCCGAGGTCTTCGGCCAGTTCGAAGTGGTTCACCTGCCCGGTCGCTCCCTGGTAGCGGAGCACGGTCTTGCCGTCGGCGGTCTTGGCGGGAGCGGTTTGGCCGCATCCCGTGAGCACGGACAGGCCGGTGAGCACGGCGACGGCGGCGGAGAGCGCGCGGGTGACGCGCCGGGTGGGTAGGGGGAAGGGCATTGTTCGTTCTTTCGAAGACGAGAGGACGCCGTGCGGTTCGATGCTCGGCATCCGGCGACACCACAGCGGAGCGATGCGGCGGTGGATGACCGCGCGGATTCGGTCGCAAACCTCGGCCGCGCTGACTCAGCGGCAACAGATTCCGTGCGGAATGCGCATGAAGTCGACCGCGCGACGGCGGATCAATGCTGTTGCTGTCGACATGCGAGACTTCCGTGAGCTGTGCTGGGTGTGGGCCTGTGCCGGTGACTTTCGAAGCTCGGCACCTGCTTGGCAAACACTGTCCCGCTTCCCGCGCATGGGAGCAACAGTTCGACGCCGACTGCGTATAACCCTGTATTCCGGCGGTTTATCGATGCCGAGCCTGGTGCGACGGTCATCGGTTGCGGTGATATTCCACGCTGCGTGATCGGCGTGCGCATCCTGAGGCGACGACGGCACTGGGCGGCGGGGCGTCGTGGCGTCGCCAGGTGCGCCGGGTTCGGTCGGTCACCGTCGCGGTCGGCGCGCCGCGCCGATGCGACACCGGCATCCTCGGGCGCGACACACCCGGATTCGATCAATATGGAGCGGCTTCGGTCACAACGCGCTGCCGTATGGTGATCATCGTCCCCGAAGCGATGTAAGCTGCACGAGGACGTTTCCGCGTCCGCGAGATGTTGATCCGAATGGTGCGGATATCCGAGATCCGCGGCGACGACGACAGGGAGGTGGGTAGCGATGCGCAGCGAACCTCCCAGTCGAAGGCCGCGCGGCGCCGCCCCTTCGCATTCCTAGTCAGGTCGCGACGGCAGGGGCCGGCGCCCGCGGTGTGAATTTCGAGCTCTCTGTTCACTCACGCATGTGCTGAGGTCCTCCCATGTCGCAGACCGACATCATCGAAGTACGTCCGACGCTGTCCGAGTCCCTGCAGGACGTCGTCGAATCCCGCCGCGTGGACGCCGCGCTGGACTGGCTCGGCAACCATCCGCCGCACGTCATCGCCGACCAGCTCGCCCGCATGGACGCGGTACGAGCCGGGATGGCGTTCCGCCTGCTCGACAAAGACCTGGCGCTGGCGGTGTTCGAGGAACTCGAGCCGGTCGACCAGCAGCAGATCCTGCAGGGGCTGCGCGACCAGAGCTTCCGCGACCTGGTCGAGGGCATGGCGCCCGACGATCGCGCCCGCATGTTGCGCGAGGCGCCAGCCAAGGTCGCCAAGAAGGCCCTGGCCGGGCTGAGTCCGCGCGAGCGCCGGATGACCGCGAGCCTGCTGGGCTACCCGGAGGGCTCGGCGGGGCAGTACATGACGCCGGAGGTGGTGGCGCTGCCGCGCGACCTCACGGTGGCCGAAGCGCTCGGCATGGTGCGGACCAAGGGCGGCAACGCCGAGACGGTGTACACCCTGCCCGTTGTCGACGCGGGCAGGCGGCTGACCGGGATCGTCGAACTGCGGGAGCTGGTGCTCAGCAAGCCCGAGACGATGGTGTCGGAGCTGGTGGTCACCGAACCCGCCTTCGCGCGCGCCACCGATTCGGCGGAGAAGGCCGCCCGGTTGATGCGCGAGACCAACGACATCAACCTCCCGGTGGTGGACAGCGAGGACCGGTTGGTCGGATTGCTCACCATCGATGACGCGGTCGAGGTGATCGAGGCCGCCGACAGCGAGGACGTCGCGCTCCAAGCGGGTTCCGCGCCGTGGGAGGGCCACTACATGGCCGCCGGGGTGTTCCAGCTGGCCCGCTACCGCGCCTTGTGGCTGCTGCTATTGCTGTTCGCCGCGACCCTCACGGTGAGCGTGACTGATTTCTTCGAGGGCACCTTGCAGCAGGCCGCGCACTTGGCGCTGTTCATCCCACTGCTGATCGGCGCGGGCGGGAACGCGGGCGCGCAAGCCGCCACCGCCTGCGTACGCGCGGTGGCGGTCGGTGAGGTCCGGGCGTCGGACCTGTTGAAGGTGATCTGGCGGGAATGCCGGGTCGGCCTGGTGCTCGGCTCGCTGCTGGCCTCGGTGGGCCTGGCGATCGGCGCGCTGTTCGTCGGCCCGCGCATCGCCTTGGTCGTCGGCATCACCCTGATCCTGATCTGCGGCTGGGCGGCCACCATCGGCGGCACCATGCCGCTGCTGGCCAAGAAACTGCGCATCGACCCGGCAGTCGTCTCCGCCCCGATGGTCACCACGCTGGTCGACGCCACCGGCCTGATCATCTACTTCACGACGGCCAAGTTGGTGCTGGGGATCTGAAGGGCTGAGGCCCCGGCCTCCGATCGCCGATCAGCGCCGCCGCGTCCGAGCCAGAAACCGGATGTGGCGGCGCGGCGCGCTGATCGTCAGGAAAGACGTTCCGCTCGACCGAGCGACTTACCGTGGCGGCGAGCGCTGTCCTCCAAGCGCTTCTGCTCCCGCGTCAGCGTCCGGCTGAGTTCTCGCAGTCCGGTGATCTGTTCTTCCACACGCGCGCGTTTCTCCGCCAGAAGCCGGGCGCCGTCCACACAGTCGATGCCACGGGATCGCAGCCCGTCCAAAACCTGGCGGATTTCGTCCAGCGAGAATCCCAATGACTGCATGCTTCGCAGCAGCGTGACTTCTCTTACCGTCGACTCGGGGTATTCCCGATAGTTACCGCGGGTCCGGCGCACTTCCCCCAGCAGACCCAGGCGCTCGTAATAGCGCAAGGCGTGCCGACTCGCGCCGGTCCGTGCCTCCACCTCACTGATCTGCATGGTTTTCCCGCTTGACTGTAGACCTGGCTCTACACCTTAGCCTTCGGCGACCACTTTCCGAAGGAGGCCAGAATGTTCCCCATTGCCGGAGCCGACACCGTCGTGGCGTGTTCTCCCGAGAAGGCATTCGCCTATGCGGCGAACCTGGAGAACTTCGCCGCGTGGTTCCCCGGTGTGATCAGCATCGTCGCGGACGACGAACTGCCGTTCACCGCGGTCGGCAAGCACTACCGCGAGACCGTGGCGGTGCCGCTGCGAGGGAGACGGCAGGTCCGCATCAGGGTCGTCGAAGTCGGCGCACCACGGCGGTTGGTCACCGAAGGCCAGCTGCCACTGCTGTTGCCGCGGATGGAAATCGAGTTCCTCGCCGCGGGACCGCAGGCCTGTGAAGTGCGCTGGCGCATGTTCAGCAGGAACACGAGGGCACTTCCGCGCTGGACGGTGCTGCCGCTGGCCCGTTTCGTCATGCGAAGGCGCGCCGAGTCGGCACTGCGCAACCTGCGGCAGCGACTGGAAAGCGCCGCGCCGCCGTCCGGCCCGGACGATGCGATCCGAGCGACCGATCACCTCGAGCCGTAGCCGCAGCGGAGAGTTCCGTCGCGCCGGTACTCGGGCGAAAACGACGGGGAGCCCGGCGCCGCGACCGAATCGCGGGCACCGGGCCAGATGTACGCCCGCTCAGAACTCCCAGTCTTCGTCCTCGGTGTTGACCGCCTTGCCGATGACGTAGCTCGAGCCCGAGCCGGAGAAGAAGTCGTGGTTCTCGTCGGCGTTCGGGGACAGCGCCGAGAGGATGGCGGGGTTCACCTCGGTTTCGTCCTTGGGGAACAGGCCCTCGTAGCCGAGGTTCATCAGCGCCTTGTTGGCGTTGTAGCGGAGGAACTTCTTGACGTCCTCGGTGAGGCCCACCTCGTCGTAGAGGTCCTGGGTGTACTCGACCTCGTTGTCGTAGAGCTCGAACAGCAGCTCGAAGGTGTAGTTCTTGAGTTCGTCGCGCTCGGCCTGGGAGACCAGCTCGAGGCCCTTCTGGTACTTGTAGCCGATGTAGTAGCCGTGCACCGCTTCGTCCCGGATGATCAACCGGATCATGTCGGCGGTGTTGGTCAGCTTGGCCCGCGACGACCAGTGCATCGGCAGGTAGAAGCCGGAGTAGAACAAGAAGCTCTCCAGCAGCGTCGAGGCGACCTTGCGCTTGAGCGGATCGTCGCCGTTGTAGTACTCCAGCACGATCTCGGCCTTGCGCTGGAGGTTGCGGTTCTCCTCCGACCAGCGGAAGGCCTCATCGATCTCGCGGGTGGAGCACAGCGTGGAGAAGATCGAGCTGTAGCTCTTGGCGTGCACCGACTCCATGAACGCGATGTTGGTCAGCACCGCCTCTTCGTGCGGGGTCAGCGCGTCGGGGATCAGGCTCACCGCGCCGACCGTGCCCTGGATGGTGTCCAGCAGGGTCAGGCCGGTGAAGACCCGCATGGTCAGCTGCTTCTCGTCAGCGGTGAGGGTGTTCCACGACGGAATGTCGTTGGAGACCGGCACCTTTTCCGGCAGCCAGAAGTTGCCGGTCAGCCGGTCCCAGACCTCGGCGTCCTTTTCGTCGGGCACCCGATTCCAGTTGATGGCCGATACCCGATCGATCAGTTTCATCCTGCCTCCACGCCCTTCCCGAGCACGCTGCCGTCACGGAATGTCTCCCCACGGAACACTACTCCTTGGGGGTGACATGTCCGCGTAGCACAACACCTTGTGTCGCCGCGACACGCGTCCTGCCTGCGTCGGAACGCCGGGACGCGCCGCGCGCGGCCCCCTATTGTGCGGCACGCGTTCCCGGGCGACCACACCGGTGCCGATGACCGAGTCGGTCGCTGAATGTTTGCCAATTGCTTGCCATGTAGCCGGGAGCGAGGTGCCGACTACCCGGCACACAGGTACGGACGCTCGCCTTCGCCGGGCCGCGAAAGCGTTGCCGGGCGCACCGATTCGCCGATTCCCGGGACCGCGGGGAGGCGGACCGTGCCGGAAGTCACGGCCGCTAGGTGGCCGATCCTGCCCTCGACACGGGGCGGGCGCGGTGCTCATCTGCGCCGATCGGCCCCGGCGAGCGGCTACGTGGGGCCGAGGGTGTCCCACGACCTGGGCCTTTCTGGTCGGCCTCGTGCCGGCGGCGGCATCCTGGACAACTTCCTGTTCGTGTCGATCTGCCCGTTCTGGGCGCTGGTGCTGATCGCCGTCGACGTGCTGGTCATCTGGGCGCTGGCCAGGCAGCTCGCTGCCGCGTAGCCGTTACCGAAGGGGCCCGGCCCCTGGCCCGTACCGGACGGGCGCAGGGGCGCCTGCTACCGCGGCGGCCGACCGCCGGGGGCACCGCCACCGGGCGCGCCGCCGGGCGGTCGCCCACCGGCACCGTTGCCCGATTGGGTGTTCTGTGATTTCTCCGCGACGCCCACGGTGAGCGAGACCCGCATGCCGGAGGACGGTGCGCCCGTCACGGTGGCCAGTTCCGCGTCCCAGCCATCGCCGAAGACGTTGTCGGAAGCCAGCGTCACCTGGGCGAGGTTGGTGACGCTGCGCGCGTAACCGGAGTCGTGGGCGAACACCGCTGTACAGGAGTCGTCGGGGAGCGCGATCTGCGAGGTCAGCCGGGCGTTCTGGCCCGCGACCGCGGTCTCCAGCGAGTCGTAGACCTCGAAGTGGATGTGCGGCCAGCGGCCCGCGTAGCAGGCCGGGAAGATCGACGTGAAGGTCACCTTGCCGTCGGCGTCGGCCACCTGCACACCGCGCAGATAGTTCTGCTCGGTGACGCCCTCGCTGTAGAGCGAGTAGTTGCCGTCCCGATCGCAGTGCCACACGTACACCGCCATCCCCGTCCCGGCGTCGCCGCTTTTCGCCAGGTCCCGCAGCGTCAGTTCGAGGGTCATCGGAACACCCTGCGCGACACCGGAATACGAGCCGAACGAGGTGGTGATGTCGCTGCGCACCACGCCGGACTCGACGAGGACGTTGGGACCGTTGGACCCGTCGCCCGGATACGGTCCCGCGGTTTCCTGCGGGGCGGCGGCGGTGTCGCCGGATTGCGTGGTGGTCGCGGCCGCGGTCCCGGTCGTCGTGGACGCCGTGCCGCTCGATCCCGAGGCGCAGCCCGCCGCCACCGCCGCCGCCCCCGCGGTCGCGCCGAGGAAGAACAGGGCGCGGCGCCGGGACACCATCACCTTTATGTCGTGTGCCAGGCCGAGATCGTGCTCGTGCACCTCACCGCGTCGTGCGCCCACTATCTGTCCTTTCGTCGACGTCATCTCCCGCGACGTTAGGAACGCGCGCTCCTGACAGGCTGGGGCCGGGCTGGGAGTTCGCTGTGGATGGACGGGCGGGTCAGCGCCTGCTGGCGCGGCGGTAGCCGAGGCTCGCGGGCACCGCGAAGAGAACGATCGCGCCGAGCGACCACACGACGGTGAGGGTGAGCGAGCGGGTGAGCGGACCGCCGGAAGCGAGCGCGCGCATGGTGTCGACCGCCACCGACATGGGTTGGTTGCGGACCACGGGTTGGATCCACTTGGGGAAGGCGACCAGCGGAACGAATCCGGTACTGAAGAACATCATCAGCGAGGTGAGGATGGTGATGCCCTCCACCAGAGTCGATTTCGCGGTGAAGACGGCGACCGAGGTGACGATGGTGGCGAAGGCGAGGCCGAAGAGCACCGGGATGAACAGGAAGACGATCGTCGCCGCGACGCCCTGGTGGAAGCGGAACCCGAGCACGAGGCCCACCAGGACGACCGCGAGCGTGCACACGAAGATGCGGCAGCCCTCCGCGAGCACCCGCGACGCCAGACCGGAGGCGCGGTGCACCGGTAGTACCCAGAAGCGGGCGAGCAGCCCCGCGTCGCGTTCGCGGCCGAGCAGGACGCCACCGGCCACCGCGCCGGACAGCGCGCCGACCAAGGCCACCATGGGCACCGAGCCGTACAGCGCGCTCTCGCCGGTGAACTTGTGGATCTGCCCGCCGATCACGGTGTTCAGCATGATCAGCAGCAGACACGGGACGATCAGCGTCTCGAGCAGTGTGACCGGGTTGCGCGCCCAGCGCAGCAGCAGTCGCTGGGTCTGGATCAGCGTGTGCAGCACCAAGGCCGACAGCGACAGTTCCGAGCTGGTGCGCAATTGATCCGGGCGATCCGCCAGCGATACCATCATGCCCTCCTGGAGCTGAGCCGGATCGACAGCGGAACGCAGATGATCAGGATGCCGAGCGCCCACGCCAGTGGCGGACCCATCAGCGACCAGCTCACCTGTCCCGCGTTCGGTCCGCTGTCACCGGCGAACGCGCGCAGGGCGACGGCCCACTGCGACACCGGCTGATTGCGCACGAACGGCTGCACCCACTCCGGGAACTGGTCGGCGGGAGCGATCCCGGAGGAGAGCATCCCGAAGATCAACGGCGGCAGTACCAGCGCTTGCGCGGTCGCCTCCGGGTTGCGCGACACGGTGCCGATCACGTCGCCGCCCCAGATCAGCGCGAGACCGATGAGCAGCGAGAACAGCACGAAGCCGAGCGTGTGCGCGGCATCGAGGTAGAAGCGGAACCCGATGAGGTGACCGCAGATCAGCGCCGTGATCACGCCGATGGCCAGCCGGAAGACGCTGCCGGACAGGCGCGCCGCGACCGGGACCAGCGGGCCGATCGGCATCGCGCCGAAGCGCCGGTTGAGCCCGGCGACCGAATCGGTGGCGGCACGGAAGGCCGCCGAGACAGCCGTGAACGCGGCGGCCTGCAGGATCACCAGCGGCATCATGAACTGCGCGTAGCTGCTGAATCCGGTGCCGAGGATGGTCATGATGGTCTTCAGCGGGATGTAGAAGCTGGCGGTGAACGCCGCGGGCGCCAGCACCGAGGTGAGCACCTCGCCGGTCTGTACCGACGGCACGATCAGCCGGGTGGTCAGCACCCACCACTGTTGCGGTCGCAGCGGCGCCGCTCGGGTCTGGGAGAGCCAGGTCGCCGTCGTCATGACACGACCTCCGGCTGCGCGGTCTCCTCCGCCGTCGCCAGATGGCCGGTGAGCTGAAGGAAGACGTCGTCGAGTGACGGGCGGCGCAGCGCCACGTCCACGAGGTCGACGCCCGCGCTGTCCAACCGGCGCAGCGCCTCGAGCAGGGTCTTCGCGCCGTCCGGGGCGGGAATGGCGATCCGGTCGGAATCGGGGGTCAGCGCGGCCCGACTCTCCCTCGGTAGCAGCGGACCCAGTGCCGCGGCGATGGCGGGCAGGTCCTTCAGATTCAGCGGCACGACCTCGCAATAGCTGCCGCCGGTGCGCGACTTCAGCTCGTCGGCGGTGCCCTGGGCGATCACCACGCCGTGGTCGATGACGATGATCCGGTCGCTGAGCGCGTCGGCCTCCTCCAGGTACTGGCTGGTGAGCAGCGTGGTGATGCCCGCCTTCTTGAAGCCGGAGACCAGATCCCACACCCCCTGCCTGCTGCGCGGATCCAGCCCGGTGGTCGGCTCGTCCAGGAACACCACGTCGGGCCGGACGACCAGCCCGCAGGCGATGTCGATACGCCTGCGCATACCACCGGAATAGGTGCCGACCCGGCGGCCCGCCGCGCGCTCGAGATCGAACTCGGCCAGCAGTTCGTCCGCGCGGGCGCGGGCGGCCCGTTTGCGCAGGCCCATCAGCCTGCCGAACATCACCAGGTTCTCGTAGCCGCTGAGCATGTCGTCCAGCGCGGCGTACTGCCCGGTCAGCATGATGCTGCGGCGCACCGCCGCTGGGTCGGCAACCACGTCGTACCCGGCGACCGAGGCGCGGCCGCGGTCCGGCCGGATCAGCGTCGACAGGACGTTCACCGTGGTGGTCTTGCCCGCGCCGTTCGGTCCGAGGATGCCGAGCACCTCGCCCGGCTCGGCCGTGAAATCGACTCCGCGTAGTGCCTTGACCGCGCCGAAGGATTTCTCGATTCCCTCGACGACGACTCCTTGGTCGGAACTCATCCTCGGCCTCCAAGATGTGCATCGAGCGCGCGCGCGATGATCGGCAGCGCCTGCGGCGCCGTCATTTCGTCGTGGGTCACGTCGATGTCGTGGTTGATGATCTCGCCGGTCACGTACGGCCGCCAGCCGTCGGGACCGAAGATGTCGGAGGTGTCGACGGTCGCGCTGAAATACACGATGTCGCCGTCGAACACGGGGCGCCGGTAACCGGTTCTGGTTCGCGCGGCGGCGTTGTACGACCCGGCCATCCGCTCCAGCGTGGCGGCGTCGATCAGCGAGACGCCGCCGAGCCGTTCGCGGATCAGGTCCGCCGCCTGCTGCGCGGTCGCGTCCGCGGGGACGTCGTGGATGCCGAACACCGCGCCGAACGAGTTGACGAACGACCCGGCGGTGAGCCGTTCGATGCTGTGGCCGTCGATGTCGGAGGTATCGGCGTCCAGCAGCGCGACCACGCCCACCTCGGCGCCCTCGGCCTTCAGCTGCGCCGCCGCCGCGTGGGCGATCAGGCCGCCGAACGACCAGCCGAGCAGGTGGTACGGCCCTTCGGGTTGCAGCGCCCGGATCTCCCGCACGTAGCGGTCGGCGAACTCCTCGATCGAGCGCGCGGGCGGTTCGTGTCCGCTGAGGTCGGGCGCTTGCAGGCCGTAGATCGGCCGGCCGGGCGCCAGCGCGTCCGCGAATCCCAGGTAGGTCCACGACATTCCGGACGACGGGTGGACGCAGAACAGCGCGGGTTCCTCGCCGCCGAGCCGGATCGGCAGCACCACGTCCAGCCCGAGCCCGCCGGCTGCCGGAACGGCAGGTGTTGCCGTGGCGGCCGCTTCTTCCTCGGCGGCGGTCCGCGCGGCCGGGGTCTGTGCGAAACGGGCTGCCGCGCCCAGCGTCTCGATCCACAGATCGGCCAGCTCGGCGACCTCCTCCTGGCTGAGCAGGGTGGACGGGAAGCCGAAGCTCGCCCGCAACCGGTCGCCGATCACCACGGCGTTCACGTCGATCGCCGCCTGCAAAGGCACGTCGGGATCTTCGGTGACGTGCACGTCGCCCAGATCGTCGGTCGGCAGCCACCCCAGGCCCTCCAGCCCGGCCGGGATGTCGCCGGTGGAGTACCGGCCGAGGTAGTTGAAGCCGACCCGTCCCGGCAGCCGTTGCGGGAACTGCCGCGCGGTCTCGGCGTTGAGGTAGCGCAGCAAGCCGAAGCCGATGCCTTTGTCCGGCACCGCGAGCAACTGATGCTTGACGGCGCGGATCGCAGCGCCCAACGCGGGTCCGCCGGCGAGCGCGTCATCGATATCGATCCCCGCCAGGTCGAGGCGTACCGGGTACATGCTGGTGAACCAGCCGATGGTGCGCGACAGGTCGGCGCCGGGCACCACTTCCTCTTGGCGGCCGTGACCTTCCAGGCGCAGCAGCGCCGACGGGTCGCTGTCGCGCCAGCGCACCAGCGCCAGCGCCAAGGTGGCCAGCAGTGCGTCGTTGACGCTGCCCTGGAACAAGCCGGGCAGGGTGGTGAGCAGCGCGGCGGTGACCTCCGCCGACATCTCCCGCTCGACCATGCGCAGCGTGCCGGTCCGGTCGAGGGCGGGATCCAACTCCCGGCCGCCGATCAACGGATCGGGTCCGGCGAGCACGTCACGCCAGTACGCCAGTTCGGCGATCCGATGTTCCGAGTGCGCCTCGTCGGCCAACGCGTGTGCCCACCGCCGCATCGAGGTCCCGGTCTCCGCGAGCACCGGGGTACTGCCGACCGACACCTGAGCCCAGGCGGCCACCAGGTCCGGCACCAGGATGCGCCACGACACACCGTCGATGACAAGGTGGTGCGCCAGTACGATCAGCCGTCCCGCGCCGGTGCGGGCGCCCGCGGCGCCCACCGGGTCCAGCCAGATGAACTGCAGCACGGTGCCGTTCGCCGGATCGAGCCGGTTCGCCGCGGCGTCCAGTTCGGTCATGGCGAACTCGTGCAGCTCGATCCGCTCGATCGCGTCGAACTCGATGCGGTGCACGAGCGCGTCCACGTCGACCGAGCCGGGCGCGCCGACCACGATGCGCGGCCCATCCTCGGCGTCGGCGACCAGCCGGGCGCGCAGGATGTCGTGCCGATCCATCGCGGCCGTGAGCACCGCGACGATCTGCGAGCGCTCGATACCCACCGGCAGCTCCAACACCGCGGACTGCGCGAAGCGGTTGTAGTTCCCGCCGCGCTGGAGCATGTAGTGCACGATCGGCGGCACCGGCAACTCGCCTACGCCGCCGCCGGGCAGTTCGTCCAGCGTCACCGCCGTGCCCGCGGCGTCGACCGCCGCGGCCAGCGCCGCCACCGTGCGGTGCTCGAACACCTGCAACGGAGTGCAGCTGATGCCCTGCTGCTTGGCCCGCGACACCAGCTGGATGGCCAGGATGCTGTCGCCCCCGAGGGAGAAGAACGAGTCGTCGGCGCCGACCTGCTCGACGCCGAGCAGTTCACCGAAGATCCCGGCCATCTGCTGTTCGGTCGGCGTGGACGGTGCGCGGTACACGGTGCGGTCGGCGGTGAATTCCGGTTCGGGCAGCGCCTTGCGGTCCAGCTTGCCGACCGCGTTGCGCGGGATCTCGTCCAGCACGACGAACGCCGCGGGCACCATGTAGCCGGGCAGGATGTCGGCGGCGAACGCGCGTACCTTCGCCACGTCGAGTTCCACACCGGGCGCGTGGACCAGGTACGCGGCCAGCGCGGTCGCCCCGGTGGGGCCGGGCACACCGAGCGTCACCGCGAAATCCACGCCCTCCGCGCGGCCGAGCACGGCATCGATCTCGCCGAGCTCGATGCGCTGGCCGCGCACCTTGACCTGGAAGTCGGTGCGGCCCAGATACTCCAGTTCCAGTCCCGCCTCGCCGCGGATCCAGCGCACCAGGTCGCCGGTTCGGTACATCCGTTCGCCCGCCGCGCCGAACGGGTTCGCGTGGAAGCGGGCCGCGGTGAGGCTGGGCCGCGCGTGGTAGCCGCGAGCCAGCGCGGGTCCGGCGAGGTACAGCTCGCCCGCGACGCCCACCGGGACCGGGCGCAGCCGGTCGTCGAGTACCAGGGCGGCCGCGCCGTGCACCGGTGTGCCGATGGAAACGGGCAGGCCGAGCTCCATCGGCGCGGAACCTGTTGCCCAGATAGTGAATTCGGTGGGTCCGTACAGGTTGACCATGGTCCGTCCGGTGGCCCAGCGTTCGACCAGCTCGGCGCCGACCGCTTCACCGACCGACGCGAGTACCCGCACGCCGGCCAGTTCCGCGGGATCGACGGTGGCCAGTGCGGACGGTGTGATCACCAGGTGTGTGACCTGCTCGGCGGCGATGAGCTCGGCGAGTGCGCTGCCGCCGAACACATCCGGCGGGGCGACCACCGACGCGCCGCCGGAGCCGAACGCCATGAGCGCTTCGAACAGCGACGCGTCGAAACTCGGCGACGCCACTTGCAGTACCCGGGAGTGCTCGTCCAATTCGAGCGAATTCTGTTGCGCAGCAATGAAATCGGCTATGCCGCGGTGGGAGACCGTGACGCCCTTCGGCGTCCCGGTGGAGCCGGAGGTGTAGATCATCCACGCCGCGTTGTCCAGCCGGATCGGGCCGGGCAGGTCCCGCTCGTCCAGCGGGCGGCTGCTCGCGGCGCCCCAGCGTTCGACGAGGGCCAGGTCATCGAGCACCAGCCAATTCGTGCTGTCGGGCAGCATCGGCCGGTACGCGGCGAGGGTGAGGCCCAGCGTCGCGCCGGAGTCGGTGAGCATGTGGTCGATGCGGTCGACCGGGTGCTTCGGGTCGACCGGCAGGAACGCCGCACCGGCCTTGGCGGCGGCCCACATGCCGGTGAGCAGTTCGGCCGAGCGTGGAAGTCCCAGGGCCACCACGGTTTCCGGGCCCGCACCCTGCTCGCGCATCACCCGCGCCAGACGGTTGGAGTGCGCGTCGATCTCCCGATAGGTGGTGATGTATCCGCCGACCACCAGGGCGGGCCGATCCGGATGACGCTGAGCGGTCTCGGTCAGCAGTCGCGCGAGCGTCGACGTTCCGGCGGATTCGGGACCGCGCACCGGCACCAGGGTGGCGCGTTCGGCGTCGTCGAGGATGTCGATGTCGGCGATGCGCACGTCGGGCCGGGCCAGCACCGCGGCGAGCACGCGCCGCCAGCGGCCGGCGAACGCGGCCATCGTCGCCTCGTCGAACAGATCCGTCGCGTACGTCAGCACGGCGTCGATGCCCGCCGGACCGCTGTCGGTGAAGCGCTCGCGCAGATCCAGGGTCAGGTCGAACTGGGAGGCGTTGCGATCGAAATCCTCCACCTCGAACCGCAGGCCGGGCAGCTCCAGCACCGGTTCGACGAAGTTCTGCAGCGACAGCGAGACCTGGAACAGCGGGTGGTGCGCGGTCGAGCGAGCCGGATCCAGCACCTGGACCAACCGCTCGAACGGCACGTCCGCGTTGGCGAAGGCGTCCAGGTCCGCCGATCGGACGGTGTCCAGGAACGCGGCGAAGCCCGCTCCGGGATCGACCGGGGTGCGCAGCGCCAGGGTGTTGACGAACATGCCGACGAGCTGGTCGAGCGCCTCCTCGCCACGGCCGGCCACCGGGGTGCCGATCAGCACGTCGTCGGTGCTGCCGAGGCGCGCGAGCAGTGCCGCGAGCGCGGCGTGCACGACCATGAACGGGCTGACGCTGTGCACGGCGGCGAAGTCCACCAGCGCCCGGTGCGTCTCGCCGTCGACGGTGAAGCCGAAGTCGGCGCTGTGCATGGTCTGCACCGCAGGGCGCGGCCGGTCGGTGGGCAGTTCCAGCACGTCGGGCGCGCCCGTCAGGGTCTCGCGCCAGAAGCCGATCTGGCGCGCCGCCAGCGATTCCGGGTCGACCTCGTCGCCGAGCACCTCGCGATGCCAGAGCGCGAAGTCGGCGTACTGCACCGGCAACGGGACGCGGATGGCGTGCCCGCCACCGGCCCGCTCGGAGTAGGCGGCGACCAGATCGGCGGCCAGCGGCGCCATCGACGCCCCGTCCGCGCTGATGTGGTGCACCACCAGCACGACGACGTGCACCGGCGGCGTGGCGGCCGAGAACTCGCCGGGGCTCGCGGCATAGCCCGATGCCACCGGTGCGCTCCCGGCGACGGGGCCGGAGGAGACCGGCGCGTCGCCGGTGGAAGCCCCGGACGACACCGGCCCGGCGCCCGCGGAAGGCTCCGGACCGCCGTGCAGCCGGAACAATCCCACCCGCAGCGGCGGTTGGGTGGCGAGGTCGAATCCGGTGCCCGCCAGCTCGGTGATCCGCTCGCGCAGTGCGGGGCCGTCCTCGGTGGCGGTCACCGGCATCGGGGGCACGGCCACGTCGGCGCCGACCACCACCTGGCGCGGGCCCTCCGCGTCCGTCGGGTAGAGCGTGCGCAGGCTCTCGTGCCGCTCGACCACGTCGGCGAGAGCACCGCGCATCGCCTCGACGTCCAGATCGCCGGTCAGCCGCAGCGCCACCGCGATGTTGTAGGCGGGCGAGGCCGGATCCATCCGGTTGAGCACCCACATGCGCTGCTGCGCGGGGGACAGCGGAACGCGATCCGGCCGGATCCGCGGCGCGAGGACGAACCGGCCCGGCGCCGAGCCGGTGGCGGGGACCACCCGGGCCGACAGCTGGGCCACGGTCGGCGCGTCGAACAGGTCGCGCAGCGCGATCCGCGATCCGAGTGCCGCGTTCACCCGCGCCACCACCTTGGTCGCGCTCAGCGAGTTGCCGCCGAGTTCGAAGAACGACAGGTCGACGCCGACGCGCTCGCGGTCGAGCACCTCGCCGAACACCGCGGCCACCGCCTCCTCGACCGGCGTGCGCGGCGCCAGGTAGGGCCGCCGGCTCTCCGAGAAGTCCGGCACCGGAAGGGCTTTGCGATCGAGCTTGCCCACCGGGGTGAGCGGGATCGATTCGAGCACGACGAGGTAGCCCGGCACCATGTAGCCGGGCAGCTCGGCGGCCACCTGCGCGCGCAGCCGCTCGACGTCCAGGAGCACGCCCTCGGCGGGCAGCACGTAGGAGACCAGCACGGTCGTCCCGGCCGGGCCGGTGCGCCCGATGGTCACCGCGTACTCGACCTCGTCGTCGCGGGAGAGCACCGCGTCGATCTCGCCGAGCTCGATGCGCAAACCGCGGATCTTGACCTGGAAGTCACTGCGGCCCAGATACTCCAGCTCGTAGCCGCCGTCGTTGTCGACCCAGCGCACCATGTCGCCGGTGCGGTACATCCGCTCGCCCGGTGCGCCGAAGGGGTCGGCGACGAACCTGCTCGCGGTCATCTCGAACCGGTTGAAGTAGCCGCGGGCGAGCGCGGGGCCCGCCAGGTACAGCTCGCCGGGCACCCCCACCGGCACCGGGCGCAGCCAGGCGTCCAGCACCATGGTCGCCGCGCCGCGGATGGGGCCGCCGATCGTGATCGGCTCGCCCGCGACGAGTTCGCCCGGCCCCGTCGCCCAGATGCTGAACTCGGTGGGGCCGTAAAGGTTCACCATGCGCCTGCCCGGTGACCACCGCTCGATCAGCTCCGGCGTCGCCGCCTCGCCCGCGACCGCCAGCACGCGCAGGTGTTCCAGGCCGGCGGGTTCCATGGTGGCCAGCGCCGACGGCGTGATCACCGCGTGGGTGACGCGCTGAGTGCGCAGCAGGTTCTCCAGTTCCGCCCCGCCGTAGACGTCCGGCGGCGACACCACCAGCCTGCCGCCCGCGCCGTGCGCGATGAGCAGCTCGAACACCGAGGCGTCGAAGCTCGGCGAGGCCACCTGCAGCGCGCTGGCGGTGGGGTTCAAGCCAAGCGTCTCCCGCTGCGCGGCAACGAGGTTGGCGATACCGCGGTGGCTGAGCAGCACGGCCTTGGGCTTTCCGGTGGAGCCGGAGGTGTAGATCAGGTACGCCGTCTGGTCGAGGTCGATCGGCCCGCCGCGTTCTTCGTCGGTGATCGGCGCCTCGGAGACGGTCATCACCCGCCGGATGGTGTTGAGGTCGTCGAGCAGCAGCCAGTCGATCGTGCCGGGCAGCGTCTCGCCGGTGGCGGTGACGGTCACGCCGATCGGAGCCTTGGAGTCGCTGAGCATGTGCTCGATGCGTTCCACCGGGTAGTTCGGGTCCAGTGGCGCGAATGCCGCGCCGGTCTTGGCCAGCGCCCACACGGCGATCACCGATTCCAGCGAGCGGGTGAGCGCCAGCACGACGAACACTTCGCGCCCGACTCCGCGGCGCAGCAGCACCCGGGCGTAGCGGTTGGACCAGGCGTCGAGTTCGCCGTAGGACATGGTGAGCTCACCGGCGGTGATCGCGATCGCGTCCGGATCGATCCGCGCGCCCGCGGTGAGCAGCTCGGGCAGTGTGGACTGCGGCACCGACTCCGGACCGCGCACCGGCACCAGCGCGGCACGCTCGGCGTCGTCGCAGTACTGCAACTGGGAGACCAGCGCGTGCGGGTTGTCCGCCAGCTGGGCGAGCAACCGGACGAAGCGGTCCAGCAGCGGCCGCGCGGCCTCGGCCGGAAGCTGATCGGCCATGTACTTCAGCGTGATCCGCAAAGTGTCGCTGCCGTCGTCGCCGCGCAGCGGGATCACCATCAGATTCAGCGGATACGGCGTCGCGTCGGTGCCTTCCACGTCGAGCACCCGCATGCCCGCGATGTCCAGCGCCTGCGACAGCGCTTCGCGATCGATGGGGTAGGACTCGAACACGGTCAGCGTGTCGAACAGTTCGGCGAGGCCGACCGTCTGGTGGATGGCGGCCAGCCCGACATGCTGATGGTCCATCAGCCGGGCCTGCTCGGACTGCAGGCGCGCGAGCAGGTCGGACACCTTCTCCGCCGGATCGAGCCGCACCCGCACCGGCAGCGTGTTGATGAACAGGCCGACCATCTCCTCGACCCCGGCCAGCTCCGGCGGCCGTCCCGAGACGGTGCCGCCGAAGACCACGTCGGTGCGCCCGGTGAGCATCGCGAGCAGCATCGCCCAAGCCGCCTGCACCAAGGTGTTCACCGTGGCGCCCGCTTCCCGGCCCGCGGTCTCCAGCTGGGCCACGGCGGCGCGGGAAAGGTCGGCGGAGATCATCCCGGTTTCGGTCGATTCGATCCCCGCGAGGGTCGGCACGGCCCGCGTCGGCGTGTCGACACCCGCCAGCGATTCGGTCCACGCCCCGAGGGATTCCGCGTCGTCCCTGGTCGCCAGCCAGGTCAGGAACTCGCGATAGGAGTGCGCGGTCGGCAGGGCCGTGGCGTCACCGTCGGTGACGTAGAGGGTGAGCAGTTCGCGCACGAGCAGCGGCGTAGACCAGCCGTCCAGCACCAGGTGGTGGTTGGTGAGCACGAAACGGTAGGTGTCGGTGTCGATCCGGATGAGCGTGCAGCGCAGCAGCGGCGGACGAGTGAGCTCGAACCGGGTGCGCGCGTCCAGCGCGATCAGCCGGTCGAGTTCCCTGGCCCGCTCGTCCTCGTCGGCGATGCCGGTGAGATCGGCCTCCCGCCAGTCGATCTCGGCGTCGGCCAGCACGAGCTGGCGCGGACCGTCCTCGGTCTCGACGAAGGCGACGCGCAGGTTCTCGTGACGGGTCACCAAAGCCTGTGCGGCGCGGCGCAACCGGGCCGCGTCGACGGTGCCTGCCAGGGTGAGCAGGGACTGCACCGTGTAACCGTCGGCGGTGTCGGAGTCGTAGAGCGCGTGGAACAGCAGGCCGTACTGCAGAGGCGAGAGCGGCCACACATCGGCGAGGTTCGGGTAGTCGCGCTCCCAGGCGTCGATCTGCGCCTGAGTGACGGTGACCAGGTCGAAGTCCGACGGTGTTCGTCCACCCGCGCTCGCGGATCCGGCGTGCTCGGCCAGCGCGCCGAGCGCCTGCTCCCACAGCGTGGCGAGTTCGGCGACATCGGCGTCGTCGAACAGCCGTCCGGCGTAGGCCCAGGTCACCTCGAGGCCGGTGTCGGTGAGCACGGCGTTGATGTCGACCGTGGCGGCCAGCGGCGCGCGGTCGTCCTGGGTCGCGGCGAACCGGCGCGGCAGCCAAGGCTCCGCTTCGCCGCCGGTGGACGCGCGGCCGAGGTAGTTGAAGCTGATCTGCGGGGTAGGTGCGTCCGCGAGCGCCGCCGCGGTGCTCGGGACCAGGTAGCGCAGCATCCCGAACCCGATGCCCTTGTCCGGCAGGGCGCGCAACTGTTCCTTGGTCGCCTTGATCGCGGCGCCCGCCGCGGCGCCACCCGCGAACGCGTCCGCCACATCGATGCCGGTCAGGTCGACCGCGACGGGATAGACGCTGGTGAACCAGCCCACCGTGCGCGCCACGTCGGCGCCGGGCAGGACGCTCTCCGCGCGGCCGTGGCCCTCCAGGGTGAACAGCGTCGAGGTGCGTCCGCGCCACCGGGCCACCGCCAGCGCGAGCGCGGCCAGCAGCACGTCGTCGGCGCCGCAGTGGAAGCGATCCGGCGCGGTGGTGAGCACGGTCTGCGCGATGCCGGGCGCGACGACGGTCGTCCGCTGCGCCATGGTGGCCACCACATCGCGCGCGGGGTCCATCGGCGCCGAGCCGAGCGCGGGATCGGGTGTGGCCAGGATGCGTTGCCACAGCGGCAATTCCGCGGTGCGCGTGGCCGCGTGCTCACGCTGTCCGTAGGCCCAGCGCCGGAACGAGGTGCCGACCGGCGCGAGCGGGGCGCCCAGCGCGGCGGTGGCCAGATCCGGCAGCAGGATGCGCCAGGAAATGCCGTCGGTGACCAGATGGTGCAGCACCAGCCACAGCAGCGGAGCGGCGTCGGCGCGCTCGATCCACACGAAGCGCGCGATCACGCCCGCCTCCGGCTCGAGCAGGTCGGCGGCGCGCTGCAATTCGCGCTCGCAGGTCGCGTCGAGATCGCCGTCCGCGGTCACGACCTCCAGCGCGGCGCCCGCGTCCACCGTGCCGGGTTCGGCGACCATCCAGCTCCAGCCGTCGCCGGCGCGGCGCAGTGTCGAGCGCAGCACGTCGTGCCGGTCCAGCAGCGCCTGCAGCGCGGTGACCAGACTCGCGCGCTCGAGGTCGGGGGACAGCTCGATCAGTACGGCCTGGGCGAACCGCCGCCAGGTGTCACCCGGCTCGAGCATCGCGTGCACGATCGGCGTGAGCTCCACCTCGCCGACCCCGCCGCCGGGCAGCTCGTGCACCACCGCGACCGGTACATCGGTGGCCACCGCGGCCAGCGCCGCGACGGTCTTGCGCTCGAAGACATCTCGCGCGCTGAACCCGATTCCGGCCGCCTTCGCCCGGGACACCAGCTGGATCGAGACGATGCTGTCGCCGCCGAGTGCGAAGAAGCTTTCGTCGACGCCCACCTCGTCCAAGCCGAGCACCTGCGCGAACAGTGCGGCGAGCGTCTCCTCGCGCGGCGTGGACGGCGGCCTGCTCGCGGTGGTGCGGGCGCCGAATTCCGGTGCGGGCAGCGCCTTGCGATCCACTTTGCCCAGCGGGGTGAGCGGGAGGCTGTCGAGCACCATGATCACCGCGGGCACCATGTAGGCCGGAAGCGATTCCCCGGCGGCGGCTTTCAGCGCCTCCGGATGGATTTCCGCTCCCGGTTTCGGCAGTACATAGGACACGAGTGCGGTGGCGCCCGAACCGGTTTCGGCGCCGAGGGTGAGCGCGAAGTCGACGTCGGGATGCCGCTGAAGGGCGGCGTCGATCTCGCCGAGCTCGATGCGGAAGCCGCGCACCTTCACCTGGAAGTCGCTGCGGCCCTGGTACTCCAGTTCGACGCGTCCGTCCTGCTCGACCCAGCGCACCAGGTCGCCGGTGCGGTACATGCGTTCGCCGGTCGCGTAGGGGTTGGCGACGAATCGGTCCGCGGTGAGCCCGTTGCGCCGGTGATAGCCGCGGGCCACACCGGGACCGGCGAGGTAGAGCTCACCGGTGGTACCCGGCGGCAGCGGCCGCAGCCACGGGTCGAGGACCACGGCCGACACGTCGCGGGCCGGACCGCCGATGGTGACCGGGCCCTCGGGCGCCAGCGGGGCGCTGAGGGTGACGGTGACGGTGGTCTCGGTGGGGCCGTAGCCGTTCAGCAATGTCCGGCCGGACCATTTCGCGACCAGCTCCGGCGGGCAGGCGTCGCCGCCGACGATCACGGTGCGCAGCTCGGGCAGGGTCGCCGGATCCAGCGATCCCACGACGGCCGGGGTGACGTTGAGGTGTGTGACGCGGTGCGTGCGCAGCACGTGGGCCAGTTCCTCGCCCGCGTACGCCGACGGCGGCACCACGGCCAGCGTCGCGCCCGCCGCGAGCGTGACAAGGATCTCCTCTACGGAGATGTCGAAACTGGGCGAGACGGCATGAGCGACAACGGAATTCGCGTCGATACCGAATCCGGCGCCGGAACTGGCCACCAGGTTGGCCAGCCCGCGGTGCGAGACGAGCACGCCTTTGGGCAGCCCGGTGGAGCCGGAGGTGTAGATGATGTACGCGACCTGGTCGGGGTGCACCGCGGCGGTCCGCTCGGTGTCGGTCAGCGGCGTGGCGTCCTGATCGGCCACCGCCCGCTCGGTCTCCTCGTCGTCGAGGATCAGCCAGGACATCCGGTCCGGCAACGACTTTCGCGCGGATGCCAGCGTGATCCCCGCGACGACCCCGCTGTCGCCGACCATGTGCTCGATGCGGTCGGCCGGATAGGTCGGATCGATCGGCACGAAAGCCGCGCCGGTCTTGGCCACCGCGATCGTCGCCAGCACCGACTGGACCGACCGCGGGATCGAGATCGCCACGGTGCGTTCGGGCCCGGCGCCCGCGGCGATCAGCGCCCGGGCCAGCCGGTTGGTGTAGTCGTCCACCTGGCGGTAGGTCAGCGCGGTCTCGCCTTCCACGAGCGCGGTGGCCAGCGGATCGCGGGCCGCGCCCCCGGCGAGGATGTCGGGCAGCGTCCGCGCCGGGACGCCCGCGGGGCCGCGCCCGGGAGCGAAGTCGGCGCGCTCGTCGTCCGACAGCACCGGGACGGTCGCCAGCGGTGCGTCCGGTCCGGCGGCGAGGAAGCGGTGCAGGAACGACAGGAATCGGCGGTGCTGCGCGGTCAGCTCGGCGTCGGAGTAGAGATTGCCGTTGGCCTGGAAGTCGATGTGCGTGCTCTCGCCGCCGACGCCCGGGTACAGGTTGACGAACAGGTCATCGATCAACCCGGAGGTCAGCACGTGCAGCCGCCCGGTGACCGGGCCGAGCTGGATCCTGGTGTCGACCATCATGAGGTTCACCGAGGGACCGAACGACCCGGCCTCGTCCATCGGCCAGCCGAGGTCGCGGAAGATGTCCTCCTGCCGGTAGCGCTGCCGGCGCAGCGCCCCCGTCAGCTCGCCCTGGGCCGCGCGGATCACGTCCCCGACCGTCGTGGCGGGTGTCAGCCGCAGGCGCAGCGGGACCACGTTGGCGATCATGCCGCCGGAACGCCGCAGCGTCGCGGTGGTGCGCGCGGACACCGGGAGGCTCAGCACGACTTCCGGTGCGCCGGTCATCGCGGACAGATACGCGCCGAAGGCGGCGACCAAGGTCGGCGCGACACCGGAGGACACCTGATCGGCGACGGAGTCCAGCAGTTCAGCGGTGTCCGCGGGAAGCGCGCCCGCGACCCGGCTCGGGTGCCCGTTCACGCCCGCGGTGCGACCGGCCAGGTTCACCGGGTCGGCCATGCCGTCCAGGTGGGCGAGCCAGTGCTCCCGATCGGCGCTGAACCGGTCCGAACTGCGGTAGGCCAGATCCGCCTCGACGATCTTGCGCAGATCCTCGGCCTTCGCGGGCGGCGCCTCGCGGCCCTCGACGGCGGCGTTGTACAGCTCGCCCGTGCGCTGCACCATGGTCAGTGCGCCCATGCCGTCGAGCACGATGTGGTGGATTCGCGAGTACCAGAACCAGCGGTCGGCCCCGACTCGCAGCATGGTCATGCGCACCAGCCGGTCGCGGGTCAGTTCCAGCGGGGTCTCGTACTCCGCGCGCATCCACGCGTGCGCGGCCGTCTCCGGGTCGGGTTCGGAGCGGAAGTCGAGCGTTTCCAGGCTGTCGTCGAGGGTGGTGTCGACGAATTGGAACGGATGTCCCTCCACCTCGATCAGGCGGAGGTAGCCGGTGCCGAACTCGCGCCCGGCCTGCCGCGCCGCATGCGCGAGCAGATCCAGGTCGATCGGTCCGTTCAATTCGACGTACTGGGCGATGGAGATCGGAGTGTCACCGGCGACGTGCTGGGCGAACCAGATGCCGCGCTGTGCCGCCGACAGGGCGAAGGCCCCGTCGGGAAGAACCGTGTCCGTATCTTTCGCCGAAAGGGAAGGCTGTTGCATGACGTGTCCTACGTTCTGACCGCGGATCGGGCTACCCGGCGAGGACCGCCCGTAGCCACCGCGGTAGCGGTAGTACCTGCCGCCGCACAGCTCGCGGCAAGTCAATTCTGAACCGGCGCGGGCGGCGCTGCGGGGGTATTGCGCACACTGCGCGACCCGAACATTGCTGTTCGGGTCGCGGGGGGAGGGGTTTGCCCGGTCAGGCGGCTGCCTGGAGCAGATCCAGGTCGGCGGCGCGCAGCGGGGCGGCGGAGCTGGTCAGGTAGCGCTGTAGGGTGGAGCGCTCGTCCAGCACCAGCCAGGTGATCTCGCCGTCGTGCTCGGGCTGCTGGTCCTTGGTGGTGATGCCCACCCGGGTGCCGAGCGCGTAGGAGCCGTCCTCGGTGACCGCGACGGTGACGGCGCCGATCTTGGTGGCGGCCCGCTCGGTCACGACGGACTCGATCGGCTGGTCGATCGCCACCGCGATACGGCTGCCGGGGCCGGCGCCGATGCCGAGCAGCAGCCGGGCGAGGCGGTTGGACCAGCGATCGAGTTCGGCGTAGGTGAGGTCGCAATCGGCGGTGGAGACCACGACCGCCTGCGGATCGACCTCGGCGACGGGCTGGGCCAGCGGCAGGACATAGAGGTTGTCGGCGAGCGAATCGGTCAGCGTGTGCATGTCGTGTCCTCGAGTGTCGATTAAGAGGTGTTTGGCGTACCTCTTAATCTCGTCTTCGGGACGCGCTTGCGACAGCAACCCCAGCGCTGGTCCGGGCACTCCAAGGGTGGGGGAAACCTCACCCAAGGGGGTGGCGGTCAGTCGGTCACGTAGCCGTTGAGCGTGTTGCGCAGATCGGTGAGCAGGGCGCGGGCGGCGGTGAGGCCGTCGCCGTGCCAGACGCTGTCCTCCACGGCGAACACCCGGCGGTCGGTGGCGGCGCCGAGTTCTTTCCACTCGTCGGAGCGCAGCACCGCTTCGCCGTGCTTCTTGCCCTCCGCGCCCGCGAGGACCACGTAGATCACGTCGCCCTCCACCTTCGTGGCGAACTCGTCCTCGCGCACGTCGAACGACGTGCCGCGCTGGGCTTCGGGGCGCTGCACGCCCACGTCGCCGAGCACCTGGCCCGCGAAGCTGTCACCGCCCTGCACCCGGTCGGTGTCGGCGGTGAACCGGATGACCGAAGCCTGGGTCTGGGCGGCCGACAGCGCGGTACCGGTTTCCTTCGCTTCGGTGCGGTAGTCCCGCAGTGCGGTCTCCGCCGCTTCGCTGCGCCCCAAACCCGCTGCGTACGCGGCGAATTCGGCCTGCCAGCTGTTGGTCGAGCCGACCAGCACGGCCGGGGCGATGGCCTGCAGCGCGCTGAAACTCGCCGCGCCGGTGGGGATCTCGCCCAGGATCAGATCGGGGCGCAAGTCCGCGATCCGGGCCGGGTCGGGCTGTGCGGCGGTGCCGACAGCGGGGATCTTCAACACGCCGGTACCGAGGTAGGCCGGTTGCGGGCTCGGTCCGTCGATGGTCACCGCACCCACGACGCGCTCCCACAGGCCGAGTGCGCAGACCGCGTCCAGCGCGGAGGTGCTGAGCACGACGATGCGCTGCGGGTCGGCGGGCACTTCGGAGACGCCCGCCGCGTGCGTGACGCTGCGGGTCGCCCCGCTTGCCGGATCCGGGGCGCTCGGCAGTGCGCACGCGCGGGTGGTGTCCCGCTCCAGCCCGACGACGCCCGCGCCGGCGATATTGGTGGTGGTGCGCACGATGGAGGCGGAATCGTCGGTGGTGCCGCCGCAACCGGCGACGATCAGCGCGGCGCACCCGGCCACGACGGCCCGGAACCGGCGACCGGTCGCGCCGTTTCGATTGCGGACTGCGCGAATTCGGGTGCGTCCATGTATCACGTCGCTCACCGGCATGCGAGTGAGGGTACATGTCGGCGCAGGTCGTTCCCTGGGTGAGGTCGCGGCGGCAAGCGTCCGTGTGCCGGGCTCGGGCCGGACGAACAGTTCGCCGGGTCGCGCGACGAATCGACCGTCCCAGTGCGAGGACTGCACCGGCCGGAATTCGCGGACGGGCCGCCGCTATCGAGCTCGGTCGCCGCCGATGCTGAAGCGCGCGCCGGTGGCGTCGGTGACGGCGGACATGCGGCCGTAAGGGGTGTCCTCGGGTGGGGAGAGCACCGAGCCGCCGAGTTCGACGAGTCGTTCGACGGTCTTGTCCACGTCGTCGGCGCCGAAGTAGACGGTCCACGCGGCAGGGGCGCCTTCGGGCAGGAACGCCGAGGCGTCCATGACGCCGCCGAGCATCGGGCTCTCGGCGTGGATGGTGGAGTAGCGGAACTCCGGGGCGTCGGAGATGGTGAAGACGTCCGACCAACCGAACACATCCCGGTAGAACGCCAGTGAGGCGTCGTAGGCGCGGGTGTGCAGCTCGAACCAGGACGGCGCGCCCTCGTGGTCGCGCCACTGCCCACCGGAGACCAGGCCGATGGTCTCGAACCCGGGGAACGTCCCGGCCTCCCAGATGCCGACGCCCGCGCCCCCGACGTCGCCGAGCACGGCCATCGTGCCCAGCTCGCCGACCGCCATCGGCGGCACGATCAGCGACGCGCCGGCCGCCGTCGCCGCGTCCGCGGTGGCCTGGGCGCCGGAGCTGGCCAGATACACCGTCCACTGCTCCGGGCTGTCGGTGTCGCCGGGCATCCTGGCCATCGCGCCCGCCACCGCGCGCCCGTCTTTTCGGAAGGTGACGTACCCGCCGAACTCCTCGCCCGCGCTCTCGGCGGTCCAGCCGAACAGGTCGCGGTAGAACTCGATGCTCCGATCGACGTCGGAGGTGTACAGCTCGACCCAGCAGGGATCGCCGGGCTTCGTACCGTTCGGTTTCGTCATCGCTGGTCTCCTGGCCTGAGGTGTATCGGTGTCACCGTTACAGACGCCCCCCACCCGCAGAACTCATCGGCGAGCCATAAAGGGACCGCGAACACGCCGCACCGCGGGTGCGGCCGAACAAATACGACAGAGAGTAGGACCCGTTCGGTCGGCTCGGGGGGCGCGGGTTTACGATTCGAAGAGCGCAAGCGAACTGTCGTCTGTCCCGACATAGGGATGGATGCGATCAGCGGAGCCTGCGGAGCGACTTAAAGGCACCTTTCAGGAGGATCAGTGACTGCCGTAGAGCCCCAGCCAGTCCCTCAGTTGGAAGCGACTCGGCCTTATCCGGCTCGGACCGGGCCGAAGGGCTCGTTCATCTACAAGATGGTCACCACCACGGACCCCAAGGTCCTGGGTGTCATGTACCTGACGACGTCGATGGGCTTCTTCCTCATCGGTGGCCTGATGGCCCTGCTGATGCGCGGTGAGCTGGCGCGGCCCGGTCTGCAGTTCCTCTCGACCGAGCAGTTCAACCAGCTGTTCACCATGCACGGCACGATCATGCTGCTGTTCTACGCGACCGCGATCGTGTTCGGCTTCGCCAACATCATCCTCCCGCTGCAGATCGGCGCTCCCGACGTCGCCTTCCCGCGCCTGAACGCCTTCAGCTACTGGCTGTACGCGTTCGGCGCCAGCATGGCGACCGCTGGCTTCATCACCCCGGGTGGCGCCGCGGACTTCGGCTGGACGGCGTACGTGCCGCTCACCGACATCCTGCATTCGCCCGGCGTCGGCACCGACCTGTGGATCCTGGGCCTGGCGGTGTCCGGTCTGGGCACCATCCTCGGTGGCGTGAACATGCTGACCACCGTGGTCTGCCTGCGCGCTCCCGGTATGACCATGTTCCGGATGCCGATCTTCACCTGGAACATCGCCGTCACCAGCGTCCTGGTGCTGCTGGCCTTCCCGCTGCTGACCGCCGCGCTGTTCGGTCTGGCCTACGACCGCCACCTGGGCGGCCACATCTACGACCCCGCGACCGGCGGCATCCTGCTCTACCAGCACCTGTTCTGGTTCTTCGGCCACCCCGAGGTGTACATCATCGCGCTGCCGTTCTTCGGCATCGTCTCGGAGATCTTCCCGGTCTTCTCGCGCAAGCCGATCTTCGGTTACACCACGCTGGTGTACGCCACCCTGGGTATCGCCGCGCTGTCCATCGCGGTGTGGGCGCACCACATGTACGCCACCGGCGCGGTGCTGCTGCCGTACTTCTCGTTCATGACCTTCCTCATCGCGGTTCCGACCGGTGTGAAGTTCTTCAACTGGATCGGCACCATGTGGCGCGGTCAGCTGACCTTCGAGTCGCCGATGCTGTTCTCCATCGGCTTCATCGTCACCTTCCTCTTCGGTGGTCTGTCCGGCGTCATCCTGGCCAGCCCGCCGCTGGACTTCCACGTCACCGACTCGTACTTCGTCGTGGCGCACTTCCACTACGTGCTCTTCGGCACCATCGTGTTCGCCACCTACGCGGGCATCTACTTCTGGTTCCCGAAGATGACCGGCCGGATGCTGGACGAGCGCCTGGCGAAGTGGCACTTCTGGACGACCTTCCTCGGCTTCCACATGACCTTCCTGGTCCAGCACTGGCTGGGCGCCGAGGGCATGCCGCGCCGCTACGCCGACTACCTGCCCAGCGACGGCTTCACCACGCTGAACACGATCTCCACGATCGGCGCCTTCGTGCTCGGCGCGTCGATGCTGCCGTTCCTGTGGAACGTCTTCAAGAGCTACCGCTATGGCGAGGTGGTCACCGTGGACGACCCGTGGGGCTACGGCAACTCGCTGGAGTGGGCCACCACCTGCCCGCCGCCGCGGCACAACTTCTACGAGCTGCCGCGCATCCGCTCCGAGCGCCCCGCGTTCGAGCTGCACTACCCGCACATGATCGAGCGCATGCGGTCCGAGGCCCACGTGGGCTGGGGCTCGGGCAAGTACGCCACCGAGGTCCACGAGACGGCGGCATTGACGAAGTAGGGCGGATTCACCGCGACGAGTGTGCACCTGCTGGCGACAGCGGGTGCACACTCTTTTGTGGAGAGCAACACGCACCGTTGGCGTTGCGACAACGATGTCCACCGGCAGCGACGGCGAACACCGAATTTGGAGCGCATCAGTTGGCCGACACCACCGTTCTCGTCACCGTCACCGGGCCGGACCGCCCCGGTGTGACGTCTGTGCTGCTCGCGGCGATGTCCCGGCACCGGGTCAGCCTGCTGGACGTGGAGCAGGTCGTGATCCGGGGCAGGCTGACCCTGGGCGTCCTGGTCACCTGCCCGAACGACGCCGAGGCGTTGCAGGAGGAACTCGAAGAGGCCATGAACACCGTCGGCATGCACGTCGACGTGGAGGTGGACGCGGCGATCGGCAGGCAGCCGATGTCCACCCACGCGGTGGTCATCCTCGGCAGCCCCGTTACGGCGCGTGCGTTCAGCGCGGTGTCGCGGCAACTGGCCGCACTGGGCGCGAACATCGACACCATCCGCGGGATCGCCGACTACCCGGTGACGGGGATGGAGCTGATGGTCACCGCGATCGACTCCGGCCCCGACACCGATTCGCGGCTGCGCACGGCACTGGCCGAGGTGGCGGTGGCCGAGCGGGTGGACGTCGCGGTGGAGCGGGCGGGGCTGGCCCGCCGCGGCAAGCGGCTGATCGTGTTCGACGTCGACTCGACGTTGATCCAGGGCGAGGTCATCGAGATGCTCGCCGCGCACGCGGGCGTCGAGGACGAGGTGCGCAGGGTGACCGAGGCCGCCATGCGCGGGGAGATCGACTTCGCCGAATCGCTGCGACAGCGGGTCGCGACGCTGGCCGGTCTGGACGAGTCGGTGATCGAGGAGGTGGCCGACCGGATCGAGCTGACCCCCGGCGCGCGCACCACGATTCGCACGCTGCGCCGGATCGGTTTCCGCTGCGGCGTGGTGTCGGGCGGCTTCCGGCAGGTCATCGAACCGCTCGCGCACGAGCTGGAACTGGACTTCGTGCAGGCGAACACGCTGGAGGTCGTGGACGGCAAGCTCACCGGCCGGGTCGTGGGCGAGATCGTCGACCGGGCGGCCAAGGCGACCGCGCTGCGCAAGTTCGCGGCCGAGGCCGGGGTGCCGATGGAACAGACCGTCGCGGTGGGCGACGGCGCCAATGACATCGACATGCTCAACGCCGCCGGGCTCGGCGTCGCCTTCAATGCCAAGCCTGCGCTGCGTGAGATCGCCGATGCCGCACTGTCGCATCCCTATCTGGACGCCGTCCTGTTCATTCTCGGAGTCACCCGGCACGAAGTGGAGGCCGCCGACGCCAGGGACGGCCTGCTGCGCCGCGTTCCGCTGGGCTGAGCATCCGGCCGGGTCGCGTCCGCCTCGGTAGGCTCGCTGCTGTTGATCATTCGGCGATCGGAGGACGGGTGCGCAAGTCCCTGCTTGTGCTGCTGGCCGGATTGGCGGTGGCGGGGTGCGGCGGCAGCGGCTCGCCCGACGGGACGACGACCGGCTCCGCGCATCCCGTTGTGCGCGTCGGCGCGGCCGACAACGGGCAACAGCGGCGACTGCACGTCGGGCAGCGGCTGATCGTCGCGCTCGCGGCGAATCCGTCCACCGGTTACTCCTGGAGCATCGCGAAAGTGGATGCGGCTGTGGTGAAGCTGGACGGCGAGGCCGATTTCGAACCCGATCCGGCCGTGCCCGTCGCGCCCGGCGCGGGCGGGACGTCGGTATGGACTTTCGTGGGCGCGGCGGCGGGTGCGACGTCGCTGACGATGGAGTACACGCGTCCGTGGGAACAGGGCCTGGAGCCGGCCAGGACGTTTTCGTTGACGATCGAGGTGGAGTGATGACGAGCATCCCGGAATGCGGCGCCGAGATCCGGGACGACGGCGAGACCCGCACGGGCCCAGCTGTATCGGACGTCGAAGGTTTCCGGGTCAGGCACGCGGAGTTGGCCGGTGGTTACGGCACAGGCGATCCCGGGGACCCGGCCATGGTGCAGGCGATGCAGATGGTGCTGCATCTGCCGAAGACCGATCCGCCGCCGCGCAGTGCGCTGCTCGCCGCCGCCGCATCCGCCGCGGTGGCGCTGTGCCTGGACGAGCGAGTCGGCCCCGGCGGCGAGTGGGAACAGCCGTATCTGGGGTGGAAGCGTTCGCGGATCCGGAAGGTGGCGCGGCGCGCCCGCGGCGCCCAATGGCGTGCTACTTGCGCCGTCCCGGGCGTCACCGTCGAGATCGACGGCGCGCAGGCGCGAGCGCTGGTCCCGGGACCGGTGGGCGCGGTCGATCCGCGGATCAAGCGTCTGCAGATCGGCGGCACCGATCTCGAGCACGACGATCCCGGCACGCCCGATCCGGCACTGCCGGTGCTGTGGGTGAACACCGGGCTCGGGATGACGCTGGGCAAGTCGGCCGCGCAGGTGGGTCACGCGAGCATGCTGCTGGCCGGTGCGCTGCCGGTGGCGGACGCGCTGCGCTGGGCGGAACTCGGCTTCCACTGCGCGGTGCGCGAAGCCGACCCGCAGCGCTGGGCGTCGCTGGCCGAGCAGGTGGCCGCGGGCAGCGCGATCGCCGTGCGCGACGCGGGGTTCACCGAAGTGGCGCCGGGCTCGATGACGGTGATCGCGGTGCCCGCCCGGTCCTGGTGAACGCTCCGCGAGACCGTCGCGGGCGTCATGGGCGTGTCGGGCGGTGTGGCGGATGCGGTCGTGACGGCGGTGAGCCGACAGAGATCCGACCGACCGGATCGTTTTTCCTCCCCGCGTTGGCAAGTGCCCCCTCAGGTGGGCCAAGATGGAGCGCGTGCCGCAACCGGATCCCGATCTGCTCATCGATTTCACCGACGTAACCGTCCGCCGCTCGGGCCACACTCTGGTCGGACCGGTCACCTGGCAGGTCGAGCTCGACGAACGCTGGGTGGTTCTCGGCCCCAACGGCGCGGGCAAGACCTCGCTGCTGCGAATGGCCGCCGCCGAGATGCACCCCACCGCGGGCATCGCCCATCTGCTCGGGGAGCGGATCGGGAAGGTCGATATCAACGACCTGCGTCCGCGCATCGGGCTCTCGTCGGCCGCGGTGGCCAGCCGGGTGCCGGTCGACGAGAAGGTCAGCGACCTGGTGGTGTCCGCCGGCTACGCGGTGCTGGGTCGCTGGCGCGAGCGCTACGACGACATGGACACCGACCGCGCCATCGACATGCTGGAAAGCCTGGGCGCCGAACACCTCTCCGACCGCACCTACGGCACGCTGTCGGAGGGCGAGCGCAAACGAGTGCTGATCGCCCGCGCGCTGATGACCGATCCCGAGCTGCTGCTGCTCGACGAGCCTGCCGCGGGCCTGGACCTGGGCGGCCGGGAGGAGCTGGTGGAACGGCTCGGCGATCTCGCCGCCGACCCGGACGCACCCGCGATCGTGCTGGTCACCCACCACGTGGAGGAGATCCCGCCCGGGTTCACCCACGGCCTGCTGCTCAACGAGGGCGAAGTGGTCGCGCAGGGACTGCTGTCCGACGTGCTCACCGCCGAGAACCTCAGCGACGCCTTCCGGCAATCGATCGCGCTGGACCGAGTCGACGGCCGCTACTTCGCGCGGCGTTCACGGCGCGCGGGCAGGCACCGGACCCGCTGACTCGGACGGCGTGCCGTCGCGCACCAAGCGCGCGTTAGGCGTACCTCCGCCGTCGCTCCGGCCGTGCGCGGGCTGAGGGACGGACTACGTCCGACCGGCCCGTTAAGGTGCAGGGGTGAGTGAGAAAGAGGCGCAGGCAGACTCTCGGCAACCGGCACCGCCGCTCAAAGACGCGTCGACGGTGATGCTGGTGCGTGACGGCGCCGACGGGCCGGAGATCTTCCTGCAGCGCCGGGTCGGCGCCATGGCGTTCGCCGCGGGCATGACCGTATTCCCCGGCGGCGGCGTCGATCCGTCCGACGGGACCGCGGACATCGCCTGGGCCGGACCTGAGCCCGCCTGGTGGGCCGAGCGATTCGCCACCACCGAGGCCAGGGCCAAGGCGCTGGTCTGCGCCGCCGTGCGGGAGACGTTCGAGGAGTGCGGTGTGCTGCTGGCCGGTCCGGCCGCCGACAGCGTCGTCTCCGACACCACCGGATACCGGGACGCGCGCGGCAGGCTGGAGCGCAGAGAACTGTCGCTGGCGTCGTTCCTCGCCGAAGAGCGATTGGTGCTGCGCGCGGACCTGTTGCGGCCGTGGGCGAATTGGATCACCCCGGTCATCGAACCGCGCCGCTACGACACCCGGTTCTTCGTGGCCGTGCTGCCGGACGGGCAGCTGGCCGACGGCGCCACGTCCGAGGCGGCGGAGGTGCAGTGGAGCACCCCGGCCGAGGCGCTGGAGCGCTGGCGCTCGGGCGCCGACGTGCTGCTGCCCCCGACCTGGTCGCAACTGGTCGCGCTCGGCGCGTACCGATCCACCGCCGACATCCTGGCCGCGCAGCGGGCGATCGATCCGATCCTGCCGGTGCTGGCCGATCTGGACGGCAAGCGGCTGCTGACCTTCCCGGACAACCAGCGCTACTTCGCCGACCTCCCCGACCCCCGGCGGCTCAAGGGATCAGTGCGCCCATGAGCGATGCCGCCCACTTCTGGGCCCGACCGCTCACGCTGTGTCTTCGGTCGGCGTGAGCGGGGCGCTGTGTGGTGACGCTGCGCTACCGCCTCCGGGCCTGACCGCTCACGCTGTGTCTTCGGTCGGCGTGAGCGGGGCGCTGTGTGGTGACGCTGCGCTACCGCCTCCGGGCCTGACCGCTCACGCCGGTGCGCACCCGGTAGCGTGGCCTCTCATGGCCGAATTCGTGACCCTGGAGCTGTCCGAGGGCGATGGCGCGCGGGGCGTGGCCGTCCTGCGGATCGCGCGCCCGCCGATGAACCTGCTGAACGTGCAGCTGGTGCGCGAGCTGGCCGAGGCGGCCGACGCCACCGCCGCGAACCCGGGCGTCGCCGCGGTGGTCGTGTACGGCGACGAACGAGTGTTCTCGGCGGGCGACGACGTGGCCGAGCTGTTCGGTCTCGGCGGCGAGCAGGCCACCGCGCTGGCGGCCGATCTCCAGCGTGCTCTCGGCTGCCTGGCCAGGATTCCGCAGCCCACCGTCGCGGCGATCAGCGGTTACTGCCTCGGCGGCGGGCTGGAGCTGGCGCTGGGCGCGGATCGCCGCGTCATCGGGGACAACGTGAAGCTGGGTCTGCCGCAGATCAAGACGGGCCTGATCCCGCTCGCGGGCATCCGGCGGCTGGCCCTGTTGATCGGGCCCGGCCCGGCGAAAGACCTCGTCTACACCGGTCGTTTCGTCGAGCCGGAGGAGGCGAAGGCGCTCGGCCTGGTCGACGAAGTCGTCGCGCCGGACGACGTGTACATCGCCGCCATGCGGTGGGCCAGGCAGTTCGTCGACGGTCCGGCCCGCGCGCTGGCGGCCGCGAAGGCGGTCTTCGAAGCGGGTCCGCACGGCCTCGATCGGGCCCGTGGCGAGTGGTCCGGCCTGTTCACGACGCAAGATCGCCTGATAGGAACAGGTTCTTATTTGGCCGACGGTCCCGGGTCGGCGGAATTCGTGGGGCGATAGCAGGCGTCAACTGGGGATTTGGGTAGGCTTGCCGACCATGACGGTACGTCCCGACGACCCCGCGCCGAACCCGCACGCCACTGAGGCAGAGGTCGAAGCAGCGCTCAAGGATACGAAGCTGGCCCAGGTTCTCTACCACGACTGGGAGGCCGAGACCTATGACGACAAATGGTCCATCTCCTATGACGAGCGCTGTATCGAGTACGCGCGCGGCCGGTTCGACGCGGCCGTCGGTCCCGCGCCACTGCCCTACGGCAAGGCACTCGAACTGGGCTGCGGTACCGGATTCTTCCTGCTGAACCTGATGCAGGGGGGCGTGGCGAAGTCCGGCTCGGTCACCGATCTGTCGCCGGGCATGGTGAAGGTCGCGCTGCGCAACGCGCAGAACCTCGGGCTGGACGTGGACGGCCGGGTCGCCGACGCGGAGACCATCCCCTACGACGACGACACCTTCGATCTGGTGGTCGGTCATGCCGTGCTGCACCACATCCCGGACGTCGAGCTGGCGCTCAAGGAGTGCCTGCGCGTGCTCAAGCCGGGCGGCCGCTTCGTGTTCGCCGGTGAGCCGACCACGGTCGGCAACTTCTACGCCCGCTGGCTGGGCCGGATCACCTGGAAGGCCACGACCACGGTCACCAAGCTGCCGATGCTGAGCGACTGGCGGCGCCCGCAGGAGGAACTGGACGAGTCCTCGCGCGCGGCGGCCCTGGAAGCGGTCGTCGACCTGCACACCTTCGACCCGCGCGCCCTGGAGGCGATGGCCCGCTCGGCGGGCGCCGTCGAGGTGGCCGCCAAGACCGAGGAATTCGCGGCCGCGCTGTGGGGCTGGCCGGTGCGTACCTTCGAGGCGGCCGTGCCCGCCGAGAAGCTCACCTGGCGCTACCGGATGGCGATGTACCGCGCCTGGCTGGGGCTGAGCTGGGTGGACGAGAACGTCATGCGCCGCGTGGTTCCGCGCCAGTTCTTCTACAACGCCATGATCACCGGCGTGAAGCCGAGCTCCGCCGGAAAGTAGTGGGCCGCGATACCCTTCGCGACCATGTCGCCCCCCTCGACGGCACGGCCGCTGCCGGAGAGGTGGGCGGGCGCGAAGCGTTTCCGCGCCGGGGTTCCGAGGCGGTGCGCCGCGACTGCGGCGGCAGGGCGGACGTCATGGGGGATCGGTAGTGGGCTATCGCATTTCCCCTGACGATGTCCGGTACCTGGGTAGCGCGGCCGGTCGAGCCGCGCTGGCCGAGGTGGAACTACTGGAGCTGACCCCGGCGACGCACCTGCGCGATCTGGATCGGGTGCGTCGCGCGCACGGCGACCGGGCGGCGGCGCTGATCGAGACAGTGCGGTTGCGGCGCAGAGCCGGCGCCAAACTCCTCGGGGCCGGCCAGTGGCTGTTCACCGACGACGCGCTGCAGCAGGCCACCCCGACGCTCGTGGCGCGGCAGCGCGCCGCACGGCTGGCCGGACGGGCGGTGCACGACGTCACCTGCTCGATCGGAGCCGAACTCGTGGAGCTGGCCCAGGTGTGCCCTGCGGTGCTCGGCAGCGATCTGGACGAGGTGCGGCTGGCTATCGCCGCGCACAATCTGGGGCCGCACCGGCTCGGGGTGGGGGAGCCGGGTTCGCCCGCGTCCGCCGCCGATCTCTCGGCGCAAACCCGAAACGTGCTGCTGGCCAGAGCCGACGCGTTGCGCCCGAGCAGTCGCGACACCGTGATCATCGCCGACCCGGCTCGGCGCGCCGATGGCCGGCGCACCCACGACCCGGCCAAACTGAGCCCGCCGCTTCCGGATCTGCTCGCGGCCTACACCGGGCGCGATCTCGCCGTGAAATGCGCTCCCGGTTTGGATTTCGACCGGCTGGGCTGGTCCGGTGAGGTGGAGGTGGTCTCGCTCGACGGCTCGGTGCGCGAGGCATGCCTGTGGTCTTCCGGACTCACCGAGCCCGGTGTCACCCGTCGCGCGACGGTCCTCTCGTCCAAGGGCGCCGCGTGGACCATCACCGATGCCGAACCCGACGGCATCGATGAGCGCGGGCCGGGGGAATGGATCATCGACCCGGGCGGCGCTGTCGTGCGCGCCGGTCTCGTCCGTCACTACGCCTCGAAATTCGGCCTGTGGCAATTGGATCCCCGCATCGCCTATCTCACCGGCGACACCGTCCCCGACGGGGTGCGTGGCTTCCGCATCCTCGATCGCCTGGACTTCCGCGAGAAATCGCTCCGCACCGAACTCCATCGCCGCGACTGCGGCCCCCTCGAAATACTCGCCCGAGGCGTCGACGTCGATCCTGACGCCCTCCGTTCGCGCCTCAAACTCCGCGGCGCCCGACCACACACGCTGGTGATCACTCGCATCGGCCGCGCAGCGACGGCCTTCCTCTGTTCCACCCCGTGATCATCGGGTGTTCGCGCGAAGCGCTCCTCCGCAGGAAGTTTGGCGACGAGTCTCGCGGCGGCGGCCCACCGCTGGTCGGTCGGCGGGGCGGATGGATTGCTGCCGACGAGAAGATGCCGACGGCGAACCGGTCGGTGAGAACCCATGCTTGCGGGTAGTCGGGTTTCGCGTCGATGAGGACCGATCGCCCGATACCCGAGATTTCGCGGGTGGTCGGATTCGTCAGCCGCGCGATGGTCGCCTCGTTCACCGAACCCTGTTGTGGCCGCATCACTTTGATGGACGCGGTGAAGGACAGTACTCCACGGCATTCAAGGCCGTTCCCATGCCGCGACGCCCAGGTCCCCGGCGCATTGCATTGGGCATGGGATGGAGCCGTGGGTGCTACTCCGGTTCGAACGCGAAGATCTCGCCGATCCGGGTGGCGACCACGACCTCGCCCTTCGAGCCCACCGATGTGCCCGCGACGGTCCCCTTCGCGCCCGGCAGGACGTCGGAGTCGATGGTGACCCCGGTGCGCGCGTCGAAGGTGACCAGGTTCAGGCCGTCGCCGATCGCCGCGGCGGCGTATCCGGTGTCGCCCGCCGTCTGGGCAGCGGGACCGCGCAGCGCGAGATCCTTTCGCTCCCAGACGGTTTCGACCGCGTCGCCGTTGTCGCGCAGCGCGAGGAGGTAGCCGTCGTCGCCGGACGGGATGATCAGGCCGTCGCGGGACACCGAGATGCCGCCGCGCGGCGCCCACTCCAACTGGTGGACCCACTTGGTCCGCCCGTCGGCGGTGTCGAGGGCGATCAGGTGATTGCTGTTGTCACCGACGTAGAGGGTGCCGCCGTCGGCGGACAGGGCCGGGCTGGTCGCGCTGCCGCGCTGCAGCAGTTCGGCGCGCCACTGCTGCTCGACCTTGCCGTCAGCGTAGCGCAGCGCGACCAAGGCGGCGGCGGGGCGCCCCGGCTGCCACAACGTCACGTAGAAACGGCCGCTGGCGGCGTCGATCGGGGAGATGTTCGCGACGGGGCACTGCGGCCCTCCGGCCGCGCAGTCGTCCAGTCCCTGACCGGCGGCAGGCCAGGTGAGGCCTGCGTGGGCGAGGAAGTCCGGCTCGCCGAGCAGTTGGACGGTCGGGACCGTTCGATCGCCGGTCTGCCGCGACAGCACGTCGACCTGGCCGGACTGCGTGACCGTCAGCAGTTTTCCGTCGCCGGTGAACTGCACCGAGACCGGCGTTCCCGCGACGGGTGTTGCCCACCGTGGCTGCCCCAGGTAGTTGAACGAGATCACCCTGCTGTCGTCGCCGACGTAGACGTTGGTCATCCCGTCGACCGCCGACGGAGCGGCGATCGCGCTCGACCCCAAGGCATTGCAGAACCGTTTGCGGCCGGTGGCCATCTGGAAAGAGAAGATCGAGCAGTTCGGCAGCCGCGTGGTGACGAACAGCTGGCTGTCGGGCCCCAGCGTGACCGGCTGGGCGATCGGTCCGCCGACCGGGCGCGACCAGTTCAGCGCGACCTTGCGCGATCCGCTGACCGGGCTGGTGCCGCTGTTGCGACCGTCGTGGTAGGCGGCGGTCCAGCCCTTGCCGGTACCGACGGTGATGTCGTCGTAGTCGGTGCCGCAGCCGGTCAGTGTCAGCGCGCCGCCCGCGACCAGCACGGCCAGCACGGCCGCGGCACGTTTCCGGGACGGTCGCCACATGGAAGTAGCCAGTACGCCGCCGCTTCGCACCTGCCGTACTCCTGTCGTAGTTGGCGTTCGCCGTCGCCGTCTCCGGCGCACGAGTCACTGTACGGGAGGCCCGTATGCGGGTGAACGAGTCCCGGCGTTGTCGTCGCGGGTGCCCGTCGCGGCGCTCGTCCCGGGCTATAGGCTCTATCCGTCGCCGCCGAGGCGGGCGACGGCCGGTAGGACCACGACAGGAGAGCCGTTCGTGACGAGCATGTGGGGCGCACCGTTGCGCTCGCGCTGGCGGGGATCGCGCCGCCGGGATCCGCAGCAGGCGCGTTTTCTGACGCTGGCGTCGCTGCGCTGGGTGCTCGCGAACCGGGCGTACACGCCCTGGTATCTGGTGCGCTACTACCGGCTGTTCAAGTTCCGCCTGGCCAACCCGCACATCGTCCTGCGCGGCATGGTCTTCCTCGGCCGCCGCGTGGAGATCCACGCGACGCCTGAACTGAGCCGGATGGAGATCGGCCGCTGGGTGCACATCGGCGACGGCAACGCGATCCGCTGCCACGAGGGCTCGCTGCGCATCGGCGACAAGGTGGTGTTCGGCAAGGACAACGTCGTCAACACCTACCTCGACATCGAGATCGGGGAATCGACCCTGGTCGCCGACTGGTGCTACATCTGCGACTTCGACCACAAGATGGACGACATCCACGTTCCGATCAAGGATCAGGGCATCGTGAAGAGCCCGGTCCGCATCGGCCCCGACACCTGGATCGCCGCCAAGGTGACCGTGCTGCGCGAGACCAGTGTCGGCCGCGGCTGTGTGCTGGGCGCGCACGCTGTCGTCAAGGGCGACATCCCGGACTACAGCATCGCCGTGGGCGCACCGGCCAAGGTGGTCAAGAACCGCAAGGTGGCCTGGGAGGCCGGAGCCGAGAAGCGGGCCGAATACCTTGCGGCGCTGGAGGACATCGCGCGCAAGAAGAACGGGGCCACGCAGTCCGCCTGACGGCTGCGTGCGGAGCCGGGCGCGGCCGCAGGCTGCCGGGTCGAGCCACTCCTCGGTGAGGCTATTCGGATCGGGCGCGTCGTGGAGTCGGGCGCGCCGCTCCCTGCGGACGCCCTCTAGCGGACCCGTGGGTGCGTCGGTGCGAGCGAGTAGGTTCGCCGGTATGACTGCCTACGCCGCCTTGTTGCGCGGGATCGCGCCGAGCAATCCGAACATGAGCAACGAGAAGCTGCGGGCGGTGTTCGAGTCGCTCGGTTTCGAGGGCGTCGGTTCGGTGCTGGCCAGCGGCAACATCGTGTTCCGCAGCGCGGAGACCGACGTGCCCGCGCTGGAGGATCGCATCCAGCAGGCATTGATCCGCGAACTCGGGATCGGCGGCGGCACGATCATCCGCAGCCACGACGAACTGCGCGCGCTGCTGGACAGCGACCCGTTCCCCGGCCTGACCCACGGGCGCGGGACGTATCTGATCGCGACGTTCCTCAAGGACGAAGCCAAGGCTCCGGTCACCCTGCCCGAGCAACCCGACCCGCTCACCCGGGTCGTCGGCTACGACGAGGCCGCACGCGCCTTCCTCGCCGTCATCGACAACAGCGAGCCGGGCAAGACGCCGGACTTCATGGCCTGGCTGGACAAGACGTACGGCAAAGACATCACCACCCGCACCTGGCTCACCGTCGAGCGCATCGTGAAGAAGCTCGCGGCCTGATCCCGGGCGGGGTTACTTCGGATCGCGTTCCGGCAGCGGACGTTCCACGATGGTCGGGCGGCCCAGCGGATTGCGCACCCGCCGCTTGGCCGACTGGTACACCTGGGCGGTTTCCGCGGCCACCACATCCCACGCGAAATCGGCGGTGAGCCGTTCCCTGGCGGCGTAGGCCCGCTGTTGCGCGGCGGTGGGGTCGTCGAGAGTGGCGCGGACCGCCTCGACCAAGCCGTCCACGTCCGCCGGCGCGAACGAGGCACCGGTGACGCCGTCGATCACCGCCTCGCCGAGGCCACCGGCCGTCGAGGTGATCAGCGGGGTGCCCGCCGCGGCCGCCTCCAGCGCGACGATGCCGAAGGGCTCGTACCGGCTGGGCAGCACGATCGCGTCGGCGCCGTGCAGCCAGCCGAGCAGTTCCGCGTGGTCGAGCTGTCCGGCGAAGGTCACCGCGCGGGCGACGCGGTGCACCCGGGCGCGCTCGCGCAACCACTCGAACTGGGTGCCGACGCCCGCCACGGTCAGGGTGGTGCCGGGGTGGGCCCGGCGGATGCGCGGCAGCGCGGCGATCGCGTCCTGCACGCCCTTCTCGTACTCCAGCCTGCCGACGTACAGCAGCCGCGGCGGACCGCTGCGCGGCGAGCGCGGACGAAACGTCCACGCGCCCACGTCGATTCCGTTGCGGATCACCGTCATCGGGATCCGCTCCGGACCGTAGAGCCGCTCGACTTCGTCCTGCATGGACGAGGAGCAGGTGATCAGCGCGTCGGATTCGTTCGCCAGCCACCACTCCACCGAGTGCACCTGCTTGTTGACCTTGCCCGCGACCCAGCCGCTGTGCCGCCCGGCCTCGGTGGCATGGATGGTCGACACCAGCGGCACGTCGTAGTACTCGGCCAGGGCGATGCCGGGATGGGCGACCAGCCAGTCGTGCGCGTGCACCACGTCGGGCGTCCAGCCGTCGCCGATGCCCGGCTTGCCCAGGGCGACGCCCGCGCGCACCATGGCATGGCCCATGGCCAGCGTCCAGGCGAGCATGTCCTCGCCGAAGTCGAACAGCGGCGGGTCCTCCGCGACCGCCACCACCAGCACCCCGTCGGCGATGTAGGAGTGGGTGGGATGCGTCGAGGAGTCGGTGCCGGAGGGCCGCCGGGACAGGACGACCACCTCATGGCCCCCCGCGGCCAGTTCGACGGCGAGGTGATGCACGTGCCTACCGAGCCCGCCGACCACGACCGGTGGGTACTCCCACGACACCATCAAAATCTTCATGCAAGTCCTTCTGCGGCCGAGCCCGGGTTCGCCGGTTCCGGTCCGTGGTCCGCGGTGGCGGGGCCCGGTCCTGGCGCGGCGGCGGATATCGCCCCGGTGACGCTGGGTACGGACCCCGCGGAGGTGAGTCGTCGCGCGTCCACGCCGGGGAAGAGTCCGTCAGCCGCCCCCCATCCTGCCGCCAACTGCCGTGCTTTGGCGACTTGGCCCGCCCCGACGGCCGCGGCGATTTCCCGCACCGCGTGCGCGTGGCGGTGCGCGCGGTCGCGCGCGTAGCCCGCGGCAGAGTCCTTGCTGACCATGAACGCCCAGTCGCTGGAGACGGTCAGGATCGCCTCGCGCAGGAGCTGATCGGCCACCCGATCGCGCAGACCGGGGGCGCCGCCCTGCGCCGCGCGCATCTTGTCGACGGTGTCGAGGGTCAGCCGCACGATGTCGTCGTTCAGCTCGACCAGATCGCGGACCTGCTCGCCCGCCCACACCCGCCAGTCCTTGCCCGAACCCCAGGACGAGTCGGCCAGCGGCACCGGTTCGCCCAGGTAGCCGCGGGTTCGCGCGTCCGCCAGGGTGCCCACGGTGACGCCTGCCTCCGGCAGCGCGCGCAGCACCTGCGCCAGCCATTGCGGTCCCTCGTGCCACCAGTGACCGAACAGTTCGGTGTCGAACGCCGCGACGACGAGGGCGGGCCGCCCGATCCGCTCGGACTCGGAGATCAACCGCTCGCGGACGGTTCGCACGAAGTCCTCCACGTCCCGGGTGACCGACGCGGCGGCCAGTGCGGGATCGTAGGGAGCCTTGTCCGGGCCCGCGACGGTCTTGCCGGTGACCCGGGCGGGTTTGAGACCCGTCGCATGGTCATAGTGATGAAAGTCACGATAGGCGGCGTGGCCGGGATAGCCCGACTTGGGCGACCAGACCCGGTAGCTCACCTGCAGATCGCGTCCGAACGCGACCACGTCCGAATCCCGCACCGGACGGCCGAGCGTGGTGTCGCCGCGCAGCGCTGGGCCGTCGACCATGAAATGCGTCACACCCGCGGCGGCGTAACCGGCCTCCATGCCGGGGGTGTATCCGCATTCCGGCGCCCAGATGCCGGTGGGTGTGCGACCCCAGCGGTGCCGCGCGTCCGCCAGGCCCTCGGTGAGCTGGAACTGACGCAGTCGCGGATCCAACAGCGGCTGGAACGGGTGGGCCAGCGGGCCGCCGAGCAACTCGATCGTCTCCGCGTCGACGAGCGCGCGCCAGACCGGCGCCGCGCCGTGCCGCCAGTGCTGCTCGAACTCGGCCAGCGCCGCGGCGGCCAGGCGGTGTTCGTGTCTGCCCAGCGCGACATTGCCCGCCATGGCGGCCTCGTCGGCGCGCAGTTGCCAGTTGCCCAGCCAGTGGTGCATGCCCGCAAGGCAGTGCGGATCGTCCAGCTGCGCCGCGAGCACCGGAGTGATGCCTAGGCTGAGCAGATGCGAACGGCCCTCCGCGGCGAGCGTGCGCAGGACCTCCACCACGGGCAGGTAGGAGGCAGCCCAGGACTGGTAGAGCCATTCCTCGCCGACCGGCCAGCGGCCGTGATGGGCCAGCCAGGGCAGGTGAGAGTGCAGGACCAGGGTGAACTGGCCCGGCACGGGGCTTGCGGCGTGCCCGCCGGGCACGGTACTGCGATCGGTCAAGGCTTCACCGCGATGGCGACCAGATCCAAGCTCGCGTCGATGTCCGCCTCCACCAGCGTGAAGTCCTCGACCGTGACGCTCGCGACGTCCGCGGTCAGTTCGGCGGGCCACGGCTGCCCGGCCAGCGCCCGTTCGATCTGGGCATCGATGAACGACCCGCCGTGCTTGGCGTCCAGGGCTTTCAGTCCGGGCCCGTGGTGCACGCCGATCATCCTGGAGACCTCGAAACCGGCGTCGACCAGTAGTTCGGTCAGCTCGGCCGCGTTCAGTTCCCTGGTGTGGAACGGGTTGAGCGGAGTGTCGCGGCCGGGGGAGAAGGTGATCCGGTTGGGCGTGCTGATCAGCAGTTCGCCGCCGGGCCGCAGCACGCGCAGGCATTCCCGCAGGAACTGGGACTGGTCCCAGAGGTGCTCGATCACTTGGAAGTTCACCACGACGTCGACCGACGCGTCCTCCAGCGGCAGTTCGGCGAGGTTGCCCTGGATCATCTCCACGCGCGGGTACCGTGCGCGCACGTGCTCGACCGCGCTGGTGTCGTAGTCGAGGCCGATCACCTTGGTGGCCACCTCGGCGATCATGTCCGCGCCGTAGCCCTCGCCGGACCCCGCCTCCAGCACGGTCTTTCCGGCGCAGCGGTCGAGCAGCCGGGCGTAGGCGATCTCGTGCCTGCGGAACCAGTAGTTCTCCTCGGCGATGCCGGGAACGGTGCGCTCGCCGGTCAGCGGCAGCGGTTCGACGGCGCCGGTGCTCGTCTCGGGGTTCGCGCTGATGCCGGTCGGGTCGACCACTGCGGCAGGGATCACAGCCTCGCTCATCGCTCCGACGTTACTGGCACGGCATCCGCGCGGGACACCCCACCCGGTCGGCCCCGAAGTGCGGCTTCGGGCGGCCCTGGAAGGGGTCGCCGAACCGGCGCACTGTATCGCGTGGTAACCACTTGTGAGAGAGAAGCCACTAAGTTACCCACGGGTAACTTAACGTAAGGTAATGTCACGGCCTGAGCCACCCACCCGGGCGTACGGCGCAGCTCGTGCGACCACCACATACGCGTAACCAGAACAGGAGGTCGACGAAGACCGATGCCGAACATCGTCGTACTCATCAAGCAGGTTCCCGACACTTGGTCCGAGCGCAAGCTGACCGATGGTGACTACACCCTCGACCGCGAGGCCGCCGACGCCGTTCTCGACGAGATCAACGAGCGCGCCGTCGAAGAGGCGCTGCTGATCAAGGAGGCCCAGGGCGGCGAGGTCACCGTGCTGGCCGCCGGTCCGGACCGCGCCACCGAGGCCATCCGCAAGGCGCTGTCCATGGGCGCCGACAAGGCCATCCACATCAACGACCCGGCCATCCACGGCTCCGACGCCGTGCAGACGGCGTGGGTGCTGGCGAGTGCGCTCGGTCAGGTCGAAGGTGTCGAGCTGGTCATCGCGGGCAACGAGGCCACCGACGGCCGGGCGGGCGCCGTGCCGGCGATCATCGCCGAATACCTGGGCCTGCCGCAACTGACGCACCTGCGCAAGCTGACCGTCGACGGTGACAAGATCACCGGCGAGCGCGAGACCGACGACGGCGTGTTCAAGCTGGAGGCCACCCTCCCCGCGATCGTCAGCGTCACCGAGAAGATCAACGAGCCGCGCTTCCCGTCCTTCAAGGGCATCATGGCCGCGAAGAAGAAGGAAGTGCAGACCTTCACGCTGGCCGACCTGGGCGTCGACCCGTCGACCGTGGGTGTCGCGAACGCGGGCACCACCGTCACCGCGGCCACGCCGAAGCCCCCGCGCACCGCGGGCGAGAAGATCGCGGACGAAGGCGACGGCGGCACCAAGATCGCCCAGTACCTGATCGGCCAGAAGATCATCTGATCTCGGCAGCGCTGCAGACTTCCTAGGAGAGAACACAAATGGCAGAAGTACTTGTGCTCGTCGAGCACGCCGAAGGTGCGATCAAGAAGGTCAGCACCGAACTGCTCACCGCGGCCCGTGCCCTCGGCGAGCCCGCCGCCGTCGTGCTCGGCACGGCGGGCACCGGCGAGAAGCTGGCCGACGCGCTGGCCGCCGCGGGCGCCGAGAAGATCTACATCGCCGAGTCCGACGATGTGGAGAACTACCTGGTGACGCCGAAGGTCGACGTGCTGGCCGGGCTGACCGAGGCGGCCTCGCCCGCCGCGGTCATCGTCGCCGCCACCGCCGAGGGCAAGGAGGTGTCGGGTCGCCTGGCCGCCCGCATCGGCTCCGGCCTGCTGGTCGACGTGATCGACGTGAAGTCCGACGGCACCGCGGTGCACTCCATCTTCGGTGGCGCGTTCACCGTCGACGCCAAGGCCACCGGCGACGTGCCGGTGATCTCCGTGCGCCCGGGCGCCGTCGAGGCCTCGGCGCAGGCCGGTGCGGGCGAGAAGGTGACCGTCGAGGTGCCCGCGCAGGAAGAAGGCGTGGTCAAGGTGACCTCGCGCGAGCCGGTCGTGGCCGGTGACCGTCCGGAACTCACCGAGGCGGGCATCGTGGTCTCCGGTGGCCGCGGCGTCGGCTCGGCCGACAACTTCTCGGTCGTCGAGGCGCTGGCCGACTCGCTCGGCGCGGCCGTCGGCGCCTCGCGCGCCGCGGTGGACTCGGGCTACTACCCGGGCCAGTTCCAGGTCGGCCAGACCGGTAAGACGGTCTCCCCGCAGCTGTACATCGCCCTGGGCATCTCCGGCGCGATCCAGCACCGCGCAGGCATGCAGACCTCGAAGACCATCGTCGCGGTCAACAAGGACGAAGAGGCGCCGATCTTCGAGATCGCCGACTACGGCATCGTGGGCGACCTGTTCAACGTCGCGCCGCAGCTGACCGAAGCGGTCAAGTCGCACAAGGGCTGATCCGCCGCTCGCGCAATCGAAGGTGGCCCTGACCGTCAGGTCAGGGCCACCTTTTGGCTGGTGGCACTCCAAATGAGTGAGCTGGCAGTCACATTGAGCTACTGTTGGCGGACGCGACTGCGTAGCAAGATGTGGGGGCAAGGGGAGCCGGGGGGCGATGAGCGTCGTCGAAGACAATGGCAACTTTCGAGCGGTGGCGACCGTCGATGGCGGTCTCCCGATCTCCGCGCGGCAGGAACAGTTCAGCCTCGCCTTCGTCCGCATGGTCGCCGCTGCGGCAGGCTGTTCCATCAAGAGCCACGAAACCGACTACGACGGAGTCGACATAACGATCGTGGGATCAGCGGAGTACGCGAAGTACTATTGCCCGGAATTCGAAATTCAGCTCAAGTGCACTACGCAGCAGCGTTTGCTCAGAACAAATCACTTGGCATGGGCGCTCGAGCGCGACCGGTTCCTCAAGCTGGTCAGTCCGAAACGATTCATCCCCGCGCTGCTCGGCGTGCTACTGATACCGGACGATCCCGACCAGTTGATCGATCTTTCCGAAGAAGGGTTGAGAAGTTCCAGCCGCATGTACTGGGAACATGCAGCGAACCTACGTGGGATCGAGGACGATAAAGCCAGCAAGACGGTCCACCTACCCCGAAGTAACCTTTTCGACGTCGGCGGGCTGCGGGGAATCATGCGGTCGATCGGCGAAGGAGGTCAGTGGTGAACAGTACTCCGCTCGACAGCCTCCAGGAGGTCGCGTCGGTGCTATCACCCCCAGCCGTGTCCCAGTACCTCGCTACCCATGACTGGCAGCTCGAGGTTCGCGAGCAAGACGTCAGGGAGATTTGGCGACTTCCGGGTGAGGACGGCCTTCTAGGCCGGATCATGCTGCCCTTGGCGACCGACTACGTCGACTTCTCCCGGCGTTTTCGTGACACACTCCAAGCTCTCGCCACCATCTATGACTGGGACCCGGCGCAACTGGTCGAACGAATCGCCGCTGCACGGGCTGACTTGTTCTTCGTGCGACTCGACCAGGAAATGCACGACGGCACTATCCCGTTCAGGCAGGCCGAAACCACCTTGGAGGCCCTGTTCACGATGATGAAGGCCGCCGCGACCACCGCCGACGACCCGACCCACTCGCACCGGGGTCGCAGATCAGCCGTGGTAACGAACTTTCTCGAGGACGACATTCGTCTCGGACACACCAAGCGCGGCAGTTTCGTGTTCACCGTGGTCACCCGTCTCGGCGAAATTCCGTCATCACAGGTGACCGGGACGCCAGCGGTGCCTTTTCCGCGCAAGGTGATGACAACGCTGGCGACAGGTCTGCAGTCGGCGCGGCGACTCGCACTCGACTGGGACGAGCGTGCTCTCGACCGTGCGGGGCAGTTGGGTCTGAGCGGCAGTTTGGTCGAGTCGGTGCTGGACCTGACGCAGCCCGAAGCCTTGCGCGCACTCGATTTATCCTTCGACTGGGCGGCCGGCGAGCGGCCACCCGAAGTCGTGACCTCACGAATCGTGATCGACCGCAATGCGATGGCGGGGCTGCCTCGCGTGCGAGAGCGATTGGTTCGGCGTGAGGAGCCGCCGCGTCATCTGACCTTGATCGGTATGGTGCGCACCCTGAACCGGGATGACTTCGGTGACGAGGATCAAGAAGCCACGAGCATCGTGCTGTCGACACATGTGGACGGACTTCTGCGAAAAGTGCACGTACCGCTCGTCGGCGATGACTACCAGTGGGCGATCCGCGCCCACCAGAGCAAGCAGCCGATTGTTGTGTCCGGCGATCTGATTTTCGAACGCGGTGCTTGGCGCTTGACCGGGACGATCAGCGTGGACCCGAGTTATCTACACCGCGAACGCTGACGTCGGGTGTGAACTACCTCGTCCAGTGCTGGTCGAGTCGAACGGCGTAGTCAACAAGGACGAAGAGGCGCCGATCTTCGAGATCGCCGACTACGGCATCGTGGGCGACCTGTTCAACGTCGCGCCGCAGCTGACCGAAGCGGTCAAGTCGCACAAGGGCTGATCCGCCGCACGCCGTCGAGCGGCCCCGGACTTCGTGTCCGGGGCCGTTCACGTTCCCTGGTATCCCGTTCGCCTGCGTGATTGTGGTAGTTCGGAAAACATCGCCGCGAAGTTGGTGGTACTTCCCGAGGTGGGTCGGACGGAATTCGTGACCGATGCGAATGAAATTCCGCCGCAATCGATTTCGCGTCGAAACCGCAGGTTGCGGACGTACACTCGCGCGGTGAGCATCCCCACGGAACCGATCGGTAGCATCCCTCGCCCTCACGACCTCCTGGCCGCCATGGCCGATGATTCCGGCGACGTCACCGCGCTCGCCGAACTCCAGCAGCAGGCGGTGGCCGAGACCATCCGCCGTTTGGAGGAACTCGGCTCTCCCGTCGTCACCGACGGTGAGCAGACCAAGCCGAGCTTCGCCACGTATCCGATCGCCGGGCTGGACAACCTGGCCCCGGACGGAGCGATCATCCCGTTCGCCGACGGGCATCAGCGGCAGCTGCCCCGGCTGACCGCGGGTCCGTTCCGCTACGCCGCGCACGCGGCGGACTATCTGCGCGCCGCGAAAGAGCAAGCCACCGTGCCGGTGAAGCAGGCCGTCATCGCGCCGTCGGCGCTGAGCCTGCTGTATCCGGCCGAGGGCATCGTGGGTTATCCGCGCGAGCAGTTCCTGGCCGATCTGGCCGACGCGGCCGAGGCCGACATCCGCGGTTGCCTGGACGCGGGCGCGCACCTGGTGCAACTCGACTTCACCGAGGGCCGGCTCTCGCTCAAGCTCGACCCCAGCGGGGGAGTGCTCGACCAGTTCATCGAACTCAACAATTCGGTGCTGGACCGGTTCTCGGACGAGGAGCGGGCCAGGATCGGCGTGCACACCTGCCCGGGCGGCGACCAGGACTCCACGCACAGCCTGGACGTGGACTACGTCGAACTGCTGCCGAAGCTGCTGCAACTGCGGGTCGGTGCGTTCTACCTCCAGTTCGCCAGCGAACCGGACCCGGAGAAGGTGCTCGCCGTGGTCGCCGAGCACCTGCCCGCCGCGGCGCGCGTGTTCATCGGCGTCACCGACCCCATCGACCCGGTCGTGGAGACCCCGCAGCAGGTGCGCGACCGCGTGCTGCTCGCCGCCCGCTACCTGCCCGTGGAGCGCCTGGGCACCTGCGACGACTGCGGCTTCTCGCCGTTCGCCGACGACACCTCCACCTCGCGGGAGACCGCGTTCGCGAAGGTGCGGGCGCGCATCGAGGGAACGGCGCTGGCAGCCACGGAACTGCGCCTCTGACCCTGCGCAACGATCCGCATCCGTTCCCGTCCGCGAGAGCCGAACAGGGTTGCGGCACTGCATGCGCGGTGTCCGCCCGTCTCGGCGGTGCGGACTACTGCACCTGTCGCGGCGAGCCTGCCTGGCGGGTCGAAACGGTAGGCCGCCCAGCGAGGCGGGCTGAGATCGTCGGGTGTGGCGGTGGATTTCCGTCGAGTGGGGCTGGGCTCGGCTGTGGATACGTTTGGCCGGGTGGTGATGTGGGCTGAGATCGCCGCTGTGGGACCTGGTTCGGGTGCTGTCCGACGCGCGACGTCCGAACCGAAGGCGACAGGCATCACCATCGGCGTGAACTCGGGCGGGCGGTGCCGCGGGACCGGCGTGGCCGACCGGAATCGGCCGAGCTCGCGGCGGCGCAATGGCGCGGATCCGTTCAGCAGCGGTGCAGCGCCTCGAGCAGCGTGTTCAGGATGGGGGAGCGCCGGGCGTCGGCGCGCAGCACCGCCGAGACCGGGATGCGCAGCTGGTGCTCGGCCAATCGCAGGACCACCAGTCCCTCCGTGGTGCTCTCGGCGTAGAGCACGGTCCACGCGTCGGGCCGGTTGATCAGCTCCATCGTCGCGGTGTGGTCCGGGGGGATGGGCGGCCCGAAGGTGGGGCCCATGGGCAATTCGGCGAACGCGTTGCGAATCACGGTGTGCAGCAACACCTGTTCCTGTTCCGGCGGCAGCAGCAGGGGGTACGAACTCAGGTCCGCCAGGGTCACCGTGTCTTTCGTCGCCAGCGGATGCGCGCTGGAGGTGGCGATCACGAGGTCTTCGACCCACAGTTGTTCCACCACGAGGCCCGGTTGGTCGACGCGGCCGCGAATGAGCGCGAGATCACAGTCCCCGTCGGCGACCGCGGTGATGCGCTGACGGAACGGCTTGATCACGAACTCGATCTCCGCCTCCGAGTGCGCGGCGCGCGCTCCCGCGATCGCCGACAGCGAGCGGGTGGCGAAGGACATGTTCGCGGCCAATCGGATGCGCGGCCCCACGGTGCGCACGGCGGCGCGGATCGCCGACTCCAGGCTCAGCATTTGTTTCGCAAGGGGAAGTAGCCGTGCGGTGGCGTCGGTGGGCACCACCGAGCGGGTCGAGCGCTCGAACAGTTGCACGCCGAGGTCGCGCTCGAGCCGGGAGATCTGGTGGCTGATCGCCGACTGCGAGATGAAGCAGCGCGCCGCGGCGCCGCTGAAGCTGAGCTCCTCGCACACCGCGACGAAGTAGGTGAGCTGCCGAAGTTCCACAGCGACCTCCTATTGATTACGAATCGAGATAAGACTCATCTGCATTATGCGCCCATACACCTGAAATATCCGCCCTCCGGATCGCGGTTGGTAATGAGAGAAGGAGGCTGTCATGCAGTACGTGGAAGCGGGAATCGAAACCGCTGGTGTCGTCATTGTCGGATCGGGGTTCGGCGGGCTCGCCGCCGCCAAGCAGCTGGCCAAGTCGGGGGTGGACTATGTGCTGATCTCCAGCACGCCCGAGCATCTGTTCCAACCGCTGTTGTACCAGGTAGCGACCGGTGTGCTCGCATCGGAGGAGATCGCGCCGCCGATCGCGGGCATCCTGCGCCGCCATCGGGAGGCCGATGTGCGCCTGGGCACGGTGGTCGACGTCGATCCCGACCGGGCCATCGTCACTTATGAGCACGAGGGCGTGCGCCACCGCATCCGTTACGGCTCGCTGATCGCGGCCACCGGCGCCAGCCAGTCCTATTTCGGCCGGGACGATTTCGCCGAGAAGACCTTCTCGCTCAAGACCATCGATGACGCGCGGCGGCTGCGCGCGCAGATCGAGCGCGTCTTCGCCGAAGCCGCGCTCGCCGACGAGCCGACCAGGCGCAGGCTGCTGAGCTTCGTCGTGGTCGGCGCGGGCGCGACCGGCGTCGAGGTGGCGGGTCAGCTGAAGGAACTGGCGAAACGGTATTACCACCAGGAGGTTTCGGTCACGCTCGTGGAGGGCGCGGGCGAGGTGCTCCCGCCGTTCGGCGGCGGGCTGTCGGAGTACGCGAAGAAGTCGCTGACCCGCAGCGGCGTCGACGTGCTGCTCGGTACCTTCGTCACCGACATCGAGCAGGGCAAGGTCACCGTCAAGGACCGCGACGGCGTCGAACGCGGCATCGCCGCCGAGACCGTGGTCTGGTCGGCGGGCGTGCAGGCGGGTGGGTTCGCGAAGATCCTGGCCGAGGCCACGGGCGTGGCGACCGACCGGGCAGGCCGATTGCTGATCAACCCCGACCTCACCGTCGGCGGCTACGCCGACATCTACGCCATCGGCGACATGACCTCGCTCAACGGCTACCCCGGTCAGTCGCCGGTGGCCATGCAGGAGGGCAGGCACGCCGCCGACATCATCCGTCGCAAGAAGCAGCCCGGCACCCCCTTCACCTACTGGGACAAGGGCAGCATGGCGGTGATCAGCCGGTTCAGCGCGGTGGCGAAGCTCAACGAGCGCATCACCTTCCGTGGCGTGATCGCCTGGTTCATGTGGCTCGCAGTGCACCTGTTCTACCTGGTCGGCTTCCGCAACCGCTTCGCCGCGGTCGCCTCGTGGCTGGTCGCGTTCATCGGCACCGGACGCCCCGGATTCGCCGAAGAGGCGACGACCTCGACGAAGGTACTCGCCGAGCAGAGCCGCGCCGCCTGAGTTGTTCCCGTACCTGACGAATCGCGCTGCTTCCAGCCGGAAGCGGCGCGAGGTCAGGTGCGTGGCGCGCCGGGAAGTTCGGGATCCGGCCGAAGAACGGCGAATCGCGCGACCGAACCGCATGTCGGAAGCGGTAGCGGTGCGGAAGGACGAACACGGTGGAACCGTTCGGTAAACGCTCGGTGTGACAGCCGTCTCGTTCACCGAACGGGCATCGTCGCGACACTTCGAGGTTGCTGAGGCGCATTGTCGGGCTGGCTTCATCATGGATATGACTATTTCGTCCGTGTTGACAGCCCCGGCTCGAGCGACGGACTCCGGGGAGGAACGGTCGCGCTACTCGCTGGTGGTCTCCTCCGACCTCGACCACCGCGTCGCCGCACAGCGCCTGCGCTACAACGTGTTCGCCAATGAGCCCGGCTTCCGGATCCCGGACGACGGTACCGGCTTGGACGCCGATCATTTCGACGAGTACTGCGACCACCTGCTGGTGCGCGACGACGCGACCGGTGAGTTCGTCGGCTGCTACCGGATGTTGCCCCCGGACCGGGCCGCCGCGGCGGGCGGGTACTACACGGCGACGGAATTCGATCTGGCCCAGCTGGATCCGGAGGGCATGCGGATCGTGGAGATGGGCCGCGCGTGCGTCGTCCCCGACCACCGCAACGGTTCGGTGCTCACCCTGATGTGGGCGGGCATCCTGCACTACATCCAGCTCACCGGCTACGAGTGGGTGATGGGCTGCGTGTCGGTGCCGATGCAGGACACCCCGGCCGACGCACCCGGGGTGAACGTGCGCGGTGTGCGCGACCTGCTGCTCGGCCGCCACGCGTCCGACCCGGAGCGCCGGGTGCACCCGTACAACCCGGTGATCGTCGACGGCCGGCCCCTGGACGAACTGACGCCGCCGTCGCGGCCGAAGCTGCCGCCGCTGGTGCGCGGCTACCTGCGACTGGGCGCGGAGGTCTGCGGCGAGCCCGCGCACGATCCGGCTTTCGCGGTCGCCGACTTCGTGGTGCTGCTCGGGCTGGACACGATCAACACCCGCTACCTCAACCGACTACAGGAAGCCGCCGCGACCCTCGACGGGGGACGGTGAGGATCGTGGTGTTCGACGCGCCGCCCGCCATGTCCACCGCACACGCGTGGATGCCGTCGAGTCCGTGTGGACCCGGCTGTCTCGATTCGATCGATCAAGTCGGGCCGGGACGGGTGGCCGCCCGGCTGGCCGGGGTCGCCGGTCTGCTGGTCAGCTTCCCGGTCGCGAACGCGGTGATGCCGCGTGGCAAGCGCGTGGCACTGCAGCGCGGCTACGCGCGCCTCTTGCTCGGTTGTCTGGGCATGCGGCTGCGCATAGTCGACAACCGGGGGGCCGCGGACGAGCGGGGGGTCGTCGATGAGGGCGGCCCCGCGCTCGCACCGGCCGCTTTCGGAGCACCGGGCCGCGGTGTGCTCGTCGTCACCGGGCATATCGGCTGGACCGACATCGTCGCGCTGGCTTCGGTGCAGCCGCTCGGCTTCGTGGCGCGGGCGGACATGGTGGAGTGGCCGGTGCTCGGCAAACTCGCCAAGTTGATGCGGGTGATCCCGATCGAGCGCGAAAGCCTGCGACAGCTGCCCGGCGTGGTGGCCGCGATGGGGGCACGGCTGTCCGCGGGCGAGCGGATCGGCGTCTTCCCCGAGGGCACCACCTGGTGTGGCCGCGCCTACGGCACCATGCGGCCCGCGCTGTTCCAAGCCGCTGTGGACACCGGCACTCCGGTGCAGCCGGTGCGGCTGCGATACCTCGACCGGCACGGCGTGCCGTGCACGGTGCCCGGGTTCGTCGGCGTGGACACCTTCGCCTCTTCCGCGCGCCGGGTACTGCGGTCGCGCGGGATGGTCGCCGAAGTGGTGCTGGAACCGGTGCAGCAGCCCGGCGCGGACCGGCGCGAGCTGGCCCGTCGCTGCGAGGCCGCCGTCCGCGGCGCCGTTTCCACGCATCGGGGTGCGCCGGATGCCGCGCAGTGGATCGAGGCGGGGCACACCAGGGTGCAGGATCCCTCGGTCACGGCCGATGCGCCGGAGGTGCGCCGTCCGCGGCGCCGTCCGATGCTGCGCGGTCGTCGGAGTGCCGCCGCCGCGCAGTAGGAGACTCGCCGGACAACCGGAAAGGCTGCGTCGGATGTGGCGCTGCTGCCTCAGCAGCGCTCGGCAGCGACTGTCGGCGGCGCCGCTCCGGCGGCCTGCCTCAGCGGCGACCACGTACACGTTTTCGGGGCGAGCCGATGTCGGCTCGCCCCGAAGAACGTCAGGGACTCAGAAACCGCTGCCCGTGGGCGGCCGGTATCCGTGGTGCCAGCCCGGCCGGCCGTGATCCCAGTCGTCGTGCCGGTTCCGGCCCCGGAACCAGTCGTCGTGGCGGCCCCGATCCCAGTCGTTGTGCCGCCCGTGGTTCCACCTGTCGTGGCCGTGCCTGCCGTGACCGTGCCCGTGGCGGCCGTGTGCCGGGTCGATCTGGTCGATCGGGTCGGCGGGCTCGAGCACGATCGGGGCGGCGAGCGCGGGCACCGCGACGGCGGTGATCGGCATCAGGGCCAGTACGGACGCGACCGCGGCGCGCGTCAGCACACGTCGCGTACGTCCATGGGTGCGTGGGTCCATCGGAACTTCCTCACTGATCGATTCGTCCGGTAGTCGACCGCTCGGCGTGCCCTCGATCCGCTCCGCGGAACGGGCGGCCTGCGATCAATACATCAAACAACGTACCGCTATTTAGCGGTACATTCAATAGGTGGATACCACCGGATTCGCCCGCTCACAGGGCTGTTCGCGCGGCGGAACGTAGCCCTCGCGGGCGCGCGGGAGGGGGGAATAACCGGCTGACGGTGACGGCTATCCTTAACTGGTCATGAAGTCGGCTTTTTCGGGTCCGGTCAACGGTGCTGCGCCCCAGACGGTCTACCTCGATCACGCGGCCACCACACCGATGCTGCCCGCGGCCATCGAGGCGATGACGGCTGCCCTGCGCACCACGGGCAACGCCTCGTCGTTGCACGGCTCGGGGCGCGCCGCCCGGCGGCTGCTGGAGGAGGCGCGCGAGTCGATCGCCGCCGACCTCGGCGCCCGGCCCTCGGAGGTCATCTTCACCTCCGGTGGCACCGAGAGCGACAACTTGGCGGTGAAGGGCATCTTCTGGGCGCGCCGCGACGCCGATCCGCGCCGGAACCGGATCGTCGCCAGTTCCGTCGAGCACCACGCGGTGATCGATGCGGTGGAGTGGCTACAGCGGCACGAGGGCGCGGAGGTGACCTGGCTCCCGGTGGACGCCGAGGGCCTGGTCGCGCCCGGCGCGCTGCGGGCGGCGCTCGCCGCCGATCCCGACGACGTCGCGCTGGTCACCGTCATGTGGGCGAACAACGAGGTCGGCGCCATTCAGCCGATCGGTGAACTGGCTTCGGTGGCACAGGAATTCGGCGTGCCGATGCACAGCGACGCGGTACAGGCGGCCGCTCAGCTGCCGATGGATTTCGGCGCGAGCGGCCTGGCCGCGGCGAGCTTCGCCGGCCACAAGGTCGGCGGTCCGCACGGGGTCGGGGTGCTGCTGCTCGGCAGGCAGGTGCCGTGCGTGCCGCTGCTGCACGGCGGCGGGCACGAGCGCGACCTGCGTTCGGGAACGTCGGATACGGCGGCGGCCATCGGGCTCGCCGCCGCGCTGCGCCAGACAGCGGTCGAACTCCCCGCTCGCGCCGCCGAACTGATCACGTTGCGAGACGCGCTGATCGACGGCATCCGCGCGGCCGCGCCGGACGTGGTGCTCAACGGCCCGGTCGGCGAGCGACGTCTGCCCGGTAACGCGCACGTCACCTTCCCGGGCTGCGAAGGGGATTCGTTGCTGATGCTGCTGGACGCGGCCGGGATCGAATGCTCGACCGGCTCGGCGTGCACGGCGGGCGTCGCCACACCCAGTCACGTGCTGATCGCGATGGGTGTCGAGCCGTGGCAGGCGCGCGGATCGCTGCGCTTCTCGTTGGGGCACACCTCGACGCGCGCCGACGTGGACGCCGTGCTGGAAGTATTGCCGCAGGTAGTGGAACGGGCCAAGGCCGCGGGCCTGGCCGGTGCGAAAGGAGGTGTCTGATGCGGGTACTCGCCGCGATGAGCGGTGGTGTGGATTCGGCCGTGGCGGCGGCGCGTGCCGTCGACGCCGGTCACGAGGTGGTCGGCGTGCATCTGGCGCTGTCCGCGACACCGGGCACGCTGCGCACCGGATCGCGCGGCTGCTGCTCGAAGGAGGACGCCGGGGACGCCCGGCGCGCCGCCGACGTGCTCGGCATCCCGTTCTACGTGTGGGATTTCGCCGACCGCTTCAAGGAAGACGTCATCGATGATTTCGTCGCGGCCTACGCGGCGGGCGAGACGCCGAATCCGTGCCTGCGCTGCAACGAGAAGATCAAGTTCTCCGCGCTGGCCGACCGCGCGGTGGCGCTCGGCTTCGACGCGGTGGTCACCGGCCACTACGCGCGGCTGGCGGACGGCGTGCTGCGCCGTGCCGTCGACGCCGACAAGGACCAGTCCTACGTGCTGGCGGTGCTGACCGCGCAGCAGCTCGAGCGCGCGATGTTCCCGGTGGGTGACACCCCCAAGCCGCAGATCCGCGCCGAGGCCGCCGAGCGCGGCCTCGCCGTCGCGAACAAGCCGGACAGCCACGACATCTGTTTCATCCCCTCCGGCGACACCAGGGCCTTCCTCGGCGCGAAGATCGGCGTCCGGCCCGGTGCGGTCGTCGACTCCGACGGTCAGGTGCTCGCGCGGCACGAGGGCGTGCACGGTTTCACCATCGGCCAGCGCAAGGGGCTCAGGTTGCCGGGCCCGGCCGCCGACGGCAAGCCGCGGTACGTCACCGGCATCGATCCCGACTCCGGCACGGTCCGCGTCGGTTCGGCCGAGGACCTCCAGGTCTGGACGGTCGAGGCGGAGCGCGCGATCTGGACCTCCGGTTCCGCGCCCGCGGGCCCGATCGAGTGCGTGGTGCAGGTGCGCGCGCACGGCGGCACCGCGCCCGCGGTCGCCGAGGCGGTGGGCGACGGTCTGGTCGCGCGGCTGCGCGAGCCGTTGACCGGCGTCGCGCGGGGCCAGGCAGTGGTGCTCTACCGTCCCGATCCCGAGGGCGATGAGGTGATCGGCAGCGGGACCATCTCCGGCACCGCGCGCGAGTCCGGCGCGAGTGAAGCGAGGGCCGACGCGAGCCGGTGATCCGGACCGGCCGGCGCGGCCGCGGCTTCCGGCGCTCTTGTCCCTCACGGCCTGTGCGCTGTGGAGGCACCGAAAGACCGGTCCAGCCGCCGAGGGCGGCGGGATCGCGTGACGGCGGAATCGAACGGACGGAGTACGGCGGCGGTGGACGAGATCGGCACGGATGACGTGGAGCGAGACAGTGGGGCCGATGTGGCGACCGAGGCGGTGCTCCTGCCGGGCGGAATCGCCACCGGCGTCGGCTCCTGGCCGGGCCTGGACCCGCGCGAGGCCGCCGCGACCATCGTGGGCGAACTCGGCGACCTGCCGCACCTGGTGGAGTTGCCCGGGCGCGGTGCGGGCGCCGACCTGATCGGCCGGGCCTCCGCCCTGCTGGTCGACCTGCGCTTCGACACCACGCCGCGGGGCTACCGGCTCGCGCAGCGGCCGGGTTCGGTCTCCCGACGGGCCCATGACCTGCTGCGGACCGATCTGGACGCGCTCGAGGAAGCGTGGGAGAACGCCGGTCTGTCCGACGGCCGCCGTGTGGTGAAGGTGCAATCGGCGGGCCCGCTGACCTTGGCCGCACAGGTCGAGCTGCCCGGTGGTCACCGCGTGCTCACCGATCCCGGTGCGGTGCGCGACCTTTCCGCGTCCCTGGCCGAGGGGCTGGCCCAGCACGTCGCCGAGGTGCGCAAGCGGCTCGGCGCGCACGTCGTGCTGCAGCTGGACGAACCGTCGCTGACCGCGGTGCTCGACGGCTCGCTACGCGGTGTGAGCGTGCTGAACACGATGCGCGCGCTGCCCGAGCCGGAAGCGCTGGCCCTGCTGGACACGGTGATCGCCGCCCAGTCCGCGCCGGTGCTGGTGCACAGCTGCGCCGAACCGCCCGCGCTCGGCCTCTTGCGCCGCAGCGCCGCCGCCGCGATCGGCTTCGACCTGAGCACGATCGGCACCGGGCAACTCGACGAGGTCGGGGAAACCCTCGAAGCGGGTAAGCAGCTGGTGCTCGGTGTCGTCCCGACCGAGCCGCAGCCGAGCGCGGTCACCTGGCGCGCATTCGCCGAGCCGGGCGTCCGGCTGGTCGATCGACTCGGCTTCGGCCGCCGGACGCTGGCGCAACGGGTGGCGGTCAGTCCGGCATGTGGTCTGGGGGGCGTCCCGCTGGAGTGGAGCAGGCGGGCGCTGCGCCTGGCGGCGGAGATCGCGCGCGCGTATGCCGAGGAGCCGGAGGAGCTTTCGTTCTCCTGACCTCCGGCGGGATCCGCGGGACACCGGTTCGGTGCGCGGCTCGCCGCACCGTCGCGGACGGCATGCCATGGCCGAGTGCTGCCGCCGCATCGTGGCGGCATCGTGCTCGGTGCGGGGTCGTGCTCGGTGCGGGGTCGTGCTCGGCCTGGCGTCGTGCTCGGCGTGGAAACGGACCGGCCGGAATCCGTGTCGTCGGGCGCGGCGACGTGCGCGAACATGACGAGGCGCTGTCGGTGGCCTCGGCTAATGTGCGATGCGTGAGTGACAGCGACAGTGCGGCGGCCCCGGCGACGGCAGAGCAGCGGGTGGAGTGGCAGCAACTCGCGGACGAGGTGCGTGAGCACCAGTTCCGCTACTACGTCCGGGATGCGCCGATCATCTCCGACGGTGAGTTCGACGCGCTGTTGCGGCGGCTGCAGACCATGGAGGACGAGCATCCGGACCTGCGCACGCCGGATTCGCCGACCCAGCTCGTGGGCGGCGGTTTCGCGACCGATTTCACCGCGGTCGACCACCTCGAGCGGATGCTGTCGCTGGACAACGTGTTCGACGTCGACGAGCTACGCGCCTGGGCTGCCAGGGTGGAGGCGGAGACCGGCCCGGACCTGCACTATCTGTGTGAGGTGAAGATCGACGGCGTCGCGCTGAACCTGGTCTACCGCAACGGACGGCTGGTGCGCGGCGCCACCCGCGGCGACGGACGCACCGGTGAGGACGTGACGCTCAACGCGCGCACCATCGACGACATCCCCGGCGAGCTGACCCCCAGCGACGAGTTCCCCATCCCGGAGGTGCTCGAGGTCCGCGGCGAGGTGTACTTCCGGCTGGAGGATTTCGAGACGCTCAACGCCGCCATCGTGGCCGAGGGCAAGCCGCCCTACGCCAACCCGCGCAACACCGCGGCCGGTTCGCTGCGTCAGAAGGATCCGTCGGTCACCGCGCGGCGCAGGCTGCGCATGATCTGTCACGGCTTCGGCCGCATCGAGGGCTACCTGCCGACCTCCCAGTACGAGGCGTATCGCGCGCTCGCCGCGTGGGGCCTGCCGGTGTCCGAGCACACCAGGCGGGTGCAGGGCATCGACGCGGTTATCGAGAGGGTCGCCTACTGGGGCGAGCACCGCCACGACATCGAGCACGAGATCGACGGCCAGGTGATCAAGATCGACGAGACGGCGCTGCAACGCCGTCTCGGCTCGACCTCACGCGCTCCGCGCTGGGCCATCGCCTACAAGTACCCGCCCGAGGAGGCGACGACCAAGCTGCTGAACATCCAGGTGAACGTCGGTCGCACCGGCCGGGTGACGCCGTTCGCGGTGATGGAGCCGGTGTCCATCGCGGGATCCACGGTCGCGATGGCCACACTGCACAATGCCGCCGAGGTCAAGCGCAAGGGTGTGCTGATCGGCGACACGGTCACCATCCGCAAGGCGGGCGACGTCATCCCCGAGGTGCTCGGTCCGGTGGTGGATGCCCGGCCCGAGGACGCGCGCGAGTTCGTGATGCCGACCCACTGCCCCGAGTGCGGCACCGAACTGCGCCCCGAGAAAGAGGGCGACGCCGACATCCGCTGCCCCAACCAGCAGTTCTGTCCGGCGCAGTTGCGCGAGCGCGTGTACCACGTGGCAGGCCGCGGCGCCTTCGACATCGAGGCGCTCGGCTACGAGGGCGCGATCGATCTGCTGAAGTCCCGCGCCATCACCGACGAGGGTGACCTGTTCGACCTGGACGAGGCGGCGCTGCTGACCACCTCGCTGTACGCGAACAAGAACGGCAGCCTCTCCGCCAACGGCAAGCGGCTGCTGGAGAACCTGGCCGTCGCCAAGGACCGGCCGCTGTGGCGGGTGCTGGTCGGCCTGTCCATCCGGCACGTCGGCCCCACCGCGGCGCGGGCGCTGGCCGCCGAATTCGGCAGTCTGGACCGCATCCAGGAGGCGTCGCTCGAGGAATTGGCCGCGGCCGACGGCGTCGGCCCGACCATCGCCGCCGCGGTGGCGGAGTGGTTCACCGTCGAGTGGCACCGCGCCGTGGTGGCGAAGTGGCGAGCCGCCGGTGTGCGGATGGAGGACGAGCGCGACGAATCGATCGAGCGCAATCTGGCGGGCCTGTCCATCGTGGTGACCGGCTCGCTGCAAGGCTTCACCCGCGATGGCGCCAAGGAGGCGATCCTGGTGCGCGGCGGCAAGGCCGCGAGCTCGGTATCGAAGAAGACGGCGTTCGTGGTGATCGGTGACGCGCCCGGCTCCAAGGCCGCCAAGGCGGAGGAACTCGGTGTGCCGATCCTCGACGAGGAGGGGTTCCGGCGGCTGCTGGAGGGCGGCCCCGAAGCGGTCGCGCCGGAGACGGCCGCGGAGGACGCCGAAGCCGAGGAGTGACCGGCGCTTGACCTGAAGATACGTTGAGGTATGAGGATCGACTGGTAGGCCACTACCAGGAGGTCGTCATGGCTCGTCCTACTGCACTGATCACCGGCGCGTCAGCCGGATTCGGCTCCGCCCTCGCGCGAGCGCTGATCGGACAGGGGTGGCGGGTGCTGGGGACCGCGCGCCATGCCGACCGGTTGAGGCGGGTGGCCGCCGAACTCGGCCCTGAGTTCCGCGCGATCCCCGGCGACGTCACCGATCCCGCGGATCGTGCGCGGCTGGCGGATGCCGCGCGGGGTGCGGGGGAACTCGCCCTGGTGGTGAACAATGCCAGCCGTCTCGGGCCGAGTCCGCTGCCACGTCTCGCGGACTATCCGCTCGACGAGTTCGAGCGGGTGCTTCGCACGAATGTGCTGGCGCCACTGGCGATTCTGCGATTCACGCTGCCGCTGATGCGCCCAGGCGGCGCGGTGGTGAACATCAGCTCCGACGCCGCGGCGCAGCCGTATCCCGCATGGGGTGGCTACGGCTCGTCGAAGGCGGCGCTCGACCAGCTCACCGCGATCCTCGGCGCGGAGCATCCGGACCTGTCGATCTACGCGTTCGATCCCGGTGACATGCGCACCGAGATGCATCAGGCGGCGTTTCCCGGCGTCGACATCTCCGATCGGCCCGAGCCGGGGACGGTGGTCCCCGCGCTGCTGCGGCTGCTCGCGGAGAAACCCGGGAACGGGCGGTATGCCGCAGCGGATTTCGTGGCCGGACGCGCGTCATGACGGTGCGCACCGCCCTGCCGTCCTTCGACCTGTCCCCGGAACGCAATGCGGCCGCCCCGCCGGAGGCGCGGGGGATCGCGCGCGACGACGTACGCCTGCTCGTCGCCGACACGGAACTGACCCACTCCGTGTTCCGTGAATTGCCGGACCGGCTGCGCCCCGGCGATCTCGTCGTAGTGAACAACTCGGCGACCATGTCGTCGGCCGTCGACGCCACGCTGAACGGCGAGCCGGTGGTGCTGCACTTCTCCACCTGGTCGGACGACGGCCGCTGGGTCGTGGAGGTCCGGACGACTCAGCGCACTCCTCATCCGGCCGAGCGGCTCTCGTCCGGTACCGTGCTGCGATTGCCGGGTGCCGAGGCGACCCTGCGCACGCCCTGGCTGCCCGGCGGGCAACGCCTCTGGAGCGCGGACATCACCACCGACGTGCCTCGGCTGCTGGCCGCGCACGGCCGCCCGATCACGTATTCCTATGTGTCGCAGCGATGGTCGGCCTCCTACTATTCGACGGTCTTCGGCCGGTTACCGGGCAGCGCGGAAATGCCCAGTGCGGCACGCCCCTTCACCGAGCGTCTGGTGCTGGATCTGATCGCCGCCGGTGTCGCGCTCACGCCGATCACCCTGCACACCGGCGTCTCCTCGCCGGAGGCCGGGGAGCCGCCGAGCCCGGAGCGGTTCGTCGTGCCCGACTCGACGGCGCGGCTGGTGAACGCCACGAAGGCCGCCGGTGGACGCGTCGTGGCGGTCGGTACCACGGTGACGCGGGCGCTGGAGACCGCCGCGGACCCGTCGGGTCTGGTCCACGCGTCGGGTGGGTGGACCGACCTGGTACTCGGAGCGCGACGCCCGGCCCGGGTGGTGGACGGTCTGATCACAGGCTGGCACGCCCCGGGCGCGTCACACCTGGATCTTTTGGTGGCGGTGGCAGGGGAGGAAACCGTCGCGGCCGCCTATGCCGCAGCCGTGGACACCGGCTATCTGTGGCACGAGTTCGGCGACAGCGCTCTGTTGTTCGGCGCGGGCGGCAGACTCAGTTGGCCGTGACCGTCACCGTGGCGCCCAGCTGGCCCGCGATGTCGAATCGTCCGCAGCGGCCGCTGCTCAGGTCGAGCTTCTGGGTGATCAGCTTGCCCCGGCGGTTCTTGAACGTCGCCTCGGCGGACACGTCGGCGGTCGGCGTCGAGCACACCTTCGACACCACGCCGGGCGGGTCGTAGCTGACCGTGCCGCCACCTTGGCAGGTGTTCGTGCTGTCGGACAGGAACACCCGTGCGGCGCCCGCCGGACACGGCGCGTCCGCCACCGCCTCCGGCGCCACGACCAGCGAGCCCAGCGCGAGCGCGGCGACGACGGAGCTTCGAACCACAAGACGACGAACCGTCGGTTCCATCGTTACCCTCATCCCATCGAACAACTTCGGCAGTACGCCGCGGCAAGCCGCAACGTGCAGGCATGCTAACCCGCTATCACACCCGCTGTCCCGGTGACCGCGCTCGGCCGTGCCACGACCCGATCACCACCGGCCGCACCTCCCCCTCGACGAGTTCGACGCGATGGCCGAACGCGCCCGCGCGTGGTCGCCGTTGCATGCGGCGTTGGGCGCGGATCGCGGACGTCACCGGGCTGGTGTCGCCCGCCTGTCGCGCAGACGGAAGTATGACGGCATGCTGCGCAGTTTTCAGGTGACCAATCACAGATCGCTGGCCGACGAGCAGGAATTGCGGCTCACCAAGGGAAGCGGGCCGGTGGCCGTGCCGGTGACCGCCGTGCACGGCGGCGCCGCGGCGGGCAAGACGAACCTGATCGATGCGCTCTGGCAGATGCGGGACGCGGTGCTGCACTCGGTGACCGGGTGGGACCCGTACGCGGGCCCGGCGCGCGCGCCGCATCTCGGATTCGTGAACCGGCCTTCGGAATTCGTGGCGGCGTTCGTCGCCGAGGGCGTGCCGTACACCTACGGGTTCCGGCTGGACAACGCCGACGTGACCGCGGAATGGCTGCACACCCATCCGCGCTCGCGCAAGCGGATCGTGTTCGAGCGCAGCGGCGAACAGATCAAGATCGGCCCGATGTTCGAGGCGTCGCGGTACGGGATCACCGCGCTGGCTCCGCTGGTCCGTCCGAACGCCCTGCTGCTCAGCCTCGCGGGCCAGATGTACTCCGACGCGCTCGTGCCCGCGTACCGATGGTTCGAGTCCATGCTCGAGGTGCAGCGCGGTCCGGCCGAACCCGACGCCATCGCCCACCGGCTGGGCAGCCACATCTCCCGGTCGCCGGAGAACGCGGCGCGGCTGCTGATGCTGTTGCGCACGGCCGAGCTGGGTATCACCGACCTGCTCGTCGCCGAGCACGACCCGCTGTACGCCGACTACCTGCGCGAACTGGACGCCGACATCGCCGGCCTCGGCAAACAGATCGACCTGTGCGCCGGCTCGCCCGCCTATGCCGACCAGTTGCTGCGCGACAACGGCCTCACCGGCACGCTGCTCGAGCGAGAGCTGACCAACCTGAAGGCGGCGCGCGACGCCCTGTACGCGCGGATGGTGGCCCGGCGCGGCGTGGGACTGAACCTGGTGCACGACGGCATCGACACCCCGTTCGAGATCGGCGACGAATCCTCCGCGACGCTGTCGTTGCTGCGGGTGCTGCCCGTCATGCTCGACGCACTGGACGCGGGCCGCGTCCTCGCCGTCGACGACATCGGCGCGTGCCTGCCCGCCGAGGAGACCGACCGCTTGATCCAGCTGTTCCAGAATCCGGAGACGAATGCCCGTGGCGCCCAGTTGATCTTCACCACCGACAACCGCCTGCTGATCGATCGGGGCAACGGGCGTTCGCAACGCACCCGCACGTCGGTCTGGCACGTCCGGCGCACCGTTCACGGCACCAGCGAGCTCGCGCCGGTGTGACGCGCACCTAGCATTGAGACCATGCTGGAGTTCGCCTCGCTGGTAATCCTGACCGCGGTGCTCGTATCGCTGATCGTGTTCGTGATCCGCGGCAAGCGGGGTTATCGGCCGGCGAACCCGGAGGAGGGGACGCTGTACATCACCGGTGTGAGCCCGCGTCCCGATGCTCCCGGCGAGCAATACGTGACCATCACCGGGAACCTGACCGGTCCTTCGGTCTCCGGCAAGGTCGTGTACGGCCGTTTCGTCTGGGATACGAGTTCCTGGCCGGAGACCGGTGATCTGCTCACCGTCGTCTACCCGGCGGGCAAGCCCGACCGCTGGCAGATCGCCCGGGCCGTCTGAGGCGTCGCCGCCCGATGCTCCCGGCGTCGTCCTCGGGGACCGGCTCCCGGTTGCGGAGGTCGGTGCTCTTACCGCTCGGTGGTGGCGTCCGCTGCCAGGCTGCTGCGTCGGCGTCCGTCGATCGCCGGCAGCGCGTCACGACGGCGTAAACCGCCCGCGAGCAGCGCGCCGACGCGAGACGGCGGTGGTGCGCCGGACCCGGTAGGCGGGCCGGCCGTGCCGTAGCTCACGTTATGGCCGATGGCATCATGCCGGGTATGGATGTGCGGGAGTCGGGTGTCGTCGTCCGGTCGGCGCGGCCGGACGAGTACGACGCGGTCGGCGAGCTGACCGTGCAGGTCTACGTCGGCGAGGGCTATGTGGAGGAGGGCAGCTGGTACGCGGGCGAGCTGGCCGACACCGCCCGCCGCGCCGCGTCGGCCCGGATTCTGGTCGCCACGCACGCCGACCGGATCGTCGGCTCGCTCACCGTCGCGCCGGCCGGTACCCCCTACGCGGAGATCGCGCTTCCGGGTGAGCTGGAGTTCCGCATGCTCGCCGTCACGAAGGCCGCGCGCGGGCTCGGCGCGGGAACGGCACTGGTGCGCACCGTGATCGACCTGGCCCGCGCGGAGGGTCGCGCCGCGGTGGCCCTCACCACCATGCCCGCCATGGTCGACGCCCGCCGGATGTACGACCGCTTCGGCTTCCGTCCCGTGCCGAGCCGGGACTGGCGGACCAGCGCGGGGGACCTGCTGCACGTTCTCCGGCTACCGCTCGACCCTTCCGGCGAGTCGGCCTGACGGTTCGTCGGGCTCCCCGGCACGCGACTGCGACAGTCGCTCGGCGTTACCTGCGGAGGCGTCTGCCTGCGAGGGCGATCGGACGCCGCTTTCATCGGCACGGCCCGCGCGACGCCCGCAGGCGGGGATACCTGTGCAACGCCCGCATGCTCGGCGGGTGGTATCCGAAACCCCTTGCGCCGGTGCGGAATCAGCCGAGGACGGTGGCGACGATGCCCGCGAGGTAACCGAGCCGGGCCACCTCGGAGGGCCGGAAGTCGGGGCCGCCCGGCCTGCCGAGCAGCAGCACCTTGCCGGTGTTGCCGAGCGGAGCGGCGGCCAGCTTGGTGTCCATGTCGCGCCAGATCTCCGGCACCCAGTCGGCCTCGGGATCGAGCACGGTGGGCTTCTCCAGCGGCATCCACGGCGCCGAACCCGCCTGTGTCTGTGGCGCACTCGGGCTGCCGACCACGCGGTAGGCCCCCTGCGGCCCGATGTCGATGATCGTGCTCCAGCCGACCCGCAGTACTCGCGGAACGCCGTCCACCAGCACCTGCATCCGGTCGTCGCGAGCGCTCGCCACCTGATCGATCAGCTCGAGTTCGCGGTGGGTGTCGAGCACGCCGGAATACGGGCGGATCGAGTCCACGTGCACGTCGCCGATCGATTCGGCGGCGGTGATGAGGGTGTCGGGGAGTGCGCCGGAAGGTACCTCGACGACCAGATCGTCGACGGCGTAGCCCGCGCCGCGCTCGACCACGTCCAGCGAGAGGATGTCCGCGCCGACGGAGCCGAGTGCGAGCGCGAGCGCACCGAGACTTCCCGGTCGATCCGGAAGTTGCACGCGGAGCAGATACGACACGTGCGTTTCCTTTCCTTGAGCGGCCGAGGCTCTGAACGGATACCCGGGTCACGCAATACTTACACCCCTTACGCCCGGTTATCGAGTCGAAGTCCGTCCAGTGACGCACGCCACTCGGTGAATTCACGCCAAAGCGGCGTGTCGGGCTAGTTCGTGCAGACGTGTCGCGCGCCCCGGCGAGTTGCCAGGGGCCTGCTGGCCGCCGGTTGCGCCGCCGCGCCGACGAAGCGCGGGTGCCGGGCGGTGGCCAGGTCGCCAATGGCTAGGCTGTGTGGGTTGAGCACTGTTGATAACGAAGCCGAAAGGGGTCCCGCGGTGCCCGCCATCTCCCGCGACGAGGTCGCACACCTCGCCCGGCTGTCCCGGCTCGCGCTGTCCGATGCGGAACTGGATCAGTTCGCCGGACAGCTGGATTCGATCCTGAGCCACGTGCGGACCATCTCCGAGGTCGCCGCCGCCGACGTCCCGGCCACCGCCTCGCCGAATCCGGCGACGAATGTGACCCGCCCCGACGAAGTGGTGCCGGGCCTGACCCCGCGCGAAGCGCTCTCCGGCGCGCCCGCGGTCGAAGAGCAGCGGTTCATGGTGCCGCAGATTCTGGGAGAGGCCGAATGAACGACCTGACCACGCTGTCGGCGGCCGAGCTCGCCGACAAGATCCACGGCCGCGAGCTGTCCTCGGTCGAGGTCACCCAGGCGCACCTGGACCGGATCGCCGCGGTCGACGGCGAGTACCACGCCTTCCTGCACGTCGCGGGGGAGCAGGCGCTGGAGGCCGCGGCCGCGGTGGACTCCGCGATCGCCTCGGGAGCGGCGCCCGCCTCGCCGCTGGCCGGAGTTCCCTTGGCGCTCAAGGACGTGTTCACCACCACGGACATGCCGACCACCTGCGCGTCGAAGATCCTCGAAGGCTGGGTGTCGCCGTACGACGCGACGGTCACCACGCGGTTGCGCGCGGCGGGCATTCCGATCCTGGGCAAGACCAACATGGACGAGTTCGCCATGGGCTCCTCCACCGAGAACTCGGCCTACGGCCCCACCCGCAACCCGTGGGACACCACCCGCATCCCGGGTGGGTCGGGCGGCGGTTCCGCGGCCGCGCTGGCCTCCAACCAGGCGCCGCTGGCCATCGGCACGGACACGGGCGGGTCGATCCGCCAGCCCGCGGCCGTCACCGCGACCGTCGGCACCAAGCCGACCTACGGCACGGTGTCGCGCTTCGGGCTGGTCGCCTGCGCGTCGTCGCTGGACCAGGGCGGTCCGTGCGGCCGGACGGTGCTGGACACCGCGCTGCTGCACGAGGTGATCGCCGGATACGACCCGCGCGACTCCACCTCGCGTGACGTGCCGGTGCCGCCGGTGGTGGCGGCCGCGCGCGCGGGTGCGCAGGGCGATCTGCGCGGGGTGAAGGTCGGTGTGGTGAAGGAACTGCACTCCGACAGCTACCAGCCAGGCGTGCTCGCCTCCTTCGACGCCGCCGTGGCGGTACTGAAGGATCTCGGCGCCGAGGTGGTCGAAGTGTCGTGTCCGCACTTCGAATACGCACTGTCGTCCTACTACCTGGTCATGCCGTCGGAGGTGTCGTCCAACCTCGCGCGGTTCGACGCCATGCGCTACGGCCTGCGCGTCGCCGACGACGGGCAGCACAGCGCCGAGCAGGTCATGGCGGCCACGCGCGCGGCCGGGTTCGGCCCCGAGGTCAAGCGGCGCATCATGATCGGCACCTACGCGCTGTCGGCGGGCTATTACGACGCCTACTACGGCCAGGCGCTCAAGGTGCGCACGCTGATCGCCCGCGACTTCGACAACGCCTACCAGCAGGTCGACGTGCTCGTCTCGCCGACGAGTCCGTTCACGCCGTGGAAGCTGGGGGAGAAGGTGGACGATCCGCTGGCCATGTACCTGTCGGACCTGTGCACCCTGCCCACCAACCTGGCCGGTCACCCGGCCATGTCGGTTCCCTCCGGCCTGAGCAAGGACGACGGCATGCCGGTCGGGCTCCAGATCATGGCGCCCTCTCTCGCCGACGACCGCCTCTACCGGGTGGGCGCCGCCTACGAGGCCGCCCGCGGCGCCATCGCCTGACGTTCGTCGCACAGCCGCTTCGCTCCCCGTAGATCGCGAGGAGCGGAGCGGCTCTGCGAGTTCGCTATGCGGGCCAAGTAAATTCGGGATCGGTGGCGTAGTCGCGGCGGCGTTGGTCCAGAGCGAGCGCGACCATGTCGTGCGCGCCGGGACCGATGATCTTGCGTAGCGGCGGGTTCGGCATGTTCGCCAACGCGATCAGGCCCGCGGCGCCGACCTCCGGTGGCGCTTCGGCCCATTCGGATTCGGTATCCGCGGCCGAGTCGGGCACCGATTCGGCCGCGGGAGCGACGGATTCGCTCCGCGTGTTCGCCGACTCGGCGTCGGCCGAGGCCGGACTTCCGGTCGCGGCGGCCTCGGCGACGGCCGGGTAGTCCGGCATGCCGAGGATGGCGCCGCGCAGCTCCGCATAGGCGGGGATGCCGGTGGCGAACCGCATGCTCGATTTGGCCCAGTCGGTGTCGAAGCCGCCCAGCTGCGCGAGCGTGACCCGGATCCCGAAGGGGCGCAATTCGTCCGCGAGCGAGGCGCTGAAGCCCTCCAGTGCCCACTTGCTCGCGTTGTACAGGCCGAACAGTGGGAGACTCCCCACCGCGCCGACCGTGGAGATCTGCACGATGTGCCCCGAGCCCTGTGCGCGCAGATGCGGCACGGCCGCCTGGGAAACCCAGAGGGCCCCGAAGAAATTGGTGTCCATCTGATCGCGGATCTGCGTTTCGGTCAGTTCCTCGACGGCGCCGACCAGGCCGTAGCCCGCGTTGTTCACGATCACATCGATCGTGCCCGTCAGCGCGAAAGCCTCGTCCACGGTGGCGATCACGCTCGCGCGGTCGCGAACGTCCAAGGGCAGCACGGTCAGGCGGTCGTGGGACAGCTCCGCCATGGACTCCGGGCGCCGGGCGGTCGCGACGACGCGATCGCCCTCGGCGAGCGCGGCCGTCGTGAAGGCCCGGCCGAGTCCGCGGTTGGCGCCGGTGATGAACCAGGTTCTGGTCACGGGTGATCCTTTCGTCGCGAGACGCTGCGTCTCGTGGGATACCGTGCCAATCCGCCGCCGAATTGTCAAGACGAGACGTATCGTCTCGTCGTCTGGTACGGTGGCGGCATGGCCGACACCCCCTCCGCCGCGCGTCGCAGCGAACGCGCCCGTGCCGCGATACTCACCGCGACAGCCGAGCTGATCCGTGAGGTGTCCTACGCGAAATTGAGCATCGAGGCCATCGCGGCCCGCGCGGGTGTCGGCAAGCAGACCATCTACCGCTGGTGGCCGTCGAAGGGCGCGGTCGTGTTCGACGCCATGCTGGAATCCGATTCCGGCCCGGCCGGTCTCGCCCTGCCCGACACCGGTGACATCGCCGCCGACCTTCGCCGATTGCTGCGCGGTTCGGCCCTCGCCCTGACCGATCCCGGGTTCGAATCGTTCCTGCGCGCGATGTACGTCGAGATACAGCAGGACGCCGAGCTGGCCCGCGCCTATCGCGAGCGCCTGCTGCTGCCCCAGCGCTCCGCCGTCGCCGACCGGTTGGCCGCCGCTGTCGCCGCGGGTGCGTTGCGCGCCGACGTGGACCTCGAACTCGCCATCGATCTATTGCTCGGCCCGATGCAGATGCGATGGTCGCTCGGGCTCGGCGGGCTCACCGAGTCCTATGCCGATGCCGCGCTCGATGCCGCGCTGGCCTATCTGCGCGCATGAGTCGGCCTGGTTCCAGTCGGGGGCCGGTGCTCGATTCGACGCCTACCGGCCGCCGCCGTCAGGAAGCGCGCAGCGACTCGGCCTGCTTCTGGATGCCGTCGGTCATGCCCTCGAAGCCGCGCCGCAGGTTCTTGCCGAGCAGTGCCACGACTACCGGATGCAACCATCCGCCGAGTTCGAAGTGCGACTCGTAGCGGGTGCGGTCGTCCGCGAGCGGCGTCACCGTGTGTGAGCGCAGACTGTGCAGCGCGCCAGGGGGCACCGGCTTCATCGAGTAGCTCAGCTCGCGCCCCTGAGTGTGCGAACGGATCCATTCCCGCTGCTTGCGCGGGCGCGACCCGGAGAAGCGGACGAGCATGTCGATCGGCTCGCCTGGCACCAGCGAACTGCGGCACTCCGGGACGAAGGGATTCCACTCGCCGTAGCGCGGGAAGTCGGTGATCACCTGCCACACCAGATCGGCGGGAGCGTCGATGTCGACGGCGAGGTCGATGACAAAGGCCATGCGCAAATTAGAACATGTTCTATGCCGGTTCCGTGTGGGCGCCGCGCCGAACGGCTCAGCAGGAACCAAGGGCGGTGCCCTGATCCGTGCCGTAACGGTGGCCGTGGCCCGGGGGAGCGTCCAACGCGGCGAGCAGATCGGCGGTGGTCTGCGCGAAGCTGATCACCGGAAGCCACTGCGGGACGGGAGCGTCGACGCGGGCGCCGGTCAGGTCGGGCGCGCGCCACAACTGGGAGAGCGACCAGTGGATCACCGGGTCGGAGCTGTTGGCCAGCACCGTCGCACCGCCGCGGTGGACGTGGTTGGCCGGAGGTCCGGCCCACAGGGCCGCGCAGGTCCGGCGGTCCTGTTCGGCGTCGTCCGCGAAGACGGCATTGCCGCCGAGGGCGCCCAGGCTCTGCCCGTACACGTACAGCTCGGGCTTGTGCGCCAGCCCTTGGATATGGTGTTCCACGGCGGTGAACAGACTGCGCGCGGCCGTCACCGCCGCGTCCCGGCCGAACACGAACGTCGCCCAGCTCGGCAGGTAGGAGTACTGCAAACCGACCAGTGCCACATCGCCGTCGAAGCGCCGGTCGAAACCCGCTACGGCGTTCGCGTCGATCCAGCCCGATCCGGTGGGCACCGCGACGACCAGGTGCGAGCGCGTGAAGCCGCCCGAGCGCTCCAATTCCCGGATCGCCAGCGCCACCCGGCTGTCCAGGTCGGGCGCCGAGGCCACGCCGACGTAGACCCGCACGGCTCGCGCCGGTGCGCCGCTGACGAACTTGCGTCCCTCGGCGCCCAGCGACGCCCAGCTCACCGCCGACTCGGCGCTTCCCGACCCACTGTGCGAAGCCGGCTGCACCACAGCGGGATCGGATTCCGCATTCGCACTCGCGTACACCGACTCCCGCCATCCGGCCACCGCGGGCGCGCCGACCAGAAACAGCAGCACCCCCACGACGGCGGCCAGCGAGACTCCCCGCGCCCAGCCCAGCTTCCCCAGAGCCCAACCGAGCGAACGGGTGACGCCGACGAACAACCCGATGATCACAACGGCGCCGAGCGCGCACCGCACCCAATAGTCCGCGCCGATCTGCGGCGAACCCATCGCCGCGCGTAGCCGGTTCTGCCAATGGCCCGCGTTCCCCGCGGCGCCCACCACCAGCACCGACGTCGCGATCAGCAGCGGCAGCCGTAGCCACGGCTGCCGCTGGTCGATGTCGAAGGCGCAGCGCCGCAGGATGACTCGCAGCACTCCGGCCACGCCGAGGGCGAGTGCCGCGAGCAGCCCGGTCAGCACGGCTTGCGCACCGGGGGTGCGCGGAAGCAGTCCGGGCGCCAGTGAGGCCAGGACACCGGTTCCGATGCCGAGCGTTGTGCCGATCCGCGGCGGCGCGACACGGCCGATCACGGCGGCGACCCGTGGGCGGCGATCCAGGAACTCCGTGACGGTGGAAGTCATCGCCGTACCACTGCCGCGCCGGTGCCATACGACAGATCCGCCACGGCATCGGGGACGCTCCGTCGATTGCGCACGACGAGAACGGCGCTCAGACCGGCGATCCCGGCGCCGAGCACGCCGAGCAACTTCCAGCTCGTCGTCGATCCGGTATCCGCGGGGCCCAGCAGGGATTCGACCACCGGCGCGCCGTAGTCCTGGCGCCGCGAATTCAAGTCGACGGCGGTGTGCGCGATCGACGCCATCGCATCGCACCGGGCACGGGAGAACGGGTCGACGCGCGCCGCGCAGGCCTGGTGCATCTGCCGGTCCAACGTCGCGTCGAGGGCCTGCCGTGCCCACGGGCCCAGCGGTTCGCCTCGCTGGTCGGCATAGCGCAGCAGGTCGTAGCCGAGGTCGTGGGCCTTGCACGCGGTGTCGAACTCGGCGGGCAGCGTCACCGGAGACGAGCAGTCGCCGCTCGGATCGACCAGCACCCCGTCCAGCGTGCTCGGGCGGTAGCCGAACGACGCGACGAAGTCCGGCGGGATGACGGTGAGCGCGCCGGGGCCGCCCGCGGCCAGTTCGGCCACGGCGGCGCTCGCCTGCGCGCTCTCGATCGGCGCGGCCGCCGCGGCGGCCCGCGGGGCGGGGGCGAGGAATACCGTCGCTGCCACGGCGGTCAACGCCGTCGCGGTGAGCGCCGCGTAGCGTCGCGTGTGAGCGGTGACGGAAGAGGTTGCGGCGGAATGGTTTCGGGCTCCTGCGGCCAATGCGGCCCGGGTCTGGCGCCCGGCGCTGGTCGGTGTGCTCATGGCGACGACGTTAGGGACCCCGCTTGCGCACCCGCCTCACGCCCGGGGATGTTCCGCTTCCGCTGCCGCCGGGTGAGCCCTCCGCGCGCTCTCGCACCGGGGTATCGGGCCGGAATCACCCGTGGGTATGAGGCCGCGGCGGGCGGGCAGTTCCTAGTGTCGTAGGCATGAACCGAGAAAGTCGCGCCTGGACGCGACGGCTGGACGCGCGGACCTGGTTCGATCTGGGCACGGTGCTGGTCGCGCTGATCTGGTACACGGTGGCCTGGCCGACCCTGCATCTGACCCACGCGGTGCCCGCCGCGGCACAGCCGTTCATCGCGGCGCTCGCCGCGTTCCCGGTGCTGCTCGTCCGGATCAACCCGGCGTTGGGCTGGGCCATCTCGGCGGGCTCCGCGCTGGTGATCGCGCTGGCGATACCGCATCAGCCGAACAACGAGCTGCCGTTCCAGGTCGTCCACGTGCTGTGCCTGCTGGTGTCGCTGTTCGCGGTGGCGCTGCGCGCGCCGGGGCAGATCGTGGCGGTGGCTTGGGCGGCGACGGCCCTGCTGTTCGCGACCACCATGCCCGGCGAAGGGGACGCGTTCGCCAACGCCGCCTGGGGCTGGCCGATCGCGCTGGCCGCGCTGGTGCTGTTCGGCCTGCTCATCCGCGGGCTGGCGCTGTCGCGGCGGCAACTGGAGCGCCAAGAGGAGGAGAACGAGCTGGAGCGGGCCCGCCGCGCCATCCTGGAGGAGAAGGCCCGTATCGCCCGCGACCTGCACGACGTCGTGGCTCACCACATGTCCCTGGTGGTGGTGCAGGCGCAGACCGCGCCGTACCGGGTGGAGGGTGTCGGCTCCGCCGCGCGCGCCGAGTTCGAGTCCATCGGCGCCACGGCGCGCGAAGCGCTCAACGAGATCCGCGGCATGCTGGGCGTCCTGCGCAGTGACGGTCAGCTGCCCGAGCACGCGCCCCAGCCGACGGCGTCCGACGTGATCGGCCTGTTCGAGGGCGCGCGCCGCGCGGGTGTCCACATCGACTGGACCGTCGACGGTGCGCTGGAGACGATCCCGGAGACCACCGGCCTCGCCCTCTATCGCGTCGCACAGGAGTCGCTGTCCAACGCTTCCCGGCACGCCCCGGGCGCGCCGGTCCAGGTGCGCATCGCACGCGGCGCGCAGCTACTGCTCGACGTCGAGAACGGGCCGGGAGCCACGCCAGCACGACCGGTCGGCAACGGCGGCCACGGCGTGGCCGGGATGCAGGCGCGAGCGCTCGCCGTGGGCGGTGAGGTGACAGCGCAGCCGCGCGCGGACGGTGGGTTCCGGGTACACGCGCGCTTTCCGATCAGCGCACCGGAAGCGGCTGCTGTGGTCGGTGCCGCCGCGAACGGCGAACCACAGCGCTGAGCGGGCCGCTGTCCTTCCGGCGGACGCGTCGCGCTCGGCTCGGGTCGTCTCCGAAATCGGTGCGAGTCGAGGCGCGTGCCGCAGACCGACCGAGATGCGCCAGGGTGAGCGCGGCGTAAGCGGCAGGAGTTCGTAATTGCCGCCTTCTGGACGTGCGCGTCCGGGTAAGCGAGCCCGCCTGCTGGGCGTATCGGTTCTGGCGGTGTGGACGGGGCGGCCTCGGTGGGTCGGGTGACCGACTGCCGGGAACCCCGGCGGCCTGGCGTGTGTGCCACATCTCACAGGAAGGTGCTCCGCCGGTCGAACGGGCCCAGCGGGCAGTAGGGCGGGGCAATTAGGGTGAGCGGGTGGCAATTACGGTGTTGATCGCCGACGACCAGGCGATGGTCCGGCAGGGGTTCGGGGCGCTGCTCGCGGCACAGCCGGACATCAGCGTGGTAGGCGACGCGGCGGACGGCAAGATCGCGGTGGCCGAGGCCAAGCGGCTGCGCCCGGATGTCGTGCTGATGGACGTGCGCATGCCGCAGATGAACGGGCTGGACGCGGCCCGCGCGATTCTGGCCGCCGGGTTCGACCCGCCGGTGCGCGTACTGATGCTCACCACCTTCGACGTCGACGACTACGTCTACGAGGCGCTGAGCCTCGGCGCCAGCGGATTCCTGCTCAAGGACGCGCCCGCCGAGGAACTGGTGCGCGCGGTGCGCGTGGTCGCCGACGGCCAGGCCTTGCTCGCGCCGACGGTCACCCGCAGGCTCATCGCCGACGTCACCCGCCGTCGCAGCGCCCGCGCCAAGCCGGCGCCGCAGCTGTCCGCGCTGACTCCCCGCGAGCGGGAAGTGCTCGAACTGATCGCGAAAGGCATGTCCAACACCGAGATCGCCGAGGTCCTCTTCGTGGCCGAGCAGACCGTGAAAACGCATGTCTCCAAGGTGTTCTCGAAGCTGAATCTGCGTGACCGGGCCCAGGCGGTGGTGCTGGCCTACGAGACCGGCCTGGTCACCCCGGGTTGACCGGTTTCACAGCGGTGCGCAGGACCCGCCGCGCAGCTCGTCGAGATGGCGGCCGAGCATCCGCGCCATCCGGCTCAGGATGGTGGTGGAGTCCTCGAAGCTTCCGGAATCGGCCTGGGCCGCGAGCGCCACGGCGATCATGCCGGACCGGACCGGCACCAGGCCGAATTGGCGGACGGTGTAGACGCCGGTCTCGTCGTCGGGCCCCCAGCCGCCCTTGAAGGCCGTGCCCTCCAGCACGCCCAGACCCCATGCCTGCTCGGGCGTTATCTCCGTCATCAGCTCGGTGACCTGGAACGACTCGGGCAGGCATGGCAGGCGGGAGGCGAAGCGGGCCTGATTGGCCAGCGTCCATTCGGTGCCGCCGAAGGAGGTGTAGTCCAGCGTGGTGCGCGGGCCCGCCACACCGGTCGTGGCGTCGCCCGCTTCGTCGATCACGTCCTGGACCGCCTTGGCCGCTTCCAGCCCGTCGCCCAGCGACTGCCACAGCGTCTCGGCGGCGCCGTTGTCCGACCAGGTGATGGCGGCCTCCACCTCGTGCAGGATTCCTTCCTGGGGGTCGTGCCGCAGCGCCGCGATCGCGAGCGGCACCTTGATGGTCGACCACGCGATGCCGCTGACCCAGTCGCCGAAGACGGTCATCCGGCCGCCACCGACGGGCATGATCGCCATGCCGACCTGCCCGGCCAGCTGCGGCTGCAACTGGGTGAAGTCGGCGGCCAGCGAGTCGGGCACGGACACCGCGAGGTTCGGCCGCCAGGCTCCCGCGGTGTCGACGACCACGGCGGGGGCGTCGGTGACGGGCCGGTCGCCGGGGAACAAGGCGCACGAGGTCAGCGTGAGCAGCACCACCATCGCCGCGGCGCGCAGCGCCGAGCGGCCTGTCGAAGCGGATCCCGTCGACCTCACCACCGAATCCTCCCCACCACCAGTGGCGTGTCCACGCTGTTGTTCGGCGGTGCAAAATAGCTCATCGGGCCCGTCCGGTCGGTGACCGGACGAGAGACATCGCCGCGGCACGCGATGGTGTCGACGGCACGATGTCTCGACCATAGTTTTGCCGATCTTCCCGGAGAATTCGAAACCTGGTGGCCACGGCGCCACCCGGTAGGCTCCAGGATCGGTACGAAAGCGCCCGGACGCGCCTGTCCGGGTCACCTGAAGGGGGCGTGTTGCTCAACAGCGGTGCGGTGTTCGCCGGGTTCACCATAGAGAAGCTGCTCGGCCAGGGCGGCATGGGATCGGTGTACCTCGCCCGTCACCCCAGACTGCCCCGGCAGACCGCGCTCAAACTGCTGAACCGGGAGCTGTTCACCGACGTGGAGGTGCGGGCCAGGTTCGAGCGCGAGGCGGACCTCGCGGCGCAGCTGGACCATCCGAACATCGTCGCGGTGTACGACCGTGGCACGGAGGACGACCAGCTGTGGATCTCCATGCAGTACGTCGACGGCGTCGACGCGGCGACGGTGAACCCGCAGAGCCTGCCGCCGGAGCGGGCCGTGCAGATCATCGAGGGCGTCGCGTCCGCACTGGATTACGCGCACGGCATGGGTGTGCTGCACCGGGACGTCAAGCCGGCGAACATCATGCTGGCCCGCGCGGCGGGCGGCCACGGCGAGCGGGTCTTCCTCACCGATTTCGGCATCGCCCGGCTGCGTGAGGATTCCACGCACCTGACCCAGACCGGCATGTTCACCGCGACGCTCGCCTACGCCTCGCCCGAGCAGATGACGGGTGCGCACCTGGACCACCGCTCCGATCAGTACTCGCTGGCTTGTGCGCTGTACTGGTTGCTGACCGGAGTCGCCCCCTTCGACGCACCCGCACCGGCCGACATCATCCGCGGGCATCTCCAGTTGCCGCCGCCTTCGGTCGCGGCCCGGCGCGCCGGTCTGTCGCCCGCGCTCGACGCGGTGCTCGCCAAAGCCATGGCGAAGCGACCCGACGACCGCTTCGTGTCCTGCGCCGAATTCGCCGCGGCGGCACGGCGCGGGCTCACCGAACCCGCCCCGACCGTGCTGGCCGCGCAGTACCAGCCGCAGCCGGCGCCCACCGTCATCGCGCAACCGTCCCACCCCCTGCCGGAGGCCGGTCCGCCGACCTACGTCCCCGCGGCGTCCGCCCCTGCTTACACCGCCCCACCGCAGTACAACCCGAATCCGACCGGTGGACAGCACTTCCCGGCGTCCGATAACTATGCCGCCTATGCCGCGGCCGCCGCGCAGCCGAGTTATCCCGCGGCGCCGTCGTATTCCGCGCCCACCCCGCCGCCGATCGGCTACCCCGCCCACCAGCCGCCGGGCTACCCGGCACAAGGCCGCTCGAATACCGGCCTCATCGTGACGATCAGCCTGGTGGTCGTGGCGCTGCTGGTCGGGATCGGCGTCGTCGTCGCGAAGGTCGGATTCTCGGATTCCGCGGCGCCGCTGGATCTCGGCACCAAAACGCCCGCGGGGCCGTCCGACGCGGACAAGCTCGCCGAAGCGTTCCCGAAGCTGCTGCCCCAAGGCGTCGACACGAAGTACGGGATCGGCTCGGGCCCGGGATATCGCGGCAAGACCTGCTTCCTGAGCACGGCCAAGCCGGGCGGCAAGGTGTCCAGCGCCAATAGCGTACCCGACTTCCCGAACTGGGCGACGGCCTGGAACTGCTGGGGCACGCCGATCGCCGAGCCCGACTACGTCCTCATCGGCTTCAAGTCACCCCAGGACGCTCGAGCGGCGGTGCAGGACCTGCCGTCGAATACGGCGGCGACCGAACGCAACAGCGGCGAGTCGTATTCGACCTACCGGTGGCAGGAGGCCACCGGCGGGTCGCCGGACGGCTACCTCGTCGTGGACTTCGCCGACGACCCGGCCCGGTCGAGCTACCTGCTGTTCGCCACGGTCACCCTCACCGACAGCAACCCGAGCTCCGGATTCGGCATCACCACGCCGAAGTTCAAGACGTGGTTCGCCGACCTGCCGCTGTGACCGCGTCGGCTCAGTCGACCGCGAGCGCCTCTACGATGGGCAGCCGCGCCGCTCGCAACGCGGGCGGAATCGACCCGAGCAGCGCCAGCGCCAGCGCGATCAAGCCGTAGACCAGCAGCATCGGGCTCGGCCGGTAGGCCACGTCGATGGTCAACGCGTTCCCGATCGCGACCGTGGCCAGATACTGCACCGAAGCGCCGAGCGCCAAACCGAGCACCGCGCCGACGATTCCGATTCCCGCGGCCTCGGCCAGCACCGACCGCGTCAGGAACCGGCGCCCGGTGCCCATGGCGCGCAACACACCGAGCTCCCTGCGGCGCTCCAGCACCGAGAGCATCAGCGTGTTGAGCAACGCGACCGTGGCGACCAGCACCACGATCCACAGAATGGCATTGCTCATCGCCATGCCCTGCCGAATGCTCGACGACGCGGCCACCACCGTGCCCGCGCCGGTGTCCACGTGCAGCTGCGGCGGCACCACCTGCCGGATCGCCGCGAGCACCGCCGTGTGATCGGCGCCCGGCTCGAAGTCGACGGCGATGACCGTCTCCCCTGGCCGCTGGTACCAGGTGCGCATCAGGTCCAGGTCCATCATCACCACGCCCGCGATGGCGGAGAAGTACGGGATCACCTGCAACACCCGCACGGTGCGCGGTCCCGTCGGCGTCGGCAGGGTCAGTTCCGCACCGGCGCCGACCCCGAGTGAGCGCGCCACGTCCCGGGAGATCGCCACACCCTCCCCGGCCGACAGCCGGGCGACCGCGTCGTCGGTGAGCATTCGCATGCGGGTTTCGCGGGCATCGGGCGGAAACCCTTGCAGCATCACGCGACTGCTGCCCAGCGTGGCGAAGGCCATCTGCGCCGGGCTGACATGCGCGACGCCGGGCACCGCCGCGAGCTGACCCGCCAGATCCTCGGGCAGCAGCGGCCCGGTCGGGAACTGGGCCATCGAGGCCGGGCTGACGTAGACGTCGTTGCGGGCCAGATCCGTGAAAGTGACCGTGGCCGAATCGATCATGTTGCTCGAGGCGCCACTCATGCCGACGGTGGCGCCGACGCCGATCATCACCGTCATGGCCGTCGCCCACACGCGCCGCGGCGAGCGCTCCAGTGTGGTCGCGCCCAATGCGCCGGGAGCGCGGAACCAGCGCGCGATCCCCGCTGCGGCCCGCACGATGGGACCGGTGGCGGCGAAGCAGAGCAGAATCGCGGCGATGAACGACATCGAGATCGCGGTCAGCGAGTAGCGGCCGAGATCGCTGCCCGCGATCAGCACCGCGGCCCCGGCCAGCCCGCCGCCGACCACCACGGCCAGCCAGCGCAACAGCGGGCTCGCCGTATCGGCGCGTCCGGCCCCGACCGGAGCCAGCGCCTCGATCGGCCGGACCCGATACACCTGACGCGCGGCGAGGGACGCCGCGAGCACGCTGGTGAACACGCACGCCACGACCGCGAACGGAATCGCGTACCAGGGCACCGAATACTCGGTGCGCGCCTCCACCGACTGCACGATGGCGGTGGGCAGCGTGCCGATCGCGACACTGCCCATGAACACCCCCAGCGCCGCGCCGACCGCGCCGCCGAGCACGCCGAGCAGCGCGGCCTCGGCCAGCAGGTCCCGCACCATCGGACCGCGTTTGCCGCCGATCGCGCGCAACAGCGAGAGCATGGGCCTGCGCTGGGCGATCGCCATGCTCATCGCGTTGTAGATGAGGAACGCCGAGACGATCAGCGCGGCGGCCGACGCCATGGTGGTGGAGTAACGGACGATCTGCACCGCGCCGCCCGCCTGGGCGGTGCGCAAGCTCGGCTCGGCCACCACCGCGCGGCCCTCCACCGCGGCGGTGAGCGCCGTGCGCACCTGCGCGAGGTCGGCGCCCTCGGCGGGAATGATCTGCACGGAATCCAGCCGGCCCGCCCGATCGGTGATTTTCTGCGCGAGCCCGAGCGGGGCGGCGATGAGGTGACCGTCGTTCAGTTTCCGGGAAGTCTCCTCGTCGAGGACGCCTGCGACGGTGACGGTCGTGCCGCCCAGCGTGAATTGCTCACCCTCGGCGCGGCCGAGTCCCGTGCCCACCAATACCCCGTTGGGCACCGAGAGCAGCTTTCCCGTGAAAGCGCTCATCGGCGCGGTCAATTCGCTGCCCAGCGCGCCGATGTTCGAGTCGGCGCCGATCAGCAGCGCGCGATCGGCGCCGGTGCCGACCTGCACCCGCAGCATCGGCGCCGCCACCGCGACACCGGGCGTGGCGGCTATCTGGCGCAGCAGTTGCTGGTCGAAGCCCGCGTCGGTGATCCCGCTGACCTCCAGCTGCGCCTTGCCGCCGAGGCCGCGGGTCAGCTTGTCCACCGAGCCGGTGACCGAGCCGGAGATGCTCAGCACCGCGACCAGCAGCGACGCCGAGACGCCCATCACGACCAGTGACATCAGGGTGCGTCCGCGATGGGCGAGCAGCTCGCCGATGTTGAACAACCGCAGGCGATCCCACGCGGCGCCGATCATGCGGTGCGCTCCACGGTCACGCTGCGCTGCCCCCTCCGGGCCTGACCGCTCATGCGTTGACCGTCCGCTCGACCTTGTCGTTGGACCCGATCCGGCCGTCGCGCAGGGTGATCACCCGGTCGCAGTAGGTGACCGCGCCCATATCGTGGGTCACCATCACCACCGAACTACCGGAACCGGCGATCTCCCCGAGCAGTTCGAGGATGGCGGCGCCGGTCTTGGAGTCGAGGTTTCCGGTGGGCTCGTCGGCCAGGATCAGGGGAGGGGCCATGATCAGCGCCCGCGCCACCGCCACCCGCTGCATCTGCCCGCCGGACAGTTCGGCGGGGCGGTGTTCGGCCCGCTCGGCGAGCCCGACCCGATCGAGCAGTTCCAGGGCGCGCGGCTTGGCCTTGCGCAAACCCGTGCCGTCCAGCAGTTTCGGGATCGCCACGTTCTCCCATGCCGAGAGCGTGGGCAGCAGGTTGAAGAACTGGAACACGAAACCGACCTGGTGACGCCGGAATGCCGACTGCTGTTCCTCGTCCAGCGCGCCGATCTCCTCGCCGCGAAACCGGATCGAGCCCGCGTCGGGACTGTCCAGGGCGCCGAGCAGGTGCAGCAGCGTGCTCTTGCCGGAGCCGGAGGGCCCGATGATGGAGGTGAATTCGCCCGTCTCGATACGTAATCCGACGTCGTCGAGCGCGCGGACGGCCTGGCCGCCCACCCGGTACTCCTTCGTCACGCCCGATAGTTCCAGCATTGCCGGTTCCGGCATTGTCGTCCCCCGCTCCGTACGGTCGCTCAAAGTTCTTCGTTCCTCGCCGCGCGTTACCGCGCCATCGCCTCCGACGCGAGTTTGCGGCGACGATACTGTGCGTCGAGCACCGCGCGCAGCACCGGCTGCTCGGCCGCCAGCTCGAGATAGGCCTCCATCGTCGTCAGCCCCTGGTCGAGTTTCGCGGCGAAATGGAGATTCCACCGGTAGCGCAGCGTGAGCAATAGCCCGTCCGCGCCGCCGAACAGCCGATCCAGGTCGGGGATTCCCTCGAACAGGTCGGGATCGGCCGGGTCGAGCGCCGCGCGGGTGAGCACGGTGTGCACGATGTCGGTTCGAGCGTGCTGATCCGTCCAGGACATGGCCATCGCCTTCCTCTGTGAACTATCGCCAACGCTACGGACGCGACCGCGTTGTTGTCGTCGTGCCAGGGACCCGAATGCGTCTCCGCCCACGGTAGGAGCAGCGGCCCGCTCGCGGGACGATGTACCGGCCCGGACGCGGCGGCTAGCCTTACAGAATGGGTTCGACCGGCGTATCCGAAGTACCGCCCGGTACGCTTCGCGCCGGCCGCGTACGGGCTTCGATGCAGCGCGTCCGGCAGCGGTGCGCCGAGTTCGCCCGCGATCCGGTCGCGGCGTTCCGGCGCAGCGTCGAGGAGTTGCCCTACGACTACCCGCCGTCGATCATCGTCAGCGTCGATGTCGCGGTCCTCGCCGTGGCGGTCGCGGCGGCGGTGCAGCGGCACAACTACTTCCCGACCCTGCTCCCGATCATCGCGGTGCTGCTGACCTGTGCCTTCGGTCCGCTGCACGCGTTGCTCGGCGTGCTGCCGCGCCCGCTGCTGCTCGGCGTGCTCGCCATGGCGGCCGAGGCGCTGTTCCTCGCCCAACCGGTCCCGGCCGACTTCGCGCCGTTCGTCCTGGTGGCCGCCGCCGGTGAGATCGCGGCGATCGCGCCGAAACGGGTGAGCATGCCGGTCACCGTCGCGATGATGCTGCAGCTGGTCGCCTTCGACGCGATCGGGCATGTGCCGGAGGGGCTGCCCACCTACCTGGTCGGCATCGCGTTCGGCTGGATGGCCGGGCTGATGCTGCAATATCAGCGCCGCTTCCTGTACCAGGAACGTGGCTACCAGGACATCCGCGCGGCCCAGGCCGCCGACGAGGAGCGCCACCGGATCGCCCGCGAAGTGCACGACGTGATCGCGCACTCGCTCAGCGTCACGCTGCTGCATCTCACCGCCGCCAGGCACGCGCTGCAGACCGACCGCGACGTGGACGAAGCCGTGGAGGCGCTGACCGATGCCGAGCGGCTCGGCAGGCAGGCGATGGCCGACATCCGCCGCACGGTCGGCCTGCTCGACGCGCGGCCCTGGAAACAGGTCCCGGAGCCGGGCGTGGAGGACATCGAGGACCTGATCGGCGATTTCGTGCGGGCGGGTCTGGACGTGCGCTACGACCGCGACGGCGATCTCGGCGCGGTCTCACCCGCGGTGGGGCTCGCGCTGTACCGGATCGGTCAGGAGTCGCTGGCCAACGTCGTCAAGCACGCGCACGGTGCGTCCGCACGAGTCCGGCTCGCGGTGGACGCGACGTTGGTGACACTGACGGTGGACAACACCGTGCCCGCCGGGTTGCCCGCACAGCGCGGCGCGGGCATGGGGCTGTCCGGCATGCGTCAGCGCGCCGAACTGCTCGGCGGCCGGATGACCGCGGGCCCGTCCGACCGCGGCTGGTCGGTGCGCGCCGGTATCCCGCTCGCGCCCGGCCGCGGCGGATTCTCGTGCGCGGTGCCGCCCGGCGCCGCGACGACCGGACGGGAGGGTACGTGAGCGAGCCTCAGCGAGTGGACCGACGGCACGGCGCGCCGTTGCGGACGAGGGAGCCGAGTGCCCGACGGGGTGGTGTTGTGAGTGAGTGGCGAATGGACCGAGGGCACGGTGCGCCGTCGCGCAGGACAGTGGCGATCGTGAGCGAGGCGCGATCGTGAGCGTGACCTCCCCCGCGAGCGGCGAAGACGCGGTGACCGTGCTGGTGGTGGACGACCAGGAACTCGTGCGCGGCGGTCTGCGGCGCATCCTGCGCAGGCGCGACGGATTCGTGGTCGGCGAGTGCGCGGACGGCGACGAAGTGCCCGCGGCCGTCGCGGAGCTGCGCCCCGACGTGGTGCTGATGGATCTGCGGATGAAACGGGTCGGCGGCATCGACGCGACCAGGATGCTGCGGGCGCGCGAGGGCGCCCCGCTGGTGCTCGTGCTCACCACTTTCGACGACGACCAGCTGCTGTCCGGGGCGCTGCGCGCGGGGGCCGCCGGATTCATCCTCAAGGACTCGCCCGCGGAGGATCTCATCCGCGCGGTGCGAATGGTCGCGGGCGGCGGGGCCTGGCTGGATCCCTCGGTGACCGGTCGCGTGCTGTCGGCCTATCGCACGGTGCGTCCGGTACGCACCGCCACCGATGCCCGCCTGTCCGAACTGACCGCGCGGGAGTACGAGGTGCTCGAACTGATCGGACGCGGCCGGGTGAACGCGGAAATAGCTCGCGAGCTCGGCATCTCGGAGGTGACCGTGAAAAGCCATGTGGGACATATATTCGGGAAGCTCGAGCTGCGGGATCGGGCCGCGGCGATCGTGTTCGCGTTTGACCACGGGGTGGTGACACCCGGAGAATCCTCTCTTTGACGGGCACATGCGCACCGCGTGATCTCGGTGTGCGATCGCTGCCCGGGATGCGGAGGAGGACGGGTGCAGGAACCTGGGCCGAGAACCGGAACACGGTTCGGGCCGTACGAACTGCGGTCGTTGCTGGGCAAAGGGGGAATGGGGGAGGTATACGAGGCATACGACACGGTCAAGAACCGTGAGGTCGCGGTCAAGCTGCTGTCGGAAGAACTCGCCAAAGACCCGACGTACCAGGTGCGTTTCCGTCGCGAGTCGCAGGCCGCCGCCCGGCTGGCCGAACCGCACGTCATCCCGATCCACGACTGGGGCGTGATCGACGGTGTGCTGTTCATCGACATGCGGCTGGTGCGTGGCGTCGACCTGCGCACGCTACTGCGCGGCCAGGGGCCGTTGAGTCCGGCTCGCGCGGTCGGCATCATCGAGCAGATCGCCTCGGCCTTGGACGCCGCGCATGCGAGCCACCTGGTGCACCGCGACGTGAAACCGGCGAACATCCTGGTCACGGAGGCGGATTTCGCGTATCTCGCCGATTTCGGGATCGCGCACACCGAGGGCGACAGCGCGGTGACCCTGGTCGGCATGGCCGTCGGCTCCTACATCTACATGGCCCCGGAACGCTTCGACGTCGGGCCGGTGACCGGCCGCGCCGACGTCTACTCGCTGGCCTGTGTGCTGCACGAATGCCTCACCGGCGCAACACCGTTCCCGTCGGCCAGCATGAACGTGCTGATCAAGTCGCATCTGTCCGACCCGCCGCCGCGCCCGAGCACGCAAGCAAGCGGCATACCCGCCGGGCTGGACGAGGTGGTCCGTCGCGGCATGGCCAAGGATCCGGCCGATCGCTTCCCGACCGCGACCGCGCTGGCCAGGGCCGCTCGCGCCGCGCTCGCCGCGGCGCCCGCCAGCGGCCCCACGATCGTGGTGCGCGCGCCCGACCGGACGCAGCGTCCCGGTGCGGCGGTCGCGCCGGAGTCGACGGGCGAGCTGTCGCTGCCCGCGGTGATCCACCCGAGCGCGCCGACGGTGGTCCGGCCCACGGAGACCCAGTTCACGCCGATCCCTTCGGCCGACGCGCCCGCGCCGCCGCCCGGTCCACGAGCGCCGTACCCGCCCGAGGTGGAGTTGCCTCCGATGCGGCCGTTCCCGGACGCGCACCTGTATCCGGAGACCCAGGCGTACTTGGATGCCGCCGGATATCCGCAGGCGCCGGAGTATCCGGCCCCGCCGACGCAGGTGTATCCGCAGAGCTATGCCGATTCCGCGCAGGCGTACGCGGGCGACTCGGCACCCGCGAAACCCGACTTCACACCGGCCCGCGCGGAACCGACCACCGTCCAGGCGTATTCCGAACTGCCGCCGCAGGCGTACTCCGAGGCCCCGGATCGAGCCTTCGCCGAGACGCCGCGCCATCCAGGAGTGGAGAACTACCCGGAGGGCGGGCAATATCCCGATCGCGGACGGCTGTCCGGCGCGGCCGCTCCTCACGGGATGTCCGACTATCTACCCGCGCCGGACTCGGCTCCGACGCAGTACCTGACTCCGGCGGGCGAGGATGGGCACGCAGCCGGCGCGATCTATCCGCCGCGAGGTGATTACCCCGCGCACATCGGCGACCCGGTGGGCCGCGACGAACCGGGCTACGGCTACGACGATTACGACGACGCCGCTTACTCCGCGCGTCCGGGCCGGTCCATAGCGATGCCCATCATGGTGGCCGTTTTCGCGATCGTCGCGCTGACCGTCGGTGGCGCCGTCGCCTGGCAGTCGTTCGGCTCCGGCGACGTCGAGCCGACCTCGGCCGCCGCGCACTCCGAGGCGTCCGCGCCGACCGCGCGTCCCGGCACCCAGGCGCCGAGCAGTACCTCGCCGCGCCCTGCGAGGTCCACCTCGGCCGAGCCGACTCCGGCCTCCCTGCCCGCGGGCGCGAAGCCGTGCGGACCGGGCCGAGCGGCCTCCGGGTCGTTCACCCAGTCGGCGACGGGGACGGCGGTGACCAGTTGCGCGTTCGCCGAAGAGGTACGCAGGGCCTACGCCGAACTCGGCACGTCGCAGAACAGCGCCCGCGACGCACCACGCACGGTCGTCGCGACCAGTCCGGTCACCGGCCGGGCCTACACGATGAATTGCCGAGCCGAAGGAACGGTCGTCACGTGCAGTGGCGGTGAGAACGCCGTCGTGTACGTCTACTGACGGTGCCCCGGCGGCGGGCGGGTCGCGTCCGGTGGTCGCGGGTCCTGTGGCGTCGCTACGGCACGGCCGGGCTTCCGCCCGGGACCACCGGCAGGCCCGCCGCCTTCCAGGCCCGGAAGCCGCCGACCAGGTCGGTCACCCGACGCAGCCCGAGACGGAGCCCGTCCGCAGCCGCGAGACTGGAGGCGTAGCCCTCGTTGCACATGATCACCACGGGAGTGTCCGAGGTGATGCCCGGTAGCCGGTGCTCGCCGTTCGGATCGAGGCGCCACTCCAGAACGATCCGTTCGACCACCACGGCGCCGGGGATCTCGCCCTCCTCGCTCCGGTTCGCGTACGGCCGGATGTCCACGATCAGTGCCCCCTGCGCCTGCAACTCGGCGGCCTGCTCCGGCGCGACCCGTTCCAGCTGTGCTCTGGCTCGCGTGATCATTTCCTCGGCGCCGGTACTCATCGTTCACCCACTCCACTCGCTGACGTCCCTGCGAAGTCCGCCAGCGTACGGTACTCGCGGACCGGCCGCAGCGGCGGTGAGTACGCGTGCACCGAAGCGGCGGGCCACAGCTTGTCGTTGCGGAGCCGGTGCGCTCGATCGGGGCCGAATGCGACCGTGTCACCGGCCCGCCACTGCGCCTTCCGGACGGAGCTGCCGAGGTGCAGGGATTCCTCGCCGAGTTCGCCGACGGTCACGGTGAACGCGCCGGAGGCGCCGCCGTGGTCGTGGGGTTCGGTGCCCTGTCCCGGAGCCCACGACAACAGCCACAGCTCGACGCCCATGGTCAGGGCGAGGCGCGTCCACCAGCGCTGTTCGGCGTCGAATCGCACGATGTCCAGCAGCGGCGTCGCCAATTCCGCGGCCACCTCGCTGGTCAGCCGGTGTAGTTGCGCGGGTGACCACAGGGCCCGGTCCGGATGGATGGCGTCTCGAACCAGCGGCACGTCGATGTCGGGATGGATATCGCGTGCATGCTTGAGGTTCACCGGAAGGGATGTGGTCACCTGTGCTCCTGACGTGGTCGGTCGGATGAGCGCTCCGCGGCTGCGCCGCGTGGATTCTCCGCCATCGCGGCGCGCTTGACACCGATCACGATCAGCGCGAACAAAATTCGTTCGCTCTACCCGAACGCGGGCATGGGCGGCGATTCGGGGAAGACGACCGGCAGCGACACGAGGGCGCGGTGGAACGGACCCGGTCGCCAGCTCAGCTCCTCCGCCGCGACCGCGAGCCGTATCTCGGGCAGGGCATCGAGTAGTTGGTCGATGGCGTCCTGCGCGATCAGATAGGCCATCGATCGCGCGGGGCAGGCGTGCGGTCCGGCCCCCCAGGCGAGATGCGCTCGGTTGTCGGTGTATTCGCCGGTGTGGATCGCCGGGTCGTTGTTGCACGCGGCCATGCTGATCACGACCGGCTGGTGTGCGGGCAGCCACACGTCGTCGATGAGGATCGGCTGCTTCGGGTAGCTGAAGCAGTAGTTCGCCCCTGGCGGGTCGGTGAACAGCACCTCATCGAGGGCGTCTCGGGTCGAGAGACTGCCGCCGAAGACACCGCTGGCGAACCGGCGGTCGGTGAGCATCAACCGCAGGGTATTGGCGATCAGGTTCTGCTGCGGCTCGATTCCCGCTCCGTACAGCGTGACCAGCTGGTGGATCATCTCCATGTCGTCCAGGCCCGCCGGGTGGCGCAACAGCCGGGAGGTGATGTCGTCACCGGGGTTCTTGCGCTTCCTCTGCACCAGGTCGAACAGCGCGTCGGCGAGCATCGCGTTGCCCTTGTCCGCGTTGACGCCCTCGAAGATGGCGGCCATGCCCACCGCGACCTGCTGGCCGATCTCCGGCGGGCAGCCGAGCACGGAGTTGAGCACCGCGAAGGTGAGCGGAAACGCGTACTGGCTGATCAGATCCGCCGCGCCGTCCTGGCAGAAGGCGTTGATCAACGGACCGGCGATCTGTTCGGTGATCGTGTGCAAGACGTGCAGGTCGACCGCGCCGATACTCGCCACATTCACCTGCCGGTAGCGCTGGTGCTCGAATCCGGTGCTGCGCAGCGCGTTCGGTCGCCACTCCATCATCGGCAGGATCGGGCACTCACCGGGAATCTCCTGCTGCCAGATCCGTGGGTCCGACGGAAAATGCACCGGGTCGTTGAGGATTCGCAGTGCCGTGTAGTAGCCGATCACCAACGTAGCCGGAACGTCCGGCGCCAGTTCGATGGGCACGAGCGAACCGTATCGGCGTCGCATCTCGCGGTAGGCCCGGTGCGGGTCGGCGGCGAAAGCCTCCGTATACAGCGCGACCCGCGGCCCGTCGTTGTCGATGGGCGAACCGTGTTGGACAGGGCAGTCTTTCGGGCTCGCCGAGGTGTTCTGCGGGGACTGTGGCATGGACAAAAAGCGTCACTCCAGGAAGCGGACTCTTCGACGACGCGGTCGACGCGTGTGGGCACGCGGGTCGGCTCCACGCCGGTCAGGTGCGTGTTTCGTGAACTGTCCCGGGATCGTAAGCAGTTCGGACCTGGCCGTGGGGTCGTTTGCGCGGACCGATCCGCGAATCCGGAGCTATCCGCCATCGCGCGCGCCCTGACGACCGGCGCGGACTCGAAGCGGTTCCGGTGCCCTCCAGGGCGGCCGCAGATCGGGGAACGGCCGCTGGATGGCGTCGAAGCTGCACGGGCACATCGGATTCCGTCGATGGCGTGCGCGGGCGCCACCGACCGGCCGATGGCATGTGTCCGGGCATCGGCTAGTCGCCGAGGTCCGCGGCATACCGCTCGGTGAGCAGGGCGACCCGGTCGGCAGGCCATGGGCAGCGGATGTCCCCTTGGGTGGCGGCGAAGAAGAGTTCCAGGTGCACGTGCCAGGCGGCCAGCAGGGTCGGCCGCAGCCGTGCCAGGTGCGGCGGCACGGTCTGGGTGAGTTCGACCCGCACGCCGAGGTCGGGGTCGGCATCGAAGAACCAGCGCACCGTGCCCGCGACGGCGCCGTCGTGCCGCCACTCGTACTCCATCGACCGGGGCGGCTCGACATCGACGAGTTCACCTGCCTCGACATGCTGATTCGTCGACCGCGCCGGTGCAACGGCGCCCACGGACGGCGTCTGCTCCTCGACGAGCAGCGACCACAACGTTTCCAGCGGCTGCCACACCAGGTCGCGGGCGAACCGCAGCACGTAGCCGTCGGCGAGTTCGTCGCAATAGCCGACGTCGAGCCCGAATTCCGCTGTGTAGCTCTCGATGTCGGCGAGCCAGGTCGCGTTCGGTTCGCCGGAGGCGCCGCCGAGCGCGGCGGCGAGCGCGGACAGGCAGCGATCCCAGCCGACCGCCGACCTGGCCGCGCCGAGGCGTGCGCCCGGGCCGCCGCCGAGTACGTGGGTGAAGATCAGCAGTGTCCCGTCCCCGTCGGCCACGAGCTCGAATCGCAGCACGTCCTGGTTCCATCGGAACATGTAGACCTTGGGTGGATCGACCTCGAGCACCTCACCGTGCGAGGTGCTGTCGACCGTCTCGGGCGCTTCGGCGAAAGTGAAGCGCATCGCCGCGCCGGGCCGCAGCGCGGTCGTGACCGTTGCCGGGAACCAGGCGGCCATCTCGCTCGGGTCGCTGATCGCGCGCCAGACCTTTTCCGGTGGATGCGCCAGCCTGCGTTCGAAACGCAGCGTAGGGGCGCCGTCGATGGTGTGCAGCTGAGCACGGGGATCACTCATGGTTGTCCTTTCTCGTCGGGCATGGCGTCGAGATGGCGCTCCAGGGCGTCGAGGCTGGTCTCCCACATCCGCCGGTACGGCGCGAGCCAAGCCTCGATCTCGGCCAGCGGTTCCGGCCGCAACCGGTACCAGCGGCGCTGCGCGTCCTGACGCACGTCGACCAGACCCACCCCCCGCAGGACCTTCAGGTGCTTGGACACGGTGGGCTGGGCCAACCGCAGCTCGGTGACCAAGTCGCCGACCAGCCGCTCTCGCTCGCGCAGCAGGTCCAGGATCTCCCGGCGGCGAGGCTCCGCCAGCGCCTCGAACGTTGATGCCATATGGGCAATATAGCTCAAGTGGAATATAACAACCAGCGATCGGTGGGCGCAGGCTCGCCCAGGGCTACCGTCAGGGCTGCGGCCAGGACCGCAGTGCGAGATCCACGGTGCGGCGCAAGTGGGACGGTTTCGCGCCCGCTGCCGCCTGGACCGCGATCCCGTCGGAGATCGTCAGGAGATATCGGGCGAGGTCGGCCGGCTTGCTGTCCCGCGGTAGGTCACCGTCGGCGCGTGCCCGCTCCAAACGCCGCCGCAGCGCGGCCTCGCCCGCGAGGCGGACCGCGACCGCGCTCTTGCGGCTGTGCTCGGCCTCCGGCCCGCAGGCCTGCACGCTGCGCACGGAAAGGCAGCCGGGGCTGTCGTGGCCGGTGGTCAGCTCGATCGCGCCGCGCAGGAAGGCGGCGGCGACCGCGCGGGCGGTCGGGAGTTCGAGGGCTTCGGCGACGTAGTGTCCGGGTCCGTCGACATAGCGTTCGAGCGCGCGATCGAACAGCTCGGCTTTACTGCCGAAGGCGGCGTACAAGCTGGGACGGTTGACGCCCATCGCCGCGGTGAGATCCGACAGCGCGGCGCCCTCGTACCCGTAGCGCCAGAACACCTCCAGCGCTCGATCCAGTGCGCTATCGATGTCGAAGCCGCGCGGCCGCCCTCCCGGCATGGACACCTCCCAGTTTCTTACCTATCAGTACTGTACTGGGTGCCGATGCGGCCGGTCGTGAAGTTTGCTACTCGCCGGTACACAATGTCTTGGCGGTAGCCCTTCTCTCGGAGCGGCTCGGAACGTCAGGCGGCTGTCGTCAGCGGTCCGACCGTGACGGCGAGGATTCACAGCGCGGTGACCCGGCGGCGCATGCCGGTTTCCGCCGCCGCGGTGACGGCGTCGAGCAGACGGCGCTGCCGCAGGCCGACGGTGAAGTCGGGGCGAGCGGTCCTGCCCTCGGCGATGGCGGTAGCGGTCTCGCGGTAGACGCCCGCCACGTGGGCGATCGGGCCCGCGGGCAGGGTGGACGGCAGTCGGTGGTAGTGGTCCGGGACCTGCATCTCGCTGACGTCTCCATCGTTGCCGCGTAGTTCGATGCGCCAATCGGCCCAGTGCAGATACATCCCGGACTGGACTGGACTGATGGTCAGAGTTCCTTCCGTGCCGCGTATGTAGAGCGCGAATCCGTGCGGTGCGTCCGCATGTCCGCCGTGCACCGTCACCGTGACGACGGCCCCGCAGGTCAGGCGGCCGGCCAAGGCCAGTTGCCCGGGTTGGCTATTCGGGACGGTGCGGCCGGTCCCGAGCACGGTCAGCTCGTCGTGCAGTGTGGCGAGGACGGCGGATACCTCGGTGAGTTCACCGGCCAGGTGTTCGAGCACCCCGAGCACGTGGCCGGCCATGATGGTCAGCAGGCCGCTGCCCTGGCCTGGATCGGTGCTCCAGGCGAGTTCGGGCCGAATCGAGCTGCCGCCGAACGGGTCTCCGGCGGCGACGAGGGTGATCGCGGAAACGGCCCCGATCCGACCGGCCGCGAGCAGGTCCTTGACGAAGTTCACCGACGGCGAGTGGTAGCCCTGCAGCACCACGGTGTGCACCACACCCGCCGCCACCGCCGCGGCCGTCAACTCGGCGGCCTCGGACGCGCTCGTGCCCATCGGCCACTCGCACACGACGTGCTTCCCGGCGTCGAGCGCCGCGCGCACCACGGCCGCGTGCCCCGGTGACTTGACCGCCGCCACAACCAGATCCACTTCCGGATGCGCGGCCAGTTCCGCCGCGTCGGTGAACGCGTGCCGGGCGCCGGCGGCTTCGGCCGCGGCGTCCGCCGACGCACGCTTCGTCGTCGCCACCGCCGTGACGCGGAACTCGGGCAGCTCGGCCAGCGCCGGTAGATGGGTTGCGGCGGCCCAGCTTCCCGTGGGATTCGCGCCGACGATGCCGACGCCGAGCGGTGCGGTGGTGCGACCGGTCATGCAAGCTCCTAGTTCTGTACCGTTTGGTAGTAAACTAGACGGCGCGCGGCCCCGAGGCAACCGGTAAAGTACCGATCGGTAAGAAACTCAAGGCTGATCCCGCCGGGCGAGTGTGTTCTCGGTCAGGGTCTCGGCGATGGTTGCTGTGAGGTTGCGAGTCTGGGGCACTGAACTCCGGGGGTGGCAGTGCCGGGGCTCGACCGGTCCCGTGCGGGATCGCCGCAGAGGAAACCCGAAGAGGCAATGCCGTCCCGGCGAACTGGTGCCCGATCTGGCGGCCGGCGTGACCGGCCTTCGGCTGGCCTCGATCCGACCGCGCCCCGCGCTCGATGACCGCCGGTTCGTCGGGTGTGGTCCGGTCCAATGCCCGTCTTTCTCACCCGGACGGTTCTAGGGGCCGGTCTCGGTGGTCGTGCGATGGTCACCGGTCGAGCCGGAGCGCATGCGTCGTGAAGCCCGCCGAACGTGCTCACGGGAAGTCGGACCCGAGAGGCCGTCGCCTGGGCACCGACAAGTCCTGCGGTAATACCCCAATGCTATTGAGCATGACCGGCGTGCGGCGATCTGTCCGGCAGTGGCTGTGGCGGTCAGGCGATTTCGGTGAACTGGGGCGTAATCGAATCATCTAGTACGTTCTCCGGGATAACGAGAAGCAGTTCTCGGGTGAGGTCGGCGGCGAGCAGCGTCGCCGGTACCGATCCCGGCCGCTCGGCGACATCGGGCGGGTAGGTGGAGGTGTCCATGCTTGTTGACCACGCCGTCGTCACGTGGCGGGGCCACAAGAGTCAGCCGACCCATGGCCGCGCCCCTGCCGTCGCGGTGGGCGGTCGGCGAGGCGGGCCGGTGCGGTGCCGGGATGCCGAACCGATCTCGCAAGCCGGCCGAGTTCGCGAAAAGAATGTGTAGAAAATGCTTACTGATCGATTCCGCAAAGCTCGAAACGCTCTCGGGTGCGCGGCGCTCGTCGTCTCTCTGGTAGCCGGATGCGGAGCCGACCGCAGGGAAGATCCGGCATCCAGCGAACCCACCATCACCGAGGCCGCGGCGCGTACCGACCAGAAGGGCTTGTCGCTCATCGTGCCGGGCACCCTCGCCGCGAGCTATGCCGAGCTCGCGGCAGGCGTGCGCGGGAAGCTCGGGATGGCCATCATGCCGGTCGGCGGAGAGCAGGCGGTCACCTTCGGCGAATGGACCAGCGGTCCGGCCTGGTCGACGATGAAGGTCCCGCTGACCATCGCCGCGCTGCGGCGCAGCCCCGGCGGCTCGAATTACGCCGCCTCGGCGGCGATCACGCAGTCCGACAACGCCGCGGCCGACGTGCTGTGGCAATCGCTCGGCACCGCGCAGGAGGCGGCGCAGGCCGTGCAGGCGGTGCTGCGCGAAGGCGGCGACAACAAGACCGTCGTGCCCGCCACCCGGGCCCGTTCCGAGCATTCGGCCTTCGGGCAGGCCGAGTGGTCGCTGACCGACCAGGTGCGGTTCGCCTCGCGCCTGCCCTGCCTGCCCCAGGCCGAGCGGGTGACCTCGCTGATGGAGCAGGTCGTCGTCAGTCAGCGCTGGGGTCTCGGCGAGTTCACCGGCGCCGAATTCAAGGGCGGCTGGGGACCGGACACCTCGGGCGCCTACCTGGTGCGGCAGTTCGGGATCATCAGCATCCCCTCCGGGCAGATCGCCATCGCGATCGCGGTGCAGCCCGAGTCGGGAACGTTCAACGACGGCATGAACGTCCTGGACAAGCTCGCCACGGTCGTCTCCGGGCATCTCGACGAACTGTCCGGGGGGCGCTGCACCGCGGCGTGAACCCGTCCGGCCAGGTGGCGTTACACACCGTTCACGGGGGTGGGGCTGCCTGGATCGGACATGAAGGGCAAGATAGCGGCCATGCGCATCGGAGTTCTGACCGGAGGCGGAGACTGCCCAGGGCTGAACGCGGTCATCCGTGCCGTCGTTCGCACCGCGAACGGCCGTTACGGAGACGCGATCGTCGGCTTCGAGGACGGATGGCGCGGCCTATTGGAGGACCGCAAGATCCAGATCAGCAACGACGACCGCACCGACCGCATCCTCACCAAGGGCGGCACCATCCTCGGCACCGCCCGCACCAACCCCGACGTGTTGCGCGCGGGCCTGGGCCGGATCAAGCAGACCCTGGACGACAACGGCATCGAAGCCCTCATCCCGATCGGCGGCGAGGGCACGCTCACCGCCGCGAGCTGGCTGTCCGACGAGGGCGTCCCCGTGGTCGGCGTCCCGAAGACCATCGACAACGACATCGATTGCACCGACGTCACTTTCGGCCACGACACCGCGCTGAGCATCGCCACCGAGGCGATCGACCGGCTGCACACCACCGCCGAGTCGCATCAGCGCGTCATGCTCATCGAGGTGATGGGCAGGCACGCGGGCTGGATCGCGATCAGCGCGGGCATGGCGGCCGGCGCGCACCTGACCCTGGTGCCGGAGGTCCCGTTCGAGGTGGACGAGGTGTGCGCCATGATCAAGCGGCGGTTCCAGCGCGGCGACAAGCACTTCATCTGCGTCGTCGCCGAGGGCTCGCACCCGGCGCCGGACTCCGGATTCACCTTGCGCGAGGGCGGTATCGACGAGTTCGGCCACGAGCGTTTCACCGGCGTCGCCCAGCAGCTCGGGGTGGAGATCGAGCGGCGCATCGGCAAGGAGGTCCGCACCACCGTGCTCGGTCACGTGCAGCGCGGCGGCAGCCCCACGCCCTACGACCGGGTGCTGGCCACCCGCTTCGGCCTGCACGCCGCGGAGGCGGTGCACGCGGGGAAGTTCGGTCAGATGGTCGCGCTGCACGGCACTTCCATCGACCTGGTGCCCCTGTCGGAAGCCACCAAGCAGCTCAAGCGGGTGCCCGCGGAACGCTACCGCGAGGTGGAGGCGTTCTTCGGGTAGCCGGTCGATGCCGGGGTCGCTGAGCGCCACCGTTATCGGCCGGTCCGTGCCGGTGCCCGGCTACCCTGGCCGATATGGCCGAGCTCAACGTTCACGATCTGCCCGACGCCACCGTCGACGTCCTGCGCCGCAGGGCGCGCGCTGCGGGGCTACCGCTGCCGCAGTACGTCGGGCGAGAGCTGGACGCGCTCGCACGACGGCGCACGGCCGACGACACCGTTGTCGAATTCCTCGAATCCGAGGGACGCGACATCGCGCCGGAGATCGATGAAGACGCGGTGACTCTCGTCCGGATCTACGATCTGCCGATCGAAGCGCTCGACGTCCTGGGCCGCCGTGCTCGCTGCGCCGGTCTCCCGCTGGGGGAGTACACGCGTCGCGAACTGGTGCGGCTGGCCCGGCAGACGACCGTCGAGGACGCACTGCTGGAGTTCCGTGAAGTGCAGGAACAAGCGCCGGATCTGCGGCTCGACATGGCCGAGATCGCCGCCGCGGTGCGGTACGCACGCGGCGAATAGCCGGAGCCGAGCCGGACTGTCGGTACTGTGAGTCGCATGCGCAGTGGGCGACTGATCGGGTTGGCTCTGTTCGTGATCGCGGCGTTGGTGGCCGGGTGCTCGGAGTCGAATCCACCCGAGCCCACCATCGGTGATTGGCACGGCGACATCGAGGTTCCCGGTCAGCCGCTGCAAGTCGGCGTGAGCTTCCGCGACGGCACGGCCACCATCGACATTCCTCTGCAGGGCGTGACCGGCGCGCAACTGAAAGACGTCAGCTCCGACCGCAACGGCGTGTCGTTCGCGATCCCCGACATCCCGGGCGACCCGGTCTTCCGCGGCGAGTACGAATCCGGAACCGACCGGATCACCGGCGATTTCACGCAGGCAGGTCAGAGCTTCCGGCTGGCACTGAGCCGAGGCAAGGTCGAGCCGCCCGCCCGCCCGCAGGAGCCGAAGCCGCCGTTCCCGTACAAGACCGAGGACGTCACCTATCGCAACGGCGACATCACCATCGCGGGCACACTGACCGAGCCGCAGGGTCCGGGACCGTTCCCCGCCATCCTCATGATCACCGGAAGCGGCCCCCAGGACCGCAACGAGGAACTGATGGGCCACAAGCCCTTCCTCTTGCTGGCCGACACCTTCACTCGCGCGGGCTACGCCGTGCTGCGCGCCGACGACCGCGGCGTCGGCGGCACCAGCGGCAAACTGGACGACGCGAACTACACCGACCTGGCCGAGGACGCCGCCGCGGGTGTTCGCTTCCTGCGCGCACGCCCGGACATCGACCCGGCTCGGGTCGGGCTCTTCGGGCACAGTGAGGGCGGCTACCTCGCGCCGCTGGTCGCCGCGCGCCCGGACAGCGGCGTCGCGTTCGCCGTCCTGATGGCCGGACCGGGCGTCCCCGGCTCGGACGTGCTCGTCGAACAGACCCGCTTGATCGCCGCCGCGAACGGCACACCGCCCGACCAGGTGGACGCCAGGGTGCGCGACACCGCCGAACTGGCCGCCCTGCTGAAAGCGGGTGACCTGGACGGCGCGAAGCAACTGGCCGTCCGGCAGAACCAGGCCCTGCCCGCCGACCAGCGCGTGCCGGACGAGCAGGCGGCCGCGCAGATCACGCCGTATCTGGCCGCTCTGGTCGGCTACGACCCGGCGCCCGCCCTCGCCGCTGTGCGCGTGCCCGTGCTCGCGTTCTTCGGCGGCAAAGACCTCCAGGTGCCCGCGGCGCAGAGCGAGCAGCCGATGCGCGATCACCTCGCCGCCGACCCCGACGCGACCGTCCACGTCTTCCCGGGGCTCAATCACCTGATGCAGCCCACCGACACCGGCCGCCCCAGCGAGTACAGCACCATCGAAACGACCGTCGCTCCCGAGGTGCTCGACTACGTCACCGGCTGGCTGCGGCAGCGGGTCCCGGCGAAGTAGCGCGCCGCCCCACGACGCGAGAGCCGCTGCGCTGCGGCGGGAGCGCTTACCTAAACTGATGGCCATGAGCGCACCCACGGTCGACCTGATGGATTACTCGGATGTCATCGCCCGGTTCGAGCCGGTGCTCGGCATGGAGGTCCACGTCGAGCTGAACACCGCGACGAAGATGTTCTGCGGTTGCCCGACCGAGTTCGGCGCCGAGCCGAACACTCAGGTGTGCCCGGTGTGCCTCGGTCTGCCCGGTTCGCTCCCGGTGGTCAACCAGAAGGCCGTCGAGTCCGCGATCCGGATCGGGCTGGCGCTGAACTGCTCGATCACCCCGTGGGGCCGGTTCGCGCGCAAGAACTACTTCTACCCCGACCAGCCGAAGAACTACCAGATCAGCCAGTACGACGAGCCGATCGCCACGAACGGGCACCTGGACGTGCTGCTCGATGACGGCAGCACCTTCCGGGTGGACATCGAGCGCGCGCACATGGAGGAGGACACCGGCAAGTCGGTGCACATCGGCGGCGCGACCGGTCGCATCCACGGCGCGAGCCACTCCCTGCTGGACTACAACCGCGCGGGCGTGCCGCTGATCGAGATCGTCACCAAGCCGATCACCGGCGCGGGGGAGCGGGCGCCGGAGGTGGCGCGGGCCTACGTGACGGCGCTGCGCGATCTGCTGAAGTCCCTCGGCGTCTCCGACGTGAAGATGGAGCAGGGGTCGCTGCGCTGTGACGCCAACGTCTCGCTGATGCCCGTCGGCGCAACCGAATTCGGCACCCGCACGGAGACCAAGAACGTCAACTCGCTGCGCAGCGTCGAGGTCGCGGTGCGCTACGAGATGCGCAGGCAGGCCGCGGTGCTGGCAGCCGGCGGCACGATCGTGCAGGAGACCAGGCACTTCCACGAGGCCGACGGCACCACCTCGCCCGGCCGCCGCAAGGAAACCGCCGAGGACTACCGCTACTTCCCCGAGCCGGACCTCGAGCCCGTCGCGCCCGACGCGGAGTGGGTGGAGCAGTTGCGCGGGAGCATTCCCGAGTACCCGTGGCTGCGCCGCGCGCGCATCCAGTCCGACTGGGGCCTGTCCGACGAGGTGATGCGCGACCTGGTGAACGCGGGTGCGCTGGACCTGATCATCGCCACCGTCGACGCGGGAGCCCCGGCGAACGAGGCGCGCTCCTGGTGGGTCGCCTACCTCACCGAGAAGGCCAAGGAGCGCGAGGTCGCGCTGGAGGACCTGCCGATCACCCCGGCCCAGGTCGCCGAGGTGATCAAGCTGGTCGACGCGAAGACGATCAACAACAAGGTGGCCAAGCAGGTCGTCGACCACGTGCTGGCCGGGGAGGGCGACCCGGCGCAGATCGTCGAGGCCAAGGGGCTCGGCATGGTCAGCGACGACAGCGCCTTGCAGTCCGAGGTGGAGAAGGCCCTGGCCGCCAACCCCGACATCGCCGACAAGATCCGCTCCGGCAAGGTGCAGGCAGCGGGCAAGATCGTCGGCGACGTCATGAAGGCCACCCGCGGCCAGGCCGACGCGGCCCGGGTCCGGGAACTCGTCCTCGCCGCCTGCAGCTAGGCGGTGCAGCCCTTTCAGTGGGGGCTGTCGATCGCGACCGAACTGTAGGGCGTCGCCGGGGTCGGCGGCGTGGTGTAGCGGGCGTTCGGCACGTACAGACGCTCGCCGAACGCCGCGACGGTGGTCGGTACGTCGAAGCGCGGGTCGGTGACCCGTCGCACGACCGTGCCCGTCGTGCCCGCGCGGTCGAGCGCGACCACGGCGATCGCGTTGGACCGGTTCTGGACAACGAACAGTGTGCTGCCGCGCAAGAGCAGCCCGTCGCCATTGGGCAGCGTCTCGGCGCCGAGATCGATCAGCCGTGTCGTGCCGGTCGCCGGGTCTACGCGGAACAGTCGGCCGGTCACCGACTGCACGATGATCAATCCGGTGCCGTCGGGCGTGCGCACGATTCCGTTGGCGTTGATCGCTCCTGGCTCGTATCGGATGTCGCCGGTCAGCGGACGTCGCACCACCGCCGTGGGCGGCGGCAGCGCAGCGTCGTCGCCCACGGGCAGGTGATACAGCACGGGTGTCCGCGAGTCGGTGTACCACGCGCCCGCGGGCGTGAGCACCACGTCGTTGACGAACGTGTCCGGCGGCGTTGCGAGCCGGTAGCTCGCCGACACCGCGCCCGTGCGCGTGTCCACGATGCGGGCGTCGCCTCCGGTGCCGCCCGCGACGAACAACCGATCACGGTGGTCGACCTGGAGCCCGAGCGCCGGCGTACCCGGTCCGGGGCTCAGGATGGCGCCTCGCCCGGCCACCAGGTCGGCGCGGTAGATGGAGCCGTCGGCCCGCGAGCCGAAGTAGGCGACCGGCTGCGACCCGATCGCGATCCCTTCCGGCTGGAACCCGGCAGGCAGGTCGATCGTGGCCGGGAGAACCGGATTGTGCGCCGCCGTCCGATCCGCGGGTATCAGCGCCGTAGCGCCGAGGCAGGCGAGCGCGACCGCGATACCGAGGATTCGTTTCATCTGGTCGTCCCTCCGTCGTCATGGTCGCCGGGTCGCGAACCCATCTGATCGCGGTATGACCCGCAGTAGTCCCGAGCAGAGTGGCGTGCCGCCCGCTCAATAACCGACCGTGAAATGCCTGCTCTCGCTCGGATTCTCGAGCTCGTCGAGCACAGCGACAGCGAGGTCTTCGGCGGAGATCCGCGAGGTGCCGTCGGCGGCGGCGACGAGTGTGGTGGTGCCGCGTCGATAGGTTCCGGTGCGTGGTCCGGGTTCGAGGACGGCGGGTGGGCTGAGATAGACCCAGTCGGCCGAGTGCGCTCGGCAGGTTTCCCATTGGGCGAGGCTGGCGGCGGCGATGGGACGGATCGCCTCCGGTACGTACTCCGGGCTGTCGAGAACGAGCCGGTCGGGGCGTCCCGGGTTCCGCAGTGGGGCGGCGCCTCCGACGACGAGGATGCGCGTCCGGGCGATCGTGGCCGCGTCCAGCAGGGCCGTCATGGTCGCCGCGACGGTGTGTTCCTGCCCGAGGGCCGGGCGCGTCGCGGCCACGATCGCGTCGGCGCCGTCGAACAGTCTGCTCATCCGGTCGGGGTCGTTCGCGTTGCCCTCGACGGCGGTCACCCCGGTGGGCAACGTGGTCGGCGGTAGTTTGCGGAATACGGCGACGAGCTCATGGCCTCGGCTCGAAGCTTCTGTGACGACGCGTGAGCCGACCATGCCGGTGGCTCCGACGACGGCGATCTTCATCGAGGTGTCCTTTCGAGCGGGGGTGTCGAGGCAAAGGGCGAGCGGCTCGGAGCGGGAAGCTGCCCCGCGACGATCGCGGCGAGTGCGAGCGCGAACCCGACGATTTGCACCGGGCCGAGGGTCTGGCCGAGCAGAACGGCGCCGAGAACCGCGGCGACCAGCGGCGAGAGCAAGACGAGAACCGCGACCGAGGTGACGGGCAAGGTACCGATGCCGCCGAACCACAGGACATAGGCGAGAAGACCGCCGACCAGGCCCAGCCAGAGATAGCCGAGGACAGCGGGCGGGTCGATGGCGGGAGGCGCGCCCTCGACGAGGAATGTGACGGGCAGCAGGAACAGGCCGCCCGCGGTGAGCTGCCAGCCTGCGAAAGCGGTGGGCCCGGCCTCGGCGGGCCGTCCCCACCGTTTCGTGAGCGTCAGGCCGAGCGCCATCGAGGCCGCGGCGCCGAGACCCGCCACGATTCCGGCGAGGTCGAGCACCGCGTTCGGCCCGATCACCACCAAGCCGACCCCGACGACGCCTACCGCGCCCCAGGCAAGGCGCCATGCGGAGGGGCTCTCGTGCAGGACCACCACGGCCAAGACGGCGACCACGAGGGGCTGGGCCGCCGCCAAGGTCGCGGCCACGCCGCCGGGTAGGCGTTCGGCGGCGAGGAACAGCAGCGGGAAGAGCAGCCCGATGTTGAGCACGCCCAGGACCGCGGCCTTCCCCCACCAGGCGCCACGCGGCAGCGTCCGCGTGATGGCCAGCGCGATCAAGCCCGCAGGCAACGCGCGCAGCAGTCCGGCGAACAGTGGGTGCCCTGGGGGAAGAAGTTCGGTGGTGACGACATAGGTCGTGCCCCACGACGCGGGAGCGAGCGCCGTCAAAACGGTGCGAGGCAGATCTCCCCGGGGAGCGCCCCTGTCTCCACCGGAAACCACCTGTACTGCTGCACTTTTCACACACGCAGTCTCGCCCGGCAGTGATCAATGAGTCCAACACATGTTTGTCACTTCATCGATCTCATTGCACGATTGATCCATGGAGTTACAGCAGATGCGCTACGTCGTCGCCGTCGCCGAGACGAACAGCTTCACCCGGGCCGCCGAACGATGCCTGGTCGTCCAGTCCGCCCTCAGCCACCAGATCGCGCGCCTGGAACGGGAACTGGGCGCGCGACTGTTCGAGCGCACCAGCCGCCGGGTGCGCCTGACGCCCGCCGGTGCGGCGTTCCTCCCGGCCGCCCGCCAGTGTCTGGACGCCGCCGAGCGCGCGGCCGCCGAAGTCGCCGCCGCTGTCGGGGAGGTACGCGGACGGCTCGCCGTCGGCTTGATCCCCACTGTCGCCGCGGTCGACATCCCGGAGGCACTGCGTGACTTCCGCGGGCGATACCCGCATGTGCGCATCAGCCTGCGGGTGGGCGCGAGCGAGGAACTGATCGAGAAGGTCGAGCAAGGAGCCATAGACGTGGCTTTCCTCGGATTGCCCACCACGGCGTGCCCCCGAGGTGTCGTCGCCCATGAACTCGCCCGCGATCGCCTCGTCGCCGTGGTCGCGCCGGACCACCCCCTCGCCGGTGAGCCGACCGTCGACCTTCGCAGGCTCTCCTCCGAGGTCTTCGTAGACCTTCCGGCCGGAACAGCCGGACGCCTGCAATCCGACCGAGCCTTCGAAGCCGCCGGTCTCACCCGCGACGTCGCCTTCGAAGTGACCAGCGCGGACTACATCGCCCGCCTCGTCAGGCCCGGACTGGCCGTCGCGATGCTCCCCTCCGCCTACGTGCCGCAGCTCGAGGGCGTAGTCACCATCGAGGTCGCCGACGCACCGGCCCGCGTCGAATACGTCATCTGGAGCCGAAGCCGCCCACCCGCGGCCACCGCCTTCCTCACGATTCTCGGCATCACGCCGCAGGACCGGGACAAACCCTGAAAGACCTCGGATCGTCCCCCATCCGGGTCTACCGATCCCAGGCCCTCATCGAGCATCAACGGCCGGTACAGGCGCCGCCGCAGCGTCACCGCACACGGGTGCGAGCCACCGAGAACGCGACTTGTTGGTCCGAGCCGGTTACGATTCGCCGCCGCGCCGCCGGCACGGCAGAGCCGAGGTCCGCGGTTGCGATTTCACTCGACCACACCGGCCCAGCTCCCGGTTTCGAGCGAAGCGAGACCGAGCATGCGCCGTTCGCGGCCCGGTTCGCGTCCGAGCGGCCGCCGCGTCCGCGACGATGTCGCCAGCGGCGGTCGCTCGGACGCACGATCAAGGGGCCGCGAACACGCAGCGCCGCAGGCGCTGCAAATCGAACACAGCTCAGTCCGGTCCGCCGCCTCCGGCCTGCGGGGGCGGGATGCGGACGACGCGGTCGTCGAACGGCCCCGGCTGGCCGTCGGTCTTGTTCACCGTGGTCACCCAGATGGTGCCGTCGGCGCCGACCGCCGCGCCGCCGAGCTGTCCGTACTTGTCCTGGGCCACCAGGGTCGGCGCCGCGGTGACCGCGTGGGTGTTCGGGTCGGCGCCCGCGATGGCGAGGGCCTTCGCGCGGGTCAGCGAGATCGCGACACCGTCGGTCGCGGCGGCGCAGCCCGCGACGCCGGGGCGGTCCGGCCAGGTCCACATGGTGGTGACCACGCCGTCGCCGCCGAGCCGCTGCAGCCGGTCCTCGGCGGCGGTGCGGTCGGTGATCCAGATGCTGTCCTTGCTGTCCCGGCACACGTCTCCGGCGGTGCCTATGCCCGAGACGGCGATTTCCGGCGGTGGCGTGCGGCCGGGCACGGGAGAGTTCACGCGCAGCAGTTTGCCCGCGAGCGAGCCCGCCGAGGCCGCCGCGCCGGGATTGCCCGCATCGCCGGTCAGCACCAGCATCTGGTCGGACGAGACGAAGTCGATCGCGCCGTGGTTGCCGGTGGCGCCCTTCGGGATTCCGGTGAGCACGTCTTTGGGGGAACCGCCTTCGGCGATGCGGACCACCCGGTTGTCGCTTGAGGTGGTGATGTACGCGTACATCAGGCCGTCTTCTCGGTAGGTCGGCGACAGCGCGATGTCGCTGAGGCCGCCGTCGCCGGAGCCGTCCACGTCCAGCCGGGCGATTTCGACCGGCGGCTGCTCGGGGACCACCTTCAGGATGCGCCCGGTGCGGCGCTCGGCGACCAGCGCGCCGTCGGCGAGTGTGACCAGCCCGCCGGTGGTGTCCAGGCAGGTCGCCACCACCGCCGGGTCCGGATCGATGCACGGGCCGCTCGGCCGGGTGGTCGAGGTGGGCGGCTGACTCGGTTTCTTCGGGTCGATGTTGGCTCCGCGCAGGGTCGGTTCCGGGGTGAACGGACTGGACGCCGAATCGTCGAACCGGGCGCAGCCGACCAGCAGGACGGAGCCGAGCGCCAAGCTCGCCGCGACGCGGCCCACGACAACCAAACTCATAGCCCAGACGTTACGGAAATTCCGTCGCCCGCGCCCCCTCCGGGTGGGTGTTGCGCGCACACTGACACGCCGTCCGGTACTTGCTCGCCGTGCCGCGCCGCGGCATAGGGTAATGATCGTGACCGACAAGCCGAAAGAAACGGCCGAATCCAAGGCCGGGAACTCCGCTCCCTCCACGGCCGAGCAGTCGGCGGTGTCGTCCACCGGTCGAGGAGTGACCAGCCCGTACGACTCGCCGACCGAGCAATTCGCGCGAGTGGATCCGGCCCAGCGGCCCCGTCTGTCCAAGGACGTTCCGCGCACCGAGGACGAACTCGGGCTCGACCCGGAGGTTCCGAGCACCGCCGACAGCAAGGCCGGAGGTAAGGCGCCCACCTACGAGTACGCGAGCATCCCGCCCGCCCCGGGCCCGCCGAACGACACGGGCCGTCTGCGCCGCCGCACCGGCGAGACCCGCCGCGGCACGCTCGATCTGGGCTTGCTGCTGTTGCGCCTGGTCGTCGGCGGCACCTTCCTCTACCACGGCTTGCAGAAGCTCACCGGCTGGTTCCACGGCCCCGGGCTGGACGGCACCCGCGACATGATGGAGCGCGGCGGTTGGGACCACCCGACCGTGTCCGCCATGCTGCTGACCGCGGGCGAGGTGGGCGGCGGCGCGCTGCTGATCCTCGGGCTGGCCACCCCACTGGCCGCCGGCGCGGTGCTCGCGGTGATCCTGGACGCCTGGGCCTGGAAGCAGGGCATGGCCCCCGGGTTCCAATACAAGGCAGGGCCGGGCGCGGTGGAATTCGAGAGCGTCCTCGCGGGCGTCGCCACCGTCATCATCCTGACCGGCCCGGGTCGCTTGTCCTTCGACCGCAACCGAGGCTGGGCCATCCGCCCCGCCGCGGGCTCCTTCGTCGTCCTTCTGCTCGCCGTGGCGGCCGCGGTCGGCACCTACTGGTACCTGCACGGCGGCAACCCACTCACCGGCATCGGCCCCTTCGACTGACTTCGGATGAACCGAAAAGCCCCTTCCTCGCTCATCGGGAGGAAGGGGCCTTCGTTTCAGATGACCTCAGCGACAGCTGATTTCGTAAGCACATGGGTGACTCGTCGGAAACGCCCGAACTCGGCAGCGCACCCGACGCAGGACCTGAGACCAGATCCTCCCGCACCTGTCCAGTACGGCCTGAGACCCGGAGTGGCGGGGGCTACGGCACGTGGCGGACCGCGCCTTTGTCCGCCGAGGTGGCCATGGCGGCGTAGGCGCGCAGGGCCGTCGTCACTGGACGATCACGGTTCACCGGCTGCCAGGGCCGCTCGGAGGCTTCCATCTTCGAGCGACGCTCGGCGAGGACCGCGTCGTCGACGAGGACCTCCAGCGTGCGGGTGGCCACGTCGATGCGGATCTGGTCGCCGTTCTCCACCAGGCCGATGACGCCGCCGCTGGCCGCCTCGGGGGAGATGTGCCCGATCGACAGACCGGAGGTGCCGCCGGAGAATCGGCCGTCGGTGATCAGCGCGCACTCTTTGCCGAGGCCCGAGCCCTTCAGGAAGGCGGTCGGGTGCAGCATCTCCTGCATGCCGGGGCCGCCCGCGGGACCTTCGTAACGGACCACGATCACGTCGCCGGGCTTGATCTTCTTGCCGAGGATGACCGACACGGCCTCCTCCTGCGACTCCACCACCACGGCCGGACCCTGGAAGGAGAACAGCTCCTCGTCGATGCCCGCGGTCTTGAGCACCGCGCCGTCGGGCGCGATGTTGCCGCGCAGCACGACCAGGCCGCCTTCCTTCGTGTAGGCGTGCTCGAGGTCGCGGATGCAGCCGCCCGCGGCGTCGGTGTCCAGCGACGACCACCGGTTGTCGGTGGAGAACGGCTCGGTGGTGCGCACCCCGCCCGGCGCGGCGTGGAAGAGTTCGATGGCTTCCTGGGATGCTTTGCCGGAGCGGATGTCCCAGGTGTCCAGCCACTCGTCGAAGCTCGCGGTGTGCACGGTGGTGACGTCGGTCTCCAGCAGCCCGGCGCGGCGCAGTTCGCCGAGGATGGCGGGGATGCCGCCGGCGCGGTGCACGTCCTCCATGTGGTAATCGGAGTTGGGCGACACCTTCGCCAGGGTGGGCACCCGGCGGCTGGTCTCCTCGATGGTGTGCAGATCGAAGTCGATCTCACCTTCCTGCGCGGCGGCCAGCGTGTGCAGCACGGTGTTGGTCGAGCCGCCCATCGCGACGTCCAGGGCCATCGCGTTGCGGAAGGCTTTGGCGTCGGCGACGTTGCGCGGCAGCACGGACGCGTCGTCCTCGCGGTACCAGCGGTTGGCGATGTCCACCACCACCGTGCCCGCCCGCTCGAACAGCGCCCGGCGCGCCGCGTGGGTGGCGAGGGTGGAGCCGTTGCCGGGCAGCGCGAGACCCAGCGCCTCGGTGAGGCAGTTCATCGAGTTGGCGGTGAACATGCCCGAGCAGGAGCCGCAGGTCGGGCACGCGGACCGCTCGACCTCGGACAGGCCCTCCTCCGACACCGCCTGATTCGCGCTCGCGGAGATCGCGGTGATCAGGTCGGTGGGCGCCTGCGCGACGCCGCCGACGACGACGGCCTTGCCCGCCTCCATCGGTCCGCCGGAGACGAACACCGCCGGAATGTTCAGCCGCATCGCGGCATTGAGCATGCCGGGGGTGATCTTGTCGCAGTTGGAGATGCAGACCAGCGCGTCGGCGGTGTGCGCGTTCACCATGTACTCGACGGAGTCGGCGATGATCTCGCGCGAAGGCAGCGAGTAGAGCATGCCGCCGTGGCCCATGGCGATGCCGTCGTCGACGGCGATGGTGTGGAATTCGCGCGGCACGCCACCGGCGGCGCGCACCGCGTCGGCCACGATGTCGCCGACGTTCTTCAGGTGCACGTGGCCGGGAACGAATTGGGTGTAGGAGTTCGCGATGGCGACGATCGGCTTGCCGAAGTCGGTGTCGGTCATGCCGGTGGCGCGCCAGAGTGCGCGTGCGCCTGCGGCATTGCGGCCGATGGTCGTGGTTCGTGAACGAAGCGGTGGCATTTCGATGGTCCTCGGGTCGCGGGGGCTGACGTGCGACGGCGCAGAGCCTGCTCGGCGGACCATCACGTTACTCCCGCGGATGGGCGCGCCCCCCGCCGGTCGTGGCGGGTCGTGCGAGGCGTCGATCGGTGTCAGCCGGGTTCGGATGGTCGCCCGTGCGTGGTGTCGCCGGGCCGACGGTGTCGCCGGAGGTGCCGGACCGTCGAGGGTGGGGATGCGGAGAAGGGTCGCTGCTCCGGCAAATCATCCCATCACCCGACCGCAACAGCTTACGCGGAGGGAATGTTCCGCCTCGGCGCAATCGGTGGCCCCATCCGGGCGTCCATGCGGTCTGAGCGCGGCGGCGGGTTCGTTATCGCCGGTCGGGGAACCGCGCTCGGCCACGCTCGGAACGCGCAGCCGCGAACGGGCGACCCTCGCTACGGCGTGTCTTTGCCGGTGGAGTCCTCGGTGGACTTCGCGATCCCGTTGGTTCGCGAACCGCCGTCGCCGGTCGAGTCCGTCTCGGGTTCGGTCGCGTCCGCGGGGTCGGCGGGGGATTCGTCCGTCGGAGACGCGTCCGGCCGCGCGAACGGGTCCGGGATCCGTCCGCCGGACGCCGCCGCCAGGTCGCGCAGCCGGTCGTAGCTCACCGCGGGCAGCTTCGCCTCGGTGCCGTCGGTGAGGTCGGCGCGCACGTAGCCGCGTTTGGGGATCCGCACGCCCTTCACCTGCGCCCAGTCGAGGTGGCGCGACCCGAACAGCGTCCGCAGATCCAGCCCGGCCGCCGAGACGGTGGTCTGCGTCCGCAGCACCCACGCCAGCACCACGACCGGGATGAGCAGCAGCCACCACAGCCCGGCGGGCCAGCCGACGAACGGGAAGAACACGCACATCAGCAGGATGAAGACGCCCAGGAACGCCAGTCGTGGGATGCGGATCACACGGGCGTCGGAGGCGCTACCCGTATCCGTTGTCGCCGCAGGCGTATGGGACGATTCAGAAGGTGGCACGGACTGATGCGGTGATGACACACCACCATCCTCGCATCCTGGTGAACGGACACAAGCAGCCGCACTGTCCCACATAATGGGACGCACGGGGTCATCTGTTTGACTCTTCGGTTCACACCCGCTTAACGTCGTGCGCGTGAATCGAAACGAGTTGCTCGTAATCGGCCGGCGCGTCCAGCGTTGAGCCTGACACACTGAGTCGAATACGTCAGCTCGCGTTGCGACGCGCCACCCTCGATCAGCCCTGTGCTGTCGGGGGCTTTTTTATGTTCGGACTAATGTCCAGCATGGCGAAGCGCAAGACACCGCTGGCACAAATTCCGGGGTCAGAACCACAACCAGTAAGGAACGAAGACGGTGAGCGCACCTACCGCACGGCCCGGGCCTTCGGCCCGTAGGCCAGCGCCTTCGGCGAACCAGCAGGCCACGCCCGCTGCCAACGCGACCTCCGCGGCCAACCGCCGCCCGGTCCCGCCCGAGCGGGTCACCGGCGCGCAGTCGGTTGTCCGGTCGCTCGAGGAGCTCGGCGTCGACACCGTATTCGGCATTCCGGGTGGCGCGATCCTTCCGGTGTACGACCCGCTGTTCGATTCCACCAAGGTGCGCCACGTCCTGGTCCGGCACGAGCAGGGCGCGGGTCACGCGGCCACCGGTTACGCCCAGGCCACCGGCAAGGTCGGTGTGTGTATGGCCACATCCGGCCCCGGCGCGACCAACCTGGTCACCCCGATCGCCGACGCGCAGATGGACTCGGTCCCGATCGTGGCCATCACCGGCCAGGTCGGCCGCAGCCTGATCGGCACCGACGCGTTCCAGGAAGCCGACATCTCCGGCATCACCATGCCGATCACCAAGCACAACTTCCTGATCACCGACGGCGTCGACATCCCGCGCATCATCGCGGAGGCGTTCTACCTCGCCGCGTCCGGCCGCCCCGGCGCCGTGCTCGTCGACATCCCCAAGGACGTGCTGCAGGCGCAGACCACCTTCAGCTGGCCGCCGGAGATGCGGCTGCCCGGCTACCGTCCGGTCACCAAGCCACACGGCAAGCAGGTGCGCGAGGCCGCGCGGATGATCATGGAGGCCAAGGCTCCCGTGCTCTACGTCGGCGGCGGCGTGATCAAGGCCGACGCCTCGGCCGAGCTGCTGCAGCTGGCCGAGCTGACCGGCATCCCGGTGGTCACCACGCTGATGGCGCGCGGCGCGTTCCCCGACAGCCATCGCCAGAACATGGGCATGCCCGGTATGCACGGCACCGTGGGCGCGGTCGCGGCGCTGCAGCGGTCGGACCTGCTGATCACCCTCGGCGCGCGTTTCGACGATCGCGTCACCGGTCAGCTGGACTCCTTCGCCCCCGGCGCCAAGGTCATCCACGCCGACATCGACCCGGCCGAGATCGGCAAGAACCGGCACGCCGACGTCCCGATCGTGGGCGATTGCCGCGAGGTGATCGTCGAACTCATCGAGACGCTGAAGGCGGATCCCGCCACGGACAACGCGCTGCCGCTGTCGCTGACCGACTGGTGGAAGTACCTCGACGGCGTGCGCGACGCCTACCCGCTGGGCTGGACCCCGCCCACGGACGGCTCGCTGTCGCCGGAGTTCGTCATCGAGGCGCTCGGCAGGCTGGCCGGACCCGACGCGATCTACTGCGCGGGCGTCGGTCAGCACCAGATGTGGGCCGCCCAGTTCATCAAGTACGAGAAGCCGCGCACCTGGCTGAACTCCGGTGGCCTTGGCACCATGGGCTACGCCGTCCCGGCGGCCATGGGCGCCAAGATGGGCGCGCCGGACAAAGAGGTGTGGGCGGTCGACGGTGACGGCTGCTTCCAGATGACCAACCAGGAGCTGGCCACCTGCGCCGTCGAGGGCGTCCCGATCAAGGTCGCGCTGATCAACAACGGCAATCTCGGCATGGTGCGCCAGTGGCAGACGCTGTTCTACCAGGAGCGTTACTCCAACACCGACCTGGGCACGCACTCCCTGCGCATCCCCGACTTCGTGAAGCTCGCCGAAGCCCTCGGCTGCCACGGCATCCGAGTGGAGCGCGAGGAGGACGTGGAGGCCGCCATCCGCGAGGCGCAGTCCATCAACGACCGTCCCGTGGTGATCGACTTCATCGTCGGCAAGGACGCCCAGGTGTGGCCGATGGTCGCCGCGGGCACCAGCAACGACGAGATCGTGGCCGCTCGCGGCATCCGCCCGCTGTTCGACGAGGACGAGCAGGCCGCCGAGCCCGCGGTCATCCACGCGGCGATGTCGCACGAACAGAACAGGGTGAACAACGGATGAGTACCACGCATACCCTCAGCGTTCTCGTCGAGGACAAACCGGGCGTGCTGGCACGGGTCGCGGCGCTGTTCTCCCGCCGCGGCTTCAATATCGAATCGCTGGCGGTCGGCGGCACCGAGCTCCCCGAGATCTCGCGCATGACCATCGTCGTCACCGTCGAGGACCTGCCGCTCGAGCAGGTCACCAAGCAGCTCAACAAGCTGGTGAACGTCATCAAGATCGTGGAGCAGGACTCCGACAGCTCGGTGGCCCGCGAACTGATTTTGGTGAAGGTGCGCGCCGACGCCAGTGTGCGGACCCAGGTTATCGAGGCGGTCGGACTGTTCCGCGCGAAGGTCATCGACGTGTCGCCGGACGCGCTCACCGTCGAGGCGACCGGAACCCGGTCCAAGCTCGACGCGCTGCTGCGGATGCTCGAACCGTATGGCATCCGGGAGATCGTGCAGTCCGGTGTCGTCGCGGTGGGCCGTGGACCGAAGTCCATCACCGCCACTCGGTGAGGTAGCGAGCGGCACACCGATGGGGCCGACCGTCCGGCGGCGGCCACACGCTAGTCTTTCTGCGATCGACGGTTGGCGTGCCGCCTCCCCGCGTACGCGGGAATGATCCCCTCCCGCGTACGCGGAGGTGATCCGATCCAGAACAACGTAAACAGCACCGGCGCAAGCACGGTGTGCCCCGCCTCGCGCGGGGACTATCCCGGAAGGAACCACAGTGGCAGTCGAGATGTTCTACGACGACGATGCCGACCTGTCGATCATCCAGGGCCGCAAGGTCGCTGTCATCGGCTACGGCAGCCAGGGCCACGCGCACTCGCTGAGCCTGCGCGACTCGGGCGTCGAGGTCCGGGTGGGCCTCGCCGAGGGTTCGAAGTCGCGTCCGAAGGCCGAGGAGGCGGGTCTGACCGTCGGCACGCCGGCCGAGGTCTCGGCGTGGGCGGACCTCATCATGGTGCTCGCGCCCGACACCGCGCAGGCGTCGATCTTCACCAATGACATCGAGCCGAACCTGAAGGACGGCGACGCGCTGTTCTTCGGCCACGGCCTCAACATCCACTTCGGCCTGATCAAGCCGCCCGCCAACGTCACCATCGGCATGGTCGCCCCGAAGGGCCCCGGCCACCTAGTGCGTCGTCAGTTCGTCGACGGCAAGGGCGTTCCGGCCCTGATCGCGATCGACCAGGACCCGAAGGGCGAGGGCCAGGCGCTGGCGCTGTCCTACGCCAAGGGCATCGGCGGCACCCGCGCGGGCGTCATCAAGACCACCTTCAAGGAAGAGACCGAGACCGACCTGTTCGGTGAGCAGGCCGTGCTGTGCGGTGGCACCGAGGAACTGGTCAAGACCGGTTTCGAGGTCATGGTCGAGGCCGGTTACGCGCCGGAGATGGCCTACTTCGAGGTGCTGCACGAGCTGAAGCTGATCGTCGACCTGATGTACGAGGGCGGCATCGCGCGGATGAACTACTCGGTGTCCGACACCGCCGAGTTCGGTGGCTACCTGTCGGGCCCGCGGGTCATCGACGCCGACACCAAGAAGCGCATGCAGGACATCCTCAAGGACATCCAGGACGGCAGCTTCGTCAAGCGTCTGGTCGCCAACGTCGAGGGCGGCAACAAGGAGCTCGAGGCGCTGCGCAAGCAGAACGCCGAGCACCCGATCGAGGTCACCGGCGCCAAGCTGCGCGGCCTGATGAGCTGGGTTGATCGTCCGATCACCGAGACCGCCTGATCCTCCGCCTGATTCACGCGGGTGGCCCGCTCCGGATCTCGGAGCGGGCCACCCGCGTCTCGGTAGACCTCTTCTCTAGCTGCTGCCGAACATGCCGGGCCCGAAGCCTTGCCCGTATCCCTGTCCGTAGGGGCCGCCGTATTGGTTGTAACCCCAACCGAACAGCGGGTTGTTGTTGCAACTCCAGTTCTGGAACGGACCGAAGGCGCACCGGTCGTAATACGGGTCGTACCAGGCCTGAGTGACCCCGGGTGTGCTCGGGGTAGCCGAGGCGGGCATCGCCAACGCGGTCAACGGGATTGCGGCGATCGCACCGGCGACGGCCACCCGGGCCAAGGTGCGGCGTGCGCTGATTGTGGAGAACAACGTAAATCCTTTCACTCTGCGGCGGGCATTCCGTCCGCCATCCCCCATTTGCGGTTCTGTCCGCGACCTACCCCCGCGGACAGAGCTGGATCTACGGTCGCTGCTTCGCGGTCGCGCTTACCGACGGGGCAGCGACTGCACCCCTTCACTCTTGCGCACTTGCCGCCAAAGGTCACGGGTGTCGTCTCCCCTGCGGGCAAAATCAAACCGTGGTATTAGGGGCTACCCCCTATACGGATTGCTCACCGATCGCGGAACCGGCTGAGCATACGATCGCTGTCTCGTTACTCGCTCGTATCGACGCCGGGGCCTAAGGTTCTCCCGGACAACGGGGTCAGGTAGCCGAAGATTCTCTGCCCGAACGGATTGTGAACCTTGCCCAAATCGACAGACATCGACCCGCGCGCGACAGTCTCGAATCCGGCCGCGGCCGGTCGGCGTCCCGAGGCGATTCACCGATTCCTCGTCCAGCCCGCCGACGCGGGCATCCTGGGATCGGTCGACGGCGGCAAACTTCTCGAATGGATCGACAAGGTCGCCTACGCGGCGGCGGCACAGTGGAGCGGCCGCTACTGCGTCACCGCCTACGTCGGCAACATTCATCTCGACCGCCCGATCGCGGTCGGTGAGCTGGTCGAATTGCACGCGAATCTCGTCCATACCGGGCGCACCAGCATGCACATTCTCGTCACGGTCTATTCGACCGATCCCACCCGGGTGAAGCCGGTGCAGTCGGCGCAATGCCTGACGATCTTCGTCGCGGTGGACGACGACCGGCGCACTGTCGAAGTCCCGCAATGGAATCCGACCTCGCTGCTGGAATTGCAGCGGCACCGGCAGGCAGGTGCCCGAATCTCGGTGCGAAAGCACATCGAGGAGGCGATGGCCGCGCAGCGATACACCGGCGCCGGCACCGCGCCCAGCGCCACGCTGCGCTTTCTCGCAGCGCCTTCGGACATCAACTGGGGCGGCAAAGTTCACGGTGGCCGGACGATGCGGTGGATCGATGAAGCGGCGTACGTGTGCGGCGCGGACTGGGCCGGACAGCGCGTCCTCACCTCCTACTTCGGTGGCATCCGCTTCTACCGGCCGATCGTGATCGGTCACGTCGTCGAGGTCACCGCACGCTTGATCCACACCGGCCCGCGCAGTATGCACGTGAGCGTGCACGTGACCTCCACCGACGCGCACTCCGACGAACCGGCGCTGGCGGCGCACGGTCTCGCCGTGGTCGTCGCGGTGGACGACGACGGAAAAGCGCGACCCGTGCGCCAGTGGGAGCCGGTCTCCGAGGAGGACCGCGCACTCGACGCGCACGCCAGGCACCTGGTCGAACTGCGTGCTCTGGTCGAGCCGTTCACCATGGCGAGCGCCGTGCCGTCCGACGCCGAACCGAGTCATTTCCGGATACCGGGGCCGAGCTGAGGCCGAGACCGCCCGGCTAGACTAGTTACCGATGAGTAAGTTCTTCGCGTCGGTGGACGAGGTGACCGCGCGCCTCACCGAGGCCGGGTACATCCCGTCTCTCGACATCGCCACGGCCGTGTTCCTCGCGGGCCACCTCGGTAAGCCCCTGCTGATCGAGGGTCCGGCGGGCGTCGGCAAGACCGAGCTGGCCAAGGCCGTCGCCACCGCGACCACCTCCGACCTGGTGCGCTTGCAGTGCTACGAGGGCATCGACGAGGCACGCGCGCTCTACGAGTGGAACCACGCCAAGCAACTGCTTCGCATCACCGCGACGGACAACGAAGGCTGGGACAGCACCCGCGACCACGTCTTCACCGAAGAGTTCCTACTGGCGCGCCCGTTGCTGGCCGCCATCCGCAATCCGCGTTCCACGGTCCTGCTCATCGACGAACTCGACAAGGCCGATGTCGAGCTGGAAGGGCTGTTGCTCGAAGTGCTCGGCGATTATCAGGTGAGCATTCCGGAACTCGGCACCGTCACCGCGGTGCGCAAGCCATTTGTCATCGTGACCTCCAACGCCCACCGCGAGTTGTCCGAAGCGCTCAAGCGCCGCTGCCTCTACCTGCACATCGATTACCCGACGGCGGAACTGGAGCGGGCGATCGTGCGGATGAAGGTTCCGGAGCTGGACGAGGCTCTGGGGGAGCCGGTGGTCCGCACGGTTGGCGCACTGCGACAGCTTTCGTTGCGCAAGGCTCCGTCGATCTCCGAGACCGTCGATTGGGCGAAGACGCTGGTCGCGCTCGGTACGCGCAATCTGAGTGGAAGCGTCGTTCGCTCGACACTCGGCGTGCTCTTGAAGTACCAGTCCGACCATCGCCTTGCGATCGAGCGGCTCGGACTGCTCGATTCGGACGGTGAACAGGGGAGCGTGGCGCGATGAAGGTTGTGCCCGGTCATGCGGTCTGTTCCGCGCGGGTCGGCGCGGCGCTTCGTGCACAAGGGATTGCCTTCGCCGCATGGAAGCCCGGCCTGCGACCTGCGGTCGCACTCACAGGTCGAGACAGACCATGAGTACGACGGAAGGACGTGCGGGCCAGACGAAGTCTCGCCTGGACTCGATGACCGACCGGCTGGTCGAGTTCGTCGGGCTGCTGCGTGACCACGGCATCAACGCCGGGCCGAGCGAAACCATCGATGCGGCCGAGGCGATGATCGCCCTCGGGCTCGCCGACCGCAACCGCCTGCGCTCCGGCATGGCCGCCTGCCTGCTGCGCCGCAATGGTCAACGCGCCGTGTTCGATCAACTCTTCGACCTCTACTTCCTGACCACGCAGCAGCCACAGCCCGCCGACCCATCGACACCCGAATCCATCGAAGCGCTGCAAGATCGGCTCGTCACCGCACTGGCGCAGGACGATTCGGACTCGGTCGCCGAACTGGCCCGCCAGGCGCTGACCGAACTCGGCGGCTACGGCGGCGTGGGAACCGGCCAGACCTCCGCCCCGGTCACCACCGCGTCCGGCGCCGGCTGGTCCTCCTACCTGACGATGAAAGCCCTACGCCCGGAAGAACTCATCGATCGCATCGTCGCGGGCATGCACGGCACATCCCAGCTCGACACCACCGTCCACACCATCGAAGCCAACCGCCGCCTCGCCGCATTCCGCACCGCCGTCCGAACCGAAGCCCGGCTGCGCTCGGCGCAACTGCGCGGCACCGAATACATCGCCCGCCGCGGTGTCGAATCCAGCACCGACCGGATCGATTTCCTGGGCGCCCGCGAACAGGACCTCGCCGAAATGCGCCGCCTCGTCCACCCTTTGGCCCGCAAACTCGCCACCCGCCTCGCCGTCCGCCGCCGCAAAGCCGTGCGCGGCCGAATCGACCTGCGCCGCACCCTGCGCCGCTCCATGTCCACCGGCGGCGTCCCCATCGATCCAGTCCTGCGCGCCCGCAAACACGGCCGCCCCGACCTCGTCGTCCTCGCCGACATCTCCGGCTCGGTCACCGGCTTCGCCGAATTCACCCTCCACCTCATCCAGGCCCTGCAAGACCAGTTCAGCAAGGTCCGCAGCTTCGGCTTCGTCGACACCTGCGACGAGATCACCCACTTCTTCACCCCCGGCGAACCACCCACTCCCGGCATAGCCGCCCGCATACTCCGCTCCACCAAGGTCGCCCGCTTCGGCAGTTCCAACTACGGCGAAGCGTTCCAAGGGTTCCTCGACAACTACGCCGACGCCCTCGGGCCGCGTACGTCCGTCCTCATCCTCGGTGACGGGCGGACGAACCGCACGGACCCGAACCTCGCTGCGGTGCAGACGATTGTCGACCGGGCGAAGCACACCTACTGGCTCAATCCCGAGCCGTCGCGCTCGTGGTCGACCGGGGATTCCGCAGCCCACGTGTACGCGGAGTGCGTGACGATGCACGAGTGCCGGAACGTCAAGCAGTTGACTGAGGTCATCGCGCGGTTACTGCCTGCGTAAGACGGTGAGCAGTTCGCCTCAATGACGCTTTTGCCTGGTGATGTGGAGCGCTGAATCGCCGTTCGTTCGTCATGTCGAAGGCGAACTGGCTAGTGCGCACCACCATGCTGAAGCTCGCGCATCAGTACGTCGCACTGCGGGGCATCCGGCCGGCTTGGGCGCAATGTGCCAGCTCGGTACCAGCCGGCTGGTAGTGGTCGCGCTCGGCCTCGTCGCGAGTCACGGGCGTGCGCAGCGGCATAACGCTGAAAGTCGACGTCACCATCGACTGTTCGAGGTTACACCGTGATCGCCTTGATCAGCTGGCTTCCTTGAACTCGGCAAACCGTTCCTCGAGGCGCTCTGCCGATGGCCAGTCCTTCCGCCGTTGCGGTAGTGCTAAGTGCTGACCGTCCATTCCTTGTAGTCCATGCCGCAGCATCGGACTCTTGTCCGGGTCATCCATCAGCTGCGCGCCGACGTGGATTTCGTACCCGGGGGAGATGCCTATCAAATTGCTGTCATAGGCGGCGTGGTGGATCTTGCAAAGGCTCAGTCCGTTGTCGACATCGGCTGCACCGTGCTCCTTGCCGTCTCCGATGATGTGGGCGGCGTCCAGCAGTCGCGTGTGACGTATCTTGCACATCGCACAGCGGTGTTCGTACGCCAGCAGAACCCGGCCCCTGAACTCCGGCTGGTGTAGTCGTTGCTTCGTCAAGCGTTGAACGTAGGCGCGCTCGATCGGCTTGAGATGCAGAGGATCACTGACTTCTCGCAGACTCTCGTCCAGCGCCAGGATGAACCGTTGACGCGGCTGGTCGTCCGCAACGACGTACACGGGAAATACCGGGACGTAGCGGATCTCTGATCCGATTTTGATCCATCGGAGCAGGATGATGGGTAGTTGTAACTCATACGCGCGCCTCAGCTTGGTGTTGTCGCCTCGGACGTTGCCTTCTCGGTACGCATAGGCATAGAGAGACTCGCCGACTTCCTCATCGTCATAGGGGCTGTCGGGCTTCGAGAGGATCGACAAGGTGGCCGCGAATTGCGAAGGATTCCAGATTCCCTTGTTGCGGTCGATCAGCCGATAGGTCTGGGCCCCGACCTCGAACTCGGTCAGTTCCTCGCGAGTCAGCGAACCCTTCTCTTCGACCCGTCGCGCCAGGTGATCGAAGATCATCTGGCGCAGCTCGCGCTCCACCTCGCTCTGCATGTATGGAGTGTGCCATGGTCAGCAGAGTGCGACTGCCTTTCGGTCCACTGCGTCGAAGTGCCTCGCGGGCTTGCGTTTCGAGAAGGGCGGGATACGTGCGTTCGATCCGTGTAGTCACCGATGTGCTCTGGCGAGGCTGACGCGGTCCAACCTCGCTATCGAGGCCACGCCGACCGAGCTGCTGCACGAGACCGATAGCATTGCTCGCGCGATCCTGCACCGATCGTCGTCTTCCCATCGCTCAGCGGCTGGCTGGCACCAGCGCACTCAACGCCTTCGAGCCGAGCTGAAGCATCTCTGCCAGGGTTGAGCGGTCGATCGTGAACTCGAATTCGTTGCCTGGCGTGCCGAATACAAATGTCACGGAGTCGTCGTCCTCGCCGATGACAGTTCTGACAGGGCAGCCTTCACTTGTGCTGACCCAACTGCCAATCGTCAGTTGATCCCACGTCATCATTGATCCTCATCAGTCGTCGCCATTGTTGAGACATCATCGAGCCAGTGCGTTTCGCTGCGATCCCCGACGTACCTTCCGCCTGGAGGGTCGGCGTACGCGGCCAGGATGGCTTGCCTTGCTGCCGGAGAAGCAGCCGAGAGGTTTCGGTCTCGGCTGTGCTTCCAATCTGCCCAGCACCACCCAGCGCCTGCATCGATCGTGAATTCGGTGATGGCTGTTTCCACGCCGTCGATGAATATGCGGACATCGACAGGTCCATCGGGATGCCGCGCGACGACCGCTTCGACCTGTCGATCAGCATCCAAGCGGTCGCGTTCGGGAGTGTGCATCTTGCGGCTCTACCTATCGCGCTCGGTGCCGACGGGCCTCGGCACACGCGCGGACGGATTCGATGACGGCCAGCCCTGAGGGCCGGTAGCTGTCACGGGGTGGCTGCACCCATAACCCGAAATCCGTGTCGGTCCACTGGCGATGGGAGTGCGATCTGTGCGCCGAGGCGGGCGATGGAGGCGTTGAGGCGGAACAGTTCTCCGAACAGGGCCACGTCGTCGTTGGGAACGTCCGGCACGACGAGGAACGTCCATCGCTTCGACCGGGGATGCGAGACGATCGGGCCGGGCGGAAGGCCGTGCCCCTGCATGTGGCCTTTGACGGCCGCGCCGAGCTCGGCGGGGACGGTGACTCCGCCGACGCTGCCTGAGGGGATGAAGAGTTGGCGGAGTTGCGGTTGAACCCGCGCGGGTAGGCCGCACACCTCCCGATAGAACCGGCACCTCGACATCAGGGTGTCTGCGGCTACGCCGTGTACGAGTGGATCTTCGTGCGCTGTGTCATTTGCCGCAAATCTGCGAACCGGTCGCATTCCACTGCCTTCCTTCTCCAGTCGCTCGTTGACGGGCACCCCCGCCGGACAGCCTGGCGAGGTCTCGGTGTCAGTCCGGTGTTGAGTGCTGTGCCAAGCTTCCGTCACGGCGGGACGTTGCGAGAAGGCTCGTTCGAGGGAGGACAGGGGGAGGAACGCGGGAGGTGGATTCAGTTCGGACTTGGACGCCCGGCGTGGATGTGATGATTTGGTGCGGGTTACCGAACGAGGGGGACGGGGCTTGTCTGAACCGAATCATCAGCTCAGCGCGGCTAGGAAGCGAATCACGTCCGAGTTGTCCGGGCACCCGTTGTCACGGGCGGAACTCGCCGACGCGGTGAACAGGTGGGTGTATCGTCAGAATGGCCGGGTAATTCAGTTGTCCGCCAACTACATCGGCAAGTTGGAGCGCGGTGTATTTCGTTGGCCCAACACCGATTACCGTGCGGGGTTGCGGGCTGTTCTCGGCGCGGCAACGGATGCCGAACTCGGTTTCGGTCCGGTCGAGCGCTCGCCCGGTGTCGTTAGGATGGGGGCAGACGAGAATGATTCGCCGAAGTTCCTGCCGACGGTAGGGAAAGAGGTTGACGACGTGCTCCGCCGAGACTTCCTGTTCAACGCTCCCGCCGCCGGTGTCGGCGTGGCGCTCGGGTTGGAGTCGGTTCGGCACGGACTCAATCTGGCGGTGTCGGAGGGGGCTTCGGTAGATCTCGAGGACTGGAACGAAATCGTGCGGGAGTACGGAGCAACCGCCGTAACTCACACCGCCACCGAGTTGCACAAGGCGCTACTGGTCGACGTTATTTGTCTCGAGGTTGCGTTGGCAAGGTCTTCGGACCCCTCGTACCGCCGGGAGCTGTACCGAATCGGCGCTCTGCTGAGTCAGTATTTGGCACAGGCAGTCGGCGACCTCGGATATCGACGTGAAGCCATGCGGTGGTGGCGCACTGCGAACTACGCCGCTGACTGCTCAGGTGATATGCACGCGATGATGTACGTGCGGGGGCGCAGAGCTATCCGGGCCATCTATGACGGTAAGGCCCCGGAAATCATCATCGGCGAGATCAGTAAGTCCGACACCTTGGTCGCCGAAGGCCCGCTCTACGGGCGGCCAAGCCTGCTTGCGGCCCGTGCGCAGTCGTTCGCTCTGCTCGGCCGTGCTGAGCAAGCGGAGGCATCGTTGGTTGCGCTGCGCGAGACTTTTGCGGGATTGCCGTCCGCGATGACCAAGGATCACAGCTGGCACTGCTGGGCATATGCAGAGGAGCGAGTCAGGTTCGCCGAAAGCTTCGTGTACTCCCATCTCGGCGATACTCGCCGGGCAGAAGAGGCGCAGTCGGCGGCGCTCGACCTGTATCCACCCAACAGTCGGCGCGGGCCAGTCCAGATCGAGCTTCAGCGTGCTCTTTGCTTGGTCGCCGCCGGTGACCCGACCGAGGGGACCGCTCACGCGATGGCCACCTTGGAAAGATTGCCGACCGAACACCGGACACGGTTCGTCATGGGCTTGGGCGAACAAGTCCTCGCCGCCGTGCCTAGGAAGCAGCGACGCACCAGGAATGCCCTTGGACTCCACCAACTTCTGCGGGACGACCCCTTCCATAAAGGGAAGGCCCTTGAATCATGACCTCGCGCTCGCTCGAACTGGCCCGCTACGACGCCACCGGGGCACTCGAGCTCGCAGACGAACTCGAGGCCGTGTATCTCGCTTCGCACCGCGAGCAGCAAGACAACCCGTGGTACAGCCCAGCGCGATTCTGGGAACGCCTCGAGGAGATGTACGCCCCGATAGCAGGCTTCGAACTGGTCGCGGGCCGGATTGATGGCCGGATGATCGGCTATGCCTTCGGAACTCCTTACGGCCGACCACAAGCGGTGTGGAAGAAAGCAGTTCGGTTCTATCCACAATGTGCTCCTGAAGCTCGGGACACACCGGTCTACATCTTCCGTGAGTTTGCCGTGCACCCCGACTATCAAGGGCAAGGCTTCGCACGAACAATCCACGACACCTTGCTGTCGCAGCGCTCGGAATCACTGGCCTACCTGCTCGTGCGGGTCGGCAATCCGGCCCGCGCCGCATACGAGGCATGGGGTTGGCGCGTGATCGGCCAAGACCAGCCGTTCGCCGACTCACCGGTGATGGATGAGATGGCCCGGCTGTTGAACTGAGTGCGGTAGGCATCAGTGAGGCGGATTCGTTCCGCTGACGTTCAGGCCGACGGCGTGGTCAGCGCTGCGTTACGCAGCCGCACCGTCACCGGAAGATGGTTCACCTCCAGCGTGGCGCGTGCAACCTCGTGCACAGCAGTTCCCGGCACCAACTCCAGCCGCGCCCGCGCAACGACCGTAGCCAAAATGGTGACCGCTTCGTACCACGCGAACGGTTCGCCGATGCAGTTTCGGTTGCCGAGGCCGAAGGGCTGATAGACCCCGGTCCGGGTCACGGTCTTGCGGTATTCCGGCGTCCACCGGTCCGGGTCGAACCGTGCCGGATCGTCGAAGTGCTTCGGGTTGTTGTGCAGCGTGTACGGCGAGTAGAAGAGCGTGGTGCCCGCGGGGAGCGTGACTCCGCCGAGGTCGAGTTTCTCGATCGTCTCGCGTGTGCCGAGCCAGGTGGGAGCGTATCGGCGCAGCGTCTCCGCCATCACTCGCTCGGTGTATTGGAGGTGCTGGATGTTGTCAGCGGTGACCGGGCCGCCGCGCAGCACCTCGGCGACTTCCTCTTCGACCCGCTCTCGCACGTCCGCGCGTCGCGCCAGCTCGTAGAAGGCGAAAGCCATGGTGTTGGCGGTGGTGGCGAAGCCTGCGGCATAGAGCGTCATCACCTCGTCGTGGAGTTCGCGATCGGTGAGTCCGGTGCCGTCGTCGAACCGCGCGGTGAGCAGCATCGACACCAAGTCGCCGTAATCGGTGTCTCCGGCTCGGTATTCGGCGATTATGCGGTCGATCGCATCGGAGAGCCTGCGCACTGCCGCATCGAAGGTGCGGTTGCGTAGCGGGATGTGAGCCAGCCACGGCATCATGGTGCGTTTCGGTAGCTCGTCGACGATCACCGGGAACGAGCGCAGCGACTCCGCGACCACCGCTTCGCCGAGTTCGCTGGCGAACAATGCTTTTGCGACGATCCGCATGGCCAGCACCCGCAACCGGTCATCGAGTTCCAATCGCGCGCCGTCACTCCAGCTGTCGACCATGGCATCGGCTTCCTGCTGCATGATCCGCACATAGCCGGCGATCTTCTCGTGGTGAAAGGCCGGTGCCATCAGGCGGCGATGCCGCAGATGCTTCGGCTCGGCCGACACGGACAAACCATCGCCCAACAGCACTCGCATGGCCTCGAAGAACGCCCCCTTCTCGACGCTGTGCGCCTCCTTGCCGCGCAGCAACGAAACGATCAGCTCCGGCGCGGTCACCAGGTAGGCGTCTTTGCTGCCCAATCGGATTCGCGCCAACGGCTCCGGCGTCCGGTGTAGCTCGGCGAAGAACTGCAATGGCCTGCTTCGTAGCGCTAGGCCGTGACCGACGATCGGCCATGCTCGCTGGACAGGGCGGCCGACAGCCGTATGCGTACTCATGGAGGCCCCTCGTGAGAGTTCCTGCGCCAATTTTCGCTTACCCGTTCGTGTTTGTCGCGGCCGTCGACAGCGAGTCGCCGGAGTGGAGGATGTTGGGATAGGGTCCGGCGGGAGGTATCGGGGATGAGTTTCAGGCTGGCGGCATACGCCGTCTGCATCGAGGACGGACGGGTGTTGCTCGTCCGTTACGTACCACCGAGGGGCGAGACCAACTGGACTCTTCCGGGCGGTGGGGTCGAGCACGCGGAGGACCCGTTCGACGCGGTGACCCGAGAGCTCGCTGAAGAAACCGGCTGCCACGGGGTGGTCGAACGTCTACTCGGCGTGGACTCGAGGGTAATTCCCGCGGCAGCCGCGCATGCCGGAGCCGAGCACCAGAATATCGGCATTTTCTACCGGGTCCGCGTCACCGGCGGGCGACTGCGGCATGAGCCCAATGGTGCGACCGCCGAACCGATCTGGACCCGATTCCCGATGTCGCCTGGCTGCGCCGGTCATCACTGGTCGACGTCGGTCTGGCGCTGGCTCGGACCGTTCCGGCAACCGGCCATGTCGCTCCCGTCCCGGTCGGCGGCTTGATCCAGCATTGAGGCGCCCCACCCTCTTCCCGGCGACCTCTCAGCGCCGAACTTCAGCTATCTCGACAGCCCGGCCTTCCCGCCGGGACAGATCGCAGGCTTCGGCAACGTAGAACGCCTCCAATGCGTCGGCCGGAGGGCAGGGATTCTCGAGTTGACCGGTCGCGACTTCGATGAACGCCGCCAATTCGTCGGCATAGGCCGGACGGAACCGCTCCATGAAACCCCCATAGGGGGAGTAGGGGGAGGGGCGGTGGTCGGGTTCGACGGAAGTCAACGGCGCGCGGTCGTCCAGTCCGACGACGGCGTTCCCCTCGGAGCCCAACGCCTCGAGCCGGACGTCGTACCCCACCCCGTTGTAGCGGGTCAGCGACACGGTCGCGAGGGCTCCGTCGTCCAGGCGCAACAGCACGGCGGCGGTGTCCACGTCGCCCGCTTCGGCGAAGAACGACGCACCCCGGTTCGCTCCGAGGGCGAACACTTCGGTGATCTCGCGCCCTGTCACCCAGCGGATGATGTCGAAATCATGCACCCCACAGTCGCGGAAGATGCCGCCGGAGCGCGAAATGTATTCGGCGGGTGGCGGAGCCGGGTCGAGGGTGGTGGCGCGCAAGGTGTGCAGCCAGCCGAGTTCGCCGGAACGGATGGCTTCGCGGGCGGCGCGGTAGCCGGCGTCGAAGCGGCGTTGGAAGCCGATCTGGACGGGGACGGAGGAGTCGCGGATGTGGTCGATGACGGCGAGGGTGCCGGTGATGTCGGCGGCCACGGGCTTCTCGCAGAAGACGGGGATGCCCGCGTCGACGGCGCGGATGATGAGTTCGGGGTGGGAGTCGGTGGCCGTGGCGATGATCAGGCCGTCGAGGTCGGCGGCGTAGAGGGCGTCGAGATCGGGGGCGAATTCGACGCCGAGGTCGGTGGCGGTGGCGCGGGCGCGGTCGGGGACGGCGTCGGCGACCAGGACGGTGGCCACGGTGGGGAGTTTCCGCAGGGTCTCGGCGTGCGAGGTCCCGATGCGGCCGGTTCCGGCGAGGCCCAGCGTGACGGCTCGGTGGGAGGACATCGGCTCTCCTTCATGTGGAATCGCGACGGGCATCAGGGACGTGGGGCGGCTGTGGTGGAGCGGACGACGAGCGAAGGTTCCACCCGGCGGCGGACCGGGGCGGTGCGGCCGTCGCGGAGTCGTTCGGCGAGCGCCTCGATGGCGAGACGGCCCATCTGGGTGCGGGGCTGGTCGACGGTGGTCAGCGCGACGTGGCGCAGGGCGGCCAGCGAGGTGTTGTCGTAGCCGACCACCGAGACGTCCTCCGGCACCCGTAATCCCGCTTCCTCCAGCGCGGACATCGCCCCGAAGGCGTTGAAGTCGTTGCCGCACACCAGCGCGGTGGGAAAGTTGTCGCGGGAGAACAGGTTCAGCAATCGGCGCGCCGCGGCCATGCCCGCGGAGTCGGTGTGCTCGCTCGCTACGACCATCGGTTCCAGGCCGTGGCGCTGCATGGCGGCACGGTAGCCCTTGCGGCGCGGCGCCGCGGTGAAAGCGCCGCCGCCGTCGAGGTGGACGATGCGCCGGTGCCCGAGCGAGGTCAGGTGATCGACGGCGAGGGCGGCGCCCGCCTCGCCGTCGTCGTTGACCGTATCGATCCCCGCGACGGTGGAGGTGCGCGACACCAGCACCAGCGGAGCCTGCTGCGACGCTTCGCGAATCGCGGCGGCGGGCAGGACGGGGGACAGCAGGATGACGCCCCCGGGCCGGAAGGAGAGCAGGCTCTCCAAGGCGGTGCGTTCGCGGGCGGCGCTGCGCCTGCCGGTGTTGAGGATCAGTTCGAGGCCGGACTCCTGCGCGGCGGCGTCCATGCCTTCGACGACGTCGGCGAAGAAGGCGTTGCGCAGGTCGGAGACCAGGACGCCGACGATGTTGGAGGTCCGGCTGGCCAGCGAGCGGGCCATGATGTGCGGTTGGTAGCCGAGGTCTTTGGCCGCGTCCAGCACGGCGCGGCGGCGGTGCTCGCTGACCTTCGGGGAGTTGCGCATGACCAGCGAGACGAGGGCGCGCGAGACGCCCGCGCGAGCGGCGACGTCTTCCATGGTCGGTCGTGCCATGTCGCCTCCGTCCTGCGTCCGCCCCCTCCACCGGGTCGGACGATACGCGGTGCCCGCGAGCGGGGCAATAGAGCGCTCTAATCGGACTCGATGTCCGCGAAGGCACCCGAGAACTGCCCGGAAGAATCGTAATAATCGCTGGTAGAACCGCTTTGATCGGCATGAGAGAAGCTCTTGACACACTATGACCTGCGTTACATAGTTGGAGCGCTCCAATAGCACGGAGTCAACTCGATATCGAAGGTCGGAGAAGTGCCGATGACCGAATCCCTGCACCCGCTGCGCCTCGCGGCCGCGCCGATCTCCTGGGGAGTCTGCGAGGTCCCCGGCTGGGGTCACGTGCTCGACGCGCGCACGGTTCTGTCGGAGATGGCCGCCCTCGGCCTGTTCGCCACCGAACTCGGGCCACCCGGCTATCTGCCGTGCGACCCGGGTGAATCGCGACAGTTGCTCGAGGAATTCGGTATCACCGCGGTCGGCGGCTTCCTCGCCGTCGTGCTGCACCGCGACCGGCAGGACGCGCTCGCGCGGGCGGAGCACACCGCCGCGCTGTTGGCCGCCACGGGCGCGGAAGTCCTCGTGCTCGCCGCCGCCACGGGATTCGGTGGATACGACGAGCGCCCGCAACTCGACGACTCGCAATGGCGCGCCCTGATCGACACCGCCACCGCGATCCGCGACGCCGCCGCCGGGTACGGCTTGCGCACGGTGCTGCATCCGCATGTGGGCACCCACGTGGAGAGCGAGGCCGAGGTGGAGCGGTTCCTCGCGGACGCCGATCTCGACATCTGCCTGGACACCGGACATCTGCTCGTCGGCGGCGCCGACCCGGTGCGGCTCGCGCGGCGGCACGCCGAACGGATCGGGCACATCCATCTCAAGGACGTCCGCGGCGCGCTGGCCGACCAGGTACGTGGCGGGAAGCTCGAGTACAGCGAAGCGGTGCGCCGCGGACTGTACGTGCCGCTGGGCGAGGGTGACGTCGACATCGCGGCACTCGTGCACACCGTGCGGAGCGCGGGATATCGGGGCTGGTACGTCCTGGAGCAGGACGCCGCGCTGCGGATATCCGACTCGGCGGGCAAGCCGAGCGGCGATACCGGGCGCAGCCTGCGGTACCTCACCGACATCGCGCTCACCGCGCCCGGAATCCAGTGTCGGCGATGACGATGATGGCTCCGCGACCACGGCGCGGCGCGACCGCGCGATATCTGACCCGCCTGCTGCCGTGGATCGCCACGGTCGCCGTCCTGGCCGCGTGCAGCGGTCCCGGCGCCGACGCGCCCGCCCCTTCGCAGACGCCGATCGCCGTCGGAACGGTGAAATCCGTAGCGGTGGTGACCCACGGCAGCCCCGGCGACGCGTTCTGGAATGTCGTCAAGAACGGCGCGGAGGCCGCGGGCGAGGACCTCGGTGTCCGGGTGGACTACAACTCCTCCGGTGATCCCGGCCAGCAGGCGAAACTGATCGACAACGCGGTGGCGCAAGGGGTCGACGGCCTGGTGGTCTCGATGGCCAATCCCGAGGCGCTGCGACCGTCCGTCGAAAAGGCCGTTGCCGCGGGAATTCCCGTGGTGACGATCAACTCCGGCGAGTCCGAGAGCGCGAAATTCGGCGCGTTCGTTCACGTGGGTCAAAGCGAATCGCTGGCCGGGCAGGCCGCGGGCGAACGCCTCGCCGAGGCCGAGCGCACGAAGATGCTGTGCGTCATCCACGAGGCGGGCAATATCGGCGCGAACGAGCGCTGCGCGGGCGCGACGAAGGCGTTCGGCAACGCGACCACGCTCCAAGTGGACATCAACAATCCGACCGACGCGCAATCGAGGATCAAAGGCGCGCTGGAGGCCGACCGGTCCATCGACGCGGTACTGACGCTGAACTCCCAGGTCGCCGCGCGGGCCGTGGACGCCGTCCGCGAGGCCCGGTCGCCCGCCACCGTCGCGACCTTCGACCTCAATTCCGATGTGGTGGCGGCGATCCAGGCCGGGAAGCTGCTGTTCGCGGTCGATCAGCAACAGTACGAGCAGGGTTACCTGCCGATCGTGCTGCTGCGGCTGTACCGGGCGAACCTGAACACCGTCGGAGGCGGCGCGCCGGTGCAGACCGGCCCCGGCTTCGTCGACAAGAGCAACGTGGACGCCGTCGCCGCGCTCGTGGCGCAGGGCACGCGCTGAGGCCGGGAATGGATGAGATGACCGTTGCCACAGAGACATCCGATCCGACGCGGGACCGACCGGGCCTCTCGCCGCTGCAACGCCTGGCCGTGCGGCCGGAGATCGGCGCGGCGCTCGGCGCGCTGCTGGTGTTCGTGTTCTTCTCCCTCGTCACCGACCGGTTCCTGAGCCCGCTCGGCGTCGCGACCTGGCTGGACGACGCGTCCACGCTGGGCATCATGGCGGTGGCCGTGGCGCTGCTGATGATCGGCGGCGAGTTCGACCTGTCGGCGGGCGTGATGACCGCCTCCACGGCGCTGGTCACCGCGTTGCTCGCGGTGCACGCCGGATGGAACGTCTGGTTCGCGCTGCTGGCCTCGCTGGTGTTCGCGCTGGTCGTCGGCGCGTTCAACGGCTGGGTGGTGATGCGAACCGGCCTGCCCAGTTTCATCGTGACGCTGGGGACCTTCCTGGCCCTGCAAGGCCTGAACCTCGGCGTCACGCGACTGGTCACCGATACGGTGCAGGTCTCGGGGGTGCGGAGCGCGGACGGCTACCAGTCGGCGGGTTGGGTGTTCGCCTCGACGCTCGACATCGGTGCGGCGCACATCCAGGCGTCGGTGGTCTGGTGGATCGTGCTGACCGCGATCGCTGCGGTCATCCTGGTCCGCACCAGGTTCGGCAACTGGATCTTCGCCGTCGGCGGCGCGCTGCCGAGCGCCCGCGCGGTCGGCGTCCCCGCGGACCGCACCAAGATCCTGCTGTTCATGGGCACCGCGTTCGCGGCCTGGGTGGTGGGCTCGTGCACCATCCTGCGGTTCGCCAGCGTGCAGGCCAACCAGGGCGTGGGGCTCGAACTGCACTACATCATCGCCGCCGTGGTGGGCGGTTGCCTGCTCACCGGGGGCTTCGGCTCGGCGATCGGCGCCGCGATCGGCGCGCTGATCTTCGGCATGGCGCGCCAGGGCATCGTGTTCGCCCGCTGGGACAGCGACTGGTTCATGCTGTTCCTCGGCGTGCTGCTGCTGGCGGCGGTCCTGGTCAACAACAGATTCCAGAAACGAGCCGAAAGGGTGCGCCGATGACTCCCCTCATCGAGGCCGTTGACCTCGGCAAGAGCTACGGCGGCGTCGTCGCCCTGCGCGAGGTGTCGACGGTGGTGAACGCGGGCGAGGTGACCTGCGTGCTCGGCGACAACGGCGCGGGCAAGTCGACGCTGATCAAGATCCTCGCGGGGGTGCACCGGCACGATCGCGGCGAACTGCGCGTCGAGCGCGAACCTGTTCGGTTCGCCTCCCCGCGCGAGGCGTTGGACCGAGGCATCGCCACGGTGTACCAGGATCTCGCGGTGGTGCCGCTGATGAGTGTGTGGCGCAACTTCGTGCTCGGCTCGGAGCCGACTGTCGGATACGGGCCGTTCCGGCTGCTGGACCGCAAGAAAGGCTGCGAGATCGCACGTACCGCACTGGCGGACATGGGGATCGAGATCCGCGATCTGGAACAGCCGGTCGGCACGCTGTCCGGCGGGCAGCGGCAGTGCATCGCGATCGCGCGAGCCGTGCACTACGGCGCGAAGGTATTGATCCTCGACGAGCCGACCGCGGCCCTGGGCGTCAAACAGGCCGGGGTGGTGCTGAAGTACGTCGTGCAGGCGCGCGAACGCGGGCTGGGCGTCGTGCTGATCACGCACAACCCGCACCACGCCTATCCGGTCGGCGACCGATTCCTGCTGCTGAAGCGAGGCGCGATGCTCGGTTCGTACGAGAAGTCGGAGATCGATCTGCCGGAGTTGACCCGTCAGATGGCGGGCGGGGCGGAACTGGAGGCGTTGCAGCACGAACTGCGGCGCGTGGTGACGCCGTGAAGACTCCGGGAAGCGAGCTGGAGGCGTTGACCATCGGCCGCGTCGGGGTGGACCTGTATCCCGAACAGAGCGGGGTCGCCCTGGCGCAGGTGCGCAGTTTCGCCAAGTTCCTGGGCGGCACCGCGACCAACGTCGCCGTGGCAGCCGCCCGGCTCGGTCGTCGCTCGGCGGTGCTGACCAAGGTGGGCCCCGACGGCTTCGGCGACTTCGTGCGCACGGCGCTGGAAGACTTCGGTGTGTCGTCCCGTTACGTCACGACCGCGCCGCAGTTGCAGACGCCCGTCGTCTTCTGCGAGCTCGCGCCGCCGTCCGATCCGCCCCTGCTGTTCTATCGGGCGCCGATCGCGCCGGATCTCACCCTCACCACGGACGAAGTGCCGTGGGACGTGGTGGATTTAGTGCCACTGCTGTGGGTCACCGGCACCGGCGTCAGCGCCGAACCGGGCCGCGGCACGCAGCGCGAGATCCTGCTGCGGCGCGCCCGCCGCGGGCACACGGTGCTCGACCTGGACTACCGGCCGATGTTCTGGCCCGACGTGGAAACCGCGCGCGCCGAGATCGGGTGGATGGTCGACCACGTGAACGTGGTGGTCGGCAACCGCACCGAGGCCGAGGTGGCGGTGGGCACCGCCGACCCGGACACGGCCGCCGATCGGCTGCTCGCCCGTGGGGTGCGCCTCGCGGTGATCAAGCAGGGCGGCGACGGCGTGCTGGTGGCCACCGCCGAGGAACGCTGGACGGTGCCGCCTTGCCGCGTGGAGGTGGTGTGTGGGCTCGGCGCGGGTGACGGATTCGGCGGCGCGCTCATCCACGGTCTGCTCTCGGACTGGGACCCGCGGCGCATCGCCACCTACGCCAACGCGGCAGGCGCGCTGGTCGCCTCGCGTCTCGCCTGCGCCGACGCGATGCCGACGGCCGCGGAAATCGAGGAACTGCTGTGCGGGTGAGTGGCGAGCGCGGGACGAAGGAGCTGCCATGCATGTGACCGACGAACGCTGGCGCGAGTTACTGCATGTGCGCGCCACGGACCCCGCCGCGATCGAACGGGCCTACGCGAAACGGGTGCGGCGCACCGACCTGCTGGCGGGCAAGCAGACCTTGTTCCTGGTCGCCGCGGACCATCCCGCCCGCGGCGCGCTCGGCGTCGGCGCGGACCGCACGGCCATGGCGGATCGGCGCACGCTGCTGGAACGGCTGCTGATCGCGTTGGCCAACCCGGATGTCGACGGCGTGCTCGGCTCGCCGGACGTGGTCGAAGAACTGCTGCTGCTGGACGCGCTGGACGACAAGGTCGTGATCGGATCGATGAACCGCGGCGGACTGGCCGGCGCGGAATGGGAGATCGATGACCGATTCACCGGATACGACGCCGAGGCTCTGGCGCGATTCCGGCTCGACGGCGGCAAGATGCTGCTGCGCCTGGTCGATTCCGACGCGGGCACCGTGCCGACGCTGCAAGCCTGCGCGCGGGCGGTCTCGGAACTGGCGGCGCACGAGCTGATGGCGATGGTCGAACCCTTGCCGTATCACCGGGACGACAACGGCGCGCTCGTGATGAGCAAAGACGCGCTGTCGCTGTCCCGGGCGATCACGGTGGCCTCCGGGCTCGGCGTCACCTCGGCCTACACCTGGCTGAAGATTCCCGCGCCGCCGAACGTCTCGGTACTGGACGCGACCACCTTGCCGGTGCTCGTGCTGGGCGGCGCTCCTTCCGGTGACTCGGCGGTGGATCGCGCGCTGTGGGGCGGGGCGCTCGGCCACGACGTGGTGCGCGGTCTCGTCGTCGGGCGCACTTTGCTGTACCCGCCGGACGGCGACGTCGCCCGGGCGGTGGACACCGCCGCTCGGCTGCTGAAGGGAACCCGCGGCGACCGGATCGCCGATATCCGCGGAGTGCGTACGGAGGAGGCGCGATGACGATGACACTGCATCGGCCGGACGGGACGCTTCGCCGTGACGGCGATCCGATTCACCTCATGCCCGCCGACGCCGGATGGACCTACGCCGGGCTGCGTGTCCTGCGGATCGGCGCGGGCGCCTCGCGCGTCGTGCGGACGGGCGAGTTCGAGGCTTTCGTGCTTCCACTGGCCGGAGCGTGCACGGTGCGCGTCGACGGCGCGAGCTTCACACTGGCCGGTCGCGAATCGGTCTTCACCCGCGTGACGGACTTCGTCTACGTCCCGCGCGACGCCGAGGTGGAGTTGGTGGCCGAGGGCGGCGACCTGGAGGTGGCGTTGCCGATGGCCCGCTGCGGGAGACGGCTCGAGCCGAGATACGGCCCCGCTGAGCAGGTTCCGGTCGAAGTTCGCGGCGCAGGCAGCGCGACGCGCCAAGTCACGAACTTCGGGATACCCGGTGTGTGGGAGCACGCGGACAAGCTCAATGCCTGCGAGCTGATCACCCCGGACGGCAACTGGTCGTCCTATCCGCCGCACAAGCACGACCAGGCGAGCGACTGTGAAGTCGTCAACGAGGAGATCTACTACTTCCGCATCGCCGGACGCGACGGGATCACGCCGTCGCGCGAGGGATTCGGCATGCACCGCACCTACACGGCCGATGGCACGGTCGACGAGAACGTGGCGGTCCGCGATGGTGACGTCTTCCTGATCCCGCACGGGTATCACGGGCCGTGTATCGCGGCCCCGGGCTATCCGATGTTTTACCTCAACGTGCTGGCCGGTCCGGCCCCCGAGCGATCGATGGCGTTCTGCGACGACCCCGCCCACAGCTGGGTGCGGGGGCGCTGGGACGCCGAGCCGCTCGATCCCCGCTGCCCGGTCACCTCCCACGAAGGACGGATCGGATGAGATCGACCACGGCGCAGGCGCTGGTGTCCTGGCTGATCGCCCAGCGCTCCGAGACGCTCGACGGCCGCGAGGTGCCGTTGTTCCCCGCCGTCTTCGCGATCTTCGGCCACGGCAACGTGCTCGGCCTCGGCACCGCGCTGCACGAGCGGCGCGACGAACTGCCGGTCTGGCGCGGGCACACCGAGGAGGGGATGGCGCTCGCCGCGGTCGGCTATGCCAAGGCCGCGCACCGGCGTCAGGTCGGTGTCGCCACGTCATCGATCGGTCCCGGCGCGCTGAACATGGTGACGGCGGCGGGCGTCGCGCACGCCGACCGCCTTCCGCTGCTGCTGCTTCCCGGCGACACCTTCACCGGACGCGCGCCGGACCCGGTCCTGCAGCAGGTCGAGCACTTCGGCGACCCGACCGTCACGGTCAACGACGCGTTCCGGGCGGTGAGCCGGTATTTCGACCGCGTCACCCGCCCGGAACAGCTGATCGCCACCCTGCCTCAGGCGGTCGGGGTGCTCACGGATCCGGCCGATGCCGGTCCGGTCGTCCTTGCGCTCCCGCAGGATGTCCAGGCCGAGAGCTACGACTTCCCCGACGCGCTTTTCCGGCCGGTGGTGCACCGTCTTCCGCGGCCGCGCCCCGACCAGCGGACGCTCGCCGAAGCCGTCGCCGCACTGCGCGGCGCGCGACGCCCACTGCTGATCCTCGGCGGCGGCGTCCGCTATTCGGGAGCGGGGCGCACCGTGCTGGAATTCGCCGAGCGGTACGACCTTCCGGTCGTGGAGACCACTGCGGGCCGCACCCTCGTGCCGCACGACCATCCGCTGTACGCGGGACCGCTGGGCATCACCGGCTCGGCGTCGGCGAACGCGATGGCGGCCGAAGCCGATCTCGTCCTGGCGGTCGGAACCCGGTTGCAGGACTTCACCACCGCGTCCTGGACGGTCTTCGCGCCGGGCGTTCGGCTGGTCACGATCAACGTGGCCCGGTTCGACGCCGTCAAGCACGGCGCCCTCGCGGTGGTCGGCGACGCCGACGCCGCCGTGGGTGAGCTTGCCGGGCAGCTGGGGCAGTGGCGCGTCGACTCGGAGTGGACGGCGCGAGCAGCCGTACTGCGCAGCACCTGGGACGCGCACATCGACGAGCTGCGCGCACCGACCCCGGGCACGCCGAGCTATGCCCAAGTGGTCGGCGCGGTGAACGACCTGAGCGGGCCGAGCGACTATGTGATGACGGCTTCCGGCGGCCTGCCCGGGGAACTCGTCGGCGGCTGGCGGGCGACCGGCGGCACACCGACCATGGACGTGGAATACGGCTTCTCCTGCATGGGCTACGAGCTCGCGGGCGCGTGGGGTGCGGCCATGGCGCACGCGGATGGTGTGGTGACCACACTGCTCGGGGACGGCTCGTATCTGATGCTGAACTCGGAATTGTTCTCGGCGGCGTTCGCCGGGCATCCCTTCGTCGCGGTGGTCTGCGACAACGACGGCTACGCCGTGATCGCCCGGCTGCAGGAGGGGCAAGGCGGCGAGCCGTTCAACAACTTCTACGCCGATTGCCGTACCGGGCACGAACATCCACCCCGGGTCGATTTCGCCGCCCACGCCGCCGCCTTGGGATGTGCGGTGTTCACGGCCTCCGACCTGGAGGCGTTTCGGGACGCCTACGCGCGGGCGCGAGCGGCCGCGAAGGCCGAGCGCCGCCCGGCCGTGCTGGTCGTGCGGACGCAGCCCGCGGCGTGGACGGAGGCGGGCGCGTGGTGGGAGGTCGGTGTGCCGGAGTATCTGGCGGGCCGCGCCGCCTACGACGAGACGAAACCGCGTCAGGTGCGCTATCTACGCCCGTGAACAGAACTTAACGAACGGTGCGCGCGGCGGCCCCCCGGACGTAGGCTGAAGTGTCGGAGTCTGCGTGCGGTACACTGAAACCAGTTGGGGCACAAGGAAACTGGTAGCGAATAAGTATCGCTGTCGAGCCGCGTCGAAGAAGGAGTCCATGATGCCGGGCGCGGTGGCCCCTGCGAGTGCAGCGTGCTCATCAGGGGTGGGCGGCGGGTGTTATCTCGGGCGGCGTGCGGGTATCCGCCCGATGGGCCCCGACGTCGCACGGATCGGGACCGTACCGATTGTGGGAGGTGACAGACCCAGCCCGCCCTGAGCGAGCGTCGCGAGTGAACCGAGCGTGCACTCGCGCACGACGGAGCCGAGCCTCGTCGTGAGCGTTAGCTCACAGTTGGTGGTGCGGAACGTGAGGAATTCGTCGGATCATGGCATCGTTGATCTACGAGACCAGGGCATCTCATAACACCTACCTGGCTCGTCTACAGAAAGTATGAAATGGCTCAAGGCATTGTGAAGTGGTTCAACAGCGAGAAGGGCTTCGGCTTTATCGCACAGGACGGCGGGGGGCCCGACGTCTTCGTGCATTACTCGGCTGTGAGCGGCTCGGGTTTCCGGTCCCTCGATGAGGGGCAGCGCGTGGAGTTCGAGATCGGCCAGGGACAAAAGGGTCCGCAGGCCCAGGACGTCCGCGTTCTCTGATCGCGACTTAGCTTCCGAAAGGCCCCGCACCGGGATGGTGCGGGGCCTTTCGCCTGTTCGGGACATTCACGGGGCGGAGCGGGTGAGGTCACCTGGACCAGTGTGGGGGAGTGCGCGGCCGAGGCGTCGCATAAGCGTCTGGTTGTATATTGCAAGCAGTACATGTCGACGGGACAGGAGTGCCGGATGCGCGAGGACGGACGTTCCGGGTGCCCGATCAACGCGACGATCGAGGTGATCGGCGATCGGTGGACGCTGCTCGTGCTGCGCGACGTGATGTTCGGCGACCGGCGCCACTTCCGCGAGCTGCTGGCCGGCTCCGAGGAGGGCATCGCCTCCAACATCCTGTCCGATCGGCTCAAGCGCCTGGTGGCGGCGGGGCTGCTCAGCCGGGAGGACACCAGACCCGGACAGAAGGCGGAATACCGGCTCACCGAATCCGCGATCCAATTGGTGCCGGTCATGGCGCAGCTCGGGGCGTGGGGTCTGCGGCACCGCCCGACCACCAAGCGTCTGCGGGTGCGGGCCGAATTGCTCGAGGCGGGCGGTCCGCGACTGTGGGCGGAGTTCATGGACGAACTACGCGAGAGCCACCTCGGCATCCCGCGCCCGAACCCGGACCGCCCGTCCGCCACCCAACAGCTCGCCCAGGCCTACGCCGACGCGGTCGCCGAGTCCGATGATGCGGACGAGCGAACGGCCGCGGCGGTTCCCGGGTCGTAGGGGTCAGCCCGCCAGCGCCTCGGAGCGGAAGAACTCCGCGGTGATCGCACGGGCACGCGTGAGATCGCGGGGGCCGGACTTCCGGAACGACTCGGCGGCGCAGGCGAATTCGGCGGTGATGAACGTGGTGATCGGCGCGGGCACCGACCCGCTGCCCATCTCGCGGGTCCGTGACTTCAGGTCGGTCAGCTCGCGCACCGCGTCCGGCAACCCGTCGGGCAGCTCGCACTGCCGAAGCAGCGTCGGCAGATGCATCGGCGCCACCGCCGCCGCGGGATGCTCGCGCAGCCACCGCAGCGCCATCGCCGGACGCAACGCGTAGAACACCTTCTTCAGCGACCCGCTGCGCTCGAACAAGCCCCACTGCTTGGCGCCCAGGTGCAGATAGTGCCGAGCGACCTTGTCGCGGTCGGCGACCTCGTCGGCCACCGTGCGCAGCCGGTCCCGGAATGCCGGGTCGCCGCGGTAGACGATCGGCGACATCAGCCATTCGATGAGCACGGCGTTGCCCTGCACCAGCAGCCGCAGCGCCTTGGCCAGATCCCAGCCGTTCACGTCGAGCAAGCCCGCGAGCGGCGTCTCCACCACGTCCCGGGTGCGCCACGGGGACAGGTAGGTCTCCAGCGCCGCGACGTACACGAACCGGCAGTCGTAGTCCGAATCGGGAGACGGGAACCCCCAAGCACGGCTGCCGCTTTCGATCGCGAGCCGGATCGACACCCGGTGCTCCCGCTCGACCCGATCCAGCTCACGATCGATCGACCCGACCACCGCCGGGTCCATCGAAGCCGGTATCGCGCGCAGAGACATGAACGCGATGGTAGGTGCCGAAAAGGGTCGCCGCGAACGCTTTTCGCCGCCGCTCACCGACGATGGCCGACTGTTCCGAACGCGGCAACGACCACGGCGACGACAGCCAGCGCGCCGCCGAGCCACAGGGCGGCGGCGAGGCCCACCCTGTCCGCGGCCAGCCCGCCGGTCAGCGACCCGAGTGCGATGGCGGCATTGAAAACCCCGGCGAACAGGGCGGACGCGCCTTCCTTCGCTCCGGGTGACGCGGCGAAGACCCAGTTCTGCGTGCTCACCGAGACGCCGCCGTAGGACAGGCCCCACACGACCATCAGCACGATGGCCTGCGGCAGCGCGGCGCCGAGCACGGGCAAGACGATCGCGGCGGCGGCGAGGATCGAGCCGATCGCGATCAGGGTCTTGCGCGGTGTCCGTGCCGCTGCCGCGCCCGCGCCGAAATTGCCCGCGACACCGGCGATCCCGTACACCAGCAGCAGGGTGCCGATCGTCCCCGCGCCGACGCCGGTCACCTCCTCGAGCACCGGCCGCACGTAGGTGTAGGCGGCGAAGTGGCCGGTGACCAGGAACGCGACCACGAGCAGGGCGACGCGCAAGCCCGGCTGCCGCGTCAGCCGCAGCACGCCGCCCAGCGCCGCGGCCTCCGTCGCGGGCAGGCGCGGCAGCGCGGCCGCCATCGCCGTGAGGACCAGCAGCGCGAGCCCCGCGGCGGCGGCGAACACGATCCGCCACCCGGCGAGCGCGCCCAGTACGGTTCCCGCGGGGATGCCGAGCACCGAGGCGACCGCGACGCCGGCGAAGACCAGCGACGTCGCGGCGGTCACCGACCGTGCGGGCACCAGCCGCGCCGCCAGGCTCGCGGCGAGCGCCCACACACCGCCCATGCCCACGCCGACCAGCACCCGCGCCCCCATCAGCACCCCGAAGGTGGGCGCCCATGCGGTGCCGAGGTTGCCCAGTGCGAGCACCGCCATCAATCCGCAGAGCACCACCCTGCGCTCGATCCGGCCCAGCGCCGCGGTGAGCACGGGCGCCGACACCGCGGCCACCAGGCCCGTCACCGTCAACGCGAGACCGACGCTGCCTTCGCTCACCCGCAGCGCCGAGCCGATCGGAGTGAGCAGGCCGACCGGCAGCATCTCGGAGGTGACCACCGTGAACGTGCCCGCGGTCACGGCGGCGACGCCGAGCCGGCCGCGAATCGCCGAAACCGGCGGCGGCGCAACGAGTTCCTGAACCTGTGTCATGTCCTCCAGCCAACGGCTCGTGGCAGGGGGAAACAACGGCGAAGCTCTCATAGTTCTATGAGCTGGACTCATCGACCGTGGAAGGGAGCCTGATGGGCGGGGTGGAGATCCGTGAGCTGGAGGCGTTTCTCGCGCTCGCCGAGGAACTGCACTTCGGGCGGGCCGGCGAGCGGCTGTACGTGTCGCAGAGCAGGGTGAGCCAGCTATTGCGCGCGCTGGAGCGGCGCATTGGCGGCCGGCTCGTGGAACGCACCAGCCGTACCGTCCGGTTGACTCCGCTCGGTACGGATTTCCTCGCCGAACTGCGCCCCGCCTATGCCGCGTTGCGCGCGACGGTCGACGATGCCCGCGCCGCCGCCCGAGGTGTGGACGGGATCTTGCGCATCGGTTTCCAGGGCGCGGGCAACGATCACCTGATGGCCGCCGTCGAGCTGTTTCAGCGGCGTCATCCGGACTGCTCGGCCGAGCTGGTCGAGATCCCCTTGGCCGATCCGTTCGGTGCGCTACGGCGCGCCGAGGTCGACGCCGCGGTCGTGCTGCTGCCGATGGGCGAGCGTGATCTGGTGCTCGGATCGGTGTTCGAGGGGCAGCCCCAGACGCTCGCGGTGGCCAGCACCCACCCGCTCGCGGGACGTGCCGCGCTGTCGGTGGAGGAACTCGCGGAGGTCACGCTGGTCGGCGTGCGCGCTCCGGCGCCGGAGTACTGGCGCAGGGCGCAGGCGCTGGACGTGACGCCGGAGGGCCGCAGGGTGCGCCCCGGCCCTGAGGTCGGCACGCTGGAGGAGGGCCTCGCCGCGGTGGCAGCCGGCCGCGGCGCGATGCTGCTGTGCCATCCGACCGCGGAATCACACCGCAGGCGGCCGGTGGTCTTCGTACCGGTGACCGGGATCGCCGAGTCCCGGCTCGGGCTGGTGTGGCACCGCTACCGCGAGACTCCGCGGGTACGCGCGTTCGCCCGCGCGGTGGCCGTCACGAAGGAGGCCGGGGATGTGCGGTTGGTCACCACCGAGGCATCCTGAGCACCCGCTGCCCTCGGCCGCTTCGGTCGCCGAACATCGGTGTCGACCGGGCGTCACAATTCTCCATGGGCCGCCGGGCGGGTAATCAAGAGTTATTCATATGCTCTATTGTTCAAATTAGGGCGAGTTTTTCGGCAGCGTCGCTCGGAAGCCCCTATTTCCTGGGGATGTGACCTCTCGGCGACTTTCTTTCGAGTCGTCTCGCTGTGCTCGTTGGCTTGAGAAATTGGTGCAGCACTGTGGGCGCTCTGACCTGGACGTTTGACTAGATTCGCAGCTCAAGCATGGGATCGGAGGTGTCGTGCGCCACAATGATGTGCTAATGTGGCCTGCATCTCCATATTGTCGAATTCCGTAACTGCCACCCCGTGGCCGCCGATGTGCCTCGTGTCAGCCAGTTCGACTGGATTATGTTTCGAGGAAGAGGTATTTCCATGATCCCCGTTATCATCGACACCGGTAGCGCTGCCCTGAACGGTCTTTTCAATACGCTCGGCGCCGCTCTGCACGGCCTGGTCGACACCTTGTGGACGGGTTCCTTCGGCGGCCGCTGACCGACGTACGGTCGAGCAGATCGACCGGGTCCCGCGCCGACCGAGGGCGTGACCGAGCGGGCCCCCGCACCGAGAAGGTGTGGGGGCCCGCCGCTGTGCGAGGCCGTTGTCACGGGAGCGGCGGCGGGATCAGCCGAGCGCCCCGACGGCAGGGATCCGGGCGAGTTCCGCCGCGACCCGGGCGGGGTGGGTCAACTGCGGGTAATGGCCGGTGCCCTCGATCGAAATCGCGTCCCGAGCTGTCCTGACGGTGAGTGGATCACCGGAACCGGTGATGATCCGCACCGGCACCTCGATCCGTTCGAGCAGTGCGCGCAACTCCGCACGCCGAGCGGGAGCGCTCGCGCGGCGCAGCGCGGCGACGGTGCGGGCGGCGACGCCCGGCCTGCGCAGGTTCGCCGCGGCGCTCGCGATCGCGGCGCTGTCGGGTACGCCGAGCTGTTTCGCCAAGGCGGTCGACGACATCCGGCGCATCGCCGCCGCCGCCAACGGTGAGCGCAGCAGCAAGCCGGACCGCGGCTGCAAGAACGCGGGCGCCACCAGTAGCACGCCGGAGATCCGCTCGGGATGCTCCGCCGCGTACCGCAGCACCGGACCGCAGCCGAGTGAGTGACCGACCAGCACGGGGCGGGTGTGGACGGAGGCGAGCAGCCTTGGGAGCGCCGCATCGGGATCGCCGGGCGCCGAGCGCCCGAGGCCGGGCAGGTCGACGACCAGGCTCGGCTCGTCCAACTCCGCGCGTACCGCGTGCCACGATTCACCGTCGAGCGGAAGCCCGTGCACGAGAACGTAGGCGGGGCGTTGCCGTTCGCCGCTCACCCAGACGCCATCGGCGAATCCGGCGGTTGGATCGTCGGCCACCGCGCCGAACCGGCTGGCCACGAGATGGTCGGCCCAGGTCAGCAGGGTGGCCTCGGTCGAAGGCATGGTGAGTCCGGCGCGGCGGGCCACGTCCTGTGCCGCCGAGGTGTCGTAGCGGTCGTCGGCGATGAAGCTCAGCGACTCTGGATCGGCGCCGGTCAACGCGCGCGGAAGTTTCTCGATGACACCGACCGGAATCGAGAACCGCGGCGCGCGGACCCCCATGTGCCCGGCCAGCAGCCGGATCAGCGTCGGCAGCACCGGAGTTCGATCGTCGAGAACCGTGTAGGACCGGCCCGCGGTATCCGGCAGGGTGGGGAGACTGATCAAGAAGTCGGTGAAGTAGTCCAGATCGACGATCGGCACGAACGTATCCGCCCCGCCGGGGGTGACCGGGAGTCTTCCGTTCCACAGTTGCTCGACCACACCGGCGAGCCCGACGTATTGACCGGGGCCGATCACACTGCTCGGGTTCGCGATGGTCAGCGCGACGCCCAGCTCGGCGGCTCGCCGCCGCAGCAGCGGATCCGACTCGAACTTGGATGCACCGTAAGCGCCCTTCTCCCAATGCTGTTCCTCGGATTGCTCGACGGTGATCCGATATCCCGTGATGTGGACGAGGCGTCGCAGGCCGGGCAGGGCGGCGGCCCACTCCAGTACGTGCAGCGCGCCGGTGACGTTGACCGCGTACGCGTCCTCGGGCGCGAGTCCGAAGGCGAAGCGGGCCGCGCAGTTGTACACGTCGCGGATGCCGGACGGGTCGAACCCGGCGGGCAGACCCAGGTCCTCGGCGGTGACGTCGCACGCGACGATTTCCAGCGCGCCCGAGTCGACGCCGCGTCTGCGCAGCCAACTGGTGAGCCGCTCCTCGCTGCCCGCACGCAAGGCGGCGGTGACGGAACGCCCCTGCTCGAGCAGCCGGGCGACCGCGGCGCGGCCGAGGAATCCAGCGGCTCCGAACACGATGCTGTCGGACATGACATTCTCCTTACTAGACCGGTCTACATATTTTGAGGCTATGAAAAAGGAAGCGGGTTGACGGACTCTCGACTCAGAGCAGGGCGAGTAGAGTGCGTTCGACGCGTTCCAAAGGTTCGCGACTGCGTTGCGCACGCGCCAGTAGCAGCGCCCCCTCGACCATGGCGAGCACCGCGGCGGCCAGGTCGTCGGCGTTCTCGCGGCCATCGGCCCGCAATCGCAGCCGCAGCGCCTGTTGCCAGGCGGCGTAGGCGGCGGCGCACTCGGCTTGGACCGCGTCGTTCGCCGCCGCCACGTCTAAGGCCACGGTGGCGACCGGGCAACCCTGTTGCCACCCGGACGCTTCCAGCCGATCACCGAACATGCGCAGCAGCCTGCTCGCGGCCGCGGCGGCGTCGCCGGGTTCGATCGTGTCGATCAGCGCCGCGATCTCCTTGCTCGCCTGGGCGATCGCCGCCGCGACCAATTCGTCCTTGCCGCCGGGGAAGTGGAAGTACAGCGAACCGCGTGGCGCGCCGCTGGCCGCCAGGATCTGATTGAGCCCGGCGCCGTAGTAACCGTGCCGCTCCACCAGTGTGCGCGCCGCCTCGACGAGTTTGCCGCGAGTCTCGGTGCCTTTGACGCCCATGCCCTGACTGTAGACCGGTCTTCATATTCTTTCCACCGGAAAGACTGAGGACGCCCGCCTACCAGGTGGTAGCCGAGGCGGAAATCGCGCGCACTAAGCTGGTCGGCGGTAATTGCCGACCCCATTCCCCAGGAGTACTCCACGTGAGCCAAGCAGGCCGTCCTGTAGTTCTGATCGCCGACAAGCTCGCCCAGTCGACCGTCGACGCGCTCGGTGACGGTGTCGAGGTCCGGTGGGTCGACGGACCCGACCGCCCGGCGCTGCTGGCCGCGGTGCCCGAGGCCGACGCGCTGCTGGTGCGGTCGGCGACCACGGTCGACGCCGAGGTCCTGGAAGCCGGGAAGAACCTCAAGATCGTCGCCCGCGCGGGTGTCGGCCTGGACAACGTCGACGTGCCCGCCGCCACCGAGCGCGGCGTCATGGTCGTGAACGCGCCCACCTCGAACATCCACACCGCCGCCGAGCACGCGGTCACCCTGCTGCTGTCGGCCGCCCGTCAGGTTCCCGCCGCGGACGCCACCCTGCGTGAGCACACCTGGCAGCGCAGCAAGTTCAACGGCGTGGAGATCTTCGGCAAGACCGTCGGCGTCGTCGGCCTCGGCCGCATCGGCCAGCTGTTCGCCGCGCGCCTGGCCGCCTTCGAGACCAAGATCGTCGCCTACGACCCCTACGTGTCGCCCGCCCGCGCCGCGCAGCTGGGCATCGAGCTGCTCACCCTCGACGAGCTGCTCGAGCGCGCCGACCTGATCTCGATCCACCTCCCGAAGACCCCGGAGACCAAGGGCCTGATCGGCAAGGAGGCCATCGCCAAGACCAAGCCGGGCGTGATCATCGTCAACGCCGCCCGCGGCGGTCTGGTCGACGAGTCCGCCCTGGCCGAGGCGATCAAGTCCGGCCACGTGCGCGCCGCCGGTCTGGACGTGTTCGAGACCGAGCCGTGCACCGACAGCCCGCTGTTCGACCTGCCGCAGGTCGTGGTGACCCCGCACCTGGGCGCCTCCACCTCCGAGGCGCAGGATCGCGCGGGCACCGACGTCGCGAAGTCGGTACTGCTGGCCCTGGCCGGTGAGTTCGTGCCCGGCGCGGTGAACGTCACCGGCGGCACGGTCGGCGAAGAAGTCGCCCCCTGGCTGGACATCGTCCGCAAGCAGGGCGCGCTGCTCGGCGCGCTGTCCAACGAGCTGCCGGTCAGCGTCGAGGTCCAGGTGCGCGGCGAGCTGGCCGCGCAGGAGGTCGGGGTGCTGGAGCTGTCCGCGCTGCGCGGCATCTTCTCCGCGCTGGTCGAGGACCAGGTCACCTTCGTCAACGCGCCCGCGCTGGCCAAGGATCGCGGCATCACCGCCGAGGTCACCACAGTGTCGGAGAGCCCGAGCCACCGCAGCCTCGTCGACCTGCGCGCTGTGTTCGGCGACGGCAGCACCCTGAACGTCGCGGGCACGCTGACCGAACCGCAGCTGGTGGAGAAGATCGTCAACATCAACGGCCGCAACTACGACATGCGCGCCGAGGGCCTCAACCTGGCCATCCTGAACTACGAGGACCGGCCGGGCGCGCTGGGCAAGATCGGCACCAAGCTCGGCGAGGCCGAGGTCGACATCCTGGCCGCGCAGCTGACCCAGGACGTCGACAAGGAAGGCGCCACCGTGGTGCTGCGCGTGGCCCGCGAGGTGCCCGTCGACGTGCAGGACGCGATCGCCGAGTCGGTCGGCGCCGCCAAGGTCGTCCAGGTCGACCTGACCTGACCTGATCGGGGCCGCAGCGCCCCGGCACACGCGGAATCGGCGCCGCGCACGAAGCACTCGTGCGCGGCGCCGGTCACTCTCCCGGCGCGCGGACCCGCCGCGTCATCGCGCCCGGTGCTCGGCGATCCGGCCGCGCCGAGTACCGTGACGATGCTGCGGTCACCCCGGCCGGACTGTCGTGCGCGCCCCGGCGGTCATCTCCGGGCCGCACGTCGTGTCGGCCGTTACCGGCAACATCGAACGGAGCATTTGTCATGAAGCTTGCTGTCATCCCGGGCGACGGGATCGGGCCCGAGGTCATCGCCGAGGCGCTCAAGGTGCTCGACGTGGTCGTGCCCGGTGTCGAGAAGACCGAGTACGACCTCGGTGCGCGCCGCTACCACGCGACCGGCGAGATCCTGCCGGATTCGGTGCTGCCCGAGCTGAAGCAGCACGACGCGATCCTGCTCGGCGCGATCGGCGACCCGTCGGTGCCCAGCGGCGTGCTCGAACGCGGTCTGTTGCTGCGCACCCGGTTCGCGCTGGACCACCACGTGAACCTGCGGCCGTCCAAGCTGTTCCCCGGCGTGACCAGCCCGCTGGCGGGCAATCCCGACATCGACTTCGTCGTGGTGCGCGAGGGCACCGAGGGCCCGTACACCGGCACCGGCGGCGCGATTCGCGTCGACACCCCGCACGAGGTGGCCACCGAGGTCAGCACCAACACCCGCTTCGGCATCGAGCGCGTCGTGCGCTACGCCTTCGCCAAGGCGCAGGCACGGCGCAAGCACCTGACGCTGGTGCACAAGAACAACGTGCTCACCTTCGCCGGCTCGCTCTGGCAGCGCACCGTGGACGAGGTCGCGGCCGAGTTCCCCGAGGTCACCACGGCTTACCAGCACATCGATGCCGCGACCATCCACATGGTCAACGATCCGGGCCGGTTCGACGTGATCGTCACCGACAACCTCTTCGGCGACATCATCACCGATCTCGCCGCCGCCGTGAGCGGCGGCATCGGGCTGGCCGCCAGCGGCAACATCGACGCCTCCGGGACGAACCCCAGCATGTTCGAGCCGGTGCACGGCAGCGCCCCCGACATCGCCGGTCAGTCCAAGGCCGACCCAACCGCGGCGATCCTCTCGGTCTCCCTCCTGCTCAACCACCTCGGCGACACCGAGGCGGCCACGCGCATCGAGTCGGCCGTCGCGAAGGACCTCGAGTCCCGCTCGGGCGCCGCGTCGACCGTGGAGATCGGCGACCGGATCGCCGCCACCCTCTGATCCTCGCCCCCCGAAGGTCCCGTTCCCACCTGGGCAACGGGACCTTCGCGCATCCCCACGAAAGGTCCTCGACCACTCCGCGCTCGCCCACGTCCTCTCTCAGCCGGGGTCGCGGGGGACCAAGGGGACGGCCGCTACGGCGGTGGCCGCGGCCAGCAGGAAGGCGGCGGGAAAGCCGCTCGCGGTGATCAGGGCGCCGAACACCGGCGGGACGGCGGCCATGGCCAGATTCTGCCCGGTGTTCTGGATGCCCAGCCCCCGGCCGCTCCAGTAGGGGCCCGCGATCTCGGCGACCGCGGTGAAGGCCAATCCATTGTCGGAGACGGTGATCACCGACGCGGCGATCAGCAGCGGGATGGCGGCCCACCACCAGTGCGTCCACGCGGCCAGCGCCAGCGCGGCCATCGAGAGCACGGCGGCGATCGCGACCGTCCGCAGCGGGCCCATCCGGCTGCCCGCGCGATCCGACCAGGCGCCCGCGCCGATGCGGCCCAGTGCGCCGAGGATCTGGGTGACGGTCACCAGCGCCCCCGCGGCGGTCAGCGACCAGCCGATGTCGCGGTGCAGCCACAGCAGCGCGAACGTCCACACGGTGCCCTGCGGGACGACGAGCAGCACCGAGACCAGATGGATGCGCCACAGCGTGGCGTCGTCGCGATAAGGATTGGCGCGCAACGACGGATCGGCGGCGGAGGCCGGCGGGCGCGGCGGGTCGACGATGCCGGCCAGACAGCCCACGGCCGCCACGCCCGCCATGAGCGCGGGAACGAGAACCGCCGCGGGCACGCCGTAGGTGGAGGCGACGGCCGGAATCGCCAACGCGGCGACGCCCACTCCCAGCGGCTGGGCGGTCTGCCGGATGCCCATCGCCAACCCGCGCCGGTGCGGAGGGAACCAGCCGACGATGACCCGGCCGCTGGCGCCGTTGGTGCTCGCCGCCCCGACGCCGCCGAGGAACAGCAGCGCGCCCAACGCCAGGTCGTCGGTCGTGGCCGCCGCGGCGCATCCGGCCGCCAGCATCAGCAGGGGGCCGCCGACCAGTACCTTGCGCTCGCCGATCCGGTCGACCAGGTAGCCCCACGCGATCAGGGTGCACACCAGGCCGACGGTGGGCATGGCGACCAGCAGGCCCGCGGTGGCGAGCGGCATACCGCGGTCGGTCAGCGCGGGCAGCAGGAACGGGACGCCGTGGATGAAGACCGCGCTGGAGGCCTGGGCGAAGACGCCGAGGCCGAGCATGGACCAGCGCCGCGCCTCGTCGATCTGCGTGACGGTCGCCATCGGCTTCACCTCGGTATCTCAATATTTGATATCTCAATATTTGGGATACAATTCCCACTTTGTGAACTTCGTTGCTCACGGTACACCGGAACGGCGGTTCGGCTCGACGGCCGTGGCTGTCGGACTGCTCACAGCACGCGCCGCCGCTGGATTCGCGCGGATTCCGTACCACCCGGTCGGGCGCGTTCGGGCAGGTGGCGACGGGTCGATAGACTCCGGGGCATGCGTCTAGGTCGAGTTGCCAGTCCCGATGGGGTCGCCTTCGTCAGCATCGAAGGCGACGGAAGCGACAGTGTGGCCAAGGAGATCGCGGAACACCCGTTCGGCACACCGACGTTCACCGGGCGGAGCTGGCCGCTGGCCGACGTCCGGTTGCTCGCGCCGATCCTGGCCAGCAAGGTGGTCTGCATCGGCAAGAACTACGCCGCCCATGCCGCCGAGATGGGCGGACCGGCTCCGGAAGACCCGGTGATCTTCCTCAAGCCGAACACCGCGATCGTGGGGCCGAACGCCCCGATCATCCTGCCGCCCAGTTCGTCTCAGGTCGATTACGAAGGGGAGCTGGCCGTCGTCATCGGCCGTCCCTGCAAGGACGTGCCCGCCGCCCGCGCGCTGGACGTGGTGCTCGGCTACACCGCCGCCAACGACGTGACCGCCCGCGACCAGCAGCGCCACGACGGCCAGTGGACCAGGGGCAAGGGCTACGACACGTTCTGCCCGCTCGGTCCGTGGATCGAGACCTCCTTGGACCCTTCGGATCTGGAGATCGTCACCGAACTCGACGGCGAGGTGCGGCAGCGTAGCCGCACTTCGCTTCTGCTGCACGACATTCCGAAGCTCATCGAGTGGGTCACCACCGTGATGACGCTGCTGCCCGGTGACGTCATCCTCACCGGCACCCCCGAGGGCGTCGGCCCGGTGCGCGAGGGGCAGCAGGTGTCGGTGACCGTCGAGGGCATCGGCACCCTCACCAATCCCGTTGCCGCCAAACGCTGATCGAAAGAGAGCCATGACTGAAGTACGGGTCCGATTCTGCCCGTCACCGACCGGAACGCCACACGTGGGCCTGATCCGGACGGCGCTGTTCAACTGGGCCTATGCTCGCCATCACGGCGGCGCATTCGTCTTTCGTATCGAAGACACCGATGCCGCACGCGATTCCGAGGAGTCCTACCGCGCGATTATCGACGCGCTGCGCTGGCTCGGCCTCACCTGGGACGAAGGGCCGGAGGTCGGCGGGCCCTATGAGCCATATCGCCAGTCGCTGCGAAAAGATCTGCACTTGGACGTGGTTCGGCGTTTGCTGGAGGCCGGTGAGGCGTATGAATCGTTCTCCACACCGGAGGAAGTCGAGGCTCGCCATCGCGCCGCGGGACGCGATCCGAAGCTCGGTTACGACAACTACGATCGCGACCTGACGCCCGAGCGGATCGAGGCATACCGGGCCGAGGGCCGCCTGGCCGTTGTCCGGCTGCGGATGCCGGACGAGGACCTGTCCTGGACCGATCTGGTGCGCGGTGAGACCACCTTCAAGGCGGGCAGCGTCCCGGACTTCGCGCTCACCCGCGGTACCGGAGAGCCGCTGTATACGCTGGTCAACCCGGTCGATGACGCACTGATGCGGATCACCCACGTGCTGCGCGGCGAGGACCTGCTCTCCTCGACCCCCCGGCAGCTGGCGCTGTACGCCGCGCTGCGCAGGATCGGGGTCACCGATTTCACTCCGGAGTTCGGTCACCTGCCGTTCGTCATGGGCCAGGGCAACAAGAAGTTGTCCAAGCGTGACCCCGAGTCCAATCTGTTCGCCCACCGCGACCGCGGATTCATCCCCGAAGGTTTGCTGAATTATCTCGCGCTACTCGGTTGGGGCCTGTCCGAGGACCGCGACGTGTTCTCCATGGCGGAGATGGTCGAGGCCTTCGACATTTCGAAAGTAAATTCGAATCCGGCCCGTTTCGACCAGAAGAAGGCGGACGCGCTCAACGCCGAGCACATCCGATTGCTGGCGCCGGGTGATTTCGCCCACCGGCTGCGGGAGTATCTCACCGAGCACAACCGTATCGGCGCGGAAATCGATGAGAAGGTGTTCGCCGCGGCGGCGGAACTCGTGCAGACCAGGATTGTCGTGATGTCCGACGCTTGGGACCTGTTGCGTTTCTTGTTCGCGCCCGCGGAGGAGTTCGCGATCGACCCCGCGGCGGGGGCGAAGAATCTCGGTCCCGACGCGACCGAGGTATTGCAGTCGGCTATTGCCGCCTTGGAGCCGCTGACCGAGTGGACCACCGAGGCGATCGAAGCGGCGCTGAAAAAGGCGCTGATCGATGATCTCGGGCTCAAACCGCGCAAAGCCTTCGCGCCGGTGCGGGTCGCGGTCACCGGGTCGCATATCAGCCCGCCGCTGTACGAATCGCTGGAACTGCTCGGCCGGGGCGTCACCCTGGACCGGCTGCGCTCGGCCGGGACCTGGCAAGGGGCGGGGCAACCGGCGTCCCAACCGTAAAAATATGGCTTTGACCAGGCGATTTGTAGTTAACCCGTAGCCGTTTGGTACTCTTCTTCTCGGCCCGGAACACGGTCTCGAGTCACCCAGACTTGCAGATGAACGACCTGGTCATTGGGGTATGGTGTAATTGGCAACACAGCTGATTCTGGTTCAGCCATTCTAGGTTCGAGTCCTGGTACCCCAGCGGAGAGTGTTGGACGACTTCGGTTCGCGGCCGAAATCAATCAGCACCTGGCGATTTGGTCGCCGGGCCTCGGCCGGTTAAGCTAGCCGAGCCTCCTGATCGAAAGATCAACCAAGGCGCTCCTCGCGACAGCGAGAAGCAGTCCTGGCCCCGTCGTCTAGCGGCCTAGGACGCCGCCCTCTCAAGGCGGTAGCGCGGGTTCGAATCCCGTCGGGGCTACACGAGAGAAAGGCCCATGCTCATCGAGCATGGGCCTTTCTCGTTTCGTCATGTTCTAGGGCGCACCCCACGCCCCGCCCGGAGGCTTCGCTCTCGACACCCGGGCGAGGGGTTGGCCCTCCTGACAGGGGCGGTGCGGTGTCGGCGTTGCGGACGGTCTTGTCCCGGCCGGTGAGGGTCTGGCGAAGCTGCTGATCTACTCGAGCTTGCGGAAACCGGCAGGCGTCGAGGGGCCGCCGTCGGTGGGATCACGGCTGGTCCCAGTGACGAAGGTCATGGTCCGGCTCGGCGGCTACAGCGTGGCGGCAGCGAAGGATTCCCAAGGGGTGGATCGGACATCTCGAGTCCGCGTGGTGCGGATCGGTGGCTCCGGCGTGATGTCTGGATGAATTCACAACGGCGCATCAGCGTGTCCAGGCCATGGGCCGACCGTCCCGTCGCACGCGTTTCGGGGCCGCGGCTCCACGGCACGATCCGGCGGGCCGATACACGGCCGCCTGTCGCGCGCCACGTCGCCGAGAACCCGTCGCGCGGCCGCGTCTGCACGGCGCGGGCAGCTGATCCGGTTCGTGGCTTGGTGACCACCCGACGAGACCGCGAGACTCGTCTACTTCCGACCGCGCCGGACTGCCGGAGAACTCGGCACGGCATGTGGCACCTCACGCGATGTGCTCGACCGCCCGATCCGGGCGCCGCGGCGACCGATCGAACCTTTCTGCCCGCCGACGAGAGCCGGCTCGGCCCAGGGCGGCGATAGGACGCCAGAGGACACCCGTGAAGCGCGCCCTGGCGGGATCACCCTGCCGAGCGGCTCGGGTGGACTGCGCATCTCGCCTGGTCCGGGCGCAAAAGAAAGGCCCTCCAGCGATCTTGCCGGAGGGCCTTGGCGATCTGCGCGGACTAGCCGCTCTTGCGCCGGAATTCCCGCTTGTGGCCAACGGCGGAGTGCGCCGCGGACGCTTTCGACCGTCCGTCGAGGTGATCGGCCGCGCGGGCGTTCTGCTGGTTCTTGCGCTCCAGTGCTTCCCGGAACTTGCGCTTCACCTCGTCGGCGCCGTTGGACTTACCCGAATCCGCCATCGCTGCTCCTCGTCGTCGCGGCCGCGCAGCGCGTCCTCGCGGGCGCCGGTGCCCGGCCGGTTGCTGTCGAACACCCCGACGCTAGTCCGTGCGAGGCGGTTGTGTCAGTTCGATTTCGGCGCGTCGCGCGGCCCGAATCCCGCTCGGGGTCAGTCCAGCGCCTGCGCGGTGCTGCCCGCGAGCGGCATGGCGGGCAGGCCGAGTTTGCGGTGGTCCCAACTGCGCGTGCGCTCGGGCACGACGCGCACGGCGACCCGTTTGTGCAGCATGGCTTCCACCATCGGCCGTATCTCCTCGCTGTATGGGCCGTTGTAGCGTTCCCACACGCTCACCCCGACGGCGAAAAGTTTCTCGGCGTCCTCGACGATCTCGGCGCGGCCCTCGATGGACACGCCCCTGAGCTGGTCGTAGGTCTGGCCCGCCTCGATCATGCAGGTGACACGGGGATCACGGCGCAGATTCACCGCCTTCTGCGATTTGGCCTTGGTCTCGAACCAGATCTCGCCGTCGATGAGGGCGTACCACATCGCGGTCAGGTGCGGCGTGCCCTTCGGGCCGAGCGTCGCCAGCGTCGCGATCCGGCTGCGCTGCAAGAACTCGGTGATCTCGGTGTCGGACATCACGATCTGTGCCCGTTGTTTCACTCCCATGGGCCAACTCTAGAGAGTTCGGACTGCAACGCGTTACAGGCGCTTGTGCAGTGCCTCGGCCGCCGCGACCAGATCCGCCGCCCAGCGAGCGCCCGGCCTGCGGCCCATCCGATCGATCGGCCCGGACACCGAGACGGCCGCGACCACGGTGCCCCCCGCGTCGCGCACCGGCGCGGAAACGCTGGCCACGCCGGCCGCGCGCTCGGCCGCGCTCTGCGCCCACCCGCGCTTGCGCACCTCGGCCAGCGCGCGCTCGCCGAACACCGCGTCGGCCAGGATGGTGCGCTGCAGTTCCGGGTCGGCCCACGCCAGCAGCACTTTGGCCGCCGAGCCCGCGGTGAGCGGCAGTCGCGCCCCGATCGGTACGGTGTCGCGCAGTCCGACGGGGGGTTCCAGGGCCGCGACGCAGACGCGGGCGTTGCCGTCGCGGCAGTAGAGCTGCACGCTTTCGCCGGTGATCTCGCGCAGCCGGGGGAGAATGGCCGACGCCGCCTCCAGCAGCGGGTCATTGGCGCTGGTCGCGAGTTCGGCCAGGGCCGGGCCGGGCCGCCACGTGCCGTTGCTGTCGCGAGCGAGCAGGCGATGCACTTCCAAGCCGACGGCGAGGCGGTGCGCGGTGGCGCGGGGCAGGCCGGTGCGCGCGCACAGCTCGTTGAGACCCGAGGGATGCTCGGCTACGGCGTACAGGACCGCCACTGCTTTGTCGAGAACGCCGATGCCGCTATGCTGTCTCATAGAACGATACTAGCGTCTCGGATGTTGAGAAATCCACCGTCGCGGATTCTCGCTGTCAGCGTTCCGACCAGGCGCAGCTATCACAACCTGTGCAACCGTCGCCGCGTCGGAGTCCAGATCGCGGAACGGCTGCTTCGTCCGAAAGGTGATCGACAATGGCCGAACCGCGCACGCTGGCCGAGAAGGTATGGGACCAGCATGTCGTCGCTCGCGGGGAGGGTGAGGGAGCCTCGCGCGAACCGGACCTCATCTATATCGACCTGCATCTGGTCCACGAGGTGACCAGTCCGCAGGCATTCGACGGGCTGCGTGCGGCGGGCAGGCCGGTGCGCAGGCCGGATCTCACGATCGCGACCGAGGACCACAATGTTCCGACGATCGACATCGACAAGCCGATCGCCGACCCGGTTTCGCGCACCCAGGTGGAGACGCTGCGGCGCAACTGCGCGGAATTCGGTGTGCGGCTGCACCCGATGGGCGACCTGGATCAGGGCATCGTGCACGTGGTCGGGCCGCAGCTGGGCCTGACCCAGCCCGGAATGACCGTGGTGTGCGGCGACAGCCACACTTCGACGCACGGCGCGTTCGGCGCGCTGGCGATGGGCATCGGCACCTCCGAGGTCGAACATGTGCTTGCCACCCAGACGCTCTCGTTGCGCCCGTTCAAGACGATGGCGATCACCGTGGACGGCGTCATGTCCGCGGGCGTGACGAGCAAGGACCTGATCCTGGCGGTCATCGCGAAGATCGGCACCGGCGGCGGCCAGGGCTACGTCCTGGAGTACCGGGGCGAGGCCATTCGAGCCATGTCGATGGAGGCCCGAATGACGATCTGCAACATGTCCATCGAGGCGGGCGCTCGGGCGGGCATGATCGCGCCGGACGAAACGACCTATGAATTCCTCAAAGGACGGCCGCACGCCCCCCAGGGAGCCGACTGGGACGCGGCGGTGGCCGCCTGGGAGGCGCTGAAGACCGACGAGGGCGCCGTTTTCGACGCCGAGGTCCACATCGACGCCGCCGCGCTCACCCCGTTCGTCACCTGGGGCACCAACCCCGGCCAGGGCGCGCCGCTGGGCGAGGCCGTCCCCGACCCGGCCGCCATCGCCGACGAGGTGGCCAGGGAGTCCGCGGAGAAAGCTCTGCGTTACATGGACTTGGAGCCGGGTACTCCACTTCGGGAAGTACCGATCGACACCGTATTCGTCGGTTCGTGCACCAACGGACGCATTGAGGATTTGCGTGCGGTGGCCGGGATTTTGAAGGGACGTCATGTCGCCGACGGCGTGCGAATGTTGGTTGTACCGGGGTCGATGCGGGTTCGCGCACAGGCGGAAAAAGAAGGACTGGGCGAGATTTTCACCGCGGCGGGCGCCGAATGGCGGCAGGCGGGCTGCTCAATGTGCCTGGGAATGAATCCGGACCAGCTCGAGCCCGGCCAGCGTTGCGCGTCCACCTCGAACCGCAACTTCGAGGGCAGGCAGGGCAAAGGCGGCCGTACGCACCTGGTTTCTCCCCTCGTAGCGGCCGCGACGGCGGTCCGCGGAACACTGTCCTCGCCTGCGGATCTGGCCTGACGGCTCCCGATTCCCGCAATCAAACCCAGGAGATTCGTAATGGAAGCCTTCACCGTGCACAAGGGCATCGGGGTGCCGCTGCGCCGCTCCAATGTCGATACCGATCAGATCATCCCGGCGGTCTACCTCAAGCGGGTGACCCGGACCGGATTCGAGGACGGGTTGTTCGCCGCATGGCGGGCCGATCCCGACTTCATTCTCAACGTTGCGCCTTACAACAGCGGTAGTGTGCTGGTGGCAGGTCCGGATTTCGGTACCGGATCCTCCCGTGAGCACGCTGTTTGGGCGCTGTCGGACTACGGCTTTCGGGTGGTCATCTCATCCCGGTTCGCCGACATCTTCCGCGGCAATGCGGGCAAGGGCGGTCTGCTGGCCGCTCAGATGTCACAGAACGATGTCGAAATGCTCTGGAAGTTGCTCGAGGAACAGCCCGGCTTGGAATTGGTTGTGGATCTCGAGGCGCGCACAGTGACGGCCGGAACCGTCGTGTTGCCGTTCGATATTGATGACTACACCAGGTGGCGTCTGCTGGAGGGATTGGATGACATCGGGCTGACTCTCCGCCGGGAGGACGCGATCTCCCGGTTCGAAAAGGCAAGGCCAACATGGAAACCCACCACCCTTCCAGCACATATTTCGCAGACGTAATCACCCTTGGCGGTTAGCTGAGCGACAGTAGTGGCGGTAGCTGGACGTGTGCTAAACCACATGAATTTTGGCGTGGCACATAGACTCTTGCCCAAAGTGGGTTTACCGTGGTACCTAGTCGGTCCGACGACGGGCCATTAGTCTGCGGAGGATTCAATGAACAAGGCGGAACTGATCGACGTTCTGACCGAAAAGTTGGGTACGGACAGGCGCACGGCCACCGCGGCAGTCGAGCATGTGGTCGACACCATCGTGCGCGCGGTGCACAAGGGTCAGAGCGTCACAATCACCGGATTCGGTGTGTTCGAACAGCGTAAGCGGGCGGCTCGCGTCGCACGGAACCCGCGTACCGGCGAAACCGTGAAGGTCAAGCCCACTTCGGTGCCCGCGTTCCGCCCCGGCGCTCAGTTCAAGGCGGTGATCGCGGGTAAGCAGAAACTGGCCGCGACCGGGCCCGCGGTCAAGCGCGGGGTGAATGCGCCGGTGGCCGCGAAGAAGGCGGCGGCAAAGAAGACGGCGGCGAAGAAGACCGCCGCCAAGAAGTCGACGCCGACCAAAGCGCCCGCCAAGAGCACGGCCCGTAAGGCCGCCGCCAAGGCCCCGGCGAAGACCACCGCTCGCAAGACGACCGCCACCAAGACCGCTGCGAAGAAGGCGCCCGCGAAGAAGACCGCGGTCGCGAAGAAGGCTCCGGCCAAGAAGACGGCCACCAAGGCCACGGCGGCCAAGTCCACCGCCGCCAAGAAGACCGCCGCCAAGAAGGCACCTGCGAAGAAGACCGCGGCCAAGAAGGCCCCGGCTCGCCGAGCCCGCTGATCTCGAGCCACCGCCGGATCGGCGCCGAATGCGCGGCCCCACGACTGGGCCCATTCGCCTCAACGTCGAGACGGCCCCGGGAGACACCCGGGGCCGTTTTCGCCTGCCCTCCCAACGTGACCGCATGGCCGCGCTCGCCGTGGCCGATCGGCGCGTGCGGCCGCCCGCCGACGCGCGGGGTGACGGCCCGGCTGCCTGCGTATCAGGACGGCACGACGTAGGCTGACAGCGATCGATCCAGATGGTCGGCGGCCACCAAGCGCGGGCCGGCGAACGACAGCACCCACACACTGCCCTTGCGATTGCGCGCCGATGGCAGCGCGATGCCGTCGCGTTCGGCCAGCCCACTCAGCAGATCCGGGATCACCTTGCCCTGACTGCAGACGACGCGAACGGCACTGTCCGACACCAGGGCTCGAAGACGTTCCCCGGCCTCGTCGGGCCTTTCGGCGTACCCGGATTCGGAAAACAAAGGGTCCGTGACGATTTCGACACCGAGCTTCTCGGCCAGCGGCGCCACCGTTTGCACGCAGCGCAGCGGATCCGCCGAGTAGACCTCGGATGCGCCGAACGCCAACAGATTCGGCACCAGCGCCCGCGCCTGACCCTCGCCCTCGCGGTCGAGCGGACGCAGTTCGTCGGGACCGTGGTAGCGGTCCCTGCGGCCGGCTTTGCCGTGCCGCACGAGCAGGAGAGTCTCGGTGCGCGCGGGCAGCCGGGTGAAGGCGCGCACCACCTGACGATCCATCGGATACGACAGCTGGTCCATCACCCGGTCGAGGGGATGCCAACTGAGCACGTCGACCTCGGAGTTGGCGGTGAACTCCCCGCCCACCAGTTCGGCGGCCCAGTAGTCGACCCGCTTCAGCTTGCGATGGCCCGGAATCGGGTAGGTTACGTGGCCGAGGTAGCGGCCGAGCTTGGACTCCAGACCGGTCTCCTCACGGACTTCGCGGACCGCGGCGAGTATCGGCGTCTCACCCGGGTCGAGCTTGCCCTTCGGCAGTGACCAGTCCTCGTACTTGGGCCGGTGGACGATCGCGATCTCGATCGCGTCCCCCGCCGTGGTGCGCCAGAGCACCGCCCCTGCGGCGTGGATATTGGCGGTGATGCGGGGATCCCAGAACGGGCCCCCCTCCTGTTCGAACCCCGTGCTGGCGTTCACTGCTGCTCGGGCCTCCGCAGCCGCATCAAATGCTCCTGGTGGTCTCTGATCTTGTCCCCGTCACCGGACGCACCCGGCGCTGCCCGCCAGGTGCCGTCGGGGTGCAGAACCCAGCAGCGCGTGGTCGGCGACAGCGCCGACTCGAACACCCCGCCGAGTTGCTCGGTCAACCGCGGATCCTTCACCTGCGCCATCACCTCCACCCGGCGATCCAGGTTGCGGTGCATCATGTCGGCGCTGCCGATCCAGTACTGGTCCTGCGCCTGGAAGTGCAGGACGCGGGAGTGCTCGAGGAACCGGCCGAGGATGGAGCGGACCTCGATGTTCTCGCTCATGCCCGGCACACCGGGGCGCAGCCCGCAGATGCCGCGCACCACGATCTGCACCGGCACGCCCGCCTGCGAGGCCCGGTACAGCGCGTCGATGATCTCCTCGTCGACGATCGCGTTGGCCTTCAGCCGGATTCGGGCGTCCTTCCCCTCGGCCGCCAGCTCGGTCTCGCGCTGGATGCGCTCGATGATGCCGGAACGCACTCCGTGCGGGGCGACGAGCAGGTTGCGGTAATTCTCTTTCCGCGAGTAACCGGTGAGCGAATTGAACAGGTCGGTCAGGTCGGCGCCGATTTCCGGTGCGGCGGTGAGCAATCCGACGTCCTCGTAGAGGCGCGCGGTCTTCGGGTTGTAGTTGCCGGTCCCGATGTGGCAGTAGCGGCGGATGGTCGCGCCCTCGCGGCGCACCACCAGGCAGGTCTTGCAGTGGGTCTTCAGGCCGATGAGGCCGTAGACGACGTGCACGCCGGCCTGCTCCAGCGCGCGAGCCCATTTGATGTTGGCCTGCTCGTCGAAGCGCGCCTTGATCTCGACCAGGGCGACCACCTGCTTGCCGGCCTCGGCGGCGTCGATGAGCGCGTTGACGATCGGGGAGTCGCCGGAGGTGCGGTAGAGCGTCTGCTTGATGGCGAGCACCTGCGGGTCGGCGGCGGCCTGTTCGATGAACCGCTGCACGCTGGTGGAGAACGAGTCGTACGGGTGGTGCACGAGCACGTCGCCCTCGCGCAGCGCGGCGAAGACGTTGCGCGGGGTCTCCCGCTCGCCGAACGCGGGCGGTGTCGCGGGAACGTACGGGGTGTCCTTCAGATTCGGCCGGTCCACGCCGTACACCTGCCAGAGGCAGGACAGGTCGAGCAGGCCGGGCACCTGGATCACGTCGCCGGGGTCGACGTCCAGTTCCCGCAGGAGCAGATCGAGCATGTGCTCGGTCATGTCGTCGGACACCTCTAGTCGCACCGGCGAACCGAACCGGCGCCGGGCCAGTTCGCGTTCCAGCGCCTGCAGCAGATCCTCGTCGCGATCCTCGTCGACCTCGAAGTCCGCGTTGCGGGTGATCCGGAAGGAGTGTTGCTCCACCACGTCCATGCCGGGGAACAGCAGATCCAGATGGGCGGCGATCAGCGCTTCCATCGGAAGGAAGGCGGCGATGGGGGAACCGGAGTCGGTGCGGCGCACGCGGACGAACCGGTCGACATTGTCGGGCACCTTGACGCGGGCGAAGTGCTCGCCGCCGGTGGAGGAGTCCTTCACCGTCACCGCGAGGTTGAGACTCAGCCCGCTGATGTAGGGGAAGGGGTGGGCCGGGTCCACCGCGAGCGGGGTGAGCACCGGGAACACCTGATCCTGGAAATGGCCGGACAGACGGCGGCGTTCGTCCTCGTCCAGGTCGCTCCAGTCGATGATCGCGATGCCCTCGGCGGTCAGGGCGGGCAGCACGCTGTCGAGGAAGACGCGGGCATGCCGCACCGCGATCTCCTGCGTGCGCGCGGCGATCAGTTCCAACTGCTCGCCGGGTGAGCGGCCGTCGGCCGAACGCACCAGCAGGCCGGTCTCGGCGCGGCGTTTCAGTCCCGCCACCCGCACCATGTAGAACTCGTCGAGATTCGACGCGAAGATCGCCAGGAACTTCGCACGCTCCAGCAACGGAAGCGACGCGTCCTCGGCGAGGGCCAGCACGCGGGCGTTGAAGTCGAGCCAGCTCAGTTCACGATTGAGGTAGCGATCGCGTGGCAACCGTGGCGCCGACGGGTCGGCGGACAAGGGTGTCGCCGCCGGGGGTGGCGTGGGAAGCAACGGCTGCTGCTTGACGGTTTCCGTATCGCTCACGCCAACGATCATCCCTTACCGGACACCCGGTGTGCATCCTGCGATCGGGATTGATGTGTGTCTCACTCCACCATGGCGACCGGCTAGCACACGTGTGGAACGGGTTCGTGAACACCACCCGGCCAGCCGATGTCGTGCAGGACAGCACGGGTCGCGTTTCCGGCTCCCAGCGCCACCGCGCGGTCCAGGTCGTCGGCGGTGTCGACGTCCAGACGCAGCCCGGGCCAGTCTCCGGAGAGATCGACCGCGCCCGCATCGATGTGGCTGCGCGCCGACCCGGGGCCGAAGCGAGGGTCGAGCGCGGCGACCGGGTCGCGGACCACGAGCGCGGCGGTGCCGCTGCCCTCGTGGTCGACCACGATCGAACGCAGTCCGCGCGGAGCGGCGGCGAGCATGTCCGACAATTCTTCCGGCCGCAGCGCGGGCAGATCGGCTTGGAGAGCGAGCAGATCGATCGGCCCGTGCGCACCGCGCAACGCGTCGGCGGTGGTGGCCAGGGCGGCGTTGAGCCCGTCGGCCCGCGGCAGGCGCGGTTCCGGATGGACGTCCGCGCCCAGCGTGCGGGCCAGGCCCGCGACCGCGGGGTCGGGCGTGACCACGGTGACCGAGACGACCTCGCCGACCGCCGCCGTGGCGCTCACGGTGTCGGCGAGCATGGCCAGCACCAGCCGGGCCCGGTGCTCCGGGCGCAGCCGGTCGGCCAGTCGGCTCTTGGCCCGATCGAGGCTCTTGACCGCGATCACGGCATGCACGGCGTGCGGGCGCATGCGAGCAATCCTTCCATGGCATATTGGGCTGATGACGAGGGCGGCAGTGCTGGGCGCAGGATCGTGGGGCACCGCGTTCGCGAAGGTGTTGGCGGACGCGGGAACCGAGGTCACGATCTGGGCTCGTCGGCCGGAGGTCGCCGCGACGCTGGCCTCCGAACATCGCAATCCCGATTACCTGTCGGATATTCCGCTGCCGCCGATCGCGGCGACCCATGACCCCGCGGTAGCGCTCGAACGAGCCGACATCGTGGTGCTGGCGGTGCCGTCGCAATCCCTGCGCGTGAATCTCGCGGAGTGGAAGGGATTGATCCCGGCCGACGCCACGCTGCTGAGCCTGGCCAAAGGGATCGAGACCGGCACGCTGCTGCGGATGAGTCAGGTGATCGGAGAGGTCACGGGGGCCGACGAGGGCCGGATCGCGGTGCTGTCCGGGCCGAACCTGGCGCGCGAGATCGCGGTGGGCCAGCCCGCCGCCACCGTGATCGCCTGCTCGGACGGCACCCGCGCGGTCGCGGTGCAGCACGCCAGCGCGACCGGATACTTCCGGCCCTACACCAACACCGATGTGGTCGGTTGCGAGATCGGCGGCGCGTGCAAAAACGTCATCGCGCTCGCCTGCGGCATCGCGTCGGGAATGGGTTTGGGCGACAACTCGATCGCCAGCCTGATCACCCGTGGACTTGCCGAGATCATCCGGCTCGGGGTGGCCCTCGGCGCGGAGCCGGTGACGCTCGCCGGTCTGGCCGGAGTCGGAGACCTGGTCGCCACCTGCACCTCTCCGCTGTCGCGCAACCGGTCCTTCGGGCATGTGCTCGGCGCGGGCGGGTCCATGGAAGCCGCCCAGTCGGCCACTCATGGCCAGGTGGCCGAGGGTGTGAAGTCCTGCACATCGGTGCGTGCGCTGGCCGAGCGGCACGGCGTCGAGATGCCGTTGACGACCTCGGTGCACCAGGTCTGCCACGAAGGGCTCTCCGTGCGCGAAGCCGTCGGCAACCTGCTCGGGCGGCGGATGAAGCCCGAGTGATCCGGCTCCGGCCCGACGCGTGCGTGGGCCACGGTGTCCGAGACGGTCAGCCGTGGGAGTGCGGACCGAAACGGGTACGGTTCGGAGCATGACGAACCGGATCAGGGTGGCTGTGGTGTTCGGCGGGCGCAGCAACGAGCACGCCGTGTCCTGCGTATCGGCCGGCAGCGTGCTGCGCCACCTGGATCGGGAGAAGTACGAGGTGGTGCCGATCGGCATCACCGCGGAGGGCAGCTGGGTGCTGGGCGGTTCGGACGTGGCGGCGCTCGGTATCCACGATCGAGCCCTGCCGTCGGTGGATGCCACCGGCACGGCGCTCACCCTGACCGCGGACCCGAGCCGCTCGGGGGCCTTGATCGCCCTCGACGATCCGAGCGCCGCTCTCGGCTCGGTGGACGTGGTGTTCCCGATCCTGCACGGACCGTTCGGTGAGGACGGCACGCTGCAGGGGATGCTGGAACTCGCCGGTATCCCCTATGTCGGGCCCGGGGTGCTGGCCAGCGCGGCGGGCATGGACAAGGAATTCACCAAGAAGCTGCTCGCGGCGGAAGGGCTGCCGATCGGCACGCAGGTGGTGCTGCGCCCCGGCACCGACACGGTCGCCGAGGCGGATCGGGTGCGCCTGGGGCTGCCGGTGTTCGTCAAGCCGGCCCGTGGCGGATCGTCGATCGGCATCACCAGAGTGACCGACTGGAACGAGCTGGATGCCGCCATCGCGGCGGCGCGCGCGCACGACCCGAAGGTGATCGTGGAAGCGGGCATCGTCGGACGCGAAGTGGAGTGCGGGGTGCTGGAATTCCCGGACGGCCGGGTCGAGGCGAGCGTGGTGGCGGAGATCCGGATGCCGGAGACCGGCACCACCGCAGCGAGCCCCGAGTTCTACGACTTCGATACCAAATACCTCGACGACGTCTGTGAATTCGACGTCCCCGCGAAGCTGGACGACGAGGTCTCCGACCGGATCCGGGAACTGGCGGTGCGCGCCTTCGCAGCTCTCGACTGCCAGGGCCTGGCCCGGGTCGATTTCTTCGTCACCGAGCAGGGACCGGTGATCAACGAGATCAACACCATGCCTGGCTTCACGGCGATCTCCATGTACCCGCGCATGTGGGAGGCCACCGGCGTCGATTACGCCGCGCTGGTCTCCACCCTGATCGAAACCGCGCTCGCCCGCGGCACCGGCCTGCGTTGACGCCGCCCGGTCGCAGTTGCGTGAACACCAGGTCGGTGACCTAGTTCGGCCACGGGTCGGTGGATCGGTCCCGGACTTCGGGCACCGGGCCCGGCTCGATTTCGGCAAGCGCCCCGCGGTCGGCCAGTACGGGTTGCCCCCTGACTTCTTCGCGGGGATCACCCCACGCCCTCCGCGTCAGTTGGGCAGCGGTCCCGGGTCGATCGGCTGGGCCGGGAGGTGGGTGGTGATGGTGTCGGAGACTTCTTGCAGCGGCGTGGGACCCGAGCCGTCGGGGACGGTGAGGGCCACATAGGTTGCCCGGTCGACCACGAACCAGGTGCTCACCTCGGCGGCCTGGTCGCGGACCTCGAACCACTGCACGCCGTTCACGAGCTGCAACGGTGATGCGCGGTTGAACTCCAATGGGCGATCCAACCCGCAGCGCAGGACGATCGCGTCGCCACCTTCGGCGCGCTGCCACGCGCGGGTGGCGGGCGGAGCGGGCTCGACCAGCGTCGATTTGGTGAACTCACCCAGGTCCGCGGGCAGTGCGGGCAGCAGGGCGGCGCAGGCCGGGCCGTCGGCCGCCGGGGCGGGAACCGGACCGAGCACCAGCGGTTCACGTTCGACGGGTGCGCGGCGCGCGAGCACGGCGGCAACGAGCACCGCGACGACGAGAACGACCGGAAGCGCCACGGCGGTCGCGATGATCGCGGGCGAGTACTGATGTGCAGGGGCCGACGCGAGCGGGTTGTCCGGCTCGTCGGCCGGGACGTCGGAGTCGGTGTGGTCGGCGGCGTCGGCGGGGACGTCGGAGTCGCTGTCGTTGGCGGCGTCGGCCGGGGCCTCGGAGTCGCTGCCCGGTTCCGCGGTGTCGGAGGGATCAGTGTCGGACGAAGCGGCGTCGGAGGAACTCGTGTCGGCGCTACCCGCCGGATGGTCCGTGCTCCCGGACTTCCGGGATTCGGCCGTGGCTTCCGGTTGTTCGTCCCGGTGCTCCGCCGATTCGCGGTCCGGCGAATCCGCCGCCATGCTCACCGATCCTTTCTCGTTCGCGCGTCGGTGCCCCGACCGGGGCCGCGCAGCGGCGGCAACGGTGGACCGGCCCGGTAATACTCGAGTGCCTCCGAAAGGGTACCGTCGGGCGCATTCCAGCAAGCAGCGCGCCGGAAAGGATCGGTCATCAGCGCCAGTAGCGGTCCGAGGACAGTGCGTGAACTAGGGGAGTTCGCGTTGATCGACCGCATCAACGCGGGCCGGGTGCAGGCGCCTGGCGTGCTGCTCGGTCCCGGCGACGACGCGGCGCTGGTCGCGGCGCCGGACGGCCGGTTCGTGGTGACCACCGACATGCTCGTGCAGGATCGGCACTTCCGCCTGGACTGGTCCAGCCCCGAGGATGTCGGCCGCAAGGCGATCGCGCAGAACGCCGCCGACGTGGTCGCCATGGGTGCGACGCCGACCGCCTTCGTCGTCGCCCTCGGCTGCCCGGCCGACACTCTGCTGGAGGTGATCGACGGACTCGCGGACGGTATGTGGGCCGAGGCCGCCAGGGCAGGCGCGTCCATCGCGGGGGGTGACCTGGTGCGCAGTCGCGAACTGGTCATCTCCGTCACCGCGTTCGGCGATCCGTGCGGCGCGCCGATCACCAGATCCGGTGCGCGCGCGGGCGACGTCGTCGCGGTGGCGGGACGCCTCGGCTGGTCGGCCGCCGGTTTGGACGCCTTCACCGCCGGGGTGACCGGCCCGGAGGTCGCGGAAGCGCTCGCCGCGCATCGCGTTCCGCAGCCGCCGTACGCGATGGTCCTGGACGCGCTGCGCCACGGGGCGAGCGAAGGCTCGGATCCCGCGGCTGCTCAGCGGATTTCAGCGCGATCCGATGCCGCACCCAGCGCCGCCGGGCGTCCGGCGACTGCCTCGCTCGACTCCGGAGTGCCGCCGCCTGGTAGGGCGGGCGGAGAGTTCTCGGCTGAGCCGGTGGGCGGCGATATCGAACCGCACACGGCTTCCGAAAGCGCGGCATCGGCTGCCGTCACCGGCGCGCTCGGGCTACGCGCGCTGACCGACGTGTCCGACGGCTTGCTCGCGGACCTGGGGCACATCGCGGCGGCGTCGGGCGTCGGCATCGATCTGGACTCGGCCGCGCTGCGCGACCCGGCGCTGGAACGAATCGCCGCCCGGCTGGATGCCGATGCGGTGCAATGGATCCTGACCGGCGGCGAGGACCATGCCTTCGCGGGCACATGGGCGCCGGGCCACCCGCTTCCCCCTGGATGGGTCGCGATCGGACGGGTTGTGGCCGGTCGCGGGCTCACGGTCGACGGCGTGGCACAGACCGGCGACGGCGGCTGGGAATCGTTCACCGGGGCGGACTCGTCAGTTGACGGCGAGCCACGCTAAGTTGTGCGGTCATGGGCGCGAAACCACTGTCGGAAATCATGGATCCGGGATGGGCGAAGGCACTCGAGCCGGTGGCGGATCGGATTTCCGCCATGGGCGAATTCCTTCGTGCCGAGAACGCCGCGGGCCGTGGCTACCTACCGTCCGGCGATAACGTCCTGCGCGCCTTTCAGCGCCCGTTCGACGCGGTGCGTGTGCTCGTCGTCGGCCAGGATCCCTACCCGACGCCCGGCCACCCGATGGGTCTGAGTTTCTCCGTGGCGCCGGACGTTTCGCCGATCCCGCGCAGCCTGGCCAACATCTTCGCCGAATACAGCAAAGATCTCGGTCACCCCACGCCGTCCTGCGGCGATCTGAGCCCGTGGTCGGACCAAGGTGTGCTCATGCTGAACCGAGTGCTCACCGTGTCGCCGGGCAAGCCGGCCTCGCACCGCGGCAAGGGCTGGGAGGCGGTCACCGATCAGGCGATTCGCGCCTTGGTCGGCAGGGACGAGCCGTTGGTGGCGATCCTGTGGGGCAAGGACGCCGCGACGCTCGAGCCGCTGCTGGCCGAATCCGAGATCCCTTACATCGAGTCCGCGCATCCGTCGCCGCTGTCGGCGTCGCGTGGGTTCTTCGGTTCCCGCCCCTTCTCGCGAGTGAACGAACTACTCGACGAACTGGGGGCCGAACCGGTTGACTGGCGCCTGCCCTGAGTCGGGCGTCTGTGTGTGATCGACCCGAGAGAAAACGAGTGAGGAGCTCTTCCATGCACAACACCACCCTCCGCGGCGCTACCGCGACCCTGGCTTTCTGCGCCGCGCTCACCAGCGGCGCCGCCGTCGCCGGTGCGGCCCCCCTGCGGCTGGAGCCCGCCACGGAGACCACGACGGCTCCGGTCGCCGAGGAATACACCTCCAGCGGCTCCTCCACCATCTCCGCGTCGGTGAACGCGAAGATCGCGTGCCTGTTCTTCGTGGGTAATCTCGGCTGCTGAGTCCTCGATTCGACGGGTTCACGCCGCCGCGGACCGGCGTTGTGCGATCCTACAGATCGTGAGTAATGCGAACAATCTTCTCGAACCGTCCCGGCTCCGGCTGCGCGGTTCGGGTGGAATCGAGCTGGCCGCCGATCAGTTCGGTCCGGTCGACGGCCCGCTCGTCGTCTTCCTGCACGGTGGCGGGCAGACCCGGCACTCGTGGAAGCAGACCGGCGCGCGGCTCGGCGCGTCGGGAATGCGGGTGGTCACCGTCGACGCCCGCGGCCACGGCGACAGTGCCTGGGCGCCGGATCGCGACTACCGGCGCGAGACCATGGTCGATGACCTCCTGCTGGTGCTGGAACAACTGGGCGCGCCCGCGGTGGTCGTCGGGGCCAGCATGGGCGGGATCACCGGACTGCTCGCCACGGCGCGTCCCGGCGGGGCGACGATCAGCGCTCTTGTGCTCGTCGACATCGTGACCCGGCCGGAGCCGGAAGGTGTCGCCCGGGTGATCGACTTCCTCGGCAAGCATCGCGATGGCTTCGACACCCTCGAGCAGGCGGCCGACGCGGTCGCCGAGTATCTGCCGCACCGCCCGAGGCCGAAGAACACCGGCGGCCTGCTGCGCAACCTGCGCGAGCGTGACGGTCGCTGGTACTGGCACTGGGATCCGGACATGCTGAGCGACCGGGTGGAGGACCCGTCGGCGATGATCGAGCCGATGGAGGACGCGGCGCGGGCGCTGCGCATCCCGGTGCTGCTGGTGCGCGGCATGCGCTCGGACGTGGTGAGCGCCGAGGGCGCCGAGGCGTTTCAGCGGCTGGTGCCGCACGCCCAGCTGGTGGAGATCGGCGGCGCCGCGCACACCGCCGCCGGTGACGACAACGATTCGTTCACCGACGCGGTGGCCAAATTCGTGCTCTCGACCAGGGAGTGACGCCCGGTCAGGCGAGCTCGGCGTAGTCGGGTTTGCGCTTCGCGACGAACGCGTCCACCCCCTCGCGGCCTGCGGCAGAGCTCGCGGCCGCGGCGATTCCGTCGCGTTCACTGTCGAGCTGATCGCTCAGCAGCGCGGTATCCGACTGCCGCAGCAGTGACTTGATGCTCGCATGGGTGGAACGCGGTCCGGCGGCGAGGGCACGGGCGAGCCGCTGGGCCTCCTCGACGATCTCGTCGTCGGGGACCAACCTGCTCAGCACGCCCAACCGCACCGCCTCGTCGGCGTTCAGGACGGCGTCGGTGAGCAGAATTTCGCGGGCCCGCGACCGCCCGACGATGCGCGGCAGCGTCCAGGACATGCCGCCATCCGGGCTCAGGCCGATGCCGGGATAGGCCGGGCGCAGCTTGGTGCCCGCTCCGCCGAGGGCGATATCGGCCAGGCAGACCAGGCTCATGCCGGCCCCCGCCGCCCAACCCTGGACCGCGGCCACCACCGGGACCGCCACAGCGTCCAACGCGCGGACGAACTCGTGCAGGTCGGTGGCCAGACCGTGAATGTGCGCGGAGCGGTCCTGCGCCGCGGCGAAGCCGCGCACGTCACCGCCGGCGCAGAAGTTCGCGCCGGTGCCCCGCAGCAGCACCGCGCCGACGTCGGAGCCGAGTGACCGCAGCGCGGCGGTGCCCGCGTTGATGCCCGCGAAGTCCATGGACGTGCCGTTGGCGGACGTGGCGATGGTGATCTGGAGGACGCCGTCGACAGTCGTCACATACCCGGCTTGCTCGGTGGAGGTCATGATCTGCACCTTAACGGGCGCAGTCGGACGCAGTCCGTCAGCGGCCGGAGCGGAGGCGGGCGGTGGCTGCGCATGGCCGGAGCGGAGGCGGGCGGTGGCTGCGCATGGCCGGAGCGGAGGCGGGCGGTGGCTGCGCATGGCCGGAGCGGAGGCGGGCGGTAGCCGCGCATGGCCGGAGCGGATAGGTGGGGGCAGTCGCGCATGGCCGGGGCGATAGGTGGAGGCAGCTGCGCATGGGCGGAGTGAAGGCGGAGGCAGCTGCTGCGTATGGCCGGAAAGAAGGTGGCGGCAGTCGCCATGGCCGGAGCGATGGCGGGGGCAGTTGCGGATGGCCGGAGCGGAGGCGGAGGTAGCTGCGGATGGCCGGAGCGGTAGCTGGAGGTAGCTGCGGATGGCCGGAGCGGTAGCTGGAGGTAGCTGCGGATGGCCGGAGCGGTAGCTGGAGGTAGCTGCGCATGGCCGGAGCGAAGGCGGAGGTACGCCTAAGGGGCGTCACCCAGCGTGAAGTCCGCGTGCATCGTCGGCGTGCGCACCATGCGCACCTCCACCGCGGCGGTGAACGATTCGAGTTTGCTGGTGCCGTCGAGCACGAAGCCGTGCTTCCGGTAGAACGCCTGGGCGCGCGCATTCCGCTCGAATACCCACAGGGAGCACGGAGCGGCAGGGTCGAGTGCGGCGCGGATCAAGTCGTCGGCTACGCCACTGCCGTGCCAGCGGGAGCGCACGTAGAGGGCGTGCAGTTCCAGCGGGGTCACCGCGTCCGCGTCGTCGGGCGGGCCCGCGCTGGAGAATCCGATCACGATGTCCTCGATGATCGCGACGTGGGTGCGGCCCGGGTAGCGCACCCGATCGCGTTCCCACAGCTCGGCTCGCCGCTCGATGTCGAACGCGTCGAGCACGTGGTCGGGCACCAGCCCCCGGTACGCCTCGCGCCAGCAGGAGATGTGGCATTCGGCGAGGCCGTAGGTGTACTCGGCGGCCAGCGGCTGGACCCGCCAGGGACGCTCTCTCACAGCGGGAACGCGCGTCGAGCGCCCGCAGTCATGACGACGCCCCGGACCACCCGAGGTGGGTGCCGGGGCGTTCGGTCGGTCGGGGGCGGATCAGCCGCGGACGACCTTGCCCGCCTTCAGGCAGGAGGTGCACACGTTCATGCGGCGGGTGTTGCCCGGCGCGACCTGCGCGCGAACGGTCTGGATGTTCGGGTTCCAACGACGGTTGGTGCGCCGGTGCGAGTGCGAGACCGACTTCCCGAAGCCGGGGCCCTTGGCGCAGACGTCGCAGACGGCAGCCATAGTCGCGAACTCCTTCATGTCAATGGTGGGACCGCCGCTTTCGCGAGCGCGTCCTCGTGCAATGTCGAGTGTGTGCCCTGTCGGCTGGGGAGCCGACCAGCGCAGACCGGCGACGGCCGCGCGAGGCAACCCTGCAAGGGTAGCTGTGCCGGTACCGATCCACCAAACCGGTCCCCGCGGACGAGTGCCGGAGCGGTAGCTGGGCACCTCCAGTTTAATGGCGCGGTCTTGCCGGTTGCCTGTCGGCACCGCCAGCTAACCTGGCGGGCGGTGTGGTGCGGAGGCGGAAGGGAGTGCGGTGACGGTGTCCGGAGCGCGAGATGTGCTGGACGGCACGGCATTGCTGTGCTGGGGCCGCACCTGTCTCGCCGGCCTGGAACACCGGCGCGAGGAGATCAACGCGCTCAATGTCTTTCCCGTCCCGGACGCCGACACCGGCACCAATCTGCTGGCCACCATGCGGGCCGCGGTCGAGGCGGCGGAAGCGGCCGCGGCGTCGCGGGCGAACACCGAGGTGAGCGGGGACGGGAGCGCGGCGCATGCTGTCGCGGTCGCGATGGCGCACGGCGCGACGGTCGGCGCCCGCGGCAACTCCGGCATCATCCTGTCCCAGGTGCTGCGGGGCGTCGCGGAGGCGGTGGACGGGGGTCCGTTCACGGCGGACAGCTTGCGCGTGGCGCTGACCAGGGCCTCCGAGCTGGTGCGCGAAGCGCTGAGCGTGCCGATCGAAGGGACCATCCTCACCGTGCTGGACTGCGCCGCCGCGGCGGCCGCGGGGTGCCCGGATCAGACCCTGGCCGAGGTGGCGCTCGCGGCGGCCGACGGTGCGGCCAAGGCGCTCGGCGACACTCCCTTTCAATTGGGGGTGCTGCGTGAGGCCGGTGTCGTCGACGCGGGAGCTCGCGGGCTGGTGGTGCTGCTGGACAGTTTGGTCACGATGACCAGGGGCGAAGCGCCCGTGCGGCCGGAGTACCCCCGGCCGACCGCGGCGGCGCGATCCGCGTCCGGCGGCGACGCCGACCCGCAGTACGAGGTGATGTACCTGCTGGCCGACTCCGACGAGGCGAGAGTGGCCGCGCTGCGGACCCGTCTAGGTGAACTCGGTGACTCCGTGGTGGTCGTCGGTGACGGCGGCGGGTCCTGGTCGGCGCATGTGCACTGTGCCAACGCGGGTGCGGCCGTGGAGGCGGGCATCGCCGCGGGCACGCTCAGCCGAATCCGTGTCGAGAACGTCACCTTCGGGTCGCACCGAGGCGTACGGTCCGTGTCCGGAAACCGCGCCGATGTCGCGGGCACCGGAAATGAGCCGAAACCCGACGACCGTGCCTCCGGCGTGCGGACCTGGCCCGCCCGAATCGAAGACACCACGAAATCCGCCCCGGCCGCAGATTCGACCCAGGTGGTGGCCGGGGCGCTCGGCTCGGTCGCGGCGAAGCCCCCCGGCGTTCCGGCCGACCGCGGCATCTTGGCTGTGGTCGCAGGCACGGGCGCGGCGTCGCTGTTCGAGGACGCGGGCGCCGTGGTGCTGGCGGGCGACGAGCCGGTCACCGCGACGACGCTGCTGGCCGCGATCCGGCGGATGCCGAACCGCGAAGTGCTGGTACTGCCCAACGGCGCGCTGCCCGCGCACGAACTGGTCGCCGTCGGCGTCGCGGCGCGCGACGCCCACCGCGACGTGCTGCTGCTGCCGAGCGCGTCGATGGTGCAGGGCCTGGCGGCGCTGGCCGTGCACGACCGCGGACGGATCGCGGTCGACGACGCTTTCGCCATGTCGGAGGCAGCCGCCACGACGCGCTGGGGTTCGCTGCGCGCGGCGACCGAGCGCGCGCTCACCATGGTCGGCACCTGCGAACCGGGCGACGGGCTCGGGCTGGCCGGCCACGACGTCGTCGTGATCGAGCCCGACGTGCGGACGGCAGGCCGGACGCTGTTGGACCGGCTGCTCGCCTTCGGCGGCGAGCTGGTCACCCTGATGATGGGAGCGGCCGCGCCGGAGGGTCTCGGCGACGAACTCGCCGCCCATATCGCGCAGCACTTCCCCGGTGTCGAGGTGATCGTGTATTCCGGTGGGCAGCACGGCGATTCGGTGCAGATCGGAGTGGAGTAGGGCATGGCGACACTGAGTGATCGGCTCGACCACATTCTCGGGGCGAAGGCGGCGGCCTCGCTGGCGGACGCGTTCGACATGCACACCGTCGAGGACCTGCTGCGGCACTACCCGCTGCGCTACGCCACGCAGGGGCAGCCCCTCACCGAGGAGGCGCCCGAGGACGGTTCGCACATCACGGTCATCGGACGGATCACCAAGGCCGACCTGCGGCCGATGCGCAACCGCCGCGGGTCGCTGCTGAAGGTGGTGCTCGACACCGGCTCCGGGCGCGGCGTCGACGTCACCTTCTTCAACGGCGACAAGGTGAAATACGTCGTGCGCGAAGGGCTGCGCGCGATGATGTCGGGCACGGTGAACTACTGGCGCCCCGGCCAATGGAACCTCAGCCACCCCGGTTACCTGATCCTGCCGGAGACCGAGGACGACGACTCGGTCGGCGCGTTGACGAAGGTGCGCGGCGGCGGAGACCTGCGCGGCCTCGCGCAGAGCGCCAAAGGCGCCGGGGGAGTGGACACCTCGTTCATGGAACGCGAGTTCATCCCGGTCTACCCGGCGACCGCCAAGGTGCAGAGCTGGGACGTGCTCGCGTGCGTGCGTCAGGTTCTCGACCAGCTCGACCCGCTCGAGGATCCGCTGCCGGAGGACGTGCGCGCCGAACGGGCGCTGCCGAACCTGTCCGACGCGCTGCGCTCGATCCATCTGCCCGAGCACAAGTCCGATATCGATCAGGCCAGAGACCGGCTGCGTTTCGACGAGGCGCTGGCCTTGCAACTGGTGCTGGCCGAGCGCAGGCACGAGGTGTCCGGTCGCCGCGCACGCGCCTGCGTGCCACGCACCGATGGCATCGCCGCCGCGTTCGACCAGCGCCTGCCCTTCGACCTCACCGCGGGGCAGCAGCAGGTCGTCGCCGAGATCTCCGCCGACCTGGCTCGCGAGCAGCCGATGCATCGGTTGCTGCAAGGTGAGGTGGGTTCGGGCAAGACGATCGTCGCCCTGCACGCCATGCTGCAAGTGGTCGACGCGGGCCTGCAGTGCGCGCTGCTCGCCCCGACGGAGGTGCTGGCCGCGCAGCACTATCGGTCGCTGCGCGGCATGCTCGGCGAGCTGGGCGCCGCGGGCGAGCTGGGCGCGGCCGACAACGCCACCCGCGTGGCGCTGGTGACCGGCTCGATGTCGGCGGCGGCGAAGAAGGCCGCGCTGCTGGAGGCGGTGACCGGCGAGGCGGGCATCGTGATCGGCACACACGCGCTGATCCAGGACAACGTCGAGTTCTTCGACCTCGGCATGGTGGTGGTCGACGAACAGCATCGCTTCGGCGTCGAGCAGCGGGACGCGTTGCGCGCCAAAGCGAAAGCGGGCGCCAGCCCGCATCTGCTGGTGATGACCGCGACGCCGATCCCGCGCACCATCGCCATGACCACGCTCGGCGACCTGGAGACCTCCACGCTGACCGAACTGCCGAGAGGCCGCTCGCCGATCGTCTCCAAGGTGGTGCCGCGCAGGCAGCATCCGAACTGGGTGGATCGCGCCTGGGAGCGGATCGTGGAGGAGGTCGCCGCCGGACGCCAGGCGTACGTGGTGTGTTCACGCATCGGCGACGACGAGGAGGCGACGGGCAAGTCCCGCAACGGGCGCTCGAAATCCGGTGACGGCGAGAAGGACGGCCCCACCACCCAGGCCGTGCTGGACGTGTTCGAGATGCTGCGCGGCGGGCCGCTGTCGGGCGTGCGGGTCGGCCTACTGCACGGCAGACTGCCCGCCGATGAAAAAGACCAGGTGATGCGGGCGTTCAACGACGGATCGGTGGACGTGCTGGTGTGCACCACGGTGGTCGAGGTCGGCGTGGACGTGCCCAACGCGACGGTGATGGTGATCGTCGACGCGGACCGGTTCGGCGTCAGCCAGCTGCACCAGCTGCGCGGCCGGATCGGCCGGGGAAAGCACCCCGGACTGTGCCTGCTGGTCACCGACGCCGCGCCGGGCGGGTCGGCCATGGCGCGGCTGGACGCGGTCGCGGCCACCACCGACGGCTTCGAACTCGCGGTGCTCGACCTGCGCACCCGCCGCGAGGGCGACGTGCTCGGTGCCGCCCAGTCCGGCACAGCCCGCTCGCTGCGCCTGCTGTCGCTGCTGGACGACCTCGAGGTCATCACCGCCGCCCAGGATTTCGCCAGGAGCGTGGTGGAGTCCGATCCCGGATTGCGCAAGCATCCCGGTCTGGCCGGGATGATGCACGCGGCGGTGGACTCCGAGCGGCTGGAGTATCTGGCCAAGTCTTGAGGCCTGGTCAGCGCCCGAGCCGTGGGTAGGGCAGGTCGGTGCTGGTGTATTCGGTGACGGCCAGCGGACTGCCGATGTGCGGGAAGGCGCGCTGTGGGCATGCCGGACGCTCGCACACCTTGCAGCCCGCGCCGATGGGGACCGCGGTGGCCGGGTCGTCCAGCTGCAACCCGGCCGAATACACCAGGCGGTCGGCGTATTCGATGTCGCAGCCGAGACCGATCGCGAAGTTCTTCGCCGCGGTGCCGAACCCGTGCGGTGCGATCGCCGCGGTGCGGGCCACCCATAGATAGCGGCGGCCGTCGGGCATCTCGGCGATCTGGGTGAGTATGCGGCCGGGATGTGCGAAGGCTTCGTGCACTACCCACAGCGGGCAACTGCCGCCGACCCGGGAGAAATGGAACGCGGTGGCGGACTGACGTTTGGAGATGTTGCCCGCGCGATCGGTGCGCACGAAGAAGAACGGGACGCCGCGCTGTCCTTGCCGCTGCAAGGTGCTGAGCCGATGGCAGATGGTTTCGAAGCCGACCTCGAAACGCAGGGCGAGCAGGTCGATGTCGTAACGCAGTTCCTCGGCCGAGCGCAGGAATCGCCCGTACGGCAGCACCAGCGCGCCTGCGAAGTAGTTGGCCAGCCCGATCCGCGCGAGCGTGCGGGATTCGCCGCTGAGCGACGGGGTTTCGGCCAGGACGCCGTCCAGCTCCTCCCTGTACAGCAGGAAGCCGAGCGTAGTGGCGATCTGGAAGGCGCGCTGGCCGGGCCGCAGCCGACGAGCGAGGGTGAGCGTGCGTGTCTCCGGGTCGTAGTGCCGTTTGGGGACCGTGGGGTCGGCGCCGTCGCCGCGCACCAGCACGGTCACGCCCGCGCGTTCCTCGGCGATCCGCGCGAGCTGGCGATCGAGCGAGCCGATGCTGAGCCCGGAGTTCTCGAACAGTTGCTCGGCGGCGATGTCCAGCTGCGGAATGTGATTGTGGTGGTCGTAGAAGAAGTCGCGCACGTCCTCGTAGGGCATCGGCACCCCGGGCGCGCCCGCGGGCGCGGAGACCCGCGCGGAGAGCAGGTCGAGCTGATCGGTGGCGGCGCGTAGTCGGCGGTGCATCGCGACGACGATCCTGGCGACCTCCGGCTGACGGGTCGCCAGCTCCTCGACTTCGGTCAGCGGCGCGGTGTGCCCGCCCGCGGCGTCCACCAGCACTTCGTGCAGGTCGGACACCAGGCGCGCGTCCGAGTCGGCGGCGAAGAACTGGACGTCGAGGTCGAAGGTGGAATTCAGTTTCAGCAGTACGGGAATGGTGAGGGGGCGTTGGTCGCGCTCGAGCTGGTTGAGATAGCTCGGCGACAGATCCAGCGATTTCGCCAGAGCCGCCTGAGTCATCCTCCGCTCTTCGCGCAATCGCCGAAGCCGGGCGCCCGCATACATCTTGCGCACGTGCACGATGGTAGCTGCGCTTATTCGCAATCATCGCAAAAACACGCGTTCTTACCCACGAAAATATGCTTTTGCGAGGTATTAAGTGTCTTGACCGATCTGCGTAGCGTGCGAAGAGAGATTCGTCGCCGCGTCGTGGAGGATGCATGAAGACACACATCGTACGAGCCCGTTCCGCCGCCGAGGAGTTCCCGCGCTCGGATCACCTCGCCACCAAGATCGCCGAAGTGGCCGCCGACCAGGTCGAAGTCACCGCCGAAGTCGCCGCGATGATCGTCAATCGGATCATCGACAACGCCGCGGTAGCCGCCGCTTCGCTGACGCGCCGCCCCGTGGCCGCCGCGCGCGCCCAGGCCACCGCGCAGCCCTACCGGCCGCGCACAGACCGGCGCGGGGCCACGGTCTTCGGCCTGCCGGTCGGGCAGCGGGTTTCGCCCGAGTGGGCCGCTTGGGCCAATGGGGTCGCGGTGCGGGAACTGGACTTCCATGACACGTTCCTCGCCGCGGAGTACTCGCATCCGGGTGACAACATCCCGCCGATCCTCGCGGTCGCCCAGCATCTCGGTCGCAGCGGCGCTGAGCTGATCCGCGGGCTGGCCACCGGCTACGAGATCCAGATCGACCTGGCGCGCGGGATCTGCCTGCACGAGCACAAGATCGATCACGTCGCCCACCTCGGCCCCTCCGTCGCGGCGGGAATCGGCACGTTGCTCGGGCTCGACACCGAGACGATCTACCAGGCGCTCGGCCAGGCGCTGCACACCACCACGGCGACGCGACAGTCCCGCAAAGGCGAGATCTCCAGCTGGAAGGCTTACGCACCCGCCTTCGCGGGCAAGATGGCGGTCGAGGCAGTGGATCGCGCACTGCGCGGCGAGGGTGCGCCCGCGCCGATCTGGGAGGGCGCCGATGGGGTGATCGCCCGGTTACTCGGCGGACCGGAGGCCGAATATCGCGTGCCGCTGCCGGGCCCCGGCGAGGCCAAGCGCGCCATCCTGGACAGCTACACCAAGGAGCACTCGGCCGAATACCAGAGTCAGGCGCCGATCGATCTCGCGCGCCGGATGCGGGCGCGGATCGGCGATACGGCTCAGATCGCCTCGATCGTGCTGCACACCAGCCACCACACGCATGTGGTGATCGGCACCGGCTCCGGCGACCCGCAGAAATTCGATCCGCATGCCAGCCGCGAAACACTCGATCATTCGGTGCCCTACATCTTCGCGGTGGCACTGCAGGACGGGACCTGGCACCACGAGCGGTCGTACGCGCCCGAGCGGGCGCGGCGGCCCGACACCGTCGCGCTGTGGCGCAAGATCCGCACGACCGAGGACCCGGAGTGGACCCGGCGCTACCACGCCACCGACCCCGGGGAGAAGGCATTCGGCGCGCGCGCCGTGGTCACGCTGGCGAGCGGGGAGACGATCATCGACGAATTGGCCGTCGCCGACGCCCATCCGCTGGGAGCGCGTCCGTTCGGCCGGGCTCAGTACATCGCCAAGTTCCGCACCCTGGCCGAAGAGGTGCTCGACGAGGCGGAGCAGGAGCGCTTCCTCGACGCGGCCCAGCGGACGCCGGAACTGGCCGCCGGTGAGCTGGATCAACTGAATTTCACCGTGTCCGACGAGGTGCTCACCCGGGCGCCGCGGATTGCCGAAGGGATCTTCTGATGCGAGCGTCAGTCCTCGTCCAAAATCACCGCCTGCGCGGCGATCACGTTCTCGCCGTCGAAGGTGAGCGCGGGCGATCCGTGCAGCCGATAGCCCTGCGCGAGCAGGTCGCTGACGCGGGCGCAGAATCGAGCGTCGTCGACGCCGGTGATCAGTCGGTAGCGCAGCGGTTCGGCTTCGGTCATGCGATGAGCGTAGGGCGGTGGGCGCGGTGACCGGCCTGTTGTCGTCGGCGACGACCCCACAGCAGAAGCGCGCGGCGTTGCGTGCCGGTCTGGCCTCGGGCCGGATCCAGCGGTTTCCCGGCGCGTTCGATCCGCTGGTGGCCCGGCTGATCGAGGAGATCGGGTTCGAAGGCGTGTACGTTTCGGGCGCGGTGCTCTCGGCCGAACTGGCCTTGCCCGACATCGGCCTGACCACGCTCAGCGAGGTGGCCGCGCGGGGGCAGCAGATCGCCAGGGTCACCGACCTTCCGGTGCTCGTCGACGCCGACACCGGCTTCGGGGAGCCGATGAACGCCGCGCGCACCGTCACCCTCCTGGAGGACGCCGGACTGGCGGGCTGTCACATCGAGGATCAGGTAAATCCGAAGCGCTGCGGTCACCTCGACGGCAAGGCCGTCGTGCCGGTCGAGGACATGGTGCGGCGTCTGCGCGCCGCTGTCTCGGCCCGCCGCGACCCGGATTTCGTCATCTGCGCCCGCACCGACGCGCGCGGCACCGACGGACTCGCCGCCGCGATCGACCGGGCCAAAGCCTACGCGGACGCGGGCGCGGACCTGATCTTCACCGAAGCGCTGGCCGACGCGGCGGAGTTCGCGAAATTCCGTGCCGCGTTGCGCATCCCGCTGCTGGCGAACATGACCGAGTTCGGCAAGTCCGAGCTGCTCTCCGCACAGGCGCTCGAAGAACTCGGTTACAACGCGGTGATCTATCCCGTGACGACGCTGCGGCTGGCCATGTACGCCGTGGAGCAGGGGCTGCGCGAGATCGACCGCACCGGGACGCAGGCCGCCCTGCTCGGGACCATGCAGCACCGGTCCCGGCTCTACGAACTGCTGCGCTACGAGCAGTACAACGCGTTCGACGCGGACATATTCACCTTCACCGTGAGCGAGTGAGCGACATGACCGAGATCAAGAAGGGCCTGGCCGGAGTGGTGGTCGACACCACCGCCATCTCGAAGGTGGTGCCGGAGACCAACTCCCTGACCTATCGCGGCTACGCCGTGCCGGATCTGGCGCGGCACTGCGGATTCGAGGAGGTCGCGTACCTGCTCTGGTACGGCGAGCTACCCGATGCGGCACAGCTCGAGTTGCTGTGCCGGCGCGAGCGCGCCCAGCGTCGGATCGACCGATCGATCCTCTCGCTGATCGAGAAGATGCCCGACTCCTGTCATCCGATGGACGTGGTGCGGACGGTGGTGAGTTATCTGGGGGCCGAGGACCCGGAGGAGGACCTTTCCGGTGCCACCGCACAGCGGGCGCTGCCCGCCAAGGCATTGCGCCTGACCGCCGTGCTGCCGACCGTCATCGCCGCCGACATGCGGCGGCGGCGTGGGCTGGATCCCGTCGCGCCGCATCCGCACCTGGGCTTCGCGGCGAACTTCCTGAACATGTGCTTCGGCGCGCTGCCCGATCCGCGGATCGTCCGGGCGTTCGAGACGTCGCTGATCCTCTACGCGGAGCACGGTTTCAACGCCTCCACCTTCGCCGCACGGGTGGTCACCTCCACGCGGTCGGACATCTACAGCGCGGTCACGGCCGCGATCGGGGCGCTGAAAGGGCCACTGCACGGCGGCGCCAACGAGGCCGTCATGCGCGCGCTGCTGGAGATCGGCGAACCGGAGATGGCCGGCGAATGGGTGCGCGCGAAGCTCGCCGACAAGCAGAAGGTGATGGGCTTCGGGCATCGGGTCTACAAGAACGGCGATTCCCGGGTGCCGACCATGCGCGCGGAACTGGCGCAGGTGGCGGCGGTGACCGGAGGCGAACGCTGGCTGCGCGTGTCCGCCGCGCTGGAACGCGCGATGGGCGAGGCCACCGGGATCGAGCCGAATCTGGATTTCCCCGCCGGACCGGCCTACTACCTGATGGGTTTCGACATCGGGATGTTCACGCCGATCTTCGTGATGAGCCGGATCACCGGGTGGACCGCGCACATCATCGAGCAGGTGGCCTCGAACGCGCTGATCCGGCCGCTGTCGGAGTACACCGGGGTCCCGCAGCGGGAGCTGGTCGTCAGCCGCTGACCGGGGCGGGTCTGCCGCCGACGGAGCCGGGGAGGCCGTGGTCCCACTCTTCCCAACCGAGCAATTGCTTGGTTCAATCGAGAGGTCCGGCCCCCCGTCCTCCGGCAGCAGGAAGTGAGCCAAGCGAATGCCCGATCCCGACGAGCTCGTGCGTGCGATGTGCCGAAGCTGGTCCGACCCCGACCCGGATCGAATCAGCGCGTACTTCTCCGAGGACGCCGTTTACCACAACATCCCGATGGAACCCATCGTCGGCCGCACCGCGATCCGTGACTTCATCGCAGGCTTCCTGACCACCTTCGAGGCGATCGACTTCGACATCCACCATCAGATCGCATCCGGCAACGTGGTCATGAACGAGCGCACCGACACCCTGCGCTCCGCCGGCCGCGAGACCCCGCTCCCCGTCATGGGCTTCTTCGAAGTCGCCGACGGCGCCATCACCGCCTGGCGCGACTATTTCGACATGGCCGCCATCAACCGAGCCTTCGGCCTGTAGAGCGGAGGGCTCGGCGATCGTCTGTCACACGAGTTCCGGAATCGCGGGGAACCGAATCCGGCATGGGTGCGTCGAAGTAGGCAAGAGGGGAAAGACATAAGTCGAGGTTCGAGGAGGGGTGGCCGGTGGAGCGTTGTTCTGGTTGTCATACGGCGTGGCGGCGGGGGATGCGGGCGCGGGCGCGGGAGTTGCCCGTGACGCGGCGGGAAGAGCCCTGTGATCGGTACACCTTGCGGCGGCGGCAGCCGCCCCGGCCGGAGCCGGAATCCGGCTGAGGCCGTGCAGGATTCGGTGCCCCCCTCGCTGGGCGAAGGGGGCACCGGGCATCGGTCAGGCGGGCTGGGTCACCGCACGGCCGCCGCCGCGGCGACCATGTTGCGCAGCGATGCCTCCACCTCGACGCGTCCCCTGGTCTTCAGCCCGCAGTCCGGATTCACCCAGAGCCGTTCGGCCGGAACGGCTTTCAGCGCCGCGCGCAGCGACGTGGTGATCTCGTCCACACCGGGAACCCGAGGCGAGTGGATGTCGTAGACGCCCGGCCCGACGCCGAGGTCGAAACCCGCCGCGTTGAGGTCGTCGAGCACCTCCATCCGCGAGCGTGCCGCCTCGATCGACGTGACGTCGGCGTCCAGCCCGGCGATCGCATCGATCACCTCACCGAACTCCGAGTAGCACAGGTGCGTGTGGATCTGCGTCGCATCCGACACCCCGGAGGTCGCGAGCCGGAACGAGCGCACCGACCACTCCAGGTATCCGGGCTGATCGGCCGCGCGCAACGGAAGCAGTTCCCGCAGGGCGGGCTCGTCGACCTGGATGATCCGCACGCCCGCCGACTCCAAGTCGACGGTCTCGTCCCGGATCGCCAGCGCCACCTGGCGGGCGGACTCGCCCAGCGGCTGATCGTCGCGCACGAACGACCACGCCAGAATGGTCACCGGGCCGGTCAGCATGCCTTTCACCGGCTTGTCGGTGAGCGACTGCGCGTAGCCGATCCACTCCACGGTCATCGGCTCCCGCCGCGCCACGTCGCCGAACAGGATCGGCGGACGCACGCAGCGCGTCCCGTAGGACTGCACCCACCCGTGCTCGGTCGCCGCGAACCCGTCGAGCTGCTCGGCGAAGTACTGCACCATGTCGTTGCGCTCCGGCTCGCCGTGCACCAGCACGTCCAGCCCCAGTTCCTCCTGCAGCGCGATGACGTCCGCGATTTCGGCGCGCATCCGGCGCACGTACTCCGCCTGATCGATCTCGCCCTTGCGCAGCGCCGCTCGCGCCAGCCGGATGCTCGCGGTCTGTGGGTAGGAACCGATCGTCGTAGTCGGCAGCGCGGGCAACCGCAGCCGCTCCTGTTGCAGTTCCCGGCGCTGGTCGGCGGGGGCGCGGCGGTCGGCGTCCGGCCCGAGTTCGGCCAGCCTGGCCCGCACCCGCGCGTCGTTCAGCCGCGGGTCCGACCTCCGCGACGCCAGTGCCGCGCGCACCGCGGCCAAGTCCGCCTCGATGGCCTCCGTGCCCTCGCTCAGCCCGGTCGCGAGCAGGCGGACCTCGGCCACCTTCTCCGCGCCGAACGCCAGCCAGGACCGCAGCCGCTCATCCAATCGCGTCTCCACGGCCAGGGTGTAGGGCACGTGCAGCAGCGAGCAGGAGCTCGAAACCGCCACGTGCGCAGCGGATCCCAGCAATGTGCCGAGGGCGGCCATGGCGCGGTCGAGATCGGTGCGCCACACATTGCGCCCGTCCACCACTCCCGCGACGACCAGCTTGCCCGCCAGCGCGGGCAGGGCCGCCACCGCGGCGACGTCGGCCCCGGAGGTGAAATCGAGGGCGACTCCCTCCACGCCGGTGCGCGCCAGGGCGGCGAGCGCGGCGCCCGGCTGGCCGAAGTAGGTCGCGACGAGGATCGCCGGACGATCGGTGGCGTCGGCGAGCTCGTCGTAGGTGACCTGCACGAGGTCGATCTCCTCCGCCGTGAGGTCGGTGACCAGCACGGGCTCGTCGATCTGCACCCACTCGGCCCCGGCGACGGCCAGCCTGCGCAGCAGCTCCCGATACAGCGGCAGCAACTCGATCAGCCGGGCGAGCGGCGCGCCGCCGCTCGCCTTCGCCAGCTTCAGGAAGGTGATCGGGCCGATCACCACCGGCCGCGCGGGCACACCCAGTTCGAGTGCCTCCCGCAATTCGGCCAGCAGCTTCTCGGGGTGCAGCGAGAAGGCGGTGTCCGGGCCGATTTCCGGGACCAGGTAGTGGTAGTTGGTGTCGAACCACTTGGTCATCTCCAAGGGCTCGACCGTGTCGGTGCCGCGCGCGGCGGCGAAATACCGCTCCAGCGGGTCCGTGATCCCGGCGACCCGCGGCGGCAGCGCGCCGAGCAGGACGGCGGTGTCGAGCATCTGGTCGTAGTAGGAAAACGTGCCGACCGGGATCGAGTCCAGACCCGCGGCCCGCGACTCGGTGAGCTGGGCGTGCCGCAGGTCGCGCGCCACGGCGTGCAACCGGTCGGCGTCGATCTTGCCTGCCCAGTAGGATTCGGTGGCCCGCTTGAGCTCGCGCCTGGGCCCCACTCGTGGTAGCCCGAGAACCGTTGCGGTGAACGGCTTTTGCTGTGCAACAGTCACGATGTTTCTCCATTGCTGAGGATGAAAAGCCATCGCCGTACGGGCAGCGGAGAACCTTTTGACATGCCGGGGGTATTCCCGGCCGAGGAGCCCGACACGTCATCCGGTGATCCGCACGCCCAATCCACGAGGCGGTGGCCGCCGGGTACGGCGTACCCGGCACGGCTGGCAGGTCTTCGGACTCGCGGGCACCGGCCCGGGGGACCGGCATGAGCCGGGGTTGGTCCCCATGGCCGACCTACTGGCCGTCGCTTCCCAGGTCGCGGAGCTTTCCGGCTCGGTCGACCCAGTGCCTGGTGACGGCGGTCGTTCCTGCATACCGCTGCGGGACAGTCCCGGATTCCCACCGGGTTCCCTCTCGCCCGCCGTGACGTCGCCGCACGGGCGGGCTCGGCTCCGTCGCACGACGTCGGGGCTCCATCTCGTCGTGCCGCGGTGAACCAGCTGCCCGTTCAGCATAGGACGCGCAGTGGCGGGCCCGGGCGACCGGCCCGGCGCAGGCCCCGGCTTCCGGGCAGCACACGGGTTGCTGCCGCGTCGCCCATGTATCGGCCCGGTGAACGCAACTTCGCAACGGTGCTAGTCGGCGTTGTGAAGAGGTTTGCGAAGGGGGATTCCGTGTCGGTGCGGTTCACGCGGCCGGGTACCTTAGGTCAATGTTCTCGAAAGTCTTGGTTGCCAACCGTGGCGAGATCGCCATCCGAGCCTTCCGCGCGGCGTACGAACTCGGCATCGGGACGGTCGCCGTGTTCCCCTACGAGGACCGCAATTCGGTTCATCGGTTGAAGGCGGCGGAGTCGTACCAGATCGGCGAACCCGGCCATCCGGTGCGGGCCTACCTGTCGATCGAGGCGATCATCGAGGCGGCCAAGTCGGCCGGAGCCGACGCGATCTACCCGGGGTACGGGTTCTTGTCGGAGAACCCGGATCTGGCGGCGGCGTGCGCCCGCGAGGGCATCACCTTCATCGGCCCGTCGGCCGAAGTGCTCGAACTGGCCGGTAACAAAGCGCGCGCCATCGAGGCGGCCAAAGCCGCCGGACTGCCGGTGCTGCGCTCGAGCGCGCCGTCGTCGGACGTGGACGAGCTGGTGGCCGCGTCGCAGCAGCTGGAATACCCGATCTTCGTCAAGGCGGTCGCGGGCGGCGGCGGGCGCGGTATGCGCCGGGTCGCGGCGCCCGAGCAGCTGCGCGAGTCGATCGAGGCGGCCTCGCGGGAGGCGGAGTCGGCGTTCGGTGACCCGACGGTGTTCCTGGAGCAGGCGGTGGTGAACCCACGCCACATCGAGGTGCAGATCCTGGCCGATCAGCACGGCAATGTGATGCACCTGTTCGAGCGGGACTGCTCGGTGCAGCGGCGGCATCAGAAGGTGATCGAGCTGGCGCCCGCGCCGAACCTGGATCCCGGGCTGCGGGAACGGATCTGCGCCGACGCGGTCGCGTTCGCCCGGCAGATCGGTTACTCGTGCGCGGGCACCGTGGAGTTCCTGCTGGACGAGCGCGGCAACCACGTGTTCATCGAGATGAACCCGCGCATCCAGGTGGAGCACACGGTGACCGAGGAGATCACCGACGTCGACCTGGTGCAGTCGCAGCTGCGGATCGCCGCGGGAGAGACCCTCGAGCAATTGGGCCTGAGCCAGGACGCGGTGACCATCCGTGGTGCCGCCCTGCAGTGCCGGATCACCACCGAGGACCCGGCCAACGGGTTCCGTCCCGACACCGGGCGCATCACCGCCTACCGCACACCGGGCGGCGCGGGCATCCGCCTGGACGGCGGCGCGAACCTGGGCGCGGAGATCGGCGCCTATTTCGACTCGATGCTGGTCAAGCTCACCTGCCGTGGTCGCGACTTCGGCGCGGCGGTGGCGCGGGCGAGCCGGGCGCTGGCGGAGTTCCGCATCCGCGGTGTGGCCACGAACATTCCGTTCCTGCTCGCCGTGCTGGACGACCCCGACTTCCAGGCGGGCCGGGTGACCACCTCGTTCATCGACGAGCGCCCGCAGCTGCTGACCCTGCGCCGATCCGCCGACCGCGGCACCAAGATCCTCGACTACCTGGCGGACGTCACCGTGAACAAGCCGCACGGTGAGCGGCCGACCACGGTGTACCCGCACGACAAACTGCCCGCGATCGATCTGAGCGTGCCGCCGCCGGACGGCTCTCGCCAGCGGCTGCTGCGGCTGGGACCGGAAGGTTTCGCGCGGGCTCTGCGTGAGCAGAAGGCGGTCGGTGTCACCGACACCACGTTCCGTGACGCGCACCAGTCGCTGCTGGCCACCCGGGTGCGCACCAACGGCCTGCTCGGAGTGGCGGGGCATGTGGCGCGGTTGACGCCGGAGCTGCTGTCGATCGAGGCGTGGGGCGGAGCGACCTACGACGTGGGCTTGCGGTTCCTGTACGAGGACCCGTGGGAGCGGTTGGCCGCGTTGCGGGAAGCTGTCCCGAACATCTGTTTGCAGATGCTGCTGCGCGGCCGCAACACCGTCGGCTACACCCCGTATCCGGAGGCGGTGACCCGCGCGTTCGTCTCCGAGGCGACCGCCACCGGCATCGACATCTTCCGGATCTTCGACGCGCTCAACAACGTCGATCAGATGCGTCCGGCGATCGACGCGGTCCGCGAGACCGGCACCGCGATCGCCGAAGTCGCGATCAGCTACACCGGCGATCTGTCGAACCCGGACGAGTCGCTCTACACCCTGGACTACTACCTGAAGCTGGCCGAGCAGATCGTCGACGCGGGCGCGCACGTGCTGGCGATCAAGGACATGGCCGGACTGTTGCGCGCCCCGGCCGCGACCACGCTGGTCACCGCGTTGCGCAGCAATTTCGACCTGCCGGTGCACGTGCACACGCACGACACCCCGGGCGGGCAGCTGGCCACCTACCTGGCCGCGTGGCAGGCCGGTGCGGACGCGGTCGACGGCGCGAGCGCCGCGATGGCAGGCACCACCAGCCAGCCCGCGCTCTCGGCGATCGTCGCGGCCGCCGCGCACAGCGAGTACGACACCGGGTTGAACCTGCAGAACGTGTGCGACCTGGAACCGTACTGGGAAGCGCTGCGGAAGGTGTACGCGCCGTTCGAGTCCGGACTGCCCGCGCCGACCGGTCGCGTCTACACCCACGAGATCCCCGGCGGCCAGTTGTCGAACCTGCGCCAGCAGGCGATCGCGCTCGGGCTGGGCGACCGGTTCGAAGAGGTCGAGGCGAAGTACGCCGCCGCCGATCGGCTGCTCGGCCGCCTGGTGAAGGTCACCCCGTCCTCGAAGGTCGTCGGTGATCTGGCGTTGGCGCTGGTCGGTACCGGCGTCGACGTCGAGGACTTCGCCGCCGACCCGGGCCGCTACGACATCCCGGACTCGGTGATCGGGTTCCTGCGCGGCGAACTGGGCACCCCCGCCGGTGGCTGGCCCGAACCGTTCCGCAGCAAAGCGTTGGCCGGACGCGGTGCGGCCAAACCCGAGACACCGTTGACGCCCGCGGACGAGAAGGGGCTGGCCGGCAGCTCCGAGGAGCGCCGGGCAACACTGAACCGGCTGCTGTTCCCCGGCCCGACCGCCGAATTCCTCGCCCATCGCGAGAAGTACGGCGACACCTCGGGACTGTCGGCCAACCAGTTCTTCTACGGCCTGCGCCGCGGCGAGGAACACCGGGTGCAGCTGGAGAAGGGCGTCACCCTGCTCATCGGCCTGGAGGCGATCTCCGAACCCGACGAGCGCGGCATGCGCACGGTGATGTGCATCCTCAACGGCCAGTTGCGGCCGGTCTCGGTCCGCGACCGGTCCATCGCCAGCGAGATCCCGGCCGCCGAGAAAGCCGACAAGACCAACCCCGGCCACATCGCCGCGCCGTTCGCCGGTGTCGTCACTCTCGCGGTGTCCGAAGGCGATTCGGTCGCGGCGGGCGACACCATCGGCACCATCGAAGCCATGAAGATGGAAGCCGCGATCACCGCGCCCCGCGCGGGCACCGTCGGTCGCGTTGCCATCGGCGCCGTGCAGCAGGTCGAAGGCGGCGACCTGCTCATCGAGCTGGCGGTGCGGGAGTCGTCCGCGGGATGACGCGGATCGTCGCCGGAACGGCGGGCGGGCGGCGCCTTCGGGTGCCGCCGTCGGGCACCCGGCCGACCTCCGACCGGGTACGGGAGGCGTTGTTCAGCGCGTTGGACGCCCGGCTGGACTTCGCGGGCGCCCGCGTCCTGGACCTGTACGCGGGTTCCGGCGCGCTCGGGCTGGAGGCGCTCTCGCGTGGCGCCGAGCACGCGCTGCTCGTCGAGTCCGACCGCAAGGCGGCGGCGGTGGTGCGCGGCAACATCGCCGACCTCGGGCTGCCCGGCGCGGAATTGCGGATCGCGACAGTGGCCGGCGTGCTGCGCCTGGGCGGGGCGGGTCGCTTCGACGTGGTCTTCTCGGACCCGCCCTACGCGGTGGACAACGCCGCAGTGCTGGACGACCTGCGCGCGCTGACCGAGCACGCGTGGCTGCGTCCCGGAGCGGTGATCGTGCTGGAGCGCTCGGCGCGCTCGCCCGAAATCGCCTGGCCCGCAGGCTTCGTCCCGGCCAAGTCGCGCCGGTACGGCGAAACACGCATCGATCTCGCGGAGTTCGAGCCGGACGAGTAGGCGCGGGTCGGCCACTGGTGCCGGGCCACCGGCGCCCTGCTAGCGTCGGCTCATGGCAGGAGCACTGTGCCCCGGATCGTTCGACCCTGTGACCTACGGACACCTCGACGTCTTCACCCGGGCGGCGGCCCAGTTCGACGAGGTCGTCATCACCGTCATGATCAATCCGAAGAAGCAGGGCATGTTCACTGTCGAGGAGCGCATCGAGATGCTGCGCGAGTCGACCGCCCACCTGGGTAACGTCCGGGTGGACTCGTGGCAGGGCCTGACTGTGGACTTCGCGCGGGAGCAGGGCATCACCGCGATCGTGAAGGGCCTGCGCGATGCGGGCGACTTCGGCTACGAACTGCAGATGGCGCAGATGAACAAGAAGCTCTCCGGCGTGGACACCTTCTTCATCGCCACCAACCCGTCCTTCAGCTTCTTGTCCAGCTCCCTGGTCAAGGAGGTCGCCGCGTATGGCGGCGACGTCAGCGACATGCTGCCCCCGTCGGTGCACAAGCGCCTCCTGAACCGCCTGGCCGAGCGCAACAGCTGACGGCCCGGCCCATGCGAAAGCGGTCCGCCGATTGCATCCGGCCGTCCGCGAGATCACCGATGCCCCGCGGTGCGAGCCCATACTCGGCAGAGCCGCGAAACCTATCCTGGACACTGACCGGGTTGTTCGCCCCCGGTCGGCTCCAGCGAAACGCCGCGGAGATCCGAAACCGAGCCGGCGCCCCGCAGCCACCGATCACGCGAGAACGCGGGTAACTCACCGGAACGCCGCGGCCCGCAACCACTGATCTCGCGAGAACATGGGTAACTCACCGGGAACGACCAGAACTCCAGCGCCCGCCAACGCAAGACCTGACCTCAAATCAAGTCCCACCCCACTGGTATGGCCTGAATACCCGGAGAAGCGGCTCAGAACACCAGGCCGCGGAGGGCCAGGAAGCGCATGCCGCCGACCGCGGCGGTGATCGCCAGGATCGCGGCGGCCTGGGCGGTGTCCCCGAGCCCGGGCGCCCACAGGCCGAGCGTGGCCAGCGCCGCGGTCGTGATGGCGAGCCCGACCAGCGCGAGCCCGCCGCCTTCCCACTGTGCGGTGAACCAGCCGACCCGCCCCGCGGCGTGGAAGGTGAGCCGGCGGTGCAGCTCGTTGGCGATCACGGTGCTCACGACGGAGCCGACGACGTTGGCGATCAGCGGCCCGACGCCGTGCATGGCGAAGAACAGCAGGACGTAGGCGATATTGCTGGATCCGCCGACCAGCGCGAAACGGATCAGCTGCGCGAAGGCGCGATCGCCGCGCAGATACCGGGTGAGCTGTCCGATCCTGGCCGCGTCCGGTGCCTTCGGCAGTACCGGATACGGGCTCACCCACGGTACGAAGAAGCTGGTGGCGCTCACTCCCGCCGGTCGCGGTAGTTCCAGAACAGTCATCGTCTTTCCGATCGAACGCAAGCCCTCTGCGGGTGATGGACCCTCCGAAAGAATGTAACACGAAGCGGAGAGGAGGTCTCCACTTGATTTCTGTGGCGTGCAAGACACCCGCACGACACACCGGAAAGTGACTCGGCACGAGCGGTGACGAGGGGCACACTGGGCTTCGGCGGAGAGTTTCGCCGTGAGTCCGCAGGAGGGTAGTGAGCATGTATCGCGTATTCGAAGCGCTCGACGAACTGGTCGCCATTGTCGAAGAGGCCCGCGGCATCCCGCCGACCCGCAGCTGCATCGTGCCGCGTGGCGACGTGCTCGAACTACTCGACGACGTGCGAGACGCGTTGCCGGGCGAACTCGATGACGCGCAAGACGTGCTCGACCACCGGGACAAGATCGTCTCCGACGCCAGGAACGCCGCCGAGACCGCCGTGACCGGCGCGAACGAACAGGCCGAGCGCACCATCGGCGCGGCGCGCGAGGAAGCCGATCGCATCCTGGCCGACGCCAAGGCGCACGCCGACCGGATGGTGGCCGAGGCCAGTGCGCACGCCGATCACCTGGTCGCCTCCGCGCAGGAGGAGGCCGATCGCGTGGTGGCCGACGGCAACGCCGAATACGAGGCGGTGACCGGCCGGGCGCGGGTGGAGTCGGAGCGGATGATCGAGGCGGGCAAGGCGGCCTACGACCGCTCCGTCGCCGAAGGCCTCGCCGAGCAGGAGCGGCTGGTCACCCAGACCGAGGTGGTGCGCGCCGCCCATGCCGAATCGGCCAGGGTGATCGATGCCGCGCACGCCGAATCGGATCGGCTGCGCGAGGAATGCGACCACTACGTCGACTCCCGGCTGGCCGATTTCGAGGAGACGCTGGCCAGCACGCTGCGCACAGTCGGTCGGGGGCGTCATCAGCTCCGCAGCGGAGCGGGCGCACCCGACTACGCCTCCGAATTCCGCAGGTAGCGGCGCCGAGGGCGGTCGGGCGCGTTTGGGTGCGCACCGCATGATCGCTTATTGTTGAGTGGTTGCCCGTATCCCCTCGATCGTGAGTGAGTTCGTGATGTCCGCCGGTTCCGGTTCCACGTCGCGTCCCCGTTCGGCCAAGCACCGGTCGCCGGACGCGGGTTTCGTGCTGGACGTCCGCAGCCTCGGCCGCAGGGCGGGGACCATGCGCGAACTGCGCCGCACCGTCACCACCGAGGAGCGGATCGGCCTGGATCTGATCGCCGTTCCCGTGGGCGCGCAGGTGGAGCTCGACCTGCAATTGCAGGCGGTGTCGGAGGGTGTGCTGGTCACCGGAACGGTGTCCGCGCCGATCGAGGGGGAGTGCTCGCGCTGCCTGGAGTCGTTCACCAGCGAGGTCGCGCTGCGGGTGACCGAGCTGTTCGCCTACCCGGACAGCACGACCGAGCAGACCACCGAGGACGACGAGGTCTACCGCATGGTCGACGACCTCATCGACCTGGAGCCCGTGGTGATCGACGCGGTCGGCCTCGAGCTGCCGCTGCAGCCGCTGTGCACGCCGGATTGCGCGGGATTGTGCCCGGAATGCGGCATGCGGATGGCGATTGCGGGATCCGACCATCGGCATGAGATACTTGACCCTCGCTGGGCCGGACTGGCTAAATTCGCCTCCGGATCGCCCGGCGCAGGCAGCCCCGACGAGGGTGCGGCCGACCGAGACCACTGAGCAAGACCGATCAGCCGAACCGGCAAAGCAATTAGGACAGAGGAGAAGTAGTCGTGGCCGTTCCCAAGCGCCGGATGTCCCGTTCCAACACCAGGTCGCGGCGCAGCCAGTGGAAGGCTGTCGCGCCTGCCCTGATCACCTGCCCGAACCGCGCCTGCGGCGAGAAGACCCTGCCGCACATCGCCTGCCCCTCCTGCGGCACCTACAAGGGCCGCCAGGTCACCGCCGCGGTCTGATCGTTCGACCTGTCGTAACGACGTGACCGACGAACCCGACTCGTCCGGTGCACACGCGAGCCTGCTCGCAGCCTTGGGCGTCGACCTGCAACCGGATCTGCTGCGTCTCGCGCTGACCCATCGGTCGTATGCGTACGAGAACGGCGGCTTGCCGACGAACGAGCGTCTCGAGTTCCTCGGCGACTCCGTGCTCGGGCTGAGCATCACCGAGCGGCTGTATCACGAGCATCCCTCGAAGAGCGAGGGTGAGCTGGCCAAGCTGCGCGCGAGCGTGGTGAACATGCGCGCCCTCGCGGAGGTAGCCCGTGGGCTCGGCGAGGGCGGCCTCGGTGTACACCTGCTGCTCGGCAAAGGTGAGGAACTCACCGGCGGCCGGGACAAGGAGAGCATCCTCGCCGACGGCATGGAGTCGTTGCTCGGCGCCGTGCATCTACAGCACGGCATCGAGGTGGCGCGCTCGGTGGTGTTGCGGCTGTTCGCCGAGCTGCTCGAGCGCGGCCCGCGGATGGGCGCCGGCCTGGACTGGAAGACCAGCCTGCAGGAACTCACCGCCGAGCGTGGTCTCGGCGTGCCCAGTTACGAGATCACCTCGACCGGGCCGGACCACGACAAGGAATTCACCGCCACCACGGTGATCGGCGGCCGGGCCTACGGGCAGGGCGTCGGCCGGTCCAAGAAGGAAGCGGAGCAGAAGGCCGCGGGGGCCGCCTACGAGGCGCTGACCGCCGAAACCTGACGTGCCCGAACTACCCGAGGTCGAGGTCGTGCGGCGCGGGCTCGCCGAGCACGTGGTGGGCCGTGTCGTCGAATCGGTGGCGATCACCCATCCCCGCTCGGTGCGCCGCCATCTCGAAGGCGCCGCCGATCTCGCCGCGCGGTTGACCGGTCTGACGGTCGAGTCGGCCCAGCGGCGTGGCAAATTCCTCTGGCTGACCTTCGACGACCCGGAAGCGGCCCTGGTGGTGCATCTGGGCATGAGCGGTCAGATGCTGGTCCAGCCCGCCGACGCGCCGGTGGAGAAGCACGCGCACATCCGCGCCACCTTCGGCGACGGCACTCAGCTGCGGTTCGTCGACCAGCGCACCTTCGGCGGCTGGGCGCTGGCGCCGCTGGTCGAGGTGGACGGCACCCTGGTGCCGGAGCCGGTCGCGCACATCGCCAGGGACCCGCTGGATCCGCGTTTCGACGTCGAATCCGTGGTCTCGGTCATCCGGGGCAAGCAGAGCGAGATCAAGCGCGTCCTGCTCGACCAGGCCGTGGTGTCGGGGATCGGCAACATCTATGCCGACGAGGCTCTGTGGCGCGCCCGGATCCACGGTGGCCGCCTCGCGTCCGGACTGTCCAGACCTGCCGTGCGCGGGTTGCTCGCCGAGGTGAGCGCCGTGATGGGCGAAGCGCTCGCCGCGGGCGGCACATCCTTCGACGCGCTATATGTGAACGTCAACGGCCAGTCGGGCTACTTCGAACGGGCCCTCGCCGTATACGGTCGGGAGCACGAGCCGTGTCGCCGGTGTGGTGCGCCGATCATCCGGGAGCGGTTCATGAACCGCTCGTCCTACTCCTGCCCGCGCTGCCAGCCGAAGCCTCGCCGTCGCTAGCGCGCGCGAGCTACCGTTTCCTCAGGGCGGTTCGGAATGTCACCCGACCGTGAGGAAGGAAGCATGCGCAAGCTCACCTATTACGTCGCGTCGACCATCGATGGATTCATCGCCACCGAAGAGGGCTCGGTCGATTTCTTCCCCGTCGGCGGCGATCACGGTCCGTCGATCAATGCGCAGTACCCCGAGACGCTGCCCGCCAAGGTGCGCGAGGCGCTCGGCGTGGAGGAACGCAATCGCTACTTCGACACGGTGCTGATGGGACGCAAGACCCACGACTTCGGCGTCCGCACCGGCACCTCCAGCCCCTACGCGCACCTGCGGCAGTTCGTGGTCTCGACCACGCTGCCCGAAAGCCCCGATCCGGCCGTGGAGCTGATCGCCGAGAACCCGATCGAGAAGGTCAAGGAACTCAAGCGGGAGAACGGGCTGGGCATCTGGCTGTGCGGCGGCGGTGAGCTGGCGCAGGTGCTGCTGCCGGAAATCGACCAGATCTTCCTCAAGCTCTACCCGCTCGTGCTCGGCAGCGGCCGCGCGCTGTTCGGTACCGGGTCGCGGCTGCCGGAACCCGCCAAGTTCCGGGTGATCACCAGCACGGTGTTCGAAGACGGCGTGGCCTTCGTGAAATACAGCCGGGTGCGATAGCGCGGTGCCCGACCAGGAGCCGACCGGGATGCCGGACCGCGCCACGGAGCTCGGTCCGGAGGCGGCGCTGCGCGAGATCGGCTTCTGGTTGGAGCGCTCCCGAGCGGAAACCCACCGGGTCAAGGCGTACCGGCGCGCGGCCGACGTCGTCGCGGGTCTGTCCGCCGAGGAGCGCGAGGCGCGGCGGAAAGCGGGCACCTGGACCGAACTCGCGGGTATCGGGCCCAAGACCGCGGCGATCATCGAGCAGTCCTCCGCGGGCGAGGTGCCGCGGTACCTGACCGAGTTGCGCGCTGCCGCGCAGCCCATCGGGGCGCCGGGCAAGCCGTTGCGGGAACGACTGCGCGGTGATCTGCACACCCACTCGAACTGGTCCGACGGCGGCAGCCCGATCGAGGAGATGATGCGGGTCGCGGCCGCGCTGGGGCACGAATACTGTGCCCTCACCGACCATTCGCCGCGCCTGACCGTGGCCAACGGCCTGTCCGCCGACCGGTTGCGCAAGCAGCTGGACGTGGTGGCCGAACTCAACGACCGGATGGCGCCGTTCCGGGTGCTCACCGGTATCGAGGTGGACATCCTCGACGACGGCTCCCTCGACCAGCGGGCGGATCTGCTCGCCCGGCTGGACATCGTCGTGGCCAGCGTGCATTCGCATCTGCGCGACGACAGCGCGACCATGACCAAGCGCATGGTGCACGCGGTCGCCGATCCCAACGTCGACGTGCTCGGTCACTGCACCGGCCGCCTGGTCGCGGGCGGACGCGGCACCAGGCCGGAGTCGACGTTCGACGCCGAGGTGGTGTTCGAGGCGTGCCGCGTCTACGGCACCGCCGTGGAGATCAACAGCAGGCCCGAAAGACTCGATCCCCCTTCGCGATTGCTGCGCCTGGCCGCCGAGATGGGGTGTCACTTCTCGATCGATACCGACGCGCACGCGCCGGGACAGCTCGACTGGCAGGGATACGGGTGTGAGCGCGCCCTCGCGAACGGTGTTGCGGCAGAACGGGTGATCAACACCTGGCCGCTGGCGGATCTGCTGGCCTGGACTCGCGCAGGAGCATGACCTAAGGGTTAACTGTTGCCGAATAGTTCGGCTTCCCCTGTGTCGGAGTGTGATCGCCGCCGAGAATGGGGTCCACACGGATTGCTGGGGGTGGGATCAACTGGTGGGCGATTTTCCGCTCGAAATCGTTCTGGCGCTCATCGGTATCGCTGTGCCCATCTGCGCGTTCCTGTGGGAATTCGTCTTCGCGGGCCGCAGGCGGCTCGGCTACCGGATACAGATGGACACGCCGGTCACCGGCGAGATCGAGTCGGTGTTCCCGGGGGTGCTTCCGCAGTTGCGCCCCTCGCTCGACGGCGCGAGCCCTGACCTGAAGGACATCTCGGTCGTTCTGGTGCGCATCGAGAACAGCGGCGTCACCACGATCGACACCCATGACTACAAAGCTCCGGATGCCGCGCGGGTCGGCCTGCACCTGCGCTTCCCGCAGCGCCGCGTGATCGGCATGGCGGTGAACGAACTCAGCGATCCCGACTTGGCCGACAATCTCGACGCGAACTCCGGCATCGCGGTGCCCGAGGACACCGGACACGTCGGCGTGATCGATCTGCCGAAGGTGCCGCTCGGACCGGGTGATCACTACAAGATCCTGGCCATCCTGCAACGTTCCGAGGGCGACGGAGAGTATCCGCAGCCGGTGCTGCGCGGCGGCATCAAGGGCGGCCGGATCATCGAGACCCGAAGCAACACGGGTATTTCCGGGATGATGGCCGCGCTCACCGTGTTCCTGGTACTGGTGATCATCGTCCAGCTGGTGGTTTCCGCGCTGGAGCCGTCGCCGACGCCGCTGGAGTGCGCCTCGGGGAAGCTGACCGTGGTCGGGTCGTCGGCGTTCGGACCGGTCGTCAGGGAAGCCGCCGAGCAGTATCGGAAACGTTGCACCGACGCCAATTTCGCCTTCGCCTTCGAGGGGACCGAGCGCGGATTGGACCGGCTCGCCGAGGAGGGGAAAGGCAATCCGGGGTTGCTCGCGATCACCGACGGCGCGAAGGGCAACGGTTATCCGGCACTGGTGCACCGTCCGCTCGCATTGTCGCTGTTCACCATGATGGTGCATCCCGGCGTCGGCGTCGGCGGGCTCACCGTCGCCCAGGTCCGGGATCTGTACGGGGGCAGGATCGGCAACTGGCGTGCGGTGGGCGGCCCGGACCTGCCGGTCGTGCTGGTCAACCGGATACCGGGCTCGGGTACGCGCAACACCTTCGAGCGCAGGCTGCTCGACGGAACACAGCCGGATCGCCCGCACGTGAGCTGCACGGCGTTGAAGGGCACGGTCATCACCGCACTCGCGCACTGCGAGGTCCAGGTGACCGCGGACATGCGCAAGGCGGTCGCCGAGATTCCCGGCGCCATCGGCTATTCGGAGTTCTCCGAGGCCATCGACGCCGGTCTGCCGACCATCGTGATCGACGGCGTCGGTGCGAGCCGTGACGCCGCCGTGCAGCGCAGCTACCCCTTCTGGGGAGTCGAGTACGCCTACAGCAACGGCGAATTGCCCGGTGACTCGCTGGCCGCGAGCTTTCTGCACTTCCTGACCGATCAGACCGGGAAAGAGGTGCTGCGCGCGCACGGCAACGCGCCGTGCGCCGACCTGCCCGACCCGGACCGCTGCCTGCCCGAGCAGTGACCTGCCGGGACCGTCGGCACGGCGGGGCCGCGTCGCCGCGAGCGCCGGAATGTCGGTGGGCTCGGCGAGGATGGACGCATGACGGAACTGTCGCTGCGCGAACTGAATCGGACGCTGCTGGTCCGCCAGAAGCTGGTGGAACGAGTGGAGCTGCCCCCGCTCGATCTCGTCCGGCATCTGGTCGCGGTGCAGGGCCAGGAGCCGAACTGGCCCTATGTGGGCCTGTGGGCGCGCCTGGCGGGGTTCCGGCACGACGACCTGGCGGCGCTGCTGCGTGATCGCAGCCTGGTGCGCTCCACCATGATCCGCCGGACTGTGCACCTGGCCGACGCCGCCGACTTCCGCTGGTTGCGGCCGACGGTGCAGCCGGTGGTCGCCGCCGCGCTGAAAGCGCCGTACTACCGCGACGAGATCGTCGGTGTCGACCTGGACGAACTCGCGACGGCGGGACGCGAACTGCTGGCCGGACAGCAGTTGCGCCGCCGCGAACTGGGCGAACTGCTCGCCCGGCGTTTCCCGGATCGGCACACGCGCCGACTCGCCGAAACCGTCGAGTTGCTGGTCCCGTTGGCGCACGGCTCGGAGACCGGCGCGTGGGGGCGGTGGCGCAACCGATACGTCACGGTCGGGTTGGCCGAGGAATGGACGGGCGCGCCCATGGCGGAGGCGGCCCAGCCCGAGACGCTGATCCTGCGCTACCTGGCCGCGTTCGGTCCGGCCACGGTGGCCGACATGCAGGCGTGGGCGGGCATCACCCGGCTGGCCGAGGTCGTCGACGACCTGCGCACCCGGCTGCGAGTGTTCACCGACGATCAGCGCCGCGTGTTGTTCGATCTGCCGGACGCGCCGCTGGCCGAGCCGGATCTGCCCGTGCCCGTGCGTTTTCTGCCCGCCTTCGACAACGCGCTGCTCGGCCACAAGGATCGCCGCAGGATCATCAGCGAGGAAGACCGCAAGCGCACCGCGTGGGAGGCCTCCGCGGGCGTGCCGATGTACCTGGTCGACGGCTTCGTGCACGGCCGCTGGTCGCTCGACGGCGCCACGCTGCGGATCGTGCCATGGCACCCGCTGTCCGCGTCCGACGAGGCGGCGGTGCGCGAGGAGGCGGAGGCTCTGCTGTCGTTCATCGTGGCGGGCGGGAATGCCGTGGCGGCGGACCACGATCCACGGGTCGTCATCGAGGGGTGAGGCGGCGCGTCCGGCCGGGCCGGCAAGGCGGGGCCACCGGACTACCCATCGGTAGCTGAACGAACGCTGGGCGGCGCGATTTTTCCCGAACTGTTTGGTTTGAACGACGCCGCCTGAGGTACCTCCCACTCGGCCCCCCTGATCATGCCGAAAGCCTGACCAGGCCAACCAAGCCCCATGGACGGCGGTGCAGCTAGGTCTTCACCCCCGCCGCGGCGGCCACTTAGTTCAGTTCGGCGCCCGGTACTCCGAGTGCTGGGTGAATGCGAGTGCTACTTGGTTGTCCCTGGAAGGAGGGTCATGAGCGCGCTTTCCGTGCCGATTTCCGCGCAGGCATCGTCCGATCTGGAAATGCCGTCGTCCGACTACTTGTCGACAGATCATGCCAGCGGCCCGTTTCGCATCGCGATGGTCGTGCCGCCGTACTTCGACGTCCCGCCCAAGGCGTACGGCGGTGTCGAGGCCGTTGTGGCCGATCTGGTCGACGCATTGGTGGCCCGCGGCCACGACGTCACACTGTTGGGCGCGGGGGAGCCGGGGACCAAGGCCAAGTTCGTACCGGTGTGGGACCGGGCGCTGCCCGAGCGCCTCGGAGAGCCGTTCCCGGAGGTCGTGCACGCACTGCGGGTGCGGCGCGCCATCGAGAAGCTCGTGGCGACATCGGGTGTCGACCTGGTGCACGACCACACCTTCGCGGGCCCGCTCAACGCGTCCGTCTTCCAGAGCATGGGCCTGCCTACGGTGCTGACCGTGCACGGGCCGGTGGAGGACGACATCTACCGCTACTACCAGGATCTGGGCGACGAGGTGGCACTCGTGGCGATCAGCGACCGTCAGCGTGAACTCGCACCGGGCCTGAATTGGTCCGGACGCGTGCACAATGCGTTGCACGTCGACGACTGGCCGTTCCGGGTCGAGAAGGACGACTACGCGCTGTTCCTCGGCCGGTTCAACGAGTGCAAGGCGCCGCACCTGGCGCTGGAGGCCGCGCACGCCGCGGGCATCCCACTGGTGCTCGCCGGTAAGTGCAGCGAACGTCCCGAACAGGCATACTTCGAGGAGAAGGTGCGGCCGCTGTTGACGGACAACGATCACCTGTTCGGTCTCGCCGACGCGGCGGCCAAGCGTAAGCTGCTTGCGAATGCGCGTTGCCTGTTGTTCCCAATCCGCTGGGAGGAACCGTTCGGCATGGTGATGATCGAATCCATGGTCTGTGGCACGCCGGTGGTCGCGCTGCGCGGCGGGGCAGTGTCCGAGGTGATCGTCGACGGCGTGACCGGCCGTATCTGTTCCGATCCCGCCGAATTGCCTGCGGCCATCGAAGAGGTCAGGGCGATCGACCCGTACGCCTGCCGTTCCCACGTGCAGGCCAAGTTCGGGTCCGACACGCTCGGCTTCGGGTACGAGCAGGTGTATCGCCGGCTGTTGCGCTCCAAGAAGCGGTTCGGCGCCGCGCCGCTGGACACCGCGGCGCCCGCCACGGCGCCGGTCGACAGCACGTCCGGCGCCGCGCCGGTCAGGATCGCGGCGAGCGGATTGGCGTGACCGGTTCCGCACCGTTGAGCCCCGCCCCCCTGAACTCCGGTGAGCCGACCGGGTTCGGGGGGTGCGGCTCGGTCACCCTGGTCGAAGGCGGCACGTTCTGCCTGTCCAATCGGCTCGGCGATGTCGAGACGGGCAAGCCGCACGGCTTGTTCTTCCGGGACGCGCGTGTGCTGTCGCGCTGGGAACTGCTGGTGAACGGCAAACCCGCCGAGCCGCTCTCGGTGCTGAGTCCGGAGGCGTTCGCCGCCAGGTTCGTGTTGCGCAGGCCCCCGCAGGCGGGCTTGGCCGACAGCACGCTGCTGGTGGTGCGCGAACGGATCGTCGCCGACGGCATGCACGAGTTGATCACGTTGGAGAACATGGGCCGCGAGCCAACGGCGGTGCTGCTGGAGCTGCACGTGGACGCCGACTTCGTCGACCTGTTCGCGGTGAAGGAAGGCCGCGCCGGACACGCCCGGGCCGACGTGACGGTCGCCGACGGCGAACTGGTGCTGCACGACCACGCCGACCGCAGCCGGGGGATCTCGATCTCGGCGACCGTGGAGCCGGAGGTTATGCCGGGTTCGCTGGTGTGGCGGGTGATCGTGCCGGTGGGCGAATCCTGGCAGACCGAGATCATCGCCCAGCCTACGGTGGGCAATCAGCGATTCCAGGCGATCTCTCCCGGTGAGCACTACGGGATCAGCGCGCCGGGCCGCAAGATCGAGGCGTGGCGCGACACCGCCACCGACATCGCCGCGTCCGATCCGGCGCTCACCCGGGTACTGCGACGCACCGAAAGCGACCTGGGCGCCCTGCAGATGCACGACGAATCCGGCGACGCCCGGCCGTTCGTCGCCGCGGGCGCGCCGTGGTTCATGACCCTGTTCGGCCGCGACAGCCTGCTCACCGCGTGGATGGCGCTGCCGCTGGAGGTCGACCTGGCGCTGGGCACGCTGCAGCAGCTGGCGGAACTGCAAGGGCAGGACGTGAATCCGCTCACCGAGGAGGAGCCGGGACGCATCATGCACGAGATGCGCCGCGGCCCGGCGGGCGGGCAGGTGTTCGGCGGCAACATCTACTACGGAACAGCCGACGCCACACCGCTGTTCGTGATGCTGCTGGCGGAATGCCATCGCTGGGGCGCGGACACCGAGGCGATCCGGCAACTGCTGCCCGCCGCCGATGCAGCGCTGCACTGGATCACCGACTACGGCGACCGGGACGGCGACGGATTCGTCGAGTACCGTCGCGCCACCGACCGCGGCCTGATCAATCAGGGCTGGAAGGACAGCTTCGACGGAATCAACGACGCCACCGGCCATATCGCCGAGGCCCCGATCGCGCTGTGCGAGGTGCAGGGTTACGTGCACGCCGCGATGCTGGCCAGGGCCGAACTGGCGGACGCTTTCGACGACCCGCGGATGGCCGGACGGCTGCGCGAACGCGCGGCGGAGCTGCGGGTCAAATTCGCCGAGCAGTTCTGGCTGCCCGACCGCGGCTGGTATGCCGTGGCGCTGGACGGCGGCAAACGCCAGGTCGACTCGCTGACCAGCAATGTCGCGCACTGCCTCTGGTCGGGCATCGCCACGGACGAGCACGCCGCCGAACTGGTGGCGCGCATGGCGAGCCCGGAGATGGACTCCGGGTTCGGGTTGCGCACCCTGGCCTCGAACATGGGCGCCTACAACCCGATGAGCTATCACTGCGGCTCGGTCTGGCCGCACGACACGGCGATCGCGGTGGCGGGGCTGCTGCGCTACCGGCACCTGCCCGGTGCGGTGGAGCTGGCGACACAGCTGGCCACCGGCCTGCTGGACGCGGCGGCGATGTTCGACGGGCGCCTGCCGGAGTTGTTCTGCGGCTTTCCCCGGTCGCGTTTCGCCTCTCCCGTGCCGTATCCGACGTCCTGCTCGCCGCAGGCGTGGGCGAGCGCGGCGCCGCTGTTGCTGGTGCGCGCGTTCTTCGGCCTCGACCCCGACGCGCCGACCCGGACGCTCACCGTCCGGCCGCAGCTGCCCGCGCGGTGGGGTAGGGTCTCGCTGCGCGCTCTGCGGCTCGGTGCGACCACCGTCGACCTGGAGGCCGAGGGCGCGCAGATCACCGCGGCGCGCCTGCCCGACGACTGGCGATTGGTGACCCGGTGACGCACACCGGTTGCCGAGGGGCGCGAGCGGGTATGCCTCCGGCGTAGGGATATTGGCAAGCCTTCTCGCACTGATACGCAGCACGGAAGGTGGTGCACGATGCAGACATCGCTGGATATGCAGGACCTGTGGCGGACACAGTATCGGGACTGTGCCGCGGAGCCCTCGACGGATCTCGACTTGGATCGCGCCCTTTTCATCCGCAGCGTGCACGCCGGTCACGGTCCGGAATGCCGCCAGTACCTGGCTGCGGCGGCCTATTGTCTCGACCACCGAGACACGCACTGACGGAGCGGTTCGCAGCCCGCACAGCCGTCCTCGGGCGGGTACCGGCATCCCGCCCCAGGACCGCCGACGGCGTGCGGGCTACAGAATCGCGAAGGCGACGACCAGCCCGAGCGCGAAATGCGCGGCCGCCACCACGAGCACCTCGGTGGTGTAGGTCTCGGCGTGCAGCGCGGCGCCGATATCGATGCCGATCGCCCGCTCGATGACGCGCACCGAGATGACCTGGGCGACAATGCCGACCAGGCCGAATACCAACGCGGCGATCAGGCCTTCGGAGAGCTTGCCGCCGCTGCCCACGGCCAGGATGGCGAGTACCACGATGAACGCCATGCTGATCATGCCTGCGGCGGTGACGATGATGGCGTTCGGTTTGCCCGCCACCACCAGCTTGCGCAGCTTGCCCGGGGTGGTCAGGTCGATGGCGTAGAAGCCGACGAGCATGAGCACCAAGCCGACGAGGGCGTAGAGGACGATGGCTCCCACACCCTCGCCCAGCGAGTTCCAGTACCCCGATTCCAGGGCGACTGCGGTCATCTTGATCCTTCCGAAGTGGGTTGGCCTGCGCCGAGATGGATTGGTGCTTGTCGGTGACGATGCTCAGTCGGGGAGGATGCGGTGCGGGACGAACGCGGACCCGTCGTCGGTGATCAGCCCCGCGGTCTCGCGGATGCCGAGCCCCGCCGCGGCGTCGCCGACGATCCACGCGCCCAGCACCGGGCGCATATCGTCGAATTCCGGCAGCGGGTCGAGCAACTGGTACACATAGCCTTCCTCGCCGTAGACACCGCCGGTCGCGGTCTCCAGGCCGGCGCCGACGATGGTCATGTTGGCGCCTTCGCGGCCCAGCTTCGGTTTGCGGATGTACTCGGTGAGCTCGTTGGGCTGGTCGAGGTAGGCGGGCAACAGATTCGGGTGGCCCGGGTACATCTCCCACAGCACCGCCAGGATCGCCTTGTTGCTCAGCAGAGCTTTCCACAGCGGTTCGATCCACATGGTTTCCGGCAGGCTGTCCACGACCCGCTTGCCGAAATCGTCGTCGAGCACCCACTCCCACGGATAGAGCTTGAAGACGGCTTCGATCGGTGCCTCCGCCAGGTCGACGAACCGCTCGAGCTCCGAGTCGAATCCGACCTCCTCGATGGGCAGCGCGATCGTGTCGAATCCGGCCTCGGCCGCGGTCTCCTGCAGGTAGGCGGTGGTGACGTTGTCCTCGCCGGTGGCGTCGGCGCCGGACCAGGTGAAGTGCAGTTGCGAACCGGGCAGCACATCGCGCAGCTCGCCCCAGCGCTCGACGAGCTTCTCGTGCAACGAGTTCCACTGGTCGCCGCCCGGGTAGCGGTCGGTCAGCCAGTGCCACTGCACGATCGCCGCTTCCAGCAAGGAGGTCGGCGTGTCCGCGTTGTACTCCAGCAGCTTCGCCGGGCGTCGCGCGTCGTAGCGCAGGTCGAAGCGCCCGTACACGTGTGGGTCGGAGCGCCGCCAGGATTCGGCGATCGGGCCCCAGCACCACTCGGGCAGGCCGAAATCGGCGAACCGCTCGGTGAGCACGATGTGCTCCACCGCGTTCAGGCACATCGAGTGCAGCAGTTCGACGTCGGCCTCCAGCGCGAGGATCTCCGGCATCTCGAACTCGTAGTGCACCGACTCGTCCCAGTACGGCCGGGGTTGACCGCTCGCGTCCCGCCCCGGGGAACCGTAGACCAGGCCCTGGCTTTCGATGGTCTGCTGCCAGCCCGGCCGTGGCGTATCCCGTACGCGCCGCATCTACGACCCTCCGCCGGTGCTCTTGCTGCCCAGACCGCCGCGCTGGATGGTGGTGCCGCTCTTTGTCTTGATCTCGGCGTTCTTCGGCTTGATCGTGGTGCCGCCGGTCGGCGGTCTGCCGACCGTGCCGGTGCCGCCGTAGTAGTAGCGGTACTGCGGGCCGCCACCGAGGATGATCAGACCCGGATTGACTCCGCCGTCGTTGACGAACCCGGGACGGCCGTCGCCGCAGTAGGAATCGTCGACCACGATCTCTTGACCGTTCTCGACCTTCACGCACTGAGCCGTGACCCGGTCCGGCGCGGTCAGGGCACGGTAGGCCAGATAGCCGCCGCCGACCAAGGCTGCGACGCCGACGATGGCGACACCGCCGATCATGACGCGCTTGCGGGTGCGCTTCTTGGCCTCCTCGGCCGCGGCGGCGGCGCGCTGCGCCTCTTCGGCCCGCCTGCGCGCCTTGTCTCGTGCCCGTGCCTCGGCCACCGTCTGCGGGCGGGGTTGGGTGACGCCGGGTTGCTGGCGCTGGATGCTGCCGGGGCGCGGCGCGGACGCGTCGGGAGGTTGCCCGGCGCCCGCGTTGCCGGGCGACGCGGAAGTGGGCGTCGACCAGTCGATCTCGGGCTGCTCGGCGGGACCACTCGGCGCGGAAGCGGGCGTAGACCGGTCCGTTCCAGCGGAGACGGGCGTCGACCAGTCCTGTTCGTCGCCGGGCCCGGGCGGGACCGGGGCGGATGCCTGCTCGTCATCGGCCGGGGTTCGCGGGCCGGACGGCCGCTCGGGCTCGCCCCGGCGCTCGTCGTCGCCCGGATCACGTGTGCTCACCGCTGTGCCCCCCTCGTCGCCCGAACCACCACTACCGCTCCTCGAAACCGGTCAAATCACCCCGCGCGGGCTCCCAGCTTTCCACAACCAACCTCACCTGACCAGGTGTATCCCCGGAACGCAGGCGTGCGAGCAACCGCTCGCACGCCGATCGCGGCCCCTCCGCGATCACGTGCACCCGGCCGTCCCTGGCGTTGGTCGCGTGCCCGACCAGCCCGAGTTCCAACGCCCGCGACCGGGTCCACCAGCGAAAACCCACGCCCTGGACCAGACCGTGCACCCAGGCGCTCAACCGAACGGCCTCGGCCATCAGGCCTCGATGTCGAACGACAGCGTCACTTTCGATCCCGCCTTCAGCGTCCGCCCCACCGTGCAGACCTTGTCGATCGCACGCTGCACGGTGACCAGCAACCGTTCCCTGGCCGCGTCGTCGAGTTCGCTGAGGTCGAGTTCGAACACCTCGTCCAGCTGCGGATAGACCTCGTTCTCCCGGTCGGCGTCGCCCGAGACGCGGATGGTCGCGTCGAAGTTGTCACCGAGCTTGCGCGACAGCGGGAAGTCCGCGCTCAGGCCCGAGCACGCGGCGAGCGCGATCTTCAGCAGCTCGCCGGGGGTGAACACACCGGGGACGCCCTGCGAACCGATCAGCACCTCGGCGCCGCGAGAACTGCGGCCGGTATAGGCCCTGGTCCCGGTGCGCTCGACCCACAGCGTGGTGGGTTCGGACGCGATCGGCGCCGCGCCTGCGGTGGTAACGGTCTGTTCAGCCATGGGTTCGATCCTGCCATTGTCGTCGCAATCAGCTCGCGCGGCTGGCAACACCGTGCCCCGCCGCGCCATTCCGACCGCCGGGCCGTCCGTGGCCGGGATTACTACTCCTGGAACCGGTAACCCATCCCCGCTTCGGTGAGCAGGTGCTTGGGCCGCGACGGATCGTCCTCCAGCTTGCGGCGCAATTGCGCCAGGTATACCCGCAGGTAGTGCGTCTCGGTGGCGTAGGAAGGGCCCCAGACTTCGCGCAGCAGCTCGCGCCGCCCGACCAGCTTGCCGCGATTGCGCACCAGCATCTCGAGCATGCCCCACTCGGTGGGGGTCAGGTGCACGGTCTCGCCGCCTTTGGTGACCTTCTTGGCGGCCAGATCGACGGTGAACGATTCGGTCGTCACCACGGGCGCGGAGGCATCGGGATCGGTGGCGCCGCGGCGGACCGCGGCGCGCAGCCGCGCCAGTAGCTCGTCCATGCCGAACGGCTTGGTGACGTAGTCGTCGGCGCCCGCGTCCAACGCTTCGACTTTGTCGGCGGAATCGGTCCGCGCCGACAGCACGATCACCGGAGCCGAGGTCCAGCCGCGCAGCCCGCCGAGCACCTCGATGCCATCCATGTCGGGCAGGCCGAGGTCGAGGATCACCACGTCCGGATGCCGGTCGGCGGCCGCGCGCAGGCCCGCGCCGCCGGTCGCGGCGGTGATCACCTCGTAGCCGCGGACCGCCAGATTGATCCGCAGGGCGCGCACGATCTGCGGTTCGTCGTCGACCACGAGCACCTTCGTCGCCACCGCCTCGGGCGTCTTCGTCACCACCGCCGCCTCCTGCGTCGTCACGGACACCTCACTCACCTGCGCTCGTCGTCTCGTGGGCGACGTCGCCGCCCGCGTCCAGCGGCTCCCCGCCGGGCAGCTCGACCAGCATGGTCAATCCTCCCCCGGGGGTCGGCTCCGCGTGCACGGCGCCGCCCATCGCGTCGACGAATCCGCGCACCACCGACAGCCCGAGCCCCACTCCGCTGGTGTTGTCCCGGTCGCCGAGACGCTGGAACGGTTCGAACAGTTGCTCCTCCGTGCCGTGCGGCACGCCGGGGCCGGTGTCCACCACAGCGATCGAGACCCGCTCGCCGGTCCGTTCCGCGGTGACCCGGACCGTGCCCGCGCGTGGCGCGTGCCGCAGCGCGTTGTCGATCAGGTTGGCCAGCACCCTTTCCAACAGGCCGCTGTCGGCGCGCACCGAGATGTCGCCGACCTCGACGCGGACCCGGTCCATCGCCGCGCGCCGCAGTCCGCGCGCGCCCATCCCGACGCTGAGCAGCGCGCGGTGCACCGCCTCGTCCAGATAGACCCGTCGCACCTGCGGTGTGACCACGCCGACCGCGAGCCGGGAGGAATCGAGCAGGTTGCCGACCAGCGCGGTGAGCTGATCCACCGATTCCTCGATCGTCTCGAGCAGCTCGGTGGTGTCCTCCGGGGAGAACTCGATGTCATCGCTGCGCAGGCTGGAAACCGCCGCCTTGGCCCCGGCCAGTGGGGTGCGCAGATCGTGGCTGACCGCCGAGAGCAGCGCCCGCCGCAGACGATCGGCCTCCAGCAGGGCGGCGGCGGCGCCGGCTTCCTCGACCAGCCGCGCCTGCCGCACCAGCGCCACCGCCTGATTGGTCACCGCGTTCAGCACCGGACGGTCGGCGGCCGCGAGCGGACGCCCCGCGAGCAGCAGCCGGTGCCCGGCATCGGCCGCCTCGACCACGGTGTCGGCGTCCGGCAGTCGCCGTGGCGGGTCGGTCCCGACCTCGGCGAGCACCTGGTCACCCGCCACCAGGGCGACCCCGCGCTGCGCGAAGACCTCCCTGATCTGTTCGAGCAGCCGGGGCAGATCCGCGCCGTGCAGGATCGCGCCGGAGAACGTGGTCAGCAGCTCGGCCTGCCGGGAAGCCTTGCGCGCCTGTCCGGTTCGCTTCGCCGCCAAGTCGACCAGCGCCGCGACCGCGACGGCGACGATGAGCAGCACCACCACGGTGAGGAAGCTGTTCGGCTCGGCGATGGTCAGGCTGTAGCGGGGCGGGGCGAAGAACCAGTTCAGCAGCAGGCCCGACAGGAGCGCGGAGAACGCCGCGGGCACGACGCCGCCGAGCAGCGCGACCGCGACCACGCCGACCACGAACACGGCGCTGATGCCGCCGAGATCCAGCACGTGGTCGAAGTAAGCGGCGCTGAACGCGCAGACCAGGCCCGGTACGACGACAGCGGCGAGCCAGGCGGCCACGGGGCGGCGGGGCCGCAGGGCCGAGTGCCGGAAACCGCGGTGGGCCTGCTCGTGCGTCACCATGTGCACGTCGATCTTGCCGGAGCGCTGCACCACCGTGGAGCCGATGCCCTCATCGAAGATCCGCGCCCAGCGTGAGCGCCGGGACGTGCCGAGCACGAGCTGGGTGGCGTTGACCTCGCGGGCGAACTCGAGCAGCGCGGTGGGCACGTCATCGCCGGTGACGGTGTGCAGGGAGGCGTCCAGGCCGGCCGCCAGCTCACGCAGCCGGGCCAGCCGCTCGGTGGAGACACCGGCCAGGCCGTCGCCGCGCACCACGTGCACGACCACGAGATCGGCGCTGGACTTGGTCGCGATCCGGGCGGCCCGGCGCACGATCGTCTCCGACTCCGGACCACCGGTCACCGCCACCACGACCCGTTCGCGAGCCTCCCACGGTTCGGTGATCTTGTGGTCGGCCCGGTACGCGGCCAGCGCGGCGTCGACCTGATCGGCCAGCCACAGCAGCGCCAATTCGCGCAGCGCGGTGAGGTTTCCGGCCCGGAAGTAGTTGCGCAGTGCGGCGTCGATCCGCTCCGCGGCGTACACGTTGCCGTGGGAAAGCCTGCGCCGCAGCGCTTCCGGCGTGATGTCGACCAGCTCCACCTGGTCGGCTTCGCGCACCACCGCGTCGGGCACCGTCTCGCGCTGCTGGATGCCGGTGATCCGTTCCACGACGTCGTTGAGGCTCTCCAAGTGCTGCACGTTGACCGTGGAGATCACGTCGATGCCCGCGTCGAGCAGTTCCGCCACGTCCTGCCAGCGCTTCTCGCGCTTGCTGCCCGGCGTGTTGGTGTGCGCCAGCTCGTCGACGAGCACCACCGCGGGGGCGCGCCGCAGCACGGCCTCGACGTCGAGTTCCTGGAACGTACTGCCGCGATACTCGATCAGCTTCGGTGGGATGCGCTCGATGCCCTCCAGCAATTGCGTGGTCTTGCGCCTGCCGTGGGTCTCGACCACGGCCGCCACCACGTCGCGGCCGCGCTCCAGCCGCCGGTGCGCCTCACCGAGCATGGCGTAGGTCTTGCCCACTCCCGGCGCGGCGCCGAGGTAGATACGCAGCTGACCGCGTTTCACCTGTTCATCATCGCGCGCCGCGCGTCCTCGGCCGAGCAGCCCGGATCGCTGCGGCGCGTGGTGCCGGGCGGCCGTCATCGCCGCGCACGGACGGCCTGGATAGTCACGGGCCGACGGTCGCGGGCCGCGAGCGCGCGGAGGATCAGCGCGCAGCAGACGAATCCGGCGACTACGGCCATTGCCGACATGACGGTCCTCTCTTCCGCACGGACGATGCCGGTCGCTGAGCCCGGCTCTCCACTTCTACCTTCGTCACGCGCGCCGACCTCGATTTTTACGGTGTGTTGACGGTCCACCTCCATTCCTTGACGGGTTGCTTGCGGGCGTCGCCTCGACTGTCAACGAACCGCAAATGCCGAGCATCGGGGCATCAAGAAGTCGTCAGGAAGTGACCGGCAGGGCCGGATGGGCGGCTTCACTCGCTCTGTCGCGCCGAGGTAAGGCGCGCGGATGGAGGTTGTCGAATCATGTCGGTCGTAGTGTTCACCGCGCTCACCGTGGCGGCGTTCGCGTTGCTGGGGCTGGTCCAGCGCGGGGTGGAGAAGTTGTGACCGCGAACCTGATCGGTCTGGTTCTCGCCGTCGGCGTGGCGCTCTACCTGGTCGCGGCGCTGCTGTTCCCCGAGAGGTTCTGAGTGGGCACGACAACCGCCGGGGTCGCTTTCGTAGTGGCCCTGATCCTGGCGCTCGCTCTGGTGCACGTGCCGCTGGGCGACTACATGTACCGGGTGTACGACGGGCGAACGCATTCGCGCCTGGAACGCGTCGTCTACCGCGTGATCGGCGCGCGACCGGAGGTCGAGCAATCGTGGCCGGTGTACGCACGCAGCGTGCTGGCCTTTTCCGCGGTGAGCATCCTCTTCCTGTTCTTCTTCCAACTCCTGCAAAGTGGATTGCCGCTGCACCTGCACGATCCGGGCACCGCCATGACGCCTGCGCTGGCCTGGAACACCGCGGTCAGCTTCGTGACGAACACGAATTGGCAGAACTACTCCGGTGAATCCACTCAGGGACACCTGGTGCAGATGGCCGGGCTGGCGGTGCAGAACTTCGTCTCGGCGGCCGTCGGCATGGCCGTGGCGGTGGCGCTGGTGCGCGGGTTCGCCCGCAGGCACACCGGCGATCTCGGCAACTTCTGGGTGGACCTGGTGCGCGGCACGCTGCGCATCCTGCTGCCGATCGCGTTCGTCTTCGCGCTCGTGCTGGTGGCGGGCGGTGTGATCCAGAACTTCCACCTGCACGACCAAGTGGCGCAAACCCTCGGCGGCACCCGGCAGATCATTCCCGGCGGCCCGGTCGCCAGCCAAGAGGTGATCAAAGAACTCGGCACCAACGGTGGCGGCTTCTACAACGCCAATTCGGCGCACCCGTTCGAGAACCCGGCCACCTGGACCAACTGGGTGGAGATCTTCTTGCTGACGGTGATCAGCTTCTCGTTGCCGCGCACCTTCGGCCGGATGGTGGGCGGCCGCGAGCAGGGCTACGCCATCGTCGCGGTGATGGGGACGATCGCGCTGGTCAGCGTGATGCTGACCAACCTGTTCCAGCTACAGCACCACGGCACCGTGCCGACCGCGATAGGCGCTTCGATGGAAGGCGTGGAACAGCGCTTCGGCGTATCGAATTCGGCCACCTTCGCCGCTGCGACCACGCTGACCTCCACCGGTGCGGTCGATTCGCTCCACGACTCCTACACCAGCCTCGGCGGACTGATGCTGTTGTTCGACATGCAACTGGGCGAGGTCGCGCCGGGCGGTGTGGGGTCGGGCCTGTACGGCATGCTGATCCTGGCGGTGATCACGGTGTTCGTCGCGGGCCTCATGGTTGGGCGCACACCGGAGTACCTCGGCAAGAAGATCACGCCGCGCGAGGTCAAGCTCGCCGCGTCGTACTTCTTGATCAGCCCGCTGATCGTGCTGGTGGGCACGGCCGCGGCGCTGGCGATGCCCGGCCAACGCGCGGGCATGCTGAATTCCGGGCCGCACGGACTGTCGGAAGTGCTGTACGCGTTCACCTCGGCGGCCAACAACAACGGCTCCGCGTTCGCGGGTCTGACCGGCAATACCGAGTGGTACAACACCGCTCTCGGTCTCGCCATGCTCCTGGGCCGTTTCCTGCCGATCATCTTCGTGCTCGCGCTGGCCGGTTCGCTGGCCGGGCAGGGCGCCACTCCCGCGTCGATCGGCACGCTGCCGACGCACCGGCCGCAGTTCGTCGGCATGGTCGTCGGTGTGACGGTGATCCTGGTCGCGCTCACCTTCCTGCCCGCGCTCGCGCTCGGGCCGCTCGCCGAAGGAATCCACTGACATGACCGGTTCGGTACTCGATGCGAACGTCTCGGTGACGGCCGGGCCCGAGCGGCCACGACGAGTCACGAGCGGAGTGCTCGATTCGAAGCTGCTGCTCACCTCGTTGCCGGACGCGGTGCGCAAGCTCGATCCGCGCACGCTGTGGCGCAACCCGGTGATGCTGATCGTCGAACTGGGCGCGGTGTGGTCGACCGTTCTCGCGCTGGTGGACCCGTCCTTCTTCGCCTGGGCGATCGTCGTGTGGCTCTGGCTCACCGTGATCTTCGCGAACCTGGCCGAGGCGGTCGCCGAAGGCCGGGGGAAAGCGCAGGCCGATACGCTGCGCAAGGCCAAGACCGACACCGTCGCGCGCCGGTTGGTCGATTGGTCGCCGGGCGCGCGGGCCGTCGAGGAGAAGGTCGCCGCGCCCCAGCTGCGGCGCGGCGATCACGTCGTGGTCGAAGCCGGGGAGGTCGTCCCCGGTGACGGCGACGTGGTCGAGGGCATCGCCTCGGTGGACGAGTCGGCGATCACGGGCGAATCCGCCCCGGTGATCAGGGAATCCGGCGGGGACCGTTCGGCGGTGACCGGCGGCACCACCGTGCTGTCGGACCGGATCGTCGTGCGGGTGACCCAGGAGCCGGGCCAGAGTTTCATCGACAAGATGATCGCGCTGGTGGAAGGCGCGAGCAGGCAGAAGACGCCGAACGAGATCGCGCTGAACATCCTGCTCGCCGCACTGACGATCATCTTCGTCTTCGCGGTCGTCACGCTGCAGCCGATGGCGATCTTCAGCAAGGCGAACAACCCGGGGGTGCCGGACACCTCGGCTCTGGACGTGCACGGCGTCACCGGGATCGTGCTGGTCTCGTTGCTGGTGTGCCTGATTCCGACGACCATCGGCGCGTTGCTGTCGGCCATCGGCATCGCGGGCATGGATCGGCTGGTGCAGCGCAACGTGCTCGCCATGTCCGGGCGCGCCGTAGAGGCCGCCGGGGACGTGAACACCCTGCTGCTGGACAAGACCGGCACCATCACACTGGGCAATCGGCAGGCCGCGGACTTCGTCCCGGCGCCGGGCGTGAGCAAGGACGAACTGGCCGACGCCGCCCAACTTTCCAGCCTGGCCGACGAGACCCCTGAGGGGCGGTCCATCGTGGTCTACGCCGAAGTGGCATACGGGCTGCGAGAGCGGACGCCGGGCGAGCTGACCCACGCGAGCTGGGTCGAGTTCACCGCCCAGACCCGGATGTCCGGCGTCGACATCGATGGCCGCCTGCTGCGCAAGGGCGCGGCGAGCGCGGTCACCGAATGGGTGCGCGCCCACGGAGGTTCGGTACCGAGCGAACTCGGCGCGACGGTGGACGGGATCTCCGCGGTGGGCGGCACTCCGTTGGTCGTCGGCCGGGTGGCCGACGGATCGGCGGAAGTGCTCGGCGTGATCCACCTCAAGGACGTGGTGAAGCAGGGCATGCGGGAACGGTTCGATGAGATGCGCAGCATGGGCATCCGGACGGTGATGATCACCGGTGACAACCCGTTGACCGCCGAGGCGATCGCCGATGAAGCCGGGGTCGACGACTTCCTGGCCGAGGCGACGCCGGAGGACAAGCTGGCGCTGATCAAGCGGGAACAGCAGGGCGGGCGGCTGGTCGCGATGACCGGTGACGGCACCAACGATGCACCCGCGCTGGCACAGGCCGATGTGGGCGTGGCGATGAACACCGGCACATCGGCGGCCAAAGAGGCGGGCAATATGGTCGATCTGGACTCCGATCCGACCAAGCTGATCGAGATCGTGGAGATCGGCAAGCAGTTGCTCATCACCCGGGGCGCGTTGACCACGTTCTCCATCGCCAACGACATCGCGAAGTACTTCGCCATCATTCCCGCCCTGTTCGTGCCGCTGTTTCCGGGCCTGGACCTGCTCAACGTCATGCGCCTTGCCGGCCCGCAATCGGCCATCCTTTCGGCGGTCGTCTTCAACGCAGTCGTCATCGTGGCGCTGATCCCGCTCGCGTTGCGCGGCGTGCGATACCGGCCGTCCAGCGCGTCGAAGTTATTGAGCCGCAACCTGACCGTCTATGGTCTCGGCGGCATCCTCGCGCCGTTTCTCGGCATCAAACTCATCGACCTCGTCGTCCGATTCCTTCCCGGGATGTCCTGACATGCGCCTTTCAACCTGGATCCGGCAGCACCTGGCCGCATTGCGCGCCCTGCTCGTGCTCACGGCGATCACCGGAATCGTCTATCCGCTGGCGGTATTCGCGGTGGCCCAGCTGCCCGGACTGCGCGACAAGGCGGACGGCTCGCTGGTCGTCATCGACGGAACGACCGTGGGCTCCGGCCTCATCGGGCAATCGTTCGCCGACGCCGACGGCGCGGCCCTGGTGCAGTATTTCCACAGCCGCCCCTCCGCCGCAGGGGACGGTTACGACCCGATGTCCACCGCGGCGAGCAATCTCGGACCGGAGGACATCGTGGACACCGCGTCACGGCCGAGTCTGCTCACCACCGTGTGTGCCCGCAGCAAGGAGGTCGGCGACCGTGAAGGGGTCGACGGCAGCCGTCCGTACTGCACGAAAGATGGTGTGGGCGCCGTGCTCTCGGTAATCGGTCCTCGGGAAGCCGACGGCGATGTCGCACATCCGGTGCAGGTCGTCAGCGTCAACGAGGTGTGCCCCGGGCGGCCGTTCCTCGCCACCTATCACGGCGTGCCGGTCGAATGCGCCGAAGCCGGGCAGGACTATTCTGTCGGCCGCATCGTGCCGATTCGCGGTGACGCTCCCGCCGACCCGGTGGTGCCCGCGGATGCCGTCACCGCGAGCGGCAGTGGCCTCGACCCGCATATCTCTCCGGAGTACGCGGCCATTCAGGTGTCGCGCGTCGCGAAGGCGCGCGGCGTGACCGAGGAGCAGGTGCGCGCGCTGGTCGACGAGCACACCCGCGGCCGAACCCTGGGATTCCTCGGCGAGCCGCGGGTCGAAGTCCTGCGCTTGAATTCGGATCTGGATCAGCGCTACCCGTACCGCGGCTGAGTCTTCGCCCCGGCCGCTCGCGGGCGATCGCATCCGATCGCCCGCGGTGCCGGTGCTCAGTGGCCGCGCGCGATCCACTCGGCGAGGTGCGGTTTCTCCGCCCCGATGGTGGTGGAGTCACCGTGGCCGGTGTGCACGGTGGTTTCCTCGGGGAGCGTCAGCAGACGCTCGCGGATCGATTCGATGATCGTGCCGAAATCGGAGAACGAGCGGCCCGTCGCGCCGGGTCCGCCCGCGAACAACGTGTCCCCCGTGAACACCGCCGTGGCCGCGGGCAGGTGCAGTGCGACCGACCCGGGGGAGTGGCCGGGCGTATGCAGGACCCGGATCTCGGTGTCCGCCACGGCGATTCGCTCGTCGTCCGCGAGCGGCCGGTAGGCGGCTTCCGAGTGGGTCATGCGCCACAGCGGCTCGTCGTCGGGATGCAGGAGGACCGGTGCGCCGAGGCGCTCGGCGAGTTCGGGCGCGACCGTCACGTGATCGTTGTGTCCGTGGGTGCACACGATCGCGCGCACGGCGCGTCCGGCGACGGCGGCGACGATCGGGTCGGCGTCGTGGGCGGCGTCGATGACGACCACCTCGTCGTCGTCGCCGACCAGCCAGATGTTGTTGTCCACGGCCCAGCTACCGCCGTCGAGGGCGAAGGTGCCGGAGGTGACGACGCGGTCGATGCGGGTGGTCACCAGACCACCACCGAGCGCAGCACGTCGCCGGTGTGCATCTTGGCGAAGGCCTGCTCCACCTGGTCGAGCCCGATGCGTTCGGTGACGAACCGGTCCAGCGGCAGCCGTCCCTGGCGGAAGAGGTCGATCAGCGTGGGGAAGTCGCGTTCCGGCAGACAGTCGCCGTACCAGGACGACTTCAGCGCACCGCCGCGCGAGAACAGATCGAGCAGCGGCATGTCGATGGTCATCTCCGGAGTCGGCACGCCGACGAGGACCACCGTGCCCGCCAGATCGCGGCCGTAGAACGCCTGCTTCCAGGTCTCCGGGCGGCCGACCGCGTCGATGACGACGTCGGCGCCCCAGCCGCCGGTGTACTCCTGGATCTTCTCGACCACGTCCTCGGTGGTCGCGTCGATCGTGTGGGTGGCGCCGAAGTCGGTGGCCCAGCGCAGTTTCCGGGCGTCCCGGTCCACGGCGATGACGGTCGCGGCCCCGGCCAGCCGTGCCCCGGCGATCGCCGCGTCGCCCACGCCGCCGCAGCCGATCACCGCGACGGCGTCGCCGGTGGAGACGTTGCCGGTGTGCATCGCCGCGCCGATGCCCGCCATCACGCCGCAGCCGAGCAGGCCGGCCACCGCGGGGTCGGCTTCCGGATCGACCTCGGTGCACTGGCCCTCGTGCACCAACGTCTTGTCGACGAACGCCCCGATGCCCAGCGCGGGTGTCAGCTCGGTCCCGTCGGCGAGCGTCATCTTCCGGCTCGCGTTGCGACTGTCGAAGCAGTACCAGGGACGGCCCCGCTTGCACGCCCGGCACTCGCCGCACACCGCGCGCCAGTTGAGGATCACGTAGTCGCCCTCCGCCACGTGGGTGACCGCGGCGCCCACGGTCTCCACCACACCCGCGGCTTCGTGGCCGAGCAGGAACGGGAATTCGTCGTTGATCCCGCCCTCGCGATAGTGCAGGTCGGTGTGGCAGACCCCGCAGGCCTGCACCCGGACCACCACGTCGTGCGGTCCCGGATCGGGGATCACCACGTCGACGATCTCGACCGGTGCGCCCTTGCTGCGGGCCACGACCCCGCGGACGGTTTCCGACACCTTCGCCTCCTCAGCGCATTCACTGATGACGCGGATCCGGCCGTGCGGCCGACCCGCGATTCTGAACAGCTGTCCATACAGCTGTTCCCGACGATTCGAACATTACCGCCGGAGCGCGGCGGGGCGCGGCTTTCGATCGGGAATCATCCCCGGGTTGACATTCCACTTTGGAGGGTTATGCTGGGGTTGTATTCCACTATGGAGGGTGGAACCGTCGATAGGACCAGGCATGGACATCTCCACCGGCACCCGCGCCTCGAACGCCGAACGCGACGCCGTGGTGGGCCTGCTCGGCAGGCACATGGCAGACGGGCGGATCGATCTGCCCGAGTACGACCAGCGCGTCGCCCAGGTGTACGCCACCACCGACCGCGACGACCTGCGCTTGGTGCTGTCCGATCTGCCCGAGCTCGGCAAAGAGGCGGACGCACCCGCGTCCACCCGCCGGCGCATGCCGATCTGGCAGCGCATCGAGGGCAGCACCTGGCTCGCCGTGAGCGTGCTGGTGCTCGTGATCTGGGCCGCGATCTCGATCGGCGTCGGCGCCTTCACCTACTTCTGGCCGATGTGGGTGATCGGCCCGTGGGGCGCCGTCCTCGCGTTCCGTATGGTGGCCGGCTTCGAGAACGGTCGATGCACCCACCGCGCGAGCTGAGCCTCGTTTACCGGCGCTGCCGCCCGGGTTGCCGGGTGGCAGCGCCTTTTCGTGTCCTACCACCCCCGCCGGAAGGTGTGCTCCTGTCCGGACGGAGTATCGCGCCGCGGCCGCTCGTCGCCGCGATGGCGGCGGCCGGGCGGAGGTTGATCGTGGGTTCGTTCCGCGGCTCGGTCGGACGGCGCCGGTCGGTCGCGGTACGGGGAATCGGGCCGCTCGCGCCGGGCGGTCCCGGGCTCGAAGTCCGGGGACGGCTGGGAGTTCCACCCGGACTGCCGGCTCGCTCGTGACCGACGGGTGTCGTCGTAGCCCTCCGGCCGTCCGGCGCCGTGGTGCGTGTCGCGCTGGTCGGCGGCGCCCTGGTGTCTGCGTCTCGGCAGATCCGGACGGCCGGGGGTCGGGCGGGCGGATGGGGAGGAATCTTCCGTACCGGTGCGGGGAGACCGATCGCTGTGCGCGGGCTCGTTGTGCCGTCGGCGTGACGGCGTCGGTGGACCGTAGTCGTCGGACGAGCGGCTCTGCTGTCCGGTCGCCCGGGGTTGTCCGCTGGCCCGGGACTTGTCGCCGCGAGTCCGCCGCTCGGCCTCGGTGCGCCGGGACGACGGCTGTGAGTCGGCGGCTCTGCGCTGGGCGGAGCGGGTCTCACGGCGCGCGGGGGATGGCTCCTGGGATCGTGTGCCCGCCGCAGGTCGGGCCCGGTCGTTCCCGGCTTCGGCGGACGTCCGTGCGGTCCGGGCGCGGGGTGCGTCGCGAGGCGGCTTCCGGTGGGACATGCCCGCGCGGGGCGGCCGCCCGGGCTGGAGCACGGGAAGTTCGCGAGTGACCTGCGTGGCGCTGACGCCCTTCTCCTGGTAGGTCGCCGGGATGTCGTGGGCGCGCAGCCACGCACCCGGGTCGTGGCGGGCGCCGGCGTCCAGCCACGGAATGGTGTCCTCGAGCAGATCGAGAAGGTCGCCCGGTCCGCCGCCGAGTGCCGCACGGATGGCGGGGAAGGTCTCCGGTCGGAACGTCCACTTCCATTCCGACCGCGGATGCGGACCGCCGTGCGCGCGGCCGTGCACGACGAGGTCGCCGGAACGGGCGATCTTGGCGCGCACCGTTCGGCTGCTGGACTCGATGACGAGCTCGCCGGTCTCGGTGTGGGTGATCTGCTCGACCTCGTCGTCGTCGACCTCGTCCGGATCGGTGTCCTCGTCGGGCTCGACCCGGCGCATCCATTTCGTCATCGCGCTGAACGCGGGCAGCTGCGGTCGTTCGCCCGTTGCTCCGGAGCGGGTGATCCGCAATGTCCGCGCAATCCCCGTGACGAGATCGGCGCGGCCCGAGGGCCCTGCGGGTTCGGGCTGGTTGTCGTCCTCCAGGCGCGTCGTGGGCGCCGGTCGCGTGGCAGGGCGGGTGTGCCCGGCTGGTTCACGTTCGGGGTAGGGCGCGTGGGCGGACCGCAGGGATCGACCGGGAAAATTCCCAGGACTGGGGGTTTCGTCCTGCTCGGAATCGTCCCATGACGGGTCGGCGTCCTCCTCCTGCGCCCGTAGCTTGACCTCGAACCACCCTGCGGCCAGAGCCGCCGCCCCGAGGGCGGCCGCGATAGCCACCTCCACCCGCACATCGCCGAGCAGCGTGCTCTTGCTGCGCTCACAGGCGTGCAGGAACACCAGGCTGCCGAGGACCAGTCCCGTGATGCGGGCAAGGCGGAACCGCGTGCTTGTCCCTGGTGAGGGGGCAGACATCGTGGTGCGCTCCCGAACGTTCCGCTGGCGAATCAGAGGGATCGTATGTGCCAGGAGGGCGCGGCGTCAGTGCCAGTTCGAGACCGCCTCGATCAGGGGCGGCAGGAGGGGGCGCGGTCGGCCGAGCACGCGGCCTCGGCTGCGCGACGACGGAGCGATCCGCCGTGCTCGCTCCCGATGCGCACGCCCGGTGCGGCACGCAGCGAACTCGGCGATGCGGGCAAACCTCGGGCACATCGAAATGCGCGCGAACCGGGGAGGAGTGGATAACCTACGGATATCGCCGAACCGCTACTCGGCCGCATGCATCGTCGGGCCCGGTCAGGTCCCCGCACGCGACGGATACCATGACTGGTCGCCGGATGCGCTGGCTGGACCACGCAGAACGCCGACCGGGCAGAACACGGAAAGGTCGTCGAACTTGCACCTGAAGAGTCTGACGCTGAAGGGCTTCAAGTCCTTCGCGTCCGCGACGACGCTGCGGTTGGAGCCCGGCATCACGTGTGTGGTCGGTCCGAACGGGTCGGGCAAATCGAACGTCGTCGACGCGCTCACCTGGGTGATGGGCGAGCAGGGTGCGAAGGCGCTGCGTGGCGGCAAGATGCAGGACGTGATCTTCGCGGGCACCGCGGGCCGCGCCCCGCTCGGCCGCGCCGAGGTCACGCTGACCATCGACAACTCCGACGGCGCGCTGCCGATCGACTACGCCGAGGTGTCCATCACCCGGCGCATGTTCCGCGACGGCGCGGGCGAATACGAGATCAACGGCAACTCCTGCCGCCTGATGGACGTGCAGGAACTGCTCAGCGACTCCGGCATCGGCCGCGAGATGCACGTCATCGTGGGGCAGGGGCAGCTGTCGGCCATCCTGGAGTCGCGCCCGGAGGACCGCCGTTCGTTCGTCGAAGAGGCCGCCGGTGTGCTCAAGCACCGCAAGCGCAAGGAGAAGGCGGTCCGCAAGCTGGAGGCCATGCAGGCCAACCTGGCCCGCCTGACCGACCTCACCACCGAACTGCGCCGCCAGCTCAAACCGCTGGGCAGGCAGGCCGAGGTGGCCCGCAGGGCGCAGACCGTGCAGGCCGACCTGCGCGACGCCAGGCTGCGCTTGGCCGCCGACGACCTGGTCACGCGCCGCGAGGAGCTGGCCAGTCAGCAGAGCAAGGAGGCGTACGCGCGCGAGCAGCAGATCACCGTGCACTCCGAGCTGGACGCCGCCAACGCGGCGCTGGCGCAGCAGGAATTCCAGCTGTCCCGGTTGACCCCGAGCGCCGAGGCCGCCGCACAGATCTGGTTCCAGCTCTCCGCGCTGGCCGAGCGGGTCAACGCGACCATCCGCATCGCGGGTGACCGGGCGCGGCACCTGGACGCCGCCGCCCCGGTCGGCACCGGTCGCGACCCCGAGCAGTTGGAGGCCGAGGCGGACCGGGTGGAGGCCGAGGAGGCCGAGCTGCGCGAGGCGGTCGAGATGGCCGCCGAGACGCTGGAAGCGGCCAGAGACCAGCTGGCCGAACGCGAGTACGCCGCCAAGGCCGCCGAGCAGGCGCACCTGGCCGCGGTGCGGGCGATCGCGGACCGGCGGGAAGGAGTGGCCCGGCTGTCCGGCAAGGTGGACACCCTGCGGGCCAGGGCGCAATCGGTGGACGCGGAGATCGCGCGCCTGTCCGTCGCCATCGCCGACGCCCGTCACCGCGGCGAGGCCGCCCAAGCCGAATTCGACACGGTGCAGGGCGAACTCGCGGAACTCGACGCGGGCGAGGCCGGACTGGACATCCAGCACGAACACGCGGTGCAGGCCCTCGAACTGGCCGATCAGCGCGTCACCGAACTGCGCGAGCAGGACCGCGACGCGAGCAAGCGGGTCGCGTCGCTGGGTGCGCGGATCGAGGCGCTCGGAATGAACCTGGCCCGCCGGGACGGTGTGGCCTGGTTGGTGGAGCACCGCGAACAGGGGTTGCTCGGTCCGCTGTCCGGCCTGCTGCGCGTGCACGGCGGCTACGAGGCGGCGGTCGCGGCCGCGCTCGGCCCGCTGGCCGATGCCGTCGCCGCCGACACCGGCGAGTCCGCGCACGCCGCGATCCAGGCGCTCAAGGACGCCGACGGTGGCCGCGCCGCTGTGGTGTTCGGCGCCGAGAGCGCCGAGCGGCCGCAGCCGGGCGCGTTGCCCGACGGGGCCCGCTGGCTGGTCGACGTGGTGGAGTGCCCCGACCCGGTGCGCGGCGCGATCGCCGCGCTGACCGCGGGCATCGCGGTGGCCGACGATTTGCCCGCCGCCCGTGCGCTGGTCGCGGTGCGGCCCGATCTGCGCGTGGTCACCCGCGACGGCGACCTCGCCGGAAACGGCTGGCTGCTGGGTGGTTCCGATCGCGCACCCAGCCAGCTGGAGATCCAGGCCGACATCGACGCCGCCGAGGCGGAGCTGGTCGCGGCGCAGCGGCGCGCCGAGGAACTCGAGGCCGCGCTGTCCGGCGCGCTGGAGGAGCAGGCCGACCGCAAGGACGCCGTCGACCAGGCGCTGCTCGCCCTGCACGAATCCGATCAGGCACTGGTGGCGATCTACGAGCGGCTCGCCAGGCTCGGCCAGACCGCCCGCTCCGCGCACGCGGAGAGCGAGCGACTGCTGGGCCAGCGCGACGACGCCGAGGCGAGCCGGGAAGAGGCGCTGGCCTCGCTCGCCGAACTGGAGGATCGCCTGCGGCACGCGGAACTCGAACAGTCCGAGGTCGACGCCGACGGCGCGGGCGCGGCGGGCACCGAGTCCGCGGGCCGCGCGCGGGAGGAGGCGGCGGCCGCGCTGGCCGAGGCGCGGGCGATGGAGGTCGAGGCCCGGCTCGCCGTCCGCACGGCCGAGGAACGGGCGGAATCGGTGCGCGGCAAGGCGGACTCCCTGCGCCGCGCCGCGCGCGCCGAGCGGGAGACCCGGGCTCGCGCCGAGCGCGCCCAGGCCGCGCGCAAGAAGGCGGCCGAGGTGGCCGCCGCGGTCGCCGAATCCGGTGCGAAGATCGCCGCCGAGCTGGAGCGGGTCGTCGCCGAGGCGGGCGCCCGCCGAGACGAGCTGGTGCGCAAACGTTCGGAATGCGCCGCGCAGGTCGAGCAGGTGAAGGAGCGGGTGCGCGCGCTCACCGCGCAGCTGTCCCAGCTCACCGACGCGGTGCACCGGGACGAGGTCGCCAAGGCGCAGGCGGCGCTGCGCATCGAACAGCTGGAGGCGAACATCGCCGAGCAGTTCGGCATCGCGCTGGACGATCTGATCGCCGAGTACGGTCCGGACGTGCCGCTGCCGCCCTCGGCGCTGGAGATGCAGGAGTACGAGCAGGCCAAGGAGCGCGGCGAACAGGTCAGCGAACCCGCCCCGATGTCCTACGACCGGCAGACCCAGGAGCGCAGGGCCAAACGCGCGGAGAAGGACCTCGCCACGCTGGGCAAGGTGAATCCCCTCGCGCTGGAGGAGTTCGCGGCGCTGGAGGAACGCTACAACTTCCTGGCCACCCAGCTCGAGGACGTCAAGAGCGCGCGCAAGGACCTGCTGGAGGTGGTCGCCGAAGTCGACGCCCGCATCCTGCAGGTGTTCACCGAGGCCTACGCCGACGTCGAGCGCGAGTTCGTCGAGGTGTTCGCGAAACTGTTCCCCGGCGGCGAGGGCAGGTTGCTGCTCACCGACCCCTCGGACATGCTCACCACCGGCATCGAGGTGGAGGCCCGCCCACCGGGCAAGAAGGTCAAGCGATTGTCGCTGCTGTCCGGCGGGGAGAAGTCGCTGACCGCGGTTGCCTTGCTGGTGGCCATCTTCCGCGCCCGCCCGTCGCCGTTCTACGTGATGGACGAGGTCGAAGCGGCATTGGACGACACCAACCTGCGCCGCCTGATCGGCCTGTTCGAACAGCTGCGGGAGAAGAGCCAGCTGATCGTCATCACGCACCAGAAGCCGACGATGGAGATCGCCGACGCGCTCTACGGCGTCAGCATGCGCGGCGACGGCATCACCCAGGTGATCTCTCAGCGGTTGCGCGGGGAGAATTTGGCTCCCGTCGGCGCGGCGGGCTGAGCGCCCTTCGCGATCGCCACCTAATCCTTGCGCTCGTGGATGTGCTTGCGCGACGGGCCGAATGTCTCGTCGACTTCCGCGCCCACCGGGGGGCGTCGAGCACGATCGGATCTGCTGCGCAGGCGTATCACCGTGTCGGCGGTACGCCTGGCCTCGGAATACCCCTGTGAGCAGCGCGAAGGCGTTGATCAGTGAGCACTGCCCGCGGTGTGCGACGGCGGTCGGTCACGCACGGATCAGCGGTACGAGCAGGCTGCTCGAAGGTGAATTACCGAGCAGCAGTCGCTTCTTCGCTGTCCAGCAGCGCTTTGATCTGGGCCGCACCGCTTTCGGCGAGCCAGGTGTCGAACGTCCGCAGGGCGGGATGGATTTCGCGGATCTGCTCGACGTCCGCGCGCCAGCCGCCGGTATGGCGCATCAGGCGCCAAGTATTGCCGATCTCCGGGCCGAGCGCGTCCGCGTCGGCTTCGCTCACCTCGTGATACCGGACCGGGTGGCCGGTCGCCGCGCTGATCGCCGCGGCGGCCGCGGGCGGGACGAGCACGTCGCCCGCGAGTTCGAGGACGCGGCCGTGGAATCGATCCGGGTCGGCGAAGACGAGAGCGGCGATGTCGCCGACGTCCGCGAGGGCGATGACCTTCATCGGCCCTTCGGCCGGGAACAGATGCCGGTGTACCCCGCCGATGATGCCGTCGACCGGTGACGTGCGCAGCAGGTAGTTCTCCATGAAGCGCACCGGGCGCAGCAGGGTGTAGCGGGTGCCACTGGCGATGACGGCGTCTTCGATGCGCTTCTTGCCCGTCGCGCCCCACGAGGCGTCGTCGCCCATCGAGGCGATGCCGGTGAACACGATCTGCCGCACGCCGGCCTCGCGCGCCGCGTCCACGACCGCTTGTCCGCGCGCCGCTTCCAGGTCGACATCCCAGCCCTGCGAGGAGTACGCGGCGGGCGGGACCAGGAACAACCCGGTGACCCCGGCCAGCGCCGCGGGCAAGGTCTCCGGGGCGTCGAAGTCGGCGACGACGAGTTCCGCACCCGCCGCGGCCAACTCCTGTGCTGCGGGCGCATGCGCGTCGCGGACCAGCGCGCGCACCGCCCTGCCGTCCGCCAACAGGCTGCGGGCGGTCGCGCCGCCCTGCTGGCCGGTGGCTCCGGTGACCAGGATGAGGTTGTGCTGAGGGGACATGCTCCGCCTTCTCTTGCTCGTTAGAATCGGGTCGGATAACCCGGATTCGGACGATACGGGTGGCCCGACCCGATTGACCAGGTCGCTCAGCGGAAGGCCGTAACGAAATGACCACCTCGATCGCCCCGGACGGGCTGTCCCGCGCCGACGCCCGGCGTAATCGCGCCCTCGTGCTGGCCGCCGCGCAGCGCGCCTTCGCCGAGCAGGGCGCCTCGGTGTCGCTCGCCGAGGTCGCCCGCAGGGCGGGCGTCGGCGCGGGCACCGTCTATCGCCACTTTCCGACGAAAGCCGATCTGCTGGAAGCGGTGATGCAGCAGCGCATCGACCGATTGGCGAAACTGGCCGCCGATCATCTCGGCGCACCGGATCCCGGTGCCGCGTTCTTCGACTTCTGTACTGCGGTGATCGCCACGACGCCGGGGAACAAGGCGCTGTGCGACATGGTCCAGTCCGACGACGGCTGGCCGCGCGCGCTGCTGCGGAGCGCGGGCGCGCGTTTCCACCGCGCGCTGGAAGCCCTGCTGGTCGCGGCCCAGCGCGAGGGTACGGTCCGAGCCGACATCGAACTCGACGACGTGCTGGCGATCTTCACCGGATGCGTTGCGATTCAACAGCTCCGGAAGTCCCAGGGGAGTGTGGACCGCACCGCGGCGATCGTGCTGGACGCGCTGCGCGCGCGGCCGGGCGATCCGGGAGTGACGAAACCGGATGCCGAAGCCGGAAAACGTAACGAATCGGCCGATCGTAACGAAACCGGAGACGCGCGCTGCCCCGTCTGTCACGCGGCGGTGCGTCGCTCGGGAACGGGACGCCGAGCCAGGTATTGCTCGGCGGCATGCCGGCAGAAGGCCCATCGTCGGCGGGTCGCGGCGGCCTCCTAGCCGAACGGCGCATTTGCGCCATGTCGTTCTCTACTGCGCCACGGCCGCTCGGATACCCGGCGGGCCGACGGTGCGAGCCGGTGGTCCCGACGGCGCGTGCCGGTGGTCCCGACGGCGCGTGCCGCAGGCCGAAGAGGGGGTCACAGGTGGCTCAGAGCAGGTCGCTGACGTCGTCCGGCACGTCGACGGCGTACTTGCGCAGGATGTCCATCGAGATCACTTCCAAGGCGTTCTCGTGCGTGGCCGCGAGCACCACCGGCGCGGCGACGCCGTCCTCGTGCGCGTGCAGCCAGCGCACCGCCACCACACACCAGCGATCGCCCGGCTGCAGGCCGGGGAAGTTGTTCTCCGGGCGCGGCGTGCTCAGATCGTTGCCGATGGACGCTTGATGCTCCAGGAACTCTGCCGTGACGACGGTGCACACAGTGTGGCTGCCCAGATCCTCCGGCCCCGTACTGCAGCAGCCGTCCCGGTAGAACCCGGTGAGAGGATCGGTGCCGCACTCTTCCAGCGGCCCCCCAAGCACGTTTCGATCGGTCACGTCGCCGATCCTATTGTCCCTTCGCGAGAAGTTCCGCAGGACAAGAAATCTGGAGGGCTGTGTCGGTGCCCGCCCGGGCGCGTCCACGGCGCCGCACGCACGGTGTTCGCCGAGCTCCGGCCGTCGGCGCGGCGGTGCGACTCGCGCACCGGGTGCGGCTCGGGGCCCATCCCGTGATGGTCGGTCTGCAAGGATGGTTCGCGTGAGTCCCGAAGTCTGGATCCTGATCGCCGCGGTCGCCGCGCTGCTGCTCGTCGTGCTCGTCGCCGGTTTCGTCCGGTACAAGCGCGGCCGCGTGTCGCTGACTCCGCCTACGCAGGAGAAGGAGGTGACCGACCGTTCCGGCGGCTATACCGCCTCCGGCGGATTCAACTTCAGCCGGGGCGGCACGGCGACCGAACCGCAACCGGTCGAGCGCACCGACACCGAAGGACAGCCACACGTCGGCGACGACGCCGCGATCCCGCGCGACGCGCCCAAGCGCGGCATCACCAACGTTCCGTTGCCGGAGGCGGACGTCGCCGAGGCGCCCCCCGCTTCCGGTGTCGCCGAGCCCACCACCGCACCCACCGAACCCGAGACGGACTCCTCGACGGCTGAGACGGCACCGCCCACCGCCGACGAGACGGCATCGCGGGAGAGCCGGGCCGCCGACACGGCGCCGGTCACCGCCGACGAGACCGGCGTCGCGGACGTGACCGCCGAGCCGGTCGCCGACGAGACCGGTGCCGCCGTGACCCCCACCGAGGTCGTCGCTCCCGACACGCCCGCAGGCGTCGAGGCTCCCGCCGCGCTGGAGGAGATCGAGCCCACCGAGGGCCGCCTGGTCCGCCTGCGCGGACGGCTGTCGCGCTCGCAGAACGCGGTCGGCAAAAGCCTGCTCGGCCTGCTCGGCGGCGGTGACCTGGACGACGACTCGTGGGAAGAGGTCGAGGACACCCTCGTCCTCGCCGACCTCGGCACCGCGAGCACCACGGCCGTCGTCGCCCGGTTGCGCGCCGAGATGGCCGCGCGCAGCGTGCGCACCACCGACCAGGCTCGCGCCGTGCTGCGTGACGTGCTGATCGAGCAGTTGCGCCCGGAGCTGGACCGCTCGGTGCGCGCGCTGCCGCATCCGGATCACCCGTCGATCCTGCTGGTGGTCGGCGTGAACGGCACCGGAAAGACCACCACCACCGGCAAGCTCGCCCGGGTACTGGTCGCCGATGGCCGCCGGGTGCTGCTGGGGGCGGCCGACACATTCCGTGCCGCCGCCGCCGACCAATTGCAGACCTGGGGCGAGCGGGTCGGCGCCGACACCATCCGCGGCCGCGAGGGCGCCGACCCCGCCGCGGTCGCGTTCGACGCGGTGGCCGCGGGCGTCGAGCGCGGCGTCGACGCGGTGCTCATCGACACGGCCGGTCGCCTGCACACCAAGACGGGCCTGATGGACGAGCTGGGCAAGGTCAAGCGCGTCGTGGAGAAGAAGGCGGCCGTCGACGAGGTCCTGCTGGTGCTGGACGCGACCGTCGGCCAGAACGGGCTCACCCAGGCCAGGGTGTTCGCCGAAGTGGTCGATATCACCGGCGTCGTGCTGACCAAGCTGGACGGGACGGCCAAGGGCGGCATCGTCTTCCAGGTCCAGCACGAACTGGGTGTGCCGGTGAAGCTGGTCGGGCTCGGCGAGGGCGCCGACGATCTGGCCCCGTTCGAGCCCGCCGCGTTCGTGGACGCGCTGCTGGGCTGAAGTCCTTTCACTCGGCGGCGCTGTCGAAAGCGGTTGCCGCCCGTGGTGTTCGGGTACGTGGCGGGCGGGCCCGCGGTCGATGATCGCGGGCCCGTCGCGGTGCGAGGGGGATCACACCCCAGATGTTTGCCGACTCCGGCTCCGCGGTAACGAATGTCCGGTTTCCGGAATGTCGTGCTCACCGGGCCGGGAAACCCCCGGTGTACGTGACGAAACGTGGTGGCAACACAGCTGCGCCATCCGTTCACGTAGGTGAAACACGACAGCTCTACGGATGAAACACCGAGTGAGGACCCTTCTGTTCAGGTCCATTTGCCGGAATCGGCGGGGCCCGAGATGAGGAGGACATTAAGGTGGCTTTTCCACTTACCGGTGCACCGGATACCGGTGACACCGCATGGCTGCTGGTGAGTTCGGCGCTGGTGTTGCTGATGACGCCCGGCCTGGCTTTTTTCTACGGTGGCATGGTCCGGTCGAAGAACGTGCTCAACATGATCATGATGAGCGTCAGCGCCATGGGTCTGGTCGGCGTTCTGTGGTCGCTGTACGGATACTCGACGGCCTTCGGCGACAACAAATTCGGCGTGATCGGTGACCCGACGCAGTTCTTCGGCTTGAAGGGCCTGATCGGTGGCAACTCGGTGGCCGAGGTCAAGGACGCGGCAGGCGTCGTGACCACCGAAGCGGTGAACATCCCGCTCGCGGGCACGATTCCGGCGACCGTCTTCGTCGCCTTCCAGCTGATGTTCGCCATCATCACGGTTGCCCTCATCTCGGGCGCGGTCGCCGACCGCATGAAGTTCAGCGCATGGCTGCTGTTCGCGGGCATCTGGGCCACGGTGGTCTACTTCCCGGTCGCGCACTGGGTGTTCGACTTCGACGTCAAGGACGCCGACGGCAACGTCGTGCACGAGGGCGGCTGGATCGCCAACAAGCTGCTCGCGGTCGACTTCGCAGGCGGTACGGCGGTGCACATCAACGCCGGTGCGGCCGGTCTGGCCCTGGTGCTGGTGCTCGGCAAGCGCAAGGGCTGGCCGACGACTCCGTTCCGCCCGCACAACCTGCCGTTCGTCATGCTCGGCGCCGGTCTGCTGTGGTTCGGCTGGTTCGGCTTCAACGCCGGTTCCGCGGTGACCTCCGGTGGCCTCGCGGGCTCGACCTTCATCATCACCGCCATCGCGACCTGCGCCGCCATGCTGGCCTGGCTGCTGGTGGAGAAGATCCGCGACGGCAAGCCCACCTCGCTGGGCGCGGCCTCGGGCATCGTGGCCGGTCTGGTCGCCATCACCCCGTCGTGTTCCTCGGTGAACGTGCTCGGCGCGTTGGTCATCGGCGCGGTCGCCGGGGTCCTGTGCGCGCTCGCGGTGGGCCTGAAGTTCAAGTTCGGCTTCGACGACTCGCTCGACGTGGTCGGCGTGCACCTGGTCGGCGGCATCGTCGGCACCCTGCTGGTCGGTTTCGTCGCGGCGCCCGAGGCGGGTGCGGCCAAGACCGGTCTGTTCTACGGCGGTGGATTCGATCAGCTGTGGCGGCAAGCGGTGGGTGCCGGTGTGGTACTTGTCTTCTCCTTCATCGCCACGCTGATCATTGCCTATATCGTGAAGTTCACCATTGGGCTGCGCGTGAGCGAGGAAGCAGAGTCGGTGGGCTTGGACGAGTCCGAGCACGCGGAAACCGCCTACGACTTCGCCGCTCTGGGTAGCACGGCACGTTCGGCCGTCAAGGAGGCATGACGAACATGAAACTGATCACCGCAATCGTCAAACCGTTCACGCTCGAGGACGTCAAGTCCGGTCTCGAGCAGGCGGGTGTGTTGGGCATGACCGTCAGCGAAGTCCAAGGGTACGGCAGGCAGAAGGGGCACACCGAGGTGTACCGCGGCGCCGAGTACTCGGTCGATTTCGTGCCGAAGGTCCGCGTCGAGGTCGTCGTGGACGACGCGTCCGTCGAGAAGGTGGTGGAGGTGATCGTGGAGGCCTCCCGCACCGGCAAGATCGGCGACGGCAAGGTCTGGGTCACCCCGGTGGAGTCGATCATCCGGGTACGGACCGGCGAACGCGGCACCGACGCGCTGTAGCGGAAAATCGAGTCGAGCGGCGGCCCCGCTCCCACCGGAGCTCCCGGTCGGGGCGGGGCCGCGCGCGTGAAATGGGCGGTGGGTTGTGGCTAGTCAGAACGACGGTGACCCGAAGGGCACCGAAGAAGGCAACGGCAAGGTGTCCAACGGGGCGGCCGACCTGGTCCGGGCACGCACCCAACTGCTCGACGGAGGCCTGCCGCGAAATCCCCGGCTGGACGCCAGGTCGCTGCGCCAGGCCCTGGTGGACCTCTATGAACTCTGGCTGACCAGCAAGGGCGCCGAACTCGGCATCGCCCCCGACAGCGGTCTGGCCGTGGTGGCCGTCGGCGGTCTCGGCCGCGGCGAGATGCTGCCGTTCTCCGATCTGGATCTGGTGCTGCTGCACGACGACGTCGACCCGGCCCGGGTGGCCGAGGTCGCCGACCAGCTCTGGTATCCGCTGTGGGACGCGCACATCAAACTCGACCACAGCGTGCGGACCGTGCCGCAGGCGCTGCGGGTGGCCGCGGACGATCTCATCGCCGCGCTCGGCATGCTCGAGGCAAGGCACATCGTCGGCGACCAGGAACTGAGCAATCTGCTGATCGGCGGCGTGCGCCGGGAGTGGCGCACCGGAATCCGCGGTCGCTTCGACGAGCTCATCGCCCAGGCCCAGGCCAGGTGGGAGCGCAACGGCGAGATCGCGCACCGCGCCGAGCCGGATCTGAAGAACGGGCGCGGCGGCCTGCGCGACATCCAGCTGCTGGACGCGCTGGCCATCGCCCAGCTGACCGACGCCATGCCCGGACTCGGGCCGGACGTGCCGGGCGGCGGATTGAAGCAGGCCCACCGGCGCCTGCTGGACGTGCGCACCGAACTGCATCGCGTCGCGGGCCGGTCCCGCGACCAGTTGCGGGCGCAGGACGCCGACGAGATCGGCGCGGCGCTGCGCATCGGCGACCGGTTCGATCTGGCTCGCACCCTGAGCGATTCGGCGCGCACGGTCAGCTACTCCGTGGACGTCGGGCTGCGCACCGCGGCCAACGCGCTGCCGCGGCGGGGACTGGCCCGCCTGCGCCGGATGCCGGTGCGCAGGCCGCTGGACGAAGGGGTGGTCGAGCACGCCGGCGAAGTCGTGCTGGCCAGGGACGCCCGGCCACAGCGTGACCCCGGGCTGATCCTGCGCGTGGCCGCGGCGTCGGCGCAGACCGGCCTGCCGATGTCGGCCACCACGCTGAACCGGCTCTCCGAGGACGCGCCGGAGCTACGCGAGCCGTGGCCCAAGGACGCCCTCAACGACTTGCTGATCCTGCTGGGCGCGGGCCGCGGCACCATCGACGCGATCGAGGCGCTGGACCGGACGGGCCTGTGGGGCAGACTGCTGCCGGAATGGGGAGCCGTGCGGGACCTGCCGCCGCGCGACGTCCTGCACACCTGGACCGTCGATCGCCATCTCATGGAGACGGTCGCCTACGCCTCCGCACTCAGCACCCGGGTGGCCCGCCCCGACCTGCTCGCGCTCGGCGCGCTGCTGCACGACATCGGCAAGGGTCGCGCGGGCGATCACAGCGTCGTCGGCGCCGAACTCGCCACCCACATCGGCCGCCGCCTCGGTCTGTGGCCCTCGGACGTGCGGACCCTCAGCGCGATCGTCCGCCATCACCTGCTGCTGCCGGAGACCGCCACCCGGCGCGATCTGTCCGACCCGGAGACGGTGCGCTACGTCGTCGACGCGCTCGACGCCGATCCGCAGCTGCTGGAACTGCTGCACACCCTGGCCGAGGCGGATTCGCTGGCCACCGGCCCCGGCGTGTGGGGCGACTGGAAGGCCTCGCTGATCGGGGAGCTGGTCCGCCGGTGCCGGATGGTGATGGCGGGTGACCAGCTGCCGACCCCGGAACCGATCGCACCGGAACTGGTCGAGAAGGCCCGGGCGGGCGGGGTGCACGTGGACCTGAAGCCGGGTGAGAGCAAACACACGTACACGGTGACCGTGATCGCGCCGGACAACCCGGGCCTGCTCTCCGACGCCGCCGGTGTGCTCGCGCTGCATTCGCTGCGGGTGCTGTCGGCCGCGCTCTGCGTCGAAGGCGCCGCCGCGGTGGATACTTTCGTCGTCGCGCCGAAGTTCGGCGACCCGCCGGACCCTGGTCTGCTGCGCCAGGAACTGATCCGCGCCACGGCGGGCGATCTGGACGTGTCCGCGGCACTGGCCAAACGCGAGCGCGAGGCGAGCACAATCGGCCGGAGCCGGTATGCGCAGGCCGCGCCGAGGGTGCTCTGGTCGGACACCTCGGTGCCGGGACAGGTGATCCTGGAGTTGCGCGCCGAGGACCGGATCGGAATGCTCAGCCGCTTGGCCGCCGAACTGGCCGGCTGCGGAGCCGACGTCCGCTGGGCCAAGGTGGTCACGATGGGATCCGCGGTGGTCGACAGTTTCTGCCTGGAGCTGGGGCCCGAGGACGGTCCCGCGCGCCGGGAAGCGATCGAGAAGGCGGTGCTCGCGGTGGTTCCCAGGACTGCGCCCAAACCCCCCGAGGAGGGTGGGAAAGAGTCGGAAAATGCCAACTAGCTGCGGATTTCTCCGGTGACCAATCTGTTGCGAGGAATTTGCTGCAACTGAACGCCGCCCTAGTGGCCTGCCCCTACGATCTAGAGCGTCTGGCTATCGCGAGCACGAGGGGAGCAGGTCGGTGGCAATTGAAGTCGTTTCGGCATCCACGATGACGAGTGACGAGACCAGTCACATGGCGCGCTGCGTCGGCGGCGACCGGTGGGTGGTCTCCTGGCTTCCGGGTCGCACCTTGACCGGGCGGCAGGCGGTGACCGCGATGACGATCGCGTCCATGGTCGCCACCTCGCCCATCCCGAGCACGGCGGAGTGGGAAATGCTCGATGACCTGGCCCTCGTGCTGGGCCTGACCGCCAACGAGGCGGTCTTCATGGTGGCCGCGGAGAACCACGACTACCGCAAAACCGTCAAACCACGCCGTCGCGTACTCGACTAGCAAGCACCGTTCGCCCCTGAAGGACGCACCGCCTGCGCGAACATGCGGGCGATCCCATTACCCTGGGAGAGAATGTGACGTCCCCCGAGATCAGGAGCGCGATCGGTGTTCGAATCCCTGTCCGACCGGCTTACCGGTGCCCTCAAGGATCTGCGCGGCAAGGGGCGTCTGTCACCGGCCGACATCGACGCCACCTGTCGGGAGATCCGCCTCGCCCTGCTCGAGGCCGACGTCGCGCTGCCCGTGGTCCGCGGTTTCATCGGCCGGATCAAGGAGCGCGCCAAGGGTGCGGAGGTCTCCGCGGCGCTGAACCCGGCCCAGCAGGTCGTGAAGATCGTCAACGAGGAGCTCGTCGGCATCCTCGGCGGCGAGACCAGGCGGCTGAACCTGGCCAAGAACCCGCCGACGGTGGTCATGCTGGCCGGTCTGCAGGGTTCCGGTAAGACCACCCTCGCGGGCAAGCTCGCCAAACTGCTGAAGGCGCAGGGCCATCAGCCGCTGCTGGTGGCGTGCGACCTGCAGCGCCCCGGCGCCGTCACCCAGCTGCAGGTGGTCGGCGAGCGCGCGGGCGTGCCCGTCTACGCGCCGCACCCCGGCACCTCCATCGGTGGCGGTGAGAACCCGCTGGGCATCTCGGCCGCCGATCCGGTGAACGTGGCGCGCGGCGGTGTCGAGGAAGCGCGGCAGAAGCAGTACGACGTCGTCATCGTGGACACCGCGGGCCGCCTCGGCATCGACGAGGAGCTCATGCGGCAGGCCGCGGGCATCCGCGACGCCGTGCAGCCGGACGAGACCCTGTTCGTGCTGGACGCGATGATCGGTCAGGACGCGGTCAACACCGCCGAGGCGTTCCGCGACGGCGTCGGCTTCACCGGCGTGGCGCTCACCAAGCTGGACGGCGACGCCCGCGGTGGCGCGGCGCTGAGCGTCCGCGAGGTCACCGGCGTCCCGATCCTGTACGCCTCGACCGGTGAGAAGCTCGAGGACTTCGACGTCTTCCACCCCGACCGCATGGCCAGCCGCATTCTCGGCATGGGTGACGTGCTCACCCTGATCGAGCAGGCCGAGCAGGTCTACGACGCCAAGCAGGCCGAGGAGGCCGCCCGCAAGATCGGCAGCGGCGAGCTCACCCTCGAGGACTTCCTCGACCAGATGCTGGCCATCCGCAAGATGGGCCCGATCGGCAACCTGCTCGGCATGCTGCCGGGCGCGGGCCAGATGAAGGACGTGCTCGCGCAGGTCGACGACAAGCAGCTCGACCGCGTGCAGGCGATCATCCGCGGCATGACCCCGGCCGAACGGGAGAATCCCAAGATCATCAACGCCTCCCGCCGCTTGCGCATCGCCAACGGTTCCGGCGTGCAGGTCTCCGAGGTCAACCAGCTCGTCGACCGGTTCTTCGAGGCCAAGAAGATGATGGCGATGATGGGCCGCCAGATGGGTCTGCCCGGCTCGCGCCGGGGCAACGCGAAGAAGGGCAAGAAGGGCAAGAAGGGTGGTCGCGGCCCGACGCCGCCGAAGGTGCGCGGCGGCTTCCCGGGGATGGGCGGCATGCCGGGGATGCCCGCCGGGATGCCCGACCTGTCGAACATGCCGGCCGGTCTCGACCAGCTGCCCCCCGGTCTGGACGGTTTCGACCTGTCGAAACTGAAGTTCCCGAAGAAATAGACGCTCCGAGCGCCGCGCACACGATTCGTGCGCGGCGCTCGTCATTTTCCGGAGGTGCGCGGCTCCGCGAGTAACGGTCCGGAGTGCGCACGGACGACCGTTTCCGGACGGGGCCAGTAGGTTGGAAGCGACCGACGACGTCCAGGAGGTTGCTGCGGTGCATCTGCGAGGTGTGGTTCTTCCCGAAGACGAGATGCGCGATCTCTGGGTGCGGGATGGCCTGGTGTCCTTCGAGCCCGTGCCCGGAACCGAAACGCTGTGCGAGGCCGGGTGGATCGTGCCGGGCCTGGTGGACGCGCACTGCCACGTCGGTATCCGGTACGGGGGCGGTCACGAGGACCGTGCGGGCGCCATCGCGCAAGCCGAGACCGAGCGCGACGCGGGGGCGCTGCTGCTGCGCGACGCAGGCTCGCCGATCGACACCCGCTTCATCGACGATCACGACGAACTCCCGCGCATCATCCGCGCGGGCCGCCACATCGCCCGGCCGAAGCGCTACATCCGCGAGCTGGGCATCGAGCTCGACGACGAACGCGACCTGCCGGAGATCGTGGCCGAGCAGGCCCGTCGCGGCGACGGCTGGGTCAAGATCGTCGGCGACTGGATCGATCGTTCCGTCGGTGACCTGCGGCCGCTGTGGAGCGACACGATCCTGAAGGAGGCCATCGACGCCGCGCACGCCAACGGCGCCAGGGTCACCGCCCACGTCTTCGGCGAGGACGCGCTGCCCGGCCTGATCAACGCCGGGATCGACTGCCTGGAGCACGGCACCGGCCTCACCGACGAAACCATCGAGATGATGGTCGAGCACGGCACCGCGTTGGTGCCCACCCTGGTCAATATCGACACCTTCCCCGATATCGCCGACGGCGCGGGCAAATTCCCGGTCTACGCCGCGCACATGCGTGATCTGCACCGGCGGGTGCGCGGCACGGTCGCCGCCGCGCACGAGGCGGGTGTGCCGATCTTCGCGGGCACCGACGCGGGCGGCTCCATCCGCCACGGGCGCATCGCCGACGAGATCGCCGCCCTCGCCGCCGCGGGCCTGTCCCGGCACGACGCGTTCGGCGCGGCCTCATGGAACGCTCGCGACTGGCTCGGGCGGCCCGGCATCGAACCCGGCGCGCCCGCCGATTTCGTTGTGTATGAGCAGGACCCGCGTATCCATCCGGAGACGCTCAGCACGCCGTACGCCGTGGTCCTGCGCGGCCGCGTGTACGGGGAGCGAGGTCCGGTCACCGGCCATCGATGACTCGTCATCGTGGCTGACACGCGCGTTTCCGATCGCGGCGTAAGGTCGGGTTCTGTGACAATTCGCCTCGGATATCAGATGCCCAACTTCAGCTACGGCAAGTCGGTGCGCGAGCTGTTCCCCACGGTTGTCGCGCAGGCCAGAGAGGCCGAAGCAGCCGGTTTCGACACGGCCTTCGTCATGGACCACTTCTATCAGCTGCCCGGCATCGGCACGCCCGACGAGCCGATGCTCGAGGCGTACACCGCGCTCGGTGGCCTGGCCGCCTCGACGGAACGAATCCAGCTGTCCGCCTTGGTGACCGGCAACACCTACCGCAACCCCGCCCTGCTCGCCAAGACCGTCACGACGCTCGACGTGGTCAGCGGCGGCCGCGCGGTGCTCGGGATCGGCGCGGGCTGGTTCGAGCTCGAGCACCAGTCCTACGGCTTCGAGTTCGGCACCTTCACCGACCGGTTCGAGCGCCTCGGGGAGGCGCTGCAGATCGTGCGGCCGATGCTGCGCGGCGAACGCCCCACCTTCCACGGCGAGCGGTACCAGGTGGACAACGCCATGAACGAGCCGCGGCTGCGCGACGACCTGCCGATCCTGCTCGGCGGCAGCGGCGAGAAGAAGACCTTCGGCCTGGCCGCGCGCTTCGCCGACCACCTCAACATCATCTGCAACGCGTCCGAGCTGCCGCGCAAGATCGATGCGCTGCGCGAACGTTGCGCCGAGGTCGGCCGCGATCCGCAGACGTTGGAGACCAGCTACCTGTGCTTCGTGATGATGGACGAGGACGGCGACCTGGTGCGCAAGCAGCAGCGGGATTACCTCGGCCGCATGGGGATCGACCTGGCGGCGCTGTCGGAGTCCGAGCGCGCGCAGAGCCCGGCCGACCGCCAGTTCGTCGGGACGCCGGACGAGGTCGCCGAACAGCTGCGGACCCGCGTTCTCGACCGAGGCGTCGACGGGCTCGTCATCAACATGGTGTTCAACGGGCACGAGCCGGGCGCGGTCGAACTCGCCGGGCGCACCCTTGCTCCACTGGTCGGCTGACGAGCGCGAACCGGGCCGCGAATGCCGTTGCCCCTGGATACAATCGGTCGATGATGGCCCCTCCGTGGCGAGCGTCGTACGGTGTCGACGCGCCGTCGGTGCTGCTGGTGCTCGGAGTTCTCGCGGTCGGATATCTCGCCGCGGCCCTGGTGGTGGCGCTGTTCCAGCAATTGCGTCCGAGTCTGCTGCTCCTGTTGATCGGAGTCGTGCTGGCCGCGCAGTTCGGGCTGTTCCTGCACGCCACCCGCCGGGGCAAGTTCCGGGTCTGGGCGGGCCTGCTCGACGAGCTCGAACTGCGCGGCGACGAACGACTACTCGACATGGGGTGCGGCCGCGGCGCGGTGCTGCTTGCCGCCGCGCGCCGGTTGCCCGCCGGGCGCGCGGTGGGTCTGGACGTGTGGTGCTCGGCCGACCACTGCGGCAACACCCCGGCCACCGCCGAGCAGAACGCGCTCGCCGAGAACGTCGCCGACCGGATCGAACTGCACACCGGCGACATGACCCGTATGCCGTTCCCGGACGGCGCGTTCGACGTGGTGGTCTCCAGCTTGGCGATTCACAACATCAGAACCAGCGAGGGCCGTGCGGCGGCGGTGCACGAGGCATGCCGGGTGCTGCGTCCGGGCGGCAAGCTGGTCATCGTCGACATCGGCAAGACCCGCGAATACCGCGCCGTCCTTGCCGCGAACGGCGCGACCGCGCTCACCTTCCGTCCCGTGGGGTGGCGGATGTGGTGGGGCGGACCCTGGGTACCCACCCACGCACTCACCGCAGTCGCTCCGGGATAGTCCCGCCTTCTCGGCGAATCGCCACAGCACGCGGCCGTTCGAGGTCGCGACCCGCGTTCCCGCGCTGCGCCTGGTCGAGGCCCGCCCGTTCCGCTCCGGCGTGGTGCTGCTGCGGTATCGCCGCCGATCGTCACTCGAGGGTGCGGGCGACGCCCGAGGCCACCGCGCGCAGCACTCGGAAGACGCCGGGCACGACATACTGGACGACGGCTTCCTCGCCGAACTCACCCGCGATCTCGCGAGGGATACGGGTGGGTCGCCTACGGTGGCGTCGGAACAGTCGCATGCCTGGTTATGGCAGGCGGGCGCCGTTTCGTGAACACGAGGACGCGATTTCTGGCGTGATCATCTCGTCTGGCACAATGGACCACCGTCCTTCCGGACAAGTGTCAGCCCGTCTCCGGTTCCGTACCGCGCGGCGGTCACACACTCCAAAGCGCAAAACCGGGCTCGCAGACCATGCGGGTCGCCGAATTGCGTCGTGACCAACCAACGAAAGGCAGATCAGCAGTGGCTGTTCGCATCAAGCTCACGCGCCTGGGCAAGATCCGCAACCCGCAGTACCGCGTCGTCGTCGCCGACGCGCGCACCCGCCGGGACGGCCGGGCCATCGAGTCCATCGGCAAGTACCACCCGAAGGAAGAGCCCTCGCTCATCGAGATCGACTCCGAGCGCGTGCAGTACTGGCTGGGCGTCGGCGCGCAGCCGACCGAGCCGGTCCTCCAGCTGCTGAAGATCACCGGCGACTGGCAGAAGTTCAAGGGCATCGAGGGCGCCGAGGGCACCCTGAAGGTCAAGCCGGCCAAGCCGTCGAAGCTGGACCTGTTCAACGCCGCGCTGGCCGCCGCCGACAACGAGCCGGTCGCCGAGGCGGTCACTCCCAAGAAGAAGGCCAAGAAGGACGCCGAAGAGGGCGCCGAGGCTGCTGAGGCCACCGAGTAATGAGCGGGCGTTACCCGTCCACCCCCAACCCGTCGCGGGCCGTCCACAGACCGGCCCCGGCGACGGGTGAGTCGCGTCTCGAGGTGATGGAGCAGTGAGTGCCGTCGTCGCCGATGCCGTCGAGCACTTGGTGCGCGGCATCGTCGCCAATCCCGAGGACGTGCGCGTCGAGCTGATCACCGGCCGCCGCGGACGCACCGTCGAGGTGCACGTGCATCCCGATGACCTGGGCAAGGTGATCGGCCGCGGCGGACGGACCGCTACCGCGCTGCGCACTCTGGTCGCCGGTATCGGCGGCCGGGGGATCCGGGTCGACGTGGTCGACACCGACCAGTAGATGGAACTCGTCGTCGGGCGGGTCGCCAAGTCGCACGGTGTGCGCGGCGAACTCGTCGTCGAGGTACGCACCGACGAGCCCGAGGCGCGTTTCGCGCCCGGTGTCACGTTGCGGGGCAGGCTGCCGCGAGCGGCGGAGGTCCATGAGTTCACCGTGGAGTCGGTCCGGGAGCACTCGGGCCGGCTTCTGGTGTTCCTGGCCGGGGTGGCCGACAGGGCGGCCGCCGATGCGCTGCGCGGCATGCTGTTCCTGGTCGACAGTGCCGACCTCCCGCCGTCGGAGGACCCGGACGAGTTCTACGACCACGAGCTGGAGGGGCTGGAAGTCCGGCTCACCGACGGCACCGTGGTCGGGGCCGTGCGCGAAGTGCTGCATTCCGCGGCCGGTGAGCTGCTCGAGGTGCGCGCCGCCGACGACGGGCGGGAGATCCTGATCCCCTTCGTCACCGCCATCGTGCCCACGGTGTCGCTCGCCGAGGGCGTCATCGTGATCGATCCGCCCGAAGGTCTGCTCGACCCGGAATGAGGCGGTCGCTCACCCGATCGCGTGGCGCTCGCCCGGCCCCGCGGCCCGGCGGCGACAGGAGACTGGCATGAAACTCGACGTCGTCACGATCTTCCCGGAGTACCTGGAGCCGCTGCGCACGGCGCTGCTCGGTAAGGCGATCGACAAGGGACTGATCTCGCTCACCGTGCACGACCTGCGCCGCTGGACGCACGACGTGCACAAGTCCGTCGACGACGCCCCCTACGGCGGCGGGCCCGGCATGGTCATGAAGCCGACCGTCTGGGGCGACGCGCTCGACGAGGTCTGTCCCGACGACGCGCTGCTCGTGGTGCCCACCCCGGCGGGCGTGCCGTTCACACAGGACACCGCGCACCGCTGGGCCGCCGAGGAGCATCTGGTCTTCGCCTGCGGCCGCTACGAAGGAATCGACCAGCGCGTCTTCGACGACGCCGCCCGCCGCGTGCGGGTGGAGGAGGTCAGCATCGGCGACTACGTGCTGATCGGCGGCGAGGCGGCCGTGCTGGTGATGACCGAGGCCGTGGTCCGGCTGCTGCCCGGCGTGCTCGGCAATCAGCAGTCGCATCAGGAGGATTCGTTCTCCGACGGATTGCTCGAAGGCCCCAGCTACACCCGTCCGGTCTCGTGGCGCGGCCTCGACGTCCCGCCGATACTGCTTTCCGGCGACCACGCGAAGGTGGCCGCCTGGCGGCGCGAGCAAGCTCTCGCCCGCACCCGCGAGCGCCGCCCGGACCTGCTCGTGCATCGGAACCTCGTGGATCGGAACCTCGTGGATCGGGACGGGGAGGCCGGGCCGCAGCATTAGACGTCGTCGACCTCGCATTACGATGGGCAAATGCCCGCAGACACCCGCACCGCGCTGCTCGATTCAGCGATCCGGCTGTTGGATGCGGGCGGTGTCGAGGCGGTGACGCTGCGCGAAGTCGGCCTGGGCGCCGGTGTGTCGCACAACGCCCCCTACAAACACTTCGCCAGCAAGGAAGCGCTCCTCGCCGCGATCGCGGCGCGCGAACTGACCGATCGCGCCGCGATCCTCGCCGGGCTCTCGCACAGCCAACCGACCCCGGTCGCGCTCTTGCGCGAAGTCCTGCACACCTACATCGCCTGGGCGCTGACTCACCCCGCCCGCTTCAAGCTGGTCTTCGGCGCGTGGACCATCGACTCTCCCGAACTCGCCGCGGCCGCCAACGCGGCGCAGGACGCGTTGATCGATGTGGTCGCCCGCTGCCAAGCCTCGGACGACCTTCCCCCAGGCGATCCCATCCGCCTGGCGGCCCTCCTGCGCGCACTGGCGCACGGAGCCGCCGACCTCGCCGCCGCGGGCCACCTCGCCGCGGACGGCAAAGGCAACGCCGACGCCACCGACCTGGTGGACGACTTGCTCGCTTACCTTCGTCCGGCGTCCTGACGGGATACCAGTCGACCGGATCGCGGTATCGGACACGAGCAGGGGCGCATCGTGTGCGTCGTGACGTGATCAGCGCGTCTCACGGCAGCAAACCGTGGCGGCGGGCCGCTACCACCGCCTCGTGGCGGGAGTGGGCGTCCAGTTTGACCATCGCATTGCGCAGGTAGCTCTTCACGGTTTCCGGGCCGAGCGAGAGGCGTTGTGCCGCTTCCTGATTGGTGCAGCCCAAGGCGATCTGGGAGAGCACGTCGAGTTCGCGGCGGGACAGGCGTGGGCTGTCGGGGTGCGGTTCGCCCGCCATGACCCGGGTGAGTCGTTCGCACACCGCGTGCAGGCGTCCGCGCAGCCGATCGTCCTCGGCCGAGCGCGCCATGCCGCGGAGTTCGGCGTGGATGTCGCGCAGTTCCTCGGTGATGGCCGGAGCGGCCTCGGCCGACGGTGCGGCCAGCTCCAGCATGCGCACGCGACGGTCGACCTCGTCGCGAATGGCGATCTCGGTGGCCAGGCGGCGCCCGGCCTGGACCACGAGATCCGCGGTGCGGTCGCCCAGCGGGGCGGCGCCCCTGGTCGCGGCGTACAGCACCGCGCGTGAGCGCTGGTCCACCACGACGGGGACCGCGAGTACGGAGCGGATGCCCTCGCCGGAGACCGGCCCGTCGTAGTCGTGGGTGATCGAGGAGGCGCGGCGATAGTCGGAGACCGCGGCGGGCCGCCCGGATTCCATCACCCGGCCGCCCAGCCCCGACGTCCGCACGACGGCCAGTCCGCGCAGGCCGTTGGTCAGCGTGCCGACGAACTCCGACAGCAGCAGCGCGTCGCCGTGCACTTCGCCACCGAAGGCCACCGGCACACCCGCGGCGCCGGCCACCCACCGGATCTCGGCACGCAGGGCGTCGCTGTCGCGCGGGCGCAGCAGAGCGGTGTGGGTCACGAGACTCACCCCTTTTCGGGGGTAGTGGAGGGGGCGATGTGACCCACATCCTATTGCACACCCGGGTTGCGCTGGATCACACGACGAGGAGAACCGAAGATGGGCACCGATCCGAATCAGCGGGTGCGCGAACTGCTGGACTGTTACGACCGCGGTGACGCGTCGGCCGCCGACCTGCTGTGCGATCGGCACCCGGCCGACGCGGTCGCGTTCACGATCGTCGAGGCCGACCTGTCCTCGACCGACCTCACCTACGGCGACCTGCGCGAACGCTCCGCCCGCTGCGCCGCGGCGCTCGCCGAACTCGGCGTCGAACCCGGCGACCGGGTCGCGACGCTGATGGCGAAGTCGGCGGACCTGGTGGTCGCTCTGCTCGGCATCTGGCGCCGCGGCGCGGTGCACGTTCCGCTGTTCACCGCGTTCGCGCCACCCGCCATCGCTTTGCGGTTGAACGCGAGCCGGGCCTCGGTCGTCATCGCCGACGCCGACCAGGCGGCGAAGCTGGCGCCCGGGCCGGATCTGCCCGCGGACCCACCCTGGCGCTTGATCGTCGCCGGCCCGGAGGCGCCCGAGGGGGCACTGGCGATGGCCGAACTGCTCGACACCCATTCGGCCACCCACCCGCACGCTCGTCCCGTCGCGGTGGGCGGCGACGGACTGCTCGTCCAACTGTTCACCAGCGGCACCACGGGCACGCCCAAGGGCGTCCCGATTCCGCTGCGCGCACTCGCCTCCTTCCACGCGTACCAGGAATTCGCGCTGGACGTCCGGCCCGACGACGTCTTCTGGAACGCCGCCGATCCGGGCTGGGCCTACGGCCTCTACTACGCCATCCTCGCCCCGCTGGCCACCGGCATCCGCAGCATCCTGCTGCACGCGGGCTTCTCCGCCCCGCTGACCTGGCAGGTGCTGGAGACCTTCGGCGTCACCAACTTCGCCGCCGCACCGACGGTCTATCGCGCGCTGCGCGCCGACAGCACCACGCCACCCGTGCACTCCCGGTTGCGCCGCGCCTCCTCGGCGGGGGAGCCGCTGACACCGGAGGTCGTCGCCTGGTCCGTCGAGAACCTGGGCGTCGCGGTGCGCGATCACTACGGCCAGACCGAGCACGGCATGGTCATCTGCAACGCTTGGCACGAAGACCTCGACACGGAGACTCCCGCGGGATCGATGGGCCGCTCGCTGCCGGGCTGGACCTGCGCCGTGCTCGCCGACGACGCCGACGTCGTCGCTCCCGCCGGCGAATTGGGCCGGGTCGCGATCGACACCGAACACAGCCCGCTGCTGTGGTTCCTCGGCTATCTCGACGCCCCGGACCGCACCGCTGCGCGCTACACCGCGGACGGCCGCTGGTACCTCACCGGCGACGCGGGCTCGCAGGACGCGGACGGCTTCTTCCGCTTCTCCTCCCGCGACGACGACGTGATCATCATGGCGGGCTACCGCATCGGTCCGTTCGAGGTGGAAAGCGTGCTGGTGCTGCACGAGCTGGTCGCGGAGGCGGCCGTGGTGGGTATGCCGGACGAACTGCGCGGCGAAGTGCTCGAGGCGTTCGTCGTGCTGCGCGAGGGCGTGGCGGGCGGCCCCGACCTGGAAGCCGAGCTGCAGAGCCTGGTGAAGAAGAAGTTCGCCGCGCACGCCTATCCGCGCAAGGTCCACTTCGTGCCGGAGTTGCCGAAGACGCCCAGCGGCAAGGTGCAGCGGTTCGTGCTGCGGCAGGGCGGTGCCCGATGACGCCGTCCGCGCAGCTGCCCGTGCCCAGCTACGCCTCCGGCGTGTCCGACCTTCCGCTGCTCGGCGACACCATCGGCGGCAATCTCGACCGGGCGGTGGCGGCGTTCCCGGAGCGAGAAGCGTTGGTGGACCGCCCGACCGGACGTCGCTGGACATATCGGGAACTCGGCGCCGCGGTCGACGCCCTGGCCTGCGGGCTCGCCGGACAGGGCATCGGCAAGGGAGACCGGGTCGGCATCTGGGCGCCGAACTGCGCGGAGTGGTTGCACGTGCAATACGCCACGGCGAAGATCGGCGCGATCCTGGTCACCGTCAACCCGGCCTACCGCACCAGCGAACTGGAGTACGTGCTGCGCCAAGCGGGCGTGCGGATGCTCATCGCGGCCGAGCGGTTCAAGTCCTCGGACTACGTCGCGATGATCGAGCGGGTCCGCCCGAATTGCCCGGAGTTGGCGCAGGTGCTCGTGCTGGGCACGCCGGAGTGGGACGAGCTGTCTCGCACCGAAATCGACGCCGACCGGCTCGTGGCGCTCGCCGCGCGGCTGTCGGCCGACGACCCGATCAACATCCAGTACACCTCCGGCACAACGGGATTCCCGAAGGGCGCCACGCTCAGCCACCACAACATCCTGAACAACGGCTACTTCGTCGGCGAGCTGTGCGGATACACCGAACAGGACCGCATCTGCGTCCCGACGCCCTTCTATCACTGTTTCGGAATGGTCATGGGCAATCTCGCGAGCACGAGCCACGCCGCGGCCATCGTGATCCCGTCGCCCTCGTTCGACCCGAAAGCGGCCTTGGCGGCGGTCGAGGCCGAGCGCTGCACCTCCCTCTACGGCGTGCCCACGATGTTCATCGACATGCTCGCCGAACTGGATTCGGCCACCGTCGAGCTGTCCACCCTGCGCACCGGGATCATGGCGGGCTCGCCATGCCCGGTGGAGGTGATGAAGCGGGTGATCGACCGGATGGGCATGCGTGAGGTGTGCATCTGCTACGGCATGACCGAGACGTCTCCGGTCAGCACCCAGACCCGTCGTGACGACGGCGTCGACCGGCGCACCGCCACGGTCGGCCGGGTCGGGCCGCACCTGGAGGTCAAGATCGTCGATCCCGCAACGGGTCTCACGGTGCCGCGCGGCGAACCGGGCGAACTGTGCACCCGCGGCTACTCGGTGATGCTCGGCTACTGGGACGATCCGGACAGGACCGCCGAGGTCATCGATGCCGCCCGCTGGATGCACACCGGCGATATCGGCGTGATGGACGACGAGGGGTATCTGGCCATCACCGGCCGGATCAAGGACATGGTCATCCGCGGCGGGGAGAACATCTACCCGCGCGAGATCGAGGAATTCCTCTACACCCACCCCGACATCCTGGACGCGCAGGTGATCGGGGTGCCCGACCCGAAATACGGCGAGGAGCTGATGGCCTGGGTCCGGATGCGCCAGGGGACAACGCCGTTGGACGCGACGGCGGTGCGCGAGTTCGCCACCGGCAAGCTGGCGCACTTCAAGATCCCCCGCTACGTGCACGTGGTCGAGGAGTTCCCGATGACGGTCACCGGCAAGATCCGCAAGGCCGAGATGCGGGAGCTGTCGCGGCGGCTGCTCGGCCTCGGCGACAGCTGAGTGAGGAGGTTCACCTGGGTGTGGATCGCCTGTCAGGCGGCGACGGTAGTGTCTCGGACGTGACGACAGCGCCCGAGACTGCCAGTGCAGAGTCCACACCCGCCGTGCCACGCTCCGACGCCGCGGGCCCAGCCAGCGTGAACCGTCGCATCGCCGAGGAACTCGCGGTGCGTGAGACACAGGTGCGCGCCGCCGTCGAGCTCCTCGACGGTGGCTCGACGGTGCCGTTCATCGCCCGGTACCGCAAGGAGGTCACCGGCGGGCTGGACGACGCGCAGCTGCGCCTGCTCGACGAGCGTCTGCACTACCTGCGCGAGCTCGACGAGCGCCGCGCCGCCATCATCGAATCGATCCGCGGCCAGGGCAAACTCGACGACGCCCTGCACGGGCAGATCATGCTCGCCGAGACCAAGGCCCGGCTCGAGGACATCTACCTGCCGTACAAGCCGAAGCGGCGCACGAAGGCGCAGATCGCGCGCGAGGCCGGGCACGAGCCGGTGGCCGACGCCCTGATCCAGGACCCGAACACCGATCCCGCCCAGTACACGGCCGAGCAGCTCGACGGCGCGCGCGCCATCCTGGTCGAACGATTCGCCGAGGACGCCGACCTGGTCGGCGAACTGCGCGAACTGATGTGGAACCGCGGACAGGTCACCTCGACCGTGCGAGCGGGCAAGGAGGAGGCGGGCGCCAAGTTCGCCGACTACTTCGACTTCAGCGAGCCGTTCGACAAGCTGCCCTCCCACCGCATTCTCGCGCTGCTGCGCGGGGAGAAGGAGGAGGTGCTCACGCTGCACCTCGAACCGCACACCGAGGAGCCGCAGCCGGGCGAGCGCACCATCTACGAGGGCCGCATCGCGTCCCGCTTCGGCATCGCCGACCGGGGCAGGCCCGCCGACTCCTGGCTGCTGGACACCGTGCGCTGGGCCTGGCGGACCAAGCTGCAGGTCAGCCTCGGCATCGACACCAGGATGCGGCTGCGGCAGGCGGCGGAGAAGGACGCGGTCGACGTCTTCGCCGCGAATCTGCGCGATCTGCTGCTCGCCGCCCCCGCGGGCACCCGCACGACGATGGGCTTGGACCCCGGATACCGCACCGGCGTGAAGGTCGCGGTGGTCGACGCCACCGGCAAGGTGGTCGCCACCGAGGTGATCTATCCGCACAAACCGCAGGGCCAGACCGAGAAGTCGCTGGCCGTGCTCGGCGCGCTGGTCGCCAGGTTCGGCGTGGAACTCATCGCCATCGGCAACGGCACCGCCTCGCGCGAGACCGATGCCCTTGCCGCCGAGCTGATCTCCCGCATTCCGGAGAACAAGCCGACCAAGATCGTGGTGTCCGAGGCGGGCGCCTCGGTGTACTCCGCGTCGGCCTACGCCTCGCAGGAGCTGCCCGACCTGGACGTGTCGCTGCGCGGCGCGGTGTCGATCGCGCGGCGGCTGCAGGACCCGCTGGCCGAGTTGGTGAAGATCGACCCGAAATCCATCGGCGTCGGCCAGTACCAGCACGATGTGTCCGAATCGCTGCTGGCCCGCTCGCTGGGCGCGGTGGTCGAGGACGCGGTGAACGCGGTCGGCGTCGACGTGAACACGGCCTCGGTGCCGCTGCTGTCCCGGGTGTCCGGCATCGCGGGCTCGGTGGCGGAGAGCATTGTGGCGCATCGGGATCAGAACGGCCCGTTCCGCAGCAGGACCGCGTTGCTCGACGTGCCGCGCCTGGGCCCGAAGGCGTTCGAGCAGTGCGCGGGCTTCCTGCGCATCCGCGGCGGCGACGATCCGCTGGACACCTCCGCGGTGCACCCCGAGGCGTATCCGGTGGTGCGGCGCATCCTGGAGACGACCGGGCGTCCGATCGCGGAGGTCATCGGCAACACCACGGTGCTGCGCTCGCTGCGCGCCGGGGATTTCACCGACGAGCGCTTCGGTGTCCCCACCGTCACCGACATCATCGCCGAGCTGGAGAAGCCGGGCCGTGACCCGCGTCCGGAGTTCAAGACCGCCGAGTTCGCCGCGGGCGTGGAGAAGGTCGCCGACCTGAAACCGGGCATGGTGCTCGAGGGCGTGGTGACGAACGTGGCGGCGTTCGGCGCGTTCGTCGACGTGGGCGTGCACCAGGACGGCTTGGTGCACGTCTCGGCCATGTCGCACAACTTCGTCAAGGACCCGCGCGAAGTGGTGAAGTCCGGCGACGTGGTCAAGGTGAAGGTGCTCGAGGTGGACGTGGCCCGCCAGCGCATCGGCCTGACCCTGCGTCTGGACGACGAGCCCGGCGCGCCCGCCAAGGGCGGCGACAACCGGCAGCGCGGCCAGGGCGGACAGGGCGGACAGGGCGGCCGATCCGGCGGAGGCGACCAGCGGCAGCGGCAGAATGGCCAGAACAAGCAGCAGGGCCAAGGCCGCAATCAAGCACAGAACCGCGGCGGCAATCAGCGCCGCAACGCGCCCGCGCCGAGCGGCGCGATGGCGGACGCGTTGCGCAGGGCGGGCTTCGGCCAGTAGCTCGGCGCACGGGAGGGAGTAGCGGCTATGCGACGGTGGCTCCACGAGGACGTGATCGCCCAAGGGCGGCTGCCGTTGCTGTGCTTTCTCCTCGGGTTCATCGTCGGGTTCCTGTTCATCCGCGTGAGCGTGCGGCTCATCCGGGCGCGCGTGCGCTGGTGGCCGGGCAATCTGCGGGCCGGTGACACCCACGTCCATCACATGGTGTTCGGGGTGATCCTGGTGCTCGCTTCGGGCATCGGCATGGTCACGCAGTACCAGAGCGCCGATACGACCACGGCCGGTATCCTCGCGGCCGCCTTCGGCGTGGGCGCCGCGCTGGTCCTCGACGAATTCGCGCTGATCTTCTATCTGCGCGACGTGTACTGGGAGGAGCAGGGACGCACGTCGGTGGACGCGGTGTTCGTCGCGCTCGCGGTGACCGGGTTGCTGCTGCTGGGCTTCCACCCGCTGTGGATGCTGGACATCAACGACTTCCGGCACGATCCGAGCACCGAGGTCCGCTTCTTCGTCGTCGTGTTCTCCGTGATCAACCTGGGGCTGGCCGCGATCGTCATCGCCAAGGGCAAGATCTGGACCGGTCTGTTCGGCATGTTCTTCCTGCCGCTGCTGGTCGTCGGTGCGCTGCGCCTCAGCCGTCCGGGCGCGCCCTGGGCCCGCTGGCGTTACAGCGACCGCAGGCGCCTGATGTACCGGGCCATCGTCCGGGAACGGCGGTATCGCCGCCCGGTCATTCGCGCGAAGATCTTCGTGCAGGACCTGGTCGCGGGGAAACCGGACGTCGAGCACGTCCGCACGGCGGCGGAGGCGGAACTCACCCGGACGGTCGTCCCCGCTCCGCCCGCGCCGCATCGGCACCATTCGCTGTGGCATTCCGACCACGGTCCGCTGAATACGCCCAGCCCACCGCCCGCCCAGGACGCCATCTCCGGCGAGCAGAACCACCACTGACCAGGCCCGGCGGAGCATCGTCCTGGCGGCCTCCGACGTGACCGAGCGCCGTGCGCTCCGCCGCGTTCGGAAGCTCACCCGGCGCGGTGTCGGCGCTACATACGCGGCACCGCGGGCAGCGGCAGGCGGGCGAGACGCTCGGAATCGGAGAGCAGATCGATCGCGATGATCCGATCGCCGGCGGTGGTGAACGCCATGATCGACCGAGGGGCGCCCTCGAAGGTGTTCAGCAGTCCGGCCCGGCCGTCCACCAGCACGGGCGTCGCCGTGTAGGTGCCGGCGTAGCGGTGGAAGGTGTCCAGCAGGCCCGCGACCGCGGCCGCACCGGTGTGCACCAGCAGGCCGGTTCCCGCGTCGGCGCGCAGCACCACGTCGGGATCGAGAATGGCCAGCAGTGCGTCGAAGTCCCCGCCACGCGCCGCGGACAGGAACGCCTCGACCAAACCGCGTTGCCGGGGCAGGTCCGGGGAACGGCTGGGCACGTGCCGGCCGACCCGGCGGCGCGCGCGGCTGGCGATCATCTTCGCCGCCGCCGGTGACTTGCCCAGCACCTGGGCGATGCGGTCGAACGGCACGGCGAACATGTCGTGCAGGACGAACGCGAGCCGCTCGGCCGGATTCAGCGAATCGAGGACAACCAGCAACGCCGTGCCGACCGCGTCGGCGAGCACCGCCTGCTCCGCCGGATCGGCGTCGTGGTCCAGGTGGACGACCGGGTCGGGCAGCTGGTCCTCGAACGGCTCTTCGCGACGGGACTTCCGGGCGCGCAGCATGTCCAGGCACACCCGGCTCACCGCGGTGGTCAGCCAACCGCCGAGATTGCCGATGTCCGCAGGCTCGGTGCGGGCCAGCCGCAGCCAGGTCTCCTGCACCGCGTCCTCCGCCTCGGTCGTCGAACCGAGCATGCGATAGGCCACCGCCGCCAGGTGGGCGCGATGCGCTTCGAATCGGTCCGCCAGCAGGTCGCGTTCGTCCACGTGCTCTCCTCCGCGTCGTCTACAGGGACGACGAGACGGGCCTGGCGACTGTGACATCCGCGTCCGGGAGCGCGATCCGTTACCTTCCCGCGCCGCCATCCGTCAGGAAGGCATAGGCGCGCAGTGCGCCGGAAAGGAAGAAAATCCATGAATCTCGACAGCCGCGGCGCGCGCCTCGCGTATCTGGGTGCCACCGGGATCCTGCTCACCGAATCGGTGGTCGGCTCCTACTGGGATCTCGCGCGGATCCCCTATATCCGAGAGGTTTTCGACCGCCTCGACTATCCGATGTACTTCGCGACGATCCTCGGCGCGGCCAAGGCCGCCGCCGTCGCGGCGATCGTCGTTCCCGGCCACCCGCGCGCCGAGGAATGGGCCTATGCCGGGCTGACCTTCGTCTACGGCGGGGCGGCCGCTTCGCATATCGCAGTCGGCGACGAACCGAAGACCTGGATCGCACCGCTGGTATTCACGGGCCTGAGCCTGACCTCCTGGGCGCTGCGGCCAGCCGGTGGCCCGCTCGCGGCGCTGCGCCGCCGCGTGCATCGGAAGGCGGCGGCGTGAGCGACATCCAGGGAACCGTCGCACCGGGATTCGAGCCGGTGCGCGCCGAATTCGCCGCCGTGGTTGCCGCGGAGAACGGGGAATCCGGTGCGCAGCTCGCCGCCTTCGTCCACGGTGAGCGCGTGGTCGATCTGTGGGCTGGGCCCGAGGTGTCCGGCGCGACGCTGACCGGCCTGCTGTCGTCGACCAAGGGCGCCGCCACCCTGGTGGTCGCGTTGCTGGTGCAGGACGGCATGCTCGACCTCGATCGCACCGTCGCGGCCTACTGGCCGGAGTTCGCCGATGCGGGCAAGGCCGCGATCACCCTGCGGCAGGTGCTCACCCACCGGTCCGGCGTGATCGGCGTGGACGGCGGCTTCACCGTCGCCGAACTCGCCGACGACCGGCGGATCGCGCGGCGGATCGCGGCGCAGCGCCCGGTCTTCCGGCCGGGAGCCGCGCAGGGCTACGGGGGATTCGTGACCTTCGCGATCCTGGGCGAGGTGGTGCGCCGCTGCCTCGGCTCCTCGATCCGAGAGCTGTTCGAGGACCGCGTCCGCTCCCCATACGACCTGGACCTGTATCTCGGGCTTCCCGCGACCTCGCAGCAGCGATATCTGCCCATCCTGCCGTGGCGGGCGTCGCCGGAGATGGAGGCCGCGTTCGCGGCCGCCGGGCCCGGACCGCGCAGTGTCGCGGGCGTCTCCTACAACCTCAACGCCGACGGTTTCACCCCCGCAGACGTGCTGAGCCTGCCGAACGACCCAGCCGTCCGGGCGGCCGGTCCGGCATCGATGGGTGGTGTGGGCAGCGCTCGCGGACTCGCCGCGATGTATGCCGCGGCGATTTCCGGACTCGACGGTCGCGGGCCGTTGCTGAACCCGGAGACCCGCGCGGCGTTCACGACCATCCACTCGGTCGGCCCGGATCTGGTGCGCGGCGACCGCGCGCCCTACCTGGTGGGATTCGAAGCCAAGGGCCTGCTCTACCCGTTTCTCGGCGCGGACGCCTTCGGTCACACCGGAGCCGCCGGTTCCGACGGCTTCGCCGACCCGTACAGCGGGTTGGCCTACGGATACACTCGCCGCCGGGCCGCCTTCGGTTTCGACGCGCCGGAGAACGAGCGGCTCGCGGCGGCCGTGCACCGTGCCGCGCTGGGCGTAGCGTGACCGACCACGGACGTGCCGCACCAGGGTCGATTTCTTCCGCGGCGCGCCGATCTGGCACAATGCACAGGTTGCCCTGGGTGATTGTCGACCCGGCGCACCCCATTGATCGGAGCATGAACCGGCCGAGCACGTTCAGTGCCGCCAGGGTCCTCTGTTCGCGCGAAACCATAAGGATGGAAATGAACACCCTTGACTTCGTCGACGAGAAGTCGCTGCGCAGCGACGTCCCCGACTTCCGGCCGGGCGACACGCTGAACGTGCACGTGAAGGTCATCGAAGGCTCGAAGGAGCGCATCCAGGTCTTCAAGGGCGTCGTGATCCGTCGCCAGGGTGGTGGCATCCGCGAGACCTTCACGGTCCGCAAGGTGTCGTTCGGTGTCGGCGTGGAGCGCACCTTCCCGGTGCACAGCCCGAACATCGACCACATCGATGTCGTGACCCGCGGTGACGTCCGCCGCGCCAAGCTGTACTACCTGCGCGATCTGCGCGGCAAGGCCGCCAAGATCAAGGAAAAGCGCTGAGTTAGCTTTTCGGCACAACAGATTTTCCCCAGCCCGGCATCGGACCTCGGTTTCGCTGCCGGGCTAATCTGTTCGGCGTGGCAGACGAAAGTGGGTCGGTGTCGGTGTCCGAATCGGGCGACGAGAATACGCGGGCCGGTCGCGCAAAGCGGCGGGCGAAGAAGAAGCAACGGCCGTTCTGGCAGGAATTGCCGATCCTCATCGTGATCGCCGCGGTGATCGCCGCACTGATGGTCACCTTCGTCGGTCGGCCGTACGTGATTCCGTCGGAGTCGATGGAAACCACCCTGCACGGATGTGCCGGATGCACCGGCGACCGCATCTACGTGCAGAAGCTGAGCTACTACTGGAGCGATCCACAGCCGGGTGACGTGGTCGTGTTCGTCGGCCCGCCCTCGTGGAACACCCACTACAAGTCGATCCGCTCGGACAATGCCGCCATCCGTGGCGTACAGAACTTCTTCTCCTTCTTCGGCCTGGTGCCGCCGGACGAGAACGATCTGGTGAAGCGCGTGATCGCGGTCGGCGGTCAGACCGTGGAGTGCTGCGACCCGCAGGGCCGGGTGATCGTGGACGGCAAGCCGCTGGACGAGCCGTACGCCCGCTACCTCGCCCCGTACGTGCCGGGTCAGCCCTACAACTCGACCGGCGGACGTGAGTTCAAGCCCGTGAAGGTGCCCGAGGGGCACCTGTGGGTGATGGGCGACAACCGCAACCAGTCCGCCGATTCCCGCGCGCACATCACCGACGAACTGCAGGGCACCATCCCGGTGGACAACATCCGGGGCAAGGCCGTGTTCAAGATCTGGCCGCCCGGCCGGATCGGACCGGTGCACTCGGAGAATCCCCAGACGAACTGATCGCTCGGGGCGCAGGATAATTGGACGGTGGGGCAAGGTCGAGTGCCGGTGGGTAACGGATGGCCGCCGCGCGTGGTGATGCGCAGGGCGGGAGGGCTGCGCACGCTCGAGGCGGCGTTGATCCGCAGTGGCCTCGGGCCGGTGGCCGGCGTCGACGAGGCGGGCCGGGGGCCGTGCGCGGGACCGCTGGTCGTGGCGGCGTGCCTGCTCGCCCCGAAGGCCTACGACCGGCTGGCCGGTCTCGATGACTCCAAGAAACTCACCGAGGCCACCCGCGAAGAGCTGTACCCGGTGATCATCCGGTTGGCGCTGGCCTACCAGGTCGTCGTCATCCCGGCCTGGGAGATCGACTCGATCGGCATCCACGTCGCCAATATCGAGGGAATGCGCCGCGCCGTCGCCGGGCTCGGCCAGGAGCCCGGCTACGTGCTGACCGACGGGTTCCGGGTCCCCGGCATTCCGGTGCCGTCGCTGCCCGTGATCGGCGGCGACGGGGCGGCGGCCTGCATCGCGGCGGCGAGCATCCTGGCCAAGGTCACCAGGGACCGCATCATGGTCGAGCTGGACCAGCGGTTCCCCGGCTACGGTTTCGCCGCCCACAAGGGCTACAACACGCCCGAGCACACCGCCGCGCTGCACCGCCTCGGACCGAGCAGTGAGCACCGCCGCTCCTGGCGCAATGTTCGCGAGGCCGCCGGGCTCCGGCCGGTCGCGGCGGCCGCCGACGCCGCGGACGCGGTGCTGGCCGAGGGCCTCGACGAAGCAATGTCCGAGCAGTTTCCGAACGGGCGTACGGCTGGCCGAGTGGCTACCGACGCAGCGCATGCGCGATGATGTCATCACACGACGCGATGCGGCGAGAAGGAGGACGTCCCACCCGATGAGTGCCGAGGACCTCGAGAAGTACGAAACCGAGATGGAGCTCTCGCTGTATCGCGAGTACAAGGACATCGTCGGCCAGTTTTCGTACGTGGTGGAGACCGAGCGCCGCTTCTACCTGGCCAATTCGGTGGAGCTGCGGCCGCAGAACGCGGACGGCGAGGTGTACTTCGAGGTGCGGATGAGCGACGCGTGGGTGTGGGACATGTATCGCCCGGCCCGCTTCGTCAAGCACGTCCGGGTGATCACCTTCAAGGACGTCAACATCGAGGAGTTGGAGAAGCCCGACCTGCGGCTGCCGGAGTGAGCCCAAGGGTTCTGCACAGCGGCTCGGCTATCCACAGGTTTTCTGTTCTCCCAGGTCGGCGGCGCTGACCTGATTCGCGCCCGGCGCACGCTGGCCGGGTGACTGACAGACAGGCGCTCGGCGCGCACGGGGAGGAATTGGCGGCGGAATTTCTGCGCGCCGCGGGGATGGAGATCGTCGCAAGGAACTGGCGTTGCCGATACGGCGAGCTGGACCTGATCGCCCGCGACGGCGACGTGACCGCGTTCGTGGAGGTCAAGACTCGTTCCGGCCTCGGCTACGGCACACCGGCCGAGTCGGTCACCTTCGCCAAGCGGCAGCGGATCCGCCGGCTGGCCCTGTTGTGGCTGGCCGAACAGGACGGGCCGTGGCGGCGCATCCGGTTCGATGTGGTGTCGGTGCTGGCGGTACGGGGTCGCGCACCGGTCATCGATCATCTCGAGGCGGTGTTCTGAATGGCCCTCGGGCGGGCGCACTCCGTCGCGGTGACCGGCGTGGACGGTCTGCTCGTCGAGATCGAGGCCGATATCGGGCAGGGCCTGCCTTCCGTCCACCTCGTCGGGCTGCCCGACACCGCGTTGCAGGAGTCTCGCGACCGGATCCGTTCGGCGGTGGCGAACTCGGGGGAGAAGTGGCCCGACGGCCGGGTGGTCCTCGCATTGTCGCCCGCGACCTTGCCGAAGCTGGGCAGCGTCTACGACCTGGCATATATTCGAATAACACGCTCTTAAACACACAGGTCAGAGCATGAAGAAGCCCGGACAACCCGCCGTAGCGTGTCATACCGGGCTTCGTGGCTCAGCGGCGCTTAGAACTCGCCGTCTTGCACGCCAGCGGTGAATGCGTCCCACTCACCGGGGGTGAAGACCAGCGCGGGGCCGGTCGGATTCTTGGAGTCCCGAACGCCGACCATGCCCCTGTCGAGAAAGGCAACCTCTACGCAGTCCTGAGAGCCGCTGCTACGGCTGCTCTTGAACCACCTTGCCCCCGACACGTCAACTGTCACCGGGCCAACTCCTCTGCAATCTCAAGGATGAGACGCCTACTGGCGTCTTCATCTAGTGCCGAACGCTGTAGCCGAGTGTATGCGTCACGGTACTGCTCTACCTCGACGGGTTTCTCAAGGTAGAGCGCACCGGTAAACCCCTGGACGAAGATCACGGGAGGTTCGGTCATATGCGCTCTGGGGTGCCTAGGGAACTCCAGGAGCACGAACGTGCCCACCAACAGCCCCGGATGTGTGCCCGCTGACGCAGGCACGACGCGCACAGACACGTTCGGTAGCGTGCTGATCTCCAAGATGTGATGGAGCTGTGCAGACATCACGGACGGCCCCCCGACTGGTCTCCGTAAGGACAACTCATCCATGATGACTTCAAGGACGAGAGGGTTTCGACTATCGGTTAGGCGATCCTGACGGCGGGCGGCTAGTTCGATGCGCCGTTCGACCTCTGCGGTTTCCATGCCCGGGAACTCGGTCCAGATAACTTCGCGTCGATACTCGGGGGTCTGTAGCAGTCCTGGGATCAGTGCAGACTGATACGTGACGATGCGCTCCGCTGCCTGTTCCAAGCCGACAAACGGTTCGAAGTGCTTGGGGATCGTGTCGCCGTACGCGTGCCACCAACCCTTGCCCTGCGCTTCCTCGCACAGCGCTAGCAGTATCTCGGTCTTCTCGGGGCTCGCGCCATACGCCTTGCAAAGCGCTGCGATGTCGATTGCTCGCAGCCGGACCGATTGCCCGGTCTCCATGCGCCAGATCGTTTGCTTCCCAACGGATATCACCGCTTTCGCCTCATCCATCGGCATCCCCGCCTTGTTTCGCAGTGCGGCCAGTTCGCGACCAAGCAGCCGTCTAACGAGCGTGGAGCCGGAGCCGCTATCCCTTGCCATTTCCTTAGTCTCCCAAAGAGTGCCGGTCTTGTTTGGAACTAGATTGACAGCTCAAGTGGAACTGCACCGGTTTTTCTTGGAAAGTTCCGACTGATACGTGGTTATGCCGACACGGACAGTGGTGTTCTGGATGTGCGCCCGGTAGGGAGCGCGGAATCGCAGACACCGCAACAGGTCCCGCCCTCGGGTACCGGTCAGGGGGTTGTCGAGGACCGGGCGCACCTAAGCCTTTCCGATACGAGTAGAGGTCTTCATGGGCCACATAGCGTTTGGGGACACCCCGGTGTCCCGCTGCCACTTCTACCGGCGTGTGTGTGATCTGCCCGCGGTGATCGACCCGCCTGAGTTGGGGCGCATCATCATGAAGTCGTCGCATGTGGGGGCGCTGACCATGCCGGCGCCTTTAGGGCGTGCTGTGCTGCACCAAATGCGGCACCGCAGAGACGCGTTGGGGCCGATTGTGGCGCATCCTCGCTCGAACAGATGGACGTATTTGGTGAGGCCCGACGTGCCTGAAGACACCAAGCTTTTCGCGGAGCTATTCCGGCTCGACGTGTCGATTGTCCGGGAGGGCGGCACGGTCGCGTTGCCCTCGCCCACGGCTGAGTCCGGAGCGATCCGGCATTGGATAGAGACACCCCGTGACCGGTTCCGCCCGTCTGGAATGGTCGTGGTCGGGCACATACGCGCCTGTGGTGGTCCGGGTAGGCGTTGGGCGTCGGTTCATGTCTGACTGCACTTCTCCGCTGCCGAACGATCCAGACGTGCATCTGTCGGTGTTCCTGCACGGCGCGCGGCTCGACTTCGCCGCGTGTCTCACGGCTGCGTTGGCGTTCGTTGAAGATCACCGGAAACGGCACTACGTAGATGCGGTGGCCGTGTTCCCCGATGCTGAGGGCTGGCCCAGGCTGCCGTGCGAGCGGTTGTACCTGGAGCGATGATGGTTCGGTTTCGGACACGCCAGGAACGCGCCCCACCTGCGCTCACTGGACGACAGAACATGCGTTTGGTCTTGGTCCCTCTAGGCCCCCTCGTCAGCTAGAGGGAGAGTCGCAGTCAACCCCGGTTCCCGACGATGTGCACCGGGGTTGTCCCATCGCTACATCCCGTGGGGAAACGAATGCAGGATGACGAGCTGGGTGAGCCGATCGCAACTCGTGAGCTGTGCTGTGACGGCAGTCCCGTGGTGGTGACGTTCGGTAAACCGGTGCAGGAGATAGACGGCTGGTCGTGCGGTTTCCGCATCGAAGGCATTGGCCGTAAACCCGTTACGCAGCGCAGCAAGGGCGACGACTCGGTGCACGCGTTGCTGCTGGCTATGTCGGCTGCTCGTCGCCTACTCGCGCACCGGGACGAGTTGTACACGTACCGGGGGAGCGCTGACCTTGGGTTCCCTTCGGTCGTGTAGCGGCGGTGTTTGTCGCTGTGGCATGCGACACTGGCCTGTTCCGACCATAGCGAGAAGGAGTTAGGCGTGGGGAATGACGAGCAGTTGGCCATGGAGCTCGGCGTACCCGTCGAGCAGACCGCATGGGGTAAATGGGTCGACCCTGAACGGCGTAATGCGCAAGCCCAGAAGTTCATGGACTATGCGGGCATACGTGAGATTCCTTCGGAGCCGTGGCCGGAAGACTCAGCGGAGGTTAAACGGCTCGATCCGATTATTGCCAAGCTGTTCCCGGATATGGCCACCGCGATGGCTCCCGAGAACGCCGACATGGCCGACGCATTCATTTGCTTCATCGGCGAATGCTATATCAAATTCGCGGGTGCACGGTGGATTGAATGGGAATCGTCCGACGATGAATGCACTTTCTACGACAGCTTGAATCCGGCGTTGGAATGTGACACCTACGACGAAGACGAGATTTCCGCCTGGGCGCTTATGAATGACATGATCAATCATTCTCCCGATGCGTACGACGGCATGTTCTCGTACGCGGCAGCTGCGCTACGTGAGTACGCGGCTGACCACGAGGCCAAACGTGGCGAGGAAAGCTAGGCCTGTTGCGTAACGGCTCTACACTCACTTAACCCGAAGTAGCACAAACGGGGGGCGTGGCCAGTTATGCCGGATGGATACGACAGAGACCGCCATAACTACGACAACAATACGCGTGGCAGGATATTCGAGAACGGCACATATCGGTACTTTCGCGACCGCGAGAACGGTTACGTGCAGCAGTCGAAGAAATTCCGCGCTGCCGGTGTGTCGATCAGGTTCGACAAAATTAAGGACGTGCGCGGACTGATCTACACGATTGAAGAAAAGTCCGGCAGAATGGATTCGCCTAAAGATGAGAAGCAGCTTGAAGTTGTTCGAGCGCTTCTCGACAAGGGTGAAATACAGCAACACGTACTCCGGACCGTCGAGGGCGAATATAGGTCGCCGGAAGTGCAGAAGCTTATAGATGGTTTGGTCCGCGACTTCAAGGAAAAGTTCACGCATCAGGTCATCCCTCGGCATGTTGCCCGCGAGATTTGGGCGATCGGACTACAAAGGGAAACGGGTAAGCAGCTCGAATTGCCCGGTGTCCGCGAGAAGGCGGGGCAGGAAAAGGCTCAGGAGCTACAGAAGCGGCGGGATAAAATCGCGTTGCTGGCAAAGGCGCGGGGGCGAGCCGAGAAGTTCCGGAATATGCTGCGATTCCGCGATGGTGCTACACGTGGCCGAGCGGAGGCCCCTGGGCGAGTCGAGCGTAACCGACAGGCGCAAGAACAAGCCAAGCTAGCCAGGCAGGCACGCGAAACGCCGGAAGCCCGGGTGGCACGTGAGGCTGCCGAACGGGTGGCTCTGGAATTCCCGGTACCCAATCAGTTGCAGGAACGGGAAGCCGCCGACACTGGGGAACATGCGGCCCGAGAGGCTGCCGACGCTGCCAGCCTAGAGCGTGCAGCAGCCGAGGCACGCGCGGCAGCCGCCAAGGCGCGTGAAGAAGCCCTCAGAGCGCGCGAGGTGGACGAGAAGGAACGCGCACAAGAATTGGCGCGCCTGCAAGCCCGCGGAGTGCCCCCGGAAGTGGTGAAGCTTCTCGGACTCGGGCAAGCGCAGCCACCGTCAGCGGCGGTGCGAGAGCCGCCTGGTCACGCGCCTGGCGTTGTGCGTGGCGGCACCGGACAAGGGCAAGAACGCGCGCGGGGAATTGCTCGCGACCGATAACCGACTCTCATCGCTGCTCACAGCCTCCGGCGTTGCCCGCCCCGGTTAGTGGGTAGTCCGATAGGGCTGCAACCGATTTCGTCGCTCAGGAGCCAATCTGGAGGCATGTTCCTGGTGGGCTATGGACCCTCCCCCGGCAATGGTGGCCCACTCTCAGGCATTCGGGCCGATATTTGTGCAGACAGGGGGGAGGGGGCGGATTATATCTCCGGACGGGGTTGGTTGACTGGCTGCGCTGTGCTGATTGCACCGCTGAACATCGCGCGTACCGGGCCGTGTTCATGGGGCCGAGTAATTGGGCATGTGTTCAGTTGGCGTTCTATCGCTTTTGCAAGTAGTGGACTACTCGTGGTCGGGGCAGTTGCCGGGTGCAGACTTGCTGGATCGGGGTGATTTCATGCAAAGCCGATGGAAGGACGGGCCGCAATGACTAACTCGCAGACGCCGAATCGACTCGATCTAAGTCGACACCTTGTGCTTTTCTCCGGTGGTGCAGACTCCACTTACATGATCGAGCGTGAACAGTCGGCGCTACACCTCATCCACTACGCCACCAATCCGGTCAAGACCCTCGCTGCGGAGGCCACTGCGCGGAGGCTCCATCGGTGGTTGACCATCCGTCGGCTATTGGAAATGCCTGCTTGTGACGGCGAGATTGACGAAATCCACGCGTTGGTGGATACGCAGATGGTTCTTGATGCCGCGATTGTCGCGGCGCACTACGGAATGCGGGGAATCGCGGTCGGATTCAACAAAGACGACCTCGGCATTGACACCGGCGCGGTAACTCGGATCATGTGTCGCGCGGCACCCAATTTCGAGATACTGACACCTCTTGCCGGGATGTCGGCGAGGAAGATCAGGAAGTCTCTCGATAAGAACAAGACCCACTATGTTACGTGCATGGTCTCTGATCCGCCGTGCGGATACTGCCCTAAGTGCGTCCGTGGTTACTAGGCCCTCCTAAACCGAACTAGCGCGTGCTCGATCGAGGCTTAGCCGTGGAGATTTGGCTAGTGCTGTTACCCGGTTCCCGGTTCCCGGCAGTGGTTCCCGGAACCGGGAACTATCGGCTGTTGAGTCGGGGCTTTGGCTCCGGTAGGAGACCGCTCGGCCCGACTAGCCACTGATCGCGGGGGGCTCCTCGCTCTTGTCGCGGAGCGGAGGAAGCGTGCGCGTCTCACGGAACATTTTGCCTAGCGCCTGGATGATCGCCGGTCGGTCTTGCGGCTTGGTTCCACGAAGCGCGTAGACCGTGATCAAGACACGCGCGCCGGTCGCGACTATTGCAGCAGCGGCTGCCGACGTTCCAGCGGCTGTGACCCAGTCCATTCAGATCCCTTGTTCCTCTCTCTGATCGAGAGAGGGCAGCGGCCAGCCTCAGCTCGACCAGATCGCTATCTGGTGAACCAAGGTCCAGCCTCCGGCAAGACGGATCTTGAAGTGTTGGTGAGCACTCTTCGCGCTTCGGTTTGGCCCAGAAACCATCACCGGTTGGAGCTGGGCGTGTGTCGCGCGTTTCGCACGCTTACTGCAACCTTTCGCAGTTGCTGATTCAAGGATACGCACACGCCCTTGCCGGTCGAGAGGCGGCACCGTTGGCGGCGTGTCGAGTCGAGCGCTTGAGGCTACGCAGGCTTCGGTCGGTGGTGTCTGTCTGGACCTAGGCGGGCTCACCCTCAGCAAGGTATCGGTACACCGTGGCCCGCGAGCAGCCGAGCATTTTGGCGATATCCGGTACGGGCACGTCCTTCGATTTCAAGGCACGTGCCTTGGCGGCATCCGTGTCGTTGACTTTCCGGGGGCGTCCGCCCTTGCGGCCATTGGCAGTGGCAGCGGCCAAACCGGCGCGGGTGCGTTCGATCATGGTGTCGCGTTCAAGTTGAGCGAACGCGGCCATGATGGTGAGCATTGCTTTGCCCATGGGGCCATCGGTGTGCAATCCCTCGGTGAGGGAGCGGAACCCGATACCGCGTTCGGTCAGTTGCTCGATTAACTGGAGGACGTGAACGGTGTTGCGGCCCAGCCGATCGAGCTTCCACACCGTGAGTACGTCACCCTCGCGCAGGTGGTCCAGGCACCGTGTCAGTTCGGGTCGTTCGGCTTTCGCGCCGGAGACGCCGTGGTCGGTGAAGATTCGCGCGGCCCCGGCAGCGTCGAGCGCATCGAGTTGCAACTGTGGGTCTTGGTCGGACGTGCTGACTCTCGCGTACCCGATCACTGCCATTGCTCCGCCTGTCTCATAATCCCGTTTGTTGACCGGTTTTGAGACTAGAGGTTTTGAGACGGGTTTTCAAGACAGCGATGCGTGCGGAAGTTGCTGCATGGCCTCCGGGGCGGAATGGCGTTGTGCCGTCTCGGCTACGGATCGTTTTCGAGACTCCGGCCGGATCGAACATCGGGGAGTCGGCCCGCTGGGGTGGGGGCCGTCACATTTCTAAAGTGACTTTCGACACAGGAGTGTCATTTGCGGTTATTGGTGGTTGTTTGGTGTTGAGGTACCGCAGGGTACCCGGAAGTTCCCGCAAGCCCCCACAAGCCCCTCCTGTAACTCCCCGCAGAGGGTATGGGCAGGCCACGGGGTTTTTCGCGGGCTTTACAAACGGTGGGTTCCCTGCCTCATACTCTGAGGCGTGTTGCGAGTACGAGAGTCGGCGGTTTGTCAAATACAGGGGCGTTGCAGGTCACTGCGTCTCACGGCCAGGGGACCCCTCCCCGCGCCTGTCCGGCCGCACCGCATCGCTCGGTTGGTCGCTGTACATACGCATTCCGAGGGGGTGAAGGGTCGTGCTCGGCCGGGGGACGGACCGACACTGCGGCGGCATGTGGGCTTGTGCCGTGACAAAACCTTGCAACTGTCACGACCTTGCCAATATGTTCGGGTCGGCAACCGGCTCGGAAGCGAGGTAGCGGGTTGCGCGACAACTGCATAGCGAAGGGTGGTCCGATGCTCGACCATTTCATGACGACAGGCCAAGCGGGGCGACGGGTGGGCTTCACGCCCCAAACGATCCGCTCTTGGATACACGCCGGACTGCTCACGGGGTACAGGGTCGGACCCCGAAACTTCAAAGTCGACCCCGCCGAACTGGATACGCTCGTGGTCGAGCTGTACGGACGGCGGAACGCCGCATGAACGAGGACATGCGCGCTCACGTCATGGCCGTCGTTGACAAAGCACCGCTCATGACCCCGCAACTGCGTGAACGCATCACGGCACTGTTGAGGACGGGCCGACCAACCACCATTGGCGATACCCCGGCACAAGGACAGGGCGAAACCTGGCAGGCCGCCGCATGACCCTCATACAAGTTCGTTCCATGTCCGATGTTCGAGCGATCCGAGACAAGTACCTGTCTCCGCCGCGATCCGACAACGAGCACGCCGCGCCGGAAACGTCGAAAAAACCCAGCCACCCAAGCGGTACCCAGTTCGCGGAACCACTGTCGGGAACCGGGAACCACTTCCCGCCGTCCGCTGACCAAGGAGATTCACCCCCTTTGAGAACCGCACGAGAGAACGACCACGAGCCGCCCTCCTACGATTCCGTTGCCCTCGTGGCAGATGACGGATTCGCGGAACCGGGAGCCGGTAACCGGGCGAATTATGTTGACATGGCCGCATTCGTGGACGGCTCAGGCTCTGCGCCGGTTCCGAGCGTGTGCACCCGTACCGACGGGGTGCGCCTGCTGTATCCGGGTGCAGTGAACGCCGTGTTCGGTGACCCCGAAGGCGGTAAGACGTGGCTCGCGCTCGCCGCTGCCGTCGAAGTCTTGCAAGACACTGAGGGTCGAGTGCTGCTCATCGACCTTGACCACAACGGCCCCCAAGCCATCTGGGAGCGGTTGTCGGCGCTTGGTGCGGATGGTGACGTGATCAAACATCGTGGACGGTTCCGGTACATCCAGCCGGACTCCTCCATGGAGTTGGACGACATCGTTCGGGACATGCGGGACTGGCGGCCGACATTCGTGTGTGTTGATTCGATGGGTGAGCTTCTGCCCCTGTTCCATGCCAAATCGAACGATTCCGACGACTTCACGCGAGTGAACAGGACTGTGTTGCGGCCATTTGCCAGGACGGGCGCAACTGTCTTGTATGTCGACCATCTTTCCAAAGGTGTCGAGTCACGCAACTATGGCGCGTCCGGCACTCATGCGAAGTATCGGGCGGTGGATGGTTCCTATCTGCGGGTCACCATGAAAGACCCATTCGCGAGAGGGCAGGGAGGTTCGGCACATCTGACGGTCCGGAAAGACCGACACGGGAGCTTGCGCGAGTTCTGCTCACAGGCTAGGGACAACACTGGAGAGCAGTACGCGGGACTGTTCACCCTCACCGACGACGGCGGGCGGCTCACATGGGCAATCCACGCACCCCGAGAAGGCGAACAGATTCCCACCCTGAAAGCTCCGAGTTCCAACGTTGACGACTGGGTGCAGAAGATTGCCGCACTCGATCCACCTGCCAAGTCTGGCAACGATGCGCACAGGCGTCTGGGCGGGAAGAAAGCGGATCTCTTGGCCGCATACAAGCAGTACTGCGGGCTCAGCGAAGCAGCGTAGTAGCTCGGTTCCCGGTTCTCGATGGTAGCTCTAGGAACCGGGATCTTTCGCATCCGCGATTCACATCCCTGTTTCAGCAGAGTTCCCGTAACGTAGCGGTTTATGGAGTCCCTGTTGATATTCGGCTCGCCTGTCGCGATCATCGGTGTCGTTCTAACGGCATACGGCCTGTTGTTGAAATTGAGAGAAGTCCCCGTTCAAGGATGGCACTTTCGTGTATCACGGGAGCGGATTGCGACTAATGGCCTGCTGGATGTCGACGTACGCATCAGGTTGATGGGACAGGCCGTACTGTACGAATGCAAGGTTCGGGTCTGGGGTGTCGCTACAGTCCGGTTCGACACAGGCCATAGGCTTCCCAAGATGACTTGCGATGATGACCCCATTGAGTTGAATGTTTCCTTCCCTGTCGGGCCTGTCGAAAAGGCTCCTTGGGTTGGCGTTACATGGCTCGAACCGTCGAAAGGAATCGGGGTCGAGCAGTGTGCGCGCTATAACGTTTGGACTGACGAATATCAGCGTTGGCAGTGGAATCGAATAAGAAACGTCTTCCGCTTCAATTGCGCTCCGAAAGGGCACTGGCGCACAATTGAAGAGAAGTCGCCCCGAACGAGGTTTCATGTCGAACGCTGGTCAGGTGATGGGCAGAAGGTGGATCCTGCTTCAGTGAAGCCGCACGACATATGGGGATTCTAAGGCATCATGTCCGCTGGAACTGCCGCCGGGCATGGCTCTAGTCCTGGTGGCGGTTACGAGCCTTGTTTACGATTGGGGTGACTTCCATTCAATCTGGACATAGTCGGGGTCGAAGTACTTGCCGCCTGGTCGGCGTCCCTTTGGCGCAGGCAGGATGGTTACCGTCATCAACGTGTCGACAATCTTCCCTTTGACATCCGCGCTGCATGCTTCGAATGCTTCACGTATGCCCTCGTCTGCAAGGACTAGGTTAGCGAGGATTGATTTCTTCCGGGCCGTAGCGATTTGTTGCCGAACTGCTTCCAGTTCTGCCTTTTTCTGCGCCGTACCTGTCTTCAACTGTGAGCCCGTAATCTCGTCGTTGTTGAACATAGTTACTAGTTCGTTCAAGCGTGCTTCGATAGCCGTCTCGCTCGCCTTCAGCGCATCTATGTCGATTTTCTGGTCGCTGCCGAGCCTTATTCTCGCGTCATTCCGTGAGAGTCGCTCGACAACTAGATCGGTAACGTACTCATCGAGTGGTTCCGCTATGCGGCCTAGATGCGCGTGCGCGTTGCATCTGTAAGTAGGCGCAGTGTTACTCCCTCTGCGTGCTGAAGCCCATATGATCACTCGCTCGCTGGCACACTTGCCGCAGAAGTAAACGTTAGAGCCCATCCATTTACGCTCGAAGGCGTCTTTCCTGGTTCGCGTAGGGTCTTTCAATAGAACCTGTAAGGCCGTCAGGGTGTCGCGATCGAAGATGGGTTCCCATTGCCCGTTGGCGATGTCCTTACCTTCATGAAGTGAAATCCCGGCATTCCTCGGCCGAAGAAGGATTTTCTTTACTTCGCGGCCGACGAACAGCTTGCCTCCCAACGAAGTCCGCAAACCTGATTCGTTCCACTCACGCGCTATTTGATTGAGCGAAACCCCGCTGAGGGCATCTCGCGCGCCCTTGCTGATTGCTTTTGCTTCGGATGGACGCAAGTGCATTCCGTCTGGCTCCCATCCGAATGAGCGCCGTCCTCCTCGGTACTTTCCGTCTCGCGCAGCTTGCAGCTTGGCAGCTTTCTGGCGTTCAATGCCGTGCTCGACCTCGTGTCTTGATGCGGCACCGAGCATGCGAGCGATCATTTTGCCGCTCGCGGTAGAGAGGTCGAACGCGCCTGCTTTGACTGTGCGGACTTCGAGTTGGTGTCGGTCGCATAGGTCAATAAATGCTTCGAGTTCGATCGGGCGGCGGTGAAGTCGATCGACATGCCACGCGATGACGGCGTTTGCTTCGCCTTCCTCCAGGGCCTTGCACATTGCGTCGTATCCGGGGCGTTTCTTGCCTGCATAGGCGGAGATGTCGTTGTCCTCGTAGACACCTGCCACTGTCCACCCGAGCCGTTCCGCAAGCTCTGTGCATTCGTCCCGCTGTCGTTCGACGCCGAGCCCCGCGCCTTCCCGATCCTTAGAAATTCTGACGTAGATGACTGCCTTGACTGCGACCTGCATGCTTATGAGCGTAGCTGACGGACTTACGACCTGGCGCTGGCCGTCGCGGTACTGGACGCGTCCGGTTCGGTCCCCTCCGAGCGGCTCGCGAAGACCGTGCTGCTCGGAGAGCTCGCGCTGGACGGGCGGGTGCGACGGGTGCGTGGCGTCCTGCCCGCCGTGCTCGCGGCGCGCAAGGCCGGTTGGTCGACCGTCGTGGTACCGGCGGTGACCATGGCCGAGGCCGGACTGGTCGAGGGTATCGAGGTCTTCGGGGCCCGCAGCCTGCGCGGTGTCGTGGCCTGGCTGCGCGGGGAAGGCGCGCTCGACGAGCCGGACGGCGACCTGCCGGATTCCGTGCGGCAGGGCGGCGATCTCAGCGAGGTGGTCGGACAGGACGAAGCGCGCTGGGCATTGGAGGTGGCCGCGGCGGGCGGCCACCATCTGCTGCTCACCGGCCCGCCCGGCATCGGGAAAACGATGCTGGCTCAACGCCTTCCGGGACTGCTGCCACCACTCACCGAGACCGAGGCGCTGGAGGTGACCGCGATCCACTCGATGGCGGGCACGCTCGCCGGTGACCACCCGCTGATCACGGCGCCGCCGTTCGTCGCCCCCCACCACTCGACTTCGGTGACCGCGATGATCGGCGGTGGCTCGGGGACCGCCCGGCCCGGCGCGGTCAGCCGGGCGCACCGCGGCGTGCTGTTCCTCGACGAATGCGCCGAACTCGGCACGAAGGTGCTGGAGGCGATGCGAACACCATTGGAAGAAGGGGAAGTGCGCATCGCCCGGCGTGACGGTGTGGCGCGTTACCCGGCACGCTTCCAGCTCGTGCTGGCCGCCAATCCCTGCCCGTGCGCCCCGGCCCGCGATGTCGACTGCATCTGCGCACCGCTGGCTCGCCGCCGCTACCTCGGCAAGCTGTCCGGGCCATTGATCGACCGTATCGACATCTGGGTGCGGATGCACGGGCAGTCCGGCGCGGCGTTCAGCACCGATGCCGCCGAGAGCAGTGAGGTGGTCCGCGAGCGGGTCGCCGTCGCGCGTCGCGCCGCCGCCGAGCGCTGGCGCGAGTACGGGTGGCTTACCAACGCCGAAGTTCCCGGTCACATCCTGCGCCAGCGCTTCCGGCTACCACGCGAATCGCTCGCTCCCGTCGAGACCGCGTTGCGTCTCGGCCGCATGTCCGCGCGCGGCGCAGACCGCGCCATCCGGGTGGCCTGGACCATCTGCGACCTACGCGGCGGCGACCTGCCGTCGGCGCAAGACGTTCTGGCCGCATTGAACTTCCGTCAAAGGGTTCCGCAATGAGCGCGACGGTCCCGGCCGAGGAGAAGGCGGCCACGGTGCCTGCGGCCTCGACCATGCCCCGGGCAGACGTGTCCGCAGTGGTGGATGTGCCTGTGGTGGACGTGCCAGCGGCCGCGGACATGCCTTCCGCATTGGGCGTGCCCCAGGTGGCGGACGTGCCCGTGGTGGCGGACGTGCCTGCGACCGCGGACGTACCGCCGACGATGGGCGTGCCTGTGGCGGCGACCGTGCCTGTGGTGAATGTGCCCGCGGTGGAGAGCGTGCCCGCAGTGGCGAACGTCTCTGCGGTGGGCGACGCGCTTGGTTCCGGAGTGTCGTCCGGTGAAGCCGATGCTCGGCGGCTCGCATGGGTGTATCTGTCGCGGGTGGTGCAGGGGCCGTGCGCGCCATTGTCGGCGCTCATCGAGTCGGTCGGGGTGGTCGAGGCGGCGCGTGCTGTGCGGGAGTGTGCGCTGCCCGAACCGCTGCGGGGGCCGACGGCGCAGCGGCGCGAGGTCGACGTGGCGGCGCGGGATCTGGAGACCGTCGAGCGGATCGGTGGGCGAGTGGTGACGCCGGAGGATCCGGAGTGGCCCGCTTGGCGGATGCTCGGTCTCGCGCAGCTGGAGCCGGGGCGGGATCGCGACGGCGCCGTTCCGCTCGTGCTGTGGGTGCGCGGCCCACGCTCGCTGCTGGAGTCCAGCGAACGCGCTGTGGCGGTGGTGGGGGCCCGGTGCAGCACCGGATACGGAAATCGGGTCACGGGGGAGATCGCGGGCGATCTCGCCGCGCAGGGGTGGACCATTGTGTCCGGCGCCGCGTTCGGGATCGATGGCATGGCGCATCGGGCGGCGTTGGCGGTGGAGGCACCGACGATCGCCGTGCTTGCCTGTGGGATCGACCGGCCGTACCCGGCGCAGCACGAGCGCCTGCTGGCCGACATCGCCGAATCCGGATTGGTGGTCAGCGAATACGCGCCCGGTGTCACCGCGCAGAAGCATCAGTTCCTCGCCCGGAACCGCTTGATCGCCGCTCTGGCCGACGGCGTGCTCGTCATCGAGGCAGGATTGCGCAGCGGCGCACGCAACACCGTCAAATGGGCACGCCGCCTCGGCCGTCCCGCCCTGGCCGTGCCCGGCCCGGTGACCTCGGCCGCGTCGGTGGGGTGCCACCGCATGATCCGCGACGGCGAGGCCCTCTTGGTGACCCGTGCCGAGGAAGTCGTCGACGAGGCGGGGCCGCTGCGGTTGTCGACTTCCGAAGCAGCGGCAGGCGGTGCTCCGGCTGACCGGCTGACCGGCGACGAGGCGCTGGTCTTCGCCGCGCTACCGAGAGTGGGTTCGCGCTTGCCAATGGAGGTGTCCCGGCAATGTGGGCTGCCCCTTCCAGTGGTACGTGCGACATTGGCCGCTCTCGAATTGGCGGGGCTGGTGGCCAGTGACGAAAGTGGTTGGCGCCGAACGGCCCGCCGCCCGTGAGCGCATTCGGCGCGGGGGCTTGCCATCCGGGGCGCGGGTCGCGACGGTGGAAGGATGGAGGAACTGCCCGAAGATCTGGAAGCGCTGCTGGTGGAGTACGGCAGGCATCTGCGGCTCGGGCGCAACCGCTCGGAGCACACGGTGCGGGCGTATCTGGGGGACGCTCGGTCGCTGCTGGAGCATCTGTACACCCGGTCGGCGGATTCGGCCATCCGCGAGCTGGACCTGCTGCTGTTGCGGTCGTGGCTGGCGCAGCAGGCGGCGGCGGGTGCGGCACGAACGACCGTGGCCCGGCGGGCGTCCTCGGCGCGCACGTTCACCGCCTGGCTCACCCGGACCGGCCGGTTGCCCGCCGATCCGGGGCTGCGGTTGGGCTCGCCGAAAGCGCATCGCGTCCTTCCCGCCGTACTCGGGCGGCAACAGGCGCTGGGCGCCATGGACGCGGCGCAATCCGGTGCCGCCCAGCGTGATCCGATGGCACTGCGGGACCGGGCGATCGTGGAATTGCTGTACGCCACCGGCATCCGGGTCGGTGAATTGTGCGGGCTGGACATCGAGGACGTGGACCGCGAGCGGCGTGTGGTGCGCGTGCTCGGCAAAGGCAACAAGGAGCGATCGGCGCCGTTCGGCACGCCCGCCGACGAGGCGGTCGGCAATTGGCTGAGCTACGGACGCCCCGCCTTCGCCACCGTCGACTCCGGCCGAGCGCTGCTGCTCGGCCGCCGCGGCAGACGGCTCGATCAGCGCCAGGCCAGAACCGTGGTGCACGAGGTCGTCTCGGCCATCCCGGGCGCACCCGACATGGGCCCGCACGGTTTGCGGCACACCGCCGCGACCCACCTCCTCGAGGGTGGGGCGGACCTGCGTGTGGTCCAGGAACTTCTCGGCCACGCCAGCATGGCCACCACCCAGCTCTACACCCATGTCTCCATCGAGCGCCTCAAGAAGGTGCACGACCAGGCCCACCCCCGCGCCTGACGGTCACCCGGCGATCGGCCGCATCGCACAAGAGGCCACCGAGGATCGGCTCACGGACTCACGTAGTAACGCACCTGCGCCTCTCGTCCGTCCGCGGTCCGCCAGCCGCCGGGCCCGCCGGCCACGTGACGCCAACCGTGCCGCTCGTACATCGCGACCGCCGCCGCGCTGTCGGAGGTCACCGTGAGCACTGCGCGCTGCCCCCGGTCCGCGGCCAGGCGCGTGGCCGCTGTCAACAGTTGTGAACCCACACCCGCCCGCCGCTCGGCCGGGGCGACATACAACCGGATCACCGAGACGACGGCCTCTGTGCAGGCCGATTCGCGCACGACCTCCGGTGTCCCACTGCTCGCGCCGAGTCCGATGTGACCGACGACGGCGCCGTCGCGTTCGGCGACGACGGCCGCGAGGAGTTTGGGCGGCGACAGCCATCCGGCCGGGTCCGTCGGCCAGACTTCCGGATATCGGTCGATCTCGTGGACCTGCCGCAACGCTGTGGCGCAAGCATCGAGGTCGCGCTCGGTTCGCGGTCGGATGAGGACGCTCATCCGACCATCCTGACCCATCGATCGCCGCCGAGCCGCCACTATTCCGACTGATCGGTCTGTTTAGTGCCGGTGTCGTGCACTCGGGGTTCGGGAAACGCCCCGGTCGCATTGCGAAGTAGGCGAATACCCGTGTGGCAGGCGCTCGGAAAGCGCACCCTGAGAGAAGCGAATCGGTGCCCGCAGTTCACGACGTATTTCGAGTGGGAAAGACGAGCGATGCCTACGTCTGGCGGACAGGCCCTGGGTCGCGGACCGTACTCATCAGCGGGACAGTCCGCGTGGTGGCAGTCGGCCGCAGGCGCTGCTTCCCGACCCGCCGGACAGGACATGGCGCGCGAGATTTCTCTCGACGGCGGCCCGGCCAGTCTTACTATCGGACGGTCCGCCACAGCCGATATTCCCGTAACTTCCGATCCGACCGTCTCCCGGCTGCACGCCGTTATCGAGCGGGTGGGCGGATGCTGGGTCATCGTCGACGACGGACTGTCCAAAAATGGCACATTCGTCAATGGCGAACGTGTCGGCGGACGGCGGAAACTCGATTCCGGCGACACGATTCGCGTCGGACGGTCGGTATTCGTCTTCCGAGCCGCCGAATCCTTCGACGAGGACATGACGCTCGCCCACGCGCCACTGCCCACCCGCAATTCACTGACCCCGGCCCAGTATCTGGTTCTCGAGGCGTTGTGCCGCCCATGCGACGCGCACAACGCGTATTCGTATCCCGCGACCAACAGCCGGATCGCGCGCGATCTGTGCCTGAGTATCTCGACGGTCAAGACGCACATGCGTGCGCTGTTCCGGATATTCCAGGTCGAAGCCTTACCTCCGAACCAAAAACGGCTGTTCCTGGTCGAACGCGCTATCGAATTCGGCATTGTCACCGACTCGGACAGGTAAGGCTTCGGCTGGATCTGCCGGAGTTCGCCCCGCGTTCCGTCAAATCGGCTGGAAACCCGATCCGGCGCCACCGCGTGCGTTCACGTCGGCGACGATCGCGGTGATGTCCGTTCCGAGTTGCGGTCCGAGGCACGGCACCGCCAGGTAGCCGTTGACCATGCCGACCAGCGTGGTCCCGACGACGAGCGGAGCGCCAGAATCGCCCTCGACGACACACGTCTGGGTCCAGGTCAGATTGCCGCTCGTGAACACGTCACCATAGGCCACCCCGCAGGTCCGGCCGGTTGTCCTGCCTTCCTTGCAGACGGTGTCCGGAGGCCGGGCCGGGCCGCCCAAGCCGGTGATTGTCGTCCCACCCACCTGGTTCACCGGCACGACCATCCCCGGATCGAACACGATCACGGAATAGTCCATGGTGCTGTTGGCATAGTCGACAGTGCCGACCACGCCGGCGTCGCGATCGGCCTCGGCGGCGATGGTGGCATTCGCCTCACCGCAATGCGCCGCGGTGAATCCGACGAGCCGGCCGCCGGAGTCGCGCCCGATCGTGGTGAGCGTGCAGATGTTCTGACCGCCGACGACGATGCCGGAGCCGCCACCCAGAACGGATGACGGCTCGGCCTGCGCGGTCCCGGGTGCCCCGAACAGCGCCGTGGCCGCGGCAAGTGCCGCGGCAGCGCCTACGAGTTTCCTGAACTTGGTCATTCGGTAATTCAACCGCACTTATCCGCGCGTCACGATTGATTCCCCCAGTTTCCTCGGCCGGGCGCCTCCTGGGCCGGGTCTCGAATTCCGTCTTCGTGCCGGATCCCGGTCACGGATCGCAGACAGCGACGAGGCGCCTCGGGTTCACGACATCTCCCGAGGCGCACTCGTCTTCGAGGCGCTACCTACGAATTCGCCTCACGCGGCGCAGACGAACACGGCGACCGCGTTGACCACCGGCGGAAGCAGCAGCAGAGGAGCACAGAAAATGCCCAGCGGCCAAAACAGGCCCAATGTCGCGGGCTCGACCTGAACCGGTACCGGATGATCCGCCACTTGCCCGGGTCCGGGGGATACGTCCGGTGCGGCGGAAGCAAAACCTGAACCCAGGGCGATGATCGGTGCGATCGCTACCGTCGCCGCCGTAACGCGCATTTTGTTCGTGATCATGATGTCTCCATCGATTGATTGCTTCACGAGCCCTCGTTTGTTGAAGGCCTCAGTGTGAACACACCATCAACTCTTCTCGGAGGGCGCGCGGGAGACCATCAGCCCCAGGGTCGGAATAGTTCATACCGGAAGGCGTTCACCCGGTCGGCGCGGGTGGCCGCGACGATCAGCCGTTCGCGACCGGGACGGTTTCCGGCTGCTCGACGACCGGTCCCGGCCGACGCGCGCGCAGCAGGACCGCGCCGAGCAGTGCGGCGGCGATGCTGAATCCCGCGCTGATCCACGCGCCGGTGGACATGGCGGCGGTGAAAGCGTCCTTGGCCGGCTCCAGGTAGCCGAGCTGGAAGGCGGCCCCGATGGATTCCCGGGCCGCCTCGGGAGCGTCGGCGGGCATGTTCGAGGTGAACACCCCGGCCAGCACGCTGCCGAGGACGGCGATGCTGATCGCCATGCCGACCTGCTGCAGCGTGTCGTTCATCGCGGAGCCGACACCGGCATGCTGTAGCGGGATGGCGCTCATGATGGCGGCGTACGCGGCCGGACCCGCCAAACCGCCGCCCACCCCCATCACGAGCATGCTGACCAGAATCCACAGGTACCCGCTCGCGACGGCGAGGATGCCGAAGGCCACACCCATGACGAGCAGGCCGGACACGATGAGCGTCTTGTTGCTCAGGGTCTTGCCGAGCGTCGCGCCGAGCCCGTTGCAGACCGCCGCGGCCACGGCGTACGGCAACAGCGCCAGTCCCGCCTTCATCGGCCCGTAGCCCAGCACGAACTGCAGGTACTGCGTCAGCATCAGCATGACCGCGCCCATGCCGAAGACCATCAATAGCAGCGTGAAGCACGTGCCCGTGAAATCGCGGCTGCGGAACACGGCCAACGGCAGCATCGGATGGGCCGATCGGCTCTCCCACACGACGAACGCGGCCGCCGCGACGACGGCCAGCACGATCACGCCGACGTTCCATTCCCGCTCGATGATCACGTAGACCGTCGCGCTCAGCGCCACCACGGACAAGACGACCCCGACGAGATCGACCGGCCGCTGCTCGCCGGTGGTCTCGGGCATCAGCACGACCGCCGCCACGATCGCGAGCACGGCCACCGGGATGTTGAGCAGGAACACCGACCCCCACCAGTAGTGCTGGAGCAGAAAGCCGCCCAGCGTCGGTCCGGCGACGATGCCGACCATGGAGACCGTCGACCAGGCCGCCATCGCCGTGCGCCGTTCGTCCTCGGCGAAGGTGGTCATCAGGATCGACAGCGTCGACGGCATCAGCAGCGAACCGCCGACACCCATCGCGGCGCGCGCGGCCACGACCTGCCACGGCTCGGTCGCCAGCACCGCGGCCAGCGACGCCACGCCGAACACCGCCAGTCCGGCGATCAGCGCTCGGCGCCTGCCGAAGCGGTCGGACAGGCTTCCCGCGGTGAGTAGGAGCCCGGCGAAGACCAGCACGTAGGCGTCCAGGATCCACTGCACGTCCGACGGCGTGGCACCGAGCTCCCGGATCAGCGACGGAATGGCGAGATTGAGCACAGTGCTGTCGAGCATCAGCACGAGCAAGGACAGGCAGAGGACCCCCAGAACCCACCAGCGGCGGGGGTCTCGTACAACGTTCGATTTCACTCGCACAGCGTACGAGAAACTCGAACAGTGTGCGAGCGATTATAAGATCGTGTTGTGACCAAGCAGTTCGCCTCGGTATGGACCAAGCAGCCGCGCCAGCCCAAGTCCGCGGGGCTGCATCGCGAGCAGATCATCGCCGCGGCTGTGGAGCTGCTCGACGCCGAGGGGCTGGAGGCGCTGAGCATGCGCAAACTCGGCGCGAAGCTCGGCGCGGGCGCGACCAGCCTGTACTGGCACGTCTCCAACAAGGAGGAACTGCTGGAATTGGTGCTCGATGAGTTCTGGGGCCTGGTGCGGACTCCGGAGCCGGAGCAGGCCTCCTGGCGCGAACTGCTGACCACCTTCGCCTACAGCCTCCGCGCGAGCATCCGGGAGCACCCGTGGATGGCGACCCTGGTGGGGCGGTTGCCCAGCATCGGCCCGAACTCGCTGCGCCTGAGCGATCGGCTGCGCCGCGCGTTCGTCCAGGCGGGTTTTCAGGGCGTGGACATCTACCTGGCCAGCGGAACGGTGATGTGTTTCGTCCTCGGCCAGGTGCTGCCCGAGATCGCCTGGGACACGGCGTACAAGGGCGCCGAGATCGACACCGACGGCGTACTGAACGTGATGACCGAACTGGCCGGTGACTATCCCGAAATGCTCGCGGACTATCAGGCGATCATCCCGACGGACCAGGAGGTCGGGCGTGCGATGGCCTTCGACTTCGGTCTGCTGTGCGTCCTCGACGGCTTGGAAGCCCGCCTCCGGCATGCGGCACGATCCGAGGAGTCGTCCGAAAGTCGTGTTCCGGAGGAGTGAGGTCCTAGAAAGTGAAACAGGTTCGCTAGGGGAGAAGTTCGGTAGAGGCCGTATTGCGCCGATAAACTGATACGTGTTCTATAGACGTGATCCTGCGGGGTCGCTCCGCACGGCAGCGCGGCGCGCGGGCGCCGATGTGCAGAAAGGCGTCGACGTGAGCACGCACACCGTTCTCGGCCGCGAGGTCCGCATGCCGGTCCGTATCCGGCTCGCGCACGCGTTCATGGCCACCTACCTGGTGCCCGCCGCGGCGGCGCAACGCCTCATCGACTACTCCGGCCTGCGGGTTCTCCGGCTGCCCGGCGGGCGGGCGATGTGCACGCTGGTCTTCGTCGACTACGTCGACGGCGATCTGGGCCCCTACAACGAGTTCGGCGTCTCGTTCATGGTGCGCCACCACACCGCGGGCGCGGCCTCGGGATTCGGCGATCTGAAGGCGCTGAGGACCGGGCAGGCCGGTGTATTGATCCACCGGCTGCCGGTCGACGGCGATTTCACCCTGGCCGCCGGGCGCGGTATCTGGGGATTTCCCAAGGAACTCGCCGAATTCGTGGTGGACCACGGTGGCCGGAGGCGCAGCGGTGCGCTGCACCAGGACGGGCGGCTCATCGCGGACCTCACGCTGCGGCCCGGGTTCGCGACCCCGAACGGGCGCGCCACCGCGTCCTCGTTCGACGCCTACTCGCACATCGATGGCGTCACGCGCTGCACGCGCTGGGCGATGCAGCCGTCCGGCATGCGAGCGCGTCCCGGCGGGGCGGAGCTGAAGCTGGGCGATCACGAGATCGCCGCGGAACTCCGGTCGCTGGGCCTGCCGCGCCGGGCGCTGATGTCCTCGTCCGTCTCGCGGCTGGCCATGACATTCGAGGACGCCATCGCCATCTGACGTCTCGCTCGCCCGCGCATAACCACCCGGTCACGGGCGCGTGAGGCGCGTGGACGGCCCTGGTGACGGCGATTAATCTGACATAGCGGATCGTTTGCCAACGCTAGCAGCGATGGAGTGATGCCCGTGATGGTCGCCGACCGGACCTGCCTCGGCGATGAGCGCTGTGAGCTGGTTCTATGGCGTGATTTCGGGTCTGGAACACGAGCTGGTCATCGTTCGGCGCGCATCGCGCGAACCTGGTTGCTGAGATCTACCGGCGACATCTGGCTTCCAGTCGGCTATCCGAGCGACGCGACGGTGAGTGCGCTCGACCGTGCGAAGTGGCCGGTGCGCCTACGAACACGGATCGGGTTCCCGCCGTCGGCGATGGGCGGCCGCGAGCTTCCTCGGTCCCCACTAGCGTGGTGTGTCGTGACCACCGTGCAGTCCGGCGTCGACCCGTGCGACGGAGCGTCGCCTCGGGTCAGGAGCCGCCACCCTCGTGGGCGGGTCGCTCGGCACTCGACGATCCGAGCCGAGGCGGCGTGACGCTGCCGAATCCCGAAGCCGAATCGGAAGAGGGCGAAGAGGAACTCGACTATCGCTTCACGCTCGCGAACGAGCGCACCTTCCTCGCCTGGATGCGGACCGCGCTGGGGCTGCTGGCGGGTGGCGTCGCGGTGCACACACTGGTCCAGTCGTTCCGGATCGCGGGACTGCGGCGCGCGATCGCGCTCAGCTGCCTGGTCCTGGCGGCAGTCGTCGCGGTCGGCGCGTACGCGCACTGGCGGCGGGTCGGCGTGGCCATGCGGCGCGGCGATCCGCTGCCGGACACGGTGCTGGTGCCGGTCCTGTCGGCGGGCATCGCGATCGTCTCGGTGCTGGCGGCGGTGGCGGTGCTGCTGCGGTGAGCGCGCCCCATCTGTCCGCCGAACGCACCGCGCTGGCGTGGCGGCGCACCGCCGTGGCGGCGATGGTCGTCGGCACACTGTTCTTGCATCAGGCACTCGAAAGCGGCTGGCGAGCGGCCGCGGCCGCGCCGATCGGCGCCGCGATCGCGATGGCGGCGCTGGCCGGGGCCTGCTATCTGCGCAACCGCGGTCTGCGCCGCGGCCACTACGCCCATGGTGGCCGCATCGTCGCCGCGACTGCCGCGGCGGTGTTCGTGGTCGCGGTGGCCGCCGCGGCCGCCGGCTCCCTCGAACCGCTGCCCTGAACCGGCAGCGGCCCAGCAAGGTTGGTCGAGACGACAGGAGGACGACAATGAGCACAGCGAGCGAGCCGAGCGACTTCATCGTCGCGGAACACCGGCGTGCGGCCGCCGCACTGCCATTCGCCGACACGACCGATCTGACCGACGCCGAGCGCGGATTCATCGCCGCGCCGGTGCCGGGCGTGGTCACCTCCGAAGACGGAGCCGTCGTGTGGGACAACGACTCCTATTCGTTCCTGCGGGAACCCTGCCCGGTCTCGGTCCATCCGAGCCTCTGGCGGCAGTCCGGCCTCGCGGTGCGACAGGGGTTGTTCGAGGTCAGCGACGGCATCTATCAGATTCGCGGTTTCGACATCTCCAATATGACGCTGGTCGAAGGTGAAACCGGCGTCCTCGTGATCGATCCGCTGATCTCGGCCGAGACGGCGGCGGCCGGTCTCGCGCTCTACCGCGCCCACCGGGGCGACCGTCCGGTGACCGGCCTGATCTACACGCATTCGCACATCGACCACTTCGGCGGGGCGTGCGGAGTCACCACCACCGAGGCCGTCGCCGAGGGACGCTGTCCGGTGCTGGCGCCGGCCGGGTTCCTGGAACATGCGGTGGCCGAGAACATCTACGCGGGCACCGCGATGGCACGCCGTGCGGGGTACATGTACGGCGCGGTGCTGCCGCGCGGTCCGCTCGGCGCGGTGGGATCCGGGCTCGGTCAGACCACCTCGGTCGGCACGGTCACCCTGATTCCCCCGACCGTCGACATCACCGCGACCGGCCAGGAGGTGACGATCGACGGAATACGGATGGTCTTCCAGCTCACGCCCGGTACCGAAGCGCCCGCGGAGATGAACTTCTATTTCCCGGATCGCCGCGCGCTGTGCATGGCGGAGAACGCGACCCACACCCTGCACAATGTGCTCACGTTGCGTGGCGCCCTGGTGCGCGACGCGCACGTCTGGGCGAAGTACCTCACCGAGGCGATCAATATGTTCGCCCGCGAATCCGACGTCGTCTTCGCCTCGCATCACTGGCCGACCTGGGGCACCGCGCGCCTGGTGGAATTCCTCTCGCTGCAACGGGACCTGTACGGATACCTGCACGACCAGACCGTGCGCCTGCTGAACCAGGGATACGTGGGCGCGGAGATCGCCGAACTGGTGACGCTCCCACCCGCCGTCGAGGAGGCCTGGCATGCGCGCGGGTACTACGGTTCGGTCAGTCACAACGTCAAGGCCATTTACCAGCGCTACATGGGCTGGTTCGACGGAAACCCGGCGCACCTGTGGGAACACCCGCCGGTCGAATCCGCGCGACGGCACGTGGAATTCATGGGTGGGGCCGACGAAGTGCTGCGCAAAGCGCAGGTCTCCTACGACGCCGGGGACTACCGCTGGGTGGCGCAGGTGCTCAACTACGTCATCTTCGCCGACCCGGACAACGATGCCGCGAAAGCATTGCAGGCCAGCACCTTCGAGCAACTCGGCTACGGCGCGGAGAACGCGACCTGGCGCAACTTCTATCTCAGCGGAGCCTACGAGCTGCGCTACGGCTCGTTCGGCACACCGACCAAGAGCGAATCGCCGACCATGGTCGCCGCACTGAGCATCGATCAGATCTTCGACGCTCTGGCGTTGCGCGTCGACGGCCCCAAAGCGTGGGACCACCGGCTCGCGACCGACTGGATCCTCACCGACCTGGACCGCACCCACCGGCTCGAACTGCGCAACGGCCGTCTCACCCACTTCGATGTCGCCCCCGGCATGCGCCTGCCGCAACCCGACGCCACGTTCACCCTGGTCAAGTCCACGCTGATCCGGGTGCTGCTGGCCGGCGACGACTTCGGCGTCGCGGCGGCCGCGGGCGACATCGTCATCGAGGGAGACGTCACCAAGCTCGCCGAACTGGTGGACATCTTCGACGCCCCGGACCCCGATTTCGCGATCGTCACACCGTAGGCCCTGCGGCCGGATCGCGCCGTGATACCGCGTGGCGCGATTTCGCGGGTGCACGCCGCGTGCCGTCGGCCGTCAGGCAGATGTCGGCAACGCCGCGATGTATCTGCCCGCCACGAAACGCTGGACCAGCCGCACCACGGGTCCGCCGAGCCGGGTGTACCAAGTGGCGGGGCGGGAGAACGCGACGATCAGCCCGTAGACCGCGTCGTCGGCGGGGTCGTACTCGACGGCGAACAGTTCCTCCCCGGACGCCGGATGTCCGGGCAGGGTTCCGTACGCGAAACCCCGTCGGTCGGGTTCGTCGAGGACGTACACCACCCGGCACGGTGCGGTGATTCCTAACGGCCCGAAACCGAGCCGCACCGTGATGGTTGTGCCGGGTTCGGCCGTCGGAGTGTCGGCTGCTCGGAAGATCCCGGTGCCCTTCTGCACTCGGTAGGCCGAGATCTCCGCACCCGCGCGCTCGAACAGCGCGCGACCCTGCCCGATCGGCCGCCGCAGCCGAAACCCGTGATACCCCTCCGGTAGCGCACCTCGTGTCGCGCCGATTTCGGAATACGTGAACGACTGCCCATCCTCCATGCCCCGATCTTCGCCCCGCTCCGCACGCTCCCGCCACCGCGCGCTGCCGACACGCCGGGGCCGATCACTGAGGCCATCCACCAAGACCTGAACCGAGGCGCGAACCAGCTACGGCGCTTCTCCTGGTCGGGCTCTCAGGAGCCACCGGTTTGAGGCGCAGGGGAGTGAGCTGAAGGAGCCCGAGGGGGTCGAGGTACTCACGGACGCGTCGGCCTCCGCCTTCGGCGCGGGCTCCCCAGTGCAGGCATGTCGTCGCGCATCCGGGATGTCCGGCCTCGAGTGTGCCGATTCGGGTGCCGCGCCCGACCCGCCTGCCCACGGGCACGTCGGCTCGAACGGGTTCGTAGGTGGTGCGCACCCCGCCGGGGTGATCGATGGACACGACCGGTTTGCCGGCCACGGTTCCGGCGAACACGACGAGCCCCTCGCCCGCTGCCAGCACGGCTTGCCCCTCCGCCCCGGCCAGATCGACCCCACGATGTCCCGGCAGCCAGTTCTGCGCGGGTTTGTCGAAGCGCCGGACCACCGCGGGGCGCGGTTGCAGCGGCCAGCCGAACCGCGCATCGGGTGCAGCAGTCGCCGTCGGCTCCATCGTGACGAGTGCGGCGATGCCGAGACCCAGCACCGAGAAGAGACGCCGACGCTGCCGCATGGGATACGAACCGGTTGTGCGTGCCGGAAGTCCGACTACGACCCGCACAGGGGCACGGGCGGTGTGCACAGGTCGGCACTGGAGGAGGGGCCCGTTTCCTCTCGGTGTTCACCGGCGTCGAGACCGGATTGCCGCAGCGGCGCTCGCCGGAGCAGTTGAGACAGAGACGGCAGGCAAGCGGACCCTGTGCACGCCCCGGGCGCAGGTTTCGCGGCGGGCGTCTCGGCCCCGACCGGGGGTGCGGCAACGACCCCGAGCACGAACAGCAGCGGAACGAGGAAGGTCATCGTCGTAGAGATCGGTTTCATGCCTCCACCCTCCTGCGTTTCCGGCGCCGCCGACGGCTCGATCCGCGGAATGTGGATAACCTCCTCGCCTGTGAAGAGTCGCCGTTCCGCCTGGTCAAAGGTTTCCGATCGAACCGATTTAGGTCTGCGTGCCCGAAGGCCGTAAACTGAGCGAGCGGTCTGTGCCTGCATGGACCGACTTCGCGCGCCACCCGTGCTTGTTCATAGCGGCGCTGTTCGAATCGAACTCGAGATCTTTGGGTTCGCGGCAGCGTGTTCGGAACAGGGAATCGTCGGCTGGTCCCCACCTTCGTGGTCGGGTCCGACGATTCGGCGGCGCCAGGGCAGCGGATCGCCGATTCGCTGCGTCAACCGGCAACGAAAGAGAGATACGGGAGCTATGGCTGTCGTAACCATGAAGCAGCTGCTCGACAGCGGCGCGCACTTCGGACACCAGACCCGGCGCTGGAACCCGAAGATGAAGCGGTTCATCTTCACCGACCGCAACGGCATCTACATCATCGACCTGCAGCAGACGCTGACCTACATCGACAAGGCCTACGAGTTCGTCAAGGAGACCGTCGCCCACGGTGGCACCGTTCTCTTCGTCGGCACCAAGAAGCAGGCCCAGGAGTCGATCGCGGCCGAGGCGACGCGCGTCGGGATGCCGTACGTCAACCAGCGCTGGCTGGGTGGCATGCTCACCAACTTCTCCACCGTGCACAAGCGCCTGCAGCGCCTCAAGGAGCTCGAGGCCATGGAGCAGACCGGTGGCTTCGAGGGTCGCACCAAGAAGGAAATCCTCATGCTGACGCGTGAGATGAACAAGCTGGAGCGCACCCTCGGCGGTATCCGCGACATGCAGAAGGTGCCCTCGGCCATCTGGGTCGTCGACACCAACAAGGAGCACATCGCCGTCGGCGAGGCGCGCAAGCTGAACATCCCGGTCATCGCGATCCTGGACACCAACTGCGACCCCGACCTGGTCGACTACCCGATCCCGGGCAACGACGACGCGATCCGCTCCGCCGCCCTGCTGACCAAGGTCGTCGCCTCCGCGGTGGCCGAGGGTGTGCAGGCGCGGGCCGGTGTGGCCTCGGGCGACGAGAAGCCGGAAGCGGGCGCGGGCGAGCCGCTGGCCGAGTGGGAGCAGGAGCTGCTCGCGCAGGCCGCTCCCGGCGCCGAGGCCGCCGAGACCTCGGCCGAGGCCTGAGACTCGTAACCCCCGCGGCGTGAGCGACGGTCCCGGAGGCGGTAGCCTGCGTAGCCACGCAGGGGCCCGCGAACGCCGCAGATCGGACACTGTTTCGGCGGCGATCACGAGCGAGTGCCATCGTGATCGCCGCTGCCAACACCCACACTTCTCCGAAGGAGGCTCGCCGATAATGGCGAACTACACCGCTGCCGATGTGAAGCGGCTCCGGGAGCTGACCGGCTCCGGCATGATGGACTGCAAGAACGCGCTGGCCGAGACCGACGGTGACTTCGACAAGGCCGTCGAGCTGCTGCGCATCAAGGGCGCGAAGGACGTCGGCAAGCGTGCCGAGCGGACCACCGCCGAAGGCCTGGTCGCCGCCAAGGACGGCGTCATGGTCGAGATCAACTCCGAGACCGACTTCGTCGCGAAGAACGCGGAGTTCCAGCAGCTCGCCGAGCAGGTCGTCGCCGCGGCGGCGACCGCCAAGCCCGGTGACCTGGAGTCGCTGAAGGCGCTGGACCTCGGCGGCAAGACCGTCGACGAGGCCGTGCAGGCGCTCGCCGCGAAGATCGGCGAGAAGCTCGAGCTGCGTCGCGTCATCTCGCTGAACGGCCCGGTCGCCACCTACCTGCACAAGCGTGCCTCGGACCTGCCGCCCGCCGTCGGCGTGCTGGTCGAGTACACCGGTGAGGGCGACGCCGCGGCCGAGGCCGCCCGCGCCGCCGCCATGCAGGTCGCCGCGCTCAAGGCCAAGTACGTGACCCGCGACGAGGTTCCGGCCGACATCGTGGAGAACGAGCGCCGCATCGCCGAGCAGACCGCTCGCGAGGAGGGCAAGCCCGAGGCCGCGCTGCCGAAGATCACCGAGGGCCGCGTCAACGGCTTCTTCAAGGACGTCGTGCTGCTGGAGCAGTCGTCGGTCACCGATTCGAAGAAGACCGTCAAGGCACTGCTGGACGAGGCCGGTGTCACCGTCACTCGCTTCGCCCGCTTCGAGGTCGGCGCGAACTGAGTCGCCGCACTCCCAGTGTGCAGGCCCCCCGCCGACCGAACGAACGCCGGTTGACGGGGGGCCTTCTGCTGCCGCTCGAACCGAATAGGGCAGGATAGATGCCGCTCTGCCCTTAGCTCTACGTCACGGGCGCCTGCCGTGCGCACCGAATCGCCGGAAGAACGACAATCCCTCGCCTAAGGAGACTGGAGACCCATGACGGACCCGGGGACCGATCGCCCAGGATATCGCCGGGTACTGCTGAAACTCGGCGGCGAGATGTTCGGCGGAGGCAAGGTCGGTCTCGACCCGGATGTCGTGCAGACGGTCGCCGAGCAGATCGCCGAGGTGGTCGCGACCGGCGTCCAGGTGGCCGTGGTGATCGGCGGCGGGAACTTCTTCCGCGGCGCCGAGCTCGAGGAACGCGGCATGGAACGCGCCCGCAGCGACTACATGGGCATGCTCGGCACGGTGATGAACAGCCTTGCGCTGCAAGACTTCCTGCAGCAGCAGGGCGTGGACACCCGGGTGCAGACCGCGATCACGATGGGCCAGGTGGCCGAGCCCTACCTCCCGCTGCGCGCCAAGCGGCATCTGGAGAAGGGCCGCGTGGTCATCTTCGGAGCGGGCATGGGCATGCCCTACTTCTCCACCGACACCACCGCCGCCCAGCGCGCGCTGGAGATCGGCGCGGACGTGGTGCTGATGGCCAAGGCGGTCGACGGGGTGTTCACCGCCGACCCGCGCGTCGACGAGACCGCCACCATGTACTCCGAGATCACCCACAAAGAGGTCATCGAGCGCGACCTCAAGGTCGCCGACGCGACCGCCTTCAGCTTGTGCATGGACAACCAGATGCCGATTCTGGTGTTCAATTTGTTGACCAAGGGCAATATCGCCCGCGCGGTCGCCGGTGAGAAGATCGGCACACTGGTTCGGTCCTGATACCCGCAGACCGCGGATCATGACATGACGACGCTGTGGAGGAAACGGTCGTGATTGAAGAAGCGCTCTTCGACGCCGAGGAGAAGATGGAGAAGGCCGTCTCGGTGGCGAAGGACGATCTCGGAACCATTCGTACCGGTCGGGCGAATCCGGGTATGTTCTCCCGGGTCGTCGTCGACTACTACGGCTCGCCGACCCCGATCACCCAGATGTCCAGCATCACGGTGCCGGAGCCGCGCATGGTCGTGATCAAGCCGTACGAGGCGGGCCAGCTCGGGGCGATCGAAACCGCGATCCGCAACTCGGATCTCGGCGTCAACCCCACCAACAACGGCGACATCATCCGGATCTCGGTGCCCCAGCTGACCGAGGAGCGCCGCCGGGAACTCGCCAAGCAGGCGAGGGGCAAGGGCGAGGACGCCAAGGTCGCCATTCGCAATGTCCGTCGCAAGGCGATGGACGAACTGTCGCGTATCCAGAAGGAGGGCGAGGCGGGGGAGGACGAGGTCGGGCGCGCCGAGAAGGAGCTCGACAAGACCACTGCCAAGTACGTCGGCCAAGTCGACGAACTGGTCAAGCACAAGGAAGCCGAACTGCTCGAGGTCTGACGCGGATCGGTCGGCAGGCGGGGTGGGCCCGGAGGAGGCCCAGGCCGTCGCGAGTGCCGCCGGAGATTCAGCGGAGGGCCCGCCCGGGCGGGGGACGAACGGAACGACGAGTTGAGCGACGGGACAATCGTGGCCGAGAACGCCGCCGCGACCGGTGCGGCAGAGGAGCCGCCGGTGAACGGGACAGCCGATGCGAGGCAGGAGCGCGCGCACGATGCTGGTGCGTCCGGTCATGAACCGTTAAGCAGCCCCGCGCCGTCCGGACAAGATGCCGCGGCCGGCCACACCGCTCCCGCTTCGAGCGGTTCGCGCGCGGGCCGCAATCTTCCCGCCGCGCTGACCGTCGGCTTCGGACTCGGCCTTTCGCTGATCGCGATCCTGCTGTTCGTGCCGAAAGTATTCATCGGCGTCGCGGCGGCCGGTGTCGGCGTGGCCACCTGGGAGGTCGCCAAGCGGCTGCGCGAAGCCGATGTGCTCGTACCGCGCGTTCCGCTGATAGTCGGCGGTCAGGCGGTGTTCTGGCTCGGCTGGCCCTATGGCGCCAGCGGCGTCGCGGGCGCGTTCGCCGCCACCACGCTGATCTGCATGGTGTGGCGGCTGTTCGATCACGGCTTGCAGACAGCGCCGCGAAACTTCTTGCGCGACACCGCCATCACGGTGTTCACGCTGGCCTGGATCCCACTGCTCGCTTCGTTCGCCACGCTGCTGCTGCTCGAGCCGGACGGCAACCTGCGGGTGCTCACCTTCATGATCCTGGTGGTCTGCTCCGACGTCGGCGGTTACGTGGCGGGCGTGCTGTTCGGCAAGCATCCGATGGTGCCCTCGATCAGCCCGAAGAAGTCGTGGGAGGGTTTCTGCGGCTCGCTGGTGTTCAGCGTGATCGGCGGCCTGCTCACGGTGACGCTCCTGCTGGAGGCCAACTCGATGATCGGCGTCGTGCTCGGCGTCGGCCTGGTGCTGGTGGCCACCTGCGGGGATCTGATCGAATCGCAGATCAAGCGCGAACTCGGGATCAAGGACATGGGCACGCTGCTGCCGGGCCACGGCGGCATCATGGACCGCCTCGACTCCATGCTCCCCTCGGCGTTCGTCTCCTGGCTGGTGCTCTCGACGCTGATCTGACTCGTGCGCGTCAGACCTTCTTGGCGGCGCGGCGCAATTGCAGGATGCGGACGCCTCCCACGGAGGCCATGACGAGTGCGCCGCCGATCACCGACAGCAGAACGGTGACGCCGAGCGGCAGCGAGAAGTCCCAGAAGAAGAAGTGCACTTGGATCTGCTCCAGGTTCTGCAGGATGAAGACCAGCAGCAGGACCAGGATCAGGACGCCGGTGACGAGCCCGCTCCAGGCGTAACCGGTGCGTGAAGACAGCGATTTGTTGGTCACAACGGCCGGAGGAGCGCTCGGCCTCGGGGCACTTTGGCGGTGCGACAGGTCCGGATCCGGTTCCGGCGGATGTTCGGCATGCGTGGACATACCTCGATCATGGCCGACCGCTATCACCGCCGCAGGCATTTGCCCTCCACGAACCGGGTATGTCGGGCCGCACGCACGTGGTCGAGTGCGGGGGTGGTTGCCGCGAATGGGAGAATGGAGCAACTATGACCGTCTCCCTGCCCCTGGTTTTCGACGCTCCGCGTCGCGGCATGCCGCCGCGCCATCTCGCCGACCTCGATGCGGAGGGCAGGCGGGCGGCCGTCGAGGAACTGGGTTTGCCGAAGTTCCGTGCCGATCAGATCGCCCGCCAGTACTACGCGCGTCTGCAGGCCGACCCCGCGCAGATGACGGATCTGCCCGCCGCCGTGCGGGAGAAGATCGGCGACGCGCTTTTCCCACCGCTGATCAGCGTCGTCAAGCACGTGGCGTGTGACGCCGGGGAGACCCGCAAGACGCTGTGGCGAGCGGGCGACGGCACGCTGCTGGAGAGCGTCCTCATGCGCTACCCGGACCGAGCGACGCTGTGCATCTCGAGTCAGGCCGGTTGCGGCATGGCGTGCCCGTTCTGCGCCACCGGTCAGGGCGGGCTGAACCGCAACCTGTCCACCGCCGAGATCGTCGACCAGGTGCGCGCCGCGGCCGCCGCGCTGCGGGACGGGGAAGTTGCCGGCGGGCCGGGCAGGCTGTCCAACATCGTCTTCATGGGTATGGGCGAGCCGCTGGCCAACTACAAGCGGGTGGTCGCCGCGGTCCGCCGGATCACCTCGCCTGCACCGGACGGACTCGGCATCTCCCAGCGCAATGTCGTCGTCTCGACCGTCGGGCTCGCTCCCGCCATCCGCAAGCTGGCCGATGAGGGACTGTCGGTCACGCTCGCCGTCTCGCTGCACACGCCCGACGACGAACTGCGCGACACCTTGGTCCCGGTCAACAATCGCTGGCCGGTCGCCGAAGTGCTCGACGCGGCGCGCTACTACGCCGACAAGACCGGTCGCCGCGTCTCGGTCGAGTACGCGCTCATCCGTGACATCAACGACCACCCGTGGCGCGCCGACATGCTCGGCGAGAAGCTGCACAAGGCGCTCGGCTCCCGCGTGCACGTCAACGTCATCCCGCTGAACCCCACCCCCGGCTCCAAATGGGACGCCAGCCCCAAGCCGGTCGAGCAGGAGTTCGTCCGCCGCGTCAACGCCCAGGGCGTGCCCTGCACGGTCCGCGACACCCGCGGTCAGGAGATCGCGGCCGCCTGCGGGCAATTGGCCGCGGAGAACTGAGAAACGCTACCCGCGATTCTTCGCCGGGCGGTTGGTGGCGGCGCGGCGTTCGGCTTCCTTCGCCTTGACGCGTGCGTTCTCCGCGCGCACCGCGGCGAGGTTTTCGCGTTCCCGGGCGAGCCATTCCGGCGGGTCGGCCAGCAGCGTGCTGATCTCGTCGGCGGTCAAGGCGTCGGAGACCTCGGCGCGGGCCAAACCGGTGTTGGAGACACCGAGCTTGCGTGCCACCACATCGCGCGGGAACGGGCCGGTGCGGCGCAGTTCGGTGAGCCATTCGGGGGGATCGTTGCGCAGCGCGTCGAGCTGGGCGCGGGAGATCGGCGTGTTGCGGAACTCCTCTGGCGCCGCCGGAAGGTAGATGCCGAGCTTGTTCGCCGCGGTGAGCGGCTTCATCATCTGCGGTTTCTTGTCCGGGCTCACCGATACAGCGTACTGGGCGGCGCGGCGGGTCCTGACCGCGCGGTGGCCTACGCTTCCACGAATGAGCCGGTTGGAGTCGATCGATGTCGTGCGCCTGCGCTGGTTCGTCGCGGTCGCGCAGGAGTTGCACTTCGCGCGCGCGGCGAAGTCGCTGCACATCTCACGGCAGAAGCTGAGCCACACCGTCATCGACTTGGAAAACGAGCTGGGCACGAAGCTTTTCGTACCCGGGGCACAACCCACCCAGCTCACCGACGACGGGCATGCGTTGCTGGAGCAGGCGCGAGAGATCATCTCCCGGTCCGAGTCGGCGGCCGAGCAGGGGCAGCCGGAAGGTCCGGCCGGCCTGCGCGTGGGTTTCGTGCCGGGCGTGACCGTGTCCAAGTGGACCCGGATCTGGGGTGAGCGGTTTCCGGACACCTCGCTCGAGGTGATCGCGCTGACGCAGGCGGACCAAGAAGCAGCGTTGCGCGAGGGACGTGTCGACATGTGCTTCGTGCGGCTGCCGATCGACCGCGAGGGCGTGAACGCCATTCCGCTCTACCGGGAGGTACCGGTGGTCGTGGTGCAGAAGGAACATCCGCTCTCGGTATTCGACGAGGTGCGCATGGGCGACCTGACCGACGAGCGCTTGCAGGACACCTCGGACGTCGACGCGGTCGCCGGCGCGCTGGAACTCGTCGCGGCGGCCGGTGGCGCGGCGATCGTGCCACACTCGCTCGCCCGCCTGCACCACCGCCGCGACCTGGTCTACCGCCCGATGCTCGACCTCCCCGACACGGAGGTAGCGCTGGCTTGGCCCACCGGCCACACCACCGACCTGGTCGAGGATTTCATCGGCGTCGTGCGCGGGCGTTCCGAGCGCAGCTCGCGGGCTCCGTCTCGGGCCGAGGAGAATCAGCCGAGAAAGAAGTCTCCGGCCAAGAAGGCGAGCGGCCGTCCGGCTCCTGCCAAGAAGAAGCCCGCCCGGCGTCGCGGGCGCTGAACCGGCCCGGTGGCGGCGCGAACCGCGGCGGATCCGCGCCGCCCGTTCGTCAGCCCTTGCAGACCCGGTTCAGCTCGTCGGTCGCCGGGTCCATGCTCGCGACCTTCTCATCGGTGAGGGCGTGGGCGTAGGCGGCGATGGCGTCCTTCTCCGGGCCTTCGGCTTCGATGGCCGAGAGCTTCGCGGCCAGGGACTGCTGCACGGTGGGATCCAGATTGCCGCCGGACTCGTCGATGGCGGCGTTGATCGCGGCGATGGCCGCGCCGCACGCCGGTGACTGGGCGTGCGCCGGCGCCGCGGGAAGCAACAGCAGCGAGCCGAACGCGCTCGCGACGAGCAAGGCAGCCGAACAGGTCTTGATCATTGCGTCCTAAGGGTCGTGTGCGAACAGAAACCGAGGTCCGCGACCCTGCTGGGACGCGGACCCCGGACGCACACGGTACCGGGGAGGCCGGTGCCCGGTACAGAACGAATGAATTGTGCGAGAAGACTTTTCCGAACGGAGACTAGCGCGGCTTGCGCTGCAGCACCGAGTCGCGGATCAGGATGCCCGCGATCAGGGCGGCGAAGCCGACCAGGAAGATGTCCTCGACCTTGCCGCTGTGGTTGCCGATCAGCATGGCCAGCAGGATCAGCGCGACGATCCAGCCCGCGATCCGGAAGGTGCGACGCGACTCGCCGCTCCAACCCCAGGCGGCGGAGGGAACTTCGGCGGGATCCACGCGAGTGACGACGCGCTCGGTGTCGGCGTGTTCGAGTTCCGTGGCGGCCACGATCGCTCCTTAGCTGTTACTTGTACCGCGATTCCGGTACGCACTCGATGAGCTACTGCCGCATATCGTGACATACGACGGTGTGTCGTTGTAAGTCGGCCCGCGCCCGTCGGACGCGTTCGGCCGGGTAGGACACAATGAAGTCGTGTCCGACATCGTGAGAGTCCTGCTGCTGGGCAGCACCGGATCCATTGGCACCCAAGCGCTCGAGGTGATCGCCGCCAATCCCGACCGCTTCGAGGTGGTCGGCCTCGCCGCGCGCGGCGGCAATACCGAGCTGCTCGCCGCCCAGATGGCCGCCACGGGCACGCGCAATGTCGCCGTCGCCGATCCGGCCGCCGCCCAGCGGCTGGACCTGCCGCTGGGCGGCCCGGGGGCGGTGACCGAGCTGGTGCGCCGCACCGAAGCGGACGTCGTGCTCAACGCACTGGTCGGCGCGCTGGGACTGGAGCCAACCCTGGCCACCCTCCAGTCGGGCACCCGGCTCGCCCTGGCAAACAAGGAGTCGCTGGTCGCGGGCGGTTCCCTGGTCACCCGTGCCGCCGCTCCAGGGCAGATCGTCCCGGTCGACTCGGAGCATTCCGCGCTGGCGCAATGCCTGCGCGGCGGTCGCGCCGAGGAAGTCGACCGGCTGGTGCTGACCGCTTCCGGCGGCCCGTTCCGCGGCTGGACCACCGAGATGCTCGATTCGGTCGAGCCTGCCGAGGCCAAGGCGCACCCCACCTGGTCGATGGGCCTGATGAACACCCTGAACTCGGCCTCGCTGGTGAACAAGGGGCTCGAGCTGATCGAGACGCACCTGCTGTTCGGCATCCCCTACGACCGCATCGACGTCACCGTGCATCCGCAATCGATCGTGCATTCGATGGTCACCTTCACCGATGGCTCCACGCTCGCCCAGGCCAGCCCGCCGGACATGAAGCTGCCCATCGCGCTGGCCCTCGGCTGGCCGGACCGGGTGCCCGGCGCCGCCGCTGCCTGCGATTTCGGCACCGCGTCGACCTGGACGTTCGAGCCGGTCGACAACGAAGTCTTCCCGGCCGTCGAGCTGGCGCGCGCGGCCGGTCAGGCGGGCGGCAGCGTCACCGCGGTCTACAACGCCGCCAACGAGGTCGCGGTGCAGGCCTTCCTCGACGGCGCCATCCGCTTCCCGCAGATCGTTCGCACAGTGGCCGCCGCCGTCGAGGCCGCCGAGCGGTGGCGCGCCGAGCCGGATTCGCTCGACGAGGTCCTCGCCGCGGACCGCTGGGCGCGGGAGTTCGCCGCCGCTCGGGTACGCGGCTGAAACCGTTCGACGACGGATCGGACGCGCGAAGCGACGGCGTCCTGGCACACTGAAGACACAGGACAGATCACTGTCCGGTTAGGGTGATCAGAGTGCTCGCGGCCAGGAGCGGACGCGTGCGTGCGGGATATACGAGCTGCGCAAACGCAGGAGGGCTGTAGAGCAAATGGTGTTCGCGTTGGGGTTCGCGCTGTTCGCGCTTGGCATCACAGTGTCGATCGCGCTGCACGAATGTGGGCACATGTGGACCGCCCAGGCCACCGGCATGAAGGTGCGACGGTATTTCATCGGATTCGGACCGAAGGTCTTCTCGTTCCGTCGCGGCGAGACCGAGTACGGCCTCAAGGCGCTTCCGCTCGGCGGCTTCTGCGACATCGCGGGTATGACGGCGCTGGACGAATTGCGTCCGGAAGAACTCGACCGCGCCATGTACCGCCAGGCCACCTGGAAGCGGTTGCTCGTGATGTCCGGCGGCATCGCGATGAACTTCGTCTTCGGTTTCCTCCTGATCGTGGTGCTCGCCGTCGGGTGGGGCCTGCCGAACCTGAAGGAACCGCCCGCGACGGCGCTGGGCGTCATGGGCTGCGTGCCGCAGGGAAATCCGGACGGCTCGAACGCGCCGTGCACCGGCACGGGCCCTGCGCAGCGCGCCGGATTGCAGCGCGGTGACATCGTCAAACAGGTGAACGGCGTCGAGGTCGACACCTGGCGGGAGTTCCAGGCCGAGACCCAGAAGCAGACCGGCCCGTTCACCTATCTCATCGAGCGCGACGGCCGCACCCTCACCGTTCCCGTTACCCCGGAGCGGGTCACCCGGTACCCCGAGGGCGGTGGCGAGGGCCGCGAAGTCGGTGCCATCGGTGTAGGCCAGGAACGTTACGAACCCGTGCAATACGACCTGCTGGGGGCCGTTCCCGCCGCGGTCACGTTCACCGGGGACATGTTCGTGCGTACGGTCGACTCGCTGGCTCAGATGCCCGCGAAGGTGTCCTCGCTGTGGGACGCGGTCACCGGCGGTGAGCGGGATCCGGAGACCCCGGTCAGCGTGTACGGCGCCAGCAAGATCGGTGGCGAGACCGCCGAACGCGGCCTGTGGAACATTTTCATCCTGGTGCTGGCCAGCCTGAACTTCTTCCTCGGCGTCTTCAACCTGCTGCCGTTGTTGCCGCTGGACGGGGGCCATATCGCGGTGGTCGTCTACGAGAAGATCCGCAACACCATCCGCGGCTGGAAGGGCCTCGCTCCCGGGGCCCCGGTGAACTACTTGAAATTGCTGCCCGCGACCTATGTGGTCGTGGTGATCGGCGGCGCCTACATGCTGCTCACCCTGGCCGCCGACATCGTCAACCCGATCAAGCTGTTCTGACCGGGGCCGTCGAGCCGACGGGGCTACCGGCGACGTAGTCTGTGGCGGTCAGCCGGGGAAGCCTTGTCGTTGCTGTCACAGGGTGGGCGTCGTGCGCCAAGGCTAGACTCGGCACCGAACCGGCAGAACACGATGAAAGTAGGCAGCCGAAGGTGACCAGCACAATCGGATTGGGGATGCCGGCCGCTCCCGCGGCAGTGCTCGCTCCACGGCGTAAGACCCGCCAGTTGATGGTGGGCAATGTCGGGGTGGGCAGCGCTCACCCGATCTCGGTGCAGTCCATGACCACGACCAAGACGCACGACGTGAACGCCACCCTGCAGCAGATCGCGGAACTCACCGCGTCGGGGTGCGACATCGTGCGGGTGGCCTGCCCGCGTCAAGAGGACGCGGACGCGCTGGCCACGATCGCGCGGAAATCCCAGATTCCGGTGATCGCCGACATCCACTTCCAGCCTCGCTACATCTTCGCCGCGATCGACGCCGGGTGCGCCGCGGTGCGGGTCAACCCGGGCAACATCAAGGAGTTCGACGGCCGGGTCAAGGAGGTCGCCAAGGCCGCCGGCGCCGCGGGCATTCCGATCCGCATCGGCGTGAACGCCGGTTCGCTGGACAAGCGAATGATGGAGAAGTACGGCAAGGCCACGCCGGAGGCGCTGGTGGAGTCGGCGCTGTGGGAGGCGAGCCTGTTCGAGGAACACGGTTTCGGCGACATCAAGATCTCGGTCAAGCACAACGACCCGGTGATCATGGTGGAGGCCTACCGGCAGCTGGCCGCGCAGTGCGACTACCCGCTGCACCTCGGCGTCACCGAGGCGGGCCCGGCGTTCCAGGGCACGATCAAGTCGGCGGTCGCGTTCGGCGCGCTGCTGTCGGAGGGCATCGGCGACACGATCCGCGTTTCGCTGTCCGCGCCCCCCGCCGAGGAGGTCAAGGTCGGCGGGCAGATCCTGCAATCGTTGAACTTGCGGCCGCGCAAATTGGAGATCGTGTCGTGCCCTTCCTGCGGGCGCGCGCAGGTGGACGTGTACACCTTGGCCAACGAGGTGACCGCGGGCCTGGAGGGCATGGCGGTTCCGCTGCGGGTGGCCGTCATGGGCTGCGTCGTGAACGGCCCCGGTGAGGCACGCGAAGCCGACCTGGGAGTGGCCTCCGGCAACGGCAAGGGCCAGATCTTCGTCAAGGGCGAGGTCATCAAGACCGTCCCGGAGGCGAAGATCGTCGAGACGCTCATCGAAGAGGCGATGCGCATCGCCGAGGAGATGGGTGAGGACGCCGCCGCAGGCGAACCGGTCGTCACCGTCGGCTGAGTCGCCGCCTACCAGGGCTTTGCGCGGAGACGTACCGCATCGCGCCGGTTCGTGGCAGGCTGTGATCGTGCGGAGTCTGCTGGAGCCGGCGCGACGGGCCAAATACGCCCCTGCGCGGCAGCTCGCTAATCGGGACCTTGCCCAGGTGCTGCGTGTACTGGATGCCGATCCGGTGGCCTCGTGCATGGTCGCGGCCCGGTTGCAGGAGTTCGGCCTGGACGCCCGGTGCGGGCAGGGCGAGCTCTGGTCCAGGGGCGGCCCCGCTGAGTCGCTGTGCTTCTCGGGCGCGAACCTCGTTCCGTTGCTCGGCGACCGGGACGCACTGCGCGCCTTCGCCGACCGGGCGATCCGGTGGCCGCGGATCTGTTCCTCGGTGGTGGGCCGCAGAGAACTGGCGTTGCCGCTGTGGGAAATGCTGGCCGGTCACTGGGGTCCCGAACGTGAGCTACGCGGGGAACAGCCGCTACTGGCGCTGGCCCAGCCGCCGCTGGCCACTCCCGACCAGGAGGTCCGCCGGGTGCGCCGCGACGAACTCGACCGCTATCTCTCGGCCGCGATCGCCATGTTCATCGAGGAGGTCGGCGTCGACCCGCGCGCGGGCGACGGCGGCCGCGGCTATCGCCGCCGGATCCAGAGCTTGATCGAATCCGGCCGTGCCTGGGCACGTTTCGAGGACGGGGAAGTGGTCTTCAAGGCCGAGGTCGGCTCGCTGTCGCGGCGCACGGGCCAGATCCAGGGGGTCTGGGTGCATCCGGACCATCGAGGCAAGGGGCGCGGCACCGCGGGCACCTCGGCCGTCGCGAGCGCCGTGGTCGCCTCCGGCCGCACCGCGAGCCTGTACGTGAACGACTACAACGCGATCGCCCGCCGTGCCTACAGCCGCGTCGGATTCCGGCAGATCGCCACCTTCGCGACCGTCCTGGTCGATTGAGCGTGCACTCGGACACGGCGAATTACGGAGTGCCGCAGGCGTTTGCCGGTCAGTGACTACTACCATCGGTGCCGATGTCGACTCGCGCGCTCCTCTCGCTCGCCGCCGCGGCCCTCACGGTCGCCGCGGCTGGTTGTGCGAGCGAGCCGCAAGGCCCCGTTCCCGCCGCGGACGCCTTCGTCAAAGCGTTCGCCGAGCACCGGGTGAGCGCGGCCGCGGAGTTCACCAATCTGCCGGAGAAAGCAACCGGCGCATTGCGTTCCGCGTGGGACCAGCTCCAGGCCGAGCAGCTCACCGCGCGCACCGGCGCGGCGCGCGTGACCGGCGATACCGCGACCGTCGACTACACCTACGAGTGGCGGCTGCCGAAGAATCGGACCTGGAAGTACTCGGGTCAGTTGCAGATGGGCCGCAGCGCCGGTCGCTGGATGGTCCGCTGGACCTCCTCCAACATCCATCCCAAACTCGGCGACACCCAGAGCATGGCGTTGCGGTCCAATCCGCCCCCGAGGTCGCGGGTCAACGAGCAGTCCGGCACCGACGTGATGGTGCCCGGCAAGGTGTCCCGGGTCGCGTTCGCCGTGGCGGACGCCGCCGAGCCCGCGACGGTGGCCACCGCGCTGGCCGCCGCGCTGCATCGGTTCGACCAGTCGCTGACGCCGCAGTCGATTCTCGACGCGGCGAAGGCGGCGCGGGGCACCTACACGGTCGCGCTGCTCAACGAAGTCGAATCCGGCCAGGTGATCACCGATCTGATCGGGTTGCCCGGCGTGACGCTGACCCAGCAGTGGGATCTGGTGGCCACCGATCGGGAATTCGCGCCCGATCTGCTCACCCAGGTGCGCAAGACGGTGATCGCGGAGGTGGACGGCAAGGCGGGGTGGAGCGTGGTCACCATGAACTCCAACGGTTCCGACACCGACGTGCTGATGGAGGTGCCTTCGCAGCCCGCGCCGTCGTTCTCGCTCAGCGTCGACCGCAACGTGCAGATCGCGGCCCAGCGCGCTGTGCGGCCGCGCGCCGAGCAGACCATGATGGTGGTGCTGCGGCCGTCCACCGGCGCGATTCTGGCGGTGGCGCAGAACAAAGCCGCCGACCGGGACGGGCCCATCGCGACGATCGGCCAATATCCGCCCGGCTCGGTGTTCAAGACGGTGACCGCCGCCGCGGCCATGTCGAACGGTCTCGCGACACCCGATACGGTGCTGCCGTGCCCGAGCCGGATCGTCATCGGCGAGCGGACCATCCCCAACTACAACTTGTTCACGGTCGGCAACGTGCCGATGTACACGGCTTACGAGCGGTCCTGCAACACCTCGTTCGCCAAGCTCGCCAGTGCGCTGCCCGGGCGGGCGCTGCACGAGGCCGCCGCGAAGCTCGGTGTCGGGCCGGTCTACTCGGTGGTGGGGCTGCCCACGACCTCCGGCTCGGTGCCGCCCACCGACGACCTGATCCAGCGCACCGAGGACGGCATCGGTCAGGGCAAAGTGGTGGTCAGCGCGTTCGGCATGGCGCTCATGGCGGCGACCATCGCGAACGGCTCGGCGCCCGTGCCCTACCTCATCGCGGGACGGCCCACCCAGATCGACGGCGACCGTCCGGCTCTCGCGCCCGACGTCGTCGAAGGACTGCGCGCGATGATGCGGAAGGTGGTCGTCGGCGGCACGGCGGAGCGGATCGCCGATCAGGGCGAGGTGTACGGCAAGACCGGCGAGGCGGAAGTCGACGGCGGGTCGCATTCCTGGTTCGTCGGCTTCCGCGGCGACATGGCGTTCGCCACGCTGCTGGTCAAAGGCGGCAGTTCCGACAATGCCGTCGCGGTGACGCGGGATATGCTCGCGGCGTTGCCCGCCGGTTATTGATGCGCCTTCGCTCCCAGACGGGGACGACCCAGAACAGGAGCTCACGGTGCCGCGGCGCGGGAAACAGTGCCGCCCGGATCAGTGTCGACCGATAGTTCAACGGTGTCCTCCTTCGTCGTGCTCGGCCGCGTCGCGAACCCGCCGTGGGGTCCGGAGCCGATGCGTCCGCGTCGGCCCGGACAGTGGTGTCCCGACTGTCCGGGCCGACGGGTGTGCGTGCCGTCCTCTCCTCTCGGGCTACGCGATCAGCAGATGCTCCAAACTGGTCGTCCGGTCGGAATACTCGTCGACGCCGATGACCGCGACGAACTCACGATCACCGACACGGTGCTGGAGGGAAAGCCATGAATCGGCGAGATACCAGCCCGCTCCGGCCGTCCCGCGTGGCCGCAGGCCGCCGCAGAAGAACCAGTATCGATCGGGATGCTGATCCGGGCACGGTCGCACTCGCGCGACGACGCCGATATTGCGGTCGTCGCCCGAGTCGTACCGGCTGCCGTCGGCCAACTCCAGGTACACCGGTGTGAAATCGTCCTCGGCGCCGCTGTCGCGGATGGTGAACAGCGGGCGCTGGACGGTTCGCGGGTACAACCGGGTGCAATCGTTGCCGCTCAGCCCGAAGCTGATGAACGGGCGGTCGTAGTGAGCGACCATGTAACGGTCGCTGCGGACCTCGGCCCGAATGCTGGTGTGGCGTTGGAGCATGGAGAACATGTACAGCAGCCCGCGAAAATCGTTCTCCGCCACCACGGAGGGAACATCGACGGGACGATCCGGGAAGGCACCCTCCTGCTTCCCGAATACGCGCCGCCGGGAGATCCCCGCCGCCCGCAGTGCGTCCACGGACGACCTGGTCAGCTCGAACGACGGATACACCAGAGTCGTTCCCCTGGTGGTGGTCTCCACCCCGAGAAACGCCTCGAGCCGGACGTCGGTGCCGGACGGACCAGGCCCGAGCGAGCCTGTGCCGTCCGGTGTCGAGTTGGCCATCTGGAACAATCCTTCAACAGTCCAGCCGGGGAACATCTTCTCGAGTACCCGGCAGTGATAGTCGCGTGGAAGTCCGATCATGCGGCCGGACAACCACTGGTAGTACTGCGCCTTCGCCGGCCCATGCCCTGGGGGAATGGGCGGGTCCAGCTGCGCCGCGCATCGGTCGTACGCGACAAGAAAATCCGGATGACTCTTGAGATGCCGCTCCGCTAGCAGCATCTTCAGTACGGTCGCCAACGAAAACCCCCTTACCCCTGCAGCCTCCGTCGACGGTGACGAAGACTCTGTTGTATCGGCTCGACCGCAACGAAACTGGGCCGCCGGCAAAAGCCTGCCGACGGCCCAGCCGCATCAGCCGTCAGATGTAGATGAATGGGAGACCATTACTGGTTCCTCCGGAAGTGGTTGCGGTGATTTGCACTGTTCCCGTTCCGGCGGGAGTGACGGCGGTGATCTGTGTTGCGGAGTCGACGGTGAACGAGGTTGCCGGTGTGCCGCCGAAGTCGACGGCGGTGGTGCCTGTCAGGTCGGTCCCGGTGAGGACCACTGTCGTTCCGCCGGCTGCCGGTCCTACATTCGGAAGTACAACCGCCAGTGTGGGTACCGCGATGTACGTGTAGGCGAGGCCGTTGCTGGTTCCGCCGGAGGTGGTGGCGGTGACTTGCACCGTACCGGTCCCGGCGGGCGCTACGGCGGTGATCTGAGTCGGTGAGTTGATCGTGAACGACGCCGCCGGCGTGGCGCCGAAGTTCACCGCGGTCGTACCGTTCAGGTCCGTCCCGGTGAGGATGACGATCGTTCCGCCCGCTTCCAGGCCCACGTTCGGAAGCAAGGCGGTCAAGCTGGGCGCCGCGAGATAGGTGTAGGCGACGCCGTTGCTGGTTCCGCCGGAGGTGGTGGCGGTGACCTGCACGACTCCGGTGCCCGCGGGTGCCACGGCGGTTACCTGGGTAGCCGAGTCGACGGTGAACGAGGCCGCTGGTGTGGCGCCGAAGTTCACCGCTGTCGTTCCGGTCAGGTCCGTTCCGGTGAGCACGACCGTCGTTCCGCCCGAGGCCGGACCCACGCTCGGAACCGCTACGGCCAGGGTGGGAACCGCGATGTAGGTGTAGGCGACACCGTTGCTGGTTCCGCCCGCAGTCGTGGCGGTGACCTGAACGGTCCCGGTTCCCGCCGGGGCGACGGCGGTGATCTGGGTGGCGGAGTCGACCGTGAACGAGGTCGCCGGTGTTGCACCGAAGTCGACCGCCGTGACGCCGGTCAATCCCGTGCCGGTGAGGACAACCGTTGTTCCGCCCAATTCCGAGCCCACGTTCGGAACCGCTGTGGCGAGGGTGGGGACCGCGACGTAGGTGTAGAGGACGCCGTTGCTGGTCCCGCCCGGGCTGGTAGCGGTGATCTGCACGATTCCGGTTCCCGCCGGGGCGACGGCGGTGATCTGAGTGGGTGAGTCCACGGTGAACGAGGTCGCCGGTGTGGCGCCGAAGTTCACCGCTGTGGTACCGCTCAGGTTTGTTCCGGTGAGGACGACTGTCGTGCCGCCGGAGACCGAACCCAGATTCGGAACCGGGGTCGTGAGGGTGGGAAGCGCGACGTAGGTGTAGGCCACGCCGTTACTGGTGCCGCCCGCGGTGGTCGCCGTCACCTGCACGGTCCCGGTCCCCGCCGGGGCGACGGCCGTGACCTGCGTGTCGGAACCGACGATGAACGAGGTCGCCGGTGTGGCACCGAAGTTCACCGCGGAGGTAGTGGACAGACCGGTCCCGGTGAGGACGACGATCGTCCCTCCCGCTACCGGGCCCACATTCGGAACGTCCGTGATGAGCGTGGGTACCGGAACGTAGGTGTAGGCGAGACCGTTACTGGTTCCGCCGGCCGTGGTCGCCGTGACCAGCACCGTTCCGGTTCCCGCCGGGGCGACGGCGGTGATCTGGGTGGCGGAGTCGACGGTGAACGAGGTCGCCGGTGTGGCACCGAAGTTCACCGCTGTGGCGCCGGTCAGTCCCGTGCCGGTGAGGACAACGGTCGTCCCGCCCGATTCCGTCCCCACGTTCGGCACCAGCGCGGCCAGGGTGGGAACCGCGATGTAGGTGTAGGCGACGCCGCTACTGGTTCCGCCCGGGGTGGTGACGGTGAGCTGCACGGTACCGGTCCCCGCGGGAACGATGGCCGTGATCTGGGTGGCGGAGTCGACCGTGAACGAGGTCGCCGGTGTGGCACCGAAGTTCACCGCGGTCGCTCCGGTCAGTCCGGTTCCGGTGATGATCACCGTCGTACCGCCGGTCGCCGGGCCCACATTCGGCACCACCGCGGTCACGGCGGGCACCGGAATGTAGGTGTAGGCGACGCCGCTGCTGGTTCCGCCCGGGGTGGTGACGGTGAGCTGCACGGTTCCGGTTCCCGCCGGGGCGACGGCGGTGATCTGGGTGTCGGAGTTGACGGTGAACGAGGTCGCCGGTGTGGCACCGAAGTTCACCGCGGTCGCTCCGGTCAGTCCGGTGCCGGTGACGACGACCGTCGTTCCGCCTGCTTCCACGCCTGCGTTCGGTACCACCGCGGTGACAGTGGGCACCGCGACGTAGGTGTAGGCGACGCCGTTGCTGGTTCCGCCCGCGGTGGTGACGGTGACCTGAACGGTCCCGGTCCCCGCGGGAGCGGTGGCGGTGATCTGGGTGTCGGAGTTGACGGTGAACGAGGTCGCCGGTGTGGCGCCGAAGTTGACCGCGGTCGCTCCGGTGAGTCCGGTTCCGGTGATGACGACCGTTGTGCCGCCGGTGACCGGTCCTACGCTCGGCACCACCGTGGTGATGGCGGGTACCGCGACGTAGGTGTAGGCGACGCCGTTGCTGGTTCCGCCCGCGGTGGTGACGGTGACCTGAACGGTCCCGGTCCCCGCGGGAGCGGTGGCGGTGATCTGGGTGTCGGAGTTGACGGTGAACGAGGCTGCCGGTGTGGCGCCGAAGTTGACCGCGGTCGCTCCGGTGAGTCCGGTTCCGGTGATGACGACCGTTGTGCCGCCGGTGACCGGACCGGCGTTCGGCACCACCGCGGTGATGGCGGGCACCGGAATATAGGTGAACGGGAGGCCATTGCTGGTTCCGCCCGGGGTGGTGACGGTGACCTGAACGGTCCCGGTCCCGGCCGGCGCGACCGCCGTGATCTGAGTGGCCGAGTTGACCGTGAACGAGCTCGCCGGTGTGGCGCCGAAGTTGACGGCAGTCGCTCCCGTCAGATTCGTTCCCGTGATGACGACCGTCGTCCCGCCGGTGACCGGACCGGCGTTCGGCACCAGCGTCGTCAGAGCCGGCACCGCCACATAGGTGAAGGCGACTCCGTTGCTGGTTCCGCCAGGGGTGGTGACGGTGACTTGCACGGTCCCCGTTCCGGCAGGAGTGACAGCCGTGATCTGCGTGTCGGAATTGACGATGAACGAGGTTGCCGGTGTGGCACCGAAGTTGACCGCGGTGGCGGTCGACAGGCCCGTTCCGGTGATGACGACTGTCGTCCCGCCGGTGGTCGGGCCGGTATTGGGCGCGATGGCGGTCAGCGCGGGGACACCGGCATAGGTGTAGGTGACGCCGTTGCTGGTTCCACCCGAGCCGGTGACCGTGACCTGCACGCTGCCGGTTCCCGGAGGCGCGATGGCGGTGATCTGCGTGGGGGAGTTGACCGTGAAAATGGTTGCGGTGTTGCCGAACCGGACGGTCAGCGGACCGGTGAACCCGGTGCCGGTGATGGTGACGGTGTTACCGCCCGAAGCCGGACCGGCGGTGGGCGAAATGGCGGTGATCGTAGGTACGACTACGTAGATGAACGGCACCGCACCGCTGGTACCACCCGGGCCGGTGACCGTGACCGGCACGATCCCTGTTCCGGCAGGAGTGACAGCCGTGATCTGGGTGTCGGAGTTGACGGTGAACGAAGTCGCCGGTGTGCTGCCGAAATTGACCGCGGTGGCGCCGGTGAAGCCCGAGCCGGTGAGGGTGACCGTCGTCCCGCCACCGGTGGAGCCCTGGTTGGGGTTGATGCTGTTCAGCGCGGGCACCGGAACATAGGTGTAGGGCAGGCCGTTGCTGGTTCCGCCCGCGTTGGTGACGGTGACCTGCACCGTACCCACCGAACCGGCCGGGGCGATGGCCGTGATCTGGGTGGGGGAGTCGAGAGTGAAAGTGGTCGCGGTACTGCCGAACCGCACCGTCGTGGGACCGCCGAAGCCGGTACCGGTGATCGTGACGCTGGTTCCCCCCGTGGTCGGTCCTGAGGTCGGGGAGAGGGAAGTGATGGTAGGCATGACTGCCTCCTTGTCGCCGTGGTGATGATTCCTCTGCACCGGGGGGCGCCCGCCGCTGTTCAGCAGCCCGGCTATCTCCATTAACTCCCTTGAATCGGTGCCTGGCAACGTGTCTCGCGATCCGTTTTGGTCCGTTTTCGATTTGGCAACGGTGTGGCGGGTTGCGGCACGAACGTCCTGGCAGGCGTTGCGGCAGCGGTGTTTTCGGCGGCGGCACGCCGTCGCCTTCGGGGACCCGCTGAGCGGGCAGCCCGCCGAGACCTGTGGTGCCGGCGAACGATTGGCGACCAACCGGAACGTCCGTCAGCGTCCCGTCATCGAGGGGTCTACCCGCGTCACAGGAACAGTTCGGGTGGGTCGTCGAATTCGATGCCCGCCTGCCGTGCCCGGGTCACCATCTTCCGATCCCATTCCCGGTGCACCCGCAGCGCCATACGGAACTCGCCCATCTGCTCGGACATCTGCTGCGTCTGTGAAATGGCGAGGTCACTCAGTACTTTCGCGGCGTCGGCCTTCGTCTTCGTCATGGTGGCGTCGACGTCGCCGCGCTTGAACCACGCCGTCACTGCCGCCGAGAGGACCGACGAGCTGGCGATGAGCACAAGCGCCGCGAAGATCGGCGACTGCTGGATCACGTTCATGACGCCTCCCGAGCCTTCACCGCGTGCAGCGTCCGGACGTCCTGCAGCACCTGTCGGCGCTTCCACAGGAACGCGACACCCAACGCGATGGGGAGCGGACCTCCCAGAACAGTGGCTGGACCAAGGGTTCGGTGCTGGATCTGCAACAGCAGCAGTTGCGCACCGAAGGCCACCAGCGACCAGCCGAGCGCCCCCAAGCCGACCTGCTCGACCAGATAACCCCAGACGCGCCGGGCGAACAGGCCGACCAGCGTCGCGGCACAACCGATCAGCATGAGGGCCAGCCACAACGCGCGGAATCCCGATGGCATGGCCGCGGTCGCCGAACCCGTCGGCGGGCCGTAGATCCACTGCAACAGCATCGAGACGCCGAAGACGGCGCACAGCACCACTTCGAAGGGGTCGTGGCGCGTCTTCTCTTTCGGGGCTTTCATGCTGGTTCACCGCTGTCGGGTGGCGCGGGGCTCACCCGGTGGCGCGCCGACTCGACCGCGGGCAGGCCCAGCGCCGCCGCGACGACGGCCAGGACGAATCCGGACAGGTCGGACGAGACGATGCCTTTGGTGACGCCGTACCCGATCAGCGCTACCAGGAGCGGGTACAACAAGGCCCGGACGGGCTCACTGCGCAGGATGGTGATTACTTTGTTCATCGGTTTTCCCTTTCTCAGTTGTGCGGATCGTGCAGGGGCTCATCGATGCCGTCGGCGGTCACCGTGGCCAAGGTCTGGCGCGGTGTCCAATAGACGAGACCGTTCTCGAAGTTCTGGTAGGTACCGGTGTCCCAGGGGATCTCGTCGGAGATCGGCCAGCCGAGGCGGCCGTTCTCGGAGCCGCTGCGGTTCCAGCGGTCGCGGATCGCACCGTGCATCCAGTAGGTCTTCGTGCCGTCACGGCGGTACAGGGCGCCGCCCTGGAAGCCCTGGACCTCCCCCCACTCCAGGCCGCCGGGATCGGTGAGCACGGTGCAGTCGGTGACGGGATAGCCGAGCGGGCCCGCTTCCCAGCCCAACTCGCCGAACTTCGACCACAACGTGTGGGGGATCGGGTGTGCGCCGGTCGTGGGATGCCAGTAGATATAGCCGTGCGCGAATTGGGCGTATCGGCCCACTTTGTCGGGGGTCACGGATTCGCCGCCGGTGATTCGTTCGCCGAGCCAGGGATTCAGGGCGTAGGTATCCTCGATCGCGCTCGGCGGCGATGCGGTAGACGTGCCGGAGGCGTATTCGCGGACGTAACCCATGAACCGGGCCCACGGGAAGTTGAAGCCCACGTCGGTGTGCGTGCCGATGCCGAGGCATTCGGTTACGTAATGGTGGTCGCTCAGGCCCTCGCGCTGCTGATAGGGCGGCGCGATGACATCGGCGGCGAAGCCGTACTTCGTCGCGTCCTGTACGGCCAGCCATGCGGCGATCCGGATGTCTCCGTCGACCTGTGCCCAGTCGTCCGGCCCCCATCCGGCGCGGCTTCCGGCGAAGCACAGATTGATCGTGTACGGATTCGCGTCCAGTACCGACCAACTCGCGAGGTCGGTGTCGACGACATCGCACACGATGCCATCGCGCACGGTGTAGTGGTAGCTGACTCCGTGACCCGGATCGTTGAGATAGGCGGCCAGGCTCTCGGCCGTGCCGTCTCCTTCCTGGGTGTGCAGCAGGAAGTTGGTGATCCGCGCGCCGTGGCGCGAGGACCCCGAGGCGCCTGTGTGATCGAGTTCGGTGTACTCCGGTGGCATCATTTCGTGCCTCCCGATGAATCGGATCGGGTGCGGCGAGTATCGGTCGCCGCGAATGGGTCGGACTGGGAAGGCGGGAAGCCGGACTGCACCTGGTAGGAAGTCGGCCCCGCGAGTGGAAGCGCGTCGTGACGTCGGATTCGGGGACGAACCCCGGGTCTAGTTGAACCCGTGTGCGAAGGAGGAGGGTTCGTGGTGTCGCGCTGCCGCGCGTACCGGAGCGGTGTCACCCGCCGGAACGGCGGTCACCGTGACGCGAGGAGCCCACCAGATGTGTCCCGAGGACGGGGAGAGGAAAGTAGGCATGTCGCTGCCTCTCTGTTTGCTGGTTCCTCATTACCGGGGATTCCCGAAGTTGGTGGTAGCCCGGTTAACTCCGTTATCCCCCAGGATCAGCCCCTCGGCAACGCGTCGGGTGATCCGTTTTTGTCCGTTTTCCAGATTGTTGCCACGAATTGACCAGTGGGGGGTGCTCCGGCGCGAGCGCATCGTCCGGCCTTGTTGCAGCGCAGTTCTCGGGGGCGTCGCCGACCGGAGCCCGTCGCGGTGACTTCGGCCGAGGGCGCTGAGGAACGGAACCCGCTCGTGCACAGTGCCCGTCACTGCACTGCGAGTCCGTCGGCTGGGCAGCGGCTTACGAGCTCAGCCGAGCAGCCGAGCAGCCGAGCAGCCGAGCAGCCGAGCAGCCGAGGGTACGCAGACGAGGGTGCGCAGACGACTGGGCCGTCGCCGGAATTCCGGCGACGGCCCGCGAACTGCCTCGATCAGACGTAGGTGTAGGTGAGGCCGTTACTGGTACCGCCCGAGCCGGTGACAGTTACCTGCATGGCTCCGGACCCGCCCGGCGCGACAGCCGTGATCTGCGTCGCGGAGTCGATGGTGAAGGTCGTCGCGGTGCTGCCGAACCGCACGGTCAGCGGACCGGTGAACCCGGCGCCGGAGATCGTGACGCTGTTGCCTCCCGTAGTGGGGCCCGAGGTCGGGGAGATGGAAGTGATTGTGGGGCGATGCCTCCTGGTTCTGTGGAGATTCTTCCTCTGCACCGGGAGGTGCCCCGACTCACTCTGTGGCCCGGCACTTTCCATTAGGTCCCCGTCATCGCCACCGCGGCAACGAGTCCCGACTCCGGTTTCGTCCGTTTCGCGATCCGTGCGCGTAGGAAATTCTTCGGTGTGGTGGTGGTGATGCGGTGGGGGCCTCCATGGCCTCCGATCGCACCTACCCGGAAGCTGTACAGGTGAACCGGCGCGCGTCGCCGAATCGCAGGCATTGGCGCAGCGGTGCCGAATCGTGTTGGAGGGGGTGCCGATCGAACAAGTGCACCGGCGTGCCGAGCGGGAGCGATCAGCCCTTCAACGTGCGGATCATGTTCACCAGTGTTTGCGCGCCTTCTTGTATCAGTTGGTCATCTCGCGTCGTTCGATCACCGGTTCCGTAGAAGTGAAGTTCGCCCTTCCAGCCGTCGATGTTGGCGGTGAGGTCGATTACGAGCGGCGTGTTGGCGAGATCCTCCCCCTCGTACAGTGGCCTGGTGGCAACTTTCACGGCCACGCCGTCCGCGGTGAGGACCTTGGCCGGGTAGTACGGGGTCGTTGGCGGGGGCTCGGACAGAGTGTTACCACTTACGATGATGCGAAACAGCGATACGGATCCTATGAAAGGCACCGCGGACCCGTCGTCCTTATCATAGAAGCACCCGTTGCCACCGCCGATTTCATCGGTCAGCGCTTTTCCACCGGTGCCGGGGCTGACCTTCAGTTTCTCGGTTCCGGCTCGGTTGGCGAAGAACTGTTTCGTAGAGTCGCACAACTCCTGGATGGTGTGATTACTAATTGCTATCTTATGTGTTTCGGGATGAGTGCGCGGCGGAAGATCGCAGCCTGAAAGCAGCACAGTCAGCGCCGAAATTGCCAGCAGCTTTCGCGGGTTCATGTCGCCTGCCATTCAGGGCTGGCAGAGTTGGTGTTGAAGTCGTCGGAAGCGCTGCGCGGCCAACTATCGGTGTGGAATGCTTTCGGATTCGATGTGGCGACAGTGATATCGTTGATGGTTCTTCTTTGAGAGAGAAGAGCATCGGCGAGCTGATCGGTGTAGTCTATGGCGCTATTGATCATCTTTCCGAGGCAATCAATTGCATCCGAGATTCCGACCGGAGCGGCGACGAAGGTAGCGATCTTGAGCAGAGCCGACCCCAGCTTGGTGAGCAGCTCCGCAACATCTTTGACGATCTTGGAGTAGAAATCCCAAGCCGTATCCGAGACCTGGGCGAGCGCAGCACTAACCTTGTTGCAGATCGATTTCGCGGAGTCCATAGCGGTGTCCTGAAGCGTCCGGGCCGCCGTGTACTTGAGGGCTGCCGAACCTGCCCAGTAGCCGGTGACGTTCCCGTTGGCCACCTCGTTGTTCTGCGCCTCGCCGATCTGGGACTCCAGCCGCGACCATGCCTCGCTCGCCTGCAGGAAGGCGATGGGTGCCTTCAAGCTGTCGACCGCGCCCTGCAGTTTGTCCAAGAGTTCCTGGATCTTCTTCTTGATCTCTTCCTTGTGGTCCTGCATGTACCCGGTGAAGTCGTCCTCGGTTATCGCGCCGTAGACGGCACCGGCCACCGCACCGGCCAGTCCGAAGAAGGTCGCTGCCTCGGCCTCGGCAGCGGCGATCGCCGCCTTCCGGAACGCGTCGTCCACCTTGGCGGGCTGGTCCCTGATCTCCGCGATCTGGTCCGAGAATTGGTCGAGTACGGTGTTGATCTCGTCCAGGGATTTCGTGGCACCCATCAGTAATCCTCTTCGAGCTCGATCAGGACGTTCGCGAAGTTCTGGTCCTGCTCCTGATATACCTTGGCGACGTGGTCCAGAACTTTGGCGATGGAATCGGTTTCATCTCTGCCTTCGACCAGTCTTTCGTACATGTACCGTGCGGCCGCCATCTGGGCGTCCCAGGTATCCCGGAACAACCCCCAGGCGACGTCCTGGTGACTGAAATGGATACTCTGCGCCTGCGTGGCGGCGACGGTGAGGGCGTCCGACGCGTGATCCCAGGCTCGGGCAGCCTTCACCAGCTGGTTCAGATCCGCTGAGAAATCGACCATTACGAGTTCCTCATCAGGTAGCGCTTGTATTCCGCGAGTTCGTGTTCGAGCTCATCGTCGGTGCGGTCGGCCCATGACCCGTCTTCGTGGAACCGTGGGCGCTGCTGCCGGATCTGATTCGCGCAGTCGAGGATGTCGTGCGCAATGTAGGACGGGCTGGCCGTGGCCGCCCACCGCGGGTCGATCTCGATGCCGCCGATGCGAGAGATGCTCGCGACCATCGTGATCGAGGGCGCTCCGAAGTCGGTCACCGGTCCTCGCCCGACGAATTCGTCACTCAGCCGCAATGATCGTTCGACCATCTCGAATTCGGCGAGCGACCGGGTGTCGAGGAGCGTGATCAGTTCTGTGCGGCGAGACGGGGACACGGTCAATTCGGTCCATCTGCCAGACGCGATGACCGGCGCGTCATGCCGCCACAGCGCCACGTAATAGCCGGTCATCGCCGCCGCGGAGAGGTCCGGTGGATCCAGGCGGTCGTGGATATTCCGGCTCACATCGACATCTATCGGAAGGCGACCTTCATCGAGATCCATCGTGAACAGTCCCACGCCGATCAAACGAGTGAACTCGCTCATTGAAGTCCTTTGTCTTTCGATAGCGACCCGCTGTGTGGGAACACCGGCTTCGGCACTGCGGCTCTCTTCCTCGGTCATCTTCTGTCGGTTTGCGGTAGTCGCCTACCTACTGAGTTGGACGTCGCGTGACCGGGTTCGGTTCCGCTGGGCTCGCTACCAAATTTCCGGGCGGGCGGCTGCCATGCGTTGGAGGGCTTGGTCGATCCAGGTCGAGAAGTGGGTCGTCAGGTCGGTGGGGGTGGTGGGGCGGACGGTTATGTGGTCGGCGCGGTGTTCGGTGTAGCGGCCGTCGTCGGAGATGTCGTGCCACTGGAGGACTTTGGTGGGCTTCGTGCGGGTGTGTAAGGGGGCGGTGAGCAGGACGGCGGTGGCGCCGCCGTCGACGGGGCGGCCGAGGAGGCGTTGGTACTGCTCGCGGGGGGGTGTTGCGGGCGTTGTCCTGGAAGTAGGTCTCGCGGCTCGGGCTCAGGTCGCGGGGGTGGAACATGGCGGGTCTCTCGGTTCCGGGTGCGCAGGGCGGGATCGCGTTCACGAGGCGTGCCGGGAGCTGTTCGGCGGGGAACATGCGCACGCGGATCGGACCGTGCTCGTGTTGGTTGCCTGCTTGGCTGAGGAGGACAGCGCGGTAAGAGTCGCGGGCGCCGAGGATGCGGTACTCGCGGACGTCGTGGGGGCCGGTGCTGTTCTTGTGCTTGCACGTGCCGCCGAGGATTTCGATGCGGAGGTCGGAGGCGCCCAGGGTGTGGAAGGCCGCGTTGATCTCGTCCAGTTCGTCCGCGGAGTAGCGCTGCCACACGGCGGCGCGATGGGAGTCGAAGTCGTCGCGGAAGGCGAAACGACTCGTGTAGCGCAATGGGCCGGGGATGCGATCGTGTGCGTCGCCGTACCAGAGGGCAGCGAAGTCGTCCGGGTCCCAAGTCCATTCAGCCATGTGAGGTCCAATCCGGCCGCGTCGGAGCGGCCACTGTCCACCCGCCCGCACCGTTGGCGGTGCGGGCGGGCGCCGAGTCGAGAAGCAGTCCGTCAGATCAGGTTGGCGTGCCGTCGATGACGCCGTCGGGGAGCGTCCTCGGCGCCTCACCGAGCAACTCGTCGGTGTTCTCCTGAGTGATCAGGTAGTCCGGCGTCTTGTGCTCGGATTCGTCGTCCTTCCCGCCGCCGCGAGCGCCGGGCGCCATCATGCCCGGCATACCGCTCGTACCTCGCGCGGCGCCGGCCGCCGCGGCGGCAGCCGACGGATTCATCGATGTGCTCGGCGCACCCGGTGCGCCCGCGATGCTGCGTCCAGGTTGCGGTTGGTTCGGTGTGCCGGGAGAGCCGGGACTACCTGGTGTGCCCGGGCTGTGCGTAGTCGGGGTGCCGGCCGGTGTGGTCTTGGTCGGGTCCGTGGTGGAGGCGGGGGTCGCCGACGTGGGGTCTACACCGGCGGGTGTGGTCGAGGGATCGGTCGTCGTCGTGTCGGAGGATTGCTGGTCCTGCGTCGACTCGTCGGTGAACTGCGGCTCCTCGGTAGCCGTCTCGTCGGGCGTGCCTTCGCTGTTCGTGTCGTCGGAGGTGCCCGGATCCGTGGCGGTCGGACTGGTGCCGGTGTTGTTCGCGCTGGGCCCGCCGCTGTCGCCGCTCTGGTATCCGCCCGGCGGGGGTGCTGGAATGTCCACCGATGCCGTCGGGCCGACCGGTGTGGGCAGCACCGGAATCTTGCCGTCCATCTCGCTGAACGGCTGCACGTAGTGTTCCTTCATCGCGACCCGCGCGGCCTGTTCGGCTTCGGACCGATCGTCCGACAGGAGCCAGCGCGACGGGTGGAAAACGCGCTCGTCCCAGGAGTAGTCGACGGTGTCGGGGAGGGCGTTCCTCGTATTGGCGATCGCGGTAGCGGCGTCGCGGACTCGGTAGTACAGCTCCTCCAGGGAGGTCGTCAGATTCTGCGCATCGCTGGTGTATTTGGCGATGGAGTTCTTGGCTTGTTCCGCGGCGGGACCTGACCAGGCTTGGGCTATGGAAGTCTGGATGGAGCGCGCGAAGGTTTCAACGCCTCGTTCCCACTCGTTGCGAGCTCGCCAATACTCGTCGGCTTGAGTAAACGTGTCGGTGGGATCGAGCGGCTCGAATGTGTCGTTGATCCGGGAGTGTGCCCAACTGTCGGCATGTTCGCCACCGTTCGGAATACGCTTGTTCTCGTAGCCGCTCATTTGTTGGGTCCGATCGGGAGCGTGGGCGGTGCGAATTGCACCCCGACGGGAGGGCGCTCGGGCAGGGTGGTGTTCAGTCTGTTGAAGTCTGCGGCAAAGTCGCTGTCCACCTGCATGATGCGATCCCGGACGAGCCGGTGCACTTCTTGGATGTCCTCGACGATGCGATAGTGATCTTCCATGATCTGATGGACGCTGTTGAGGTCTTCGGCTCCGCGAGCCTTCTTCTTGAATCTATCGACCAAGGTTTGTGCCGAGACCATGTCCCCGTTGCCCTCGCCCAAGCCCCAGTGAGACTGCCGTGACACAATGTCCATAGACCTCTGGATCGATCGAATGGCGATTTTGAAGTACTCGCAGTCTCGGTCGATGTAAATGAAGTCCTCTGCGGACATCCGCATTCCTAGCTGCCCCTCCCGCGCCGCGTTCACAATGTTCGCCATAGGCCGAGGCGGCTGCGCAGTGTCGTCACCCATGTACTATTCCCTCCCGGTGAGTTCGACCAGATCAGCGTATTTCAAACTGTGACAGGCATTGTCGGCACGACCTTCTCGGCCAAGCTCTTCGCGAGCGCGCACGTGTCGAGTTGGCCGGTCTTTCGATTCGATGGCGGATTGCTCAGGAAGAATTCGAGGCTTCCGCCCTTCATGTCCACGTTGATCGTGCACACCGCGTCGGGGTGCTCTTCGACCTGCCGTGTCGAGATGGCACGGCGACCGTTGATGGTGTACTCGCGGGTATCTGCGAACTTCTTGTCGCGCACCATGTCAACGGTGATGTTCGTCGTGGTGATGGCGGGTGCGTATCCGTCGGGCTGGACCCATCCACAACCACGCCACTTGATTCCCCCCGATGCGTTGCGGTCTTCGTTGGTCTTGTAACGCAGGTTCTCTGAATCGAGCACGCTTTGTGGGATGTCGGCGCATGGGTCGTAGCCGGTGGGCACGTCAGGGGCGATGCTCGGACTGGTGGAGGCAGCTCCGGTCGGCGCGGGACCCTCGGCCGAGGATTCGCAGCCTGTCAGAACGAGTGCGGCACCGACGGCGAGGACGGCCAATCGCCGTGAATTCCGCCCTGATGTCATTGGCTCCCCTTGCGCACCGGTTCGTTGTCCGTGGCTTATCGAGGCCGGACCGGCTTCTCCGCCCCCCGCAGCGAATGTCGACGCTACCGGTGGGTTTCCCCCTGTGCAAGCGGCCCGACGAGCAAGCGGAGTCGCTCAGAGTCGTGCGTCGGGTGAGTGCCCCGTACCGCCACTGAAAGGGGTCCGGGGCACTGATGGGGCTTGTCAGGCTCGCGCCGTGTGGAGGTCACCTCTGGCTATGCAGCTGGTGAACGAATCCCACTGGGTCGGTGTGAACACGAGAGCTGGTCCGGCGGGGTTTTTCGAGTCGCGGACACCCACTGAGCCTTCGCCCAGGAAGGTGACCTCGACGCAGTCTTTCTCAGCACTGCTATAGCTGCTCTTGAACCAGGTGACGTCGGATAGGCGGGTGTTCACTCGGCGTACTCCTTCGCGATCCTGGAGATGAGAGCTCGGCTTCGCTCCTGGTTCAGTGCCGACCGCTGGATACCGGCCCACACGTTCCGCCCGTCGGCCATGGTGATCGTGAATTGCGCGCTGGCCCGCGCGGGCGCGAAAGGTGCGCCGTGAGCGGGAGTTTGCCGACGCGAAGTGAACTGCTGCAAGCCTGCCGGGAGGATGCTCCGCTGCCGGATCATCCGGTCCTGCTGCGGGCGCGCGCCCTGGCCGAACTGCATGTTCGTCGGCTTCGCTTGGGGCAGACAGGTGTGTGCGATATAGAGGGGCGCCGTGCCCAGCTGATTCGCGACGTCGATCGCTGGGTGGTGCCTCGGTTGCCCGCGGCGCGGGGCGGAGTCTATCTGCATACCGAATCGCTCGGATCGGTCGTCGATCGTTTCGCTCGGCTCAGTGCGTGCGCGTACGCGGCGATGGCGAACGACCAGGAATGGGACCTGTGGTTCGCGTGGGAGCGGCTGGCCGAAGTGGCCGTGGCCTACGAGGATCTGGTCATCGAGCTGACGAGTGGGCGGCGGCGGTTGCCGAGCGCTTTTTAGCGCAGTCGGGTCAGTCCCGCCGCAAGGTGGCCGCGAGGTGATGCTGCAAGGGTTCGCCGACCGCCGCCATCCGCAGCGTGTAGTCGATGGTGTCGCCGGACAGGCGCAGAGAACGGCCGAGGGCGGTCACGAGTTTCGCTGTGGTGCTGCGCCCGATGCCGGTGGAGTCCAATTCCATGCGCAGCGTGCCGTCCTCGACGGCGAGCGAGCCCTCGCAGATTTCGGTGATTCCGGTGGGATGGGCGAGGATCAATTCGACGCGGTCGGGACGTGGGCAACGCAGATAGCCGGTTTCGGCATGCAGCGGCCTGCCGTCGTCGGTGGCGCGAGTCTTCTGCCGGTAGGTGAGGAACGGGCGGCCGAGATGGCCGAACCGGATTTCCTCGACATAGCCGAACGGCTGAATGGTCGGGTATTCACCCTGCCCGTTGCCACGCCAAGTGCCGAGCAGTGGAGCGAGCGGGGCGATATCGGGATGCAGGGCAATAGCAGGCTGGGGTTCGACCACGGCGAACAGCCTAAACCCGGCCTTCACCCGCCGTTCGCGTACTCCGGAAATTGGCTCACGCTAAGGTTAGCTTCGCCTTATCACCAATGTGGTGTGGTCGGAAAGGAAACAAGAAGTTGAACGGACGCTGGAATGAGTCGCGCCGTGGCGGTACGCCGCGGTCGCGGACCCGAAGTGGTCTGCTGCGCGCGTCGGCGCTTGGGGTCGCGCTGGCGCTGGCGGCGGGCTGCTCGGACTCGAAGTCGGACGAGGTGCCCGCGCTCGACGGCAACAAATACGTCCAGACCAACCTCGCGGCCAACAACGCGGAATACAAGGCGCAGTTCGTTTTTCCCGACCTGGTGAACGCGTGGGGGCTCGCCGACCGCCCCAAGGGCGCGGGCGGGCACTTCTGGGTCGGAGCGGGCGGCAAGTCGTTCCAGTTCGTCGGTGACGTGACCAAATCCGCGGACGAGAAGGTGCAGAAGCTCTTCCAGGACCAGCTGAAGATCGTCAGCATTCCCGGCGCCGACGCCGACACCTCGGACAAGAGCGTGGGCAAGACCACCGGCGTGGTGTTCAACCCGGCGCCGATCACCTCGGATCTGTTCGTCGTCCACGATCAGCCGGTGGAGGTGGAAGGCGGACCGCTGAACGGTTCGGCGCGTTTCATCTTCGCCACCGACTCCGGCAAGATCTCCGCGTGGACCGAGCAGGGCTTCGAGGGCCGGATCGTCCGTCACGACGGCCCGGCCAACCTGGTCTTCGACGGCGAGCCGCAGGGGATGCAGTTCTTCGGGATAGCGCTGACGCCCTCCGGTGACAAGCTGCTGGCCGCCGACTTCGGCGCGGACCCGCAGGTCCGGACATTCGACCGGAATTGGCAGCTGATCCCGACCACCGGCTTCGCCAACCCGTTCGCCACCGGTGACGCGATCGACCCGGCCGCGCCGGAAAAGGGCAAGAAGGCCGTGCCCGGCGATCCCACGCCGTTCAACGTCTCGACCATCGGCAACCGGGTGTTCGTCGCCTATGCCACCACGCAGCCGGCCGAGAAGGACGAGACCGAGTTCGATGCCGGTGAAGAGGATTCGCTGGACAAGGACAAAGAGCAGGAGGCGGGCGGCAAGCCGGACAAGGGCAAGCTCGCCGAGTTCGACGCGAACGGCAAGCTGGTGCGCATCATCGATGACGGTAAGCGCCTGAACGCGCCATGGGCGGTGACGATCGCGCCGGACGGCTTCGGTCCGCTCAGCGGCAAACTGCTGGTCGGCAACTTCGGCGGCGCCGGGCACGTACTGGCCTACGACGACACCACCGGTAAGTTCGCCGACTACCTGCGCGACGGCGACGGCAAGCCGGTCGCCATCGAGGGACTGTGGGCGCTGATGTTCGGCAACGGCGAGAGCCTCGGCGACGCAGACTCGCTGTATTTCACCGCAGGCCCCGACGACGAGAAGGACGGTCTTTTCGGCAAGCTTCGCTTGAAGTAGACCCGACTCGTGAGCGGCCCGCACCGGACAGGTGCGGGCCGCTCACGCGTTATCGGCCACCGGTCGGCGCCGAAGCCCTCGGTTCGGTGCGCCGTTCGCGGATCGCCGACTCCACTTCGGCGACCGCCGTCCGGATCGTCGCTCCGTAGCCGTCGTCGGCGAGCATGTGCAGACACGCCCGGGCGGCTTCGATTTCGCGCTGCGCGGCGCTGAACGAGCTGAGCCTGCGATAGTCGTCGGCGAGGTTGAGGTGCAACGACGGGTAGAACGCGGCCACGCGCAGCGAACCGTCATAGCTCTGAGCGCGATCGTCCGAAAGACTGTCGGCGGCGTCGAGCGCCCGGATGTTCCAGGTCAGCGCTTCCGCCGGGTCGTCGTACAAGTCGGCCAGGTAGTGCGCGAGCGTGCAGCGGTGCATCGGGTCGCCCTGCGGGCCGAGCGAGGTCCAGACGGCGAGCAGGGCATCTCGCGCGTCGTCCGGACGGCCCTCGTGTCCGAGCGCGACAGCGCTGGTGATGGTTTCCATGGTGTGGTCGGGGGATGGGTTCATCGGGGGCTCCTTCATGGGTGCGTGGATGGAGGTTCGTGGGTGATCCGCCCGGCTGGCTCGAATGCCGGTCCGGATATGGGGAGGAGTCGGGGCGGATAGTCGCGATCACACGTAAGCGGTCGGATCGGAGTTGCCCAGCGCAGGATGGCGTGCGTGGTCGGGCGCCTCGGCTGAGTGTGTGCCGCGCAGAGATGTCGGCGTCCGGCGACTATTTCGCGGCGTTGTGGTCGAGTGCTCGTCTGGGCATGGCCAGGGTGGTGAGGTCGCCGTCTGTGGCGGAGCGGAGAACCACCGGCTGGTCGGCGGCGCTGATGTCGAGCATGAGTTCGGGGCCGAGCGCGGTGAGGACGGCGGGAAGCAGTGTCGCGGGCTCGAACGACAGTGTGATGGCGGAGCCGGTGACCGTCGCGGGCAGACGGTGCGCTGCGCCCTGTGTGGTTATCGAGATCCCGTTCGGTTTGATAACGAATCGTAGAGGGGCGTCGGTCTTTTCGAGAACGTCCAGCATCGGTTGCCGGGCGACGATCGCCCTGGTGCGGACCGGTGCCAGCCCGGCGAGCAGGGCGCGGTGATCCGGGAAGGATTCATCGATGGCACTCGCCCGGTGTTCGACGCCGTCGCCGGTCAGAATCAATCCGTCATCGGTCGGCGTGGCGACGACCTCGGCCATGCCGCGCAGCCGCTCGATGATCGACTCGAGTCCGTTCGGATCGAGCACCACGGACCACTCGCCGCCGTGCCGGCGGTTCGCCACCACGGTGCGGGTGGACAGGCGGTAGCGGTCGGTCGCGGTGAGGGTCACCGCGTTCGCGCCCGCTTCCAGCAGAACGCCCGCCAGTACCGGTATCTCGCGGGTGCGGGCCGCGGCGGCGCGGACCTGCTCGAGCGCCTCGGCCAAAACCGCGGCATCGACCGCCACGCAAGTTCCGAGCGACCGTTTGACCGCCGTGGCGACGCGCGCGGCCTCGTGCGCCCGCCGCGTCAATTCCGCCACGTGACGATCGAGCAAGCGCCGGGCCCGCTCGCCGTCACCGGCGAGAATCTCCGCGATCGCCTCCAGCGGGAGATCGATCGCACGCAGTTGCCGGATGAGCGTCGCCTGCTCCCGCTGCGTCTCGGTGTAGTAGCGGTAGCCGGTCAGCGGGTCGACCCGAGCCGGAACGAGCAGGCCGCAGTCGTCGTAGAACCGCAGCGCGCTCGCCGTCAGTCCACTGGCCCGCGCCAGCACACCGATCGTGATCAACCCTGTTTCCGAACTCGCCACCAGGCCATCATGGAGCCTCAACCAACTCGAAGGTCAAGCCTCGGTCCGCACGTCGTCAGTCGGCGCTGGAGTCGGTGGGGGTCACGCGCCAGCGGCGCGACCAGTCCCAGATCGGTCCGAGTGCCGTGCCGAGTTCGCTGCCCGCGGTGGTCAGTTCATAGGACTTGTCGGGGTTCTTCGCGATCAGGCCCGCGGATTGCAGGTGTTGCAAGCGCACCGACAGCATGCTGGAGGAGCAGTTGCCCATGCGCCGGCGCAATTCGAGGAAGCCGAGGCGCTCGGGTTCCAGTTCCCACAGGATGCGCAGGATCCAGCGTTGCCCGAGCAGGTCCATCGTGGCCAGCAGCGGCGCGTTCGCCGGGTCGTCCCGGCCGCGCGGTGGCCTCGTTTCGTTTGCACTTCTCATTTAGAACCAGCATAGTGATTCTGAATCAGAAGCACTGGCCCGGGTCGCCGGGCGGACCGAGAGGGTGACGGTGGACGACACGATCGGACGGCGCATCGTTCTGATCACGGGCGCCTCCCGCGGCATCGGCGCGGAGACCGCGCGGGTGCTCGCCGCGCGGGGCGACCACATTGTGATCAACTACCGGGAGAAGGCCAAGCGGGCCGAGGCGCTGGCGGAGTCGATCCGGCAGGCGGGCGGTAGCGCGTCCACCGCGGGCGCCGACATCGCTGGCGCGGACTCGGCCGGTGCCCTGATCGCACAGGTCGTGGCGGAGTTCGGCCGTGTGGATGTGCTGGTGCTCAACGCCTCCGGCGGGCTGGAGCGCAATGCCCGGCCCGATTACGCGATGGCGCTCAATCGTGACGCGCAGGAGCGGCTCGTCCGGCTCGCCCTGCCGCACATGCCGTCCGGTTCGCGGATCGTCTTCGTGACCAGCCATCAGGCGCACTTCCACGGCCGAAAGCCGGTCCCTGCCGACTACGAACCCATCGCCGCGAGCAAGCGCGCGGGGGAGGACGTCCTGCGCGCCATGATCCCGGAACTCACCAGCCGGGGCATCGCCCTGCACGTCGTCTCCGGCGACATGATCGACGGCACGATCATCGTCCAGCTGCTGGAACGCCGAAACCCTGATGCCGTGGCCGCGCGCCGCGATCAGGGCACTCTGCCGACAGTCACCGAGTTCGCCACCGCCGTCGCCCTGGCCACCACCGCCCCCGCCGATCCGGGCCACACCACATACATCGGCGGCCAGGACTACCTCGCCGCGCACGAGACGATTTCCTGAACGTCGATCGGGGCGGTGCACCTATCGGCAACGTCATTCGTCCGGAGCTGGTCGGCTGGCGCACGTTCGTGAGCGAGGGGCCTCCGGTGGACCTGGACGGTTGGTCCGTTCGGTATTCGACGGAGTCGGCCGAGCCGGAAGCGACGTGGACGGCGGCTGCGGCGGGAAATACATTGCTGCACACAGACCTTCGTCCGGACAACATGGTGCGGCGAGCGGACGGTGCGGTGCTGGCGGTCGACTGGGCGTGGGCATGCCGGGGCGCGGCGTGGATAGACCTCATCGCCTTCGCCCCATCGATCGCGGCCGCCGGTGTCGACCCGGATCCGATCATCGCCACCCATCCGGTAGCCCGCGACGTCGACCCCGCGGCGATCGACGCTTTCGTCTGCGCGCTCGCCGGCTACTGGGCAGTGGCCTGCCGGAAGCCGGCGCCGCCGCGTTCGCCGCATTTGCGGCGGCACCAATCGGAGTTTGCTCAACTCGCCAAGGAGTGGCTGGCGTGTCGGCTCGGTTGGTAATAGCCGCAGGAAAGTCGGCTCTATCTTCGAAAAACGCAAGGTCACTGGATGTTTGCCATGTGCGTCGCACCGGCTCGTGCGCCGGAATTTCGATCGATGGGCGTGTCGCGTGAGCGGAAGTGATCGAATTCGACACGGGGGACTGCGCGCTCGGTCACGCTTGGATCATGTGGATGTTCGGGCAGTGCCGGGACACCGGCGAGGCAAGGCATCGAGGACGTGACCGAGACGCGTCCACCCTGGTCGGAATGGGGGTTCGGAAAGTGGATCAGGCGTCGGAGGCCCGGGTGATTCCCGGCAAAGAACTTCTGCTGGCTGCTTTCCGGGGCTTGCCGCACCTGGATCATCCGATGCTGGAGGCGGCCGGAGAACTGGCTCAGCTGCACCGGACTCGCGAACACACCCCGGCGAGCCGGTGCGACAAACTCGACCGGCGCCGGGCGCAACTCGTGCGCGGCATCGACCGCTGGGTCACTCTGGCCATGCCGATTCCACCGCCCGCCGCGCCGGAACACACCGAGACCGTGGGCCGCATGGTGGATCGCTTGGCCATGCTGGCCGCTCAGGCGTTCGCTGCGCTGGCGCACGCGCCGGAATCGGTCTTCTACGACGCGTGGGTCAGGATCGATGAATTGGCCGACGGTTACCAGGATCTCGTCGACGACTTACGCGCCGGGGCGAGGCGACTACCCGAGGGCCGCTACGACCGCTGGTAGCTGTCAGCCTCGCCCGAACAGCCGGAACGATCGCCTGCGGCGGCGCGGCAAGGTCGCGTACACCATGGTCATATCGGCGAAGACCTCGGCTTCCCGCTCGCGGTCGGCGCCGAATTCGGCACGGCCTAGCACATGTTCGATCGATTGCGGCGAGATCGAGGGCAGGATGACGGCCAGCGAGGGCGGCAACGGATCGCCGCGTTCCTGGTCTTTGTGGTGACCCAGCAGCATGTGCCCGATCTCGTGCAGGATGACGTGATCGGCGTTGCGGCCGGTCGCCGCGGCGTCGTACACGATGATGTCGTCGTGCTTGCGTGCCACCCACAAGCCGCCTCCGCCGCAGCCGGTTTCGGCCAGCATCGCCTTGGGTACGGGGTGCAGGCTGATCGAGCGTCCGCGATGGGCGGCCACCGCGGCCAGATAGGCGGTCAGATTCCACGGGTTCGGGAGGGGCACGGTCCGGGTGGCATCCCCGAAACGGGCTTCCATGCTGGTCATCGGCGCCCACCTTACCTACCGGGCAGCGACTAGTCATCCGCAGAAATCCGACATACCGGCGGACACGCGCCGCGCTCGGTTACTCGGTGTCCAACGGCTGAGCCCGCATGGAGCGGATGGCCAGGTAGTTCACGCCCCACAGCGCGACGCCGATGGCCAGCAGTACGCCGGCGATGGCGTACTGCGCCGGATTGCGGTCGGTGAACGGCGTGACGAGAAAGCCGCAGGTGAGCGCGCCGAGCACGGGCAGCGGCGTCGGTGTCTTGAAGTGCTTGTGCGGCACCGGGTCTCGGCGCAGCACCAGCACGGCGACGTTGACCACGGTGAACACCGCGAGCAGCAGCAGCGCCGTGGTGCCGCCGAGTTCGGGCACTTCACCGACGAACAGGATGAGCCCGAGCGCCAGCAGCGTGGTGAAAATGATGGCGTTGTAGGGCGTCCGGCGCCACTCGTGCACGCGGCCGAACGGCCGGGGTAGTACTCCTTGCCGGGCCATGCCGTAGATGAGGCGGCTGGCCATCAGCATGTTGATCAGCGCCGAATTGGCGACGGCGAACATGGTGATGTACGCGAAGACATGGGTCGGGAAGCTCGGCGCGCCCGCCTCGACCACCTTCAGCAGCGGCGTGTCGCCTTGACCGAGTTGGTCGGCGGGCACGAGCGCCACCGCGCTGATGGACACCAGCACGTAGATGAGCCCGGTAATGAGCAGCCCGGCGAGCAGCACCTTCGGGAAGATCCGGCTCGGCTCCTTGCACTCCTCGGCCATGTTCACCGAGTCCTCGAAGCCCACCATCGCGTAGAACGCGAGCGTGGTGGCCACGATGACGCCGCCGACCGCGTTGCGCTCGCCGGTGTCGAATTCGACGATGCGGGAGAAGTCGCCGTCGCCCACGCCCAGTGCCCAGCAGCCGATGGCGATGACGATCAGCAGACCGGTCAGCTCCACGCAGGTGAGCACCACGTTGAGCTTCACGCCCTCGCTCACGCCGCGCAGGTTGACCGCCGCCACCACCGCCATGAACACCAGCGCGATCACCGTCACCGCGGTTCCGGTGCCCAGATCCAGGTCGAAGGCCTCGGCGAAGTTGGCCGCGAACGCCCGCGAGGCCGTGGACGCGGAGGTGATGCCGGAGCTCATCACCGCGAACGCGACCATGAAGGTGAGGAAATGGATGCCGAACGCCTTGTGCGTGTAGAGGGCGGCGCCCGCGGCGTGCGGGTATTTGGTGACCAATTCGAGGTAGCTGAAGCCGGTGACGAGCGCGACCAGGAACGCGACGAGGAACGGCACCCACACCGCCCCGCCGACCTCGTTGGCCACCTTTCCGGTGAGCGCGTAGATCCCGGTGCCGAGGATGTCGCCGACGATGAACAGCAGGAGCAGTCCCGGCCCCATCACCCGTTTGAGCTCGGGCCCGGATTCGGATGTCGGATTCGCAGTGACTTCGGACATGCGTCCTCCCCTCGGCAGTAAGGGCGAGGGTACCCACTCCGCGGCGGAATAGTCGTTCACCGGGCCGATTTCCGCTGGGGTTTCTACGCGCCGGGCAGGGCCGAAAGTTCGTCTGCGTGCCACCGGCCCGATGGGCGACGGCGCTGTGGCGGACCGCCTGCCCTGGGGTCTGCCGTTACTGATCCATCCCGTCCATCCGGCGCGCGGTCTCCACGATCATGGCCGCGGAATCGCGCGGGCTCAGCGCCATGGCGCGCAGCTGGTCGAAAATGACCCCGAAACGTCGGATTTCGGTGTGCCCCTCGATCAGTTCGTCACCCGCGATGCCCTCCACGTAGACCAGTTCGGGGTCGGCCGGGTCGGGGAAGTCGAGCAGGGTGAAGGAGCCCGCCATGCCGGGGTGCGCGCCCGCGTCGAACGGAAGGATCTGCAGGATCACGTTCTTACGCTTGATTTCCTGCAGCAGCCGGTCGAGCTGGCCCCGCATCACCGCCGGGCCGCCGACGGTGCGCCGGATCGCGGCCTCGTCCATGACCACCCACAGCTCGAGCGGGTCCTCCTTGGTGAGGTTGACGGCCCGATCCATCCTGGCCTTCGCCCTGCTCTCCATGACCGAAGCCTCCAGCTTCGGCATCGAGGTGTCGATCACCGCGGTCGCGTACTCGTAGGTCTGCAGAAGCCCTGGGACGATGGAGGTTTGGTAGTGCCGGGCCGACAGCGCCTCGGACTCGAAGTTGATGTAGGCGGCGTACACCTCCGACACGCTGCCCTCGTAGGCGCGCGACATGCCGGGCTTCAGCGCGTCCGACAGCAGTTCCAGAGCGTCCTCGCGCTGTTCCTCGCCGATGCGGTACAGGTCGAGCATCGCCATGAGGGTGCGGCGCTGCGGACGGGCCTGGGCGGTCTCGATCCGGTACAGCGTAGTGACGTTGATCCCGGTCTTCGCGCTGACCTCTTCCTTGCTGAGCTGGGCGTTCTCGCGCATCTCGTGCAGCATTGCCGCCAGCCGCCGCAACCGGACGGTCAGGACGGTGCGCTTGCCTGCCATCAGTACAACCCCTTCGGTCTGCGCACTAGCTGGAACGCGTTATGACGTTCGCCCTCGAATGCGGCCTATGTGCAGCGGATCTGTGCCGAGTGTGGGCACAGCAACAGAGACTACCTCCCGTGATCCACGTTATGGTCGGTGTTTTCGAGGGCGTTTACGCTCGGCGCACAATCTTGCGGGGGAAACCGGACCCACTACTCGGTTGCATCGGCCTGCGAATACTCGCGGACCTGCTCGGGGACGTTTCGCGGACGGCGGGAATGCCCCGGGCGAAGCGCCGCCGCTGGATGCAGCCGCGGGCCGTGCCCGACTCGGGCGGAAGCGTGGGTTGTCGGCAGCGACGCGAGGTCGGACGGCCCATCTTTTGCGAATTGATTGCTAACGCGTTTCCGATGTTGCTGAATTGTGATTTTGCCCAGGTAGACGGCCCTTTATTGGAGATGCGGAGAGTTTGCCACAATTCGATTTCATTCCGTGTTCCGCGCCGTCGCCCCCGGCTGCCGATGGATAATGACCGCGTGACGAGGATGGATCACCTCGCGCTGAGAAGCGCCTCCGCGATCGAGAGCGTCCTCGCGGGCACGCCGCAGAGCGTGGGTGGCTTCCGCTTCTGGTTCGAGGATCAGCGATGGGAATGGTCGGACGAAGTGGCCGCGATATACGGCTACCCGGCGGGCAGCGAGCGCCCCAGTACGGAGTTGCTGCTGGCGCACAAGCACCCCGACGACCGCGCACCGGTCGACGGGTCCATTGTCACCGCCGTGCGAACCGGTGAGCCCTACTGTGGCCGCCACCGCGTCATCGACACCGCCGGGCGAACCCATCACGTCATCGTCGTGGCCGATCGCATGCTCGATGACCGGGAGTCGGTGATCGGCGCCTGCGGTTATGTCGTCGACGTGTCCGAGACCCTCGCGGAGAACCGGCAGGAGATCCTCGACGGCACGCTGCCCGAACTCGTCGAATCGCGGGCGGTGATCGAGCAGGCCAAGGGCGTGCTCATGCTCGTCTACGGGATCAACGCCGAACAGGCGTTCCGGGTGTTGCAGTGGCGCTCCCAGGAAACCAACATCAAGCTGCGGACGCTGGCGCGACAACTGGTCGGCGAGATCCCCGCGATGGGCGGCGGTCCGGCCGCGCAACGGGCCCAATTCGACCATCTGCTGTTGACCATGCACGACGTCTTGGCGTCCAAGTGAGCGCGCCCTCGGGCGCAGCGCACGTCCCGTGACGAACCCCCGATAGTTCGACTACCGGCGCTCGGCGACATCAGGGGCAGAGCCCGCACGCCACGTGTCTCAGACGGGTCGCTTACCTCGATGCGCCACCGCGATCTCGCGCTGCGGCGCCACGTTTCGGGGCGAGCTCGCCGTTTGCCGTGCTCCGGCGTCGGATCCCCCGCGCGCCGAGGCTATCGGGCATTCGGAAGTTGCGTGATCTTCGCCCTTCGACCGATCCCACACCCGATAAGTCGGAGACAATTCATTAGAAGTCGCCATAGTGGGAGGAAGTCGTTGTGGTCAGTGAGTACACATCGGCACTCGAGCAAGAAATCGTCACCATGCGGGGGCAACACGAGATGTTGCTGAAGGCCGGGCGGCAGTGGTCGTTGCGCGCGATGTTCGGCACGCCCGACTGGGACATCGTCGATTACTGCCGCGACTTCCGGCCCAACCGGTTCGGGGAGCAAGCCTGTGCGGAGGTCGAGCGCTTCTGCCGCGAGCACGGCATCTGGCTCGAGCCCGCGGGCCCGCACTACAACAGCATGACGCCCTACCTGCATCCCGGCGCCGTGAGTGCGGAACGGATGACGATCATCGGGCTCTACAACGCGATCCTGTTCTGGCTCAACGACACTGTCGGCCGGGAGAAGTTCGGGCACCTCGGCGACGACGAGCAGCGACAGGCGCGCGTCGCGATCGACCGGCTGTGCGTGCTCCTGCGTACCCGCTCCTCGCCTGCGTACCCGACCCCGTTGGAGACCTCGACGTCGGCGTTTCTCACGATGCTGTCCGCCCGCGCGAACCCGGCCTGGCTCGACCGGTTCATCGAGTCGACCATCGCGCACCTGCGGCCCGCGATCCAGGACCAGAACGCCAGGGCACGCGGCGGGTTGCTCAGCGTCACCGAGTACATCGACCTGCGAGCCCAGGTGTCGGGCATGTATCCGGCGATCGCGCTGTGCGAATTCGGCCGGGACGATTACCTGCCCTGGGACCGGATCGGGCACACCGAGCTGGCCGGCGACCTCCGGCGGCTGCGGGTGCTGACCGTGGAGATCGGGGCGCTGATGAACGACGTGTTCTCCTTCGAGAAGGAATGCATCGTCGATCTCGCTGATTTCAATTTGATTCCGGCGGTCTTGCTGAACCACCCCGGATGGTCGCTGGAGGACGCTGTGCGGGGCTCCACCGAGCTCGTGCGCGAGCGGCTCGCCGAATTCCGGGAGCTGGGTGCGCTGGCGGCCGAACGCTGCGAGCGCCTGGGCGCGGAAGACGCCGATCTGGCGGCGACCGTCTCGACGCACATCGCCGATCTGATCGCATGCGTGCAGGCGACTTGGGTGTGGCAGGTGGATACGCTGCGGTACAAAGGTGCGTCGATATTCCGGGAGAACGGGCTGAAGTAGGCACGCCACCCTCGCCACCTCTGGGAATGCTTCCAGGCGGCAGTACTCGACGGTCTCGAACTTGTGTGGATACGATGCGTCGGGGGCTATCTCCGGCCTGAATGGTGAGGGGGTTGCGGTGGAACAGATCGAACTCGCCTCGATGGCGAACTTGTGGTGGCGCGCGTTGCAGGCCGTCGCCGAGGGGTCGGTGTCCGTACCGGACCCCGAGCTGGTGCTGCGCGGCCTCGTCGAGGAGTTGGTCTCCGCTCTGGAAGCCGAACCGTTCGACGCGGGCGTCGGTCTGCGCGTCGGCGCGGCCCTGGCCTCCGCCGGGTTGGTCGGTCCCGCCGTGCCGGGCGCGTCCGCGCAGGTCCTGTACGGATTGGCCGAACAGGGAACGGCCGCGGATCGCGGGCGGCGACTCGCGGCGCTGGTCGCGGCGATCGGTCAGGGCCACGAAGCGCAATCCCGCTCGCACGAACAGGCCGCGAGCGACGCGACCCGGGCCGCCGACGAGCGGTTCCGGGTGGTCTTCGACAACGCGGCGATCGCGATCGCGATCGGCGACACCGACGGGACGCTGCTTGACGTCAACCGGGGCTTGGCCGAGATGATCGGCGTCCCGGTCGACACCTTGCGGGGGGTGTCCGTCTACGACTTCGCGCACCCCAACGACCGTGAGGGCATCCGCACGCTGGTGTACGACAAGCTGGTCCCGTCCGGGGAAGGCACGGTCAAGCTGGAGCAGCGGATCCGCCGCGCCGACGACAGCTACGGGTGGGCCTCGTTCGCCATCACCTTCGTCAAAGGCGTCGACGGCCAGAGCGACTATCTGCTGGCGGTCGGCGAAGACGTCACCGAGCAGCACCGGATGCGGGAGGAGCTGCACCGGCAGGCCCGGCACGACCCCCTCACCGGACTGCCGAACCGGCGGCATCTCATCGAACGGATCGACGCGATGATCGCGGATGCCAGCAACGGAGACCGCGCGGGGTTGTGTTTCGTCGACATCGACCGCTTCAAACACGTCAACGATCGCTACGGCCACGGGACCGGCGATCAGATCCTGACCGCGGTCGCCGAGCGCCTGCAGGACAGTGTGCGCGGATCGGGGTGTCTGGTCGCCCGCATCGGCGGTGACGAGTTCGTCGCCCTGATCCCGCCGCCTGCCAGCGACCATCGGGTGGCCACCGTGGCGAACAGCCTGCTCGAGGCGCTGGTCGACCCGATCACGGCCGGTGACCGGCGACTACGCATGTCGATCAGCATCGGCGCGGTCGTCACCGCGGTCGCGGGCGCGGACGCCGAATCGCTGCTCGATGCCGCCGACACCGGCCTATACCGGGCGAAGGCCGACGGCAAGGGCCGGTGGGTACTGCACATTCTCGACACCGACACCTCCCGCGGTCCGCAACCGGTGGTGTAGTCGCGGGACTGCCTCAGCGGGCCAGCAACCTGTGCAGGAAGGCGGGCGGGACCATCGGCCATTCTTCCTGCCAGCGGCCTTCGTGCAGGTCGTAGTTCACGCTGTGCAGCAGCGACATGATCCAGGGGCCCTCGTCCAGCAGGGGCCGGATGAGACCGGCGTCGGCGTACCTGGCCACGATCGGGACCAACTCGTCCTTCGCCGCCTCGGTCTTTCCGGCCGCCGCAAGGCAGGTGGCGAGCAGCAGGGACGCTTGCGCCGCGGCCCGCGGGCGTCGGCCCGCATCGATGGAATCCCGTAACTGCTGGGCGCGTGCCACCGCGGCGGCGACCCGTTTGGCGGCTCCGGACCGCAGCAGCATCCGGATCGCGGAATCCTCCCGCAGTTCGGCGGCCATCACGGCGATACCGCCTTCTCCGGCCGGCGGTTCGGTGACGTAGGTGGCGGTCAGGCCGAGCCGGACCTGCTCGTTGGCGATCCGGGTGGCCAGCCGCGGCAACTTCAAGGCCCTGGCCACCTCGGCGCCTTCGTCCAGCCGTCGCGCGGCGGACGCCAGATCGCCGCGCAGGGCTTTGATCCGTGCGCCGGTGGCGTAGTTGGCCATCAGGAAGTCGACGGGGCCGCCCTCGATGCCGAGCCGTCCGGCTTCGTCCAGCAGGCGCTCGGCCGCCGCCACCTGGTCACGTTTGTAGAGCAGCTCGCCGAGCAAGGCGCCGGCCAGGCGAGCGGCATAGGACTGCGGGCCCGACGAGGTGGTGGCCAGTTCGAACGCGGTGCGGAAGCTACGTTCGGCCGCCGCGATATCGAGTTCTTCCCGTGCCGCGATGCCCACCAGGCTGTGGCTGTACATCAGGATGAACGTGCTGCGGGTCTGCTGGTAGAAGGGGGTGGCCCAGTCGTGCCATTCCCGCGCCCGCTCGTAGTCGAACCGGCTGATCGCGGAGAAGGCGGCGAGGTTCGCGGCCGCGCACAGCGCCCACGGCCCCAGCGTGTCGGCTCGGCCCAGGCATTTGGCGACTACCGCGTCCACGCCCTCCGGATGGTCGGCGAACGCGCGTTCCACGCACTCGATGAGGTCGGCTTCGAGCGCGAGATCGGGGTCGGCGTCCGGAGCCTTGTCCAGCGACGCCCGCACCAGCCGTAGGGCGGCGTGCAGTTCGGTGGGCTGGCGCAGCAGCGCGTTCGTCCAGGCGACCCCGACCTGCAGCCGAGGGCGGGCGGCGGCGGCCGCGGGCGGAAGTTTGGCGACCAACCCGAGAAACGTCGCCAGCTGGGCGTCCTGCACCAGATCGCGGGATTTTCCCTCCACGATGTCGACGGCCTTCTCGCCGTCGTCAGCGGCCAGCGCGTGATCGATCGCCTCGCTGAGCATCTTGTGGTCGGCGAACCAGCCGGCTGCCGCGCGATGCAACTCGGGCACTTGCTCGGGGTGGTCGCGTTCGAGTCGCCTGCGCAGGAACTCCGCGAACAGATGGTGGTAGCGGAACCAGTCGCCGTCCTCGTCGACGCGGCGCAGGAACAGATTGCGGCGTTCCAGATTCTCCAGGACCGACTGCCCGTGCGGCCGTCCGGTCAACGCCGTGACCAGGCTGCCGGAGACCCGTTCGGGGAGGGAGGTTTTGAGCATGATGTCGAGCAGCTCGGGCTCGACGGTGTCGAGCACGTTCTCGGCCAGGTACTCGGCGATGGCGTGATGGTGCCCGGACAGGTGGGCGATCAGCGAAGCCGGGTCGGGGTGCTCACGCAGCGACAGCGACGCGAGTTGCAATGCCGCCGCCCAGCCCTCGGTGTAATCGCGCAGCTCGGCGCTCTCGGCGTCGGCCAGGGTGAGACCGGTCTGCTCGGCGAGAAACGCCCGTGCCTCCTCGGCGTCGAAACGCAATGCGGCGGCATCGATTTCGACGAGCTCGTGACGCACGCGCATGGTGCCGAGCGGCAAACCCTCCAGTGATCGGCTGGTCAGGATGATCTGCAGATGGTGCGGGCCCTGCTCGATCAGGTAGTGCAGGGCCTCGACGGCGGCGGGGTCGGTGATCCGATCCCAGTCGTCGATCACCAGGGCGAACCGTTCGTCGCGGTCGTGGATGGTGTTGATCAGCGTGGTGAGCACGTAGCGTGCGGCAGCGGCGTCGCCCTCTTCGAGGATCAACGCCAGGTCGGGCGCCAGCGTGGGGACCACACGGTGGAACGCCTCGATCAGGTGCGTCAGCAGCCAGACCACGTTGTTGTCGTCGCGGTCGGCGTTCAACCAGGCCACCGCCACCTTGTCGGTCTCGGCGAGGCGCTTGGCCCACTGGGCGGCCAGCGTGCTCTTGCCGAAGCCGGCCGGGGCGTGAATGACCACGAGCCGCGGCCGTGGCTCGGTTTGCAGCGCGTCGATCAGGCGATCGCGCTGGACCAGCGGACGGGTCGACATCGAGGGGCGGAACTTGGTCTCGGGCGTCGGCGGTGTCTTGGGATGGGGAGTGGGGAAACGCGCGGTGGCGGTCAACGGCCGCGTGCTGAGATCCTCCGGCGCCGGTTGATCGGTGGTGGGCAGCGTCATGTGCTCGATCGGCATGTCGTTGCCGCGCTGGACGGCGCGCAGCATTTCACCGAACGCGGCGGCCGAGGACGGGCGGTCGGCGGGATCGTGCGCCATGCCTGCCTCGATGACGGCGGCCACGTCGTCGGGGATGCCGTCGAGCCGCAGATCGGGGAGCGGGTCGGCCGCGATGCGCAGGAACTGCGCCACGACCTGCTCGCCGGAGCGACGCTCGTACGCCGCGTGCCCGGTGATCATGGCGAAGAGCGTGGCGGCGAGACCGTAGACGTCCGAGGCCACCGACGGAGTGCCCGAGCGCAGCACCTCCGGCGCGGTGAACGCGGGTGAGCCGGTCACCACTCCCGTGGTGGTCTCGAAACCTCCTTCGACCCGGGCGATCCCGAAGTCGGTCAGTTGCGGTTCGCCGTAGTCGGTCAGCAGGACATTGCCCGGTTTGATGTCGCGATGCAGAATCCCGGCGCGGTGCGCGGTCTCCAGGGCGCCGGCCAGCTTGACGGTGATCCCGATCGCCTCGGGCAGCGGCAGGAAACCTTCGCGGCGGATCCGGTTCTCCAGTGAACCGTGCGAGTGGAAGGGCATCACCAGATAGGGGCGCCCGCTGCGGGTGGTCCCCACCTGCAGGATCGGCACGATATTCGGGTGCCCGGACAGGGCGCCCATCGCCTGCTGCTCGCGCAGGAACCGTTCGACGTTCTCCGGCTCGAGGTCGGGCCGGGCGGTGAGGACCTTGACCGCGACGCTGCGATTGAGCGCCCGCTGCCGACAGCGGTAGACCACGCCGAACCCGCCCTTGCCGATCACTTCGGGGTCGTCGAGACCCGCGCCCTCCAGTTCCTGCTCGATACCTGGAGGCCGATCGTGCTGTGTGGCGAACGGGTCCGAACCGGCCATGGTCCTGCTCTGTGTCGGTTGTCGGTGGTGCTGCTGTCGATACCCAGTTTATGCCCGGCGAACCGCCCGATAGGTTATTACGGTTGATATAGATGTGGTGGTGAGACGGGTGATAGCTGGTCATCTTGGTTCCGCATTCCGGGTGTCGACGCGGGGCGGCAACATTCATTGTGCACGATGAATGTTGCTGTCGCTCAGCAAGAATCGGTGCGGCGGACGCTCATCGCGCCGGGAGTCGCGGAGTGTCGAGTTTCTATGACGTATGTCATAATCCGCGCATGACCATCGATGCCTGGGCGCAGCATCCGACCCGGCGGTTCCTCGCCCACGACATGTTCGCCTCGCTGCGGCGGTGGACCGGGGCCGCGATTCTGGCCGACGAGATCCCGCTCTCGATGACCCTCGACGCGATGGACGCCGCCGGCGTGGATCGCGCGCTCATCTCGGCGTGGCACGCGCCGGACGGCGTCCTCATCTCCAATGACGAGGTGGCGGCGTGGGCGGCCGAGGCGTCGGAGCGCCTGCTTCCCATCGCGTCGGTGGACCTGCGCAAGCCGATGCCCGCCGTGCGGGAACTGCGCCGCCGTGTGGAGCAGGGATTCAAGGGCCTGCGGGTGCTCCCGTGGCTGTGGGAGCTCCCGCCGACCGACCGGCGCTTCTATCCACTGTTCGCGGCATGCGTCGAGGCGGGGATTCCTTTCTGCACGCAGGTGGGGCACACCGGTCCGCTGCGGCCGTCGGAGACCGGTCGCCCCATCCCGTACATCGACCAGGTCGCGCTGGACTTCCCCGAGTTGACGATCGTCTGCGGGCACATCGGCTATCCATGGACCGAGGAGATGATCGCTGTGGCCAGAAAACACGAGAACGTCGTCATCGACACCTCGGCGTACACGACGAAACGCCTTCCTGCGGAGCTGGTCTCCTACCTGAAGTCGGGTAGCGGCCGCCACAAGGTGTTGTTCGGCACCAACTATCCGATGATCTTCCCCGGCCACGCACTGGACGGCCTCGACGCCCTCGGTCTCGACGAGCAGACCCGCGAGCTGTATCTGGACGGCAACGCCCGCCGGGTTTTCGGACTGACCGGCTGACCGCTCGGTGCGATGCACCCGCGCGGCGGCGTGTCGCCGGTGTGTTGCACGTCCTTCCACGACTCCGGCCATAGGATGCCTCGGCGCGCCGGAGTCGCACAGGTCTGCACGGGAGCCCTGGTCGGCGTCTTCCGGTCGGTGCGCTTCGTGAGGAGGTCGAATGCTCTGGGTGGTACAGGTGCTCGCCGTCGCGGCCGCTCTGCTCCATGTCGGCATCTTCGTCATGGAGTCCGTGCGGTTCGCCGACCCCGCGGTGCACAAGGGGGTCTTCCGGGTTTCCGAAGCCGAACTGGCCGCGGCCCGGCCGTGGGCGTTCAATCAGGGCTTCTACAACCTGTTTCTCGCGGTGGCGACGCTGGTCGGCGTGGCGATCCTGCGGTCGGTGCCGGAGGCGGGATGGGCGCTGGTGCTGTCGGGGTGCGGGTCGATGCTGGCCGCGGCCGTGGTTTTGGTGGCGCACGACCGCCGGTTCGTCAGAGGCGCGGTGGTACAGGGCACGCTGCCCGCGCTGACGCTGCTCGCGGCCGCGACCCAGCTCTGACCGCCGCCGGGTGGTTGCCCGCGCCCGGCGACCGAAGGTCGGTAACGGTGGGCGAATTCGTACGGATGTGCGGATGTGCGGTCGTGAAGATGTCCGGAAGTATGAACGCGCGGAGCTGATCGGCCTCGTTTCGGGGCCGCCGACCGGAGCGGACATCGCTCGCCGCCTACGCCGAAAAGGGTTGCGGCCGGTCTGCTCTGGGCCTCCGCGTGCTGTCAGGAGTCCTTTACCGCAGAAATGCAGACGCAATCTTGCGTTCTTGCATCTGTACGTGCATGATCCAGCTAGCCTAGTTGTGACAACCGATCCGATGACCGGGATAACGGAATCGAGAGCCAATTATGTTGGTACAAAGCGCGTTGGTGTCGGGTGAACTCGGAGTACGGCGATGAGCGCGCCGACGGTCGGTGCCTTACCGACCGCACCGCAATTGTTGTGTGCTTTCCAAGGGCGTCGTTTCCAAGATCGGGAACTGCTGCGCTCCGCACACGCTCTAGCCGAACTGCACCAGCGTCGTGCGCAGGTGCTGGACACCGCACTGATCGCTGAAATCGACTGTCGCAGACGTGAACTCGTCGACGACATCAACGACTGGGTCGCGCAGGAGATTCCCCAGCATCGCAATGGGGCCTCGCTGCACACCGAAACCCTCGGCGCCGTAGTGGATCGGATGGCGCGCAGCTGGGTGGACGCGAATCAGGTCATTCACACCGAGGGCGCGCGCAGCGACAATACCCATAAACATTGGTATCAACTAGCCGAACTGGTCGACGGGTACACTGATCTGGTAACCGACGTGGCCGGTGGCCGCCGCCGTTTGCCCGAACAATGAACTCGTCGCGACGGTGGTCTCGTCCGCGGTAGTGACACTGCCCCGCAGCGTCACACGTCCGAATGGCGACGTCCCGGCGCCGAGTCATCCGACCAGTGGCTCCACCCGGGCGCTCACGTCGCCGGCACAGTGACGGCGGGCGCAACGGGGCGCCCCGCCCGGCGTGCCGCGTGGTCGACTGGCGCGGCACGCCCGTGACCGATCCCGCTGTGTAGCAATTGCGCTGTGTGGCAATTGCGCTGTGTGGCAATTGCGCTGTGTGGCAATTACTCCGCAACCAACTCCTGGTTGCGCGTGCGTGCCGCCCGGCGGGCCCGCCGCCGCCGGCGATAGCGACGGATCCGGCTCGCGCAGAAATACAGCAGCGCCAGGCCGATGACGAGCAGGACCGCCGCGATCACCGCCGCGGCCACCGGGTGGAACACGGCGAGCGTGACCACGCCCGCGACGGTCACGTCCTCGGCGGTGCTGACCACGATGTTGCTGGCGGGCTCGGGAGAGGTGTTGACGGCCATCCGAGTTCCCGCCTTCACCAGATGGCTCACCAGTGCGGCCGTACCCCCTACCGCGCCCGCGGCGAGTTCCGAGAGGGATCCGTCCTGTCCGGCCAGCAGCGCCGCGACCACGGCGCCCGCGATCGGCCGCACCACGGTGTGCACCGCGTCCCAGAACGAGTCGAGATAGGGGAGCTTGTCCGCCACGGCCTCGATCAGGAACAACACCGCCGCCGCGACCAGGACGTCGGTGCGCTGCAACGCTTCCGGCACCGAATCGGTGAATCCGAACCGGCCGAAGAGCCCGAGCAGCAGAACCACCGCGTAGGCGTTCACGCCGCTGGCCCAGCCTGCGGTGAAGATGAGAGGTAGTGCGGACACGCGCCCATGGTAGGGCGATCGGACGAGCGGCGTCGGCGGCGCCGACGTTGACCGAAGGGGTGGCGCGGGACGGATGCCGGTCGGCGTGACCACAGCCAGGAAGGCGTCGGAGCACCCGAGCGATCGGGAGGGAGGTGTTCGCTCGTCCGCGCCGGGAGGTGGCTGGTACCAGAGGGGGATCACTCCGACGCCGGTGGCGATCCGCTCGACGCCGAGCGCGAGCAGATTCGGGCCCGTGCGCAGACGAGGCTCCCGGCAGCGCGCGTCGGCAGAGCCAAAGCGAAAACCCGGCGCGGGCTCACCGGCCGCAGATCGGTCCGCAGCAGGGGGCACCGACCGAGCGCAGCAGCAGGAAGCCGCAGGTCGATCCGTTGGGAGAGGCGCCGTGGCGGGCCGGGGAAAGGCATCGGCGCGGTGGGCCGATTACGCTGTTCGCTATGTCTGTCCGCACCCGCAAGCCGCTCGTCCCGGGCACGCTGTCGCCCACCCGTGAAGTTCCGCGCGCCATCGAGCGCCCGGAATACGCGTGGAAGAAGACCGCCAACGAGGGACGCGAGCCCTGGGTGCAGACCGCGGAGACGATCGAGAAGATGCGGATCGCGGGCAAGATCGCCGCGCAGGCGCTCGAAGAGGCGGGCAAGGCGGTCGCGCCCGGCGTCACCACCGACGAGCTGGATCGCATCGCGCACGAGTACATGTGCGACCACGGCGCCTACCCGTCGACGCTGGGCTACAAGGGCTTTCCGAAATCGTGCTGCACCTCGCTGAACGAGGTGATCTGCCACGGCATCCCGGACTCCACCGTGATCGAGGACGGTGACATCGTCAACATCGACGTCACCGCCTACATCAACGGCGTACACGGCGACACCAACAAGACCTTCCTCGCCGGTGACGTCGATGAGGAGGTGCGCCTGCTGGTCGAGCGGACCGAGGAGGCCACCATGCGGGCGATCAAGGCGGTACGGCCGGGCCGGGCGCTGAACGTGATCGGCCGGGTCATCGAGTCCTACGCCAATCGTTTCGGCTACGGTGTGGTCCGCGACTTCACCGGCCACGGTGTCGGTCCGACCTTCCACAGCGGCCTGGTCGTGCTGCACTACGACCAGCCCGCCGTGGAGACCATCATCGAGCCGGGCATGACGTTCACCATCGAGCCGATGATCAACCTCGGCGGAATCGACTACGAGATCTGGGACGACGGCTGGACGGTGGTCACCAAGGACCGCAAGTGGACCGCGCAGTTCGAGCACACCCTAGTGGTCACCGAATCGGGGACCGAGATCCTGACCCTCCCGTGACCGGCGGCCTGACCGGACGCGATCCGGTCGGCCGGACGTCCCGGGCGGCCGCGCACCGGACGAGCCCGCGATGAAGGGCGCGCTGCTGGTCGCGGGCACCACTTCGGATGCGGGCAAGAGCGTCGTCGTGGCCGGGATCTGCCGGATGCTGGCTCGGCGCGGCGTGCGCGTCGCGCCGTTCAAGGCGCAGAACATGTCCAACAACTCCGTGGTCACGCTGGACGGCGGGGAGATCGGCCGGGCGCAGGCGCTGCAGGCCCAGGCGTGCGGGCTGGAGCCGAGCGTGCGGTTCAATCCCGTCCTGCTCAAGCCGGGCAGTGACCGGCGTTCCCAGCTGGTGGTCCGGGGGAAAGCGGTCGGCACCGTCGGCGCCGAGGACTACATCCGGCATCGCCAGGAGTTGCGGGGCGTGGTGGCCGCCGAACTCGCTGCGCTGCGGGACGAATTCGACGTGGTCGTCTGTGAGGGCGCCGGATCGCCCGCCGAGATCAACCTGCGCGCGACGGACCTGGCGAACATGGGTCTCGCCCGTGCCGCGGGCCTGCCGGTGCTGCTGGTCGGGGACATCGACCGCGGCGGCGTGCTCGCCCACCTGTTCGGCACGGTCGCCATCCTGGAACCCGAAGACCAGCAATTGATCTCGGGGTTCGTGGTCAACAAGTTCCGCGGCGCGGTCGAGTTGCTCCGGCCGGGGCTGGAGCGCTTGGCCGAGCTCACCGGCCGCCCGACCCTCGGCGTGCTCCCGTACGCCGAGGACCTCTGGATCGACGCGGAGGACTCGCTGGGCACCCTCGCCGACGCGCCGGTCGGCCGTCCCCGCCCGCCGGTGGGGGCCGAATGGCTGACCGTCGCCGCGATCCGGCTGCCGCGCATCTCCAACTCCACCGACGTCGAGGCGCTCGCCTGCGAGCCCGGCGTCGCGGTGCGCTGGGTGACCGAGCCCTCCCGCCTGGCGGACGCCGACCTGGTGGTCCTGCCGGGCAGCAAGGCGACGGTGTCGGATCTGCGATGGTTGCGCGGCAGCGGCATCGCCGACGCGCTGCGGGCACGCGCCGCCGTGGGCGGACCGATTCTGGGCGTCTGCGGCGGGTACCAGATGCTCGGTACCCGCATCGTCGACCCGGTCGAATCCGGTGCGGGCGCGGTCGACGGACTCGGCCTGCTCGACCTGACCGTCGAATTCGCCGAGCCCAAAGTGCTGCGCCGCAGCACGGGGCACGTGGCGGGCGTGGCGGTGCGCGGCTACGAGATCCACCACGGACGTGTCACGCACAACGGCGATCCGGCATGGCTCACCGTCGACGGCGAGCCGGAAGGCAGTGTCCGCGGCGCGGTGTGGGGCACCCACCTGCACGGGCTGCTGGAATCCGACGAGTTGCGCCGCGATTGGCTCCGCGCGGTCGCCGCGGCTGCGGGCCGATCGGGTTTCGTTGTCGCCGAAGATGTATCGGTCACGCAGGTGCGTGCCGCCCAGCTCGATCTACTGGCCGATCTGATCGAAGCCCACCTCGATCTGGCCGCGCTCGAGCACCTGCTCGCCGGGGGTGCGCCCGCCGGATTGCCCATCCTGGCCACCGAGGCGATCGGCGCGAGCGGCCGTATCGGTTGACGCGGACCGACCAGCGCCTTACCTTGCAGTAAGGAATTCGGCCCCGGGTAAGGCGCGGGCTGATCGAGCATGGTCGGGTGTGAGGAAGATGGCGGCGGAGAAGAGACCCAGCGGCCGAGGGGGGAACGTGGTGTCGGCGGCGGTCACCAGTAAGGGGCAGATCACGATCCCGATCGATGTGCGCGTAGCGATGGGTTTGCGCACGGGCGTGCGGGTCGCCTTCGTGCCCACCCCCAACGGGACCTATGAACTGGTGCCCGAAACGCGCACGATCAAGTCGCTGAAGGGCATCGTGGGCTGGTCCGGCTCGCCGATCGGCCTGGCCGAGATGAACGAGGCGATCGCGGGCAATGTCGTGGAAGGCAAGCCGCGATGATCGGCCTGGACGCGAATGTGCTGATCCGCTACCTGACCCAGGACGATCCGGAGCAGTCCGCCCGGGCCAACCAGGTGATCGACGGGCTCAGCGAGAGCAAACCCGGCTACATCACGATGATCGTGCTCGCCGAGATCCACTGGGTGCTGCGGCGCGGCTACAAACAGGACCCGGAGGCGGTCACCGACGTGCTGCTGGGACTGCTCGATTCCAGCGAGATCGTCGTCGAACGCGCCGACACCGTGCGCCAGGCGCTGCGCCGGGCCGCCGACGGCGCCGACTTCGCCGACGCGCTGATCCAGCAACTCGGCCAGGAGGCCGGGTGTGACCTCACCGTCACCTTCGATCACAACGCGGGTGAGCGGGCCGGGATGCGCCTGCTCGCCTGAATCCGCCCCCCGACCCGCCGCCGCGGTGCCCTGATCCGTGTAGCGTGATTCGGCATGGAATCTCGGCAGATCACGGTCGGTGACCGGGCATGGACCGTGCGGATCGACGGACCGGAATCCCGGCACAGCGTGCTCCTGCTGCCCGACGCCGGTGACACGGCGGACGTCTTCGATCAGGTGTGCGCCCGTCTGCACAACTCGGATCTGCGCACCTTCGCGGTGGAATCGATCGAGGGTCTCGACCCGGCCGGTGTGACCGCGATCCTGGACGAGCTCGGTCTGCCGTGGGTGAACGTGGCCGGGCGCGGGACGGGCGCGGTGCTGGCCTGGCAGGCGTGCGCACGCGGGTTCGGCCGGTTCCAGAGCCTGGTCGTGGCCGATCGCGGTCACCCGGCCACGCCCGGCGCGGACGGCGCGGTGGCGGACGCGGACACCGGCCCGGTCGAGGTGCCGACCACGCTGCTGGTCACCAAGAATCTGCCGCGCTCGGTGGCCGACACGTCGGGGCGGTTCGTCTACGGCGAATTCCGGGTGGTCGAGGTCGACGTCACCAACGTGGCCACCGAAGCCGACCACGAGCTGGCCACCGAGATCGTGCTACGCACCAGCCTCTGGTGACTGCGCGCCCGCCGCTTCCTGATAGCCCGCGAGCCAGTCGAGCCAGTTGTCGAGCTCGCGGAACGCCTGCGCCAGCGGTTCGGGGCCGGAGAGGAACACGTCGTGCTTGGCGCCGTCGATCGGCACCATGTTGGTGCGGTCACCCAGGCAGCCCGACCAGCGCTGGATCTGCTTGACGTCGAGCACCGCGTCGGCCACGTCCACGGCGGGGCCGTACTCCTTGGCGAACTTGGTCATCCGGGAGCGCAGGATCAGGGAGGGTACGCCGATGTCCAGGCCCTGGTGCAGCCGCGCGTGGCCGTTGCGGATGGCGCGCAGCCAGCCGAGCCGCACCGGGAAGCCCTGCAACGGCTTCCAGTCCAAGTTGTAATTCCATTCGCCGGACACCGAGTGGTGCAGGCTGTCGCCGTAGGTGCTGATCTTGCCGCCGCCGGGCAGCTGAACCATCTTCCGGAACCGCCCGACCGCCTTGATGATCGGCGTGCCGACGGTCCGGTAGTACGCGGGACCCTGCAGGTCGAACCACGGGCTGTTGAGCACCACGCCGGTGATGCCCGCGGCGGCCGTCCCCCTGGCGCGGTTGAGCCGATCCAGCCACAGCGACACGACCAGCCCGCCGGTGGAGTGCGCGTTGAGCACAACGGGAGCGTCGCCGATCTCGGCCCGGATGATCCGCAGGGACTCCGCGAGCTCACGGTCGTAGAAAGCGAGATCCGTCACATAGTGCGGCGTGTGCCCGTCGCGCAGCGACCGGCCGCATTTGCGCAGGTCGAGTGCGTAGAACTGGTACCCGCGCGCGGCGAAGTGCTCGGCGAGGTGCTCCTGGAAGAAGTAGTCGGTGAATCCGTGCACGTAGAGCACCGCGCCCGCGGTCTGCTCGATGGCGCCGGTGGGCGTGTAGCGCACCAGCGTGGCGACCACCTCGCCTTCGCCGTCGGGATCGGGACCGAGGGGCAGCGTGCGCTGCTGATAGTGCGGGCCCAGGACGTCGGGGCGCCAGCCTCCGCCATCCGGGGAAGTGCCGACCGGCTGGGCAAGCGACTGTTCGTTCGTCACGCGACCAATCTATTGGACGGCGTCCAGTGCCGACAGACCACAGCCGTCGCCCTGCCGCCGAAGTGACGACCGTCTCTGTCGCATTCCGCACATTCCGCAGGTTCGCTGCGGGGTCGCGGCGTGGTGAGGTGCACAATTGGGCTTAGGTGAACGGCGGGTAACCTGACTCCCGCCATGCCGTTCGGTGCCGGCGGACGCCGGGACCGAGCCACAACCACACCGTGCCCAGGCAGGTCCACCCGCCCGGTGGGCCCGCGCAGAAGGACAAGGAAGTCGATCTACCCGTGCCGAACGCTGCCATGACTGAAAAGACCGATGTAGTACTCATCGGTGCCGGCATCATGAGTGCCACTCTCGGCGCGCTGCTGCGGCAGCTGCAGCCGAACTGGTCGATCTCCCTGTTCGAGCGGCTGGACGCCGCCGCCGCGGAGAGCAGCGATCCGTGGAACAACGCGGGTACCGGGCACTCCGCGCTCTGCGAGCTGAACTACAGCCCGCAGAACGCCGACGGCTCGGTGGACATCACCAAGGCCGTCGACATCAACGAGCGCTTCCAGGTCTCCCGCCAGTTCTGGTCCTACGGCGTGGAGAACGGCATCCTGCGCGATCCGTCCGCCTTCATCAACCCGATTCCGCACGTCAGCTTCGTGCACGGCGCCGACAACGTGGAGTACCTGCGCAAGCGCTACGAAGCGCTGGCGCCGCACCCGCTGTTCGAGGGCATGGAGTACATCGACAGCCCGGACGAGTTCACCCGGCGGTTGCCGTTGATGGCGCGCGGGCGCGACTTCTCCGATCCGATCGCGTTGAACTGGACCGACGGCGGCACCGACATCGACTTCGGCTCGCTCACCCAGGAGTTGCTGGCCTACCTCGGCGCCTCCGGCGTCGACCTGGCCTTCGGCAACGAGGTGCGCGACCTGTCCAAGCAGTCCGACGGGTCCTGGCTGGTCACGGTGCGCAACGTCCGCACCAGGGAAACCCGTAGGCTGATCAGCAAATTCGTGTTCGTCGGCGCCGGCGGCGGCGCGCTGCCGCTGCTGCAGAAGGCGAACATCAAGGAGGCCAAGGGATTCGGCGGCTTCCCGGTCAGCGGTCAGTTCTTCCGCTGCGTCAACCCGGCGCTGATCCATCAGCACGAGGCCAAGGTGTACGGCAAGGCCGCGGTCGGCGCCCCGCCGATGTCGGTGCCGCACTTGGACACCCGGGTGATCAAGGGCAGGCCGGGCCTGCTGTTCGGTCCGTACGCCGGCTGGACGCCGAAGTTCCTCAAGGACGGCAAGAACACCGACCTGTTCAAGTCGGTGCGCCCGAACAACATCTTCTCGCTGCTCGGGGTCGGCGTCACCGAACTCGGTCTGACCAAGTACCTGGTCAGTGAGCTGCTGAAGTCCGAAGCGGGCAAGGTGATCACGCTGTCGGAGTTCATCCCGCGCGCCGAGGGCAGGGATTGGGAGCTGATCACCGCGGGCCAGCGCGTGCAGGTGATCCGCCGCAAGGGCGTCGGCGGTGTGCTCGAATTCGGCACCGCGGTGATCGCCGCGCAGGACGGCTCGATCGCCGGTCTGCTCGGCGCCTCCCCGGGCGCGTCCACCTGTGTCACCGCCATGCTGGACGTCCTACAGCGCTGCTTCCCGCAGGAGTACGCCGAGTGGACGCCGAAGCTGAAGGAGATGGTGCCGTCGCTGGGCGTGAAGCTCTCCGAGAACCCGGCGCTGTTCCACGAAGTGTGGGATTGGACCTCCAAAGCGCTGAACCTCGTCGACGGCGGCGACAACACGCCGAGGCACGCGGGGGTCGCGGCGAACGCCTAGGTTGTGATAGCAAGGCTCGATGATGTCAACGGTTGCTCTCAAACGCTCATGGGCGCAGGATCTCGATACCGCGACGCTCTACCGGCTGTTGAAACTTCGCGTCGAAGTGTTTGTCGTCGAACAGAAGTGCGCGTACCCCGAACTGGACGGGAAGGACCTGCTTCCCGAGACCCGGCACTTCTGGCTCGATGACGAGGGCGAGGTCATCGCCACGCTGCGCTTGTGCGAGGAGCACCACGACGGGGTGAAGAGTTTCCGCATCGGCAGGCTCTGCACCACGCCGCCCGCTCGCGGGCACGGATACACCACGCGGCTGCTGCAGGCGGCGCTGGCCGAGGTCGGTTCGGCGACGGTGCGGCTGAGTGCGCAGAGCTACCTGATCGACCTGTACAGCAAGCACGGCTTCAAGGTCGACGGCGCGGAATTCGAGGAAGACGGCATAGCCCATGTGCCGATGCGCCGCGGCGGGGAGTGAACGTCTCGCCATTCGCACCCGCTCCGGGCGTCTCCGGGGCGGGTGCGGCATTTTCTGTGCATTTTCCGGGGCCCGCCCGCATCGGTTCTGAATCGAAGGGCCCTGTCGGGTGGATGAGGGCGCGCGCTTAGAGTTGGGGCGTGTCCGTGTCCCATGCCGAAACAGTGCCGACATCCGACCAGAGCAGTCGAACGCGTCCGGGTTCGGACGGTGATGCGGGATTCCCGTTCTCGGCGGTGGTCGGGCAGGAACGGCTGCAGCTGGCGCTGATCCTCTGCGCCGTTCATCCCGGCATCGGCGGGGTCCTGGTGCGCGGCGAGAAGGGCACCGCAAAGTCGACCGTGGTCCGCGCGCTGGCCCAGCTGCTGCCGCCCGTGGTGGACGAAACCGGCGCGCGCCCGGCCCGCCTGGTCGAGCTGCCGGTGGGCGCGACCGAGGACCGCGTGGTCGGTTCACTGGACTTGGAACGGGTGCTGCGGGACGGGGAGCAGGCGTTCCGCCCCGGCTTGCTGGCCGCCGCCCATCACGGCGTGCTCTACGTCGACGAAGTCAACCTGCTGCACGACCATCTGGTGGACGTGCTGCTGGACGCCGCGGCGATGGGCCGGGTGCACATCGAACGCGACGGCGTCTCGCACTCGCATCCGGCGCGCTTCGTGCTGGTCGGCACCATGAATCCGGAGGAGGGCGAGCTGCGTCCGCAGCTGCTGGACCGGTTCGGCCTGACCGTGGACGTGGCGGCCTCCCGGGACGTGGACGTGCGTATGGCGGTGGTGCGCCGCAGGCTGGACTACGAGGCCGACCCGGCCGGTTTCGCGGCCCGGTACGCCCAGGCCGATCAGGAGGTGGCCGAGCGGATCCTCGCCGCCCGCGACCGGGTGGGGCAGGTGACGCTGGACGACGTGGAGCTGCGCCGGATCGCCGCGCTGTGCGCCGCGTTCGACGTCGACGGGATGCGCGCCGATCTGGTCGTCGCGCGCACCGCGACCGCGCACGCCGCCTGGCGCGGCGGCGACGTGGTGACCGAGGACGACGTGCGGGTGGCCGCCGAACTGGCGCTGCCGCATCGGCGCAGGCGCGATCCGTTCGACGAACCCGGCATCAGCGAGCAGCAGCTCGACGACGCCATGCGCGACGCAGAGGCGGAGGTGCGGCGCGAGGAGGAAACGTCCGAGCCGAGCGGTGCGCCCGAGCCGGACGGCACGCCCCGGGATGCCGCGGAGCCGGACGACGCTGCCGGCGAGGACCCGGACGGCGGCCCCGAAGACCCGTCACCGCCCGACGGTCCGGGAGGCGGGCACTCGGGTGAAGGACGCAGTGGCGCACCGGTTTCCACCGGCGCCCGGACGCCGCGCTGGGAAGTGCCCGGCGTCGGCGAAGGCGCACCCGGGCGACGCTCCCGTGCGGAATCACGGCACGGGCGGGTGGTGCGTCCGAGCACCGACACCTCCTCGGGCCTGCATCTGCTCGGTACCGTGTTCGCGGCCGCGCCGCATCAGCGTTCCCGCGGCCGCGGCGACGGGCCGCTGCGGCTGGCCGCCGACGACCTACGCGGCGCGTATCGGGAAGGGCGGGAAGGGAACCTGGTCGTCTTCGTGGTCGACGCCTCCGGTTCCATGGCCGCGCGCGACCGGTTGTCCGCCGTCACCGGCGCGGTGGTCGCCCTGCTGCGGGACGCTTATCAGCGCCGCGACAAGGTCGCCGTCGTCAGCGTGCGCGGCGCGGAGGCAGAACTCGTGCTGCCGCCCACTTCGTCGGTCGACATCGCGGTGCGCCGGTTGTCCGGGATGCGCACGGGCGGGAAGACGCCGTTGGCCGCGGGCCTGCTGAAGGCGCGCGAGGTGGTGTTGCGCGAGCGGGTGCGCGATCCGCGCCGCAGGGCGATGCTGGTGCTGCTCACCGACGGTCGCGCCACCGGCGGAATCGATCCGGTTCCGCGCGCCCGTATCGCCGCAGGCTTGCTCGCCAGAGACGCGGTCACCTCGATCGTGGTGGACTGCGAACGCGGCATGATCCGCCTCGGTCTCGCCGTGGATCTGGCCCGCGACTTGCGCGGGGGCTATCTGCGCCTGGCCGAGCTGACCGGTGATTCGGTCGCGGACGTCGTCCGCGCGAGTTCCGGAGGCCCGAGCGGCATGTCGGGGCGGGCGGCTCGGGCAGCGTGAGCACGACTTTCGAACGGTGTGCCCGACGGAGGGCGCCCGGCCGCTTGCACGGCGGCGCTGGAGAGACGCGGTGAGTCGGCGGCGTCCTGTCCTACAGGATGCTCGGTCGTCGCCGGGCGGGCGGGTTGCGCGAGGTGGCGGCGACTTCGTCGCTCCAGGTCCGGCGCGGCGCACAGGTTCGGAGTGATCCGAGGACGAGCAAGGAGATTCGATGCCCAAGGGTGTTCCGGAGACCGTTCCCGACGACGGGTTGACCACGCGGCAGCGGCGCAATCAGCCGGTGCTCGCCGTGCACACCGGGCCGGGCAAGGGTAAATCGACTGCCGCGTTCGGGATGGCGCTGCGCGCCTGGAACCAAGGCTTCGACGTGGCGGTGTTCCAATTCGTGAAGAGCGCCAAATGGAAGGTGGGCGAGGAAGCCGCCTTCCGCGCCCTGGGCGCCTTGCACGAGCAGACCGGCGCGGGCGGGGCGGTCGAATGGCACAAGATGGGCGAGGGCTGGTCCTGGACCCGCAAACAGGGCACCGAGCAGGACCACGCCGCCGCCGCGCTGGCCGGTTGGCAGGAGATCGCGCGCCGCCTGAAGGCCGAACAGCACCGCTTCTACGTCCTCGACGAATTCACCTACCCCCTGAAATGGGGCTGGGTGGACGTCGCCGAAGTAGTCGACACCCTCGAAGCTCGCCCCGGCAACCAGCACGTCGTCATCACCGGCCGCGACGCACCCCAACCCCTCATCGATGCCGCCGACCTCGTAACAGAGATGACCAAACTCAAACACCCCATGGACGCCGGCCGCAAAGGCCAGCGAGGCATCGAATGGTGACCGTCGCGAGTGGCACATGGCCGCGGCGGATCGCGAGAGGCCCGCACCGTGGTGTGCCACTCGCGGAGCGGGGGCGGGGATGAGGGCGGTTGTGGTCGCGGCGCCCGCTTCGGGGAGCGGGAAGACGACTGTGGCGACGGGGTTGGTGGGGGCGTTGCGGAGGGTGGGGCATCGGGTGGCGCCGTTCAAGGTGGGGCCCGATTACATCGATCCGGGGTATCACGGGTTGGCGGCGGGGCGGCCGGGGCGGAATCTGGATCCTGTGCTGGTGGGTGCGGAGCGTGTGGTGCCGCTGTATCGGCACGGCGCGCAGGGGTGCGACCTCGCGGTGGTCGAGGGTGTGATGGGCCTGTTCGACGGGCGGATCGACGATCAGCACTCCGGGCCGGTGGCGGAGGGGTCGACGGCGCAGGTCGCGGCCCTGCTGGGAGCGCCAGTGGTGCTGGTGGTCGACGCGCGTGGGCACAGCCAGAGTCTGGCGGCGCTGCTGCACGGATTCGCCACCTTCGACAGCGGTGTCCGGCTCGGCGGCGTGATCTTGAACCGGGTCGGCAGCGAACGCCACGACCAAGTGCTGCGCGCCGCCTGCGATCGCGTCGGGCTGCCGGTGCTCGGGTCACTGCCGCGCCTGGCCGAACTGGAGGTCCCCTCTCGGCATCTCGGCCTGATTCCCGCGGTGGAGCACGGCGCGGCCGCGACGGCGGCGGTGGCGGCGATGACGGATCTCGTCGCCGCGCACGTCGACCTGCAGGCCATCGCGGCACTTGCTCGCTCGTCGGTCACCGGACCCGCCTGGGATCCCGCCGCCGCCGTGCGCGGTCTGGAAGGTGCGGGCGAGGAATCCACCGTGGCGCCGCTGGGTGGGGGCGGCTCGGGGGTGTCGACCGTGTCGCCGCTCGGTGGGGCCGAGTCGGGGGTGTCCACCGCGATGCCGCTCGGTGGGGCCGAGTCGGGGGTATGCACCGCGATGCCGGTCCGTGGGGCTGGCTCGGGGGTGCCCGCCGCGACGCTTCTCGGCGGTGGCCGTGACTCGGGCGGCCCCGGTGCGGCGCTCCTCGAATCTGGTGGTGACTTGTGGGCTGCCTACGAGAGCGCTGCCACCTGCCGTGTCGGCGGGGAGGGGCCGGTTGTCGCCGTCGCGGGTGGTCCGGCGTTCACCTTCGGCTATGCCGAGCACCGTGAGCTGCTGGTGGCCGCGGGCGCGCAGGTGGTCGTGTTCGATCCGCTCCATAACGAATTGCCCACCGGGACAGCGGGATTGGTGCTGCCGGGTGGCTTCCCCGAGGAGCATGCGGCGGAGCTGGCCGCGAATTCCGGTCTGCTGCGGGCGGTGGCCGAGGCGGTCCGGCACGGTATGCCGGTGCACGCCGAATGTGCCGGTCTGCTGTATCTCACCCGCTCGCTGGACGGGCACCCCATGGCCGGGGTGGTGGACGCCGACGCCGCGTTCGGGCCGCGCCTGACCCTCGGCTACCGCGATGCCGTCGCACTGGCCGACTCGCCCCTGTGGCGGGCGGGCGAACGGGTTCGAGGACACGAGTTCCACCGCACGCGCCTGGTGTCGGCGCCGCCAGGGAACCCGGCGTGGGGCTGGGTCGGAAGTGCGGGAGAGCGGGTGCGGGAGGGGGCCTTGATCGGCAACGTGCACGCGTCGTACCTGCACACCCACCCGGCGGGAAATCCTGAGGCGGTGCGGCGGTTCGTCACCGCCGCAGCCCGATTCGCGGATTCCCGTGCCATCGGCTGACGTGGTCGTCGGTATCGGCCTGCGACCAGGCGCATCGGCCGACGTGATCGGTGCCGCGCTGCGCGAGGCCGTGGGTGACCACCGGATCGCATGCTTGGCCACCATCGAGCAGCGCTGCGCCGAACCCGGACTGCGCGCTGTAGCGGCGGATCTTCAAATTCCGCTGCGGTCCTACTCCGCAGCCGAATTGGCGGCCGTCACCGTCCCGAATCCGGGGAGCCGGGCACGGTCGGCCGTCGGGACGCCGAGTGTCGCGGAGGCCGCGGCGCTGCTCGCCGCCGAGGGCGGGCCGCTGGTGCTGCCGAAGCGCGTCGTGCACGGCGTGGTGGTCGCGGCAGCGCGGTACGAGCGGTAGCCGCGTCGACGGAACGCGAGTGGCCACGAGTGCTGCCGCGTCGTCACGGCTTGTCCGTGGTGACTACTCAGGAGCGGATTCCCTCGCTCAGGCGCTCGGCACCGGCGGGCTGCCGCACTGTGCCTCGACGACCGTGTTGCGGCTCAGGGGGCGACCGAGCCCCAGTCGGCGAAGCCGGTGGGGTCGTGGCGGCCGATGCTGGCGTGTTCGAACAGACCCCAGCCCTCGGCGTCGCCGCAGCGCGCGCGGGCGACATGGTCGGTCACCCCGTAAGGGGTGCGGGCGACGATCGCCGGGTCGGTGAGGTCGTAGCGGCTGGAGGAGGACCAGTCGCGGCCCTTCCACTGGCCGTGCTGCCAGTCCGGATCGCCGCCGTAGCCGCAGCCGACGTGCAGCGGGACGCCGGTGCCCGGCGTGATCTCGATCTCCAGCGGCTTGCCGTCGGGCGTGGTCAGCTCCAGTCGGGCTCCGACGGGATGCCGCGTGCCGGAACGGTAGTCGATCGAGATGCGCGGCCAGCCGAGTTGCTCGGTGCGTCCGTCCGGCCAGACTCGGGTCGCGTCGTTGAGTGTGCGCCTGCCGTCCGGCTCCTCCTGCACGATGACCACGACCGCGAATTCCTCGAACCGCAGCGGTACGTACAGCCACCAGAAACCGCCCGACGGTTCGGTGGCCGCGCGGCCGGGCGGCTCGGTCTCGCCGACCGGGCGGATGCCCCACGAGCGGTCCCTGGTTCCGGTCCACACCGCCGGGTCGATCGCGATGTCGTCGCCGTCCACGTGCAGCGTTCCGGCCCAGGAGCCCACCTGCGCGAACCGGGACGCCTCGATGATCGGCCGGTTGCCCGCGAGGATCAGGTGCGGTTGCTCCTGCACGGCGGGGAAGGCGCCGGTCCAGGTGAGATCGAAGCCGAGATCGTCGTGTTCGCAGACCACCCGGATGCGCCGCAGCGGCTCCAGCACCTCGATGCGGTAACCGCCGACGCGCTGGTCGAGGCTCCGGTCGCCGAGCGCGTCGGAGAAGCGCACCGCCCGCACCGTGTCGCCGCGGCGCACAGCGGCGTAGGCGTCGGTCACCCCGAGGTTGGGGTACACCCCGAAACCGGTGATCAGCAGGGTGCCGCCGTCGCGGTCGTGGGCGTTGAAGTAGCTGCGGTCGTAGAAGTTCCGATCACTGGAGGCCACGCGGGCCAGCGACAGCGGGGTCTGGTGGATCGGGTACTCGTCCAAAGGCACAGGCATGGTCAGTCCCATTCGTAGGTTCCGTCGAGCAGCGCTTCCAGGCTTGCCCGGTGCATGACGTAGTCGTCGCGATCCGGAGTATCGGTGTCCTCGCCGAAGTGGATCATCCTGCGCTTGACCCGCGCCATCACGATCGCGTGCCGCACTGCGGCGTAGACGATGTAGAAATCGAGATCGCGCACCGAATGACCGGTCAGCGCTTCGTATTTCGTCACCACGTCGTCGCGGCGCAGGAAGTCGGGGAGCCCCGGCTGGCCGAAACGGGTGGCCAGATCCTGGAAGAACCGGTGGATGAAGATCATCCATCCCAGGTCGAGCTCCCGCGGGCCCAGCGCCGCCATTTCCCAGTCCAGCACCGCAACGGGGTCGAACTCACGGTAGATGACGTTGCCGGGGCGGGCGTCACCCCAGCTGAGCACGTCCGGGCCGGGGTCGGCGGGCCAGTGCTCGTCGAGCCAGGCGAAACTGCGCTCGATGAGCGGGATCTCGAAGCCGTCGTCCGCGAGTGCCCAGCGGTACCACGAGCGCTGCGCGGCGACGTGCCTGCGCAGCGACTCGCCCGGCCCGCTCAGCATCGGGAAGAGTGCCGCGGGATCGGGGATGCCGTGGATCTTCGCGATCACCTCGACGGTGTTGTGCGTGAGCCGGAGACGTTCGGCGGGACTCGCGTCGAACAGCCAGCCGACGAACACGTACGGGGGGTTGTCGGTCGGCACGCGGCCGTCGATCCGGCGCATCACGAAGAACGGTGTGCCGAGCGGCTTCGCGTCGGTCTCCAGCCAGCACAGGCCGGGCAGCGGCACGTCGGTGGCCGCGGCGACGCCCGCCATCACCTGGTATTGGGTGGCCAGATCGTAGGTCTCGAACACCGGGAACGACCCGGCCTCGGGCGCCATCCGCGCGACGAAGGACCCGCGCTCCGTGCGCCCTCCCGCGCTCCATTCGGCGTCGAACAGGATCGATGTGCTGGACATGCCGCCGGACTGCGGACGCGACAACTCGGAGATCCGCGGCAGCTCGTCGGCGGAGACCTTCGTATCGAGCCAGCGCGCCAGGTCCCCGGCGAGCGCGTCCAGATCGCGTTCGCTGACGGTCAGCTGCTGTCGCTGTGCCGGGTCCGGATCGTCGGTCATGTTTGTCCTCCTGACACGTGCCGCCCGGCTGCATCGCCCCCGATGCCCCGGGATACGCGACTGTAACGCGTTCTAGTTGTCGGCGGGCCGGAACCGGAAGACGAAGGCGGGGCCGGTATCGGCGCCCCCGGTGGGGCAGGCACGTAGGTCGAAAGAGGTACGCGGAAATCCAGGGTTTTCCCTGAGGTCATCCCATGACCTGGTCGGATACGTTCGCCTCGCGGAATGTCGGCCGACGAGGGGAGCGATGTGAGTACGGTCGGAACGGATGTCGTGAAGCGAAGCGGCGGCGAGGCGCCGGCAGCGGTCGTGCGCCGGCCCTGGAGCTTGCCGACCCGAATCGCGTTCCGGTTCGTCTTCGTCTATCTCGGGCTGTTCTGCGTGTTGATGGCGCAGATCCTGTTCGTGTTCACGGGCATCGTGAGCAAGTGGCTGCCGGAAAGCGCGATCATCTGGCAGATGCGCGCGACGGGCCCGCTGATCGGCTGGGTCGGCGAACACGTCTTCGGGGTCGACGCCGTCCTGCACGAGGATTCGGGCAGCGGGGACCAGACCGCCGTCTGGGTGCTGATCTTCTGCGAACTCGTCGCGGCCGTGGTGATCACGGTCGTCTGGTCGATCCTCGATCGCCGCCGCCCGGACTACCGGACGCTGAACAACTGGTTCGTGCTGTTCCTCCGGCTCTGCCTGGGCGGTCAGATGCTGTTCTACGGTCTCGCCAAAGCCATTCCGTCGCAGATGCCCGCGCCGTCGCTGACCACGCTGCTGCAGCCGTACGGGACGATGAGCCCGGCGTCGGTGCTCTGGAACCAGGTCGGCGCGGCGCCCGCGTACGAGATCCTGCTCGGCACGGCCGAGGTGCTCGGCGGTCTGCTGCTGTTCGTGCCGCGCACCGCGACGATCGGCGCGCTGCTCAGCCTGGTGAGCATGGCGCAGGTTTTCGTGCTGAACATGACCTACGACGTGCCGGTGAAGATCCTCTCGTTCCATCTGCTGCTGCTGTCGCTGGTCGTGCTCGCGCCACAGGCCCGGAGGCTGGCGAATGTGCTCGTGCTGGAACGTCCCTCCGAGCCGGCCACGCAGCCCGCGCTGTTCGGTTCCCGCCGTGCGAACCGGATCGTGGCGGCGGTGCAGGTCGCGCTGGGACTGTGGGTGCTGATCGGCGGCGTGTACATCGGCTGGCAAGCCTGGCGCGAGGCAGGTGGCGGCGCGCCGAAGCCCGCGCTGTACGGCATCTGGACCGTCGGCGATTTCACCAGGGACGGGCATCCGGCGCCACCGCTGATCACCGACGAGAACCGCTGGCGGAGGATGATCTTCGACCGGCCCGGCGCCACGCTGCAGCAGATGGACGGCTCGTTCGTTCCCGTCGTCGCGGTGGTCGACGAAGCCGCGCACACCATGACGCTGTCGGCCGCGCCGCAGTCGCCGGAAACGCCGCCCGCCCGTCTGGGCGCCTTCACCTTCACCCAGCCGACCCCGGACACGCTGTTGCTGACGGGTGAGCTGAACGGAACGCCGGTCACGGTGTCGCTCGACCGCATGGACCTGAACTCCTTCCCGCTGCGCAGCCGGGGCTTCAACTTCGTTCAGGAATACCCGTACTTCCGCTGACTCGAGACCGGCGATCCCGAGGACGGGGACGATCCAGCCGAAACCCGCTACGGACACGGCACTTTTCGATACCTTCGGTCTGCATCGACTCGGACTGGAGGGACCGCCGTGACCGAAGCGATCCTCGATCGGACGGACACCGACACGAACGCGGAGGATTCCGGTACCCGGCCCTGGCGGGGCGGCACCCGAGTGGCGTTCCGTTTCGGTTTGTTGTACTTCGGGCTGTTCTGCCTGGCGTACCCGGCGATCGTCCCGGAGTTCCTCGGACTGACGCGCGAATGGCTGCCGGACTGGGTGAACTCCGGTGTCGCCCGAGCGCTGCGCCCGGTGGTCGAGTGGACCGGAACCCAGGTGTTCGGCGCTTCCGTCGCGGCGAACACGGCGTCGATCAGCGGAGACCAGGCGTATTTCTGGGTGCTGGTGTTCGTCGTCCTGATGGTCGCGCTGCTCGGCACGCTGATCTGGAGCGCGCTGGACCGCAACCGCCCGGACTATCGGGCCGTCCTGCCGTGGTTTCTGCTGTTCGTGCGCTTGTGCCTGGCGGGGCAGTTGGTGGCGTACGGCATGGCCAAGGCCATCCCCACCCAGATGCCGCCGACACCGCTGAGCCGATTACTCGAGCCGTACGGGAATTTCAGTCCGATGGCGGTGCTCTGGAACCAGATCGGCGTGTCGACGCAGTACGAGATCCTGCTCGGCTGCGCGGAACTGCTCGGCGGCATGCTGCTGTTCGTGCCCCGCACCGCGTTGGTGGGCGCGCTGCTGAGCCTGGTGTGCACGACGCAGGTGTTCGTGCTGGACATGACCTACGACGTGCCCGCGAAGATCCTGTCGTTCCACCTGATGCTGCTGTGCCTGGTGCTGCTCGCGCCGGAGGCCGGACGTCTGGTGAACGTGCTGCTGCTGAACCGGCCGGCCGCACCGTCGACCACACCGCCGCTGCTGCGCACGCCCCGAGCCAACCGGATCGCGGCCGCGGCGCAGATCGCGCTCGGGGTGTGGCTGCTGTTCTCGAACGCGTACACCGGCTGGGACCGGTGGAACGAACAAGGGGCGGGGCGGCCGGAGCCTCCGCTGTACGGCATCTGGTCGGTCACCGAATTCAGCGTGAACGGCACCCCGATCCCGCCGCTGACCACCGACGAACTGCGCTGGCAACGCCTGGTCTTCGACCGCGACGGGGCCACTGTGCAGCGGATGGACGGCCAGTTGATCCCGGTGCTGGCCATGGTCGATGCCGATGCGCGCACCTTGGCGATGGTCGCGCCGCCGAGAGCCGTCGGTGCGCAAGCGGAACGTTTGGGCACTTTCGGCTTCGACCGCCCCGCCCCCGAGCGGCTGACCTTGATGGGTGAGCTCGCCGGGCAGCCGGTCTCGATAGCGTTGACGTCGGTCGCGCTCGACGACTTCCCGTTGCGCAGCCGCGGATTCCATTGGGTGCAGGAATATCCGTACTTCCGCTGAGCACGCGGCGCCGCCCTGTCACGCCTCGAGATCGTCGGCGATCCCGATGTCCTCCTGCCACAACGCGGGATGCTCGGCGATGAATCGGCTCATCAGGTCTATGCAGCGCCGGTCTTCCAGAACGGTGACGGCGACGCCGTGCCCGGCCAGCCACTCGTGCCCGCCCGAGAACGTCTGCGACTCACCGACCACCACCGATCCGATGCCGAACTGGCGGATCAGACCGCTGCAATACCAGCACGGGGAGAGAGTGGTGACCATGATGGTCCGGCGGTAGTCCCGCCGCCGTCCCGCCGCGCGGAAGGCGTCGGTCTCGGCGTGCATGCTGGGATCGCCGGACTGCACCCGGCGGTTGCGGCCGCGCCCGAGCAGCGTGCCCGCCGTGTCGAAGAGGGCGGCGCCGATCGGGATACCGCCCTCGGCGAGCCCGCGCAGTGCCTGGTCGTAGGCCACGTCGAGCAGTCGTGCCGGTGTCACCCGGGTCATCGGTCCGCCTTTCCGAGCAGGACTCCTCGCTTCGCAACCTACCGTCCGGACCCGGCGAACCGCTTGTTACCGCTGGTCACAGTAGGTGGGCGGTGGGTGGGTTGTGGACCGGCGGTCAGTCGGCACGCCCGGTCGATTGCCGGTGCCGGACGGTCACGCCGTAGGCTCGAAACTTGTGCCGAACACGTCAGACGCAACGCAAGACCAGCCCACCGGCGACCCGAACTACCTGGTCGGGCTCGATCTGCACGGCCGGCGCGTCGTCGTTGTCGGCGGCGGGACGGTGGCGCAGCGCAGATTGGGCCTGCTGATCGCTTCCGGCGCGGACGTCCACGTGGTGAGTCGTGCGGTTACGCCCGCCGTCGAGGGAATGGCGACCTCCGGGCAGATCACTGTCACGCTGCGCGAGTACGCCGACGGCGACCTCGAGGGCGCCTGGTACGTGATCGCGTGCACCGATGAGCCGGAGACCAACGCGGCAGTCGTCGCCGAAGCGACGCGGCGGCGGATCTTCTGCGTGCGGGCCGACACGGCACGGCTGGGCACCGCGGTCACTCCGGCCACCGCGCGTTACGACGGGCTCACCCTCGGTGTGCTGGCGAGCGGACAGCACCGGCGTTCGGCGGCCGTGCGCAACGCGTTGCTGGAAGCCCTGCAATCGGGTGTCGTGAGCGACGACTCGACGCCGATCGCGCCCGGTGTGGCCCTCGTGGGCGGCGGTCCGGGCGATCCGGACCTGATCACCGTGCGCGGGCGGCGGCTGCTGGCCAGGGCGGACCTGGTGGTGGCCGACCGGCTCGCGCCGCCGGAACTGCTCGCCGAACTCGGCCCGGAGGTCGAGGTGGTCGACGCCGCGAAGATCCCGTACGGGCGGGCGATGGCGCAGGAAGCGATCAACAACGCGCTGGTCGAGGGCGCGAAGGCGGGCAAGTTCGTGGTGCGGCTCAAGGGCGGTGACCCGTATGTGTTCGGGCGCGGTTACGAGGAGGTGGAGGCGTGCGTCGCCGCGGGGGTACCGGTAACGGTGGTGCCCGGCGTCACCAGTCCCATCTCGGTGCCCGCCGCCGCGGGCATACCGGTGACACACCGCGGCGTCACCCACGAGTTCGTCGTGGTGAGCGGGCACGTCGCGCCGGATCACCCGGACTCGCTGGTGGACTGGCCCGCGCTGGCCCGCTTGCGCGGCACCCTGGTGCTGATGATGGCGGTGGAGCGGATCGAACAGTTCGCCACCGCCCTGCTGGAGGGCGGGCGCCCCGCGGGGACGCCGGCCACGGTCATCCAGGAGGGCACGCTGCGGACCCAGCGCGTGCTGCGCGCGGATCTCGGCACGGTGGCCGCCCGAGTGCGCGCGGAAGGCATTCGCCCACCCGCGATCGTGGTGATCGGGCCGACCGCCGGGTTCTCGGCCGACAGCATCGTCCCGCACGCCGACTCCGCTGCGGGATAGCGCGGCTTCCAGGGTGACGCCGGACGATCCGAGCCTCGCCGAGTTGCCGCGATCGCATCGCCCGGCGCCCGGTCGCGGCGCGTCGACCACACGCAACGGTGCCTATCTGCTGCCCGTCGCGGGTGCTCGGCTCCGCCGTGGCCGGTCGCCGCTCGCACGGACGGCCGGTCGGCGTTCCCCGCGTATCGGTGTCGAGCGAGTGGTGGCTGTCGCCCCTCGTACCGGCGGAAGGCGCGGTTCGCACCGTCGAGCAGCACAGGCGACAGCGTGTCGCTCCGAGCCGACACGGCCAGTGGCGAGCGTCGCCGGCGACTCGCCGGATCGCAGCGGAGGCGCCCCGTCCTGGGTCCGGCCGGATCGGTGGGCGGGCAAGGTCGGGGGCGGCATCAATTACAGTGACTCACTGTGCTTCGGAATCCCGCTGCGACGATGCAGTATCCAGTGACGCAGCGGGCCTTCGGGCTCGCCATCCTAGTCCTGAGCGGATTGCAGCTCATGGTCGTGCTCGACGGCACGGTGGTGATCTTCGCGCTGCCCCGGCTGCAGGAGGAGATGGGGCTGTCCAGCGCGGGTAGCGCGTGGACGGTGACGTCGTACGGGCTCACCTTCGCGGGTCTGATGCTGCTCGGCGGCCGACTCGGCGACGCGTTCGGCCGCAAGCGCATGCTGGTGGTCGGCGTAGCGGTGTTCACCCTGGCCTCACTGCTGTGCGGGCTCGCGCAGAACCAGGCCATGCTGCTCGCGGCGCGGGCCTTGCAGGGCGCGGGCGCGGCGGTCGCCGCGCCCACCGCCTTCGCGCTCGTGGCGACCACCTTCGCGCCGGGCAAGGCGCGCAACCAGGCGATCGCGATCGTCGGCTCGATGGTCGGCATCGGCTCCGTCGGCGGGCTCGTGGTCGGCGGTGCGCTGACCCAGCTGTCCTGGCGGTGGATCTTCCTGATCAACGTCCCGATCGGCGCGCTGATCATCCTCGGCGCGGCCTACAAACTCGCCGACACCGAACACCACCGCTCGGCGCTGGACATCCCCGGCGCGGTGCTCGGCACCATCGCCTGCGCGGCGATCGTCTTCGGGGCCACCGAGGGCCCGGAGATCGGATGGGGACACCCGGCGATCATCGGTTCCCTGATCGGGGGTGTAGTGCTGCTGATCGTCTTCATCGCGCTGGAACGACGGGTGGACGACCCGCTGCTGCCCTGGTCGCTGTTCGACAGCCGCGACCGCGTCGCCACCTTCCTGCTGATCTTCCTGGCCGGTGGCGTGCTCGGCGCGATGACCTTCTTCGTCGCTCAGTTCATGCAGAACGTCATCGGATACGGTCCGCTCAAGGCGGGTGTCGCGGCGATTCCGTTCACCGTCGGCATCGGCGTCGGCGGCGCGGTGGCCTCCAAGGCGGCGCTCTACATCGCGCCGCGCTGGCTGCTCGCGGGCGCGGCCGCGGTGCTCGGCGCCGGGCTGCTGTTCGGTTCGACGCTCGACGGCGAGGTGATGTACTTCGCGACGCTGCTGCCCCTGCTGGTGGTGATCGGCTTCGGCGTCGGCGTCGCCATGGTGCTCTCCCCGCTGTGCGTGCTGGTCGGCGTGCCGCCGGCCAATATCGGCCCGCTGGCCGCGGTCGGCCAGATGTTCATGAACCTGGCCACTCCGGTGGCCATCGGCCTGCTCACCCCGATCGCCGCCTCCCGCACCCTGTCGCTCGGCGGCCGCACGGAAAAGGTGGCCGGGATGACGCCCGCGGAGATCACCGCGCTGGGCGACGGTTACACACTGGTGCTGTTCGTCTGCGCCCTCATCGCGTTCGCGGCCGGACTGGTCGCCCTGACGCTGCGCTTCACCCCGCAGCAACTGGCCATGGCCCAGCACGCCCAGGAAGAAGCCCAGCAGACTTAGCGGGGTTCGAACAGCCCAGTCTTCAGAGACGGCCCGCCACCCGCCGGGGCGTCACCCGCACGATGACGCGGGGCCCGTCGTTGACGGAGGCCGGGTTGAAATCCACGTACTTCTGTCCGGTGTACTTCGCCGACAGTTCGTCGGGCAGGGTCTTCTCCGGATCGGGGGTGATCGTCGCGCTGCCCCGGATCTCCGCGTAGACGTACGGGTTGTCCGGCGGGTTGATCAGCACGGTGATCCGCGGGTCGCGGGCGAGGTTCTTGCCCTGCTGGCGATCGGTCGTGGTGGAGAAGAGCAGGTCGTCGCCGTCCCGCTTGAGCCAGATCACGGTCAGGTGCGGCTGCCCGTTCGGCCCGATCGTGGCGGCGGTGGCGAAGACCTTCTCTTCGTCGAGGTATTTCTTCAGGTCGTCGGAGAGCTCTGCGGTACTGGTCATGCTCTGTGCGAACAACCGGCTGTGGCGCGGCATTCCCGTCCGGTCGGCCGCCGCGGCAGCCGTAAAGCGTTGCGGTTCAGACGGTATGCCGGACGCGCGTGGTCGAGGATACTTTCCGGTCCGCTCCAACCCGTGTCACCAGCCGGGGCCTACTTGTTCTGCGGGAAGCCGAGGTTCAGCCCGCCGTGGCTGGGGTCGAGCCAGCGCGTGGTGACCGCCTTGGTGCGGGTGAAGAACCGCACGCCGTCGGCCCCGTGCGCGTGCGCGTCGCCGAACAGCGAGTTCTTCCAGCCGCCGAAGCTGTAGTAGGACATGGGGACCGGAATCGGGACGTTGATGCCGACCATCCCGACTTCGACCTCGTTGTGGAAGCGTCGCGCGGCGCCGCCGTCGTTGGTGAAGATGGCGGTGCCGTTGCCGTAGGGATTGGCGTTGATCAGCGCCAGCGCGTCGTCGTAGCTGTCGACGCGCACGACCGACAACACGGGCCCGAAGATCTCGTCGGTGTAGACGCTCATATCGGCGCCCACATGGTCGAGGATCGTCGGGCCGAGCCAGAAACCGTCGGCCGGGCCGTCGGCTCGCACGCCTCGTCCGTCGAGAACCACCGTGGCTCCAGCGGACTCGCCCGCCGCGATGTAATCCGCGACCCGGTCGCGGTGTGCGCGGGTGACCAGCGGACCCATGTCGGCGCCGCGAGCGCCGTCGCCGATCCGGATGGTCCGAGCCCGCTCGGCGATCTTGCCGACCAGATCGTCGGCCGTCGCGCCCACCGCGACCACCACGCTGATCGCCATGCACCGCTCGCCCGCCGAACCGAACCCGGCGTTCACCGCGGCGTCGGCGGCCAGGTCCAGATCCGCGTCCGGCAGCACCACCATGTGGTTCTTCGCGCCGCCGAGCGCCTGCACCCGTTTACCCGCGGCGGTGCCCCGCTGGTAGACGTACCGGGCGACGGGGGTGGAGCCGACGAACGAGACGGCCTTGACGGCCGGGTTGTCCAGCAGTTCGTCGACCGCGACCTTGTCGCCCTGCACCACCGTGAAGACGCCCGCGGGCAGCTCGGCTTCGGCCCACAGCCGCGCCAGCCACAGCGACGGCGACGGGTCCTTCTCGCTCGGTTTGAGCACCACGGTGTTGCCCGCGGCGATGGCGAGCGGGAAGAACCACATCGGCACCATCGCGGGGAAGTTGAACGGCGAGATGACCGCGACCGGTCCGAGCGGCTGGCGGATGGCGAAGACGTCGACCTTGGTCGAGGCGTTCTCGGTGTAGCCGCCCTGGAGCAGATGCGGTATGCCGCAAGCGAACTCGACGACTTCCAGGCCGCGGCTCACCTCGCCGGTCGCGTCGGCGACGACCTTGCCGTGCTCGGCGGTGATCAATCGCGCCAGCTCGTCCTTCCGCTCGTTCAGCAGTTCGCGGAAGCGGAACAGGATCTGGGTGCGCCGGGCCAGGGAGGTGTCCCGCCAGGCGGGGAAGGCCGCGGCGGCGGAATCGATCGCCGCGCGAGTGTCGGCGACGTTCGCCAGCGCGACCCGTCCGGTCACCGCCCCGGTCGCCGGATCGGTCACCGGCGCGGTCTTCTCGCTGGTGCCCGCGAAAGTCTTGCCGTCGAGCCAGTGCGCGATGGTCTGCATGTCTCCTCGATTCGCTCGGTGAGCGTCGGCGGTGCCGCGGGCTCTCGCCGGACCTCCGATCCCACGGAACGAGAGGCGAGACGCGGCTCGACTACTACTGTCCGGCACCTAGCCTTCTCCCTGCGCCGACGATCTGTACACCATTTCCGCAGCGGTCTCACGATTCGCCGGTGCTTGCTCCTGTCCCCGATGCGCGCCGGGGGCCGCGCCATTGTCGTGCGCAGTCGGTTGCGTGAGACTGTGCGCATGACGGTGGAAGAACGTGTGCTGGCGCGCTGGATCGAGCTGGCGGGGGAGCACTCCGGTGCGGTGGGTTCGGATCTGATCGAGCGCTACGGTGAGCCGCATCGGCACTACCACACCGTCGAGCATCTGGCGGCCGTGCTGGCGGTCGTCGACGACCTGGCCGGCGACGCGGACGACGTCGCCGCGGTGCGCTACGCGGCCTTCTTCCACGACGCGATCTACGCGGTCGATCGCACCGACAACGAGGAGCGCAGCGCCGAGCTGGCGGAGTCGACGCTGCCTGCCCTGGGCGCGTCGCCGGAGCTGGCCGGCGAAGTCGGCAGGCTGGTCCGCCTCACCGCGACCCACCACACCGCCGCCGATGACCGCAACGGCAACGTGCTCTGCGACGCCGACCTGGCGATACTCGCCGCCGATGCTTCCGGCTACGCCGCCTATACGCGGGCCGTGCGCGCGGAGTACCGGCACGTCCCGGAGGACCTGTTCCGTGCGGGTCGCGCCGCGGTATTGCGAAAGCTGGCCGAGCAGCCGTACCTGTTCCGGACATCCGCCGCCCGCCGCCGGTACGAGTCGGCGGCGCGGGCCAATCTCGCGGCCGAACTCGTCGCGCTCGCCATGGAGCAGCCCGAGACGCTCAGGTGAGGATCAGCAACTCGGTGGGCGAGGCGATCTCGGCTCGCAACCCGGCTTTGGCCGCCACCCGCGCGACCCCGCGGACGTCGGCCGGTTCGGCCCTTGTGAGCACGAGGGCGCGCGCGAGCAGGCCCTTGTGGTGCTTGTTGAAATGACTCACCACCGTGCGCGAGCCGTCCGGATGCTCGGTGAGCACGTTCGCGGTGACAGCGCCGGGCACCCGCCCCAGTTGCTGATAGGTGCCCGAGCGCAGGTCCACGACGAGTTCGCCCGCGGCCTCGGTGTGCAGCGCCGCGGCCAGCTCGTCGCGCCACACGGCCGAAAGCGTCGGGAGGCCGGGCAGTTTGGAGCCGCCGGAAAGCCGGTAGGCGGGAATCGGGTCACCCGCGCGGACCGCGCCGAACAGGGCGGAGCCGATGCCGAGCCGGGCGTACGCCTTGGCCCGCTGGGCCTTGGTGAACGAGCGCGCGTCGAGCGCGTCGTAGAGGACGCCGGTGTAGCGCTCCAGCGCGGGACGGGTCGGCGAAACGCGCAGCGCGGCGTTGCGCGCGATCTCGCCGTCGGCCCCCTTGCCCAGGCCCAGCGCGGTCCGCGAGCGTTCCGGGTCGGCCGCCAATCGCACCACCTCGTCGATCAGCCGTGCCCGCACGGCCGTGAGCTGCGGCATCGCCAGCGAGTCCAGGGCGAGCGGCGTCCCGGCGCCGCCATCGGACTTGGTTTCGGAAGGAGGCAGCAGCACCAGCACGAACGAATACGGTAATGCGCTGGGACCGGCGACCGGCCAGCGACTACCCTGTGCTTCCGTGATCACCCGCCTCTCCCGCCTGTTCCTGCGAACCCTCCGCGACGATCCCGCCGACGCTGAGGTGCCGAGCCACAAACTGTTGGTCCGTGCCGGCTACGTGCGTCGCGTCGCCCCGGGTGTCTACTCGTGGCTGCCGCTGGGCCTGCGCGTGCTGCGCAAGGTCGAGGACGTGGTGCGCGCGGAGATGGACGCGATCGGCGCCCAGGAGATCTCGCTACCGGCGCTGCTGCCGCGGGACCCGTACGAGACCACCAACCGGTGGACCGAGTACGGCGACGGCCTGTTCCGGCTGCGCGACCGCAAGGGTGCGGACTACCTGCTCGGCCCCACGCACGAGGAACTCTTCGCGCTCACCGTGAAGGGCGAGTACAGCTCGTACAAGGACCTCCCGGTCACGCTGTACCAGATCCAGACGAAGTACCGCGACGAGGAGCGTCCGCGCGCGGGCATCCTGCGCGGGCGCGAGTTCGTGATGAAGGACTCCTACTCCTTCGACCTGGACGAGGACGGCCTGAAGGCCAGCTACGACGCGCACCGCCAGGCCTATCAGCGCATCTTCGACCGCTTGCGGGTCAAGTACGTCATCGTGGCCGCCACCTCGGGCGCGATGGGCGGCAGCGCGTCGGAGGAGTTCCTGGCCGACAGCCCCGTCGGTGAGGACACCTACGTGCGCTGCCCGGAATCCGGCTACGCGGCCAATGTGGAGGCGGTGGTCACGCCCGCTCCCGAACCGCTGCCGCTCGAAGGACAGCCGGAGGCCGTGGTGCACGACACCCCGGACACTCCCACCATCGCGACGCTGGTCGACTGGGCCAACAGCGCCGGTCTCGCCGAGCGCTACGGTCGTCCGGTCACCGCCGCCGACACGTTGAAGAACGTCATGGTCAAGCTGCGGCATCCCGACGGGAAGACCGAGATCGTCGGCATCGGCGTCCCCGGTGACCGCGAGGTCGACGACAAGCGCCTCGCCGCCTCGGTCGAACCGGCCGAGGTGGAACTGCTCACCGAAGCGGACTTCGCCGAGAATCCGTTCCTGGTCAAGGGCTATATCGGCCCGAAGGCGCTGCAGGCCAACGGTGTTCGGTACCTGGCCGATCCCCGTGTCGGCACCGGCACCAGCTGGATCACCGGCGCGGACGCTCCGGGCAAGCACGTCGTCGGTCTGGTGGCGGGCCGCGACTTCACCCCCGACGGCACCATCGAGGCCGCCGAGGTGCGCGACGGCGATCCCTCGCCCGACGGCCGGGGCGCGCTGGTGGCGGCCCGGGGTATCGAGATCGGCCACATCTTCCAGCTCGGCAACAAGTACACCGACGCGTTCGAGGTGGACGTGCTCGGCGAGAACGGCAAGCCGGTGCGGTTGACGATGGGGTCCTACGGCATCGGCGTCTCGCGCATGGTCGCGGTGATCGCCGAGCAGCAGCACGACGACAAGGGGCTGCGCTGGCCCGCGGCGGTCGCGCCCTACGACGTGCATGTCGTGGTCGCGAACAAGGACGATGCGGCCCGTTCCGGCGCCGAGGAAGTGGTGTCCGGCCTGCACGCTCGAGGCTTGGACGTGCTCTTCGACGACCGGACCGCCTCGCCGGGGGTGAAGTTCAAGGACGCCGAGCTGCTCGGCATGCCGCTGGTGCTGGTGATCGGCCGCGGCTGGGCCGAGGGCAAGGTCGAACTGCGCGACCGCTTCACCGGCGAGGCCGAGGAACTCCCCGCCGCCTCGGCGGTGGACGCGGTGGTAGCCCGAGTCCGCGGCTGACCCGGTTCTCGACGGCCCCCGGCGGAATCCGCCGGGGGCTGTTCGCTGTTGGCGAGACGGCCGTCGCGGCATGCCCGGAGGTTGCTCCGACCGCGGGAACGATGGGGCCGCCACCTACGCGACCGTAACCTGTATTTGCTGGTCACAGATCCGTAGACCGCGCCGACGCTGCTGTTACCCCTTGGTAAGTTAACCGGCATGACAAACACCGACGCGCGGCTGTTCAACCCCGCCACCTACGACCCGCAGCAGTTCGACGCCGAGACGCGGCGCCTGTTGCGCGCCACCATCGAGTGGTTCGAGGGCCGGGGTAAGCAGCGGCTGCTCGCCGACGACGCGAACGCGGTGTGGACTGCGGACTTCCTCGACTTCGTGAAGAAGGAGAAGCTGTTCGCGACCTTCCTGACCCCGGCGGCCTACGCCGACGGCGACCCGAACCGGCGTTGGGACGCCGCGCGCAACGCGGCGCTGTCGGAGATCTTCGGCTTCTACGGCCTGGCGTACTGGTACGCCGAGCAGGTGACCATCCTCGGCCTCGGACCGATCTGGCAGAGCGACAACGAGGCGGCCAAGAAGCGCGCGGCCGCTGATCTGGCCGACGGCGAGGTGATGGCGTTCGGTCTGTCCGAGCAGACCCACGGCGCCGACATCTACAACACCGACCTGGTGCTCACGCCTACCGAACCCGGCAGCGAGGACGCCGAAGCCGGCATCCTGTTCCGCGCGAACGGCGAGAAGTACTACATCGGCAACGGCAACGTGGCCAGCATGGTGTCGGTGTTCTCCCGGCGCTCCGACCTGGAGGGCGCAGACGCCTACGTCTGGTTCGCCGCCGACTCCCGGCACGAGAACTACCGCCTGCTCGGCAACGTCGTGCATCAGCAGATGTACGTCAGCACCTTCCGCCTGGAGAACTACCCGGTGCGCGCGGAGGACATCCTGCACACCGGCCCCGAGGCGTTCTCCGCGGCGCTGAACACCGTCAACGTGGGCAAGTTCAACCTCTGCCACGGCGGGATCGGCATGGTCGAGCACTCCTTCTACGAGGCGATCACGCACGCGAACAACCGCATCCTCTACGGCAACCCGGTCACCGACTTCCCGCACGTGCGGGGGAACTTCGTCGACGCCTACGCGCGCATTGTCGCGATGAAGCTGTTCAGCGACCGCGCGGTCGACTACTTCCGCAGCGCGAGCCTGGAGGACCGCCGGTACCTGCTGTTCAATCCGATGACGAAGTCCAAGGTGACCTCCGAGGGCGAAACGGTCATGACGCTGCTGCTGGATGTGCTGGCCGCCAAGGGATTCGAGAAGAACACCTACTTCGCCGAGGTGCAGCGCCTGATCAACACGCTGCCCCGGCTGGAGGGCACGGTGCACGTGAACGTCGGGCAGATCCTGAAGTTCATGCCCAACTACCTGTTCGCCCCGCAGGACTATCCGGAGATCGGCACCCGGCAGGACGCCGCCGACGACGCGTTCTTCTGGCGTCAGGGCCCGGCCCGGGGCGCGGGCAAGGTGCGCTTCGCCGACTGGACGCCGGTCTACGACAAGCACGCCGACATTCCCAACGTGGGCCGGTTCTACGAGCAGGCGCAGGCGCTGCGCACGCTGCTGACAACCGCGGCGCCGGATGCGGACCAGCAGAAGGATCTGGACTTCATGCTGACCATCGGCCACCTGTTCTCCCTGGTGGTCTACGGTCAGCTGATCCTGGAGCAGGCCGCGATCACCGGCCTGGACCGTGATCTCATCGATCAGATCTTCGATTTCCAGATCCGCGATTTCAACGCCTACGCGACGGCGCTGTACGGCAAATCATCGGCTACCCCGGACCAGCAGGGCTGGGCCGCATCGGCACTGCGGCCTCCGGTCGCCGATCGCCCGCGCTTCGACCGGGTGTGGGCAGAGGCGGCGTCCTACGACGGCGCGTACGAGATGCGCCCGTAGGAACCGTGCGCCGAGCGGCGGCCCGGGGCGATCCGTCGGCCGCCGCTCGCACCGATCGCCCGGTGCTCCCATTGATCGCGCGGTGCTCGCATTGATCGCCCGGTGCGGCTTTCTTCGGCGGGCTGCCGACGGCCGCACCCGCGTCACCGGCTCACTGGCGGTGCGGCGCAAGGAATCTCGCTAGATGCCTCGGTGCCCGGTCGCCGGGTCAGGCTTTGCCGGGGAACGCGACGGTGGGCGGATCGGCGCCGAGGATCGACTGCCAGGTGGCCAGCCGGACGGCGGCTTCGGTGAGCGCCTCGACACCGCCGCGCCGGATGGCCATGGACGCGCCGCGCTCGACCACCGACCGCCAGGCGACGGCCGTATCGGACTCGACCGTGACGGCCAGCCGCGCGGCGGCGATCGGGTCGGTGACCGGAAAGGGCACCGTGTAGGCCGCGTCGGGCGGCGGCACCTGAGCACCGCCCAAGGTGAGTGCGTCCACGGTGGCGTCCCGCCGGGCCCGGTGCGCGGCGGTGTACTCGGCGACCAGCCTGGTGCGCTCCGGCGAGGCGTAGGCGGCGATCACCCCGTAGGCGTACACCGCGCCGTACTCGGCGTTCAGCGCGTCGATCAGCGCTTCGCGTTCGGCCTCGGTCATGCCAGCAACACCCCCGCGTGCACCGCGCAGGCGGCGCTGATCGATGCGAGTAGACCGGCCCGGTAGCCGGACAGGGCGCGAGCCAGATCGGCGGTCTGTTTCCGGGACTCGGTCAGCTGAGTCCGCAGCGCGTCGACGGTGGGGGGCGCGGTGAGCGGCGCGGCGCTGCCCGAAGCCACGGCCGACGGACCGGATCCGTTGGCGCGGGTGCGGTGCACCGGCTTGGTGCCGTCGGCGTAGACACCGATCACGCGGTCGATCTCGGTCCGCAGCGCGTCGGCGTGAGCGGTGCGCTCGGCCGCGATCGCGGTCAGCGCGGCGTGCCGCTCGGGTGCGACGGCGATGGTCGCGGTCGCGGCAGCGGCGTCGGCACGGGCCGCGACCTCCTGCGCGGCAAGGGGATCCGGCTCGTGGACCACGTCGTCGCCGGTGCAGCCCGCCAGGGCCCCGAGGGCGAGGACGCCGACAGTTCCGCCGCCCGCGAGACGTAGTGCGCTGCGACGATCCAGCGCGGCGAGGCGGGGTTGGTGCCGGTCGGAAGGCATGCCGGAAGTGCGCCCGGCACACGGCGGGGCGGGAAGGCGGATGGGCACGGCACCATCGTGCCAGATTCGCGGGGCGTCACCGGACGAGCGTCGGCCGTGGCGTGCAAACTCCTCGACCGCTGGTCCTTTACACTCTCGTGGCGCGTTACGCTAGACCTTCGGTAGAGAATTCTCCCGCCGCGTCACAACTGAACCAGGAGCCGCCCCACATGCCGATGCCGACCGAGGAAAGGGTGAGCCAGCTAGTAGCTGGTCTCGTCGAACGCCGAGGATTCGACCTCGAGGGCGTCGAGATCTCGACGGCGGGCAAGCGCGTGGACGCGCAGGCTCGGGTGCAGGTGACCGTGGATCGCGACACCTCCGATCTGGACGCGCTGGCGAACCTCAGCACCGAATTGTCGGCGCTGCTGGACGAGGCGGGGGATTTCGGCGAGACGCCCTACCTGCTGGAAGTCACGACCCCGGGCATCGATCGTCCGCTGACCGCCGACCGCCACTGGCGCCGGGCGCGGGGGCGGAAGGTGCGCGTCACACTGCGCGAGGGCGCGCAGCCGCCGGAGGGATCGGCCCGCTTCGAGGCCAGGGTCGGCGCGCTCTCCGGTGATTCGGTGGCGCTGGTGCTCGGCGGCAAGCGCGACCCGCACCGGGTGACGGTCCCGCTCGCCGACATCGCCACAGCCGTCGTCCAGATCGAGTTCTCCCCGCCCGGCGCGCGGGAGCTGGAACTCGCGGGCGGAGTCGTTCCGGGGCGCCCCGCCCCGGGCCAGGAAGATGCGGTGGCGGTCGACGACGCCGCGGAGCTCCGAGGAACACCGAATGCACTCTCCGAATCCGTGACTGCGTCCGATTCGCCGACCGAAGGGACCGTGGAATGAACATCGAAATCGAAGCCCTGCGCGCGATCGTCGCCGACAAGGGGATCTCGATCGAGACCGTGATCTCCGCGATCGAGTCGGCGCTGCTGACCGCGTACCGCCACACCGAGGGCCACCAGCCCAACGCGCGCATCGACATCAACCAGAAGACCGGTGTGGTCCGGGTGATGGCGCGCGAAGTGGACGCCGACGGCAATGTGATCTCCGAATGGGACGACACCCCGGAGGGGTTCGGCCGGATCGCGGCGACCACCGCCAGGCAGGTGGTGCTGCAACGGCTGCGCGACGCCGAGAACGAGAAGTCCTTCGGCGAGTTCTCCACCCACGAGGGCGACATCGTCGGCGGCGTGGTGCAACGCGACGCGCGCGCCAACGCCCGCGGCACGGTCGTGGTGCGCATCGGCAGCGAGCTGCACGGCGCGGAGGGGCTGATCCCGCCCGCCGAGCAGGTGCCGGGCGAGACCTACGAGCACGGCGACCGGATCAAGTGCTACGTCGTCGGCGTCTCCCGCGGTCCGCGCGGTCCGCAGATCACGCTCTCGCGTACCCACCCGAACCTGGTGCGGCGCTTGTTCGCGCTGGAGGTGCCGGAGATCGCCGACGGCTCGGTGGAGATCGTGGCCGTGGCGCGCGAGGCGGGCCACCGATCCAAGATCGCCGTCCGCACCACCGTGCCCGGCGTGAACGCCAAGGGCGCCTGTATCGGGCCCATGGGGCAGCGCGTGCGCAACGTGATGAGCGAACTGGCCGGCGAGAAGATCGACATCATCGATTACGCCGACGATCCGGCGACCTTCGTCGGCAACGCGCTCTCTCCGTCGAAAGTGGTATCGGTCACTGTCGTCGACGCGGAGGCGAGGGCGGCCCGCGTCGTGGTCCCCGATTTCCAGCTTTCGCTGGCGATCGGCAAGGAGGGGCAGAATGCCCGCCTGGCTGCGCGGCTGACCGGCTGGCGCATCGATATCCGCAGCGACGCCGCGCCCGACATGGGCGGATCCGTGCGAACGGAGGCGCATCGGAGTTGACCGGAGCCCGCCCGCGGAGTGCTCGGGATGACATGTTCGTAACTTCCGCGGGGGAGGGGTTCGGCGTTCCGAGTGCGGCAGCGGTAGAGTGGTCCAAGGTTCAGTCCGAGCCTTCGGTTCCAATGCCCGACCGCACCACCGAGCAGCCCCCGGCGCCCCAGCGCCGAGCAGCTCCGGTACGGACGTGCATCGGGTGCCGGAAGCGAGTACTGGCCGTCGATCTGTTGCGGATCGTGGCTCGGGATCGTGAGACCGGAGACGGCTCCCACGTTCTCGAGATCGTTCCCGATCCGCGGCGCAGACTTCCTGGACGGGGTGCCTGGATGCACCCCCTTTCGGCTTGTCTGCGCGCGGCGGAACGGCGCCGAGCGATCGGCAGAGCACTACGAGTGTCCGGACATCTGGATATCTCAGCCCTGGAGCATTACCTCGAGAACAGGCACGAGCACTCATGAGCACACCGTGAAGTACCAACGATGAACGTCCATCGGAGATAACCCGAGGTCGTGCGGGCCGCCGTCGCCAGAACGGTGGGGCTGCTCGACCTCTCAGTGAGGAGAGCAGTGGCAGGCAAGGCCCGCGTGCACGAGTTGGCAAAAGAACTCGGTGTCACGAGCAAGGAACTACTCGCAACGCTCAAGGAGCAGGGCGAGTTCGTGAAGTCGGCGTCCTCGACGGTGGAAGCACCCGTCGCGCGTCGGCTGCGTGAATCGTTCGCGGCGAAATCCGCCCCGTCGAACGGCAACAAGCCGGGCGCACGCCCCGGACCGTCCGGCCGTCCGGCCGCCAAGCCCGCGGGCGGTGGCCCGCGTCCCGGCCCCCGTCCGCCGGCGCCCACCCCGGCGCCCACCGCGCAGGAGACCGCCGTTCCCGCCGCGCGCACCGGCGAATCCCCGGCCGTGAAGCCGGGTCCCGCCGCGCGTCCGGGACCGTCCCCGTCGCCCAAGCCCCCCGCCCGGGAATCGATCACCCCACAGGCGGCGTCGGCTTCGGGTGCGACGGCGAGTTCCGCGCCCGCTCCGGCGGGTCCGCGTCCGACGCCGGGTGGCCCGCGTCCCGGCCAGCAGCAGCGGCCCGGCGCGCCCGGTCAGGGTGGTCAGCGCCAAGGCGGCGCCGCTTCCGGCCCGCGCCCGGGGCCGAAGACCCCGCGCGTCGGTAACAACCCCTATTCGTCGGCTCCCGAGCGTCCCGCGCCGCGTCCGGCCCCCGGTCAGGGTGGTCCGCGTCCGGGTCCGGCTCAGGGTGGTCCGCGTCCCGGCCCGGCCCAGGGTGGTCCGCGTCCCGGCCCGGCCCAGGGTGGTCCGCGTCCGGGTCCGGCTCAGGGTGGTCCGCGCCCGACGCCCGGCTCCGGTGGTCCGCGTCCCGGCGGTCCGCGGCCGAGCCCCGGCTCGATGCCGCCTCGTCCGAACCCCGGCGCGATGCCGTCGCGTGCGGCGCGTCCGGGCGGTGCCGGAGGCCCCGGCGCCGGTCGCCCGGGTCGTCCCGGTGGTGGCGCCGGTGCAGGTCGTCCCGGTGGCGGCGGCGGTGGCGGTGGCTACCGCGGCGGCGGTGGCGCCCCGGGTGCGGGTGCCGGTGCGCCCGGTGCCGGTGGCGGCGGTGCGGCCGGTGGCTTCCGCGGTCGTCCCGGCGGCGGTGGCGGCGGTCGTCCGGGTGGTCCCGGTGGCCGCGGTGGCGCGGCAGGCGCGTTCGGCCGTCCCGGTGGCGCGCCCCGTCGGGGTCGCAAGTCGAAGCGGCAGAAGCGGCAAGAGTACGACTCGATGCAGGCGCCCGCCGTCGGCGGCGTTCGGCTGCCGCGCGGCAACGGCGAGATCATCCGGCTCGCCCGCGGCGCGTCGCTGTCGGACTTCGCGGAGAAGATCGACGCGAACCCGGCCGCGCTGGTACAGGCCCTGTTCAACCTCGGTGAGATGGTCACCGCGACCCAGTCGGTGAACGACGAGACCCTCGAGCTGCTCGGCAGTGAGATGAACTACGTCGTCCACGTGGTCAGCCCCGAGGACGAGGACCGCGAGCTGCTGGAGTCGTTCGACCTCACCTACGGCGAGGACGAGGGCGGCGAGGAAGACCTCGAACAGCGTCCGCCGGTGGTGACCGTCATGGGTCACGTCGACCACGGTAAGACCCGACTGCTGGACACCATCCGCAAGGCGAACGTCCGCGAGGGCGAGGCAGGCGGCATCACCCAGCACATCGGCGCCTACCAGGTGCTCACCCACCTGGGCGAGGAAGACCGGCTCATCACCTTCATCGACACCCCGGGTCACGAGGCGTTCACCGCCATGCGTGCCCGCGGTGCGAAGGCCACCGACATCGCGATCCTGGTGGTCGCCGCCGACGACGGCGTCATGCCGCAGACGGTGGAGGCGATCAACCACGCGCAGGCGGCCGACGTGCCGATCGTGGTGGCGGTCAACAAGATCGACAAGGAGGGCGCGAACCCGCAGAAGGTTCGTCAGCAGCTCACCGAGTACGGTCTGGTCGCCGAGGAATACGGTGGCGAGACCATGTTCGTGGACATCTCCGCCAGGCAGAACATCAACATCGACGCGCTGCTCGAGGCCGTCCTGCTGACCGCGGACGCGGCGCTGGACCTGCGGGCCAACCCGGACATGGACGCTCAGGGCGTGGCCATCGAGGCGCACCTCGACCGCGGTCGAGGCCCGGTGGCGACCGTGCTCATCCAGCGCGGCACCCTGCGGGTCGGCGACTCGATCGTGGCGGGAGACGCCTACGGCCGGGTGCGCCGGATGGTCGACGAGCACGGCGACGACGTCGAGGCGGCGCTGCCGTCGCGGCCGGTCCAGGTCGTCGGCTTCACGTCGGTGCCGGGCGCGGGTGACAACCTGCTCGTGGTGGACGAGGACCGGATCGCACGGCAGATCGCGGATCGGCGCAATGCGCGCAAGCGCAACGCGCTGGCCGCACGCAGCCGCAAGCGGATCAGCCTGGAAGATCTGGATGCCGCGCTGAAGGAAACCAGCGAGCTGAACCTGATCCTCAAGGGCGACAACTCGGGTACGGTCGAGGCCCTCGAAGAGGCGCTGCTCGGGATCCAGGTGGGCGACGAGGTGCGTCTGCGGGTGATCGACCGCGGTGTCGGTGGCGTCACCGAGACCAACGTCAACCTGGCCTCGGCGTCGAACGCGATCATCATCGGGTTCAACGTCCGTGCCGAGGGCAAGGCGACCGAGCTGGCCAACCGCGAGGGTGTCGACATCCGGTACTACTCGGTGATCTACCAGGCCATCGACGAGATCGAGAAGGCCCTCAAGGGCATGCTCAAGCCGATCTACGAAGAGGTCGAGCTGGGCCGGGCCGAGATCAGGGCGATCTTCCGTTCCTCGAAGATCGGCAATATCGCCGGTTGCATGGTCACGTCGGGTTCGGTCAAGCGCAACGCCAAGGCCCGCCTGCTCCGGGACAACGTGGTGATCGCCGAGACGATGACGATCTCGTCGCTGCGCCGGGAGAAGGACGACGCCACCGAGGTCCGCGAAGGCTACGAGTGCGGTATGACGGTCACCTACTCCGATATCAAGGAGGGCGACATCATCGAGGCCTACGAGCTGCGCGAGAAGCCGCGCGACTGACCGACCGAGACAAACCCGGACGCCGCGCGAAGTGCGCGGCGTCCGGCCGGTCGTCCCGACACTGGAGGGTGTGTGTACCTGGGTGCACTGGAGTTCGACCTGCTGCTCGGCGACGTGCACTCGCTGAAACAGAAGCGCTCGGTGATCCGGCCGATTCTGGCCGAATTGCAGCGATTCGGTGTGAGTGCGGCCGAAGGTGGGGAACACGATCTATACCGTCGCTCGCTCCTGGGCGTGGCCATGGTCAGCGCGGGAATGGATCACCTGACCGAGGTGCTGGACCGCTGTGAACGGCACGTCGCGGCCCGTCCGGAGTTACAGTTGCTGGCGGTGCGCCGCCGAGTCTTCGGCCCCGAAGACTGACGCGGCCCAGCGACGGCGCGGAGGACGGAGCTCAGATGAGCCACACCGGCCCACGCTCCGCCCGCCATCGACAGAGTTAGTAGTGAGGAGGAAACGGCCATGGTGGACCAAGCCAGGGCACGCCGACTCGCCAAGCGGATTTCCTCGATCGTCGCGACCGCGATCGAATACGAGGTGAAGGATCCGCGGCTGCGTTTCGTGACCGTCACCGACGCCAAGGTCACCGGCGATCTCCGGGAGGCGACGGTGTACTACACCGTGATGGGCGAAACCCTCGACGCCGAACCGGATTACGAAGGCGCGGCGGCCGGTCTGGAGAAGGCCAAGGGTGTGCTGCGCTCCAAGGTGGGCGCGGGAACCGGGGTGAAGTTCACCCCGACGCTGGCATTCGTGCTGGACAGGGTGCCCGACGCGGCCCGGCAGATGGAGGAACTGCTGGCCAGGGCGCGGGCCGCGGACGACGAGGTCGCCAAGGCAGCCGCGACGGCCAGGCACGCGGGCGAAGCCGACCCCTACAAGGCCGAACGCGACGCCGACGAGTGACATGCGGTAGTCGATGACGACGATGCGGGAAACGGCCGACCTGGACACGGCCGTGGCGGCCCTGGATGCCGCGCGCTCGGTGACCGTCGTCTGCCATGTGCAGCCCGATGCGGACACTGTCGGAAGCGGTCTCGCGCTGGCGCTGGTTCTGCACCGGCGCGGGATCCCGGTGCAGGTGTCGTTCGCCGAACCGGCGGATCTGCCCGCGTCGATGCGGTCGCTGCCGGGCGTGCGACATCTGGTGGCGCCCGCCGCGGTGCGTGCCGAGGTCGACCTGCTCGTCGCGGTCGACTGCGGGAGCGCGGGCCGGCTGGGCGCACTCGCCGACCGATTGCCCGGCGCGGCAACGACAATGGTGATCGATCACCACCGGTCCAACACGCGTTTCGGCGCGATCAACCTGATCGATCCCGCTGCCGAGTCGACCACCAGCCTGGTCGCGCGGCTGCTCGACGCGTGGGGCGTGCCGATCGACGCGGACGTGGCGCATTGCCTCTATGCCGGTCTGGTCACCGACACGGGCTCGTTCCGGTGGGTGCGGCCGGGTACGCACGAACTGGCGGAGCGGTTGCTGGCCACCGGGATCGACGGCGCGGAGATCGCCCGCACTTTGATGGACACGCACCCGTTCGGGTGGCTGCCCATGCTGTCGCGGGTACTCGGGACGGCGCAGCTCGTCCCGGACGCGCGCGGTGGCGTGGGACTGGTGTACGCGTTCGTGCGTCGCGACGACATCGATGACGTGCGGTCGGAGGAAGTCGAGAGCGTGATCGATATCGTGCGCACGACCGCCGAAGCGGGAATCGCCGCGGTATTCAAGCAATCCCGTGTGGTACCCGACCGGTGGACGGTGTCACTTCGATCGCGCGACAGCGGATCGTGCACCGGCGACGGGGTGGACGTCGCGGAGGTGGCGACAGCGTTGGGCGGCGGCGGCCACCGCTTCGCCGCGGGATACACCGCGTACGGCACGCCCGACGATCTGGTCGGTGCGCTGCTGGCCGCCCTCGGGTGACCGTGCTCTTCGGTATCAGCGGATTCCGAGTCGGCTCCGACGAAAAGCACTGGCGGCTCCGGAGGTGGACGTGCTGGGGAGGTGTGCGTGAACGCGCAAAGTTCCAGTGGCGCGGAAATCGGTGACCCGGTCCTGCGCGCGGAGGGGCCGGAGCCGGGGCGCGCCGCCGCGGCCGGGCCGATGCGCATCCTCGGGCTCGCGTTGCCCACCCTCGGCGTGCTGGTCGCCGAGCCGATCTACCTGCTGTTCGACCTCGCCGTGGTCGGCAGGCTGGGCGCGCTCGCGCTGGCAGGTCTCGCCGTCGGCGGATTGATCCTGGCGCAGACCAGTTCGCAGCTGACCTTTCTGTCCTATGGCACCACCGCACGCTCCGCGCGTCGCCACGGCGCGGGCGACCATCGGGGAGCCGTCGCAGAAGGCGTGCAGGCCACCTGGCTCGCGCTCGCCGTCGGCACCGCGATCCTGATGCTGGTCCAGGCCTGCGCGGTGCCGGTGACCGACGCCATCGCGGGCGGCGGCGACATCGCGGAGGAAGCCCTGGACTGGGTGCGGATCGCGCTGTTCGGCGTGCCGCTGATCCTGATCTCCATGGCGGGCAACGGCTGGATGCGCGGCGTGCAGGAGACACGCAGGCCGCTGGTCTACGTGGTTGCCGGGCTGGGGGTCTCCGGTGTCCTGTGCCCGGTACTGGTGCACGGACTGCTCGGTGCGCCGCAGCTGGGCCTGACCGGCTCTGCCGTGGCGAACGTCGTGGGTCAGGTCGTCACCGCGATCCTGTTCCTGAACGCGCTGGTCCGCGAACGGGTTCCGCTCGCCGCGCGGTGGCCGGTCATGCGGGCCCAGCTCGTGCTCGGGCGCGACCTCATCGCCCGCAGCTTCGCCTTCCAGGCCTGCTTCGTCTCGGCGGCGGCGGTCGCCGCGCGTTTCGGCGCCGCGTCCGTGGCGGCTCACCAGCTGGTGCTGCAACTGTGGAACTTCCTGGCGCTGGCCCTGGACGCACTGGCCATCGCCGCGCAGACCCTCACCGGCTCCGCTCTGGGCGCGGGTGACGCCGCCGGCGCCCGCGGGATCGCGCGGCGGGTGACCCGCTGGTCGGAGATCTTCAGTCTCGGCCTCGCCGCCTGCTTCGCGGCCGGCGCGATGGCGATTCCGGCGCTGTTCACCGACGACCCGGCGGTGCTCGAGCGCACCCACGTGGTGTGGTGGTTCTTCGTGGCGCTCATCCCGGTGGCGGGCATCGTCTTCGCCCTCGACGGCGTTCTGCTCGGCGCGGGCGACGCGGCTTATCTGCGCACCACCACCCTCGGCGCGGCGTTGCTCGGCTTCCTGCCCGCCATCTGGTTGTCGCTGGCCTTCGACTGGGGCGTCGCCGGAATCTGGTCCGGCCTCGCCGCGTTCATGATGTTGCGGCTGCTCGCGGTCGCGTGGCGGGCGCTGTCGGGACGGTGGGCCCAGGTCGGCGCCGAAATGCCGAGGTGACCGACACCCGGCTCGGCCGGTGCGTGCGAATCCGAACGGATGTGCCAAGGTAGGTGTGGTGATACCCAAGTTGATGGCGGTGAGCGACATTCACGTCGGGCACCAGGGGAATCGGCCGGTCGTCGAGCAGATCCGGGCGGACTCGCCGGAGGACTGGCTCATCGTGGCCGGCGACGTGGGGGAGAAGACCGAGGACATCCGGTGGGCGCTGGAGCTGCTGCGCAGCCGGTTCGCCACGGTGATCTGGGTGCCGGGCAACCACGAGCTGTGGACCACGGCGAAGGATCCGGTGCAGATGGCGGGGGTGGCGCGCTACGACTACTTGGTGTCGATGTGCCGTGACCTGGGCGTGCTCACGCCGGAAGACCCCTTCCCGGTCTGGCAGGGCGCGGGCGCCGAGGAGTACGGCGGATCGGTCACGCTGGCGCCGATGTTCCTGCTGTACGACTACTCGTTCCTGCCGGAAGGCGCGACCACCAAGGCCGAGGGACTCGCGATCGCCCGGGAGCGCAATGTGGTGGCGACCGACGAGTTCCTGCTCTCACCGGAGCCGTACCTGACCAGGGACGCCTGGTGCCATGCCCGGGTGCAGGTGACCAAGCGCAAGCTCGACGCGCTCGCCCCCGGCACCCCGGTCGTCCTGATCAATCACTTCCCGCTGGTCCGGCAGCCGACCGACGTGCTGTTCTACCCGGAGTTCGCGCTGTGGTGCGGCACCGAGCTGACCGCGGACTGGCACACCCGCTACAACGTGGTCTGCTCGGTCTACGGGCACTTGCACATCCCACGCACGTCGCACTACGACGGCGTCCGGTTCGAGGAGGTTTCGCTCGGCTATCCGCGCGAATGGCAGCGCCGCGGCCTCCCCGAGCGACTGTTGCGCCAGATCCTGCCGACCCCGGAGTACCCGCCGGGCACGTTGAACAAGTGGGGCGGCCACTTCCAGGTGACCCCGGAGATGGAAGCCGCCGCGGCCGAGATGCGAAGCAAGGCGCAACAGCGGCGCGGGCTGGCCTAGGCCTCGGCTCTTCGCGTGGTCGCGAAGCAACTGCGCCCTCGATGGCTCGGCCCATGCCGTCCGATGCGCCGGGTCCGCCCGGCCTCGGCGACTTGGCTGGGCTCGGCGCTGCGAGTCCGCGCGTTGAGGCTCGACTACGCTCTTCGGTGATGATCGAGAACATTCTGCCCGCGGGTGTGGCCTCGGCCGAGTTGCTGGCATACCCGGAGGACCTGCGACCGCATCCGGCGGAGGAGCATCTCATCGCCAAGTCGGTGGAGAAGCGGCGTCGTGACTTCATCGGCGCGCGGCACTGTGCCCGGTTGGCGCTCACGCAACTCGGCGAGCAGCCGGTCGCGATCGGCAAGGGGGAGCGCGGCGCTCCGGTGTGGCCGCGCGGGATCGTCGGCAGCATGACCCACTGCGATGGATATCGCGCCGCCGCGCTCGGCCACAAGCTGCGCTTCCGCTCCATCGGCATCGACGCCGAGCCGCACGCCACCCTGCCGGACGGCGTCCTGGATTCGGTCAGCCTGCCCGAGGAGCGGGCATGGCTGAAGACCGCCGACTCCGAGCTGCACCTGGACCGGTTGCTGTTCTGCGCCAAGGAGAGCACCTACAAAGCGTGGTTTCCGCTGACCGTGCGCTGGCTGGGCTTCGAGGAGGCGCACATCACGTTCGAGATCGAGGACAGCTCCGCCGATTCCGGGCGCGGCAGCTTCCACACCGAATTGCTGGTGCCGGGGCAGACCACCGACGGCGGGCCGCCGTTGCATTCGTTCGACGGACGTTGGCTGATCACCGACGGGTACATCCTGACCGCGATCGCGCACGTCTGATGGACGCACTCGGCGGGCTGCTCGTCGTCGACAAGGACGGTGGCTGGACCAGCCACGACGTCGTCGCGAGATGCCGGAAGCTGCTGCGCACCAAGAAGGTCGGTCACGCGGGCACCCTGGACCCGATGGCGACCGGTGTGCTGGTGCTGGGCGTGGAACGCGCGACCAAACTGCTCGGCCTGCTCACCCTGACGACCAAGGCGTACACCGCGACCATCCGGCTCGGGCAGGCCACCAGCACCGACGACGCCGAGGGCGAGGTACTGGTCACGACCCCGGCCGGTCACCTCGACGACGCCGACATCGCCACGCGCACAGCCGAACTGACCGGCGACATCGACCAGGTGCCCGCCACCGTGAGCGCGATCAAGGTGAACGGCGAGCGCGCCTATGCCCGTCACCGCGCGGGCGAAGAAGTGCAGTTGGCCGCCCGCCCGGTCACGGTGTCGCGCTTCGACGTGCTCGCCCGCCGCGACAACGGCGATTTCGTCGACTTGGACGTGGTGGTCGAGTGCTCCTCGGGCACCTACGTGCGGGCGCTGGCCCGAGACCTGGGCGCCGCGCTCGGCGTCGGCGGCCACCTGACCGCCTTGCGTCGCACCAGGGTCGGTCCCTTCACCCTCGAGCACGCGCGCACCCTGGACGAGCTGGCCGCCGCCGCGGAATCGGGCGCGCCACCCCTGAGCCTCGACATGGACCAGGCTGTGCGCACCGCCTTCCCGCACCGCGACATCGACGCCGAGCAGGCCGATGATCTGCGCAACGGACGCTGGCTCGACCCGGTCGGGATACCGGACGTCTACGCCGCCATCGATCCGGAGGGCCGTGCGATCGCGCTGCTGCGGGAAAGCGGAAAGCGAGCGGCATCGGTGATGGTCGTGCGTCCGGCGAATCTGTAGGGGGGCTTTCGGTCGTCGGCGTCACCGATTCGGCGCTCGGCTCACGTCATCGATGTCGATGACCGGCCGCACGGCTCCGAGCAGAGCTCCGAGCGGAGTCTCGCGCATCTGTGCCCGGGTCAGCGTGTCGTGCTCCAGCCAGTCGACGGTGAGCACCCGGACGAAGGCCAGCCAGCTCATCAGGATCGCCGAGACCGTCGCGCGAAGCCGCCCCTCCAGCTTCAGCGCGTCGAGCGCGCGCTCACGCAATTCGCCGAGCTCGGCCCGCGATGATCTCCTGGATCGTGGGGTCGGCGGCCAGCACGCTGTTGGCCGCGAGCACGCTGTTGGCGTTGGCCTCGAAGTAGTCGAAGTGCGCGGCTCGCGACTGTCGCGGCGCCTCCGAGCGGCTGTTGCTGTGCGCTGCACTGAGTGGTCCCGGTGCGCGGCCTGAGCATCTCACGCCCCCAACGGAATCCGTACAGTGTGGAGTGGTCGCCTGCGCGGTTCGCCGGCGGCCGTGGTCGATAGTGGCGGCGAAGGTAGCGGGCATGAGTGATGGACCGGTGGACACGTTCGGACTGTGGGACCGCGACGGCGACGGGCTCGTTTCGGTGGAGGACATCACGGCGGGCATCCGGGCGCTCGGTCTGGAGGTCGACGACGCGGCGGTGGAACGGCTCGTCGCGGCCGCCGACACCAACGGCGACTTCCTGGTCTCCCGCGCCGAATTCGACGCGGCGCTGGTGGGCGGACGCATCGAGGTGACCGACGCCGACGCCGCGTTCAAGGTCTTCGACGTCAACGGCGACGGCCGCATCTCGGTCGAGGAACTCGAATCGCTCATCCGGCACTGCGGCGCGGGCCGGATCGACGAACCGGCCGACGCCTTGCTGGCCGCCGCCGACCGTGACGGCGACGGCTATCTCTCGCTGCCGGAATTCCGCGCGCTGCTGGAGTTCCTCTCCCGGTAGCGCCGCGGCCGCGCGTTCAGGAGCCGAGTTGGCGGCGGAGTCGTTCCACGGCGTCGTCCATGTGCTCGACGAGCAGGGCGCGGGCGCGCGCGGGCTCGGCGGTGGCGATCGCTTCGCGCAGGTCGACGTGTTCGTCGGCCTGCTCCCGCAGGTCCGGGTAGGTGGTCTGCAAGGCGCCGAGGCACATCCGCGTCTCGATCAGCAGGGTGCGTGCCGCGCGGACCAGGCGCGGGCTGGCCGAGCTCTCCACCAGCGCCTCGTGGAAGGCTTGGTCGGCGTCCGAGACACCCACCGCGTCACCGCGTGCGGCGCAGGCGACCATCTCCTCGACGCTGGGCCCGAGCGCCTCGTAGGCGATCGGGCGGCGACCGTCCAGGATCAGCTCCAGCGCGCCGCCCTCCAGCGCCGTCCTCGCCCGGTAGATGTCGACGACGTCGTCGAGGCTCAGTTCGATGACGAAGATGCCGCGGTGCCGGATGCTGTGCAGCAAGCCTTCGGACACCAAGCGCTGCATCGCCTCGCGTACGGGCCCGCGCGAGACCGCGAACCGCGCGGCGAGGTCGGCTTCGCCCAGCTGGGACCCAGGCGCCAGACTGCCGCGCATGATCGCTTCGCGGAGTCGATCGGCGATCATCTCCGCGGTCGACTGCCGGTTCACCGGCTCGAAATCAACGACGGACATCGGTCTGCCTTTCCGCGAACAAGGTGCCGAGCCCGGGTACGACCGGCTCGGCGCCGGCCAGCCGCAAGCCTGCCCAGATCGTCACCTGATTGGCCGTCAGCACCGGTTTGCCCAGCGTAGCTTCCAGCTCCGGCAGCACCGCCAGGGTGTGCATCGCGGTGTCGGGGATGAGCAGCGCCTGCGCGCCGGGGTGGTCGTTGTCCGCGGCCAGCCGCAGCACCTGGCTCGCGGTGAGGGTGCCGACCTCCGCGGCGGTATCGATGCCCGCGCTGGACATGGAGACGACCTCGATGTCCGCGTCGGCCAGGAAGTCCACGAACAGTCGCGCGACCTCGTCGGGATAGCTCGCGGCGACGGCGACGGTGCGCAGCCCCAGCGCGTGCACGGCATCGGCGAACGCGATGCTGGTGCTGGTCGCGGGCACACCGGCGACCTCGGACAGCGCTCGCACCTGCTCGCGGGCGCCCGCGGGTCCGTAGACGAAACTGCCGGAGGTGCAAGCCCAGACGATCGCGTCGGGGCGGTGCCGGGCCAGCAGCGAAGCGCCGAGGCGCAATTTCGCCGGACTGCCCAGCTCGAGCAGTTCGGGGACGGCGTGCAGATCGGTGCCGTAGATGTGGGCCACCGGAAGGTGCGCGCCGAGCGTCGCCGCCGCGAGCGGGTAGTCGTCCTCCGCCGCGTGATCGGGGTAGATGAAACCGACGGTGGGTGCGTGCATGCGATGTTCTTCCTTCAGAAAACGTTGAGTAGCCACTTGCCCGGGCCCATCATCGGCAGCTTCATCCGGCCGAGGCAGGCCCACATGGTGAGCTGGTTGGCGGTGAGCACCGGTTTGCCGAGTGCGTTCTCCAGCGGCTCGATCACGTCGTAGGTCGGCAGGTTGGTACAGCTGACGAAGACGGCCTGGGCTTCGGGATCGTCGGCGGCGAGGATGCGTTCGGCGATCGTGCGATAACTGACCTTCCAGATGCCGCCGCCGAGCCCGAGGTGGTCGGAGCGCACCACCGAGCATCCGGCTTCGGCGAGGAACTCGTGCAGCCGGTGGGTGAGGATCTCGTCATAGGGGGTGAGCACCGAGACCCGCGTGAGGTTCAGGTGGCGGATCGCCTCCAGCAGGGCGCCCGAGGTGGTGACCGCGTCCTGCGCTCCGGCCTGGCAGATGGTGTCCCGCAGCGACTTCTCGTAGCTGAGACCCTTGATGAAGCTGCCCGACGTGCACAGGTAGGCCACCACTTCCGGCTCCACGTGCAGCACGTTGCGGGTGGCCGCGGTGAGGTGCGCGGCGTCCGAGACCAGCTCGGCCATCTCCAGCGACACCGGGACCGGCTCGTAGGGTGTGCGCGCCAGGTGCAGGCTCACCTCCAGCGGCGCCCAGCGCCAGAGCTCTCGTTCGAGTGCGAGATCGAACGGTGCGATGATCCCGATACCCCGTTGTGCAACGGGCCCCTCGAGGTCGGGAAAGCTCAGATCCACTACGGCCCCTCTCGCGCTCAGCCGGGACGACCTCCGAACACGATCGGATTGTTGACAATCATACGATGTGATCTTAGTGTGTCAATGTGGAACAGGGCCCGATCGTCGCCGTCCTGCACAGTGACAGTGTGCCCGACGCCGAGCGCATGGACCGGGTAGCGGACCGTGCCACCCTCCGGTACACCGAGGAACCCGGTTTGGCCGACGCCCTGGGCGGGGCGGAAATCTTGTTCGTCTACGACTTCCGTACGCGGGCGTTACCCGGCGCGTGGCACGCCGCCGACCGCTTGCGGTGGGTGCACATGGGGTCGACGGGTGTCGACCCCGCGATGTTTCCCGAGCTGCGGGCGAGTGACGTGGTCGTGACCAACACCCGGGGCGTCTTCGACGCCGCGATCGCCGAATACGTGCTCGGTCAGATCCTCGGTTTCGCCAAGGACCTGTCCGGCTCGCTACTGCTACAGCAGCGGCACGAGTGGCGGCACCGGGAATCCGAACGGGTCGCGGGGGCGACGGCGCTGATCGTCGGCACCGGTTCGATCGGCCGCCACATCGCCCGGTTGCTGCGCGCGGTCGGGATGAGCGTGCGCGCGGTGGGCAGGCGGGAGCGTGCCTCGGATCCGGATTTCGGCGAGGTGGTCACCGATCTGCACGCCGAACTGGCCAGGGCCGACTACGTCGTCGCGATCGCGCCACTCACCGAGCAGACCAGGAACATGTTCGATGCCGCGGCCTTCGCCGCGATGAAGCCGCACGCGAGGTTTGTCAACGTCGGCCGTGGGGAACTCGTTGTGACCGACGATCTCGTCGCCGCGCTGCGCACCGGATCGATCGCCGCGGCGGCGCTCGATGTGGTGGACCCCGAGCCGCTCCCCGCCGATCACCCCCTGTGGGAACTGCCCAATGTCCGGATCACTCCGCACAACTCCGGTGACTTCATCGGATGGCGCACCGAGATCGTCAATGCGTTCACCGAGAATTTCGACAACTGGATCGCCGGACGTCCGCTGGACAACGTGGTCGACAAAAGGCTGGGATACGTGCCCGGCTGAAGGAGCCCATCCATGAGCTACCCCGACAGGAACCATCCCACCGACCCGACCGCTATGAGCGCGGTCGAGCTGGTCTCGGCCTACGCTGCGGGCACCTTGTCGCCCGTCGAGGCGACCGAGGCGATCCTGCGCGCGATCGCCGACCGCGACGGCGCGCTCAACGCCTTCTGTCTCGTCGACCCCGATCGCGCCCTGGTGCAGGCGAAGGATTCCGAGGCGCGCTGGCAGTCCGGCCACGCCCGCGGCCTGCTCGACGGTGTGCCGATCTCGATCAAGGACGTCTTCCTGACCGAAGGCTGGCCCACCCGGCGTGGCTCCACCTCGATCGATCCGGCCGGACCGTGGCCGGTGGACAGCCCCGTGGCGGCCCGGCTGCGCGAGGACGGCATGGTGTTCCTCGGCAAGACCACCACCCCGGAGATCGCGTGGAAGGCGGTCACCGACAGTCCGCTGGCCGGTGTCACCCGCAACCCGGCCGACCCGTCCACCACCGCGGGCGGATCCTCCGGCGGCAGCGCGGCGGCCGTGGCCGGTGGCATGGGCCCGGTGTCGGTGGGCACCGACGGCGGTGGCAGCGTGCGCATCCCGGCCGCTTTCTGCGGCATCGTGGGGTTCAAGCCCACCTATGGCCGGATTCCGCTGTTCCCGGCCAGTCCGTTCGGCCCGCTGGCGCACGCGGGGCCGATGACGCGCACCGTCGAGGACGCGGCGCTGCTGATGGACATCCTGTCGCTGCCGGATCCGCGCGACCCGACCTCGCTGGCCCCCACCCTCACCGTGTTCCGTGCCGAAATGCAGCGCGACGTCCGCGGATTGCGGGTGGCGTACTCGCCGACGCTGGGCTACGTCGCGGTCGACCCCGAAGTCGCCGCGATCGTGGAGGCGGCGGTGGCTCGCCTTGCCGAGGCCGAACTCCGGGTCGGTGTCGCGGATCCGGGCTTCGGCGATCCGCGCGAGGCGTTCGAACTGCTCTGGGCGGCCGGCGCGGCCACCATGCTGTCCGGCTTCCCGGAGGGCACGCGCGACCGGGTGGACCCCGGGCTACGCACGGTATGGGAGCGCGGTGAAACCGTCACGGCCGTCGACTATCTCGGCGCGCGCAACGTGGCGGCGCAGATCGGCATCACCATGGGCGCCTTCCACACCGACTACGACGTGCTGATCACCCCGACGGTGCCGATTCCCGCGTTCGAGGCGGGCCACGACGTGCCACCGGGCAGCGGCCTGCGCAGCTGGCCGGAGTGGACCCCGTTCACCTACCCGTTCAATCTCACTCAGCAGCCCGCGATCAGCATCCCGGCCGGTACGACCCGGGCGGGCCTGCCGGTCGGACTGCAGATCGTCGGCCCGCGCCACTCGGACGAGCTGGTGCTGGCGGTGGCGCGCTACGCCGAATTCGTGCTGGCCTCCTGAACGCCGATGGCCCCGCGGGTTACCACGGGGCCATCGGTCGTTCGCCGGGCTTCAGGCGCGGGCGAAGGCGAGTGTCTCACCCTGCACGCCGTGCAGCCACAGCGTGTTGCACGCCGCGGCTATCTCGGCGAGCCCTTCTTCGATCGTGGCGAAGACATTGCCCGGTACCCAGCCGAGGTCGCCGTTGATCAGCAGATTGTTGCGGCCGTAGAACAGCGCCAGATCGGTGGCGCCGCGCTCGTGCTCGGCCGCGGAGCCGGGCTCGTAGCCGTAGGCCGGGTTGCCGATCTCCCACGGCTCGAAATCGAACAGGCAGACGTCGCCGGGGATCGGGGTGACCGTCGGATTCTCCCGGTGCGGTGCCGCACCGATCCGGGGGAGCAGGGTGTACACCTCGTTGCGGGCGTACTTGGCGTGGAAGGCGTCGCCTTCTTGGGGCAGGGCGTTCCACACCGCCGCGCAGGTGCGCGGCGCCTCCTCGTCCAGCAGACGGGCGCGGCAGGTGACGGCGGCTTTGGTGAGCGTGATGGTGATGTAGCGGGCCATACGGTGCTGCTTCCTGATCGGTGCCGCCGGACGGGCCGACGGGCGGACGGATGGTGTTCGCGAGCACTACAGCTCGGCGAGCACCTCGGACCAGATCGCCAGAGCGTCCTCGATCTGAGTATCTGTAACGATCAGCGGTGGAATCATCCGGACCACGTTCATGTGCGCGCCGCAGGTCAGCAGCAGCAGTCCCTTGTCCACCGCGGCGCGCTGGGCGGCAGCGGCGGTGGCCGGATCGGGTTCGCCGGTGGCCGTGGTGAACTCGGCGCCCGCGAGCAGACCGAGGCCGCGGACATCACCGATCGCCTTGACGGCACTGTCGCGCAGACCGCGCAGCAGCTGTGCGCCGCGGGCAGCCGCGTTGTCCACCAGCCCTTCGGATTCGATGACGTCGAGCGTCGCGATGGCCGCCGCGCACGCCACCGCGTTGCCGCCGTAGGTGCCGCCTTGGGAGCCGGGCCACGCCCGCGACATCAGCTCGCGCGAGGCCGCGATGCCCGACAGCGGGAACCCGCTGGCCAGGCCCTTCGCGATGGTGATCACGTCGGGCCGGACGTCGAAGTGCTGATGCCCGAAGAACTTTCCGGTGCGCCCGAAGCCGGTCTGGATCTCGTCGAAGACCAGCAGGATGCCGTGCCGGTCCGCGCGTTCGCGCAAGCCGCGGAAGAACTCGGTGTTGCCCGGGACGTAGCCGCCCTCCCCGAGCACCGGCTCCACGATGAACGCGGCGGTCTCGGCGGGTGAGGTGAGCGTGGCGAACAGGTAGTCGAGTTCGCGCAGCGCGAAGGCGGTGGCCTCCGATTCGCTCCAGCCGTACCGGTACGCGGTGGGGAACGGTGCGACGTGCACGCCCGACATCAGCGGGCTGAACCCGGCGGAGAACCGGGTGCCGGAGGTCGTCATGGTGGCGGCGGCCACGGTGCGGCCGTGGAAGCCGCCGTGGAAGACGACGACGTTCGGCCGTCCGGTGGCCTGGCGGACCAGCCGCAGCGCGGCCTCGACCGCCTCGCTGCCGGAGTTGGCGAAGAACAGCGCGTCCAGCCCCTCGGGCAGCACCGCGCCGAGCCGTTCGGTCAGTTCCAGCAGCGGCCGGTGCAGCACGGTCGTGTACTGGCCGTGGATCAGCGTCGCGACCTGCGCCTGCGCCGCCGCGACCACGTGCGGGTGGCAGTGACCGGTGCTGGTGACGCCGATACCGGCGGTGAAGTCCAGATACCTCCGGCCGTCGGTGCCATAGAGATAGCACCCCGCGCCGTGGTCGACGGTCACCGGAGTGGCCTGTTTCAGGATGGGCGAGAGCTCGGTCATGGTGGTTCGCCTCCCGGAGCGGGGATGAATGCGGGATTGTCTATTGTCGGATTGTCGACAATATGCATAACATGGCGGCACGGGTCGCAGCAATGGCCGAACGCTGCGCGGTGTCGAAAGGAGCCACCGACAATGCTCACCGAAAGCGCTCTCAGCGCAGCCGAGCGCGCCGCGATCGATACGGTGCCGCGCGGCCTGTTCATCGACGGGCTGTGGCGTGCGACCGCACGGACCCTGCCGGTTCTCGATCCGTCGACCGGTGCACCGCTGTGCGCGGTATCCGACGCGGACCCGGCCGACGGTCTCGCCGCGCTGGACGCGGCATGCGCAGCGCAACCGGGCTGGGCGGCCACGCCGCCACGGGAGCGCAGCGATCTGCTGATGCGCGTGCATCGCGCGCTGCTGGCCGAGACCGATCGGCTCGGGCTGATCGCGACGTTGGAGATGGGCAAGCCGCTGGCCGAGGCGCGCGGCGAGATCGCCTACGCCGCGGAGTTCTTCCGCTGGTTCGCCGAGGAAGCCGTGCGCTTGGACGGCGGGTACATGCCCGCGCCGACCGGCGGCTCCCGTTTCCTGGTGGCCCGCCAGCCGGTCGGCCCGAGCTTGCTCATCACGCCTTGGAACTTCCCGGTTGCCATGGGGGCGCGCAAGATCGCGCCCGCGCTCGCCGCCGGGTGCACCTGCGTGGTGAAACCGGCGGAGCAGACGCCTCTTTCGATGCTGGCGCTGGCCGAGGTGATGGCGGGCGCCGGGCTGCCCGCCGGGGTGGTCAACGTCATCACGACGGCCGACCCCGCCGCGGTGATGACGCCGCTGATCCTGGACGACCGTTCCCGCAAGCTGTCGTTCACGGGCTCGACGGCGGTCGGCAAGCAGTTGCTCGCGCAGTGCGCGCAGACGGTGATGCGCACCTCGATGGAGCTCGGCGGCAACGCGCCGCTGCTGGTGTTCGACGACGCCGACCTGGACGAGGCGATCGAGGGCGCCTTGGCGGCGAAGATGCGCAATATCGGCCAGGCGTGCACCGCCGCCAACCGCATCCTCGTCCAGCGTGGCGTCGCCGCGGAGTTCGCACGCAAGCTCGCCGACCGGATGGCCGCCCTGCCGATGGGCCGGGGCACCGAACCGGGCGTCGTGGTCGGACCGCTGATCGACGGCGAGGCCGTGACGAAGGTGCAGCGCTTGGTCGATGACGCCCGCGCCCGCGGCGCCACGGTGCTCACCGGCGGGACCGCGCAGGCCGGGCCGGGCACGTTCTATCCCGCGACCGTCCTGGTCGACGTCCCCGACGACGCCGAGCTGTGCCACACCGAGATCTTCGGGCCGGTCGCCGCGATCGGCGTCTTCGACACCGAAGACGAAGCGGTGAGCCGGGCCAACGACACCCCATACGGGCTGGTGAGCTACGTATTCACGGAGAACCTCCGGCGCGGATTGCGGGTGTGCGAGGCGCTGGAGACCGGCATGGTGGGACTCAACCAGGGCGTGGTGTCGAACCCGGCCGCACCGTTCGGCGGTGTCAAGGAGTCCGGGCTGGGCCGCGAGGGCGGGCTCACCGGGATCGACGAATTCCTGGAGACCAAGTACATCGGAGTGCGACTGTGAAGGAGTGCCAGTGAGGGAGTACCGCATCGCCACCATCCCGGGTGACGGGATCGGAGTCGACGTCACCGCGGCGGCGGTGCGCGTGCTCGACGCCGTGCTGCCCGGCGTGGAATGGACCGAATTCGACTGGTCCTGTGAGAACTACCTGCGCACGGGGGCGATGATGCCGCCCGACGGCGCGGAACGCCTCGCGGACTTCGACGCGATCCTGCTCGGCGCCGTCGGATTTCCCGGTGTGCCCGATCATGTTTCGCTGTGGGGGCTACTGATCCCGCTGCGCCGTGCCTTCGGTCAGTACGTCAACCTGCGCCCGGTGCGCCTGCTACCCGGCACGGACTCGGCGCTGCGCGACCGGACCGCCGAGGATTTGGACATCCTGATCGTGCGAGAGAACTCCGAGGGCGAGTACTCCAGGATCGGCGGCATCCACAACGAGGGCCGCCCCGACGAATTCGTGCTCCAGGAGTCGGTGTTCACCCGCACGGGGTGCGAGCGGATCATCCGCTACGGGTTCGAGCGGGCCGCCGAACGGTCCGGGCGGTTGTGCTCGGCGACCAAATCGAACGGGATCATCCACTCGATGCCGTACTGGGACAGTGTCTTCGAACGCATCGCGGCCGACTATCCGCAGGTCACGACGCGGCAGATGCACGTCGACGCGCTCGCCGCCGAACTCGTGCTGCACCCGGACCGGCTCGACGTGATCGTGGGTTCGAATCTGTTCGGCGACATCCTCTCCGATCTCGCCGCCGCCGTCACCGGCGGGCTCGGTCTGGCGCCGTCGGGCAATATCAATCCCGAGCGCACCGGCCCCTCGATGTTCGAGGCCGTGCACGGCAGCGCCCCCGACATCGCCGGTCAGGGCATCGCGAATCCGGTCGCGCAGATCCTGGCAGGCGCGATGATGCTCGACCATCTCGGCGAGTCCGCGGCGGCCGCCGCGATCGACCGAGCCGTCTGCGACGTGCTCGCCGCAGGTGCGGTCCGCACCCCGGATCTCGGCGGCACGGGCACCACCGACGAACTCGGCGACGCCATCGCCGCCCGCGCGGCCGAGTTGGCCCGCCCCGCCGCGGCGGAACTCGGCTGACGGATCGCGGAGATTCCTCTCGACGCTCCATCGCCGTTTCGTCGACCGCGACCCGGATGGTGGCGCCGGTGTGGGCCGAGGTGAGGTCGACCTCGGCGCGGGCGACGGGTGTCGGATCGAGTGGGCCCGGGCCGGGAGATTCGTGCCGACGCTGCACCCGGCATCTGCGGCGGTTCGAAGCGTTCCGATTCGGCTGACCGGTCCGCTCGAACGACCGAGCGGATCAGCGGCTCAGGCGGTGAGCCAGATGGCATCGGCGGCCGGGCGCCCGAGATCGGTTGCGGACTCGGTGGCGCCGATGCGGATGGCGATGGTCCCCGCGAAGTCGCGGCGTTCGACCACGGTGATGACGGTGTCCAAGGCGATGCCGACGGAGTCGAAGTAGCGCAGCATGTCGGGATCGGCATCCGAGATGCGGGCGACCCGGCCGTGCTCACCGGCATGGAAGTCGCTGAGCTGACGCGCGGGTGGGGTGGGCACCGCGCCGTCCACCGAGGGGATCGGGTCGCCGTGCGGGTCGCGATCGGGGTAGCCGAGTTTCGCGTCGATGCGCGCCATCAGCAACTCGGAGACCGCGTGCTCGAGCACCTCCGCCTCGTCGTGCACCTCGTCCCAGCCGTAGCCGAGCTCGTTCACCAGGAATGTCTCGATGAGCCGGTGCCTGCGCACCATCGCGATGGCGGCGCGGCGGCCCTCGGGCGTGAGGGTGATCGCCCCGTAGCGGGCGTGCTCGACCAATCCCTGGTCGGCGAGCTTTCGCACCGCTTCGGAGACGGTGGAGGCCGACACGCCGATCCGCTCGGCGAGCAGTTTGGTGGTCACCTTCTCCTGCGACCACTCCTGCGCGGTCCAGATGACCTTCAGGTAGTCCTGGGCGACCGACGAGAGCACAGGCGCGATCGTCGCGGTACCGCCGTGCGGATCGCCCGGCACCGGGGCGTCGGCCAACTCGCGGCGAGTGGCGATATCTCGTTTACCGGGCACACACCCGAGCTTAGGCACTAGCGTGCCGATACACACATCCTGCGACCCGCCGTTGGGGCATCGCAAACGAATCGCGATTCGTCGTTGATCCGCGAGTGGACGGGTCGGCGTCCGCTCGGTACGCGGGGCCGTTCGGGCCGTGACCTCGACGTCGTCACGCGGTCGCGGAGCGGTTCAGCGCGGCGCGATGTGCGGCCGAGCCGTCGAACCGTCTACCGCTCAAGCGCGCCGTGGCCGGGGCGTGGACCGGTGCACCGGACAGCTCGTAGAAGGTCGCCGTAGCGGAGCCGGTGAACCGGTCGCCGGTCACTTCCAGGTCGAAGGCGACGATCCCTTTGCGCACGACGGTGGGATCCGCGCGATCGACGGTGAACTCCACGAACGCGCCGGTGACCCGGTCGCCGTCGGATCGCCAGGTGCCCATGCCGTTGCTGTCACTGGTGGCGCGGTTGCCGTGGTCGGGATTCGATTGCAGCATCGTGCCGCCCGGGTGGAACTGCATCACGTGGTAGCCGAACGGAGCGCCGTCGGCGATGACCTCCCAGGTGCCCAGTACGGGGTGGCGCTCGCTCATGCCGCACCCGCGCAGACCGCCGCCAGCAGCGCGACGCCACGGTCGATGTCCTCGCGCGGCACGTTCGCGAAGCTCAGCCGCATCGTGTTGCGGTGGTCGGCGACGTCCTCGGCGTAGCAGACGCTTCCCGGCAGGAAGGCGACGCCGCGGCGCAGCGCCTCCTCCAACAGCGCGTCGGCATCGAAACCGGGCGGGCCCTCGACCCACAGGAACATCCCGCCGTCGGGTACGACCCAGCGGAAACCGGCCGGGAGATGCCGTTGCACGGCGGCTCCCAAGATGTCCAGTTTGGCCGAATACGCGTCCACGACCTCGGCCAGGTGCTCGGCTCCGGCCGAGCTGCCCAGGAACTCGGCGGCAATCGCCTGGCAGTAGGTCGAGGTCTGCATATCGATGCCCTGTTTCAAGGCGAGCACGGTTTTCAGCAGATCCGCGGGCATGACGGTGATACCGACACGGATCGCCGGAGCGAGAGTTTTGGACAGCGACGTGATGTAGATCGAGTTGTCCGGCGCGAAAGACGCCAGGGCGGGCGGTGGCACTCCGCGGTAGCGCAGGTCGGTGTAGACGTCGTCCTCGACAATCAGCGTGCCGTGGCGGGCGACGATCTCGGCAATTCGTTCGCGCCGCTCGACGGGCATCGTCCGCCCGGTCGGATTCTGGAACGTCGGGAGCAGGTACACGAATGCGACGTCATATCGGACCAGGGCCTCCTCCAGTGCTTCGGGCACCATGCCGAAATCGTCGGACGGCACCGCGACGACGGTGGCCGCGTGGCTGCGGAATTCTTTGACCGCCGGGCCGTAGGTCGGAGTTTCCACCAGAACCACGTCGTGCGGGTCCAGCAGCGCCAAACACACGTTGTGCAATGCGCCGGATCCACCCGTCGAGATGTGCAAGTTATCGGTCGAACATCGAATATCGCGGGTGCGCAACAGATTCCGGGCCTCGGCCAGGAGCGGGGAGAATCCCTGGGTCATCCCGTACTGGAGTACGGCGCCGCCGTATCTGCCGATGACGGCTTGCGACAGCGTCGCGACGAGTTCGGCGGGCAACAGGGCAGGATCGGGGGCTCCGACGGCGAACGAGACGACGTCGGGGCGGCCTGCCAGCGCCGCGAAGATGTCGTCGATCGGCCCGCTGGTCACCGCGGCCGCGCCGCGGCTGCGCTTCGAGAGGGCCATCTCAGGAGCCGATCGGCTGTTGGCCGCGCAGGCGGGCAACGGTTTCGGCCACGTCGGTGTCGTATTCCGGCGTCAGCACCACGTCCTCGTTGAACAGGGGATCGGTCCGCATTTCCACCGCGAGCAAGTCCTCGGCCTCGTCGAGGTTCACCGCCACGTGCACGACGCCGTCGGGGATGTAGATGAACTCGCCGGGGCCGTGGAAATACGGAGTCAGTCGCGGGCCGATGAGCGTGACCGCCCGGCCGCGCAGGCAGACGACGACGATCTCGCTGTGCGCGTGATAATGCGCTTTCGACATGGCGCCGGGGGGCATGGTGACCATCCCGGCCGAAATGCCGGTCGCACCGCAGGTTTCGGTGGTGACACAGGGGGTGAGGCGTTGTCGTTGTCGTCCGAAAGTCTCCGCCGCGTCGGACGGTTTGATCACACGCACATGCTTGACTGCACTTTTCATGGGTACTCCGGACACTTTTCTCGCCGATCGAATTGGACGCTAGACCATTCCCGCTGCTGGCGAGAGACGAGCTTGTGGGAGCGCGGAAAACCTCCGGTGTATCGGCACTTTCACGAATCCGTCCGGCACGTTTCCGGTGCGCGAAGTTTCGTCGGCGATGTCGTGAACCCCGACGCTTGCGCACGGAAACGCGCGTCGTGCTGCGGCCGCGGCCACTCGGCGGTTAACTCCCCGAGGAGGAGTACGGCAGCGCCGTGATCTCCCGCCGCTCGGCCGGACCGGCGCGGCCGGCCGACGGGGCCGGCGTCCGCTCCGGACGGGTCGCGCGACGCCGGGCCGGGCGGGACGACGCCGGTGCGCCGATCCGGCCCTGCTCGCCGCCTCCCCGCGCGCGGAAGTGTTGTGTGAGATCAGCACGCCCGAATACTGTTCGCTACCTGATTTGCGTAGGCTGCGCACTGTGCAGAGATGGCGAAGTCTCGACGAGGTGCCCGCGGACTGGGGGCGCTGTGTCCTCACGATCGGTGTGTTCGACGGTGTGCACCGCGGCCACGCGCAGTTGATCAGCCGGGCCGTGAAGTCCGCCGCCGCGCGCGGCGTGCCCGCGGTGCTGATGACCTTCGACCCGCACCCGATGGAAGTGGTCCGCCCCGGCTCGCACCCCGCGCAGCTGACCACGCTGACCCGCCGTGCCGAACTGGCCGAGGAACTGGGCGTCGACGTGTTCTGCGTGATGCCCTTCACCCACGAATTCATGAAGCTGACGCCCGCGCGGTACGTCCACGACCTGCTCGTGGAGCGGTTGCACGTGGTCGAGGTGGTGGTCGGCGACAACTTCACCTTCGGCAAGAAGGCCGCGGGCACGGTCGAGACCATGCGCGAACTCGGCAAGCGATTCGGTTTCGAGGTCGACGGCGTGACACTGCTCGCCGAACACGCCGTGACCTTTTCCTCCACCTACATCCGCGCGTGCGTCGACGCGGGCGACATGGCTGCCGCGGCCGAGGCGCTGGGGCGTCCGCACCGGGTCGAAGGCGTCGTCGTGCACGGTGACGGCCGCGGCAAGCAGCTCGGCTTCCCGACCGCGAACGTCGCTCCGCCGATGCACGCCGCGATTCCGGCCGACGGCGTGTACGCGGGATGGTTCACCGTGCTCGGCCCCGGCCCCACCATCGGTACCGTCACCCCGGGTGAGCGAGCCATGGCCGCCATCTCGGTGGGCACCAACCCGACCTTCTCCGGCCGCGCCCGCACGGTCGAGGCGTACGTGCTCGACGGCGAGGCCGATCTGTACGGTCAGCACGTCGCGGTCGACTTCGTCGAACACCTCCGGGGCCAGCGCAAGTTCGAGTCCGTGGACGAACTCATCGAGTGCATGGGCCGCGACGTGGAGACCGCGCGCAAGATCCTCACCGCCGTCGACGCCGGGTGAGCGTCAAGCCCTCATGAAGTCGAGCAGGTCCTGGTTGAGCTGGTCGGCGTGCGTCATGTACAGCCCGTGGCCTGCGGTCGGGTACTCCTTGTAGACACAGTCGGGGATGAGTTTCGCGGTGCGCCTGCTGCTGGCGTCGATCGGAATGGACTGATCCGGCACTCCGTGCACGACCAGCGCGGGAATCGGCAGATTCCGCAGGGTCTCGCGGTGGTCGGACGAGAAGGTCGACTCCCAGACCGCGATGGTGGACCACGGTGACGCGGACTGGCAGCGCCGGGTCTCGTGCTCGATCAGCGCGGGGGACACGTCGTTGCCGAGGTGGGTGGCGAAATATCCCTGGGCGCGATCGGCGAACCACTTGGGCCGGTCGGTGCGCCACTGCGCGATCGACGCCTGGCTCAGCTCGTCCGGAAGGCCCTCGGGGTTGTCCTCGGTCTGCCGCAGGAACGGCAGCGTGGTGGCCAGCAGCGCGATACGCCCCACCCGCTCGGTGCCGTGCCTGGCCAGATAGCGGGCGACCTCCGCGCCGCCCGCGGAGTGCGCGACCAGGGTCAGCTCGCGCAGGTCCAGTCGTTCGATCAGCTCGGCCACGTCGTCGGCGCGGGTGTCCAGGTCGTATCCGGTGGACGGACGGTCGGAACGGCCGTGTCCGCGCCGATCCAACAGCACGCAGCGGTAGCCCTGCTCGACGAAGAACGGGACCTGGTACTCCCACATCTCCGTGTTGAGCGCCCACCCGGCCAGAAACAGGATCGGCGCTCCGGTTCCGTAGTCTTCGTAGGCCAGGCGGGTGCCGTCGGTCGTCTCCAGGTAGGGCATCGTTGTCTCCTCGTATTCGGCGGTACGAGAGAAAGATTCGCAGCCGATGTGCGGTGAGTCGATTACCCGGAAGGTAATGCGGGCGCTTCCTTGCGTCACACGCCCGGCGCCGCGAGCCGAGCCGATCGACCTGCGATTTCAGCAGGAAGAGCCCGGTCGGGTAGGGTGGTCCCTCGGGTTTGCTGCGGTCCGCGGTGGCACCCGCACCCGGGTAGCCGGACATTCGAGCGCGGAACTGAGAAACAGGAGTGGATGCCCCATGGCGCTGACCACCGAGCAGAAGTCGGCGATTCTCGCCGAGTACGGCCTGCACGAGAAGGACACCGGTTCGCCGGAGGCGCAGATCGCGCTGCTGTCCAAGCGGATCGCCGACATCACCGAGCACCTGAAGAAGCACAAGCACGACCACCACACCCGCCACGGTCTGATGGCGCTGATCGGTCGTCGCAAGCGGCTGTCGAAGTACCTGCAGGACAACGACATCAACCGCTACCGTTCGCTGATCGAGCGGCTCGGGCTCAGGCGGTAGTTTTTGTTATGGCTCGTGTCCGAGCGACCGCCGCTGGCGACTGCGTCGCGGACGCGGCGGCCGCTCGGACGCGAGCCGGGCCGCGAACGGACAATGCTCGGTCTCGCTTCGCTCGAAAGACGGCGTGGGGCCGATTCGGTTTCGCTTCGGGGGTAGCTTGCGCGCCCGTGCCGCCGCTCATCTGGCGATGGCTCGAGCGCTCGAGCCCGAGTTCCGGAGCTACCGGTGAGCTGACGAGGCTTACCGGCCATGATCACCCGGAGCGCGGTCACGCTGATCGCCGGGTGGGGGAGTGCACGTAGATCAGCAGCAGTTTCACGCATCGTCGACCCGGCTCCCGTGCAGGCGAGGGTCCCGTGCCGACTTACGGGGATCGGTGTCCGGGGCAGCGGCGACTCGATGCGGTGTGGGGGGAGTGGTAACCGGCTGCTCGACACGGGGGTGTCCGAGGCGGTCGCTGGTTCAGCCGATGGGGAGACGTACAATCGCTCCGTTGGCTATTTGTGTATAGGGGTGGATCGCCCCCCTGCGCACGACAACATTGCACAGCCGTATGCACCCGCCCGCGTGGCGTCGGTCTTCGGTAGTGGCCTATCGGCAGCGAGTTGGCGCCGTCGGGCTTCGATCGATGACCGCCTCCGCGTCGCCGTCTCCAAGGGGATTCGGCCGGGTGTGCGCGTCGCAGCCAGGAGGGTTGCCGCGCGTCCGTACCCGGTACGGCTGACGACAGCCGGATCGCGCCCGACGAGCGCTCGAGCCGGCGAAGACGAGAGGTTGAGAGAGAAGAATGACCGAAACAACTGAACGCAAGAGCTCGGCCGTCGAGGTCGAACCGGGCGTATTCGAATCCGTCGCGCTGATCGACAACGGCAGCTACGGCACCCGCACCATCCGGTTCGAGACCGGACGCCTCGCCCGGCAGGCCGCCGGTTCGGTCGTCGCCTACCTGGACGACGAGACCATGCTGCTGTCGGCCACCACCGCGGGCAAGCAGCCCAAGGACCAGTTCGACTTCTTCCCGCTGACGGTCGACGTCGAGGAGCGGATGTACGCCGCGGGTCGCATCCCCGGATCGTTCTTCCGCCGTGAGGGCCGTCCCTCCACCGACGCGATCCTGACCTGCCGCCTGATCGACCGGCCGCTGCGTCCGTCGTTCGTCGACGGCCTGCGCAACGAGATCCAGGTCGTGGTCACCGTGCTGAGCCTGGACCCCAACGACCTCTACGACGTGGTGGCGATCAACGCCGCGTCCGCGTCCACCCAGATCGCGGGCCTGCCGTTCTCCGGCCCGGTCGGCGGCGTGCGTGTCGCGCTGATCGCGAGCGGGGCTGCGTCTCAATGGGTGGCCTTCCCGACCGTCGAGCAGCTCGAGGGCGCCGTGTTCGACATGGTGGTCGCGGGCCGCGTGGTCGAGTCCGGTGACGTCGCCATCATGATGGTCGAGGCCGAGGCCACCGACAAGGTGATCGAGCTGGTCGAGGCCGGCGCGCAGGCGCCGACCGAGGCCGTCGTCGCCGAGGGCCTCGAGGCTGCCAAGCCGTTCATCGCACGCCTGTGTCGCGCGCAGCAGGACCTCGCCGAGCTGGCGTCGAAGCCGACCGAAGAGTTCCCGCTGTTCCCGCCGTACGGGCAGGACGTGTACGAGGCCGTCGAAGGCACCGCCAAGCGCGAGCTGAGCGAGGCGCTGGGCATCGCGGGCAAGCAGGAGCGCGAGGAGAAGATCGACGAGATCAAGCTCGCCGTGCTCGACCGGCTCGGCGACGACTTCGCCGGACGCGAGAAGGAACTGGGCGCCGCGTTCCGCTCGGTCACGAAGAAGCTGGTGCGCCAGCGCATCCTGTCCGACGGCTTCCGCATCGACGGTCGTGGGCTCGCCGATATCCGTGCGCTGTCGGCCGAGGTCGCGGTCGTACCGCGCGCCCACGGCTCGGCGCTGTTCGAGCGGGGCGAGACCCAGATCATGGGCGTCACCACCCTGGACATGGTGAAGATGGCCCAGCAGGTCGACTCGCTCGGCCCGGAGACCAGCAAGCGCTACATGCACCACTACAACTTCCCGCCGTTCTCCACCGGCGAGACCGGTCGAGTCGGTTCGCCCAAGCGCCGCGAGATCGGTCACGGCGCGCTGGCCGAGCGGGCGCTGATCCCGGTGCTGCCCAGCCAGGAGGAGTTCCCGTACGCCATCCGGCAGGTCTCGGAGGCGCTGAGCTCCAACGGCTCCACCTCGATGGGCTCGGTGTGTGCCTCCACCCTGTCGCTGCTGAACGCGGGTGTGCCGCTGAAGGCGCCGGTCGCCGGTATCGCGATGGGCCTGGTGTCGGACACCATCACCAACGACAAGGGCGAGGACGAGGTCCGCTACGTCGCGCTGACCGACATCCTCGGCGCCGAGGATGCCTTCGGCGACATGGACTTCAAGGTCGCGGGCACCCGCGAGTTCGTCACCGCGCTGCAGCTGGACACCAAGCTGGACGGCATCCCCTCGCAGGTGCTGGCCGGTGCGCTGAGCCAGGCCCACGACGCGCGCACCACGATCCTGGACGTGATGGCCGAGGCCATCGCCACCCCGGACGAGATGAGCCCGTACGCGCCGCGCGTCACCGCGATCAAGATCCCGGTCGACAAGATCGGCGAGGTGATCGGCCCCAAGGGCAAGGTGATCAACCAGATCACCGAGGACACCGGCGCCAACATCTCCATCGAGGACGACGGCACCGTGTTCGTCGGTGCGACCGACGGCCCGTCGGCGCAGGCCGCGATCGACGCGATCAACGCCATCGCCAACCCGCAGCTGCCGAAGGTCGGCGAGCGCTTCCTGGGCACGGTCGTCAAGACCACCGCCTTCGGCGCGTTCGTCTCCCTGCTGCCGGGTCGCGACGGCCTGGTGCACATCTCCAAGCTGGGTAACGGCAAGCGCGTGGCCAAGGTCGAGGACGTCGTGAACGTCGGCGACAAGCTGCGGGTGGAGATCGCCGACATCGACAACCGTGGCAAGATCTCGCTCGTGCCGGTCGAGGAGAACGCCGAGGAGCCCGGCGACGACACGGACGATGCGGGCTCGGCCGGGACCGAGTAGTACTTGTCCCTGTGACGAAGAAGAAGACGACAACCCCTCTGCTCGACACCGGGCGGGGGGGTTCGTCACTCGAGCTGCGGGCGGACGCGGACAGCGGAGTGCGGCGCACCGTCCTGCCCGGCGGATTGCGCGTGGTCACCGAGTATCTGCCCGGCGTCCGCTCGGCGTCCATCGGCGTCTGGGTGGGGGTCGGTTCGCGCGACGAGGGCCCGACCGTCGCGGGCGCCGCGCACTTCCTGGAGCACCTGCTGTTCAAGGCGACGCCGACGCGGTCGGCCCTGGACATCGCCGAGGCGATGGACGCGGTCGGCGGCGAGCTCAACGCGTTCACCGCGAAGGAGCAGACCTGCTACTACGCGCACGTCCTGGACGAGGATCTGCCCCTGGCCGTCGACCTGGTCTCCGATGTGGTGCTCAACGGGTTGTGCCGGTCGTCGGATGTCGATGTGGAGCGGCAGGTGGTGCTCGAGGAGATCGCCATGCGCGACGACGACCCCGAGGACCTGGTCGGTGACTCGTTCCTGGCCGCGCTGTTCGGCGACCATCCGATCGGGCGCCCGGTGATCGGCTCCATCGAATCCATCGAAGGGATGCGGGCCGCGCAGCTGCGGTCGTTCCACCTGCGCCGCTACCGGCCGGACCGGATGGTGGTCGCCGTCGCGGGCAACGTGGAGCACGAGCACACCGTGGAATTGGTGCATCGTGCCTTCGAGAACCGGCTCGATCCGGCGGCGACGCCCGCGCCGCGGCGCGAGGGCCGGTTCCGGCCGAACGGCGCGCCGCAGCTGCAGTGGAGTCATCGCGACAGCGAGCAGGCGCACCTGGCTTTCGGCGTGCGCGCCTTCGGGCGGCACGAGGGAGAGCGGCGGTGGCCGTTGTCGGTGCTGAACACGGTGGTCGGCGGTGGGCTGAGTTCGCGTCTGTTCCAGCGCATCCGGGAAGAGCGCGGGCTGGCCTACTCGGTGTATTCCAGCGTCGACACCTTCGCCGACACCGGGGCGTTCTCGGTCTACATCGGCTGTCAGCCGGAGAACCTGGGCGAGGTGGCGACCCTGGCGGGCGGCGTACTGGAGGAAGTTGCCGCCGACGGCATCACCGACGCGGAGTGCGCACGGGCCAAGGGCTCGTTGCGCGGCGGGCTGGTGCTCGGCTTGGAGGACTCCGCCTCGCGCATGAACCGGCTGGGGCGCAGCGAACTCAGCTACGGCAATCACCGCAGCGTGTCGGAAACCCTGGCCCGCATCGACGCCGTCACCACCGATGAGGTATCCGCCATCGCGCGCACGCTGCTGGCACGGCCCTTCGCCGCGTCGGTCGCCGGACCCTACAAGCGCACCCGTGACCTGCCCGCCGCGGTACGGCGGCTGGTGCCGAGCTGATCCTCGCCGCGGGCGAGCCGCCCGCGGCTTGGCGGGGAATCCATCGGCGCGATATCGTTTCGGCCGCCCGGCCGTCGGTCCCGCCGGAGGGCGCTGAACTCGATTGTCCGGGTGTCGGATCCGGCGATCTCTGCCAAGGAGTCGAGATGAACCGAACGAATCGTGCCCTTCGCGTGCTGGGCGCGGTTTCGATGCCGATCCTCGTACTGTCCGGGTGTGGCGGAACGGACGCGGAGGCGAGCAAGGCGGGGGAGCCGAGCGCGGCCGCGCTGCGCGAGGAAGCCACGAAGATGACCAACGCGCTGGCCGCCCACGATTACGCCGCCGCCTACCAGTTCCGTTCCGCGCGTTGCAGGCTCACGTTGAACCAGGACGACTACGTGGCGTCGATGGCGCAGCTCTACGACGGCAGGGATCTGAAGTCCAAGCCGTCGAAGGTCACCGTGACCACGTCGGGATCGACGGGGACGGTCACGGTCGAGAACTTCGACGCCCGCGCGGCCGAGGACGACCGGAAGCCGGCGACCTGGACATTCGTCGACGGGCAGTGGCGCTTCGACAACTGCTGAGCGCGCATCCGCGCTGCCGCGTCATTCCCGCCGAGCGCGGTTGGCGGCCGCGATGATCGTCGGCACCAGCCCGGGCAGGGCGGATTCGAGGTCGTCGATGCGCAGGCGCTGGCAGGTGTGCCCGTCGATGACCAGGCGCTCGATGATTCCGGCGTCGCGCAGGATCTTGAAATGATGAGTGGCGGTCGATTTGTTGATCACCTCGTAGAGCGCGCCGCAGCGGACCGCCGTTCCCGCGTTGCCGAGCCGCCGCACCATCTCCAATCGCACCGGGTCCTGTAACGCGCTGAGCACCGCGGGGAGCGCGGCCACGGGGGGCGCCTGCTGCTCCGCGCCACGGACATCGGTCATGATCTGGATCACTCCCAGGTTTGATGATCGTCGTACCGGATGTATGGTCGACTCTGGTTCGATAGTCATCAAACTTACCCGATCGGAGTCCGATGGCAGCGACGATGGCGGTGCCCGTCGAGGAGCAGACCGCGCAGCGCTGGGCGTATGCCTTGGTGCTCGCGGCCAGTGGCGTAGCGCTCGGGGTCTCCGGCGTGCCCGCGCCGCTCTACGGCATCTACGAGAAGCAGTGGCATCTCTCGCCACTCACCACGACCATCGTGTTCGCCGTCTACGCGGTGGCCGCCCTGGGCGCGGTGCTGGTGTCCGGGCGGATTTCCGACGTGGTGGGCCGGAAACCGGTGCTGCTCGGCGCGTTCGCCACCATGGTCGCCGGGTTGGTGGTGTTCGTGCTCGCCGACAGTGTGTCCATGCTGTTGCTGGCGCGGGCGCTGCACGGCGTCGCGGTCGGCTCGACCGTGGTCGCGGGGGCCGCCGCGCTGCTGGATCTGCGCCCGCATCGCGGCGCGCGGTCCGGGCAGCTCAGCGGCGTCGCGTTCAATGTGGGGATGGCCGTGGCCATCCTGGGCTCGGCGCTGCTGGCGCAGTACGCGCCGCATCCGCTGCGCACCCCCTATGTCGTGATCACCGTCGTCTGCCTGGCGATCGGCGTCGGCGTGCTCGCGCTGCGCGAACCGCACTCCGCCCGGGTGGCCGGACGCATCCGGATCGCGAAACCCGCGGTGCCGCAGGAGATTCGCGCCGACTTTTGGTTCTCGGCCATCGGCGTGATGGCGGCCTGGTCGGTGCTGGGCGTGCTGCTGTCGCTGTATCCGTCGCTGGCCGCCCAGCAGACCGGCATCCACAATCTGGTCTTCGGCGGCGCCGTCGTCGCCTCGACGGCTTTGTCGGGCGCCACCGCGCAACTGTTCGCGACCGGTGTGCCCGCCCGGTGGGCCGCGATCCTCGGTGACACCGGCATGGCGCTGTCGCTGCTGCTGACCGTGCCCGCACTGGCCACGCACCACTGGATCGCGGTGCTCGCCGCGGGGGTCGCGCTCGGGGCGACCTTCGGACTCGGTTTCGGTGGTTCGCTGCGGCACCTGTCGGAGGTCGTGCCGCAGCACAAGCGCGGCGAGACGATGTCCGCGTACTACCTGCTGGCCTACTCGGCGATGGCGCTGCCCACCATCCTGGCCGGCTGGGCCGCCACCACCTGGGGCCTGAGCACCGTGTTCCCGTGGTTCGTCGCCGTCGTCGCCCTGGCCTGCCTGATCGCGGCCGGACTCGGCCTGCGCCGCAACCGGGCGGCGGTCAGGGCGGCATGAGCGGCGATTGGCTTTTTGCCGAGCGTGTCCGCTAATGTTCTGTGTCGCATCGCGGACGCCGTGATGCGAGTGCGGATGTAGCGCAGCTGGTAGCGCATCACCTTGCCAAGGTGAGGGTCGCGGGTTCGAATCCCGTCATCCGCTCCACGAAACTCCCCGGCCGTCTCTGCCGGAATCACCCCCCGTTGCTGCTGCGCGATCGCGATCGGTGTAGCAGCGCCGTGGTGAGCGCCGGATATCCGCACGAGCGCCGGGCGTCGGCATCGATCGTCACGCAGCGCTGACCATGGGGGAGGACGTCTTCTCCGGACCGGCCTCGGGATCGCCTTCTGATCGGCCCCTGGGTTCGCAGTCCGGCGAGGAGGGTGCTCATCCCGCCATCTAGCGTGTGGGAAGCCTTTCGGGCCGGTCATGCACGCCCTCGGCGCGACGATTCCTCTGACAACCCTCTGGCCTGCGGTGATACCTCGAATCCGGACCGTTCGTACGGTCATGTCGTGTTGTGGGCGGGTTACCTCTGGCGAGCACTTGCGTTGCACTCTCTGTAGTGCTATAAGAAATCTGTCTGGATCGACACAGGTTATCTCGATCCAGTGAGCTAGAACGGGTGAGTTGGAGGTGCGACCACCACCGACTTGCGCCTGGAGGGAGCAACCGCGCTGTGCCTTTCCGCGGAAGTGGTCACCTCACGTGGCCGGATTCCGGCGCACGGGTCGCATTCGCGCGAGCGCGAACCTTCGGGCGCGGCAGATCAACCGGAGATACGAGGAATGAGAAAGGCAGGTGATGCTCGGACCGATCCAACCGTCACGTCACTCTCTTCCGACGCGGGCCCGGCACCGACGTCCGGGCCCGCGGCTCCCGTATCCGCGACGGCCTGAACCAGGAGGACCACCGTGAACAACTCGACGATTCCCGCCGGTAGCACTGCCGATCACCGCGAACAGCGGTCACCTGTCGACCGCCGCGAGGACACCGGGATCGACGTCACGGCACTCACGCCCCTCGCCGAACGCATCCGGGACGCGTTCGACCATGCCGACCGAGTCGACCGGTTCGACCAAGCCGTCCTCACCCCGCTGCCCGACGACGAGTACCCGCTCGCCTACTGACCCGAATTCCGGCGCCACGCTCCCATGACGACCCCCACGCATTCCCCGATCCGATCGCGTGCGTTTCGCACGCACTGCGACACCCTCGTCCCCGCCACGGGGACCGAATGGCGGCACGGCACCGTCGCCTGGTTCAACACCGAAAAAGGTTTCGGCTACCTGGAACCCGACGACCGCACCAGCCCGGTGTTCGTCGACTTCCGCGCCATCGATATGCGCGGTTACAAAACCCTCGCTCCCGGCCAGACCGTCGTCTTCACCACCACCATCACCGACCGCGGCCCCGAAGCGGCGACCGTACGCCCCTACGCACCGCGTCCCTACCCGCCCGGTCGGCAGTCCGCCGAGCGACGGGCGGAGCTCCGGAGGTCCGGCCACCGTCCGCTGTGATCGGCGACCCGGCGCACGCGGGTTTTCGCGATCGATGTTTCGGCGCGGGCGGCCAGGGCATGTCCGCAGGTGGCGGGCTGTCGCGGTGCGGCCCGATCGGCTACTGCGCTACTCGATCCAGTCGTCCGCGACGAAACGGAGCCAGCAGTGAAGATCGCCATGGTGTCCGACCATGCCAGCCCGCTGGCCCAGCTCGGTGGTGTCGACGCCGGTGGCCAGAACGTTCACGTGGCCGAACTCTCGGCGGCGATAGCGCGGCGCGGGCACGACGTGACGGTCTACACCAGACACGACGGCTCCCGTACGGAGCGCGAAGTCACGACCGGCGCGGGCTACCGCGTCGTCCACGTCCCGGCCGGTCCGCCGGAACCTGTGCCGAAAGACGAGATCGTCCCTTTCCTGGGCGAGTTCGGCGCGTTCTTGCGAGACTGCTGGGCCGGTAGCCGGCCCGACTTGGTACACGCCCACTTCTGGATGTCGGGTGTGGCGTCCGAACCGGCGGCGCGGCAGCTGGGGATTCCGCTCGTGGTGACCTTTCATGCCCTCGGCTGCGTCAAACGGCGGTATCAGGGAACCGCCGACACCAGCCCGCCCGCACGGATCCGGACCGAGCGGATCATCGCCCACCGCGCCGCGCATGTGGTGGCGACCTGCTCGGAGGAGGTGGGTGAACTGTCCGGGATGGGTGTTCCCAGCGCCCGGATCTCGGTGGTGCCGTGCGGGGTGGATCTCGACCGCTTCACCCCGGACGGACCTGCCGATCGGCGCGGCCGGACGCATCGGCTGGTCTCGGTGGGACGGATGGTGCGGCGCAAGGGTTTCGACCTCGCGATCGCGGCTCTCGCCCAGCTGCCCGACACCGAGCTGGTCATCGCCGGGGGCGAGTCCGGCGACGACCCGGAGATCCGCCGCCTCGGCGGTGTCGCCGCCGAGCACGGCGTGGCCGAGCGGGTACGGCTGATCGGGCACGTCTCACGCACGGCGATGCCGGGACTGCTGCGCTCCGCCGACGTGGTGCTGTGCACGCCGTGGTACGAGCCCTTCGGCATCGTGCCGCTCGAGGCCATGGCGTGTGGCAAGCCGGTGGTCGCCACCGCGGTCGGCGGCCTGCTCGACACGGTCTGCGACGGAACGACCGGACGCCTGGTCGCGCCCGCCACGCCGGAGGCGGTGGCCGCGGCGGTCCGCCCGCTGCTCGCCGACCCGGTCCTGCGCGAGACCTGGGGGGCGGCGGGACTGCGCCGGGTCCGCCGTGGCTATTCCTGGGACCGGATCGGTGCCCGGACGCTCGGCGCCTACCAGGTCCTCACCTCCGATCGACTCGCCCGCGGCGCGACGGCCCCCGTCGTGCCGCCGGTGACGCCGAAAGGAGCGACGTGAACCGGCGACCGGCAGGGGAACTCGGCGCCGTGTCGCCCTCTGGCGAGCCGGTGGTCCGTCCGTCCATCGAGAGCTCTCGACCGTGACCGACGCCCGCGCCCGGCGCGCGACGGGGCGGCGGTTGAACGTGCTCGTCTGGCATGTGCACGGCTCCTGGACGACCTCGTTCGTCCAGGGCGGTCATCGCTATCTGATTCCGGCCGATGCCCGGCTCGGCACATGGGCCCGCGGGCGGTGCGGGCGCCCCTGGCCGGACGCGGCCGTCGAGGTGGCGCCGGACGCGCTCGCCGGCGAACCGATCGATGTGGTGGTGGCGCAGCGCCCGCGCGAACTGGATCTGATCGGGGAGTGGTCGCGGTGCAGGCCCGGCGTCGACGTGCCGGTGCTGTACGTCGAGCACAACACCCCTGACCAGCACGCGGCGCTGACCAGGCACCCGCTCGCGGACCGCCCCGATCTGACCCTGGTCCACGTGACGCACTTCAATCGGCTGATGTGGGACAGCGGCCGCACTCCGGTGACCGTGATTCCGCACGGCGTGCCGGACCCCGGCTACTCCTACACCGGTGAACTCCCGCGCGCCGCGACGGTCGTCGACGAACCGGTGCTGCGCTGGCGTGTCAACGGCACCGACCTGCTCGTTCCGCTGTCACGGGCCGCCCCGATCGACGTCTACGGCCTCGGCACCGAGAACGTGCACGAAGCGTTGCGCTGCTCGCCACGGCGGGTGCACGGCGCAGGCGAGCACACCCAGGATCGCCTGCACCGGCAACTGGCGCGGCGGCGCGTTTTCGTGCACACGCCGCGCTGGACTTCGCTCGGACTCTCGGTCCTGGAGGCGATGCATCTGGGCATGCCCGTCGTCGCCGTCGCCGCCACCGAGGCGCACGGGTCGATCCCGGCCGAGGCCGGTGTGGTCTCGGCCGACCCTGATGTACTCACCCAGGCCGTCCGGCACTTCTTGGGCGATCGGACGGCCGCCGAGGTGGCGGGAAAAGCCGCCCGGCATTGGGCACTGACGCGTTTCGGCATCCACGACTTCGTGCGGCGATGGGACGACCTGCTGGTCGACGCGGTCGCGACGGGGCCGGGCGGGTCCGGATGAGCGGGCGGGTCGCCACCGCCCGCCCGGAGCGGCAGTGATGGCAGCGGGCGATCCGCTCGTCGTGATCGGCGACGCGCTGCTCGACATCGACGTCGACGGCCGCGCCGACCGGTGCAGCCCGGAAGCCGCGGCTCCGGTCGTCGACGTCGCCAACCGGACGTTCCGGCCGGGTGGCGCCGCCTTGGCGGCCCGGCTCGCCGCGGCCGACCACCGGGAAGTGGTGCTCATCGCGGGTTTCGCCACGGACGAGGCGGCCGCGCGGCTGCGCGGGCTGCTGGATCGGCACGTGCGGGTCATCGCCCTGCCCCTGCGCGGTTCGACCGTCTGCAAGCAACGGGTGCGAGCGGTCGGGCCGTGGGCGAGCCCGAACGGGCACACCAAGGCCAGGCAGCTCGCGCGGCCCGTCCTGATCACCAGAATGGATTCCGGCACCGGACGAGTCGGCGCGGACCCGCTGCCCGAGGAGGCGCATGCCGTGGTCGCATCGGCGCACGCCGTTCTGGTCTCGGACTACGGCCGCGGTATCGCGGCCCACCCGCAGATCCGCACGCTGCTGCGCGCCCAGGCCGCCCACGTCCCGGTCGTCTGGGACCCCCATCCGCACGGGCCCGTCCCGATTCCGGGCGCGGCTCTGGTCACCCCCAATCGCGCGGAAGCGCTCGATCGGCTGTCCGGCCGGCTCGACGAGGGACCGGATCTGTGGAAGCTCGCCAGAGGGTGGGCCGTGGAGGCGATCGCGGTGACCCTCGGATCGGAGGGCGCCCTCGTCTGCCTGCGTGCGTCCGGGAAACGCCTGCGCGTCCCGCTCCCTGCCGCGGTGAAAGCACCCCATGGCTGTGACACCTGCGGCGCGGGAGACAGTTTTGCCGCCGCCGCGGCAGCCCATCTCGGCGCGGGCCGCACACCGGAGAGCGCGGTGCGCCGTGCGGTGATCGCGGCGGCCGAGTTCGTCGGCTCCGGCGCCGCCGCCGCGTTCTCGGAATCCGAGTCGGCCCTCGGATCCGGAGCAGTCGGCAACTGGGACAGCCGGTGGGTGTGATCTCCGCGCCCGGGGCCTGCTGATCGGCGGGCCCGCCGGGTGCCGCAAACGCGGCGGAGCGGCAGGCGATGGCCCCGTCCGCGTGGACGCGACGCCGCCTGCGCGAGCCTCGAACAGAAGGCCACAGACGGCGACCTCACCATCCGTCGCGGCGACATCGACTGTGGGACAGGCGATCACACGCGCGGCGGAATCAAAGGTCGGCAATGCCGTTCGGCGCCGTCGCGGGGTCCGGCCTGCCCGATCCGAACACAGATGACATACTGGGTCGGCAAATCACCGGCTGCCGACACGATGTGTCCGTGCGCCGGCCGTTGAGTCAACAGCGGATATTTCGGCCGAACGCGTCCATGGCCGTGCGCTTCCCCGCGAGGGATGGCGCCGGTCCGCGGGCTCACGCGGCCACCAGCCCCTTGTGTTTCGGAGAGGCATCGCATTCATGACTCAGCACACCCAGCCGTGCACGTCACCTACGACCGTCACCGGCTCGTCGCCTGTCGAGCAGCCGTCCGTCGGCAGTTTCCGGTTCTGGTTCGCCACACGCCGCTGGGAGTGGTCCGCGGAGGTGTACCGCATGCACGGCTACCGGCCGGGCGAGATCGAACCGACGACGCAACTGCTGCTCGCGCACAAACATCCCGACGACCGCACGCACGTCGCCGAGACCATCACGCGCGCCATCGACCACGGCGAGCCCTTCTCCAGCCGCCATCGCTTCATCGACCTGTCCGGCCAGGAACACACCGTGCTCGTCGTCGCCGACCGCATCCTGGACGACACCGGCACCGCTGTCGGTACTTCCGGCTTCTACGTCGATCTCTCCGGCACCCTGGAGGAGGCCCACCAGGCCATGCTCGCCGCGACCCTGCCCGGTCTCTACGAGAACCGCGCGGTGATCGAGCAGGCGAAGGGGGTGCTCATGAACATCTACCAGATCAGCGCCGATCAAGCGTTCCAGGTGCTGCGCTGGCGGTCCCAGGAGACCAACACCAAGCTGCGCGCGCTGGCCCAGCAGTTGATCACCGAACTGCCCCTCGTGCCGCCGCCACCGCCGGACGTGGTCGCCGCGTTCGACCACATTCTGCTCACGGTCCATCTGCGCATACCCCGCGATTGACCGCGAGGAGATTTCGTTTTTCGGACCGCCGCCCCCGGATGACTTCGCCTGCCGCGCTGACACCGGCCGCGAACGCTGAGAGGCTTGGAGGCGCGTCTTGTGCCCGAACCCCGCCGCCGGAGGTGCGCATGTCATGTCAGTACGGCGTGGAGGCCATCCGGACGAACGACGGCCTTGTTCTGCTCACGTACGGTGAATTGGACGCGGCGAACGCCGACGGCTGGTTCGCGGCGATGGCTCGGGCTGTCGAAAACCACTGCGGCACAACGACGATGTCGTCGGTCATCGTCGACCTCTGCCGGGTGCGTTTCCTGTCCTGTGCGGGCGTGCGGGCGGTATTGCGGCTGGCGGAACGCGGTGCCCGAGGAGACGTCGCCGTTCGCATCACCGTGCCGGACGACGGTCCGGTGCCGCGAATCGTGGACGTGCTGGCAGTGCGGCAGAAGGTGCCGGTCGTCGTATGCCGTGTGCCCGCGCCGCATGCCGCCGAGCCGCCGCGTGAGTGCCGCTCACCCGGGGCCCTGCGGCCGAACGACGCACTCGGACGGACCAAAGGTGGTCCGGGAAACAACGCGCAGCCGCCGCGCACGCGGATCATCGACCGCACTCCTCCGGTGGCGGGCCTCAGCCGCGGCGACGTCGAGCCGAGATGAGCTGCGTCGCGAACGAACGTCCACACCGTCGGCCGTCCACTATACGAACAAACCTGCCTGCCATCGCTTGACATCGTCGTCGGGCGGTACTCGGCGATCGTCGCATCGTTCACCCTCTCGTGAGCGTGTCGACCGGCAGGTGAAGGCGAATCGAGGAAGCTCATGGCATTGGCGACCACGAAGCAGAGGACCGCCGTTCCGCGCCGGACGCGCCGCGGAACCGACAGCTACGACGGCATCGAACCGTGGCTCGAGAAGTTGGGCGGGATGACCGACGACGACCCCGAACGCCCTCGGTTGCGGGAAGAGATCGTGCGCCGGTGCTTGCCACTGGCCGACCACATCGCCCGCCGTTTCGTCGGCCGGGGGGAGAGCTATGACGACCTGTACCAGATCGCCTCGGTGGGTTTGGTACTCGCGGTCGACCGCTTCGACCCGGCTCGTGGGCCGTCGTTCCTGTCGTTCGCGGTCCCGACGATCATGGGCGAAGTGCGCCGCCACTTCCGCGACCACAGCTGGGCCGTGCGGGTGCCGCGCCGGACCAAGGAGATCCAGTTGACCATCGGCCCCGCCGTGGAAAAGCTCTGCCAGCGCCTGGAGCGGATGCCCACCGCCTTGGAGATCGCCGTGGAACTGAACGTCGATCTACTGGAGGTCACGCAGGCGCTGCTGGCGGGCAACGCCTACTCCACCAACTCGATCGACGCCGTCGTCGAGGACGACGAGACCGGCGGCACGTCGGTCCGGGTCGCCGAGACCTTCGGCGAAGAGGACCCCTCCTACGAACTGACCGAGGAGGCACTGGCGGTCGCGCCCTTGCTGGCCGAACTGCCCGAGCGGGAGCGGCGGGTGCTGCGCATGCGCTTCTTCGAAGGGCGCACGCAAGCGCAGATCGCCGAAGTGCTCGGGGTGTCCCAGATGCACGTCTCCCGGGTGCTGTCGCGGACCATCGCCGACCTTCGGGAGCGCGCCATGCGCGACTGATCGCGGCACCGAATGCCCGGCGGTGCGCGCGGCCGACCGCACGCAGGCCGCGCTGGATCAGTCGTTGAGCGTCGTCAACGGGGACCGGCCGTACGCTTCGCGGTAGGTGGTCGCGAATCGTCCGGGGTGGCCGAAGCCCCACGCGGCGGCGATCGAGGTCACCGTGTGACCGTCCTCGGGCGAGCAGTCGCGCAGTTGTTCGTGCGCACCGCGCAGGCGAAGCCGCCGCAGATACGCCATGGGCGTGGTGTCGAGGTGACGCCGGAACGCCAATTGCAGTGCGCGGACGGTCACGTACGCGGCCGCGGCGATGTCGGTGACGGCGATGTCGTCGCGGACATGGGACTCGAGATACGCCAGCGCACGCCGCACCGTGTCGGGATGGGCATCGTTGCGGTCGCTCGCCGTCGGATCGGTGTGGGCGGTGCTGGGCAGGGCGTGCAGCACGCTGGCGGCCAGGTACTGCGCGGCGGTGGAGGTGATCAGCGGTTGCTCGCGCGCGGTGGGGTCGGCGGCGAGGTCGCGCATGTGTTCCAGCACCCGGGACAGGTGCCCGGCGGCCGCGGGGGAGACCGGCCGGTGGCCCGTCAGCCGGACCGGTTCGAAATCGTGATCGGGGCTCGTGGCCGCCACTCGGGTGAGCAGAGCCGGGTCGAACATTGTGATGCTGTAGTGGGCGCGGTGGATCACCCCCGAATACGGCAGGTCCGGCGGAGTGAGCAGTCCGACCTCCCCGGGATGGAAGTAGTCGGTGCCGATGTCGCGGTAGTGCTCTTCGATCGTGCCCGACTTCACTCGGCACAGGCATATCTTGCCCAACGGCTGCGCGTCATAGCTCATGTCGAAGTCCAGCTCGAGATCGTCGAGGCTGACCGGACCGAGTATGTCCCGGGTGACGCTCGTCCGGACCGGTGTCCCGGCGCTGTTGCCGATCCGCATGGTCGTGTAGTTGAGATTGAGGAATTCTTCGGTGTCACTCAAGCTGTCGCTGCGAAAGGCGAACGACTCCATCGGCGCGACACTCCTGCTCTTTCGGATACGGCATCCCGCCCAGCACGTCGTAGGGGTGATAGGGGTGTCTGCCGAGCGGCTGTGCTCAGCGTTCGGACTGGTCACGACCGAAGCAGGTGCCGACGCGGTCGGTACAATACGAGGCAGCGGCGACCTGGAATCCCCGACACATCGTCCTCTTGAGTACCCGCTTCTCTCGAGTTCAATCTCAGGACTCTGCATTTCACCGCGGTATCCGATCGAGGCGAGCGGGTTTTCCGGGTTCACGACCGGCCGCCGGGGTCTCGCGGTGTTTCGTCCTCGCTCGAGCGGCCACCCTGATCAGGAGGGGCGGATCGCCGCCCTTCCCATCGAAGCCGTTCGAGAACGTGACGAGGGAGGTCTCATGGCATTGCAGGACACGATCGCGCAACTGCGGCAGGACATCACCACCGCCGAGGACGCGGGCGACGAGACGACCGCCGAGCGCTTGCGCGGTGAACTCGCCGAAGCGATCCGCGCAGCCGATCAGAGCACCGAAGCGGATCGACGGTGACGAATCGGCGGCGCGAAGGTCGGCGATCATCCGTGTCGCCGACCTACGCGTCCGTCGACCCGCGCTCTCCCTGACTTCGAGCCCGACGGCTTCGCCGAGTCGCGCCGGTGGTTGTTCCGTGCGCTCGGCTCCGCGCTGTCTATCGGGATCGGTTGCTGCGCTTGGTTATTCGTCGGGGTCGTCGCGCGGAGGTAGGTAAGGTTCGGCATCCTCGGGGTGGCCGTGGGCGATGCTGCGCGCTCGCGCGAGTTCGGCATCCACTTCCGCGCCCAGCAGCACCGCGATATTCGAGATCCACAGCCACACGAGGAAGACGACGACGCCGCCGAGGGAGCCGTACACCCGGTTGTAGGAGCCGAAGTGGCTTACGTAGAACGCGAAGCCCCAGGAAGCGGCCGCCCAGACCAGGACGGCCAGCGCGCTACCCGGCGTCAGCCAGCGGAATCCCGGCTGCCGTACGTTCGGAGCCGCCCAGTACAGCAGGGCGAAGACCAGGCTGATCAGCGCCATCATCACCGGCCACTTGACGATGCCCCAGACCGTGATCGCGAGCTGCCCGAGCCCGAGCCACCGGCCTACGTGGTCGGCCAGCGAACCGCTGATCACCACGCCGACCGTGCAGACGCCCAGCAGGGCGACCACCGCGGCGGTCAGGGCCACCCGCACCGGCACGGTCTTCCAGGGCGGCCGCCCTTCCTCGATGTCGTAGATGGCGTTGCTCGCGCGCATGAACGCGCCGATGTAGGCCGACGCGGTCCACAACGCGGAGGCCAACCCGAGCAACGCCAGTGGGCCGGCCGGGGCTTGCGCTTCGTGTATGTCGTTCACCGCGTCGACGAGCAGGTCCGTCCCGCTGCCCGGCCCGATCCCGCGGATGGTGTCGACCAGCGCGCCGGTGTCGTCGCGCCCCAGCATGCCCAACCCGGCGGTGAGCACGATCAGCCCCGGAAACAGCGACAGCACACTGTAGTACGTCAGGGACGCGGCCCAGTCGCTGAGATTGTCCTCCTGGAATTCGCGGACCGATCGCTTCACCACGCCCCACCACGACCGGCCCGGCAGATCCGCCGGTCCGCGCAGCCGCCGTCGCGCCACGAATTTCCTCTGTGCATTCTGCGCCACGCTCACACCTCCCGCTCGGGCCGGATACCCGGCGTACCGGCCGCGAAACCGGCGTCACGTCAGTGGTGTTCGATGCTTCGCCGCGGTGTCAGGGGTGGTGAGCGCGGTCCGCGGAGCCGACGACCATATCCGCGATCCGGGCGCCGGCCTGCGCCAGGCTGAACGAGCGGCCCAGCTGCATACGGTTCATCTCCACGCCGAGCGTCTTGCTCACCAGCGCCCCGAATTCGACGGCCATCAGCGAGTCCATGCCGAGTTCGGGCAGCGGCACCGCCGGATCGATGGAGTCGGCCGCCACGCCCATCACGTCCGCGAGCTGCTCGGCGAGCAGACAGCCGACGACGGTGGCGCGCTGGGCCGGGGCGAGGGTGGTCACTTCCGCGCGCAGCCGGGCGAGGGCCGAATCGTCCTCGGCGGCGGCCGCGATCAGCTCGGCCACCCTCGGGGTGCAGGCCAGCTGGGGTGCGGCCAGCGCCACCTTGCTCCATTCGACGGAAATGATCGCCGCCTGGCGCACCCCTAGCCGCAGAGCCTCACCGAGGTATTCGGCGCCTTCGTCCATGTCGATCGCGTCGAATCCGGCGATGCGCAGGTAGCGCTGCACGGTCTCGTCGGAGTCGACCATGCCGCCGCCCGACATCGCGCCCCAGCCGACGCACAGCACTCGCTGACCGCGGCGGGCCAGCTGGTCGGCGAAGGATTGCAACGCCAGGTTGGCCGCGGTGTAGGAGTATTGGCCGATGCCGCCCATGATCGCGCTGCCGGAGGAGAACAGCACGATCATCTCCGGTCGCACCTCGGCGGCGGCCAGCGCGGCGGCCAATGCGCGCGCCCCGTCCAGCTTCGGCCGGAACACCGCGGCGAGACCGGCGCGGTCCATGGCGGCGATGCGCTGATCGTCCAGCACGCCCGCGGCGTGGAAGACTCCGCGCAGCGGGGACCGCGCCGTGTGCACCCGCTCGATCACCGCGCGGACCGCGGCGGCATCGGTGACGTCGGTCCGCTCGACCAGCGCCTCGACGCCTTCCGCACCCCACTGCTCCAGATGGGCGCGGGCGGCCGCGGTGGTGGCGCCATGGCGGCCGACCAGCACCAGGTGCCGGGCGCCGCGCCGCACCAGCCAGCGCGCGGTGGCCAGGCCGAAGGCGCCGAGTCCGCCGGTGATCAGATAGCGGCCGTCCGGATCGATGGATGCCTCCGCAGGGCACGGACGCACCGGAGGCGCCGCGCCGGTCAGGTCGAGCGCGACGCGGCCGATTCGAGTGGAGCGCAGCGCTTCTTCGAACGCGGTGGCCACCTCGTGCACGCCGAACGAGTGATACGGCAGCGGGCGGTAGGTGCCGTCGGCGAGCTTGTCGTCGACCGCTTGGACGCGGGCGAGCACCTCGGCGGGGCGCAGCTTCAGCATCCGGTCCAGGTCGAAGGAGAAGTAGGCGACGTTCTTGTCGAAGTTGCCCAGGTCGAGCACGCCGCCGGTGTAGATGTCGGCCTTGCCGATCTCCACGATCCGGCCGAACTCCGCTACCGCGGCGAAGTTCTGGTGGACGATCTCGCCGGGGACGGTACTGATGACGATGTCCGCGCCCCGGCCGTGGGTGCGGCGCAGCACGTCGTCGACGAAGTTCAGCGACCGCGAGTGCAGCACGTCGTCGGCGCCCTGGGCCCGCACGTAGGCGCGCCGCTCGTCGTTGCTCGCGGTGCCGATCACCCTGGCGCCGTGCAGTTTCGCCAGCTGGACGGCCGCCGCGCCGACGCCGCCTGCCGCACCGTGCACCAGCACCGTCTCACCGGAGCGCACCCGCGCCAGCTCCAGCAGCGCGTACTCGGCGGTGACCATGGAGACGGTGGAGGTGCACACCTCCGGCCGCATGCCGTCCGCAGCCGGGCCGACGACCTCGGCGCGCGCCACGTGGTAGCGCTCGATCATGCCCGGCGAGGCCAGGCCGACGCGGTCGCCGACGCGCGGCTGGGTGACGTCGGGGCCGACCCGGACCACGGTGCCCGCGCCCGCCATGCCCGGCGCGGTGCCGAAATGCGTTCCGGCCAGCTCGTCCGCACCGAGGACGCCGAGCACTTTGAGCGGATCCTTGAAACCCAGGCCGACCGCGGCCATCCGCACCTCGACCTCGCCGGGGCCCGGCGCTCGCCGTTCGGCGCGGCGCCAGCCGAGCTGGGACAGCACCCGGGAGCGCGGGATGTCCAGCGTGAAGTTGGCCTCGGCGTCGAGCAGCGGCGCGGGCCGGTCGAGTGCCGCGAGCCGATCCGGCAGCGCGCGCACCACGGTCGTCGACCATCGCGTGCCGTCGCGGAGGAAGACCTCGTCGGTGCCGTCGGCCGAAAACGCTCCCGGCACAGCCAGTTCGGCGAGCAGGTCGGCCTCGGAGGTCTCCGGTTCGACGTCGACCAGCCGCCAGCGCAGCGGCGGCTGCTCGTTCAGCAGGACGCGGCGGGCGCCGGCCAGCGCGGCGTGATCCGGATCGGGCAGTGCCGTGTCCTCGGGATGCACGAAGGCGCGTTCGGTGACCACGGTGACGTGGACGGAGCCGTCGCCGGTCGGTGGGCGCGGCGGCCGCTGCGCCGCATCGGCGAAGCGCTCGACGATCAGCGCCAGCCTGCTCAGCAGCCACAGCTCACGCACCGGATCGGCGCCGGTGCCCGCGAGCACGCACACGTGGATCCGCTCGACGCCCTCCGCGGTGTGCGCCACGTGCAACCGCTCCCGCAGTACGTTCTCGAATGCGGCGCCGAGCGAATCGATGTCGAGCACCTCCGCGCGGGTGGAACCCCGCGTGATCTGCTCCACCCTGCTTCGCCGCGCGCCCGCCAGCGGCACCACCACGGTGTGGGCGTGGGCGGCCGAAGGCAGGGCGGAGTGATCGATCGGATCGCGCGGCGTCCAGCGCTCCTCGTAGTACAGCTGTTCCAATCGGCGCAGCGGACCGTGGCCGAACGGCACGGCCCGGAACTTCGCGCCCACGATCTGCAACACCACATCGTGCCCGGCGTCGAGCACGGTGACGTCGGCGCACAGCGGCGCGGTGAGCCGCGCGACCACGACCGCGCGCCTCGGCAACGGAGCGAACATGCGCACCGCGGCCGCACCCACCGGGATCATCGCGCCCGCCTGCCGCGGTCCGCCCGCGTCGCCGAGCGAGACGACCTGCCAGGCGGCGTCTAGCACACACGGATGCGCCAGATGACCGGTGCCGCCCGCGATGGCGGCGTCCACGCTCGCCACGACGGTGTCGCCGTCCACCCACGCCGCGCGGACCAGCCGGAACGACGGACCGTGCGCGACGCCGGTGGCGGTGAGACCGGCGTACAGCGTGGCGGGCTCGACCGATGTCATCGCCGCGGTGTCGGGCACGACGATCCGGGGCGCGTCGATCGCGCCTTCGACCAGCCGGCCGGTGGCGTGCGTCGTCCACGTGTCGCCGATCGCGCCGCGGGAGCGGATGGTGAACCGCCGCGTCGATTCCTCGACCCGCAGTCGCACGACCGGGACCTCACCCCGCTCGATCACCAGCGGCGCGACGAAGCGGACGTGCTCGACGGCGGCCACACCGGCGGTATTCGGCGCGCCGAACTGCACGGCCGCCGCGCTCAGCGCCGCGTCCAGATAAGCCGTGCCGGGCAGGATCCGGGCGCCGTCGACGACGTGGTCATCGATCCAGGGCAGCAGCTCCGCGGCGATCTGGACCGTCCAGTGCCGCTCCTGGTCCGGGCTCGGGTCGCCGAGCATGGTGTACGGGCCGGGTGTGCCGTGCAGTCGGTGGCCGAACTCAGGGAGGTCGGCGCGCAGGCGCTTGCGCTGCCAGGGGTATCTGGGCAGCGGCAGATGGGGTGCGCGGGTTTCGCCGATCACCGCGCCGACGTCGAGCGCGTCCGCGGTATACAGGTCGGCGATCACCTGACGCATGCTGTGGTCGTCGGGCTGCTTGCGGTCGAGCGTCGCCACGCCGGTGCCCTTCTTCCCGGTGTGCAGCAGCACCTCGCGGATGTTCGCGCCGAGCACCGGGTGCGGACCGACCTCCAAGAACACGCGTCCACCCGCGGTGATCGCCGCGCGGATCGCGTCGGCGAAGCGCACAGGCGCGCGGACGTTGGCACACCAGTAGCCCGCGTCCCAGTCCGCGCCGGTCACCGCCGCGCCGGTGACGGTGGAGAAGAGGGGAATTTGCGGCTTGCGCGGCGCGAGGGTGGCCAGGGCGGCGCGCAGCTCATCGAGGATCGGATCCATCAGCGCGCTGTGGTACGGCGCCTCCACCTGAAGGCGCTTCGCGAAAACGCCGCGTTCGCCGAGATGGTCGGCGATCTCGGCCAGCCGGTCCACGGCGCCGGAAAGGGTTACGGAGGCGGGGCCGTTGTACGCCGCGACGTCCACACCGTCGCCGATCAATCGTTCGGCCTGGTCGGCGGACAGGCCCACCGCGAGCATGCCGCCGGTGCCCGCGGTGGTCGCCTGCAGACGGGCGCGGTGGTAGACCACCGCCACGGCGTCGTCGAGTGACAGCACACCGGTGACATACGCCGCCGACACTTCGCCGACGCTGTGGCCGACGACGGCAGCGGGCCGGATACCCCGTGCCACAAGGGTTTCGAACAGCGCCACCTGGAGCAGGAAATTGGCGGACTGAGCGAGTTCGGTCGCGATGCCCCGGGATTGCGCCTCCGGCCGGGCCAGCTCGGCGCGAATCGACCACCCGGCCAGCGCGGAGAACGCGGTGTCGACGCGCTCGGCCGCCGCGGCGCACACGGGGTCGGTGGCAAGCAGGTCGCGACCCATGCCCCACCATTGGGGGCCCATACCGGTGAACACGAAAACCGGTCCGGCGCCAGGGTTTCCGGTGACGCGCACCGGGGCCCTGCCCTCGCCTGCGGCGAGACCGCGGAGGTCGGCGGCCAACTCGGCGGCGTCGGTGAACGGCAGGCCGACCCGGAACGGGTGGTGCTTGCGTCTGGTCCACGCCGCCGCGGCGAGATGATCGAGGTCGACGCCGCGATCCAGGAGTGCGGCGAGATCATGCGCCACCGCACGGACGGCCTGATCGCTGTGTGCGGACAAGGCGAGCACGCCACGATGCGCGGGCAGCGATGTCGCCGCGGCCGGGCCGGGCCGGTGTTCCCGCAGGATGGCGTGCGCGTTGCTGCCGCCGTAGCCGAATCCGTTGACCGCCACCGTCATCCGGTCGACTCGGGATGCGGGGGGCGCGGCCTCGCGCTGAATCGTGAGCCGCAACCTGTCCAGATCGATCTCGGGGTTGAGCTCGTCGTCGAGCCAGCCCTGCGGAGGCAGTGTGCGGTGCGAGATCGCCAGCGCGGATTTGATGACGCTCGCGATGCCCGCGGCGGCTTCGGTGTGCCCGAGGGTCGCCTTCACCGACCCCACCGGGAGGGGCGTCGAACGGCCTTCGACCGCACCGTAGGCGCGACCGATCGCGCGCAGTTCGAGCGGGTCGCCCACCGGGGTCCCGGTGCCGTGCGCTTCCACGTAGGTCACTTCGTGCGGCGCGATGCCCGCTCGCGCGCACACCGATCTCGCCAGCGCCTCCTGCGCGTCCGCGTTCGGAACCGTGATCGCGGTGGTGCGTCCGTCCTGATTGGCGCCGGTCGCCGCGAGCACCGCGTAGACCCGGTCGCCGTCGCGTTCGGCGTCGGCGAGCGGTTTCAGCACCACCATGCCGGCGCCCTCGCCACGACCGTAGCCGTCCGCGCTCGCCCCGAAGGCCTTGCTGCGCCCGTCCTCGGCGAGGAAGCCGCCCTTGCACATCGCGACGAAAGTGCCCGGTCGCAGCATCAGATTCACACCGCCGGCCAGCGCGGTCCGGCAGTCGCCGTTGGCCAGCGCCTGGCAGGCCAGATGCAGGGCGACCAACGAGGACGAGCAGGCGGTGTCCACGGTCAGGCTGGGACCGTCTAGGTCGAGTGCATAGGAGATCCGGTTGGACAGCATCGTGTACGACGCCCCCGCGCAGGAGTGCATGTCGATGTGCGGCAGAGCGGCGCCGGTGAACCCGCCCGCGAGCTGGTCGAGGGTGAAGGCGCCGACGTAGACGCCGACGGAGGCCTCGGCCGTGTGGCCCGCCATGCCCGCGTCGTCGAGCGCCTCCCAGGCTACCTCCAGGACGAGTCGCTGCTGCGGATCCATGGCCGCCGCCTCGCGCGGGGAGATACCGAAGAAGTCGGGGTCGAAAGCCCACGGATCGGTGGTGAGGAATGCCGCCCGCTTGGTGTACATGCGACCCGGCGCACGGTGGTCCGGATCGTAGTAGCGGCGGTTGTCCCAGCGGTCGGCCGGAATCTCGGTGACCGCGTCGCGCTTCCCGATTACGAAGTCCCAGAACGACTCCGGTGAGTCGATGCCACCCGCGTAGCGGCAGCCGATACCGACGATCGCGATGTCCGACACGGATCGTGCTCCTTCAAACAGGTCGATGGCCGGTTGTCCGAGCTGCGGATGCCGTCAGCCTCCGGCCGTGCGCGGGCTGTGCGGCAGCCACGGGTCATCGGCGACGAACGCCTGATCTGCTCTCGAAACAAGCCAGGTTACCTACTGTTTCGTCGCGGAATGGACGACAACATGCTCGAACGTTTCGCCCACCACTGACCCTCGCGACGTGCTGCACTGGCCCCACCTGAGCAGCTAATCATCATTTACAAACAGCAACGTACACCAATCGGATCCGACATGCACCCGGTGACTTGCGGCCGTGCTTTCGTGGTCGCGCCACAGCGCTGCGGGGGTGCGTGAATCCGGGGGCGCGACACCGAGAAAATCCGTTGTTGCGGCCCCGGTGGGACCGTAATGTCGCTGAGGTTTGCCCACCGATCGACGAAGGAGATCCGATCATGGAACCCGTCACCGAGCGCGACATCAGGTCGTCGTTCGTCAACTGTTCGAAAGGAGACGCCAAGCGGCTGCCCGTGCCGCGGGACCTGGCCGAGCGGCCCTGGGCCGACCTGGACTTCCTGGGCTGGAGCGATCCGTCCTTGCCAGGGCGTGGCTACCTGATCGTTCCGCGGGAAGACCGCCTGGTCGGCGTCGCGCTGCGCTATCCCACCGGTGGCACCGGCCGGGCGCAGATGTGCACGATCTGCCTGACCACCCACACCGGCGGCGGGGTCTCGCTGATGACCGCGCACAAAGCCGGAGAATCCGGGCGCCGGGGTAACTCGGTCGGCACCTACATGTGCACCGATCTCGCCTGCTCGCTGTACGCGCGCAACAAGAAGCGGCCCGCGCTCGGCAGCCGGTACCGCGAAGACCTCACGCCCGAGGAGAAGATCGAGCGGGTGCGCGAGAACATGACCACGTTCCTGGCGAAGCTCTACGCCTGATCCCTCACCCCCCACCAGGCAGCCGCCGCGCTGCCCGCCCGAACGGAGGTAGATGCCATGTGCCGATACTCGAGGACCGCACGGTCGAGTCACCCCGAGTCACCCGACTGCGCTCGGGGTGGCCGTAGTTCCTCGCCGGTCGAGTAGGCCCGGATCGGCCGGACCGTCCCGTCCGGCGAGGAACCACGGCTACGCACGCGCTGGCTCGCCGTGTCCGAGTGCGGGAGTGCCCATACCTCCCGGAAGCTCGGCGCGCCAGGAACCAGATCGGGCAGATCGGGTATCGCTTCCGCGTCGGCGGTGAGCGGGGCGATGATCGCCGGGATACGGGCATCGCACGCATGTCCCGGTGCTGGGAATGCTCAGCCCGGTGCGTCCTCGGTTTCGTGCACCGTCAGCCAGCGGACTCCCTCCGGGTCGTCGGTGGTCAGCACGGCCGTCACGCGGCGGCGAGTGACGTTTCCGGCCGCCCGGTGCGTCTCCAGGAAGCGCACGACCGCGATGCCGCCGGACCGCAGCAGTTCTTCGACGTCCGAGACGTCGATGGACAACCCGGGCACGGCGTTACGCGCGCCACGGACACTCGTGATCAGCGCACTGCGTCCCAGCACTTCGCCGCCGGTCGTCACCATGCTGAACCGCTCGTGCTGCGCCGCCGCGAACCGCTCGAACACCTCGGCCTGCGCTGGCGAGCCCAGCCATGTCGCGAGGTCGGCGTGCAACCGCTCGACCGCGTCGACCAGATCGACACCCATTCGCGGCATCGTACGCCTGCGGCCGTTCGTCAGCTTCGAGCCCGGATCTCGAACGCCAGTCGGCTCACCAGCCGCCGTACGGAACGGTGATCAGCTCCAGGAAGTGACCGCTGGGATCCAGGAAGTACATGCCGCGACCGCCGTCGTTGTGGTTGATCTCGCCCGGCCGCCGCTGCTGCGGATCGGCCCAATGGTCGAGGCGCTCGCGCTGGATCTTGGCGTAGGCGGCGTCGAATTCGGTCTCGGAGACCAAGAACGCGTAATGCTGAGGCTGGATTTCGGTGACCTGCGGCGGCACGTTCGCGAAGTCGAAGGTGACGCCGCCGGGCAGCGAGAGCGGAATGAACGGTCCCCATTGCGTTCCGACTTCCAGTCCCAGGATGTCCGCCCAGAATGCGGCGGATACCCGGTGGTCGTGGCAACCGACAATGGTGTGATCGAATCGTACGGACAGTGGAATTTCTCCTCTGGTGCGTGACGATCCCGACCCCGGGCTCGGTACAAGGCGGCCAACGGGAGCACCGTCACGGTCGGCCAACCTAACACCGGTCCGCGGCCCGCGCCAGTCCCGGAAGAGATGTGCCCGAACCGGTGCGGGCGGTAGCGTCGGCGGAATGAAGATTCGTGGAGCAGTCCTGGAGCGGATCGCGGCGCCGGCGCCGTTCGCCGAATCGGCGCCGATCACCGTATGCGATCTGGAGCTGCACGAGCCGGGGCCGGGCGAACTGCTGGTTCGGATCGAGGCGGCGGGGCTGTGCCACTCGGACCTGTCCGTGGTGGACGGCAACCGGGTGCGCCCGGTGCCCATGCTGCTGGGCCACGAAGCCGCGGGGCGGGTGGAGGCGGTCGGTCCCGGTGACGGCGACATCGCGGTCGGGCAGCGCGTGGTCATGACCTTCCTGCCCCGCTGCGGCGAATGCGCGGGTTGCGCGACCGACGGTCGCACCCCCTGCGTGCCCGGCAGTGTGGCCAACAATGCGGGTGAATTGCTCAACGGCGGGCGGCGATTGTCCCGTGCGGGCGCCGAGGTGCACCACCACCTGGGCGTTTCCGCTTTCGCCACGCACGCGGTGGTGGATCGCCGGTCGGTGGTCCCCGTCGACGACGACGTGCCCCCGGAGGTCGCGGCCGTGCTCGGCTGCGCGGTGCTGACCGGCGGTGGCGCCCTGCTGAATTCGGCGCGACCGGGCACGGGGGACCGGATCATGGTCGTCGGTCTCGGCGGCGTCGGTATGGCGGCGGTGCTGGTCGCGGTGTCGCTCGCCGCGGAGGGACACGAGGTGATCGCGGTCGACACCGTGCCGGAGAAGCTCGCCCTCGCCCGGGAATTGGGCGTTCACGCCGCATATACCCCGGCCGAGGTCGCCGAGCTGGGTGTGCAGGCGGAGGTGGTGGTCGAGGCCGCGGGCAACGTCCGTGCCTTCGAGACCGCCGTCGCCGCGACCGCGCCCGGTGGCACGACGGTCACCGTCGGATTGCCCGCTCCCGATGCCCGCGCCGCTATCTCGCCCTTGGCCCTGGTCGCCCAAGGCCGATCCATCGTCGGCAGCTACCTCGGCTCGGCCGTGCCGTCCCGGGACATTCCCGAGTACGTCCGCATGTGGCGGGCGGGACGTCTGCCGGTGGAGCGGCTCGTCTCGGCGCACATCGGACTCGACGAAATCAACCGCGCCATGGACGAACTCGCCGCGGGACACGCCTTGCGTCAGGTCATCGTCTTCGACTGATCCGGCTCGGCCGGTCGTAACCGAGCATCCCTGCTCAGTCGGCAGGCCGGTCCATCTTCTCGACGAATCGTTCGAGCAGGCGAGCGAAGTCGGCGCGCTCGGCGGAAGTCCAGTCCGCCATCGCGGCGGCCATGGCGGCGCGCCTGCCTGCTGTGGCCTCGGCCACGGCCCGGCGCCCGGCGGCGGTCAGGCGCAGGACCGAACGCCGTCCGTCGCGCTGATCGGCGACACGCTCCAGTAAGCCGGAGGTGACGGCTTGGGCCACCAGTCGACTCGCCCTCGGCTGATCGACGCCGAGTGCGGGAGCGAGTGCGCCGACCGTGTCCGCCGCGCCGTCGGCGACGGCGTCCAGCACGCGGAACACCGCCACGGGGATCGCGCCGTCGCTCAGCGCACCACGCGTCTGCCTGCGCCGGATCCGGGCCATCGCCGCTTCCACGGCGGCGGTGACGGCATCGTGCTCGTCCATTCGTCTACTCTGTCATATCCGACATTTATATGTCATAGTGCATGTACTTGTTTACATGCATGTATAGGAGTGGTGATGGCCATCCAGCGCGGCATCGGTTACTGGCTCGTGGAACTCGATCGACTGATCAACCAGCGCTTCGATGAAGACCTCGCCGCGGGCGGGTTCAGCCGCCGGCGCTGGCAGACCGTGCAATCGCTCGCGGAGGGCCCGCAGCGCGCCGACGACGTCCGCGACGCGCTCGACACCTTCTGGACCGACGACTCCGAATGGCCCACCGAATTGGCCGAACTCGTCGCCGCCGGGTTGGTCGCCGACGAGGAAGGCGTGCTGTCGCTGACCGAGGCGGGCCGCGTCGCCCACGACGAGGCCTTCGTCCGGATCGCCCGGCGCAGGCGGCAGATGGCGGAGGGAATCACCGGCGAGCAGTTCGCCGAGACCATGCGGTTGCTGCAACAGATGGCCGCGAATCTCGCGGGCGCATCGAGTGCGGAGGTCGGCGCAGCACAGCCGGTGCGATAAGCGGCTCGCTCGCCCGCGCGGGCGGCGGAAGGAGTGGGGACGGCCGGGCCCATTAGGCTGATCCCCGACCGAAGCGGAACGAGGAGGTGCGGTGACCATTCGGGTCGGAGTGCTCGGAGCGCGTGGCAAGGTTGGACAGGCGATCTGCGCGGCGGTGACGGCCGCGGAGGACCTGGAACTGGTCGCCGCCGTCGACAAGAACGATTCGCTGGATTCGTTCACCGCCGCGGATACGCAGGTGGTCGTCGACTTCACCCACCCGGACGTGGTGATGGGGAATCTGAAGTTCCTGGTGGAGTACGGCATTCACGCGGTGGTTGGCACCACCGGGTTCGACGAGTCCCGCTTGGCCGAGGTGCGCGGCTGGTTGGCCGGACGCCCGGAGGTCGGCGTGCTGATCGCGCCGAACTTCGCCATCGGCGCGGTGCTGTCCATGCGCTTCGCCGAGCAGGCCGCCCGGTTCTTCGAATCGGTGGAGGTCATCGAGCTGCACCACCCCAACAAGGCGGACGCGCCCTCCGGCACCGCCTACCGCACCGCAGGCCTGATCGCCGCGGCCAGGGACAAGGCGGGACTGCACCGCAGCCCCGACGCGACCACCACCGAACTCGAGGGCGCGCGCGGCGCCGACGTGGACGGGGTACGGGTGCATTCGGTGCGCCTGGCCGGTCTGGTCGCCCATCAGGAGGTGCTGTTCGGCACCCAGGGCGAGACCCTCACCATCCGGCACGACTCGATCGACCGCTCGTCGTTCGCTCCGGGCGTGCTGCTCGGCGTGCGGGAGATCGCGAACCGCCCCGGCCTCACCGTCGGACTCGACCCGTTCCTCGACCTGTGAGCGTGCGCCGGCTGTCGCGCCCGGCGGTGCCGAACCGCGGCGGTGCACGATCGTGAGCGGCTCCGAGCCGTCCGATCGGAAGGGCAGCGGGGACGTCGTCAAGGTGGTCGCGCCGATCGCGGCGCTCGTCCTGGTTCTCGGCTTCTATTTCCTGGTGCTCGGCCGGATCGCGGTCAGCCTGATCGTTTCCGGCGACGTGGCGGCGATCGTCATCGGCGTGGGCGTGCTGATCCTGCCACTGCTGGGCGTGTGGATCGTCGTGGCCACCGTGCGCGCGGCTCTGGCGCATCAGCACCTCGCGCGGCGCATCCACGACGAGGGTCTCGAGCTCGACACCTCCGCGTTGCCCCGCCTCCCGTCCGGCCGCATCGAACGCGCGGCCGCCGACGAACTGTTCGCGACGGTCAAGGCGGAGTGGGAGGCCGACCCGGACAATTGGCGCGTCTCCTACCGTCTCGCTCGCGCCTACGACTACGCGGGTGACCGCACCAGAGCCCGCGAGACCATGCGCCGCGCGGTCGCGCTGGAACGGCACGAGCGCGACACCCTCTGACCGCGCGGGGCCGATACCATCGCAGGGTGGCCCGGTTGCTGATCATCCATCACACGCCGTCCCCGCATATGCAGGCGATGTTCGAGGCCGTCGTCTCCGGGGCCACCGACCCGGAGATCGAGGGCGTGGAGGTCGTGCGTCGCGCAGCGCTGTCGCTGTCGCCGACGGACGTTCTGGAGGCCGACGGGTACGTGCTCGGCACCCCGGCCAACCTCGGGTACATGAGCGGCGGCCTGAAACACGGACTGGATGTCATTTACTACCCCTGCCTCGATTCGACCCGTGGCCGCCCGTTCGGGGCGTACTTCCACGGCAACGAAGGTACCGAGGGCGCGGAGAAGGGCGTCACTTCCATCACAACCGGGCTGGGGTGGGTGAAAGCCGCAGAGTACGTGGTGGTCTCGGGTAAGCCATCGAAAGCTGACCTCGAAGCGTGCTGGGAACTCGGCGCGACGGTCGCCGCGCAGTTGATGGGATAGGACGATTTGTATCAGCCGGAGGTGGGGCAATGAGCGAACAGCGGAGTTGGAAGGCGAACTGGGCTGTGGAGCGTGAAGAGCGGCTGGCGCACCTTGCCGAACTACCGGGCAAAGAACACCACGAACGACTCGAAGCCCTGAATCGAGTCTCGCGATTGTTCTCGACCAACGGCACTGAGTTGTCCGACCATATTGGGACGTTTGTCGGTACCGACAGGCATGTAAACGAGCTTCCAGATGAGTTCGAACATGAGGCTGTGCGCCTGTTCCACAACTACGTCGCGTCGGTTGCCACTCTCCGCGACGTCCAGCGCAGCACCCATCGTAAGGTCTGGCCTGAGCGACTTCCTGATGAACAGCGGCGCGACCGGAACGACAGCAGAACGATCTGGGAGGTCAGCACGTATGAGCCTAAGGTGACCGAACTGTTCGGCGTTGACGACATCAAGTTCCTGTTCGACCTCCGGAACTTCACGGTGCACTACTCGGCACCGATGATGTCGATCGGGACGACTTGGAGCCATCGCCCGCCCGGTCGGATGGAGTGGATCAACACGGTTGAACTCAAACGCTCGGAGCTGGACAAGTTCTCCAGTTGGGGAGGTCCTGCAAAACGCTTCCTCAGGACGCAGGAGCAAGACGTCGAGTTTCTTCCTCTCCTTGAGAAGTACTCTAAGCGTGCCCGTCAGTTCTACGAATGGTTTTGGAACCAGGTGACACTGGCCGTGCGCAGCGAGGTTGATGAATATGTTTGTAAGAGTAGCGAATTCGCGCGGTGGCTTGCCGAAGAAATGGCGAAGCCTGATTGGGAACCGCGACAGGGCGGTATGCCCATTCCGGGTTCGCTTCGCCGCAATCGGGCGCGTGCTCACCTGGACCGATGTGGTTATGGCACCACCGGCTGGGGTGGTATCGCAGTTGATTCGCATGGCGCCGCGGTCGTCGGGGAGTCTGACTGGCCCCCGTTGCCGCAGGTTGGCAAGTACAGATTGACCGACAATCAGAACTCTGGACGCATGTGAGGAGGTAGCGACGCATCAAACTCAGCCTTCGAGCGGATACGGAGTTGTCGCATGGTGGGAGCGGTCCAGCCGTCCTCGCCGGGCGTCGGACCCCAGTCGTCCAGCCACCACTGCACGAGCCCGAGAACGCTATCCGTGGACCTGCCATCGGGCCATGTGGCGAACTCGATTCCGAACTTGCGGAGCGCAAAGATGCAGTCGTTTACGTAGCTCAGTCCAGCTAGAACCTCTCGCGCCTCCTGCTCGGTGATGGTTACGGTCACCCGGTTATGCCTTGCCCACCCGTTGCTGGTCGACATCTCGTCCGGCTCGCGATATGGCACTCGCAGCAAGGTCACGGACTGGTCGGGCGTCGTCCCGTCAATGGATTTGAAGTGCAGCATGTGACCAAGGTTGTCGCGCATTGCCTTGGCACGCTTGCACTCTTCTGTCCAGATGGTGTTGCCGGGCAGCCGAAGGTTGGTCTTCTTTGCGATCCTCCGCATGTCCCGAGCGACATTCTCCCCATCAGGGTGGGGGAATGGTGGCTCGATTGGGGGGTTCTCGTGCAGAACATAGTGGAAGAACCTGACCTGCTCGATCACGGTCTCCCACGCGCCGCATACCTGCCACAGCAGGCGCTCGATCACCGAAGAGGGCACCCACAAGCGATCTGCTGCTCGCTGATTAGCCTCGATGGTTTTGCGGACCTCGTCCAGCTCTGCGGCCAAGTTGCGTTCGGGTTCTTGTTCGGACGCGGCGTCATCGGCGGTGCTCACTCGATCACGGTAGGCGTTGGAAGCTGAACAGCGGGCACGCGTTTTCCGTGGGAACGCCGCCAGTTGCTCCTCCGCCTTCGCATGGTTGGCCGGTAGCCTCGGCAGCGGCAGAACAGCCAACCATTATCCAAGGACTCGCAAGGGCCCAGGATGGGCGAGGGCGCTCGGTCAGCGTGAAGGCCTCCGGCCGCGCCCAAGTGTCAGACCTTCAACAGCGCCTTGACTCATGGGTCGGGGCGCTGTGCTGTCTGCGGAATATCCGAGGACACAGCACGTTTCGCGTGCATTGTGGCTCAGACAGCTGAGTAGAGGTCCCGGAACGCTTCGCGCACCACGGCAGCGTCCGGCGCGCCCTGGTCCTCGATCCCCGTCACCACCTCGGCCACCCGCCAGTAGTGCGAGTGCACCAGGCGGCCGGACTCCACCGCCTCCAGCGCGACGCTCGCGGCCTCCTCCGGCTTGTCCGCGGCGACCAGCGCGCGGGCCAGGTCCAAGTTGGCCATAGCGATGCGGCGCGGCCGGGAGGTCGGGGCCGACGTGAGGTCGGCCAGCACGTGCCGGGCGTAGGACTCCGCCGCCGGGTCACCCAGCCAGGAGAGCGTGGTGGCTACGTAGGCGTCCGACTTGGCGGGGTCGTACCGGAAGTGATGTTCGGGCCGATCGGGGATGCTCAGCCCCGACACCAGGTGCGCCACCCGGCGCAACGCTCCGTATGTGCCCTGGCGGTCTCCGAGCCGCGCGAGCGCGCGACCTTCCTGAGCGGTGGCCTGGATGTAGGCCGAACTGTTCTCGGGCGCGAGCGATTGCGCTGCGCGGGCTAGATCCGCCGCTGCCGCGTACTCCCCGCCGGTGAGCTGCTGCCAGGCCCGGGTCTCGAGGCACCACGCCGCGATCTCGCGGTGTCCGGCCTCCTCCGAGAGCTTCCACGCCAGGTGTCCCCGCGCGGCGGCGTCGGTGGTCAGCCCGAGGTCGATATGGCAGGTGGAGCCCAGCAGGGCCAGCCACGCCACCACGGTAAGGAGACGGCGGTGCTGGGCCAGGGTCATGCGCCCGTCCATCAGCCGACCGGCATAGCCCAGGTGCCGCCGGATACGCACCAGGAGTTCGACCGGCGGCGTGGTGGGGTAGGCCGACGCCAGGTCATCCACGGCCGCCTCCAGCCGCTCCAGGGTGTCCCCACCCAGGTCCGACCTCGCCACGCGCGCCAGCCACTCCGCCGCCGCCTGCTGGACGTCCTGCGGCTCCACGAACAGCGCCGATCCGACTCCCAGCGCATCGGCGTAGGCGCGGACGTGCTCGGGCTTGATGGTGCGCTGCCCGGTCTCAAGCAGACCCAGCAACGGCTTGCTGTAGTGGGTGCGCGCGGCCATTCCGGACAGGCTGAGCCCGGCCGCCTCACGCGCGGCGCGCAGCTGCTCACCGGTGACGTTCTCCCGGTTGGGGTCCATACGTTCCACGGTATCCGTGCTTTGTAGACGGTAGTAGACCGCGATCCGGTACCTGCCCGAATTCTTCGGCCATAGCGTCGTTTTCAGCCCCGCCGCCGAGCCGAACGCGCTTCCCCAGCGGTGGGTGCATTCCAACCGGACCAAGGGAAGGAGGCGGCCGTGGATCTCCCCGTGAGACGGACCGCTGAAGATGTGCGGAAGCTGGCGCTCGCGCCCACTGACGGCCCGCGCGGCTACATCCACCACGACGACGGCTCGTGGTCGTTCGTCGGTAACGACGGATGGCCGGTCAGCCCGGAGGACTACTACGCCGAACTGGATGCCGACAGGGCCGCCGTCGCGGCCGCGACATGCGCACCGGTGGACGCAGAGCTTCTGACCGCAGTCCTTCGTGGTCTGACCACGATCGACGTGGAGCCGATCTCGGTGCGAGACCCGGAGGTCTGACGATGTGGATCTTGCTCGGATGGGTGCTGGTCTTCGCACTGCCCGGGGCCGTGATAGTCGGGGTGGTCTTCTGGCCCGAGCGCATTCCGAAGGACCGGACGGTGGAGGCGATCCGGCAGCGCATCGAGGACGAAGGCGAGCCGGGCGAGCACCCCGGCTACTAGACCACGTACACAGACCGAGACCCCGGCCGGGAGCTATCCGGCCGGGGCCTCGGCGTTTTCAGGGTAGCGAGGTCCGCCGCCGTCGGCGTGGTTCACCGCTGCCCGGCTCCGGCACGGCTACCGTCCGGGCCATAATGACGTATGTCATAGCCCTTCAGTCATGTGGTCGCGCGGTCGACTCAACCACGTTCGGAAGTGGCGGAGGTAGGGAGCACACATCAGCGGGCTATGCCTGGCACGCTGTCGCTTGGCCCGACCCGCTACGGTGCTGGGAGCTGGGCGCCACGCTCGCCGCGGGGCTGATGGCCTGAGGCCCCCGAATTCTGGTGTCTGACCATCGCGCACCATTACCCGGCATACTGTCTGCGATCGTTGTCGCGGTGGGGATGTGTACGAGTAGCTCGGGATGGGAGAGCCAGGTGACGTGGGCCGAAGGGGGCGAGAGCACGCCGCGCCGGATCGGATTGGTCGAGGACCATGAATCCGTCGCGATAGGTCTCGCCGCGATGCTTGCGCCGGAGACCGATCTCGATCTGGTGCTGACCGCGGGCACCGTCCCGGAACTGCTCGCCGCCACCGACGGCGCGCCGAAGCTGGATCTGGTGGTGCTGGACCTGCGGCTGGCCGACGGTTCCTCGCCCGAGGACAACGTGCGGGCCCTGCGCGGCCGCGGCATCGAAGTGCTGGTCTTCACCGGTGCCGACAACGCCTTCCTGGTGCGCTCCGCCGCCCGCGCGGGCGTACTGGGTGTGGTGCGCAAATCCGAGGACGTGCCGACCGTCGTCGCCGCCGTGCGCCGTGCGGCCGGCGGCCAGCAGGTGGTCACCACCGACTGGGCGGCCGCCATCGACGGCGACCCACAACTGTCCACCGTGGGCCTGAGTCCGCGCCAGGAAGAAGTGCTCATGCTGTACGCCTCCGGCGAGAAGGCATCCAGGGTCGCGCGGTTGACCGGCCTGTCGGAGCAGACGGTCAACGACTACCTCGGCCGGATCCGGCAGAAGTACGCCGACGCGGGTCGTCCGGCGCCGACCAAGACCGACCTGTACAAGCGTGCGGTGGAGGACGGCTGGCTGCCGGTTCCCGAGCGGCATCCCCGCGGATGATCGCGTCCAGCATGCTGGACGCCCCGCCGCACTCACGCTCCCTTCCGCGCGAGCGGCCCCATGCGAGCCGTTGGCGCCGTGGAGTGGTCGCGCTGTCCAGGGAGAAGGCCTCCGAAGGCGCCGCCGACCGCATCTTGCGCAGGCTCGGACTGGCCATCGGCATCGCCGGGGTGATCGCCGCGATCGTCGAGCTGCCCGAGATCGCCGATCAGAGCCGCTTCGTGCCCGTCCGGTGGACGGTCGTCGAGGTGGTGCTGGCATTCGGGCTGTTCCCGGTGCTCGCGGTCGTCTCGGTCGGCATGAGCCGGCGCGTGATCCAGCGGGTCGCCGGGGCGGCGGCGGTCAGTTTCCTCGGGGCGATGGCGGTGGTCCCGTTCGCGTACGCCGTGCCGGATGCCGAAGGCGCGGCCTCGGTGTGGCTGTACCGGGTCCTTGCGCTGGGCGTCCTCGCGGCCGTGCTCGCGTGGCGTCCGCCGCTCGCCGTCGCCTACCTGGTGGTGGGCGCGGCGTTCAGCGCGCTTTCGAATCTGGTCGTGCTGCCCGACACCACAGCGCTCGCGCTGCTCGGTGATTTCGCCAGGGCGGCCGGACTGAGCGCGCTGTTCCTGTGGTGCGTGATCTACGCCAGGGCCGCGGCCGCCCGGGTGGATCGTGAGTCGGCGATCGAGAGCAATCGGGCGGCGGCGGTCGCCGGTGCGGCGGCCCGGGAGCGGGAACGCGCGCGCTTCGCCGCGTTGATTCACGACGCCGTGCTGTCGACGCTGCTGGACGCCTCGCGGGCCGGGACCGAATCGCCGGTACTGCGCCGCCAGGCCGAACGGACGCTGGAACAACTCGACGAGTGCCGGGTCGGGGAGCCCGAACCCGACCGGCTGGACGCGCAGTCGGCCATCGGATTCCTCCGCTCGGCCGTGCACGAGGTGAACCCCGGCATCCGGTTCACGACCCGCCGCTGGGCCGGATTCGACGATCTGCAGTTGCCGGTGGACGCCGCCAGCACGATCGCGGCCGCGCTCGCCGAGGCGGTGCGCAACAGTTTGCGGCACGCCACCGTCGCCGGGCGCGAGGTGCGCCGCACCGTCACTGTGACAATCAGCGCGGGTGGTATTCGAGTCGTCTTCCGGGACGACGGCGCGGGTTTCGACCTGAGTGCGGTGCCCGTCGATCGGCTCGGCATCTCGGTGAGCATCCTGGGCCGCATGCGTCAGCTGCCGGGCGGTGCCGGGTTCGTGGAATCGGAGCTGGGCGAGGGGACGACCGTGACGCTGGTGTGGGGCGGACATGGCTGAGCGGGAGACCGAATTCGGACTGCGCGATCTGCTGGGGCTGCGCGACCGGGCGGCCTGGCTGTTCCTGGTCATCCTCGAAGCCACCATCGTGCTGTACATGATCCGGAACTTCTCGGAATCACCGGTCGCCGCCGCGGTCGCCGCGCTGGTCGTCCTGGCACTGGCCGGCGTCGTGGTGCTGGTGGCGCCGAACGATCCGCTGCCCTGGCCCGCCACCGTGTTCGTCACCGCCGCCGGGCCGCTCGCCACGACCCTGACCTCGTTCGACGTCGAACACGGCTGGTCGAAGCAGGTGTGGACGGCGTTCGCCGCGTCGTATGTGCTCGCCGTTCTGGTGCTGCGCGGACGGCTCGCCGCCGCTTGGCTCGGTGTCGCGGGGATCGGCGTGGTGATCGCCGTGGTCGGCGTGGTCGCGGGCCTGCGGGTGGGCGTCGTCGTCGGTTCCATCGTCCCGGTGGCAACGGTGGCCGGGGTCTCCCTGTTCGCGGCGATCATGCGCCCGACCCAGCGTTCGCTGCGGCTGCTGCGCGAGGAAGCGGCCATGCGCGCCGCCGCCGAGGCCGCGATGGCCGCGGAGAACGGGGAACGCACCCGTCAGCTGGCTCGGTTGGACGCGGTGGCACGCCCGATCCTGGAACGCATCGCCGACGGCGACGAACTCACAGCCGCTGAACGGGAACAGTGCAGGCTGCTGGAAGCCGAACTGCGCGACGGTCTGCGAGCCCCGCAGCTGGCCACCGACCAGCTCAGCAGCGCCGCCCGTGGAGCCCGCTCCCGTGGCGTCGAGGTGATCCTGCTCGACGACGGCGGATTCACCGGCGTCCCGCATCGGGTACGCCAGCAGGTGATCGCCGCCGCCACCCGGGAACTGGACGCCGCGAACGAAGGCTCGGTCACCGTCCGCATCCTCCCGACCGGCCGCCGCATCCTGGCCACCGTCCTGGCCACCGCCTCGGACCGGGACCGCCGCACCGAGATCGACGCCACCGGCACGGTCACCGTCTCGACCTGAGTCTCCGACGCGGCTCCCTGGGGAACGAGGCGATACTCGCGCGTGTGCTGTCCGCATTCACGACGTCGCCGGTCGAGCTGTTTCGGGAGCTGGTCGCCCGCACCCGGGAGTAGCGGACGACTTCTAACCACACGCGCTCGTGCCTCGGCGGATCGATGATCAGTGGCCTTCCCCTGCCATCGCGGATTCAGGCGACACGCTCCGGCCCGACGCAACCACATTGGCTCAGCTCCCGGTTCCGAGCGAAGCGAGACCTAGCATGCGCCGTTCGCGGCCCGGCTCGCGTTTGCGCGGCCGCCGCGTAGGCGACGAAGGAGCAAGCGGCGGTCGCGCAAACGCGAGCCACAAAGGGGCCGCGAACACCCGGCGCCGAAGGCGCTGGAAAACCAACCCTGTCGGTGGCTCATGGCATCGTTGCCCCATGCGGAAGATGGGTGCGGCGGCGGCGCGGCGAACGGCGTTGGCGGCGCAGGGTTTCGGGGCGCGCAGGCCCGGTCGGGTCACACGGCGGACGGTGCTCGGAGTATTGGACCGAACTCAGCTGCTGCAGCTGGATTCGGTGTCGGCGGTGGTGCGGGCGCATTACGCTCCCGTGTTCAGCCGGATCGGTCCCTACGACCGCACCCTGTTGGATCAGGCCGCGTGGAGCAATGGCACCCGGCGGCCGCGGGCGCTCGTCGAATACTGGGCGCACGAGGCCGCGCTCATCCCGGTCGAGGACTGGCCGTTGCTGCGTTGGCGCATGCGGCAGTACGAGCACGGGCGCTGGTCCGGTATGCGCAAGGTGGTCGAGCGCAATCCCACGCTGGGCAAGGACATCCTGGATGTGATCACCGCGGTGGGGGCGGCCACCGCGGGCGAGGTGGAGCGCCATCTCGAGCTGGACAAGCCGCGGCCGAAGGGCTCCTGGTGGAATCTCAGCGACACGAAGATGATCTGCGAGCAGCTTTTCGCGGCGGGCGCCCTGTCCGTGGCCACCCGCGTCGGGTTCACCAGGCACTACGACCTGACCGAACGGGTGTTGCCGCCGGAGGTGCTGGCGCGCGAGGTGTCCGAGCAGGACGCCATCCGGGAGTTGGTGCTGCGCGCGGCCACCGCGCACGGCATCGGCACCGAAGCGGACCTGCGCGACTACTACCGCCTGCACCGCACCCAGACCGAGCCCGCCATCGCCGATCTGGTGGACGCGGGCGAGTTGATCCCGGTGGAGGTGGCGGGCTGGGATAAACCGGCCTACTTGCGGGCGGGCGCACCCACACCGCGCCGTGTCGAAGGCGCCGCGCTGTTGTGCCCGTTCGACCCGCTCATCTTCTTCCGGGCCCGCACCGAGCGGATTTTCGACTTCCACTACCGCATCGAGATCTACACCCCCGAACACAAACGGGTGCACGGCTATTACGTCTTCCCGTTCCTGCTCGACGGTGAGCTCGTGGGCCGCGTGGACTTGCGCGCGGAGCGTGCGAACGGCCGGTTGTCGGTGCCTGCGGTGTTCGCCGAACCCGGCTACGACACCCCGGCCACCGCCCACGCCCTCGGTGGCGCGCTGCGCGAGCTGGCCGATTGGCTCGAGCTGGACGAGGTCGCCGTGGGCGATCGCGGCAATCTCGCCGCGTTGCTGTAGCGCGACTGGGTCAGCTGTCGCGTTTGGGCCCGTACCCGCGCATCTGGTCGCGCAAGGCGCCGTGGACGGCGCTCGACAGCCACGAGTTCAGGGACTGACCGCTCTGTGCGGCAGCCTCTTCCGCGCGTGCCTTCATCTGCTCCACCAGTCGTAACGTGACCCTGCTGATGTCTCCGGTCATCTCCTCGAAGGTGGGTGGCTCGTCGCCGACCGTGCTCTTGCGCACATCGATCGCGGCGTCCGTGCCGTCCACCGACACGTGCACCGTTCGGTCGCCGAGCGCGGCGCTGACCTCGGCGGCGAGGTCCGACAGCGCGGCGAGCAGCATCAGGCGGGCCGGCCCCTCCGTCGCCGCGGCCAGTGCCGCCGCCGTGGCCTGGGTCTTCTCGTCGCCGAGCGCCGCGGCGGCGATCAGGTTCTCGCGCAACCGGCTGGTGTACTTGTTCAGATCCATGATGTCAGTGTGACGCCATTATTGATGTCGAGCAAGCGGCGATTTGACATCATCGTAGCGTCGCCGATATGGATTCGCGTCTTTGTTGCGGCCTGATCGCCGACGACGGTGTCGAGGGCGTGTCCCAGACCGGGTAGCCTTTCTGACCATGAAGAACGGTGAATCGACGCCAACGGAGCTGCGTGCGTCCGGCACGGTAGGTGTCGCGATGGTGACCCCCTTCAGTGCCGACGGCAAGCTCGACGTCGATGCCGGGGTCGCGCTCGCGGCCCGCCTGATCGACCGCGGCGTCGACCTGCTCGCGATCTCGGGTACCACCGGTGAATCGCCGACCACCACCGAATCGGAGAAGGCGGACTTGCTGCGCGCCGTCGTCGACGCCGTGGGCGCGCGCGCGACCGTGATCGCGGGGGCGGGTACCTACGACACGGCGCATTCGATCGAGCTCGCGCGCAACGCGCAGCGGGCGGGTGCACACGGTTTGCTCGTGGTGACGCCCTACTACTCGCGGCCCTCCCAGGAGGGACTGCTCGCCCACTTCACCGCCGTCGCCGACGCGACCGACCTGCCGGTCACCCTCTACGACATCCCGGGACGGTCGGTGGTGCCGATCGCCAGCGACACCATCCGCAAGCTCGCCGAGCACCCGCGCATCGTCGCGGTCAAGGACGCCAAGGGCGATCTGAACATGGGCGCCGAACTCATCGCGAGCACCGGCCTGACCTTCTACTCCGGCGACGACGCGCTCAACCTGCCCTGGCTGTCGGTCGGCGCGGCCGGCTTCATCAGCGTCATCGGGCATCTCGCGCCCGAACGGCTGCGCGCGCTGCTGGAGGCGTATACGGCGGGCGAGGTGGTGCGCGCCCGCGAGATCAACACCACGCTGCTGCCGCTGCACGCCGCGATGGCCAGGCTGGGCGGCGTCGCGATGAGCAAGGGCGGACTGCGGCTGCTCGGCATCGAAGTCGGTGAGCCACGACTTCCGCAGCTGATGCCGACCGGCGAGCAAATCGAGATGCTCGCCGCGGACCTGCGAGCGGTCGGAGTGCTTTCGTGAGCGAGCCCCTATCCCGTCGCCGCCGTCGCAGCTCCTCCCGCCCCGCGGGAGCGCCCGCCCCCTCCGCTCCTGCGGAGCAGGTGACGCGGGCCGAGTCGCCGGAGACCATCGCGCTGCCCGAGCCCGCGCTCGACGAGACCACCGTGAACGCCGAGTCCGTCGTGCGGGCCGCGGATCCCGCGCCCGCGCAGGCGCGCCGGGCGTCGAGGACGCAGGATGCGGCGCCGCGGCGAGCGGGCCGTGGACGTGCGCAGTCCGGGGTCCGGCGGGCCGAAGAGCCGCCGCCGCAGGCGGATCCGATCGCCGCGCACGACCGCCTCGGCGCCCCGCCTGCCCTGCCCCAGAACGGCCTGCGCGTGTTCGCCCTCGGCGGCATCGGCGAGATCGGCCGCAACATGACCATTTTCGAGTACGGCGGCAAACTGCTGATCGTGGACTGCGGCGTGCTGTTCCCGGAGGACCAGCAGCCCGGTGTCGATCTGATCCTGCCGGACTTCCGTCCCATCGAGAACCGGATGGACGACGTGGTCGCCGTCGTGCTCACCCACGGCCACGAGGACCACATCGGCGCGGTGCCGTTCCTGCTGCGGCTGCGGCCCGACATCCCGGTCGTCGGCTCGAAGTTCACTCTCGCGCTGGTCGCCGCGAAGTGCCGGGAACACCGCCTGCATCCGAAGCTGGTCGAGGTGACCGAGGGGCAGCACACCACGCACGGCCCGTTCGGCTGTGAATACTTCGCGGTCAATCACTCCATTCCCGATGCGCTCGCCGTCGCCATCCGCACTCCGGCCGGCGTGGCCCTGCACACCGGTGACATCAAGCTCGACCAGCTTCCGCTGGACGGGCGGCTCACCGACCTGGCCGGATTCTCCCGGCTCGGTGACGAGGGCGTCGACTTGTTCCTGGTGGACTCCACCAATGCCGAGGTCCCCGGCTTCGTCACGCCCGAGCGCGAGATCGGTGGCGTGCTGGACTCGGTCATCGGCAAGGCGCGCGGCCGGGTGATCGTCGCGTCCTTCGCCAGTCACGTGCACCGCATCCAGCAGGTCGTCGACGTGGCCCAGAAGTACGGGCGACGGGTGTGCTTCGTCGGCCGCTCGATGGTCCGCAACATGCAGATCGCCCAGGATCTGGGCTATCTCACCGTGCCGGAGGGCGTGGTCGTCGACCTCGATGTCGCCGCGACCCTGCCCGGCCACCGCCTGGTGCTGATCTCCACGGGTTCGCAGGGCGAGCCGCTGTCGGCGCTGTCGCGGATGGCGCGCGGTGACCACCGGCAGATCAACATCCGCCCCGACGACCTGGTGGTGCTGGCGTCCTCGCTCATACCCGGCAACGAGAACTCGGTGTTCGCGGTGGTCAACGGCCTGGCTCGGCTCGGGGCCACGGTGATCACCCAGCAGAACGCGAAGGTGCACGTCTCCGGGCACGCCTCGGCGGGTGAACTGCTGTACCTGTACAACGCGGTGCGCCCAACCAATGCGATGCCGGTGCACGGCGAGTGGCGGCACCTGCGCGCGAACGCCGCGCTGGCGGTGGCCACCGGCGTGCCGCAGGAGCGGGTGGTGCTCGCCGAGGACGGCGTGGTGGTCGACCTGGTCGACGGCATCGCCTCGGTTGTCGGCCGGGTGCCGGTGGGCCACGTGTACGTCGACGGGCTGTCGGTGGGCGATGTCGGGGAGTCGACGCTGTCGGACCGGCTGGTGCTCGGCGAGGGCGGTTTCATCTCGATCACCGTCGCCATCGACGAGACCACCGGCAAGGCGGTGAGCACTCCGGAACTCAGCGGACGCGGCTTCTCCGACGATCCGACCGCGCTGCTCGACGCGGCGGAACTGGTGGAAGCCGAACTGCTGCGGCTGGCGGGCGAGGGCGTCACCGACACCCACCGGATCGCGCAGGGCGTGCGCCGTGTCGTCGGCCGCTGGGTGGCCGAGACCTATCGTCGTCGCCCGATGATCGTGCCGACCGTCATCGGCGTCTGACCTCCGGACCACGAAAAAGCGCCGGACAGCTCAGCTGTCCGGCGCTTTTCACGCGAGTGGCGGGCTTACTCCTGGCAGGCCGCGGACTCGATCTTCGCGCTCTTGACGATGTTGCAGGCGAAGGTGTGGTCGACCTTCCACTGGCCGCCCTCGGAGACGAACTGGATGAACGCGTCGTCCACCGGGGTGCCGTCGATGGTGACCTTGGCGTCGGCCTTGAGCTTGCCGTCCTTCGGGTCGCCCACGTTGGTGACCTCGACGGCGACCTTCTGCTTCTTGGCGGCGTCGACGAGGTTGGCGACCAGGTAGGGATCCTGCTCGGCGGCCTGGATCCAGCTGATCTTCTCCGCGTTCGGCACGTTCGGATCGAACGCCTTCTGCAGCCGCTCGTTCAGCTGCTGCACGGAGGGCTTGGCCAGCGCGGGCGAGGACGGGGTGGTCGGCGCGGAGCCGGTCTCCTTGTCGCCCTTGTCCGAGCCGCCCTCCAGTTCACCCGCCGCGTGGCTGGGATTGGCGCTGGTGCTCGGGGACGAGGAGTCGTCGCCCGAGGCGCAGGCGGTCAGCGAGCAGGCCGCTGCGGTGAGGACGACGGCCACGGCGGTCCGGAAAATGCGATGCTTCACGATGTTTCCTTCGTCTCGTATTCCGGGCATCAGCCGTGGTTGGACGTGCAGTTCCAGTGCACGATGTAGGCATCGGAATCGTTGTGCCGCAGGGCTTGGCTCTGCGCGCTGCGCCGCGACGACGCATACCCCCAGCTCCAGCTGCCGCTGCCGCTGGAGTACGCCACGGCGCCGCAACCGTTGCGGAACCAGACCACCGATTGGCAGTCGGCGGCGCCGCAGGAGCTCACGGCGCGCTGCTGCGCGGCGGACGAGTTCGGGTAGTCGTAGGAGTACCCGATCAAACCGGTGGAGGTGGACAGCGCGATCGCGCCGTAATTGTTGGTGTAGGCGTGCGCGGTGGGCGCGCTGACGGCCAGCGCGGAACCCACCGCCGCGAGCGCGGCAACACCGGTAGCAAACTTCTTCACGGAGGATTTGCCCCTTCTTGTCATGAGGCCCACGACCCGATGGACCGAGTGACAAGGTACAGAGCCGACTCTCATTACGCTAGCCGGAGATTTCCCGGCTGGGGGAGTCACGAGCTCCGTGGTATGAACGCGCGGCAGTATGAACGGGCGGCAGTATGGACGCGCGGCCGATCGCGCAGCGAGCATCGCATCCAGTGTGGCCCACGGTGACGCCTCCCGCAACCCGGATACCGGAGTCCCGGTGCTCGCGCGACTGGTGAAAGTCCGTGAACAACAACGCCATTGCGCTTCGGCCCGACGATTCGTGCTGCGCCGGGGCGGCCGCCGGTCGGCGCCATTGCGGAAGCTCTGGCGAGGGAGGGCGGTATGCGCCGCGATTGCCGCTTCCGCGATACCTCGCGCCGCGCGGCGGCGTGGCCGGGTGGTCGGTATGTTCGGGGTGTGACTATGGCACAGCGGGAACGCAGGGGGCTCGTCGAGGCGATGGAGGCCGCGGGCCCGGACGCGCGGACGCTCTGCGGCACGTGGACGGTGCGGGACCTCGCCGCGCACTTGGTGGTTCGCGAACGGCGCCCCGACGCCGCGCCCGGCATCCTGTTGCGGCCGCTGGCCGGGTATCTCGACCGGGTGCAGGCGAAGGCGGCGCGCAAGCCGTTCCCGGAGCTGCTGGACCAGGTGCGTACCGGTCCGCCGTGGTGGTCGCCGTTGCGACCGGTGGACGCGGTGGTCAATCTGTCGGAGATGTTCGTCCACCACGAGGACGTGCGCCGGGCCGAGGCCGGTTGGCAACCGCGCGACCTGTCCGCGGCCGACGAGGACCAGCTGTGGTCGGTGCTGCGCAAGATGGCCAGGATGGCCTACCGCAAGGCGCCGGTCACCGTCGAACTGGTGACGCCCGACGGCAGGAAGGTCGTGGTGGGGTCGGGCGGCGCCGATGTCGTTACGCTGACCGGGAAGCCCTCGGAACTGGTGCTGCACGCCTTCGGCCGGGACGAAGTCCGGCTGGAGACCACCGGATCGCCCGAGTCCGTCCGCGCCGTCCTGGAGGCAGACCGATCGGTCTGATATGTGCCGTGCCTGCGGCGCGACGTCCCCCACCCTCTCCGCTCCGGACGTCGACCGGATCCCGGCTCCGAATCCTGGCGCTGAACAGAGCGTCACGCTGTCCGCACCTCGATCGCGGCCAGGCGCGCACATCCGGATCCGCCTGTCGAACCAAGTGCCGTTGCACGGCGGGGAAGGTCGCGACCGGCGCGAAAGCGCGCGGAGGCGCAGCAGTACCAGTGTTGCGGATGGTCCGGATGGGGCGATTGCGGCTAGCCTGGGGCCATGGCAGGTAAGTCCCGCAGCACCACGACGAGTCGGGCGCGGGCGGGATCGGCCCGGGGGAGGACCACTGCGGCGCGGTCTCGCGCGGCCACGCCCCGCACCGCGACCCCGCGAGCGAACCCGACGCCCCGCAGGCGCGGTACCCAGGCGCGCCGTCCGGTGCGCCGCACTTCGAACGCTTCGAATACCGCGCCGCTCGCGGTGATCGGGCGCGGTATCAGCAGCGGCTGGAACATGCTGGCCCGCGGTCTCGGCGCGACCACGCGCACGCTGAGCCGGGCCGGGGAGATCGAAAACGGACATCGGCGCGACGGCGCCGCGCTGGCCCTGATCGCGCTGAGCGCCGTGATCGCGGCGGCGGTGTGGTTGTCGGCCGGTGGGCCGGTGGGCCACTGGGTCGAGGACGTCATCCGCGCGATCTCCGGATCGGCCTCCGCCGCACTGCCCTTCGTCGCCTCCGGAATCGCCGTGGTCCTGATGCGTACCGAACCGCGCCCCGAGATCCGGCCGCGACTGGTACTCGGCGGCTTGCTGATCGGGTTGCCGGTCCTCGGGCTGTGGCACATCGCCGCGGGCGCCCCCACCGACGCGCACGGGCGTTCCCGCGCAGCGGGTTTCGTCGGCTTCGTGACCGGCGGGCCGCTGACCAACGGCCTCACCGCCTGGCTGTCGGTCCCGATCCTGTTGCTGGCCATCGTCTTCGGCGCACTGCTGGTGACCGGCACCACGGTGCGCGAGGTGCCCGAGAAGCTGCGTCGATACCTCGGCACGGCGACCGGTGGCGACGAATACGGTGAATTCGACGGCGACTACCGGGACTACGATCCCGCCAACTACGACGCCGACGGCTTCCCGGTGCACCGCACCGGCGCCAAGCGGCGCGGTCGTACGCCCGCGGAGAACTACCCGCCCGACGAGTTCGGTGACCCCGACGCGGTCACCGAGGCGATCGGCGAGCCCCCGCTGCGCGATGCCAAGCCGATCGCGGTCGAGGAGCCCGCGCCGAAACCGAAGCCGAAGAAGCAGCGTCCCGCCCCGGTAGTGGAGGATCAGACGCCACCGCCGCCCCAGCAGTTGGAGTTCGTCACCGACCGCGAAGTCGAAGGCGACTACACCCTGCCGCCGTTGTCGCTGCTGACCGACGGGGATCCGCCCAAGAAGCGCAGCGCCGCCAACGAATCGATGATCGAGGCGATCACCGAGGTGCTGGTGCAGTTCAAGATCGACGCCGCGGTCACCGGTTTCGTCCGCGGCCCGACGGTCACCCGCTACGAGGTCGAACTCGGGCCCGGCGTGAAGGTCGAGAAGATCACCGCCCTGGCCCGCAACATCGCCTATGCCGTCGCGACGGAGAACGTCCGGCTGCTCGCGCCGATCCCCGGCAAGTCCGCGGTCGGCATCGAGGTGCCCAATGCCGACCGCGAACTGGTCCGGCTGGCCGACGTGCTCAAGGCGCCCTCCACCCGCACCGACCACCATCCGCTGGTGATCGGTCTCGGCAAGAACATCGAAGGCGAGTTCGTCTCGGCGAATCTGGCCAAGATGCCGCACCTGCTGGTCGCGGGCTCCACCGGCTCGGGTAAGTCGAGCTTCGTCAACTCGATGCTGGTATCGCTGTTGCAGCGGGCGACGCCGGACGAGGTCCGGATGATCCTGATCGACCCGAAGATGGTGGAACTGACGCCCTACGAGGGCATTCCGCATCTGATCACGCCCATCATCACCCAGCCGAAGAAGGCGGCGGCCGCGCTGGCCTGGCTGGTCGAGGAGATGGAGCAGCGCTACCAGGACATGCAGGCCAACAAGGTGCGCCATATCGACGACTTCAACAAGAAGGTGAAGTCCGGAGCGATCACCGCGCCGCTGGGCAGCGAACGCGTCTACCGGCCCTACCCCTACATCCTGGCCATCGTCGACGAGCTGGCCGATCTGATGATGACCGCTCCCCGCGACGTGGAAGACGCCATCGTCCGCATCACCCAGAAGGCCCGTGCCGCGGGCATCCACCTCGTGCTGGCCACGCAGCGGCCCTCGGTGGACGTGGTGACCGGTCTGATCAAGACCAACGTGCCTTCCCGGCTGGCCTTCGCCACCTCGTCGCTGACCGACTCCCGCGTCATCCTCGACCAGCCCGGCGCGGAAAAACTGATCGGCATGGGCGACGGATTGTTCCTGCCGATGGGCGCGGGCAAGCCGACCCGCCTGCAGGGCGCGTTCATCAGCGACGAGGAGATCCATGCCGTCGTCGACTTCGCCAAGAATCAAGCCGAGCCGGATTACCAAGAGGGTGTCACCGCCGCGAAGGCAGGGGAGAAGAAGGACGTCGACCCCGATATCGGCGACGATCTCGACGTCTTCCTGCAGGCGGTGGAGCTCGTGGTCACCTCGCAGTTCGGGTCCACCTCCATGCTGCAGCGCAAGCTGCGCGTCGGCTTCGCCAAGGCGGGGCGGCTGATGGACCTCATGGAGACCCGCGGCGTGGTCGGCCCGAGCGAGGGCTCCAAGGCACGCGACGTGCTCGTCAAACCCGATGAGCTGGAAGGGCTGTTGTGGTCGATCCGCGGCGGCGGGCAGGACGACGACTCGGAGCCGCAGGAGTGATCCGGTTGGTTCCCTCGGCGAGATTCGAACTCGCATCTCCCGGAATCTAGGTCCGGCGCCTCTACCGATTGGGCTACGAGGGATCGGTCGCAGGGCCCGACCACGAGAAAGGGGCCACCCCTCGGCGATTCGCCGCGGAGTGACCCCTTCGGTACGGGTCTGCGAAAGACACGTTCAGGGGCGGCTCCGCGCGCTCATCCGCCGAGCGGCGGACGACGCCGATAGCACGCGCGACTGCCGGACACCGCTCGGCAACCCCTGCTGCCGCACTGTCTCGGTCATCGTCTCGCCTTCGGTGTGGGTCTGATCTTCGCCGCTCAGAAAGTAGCACCGGATGTCGGTGTTGTGAACCGCTTTCGCTTCGCCGACGACCCTACCCGGTTCAGTTCTTCCGAGCCTGAAGGGTATAGCTCAACGGCAGCCTTTCCGGGTGTCGTGTCAGCCGCCATTCGCCGTCCTGGCCCGCTGTCATCAGGCCGGGCAACGCGTTCCACGGGACACTGCGGTGTTCGACCAGGCCGGTCAGCGTCAGGCCCGCCGCCAGCAGCGCGGTCACGACCTCACCGAGACCGTGGTTCCATTCGTGTGTGGTGATCTGGCTGAACCGGGCGTCGGTCTCGACGTAGGTGGTGCCGTCCTGGAAGACCATCGGTTCGGGCGTCTCGAAGTACGGATAGCCCACGACCAGCCGATCGTGGTGGTTATCGTCCATCGACCACAGGGCGGGATGGCCTTCGCGCAGGAACAGCCGTCCGCCCGGTCGCAGCAGCCCGGCCACGACCGCTGCCCAGTCGGCGACGCTCGGCAGCCAGCACAGTGCGCCGATGCCGGTGAACACCAGATCGAATCGCGCGCCGCCGAGGGCCTCGACGGCGTCGTAGACGTCCGCCTCGACGAAATCGATGGGCGTGCCGGTCCGTTCGGCCAGCGAGCGCGCCTGCGCGAGCGAGGCGGGGGAGAAGTCGAGCCCGGTCATCGTCGCACCGAGCCGCGCCAAGGACAGCGTGTCGGTGCCGATATGACACTGCAGGTGCGCGCCGCGCAGTCCGGCGACATCGCCGAGCAGCGGAAGATCGAAGCGCACGACATCGCTGAGGAAGGCGGGATCCGCCAGGAAGCGTTCCACCGCGTACTCGGCGGCGGCGGCGTGCGCGGGGGCGCGTTCGTCCCAGTTGGCCCGGTTCAGGATGCGGTAATCGTCGGCCACGGTCGAACTGTGGCACGAACGGCCGGGTGAACGCATGTGGAATTATGGGCGGCAACCAACCCGCTACTGAAGGGCAACGGACATTTCGGGCATTATGGACATCATGAGCTTCGCTTCTGATCGGCACAACGCATGCACGTAACCGCACTCGAATGGGTGATCACCATCGTGGTGATCCTCGGATTGTTCGTCTTCGACTTCTACGCCCATGTCCGCACGCCGCACGAGCCGACGTTCCGGGAGTCCGGGTTCTGGTCCGCGATCTACATCGGGCTCGCGCTGCTGTTCGGCGGCGTGGTCGCCTGGCAGTGGGGCTCGACCTACGCGGGCGAGTACTACGCGGGTTTCGTCACCGAGAAGGCGCTCTCGGTGGACAACCTGTTCGTCTTCCTGATCATCATGTCCACCTTCGCGGTGCCCCGGATCTACCAGCAGAAGGTGCTGCTGATCGGCATCGTGCTCGCCTTGGTGATGCGCGGCGTGTTCATCGCCGTCGGCGCGGCCGCGATCAGCGCGTTCAGCTGGGTGTTCTACCTGTTCGGGTTCTTCCTCGTCTACACCGCGGTCAAGCTCATGCGCGAGAGCGGTCACGAGGTCGAGGTCGAGGAGAAACGCGACAGTCGCATCGTCGCGCTGGCCAAGCGGGTGCTGCCGACCACCGACGAATACGACGGCGACAAGCTGGTGACCAGGATCGACGGGCGCCGCGCGGTCACCCCGCTGTTGCTGGCCTTGCTGGCGATCGGGTTCGCCGACCTGCTCTTCGCGCTGGACTCCATCCCGGCCATCTACGGCCTGACCGAGCAGCCCTACCTCGTCTTCACCGCGAACGCGTTCGCGCTCATGGGCCTGCGCCAGCTGTTCTTCCTGATCGGCGGCCTGCTCGACCGGCTGGTCTACCTGTCCTACGGACTGGCGGCCATTCTCGCGTTCATCGGCGTGAAGCTGGTGCTGCACGCCCTGCACGAGAACACGCTGCCGTTCGTCAACGGCGGCGAGCACGTCACCGTCCCGGAGATCTCCACGCCGGTCTCGCTCGGCGTCATCCTGACCATCCTGGTCGTCGCGACGGTCGCCAGCCTGCTACGGACCCGCGCCGAGGCGAAACGCTAGCCGCTCAGGACGCGAAGGCGCCGAAGATCGGAGCCCACTGCACGGCGCGGACGTCGTCGATCAGGTTCTCCCGGGCGAACGGGTCCTGCGCGAGCAGGTCCTTCAACTGTCCGGCGTCCTCCGAGCGGAAGATCAGCAGCGCCCCGGACCCATCCGGGTACGGGCCGCTGCTGAGCAGGGCGCCGGATTCGAGCAAGCCGGCCAGCCAGGCCCGGTGCTCGGGACGATGGACGTCCCGGCCCGCGGTGGTGGCCTCGGAGTAGACGTAATGGACGGCGAAGATCGGCACGGGCATCGCTTCCTGTGGAGACGGACTCAGAGCGTCAGCAGCATTCGAGTATTGCCGAGAGTGTTCGGCTTCACATAGCTGAGATCGAGGAACTCGGCCACACCGGTGTCGTAGGAGCGGCACATCTCGGCGTACACCTCGGCGGTCACCGGCGTGCCGTCGATCTCCACGAAACCGTGCCTGCCGAAGAACTCCACCTCGAAGGTCAGCACGAACAGCCGCTGCAACTCGAGCTCACGGGCCACCGTGACCAGCCGCTGCACGATGAGCTTGCCCACACCGGTGCCCTTGACGTCGGGGTGCACCGCGACCGTGCGCACCTCGCCGAGGTCGGCCCACAGCACGTGCAGCGCGCCGCAGCCGACGACGCGGCCGTCGAGTTCGGCCACCCAGAACTCCTGCACCGCCTCGTAGAGGGTGACCAGGTTCTTCTCCAGCAGGATCCGGCCCGCGTAGACGTCGATCAGGCTCTTGATCTCGGGCACGTCGGAGGTTCGCGCGCGTCGGACGACGGGGAGGCGGCTCTGCGCGGCCGAAGCCGCGCCCGGGTGGGCGTCGCTTGTCGAACCACCTAGTGGTCCCCGAGAGGTCATGGGGTGCACAGTAGTCGGCCCGGCTACCGATACTCTGAACGTGTGCCGCAGATCCGCTCGTTCACATCACCGCATCGCGCCGGGTCGCGCGACGGCGTGACGAGGCGGCAGTGACCGAGCGCGCCGCCGGTGAGGCGAGGGCATGAGCGTGCAACCCGACGAGACGGACCGCCCCTGGGGTCCGCCCGACCCGACCAGGCCCGGATTCGCGACCGCCCAGGCCGAGACCGGGGCGCCGCTGCTGAACATCGCGAACGTACTCACCATGCTGCGCATCGCGATCGTGCCGCTGTTCGTCGCGGCGCTGTTCGCCGCGGGCGGTCACCAGACAGGCTGGCGGATCGCGGCCGCCGCCTTGTTCGGCCTCGCCGCGATCACCGACCGGTTCGACGGGCAACTGGCTCGCAAATACGGCCTGGTGACCGATTTCGGCAAGCTGGCCGACCCCATCGCGGACAAAGCGCTGATCGGGTCCGCCCTGATCGGGCTGTCCGTGCTCGGCGATCTGGCCTGGTGGATCACCCTGGTGATCTGCGGCAGGGAGATCGGCGTGACCCTGCTGCGACTGGTGGTGGTGCGGCGCGGCGTGATTCCCGCCGGACGCGGCGGCAAGCTCAAGACGCTGGTGCAGTCGCTGGCGATCGCCATGCTGCTGTTGCCGCTGACCGGCTGGATCGCCGAGGCCGGGATGGTGCTGATGTACCTGGCGGTCGCGCTGACCGTCGTCACCGGGCTGGACTACGTGGGCCAGGCGGCCCGGGTGTGGTTCGCGGGCGGACCGGGGCGGTCGCGCGGCGTATGAGCGATCCGTTGGTCGCGAGCGTGCCCGCCGACGATCTGGTCCGCGCGCTGGTGACCGTGCGGCAAACCGTGGCAACCGCCGAATCACTGACCGCGGGCCTGCTCGCCGCGACCATCGCCGGAGTGCCCGGCGCCAGCGCCGTGCTGCGCGGCGGTCTGGTGGTGTACGCCACGGACCTCAAGCACAGCCTCGCCGGCGTCGACGCGGAGGTGCTCGCGACCGAAGGCCCGGTGGCGGCGAGCACCGCCGAACAGCTGGCCGTCGGCGCCCGGACGCGCTGCGGCGCGGACTGGGGCGTGGGGCTGACCGGGGTCGCGGGGCCCGATTCGCAGGACGGGCATCCGGTCGGCACGGTCTTCCTCGGACTGGCCGGACCGGGCCATACCGAAGTGATGCGGTTGAAACTCTCCGGCGACCGGTGGACGATCAGAATCGGTGCGACGCACACGGCGGTGTCGGAATTGCTGCGGTGTGTGCGGGAGACGGGCACGGACGCGGCCGAGCGCGTCGGGCGAGGCGGCTGAGGTCGCCCCGGGCGGGAACCACCGCCCCGGCTCCCACGTTGTGCCAGAAAGAACGGCATGCGTGGGGTCGCGAATCGCGTCGGCCCGGCGACCGGGAGCGAAGGAGAACGAGATGACGCTGCTGCGAGAGGCCATCGGGGACAGTCTGCGGCGTGCGCGTCTCGCCCAGAACCGGACCCTGCGCGAAGTGTCGACGTCCGCCCGGGTCAGCCTGGGCTACCTCTCCGAGGTCGAGCGCGGTCGCAAAGAGGCTTCCAGCGAGTTGCTGGCCGCCATCTGCGAGGCGCTGGACGTGCCGCTGTCGCGAGTGCTGTGGGATGTGAGCACGATCATGGCGGGCGCCGACGGGTCGAGGGCGGGCGCTCCCGCGGACGAGGCCGCCACCGCATCCGCTCCGGCCGCGGCCGAATCGGAGCAGACCGCGGCCGAGCCCGCTGCGCAGGCCGAGCCCGTAGCGGCTCCGGCGACGATGTCGGCGGCCGACGCGGCCCCGCGCCCGCTGCCCTTGGCGGAGGACACCCGCATCGTCATCCCCGCACCGCGATCGGACATGTTGGTCCTGGTGAAGGGCGCGTGACGCGCGACGAGACGTGGTCACGGTGGCAACGCTGCGGACCGGCGCGGAAAGCGGATAGATTCTCCGTAGGCGTCGGTTGGGTCGGGTTCGCCCGGCTCTGGTGCCACATGGTGGAGGATAGGCACATATCGAGTGCGTGACGGTCGCGCACTGGAGTCGCGCCGGAGCGCGGCATGTCAGATGGAGGCGGGATCAATCGATGGCTAATCCGTTCGTCAAGGCCTGGAAATACCTGATGGCCCTCTTCGATGCGAAGATCGAGGAGCACGCGGATCCGAAGGTCCAGATTCAGCAGGCTATCGAGGAAGCCCAGCGGCAGCATCAGGCCCTTTCGCAGCAGGCCGCGTCGGTCATCGGCAACCAGCGTCAGCTGGAGATGAAACTGAACCGGCAGCTGGACGAGGTCGAGAAGCTCAACGCCAACGCACGCCAGGCCGTCCTGCTGGCCGATCAGGCCACCGCCGCGGGCGACACCGAGAAGGCGATCCAGTACACCAACGCCGCCGAGGCGTTCGCCGCGCAGCTGGTCACCGCCGAGCAGTCCGTCGAGGACCTGAAGGTCCTGCACGACCAGTCGCTGCAGGCGGCTGCCCAGGCCAAGAAGGCCGTGGAGCAGAACGCGATGCTGTTGCAGCAGAAGGTCGCAGAGCGGACCAAGCTGCTCAGCCAGCTGGAGCAGGCCAAGATGCAGGAGCAGGTCTCCGCTTCGCTGCAGCAGATGGATTCGACGCTGTCGGCGCCGGGCAGCACGCCGAGCCTGGACGCGGTGCGGGAGAAGATCGAGCGTCGCTACGCCAACGCGCTCGGCGCCGCGGAGCTCGCGCAGAACACGGTGCAGGGCCGGATGCTCGAGGTGCAGCAGGCCAGTATCCAGATGGCCGGGCACAGCAAGTTGGAGCAGATCCGCGCGTCCATGCGTGGAGACCAGCTGCCCGCCGGTGGCGCCCAGCCCGCCATCAACCCGGCTCAGACGGAAGCGGCTCAGCCGCAGATGAACAAGGGGCAGGCGGCGCAGCAGTAGCCTCGGCCGCACATCCGGACGGGCGCATGTCGGTGGGGGCTGGTTCACTGGAAGACAAGGCGTGGGGACCCGATCGGCCGGCCGTCGGCCGAGTCGGGCCTCGGTCTGTCCGATGTGTGCAACCGGTGGGAGAGAAGGTATGAGCGGCAGTGCATTTCGCGAGCGGCAGCTCGACACGCGGCGACTGCGTGGGTCGGCGATGATCCGGGCCCAGGCCGCGCTCGCACCGCAGCCGGGCAGCCTGCCGGACAGCATTCGCGAAGCCGGGGAGAACGCGCTTGTCGCCGTGCGGCGTTGGGCCGATCCTCGTGAGCGGGAGCTACGGCGCCGCCGCAGGGCACGTCGCCGCAGCTACCAGCTGGGCACCGTGTCCGGTCTCACCACGGCGGGAACCCTTGGCCTCGTCGTTCTTTCGGCGCCGGTGTGGGCCGTGGTCGTGGTCGGCGGCGGCGCGGTCGCGCTGGTGACCGGTGCGGCACTGAGCACCCGCCGCTATTTGCGGCTGCGTGGCGCGCCGCTGCCGCAGGCGGCGTTCATCCCGCGCAGGCAGCCGCCGCTGTGGTCCAACGCACGGCCGCCGATCGCGCGCCTGGTGCGCGCCGAGAAGGCCTTGCACGGGATGGGCGCGCAGATCGCGCGCTCGCACCGGTTGCCTCCGGACGAGCTGGCCGACATGCTCGAAACGGCCGCCTCGGGCGCGGGCGCGCTGCACGCGCTGGCCTCCGACATCATGGCGATGGAGCAGGGCCTCGGCGCGATGGGGAGCGCGACTTCGCCCGCGGCGGTGGCGCTCACCGAGAATCTGCGACTGACGCTGGCCCGGCTCGACGCGGGAGTGGCGGAGTACGAGCAGGTGGTGGCCGCGGCGGGCCGAATCCTGGCGGTTCCGGAGAACATCGTGGTGCGGCACAACTTCGACACCATCGTGGCGGACCTGCGGCACGCCTCCGATCGGCTGGACGGATGGGCGCAGGCTCTCACCGAGGTGGCCGACAAATCGGTGACCGCGTCGCCGCGGCCACCGATCTGACCGGGTCAGCTCGCGCGGTCCCGGCGGCGCAGCTCTTCGGCCTTGACGCGAAACGCCGCGCCTACCAGTTCGCGGCTCTCGGCCATGAGGTCGAGCATTTCCCACGACGCTTTACGGGCGGCGGAGCCGACGATCCCCGCGATCGCCGAGCCGTGCCGTCGTGCCGCGGCCGCGAGTTCCTGGGCCAGCTCGTTCGTGTTTTCCATCGGTTCCGGCCGCTACCTGAGTTTCAGTGCATGAGTGTGTGCTGATTGGGGTGTCTGCATCGGTCGATCATCCCTTCCCGGTTGTCGCTCAACGCCACTGTGCGTTCGAGATCAGAGTACATCCGTGCACTGAAAGGGCGAGCGATCCGGTCGCGACCGTGCCGGTGAACGCTCCAGCGCCGCAGGGCCCGCCGCCGGTCGCCAGGACCCCTGGGCCGATCGGTCGGTAGGCTGCGGCGATGCGGTTTCTCACGACTCGGGGGCGCGACGGTGGGGTGGCCGGAATTACGAGCAGCCTGGATCGCTGGCTGGTCCACCGCAGCGCGCAGGTGCGCGCGACCCCGGCGGACCGGGTGCTGAAGGCGTTGAGTACCGCGGCCGACAAGAACCGCTTGTGGATCGCGCTCGGAGCGGTCCTGTTCGTCGCCGGAGACCGTTCCACCCGGCGCGGCGCGGCGCGCGGCCTGCTCGCGCTCGGCATCGCGAGCGGCGTGGCGAACGGCGTGGCCAAGCCGCTGTTTCCACGCCGCCGCCCGCCGGACGAATCCGTTCCGTTCGTGCGCAGGCTGGTCGCTCCACCGGTCTCGTCGTCGTTCCCCTCGGGGCACTCGGCCTCGGCCGCCGCGTTCGCGGCGGGTCTCGCGTTGGAGTCCCCCGCGGCGGCCGCCGCGGTGGCCCCGGTCGCCGCCGCGGTCGGGTATTCGCGCGTGCACATCGGCGTGCACTGGCCATCCGACGTGGTCGCGGGCGCGCTGTTCGGGGGTGCGGTCGCGCTGCTCACCCGGCGGTGGTGGGCGGTGCGCGACGACGAGCCCGCCGCTCTGGGCCCGGTCGGCCACATCGACCCGCTGCCGGGTGGCGCCGGACTGCTGCTGATCGGCAATCCGCACGCGGGGTCGGGCAACGGCGACGGCGCGCTCGCCACCCTGCGTGACCGGCTGCCCGCCGCCGAGGTGCTCGAGCTCACCGGCGGCGACGATTTCGAAGCCCGGGTCGGCGAACTGCTGCGGCGCGACGACATCGTCGCCCTCGGCGTGGTCGGCGGGGACGGAACCGTGTCCACCGTCGCGGAGTACGCGGTACGGCACGGGCTGCCTCTGGCGGTGTTCGCGGGCGGCACGCTGAACCACTTCGCCAGGGACGCCGGGGTGGAGGACTCCGCGGTGACCTTCGCCGCGCTGGAGGCGGGCGAAGTCGTCCGCGTCGATGTGGCCGAGGTGTCGTTCGACGCCGCCGAGCCGCGAATCTTCGTCAACACCGCCAGCCTCGGTGGTTATCCCGACTTCGTGCGGGTGCGCGAACGCTGGGAACGCCGGATCGGCAAGTGGCCCGCCGCGGGACTCGCCATGGTGCGCGTGCTGCTGCGCGCCAAGCCACTGCACGCCACCATCGACGACGCCCGCGTCGCACTGTGGATGCTGTTCGTCGGCAACGGCACCTACCGGCCCACTGATCAGATCCCCATGTCGCGTCCTGAACTGCACGGCGGCACACTCGACGTGCGGTACCTGCGCGCCGATGTCCCCTTCTCGCGCCTGCGGTTGGTTTTCGCGACGTTCACCGGCACGCTGGAGTATTCACCGACCTACCGGCACCGCCGAGTCTCCCGGGTGGACGTAGGCGTCACCGCGCAGCCGGTCTCGCTGGCCACCGACGGCGAAGTCGACCATCGCGGCAAGAACTTCCGGTTCATCAGTAAGCCCTCCGCTCTGACGCTGATCAAAAGCGGCCCCGGGACGCCCGATCCGGCACACTGAGCGGCCCGACGGAGCCGATCGAGTAGCTATGCGATAGCTGTAGGGTTGTCATTCTTGTGACACATCCTCGAATTGCTGGGTAATTTGCGTTTGATCGGGGAAAGCCGGGGTAGTTGCCACCATGTAGCTGATTTCTCCCGGCCGCGCTTGTGGCCCGGGAACATGCACTACTGGGCAGGAGCACGTCATGCTCGATGTTTCCTACCGTCTATCGCTGCTCGACCAGGACACGCAGCGGCTGGATGTCAGCCGGTACCTGACGTGTGAGTCCGCCGAGGACCCGGTGCGGCCGGCGCGGAGAACGCAGCGCCTCGCCGCCGGTCCGGACACCACCGATCGACCCACAAGCGATTGAACCCTTTTCTCAGCACGCGCGGTGGACAGCCGCGTTCTGTCGGGCTGCGCATCGCACGGACGAACTGCGGAGGAACCCATGACTGAAATGCTGGAAACGCTCATAGGCAGCTCGGTGTACGGCCCCGAAGGCGAGAAGATCGGCAAGGTCAAACGGGTCTACGTCGACAACAATTCCGGTTCACCGACCTGGATCGCGGTGTCCACCGGCCTGTTCAGCGCCGACGCCTTGGTCCCGCTGAGCGGAGCCGAGCATCGCCCCGAGTCGGCCACGCTGCAGGTGCGGGTCGGGAAGGACGCGGTGAAGGCCTCGCCGCAACTGGACCACAACGGGCAGATCAGCCCGCAGGCCGAGCAGGAACTGTTCGACCACTACCAGATCGATCCGGATCAGGCCGCCTGGGATGTCTACGGCAGGCAGCCGGTTCCGCAGCCACGGCGCGCCCGCCCCGAGATGACCCGCCCGCCGGAGGAACGGTCCAGGGAGCAGGGCGACATCGCGACGGCGCGGATGCGGACCTATCTGGACAGCGCGGAAGAGACGCTGCGGATGCCGGCAGGCGGCGACCGGACGAACGTGGGGCGTGAGCCGATGGTCGACCCCTACGCCGTCGACACGGCCGATCTCGGTATGCGGGAACCGGATGACATGCCGCACGACGACCCCCTGACCGAACAGGCAGGAGACCGGGACCCCGAGCGTCGCAGAGGCTGATCGGGCGAGTGGACCCGGCCGTGCGGAGTGCGCGACCGGGCTCGTCGGCAACGATGGTGTGCGTGTCCGCTGACGCGCACACCATCGCTGTTCGCTCGGTGGATCCGCGCCGAGCCGGTCAGGTGGGCAGCGCGCTCAGGGAGAGGAATCGCCATGCGCGCGTGGCGGCTTGCAGATTGAAGCGGGTGTCGACATCGCGCAGGTCGAAGCCGGTGAGCTCGCGGATGCGCCCGAGCCGGTAGCGCAGGGTGCTGCGATGGATGTGCAGCGCGGCGGCCGAATCGTCGTAATTGCCACCGCATTCGAGGTATCGACTCAACGTGTGCACCAGATCGGCACGGTGATCGCGGTCGTAGTCGAGCAGGATGCCGAGCCATTCCCGCATGAACTGCTCGACTCGGCCGTCCGCGCGGGCGGCGTCGACCAGCCGGTAGAACCCCAGCTCGTCGAACGCGGTGGCGCCGTCCGGCATTCGCGATCGCAACCGGATGTCGATCGCGCGGCGCGCGTCGTCGAACGCCCCGGCGAAATCGGCCGGCCGAGTGCAGCAGCCGCTGATTCCGATCGTCACGGGAGCGGCGTCCAGGTGCTCGCAGACGGCGTGGTGCAGGACGACGGGTTCCGGCCTGCGATCGGTGATCAGAACGACCATCCCCGCACGGCGGCCTTGGATGAAGGGCAGATCCAGTGCCGTCGCCGCCCGGCCGACCGCGTCGGCCAAGGCGCTGTCGTCGCCGTGCACGAGTACCACGTAGTGCTCGCCGTGCAGGTCGTAACCCATGGCCTCGGCGCGCGCGAAGGCGCTGTCGGTGTCGGTGCCCGACAGGAGGTCCTCGACCAGATCGCGCCGCAACCGCAGCTCGAGCTCGGCTAGGTTGCGCTGGTGGGCCAGCTCCGGGGCGAGCACCGTGCCGCCGTAGGCAAGGGCCGCGACCTGATCGTCGAGCGCCTGGTCGTCCGGGTCGATCAACGCGAGCGTGCCGAGAATCTCGGTGCGTGGTTTCACCAGGACGACCACCCGGTCGCGAACGCGCAGCGGCGCGTTGTGGGCGGCGAGGCGGTGCAGCAGTTCTTCGCGCTGCTGTGGGGGCGTTCTCGGGTACGGGTCGGGTCTTCCCGGCCCGCCCCAGGCCCGCGGATTGCCGAACCGATCTTCGATGGCGACCGGCAGCCCGGTCAGCTGCGCGAGCGCGTCCGCGATGCCCTGTTCGCCGGTCCCGTACGCGGCGGCGCCGGAGAGCACCTCGTGTACGCGAGCGCGGCGTTCGAGCCGCACCACGGTGGCGGACAGATGTTCGTTGAGCGCGGTCAGGTCGGTGGCGTCGGCGCAAGCCCGTTCGCGCAGCGCTACGTTCGTCAGCGCGGCGCCCGCGAGCTGAGCGAGCGCGGTGAGCAGGAACATCTGCGCCTGCGGCGGCTCGTGGTCGGCTCCGACGACGATCGCGCCCACCGGCTGGAACCGGTCACGCAAGGGCAGTGCCCAGCCCCACCGGCGGCCGGGAAGCCGAAGGCGGCCTTCGCCGTTCTGCGCGCGGAGTCGCGCGGCCACGCCGGACGGGGCCGGGCGGGAGGGCGGGGTGGGCAGATACTCGCCATCGACCACTCGATAGCAGCCCAGTGCGTCACAGCCGCCGATGGCCGCGACCGACTCCGCGGCGATCCGGAGGATGTCCGATTCCCCGCAGTCGGCGAAGAGTCGCACCGACGTCGCGACCAGAGCGCGCAGCGACGACGCCGGCACGTCCGCCGGCGGGGCGTGGACATCCGAACTCAACGTTTGCTGGGTCATGAGCTCCGGTCCGTGGCCATCGAAGTAGTGCGCCGATATCGCGGACTCCGGCACCGAACGCCCGTCGTCACCGCGTAGCCGGCGTCCTGGCGTGAACCGTCCGGCCTGGCTCGATTGCGTATCGACGCGCCTTGCTGCGGGCAAGGTCGACGGTACACCGCTGGCGTGACCTGCGCAGAGACAAGAGTGAACCAGATATGCGCCACTGGTCGGTCCTCGATGTCTCGGTTCGGCCCGGCGTGCTCAGACGAAATTCCGGACGACGAAGTTCTTGGACGACGAAGTTCCGGACGACTGAGCATCATCGCCGATTCGTCGCGCTCCGATGATCACGCGATCGGATGACCAGTGTTCGCTGCGCTCGTAGGCACGCGAGTAACCCCGATCGGCACCGACCGGTGATGGCCGGATGTGGGGGCAAACCCTGATCTTCACCCCGAAATACCGCCTCACCTGCTGATTCGCGCTGCTCCGACTGTCATGCTCGAAGCGGAAACGAACTTCTGGAGGCATCGAAATGTTGTGGAAGATCATCGGCATCGTCGCCGTCGTCTGGATCGCGCTGGCCGTCATCGGCGCGTTGATCAAGGGCCTGTTCCCGATCCTGGTGATCAGCGCCATCGTGTTCGGTCTGTACCTGCTGTACAAGGCGGTGTCGGGCTCGGACAACTCGACAGTGAGCAAGCTGTAGCGGCGGACGCGGCGGTGCGACGCCCAGCGGGGCGGCGCACCGCCGTCGTGTACCGGCGATGTTTGAATGACTCTTCGTGGAGCGAGTTCCCGAAGATTGGCAGCGCGGCTTGGTGATCGTCGCGCATCCCGACGACATCGAATACGGCGCCGCCGCGGCGGTCGCCCGATGGACCGGGCAGGGCAAGGACATTCGTTACGTGCTGGTGACCAGCGGGGAGGCAGGCATCGCCGGATTGCGGCCCGCGCTCGCAGGCCCGCTGCGCGAGGCCGAGGAGATCGCGGCGGCCGAGGCGGTGGGCGTGCGGGAGGTGGAGTTCCTGGGTTATCCGGACGGTCGCGTCGAGGAGAACCTCGCCCTGCGCCGTGACCTGGCCGCCGCCATTCGCAGGCACCGGCCGGAAATGGTGGTGCTGTTCAACTTCGGCGACGTCTGGGCGCCCGGCTACGTCAACAGCGCCGATCATCGTGCGGTCGGCCGGGCTGCGCTGGATGCCGTCTCCGACGCGGGCAACGAGTGGATCTTCCCGGAGATCGCCGAATGGGAACCGTGGTCGGCGCGGTGGGCGGCGGTCGTGGGGCCGGTCGCCACCCACGCCGTCGACGTCACCGACACCGTCGAGCAGGCCGCCGCGTCGCTGGCCGCGCACCGGCGCTACCTCGAGGCGCTGAGCCCCGAGCCCGTCGATGATCAGGTGCGCGCCGTCGTCGAGCAGGCGACCGCTCCCAAGGAGGGGTTTCCCGCCGAGCGCGCGGTCGGGTTCGAGTTGTTCGTCTTCGCCGGCTGACCCCTCGACTCGCGTCGGCGCGGATGCGGGTGCGGTCTGCCCTCGAGGGAGTGTGGCAGGCTAGGCGAATGCGAATAGCCGTCGTCGCAGGGCCCGATCCCGGGCACGCGTTTCCCGCTATCGCGTTGTGCTTGCGGTTCCTGGCCGCAGGTGACGAGCCGGTCCTGTTCACCGGTCCGCGCTGGTTCGACGCCGCGCTCGCCGCAGGCATCGGCGTGCGCAGACTCAAAGGCCTGGCACCGCGGCCGGTCGACGACGACGCCGACGCGGGGCAGCGCATCCACGAGCGGGCCGCGCACATCTCCACCGAGATCCTGCCCGAGCTGAGCGCCATGCTGCCGGAACTGGTGGTCTCCGACGTGCTGACCGCGGGCGGCGGGATGGCCGCCGAGCGGCTCGGCGTCCCGTGGGTGGAACTGTCCCCGCATCCGCTGTATCTGCCGTCGAAGGGCTTGCCGCCCATCGGAAGTGGACTCGCACCCGGCTCGGGCGCGCGCGGGCGGATACGCGACGGCTTGCTGCGCGGAATGACCGCACGGGCCCTCCGCAACGGCCGCAGGCAGCGGGAGCGGGCCCGCGAGAGCGTCGGTCTCCCGGCCGTCGACCCCGGCCCCGCCGCACGGTTGATCGCCACGCTGCCCGCGCTCGAAGTCCCGCGACCGGACTGGCCGGAATCCGCCCATGTGATCGGCCCGCTGCTGTGGGAGCCGACCGACGCGATCCTGGACCTTCCGCCCGGCGACGGGCCGCTGGTCATGGTGGCCCCGTCGACCGCACACACCGGCGTGGCGGGTATGACCGAGACCGTCCTGGAGGCGCTGGAGGGAACCGGTGTCCGCGTGGCGATCTCGATGCTGGACACTCCGCCTGCCGACCTTCCTCCGTGGGCGACGGCGGGGCTCGGGCGGCAAGACGAACTGCTGACCCGTGCTTCCGTCGTCGTGGGTGGTGGCGGCCACGGCTTGCTCGCCAAGTCGCTGTCCGCGGGCGTCCCGATCGTGACCGTCCCCGGTGGCGGCGACCAGTGGGAGCTGGCCAATCGCGCTGCCAGACAGGGCAGTTCGATCGTCGTCCGGCCGCTGACGCCCGCGGCCGTCCGCGCCGCTGTCCAGGAGATCCTCATCGATCCCGGCTTCACCGAGGCCGCCGGGCGGGCCGCCGCCGCGACCGAGTTCGCGGATCCCGTCGCCCTGTGCCACCGGATCCGTCACGCCGTGCACCCCTGACCGGCAGGGCGTGGCACTGACCAGGGACCGCGCGGGAGGGGAGTAAGTTCGGGACGGTGCGGTTGACCGAGTTTCAGGAACTGTTGCACACCGAGTTCGGTGTGGCCCGGGGCGACGCCCTGCTGGCCGACCACGTGATCCCCGGGCTGGGCGGGCGAACCGGAGCCGACGCCATCGAAGCCGGGCTGGACCCCCGCGACGTCTGGCGCGCCCTGTGTGCCGAGTTCGACGTCCCCAGGGCGCGCTGGTGAACGCCCCCGGGCAGGTGGATCGGGACGAGCCGCTGTACCGGTTCGACGAGCGGCAGCGAATGATCCCGCACGACCCGCAGCGCCTGGCCGTCCGCGTGGCGCAGGCCCGCCCCGACGATTTCGCCGGCTACCGGCAGACCGGCATCGAGCTGATGCTGCTCGGTCGCCACGACGAGGCGCTGGATCACCTCGATCGCGCGCTCGAGCTGGTGGACACCGAGCGGCGCAGGATCAGCGTGTGGATCAACCTGGGCGACGTCTACCGTTACCGCGGCGACGCGGGCACCGCCGAAACGCTCTACCGCCGCGCGGTGGCACACGCGCGCGCGGCCGCTCCAGAGGTGCTCTCCTTCGCCGTGCAGCACCTGGGAAAGGCGCTCGCCGAGCGAAATCAGCTGGCCGAGGCGCACGCGCTGCTGACCGAGGCGATGCTGCTGCGCGTCACGGAAGGCGATCCCGAGGAGATCGAGTCCACCCGCGCCGCGCTGGATACGTTGGCCGAGCTGCCGATCCCGTTGCCGCCCACCGTCGCCGCGCTGCTCGGCGAGTCGTCGAGCTGGTCGGACGAGCACGAGGGCATGAGTGGCGACGTGGTGTTCGTCGACGGGGCCTACTGGCTCAAACGCGGACCGAAGGCAGTCGCCGAGTACGAGCGGCTGACCTGGCTGCGCGGCAGAGGGATCGCCTTGCCGGAGGTCGCGGCCTTCGAAGACGACGTGCTGGTGCTCGCGGACGCGGGCGCCCCCAGTTTGGCCGCGCGAGCCGGCTCCGAGCGTGCGTATCCCGACTCGATCGGCGCTGTCATGGGCGCGGTGTTGCGGCGGTTGCACAGCATTCCGGTCCGCGAGTGCCCCTTCGACGGACGCCTCGACGTCGTGCTGGCACAGGCGCGTCGCCACGTGGTGGAAGGCCTCGTGGACGCGGACGACTTCGATGACGACAACGCCGGATCCACCCCGGCGGAGGTTCTCGCGCGGTTGCTGGCGCAGCGCCCGGACCAGGAGGATCTGGTGGTGGCGCACGGCGATTTCACCCCGCCGAACGTGCTGGAGAACCGGATCCTCCTGGATGTCGGCGCGCTCGGCGTGGCCGACCGCTATCGCGATCTGGCGGTTGCCGTGCGTGACCTGCGCGCGGACTTCGGGGAAGCCGAGGTCACGGCCTTCTACACGGCCTATGGGCTGACCGAGCCGGACGAAAGTCGCTTGGCGTACTACCGGCTGCTCGACGAATTGTTCTGATTCTCACGCCTTTCGCGCGTAATGCCGCGCCGCTTTGGTGCGGTTGCCGCAGGTGGCCATGGAGTGCCAGCGGCGGGTTCCGTTCTTCGAGGTGTCATAGAAGAACAGCACGCATTCCGGGTGCGCGCACTGCCGGATCCGATCGGGCGCGGTGCGCAACAGGTCCAGCAGGTTGTCGGCGGCCAGCCAGGCGGGCAGCCATGGCCGCTGCGGCACCTCCACCAGATCGGCGGGTCCGGACGCGGTGAGCGCGCGGCGGATGCGGCCGTGGTCCAGCACATCGTCGAGTCCCTGGTGGGACGCGTGCACGACCACGTCGTAAATGGCCGTCCGGGCCGCCAGGACCGCGTTCAAGGTCGCCTCGTCGGCGCTCGCGCGATCGGTGAGGCCCGCCGACGTCAACCAGGTGCACAGACCGGCGACATCGGTGAGCAGGTCTCGGGGTCCGTGCTCGATCCATCGCGTGTTCAGCAGATCGAGCGCCAGCGGTTCACCGAGGTGGGGGCGTGGATCGGGCATGCCCGAGGGTATCGAGTGCGCGTCGTCGTCCACGGCGGCCACCTCCGCTCTAACTAGTCAAATTAATTTCAGCGGTTGACAGTGCTGTCCGCCGCTCAGTATGTTCTAACTACTAAAACCGTAATAGACGGTTAAACATTCCGAGGAGGAATACCATGACCGCCGTTGCCGCACCTCAGCTCGCCACCGGGCACATCGGCCTGAACGTCTCCGATCTGGATCGTTCGGTGGACTTCTATCGCCGGGCACTCGGTTTCGAACAGCTCGCCGCGAGCACCGACGCCCAGCGCCGCTGGGCATTCCTCGGTGCGGACGGCAAGCTGGTCGTCACGCTGTGGGAGCAGAGCGACGGCACGTTCTCCGCCGAGACGCCCGGCCTGCATCACCTCTCGTTCCAGGTCGACAACATCGACCAGGTGCGCGCCGTGGAACGGGTGCTACGCGAGCTCTCGGTCGCCTTCGCCCACGACGGGGTGGTGGCGCACGGCGAGGGCGTCGCTTCCGGCGGGATCTTCTTCACCGATCCCGACGGCATCCGGCTCGAGGTCTACGCGCCCAGCGGCGCCGAAGCTGCTCCCGCGCCCAGCGGCGCGGCCCCGACCTGCGGTTTCTTCTGATCGGTCGCTCGCGCAACGAAGGGAGAATCGTGATGGGGCCGTTTCACAACGGGGAGGTCGCCGTCCAGCGCCGCATGGGCCAGGCGGAGATCGCCGAACGGGTCGGCCGCATGATCCGTCCCGATATCCCGTCGGTGGCCGCCGGCTTCCTGGCCGAACAGCGCATGGTGGTGCTCGCCGCCGCCGACGCGGCGGGCAGGCTGTGGGCGACCGAACTGGTCGGGCGGCCGGGATTCGTGCAGGCGGTCGACGGCCGGACGATCACGGTCGATGCCCGTCCGGCGGCCGCCGATCCGCTGCACGAAGCGCTGACCCACCACTCCCGCATCGGCATGATCGCCCTCCAGCCGCAGCGGCGCAGGCGGATGCGGGTCAACGGGAGATCGGCGCCGGAGGGCACGGGCTTGCGCATCGTGACCGATCAGGTGTACTCGAACTGTCCCAAGTACATCTCCCGCCGCGATATCGAGAGCTACACGCCCGACGCCGCGTCGGCGGCCGTACGCCGCGGCGTCGAACTCGGCGCGGATCAGCAAGCCGCGATCGCGGCCGCCGACACGTTCTTCGTCGCGACCGCGGACAGGGACGGCAATGCCGACGCCTCGCACCGCGGGGGGAATCCCGGGTTCCTGCAGGTGCTTTCGCCCACGCGGCTGCGCTGGCCGGACTACCGGGGCAACTCGATGTTCATGACGCTCGGCAACATCGAGGTCAACCCGCGCTGTGGAATCCTGATCCCCGATTGGGCCACCGGAGCGACCTTGCAGCTCACCGGCACCGCCGAAGTGGTCTGGGAGCCCGTGACCTTCGCCGCCGGTGCGCAATGCTCTCTCGATTTCACCGTCGAGGAGGTCGTCGAGCGGCCCGAGGGAGCACTGCGGTGGGGGCCCGCCGAGCTTTCACCCGTCAATCCCTGAACCCTCCGAGAAAGGAGCCGTCCCATGCGGCCTCCGTTACCCCCGTTCGACGCGGAATCCGCCCAGGTCAAAGTGCGGGCCGCCGAGAACGCATGGAACACCCGCGATCCGGAGCGGGTCGCGGCCGCCTACACCGAGGATTCGGTGTGGCGCAATCGTGACGAGTTCTTCACCGGCCACGACGCCATCGTCGAGTTCCTCACCAGGAAGTGGTCCATCGAGAACGGTTACGCGCTGCGCAAGGATCTGTGGGCCTTCGATGACAACCGCATCGCCGTGCGCTTCCAGTACGAATGGCACGACGCGTCCGGCCGGTGGTTCCGCAGCTACGGCAACGAGCAGTGGGAGTTCGCGCCGGACGGACTCATGTCCCGGCGGGAAGCCAGCATCAACGATGTCCGGATCGAGGAATCCCAGCGGCGCATCTTCGGGCCGCGCGAGCCGGGCGACGAGTCGGTGCTGCCCCAGCGGTAGGGCGCGAACGGCCCGGTGACCGCGAGCGCGGAACGGCGGCGCTCCAGCCGGGCGCCGCCGTTCCGTCGTGCCGGGATCGCGGTCGGGCGGCGACGTCGAGGGTCACGGAGGCGGTGCGCGTTCCGCCGGGCGCGTCACTTGACTCGAACACCTGTTCGTCTAGTCTGGTCGCCAGAACTTGTCGGTGCCGGGCTCTACTGTAGGCGCCAACCACAGAACGAGACTCACCCGTCGAAAAGGGGATCAGGACATGGCACCACAGGCGTACGACCGGGACAAGGCGCTCGAACTCGCGCTGGCCCAGGTGGAGAAGAGCTTCGGCAAGGGTGCCGTCATGCGCCTGGGCGAGGAGGCGCGCCAGCCCATCTCGGTGATCCCCACCGGCTCGATCGCGCTCGACGTGGCGTTGGGCATCGGCGGTCTGCCGCGCGGCCGCGTCGTCGAGATCTACGGCCCGGAATCCTCGGGTAAGACCACCGTCGCACTGCACGCGGTGGCCAACGCGCAGGCCGCGGGCGGCGTGGCGGCGTTCATCGACGCCGAGCACGCGCTCGACCCGGACTACGCACGCAAGCTGGGCGTCGACACCGACGCGCTGCTCGTCTCCCAGCCCGACACCGGTGAGCAGGCGCTGGAGATCGCCGACATGCTGGTGCGCTCCGGCGCCATCGACATCATCGTCATCGACTCGGTGGCCGCGCTGGTGCCGCGCGCCGAGATCGAGGGCGAGATGGGCGACAGCCACGTCGGTCTGCAGGCCCGCCTGATGAGCCAGGCGCTGCGCAAGATGACCAGCGCGCTGAACAACTCCGGCACCACCGCGATCTTCATCAACCAGCTGCGCGAGAAGATCGGCGTGATGTTCGGCTCGCCGGAGACCACCACCGGCGGTAAGGCGTTGAAGTTCTACGCGTCGGTGCGTCTGGATGTGCGCCGCATCGAGACGCTCAAGGACGGCAGCGACGCGGTGGGCAACCGCACCCGCGTGAAGGTCGTGAAGAACAAGGTCTCCCCGCCGTTCAAGCAGGCCGAGTTCGACATCCTCTACGGGCACGGCATCTCCAAGGAGGGCTCGCTCATCGACATGGGCGTCGAGCACGGCTTCATCCGCAAGTCCGGCTCCTGGTACACCTACGAGGGCGATCAGCTGGGCCAGGGCAAGGAGAACGCCCGCAAGTTCCTGCTGGAGAACATCGACGTCCGCGACGAGATCGAGAAGAAGATCAAGGAGAAGCTCGGCATCGGCGCCGACGTGACGGCCGATGCGGCCGCGGAGGTGCCCGCCGATTTCTGAGCCGAGGAACGGTCGGCCGGAGTCCGCCGCGGTGCGGGATGTGCGGCGTCGGCTGGAAGAACTTTTGTCCGCCTCGGGTTCGCCGGCCGCCGTTCGGCCCCGCGGACACGAAGCCGAGCTCGTCCGGAGAGCCGAAGGTGATTCGGCGGCGCCGGACACCATGGGAACTCGGCCGGACGCGTCCGATCCGCAGCGGGCGCGTCCGGCTGGGTCCCGTCGCGGCCGTCCCGACGCGCGGGGGCGCAGCGGCTCGTCCTCGACCGACTCCGGTCGGCCCGAAGGCCGGTCGGCGGGTCCGGTGGCGGCCGGATCCGAAGGCGGGACGGTCGAGCAGGCGAAAGAGGCATGCCTGCGCTTGCTCGCCGTCCGCGCCCGCAGTCGTGCCGAGCTGGCCCAGCGTCTCGCGGCCAAAGGGTACTCGGCCGAGGCGAGCGAACAGGCGCTGGACCGCCTCACCGAAGTGGGCCTCATAGACGATGCCGCCTTCGCTGAACAATGGGTGCACTCCCGCCACGCTTTCTCCGGCAAAGGCAAACAGGCACTCGCGCAGGAGTTGCGGCGCAAGGGCGTCGCGCAGTCGGATGCCGTACCGGCCCTCGACGCGATCACCGCCGACGACGAGGAGGCGCGCGCCGGTGAGCTGGTCCGCCGCAAACTACGCTCGCTGCCGCGAGACCTGGACCGGGAGAAGGCGATTCGTCGCCTTGTCGGCATGCTCGCCCGCCGGGGCTACAACCAGGCCACGGCCTATCGCGTGGTCAAAGCCGAATTGGCCGATCAGGGGGTCGAGGGCGCCCTCGACGAGCCCATCGACTGAGTTCTGCGGTCGGGTGGGCTCCCGGCAATTCTCCGCCGTTCGGGTCCGGTCGCGCGAAGCCGCATCCCGCTCACAACTGCGTCACACGCCGGTCGGATATGCGGGATACGGATGCCCGGTGCGGCTACCTGCTCCGGGCGCGGCCGCGACGGCCGCCGTGTTCAGTGGTCAGCGGAATCTCGGGCGGCAGCGGCGTTTCCGGTCGGATTCCTGGTTATCGCTGCTCGGACAGCCGATCGGCGCCCTGCCCGCAGTAGTCGAGGTCTGTACCCTTCGTACCGCCGCTGCGGAAGTGCAACGCTGCGCGGGTTTCGGGTGCGGCATTTTCGGTCTACACCTCTCCCGTGTCGGAGAGCGGACCCGAGGTCGGGGTTGTCGTCATTTCCTGCTCCTGTGTCGAGGACTACTCCGGTGTCGTGCAGCCGCTCGGGCACCGGCAGGGGGCGGTCCGCTCGGCCTCGTGCAACCGGTGGGCGAGCCGGACCTCATCCACCTGGGACGTGCGGCCGAGCGACCGCGCGGCAGGTGGTACACGTCCGGATCCCTGTCGGCGAAAGGCGCTGTGGCAGGGCCGGACTCGTCGACGAGGTGGTCGGGGGCACGAAGTACTGACGGCCGCCCCACCGGTCGGCTACCGGGGATCGGCATACGCCTACGAGATTGGCGGTACACCACCGAGGGCACGAGTGTTGCGCTCAGCTCGAGCGCAACACCGGTACGGCATCATCCCGTACCCCAGCATGGCCGCACCCATGCCCTGCGTGAACACCGGCTCGAAGCTGGCTGCGCTGGAGCGGATCACCTCGTGCAGCGTCCGCAACTGCGCGGCGCGCTCACCCGCCCCAGCCAGATAGTCCTCGAACTCACGCGCTGATGGTCACGGCTTGGTGCCGATGTCGACACCGGGCGCCGCGTCGGTGATGACCGAGTCCGCGGCGACGACGGCGCCGCCGCCCTTGCCGCGCTTGCGCGCCCGCAGCCGCCGCTCCAACCTGGTCGCCACCAGCGTCAACGCACTGTTGAGGGCGATCATGATGATCGCGATGACGATCAGCGCCGGGATCGTGTTCTGTTCGGCCGCGCCGAGCTGCTGTCCCGAGCGCACGATCTCGACATAGGTGATCTGGTAGCCCAGGGCCGAGTCCTTCAGCGCGACGACCATCTGCGAGATCAGCGCGGGCAGCATCGCTGTGATCGCCTGCGGCAGAAGGATCAATCGCATCAACTGGTTCTTACGCATGCCGAGCGCGACGGCCGCCTCGGTCTGCCCTTTCGGCAGCGAGCGGATGCCCGCACGGACGATTTCCGCGATCACCGAGCCGTTGTAGATGGTCAGTGCGGTGACGACCGCGGCGAGCGCGAGATCGTCGGACTTGAACAGGTCGTAGTCCGAGTACACCGCGAACAGGAAGATCATCAGAATCAGCACCGGGATGGCGCGCGCCACCTCGACGATCGCCCCCGCGACCCAGCGCACGACGCGATGGTCGGACAGCCGCAGGACTCCGAAGATCATGCCGAGAATCAGCGCGAACACGATGGACAGCAGCGCGGCGACGATCGTTCCGCGCAGACCGGGCAGCAGATAGGTCGACCAGACCTCCGCCTCCAGGAACGGCTTCCACTTCTCCGCGGTGAACTGGCCCTTCTCCGCGAAACCGCGGTAGAGCGCCCAGCCCGCCGCGGCCACCACGAGCACGACCAGGACCGAGTAGATGTTGTTGCGCAGTCTCGCCTTCGGGCCCGGCGCGTCGAACAGGACCGAAGCGCCCGCGCTCATACCTGCGCCTCACTGACGCTCATCGAGCCACCTCGTACTTCTTGGCCAGCCAGCCGAAGAACAGGCCGGTCGGCAGGGTCAGGATCACGAAGCCGAGCGCGAAGATCGCGCCGATCGCCAGAACCGCGGCTTCGGTCTCGGTCATCTCCGCCATCAGGGTCGCCGCCTCGGCGACGCCGATGGCCGAGGCGATGGTGGAGTTCTTGGTCAGTGCGATCAGCACGCTGCCCAGCGGGGCGATCACCGAGCGGAAAGCCTGCGGCAGCACGATCAGCCGCAGATTTTGCAGGAAGCCGAAGCCGAGCGAGCGCCCCGCCTCGGACTGGCCCATCGGCACGGTGTTGATGCCCGCGCGCAGCGACTCGCAGACGAAGGCGGCGGTGTAGATGCTCAGGCCGATGACCGCGAAGCGGAAGTTGTTCTGTGCCAGGGAATCCGGTCCCTCACCTGCGAGGCGCCAGCCCATCGTGGTGTAGAGACCGAGCGACATGAACACGATGATCAGCGTGAGCGGGGTGTTGCGGAAGATGGTGACGTAGGCGGTGCCGACCCAGCGGGCGACCGGCACCGGAGACACGCGCAGCCCGGCGACGACGGTGCCCAGGATCAGCGCGCCGACCGCGGACAGCACGGACAGTTGGATGGTCACCCAGAAAGCTTCGAGGATTTGGCTGTCGTACCTCGAGATCAGGTCGAACACGGCGGGCGCGTCCCTCCGATCGGGTCTCGATGGTCAGGGGAAGGGCGGGGGTGGCCCGGTCCGGTCGGGACCGGGCCACCGTCCGAGAGGCGGGACGTCAGTACCGGTTGACGGTCGGGGGCTGTGGGGCCTGGTAGCCGGAGGCGCCGACGGTCGAATCGAACGCCTTCTTCCAGGAACCGTCGGCGATCATCGCCTCGATGGCGTCGTTGATCTTGTCCCGCAGCTCCTTGTCGCCCTTCTTCGACCCGATGCCGTAGTTCTCCGTGGTGAACGGCTTGCCGACCACCTTGAACGCGCCGCTGCTCTGTGCGGCGTAACCGGCCAGGATGATGTCGTCGGTGGTCACCGCGTCCCAGGATCCGGCGCGCAGGCCCTCGAGGCAGAGCGAGTAGGTGTCGTTGGTCTGCAACTGGGTGTCGGGGAAGTTCTTCTCGATGTTCTGGGCCGGAGTGGAGCCCTTCACCGAGCAGACCTTCTTGCCCTTCAGATTGTCCGGGCCGTTGATGTCGGTGTTGTCGGCGCGCACCAGCAGCGACTGCCCCGCGACGTAGTACGGTCCGGCGAAGTCGATCTTCTCCTTGCGCTTGTCGTTGATCGAGTAGGTGGCGACGATGTAGTCGACCTGCCCGTTCTCGATCAGCGTTTCACGCTGCGGCGACGGCGCCTCCTTGAACGTGATCTGATCCGGCTGCACACCCAGCTTCCCGGCGATGTACTTGGCCACCTCGACATCGAATCCGCTGTAGGACCCGTCCTTGTTCCGCAGGCCCAGACCCGGCTGGTCGAACTTGATGCCGACGGTGAGCTTGCCGTCCTTGGCGTGGTCCAAGGCGGATTTGTCGTCGCCGCCGCCACACGCGGTGGCGGTCGCGGCGGCGAGTGTCAGGGCGATCGCTCCGACACCGATGCGCAGAGCACGATTGATCCTCATCGAGTTCCTTCTCCCTATCCGTGGGTGTGCTGGCCGCTGTGTCCGGCGGGTCAGTGGCTCAAAATCTTGCCCAGGAAGTCCTTGGCGCGTTCGGACTTGGGGGCGGTGAAGAAGGCGTCCGGCGCCGCGTCCTCCACCACTTGGCCGTCGGCCATGAACAGCACACGGTTCCCGGCGCGGCGCGCGAAGCCCATCTCGTGGGTGACGACCAGCATCGTCATCCCCTCCTTGGCCAGCGACACCATCACCTCGAGCACTTCGTTGACCATCTCCGGGTCCAGCGCGGAGGTCGGCTCGTCGAACAGCATCACCTTCGGGCTCATCGCCAGCGCGCGTGCGATGGCGACGCGCTGCTGCTGCCCACCCGACAGCTGCGCCGGGTACTTGTCGGCCTGATTCGCGATGCCGACCCGGTCGAGCAGTTGCATCGCGCGGGCCCGGGCGTCGTCCTTCTTGACCTTGCGTACTTTGACCGGCGCGAGCATGACGTTCTCGAGGATCGTCTTGTGCGCGAACAGGTTGAACGACTGGAAGACCATGCCGACGTCGGCGCGCAGTGCGGCCAGTGCCCGCCCCTCGGCGGGCAGCGGGACACCGTCGATGGCGATGTCGCCGGAGTCGATCGGCTCCAGGCGGTTGATGGTGCGGCACAGCGTGGACTTACCGGAGCCCGAGGGGCCCAGAACGATCACGACCTGCCCCTTGGGGACCTCCAGGGTGATGTCCTTGAGTACGTGCAGGTCGCCGAAGTGCTTGTCCACATTGCGCATCGAGATCATCGGCGGCGCGCTGGTGGCGGCGCTGACGTCCCCGGCAGAGGCGTCCCCGGTGGTGCCGGGAGCGGCGGCGTCGTCGGTCATGGACATGACCTTAGGCAAAAATCGGAAATTTGCCCGACTTTCCGCGACACACCGTCTCGCCGCGCCGATTCGACATGTGCGCGTAACCTCGCAGTCCCTCCGCTTCGGCCGTGAGATCGCCCGGAGCCTGCGCCGATGCCCGCGAAAGCCGCCGGAGGCCGCCCCGTACCCTGGACGGGTGGATTCGATCGGACAGGCAGTGTTGGCTCCCGCGCCCGCCGAGGGCACAGCACGCAGTTACGAGGTCCGCACCTTCGGTTGCCAGATGAACGTGCACGATTCCGAACGCTTGTCGGGTTTGCTGGAGGACGCGGGCTACGTGAAGGCCGCGCCGGGCGCGACGGCCGACCTCGTCGTCTTCAACACCTGCGCGGTGCGCGAGAACGCCGACAACAAGCTCTACGGCACCCTCGGTCACCTGGCGCCGATCAAGGCGAGCCATCCGGGCATGCAGATCGCCGTCGGCGGCTGTCTGGCGCAGAAGGACCGCGACGTCGTGGTGCGCAAGGCGCCGTGGGTGGACGTGGTCTTCGGCACGCACAACATCGGCTCGCTGCCGGTGCTCCTGGAGCGGGCGCGGCACAACCGGGAAGCCCAGGTGGAGATCCTGGAGTCGCTGGAGGCGTTCCCGTCCACCCTGCCCGCCAAGCGCGAATCGGCGTATGCGGGCTGGGTTTCCATCTCCGTCGGTTGCAACAACACCTGCACCTTCTGCATCGTGCCCGCCCTGCGCGGCAAGGAGGTCGACCGCCGCCCCGGTGACGTGCTCGCCGAAGTGCAGGCGCTGGTGGACCAAGGCGTGCTCGAAGTGACGCTGCTCGGTCAGAACGTGAACTCCTACGGCGCGTCCTTCGCCGACCCGGGCGAGCCGCGTGATCGCGGCGCGTTCGCCAAACTGCTGCGCGCCTGCGGGCACATCGACGGCTTGGAGCGGGTTCGTTTCACCTCTCCGCACCCGGCGGAGTTCACCGACGACGTGATCGAGGCCATGGCCGAGACCCCGAACATCTGCCCGCAGCTGCACATGCCGCTGCAGTCGGGTTCGGACCGGGTGCTCAAGGCGATGCGGCGCTCCTATCGCCAGGCCCGCTACCTCGGCATCATCGACAAGGTGCGCGCGGCGATGCCGCACGCGGCGATCACCACCGACATCATCGTGGGCTTCCCGGGCGAGACCGAGGAGGACTTCCAGGAGACGCTGGAGGTGGTCCGCCGAGCCCGCTTCACCAGCGCGTACACCTTCCAGTACTCCAAGCGGCCGGGTACTCCCGCCGCCGACATGCCCGACCAGCTGCCCAAGGCCGTCGTCCAGGAGCGCTACGACCGGCTCATCGCGCTGCAGGAGGAGATCTCCCTCGCCGCCAATCAGGAGTTGGTCGGCACCGAGGTGGAGCTGCTGGTGGCCGACGGCGCGGGCAAGAAGAACGCCGCGACCGCGCGGATGAGCGGCCGCGCCCGCGACGGCAGGCTGGTGCACTTCCGCCCGGGCGGCACGGCCGAGCCGATCCGCCCCGGCGATCTGGTCACCGTCGACATCACCGGTGCGGCGCCGCACCACCTGATCGCCGACGCCACGATCAAGACCCACCGCCGTACCGCGGCCGGTGACGCCCACGAACGTGGCGTCACGCCGAAGACCGCGCCGATCGGCGTCGGTCTCGGGCTGCCCCGCATCGGCGCGCCGATCCCCGAACCGGCGGGCGCGGCCTGCTCGACCGGCTGCGGCGCATGACCACCGGACCGGACGACGACGGCGACGCGGCCCGCGGCGCCGACGGCTCTGTCCCCGCGTCCGGCGACGACGAGCGCGGAGCGTCCGCGGCGACCCCGCGGAACCAGCCCGCGCGCCCCGGCGGAGACGAACGAAACGAGGATTCAGTGAGCTCGGTCGAGAGCACCAACGATTTCGAACAGTTCCGTGACGATCTCGACGCCGTCGAGCGCAGGATCGCCGGCGAGATCGATCCCGGTATCCGCGCCATGGTCGTGGCGGGTGCGGTCTTCCTGCTGCTGGTGTCGCTGGTGCTGCCGCACGCGGGCGCGGCACGCGGCTTCGACGTGCTGCTGAACACCGACGTGGCCCGGGTCGAGCACATCGGGTTGCCCTCGCGGGTCTTCGTGTGGTTCCTGGTGATCTTCGGTATCGGATTCTCGACGCTGGCGCTGATGACCCGTCGCTGGGTACTCGCCTGGATCGCCGTCGCGGGCAGCGCCGTGGCCAGCGTGTTCGGGGTGCTCTCGATCTGGCACCGCCAGACTCCCGGGGTGGGCAACTACATCGGCGCGGGCCCGGGCATCGGCTTGATCCTCGGCGCGATCGTGACCATCGTGCTCACCTTCCACTGGATCCGCGTGGTGTGGAGCCGCACCGCGCTGCACCTGGCCGCCGAGGAGCAGCGCCGCAACGCCGCCGCGGCCGCGGAGGAGCGCGACCGCCGTCGTCTCACCGGCGAATCCTGACCCGGTCTTCCAAGACGACCGCGGCCCCTCCCGGTCGGGAGGGGCCGCGGTCGTCGCTTCAGTCTATTACCTGCCTCAGCGGTTGCTGACGGCGCCTTCGGCTGCCTCGGCCCACTCCCGCCACTGCTTAGCCTGCTCCAGCGCCTTCTCCGCGTCGCGGGCGTTGCCCGCGGCCTGCGCCTTCGCGGCCTGCTCCTCGAACTGCGCGACGCGCTCCCGGAACTGGGCGGCGCGTGCCATCGCCTCCGGGTCGGTGCGCCGCCACTGCGCGTCGACGGCGTCGCGGACGCGCTTCTCGATCGCACGCAGCTTGCCTTCCAGCTCCTGCATACGCTCGCGCGGCACCTTGCCGACGGCGTCCCACTTGTCCTGGAGCTCGCGCAGCCCGCTGCGGGCCGCTTCCAGGTCGGCCGACGGATCGATGAAGGCGTAGGCGCGCAGCAACTCCTCCTTGGCGGCGGCGTTCTGCTCGAACTCCGCGTCGCGCTCGGAGACGGCGGCGTTGCGGGCGGCGAAAAAGACGTCCTGCGCGCTCTTGAAGCGCCGCCACAGCGCCTCGTCGGCTTCGCGCGGCGCGCGTCCGGCGGCCTTCCACTCGGAGAGCAGGTCACGGAAGATGCCCGCGGTGGCCACCCACTCGGTGGAGCCGGACAGCTCCTCGGCCTGCACGCACAGCTCTTCCTTGCGCGCTTTCGCGGCGGCGCGTTCGCGATCCAGCTCGGCGAAGTGCGCGCCGCGGCGGCGGTTGAACGCCTCGCGCGCCTTGGAGTAGCGCTTCCACAGGGCGTCGTCGACCTTGCGGTCCACGCCCCGAATGGACTTCCATTCGTCGAGGATCTCGCGCAACCGATCACCCGCGGCCTTCCACTGGGTGGACTCGGCGGCGATCTTCTCCGCCTCCGCGGCGAGCGCCTCCTTGCGTTCGGTGTGCTCGTGGCGGGCGCGTTCCTTCTCTTCCTTGGCGTGCGCGGCGGCCTCTTCGGAATGCTCGGTGATGGCCTGCAGGCGTCGGCCCAGGCCCTCGATGTCGCCGATGACGGCGGCGGTCGGCAGCGACTCGGCCAGCGCGACGGCGGCGGCCTTGGTCTTGCGCGCGTCGGCGCCCGCAGCCAGCCGGGCCTCCAGCAGGGCGACCTCGGTGGCCAGGTCGTCGAACCGACGGCCGAAATGCGCCAGGCCCTCGGCGGCGTCGCCGGCCTGCCAGGAACCGACCTGACGCTCGCCCTCGGCGGTCTTCACCCACGCGGTGCCGTCCTCGTCGACCCGGCCCCAGCGGCTCGGATCGGAGACGGTGGGAACGACGACGGGATGGGGATGCTGCTGAGCCGGGCCCGGCGCCGGTTTGACCGCGTGCGGCTTGGGCGGTTGAATCGAGCTGCCCGGTTTCGGGGCACCGGAAGAACGCGGCATCTTGCCGGGGCCGGCTTTCGCGGTTCCGTTGCTGTCGGTCATTTTTCCTCGTCCCTGCCGCGCGTCACGGCTGCCTGGTTACGCCCTAGCTCATCCCATTCAACCCGGTCCGAGCCCTCGAGACCATCGATCCATGCCTTCCCGCGGAGGAATCCCGGGGATTCCAACCCCTGATGACCTGGGTTGTAGCTCCTCGAACACTATCAATCCCGGCGGTGTTTCCGGCAGAGACACTCGAAGCCGGGCGGTACCGGTGGTCCCGGCAACGACTACGGTTACGACGTGTTCTCCGTCGCCGCCCTCGTTCCGTCGCCGCCCGTCCTGATCCCAGAGCTGTGCGGCGGCGTGGCGGACGCGGCGGGAGCAGCGGAAACCGACCCCCGCGCGGTGTTGCGGACCGCCGTGCTCGAGGCCGTCCGCGCTTTCGCGGCGGGGACCGACCGGTGGACCGTGATCGGGGTAGGGCCCGGCGACCGTACACTGGGTCCGCAGACCGTCGGCACCTTCCGCGGCTTCGGGGCGGACGTGCGGGTCGGTCTGTCCGCCGCGGCGGTCGCCGCAGCGGAGCGAGCCGATGCCGACCTACCGCTGGCCGTGCTGATCGGCGGCTGGCTACGCGGGCAGGTAGCCCCGGACGCGGTCGCCGAGGCGCGCATCGTGCCGGCGGACGCGACCCCGGAGCACTGCCTCGAGATCGGGGCGAAGCTACGTGCCGAACTGGACGGCGACGCCGCGCCGCACGGTGTGCTGGTCGTCGCCGACGGCGCGGCCACCCTGTCCGTCAAGGCCCCCGGCTACCTCGACGAACGTGCCCGGCCGGTGCAGGACCGGCTGGACCACGCCCTGACCACGGGTGACCGCGCCGCCCTGCGGGCACTGGACCCGGGGCTGTGCGCCGAACTCGCGCTCGCGGGCCGCGCGGCCTATCAGGTGCTGGCCGGGCTGTTCCGCGCCGACCCCCTGGTGGACACGCGCTATTGCGACGCCCCGTTCGGCGTCGGTTACCACGTGAGCCTCTGGCGGCCCACCGGAGACGATGCGCCGTGACGGATTCGGGCATCACTCCGATCGCGGTCGTCGGTCCCACCGCCACCGGCAAATCCGATCTCGCGCTGGACCTGGCCGAACGGCTCGGCGGCGAGATCGTGAACATCGACGCCATGCAGCTCTACCGCGGCATGGACATCGGCACCGCGAAGCTGCCCGTCGCCCAGCGCCGCGGCATTCCGCACCACCAGCTCGACGTGCTCGAGGTGACCGACACCGCGTCGGTGGCCGCCTATCAGGCGGCGGCGAGCGCGGACGTTCGCGCGATCATGGGGCGCGGCCGGGTGCCGGTCATCGTGGGCGGCTCGATGATGTACGTCCAGGCGCTACTGGACGAGTGGGAGTTCCCGGCCACCGATCCGGCCGTCCGGGCGCGCTGGGAAGCGGTGCTCGCCGAGGGCGGTGTCGCCGCCGTGCACACGGCACTGCGCGAGGCCGACCCGGTGGCCGCGGCCACCATCCTGCCCACCGACGGACGGCGAATGGTGCGAGCGCTCGAGGTCGTGGAACTGACCGGACGGCCGTTCGCCGCGTCGGCGCCGACCATCGGGCGGCCGCGCTGGGGCACGGTGATCATCGGCGTCGACCGGGACACCGCCGCACTGGACGCGCGCATCGAGCGGCGCACCGCCGCGATGTTCGAGGGCGGACTGGTCGAGGAGGTACGGGGCCTGATCGAGCGCGGCCTGCGGGCGGGCGTCACGGCGCGGCGCGCCATCGGGTACGCACAAGTCCTGGCCTATCTGGACAACGAATACGACCTGAACCACGCTCAGGAACGCACTCTGATCGGCACCCGGCGCTACGTGCGCAGGCAGCGCTCCTGGTTCCGGCGCGATTCTCGGGTGCGGTGGGTGGACGGCGCCGCCTCCGATCCGGTCGCGACCGTGCTGGCCCTGCTCGACGAGAAAGAGAAAGAACGGACTACGCAGTGACCCGACGTGTCAGCACACGCAACGCCTCCGTCCAGGTGTGGCAGGCCTACCTCAACAATCGCACCAAGCGTCATCGTGACGGCCGTTTCCTGGTGCAAGGGGTCCGTCCGATCACGCAGGCCGTGGCCAACGACTGGCCGCTGGAGACGCTGCTGTACCGCCTCGGCGGCCCGGAACTGTCGAGCTGGGCGCGTGAGGTGCTGGACACCAGCGGTGTGCCGCAGGTCGGTTTGGTGCCGGAGCTGATGGCCGAACTCGGCGAGAAATCCGCCGGGATCCCGGAATTGGTGGCGGTCGCGGAGTCACGCCAGCTCGAGCTGGAGACCTTCGAGCCCGGTGAGCCGGGGGAGGACGCCCCGGTGGTCGTGGTGTTCGACCGGCCCAACTCGCCGGGCAACCTGGGCACGCTGATCCGCTCGGCCGACGCGTTCGGCGCCAGCGGTGTCATCGTGACCGGGCACGGCGCCGACCAGTACGACCCGCAGGCCGTGCGCGCTTCGACCGGTTCGCTGTTCGCCGTGCCGGTGTTCCGCGCCGCCGGACCCGCGCAGGTACTGGAGTTCCGCAATCGGCAGCTGCGCCGCGGGATTCCGACCCGGATCGTGGGGACCGACGAGCACGGCAGGCACGCCGCCTACGACTACGACTTCACCGAAGCGACCGTCCTCGTCGTCGGCAACGAGACAAGCGGGATGAGCACCGCCTGGCAGGCGGCCTGCGACGACCTGGTGCACATCCCGATGGGTGGCACGGCCAGCTCGCTGGGCGCGCCCTCGGCGGCCGCGGTCGCGCTCTACGAAATTTCCCGGCAGCGCCGGACGTTTGCCAAGTGACGACGAGACAGGGAGACATCGCACGTGCCGGACATCGAGTTCACCAAGGGCCACGGCACCCAGAACGATTTCGTGGTGCTGCCCGATCCGCAGGCCGGTTTGGCGCTGACCGCGGCGCAGGTCGGCGCGCTGTGTGATCGCAGGCGCGGGCTCGGCGCCGACGGCGTGCTGCGGGTCGCGCGGGCCGGTGCGCTGCGGGCGGCCGGCGTGCTCACCGAGATCCCGGAGGGTGTCGGCGCCGAGGACTGGTTCATGGACTACCGCAACGCCGACGGCTCGATCGCGGAGATGTGCGGCAACGGCGTACGCGTGTTCGCCCACTACCTGCACGCGTCGGGGCTGGAGACCCGCGACAGCTTCGTCGTCGGCAGCCGCGCCGGGGCGCGCCCGGTCACAGTGCATGCCGGTGACGCGGTCACGGGGGACGTCACCGTCGGTATGGGCCGGGTGCGCGAACTCGGGGAGTCCACCGCGACCATCGCGGGCTGGGCGCTGTCCGGGATCGGGATCGATGTCGGCAATCCGCATCTGGCCTGCGTCGATCCCGGAATGTCCGTGGACGCGCTCGGCAAGCTCGACCTGACCGTGCCGCCCGGCTTCGATCCGGACCTGTTCCCGCACGGGGTCAACGTCGAGATCGTCACCGCGCTGGACGCCGAGGGGACGGTCGACATGCGGGTCTACGAGCGCGGCGTGGGCGAAACCCGTTCTTGCGGAACGGGAACCGTCGCCGCCGCGGCCGCGGCGTTGGCCGCCGACGGCTTCCGCATCGCCGAGGACACCGGCCGGGTGACGGTCCGGGTGCCGGGCGGCGAACTGACCGTCGGGCTCGAGCGCGGCTCGGCGTGGCTGCGCGGCCCGTCGGTCCTGGTGGCCACCGGCCGCCTCGCGGAATCCTGGTGGGCGGCTCCCTGAGCGGTACCGCCCTCGAATAACCGGGTGCGTACTGCGGTGATGTCGTGGCAGCATGGATGGCGTATGAGTAAAGCAAAGACGTATGAATTCACTCCGGCGGATGACGGCGACCGCGCCGACGAGCCGGCTGACGACGCGGTGTCCGGCGAAGACGCGGTGACCGGCGACGTCGTCGCCGAGCACGCCGCCCGGATGAAGCGATCGGGCTGGTCGGCCGATCCCACCGTGGGTGAGCTGCAGTTGGAGGACCGCAGCTCGCTGCGCCGCGTGGCGGGCCTGTCCACCGAGCTCACCGACATCACCGAGGTCGAGTACCGGCAGTTGCGCCTCGAGCGCGTCGTGCTGGTCGGCGTCTGGACCGCGGGGACCGCCGCGCAGGCCGAGGCGAGCATGGCCGAGCTGGCCGCGCTCGCCGAGACCGCGGGCTCCGAGGTGCTGGAGGCGCTGATCCAGCGCCGCGATCGGCCCGATCCGGCCACCTACATCGGCTCCGGCAAGGCCGACGAGTTGCGCACCGTGGTGCTGGAAACCGGCGCCGACACCGTCATCTGTGACGGTGAACTGACCCCCGCGCAGCTGACCGCCCTGGAGAAGGTGGTCAAGGTCAAGGTGATCGACCGGACCGCGCTGATCCTGGACATCTTCGCCCAGCACGCCACCTCCAGGGAGGGCAAGGCTCAGGTCTCGCTGGCCCAGATGGAATACATGCTGCCGCGGCTGCGCGGTTGGGGTGAGTCGATGTCCCGGCAGGCCGGTGGCCGAGCGGGCAGCAACGGCGGCGTCGGTCTGCGTGGTCCCGGTGAGACCAAGATCGAAACCGATCGTCGTCGCATCCGCGAGCGCATGGCCAAGCTGCGCCGGGAGATCCGGGAGATGAAGACCGCCCGCGACACCATGCGGGCGCGCCGAAACTCCAGCGGCATTCCGTCGGTCGCGATCGTCGGCTACACCAACGCGGGCAAGTCGAGCCTGATGAACACCCTCACCGGCTCCGGCCTGCTGGTGCAGGACGCGCTGTTCGCCACCCTCGACCCGACCACCCGCCGGGGCGACCTGGACGACGGGCGCGAGGTCGTCTTCACCGACACCGTCGGCTTCGTGCGACATCTGCCGACCCAGCTGGTCGAGGCGTTCCGCTCCACCTTGGAAGAGGTCACCGGCGCCGACCTGCTGCTGCACGTGGTGGACGGCTCCGACGCGCTGCCGGTCGAGCAGATCAAGGCCGTCCGCGAGGTGGTCACGGACGTGATCAAGGAATCCGGCACGCCTGCCCCGCCCGAACTGCTGGTGGTGAACAAGACCGACGCGATGGGCCCGACGGAGCTGACCAACCTGCGCGCGCTGCTGCCGGATGCGTCGTTCGTCTCCGCGCACAACGGCCAGGGCATCGAAGCGCTGCGCCAGCGGCTCGCCGAGCTGCTCGGCGGTTTGGACGTGGAGATCAGCGTGCTGCTGCCGTACACACGTGGCGACCTGCTCGCTCGCATCCACGCCGACGGCCGCATTCTGAGTTCGCACCACGAGGAGGGCGGAACGCGGGTCCACGCGCGCGTCCCGCATGCTCTCGCGGCCGCGTTGTCGGAGTACGCGCACGCGGGCACGGCCGCCGACGAATAAGGCGCCGGCCGACTCTGCGGCCGGCGCCTGCGCCGGCGCCGGCGTCGATCAGTCGTTGCCTGGTTTGCTGAACTCTTCGATCAGCACGGGATACTGCTCCCCACCGTGTCCGGCCGCGATCGAGCGGTCGGCCATCGCCTTGATCAGCTTCGGCAGTTCGGCGTTGACCCCCACCGCCTCGCTCTCCTCGATCAGATGCGCCATCGCCCGCGCGTCGGTCTCCAGGGCCGAGACCTCGGCCGGGAAGGAACCGCGGTCGATCTGCTCGGCATACCCGGGCAGCCATTCGGCCACACCGGCGGCTATCTGGCGCGCGAACGGCGCATACGTCGCTGCGTCGACACCGGCTGTCCTGAGGAGAGCAGTGCCCTGGAGCCAGGCGTTCAGGACGCTCCACATCATGGTCAGGCCGGCCACGTCGTACAGGGACGCCAGGCCGTGATCGGCGCCGAGGTAGGTGACGGTGCCGAGGGCGTCGAGTGTCGACTTGTGTGCCTCGAAGTCCGCCTGCGGCCCGCTGTGCAGAATCACCGCCTCGGCGGTCCCGATCGCGGGCGGGACGGCCATGATGGCGCCGTCCAGGTAGCGGGCTCCGCGCTGCCCGGCCCATCGAGCGGCTTCCCGAGCCTGGGCCGAGTCGCCCGAGGTCAGGTTGATCAACGTCTTGCCGCGCAGTTCGATCTCGCTCGCGCCGAGCAACTCGTGCACGGCCTGGTAGTCGGTGAGACAGATGATCGTCAGGGATCCTGCTTCGAGCGCTTCGCCGACCGTCGGCGCCAATCGCGCGCCCTCGGCCACCAACTGATCGGCCTTGGATGTCGTGCGGTTCCACACGGTGGTGGGATGCCCGGCTCGCAGAAACGCGCCGGCCAGCGCCCGGCCCATCAATCCGAGTCCGATGACTGTCACGGAGGTAGTGGTCGTGTCGTTCATGGCAACATCGTCAACGTTGATACCGGTGTGAAGGTCAAGCGAGGTTTCGATGCGGATCGGGGAACTGAGTCGGCGGACGGGCGTCAACGCCCATCAGTTGCGTTACTACGAAGCCCAGGGACTGCTGCAGGCCGACCGCGGCGCGAACGGTTACCGCGAGTACGCCGAGGACGCGGTGCTGCGGGTGCAGCAGATCCGGCACCTGCTCGGCGCCGGTCTCTCCTCCGAGGACATCGCGTACCTGTTGCCCTGCGCGGTGGGAGAGGCTCCGGAGCTGCTCGGGTGTCCCGAGTTGCTGGCCGCGATGCGGTCGCGGCTGCGGCGCCTGGACGAGCAGATGGACAGGCTCGCTCGATCCCGCGACGCTCTCGCCGACTACATCGAGGCAGCCGAGCGAACGGGCAGGAAGAGCTATCCACCCTTCGACGGCGCCGGCCTGGAGCCGGTCCCCGCCTGAACAGCCGGGGTGCCCGGCTACGGCCCGGGTATGGCGGTACACGTGCTCGCCGTCGTACCGGACCGAGAGCGGCGGCAAGGTCCCTTCGGAGGAGGCAATCGGGCCGGAGGGCCCCGTCGATATCCGGTGCGGTGTGGGCGTGCTCACAGCGCACCCGGGTGCCGCGGCCGGTGTTTTTGCCCGCGCAAGGCGGTGACGTGCTGGTTCGCGACAGGCTTGCCGAGGCGCCGAGTGAATCAGTCGAACGACCGGATCGGGCGTGTCGCGGTGTGCTGTGCACATCCGGTGCGACGCAGTCGATTTCGTTGCGCTATCGTCATCGAATCGACATCAGGAGGGTTCATGTCGGACGCCCGCTCCGATTCCCGCACTCGGCGCTCCGGCGCCGCGAACAGCGCCGAGCCGGTGCTCAGCGACGGTGCGCCGCTGTCGGTTTCGCTGACCGACACCGATCTGCGGCTGATCGACACCCTGCTCGCGCCGCTGCGCGCGTGGACCAGCCCGCGCTTCTACGGCTTGGAGAACATCCCTGCCGACGGCCCCGTGCTGCTGGTCGGTAACCACAACCTGCTGGGCGGCATCGACGCGCCGATGCTGCTGCCCGAGGTGCTGCGCCGCCGTGGCCGCCTGATCCGCGGTCTCGCCGAGAATGTGCTCATCAACGTCCCCGGCGTGCGTCACCTGCTGCACCACTACGGCGCGGTGCGCGGCACCAGGTCCAATTGCCTTGCGCTGCTGCGGCGCGGCGAGGCCGTGATGGTGTTCCCGGGCGGCGGCCGGGAGGCGGTTCGCCGCAAGAACGAGAAGTACCTGCTGAAATGGGAAGGCCGCAGCGGCTTCGCGCGCATGGCCATCGAGGCCGGCGCGCCGATCGTCCCGGTCGCGATGATCGGCGTGGACGACGCGTACGACATCGTTGTGGACGGCGACCACCCGATCCTGCGACCGCTGCGCTGGACCGTGCAAGCGCTCGGGCTCAGCCGCGACCTCACCCCGCCGCTCATCCGTGGCGTCGGCCCCACCGTCATCCCACGTCCGGAACGCTTCTACTTCTCCGCGGGCGCGCCCATCGACCCGGCGCCATGGCGCAACGCCGGTGACATGCATGCCGCCGCGACAGAGTTCCGTGATGTGGTGCGCAAGGCGCTGGAAGAGGAAATGAACTTCCTCTTCGCCGAACGGGCGCGCGACGAAGGGCGCACCCTGATGGGTCGCGTGCGCGGCTGGCTGAAACGCTGACAGTCCTGTGCGTTCCGGCCCACCGCGAGGGCCGAATCCCGGCTGATCGTGGCAGTTCGATGATCAGCGAGCCGATCCAGCGTCGTAGACGGACGAGCACGATGCCGACACCGTCGCCGTGGACGCGGCGACGGCCCGGATCGGGCGCAGGCGGACGCGCGGTGCGCTGAGCGACGGCGCGGTCGCCGTGGTCCGCCCGTTCGACGGTGTGGCCGACGTAGTCGGCGCACTCGCTCCCGTACTCGGCGTCGGATAGCCGAGGCGAGTGGACTACTCATCGGCGGGTCGCTCTCGTCATCGGCGGGTCGCCCTCGTCTTAGCGGCCGGTCGCTCGCGTCATCGCGGGACGCCTTCGACTTAGCCGTCGGTCGCCATCGTCGCCGCGTCGATGGATCCTGGCCTCGGTGCTCGGTGCTCGGTGCTCGGTGCTCGGTGCTCGGTGCGCACGACAGACATCGCGGTGGGCGGCCGGGTTTCCCGCCCGCGCATCGGGGGGCTCCTTGCTCGTTGCTCGCGTGACGGCCCCGGCCAGGTCAGCAATGCTCGCCCGTTTGCCGGGAATCTCGCCCGCTGATCTCGACCGGATACGCCGCTCCTGGTGAGACCATGATTATGGCCCCAGAAGTGAACAGGGATTCTCCTTCCGGGTACGGTATGGGGCAACGACTGGTCGGTGTGGATCGGCCGGTGTGGTCACTAGGAGGTTGGCGTGGAACGCACACTGTTCGAACCCGAACACGAACTGTTCCGGGAGTCGTTCCGCAAGTTTCTCGATCAGCACGTCGCGCCGAACCACGCGAAGTGGGAGGACCAGGGCATCGTCGACCGTGAGGTCTGGCTGGAGGCGGGCAAGCAGGGCTTCCTCGGCATGGCCATGCCGGAGCAGTACGGCGGCGGCGGGGTGAAGGATTTCCGCTACAACGCCATCGTCTCGGAGGAGTCGGTGCGCGGCCAGTACTCCGGTCTCGGCTTCACGCTGCACAACGATGTGATCGCGCCTTATCTGCTCGAGCTGGCCAACGAGGAGCAGAAGCAGCGCTGGTTGCCGGGCTTCTGTTCCGGCGAGATCATCACCGCGATCGCCATGACCGAACCGGGCACCGGTTCGGATCTGCAGGGCATCAAGACGCGCGCGGTGCGCGACGGGGACGATTGGATCCTCAACGGCGCCAAGACCTTCATCACCAACGGCATCAACTCCGACATCGTGATCGTGGTGGCGCAGACCGACCCGGAGAAGGGCGCGATGGGCTTCAGCCTGTTCGTGGTCGAGCGCGGCATGCCCGGCTTCGAGCGGGGCCGCAACCTGGACAAGCTGGGCCTCAAAGCCCAGGACACCGCGGAGCTGAGCTTCAACGACGTGCGCGTGCCCGGCAAGAACCTGCTCGGCACGGAGGGGATGGGCTTCATCCACCTCATGCACAACCTGCCGCAGGAACGCCTCTCGATCGCGGTCATGGCCGCTGCGGCGATGGAGTCCTGCCTGGACATGACCATCCAGTACGTCCGCGACCGCAAGGCGTTCGGCAAGCCGATCGGCGCGCTGCAGAACACCCGCTTCGTGCTCGCCGAGCTGGCCACCAAGACCACCGCGGTGCGCCTGATGGTGGACAAGTTCATCGAGCTGCTCAACGAGGGCAAGCTCAGCGCCGAGGAAGCCGCCATGGCCAAATGGTGGAGCACCGAGGAGCAGCTCGACCTGATCAACCGCTGCCTGCAGTTGCACGGCGGATACGGGTACATGAAGGAATACCCGATCGCCAAGGCCTACATGGACGCGCGCATCCAGACCATCTACGGCGGCACCACGGAGATCATGAAGGAGATCGTCGGGCGCAGCCTGAAACTCTCCTGACCACCGGCGGTTCCCGCTCGGGCCGACGGCGGTTGTCGCGTCGTCGGCCGAGCGGTCGGCGTGGCGTATCGCCGGGTTCCCGTGCGACACTGTCGCCTCCTGAGGTGCGGGAGGGCTCGGCGGTCGTCGAGTGCCCGGAGTGGAGGAGATGCGGTGGCGAGCTTCGCGAACCAGGTCGTACGTGGTTATCTGCGAGCCACACGCGCCAATCGCGTGTTCGTCGACGCCGCAGCCGCGCAGGAGCGGATCCGGCAGTTGAGCGTCCGGCCCCGGAACTACGGTCCGCCACGGCGGCTGCGTGCGGATGTGGCGATCACCGTGGAGCGCCGCGGCGGTTGGTCGGTCTATACCCTCACCCCGCGTGGCGGCCGGGCACGAGGAAACGTCGTGTACGCGCACGGCGGCGGTTGGGTGCACGAGATCGCGCCGCAGCACTGGGCGCTCTGCGCTGCCGTCGCGGCGGAAGCCGATGTGGTCGTGACGGTGCCGATCTATCCGCTGATTCCGTTCGGTACCGCGGGGCAGGTCGTTCCGGGCTTCGTGGATCTGGTGCTCGCCAATCGGTCGACCTACGAAAACGTCTGCCTGGCAGGGGATTCGGCCGGGGGACAGATCGCCCTGTCGGCCGCGGTGGTCCTGCGTGACGACCATCGGGTGCGTCTGCCGGACACCGTGCTGATCGCGCCCGCCCTGGATCTATCCCTGAGCAATCCGGCGATACCGATCGTGCAGCCGCGCGACCCCTGGCTGGGCGTCGCGGGGACCCGGGTGCTCATCGAGCACTGGCGGGGCGAACTCGGGATCGGGGACCCGCGGGTCAGCCCGCTCGCCGCCGACCTGGGCGGACTCGGGCCGCTGACGATCTTCTGCGGTACCGACGACATCCTGCATCCGGACAGCCGCCTGCTGGTCGACGCGGCGCGCGGCGCCGGAGTCACGGTGGACTATCACGAGGGTCCGGGGTTGCCGCACGTCTATCCACTGACGCCGACTCCCGAAGGGCGGGCCGCCCGCCGGGTCGTCATCGACAGGCTGCGCAAAGCCCTCGCCGATTGATCGACCGCCGGAACCGGTGGAGATCGGTTGCGGTCGGCCGTTCCGGACTCGATTCCGAGGATTGATAGCCGGACTCCGGTTCAGGCACCGGCCACGGGCAGGGTTACCACGAAGCAGGCGCCGCCGGGCGCGCCATCGATGACGCGGATGGTGCCCCCGTGGCGTTCGACGACATCACGGACGATCGCCAAGCCGAGACCCGCGCCGCCCTCGTCGCGGGTGCGCGCGTCGTCCAGGCGGACGAATCGCTGGAAGATGCGGTCGCGATCGGCGTGTGGCACGCCCGGGCCGTCGTCGGCGACCGACAGCACCACCCGCGCGTCGGCGCCGCGCTCCACGGCGACGCGCACGGTGCTCGCGGCATGCCGCTGCGCGTTGTCGACCAGGTTGCCCAGGACCCGGGCGAGCTGGGTCCGGCTTCCGATGACCGCCACGGTCTGCTCCGGTACCGCGACCTGCACGGCGACCCGGTCGCCGATGCGGTGTTCCAGTTCCTCGTGCACCAGGGCGGCCAGGTCCACGCGATCCGACCGCGGTTGCTCGCCCGCGTCGAGCCGGGCAAGGAGCAAGAGGTCGGCCGCGAGATGCTCCAGGCGGATGGTGTCGCCGATCAGTCCGTCCAGTTCCAGCAGTTTCGGGTGCGCCTGCGCGACTTCGAGTTGGGTGCGCAGACTCGCGATGGGGCTGCGCAGTTCGTGTGCGGCGTCGGCGATGAACCGGCGCTGCCGCTCCGCGGATTCCTCCAGCGCGGCGAGCGTGGCGTTCGTGGTGCTCGCCAGCCGGGCGATCTCGTCGCGGGAGCCCGGCTCGGGGACGCGCCGGGACAGATCGCCGTCCATGATCTCGGCGAGCTGTCTGCGGATCGCCTCCACCGGACGCAGCGCCCGCCGGGTGACCAGCCAGGTCACCGCGGCCACCACCGCGAGCAGCGGCGTCAAGCCGATCAGCATCGCCTGCCGTGCGTCGGCCACCGCGCTGTCGGCGGTCTCCAGGGAGGAGCCCGCGTAGACGGTGGCGGGCCGGCCGCCGGCGACGGTTACCGCCAGCGCGGCCACCCGGTAGGGGTGCGGTCCGTCTTCTTGCTCCACGGTCAGCCATATGTCGCGGAATTCGACTTCGGCCGTCGCGGGCGTCGCGGCCGAGGAAGGGGAGTCTTCGTCGTCCGCCTCGTCTTCGGCGTCTTCTTCCTGGTCGTCTTCCCCGTCTAAGTCGTCCTCGTCCTCTTCGTCATCGGGACCTTTCGAGTGCGGTCCGAAGTCGGCCATCGGTGGCTTCCCCGCGAGGTCGTCGGCGGCTGCCAGGACCCGGCGGTCGGCCGAAACGATCTGTACCGGTTGGCTTTCGGCATCGGGAAACGTCAGGCGCCCGGGATCGGCGTCTGCCGCGAGCTGGGTCGCCACGTCGCGCGCTGTGGTCTCCGCCTGCAGTTCGGCGCTCTCCACCAGGTTGTGGCGCAGCACCGCCAGCACCGCCAGCCCCGCGGCCGTGAGCGCCACCGCGACCACCACGGTCGCCGCCACCGTGGTGCGCGCGCGTACCGAACGCCACCAGGCCTTCCGCCGGCGCTCAGTCACGCTCGGCTGCCAGCCGGTAGCCCGCGCCGCGGACGGTGGTGATCGATCGACGCCCGAACGGCGCGTCGATCTTGCGCCGCAGCGTGCTGATGTAGACCTCGACGATGTTCGGGTCGCCGTCGTAGGCGAAGTCCCAAACATGCTGCAGGATGTCGGATTTGGACACCACTTCACCGGCGCGGACGGCCAAGTGCTCGAGGACGGCGAACTCCTTGGCGGTCAGAGTGACCTCCTGCGCGCCGCGGCGGCAGGTGCGGGTGCCCGGATCCACGATCAGGTCACCGACGCGCAGAACCCTTGCGCCGCCTCGGGTTCGGCGTCGTAGCAGGGCGCGAATGCGGGCCAGCAGCACCAGGTAGGAGAACGGCTTGCTGAGGTAGTCGTCGGCTCCGGTGTCCAGGCCCTCGGCCTCGTCGTATTCGCCGTCTTTCGCGGTCAGCATGAGCACGGGCGTTTCGTGACCCGCGGCGCGCAGCGTGGCGCAGACCCGGTAGCCGTTCATGCCGGGCAGCATGATGTCGAGAATGATCAAGTCGTAGTCGGTGGTGGTCGCCAGGTGCAGGCCCTCGGCGCCGTCGTGCACCACATCCACGGCAAATCCCTCGGCCGACAACCCTTTTGCCAGCGTGAGAGCCAGACGTTTCTCGTCCTCCACGATCAGCAGACGCATCCACCAAGAGTGGCAGAAGGATCCTGAAACCGTCTTCAGGTACCTTCAGCTCACCTTCAGCCGGCGTCCGCCACAGTGGACGCATTCGAGATCAGCACTCCCGCAGGAGGTTTCCCATGAACACCGTTTTCCGCCGCGCCTACGCCGGTCTCCGCTGGCTCATCGTCGGCACGGCCGTCGCGGCCGCGGTCGTCGGTTCGAGTGCCGTCCTGGCTGCCGTCGCCACCGGCGGCCCGGAGGATCACACCGTCGCCTTCAGCTCGGTCGCCGGGGACTGGTCGCTGGTGGCCGACACCGGGATCAGCAGGCAGCAGGCCATCGACAAGGCGGTGGCGTCCGTGCCCGGCGGCCGGGTCCTGTCCACCGAGTTCGATATGGATCGTGGCACCCCGGTGTGGGAGGTCGAGCTGGGCACGCCGGAGGGGGCCGAGTACGACGTGACGATCGACGCGAACAGCGGTGAGGTGCGCACCGTCGCCGACCACGACTGAGCGGGTCGCGTGGTCGCGGGCCACGCACGTGTGACAAGCCGGGCGAGTGGGTAAGCCCCGAGGTGTTTGCTGTCGGCCGGCCGAGATCTGGAGGGAGATCTCGGCCGCGGCTTCGCCCGCACCGAGGCTCCGCCCGTTTCCCGGGAGTAACGGCCTGTCGGAGTGTGCACGGAGCATCCGAAGATTTCTCCCGCGGCCGGTTTGCCCGGGAGTAGCCTCAAGATTGTCCGCTCGACGGAATCGAGGTCGCGATGCACGAGATGGCTATCACGCAGAGTGTCGTCGACGCGGTCTGCGAGCACGCGGAGGGCAGGCGGGTGCACGCGGTCACCGTCGAGGTCGGCGCGCTGTGCGCGGTCGTGCCCGACGCCATGCGATTCTGTTTCGAAGTCGCGACCGAGACCACCGTCGCAGAAGACGCGGAACTGATCCTGGTGGAGATTCCGGGCGTCGCGGCGTGCCGGACCTGCGGCGCCGAGTTCCGGCTGCCGGACCCGATCCTGCTGTGTCCCTGCGGCAGCGCCGATGTCGAGATCCGCTCCGGGCGCGAGCTGCGTATCCGATCCATGGAGGTGAGTGAGGCATGTGCGCAACCTGCGGCTGCGGCGACGACGCCGCCGCGCTGATTCGCATACCGCACGACCACCAGCACGCCGACGGGCACGACCACGCCCATCCGGCCGAGCATCAGCACGAGCACCACCACCCGCACGAGCACGCGCACGGCCCGGATGCCGACCACGTCCACCCGCCCGCCACCGAGACGGTCAGTCTGGAACTGAAGGTCCTGGCCAAGAACGACGATCTGGCGCAGCGCAACCGAGCCTGGCTGGCCGAGCGCGACATCCTCGCGCTGAACATGACCAGCTCGCCGGGGGCGGGCAAGACCACCCTGCTGGAACGCACCATCCGCGAATCCGGCCGCACCCCGATCGCGGTGATCGAGGGTGACCAGGCCACCTTGCTCGACGCCGAGCGGATCAAGGCCACCGGGTGCCGCGTCGTGCAGGTCAACACCGGCGCGGGATGTCACCTGGACGCCGAGATGACCTACCGCGCGCTGGAGGCGCTCGATCCAGCGCCGGGCACCCTGCTGTTCGTCGAGAACGTCGGAAACCTGGTCTGCCCGGCCCTGTTCGACCTGGGGGAGCGGCAGAAAGTGGTGGTCGTCTCGGTGACCGAGGGAACCGACAAACCGCTGAAGTATCCGCACATGTTCCAGGCGGCGGGACTGGTGCTGGTGAACAAGATCGATCTGCTGCCCTATGTCGATTTCGACATGGACCGATGCCGGGAGTACATCCATTCGATACATCCCGGCGTCGAGGTCCTGCCGCTGTCCGTCAGCAGCGGTGCAGGCCTGTCTACCTGGTACGACTGGCTGGCCGAGCAGCGTTGCGCGGCCGGTCCGGCGGCTCTTGAGGATGCCGCCGGGCGCGCTTAAAGTGAAGTGATCAGGATCACATTCACGGGGTGACCCCTTCTTCGAGAAAGGTGAGATTCGGCCCCCGGTGGTCCGCTGCGGAAGGTGGCGACATATGCCCACTCAGGAAGCAGTACGAGCCGAAGAGACGCTGATCCACGTTCTCTGGATCAACGCGGGACTCAGTTGTGACGGTGATTCGGTCGCCTTGACGGCGGCCACTCAGCCGAGCATCGAAGAAATCGCCCTCGGTTCCCTCCCTGGTCTGCCGAAGATCGCCGTGCACTGGCCGCTCATCGACTTCGAGTGCGGCCCCAACGGCGGCGCCGACGATTTCCTGGAGTGGTTCTTCAAGGCCGACCGCGGGGAGCTCGAACCGTTCGTGCTCGTGGTCGAGGGCTCGATCCCGAACGAACAACTCAAGGAAGAGGGCTACTGGTGCGGCTTCGGCAACAACCCCGCCACCGGTCAGCCCATGACGACCAGCGAATGGCTGGACCGCCTCGCGCCCAAGGCCACCGCCATCGTGGCGGCGGGCACCTGCGCGACCTACGGCGGCATCCACGCCATGGCGGGCAACCCGACCGGTGCGATGGGCGTACCGGACTATCTCGGCTGGACCTGGAAGAGCAAAGCGGGCATCCCGATCGTCTGCGTGCCCGGCTGCCCGATCCAGCCCGACAACCTGTCGGAGACGTTGACCTATCTGCTCTACATGGCCACCGGGCAGGCGCCGATGATCCCGCTCGACGAGGCGCTGCGGCCCAAGTGGCTGTTCGGCGCCACCGTGCACGAGGGTTGCGACCGCGCGGGCTACTACGAGCAGGGTGAGTTCGCCACCGAGTACGGTTCGCCGAAATGCATTGTCAAGCTGGGCTGCTGGGGTCCGGTCGTCAAATGCAACGTGCCCAAGCGTGGCTGGATCAACGGCGTAGGCGGCTGCCCGAACGTGGGCGGCATCTGCATCGGCTGCACCATGCCGGGATTCCCGGACAAGTTCATGCCGTTCATGGACGAACCGCCCGGCGGAAAGTTCTCGTCCACCGCATCGGGGCTCTACGGATCGGTGATCCGCAGTCTCCGTCACATCACCGGACGCACGGTCGACAAGGAGCCGCACTGGCGGCACCGGGGCCAGAAGCTGGAGACCGGCGCGACCCGCACCTGGTAGGAGGATCTCTGATGACACAGATCATCCCGGAGCCGTCGCACCGAACGATCGAGCCCGACCGTCTCGTCGAGATGGCGTGGGACCCGATCACTCGCATCGTCGGCAGCCTCGGCATCTACACCAAGATCGACTTCGAGAATCGCGAAGTGGTCGAGTGTCACAGCACCTCGTCCATCTTCCGCGGCTACTCGATCTTCATGAAGGGCAAGGACCCGCGCGACGCGCACTTCATCACCAGCCGCATCTGCGGCATCTGCGGCGACAACCACGCCACCTGTTCCTGCTACTGCCAGAACATGGCCTACGGCGTGCGGCCGCCGCACCTGGGCGAGTGGGTGGTCAACCTCGGCGAGGCCGCCGAGTACATGTTCGACCACAACATCTTCCAGGAGAACCTGGTCGGCGTGGACTACTGCGAGAAGATGGTCGCCGAGACCAACCCTGGCGTGCTGGCCAGGGCGGAGAACACCGAGGCGCCGCACGCCGGCGAGCACGGGTATCGCACGATCGCCGACATCATGCGGGCGCTCAACCCGTTCACCGGTGAGTTCTACCGGGAGGCGCTGCAGGTCAGCCGGATCACCCGGGAGATGTTCTGCCTGATGGAAGGCAGGCACGTCCACCCGTCCACGCTGTATCCCGGCGGACCGGGCACGGTCGCGACGATCCAGTTGATGACCGACTACATGTCGCGGCTGATGCGCTACGTGGAGTTCATGAAGAAGGTCGTGCCGATGCACGACGACCTGTTCGACTTCTTCTACGAGGCCCTGCCCGGCTACGAGAAGGTCGGTCTGCGGCGCACGCTGCTCGGGTGCTGGGGCTCGTTCCAGGACCCTGAATTCTGCAACTTCGAGTACAAGGACATGGAGGACTGGGGCCGCAAGATGTTCGTCACCCCGGGCGTCGTGGTCGACGGAAAGCTGCTGACCACCTCCCTGGTCGACATCAACCTGGGCCTGCGCATCCTGCTGGGCAGCTCGTACTACGAGGACTGGACCGATCAGGAGATGTTCGTCAAGACCGATCCGCTGGGCAACCCGGTGGACCGGCGCCACCCCTGGAACCAGCACACCAACCCGCGGCCGCAGAAGCGCGACCTGGACGAGAAGTACAGCTGGGTGATGTCGCCGCGCTGGTTCGACGGCACCGACCACCTCGCCCTGGACACCGGCGGCGGCCCGCTGGCCCGGCTGTGGGCGACGGCGCTGGCCAACCTGATCGACATCGGATACGTGAAGGCCACCGGGAACAGCGTGCAGATCAACCTGCCCAAGACCGCCCTCAAAGGCCCGGTCACGCTGGAGTGGAAGATCCCGGTGCACGGCAGCAACACCATCGAGCGCAACCGCGCGCGCACGTATTTCCAGGCGTACGCGGCGGCCTGCGCGCTGCACTTCGCGGAGAAGGCGATGGCGGAGATCCGGGCCGGCCACACCAAGACCTGGGAGAAATTCGAGGTCCCCGAAGAAGGCATCGGCTGCGGCTTCACCGAGGCGGTGCGCGGCGTGCTGTCGCATCACATGGTGATCCGGGACGGCAAGATCGCGAACTACCACCCGTATCCGCCGACGCCGTGGAACGCCAGCCCGCGCGACAGCTTCGGCACACCGGGACCCTACGAGGACGCGGTGCAGGGCCAGCCGATCTTCGAGGAGAACGACCGCGAGCACTTCAAGGGCATCGACATCATGCGCACCGTGCGCAGTTTCGATCCGTGCCTGCCCTGTGGCGTGCACATGTACCTCGGCAAGGGAAAGACGCTGGAGAAACTGCACTCACCGACGCAGACGCTCACCCCCGAGTGAGTCCGCGTCGGGCGAAACGACCGGAGGTGACGGTGGAGGATCGCCCGCACGACCAGGACGACGCAACGCTCGGTGAATCCCGGTGGCGCGAAGCCGGCGATCGCATCGAGACTTTGCTCGAGGCGAGTTCGGCGGGCGGTGCGCTCGCCCGCGAGCGCGCCGAGCAATTGGTGCGCGAACTCGTCGAACTCTACGGCGCCGGGCTGACCCGCATGGTCGGGCTGCTCGACACCGCGGCGGTCGAGCAGCTGGCCCGCGACGATCTGGTCGCGAGTCTGCTGCTCGTGCACGGCTTGCACCCGCACGACGTGGACACCCGGGTGCGCAACGCGCTGGACAGCGTGCGCCCGTACCTGGGCTCGCACGGCGGCGACGTGCACCTGGTCGACATCGTCGACGGCGTGGTCCGCTTGGAGCTGGCGGGCAGTTGCAAGAGCTGCCCGTCCTCGTCGGTGACGCTCGAGCTGGCCGTGGAGGACGCGGTGCGGGCCGCGGCGCCGGAGATCGAGTCCATCGAAGTCGTCGCCGCGCAGACGGAGTCGGCGGGGGTGATCTCCGCCGACTCGCTGTTCTCGCGCGTGCACACGGAGGACCGCCGTCCCGGCAATTGGGTCGCGGTCCCCGAGCTGGCCGAGCTGAGCGCGGGCGAGGTCGGCGGGTTCGACGTCGCCGGACTGACCGTGCTGGCCTGCCGGGTCGGCGAGGAGCTGTACGCCTACCGGGACCACTGTCCGGGATGCGACCGCTCCCTCGCGGGCGCGGCACTGGAGCGCCGCGTGGGATTCCCGGTCGGTGACGCGGTACTGCGGTGCCCGAGCTGCCGGGCGCACTACGACGTGGTGCACGCGGGCGCCCGGGTCGACGGCGAAGGGCACCTCGAGCCGCTTCCGGTGCTCGTGCGTTCCGGCGAACTGTCGGTGGCGGTGCCCGTGGGGGTGCACGGGTGAGCACGCCGTTCCGCGCGTTACAACGGATCGCCGCAGATCGCAGGCCGCAGGCCCGCCCCGGCGAACGGTGTGAGATGTGCGCGGAGCCGATCGCCGACGAGCATCAGCACGTCGTGAACGTCGAAGGCAGGCAGCTGATGTGCGTGTGCCGCGCCTGCTATCTGCTGTTCGTCGACCAGAACGCGGCGCTGCGCTATCGCGCGGTGCCGGATCGGTATCTCGCGTTCCCTGATTTCACGATCAGCCAGGCGGAATGGGATGCGCTGGAGATCCCGGTGAGCCTGGCGTTCTTCTTCCGCAACTCCGCGCTGAACCGGACCGTGGCGTTCTATCCGGGGCCTGCGGGCGCGACGGAATCGGAATTGCCGCTGGAGCAGTGGAACGCGATCCTGCAGCGGCATCCGGAGCTGGACGTGCTCGCCCCCGACGTGGAGGCACTGCTCATCCGGGTGCCCGACCGCCGGACCGAGCGGGCGGCCTGCCTGCTGCTGCCGATCGACGCGTGTTACGAGTTCGTCGGCCGGATGCGGCTGCTGTGGCGCGGGTTCGACGGCGGTCAGGACGTGCGGCGATATCTCGAGCAGTTCTTCGCCGAGGCGTCGGCGCGCGCGACCTCCGGTGGTGCGGCATGAGTCCGGTGTATTCGACGACGTTCGCCGTGCTCGAGATGAAACCCGAGCCGTACGCGGTCGCGCCGATCCTGTCCGCGCGCGTCGGCATCGCCGCGCTGGCGGAGGAACCCGTGCACGCCATCGCCCTGCGCGCGCAGGTACGCATCGAGCCGTTCCGCCGCGGCTACTCCGACGAGGAGGGCGCGGGGCTGGTCGACCTGTTCGGCCCGCGCGAGCGGTGGCACGAGACCCAGCGTTCGTTCCTCTGGATGCATTGCGCCACCATGGTTCCGGGTTTCACCGGTGGCGCCGAAGTGGATCTGCCGATGCCGTGCACCTACGACTTCGAGGTGACCGGATCGAAGTACCTGCACGCGTTGCGCGAGGGCGTGGTTCCGCTGCTGTTCCTGTTCAGCGGGACGGTCTTCATCCGGGGCAGTTCGGGTTTCGCCGTGCAGCAGATTCCGTGGGACCGCGAGGACAAGTTCGACATGCCGGTCTCGGTCTGGCAGGACCTGATGGCCGCGCATTTCCCCAATTCCGGGTGGGTGCGCCTGCACAACGACACTCTGCAAGCGCTCGCCGCCTACAAATCCGGCCACGGCCTGCTCGGCTTCGACGACGCGGTGACCCGGCTGCTGACCAGCTCCGAGGAGGCGTCGTGACCTCCGCCGAATCCCGCGCCCGCGCTCGCGCGGTGGCCGACGCGGTGCTCTACGAGGGCTACTTGCTCTACCCCTACCGTGCCGACGCACGGAAGAACCAGTCGCGATGGCAGTTCGGCGTGCTGGGGCCGGAGGGGGCCGCCGCGGCGGGCTTCGGCGAGGAATCGATCCTGTCCGCGCAGTGCCTGCTCGATCCGGGCGAGAATCCCCAGCTCACCCTCACCGTCCGGTTCCTTCAGCTGCAGCGCCGCCAAGTGGTGAACGGCGACGGTACGCCCGTCCCGGAACTGACCGATGGCGACCGGTCGTGGCTGTCCTGGGACGAGGCGGTCGAACGGGAGGTCGTCGTCGGCCCGGTCACGCCCGGGCGTCTGGTCCGGCCGCTGGACATCCCGGGCGGTGCCGACACCGAGGAAATCACCACCGCATCCGCCCCCGCCGACGGCGCCTTCGTGCGGACCCGGCTGCCGCTGGCGGGCGAACTCGAACTCGCGGCCGACCGGGACGACGGCTTCTTACGGCTGACGGTCGTCCTGCGCAACGTGGGCGGGCCCGCGGCCGACGCACGCGACGCCATCGCCCGCTCGCTGATCGGCGCGCACGTCATCGCGGAGGTCACCGGCGGTGAGTTCGTCTCGCTGCTGGAGCCGCCGCCCGGCGCGGTGGCCGCGGCCGCCCGCTGCGACCGGTACCGGTGCTTCCCGGTGCTCGCCGGTCCGCCCGGCGACTACAGCATGCTGCTGATCTCGCCGATCATCCTCTACGACCACCCGGAGATCGCCGAGCAGAGCGAAGGCGCGCTGTTCGACTCCACCGAGATCGACGAGATCCTCACGCTGCGGGTGCTGACGATGACCGACGCCGAGAAGGCGCAGGCGCGGGCCACCGATCCGCGCGCGGCGGAGATCATCGACCGCTGCGAGGCCATGACACCCGACGCAATGCGGCAGTTGCACGGCGTTCTGCGCGACCCGTACGCCGATCGCCCCCGGCTGATACCGGAGATCCCCGAGGGCATCGATTGGTGGGACCCGCTGGCCGACGCCGCCGTCCGCCCGGACTCCGACGCGGTGCCGGTCGCGGGCGTGTTGGTGCGCAAGGGCAGCAGCGTCCGGCTGCATCCCGCGCGGCGGGCCGACGCCCAGGATCTGTTCTTCGACGGCCGCCGCGCCCGGGTCGTCTCGGTCCACGCCGACGTGGACGGGCAGGCGCACGTCGGGGTCGTGCTCGACGACGACCCAGCGGCCGAACTGCACGAATGGTACGGCCGCTACCTGTATTTCGCACCCGACGAACTGGAGCCGCTCGACGGCCCCGAGTAGTGAAAGGAAGTCCGCTATGGAAACCGTAGGAGTGGTCTCGACGACTGTCGTCGCCGTGCTGGTGGCGGCGGGGCTGTACCTCGGCGTGCGGTCGATACCGGATCTCCGGCGATACCTGAAGATCCGGCACATGTAGCGGCCGACCGGAAAGGAGCATCATGGCTGAGCATCGCGAAGAGCCGCAATCGGCACGGGGCGCGCCGGGTTCGCGCGACACCGGCGCCAACGTAGCGGCCGGAGGACCGGCGGACCGGGAGCCCGGGGACATCGGGCACGAGGAGACGACCTCGGCGCACTCGCAGGACGCCAAGAAGGAGACCGAGTTCACCTCGCAGGCACCGTCCGGCACCGAATCGGCGGCGCCGCCCTATGGCGAGCGCAAGCAGACCGCCAACGCCCCCGGCGAGACGGCGACCGGAAAGGTCGACGACGCGCGCGTGGGCGGCGCGACGGCGCCCACCGAGGAAGAGGGGTGAATCCACGGCCGCGGTGCTGATCGCCGGGATCGGCAACATCTTCCTCGGCGACGACGGATTCGGACCTGAGGTGGTGCGGCGGCTGCCGCGCCACCCCGACCCCGGCGTGCGCGTCGTGGACTACGGCATCCGCGGCATGCACCTCGCCTACGACCTGCTCGATTCCTGGGACGCTTTGGTGCTGGTCGACGCGGTGCCCGGTCGCGGCGCGCCCGGCCGGGTCGAGGTGTTCGGCGCCGCGCAGGAGGACACCGCCGCCGCGCAACTCGACGCGCACGCGATGAGCCCGGACGCCGTCTTCGCCGGGGTGCGCGCCCTGGGCGGCGTGCTGCCGCCGACCGTGGTGATCGGCTGTCAGGTCGCCTGCGTGGACGAGGGCATCGGCCTGTCCGCCCCGGTCGCCGCCGCGGTGGACGAGGCGGTCGCCGCCGTCGGCGGTGTGCTCGCAGACCTACTGCAGGCCGGCGCCGCAGAGGCTGCCGCGCCGCTTCCACCGGCCACAGCGCGACAGGAGGACTGACCGATGTGTCTCGGCATCCCCGGGCGGGTGATGGAGATCCCCGACGGCTACCACGAGCAGATCGCGCTGGTCGACGTGTCCGGCGAGCAGCGGAGGGTGAACATCGGCCTGCTGGACGAGGATCCGGCGCGGCCGGGGGACTGGGTGATCATCCACATGGGCTTCGCGGTGGAGAAGACCGACGAGGCGGGCGCCGCGGCGGCGCTGGACGGACTGCGGCTGCTGCAACGCGGAGACCTGCCGTGACCACCGAGCGGCTGCGGCGGCGGCTCCTGGTGCGCGGCGTGGTCCAGGGCGTCGGGTTCCGCCCGTTCGTCTACACCACCGCCGCCGAACTGGCCCTGTCCGGCAGCGTGAGCAACGACAGCAGCGGAGTCGTCATCGAAATCGAGGGCGCGCCGACGGGTCTGGACGAGTTCGCCGAGCGGCTGCGCCTGCGGCCGCCCCCGCTGGCAGTGGTCGAATCGGTCGAGCAGGCCGACATCCCGGTGCGCGGCGGCACCGGATTCCACATCGCGGACACCACGCGCGACGGCGGCGGGCGCACGCTGGCCTCACCCGACGTCGCGATCTGTGCGGACTGCGAACGCGAGTTGCGCGATCCCGGCGATCGCCGCTATCGCCATCCGTTCGTGAACTGCACCAACTGCGGTCCGCGTTTCACCATCATCGCGAGCCTGCCCTACGACCGCGAGCGGACGTCGATGGCCGACTTCGCCATGTGCGACCGGTGCGCGCGGGAGTACGCCGATCCCGCCGACCGGCGCTTCCACGCCCAGCCGATCGCCTGCCCCGACTGCGGTCCCACGCTCGCGTATACGGGTCCGGGAGCCGGTGCGCCGCTGACGGCCGCGCGGCGGCTGCTGCGCTCGGGCGGCATCCTGGCGGTAAAAGGCATCGGCGGATACCACCTCGCCTGCGATGCCACCAACGAGTCGGCCGTCGCGGAGCTGCGCAGGCGCAAACGCCGCGGCGACAAGCCTTTCGCCGTGATGGTCCCGGACCTCGCCACGGCGCGGGCCATCGTCGCGGTCGACGCCGCCGCCGCGCCGCTGCTGACCGGCCCGGCTCGGCCGATAGTGCTGCTCGCTCGCCGGTCCGCGCCGGGAGACGCCCGTTCGGTCGTCGGCGCGGATGGCGTTACCGCTGGACCGGTCGAAGGTGCGGCCTCGGCGATCGCCGTGCTCGAAGACGACACTGCCGGATCGCCCCCGATCCCGGCCCCATCGGTGGCCCCGGGCAACCCGGATCTGGGCGTGATGATCGCCTACACCCCGCTGCATCTGTTGCTGTTCGGCCTGCCCGGCGACCCGCCCGGCCCGCAGGTGCTGGTGATGACCTCGGGCAATCTCGGCGGCGAGCCGATCTGCTACCGGGACGACGACGCCCGCACCCGCCTCGCGGGGCTCGCCGACGGCTGGCTGTCGCACAACCGGCGCATCCTGGTGCCCTGCGACGACTCGGTGGTGCGCTCGCTCGACGGCAGCGAACTGCCCGTGCGGCGCTCGCGCGGTTACGCGCCGCTGCCGCTGCTGCTGCCGGTTCCGTTGCCGCCCACCCTCGCCGTCGGCGCCGACCTCAAGAACACCTGCGCGATGGCCGAGGGCCGCTACGCCTGGCTGAGCCAGCACATCGGCGACATGGACGACCTGGCGACGCTGCGCTCCTTCGACGCCGCGCAGCGGCACCTCGGGGAACTCACCGGGGTACGCCCGGCGCAGCTGGTCGCCGACGCACACCCCGGTTACCGCTCCACCGCGTGGGCGCGCAGGAACGCCGGCGAGCGCGCCGTGTACACCGTGCAGCACCACCACGCGCACATCGCCGCCGTCATGGGCGAGCACGGGCTCGGCGCCACCGAGCAGGTGGTCGGGATCGCCTTCGACGGCACCGGGTTCGGTCCCGACGGCGCGGTATGGGGCGGCGAGGTTCTGCTGGCGGGCTACAAGGGCTACCGGCGTCTGGCGCACCTGAAGTACGTGCCGCTTGCGGGCGGCGATCTCGCCGTGCGCAGGCCCTATCGCATGGCGCTGGCGCATCTGCAGGCGGCCGGGATCGGCTGGGACGAGGGCATTCCCGCGGTCGCCGCGTGCCCGCCCGCCGAGCGATCGGTGCTGGCCCACCAGTTCCGGACCGGACTGGGCTGCGCACCCACGTCGAGCATGGGCCGGTTGTTCGACGCGGTGTCGTCGCTGTGCGGCGTCCGCCACGTGGTCGACTACGAAGCCCAGGCGGCGATCGAATTGGAAGGACTTTCCCGCGCCGGCGCGGAAGGCGCCACCGCCTACCGGTTCCCACTGGCGGACGGCGATCCCGCCGTGATCGATCCGGCGCCGGTATTGGCGGCCGTGGTGGCCGACGTTCGCGCGGGCACGCCCGCATCGGTGGTGGGCGCCCGGTTCCACGCGGCTCTCGCCGGGCTGGTCCTCGACCTCGCGCTCCGCTACGCCGCCCCGACGACGGTCGTCGCGCTGTCCGGCGGAGTCTTCCAGAACGCCCTGCTGCTCGCGCGATCGTGTGCGCTGCTGCGCGACAGCGGGTTCACCGTGATCACCCACCGCCGACTGCCGCCCAACGACGGCGGCCTCGCGTTCGGGCAACTCCTCGCGTGCAGCGAGGGATGAGCGAAGGAGAGCAACGATGTGTCTTGCGGTACCAGGCAAAGTGCTCAGCCTGCACGAGCGGGACGGCACGCTGATGTCGGTCGTCGACTTCGGCGGCGTGCACAAGGACGTGTGCCTGCAATACATCCCGGACGCGGCGGTCGGTGACTACGTCGTGGTCCACGTCGGCTTCGCGATCCAGCGGCTGGACGAGGAGTCCGCGCTGCGCACCCTGGCCGAGTTCGAGCACCTCGGTGTACTGAACGAGGAATTCGGCGACGGCTTCGAGATCGCCGCCAAGCAGGCGGGTGTGGACAATCCCGCCGCCGAGCCACCACGCGAGCAACCGGAGGCGACGTCATGAAGTACCTGGACGAATTCAGCAACCCCGAGCTGGCCCAGCACCTGCTCGATCGGATCCGCGCCGCGACCAGCCGGCGCTGGGCGATCATGGAAGTCTGCGGCGGCCAGACCCATTCGATCATCCGCCACGGCATCGACCAGCTGCTGCCCGATCAGATCGAGATGATCCACGGCCCCGGCTGCCCGGTCTGCGTCACCCCGCTCGACGTGATCGACAAGGCGCTGGAGATCGCCGCGCAGCCGGGCGTGATCTTCTGCTCCTTCGGCGACATGCTGCGTGTGCCCGGCAGCTCGAAGGACCTGTTCCGGGTCAAGAGCGAGGGCGGTGACGTGCGGGTCGTGTACTCCCCGCTGGACGCGCTCGACCTCGCCAAGGAGAACCCCGATCGCGAAGTGGTGTTCTTCGGCATCGGTTTCGAGACCACCGCACCGGCCAATGCCATGACGGTGTACCAGGCCCAGCGGCTCGGCATCCGGAACTTCTCGCTGCTGGTGTCGCATGTGCTGGTCCCGCCGGCCATCGCCGCGATCATGGAGTCGCCGACCTGCCGGGTGCAGGGGTTCCTCGCGGCCGGGCACGTCTGCACCGTGATGGGCACCGACGAGTACCCGCCGCTGGCCGAGCGATACCGGGTCCCGATGGTGGTCACCGGATTCGAGCCGCTGGACATCCTGGAGGGCATCCGGCGCACCGTGCTGCAGCTGGAGGCGGGCAGGCACGAACTGGAGAACGCGTATCCGCGCGCGGTGTCCGCGGCGGGAAACCCCGCGGCCAAAGCCATGCTGCAGGACGTGTTCGAGGTCACCGACCGGGGCTGGCGCGGCATCGGCGTGATCCCGCGCAGCGGCTGGCGGCTGTCGGATCGCTATCGCGAGTTCGACGCAGAACACCGTTTCGCCGTGGGCGACATGCACACCGCCGAGTCGACGATCTGCCGCTCCGGCGAGGTGCTGCAGGGTTTGATCAAACCGAACGAGTGCGCCGCCTTCGGCAAGCAGTGCACGCCGCGTAATCCGTTGGGCGCCACCATGGTGTCCTCCGAGGGCGCGTGCGCCGCCTATTACCTGTACCGGCGTCTCGATCTGCCCGCGGAGGTGGCACATGCGTGAGGAAGGCGCCTCCCCCGCGACGATCGACATGGAGGGCTGGGTCTGTCCGATGCCGCTGCGGGATTCGCCGAACATCGTGATGGGTCACGGCGGCGGCGGCGCGATGTCCGGCGAGCTGATCGAGCATCTGTTCCTGCCCGCGTTCGGCTCGGCCGCCACCGGGGATCTGACCGACTCCGCGGTCGTCACGCTCGACGGTGCGCGATTGGCGTTCTCCACCGATTCGTTCGTGGTCAAGCCGATCGTGTTCCCCGGAGGCACGATCGGCGAACTCGCGGTCAACGGCACGGTGAACGACCTGGCCATGTCCGGTGCGCGGCCGATGGTGCTGTCCACCGCGTTCATCCTGGAGGAGGGCACCGCGCTGGCCGACATCGCGCGGATCGCGCAGGCGGTCGGCACCGCCGCACTCGCGGCGGAGGTCCAGCTGGTCACCGGCGACACGAAGGTCGTCGACGCCGGGCACGGTGACGGGATCTATATCAACACCGCAGGGATCGGTGTGGTCGGCCCAGGCGTCGACATCCGGCCGCAGCGCGCCACGCCGGGTGACGTCGTGCTGGTCAGCGGCGACATCGGTGTGCACGGTGTCGCGGTGCTCAGCTGCCGCGAGGGCCTGGAGTTCGGCACCACCGTGCTCAGCGACACCGCGCCGCTGCACGGTCTGGTCGCGGCGATGCTCGCGACCGGCGCCGACGTGCACGTGCTGCGCGATCCCACCCGCGGCGGGGTCGCGGCCTCGCTCAACGAGATCGCCCGCACCGCGAACGTCGGGGTGGCGCTGGACGAGCGGCAGCTCCCGGTGCCCGACGGCGTGCGCGACGCGTGCGGACTGCTCGGCCTGGACCCGATGTACGTGGCCAACGAGGGCAAGCTGCTGGCGTTCGTCCCGCCCGAGGACGCCGACCGCGTGCTCGCGGCGATGCGGGAACATCCGCTGGGCGCGCAGGCCGCGGCGATCGGCCGGTGCGTCGCCGAGCATCCCGGGATGGTGGTGGCCCGCACGGCGCTCGGCGGCACGCGCGTGGTGGATCTGCCCGCGGGCGAGCAGCTGCCGCGAATCTGCTGACGGCGGACCCGAACCGGTCCGCAGCGAGAAGGCGAGGTGGTGCGTCATCGTTCGGATCGCCGATACTCCCGCGGCGCCGCGCGGCCCGCTGGCCCGGCTGGACGGGCGGCAGCGGCGCGGCGTGGCGGGGATGGCGTCGGTCGTCGTCGCGCTGCACGTCCTCGGCTGGTCGGCGCTGCTGTTGCTCGTGGTCCCCGGCGGGTACGTGGTGGACGGGGCGGTGTTCGGCGTCGGTCTCGGGGTCACGGCCTACACCCTCGGGATGCGGCACGCGTTCGACGCCGATCACATCGCCGCGATCGACAACACCACCCGCAAGCTGGTCGCGGACGGACGTAAGCCGCTGTCGGTCGGGTTCTGGTTCTCCCTCGGGCACTCCACCATCGTCTTCGTCCTCGTCGCGCTGCTGGCGTTCGGTGTCAAGGCGCTCGCGGGCAACCTGCGCGACGAGAACTCCGGGCTGCAACGGTGGACCGGCGTGTTCGGCACCGGAATCTCGGGCACCTTCCTGCTCGCGATCGGCCTGTTGAACCTGGCCTCGCTGATCGGGATCTGGCGGGTCTTCCGCGGGATGCGCCGCGGGACCTACGACGAAGCCGCGCTGCGGCAGAAGTTGAACGACCGCGGCGCCTTGCAACGCGTGATCGGACCGCTGACCCGGGCCGTGCGCGCACCGTGGCAGATGTATCCGGTCGGGCTGCTGTTCGGCCTCGGCTTCGACACCGTCACCGAGGTGAGCCTGCTGGTCATCGCGGGCGGCGCGGCGGCGACCGACCTGCCGTGGTACGCGATTCTGGTGCTGCCCGTGCTGTTCTCGGCCGGTATGACCCTGTTCGACGCACTGGACGGAGCGTTCATGAACTACGCCTACGGGTGGGCGTTCGCCGGGCCGCTGCGCACCGTCTACTACAACATCGTCGTCACGGCTCTGTCGGTCGCCGTGGCCCTGTTGATCGGCGCACAAGAGATGATCGCGCTGCTCGCCGACGAGTTCGGCATCGCCCATGGCCCACTGGCCTGGGTCGGCGGCCTGGACCTCGGTGCGATGGGCTTCCTCATCGTCGGGCTGTTCGTGCTCACCTGGGCGGTGGCCGTCGCGGTGTGGCGATTCGGCCGGCTCGAGCAGCGGTGGACTCCAGGGCGCGCCGACGAAAGGCCTTGCTGATGGCGGGCAGCGGAGCGGAGATGTTCGCCCGGTACGCCTACGCCCCCAATCGGCTCGGCTACTGCGGGCCGCCCGATTCGGCCGCCCTGCGAGACGGCTCGGACGAGCAGGTGCGCGCGGTGGCGAGCCGGTTCACCGGCGCATGGCCCTACCTGCAGGTGATGGCGCGGATGACCGGTCTCGCCGACCCGCTGGACCACCGGCTCGTCGAGTCCTACTGGCTGGGTGGCGGAATCGGCGCGGACCTGGACCCGCGGGAGTTCACCGCGGAGCTGCTCGGCCTGCTCGGCCCGGTCGCGGGCGGGTATTGGACGCACCTGACCCCCCGGCTGGCCGAGGAGGCCGCGGCCAACCACTGCTTCCACGTCTTCGGCGTCTACCCGTGGTCCCGATTGCTCCGGCACGGCAACGACCATCCCCTGTACGTGCTCGACAGCTGCCGGATCACCTGGGGAACGGTGCTCGACCGCACCGGCGGCGAGGTCGTGCTGCGCTGTCGCGGGCTCGACTGGGACGGCGAGCGTCTCGCGCTGTCGACGCAGACGGAGCGGTCGGTGCCGATCCGGGTGGACGGGTATGCGGCGGTGCCGGACGTGGTGGCGGGGGAGCAGGTGGCGGTGCATTGGGGGCGGCTGTGCGGGCGGCTGGACGATGCCCAGGCGAACGCTCTGGAGGCGGGGACGGTCCGCCAACTGGAAGTCACCAATCGGCGACTGGCCGCACATCGGAGCCCGGCGACCTGACGAGCTGCGCTGCCGATCGCGCACGCCGAGCCCGGGCGAGCTTCGACGGCAGACCATCGAGCCCGTCACCGTCAGCGCGCCGATAGCGATCGCTCCGGTCCGGGCGGACGGGTCCGATCTTCGGAATTGCTCCGAACTCGACGGTTCGGCGAAATTCCGGAGATCGTCGGCGTGTTTCGGCAACCGGTGTGCGGAGTATGATGTATATGGCTGTCGAGCCCGACCTCGAGGAGCGACGCGTGGATTCGCCGATGGTTGCCAGGGCGAAAAAATTCATTGCACCCAAAAATTGTTCCCGGTGATTCTCACGGCGTATCGTAGCGTTCCCTCGCCTTCGTGCCCGATGAGCGGATTCGCGTTCCAGTCCTGCTCGAAGGGAGGTGAACTACCGTGATGGACCAGATGATGGGGATGGCACGTGACTGGTGGAATCGCATGTTCCCCGGCATGCCGATGCCGATGATGCCGATGATGCCGTAGCCGCCCACAGGTAGGAAAAAAAGGAATTGATGATCCCGCGGTGAGGCGTGCCGGTGATGTTTCGGTCACCATACCGGCGACCGAAACGGAGCGTCACTCGCCGACCATTCGACTGGCCGCAAAATCGCCACAAACGTCGATATTCATCTACCGATGCGGGGTGTGATGTCCTGCGCGGCGGGTACGCGTTTATCGTATTCGACCGTAATAAATCCACCATCCGCACGCACGAGGAGTGGCGGGCTATCGGTCCCGGCTCGATGTCCATGCGAGAGTGAGCGGCCTGGGCAAGCCGGGACGGAATCCGGCTCGGTCGTGGTCGGCGGGATGACAATGTAATCGACCTCGGCGGAGGTATGCGATGAGCGGAGATCTGCGGCAGGGGAAGCGGCCGGTGAGCGCCGTGCTGGCCGGTCCGTACGGGCATCCGTTCCATCCGATTCTGGTCACGGTCCCGATCGGCGCGTGGGTCGCCAGTCTCGTGTTCGACCTCGCGTCCCGGTTCGTCGACGATCCGGAGTTCCTGGTCAAGGGATCGGTGTGGCTGATCGCGATCGGCGTCCTCGGCGCCTTGGTCGCGGCAACGATCGGATTCCTCGATCTGCTCGCGATTCCGACCGGCACCCCTGCCTTCCGCACCGGCTTGCTGCACATGACCCTCAACCTGCTGGTGACCCTCGCCTATGCCGTCGGCTTCGTGTGGCGGCAGGGCGCCGATACGCGGGTCCCGGTCGCGGCCGGGCCGCTCGCGCTGTCGGTGGTAGCGCTGGGGGCGTTGGCCGTCTCCGGGTATCTCGGCGGCAAGCTCGCCTATCGCTATGGCGTGCGCGTCGCCGACGAAGCCACCCAGGCCGGCGGCTTCACGCACTGAATCCCTTCTCATCCGTCAGGAGGCACACATGGGCATCGCCGCGTTGGTTTTCTGGTTGCTCACCGCGGGCGGCGGCTTCTTCCTGCTCGGCACGTGGATCGCGCGGGGCGGTGCACGGCAACCGAACTCGACCCAGTTGCCCGCGCCGGTCGTCTTCGGTCACTTCGCGCTCGCCGTGGCCGGATTGATTCTCTGGATCGTGTACCTCTTCGTCGACACCGAATCGCTGGCGTGGGTCGCGTTCGCATTGCTGATCCCGGTCGCGCTGCTCGGATTCGCGATGCTGCTGCGCTGGATCCCCACCTACCGCGCCCGGTCCGCGGGTACGGCCGGACCCCCGGAAGGGCACTTTCCTGTCGCCGTCGTAGCGGGCCACGGCGTCCTGGCCGTGGTGACCGTCGTGCTGGTGCTCTTGACCGCACTCGGCGTCGGCGAGAGCTGATCGCCCGAACCCGTGACGAGCGATGGCCGCGCGGGTTTCCGCGCGGCCATCGAACTATGGGCGCGGCGTCAGATCTTGCGGATGACCGTGACGACCTTGCCCAGGATCTGCGCGTCGTTGCCGGGGATCGGTTCGAAGACCGGGTTGTGCGGCATCAGCCAGACGTCCTTGCCCGTGCGCTTGAACGTCTTCACCGTGGCCTCGCCATCGATCATCGCCGCGACGATGTCGCCGTTGTCGGCGACGTTCTGCTGCCGCACGACCACCCAGTCACCGTCACAGATCGCCGCGTCGATCATGGACTGGCCGACGACCTTCAGCAGGAACAGCGAACCGTCGCCGACCAGTTCGCGCGGCAGCGGGAAGACGTCCTCCACGGCCTGTTCGGCCAGAATCGGGCCACCGGCGGCGATCCGGCCGAGCACCGGGACGAACGTGGGGACGGGCCGGTCGACGTCGACGGTCACCTCACCGTCGTCCACCGCGGCCACCGGCAGGCTGGTCACCGACCGCACCACCTCGTCCAAACCCCGGACGTCCACTGCGCGCGGCCGATTCGGATCCCGGCGCAGATAGCCCTTGCGCTCCAGCGCGCGTAGTTGATGGGCGACCGACGAGGTGGACGTGAGTCCCACGGCGTCGCCGATCTCCCGGATGCTCGGCGGGTAGCCGCGCTCGCTCACCGAGGTGCGGATCACCTCCAGCACTTTGCGCTGACGCACGGTGAGATCCGCCCCGCTACCCGCCGTGTCGGCGCCGCTGTCGGTCTCGTCGCCCGTGTCGTCCGTGTGCCTCACCGCAACCGCCCTTTCCTGCCGTGCCAGGCGGTTGGTGTGCCCGGCTTGTGTCTGCATGACCTGTCCTGTCTTCGGTTCTTCGAATCTAGTCCGGTCGCGTCGCTCGATCAAACATCTGTTCGACGCATGTCGGGCGTTTCTGCTGACTTTGTCACCGGACCGTGGTAGAAATCGAACACCAGTTCTTCGAACACATGAGCGAATGAGGATTGCACATGTGTTCGAACACGGCGAACACGGCGAACACAGCGAACACAGCGAACACAGCGGAGTCCGGCTCGAATGGCGACTCCGGCTCGAATGGCGACGGAGCACCCACACGGAGGTTTGTCCGATGCGCACTGCGCTCAGCGATAGCACCCCATCCATCGACGCGACGGCTGCGGAACTCGATCGCGGCGTCGCCGGTCTCGACCAGGCAGAGGACGATCTCGGATACGAGACCGCTCGGCGGTTGTTGCCCGGCGGTGCGCGCGCACGGGCGCTGACGCCCGCGCGCCGGTCCGCGGTCGATCGGCGGCCGCTCGGCGCTCGCCCGGGTGGCGGCATGGTCGATTACGACCGTGGCGCAAGAACTTTCACGCGCCGGCGCGCCTATGGCGAGCACCCGATGCGCCGGGTCGAGCAGGCTCGGATCGGTTTCGCGGCGCTCGCCGTCACCGCGTTGCTCACCGCCCTCGTGGTGGTGGGTCTGATCGCCCTGGCGCATGTGCGGGCCGGTGAGTGGGGCGGCGGACCCGGTGGGTCGGTACCGGCGATGGTGCACGACTCCGGTGCGTCTGAGGGCGCCTATCCCCGCTGAGGGCAAGGAAATCGGCCATCGCGGGCGGCCGAAATTATTGATCGACAAACTAGAACGTGTTGCTACCGTGCTGAAAACGTGATCCGGGCAACACAGCCCGAACGATGTCGGGACCTTTCAGCACATGACACTCCTCACCGCAGGCCGCTCGGTCGGCCTGCTCGCCCGCGCGGCCGCCCTGTCCTTCTGCCTGGTTTTCGGCATGGGCGCGGCGGCCACCGCCCACGCGGAACCGGCCTACGCCGCGTATCTCGATCTCCCCTCCGTCAACGGTGACGGTACGGGGGCGGGTGGGCTCAATCCCCTGCTGCCGCTGGACGAAGCGGACCTCGCGGAGGCATTGCGGCAGGCGCGGGCCGACTCGGTGGCGCCGCGCCGGTACGCGACGTTGCTCCACCAGTACTGGCTGGTCATCGCCACCCGTAACGCCGACATCGATGTGGCGGCTTGGGATCCCGGGCGCGGCCCCCGTGCGAACGAACGCACGTTCAACCAGGTGTACGTCAACTATCTGCGGCTGGCCACCCAGCATCCGGAGTTCTACTGGGCCGGGCTGGCCGGGATCGCGGGCGGATCGTTCGCCTCCGGCTTCTTCGACATGAGCGACGTGGGCGTCGTCTTGGACGTGCCGGGCATCCATCAGCTCGGCGCCGCGGTCGCCGACCTCCTGCGCGCGACCCCGCCGGAACTGGTGCGTGCGCTGCCGGAGGACATCCGTCTGCTCGCCACCGAGGGCTCCCGCCTGAGTGCCGCGGACGTAGCCTGGTACCAGACGCGCCTGATGATCATGCAGAAGCACATCTTCACCGATCTGGTACCGATGCACGAGGCCTACCTCGCGCTCGGCATGCGCGGAATCGAGGAGATGTACGCGGCGGGCGTGCTCGACGACGACATCCGCGCCGCCTGGCGGTCGATCGCCGCGGGCACCCGGGACGGTTACGTCGACGCGCTGATCCGGATGACCGACCGGGAGCAGAATCACGTCGTCGCCGACCAGTGGGACGAAACCTCGGCGGGGCGTGCGCCGATCGGCCGCGTTCTCACCTACGTCAGCACCCTCGCGGGCAAACCCGCCGTCCCCGGCGTCCGCGCCCCTGGCGTGTTCGCACCGGCCGTGGTCAACGCCGATGTCGGAGGCCGCAGCCTCGCGCTGCGCGTGCCACTGCCCGCCTTCAACTGGGCCGATCGCGAGACGCGATGGGACTACATCACCGGTGACCTGGTACCCCGGCACATCGATCTGGAGACCGACCCCGTGCTGGCCGCCGCCGTACTCGGCGAGGCGTTCTGGGGCAAGCTGGCCCGTGGCCGCCTCGCCGCCCGTTTGCCGGACATCCTCGCCGACCTGACCGCCCACTGGCAGATCACCGGATGAGCGAGCCGGTCCGGTTGCCTGGGGTGAGTGCGACGATCCGGGGACCCGGACGGGTATCCTCGAAGTGTTATGCAGGCATTCCGCGTGTCGCACCATTCCGCGTGTCGCACGGTGTATGCCTGGTGCCGGGGTATAGACCTCTGTACACGGGCTCGCCGGACCGATCGCCGCCATCGGCGCCCGGTCCGGACGCGAGCACGCGCATCGACGAAGGATTTCTCGGATGCATTGCCCGTTCTGCCGACACCCCGACTCCCGGGTGGTGGACTCGCGTGAGGCCGACGAAGGCGCGGCCATCCGCCGCCGCCGCGCGTGCCCGCAGTGTGGGCGGCGGTTCACCACGGTGGAGACCGCCATCCTGTCGGTGGTGAAGCGCAGCGGCGTCACCGAGCCGTTCAGTCGCGAGAAGGTCATCCGCGGCGTGCGCCGGGCCTGCCAAGGCCGGGAAGTCGACGACGACGCGCTGAACCTGCTCGCGCAGCAGGTGGAGGACGCGGTGCGCGCCAAGGGTTCTCCCGAGGTGCCCAGTCACGAGGTGGGGCTGGCCATCCTGGGCCCGCTGCGCGACCTGGACGAGGTGGCCTACCTGCGGTTCGCCTCGGTCTACCGGTCGTTCACCTCGGCCGAGGATTTCGAACGCGAGATCAGGGACATGCGCCGGGCGCGCGCCGAGGCGCTGTCGGCCGCGGACTGACTCAGCGCCGGACCGCGGCGATCGCCTTCTCGATTCGCTTGGCGGACACCGGGAACGGGGTGCCGAGCTTCTGCGCGAACAGGCTGACGCGCAATTCCTCGATCATCCACCAGATCTCGGTGACCGCGGGCGCATGTCTGCGGTTCGCCGGTAGCGACTCGACGAAGCGGCTGTAAGCGCCGAGCACCCGATCGAGTTCGGCCATGCCCTGCCGGTCGCGAACGGCCGAGCCGGGCAGCGCCTCCAGTCGCACCACCGCCGCCTGGAGATAGCGGGGCAGTTCGCGCAGCCTGGCCGCGCCCGTCTCGGACACGAAGCCGCGGAACACCAGGTTGTCGAGCTGATGGCGGACGTCATCGGCGATGTCGCGCTCGCTGGTTCGCGCGAGGACGGCGGAAACCTGATGGGCGCCGGCGAGAACCGGCACGACCAGGCGCACGTAACGCGCGACGGCGGAGGCGAAGTCCGGACGGATTCGGGCGAGAAGTGCCTCGAACTCCGCCGGGGCGTGCACCGGACCGCCCGCGGCGGCGAGCAACTCGTCGGCGGCGGCCGCGCGGCAGTCGTCGAGCAGTGCCTCCAGCGAGCCGTACGGATTCTGGCTCAGGGCAAGGCGATCCGAGGGCGACAGGCCCGCGGTGGCGGTGCGGGCCGAGGCGGGCAGCGCGCGCAGCAGCAGGGCTCTGGTGCCCAGGCGCATCGCGGCGGCCTGCTCCGCGGCGGAGCTGAGCACCCGGACCGCCACGCCGTCGCCCTCGGCGACGAGCGCGGGGTATCCGGTGACGGTCTGCCCGGCCACCTCGCGCCGCACCGTCGGCGCGATGGTGCCGAGCGATTCGGAGGTCCACACCGTGGCAGGCGGGCGTTCCGCCCCTGCGGTGGCCCGGGCGACCGAGGCGGAAACCTGCTCGGCGAGCTGGGTTTTCAACGCGGCGAGGCTCTTTCCCCGTGCGAGCGTGGCGCCGTCCGCGCCGACGGCCGCGAAGGTCATGCGCAGGTGATCGGGCAGCGCGGAGAGGTCGAAGTCGGTGGGGGCGATCGACACCGAACCCAGCCGCGACAACTCGCGCGCCAGTCCGGCGCGCAGCGGCTCGGCACGCGGGGGCAGCGCCGCCAGTGCGGCGGCCGCGAAGTCGGGAGCGGGAACTACGCTGCGGCGCAATGCCTTCGGCAAGGTCTTGATCAGCGCGGCGGCCAGTTCGTCGCGCATGCCGGGCACCAGCCAGTCGAAGCCGACGGCGCGGACGTGGGCCAGCTGCTCCACCGGAATGCGCACGGTGACGCCGTCCTCCTCGGTGCCGGGCTCGAACTGGTAGGAGAGCGGGAAGCTGAGCTCGCCCTGGCGCCAGGAGTCGGGGAAGGCCGCCGGATCCAGCGCGGCCGCGCCTTCGTTGACCACGGTGGAGGTGGAGAAGTCCAGCAGCTCGGGATCTTCTCGTCGTGCGGAACGCCACCAGCTGTCGAAATGCCGCACCGAGACGATGTCGGCGGGCAGGCGCTTGTCGTAGAACTCGAACAGCACCTCGTCGTCGACCAGGATGTCCCGGCGGCGGGCGCGGTGCTCCAGGTCGGCGACGTCGTCGAGCAGGGCGCGATTGCGATGGAAGAACTCGTGCCGGGTCTGCCACTCGCCCTGCACCAGGGCATGCCTGATGAACAGCTCGCGCGACAATTCGGCATCGATGCGGCCGTAGTCCACGGCTCGGCCGGTGACCAGCGGGATCCCGTACAACGTGACCCGCTCGTAGGCGCGCGCCGCACCCCGCTTGGACGACCAGTGCGGTTCGGAGTACGTGCGTTTGACGAGGTCGCCCGCGAGTCGTTCGGCCCATTCGGGCTCGATCTTCGCGGCCATCCGGCCCCACAGCCGCGAGGTCTCGACCAGCTCGGCGGCCATCACCCACCGCGGCGGCTTCTTGGCCAGCGACGATCCGGGGAAGATCATGAACTTGGCGTTGCGGGCGCCGAGGAATTCCCGGGATTCCGCCTCCCTGAGCCCGATGTGCGACAGCATGCCCGCCAGCAGCGCCTGGTGGATGGCGGTGGAATCCCAGGGCATCCCGTCGTCCACGGCCGCCGCCGCGATGGCGGAGCGGTCCCGGTCGGCGCCGGATCGCCCGTCGCCCCGGCGGCGCGCCGGGCCGTTTCGGCGTGTTCTGTTGCCGGACTTGCGATCCGGCGTCGCCTCGTCGGCTCCGGCCGATCGCGCGCCGTCGGCCGGCTCGTCCGTCCGGGTCGACCATCCGAGGCCTTTGGTGATCGTGCGCAGTTGCCCGTGCAGGTCCTGCCACTCCCGGATCCGCAGGTAGTGCAGGAACTCCTCCCGGCACAACCGCCGGAATTGATTGGACGACAACGACTTGCGCTGACCGCCGAGGTATTCCCATAGTCGCAGGTAGGCCAGGAAGTCGGAGCCCTCGACCGTGAAGCGCGCGTGTTTGGTGTCGGCTGCCTGCTGCTGTTCGGCGGGACGCTCCCGGACATCCTGGATCGACAGTGCCGCGACGATGACCAGCACGTCCGCCAGGCAGCCGTTGCGGTTGGCCTCCACCAGCATCCGCGCCATCCGGGGATCGACCGGCAGCTGGGCCATCTCCCGGCCGATCGGCGTCAGCGAGAGCGCGGCGTCGGTGTCGCCACCTGCCCGGGCGGCGGAACCGCCGTCACGCCGGGCGAGGGCGCCCAGCTCTTCGAGCAGGCCGATGCCGTCGCGGATGGCGCGGCGATCCGGCGCCTCCACGAACGGGAAGTTCTCGATGTCACCGAGCCCGAGCGCGGTCATCTGCAGGATGACCGCGGCCAGGTTGGTGCGCAGGATCTCGGGTTCGGTGAAAGTGGGCCGGGATTCGAAATCGTCCTCGGAGTACAGCCGGATGCAGATGCCGTCCGCGACGCGGCCGCACCGGCCGGATCGCTGCCGCGCCGATGCCTGGGACACCGGTTCGATCGGCAACCGCTGCACCTTGGTCCGCATGGAATAGCGCGAGATCCGCGCTGTGCCCGGGTCGACGACGTACCGGATGCCGGGCACCGTGAGCGAGGTCTCCGCGACGTTCGTCGCCAGCACCACCCGGCGCCCGCTGTGCGGGGCGAAGACGCGGTGCTGCTCGGCGGTGGACAGCCGGGCGTACAGCGGAAGGATCTCGGTGCGCGGCAGCTTCAGATCGCGCAGGGCGTCGGCGGTGTCGCGGATCTCGCGTTCGCCGGACAGGAAGACCAGCACGTCGCCGTCGCCCGCCTCGAACAGCTCGGTCACGGCGTCACCGATCGCGTCCACCGGATCCCGGTCGACGACGCGGGTGTCCTCGTCGTCCTCGTCTCCTGCGGCGCCCGGCAACTCCAGCGCGAGCGGCCGGTAGCGGATCTCCACCGGGTACGAGCGGCCGGAGACTTCGACGATCGGGGCGGGGTTGCCCGCCTCGTCCGCGAAGTGCCGGGCGAACAGCTCGGGATCGATGGTCGCCGAGGTGATGATCACCTTGAGGTCGGGCCTGCGGGGGAGCAGCTGCGCGAGGTAGCCGAGCAGGAAGTCGATGTTGAGGCTGCGTTCGTGCGCCTCATCGATGATGATCGTGTCGTAGCGGCGCAGCAGCCGGTCGCGCTGGATCTCGGCGAGCAGGATGCCGTCGGTCATCAGCTTGACCAGAGTGTGCTCGGAGGCATGGTCGGTGAACCGCACCGTGTAGCCGACGACGTCGCCGAGTTCGGTGCCCAGCTCTTCGGCGATGCGCTCGGCCACGGTGCGCGCTGCCAGCCTGCGCGGCTGGGTGTGCCCGATGGTGCCGCGGATGCCGCGCCCGAGTTCCAGACAGATCTTCGGAATCTGGGTGGTCTTGCCCGAGCCGGTCTCGCCGGCGACGATCACCACCTGATGCTCGGCGATGGCCGCGGCGATGTCCGCGCGGCGGGCGGTGACCGGCAGCTGCTCCGGATAGCGAATCTCCGGCACGGCGGCGCGCCGCGCCGCCACCCGCAGTTCGGCCGCCGCGATCTCGGCTTCCACGTCGCCCAGGTCGCCGCCGCGCGCTTTGTCGAGTTTGCGCCGCAACCGGTGTTCGTCGCGAAGGGAAAGATTCGCCAGACGGGTGCGAAGTTCACGGGAGTCGGTGGCGGCTGTCCTGGTCATTGCATCGACCAGCCTAGCGAAAGCGGCCAGCGAATTTTCCCGCCAGGCCCACGCCCTGGTAGCTGGGGGGAGCTGACGGCGGGGCGCTCGCGGGAGCGGCGCGGATCGGGATCCGGTAAAGGTGGAGGTATGAACGCGCTATGGCACGGCTTTGCCGACATGGGCGCCGTCGAGCGCGACGGCGCGTTCGTGGTCGCTCGCGGCGAGGGCGCCTACGTTTTCGACCCGGCGGGCAATCGCTACTTGGACGCGACCGCGGGTCTGTGGTTCGCCAATGTGGGCCACGGCCGCGGGGAGATCGCCGACGCGGTGGCCGCCCAGTTGCGCAGGATCGCGCACTACTCCAATTTCGGCGACATCACCGAACCCGCCACCCAGGAGCTCGCCGAGCGGCTCGCCCGCCTCGCTCCGGTGCGGGGCAGCAAGATCTTCTTCACCTCGGGTGGCTCCGACTCCGTCGACACCGCGGCCAAGCTCGCCCGCCGCTACTGGCACGAACTCGGTCGCCCGGGCAAGACGATCGTGGTGGGGCGACGGATGGCTTATCACGGCATGCACGTGGCGGGCACGGCGCTGGCGGGCATACCGGGGAACCGCGAGGGTTACGGCGAGCTGATGCCCGCGGCGCGGACCGTCGAGTGGGACGACGCGAAAGCCCTGCTCGCCCTGATCGAGGAGGTCGGCGCCGAGCGGATCGCCGCGTTCTTCTGCGAACCCGTGATCGGCGCGGGTGGTGTGTATCCACCGCCGGAGGGCTACCTCGCCGAGGTGCGGCGCATCTGCCGCGACCACGACATCCTGTTCGTCGCCGACGAGGTCGTGACCGGTTTCGGCCGGATCGGCGGAGCCTGGTTCGCGTCGTCGCGATTCGCGCTCGAACCCGACCTGATGACCACCGCGAAAGGGCTGACCTCCGGCTATCTCCCAATGGGCGCGGTCTTCGCCGCACCGCACGTGGCGGAGCCGTTCTTCGCGGGCGGGGTGTGGTGGCGGCACGGCTACACCTATGGCGGCCACGCGGGCGCCGCGGCCGCCGCACTGGCGAACCTCGACATCGTCGAGCGGGAAGGCCTGCTCGATGAGGCCCTGCGCCTGGAGTCCAGCCTGCACGAGCAGCTGTCGGTGCTCGCCGCACATCCCAGGGTCGCCGAGGTGCGCAGCGGCCTCGGTGCCGTCGCCGCGATCCAGCTGGCCGATCCCGCCGAAGGACCCGCACTGGTCAAGGCGTTGCGCTCGCACGGCATCTCCGGTCGCGCCGCGGGGCAAGGCGCCATGCAGGTGTCCCCGGCGTTCGTCATGACCGACGACCAGGTCGCCGAACTCGTCGACGGATTCACCCGCGCACTGAACGACGTGTGATTTGCCACGTGATCGGCCGGCGCGACGCCGCGTCGTTGATGTGTCGCGGCGGTACGCTGCCGACTTTCTTCGAAGCGGTTGCCGATGCGCATGAGTTTGTCGAGGCGACGCAACTCCGAGATTCTCCTGCCCGACAGACGGTCTCGGCATCGCTGGAGCGAAGTGCTCGTCTCATGGATCGCCTCGGCATAGCAAAACCGCACTCGCACTGAGGAAGTCGCGAAGCCCGGCCCTCCGGATCCGGCCGGGATGCCGCGAGGATCCGGTGCCCGGAACGAACAGCCCGGTGACCGAGGCCACCCCGCGCGCACGTATGCCCGAAGAGCGCTGGGCGATCGCTGTGGCCGGCCCGATCGACGATGTAGCGCAATCGAAAAGGGCACCCCGACCGCTCCGGGATGCGAGCATGGAAGGGCGACGACCGTGGTCGCCGTGCTGAGAGGTGGTGGGGTGTGGCGCAGTTCGTGCAGGACTATGCGGTATTGCGGTGGATGGTGGTGGCCGCGTTCGTGATCGCGGCGGGGATCGTGCTGACGCGAGTGACGGCGCCCGTGGCGTCGTGGGCCGATTCGGTCCCGGAAACGTCCGGGCCACCGGATGCTTCGGGCGAGCATGCCGAATCCGATGCGGCGCACCTGGTGATGTGCCTGGTCATGCTCGGCATGCTGTTGTTCCCCTCAGGAGCGAGCCCGCACGCGCTGCGTGGCGTGCTCACGGCGATGACCGTGGTCTTCGCCGGCCTGCTGATGATCCGCGCGGCGGAGTACGCCACCCAGGGGCGGCCGCTGCCGATCGACCGGCTGGTCCCGCTCGGCTACCACATCGTGGCCGCCGCGGCGATGCTCTACGCGATGTCCGGGCATACGGCCTCCGGACACATGGGCGGTCCGGCTCCCGGCCCCGCGCTCGGTCTCGCCGCCCTGTTCCTGCTCGACGCACTGCTGGTCGTCTTCGCCGCCCGTACCGGCTGGGTGCATGCGCAGCTGCCGGGTCCGCTGCGGCTGCTGGCGCGTTCCGGGGGATGTGTCGCCGCACTCACCGGTCCCGCGAAACCCTGGGCGGCGGTGCCGCACGTGGTGATGGATGCCGGTACCGCGTACATGCTGGTGGCCATGATCGCTCGTTGACCAGGGACCAATCCGGTTCCCCCTGCATACCGAACCCCTGTTCATGCAGGCACGGGATTCGGCCATGAGCAACGAACACGGTTCTGCTTCATCCCATCGATCCGGCGACCCGGCGCGGGTGCGGGAGGAACCCGGCGACTCCGCGCTCGCGTGCCCGCTGCCCTCCCGCCACGGCCGCTCGCAGGCCACCCTCGCGAGCCGCGAGCTCGCGGCGTTGCTCGCCGCCGCGGGAGCGGGCGATCGCGGCGCGTTCACCGAGTTCTATCAGCTGACCAGTCCGCGGGTGTTCGGGTTGACGGTGCGGATCCTGCGCAGTCACGCCGCCGCGGAGGAGGTGACCCAGGAGGTCTACCTCCAGGTGTGGTCGATGGCCGATCGCTACGATGCCACGCTGGCCAGTCCGGTCGGCTGGATCATGATGCTCGCCCACCGGCGGGCGGTGGACCGGGTGCGCTCGGAGAGCTCGGCCACCAGCCGGGATCTGGTCTACGCGCACGAGCATCTGGGACGAGACCACGACGTGGTCGCCGAATCGGTCGCCCAGCGCATCGAAGAGCAACAGGTGGCAGGTTGCTTGGAGACCTTGACCCCCACCCAGCGCGAAGCGATCGCGCTGGCCTATTACAGCGGGCGGACCTACCGAGAGGTCGCCGACCATCTGTCGGTTCCGCTGCCCACGATCAAGACCCGCATCCGGGACGGGCTGAAACGATTGGAGAAGTGTTTGTCCGGGGAACGCACCGATGGTTGACACCTCGCCGCGGTCGGACGCGGATCTCATCGACCTCGCCTACCCGTGCGCGCTGGACGCGGTCGCCGATATCGAACGCAGGCATATCGATGCCCGTCTGGCGGCCGCGGACCCCGACGTGCGGCGGGCCTTCTCCGACGCCGTCTGGCAGGCGCGCGACGTGATGGGCCGACTGGCCGTGCTCGACGAGCTCGCACCGCCGCCGGAACTGGAACGCCGCATTCTGGCGGCGCTGCCGGACTTGCGCGAGGAACGATCGGTCACGCGGATCTCGTCGTGGCGACGGCCGCTGCGCTGGGCGGTGCCGATCGCGGCGGCCGCGTGCCTGGTGGTCGGCGGAAGCCTGGTGGCCGTCCAGTTCACCGGCTCGTCCTCGGATCCGGTCGCCGCCAGCGAGGTGCCCGGGCAGCCGGGGATGCGGACGGTCAACGGCGCGTTCGACGGCGGCGGTCTGCTGGTCGTCGACGCTTCGCCCGAACTCGGCCGCGCGATCGTCGTGTTCGACCGGGTGGCGCCACCACCGCTGGGGCGGGTCTATCAGGTGTGGCTGGTCGGCTCCGACGGGCAGCCCCGCTCGGTCGGTGTGCTGAGCGACGTGCCCTCGACCGAGCGGCCGTTCGTGACCGGATTCCGGTCGGGCGAGGTGCTCGCGGTGAGCGTCGAACCGGACGGCGGCTCGGACGCGCCCAGCGGCGATCCGGTCGTCGGCGTGACGCTGCCGTGAGTCCGGCCTAGATCTCCACCGGCTGATCTGCGACGACGCGGCCGCCGAGGTGCACCCAGCCGTCGGAGTCCCACTGAGTGAACAATTGCGAGCCCTTGCCCTGGGTGATGACCAAGCCTTTGCGCAGTAACGCTGTCAAGGCCACGGCAGCGGCTCCGGTCGCCTCGTCCTCCGCAACGCCCATGGTCGGCGCGAACATGCGCGAACGCAGCGCGGCGCGATGCTCATCGGTCCAGGCCCACAGGTAGTGCGGGCCACCGGGGAACTCGTCCGGATGCAGCGCGGCCAGCTCCTCGGCGTCCTCCAGCTGATGGAAGGTGAACGTGGGCGCCCATTCGCCGCGCGCGGTGATCCAGGTCAATCCCTCGGTGAGTTCCACCGTCACCGGGCCCGCCGGGACGTCCAGCACCCGCACCGGAACGCCCTGGGCCGCGAACCACCAGGCGGTGCCCACGGACGGGTGCCCGGCGAAGGGGAGTTCCATCAGGGGGGTGTAGATCCGCACCGCGACGGTGCCGTCCACCGGTTCCTCGACCACGACGGTCTCGCTGTATCCGGCTTTCGCCGCCAGCGCCTGCCGATCGACCGCGGCTACGTCGGCCGCCCGCGCGATACCGAGCTCGTTGCCGAACCGGCCCGCCGCGTCGGTGAACACTCGCACCACATCAACCTGTGTGCTCATGCTCCCCGAGCCTACCCGGGTACGCCGGCGCCGAGCTGTCGTCCGGACCACATGGGAACGCGAAAGAGGCCCCCGTCGCAGGACAGGGGCCTCTTTTGCGGAGAAATCAGATCGTGGCGGTGCTGAGGGCCTCGGTCGACTGCACCGCTTGGCCGACGCCGGCCACGATGGCGGCGGCGCGCAGCGATTCGAAGATCACTTCGCGGGAAACGCCCGCCTCGCGCAGCGTGTGCTCGTGCGCCTCGAGGCAGTGCGCGCAGCCGTTGATCGAGGACACCGCGAACGACCAGAGTTCGAAATCGGCCTTGTCGACCCCCGGCGTACCGATGATCTGCATGCGCAGCCCGGCCCGCAGGTCGTCGTAGCGGCCGTCGAGGAACGCCTTGCCCCGGTAGAACACGTTGTTCATGCCCATGATCGAGGCGGCGCCGAGCGCGGCGTTGTACGCCTCCGCCGACAGCACGTCGGCGGCTGCCTCGGCGATCTCGCGCAGGGTGGTGGTCGACCGGGTCGCGGCCGCCGACGCCAGCAGGGTGCCCCACAGTTGCTGCTCGTTCAGCACTGTGCTGCGCGCGATGGATGACAGATTGAGCTTGAGGTCCTTGGCGTACTCGGGGAGGGAGTTCTTCAGGTTCTCAATGCTCATGCGGCGATTCCTCTGCTCGATTCGGTCCCGTGCGAGGACCGGGTCGTTTCTCGGTGATGGGGTGGCGCACCCGGAAACCCGGGTGCGACGGCGGTTTTCAGACGCTGGCGGCCAGGAGCTCGCCGGCGTTGATGGTGGGGTCGCCCTTCTTCCAGTTGCAGGCGCACAGCTCGTCGGACTGCAGCGCGTCCAGTACGCGCAGCACCTCGTCGACGTTGCGGCCCACCGAACCCGCGGTGACCGAGACGAACTGGATCTCGTTGTTCGGGTCGACGATGAAGGTGGCGCGGTCGGCGACACCGTCGGCGTTCAGCACGCCGGTGGCCGCGGCCAGTTCGCGCTTGAGGTCCGAGAGCATGGGGAAGGGGAGGGTCTTGAGGTCCTCGTGCTGTGCGCGCCACTGGAAGTGCACGAACTCGTTGTCCACCGACGCGCCGAGCACCTGCGCGTCCCGGTCCTCGAACTCGTCGTTCAGCTTGCCGAACGCGGCGATCTCCGTCGGGCACACGAAGGTGAAGTCCTTCGGCCAGAAGAAGATGATCCGCCACTTGCCCGCGTGGTCGTCGCTGGTGATCCGGGTGAAGTAGTCGTCAGGCTGCTGAGCGTCGACCTTCGACAGATCACCGCCGATGACCGCGGTGAGGTTGTATGCCGGGAATTGGTCGCCGATGGTCAGCAGGGCCATGCTCGTCTCCTCGTCAAGTTGGTTTGCTACCTGTGTTCTGCGGTATTGCGGGCCCGTCGCGGTCACGCGAACCACCGCCTCGGACCGGGCACTCACACCGCGGGTGAAAAGCTCACCGGCGATCTTGCCCAAGGGTGCGTGAAAGGTAAAGGTGATCAGTCGCACTACACTGATAGGCGTGACTGATCAGACTTATCAGCCCACCCTGTCACAGCTGCGTGCGTTCGTGGCGATCGCGGAATACCGCCATTTCGGCACCGCGGCCGCCCGCCTCGGTGTGAGTCAGCCCACGCTATCGCAGGCGCTCGCGGCTCTGGAACACGGGCTCGGGCTGCAGCTGATCGAACGGAGCACCCGGCGGGTGCTGGTGACCGCGGCGGGGATGCGCTTGCTGCCCAAGGCGATGGCGACGTTGGAAGCCGCCGACCGCTTCGTCGCGTCCGCCACCGGCGACGCACTCGGCGGCACCCTGCGGATGGGCATCATCCCGACGGTAGCCCCCTATGTGCTGCCCGGGTTGCTGCCCGAGTTGCGCAAGCGGCTGCCCGAGTTGCGCCCACAGATCATCGAAGACCAGACCGACCGGTTGCTGGACGGGCTGCGCACCGGCGTGCTCGACGTCGCGCTGCTCGCGGTGCCCACCGAGATGCCCGGCTTGGTCGAGATCCCGCTCTACGCGGAGGAATTCGTGCTGGTCACGCCGCGCGGTCACGAGCTGGCCGGGCGTACCGACCTCGTGGCGTCGGTGCTGGACGCCCAGCCGCTGCTGTTGCTGGACGAGGGGCACTGCCTGCGCGACCAGACGCTCGAGGCGTGCCGTTCGGCCGATGTGCACCCGGCCGCTGTCGGCGACACCAGAGCCGCCTCCCTCTCGACGGTGGTGCAGTGCGTGGCGGGCGGGCTCGGCGTGACGCTGATCCCGCAGATGGCCGTCGCTTCGGAAACCGCCCGGGGCACATTGGATGTCGCGCACTTCTCGGCCCCCGCGCCCGGCCGCACCATCGGTTTGGTCTTTCGCAATTCCAGCGCTCGCGCCGACGATTACGAATATCTGGCCGCCATTGTTCGTGCTCAGCGGCCGATGTAGCTGCGCCCATCGGGCGGGACGGGCACAGTGGGGGCAGGGCGAGAGGAGCGGGAAGTGGAATCCGCGGTGCTGGGATCGGGGCGGCTGGGCCGCCTGTTCGGCTTGGATCATGCGCTGTTCGTCTACGGCACGCTGCAGTTTCCCGAGGTGCTGCAGACGCTGCTCGGCCGCGTCCCGCCGCTCGAACCGGCCGAGCTGACCGGTTGGCGTGCCGCCGCGCTGCCGCGGCGGATCTACCCGGGACTGGTCGCCGCGACGCACGGGCTGACCCGTGGCGCCGTGCTGAGCGGTCTCACCGCGCCGGAGTGGGTGGTTCTCGACGCGTTCGAGGACGACGAATACGACCTGCGCCGGGTGCGACTCGAGGCAGGCGGCGTTCCGGTGTGGACCTACGTCTGGACGGTGACGGCGGATCCGGCGGACTGGCAACGGGATCGGTTCGCCGCCGAGCACCTCGCGCGTTTCGCCGCTCGCTCCGCGCGGTGGCGCCGCGATCCCGCGACCTTCTCGGATTCCGCCGAGCCCGGATGGGCGGGTCCGGAGGCGTGAGGCGGAGCGGCTCGCGCGCTTCGAGTTGCCATTCCAAGACGACCGGTCGTATATTCGGCGTATGGCGCGACCTCGACGCAGTGAGGACACCCGGCGGCTGCTGGTCGAAGCGGGCGCCACGGGGTTTCTGACCAACGGTTACCACGGCACCGGGATCAAACAGATTCTGGACAAGGTCGGTGTGCCGAAGGGCTCGTTCTACAACTACTTCGACAGCAAGGAGAGTTTCGGTCGCGCGATCATCGAGTATCACTCCCGGTGCGTGCAGCGGAATCTGACCGAAGCGTTCGACGCCGCTGCGGACCCGGTGAGCGGCCTGCGGGCGTTCTTCGCGCGGCTGATGGACGATTTCGTCGCGGCCGACTTCACCGGCGGCTGCCTCATCGCGAACCTGGGCGGCGAACTCGAAGGCAGTGAACTGCTGCGGGAATCGCTGTCGGCGGCATGGGGCGCGTGGCGCGATCGCGTGGCCGAGCAGCTCGCGCGCGGGCAGCGCCTCGGCATGATCCGCTTTGACATCGAGGCGGACGAACTGGCCGATCTGCTGCTCGAATCCTGGGAGGGCGCGGTGATCAGAATGAAGATCGATCGCACCCTCGCGCCGCTGCACAAGTGCCTGGATCGCCTGCTCGGCGACTATTTCCTGCCCTGAGTCGGGGCAACCATCTGTCCGGTGTCTTCGTGTGCCAATTAGAAGACGACCGGTCGTATCAAGGAAGGAAAAGTTATGACGAAGACGGTCATCGTGACCGGTTCCTCCAGTGGGATCGGCCGCGATATCGCGAGGGCGTTCGTAGAACGCGGCGACAACGTCGTGCTCAACGGGCGGGACGCGGAGAAGCTGACGCGGGTGGCCGGCGATCTCGGCGCGCCGGAACGGGTGGCCACGGTGGCGGGCGATATCGGCGCCGCCGCTACCGGGACGACCCTGGTGGATCTCGCCGTCGAGCGGTTCGGCGGCGTGGACGTGCTGGTCAACAACGCGGGCATCTTCGGAGCCAAACCGTTCGTCGAGGTCACCGAGCAGGACCTCGACGGCTACCTGAACGGAAACCTGAAAGGCACCTACTTCACCACCCAGGCCGTGGTGCGGCGATTGCTGACGCAGGGGCGGGGCGGCAGCATCGTGAACATCGGCACGGTGCTGATCGACCACGCCCTCGCGGGGCTGCCCGCCTCGGCGCCCCTGGTCAGCAAGGGCGGGGTGCACGCGCTGACGATCAGCCTCGCCGCCGAACTCGCCGCCGACGGTATCCGGGTCAACGCGGTGGCCCCCGGCATCATCCGCACCCCGCTGTTCGGCGACGGCGACGAAGAGTCCTCCGGCAGGCTCGCCCTGCTGAACCGGGTAGGGGAGGTCGACGAGACCACGGCCGCGGTGCTGTATCTCGCCGACGCCGCCTTCACGACCGGACATATCTTGCCCGTCGACGGCGGATTCATCTCGGGAAGGGCAGCCTGAAATGCCATACGTGAACATCAAAGTCACCGACGAAGGCGTCACCCGCGAGCAGAAGGCGCGGCTGATCGCGGGCGTCACGGATCTGCTGCACGACGTGCTCGGCAAGACGCCCGCCAGCACGTACGTCGTGATCGATGAGGTCGCCCTGTCGAATTGGGGCGTCGGCGGGGTCGACGTCGAGCGGTGGCGCGAGCAGCAGCGCCCCTGAATCGCGAGATACTCTCGCGGACAGGCGGTTCGGGCGTCGGCGCGTCTCCGTCGGGGCGTCCGCCCGAACTCGTCACGAAAAAGTCACGCGAAAGCAGTTACGTTTCCACGCGCAGCCGAGATCCTGGTAGGACGGAACAGCTCGACGGAGGGGAGCTGCGGTGCCAACACTGCTCGAAATATCCACCCACTTATTCCTGCAGATCGTGGTCATTCTCGTGACCTACCGTCTGCTCTGGCCGCTGTTCCGGCGGCTCGGCCAGGTACAGGTGGTGGTCATCATGATCGCCGGCTTCCTGCTCGGGCCGTCGGTGTTCGGCTGGGCGTGGCCGCAGGCCCAGGAATGGTTGTTCCCCACGAAGCTGATGGTGGGCGAGACGAGCATCGTCCACCCGAACCTCACCGCCATCTACGTGGTGGGCCAGCTCGGCCTGGTGTTGTACATGTTCCTGGTCGGCAGCTCGTTCCAGCTCGACATCTTCGGCAAGCACGTGCGCCAGGCGGGGGCCACCTCGATGACCGGCGTAGCGGTGCCCATGGTGCTGGGCGGCGTGGTCGGCTGGTGGCTGGTCGGTCAAGGGAAGTTCTTCACCGGCGGAGTGGTGAACTGGCAAGGTGCGCTCTTCCTGGCCGCGGCGGTCGCGGTCACCGCATTCCCGATCCTGGCCTGGATCGTCTACGACTCCGGGCTCATGAACACCCGCCTCGGCACGATGGCGATGGCTGTCGCCGCCGTGGACGACCTGTGCGCGTGGGTGCTGCTCGCAGTGGTCGTCGCCACGGCGAAGGACAGTCCGGGCGGTGTCTACCTCGCGGTGGGCGGCGGAGCGGCCTACCTGCTGTTCATGTTCTTCGTCGCGCGCCGTTGGCTGGCTCGGCTGCACACCTGGGCGCCGCGCCGCGGTGACTCCGAAACCGCGGGCGGATTGCCGGTCGGGCAGCTCACCGTGGTCCTGTTGGTGGTGCTGCTGGCCGCCGCCGTCACCGACTTCGTCGGGATCCATTCCGTGCTCGGTGCGTTCGTCGCGGGCATCGTGATGCCGCGCGGCGAGCTGCTGGACCGGATCCGTGCGCGTTTCGAGCCGCTGGTCGGATATCTGTTGCTGCCGGTCTTCTTCATCTACACCGGTCTGAACACCAAGCTGAGCCTGATCTTCGATCCGACGGTGCTGCTGGTGACCGCGGTGGTGCTCGTGGTGTCGTTCGTGGGCAAGTTCGGCGCGGTCGGGCTGGTCGCCCGCACACAGGGCATGGGCTGGCGCGAGGCGGGCGCGATGGGCGCGCTGGCCAACGCGCGCGGACTCATGGAGCTGGTCCTGCTGAACGTCGGGCTCACAGCCGGACTGATCACTTCGGAGCTGTACACCGTGCTGGCCATCATGACAACGGTCACCACCTGCCTCGCGACCCCGCTGCAGCGGATGTTCGAGCGCAGCGCGTGGAAGAACGGCATGGTGTTCGGGCCCGGCGGCGAGGAGCCGAAGGAAGCGACAGCGCCGCAACGGCCGCAACAGCCGCCCGCGGACCCAGCACGGTTGTGACCGGGTGACGAACGCCGAATGCGCCGGTCCCAACGGGACCGGCGCATTCGGCGCGTCGTCTAGACCCGCAGGGCGTGCGGTTCGATCGCGCCGCGCACCAGCGCTCGCGCGTCGATGGTTTCGGGCTTGTAGGGCAGTCGCGCCAGGCGCTCGGTCATGGCCTCGACCGGGTCGTCGATCGAGTCCACCAGACCGAACAGGAACGACCACTCGTGCTCGTCGCTGCCGTAGTGCACCACGGTGCCGAACTGATCGTGGAAACGCTCCCAGGACCGCTTCAGCGTCTCGTTGCGCCACATCGTCGCGCAGCCTGCCTGCGCGCTCAGCACGCCGCCGGGCGCGAGCAGCGCGCGACATCGGGACAGGAACTCCGCCTCGTAGAGCCGGTTGTGCTGCGCGTCCTCGACGCGCTCGTCCGGCAGGTCGATCACGATGACGTCGTAGCGGGTGCCGGACTTCGCGGCGCCTGCCAGGAAGTCCCAGCCGTCGGCGTAGTGCACCGTGATCGGCCCCTCGCCCGCCACCGCGGCGGCCAGCTCGTCGCTGGTGTAGCCGTAGGGCAGGTGCCGGGCGCACAACTCGACCTCGAGCTGGTCGATGTCGACGTGATCGACGTGGGTGGCGCCCGCGGCGACCGACATCTGACTGGCCACGCCCTCGCCGGAGCCGATGATGAGCACCCTGTCCAGCTTCTCGGCCAGGGCGAAGGCGGGAACCATCATCGCCTCGTGGTAGGTCAGCTGGGAGAACTCGGTGGACTGGCGGTCGTCGTCGGAGAACAGGCTGATGCCCTGCTCGGTCCGCGCGATGACCATGTGCTGGAACGGCGTGTGCGTGTCGACGATCACCTCGTGCAGGTCCCAGATGCGGGTCAGGCCCGCGCCCACCGGTTCCTCGATCCGTTGACTGCCGTGTCCCCTGCGGATGACCTGCATGCGAACATCTTTGGGCGACAACGCGTCCCGCAGCAGCTCGACCGCTTTCGACGCGCCTGCGCCGATACTGCCGCAGGTGAAGACGTCGACGAAGATCTCGCCGGACTCCGGATAGGTGTGAATCGAGGCGTGGGACTCCGACAACAGCGCGAGGACGGTCACCCCCTGCGGTTCGAACTTCTTGTGTACGACATCGCAGATGGTGACGCCCGCCGCGATCAGAGACTCACGCAACGCCGATTCGAGTCGTTCGAGATCGTCGCAAAGGGCTGCGTCGACACCACCGAACTCGGCCAGCACATGCCAACCGGTGAATTCCGCCGTCATGGGCAAACTCACTCTCGCTCAGCGCCCGAGACATGAACGGTCAAGGGCGGAAAACCATTGAAGGACACCGACGAATAGCTCGCGGTATAGGCACCGGTGTCGAGGATTCGAACGCGATCACCGGCTCGCAACGTGGTCGGTAGGAGGACTCGCGTGCGTTGATACAGTACATCGTCGCCGTCGCAGGTCGGACCGGCCACCACCGCCTCGTCGACGGGGTCGCCGTCCCGGTCGGTGACGAACCGGTAGGCGATGTACTCGTTCTCGGTCTCGGCCATTCCGTTGTAGCGGCCGATGTCGAGATACACCCAGCGCCGGCCGTCCGGCGCGGTGCGAACGCCGATGACCTCGGCGTGGATCGTGCCCGCCGAACCGACCAGTGCCCGGCCCGGTTCGACGACCAATCCGGTTTCCCCGGAAAGGAATTCGGCCGCCGCATGCTTGACCACCGCGGCGATCTCGGCCAGCGAGGGCGCCGGGTCGGCATAGGGGATCGGCAGCCCGCCACCGATGTTCACCGAGCTGACCGGAATATCCTTGTCCGCCAAGGCTTCCACGATGCGGCCCGCCTGTTCGATGCCGATCCGCCATGAGGTGGGGTCCAGCTGCTGGGAGCCGACGTGGAAGTACGGTCCGGCGACGACGAGCCCGAGATCCCTGGCCCGGACCAGCAACCGGAACGCCTCGCCCGGGGCGCAGCCGAACTTCGTGCCGAACGGGGTGCGCGACTCCGGCGCCGAGGCGAGGAAGCGGCACTCCACCTCGGAGCCGGGTGCGTGCTCGGCGATGCGCAGCAGGTCGTCCTCGGTGTCGAAGGCGAACCGGCGCACCCCCAGAGCATGGGCCCTGGCGATGTGGGCGGTCTTCTTGATCGGGTTGCCGTAGCACAACCGGTCCGGCGCCACGCCCAGCCCGAGGCACAGATCGATCTCGCCGATGCTGGCGACGTCGAATTCCGCGCCTTCCTCGTCGAGCAGGCGCACGATCTCCGGCACCGGGCTCGCCTTCACGGCGAAACGGATCCTCGTCGCGGCGCCGCTGCCGGTGGACAGGGCGGCGTCGAGCGCGCGGTAATTCCGGCGGACACGCTCGGGATGGATGACAAGGTACGGCGATTCGGGCATAGTTGATCTTTCGCTTGGGCAGCGGGGGAGAGAGTATCAGCGGCCCGTACCCAGGAACGAATCCGTCCAAACCTGGGTTCGCCACGAAGTCGCGCAACCCTGTCCTTCTGTCGCGACGGAGCTGCTGACCTGCGTTGATGCGGGACCGTCAGGCGGTGCGGGCTCAGCCTGCGGACACGGTGACGTCGTCGAAGACGACCTCGCCCGCGGCGTCGGACTCGGCCAGATCGACCACCCCGACGATCGACCAGCCGTGGTCGCCGGCCGGGTCCTCCAGGACCTGCCGCACCTGCCAGAATCCGGGTCTTCGTTCCACCTGGAACAGCTGCGGGCCTCTGGCGTCGGGGCCCGTGCCGATCCGCTCGTACTCCGCGTAATAGTCCGCGAGCGCCGCCGCCCAATCGGGGCCGGGGCCGAGCTCGGCGAGATCGTCCCAGCGCCGCAGCGCGGCCAGTTCGACGCGGCGGAACATCGCGTTGCGGACCATCACCCGGAAGGCGCGCTCGTTGGCGGAGATCGGGCGCACCGTCTCCGCGCCGAAGGCGACCTGGTCGGCGTCGGTCTCCGCGCCGGGGTTGGTCAGTTGCTCCCACTCATCGAGCAGGCTGGAATCCACTTGGCGAATGAGTTCGCCGAGCCATTCGGTGATGTCATCGAGGTCCTCGGTGCGGGCCGACTCGGGCACCGTGCGCCGAAGCGCGCGGTAGGCGTCGGCGAGGTAGCGCAGCACCACGCCCTCGGAGCGGGCCAGCTCGTAGAAGGAGATCAGCTCCGCGAAGGTCATGGCGCGCTCGATCATGTCGCGCACGACGGACTTGGGCGCTGGCGCGAACTCCGACACCCACGGGTGCCCGGCGCGGTAGGTCTCGTAGGCCGGTTCGATCAGCTCGGCCAGCGGCTTGGGCCAGGTCACCTCTTCGAGCAGCTCCATCCGCTCGTCGTAGTCGATGCCGTCGGCCTTCATCTCCGCGATCGCCTCGCCGCGCGCTTTGTGCTGCTGGGCCATCAGCAACTGGCGCGGGTCCTCCAACGTGGATTCGATGAGCGACACCACGTCGAGGGTATAACTCGGGGACGTTTTGTCCAGCAGGTCCAGCGCGGCCAGTGCGAACGGCGACAGCGGCTGGTCGAGGGCGAAGTCGCGCTGCAGGTCGACGGTCAGGCGGGCGCGGCGGCCCTGCTCGTCCGGTTCCGGCAGTTGCTGCACCACCCCCGCGTCGCGCAGCGCGCGATAGAGCCGGATGGCGCGCAGGATGTGCCTGCGCTGGGCCGGGCGCGGCTCGTGGTTGTCCTCGAGCAGGTGACGCATGGCGGTGAAGCAGTTGCCCGGCCGGGCGATCACGTTCAGCAGCATGGCGTTGGTGACCGTGAAGCGCGACACCATCGGCTCCGGCTGCGCGGCGACCAAGCGGTCGAAGGTCTCCTCGCTCCAGGAGACGAAGCCTTCCGGCGGTTTGCGCCGCTGCACCTTGCGCTGCTTCTTGGGATCGTCGCCCGCCTTGGCCAGCAGGCGGGTGTTCTCCACCTCGTGTTCGGGGGCCTGCACGACGACGGTGCCCATGGTGTCGTAACCCGCCCGGCCGGCTCGGCCGGCGATCTGATGGAACTCCCTGGCCTTCAGCCTGCGGGTGCGCACGCCGTCGAACTTGGTCAGACCGGTGAGCAGCACCGTGCGGATGGGCACGTTGATGCCGACGCCGAGAGTGTCGGTGCCGCAGACCACCTTCAGCAGGCCGTCCTGGGCGAGGCGCTCCACCAGGCGCCGGTACTTCGGCAGCATGCCCGCGTGATGCACCCCGATGCCGTGCCGGATCAGCCGGGACAGGGTCTTGCCGAATCCCGCGGCGAACCGGAACCCGCCCAGCGCCTCGGCGATCGCGTCCTTCTCCGCGCGCGTTGCGAAATTCACACTGGTCAGCGCCTGCGCGCGCTCGAGGGCGGCGGCCTGGGTGAAGTGCACGACGTAGACCGGGGCCTGGTGGGTGGTGACGAGTTCTTCGAGGGTCTCGGTGATCGGAGTGCGGGCGTAGGAGAAGGTCAGCGGCACGGGGCGCTCGGTGCCCGCCACGACGGCGGTGGAGCGGCCGGTCCGGCGCTTCAGATCGCGTGCGAAGAAGTCGACTTCGCCGAGTGTGGCCGACATGAGCAGGAACTGCGCGCGGGACAGCTCCAGCAACGGGACCTGCCATGCCCAGCCGCGATCGGGGTCGGCGTAGAAGTGGAACTCGTCCATCACGACCTGGCCCACGTCGGCGTCCGCGCCCTCGCGCAGCGCCAGATTGGCCAGGATCTCCGCGGTCGCGCAGATGATCGGCGCGTCCGGGTTCACCGCGGCGTCGCCGGTGACCATACCGACGCGCTCGGCCCCGAACACCTCGCAGAGAGCGAAGAATTTCTCGCTCACCAGCGCCTTGATCGGGGCGGTGTAGTAGGTGCGCAGCCCCTGAGTGAGGGCGAACAGATGTGCGCCGACGGCGACCAGTGACTTTCCGGAACCGGTCGGGGTGGCGAGGATGACGTTGGAACCGGATGCCAGCTCGAGCAGCGCCTCGTCCTGCGCCGGGTAGAGCGGGGTGCCCTGCTCGGCGGCCCACATCCCGAACGACTCGTACAGCGCGTCGGCGTCGGTTCCCGGGATGTCGAGCAGTTCGGTCAGATCCACTCCGACCACCCTACGGCCTCGCGTGCAGGGGTGATCGGGGGCCCGACCGCCGCGAAATCAGTCCTGCTCGCCTTCGTCGTCGCCGTTGTAGCGGCCTTGCTCGGCGAGGAATTTCTCGAACTCGGCGCCCAGTTCGTCGCCGCTGGGCAGTTCGCCGTCGCCGACCAGCAGGCTGGACTGCCGTTCCTGCGCGGTGACGAAACTGTCGTACTGCCGCTCCAGGGCATGCACCACGGTCTCCACCTCGGCATTGCCCGCGATGTGCTCGTTGACCTGCTCGCGCACTCGTGCCGCGGCCTCGCCGAGTGCGGCCAGCGGGAACTCCAAGCCCGCGTTGTCGGCGACGTTCTCCAGCAGCGTTTGCGCGGCTTCCGGATAGGCGGTCTGCGCCAGGTAGTGCGGGACGTGCACCGAGAAGCCCACCGACTCGTGACCGTGCTGCGCCATGCGGAACTCCAGCAGCGACGAGGCGCTGCCGGGTACCTGCAGCTCACCCGGCCACCGCTGATGGTCGGAGATCAGGTCGCGGTCGGAGGAATGCGCTGTCACGCCGAGCGGGCGGGTGTGCGGAATCGCCATCGGAATCGCGCTCAACCCGATGCTGCGGCGCACGCCGAGCTGTTCGGCGAGCAAGCGGACCGCGGTGGTGAACTTCTCCCAGCGCAGGTCGGGCTCCAGACCCGCGAGCAACAGGAACGGGGTCCCCGCGGTGTCGCGCAACGCCCAGAGATTGAGCTCCGGTTCGGCGTAATCGGAGAAGTGATCGGTCTTGAACGTCATGAGCGGACGCCGCGATCGGTAGTCCAGCAGCTCGTCCACGTCGAACGAGGCGACCAGTTCGCTTTCGAGGCTCTCGCGCAGGTGCGTCGTCGCCAGGCGTACGGCGTGCCCGGCGTCGGTGAAACCTTCCAGTCCGTGGACCAGGACCGGGCCCGCGCCGTCGGCGGACGACAGCTGCGGAGCGGGGAACTCCAATTCGTACATTCGCGACTCGTAGTCCATCGCGTACTCCTTCCTGCGCGGTTCCTGCGGCCCGGACGCGCACCGCACGCGCCAGTGTGGTTGGCTGTCCGATCGTTCGCCACCCCTGGTGGTGTGCGACAAGCAGTTGTCCGAACCCGGGAATACCGTCCATTGTCCCCCATGTCGATGGCGGTTCGCGCACGGCCGGACACCGACCCGTACTCCGAGGCAACAGCATCGGCGGCCCGTGCATTCCCGGCTCGGCGGCGTGGCATCGCGGGCTGGGCACGGGGAGTTTGGCACAGTGGGTGTGTGACCGTGGCGGATTCGACGCGTATGCGGCTCGGCTGTGTGGTGCCCGTCGCCTGCGCGGTGCTGCTCGCAGGATGCGGGTCGACGGTGCCGGGGCGCCCGGCCACGCCTGCGCCGACCACGGTGACCCGGCACGTGAGCGCCGAACTACCGACGCTGCTGCCGGATCCGGCCCAGTTCCCCCCGCCCTACGCGGCGGTGGTGCTGCCCCAGGAGGCCGTGGCCCAGGCGGCGGGCGATCTGGACGGGATGGGCCGCGGCGCCGACGTGCAGCCCGGCCGGTGTGTGCCGCCGCACCAGGACTTCGGACCCGATCGCACGGCGATGGCGGTTGGCACGGACGACGCCACGCGCGCCACCCTGACCGTCGAATTGACTCGCACCGGCGAGCCGTTGACGTCGCTGCGCGCCAGGACGCAGCAGTGCGGGTCGGTCCGGGTGAGCCGGGCGGGCGCCACCACGACCGTGACGACCGAACCGGATTCGCCACCGCCGGTAGACGCCGACGATGCCCTCTCGTTGCGCAGGACCGTGCGGCCCGAGTCCAGGGGCGCGGGTTTGACCCAGTCCATGCGCACCCACATCGGGCAGATCGGCGACGTGCGAATCGCGGTGACCTACATGTCGTTCGCCGAGGGCGAACCGGACAGCGCGGCACTGGATGCGCTGTTCGCGACCGCTGTTCGCAAGGTGCGGGAGCGATAAGGGCGCGGTAGACGGCGGGCACCGGCGGCACCGTAGCAGGGGCTACCGACATCGATCGCGATGCGAGAGACCTGCGAGGCGAGTCGTGCACAGCGCGAGACGAATTCCCCAGGCCGGACGAATCGCCAGGTCGGTGTCGGAGGGCGGAGACCGCCGAGCCGCATGGTCGAGGCATGACCACTTCCGCCACCCCGTCTTCGACCCCTGAACCGGTCGATGACGGGTATGCAGGTAAGAACGATGCATCCCGGCTGTGCCACCGCGGTAATCGCGCACCCGGCCGCGCTACCCAGGCCGCGGGGCGAGTCCAACCCGGCGTCGCCGCGCGAAGGTCGGCTCCGTACTCGATCGAAGGCGAGCCGAGCACGGGAAATGCGGAGGGACCGGCTCGGCACGCCCGGTGTCGCGACGATCCTCCGCCGTTCCGTGGCACGCCGGATCACGCGGTGCGCGTGGACGATCCGGGAGAGCTGATCGCTGCCGTGCCCGCGATGCTGGGATTCACTCCGGAACGATCGGTGGTCGTGCTCGTGCTGCGGCCCGGGACCGCCGACGGGGGGATAGTCGACGCGGTGGTGCGGTTCGATCTGGATTCGCCCGGCGGCAGGCGCGTGCGAGGCGCCACACTGGCCGCCGCGGTCGCGCGGATCTGCGCCCATGACGAGGCAGCCGAGGTGCTGGCGGTCGTCGTCGACGATCGCGCCGTGGAACCGGAAGCAGGCGCCGACCTACATGGCTGCGCGGGCGGCCGTTTCGACGTGCTGGTCGGTTCGCTCGGCAGGCGATTGGCTGCCGGGGACATCGCGCTCGGCGGGGTATGGGCGGTGCGTGCGATCGCCGCTGGACAGCGCTGGTGGACGTTGGCGGGACCCGAGCGACGCGGGGTGCTCCGGGATCCGGCGGCCTCCCTCGTGGCGCTGACCCACGTGCTCGACGGCAGGCCGATCCGCGGTTCGCGTTCCGAACTCACCGCTCTGGTCGCGATGGATCCCCTCGCTCGGGCCGAGGTGGCCGCGCACATGGAGGACGCGCTCGTCCAAGCCCGTGAGCGCGCCGCGCGGGCCGCGCGGCGCGGTGATCCGATCGGATACAGCAGGCAAGCGCTCGACTACGTGCTGTGGCAGATCGCCAACACCGCGTCGGGCGCCGCGCCGATGGCGCCCGAGTTCGCCAAAATCGTTGTCGCTCTCCGTGATCGAGCCGTGCGGGACACGATGTTCGCGCTGGCGGTCGGCGATCACGCCGACGCGGCCGAGGCGGTCTGGGCCGCGCTGACCCGCGCATTGTCCGGTACCGATCGCGCCGAAGCCGCCGCCCTGCTCGGCTACAGCGCCTACGTCCGCGGCGACGGACCGTTGGCGGGCATCGCGCTGGAGGCCGCGTTGGAGGCGGATCCGGGACATCCGATGGCGATGCTGCTCGATACCTCGCTGCGCCTGGGCATGCGTCCGGAACAGTTGCGTCGCCTCGCGCACAGCGGCTACCGCACCGCCGCGGGCCTCGGCGTCGACCTCGATTGGTCGGCGTCGTGAAACCGGAATCCCGGGCCGGTGACCGCCCCGGCGGTGCGCAGCCGGATGAATCTGTACCCAGCTCCGGCGATTCCGAGGCGCGCACCGCTTCGTCCGGCTACACCATGCGGCGGCGATCTCCACGTCGGTGGGCTGGTGCGAGCGGGTCGGCCCGGGTCGGTGAGTGGCCGACTCGGGCACTGCGGGGGCGGTTACTTCGCGCTGTGCGCGCGCGGCCCGAGCGACTGGAGGAAATTCCAGGCGTCCGTGACGATTTCGTCGAGGTCGTTGTGCTCGGGATGCCAGCCCAGTTCGGCGATGGCGCGCGCACTGGACGCGATCAGGGTCGCCGGGTCGCCGGGACGGCGGGGAGCGTCCTGCGCGGTGATCGGCAGGCCGGTGACTCGCTCGCAGGCCGAGATCACTTCGCGCACGGAGAAGCCGGTGCCGCTGCCGAGGTTGTAGATCCGGTGGGTGCCGGCTTCCGCGGTCGCCAGGGCCAGCACATGGGCCTGCGCGAGGTCGCGGATGTGGATGTAGTCACGGACCGCGGTGCCGTCGTGCGTGGGCCAATCGGTGCCGAAGACCGAGATCGCCTTACGATGTCCGGCCGCGACCTGCAGCACCAGTGGGATGAGATGCGTTTCCACCACTCGGTTTTCGCCGAGACCGCCGTAGGCGCCCGCGACGTTGAAATACCGCAGACTGGTCGCCGCGAGCCCGTGGGCGACCGCGTACGAGGTGATGGCGTGGTCGATGGCCAGTTTCGACGCGCCGTAGGGATTGGTCGGACGGGTCGGGGCGTCCTCGGTGATCGGTACCTGCTCCGGCTCCCCGTACACCGCCGCGGTGGAGGAGAACACCAGGCGCGGCGTTCCCGCGCGCCGCATCGCCTCCAGCAGTTCGAACGTCTTCACGACATTGCCCTGCCAGTACTTCTCCGGCTGCTGCACCGACTCGCCCACCAGCGACTGCGCCGCGAAATGCAGGACACCGTCGAAGGTCTCGGCGGCCAGCAGTTCGGGCGCGGCGGCCGCGATGTCCCCCTCGACGAACCGCGCGGCGGAAGGGACGCCGTCGGCATTGCCGGTGGACAGATCATCGAGCACGACCACCTCGTGGCCCGCTTCCAGCAGAACCTGTGCGCACACGCCACCGACGTAGCCCGCGCCACCTGTGACCAGGAGTTTCACGTATCAAGCCAGCTTCACTTGGACGGCGTGCGCCATCTCGTCGGGCAATTCGAAACCGTCGTGGCCGGGCACGGTGATGACGACCGAACCCGCCTTCGTCTCCACCGTGACGCGGGCGTCGGGTACCACGCCCGCCTCCCGCAGACGGCCGATCACCTCGGGATCGGTCTGGATGTGCTCGGCGAGCCTGCGCACCACGACAGCGTGCAGCTGGCCGTGCGGCAGATCCGACAGACGCAGCAGTTTCTCGTCGGCGGCGGCGGGCGGGATGATGCCCAACTCGTCCAGGCCGGGAATGGGGTTGCCGTAGGGGGAGGTGGTGGGGTGGTTGAGCACTTCGACCAGACGGCGCTCGACGTCCTCGCTCATCACGTGCTCCCAGCGACAAGCCTCCGCGTGCACGTTCTGCCAGTCGAGACCGATGATGTCGACGAGCAGCCGTTCGGCCAGCCGATGCTTGCGCATGACCGCGACGGCCATGCTGCGCCCCTTCTCGGTCAGCTCCAGATGACGGTCTCCGGCGACCAGCAGCAACCCGTCGCGTTCCATCCGCGCGACGGTCTGGCTGACGGTGGGGCCGCTCTGTTCGAGGCGCTCGGCGATCCGGGCGCGCAGGGGCACCACGCCCTCCTCCTCGAGGTCGTAGATGGTACGGAGATACATCTCCGTGGTGTCGACCAGATCCTTCACCTGTTACCCCTTCGTCGGCACGAATTCTACCCACGCACGACGGCACCCCCGTGTGCCGGATCGCGTCGCTCCACGTTGCGCACGACGTCTCCGGCGGCACTGCGGCAACCCGATCGGCGCACGGCAGGCGGCCGTGAGCGTCTTTCTTGTATTTGTACTGCATAGGAACGTTTCGCGGGGTTCCTTGCTTCCCGCTAGCGTTGCGATCATGGCCACTGCACCGCGCGGCGAACCTCGGGCGCCGATCTCGCCCGGGACGAGCCGGTCCGGAACCGTCGTCTGGACCGAGCGGTTCCTGGATTACGCCTGGACGCCGGAGCATCCGATGAAGCCGGCGCGACTGAAGTTCACCATGGCGCTGGCGGAAAGTCTCGGACTGCTCGAGGGTGTCGAGCTACTCGAACCCGCCGCCGCGGGACGTCCGGACCTGCTGCGTATCCACACCCCCGACTATCTCGACGCGGTCGAACGCGCCGTGCCGCCGGTCGGTTCGCCCGCCGCACCGCCCTACGGTCTCGGTTCCCCGGACAACCCGGTGTTTCCACGGATGCACCAGGCCGCGTCCACGATCGTCGGCGGCACCCTGGCCGCGGCCAGGGAGATCGCGGAGGGACGCACCAGGCGAGCGGTGAGCATCGGCGGTGGCATGCATCACGCGATGTCGGATTCGGCGTCCGGCTTCTGCGTGTACAACGACCCGGCGGTGGCCATCTCCTGGCTGCTGGATCACGGTTTCGACCGGATCGCCTACATCGATGTGGACGTGCACCACGGCGACGGCGTGCAGCGTGCTTTCTACGGCGATCCCCGGGTGCTGACCATTTCGCTGCACCAGCATCCGGCCACGCTGTGGCCGAACACGGGGTGGCCGGAGGAGACCGGCGCGGGCGCGGCGGAGGGCACATCGATCAACCTGCCGCTGCTGCCCGGTACCCGGGATGCGCAATGGTTGCGCGGCTTCCACGCCGTGGTGCCGGGCGCGGTGGCGGCGTTCGGTCCGCAGATCGTGGTCAGCCAGTGCGGGGTGGACACACATCGCGAAGACCCCTTGGCCGATTTGGAACTCACCGTGGACGGCCAGCGAGCCGCGTTCCGCGCCATGCGGGAACTCGCCGACCGGTATGCCGAAGGACGCTGGCTCGCCGTCGGCGGCGGCGGATACGGCCTGATCCGGGTGGTGCCGCGGGCCTGGACGCATCTGCTGGCCACCGCGCTGGATCGCACCGTCGACCCCGCGACGCCGATTCCGCAGGACTGGATCGAGACGATCCGCGCGGCGGCGCCGCAGGCGGACCCGCCGCACACCATGGGCGACGGCGGTGACGTGGCCTACCGTCCCTGGGACGGCCCCGGCGGTACCGGGGAGACCGGTGACGTGCGGGTCGACCGTGCCCAACGTGCCGTAGACATGGCCGTGCTGGCCACCCGCCGAGCGACTTTCGGGTTGCTAGGACTCGACCCGGAGGACCCTCGTGACTGACTTCCCCGACACCACGGACGCTCCCACCACGCCGCCGCCACCACCGCAGCACTGGTTCGCCGATGTGCTGGCCTCCGACGGCGGCGTCGTGCGACTGCGCCCGATCACCCCCGCCGACGCCGAGCCGCTGCAGGAGTTCCACAGCGCGCTGTCCGATCGCACCAGGTACCTACGGTATTTCGGGCCCTACCCGCGGATCTCTCCCAAAGACCTGTACCGCACCACACACGTGGACTATCACGACCGGGTGGGGCTGGTGCTGGAACTGGGTGAGGCGATCGTCGCGGTGGGCCGCTACGAACTGCTGGAGCGAGACGGGCCGCGGGCAGCGGAGGTCGCGTTCGTGGTGGCCGACGGGCATCAGGGCCGCGGGCTCGGCTCGATCCTGCTGGAGCACCTGGCCGGCGCCGCCGCCGAGAACAAGATCGAGACCTTCGTCGCCGAGGTGCTCGCGGAGAACACCGTGATGGTGACGGTTTTCCGGGACGCGGGCTATCAGGTCGAGCGCAGCAGGGACGGATCGGTCCTGCATCTCGAGTTCGCCATCGATCCCACCGAAGCGCTGCTGTCGGTGCGTGATTCGCGCGAACGCGCCTCGGAGGCGCGCAGCGTGGGCAATCTGCTGGCCCCGCGGTCGGTCGCGGTGATCGGCGCCACCCCCGCGACGGGGCGCGTCGGCGGCGCGCTGCTGGCGAATCTGCTGTCGGGTCTGTTCCAAGGGCCGGTGTTCCCGGTGAACCCGAACCGCAAGTCGGTGCGCGGGGTGCGGGCATACGCGACGGTCCGGGAAATCCCCGACGAGGTCGACCTCGCCGTGGTCGCGGTGCCGCCCGCGGCGATCGGGTCGGTGCTCGACGACTGTATGGCCAAGGGCGTCAAAGGGCTCGTGGTGTTGACCGCGGGCTTCGGCGAGACCGGGGAGGGGGGCCTGGCGGCCGAACGTGAACTCGTGGCCGCCGCACGTGGTCACGGCATGCGCGTGGTGGGGCCGAGCGCACTCGGCATCGCGAACACCGACCCGGCGGTCGCCATGAACGCGACACTGGCCCCGGTGCTGCCCGGTCGCGGGCGGATGGGATTCTTCTGCCAGTCCGGGCCCTTGGGCGCGGCGATCCTGGGCGAGGCGGCGGCGCGCAACCTCGGCTTGTCCACGTTCGTGTCCGCGGGTAATCGCGCCGACGTCTCCGGCAACGACCTGCTGCAGTACTGGGACAGCGACCCGGACACCGATGTGGTGCTGCTGTATCTGGAGAGCTTCGGCAATCCGCGCAAGTTCTCCCGGATCGCGCGCCGGGTGGCCCGGACCAAACCGATCGTCGCGGTGAGCAGCGGACGCTCCGCCGCCCAGCCCGCGGGGGACATGGACCGGTCGATCGTGCGGGATCTGTTCGCTCAGGCGGGCATCATCCAGGTCGACTCGATTTCCGAACTCTTCGACTGCGCGGCTCTGCTGGGTTATCAGCCGTTGCCGCGGGGTCAGCGGCTGGCGGTGGTCGGCAACAGCACGGCGCTGAACTGGCTGGCCCTCGACGCGGCGCGCGGCGAGGGCCTCACGGTGGGCGAGCCGGTCAACCTCGGCCCGCAGGCGACGCCGGGCGCGTATCTGGACGCACTGGTCGCGGCCCTGCGGTCGGACGAGACGGACGCGGTGATCGTCGTTTTCGCGCCGCCGGTGCCGCTGCCGACCGCAGGCTTCGCCGACGCGATCAGGGCGGCGGCGGCCGCCGTGCCCGAGGCGGGGAAGCCGATCCTCACCACGTTCGTCGCCGAGCAAGGGATCCCGAACCTGCTCGCGGTGCGCGGTCCGGGCGCGGCGGCGGTACACGGGTCGATTCCGTCGTATCCCGATCCCGAACGCGCCGCACGGGCGCTGGCCCGAGTTCGGCGATACGCCGAATGGCGCACCAGGCCCGTCTCGCCCGTGGTGCGTCCGCAGGGCATCGACACCGATCGCGCGCGCCAATTGGTGGCGGACTGGATGGCCGGGGCGGGTGGCCGCAGGCTCACCGATCTCGAGACGGTGGAACTGCTTGCCTGCTACGGCATTTCGGTCGTGGAATTCCGCGAGGTGCGCAGCGCGGACGAGGCGGTCGCGGCCGCGGAGGAACTCGGCTACCCGGTGGCGGCCAAGGCGACCGGCGAATTGTGGCGGCGCAGACCGGATCTCACCGGTGTCCGGCTCGATCTGTGGCGGCCGGAAGCGGTGCGGCAGGGATACGCGGATCTGGCGGAGTTGTGCGGTGACCCTGTGTTGCACATCCAGAAGATGGCCACCAAGGGCGTCGGATGCATCCTGCGCGTGCAGGACGACCCCTCGTTCGGCTCGGTGATCGAGTTCGGCCTGTCCGGACTGATCATCGAATTGCTCGGTGATCGTGCCTATCGGGCACTGCCGTTGACCGCCGACGAGGCCACGGCTCTGATCGACGCGCCGCGCGCCGCGCCTCTGCTGTCCGGTACCCCGGCGAGTCCGCGCGTGGACAAGGCAGCTCTCGCCGAACTCGCTCAGCGCATTTCGGCCCTGTTCGACGACCTGCCGGAAATGCGGGAACTGGCCTTCGACCCGGTGCTGGCCTCGCCGACCTCGGCGGAAATCATCTACGCGCGCGGCCGTATCGGCCCGCAGCCGAGCCGTTTCGACACCGGTCCGCGGCGGCTGGGTTGAGCACCAGGAGGTTTGCCGGACGAGTTGGCGGCCGGCGAGATGGCGCGGCTGCGACGTCGGCTCGCATACGTCACGCGCGGGATGTCCGATAACGGACGATCGCTCCTGCCGCGATGTGGGGATGCCAAGTTCGTCCGAAAGAAAGGCCCGCTCGCCATGAAGATCCGAAGTGTTGCTCTGCTGTCGCTGCTCGCCGCGACACTCACCGCGTGTTCCGTCAGCGTCGGCACGCCGAAGGTCCAGGAGGCGGATCTGGAGAAATCGGTCAAGGACTCGCTCACCGAAAAGGTCGGCCAGGAACCCGATTCGATCGATTGCCCCGGCGATCTCACCGGCAAGGAGGGGACCACCATGCGCTGCACGCTGACCGCGGGATCCGACACGCTGGGCGTGAGGTTGAAGGTGACCTCGGTGGAAGGCGACACCGTCAAATACGACATCGAGGTGGAGCAGGGCTGAACCCGCCCGAAAAAAGGGGGGAGTACGACACCGCCGACCGGCTCGCGCGTCACCCGGAGGGGACGGGTACGCGCGGTCACCGGTCGGCGCGGGAAGGCGACCCGGCGGGAGGGGTCACCGAGCCGAACGCCGGAGCTGTCTCGGAGCGGCCGGCGCCGGGGGATGATCAGCTGGCGTAGGCGCGGAGCCGGTCGGCCCGCTCGCCTTTGCGCAGCTTCGCCATAACCTCACGCTCGATCTGACGCACCCGCTCGCGGGAGAGACCGAAGAGCTTGCCGATCTGGTCCAAGGTGCGCGGCTGGCCGTCGTCCAGGCCGAACCGCAGCCGGATGACCTGCTGTTCGCGCTCGTCCAGGGTGGCGAGGACGCTGCGCACATCGTGGTGCAGCAGACCCGCGATAACCGCGGACTCGGCCGAAGTGGCCTCGGAATCCTCGATGAAATCACCCAGCGGGGCCTCTTCGTCGTTGCCGACCGGCATGTCCAGGCTCACCGGGTCACGGCTGTGGTCGAGCAGATCGGAGATCTTGTCGACCGGGATGCCGGATTCGGTGGCCAGTTCCTGATCGGTGGCCTCCCGGCCCAACTGCTGGTGCAGTTCGCGCTTGATCCTGGCCAGCTTGTTCACCTGCTCCACGAGGTGGACGGGCAGGCGGATGGTGCGGCTCTGGTCGGCCATGCCGCGGGTGATGGCCTGCCGGATCCACCAGGTGGCATACGTGGAGAACTTGAAGCCCTTGGCGTAGTCGAACTTCTCCATAGCCCGGATCAGGCCGAGGTTGCCCTCCTGGATGAGGTCGAGCAGCGGCATGCCGCGACCGGTGTAACGCTTGGCGAGCGAGACAACAAGGCGCAGGTTGGCTTCCAGCAGATGCGACCGGGCGGCTTGACCGTCGCGCACGATGATCGCGAGATCACGCTTGCGGGTGGCCGACAGTCGCTTGCCGGTTTCCAGCAGGTGTTGCGCGTAGAGGCCCGCCTCGATGCGCTTGGCCAGCTCGACCTCGTCGGCAGCGGTGAGCAGCGCGGTGCGACCGATCCCGTTCAGGTACACACGTACCAGGTCGGCGGCAGGGCTCTGAGCGTCGAGGTCCGAATCGCTGATGCGCACACGAGTGGTGGCGGGGCTTGTCATGACTTGCCTCCTGTCGGTGGTGTCTCACTCCGATCAACGGACCCGACAGGAAGAAAGTTCCCCGTTACGGCTGGCATAAACCGCTCTGAGCAGCGGTTTTCGCCCCTCTCGTCTGAGAAGTTCCTGAGAAGCACCGCAGCCGGGGACGATCTCCGGCCAGGACCTGCACCGACCGGCGCACCGCTGCCGTGCAGTCACACGGGCCGGATGAGTCCGTGCCGTACCAATCCGGTGACCACGGACAACGCGTCGGCCGCGAACTGGGCACTCACCTCCTCGGATCCGTGCGCGAGCGCCAGCAGCTCGATCAGCTCGTATAACGGCAGGCCGTCGGCGTGCATTCCCGCCAGCAGCGAGACTGTGGCCTCATCCACTTCGTGCTGCCAGCGCGGTCCGTCGCCACGATGCAGCCGTGCCACTTCGGGAGCCCAGCCGTCGGCGCCAGGGAGATACACCCGTTCGAGCGCGGTCGCCGGGTCTACGACGAAACGTGAAGACCACGCGAGACTTTCGTCACCGGCGACCGCGCGCAGCCAGGCCGAGCGCTCGAAATACCGGACGGCCTCGTCGCCGAGCGGATCGTCGAAGCCGTGGGTGAGATCCTCCGCGAGCAATTCGGTCGGTCCGTCGATGGCGCGCAGATACACGAAACCGAACCCGATTCCCTCGACGCGCGCCGCCTCGAAGGCGTCCAGCCATCGTTCTGCGCGAGCCTGGGCGGATGGGTCACGCGGGTCGGCGCCCGCGTCACGCAACCAGGTGCCCACGTAGAGCGCGGGGTCGGCGACGTCGCGCTGGACCACCCAGGCGTCCACACCGTAGGCGGGCAGCCAGGACGAGACGCGCCCGCGCCAGTCCTCGTCCTCGGCATGCACCCAGGCGGCGAGCATCGCGGCGGTGCCACCAGGTGCGAGCAGATCCGCGGCCTGTGCGATCACCAATTCGCTTGCGCCGTCGAGCGCGAGGCCGGAATCGCGGTAGGTGTGCTCGACGCGCGCGGGGCCGACCACGAACGGCGGATTGGCCACCACCTGGTCGAAGCGCCTGCTCCGGACCGGCTCGAACCAGGAGCCCTCCACCAGTTCGATGTCCAGGCCGTTGAGCGCCGCGGTCGCCTCGGCCAGCCACAACGCGCGGGGGTTGACGTCGGTGCCGGTGACGCGCTGCGCATAGGAGGCGGCGTGCACCGCCTGCACGCCGCAGCCGGTGCCGAGATCGAGCACCGTGCCGACCGGGCGGGTGGGGGTGGCGCGCAGCAGCGAGAGGGAGGCGTGGCCCACGCCCAGGACGTGGTCTTCGGTGAGCGTGCGCCGCCGCATCGAATCGTCGAGGTCGGACAGGATCCACCGCGTGCCCGCGCCCGCGTCGAGCGGACGCAGGTCCAGCGCCGCACGCACCTGGTCGCCGTCGCGGTCCAGCAGGCCGGCGGCGACCGCGCTGTCGATCGCCACGGGCGCGAGCGCCGCGGCCACCTCTCGCTCCGGGAGGGCGTCGCCGAGCAGCAGCAGGCGGACGAGCGTGCCCAGTTCGCCCGCCTCGCGCGCCGCTCGGCGCACGGGGACCGGCTCCGACCGGCTCAGCGCCGCGTGCGCGTCACCGAGTGCCTCGAGCAAGGTGTCGGCGTCGTAACCCACCCTCGTGAGCGCGGTCCGCAGGTCCGGGCACAGCGCGGTGAGCAGCGATCCGGTGGTGGTCGGTCGGTTCGTAGGCACACCGGTACTCTGCCACCGCCGCTCCCGGGCGGAGATCAGGTGCCCGCTGTGTCACCGTGTCCAGCGGTGGGACCGGCTACACGGACCCACGACGCGCTCAGGTGCGGCTTCGCTGCGGAGACCTGGAACCCGACGTACCCGGCCGCTACCGAGCAGGCCGATCACCAGTGACCTCGACGGCGTCCGGTCTTGGTGCCGCCGACCTGCACTACCAGGCCGAGTGCGGGGCGGCGGCTCCCTGAGGCTGTGTGGCCAGTCGCAGGGAGCCGGACGAAGGTCAGACCCGTTGGGGTCGCGGGCGGTGATGCAGTACAGCGCGTCGCTTGGCACTACCCGGCCGAGTGCGGGGCGGCCGCTCCTCGAGGCTGTGTGGCCAGTCGCGCGGCGCCGGACGGGTCAGACCCCGTTGGGGTCGCGGGCGGTGACGCAGTACAGCGCGTCGCTCGGGTCGCACAGGACGATCCAGTGCTCGTGGCGCTGCACCACGGTCGCGCCGAGCGACTCGTGCCAGGCGGCGGTGGCTTCGATGTCGCCGGCGGCCAGATCGACGTGTGCGCTGGTCGGACGGTTCTCGCCGAGGCGCTGCAGCAGCAACTGCGTGGGGAGCCGACGTTGTGCGGAGTGCAGCAGGGCGAATTCCGGCCGCCTGCCGGGCCGGTACGTCCAGCCGGTCAGCGAGGTCCAGAAACGGGTCTCCACCTCGTGGTCGTCGGGGCCGATGTCGAGGCACACCTGGTCCAGGCGCGACAGGGTGCCGTCCGGCGCCCGGACGGCGGGTGCGGGAGTGCTCGTGGCGCGGCCGCTGGGGGTCAGGCAGAACGTCTGACCGCCGGGGGACCGCAGCACGGCGTAGTCCGGGTGGTTGGCGACCAGCCCGGCACCCAAATCGAGCGCGGTGCGAACGGCGGAGGGGATGTCGTCGACGTCCAAGTCGAGGTGCACACCGCCGAGGCCGGTCACCGCCTGCATCTTCACACTCGCCGCGGCGAACAGCGCCGGGTCCGGCAACAAGGTGAGGAACTCGTCGTTCGCGCCGCGCCGAGCGGAGAGCTGGGTGCCGGTGACCGTGGACCAGAATTTCGCGCAATCGTCGAAGCGTTGGGTCGGCCGGTCCAGGAAGACCCAGATCCACCGAATCATGTTCACTCCTGTCTTGTGACCCGCAACGGTGATCGTGGTGCCGCAGGCTCCCTGCGACCCTAGGGACGCGTGCCCGCCTTGTCGAGAAGATACCGGGGCTGCCGCGAATGGCACGAATTTGATGATATGTGGCATTCCAGCCACTCGTTGCGTGGGCATAGTTCCGGCAGGCTCAGCCGGTGACCGAACTTCAGACGCCGACCCCGGTTCCGCTGCGCTCCACGCCGCGTCGGCGCTTGCACCCGGCGTGGCTGGTCGCGGGCGTCGGCTTCGTCGCGCTGCTCGGCGCGGCCGCCTTCCGATCCGTGCCCAGCGTGCTGATGGACCCGCTGCAGCAGGAATTCGGCTGGTCGCACGGCACCATCGGAGCGGCCGTCTCGCTGAATCTCCTGCTCTACGGGCTGATCTCGCCGTTCGCCGCGGCGCTGATGGATCGCTTCGGCATACGCCGGGTGGTGGCCTGCGCGCTGCTGCTGGTCGCCGGGGGCAGCGGACTGACGGTGTTCATGTCCCAGCCGTGGCACCTGGTGCTGACCTGGGGCCTGCTGGTCGGGATCGGCGTCGGATCGATGTCGATGCCGTTCGTCGCCACGATCACCGGCCGATGGTTCGTGCGTCAGCGCGGTCTGGTGACCGGCGTGCTCACCGCGGCGGGCGCGACCGGACAGCTGATCTTCCTGCCGCTGGTATCGGCGCTGGCGAACGCACACGGCTGGCGACTGCCGTCGCTGATCGTCGCGGGCGCGGCGCTGGCCGTGGCGCCGCTGGTGCTGCTGTTCATCCGGGACTATCCGAGCGACCTCGGGGTGCGGGCCTACGGCGCGGCGCCGGACAGCACGGTGGGGATGCGGGCGCCGGCCGCCGGTGGGGCGTCGCGCGCGCTGACCGTGCTCGGCGCGATCGCGCGCCGACCCGGATTCTGGCTGCTCGCAGGGGGGTTCGCGGTCTGCGGCGCGTCGACAAACGGGCTGGTCGGGACCCATTTCGTCAGCGCGGCCCACGATCACGGCATGCCGCCGACCGCCGCGGCGAGCCTGCTGGCCGTCGTCGGCGTCTTCGACGTGGCGGGCACCATCGCGTCGGGCTGGCTGACCGACCGGATCGACCCGCGCTACCTGCTGATCGGGTACTACACGCTACGCGGACTGTCGCTGCTGATCCTTCCCGCGCTGCTCGGTCCGGACACGAAACCGAGCCTGTGGGTGTTCATCGTCTTCTACGGCCTGGACTGGGTGGCCACCGTGCCGCCGACGGTCGCGCTGTGCCGCGAACTGTTCGGCGCCGACGGCCCGGTCGCCTTCGGCTGGGTGTTCGCCTCCCACCAGATCGGTTCGGCGGTGGCGGCCACCGGGGCGGGCGTCATCCGTGATGCCCAGGGCAGCTACGACCTCGCCTGGTACCTGGCCGGCGGGTTGTGCGCCGCCGCTGCCGTGATGTCGGCCGTCATCCGCCGCGCACCGGCCTTCGTCGGGGCGCACGGTTCGGACTGAACGCACTCCCCCGAGCGCGCTCGTGGTGGGCCGACGGCCGTGCCCGGAAACAAGTCAGCGCACGGACGCTGGCTGTCGCGCGCTGTCGGCTGCGCGCTCGGCACGTAGGGACGGGTCGGCGTCATGCACCCACGCGGCTGTACACCGTGGTGTCGGTGGGCGTGCCTCCGACGGCTGTTGTGCGCCGTGGTGTCGGTGGGCGTGCCTCCGACGGCTGTTGTGCGCCGTGGTGTCGGTGGGCGTGCCTCCGACGGCTGTTGTGCGCCGTGGTGTCGGTGGGCGTGCCTCCTACCGCTGCCGTGCATCGCGGTGCAGGCGGGCCATCTGTTCTCGCGGCGAATCGGTCGTTCGGCCGGTTCATCGGCACCCCTCCCACGTGCGATGACGCGTTGGTCGCCGCCGATGTGACCAGCCGTCGCAGGCGCGACCCGACCGCAGACCCCTGGGGGCGGGCGGAAGTTCAGCCGTCGATGGCGTTGTGCGATCGGGACTCGATGGCCGTGCGCTGACGATCCCAGCGGCTGGGCTCGTCCTTGCGGCGGGGCGGGCGATCGTTGGCGATCAGCACCGCGATCCAGGGCAGCGGAATGGACGCGACGATGATCAGGATGGACACCAGCGGATTACCGAACGCGCTGTAGGCGATCGCGGCGAGAACCAGGCAAGGTATGCGGAACGCCATGATGATCGTGTACCGGCGCACGCGAGCGCGGTGCTGGTCCTCCAGCGAGGGCGCGGCCTCGGTGATCAGCGCCGGGTGTCTGTCGTCATTGCCGGGGAAGTATCCGGGGGAACGGCGGGGCTGCGTCGGCATCGTCACGTCGGGGTGCTCTTCGCGGTCGCGGCCGTCGGCGGATGGGGAATCGCCGTTCTGCTGCATACCCTGAGTCTTCCACTCGTGGTCGCGCCGCGCACATGCCGTGGTCAGCTCTGTGCCGGAACTGTGGTCACCGCTGACGGGATACGGCAGTCGGCTTCTGTGCCGACAACGCCGCCACCTTCGCTTCGATCCGTGGTCAGCTCCCGATCCGAGACAGTGGTCACCTCGGATGCGACACCGTGGTGGCCCGTCTCTCGCGATGCGGCATCATGGAATGCGTGAGCACCGACACCATCGTTCGCCCGGATACGACGACCGACGAGACGACGGGCGACGACACCCCGAAATTCTTCCACTACGTGAAGAAGGACAAGATCGCCGAGAGCGCCGTGATGGGCACCCACGTGGTCGCGCTGTGCGGAGAGGTCTTCCCGGTGACCCGTTCGCCCAAGCCCGGCTCTCCGGTGTGCCCGGAGTGCAAGAAGGTCTACGACGGCCTACGCAAGGGCGAGTGAGACGCGGATAGTTCGCCGGAGGAGGGCGACGTCTTTCGCAGGTCGAACGCGGCCTGCGCGGGCTCGGACGCGGCGTCGCCCGCGGGCGGGGCGCCCTCGTCGCGGTCCGCCGTGTCCTCCTCGGCGCCGCCCTCGCCGCGGACCTGATTGGCGATCCACTCCTTCACCTGTTCCATGCGCGTCGCACGCGCGGGCCAGAACTCCTGCACGGCCGCGTTGAACTCCGCGCCCAGGATCACCGCGAAGCCCAGGAAGAACGTGAAGAGCAGGAACGCGATCGGCGTCGCCAGCGCACCATAGGTGACGCCGGTGCGGGTGACCCACGAGAGGTAGCGGCGCAGCACGTCGCTGGCCGCCATGAAGAAGACGCCCGCCACCAGTGCCCCGCCGAAGAGCCGGTGCCAGGGCAGCGAGGTGTGCAGCGCCAGCTTGTACAGGGTGGTGAGCCCGACGATCAGCAGCAGGCCGACGCCCGGGTAGTAGAAGAAATCCAGCAGTTGCAGGCCGGTCGCCCGCCAGGGGGCGGGCAGTACCCGGCCGATCAGCGTCGGCCCCAGCGCCACCAGCGGCAGGATGAACACCGCCGCCACCAGGAACAGCACGTAGAGCAACAGCGCGAAGATGCGCTGCCACACCGGGTGACGGGCGTCCTGCTGGTCGTGGGCCTCGACGATGGAGTCGACGAAGGTGGCCATCGCCGACGACCCGGCCCACAACGACAGCACGAAGCCCACCGAGACCACCGCGCCGCGCCCGCGGCCGAGTACGTCCCGCACCGTCGGCTCGATGAGGTCGGTGACCACGCTCGCGCTGAACAGTTCCTGGCAGAACGCGATGATCTTCGACTCGACGATCTGCACCGTGTCCGGGCCGAACCATCCGCCGACGTAACCGAGGCTGCCGAGCACCCCGAGCAACAGCGGCGCCAGCGAGAGCGTCTGCCAGAACGCCGCCGCGGCCGACTTGGCGAAGATGGAATCCGCCCAGGCCTTCTCCGCCACCCGCACGATCAGGGTGCCTGCCCGCCTGCCCGCCACCGCCGTCCGCGCGCCCGCCCGGTCGGCCCACGTCCTGGTACGCACGGCGGTGCCGCGGGGCGACGGTGCGTCGATCCGCGGCGGATCGCCCGGGCGGGCGCGGTGATCTGTCATCGTGCTTACAGCATCGCGCACTTCGGCGATCCGTATCGGCGTGCGGACACGACGTGTCGGTGGGCATCGGGTGAACTCCCAGCGTCTCGGCCGGTGGGCTGTGATGCCCGTCGCCCACCTCGCGTCGGTTTGGCGACACGCCGGGCCGGGCCGCTAGGGTCGTCTGCGTGACTGGGTCCGGTGGCGCCGCTGTGGCGGGAGAAGCAGAGACGCCGGGCGATTCGAAAGCAGTGGGCACCCCCGCCGGCGGCGCCCTGCGCGCCTGGCAGCGACGTGCCCTGACGAAGTATCTGGCCACCAAGCCGCGGGACTTCCTCGCCGTGGCCACCCCTGGTGCGGGAAAGACCACGTTCGCGCTGCGCGTGGCCGCCGAACTGCTGGCCGACCGCACCGTGGACCAGGTCACCGTCGTCGCGCCGACCGAACACCTCAAGCACCAGTGGGCGCAGTCCGCGGCGCGCGCCGGAATCGCGCTCGACTCGCGGTTCTCCAATTCCACCGGCGGCACTTCGGGCGACTACCACGGTGTCGTCGTCACGTACGCGCAGGTCGCCGCACATCCCTTCCGTCATCGCGTGCGCACCGAAAACCGCAGGACGCTCGTCGTGCTCGACGAGATCCACCACGCGGGAGATGCCAAGAGCTGGGGCGATGCGACCGCCGAGGCGTTCGGCGACGCCACCCGCCGCCTCGCGCTGACCGGTACCCCGTTCCGCAGCGACGACAGCCAGATTCCGTTCGTCGTCTACGAACCCGACGAGTCCGGTTTCCCGAAGTCCCGCGCCGATCACACCTACGGCTATGCCGAGGCCCTCGCCGACGGTGTGGTGCGGCCGGTGGTCTTCCTGGCCTACTCGGGTGAGGCGCACTGGCGCGACAGCGCGGGCGAGGAGTATTCCGCGCGCCTCGGTGAGCCGCTGAACGCCGAGCAGACCGCCCGCGCCTGGCGGACCGCGTTGGACCCGGCGGGCGACTGGATATCCGCCGTACTGCGCGCCGCCGACATCCGGCTGCGCCAGAAGCGCGCCTCCGGCATGCCCGACGCGGGCGGCCTCGTGATCGCCACCGACCAGGACCGCGCCCGCGATTACGCCGAACTGCTGGAGCACATTTCGGGCGAGAAGCCCGCGCTGGTGCTCTCCGACGACCCGGCCTCCTCCAGTCGCATCGCCGAGTTCAGCAACAGCACGCAGCCCTGGATGGTCGCGGTGCGCATGGTGTCCGAAGGCGTCGACGTGCCGCGCCTGGCCGTCGGGGTGTACGCGACCAGCGCTTCCACCCCGTTGTACTTCGCGCAGGCGATCGGGCGGTTCGTGCGTGCCCGCAAGCCGGGCGAAACCGCGACCGTGTTCCTGCCCTCGGTGCCGGTGCTGCTCGATCTGGCCGCGCAGCTGGAGTTGCAGCGCGACCACGTCATCGGCAAACCGCACCGCGAGAAGAACGGCCTCGAAGACGACCTGCTGATCGAGGCGAACAAGCAGCAGGACGAGCCGGGCGAGCAGGAGAAGTCCTTCGTCGCGCTGGCCGCCGACGCCGAACTCGACCAGGTGATCTACGACGGATCCTCCTTCGGCACCGCGACTTTCGCAGGCAGCGACGAGGAAGCCGACTATCTGGGGATTCCGGGGCTGCTGGACGCCGAGCAGATGCGCGCACTGCTGCGCGAGCGGCAGGCCAAGCAGGTCTCCGATCGGAGTATGCCCGCGCCCGCCCCCGATCCCGGTCCGCAGGTGGCGAACGCCGCGGAGCGGGTCGCGACGGCCGATCGGCTCGGCGAACTGCGGCGCGAGCTCAACAGCCTGGTGGCGATGCATCACCACCGCACCGGCAAACCGCACGGCGTGATCCACGGGGAGCTGCGCCGGGAATGCGGCGGGCCGCCGACCGCGCTGGCCTCGGCCGACCAACTCGGTGAGCGCATCGCCGCGCTGCGCCGGAAATAGCCCGGGTCAACCGGCCGTGGCGGGCCAGGCGGCCATGGCGCAGTCGATGGACGCGGTGAGGTCCGCCAGTGACGCGCCGTCCCGTGCCTGGATGGACAGGCCGTAGAGGACCGTGGTGTAGAAACCGGCCAGCGCCGCGGTGTCGGTGCCTTCCGGCAGATCGCCCTCGGCGACGCCGCGATCGAGCCTGCGCCGGATGTCCTCGGTCGTCTCGCGGCGCTTCTCGATCAGGAAGTCGCGGATGCTCGTATTGCGCGTGGTGTAGGTGGAGCCGGCGAGCACGACCATGCAGCCGTGCGGCTTGTTCTCCTCGGTGTAGGCGATCGCGTTGTCCCGCAGCATCGCCTCGATGCCCGCCCGCGCGGTCGGTTCTTCGCGCAGCGCGCGGTCGGTGTAACCGCCGTCGGTGCGGCCGTAGAGTTCGACGGCCGCGCGGAACAGCTCCTCTTTGCCGCCGAACGCGGCGTACAGGCTGGGGGAGTTGATACCCATCGCGGCGGTGAGGTCGCTCATCGAGGCGCCCTCGTAGCCGTGCTCCCAGAAGACCTCCATCGCGCGGTGCAACGCCTCGGTCCGGTCGAAGGCGCGCGGTCGTCCCCGTCCAGCCATGCCACACCTTTCTGTGTCGATCGTTAAATATACCTCTTGACAGCGCCGTGGCCGATGCGCTTGGCTATTTATGTATTGATCGGCACAAAAATAAAGGAGTACCGATGTCGGACCTCACGGGCAAGGTCGCGCTGGTGACCGGCGGCAGTCGCGGTATCGGAGCGGCGATCGCGCGCCGCCTCGCCGCGGCGGGCGCGGACGTAGCGATGACCTACCAGCACGCCGAGGGGCAGGCGAAAACGGTGGTCGACGCGGTCGAAGCGCTCGGACGCCGAGCCGTCGCGATCCAGGCCGACAGCGCCGACGCCGCAGCGGTGCGCGCGGCGGTCGACCGCACCGCGTCCGAACTCGGCGGGCTGGACATCCTGGTCAACAACGCGGGAATCTTCCCGGCGAAGCCGTTCGAGGAGTTCACCGTCGAGGAGATCGACAACGCGCTCAACGTGCACGCCCGCGCCGCGTTCGTCGGTGCGCAGGCCGCGATCGCGCACATGACCGACGGCGGGCGGATCATCAGCATCGGCACCAACCTGACCGACCACGCGCCGTTCGACGGTCTGGCGCTCTACAACCTCAGCAAGTCGGCTCTCAACGGCTTCACCAAGGCGCTGGCGCGTGAACTCGGCCCGCGCGCGATCACGGTGAACCTCGTGCAGCCGGGTTCCACCGACACCGACATGAACCCCGGCGACGGCGCTCACGCGCAGCGGCAGCGCGACCTGACCGCGCTCGGCCGTTTCGGCGCCGCCGACGATGTCGCGGCCACGGTGGCCTTCCTGGCCGGTCCGTCCGGCCGCAGCGTCACCGGCGCGTTCCTCACCGTGGACAGCGGCACCAACGCCTGATCAGCCGGTGAAATACCGCCCGGGCGACACCCCGACCGCCCGGCGGAACGCCGCGACGTAAGCGCTCGGCGTCGCGTAGCCGACCCGGCCCGCGACCCGGGCGATCGGCAGCCCCGCGGCGAGCAGCGGCAGGGAGGCCGCCAGCCGGATCTGCGTGCGCCACTGGCCGAAGCCGAGCCCGGTCTCGGCGACGAACAAGCGGGCCAGCGTGCGCGGGCTGGCGGCGACGTGCGCGGCGAACTCCGCGAGCGTGCGCGGGTCGGCCGGATCGGCGGCGAGCGCGTCGGCCACCTGCCGCGCTCGTGGATCGGTGGGCGGATGCGCGCCGATCGGGATCACCTCGACGGGCTCGAGCAGATCGAACACCACCGCCTCGGCGCGCTCGCGCCGCGGCTGAGCGGTGTCGTGGGTGGAGGAGACCGCCGCCGACCGGCTGCTCCGGATCGGCTTCACCGACGTGGAGATCGATACCGGCGCTTCGAGTTTCCGCTTCCGGGCCCGGCGGCCGCAGTGAGGTCCCGCCCAGCGGTCGTGGGCGGGACGAGTGGGCCCGCCTAGCAGCGGCGGTGGGCGGGGCGAGTGGGCCCGGACCCGTCGGAGGACGCGTGGATGTCGTCCGGTCGTTCAGCTGGGCGTCGTCGTGAAGAATCGCCGCGGGTCGAGCGCGCTGATCGGCGTCCACCGCGCCGCGGGCGCCGACTCGTCGCAATCCTCCGGCGCGGCGGCGAAATAGCCCTGGATCGCCAAGGCGAGCCGCGGGTTCTCGTCGACCTGCCGCGCCATCTCGTAGTAGACGGCGAGAACGTGGACGCACCGCGGCGAGCGTGCCGTGCACGAGCAGTCGGTGCCCGCGAGCCGCGGCGCGAGCGAGACGCCTGCCGCGCCGAGCGCGCGATGGGCGTCGTCGGTCAGCACGGTCGGGTCCGGCACGATCCCGGCGATCGCGGTGATCGTCTTGCGAGACAGTGGCGCCACCTCCACGTGCGTCAGCGAGGCCTGGCCGCCGCGGTGGATGGTGGCGCGCACCACCTGTCCCTCGACGACGGCCTGCACGCCGTTGTTGCGGGCGATGCTGCGCGCGCGGGGCAGCATCGGGTCCGGCCGGGTCTGGCGCAGCGGCTCGGCCAGGCGCACCCAGTCCATGCCCCACGCGGTGTAGCCGAATTCGTTGTCCGCCATCAGCTCTCCCTCTTGCGGCGCAGGACCTCGATCAACTGGTCGTCGTCCAGCGCGGCCAGCGCCGCGATGCCCGCCGCGTCACCGAGGTCGCGCAGCGCCGCCTTGCGGTGGTGCATGGCCGCGATGTGCTCCTCCACGGTGGTGGTCGAGGTGAGCGTGGTGACGGTGACCGTGCGGGTCTGGCCGATCCGGTGCACCCGATCGGAGGCCTGCGCCTCCACCGCGGGGTTCCACCAGCGATCGAAGTGGACGACATCGGCGGCGCGGGTCAGTGTGAGCCCGGTGCCCGCCGCGCGCAGGCTGAGCACCAGCACCGGCGGTCCGTCCTCGGATTGGAACCGGGTGACGATCGCGGCGCGCTCGGTCTGGGTGAGCCCGCCGTGGAAGAACGGCGCGGACACCCCGAACTGTTCGGCGAAATGCCGGACCAGAAGCTCACCGGTCTGGCGGTACTGGGTGAAAACCAGGGTGGGACTGGCCGTTTCCAGGTTGGTGGCGACGATGTCGGTGCACAGGTCCAGTTTTCCGGAGCGGCCGGCCAACTCGTCGAGCTCGCCGGTGATCAGCCCCGGGTGGTTGCACACCTGCCGTAGTGCGGTCAGCGCGGCCAGCACGCGGCCGTGGCGCTCGATGCCCGCGCCGAATCCGTCGTCGATGGCACGGTCGAGCAACTGGTCGTAGAGCCGCTCCTGCTCGGCGGTGAGGTCGCAGAGCAGGTCGCTGTGGATCTTCGCGGGCAGTGTCGCGGCGACCTGTCTCTTCGTGCGTGCCAGCACGACCGGTTCGATGGCGTCGCGCAACCGCGCCGCGGCGGCCGCCGAACCCTCGTGGATCGGCCGCACGAAGCGCCGCCGGAACTGCGTCCGGTGCCCGAACAGCCGGGGCGCCACCAGGTGCAGCAGGGCCCACAGCTCGTCGAGATGGTTCTCCACCGGCGTTCCGGTCAGGGCGACGGTCGCGGCCGCATCGATCGCGCGCGCGGCCTTCGCGACCTGGGTGCGGGGGTTCTTCAGCGCCTGCGCCTCGTCGAAGACGGCCGTCGCCCAGCGCCGCTGCGCCACCCGCTGTCCGTGCAGCCGCAGCGTCGGGTAGCCCGTGACGACGACCGTCGCGGCGTCGGCGTCCAGGTCGCCGCCTCGCCAGACGACCACCCGCAGCCCCGGAGCGAACCTGCCGATCTCGTGGGCCCAGTTGCCGACCAGCGAGGTCGGGCACACCACCAGCTGTGCTCCGGACTCGGCGCGGTCGAGCAGGAAGCCGATGGTCTGCACGGTCTTGCCGAGCCCCATCTCGTCGGCGAGCACCGCCCCGCCGTGCGCGGCCACGGTTTCGCGCAGCCAGGCGATCCCACGTGCCTGGTAGGGCCGCAGCCGCGCCGTCAGCGTCCCGTGCAGCCCGGCGGTGACGGCCTCGGTGTCGTGCAGGACGCCCAGCGCGCGTCGCGCCGAGACGATCGCCGTGCCGGACGCATCCGGCACCGCATGGGCGGCGATGGGCAGATCGTCGGCGTCCGCGTCGGACGGTTGCGCGGCGGGTTCGGCGAGGACGGCGCGCACGAGCCGTTGCCAGGCCAGGATCGACTCGCCCGGGTGCTCGACCGTCGAGTCCGCGAAAGTCCGCGGGTCCACCAGGGTGGCGTCGACGTCGGCGACTTCGAGCGCCCCGTACATGGCGGCAGGGACGGCCAGCGCGAGGGTCTCGCGGTCACCCTGGCCGCGCGGCGCGGGGCCGGCGCCGTCACCGTTCCAGCTCCAGAGTGCGAACATGTGCCGGTCCGGTAGATAAGTGGCGTGTGTGCTGGGCAGAGCGAACCCCTAAATCAACGTATGGCGTACGGAGTAGTCTGACAACGTACACCGTACTGGATTTGTTCCGAGGAGCCAGTGAGCGACGAACTCAGCACCGACCAGGCCCGGCGGCTGATGAGCCTGCTGTGGCGGCACGAACGTCCGCCGCGTCCCGGTGGACGCGGTCCGAAGCAGACGGTCAGCGTCGACGCGGTGGTCGACGCCGCGGTAGGGCTGGCCGATCGAGAGGGCTACGAGAAGGTGTCCATCCGGGCCGTCGCCGCCGAGTTGGGGCTGCGGCCGATGAGTCTCTACACGTATGTGCCGAGCAAGGACGCGCTGGCGGTCCTCATGGCCGACGCGGTGGCGGACGAGGACGCGCCCATTTCCGCTGCTCTGCCGCCGCGCGAACGCCTTGCCTCCGTGGCTCGCCAGGTCCGAAACGAACTTCTCGCGCACCCCTGGCTGCTCGAGGTGTCGCCCTGGCGGCTGGTGCTCGGCCCGGGGCGGATGCGGCGTTACGAGCGGCAGCTCGCCGCGCTCGATGGGCTCGGCCTACCGGACGTGGAGATGGATCGGGTGATCGCCGTGCTGTCGGAGTTCGCCACCGGGAATGCGCGGATGGCGATCGCCGCGGCCCGCGAGACCGGCCGGATCAGCGACGCGCGCTGGTGGGAAGTGCACGGCCCGCTGCTGGAGGAGGTCATGGCACCGAGCCGGTTCCCCCTGTCCTCGCGAGTGGGGGCGGCGGTCGGTGAGCTGTACCAGGCCCCCGCCGACCCGGACGGTGCGTTCGAATACGGCCTGGCCAGGCTGCTGGACGGCATCTCGGGCACGGCGTCCGGAAACTGACCGGGCCGCCCCCGGACACGCCGACAGCGGGCGACCTGTGGGTCGCCCGCTGCCGGTGGAAACGGTGTTCTGTTGTCCGATGCTGTTGTGTCAGGACGCGAGGAGCGGATCAGAGCGCGGGAGCGGACTCCGTGTCGATAACGGCGTCCAGCTCACGCAGGCGATCCATGTGTTCGTTCGCGTGGTGCTGGCAGAAGAGCAACTCTCCACCCGCGGGCAGTACGGCACGCACTCGGGCAGCCGCCCCGCAGCGGTCGCAACGATCGACCGCGGTCAGTGGGGTGCTTGTCAGGGTTCCTGGCATGACTCCTCCGTCCTGGCTCCCGGTCCCGACGACCGTTCACCTGGTGTGGGGCCCGTGGTCACTCACCACGAGCTCGCTACCGCTACTTCCCAGCAGGGGTATGACTACTCTGTCAGACGTTCGGGACGGGGGACTTTGTTCCCGCGCGTGAATCAGTGTGTTTTCGATAACACGACCAGGGATTTCGCTACGGGCGAACGCCACAGGTCATGCCGTCGATGTGTACTGGGTCACACCCTCGATCGACCGATCCAGTTGTCTACCGGGAGATTACCCGTGACCTATGACACTCACACGCTAGTTCACCTATGCACTTCGGTGGAATGGCTTTCCGCTCGGCAAACGGGGGAGTACCGTGCGCCCTCGCTCGCCGAGACGGGGTTCATCCACCTCTCCTCGCCGCAGCAGGTCCACCTGCCCGCGAACCGTTTGTTCGCGGGACGGCGCGATCTGGTCGTGCTGCGCATCGACGCGCGCCGGGTAGGGTCGCCGATCGAGTGGGAGCCCGGTGTCCCGACCGATCCGGAGTCGATGCTCTTCCCGCACCTGTACGGCCCCCTGCCGGTGATCGCGGTCACGGGGGTGGAGGAGTATCTGCCCGGCGCGGACGGGATATTCGCTCCCCTCGCGGCGTGACTACCGGTCGCGGATCTCGCGCGCCAGGATGGCGGCTTGAACCCGCGACCGCACACCGAGTTTCGTGAGCACTCGGGAGACGTGCGTCTTGACGGTCGTCTCGCCGATGAACAGCCGGCCCGCGATCTGCGCGTTGGACAGGCCGTCGCCCAGACAGTCGAGCACTTCGCGTTCCCGTTCGGTGAGTTCGCCGAGCCCGGCCGGAGCCGGTTGCGCGGCAGCCTGATTCGTGGCGGCGAACGCCGCGATCACCGCCCGGGTGACTTCCGGAGCCAGCACGCCGTCGCCCGCCGCGACCGTGCGCACCGCCTCGACCAACGACTGTCCCGACGCGGATTTCAGGACGAACCCCGAGGCGCCCGCGCGCAGCGCGCGAAACACGTACTCGTCCAAGTCGAATGTGGTCAGGACGAGCACCTTGGCCAGGCCGTCGGCGATGATCCGCTCGGTAGCGGTGAGCCCGTCCACCCCGGGCATCCGGATGTCCATCAGCACCACCTGCGGCCGCAGCGCTTTGGCCTGCGCCACCGCGACGTCGCCGTCGGCCGCCTCGCCCACCACCTCGATATCGTGCTCGACGTCCAGGATCATCCGCAGGCCCGCGCGGATCGCCGCGTGGTCGTCGGCGATCACCACTCGAATCGTCATGCGGCACCTGCGGAGCCGAGCGGCAGGCTGGCCAGGACTTCCCAGCAGCCGGAATCCGGTCCGGCGCGCAGATTTCCGCCGAGCGCGGCGGCCCGCTCGCGCATGTTCACCAGGCCGCGGCGCCCGGTTTCCGCCCTGGCGTCGGACGGCCGTGCGGGCATGGCCGGATTGCGAACGGAAATGTTCAGCATCTCTTGCTCTGCCCGCACGTCGATGAAGACCTCCTGTCCCGGGGCGTGTTTCATGGCGTTGGTCAACGCCTCCTGGACGATGCGGTAGGCGGCTTGGTCGACCGCGCTGGGCAGCGCGGCGCCGTCCAGCGCCGTACGCGCCCGCACCGAGATCCCGGCCGCGCGTGCGGCATCCACCAGAATCGACAACTGGGCGAGCGTGCGCGGCGCGGCGGTCTCCGTCGCGGCGTCGCTGCTCAGCAAGCCGATCATCGTGCGCATCTCGTGCAGCGCGCTGACACTGTTGGCGCGGATGGACCGCATGATCCCGGCCACCGCGGGGTCGGCGTCGCCGCGGCCGAGCACCCCGAGCGCCGCCTCGGACTGTAGGGCGATGGCCGACAGGTGCCCGGCGATCACGTCGTGCAGGTCGCGGGCCATGGTGGTGCGCTCGTCGGCGATGGCCGCGCGGCGGTCGAGCTCCGCGACCAGCGTCAGTGCCTGCGCGCGGGTGCGCTCGGCGACCGCCACCTCCTTGTGCGTGCGTACCGAGTTCGCCCACCAGATCGGGGTCGCCACGAAACTGAACACCGCCACCAGGGCCAGCGCGACCGCCCGCAGGTCGCCGGTCCCCGCCAGCGTGAGCGCCACGGCGATGCCGGAGAACACCCACCAGCCCAGAGCTGTGATGCGTGAGGCCCGCCGCCCCGCGTACAGCACGGCCGAGTAGATCAGGTCGGCGTAGATGATCCAGACCGGCACCGTGGCGCCCAGCCAGATGTCCATCGCCAGCGGAAGCAAGCCGTACAGCATGGCCGTGATCGGATACCGGCGACGGAAGAACGTGGCCACGCACAATGCGGCCAGCACACCGAAGCGCACCCACAGCGGCAGGTGCACGCCGTGATCGGTCATCGTGGACAGGCCGGTGGAGTACAGCGCGCCGCCGCCGGTGAACGCGAGGACCGCACCCAGCGCATCCCGCGCCCGCTCCGGCAATTCCGACCACCGCCGCACGCCTCCATCACAACACAGCGCCCGCGACGCGCCATCCGCCGAAGTGATGACCGATCCGTTTATCGCCGCCCGCATCCGGCTAATCTGGAGGGCGTGAACGTCGACGTCACCGCACTACCCGGAATCGGTGTCCGCAAGGACTTCGAGGTGCGTTCCGGTCGCCGAATCGGCGTGGTCGCCCACCGCGACGGTGATATCGACCTGATCGTCTCCAAGCTCGACGATCCGGACGCCTGTGCCGCGCAGATCCCGCTGACCACCGACGAAGCGGCAGTCCTCGCCAATCTGCTCGGCGCGCCGCAACTGGTCGCGAAGCTCAACGACGACCATCGGGACCTGCCCGGGATCACCACCCGCCAGCTTCCGATCGGCGACGACTCACCGTACGACGGTCGCACTCTCGGCGAGACCGAGATGCGCACCCGCACGAAGGTCTCCATTGTGGCGGTCATGCGGGCCGGCCAGCTGCATCCCTCGCCGGGCCCCGATTTCACCTTCACCGCGGGCGACCTGCTCGTGGTGGTCGGCACTCCGGAGGGCTTGGATGCCGCTGCGAAGATCATGACGCACGGCTGAGCACGTGACGGACACCGCGCTCGCCCTGATCGAGCTCGGAGCGGTTCTTTTCGTTCTCGGCATGCTGGGGCGTGTCGCGGGTCGTGTCGGAATGTCACCGATCCCGCTGTACCTGTTGGGTGGCGTCGCCTTCGGCCAGGGCGGTGTCATCCAGCTCGGGGCCGCCTACGACTTCGGCCACGTCGCCGGTGAGATCGGTGTGGTGCTGTTGCTGTTGCTGCTCGGCCTGGAGTACACCGCGGCGGAGCTGGTGACCGGGCTGCGCCGGTCGTGGCCGGCCGGCCTGGTGGACATCGTGGTCAACGCGTCGCCGGGCGCGGTGGTGGCGCTGATGCTGGGCTGGGGTGTCAACGGCGCGATCACGCTGGCGGGCGTCACCTACATCTCCTCCTCGGGCATCGTGGCGAAGGTGCTCGACGACCTCGGCCGCCTGGGTAACCGGGAGACGCCGGTGATCCTGTCCATCCTCGTGTTCGAGGATCTGGCGATGGCGGTCTACCTGCCCATTCTCACCACGGTGCTGGCCGGGCTGAGCTGGGTCAGCGGGCTGCGCGCCCTGGCACTGGCCCTGATCACCATCACGCTGGTGCTCGTGGTGGCCCTGCGCTACGGGCGCTATGTGTCGTCGGTGGTGGACAGCGCCGACCGCGAGGTCTTCCTGCTCACCCTGCTCGGCGCGGCGCTGCTGGTGGCCGGTGTCTCCTCGGCGCTGAGCGTGTCCGCGGCGGTGGGCGCGTTCCTGCTCGGCATCGCCATCTCCGGCTCGACCGCGCATGCGGCGGCGAAGCTGCTCGAGCCGCTGCGGGATCTGTTCGCGGCCATCTTCTTCGTGGCGTTCGGGTTGAGCACCGATCCGCGAGCGATCCCGCCGGTGCTCGGCTGGGCGATCGCGCTGGCGGCGGTAACCCTCATGACGAAGATGGCGACCGGATGGTGGGCCGCGGCGCGCGAGGGCATCCGTCCCATGGGGCGGGCCAGGGCGGGCGCGGCCCTGGTCGCCCGGGGTGAATTCTCCATCGTCATCGCGGGACTGGCGGTCAGCGCGGGTGCGATGGACGGGCAGCTCACCGCTCTCGCGTCGACTTACGTCCTGCTGATGGCGGTGCTCGGGCCGATCGCGGCGCGGGTGGTGGAGCCGATGGTCGGGCTGCTGCAGCACCGTGGCCGCCCCGAGCCTGTGGTCTCCTGATCAGTCCTGCGCGGAGCCGGACTCACGCGCGGCCCTCCGTTCCAGCCGGTGCCGGAACAGGCTCGCGGTCGCCCCGACCGCCAGCCCGATCACCGCCGCGCACAGATGGCCGTAGTCGGTGAACGTCGGTTCGATCCACAGCGCCGCGCCGAGCGCCACGATGATCGACCCGGCCCATATCAGGCGCACCGCGCCACGGAACCGGAGCGCGAGGGCCGCCAGGACAGCCGAAAAGCCGTAGCTGGTCCCCACGTCCGCGGCGACGGCCACCCGCAGCGGTATGAGGCCACGGTCGATGGCGTGTGAGACGGCGGTGACGGTCAGCAAGGTCGCGCCGATGTGCCCGGTCGCGAACAGCAGAATCCAGCGCGCGGTGCCCAGCCAGCGCTCCGCATAGGCCATCACGACCAGGAATCCGGCGATGGTCGTCCAGGGGAACCCGCCCTCGGTCCAGAACGCGGACGCGACCAGCACCTGCACGGGGTCGTGCCGCATGTTGTAGAGGTTGGTCGACGCCGAGAAGATCAGCCTGCGCTCGACCGAGTCGCCGACGCCGCGCAGCGTCCACCAGGTGACGAACAGCGTGAACGCGTACGCGGTGCTCGCGGGCGCGGCTCCCAGATGCGCCCGGATCGCGGGCGGGATCCGCCGCGGCGAGCCGGGACGGCGCAGCCGGGACCAGATATCGCGCAGTTCGGCGGTCTGCGTCCACGGCGACGGGGGCAGGCTCAGCATCGAAGTGGGGGCAACCACCCCCGCAGTCTGCCCGGTGCGAACTCACACCCGCCGAAAGGGGCCCTGTGCGCCCCGTCACGGGACCGGCGCCGCGGCAACAGCTCCGTTGGGCACACCCGGGGGCGGCCGACGCTGTGATCGACTCCCAGCGGTAGTAGCGCACCCGAGGCGCAGCAGGCCGCCGAGGAGGTGGGCGACGCGGCGCGAACTTCCGCCGGAATGCGCGACGCCCGCATTCACCGGCCGCTGGAAATATCGAGCGGCACGACGAATGCGGGCGTCGAGGCGATGCGACCTAGTCGAGGTAGTCGCGCAGGACCTGCGAGCGGCTGGGGTGGCGCAGCTTGCTCATGGTCTTGGACTCGATCTGGCGGATGCGTTCCCGGGTGACCCCGTAGACCTGGCCGATCTCGTCGAGGGTGCGGGGCTGGCCGTCGGTGAGACCGAAGCGCAGCCGGACCACGCCCGCCTCGCGCTCCGACAGCGTCTCCAGCACCGACTGCAGCTGATCCTGCAGCAGGGTGAAGCTCACCGCGTCCACCGCGACCACGGCCTCGGAGTCCTCGATGAAGTCGCCGAGCTGGCTGTCGCCCTCGTCGCCGATGGTCTGGTCCAGCGAGATGGGCTCACGCGCGTACTGCTGGATCTCCAGCACCTTCTCCGGCGTGATGTCCATTTCCTTGGCCAGCTCCTCCGGCGTCGGCTCGCGGCCGAGGTCCTGGAGCAGCTCGCGCTGGATGCGGCCGAGCTTGTTGATGACCTCCACCATGTGCACGGGGATGCGGATGGTGCGGGCCTGGTCGGCCATGGCGCGGGTGATGGCCTGCCGGATCCACCAGGTGGCGTACGTGGAGAACTTGTAGCCCTTGGTGTAGTCGAACTTCTCCACCGCGCGGATCAGACCCAGGTTGCCCTCCTGGATCAGGTCGAGGAAGGCCATGCCGCGGCCGGTGTAGCGCTTGGCGAGCGAGACGACCAGACGCAGGTTGGCCTCGAGCAGATGGTTCTTGGCCCGGTTGCCGTCGCGGACGATCCAGTTGTAGTCGCGGCGCATCGCGACCGGCAGCTTCTCGCCCTGCTCGGCGAACTCGCGCACCTTCTCCGCCGCGTAGAGGCCTGCCTCGATGCGCTTGGCGAGCTCGACCTCCTCCTCGGCGTTGAGCAGCGCGACCTTGCCGATCTGCTTGAGGTAGGCGCGGACCGAGTCGGCCGAGGCGGTGAGCTCGGCGTCCTTGCGGGCCTGGCGCAGCGCCTCGGACTCCTCTTCGTCCCAGACGAAATCGCCGGAGGCCTTGTCCGCCGCCGTGGGTTCGTCGGCTTCCGCGGTCTCGGCTTCCTCGGTCTCGGCCTCTTCGGCGACGTCGACGAGTTCGTCGCCCTCGGTGAGGTCTTCTTCGGAGACTTCCAGATCGCCGAGATCGTCGAGGTCCAGCGACTCGTCCTCGATCGCCTCGTCGGCGCCGGGCTCGCCGTCCGGTCCCGCCTTCTTGGTGCCGGCCTTCTTCGCAGGAGCCTTGGCCGCTTTCGCGGCCTTCTTGGCAGGCGCCTTCTTGGCGGCGGCCTTCTTCGCCGGAGCCTTCTTCGCGGCAGCCTTACGGACCGGCCGTGCTGCGGTTACATCTGCGGAGTCGGCATCGGCCGATTCGGCGGTCTGACGGGTATTCGTGGCTACCACGTACGCCCTTTCGTGACGGTCTCGTGCGGCGTCACGCCAGAGTGGTTTCCGGCGGAGCGATCTGTCGGGTTTCACCGGCGGAGGGCCGGTCGGGGTTTCTCCGGCTCAGCCGGGCACGTTCCATTGTAACGATCTAACCAGGGTACCTACGGCACGATGCCGGGAACGGCATCCTCGCGGTACCCGCGCGCCTCAGGGCGCGACACCCCCGGCGATCGCCATGGCCGCGCCGACGATGCCCGCGGTGTTCCTGAGGCGCGCCGGGATGACGGGTGTCCGGTTGGTGAGCAACGGGATCCACTGCTCGGCGTCCCTGCTGATGCCCCCGCCCGCGACGAAGACGACCGGGAAGAACAGGTTCTCCAGGGTGGTCAGGACCAGGCTGACCTGCGCGGCCCACTGCGCATAGGTCAGGTCGTCGCGTTCCTTCACCGAGGCAGCCGCGCGGTGCTCGCTCTCCATGCCCTGGATCTCCAGGTGGCCGAGTTCGGTATTGGGTACCAGCGTGCCGTGGTAGAGCAGCGCGGAGCCGATGCCGGTGCCGAAGGTCAGCAGCATGACCAGCCCTGCGAAACTTCTCGCCGCGCCGTAGTGGTCCTCGGCCATGCCCGCGGCGTCCGCGTCGTTGAGCACGGTGACCGGACGGCCGCCGAGCGCGGCGGAGAACAGCGCCCGCGCGTCGGTGCCGATCCAGGACTTGTCGATGTTGGCCGCGGTGCGTGCCACACCGCCGATCACCACGGCGGGCAGGGTGAGCCCGACCGGTCCGGTCCATCCGGCCTCGGCGACCAGTTCGGCCACCGCCTCGGCCACGGCCTGCGGTGTCGCGGGGTGCGGCGTGGCGATCTTGATCCGCTCGTGGACCAATTCGCCGGTGGCCAGATCGACCACGGCGCCTTTGACTCCGCTGCCGCCGATATCGATGCCGAATGCGTGCCCCCGAGCGGACATGACTAACCCCTCGTTCCCTGTGCTGGCCGGTGTGATGACAGCGCTGCACGGGGCCCACGACGCCACGGCGGGGCGCTGCGAGTGGGATGCCCGACGACGGCGCTGTGTCGTGCACGACAAGAGTAATCGGACTGTGAGGCTGGGCGTTCGGCGAGGATATGTGATGCGATGGAAGGCGTGCCGGAAACCTCATCGTCAGTGTCCGACTACACCTCCGACTCGTTCGTCTCGATCGTCGCGCGTGGCGACGAAGCCGACCTGCGCCGCGTCGCGGTCGACATCGCCGAGACGGCCGCCGCGCACGTCCGCGCCCGCCGCCCCGAGGTGTTCGGGCCCGCGGGCGCGCACGCCGAAGGCGCCGTGCAGTCCAAGAGCCACGCGACCGACCCGGTGACCATCGTGGACACCGAGACCGAAGAACTGATCCGAATCCTGCTCGCCGAACAGCGCCCCGGCGACCCGATCCTCGGCGAGGAGGGCGGCGGCAGCATCGATGACGCGAGCGCGGACACCGTCCACTGGGTGGTGGACCCGATCGACGGCACGGTCAACTTCCTCTACGGCATTCCGGGCTACGCCGTGTCGGTGGCGGCGCTGCGCGGCGGGCGACCGGTCGCGGGCGCCGTGGTCGACGTCGCGCGGGCGGCCACCTACAGCGCCGGGCTCGGGCTCGGTGCGCTGCGTGTGGACGCCGACGGCGTGGTGGAGCACCTCAGCTGCACCCCCGTCGAAACGGTCGCGATGTCGTTGGTCGCCACCGGATTCGCCTACGGCAGGCACCGCAGGAGCAGGCAGGCGGAACTGGTCGCGCAGGTGCTGCCGCACGTGCGCGACATCCGCCGCTTCGGCGCGGCGGCGCTGGATCTGTGCCACGTCGCGGCGGGCCGGGTGGACGCCTACTACGAGCACGGATTGAACGCCTGGGACTGGGGCGCGGGCGCGCTGATCGCCGCGGAGGCCGGGGCGCGGCTGACGCTTCCGCCCGCGACGGCGCCGGGCGCCGACGGCGACCTGGTGGTGGCCGCCGCGCCCGGCATCGCCGACGAACTCGGGCAGCTACTGGCCCGGGTCGGCGCTACCGAGCCGATCCCGGACCGCTGATCAGCAGCGGGCTTGCCGCGCGGCGTCGAGCAACTTGATATCGATCGAGGTGGAGTTGCCCGGCGCCGGGTTCTTCAGCGAACGCAGCACCTCCTCGGCGTCGTTGCTGGGCCGGATGTCCCGGAACAACGAGCCGAGCACCAGATCGACCGTCTCGTCGCCGCGCTGATCCTCGATCAGCTCGGCGCACGGCGCGACCAGCTGCACGGCCGCGGCGGCCGGACGGCCGTTCACGCCGAAGCGGATCTGCCCGGTGCATTCCAGGTCGCCGTTGACGTATACCGAATCGTTGCCGTATTGCGTGCCGGGCGCGCTCGCGAAACCGAGGTCGCCGAGCTGGGCGGCGACGTGCGCGGCCTGACCGCGCTGGTTGTTCGCGTTCAGCACGCGCACCCTGCTCGCCGCCAGCGGCGCGGGTTCCACGTCCTGCAACCGGCCCGACCCGACCCGCTGGCCGAGCGGAGTCGGTTGCGGCGCACCGGGATCCGAGGCCGGGCTCGGCGAGTTGCACGCCATCGCGGTGTAGTCGGTGTCGTGCGTCGTGAGGGCTTTGATCCAGACGATCCCGCAGATCAGAGCGAGAACGCCGAGCATGACGAGCCAGGGCTGGGGTCGGCGACGCAGGAACGGACGACCTTGCGGATCCGTCGAGGTACCTTCGGTGATCAGTGAAACCACCAGCACACTCTACGAAAATGTGGCGGGGTGGCGGCGCAAGGTCTCGGTGCGTTCCCTGGACGGTGTCGATTGCCCCTCATTTTCGACTCGGCTGTGTTTTGATTGCGACTTTTCCTCCGGGGTCCGCTATTGTCTGGCGGCCCAGATCGAATCACCGGTGCGGAAATCAGTGGTCGGTCGCGGGAACAAGAAGGGCATGTCCTGCGTTTACCCAGCGCTATCGGGAGTGGATCGACACGATCTGCCCTGATAGGCGACCGGTGTACGTGTGACGTGCACCACCGGCGGGGCGGTACCGGTCGCGGCGGTTCCGGCAGGAATCGGGTGTGAGCGGACCGGTCCGGGATATACGGAGTTAGGACGAGGGGAAGACGACATGGCAACCGACTATGACGCACCGAGGCGCACCGAATCCGACGATGTGTCGGAGGATTCGCTGGAGGAGCTGAAGGCTCGTCGTAACGAGGCACAGTCCGCCGTCGTGGATATCGACGAATCCGATACCGCGGAGTCGTTCGAGCTTCCCGGCGCCGACCTGTCCGAGGAAGTGCTGACGGTTCGGGTGATCCCGAAGCAGGCCGACGAGTTCACCTGTTCCAGCTGTTTCCTGGTACATCACCGGAGCAGGCTGGCCAGTGAGAAGGGCGGCCAGATGATCTGCATGGATTGCGCCGCCTGATCTCGACGAGATCGAAGACAGTGTCAGCCCGCGCTCGGAACACCGAGCGCGGCAAGGACCCGTTCGGGCCGTCGCGTACTGACCAGCCAGTACGGCGTCGGATCGTCGGGGTCGTCGAGCACGAGCAAGACCATCGGCCCGACCCAGGGGCGATGCTGGACATAGGCGGCGGGGTCGAGCTGGCGGCCCAGCGCCGCGCTTTTCGCGGTGGGAGCGACAGCGGCCGCACGGGCCACGAAATTCACCGGCAGATGTGCGCGATCGGCGCGCAGCTCCGGTGTGCCGCTCGCGTCCCGCGCCACTTCGACGCGGTGGCGGCTCAGCCACAGCAGCACCCAGACCGGCACCGGGAACAACAGCGCATAGGGCAGCCACGCGCGTAACCCGGGCGCGCCCATGTGGATCTCCGCCGCGAGCAACCCGGTGATGGCGAAGGCCACCGGCCACCACCACAGCGGCACCCACAGGCGCTCCCGATACAGGTGCGCTGGCTGCTTTTTCTCGTCCGTGGTCATGGGATTGGGCTGGTCCGACACGAGTCAACACTAAGTCACGAGGGCAAACAGCCTACGCGTAGGCTCGTCCAACGTGAGCGCACTTTCACCCATACCCTTGCTGCGGCTGGACCCCGGCATCCCCGTGCCCACGCGTGCCCATGCGGGCGACGCGGGCGTGGATCTGTGCACCACGCAAGACGTCATCCTGGAGCCGGGGGAGCGGGCTCTGGTCGGCACCGGTGTCGCCGTGGCCCTGCCGGTCGGCACGGTCGGCCTGATCCATCCGCGCTCGGGTCTGGCGGCCAAGACCGGACTATCGGTGGTGAACACGCCGGGCACGGTCGACGCGGGGTACCGGGGCGAGATCAAGGTGTGCCTGATCAACCACGACCCGCGCACGCCGATCGAGCTGCGTCGCGGCGACCGGATCGCGCAACTGCTGGTGCAGCGAGTGGAACTGGTGGATTTCGTGGAGGTCGACTCGCTCGACGAGACCACCCGGGGAGCGGGGGGATACGGCTCCAGCGGCGGCCACGCGAGCCTGACCGCGCAGACGAACGGGGCGGGCCGGGCGACCGGCAAGGAGGCATGACGGGAATGTTCGGAAAGAGAAAGAAGTCCGGCCGGGCCGCGGACGACCGGTACGACGACGCGGACGACTACGCCGACTACGAGCCCGAGTACGAGGCGGGGTACGCGGCGCCCGAGTACGACGACGAGTTCTACGACGACGCGCCCACCGACGAGCGCTCGTACGAGGGCGTGGACTTGACCGTGGACCGGCCGCAGGGCAAACCGGGCCCGTACGACTACGACGAGGTCGCCGAGCTGCTGGAGACGGTGTCCGAGCAGCGGCTCGACCTCGGTTCGGTGCTGTTGCCGGTCCCGCCCGGTGGCCAGTTGCAGGTCGAGATGACCCCGGAGGGCCAGCCGCAGGCGGTGCACCTGGCCACCGAGCACGGCCGGATCACCGTGGCGGCCTACGCCGCGCCCAAGACTTCGGGCCAATGGCGTCTGGTCGCCGCGGACCTCGCCGACTCGCTGCGCAAGGACGGCGCCAGGGTCTCGATCGAGAACGGGCCGTGGGGCCGGGAGTTGCTGGCGCTGACCGAGGGCGCGGATCTGCGTTTCATCGGCGTGGACGGCTATCGCTGGATGGTGCGTTTGGTCGCCGCGGGCCCCTCGGGCGCGGCGAACGACGGCAGCCCGCTGGTCAAAGCCGCGCGCGCGATCCTGAGCGAGACGGTGGTACGGCGTGGCGAGGATCCGCTGCCGGTGCGGGAGCCGCTGCCCGTGGTGCTGCCGCAGCAATTGTCCGAGCAGCTGGCCGCGGCGCATCAGCAGCAGGTGGAAGCTCAGCAGCAGGCGATGGCCGCGCAGGCCGCGGCGCAGACCGGTGCGCAGCCGGTGGTGCCGCGGATGCCGCAGGGACCGCGGCGCGGTGCGGACGGGTCGGCCATGCAGCAGCTCGGCCTGAACTGAGCGACCGAACTCACCCGAAGGCGCCGAGCCCCGCGCGTCCCAGGATCGCGGGATCGGCGCCGAGTTCGTCCAAGGTGACGCGGTGCAGCTGCGAGCGAGGGGCCAGCGCTGCCCACTCTTCGGCCACGGCCACCGGATGGACCGGGTCGTCGACCGCGGTCACGACCACGATCGGCAACTCGAAGGTGGCCAGGCGCTCGGCGTCCGGCCACTTGTAGTCGGCGGCTTCGTCCAGCGCCCGCGGCAGGTCCGGCCACTGCGCGCGCCACGACTGGGTCAGCGCGTCCGCCAGCCACCGCGGGCTGCTCGCCCGCATCCGGTCGATCACGGCCGCCAGACCGTCGGCACGCAGCTGCGCCGCGGTGGCCGCCGCGCTGAGCGCAGCCGGGCACGCGGCGGTGTCGGATCCGGTCCAGGCGGGCAGCGCCGCCACCACTCCGACGACGTCGGCTGGGTGCTCGGCCGCCCACTCCAGTGCGATCGCGGCGCCGAGCGAGATGCCGGCCGCCAGCACCGGGCCCTCCTCCGCCGCCACGGCCAGCGCGGCCCGGCAGCTCGCGACCACGCGCCGCGGATCCGGTTCCACGGCGACGAAATCCAGACCGCGCGCGGCGCTGGCGGGCCCGAAGGCGCGCCTGGCGAAATCGGCGTCGGATCCGGTGCCGGGCAGCGCCACGACGCGCGCGGAATGTGGGGAGTCGAACATCGGTCCGAGCGTAGCGGGGGTGGCCCGGCCCATCTACAGTGGCGTTGTACGGCCTCGACAGGTCGTGCGGATCGGATCCCCCACGATGGTGTGCGACCCACGCCATCTGCTCTATGCAGGAGAGCGTGCACAATGTCATCCGCAGCCTCAGGATATTTCCGACGTCTGGGCCGCAAACTGACCGAAGACATCGATCAGCTCGACGCCGAAGAGCTGGCCGAGACATCCGAGGCCTCAGGAGCGTGTCGCGCGTCGGAGTGTCGGCGCGGTGACGAGGCCACCATGCTCGGTAGGCTTCGCAGTGTCGAGGCGTGTCCCAAGTCGGCCGGTGCCAGCGTCCAGGCCGAGTTCTTCGACGGCACGGACGCGATTACGCTGGTCTGGATCGGGCGCAGGCGCATTCCCGGCATCGAGCCGGGGCGGCGCATCCTGGTCCGTGGCCGGGTGGGCGACCGCGACGGCCGCAAAGTGATCTTCAACCCCTACTACGAATTGCGCGGGAACAGCTGACGTATGCCATTGAGCGACGACAACGCAGGATCGGACGACCGCACCGGGCTGGACCGGCCCGACCGTGACCCCGACCGTGACGAGGAACGTGCCGAGCAGACCCTCCTCGAACAACTCGGCGGCTTCAGCGGCCTGATCTACTCGACCCTCCCCGTTGTCGTGTTCGTTCCCGTGAACAGCGTCGCCGGGCTGACCGCCGCGATCTGGTCGGCCCTCGGGGTGGCCGCCGCCATCCTGATCTGGCGTCTGGTGCGGCGCGATCCCATCCAGCCCGCCATCTCCGGCTTCTTCGGCGTCGGCATCTGCGCCTTCATCGCCTACCGGATGGGCGAGGCGAAGGGTTTCTTCCTCTTCGGCATCTACACCAGCCTCCTGTACGCTGCGGTGTTCCTCGGGTCCATCCTGGTGCGCCGGCCGCTGGTCGGCGTCATCTGGGGCGTGCTGAACGGCCACGGCTCGGACTGGCGGTCCGATCCGCGCGCGGTGCGCCTCTACGATCTGGCCACCACCGCGTGGATCGTGGTGTTCGGCGCCCGCTATCTGGTGCAGTCGCAGCTCTACGACACCGACCGGACCGGCTGGCTGGCTTTCACCCGCATCGCGATGGGCTGGCCGCTGACCGCGGTGGCGCTGGGCGTCACCGTCTGGGCGGTGCGCAGGGCCGGTCACCTGCCCACCAAGTCGATGGCCGCGACCGGGCCCGCCTGAGCCGTTAACCCTCCGCCGTCACTCGGCGAAAACCACAGGGGTGGGAGGAGTCCCACCGCCGAGGTGGGTGCTTCCCCACCCTGGGGTGCCTGGTTGCCGCCCCGAGTTCATCAGACGATCTATGCGTACCGAAAACACGCACTGATCGGCAAGAAAGGACTCGGACGTGGCTACCGAGCACAACACCGCGGCACTGCCCAAGAACCACCACCCCGCTCTCTCGGAGAGCAGGCGGGTATCGGCCGAGCTGGACAAGCTGATCGGTCCGGCGGCCGCGGGCGACCGCCAGGCGGTCACCGAGATCATCCGGATCGTGCACCCGCTGGTGCGCCGCTACTGCGGTGCGCGCCTGGGCAACACGGCCCACTTGCAGGTCACCGCCGACGATGTGGTGCAGGAGATCCTGCTGGCCACCGTCAACGCCATCCCGCGCTACCGCGACCAGGGCAAGTCGTTCCTGGCGTTCGTCTACGGCATCGCGGCCAACAAGGTCGCCGACGCGTTCCGCCGCTCGCAGCAGCACCCCGCCTACCCGATGGCCGACGTCCCGGACTACGCGTCCTCCGCCGCCGGGCCGGAGGAGTGGGCATTGGCCTCCGAACGGCGCTCCGCCACAAGGGAACTGATGAAAGTCCTGGCGCCGGCGCACCGCGAGGTGCTGGTGATGCGCATCGTGCTGGGCTGGTCGGCGGCACAGACCGCGGAAGCCATCGGCACCAGCCCGGGCGTGGTCCGCGTGATGCAGCATCGCGCGCTGAACAAGCTGCGCGCGGAGCTGAAACTGGCCGCGTGATCCCCGGGTGGTGCCGCGCACGAGAACGCGCGTCCGGCCGTGTACGGGGAGTTACGGTCTGATGCCGTGATTGGCGAGTTCCACCCGGAGGTCTTCCTCGGCCTCCACCGAAGTCACGAACAGCAGCTCGTCGTCGCCTTCCAGCGCGTCGTCCGGCTGCGGCACGATCACCCGCCCGCCGCGCAGGATGGTCACCAAGGCGGCGTCGCGCGGCAGGGTCAGGGTGCGCACCGGCTTGCCCGCCAGCGCGGTGTCCGCGGGCAGCGTCATCTCCACCAGGTTCGCCTGGCCCTGACGCAGCGTCATCAGGCGCACCAGATCTCCGACGGACACCGCCTCCTCGACCAGGGAGGCGAGCAGCCGGGGTGTGGACACCGCGACGTCCACACCCCAGGAACCGTCGAAGAGCCATTCGTTGCGCGGGTCGTTCACCCGCGCCACCACCCGGCGGACTCCGAACTCGGTCTTGGCCAGCAGGCTGTGCACCAGGTTCGCCTTGTCGTCACCGGTGGCCGCGATGACCACCTCGTAGGTCTCCAGCCCGGCCTGCTCCAGCAGCGCCAGTTCACACGCGTCGGCGTGCACCCAGACCGCGTCCGGGATCGCGGCGGACTCGATGTGCTCGAGCTGACGCTCCAGCAGCATGACCCGGTGCCCGCCGCGCAGGAGTTCCCTGGCGATCGATCGGCCGACAGCGCCTGCTCCGGCGATGGCCACTTTCATGTTCAGTCCTCGCTCGCTGGGGGCTTCGCGGCCATGGCGACGCTCTCGCCCACGGTGCCGGACGCGGCGGCCACATAGACGATGTCGTCGGCCTGGATGATGGTCTTGCTGTCGGGGAGCAGCGCCTGGCCGAACCGGATGATGAACGCCACCTTGGCCGCGACGGTTTGCTCCAGGTCGCGCACCGTGCGCCCATACCACTCTTCGTGCAGCGTCAGCTGCGTCACAGCAACCGTTCCGGTCGGGTCGCGCCATGTGGTGGTGCCGGTGTCGCCGATGAGCGCGCGCAGGAAGCGGTCGGTGGTCCAGGGGACCGTCGCGATGGTCGGGATGCCGAGCCGCTCGTAGACGGCCGCGCGCTTGGCGTCGTAGATGCGGGCGACCACCCGCTCCACTCCGAACATCTCCCTGGCCACGCGTGCGGAGATGATGTTCGAGTTGTCGCCGGAGGAGACCGCCGCGAACGCGTCCGCCCGCTCGATTCCCGCCTTTATCAGCACATCTCGATCGAATCCGACGCCCGTCACCCGCTCACCCGGGAAATCGGATCCCAGGCGGAGGAAGGAACTGGAGTCCCGATCGATCACGGTGACTTCGTGACCCACGCGGACCAGGGCGTGGGCCAGCGACGAGCCGACACGCCCGCACCCCATGATCACTACGTACACCGTGCAACCTCGTTCCTGGAACCATGGTGTTGGGTCTGCTCTGCTGTTCGGTCGAACGCTACCCGTCGAATGATTCCACCGGCCACGTTCCCCCTCCAGCGGGCGAGCAAACCTGCGAGCCACGCGCGCGATCCACCGTGCGGGGGCCTATGCTCGCTCCAGTGTCCAAGTTGACGACGGCAGCGAAGCGAGTGCTGCTGGGCAGGCCTTTCCGTAGCGACTCGCTGGGCCACACGCTGCTGCCGAAGCGAATCGCGCTCCCGGTGTTCGCCTCCGATGCCATGTCGTCGGTCGCCTACGCCCCCGAAGAGATCTTCCTCGTCCTGTCGGCGGCCGGGATCGGGGCGTATCTCTACGCGCCGTGGGTCGGATTGGCGGTCGCCTTCGTCATGGCCGTGGTGGTGGCCAGCTACCGGCAGAACGTGCACGCCTACCCGTCCGGTGGCGGCGACTACGAGGTCGCCACCACCAACCTCGGACCGAACGCGGGCCTCACCGTAGGCAGCGCGCTGCTGGTCGACTACGTGCTCACCGTCGCGGTGTCGATCTCCTCGGCCGCGTCCAACATCGGCTCGGCCATCCCGTTCGTGGCCACCCACAAGGTGTTGTTCGCCGTCGTGGCGATCGCGGTGCTCACCGCGATGAACCTGCGCGGCGTGCGGGAATCGGGCACCACGTTCGCCGTTCCGACCTACGCGTTCATCATCGGCATGTTCCTGATGCTCGGCTGGGGCCTGTTCCGGATCTTCGGGCTCGGCGAGGAAATACGGGCCGAATCGGCCGGCTTCGGGTTGAACGCCGAGCACGAGCACCTCTACGGTCTGGCGTTCGCCTTCCTCATCGCGCGCGCGTTCTCCTCCGGCTGCGCCGCGCTGACCGGTGTGGAGGCGATCAGCAACGGCGTGCCCGCCTTCCGCAAACCCAAGTCGCGCAACGCCGCCACCACCTTGCTGATGCTGGGGACGATCGCGATCGTGTTGCTGATGGGCATCATCATCCTCGCCCAGAAGATCGGCGTCGTGTACGCGCACAACGTCGATGACCTGACCGGCGCGCCGCCGGACTATCACCAGAAGACGCTGATCGCCCAGCTCGCCGAAGCGGTGTTCGACGGGTTCCCGATCGGGTTCTTCTTCATCACGACGGTGACCGCGCTGATCCTCGTGCTCGCCGCGAACACCGCGTTCAACGGGTTCCCCGTGCTCGGCTCGATCCTGGCGCAGGACCGCTACCTGCCGCGCCAGCTGCACACCAGAGGCGATCGGCTCGCGTTCAGCAACGGCATCCTGTTCCTGTCCGGCGCGGCCATCGCGTTCGTGGTGCTGTTCGGCGCCGAGGTGACCAAGCTGATCCAGCTGTACATCGTCGGTGTGTTCGTCTCGTTCGTGCTCAGCCAGACCGGCATGCTGCGGCACTGGACCCGCCTGTTGCGCACCGAGACCGACTCGGCGCAGCGCGCGCGGATGAAGCGGTCACGGGTGATCAACGCGGTCGGCCTCACCGCGACCGGGGCGGTGCTGGTGATCGTGCTGATCACCAAGTTCTTCGCGGGTGCCTACATCGCCATCTTCACCATGGTCGCGATCTTCGTGGTCATGAAGCTGATTCGGCGACACTACGATTCGGTCGCGCGTGAGCTGGACGAGCACGAGTGGGACGGTGTGCTGCCCAGTCGTTCGCACTCCATCGTGCTGGTTTCCCGGCTGCACCTGCCGACCCGCCGCGCGCTGGCCTACGCGCGCGCCAGCCGCCCCGACACGCTGGAGGCGGTGACGGTCAACGTCGACGAGGCCGACACCAGGGCTCTGGTACGGGAATGGGAGAACAGCGACATCACGGTGCCGCTCAAGGTGATCGAATCGCCTTACCGCGAGATCACCAAGCCGGTGCTCGATTACGTGAAGCGGGTGCGCAAGGACGCTCCGCGCGACGTGGTGACCGTGTTCATCCCCGAGTACGTGGTGGGCCACTGGTGGGAGCAGGTGCTGCACAACCAGAGCGCGCTGCGGTTGAAGGGCAGATTGCTCTTCGAGCCCGGCGTGATGGTGACCAGCGTGCCGTGGCAGCTGAGCTCGTCCGCGCGGGCGAAGACGCCCGGCGTGGTGAACGCTCCCGGCGCGGTGCGGCGCGGGTACGGGGACCGGACATGACGCCGACGGAGCATGCGGGATGAGCGATTGGCGGACAAGCACGTTCGAGGTGCGGCTCGGTCCACCGGGGCACGGCGGCTTCTGCGTCGGACGGCACGAGGGACGGGTGGTGTTCGTCCGGCACGGGCTGCCCGGCGAGCTGGTGCGGGTGAGGGTCACCGAGGATCGCGGCGGCTCGTTCTGCCGGGCCGACGCGATCGAGGTGCTCGAGGCTTCGCCGGACCGGGTGCCCGCCACGTGCCCGGTGTCCGGTCCCGGTGGCGCCGGGTGCTGTGATTTCTCGTTCGCCACGCCGGTGGCCCAGCGCGCGGTGAAGGCCACGGTGGTGGCCGAACAGTTGCGGCGGGTGGCCGGGATCGAGCGGGAAGTGCTGGTGGAGACGATCGGGCCGGGGGACGCGATCGGCGGGTGGCGCACTCGGGTGCGACTCGCGGTAGACGCGCACGGACGTGCCGGTGTGCACCGTTATCGCAGCAGCGACGTGATCGCGGATCTCCGGTGCCCGCAACCGGTCGCGGGGGCGCTGGAGGGCGTCGCGGACCGGCTGTGGACGCCCGGGGCCGACCTGGTGATCGCGGTGGACGGTGACGGGGTCCGGCACATCGTCGAGTTGGCGCCCGCCGTGGAGGCCGAGCCGGGCAGCCGCGGCGCGGATCGGCGCGGGCCGGGCGGGAGTGGGCGGCGCTCCGAGCCGGGTGGCCGGGACCGGCGGGCCGGAAGCGGCCGCCGCGAACGGCCGCACAGCCGTGATAGCCGCGGCGGACGGCACGGCGGCGGCGGCGATCGGCGCGGTGGGGAGTGGACCGCGGGGGAGTTCACTCGGCGTGACGAAAGGCGCGACGCCTCGGCGCGCCGTGCCGCGGCGCACGCGGCGCGCGACGAGTGGGTGTTCGAGGGCACCGGACGCGCGGCCGAGTACGTGGCCGGCCGCCGGTGGGAGGTCGCGGCGACGGGCTTCTGGCAGGCGCATCACGGTGCGGCGCAATGTTATTCGGACCTGGTCGCGGAGTGGTCCGGTCTCGGGCCCGGCGGCCGGGCCTGGGACCTCTACAGCGGTGCGGGGGTCTTCGCGGCGCGCCTCGCCGAGCAGGCCGGGCGCACCGGTGCGGTGCTCGCGGTGGAATCCGCCCGGTCCGCGGTGGCCGACGGCGCCGCCGCGCTGCGCGATCTGCCGTGGGTCCAGCTGCGCACCCAGCGGGTTGAGCGCTGGGTGCTCGAGCACGTCGGCGCGGCCGCCCCGGACGTCGTCGTGCTCGATCCGCCGCGCGCGGGCGCGGGCAAGGAGGTGGTCGGTGCGGTCACCGCGGGCGGGCCGACCCGGATCATCCACGTCGGCTGCGATCCCGCCGCGTTCGCCCGCGATCTCGGCCTGTATCAGGCCGCGGGCTACCGGCTCGCCGACCTGCGCGCCTTCGACGCGTTCCCCGCGACGCACCACGTCGAATGCCTCGCCCTGCTGGAGCGTTGAGCGATCAGTCCTCGTAGACCGGCGGCCTGCGGTCGCGGCGGGCGCGGATCGCTTCGTCGAAATTGCCGGTGGTGAGGCGGACGTAGAGCTGGGCCATGCCCTCGTGCTGCATGTGCGATTCGAATCCGCCCGCCTCGATGCCGCTCCACAGCATGCGCTTGGTGAGCTCGGTGCCCACCCGGCTGAAGCCGATGATGCGTTCGGCCAGGTCGTAGCAGGTGTCCAGCAGTTCGGCCGCCGCGACCGTGCGGGAGACCAGGCCGATGCGTTCGGCTTCGGCCGCGTCCACGTCGCGACCGGACAGCATGATCTCGAAGGCCCTGGACGCGCCGACGGCCCGCGGCAGCAGATAGCTGATGCCGAGTTCGGCGGAGGTGAGCCCGTTGTTGATGCCTGCGGCGCGGAAATACGCGTCCGCGGCGGCGATCCGGATATCGGCGCCGACGGCCAGGCAGAACCCGCCGCCGATGGCCGCGCCGTTGACCGCGGCGATCACCGGCTGGTGCATCCGACGCAGCGTGATCATCACGTCGTTGAGCAGATCCATCGAGCGTCGCGCGACGCTGGCGACGGTCAGCCCGTCGACGTTCGGCACCTTTCCCGCGCTGGTCAGGTCGGCGCCGGAGCAGAAACCTGGTCCCGCGCCGGTGAGCACGACGACGCGGATGTCGTTGTCGGCGCGCACCTGCTCGAGCGCCTCGCGCAGCGGGATCATCACGTCGAACGCCATCGCGTTCATCCGTTCGGGCCGGTTGAGCGTCAGCAGGGCGACATGCGGCCGCGGCGTGTCGATGAGCACGAACGACATACGACCTCCGATCGGTGGCGACCTCAATATAGGCAGCCCGGCCCGCAGTGGCGGCGAATTCGCGCGGACGTCCAATTAGAGTCACTGACATGACCGTGTATGTAATTGCACAACTGAAGTTCACCGATCGCGGCGCCTACGATCGCTACCAGGCACGATTCCTGGACATCTTCCTCCGGTACTCCGGCACACTGCTGGCCGCCGACGAAGCCCCGCAGACCGTCGAAGGCGTCACCGACCGCGAGAAGGTGGTGCTGATGTCCTTCCCGGACGAGCCGTCCTTCCGCGCGTGGTCCGAATCGCCGGAGTATCAGGAGATCTCGAAGGATCGTCATGCCGGAGCGGACACGGTCAGCCTGCTGGTGCGAGGGCTCGGCCACGGGTCGTGAGGCGTCGCGGCATGATGAAACGGTGATCCATCACGTCAATTGTGTTGGCCCGCAGGTGCGGAGGACCGGCAGCGCGGTTTCCACACTCACGACGCGGTGAGCAACCGGGTGGAGTTCCTGGCCGACTGATACCCGGTGGACCGGCGTACCTCGGTGGACCGGCGTACTTCGGGCACCCGGCGTACGGTCGCCGCGGGCTGCCGCACCGGGACGACCGGTCCTCAGTCCAACTGCCAGGTGATGCGGATGCCCGCGGAGATCTCGCTCTCGCCCAGTTCGACCGGGATGGCGGCGGCGCGGTAGGCCTCCATCGGAGCGGACATGGACTGCGCGCGTGGGACGGGCGGCGCGGCGGCGGTGTTCTCGGTGATCTCCACGACCTTGCCGAGCGAGCGTTCCGCGCGCCGCGCGTACTGCTCGGCCTTGGCCATGGCGTTCTCCCATGCGGCATCGCGGGCCCGGGTGAGCAAGGACTCCTGATCGGCGAAGGTGAGGACGAGACCGCCGAGACGGACGTCGTCGCCGCCCGCATCGACGCAATTGGCGATGACGGTACCCGGCGCGGGATCGGCATCCTCGCCGATGTCGCGCAGCGCGACCGTCAGCGACGTGGTGGCGAGATATCCCGTGATGCGGTTGCCCTGGCCCTCGGTCCACACCGTTTCGGTCTGTACCGACAGTCCGCTGGTGGCGATGTCCGCGCCGTCGACGCCGTCGGATCGCAGCGACCGCGCGACCGCGGCGACGCGCGCACCGGCCTGGCTGTAGGCGAGCGCGACCTTGCTCGCCCGCGACTCGACGGAGATCGTCACCCGCATCAGGTCCGGAGTGGCGCGGGCGGTGCCGTGCCCGTAGGTCGTGACGGTGCCCGCACGGGAATCGTTCTTCTTGCTCAACGGACTCTCCTCGTCGATCGCTGTCGATCCGTACCGCACCATCGTGCCCGTTCCGGCAGTCGCCTTCAGTAGTCGCCGCCGCGGGCCGCGATCGCCCGCACGGCCGCGTCGATCTGAGCGAAGGCCTCGGCGGCCAGCTGTTCGAGCAGCGCGAGCTTCCTCTCGGGCGCCTGCGCGGTGAGCCGGTCGAACCGTTCCGGGCTCAGCACCGCGACCCGTACGCCGGTCTCCGCCCGCACCTCGTTCCCGAACGGCGTGCCGACCAGCATCGGAATCTCTCCGAACGACATTCCGGCCGACAGGCTGAGCAGCCGATGCGTGCGGCCGTCGGTTCCCTCGAAGGCCAGGCGCACTCGTCCCTCGAGAATCAGATAGAGCCCCGAGCGCGCACTGCCGCGTTCGGCGATCACGGCGCCGCGAGCGAAGGCGCACACCTGGAACTGCTGTGCCAGACCGAAGCGGTCGCTCGCGGCGAGTCCGGCGAGCGCGGGGTGATTCGCCGCGGTGATCGCGGCGCGCGGCGGCTCGTCGGCGGGGCGGTGGTGGGCCAGCACGATGTCTTCGCACCATTCGGTCGCGGTGTCGCGATCGACGAACACCCGGCCGCTGGGATCGTCCGGATCGATCCGGGAGGCCGGGTGCCCGAGCCGCCCGTCCGGGTCGACCAGCGCCACCCGGACACCCATCGAGAACAATTCGTGTCGCAGATCATCGATCATCCGCACCGCGACCGCGCTCACCTCGCCGACCCGGCGCACATCGATCGCCAGCGCTTCCAGTTCGCCCGCCTGCTCTTCGATGGTCCGCACGGTGCGCTCCGCACCCGCGAACAACAGGTCGCCGTGCAGTTCGTAGATCCGCGCCCGGTGCCCGTGCGCGGCCAGCGCGGCGATCTCCTCGGTCGGGCGGCGCAGTCGGGACGGCACCTCGGCCACCGAGTAGGCGGCGCGGATGGCGGCCCGCGCGGCCCGCGTCACGTGCAGAAAGTGCAGCTCGAGCTGCCGCGACAACTCGCGGCATGCGGCCACACCGCGGACGCTGTTGCCGTGCCGGTCCAAGCGCGGGGAGTACACGGCGATCCCGATCTGCCCTGGCAGCACAGCCACGATCCCGCCACCGACGCCGCTCTTGGCGGGCAGCCCGACGGTGGTCACCCAGTCGCCCGCCGCGTTGTACATGCCGCAAGTGGTCATGACACTGAGGACCTGCTCGGTCGACCAGGCCGAGGCGGCTTGCTCCCCGGTCGCCGGATTGCGCCCGTTGTTCGCCAGCGTCGCGGCCATCAGGGCCAGATCGCGGCAGGTGACGGTGATCGAGCACTGCCGGAAATATCGATCGACCGCCTCGTCGGGGTCGGTATCGAGGATGCCGAACGAGCGCAGCATGTAGCCGATGGCGCGATTGCGGTATCCGGTGCGCGCCTCGGAGGCGTAGACCGCGTCGTTCACGCTCAACTCCCGTCCGGCGAAACGCGAGTAGTAGCGCCGGACCCGCTCGAAGCGATCGGCGGGGTCGCGGCCTGCGATCAGCGAGGCGGCGGCGATGGCTCCCGCGTTGATCATCGGGTTGCGCGGTCGCGCGGTCACCGGATCCAGGCTGATCTCGTTGAACGGCTCCCCGGACGGCTCGACGTCGATGCGCTCGGCGACCGCGTCGGGTCCACGGTCGGCCAGCGCGAGGGCGTAGGTGAACGGCTTGGAGATGGACTGGATGGTGAATCCGGTCGCGACATCGCCCGCACCGTAGATCCGGCCGTCGACGGTGGCCAGGCAGACGGCGAACGAATCCGGTTGTACCGCAGCCAGTTCGGGAATGTAATCGGCCGGGGTTCCGGAACTGTCACCCCGGCACCGCTGGTGGACGTCGTCGACGATCCGAGCGACGACGCCGGGTTCGATTGTCCGCGAGACCACTTGCTCGGGCCGGCCCACCCTGTCACTCTAGGCCGGGTACCGTATGTCGAGGCTCACATTCCGACCTCCAGTCGGTCGGTGTGACCGTTCTCGTGCGGGAGCGTCGGCCGCCGCTCCGTAGACTGATCTGGATCAGATGCGCTATCCGGAGGGAGCTAGTTCAGGTGGGAGTGCTTTCCCGGGTCGACACGCCCGATGATCTGCGCCGGCTGACCGTGCCGCAAGTGCGCGAGCTGGCGGAGGAGATCCGCGAGTTCCTGGTGCGCAAAGTCGCCGCGACCGGTGGGCACCTCGGCCCCAACCTCGGTGTGGTCGAGCTCACCATCGCGCTACACCGGATCTTCGACTCGCCGGCCGACCCGTTGATCTTCGACACCGGGCACCAGGCCTACGTGCACAAGATCCTGACCGGGCGCAAGGACCAGTTCGACTCGCTGCGCAAGCAGGGCGGCCTGTCCGGCTACCCGAGCCGCGCCGAGAGCGCCCACGACTGGGTGGAGTCCTCGCACGCCTCGGCGGCGCTGTCCTACGCGGACGGCCTGGCGAAGGCGTTCGCGCTGAGCGGGCAGGACCGGCACGTGGTCGCGGTCGTCGGCGACGGTGCGCTCACCGGCGGCATGTGCTGGGAGGCGCTCAACAACATCGCCGCCGCCCCGGACCGCCCGGTGGTCGTCGTGGTCAACGACAACGGCCGCTCCTACGCGCCCACCATCGGCGGCCTGGCCGAGCGGCTCACGGCGCTGCGCACCCAGCCCGCCTACGAGCACGCGCTGGACGCGGGCAAGCGCATCTTGAAGAGCATCCCTCGGGTGGGCGAGTCGGCGTACTCGATGGTGCACGCGGTGAAGGCGGGCATCAAAGATGCGGTCAGCCCGCAGGAGCTGTTCAGCGACCTCGGCCTCAAGTACGTCGGGCCGGTGGACGGCCACGACGTGGTCGCCTTGGAGGCGGCGCTGCGCCGAGCCAAGGAGTTCGGCGGCCCCGTCGTGGTGCACGCGGTGACGCAGAAGGGTCGCGGCTACGCGCCTGCCGAGAATCACGTCGCCGACCAGATGCACGCCTGCGACCCCATCGATCCGCTGACCGGCGTCCCCGTCGGCGGTCCGAAGGCGCGCGGCTGGACGTCGGTGTTCTCCGAAGAGCTGATCGCGCACGCCGAGCGCCGCGCCGACATCGTCGCCATCACCGCGGCGATGCCGGGCCCGACCGGGCTGGCCGCGTTCGGGGAGCGTTTCCCCGACCGGATGTTCGACGTCGGCATCGCCGAACAGCACGCCATGGCCTCGGCGGCGGGGCTCGCGCTCGGCGGCATGCATCCGGTGGTGGCGATCTACTCCACGTTCCTCAACCGGGCTTTCGACCAGTTGCTGATGGACGTGGCGCTGCTGAAGCAACCGGTCACCGTGGTGCTGGACCGTGCGGGCATCACCGGCTCCGACGGCGCCAGCCACAACGGAATGTGGGATCTGTCGGTCCTCGGGATCATCCCCGGCATCCGGGTGGCCGCTCCGCGCGACGCCGCGACCCTGCGGGAGGAGCTGGCCGAGGCGTTGGCCGTCAACGACGGGCCCACCGCGCTGCGTTTCCCGAAAGGCAGTGTCGCCGAGGACATCTCCGCGGTCGAACGGCTGGACGGCATCGATGTGCTGCGGATGGCCGAGCCGGAGGGCGGCTCGGTGCAGGCGGTGCACGGCGATGTCCTGCTCGTCGCGGTGGGATCGTTCGCGGGTGCGGCCATGGAGGCGGCGAATCTGCTGGATTCCGAAGGTATTTCGGTCACCGTCATCGACCCGCGCTGGGTCCTGCCGGTCTCCGACACCCTGCTGAAGCTCGCGGAGAACTACCGGCTCGTCGTCACGCTCGAAGACGGTGGGTTGCACGGCGGCATCGGCTCGACGGTGTCGGCTCGCCTGCGCAACTCCGGGCTGGACGTCCCCACCCGCGATCTCGGTGTGCCGCAACAGTTCCTGGAGCATGCCTCGCGCGGCGAGGTGCACACCGAACTCGGCCTCACCGGCCCCGACATCGCCCGGCGGATCAGCGGATGGCTGGCCGCCCGCTGACGCCGCGGCCGAACCGCCGGACCGGGTACTAGTCCGCCGGCCGCAGCGCCACGGCCAGCCGCGGTACCGCGAGTTCCCGTTGCCAGGGCCGGGCGCCCCCCGACTTCAGGAACCCGTCGACCGCGGAGGGTTCGGCCACGTCGTAGTCGGGCAGCCCGTCCCAGCACAGGCGGCGGACCAGGTCCGGCGCGAGCAAATTCTCCACCGGGATCGAGTGCTCGGCCGACAGCTCGCCCATGGCGGCTCGCGCCCTGGTCAGGCGGGCCGCCGCGGCCGGGTCGCGGCGCTCCCAGCGGTTGACCGGCGGCGGACCGTCGAACGGCTGGGTGAGCGGCGGCAGCTCGCTGTCCGGCAACGTGCGGCCGCGCTCGATCGCCGCGAGCCATTCGCGGGAGTACCGGCGCTGCCGCGGACCGCCGAACACCGGCAGGGTGCGCAATTGCGCGATGGACTTCGGTTCCGAGGTCGCCGCGGCGATGATCGCGGCGTCGGGAAGGATGCGGGCGGGCGCCACGTCACGGGCGCGGGCCAGCGCGTCCCGGGTGGTCCACAGCTCGCGCACCACCGCGAGTTGCCTGGTGCGGCGCAGCGTATGGATGCCCGAGGTGCGCCGCCAGCGCTCGGCCTTCGGCGCGGGCGGATCCAGGGTGCGAATGTGCTCGAATTCCTGTGCGGCCCAATCCGATTTACCCTGCTCATCGAGAGCGTCGGCCACGGAGTCGCGCAGTTCCAGCAACAACTCCACGTCCAGGGCGGCGTAATTCAACCAGTCGGCGGGCAGCGGCCGAGTGGACCAGTCGGCTGCCCCGTGCCCCTTGCGCAGCGCACGGCCCAGCAGCCGCTCCACCATCGCGGCCAGCCCGACGCGTTCGAAACCCGCCAGGCGCCCGCCCAATTCGGTGTCGAACAGCCGGGCCGGACGCAAACCGAGCTCGGCCAGACCGGGCAGGTCCTGGTCCGCGGAGTGCAGGACCCATTCGAGTCCGTTGATCGCCTCGGCCAGTGGGGCGAGGGCGTCGGTGACCGGAATGGGATCGATGAGGAACGTGCCCGCGCCCGCGCGGCGCAATTGGATCAGGTACGCGCGCGCCGAGTAGCGGAATCCGGAGGCGCGCTCGGCGTCCACGGCCAGCGGACCGGTGCCCGCGATCAGCCGGGCGGCGGCCGCGCTGATCTCGGCGGCGGTGTCCAGTACCGGTGGCACGCCCTCCACCGGCGCGAGCAGGGGCGTCGCGGCCGAGGCTTCGGATTCGTCTGGTACGGACATGGTGATGAACTTTACGTGCCGACTCCACGGCGCCGCCGTCCTATCACCGCATAAGTGTGTCGGCGGATCGGGTGCGACAGGCCGCCGGACCGGGCAACCGCTGTTCCGGCGCAGGTCACGTCATGCCGGGGACGTGCTCAGGGGTGATCGCCGGACAGCCCGGGTGGCACCTGCAGTTGGGTCACCCCGGCCGGTGGCAGCCCCGCCGCGTAGGCCAGCACCTCGCAGAACGCCTCGAGGTGCGGGCGCAGATCGGTGGTGACGGGCGTCCACGAGGCGCGTAGCTCCAGCTGGTGGGCGCGCGGTGGACCGGCGATATCCCCGTAGCGCACCGAGCTGGTCGAGGTCACCGTGCCGCCGAGCGCGGTGAACGGTTCGGTCCGCGACTCCAGCGCGTCCACCAGCCAGCTCCACGCCACCTCGGGCAGCAGGGGGTCGGTGGCGAGCGCGGCGTCGATGTCGGCCTGGATGTAGGCGACCAGACGTAGGGTGCCGTGCCAGGTGTCGTCGCCGTCCGGGTCGTGCAGCAGGATCAGCCTGCCGAACGCGTCGCCTTCGGAATCTGCCGGTACCACAGGGGTTTCCGGATGTGCGACCTCCGCGCCGATGGCGTAGGAGTACGGTGCGAGTCGTTGCGGTGGCCGGATGGGCGCGAGCTCGATCCGAGGGTGCACGGTAGCGGTGCCCATCGCCTCGACCGCGGCGCGAAACTGAGCTGGCTCGCCATGAGGTCCTTCGGTCGGTGCGGCGCCGTCGCGGAAGTCGAGCGGTGTCACGAATGCTGACGGTAGACCTTGTGCACCCGGCGCAGTCGGAGGCGCGCCGCTACAGGCGATGCGGCGACTGTGCGGTCATCTCTGCCGCCTCCGCGTCCGCCCCTGCGAGCGGGCCCGCATACGATAGCCGTGATGAGCACTCATACCCGCCGCCGGTTGACCGATGCCCCGTTCCTGGCCGCCGCTACCGGCGCGACGCCCAGCAGGCGTCCGGTGTGGTTCATGCGCCAGGCCGGACGCTCGCTGCCCGAATACCGCGAGGTGCGGGCGGGCGTCGGGATGCTCGAGTCCTGCTTCGATCCGGAGCTGGTGTGCGAGATCACCCTGCAGCCGATCCGCAGGCACCGGGTCGACGCCGCAATCCTGTTCTCCGACATCGTCGTTCCGCTCAAAGCGGCCGGAATCGATCTGGACATCGTGCCGGGCGTGGGGCCGGTGGTCGCCGCGCCGGTGCGGACCGTCGACGACGTGCGCGCACTGCCCCGGTTGCGGCCCGAAGAAGTCGGGGCGGTCACCGACGGTGTGCGCCTGCTGCTCGACGCGCTGGGGGAGACGCCGCTGATCGGGTTCGCGGGGGCGCCGTTCACCCTCGCCTCCTACCTGGTGGAGGGCGGTCCGAGCAAGAACCACGAGCGCACCAAAGCGATGATGTACGCCGACCCGCAGACCTGGCACGCGCTGCTCGGCGTGCTCACCGACATCACGATCGCGTTCCTGCAGGCCCAGCTGGCGGCGGGCGTCGACGCGGTACAGCTGTTCGACTCCTGGGCGGGCGCGCTCTCACTGGCCGACTACCGCAATTTCGTGCTTCCGCATTCGGAGCGGGTGTTCGCCGAGATCGCCGACGCCGGGGTGCCGCGGATCCACTTCGGTGTGGGCACCGGCGAGCTGCTCGGCGCCATGGGTGAGGCGGGCGCCGACGTGGTCGGCGTCGACTGGCGGGTGCCGCTGACCGATGCCGTCCGCCGCGTCGGGCCCGGAAAAGCGTTGCAGGGCAATCTCGATCCCGCCGTGCTGTTCGCCGGGCCCGAGGCGGTCGAGGCGCAGGCCAGGCGGATCGCGCGCGAAGCGGACGAGGCGATCACGCTCGGCGCGACCGGGCACATCTTCAACCTCGGCCACGGGGTGCTCCCGGAGACCGATCCGGGCGTGCTGACCGCCCTGGTGGAACTCGTCCACGAACTGTAGAGCGGCGCGAATGTGGCCCACGTCATCGTGGGCCGTTCGATGGTCGCGGTCGCGGCACACGATACGGTCGAAGCATGCGTATCGCGGTGGTCGGCGGCGGCATCAGCGGGCTGGTGGCCGCGTATCGGTTGCGGACCGCGCTCGGACCGGAAGCCGACGTGCTCGTGCTCGATCGGGCGGAGCGGGTCGGCGGCATCCTCTACACCGGTGAACTGGCCGGGGAGCCACTGGATCTCGGAGCCGAAGCGTTCGTCGGGCGGCGGCCGGAAGTGCCCGCGCTGCTCGGTGAGCTGGGGCTCGAGTCGCAGCTGGTGACCCCCGCCGGGCTGCGGCCGCTGGTGTGGTCGTCCGGATCGGCGCATCCGATGCCGGAAGGCACCCTGATGGGTGTCCCGGCGAATGCCGAGTCGATGCGCGGACTGGTCGACGAGGCCACGCTGGCCCGGATCGCCGCCGAGCCCGGCCGGCCGCTGACCTGGGAGCCCGGTTCCGACGTCGACGTCTACCGCCTGGTCGCCGACCGGTTCGGCGCGCAGGTCGCCGAGCGCAGCGTGGATCCGCTGCTCGGCGGCGTGTACGCGGGCAGTTCCCGTTCCATCGGTGTCCGCGCCGCGCTGCCCACGCTGGCCGCGGCGCTGGACAACGGTGCGCCCAGCCTCACCGCCGCCGTCGGGGCCGCGTTGCCGCCGCCGTCGAACGCGCCGGTCTTCGGCGGAATCCGCGATGGCTACCGGGTGCTGCTCGAGGCACTCGCCGAACGCTCCGGTGCCAGATTCGTCACCGCGACACCGGGCACCCGCCTGGCCAAGGGGCTGCGTGGCTGGGTGGTCGACCCGATCGGCGCGGTCGACGCGGTAGTGCTCGCCACCCCGGCGCCGGTGACCGCACGGCTGCTGAAGGCCGTCGCCCCCGCCGCGGCGGCGGAACTGGCCGGCGTCGAACTGTCCTCGTCGGTCGTTGTCGCGTTGGCACTGCCACGCGAGACCGCCTTGCCGCGCAACTCCGGCATCTTGGTGGCCACCGGAGAGCCGCTGCGCGCCAAAGCGTTCACCCTCTCCAGCCGCAAATGGACGCATCTCGCGCAGCGCGCGACAGCCCTCGTCCGAGTCTCCTTCGGCAAGTTCGGGGACGACTCCCCGCTGTCGTGGCCCGATTCCGAACTCGTCGCCGCCGCCACCGAGGACCTGGCCACGGTCACCGGAGTCGCCATCGAGCCGGTCGCGGCGGTCGTGCAGCGCTGGCCGGGCGGGCTCGCCCAGTACGCGCCCGGCCATCCCGCCCGCATCGCGGCCGTCGAAGCCGAGGTCGCGACGCTCGACGGCTTGGCCGTGGCCGGTGCGTACCTGCACGGCGTCGGCGTACCCGCGTGCGTCGCCTCCGGCGCGGCCGCGGCGAGCCGGATCGTCGCGCGAGTCGGCGCGAACACCGTGCGCTGAGCTACTTCGGCCGCTGCCCCGGACGAATACTCACGGCCCGGTGCGGCCACAGACGGCACCGAATCCATCGCGCGCCGAAACTCCGTGATCGCTGCCCGATCCCACGCCGAGGGTCGGCGTTCCCGGGAATTCGCCTGAAGTCGCATGCGCTCAGCCGAGCGCCGCGACCTCGCGAGTGCGCGCCTGCGTTCCGGTGCCTGCCCGGCGGATCACCTGGCGCCGGGCGAGTGGCACGATGGTGCTATGGCGCGACTCGACTATGAGGCTCTCAACTCCACCATCCGCTACCTGATGTTCTCGGTCTTCCAGGTACAGCCCGGAGTGCTGGGCGAGGACCGGGACGCCGCGACCAAGGAAGCCAAGGCGTTCTTCGACGGTCTCGCCGATCGCGACGTCGTGGTGCGCGGCATCTACGACGTGGCGGGGATGCGCGCCGACGCCGATTTCATGATCTGGACGCACGCCGAACGCGTCGAGGACCTGCAGGCGGCCTACGCCGATTTCCGCCGCACCACCGAACTCGGCCGGGCCAGCGCGCCGGTTTGGAGCAATGCGGCGCTGCACCGTCCGGCCGAGTTCAACAAGAGCCACATCCCGGCGTTCCTGGCCGGTGAGGACCCAGGCGCCTACATCTGCGTGTACCCGTTCGTGCGGTCCTACGAGTGGTACCTGCTGCCCGACGAGGAGCGCCGCCGGATGCTGGCCGAACACGGCAAGGCCGCGCGGGGATATCCGGACGTGCGCGCCAACACCGTCAGCTCGTTCGCGCTCGGCGACTACGAGTGGATCCTGGCCTTCGAGGCGCCCGAACTGCACCGCATCGTCGACCTGATGCGTGATCTGCGGGCCACCGACGCCCGCAAGCACGTGCGCGAAGAGATCCCGTTCTTCACCGGCCCCCGCGTGGAGATCGAGAAACTGATCGCCGCCCTGCCCTGATTCACTGGGCATTCCTCTCGTCGCGCTCGATTGCCGGTCGAAGGGCCGGCGATTGCGGCCGCCGATGTCGGCGCGAACTCCGGGCGCGGTAGATCGGTTCGCCCGGCTCGGCTAGCCGACTCGCCCGACCGGCTTCCACCTGGTCGGCGGCTGACGCGCTGAGTCTCGCGCGCCATCGCGGCAGGGAGGGCTTGTTGCCCCCGAGGCCGCTTGCCCAGAGTTTTCGGGGCATGCGCCGTGCGCTGGAACTTCCGTACGCTGCCGGTGAGCGTCGGGCTGTTACTCCGCTGCGCTGTCCGAGGGGTGCAGCCGCAGGGCGATGGAGTTGATGCAGTAGCGCTTGTCGGTGGGCGTGTCGTATCCCTCGCCCTCGAACACGTGGCCGAGGTGGCTGTGGCAATTCGCGCACAGCACTTCGACCCGGTGCATACCGAGCGTGTCGTCCGGCCGGAGAATCACCGCGTCGGACGCGGCAGGATCGAAGAAGGAGGGCCAGCCGCAGTGCGAGTCGAATTTCTCGGCGCTGCGGAACAGTTCGGCGTCGCAGGCCCGGCACACGTAGACGCCTTCGGTTGCGGTGTCGGTGTATGCGCCGGTGAACGGCCGCTCGGTGGCAGCCTCGCGCAGCACCGCGTATTCCTCGGGGTCCAGCTTCGACCGCCATTCCTGCGGCGAGAGCTGGATGCGCGGCGCGGGCAGGGAGGTCTCGGCTTCGAAACTCATGGCTCCACGCTAATACGATTCTGCTCCAAGGGTGCCGCACCGTTGTGTGGCCGGGAAGTCTCCGTAGCGAAAGCGGGTTCGCTCGCCGGGGCGTGCGGTCGGGGTGCGGCGTCGCGGGAGTCCGGCGCGGACTTCATCCATGCGGGGTCGAGCCCGAACGGCAGCCGGCCTTCGCGCCGGGCGGCCAGATAGCGCTCGCCGAGCACGCAGAACACGACGATCAGCAGCAGCCCCCAGCCGAAGGTGATGCGCAGGTACTCCAGGTTGCGACCGATGTGCTGCCAGCGGTCCGACAGCCACTTGTCGTAGCTCATGAACCCGAAGATCGCCAACCAGGCCGGCCAGTTGCGCAGCACCGAATTGCGCAGCACCACCGTCATCAGGAACGGGAACAGCATCATCGAGTAGTACATCTGCCCCAGCGAGCTGAGCAGGAACGAGGCCGTCAGCAGCACGCCGGAGGAGGTGCAGACGAAGAACAGTTCGTCCTCGCGGTAGTAGCGGTACAGCAGCCACAGCGAGATCAGCACGAGCACGCCGAGCACCACGCGCATGCCCCAGGTCAGCCACGGCGGCAGGCCGTAGTACTCGCCGTTGCCGACGATCGCGCTGTTGAAGTAGTCGCGGGATTCGAAGATGTAGGGCGCGGTGCGCGTGAGGAACTTCTCCGGGTCCTTCGACAGCGGCCAGGCGATCGCCGTCAGCCCCAGCGGCACGCCGAGCGCGGTCACGAACACCTTCCATTGCCCGCGCACCAGCGCGATCAACAGCAAGGGGGCCAGCGTCGGTTTGACCGCGATACTCAGTCCTAGCGCGGCGCCTGCCCAGAGGTCCCGCCGTTTCAGCAGTAAGTGGATGAAGATCAGCTCCGCCAGCAGCACGCAGCCGTTGACGTTGGTGAACACCAGCGTGTTGATCACGGTCTCGGACGTGAACATCGCCAGCAGCAGCGCGGGCGCGGCGACCGAGTTCAGCGTGTACCGGAACAGCCGCAGCAGCAGGTACCACGCGACGAGGATCGCGATCGCGTTCAGGGCGATGAACAGCCACCGTGACTTCTCGTAGTCGATGGCCGCGATCGGCGCGATCAGCAGGGTGCCGCTGGGCGGGTACAAATAGTGCGGGTCCACCGAGTCGAAGTTCGCGGTGTACACCGGGCGCCCGTTGAGGAAGTCGAGGGACGCCTGGTAGACCGGCTTGTAGTCGTCGGTGATGAAGCCGTTGACAGCCTTGATGAAGACCCGGTTCAGCACCGTCATGACCGCCAGCGGCCAGAGTGCGAACTTGATCACCTCGGCGGTGGTGCGAGCAGTGCGGGGCTCGAGCTGTCGAAGGAACACTGGGGCACGGTACACCGGATCGGTTACCGGTGGTTGCCGGGACCTGCCTGACGCGCCGCTCCGGCGGCTCCCCTGCGCCGGGCTCAGGCGGGGCAGGCGGTGCCGTCGGCGGGAAGTTTGCCGTCCTTCAGATAGTCCAGCACCGCCCGCTGCGCGCACCCGGAGTGCGTGGCCACCGGATGGCCGAAGCCCTGCCAGGACAGCGCCGCGGAACGAGCGCCCGCCGAACCGAGTGCGCCGGTCACCGACGACTGACCGGCGTTGCCGACCACCGGATCGGCGACCCCGCCGAGCACGAGCACGGGGATACCCAGCTTCTCCGGCAGCGGGGGTGCGGTCGCCACCGGCCAAGCCGCGCACCCCATCAGCGCGATGGCCGCCGCTTTGCCGAAGACAGGGTACTTGCCCGCCCACGTGTTCGACAGTTCGGTGGCTTTGTCCGGCGTGGGCGGCAGCTGGGTATCGGTGCACCGGTTGACGAACTGGCCGTCGCTCTCGGTGGCCGTGGCTTCGCGCGTGATCAGGTTGCTCAGTGGCCCACGGTCGCCGCGTCCCGCCGCGGCGAGGGCGTCGGACAGTTCGGCGACCCGGTTGACCTGGTCGGCCCGCGGGTTGCCGAGGAAGCCCGACAACGCGGTCAGCAACGCGTTCGCCGAAATATCGCCGAGCCCGCCGGTCCCGGCCCGGTTCACCAGATCGGTGACCGCGGCGCGTGGGTCGGCGCCGAGCGAGCAGGTGAGTCCGACGCAGCGCTGGGCGAACGCCGTCAGCGCCGCCTCGGCCCCCTGCACGGTCTGCTCGGCGCGGGTGACGGCGTCCGTGCCGACCGGCTCGGGGGAGTCGAGCACCAACCGGGCGAGGTGGTCGCCGTATTTGCGGGCGTAACTGAGCGCGACCTTCGCGCCGTTGCCCGTGCCGAGCAGCGTGATGTGCTCGACCTGCCACTGCCTGCGCAACTGCTCGATGTCGTCGGCGGCGTGCGGCGCGTCGAAGGTTCCCTCGTAGGGCTGCAGGAAGTCGCGGCAGGCGATGGTGCCGTCCTGGCTCAGCTTGACCATCCGCGCCACCGGGTCGCCCGCACCGGGACCGGACTGGGCATTGTCGGCCAGGCCTTGGCGGATCTCGGACGGCAGGCAGTCGATCGGCTGTGAGGTGCCGATGCCGCGCCGGTCCACCGCGACGATCGGGCGTGCGGCCAGCAGCGCGGAGGCGGGGCCCGCGGCCAATCCGGCCAAGGTGGCCGACGAGGAACGATCCGAACCGGAGGTGAGCACCAGCGGCGGCGCATCGGTCGGTGTCTGCGGCAGGCGGGCGCGCATCGCGCCTGCGCGGAAGTTGCCCAGCACGGCGCCGGTCGAGTCGATCGGGGTTGAGTACTCGGCGCAGTCGAGCACGAGCCCAGCCGGGGCGGGGCCGAGCCCGAGCTGGTCCAGGGTCGGCTGCGTGCACTCCCGCCAGCTGAGGTCGGTCTTGGGCAGTTCGGCGTTCGGCGGCGCGGCGGGCGCGGCGGAGGTCGTCGCGGTGCCCGCCACGGGCGGGCGCTGCACCGCGACGCCGGGACGATCCGACGGTCCCGCGCCGCAACCGGCGGTCACGATCGAGAGAGTGGCGGCAAGCACGGCGGCCCGAGTCCAGCGCATTGCTACAGCCTGCCAGGTTCGGGCGGTTCTTTCATCGACGGGCCCATCGGGTGAGCATCGTGCCGTCGTCGTCCAGTAGGACGTGCGCGCGGGTCATGCGGAGGCGGAACTCGTGCGCGGACAGCGAGATTCGCCGTGCGGCGCCACCGGCCAGCAGTGGTGCGGTGGTCAGGCAGAGCTCGTCCACCACGTCGGCCTCCAGTAGTTCGCCGAACAGGTGCGGGCCGCCCTCGGTCAGCACGCGCAGCAGGCCGCGATCGGCGAGCGCGCGCAGCAGGCCGCTGGGGGTCACCGCGATGTCACCCGCTTCGATCACCTCGGCGCCCGCGTCGGCCAGTCGCTGTTTACGGTCGGCGGGAGCGGTGGCCGTCGTGATGATCAACGGCGGCACCTGGGTATCGGTGAGCAGGCGCGCGCCGGGTTCGATCGCCGCGCTCGCCGTGACCACCGCGATCGGCGGCGGTGCGCCGTCGGGATGCCCGCCGATGCCGCGCTCGTGGAACGCGCGCCTGCGGGCCGGGTCGGTGCGCGCACCGCCGTAGTTCTCCGCGCGCGCCGTGCCCGCGCCGACCACGATCACCTCCGCCAGTTCCCGCAACAGCATGAACACCGTGCGGTCGGCTGGGGTGCCCAGCCCTTCGGTCAGGTTCCCGCTGGTGGCCGCGCCATCGATACTGGAGACGAAATTGGCGCGCACCCAAGGCACGTCGAGTCCGGCGGGGAACGCGTACAACTGCGCGAGGTCTTCGGGGCTGAGCCCTGTGAGCTGGATCGCATTGTGGCTACGCTGCATGAGACCAGATCACACCACGTCTCTAGGCTTCGTCCATGCAAGAACGCCTCGTCGATCGTCACCCGGAGGTCCCGGCCGATCAGCTCGTCGCCCAGATGGTGCCCCCGCCGATGTTCGACGAGGTGAGCTTCGCCTCCTACATCCCCGATCCGAAAGAACCCAGCCAGGCGGCCGCGGTCGCCAAGGCCGAGGAGTTCGCCGGGCAGGTCGCCAAGATCAGCAAGGCCGTCAACAAGAAGAGCTTCTTCGGCAAGAAGAAGCAGGTCAGCGGTGCCGGCCTGTATCTGGACGGTGGGTTCGGCGTCGGCAAGACCCACCTGCTGGCCTCGATCTTCCACAGCTCGCCCGCACCCAAGTCGTTCGGCACGTTCGGCGAGCTGACCAACCTGGTGGGCGCCCTCGGTTTCGCCAACGCCCTCGAGCGGCTCTCGGGCAACAGCGTGCTGTGCATCGACGAGTTCGAACTCGACGACCCGGGCGACACGATGCTGGTGTCCCGGCTGCTGACCGAACTGTCCGCGGCCGGCGTCTCGATCGCCGCCACGTCCAATACCTTGCCCGGCCAGCTCGGCGAAGGACGCTTCGCCGCACAGGATTTCCTGCGCGAGATCAAGAAGCTGGGCGCGATCTTCGAGGCGGTGCGCGTCGACGGGCCGGACTACCGCCATCGTGATCTGCCCCCCGCGCCGGATCCCACCGCGCCGGAGGTGCTGGCCGAGCGGGCTGCGGGCACACCGGGCTCCACCCTCGACGAATTCGACGCGTTGCTGAAGCACCTGAGCACGCTGCATCCGTCGAAGTACGGCGCGCTGATCTCCGGGGTGTCGTCGGTGTTCGTCTCGAACGTGCATCCGGTCACCGATCAGGCCGTGGCGCTGCGCATCGTGGTGCTGGCCGACCGGCTCTACGACGCGAGCGTCCCGGTGACGGTGTCGGGCGCGAAGCTCGACGAGATCTTCTCGGCCGAGATGCTCGAGGGCGGTTACCGCAAGAAGTATCTGCGTGCCATCTCGCGCCTGCTCGCGCTGTCGCGCTTCGAAGTCGCGGCCTAGCGCCGGTTCGATCTCGGCGGTCCGGCAGCGGCGACGTGTGGAAGCGCCGCAGACCCGATGATTGGAGAGCCGTATGACCTCTCGTTTCCGCGCCCCGGTCGCCATGGCGACCGGGCTGGCGATCGCCTTCGGGCCGGTCGCCGGTGCCGCACTCGCCGACCGGCCCGCGGCGCCCGCCGTCGTCGCCGATCCCTCGCTGCACTTGCAGGGCGTGCAGAACGCTCGCGACATCGGCGGATACCGCACGAGCGACGGCAGGATCGTGCGCACCGGCCTGGTGTACCGGACCGGGCAATTGAACAACGCCACCGCTGAGGATCTGGCCGCGCTGACCGACCGCCGCGTTCGCTCCGTGCACGACCTGCGCACGGTCTACGAGCGCGCGCTCGGGCCGGAACGGATGCCCGAGGGCGCCACGGCGCACTGGTCGGACGTGATCGGCCAGGCTCCGCCGGAGGTCGTCGCCACCACGCTCACCGGCGGCGACGGGCTGTATCGCGCGTTCATCACCGCCCCCGGCGCGAACGAGGCGTTCGCCTCGGTGCTGCGCGACATCATCGGCTCCGACGGGGCCGTGCTGTTCCACTGCACCGCGGGCAAGGACCGCACCGGCTGGACGGCCGCCGTGCTGTTGACCCTGCTCGGTGTCGATCGCGCCACCGTCACCGAGGACTACCTGCTGTCCAATAGGTACCGCAATGCGAGGGCGGACGATCCGCTGAACGGCGTGCAGCAGTCCTGGCTGGACGCCGCCTTCGACCAGGTGGATCGGACCTACGGCGGTTTCGGCGCCTATATCCGGGACGGATTGCGGCTCGACGACCGCGAAGTCGCCGCCCTGCGAACGCGTTTGCTCGGCTGAGCGCGGCCTCTCGGCCGAACGTCCACTTAGGCAGTCCGCCACAGTGACGTCCACTACGATCCCGGCATGACGAAGTTTGAGACATGGGACGGCCTGGAACTCAATTACCGGGTTTGGGAGGGTGAGGGCGTTCCGGTCGTTCTGCAGCACGGGGTGGTCGCGGACACCAATGCGAACTGGATGAGCACCGGCGTGGTCGGTGCCCTGCACTCGGCCGGGCACACCGTGGTGTCCCTGGACGCGCGCGGTCACGGGCGTTCCGACAAGCCGCACGAGGCGAACCGTTATTCGTGGGAAGCTATGGCGCGGGACGTGCGTGCGCTTTACGACGAGCTGGGTTTCGACGAAGTCGTGCAGGTCGGGTATTCGATGGGCGGGGTGATCTCGCTGATGGTGGCCGCCACCGACCCGCGCGTGCGCCGCCTGGCCGTCGGTGGCATCGGGTCGGGCGTGCTGGACTGCGGCGGCGTCGACCGGCGCGTGATCGACCTGCCCGATCTTCAGGCCGCGATGACCGGGGACGGCGCGGGCGCGTCCCCGACCGCGAAGATGTTCCGGGTGCTGGCCGACGCGGTGCGGGCCGACGTGGCGGCCATACACGCGGTGGCTACCGGTCTCGACGCCCGTCCCATCGAGACCCTGGCCGACATCACCGTGCCCGCCCTGGTGCTGGCCGGCGACAACGACCCGTTCGCCGCCGAGCCGGAGCGGCTGGCCGCGGCCTTGCCGAACGGCACTCTCGCGGTGGTGCCGGGCGATCATCTGATGGCGGTGGTGGCCCCCGCGTTCCACACCGCGCTGGTCGATTTCGTGCGGTGAGTGCGGTCTAGAAGACCAGGCGCAGCACGTAGTCGTGATGCAGCTGGGTGCCGACGGTGAACGTCTTCGTACCGACCTCGGTGAAACCGTGTTTGGCGTAGAAGCGCTGAGCGCGGATGTTCTCCTGGTTGACGCCCAGCCAGACGCCCGGATACCCCTCGGCGCGGGCCCAGTCCAGCGCGGCCAGCATCAGCGCGGTGGACACGCCGGTGCCGTGATGGCCGGGCAGCACGTACATCTTGCTGATCTCCACCACCGGGTGCAGCCCGACCGATTCGGCCACCGCCGGGTCGGCGGGGTCGCCCGCGACCAGCATCGCGTAGCCGACGATCTCGTCGTCCGCGACCGCCTTGAGCACGATCCGGGTCGGATCGCTCAGATACTCGCCGAAACGTTCGCCGGACAGCACGTCACTGACGAAGACATCGATGTCGTCGGGCGTCGCCTCCGGAGGGCATGCGAGCGGAAAGGTCGCCGCCGCGACGTCACTGAGGGCTTCGGCGTCCCACAGCCCGGCCCGGTCGACGATGACTGGGAGGTGGCTCATGCTTCCATCAGAGCATACTCTCTTTAGAGAATATCATTTTAAAAAATGTGAGCTATATTTCCGCGATGCTCACGGCAAGGTTGCCGGGAGTCCGGGTACGGATTCTCGCCATCGCGCTCGTACCCAGCCTCGTGTCGATGGTCATCAGCGTGGCCACCGCGGTCGCCCTGGTTCGCGCGGGTGAGCATGCCGGAGATTTCGCCGAGACCCTGGAGATGAAGCTGGGCCCCGCCCGGGAACTGGTGCTCGCCGTCGACCAGGAGCGGCTCCTTTCGCTCTGGCAGCTGGCCGGCGAGCAACCGAAACCGGGAAGCCTGACCGCTGCCCGGGTGCGCCTCGACGCCGCGATACGGACTTTCGTCTCGACCGACACCGCGTTCCAGCCCCTCTCTGGCGGCCGCGTGGCGAACATCGTGGACGGCGCGGCTCGGTACGGCTGAGCGAATCCGACACGGCGGAGTGCGGGCCATCGTCCTGCTCCCGTCCGCACTGATCGTCGCCGAAGCCGACGCGGTCGATCCTCCTCAGGGTGACTCGACGCCTCCGGGCACGAATGCGCCGGGCGAGCGGCCGCAGGTGCGCGCCGAGGTGCTCGGCCCGCCGCGGGCTGCGGCGCCGACCGACACGCTGCCGGGCTGGTCGCGAGAACAGGTTTCGCGGCCTGTTCCGCCCCGGCGGCGTGCCGTGCCGGAGCCGTTCCCCACGGGCCTGCCGCCCGCGTCCCCGCCGCCGGATGAACCGGAAGGCCGCCGTGACCTCTTCTTCGTGATCTCGACTGACACCTTGACGATCTCGTCGAGCGCCCGGCCGGGTGCGTTACGCGCGATGGTGCACTCGACCGACGCGCTGCTGCTGGGCCGGGGTCACGTCGATGTGCCGCCGGGCATTCCGGCGCCACGTCCGCCCGCCCGGTACGGATTCGGCTGTCTGTCCACCCCGCAGCGACAGGGACTCGGACGGCCGACGGGCCGCCGCAGGCGTCGTCGACGTTTCCCGAGCCTGCTGAAAATCACGAAGCGGCACCGACTTCCACGTACCGGTGCAAACATGCTTCTAATGCTCAAGAATATGATTTTTCCGGCTGCCGAGCCCGTCCGGCGGGTCGGTCGCGCGCGCGGCGCACGGCGGCGGATCAGCGTGCCGCTCCGCCTGGCCGTGATAGCCACGACCGCCGTCGCCATCGGAGCGGTCCTCACCCCGGGCCACGGCGCCGCGCGGGCCGACGAACAGACCTCGTCGCCTGATCCCGTCGCCTCCGCGGGTTGCGCTGCGCCCGCGCCCGCGCCGGGGCGATCGACGCTGCGTTTCGCCGCGGGCGACAAGTCCGGCAGCTACATCCAGGACGTGCCCGGCGCCGCCCAGGGTCGCCCGGTGCCCGTCGTGTTCGATCTGCACGGTTACCTCGAGCCCGCCGCGATCGAACACCTCAGCAGCGGGATCAGCGAGCTGGGCGCCGCCGAGGGATTCGTGACGATCACCCCGCAGCTGGAGCAACCGGGCCTGCCGCGCTGGGATTTCGGCGAGGCCAGTGGTGACGTCGCCTACCTGTCCGAACTGATGTCGCATGTCGAGTCGTCGCTGTGCGTCGACGAGCGCCGGATCTACGTCACCGGTCTGTCGATGGGTGCTTTCACCACGTCCTCGCTGGCATGTCAGCTCTCGGACCGGATCGCGGCGATCGCTCCGGTGGCCGGCCTGCAGGACTTCGCGTGGTGCCGTAACGAACGTCCCGTCCCCGTTGTCGCCTTCCACGGCACCGCGGACCCGATCGTCGCCTACACCGGCGGCACCGGCCCGAACGCCAGGTTCCTGCCGAAGCCCGACGGCTCCGGCTCGGTCGTGGCGCCGGACGCCGGGACGGGCCGTCCGGTGATCGAGGGACCGGGACCGGACACCATCCCGGTGCAGGCGGCGGCATGGGCGCGCCGGAACGGTTGCGGAGCCGATCCAGCCGAGCGGCAGATCGCTTCCGACGTGACGCTGGCGAGTTACCCGTGCCCGCCCGGAGGCGCCGTCGAGCTCTACTCGATCGTCGATGGCGGGCACACTTGGCCGGGCAACCCGTCCGTCGCCTCGCCCGTGCCCCTGGTCGGCACCACCACGACGTCGATCAGCGCCAACCGGATCATGTGGGACTTCTTCCGTGCCCATCCGCTGGAAGGCCCCCTGCGTCGCTGATGGCCGTCTCCGGACCGAGCCTGTGCCGGCCACCGGCCGGACGCACCGACGACGTGGGCCTACGCGTCCGCAGGACCTGCAGGCCTTGCCCTCGGCGGCCGGGCCCGGGTCGTAGAGCCCGTCGATGCTCCAGCGGCCCAGCGGCCCAGCGGCCCAGCGGCCCAGCGGCACGTCCGACAGCCCGTCGCGGCCGTCGTCGAGCCGGCGCCATAGCGCGGACGTCCGCTCAGCGCCCCGGGGCGAGGCGTGCGGGCGCGCTCGCCACCCGATGGGAGCGGAAGACGCGGGCGAGTGCGATCAGGAGGACGGCGAAGACCAAGGCCAGGACGAAGCCCACCCGGTGTCCGAAGCTCGCCGCGACCGCGCCGATCACGCCGCCGCCGAGCAGGGTTCCCGCGTAATTGAACAGGTTGAGGCGCGCGATCAGTGCGTCGAGCCCCCGCCCGGTGGCGAGTTGCCCGGCCGCGCTGAAACACAGCGGCGCGATCACGGGCAGGCCGACACCCGCCACGAGGAATCCGGCGATCGCGATCACCGGACTCGGCGCGGCCACCACGATCGCCAGCCCCAACGCCCCGATGCTCGCGGCGACACGCACCACCCTCCGCGGACCGAAGCGGCGCACCAGCGAATCACCGGCCAGCCGGGCGATCAGCGAGGTGCCCTGATACGCGGCCAAGGCGAGTGCGGCGGTCGCGGAAGCTGCGAGCAGGTCGTCGGTGAGGTACAGGGCCGACCAGTTGCCCACCGCCAGATCGACGGCGAACACGAGCGCCATGGCGACCCCGAACGCCAGATACGCGCGCAGCGCGACGGTCGTCCCGGTCGTCCCGGGATCGGCAGTCGCATGGGTCGCCTTGGTCGCGCCTCGTTCGGCGGTCGCCCCCATCGCGCCGATTTCGGCGGTCGCCCGGGTCGCCGTGGCGGCGGTTTCGGTAGTCGCCCTGGTCACGCTGGGTTCGGCGGTTGCCCGGCTCGTCTTGGTCGCGTCGAGTTCAGCCGTTCCCCTGGGTTCGGTGTTCGCCTTGGTCGCGCTGGGTTCGGCGGTTGCCCGGCTCGTCTTGGTCGCGTCGAGTTCAGCCGTCGACCTGGTAACGATGGACTCGGAAGTCGCCCCGGTTTCGGCGGGACTCGTCTCCGCGTCCCGGATGCCGAGCAGGTGCGGTCCGAGCGCCGAGCCGAGTACGAACACGATCGCCGCGGCCGCGAGCAGCGATACGCGCAGCGTCACCCCCAGCGCTTCGCATCCCGAGACGAACAGTGCCCCGGTGATCGATCCGGCGCTCCACGCCGCGTAGAACGACGACAGGATGAACGTGCCGTACCCGTGCTGGATGAACACCGCCTGCATATTGGTGCTCGCGTCGACGATGCCGACCGCGATCCCGTAGCAGCCGAGCGCGGCCACCAGCAGCGCGGCGTTCGGCGCGAACGCCGCGGCCGAGCCGGTGACGGCGACGAGCAACAGCCCGATCCGCACGGCGTCGCGGCTCGACCGGCGCAGCGCCAGTCGCTCCGCCACGATGCTGCCGCCGCCCGCCAGCAGCGACACGAGCACCACCGAGACGACGATCACCTCGTCCGACAGGCCGAAACGCTCCTTCTGCTGCGGCAGTTCGGTCAGCACGGCGGCGAAGAAGAAGCCCTGCAAGCCGAACGCGAAAGAGTTCGCGATGCGTGCGCGCCGCAGCAGGGGCGCGATCGGACTCATTGGCGCAGGGTAGCCGGAGCGTGACCCCGGCGCGCGCCGAACCGTGACGCCGCGATCGACCACGGCGATCGGCCGGAATGATCCGATCGGACTCCCTGGCCGTGATCCGTGGCCGATGTCACTATCGAAGGGACGCAACAACACTCGCGAACCCAGGGAGCCGACCGGATGAGAGAGTTGCCAGCGGATTTCTTTCGCACGCCGTACGCCTTCTACCGGCAGTTGCGCGCGGAGGGGCCGGTGCACCGGATCCAATTGCGCACCGGCGTTCGAGCCTGGCTGGTGGTGGACTACGACGCCGCCAAGGAGGTGCTGCGTCACCCGGACGTCCGCAAGGACCCGCACACCCCGGCGGGCGCTCATGCGCGGCAGGCGGCCGCGGGCAACAGCGGCGTCGCGTCGGCCAACCAGCGCCTGAGCCACCATCTGCTCAACGCCGACCCGCCGCAGCACTCGCGGCTGCGCAAACTCGTCACCCCGGCGTTCGCGCCCGCCCGCATGGAGGCGCTGGCACCACGGGTCGTGGCGATCGCGGACGACCTGCTCGACGCGCTCGACCGCACGGCGGGCGCCGGGCCGGTGGACCTGCTCGCGGAGTACGCGTTCCCGCTGCCGATCACGGTGATCTGCGAACTGCTCGGCGTGCCGGTCGAGGACCGCGCGCGATTCCGGGAATGGTCGGCAGCCGTCGTGGACACCGCCATGTCCACACCGGAGACCATGCGCACCGCCACCGACGCCATCGTCGGCTACTTCGACGGACTGGTCGCCCGGCGACGGCAGGAAGGGCCGGGCGAGGATCTGATCTCGCAGCTGCTGCTCGCCACCGAGGAGGGCGACCGCCTCAGCCACGACGAACTGATCTCGATGGTGTTCCTGATCCTGATCGCGGGCCATGAGACCACGGTGAACCTGATCGGCAACACCGTGCTCGAACTGCTGGCCGATCCGGCCCGCTACCGGGCTCTGCGCGACGACCCCACGAGCGTCACACCGCTGGTGGAGGAGATGCTGCGCTACAACGGGCCGGTCAATACGGTGACCCTGCGTTACACCACCGCGCCGGTCCCACTGGGTGGCAGCGTCATCCCGGCGGGGGAGCTGGTCCTGGTCTCGGTCGCGTCGGCCAATCGCGACGAACGGCAGTTCGCGGCGCCCGCGGCGTTCGATCCGGACCGCGGCGCGAACGGCCACCTGGCGTTCGGCCACGGTATCCACTACTGCCTCGGCGCCGGGCTGGCCCGGCTCGAGGCCCGGGTGGCACTGACCAGGCTGGTGCGGCGCTATCCGCTGCTGCGGCCCGCCGTCGACGACGTGGACCTGCGGTGGCGCGAGAGCATCCTGATCCGCGGTCTGCACGAGCTTCCCGTCGTTGCGGTGCGTGCGCCCGCGGTGCGCTGACGAGCGGATTCGGTCGACCGACTTTGCTGCGCGCCGCTGGCGACGTAATCTCCTGCGCATGACAAGCGGAAGCCGCATCGGGATCGTCGGTGCGGGTATCGCAGGTCTCGCCTGCGCGAAAGTGCTGAAACAGGCGGGTTTTCCGGTCGAGGTGTTCGACCGCACACCCGATGTCGGTGGCGTGTGGAGTGTGACCCGGCGATATCCGGGCCTGCAAGCACAGAACTCCAAGGACACGTATCACTTCTCCGACTTCCCGATGCCTGCGGACTACCCGCGCGTGCTCGACGGACAGCACATGCAGGCCTACTTGGCCGCCTACGCCGAGCACTTCGGGCTGACCGAGCATCTGCGGTTGCGCACCGAGGTGGTCGCCGCCGATCCGGTCGACAGTGGCTGGTTGCTGGAAATTCGCGACGAAAGTGGAGTTCACCGGGCCTCGTGCGATCACCTGGTGATCGCCAACGGTGTGTTCAGCGACCCGGCGATGCCGGACTACCGCGGCGCCGACTGGTTCCGCGCGGCCGGCGGGCGGCTGTGCCACTCCTCGGAGTTCACCGATCTGGAATCGGTGCGCGGCAAGTCCGTCGTCGTGGTGGGTTACGGCAAGTCGGCCTGCGATATCGCCACCGCGGTGAGCGAGGTCGCGGCGTCCACCTCGGTGGTGGCCCGGCGACTGTTCTGGAAGATGCCGCGCAAGCTGGCGCGGGTGATCGACTACGAGCGGCTGATGCTGACCCGTTTCGGCGAGGCGCACTTCCACTACCTACGGCCGCGCTGGATGGATCGCTTCCTGGACGGCCCGGGCGAATCGGTGCGGATCAGCAACTTCGATCTGATCCAGGAACTCGCCACCAAGCACTCCCACCTGCGTGAACTCGGTCTGGTGCCCGGTGGACGGTTCGAGGAGATCGCCGAGAGCACCGTCAGCCTCACCACCGAGGGCTTCTACGAGCAGGTGGCCAACGGGCGCATCACGGTGCACCGGGACACGACCATCACCGAGATGGGCGGCGGGCCCAAGGCCGCGCCTGGGGTCCGGCTGTCCAGCGGGCAGGTACTGCAGGCCGACGTCGTGATATGCGCTACCGGCTTCCAGCAGCGGGTGCCCTTCCTCACGCCGTACGTCCAGCGCAGGTTGACCGACGAGCACGGCAACTTCCGCCTGCACCGCCATATCCTGCCGCTGGAGGTCCCGAACCTGACCTTCGCAGGCTACAACTCGTCGGTGATCAGCACGCTGAACGCCGAAGTCGCCGCGCACTGGACCGCCGCGCTGCTCAACGGCAGGATCGACCTGCCGCCCGCCGAGCAACTCGCCGAGCAGATCGACGCCCGTCTGCGCTGGATGGAGGAACGCACGCACGGTCGCCACGCGCGCGGCACCGCCGTCACGCCCTTCTCCATCCAGAACATCGACGAGATGCTCGCCGACCTGAAGTTCCGGCTGCCCCTGCGCACCCGTGCGGCGCAGGTCTTCCGGCGGGTGAAGCCGGAGTCCTACCGAGGACTGGCCACCCGGCGCAAGCCCGGTGCCGGGCCGGTGGCGCCGCCGACCGCCCCGATCGAGGCGGAACTGCTTCCGTACGAGGGCGACAGCGGGCGGGTCAGCCACTAGGGCGATGCGGGCCCCTCGTCCGGCGGCATAGGGTCGGCTCCGGCTCGAGCGGTGATTCCGTGCGGTGCTGTGCACACTTGCATCGACTGCCGAATCCAGCCTGTGTCGCCAGTCGATCCGGGGAAGCAGTGCCGTAGGCGGCAGAGGCACGGCGCGGTCCGACGCCGCTGCCGTCTCCACCGTTGTCCCTCGGGGATGTCACGCGGGGCCGTGACCACCCGGTTCAGCGCATATGCGGAGGTCGAGGGGCTGACGGACGCTCGGGGCGCTACGTGACTCGACGCGATATCGCGCTCAGTCGTGCACATCCTGCCACGCCTCTCGGGCGTTCCCGCTGCGATGGGACTCGCCCCGGGTTGTCGCCCGCGCAATACCGGGACTCGCTGGTTACGTTGGCGATAATCCAAGGGTGGAAGCGCTGGACATGAATCTCCTCGTGGCCCTGGACGCACTGCTGGACACCAACAGCGTCACGCTGGCCGCGCAGCGCCTACACACCTCTCCGCCCGCGATGAGCCGGACGCTCGCCAAGCTGCGCAGCGTGCTCGGCGACCCATTGCTGGTGCGCGCGGGGCGCAACCTGGTGCCGACGCCACGGGCGCTGGAATTGCGCTACGAAGTCAGCACGCTGGTCGAACAGGGACGCGCGCTGCTGACGCCCCGCAACGAGCTCGACCCGGCGGCGCTGCGCCGGACGTTCGCGGTGCAGGCCGGCGACATGGTGCTCACCGAACTGGCCGGGCCCCTGCTGTCCGCGGTGCGGGCGCAGGCGCCGGGCGTGACGCTGCGCTTTCTGCCCGACACCCTGGAGGGCACCGCCGCACTGCGCGACGGACGCGTGGACCTCGAGGTGGGTGTGATCGACCACACCGACCCGGAGACCACCGTGCGCAGAGTGCTCACCGACCGCGTGATCGGCGTGGCCGCCGCCGACCATCCTCTGGTCACCGATCGCGTCACCGTCGCCGCGTACGCCGCGACGCCGCATCTGAGCATCTCGCGCAACGGCCGGTCACACGGCCCGATCGACGACCGGCTCGCGCTGCACGGCCGCACCCGGCGGGTGGTGGCCACCGTGCCCACCCTGACCAGCGCGCTGTTCGCGGTGCGCGGCAGCGACCTGGTCTGCCCCGCACCCGCCATGCTGAGCGCCGCGACCCTGCCCGCGATCGGATTGAGCGCCTTCGAAATACCGCTGCCACTGCCCGAAGTCGCCATCGGTATGGCGTGGCATCCGCGCAACACCGCCGACGGAGGGCATCGCTGGCTGCGCGATCTCGTTCAGGAGATCCTGCTGCGTTCGGCTGCGGCGGCTGCGCCGAAACGGCGGCGCGTCAAAGTCGTTCAGGACACCGGCGGCGGGCTCGATAGCCGATAGTCGGTCGGCCTGCGCTGCGCCTCGGTGCGCCCGGACTGATAACCGTTGGAAGCCGAGTCGCCCGGCGACTCGAAGAGGTCGGAGCGGCCCAGCGGGGCCGCCGCCGTGCGTTTGAGCTCGTCGAGCATGGCCTGCAGTTTGTCCACGTGCGTGTTGTCGACCGGCGTGCGGTCTTCCTCGCTGGCGCGGTGGGCTCCGGTGAGCCCCGTGCCGGGTGCGTCCGGTGCCGCCCCGTTCGTCGAGCTGCTGTGATTCACGCTGGTGGCGGACGCGACGATGCTTTCGTACGCGGCGTTTTCGCTGGGGGAGTACGAGGCGGGCGCGGGGGCGGGTTCGCGTGCCGCCGCGAACGTCTCGTGCCCGGGGCTCGGATCACGTGACGGCGGAGAGGTGAAGGGCGACACGGGTTCCCGCGGCGTCGGGGCGGTGAAGGTCTGGACGGGCTCACGCGACGGAGGCGCGGTGAAGTTGGACGCGGAGTCACGGGGCGCGGTGAAGCTCTGTCCAGAGGTGACCTTCGGCTCCAGCGCGGGCTCGCGTGGCGGGGTGAAGCCGGTCTGTGCTACGGAATTCGTTTCGGGCGCCGCGTGCACCGGCTCCCGAGGGGTGCTCTGCGGTCGTGCGCCGTTGCGGGCACCCGCCGGCTCGCGGGAATCGCTCTTGCCCGCCACGGGCTCGGTGGCGCCGCGCTCCTGCCGGTGCGCGTTCGACCGCCCGGCGGCCCGGGGCAGCGGGGCGGCCGGACGTTCCGCGGTCGGCTGCCGGTCCTCCGGCGCCGGGCCGGCGCCGGACTCCAAGCGCTCCACCCGGGTATCGAGACCCGAAATATCCTGTCCGGCACGGAAAGCCCACGCCTCCAGCTTGGCCAACCGCCCCTCGACCGTCGGTTCGCTCCCCACGGCCTGGGTGGCCTGCGCGCCATCGATACGGGCCGCTACTGCGTCCAGCTTCTCGCTGACCTCTCGGAGAGCTGACGCGATACCAGACAACATCGCGCCGATCGACTCGCCGGTCTGCTGACCGTGCTCCATGCAGTACCCACTTCCCCGTATCGGCCCAGCTCGCACTCGGCCGGACGATTCTATCCGCCCAGTTGGACATCCGCGGCTCGCGAAGAATCGGCGGCGCCGCACCGATCCTTGACCTGATCGAAGCAGCCTAGGCCCCCGGAAATACCCCCACGCAGGCGGATTACGCGGCGACCCGGTTTGTCCGGAAAACACGCCGACGCATCTGATCGGTCATTATCCGGCCGAACCGCGTCGTCCGCGAGTCCGCGCTCGAATCGCCGACGCGCGCCGTGCCGAGGAAGCCGCTGCCGCAGCGCGGGTGTTGCCGCCGCCGGCGCGGGCGGTGGGCAGCGAACCGTCGGGATGCCGCGGCCGGGCGCGTCGCGGGATGGCGGCAACTGTCAATTCACTGATCCCGAACTGCCCTGTGCCGCGCCGTGGCATGATGAAAGTCCTTGTGCCGCAGAGAACGACGCCGACCTCGGTGATCGGCCTCGCGCGTGGCACACCCGAGCGCGGGGTGAACCGGGCTGGCGAGGTAGCCGAGTCTGACGCACTCTTGATCTATGGCGTAGGTCGCCGGGCCTGCGGTGGTTTTGTGCAGGGGAGTGGTCGCGTGAGAACGAAGCAGCGGGCGGAAATCGCCTGCGGGCGCCGAGCGATGCTCGCCGAGCTGGGTATCGGGGAGGCTTCCGGCCGCACCCGTGGTTCGAAAACCGGATACGCCTGCGGGTGCCCGGAGTGTTCCGCCGCGCAGTGGGATACGCGGCGGCTGAAGTATTGGTTGTGTGGCAGGTTGCTCGCCTACGGCGCCGACGAGGCCGAAGTGGATCGGCGCATCGGCACACTGCCCGTGGACGTGTACTGGCGCAAGGGTGACCGGGTGTACGCGATCGAGGTGCGCAGCGGCCCGCTGGAGCGCGGGCTGGCCCAGGAGCACACCGAGCGGCTGCGCGCCGCCGGCTGCACGGACGTCCTGTGGTTGTGCCCACCCGGTTACTGGGTGCCGTACCTGCACGCGCTGGGCATCGCGGACTTCGCGCCCGCCGCCTGTGACTACCGCGCGGTGACCGGCGTGCTGGACACCGCCCACGCGATGGCGGCGCCGCGGCGCGAGCCGGTCGAAGTACGCGAGTTCATCGCGGGCTGGGTGCGCGGCGAGTACGTCTGGGGCTATCGGGATGAGAGGACAGGAGGCTGGGCCACCGTGACCGATTGGGAGTATCACACGAAGACGCAGGCCACGGTCATCGCCCGGCAGCGTCAGGAACTGGTCAACCAGCGCACGGCGCTGGCGGTGACCCGGAAGTCGTTGCGGGACAAGCAGAAACACCTGCTGAAGCTCACCACGCGACTGGAACGCGCGGAGCTGGCCGCGCAGGAGAAGGCCGATGCCCTCGCCGCCGCTCAGCGCACGATCGCCGATCATGATCGGCTGGACAAGGCCTTGCGCAACACGATCGCCAATCTCGAGGTGACCATCGGCCGCTGGCAGCTGATCACCATCTGCGCGATGTTGTTGATCGTCACGTTCCTGGCGGCGGCGATGGTGGTGCGCTGAGCCGGAAGGGCGCTCGGTCCCATCGCCATTCGTGGCGCAACACCAGTGCGAGGAAGTCCAGTAGTTCCAGGCCGGTCCTCGCGCGCACCTCGCGGAGCGCGGCCCAGTGCACCGGGCCGCGCGCGAGGAGGTCGCGCAGCGTCTGCTCGCTCGTGGGGTCGACCGGGCGCGCCCGCAGATCCGGGACGCCGATGCGGCTGCCGGTCCAGACCAGCCACCCCCAGCCGTTGGCGTGCGCGTGCGCTCGGCCCGCGGCCGCTTTCACCCGGTTGACGTGGAAGCCGACGTGGCCGAGCGGCGCGACGTCGATCAGCACCGTGCGGCCGTCGGCGAGCCGGGCGACGATGCTCGGATAGTGCAGCCGCCGCGCACCGTCGAGATCGTAGGTGACCGCCGCGGGGTGCTCCTGAAAGCTCTCGACCAGGTCGCTGGCGTTGAGGATCCAGAGCAGTCTGGCCTCCAACCCGGAGTCGAACGGCACGTCGCGACCGACCTTGTCCAGGTAGAAGCGACCGCGGCCGTCGTCGTCGCTGTCCACTGTGCGCGCGGAGGAAGTGGGCAGCGCGGCCGCGGCGCCGGTACCGGGCCAATCGACCTGACCCAACCAGGGATTCAGCTGACTCGCCGCACGCGGCTCGGCGTCGTGCAGCTTCGCCAGCCGCCGGTTGGTCTTCTTCTGCCAGGCGGCGATGCGCTGGGTGACGAACCCGGCGATCCGTTTCGCGTCGTCGGCCGGGTGCCCGGCCAGCCGCAGCTTCAGGTACGACAGCTCGGTCGCGGCGATGTCGGTGTCGGTCGCGTAGGTCTCCACCAGCAGCGCGCGCACCAGCTGGCGGTCCCTGGCGTCGAGCGGATAACGCGCGGCCAGTACCGCTGCGGCGCGATGGCCGGACAGCTGCGCCATGCGGATCATCTGCCCAACCGCTTTGGTGTGCAGCTGCCGCACCCGGTCGCGGGAGAGGTCATAGCGCGCGCCGATCCGCGCCAGCGTTTCGGGCTTCTCCCCACCGACCCCGAGCCGAGCCGTCAGCAGGTCGCCGTCCTTGGCCTTCTGGTCGGCGCGCAGCGCGATCAACTCGCCGAGCACCTCGTTGACCTCTTCGAGCTCGAACGAGATGTCGTCGCGCAGATCGAGCGATTCGGGATCGTCGTCATCCGGCGCCGCTCCCTGCGCGACCTCCGCACTGATCGTCACGCGACAACCCCCTGACTCGGCTCGGGCACTGTGCGGCACAGCGTATCCCCACCCACCGACACCCGCCCCGCCGTGGCCACCCGCGCGGACATCTCCTGATCCGTTCGAACGGCCTCGGCTCGAAGGAACTCCGATTGCGGCCGAGGCCATCGCGGGTGCGCAGATCGTCACCCTCGGCGACTACCGCGGGCGGGACTCGGCGTTGACGAAGGCATCGATCGCGCGGAGTGCGCCGGCCAGTCCTGGCGTGCCGCCCACTCGCGCAGGGTGGTGGTGCCGGACATGATCAGCGCCGGGTCCGGTTCCGGCGGCGAGGGTGTCCCCGGAGGCGGTGGTGTGTAGACCCCTGCGATGCCCTCGGCGGCCTCGGCCCCGAGATGGGGGGCCAGCATCCGCTGATACGCGGCAGGTGTTATCGCATTCCACCGCACCGGGTGTCCGAGGGCGGCGGTGAGTTCGGCGGCGACCTGGTTCCCGGTCAGTGCCTGCGGGCCGGCCACGATCTGCAGCGGGGGAGGAGCCGTCGATGTGATCAGGGCGGCCACGGCGGCGCCGAGATCGTCCAGCGCGACCCACGGAACGGGAAGGTTTCCCGGCAGCGGGTAGGCGACCTCCCCGGCGCCGACCAGCGGAGCGGACCACGGTGTGGCGAGATTCTCCAGGTACGTGCGCGCGGGAGCGATCACCGCGGCGGTTTCGGCGATCCTGGGCAGTGCGGCCGCTACGAGCATATGGGAACTATCGGCGGCGAGCAGCTCGAACGACTGAACGCGGCCGCACCCCGAGGGTGCGGCATCGAGCGCACGCTGAAGGTCCTGGACGGGAAGTGGACGACGCTGATCGTCCGTGAACTGCTCTCCGGGCCCAAACGTTTCGGCGATCTGCGTACGGCACTCGGCGCTCCCAGCGCCAAGACCCTCACCGACCGCCTCAGAGCCCTGGAGCACCAGCAGATCCTCATCCGCACCGTGTACGCCGAAGTGCCGCCCCGCGTCGTCTACGAGCTCACCGAAGACGGGCAAAGCCTCGTCGAGGTCCTGTACGCCATGCTGAAATGGGGCGAAGAACATCCCCTCGCCCGGGAGTGACCGTCCTCAGCAGCGACGCCAGTCGATGTAGTGACTCCACTGCGGATGCGGCGTCCCGCAATCGGCCCACGCGTCGACCGCGATGCCGAACTCCATCGGGCCGGAAGTGCACGACGCGGTCGACGCAATCCCCGGCGCAACCGTGGGCCCCGGAGCCGACCACTGGCCTGGAACCGGAATCACCACAGGCCCCGCGATCAACGGCATGATGCCGACACACCTGACACCTGCCCGGTGCACGCCGTCGCCACCCGCGCAGTGCGACGTCGCTGCCGTCGGCGTCCGGTCGACACCGCATCCCACCGGCGCTGCCCCGGCGGCAGCCCCGCCGACCAGCGAAATCCCGGCGCCCAACCCCACGGCAACGGCCAAACCGGCTACCTCGCGCGCGATGTCCTTCATACCACTCCTCCCTCTTTCGGCCTCGAACGGCCGTCGTTCGCCGATATCGAAACCAGTGCGTCCGCCATTACTTCCCCAGAACGATTTCAGGCCGGGAATCCGCGAATGGTGTTGTCGCAGAAACTTCTTCCGTTCAGTCTGTGCCGCTGGCCGCGACTCGATCCGCACTTGCCCTGCGCCCACGGATGTCGAGCGGCCGACAGGTAGGCGAAATTCTCTGTGCGGCACGCCAGCGCATCAAAGCGGTTGCCACTCGCGCCAGCAACTCGGCCGGGCCCGACTCTGTCATGAGCTGGTGTCCTGGCGTGCGGATGGCTGAGCCTTGCTGGGCACGGGCGGATCGAGAAGGATGTCGGCAGGGACTCCGAGCGGCAGGTCCAGGAGTGCGGCGGCGACGCGACCATGCGGCGCGCTATTCGGGCCGGGGCCTGCCGACATTCGCTGGCGACTTGGGAGCCAGCCGTGCAAGCGCGTGGGTGCCAGCGTCGGGCACAAACAAAATCAGACCCGGTGAAAACCGGGTCTGACCTGGTGAGACGGTGGTGCGCGATACTGGGATTGAACCAGTGACCTCTTCCGTGTCAGGGAAGCGCTCTCCCGCTGAGCTAATCGCGCGAGGTGGAGACGGGAATCGAACCCGTGTGCACGGCTTTGCAGGCCGTTGCCTCACCACTCGGCCACTCCACCGTGCGAAGGGGGACGGCGTAATGTTGCCTGGCCCTACCTCTCGAGCGGATGACGGGATTCGAACCCGCGACCCTCACCTTGGCAAGGTGATGCGCTACCAGCTGCGCTACATCCGCATTTTGCCTCCCCGGAGCTCGTTTCCGGCCTCCGTGGTGCGAGACAGAACATTAGCGGACGCCCGGTAAAAGGTACAAATCCGCTGGTAGAACGGTGGAAATCGGCGAAGTGTCATGCTGTGACGGTGGTGGCGGATGTGGTGTGTGGGGGAGTAGAGGCTCTTGTCGCCCATCGGCAGGCTCGCGGGCAGTCGGTCGGCGACCGTGCTCGGCGGTAGTCCAGTGCGAATCCGTGGGCTCGATCGCGCCGGATGTGGGCCCGCGGTTGGAAGTCGGAAGGCCGCCTGGCGGACGGTCGGCCCGTCGAACCGTCCCTGCCCGGATGGCGATTTGGTGAACCGCCGGTGGCGCGTGCTAATGTTTCGTCTCGTCCGGAGGGCACCCCGAGCCGCCGGAGCCAAGTCAGGTCTCATAGCTCAGCGGGAGAGCGTCCGCCTCACACGCGGAAGGTCGCTGGTTCGATCCCAGCTGGGACCACCCACACAGTACGAGACCGGTGCGGATTCTGCCCGGTCTTCTTTTCTCTTCGAGTAGATCGAAACCGTTGGTTTGTGATGCCGCCCGGTCTGCGGCTCTATCAAACTACCTCTTTGTTGCACTGTGACCTGGGTCACATTATGGTAGCGGTTGCCCTCCTCCCGACCCGAACCCTTTCCGCACGCTTTGCGAAGTCTTTACTATCATTGCGACCTCGCGTCACGGGTCGCGCTTCCGCCCACGGATGGGCGGCCCGAGCTTCGCACGCCGCTCGACTTCGATGCCAAGAACATGTTTGACCGATGAACCGGGGCCCGTGTCCCGGCGAAGGAGAAAATATGTCCACCGACACCGATTCCGTACCACGGACGTCGCCGCGCGCGGACATGGCCGGTCGCCTGACCGGGATCGCCCGTGCCGATCTGCCCGCCTCGATCGTGGTTTTCCTTGTCGCCCTGCCGCTTTCGCTCGGCGTCGCGGTGGCGTCCGGCGCTCCGGTCGCAGCGGGCCTGATCGCCGCCGTCGTCGGCGGCGTGGTGGCCGGACTGCTCGGCGGCTCCGCGATCCAGGTCAGCGGGCCCACGGCCAGCCTCACCGTGGTGGTCGCCGAGAGCGTGCAGCACTTCGGCTGGGCCGCAACCTGTTTCATCACCGTCGGCGCGGGGATGCTGCAGATCCTGTTCGGGCTCAGTCGCGTCGCGCGCGCGGCGCTGGCCATCGCCCCGGTGGTGGTGCACGGCATGCTCGCCGGGATCGGCGTGGTGATCGCTCTGCAGCAGGTGCACGTGCTGCTCGGCGGGACATCGCCGAGTTCGTCGTTCGCCGCGCTTGTCGCCCTCCCGGAACAGCTGATGTCGGTGCACAAGGGCGACCTGTGCGTCGGGCTGTTCGTGATCGTCGTCCTGGTGGCCTGGCGTCGCATGCCGCCGCCGGTGCGTGCGATCCCCGGACCGCTGGTCGCCGTGGTCACCGCCACCTTGTTGGCGCTGGTCCTGCCGACGCACGTCGAGCGGATCGTGCTGGACGGCTCGTTGCTGGACGCTGTGGGCCTGCCCGCCGTCCCTTCCGCCGGCCTGGGGGCGGTCATCTCGGCCATGGTGACGATCGCCCTCATCGCCAGTGTGGAGAGCTTGCTCTCGGCGGTCGCGGTGGACAAGATGCGGCCGGGCCACCGCACCGACTTCGACCGTGAGTTGATCGGGCAGGGTTCGGCCAACGTGGTCTCCGGTCTGCTGGGCGGCCTGCCGATCGCGGCCGTCATCGTGCGCAGCATCACCAACGCGAACGCCGGCGCCCGCAGCCGGGCGGCGACCGTGCTGCACGGCGTCTGGATCCTGCTGTTCGCGGTAGCGCTGGCCGGTCTGGTGCGGCAGATCCCGACCGCCGCGCTGGCCGGTCTGCTCATCTTCGTCGGCGTGCAGCTGATCAAGCTGGCGCACATCCGGCTGGCCAGGCGAGCCGGCGAGGTGTACGTCTACCTGGCGACGGTGCTCGGCGTGGTATTGCTGAACCTGTTGCAGGGCATGCTGATCGGACTGGTGCTCGCGTTCGCGCTGCTGCTGTGGCGGGTGGTGCGCGTGACGATCGTCGCCGCGCCCGTGCCCGGCTCGCGCCGGTGGGTGATCACCATCGACGGCACCTGCACCTTCCTCGCCTTGCCGAAACTGACCGCGGAACTGGCCGAGGTCCCCGCGGACGCCGACGTGACCGTCGAGATGACCGTCGACTTCCTCGACCACGCTTCCTATGAGTTCATCACCGACTGGGCCCGTGAGCGCGAATCCCGCGGAGGCACGGTGGAATTCGCCGAACTCGGCAGCGCGCGCATGGCCACCGCGCTGGCCGGGCCGCCGCAGCGAGGGCACTTCCGGCAGGTCATCGATCAGGTCATCGGACCGTGGCGGCGCACGGGCAACCGGGAGCATCACATCGTGGCGGGCATAGCCGCGTACCACCGCGGGCACGCACACGTGCTACGCCCGCATCTGGACCGGTTGCGGCACCGGCACGACGCCGACTCGTTCTTCCTCACCTGCGCGGACGCGCGGATCGTGCCCAATGTGATCACCAACAGCGGGCCGGGCGACCTCTACACCGTCCGCAACGTGGGCAACCTGGTACCGACCCGTGGCGGGGACGTCTCGGTGGAGGCGGGCCTGATCTACGCGCTGGAGAAGCTGGACGTGCGCGCGGTCGTGGTATGCGGCCATTCCGGCTGCGGTGCCATGGAGGCGCTGCACCGTGAGGTGAATCCTGGAGCAGGGCTGGGCGATTGGCTGGCACACGCGCGGCCGAGCCTGGAGCGCTACCGGCTCGGTCATCCGGTCGCCGATGCGGCGGCCGCGGCCGGCTTCGGTCCGGTGGACCAGCTGGGCATGGTCAACGTCGCGGTGCAACTGGAGACGCTGTGCGCCCACCCGGCCGTGCGACGCGGAGTCGAAGAGCGGGGCGTGGCCGTGTCGGGATTGTTCTTCGACCTCGCCACGGCCCGTGTGATCGAGGTCATGGTCGACGGCATCGCGGAGTTCGGCGACGAAGGACGCCGGATCGCGGCGGAGCCGGTCTGAGCAGGTGATGTGCGATGCGTCACGGTGATAACAACGAGAGGGCGGTGGGGCGCAACACACAATTCGCGAAGTTCTCAGGCTTTGCTAAGTCTTTACCAATACACTTGTGCTTGTTTACATCTCGACTCATCGCTGTGTCGGGACTGCTTCACCGCGAGATGCCGGTTCGCGGTCTTGTGCCCTGCTGGACATGTTGATCGTCAACCGACCTCGGCGAATCAGCCGAGTCGGCGAAGGAGAGTCATGGCTATCGATCAAGATTTAGCCCCGCCACCGTCACTGCCCGCGGAGACGGGCTCGGGCCGCAGTTCCGGACCGTTGTCCGACCGCTTCACCGATATCCTCCGCCACGACGTACCCGCTTCGATCGTGGTTTTCCTTGTCGCGCTACCGCTTTCGCTCGGTATCGCGATCGCTTCCGGAGCCCCCGTCGCCGCTGGGCTCATCGCCGCCGTGATCGGCGGTATCGTCGCCGGAACATTCGGCGGTTCGCTCCTCCAGGTGAGCGGCCCTGCCGCGGGCCTCACCGTCGTGGTCGCCGAGACGATCAACCAATTCGGCTGGCGCACGACGTGTTTCATCGTCTTCGCGGCCGGAGTGCTGCAGATCCTGCTCGGGCTCAGCCGCGTGGCCAGAGCGGCGCTCGCCGTGGCGCCCGTGGTGGTGCACGCGATGCTCGCCGGTATCGGCATCACGATCGCCCTGCAGCAGATCCATGTGCTGCTCGGCGGTTCCTCGCACAGCTCGGCCTGGCGGAACATCGTCGAGCTGCCCGGGCAGCTGATGTCCCTGCACGGTGGCGGCGCGTTGATCGGCGCGGTCGTGATCGCGATCATGGTCGGCTGGAAGTATCTGCCCGCCAAGGTGCGCGCGGTGCCCGGTCCGTTGGTCGCGGTGCTCGTCGGCACGGCGTTGTCGCTGGTGCTGCCGCTGGACGCCGAGCGCATCGTGCTCAACGGCTCGCTGTTCGAGGCCATCGGCCTGCCCGGGCTGCCCAGCGGCGATTGGTCGGGTCTGGTGCTGGCCATCATCACCATCGCCCTGATCGCCAGCGTGGAGAGCCTGCTTTCCGCGGTGGCCGTGGACAAGATGCACTCGGGCAAGCGCACCGACTTCGACCGCGAGCTGATCGGCCAGGGTTCGGCGAACGTGCTGTCCGGCCTGCTCGGCGGCCTGCCGGTCACCGGCGTGATCGTGCGCAGTGCCACCAACGTGCAGGCGGGCGCGCGCAGCCGCGCGTCGGCGGTGCTGCACGGGGTCTGGCTGTTGGTGTTCTCCGTGGCTCTGGTGTCGGTGGTGGAGCAGATCCCGAAGGCCGCGCTGGCCGGCCTGCTCATCGTGATCGGTACCCAGCTGGTCAAGCTGGCTCACATCAAACTGGCCCGGCGCACCGGTGACCTGCTGGTCTACGCCGTGACCGTGCTCGGTGTGGTGTTCCTGAACCTGCTCGAGGGCGTGCTCATCGGCCTCGGCCTGGCCTTCGGCCTGCTGCTGTGGCGGGTGGTCCGGGTGGCGATCAAGGCCGAACAGGTCTCCGGCACGCAGCGCTGGCTGATCACCGTCGACGGTTCGGCCACCTTCCTGGCGCTGCCGAAGTTGTCGGCGCAGTTCGCGAAGATCCCCGCGGGAGCCGACGTCACGGTGGAGATGACGGTCGACTTCCTCGATCACGCGGCTTTCGAGGCCATCGAGGAGTTCGCCCGCCAGCAGGTGAACACCGGAGGAAGCGTCGATTTCGTGGAGATCGGCGGGGCCAGGATGGCCCACGCCACGGCGAAACCACCCGCGCGGAGCTTCGCCCGCTCGGTCTTCGACGACATCCTCGGCCCGTGGCGTCGCGACGAGGGACACGAGAACCCGGTCGCGGCGGGTGTCGCCGCCTACCACCGCAGTCACGCGCATGTCGTGCGGCCGCACCTGGACGAGTTGCGGGACAAGCAGGACCCGGATTCGTTCTTCCTGACCTGCTCGGACTCGCGGATCGTGCCGAACATCATCACCAACAGCGGACCGGGCGACCTGTTCACCGTGCGCAACGTGGGCAACCTCGCGCCCGCCGAGGGTGACGCGTCGGTCGAAGCCGCGCTGGTGTTCGCTCTGGAACAGCTGAACGTCCGCTCGATCGTGGTCTGCGGGCACTCCTCCTGCGGTGCGATGAAGGCGTTGCACACGGGCGCCCAGGTGCCCGGCGTGGACGCCTGGCTCGCGCATGCGCGGCCGAGCCTGGAGAAGTTCCGCGCCGGCCATCCGGTGGCGGGCGCAGCGCAGGAGGCGGGCTTCGGCGAGGTCGATCAGCTGGCCATGGTGAACGTCGCGGTGCAGCTCGAGCTGCTGCACCGGCACCCCGCGGTGCGCAAGGCGGTCGCCGAACGCGGCGTCACGGTGTCGGGTCTGTTCTTCGACATCGCCAGTGCGCGGGTCGTCGAGGTGACCGAGAACGGCATCGCGCACATCGATGACGCGGGCCGTCAGCCCGCTGCCCAGCTCGTCTGACGTATGGGATGGGTGATCCCGCCCGGGCGCGCGCCCGGGCGGGATCGTCGCGTCCGGGGGCGCGGGACCACAATTCGGTGCGCCGGACAGCTCGTACTCTGGGAACGTGACCGCAGACCTGGAAACGAGCTCGGCCGATCGGCCGACCCGCTGGCGCGCCTTCCACGCCGGGCTCGAACGCCGACCTACGCTGTATCGCGTCTACCGGATCGTGGTCGCGGTGGTCGGTGTCGCTGTGCTCGCGGTCGGTGTCCTCGCGATCCCCTATCCCGGTCCCGGCTGGGCGATCGTGTTCGCGGGCCTCGGCATCCTCGCCACCGAATTCGCCTGGGCGCGTGCGGCATTGGCCTGGCTGCGGGACCGGTACCGGCAACTGATGGCCTGGTACTCCGCGCGGGGTCCGGTCACGCAGGCGGCCGCGGCGGCCGCCACCGCCGCGCTGGTCGTCGCGACGCTGTGGATTTTGGGGACTTTCGGGCTCGTCGGTAGTTGGATCGGAGTCGAATGGGAATGGCTGCGCAGCCCCCTGCAACGGTGACCACCGTCGCTGGGCGGACGCTCACCCACCCGGAATGGCTGTCCGCACGGATCGCGGAGATGGGCCACTCCTGGGGGACCACGTCGTTGCGCATCGCGGGCACCCTGTGGTGGTGCATGGTCGCCTCCGCCCTGGTGGAGCAGATCGCGCGGGCGTACGCGCAGGACGGGGACGCCCCCGAAGCCACGCTGGACCGGCTGGACTGCGAGGTGCGCCCCGACGGCGGTGTCGAGCGGGTGCGCATCCGGCCCGGCGACGGTCCGCGGGTCGGCAGCGCGGCGGCGCTGCGCGAGACGTTGGCGACCGTCATCCCGCCGGTAGCCGAGGTGTCCGGCGCCGGTGTCCCGGCGCTGTGGGCGATCGCGGCCGACGCCATCGGCAACCGTGCGCTGGACTCCGGATCACCGGACGCGGGTGCGCGGCTGGCCGCCGAGATCGGCGGCAAGCTCCCGGTTCCGCGTTTCGTCGAGATCGGCGGACGCACCTATGTGCGGCGCATCTCCTGCTGTCTGGTGTTCGAGGTGCCGGGCTGCCAGATGTGCACCAGTTGCCCGAAACGGCCGGCCGCCGAACGAACGGCGCTGCTCGCGGACCTGGCCACCGAGGGCTGAGGACGTGCCGGGTCAGCCCTGATTCGTACGCATACGGGTGACTCGCCGGGTACGCCCGAACTCGAGCTCCACCTGAACGCAAATCCCGCGCAACCGAACCGGTACGGCCCAAAGCCCGGAGGGGCGGGCCGAAGTGGCGGGACAGTAGCATGGTCGCGCCGGACGAACATGCGATCGGCCACCGTCCAGCGGGACCAAGCCCGCACACGAAACGCCAAGGAGAGCGCAGCCGTGACCACCTCAGCCCCTATCAGTCCTGTCGCCCTCGTCCGGGTGCCGGCCGGGACGACGGCGGGCGCCGCGGTGCGCGAGGCGGGACTGCCCACCAAGGGGCCGGAGACCGTGGTCGTCGTCCGGGTCGACGGCGAGCTCAAGGACCTGTCCTGGATCCCGGACGCCGACGTCGACGTGGAGCCGGTGGCGGCGAACTCCGACGACGGCCGCAACGTCATCCGGCACTCGGCGGCGCATGTGCTCGCACAGGCGGTGCAGCAGGAGTTCCCCGAGGCCAAGCTCGGCATCGGCCCCTACATCAAGGACGGGTTCTACTACGACTTCCGCGTCGAGCGGCCGTTCACCCCGGAGGATCTGACCAAGCTGGAATCCCGGATGAAGAAGATCGTCAAGGGCGCGCAGCGGTTCTCCCGCCGGGTGGTCGAGGTCGAGGATGCCAGGATCGAGTTGGCCGCGGAGCCGTTCAAGCTGGAACTGATCAGCGACAAGTCCGGAATCGACGACCCGGAGGTCATGGAGGTCGGCGGCAAGGAGCTGACCATCTACGACAACCTGGATCCGCGCACCGGCGAGAAGATCTGGGGCGACCTGTGCCGCGGCCCGCACATCCCGACCACCAAGTTCATCCCGGCCTTCAAACTGACCCGCAGCTCGGCGGCCTACTGGCGCGGTGACCAGAGCCGCGAGGACCTGCAGCGCGTCTACGGCACCGCGTGGGAATCGCAGGAGGCGCTCGACGAGCACCTGCACCTGCTCGCCGAGGCCGAGCGCCGCGACCATCGCAAACTGGGCCTGGAGCTGGATCTGTTCAGCTTCCCCGACGAACTCGGTTCCGGCCTTCCGGTGTTCCACCCCAAGGGCGGCATCATCCGCAAGGAACTCGAGGAGTACTCGCGCCGCAGGCATGTGGCGGCGGGCTACGAGTTCGTCAACACCCCGCACATCACCAAGGGGCACCTGTTCGAGGTGTCCGGCCACCTGGACTGGTACCGCGACGGCATGTTCCCCGCGATGCACCTGGACGCCGAGTTCAACGAGGACGGCACCGTCCGCAAGCCCGGCCAGGACTACTACGTCAAGCCGATGAACTGCCCGATGCACAATCTGATCTTCCGTGCCCGGGGCCGGTCGTATCGGGAACTGCCGTTGCGGCTGTTCGAGTTCGGCTCGGTCTACCGCTACGAGAAGTCCGGCGTGGTGCACGGGCTCACCCGGGTGCGTGGCATGACCCAGGACGACGCGCACATCTACTGCACCAAAGAGCAGATGCACAGCGAGTTGACCGACACGCTGCGGTTCGTGCTGGATCTGCTGAAGGACTACGGTCTCGACGACTTCTACCTCGAGCTGTCCACCAAGGATCCGAAGAAGTTCGTCGGTTCCGAGGAGATCTGGGAGGAGGCCACCGAGACCTTGTCCAAGGTCGCCTCGGCCTCCGGTCTGGAGCTGGTGCCCGATCCCGGCGGCGCCGCCTTCTACGGGCCGAAGATCTCCGTGCAGGCCAAGGACGCGCTGGGCCGCACCTGGCAGATGTCGACCATCCAGTTGGACTTCAACCTGCCCGAGCGCTTCGACCTGGAGTACACCGCGTCCGACGGCACCAAGCAGCGGCCGGTCATGATCCACCGCGCCCTGTTCGGCTCCATCGAGCGATTCTTCGGCGTGCTCACCGAGCACTACGCGGGCGCGTTCCCGGCATGGCTCTCGCCCGTGCAGGTCGTCGGCATCCCCGTCGCGGAAGCCTTTGCCCCGCACCTGGATCGGGTGATCGAGCGGTTGCAGGACCAGGGCGTCCGCGCCCAGGTGGACCGCAGCGACGACCGCATGCAGAAGAAGATCTTCAACAACACCGCGCAAAAGGTGCCGTTCATGCTGCTGGCCGGTGAGCGCGACGTGAACGCGAACGCCGTGAGCTTCCGCTTCCGCGACGGCACCCAGGTCAACGGTGTCCCGGTCGACGACGCGGTGGCCACCATCGTCGCGTGGATCGCCCACCGGGAGAACGCGTCGCCGACGGCCGACGGTTTCGAGATCCGATCGAGCAAGGGTGGGGCATGACCGAGCGTACGGTGCCGGACGGGCTCGCGGATCTGGACGAGGCCGCGCCTTCGGCCGAGCCGGGCAGCATCGTGGACACCGGCGCCGGGGAACCGGATCGGCTGCTGCGGCTGTGGACGCCGTACCGCATGTCCTACATCGCGGAGGCGGCCACGGAGCCCAAGGATTCGACCGGCCATCCCTTCACCGACATCCCGAAGATGTCCGATGAGGACGGTCTGGTCGTCGCCCGGGGCGAGCTGGTGTACGCCGTGCTCAACCTGTACCCGTACAACCCGGGACACATGATGGTGGTGCCGTACCGCAAGGTGGCGAACCTGGAGGACCTCACCGAGGCGGAGAGCGCCGAATTGATGGCCTTCACCCAGCAGGCGATCCGGGTGATGAAGAAGGTGTCCCGGCCGCACGGGTTCAATGTCGGGCTGAATCTCGGCGGGGTGGCGGGCGGGTCGCTGGCCGACCACCTGCACCAGCACATCGTGCCGCGCTGGGGTGGCGACGCGAACTTCATCACCGTCATCGGCGGGGCGAAGGTGATGCCGCAGCTGCTGCGCGAGACCAGGGCGCTGCTGTCGGCGGCCTGGAAGGAGGCGTAGATGAGCGACCGGGCGGATCTGCCGTGCTGAGCTTCTTCGGCCGCGAGGCGTTCGCCAAGGCGACGGCTCCGCTGGGCCGGGCGCTGGTCGGCACGGGACTCACTCCCGACGCCATGACGTTGATCGGCACCACCGCCTCCATCGTCGCCGCGGTCACGCTCTTCCCGACCGGACACCTGTTCTGGGGAACCATGGTGATCTGGCTGTTCGTCATGTTCGACATGCTCGACGGCGCCATGGCCAGGGCGCGCGGCGGCGGCACGAAGTACGGCGCGGTGCTGGACGCCACCTGCGACCGGCTGGCCGACGGCGCCATCTTCGGCGGCCTGGCCTGGTGGGCGGTCTTCCATGAGCAGCACAAGCCGCTGTTCGGCGCGACGCTCGTCGTCCTGGTCGCCTCGCAGGTGATCTCCTACGCCAAGGCGCGCGCCGAGGCCAGCGGGCTGTCCGCGGACGGCGGCCTCATCGAGCGGCCGGACCGGCTGATCATCGTGCTGGTGGGCGCCGGGTTGACCGGGATCGGCGGATACTGGGGGATCGAGTGGCTCACCTACGCCGTGCACGTGGCCATGTGGATCCTCGCCGTGCTCAGCATCGTCACCGTCGTCCAGCGGGTGCTGGCCGTACGCAACTCGCCGGGAGCGCGCACCGTGATCCCGGCCGGGCAGCCGCAGCGCCCGAGCGCGGGAACCACCGACGCCACGGGACTTCCGTCGTGATCTCACCCGGTGCCGGACGCCGACCGATCGACGGTGGCGTCCGGGGATCCGTGATGACGAATCGCCGACCGGCGGCAGCGCGGGGGTGCGGATGAATATCGGCGAGCAGCTCGGTGCCGCCGGGTACACGGCAGGCTGGCGGCTGGTGCGCGCGCTGCCGGAGTCGACGGCCCGGCGATTGTTCGAGTGGGGCGGGGACCGCGTCGCCCGTCGCGCCAACCGGGAATTCCACGCGGGCGGCGCGCCGAACCAGTTGCGGCGCAATCTGGCGCGGGTGCTGGGCGTCCTTCCCGCCGACGTGCCGGACGAGCTGATCAGCGCCAGCATGCGCTCCTACGCGCGGTACTGGCGGGAGGCATTCCGGCTGCCGACGATGGACCATTCCACGATCGACTACTTCGTCGACGGGTTGCCGTACCTGGACGCCGCGCTGGCGGAGGGGCGAGGCGTGGTGCTCGTGCTGCCGCACTCCGGCAACTGGGACATGGCGGGCGTCTGGCTGGTGCAGCACTACGGGGCCTTCTCCACCGTGGCCGAGCGACTGAAGCCGGAATCGCTGTTCGAGCGGTTCGTCGCCTACCGGGAAAGCCTCGGCTTCGAGGTGTTCCCGCTGACCGGTGGCGAGCAACCGCCGTTCGTCCAGCTGGCCGCGCGCCTACGGCAGAACAAGATCGTGTGCCTGATGGGCGAACGCGACCTCACCGGCAAGGGCGTCCCCGTCCAGTTCTTCGGTGAACGCACCTGGATGCCCGCGGGCGCGGCGAAACTGGCCATCGAGACCGGGGCCGCGTTGATCCCGGTGCACGCGTGGTTCGAGGTGGATGCCGACGGCCGCGAGAACTGGGGCCTGAAAACCGAGGCGCCGCTGGACGTTTCCGGTGGGGTGGTCGCGGCCACCCAGGCCTTGGCGGACCGCTTCGCGGCGAATATCGCCGAGCACCCCGCGGATTGGCACATGCTGCAACCATTGTGGGAGAGCGATCTCTCGCCCCAGCGGCGCGCCATGATCGCCACCGCACAGGCGAGCCTCGCGGCCGAGCAGGGAGACGTATCGCCATGAAGATCGGCATGGTCTGCCCCTATTCGTTCGACGTCCCCGGCGGGGTGCAGGCGCATGTCGTCGAGCTGGCGCGGGTGTTCAACGAACGCGGGCACAAGGTGAGTGTGCTCGCGCCGGCGTCCGACGGAACCCCGCTGCCGGAGTTCGTGGTGTCGGCGGGCCGCGCGGTGGCCATCCCGTACAACGGGTCGGTGGCCCGGCTGTCCTTCGGACCCATGGCCTACACCAGAATTCGCCGCTGGATCGACGGCAACGATTTCGACGTGCTGCACATCCACGAGCCGAACGCGCCGAGCCTGTCGATGCTCGCGCTGAAGATCGCCGAGGGCCCGATCGTCGCGACTTTCCACACCTCGACGACGAAATCATTGGTGCTGAGCACTTTTCAGGGGGTGCTGCGGCCGTACCACGAGAAGATCGCGGGCCGCATCGCCGTCTCCGAGCTGGCGCGGCGCTGGCAGGTCGAGGCGCTTGGCTCGGACGCGGTGGAGATCCCCAACGGCGTGGACGTCCCGGCGTTCGCCCGCGCGCCCATGCTGCCCGGCTATCCGCGCCCCGGCGGGACGGTGCTGTTCCTCGGACGCTACGACGAGCCGCGCAAGGGCATGGAGGTGCTGCTGGGCGCGCTTCCCGATCTGGTGCGCAGGCATCCCGACGTCGAGATCCTCATCGTCGGCCGCGGCGACGAGGAACGTTTGCGCCGTGAAACGGGCAAGCTGTCCGGTCACCTGCGCTTCCTCGGCCAGGTATCCGACGAGGAGAAGGCTTCGGCGATGCGGAGCGCGGACGTGTACGTCGCGCCCAACCTCGGCGGGGAGAGTTTCGGCATCATCCTGATCGAGGCGATGGCCGCGGGCACCGCGGTCGTGGCCAGCGAACTGGACGCCTTCCGCCGAGTGCTGCGCGACGGTACGGCGGGCATGCTGGTCCCGGTCGGCGATTCGGCGGCCCTGGCCGCCGCGCTGCACACCGTGCTCACCGACGAGGTGCGCAGGGAGGCGCTGGTGCACACCGCGACGCAGGTGGTCGGGGAGTACGACTGGCCGGTGGTGGCCGAACAGATCCTGCGCGTCTACGAGACGGTGACCGTCGGCGACACGCGAGTGCGGGCCGCCGGATGATCACCTTCTCCGCGACGACCGTTCTCGTTCTCGCGCTGATCGCCGCGGTGGTCGTCGCGATCGGTCTGTGGGCGTACTCCACCGCCAACCGGCTCGACCGGCTGCACGTGCGCTCCGACCAGTCCTGGCAGGCGCTCGACGCGGCGCTGGCGCGGCGGGCGGTGGTGGCCAGGGCGGTCGCCATGGCGATCGCCGGTCCGGTGTCCGATCCGGCCCTGTCGGAGCAGGCCAGACAGCTGTCGTCGCTGGCGGACCGGGCCGAGCGCGCCGGTCGCGCCGAGCGGGAGACCGTGGAGAACCGGTTGTCCTCCGCGCTGTCGGCGGTGGACATCGGCACGCTCCGTCCGCAACTGGTCGCCGAACTGGCCGACGCCGAGGCGAGGGTGCTGATCGCCCGCCGCTTCCACAACGACGCGGTGCGCGACACGCTGGCGCTGCGCACGCGGCGCCCGGTCCGGATCCTTCACCTGGGCGGTACCGCCCCGCTGCCGTCCTACTTCGAGATCACCGAGCGTGCCACCCCGGCGGCCTCCACCGGCCTCGCGGTCGACACCATCCGCACCACCGCGCGCATCGTGCTGTTCGACGAGAACGACCGGACTCTGCTGATGCGCGGCAACGACCCGAAGACGCCGGACGTGTCGTTCTGGTTCACCGTCGGCGGCGGCGTCGAGCCGGGGGAGAGCCTGCGCGTGGCGGCGGTGCGCGAACTGTACGAGGAGACCGGGTACCGTGCGGATCCGGCCGATCTGCGTGGTCCGATCTGGCGACGGGTCGCGGTGTTTCCCTTCAACGGCGACCTGATCCGGTCCGAAGAGCTGTTCTTCGCCCTGCGGGTGCGTGGTTTCGAACCGCACGCGGCGAACCAGACCGTGATCGAGCGTCGCTCCATCACCGGAAACAAGTGGTGCACCGCGGCCGACATCGTCGCGCTGGACCGCTCGGGCGAAACCGTCTACCCGTATCACCTGGACGAACTGCTCGCCGAAGCGGCCGAGGCGGCGTCTGGCACCGCTGACCCGGAGGTCCGCTCCATCCGCTGACCGGCCGCCGAACGGGTGTGATGTGTTTCACGATCGTGATAGCGTCGCGATGATTCAGGGCGCCGGAGGGTAGTGCTGACAGGGACGCATGCGATTCGGCGTCGTGGTCCTGCTGACAGCGGGGCCGTTCCCGCTCGGTTGTGGAGGTAGTTGGTTCATGTCGTACCTGCTGTTCGATTTCCTGTTGCCGCTGATCGGTCCCGCGGCCGCGGAGTACTGGGCGACGTTGCTGGTGGTCGGCCCGCTGTGACCCGGCGCCCGGCAACGGCCGGGCAGTCCAGTACCGCGCCGGGACGGCACGATCGCCGCGCCTTCCCGGCCTAGTGCGCCATAACCGAGATCACACCAGGCCAGTGCACTTCAACTGGCTATCAAGTGGCCTTTTGCGGCCGCCTAGAATCGTGGCGTTCGCATCCGAGCGACCGAATGGCGCACATGCTGGAGGAGTTTGCCGTGACCACCCCCGAGACCACCCAGACCGTCGGCACCGCCCGCGTGAAGCGCGGCATGGCCGAGATGCTCAAGGGTGGGGTGATCATGGACGTCGTCACGCCCGAGCAGGCCAAGATCGCCGAGGACGCGGGCGCGGTCGCGGTGATGGCGCTCGAGCGCGTTCCCGCGGACATCCGTGCCCAGGGCGGCGTGTCCCGGATGAGCGACCCGGACATGATCGACGGCATCATTTCCGCGGTCTCGATCCCGGTCATGGCCAAGGCTCGCATCGGCCACTTCGTGGAGGCGCAGATCCTGCAGAGCCTCGGCGTCGACTACATCGACGAGTCCGAGGTGCTCACCCCGGCCGACTACGCCAACCACATCGACAAGTGGAACTTCACCGTGCCGTTCGTCTGCGGCGCCACCAACCTGGGCGAGGCGCTGCGCCGGATCACCGAGGGCGCGGCCATGATTCGCTCCAAGGGCGAGGCGGGCACCGGCGACGTGTCCAACGCGACGACGCACATGCGCAAGATTCGCCAGGAGATCCGCAGGCTGTCGTCGCTGCCCGAGGACGAGCTGTTCGTCGCCGCGAAGGAGCTGCAGGCGCCCTACGAGCTGGTTCGCGAGATCGCCGAGACCGGCAAGCTGCCGGTCGTGCTGTTCACCGCGGGCGGCATCGCCACCCCCGCCGACGCGGCGATGATGATGCAGCTCGGCGCCGAGGGCGTGTTCGTGGGGTCGGGCATCTTCAAGTCCGGCAACCCGGCTCAGCGCGCCGCCGCCATCGTCAAGGCCACCACCTTCTACGACGACCCGGACGTGCTGGCCAAGGTGTCGCGCGGTCTGGGCGAGGCCATGGTCGGCATCAACGTCGAGGAGATCGCCCAGCCGCACCGCCTGGCCGAGCGCGGCTGGTGAGCGCGGGCCGGTAGCGTCTGCCGCGTGGAGTTGCGGCAGCTGCGGTACTTCGTGGTCCTGGCGGAGGAGCTGCACTTCCGCCGGGCCGCGCAGCGATTGTTCATCTCGACGCCCACCCTCAGTCAGCAGATCAAGGCGCTGGAGCGGGAACTGGGCGGCCCGCTGCTGGTCCGGGAGCCGCGGGTGGAGCTGACGGCGGCGGGTGCGGCGCTGCTGCGCTCCGGCAAGAACGTGCTGCGCGCGATGGACGAGGCGATCAGAGAGACCAAGCGCGCTGCGGCCGCCGACGCCCCGGTGCTGCGCCTCGGGCTGCTGAACGGCGTTCCGCCTCGGCTGCCCGCGCGCATCGGCGACCTGGTCACCGGCGAGCTGCCCGGCGCCAGGATGGTGCTCACCGGCGGGACCACGGCCGATCAGGTGCGCATGCTCGATGACGACGAAGTCGATCTCGCGCTGGTCCGCACACCGGTGCACCTGCCCGGCCGTTTCGCGCAACGTCCGGTCGCCCGCGAGGAGCTGGGGGTGGTGATGTCCGCGCGGCATCCGCTCGCGCGTGGGACGCTGCTCGACCCGGCCGATCTCAGCGATCTGGAGCTGATCTTGTTCGCCCGTGAATCCGCTGCGGGCCTGCACGACTGGTTGTTGCGCACGCTGACCGGTCACGGCGGCCGGGTACGGCTCAGCGAGAGCGCGATGGGGCATGCGCAGATGCTCGCGGTACTGCCGTCGCGGCCCGACGTGATCGGGCTCAGCTCCGCACGCGTGGACGGACTGCCCGGCCTGGTCTGGCGGCCGCTGCGCGGCGCACCGCTGGTGGTCACCTACGCGATCGCGTGGCGGGCGGCCGTACGCGATCCGGCCGTCGCCGCGCTGATCGCCGCCGTCACGGGCGACCTGTCGGCGGAATAGACCGCCCGGACCGTTTTCGGTGCTAGGTTCAACTCTTACAGCGGCCAGAAGGCCGTCTCATGGTTTTCACAATCACGCTCAGTAGCTTCGCCATTCGATGGCCGCCCCGGCCATTGCGCGCCCTCCCACCGTCGGAACGATCCGAGCGCAAAGGACGAACAGTTGAAGCTTCGCAGAACCGGACGCCTCGCAGTCGCCGGCCTGGCCATGGTGGCCGCCCTGAGCCTCGCCGCATGCGGCGGCGACGACACGAGCGACTCGCCCAAATCGACCCGCACCACGACCGGCGCCGCGGCCACCGCGACCATGCCTGCCCCGCCCACCGTCGACGAGCTCAACGCCCTGTTGCAGAAGGCCCTCGATCCCACGGTGCCGAACGAGCAGAAGCTCGACTCCGTGCAGGGCATCCAAGCCGACCCCGGCTTGCCCAACCGCTTGGCCGAAGCCTTCCGGCAGGCCAACGCCACGGCAGTGGTCACGGGAGTGACCGCCTTCGGTGACAGTGTCACCGCGCAGGCCAAGTTCACTGTCAACGGGCAGGAGAGCCAGGTCGACGTTCCGTTCGTCCTGGAGGACGGCAAGTGGAAGGTCCAGAAGACTTGGGCCTGCCAGGCGCTGGCCAACCTGAACCAGCAATCCCCGGCCTGCGCCGCCTGAGTGCCGGAGCCTGCCCGGCGCGCCGGGCGATGAGGCGTGGCTGCGCCGAGCCCGCCATCGCCCGGTCGCCGGGCCGGATCGGTCCGCTGCCTGCGGCGTCAGTTCCCGGCTAACGCGTGTTCGGCAGCGCGACATGGACACTCGACCACCGCGATGGTCGGCTGGAGTCATGACAGCAAACAGCACGGCACCGGAACGCGTCGTCATCGTGGGCGGCAGCTCCGGCATGGGACTGGCCCTGGCGGCCGCGCTGATCGCCGACGGCGCCGAGGTCACGATCGCGGGCCGGTCCGCCGACCGGCTCGCCGCGGCCGAGCGCACCCTGTCCGCGCAGCCGGGGGCGGTGCGTTCGGTGGTCGCGGACATCACCCGCGAAGCCGACCTCGAACGCTTGTTCGCGGCCCTCGAGCCGGTCGGCCATGTCGTCACCACCGCGGCCGACGTCACCGGCGCCTATCGGCCGGTGGCCGAGTTCGACGCCGACGCGGCCCGAAACCTGATCTCCGCCAAGCTGATCGGCCCAACTCTGCTCGCCAAGCACGCCCGGATCGTGCCCGGTGGTTCGCTCACCTTCACCTCCGGCGTCGCGGCTTACCGGCCCGCGCCGGGTGGCGCCGTGGTGGCGGCCGTCAACGGCGCCCTGGCCTCGCTGGCCTACGCGTTGGCGCTGGAACTCGGTCCGGTTCGCGTCAACGTGGTCTCACCGGGATGGGTGGACACCCCGATCTGGGACACCATCGCGGGCGCCGCGAAGACCGAACGTCACCAGCAGCTGGCCGCACGCCTGCCCGTCGGCCGCATCGGACAACCCTCCGATATCGCGCACGCGATGCTCGGCGTGATGCGCAATCCCTTCATCACCGGAACCGTCCTGCACGTGGACGGCGGGCATCGGCTGGTCTGACTGCCGGGCAACCCTGGGGGAGAGGCGGACCGGTCCCATTCACATATGGATACATACCTATGCGCATCTAACTATAAAAATAGTGATGAACCGTCAGGGCACGTCAACTATGACCCGGCAAGGACAGGGAGCTTAAATCTCTCGAACCTCATCGACTCTGAGTGCCGGGCGATCGGGATGGTCCCAACGCACGAAGAAGGCTGGGGTGCAGGGATTCTCGGCGTCGTGCCGCAGCAGAGCGGGGATGGTCCAGTGCGCGTCGGGTGGGGTGTTGCGGCGCAGCGCGGCTTCGGACAGGTCCAGGCGGACGCTCAGATCGGCGTCGAGCCCGCGCCCGGCGAGCATCGGGCCCGCGAGAACGATCGTTGTCGCGGGCGGCGCCGTGCGGATCGCGGCGCGCGCGGAGCGGTCGGCGGCTTCGTCCCACAGCGCGGGTAGCCACCGGCCGTGCCGCCGCAGCGCGTCCACCACTTCGCGGCGCAGCGCGGCGTAGTCGAACCACGCTGTGCGATAGGACATCTCGTCGGTGCGGCCGAACTCCATGCGCAGCGAGGCGGGGCGCACGTAGTCGTGCAGGGAGACCACCTCGGCGGACCGCCCCGCCGCGCGCAGCGCCTCGGCGATCCGGTCGGCGAGCGCCACGGGTCGGGCGGCGTCCGCGCCGTCGACGGCGATCACCGTGTGCGAGCCCGCGGTCAGGACGGGGCGGATCACCAGCTCGACGAGGCCGTCGGGGGTGATCGGCGAAAAGCGTGGCACCCGTCCATCTCAGCAAATCACGCTCGCGGGTCGGCCGGGGGAGCGGCAGGTGTTGCCCAGGGTTCACCGGCAGCCGAGCGGCGCCCCAGGGAGGGTCCGGGATAATCTCAGCGCATGGCGACAATCGAAGAGGCGCTGGAGATAGAGCGGCTCGAGCGGGACATCTTTCGTGGCGCGTCCACCAAGACCCAGCTCCCGCGCACGTTCGGCGGCCAGGTTGCCGGCCAGGCGCTCGTGTCCGCGGTGCGGACGGTGGAACCGCGGTTTCAGGTGCACTCCTTGCACGGGTACTTCCTGCGTCCGGGCAATCCGCAGGAACCGACGGTCTACCAGGTCGAGCGCATCCGGGACGGCCGCTCGTTCTGCACCCGGCGGGTGACCGGCATCCAGGACGGCGCCGCGATCTTCACCATGTCGGCCTCGTTCCACGTCGGTGACCAGGGGCCGGAGCACCAGGACGTCATGCCGCACGTTCCGATGCCGGATGATCTGCCCGACGCCAGCACCTCGATGAGCCCTGAACGACTGTGGGCGATGCGCGAATGGGAACACTGGGACATCCGCATGGTTCCGCTGGAGAACGTGTCCCGCCGCGACGGCGTGGTCTCCCAGCAGCAGGTGTGGTTCCGCTACCGGCACCTGCTGCCCGACGACCCGCTGGTGCACGTGTGCACCCTCGCCTACATGAGCGATATGACGCTGCTGGGTTCCTCGAAGGTCGTCCATCCCGACGAGCCGACCCAGAACGCCTCGCTCGATCACGCGATGTGGTTCCTGCGCCCGTTCCGCGCCGACGAATGGCTGCTCTACGACCAGTCGTCGCCGTCGGCCGGCTTCGGCCGCGGGCTGACCGGCGGAAAGATCTTCACCCGGGAGGGCACGCTGGTGGCGGCGGTGGTCCAGGAAGGCCTCATCCGCACGCTGCGCGAGGACTGACCTCGACGTGCGCCGGAGGGCGACCGTGAGCAGGCCCACATCGGTACGGCTCGTAAGCTTTCCGGCGTGAACGCTACCTCGGTCGCCGCACCCGCCGCCGACGCAGGACCGGACCGGTCCCGTCCCACCATCGGCGTGCTCGCGTTGCAGGGCGACGTCCGGGAGCACGTCGCCGCGCTCGCGCGCTGCGGCGCCGAACCGGTGCTGGTCCGGCGCGAGGCGGAGCTCGCCGCGGTGGACGCGCTGGTGCTGCCCGGCGGCGAGTCGACCGCGATCAGCAAGCTGCTGACGGTGTTCGAGCTGCTGGAGCCGCTGCGTGCCCGGCTGCGCGACGGCATGCCCGCCTTCGGCTCGTGCGCGGGCATGATCCTGCTCGCCTCGGAGGTGCTCGACACCCGCCCGGACGCCGAGCACCTGTCCGGGATCGATATGACGGTGCGGCGCAACGCGTTCGGCCGTCAGGTCGACTCGTTCGAGACCGATCTGCCGTTCGCCGGGCTCACCGACGGACCGGTGCGCGCGGTGTTCATCCGGGCGCCGTGGGTCGAGCGGGCAGGCGAGGGCGTCGAGGTGCTGGCCACCGTGCCGCACGGTCCCGCCGCGGGCCGGATCGTCGCGGTGCGGCAGGGCAATGTCCTGGCCACGTCGTTCCATCCCGAAGTGACCGGCGATCTGCGGGTGCACCGGATGTTCGTGGAGATGGTCCGGGCGGCTTGAGAGGTGCGGCGAAGGCCGTTCCGCGGCTCGCGCTCCCCGCTGCTCGAAGACGAGGCGACCGCGTAGCCGGGGCGCTTTGCGCGGACGTCGTGGCCGCCCGAGTAGGCTGGGGAAGTTGTCCGCCCGGCCGTGCCGGTACCGTACACACGACCAGACGTGCCATCGACCTGAAGGAAGTAGGGAATGAGCGGCCACTCCAAATGGGCCACCACCAAGCACAAGAAGGCTGCGATCGACGCGAAGCGCGGCAAGCTGTTCGCGAAGTTGATCAAGAACATCGAGGTGGCGGCCCGGACCGGTGGCGGTGACCCGGATGGCAACCCGACGTTGTACGACGCCATCCAGAAGGCGAAGAAGTCGTCGGTCCCCAACGACAACATCGAACGCGCGCGCAAGCGCGGCGGCGGTGAAGAGGCGGGCGGCGCCGACTGGCAGACGATCATGTACGAGGGCTACGGGCCCAACGGCGTGGCCGTGCTGATCGAGTGCCTCACCGACAACCGCAACCGGGCCGCGGGTGAGGTCCGGGTCGCGATGACGCGCAACGGCGGCAATATGGCCGACCCGGGCTCGGTGGCCTACCTGTTCCATCGCAAGGGTGTCGTCACCCTGGAGAAGAACGGCCTGTCCGAGGACGACGTGCTGCTCGCGGTCCTCGACGCCGGCGCCGAGGAGGTCAACGACCTCGGTGAGTCGTTCGAGATCATCAGCGAGCCCAGCGATCTGATCGCGGTGCGTACCGCGCTGCAGACCGCCGGTATCGACTACGACTCCGCCGAGTCCGGCTTCCAGCCCTCGGTGTCGGTCGCGGTGGACGCCGACGGCGCCCGCAAGGTGATCAAACTCGTCGACGCGCTCGAGGACAGCGACGACGTGCAGAACGTCTACACCAATGTCGATATCTCGGACGAGGTGCTCGCTGAGCTCGACGACTAGTCGATCAACCGCGCGTAGTAGTCCTGCATGGCGGGATAGTAGTGCGCGAAATCGGGGCGGCCGGTCTGCGCACGGGCCGCCCCGAGCATGTCCAGGTAGTACTCCCAGCCGGGTCCGACGTGGGGCAGCTGGGCGATCTCGGTGTCGGTGCGCAGGTGGTGGGTGAAGCGCAGCTCGGTGGCCCCCGCCGTCTCGCGCAGCGCCAGGTCCAGCTGCCAGGAACCGTGGTCGTCGACAGCCGAGACGGCGAGACGGCGCGGCGGCTCGCAGGCGTCGATGCGCATCTGCATCCACGGCTGCTCGTCCTCGAAGACCATTCGCACCTTGATCGTTCGTCCCGGTCCCGCTTCGCCCTCCCACGGTCCGAACCAGCGGGCGGTGCGGTCGGGTTCGGTGACGCTCGCCCAGACGTCCTCGATGGGGGCGCGGTAGGTGCGGGTCAGCACCAGATCCTTGCCCACGTCGGCGGGAAACAGTCGTCCCGTGGGTGGCTTGGTCATGCGACTTCCTTTCTGGCGTGTGCGGGGCCCTGCGTGGTGATGCTGCGCTGCCGCCTCCGGGCCTGACCGCTCATGCGGTTTCCTTTTGGCATGTGCGGGGCCCTGCGTGGTGATGCTGCGCTCCCGCCTCCGGGCCTGACCGCTCATGCGGTTTCCTTTTGGCATGTGCGGGGCCCTGCGTGGTGACGCTGCGCTCCCGCCTCCGGGCCTGACCGCTCATGCCGTGTCCTCCCGTGGCGTTTCCTGGCCGTCGGAACGACGCTCGCGTCTGGTCCGGTAGACCTCGGTCTCGAGTGCGTCGAGGTGGTGCGCCCATGCGGCCGGCTGCTGGAACCGCGCGAGCCACTCGGTGAGCGCCGACAGCGGGCCGGTGTCGAGTACGTAGAAGCGTTCTCTGCCGACGAGTTCATCGTGTACCAGGCCGCTTTCGCGCAGCACACGCAGATGTCTGCTGACGGCGGGGCGGCTGATCGCGAAATGCCCGGCGATCTCCCCGGCGGTGCGCCGCGCGCCGACGAGCAGTTCCATGATCTCCCGGCGCACCGGATCGGCGATCGCGCCTGCTACCTCATCCACGACAAAAGCGTAACCAATTGGTTACGCTTTTGTCCATGGCATCCCGCGCCGAATTGGGTCGGAACTTCGCGGCCGGTCGGCTCGTCACCGCCGCCGGGGAAGGTCGGTCGGGCTTATTCCGCGATCTTCGTGCGATCGCACCACTCGTACACGCGCAGTCGTCCTTCGGAGGTGTCCTGTTCGCGCTGGGTGACCTTGAAATGCTCGTATCCGCCGCGGAACGGCACCTTCAACTCCACCCCTGGCGGGGTGATCGGGACGATACGCGTGGGCAAGTCTTGCGGCCCGCCTTCGAGGACAGCTTTCGCACCAATACTCATCCTCGGATGGTAGAAGCGCCGATGCCCTGATCGTGGGAGATTTCAAGGCACGGTGAGGACTAATTTGCCGACGGTTCGCCCGGTGTCGCCCAAAGCATGCGCCTTCGCCGCCTCCGACAGCGGGAACGTTCCCGCCAGTGTCGGGCGCAGGGCGCCTGATTCGGCGAGCGCGGCCAAGGCGTGCATGCCGGCGTGATCGTGTTCCACCAGCATCCGGACCGCGCGGACGCCGCGCGCCTGCGCCTCGGCCGCGAGGTCGACCGTGCCGAAGGCTCGCAGCGACACCAGCAGGCCGCCGGGGCGCAGGGTGCGCAGTGCGCGAATGCTGTTGTCGTCGTCGATCGAGTCCAGGACCACGTCGACGTCGCGGACCACCTCGGCGACATCGGTGTCGCGATAGTCGATCACCTCGTCGGCGCCGATTCCGCGCAGGAACGCGTGGTTGGGCGCGCTTGCCGTGCCGATGACGAAGGCCCCGTGCGCCTTCGCGATCTGCACCGCGAAATGGCCGACGCCACCCGCGGCCGCGTGGATCAGCACGCGTTGCCCGGCTGTCAGGCCCGCCGTCTCGACCAGCGCCTGCCAGGCGGTGAGCGCGGCGAGCGGGATCGCCGCCGCCTGTGTGTGGTCGAGGGCGGCCGGTTTGCGCGCGAACGCGCGGGCGGGACCGACCACGTATTCGGCGCAGGAGCCGTGGCCGTGCGGATAGGGGAGCATGCCGAAGACCTCGTCGCCGGGGTGGAACAAGGTGACGCCGATGCCGGTGGCCGCGACCTCACCCGAGACGTCCCAGCCCAGGACGAACGGTGGCGCGGGCAGGAACAGTCCCGCGGTGGCGCGATGGCGCCAATCGGTCGGGTTCAGTCCGGCCGCGCGTACGCGGACCAGGATCTGGCCGGGGCCCGGAACCGGTTGCGGGAGTTGGGCTTCGGTGAGCACCTCGGGCCCGCCGATGGTGTGCTGGCTGATCGCGCGCATTGTCGCGGTGCTGTCGATATCGGTCACGACTGTCAGCCTGCCGGGGGCGGACGGTGCACGAAATGGCACGATTGCCATTCTTCGATATGATCGTGCCATGACTGAGGTGGCCGCACCCCATCGGGTGGTCGTGCTGGCGTTGGACGGGGTGTATCCGTTCGAGCTGGGCATCCCCACGCGGGTGTTCGGTAGCGCCGCAGGCAGATACGAGGTGCGCACCTGCTCGGTGGACGGGCGTCCGGTGCGCAGCGCCGCCGATTTCGCCATCACGGTCGCGCACGACAGCCGGGCGCTGCGCAATGCCGACACCGTCGTGCTGCCCGCCTGCGATATCGCGACGTCACTCACAGGCACGTTGCCGCAGCCGGTGCTCGACGCGTTGGCGCAGATCCGGCCCGGGGCCAGAATCGTCGCGATCTGCACCGGCGCTTTCGTCGCCGCGGCCGCGGGACTGCTCGACGGGCGCCCGGCCACCACGCACTGGCATCGAGCGGACCTGTTCCGGCGCACCTTCCCCCGCGTGCGCCTCGATCCCGACGTGCTCTACGTGGACGACGGGGACGTCCTCACCTCGGCGGGTGCGGCTGCGGGGCTGGACGTGTGCCTGCACCTGGTCCGGCGCGATCACGGCAGTGCCGTCGCGAACGCGGTGGCCAGGCGCTGTGTCGTACCGCCCTGGCGCGACGGCGGCCAAGCGCAGTACATCGAGCAGCCGGTGCCGCCCGCGACGTCGGCCGGGACCGCCGCGGCCCGGCAATGGGCGCTGGAGAACCTGCGCTGTCCGCTGACGGTCGACGAATTGGCGATCCGGGCACGGATGAGCAAGCGAACCTTCGCCCGGCGCTTCCGCGACGAGGTCGGTATGAGCCCGGGGCGCTGGCTGATCCAGCAGCGCGTCTTCCGTGCCAGGCATCTGCTGGAGACCACCGATCTGACCGTCGATCGCATCGCGGGCGAGGTCGGCTTCGCCACCGGGACCTCGCTGCGCCAGCACCTGACCGAGGCGATCGGCGTGTCGCCACAGGCCTACCGGCGAACGTTTCGCGCGCGTGCCGCGGCGCCGGGGAGCGAGACGATCGTGGCGTGATCCGCGCGCCTGCGGGCACGGTCGGCATCCGCCTGGATGAGCGTGCCACCCGCGGTGGTGTGTCGCCTGCCCGTGGCGAGGGCAGAATGCGAAGCATGGTCGAACTGGTCCTGGTGCGCGGTGACATCACCGAACAGGAAGTCGACGCCGTGGTGAACGCGGCGAACTCGTCGCTGCTCGGTGGCGGGGGAGTCGACGGCGCGATCCACCGGCGCGGTGGGCCGGAGATCCTGGCGGAGTGCCGCCGGTTGCGCGCGTCCCGATACGGCGCGGGCCTGCCGACCGGTGCGGCTGTTGCCACCACGGCGGGTCGCCTGCCCGCGCGGTGGGTCATCCACACCGTCGGGCCCGTGTGGTCGGCCACCGAGGACCGCTCCGCCCTGCTGGCCTCGTGCTATCGGGAATCCTTGCGCGTGGCGGACGAATTGGGAGCGCGGACGGTCGCGTTCCCGGCGATCTCCACCGGCATCTTCGGCTGGCCGATGGACGAGGGCGCTCGCGTCGCCGTCGACACGGTCCGGACGACCGAGACGGCGGTCGCGCAAGTCCGGTTCGTGCTCTTCGACGAGCACGCTCATGCCGCGTTCGTCCGGCAGGCCGGAGCGTAGGCGGCGCAGGAGCGAAGCCGACCGCCTCACCGGCCGATTCGAGGCCCGCGTGGCGAGTGCGCGCTGCGGAATGATCGCTCATCCTCTCTGGGCCTTCCGGTATCCGGACGGGCGGGTGCCCGTGCGAGCGCATGCGTCCCGTCGGTGCGGCGAACTTGTCGGTGCCCGCTGGCATAGTCGGCCCGTGTCGTTCAGTACCCGCATCGAAGTCCGGGTGTCCGACCTGGACCCGCAATTGCACGTCACCGGCGCGGCCTACCACCAATTCGCCGACCATGCGCGTTTCGCGTGCGTCCAGGCGGCGGGCGTCTCGGTCGACGAGCTGATCGCGTCGGGCCTCGGGCCGGTCAATTTGGAGACCGTACTTCGCTTCCAGCGTGAACTTCGCGGTGGCGACACCGTGGACGTGTCGTGTGCCTGGCAGTGGGGGCAGGGCAAGACCTATCGGGTCGAGCACGTCCTGACCCGGGCCGACGGGGTGGTCGCCGCTACGGTGACCAACGTCAGCGGCTTGCTCGATCTGGGCGCCCGCCGCCTGGTCGCCGATCCCGCGCGGCAGTGGGCGGCGCGCGCGAGTAATCCGCAGTTGCTGGGATTGCCGGGCCCCTCAGGGGAAGCGACGGCCCTCGGCGGATAGCCCGTCGTGTCGGGGACGGCGAAAGAGCAAGCCTCCGCTAGACTCTCGAACAATTGTTCGTGTCCGGGAGAGGGGTTGTCGTGCGGGTGATGGGCGTCGACCCCGGACTCACCCGATGTGGCCTCAGCATCGTCGACGGCGGGTCGGGCCGGAAGGTCACCGCCGTGGACGTCGACGTGGTCCGCACTCCCGGTGACATGGATCTGGCCCGGCGCCTGCTGGCGGTGGCCGACGCCGCCGAGCGCTGGATGGACACCCACAAGCCGGGGGCCGTCGCGATCGAACGCGTCTTCGCCCAGCACAATGTCCGTACCGCCATGGGCACCGCGCAGGCGGGCGGAGTGATCGCGCTGGCCGCGGCGCGCCGGGGGATCCCGGTCGCCTTCCACACGCCCAGCGAGGTCAAGGCCGCGGTCACCGGCAACGGCGCCGCGGACAAGAAGCAGGTCACCGCGATGGTCACCCGTATCCTCGGCCTGGCGACCGCGCCGAAACCGGCGGACGCGGCGGATGCGCTGGCGCTGGCGATCTGCCATTGTTGGCGGGCGCCGCTGCTGGAGCGGATGGCCGCGGCGGAGGCCAAGGCGGCCGCGGCGCAGCGCCGGTACATCGAACGGCTGGCCGAACAACGGAAGGCGGTGCGCGGGTGATCGCGTCGGTACGCGGTGAAGTGCTGGAAATCGCCCTCGACCACGCGGTGATCGAGGCGGCCGGCGTCGGCTACCGGCTCAACGCCACCCCGTCCACGCTGGCCGGGCTGACCCGTGGCGAGGAGATCCGGCTCTACACCGCGATGATCGTCCGCGAGGACTCGATGACGCTCTACGGTTTCGCCGACACCGAGGCCCGCGACCTGTTCGGCCTGCTGCAAACCGTCTCCGGCGTCGGCCCCCGCCTCGCCATGGCCGTGCTGGCCGTTCTCGAGCCCGAGGCGCTGCGCAAAGCGCTGGCCGAGAGCAACGTGGCGGCGCTGACCCGGGTGCCCGGCATCGGCAAGCGCGGCGCCGAGCGCATGGTGGTGGAACTGCGGGACAAGGTGAATCTTGTTCCGGTGCCTGCCGGTCCGCCAGGATCGGCGTCCGCCGCGGTGGGCACGCCGGTGCGCGATCAGGTCGCCGAGGCGCTAGTCGGCCTCGGTTTCGCCGCCAAGCAGGCCGATCAGGCGATCGACGCGGTGCTTGCGGACCAGCCCACCGCCGACACCTCCGCCGCCCTGCGCGCCGCGCTCGGCCTGCTCGGCAAGAACCGGTAAGACGTTATGGACCACCAAGAGGAACCCACCGAATCCCAGGTCAGCGCAAGCTATTTGAAGTCCGACGGCGAGATCGAGGCGAGTCTGCGCCCGAAGTCGCTTGACGACTTCATCGGTCAGCCCAGAGTGCGCGAACAGCTCGGACTGGTGTTGCGCGGAGCCAAACAGCGCGGCGGCACGCCGGACCACGTCCTGCTCTCCGGCCCGCCTGGACTCGGCAAGACGAGCATGGCGATGATCATCGCCACGGAACTGGGCACCGCGCTGCGGATCACGTCGGGCCCCGCGCTGGAGCGGGCGGGCGACCTGGCCGCCATGCTCAGCAACCTGGTCGAGGGCGATGTGCTGTTCATCGACGAGATCCACCGGATGGCCCGCCCCGCCGAGGAGATGCTCTACCTGGCGATGGAGGATTTCCGGGTGGACGTGGTCGTCGGCAAGGGCCCCGGCGCCACCTCCATTCCCCTGGACATCGCGCCGTTCACCCTGGTCGGCGCCACCACCCGGTCCGGAGCGCTGACCGGGCCGCTGCGCGACCGCTTCGGTTTCACCGGGCACATGGACTTCTACGAGCCGGGGGAGCTGCTGCGCATCCTGCAACGTTCGGCGCACATCCTCGGCGTCGTCATCGATGAGGAGGCGGCGTCGGAGATCGCGGGCCGCTCGCGCGGCACGCCCCGCATCGCCAACCGCCTGCTGCGGCGCGTTCGCGACTACGCGGAGGTCCGGGCCGACGGCCGGATCACCCGCCCTGTCGCGCAGGCCGCGCTCGAGGTCTACGACGTGGACGTGCTCGGCCTCGACCGCCTCGACCGCGCGGTGCTCGGCGCGCTCGTCCGCAGTTTCGGCGGTGGCCCGGTCGGGGTGTCCACCCTGGCGGTGGCGGTCGGGGAGGAAGCCGCGACCGTCGAAGAAGTATGCGAACCGTTCTTGGTTCGCGCGGGCATGGTCGCGCGCACACCCCGCGGCCGGGTGGCCACTGCCGCCGCCTGGGAGCACCTCGGCCTCGTCCCGCCGCCCGACCTGGTGTTCGGCTCCATCGAAGTGCGCGGTCGCGAGCCGCACCCCACCCTCGACCTGTTCGAATGACCCGCCGCCGCGGGTGAACGAGGGCGCGGTGGCCGGTCAGTGGCGATGGCGCAATGCGGCGGCGACCAAGTCGAGAAAGGCGTCGACCTCGTCGCGTTGATAGCCGCGCGTGCCGAGGCGGGCCTCGGTGAAGCGGACCGTCCGGACGTCGTCGATGGTGAGGCTGCCCGCTCCGCCGTGTGCGAGGCTCGCGGCGACCAGATCGAGGAACGCGCCGACCTCTTCCTCGTTGTATCCGCGTCGGCCCATCGGGGCCGGGGTGAATCGCATGCGGCGCACGTCGTCGGGTGTGAGCATGGGGTGGCCGTTGCCGTTCGCGGCCGGCACCGGCCGGACGCCGCGCTGACGGAACTCCAGCTCGGTGCGCAACTGATCCAGGTACTCGTCGACCTGGTCGGCGCGATAGCCGCGCTGGCCGAGGCGAGGCGGGTCGAAGCTGACATGCCGCAGATCGTCGGCGGCGAGCACGCCCTGTCCGGCCAGGGTCGCGGCGACGAGTTCGAGGAAGGCATCCACCTCGTCCGCGTGGTAGCCGCGATGCCCGAGCGTCGAAGTCGCGAAACGGGTGCGGCGCACGTCCTCCGGGGTCACAGGCGCCATTCTGTCAGGCTCGGTGCGCCGGACCGCTCGGAAGGAAAGTTTCGGAATTCCCTGGCCTTTTGCGAACAAGGGCCGTCCCCCTGGCGAAGCGTCGGATCAGTGCGCCTCACCCTAGCGCCCGGTCGTGGTGTCAGGGGGATTGCCGCGTTGCTCAATCCTTGCGAACGCCGTCCACGAGCAGGCGGCGGATCGCCTGGTTGAGTCCGGCGATCGCGGCCTCGTCCGGTTCGCGCAGCGAGTGCACGATGCCTGCGATGAGCATGCCGGTCACCGCCCGCGCGGTGTTGCGGGTATCCAGGTCGGCGCGCAGGTAGCCCAACTCGACACCGTGGTCGAGATAGCCCGCGGTGAGCGCGTCGGCGGTGTCGAGCAGTCCGTACAGCCGCTGGGTGAGTTCGTCGTCGATGCCGGTGGCATGGAACAGCAGTAGCTGGGCCACCCTGCGGTCGGCCAGCAGGATCTCGGTGAGTGCCACGCCGATGCGGTCGATCTGGGCGCGGTATTCGTCGAGGGTGGCGGCGGCGTCCGGGGCGTTCTCGGTGCCGAGGGCGGCGATGATGCGCGCGGCCAGATCATCGATGACGTGGTCGATGATGTCGCGCTTGTTGCTGAAGTACCGGTAGAAGGTGCCGTGTCCGATGCCTAGGTGGCCCGCGATGTCGGCGATGCCGGTCGCGTGATAGCCCTTCTCCGCGAAACAGACGAAGGCGGTGTCGATGATCTCCTGGCGCAGTTCGGCTTTCCGTCGCTCGGCACGCGTGGATGGCTTCGTCACCTAGCCGATGATACAGTCGTCACAAGCGGAATGATGTGTCATTCCGTGATATGTGGTTCAGCTAGCAGGAGGTTCGGTGTGGCGCCTCAATACGACGCGGTCGTGGTCGGTGCGGGGTTCGGGGGCATGGGGGCGGGCATTCAGCTCGATCGGCTCGGCCTGAGCAATTACGTCATCCTGGAGCGGGAGGACGATCTCGGGGGCACCTGGCACGTCAATCACTATCCGGGTCTGGCGGTCGACATCGCCTCGGTCACCTACTCCTACTCGTTCGAGCCGAATCCGCACTGGTCGCGCCTGTTCGCGCCGGGCGCGGAACTGAAGAAGTACGCCGAACGCGTCGCCGACAAGTACGGCCTGCGGCGCCGGATGCGCTTCGGCACCCTCGTCGACGGCGCGCGCTGGGACGACGAGCAGCAGCACTGGGTGGTCTCGATCGCGGGCGGGGAGACCATCACCGGCCGGTACCTGCTGACCGCGACGGGGTTCCTTTCCCAGCCCTACACTCCGCCGTTCCCCGGTATCGATTCGTTCCAGGGCAAGATCATCCACACCACCGCGTGGGAGGACGGCTTCGATCTCACCGGCCGCAGGGCCGCGATCATCGGCACCGGCGCCACCGCCGTGCAGTTGGTGCCAGAAGTGGCCAGAAAGGCGCAGGCGCTCACCGTATTCCAGCGCACGCCCATCTGGGTGGTCCCGAAGATCGACACCGCGATCCCCGCGCCGGTGCGGAAGCTCTTCGAACGTGTTCCCGCCACGCAGAAGGCGGCGCGGCTGGTCAACACCAGCTTGCTGGAGGCCCTGATGGTGGTCGGGGTGCTGCACTTCAAGCAGGCCAAGCTGATGAACAAGGGCGCGGGCGCGCTGGCCAAGGCGCATCTGCGCGCATCCGTGCGCGACAAGGAGACGCGCAGGCAGCTGACGCCGCACTACGATTTCGGGTGCAAGCGGCCGACCTTCTCCAACCATTACTTCACGACGTTCAACCAGCCGCACGTGCGCTTGGAGACCCACGCGATCGAGCGCGTCGAGCCGGACGGCATCGTCACCGCCGACGGGCACAAGACCGAGATCGACACGCTCATCCTGGCCACCGGCTTCAACCTGTGGGACGTGAACTTCCCGGCCATCGAGATCATCGGCCGCGACGGGATGAACCTCGGCAAGTTCTGGCGGGACAACCGTTTTCAAGCCTACGAGGGCATCACGGTGCCGAAGTTCCCCAACTTCCTCAGCCTCAACAGCCCCTACTCCTACAGCGGTCTGTCCTACTTCACGACCATCGAGGCGCAGATGAAGCACATGGGCCGCTTGTTCGGCGAGCTGCGCAGGCGGGGCGAGCACACCTTCGAGGTCACCGAGCAGGCCAACGCTGCGTTCCTGGACCGGGTCACCGCCAAGCTCGGTTCGTCGGTCTTCTACGGCGGCGACTGCGCCACCGCGCGCAGCTATTACTTCAACCAGCACGGCGAGGCCGCCCTGCTGCGGCCGACCAGCACGCTCAACGCGCACCGCGAAGCCGTCAGCTTCCCGCTGGAGGACTACCTCTACGGCAAGGCCGCCTGACTTCCCGCGGCCGCGGGATGACTTCCCGGGGCCGCGTCGCACGCGAGTTCGCCCGCCGGAGCGTGTTCCGGCGGGCGAGTCGGCGTGTGAAGGGGCGTTATGGCTGTCCAGCGGGTGTGCGGGTGTGGCATCCGCGCGGCGAACTGGCAGACTGTGTGGGTACTTGTCCATCCCACCCACAACACTAGGGACTGACTTCGACGATGGAACTGCTGTTTCCGCTGCTACTGGTAGCCCTGCTCGTGCCGATGTTCCTCGGTGTCCGCCGTCAGAAGCGGGAGGCCGAGAAGGTCGCGAGCATGCAGGACAACCTGAAGATCGGCGATCAGGTCATCACCACGTCGGGTCTGTACGGCACCGTGGTCGAACTCGACGACACCACGGTCGACCTCGAGATCGCCGAGGACGTGGTCACCACGTGGCTGCGTCAGGCCATCCGTGAGGTGCGCGCCGAGGACGCGGTGACCACCGAGTCGACCGGCGCGGACGCCACGAGCTCGGACGACGCGGACGCGACCGCGACCGCGACCGTCGAGGAATCCACCGAGCAGACCGAGACCCGCCTGACCAAGGACTGATCGTTCCGGTTGTGCCCGCATCGCCGGATGTCGCCGCGGCTTTCCGTCCGCGCACCCGGCGGCGCTGGTGCCTGCCTGCTCGTTCCATCCTCGACTTCCCGCCTAGGAGATGACGTACTGTGCCACCTTCCCAAGGATCGGCGCACCCGCTCCGGCTGCTCGGCGTCTATGCCGCGCTGCTGGCCGTGGTCTATGCGCTGGTGTTCTTCACCGGTGACAAGTCCCCGACGCCGAAGCTCGGCATCGACCTGCAGGGTGGCACCCGGGTCACGCTGTCCGCGCGCACGCCGGACGGCAGCAAGCCGAGCCAGGACAGCCTGAAGAAGGCGCAGGACATCATCGAGAACCGGGTCAACGGGCTCGGCGTCGGCGGCTCCGAGGTCGTCATCGATGGCGACAACATCGTGATCACCGTGCCCGGTGACGATGGGCAGCAGGCACGCGCGCTGGCGACGACCGCCAAGCTCTACATCCGCCCAGTGCTGCAGGCCGTGCCCACCGCGGGTCGCGGCGCCACCCCGCAGACCACGCCTGGCACGCAGCAGGCGCCGGAGGCCCAGCCCAGCGCGCCGGAGACCGCGGAACCGACACCCGCGCCGCAGCAGCGGGTGTTCCCCGCCCAGCAGCCGACGCAGCCGCCGGTCGATCCCGCGCTGACGCCCACCGAAGAGGCCAGCAGGGAGATCCAGGCGGCGAAGGCGCTGCGGCAGAGCACCGATCAGTCCGTGCAGCAGACCGCGCTGGCCACTCTGGACTGCGGGAAGTCCGATCCGCTCGCGGGCAACGACGACCCGGATCTTCCGCTGGTCACCTGCTCGACCGACGGCACCGAGGTTCTCCTGCTGGACAAGAGCCGCATCGACGGCCAGGAGATCAAAGACGCCACCTCCGGCCTGAACCAGCAGCAGGCCAGGCACGAGGTCTACTTGGACTTCAAGTCCGGCGGCAGTGACGCATGGGCGGCGCTGACCGGCGAGTACGTCTACAAGCGGGTCGCCTTCGTGCTCGACTCGAAGGTGGTCAGCGCACCGGTCGTGCAGCAGGGGCCGCAGCAGGGTGGCCGCACCCAGATCTCGGGCAACTTCACCGCCTCGTCGGCGAAGGAACTGGCGAACACGCTGAAGTACGGCTCGCTGCCGCTGTCGTTCCAGACCTCCGAGGCCGAGACGGTCTCCGCCACCCTCGGCCTCTCGTCTCTCAAGGCCGGCCTGCTCGCCGGTGCGATCGGCTTGGCGGTGGTGTTGCTCTACTGCCTCGCCTACTACCGGATGCTCGGTTTCGTCACCGGCTTGTCGCTGGTGGCCTCCGGGTTGGCCGTCTACGGCATCATGGTGCTGCTCGGACGCTGGATCGGCTTCACCCTCGATCTCGCCGGTATCGCCGGTCTGATCATCGGTATCGGTATGACCGCCGACTCGTTCGTGGTGTTCTTCGAACGGATCAAGGACGAAATGCGCGAGGGCCGCAGCTTCCGTTCCGCCGCGCCGCGCGGCTGGCAGCGCGCCCGCCGGACCATCCTGTCCGGCAACGCCGTCAGCTTCATCGCCGCGGCCGTGCTGTACATCCTGGCCGTGGGCCAGGTGAAGGGTTTCGCGTTCACCCTCGGTCTCACCACGATCCTGGATGTCGTGGTGGTGTTCCTGGTCACCTCGCCGCTGGTGCTGCTCGCCTCCCGGACGGCGTTCTGGTCCAAGCCGTCGGTGAACGGCCTCGGCGCGATCCAGCAGATCGCCCGCGAGCGGAAGGCGGCCGCGGCCGCCATCGGGAAGGCGTGAGGACGCGATGACCAACAGCCACACCACCCACTCGCTCGACAAGCCGAGCGCCACCGAGGTCACCGACGTATTCGAGGCGGTCACCGAGCCGCAGACGCCCAAGCACGGCTTCTTCAACCGCCTCTACACCGGCACGGGCGCGATCGACGTCATCGGCAAGCGCCGGATGTGGTACCTGATCACCGCCGTGATCGTGCTCATCTCGCTGGGCAGCATCCTCTTCCGCGGCTTCAACTTCGGCATCGACTTCGAGGGCGGTTCGCGCATCCAGTTCCCGGCCGGGAACGCGACCACCAGTGAGGTGGAGGACGTCTACCGGGGCGCCATCGGCACCGACCCGGTCTCGGTGCAGACCGTCGGCACCGGCGGGTCGGCCACCATGCTGATCCGGTCCGAGGCGCTGAACCAGCAGCAGGTGGAGGCGGTGAACAGCGCGCTGTTCGCCGAGTTCCAGCCGAAGGACAAGACCGGCAACCCGAGCCTGGCCGCGATCAGCACCTCCGACGTCAGCGAGACCTGGGGCAGCCAGATCACCCGCAAGGCGCTCATCGCGCTCGCGGTGTTCCTCGTGCTCGTCGCGGTCTACATCGCGGTCCGCTTCGAGACGCACATGGCCATCGCGGCGCTGGCGGCGCTGGTCTTCGACGTCACCGTCACCGCGGGCGTGTACTCGCTGGTCGGCTTCGAGGTCACCCCGGCGACGGTGATCGGCATCCTGACCATCCTCGGCTTCTCGCTCTACGACTCGGTCGTCGTGTTCGACAAGGTCGAGGAGAACACCCACGGTATTCTCCATCTGACCAGACGCACCTACGGTGAGCAGGCCAACCTCGCGGTGAACCAGACGCTCATGCGGTCGATCAACACCGCTCTGATCGGCATACTGCCGATCGTCGGCTTGATGGTGATCGCGGTCTGGATGCTGGGCGTCGGGACCCTCAAGGACTTGGCGCTGGTGCAGCTGGTCGGTCTGCTGATCGGCACGTACTCCTCGATTTTCTTCGCGACTCCGCTGCTGGTCTCGATCAAGGAACGCTGGGGACCGGTGGCGGGGCACACCAGGAAGGTTCTGGCCAAGCGGGCGGGCGCGGCCAGCGCTCGCGCGGGGATCGCGGCCGAGCGCCGGGCGAGCACGGCGGCGGGACGGGACCTGGACGAGACTCCGCGCCGGCAGCGCGCGGCCGGGCAGGCGCCGCGGCCGGGCGCGCGCCCGAGCGGGAAACGGCACAAGAGGCGGAACTGACACCAGGCAGGGGGTTTCATGCGACAGCCACGCAGGGCGGTACGACTGATCGGAGCGCTCGTTGCGGGCACGGTGGCCGCCGGGCTGATGGCCGGCTGCTCCAGCAAGAACCAGGTGCCCTCCATCGGCTACGCGACCGATGCGACCATCGCCACCTATAACGGCGGCAGCACGCTCGGGGCGAGCTCCGGCTCGCCCGCGGTGTTCTCCCGGGTGCTCACCGGGTTCTTCTACACCGGTCCGGACGGCCAGCAGGTCGCCGACACCGACTTCGGCACCGCCAAGGAGGTGCCGGGCGAGTCGCAGACCATTCAGTACCGGCTCAACCCCGACGGCGTGTACTCCGACGGTGTGCCGACCTCGTGTGACGACTTGGTGCTGACCTGGGCCGCCCGCAGCGGGCGGTACACCAAACCGGGTGACCGGGGACCGGTTCCGCTCTTCGACGCCGCGAGCACCAGCGGCTACGCCGACATCGAGCGGGTCGACTGCCAGCCCGGCTCCCGGGACGCCACGGTGGTGTTCCGCCCCGGTCGGCATTACCTGCCGTGGCGCAACCTGTTCACGGCGGGTGAGCTGATGCCCGCGCATGTCGCGGCCCGTGTGGCGAACGTGCCCAACGTCGTGTCGGCGTTGCAGACCGGCGATCCGAATGCCCTCGGCCGGATCGCGGAGTTCTGGAACACCGGATGGACCATCCCTGCCGACGGCAAGCTGGACCTGTCGCGATTCCCTTCCTCGGGGCCCTACCGCATGGAATCCTTCGGCAGCGCCGACGGTTTGGTGCTGGTGGCCAACGAGCGGTGGTGGGGAAACAAACCGGCGACCGGGCGAATCGTGGTGTGGCCGAAGACCTTCGACTTGAAGAAGAAGGTCGGCGACAACGCCGTCGGTGTGCTCGACATCGGCGCGAACTCGGTGAAAGACCTGAACCTGGGCGGCTTCTCGGTGCAGACCGTGGCAGGCCGGGGCGCCGAGCAATTGGTGCTGACGACCGGCGGAGTGTTCTCCTCGGTCGAGGCGCGACGGGCGTTCGCGCTGTGCCTGCCGCGGCAGACGCTGTTCGACAAACTGGGCAAGGTGCCGGACGCGCCGAAGACGGGGCTGGGCTCCGGCCCGCTCAACGCGCACGTCGTGCAGCAGGATGCCCTGTTCTACCCGGCGGTCATCGCCGCGTCGAACAAGTACTCCGGCGGTGACGTGGCCAACGCGACCAGGGCGGTGGCGGCCTCCGGTGCACCGAACCCGACCGTCCGCATCGGCTACGTGGCGCCGGACGATCGCCGCGCGCAGACCGTCGCGATGATCGCCGAGGCCTGCAAACCGGCGGGGATCACCGTGGTCGACGCCGGTGCGCCCGACTTCACGCCCACCCGGCTCGCCGAGGGCAAGGTGGACGCCGTGCTGGGCAGCACCGCGGCGGCGCCGGGTCCGGCGGGCTCGATCGCGGGAGTCACCGCGACCAGCGCGTTGCGCACCGGTAGCGGGCTGAATGTCGGTCGCTTCGGCAACGGCCGCTACGATGCGATCACCGATCAGCTCGGGGCCGAGGACAACTCGGGCGCACAGTTGAATCTGCTCATCGAGGCCGAGAACCTGCTGTGGGCGGAGCTGCCGAGCATTCCGTTGTTCGCCACCCCTCGCACGATCGCCTTCGGCAAGGGGTTGCGCAATGGGATCGCTGCCCCCAACCAGGCCGGATCCGGATGGAACATGGACCGGTGGGTGCTCGAGCGGTGACAGATGGTGTGGGTGATGTGATCATGGAGAGGTGTCGATGAGCAAGCACGCGGCAATCGAATCCGACGACGTAGCCGCCGAACGGACCACCAAAGCCGCCGAGGTGGTCGACCGTTTGACCCGTTGGCACGACGATTTCCCCACGCCCGGTGTCCGTTTCGCGGATCTCACTCCGGTGTTCGCCGACGCGGAGGGCTTTCGCGCGGTGGTCGAGTGCCTGGCCTCGTGCGCGCCCGACGCCGATCTGGTGGCCGGTGTCGACGCCCGCGGCTTCCTGCTCGGGGCCGGTGTCGCCGCGTCTCTCGGCACCGGCGTGCTCGCGATCCGCAAGGCGGGCAAGCTGCCGCCGCCGGTGATCAGCCGGGAGTACAGCCTCGAATACGGCACCGCCGCGTTGGAGATTCCCGCGGACGGCATCGACCTGTCCGGCCGCCGTGTCCTGCTGCTGGACGACGTCCTGGCCACCGGGGGCACCCTCGCCGCCGCCGCCGAACTCTTCAAGCAGGCGGGCGCCGAGGTAGCCGCCGCCGCGGTCGTGCTGGAACTGGGCTTCCTCGGTGGGCGTGCGCGGCAAGGTGACTACCCCCTGACCTCGATCGTCAAGCTCTGAGCCGGTACGGATAGACCGCGCGCGGAAGCCCGCCCGCCACTTGCGCGGGGCTCCGCGTAGCGGAAACCTGTTGCCCGGCACCACGGTTACTGTCAGGATCGCGACATGCGATCCGACGAGCCGCTGCGCCGCATCCGGGCGGTCTACGACGAGCACACGATCGTGGTCTATCAGGCATACGCTCCGGAGATCGCCGAACCGGCCCTGGCCGCAGGGACTTTCGTCGCCCCATTCCGCCGCGAGCGGATGACGTGGATCAAGCCCTCGTTCCTGTGGATGATGTATCGCTGCGGGTGGGCGAGCAAGCCGGGGCAGGAACGGGTCCTGGCGGTCACGATCACCCGTGCCGGGTTCGAGTGGGCGCTGGCGCACGCCTGCCTCAGCCACTTCGAGCCGACCTTGTTTCCGGATCGCGAGGTGTGGGCGGAGCGGCTCGAAACGAGCCCGGTGCGCATCCAGTGGGACCCGGAGCGAGATCTCGGGCACCGGCCGCTGTCCTACCGCTCCTTGCAAGTGGGCCTGGGTGGTCTCGCCGTAGGGCACTACCTCGATCGATGGATCACCGGGATCCGTGACGTCACCGAGGAGGCGCGGCAGCTGCGGCGGTTGGTAGCCGCGGGGGAGCTGGAGGCGGCGGCGCGTGCTCTTCCTGAGGAACGCCCGTATCCGCTGCCCGCGGCCGTGGCCGCCGCCATCGGCGCGTCGTCCTGACGCGGAAGTGTGATCCGAATTGCACTGGCGCAGTCACCGGAGTTGTGTTTAACCTTTACAGGTCTTATCCCCGTTGATCGGAGTTCTGCCGTTGCTCATCTGAGGTAGCCACACGTGCGGCCCGCATTCGCGCGCCGTGTTTCGTCGCAACCTCTGGGAGCTGGTATGACCAATCTGTCTTTTTCCGATCTCACTTTCGGCTGGCCGGACGGCACCCCCGTTTTCGAGGGGCTCGACGCCGTCCTCGGTCCCGGTCACATCGGCCTGGTCGGCGGAAACGGCGCGGGCAAGTCCACGCTGCTGCGTTTGGTCGCGGGGGAGCTGAAGCCCGTTCGCGGGTCCGTCACGGTCACCGGGCATCTCGGGTATCTGCGCCAAGACCTCGGTCTGGGCGCGGGTCAGCGCGTCGATGCGGTGCTCGGCATCGCGGATGTGCGAAAAGCATTGCACCGCATCGAATCCGGGCACGGGAGTGCAACCGATTTCGACCTGGTCGGCAATCACTGGGACGTCGAGGAGCGGGCCTTGGCGTTGCTGGCCCGGCTCGGCCTGCACTACGTCGCCGATTCGGTGCAACAGCTCGATCGCACTCTGGACACACTGTCCGGCGGCGAGACGGTGTTGCTCGGACTGGTCGCCGAGCTGCTCGCCGAACCCGACGTGCTGCTGCTGGACGAGCCGACGAACAACCTGGATCAGGTGGCTCGCGCACGGCTCTACGAGGTGGTCGGGCAGTTCTCCGGCACGGTGCTGACGGTCAGCCACGATCGTGAGCTGCTGGAGCGGATGACCTCCATCGCGGAGCTGCGCCACGGCGAACTGCGGCTGTTCGGTGGGAATTTCAGCGAGTACGAGCGGATCGTCGCCGCCGAGCAGGAAGCGGCGCGCGCGGCGATCCGCGATGCGCGCAGCGACGTTCGTAAGCAGGCACGGGAGCTCGTCGAGGCGCGCATCAAGCTGGACCGCAGGCAGCGATACGGGCAGAAGATGTGGGACCAGAAGCGGGAGCCGAAAATCGTGATGGGCGAACGCAAACGGCAGGCGCAGGTGTCGGCGGGCAAGCTGCGCAACAACCACATCGAGAAGCTCGACACCGCCAAGGAACAGCTCGAGCAGGCCAAGGAGCTGTTGCGCGACGATCGGGAGATCCGGGTGGAGCTACCCGACACGCGGCTGTATCCCGGCCAGGAGGTGATCGAGCTGGACCAAGTCGAGCTGGCCTGCGGGCCGACGGTGACGCTGCGGGTGTCCGGCCCCGAACGGATCGCGTTGACCGGCCGCAACGGCGTCGGCAAGACGACGTTGCTGCGGGCCATCGCGCAGGAGGGGCCGAAGGTGCCGTGGCGCATGCTGCCGCAGCGGCTGGACGTGTTCGACGAGCGGCGATCGGTGTTCGAAAACGTCGCCTCGGCGGCGCCGCACGCGTCCGCGGAACGGATCCGGGCGCAGCTGGCCCGATTCCTGTTCCGCGGCACCGACGCCGATGTCGCGGCCGCGGCGCTGTCCGGCGGCGAGCGGTTGCGCGCGGCGCTGGCCATGCTGCTGCTGGCCGATCCGGCACCACGGCTGCTGCTGCTGGACGAACCGACCAACAACCTCGACCTGCCCAGCCTGGAGCACCTCACCCAGGCGCTGGCGAGTTTCGAGGGCGCGCTCATCGTGGTGAGCCACGATCCGCGTTTCCTCGACGACATCGGGGTCACCCGGCGTCTCGAGCTCACCGCCGACGGCTTGGTGGAGACGCTGGTGACCTGACGCGCTATCGGTCCAGTCGCGCCGACAACCGCTTCGGGGCGACGAGGCGGTAACCGTCCTGGACGATCTCGGCCACCTCGTCCCAGTCGGGTGCGATGTCGAGACGAACGCCGATCCAGCCGCGGTGCCCGACATAGGGCGGCACGAAGAACCGGGTGGCCTCGGCGGCGATCAGTTCGGCCTGCACGCCCACGGGAGCCGGGCACCAGATCGTCGCGCCCGGCTCCCGGTGCCCGTCCTCGAGATAGTAGGTGAACACGGTTATCGTTCGAACGAAAAAGGTGGGAGAGCCATGGCTGGGCCGTTCGGTGCTCTCCGGTAGCTCCAGGCAGATCGCGCGAATGCGGGCGAGCGGGTCCACCGGGGAAGCTTACGCGGCGCGGGCTGCCCGCCGCAGGATGCCGGGATGTCTCAGCAGGCCGGGCGCCAGCCGCACCGCGAGATAGGTGAGCGTGAGCCAGGGCCGTAAGTGCGGCTGCAACGTGCGGATGCGGCCCTGCTCATCGAGTCCCAGTACCAGGGCTTCGGTCAGCCGGAACGGTCCGATCGTGGCGCAGGCCAGCAGGACGCGCCGCGCGCCGTCGCCGATCTCCTCGGTCCAGCGCAAGCCGCTGAGGCTGCCGTAGGCCGCCGAGAGCAGGACGCGCAGATCGTCTCGGCCGCGGAATACCAGCCGGCCCGACAGCGGCGAGATCAGCTCGGCGTCGGGCGCCAAGACCTGGGTCAACGCGTCGATGTCACCCGCCTCCGTTGCCCTGCGGAACTCGGCGATCGCTTCGGACATGTCCCTCAACCCCTTTGCTCATCGGTGGATTCGAACCTAGTGGAAGTAACTTGCGAAAAGCAACGGACTAGACTGGGCGAATGCCCAAGGCCGCTTTCTCCGACATCGTCTGCTCCATCGCGCGCACGGTGGACGCGATCGGCGAGCGCTGGACGCCGCTGATCCTGCGCGACCTGTTCGTCGGGCTGAGCCGCTTCGAGGATCTCCGCCGCGATCTCGGCATCGCCTCCAACGTGCTCGCCGCTCGCCTGGAGGCGCTGCAGGAGCACGGCATCGTCGAAAAGCGCGCGTACCAGTCGAATCCGGTCCGCTACGAGTACCTGCTCACCGACCGTGGACGTGACCTGTATCCGGTGCTCACCATGTTGATCACCTGGGGTGACAAATGGCTGGCGGGCGCGGAAGGACCGCCCGCCGTCGTGGTCCATCGCGAGTGCGGGCGGCCGACCTCCGGTGTAGTGGTTTGCCGCGAATGCGGCGAGCCGCTCACCGCGGACGATGTTCGGTGGCTGCCCGGTCCGGGAGGCCGACAGGGGCCGGGAACGATGCTGATCGGTGGTTTGCTCGAAGCCGGGGACGCCGCCGGCTGATCCGGGGGTCCCCGCGCGGCCGGATATCTTGCCGCGTCGAGAATCTGCGACTCGGGGTGCGGGCTTGCGCGCGCCCAACCGGGCGCGCGTGACGGTCGGAAGCCTTGACCGCCTTTGTTTTAGTCATTTAGACTAAAACAAAGAGAGGACGTGATCACATGGGATACGGACACTGGGACGACTCCGCCTACCACGCGGCCAAGACCTTTCGCGCCGCCCGCGGCATCGACGATTTCGGCTACACCGCCCAGATGCGAGCCGAGTCGCACGCGAACTGGCGGGTGCATCCGATGCTGGATCCGCTCGGGGTCACGGCACGTGAATGCCGGGACTCGGCCGAGCACGGCAACTCCTTGCCCATCGCGGTGCTGTTCGACGTCACCGGTTCGATGGGCCGGGTGCCGCGGATCATGCAGGACAAGCTGGGCACGTTGCACGGGTTGTTGCAGCGCAAGGGATATGCGGAGGATCCGCAGATCCTTTTCGGGGCCATCGGTGACGCGGATACCGACCGTGTGCCGCTGCAGATCGGCCAGTTCGAATCCGACAACAGGATGGACGAGCAGTTGCGCGCCGTCTTCCTGGAGGGCGGCGGTGGAGGACAGAAGTCCGAAAGCTACGAACTGGCCGCCTATTTCCTGGCGACGCACATCGTGACCGACGCGTGGGAGAAGCGGCGCAAGAAGGGCTACCTGTTCCTGATCGGCGACGAACTGAACAAGCCGCGGCTGGCCTCCCGGCACATCCGCGCGATCATCGGAGACAGTGTGCGCCAGGACATCTCGGTGGAATCGGTCTATCGCGAGCTCGCCGAACGCTGGCACGTGCACTACATCCTGCCCGACCAGTCGAGCTACTTCCACGATCCGGAGATCGCCGAACACTGGCGCGGGCTGCTCGGCCAGAACTTCCTGCGCCTGGACGACCCGGCCGCGGTGTGTGAACTCATCGCGCTGACGATCGGATTGGCCGAGGGGCGCGTCGACCTGTCGGCCGGGCTGGCGGACCTGCGGGATGTCGGGTCCGTGGCCGAGGCCGCGTCGGTCGGCAAGGCGCTTGGCGCCGACGGCGGGCGACCGCGGGCGCTGCCGCGTGGCCGCGGCTGAACCCGGGCCGGCCATGTCCGGGCCGCACATCATCGTCGTGGATCTCGGTTTCGGGGACGCGGGCAAGGGCGCGACGGTCGACTGGCTCTGCGCACCCGAATCGGGATTCGATGTCGCCGCCGTGGTCCGGTTCAACGGCGGGGCGCAGGCGGCGCACAATGTGATCGCAGACGGGCGGCATCACACGTTCGCGCAGTTCGGATCGGGGACCTTCGCGGGCGTACCGACCTTGCTGTCGCGGCACATGCTGGTCGAGCCGATCGCGCTGGCCGCGGAGGCGCGCAGGCTGGCCGCGCTGGGCGTCCGGGACCCGCTGTCGCTGTTGCGGGTCGATGGGCGGGCGCTGCTCACCACGCCCGTCCACATCGCCGCCAACCGTGCACGCGAGGATGCGCGGGGTTCCGCGCGGCACGGTTCGTGCGGTCGCGGGATCGGCGAGACCGCGGGATACGCGCTCGCGCACGCCGCTGCGACGGTGTCGGATTGCTTGCGCCCCACGGTGTTGCGACGCAAGCTGCGGGCGCTGGCGGCGTTCTACGCGCCGCTGATCGCCCCGAGCGATCATCGCTACGAACCGATCGACGACCTGGTCGAGATGTACCGCGAGTTCGCCGCGGCAGTATCCGTGGTGGGCGACGATCAGCTGGCCCGATTCGCGCGGCAGGGCCGAGTGGTGTTCGAAGGCGCCCAAGGCGTCCTGCTCGACGAGTGGCGCGGATTCCATCCGCACACCACGTGGTCGACCGTCGAACCGCGCAACGCGCGGGCGATGCTCGCCGAGATCGGCGCCTCCGGTTACGTGCTCGGCGTCACCCGGACCTACCAGACCCGCCACGGCGCCGGGCCGTTCCCCACCGAGGTGTCCGGCCTCGACTTGCCCGAGCCGCACAATGCGGCAGGCCGTTACCAAGGCGCGTTCCGTCTCGGGCACTTGGACGCGGTCCTGCTGCGCTACGCCATCGAGGTATGCGGCGGCGTCGACGGGCTCGCGGTCAACCACCTCGACGTGCCGGGGACACGGTACGCCGCAACGGGATACACCGTTGACGGTGTCGCCGTGGACGCGGTGCCCGTTGGACGCCGGCAGGACCTGGACCACCAGCGGGAGCTGACCGGGTTGTTGTCGCGGGCCGAACCCGTCCTCACCGAATTGCCTGCCGACCCTGTGCCGTGGCTGGCCGGGACGCTCGGCGTGCCGGTCGTCCTCACCGGCCACGGCCCCGGCCGCCGTCACCGCACCCGCACGGCGTATCCCGCCGCAGCGTGACGAGACGGTCCACGCGTCGTGCGGACGGTCGGGCAGGATGGGTGGCCGTGGAGCAGTCCGTTGTGTCGGTGGATGTGGTGGCGTTGCGGTTCTGGGACGAGGACGGTGCAGTGCGGTTCGGGATCGCACCCCGTGCGCTGGAGCCGTTCGCGGGACAGCTGGCCCTGCCCGGTGTGCTGCTCGGGCGGGGGGAGCGGCTGGCTGTGGCGGCGCGGCGAGCGGTGCACACCAAGCTGGGTGTGCCGGAGGCCGCCATCGGACCGGTGGGGCAGCTGGTGACCTTCGATGAACCGAACCGCGACCCGCGCGGACCGACGCTGTCGATCGCGATGTGGGCGGTGGTCGGCCCGCACGAGGGACCGGCGCGGTGGACCGGGTTCGACGAGGCGCCCGAACTGGCGTTCGACCACGATCGCATCGTCGCGGTGGCCCGCGGTGTCCTGACGCGGTTGCTGTGGAAGGACCTGACCTTCACCCGCGCCCTCCTCGGCGCGGAGTTTCCCGCGACCAGGGCGGTGGCCGCCGCCGCCGCGCTGTCCGGAGATCGTCCCGACGCCGCGAACCTCAACCGCACCCTGGCGGCCATCCCCGGCCTGTCACGCACCACCGAACGGCGTCGCGTCAAGGCGACCGGGCGGCCCGCCGCGGTGTGGGCCTTCGGAGAGGAGGAGGGAACGGCGTAGCCACCGCTGTCGTCGTTTCGTTCCGGGCGCGAACCGGTGCGCGTTCGGTGTCGACGTCGCCGTGGATCGGAGGCGACGTCTCAGCGCCGGGGGCGTACACGTCTCAGCGCCGTGGCGCGTACATGATGACGGCGACGCCGACGAGGCAGATCGCCGCGCCGAGGTAGTCCCAGCGGTCGGGACGGAACTTGTCCACCAGCACGCCCCACGCCAGTGAGCCCGCGACGAAGACACCGCCGTAGGCGGCGAGGATGCGCCCGAAGTGCGGGTCCGGCTGGAAGGTGGCGACGAAGCCGTAGGCGCCGAGCGCGAGGACGCCCGCGGCGATCCAGGCGACGCCGCGCTGCTCCCGCCAGCCCTGCCAGACCAGCCAGGCGCCGCCGATCTCGGCGAGCGCGGCGAGGGCGAACAGGAGCAGGGAGCGAGCGACCGTCATGGCGGGGACGGTACTCAGCCGGTACCGGCCGGACGGCGCGAGCCCGCGGCGACCTTGTAGACGGCGTAGGGGCGCCCGAGCACCGGGTAGGAGACGTTCCGCACCGGCACCCCACCCTGGGTGCGACCGAATTCCGTTCCGCCGTGCGCATGCCCGTGGACGGCGAGCAGCGCCCCGCCCGCGTCGACCGCCGCGGCCAGATCATGACAGCCGAGTCCGGGGTAGATCTTGGGCGGTTCACCGGCCAACGTGTCGAGGACAGGCGCGAAATGCATGAGGGCGATGCGGGTTTCGCAGTCGATCAGGTCGAGCGCCTGGCGCAGCCGTAGGGCGTCGAGCGGACCGCGGCGCATGCGGGCGCGATGTTCGGCCGAACCCTCCTCCGGGTTGCCGGGATGACCGGGGAAGCCACCGCTGCCGCCCATGACTCCGGCGACGCCGAGCCGGATTCCCTTGATGGCGAGGGTGATCGCGGTGCCGTCCAGCACGTGGACGCCCAGCGCGGTGAGCCGCGCCGCGATCAGGTAGCCCGATTTCCGATCGTGGTCGTGATTGCCCAGCACGGCGACCACCGGCACCGGAAGATCGTCGAGTTCGGCGCACAGCAGATCCGCTTCCGTTCGGCTGCCCCCGTCGGTGAGATCACCTGCCAGCAAAAGAAGGTCGGCGTCCGCGGACAGGCGGAGGAAATCGGGACGAAAACGTCCGGACACGGTCGCGCGCATATGGAGGTCGCCGACGGCCGCCACGCGAATGCATCCTGCGGTCACGACGGCCAGCCATCCATATCGGTGAAGGGCGTGTCAAGGGACGGTGCCGTGCCGTGGGCGGTGAGTCGCGGGCGCGCCGATCGCGTCGCACGGCGGAAACTCGGCGTTCACCTGGCCGCGACCCACCGTGAAGTTCGGATATAGCTTTCCGCTATGCCTTGTTCAAGGCGTGTTCAGTGAGGCGACGGGCAGTGTGGCCGTTGATGAAACGTCCATGAACACTGCCGTGGCGGGCTATCGCACGCCCCGGTCGGTCCCGCATGGTTCGCGGTATGAGCCGAGCGCGACTGGTGCCGAAAGTTGTTGCCGTCGCGGCGGCCGTACTCCTTCCGCTGTCCGGCGCGGCCGGAGTCGCCGCGGGGGAGGCGCAGGCGGCCAAAGTAGTCGTGATCGGTTTGGACGGCCTGATGTACAGCAAGATCGAGCAGGCTCAGGCGCCGAATCTGCTGCGACTGAGCGGTGCGGGCTTGCTGAGCCGTTCATCGATCGCCCCGCACATCACCATCTCCGGTCCCTCCTGGGCCAGCGTGCTGACCGGTGTATGGGATCGCAAGCACGGCATCACGAACAACCAGTTCACCGCGGCGCCGTTCGCGCGGTACCCGACGGTCTTCACCCAGCTCGAACGGGCCCGGCCGGCGCTGAAGACGCAGTCGATCGCGACCTGGGACCAGATCGCCACCATGACCGGCAGCGGCAGCCCCCGCGCCGACGTCGTCGTCTCCACCGCGCCCGTACCGGGCGATCCCGACGAGGCGCGCACCGATGCCGCCACCACCGACGCCGTGGTGACCGCGATCGGCAAATTCGCGCCCGACCTGCTCTTCACCCATCTGGACCAGGTGGACCGCGCCGGTCACGACGCCGGTGGCGCCTCGCGTGCCTACCTGGACGCCGTGACGCGCATCGACGCTCTGGTCGGCCGCATCGTCGCCGCGGTGGACGCCCGCGCCGCCGCGCACCCCGCCGAGCGGTGGACCGTGCTCGTCACCGCCGATCACGGTCACACGCCGAAAGGCGGGCACGGCGGCCAATCGGCCGACGAGACGACCAATTTCGTCATCGCTCGCGGGCCGGACTTCCGGCCCGGCGCCACCAGTACGCGAGCAACCCTGGTCGACATCACCCCCACGGTGCTCGACCTGCTCGACGTCGTCCCCGCCGCCGATCTCGACGGTCGCTCCCTGCTTCCCGAGCCCGTGCCCGCCCGGTCGCCGCTCTCCGAACCTCAGCCCGCCGCGATTCGCTGACCGAGCTCCAGGAACCGGGCCGGGGCTCGTCGGCTCCGGTGCCTCCGGTTGCCCTCTCGATCAACCGGCAGGCTCCGATGTCCGGCCCATCCCACCCTCCTCGCCGCATCGGGCGTAAAAGCGCTGGTCGTCGCCGGTGCGGCGGTTGGTCTCGTTGCCGCGCCCCCGTGAATACGCTGCGCCCCGCGGCCCGGGCGTGTCCGATATGTGACGGTTGCCGGGTGCGTCCGGAACCGCCCGGACTCGGCGCCCGTTCCCCGTCCGGAGGCCCCGGTGCGCATCCGGCGTCGGCTGAGCGGACGTGGGTGCTCCGCCCGGACTAAAGTTGGTGGTCCGGGAGGTTGCACCGGTCGGATAGGGTGGTCCGATCGAGGCGCGGAGAGGTGGTGGCATGACGCAGCATCTGGGCGAGGCGAAAGTCGAGCAATCGACGTCGGGCCCGCAGTCGAACGGTGCGGGCGCCACCGACGCCGCGCAGGCCGCGAAACCGACCGCGCCGGCGAACGCGACGCCTCCGCGTCAGCCGGGCACCTCTTCGGCCGTCCCGACCTCGGCCTCACGCCGGGTGCGTGCGCGCCTGGCCCGCCGCATGACCGGGCAGCGCGGCATCGCGGCGGTCAAGCCGGTGCTCGAACCGCTGGCCACCGTGCATCGCGAGTTGTACCCGAAGGCGAACCTGACGCTGCTGCAGCGCGCCTTCGATGTGGCCGACGACCGGCACAAGCATCAGTTCCGCAAATCCGGCGATCCCTACATCACGCATCCGCTCGCGGTGGCCAACATCCTCGCCGAACTCGGCATGGACACCACCACGCTGGTGGCGGCGCTCCTGCACGACACGGTGGAGGACACCGGCTACAGCCTCGAGCAGCTGACCCAGGACTTCGGCTCCGAGGTCGCCCACCTCGTCGACGGCGTCACCAAGCTGGACAAGGTCAACCTGGGCGCCGCCGCCGAGGCCGAGACCATCCGCAAGATGATCATCGCGATGGCCCGTGATCCGCGCGTGCTGGTGATCAAAGTGGCCGACCGGCTGCACAACATGCGCACCATGCGTTTCCTGCCGCCGGAGAAGCAGGCGAAGAAGGCCAAGGAGACGCTGGAAGTCATTGCGCCCCTTGCCCATCGCCTCGGCATGGCGACGGTGAAGTGGGAGTTGGAGGACCTCGCCTTCGCGATCCTGCACCCGAAGAAGTACGACGAGATCGTCCGGCTGGTCGCCGACCGCGCGCCCTCCCGCGACACCTACCTGGCGAAGGTGCGCGCCGAGATCGTCAACACGCTGGCCGCCTCCCGGATCAACGCGATCGTCGAGGGCCGTCCGAAGCACTACTGGTCGATCTACCAGAAGATGATCGTCAAGGGTAAGGACTTCGACGACATCCACGACCTGGTCGGTATCCGCATCCTGTGTGACGAGGTGCGCGACTGCTATGCGGCCGTCGGCGTGGTGCACTCGCTGTGGCAGCCCATGGCGGGCCGGTTCAAGGACTACATCGCCCAGCCGCGCTACGGCGTCTACCAGTCGCTGCACACCACCGTGGTCGGGCCGGACGGCAAGCCCCTCGAGGTGCAGATCCGTACCCAGGACATGCATCGCACCGCGGAGTTCGGCATCGCCGCGCACTGGCGCTACAAGGAGACCCGCGGCAAGCACTCCAACGACACCGCCGAGGTCGATGACATGGCGTGGATGCGCCAGCTGCTGGACTGGCAGCGGGAGGCGGCCGACCCGGCCGAGTTCCTGGAGTCGCTGCGCTTCGACCTGAAGTCGCCGGAGATCTTCGTCTTCACGCCGAAGGGCGACGTCATCACGCTGCCGCAGAAGTCGACGCCGGTGGACTTCGCCTACGCCGTGCACACCGAGGTAGGCCACCGCTGCATCGGCGCCCGGGTGAACGGGCGCCTGGTCGCGCTGGAGCGTCAGCTGGAGAACGGCGAGGTCGTGGAGGTGTTCACCTCCAAGGCGCAGAACGCGGGACCCAGCCGCGACTGGCAGAACTTCGTCGTGTCGCCGCGCGCCAAGGCCAAGATTCGCCAGTGGTTCGCCAAAGAGCGGCGCGAGGAGGCCCTGGAGAGCGGCAAGGACCAGATCTCCAAGGAGGTCCGCCGCGTCGGGCTGCCGCTGCAGCGGTTGATGAGCGTCGACGCGATGACCGCGGTCGCCCACGAGCTGCACTACACCGACATCTCCACGCTCTACACCGCGGTCGGTGAGCACCAGGTCTCCGCGCACCACGTGGTGCAGCGGCTGATGGCGCAGCTCGGCGGCATCGGCGACGTGGAGAACGAGCTGGCCGAGCGCTCCACCCCGTCGACGACGCCGAGCAGGCAGCGGGTCACCGGCGACGCGGGCGTGCTGATCCCCGGCGCGCCGGGCACGGTCGCCAAGCTGGCGAAATGCTGCACCCCGGTCCCGGGTGACGAGATCATGGGCTTCGTGACCCGCGGCGGCGCGGTGAGCGTGCACCGCACCGACTGCACGAACGCCGGTTCGCTGCGTGATCAGGCCGAACGGATCATCGAGGTGTCCTGGGCGCCGTCGCCGTCCTCGGTGTTCCTGGTCGCCATCCAGATCGAGGCGCTCGATCGCACGCGGCTGTTGTCGGACGTGACGAAGGTGCTGGCCGACGAGAAGGTCAACATCCTGTCCGCGTCGGTGGCCACGCACGGCGACCGGGTGGCGATCAGCAAGTTCACCTTCGAGATGGGCGATCCGAAGCACCTGGGGCACCTGCTGAACGTCGTGCGCAACGTGGAGGGCGTCTACGACGTCTACCGCGTCACCTCCGCGGCCTGAGCTACGGCTCCGCCCGCATTCGATAGCTATTAATTAACTGTCGACGCAACGGTTTTCGTGTGCGCGGAATCGGTTCGGGGGTTGCCATCCGCAGCGCGTTGTCGGAAACTTGTCGGACTGATTCCCGGAACGCGCCGCGGTGTGTCGCGTTCATGTCGGCGTGTCATGGAAGTTTTCCGTCGATGCGGCAGTAATAGCCGGAATCTGTTACCGTCTATTGCGTTTCATGGCGTTGAGGTAGCTGCGGCAGACGACTTGATTGCGGATCGCTATGACTGGATACACGGCAAGACTCTCGGGGATGCTGGTAGCACTCGCCGTGGTTGTGGCGACCGCCGGTGTCGCCGCGGCGGAGCCGTCGAGTCCCGCCGGTCCGTCCACGAACATTCGCCTCGCGACCTGTCCCGCGTTGTACGCCTTGGGAATTCAGGGCACCGGTGAATCCTCGCCGGACGCGGCGCCCACCACCGACACCGGCATGCTCTCCACCGTCTTCCGCCCGATGATGGCGAAAGCTCCCGACACCGGTCTGGTCGACCGGGCCTATGTGCCATACGAATCCGGCTTCGGCGGTGTGACTGCCGGTGGCGCGGCGCCCTACTCGGAATCGGTGTCCGGCGGCCTCGACCGTTTGCGGAGCATGGCCGAAACCGTCGCCGACGCTTGCCCGAACACCCGCTTCGCGATCGTCGGTTACTCGCAGGGCGCGCACGTCGCGTCGATGTTCGCCCAGGAGATCGGCCAGGGTCGTGGCGTGCTGCCCGCCGAGAAGGTCGCTGCCGTCGCGCTGTTCGGCGACCCCACCCGCAATCCGGGCGCACCGCTGTTCCCCGGATCGCCGGGCAAGGCGACGCCGGACCCCGCGCCGGGAACCGCGGGCGACCGGCTGGGATCCCTCGTCGCCCTGTCGCAGACGCCCGCCAGCGGCGGCGGCATCGGCCCGGAACGGGACAAGGCCGCCAACTTCGGGGCGCTCACCGGCCGGGTGGCGAGTTTCTGCACGGCGGGCGACCTCGCCTGCGACGCCCCGGACGGCGCGCCGATCCTGAAAGCGGTCGCCAACGTGGTCGGCCAGTCCAAGCTCAGCGGCGGCGACCCGATCGCCTCCCTGGTGTCCATCGCACAGGCGCTGGCGTTCACCTCGATCAAGACCGCGACCCAAGTGGTCAACGAGGACGTCCAGGGTAATTCGCTGGCCACCCTGGCGATCTCGCCGCAGAAGTCGATCTCGCAGCGCCTGGCCGACGCCTCGGACCCGCGCACGTCGCTGAATCTGCCCGGCGCGTTGCAGGCGCTGCTGAAGGTCGGCATGATCGGGCTGAACTCCGTGGTAGCGGTGGTCCGGGCGGTCATCGACCCGGCGAACATCTCCGAGCTGGCCACCGCGGGCCTGGCGAATCCGCCCGCCGCGCTGCTGCAGCTCGGCGTCAAGTTGCTCGGCGCCATTCCCCAGCTGATTCCGCCGACCACCGGAGTCCGGCTGGTCACCCAGGCGTTCGACGCGGTAGTGCAGAACATCACCGACAACAGCGAACTGCTGAACACCACCACCTGGGTGCGCTACTGGGACACCGTTCAGCGCCACACCGCCTACGGCAGCGCGACCGTGTCGGCGAACGGCGCCGCTCCCACCCAGTTCGTCGCCGACTGGTTCGCGGCCGTCGCCCGCGACGTCGCCGACGCCTTCGGCGGCAAGGCCGAGCCGCGGGGCGTGCTGGAGAAGCAGCCCACCGGATTCTTCGGGGACGGCTCCGGCGCGTCTCCCACGTCGAGTTCGTCCGGTACGGGACAATTTCCGTTCGGGACAGGAGCCGATGGCGCCTCATCCGGCGGCGTGACATCGATTCCGCCCACCGACCGACCCGGCATACCCAACGCCTACCCGTTCTCCACGAACTGATCGCCGAGAGGGTCCGACGATGCGATACTGCGTGCCCTGCTCTGCGGGAATGGGGGAATGTTGAAGTCGTACAAACAGCTTTCCCGCTGGTACGGCGCTTTGGAGCCGGAGACCGACGCGCCGGAGGCAGGCAAGCGTGACGAGCCGAATGTCATCGCCCCCGCGGACGATGACGGGCCTTCCCGCTACCCGGACTACATTCGCGACGACGACCAGCAATGGCAGCGCAGACCCGATGAGGTCCCGGCGGATCTGCCCGCGCAGCGCAGCGAATTCACCGGAGGGTGGTCGGATTGGGTGGTGACCGGCCACGCGCCCGGTCCCGACGACGACTACGTCGCGCCCCGGCCGGTCGGTCCGGTCCCGTTCCCGTGGGCCGACGACGACGAACACGAGCCCGAGGACCGGCCGCGTCCTGCGGAGTCGCGTGCGCTGCGGCAAGCCGCCCGTGACCACCCCGCCCTGCGCCGGGCCCGGCTGCTGATCATCGTCATCGTGGCGGTGCTCGTCATCGCGGTGGCCGCGGTGGGCGTGCTGTTGCTGCTGCGCTCCGCGGCCGATCGCGCCGCCTTGCCGAGAGACTCGCACATGTCCGAGTCGGTGCAGCTCACCGTCGGCAGCGCGCAGGCGGGCGCCGATCCGCGTGCGATCAGCGCGGGCGCCTGCCCGACCGAGCGCGGCGACACGGTCGTGCGCAGCGCGGAGGCGGGCGGTACGGGATCCGGGCCGGACGCGGTGCTGTCGTTCCAATACGCGTACTACGTCGAACGCTCCGGGGAACGGGCCCGCGCGGCCGTCGCGCCGGATGCCAGCGTCCAGCCGGCCTGGGTCATCCAGCGGGGGATCGACTCGGTCCCGGTGGGCACGGCGCATTGCGTGCGGATCGTGGGTGCCGGTGACAACCGGTATTCGGTGGAGGTGACGGAGTACCGGCCTGGCGGTGTGCCCGCCACGTACAACAGACAGACGGTCACCACCGCGGTGATCGACGGTCGCACCCTGATCACGGGTATCGCGGCCGGATAAAGGAGAGCAGAGGCGATGGGAGAGGACTGGAGCCGCTGGCTCGACGAGACGCCCGGCGAGGGCGCGGCGTCGGGCCGGCCCGTGCGTTCCAAGGCTCCGGTGGTGCGGTTGCGGCGCGGCAGGGGCGGCGGCTCCGAGGCGGATCATCCGGTGCAGCGGCCGATTCTGGTGGTCGGCGGGTGCGGTGGTGCGGGTACCACCACGACGACGTTGGGGTTGGCGGGTGAACTCGGCACGGGCGGGACGCCGACGGTCGCGGTGGACGCCACCTCGGCGGGCAGCGATCTCGCGCTGCGCGGCGCCGATGAGCACCTGCACCCGATCAGTTTGCAGTCCTGGCTGTACGGCCGCGGTGACGACGAGCCGGCGCCGTTGAAGGAGTGCCTGTCGCGCGCGACTTCGGGTATCGGTCTGCTCTGGCGTGACGCCGCGCCGCTGCGCAGGCGTGCGACCTATCTCACGGTCGCGCGTGCCGTGCACGACGCGGGATACACCGCCGTCTACGACGGTGGGCACCCGATTGCCGCCAGGCAACTGCTGCCCTTGCTCGATGACGCGGATGTGGCTCTGGTGCTTGCCATTCCGGCCCGCACCGACGCGGCCAACCGGCTGCGGGTCGCCCTGGAATGGCTCGACGACCAGTTCGGTGACCCGGGAGAGGGGCACGGCGGCGGCGTCGTCGGTGACACCACGATCGTGGTCTCGCATCAATACCCGGGTGACGATTCCCGGGTAGCGGATCATTTGCGCGAGCACCTCTCCGGCTGGGTTCGCGACATCATGGAGATCCCCTACGATCCGCACCTGGCCCGTGGCGAACTCGTGCGGCACACCTCGCTGGCCGCCGAGACGCGCCGGGCATATGGGCGCCTGCTCGCCGGGGTGGCATCATGACCGCCGCCATGATTTTTCCGCGCCAGCCCGACCCGACGCCCGCCGGTGTGATCGCCCCGCCGGAGTCTCGCCGTGCCGCGATCTGGGATCGTCCGGTACCGGGTGTCGGCCGTGCGCCGCTGGTCTGGCTGCTGGGTGTGCACGGCGGTGCGGGAGCCAGTACCCTCGCGCATGTGCTTGCGCCCGCGGCGGATTCGGGCCGCCGCTGGCCCGGCGTCTTCGACCGCGAAAGTCCGTTCGTCGTCCTGGTCGCCAGGGAGACCATCGCCGGTCTGTCCCGCGCGCACGACCTTCTGCGCCAACACCTTTCGGGTTTCGCCGGCCCCTCCGACGTGCTCGGCCTGATCACCGTCGCCGCGCGCCCCGGCCGGATGGCTCCGGAGATCCGGCGCTATCGCGACGTGGTCGGCTCGCTGGCCGGACAGGTGTGGCAGGTGCCGTGGTACGAGGAGTGGACGCTGGTCGAACCCGAGCAGCTGCCGGTGTGGTCGCCCGGTGATCCGCTGCCGCCCAGGAAGCGCAAGCTCGATCTGCTGGAGGAAGTCCCGCTCGATGTCCGGGAGCTCGGCGCCGACATCGTGGCGGCCGCTCGGACGGCACTGGAGGAGGCCGGCTACGACCGCCGGTCACCGGATCTCCGCAAGCCGCCCGACGAGTGATCGTCCGCCTCGAAACGGCGACAACCACCCACTATTCGAGAAAGGCACCCGATGAGCATGCTCCTCCTCGCCGTGCAGGACACGTACGGCACCGTACTCGCACAAGTCGGTAATCCGACGCCGGAGGCGCCGCCGGGCTCGGAGAAGATCCTGCAGCTGGTGCGGTATCTCACGTGGTTCGTCCTGCTGTCCGGGATCTGCGGCATCGTCTACGCCGGCGGCAGGTTCGCCTGGGAGAAGTGGACCGGCGGTGGCCTGGAGTCGCCGAAGATGGTGGCGGGCGCGATGATCGGCGGCGTGGTCGCCACCAGCGCGGGCACCATCATGAACGCCGTCATCGGCACCTGAGGCCCGCGATGACTACCGTGCGCATGCTCGCGGCCGAGCCGCTGGCCTACAAGCGGATGCCCGCCGACGTTCTCGCACCGCTGATGCAGCTGCTGAACTGGCTGCTGTGGTTCGTCCTTCTGGTGTGCCTGGCCTGGATGATCGTGTCCGCTGGAAAGCTGTGGCTGACCTTCCGCAGCGATCTGGCCATGAACGATGCCTCGCACGGCGTCCTGATGAGCCTGCTGGGTGCTGTGGTGGCGAGCACGGCGTCAGGGATCGCCCTGGCGTTCCTGCCCGCGTGAGCCGGAGTGGGACGGGGACGAAGCGGGAATGAATTCGACAGTACTGCGGCCGGTGGACTCCACGGCGTGGCGGCGCGACATCCGCCGTCCCGCGGCGGGAGTCGTCGGCGCCGCGCTGCTGTTCGCGGCGGTGGGCTGCGGCGGTAGCGAGGACTCGGCGGGTCCGGATCTCGCGGCCGCTCCCACCAACGTGCGGTGGCAGCCGTTCCAAGGTGTACCGCTGCCGCACACCGACCAGGGGCCGCGGTCGACGGCCGACGGCGCCGCCACCGGTTTCGAGCACTCGCCGCGCGGCGCGGGCGTCGCCGCGCTGACCCATTCGGTGCGGCTGGCGGTAGCCGCTGACACCCAGTGGGCGAAAGTGGCTGCGCGAGAGGTGGTTCCCGGCACGGCCAAGGACGAGTGGGCGATCAACCGGGTGCAGCTGTCCATCACCGGACCGGCGGGCCCCGAGTTCGCGCCCCGCTTGCTGGGCTACAAGATCACCGGTTACACCGAGCGGCAGTCCACCGTCGACGTGTACACCGAATACTCCGACAGCTCGAAAGCGGTGCACCACACCACCGTCGAGTGGTTCGGCGAGGACTGGAGATTACGACTGCCCGATCCGGACTCGACCGCCCGGCCCATCGATTCGATCGACGCATTACCCACCGATATCGTGAAATTGGAGGCACCGACGTGAGCGACAGGGAGTCGTACGCGCGCGATCGTGTCTCCTTCGGCGTGGTCGCCTCCGCCGCCGTGCTGGCGCTCATCGTGGTGGTCGGCATCTTCGTCTTCGTCGGCCGGGACGACGAGGAAGTCGGCGGAGCACCCGCCGTCACCGAGGGCTCCGGCGGCACCGGCTTCGCGACCGCCGAGGCGGACATCCTCGGCAGGCGGGTGGACATCCCGAACAACGCTGCGGGACAACCGCTTCCGCAGGACCCCTCCCGGCAGCGCAAGCCCAGTGACCCGGACTGGCTGACCGCCGCGCCGGAGGGCACCACCGAGCCGCACGGCTGGCAGCGGGTGTACGGCGCCTCCGTGCCGTTCTCCACCTCCGACGGGCCTACGCGGATCGAGGACGACCTGGCCGTCGGCTACGCGCACACCCCGCAGGGCGCGGTGCTGGCCGCGGCGCAGATCACCTACCGGCTCAACGCGCGTCCCGCCGACCGCGACCTGTACGTGCGTCAGGTGCGGGTCTCCGCTCAGCAGATCGCCGCCTACGACAAGGCGCTGGCCGACGACCGGCTGCCGCAGCAGCAGCCGGAGAAGGTGACCCGCTACTTCGTCGCCTCCGATGCGTTCAAGGTCGACGACTACGCCGACGATCTCGCCATCATCCGCCTTGCCACAAGGGGCCCCGTGGTGGACGGCAAGCAGCTGTGGGCGGCGACCCGCCTGGTGATGGTGTGGGACGCGGGTGACTGGCGTTTGAAGCCCGCGGCCACCAACAATGCCCAGACGGAGTACATCGAGTCGTTGCAGGGGTGGACGAAGTGGTGAGCCGTAGAAGGTCTTCCGATCGCATGCCGCTGGCGGTGCTGGGCGCAGGTGCGGTACTCGCGGTCGCCGTGGCCGCAGTCGTCACCGTAGTTGCTGTCCGGGACGACGACGCGCCGCGCGACCAGGTGTCCCAAACGACAACAGCATCGGAAAGTTGCTCTGGCGGAACGGCTTCCGCGTCATCGTTCGTCGGCTCCGGTAAGGACTCCTTCGGACATCGTTTCGATATTTCGGACAACCCTGCCGGACAAGCGCTTTCGCAGTCGGGCCCGCCGCGAACGGCGACCGATCCGGAATGGCAGACCGGCGCGCCGGGCGGGACGAACCAGCCGGGCGGTTGGCAACAGGTATACGGCGGCCCGATCATTCCTTTCTCGACAACCGATGGACCGGCCCGCATCGACAACGGCGTGCCGTCGGGCTTCGCCAAGACCCCGCAGGGCGCCGCGCTGGCAGCCGAGCAGATCTATTGGCGCACCGTGGCACGGCCCAATGACCACACGCTATGGCAGCAGCTGGTGATCCTCACACCCGAGGAGCTCGCCGATCGGGCACGCAAGATTGCCGAGGGCAAAGTGCCCGACGTCTTGCCGGAGAGTGTCAAACCACTGTTGTACGCGTCCGACGCTTTTCGAATCGAAAGCTATGGTGACGATTTCGCTGTTGTTCGTGTCGCCCGCAAGACCCGTGAGTTTCTGCACGGTGGGCGAAGTTGGGTGGCCATGAGACTCAACGTGGTATGGCGTGACGGTGGCTGGAAACTGAAGTCGTCCGCGGGCGACGCGCAGCCGCTCGAGACGATCGGTTCGATCGATGGGTGGACACAATGGTGAGGCGGCTAGTCACAATCCTTGCGGTCATCTTCACAGTGATGACCGCTACTCCGACCGTGGCCTACGGCCAGACATACGGCTTCGACGATACGTGCAACGAAATCCACGACACACTCGACGGCGTCGGACTGCCCGGCTTCACCCTCGGTGACGCCGCGTCGGCCGCGTGCAAGGCGGGCAATGCCGCCTCGCATCCGGGCCAAGCGGCGACCGCGGTGAAGGACAAAGCCTGGGATTCGACCTTCGGCAAGGTGGTCGATTCGCTGATGAACGGTCTCGGCGAGGCCATCATCCTGGCGTTGACCTTCTGGATGAAGGTGCCGAACGAGGCGGTCAGCGATTCGGGTTCGCTGTTCACGAAGATCAACGACTACACCTATCAGGCGCAGATCCTGCTGTTGATAGCGTCGGTGATCCTTTCCGGGGCGCGATTGGCCGAGGCCAGACGCGGGGCCACGATGAACGAGGCGGCCGAATCGTTCCGAATGTTCACTCGCGTCGTGTTCAGTTCCTGGATGCTCGGCGCGGTGATCGTCGCGGGCACGCAGGCCTCGGACCGCTTCGCGGAGTGGATCATCGACGACTCGACCAACGGCAACGCCAAGGACCTCGCCGAGCTGATGGTGAAAACCAGTAAGCTGCAGGCATTTTCCCCCGGCCTGGTGCTGATCATCGCGATCGTCGGTCTGCTCGGCGCGCTCGCGCAGATCGTGCTCGCCATCGTCCGGCAGGGTCTACTGGTGATCGCGGCCGGTGTGCTCCCGCTGGCGGCGGCGGCCTCCGGCATGAACATCGGCAAGCAGTCCTATCAGAAGCTGATCGGCTGGATCATCGCCTTCATGCTGTGGAAACCGGTGGCGGCGATCGTCTACATGATCGCCTTCACCACGGCGGGGCACGTCGACGGCCTCACCCCGACGGGCGGTCTGCCCGACGGTGAGCAGGCTCAGCGCATGCTGGTCGCGATCGTGCTGCTGTGCAGCGTGGCGTTCGTGCTGCCCGCGCTGATGCGGCTGGTCACCCCGGCCGTCGCGATCGTCGGCAGCGGCGGTTCCGGTTTCACCGCGGCCGGCGGCACCCTCGTCGGTGTGGCGGCCTTGGGTGCCATGGGCACCAAGGCGGTCGGTGTCAAGGGCACCGCGGCCGCGGGTGCGCCCGGATATGTGAGCGGCGGCGGAACCGGACCCCGGCCCGGCGGTGCGGGAGGACCGCGTGGCGGCGGCGTGCCGCGGCCGACCCCGCCGCGCGGTGGCGGCGGTGGTCAGGGTGGTGCGGCACCGCGCGCCTCCGGACCTGCGGGCGCGGCCGGGGTACCGTCCGGAGCGGCCAGGGCGGCCGGCCGGATCGGAGCGGCGCGCGCCGCGAGCGGCGGGCTGAACCGGGCCGATCAAGCCATGGGTGACGTCGCGGGCGATCGCTGGACGAACCGGTCACCCGACCTCGGGAGGAGCACCATTCCGCGATGACACTCACCGACACCTACGAGCGGCGCTCGTACGGGCTCTGGCAGAAGCCGCGCAGCGCGGGCCTTTTCGGCCTGCGCTGGGAGGAGACCGTTCTCGGTTTCGCGGTCGTGATCACCGCGCTGATCACCGCGATGGTCGGCGGCTTCCAGTGGGGGATGATCGTCGGCGGCGTCGGTGTCGTCGTCATGGTCCCGCTGGTGTGGCGGACCGGAGGTCGTTCGGGCTACGAGACGGGATTGATGATGTTCAACTGGATGCGCTCGCGCAATCGCGGCGAGCACGTGTACCGCGGTGGCCGCTTCTCCCGGATCCCGGGCGGCGTTACCCGCTTGCCCGGTCTGCTGGCGCCCTCCAAGTTGTACGAGGGCATCGACGCGGGCGGTTACAGCTTCGGCATGATCCACCTCCCGCAGTTCGCCCAGTACACGGTGGTGCTGCGCGCGTGGCCGCAGGGCCACGAGGCGGTGGACCAGCCCGTGATCGACCGGTGGGTGTCGGCGTGGGGCACCTTCCTGGCCTCGGTCGGCCAGACCAGCGACATCGTCGCCGTGGTGCCGGTCATCGACACGGTGCCCGAGACCGGAAACCGCTTGCTCACCGAGGTTTCCACGATCACCAGGCCGGAGGCGCCGGAGCTGGCCCAGCAGGTGATGTACGAGCTGGCCACCGAATTGCCGCAGGAGCGGGTGCAATTGCTGCCGCGCGTGGCGATCACGTTCAAGGCCACCACCGCCGAGCGCCGCAAGAACCCGGCGGAGGAGGCCGTCGAGATCGGCCGCCGCCTGCCCGGCATCTGCGCCGCGCTGGCGGAAGCCGGTGTGCGGGCCCAGCCGATGTCGGCCGACGAGGTGATCTCGTTCATCCGCCGCAGTTACGATCCCGCCTCGCAGGCCGACCTCGAGGTGGCCGCAGGCGAACCCGAAGGGCACGGCCTGGATTGGGCGGACGCGGGCCCGGTGTCCCATGACGAGAAGTGGGATCACCTGGTGCACGACGGTGGCCGGTCGGTCACCTGGGAGATGGACGCCGCTCCGGAGGGCGCGGTGGACGAGCGGGTGCTGCAACGGCTGCTCGCACCGAATCCGGAAGTACCGCGCAAACGTATCGCGATCGTGTACCGTCCGCATTCAGCCGCCGACGCCGCCGAGATCGTCGACGACGATTTCAAGAACGCGTTGGTGGCCCAGCAGAGCGAACGAGGGGTCGTGTCCGCGGCGGCGACGCTGCGGGTGGGCGCGACTCAGCAGGCCCGCGAGGAGCAGGCCAGGGGTCACGGTGTGACCCGCTTCGGGGCGCTGGTGACCATCACCGAGCCCTTGCGCGGTGACCTGCCGCGCATCGAAGCCATCACGCGCGACCTGTCGACCCAGGCGCGCCTGAAGATTCGGCGGTGTTACCGCTACCAGGCGGCGGCCTTCGCGGCTTCGCTCGGTTGCGGGGTGATCCTGCCGGAGCATGCCACTATTCCGAAGGCACTGGCGGGGTGAGCGATTCATGGCACGGGACTACGAGCCACCCGTACGGGAACGCGACGAGGACGCACGCCGCAGGCGACTCGAGCAATCCGGCCGGGACGAGTGGGGACAGCGGCCGGAGCGGCGGCGTTCCGCACGGGATTCGGCGCGGGTGAACGGCGAGGACCGGCTCGGCGTCGACCCGTCCGACCGGCGGGCCGCCGAGCGGCGCGCGCGAGCGGCCGCGGGCCGGGCCGACGGCATGCGCGCCGACCGGGCGCACGCCGAGCGGTCCCGCGGCGAGCGGAGTTCCCGCACGTCCCGTGACGCGGCCACCGAGCGCATCGCCGCACGACCGGATCGCAACGGCGGCAGGAACGGCCGCGTGGCGCGGCCCGCGAAGGTCGACTACACCGCCGACCGCGCCATGGGCACGCCGTACACGGACAGGGCGGCCCGCCGCGCGAAGGCGAAAGCCGATCGGCGCAAGCAGTCCGGTCCGCCGCTGCTCGACGACGCCACCCGCGCCAGACTGGAGATGATCGCCCGCGAGGGCAGTGGCCTGCGTGCGGCGTTCGCGCAGTTCCGGGTCCGCACCGACGACATCCGCCGCCGCAACTACGCGGCCCGCGCGGAGCAGACGATCGAGGACGGATTCGACCGCAGCACAGCGCAACTCACCGACCGCGGCTACGCGGGACCGGGCGGCGGCCGGATGAACGTGGTCGGCCGCCCGGTCGAGTACCGGGCCACCACCGCCCAGGTCGCCGGTCTGTGGCCGTGGTCGGTCGGTGCGGGCGCGCCGTTGATCGGCACGCCGCTCGGTTCGCATCTGCACACCGGAGCGCCGGTCTGCTTCGATCCGATGAACTGGTTCATGCGCGGCAGCTTCATCACCGCCCCCAGCCTGTTCGTGCTCGGCCTCAACGGTTTCGGTAAGTCCTCGCTGGTCCGCAGGATCGTGCTGGGCGGCATCGCGCAGGGGATCACGCCGCTGATCCTGGCCGACGTCAAACCGGACTACCGGAAGATGGTCGAGCTCGTCGGCGGCCAGGTGATCGACCTGGGGTACGGGCACGGCAAGCTCAACCCGCTCGCGGCGGGCGTGCTCGGTGCGGTCGTTCCGCGCCTGGAAGAGTTCCCCGCCCTGCAACTGCAGGTGTTGCAAGACCTGCGGGCCAGGCAGGTGACGCTGATCGCGGGCTTGGTCGAACTGGTGCGCGGTGACCGGGTCCGCGACTACGAGGAGACGCTGATCTCCACCGCGCTGCGCATTCTCTACCGGCCGGGCAGCGGTTACACCCCGGACAAGCCGCCGATCATGGAGAACCTTCTCGAGGTGATCGTCGGCGGCGGCGAGGAATTGATGCTGGACGCGGGTTCCGACAACCCCGCGGAGTACCAGGAAGCGATCAAGGGGCTGCGCCGCTCGCTGCGCGCGCTCACCCAGGGCCCGTTCGGCGCGGTCTTCAACGGCCAGACCACCGTGCCGATCGACACCAGCGCGGTGGCGGTGTGCATGGACGTCTCGCACATCCCGACCGGCGACAAGAAGCTCAAGGCCGCGGTCATGCTGGCCTGCTGGGCCGACGGGTTCGCCTCGGTCGAGGCCGCGCACGTGCTCGCCGACGCGAAGCTCGGCCCGCAGCGCTACTTCCAGGTGGTGATGGACGAGCTGTGGCAGGTGCTCGGCCTCGGTGACTTCATGGTCGACCGCGTCGACGAGCTCACCCGGTTGCAGCGCGGCATCGCCACCGCGCTGATCATGATCAGCCACACCATCAAGGACCTGCAATCGCTCGGTTCGGAAGCCGCCATCGCGAAGGCGCTCGGTTTCCTCGAGCGGGCGCGCGCCAAGATCTTCGGCGCGCTCCCGGCCGAGGAGATCAAACGGCTGGACAGCACGGTTCCGTTCACATCGGCCGAGGAGGAGATGGTGACCGGATGGTCAGCACCGCAAGCGCTGACCGGCGAGGCGCTCAAACCGGGTCAGCAGCGGCCGTCCCCGCCCGGCACCGGTAAATTCCTGCTGAAGATCGGTGAGGACCGCAGGCCCGGCATCCCGTTCCACATGGAATTCACGCTGTCGGAGAAGGAAAGCGGGATCCACGACACCAACCAGAGGTTCAGCGAGTTCACCGAATCCACCTCGCGCGGGACGGATTCACCGGGGAGTGCAGCATGATGCCGCACCGGTCCTACCGTCGCGTCTCCCCGGAGGTACGCCAGGCGGCGGTCGAACAGGTCATCGCGCTGACCGGCAAGCTGCGCAGTGAATCGGAGGCGTGCCGCGTGGTCGCCGAACAGATCGGCGTGCACACGAACTCGGTGCGGAATTGGGTGCGCGCGGCCGAAGGCCCCAGTCTGGAGCGGATGGACGCGACCGCGCTGCGGCGCAAAGTGGCGCTGCTGCAACAGCAGTTGGCGGCCGCCGCCGAGATGAACCGCACGTTGGCCGACACCCTCAACGAAGCCCGGCGCCGGACGTGAACGACGGCTGCGCGCGGCACGATGCCGGAGTGCGGCGATGAGCGGCAAATCGGCGTTGTGGACGGCGCTGGGCGCGGTGCTCGGTCTGGTGACCATCGTGCTGGTCATCGTCATGCCCGCCGTGGACGACCCCTGTGAGGGCGGCTCCGTCCTCGGCTCGCAGTCGGCGCTTCCGCCGCTGGGCGGTCACCCGCCGGGCGATCGGCGTGCCGCCGCGACCGCCACCTCCGGCGCGTCACAGACCAATCCGGCCGCGACCGCCACCCCCTCGCTCGCCGCGGGAGTCGGCCCGCTGCGCCGCACGTTGCCGATGGCCACCGGAACCTTCACCGTGTCGGACACTTTCGGGTCGCGCGGCGGCGCGCACCGGGGCGTCGACTTGGCCGCGCCCGACGGTACCCCCATCTTCTCGGTATCCGACGGCCGCGTGGTCGCCGCCGGTCCGGCGTCGGGATTCGGCAACTGGATCGTCGTCGACTCGGTGGACACCAACGGCCGTTCGTACTCGGCGGTCTACGGCCACATGTGGGATTCGGGCGTGCTCGTCCGGCCGGGCGACACGGTGACCGCGGGGCAGCACATCGGCGCGGTGGGCTCGGCCGGTGAATCCAGCGGGCCGCACCTGCATTTCGAGATCGTCCCGGGCGGCCGGTTCACCGGCGGACGCCAGATCGACCCGTTGCCCTGGCTGGACGGCGCGCCGACCCCGGACGTCGGCGGTGCGCGCGCCTATTCCAGCGATCCGCGGTGCAGCCTCGGCTTCGGCACCGCGGGCGGCGCGCTCGCCGCGGGCAAGGTACCGCAGGAACTGGAGATCTGGTACCGCCGTGCGGGTTCGATCTGCCCGCAGGTCGCGCCGTCGCTGCTGGCCGCGCAGGGCAGGCAGGAGTCCGGCTTCCGCCGTGGCGCGACCTCGCCCGCCGGTGCCCAGGGCTTGGCGCAGTTCCTGCCGACCACCGCCGTGAGCATCAATCCCGACGACGGTCAGCCCTACGTGATCGACGCCGACGGCAACGGGGTGGCGAGTGTGTGGGACGACGGAGACGCGATCATCGGTCAGGGGCGGTACATGTGCGCGATCGCGCACAAGATCCAGCGCTGGCAGGCCGAGGGCCGGGTGCAGGGCGACATTGTCGCGCTCACGCTGGCGGCGTACAACGCGGGCGAAGGCGCGGTGCTGGCCTCCGGCGGCATGCCGAACCAGGTCGCGGCCCACTACGCCGAGACCCAGCCGTACGTACGCAACATCCTCGCGATGGAGGCGCAATACCGAGCGCCGGGTTCGCTCGGCCGGTTCACTCCCGGACAGGGTTCCAGCGGTGACCAGATCGTCGAAGCGGCGCACGAGTGGCTCGGCACCCCCTATGTCTGGGGCGGGGGCGGGCCACAAGGACCGAGCGGCGGGGGACTGGACGGGCCGGGGCTGACCGCGGCGGCGGTGTTCGCGGCGTCCTCCGGCACGGTGACGCTGCCGCGTACGGCCGAACAGCAGTGGGAGGCAGGTGCCGAAGTGCCGATGAGCAGAGCGCAGCCGGGCGATCTGGTGTTCAGCTCGTTCGGTCCGCGTGGACCCGCGCAGGTCGGCGTCTACGCCGGGAACGGCCGGATGATCCAGTCGGTGCCGGGCGCGGATGCCCGGTCGGGAGGCGGCGTTTCGGAAGTCGCGGTGCCAGGGGACGGACGGGCGAGGAGGGTGCTGTGAGCGTCGACGCGCCCGAACACGCGACGGCGGGACTGCCGCGACCACCACGGGTGCGGTTAGCCTGGATGGACAGAGCAAATGCACGTGCGAAACTGGTGGTGATTCTGGTGCTGAGCGCTGCGGTGCTGAGTGCGGCCTGTGGCCGCGCGGACCGCGCGGACGCGGGATCCGATGCGGCGCACCCCGCTACGTCCACACCCCGGCTACTGGAGGGCGTGCCCGCGCCCGACCCGGTGACGCCCGACGGCGTGGCGGTCGCGGCGCTGCGGGAGATCTACAGCTGGCAACCCGCCACCGAGGCCCAAGGCGCTTCGCTGGGCCGGGCGCGGAAGTTCCTCGGCCCCAGCTTGATTCGTATGCTGGATGCGGCACCGACCGCGGTGGAGACGCCGAAGTCGACGTTGCAATGGTCGGATTGGGCGAGGGAAGGGGCGCGGGTGGAGGCGTTCACTTTCGCGTCCGGTGAGAAGGCGCCGACCCTGAGCGACCCGAACGTCCAGCAATTCAAGATCGGGATCGAGCAGACCGTCGTCTATCCGAACGGGCGCAAAGAGCCGTTGCCGCCCGCGACGGTGATCGCCACCGTCGTGCGCACACCCGACGGCTGGCGGCTCGACGCGTTCCGCTGACCACCCGCTTTCCGTACCGGACGGCCGACCCAGGAGGCACACATGGCGAAGAAGAAAAAGGTGACGGATCCGGCCGTTCCCGGACCCGACGTCAGCCTGCTACTGACCTACGCCGGCTTCGCGATCTTCGGAACCCTGTGGCTCGCGCTGCATCTGGGCAACCTGCTCGCGGGCAGCCCGCAGAAGGTCCCGTTCAATCCGATCGCGATCGCGGCCGATCTGGCGCGGGGCAGGCTGCAGTGGCCGGGCGCGGCCACGGCGATCGTACTGCTGGTGATCCTGAGCGTGGTCGCCTACCTGGTGATCCGCAAGGAATTGCAGAAGCGCCGGACCAAGGGCAGGTTGCCGGTCGACGACAAGGCCGACGTGATGGGCAACGGCGGCGCGATCTCGATGCTCACCGAGGCGGGCGTCCGGGAGAAGGCCGAGCAGCTCGGCGTGAAACTCGGCTACAACGACGTCCCGGGCGTGCCGATCGGCGTCGGTGTGGCCGATGGTGTGATGCTCTACGGCTCGTACGAGGATCTGCACCTGGACATCTGGGGGCCGCGTCAAGGCAAGTCGACCTCCCGGGTGATCCCGGCGATCCTCACCGCGATCGGTCCGGTGCTGGCCACCTCGAACAAGCGGGACGTGGTGGACGCGACCCGAGACGTCCGCGAGGCCAAAGGAAGTCCCACCTTCGTCTTCGATCCGCAGGGTGTCGCGGGCGAGGAGCCGACCTGGTTCTGGGACCCGCTGTCCTGGGTCGACGCCAGGCGTGAGGGCTGCGAAATGCGTGCGGCGCGGTTGGCGGGCCACTTCGCCGACGGCGACGACGGCCGCGACACCAAGACCGACGCGTTCTTCGATCCCGAGGCCGAGGATCTGCTGGCCGGGTTGTTCCTCGCGGCAGCGGTGGGCGACCGCAACGGCAGCAGGCCGATCGTGCAGGTGTGGGAATGGGTGACCAACCCGCAGGACACCGAACCCATCGAGCTTCTGCGCGCCGCCCGCCACCACTACACGGCCTCGGGTCTGTCCTCGCAGTACAACACCGATCCGCGCACGCGCAGCGGCATCTTCGGCACCGCCAAGAAGATGATCCGCTGCCTGAAGCTGTCGAACGTGCACCCGTGGATCACCCGCGGCGGCGACCGCAGGGAGTTCGACGAGCTGGAGTTCCTGGAGAACAACGGAACTCTCTACAGCCTGTCGCTGGAGGGCCGCGGGTCGGCCGCGCCTCTGGTGAGCGCGCTCACCGAGGCCGTGGTGGACGTGGCGATGCGGAAGGCCTCGCAGTCGGCCGGTGGCCGCCTGGCTATTCCGATGCTCGCCGTGCTCGACGAGGCCGCCAACGTGGTGCGCTGGAAGGATCTGCCCAAGCAGTACAGCCACTTCGGCTCGCGCGGCATCGTGGTGATGACGGTGCTGCAATCCTGGGCGCAGGGCGCGCGCTGCTGGGGTGAGAGCGGCATGAACGCGTTGTGGTCGGCGGCGAACATCAAGGTGCTCGGCAGCGGTGTGGACGACACCAAGTTCCTGCAGGAGCGTTCGGATGTGCTCGGCGAGTACGACGCGATTTCGCAGTCGGTCTCCGAATCCAAAGGCGGCAAGAGCTATTCGCGCTCGCTGGGCTCGTCCAAGACCTTCTCGGTGAACGGCCTGGCGACGCTGCCGCGGGGCCGGGCCATCCTGTTCCCGTCCGGTGCGCCGCCGGTGCTCCTGCGCACCGTGCCGTGGTGGGAGGGTGAGTACGCTGCCGACGTGAAGAAGTCCATCTCGCGCCACGACCCGCAGCGCAAGACGGAGATCACGGACCTGATCGGCGCGCCCTCGCTCAGCAAGTCGACGCCGCCGCCGGAATACGGACAAGTCGAGGAGGTTCGGCCGCTGTGACCGAACAGCAGCAACAACCGATGATCTACGCGAGCGTGGTGGAGTTCGTCGAGAACTACCTCAGCCTGGTCTATCGGCGGCAGGTCACCGATCTCAGTGACACGGTGTGGTGCCCGGAGTGGTGGCAGCACGCCGAGGCGGTCGCCCGGCTGGACGCGCTGTGGCGGGCCTGGGAGCACTACCGGCTGGACGGGCGCACCGGATTGAGCGTCTGGTTCCTGGATCACGCGGACCCGCACATGGCGAAGCTGTTCGACCCCAAGGGACCGTTCAAGTACTGCAGTGTCCGCAACGGCCACAAGGACATGCTCAGCCCGCTGCCTCTGAAATCGCCGCAGCACGGCATGTTCGGTGATCCCACGGTGGGTGACTTCCGTACGTAATCCGCTGTGCGGCGGTCTTTCTCGCGATGACCCCGGAAACACGAACGCCCGCCGGAATCCGGCGGGCGTTTGTTCGTTCGGCTACCTCGTGCGTTCCAGGCCGCGGGATTCCTGTTCCCTCGCCCGGGTGACCGACGGCGCCGCGTCGGGGCGGGTGCGTACCGCCTCGCCGGGCGGTTGCGCCTGCCCTACTTCGATCAGCATCCGCACCGCCGCGAGCTCCGGTGCGACACCCATTTTGGCCAGATGGGCCGCGATAGCCATCCGGCGTTCCGCGGAGTCGTATTGCAAAGCCGGCTTGGCGGTGGCGGCGGCGTTGGCGGCCATTCGGGACGCCTCGGCTTGCGCGGAGAAGCGGTCCTTCTCCAGGGACACACCCTTTTCCGCGATCGGCTTCTCGATCAGCCGGGCCAGCTCGGTGTTGCGCGGGTCCTTGGCCTTCGCGTCACGAGCTTCCCGGATCTGCAATTCCTTGGCCTCTTTGATGCGGGCCTCGGTGAGCTTGGCGCGCGCTTCGGCTTCCTTCTGACCACGCTCGCGGGTCCGCAAGGCGACGAGCGTCGCAAGCTGCAACATTGTCCTCATCATGGCCGCGGTTTCCCGGCCGATGTCGTCCAGTTCCTCGGACATGGCTGCTCCCCGATGCTGCAGTGATCACTATGGATGGTTGTGGTGCTTCGTTACGGACACCGCCACGCGAACTGTAGTCCCGTGCAGCGGGTCCCGCCTGCAAACGTGGACACCCGGAGAACTCGCGTCGCGCCACTCTCGGCTCGGGATCCTCGGTTCGGATCCTCGGTTCGGATCCTCGGTTCGGATCCTCGGTTCGGATCCTCGGTTCGGATCCTCGGTTCGGATCCTCGGTTCGGGATAGCCCGGCCGAAGGGTGACTACGCTGCGGGAACTCCTTGTTTCGAGATTACCCGACAAAGGTCGGCACAATCGAACGAGCGTGCCGCTTTATCAGCATATATCGCACATTTCCGGCGTGTCTCCTGGCGCGCCGGACGATCTTCGAATTCAGGACAGCCTAACTGAAGAAAGGTTTGGTTATCCTTGCTCTGGCCGGACGGGGGCTGGACACGACTCGGGCCCGCGGCCGTGATCGGCGGCGGGCCCGAGGGATCGCGCTCAGCGGTCGATGCGCACCGACTGGATGGTGACCGGCTGCTTGGGCTTCCCGTCACCCGGGCCGTTGGAGTCGTCCTGGCCCACCGCGGCGATCTTGTCGAGGGTGCCGAGGCTGTTGTCATCCACCGTGCCGAAGATCGTGTACTGCGGCGGGAGCAGTGAATCGGAGTACACGATGAAGAACTGGCTGCCGTTGGTTCCAGGGCCGGCGTTGGCCATGGCGAGTACGCCGCGCTTGTAGGAGATCGGCTCGCTCGACGCTGCCGGATCATTCGGAGCATACTGATCGGTCGGGTATTCGTTGTCGAATTCGTAGCCGGGCCCGCCCATTCCGGAACCGGTGGGGTCGCCGCACTGCAGGACCTTCAGGCCCTCACCCGCGGTCATCCGGTGACAGCTGGTGCCGTCGAAGTAGTTCTGCGACGCCAGGCTGACGAAGCTGTTCACCGTGCACGGCGACTCGGCGTTGTTCAGCGTCAGCCCGATCGGGCCCTGGCTGGTCTCCACGCTGACGCTGACCTCGGCATCGACGCCCGTGGTGGGGATGCCGTCGCCCTTCGGCTTGTTCACCGGCTTGTCCGCGGGCTTGGCGCTGTCGCGGTAGGCGCAGTCGACCGTGGCGGCCTTGGCCTTCGCCGACGGCGGCGCTGCCGCGGTGGGCGTGCTGGACAGCGAGGCGTCGGCTGCGTCGGAGCTGCCGCTGTCGTCGCCGCGGGTCAAGAAGTACACCCCGGTCACGGCGGCGACCACGACGACGACACCGAGTACCGATCCGGCGATCGTGAGTTGCTTGCGCCTGCGCGCCCGCTCGGCCCGGTTGGCGAGCTGACGTTCCAGCTTGCGTTTCGCCGCTGCTCGTCGCTGTTCGTTGGTCGGCACTACCACGTTCCTCCCGTATCCGGTTACATCGGGATAAGAGTGTGCCATTTCTTCCTGAGACTGCTCGGCAACCTTCCTGAGAGGCGCTTGCGCGGAACCGGTTGGACTTGCGGGGGCGTAGTGGTGGAAACTGGAGCATCGTGACCAAGACCAGCAGCTTTTCCGCCCCGAAGGGGGTACCGGACTACGTGCCACCCGGCTCGGCCGAGTTCGTCGCGGTGCGCGACGGCCTCCTGCGCGCCGCCCGACTGGCCGGGTACGGGCATATCGAGCTGCCGGTCTTCGAGGACACGGGCCTGTTCGCCCGTGGTGTCGGCGAGTCCACCGACGTCGTCACCAAGGAGATGTACACCTTCCCCGACCGCGGCGATCGCAGCGTCACCCTTCGTCCCGAAGGAACCGCGGGCGTGATGCGCGCGGTCATCGAGCACGGCCTCGACCGCGGCCAGTTGCCGGTGAAGTTGTGCTACGCGGGTCCCTTCTTCCGCTACGAGCGGCCGCAAGCCGGTCGGTACCGGCAGTTGCAGCAGGTGGGCATCGAGGCGATCGGCGTCGACGACCCGGCGCTGGACGCCGAGGTGATCGCCATCGCCGACGCCGGGTTCCGCGGTCTCGGACTCGACGGGTTCCGGCTCGAGATCACCTCGCTGGGCGACGAGACGTGCCGTCCGCAGTACCGCGAACTGCTGCAGGATTTCCTGCTCGGCCTGCCGCTGGACGAGGAGACCAGGCGGCGCGCCCAGCTCAACCCGCTGCGCGTGCTGGACGACAAGCGACCCGAGGTACGCGCGATGACCGCGGACGCGCCGCTGATGATCGACCACCTGTCGGAGTCGGCCAAAGCGCACTTCGAGCAGGTGCTCGGCCACCTGGAAGCGCTGGGTGTGCCGTACGTGGTGAACCCACGCATGGTGCGGGGGCTGGACTACTACACCAAGACCACGTTCGAGTTCGTGCACGACGGTCTCGGCGCGCAGTCCGGCATCGGTGGCGGCGGCCGCTACGACGGGCTCATGGCCGAGCTCGGCGGGCAGCCGCTGTCGGGCATCGGGTTCGGCCTCGGCGTCGACCGCACCATCCTGGCGCTGGCGGCCGAAGGCAAGTCGGCGGGCGATCAGGCGCGCTGCGAGGTCTTCGGCGTGCCGCTGGGTGACGCCGCCAAACAGCGGCTGGTGGTGCTGGCCGCGCAGTTGCGGGCGGCGGGCGTCCGGGTGGATCTGGCCTACGGCGGCCGCGGCGTGAAGGGCGCGCTGAAAGCGGCCGACCGCTCCGGGGCGAAGTTCACGCTCGTGCTCGGGGATCGGGATCTCGCGGAGAACACCGTGGGGCTCAAGGACATGGCCACCGGTGACCAGCGGCAGATTCCGCTGCCCGAGGCGGTCGGCGTGATCCGGGAGTCGCTGGCCGGATAGCGGGTGCGCGGCGCTGTCGGGTTTCCCGGCACAAGCGCCGCACGCACGGTACTGTGCGTCGAACCCGTCGCTGACCGGGCGATGGGCGCGGTGGCGTGACCGGCGCACGACCGGTGCCGGAGTCGCGAGAGGGCGGAGCAGTGTCCACGAATTCTGATGACCAGCGGGCGGTCGCACCGGTGGGGCTCGATCTGGTCGCGCCCGAGCTGTACGCGCCGATGCTGCGTCGTCTCGCGCTGGCCGCTTCGGGCATCGGGCTCGGCGCGGCGCTGCTGGCCGCGACCGTGGTGAGCTGGCCGATCGCCGTTGCCATCGGCGTCGTCGTCGGCGCGCCGACCGTGCTGTACGCCGTCGCGCTGCGCCGGCGGCGAATGTGGGTGACGGGAACGAGGATCCACGCCCGCAGGCTGTTCGGTGAACGCCAGGTGGAGATGTCGGCGGCGACCGGCGTCGAGGTCCTCGTTTTCCCGGCCAGGTTGAGCCGCATCGCTCTGCGGGTCACCGCCGGAGAGGTCTCCCAGGTCGTTCCGCTGGCCATGTACACCGACGCGGGCAGCGGCCGGGAACTGCACCTGCTCGGCCTGCGCAGGCTCGCCGACGCGCTGTCGGCCAGCCAATTGGCAGCGGCCGTAGCGGTTTCCGAGATGCTGGTGCAGCAGTTGCGGGCCGAGGCGCGGGATGCCGGGCTGGAGGAACGGCCCCTGTATCGCGCCGTGCGGCTGGCGCGGGCCAAGGACGCGGTGTCACCGATCGTGCTGACCGACACCGAGGTTGCCACGCTCGGCTGACCGTCCGCTCCGGGGGCGCTGTCGCGTTGCTCACCGTGCGCCTTCAGCGGCGGTGAGAGTGGCTAGGGTGGCAGCAGAAGTCCGCCGACCACAAGGAGTTCGTCGTGAGCACCGCCGCTGGGACCGTGACCGTCACCGTGACCGGGGCCGCGGGTCAGATCGCCTACGGCATGCTGTTCCGGATCGCCTCCGGCGCGATGCTGGGCCCGGACACGCCCGTGCGGCTGCGGCTGCTCGAGGTCCCCGCGGCGGTGGCGTCGCTGGAGGGCGTCGCGATGGAACTGGACGACGGCGCGTTCGAGCTGCTGGAGTCGGTCGACATCAGCGACGACCCGTGGATCGGCTTCGCCGGCGCCGACATCGCCCTGCTGGTCGGCGCTCGGCCGCGTACGGCAGGCATGGAGCGCTCGGATCTGCTGGCCGCCAACGGCGCGATCTTCACCGAGCAGGGCGCCGCGATCAACGCCAGCGCCGCGGACGACGTGCGGGTGCTCGTGATCGGCAACCCGGCCAACACCAACGCCTTCATCGCCATGAGCAACGCCCCCGACGTGCCCGCCGAGCGTTTCACCGCCATGACCCGGCTGGACCACAATCGCGCCATCGCGCAACTGGCCAAGAAGACCGGTGCGCCCGCGGCCGACATCGCGCGCGTCGCGATCTGGGGCAACCACTCCGCGACGCAGTACCCGGACATCGCGCACGCCACCATCGCCGGACGCCCCGCCCTCGACCTCATCGGCGATCGGGCCTGGGTGACCGACGAGTTCGTGCCCACCGTGCAGCAGCGCGGCACCGCCATCATCCAGGCCCGCGGCGCGTCCTCGGCAGCCAGTGCGGCCAGCGCCGCGATCGATCACATCCACGACTGGGTGCGGGGCACCCGGGACGGCGACTGGGTCTCCATGGCCGTGCCCTCGGACGGCTCCTACGGCGTGCCCGAAGGGCTGATCAGCTCGTTCCCGGTCACCTGCGCGAACGGCGAGTACCGGATCGTGCCCGATCTGGTCGTCGACGATCTCGCCCGGCCCCGGATCGACGCCTCGTTCGCGGAACTGGAGCAGGAACGCGACGCCGTCATCGACCTCGGCTTCGCCAAGCGCGCCTGACCTGCCGCGGGACGCCCGGCGACCAGGGGCTGGCTATCCGACCGTCCAGGTCTCGGGTCCGGTGAGCAGGGACTGGAGCGAGTCCGGACCGACGGGTTTCTTTTCGCGAGCCGCCTCCGTCTGGTAGCGCACTCCGTCGTCGTAGGTCGGTCGCGAGACGTTGCGGAAGACGCCGGTGACCACGTGGTCGAGTCCTTGGTCGGACAGCCGCGACAGCGCGTAGGCGTATTCCGGGTCGTCGGCGTAGGCGTCGTGCACCACGATGTCGGACTCCGAGACACTGTCGGCGCGAGCCACCGCGAGCCCGAAACCGCGGCGTACGACCGCGAATTCGCCTTCGGCGCCGAAACGGATCTGCTCGGCGTGCCGCAGCGGGATGAGGTGGTCGGCGGCGTTGTCCCGGCGCAGCGCGTCGAACGAGCCGTCGTTGAAGATCGGGCAGTCCTGCAGGATCTCCACGAACGACGTGCCGCGATGCTCCGCGGCGCCGCGCAGCACCTCGGTGAGCCCGGCGCGATCGGAATCCAGCGCGCGGGCGGCGAAGGTCGCTTCCGCGCCCAGCGCCACCGACAGGGTGTTGAACGGATGGTCCACCGATCCCATCGGGGTCGATTTGGTGACCTTGCCCTGCTCCGACGTCGGCGAGTACTGCCCCTTGGTCAAGCCGTAGATCCGGTTGTTGAACAGCAGGATCGTCATGTTCACGTTGCGGCGCAACGCGTGGATCAGATGGTTGCCGCCGATGGACAGCGCGTCGCCGTCACCGGTCACCACCCAGACCGACAGGTCGGGCCTGCTGACCGCCAAACCGGTCGCGATCGCGGGCGCGCGACCGTGGATGGAGTGGATGCCGTAGGCCTCCAAATAGTACGGGAAGCGGCTGGAGCAGCCGATCCCGGACACGAACATCAGATTCTCCCTGCGCAACCCGAGTTCGGCGAGGAAGCCCCGCACCGTCGCCAGGATCACGTAGTCGCCGCAGCCGGGGCACCAGCGCACCTCTTGATCGGAGGTGAAGTCCTTCACCTTCTGCGGTCCGTCCGCGGACGGCACCCCGGACACTCCGGTCAATCCCAGATCGGTACCGACCAGCGAGGTCTCCACGATGGTCATGCGTCACCCCCAGCTGTGCGATCAGCGGCTGCTTCGCCTGCGCTCTGCCCGGCGCAGGGTCGGTAGGTGGCCCGCGCCCGTGCGGCGAAGACCTTGTTCTGTTCCATCTCCTCGATCGACCCGTCCAGCGCCGCGTCGATCACCCCGACCAGTTCCTGGGCGGAGAACGCCGTGCCCGCGATCTTCGTCCACGGCCGCACGTCGACCAGGTACTTCGCCCGCAACAGTGTGGCCAGCTGGCCGCCGTTCATCTCCGGCGCGACCACGACGCGATAGCGGCGCAGCACTTCACCGAGATCGGCGGGCAACGGATTCAGATGTCGCAGATGCGCCTGGGCGACCGCGACACCGCGCCGCCGCGCGCGCCTGCACGCCTCGCCGATCGGGCCGTAGGAACTGCCCCAGCCGATCAACAGCAGCTCGGCGGTGCCGTCCGGATCGTCGACCGTGAGGTCGGGGACCTCGATGCCGTCGATCTTGACCTGGCGCAGGCGAACCATGAGTTCGTGATTGGCCGGGTCGTAGGAGATGTTGCCGCTGCCGTCGGCCTTCTCCAGCCCGCCGATCCGGTGGGCCCGGCCTTTCGTGCCCGGGACGGCGAGCGGGCGCGCGAGCGTGTCGGGATCGCGCGCGTACGGCTGGAACGGGTCGGTGTCGTCGCCTTCCGGTTCGAACGCCGGGTCGATCGGTGCCAGCTCGGTCACCCGGGGAATGGACCACGGCTCGGAGCCGTTCGCGATCGCGCCGTCGGACAGCAGCAGCACCGGCGTGCGGTAGGTGAGTGCGATCCGCGCCGCCTCCACGGCGGTGGCGAAGCAATCGGCGGGGGAGCGTGGCGCGAGCACCGCCACCGGTGACTCGCCGTTGCGGCCGTAGAGGGCCTGCAACAGGTCGGCCTGCTCAGTCTTGGTCGGCAGGCCGGTCGACGGCCCGCCGCGCTGCACATCGATCACGATCAGCGGCAGCTCCGTCATCACCGCGAGTCCGATGGTTTCGCTCTTGAGCGCGAGTCCGGGACCGGAGGTACTGGTGACGCCGAGCGCGCCGCCGAGCGAAGCGCCGAGTGCCGCACCGATTCCCGCGATCTCGTCCTCGGCCTGGAAGGTGGTGACGTCGAAATTCTTGTGCTTGCTCAGTTCGTGCAGGATGTCCGAAGCGGGCGTGATGGGGTAGGTGCCGAGAAAGACCGGCAGCCCCGCGAGCTGACCGGCGGTGATCAGGCCGTAGGCGAGCGCGGTGTTCCCGGTGATCTGGCGGTAGGTGCCAGGCGGCAGCTTGGCGGGCGCGATCTCGTAGGTGGTGGCGAAGCTCTCGGTGGTCTCGCCGTAGTTCCAGCCCGCCCGGAACGCCAGCACGTTGGCCTCGGCGATATCCGGCTTGGTCGCGAACTTCTCCCGCATGAACTGCTCGGTGCCGCCGATCGGCCGGCCGTACATCCAGGACAGCAGGCCGAGGGCGAACATGTTCTTCGCGCGCTGGGCGTCCTTCTTGCCGACGCCGGTCGATTCGGTGGCGCCGAGGGTGAGCGAGGTCATCGGTACGCGGTGCACCACGAAGTCCGACAGGGTGTCGTCGGCCAGCGGATCGGCTGGGTAGCCGACCTTGGCAATGGCCCGCTTGGTGAACTCGTCGGTGTTGACGATGACGGTGGCGCCGCGCGGGAGATCCTCCAGGTTCGCTTTGAGCGCGGCGGGGTTCATCGCGACCAGCACGTCGGGCTGGTCGCCCGCGGTGAGGATGTCGTAGTCGGCGATCTGGATCTGGAACGACGAGACGCCCGGCAGGGTGCCCTGCGGCGCTCTGATCTCGGCGGGGAAGCTGGGCTGAGTGGCCAGGTCGTTACCGAAGGCGGCGGCCTCGTGGGTGAAGCGATCGCCCGTCAGCTGCATTCCGTCGCCGGAATCCCCGGCGAACCGAATGACGACCTTTTCCAATTTCGCTGTGCCGACATCTTTTTGGTGTGAAACCATATGCCTGCTTCACTTCCTCGTCGCTGAGAGGTGCCATCGCCAAACTACTCCGTCGAATGCGGTGCGCGCCCCCGAAGCGCGGGGACCGGCGAGATTCGGCGGTGCTGGCGTCAGGCGAACAATGCCAGTTGCGAGCCGGTCGTGTGCGTGGTTTCGCGTCGTGTCTCCGGTTCGGCTCGCGTGCGCGCCGTCAGGCCGTGCTCCGCCAGCAGCGGAGCCACCCGCGCGCGCAGCCAAGCCGAGTACTCCGGCGTGACGTAGGCCCCGCGGCGATACAGTTGGCGGTACCGGCGCAGCAACGCCGGATGGTGCTCGGCCAGCCAGGACAGGAACCAGCCCCGCGTGCTGCCGCGCAAATGCATCGGGAACGCGACGGCCGAATCCGCCCCGGCATCGGCGATCGCGCCGAAGATCGCGTCCAGGTGCGCCCGGCCGTCGGTGAGGCAGGGGATGATCGGGGCGACCAGGACGTCGACCGCGAAACCCGCGTCGGCGAGTGCGCGCACCAAGTCCAGCCGGGCACGGGGCGAGGGTGTGCCGGGCTCCAGGCTCCGGTGCAGATCCTGGTCCAGGATCGCGATGGACACCGCGAGGCTCACCCGCACCTCGCGGGAGGCCGCGGTGAGCAACGGCAGGTCCCGGCGCAGCAGGGTGCCCTTGGTGAGGATGGAGAAGGGGGTGCCGGATTCGGTCAGTGCGCGAATAATGCCCGGCATCAACCGATATCGCCCCTCGGCACGCTGGTAGGGATCGGTATTGGTGCCCAGTGCCACCGGGTCGCGGCGCCAGGATCGCCTGCCGAGTTCCTTGCGCAGGACCGCGGCGACATTCGTCTTCACCACGATCTGCGAATCGAAGTCCCGGCCTGCGTCCAGATCGAGATACTCGTGCGTGCCGCGCGCGAAACAGTAGCGGCACGCGTGCGAACAACCCCGCATCGGATTGACCGTCCATTGGAACGGCACGTTGGCGCCCTCGGGTACCCGGTTCAGCGCACTCTTGCAGAGCACTTCGTGGAACGTGATGCCCTCGAACTCCGGCGTCTGCACGGTGCGCACCAGACCGGCCCGGGACAGCCCGGGCAAGGCGCCGTCCTCGGCGTCCAAGGTCTGGCTCTGCCAACGCACCCCCTCAGTCGAACATGTGTTCTAGGAGCTGTCAAGCGATCTGCCTGGTGTCGGGCGGGGTGAGCCGGGCCGGGTCGGCGAAGAAGGCGACCAGGTCGCGAACCGTGTCGTCGAGCGGGCGTGGCTGGTAGCCGAGCTCACGTTCGGCCTTGCCGTGGTCCACGACGGGCGCGGAGATCAGGGCGCCGAGCGCGGCCTTGGAGACGATGTCGGAGTTGAACAGCTTGCCGATCGGGGCCAGCACCGGGATGACGCCGGATATGAGTTTGGGGGAGATGGCGAACTTCGGACCCCGCTTGCCGCCATGAGTCGCGGCGACGCGGCACAGTTCGAGCATCGAGATCATCGATCCGCCGAGCAGGTAGTTCTCGCCGGTGCGGCCGTGTTCTCCGGCCAGGACCAGGCCCTCTGCCACGTCGCGCACGTCCACCAGGTCGAATCCACCGCCGATCATGGCGGGCACCCGCCCCAGTGCCGCGTCCTTGAGGGTCCGGTTGATGCGCGAGAGCGGCTTGCTGTAGTCCAGCGGGCCGAACACGCCGGTGGGGTTGCACAGCACGGCGTCGAGGCCCTGGTCGATCACCTTGCGCAGCGCCACCTCGCCCGCCCACTTGGACCGGTCGTAGACCGGCAGCGCGGGGTCGGTCGAGCGGGGCGCGTTCTCGTCGATCCGGCCGCCACAGCTGTACTGGTCGAACGCGTGGATCGAGCTGGCGTGCACCATCCGGCGCGCGCCCACGGCCAGCGCCGCCTCGGCGACCACGCGCACGCCCTCGGTGTTCACCCGCCAGGCCAGGTCGTTCTTCTCCGCCAGGGTGATCACCGCGACCAGGTGGTAGACCACCTCGGCGCCGTCCAGCGCGGCACGCATCGAGGCCGGGTCGAGCACATCGCCGCGCACCCAGGTGACGCCGGGCGCCGCCGGCTCGTCGGGAATCGCCCGATCGATGGCGGCGATCTGGTGACCGCGCTCGGTGAGGATGCGGAGCAGATTCGTGCCAAGGTAGCCGGCTGCGCCGGTCACTGCGACCTTCATGGGACAGAGAATATAGAACTTGTTCTAATTTGCAACACGTTCCAATTCGGTCCGGTTCGCCCGGTCGCGCGGCGCGTTCGGGCTCGTGAGATGCCGGTCCGGTCCGCTATATTGGGCGCAACCGTAGCGGCCCTTGCCGATTCGGCAGGGAGCCGGCGGATCACGACAAGTTCATGACGCAGATCTGTACGACGATGTGGGGGGCAACTCGATGAGTGATCTCTCGGTAGAGACCGAAGCGGTCCGGGCGTTCGCCGCCACGAACGCCGGAATCGCCGGTGATCTCGCGGGGGCGGGCAATTTCGACGCGGTGCGCAACGTGTCCGCGCTGGTTCCGGTGTTCGGTTTGATCGGGGCCGACTACCTGGCGATGTTCGCCGCGGCGCAGGTGTTGCAGGCCAAGGACATCAACGATCTGTCGGCCAAGTACACCAAGCTGTCGGAGTCGGCGTTCAGCGCCGCCGCGGCCTACGACGCCGTCGACTGGTCCAACGCGGGCGCGCTCGGATCGATCGCGGGACAGATCGGGGACGCGATATGAGACCGCTGGACAGCGGCGTCATCGCGCCGCAGGACGAAGCCGTCGCACACGCGGCCGAACAGAACCTCGCCATCGGCCAGCAGACCGTGCTGGAGGCGCTGCAGCAGGCACCGGCCCAGGCGGTGCTCGACGTGCCGCTGCCGCAATTGCCCGAAGACCTGCCGCCCATCGAGCCACCCGAATTCGTGCTGTCGCGCAAGATCTCCGAGGATCAGCATTCGGCCGCCGCGGTGCCCGCCGGTCTGCCCGGATTGAGCGGCGTGCCGGGCGCGGGGGACTCGGCGGACGCGGCGGGCGTGCCGCACGAGATGTCCGCGCTGCTCGGCGACATGAACACCGCGGTCGAGCACGTCGCCGCGCCGATGGCCGAGTCCGCGCTCGACCAGGCGCAGGGTGTGCTCGACGGCGCGCTCACCGCCGCGCCGAGCGCGGTCGGCACCGCGGTGAACCAGGCTTCGGCCGCCGCCGCGTCGTTGCCCGCGCTGCCCGCCGACCCGGTCGCCGCGCTGATGCAGGGCGTCGCGGTTCCCGCGCTGCCCGGCGTCGACCTGCTGATGAAGCCGATCTTGGACCTGCTCAGCAGCTTCGGTACCGGTGTCATCGGCGCGTTCGATCCGACCGCGATCCTCAGCCAGTCCTCCAAGGTCATCGAGATGGCGATGCAGGTGGGCAAGGGCAGCATCAGCACGGTCGACCAGCTGTGGCAGAGTCAGGCCGCCCGCAATGCCCAGGCCGCGAGCCAGCAGGCGAACGTGGAGGGGCAGGAGACCAGCAAGCGCGGCATCGACATCTCCGAACTCACCCAGCGGGCCGCCGCGGTCGTGCAGCAGGGCAACGCCCAGTTGCTCGGGATCGCGTCGTCGTTCGCCACCCAGGCCACCGCGTTCGCGCCGGTGATCCTCACCCCGCCCGCGCAGGCGGCGCTGATCGCCTCGGCCACCGAACACCTCGGCAACGCCGTCGGCGTGGTCAACGCCACCCGCGGGGATCTGGCGGGCAAGACCGGCGAGCTCGGCAGCATGGTGCAGCAGTTGGTCGCGCCGGGCGGCGGGCCCGCGCCCCAGGAGGTCGCGCAGGCGCTGGCGCAGAACGTCGGCCAGCCGATCCTGGAGCAGGCGCAGTCGACCGCGTCCGACACCGCGACGAAGGCGGCGGGTCTGGACTCCTACACGCCAGGGACGTCGAGCCCGACGACCACGCCGTCGTCGGTGCCCAGCACGCACAGTCCCAGTTCCAGCCACGGCGCGCCGAGCGGACTGCTCGGCAGCAGCCCCAGCCGGTCCGGAAGCCCGAGCACGCCCTCGGTGCCCAAGGCCAGCGGCCTGCCCGGCACCACGGTTCCGCCGATTCGCTCGGTCGCCGGTGTCCCCGGTGTTTCGCTCGGTACCGGCACACCCGGTAGCACCACACCCGCCGGATCGAGCAGCTTCATGGGTGGCCCGGCCGGCGCCGCGGGGCAGCGGAGCAACGAGGAGGAGCACTCGCGCACGGTGCAGCCGTACCAGAGCCCCACCGGCAACGACGATCTCACCGGTCCGCTCGGCGAAAGTACGCCGGACGTCATCGGTGCGACGCACTCGGACGAGATCATCAGCTCGGACTACGAGCAGGACCAGTTCTGACCCGGCCGCCGGGTGCCCGGCGCGGCACCCGGCCCGAACGGCTCGTGGCCGTTCGGGCCGAGTGACGAGCGAATGTCAGTTGCTCTGGACGAACGCGTCGAGCAATTTCTTGTAGAGGTCGGCGAAGCGCTTGCGTGCGGCCTGTTGCTCGGCGCCGAGTCCCTCGGCGGTTTCCGGTGAGTACACCACCAGATGCACGTCCTGAGCCGGTGCCTGTGGCATGTAGTCGATGATCCGGCTGCTCTGATCAATGGGCCTCGGCACGCCGAGGTCCGCCGCGGCCAGTGCGTTGGTCTCGGCCAGCGCGGCGCTGAGCACATCGGGCGGAATGTGACCGTCGATCCGCTTCGGCGCGGTCTCGGGACTGCGATCGGCGGCCACGGCATCGGGGCTGCTGATCGCACGGCCGTCGGCGAAGATCTCCAGCTGTGGGCGGAGATCGGTCCGGGCCTGCCAACCGTCCGGAATGGTGGTCAGCGTGAACAGTGCCAGCGGTGCGGCGATCGGCGGTAGCGCACTGGGGCGATCCGGGGCAGGGTCGGCCGTGGCGGCGCCCGAGCCCGCCGCGACGATCAGCAGCACAACCAGCAGAACAGCTTTCGTTACTCGCATCGATCCCATCTTCCGGTGCGGTCCGTGTTCGCCTGCGGCGCAGGCGGACTGCCGTAGATCATGACAGCGCGCCGGCCCTGGCGGTACCGGCGCGCTGTGTCCGATCCGATCCGGTGCTACCGCGGGGTGGGCGGATTGTTGAGGTCCTGCGCCGAATAGGTGTCGCACGCACGGACCTGACCGGTCCGGTAACCGGTGAGGAACCACTTCTGGCGCTGCTCGGACGAACCGTGCGTCCAGGCTTCGGGATTCACCCGGCCCTGCGCCGCCCGCTGGATACGGTCGTCACCGACCGCCGCGGCCGCCGAGAGTGCGTCGGCGACATCCTTGTCCGACAGCGGCTTCAGGAACGGCTGGTCGCTGCCGGGCGCGGGCTGCTGGTCCGCGAAATGCGCCCAGATTCCGGCGTAGCAGTCGGCCTGCAGTTCGGTGCGCACCGCGCCGGACTCCGGCCCGCGCGGATCGCGTTGTGCGCGGCCGAGGTCGCCGAGCAGGTTCTGGATGTGATGGCCGATCTCGTGCGCCACGACGTATTCCTGGGCGAGCGGACCGCCGCTGGCGCCGAAGCGATCCACCAGGTCCTGGAAGAAGCTGGTGTCGAAGTAGGCGGTCCGATCGGCCGGGCAGTAGAACGGGCCGACATCGCTGGTGGCGTTGCCGCAGCCGGTCGAGGTGGCGCCGGAGAAGAGCACGACTTTCGGCTCGGCATAGCGCTTGCCTGCCTGCTTCGGCAGCTCGGCCGACCACACCGCGTCCAAGCTCTGCGCGGTGAGCGCCACCCGGCAGTCGACGTACTTGTTGGCGTCCGCGCCGGTCTTGCAGTGGGTGGGGGTGCCCTCCGTGCCGGGCTGTGTCCGGGTCTGCTCGGGCGCGCCGGTGAAATTGCCGAGGACGGAGCCGGGGTCGCCACCCAGCAGCAGCGTCAGTACCAGCACGATGAGTCCGCCCGCGCCGCCGCCGAGCGCGAGTTTGCCGCCCATGCCCGGACCGCCGGAGGAAACCCGGTCCGGATCGATCTGCATGCCCTCGTTGAAGGTCATCGTCGTCGCTTTCTCGCTTGTCCGTCGGGGTCACACAGCCCTCGGTCGTACGAGCCCCGGTTCTCACTCCCGCGGGTACAGCTTGGCACGGGCGCGGCGATATCGGTTTCCACTCGGGGAATGTGTCTCACTACGATGGTCTCGCACCTGGTCACACCGCGCCCGGTGCCGAGTCGTCGAAAGGAACCCCGTGCTGCGCACCCACTTGGCTGGTTCGCTGCGAAGCGAGCATGCCGGTCAGACCGTCACTCTCACCGGCTGGGTGGCCCGGCGGCGTGACCACGGTGGGGTGATCTTCATCGATCTGCGCGACGCGTCGGGCGTCGCCCAGGCGGTCTTCCGTGAGGGCGAACCCGCCGAACAGGCACACCGGCTGCGCGCCGAGTACTGCGTGCGCGTCACCGGCACCGTGGAAGCGCGGCCGAGCGGCAACGAGAACCCGGAACTGCCCACCGGCGCCATCGAGGTGAACGTCACCGAGCTCGAAGTGCTGAACGAGAGCGCTCCGCTGCCGTTCCAGCTGGACGAGCAGCCCGGTGAGGAGGCGCGCCTGAAGCACCGCTACCTGGACCTGCGCCGCGAAGCCCCGGCGCACGCCATCCGGCTGCGCTCCAGGGTGAACGCGGCCGCCCGCGAGGTGCTCGCCCGCCACGAGTTCGTCGAAGTCGAGACCCCCACGCTGACCCGGTCCACGCCAGAGGGCGCGCGCGACTTCCTGGTGCCCGCGCGCCTGCAGCCGGGCAGCTTCTACGCCCTGCCGCAGAGCCCGCAGCTGTTCAAGCAGTTGCTCATGGTCGGCGGCATCGAACGCTACTACCAGATCGCGCGGTGCTACCGGGACGAGGACTTCCGCGCCGACCGCCAGCCGGAGTTCACCCAGCTCGACATCGAGATGAGCTTCGTGCGCCAGGAGGACGTGATCCTGCTGGCGGAGGAGATCCTGGTCGCGCTGTGGAAGCTGGTCGGCTACGAGATCCAGACCCCGATCCCGCACATGACCTACGCCGAGGCCATGCGCCGTTTCGGCACCGACAAGCCCGACCTGCGCTTCGGCGTGGAGATCACCGAGTGCACCGACTACTTCGCCGACACCCCGTTCCGGGTGTTCCAGGCGCCCTACGTGGGCGCGGTGGTCATGCCGGGCGGCGCGAGCCAGCCGCGGCGGCAGCTCGACGCCTGGCAGGAGTGGGCCAAGCAGCGCGGCGCCAAGGGGCTGGCTTACATCCTGGTGAACGAGGACGGCACGCTCGGCGGCCCGGTCGCCAAGAACCTCAGCGAAGCCGAGCGTGATGGGCTGGCCAAGCACGTCGGCGCGGTCCCCGGCGACTGTGTGTTCTTCGCCGCGGGCGCACCGAAGGCGCAGCGTGCGTTGCTCGGCGCGGCGCGTGTCGAGATCGCACGCAAGGTCGGGCTCATCGACGAGGACGCCTGGTCGTTCGTGTGGGTCGTGGACGCGCCGCTGTTCGAGCCGACCGTCGAGGCGACCGCGAGCGGCGACGTGGCGGTGGGTCACTCCGCGTGGACCGCGGTGCATCACGCTTTCACCTCGCCGAAGCCGGAGTCGCTGGACACCTTCGACGCCGACCCGGGCTCGGCGCTGGCCTACGCCTACGACATCGTCTGCAACGGCAACGAGATCGGCGGCGGGTCGATTCGTATCCACCGCCGCGACGTGCAGGAACGCGTTTTCGAGGTGATGGGGATCAGCCAGGAGGAGGCGCAGGAGAAGTTCGGCTTCCTGCTGGACGCCTTCGCCTTCGGCGCTCCCCCGCACGGTGGCATCGCCTTCGGCTGGGACCGGGTCACCGCGCTGCTGGCGGGAGAGGACTCGATCCGTGAGGTCATCGCGTTCCCGAAGACCGGTGGCGGCGTCGACCCGCTGACCGACGCACCCGCGCCGATCACCGCACAGCAGCGCAAAGAGGCGGGGCTGGACGTCAAGCCGGAGCAGAAGGCGGCCGACGCCGCGACCGCGTCGTAGCGGAGCGAACGCGCGAACGGTACCTTCTGGTCAGCCGCGTCCCTGCTGGAGGACGCCGACCGCGAGGGAAATCCGTTGCTGCACTTGCGCATGATCAGCCCGCCGGAGATCACCGACGCGGCGCTCGAGGTGCTCGCCGCCGATCCCGGGGTCACGCACGTGACCCTGGCACGCGGCGTCGCGCTGGAGCCGGAGGGCGATCTCGTGCAGGCGGACGTGGCTCGCGAGGCCGCCAACGACGTCCTCGACGACCTGACCGCGCTGGGCATCTGCCGGTCCGGCGGTATGACACTCACACCGGTCGAGACGGTTCTGTCGGACGCGGGCGAGCGTGCGGTGCACGAGGCGCCCGGTGAGCCGAGCGACGCGGTGGTATGGGAGGAACTGCTCGCGCAGACCCACGAGGAGTCGAGCCTCAGCGCGGCGTTCCTGGCGTTCCTCACGATCGCCTGCCTGCTCGCCGCCGTCGGGGTCGCGACCGATTCGCCGGTGACCGTCGTCGGCGCCATGGTCGTCGGCCCGGAATTCGGGCCGCTGGCCGCCTTCGCTGTCGCGGTGGTGCGCAGGGACTTTCAGCTGGCCCGGCGGTCGGCGACGGCGCTCGCGGTCGGTTTCCCGGTGGCGATGGTCGTCACGCTGCTGGCGACGGTGGCGTGGCGGCAGGTCGGCTGGATCACCATCGATGGGGTGTCGAGCATCGATGAGGTCGACTTCATCTACCAGGTCGGGCCGTTCTCACTGGTCGTCGCACTACTGGCGGGCGCGGCGGGCATGCTGTCGCTGGTGACCGCGAAATCGGCCGCGCTGGTCGGGGTGTTCATCTCGGTGACGACCGTGCCCGCGGCCGGGTTCGCCGTCGTCGCCGCGACTTTGGGGGAGTGGCGGGTGGCGTTTCTGTCCGCGGGGCAGCTGGCCGTGAACATGGCAGGCATCGTGGTGGCCGGGATCGTGGTACTCGCCCTCCGACCTCGCGCGGGCAGCGAGGCCGGACCGGTGGGGCGACTCGAGCGGTGGCTCGGCATACGCCCTCGGATCGGCGGATGACCGCGCTTCAGTACGCGGCGACGGTGCCGCCGGTGAGCGTGCGATAGGCGTAGGTCACCGCGATGGCGGCGACCGGGCCCGCGATCAGCAGGCCGAACCCGCACAGCAGGAGGCCGAGGAAGGTCACCACCAGCACCGCCAGCGCGAGCAGCAGTACCTGCCAGGCGTTGGCGACCACCAGCGTGAAGCTGGACTTCAGCGCCTCGAACGGACCCTGGTCCTGGTCGACCACGAAATGCAGCGAGAACATGCACAGCCAGCCGGCGATCAGACCGGGGACCAGGCAGATCGCCGAGCCGATGAAGGTCAGTGTGAACGCCAGCAGCGCGGTGAGCAGCACGTTGCCCGCGTTCACGAAGCGGAAGTAGGCGCCGAACGGCGGGGGCGTGCCGTCGGCCTCGTACAGCGCGCCGCGCACCATGGCCGCCTGCAGCAGCCAGATCGCGGCCATGACCGCCAGGAAGATGAGCAGCAGGGGCAGCATCGTCGTCGGGTCGGCGAGTTGCACGACGAGCAGGAACGCCAGGTAGATGACCAGGCCCACCGCGGTCACCCCGGCCCACGGCCCCGGATTGGCCCGGAATCTCGCCCAGCCGTAGCTGAGCGCCTGACCGACGTCCAGCGAGCTCGACCCCACGTGGACCTGCTGGTAGCCGTAGACCGGCGCCTGCGCCGGGCCGGGCGGCGCCCACCCCGGCCCGGTGCCCTGCGGGCCGTAGCTGGGGTGCGGGGCGCCCACCGGCGGGGGCGGCTCCAGCGGTTCGTTGCCGTAGTGCGCCGCCCCTGGGCCCTCGAACTGCGGATATCCGGACGAACCCGCCATCTCGTGGCGGGGATGGCCGGTCCCGGGACCGGGAGCCTGCGGATGCGGGCTCTCGTGTCGGCCCGGCTGTGGCGCGAAGCGTTCGTCGTCGTTCGGGGAGGAAGCGCCGCCAGCTGATGGTTTGGGTGCGGGGGGCGGGGTTTCGGTCATGCGTAGACCTTTCCACTCAACTGGTTTGCGGTGTGGCGCATGGCAGTTGACGATGAGAAAACCCGACCGTTGTCGAGGTGTCAAGCGACCTGCGGTCGCGCTCCGGCCTCGCCGGAGACACGCCGAGCGACGCGGAAAGGTTGTGTAACCGCTCGCTAGAAGTGACCGGATGCGAGTAGCTTGAATGGCGATGACCGCACTATTGGCCGAACGCGCCGCCGAAGTCGTGTCCGCAGCGCAACAGTTGCTCACAAAGCGAATGGGTGCTCCGGTAAAGCTGAGCGATCCGATCGAACTCAGCGGTAGTGGTAGGACGACGGTCCTACGTGTGCGTGTAGCGGAGAACGCATTCTCGCTACCGCGAACCCTGATCATCAAGCAGGTTCGCGGAGCCGCCCAGGATCGCCGCACCGGAGGGCTGGCGCCCGGGGTGGCCAGCATCGACTCCGCTTTCCTCCGCGAGGCGGTGTCCTACCAGTTCACCACCGCCCTGAGCCGGGAGCACCGGCCGGGTGCGTACCTGATCGCGCACAGCCTCCCCGACCGTCTGCTGATCCTCAGCGACCTCGGCGAGAACTCGCTGCTGACCGCCGTGCTGCGGTCGGGCTCCGAGACCGCGGCTCGCAACGCCCTGATGGCATTCGCCCAGGCGCTGGGCCGGATGCACGCCGCCACCGTCGGGCGCGAGGCGGACTTCGTCGCGCTGCTGCGCCGGGTGGACGTGGTGCACCGGGTGGACGGGATCGCGCAGCAGGCCGAGTCGGCGATCGCCGAGGTGCCCGGACTGCTGCAGCGCGAACTGGGCATCGAGGTGCCCGGCGAGATCGCCGAGCGGATCGTGCGGGGCAATCGGCTGTACTCCGCGGGTCGTTTCCGGGCGTTCAGCCCCTCGGACCTCTGCCCGGACAATGTGATCTTGAACGAGGAGGGCGCGCGCTTCCTCGACTACGAGTGGGGCGGGTTCCGCGACGCCACCCTGGACATCGCCTACGCCCTGGTGTCCTTCCCCGGTTGCCTGTGCGATGTCGAGCTCTCCCGCGAACGTGCCAAGCAGATGGTGGAGGCGTGGCGCGCGGAGGTCGTCGGCGTATGGCCCGCGCTGGCCGACGACGAGCAGCTCGACGAACGCATTCTGGAAGCCAGGCTGATCTGGGTCTGGCTGTCCACCTACTGGTTCCTGCCCGCCGACCACACGCGCATCGCGGCCGCCAGGGAGCACGGGCTGTCGGTGCCGCGCTCGGCTGCGCTGATCAATCGCTGGGCCGCGCTCGCCGAAGACGCGCGGTGCACGGGGGACGACATCGTGGGCGATTTCGCCGAGGACGTGTCGGCGATGCTGGAAGAGCGCTGGTCGGAGTAGGTCTTCCGGGGGGAGAGCGTCGGCCGGGCTCGGCCACGACGAATCCGGCTTCGCGGCGTGCGTACCGACCGCCGAGCGTCGTTTCCGGCGGCCTTCGCTGAACCGCGAGGTGGTTCCGTGAACCCGCCGCGCCGCGTTGCGAGCGAGGAGCCGGAGAGCGGATCGCCGCTGGGCGATCGAACGTCGGTAGCCGATCGGCGCCACCGAGACGGTCGCAGCGCCGGACATGCCATCGCGTTGCTCGCGGCCCTCCGGCAACCCCCAGCCGAAACGCCGGATGCGAATTCCTCTGCGCGCGAGGCACAATGGCAGGTTCGGAGCGCTCGGTCGAAGCGAGAGCGGGCGCGGGGAAGAGGGAGTACCGGGTGGGTTACCTACTGCTCGTCGTGTTCGCGATCGGTCTCGTCGCCGCTGTGCTCGGCGTCGTGATCGTGCGACGGAACAAGGCCCGCGGCCGGATCGGCGAAGACACGACTACTCGCGCCCGCGCGGCCGGGGCCCAGCTCAGCAAAGAGGCCCGCGGTCGGCAGTGGCGCAAGGGTAAATCGAACAACTACTCCGCAGGAGGCGGCGGATGCGGAGGCGCCGGGGGGTGCGCCGGCGGGGAGTGATCTCCCGCGTCGGTCAGCCGAGCGGGACCTGCCGCGGCTCGATCCGGCCCCCGGAACGGACCGCGAACGAAGCGCCGTGACGCACACCGGAATTCGGGTCGGCCACGTTCAGCAGGTAGTACCAGTCCATCTGCGCCTGGTCCGTAGTGACCTCCAGGACGCCGTAGCCGTGCGAATCCAGTTCCACGTAGCGCAGATGCCGGTTGACCGTCGCGAGCGATGCGGCCAGCGGCGCCGAGTTCGCCCGGAGCAGGTCGCCGATACTGGTCGAGGTCACCGATGGCACCACGAACTCGGCGCCCGCCGTCGGCCCGCCCGGATAGTGCGCCGCGTCCACCGGGAGATCCGCGGCCCACGAGGAGTGGATGTCGCCGGTCAGGAACAGCACGTCGGAAATCTGCTGGTCGAGGATGGTGCGGAACAGGCGGGCGCGGTCGGCGGTGTAGCCGTCCCACTGGTCGCCGTTCAGCGACGGGCCGGCCTGCGGGACGCCCACGGTGCTGGTGATCGCCGCCGTGGTGGCGGGCTCCAGCGGCGGGAAGGCCAGCGGAGCGATCATCACCGAGTTGCCCACCAGCTTCCACCGCACCGGCGCCGACGCCAGGCCCGCGGTCAGCCACTCCATCTGGGCCTTGCCGGTGAGGGTGCGCGCCGGATCGTCGGTCTCCCGCCAGTTCGCTCCCGGCTTCGCCTCCCGGTCGCGGTAGCTGCGCAGATCGAGCATGGCGAGTTCGGCCAAGGTGCCGAAGCGCAGCCTGCGGTAGATCCGCGCGTCCGCGCCGGACCCGGACGCGCGGACCGGCATCCATTCCAGGTAGGCCCGAGCGGAGGCGGCGCGCCGGTCGGTCCAGTCGCCCTCGGCGGCGGGGTCGTGGTTGTTCGCGCCGCCGGACCAGGAATTGTCGGCGGATTCGTGGTCGTCCCAGGTGCAGATGAACGGCAGTGTGGCGTGCAGGCCGAGCAGATCCGGGTCGGTCTTGTACTGCGCGTGGCGGATGCGGTAATCGGCCAGGCTCACGATCTCGTCGGCCGGTTCGTGCGGACGCACGGTGCCGTTGCGGCCGCCGTACTTGCCCCGGCCGTATTCGTAGATGTAGTCGCCCAGGTGCACGATCGCGTCCAGGTCGGTGCGGGCGGCCAGGTGGCGGTAGGCGCCGAAGTAGCCCGCCTCCCAGTTCGAGCACGAGACCACGCCGAATCGGAGGCGGTCCGGTGTGTCCGTGGTAGCGGGCGCGGTTTTGGTGCGACCCACCGGGGAGGTCTCGCCGAGGGCGCTGAATCGATAGAAGTACTCCACACCCGGCGCGAGGCCGGAAACGTCGACCTTGACGGTGTGGTCCGAGTCCGCGGCGGCCGTCGCGGTCCCGGATGCGGCGAGCGAGGCGAACCGGTCGTCCGCGGCGATCTCCCAGCGCACGGTCGCCGGGTCGCCCGAGCCCGAGCCCGGGGTGGCGTCGTCGGAGACGGTGACGCGGGTCCAGAGGATCACGCCGTCGGGAAGCGGGTCGCCCGAGGCGACGCCGTGCCGGAAGACCTGGGTGGCGGCTGCCGCGCGTCCGGCGCCCAGTACCGCGGTGGCGGTGGCGGCGGCCGCGGTGCCCGCCAAGAGTGTGCGCCGAGCGAAGCGCGGAACGGACGAGGGATCTGAAACGGTCGCGTTTTCAGTCACGGGTACCGATCCCAACCGAAGTATCGGCGCCACGCAACTCGGCCTGCCCCCGTGCTGGTCGGGACCGCGCCGCCGCCCGTACGGCCCCCGCGGGAGCGGCATGTCGTGCTGTCGGTGCGGCTCGGTAACGTTTTCCGCGTGAGCGATGGTTTGTTCGACGTGCCCGGCGCCGCGGTGCCCCCGGAGCATTCGATCGACACGGTGGTGCGCAGGGACGCGGGTGCGCCACTGGCCGTGCGCATGCGTCCGGCGGCGCTGGAGGAAGTGGTCGGCCAGCAGCATCTGCTCGGTCCCGGCTCGCCGTTGCGCAGGCTGATCGAGGGCTCGGGCGCCGCTTCGGTGCTGCTGTACGGCCCGCCCGGCACGGGCAAGACGACCTTGGCCGCGCTCATCTCGCAGGCCACCGGTCGCCGGTTCGAGGCGCTGTCGGCGCTGTCGGCGGGCGTCAAGGAGGTGCGCGCGGTCATCGACCTGGCCCGGCGCAGGGTGTCGGCGGGCGAGCAGACCGTGCTGTTCATCGACGAGGTGCACCGCTTCTCCAAGATCCAGCAGGACGCCTTGCTCGCCGCGGTGGAGAACCGGATCGTCCTGCTGGTCGGCGCGACCACGGAGAACCCGTCGTTCTCCGTGGTGTCGCCGCTGCTGTCGCGCTCGCTGGTGCTGCAACTGCGCTCGCTGACCGAGGCCGACATCCGCGAGGTGCTCACCCGCGCGATCACCGATCCGCGCGGACTCGCCGGCGCGTACACCGTGACCGAGGCCGCGCTCGACCACATCGTCCGGATCGCGGGCGGCGATGCCCGCCGCGCGCTGACGGCCTTGGAAGCGTCGGCCGAATCCTCGCTCGACGGCACCGTCGACGTGGACCTGGTCGAGGCCAGCGTGGACAAGGCCGCGGTCCGCTACGACCGGGCAGGCGACCAGCACTACGACGTGATCAGCGCGTTCATCAAGTCGATCCGCGGTTCGGACGTCGACGCCGCGCTGCACTACCTGGCCCGCATGCTGAGCGCGGGCGAGGACCCGCGTTTCATCGCCCGCAGGTTGATGATCCACGCGAGCGAGGACATCGGCATGGCCGACCCGACGGCGCTGCAGACCGCGACCGCGGCCGCGCAGGTGGTGCAGCTGGTCGGCCTGCCCGAAGGCCGCCTCGCGCTCGCGCAGGCCACGATCCACCTGGCGACCGCCCCGAAATCCGGCGCGGTCGTGGCCGCGATCGGCGCGGCGATGGCCGACGTCGCGGCGGGCAAGGCGGGCGCGGTGCCGCCGCACCTGCGCGACGGTCATTACCCGGGCGCGGCGGCACTCGGCAACGCCCAGGGCTACAAGTACCCGCACGACGACAAGGACGGCGTGCTCGCCCAGCAGTACCCGCCCGACGAACTGGTCGGTGTCGACTACTACCGGCCCACCGACCACGGCCACGAACGCGAGATCGGCCCCAGAGTCGACAAGCTGCGCCGCATCGTCCGAGGCTGACCGCCGCGGGACCGGTTCGCAGGCCGGTCGCCGGGACGTGCGGGCAGCCCCGGTCGATGAAATTCGCGTGCGCGGCACCGGTAGGCTGGGTATTCGTGCAGACCCACGAGATTCGACGGCGTTTCCTGGACCATTTCCTCCGTGCCGGCCATACCGAGGTGCCGAGTGCCTCGCTGATCCTGGCCGACCCGAACCTGCTGTTCGTCAACGCAGGCATGGTCCAGTTCAAGCCGTACTTCCTGGGTCAGGAAGCGCCGCCCTACCCGCGCGCGACCAGCGTGCAGAAATGCGTGCGGACCGGCGACATCGAAGAGGTCGGCGTCACCACGCGGCACAACACGTTCTTCCAGATGGCGGGCAACTTCTCCTTCGGTGACTACTTCAAGGAGGGGGCGATCACCCTCGCCTGGGAGCTGATCTCCAAGCCGCAGGACGAGGGCGGTTACGGGTTCGATCCCGAGCGGATCTGGGTGACCGTCTACCAGGACGACCCGGAGGCCGCCGAGATCTGGAAGCGGGTCGCGGGCATGCCCGAGGAGCGCATCCAGTTCCGCGACGGCAAGGACAACTACTGGGATATGGGCGTGCCCGGTCCCGGCGGACCCTGCTCGGAGATCTACTACGACCGCGGGCCCGAGCACGGTCGCGACGGTGGGCCGGTCGCCGACGAGGACCGCTACCTCGAGATCTGGAATCTCGTGTTCATGCAGGACGTCCGCGGCGAGCTGAGCCCGAAGCTGGGGCATCCGCCGGTCGGGTCGCTGCCGAAGAAGAACATCGACACCGGTATGGGCGTCGAGCGGATCGCGCTGCTGCTGCAAGGCGTGGACAACGTCTACGAGACCGACCTGCTGCGCCCGATCATCGACAAAGCCGAGGAACTGACCGGGCGCTCCTACAGCGTCCAGCACGAGGACGATGTCCGCTTCCGGGTGATCGCCGACCACGCCCGCACCGCCGCCATGCTGATCGCCGACGGTGTGAACCCCGGCAACGACGGCCGCGGCTACGTGCTGCGCCGCCTGCTGCGCCGCATCGTGCGCTCGGCCCGCCTGCTCGGCGCGGAGAAGCCGGTGATGAGCGAGTTCATGAAGGTCGTCAGCGACCTGATGGCCCCGTCCTATCCGGAGCTGGCCACCGACTTCCGCCGGATCGAGACCGTCGCGGTCGGTGAGGAGACCGCGTTCCTGAAGACGCTGAACACCGGCTCCACGCTGTTCGACAACACCGCCGCCGCGGTCAAGGCCGAGGGCGGCAGCACGATCGCCGGGTCGGACGCCTTCACCCTGCACGACACCTACGGCTTCCCGATCGACCTGACGCTGGAGATGGCGGCCGAGGCCGGGCTGTCGGTCGACGAGGAGGGCTTCCGCTCGCTCATGGCCGAGCAGCGCAAGCGCGCCAAGGAGGACGCCCAGGCCCGCAAGCATGCCCACGCCGACCTCACGATCTACAAGGAACTGGTCGACCGGGGCGCCACCGAGTTCACCGGTTTCGACGAGCTGACCTCCGAGGCCACCGTGCTCGCCCTGATCGCCGACGGGGTACGGGTGCCCGCCGCGACCCTGGGCCAGGACGTCGAGGTCATCCTGGACCGCAGCCCGCTCTACGCCGAGTCCGGCGGCCAGATCGCCGACCGCGGCTCCATCACCGCATCCACGGGCCTGAAGCTGCGGGTCAACGACGTGCAGAAGATCGCCAAGAAGCTGTGGGTGCACAAGACCACCGTGGAGCACGGCCAGGTCACCGAGGGTGATGTCGTGCTCGCCCAGGCCGACCCGGCGTGGCGGCGCGGCGCCACCCAGGGCCATTCCGGCACGCACATGGTGCACGCCGCCCTCCGGCAGGTGCTCGGCCCGAACGCCGTGCAGGCCGGCTCGCTGAACAAGCCGGGCTACCTGCGCTTCGACTTCAACTGGCAGGGCCAGCTGTCCGAGCAGCAGAAGGTCGACATCGAGGCCGTGTCCAACGACGCGGTCGGCGCCGACTTCCCGGTGAACACCTTCGTCACCGACCTGCCGAAGGCCAAGCAGATGGGTGCGCTGGCCTTGTTCGGCGAGAACTACGGCAACGAGGTCCGCGTCGTGGAGATCGGCGGCCCGTTCTCGATGGAACTCTGCGGTGGCACCCACGTGCAGCATTCCTCGCAGATCGGCCCGATCACGGTGCTCGGTGAGTCGTCGGTCGGCTCGGGTGTACGCCGCGTGGAGGCGTTCGTCGGCCTGGACTCCTACAAGTACCTGGCCAAGGAACGTGCCCTGCTGGCCGGTGTCGCCTCCGCGCTGAAGGTGCCCTCCGAGGAGGTGCCCGGTCGCGTCGAGCAGCTGGTGGAGCGGCTCAAGGTGGCCGAGAAAGAGCTCGAGCGCACCAAGATGGCCGCCGTGCTGTCCTCGGCGGGCAAGTTCGTCGAGGAGGCCGAGCGGATCGGCCGCCTGCTGCTGGTCGCCGTGGCCGCGCCCGAGGGCGTGCCCGCGGGCGATCTGCGCACCCTGGCCACCGATATCCGCGGCCGGTTCGGCAGTGAGCCCGCCGTGGTGGTGCTGCTCGGCAACGCCGACGGCAAGGTGCCGTTCGTCGTCGCGGTGAACAAGCCCGCCCAGGAGCTCGGCATCAAGGCGGGCGATCTGGTCGGCAGCTTCGGCCCGAGTATCGCCGGACGCGGCGGCGGCAAGCCGGAGATGGCTCAGGGCGCGGGTTCGGACCCGTCCGGCATTCCGGCGGGCCTGGCCGCGGTCCGCGCGCGGGTGGCCGAACTGGCCGGGTGATGGGCGAGCCCGCGGAACCGGAGAGGTCGGCGCAGCGCGGCGCCGACCGGCCGCATCCCGCTACCGATCCCGGTCGGGGCAGGCGGATCGGCGTCGACGTCGGCAGTGTCCGGATCGGGGTCGCCGCGTGCGATCCCGACGGCATTCTCGCCACGCCGGTGGAGACCGTGCCGCGCGCGAAACAGTCCAGGGGGACGGCTCCCGCACCCGATATCGAAAGAATTGCCGAAATTGTGCGGGAGTACGAGGCAGTCGAGGTAATCGTCGGATTACCGCGAACATTACGCGGGGAGAAGGGGACTGCAGCTACGCTGGCCAGCGCATTCGCTGAGCGATTGCGGGCTGCCGTCGGGCCGGTGCCGGTCCGGCTTTCCGACGAACGTTTGACTACGGTGTCAGCTGCACGTGCATTGCGGGACAGCGGAGTTCGCGCGCGTGGCCAGCGGCAGGTCATCGATCAGGCGGCGGCCGTGTCGATCCTGCAAGGATGGTTGGACGAACGGAGTGCGGTGTTGAGGTCGGTGGAAGCGGGACGTCCTGCGTCGCCCGGGGACGATGCATGACGGATCGGTGGGCGCGGGCCGAGGAACTGTTCCGACAGCGCGAAGCTGATCGGCGTTACCGGAGAGACGACCAGGCCTGGGCCGAACACGACGACGGCGACGATTACTACGACGACGACACGACCGTCATCCCCCGCTACGTCGATGACGAGGAGGAGGAGCCGGCGCCGCCTCCGCCCGCCCCGCGGCGTGGCGGGCAGCGCGCGAGCGCTACACGCGAGCAGACGCCGCGCCGCGCCAAGCGCGTCCGGTCCGAGCGTCCCGAGCGCTCCGGTCGCTCGCAGCGCGGCAAGCGATCCCGGGTCGCCTCGCGCAAAGCCGCCGAGCGCAAGCGGCGCCGCCGGACCATATGGATCGTCGGGGGCGTCCTCGCGCTGCTGTTCAGCGGCGCCGTGGTCTTCGCGGGCATGAAGCTGATCGCGAGTTTCGGCCCGCCGGAGGACTACGCGGGTCCGCCCGGCCCCTTGGTGATCGTGCAAGTGCACGACGGCGACACCTCCACGCAGATCGCGGCGACCATGCACGAGAAGGGCGTCGTCGCGAGCACCGGTGCTTTCATCGAAGCGGCCGTGCGGAATTCGAACATGAGCGCGGTGCAGCCGGGCTTCTACGCGATCCCGAGCCGCAGTCCCGCCGTGGAGGCGGTCTCCGCGCTGGTCGGCAAGCAGTCCAGGGTCGGCAACCTGGTCGTCTCCGAGGGACGGCTGCTGCACGACCAGCACGACATGAGCACCGGCGGGCGGTACGACGGCATCTACCGCAAGATCGCTGAGGCCAGCTGCATCGGCACCGGGCCCAACCAGAAGTGCGTGACCTACGAACAGCTCGACGCCGCGGGCGCGAGCCTGGATCTGGCCGCGCTCGGGGTGCCCGCGTGGGCGATGCAGGGTGTCAAGGATTGCCCGGACCGGACGAGGCAGCTGGAAGGCCTCATCGCCGCGGGCACATGGGATTTCGATCCCAGCGGCACCCCGGAACAGATCCTGCGGCAGTTGGTGAGCGCGAGCGCGAAGAGCTATGAATCCACCGGACTGCTGCAATCCGGGGCCGACACGAAACTGACCCCGTACGAGACGCTGGTCGCCGCCTCGCTGGTGGAACGCGAGGCGAAACCCGAGGACATGGGCAAGGTGGCACGGGTGATCGTGAACCGGCTGCGGGTGGATCAGATGCTGCAATTCGACTCGACGGTGAACTACACCCTGGATCGCACCGAGGTGGCGACCACCGACGCCGACCGTGCTCAGGAAACCGCGTGGAACACCTATGCGATGCGCGGCTTGCCCAGGACCCCGATCGCCGCGCCGTCGTTGAACGCGTTGCGTGCCATGGAGAATCCGGAGGCGGGGCCGTGGCTGTACTTCGTCACCGTCGACAAGCAGGGCACCACCCTGTTCACCGACGACTATCAGGAGCATTTGCGCCTGATCGCACGGGCGCAGCGCAGCGGCATTCTCGACAGCTCCAAGGACAGCGGTGGCCGATAGTCGCAAGGCGGCGGTGCTCGGCAAGCCGATCGAGCACTCGCGATCGCCACAGCTGCACCTGGCCGCGTATCGCGCGCTCGGGCTGAACTGGAGCTACGAGCGCATCGAATGCTCGGCCGAGCAGCTGCCCGGGTTGGTCGACGGGCTCGGGCCGGCATGGGTCGGGCTCTCGGTGACCATGCCCGGCAAGGAAGCGGCATTGGCCTACGCGGACGAGCGCACCGACCGGGCCGTGCTGGTGGGATCGGCCAACACCTTGGTCCGCACCGACTCCGGCTGGCTGGCCGACTGCACCGACGTGGACGGAGTGCTCGGCGCGCTGCGTGGCGGTGGCGTCACCGACCTGACCGAGGGCGTGGTGCTGGGCGCGGGCGGCACCGCGCGGCCCGCCCTGCTGGCGTTGTCGGAGCTGGGCGCGAAGTCGGTCACCGTGGTGGCGCGGGACGCCGGGCGGGCGCGCGGCGCACTCGAACTCGCCGAGCGGCTCGGGATGATCCCGGCACTGGCCGGATTCGATGTCAGAACCTTGGAGGCGATCTGTGCGGCGGCAGGCGCCGTGGTGAGCACCATTCCCGCCACGGCAGCCGCGGTGGTCGCCCCTTCGGTGGCAGCGGCCCCGGTGGTCCTCGACGCGATCTACAACCCCTGGCCCACCCCGCTGGCCGAGGCGGTGGCGCGAGCCGGGCACACGGTGGTGAGCGGGCTGGAGATGTTGCTGAACCAGGCGTACGGGCAGGTCGAGCTGTTCACCGGGCGGCCGGCGCCGCGCGCGGAGATGGCGGCGGCGCTGGACGAGGGGCATCGACCCAAAAATTGATACAAGTTCTAGTTTGGTTCGGCGTGGCGCAGGGTTAGGGTGGTGCGCATGAATGCTTGGGTGTTGCGGGCCATCGTGCTCGGTGCGCTGGTCGTCTTCCTGCGCGCCCTGCTCGGGTTCGCGATGGTGTACTGGCCGACCCACGGGGCGTGGATGCGTGCGCTCGCACTGGTCGTGCTCGTGGCGGCCATCCTGTCCTGGGGTTTCCTGGACGGTCGCAAGGACAGGACGGCCCACCCCGATCCCGAGCGCGGCACCGACCTGACAATGCTGTGGCTGAAGACCGCCGTGGTGGCCGGCGTCGGCAGCGGCCTCGGCGCCTGGTTGCTCGACTGGCTGCCCAGGTTCGACCTCGGGGACAACGGCCTGCTCTTCGAACTCACCGGGGCCGCATCGTTCATCGTCCTGTTGATCTTCATCCCCGCCCTCATCGGCGTCGGCATCGGCCGCGCCCTAGCCGAGCGCGCCGCCACCAAACGGTCCGCCACCGCCCACACCCCCGCCTGACCTGAGCTCGCCGCCCGGACCCCGTGGGTACGCCGCTGACGTAACAGAGAAACGGCGCATCCCGAGAGGGTGCGCCGTTTCTCGTTTGCTCGATCTCAGCGCCGAAGGGCGGTGGCGCTACAGCAGGACCGCGCCGCCGCTGGGGCTGTCCTCCCGGGCGATCGCCGAGTAGGCGGCGGCCAGCAGGGTGGGATCGGGTCCTTCCAGGCGGCCGGGCTTGGCCAGGCCGTCGAGTACGACGAAGCGCAGCACCCCGGAGCGGGTCTTCTTGTCCGTCTGCATGGCGTCCAGCAGTTGGGGCAGCGCGTCGGCGTCGTAGGTGGTCGGCAATCCGACAGCGGACAGGATGGCGCGGTGGCGGTCGGCGGTGGCGTCATCGAGACGGCCCGCGAGACGTCCCAGCTCGGCGGCGAACACCAGTCCGACGGCGACCGCGGCGCCGTGCCGCCACCGGTAGCGTTCCCGCCGCTCGATGGCGTGGCCGAGGGTGTGGCCGTAGTTGAGGATCTCGCGGAGGCTCGACTCCTTCAGATCGGCGGCGACGACGTCGGCTTTCACTTGGATCGCGCGGCGGATCAGCTCGGGCAGCACGTCGCCGGTCGGGTCGAGGGCGGCCTCCGGGTCACGCTCCACCAGGTCCAGGATCACCGGGTCGGCGATGAAGCCTGCCTTGATGATCTCGGCCATGCCCGCGACGATCTCGTTGCGCGGCACCGTTTCCAGGGTGGCCAGGTCGACCAGCACGGCGGCGGGTTCGTGGAAGCAGCCGACCAGGTTCTTGCCCGCCTCAGTGTTGATGCCGGTCTTGCCGCCGACCGCCGCGTCGACCATGGCGAGCAGCGTGGTGGGCACGTGCACGATGCGCACGCCGCGCATCCAGGTGGCGGCGACGAACCCGGCCAGGTCGGTCGCCGCCCCGCCGCCGAGACTGACCACGACGTCGTTGCGGGTCAGGCCGATGCGCCCGAGCACCTCCCAGCAGAACCCGGCGACGGCCAGGTCCTTGCCCGCTTCGGCGTCCGGGATCTCGACGCGGTGTGCGTCGATGCCGGTGTCGGCCAGCGCCTTCCGCACCACTTCGGCGGTCTCGGTGAGCGGCGGCTGGTGGAAGATGGCCACGGTGCGCACGCCTTTGGTCGCGCCGCTGACCGACTCGACGAGTTCACCGAGCAACCCGCGGCCGATGATCACCGGGTACGGGTCGGCGGTCCGGACTTCGAGACGACTCGGCTCTGTCACGTGGCTTGCTCCGATTCTGTTGATGCTGTTGTCGACTGCTGACGTGCCCGGGAGCGGGCACGGCGGGAGCGGGCGCGCCTGGATCGGCTGCCCGCGGCCTCACTGCTGCCCGCTCCGGTCGCGGCGTCGGGTTCGCTGGTGACGCTCCTGCGGGTGCGGCGGGATCGCACGGCCGCGACCGCGGATTCCGGCGCGGGATCGGCGGCGGTGTCGTTGGGCTCGCCCTGATCGGCGTCCTTGCGCCGGGACGTGGCCCTGGCTCGGGCGCGACGGCGGGCCCGGGATCGGCTGCTGCCCTGCGGGATTCCGCTGGGCGGTGGCCGGAGGTCCGCCTCGGCGCGCTCCGCGGGCTCCATCCCGAGCCTGGTCATGATCATCCGCACCACCCGGCCCGGGCTGCGACCGTCGGTGCGGACCCGGACGGTGGCCACCTCCCGGTAGAGCGGGCGGCGGGTGCGCATCAGCTCCCGGTACTTCGCGCCCGGGTCCGCGCCGTTGAGCAGGGGCCGCTGGGTGCTCGCCCCGGTGCGCCGAAGGCCCTCGGCCACACTGATCTCCAGGTAGACGACGGTGCGGTTGCGCAGAAGGGCCCTGGTGTTCTCCGACAGCACGGCGCCGCCACCGAGCGAGACGACGCCACGCTCGGCGAGCACGGCGCGGCGCACCACCCGCTCCTCGATTCTGCGGAACTCGGGCTCACCGTCTTCGGCGAAGATCTCCGGGATCGTGCGACCGGTCTCCCGCTCGATGCCTGCGTCGGTGTCGTACAACTCGACACCGAGTTCCCTGGCGAGCTTGCGGCCGATCGTGGATTTCCCCGCCCCGGGCGGTCCGACCAGCACCACGCGCGGGGCGCGCGGATCGGTCTGCACGATCATTGCGACCGACTGTCCGCGGGCACGTGAGGACGGGTGCTGATGCGCTTGACGTAGCTGGTGATGTTCTCGACCGTCTCGGTGATCGAGTCGCCGCCGAACTTCTCCAGCGCGGCCTGCGCGACGACCAGCGCCACCATGGATTCGGCCACCACGCCCGCGGCGGGCACGGCGCATACGTCCGAGCGCTGATGGATGGCCACGGCCTCGCCACCGGTGGTCATGTCGACGGTGGACAGCGCGCGCGGCACGGTGGAGATCGGCTTCATCGCCGCGCGCACGCGCAGCGCCTCGCCGTTGGTCATGCCGCCCTCCAGGCCGCCCGCGCGGTTGGTGGAGCGCAGCACGCCGTCGGGGCCGGGCCGCATCTCGTCGTGCGCCTGGCTGCCGCGGCGTCGCGCGGTCTCGAAGCCGTCGCCGACCTCGACGCCCTTGATGGCCTGGATTCCCATGAGGGCGGCCGCGAGCCGCGAGTCCAGCCGGTTCTCGCCGCTGGTGAACGAGCCGAGACCGACCGGAAGCCCATCGACGACCACCTCGACCACGCCACCGAGAGTGTCGCCGTCCTTCTTGGCCGCCTCGATCTCCGCGATCATCGCGGCTTCGGCGTCCTTGTCGAACGCCCGCACCGGGCTCTCGTCCACCACAGCGAGGTCGGCCGCGGTCGGCACGATGCCCGAGGTGTTCTGCGCCGTGCCGATCGAGACCACGTGCGAGACGACCTCCGCCCCGAACGCCTGGCGCAGGAAATTGCGCGCGACGGTGCCCGCCGCGACGCGGGCGGCGGTTTCCCTGGCGCTGGCCCGCTCGAGCACGTTGCGGGCGTCGTCGAAGTTGTACTTGAGCATGCCGGAGTAGTCCGCGTGCCCGGGCCGGGGCCGGGTCAACGGGGCGTTGCGGGCCAGCTCGGCGAGTTCGGCCGGATCGACCGGGTCGGCGGACATCACGGTGGTCCATTTCGGCCACTCGGAGTTGGCCACCTCGATGGCGACCGGACCGCCCATGGTCCGTCCGTGCCGTACGCCGCCGACGACGGTGACCTTGTCGGCCTCGAACTTCATCCGCGCGCCGCGGCCGTATCCCAGCCTGCGGCGGGCCAGCTGCGTGGAGATCTCGTCCGACGTCACCTCGACGCCTGCCACCATCCCTTCGAGGATGGCGACGAGAGCGGGACCATGGGATTCTCCGGCAGTTATCCAACGCAGCACGCCGTTCATCTTCCCATGTCGACGCCGGTGCTCGGGAATGCGGCCCGCCGTGATCACGCGCACGCACGGGGCGGACCGGATGCCACCGGTCCAGGTGCTCAGCGTGCTATCACGATGGGGCGGTCCACCGACCGCAGCAGCGCGTCGCCGACCGACCCGAACAGCAGGCGGCCCAAAGTTCCTCGGCCGCGGTTGCCCACCACGAGCAGTTGCCCGTCGCGGGAGCGTTCGAGCAGCCGCCGCTCCGGACGGTCCCGGACCACCTCGCGCCGGATGGTGACCTCGGGGTACTGCTCCTGCCAGCCGGCCAGGCTCGTGGCCAGCAGCGCTTCCTCGGTGCGGCGCAGCGCGGCCCAGTCGGTGCCGATCGCGGCCAGCGGCTCGACCTCGCCCCAGGTGTGCACGGCCACCAGCTCGACCCCGCGCAGCGACGCCTCGGTGGCCGCCACCTCGATGGCGGCTTGCTCGGCGGTGGAGCCGTCGACCCCGACGATCACCGGGCCGGTGCTCGTCCGGTCCCACAGCCGTGTCTCGGCGGGCACCACCGCGACGGGGCAGTCCGCCTCCCTGGCGACGGCGGTGCTGACCGATCCGAGCAGGACACGCTGAACACGGCCGATGCCGCGGGTGCCCACCACGAGCATGGCCGCGCTGCGGGAGCGCTCGATCAGGGCGGTGGCGATGTGCGCGGTGCGGATCTCGGTGCCGATGGCGATGTCGCGCACCGCATGTGCGGCCGCTACGGCAGCCTCCGCGGCGCGCTCGATCGCCTCGTCCGCCTCGCGCACCCGCAGCAATGCCGCCGGACGCGGCGGATCGTCGTCGTCGGAGCCGAGCGAGGACTCGACGACGAGCGAGATGTGCAGTGGCGCGTCGTGCAGCGCGGCGGTCTGCGCCGCCCAGCGCACCGCGACGACCGACTGGGCGGAACCGTCGGTTCCCACCACGATCGGTTTCCGCGACGGATGCCTCGGATTCACTCGGCGGCTCCTTCTCGACCTGCATCGCTGGCATGGCGCACTCGAGCGGCAACTCACGCGCGCTGCCGCGTTCCCGGTACAGATCCGGCGGCAGCCCGGAAGGTCGTTGCCCGCGGTAATGCTACCGATGGATTGCGGATGATTTGCTGGCTTCGCGATCCGGTCCAGCCGCCCGCTGAGGGGTCTTCGGCCCGGACCGTCGAACTCAGGTCGAGTCCAGGGCCGCCCACAACAAGGCGAGCAGCGTCGCAGAGCACATCGCGGGCCCGTGTGGCACGGTGACCGCGCTGTCGCCGCGGACGGCGGCGGTCGACGCGCGGTGGCGGGCCAGAACGCCGGCCGCGAGACAGGCCGTGAGCGCCGGTGCCCCGATCGCCGCCCATACCCACGTCCGAGCGCCGCCGAGCGCGGCCGCCGCTCCCAGCGTCACCGCGAGCTTGACATCGCCCGCGCCCAGCGCGGCAGGCGCGAGGAGGTGCACCAGCAGGTACGGCGCCGACAGCAGCAGTGCGCCAAGCAGTGCGACAGTGAATTGCTTTGTGGCCAGGGCATATCCGAGAACGGCCAGAACACCCGAACCGGTCAAACCGTTCGGTAGGCGCCGTTCGCGCACGTCGGACACCGTCAGTGCCGCGCACCACACGGCGAGCGCGACGTAGGCGAGAGGAGTCATGTCCCCACCTTCGTCCGGTCGCGGCGCGAAACAGCCGCGCAGGCCCGGAATGTGCGCAACATGGGCGAATGTGAACAGGTGCATGGTCAGCCTTGGCGCCAAAGGCGACAAGCATTGGGCGCCAGCGGTTTTCGACTATCCGAGGACGCTTCGATCCCGGCCGACGGCATGCTGAACACGTGTTGCCCGACCGCCCGCGGTGTGTCGGCGGTAGTTTTGACACATGTGTGCTGATCACCCAGGTCATGTGCCGGACTACGCGGCGCGGCGTGGCGCGCTGCGCAGCCTGCTGGTGGAGAACAGGGTGGATGCCCTGCTGGTCACCGATCTGGTGAACATCAGATATCTGACCGGGTTCACCGGCTCCAACGCGGCGCTGCTGGTGCACTCCTGGGACACGCGCACCGCCGAGGACCGGACCGTGATCGGCACCGACGGCCGGTATCGGACCCAGATCGCCGAGCAGGCTCCCGACCTGCGGGCGGAGATCGCGCGGGCCACCACGCGGCGCATCGTGCAACTGGCCGGGGAGTGGCAGCTCGGCCGGGTGGGCTTCGAAAGCCATGTCGTCACCGTCGACCAGCACCGCGGCTTCCTCGAACAGCGCACCGGCCTGGAGTTCGTCGCGTCACCCGGGCTGGTCGAGCAGTTGCGCATGGTCAAGGACGCCTACGAGGTGGAGCGGTTGCGCGCGGCCTGCGCGGCGGGCGACGCGGGCCTTGCCGCGCTGCTGGAGCGAGGTGGACTGCGACCCGGCCGCACCGAGCGTCAGGTGGCCAGGGATCTGGAATGGGCCATGTTCGAACACGGCGCCGAAGCGGTGTCGTTCGAGACCATCGTGGCGACCGGCGCGAATTCGGCTGTACCGCATCACCGCCCGACCGACGCCGTGCTGGCCGCGGGCGATTTCGTCAAGCTGGACTTCGGCGCGGTGGTCGGCGGCTACCACTCCGACATGACCCGCACTTTCGTGCTCGGCGCGCCGACCGACTGGCAGCGCGAGGTGTACGAGCTGGTCGCCGCAGCGCAGCGGGCCGGGTGTGCGGCGTTGCGACCAGGGGTTCCGGTGGCCGACGTGGACGCCGCGTCGCGGGCGGTGATCGAGGCCGCCGGACACGGCAAATTGTTCGTGCACGGTCTCGGCCACGGGGTGGGTCTGCAGATCCACGAAGCGCCCGGAATCGCGAAAACCGGAACCGGTACACTTCTGACTGGCGTGGCGGTGACCGTCGAACCAGGTGTGTACTTTCCCGGCCGCGGCGGGGTCCGGATCGAGGACACGCTCGTGGTGCGCGAAGGGGGCCCGGAGCTGCTCACCCACACCAGCAAAGACCTGACCGTCGTCGACTGACGCCGGTCTACCCGAGACCAAGCGGTAGAACGAGGAGATCCGAAGACAGTGGCGGACACCAGCGACTTCAAGAACGGCCTTGTGCTGAAGATCGACGGTCAGCTCCAGCAGATCATCGAGTTCCAGCACGTCAAGCCGGGCAAGGGCCCCGCGTTCGTGCGGACCAAGCTGAAGAATGTCGTGTCCGGCAAGGTGGTCGACAAGACCTTCAACGCCGGTGTGAAGGTGGAGACCGCCACCGTCGACCGCCGCGACATGACCTACCTCTACCACGACGGTTCGGACTACGTCTTCATGGACGGCGAGACCTTCGACCAGATCTCCATCTCCGAGGCGACCATCGGCGACGGTGCCCGTTTCCTGCTGGAGAACATGACCGTGCAGGTCTCGATGCACGAGGGCGCACCGCTGTACGTCGAGCTCCCGGTCTCCATCGAGCTCGTGGTCCAGCACACCGACATCGGCCTGCAGGGCGACCGCTCCACCGGTGGCACCAAGCCCGCCACCCTGGAGACCGGCGCCGAGGTGCAGGTTCCGCTGTTCATCAACACCGGCGACAAGCTGCGCATCGACTCGCGCGACGGCAGCTACCTCGGCCGGGTCAACGCCTGATCCGGCCGACCGGCCGATTCGGGATGATGTGACCGTGGCTGAACAGCCCGTGGACAAGAAGTCCACGTACAAGAAGCTCGGTGCGCGGCACAAGGCCCGCCGCCGGGCGGTCGACCTGCTGTTCGAGGCGGAGGCGAGGGACGTCGACGCCGCCGACCTGCTCGACGAGCGCGCCGAGCTGGCCACCCGCGACCAGTCGGTCGCGCCGGTGCACCCCTACACTCGCACCTTGGTCGGGGGCGTCGCCGACGACCTCGACCGGGTGGACGGCACCATCGAGTCATACCTGCAGGACTGGACTCTGTCGCGTCTCCCGGCCGTGGATCGCGCGATCCTGCGCATCGCGGTCTGGGAGCTGTTCCACGCCGCCGACGTCCCCCCGGTGGTCGCCGTGGACGAGGCGGTGGAGCTGGCCAAGGAGCTGTCCACCGACGACTCGCCGTCCTTCCTCAACGGTGTGCTCGGTCAGGTCGTCCTGGTCGCGCCGCAGGTGCGCGCCGCGGCGGCCGCGACGAGGGCACCGCGCCCGGAAGCCGAGTCGTGAACAAGTACCTCGTCCTGGTGATGCGAACCCCGCGCTTCGACTCCGCCGTGATCGAGCCGCACCGGCGATTCCTGCGGTCCCTGCACGACCGCGGGCAGCTGCAGGAGAGCGGGCGTTTCACCGACGGCACGGGCGGTGCGTACGTCATCTACGCCGAAAGCCTGGATGCCGCACGGGAAATCGCGTTCACCGACCCCGTGCACACCACGGGCGCTTCGGAACTCACCGTCTACGAGTGGGAGATCACGGCGGTGAACTGAGTTCGTTCGCCGTGAACTCCGCTTCTGATTCCGGTCTATGCGATGGCAGGGCTTGGCGCGGTCATTCGTGCAGCATCAGCTGCACGGCTGCGCGGCACCACGATTCGGAGCTCGGGACTCCCGCTGGTGGGTGTACGGATGACCAGCGGGAGCCCCGGGAGCCGGGTGACTCCACACGTGAGACCGAATCGCCTCGATCCGGCCTCGGTGCGATTCTCTGACCTCGACCGCACTCGAGGTCAAGGGAGCCGATCCGCGGCACCCGGACTCGACCGGCTCTGCTCCACTGCCCGCTGGGCGGTCGCCACGACTAACCCATCACCAACAGCGCCGCCACCGCGCCCGCGGTGGCGACCATCGCGAGGACGAACCCGGTCAGGACGAAACGCGTCATGGGGACGCGTACTTCGTGGCTGCGGCAGAACTCCAAGCACAGCAGCGTGGCGAGCGAGCCCCACGGCGTGACGAGCGGGCCGACATTGGTGCCGATCAGCAGGGCGAGCAGCTGGTCGCCGTTCTGTGCCGGGATCACCGCCTCGCCCGCGGTGTAGGCTGGCAAGTTGTTCGCGATATTGGACAGGCCGGCGCCCGCGGCGGCGGCACGGAACGCGCCGGACGCGCCCGGATCGGTGCCGATCAGGGTGTGCATCACATCGCCGAGGCCGAATCGGCTCAGGGTGGGCACCACCAGGAACAAGCCGACCACGAAGACGAGCAGCTGCCACGGGACGAGCGACAGCCGCAATGCACCGCGGTCGAAGACCGCGAACGCCGCCAACGCGATCAGCGCCGCGAGCGTCGCCGCGACACCGATCCGGTCGCCGACGAGCGGGATCGCGACGATGAACAGCAGGCAGGCCCCCGCCGTCGTGACAAACAGCGCGCGCTCCCGGAAGTTCGCGGGGCGGATCGGCTCGGGCGGCACATAGCGGTCGGTTTCGCGGAGTCCGCGCCGCCAGTACCACAACCACAGGCACGCCGTCGTGGCGGCGATCGAAACCAGTTGCGGCGCCCACATCCTCGCGGCGAATTCGGGAGCGGTCAGTGCGACCCGATCGGCGGCGAGCAGGTTCGTGAGATTGGAGACCGGGAGCAGCAGGCTCGCGGTGTTCGCCAGCCAGAGAGTGGTCATGGCCAAAGGCAGCGGCGGAATCCGGGCAGGCGCCGCGAGCGCCAGCATGACCGGGGCGATGAGCACGGCTGTGGTGTCGAGGTTCAGCAGGATCGTCGTTGCCGAGGCGAACAGTACGCAGAGGCCGAACAGCGCGGGATAGTAGCCGCGACCGAGGATCGCGAGGCGATGGGCGATGGCGTCGAAGACCTTGGCCTGCTTGGTGAGTTCGGCCAGCACGATCACGCTGGCGAGGAACAGCAGGAGCGGGCCGACGCGGCGCAGGTTCTCGGCGGCCTCGTCGCGGGGTAGGAGTCCGGTGACCACGCACAGCAGACCGGCGCCCAGCAAAGCGAACCGCACCCAGTCCAGGACGCCGAGTCGCGGCTTCGGGCCGGAGGCGGCCACCGTGGCATGCGAGGGCGGTTTCCGCGGTGAGGAGTCGACCAGTTCGCGCACGAGGGCCATCATGGCAGCCTTTTCCCTGGGACAGGACATTTATGTGACCCGTTGATCGTGCCGTTGGACGATGGTACGTTATCCGGGTCACAACGGTCGCGCGTCGACTCGGACAGCGATCGGCCCTTTTGCTGGGAGCCGATTCGGTTGTGTCCGAGGTGATCCGGTGCTCGGCCGCCTCGAGCCAAGGATGTGTTGCCCATGACCATCGTCGTCGGATTGGTATTCCTGTTCATCCTGGTCGGAGGCGGCTTACGGTCCGCCGAAGCCGGCTGCCAGAACACTCTGATGAACCACATGAAGAACATGTGGCTCTGCGCGGTCATCTCGTACGCCGTCGCGCTGACCGGATTTCTGATCTTCCTCGCACTATCGTCCAAGACGCCCTGGCCGACGCTCGACGATGTGCGGAACATGCCGTGGTGGGCGCCGTTCGGTGGCCTGCTCGGCGGAGCCGCGGTGATGGGCATGATCGCCGTCGCCCGCTATGTCGGCGTGGCGACGTTCAGCGCGCTGGTGATCATCGGCGAAATGGTGGTCGCGGTGATCATGGACAACTTCGGCCTCATGGGATTCGAAGAGCGGTCCGCCAGCCTTCCCCGTTTGGCGGCATGCGGATTGATCACGCTCGCGATCTACCTGATGGCCGACGACTCCGAAGCGGGTGAGCGCACGGCGAGCGTGACCTGACGACAAGTCGCATATAGCTGCCGGTCAGTCCTCCAACCTTCGCACCCTCCGAGGATTCTCGATGACGGTCAAGACCGCCGAAACCCGCGCCGCCCTGCCCCGTGTCACAACGGCACTCATCTTCGCGTTCATCCTGGTCGGCGGCGCGCTGCGCTCCGTGGAAGCCGGTTGCCAGAACTCGCTGAAGCTCGCATTGAAGAACGTGTGGCTGTGCGGCGTGATCTCTTACGCGGTGGCATTCACCGGCTTCGCCATTTTCCTCACGGTCGCGCTGCTGGTTTCCGCCAACCGGCCGTGGCCGACGAGGGCCGACATTCGGAGCATGCCGCGGTGGGCGCCGTTCGGCGGTCTGCTCGGCGGGGCCGCGATTCTGGCGATGATCTCCGTGGCGTCCGATGTGGGAGCGGGCACCTTCAATGCCCTGATCATCGCCGGTCAGATGTTCGGCGCCCTCGCGATCGACCACTTCGGACTGATGGGGTTCCCGCGGCGCGCGGTGAGCCCGAAACGCGTCGCCGCCTGTGTGTTGATCATCATCGGCATCTATCTCATGGCCACCTACTGAACTTCGGAGCGGCCACGGGTAGCTGCCGATGAGCGCGCCGCGTTGATAGACGGATAGGGTATCTATCGCAACGTTGCGTCGCTGAGGAAGTAGGAGACATGGCCGCGAACGAGCTGACCGTGACGGACGTCCACAACGCGCAGGAGGCGTGGGCCCTGTTCGACCGCCTCCCGGCGGCGCGAGTCGAGGACATCACGACGGGGCGCTGGCGGGGCGAGGAACTCCAGACCGGTCATCCGATGGATGGCGTGCTGGTCGCTTCGGGCTGGTACGGCAAGCAGTTCGACGGCCCCGACAGTGTGCATCCGCTGCTGTTCACCTCCGGCGGCACGGTGTTTCCGATCGATCCGCGCCGGGTCCCGCTCTCGCTCGCCGGGCGGGTGCCGCTCTCCGGTGTGCGCGCGGTGCGCAAGATGCTGCCGGTGCTGAGCCCCGCGCTGCGCACGCGCAAGCCCACCGCGCGTCTGCGCGAGGTGGAATACCGCGGCGTGACGAGTGCCGCGATGGTCTACGACCACCTGCCGATCATCGATCACTTTCGCAGCGCCGACGAGCACACCCTGTTCGGCGTGATGGATCTGCGCGGCATGCCGGAGCCGTATTTCTTCGTCCTGCGCAGGGACATCGGCTGAAGTCGCCGCGGATCCGGTCCGCCGTCGCCGATCGGGTCCGGTGCCGCGCCCGCCGCACTAGGATTTTGCGCAAACAGGCGACACCTTGCGGCGATGCGGCGACCGAGGGAGGGACAGTCGATGGAACGCACGACATGCCTGGTGGTCGGTGGGGGGCCGGCCGGAATGTTCCTCGGGCTGCTGCTCGCGCGAGCCGGCGTCGCCGTCACGGTGCTGGAGAAACACAAGGACTTCCTACGCGACTTCCGCGGTGACACCGTGCATCCCACCACCCTCGACCTGCTCGATGAACTGGGGCTCGGCGCGGAATTCGCGAAACTGCCCGCGCGCAAGGTGGATCAGGTGCAACTGCCGATCGCCGGTGGTCTGCAGACCCTCGCGACGCTGAAGAACTTGCCGGGCAAGCACAAATACGTCGCGATGGTGCCGCAGTGGGATCTGCTGGATCTGCTCGCGCGGGCCGCGGCCGAGGAGCCGACCTTTCGGCTGCGGATGAACACCGAGGCCACCGATCTGGTCTGGATCGACGGCAGGGTCGGCGGCGTCGCCTACCGCACCGTCGACGGCGCGACCGGCTCGATCGAAGCCGACGTCACCGTGGCATGCGACGGGCGCGGTTCGCTGTTGCGGTCAGCCGCGGGGCTGCCGATCCGCAAATGGTCGACGCCGATGGACGTCTGGTGGTTCCGCCTGCCGCGCACCGAGATCGATCCCGCGGGGGCGCTGCCGATCGTCACCGCCCGGCGAGTGGCGGTTCTGCTCGACCGCGGCGACTACTGGCAGTGCGCCACATTGATCGCCAAGGGCGCCGACGAGTCCGCCCGCCGCGGTCCGGTCCGGGACATCGTGCGCGGCCTTGCCGAGGCCGCGCCTTGGCTGCACGACCGGGTAGATGCCTTGACCAGCTGGGACGAGGTCAAGCTGCTGGAAGTGAAACTCGACCGGCTGACCAAGTGGTACACCAACGGCCTGCTCTGTCTCGGCGACGCCGCGCACGCCATGTCCCCGGCCGGTGGGGTCGGCATCAACCTGGCCGTCCAGGACGCCGTCGCCGCGGCGAGAATCCTTGCTCCACCGCTGCTCTCGGGCACACTGGGCACCCGCGACCTGGCCCAGGTGCAGCGCCGACGAAGATTCCCGACCGTCGTGACGCAGGGAATGCAGCGAGTCCTGCACGCCATCGCGATCGCTCCCGCCCTCGACGGACGAATCGACATCGCGAGCGCCCCTCGCGCACCGCTGCCGATCCGGATCCTGCGCCGCATCCCCGTCCTCCGCGGCGTTCCCCCGTTCCTGCTCGCCCGCGGTGTCTTACCGGAACACGCTCCATACTTCGCTCGGCGCTCTATCTGATTTCCAGCGCCTGCGGCGCTGGGTGTTCGCGGCCCTCTTGTGGCTCGCGTCCGAGCGACCGCCGCTGGCGACTTCGTCGCGGACGCGGCGGCCGCTCGGACGCGAGCCGGGCCGCGAACGGCGCATGCTCGGTCTCGCTTCGCTCGGAACCTGTGGTCGGGCCGATGCCGGTTGCGTCGGGCGCGCCACTGAAACCCTCTCCGCAACGGTGCTCGGTACCTCGCACGCTGCGGATGATGTGCGAGGAACGGGTGGGTGTGTGCGGACGGCTTGGCTCGCGGGTGGTCAGGCGAAGGTGTCGGGGGAGGAGGTGGGTGGGGCGGCGATCCAACCTGCTACTACCGCCAGGCGGGTCGGGCGGTGGACGGCGAGGAAGCCGAAGGGGCGGTCGAAGGTCACCGAGATCACGGGTGCGCTGGTGGGGCGCAGCGCCGCCGCTGCCGCGCGCAAGCCGAAGGCCGTCACGGCGGCGGCCTCGAAGCCCTCGTGACCGAACCGGGCGAGCACCTCCTGTGCTCCTTGGCCGACACACAGCGGAGAAGGGGAGATCGCGGGGAAATGGCCGTGGGTGCAATCGGTCGCGGCGGCCAGGCCGAACAGGCCGGATGCGGTGAGCAGATCGTGGGTGGAGCGAACCTCGAAGGGTGGCAGCCGGATTCGCAGTCGACCGGTGCTGGACAGCGCCTCCTCGGTGCGCACGCCGAGTCCCGGGCCCTCGGTCCCGACCGGTAGGTCGGAGCGGATCGGCGTGGCGCCGGACAACGCCGTCAGGCCCGTTCCGAGCACGGCCGCGGGTGTGCCGGCGCCGAGCAGAAGGTGGACGTCGAGGTCGGCGACACCTTCGATGACGACGCGCGTGACCGGTTGCGGCGCTTCCAGAATCGCGGCGTTACCGACATCGGTGCTGGTGCGCGACAAGCCGGGCCCGCGATGTCCCTGCCACGGACCGTCGTTCGACGTCAGCGTCCCGACTTCGAAGGGAATCTGCCACCGCGTCTTCGCCACCAGCGCCGTCGCGAGCACCAGGAGGGTGTCGGGATCGACCGTGAGCGGGAACCGCTCGATGAGTCCGTCGGTGTGCCGGGCCGCCCAGCCGTCGAGCTCGGACTGCCCGGTCAACCGTGCGAGGACCCCCTCGGGAAGTGCCCGCGACCACGTCTCGTGCAGCGGAAGATCGCGGTGCACCCATACGCCCAGTGCGGCCGACACCGCTTCCGCGCGTTCGAGGTCGCGCAGCAACCGCAGCGCGCCGTCTCGCCCGTTCGCGGCGGGCACTCCTATCGCCGTTGTCAGTTCCTCCCGCGCTGGACCTTCCGCGGCGGAGGCGAGCAAGGCCAGCAGTGGCCACACTCCGGCACCGGACACCACGAAGTCTCGCTCGCCCGCCGCCGCGCACCACCGTGCGGTGAGCGCGTTGGCGGCATCGACGTGAGATTCCAGGGAAGTCCGCACGACCCCCACCCTAGCCACGGTCGCACCGGCCTCGCGCCGTTCGCGCTATGTGGTGGATCCCGGGCGCAGCACGATCTTGCCCAGCGGCGCTCTATCCTCCAGCAGCCGGTGCGCGTGGCTCGCCTGATCCAGCGGCAGCACCGCCTCCACCAGCGGATCGAGTCCACCCGCCGCCGCACGGGCCAGCACGGTGGTGCGCGCGGCGGCCACTCGGTCCAACCATTCCGGCCCCGCGCAGCCGGTATAGGTGAGCCCGCGCATGATCAGGTCGGTCGCCGTTATCTGCGCGGGCGCGCCGGACAGCCACCCGTAGCCCAGCATCCGGCCGCGCAGAGGAGTCATGAGGTCGAGCAGATCGGAAGCGCTTTCGCCGCCGATCGAGTCGAACACCACGTCCACCGTTGCGCCGCCGAGCGTCTCGCGCAGCCGGGTGGTCCACGCCGGGTCGTTGTGGTCGATCACCTCGTCGGCCCCGAGGTCGCGGGCGCGGGCCGCCTTCTCGGGACCACCGGCGGTGCCGATGACGCGAGCCGCCCCGAATTCCTTGGCCAGTTGAGTCAGAGCGCTTCCGACGCCCGTCGCGGCCGCTTCGATCAGTACGGTCTCGTCCCCGCTCAGCGCGGCGGTCTCCAGCAGTGGGATCGCCACCGTGCCGTTCATCAGCACCGCTGCCGCGTCCACCGCGGACAGGCCGTCCGGAACGGCGGTCACGGAATCCGCTGGTGCGGCGACGAATTCGGCGTATGCGCCGAAACCTCTGGTCGACACGACGACCCGCTGCCCCAGCAGCGCAGGATCGACCTGCGTGCCCACCTCGGTGACGACGCCCGCGGCCTGGAAACCGAACACCAGCGGCAGTGGCGCACCGACTGGGAACTCGCCGGAGCGCAGCTTGGTCTCCGGGAACAGCACCGGGATCGCCTCGGCGCGGATCACCACCTCGTCGGCGGCCGCTCGCGGGGCCGGAACCTCGCGCGGTACCAGCACGTCCGGGCTTCCCGGCGCCGTCATTACGATTGCCTGCATCGAAGAACTCCATAAGTTGACTGACGGTCCAATTGACTCACTGATCATATGGACCGTCGGTCAACTTGTCTAGAAAGCGGGTGCGATGGGCGACGAACGGCCCAGGGAACGGGCGGACGCGGCGCGCAACCGGCGCGCCATCCTGGACGCCACCTTCGCGCTGCTCGCCGAGCACGGCGCCGAGGCGATCACCATGGATCGTGTCGCGGCGGCCGCCGGGGTGGGCAAGGGCACGATCTTCCATCGGTTCGGCAATCGCGCGGGGCTTCTGCACGAGATGGTCGCCGAGAGCGCGCTCACGCTCATGGAGGCGGTCACCAGCGGCCCGCCCCCGCTGGGGCCTGGCGCGCCCGCTGGCGCCCGCCTGATCGCCTACTTCGACGCGATGACGCGACTGGTGATCGACAACTCCGAATTGATGGTCGCCTACCGCACCGAACCGCCCCATCCACGGACCGCGGAGTTCCACGCATTCTGGGACAACCACATCACCACGTTGCTGCGCGATGCGCGTCCCGACCTGGACGCCGAAGCGGTCGGGCGGCTGCTGCTCGGCGCACTGAGTACCGAGGTGGTGCCCGCCATGGTCCGGGCAGGCCAGACGGATCGGTTGCTGGCGGCGGTGCGTGAGCTGGTGGAGTCGGTGCTGCGGGCGCCGTGACGAGTCACCGCATGGTCGACAGCATGGCGATCGGTGCGTTGATCAGCCCGTGCACCACGAACAGCAACCAGGGGTCGCGGTAGCGCGACCACAGGTAGCCGAGGAAGAGCCCGTCGGCCCCGAGCCGGACCACCACGGTCGCCAGGTCGATGCCGAACCCCGCACTGCCCTGGATGGCGACATGCCAAGACGCCCATAGCATAGCGGTCCACAGTATCGCCGGTAGCCGCCCGCAGACCGCTTCCAGCCGGGTTTGCAGCCAGATCCGGTAGAAGATCTCCTCCAGCACCGCGTTCAGCAGGAACACCATCAGCATGGTCACCGGATCCGGCGCGCTGCCGCTGAACCCCGGACTCAGCAGGGTTGCCAGGGCTACGAAAGTCGCCGCGGCGGGTAGCGCGCGCAACCATCGCCCGCGGGTGCCGACGCGATACCACTCGCGCCAGGACCCGAGCCGGAACAGCAGGGGAATCGCAAGCAGAAGAAGCAGTTTCAGGCCGACGAACCACAGGTCGGTACGGGGCGACAGGTAGAAGGCGACGCTGAAGGTGATGCCGAGAGCACACAGCCACCACGCCTGCCGGACGGTCGCGGGCTCGTCGCCGAGTGCGGGCTCGGTCGCGGCGGAACCCGCGGGTGGAACCAGCCGGGCGACGGCCAGTCCGCCGAGCACCGGCGCCCAGGCGGCCCATAGTGGCAGCGTGCCCTCGTGGTCTCCGGAGTATCGCAGCGCGGTCCGCTCGGTCACGACGAGCGTTGCCGTCGCGGCGAAGAAGACGGTAACCCCCGCGAGCGCGCTCAGTCGGCGGATTCTGTTGTGTAGCAAATTCTCCCGCTTCGCCGAACCGCTGACTTGTCAGTCCCGCGACAGAATCGCGTCGAAGCGCTCGTCCGCCCGGTCGAGCTGATCGAGGATGTGCCGGCGGACGTGCTCGGCCAGCGGTGTGTCCGGCCGGGTGACCAGGTCACGGTATACGGCGGTGAGCGGGCGGTACTTGGCGGCGAGTTTGGCCATCGCGGGACCGGTGGCGTAGAGGATGCCGACGCCGTTGTCGGTGAAGTCCGAGAGCTTGATGACGCGGGCCCACGGATCTCGGTCCAGATTGGTCGCGACATGTTCGCGGTACTGTGCCTGCCGGTCACGCGCCGGATCCGGTTCGGGATTGGTCACCGCGGCGACGAGGTCGGCCACGCGCGCGCCGAACCGATCGCTGAGCGCGCCCAACGCGGCGTCGACGGCCGGGCCCGGGCGGTCGGCGGCCAATTCGGCGGCGTGGTCCTCGACCGAGTCGTGCAACAGGCCCGCCGCGACCACGTCGGGATCCCGGACCTCGTAGTGGCTGATGATCCGAATCGTCACGCGCAGTAGGTGACTGAGGTAGGGTTCACGGCCGTACCGATCGTCGCGATGCAGGTCGGCCGCGAGATCGAGCGCCGCGGCCAGGCGCTGCGTGTCCGGCAGTTCGGCGATTTCCAGCAGTAGTCGTTCCCGCAGCCCGGCCTCGCCGTAGACCTCGCTGATCGTGTGCAGCGGCATCACGGCCAAGACCCCCGCCCCTGGATTGCTCATGATGCCAGGCTAACCGGAGCGGGTGACACGCGGCGGACGACGATCACACGGCCTTGGGTACCAGGGTGTTCTGCCTGGCCGCGATGTGCCAGCGATCGCCCTGCTTCACGAAGACGTAGAGCGCGATCATGGCGTGATCGCTGTCGAGGAGTTCGCCGTCGGCCGTGGTCGCCCACGCCCGCTTGTGCCCGATCGCGACGTCGGGGCGCAGGAACGTGATGTCGGCGAGTTCGTAGCGGGCGTATTGATCCTTCAGGAATCCGGCCAGACCGCTGCGGTTCGCGTCGAGCAGTGCGTCGAATCCGGTGATCAACGTGCCCATCGCGTTGACGACGGCGGCGTTGGCGGTGAAGTCCGCCGAGAGCAGCCGCGCGTCGTTGGTGTTGAAACCGGCCTCCGCGTTGGCCACGATCCGGCGGATCGCGTCGATGTCGTCGGTGTGGTCCACCGTCGTGTCTCGGACCAGGGGCGGGGTGGATGCTGTCGTACTCATGCCGACGAGCTTCCGACCTCAACAACGGTTCAGGTCAAGTCGGCCGCAGTGTTCCCCACGGCACACCGGCGCGGGGTCAGCGGACGCCGCGCGGCCGGTACTGGATGCTGATCCGCGGACCGGCGGGCTTGCGCGTCTTCGGCACGGCGTGTTCCCACGTGCGTTGGCAGGAGCCGCCCATGACCAGCAGATCACCGTGCCCCACAGAGTATTTGACGCTCGCGCCTCCGCCGCGCGGCCGGAGCAGCAATGCCCTCGGCGCTCCGATCGACACGATCGCGACCATGGTGTCGAGCGTGGCGCCGCGGCCGATGTTGTCACCGTGCCAAGCGACGCTGTCGCGCCCGTCCCGGTAGTAGCACAGGCCCGCGGTGCGAAACGGTTCGCCGAGTTCGTGCCGATAGTGCTCGCTCAGCGCGGTGCGGGCGTCGGCCAGCGCCGGGTCCGGCAGCGGCTCGTGCTCCGCATAGAACCGCAGCAGCCGGGGCACGTCGACCACGCGGTCGTACATCGGCCTGCGCTCGGCTTTCCACGGCACGCTGTCGACCAGTCGGTCGAACAGCGCGTCCGCCCCCGAGAGCCAACCGGGCAGCAGATCCACCCAGGCGCCGTGGTCGAGCACGGCGCGGCGCGCATCGCGAAGCGGCGCGAATTCGGTATCACCGAACCCGTCGAGCAGCGATCCCTGCAGCGGTGTGGACATGCGGCCGAGCGTACCGTTGATCGAACATATGTGCTAGCGGTTTTCGGTCAGGGTAGCCGGATCTACCTGTTCGCGTTCAAGGAGCCGGTGCTGGCCGCCGCGAACGCCAGACCGGTCTGCGGGCGTCACGTGGTGGCCGCCGATCTGCGCGGAGACTGGGCGGGCGCGCTGCGCGCGAGAGGATTTCGCGCCGAGGTCCCGACGCACTGGGTCGACGAGGGTGTGCTCGGCTACCTGCGGCGCGAGGACGCGATTCGGGTGGTGCGCACGTTGACCGATCTTTCCGTGCCGGGAAGCCACTTCGGCCTCGCCGAGTTCGACACCGCTCAGTACAGCGAGCGGTACACCGGACTACGGCGGTTGGTGCGGGCGGGGGCCGACGGGCCACGGGAACCCAGTGGGCTCGGACCCGACACCGAACGGTGGCTCGCCGAGAACGGATGGCGGACCGCGTTCCGGGCCTGGGACGATCTGGTGGCGCCGCTCGATCGTCCGGCCGCCCTGGGCAGCCGGGATCTCGGACTGATTCTCGCGGTCCGCGAGTAGCCGCGCGAACCCGTGGCGGCCAGTGGCCCCGCTCACAGCGCGATATGCCTGGTGAAAGCGGGGGTCGGGGCGCTGCTACGCTGCTTGCCGTAAGACATCCTTTAACGGACCGTCCGGTGAGGCGGGGAAGGAGGTCGGCATGGCCGTGCCCGAAGAACGGGCCGCCAAGTCCGGCGCTGCCGAGACATCGCAGCGACATACCCCGGAGTGGGTGGCGGCGGGGCGAGAGCTGTTGTCGGCTTCGGATGTCGGGCGGACTGTCGCGCGCATCGCGCACCAGATCATCGAGAAGACCGCGCTGGACGCCGGCGAGCCGGACGCGCCGCGGGTGGTGCTGATCGGCATCCCCACCCGGGGCACCACACTGGCCGCGCGGCTCACGGAGAAGATCGAGGAATTCTCCGGCGTCCGCCCGGCTCTGGGCTCGCTCGACATCACCCTGTACCGCGACGATCTGCGCAGCCGTCCGCACCGACCACTGGAACGCACCTCCGTCCCCGAAGGAGGCATCGAGGATGCGCTGGTGGTTCTGATCGACGACGTCCTGTTCTCCGGCCGCACCGTCCGCTCCGCGCTCGACGGCCTGCGCGATCTGGGCCGCCCGCGCGCGGTGCAGCTGGCGGTGCTCATCGACCGTGGTCACCGGGAGCTGCCGATCCGCGCCGATTACGTGGGCAAGAACGTGCCGACCAGCCGGTCCGAGGACATCTCGGTGCTGTTGACCGAACACGACGGCCGCGACGGCGTCTACCTGCATCAGGAGGAGGCGTGAGGTACGTGAGGTATCCGCACGCCGACTCGCGGCAGGAGGCGGGCGCATGAGGCATCTGCTGTCGGTCGCCGCGCTCGATCGCGCCGCCGCCACCGAGCTGCTCGACGAGGCCGAACGGTTCGAGCAGGCCCTGCTCGGCCGCGAGGTGCACAAACTGCCCACGCTGCGCGGCCGCACCGTGATGACGGTGTTCTACGAGAACTCCACCCGCACCAGGGTCTCGTTCGAGGTAGCGGGCAAGTGGATGAGCGCGGACGTGATCAACGTCAGCGCGAGCAGCTCCTCGGTCGCCAAGGGCGAGTCACTGCGCGATACCGCGCTGACCTTGCACGCCGCGGGCGCGGACGCGCTGATCGTGCGGCACCCGGCCTCCGGAGCCGCGCACCAGATCGCGCGCTGGATGGACGAATGGGCGGTCGACGCGGGACGGGTATCCGGCCCGGCGGTCGTCAACGCGGGCGACGGAACCCACGAACACCCGACTCAAGCCCTGCTGGACGCGCTGACCCTGCGGCAGCGTCTCGGCGACATCGAAGGCAAGCGGGTCGTCATCGTCGGCGACATCCTGCACAGCCGGGTCGCGCGGTCCAACGTCTTCCTGCTGGCCACCCTCGGTGCGGAGGTCGTGCTGGTCGCACCGCGCACGCTGCTGCCGATCGGCGTCGAGACCTGGCCCGCCCGCGTCTCCCACCATCTGGACGCCGAGCTGATCGGCGCCGACGCGGTGCTGATGCTGCGCGTGCAGGCCGAACGGATGAACGGCGGGTTCTTCCCGTCGGCGCGCGAGTACTCGATCACCTACGGACTGTCCGAGCGCAGGCTCGCCCTGCTGGAGGACCACGCCGTCGTGCTGCACCCGGGCCCGATGCTGCGCGGCATGGAGATCGCGTCCTCGGTCGCGGACTCCCCGAAGGCCGCGGTGCTGCAACAGGTCACCAACGGAGTGCACATGCGTATGGCGGTCCTGTTCCGCCTGCTCGTCGGGACACAGGAGGCAGTGGCATGAGCGCTCGGACGAGTGCGAACACCCCCGTGCTGATCAAGGGCGCGTTGCTCTACGGCGAGGGCGAGCCGGTCGATGTGCTCGTCGCCGACGGCGAGATCCGCCGGATCGGCACCGATCCGAGCGTGGTCGACGCCGAGATCATCGACGCGCAGGGGCAGATCCTGCTGCCCGGCTTCGTCGACCTGCACACCCACCTGCGTGAGCCGGGTCGCGAGGACACCGAGACGATCGAGACCGGGTCCGCCGCGGCGGCGCTGGGCGGCTACACCGCGGTGTTCGCGATGGCCAACACCAGCCCGGTCGCCGACTCGGTGGTCGTCACCGACCATGTGTGGCGGCGCGGCAGGGAGGTCGGCCTGGTCGATGTGTATCCGGTCGGCGCGGTCACCGTCGGCCTGGCGGGCAAGCAGCTCGCCGAGATGGGGACGATGGCCGCGGGCGTCGGTGCGGTGCGCATGTTCTCCGACGACGGACACTGCGTCTACGACCCGTTGATCATGCGCCGCGCACTGGAGTACGCGAATTCGCTCGGCGTGCTGATCGCCCAGCACGCGGAGGAGCCGAGACTGACCGAAGGCGCGATCGCGCACGAGGGACCGACCGCGGCCCGGCTGGGCCTGGCCGGCTGGCCGCGCGCGGCCGAGGAGTCCATCGTGGCGCGCGACGCTCTGCTGGCGCGCGACGCCGGCGCCAGGGTGCACATCTGCCACGCCTCCACCGCGGGCACCGTGGAACTGGTGAAGTGGGCCAAGTCCCAGGGCATTTCGATCACCGCCGAGGTCACCCCGCACCACCTGCTGCTGGACGACTCCCGGCTGGAGACCTACGACGCGGTCAACAAGGTCAACCCGCCGCTGCGCGAGGCCTCCGACGCCGCCGCGCTGCGGCAGGCGCTGGCCGAGGGGATCATCGACTGCGTAGCCACCGACCACGCTCCGCACGCCGAGCAGGACAAATGCTGCGAGTTCGCCGCGGCCCGCCCCGGCATGCTCGGCCTGGAGACGGCGCTGTCGATCATCGTGCAGACCATGGTCGAGCCGGGGCTGCTGGACTGGCGCGGCGTCGCGCGCGTGATGAGCGAGCGTCCGGCCGCGATCGTCGGGCTCGACGACCACGGCAGGCCACTCGAGGTCGGTGAGCCCGCCAACCTGACGCTGGTGGACCCGAAGGCGAGCTGGACGGTGCGCGGGCGGGAACTGGCCAGCATCGCGAACAACACGCCGTTCGAGGCGATGACCTTCCCGGCGCGGGTGACGGCGACGCTGCTGCGCGGCCGGGTCACCGCCCGGGACGGCAAAGCGCTGGGGAACCGTGCGGAGGCGTAGATGAGCGATCGAGGCGCAGCCGTTCAAGGAGGTCCGTAAGTGGAAAGAACACTCTGGGTTGTCGGGCTGCTGGTCCTGTTCGCGGTCTGCCTCTGGCTGATGTACCGGGGGTGGCGCAACCGCGCGGCTCGTCAGGCGGAGCGCATCGGCGCGCTGCCTGCCGTGCCCGCCGAACTCGGCGCGCAGGTGCTGGAGCCGACCACCGGCCTGTACCTGGGCAGCACTATCGCGCCGAGCTGGCAGGACCGGATCACGGTGGGCGACCTGGGTTTCCGGGCCACCGCGGAACTGACGCGGTTCGAACGGGGGATCCTGCTCGAACGCGACGGCGCGACGGTGATCTGGATTCCGCAGGAATCCATCACCGCGGTGCGCACCGAACGCGGCCATGCGGGCAAAGTGATGACAGAAGATGGTGTGCTGGTCATTCGCTGGAAGCTGCCGACCGGAACCGAGATCGATACGGGTTTCCGCGGCGACGACAAGTCGGTCTACCCGGCTTGGCGCCGGCTTCCTGCGGTGGATCAGAGCGGGACGATGACGGGAGATGACGAGGGATGACAGGAGACACGGGCGGGAGCAGGGCGGGGACGGACGCAGCACTCGTGCTGGAGGACGGCCGGGTGTTTCGCGGCCAGGCCTACGGCGCCGTGGGCCAGACGCTCGGTGAGGCGGTGTTCTGCACCGCGATGACCGGGTATCAGGAGACCCTCACCGATCCGTCCTACCACCGCCAGATCGTGGTGGCCGCCGCCCCGCAGATCGGCAACACCGGCTGGAACGACGAGGACGACGAGTCCGCGAAGATCTGGGTCGCCGGGTACGTGGTGCGCGATCCCGCGCGGCGCGCGTCCAACTGGCGCGCCACCACCACGCTGCCGGACGAACTGGAGCGCCAGCGGATCGTCGGCATCGCGGGAATCGACACCCGCGCGCTGGTGCGCCACCTGCGCACCCGCGGTTCGATGAAGGCGGGCATCTTCTCCGGTGACGCGCTCGCCGGCCCCGACGAGCTGGTGGCCAGGGTGAACGGTCAGCCGTCCATGCTCGGCGCCGACCTCGCGGGCGAAGTGAGCACCGACGCGCTCTACACGATCGAGCCGGACGGCGAACACCGGTGCACGGTCGTCGCGGTCGATCTCGGCATCAAGACGAACACCCCGCGCATGTTCGCCCAGCGCGGCATGCGGGTGCACGTCGTGTCGTCGTCCACGCCGCTGGAGCAGATCCTCGAACTGAAGCCGGACGGGGTCTTCCTGTCCAACGGTCCCGGGGATCCGGCCACCGCCGATGCGGCGGTCGAACTGACCCGTGGCGTGCTCGGCAAGGGCCTGCCGCTGTTCGGCATCTGCTTCGGCAACCAGATCCTCGGCCGTGCGCTCGGCCGGGACACCTACAAGATGAAGTTCGGCCACCGCGGTATCAACATCCCGGTGGTGGAGCACGAGACCGGCCGGATCTCGATCACGGCGCAGAACCACGGGTTCGCGCTGGAAGGCGAGCGGGGCGAGCGGTTCGACACCCCCTTCGGCACGGCCGAGGTGAGTCACGTCTGCGCCAACGACGGCACGGTCGAAGGCGTCCGGCTGGTCGACGGCCGCGCGTTCTCGGTGCAGTACCACCCGGAGGCCGCCGCCGGGCCCCACGACGCCGCATATCTGTTCGACCGTTTCGCCGGTCTCATGGAAGGAGCCTGATGCCTCGTCGCGAGGATCTCGAGCACATCCTGGTGATCGGCTCTGGCCCGATCGTCATCGGCCAGGCGTGCGAATTCGACTACTCCGGCACCCAGGCGTGCCGGGTGCTGCGGGCCGAGGGCCTGCGGGTGTCGCTGGTCAACTCGAACCCGGCGACGATCATGACCGACCCGGAATTCGCCGACTCCACCTATGTGGAGCCGATCACGCCGGAGTTCGTGGAAAAGGTCATCGAGAAGGAGCGTCCCGACGCCATCCTGGCCACCCTCGGTGGCCAGACCGCGCTGAACACCGCGGTCGCGCTGCACGAGCGCGGTGTGCTGGCGAAGTACGGCGTGGAGCTGATCGGCGCCGACTTCGACGCCATCCAGCGTGGTGAGGACCGGCAGAAGTTCAAGGACATCGTCGCCAAGGTGGGCGGGGAGAGCGCCCGCTCGCGGGTCTGCTTCACCATGGACGAGGTGCGCGAGACGGTCGCCGAGCTCGGCTTCCCCGTCGTGGTGCGCCCGTCGTTCACCATGGGCGGGCTCGGTTCCGGCATGGCCTACAACCACCAGGACCTCGACCGCATCGCCGGTGGCGGCCTGGCCGCCTCGCCCACCGCGAACGTCCTCATCGAGGAGTCCATCCTCGGCTGGAAGGAATACGAGCTCGAGCTGATGCGCGACGGCCGCGACAACGTCGTGGTGGTCTGCTCGATCGAGAACGTCGACCCGATGGGCGTGCACACCGGTGACTCGATGACCGTCGCCCCGGCCATGACGCTCACCGACCGGGAGTACCAGAAGCTGCGCGACCTCGGCATCGCCATCCTGCGCGAGGTGGGCGTCGACACCGGCGGCTGCAACATCCAGTTCGCGGTGAATCCGCTCGACGGCCGTCTGATCGTCATCGAGATGAACCCGCGCGTCTCGCGCTCGTCCGCGCTGGCCTCCAAGGCGACCGGATTCCCGATCGCGAAGATCGCCGCCAAGCTGGCCATCGGCTACACGCTCGACGAGATCGTCAACGACATCACCAAGGAAACCCCGGCCTGCTTCGAGCCGACCCTGGACTACGTGGTGGTCAAGGCGCCACGGTTCGCGTTCGAAAAGTTCCCCGGCGCCGACGGCACGCTGACCACCACCATGAAGTCGGTGGGCGAGGCGATGTCGCTCGGCCGCAACTTCGCCGAGGCGCTGGGCAAGGTGCTGCGTTCGCTCGAGACCAAGGCCGCGGGTTTCTGGACCCAGGAAGACGGCGCGTGGACCGACGTCGAAGCGATCCTGGAGGACCTGCGCACTCCCACCGAAGGGCGCATCTACCAGGTGGAGCGGGCGCTGCGCCTGGGCGCGAGCATCGAGGACGTCGCCGCCGCCTCCGGCATCGACCCGTGGTTCGTCGCGGAAGTGGCCGGCTTGGTCGAGCTGCGCCAGGAGATTCTCGACGCGCCCGTGCTGGACGAGCCGCTGCTGCGGCGGGCCAAACACTACGGTCTGTCCGATCGTCAGCTGGCCGCGCTGCGGCCGGAGCTGGCGGGGGAGACCGGGGTGCGTGCGCTGCGGCACCGGCTCGGTGTCCGGCCGGTTTTCAAGACCGTCGACACCTGCGCCGCCGAGTTCGAGGCCAAGACGCCGTACCACTACTCGGCCTACGAGCTCGATCCCGCCGCCGAATCCGAGGTGGCGCCGCAGCGGGAGCGCGCGAAGGTGATCATTCTCGGGTCCGGGCCGAACCGGATCGGCCAGGGCATCGAGTTCGACTACTCGTGTGTGCACGCGGCGCAGACGCTGTCGCAGGCCGGATACGAGACGGTGATGGTCAACTGCAACCCCGAGACCGTCTCCACCGACTACGACACCGCCGATCGCCTCTACTTCGAGCCGCTGACCTTCGAGGACGTGCTCGAGGTCTACCACGCCGAATGCGACTCCGGCACCGTCGAGGGCGTCATCGTGCAGCTGGGCGGGCAGACCCCGCTCGGTCTCGCGCAGCGCCTCACCGAGGCGGGCGTGCCGGTGGTCGGCACCAGCGCGGCCGCCATCGACCTGGCCGAGGACCGCGGCGAGTTCGGCGACGTGCTGGTCGCAGCCGGGCTGCCCGCGCCGAAGTACGGCACCGCGACCACGTTCGCGCAGGCGCGCAGGATCGCCGCCGAGATCGGCTACCCGGTGCTGGTGCGCCCGTCCTACGTGCTCGGTGGCCGCGGCATGGAGATCGTGTACGACGAGCAGTCGCTGGAGGGCTACATCTCCCGCGCGACCGAGCTGAGCCCGGAGCATCCGGTGCTGGTCGACCGTTTCCTGGAAGACGCGATCGAGATCGACGTCGACGCGCTGTGCGACGGCGAGGAGGTCTACCTCGGCGGCGTGATGGAGCACATCGAGGAGGCGGGCATCCACTCCGGCGACTCCGCCTGCGCGCTGCCGCCGATCACGCTGGGCCGCAGCGACATCGAGGCGGTGCGCCGCTCCACCATCGCGCTGGCCAAGGGCATCGGCGTCCGCGGCCTGCTCAACGTGCAGTACGCGCTCAAGGACGACGTGCTCTACGTACTGGAGGCCAATCCGCGCGCGAGCCGGACGGTTCCGTTCGTGTCCAAGGCGACCGCGGTGCCGCTGGCCAAGGCCGCCGCGCGGATCATGCTCGGCGCCACCATCGCCGAGCTGCGCAAGGAGGGCATGCTGCCGAGCGAGGGCGACGGCGGGCACGTCGCGCTGGACGCTCCGGTCGCGGTCAAGGAGGCCGTGCTGCCGTTCCACCGCTTCCGGCGCGCCGACGGCAGCGGCGTGGATTCGCTGCTGTCGCCGGAGATGAAGTCCACCGGCGAAGTGATGGGCATCGACGCCGATTTCGGCACCGCCTTCGCCAAGAGCCAGACCGCCGCCTACGGCTCGCTGCCCACCGAGGGCACCGTCTTCGTCTCGATCGCCAACCGGGACAAGCGCGCGATGGTCTTCCCGGTGAAGCGCCTGCACGACCTCGGCTTCCGCATCCTCGCCACCGAGGGCACGGCGGAAATGCTGCGCCGCAACGGGATTCCGTGCGAGCAGGTGCGCAAGCACTCCGAGGTGGGGCCGGGCGACGAGCCGACGATCGTGGAGCAGATCCGCGACGGCGAGGTCGACATGGTGTTCAACACGCCTTACGGCAACTCCGGTCCGCGGGTGGACGGCTACGAGATCCGCAGCGCGGCGGTCGGGGTGAACATCCCGTGCATCACCACCGTGCAGGGCGCGGCGGCCGCGGTGCAGGGCATCGAGGCCAGCATCAACGGCGGGATCGGTGTGCGGTCGCTGCAGGAACTGCACTCGGTGCTGCGTGGGTGAGCCGCGGCAGGACGGAGCGGGCGAGATGAAGACCTTCGGCGACCGGTTGCGGCACGCGATGGGGCAGTTCGGGCCGGTGTGCGTCGGCATCGACCCGCACCCGGCACTGCTGCGCTCCTGGGGCCTCACCGAGGACGCCGAGGGGCTGGAACGGTTCGCCGAGATCTGCGTCGAGGCGTTCGACGGCCTGGTCGCGCTGGTCAAGCCGCAGGTCGCGTTCTTCGAGGCCTACGGCTCCGGCGGTTTCGCGGTCCTGGAGCGCACCATCGACGTGTTGCGCGCCTCGGGGACCTTGGTGCTCGCCGACGCCAAGCGCGGCGATATCGGCTCCACCATGGACGCCTACGCCAGGACCTGGCTGGCCGACGGCCCGCTCGCGTCCGACGCGGTGACCGTCTCGCCGTATCTCGGATTCGGTTCGCTGGCGCCTGCGCTGACGCTGGCGGAGGCCAACCATCGCGGCGTCTTCGTGCTCGCGGCGACGTCGAATCCCGAGGGCGCGCAGGTGCAACGGGCGGTGGCCGCGGACGGTCGCGTCGTGGCGCAGACAATGGTCGACGAGGCCGCGGCCCACAACGCGGGCGAAGCGTTCGGTTCGGTGGGCGTGGTGGTCGGGGCCACCTTGAGCGAGGCCCCTGACCTCGCCGCGCTGAACGGGCCGATCCTCATGCCCGGGGTGGGTGCGCAGGGCGGCGGCCCGGAAACGATTCGGAAGCTGGTCCCCGAGCCGATGCTCGGGGCGGTCGTGCCGAATGTCTCGCGGGAGGTGCTCCGGGACGGGCCGACCGTCCCGGCACTGCGTGCCAGCGTGCACGCGCTCCAGGACGCGTTCGCGTTTCTGCGGAAATGACCACGAAGGCCGGCGCGCTCGCGCCGGCCTTCTCTTGTTTTCGTCGCCTGTGCATGCAGGTGCACGTACACAGGCGGCCTTTAGCGGGGCCTGTGCGCGCTCCTGGATCGATTTCGGGGGAGGTTGGTGCACAGGGGTGCACTTCGCATCTGGACCGGCGTACAGGGCCAGGATCCGGCATCGGATGCCGCGGACGACGGCCGGAATGACCCGGATGTGACGCCCGACACGCGGTAAGAATGCGCGACACGCGGAAATTTTCGAGAAAGTTCCTGGTAGGGCGGTCGAGGGGTTGCTGGAGCGATGCGCCGCGGTGTCGCAACCCTTCCGCAAACCACTCGGTCTGTCGAAAACTCCCTGCTGGCGGCACATTTCGCGAGCTCGTCACGGTGAGCCGCGCGGTGGCGCGGGCGGACCGCCACCGGCGCCGCCCCGGTGCACCCGGTATTCGGAATCATGCGCTGACCTGGGGGGTGGGTTCGCAATCGGCGGACGTCGTGGGTACGGTCGCTGAGACTGCCGGGTTACCGGCAGGAGTTGATGCAATGAACGATGAGACGGAGGAACCGTGGCCCTTCCCCAGCTGACTGACGAGCAGCGCGCCGCTGCTTTGGAGAAGGCGGCTGCCGCTCGCCGCGCTCGGGCGGAGCTCAAGGAGCGCTTGAAGCGTGGCGGCACCAACCTGAAGCAGGTCCTCACCGACGCCGAGACCGACGAGATCCTCGGCAAGATGAAGGTGTCGGCGCTGCTGGAGGCCCTGCCGAAGGTGGGCAAGGTCAAGGCGGCGGAAATCATGAGCGAGCTGGAGATCGCCCCCACCCGGCGGCTGCGCGGACTCGGCGACCGGCAGCGTAAGGCGCTGCTGGCCCGGTTCGACTTCGACGCCTGACGACGAGGGTGATCGAACACACGCGGAAGGGTCGGCTGGTAGTACTGGTCGGCCCCTCGGCCGTGGGCAAGTCCACCGTGGTCCGCTGTGTCCGCGAACGACTGCCCGACCTGGTCTTCAGCGTGTCGGCAACGACCCGGGCCCCGCGGCCCGGGGAGGTCGACGGCCTCGACTATCGCTTCGTCTCCCGTGCGGAGTTCGACGCGATGATCGAGGCGGATGAGCTGCTCGAATGGGCGGACATCCACGGCGGGTTGCAGCGTTCGGGCACGCCTGCCGGGCCGGTTCGCGCCGCTCTGGCCGAAGGCCTTCCGGTGCTGGTCGAAGTGGATCTGGAGGGCGCTCGGTCGGTGCGCCGGGCGATCCCGGAAGCGATCCTGGTGTTCCTGGCCCCGCCGAGCTGGGACGAGTTGGTGGCGCGGCTGACCTCGCGCGGCACCGAGTCGCCCGAGGTGATCGAGCGCCGGCTGGAAACCGCCAGGATCGAGCTGGCGGCCTGTGACGAGTTCGACATCGTTATCGTGAACGACGAGGTGACCAGCGCCTGTGAGCAGTTGGTATCGTTGTTCGTTAGCACAAATTCGAGTTCGTGACCTCCCAAACACCAGGAGTCCCCCTAGTGAGCAGTACGGACACCAAGACCGCGCCCGCCTACGACACGCCGGTCGGCCTGACCAACCCGCCGATCGACGAGTTGCTCGAGCGCACGTCGTCCAAGTACGCCCTGGTCATCTACGCGGCCAAGCGGGCCCGCCAGATCAACGACTACTACAACCAGCTCGGCGACGGCATCCTCGAGTATGTCGGCCCGCTGGTCGAGCCGGGTCTGCAGGAGAAGCCGCTGTCGGTCGCCCTGCGCGAGATCCACTCCGACCTGCTCGAGCACTCCGAAGGCGAGTGAGGCGAACCGAGTTCGCCGTGACCACTACTAGGCCGGAGGCGTAGTGACCACAAGGATCGTCGTCGGCGTAGCCGGAGGAATCGCCGCCTACAAGGCGTGCTCTCTGGTCCGGCGGTTCACCGAGACCGGACATGACGTCCGGGTGATCCCCACCCACTCGGCGCTGGAGTTCGTCGGCAAAGCGACCTTCGAGGCACTGTCCGGGAACCCGGTGCACACCGGCGTGTTCTCCGACGTGCCGGAGGTTCCGCACGTTCGGCTGGGCCAGGAGGCGGACCTGGTGGTCATCGCCCCGGCGACCGCCGACCTCATGGCGCGCGCCGCGTCCGGCCGTGCCGACGACCTGCTCACCGCCACGCTGCTGACGGCCCGATGTCCGATCTTGTTCGCGCCCGCGATGCACACCGAGATGTGGGAGCATCCGGCGACCGTCGCCAACGTCGCGACGCTGCGCGCCCGCGGTGCGATCGTCATGGAGCCCGCGGCGGGCCGCCTCACCGGCGCCGACACCGGTCCCGGACGGCTGCCCGAGCCCGAGGAGATCTTCGGCCTCGCGTCGCTGCTCATGGAGCGCGCCGACGCGATCCCGCGTGATCTGGAGGGCCGCCGGGTCGTCATCACCGCAGGTGGCACCAGGGAACCGCTGGATCCGGTGCGATTCCTCGGTAACCGCAGCTCCGGCAAGCAGGGCTACGCGCTCGCGCGGGTCGCCGCCCAGCGCGGCGCCCACGTCACGCTCATCGCGGGCAACACGATCGAGATGGCGGCGCCCGCCGCCGTCGACCTGGTGCACATCACCACCGCCGAACAGCTGAAGACCGCCGTCGACAAGCACGCAGTCGGCGCCGACGCGGTGATCATGGCCGCGGCCGTCGCCGATTTCCGGCCGACCAACGTCGCCGCCGCCAAGATCAAGAAGGGTGCGGGGGAGCCGGACGTCATCGCGCTGACCAAGACCGACGACATCCTCGCCGGGCTGGTGCAGTCGCGACGCGACGGACAGTTGCCCGGCACCGCGATCGTCGGCTTCGCCGCCGAGACCGGTGACGAGCACGGCGACGTCCTCACCCACGCGCGGGCCAAGCTCGCGCGCAAGGGCTGCGACCTGCTCGTGGTCAACGCCGTCGGCGAGGGCAAGGCGTTCGAGGTGGACACCAACGACGGCTGGTTGCTCGGCGCGGACGGCACCGAGCAGGCGCTCGATCACGGGTCGAAGGCGCTGCTGGCCAGCCGGGTGCTCGACGCGCTGAGCGTGTTGCTGCGCTGAGCCGGGCCGCGTGCCTGCCAGGATCGACGGCTGATCGGTCGTTCGTTCGCGCCGCCGTCATCATTTCGGTACCGCCGGGACACCGCCGGTTCAGCTGTCAGGAATGGCTTCGGGGTAGCTCCCCGCCGTGTCGGTGATTTGGAATAGTCTGGGATATAAGGGTTGCGCAGTCGCGACATCGCGTTACTGTCGCAACCCGATACGAGTAACCCGTTGAGGGAGAGGGAAGAACTGTGCGCACGTCCGGGAGCCGGCTTTTCACCAGTGAGTCCGTGACCGAAGGTCATCCGGATAAAATCTGTGATGCCATCAGCGATTCCATTCTCGACGCATTGCTCGCGGAAGATCCGCGCAGCCGGGTCGCGGTGGAAACCCTCGTGACGACGGGCCAGGTCCATGTCGCCGGTGAGGTCACCACGTCGGCGTATGCCGATATTCCGCGAATTGTCCGGGAAAAGGTCCTGGAAATCGGATATGACTCTTCCGCAAAGGGATTCGACGGAAATTCGTGCGGTGTCAATATCGCGATCGGCGCGCAGTCGCCGGATATCGCGCAGGGTGTGGACACCTCACACGAGGCGCGCGTCGGCGGCTCCGACGACGAGATCGAGCGCCAGGGCGCGGGCGACCAGGGCTTGATGTTCGGCTACGCCACCAAGGACACCCCTGAGCTGATGCCGCTGCCGATCGCGCTCGCGCACCGGCTGTCGCGCCGCTTGACCGAGGTGCGCAAGTCCGGTGTGCTGCCCTACCTGCGCCCGGACGGCAAGACCCAGGTCACCATCGAGTACGAGGGCGACCGCCCGGTCCGCCTCGACACGGTCGTCATCTCCACCCAGCACGCCGCCGACATCGACCTGGACAACCTGCTCGCGCCCGACATCCGTGAGAAGGTGCTCGATGCGGTGCTCGCCGACCTGGAAGTGCCCACGCTGGACACCTCGAACATCCGCCTGCTGGTCAACCCCACCGGCAAGTTCGTGCTCGGCGGCCCGATGGGCGACGCGGGCCTGACCGGCCGCAAGATCATCGTCGACACCTACGGCGGCATGGCCCGCCACGGTGGCGGCGCCTTCTCCGGCAAGGACCCGTCGAAGGTGGACCGTTCGGCCGCCTACGCCATGCGCTGGGTCGCGAAGAACGTGGTCGCGGCCGATCTGGCCGAGCGGGTGGAGGTCCAGGTGGCCTACGCGATCGGCAAGGCCGCCCCGGTCGGTTTGTTCGTCGAGACCTTCGGCACCGAGAAGGTCGACCCGGCGCGCATCTCCACCGCGATCACCGAGGTCTTCGATTTGCGCCCCGGCGCGATCATCCGCGACCTGGACCTGCTGCGCCCGATCTACGCGCCGACCGCCGCGTACGGCCACTTCGGCCGGACCGACGTCGACCTGCCCTGGGAGCACACCGACCGCGCGGACAAGTTGCGCGCGGCCGTCGGACTCTGATCTCGATCAGGTCCGAGTGAACGAACCCGCGGCGGACACCCCCGCCATCGAGGCGGACGGTCCGTCCGCGGGTCCCGCGGCTGTGCAGTTGCCGATCGCCCGGGTGCTCCCGCTGCTGTCGCCGGCGCATCTCGACCGCGACTTCGACTACTTGGTGCCCCCCGAGCTGGATGATCTCGCCCAGCCCGGGGTCCGGGTACGGGTCCGTTTCGCGGGCCGCCTGGTCGACGGTTATCTGCTCGCGCGCTCGGCGCACACCGACCACGGGGGCAAGCTGGTCAAGCTCGAACGGGTCGTCTCCGGCGAACGCGTGCTGACGCCCGAGATCCTCGACCTGGCCGGCGCGGTGGCCGATCGGTATGCGGGCACCCGCGCCGACGTCCTGCGCCTGGCCATCCCCCCTCGCCATGCCCGCACCGAGACCGGTGGCGGCAAGACATCCACTGCCGCCCAAACTGTTTCCGCCGAATCGGTCGTTCCCGCTGTCCCCTCGGCGCCGCATGACGGGCGTGCGGACGACATCGCAATCGAACACGACGGCGATTCAACGTCTCTCGATTCTCGACTCTCGGATTCCCCTGCTACGGAAACCGAGTCGGCGGTGGTCGGCGGTCCACGAGTGCCGACGAACGACGGAGTCGCTGGAGCCGGGGAACTCAGTGACAGCCCGGTGAGTGGGCAGCGCGCGCCGAATCACGAAACCGCTGGACCGAGGGAACCCAGTGATAGCTCGGTGAGTGGGCAGCGCGCGCCGGATCACCAAGCCGCCGGAGCGAGGGAACCGAGTGACAGCCCGTTGAGTGGGCAGCCGCACGCGCCGGATGGCGGGGCCGGTGGAGCCGGGGAATCCAGTGATAGCTCGGTGAGCGGGCAGCCGCAGACGCCGGATCACGGAGCCGCCGGAGCGCGGGCCATGAGGGCTGCGAATCCGGTGAGTCGGCAGTCGCAGACGCCGGATGGCGGAGGCATTCGAGCAGGGGAATCGAGTGCGAGCCCGGCGAACGGGCAGCCGCACCCTTCGGCACCCGGCAGCGACGAGCCCGATGCCGGGTTGCCCTCGGAGCCGGGGGCATCACGCCCGGTCGGCGAACGAATCGACACCGAGCAGGGCACGGACGCCGCCTCCGCGGACCGGGCTGCCGGTGGCGACTCGCCGGTCCCGCAGGAGCTCTCGGCTCTGGATATGGATATCGCGGCCTGGGAGCGCTATGTGCACGGCGCGGCGTTCGTGGGTGCGCTCGCGCAGGGGAAAGGGGCTCGCGCGGCCTGGCAGGCGCTGCCCGGCGAGGACTGGCCCCGGCGGCTGGCCGAACTCGCCGCCGTGGTGGCCGGGCAAGGGCGCAGCGCGATCCTCATGGTGCCCGACCAACGTGATCTCGACCGGGTGCTGGCGGAATGTGTACGGCTGGTGGGGGATTCGGCCGTCGGACTCGCCGCCGGTCTGGGGCCCGCCGCCAGATATCGCCGCTGGCTCGCGGTGCTGCGCGGTTCGGCGCGGGTGGTGGTCGGCACGCGCAGCGCGGTGTTCGCCCCGGCGGTGAACCTCGGCCTGATCGCGCTCTGGGACGACGGCGACGACACCTACGCCGAACCACGCGCGCCGTATCCGCACACCCGTGAGGTCGCGATGTTGCGTGCCCACGAGACGGGCGCGGCGTTCGTCGCGGCCGGCTTCGCGCGCACCGCCGAGATCCAGGCCGTGGTCGATTCCGGCTGGGCGCACGATCTGGTGGCCGACCGCGCCGTACTGCGCAAGGCCGCGCCCCGGATCAGCGCCCCCGGCGACAGCGACGTCGCTCTGGAACGGGATCCGGTAGCGCGCGCCGTGCGGATTCCCGGCGTCGCCTTCGCCGCCGCTCGTGCCGCTCTGAAGGAGGGCGCGCCGGTGCTGGTGCAGGTCCCGCGCCGCGGCTACATTCCCGCGCTGGCGTGCGGGAAATGCCGCACTCCGGCCCGATGCAGGCACTGCAACGGGCCTCTCGCGCTGCCGGAGGCCCGCGGATCGCGGGGAGCGGCCGAATCCGGCGCGGCCGCGCAGAGTCCCGCTTGTCGTTGGTGCGGGATCACCGAGGCCGCGTTCCGCTGCACCACCTGTGGGTCGCGGGCGCTGCGTGCCGTGGTGATCGGTGCGGCGCGCACGGCGGAGGAGCTGGGGCGCGCCTTTCCCGGCGTGCCGATCCGTGGTTCCGGCGGCGGCGCGGTGCTGAACACCGTGGAGCCGGGCCCCCAAGTGGTGGTCTCGACGGTCGGCGCCGAACCGGTGGTACCCGGCGGTTACGGCGTCGCATTGTTGCTCGACGGCTGGGCACTGCTCGGTCGTGCCGACCTGCGGGCCGCCGAGGACGCGCTGCGCCGCTGGATGGCGGCCGCGGCGCTGGTCCGTGCGCACGGCCAGGTCATCGTGGTGGCCGAGCCGTCGATCCCCACCGTGCAGGCGCTGGTCCGGTGGGATCCGGTGGGCGCGGCGCGTGCCGAGGTAGCGGCTCGCGCCGAGGTCGGGTTCCCGCCCGCGGTCCGGCTCGCCGCGATCGACGGCACCGCCGACACCATTGCCGAACTGCTCGCGGCGGCGGACCTGCCCGATACCGTCGACCGCCTCGGGCCGGTGCCGCTGCCGGACGGCGCCCGCAAGCCCTTCTCCTCCGGCGATTCGCCCGCCGAAGTCGAACGTCTGCTGCTGCGGGTCGAGCGCCGCTCCGGAGCGGCGCTCGCCCGTGCCTTGCGCGCCGCCCAAGCGGTCCGCAGCACACACCGCTCCGACGCCCCGCTCCGCGTCCAGATCGACCCGGTCGACATCGGCTGACGAGCACTGCGGACGCGCGAGCTTCCGGTGCGATCCTTCCGCGACCGCCCTGTAAGGGCGACTCTCGCCCGGTGCGCGAGCGTCAGACGAAGGCCGCTCGATTGCGGACGGCCCAATCGGCGTACTTCGTGGCGGGCCGCCCGAGTACGCGGGGCACATCGGGGCTGATCAGCTGCTCGGCGGGTGTCGGCTCGCCGAGGATCGTCAGCGTATGCTCGACCACCGGCTCTGGCATGAAGCGGACCATTGCCGAGTGGGCCTGTGCCCGAGTCAGTTCCACGAAGCGCAGCGGTTCGCCGAGTGCCGTTCCGAGTGCGTCGGCCTGCGCTCGTGGCGTGGCGAGTTCGGGACCGGTCAGGGTGTAGACCTGTCCGGCGTGCCGGTCGTCGCGCAACGTGGTCGCCGCGACGGCGGCGATGTCGGCCGGATCGATCGAGGGGAGACCGATGTCGCCGAACGGCGCGGCGACCATACGCTCCGTGCGCACCGAATCCGTCCACGCGTAGGTGTTGGAGAAGAACCCGGCAGGCCGAAGGAAGGTCCAGTCCATCCCGGAGTCCCTGATCGCCAGCTCGTAGGCGATGAGCCGGGCATAGCCCGCCGCGTCGGGCCGCGTCGCCACGCCTTGCGAGGACACGAAGACCACTCGGCGTATGCCCCCCGCGGCGGCGGTCTTCAGTACCTGCTCGGGTTCCGGGCCCGCCACCAACTGCTCGCCGGTGATCAAGAGAAACAGTGTGTCGGCCCCCGCGAAGGCGGGGGAGAGGCTTTCGGGCTCGCCCAGATCGGCACGGACCGATCGGACTGCCTCAGGCAGTGAGAGATCCGCATGCCGGGCGACGGCCGTCACCTCCTCGCCGGCGTCCGCCAGCAAGCGCACGAGCGGTGCGCCGATATTTCCGGTGGCTCCGGTGACCACGATCATTACTGCTCCTTAGTTAGTTGACTGACTAAATGCAATCTAGCCGGTAGTGGCAGTGCTGTCTACAGTTAGTTGTGTGACTGACTCACAAGCGGGGACCAGGGCGGGCAAACGGGAGCGGTTGGTCGAAGCCGCCGTGCGGGTGTTCTACCAACAGGGCGTGGAGAAGACGACGATCGCCGACATCGCTCGCGACGCGGATGTTCCGGTCGGCAACGTCTACTACTACTTCAAGACGAAAGACCAGCTCATCGAGGCGGCGATCGGTTCGCACGCACGCATCCTCGAGGCGGTCATCGCGGCGAGCGACCGGCACGACACGCCCGTGGAGCGACTGAAAGCGCTCATCGCGGGGTGGGTCGCCGATCGTGACCAGACCGTGCGTTACGGCTGCCCGTTCGGCACCTTGTCGTCGGAACTGGACAAGCGGGGCGACGGGTTGGACAGTGCGGCGGCCGATGTGATGCGCGTTTTGGTGAACTGGGCCGAACGGCAGTTCGCTGCGATGGCACGTGCCGACGCCCGGGAACTCGCGGTCGCCTACGTTGCTGCTTATCAGGGAATATCGCTGCTCACCAACACTTTTCGTGATCCGGAGCTCATGGTCACGGAGGGCGCGAGGCTGACGCGCTGGATCGACTCGTTGGCGGGCTGACCGCCCGGCGGGTCCGGACAATCGAACCGGGCCTTGCATTAGATGCATTGCCGATATATCGTCGATAACGTGAGAAGAACACGAGAGCCTTGGGAGGCCGAGATGGAACACCGAGAACAACGAGAATTCGGCCGGCGTGGTCGTGGACCACAGCCCGGTCACGAGGGCTTCGAACGCGGGCTGCGCTTCCGCCGGGGCGGACGGCACGGCTTCGGCCCAGAATTCGGGCCGGGCTTCGGCCCCGGTTTCGGACCCGGCTTCGGTCCGCACTTCGGTCGTGGCCGCGGCCGGGGCGGCCGCGGCAGGCGCGGTGACGTCCGGGCGGCCGTGTTGCTGCTGCTCACCGAGCGACCCATGCACGGATACGAACTGATCCAGCAGATCCGGGAACGCAGCGACGACATCTGGCGGCCGAGCCCGGGATCGATCTACCCGGCGCTGGCGCAGTTGGAGGACGAGGGCCTGGTCCTCATCGAGAAGGTGGCCGGACGTAAAACCGCGAAGCTCACCGAGACCGGCACCGAGTATGTCACGGCGCACCGGGACGAACTGGGCGATCCGTGGGCGGACGTGCAGCAGGATGTCGGGGCGCAGGCGATGGATCTGCGCGGGCTCGTCGGGCAGTTGATGGGCGCGGTCGCCCAGGTCGCGGCGGCGGGCACCCCGCAGCAGGCGGCGCGTGCGGCGGAGTTGCTCACCGAGACCCGCAAGTCCCTTTACCGCATCCTCGCCGAGGATGAGACCCCCGAGAAGTAGGGGAGGCGAAACACCCCGATAGCGCGGGCATTTCGAGCCGATCGGAGCGATCATTGTGATATGCGACAGTCGACTGGGTCGGGAGCCTGGGGTATTTCACACTTGCGTGGCGCTGTGCTGGCCTTCGTGGTCGCCTGCGCCACCGCGCTGGGCACGGGCGTGGTCTCGGCCGAGCCCGTCGGCTTCCGGCCGCCCGATGTACCGACGTACGCCGCGCCGCCGCAATCCGATCACCTGGCCGCCGCGTGGTATCAGAAGAGTCACCCGAACGCGGTTCCGAGCGGGACCAATGATTTCACCTGCGTGCCGAGCGCCGCGCATCCCCATCCGGTGGTACTCGCGCACGGGACCGATTCCTCGGCCTATTCCGACTGGTCAGGGATCGCGCCGCGACTGACCGCGGCCGGATTCTGCGTTTTCGCGATGAACTACGGCGGCAAGCCCGGGGCGGAGAGCTACGGCACCGAGGATCTGGTGCTCAGCGCCTACCAGATCGGCGCGTTCGTCGATCAGGTGCTCGCGGCGACCCGGGCGGACAAGGTCGACTTGGTCGGGTTCTCGCAGGGCGCGAACGTGACCCGGTACTACGTCAACAAGCTGGGCGGTGCGCCCGAGGTCGACCAGTGGGTCGGCCTCGCTTCGCCCAGTTACGGCGGCGTGATGTACGGGCTGGTGCCGGTCGCCCAGGCGATCCCCGGAGCGTTGCAGGCATTCGCCGCGGTGACCTCGCTCGCCGCGGTGCAGCAGGCCGAGGGGTCGCCGATCATGCTCGCCCTCAACGCGGGCGGCGACACGGTGCCCGGTGTGCGGTACGTGACCATCGGCAGCCGCGTCGACGAGATGATCCAGCCGTTCGAGAACATCGCGCTGCGGGGGCCGGGCGCGCGGAACCTCGCCCTGCAGGACCTGTGTCCCGCCGATCTCACCGGGCACTTCCACATGGTGTATGACCCGTTCGTGCAGGAGTTGCTGCTCACCGTCCTCGATCCGGGCAGTCCGGCTCCGGTGTGCCGGGCAGTCCCGTTGGGCACCGGCATCCCCGAGGTGATCATCGCGGGTAATTCCTGACTCGAAAGATCGCGGCTGGGCAGACGCCTGCCGCGTCCGTGATCCGGTTAACGACTCCGAAGGTTGCATCCGGTACCTGGGTACCGGCTTACCGTGGCGTCATGACCAACGATGCCTTCTCCGCCGATCGGATGCCGGAGACGTGCGCCCCGCCCGCCGCCCGGCGGGCAGGGCGGGCCGCGATCTTCGGGTGGTTCTTCGCCGAGCCCGGGCCGGTGCCGCCCATCGAGATTTCCGGCACGCAGGTCGACGTCTCGGACGCGTTCGCCCGCCGAGTGAGCATCTCGATCGGCGGCGAATACCGATGACCGAACTGCGCACCGGTGAGCTGGCCGCGGCTGCCGGAGTGAATATCCAGACGCTGCGCTACTACGAGCGACGAGGAATTCTCGCCGAACCGGACCGGTCCCCGGGCGGTCATCGCCTGTATCCGGAGCGGGCGCTCACCATGCTGCGCGTGATCAAGGCCGCCCAGCGGCTGGGCTTCACCTTGGACGAGATCGCCGATCTGCTCGCCGCCACCCGGAGGGGCCGCCGCCGGGCCGATGCCGGGTTGCAGGCGCGCGCGGCGGCCAAACTGGCCGAGGTGGACGCGAAACTCGCCGAATTGACCGCGGTGCGCGACACCCTGCGGGCCGCGCTCGCGGCCGGATGTGACGACCTGATCGCCTGCAGCGAAAGCCCCTGTTGTCCGGTGCCCTTCGCTGACGAGGACAGCCGCTGAGACGTCTCGGCAGCGGTAGGTTATATGCACCATCAATGGTTCAATCAATGATTGAACCATTGATGGGAACGTGGTTGACTGAGCGCATGCCGAAACAGGTCTCCGACTCCACGACCACCCGTGATCGTCTGCTGACGGCTGCCGAACGGCTGCTGCTCGAGGGGCGCTACGACGAGGTGTCGGTGCGCGGGATCTGCGCCGAGGCGAACGCGAATCCGGCGGCGGTGCACTATCACTTCGGGTCGAAGGACGCCCTTGTCGCGGCGCTGCTCGAGGAGCGGCTGGGGCCCGTGTGGGAGAGCAGGCTGTCCGCTGTCACCGGCGGGCGCGGCTCCATCACCGAAGTGGTGGATGCGGTGATCGAGCCCTTCGTCGCGTTGTCGGCCGATCCGATGGGTCGGTTGCACCTGCGGTTGCTGGCGCAATTCGTCCTCGGCAGGCATGTGACCGAATGGCGTCAGCCCTGGTTCCTGATCAATTCGTGGGTGAGCCTCTTGCCCGGGGTGAGCGAACGCGAGAGCCGGCGGCGGTGGATGTTGGCGTTCGACCTCGTCATCATGCGATTCGGGAGTGCGGAGCAACGAGAGATGTCGCAGGAGGCGGTGGCCACCCTCCGGGATTTCGTGGTGGCCGGCTTGACCGCGCCGACAGGAGAGAAACGATGAACGACGTATTCGCACCGGCCCAGCTCGGGCCGATCACCCTTCGCAACCGGGTGATCAAAGCCGCGACATTCGAAGGCCGCACGCCGGACGCTCTGGTGACCGACGAACTGATCGAGTTCCATCGCGAGGTCGCCGCCGGTGGCGTCGGGATGACGACCGTGGCGTACTGCGCGGTCGCTCCCGGCGGCCGGACCGACCGGCATCAGATCTGGATGCGCCCCGATGCCGTGCCGGGACTGCGCAGACTCACCGACGCGGTCCACCGGGAGGGCGCCGCGGTGAGTGCGCAGATCGGTCATGCCGGCCCGGTGGCCAACGCGGCCTCCAACCGGGCTCCGGCGCTCGCACCGAGCCGGATGCTCAGCCCGCTCTCGATGCGCATGATGCGAACTCCCGACGAGAACGGGATCCGCGAACTCGTGGCCGCCCATGCCGACGCGGCGAAGCTGGCCGAACAGGCCGGCTTCGATGCGGTCGAGATCCACTTCGGGCACAACTACCTGGTCAGCTCGTTTCTGAGCCCCAAACTTAACCGCCGCAAAGACCGGTTCGGCGGCACCCTGGCCAACCGGGCACGGTTGGCGCGGGAGATTGCCGCGGCCGTGCGGCGAGCCGTGGGTGGCCGTCTGGCCGTGACCGCCAAGCTGAACATGGAAGACGGCGTGCGCGGCGGGCTCACGGTGCCCGAGTCGGTGCAGGTCGCCGCCTGGTTGGAAGCCGACGGCACGCTGGACGCGCTGGAGCTGACGGCGGGCAGTTCACTGCTCAACCCGATGCTGCTGTTCCATGGCGACGCACCGCTGAAGTCGTTCGCCGACGTTCTTCCGGTACCGGCGCGCTGGGGTTTTCGTCTGGTGGGCAAGGCATTCCTGAAGGAGTATCCGTACCGGGAGGCGTATCTGCTCGAGCGCGCGCGCCACTTCCGGCGGGAACTGTCGATGCCGCTGATCCTGCTCGGCGGCATCACCGAGCTGGACACCATGCGGCTCGCGATGGCGGAAGGCTTCGAGTTCGTCGCGATGGGCCGTGCGCTGCTGCGGGAGCCGAACCTCTTGCATCGCATCCGATCCGACGCTTCCACCCGGTCGGCCTGCGTGCACTGCAACGAATGCATGCCCACGATCTACACCTGTACCCGCTGCGTGTTCCGTCCCGGTCAGCCGTCCGAACCCGTGGAGCTGACATTGTCGGCGGCGGGCGGCGTCGATGAAAAGGCATGACCAGCCCGGCGCTCGAGCCGGGAATCGCTGAGCGGCGCTTCGGCCGCGATCAGTGGCTGACCGCGCGCAGGATGGCGCCGTCCCGGACGAGGACGTGTCCGATCGCCTCGTGGTCGTTCGGCGTCAGGGAAGCACGGCGCCGCTTCCACAAGGACAAGCTCGCCGCCAACCCGGGATCGGCCTTGGCGTGAGCGCGGCAGTACTCGGCCAAGGTCACCCGAAGGCGTGGGGAGGTCGCGGGGTGTCCGGCGAGCTCGATCAGGCTGGTCAGCGTCTGGCAGGCGGACACGAAGTCGCGGACCGCGGCGGTCGGGCTTTTCGTGGGCTGGCTCATCGTCCCCTGGTTGTTTCGTGCGTGTCAGCGCATCGTATGAATATCTCCAAACCGCTTGTGGCAGAAAATATTCAGACACACGCGGAGCTTCGGCGCCACCAGAGGAGAGTCGGATCCAGCGCGCGATCGAACTTTTCTATCGGCGATCCGGGCGACTCCCGAGGTTCAGAGTTACGCCAGGCTTGCGACGAGCATCGCCGTCATCGCGATGTCCATGGCCAGATGCGGGAACACCGTGACAACGAGGCGGCGGCGGGTCGACTCGACGCCGCCGGGCGGGCGGATCACGGCCGCCGCCGCGACCAGCGCGTCGAGGAGGAACACGCCCGCGAGAAGCCAGCCGAGCATCGGGCACGGCAGATCCGCCGTGTGGTCGGTGGCCGCATGGTGGGCGTGCCCTGAGGCGGCAGTGGGGGACCCGAGAGTCGCGTAGACCATCGAGAGCGCCGCGACACAGTGATAGAGGGCGGCGCCGATCCGATGCTCGCGCTCGCCGGGACGGCCGCGTGTGCCGGCGATCAGCCACAACAGCGACGCGATGGCGAGGGCGCCGAACAGTTGGCGCCAGCGCGTGGCCGAGAGCGCCTCGCTCCACTGGTTCCCCATCACGGCCATGGCGGCGAGCATGACCAAGTGGAAGAGTTCCGAGCCCTGTCCGCCATACCGGTCGAGTCGTCGCGCCGCGGTGCGTGAACCGAGAAAGCCGGCGGCCGCTACCGCCGCGCCGCCGACGCACAGGACGATCATCGCCCAGTTCACCGCGGGCGGCAGGCCGGAGTGGTGCACGCGATCTACGCCGGAGTGACGCGCACGTCGCGCCGCCCGCCCAGGTCGACCTCGATGAGCCCGTCGCCGTTTTCGTCGGCGACCAGCATCGACTCGGTCGCGCCGACGAGGCGGTAACCGCGGTGCGGGATCAGCCGCTGCAGCCCCAGCCGCACTCGTTTCGCCCCGCTGCCGGGTCGGAGCACCAGCTCGAGTGCGCTGCCGTCGGTGACCGCCTTGGCGACCAGGACATCCGGATAAGGCGCGACGCCGAGGATCGGGCCGGTCCGCCACTCCGGCGGCACCGTACCGAGGATGAGGTCCCGCAATCCGTCGGGCCGGTTGAACCGGGCGAGCGCGTGGTGGGCGTTGGTCACCGTCGAGACTCCGGCGAAGCGGCGGGCGCCGTTGCGTTCCACGACTCGATACCGGTCGTGCATGGAGCGGACGAGGGCGGCGGCGAGGTCGGTCTCGCCCATCTCCGCCGCGGCGGTGGCCACGAAGATCCGCGTCATCCCGTCACCGTTGACCACGTTGTAGTTGCCGAGGTCGACGCGTGCGCGCGAACGGCCGCGCAGCCGTACGTCGTGCCCGTCGAAGTCGATGAATCTGTCCCGCAGGGTGGTCCAGGTGCCGCGCGCGAGATCGGGCATCTTCGCGTTGAGCCAGGCGACCATGCCGGCGTCGTAGCCGAGCACCGGCCTGCTGATGGTGATCGACGGGCCGAGCCTGCCCGGGATGAAGCGGCCGTTGCGCAGACGCCATCCGTCGTGCAGATAGCTGTGCCGGATCCGGTCGACCAGATCGCCGGTGAGCGCGGTGCCGTGCAGGCGGTCGTGCATCACCAAAGTGTTGTAGGCGAAGACATTGCAGATCGGATAGATCAGGTGGGGTTCGCAGGCGTACTGCGGACAGTTCTTGCGTGCGAGCATATTTCGCCGGAGCGCGCGGCTGAGCCGGGCGAAGTCGTACTCGTGTACCCGGCTCGGACTCCATCGCAGCGTCAACGAGCCGGGCCGGTCGAAGCTCGGATCGGCGTTGAGCGTTTCGTAGAGACCGATCATGACGCCGAAATAGCCGGTGTACATGACATTCGCATGCCGCATCGGATCGGTTTCCCTGCGGGCGTAGCCGATCAGGCTCTCGGTCGCCCAATATCCCCACACCCGCTTGTCGCACATCTTGAGGATGGCGTTGCGCTGCGCTTCGGCGAGGTAACCGGTGAAGGCAGGCGTCCTCGTGTATTGCGCCATCGCGAGCGCGTAGGTGATGAAGTTCAGCTGGTATCGCAGTGCGCTGCCCCCGATCTGCTCGATGCGGTCGAAACCGTCGAACCGGTCGAGAGGTTGCAGGGCGAGGTCGAGGACGAAGCGCTGGGCCGCCAGATCGTCCTCGTTCGACTCGGTGACCGGAGGCAGGGTGTGTGCGGCCGGTGCGCTGGTCATGCCGCGGCCTCGTGCCGTGCCGCGCCGGAAGCGGGGACGGCTGCCGGGCCGACGCGATAGGCGGTGGGCGGGAATTCCACGCTGTGGAATTCCCCGGGGTGCTCGGATCGGCCCCGCAGCCGATGCCGGAGCCGGCGAACACCGGCGACGAGGTAACCGGCAAGGAGACAGCACGGCATCGGACTACTCGCTTCCGCAGGCCACGGACGTTGTGGCAATGAGATGTTTTGAGACTTATCTTATCAATCTGGCTGCCTCCGGGGGAAGGCGCGCGGCGGGCGCGGGCGCGAATCGAGCTGCGTAACAGGGAAATCGGGCTCTAAACGCGCGGCGGTGCGTGAGGAGGACGACAGCACGACACGATGAGATGTTGATACATTTTTCATCGCAACATCTCATCGACTCATATCGGGAGAAGATCAGTGGGCAATGGACACGGCCGGAAAACGATCAGGACGGCGGCGGGAGTAACCAGCGCGGTGCTCTGCACGGTGATGGCAACGGTGGGGGCAGTGGCCGATCCGAATATCCAGGTTCCGGGCGCCGACGACGGCTTACCCAACTGCGCGGTGCTGAACATCAATGCCTTCGCCGGCTACATCGGCACCGGCGAACCGCGGCCGACCAGGGCGATGGACGAGAACTTCGCGTCCGCGCCGGTGGGGGACTGGTGCAACACGAACGTCGGGTATTCGTCCACCGGCTACGGCCCCGGGGGCGTGACCTTCGTCAACCCGCCGACACGTGATGGCCTGTTCCCCTACAACAACTCCGAGGTCCTCGCCAAGCCGGTGTTCGAACCAGGCCAGACGATGACCATCGACATCAAGGGCGCGCCCGACCTGACGACCCACAACGGCACCGCGGGCTGGGGCGTCTCGAACCGCTCGATCGATCCACTCGGACTCGAGATCGCCTGGTTCATGTACAACGGTTCGCACGGATTCCTCGGCGACGCAAGCGAACTCACCCGGCCGATCTTCAACGTCCTCGGTCAGGACCTGCCCCGCGGCTTCTTCCTGATGGTCAAACGGGGCGGCGAGCTGGTCCCGCAGATCACGCCGCTGGACCCGGCACTGCTGTCGGACGATCACGCCTACGCCGTGCGTCTCACCGAGGAACGCGTGGAGTTCTTCATCGACGGCGCGCCGGTCGGAGCGTTCGAGAGCCCGCCGCACGGCAAGGGCGTCAATATCCTGCAGAAGCCGGTGCCCCTGCTGGGTCAGGCCTGGCTCGATGGCAGCTACTGGTTCCCGCTGCCGATCCCGGAGTACAACGACCGTGAGCAGCGGCTCACGATGACGCGGTATCGGCAGGGACCGAGCGAGAGCACCCCGCTGCGCTGAAGCCCCGGATCCGAACTTTCTCGCCGGAGACGGTTCGAGGCCGGTCTCCCGGGTATGCGCGAGATGTCAGCTTGTTCCGATATTCCAGGAGGTTATTGTGGCTGAACATGGAAGCGGTGCCCGGGAAGGCGTCGAGGGCGTCGTCGAAGATGCCAAGGGCAAGGTGAAGGAAGCGGCCGGTACCCTCACCGGTAAAGAGGGCCTGAAGGACGAGGGCCGCGCGCAGCAGGACAAGGCGGAATCGCAGCGCGAGGCGGCCGGTAAGGAAGCCGCGGCCGAGAAGGCCAGGGCCGAGGCCGACGTCGACGAGGCCCGCCAGTCCGCGCATCAGCACGGACGGTAATCCACCCGCCCGGTTCGCCGGGCTGCCGACACCGCCGCCGTCAGCTCCGCTGGCGGCGGCGGATCGTCATCGCCGGCCGCTGCCACGGCCCGCGAGGCGCGGCTAGGCGTACGGCTCGACGGCGAGCACGTACTCGAGGCCCGTGAGCCGTTCGGCGACCTCCGGCGCCGAAGTGATGACTACTCGATTGGCGCCGCCGTCCTGGACGACTCTGCCGTCGGTTGTCCGCAGCCATTCGAAGAACTCGGTCCGAACGGCGTCGCCGCCGAGGTTTCCCGGATCCAAAAGGATGAGGTATTGGCGATCATGCGCTGACATACGACTCTCCTTTCCCTCATCACCATCGTGGACCGACCGGCTTCGACAACGAAGGGGCCCCCTCCCGACTCGCGTGCCGAATACCGGCGACGGCGAGGCCGGGACGGGGGCACGAAGGCCGAGGGCGGTCAGTCCCGGGCCGCGCGGCGGGCGGCGCTCACCGCACGCTTGGCGATGGCCCAGCGGTGCACCTCGGAGGGGCCGTCGTAGATGCGGAACGGCCGCACTTCACGAGAAAGGCGCGCCAGCGGGAGGTCGTCGGAGACGCCGAGTCCGCCGCACAGCTGGATGCTGCGGTCGACGATGCGGAAGATCGCCTCGGCGGCGAATGTCTTCGCGATGGACGTGGCGTTGCCCGCGTGCTCCCCGTTGTCCAGTTCCCAGCAGGCGCGCACCAGTAGCGCCCGGGTGGCGGCGATGTCGATCTCGTTGTCGGCGATCATCTTCTGCGCCATGCCGAGATCGCCGATGCGCGCCCCGAAGCCTTCGCGCTGAGCGACCCGCTCGACGGCGATGTCGTGTCCGCGCCGCGCCGCGCCCAGCCACCGCATGACGTGCGTCATCCGGGCCGGGCCCAGCCGGACCTGGGCGTATTCGAAACCGCGATCGACGGCGCCGAGCACCGCCTCGTCGGGGACGAACATGTCTTCGAAGAAGACCTCGCAGTGGCCGCCGATCATGGCCCGGTCCAGCGTGGTGATGTGCCTGCCCACGCGCAGGCCGGGCGTGTCGGCGGGCGCCAGGAACATGGTCGCGCCGCCGCGCTGCCCCGGTTCGCCGGAGGTTCGGGCCATCACGATGAAGAAGCCCGCCCCCTCGGCGCCGGTGATGAAGTGCTTGTGGCCGTTGATCCGCCAGCCGCCGTCCACCTGGCTGGCGCGGGTGGCCAGCGCCGCCGGATCGGAGCCGGCGCCGGGCGCGGGCTCGGTCATCGCGAAGGCCGAACGCACCTCGCCGCGGGCGAGCGGCTCCAGATAGCGGGACTTCTGCTCCGGATCGGCGATGTGGGCGAGCATGTGGACGTTGCCCTCGTCCGGCGCCGCGATATTGAGCGCCGTCGGCCCGAACAGCGAGTAACCCGCCTCCTCGAATACCGGCGCGCGATCCGACATCGACAGTCCGTGACCGCCGTACTCCACGGGTGCGTGCGGCGCGAAGACTCCGGCATCGCGCGCCTGCTTGTTCAGCGCGGCGCGCAGCCCGTCGCCGCCCGCGGCGGTGATATCGCCGTGGTATTCGTCCTCGATCGGCAGCACCGTCTCCCGCACGAATGCGCGGGTGCGGTCGGTCAGCGCCCGGACTTCCTCGGAATAGGTCAGATCGATCGGCATCGCGTATTCCTCCTCGATATCCGGAGCCTGTTCGTGTGACCGAACGATCGCTCCATCTGAACACTGTCCCACTGGGCTCGGTGGGTGTCAAAGGCGCGAATGTAGTCGATACTCTTCGGCAAGCTGCGGTCACGCGTTGTTCAGTTATTCTGAACGCTATGCGAAATGAGGCCGAGGACGCCGCACCCCACGCGGCGATCCGCCGTGCGCGCCGGGCGACCGGACTGTCGCTGCGCGAAGTGGCCCGGCGGCTCGAGGTGAGCCCCGCGACCCTCAGCGCCGTGGAGACCGGAAAGACCGGAATCTCGATCGCGCGGCTCATCCGCCTGTCCGATGTCCTCGGCGTGCCCGTTGCCCAGTTGCTCGGCGCCACTTCTTCCCCGGCCGGGCCGATCTCTCGCCCGGCCGACACCCCCGGTGCGCAGGGCGGCTGGCGCGCGTTCGATCCGTTGCATGTGGATCCGGTGCTGGCCGCCGCCATCGCCTCTTTCGTCGAGATCGGCTATCACGGCACGACCGTGCGCGCCCTCGCCCGGCGGGCGGGCACCAGCGTGCCCGGCCTCTACCACCACTACCGCGACAAACACGACCTGCTGGTCCGCATCCTCGACCTGACCATGGACGAACTGCACTGGCGAGTGCGGGCCGCCCGCGCCGAGGGCCGCGACAGCATCCACCGGGTGCGCCTGATCGTCGAAGCCTTGGCCCTGTTCCACACCCACCGCCGCGAGCTCGGTTTCATCGGCGCCAGCGAGATGCGCAGCCTCTCCCCGGGCGAACGCGCGCGCATCGCTCGCTCCCGCCGCGGTATCCAGGCCATCCTCGACGACGCGATCGCGGAGGCAAGCTCCGAGGGCCGCGTCGCCACCCACAACACCCGCGCCGCGGGGCGAGCCATAGCCACCATGTGCACCGGCATCCCACAGTGGTTCCGCGAATCCGGCCCGGCGACACCCGAGGAAGTGGCCACGCAGTACGGCGATTTCGCCCTCGGTGTGCTCGGGGTCGATCCGGCGCACGAGCCCACACCGCCACCCTAGGTGGTGATCGGCTCCACCTTGGGGAAAGGACCCACACTCTCGGGGGCCTGCTGCCGGTGGCGAACAAGGCGGAAGGTTGAACACATCACCGCCAGCGATCCGGAGCCGCTCATGTCGATCCTCACCACCATCCCCACCGTGGCGGAACGGCGTGCCACGGTATCGACCGAAGACGGCGTCGCTCTCGCGGTTCGCGAATACGGTCCGCGCGATGCCGACCTCACCGTCGTCCTCTTGCACGGCCACTGCCTGCGCACCGAGTCCTGGACCTACGTGCGCGACGCGCTGCTGCGCCGATACCCGGGCGCCAGGGTGGTCTGCTACGACCACCGCGGCCACGGCGACTCCGCGGCGGCGTCCCGGCGAACCTACAACCTCGAGCAGCTGGGCCGCGACCTGCGCGACGTGCTCGACGCGGTCGCCCCCACCGGACCGGTCGTCCTCGTCGGCCACTCGATGGGCGGCATGACCGTGCTGACCTACGCCGCTCGGCATCCGCACGAGATCGGCACTCGCGTCGTCGGCGTCGCACTCCTCGCGACGGCCGCGAGCGGGCTCGCCGACGCGGGCTTCGGCCGCCTTCTGCGCAATCCGGTCGTTTCCGCCTTCCAAGCGGCGGTGCGTCGTGCTCCGGGCCTGATGCACCACGCGAAGCTCGTGGCCTGCAGACTCTTCGCCCCGGTCATCCGTACGGCGGAATTCGGCGATCGCAAGGTCAGCTCGCGGGTGCTGGCGCTGGCCAACGCGATGCGCAACGAGACGCCGATCGTCACGATGGCGGCCTTCCTGAGCGAATTCATGGTCTACGACCGGACCGACGCACTCGAGGTTCTCTCGCGGATCCCCACGCTGGTGCTGTGCGGCTCCGGTGACCTGATGACGCCGCCGTCGCATTCCGTCGCCATGGCCGCGGCCGTCGAGTACTCCGACTTCGTGATGGTCGACGGCGCCGGTCACTCGGTGATCCTCGAGCAGCCCGGCCAGGTGGCCGGCGCCATCGCCCGCCTGATGAGGCGAGCGGCCGATACCGGTCAGGTCGCAGCCGCTCACCTCACCCTGGTCGCCTAGCCCGCTCGAGCACAGCCGCCGCCGACCTCGCGGTCACACGTAACGTTGGCGGAGTTTGCCCTTGACCAGCTTGCCGGTGGGGGTTCGCGGCAGGTCGTCGGCGAAGTCGAAACTCCTGGGCACCTTGTAGTGCGCGATGCGATCGCGCAGGTAGCCACGCAGCTCCGCGGCGAGCGCGGGGCCGGGCTCGGCGCCCGGCGCGGGCTGGACGACGGCCTTGACCGATTCGCCCATCTCCTCGTCGGGCACGCCGATCACGGCCACGTCCAGCACCTTCGGATGCAGGGCGAGCGCGTCCTCGACCTCCTGCGGATAGATGTTCACGCCACCGGAGATGATCATGAAGGCCTTCCGGTCGGTGAGGAACAGGTAGCCCTCTTCGTCGACGTAGCCGATGTCGCCGGTGGTGGTCCAGGTCGGGTGGCCGGGGTGAATCGCGTCGGCCGTCTTCGCGGGATCGTTGTGATAGGCGAAGGGAACCTCGTCGCGTTCGAAGTAGATGGTGCCGATCTCGCCCGTGGGAAGTTCCGCGCCGTCGTCGCCGCAGACCCGGATGGTTCCCAGACCGGCCTTGCCGACCGAGCCCGGCTTGCGCAACCACTGGTCGCTGTCGATGAAGGTCGCCCCGTTGGCCTCGGTCGAGGCGTAGTACTCGTGCAGGATCGGGCCCCACCAGTCGATCATCGCCCGTTTCACGTCGACGGGGCACGGGGCGGCCGCGTGCACGGCGACCCGCAGGCTGGACACGTCGTAGCGGGCGCGGACGGCCTCGTCGAGTTTCAGCATCCGGACGAACATGGTCGGTACCCACTGGCTGTGCGTCACGCGGTAGCGCTCGATCGCGGCCAGTGCCTGTTCGGCGTCGAACTTCTCCATCACCACGAGCGTTCCGCCGAGGGCGTGGACCACGCCGCCGAAGCGCAGCGGCGCGGCGTGATAGAGCGGGGCGGGAGACAGGTAGACGGTCTCGGTGTCGAATCCGTAGAGCGGGCCGAAGATCGCGGTGTAGGTGTCGCCGGGTGCGTCGCCCACCTGCCGATCCGGCAGCGGCTGCTCGATGCCCTTGGGGCGTCCGGTGGTACCGGAGGAGTAGAGCATGTCCGCACCGCGCGGCTGATCCGGCAGAGGTTCGGGCGACGCTGCCGCCTGGGCGTCCTCGTAGGACTTGTATCCCGGCACGTGGCCGCCGAAGGCCAGCCGGATGTCGACCGCCGGGGTTTGCGCGACGATCTGCTCAGCGGCGTCGGCGAGACCGGCCGACACGATCAATGCCCGCGCTGCGCAGTCGTTCACGATGTAGCTGATCTCGCTCGGCGACAGGTGCCGGTTGACCGCGGTGATGTAAAGCCCGGTTCGCAACGCCGCCCAGTAGACCTCGTAGACCTTCGGGTCGTTTCCCGACAGCAGCGCGACGTGATCGCCCTTGCGCAGCCCCGCGTCGTGCAGGTGCCGGGCGAGCCGAACCGAATTCTCCTCCAGTTCCCGGTAGGTCAGCACTTCGCCGCTTTCGGCGAGAACAACCGCTGGTTTTTCGGGGAATCGGTCGACGTGTGCGCCGGGGTACATGCGGCTCCTCGGTGGAACAGAGCGGTCGATGCTCGACCGCTCGGCTTGCACGGGCTCCCGGACTCACGGCCGCGCCGGCATCCCTGGTCTCCCGTCGAGCGGTTGCTCTGCCATCGAACGATAGCTGAAAGTAAACGGCGGTTCTGGTCTATTCGGCAAAGCGTGGCGGCCCGGGATTGAAACAGGTCCAGGCGGGTAGGTCGATCCGACAACCGAGGAGGGCTGCCATGCCACGCGCACAAGACCCCGACGAAGACGAAAAGGACACAGAGCGGCCGAAGGGCGTCGCACCGGGCCCGACCGATCAGGGCCGCCACGGTGGAATGGCGACCCGGGAAGTCGCACCGGAACTCGCCGCCCCGGATGACGAGCCCCGGGAGCCGACGAACTGATTCCGCTCTCACCCGATGGGCGGTTTGGCGCCCATCGGGAGAGGCGCCTTAGTCGTCCGTCTCGTTCAGGACGCGCGCGGCGGCGTCGGCCATTACCGAATACCCGGTGGGATTGGGATGCAGGTGGTCTCCGCTGTCGAACGGCGCGGCGAGGACGTCCGGGTCCGAGGGGTTCGCGAGAGCGCGCTCGAAGTCGATGACGGCGTCGAATTCGCCGGAGCTTCGTATCCAGGAGTTGACCGCGTCCCGGACCCGTTCGCCGCGTTCGCTGTAGTACGGGGCTCCGCGATAAGGAAGCAGGGTGCCGCCGATGATGCGCAGACCGTCCGCACGTGCCATGTGGATGAGGAGCCGATATTCGGCGATCAGCTGCTCGGCGGAGACCTCGGGATTCGGTCGCAGCCACAGCTCGGGGAGTTCACTGGCCCCGATGTCGTTGATGCCCGAGAGCAGGATCACGGTGCCGATTCCGTTCTTGTCGAGCACATCTCGGCGGAATCGGGTGGCCGCGCGTTGGCCCAGGTAATCCGAGTCCGACACGATCCGGTTTCCGCCGATTCCGGTGTTGAGCACGGCTCGGGGCGCGTCGTCGGCGAGGCGATCGGCCAGAGCATCGGGGTATCGGTTGTCCGCGTCGGTGCCGGCGCCCGCGCCGTCGGTGATGGAATCGCCGAAGGCAACCACACCGTCGCGATTCGGTGCGCCCCGGACTTCGACGTCGGCCAGGTAGTACCAGGAGTCGTCGGACTCGGTGAATGCCGCACCGGGGGTATCGGCGCTGTGATCGCCGTCCGCGCGGTATGAGGTGGCGTTGCCGAGGAAGTGGAAGGTGGCCGGCCCGGTTACCTCGCTCAGATAGAGGGTCACGGTAATCGACTGTCGCGCGGTGACCGGGAAATCGGTGGCGTCGGAGGTGAACTCGGCGCCGCGCGGGATCACCGCGCCCTGCGCACCGCCGAAGGTGAGTGGCCGCACGGTGCCCGGATGCACCGCCGCCCCTTCAGCGCTGCGCGCGATCGTGCCCGCCGCTATCCGCAACGGGCGATCGCCGAAGAGATTGGACAGCGTGATCCGGACGGATTCGCCTGCGAGGGTTGGGCGCACGGTCTGCCGGATGGTCTGGTCGACAAAGCCTTTCGTAGACCAGTTGGCCCCCGCCACATCGGCGGCGGCCATCTGCGCGGCGGACCAACCGTCGAGCCATATCTCGCGCTGCTGCGATCGGTCGCCGGCATACAGTGCTGTGCCCGTGACGGCCAGGAGCGACGCCGCCACTGCCGACAGCACGGCAGTTCGCATATTCCGCAGGCTCATCGACCCGAGCCCTCGCGGTCGTCGCGCACGGCGATTCCGATCTCGGAGCCGGTGTCTGCGGCGATCGACCTCGGTCGGTCGCCGTCCGGTCCGGCGAGGACCGGCCGGATACCCGGTCGAACCGATTCTGCAGTGCGGCGGCCGCCTGTGCGGCCGTTGACGCCGCCGGGGGCGATCTCCATATCGAACTCCGTTCGGTGCGTGTTTGTTCGAACGCTGAATCTACGGATCCGCTGTGAGCGTCAACATGGGCAAGAAGATCAGATTCTTGTCCGAAACACTCATCTGGCGCTACGACTGGCCTTGATCGGCACCGAACCATCCGGCGGCGAGTATCGGTTCGACGATATGAACCAGGCGCACAGCCTCGCCCAGGCAGCGAAAGCGCTGCTCGACCTCGCGCTCAGCCCTGTGCGACCCGAAACCTACGGCGAACTGGTCGAATTCGGCGTCGACCGCCCCTGGAGACAGCGGGCGCCCCACCTTCGAGCCACCGCCCACGGCGTCGGGGACCGGCGCCGGACCCGAGCCGCGCGCAGCGGTCAGCAGAGCGGTGGCTCCAGGCGGGGATGGCGATCCTCGCGCCGACACGCTGGAGTCCCGAAAGCGGTCCGGGTCGGCCCGCAGGCCGGCTGTGCCCGCGCCGAGGTAGTGGACCAGCCGTGCGGATATTCAGAACCGGATGAAGCCGGTGAGCATCGGCCGTACCGGCGCCTCGCCGGCCGGTCCCGAACGCAGCCCGGCGAGGACCTCGTCGGACATCTCGCCGTAGGTCTCGAACGACTGGACACTGCAGTGCGCCATGACGTCCTGGATGTAGGGATCGGACATCTTCCAATGCGCGAGTACGGCTGGGGAGTCGGGATAGAGCTGGAAACTATGGGCCAGGCCGCGTTCTTCGTCGACAAAGACCTGCACCATCAGCTGTGGGCCATGCTCCTCGACGAACGCCACCGCCCGCTGCACAGCCGTCGTGAACTGCTCGAGATGACCGTCGGTGATCCGCATGGTGTTGTGGAACAGAATGCTCATTCTCCGGATTGTTGAACCTCGAGGACGGTTGAGGTCAAGTCGAACCGGCGCGGTGACCATCACACGGCCGGAGACATCTACCGCTGTCAGCGGTACGCTCGGCGGTATGGCTGGACGGAAGACATCGGTATCGTTCGATGACGAGACCCTGGAAATCCTGGTCCGCCGCGCGGAGGAGGAAGGCTTGGACCGCTCCGCCTACCTTGCCCAGCTGGTGCGCCGCGATGACCTGCGCCGCCGCATCGCCGCCGACAGCGCCACGCTGAACGCCGCCGGATACACCCCGGACCACGCGACCACGCTGACCGCGGGCCTCATCGCCCAGCGCCGCGCGGCCGGCTGATGGCCGCTCCCCGATTCGGCGAGGTCTGGCACGCCCCGTCGGGTTCGGTGCTGCCCGGCGGAATGCTGTGCCTGATCGTCAGCTCCGACGATTACAACCGGATCCGGCGGCAGTACATCATCGTCGAAGTGGTCTCCGACCCGCTGTCCGGCGACGCCATCATCTGCGAACTCGGCCCGGTCGGCGTCGCCCTCACCGGCGCACCGTTCACCGTCGGCCCGCAGTGGTTCGCCGGGGCCGACGAACCGGTCGCGATCGTCGACGAGGAGATCGCGCGACGAGCCACGAACCAGATCCGCGCCATTCTCGGTCCTTGAGGTCGGAATCTGCTTCGGCGCGCAGAACGCGAGCGACCGTCACGAGCAAGTTGAAGAGCCGTAGCGGAGGACGCTATCTCGAATGCCCTCAGGAGACAATGCTCCTATGGCGATATCGCTCGATCAGGCCGGCTCGGTGATTGCTGCGGCTCGTAAGGCGGCGACCGAACTCGGCGAGTCCGTCTGCCTTGCCGTCGTGGAAGCCGGCGGGAGTCTGGTGGCCAGTGCGCGTATGGACGGTGCGCCCCCGCAGGCGAACGATGTCGCGAAACACAAAGCAGACGCGGCCATTGCGCTGGGTTTCGACACCGTGCACATGACCTCCGCACCGCAAGGACAGTCGCTGTTCGGCGAACCACCACGATCGGGTGCGCACGCGCTGGTGCCCAATGGCGGTGGTGTGGTCATCCGGGTCCGTGGAACGGTTGTCGGTGCGCTGGGAGTATCCGGCGCGGTCTCCTCGATCACCGATCACAAAATCGGCGCAGCGGCCGTCGCTCAATTGAGTTGATCGTTCCCCGCGCCCGGAAACCAGACGAATCTCCTCCCGGCACATCGTCGGACGATGCGCCGGGAGACGAGTTCACCGTTCGATCACGCCGTCGGCGCGGGGCTGAACACGCCGAAATGATTGCCGGAGGTGTCCAGCAGATCGGCTGATACCAGACCATCCGCGCTGGTGACGGGCGCGGTCAGCACCTTGGCGCCCAAGGCCTCGGCTGCCGCCACGGTGGCCGCGACATCCTCGACGACCACCAGGAAGGTGGCGTGATTGGCCACGCTGTCCGGCGTGTGCGCGACACCGCCGCTCGGAGCCTCGCTGCCGGGGTAGTGGATCAGTTCGTACCCGTCGTCGCCGCTCGGGTACGGGCTGAAGGACCAGCCGAACAGCTCGCCGTAGAACTCCTTGATCTGCTCGGGCTTGTCGCTGCCGACCTGGAACCAGGTCACCGTGTTGTACGGGGGAGTGCTCATTGATCGTCTCCGGAATCTCGAGGTCGTGGTCTTGCCGAACCACGATCTCCCGCCCCGGCGACAACCCCCTGTCGGTGTTTTCGAATCGGCTCAGAGCGCGACGACTCGAAGCCCGGTATCCGGGATGTCCCAGGCCGACCCGTCGAACTGGCGATGCGGCGCGGACAGTTCGGTTGCCGCCGCCGACGTGATCCGATCCAGACGGAAACAGCGCGGGCTGTCGCGCATCCTGCACCGAGCCGCCAGGTACCAGCCGTTGGGCCCGTGCACCAGCGCGAACGGCTCGACCTCGCGTTCGGTGTGCGCGCCGAACCGGTCGAGGTAGCCGATCCGCAGCACCCTGCCGATTTCGATGGCTCGCTCGATCACCGCCGGGATCTCGCGGTCGGGCTGTGCGTCGCTGGACAGCAATCGGATCCGCGCGGCGAGGTCTCGGGCGGCGACCGCGTCGCGTTCCGGCAGCACCGCCACGATCTTGCGCAGCGCGCTGTGGCCCGCCCGCTCGAACGGGCCACCACGATGGCGGGCCAGCGCGACCGCCAGCGCGACGGTCTCCGCGGGTGTGAGATTCAGCGGCGGCAAGGACATGCTTTTGTCCAGCGCGTAACCGCCGCGCCTGCCGACATCGGCGTAGATCGGAATACCGGCCTGCTGCAGCGCGCAGATATCCCGTTCGATCGTCCGGACGCTCACCTCGTACCGCTCGGCCAACTCGCGCGCGCTGCGCAGTCGCGGCGAGATCGCCCGCAGCTCTTCGACTATCGCGTACAACCGATCGGTCCGGTTCACTCGGTCACAGTAGCGCCGCACACCGACACATCCCCGTCCGCCGATCGAGCGCCGTCGATCCCGTGCGGGGCCGACGCCGTTGGGCGGGCGTGTCGGCCTCGGTGAAGTCCCGCAGCCCGAGCCTTCGACAGCGCAAGCGTTCGCTATTCGTACGGCTCGACGGCCAGAACATGCTCCAGGTCTCTGACCTGGTCGGCTACTTCCGGTGCGGAGGAGATGACGACGCGATCGGCGCCGCACAGCTCGACGACCTCGGCGTCGACGGTCTGCAGCCAGTCGAAGAACGCCCCTCGAACACCCCTCTGGGTCGCACTTTCGCGGTGCAGCTGCGGGTCGAGACGGACGAGATAGGTGCGGTGTCGCGCCGACATGACGCTCTCCTTCGATCGTCCGGACCGTGGCCGGAGCGCAGCGGTCTGCTCGGATTCGGGTGCAATCGAGTGTGCGATGTTCGCCGTGCGAACGTGATACCCGGCGTGGGCGAGCGCACGCGAGGTGAAGGGGAAGATTTACGGCTGCGGCTCAGCGATCAGCTCGGAGGTGCTCGGTAACCGGTACCCGGGTTCATTCGGGGTAACTGGTGTCGGTGCGCTGGTCGAGGGTGTGTCGGAGTTCGGTGTTGAGGCGTTGAGCTTCGGCGAGTTGGTCTTCGAGAATGACGATGCGCGCGGCTGCCTCGAGGGTGCTGCCGTCGTCCACGAGTTGGCGGACCCGTGCGGCCAGGCGCAGTTGGTAGCGGGAGTAGCGGCGGTGCCCGCCATCGGAGCGCTGTGGTGTCAATAGCTCGGCGGCGTCGAGGCCGCGTAGGAAGGCGGGGGTGACGCCGAGGATTTCCGCGGCCCGGCCCATGCTGTAGGCGGGGTAGTCATCGTCATCGAGCCGGTCCCCTGCACTGGAGCCGCTGGTGGGGTTCGTTTTCGGTTGGTCCACAACACCTCTCGGGGTCAACGCCATCGGGCCCCGGCGCACTATGCGCCGGGGCCTCGGGACTTTCGAAGGGGTTTGATTTCAGTTCCATCCGCCGACCTGCAGAGCCGACGTCGAACACCGCGCCCGCACTTCTTCCCGGGCACGGAGGGGTTTCGGTAACTCTCTCAGCGACCACCTCCCGGATCGACGGACCTGTCTGCGGTATTTCGTCATCCCCTCCGGCGGCCCGGCCGACTGCACCAGGTTCTCTTCTCCGCCGGAGGGGATGGTGAATCCTGCTTCCGGGCAGTTCACCTGCCCGGCCAACCAGACTTCTCATCTCCAACGAGAGCGACTGTATACCGAGGCTCCCATAATGTCTACATCCCTCGGTGTAGTTTTTTTCCTTCGATTGAGGTTGTTTACTTCCGGGCTGACGCCGGGTATGCGTGGGGGTGTGGATACCGAGCCCAGGCCGTCGGACGATGTCGAACGGTTCGCGTTCGACGCCACCCGTGCGGTGATCGAGCAGGCCAAAGGCATCGTGATGTTGCTGTACGGAATCGGCGACGAGCGAGCGTTCGCGTTGCTGCGGTCGTGTTCGCAGAACACCGGCGTGCGCGTGCACGCCCTCGCCCAGCGGATCGTCACCGAACTCCCCGGCTCAGGCGGACAGCACACGGTAGGCCAGCTGCGCGCCGAACTGGACCGGATCATGCTCGGACCGCCGCCACCGCGCGACCCCGGCTCGGCCCCCACCCTGGGCCCCACTCGCGATGCTCGATGAAGGCGCCGAGTGCGCACGTCGATGGATTCGACCCTGATCGACGAGGCCACCGTGCGCTGCGTGATCACGGCGCGGAGATCGGCGCCGTCCTGCTGACGGGCACCGACTTCTGCGCGGGCGGCTGGCGATGCCGGTGTCGAAGTCGCAGGCTCAGGTGACGAAGCGCTGATCGCGGTCCGGGGCAAGGCATACTGGCGTGGTGCTCGGCTGTCAGCGGTATTCGCGTTGGCGCTCCCAGTGGGGATCGCGGCCGAGAAGGGCTGCGATGGCGTCCAGTACGGGCAGCGGTCGATCCGGCTCCACCGGGGGCCGGTAGACGCCATCCGGGCCGTTGAGCACGCTGCCCGGCGCGGTGATCGACCGAGCGATCGGCAATGCGAGGGCGGTGAGACGGTCCGGGACCGGGCAGGAGCGGGACAACGCACGGGACAGGTCCCAGCGGTGCACGAGCATGTCGACGAAATGGACCGAGAGCACGGTGTCGGTCGCCAGCGGGCCGCGCTGCGGCAGGTTCACGACATCGCCGGTCTGTTCCATCGCGACCACCCACCGTGCGGCTGTACGCGCGAAATCGTCGCGGGGATTGTCGGCGTGGTCGTCGATCGGCGCCGAGATAGACGCGATGACAGCCTCGTGGCGTTCGTTCATGTGACTTATAAGGTCCGCGACGGTCCAGCCCGCACACGGAGTCGGCGCGTCCATGTCTGCGTCGGCGACAGTGGCCACATCGTGTGCGATCAGCGCCAAGGCCGTCGCGTCGAGTCGTAGCAGATCACTCACCAGCACACTCTCTCATTAGCGTCCGATCGTTCGCTATAAGGATAGCGAACGATCGAACGCTATGATGGATTGATGTCCCCACGCAGCTCAGTCGCCGAGGCCGCCCGCACCCGGGATCGGATCGTGCAGGCCGCGGTCGAGGAGGCGTCGCGCATCGGTTTGGCAGGTCTCACGATCGGGTCGCTCGCCGACCGGCTCGCAATGAGTAAGGCAGGTGTCGTCGGCCCCTTCGGATCTCGCGAAAACCTGCAGAACGCCGCACTCGAACAGGCCGGCCAAGTCTTTCGGACAGCAGTTCTCGCCCCACTGGCAGCGATGTCTCCCGGCGCGGCTCGCCTGGTAAGACTGATCGATGCTTGGATCGATTACCTGGCCGAATGCCCTTTTCCCGGAGGGTGTTTCGTCACCGCTGCATCGACCGAACTCGATGGGCGGCACGGAATGTTGCGGGATCGTCTGCGGGAGGTCGTTGCCGACTGGCGCGCGTTCCTCACCGCCGAAATCGCTGCGGCACAAGACGAAACGTCCGCTCCGCATCGTCCCCCCGAGGAGATCGCCACCGTGCTCATCGGCATCTCCATGGCGGTCAACGAGGAAATCCAGCTGCTCGATGACGAATCCGCCGCCCGCCGCGGCCGCGCGGCCATGCGCAACGTGGCCGGGCTGCCTCCCCCACCATAGCTTCGACGTCCCCCGCGGGCCGGTCTACACCGAACTCCAGCCGCAACTCCGAGTATCTTCACGGCTCGAACGCTGCGGCCCGTCCCGCCGGAGCTGACTGTCTATCGCCCACTGAAAACCGGTTTCCACGGTGCCGGAGGCGGCGGAAGTGGTGAGGTGATCGCGCTGCGCCCACACCGGGGCGCCTGAACCGTGCCCTCGTCCTGACACGGGACTGAGATCGGTCCTCGCGCTGCGATTGGTCAGACCTTGTGCTCGTATTGCTGGGCGGCGGTGTCGATGGTCAAGCCGTGGCCGAAGTGTGGTCCGCCGCCGACGTTGTAGATTCCGGCGATTCGTGTGGGGTAGGAGCCGCCGGTGATGATGGCTTCGGACCAGGGGTCGAGGTAGGAGAGCAGTTCGTCGAGGTCGTCGCCGAGTTCGTCGAGTAGGGGGTGTTCGAGTTCGTCGGTGCGTACTTCGATTTCCTCGCGGAATGCGCGGCCCGCGTCGGTGAGTTTCTCGTCGGAGGTCATGAGTCCGCGTTGGGTGAGTCGTTGGAATCCTGCGTCCATGTCGGTGGTGGTCCAGCCGCGTGATGGTGTGTAGGAGCGGGCGGGCAGGCCCCACCATTGTTCGGTCAGCAGCAGTATTTCGACCGCGTCGACACCGGCGACCGCCCAGGAGATGACGTGGCTGTCACCGCGATGTTCGCGGACGAGGTCGGTGGCACGCCAGAAGGCGCCCATCGGGGCTCTGGATTTCACCGACGGTGTTCCCAGCGCTGAGACCGTCGACAAGGACTATGACAACCTGGATCTGATCCGGGGGGTCGAGGTGTTCCTCAACGCTTTCAGGGGGCATCGACCTGGGCGCTGCGCGAAGGTCTCCAGAGTATCGGCGCCAAGGACAACACGATCGTGATCTTTTCGGAGTTGATGGATTCCCGGTCACTGTTCCTGACCGCCAACGCTGACACTGTCTACTACCTCGGCATCATCGACCTCACCAGCGGGCCGATGGTGGTCGAGACCCCACCCAACGCGCTGGGCATCTTCGATGACATGTGGTTCCACTGGATCATCGACTTCGGTCTGCCCGGTCCCGACCGTGGACAGGGCGGCAAGTTCCTGCTCCTTCCCCCGGGATACGACGGACCGCTGCCCGACAGCGGTTTCCATGTCGGGCATTCGAATACCAACCAGGTACTTTTCATCGGCCGATCGTTCCTTCAGGACAACGATCCCAAGCCCACGGTCGAGGTGATCAAGCGCACCTTGAGGGTCTACCCGTACACGCCCGGAGGTTACGGCTCGAGCGTCGCGACCCTGCTGGAAGGCAAGGTTCCCGCAGGCACCGCGGTCGAGCCGCCCGAGACGCAGTTCCTCGAGGCCAGCGGCAAAGCGTTCAACACGATCCCCCCGTCGGATTTCGGTTTCTACGAGTTGCTCAACGCGATGATCCAGGAGCAGCCCGCGACGGCTACCGACGCCGAGACCACGGGAGTGCTGGCCGCGATCGGCATCGTGAAAGGCCAGCCGTTCGCACCTGATGAGCGAATGCGGAAAATCCTCGACGAAGCTGCCGCGGTGGGGCACGCGACCGCTCGTGCGTTGCTGTTCGATGCGCGCGAGTCCGAAGGTGTGCGGTTCTACCCGAACTCGGCGTGGACCAACATGCTCTTCCCCGGTGGATACACCTTCGAGACCCCGCCGCCGCTGGTCACCGAGGAAGGGATCAAGCCGTTCCCGTCCGGCGGGGCGAAGAAGTTGAACGTGCGGACCTTGTTCTTCTACTCGACGACGCCGCGGCCGTCGGCAACGCCGCGTCCCGGACGATCGGGATGGGCGCGTCCCCGACCGAGGGCTTCCGCTACTACGACGGTGACACCGCCTGGTGGAACATGCTGTTCGTCGGCGGGTTCGAGTTCACCAACCCACCGCCCGACATCACTCCGGAAGGCGTCGTGCCCTACCCGAACAAGGGCGCCCGCCGACTGCACTCCCGCACCGCGATGTTCTACACCGCCACCGCCATCACCCCTGCCATGTGCATGCGGCTGACCGGCGTCGGATCGCAATACCTGATCGCCAACCTCGACGCCGACGGCGAGCCCTTCAACGGTGCGAAGACCTACCGGGTGAGGCTCCCGAAGGACATCCCCGCCGCCCGCTTCTGGTCGCTGAACCTCAATCACAACCAGACCCGCTCCCTGCTGCAAACCGAACAGCTCTACCCTCGGGCCGGTAGCCAGGCATTCCCCTCACCCGCTGCCGAGGCCGAGGCCGACGGCTCCACCGTGGTGTACTGCTCGCCCGCACGGCCCGACGGCGTCGCCGCCGGAAACTGGATCCAGACCGACCCCGACAAGGGCTGGTTCGCCGTTCTGCGCAGCTACAGCCCTTCTTCGACAAGACCTGGCGGGCGGGCGAGTTCGAGGTGGTGAACTAGGTTCTGACTCCCAATTGGTGGGTTGGATCGCTCGGGGGTGTGGTCGTGGCGAGTTCGATCGGTGCTCGTTTCCAGGTGTTGACCGACAACATCACCGACCCGGTGATGAAGGCGTACTGGGACGAGAAGGAAGCCGCGGAAGAGGTGATCCGGCAGGCGGGTCTCGATCGCTGGACCATCCTCAAGCCCGCCTTCTTCATGGACAACTACTTCCTGCCGTCGAAGATTGCTTTTAAGTTCCCCGAGCTGTCGCAGGGCAAGCTGGTCACCTCGGCAAGCCCGGAGGCCGTGTTGGTGATGATCAGCGCGGACGATTTCGGAGCGGTCGCCGCCGTGGCCGATCCCGACAAGTTCCACGAAGCCGAGATCGAACTCGCCGGCGACGCCCTGACGCAATCCGAAATCGCCGACACCCTCTCCAAGGCCACCGGTCGCGAAATCACTGCCGTTTTCATCTCCTCGGAGGAGCAAATCGAGCGCGTCGGTGCACCATCGGCGTGGGGTGATACGTGGACCGACCGCGTCGGCTGCCCCGCACGCCCCCACCATGCCGCCCGCTACGGCCTGACCACGACATCCCTCGAGCAGTGGGCAGCGCGGCAGGACTGGCACAGCCCGACTGCCTGAACTCAGGCAGCCACTTCTCGGTCATCGAGTACGACGAGAGGGCTCGCTGGACGTGTCTCGGCCTGGCCTGTCCGACAGCGAACTGATCCGCGACGCTGATGGCGCCGTCAGCATCTGGTTCGGCGACGAACAGCGTCGCAGACAACTGAATGTCATCGGCACTATTAGTGCGGTCGCGATTAGCAACATAGGCGCGGGCTGGCCTACCCGGTTGCTGCGGCGCGCTGCGGTAGTGACCTCTGCGGTCGACGCCCAATCCTTCAGCGCGCTCAGTAGTTCAGAGAAGGGCGATCGAGATGAAGTGGGACGGGATGCGCGCCATTTGCCGTCTGGTCGGTGAGGGGGTGGAATTGTTCAGTCGCAACTGCAACAACGTCACTGTGTGCTATCCGGAGTTGACCGCAGGACTCGCGCAGCGCCCGCCCGGCATCGACATGATCCTCGACGGTGAGATCGTCGCCCTCGACCCGGCTACCGGCGCGCCGTCGTTCGCCCGGCTACAGCAGCGCATGCATCTGACCCGGCCTGCCCGCGAACTGGTGCGGGCGGTGCCGGTGCAGCTGTTCGTGTTCGACCTGCTCGAACTCGACGGCGCCAGCTCCCTGGCCCTGTCGTATGTCGAGCGGCGCGCCCGCCTGGGAGAACTCGACCTCACCGGTGCCGGGGTACGCGTCCCGCCGTACTGGACCGACATCCCGGTCGACACCATGCTCGACACCGCCGCCTCCCACCGGCTGGAAGGTGTGGTCAGCAAACGCGTCGACTCCGTGTACCGGCCCGGGACGCGCTCGCGGCTGTGGCTGAAGACGGCGATCCGCCAGACGACAGAGGTGGTGATCGCCGGCTGGGTTCCCAGCAGCGGCGGCGGCGAGCGTGGCGCGCTCGGGTCCTTGATCCTGGGTGCCTATGACGAGTCGGACCGTTTGGTCTACGTCGGGCACGTCGGCACCGGCTTCACAGTGGCAGCGCGCCGGGCACTGCTCGAGCGGTTGAAGGCATTGACCACAACCGACAGCCCGTTCGACCGATCGACACCATCCTGGCGGACGACGGTGGCGCGGTGGGTTAGACCACAGCTGGTGGGCACCGTCGAGCATCGAGAGTATGTCGGCGCCTTGCGACATCCGAGCTGGCGGGGATTGCGCGCCGAGATCGATCCCTCCGGGGTGCGGCTACCGACTCGAGACGTTCACTTCCCCCGGACCTGAAGCCTCCTGTGTGCACTGGATTAGTACCCGTCCAACGCTTTCTGGAGATCGAGGGCGGGCACGGCGCTCACCGCACGTGACCTACCGGCGACGATGCCTAACGTTGGGGGTGTTTGCAGTTCGGGGGTGGTGGCCTGGCTCATCGTGTGATGACGATCTTGCCGTCGGCGCGGCCCTGTTCGACGTACGCCATCGCCTCGAGTGCCTGGTCGAAGGGGAAGGTGCGGTCGAGCACCGGCCGCAGGACGCCGCTGTCATACAGCGAGGCCAGTTCGTTGAGTTGTGCACCGTTGGCCTTCATGAAGAAGAACGAGTAGCGCACTCCGTGTTTCTTCGCCTGCTTGCGGATCTTGCGGCTCAACAGTGCCATGACCGGGGCGAGGAGCGGTTGGCCGATTTGTCTGGCGAAGGAGGGGTCGGGTGGGCCGACTACGCTGATGGCGAGCCCGCCCCGCTTCAGTATGGTCAGGGACTTCTCCAGATTGGTGCCCCCGAGCGAGTCCAGCGCGACGTCGTATCCGGTGAGGATCTCGGAGAAGTCCTGTTCGGTGAAGTCGATGACTTGGTCGGCGCCCAAGCTGCGGACCTTGTCGATGTCGTTGGTGCGGGCCGTGGTGGCGACGTAGGCGCCCAGATGCTTGGCGACCTGGATGGCGGTCGAGCCGAGGCCGCCCGCACCGGCGTGGATGAGGACCTTCTGGCCCGGCTGAAGGTGGGCGAGGTCGACGAGTGCCTGCCAGGCGGCCAGCGCGACCAGCGGTACGGCAGCGGCCTCGTCGAACGACAAGGAGCGAGGCTTGAGTGCTACATCGTCCTCGTCTATCGCGATGAACTCGGCGAAGGTGCCGATCCGAAGGTCTCGCGGTCTGGAATACACCTCGTCGCCGACTGTGAAGGCGTGCACGTCTGCGCCGACTTCGGTCACGACACCGGAGACGTCGTGTCCGAGTATGAAGGGCCTTGTGTACTTCAGCAGTTGCTTGAACTCGCCGTTGCGGACCATCTTGTCGAGCGGGTTGATGCCGGCGGCGCGGACTTGGACCAGAACGTCACGACGGCCCACGCTGGGCTCGGGTACATCTGCGGCCCGTAGTCCGTTCTCGCCGTAGGACTCGACAATGAACGCCTTCATGTCACCTGCCTTCTCGACCTCTCGGGTGATGGATGCGAAGCGTGGTGGCCTTGGAGCGTTAGCCCGGCCACTTGCCCATGGCGTTGCGCGGAATATGTTCGGTAGCAGTGGGAAGATGCGGCGGGATCTCTAACCGGGTTATTGCGTGTGGTGAACGTTACCGCGACGTCCGTGAGCTGCTCATGAGCCGCGCGAGCCGGTCCTCCACGGGTTCGCTCAACCATGCGCGTGCCCGACGGCTCAGCTCGTCGGTCAATACCTCCGTGTCGCCGGCCTCGATGCCGTCGAGCACTTGGCGAACCACATCCGCGGGATCGGACTTCGGCGAATCCGAGAACTTGGCCATGTCGGTATCGACGAGCCCCATATAGACACCCATCACCTGGACCCCTCGTGGGGCGAGTTCGGTGCGCATGGAATCTGTTGCGCTCCATATCGCCGCTTTCGATACGCCGTAGCTCGCGCCGACGGGAAGCCATGCGAGAACCGACGAGACGTTGACGATGGCGCCGGAGCGCTCGGCGATCCCATCGGCGAACGCGGAAGCCAGCGCGAGCGGACCGAACAGGTTCGTTTCGAGTTCCGCGCGAAGCAGGTCCGTGGACCTGTCGAGCACCGAGGCCCCGCGGGCGATGCCGGCGTTGTTGATCAGAACACTGACATCGGTTGCGGTCTCGGCCGCTTCGGCGACCGACATTGCATTCGTGACATCCAGCCGCAGCGGAACGATGCGTGGGTCCGCCACGGGGATTGTCTGTGGGTCGCGGGCGGCGGCATAGACCCTTGCAACACCACGGTCGAGTAGTTGCTCGACGTACTGGCGGCCCATGCCGCGGTTGGCTCCGGTAACCAGCACCGTCTGGTCGACGAGGGAAGTCATTGTCATACTCCTAGATGCATGTAAACCGTTCGGTGTACTTCTGTGAAGTTACACCGATCGGTGTACTATTCGCAATGGGCTTCGGACGCGATCGCTCCGACTGAACCAGGGCGGGCCGGACGCTGAACAAGCCGCGATGTGCGGCGTTGCCGAACTCCGCTCGCTGGAGTGTCTTTTTCTCTGTTTCTCTGTCCTGCCGCTATCGGGAGGGCTTCGAGTTCGTCGATTCACGCTGATCGAGCGGCAGCAGCGCCTCGCGGGACCGGTGGTGCTTCTCATGAAGCCAGGAAGTCGAGGGCTTCTCCGACGAACTTGTCGTGGTGTTGGAATATGCCGCCGTGTCCGGCGTCGGGGTAGATCCGCAGCGTGGCATTCGGAAGACGTTGTGCCAGAGCGAATGAGTTGCTGGTGGGCACCATTCGGTCGTCGTCGCCATTGGCCACCAGGACGGGATGGGGGATGCGACTGAGGTCGGAGGGCTGCTGAAGGCCCCACGCGTGGATCGCCGCGAGCTGAATGCGGAAAGTTCGCAGCGCGATCGCCTTGTCGCGGTCGACTGCGCGTTCCTTCAAACGTTTCACGAACGCACGGGCCTGCGACTTGCCGTTCGCGGTTCTGGTGAAGAACAGGTACTCCTTCGGATCCTTGAAGGTGGCTACCGCTTTGAATGTGTCGCGGTAGGTCACCGAGGTCACATCGGCGATGCCTTCACCTCCCGCCGGACCCGTCCCCGCGAGAATCAGCTTTCGAACCAGCGCCGGCTCGTTGTGCGCGATCTGCTGCGCGATGAACCCGCCGAGGGAGAATCCCAGAAGGTCGACATGGTCGAAGCCCAATGCGCGGATGAACGCGACGGCATCCGTTGCCATCGCTTCCACCGAGTCCGGTGTCGTGCCTTCGGACGCGCCTACGCCGCGGTTGTCGAAGGTGATCACGCGGTGCTTCGCCGCGATGCCGTCGACCACTCGGGGATCCCAGTTGTCCAGGTTCGCGGCCAGATGGTTCAAGAAGACCACTGGTACGCCGGTATCGGGACCAAGCTCGCGATAGGCGAACCGCGTCGTGCCGATCAACACGGATTTCGTCGGCGCGTCTGTGTACAAGGTTCCGCTGGCTCGAGTCATGAGCTTCCTCCTGATGTAAACCGATTGGTGTACTTTCTGGGTGAGACGCTACTCGGCCTCCGCTTACTTGTAAACAGATCGGTATACTTAACTCATGGCTTCGCTCACCAGTACCCAGGCGCCGTCCCGTCGGGGAGGGCGCGGCGCGCGTCAGCGCATCCTGCACGCAGCTGCGGAGCTGTTCTACAACGAAGGCATCAACGCTACCGGCGTCGAATTGATCTCGGCAAAAGCGTCTGTCTCGAAAAGGACTCTCTACCAACACTTCCCGAGTAAGACCGCGCTGGTGGAGGAATATCTGCGGATGCTCCGGCAACGCGCAGGCGACCCCACCGACGCGCCACCGCCGGACTCCGATCCGAGCCCGCGTGCGCTGCTGCTCGCATTGTTCGACAGCCCACGCCGCGCGGACACACCCATGCGCGGCTGCCCATTTCACAACGCGGCGGTCGAGGCAGCCGACAGCATGCCCGGCGTTCGAGACATCGTCCACGCCCACAAGCGGAACTACATCGACGGACTCACCGAGCTCGCCCGACGAGCCGGCGCCGCGGACCCGCAGCTGCTGGGCAACCAGCTCGCCCTCCTCTACGAGGGGGCGGCAGCCCTTTCCACCTCCCTCGACGATCCGGCACCCTGGGCCCACGCCCGAGCGACCGCCGAAGTACTCATCAATCAAGCAACGCGCGACGCCGACTGACCGGCACGACACCGACATCGAGCCCAGAGATCCGACTCGGCCGTGTGCCGACCGGCGGAGTTGGACAGCTGGCCGGGCAGGCGGCACTGAACCGAATACACCATCTGCTGCGTGCCTACGCGTCCACGCCGACCGACCCACCCCGACGGGATCGCCTGCTGGACTACTACCGGGCCACCGCCGCAACAGCGGACAGGTCCGTGGCGTGGTACACCCAGACCGATGCGCACCCCCGTCGCGCACAGTGGACCGGTGCGGGATCGAGATGCGCATGGACGTCTGGTCGGTGGGTGGTGACGGCGTCACCACTTCACTGGTGACGCCGTCACCACGGCGGAGCCCGAAACTGTTCTGACCTGCGGTGTTGACGCCGTCACCACAATCCCGTTACGTTCGGTCGTGAAATGCATCGACGTGTTGTGAACCTGCAGGTGGGAAGCAGGTCAGGTGTCACCGACGGGTCGCTGACCAGGCCTTTTCCGGGCGGCCGGGCGGAGGGATCGACACCCCGCCCGGACCGCATAGGAGTTCTACCAGCTTCGGGCTGGTGAATCGGGGATTTGCGGTCGTCTCACTAGAATGGGGCGACCGTATTCGTCCGCTTCCGGGAGCCAGCCGTGACCATCCAGCCTGTTCGCCTGTTCGGCGATCCCATCCTGCGTGCCCGCGCCGCGGAGGTCACCGCGTTCGACCGCGATGTGCGGCAGCTGGTGACCGACCTGACCGAGACCATGCACGACGACGGCGGGGTCGGGATGGCCGCGCCGCAGATCGGGGTCGGGCTGCGCGTGTTCGTCTACGACACCGGCGATGCCGCCGGGCATCTGGTGAACCCGCAGTGGGAGGTCGTCGGCGACGAAGAGCAAGTCGGCCCGGAAGGATGCCTGTCCATTCCCGGGGTGCGCTACGACACGCGCCGGGCGTTGCGGGTGCGCGCCTCCGGTGTGGACGTCGACGGCGCGCCGGTCTCGTTCGAGGCGGAGGGCCTGCTGGCGCGCTGCGTGCAGCACGAGACCGATCACCTCGACGGTGTGCTGTTCATCGACCGTCTCGACCCGGCCCAGCGCAAGGAGGCGATGCGGGTGATCCGCGAATCCGATTGGTTCACCGCGGGAACGACGGTGCGCCCGGCCCGCTCGATGAGCGGCGCGGGGCGGCCCAACCCGTTCGGGGTCGTCCGCTGATGCGCGTTGTCTTCGCGGGGACGCCGGAGCCTGCGGTTGCGTCGCTGCGGCGTTTGCTGGAATCGGCGCGTCACGACGTGATCGCCGTCGTGACGCGGCCCGACGCGGTGGCGGGGCGTGGCCGGAAGGTGACCAGGTCGCCCGTCGGTCAGCTGGCCGACGAGCACGGCATCCCGGTGCTCACCCCGCGGCGGCCGTCGGAGCCGGAATTCATCGCGCAACTCACCGACTTGGCGCCGGACTGCTGCCCGGTGGTCGCCTACGGCGCGCTGCTGCCCCAGCCGGTGCTCGACATCCCGCGTTTCGGCTGGATCAACCTGCATTTCTCACTGCTGCCCGCGTGGCGGGGCGCGGCGCCGGTGCAGGCGGCGATCGATGCGGGTGACGAGATCACCGGCGCCTCGACCTTCCAGATCGAGGCCGGGCTGGACACGGGTCCGGTCTTCGGCATGGTGACCGAGAAGATCGCCGTCACCGACACCGCGGGCACCCTGCTGCAGCGGTTGGCCGACAGCGGCTCCCGTCTGCTGGAAGCGACGCTCGACGGAGTGGAGGACGGGACGTTGCAGGCGGTCGCCCAGCCCACCGACGGCGTTTCGTACGCGCCGAAGGTCGGTGTCGAGGCCGGGCACGTGCGCTGGGATCAACCGGCGCTGGCCATCAGCAGGCGGATTCGCGCGGTCACCCCGGCTCCGGGGGCGTGGACGGAGGTCGGCGGCACCCGGCTGAAACTGGGACCGGTCGAGCTGGTCGAGGAGGAGTTGCCGGAGCGCGTGATCGAGGTCCGCAAGTCCGGAGTCTTCGTCGGCACCGCCACCACCGCCGTCCGGCTCGACCAGGTGCAGCCGCAAGGCAAGCGCATGATGGCCGCGCTCGACTGGGCGCGCGGCGCCCGCCTGCAGCCCGGCACGGTGGTCGAATGACGCCGCGGGGCAATCGGGCCGGCGGCGACGACGCACGCGACCGGCGGCGCGACGACCGCGCGTCCGCGCCGAATCGTTCCGGCGAGTCCGGCCGGGCTCCCGCGCAGGGCGGCCCTCGGCGGGACCGCAACGGTGCGGGCCGGTCACGGGCGGCCGATCAGCGCACCGGCAGCGGGCGAGCCGAGGCGGGCGGCCGCGACCGCGACGAACGGCGCGGCGCCACGGGACAACGCGCGGCGACGGGCCGAGCGGACCGTTCCTCCGCCGGGCGTCCGGCTTCCGGGTCCAAAGCCGGTGCGCGTCAGGAGGCCAAGGCCGCCGGGCGTCCGCATCGTCAAGCGCCCGCCGATCCGCCGCGGTCGGTCGCCAGGGATGTGCTGCGCGCGGTCCGGGAGCGCGACGCCTACGCCAACCTCGTGCTGCCCGTGCTGCTGCGCGAACGGGGATTGTCGGGGCGAGACGCCGCACTGGCCACCGAACTCGCCTACGGCGCGTGCCGCTCGCTCGGCCTGCTCGACGCGGTGATCGCCGAAGGCGCGGGCCGGTCGATCGAGGAGATCGACGGCCCCCTGCTGGATGTGCTCCGGCTCGGCGTCTATCAGTTGCTGCGCACCAGGATCGGCGCGCACGCCGCCGTGGACACCTCGGTGGCGCTCGCGCGCGCCGAATTCGGCACGGGCAAGGCAGGTTTCGTCAACGCCGTGCTCCGGCGGGCGGCGGAGCGGACGACGGAAGAGTGGGTCGAGGCGCTCGCGCCCGCCGACCCGGTCGGCCGGTTGGCGTTCGAGTACGCGCATCCGGCATGGATCGCGCAGGCGTTCGCCGACGCGCTGGGGGCGCGGGCCGGGGAGCTGGGCGAGGTGCTCGCCGCCGACGACGCGCGCCCGCTGGTGCACCTGGTGGCCCGCCCCGGCGACATCACCGCGGAGGAACTCGCGCTGGTGACCGGTGGTGAGGAAGGGCGCTGGTCGCCGTACGCGGTCTACCTGGACGGCGGGGACCCGGGCAAGCTCGAGCCGGTGCGCGCGGGCATGGCAGCCGTACAGGACGAGGGCAGCCAGTTGGTGGCCCTGGCGCTGACCAGGGCCGAACTGGAGGGTCCGGACACCGGGCGCTGGCTCGATCTGTGCGCGGGACCGGGTGGCAAGGCCGCGCTGCTGGGGGCGATCGCCTCGATCGACGGCTTCCGGGTGGACGCGGTCGAGCCCGCCGCGCACCGCGCCGAACTGGTGCGCAAGGCGGTGCACGACCTGCCGGTCGACGTCCACGTCACCGACGGTCGGGCCAGCGGATTGACTCCCGGTTACGACCGCATCCTGGTGGACGCCCCGTGTACCGGACTCGGTGCGCTGCGCCGCAGGCCCGAGGCGCGCTGGCGGCGCACCCCGGCCGACGTCCGTGAACTGGTCGTCTTGCAGCGCGAACTGCTCGCGGCGGCATGGGATCTGCTGCGCCCGGGTGGGGTGGTGGTGTACTCGACCTGCTCGCCACATCTAGCGGAGACCGTGTCGATCGTCGCCGACGCCGTGCGTCGCCTGGGTGCCGAGCAACTCGACACCCGAGAGCTGCTACCCGGCGTCACCGATGTCGGCGACGGACCGGGGGCGCAGCTGTGGCCGCACCGGCACGGCACCGACGCTATGTTCCTGGCCGCGCTGCGCAAGCCGCGCTGAGCGGCATTCCATTCGTCCAAGCCGTGCGGCGCGTGGTGCCGCACACTCGGCACATGACGATGACCTGGCAGGACGTGGTGGCGATGGCGACCGAACTTCCGGAGGTGGCGGAATCGACCTGGTGGCGCAGCCCGGCGCTGAAGGTCGGCGGGAAGGGATTCGCCCGGCTGCGCAGCGAGGCCGAAGGCGGTCTCGTCCTGGCCTGCGACCTCGCCGAGAAGGAGGCGTTGCTCGCCTCCGGCGATCCGGCCTTCTACACCACGCCGCATTACGACGGCTACGCCTACATCCTGATCGACCTGGATCGCGTCGCGCCCGACCACCTGCGGGAACTGCTCGACGACGCGTGGTGGATCACCGCCCCGGCGAAGGTGCGCAAGCTGCGGGAGCGCGAGGCCCGCTGAGTCCGCTCATTCCCGGCTGGACTGTTCCCGCAGCCGGGCAAGGGTTTTCGCGAGGATGCGCGAGACGTGCATCTGCGAGATGCCCATCTGCTGCGCGATCTGGGTCTGGGTCATCGATTCGAAGAACCGCATGGTGAGGATGCGCCGTTCCCGCTCGGGCAACCCGGCCAGCAGCGGCCGTATCGCGACGTACTCCTCGACGCGGTCGAACTGGGACTCCTCCTCGCCGAGGGTGTCCAGCAGCGAGGCGTCGGTGTCCCGGCCGAGCGTGGCCGCGTCGATCGAGCTCGGCTGGTAGGCGTTGCCCGCGATCACCGCCTGGGTCACCTCGTCCGGATCGACGTCGAGCTCCGCTGCGATCTCCTTCGCCGTGGGCGAGCGACCGAGGGTCTGCGACAGGCTGTCGATCGCGGCGCCGATGCGTAGGTGGGTCTCCTTGACCCGGCGCGGCACCCGCATCGCCCACGTGTTGTCGCGGAAGTACCTGCGGACCTCGCCCATGATGGTCGGCACCGCGAACGACAGGAAGTTCGAGCCGCGTTCTACGTCGAAACGATCCACCGCGTGCACCAGGCCGACCCGCGCCACCTGGGTCAGGTCGTCGAACGGTTCACCGCGCCCGCTGAACTTGCGGGCGATGTGGTCGGCTAGCGGAATGCAGCGGCTGATCAGTTCCGCGCGCAAGGCGGTGTGCCGCGCCGTCCCGGCTTCGCTGCTCGCCAGTTGCTCGAACAGCAAGCCGACGTCGTCGTAGCCGGGGACCGCACTGGCCGCCTCCAGGGTTTCGGTCTCTTCTTCCAGGGTTTCGCTGTCTTCGACGGCGTCCTCCGCGGTCAGGGTGTCGGAGTCGTCGTCGCGCTGTGCGTCGAACACGGTTTCTTCGTCCGCCACTACGCCTTCCCCCGGACCCGACGAAACTCGACCGTCGTCGGATATCCGGAGACCGTCGCATCGAACGAATCCTGTGTCGCCTCGACCGTGTCGGTGAGGGTGCGCAGCACGTGCCAGCCGAAGCTGCGCTGGTCGGGCAGTCCCGGCTTCTCCGCGATGCCCTCCACCCGGACGCGCAGTTCGGTGTCACCGACGGTGAACCGGCAGTTCAGGCTCGTTTCCGGGGCCGCGACCGCGATCAGCGTCGAGCAGACCTCATCGACGGCCAGCCGGATGTCGGCCACCTCGTCCAGCGTGAATTCGCTGAGTAGGACGAGGGTTTCGGCGAGCCCACGCACGATGGGCAGTTGTGTCACCGACGCCGCCACCCGAATCTCCACCGGGGTGCTGTAGAGCCCCTGTTCCGCCGAAATATTGATCACCCTATGCAGGCTACCCACTCCCGCCCTGGACAATCCTGGGTACCGTTAGACTCCGGCGTTGTGTCCAACCCGACTTACCCGCGTCCGGCCGCTCCGATGATCGCCCCGTCCATCCTTTCCGCCGACTTCGCGCATCTCGCGGAGGAAGCGGGCGCCGTAGCAGGCGCGGACTGGCTGCACGTGGACGTGATGGATGCGCACTTCGTGCCGAATCTCACAATCGGGCTTCCCGTGGTCGAAAGTTTGCTGAAGGCGACCGAGATCCCGCTGGACTGCCACCTGATGATCGAGGACCCGGGCCGCTGGGCGCCGCCGTACGCCGAGGCGGGCGCGCACAACGTGACTTTCCACGCCGAGGCGACGGACGATCCGATCGCGGTCGCGCGCGATATCCGCGCCGCGGGCAGTAAGGCGGGGCTCTCGGTGAAGCCGGGCACGCCGATCGAGCCGTACCTGGAGATCCTGCGTGAATTCGACACGCTGCTGGTGATGAGCGTGGAACCGGGTTTCGGCGGGCAGTCGTTCATCCCCGAGGTGCTGGAGAAGGCGCGCATCGTGCGCAACCTGGTCGATGCCGGTGAGCTGCGGCTGCTGGTCGAGATCGACGGCGGCATCAACGCCGACACCATCGAGGCGGCCGCTGAGGCAGGCGTGGACTGCTTCGTCGCCGGGTCCGCGGTTTACAGCACGGCCGACCCCGGGGCCACCGTGGAGAAGTTGCGCAGGCAGGCGGCCTCGGCGTGGGCGCGCTGAAAAGTCCTACCCGATCCGGGTTTTGCGTGTCGCGACCGTGCGGATCGTCGCGATCACGGCGCTGAGCGGCGGGCGGCGTGCGCCGGTCTCCGGCTGCCGGATCCAGACGCGGTAGCCGGTGCGCTCGTCGTCCGGTGAGGGCAGCACCACTTGACTGCCCGCGCAGGCCACCGCCGCGTAGAGCCGGAACAATTCGGCCGAGACCGCCGGACTGAACGCATCGGGCCCGGCGGGGCCGGTGAGGAAGGTCCAGTGCCTGGCTCGCGGGTGGTCGACGACCGGTCCGGCGATTCCGTCCTGGACGAGTCGTCGCAGCACTTGCTCGCCGAGTTCGGCGGGCATGGTGACCGCGCCGTAGTCGACGCCGATGTGCAGGAGAATACGGTGCGAACCGGGATCCATCGATGCGGGTAGCTGGAATTCGCGGCGATACCGCAGGCAGCGAACTTCCGGCGTCGAATCGAGAAAAGTGGTCACACCGCGCCTCCCACTGTGTCCGACCAGATTTGTCCCACTGTCGTCTCCGGCTTTCTCGAGTAGTGAAGTCGTGCGGCTGGCCGCGCGAGCGTACGCCGTGGCCCAGGTAGAGCGGCGCATCGAACTACTTGTGCGAAAAGTTGAACACGAGAAGTCAGCCGCATAACGATATCGCTTTCGCGCATCGCAGGCGCGCGGAAACTGCGTTATAACCGTGTTTCTTTCGGGTATCGACAATGAATCAGGCACGCTCGGGAGCATTTAATTCGCACGGTACGCCGAAAGGCGCCGAACGAATACCCGATCCCGTATCGCCCGGCGAATGCGGCGCGTGTGGAGATATTTTGTTCCACTTTCGATGGGACCGGCCGGTTCCGGCGGGCTCTCCCCGCCCGGCGGTTTGCTTCCTGCCTCGCAGGACCCGGAGCCTGCTCCGTCTGCGCGCGAACCCGGAACGCCGCTACCTCCTACGACCCGGCGTCGTTAGGCTGAGGGGCGCGGGAATAGCGGCCGGGACTCGCGCTGTTCCGGAACTCGAGGACAACGACGCGACAGGGAGTCGAAGCACATGTTCACAGGCATCGTCGAGGAGCTCGGCGAGATCGTCGCCAGCGAGCAGCTGACCGACGCCGCGCGGCTGACGATCAAGGGCAAGCTGGTGACCTCCGATGCCGGACACGGTGATTCGATCGCCGTGAACGGGGTGTGTCTGACCGTTGTGGACGTGGTCGGCGGCGACTCGTTCACCGTCGACGTCATGGCCGAGACGCTCAACCGCTCCAGCATCGGCAAGCTGGACGTCGGTTCGAAGGTGAACCTGGAGCGTGCCGCGGCGCTGAACAGCAGGCTCGGCGGCCACCTGGTCCAGGGACATGTCGACGGCACCGGCACCGTGCTCTCGCGCACCCCGTCGGAGAACTGGGACGTGGTCCGGATCTCGCTGCCGGAGAACATCGCCCGCTACGTCGTGGAGAAGGGGTCGATCACCGTCGACGGCATCTCGCTCACCGTCTCCGGTCTCGGCGTCTCCGACGAACCCGCCGAGACCGGCGGCCGGGACTGGTTCGAAGTCTCCCTCATCCCCACCACACTCTCGCTGACCAACCTCGGCTTCGCCGCCGTCGGCACCACCGTCAACCTGGAAGTCGACGTGATCGCCAAGTACGTCGAACGCCTCCAGCAGCGCGGCTAGCCGTGACCCCGCTCGTCCCCGTCCGCGCCGGACGAGGGTGCGTGGCGGGGGCGCGTGCGAAGCGCTTACGCCCTCGCGGAGCGCCGGGAATCGGCGAATACAAAAAGCCTTCACGCCCGCAATCCGGCAGCCGCGAGTGCTCGCCCACCCGCCGAACACCCTGGAGCGACGGGCATGCGGGGCGCCATGAGCGCGAAAAGACTCCGCTTGGTGAGCGTGAAATGGCGCAGCCCGCGCCGTGGCTGAGCCCGTCGTGTCCACCGGACAGCAATACCAACCGCCGCCAGCCCTCTCACCGAGCGCAGGGAAGCGCCGAACATACGGGTCCGGCGCTCACCAACTCGCGCGACCAGACGAACCTCACTCCGTCTTCCGAGCGAAGCGAGACCGAGCATGCGCCGTTCGCGGCCCGGCTCGCGTCCGAGCGGCCGCCGCGTCCGCGACGAAGTCGCCGGCGGCGGTCGCTCGGACGCGAGCCACAAGGGGGCCGCGAACACGCAGCGCCGCAGGCGCTGCAAATCCAACACAGTACTGTGGTGAGGCACCTATTTCGAGATGGAGCACAGCAGACGTGACCAGGTTCGACAGCATCGAGCGCGCAGTCGCCGATATCGCCGCCGGTAAAGCGGTCGTCGTAGTCGACGACGAGGACCGCGAGAACGAGGGCGACCTCATCTTCGCGGCGGAGAAGGCCACCCCGGAGCTGGTCGCCTTCATGATCCGCTACACCTCCGGTTACATCTGTGTGCCGCTCACGGGTGACGATTGCGACCGGCTCGGCTTGCCGCCGATGTACGCGATGAATCAGGACAAGCACGGCACCGCCTACACCGTCTCGGTGGACGCGCGCGAGGGCGTGACGACCGGTATCTCCGGCGCCGACCGCGCCACCACCATGCGGCTGCTGGCCGACGCCGACGCGAAGGCCGACGATTTCACCCGGCCCGGCCACGTGGTGCCGTTGCGCGCCAAGGACGGAGGCGTGCTGCGCCGCCCCGGCCACACCGAGGCGGCCGTGGACTTGGCGCGGATGGCCGGGTTGCGCCCGGCGGGCGTGATCTGCGAGATCGTCAGCCAGAAGGACGAGGGCCACATGGCCCGCACCGAGGAGTTGCGCGTTTTCGCCGACGAGCACGAGCTCGCGCTGATCTCGATCGCCGACATGATCGCGTGGCGGCGCAGGCACGAGAAGCACGTGGTGCGTGTCGCGGAGGCGCGCATCCCCACCGCGCACGGCGAGTTCATGGCCGTCGGCTATCAGAGCATCTACGACGAGGTGGAGCACGTCGCGCTGGTGCGCGGCGACATCAGCGACGGCGAGGACGTCCTGGTGCGCGTGCACTCGGAGTGCCTGACCGGCGACGTCTTCGGGACGCTGCGCTGCGACTGCGGCCCACAGCTGGACGCGGCGCTGGAGATGGTGGCGGCCGAGGGACGCGGTGTGGTGCTGTACATGCGCGGTCACGAAGGGCGCGGCATCGGCCTGATGCACAAGCTGCAGGCCTACCAGCTGCAGGATTCCGGTCACGACACGGTCGACGCGAATCTGGAACTCGGCCTGCCCGCGGATGCGCGCGATTACGGCACCGGCGCGCAGATCCTGGTAGATCTGGGTCTCCGCTCGATGCGGTTGCTCACCAACAACCCGGCCAAGCGGGTCGGCTTGGACGGCTACGGCCTGCGGATCACCGAGCGGGTGCCGATGCCGTTGCGCGCGAACGCGGAGAACTTGCACTACCTGCGGACCAAGCGGGACCGGATGGGGCACGACCTGATCGGGCTCGACGAGCTCGATCTGGGCGAGACGGCGCACTGAACTGCGAGCAAACCGGAAAGGCGGACATCGATGAGCGGTACCGGGGTACCGACCTTCGCGCTGGCCGACGCCAAGGAGCTCTCCTTGGGCATCGTCGCCTCGCGCTGGCACACCCAGATCTGCGACACCCTGCTGGCGAACGCGGAGCGGGTGGCCAAGGACGCGGGCGTCCAGCAGATCACCGTGGTGCGCTGCGCGGGCGCCATGGAGCTGCCGGTGGTGGCCCAGGAACTGGCCAAGTCGCACGACGCGGTGGTGGCGCTCGGCGTGGTGATCCGCGGTGACACGCCGCACTTCGAGTACGTCTGCGACGCGGTGACCGCGGGGCTCACCCGGGTTTCGCTGGACGAGGGCACGCCGGTCGCGAACGGGGTGCTGACCACCAACAACGAGCGGCAGGCCCTGGATCGGGCCGGGCTGCCGGAGTCACACGAGAACAAGGGCGAGCAGGCGGCCGCCGCGGCGTTGGACGCCGCGCTGACGCTGCGCGCCCTGCGGCAGTCCGCGTAGCGATGCCGGTCGTCCGTATCTTCCGCAGGAACGTGGGATCGCCCGCGACGGCAGGCGACGAGTCCGAGTGGGAGTTCGAGGTGCGGCCCCGGCGCGCGGTGCGGACGGCTTGGATCGTGGCGGTGCTGGTGGCGGCCACGTTCACCGCGGGCGGTATCTGGTTGCGCAGCGGATCGACCGGCGTCAACTTCCGGGTGGCCGATCAGATCGCGATGATCGGGATCGGTGTCCTCGGCGCCGCCGCGGTGCTGCTGCTGACCAGGCCGCGGGTGCGGGCCGGTGCGCGGGGCGTGTCGGTGCGAAACATCTTGGGCGACAACGATTTTCCGTGGGACTACATTCGGGGTGTGTCGTTTCCGGATCGAAAGTCCTGGGCGCGCCTGGAATTGGTCGATGACGACTACGTCCCGATGCTGGCGATCCGCTCCAACGACAAGGAGCACGCGGCGCGGGCGATGGCCCGGCTGCGTGAACTCGGCGCGAAGTATTCCGGGAGCGAGTGAGCGGGCCGGGTATTCGCCCCGAACCGTTCGCCTCGCGTGAGCTCTGATGCTGGTCCAGCCTCGCCGGTCCGCCTCGCGTGAGTGCGGACGCTGGTCTAGCCTCGCCGGTCCGCCTCGCGTGAGCGCGGACGCTGGTCTAGCCTCGCCGGTATGGAGTCGGGTGCGTTCGTTCTCGCGGCGGCTTTCGCCGACGATCCACTGATGACTTACTTCTGGCCGGGTTCGCCGCGGCGGCGAAAAGCGTTGCCGCTGTTCTGGGATTCGCGCATCGCCTCGCGCCGGAGCAACGGGCTGGTCGACCTCGCGCACGACGCGGAGGGCAACCTCGCCTGCCTGGCGCTGTGGGAGCCCGCGAACGTGGTGTCGCCGATGGCGAAGCCGCTGACCTTGCTGCGCGCCTTGGGGCGGGGTGCGGCGCGTGCGCTGGCCGCGGGCAGGCAGATGGAGCACGCGCGACCGGCGACGCCACACCTGTACCTGGCCGCCATCGGGACGTTGCCCGGCGCGCAAGGGCGCGGGCTGGCGACCGCGCTGCTCGAGCGGCGGCTGTCGGCGGCCGACCAGCACTGCTTCTTGATCTCCAACACCAGCGCCACCGTGCCCTTCTACGAGCGGTTCGGGTTCGAGCCGCAGGGCGAGCTGAGGATCGGCAGGGGGCCGGTCGTGTATCCGATGATGCGGACGCCGTAACCGCGCCCCTCGCCGAGTGCGCCGATTCGTGACGGCGCACTCGCGGTGCGCGACCTAGCTCGCCGCTGCGGGCCGATCAGTGGGTGTCGCCGAGGACCGCGCCTTCGCGGCGAGGGTCGGCGCCGCCGATCCAGCCGTCCGTGCCGGTGCGTTTCAGGGCGCTGAGGCCGCTGACCTGTGGTGCCACCGAGACTTGATGGCCCAGCTGCCGCAGGCGGAGCACGAGCGGGTCGTGATCACCGTTGTCGGTGGCGTTGATCGCGGGGTGCTCACCGCCGATGCCGGTGGACGGACTGTTCCCGGCGCCGAACGCGACCGCGGAGACCGCCTGCTGCGGGTCCAGACCCCAATCGAACATGTTGACCAGCGTTTTCACCACGAACTGGATGATCACCGAACCGCCGGGCGAGCCGGCGACATGGGTGAGTTCGCCGCGCGACCCGTCGGGGGCCTTGCCGAACACCAGCGTCGGGCTCATCGAACTGCGCGGGCGCTTGCCCGGCTGGATCCGGTTGGCCATCGGCACGCCGTCGGCGCCCAGCGGTTCGGCGTTGAAGTCGGTGAGCTGGTTGTTCAGCACGAAGCCGTCGACCAGGTGGAACGAACCGAACGCCGACTCGACGGTGGTGGTCATCGCCGCGGCGTTGCCGTACTCGTCGACCACCGAGATGTGGCTGGTGCCGTGCTCGGGCGGCTGCGGGCCGACGCCCAGCGGCACGGGGCCGAAGTCACCGGGCTGCGCGGTGCCCATGCTGCGGTTGGGATCGATCAGCCCGGCGCGCTGCCGCAGATAATCCCGGTTCAGCAGGGTTTGCGCCGAATTGCCCGGCAACGGGACGAAATCCGTGTCGGCCACGTACTTGTTGCGGTCGGCGTAGGCGAGGCGTTCGGCCTCCGAGATGAGGTGCACGGCCTGTGGATCGGGCTTGCCGCCGTTGCGGTCGATGTTGTCCGGCCGCATGGTGGCCAGGTCGAAGTTCTCCAGGATGCCCAACGTGGCGGCGACGGCGATGCCGCCGGACGAGGGGCTGGGCATGCCGCAGATCTCGTGTTCCCGGTAGCTCGTGCACAAGGCGGTGCGCTTCTTGGCCTGATAGCCGGCCAAGTCCTCGGTCGTGATCACGCCCGGGGTGCGCCCGCCGGAGGATCGGCCCGCCGCCGCGGCGATGTCCCGCGCGATGGCGCCGGTATAGAAGGCCTGGGCGCCGTCCGTGGCGACGGCGCCGAGCGTCTTGGCCATGGCGGGGTTGGTGAGCACGGTCTCGGCGGCCTTCGGGCTGCCGTCCGGGTTGAGGAAATACGCCTTGGCGTCCTCGTCCGCCGCGAGGTCCTTGGCCGACTCCGCGATCTGGCCCGCGAGGCGGGGACTGATCGGGAAGCCCTGATCGGCGAGACCGATAGCGGGGTCGAACAGCTCGCGCCACGCGGTCTTGCCGTGGTCGCGGTGTGCCAGTTCGAGCATCCGCAGCACGCCGGGCACGCCGATGGAGCGGCCGCTGGCCCGCGTGTTCGGCTTGGGCTCGGTGCGGTCGGTGTCGCTGATCCAGCGCAGGTAGTTCTCGGTCGCGGCCGCCGGGGCCACCTCGCGGCCGTCGTAGGCGTCCACGGTCTTGGTGTTCGCGTCGTAGTAGAGCAGGAACGCGCCGCCGCCGATGCCGGAGGCCTGGGGTTCGACCAGCCCGAGCACCGTTTGCGCCGCGATCAACGCGTCCGCAGCGGTGCCGCCGTCGCGCAGGACCTCGCAGGCGGCCTTGGTCGACACCGGGTTGGCCGTCGACACCGCGAAGGTGTGCGTGCGCACCGGCGTCATGTTCGCGCGATAGCCGGTCGCTATTTCCGGGTTGGTGCTGAGATCCTTGCTGCCGCTGCCCGCCGGGTCCGTCGCGCCTGCGGCGACCGGGGTGCCGTTAGGAACTGTCTCGCAGACACCGCCCGCCCCGTTCTCGCCGGACGAACAGGCGGTGGCCATTCCGACGGTGAGTGCGAACGCCGCCGCGGCGGCGACCCAACTTCCTCGCTTGCGCCCCATGCCCGGACTCTAACCCCCGGCGCCGACAGCCGCGCCGGTTTCCTTCCCACGGGCGAAATCGCCCTGACCACAGCGTGTGTCGAGCCGATGACGGGTGCGATCGTCCCGTGCGCGGCGGAGGTGCCGGGCGATCCGTCGGTAGGCTGGCCGGGTGGCGATCGAGGCGGTGCTGTTCGACTTCTCCGGGACCTTGTTCCGGCTGGAGGACGACGAATCGTGGTACGCGGATCTGACCTGGCCGGACGGCCGGGCGTTCGACGTGGGCGAGAAGGCCGAGATCATGCGGCGGATGACGGCGCCGGTCGACCACATCGCCGAATTCGACGCCGAGACGCAGTACGCGTGGGACCACCGCGACCTGGACCCGGCGCTGCACCGCAAGGTGATGATGCACGTGCTGCGCACTTCGGGCGTGCCCACCGACGAGGATGCCGAACGGCTGTATGCCCGCCTGCTCGACCCACTGGAGTGGACGCCGTACCCCGACAGCGAGGCCGTCCTGAACCATCTGGCGGCACAAGGCGTTCCGGTCGCGGTGGTGAGCAACATCCCGTTCGACATCCGTCCGTCGTTCGCGGCGCGTGGCTGGGATCGGCTGGTCGGTGCGTTCACTCTCTCCTACGAGGTCGGTGTGATGAAACCCGATCCGGAGATCTTCCACTCCGCTCTCGGCGAATTGGGCGTGCCCGCCGAGGCGGCGCTGATGATCGGCGACAGCGCCGAGGCCGACGGTGGCGCCGAGGCGGTGGGCAGCCGATTCGCTCTGGTGGAGGCCCTGCCCACCGCCGAGCGTCCGGACGCGCTGATGGCCGCCCTGCGGCGGCACGGCCTCGTGGAGTAGTTCCCCGGCCGCTCGGTGCGCGCCACGCACGCCGATGTCGCGAGCCCATTTGCCGAAGTCCGGCTTGTGGGGGAGGTCATCGTGTTACGGTGCGATTTCGGCGTATTCGCAGGTTGCGCCGAAAGGTTCGGTACCAACGGGGGTACGGCTGTGAGCTTGGCGTTCTCCGGTGAGGAGCCGTACATCGGCGTGGAAACGGCCATGCCGGAGTCGGTTCGGGATGTGCGGGAAGCGATCGCCGGGATGGCGGGTTTCGGACTCGCCTATCCCGTGCTGATGAATCTGACGCGCGGTGGCGACGCGGCCGCCACGGCGTCCACCCAGTTCTGCGTGGCCTGGGCACTGGGCCTTCTCGTGCTCGGGTTCACCGAAGGAGCGCACAGCGTGCGCAGGCTGACGGTCACGCTGGCCCTCCTGCAGGCGGTCCTCGGGTGCTGGGCGATCAGGGACCTCGCGACCGTCCCGCCCGTCGTCGGCGTCGTCGCCGCGGGCTATTCGCTCGCTACCTCGGGCGCTGTCGTGTACCTGCTGTGCCGCCCGGAAGCCAAGGCGTGGTTCGGCGTCCGCGCGCCCTGAGCCGTCCCGAGCGTCGCGGTGGCCGGGCCGCCGGCCGCGCTCGACAGGCGGCCCGGCCTCCGCTCGACAGAGGCGTGGGCTGCGGACGAATCGTGTCCGACCGCGCCGATAGGCTGGATGGGTGGCAGATCCAGCGACGTACCGGCCCGCGCCGGGCACGATTCCCGTCGAACCCGGTGTCTACAAGTTCCGGGACGCCCATCGACAGGTGATCTACGTCGGCAAGGCCAAGAGCCTGCGCAGCAGACTGAACTCCTACTTCGCCGACGTCGCGAACCTGCATCCGCGGACGCGGCAGATGGTCACCACGGCCGCGAGCGTCGAGTGGACGGTCGTCTCCACCGAGGTGGAGGCGCTGCAGCTGGAATACAACTGGATCAAGGAATTCGATCCGCGCTTCAACGTCCGCTACCGCGACGACAAGTCCTACCCCGTGCTCGCGGTCACCCTGAACGAAGAGTATCCGCGGCTGTTCGTCTACCGCGGCGCGCGCCGCAAGGGTGTCCGCTACTTCGGGCCGTTCGCGCATGCCTGGGCCATCCGCGAGACGCTCGATCTGCTGCTGCGGGTGTTTCCCGCGCGCACCTGCTCCAACGGAGTCTTCCAGCGGCACCGCCAGATCGGGCGTCCCTGCCTGCTCGGCTATATCGACAAGTGCTCGGCGCCGTGCGTGGGGCGGGTCAGCGCCGAGGAGCACCGGGCGATCGTCGAGGACTTCTGCGACTTCCTCGCGGGCCGCACCGACCGCCTGGTCCGGGAGCTGGAGCGCCGCATGCACCAGGCCGCCGACGATCTGGATTTCGAAGTCGCCGCCCGGCTACGCGACGACGTCCAAGCGCTGCGCCGCGCTCTGGAGAAGCAGGCGGTGGTGCTGGGCACCGGCACCGACGCCGACGTGATCGCCTTCGCCACCGACGAGCTGGAGGTGGCGGTGCAGGTGTTCCACGTGCGCGACGGCCGGGTGCGCGGCCAGCGCGGGTGGGTGGTCGACAAATCGGGTGACGCGGTCGACGTCCCCGAGGCGGGCGGTGAGCTCGCCGCGCTGGTCGAGCAGTTCCTCACCCAGTTCTACGGTGAGCAGGTCGCGGTGGCCGAGCAGGCGGCAGGCGAGCAGCCCGCCGCCGTGGTGCCGCGCGAGGTGCTGGTGCCCGAGCTGCCCGCCGACGTCGACCAGGTCCAGCACTGGCTGTCGGGGTTGCGCGGCTCGGCGGTGAAGGTGCGGGTACCTCAGCGCGGGGACAAGAAGGCGCTCGCCGAGACCGTGCAGCGCAACGCGATGGAGGCGCTGGCCCAGCACAAGCTCAAGCGGGCGGGTGACCTGACCTCGAGATCGCAAGCGCTGCAGGAGATCCAGGACGCGCTGGAGTTGGACACCGCGCCGCTGCGCATCGAGTGCGTGGACGTCAGCCATGTGCAGGGCACCGACGTGGTGGCCTCGCTGGTGGTCTTCGAGGACGGTCTGGCCCGCAAGTCCGATTATCGGCACTACACGATCAAGGAAGCGGCCGGCGAGGGCCGCTCAGACGACGTCGGCAGCATCGCCGAGGTGACCCGCCGCCGGTTCCTCAAGCTGCGCCGCGAGCGCGACCAGATGGAGCACGAAGATCTCGCTGCCTCGGGACCCGACGACGACGCGCTCGACCTGACCTCCCTTCCCGGTATCGATCCCCGCACCGGCCGCCCGCGCAAGTTCTCCTACCCGCCCAATCTGTATGTCGTGGACGGCGGCGCGCCCCAGGTGGCGGCGGCCGCCGAGGTGCTCGACGAGCTGGGCATCACCGATGTCGCGGTGATCGGCCTGGCCAAACGGCTGGAGGAGGTGTGGGTGCCGGGCGAGAGCGATCCGGTGATCCTGCCGCGCACCAGCGAGGCGCTGTATCTACTGCAACGGGTGCGTGACGAGGCGCACCGCTTCGCCATCACCTTCCATCGCAGCAAACGCTCGCGCCGGATGACCGCCTCGGCGCTGGACTCGGTGCCGGGTCTCGGCACGGCGCGCCGGACCGCGCTGGTCACCCATTTCGGGTCGGTGGCCAAGCTGAAGCAGGCCACGGTCGAGGAGATCACCGAAGTGCCCGGCATCGGAATGGCAACCGCAAAAGCGGTCCTTGCGGCCCTCGAGTCCGAATAGACAGTCGACAGTGCACCGGAAGTTTCGGTTTCGCGTACGTTGTGTGTCTGCGCCCGATACCGAAACCGGTGCGCGATGATCGGAAGGCACCCCAGAGACGGATCCGGTAGGACATGACACGCGTCGAATCGAACAGCAGTGCGGGCAGTCCGCCGACGAGTGCGGGACGAGTGGTCTCGTCCAGCGCGGTCGGCGGAGCGAACCCGCAGGTCGAGGTGGTGATCGTGACCGGGCTCTCGGGCGCGGGCCGCGGCACCGCCGCCCGCGTGCTCGAGGACCTCGGCTGGTACGTGGCCGACAACCTGCCGCCCGAGTTGTTCGAGCGGATGGTCGAACTCGGCGCGTCCGCCAAGCCGCCGATCCGGCGTCTCGCGCTGGTCATGGACGTGCGCAGCCGGTTCTTCACCGGTGATCTGTCGGCGGTCACCGAGCAGCTGCGGACCCGCGGCGTGCGCACCAGGGTCCTGTTCCTGGAGGCCTCCGACGATGTGCTGATCCGCCGCTTCGGTTTCGCGCGGCGCAGGCATCCGCTGCAGAGCGAGAGCAAGGACGGCACGCTCTCGGCCGGCATCGCCGCCGAACGGGTGCGGTTGTCGTCTGTGAAGGCCGCCGCGGACCTGGTGATCGACACCACCGAACTGTCCATCCATCAGTTGCACCGCAAGATGGAGGAGGCGTACGGCGGCGGCGCCCCCACCGCGCTGCAGCTCACCGTGCAGTCCTTCGGCTTCAAGTACGGGGTTCCGCTGGACGCCGACATGGTGTTGGATGTGCGTTTTCTACCCAATCCGCATTGGATACCGGAGTTGCGGGAACACACCGGTCAGGAAGCGGTGGTCAGCGAGTACGTGTTGTCGCGTCCCGGCGCGGACGACTACCTGCGTACCTGCCACCACCTGGTCGAGCTGACCACGAACGGTTACCGCCAAGAGGGGAAGCGATACATGACGGTCGCAGTGGGCTGCACCGGAGGCAAGCACCGGAGCGTCGCGATCGCCCAGGCACTGGGCGAGTTGATGAGCGAGGTCACCGGCAAAACGGAGGAGTCCGCCGACGTGGTCCGCGTCGTGCATCGAGACCTGGGGCGCGAATGACCGGCTGGGAATCCAATCCCAGCATCGTCGCGCTGGGTGGCGGACACGGTTTGTACGCGACGCTGACCGCCGTGCGGCGGTTGACCAGGAAGATCTGCGCGGTGGTCACCGTCGCCGACGACGGCGGCTCCTCGGGCCGGTTGCGCGCCGAGCTGGGTGTGCTGCCGCCGGGGGATCTCCGGATGGCCCTGGCGGCCTTGGCCGCGGACGCCGACGGCGTGTGGACGCAGACCGTCCAGCATCGATTCGGCGGCACCGGCGCGCTGGCGGGGCACTCGGTGGGCAACCTGATCCTGGCCGGGCTCACCGAAGTGCTCGGTGACCCGGTCGCCGCCCTCGACGAAGTCGCCCGCATGTTGCGCATCACCGGCCGGGTCCTGCCCATGTCGCCCATCGCGCTGGACATCGAGGCGGATGTATCTGGGCTGGAGGCGGATCCACGGGTGAGCCGCTGCATTCGCGGCCAAGTTGCCATCGCGACGACGCCGGGTAAGGTGCGGCGAGTGCGGCTGATTCCGTCCGATCCACCGGCCAGTCCGGAGGCCACCTCGGCGATCGAACACGCGGACGTCGTGGTGCTCGGCCCGGGATCGTGGTTCACCAGTGTGATTCCGCACGTCCTCGTCCCGGAGCTACGCGAAGCCCTGGTCTACACCAGGGCGCGGAAAGTTCTCGTGCTCAATCTCGCCGCGGAGCCGGGGGAGACCGCCGGGTTCTCCGCGGAGCGGCATTTGCACGTACTGTCCCAGCACGCACCGGAATTCGTCGTCGACGAGGTGCTGGTCGATTCCGGCTCGGTGCCGGAGGGCCGCGAGCGGGAACACGTGGCCAGGGCTGCCGAGCAGTTGCGGGCACGAGTAACCTTCTCCGATGTCGCCGAAGCGGGAACGGACCGGCATCACCCCGGAAAGCTTGCCGCCGCACTGGATCAACTGATCCGGCAACCTCGGCCGCAAATGGCAGGGCTTCGAGTCGAGGGACGGCACATGGGTCAGGATGTGCGTTCCGGGTTGGGTGGAAAGGAGCGCGTCCCGTGGCGATGACAGCCGATGTGAAAGACGAGCTGAGCAGGCTCACGGTGTCGCAGGTGAGTTCCCGCAAAGCGGAACTGTCCGCACTGCTGCGTTTCGCGGGCGGCCTGCACATCGTCGGCGGCCGGGTGATCGTCGAGGCGGAGGTGGACATGGGTTCCATCGCGCGCCGGCTGCGCCGGGAGATCTTCGAGCTCTACGGTTACGGCTCCGACGTGCACGTGCTCGGGGCGGGGGGACTGCGCAAGACCTCCAGGTACGTGGTGCGCGTCTCCAAGGAGGGCGAGGCGCTGGCCCGGCAGACCGGCCTGCTCGACGTGCGCGGCCGTCCGGTGCGCGGCCTGCCGGCACAGGTGGTCGGCGGCAGCATCGCCGACGCCGAAGCCGCTTGGCGCGGCGCGTTTCTCGCACACGGCTCGCTCACCGAACCCGGCCGCTCCTCGGCGCTCGAGGTCAGCTGCCCCGGGCCCGAGGCGGCGCTGGCGCTGGTCGGCGCGGCCCGGCGGCTCGGCATCACGGCCAAGGCGCGCGAGGTGCGCGGCACCGACCGCGTGGTGGTCCGCGACGGTGAGGCCATCGGCGCGCTGCTGACCAGGATGGGCGCGCACGGCACCCGGATGGTCTGGGAGGAACGCAGGCTGCGCCGTGAGGTGCGCGCGACCGCGAACCGGCTGGCCAACTTCGACGACGCCAATCTGCGCCGCTCGGCGCGGGCCGCGGTCGCCGCGGCGGCCCGGGTGGAACGCGCGCTGGAGATCCTCAGCGACGACGTTCCCGACCATCTCGCCGCCGCGGGCAGGCTGCGTGTGCAGCACCGGCAGGCGTCGCTCGAGGAACTCGGCCAGCTCGCCGACCCGCCGATGACGAAAGACGCTGTCGCGGGCCGCATCCGCAGGCTGCTGTCGATGGCCGACCGCCGCGCCAAGGAACTGGGTGTCCCGGACACCGAATCGGCCGTGACGGCCGAACTGCTCGACGAAGCCTGAGCCGCGTTTTCCCTCGTGATCCCCGTGACGTCGTGCGTCGCGGGGATCACGGCGTTTCGACTGCGGAAACCGTCTTGGTCGGGCGTCTGACCAGGCATGCCGCCCGCGCGAATGCCAGGTGCGTGTCGGCGAGGTCACGGCAGGACGTTAGTGTGAATGGGCATCGGAATGATCCGCTGGAAAGTTGAGGAGCGATAACGTGACTGTCCGGGTAGGCATCAACGGCTTCGGTCGTATCGGACGTAACTTCTTCCGGGCGGTGGAGGCGCAGAAGGCGCTCGGCACCACCGACATCGAGATCGTCGCGGTCAACGACCTCACCGACAACGCGACCCTCGCGACCCTGCTCAAGTACGACTCGATCCTGGGCCGTCTGCCCCAGGATGTCTCGCTCGACGGCGACGACACCATCGTGGTGGGCGACCAGCGGATCAAGGCGCTGGCCATCAAGGAGGGCCCCGCCGCCCTGCCCTGGGGCGACCTGGGCGTCGACGTGGTCGTCGAGTCCACCGGCATCTTCACCGATGCCACCAAGGCCAAGGGCCACCTCGCCGCCGGCGCCAAGAAGGTCATCATCTCCGCCCCGGCCAAGGGCGAGGACATCACCATCGTCATGGGCGTCAACGACGACAAGTACGACGGCAGCCAGAACATCATCTCGAACGCGTCGTGCACCACCAACTGCCTCGGCCCGCTGGCCAAGGTGCTCAACGACGAGTTCGGCATCGAGCACGGCCTGATGACCACCATCCACGCCTACACCCAGGACCAGAACCTGCAGGACGGCCCGCACAGCGACCTGCGCCGCGCCCGCGCCGCCGCCCTGAACATCGTGCCCACCGGCACCGGCGCCGCGAAGGCCATCGGCCTGGTGCTGCCCGAGCTGCAGGGCAAGCTGGACGGCTACGCGCTGCGCGTGCCGGTCCCGACCGGTTCGGTCACCGACCTGACCGCCACGCTGCGCAAGTCGGCCACGATCGAGGAGATCAACGCCGCCTACCGGGCCGCCGCGGAGGGCCCGCTGAAGGGCATCCTGAAGTACAACACCGATCCGATCGTCTCCAGCGACATCGTCACCGACCCGGCCTCGTCGATCTACGACGCTCCGCTGACCAAGGTGATCGACAACCAGGTCAAGGTCGTGTCCTGGTACGACAACGAGTGGGGCTACTCCAACCGTCTCGCCGATCTCATCGGCCTCGTCGGCAAGTCGCTCTGACGCGTATGGCTGTCAAGACACTCGCGGATCTGCTCGGCGAGGGCGTCGAGGGCCGGGGCGTGCTGGTGCGCTCCGACCTGAACGTCCCCCTCGACGACCAGGGACAGATCACCGATCCCGGTCGCATCGTCGCCTCGGCGCCGACCATCAAGGCGCTCGCCGAGGCCGGCGCCAAGGTCGTCGTGACCGCGCATCTGGGCCGCCCGAAGGGCGAGCCGGACCCGAAGCTCTCGCTGGCGCCGGTGGCCGCCCGGCTCGCCGAGGAGCTGGGACGCAACGTCCAGCTCGCCGGTGACGTCGTCGGCCAGGACGCGCTGGCGCGGTCGGAGGGCCTCACCGACGGCGACGTGCTGCTGCTGGAGAACATCCGCTTCGACGCGCGCGAGACCAGCAAGGACGACGCGCAGCGGGCCAAGCTGGCCGCGGCACTGGTCGAGCTGGTCGGCGACGACGGAGCATTCGTCTCCGACGGCTTCGGCGTGGTGCACCGCAAGCAGGCTTCGGTGTACGACGTGGCCGAGCTGCTGCCGCACTACGCGGGCACGCTGGTCGCGGCCGAGGTCGAGGTGCTGGCCAAGCTGAGCCGGAACCCGGAGCGGCCGTACGCGGTCGTGCTCGGCGGTTCCAAGGTCTCCGACAAGCTGGCGGTCATCGAGGCGCTCGCGCCGAAGGTCGACACGCTGGTGATCGGCGGCGGCATGTGCTTCACCTTCCTTGCCGCACAGGGCTATTCGGTGGGCGCCTCGCTGCTGCAGGAGGAGATGGTGGACACCTGCAAGCAGCTGCTCGAACAGTACGCCGACGTCATCCACCTGCCCCGCGACATCGTGGTGGCCGACAAGTTCGCCGCGGACGCGGAGTCGAAGGTGGTTCCCGCGCACGAGATCCCGGACGGCTGGCTGGGTCTGGACGTGGGGCCGGAGTCGGTACACCGCTTCGCGGTGCTGCTGACCGAGGCGCAGACCGTCTTCTGGAACGGCCCGATGGGCGTGTTCGAGTTCGAGAAGTTCGCCGCGGGCACCCGCGGGGTCGCCGAGGCGATCGTGACCGCCACCGGCAAGGGCGCGTTCACCGTGGTCGGCGGCGGCGATTCGGCCGCGGCCGTGCGTGCGCTCGGCCTGCCGGATGACGGCTTCTCGCACATCTCCACCGGTGGCGGTGCGTCGCTGGAGTACCTGGAGGGCAAAGAACTTCCGGGCATCGCGGTGTTGGAGGACTGAGCATGGCACGCAAACCGCTCATCGCGGGCAACTGGAAGATGAACCTCAATCACCTCGAGGCCATCGCTCTGGTGCAGAAGATCGCGTTCGCGCTGCCGGAGAAGTACTTCGACAAGGTCGACGTGGCGGTGATCCCGCCGTTCGTCGACCTGCGCAGCGTGCAGACGCTGGTCGAAGGTGACAAGCTCCTGCTCACCTACGGCGGCCAGGACGTCTCGGTGCACGAGTCCGGCGCCTACACCGGCGAGATCAGCGCGAGCATGCTCGCCAAGCTGGGCTGCACGTTCGCCGTGGTCGGGCACTCCGAGCGGCGGCAGTACCACAACGAGGACGACGCCACCGTGCTGGCCAAGGCCAAGCAGGCGCTGAAGCACGGGATCACCCCGATCGTGTGCATCGGCGAGGGCCTGAACGTCCGTGAGGCGCAGACGCACGTCGAGTACAACCTCGAGCAGCTGCGCGGATCGCTCAAAGGCCTGACGGCGGAAGAGATCTCGAAGATCGTCATCGCCTACGAGCCGGTGTGGGCGATCGGCACCGGCAAGGTCGCCACCCCCGCCGACGCGCAGGAGGTCTGCGGCGCGATCCGCGGGGAGCTGGAGAAGCTGGCCTCGCCGGAGGTCGCCGCCGGGGTCCGCGTGCTCTACGGCGGATCGGTCAACGCCAAGAACGTCGGAGAGTTGGTCGCCCAGACCGACATCGACGGCGCGCTGGTCGGCGGCGCTTCGCTCAAGGGTGACGAATTCGCCACCCTCTCGGCGATCGCCGCGGGCGGCCCGCTGCCCTGATCTCGGCACTACGCGCAACAGCCCGGTATCGCGGACAGCGATACCGGGCTGTTGCCGTTTTCGCCGAGAGTGATCACGGATGCTCGGCGGCCGGTGCCCGTGCGATGATGGCCGAGCTCGAAACAACGGCCTGACAAGGATTTTCGTGACTCTTCGCAAGCTGTCCACCGCCCTTCCGGTCGCGCTGGTCGCGCTGGCCGTGCTCGCCGGGCTCGTCGGCTGTTCCGACGACTCGGCGCACGACCACGATCACGCCCACCACGACACGGCGCCGACCACCGCCGCGGCGGCGGTGCGGCCGGAGCAGCAGGACGCGGGGCACCGCAGGATCGGCCAACTGGTCGGGGAGTGGAAGGGCGAGAAGTCGACCTTCGTCGCGGGCGGCACTGCGGACAATCCGACCAAGCGGGAAATCGTCTCGCGCTGGGAATGGATCGCCGAGACCGGCAACAACTTCCTGCGGGAGGAAGCCGAGGACGTCCAGGGCAGCAGCGCGTACTACCGGCTCGGACTGCTGGGATTCTCACCGACCGACAACCGCTACGAGTGGTCGACCGTCGACAGCGTCACGCCGATGACCATGAGCTACAAGGGCGCGAAGGGAAGCGGCGGCGACGCCGACATCGTCATGGCGGGCGAATTCACCGATCCCGGCGTGCTGGGCCCGCAGTTCGTGGGCAAGACGATCCCGATGCGCACGGTGATCCGGCTGGAGTCGGCCGACCGGGTCGTCATGGAGATCTCTTTCACTCCGCCCGGCGAACCGGAGCGGATCGCCGATCGCGTCGTGCTCACCCGGAAGAAGTAGCGGGCCCTCACTGCGCGCGCAGGACCAGGCCCGCGCCGTTGTCGTTGCGCAGGGTCAGCATGTCGGCGTCCACCGTGACGGCTGTCTTGCCGTCCAAAGCTTGGAGCATGGACTGCTCGACCTCCATCGCCTCCGGCGAGCACAGCATCTTCGTGGTGGCGACCCGGAAGACGATCTGCGTGCCGGACACCTCGGCGCTACCGGTCAGGCGATTGCATCCGGTGGTCCCGGAGACGCTGCCGTCCTCGGCGATGGCGAGCGTGGGCTGCGCTTCGTCGAGGGCACGCGAGCGGACCTGGCTGTTGTCGGTGATGAACCCGGTGACCAGCCAGGTCGTGCCCTTGACCGGTTTGTCCGGCCGAGCGACCTTCTTGTCGAGCAGGGTCACCGTGCGGTCGGGGCTGTGCAAGGTGAGCCGCGAGTCGTCGAGGCGCCAGCTGGGCTGGGAATTCAGCAGGCCGCTGAGCCACTCGTCGGCGTCGCGCCGATCGTCCTCGCAGGCCATCAGGGTGGTGGACAGGCCGGAGACGTGCAGGACGTGGTCGTCCAGCTCGGCCGCGCCGGTGAATTTGTTGCACCCCGCGTCGGCGGTGACGCGGCCCTCGGAGAAGCTGATCGTCAGCGGCCCGCCGCCGGGAATCGGGGTGCCTTCGACGTTGGTCGAGAGAAAGGTGCGGCCCACCGGTGTCGGCTCGTCGGCGCCCCGGTCCGGCTCCCCGCTCGAGCACGCTGCGATCGCGCAGAGGGCGAGCAGGACCAGCGTTCCTGATCGCGCGAAGTGTGCCGTCATGCGGCGATGCTACCGATGCCCGGCGGCGTGACCCCGGTTTTCGCCGGTCGGGACGGCCTGGCGACGAACTCCCTCCGGAGCTTCCCTCCGGCGAAATCGAATCTCATGGGATGACTTGCCTCGCGTCGTATTAGGATCCGTGTCGTGCATCGATGCTTCCCCATCACCCCGCCGCCCGCCTCCTGAGCGAGGTGTAGGTTTCCAGCGCGCCACCGAGCGGTGAGCGCGCTCTCTTCGGCATCATTGCGCACCTCGCTTCCGCGACCCCATCCCTCTTCGTCGCAGGAGCGCGATTCTTCATGTCCTCGTCTATGTCCACGACCGGCCGTTCGGGGCTGGTCTATCTCGTCGCGGCCGGAATCCTCTGGGGCACCGGCGGTCTGCTCGGTACGTTGGTGCACCGGGCCACCGGGCTGTCTCCGGTCTCCGTCGCCACCTGCCGCCTCGCCGTCGGCGGGCTCCTGCTGGTGGCGCTGCTCGCGGGCGCCCGGCGGCCGTGGCCGCGAGATCCGCTGGCCTGGCGCAGGATCGGCGCGGTCGCGGTGCTCGCGGCGGCCTTCCAGGCGGCCTATTTCGGCGCGGTCGCGATGTCCTCGGTCAGTCTCGCGACGTTGCTCACGATCGGTATGTCGCCGGTGGTCGTCGCAGTCTTGGAGCACGTCAGCGGAAGGCATCCGGTGGACCGGCGGCGCGCGGCCACGATCGGTCTCGCCCTGGGCGGACTGGCGTTGCTGGCCGGTGTTCCGTCCGGCGCCGCCGGCGTCGGCGGGTTGCTGATCGGCGCGGCGCTGGCCTCGCTGGCCGCGGCCGCGTTCGCGACGGTCACCGTGATCAACGCCGCGCCGGTGCCCGGGCTCGACGCGATGACCACGACCGGCCTCGGGTTCACCGGCGGCGCCTTGCTGCTGGCTCCCGTCGCGGCGACCAAGGGCCTGACCTTCGACCCGACCATCGGCAGCATCGCACTGGTACTGGTGCTCGGGCTGGCGCCCACCGCGGTCGCCTACACCTTCTACTTCCGGGGCCTCTCGGATGCCGGCCCCGGGATCGCGGCGGTGCTCGCACTGCTCGAACCCCTCACGGGCGCGGCGCTGGCGGCGGTCGTCCTGGGCGAACGGCTCACCGCGACGGGACTGACCGGCGCCGCGCTGCTCATCGGGGCGCTGTTGCTCGCGGCGGCGCCCTCGCATGCCGCGATCGAGGGCCCGGACACGACGTCTGAGCCGCGCCTGCCCCGCGACTAAGCTTCGGCGAGTGACTTCTGCCGCGACGACCCCGGGTTCCACATGGTCGCCGCTGCGTTCACCGGTGTACCGCGCGCTGTGGGTGGCGCAGCTGGTGTCGAATCTCGGCACGTGGATGCAGACCGTCGGCGCACAGTGGATCATGGTCGACCAGCCCAACGCGGCGGCGCTGGTGTCGTTCGTGCAGACCGCCATCACCCTTCCGGTGATGCTGCTGGCCATCCCGTCCGGGGTGATCGCCGACCTGGTGGATCGACGCTGGTTGCTGCTCGGCGCGCAATCCACGATGGCGGTGCTGGCGATGGTTCTCGCCGTCTCGACGGCGACCGGGCACACCACGCCCGCCGTGCTGCTCACGTTGTTGTTCCTGCTGGGCTGCGGGCAGGCGCTGACCGCGCCTGCGTGGCAGGCGATCCAGCCGGAACTGGTCGCCCGCGAGCAGATCCCGGCGGCGTCCGCGCTGGGCAGCATGAACATCAACATCGGCCGGGCGGTGGGGCCCGCGCTGGCCGGAGCGCTGGTCTCGCTGTCCGGGCCGACGCTGGTGTTCGCGCTGAACGCGGTCTCGTTCGTCGGAATCGTCGTGGTTCTGGCGCTGTGGCGCCGACCCGCGACCGATCGGCGCCTGCCCACCGAGCGTCCGCTGGCGGCGTTGCAGGCGGGTACCCGGTTCATCCGCGCGGCTCCGGCGATCCGGCGGGTGCTGCTGCGCTCGATCCTGTTCATCGCGCCCGCGAGCGCCGTCTGGGCGCTGTTGCCGGTGATCGCGCGCGACCGGCTCGGGCTGTCGTCGTCGGGATACGGGCTGATGCTCGGCGCGATGGGCGTCGGTGCGGTGCTCGGCGCCGCGGCGCTGTCGCGCCTGCGGGCGTTGCTGACCCCGACGCAGCGGCTAACGATCGCCGCGGTCCTGTTCGGCGCGGCGACGGCGGGGACGGCCCTGTTGCGCGTCGTGCCGATGGTGCTGGTGCTGCTGGTGTTCGCGGGGCTGGCGTGGCTGCTGGCGATGTCCACGATGAACTCGACCATGCAGCTGCTGCTGCCCGCCTGGGTGCGCGCCCGCGGGTTGTCGGTGTACCTGCTGGTGTTCATGGGTGGCCAGGCGATCGGCTCACTGGTCTGGGGCCTGGTCGCGGACGCGATCGGCTCGGTGCCCGCGCTGCTGTGGGCCGCGGCGCTGCTCGTCTTCTGCGCGGTGAGCACGGTGTGGCTGCCCATCCGCAACGATCCCGAACTGCTCGACCTGACCCCCTCGGCGTTCTGGCCGGAACCCGAGCTGGCGGTGGAACCCGAACCCGACGACGGTCCGGTACTGGTTTTGCGCAGCTACGACGTTCCGCCGGAGAGCGTCGAGGAGTTCCTGGCCGCCATGGCCTTCGTCGGGCGGTCCCGGCAGCGCACCGGGGCGATGGAATGGCGTCTGTATCGCGACGTCGGAGTGATCGACCGCTATGTGGAGGCCTTCGTCGTGCGGTCCTGGGCCGAGCACATGCACCAGCATCAGATCCGGCTCACCGCGCAGGACCAGCTGCGCGAACAGGCCGTCGCGAAGTTCGGCACCGACGAGGGGGACCAGGTCACCCACTTGGTCGCGGTCGATCGGCGCTAGGGCGGACCCGCGGGGGAGGCGGCCCGAGTGCCTGATTCGGTGCGATCGCACCGACCGCATAGACTGTCCGGCATGCGGATGTTCCTGGATATCCTCCTGATCATCACCAGCCTGCTGCTGGTGCTGCTGGTGCTGCTGCACCGCGCCAAGGGTGGAGGTTTGTCCAGCCTGTTCGGCGGCGGTGTGCAGTCCAGCCTGTCCGGGTCCACCGTCGTGGAGAAGAACCTCGACCGCGTCACCATCTTCACCGGCGTGATCTGGCTGATCGCCATCCTCGGCATCGGCCTGGAGATCAAGTTCGCCTGATCTCGGCGGTCACCGCACCCGCCGTGAGCGCCGCCGCGCCGAGCGCTACCGCGGCGATGACGAACGCGGCGGAGTAGCTCGTCCCGAGCACCGGGACAACCACCAACGGGCCGAGGATCTGTCCGGCTCCGTATCCGGCCGTCAGCGGCGCCGCCGCGGCCCCGTCGGTCAGCTCGGCGCCGACTCGCATCGCGAGCATGACGATTCCGACGAACGTCCCCCCGAACAGCGCCGCCGCCACCACCGCGGCCCAGATCGCATCGGACACGACAGGCAGCGTCGCCGAGACGCACTGCGCCCCCAGCGCGACAGGCAGCAGGAGCGCCGGAGACCAGCGCCGCGCGGCCACGGCCCAGAGCACGGTCGAGACCGTTGCCGCTGCGCCGACGACGATCCACATCGCCGAACCGGTCACCGGCCCTCGGTCCGCGCTCACCGCCGCCACCAGGAAGGTACCGATCACGATGTACCCGAAGCCTTCCAGGAAGTAGGCGACGAACAGAGCGCGCCAAGCCCGCAGGGCGCGCGCCGCCCCGCGTGGGACGCGCTGCCCAGGACGGAGGTCCAGACGCCACACCGGGACCAGGAGGGCGGCGGTGAGCGCCGCGGAGACCAGCCACAGAATCTGCCATGACACCACCGGCCGCAATGCCAGCACCAGCAGGCCGGTCCACGCGATGCCGAAGCCGATGCCGCCGAAGACTGTTCCCGCCGACTGCCCGCCTGCGCCGGGACGGCTCGCGAAGCTCGCGCAGGCCACGAAGATCACCGCACTGGCGATGCCCGCGACCAGGCGCAGGAGGGCGAGAAGCAGGATCGGCCCCGGCGCCGCCATGAGCGCTTCACTCGCGATCAACAGTGCGGCCGACGTCAGGAAGATCGAGCGGTTGCCGAGCACCGGACGCCAGGTGAGCAGCAGCGCGCCGAGCAGATATCCGGCGTAGTTCGCGGTCGCGATCAGGGCGCCGTCGTATGCGGTGATGCGATCCGCGTCGACCATGAGCGGCAGCAACGGCGTGTACACGAAGCGGCCGACGCCCATCGCGGCGGCCAGCCCGGATGCCGCGGCCACCGCGGGTGCGCGGCCGTGGCGGGGGGCGCGGGTGCGGACAGCGGTGGTCACCGCTCGACCGTACGAGGCCGTGGCCGCACTCGGGAAATGCTTTCTGTGCACGGTGTATACGCTCGACGCATGGATATCGAGCTGCGGCACCTGCGGGCGTATCTCGCGTTGTGCGAAGAGGCGAACTACACCCGCGCCGCAGCCGCGCTGCACCTGAGCCAGCCCACGCTGACCAGGACGATCCAGCAGTTGGAGCGGCTGGTCGACTGCCGGTTGGTGGAGCGGACCGCACGGCGGTTCGCGCTCACTCCAGAGGGAGCCGAACTGCTGGCCCACACCCGCCGCATCCTGGCCGACGTCGACGCGGTCGCCGCCGAGCTGCGCTCGCGCGCCACGCTGGAGATCGGATTCTCCTGGCTGCTGCCCGACGCGTGGTTCGCCGCGACCCGCCGCCGGTACGAGGAACAGGGTGGCCGGATCACGCTGCGGCGCGTGGACGACCCGCTGGCCGCGCTGGGCGAGCGGGCCGTGGACATCGCGATCTACCGCAAGGAGACCGGGCTGCCCCGCCATCTGGCGTCCCGGATCATCGCGACCGAACGGCGGGTGCTCGCGGTGGCCGCGCACTCGCCCCTGGCGGGGGCTACCGACCTGACCTGGTCCGATCTGGCCGATCGCCCGCTGGTGGTCAACACCGTGTCGGGCACCACCGACGCGGCGTCGTGGCACCCCGCCGACCCGGACCGGGTCGTGATCACCTGCACGAACTTCGACGAATGGATCGAATTGGTCGCGGCCGATCGCGGCATCGGCGTCGTACCGGATCTGGCGCGCACCCGGGCTCCGCACCCTGGCGTCGTCTATCTGGACATTCCCGACGCGCCGCCCTCGCACGTGTATGTCGCGTGGCGAGCCAGGCCGGTCCCGCCCCGCTCGGTGCAGCGCTTTCTCGCTGCGCTCTGACCCGTCAGTCGACGCGTGGAATGCGCCCGTCGAGATCGGTGAACCCGTAGTACTCGGCGAGATCGGCCACCCGCCAGGGCAACCCGGTGCGGGAGCGCCGTCCCGCGTCGGTGGCGAGCGCGACGACGGCGCGGCCGGTGAAGCGCGGTGTCTGCGCGTCGCCCAGGTCGAAGGTGCCCTCACCGGGCAGCGTGACCACCCGCCTGCCGTCGGCGTCGGCCGGAACCAGTTGCAGCAGTTCGGTGTCCACGAGGCCCGGCCAGAGCGAGACCGCCGTCACCTCGGTGCCCGCGAGGTTGTGCGCCATGTCGGCGGTGAGCCGGTCCACCGCTGCCTTGGCGACGCCGTAGACCGCGTTGTGCATGTACCTGCGTGCCCCCGGCGAGGAGATGTTGACGATCAGCCCGCCCGATTCGATCAGCAGCGGCGCGGCGAACACGCTTGCCACGTAATGGGATCGGACACCCACGTCGAACGACTCGTCCCACGCCGCCGGTGGCACCTCCCAGAACGGCTTGCCCAGCCAGCGGGCCGCGGCGGGGGAGTTGTAGACGTTGTTCACCAGCACGTCCAGCCTGCCGTGCTCGGTGCGGATCAGCTCGAACAGCCGCTCCACCGCATCGTCGTCACGGTGATCGCACACGAACGGGATGCCGACCCCGCCCGCGGCATCGATGTCCGCGGCCGTAGCGTGTACCGTGCCGGGTAGTCGTCCCTGGGCCGCCGAACGCCCGGTGACGAACACCGTGGCACCCGCCGCGCCCAGCTCCAGGGCGATTCCCTTGCCGATGCCGCGGCTGGCGCCGGTGACCACCGCGACGTTGCCTTCGAGCCTCTCGGGTATTCCGCTCACGGAATCGGAACATTACCGTGAAACGATAACGTGTTCTAGTACATCGTTTTGGAGGCTTGAGTGGAGCTGACGCACCGGTTCGTGACGACCAACGGTGTCCGCATGCACGTCGCCGAGCAGGGTGCGGGGCAGCCGGTGGTCTTCTGCCACGGTTTTCCGCACACCTGGTACATCTGGCATCGCCAGCTTCCCGCGCTCGCCGCGGCGGGCTACCGCGCCCTCGCGCCGGACCTGCGCGGCTACGGGCAGACCGACGCCCCGGCCGAGCTCGAGGCGTACACCAATCGCGCGGTCTGCGCCGACCTGCTCGCACTGCTCGACGACATCGGCGCCGAGCAGGCGGTGTTCGTCGGCCTGGACTTCGGCGCGGCACTGGTGTGGGAACTGGCGTTGCGCGCGCCGCAGCGGGTGCGCGGCGTCATCGTCCTGAACAATCCCTTCGCGCCGCGTCCGCCGCGGGCTCCGTCGCAATTGTGGGCGAAGGCCGCGGCTCGGCACTTCCTGCACCTGCACTACTTTCAGACCCCGGGTGTCGCCGACGCGGAACTCGCCGCGCGTCCCCGGGAGTTCCTGGCTCGCGTCTACTACGCGCTCAGCGCGGACTATCACTACCTGGACACCTGGCGCTTCCCGGCGGAGGGCACCGGCTACCTCGACGTGCTGCCGGGGGCGCCCGCGTTGCCGTGGAGCTGGTTCGGCGCGGACGAGTTGGACGTGCTGGCGAGGGATTTCGAGCGCACCGGCTTCACCGGCGGATTGAACTGGTACCGCAGCCTGGATCGCAACTGGGAGCTCACCGCCGAGTACGCGGACGCGAAAGTCACCGTGCCCGCCTACTTTCTGTACGGCGACCGTGATCCCGACATGGAAGGCTTCAGCGGGCGTGACCCGCTGGCCACCTTGCGCGAGCACGTCGTCGACCTGCGCGCGGTGACCGAGATCGGCGGCGCGGGCCACCTCGTACAGCTGGAGCGAACCGAGCAGGTGAACGCGTTGCTCACCGCGCATCTCGACCATCTGGCCGCGCATCAGGACCGGCTTCCGGCCTGAGGCGAAACGTCTTCGGGCCCAGCGCCGTTCGTTGTCGGTGGGCACCGCTAATGTTCGGTGAATGAGTTATAGCCTGAGCATCTACGTCGTCGAACTGGACAGGGTCAAGGGCGCCATCGGGTCCCGGGACGACAAGCTCCGGCGGATGATCGGGGGCCGCTTCAAGGCCCAGCTGACCCACGACGACGACTGGTTCGCCGAGGAGATCGCGGACGGCGCACCCACCCGCTACGAGGCGGTGCGCGCCGTCATCGACGGTGGTCCCTTCGACCCGGCCTACGGCTTCCAATACGGCTACGCCTACCAGACGATCTGCCAGTTCTACGGCCGGTTCGTGGACAACCGCTACTTCTCGGCGTTCCGTGGTCGCTGGCTCGACCACATCGATGACGGGCTCGCCACGCTGGGCATCAAAGCGGTCAGCGTGCGTGCGTTCATGTACCACTCGCTGCCGCCCTCACTGCCGCAGCCCGACGAACTGCCCGGCTACGGCGAATGGACGCCCGAACAGTGCGCCGAAGCGCTCGTGCAGTGGGAGTCGACCACGCCGCCGCAACGGGAAGAGGTCGACCATGAGGTTCTCGCCGCCATCGAGTCCTGCGTCGAATGGATCCGGGAGGCCCAGGCGCGTCCGGGCTGGGGGATCGCCGGGTTCTTCTACTGATCGACCGGCCGGGGTGCGTCGTGCCGGGACAGCGGCCGGGGCGGCCACGGCCGCCGTCCGGATCCGCTCAGCGGTATTCCTCGGCCAGTTTCGGGTAGTCCGCCCACCGCGGCAGCGGCTGGAAGTCGAGGTAGGCGGTCAGGCGATCGAGCAGGTATTGCCACCGTGGGCCGATGGCGCCCGCGTCGGCGGGGCACACATGGCGGCGGGTCAGCTCCACGGTGGTGACCACGCCGACCTGGGTCATCCGGATTTCGAGCAGGCAGCCGTCGATGTGCACGACGAGTTCGTGCGGCGCCTGGCAATCGTCGACGCGCACCGCGACCGGGCCGGGGACCGGACCGTCGAACAATTCGATGGTGAGGTTGCCGTTGCCGCCGGAGACGGTGCCGAGCCAGCGCGCGAGCTGGCCGCGCTCGGTGGCCGCCGACCACACGTCCAGCACCGGCTTGCGGAACGAACGCAGGTAGTGCAGGAGCACCAGATCGCCGTCTGCTGTGTGCTCGTGCTCCGGCCGCACCTCGCCGAGCATGGACATCGTGGTCATCGCCGTGTCCTTTCCGCTGCTGGTCACCGTCACCCCCACTGTATTTCCACTATTCACCGGTCGAATCGAATTACCGGGGAATGCCGGGCCTCGGCGCGCCGCGGGTCGGCGCCGGTCGTGTCACCGAGGAGCCGGACGGCCGCGGCTTCGATCCGGTCCTCGTCCAGCAGCACCGTGGCGGCGGCCGGGCCGAGAGGCACGAAACTGTCCTCGCTGGTCACGCGCGCGAGCCGTCCGGTGAAACCGGCGTCGAGCAGAGCCGCGCACACCGCTTCCGACACGCCACCGCCGCGGCGCGTCTCGTCCGCGACGAGGACCCGTCCGGTCGCGCAAGCGTGCCGCAGCAGATCGTCGACCGGGAGCGGAGCGAGCCAGCGCAGGTCGAGCACCCGTGTGTGGATCCCGTGCCGGGCCAGCCGCCGCGCCGCGCGCAGGCTCATCGGCACGCCGTTGGCGAAGCTGACCAGGGTGAGGTCGGCCCCGTCGCCGTAGACCCGGGCGCGGCCGATCTCCACGTGCTCCGCCGGAGACGGGCGTGCCAGCCAGCCGTCGTCGCCCGGATGGTGCAGATCGCGCGTGTGGTACAGCGCGATGGGCTCGAGGTACAGGCATACTCTGCCGTCCACCCGGGCGGCGGACACGCACGTGCGCAGCATCGCCGCGGCGTCGTCGGCGCGGGACGGGGATGCGAGCACGACGCCTGGGATGTCGCGCAGCGCGGCCACCGAGTTGTCGTTGTGGAAGTGGCCGCCGAAGCCCTTCTGGTAGGCGTATCCGGCGATCCGCACCACCATCGGGTTGCGGTAGCGGCCGTCGGAGAAGAACGGCAGCGTGGCCGCTTCGCCACGGATCTGATCCGCGGCGTTGTGCAGGTAGGCGAGGTACTGGATTTCCGGAATCGGCACGAATCCGGCCAGCGCCGCGCCGAGTGCGGTGCCCAGCACGCTCTGCTCGTCCAGCAGGGTGTCGAACACGCGCCGCGCGCCGAATGTCTTCTGCAACCCCTTGGTCACGCCGTACACCCCGCCCTTGCGGCCGACGTCCTCGCCGAAGACGAGCACGTCACGGTCGCGCTCGAGCAGGCCGGCGAGGGTGTCGTTGATCGCCTGCGCCAGGGTCATCGGATCACCCTGCGCGACAGCGCCGTTCACGCGGGGCGGGGCAGCGATGCGCGTGATCGCCTGGCCGGTGTCCGCGTGCTCCCGCTCGTGGTGTGGGAGCGGGTCGGTGCGCAGCGCGTCGGCGCGCACGAGCGCGGGACGGGAGGGCGCGATCGGTGCGATCACGGCCGCCGCCGAGTCGAGTTTCGGTTCGGCGCAGACCATGTCGGCGGTCGTTGCGACGCGGCGGCCCAGGTCGGCGTAGCGGTCGAGCAGGTCGGCGGGTGTGGCGACGCCGGACTCGATCAGCAGCCGTGCGGTCGCCGTCACCGGGTCGCGAGCGAGGTCGGCGGCGATCTCGGCGGGGCGGCGGTAGGCGGTTTCGACGTCGGATCCGGCGTGACCGAGCAGCCGGACGGTCCGCAGGCGCAGGAACGCGGGCGCTCGATGGTCCCTGACCCACTGGGTGGCGGTGTTCGCGGTGGTCAGCGCGTCGAGCGCGGCGCAGCCGTCCGCGCTGAAGTACGCCAGGCCCGGCCGGTGGCCGTACGCCTGCTCGATCCAGCCGGGTGAGGTGGGCACGCTGATCCCGATGCCGTTGTCCTCACATACGAACAGGATCGGCATCGGAATCCCTTGACCCGCAGTGTGGATCGCGGCATTGATCGCCCCGGTCGCGGTGGAGTGGTTGGCCGACGCGTCGCCGAAACTGCACACCACCACCGAGTCGGCGGGCCAGGGGCCGGGGACACCCAGCCGCGCCGCGCGATCGAGCGCGAACGCCAACCCGACCGCGCGCGGAAGATGTGAGGCGATGGTGGAGGTCTGCGGGATGACGTTCGCGGCAGCGCTGCCGAACACCTTGTGCCGCCCCCCGGAAATCGGGTCCGTCGCCGCCGCGACCACACCGAGCAGGACGTCCCGGATCGGGTCGAGCCCGGGTACACGCCGGGCCCGGTGCACGAAGAACGCCCCCGACCGGTAGTGCAACAGGGCGGGGTCGGTGGTGCGCAGGGCAGCGGCGACGGCGGCATTGCCCTCGTGACCGGACGAGCCGATGCTGTAATAACCGCGCCGGTCGCTGCTGAGGCGACGCGCGGCCAGATCGAGGTGTCTGCTCGTCGCCTGTGCGTCGAACAGCTCCAGGCACGCCGTGCCGGTGATCGGGCCGCCGGGCACGATGGGCTGATCCGCCCGGCGGCGCGGCCCCGGCACGAATGCGGCGACGGCGGTGCGGAACCGCTCCTCCAAGTCCACTGCCTGCTCGGTCACCGACCGATCATCTCGTAAACTCCGCCGTCCGGCTGCGTTATCCGGCGGTGTTCTTTCGGCAGCCGGGGACGGTGACGGATAAATTTACGAGTCGATCGGTCGTGGCCCACTCAGCGCAGCGCGGACGCGGCTTCCTGATCCAGCAGCCAGGTCGTGGAGTCGATACCCGTCGCGCCGGCCGCGGGCACGTCGACCGGGTCCGCGCCGCCGATGGCCGCGGCGACCGCCTCGGCCTTGCCCGCGCCGCCGACCACCAGCACGACGTGCCGGGTCCGCCTGATCGCGGACCGGGTGAGGGTCACCCGCACCGGCGGAGGCTTCGGTGAATTCGTGACGGCGACGACGAGTTCGTGCTCCTCGCGCACCGCGTCGGTGTGCGGGAACAGCGAGTTCACGTGGCCCTCGCCGCCCATGCCGAGCAGGTGCAGATCGAACGCGCCGTGTTCGGCGAGGTAGGCGTGCACCGTCGCGGAGTACTCGGCGGCCGCCTCCACCGGGTCGGGATACTCGCCGTCGGAGGCGGCCACCGGATGCACCCGCGCCGGATCCACCGGCACGTGATCGAGCAGCGCCTGCCTGGCTTGCAGGTCGTTGCGCTCCGCATCGTTCGCGGGCACGAAGCGCTCGTCACCCCAGAACACCTCGACGCGGGACCAGTCGATGTCGCCAGGGGACTTGCGCACCTGCTCCAGCAGGGCGATGCCGGTTCCGCCGCCGGTCAGCACCACCGATGCGGATCCGCGCTGGGCCTGGGCCGCGACCACGACCGAGACGAAGCGGACCGCCGCGGCGGCGACCAGCGAGTCGGTGTCGAGGTGCACCTCGACCGTGTCGCTGGGGAACGGCGAATCGGTGTGCTCACTCATAGATCACCTTCTCGATTCCGGCCAGCGCCTCCGCGTAGGTCTCGTCGGCGTCCAGCCTGCGTAGGTCCTCGGCGAGGCAGTCACGGGTCTCCCGGCGCGCCAGCGCGATCCGCTGCACCGGTTCGCCGGTGCGGGTCAGTGTCGCGGTGCGGCCGGTCTGCGGGCGTTCGATCGCGATGGAGACGGTGGGTCGGTGCAGTTCCACGCGCAGCGGGCCGGTGCGGCGGCGAACGGGGCAGCCGAGCCGGGCGGCCAGCCAGCCGGCCAGGATGTCCAGGGCGGGCTCGTCGCGCAGCCCGGACACGGTCGCGGAATCCACCGACTCGAACGGCGGCTCGTCCATGGCCGCCGCCAGCAGTGCGCGCCAGTATGTGATCCGGCTCCAGGCCAGATCGGTGTCACCGCTGGCGTAGGACTGCAGCCGTTTCTTGATCGCGGCCTGGGGATCGGGCGCGAACGTGGCGTCGGTGATGCGGCGGCCCGCCAAGCGCCCCACCGAATCCTTGGACGGGAATTGCGGGGCGCCGCGCGGCCACCACGCGACCACCGGCGTATCCGGGAGGAGGAACGGGGTGACGACGCTGCTCTCGTGGTTGACCAGTTCGCCTTGCAGCCGCAGCACGATCACCTCGGCCGCCCCCGCGTCGCCGCCCACCCGGATCTGCGCGTCCAGCCGGGTGGCGGCCTCCCGGTCGCCGCGCGCCAGCACCACCACACGACAGGGATGCTCGCGGCTGGCTTCGTTCGCCGCGTCGATGGCGTCCTCGGCCTCGGAGCTGTCCAGTGTGCACACCACCAGGGTGAGCACGCGGCCAACGGTGATCACGCCGTTGCTCTCGCGCAACTGCACGATGCGCTTGGTGACCTCGCCGGTCTTGGTCTCGGGCATGTCGACGATCACGGACGCCGCCATTCCCGCCCGGTGCGGGCAATCATCTCGTCGGCCGAGGGCGGGCCCCAGGTGCCCGCCTCGTACGGTTCCGGCCTGCCTTCGGCGGCCCAGTGCTCGAGCACCGGATCCAGGATGCGCCAGGACAATTCGACCTCCGCGTTCACCGGAAACAGTGACGGCACCCCGAGCAGCACGTCGAGGATCAGGCGTTCGTAGGCCTCGGGGGAGGACTCGGTGAACGCCTCGCCGTAGGTGAAGTCCATGTTGACGTCGCGCACCTCCATGCTGGAGCCGGGCACTTTCGAGCCGAACCGCGTGGTGATGCCCTCGTCCGGCTGCACCCGGATGACCAGCGCGTTCTGCCCCAGCTCCTCGGTCATGGTCTGGTCGAACGGCAGGTGCGGCGCCCGCTTGAAGATCACCGCGATCTCGGTCACCCTGCGGCCGAGCCGCTTTCCGGTACGCAGGAAGAACGGCACGCCCGCCCAGCGGCGGGTGTCGATCTCCAGGCTGATCGCGGCGTAGGTCTCGGTCTTCGAATTCGGGTCGAAGCCTTCCTCCTGCAGCAGGCCGGCCACGTGCTCGCTGCCTTGCCAGCCCGCGGTGTACTGTCCGCGCGCGGTGGTCTCGTCCAGCGGTTCGATGAGCCTGGTCGCCGAGAGCACCTTGATCTTCTCGGTCTGCAATTGCTTGGGCTCGAAGCTGATCGGCTCCTCCATGGCGGTGAGCGCCAGCAGTTGCAGCAGGTGGTTCTGGATCACGTCGCGCGCGGCCCCGATGCCGTCGTAGTAGCCCGCGCGGCCGCCCAAGCCGATGTCCTCGGCCATCGTGATCTGCACGTGGTCGACGAAGTTGGCGTTCCAGATCGGCTCGTACAACTGGTTGGCGAAGCGCAGCGCCAGGAGGTTCTGCACCGTCTCCTTGCCGAGATAGTGGTCGATGCGGAACACCCGCTCCTCGGGAAACACCCCGTTGACCAGCGCGTTGAGCTCCTGGGCGCTGTGCAGGTCGTGCCCGAAGGGCTTCTCGATGACCACCCGTCGCCAGGGTTTGCGGGCAGCGTCCGGCCCGGTCGACTGCGCCAAGCCGTGCGAGCAGAGCTGATCGAGCACCACCGGGAACATGTTCGGCGGGATCGACAGGTAGAACGCGTGATTGCCGCCGGTGCCGCGCTCCTTGTCCAGCATGGCGAGGGTGTCGGCGAGCCGGTCGAATGCCGCGTCGTCGTCGAAGGTGCCCTGGACGAACCGGATGCCCTCGGAGAGCTGATCCCAGACCTCCTGGCGGAACGGAGTGCGCGCGTGCGCCTTGACCGCGTCCAAGACGACCCCGGCGAAGTCCTCGTCCGCGTAGTCGCGGCGCGCGAAGCCGACCAAGCCGAAGGCCGGGGGCAACAGCCCCCGGTTCGCCAGGTCGTAGATGGCCGGCATCAGCTTCTTCCGAGACAGATCGCCGGTGACGCCGAAGATGACCATGCTGCACGGTCCGGCGATGCGGGGGAGCCGTTTGTCCCCCTTGTCACGCAGCGGGTTCTGCCATTCGACGGCGTCCGATCGATCTGTGGGCGCTGTCCCGGCCATCGATCAGCCGTTCCCGGTCGACGCCGACTTCAGCTCGTCGGCGGTGGCGGAAAGCAGCTCCTCCCAGGATTTCTCGAACTTGTCCACGCCCTCGCGCTCGAGCACCGCGAACACGTCGTCGAGGTCGATGCCGACCGCGGCGAGCCGGTCGAAGACGTCCTTCGCCGCGGCGGCCTGGCCGCTGGCGGCGTCGCCACGGATCACGCCGTGATCGGCAACCGCCTGCAGCGTCTTCTCCGGCAGCGTGTTCACCGTGTTCGGCGCGACCAGTTCGGTGACGTACATCGTGTCGGAGTAGTCCGGGTTCTTGACACCGGTCGACGCCCACAGTGGACGCTGCCGATTCGCCCCGGACGCCGCCAGGTTCTGGAAGGTCGAGGTGTGCTTGCCGCCGTCGAACACGTCCTGGTACTCGGCGTAGGCGAGGTGGGCGTTGGCGATGCCCGCCTTGCCGCGCAGCGCGAGCGCCTCTTCGGTGCCCAGCGCCTCCAGCCGCTTGTCGATCTCGGTGTCCACCCGGGAGACGAAGAACGAAGCGACGGAATGGATCTTTGCCGGATCGTGGCCGGCGACCTTGGCCTTCTTCACGCCTTCCAGGTACGCGCCCATCACCGCGCGGTAGCGCTGCACCGAGAAGATCAGCGTGACGTTCACGCTGATGCCCTCCGCGATCACCGCGGTGATGGCGGACAGACCCTCCTCGGTGGCCGGGATCTTGATGAACAGGTTGGGCCGGTCGACGATCTTCCACAGTTCGACCGCCTGCGCGACGGTCCGGTCGGCGTCGAACGCCAGGCGGGGGTCTACCTCGATGGAGACCCTGCCGTCCACGCCGTTGGTGGCGTCGAAGACCGGAGCGAACACGTCACAGGCCGCGCGGACGTCGTCGGTGGTGATGGTGCGGATCGCGGCGTCGGCGTCCGCGCCTTGCGCGGCAAGCTCTTTCAGCTGGCCGTCGTAGGCGTGGCCCTGGCTGAGCGCACCCTGGAAGATCGTCGGGTTGGTGGTGACACCGACGACGGACCGGGTCTCGATCAGCTCGAGCAGGTTGCCGGACCGGATCCGGTCCCTGGACAGATCGTCGAGCCATACGGACACTCCCGCCGCCGAGAGGGCGGCGAGATTCTCGTTCTGAGCCATGGGCACTTATCCCTTCACGTTCTCGAGCGTGCGCTGCGCGGCGGCAACGACGGCTTCCGGAGTGAAGCCGAATTCGCGGAACAGGGTCTTGTAGTCGGCGGAGGCGCCGAAGTGCTCGATCGACACGATCTCGCCCGCGTCACCGGCGAAGCGGTGCCACGGCATCGCGATACCGGCCTCGACGACCACGCGAGCGGCGACCGCGGGCGGGAGCACTTCGTCCCGGTAAGCCTTGTCCTGCGCGTCGAACCACTCCACACACGGCATCGACACCACACGGGTGGCGATGCCCTGCTCCTCCAGCGTAGTGCGGGCGGCGACCGCGAGGTGGAGCTCCGAACCGGTGGCGATGAGGATCACCCGCGGGGTGCCCGTGGACGCCTCGGCGAGCACATAGCCGCCCTTGGAGACGCCCTCGTAGCTGGTGCCCTCCAGGATCGGCAGGTCCTGGCGGGTCAGCGCCAGGCCGGACGGGCCGTCCTGGTGCGGCAGCTCGGACACCGAGAAGTGCGACCTGTGCTCGCTGCTGTCGCGTTCGAGGATGGTGCGCCAGGCGTAGGTGGTCTCGTTGGCGTCGCCCGGCCGGACCACGTTCAGGCCCGGGATCGCGCGCAGCGCGGCGAGGTGCTCGATCGGCTGGTGCGTCGGGCCGTCCTCGCCGAGGCCGATGGAGTCGTGGGTCCAGACGTAGATCGCGGGCACGCGCATCAGCGCCGCCAGACGGACGGCGGGACGCATGTAGTCGCTGAACACCAGGAAGGTGCCGCCGTACGGACGGGTCGGGCCGTGCAGCGCGATGCCGTTGAGGATCGCGCCCATCGCGTGTTCGCGGACGCCGAAGTGCAGGGTCCGGCCGTACGGGTCGGCCTTCCACATGCCGGTGGAGATCGACTCCGGCCCGAAGCTGGGCTGGTCGGGCATGGTGGTGTTGTTGGACTCGGCCAGGTCGGCCGAGCCGCCCCACAGCTCGGGCAGCACCGGCGCCAGCGCGGCGAGCACCTTGCCGGACGCCTTGCGGGTGGCCATGCCCTTCGGATCCGGTTCGTAGCTGGGCAGATTCGAGGTCCAGTGCTCCGGCAGCCGCCGTTCGACGAGGCGGTCGAACAGCGCCTTGTTCTCCGGGTTGGCCGCGGCCCACGCGTCGAAGGACTGCTGCCACTGCTCGTGCGCCTGCCTGCCGCGTTCGACGACCTTGCGGGTGTGCTCGATGACGGCGGGATCCACGTCGAAGCTCTTGTCCGGGTCGAAGCCGAGGATCTTCTTGGTGGCGGCCACCTCGTCGGCGCCCAGCGCCGCGCCGTGGGCCGAACCGGTGTTCATCTTGCCGGGCGCGGGGTAGCCGATGATGGTGCGCAGCACGATGATCGAGGGCTTGCCGGTCTCGGCCTTGGCGGCGTCCAGCGCGGCCTCGATGGCCACGACGTCCTCGCCGCCCTCGACCACCTGCACGTGCCAGCCGTAGGCCTCGTAGCGCGCGGCGACGTCCTCGGTGAAGGCGATGGTGGTGTCGTCCTCGATGGAGATCTTGTTGTCGTCGTAGACCAGCACGAGGTTGCCCAGCTGCTGGGTGCCCGCCAGCGAGGACGCCTCGGACGTGACGCCCTCCTCCAGGTCACCGTCGGAGGCGATGACGTAGACGAAGTGGTCGAACGGACTCGTGCCGGGCGCGGCGTCCGGGTCGAACAGACCGCGCTCGCGCCGTGCCGCCATGGCCATGCCGACCGCCGAGGCGAGACCCTGGCCGAGCGGGCCGGTGGTGATCTCCACGCCGTCGGTGTGCCGGAACTCCGGGTGACCCGGGGTGAGCGAGCCCCACTTGCGCAGGTTCTTCAGGTCGTCCAGTTCCAGGCCGAAACCCGCCAGGTACAGCTGGATGTACTGAGTGAGGCTCGAATGCCCGCACGACAGCACGAACCGGTCCCGGCCGACCCAGCTGGGATCGCTCGGGTCGATGCGCATGGTGCGCTGGTAGAGCGTGTAGGCCAGCGGCGCCAGGCTCATCGCGGTGCCGGGATGACCGTTTCCGGCGTTCTGCACCGCCTCGGCGGCCAGGACCCGGATGGTGTCGACGGCCTTGGTGTCCAGATCCGTCCAGTCGTCCGGGTGGTTCGGCTGAGTGAGGGCGCGGATGTCGTCTGTGATCGACACGACCGAGGTTCTCCTGACATTGGTTCGTCGACGGCGGGTGGGGTTTCTGACGGCGATGATCGCGCGGCAGCTACGGCGTGCGTACCGGGTATACCCACATACCCTAGATGTGCCCGCTGACCGGCACACCATTAACCCTGGGTTGGTTCGGCGGGTCCCGCTGCGCTGCGTGTTCGCAGGTGGTTTTTCCTCGCCCGCGCCTGCGGCGGCGGTAGGTTCGCGGCCTTGCACGGCGGGCGTGGAGCGGGACCAACCCCAGGCCATCGGTGCACGTAGTTCGGCCCTTTCGGGCGCGCGGCGGGCCGTGAATGCGCTCGTCAGCTCGCGTTCAGCGGGACGGGAAGTTTCGATCAAGCGACCGCTTCCCCGCATTCCTCGCGACCGCGGCGAGAGTTGCTGGAAACGGCCCGTGGAAAGGCGCGGTGTATTCGCGGGCTCAGGCCCCGGGCCGGGAAATTCTTCTGGCCGCTGGAACGAGATTCGGCGCTCAGCGCGGGGGCCCGGCTGCTCGGTCGTGATGCGGCGAGTCGGCGGACTGGGCCAGGCGGCTGGAAGTCTCGGACAGAAGGAGTACGGGGCGGGTCGAACGCCCCTCGCGAAGGATGCCGCCGCGGCGCGGGACAGCCGGTCCGGCCCGTCGCGGACCGGCGCCCTTGCGCGGGGGCGAGGGGAGGGGGAGGGGCGGCAGGGGTCTACCATCCTTTGTAGTAGTAGTCGCGCCGCACCGGTCGGAAGAGGCGCCGGGGCGGACGCGGGTCCGGCGTCGGCACATCCGTACCACCGGGACGAGCGCACTGCTCGTCCATGCCGGATGCGATGCACAGCGTGCGAGGAGAGACAGTGCGGATTGGGCAACAGCCGGGTGGCGACGGTGCGCACGGCTCCTCCGCGACGGCGCTGGCCGACCGGTTCACGGGGCCCGGCCTACCGTCCCGGTTGATGCGACGGGCGCTGGCCTACGTCGCCCTGACCAAGCCCAGGGTGATCGAGCTGCTGCTCGTCGCCACGATCCCGACCATGCTGCTCGCCGACCGCGGCACCGTCGACATCCGGCTGATCCTGGCGACCCTCTTCGGCGGCTGGATGGGCGCGGCGAGCGCGAACACGCTCAACTGCGTCGCCGACGCCGATATCGACAAGGTCATGAAGCGCACCGCCAAGCGGCCGCTGGCCCGGGAGGCGGTGCCGACCCGCAACGCCTTCGTGTTCGGCGTCGTGCTGGGCATCGGCTCCTTCGCCTGGCTGTGGTGGCAGGCCAACCTGCTCAGCGGTCTGCTCGTCGTCGCGACGATCCTGTTCTACGTCTTCGTCTACACGCTGGGCCTCAAGCGCCGTACTTCGCAGAACGTGGTGTGGGGCGGCGCGGCGGGGTGCATGCCCGCGCTGGTCGGTTGGTCGGCCGTGACCGGGGGCATCGGCTGGCCCGCCGTCGCGCTGTTCGGCGTCATCTTCTTCTGGACGCCGCCGCACACCTGGGCGCTGGCCATGCGCTACAAGGAGGATTATCGCGCGGCGGGCGTGCCGATGCTGCCGGTGGTGGCCACCGAGCGGGCCGTCACCAAGCAGATCGTCGTCTACACGTGGCTGACCGTGCTCACCACGCTCGCCCTGGTGCCGGCCACCGGCGTGATCTACGCGGCCGTGGCGCTGGTGGCCGGAGCATGGTTCCTGCTCATGGCCCACCAGCTGTACGCGGGCGTGCGGCGCGGCGAATCGGTGAAGCCGCTGCGGCTGTTCCTGCAGTCGAACAATTACCTGGCCGTGGTGTTCTGCGGCCTCGCGGTGGACTCGGTGCTCGGCTGGGACACCATCGGCGGCTTCTTCAGCTGATCGCGCCGACGTAGCCGACGTAGCCGTCGGGCCGCACGAGCACCCGGGTGCCCTCGACCGCGGCATAGGCCGCGTGGGCGTGTCCGTCGACATCCACCACGTACCGTCCTGACACTTGCGTTCCGGGGCGTACCACCGCATACGCGTGCGGCCCCGCCTCCGCGGGCGCACCGAACGACAGCACCGTCGCGTGGGGCCCGCGGAACAGGTCGAACAACCGGACAGGCCGGCCTTCCTCGTCTTTCACCGGCGCGTCCGGGGCCCGGTCGCCCGCGGCCAGCGGCTCGCGCACGGCCGGATCGCGGTAGCTGATGTCCAGCTGCTTGGTCTCCGGTCCGCGCCGCATCGCGTCCTCGTCGCCGTCGATCAGCTTGTCCAGCAGTTCGGAACTCAGGCCGAGCACCCTGGCGGCGACCGTCCTGCGTTCGGTTTCGTAGCTGTCCAGGAGTGTGTCGTCACCGGCGAGGGCGGCGGCCAGTTTCCAGCCGAGGTTGTAGGCGTCCTGGATGCCGGTGTTCATGCCCTGGCCGCCGGTGGGCGGATGCGCGTGCGCGGCGTCCCCGGCGAGGAAGACCCGGCCGTCGCGGAACCGCTGCGCCAGGCGGATGTTGGGCCGCCACACCGTCACCCAGGTGAGGTCGGTGAGCGTGACGTCGTCGCGCCCGCAGTAGCGATCGGCGTAGGACTGCAGCAGTTCGAGGCTCGGTTGCGCGTCCGCGCTCAGGGGCGCGGCGAACTGGAAGTGACGTCCACCGGGCAGCGGGGACAGCGCGATGCCCTGCATCGGCTGGTCGGCGGCGGCGAACCAGTAGCCGAACTCGTGGTCGAGCGCGTCGGCGCGCACGTCGCCGAGCAGCATCCGGATCGACTCGTCGGTGTCGCCCTCGAAAGCGATGCCCAGCGTCTTGCGCACGGTGCTCCTGCCGCCGTCGGCGCCGACCAGGTACGCGGCGCGCACGGTCTCGCGGGCGCCGTCGCGTTCCAGCGTCGCCGTGACCCCGCTGTCGTCCTGGTCGAAGGTGACGAGGGCCGTTCCCAGCTCTACGCGTACGCCGAACCCGGCGAGCCGTTCGCGCAGGATGGCCTCGGTGCCGGACTGGCCGAGGACCCACCCGTTGGGGTAGGGGACGGCGGGGGTGGGCTCGACCGGCTCGCTCATCCTGCGCTCGGCGACGAACTGGCCGTCGAGGTGCACGCGCATCACCGGTCCGGGCATCCCCGCCGTGTGTACCGCGTCCAGAACTCCCAGGTCGTCGAAGACTTCCAGGGTGCGCGGCTGGATGCCGTCGCCGCGGGAGCCCGCGAAGAACGTGGCCGCCTTGTCGATGATCCGAACGGGGATGTCCCGGCGGGCGAGATCGAGGGCGAGGGTGAGCCCGGTGGGTCCGGCGCCTGCGACGAGAACGAGCTGCGACACGAGATACTCCTGGTGAATTGAAATTCAGTGAATGTGTATTCAGTTTTGCGCTTGGTACCTTTCCTTGTCAAGGAGGTGAGCTGGGTGTCGTTGAGTCGCAAGGAGAAGTCGGCCGAAACCGAGCAGGCGCTGAAGGCCGCGGCGCTGCGGTTGTTCGCCGAGCGCGGCTATCTGAACACCAAGATCACCGACATCACGGCGGCGGCGGGCCGGGCGGCCGGGTCGTTCTACAACCACTTCGCGAGCAAGGAAGAATTGCTCCAGGCATTGCTGAACGATCTGGCCGCGGCAGGGGACGAGCGGGCGGAGGGGCCGGACCACAACCCGGACTTCGGCGATCCGGAGGCGGTCCGCTACCACGTCGCCGGGTACTGGACTTTCGCGCGGGAACATGCGCCCGTGCTGCGCGCGGTCAATCAGGCGGCTCTGGTCAACGACGAGTTCGCGCGCATTGTCGCGCAGTTCGGCATCCAGCAGCGCGCGGACATCGCCGATCACGTGGCGGGCTTCGCCGACCAGGGACTACGGCTGCCGAGCACGGTCGATGCCAGCCTCGCGATGATGTTCGTGCTCGCGCAGGGCCTGCTGGCCGCGGTCGAGGAAGGCAACGTCGACCTGACCGACGAACAGGCCGTGGACGGGCTGACCCGCTTCATCTATCGCGGTCTCACCGGCCGCGACTACTGACCGGACGGCGGGGGAACGAGGTCGCCCGCCGCCGGTTCACGGGAGCAGGACGATGGAACCGGTGGTCTTGCGGCCTTCCAGGTCGCGGTGGGCCTGTTCGGCGTCGGCGAGCGGGTAGGTCGCGCCGATCCGGATGTTCAGCGTGCCCTTGGCGATGGCGTCGAGCACGTCGCCCGCGCGCCAGGTGAGTTCGGCGCGGTCACGGGTGTAATGCGCCAAGGTGGGACGGGTGACGAACAGCGACCCGGCCGTGCTGAGCCGCTGCAGGTCGAACGGCGGCACCGGACCGCTCGCGCCCCCGAACAGGGCGAGCGTCCCGCGGACGCGCAATGCGGCCAGGCTCGCCTCGAAGGTCGCCGCGCCGACGCCGTCGTAGGCCGCCGCCACGCCGACGCCGTCGGTGAGCTCGCGCACCTGGTCGGCGAGGTCGTCGCCGTAGCGCAGCACCTCGGCGGCCCCCGCCGCGCGCGACAGCGTCTCCTTCTCGTCGGAGGACACCGTCGTGATCACCCGGACGCCCCGCGCGGTCAGAAGCTGGGTGAGGATCAGCCCGACGCCGCCCGCGCCGGCGTGCACCAGCACCGTTTCCCCGGGCTCGGGGCGATAGATCGACTCGATGAGATAGTGCGCGGTCATACCTTGCAGCAGCGCCGAGGCGGCGACCGGTGGCTCGACACCGTCCGGCACCGGAATGGCGACGGCGGCCGCGATCGCCACCTTCTGGGCGTAGCTGCCCGGCCCGGCGGCCCAGGCGACCCGGTCGCCTACCGCGAAGTCGGTGACGTTCGCGCCGACTTCGGCGACCACGCCGGTGCCCTCCGCGCCCGGGATGTAGGGGACGTCCTGGGGGTAGCGCCCGGTGCGGATGTAGGTGTCGATGAAGTTGACGCCGATCGCCCGGGTGTCGACCAGCAGCTGGTCCGGCCCGACCTGCGGATCGGGCGCCTCCACGTACTTCAGGACCTCGGGACCACCGTGTTCGGAAACCTGAATGGCGCGCATGAGTTTTAGTTGTACACCCGAGCGGCGGGCCCGCTTTCTACCGGTCGGTAAACTGCCTGCCATGAGTACTGAAACCGCCACGGCGCCGGTGAAGCTGTCGGGCGCCCTCGTGGAGTCCGTCAAGGGATTCGTCGCCGACCACGGCAAATCCGCCACGGCCGTGCTCCAGCCGATCGGTCGCGCGGGCGTCCGCGTCACCCTGGTCGGCGCCGACGGCATCCTCGGCGACCGGGTCGTCGCGGACCTGGATACCGCCAAGGCATTGATCGACACCATCGACGGTCTCACCGAGGCCGACGAATGGGATCGCGCACTCACCTCGATCGTCACCCCGCGCAAAGGCCACTGGGCCAAGATGGCGGGCTGGGTCGCCAAGCAGGCCCGCTTCCCCAAGGCGCGCAACGAGAAGTGATCGGTGCGTAGCCGAGTGACGCTGCCCGGCCGCGTCGGCGCAGTGCTGGTCACCGCGTGGACAACGCTTGTCGCAGTGGCGATTCCGGCGGCCGCGCAGCCGTCGGAGACCTCGAACATGCTGCGCGCCTGCACGCCCGGCGACTATCCGCCGTACTCGATCAGGGACGACGCGGGCGGCTACCGCGGCGTGGACATCGATCTCGCGCGGGGGTTCGCCACACTGCTCGGCCGCCCGATCGAGTTCGTGCCCGTGACGTGGGCGACGCTGCGGACGGACTTCGCCCAGCGAAACTGTGATCTGGCGGTCGGGGGCATCTCCGATCTGCCGTCGCGCCGCGCGTTCGCGGACTTCTCGATCACCTACGGCACCGACGGCAAGGCACCGATCACGCACCGCGCGAACGGCGCCGCCTACGCGACCATCGCGGAGATCAACCGTCCCGGTGTTCGCGTGATCGCCAATCGTGGTGGGACGAACGAGGACTTCGCGCGCAAGAACTTCCCCGACGCGCAGCTCACCTTGTGGCCGGACAATCTGACGATCTTCGGCGAGATCGAACAGGGCCGCGCCGACGTGTTCGTCACCGACTCCGTCGAGGGCCGCTACCGCGTGCGTCAGCACCCGGACCTGCAAGTGCTGCATCCCGAAGCGCCGTTCGACTCCTTCGGGAAGGTATTGCTGGTGCGCAAGGACGATCCGGTCCTGGCGGCCGCCCTGGACGCCTATCTGGCCACCCAGCTCGCGACCGGCGCGGTGGACCGGCTGTTCGACCAGTGGATCGGACCCGCGGCTTCCGCTCCCTGATCCCTTCCACACGATGGATCCGGTCGGAGCGACCGTAGGTCAACGATGGATCGCCAGCCGTCGCAACGATGCGTCCAGTTCCCGCCATAGCTCTCCTACGCGGCCGCGACCGCTCGGGGCGAGTGGGTAGCGCAGCAAAACGCTCACCACGATGGGCCCGGCCAGATCCGTAGCCTTCTGGACGTAGTCGTCGCCGACCTCACGGTTGTCGCCTGCGTCGAGTTCGAGCGCTCGAGCCGCGTGGGCGGCCGACATGAGGATGTGCCCGCCCTGCGTCGCCTTCGCCAGCGGGTGCAGGTACGCGGCCGCTCCCGCGTGACCGGCGGCGCGCGCAGCGTCGAATGCGGCTTCATACCCCAGCTCCCGAGCTGCCCGTGCGGCCCGGTGCGCCTCCAGTGCGGTCACGCGCAGCGCCTTCGTCCGCTTGCCCCCGGCGGCGAACCCGCGCGCCTCCTCTAGCACGGCCCGGGGACGCGGGTCGTCGGGACGGTCGCGCTCGAAGATCACCAGCACGGGCTCCGCGCAGGCCAGGGCATAGGCGGTAACCTCGCGCAGCTCGGCCATGCTGAGGTCGATTGTCGGATTCTCGGCGACTGCGTTCATGAGATTCGACAGTATCGTTGGACCTTCGGTTGGAACTTCCCGGCAATTTTCGCAGGACAATGCGGGAGAACTTTCAAACGAGGTGCGGCTCGAGGGCCCAGCCGCACGACGACCGCCGCCCCCTCCGAGGCCGTCGAAGCCGCGCTTCGTCTGCGGTACCCGCGCCGTCGGCGTGACCGGGCGGCGCGGTGTTCCGGCGGCGCAGCGGTGTGGGTCAGTTCGGATGGTCGGCGCCGGTTCGGCGCGGGTGCTCGAGGAACGCTTTCCAGGCCGCCTGCCAGGGGAAGTGGGGGAGACGCGCTTCCCCGGTGCCCCGCTCGTGCGGCTCACCTTCGCCGATCACGATGGTGACGCCCCATTCGGCCAGTTTGCGCAGCCCCTCTTGGATCGCGGGAAAGCTGATCTGCGCGCGATTCGAGTAAGGCACGCCCACAATCGGCAAACCTTTGCCGAATCCTTCGACCAGCAGACCGAGCAGGAGCGTATCGGATATCCCCGCAGCCCATTTCGCGATCGAATTGCCGGTGAGCGGAGCGGCGATGATGCCGTCGGCGGGCGGCAGCACATCCGGCGTGCCGGGTTCCTTGTACTCGCTGCGCACGTGATAGCCGGTTTGCGCCGCAATAGCGTCGGCGTCGATGAACCGCGTGCCGGACGGCGAGGCGATCACGCATACGACCCAGCCGTCCGCCTGGGCCAGGGTGATCAATTTGCCGACATCACGTGCGGCGGGCGAGCCGGTCACCAGGGCGTACAGCACGGGATTTCCATTGGCGTCCACAGGATCATGGTGTCACGGCGGTGTTGTGCGCCGAGGTCGACCTGAGTCCGCTCGGCACTGCCGTGTGCCACCCGACCGGCGCATTTCGCCGCGAGGTTACCGACGAAGTCGGTCAGGTGGCCGTCGTCGCTGATGATCACGCCGGGTCAGGGCCGAACGCTCGGAACGTATTGCCACTGTGCCGTTCCCGCCGGGTCTTCGCGCGCTACCTGGGCGTGCAGGGCCGGGCCCGAGGCTGGATCGCGGTGGCCGACCGGCTGATAACGTGCCGTAACAGCTGGTGACGGCGGCAAAGGGTAATTCGAGCGTTTGCCGCCATCCGGCTGCTGGGGCAGGGCGGACTTACTGCCGGCGTCGCTCGGACTTACTGTCGGAGCCGCTCGAATCGTTTGTGTCGCAATATATTTGCGTGCGAATGCGGTGGCGCGAGTGGTCAGGCCGGGACGGCGCCGATGCGTTTGGCGAGGCGGCCCAGGTCGCCGGTGGTGAGGTCGCGGCGGGCGGTGCGCATCATGTGGCCGACGAGTTCGCGGACGTGGGTCATGCCGCGGATTTGCTGGGGGGCGATGTGTTCGGCGCGCAGTAGGGCGTGCAGCGAGTTGCGGTAGTCGCGGCGCAGGGCGTGGGCGCGGCCGATTTCGACGAAGTATTGGGCTCGGCGTCCTTCGGCGGGGATCGTTTCGGGGTTGAGAGTGGGGGCGAGTTCGAGGACTTGGCCTGGTTCGCGGCGTTCCATCGCCGCGGACAGCCGCCACAAGGTCACGTTTGTCGCGTTGAAGGTCGGGTTGCGCAGGAGGGCGCGGTCGGGGGTGGCCTGCCGGAGCCGGGCGACTTGCTCGTCCGCTTCGTTCAAGTGGTCGGACGGGTCGCCGCCGAGTGCGGCGGTGACGAGTGCGGCTTGCAGGTGCAGCATGCCGTACGTTTCGATTTCCCCCAGCGATCGCACGTCCGACGCCAGTCGCTCGGCTGTTGCATGAGGTCGGCGGGAAGTGGCGTCGCGGTCGGCGTCCGGACGCTGATCTGTTCGAGAGCATTGGCGAAGTGCTCCTGGGCAGGCGGCGGGTGGGCCGGTGCGGTCATCGAGGACGGCAGTGCCGACGCGCTGTTCTCGGCGGGGGCATGCTGTGAGCGGGGAAGCCGAGTTTGTATCGGCCCGAATCCGCGAGGACGCTCGACGGCATGTCGGCCTGCCCCCATGGCCGTGGAGTCCGGCGGTTCGGTGGCACGTGGCGCGGCCACGACTCGGAACGACCGAAGCGAGCGGATGGCGAATTATCTGCAAAAGCAGCCCATCCGTCGCGCTCGCGGAGATGCAGCGCCTGCCGTGCCCGGAGCGATACCCTTGAACTGGCAAATTCGACGTCGAGGAGCTGATGTGGGACACCTGCGAGGCAAGGACGCATCGTGTGTAGCCGCCGTTTGATCAACCACGGCTGATTCCGAGCTACCGATGCGTGAGCCGATCGATCTGGCCGATTCAGCCGAACGAACCCGCGCCGCGCTCGCCGCCGTCGTGGCGCAGTTCTCAGAGGCTTGGGCGTCCGGGTCCCCGCCCGAGTTGTCCGCCTACTTACCTCGTGACCCGGCTGAGCGGCGCACGATACTGATCGAATTGATCAAGGTCGACCTCGAGTATCGCTGGATTCGCTACAACTTCCCCAAGCGGCTGATCGACTACCGTGCGGAATTCCCCGAGCTGCGAACCGGTCCGTTTCCGGCCGATCTGGTGTACGAGGAATTCCACGCCATGCGCCGCGGCGACCACGGAAGCGATCCTACCGACCTGACCGCCACCGCCATAGCGGCCACCCCTGAACTGGACCGGCTCACCAGCGACTACCGCAGCACGATGATCGCCCGCCCGAGTGCCCAAGTCGCCCTGGACGCCATCGACGTCGGCGACCGGGTCGATGATTTCGACCTCCTGATGAGGATCGGGGTCGGTGCGTTCGCCCAGGTGTACCTCGCTCGACAGCAATCGATGCAGCGACTGGTCGCGGTCAAGATCTCGCACAACCACGGCAACGAGCCGCAGACGCTCGCCCAACTCGACCACGAGTACATCGTGCGCATCTTCGACCAGCGCCTCATCGCCGACGGCGAGCTGAAACTGCTCTACATGCAGTACCTACCCGGCGGAACACTGCTCGACGTGCTGCGCTTGTCGCGCACGACGCCGCAGGAGCGGCGCGGCGGGCAACTGCTGCTCGACGCCATCGACAAGGTGCTCGCCGACAAGGGCGAGGTGCGGCCGACCGAATCAGCCGTTAGGCCGCGGATCGCCGCACTGACCTGGCCGGAGACTGTCGCCTGGCTGGGGCGCCGGCTCGCGGACGCGCTGCAGCACGCGTCCGAACGAGGGGTGCTGCATCGTGACATCAAACCCGCGAACGTGCTGCTGAGCGCCGAGGGAAGTCCGAAGCTGGCCGACTTCAACGTGAGTTTCAGCGAACGCGTCTCGGGCACCAGCCCCCTGGCGTACTTCGGCGGATCGCTGGCGTACATGTCGCCCGAGCAGCTCGAAGCCTGCCATCCCGACCTGCCCGGGACGGCCGCGGAACTGGACACCCGAAGCGATATCTTCGCGCTGGCTGTCATGCTCTGGGAACTGCTCACCGGACGCCGCCCCTTCGCGGACGAGATGTCCGCGGGCGACTCGCAGACATCCCTGGCCCGCATGATCGAACTGCGGCGCAGACCCGTCGAGCCGGCGTTCCTGTCGCAGCTTCCGCCGGATTGCCCCATGGCGCTGCGCCGCGTGCTGCTGACGTGTCTGTCGCCCAATCGCGCCGACCGCTACTCGTCCGGAGCGGAATTGGCGCAGCAGCTCGACTTGTGCCTGGAAGAGAGGGCCCGCGATCTCGTCTACCCGCCGCCGGATAGCTGGCGGCTGCGACTTTCGCGCTGGCCCACCCCCGTCCTGTGGTTGTCGTCGCTGGTCGGCGTCGGCCTCGCCACGATCTACATGGCTGTGCACGTGCAAGAACTGCTCAGAGAGCGCCTGTCGGATGCCACCAATTGGCAGCTCAACATGGGTGTCTACATTTTCGTTCTCATCGCAGGCCCGCTGTCCATCGTCATCTACGTCTACATGTCCCGTGATCAGCTCACCGTTCTTCGCGGCTTGCGCGAGGGCAGACGCTATGACGAGGCCCTGCTCGCGCGGGTGCGGGCGCGAACACTGTTCTGGGGCGATATGTGTGCGCTGAACACCTTCCAGACCGGGATAACGGCAACCGTGACCGGGGTTTTCCTATGCCTTTGGCTCACCGACCTTCCGGCGCGGCTGGTGATCCACGCGGCGATGACGGTTTTCATGGCAGCCGTCATCTCCGTCGCCTACACGTTCTTCCTGTCGACCTTCTACATCGTCCGCTCCGTCTATCCGGTCTATTTGCGCTACAGCCGCCCCACGGCGCATGACTCCGGCCATATTCGGGCGCTGCGTCGAAGAACCACGATCTATCTCGCGGTCACGGCGTCTGTTCCGGTGGTCGGGGTGCTGGCCGGATTCAGTCTGCTCGAACCCGAGCAGGAGCTTCCGCTGGTGCGCGATTCGGTCCTGGGCTTGTGCGCGGTCGGCGGACTCGCGTTCGTCGCCGTCTATTGGCTGTACCGGACGCTCGACGCCGACCTGCGCGCGCTGCAGCGGGTGGTCAGGGGACCAGTGGCGGGTGTGCGCTGATCGGCCGCGCTCGCGGGGCACCGGGCGAACCGGGCGCCGGATGGCGGCACCCACAGCCGGGCTGCCTGTGTGGCCGGAATCATCGACGACCTGCAGTTCCGCGTCGTGCCACGCTGGGGCCGGCTGCCAGGCGGTGTACCGCGGGGCGCTCAGGTCGAGCCTGCCGCGCCATCCGCCGTCGCGCCGAAGTCCTCAGCGCCGCAGCCTCCGGGATGGGGGCGCCTACCGCGCCGGTTCGTTCTTGCCCCGGACTCGAATAGCGTGCTCAGGCGGCCTGGGCGGCTGGGTCCGGCTTCGGGGCGGCGACGCGCTCCCGGGTGCGCAGCGAAGCCCACAGCGCGGCGGTGGCCGCCGTGCATGCCGCGGCCCCGCCCACGTGCACGACGACCAGCGCGGCGGGGACGTCGGTGAAGTACTGCACGACGCCGACCAGCGCCTGCGCGCACACCAGCCCGAGCAGCCAGAACAGCCGGGTGCGTACCGCGGGCGCGATGCCCACCGCGAACAGGCCGAACGCCAAGCCGACCAGCAGCGCGAGATACGCGACCAGCAGCTGCGAGTGCAGATGCACCAGGGTGACGATCTCCACCTCCAACCGCTCCACCGGACGATCGATGCTCTTGTCGCCCGCGTGCGGACCCGCGGCGGTCACGAGGGTGCCCGCGGTCAGGACCGCGCTGAGCGCGACGGCGGCGAGCACGGTGAGCCAGCGCAGCGGTGCGGGCGCCCGCACGGTGTCGATGCCGTCGTCGGGTTCGGCGATCTTCGCGTACAGCACCATCGCGAGCCAGACCATCACCATGGACGCGAGCAGGTGCGTCGCGACGGTCCACCACAGCAGTCCGGTGCGCACCGTGATGCCGCCGATGATCGCCTGAACGACGGTGCCGCCGGGCATCAGCCACGCGTAGACCAGCACCTCGCGGCGGCGGCGCGCCCTGGTCACCGCGAGCACGACCGCCGCGGCGCAGAGTGTGACCAGGAAGGTGAGCAGCCGGTTGGAGAATTCGACCGTCTGGTGGATCGCCGGGACCTCCGACACCGCGACGGGGGTGAAGCTGCCGGGGAAGCACTGCGGCCAGGTCGGGCAGCCGAGACCGGACGCGGTGACCCGCACGACAGCGCCGGTCACCGAGATGCCCGCTTGCGTGAGGACGACCGCGAGTGCGATCAGGCGCTGCGCCCGCAACGAGGGCAGCGGCAGCTTGTCGACGAGTCGCAGGAACGCGCGATACAGCACGTCGAAAATGGTAGCCGGGCCGGATCCGCCCCCCGCACCCGGTCTACTACATTTTGTCGTTGAGAGGTCAGTGGAAGCGGAACAGGCGGGTGGCCGCGACGCCCGAGACCACGCCCCAGACGGCGAGAACGGCGATCCCGAACCAGTCGATGCCGGTGTGCATCGCGCTTTCCAGCGCTTCGGCGAGCGCTCCGGACGGCACCAGCCGGGCGAGCACGCTCACCGCGGCGGGCAGGTCGTCGGCGGCGAAGACGATGCTGGCCACGCCCAGCATGACGAACCACAGGATGTTCGCCAGCGCGAGCACCACCTCGGCCTTGAGGGTGCCGCCCAGCAGCAGGCCCATCGCCGCGAAGGTCGCGGTGCCGAGCGCGATCACCGCCGCGCCCAGCAGCAGTCCGGCCGGTTCCGGCCGCCAGCCCAGCGCGAAGCCGATCAACCCGAGCAGGACGGCTTGCAGCACGACCACGATGAGCACGGCCGCGCTCTTACCGGCGATGACGCCCCAGCGCGGCAACGCCGTCGCGCCGAGCCGCTTGAGCGCGCCGTAGCGCCGGTCGAAGCCGACCGCGATGGCCTGACCGGTGAACGCGGTGGACATGACCGCCACCATCATCACCGCGGGGACGATCTTGTCCACCCGGTGCGTGCCGAGCTCGCCGAAGGGCAGCAGGCTCAGCCCGACCAGCAGGGTGATCGGGATGAACATGGTGAGCAGGAGTTGTTCGCCGTTGCGCAGCAACAGGATCAGTTCGAGTCTGGTCTGCGCGAGCAGCATCGCGGCGCGGCTGCTCGGCCGGGGGCCGGGGGCGAAGGTGCCGGGGGCGAATCGGTTGGCGGTCCGGTCGTGCTCGCTCATCCGCGCAGGTCCCGTCCGGTCAGTTCCAAGAAGACGTCTTCGAGGCGGCGCTGGTCGATCCGGATGTCGGTGGCCAGCACGTTCATTCGCGCGCACCACGCGGTGACGGTCGCGAGGACTTGCGGATTGATCTCGCCCTCCACCAGGTAGGTACCCGGGGTGGTCTCCAGGGGCGCGAACCCTTCCGGCAGGGCGTTCGCCAGCAGTTCCAGGTTCAGTCTGGGCGGCGCGCAGAATCGCAGCTGCCCGGCCGCCCCGTGCGCGGTGACCTCGGCGGGGGTGCCGGAGGCGACGATACGGCCGTGGTCGATGATCACCAGCTGGTCGGCGAGTTGCTCGGCCTCGTCCATCATGTGCGTGGTCAGCACCACGGTGACCCCGTCGCGGCGCAGGGCGTCGATCAACTCCCAGACGATCAGCCGCGCCTGGGCGTCCAAGCCCGCGGTGGGTTCGTCCAGGAAAACGATCTCCGGTTTGCCCACCAGTGCGCAGGCCAGGGCGAGCCGCTGCTGCTGGCCGCCGGAGAGGCGGCGGTAGGGGGTGCGGCGGTTGTCCTGGAGGCCGAGGGTGCGCAGCAGCCAGTCGGGATCGAGCGGATCCGCGGAGTAGGCGGCCACCAAGTCGAGCATTTCGCCCGCCCGCGCACCGGGATACGCGCCGCCGCCTTGCAGCATGACGCCGATGCGGGGACGCAGCCGTTCGGAATCGGCGATCGGGTCCAGGCCGAGCACGCGCACCGTGCCCGCCTCCGGCGTGGTGAATCCCTCGCACATCTCCACGGTCGTGGTCTTGCCCGCGCCGTTCGGACCGAGCAGCGCGAGCACCCGCGCCGGTTCGACCTCGAACGTCAGGCCGTCCACGGCCGTGGTCTCGCCGTACCGCTTGACGACGCCGTCGACGCTGACAGCAGGTCCGGGAGCTGTGGTCACGACTCCGCCTCGCCGTTCGGCGCACCCGGTGCTGCTGTGTAGATGGCTCCCTCGCCACGCTCGGTCACGATGTCACACCGTAGGAGGTGGGCGCCTGTGACGGAGCCGACACCCCCGTCTGCCCGCGCCAGGGCAGCGAGTTGCGCGTGATCACGACGAACAGCACCGCGACGATCACGGTGGCGATCGCGGCGCCCACGATCTGGAACACTTCCAGATCGGCGCCGCGCGGCATCAGGATGACGCTCACGATCGCCGAGAACGCCACCGCCGGAACGCGGAACACCGGCCGGGTCGCCCACGTCGCCATCGGCACGATCGCCCACAGCAGATACCAGGGCTGCACCACCGGGAACAGCAGCACGATCGCGCCCAGCGCCACGCCAAGCGCACCGACCGGATGCAGCCGCCCGGTGCCCGTGGCGACCAGCATGCGCACCGTGAAGAAGCCGGCGACCACCGCCGCGATCGGGCGGGTGATGCTCAGCAGCGCGGTGGTGTGATCGCCGAGTCCGAGCAGCACGCCGCCGAACCCGGTGACGATGCCGAGCGCCGTCGGCAGCGACATCCAGCTGCGCACCGCGTTCGCGGTGTTCAGCGTGAAGATCCACCCGAACCCGAGCCCGCTCACCGAACTGATGAAAAGCGTTGTGCCGATGGCGATGGCGCCGAGCATGGCGGCCGCGACGGCGACCGTGCGCAGCGAGGCGCCCCAGCGCCGCGCAAGCGCCATGCCGACGAACCCGAGCACGATGATCGAGGTGAACTTGATCGAGGACGACAGCGTGATGATGATCGCTCCGCTGATCAGCCACGCGTAGGCGCGGCCGTCGAACGGGTGGGTGTCCTCGATGGCGCGCAGGCAGAACTCCATGCCTGCCAGCATCAGGCCGAGCATCAGCGCGTCGTTGTGCACGCCGCCGACCAGGTGGAACAGCACCAGCGGGTTGGCCGCGCCGAGCCACAGCGCGCTCACCGGCGCGACGCCGCAGCGCACCGACAGCCGTGGCAGCGCCCAGACGATCAGCGCGACACCGCCGAGCGCGAGGATCCGGTGCACCCACACGCCCGCGATGATGTTGTCGCCGGTGAGTTCGGCGATGCCCCGGCCGATCCAGAGGAACAGCGGACCGTAGGGCGCGGGGGTGTCGCGCCAGATGGTCGGGACGTTGTTGGTCAGGACGTTGTCGATCCCGAGTCCCGCGACGGGCCCTTCCTGATAGGGGTCGATGCCGCGCGCGGCGATCTCGCTCTGTGCCAGATAGGAATAGACGTCGTTGCTGAACAGCGGAGGAGCGATGCTGAGCGGGATGATCCACAGCAGCAGCGTGCGGTCCAGCTGCGAGCGGGTCAGCCGGTGGATAGGGGAGCCGCCGATGCCGCCCACCGCGAACCGGCCCAGCAGCAGCCAGGCCAGCACGACGACGACGGTGCCGGTCATGCACATGGCCAGCGAGCCGGTGTGGGCGCGGGCGAAGATGCCGAGCACACGGACGCCGGAGACCGGATTCTGGTGCACCGGCTGCGCGCCGATGCCGAGCGCGCTGATCGCCATCAGCACCGTGCCGGTCGCGCCCATCAGGCGGATGCGGTCGAGCTGCGCGAGTTCCTTGCGGTCGAGACCGGGCACCTCCGACTCGTCGCGATGCAGCACCGCGATCGTGTGATCGGCCGCGGGCACGTCGAGTCCGAGTGCCCGGCGCCCCAACGCCAGTGTCCTGCGCCGCGCGCCTTCCAGTACCGCCACGCAACGCAGCCTAGTTGGTGCGCGCATCCCGGTCTGTCGTGTCGATGTCAGCGGAGACGGGACGGGTTGCCGGTGCCGGTGGGGTTCTCGTCGGTTCGTCGCAGCCATTCCGATAGCAGGGCGCGTTCGGCGTCGGTGAGCATCGGCAGTTCCGGTCCGGCGGCTCGTAGTGCGGCCGCGGTGGCGTCGTGCGCGGAGGGTGGTGGGACGTCGGTGAGGATCGCATGAGTCACCGCCTCGTACATCGCCTCGGCAAGCCCGAGGTCTCGGTCTCGGGGCGGGACGGACAACAGGGCCAGAGCTGCCCCGGTCCCGGCGGCGTGGACGAGGTCGACGGCGCGACGTTCGCTTACCCGGAGTCGGCCGGCCGCCGCGACGCGATGCACCCGGGCACGCAGCACCTGCAGCCCGGCGGCCGCCGCGGGAGAGGCGGTCCCGCGTTGGGGGTCGGTGAGCATCGCGAACACCGCCGGATTGGTCAGTGCGAAGTCGATGTGCATGTCCCATCCGGCGCGAAGATCGGTCACCGGGTCGTCGTCCTGCTCGTCGGCGAGGGCCTTGCCTGCCACATAGGTCGCGAAGACGTGCTCGGCGACGGCATCGAGCAACGCGTCCTTGTCCTCGAAGAACCGGTAGATGGTCGGCGCCTGCATGCCTGCCGCATGTGCGACCGCGCGGGTGGTGACAGCGTGCGGACCCTGTTCGCGTAGCAGTCGCCCCGCCACCTCCACGATGCGCTCCCGGCTCTCGTGCCTGCTCGCGCTGCTCGACCTCGACTCTGCCATGCGGCCATCTTAATCGCTGCTAATATCGGCGTTGCTAACAGCGATATTATCAACGTTAAGGAGCGCTGGATGATCATCGTCACCGGAGGCACAGGACTGCTCGGCTCGCAGATCGTCGAGCGGCTGCTGGAGCGGGTGCCAGCCGCTCGTGTCGGCGTCAGCGTCCGCGACACCGATCGGGCAGGTGAGCTGGCCGCCCGTGGCGTGCGGGTGCGGCGCGGCGACTTCACCGACCCGTCATCCCTGGCCGAGGCATTCGAAGGCGCAACCCAAGTGCTGATCGTCTCGGCGAACCTGACCGGGGAGGTGGCTGTCGCCGCGCACGTCGCGGCGATCGACGCCGCACGCGCGGCCGGGGCCGGCCGCATCCTTTACACCAGCCATCAGGCCGCCGCCGATGATTCGGTGTTCGCGCCCATGCCCGACCACGCCGCGACCGAGCGTTACCTGGCGACGACGGGCATACCGTTCACCGCCCTGCGCAACGGGTTCTACGCCGGCACCGTCCCGCTCTTGCTGGGTCCGGCGCTGGAAACCGGTGAACTGCTCGCACCGGTCGATGGGCCCGTTTCCTGGACCGTCCATGCCGACCTCGCCGAAGCCGCGGCGATCATCCTCGCCGACGAGGTCCGGTTCGACGGGCCGACGCCGCCTCTCACCGCACCGGAGGCGCTCGACCTCGCCGACATCGCCGCCATCCTCACCGAACGGACCGGACGTACGATCCGCCGCGTCGTCGCCGCGGACTCCGAATGGGCCGCCTCCTCGGTCGCTCACGGCGTCCCCGAGGAGCGGGCCGCCATGCTCCTCGGAATGTTCCGGGCTGCCCGCCGCGGGGAGTTCGCCACTACCGCGGGCGAACTCGAAAGCCTTCTCCAGCGCCCCGCCATACCGGTGCGTTCGATTCTGCAGGCTGCCACCAGTCGCTGAGCACGACTTACCCGTGGCCACGGACGGCACACGTGCAGTCGTAAGGCAGCTGTAGGCACCCGCGCGGCGATCCCGTACCGCGAACGGACCCCGGTCGTTCCGACCGGACCCGCCCCGCTCGCGGGGCACAATCGACGGATGGTTTCGGAGTCCAGGCGGCGGATCGAGGTGGCCGCTTCCGGGCTGCTGGCGCGGCACGGGTATCACGGGTTCGGTCTGAAGGCGTTGAGCGAAGCGGCCGAACTGCCGTACGGCTCGATCTATCACCATTTTCCAGGCGGCAAAGAGGAGATCGCCGTCGCGGCGATCACCGGGACCGGGACGCTGACCGGCCGGATGATCCGGCAGGCGCCGACGGACGTGTTCGCCACCATGGCCACGCTGTTCGAATTCATGGTCGGCAAACTCGCGGATTCACAGTGGACCGACGGGTGCCCGATCGGGACGCCCGCGCTGGACGGCGGCAGCGACGTCGAGGCGGTGCGCTCGGCCTGCGTCAGCGCCTTCGACACGATGGAGCGGGCATTCGCCGGGCTGCTCGCCGAACTCGGCCTGGGCGGGGAGGACGCGGCCGAATTGGCCACCACTGTGGTCGCCGCCTACGAGGGCGCCACCATCCTGGCCCGGATCCGGCAGACGGACGCGCCGCTGCGTACGGTGGCGAAGTCGATGGAGCGGCTGATCCGCTCGACCTTCGCGGCGGCGGGGATCGGGGACGACGGGGCCGCGGCGGGCAGCGGATCGATGTCCCCGTCCGGTTCGGCCGGAAGAATTCCGGAAATGCCTGCCGAGCAGGGCGATTCGGGGTGAAAAGGCTTGACTAGAAAGAACGTTCTAGCGAGACTCGGACGATGAAGCGTCTGATGCTGACCGGCCCCGGTGCGATGCGCTGGGAGGAACACCCCGAACCCGTCCTGAGCGGGCCCGGCCAGGCGCTGGTGCGCCCGGTCGCGCTGGCCACCTGTGACATCGACCCGGCCGTCCTGCGTGGCGCGTTTCCGCTGCCCGGGCCGTATCCGTTCGGGCACGAGGGAGTCGCGGAGGTGGTCGCGACCGGCCCGGAGGTGCGCGGCGTCGCCGTCGGTGATCTGGTCGTTGTGCCGTTCCAGATCTCGTGCGGCGCCTGCCGGGCCTGCACGCGGGGGCGGACCGGGAATTGCGCGAGCCATCCGCGGCTGTCCACTTTCGGCCTCGGCCCCATGGGCGGGCTGGACTGGGGTGGGCTGTGGGCCGATCTGGCCCTCGTGCCGCACGCCGACGCCATGCTCGTGCGGCTGCCGTCCGGCGTCGACCCGGTCGCGGTGGCCAGCGCCAGCGACAACATCCCGGACGCCTACCGCGCGGTCGGACCGCGATTGGCGGACGATCCCGGCGCCGAAGTGCTGGTGCTCGGCGGCCCCGCCGCGCCGTCGATCGGGCTGTACGCCGCCGGGTTGGCGGTCGCCCTCGGGTCGGCCAGGGTGGTCTACCTCGACGACTCCGCCGAGCGCCTCGGCATCGCGAAGGCGTTGGGCGCGGAGGCGATCGAAGGACCGCCGGACGCGCGGGTCGGCCGGTTCCCGATCGTCGTGGAGGCGGCCGGTGGCGCGAAGGCGCTGCGCGCGGCGATCGACGCGTCGGCCTACGACGGTTGGTGCACCAGCGTCAGCGTCCAGTTGCAGGACGTCGCGCTGCCGATCCTCGACATGTACACCCGCTGCTGCACCTTGCACACCGGCCGCGCGCACGTCCGTCCGGTCATTCCGCAGGTCCTCGACCTCGTCGCGGCCGGTCGCTTCGACCCGTCGCTGGTCACCACCGCGACGGCCACATGGGACGACGCGGTGGACGCGCTGCTGGAGACGCCCATGAAGCTGGTGGCGGTACGTCGAGACGCCCCCTCCATGTAGGCGCATCCCCGCGAGGCGGCTGCGCCGAGCATCGGCTTGTGACGAATCGCACTCTTCGCAACCGCGCTCGCCCGGGTTCGCAGGCATGCGCGCACTTCCGATGTGGACGTGCGTGCGGCGTGCCCGCTCGGCGCGGTCCGTCCGTGCAGGTCAGCCGCAGCTGATTGGGGATATCGAGCGGCGGCGGCGGAATCGGCGCGCATCCACCGGGCCGCATCGGTGAGGGATGTGGTGTGCGACCGGAACCGATGGCGCAATTCCCGCAGGTCAATAGTGCGGCGAAGTCAGGGCACCCTTATTAGATTTCAGGAAGTAATTCCGCCACACTGGTGTTGTGAAAACCGTGGGTTTGGGGAGAGGCGACGAAGGAGCTGGTCGCAGGACCGGCGCCGGGTCGGTCGCTGCGCCCGCGACGGTCGGCGGTGAAGGGCATACCCGAGCGGCCATCGTCCAGCTGCTGCTGGAGGAAGGGCCGATCACCGCGACCGCCATCGGGAACAAGCTCGGCCTGGCCCCGGCGGGCGTGCGCAGGCATCTGGACGCCCTGATCGACTCCGGTCAGGCGCGAGCGGGCCGCTCGGCGCCCTGGCAGCAGAAGGGCCGCGGCCGCCCGGCCAAGCAGTACCAGCTCACCGCCGCGGGACGAGGCAAACTCGGCCACGCCTACGACGATCTGGCCGGCGCCGCCATGCGGCAGCTCGGAGAGATCGGCGGCGAACAGGCCCTCACCGAGTTCGCCCGGAAACGGGCACGCACTATCGTGGCCGGGATCGAACCGGTCGCGGAGCACACCCCGCAGCAGACCGAGGCCAAAGCCGAGGAGATCGCCGAGGCGTTCACCGACGCCGGGTTCGCCGCCACCACCCGCAAGGTGGGCGCGGGCGTGCAGATCTGCCAGCACCACTGCCCGGTGGCGCACGTCGCCGAGGAGTTCCCGCAGTTGTGCGCGGCCGAACTCGAGGCGTTCCGTGAGCTGCTCGGTACGCACGTGCAGCGGTTGGCCACGATCGCCAACGGCGACTGCGCGTGCACCACGCACGTGCCGCTGCTGGTACCACCCACCGCACAGACCAGAACGTCAGCACAAACCGCTGCACAGCCCGCAGCGGTACGAACGAACGACTCCGGAAGGAGTGCCGAATGACGACGACCACCGACCAGGTGCAACCGCTCACCCAGGAAGAGACCATCGCCTCGCTGGGCAAATACGGTTACGGCTGGGCCGATTCGGATGTGGCCGGCGCCAGTGCGCAACGAGGTCTGTCCGAGGCGGTTGTCCGCGACATCTCGGCGAAGAAGAACGAGCCGGTATGGATGCTCGAGCAGCGGCTCAAGGCGCTGCGCATCTTCGATCGCAAGCCGATGCCGAACTGGGGCTCCAATCTCGACGGCATCGACTTCGACAACATCAAGTACTTCGTGCGCTCGACCGAGAAGCAGGCCGCGTCCTGGGACGAACTGCCGGAGGACATCAAGAACACCTACGACAAGCTGGGCATCCCCGAGGCGGAGAAGCAGCGGCTGGTCTCCGGCGTCGCCGCGCAGTACGAGTCCGAGGTCGTCTACCACCAGATCCGTGAGGATCTGGAGCAGCAAGGCGTCATCTTCCTCGACACCGATACGGCGTTGAAGGAGCACCCGGAGATCTTCCGGCAGTACTTCGGCACGGTCATCCCCGCGGGTGACAACAAGTTCTCCGCGCTGAACACCGCCGTGTGGTCGGGTGGATCCTTCATCTACGTGCCGCCGGGCGTGCACGTCGACATCCCGCTGCAGGCTTACTTCCGGATCAACACCGAGAACATGGGTCAGTTCGAGCGGACCCTGATCATCGTCGACGAGGGCGCTTACGTGCACTACGTCGAGGGCTGCACCGCCCCGATCTACAAGTCCGACTCACTGCACTCCGCGGTGGTGGAGATCATCGTGAAGAAGGGCGGCCGCTGCCGCTACACCACCATCCAGAACTGGTCGAACAACGTCTACAACCTGGTCACCAAGCGGGCCAAGGCCGAGGCGGGCGCGACCATGGAGTGGATCGACGGCAACATCGGTTCCAAGGTCACCATGAAGTACCCGGCGGTCTGGATGACCGGCGAGTACGCCAAGGGCGAGGTGCTCTCGGTGGCCTTCGCCGGTGAGGGCCAGCACCAGGACACCGGCGCCAAGATGCTGCACCTCGCGCCGCACACCTCCTCGACCATCGTGTCGAAGTCGGTGGCGCGCGGCGGCGGCCGGGCCTCCTACCGCGGCCTGGTCCAGGTGAACAAGGGCGCGCACGGCTCGAAGTCGACGGTGAAGTGCGATGCGCTGCTGGTCGACACGATCAGCCGCTCCGACACCTACCCCTACGTCGACATCCGCGAGGACGACGTGACCATGGGTCACGAGGCGACCGTCTCGAAGGTCTCCGAGGACCAGCTGTTCTACCTGATGAGCCGCGGCCTCACCGAGGACGAGGCCATGGCGATGGTGGTGCGCGGCTTCGTGGAGCCGATCGCCAAGGAACTGCCGATGGAATACGCACTGGAACTGAACCGGCTCATCGAGCTGCAGATGGAAGGGGCCGTTGGCTGATGGCGACTGGTGTGATTGGAGCGGTCGAGGGCGAGAACCCCACGGCCAAGCCGATTCAGAACCCGGGCGCAGGGGCCGCGACCAACAAGGGCGAGGTCTTCACCTCCTATGACGTGAACGCCTTCGAGGTGCCTTCCTCACACGACGAGGTGTGGCGGTTCACCCCGCTGCGCCGCCTGCGCGGGTTGCACGACGGCACCGCGGTCCGGGACGGTCAGGCCACGGTCGAGGTCGTCCCGGCCGCCGGTGTGCAGGTCGAGACCGTGACGCGTACCGACGCCCGCCTCGGCGAGGCCGGGGTGCCGTCGGATCGAGTGGCCGCCCAGGCCTATTCCGGCTTCGAGTCGGCCACCATCGTGACGGTCGGCGCGGAGACCGAGGTCGACGAACCGATCGTCATCACGGTCACCGGCCCCGGCGAAGGCAAGACCGCCTACGGCCACCTGCAGATCAGGCTGGACACCTTCGCGGTCGCGACCGTGGTGATCGACCAGCGCGGCAGCGGAACCTACGCCGAGAACGTGGAATTCGTGCTCGGTGACAGTGCGAAGCTGACCGTCGTCGCGGTCCAGGACTGGGCCGACGACGCGGTGAACACCACCGCGCATCACGGCAAGCTGGGCCGGGATGCCACGCTGCGGCACATCGCGGTCACCCTCGGCGGTGACCTGGTGCGTCTCACGGCCACGGTCCGCTACGACGGCCCCGGTGGTGACGCCGAACTGCTCGGTCTCTACTTCGCCGACGCGGGCCAGCATTTCGAGCAGCGCCTGCTCGTCGATCACGCCGTGCCGAACTGCAAGTCGAACGTGCTGTACAAGGGTGCGCTGCAGGGCGATCCGCACTCGCCGAAGGGCGACGCCCGCACCGTATGGGTCGGCGACGTGCTGATCCGCGCCGCCGCCGAGGGCACCGACACCTTCGAGGTGAACCGCAACCTGGTGCTCACCGACGGCGCCCGCGCCGACTCGGTGCCCAACCTGGAGATCGAGACCGGCGAGATCGTCGGCGCGGGACACGCGTCCGCGACCGGGCGGTTCGACGACGAGCAGCTGTTCTACCTGCGCGCTCGCGGCATCCCGGAGGACGCCGCCCGCCGCCTGGTGGTGCGCGGGTTCTTCCACGAGATCATCCAGAAGATCGTGGTGCCCGAGGTCCGGGAGCGGCTGGAGGCGGCCATCGAGGCCGAGCTCGCCGCCATCGGCGCCTGATCAACGACCCCATACCTGACAAAGGAATTCGAATTCGATGACCACCCTGGAAATCAAGGACCTGCACGCCGAGGTCGCCAACCCCGACGAGTCCGGCGAGCCCATCAAGATCCTCAAGGGCGTGAACCTCACGGTGAGTTCCGGTGAGACGCACGCCATCATGGGCCCCAACGGCTCCGGCAAGTCGACGCTGTCCTACGCCATCGCCGGTCACCCGAAGTACACGGTGACCTCCGGCTCGATCACCCTCGACGGCGAGGACGTGCTGGAGATGTCGGTGGACGAGCGTGCGCGGGCCGGCTTGTTCCTGGCCATGCAGTACCCGGTCGAGGTTCCCGGCGTCTCGATGTCGAACTTCCTGCGCACCGCCGCCACCGCCGTGCGCGGCGAGGCCCCCAAGCTGCGGCACTGGGTCAAGGAGGTGAAGGAGTCGATGAGCGAACTGGAGATCGACGCCGCCTTCGCCGACCGCAGCGTGAACGAGGGCTTCTCCGGCGGTGAGAAGAAGCGCCACGAGATCCTCCAGCTCGGCCTGCTCAAGCCGAAGATCGCGATCCTGGACGAGACCGACTCCGGCCTGGACGTCGACGCGCTGCGCATCGTCTCCGAGGGCGTCAACCGCTACAAGGAGCGCGAGAACGGCGGCGTCCTGCTGATCACGCACTACACCCGCATCCTGCGCTACATCCAGCCGGAGTTCGTGCACGTCTTCGTCGGCGGCCGCATCGTCGCCGAGGGCGGCGCGGAACTGGCCGAGGAACTCGACGCCAACGGCTACGTCCGCTTCACTCAGACCGCTATTGCTGGAGCCTGACATGACCGCTACGGTCCGCACCCTCGACGTCGCCCGTATCCGGGCCGACTTCCCGATCCTGAACCGCACGGTCCGGGACGGGAAACCGTTGGTGTACCTGGACTCCGGCGCGACCGCGCAGCGGCCGATCGGCGTGCTCGAAGCCGAACGCGACTTCCTGATCACCAGCAACGCGGCCGTGCACCGCGGCGCCCACCAGCTGTCGGAAGAGGCGACCGACGCCTACGAGGACGCGCGGGCCGACATCGCGCGGTTCGTCGGCGTCGACGCGGGCGAGATCGTGTTCACCAAGAACGCCACCGAATCGCTGAACCTGGTGACCTACGCGTTCGCCGACGACCGGTTCCCGCATCACGTGGGCCCGGGCGACGAGATCGTCGTCACCGAGCTGGAACACCACGCGAATCTGGTGCCCTGGCAGGAGCTGGCCCGCCGCACCGGCGCCACGCTGAAGTGGTACGCCGTCACCGAGGACGGCCGGATCGACCTGGACTCGCTGGAGCTGTCGTCCGCCACCAAGGTGGTCGCGTTCACCCACCAGTCCAACGTCACCGGCGCCGTGGCTCCGGTCGAGGAGCTGGTGCGCCGGGCGAAGGCGGTGGGCGCGCTGGTCGTGCTCGACGCCTGCCAGTCGGTGCCGCACATGCCGGTGGACTTCCGCGCGCTCGGTGTGGATTTCGCCGCGTTCTCCGGGCACAAGATGCTCGGCCCCTCCGGCGTCGGCGTGCTGTTCGGCCGCCGCGCGCTGCTGGAGGAGATGCCGCCGTTCATCACCGGCGGGTCCATGATCGAGACGGTCTTCATGGACCACAGCACCTACGCCCCGCCGCCGCAGCGGTTCGAAGCCGGTGTGCCGATGACCTCGCAGGTGATCGGATTGGGCGCGGCCGTGCGGTATCTGGAACAGATCGGCATGGACGCCGTCGCGGCGCACGAGCACACGCTGGTCGCCGCGGCGCTGGAAGGACTCGCCGGAATCGACGGCGTGCGCATCATCGGGCCCACCGAGAACATCGATCGCGGCGGCGCCGTGGCGTTCCTGGTCGACGGCATCCATGCCCACGACGTCGGGCAGATCCTGGACGACGAGGGCGTCGCCATCCGAGTGGGCCACCACTGCGCCTGGCCGCTGCACCGGCGCTTCGGCATCGCCGCCACCGCCCGCGCCTCCTTCGCGGTCTACAACACCGTCGCCGAGGTGGACGCGCTGGTCGACGCGGTCCGGAAGGCTCAACGCTTCTTCGGGGTTGCATAAGTCATGCGCATGGAGCAGATGTACCAGGAAGTGATCCTGGACCACTACAAGCACCCGCATCGCCGGGGGCTGCGCGAGCCGTTCGGGGCCGAGGTGCACCACGTGAACCCGACCTGCGGCGACGAGGTCACCTTGCGCGTGCGGCTCGACGCCAACGGCGACGTCGCCGACGTCTCCTACGACGGCCAGGGCTGCTCGATCAGCCAGGCCGCCACCTCGATCCTCACCGACCAGGTCATCGGGCTGCCGGTGCAGCAGGCGCTGAAGGTGGTCGACTCCTACAGTGAGATGATCTCCAGCCGTGGCACCATCGAGGGCGACGAGGACGTGATCGGCGACGGCATCGCCCTCGCGGGGGTCTCGAAGTACCCCGCGCGGGTGAAGTGCGCGCTGCTCGGGTGGATGGCGTTCAAGGACGCCGTCCTCAGGATCGGCCCCGAGCAGCCCGCGAGCGCCGCGGAAGAACCGAACCGTCCGAAGGGAAACGGGGAAGCGTCATGAGTGACACACCGGCCACCGACACGACCGAGCAGGCCGCGGCCGGCGCCGAGCTGTCTGAGCTGCCTGAATTGTCTGAGCTGCCTGAGCTGTCTGCGGAGGACATCAAGCAGCTCGAGGACATCGAAGAGGCGATGCGGGACGTCGTCGACCCGGAACTGGGCATCAACGTCGTCGACCTCGGCCTGGTCTACGGGCTGCGCGTCGAGGAGGACAACATCGCGGTTCTCGACATGACGCTCACCTCGGCGGCCTGCCCGCTGACCGACGTCATCGAGGACCAGTCCCGCAACGCGCTGGTGCGCAGCGGACTCGTAGAAGACCTGAAGATCAACTGGGTCTGGATTCCGCCGTGGGGTCCGGACAAGATCACCGAGGACGGCCGCGAGCAGCTGCGCGCGCTCGGGTTCACGGTGTAATTCGCCAGGCTGGTAGCGGCCGCCGGACAGCTCCCGAACGGGTGCCCCGGCGGCCGAGTCGTATCCCCGGTATCCCAGTGCAGTGCGGCCGTGAACGATCGTCGGCGATGCGTCCCCGGTGCGTACCGTCCGCCCTGCACCGGAACCACGGCGCACGGCCCTCACCCGCGATCATCCGCGGTCGGCGGCGACGCACGCTCGGACCCCGCCCGACGCGTCGGGTCGAGGTCGCGCACCCGCCGAGGCTGGGAAGTCCGGTCTTTCGACAAAGCGCGCGAACCGGGCAATGATCTGAGCCCGGAGTCGTTCGCCAGTCGGGGAGGATCGCATGTCGGTGCCGCACAAGGCCGCCCTCGGGCTCGTGGCGGTGTCCGCCGCCACCTGCGCCGTGGTCGGCGGTCCCGCGGGGGAAGCGCGTGCCGCCGGGACCACCTATGGCGCGCTGGCGCTTTCGTCCAGCACCGGCGCCGTCGCTTCGGCCGTGGACTACGCGAGCGCGGCTGCCGCCGACACCGCGGCTCGTGCCCAATGTGGTGTCACCGACTGCCGGACGGTCGTGCAGTTCTGGAACGCGTGCGGATCGGTCGTCCGCGGCGCCGACGGCAAGCACGGATGGGCGTGGGGTCCCACCCGTGCCGAAGCCGAACGCCGGGCCATCGAAGTGCTCGGTCCCAGCGCTCCACCGTTCCCGAGTCTCGGCAGCGCGATTCCCCGGCCCGCCGCCGTGCGATTGACGGCTTGCACCTCGACCGCCGGATAGCTCAGCGGCGCAGCACCTTCCGGGCCAGCCAGTTGCCGAAGAACTGGATGCCCTGCACGCCCGCGATGATGATCAGCGTCGCGACGAGCGTGACCTGCCAGTCGAAGCGCTGGTAGCCGTAGACCAGGGCGAAGTCGCCGAGACCACCGCCGCCGACGGTGCCCGCCATCGCGGACATGTCGACGATCGCGATCACCACGAACGTGTATCCCAGGATCAGCGGACCGAGCGCCTCGGGGATCAGCAGCGTGAGGATGATGCGCAGCGGTCCCGCGCCCACCGCGCGCGCCGCCTCGATCACGCCGGGATCGACGGTCACCAGGTTCTGTTCGACGATGCGCGCGATGCCGAACGACGCCGCGACGATCATCACGAACGCCGCGGCCTCGGTGCCGATCGTGGTGCCGACCACCTCCAGCGTCACCGGGCCGAGCGCGGCGAGCAGGATGATGAACGGTATCGGGCGCACCACGTTGACGACCACGTTGAGCAGCAGATTGATCGGCGCGTTCGCCAGCAGCCCGCCTTTGCGGGTGGTGTAGAGCGCGGTCCCGAGCAGCAGCCCGATCAGGCCGCCGACCACGAAGGTGATCCCCACCAGGTAGAAGGTGGTGCCGATGGCCTCGCTCAGCACCGGGCGGAGCTTGTCCCAGTCGGTATGCATCACAGCTCCTTTCCGGCCGGCCGGCGCTCGAGTTCGGCGACCACCTTGTCGACCGCCTCGTCGAGGCCGTGCAGCGCGAGCGTGAGACTGCCGAAGGTCTTCTCCTGCAGGCTGCTCACCCCGCCGTAGACCACCTCGAACCGGACCTCGGCGTGCGCCGCCGCGGCCAGTGCCGCGCCGATACCGCGCTCGTCGTCCACCTCGACGGTGACCAGCCGGCCGCCGTGGCGGTCGGCGAGGCGACGCAGCTCGTCCGCGGACGGGCGATTGTGCAGGACGGTCTCGACGAACGAGCGGGTGGGCGCCGCCTGCGGCGTGGCGAACACCTCGAAGGTGTCGGCGAGTTCCACGACGCGTCCCTCGGCGAGCACCGCCACTCGGTCGGCGACCGCGCGGATGACGTCCATCTCGTGGGTGATGACGACGATGGTGACCCCGAGTTCACGATTGATCTTGCGCAGCAGGCGCAGCACCTCACCGGTGGTCTCCGGGTCCAATGCCGAGGTCGACTCGTCGGCCAGCAGCAGCGACGGTGAGGTGGCCAGCGCTCTGGCGATGCCCACCCGCTGTTTCTGGCCGCCGGACAGCTGGTCCGGGTAGCTGCGCGCCTTGTCCGACAATCCGACGAAGTCCAGCAGTTCGGCCACCCGCGCCTTGCGGTCGGCGCGCTTCCAGCCCGCCACCTTCAGCGGGTACTCGACGTTGCCCGCGGCCGTGCGGGAGCGGAACAGATTGAACTGCTGGAACACCATGCCGATGTCGCGGCGCAGCCGCCGAACCTGCCGCTCCGGCACGCCGGTGATGGGCGTGCCGGAGATCTCGATGGTGCCCGCGGTCGGCTTCTCCAGCGCGTTGATCAACCGCACCAGGGTGCTCTTGCCCGCGCCGGAATAGCCGATCACGCCGAAGATCTCACCCTGCTCGATGCGCAGGTCGATCCCGTCCAGTGCGACATTGCGCTGCGCGCCCTTGCCGAAAACCTTGGTGACCGAACGGAACTCGACGGCGGGTACGGTCCGGTCGCTCACTTGCCGTCGCGGATGGTCTGCTGCACCCGCTGCAGGATCTGTTCGAGTTCCTGGCCGCTGCGCCGCACCTCGACGGAGGTGCCCTTGGTCACCTCGTCGTGCGCCTTCTGCACTTCCGGGTCGTGCCAGAGTTCGGCCAGTTGCAGATAGACCGGGTTGTTCTTGTCCTCGGCCCGGGTGACCAGCGCGTTGATGTACGGCTCCGCGGCGGGGTTGTTCGGATCGTCCTTGTACAGCGCCGAATGCGGGTCGATGCCGGAGCGCTCGAGGAAGGTGTTGTTGACGATCGAGCCGTCGACCGAGGCCAGCGACAGCGCGGTCTGCGCGGCGTCGACGGGGGTGACCCGCACCTTGGAGGCGCCCTTGTCGATGTCGGCGGGGGAGGGTGCCTTGGTGTCCGACGAGAGCTTCAGCAGGCCGGCGGCCTGCAACACGAACAGTGCCCGCGCCTGATTGGTCGGATCGTTCGGGATCGCGATCTCCGCTCCCTGCGGGATGTCGGCCAGCGACTTGTGCCTCTTCGAATACAGCCCGAGCGGCACGATGTAGGTCGAGCCGATCGGCGTCAGCGTGTCGTTGTTCGCGACGTTGTAGGCGCCGAGGAATTGCAGATGCTGGAACAGGTTGATGTCGATCTGCTTTTGCGACAGCGCGAGATTGGGTTGCTTGTAGTCGGAGAAATTGGTGATGCGCAGCGTGATGCCCTTGTCTTTGGCGCGCTGCTCGAAGACGTCCCAGGAGTGGTCCTTGTCGGTGGTGCCGATGCGCACTACGTTGTCCGAGGATGCCTCGTCGCCGCCGCAGCCGGTGAGGGTCATAGCCGCGGTCGCTACCAGGACCGGGATCGCCAGTACCCGATGGAATCTCACTCGTGCTCCCGATTGCTCGTCGCGATATCAACCCGGTAATCCAAGCGATGCGGGCGAACCGGCGACAACGGTTTCGATTGTGGTGAGCGAAACCCTCCGCACGAACTGTACGAGCGTCTAGTTTGCTGATAATGCGCTCGAGTCTCCGGCTGTTGCTGATCCCGATCGTGTCCGCGCTGGCCGTCGCCGTGGTCGGCTGCGGTGGCGGGGACCGGTCCGACGCGGTCCGCATCGGGGTGAACGATCTGTCACTGCCGCACTGGGAGGTCTACCGCAAGAAGGCGGCCGAGCAGGGCATCACGGTCGAGTTCACCAATTTCACCGATTACAATCAGCCCAATCCCGCCCTGGCGCAGGGCCGCATCGATCTCAACAAGTTCCAGCACGTGCGGTACCTGGCCAACTACAACGTCCGCAACAACGACACCCTGGTGCCCATCGGCGCGACCGAGATATTCCCGCTGACGCTGTACTCGCGCAAGCACAAGTCGGTGGCCGACATCCCGAAGGGCGGCCAGATCACGTTGAGCAACAACCCGGCCAACCAGGTGCGCCCCCTGCTCGGCCTCGCCGCTGCCGGGCTCATCGTGCTGAAGGGCGGGGCCAGCTGGGATTCCAAGATCGAGGACGTGGATCGCGACGCCTCCCGGGTGCAGCTCACGCCCATCGACCCGACGCTCACCGCCCAATCGCTCGGCAGCGTCGACGCCGCCTTCGTCGACGACACCTTCGCCCGGCCGGCCGGACTGACGTCCAACGAGGTCATCTACACCGACGACCCCGAGCGTCCGGAGTTGAAGCAGTACATCAACGTCTTCGCCGCCCGCGCCGCCGACAAGGACAACCCGACCCTGCTGAAACTCGCGCAGCTCTACCACGACCCGGAGGTCGAAGCCGCGGTCCGCGCGGAAACCGGTTACCAGGGCATCTTCAAGACCAACACCCCGGACGATCTGCAAGCCACGCTCACGGAACTGCAGACCCGGTTCCGGAAGTAGGGGTGCCCGCGCTTCTGCTCAGGCGCACTTGCCGTCGCGGACGCAAGCGAGCAGCAACTGGGTGATATCGGCCCGCGGGGGTGTCGTGGAGCGCGGTTGGGTGGCCAGTGGAATCGGCGCGAAATCGGCGGTGTGCGCCGCGCCGAGCTGGGTGGCGGAGCGGAACCCGTAGCGCTTCCAGGCGATCTGCTGGATCTTCGGATCCTGGAGCGCCGTGATCAGCCGATGTGCGGGGGCGGTGAGGGTGAGGATCGGATTGCTGTTGAAGATGGTCGGATCCGGATACAGCAGCCGGGCGTTCGCCAGCAGCGCCTCGGTGGCGGGCCTGTTGTCACGGTAGTCGACCAGTTGGCGCAGGATCTGGCTCTCGTATCCGGCGTATAGCGTGGCCGCTCCTTGGATGAGCCATTCCCGGAAACCGCCGTCGGAGCTGTCGGACTGCAGACCCTGTGCGTCGTAGAGGTCGCGCACGGCAGGCAGCCCGGATCTGGCTTCGGCGACGGTGGGCGGCTGGAAGACGTCATTGGAGGCGATGACCGTCAACTCCAATTGCAGCAGGGTGAATCCGGAGTTCGAGGACTTCGGGTCCGTGCTGGTGATGCGCACGGGACCGGCCAGCTCCTGCGCTCCCAGCGACTCCCACTTCTGCTTGGGCAGCACGTACTCCAGCAGCAGGCGCTTGAAATCGACGATGTAGTAGGAGTTGTCCCGCCGCGCCACGATGCCGGCGCGGACGAGCGCGTCGGTGGCGGCCGCACCGGCGTAGATCACCTCCGGTGTCTCCAGCACCGACTCGGCGCGGTAGTCCGGGAAGTCGCCGGTGCGGTGCGACTCTTCGAAGACGCTGCGGGCACTCGCCGACGACGGCCACAAGCAGTCGACCTTCTGATCGCGCAGCTGGTCGGTGGGAATCTGCACCAAGTCGTAGGAGCCGCGTTTGTCGAAGCGCACCTCGAGCCCGTAATCGTCCCGCAGGATCGCGCGGACCTCGGCATCGGCCATGAGCGCGGATTTCTCGGAGCCGCCGAGGCAGGTGAGCTGTCGAGCCGCGACGGGGGCGTCGTTCGCCCCGCGGATCACCACGACGCCCACCGCGATGGCGATGACGGCGACCACGATCGCGAGAACGACGGGGAGGCGGGATCTGTTCATCGGTCCTCGCTCGGGGGAAGCTGCGGGGGATTCATGAGTTCCAGGTGTGCCAGATCCCGGAAAAAGGATTCCAGGTTCGCCTCGCCGATCTGTTCGGCGCCGTGCGCGGCGAAGGTCTCGAATCCGGCGAGTACGCGGCGGCTACGCGACAGCAGCGCCTCGGCATCGCGGTAGGACGACCGGTGGTCCTGGATCTCCACATACCTCCGCAGCGCCGACTCCACACTCGCCAGATAGTCGAGCAGCTTGCGCGCTGTCATGGGAAGGCTTGCAGGATCGGCGGTTTCGGTGCGATCGAGCAGGCGCGGAACGATGTCGCAGGCCCGCAGCAGCGAGGCGCGGGTCTCGGTGTCACCCACCCGCGCGGCCAGTGTCGCCACCCGCTGGTTGGTCTCCGCTACTCGTCGCACCAGTCGACGGCGCAGGGTGAGAGCGGAGACCCACTGTCCGGCAAGGGCGGTGAGCACGGCCGCGCCGATCGCCACCAGCGCCGCGCCGGCCGGCGAGCCGATCACGGCATAGAGCGCGAGGAAAGTGGGGACGAGCACGACCAGCGCCGCGATCAGGGCGGCATTACCCGGCACCGGTGCCCCCTACCGGTAGCCGGTGGCCTGGCGCAGCGCCGCGACCATATCGTCCGTGGTGAGATACGACCCGCCGGTGCGCTCGGCGATCGTCCGGAGGTTGTCTTCCTGTACGGCGGAGCCGAATCCGATGACCACCACCGGGACTCCGGTGCGCGCGATGTCATCGAGGCCGTTGCCGCCCTCGGTGTCCGCGCCGTCGGTCATGAGGACGACCAGTCGTTTGCGATCCGGGTCGGCCGGGCCGGTGAACTGCTTCGCCGCGCTGCTCAGGCAGCGATAGATGCCGGTGCTGCCGCCCGGGCTCCGCGCGCGAATGCTGTCGCGCAAGGATCGGAGATCCGGTGCCGCATTTCCACCGGTCCACGGCGTGGCGGTGGCGGTGCCGTTGAACAGCAGTACCGCGGTGCGGTCCTTCGGACCGGTTTGCAACAGGTATCTCTTGGACTGCGCCGGATCGAACAGCAGATCCGCGGCTCGCTGCACCCCGGACCAGCCGCCGTTGTCGGCCATGCTGCCGGAGGAGTCGATGCAGTACACCAGGTCGGTGGGCGTGCGATAGACGGTCTGGTAGTTCTCCAGAGCGGCGTCGATGACCGGGGCGGCCGGATACGTGATCGGCTGCTCGGTGAGCGTCGTGCGAATTCCCCAGGCGGGATCGAAGACTTCACGCGGTGCGTCGGGCAGGGACAGCCCGATACTGGTGATCGGCCGCCGCCCCAGCCGGACCAGCCGCTGCTGGGTGTCGGCCGAGAGCAAGAAGTCCTGCAGCTTGCGGAAGTTGCCGAGTTTCTCCGCATTGTCGCCGTGCGGCAGGAAACCCAGCGGGGCATCCGAAATCGCCAGTACGCCTCGGGGGTAGATGGCGTGCAGTGGTTCCTTGCCCGCGCGTACCAGTTCCTGGTTGCGTTCGATCACCAGATTCTCGTAGGTGAACATGGTCTTGCACTGCTGCGGCGCGGCCAGGCACTCGTCCATGAGCAGGCCGGTGGACGGCGGCGTCCTGGCGAAAGCCCGGGTGAAGCGGGTGATCCCGGTGCGCACCGGCTCGGAATCGAGCTGCGCGCGGGTGAGCGGCACACCGGGGCCGTTGCCCGCGAAGTAGTTGAGGAAGGCCAGCAGAACAGTGGCGCCGGAATTGGACTGGGTCGGGTTGGTCGTCCAGACCGTCGTCTTCTTCGCCTCGGCGGCCGCCAGAATCTCCTCGATGCCGACGTCCCGCCCGGTGAATCCCAGGGCCTCCAGCTCGCTGCGAGGACCGGCGTACACCAGGGGCGTACTGAACATGGGCTGCACCTGCTGTAAGCGGTGTCCGGTATCGCCCAACTGCTGGAAGACGCTGCTGGCGAACCAGAATCCGTCGTAGGGCGCGTCGCCCGTGTCCAGCAGACGAGCCTGGTCCACCGACCCGAGTTCGGTCATCGTGCAGGTCAGCTTCTGCTCCCGGCACCACGGCTGCACCACCTGCCGGAATACCGCCTCGTGCTCGGAGCCCGCCACGATGTTCAGCACATTCGCGTCAGGGTCGTACTCGCGGACCGGGCCCGACCCGCGATCCTCCCCGCAACCCGTCAGCAGTGCACACAGTGTGATGAGTGCTGCGACAAGCACTCTCGTGCGGCGATACGGCAATTCGCCACCTTCCCCTCGATGACGCGATCGTAAGCGGCGGTGGCGGGGAAGTGGTGAATAGCCGGTGACGTCCTAGCGAATCCTCGTCGATCCGGCTCAGCGGGCTTTCCGCAGCCAGTCCCGGTAGTGCGTGGACGCCAGGTGGGCGTCCGGACCCGCGATCAGCACATCGCCGGTGACCGCCGCGAACATGCCCGCGGTGTCGTCGGTGACCACGGTCCGGCTGTCTTGCCGCGCGGCCAGGGTGATCCTGCCGAGCTCGTCCAGCGCGAAGACGTCCGGGCCCGCGACGTTGCGGATCCCGCCCAGCGGTGTGCCGGTGGAGACCTCGACCACCGCGTCGACCACGTCCGCGGCGGCCATCGGCTGGAGCCGGGTGGCGGGCAGGCGCACGGTGTCGCCGTCGGCGGTCCAGGACAGGACCGCGTCCATGAACTCGAAGAACTGGGTGGCGCGCACGATGGAGTACGGCGTCGGGCCCTGCCGGAGCAGGTCTTCCTGGAGGGTCTTGGCCCGGTAGTAGTCCAGCTGGGGCACCTGGTCCACGCCCACGATCGAAAGGACGACCTGGTGCCGCACACCGGCAGCCTCACCTGCGGCGAGCAGGTTTCGCATGGAGGTGCGGAAGAACTCGAGCGACGCCTCGTCGAAGGTCGGCGAGTTCGCCAGGTCGATCACCACGTCCGCGCCTTCGAGCGCATGGTCGAGACCCGTGCCCGTGATGAGATCGACACCGGTGGACGGCGCCGCCGGGACGGCCGAGTGCCCGGCCGCGGTGAGCTTCTGGACCACCTGCGAGCCGATCCGTCCGGTACCGCCGATGACTGTGAGCTTCATGGTCTCCCCTTTCGCGCAGTGCGTCGTACAGGGCGAACCTCGGTGACCAGTAAATCAAGTTCGCCATGCGACGGGAGCGAATTGCGAGCACCCACCGATCGGCCGGGTCCCGGCCCAGGACGGCCCATTTCGCGGTTTCGAACCCGCCGGGGCGGGAATCGCGTCGGGGAGTCGACGTGAAGGAGGCCTCCGTGCCGGATGAGAACACCGCGGGCCCGCAGCGGGTCGTCATCGTCGGTAGCGGGTTCGCCGGGTTCACCTGCGCCCAGAAGCTCTGCCGCATCGTGGCACGGGCGGACCGGGACGTCGAGGTCGTGCTCGTCACCCCCAACGACTACATGCTCTATACGCCGCTGCTGCCGGATGTCGCGGGTGGTCTGATCGACCCTCGGTTCGTCGCGATCTCGCTGGCCGATTCGCTGCCGCGGGTACGGCTGGTGGTCGCGACCGTCCGATCGGTCGACCTGCGGAACAAAACCGTCACGGTGGCCGGTGAGCACCAGCCGCCGCGGCAGTTGTCGTGGGATCGGCTGGTGCTCACGCCGGGGTCGGTCACCCGGCTGTTCGACATACCGGGCCTGGCGGAGCACGCGCGAGGGCTCAAGACCGTCGCCGAGGCGCTGTACCTGCGCGAGCAGTTGCTGCGTCAGCTCGAACTCGCCGACGACGAAGAGGACCCCGAGGTGCGGCAAGCTCGCCGCACCGTGGTCGTTGTCGGCGCGTCCTACGCCGGTACCGAACTCGTCGCGCAGTTGCGCGCCCTCGCCGACGCCTACGCCGCCCGCCGCGGGTTCGACCCCGCCGAGGTGCGTTTCCTGCTGCTCGACACGGCTCCCCGGGTGATGCCCGAGGTCGGCGAGCGGCTCAGCGACAAAGTGCTGAAGGTCCTGCGGCAGCGCGGCATCGAGATCCGGCTGGAGACCTCGCTCACGAAACTGACCGACAACCAGGTCGAACTGACCGACGGTACGGTCGTCCCGACCCACACGGTCGCCTGGGTGACCGGGGTGACCGGAGCGCCAGTCCTGGGCACGCTCGGCCTGCCGCTGGAAAAGGGCCGTCTGATCGTGGACGCGAAGCTGGGCGTACCCGGTCACCCGGACGTCTTCGCCGGCGGTGACGCGGCAGCCGTGCCGGATCTCACCGAACCGGGCCGGATCACCCCGCCCACGGCTCAGCACGCGTCCCGGCAGGGCAAGACGCTGGCCAGGAACGTCGCCGCCAGCCTCGGTATCGGCACGGCAACCCGGTACAAGCACCGCGACCTGGGTCTGGTGGTCGACCTCGGACCCGGCTTCGCGGTCGCGAACCCGATGGGCATCCGCCTGTCCGGCCTGCCCGCCAAGGCGGTGACCCGCGCCTACCACACCTTCGCTGTGCCGCGAGCGGTCAACCGCTGGGCGATAACGGTCTCCTACCTGACCATCGCGGTCACACCCCGGCCGCTGGCCCTGCTCGGCCTCGTCAGCCACGAGGAAGCGAGCTTCGGCACCAGCGAGGGAATTCCCGCCCCGGACTGAGTCCGCGTTCGGACGGCCGAAGTACTCCTCCCCGAACGATCTCCGCGGAACTCGCATGCCACGCGCCCGCGCGCGCCGACTGTTTCCAGCACCGTCGGCATGCGCCGTCGCCGACACCGCCGAACCGCGGCGTCTCCGGCGAAACGCGTGCGCGAGGCCGACGGCAACGGAGATGATGCGGGAGTGGACGAGGTGACGTACCGGCAATCGCGGGTGGGATTGCACGCGGTCGCGGAATTGTTGATCGCTGGACCGCAATACCGAGAGTTCGGCACCATCCGGCTACGCGCCGTGCGTGGGGGTTTCGGGGGTGTGCGGTGGCCGGTGTCGGTGGTCGGGGAGGAATTGGTGTGGCCGGAGGGCCGCGCTCGGCTGGAGGGCACCTATCGGGAAGTCGCCCGTGCCGCCGGTTTCGAGCCGGGGCCGCCGGAAGGGGCGTACGCGGACACGACCGGGGTCCACCTCGATGCGGCGATCGAGGTGGACCCCGCAGCCGCCGGACTCATCGAGCGATGGTTCGCGATGGGGGACAGGGCATTGCGCTGTCTGGCACCCGACCTGACGCCCGTGCTGTGGCCGGAGCATTTCGACCTGGCAGGTACGGTCGACGAGGTGAACTACGGGGTCTCGCCCGGAGACGACACGCATCCCGGCCCGTACGCGTATGTGGGGCCGTGGACCCCGCGCAGCGGCGAGTTCTGGAATGCGCCGTTCGGCGCGCTGCGGCCACGCGACGCGGTGAACACCGTCGCGGCGCTGCTGGAGTTCTTCGAGACGGGCAGGGAACGCGCCGCGCACGGCTGACCCGCCCTCGAACACCCGGTCGTGTCCGGCAGGGACTCAGGCGCCCTTGCGGGCCGCGGTCTTCTTGGCCGCTTTCGCAGGCGCCTTCTTCGCCGCGCTCTTGGCGGCGCTCTTCGACGCGGTGGTCTTCGCCGCGCTCTTGGAAGCGCTCTTCGCCGCACCGCTCTTCGACGCCGTGGTCTTCGCGGCGCCGCCCTTGCTCGCGGTGCTCTTGGCCGGAGCCTTCTTCGCCGTCTTCTTCGGCTCGGCCGCGGCGCCGTCCCCGCCCGCTGTCCGGCGTCCGCTGGCCTCCAGGCTGCGTTGCAGCGCGGCGACCAGGTCGACCACCTCGGCGTCCATCCCGCTCGGCACGGGCTCCGGCTGCTCGGGCACCTTGCCGGTGCCGCTGGCGATCGCCTCGTCGAGCAGACGTTTGAGTTCGATCTGATACTCGTCGGTGAACTGGTCCGGATCGAAGTCGTCTGACATGGCCTCGACGAGCGTCTCCGCCATCTTGATCTCCTGCGACCGGGGTTCGGCGATACCGTCCAGGGATTCGAATTCGACGGAACGGACCTCGTCCGGCCACAGCAGCGTCTGCAGCACCAGAATGCCCTCGCGCACGCGCAGCGCCGCCAGCCTGGTTTTCTGGCGCAGCGTGAAATACACCAGGGCGGTGCGTTCGATCTCCTCCAGCGTCCGCGCCAGCAGGACGTAGGCCTTGGGCGTGCTGGAATCCGGTTCCAGGTAGTAGCTCTTCTCGTACAGGACGGGGTCGATCTGATCGGACGGCACGAACTGCAGAACCGGGATCTCGTGCTTCTCGGCCACGGGTAGTTTCGCGAAGTCCTCGTCGCTGAGCACGACCTTGTCCCCGTCGGGGGACTCGTAGGCCTTGTCGATGTCGGTGTACTGGACGGATTGACCGCACACGGTGCAGACACGCTCGTATTTGATCCGGCCTCCATCCTTGGCGTGCACCTGATGGAACCGGATGTCGTGGTCCTCGGTGGCGGTGTACACCTTCACCGGGACGTTCACCAGCCCGAATGCGATCGAGCCCTTCCAGATCGATCTCATGGTCCCATCATGGCCGAACCCCACCGACCTCGCGAGCGAACCGGGATCCCGAGTGTCGCGGCCGCGACGCGCCGACGCAGCCGCCCGGGCAGGGCCTCGAAGAGTGATCTCATCGCCGCGACGGTTCCGCCGAGGTCGGCGCGGCCGGACAGATACGCCCGCTGCGCCGCCGGGGGCAGGGTGAAGAACGTGTCGAAGAACAGCGGGATGTCCTCGGGCGGCAGGGCCAGCAGCGCCCGCAGCCCGGCGCTGCGCAAGTGGTGGACGACGCGCGCCCCGGCGGGCCACACGTCCTGCCCCGCCGCCACCGCGTCGGCCGAGGCCAGCGCCGCGCCGACGCTGTACCCGGTGGCCGGGTGCAGGAACCCGCCCGCCGCGCCGAACCGGCGCGGCCCCGGACGGCCGCCCTGCACGGGAAACCGGACGTGCTCGACGGGCTCGGCTCCGGTGAGCTCGATGCCCCTGGCGCGGAGCCGGTGCCGCAAGCGAGTCCGCAGTTGTGCCCCTGCCAGGGCGGGGCGTCCGGCCAGGCAGGTCTCCTCGAGCAGCATCCGCTCGTCATCGAGCGGGACGGCGTAGAGGAACGAGGGCGGCGCGCCGGAGGGAGCGCCGTTGTCGGAACGCCAGTCCATGAACAGCGGGTCCAGGCCCGCGCAGCGGCTCGCGTCCACGATCACGCCGTAGGCGGTCTGCTCGGCCCGTGCCGGGGAGCGGGTGAGTCCGCGCGCGTCGACCACTCGACCGCCGGTGATGGTCGCGCCGGACGCCAGCCGCACGCGCTCAGGACTGATGTCGACCGCGCGATCCGAGACGACCTGCGCGTCGGGAAACCGCAGGGCGCGCTGCAGGCGCACATTGTCGAGCACGACATAGGGACGGTCCACCCGGTGAGCGTGCGTTCCCCAGGCCGTCGGCCGGGGTACCGTCGCCGCCACGACCTCCGGCGGCAGCCAATCGGGCAGCTCGTCAGCCCACGCCGCGTAGGTGGCCGTCCACCTGCGCTCCGGCGCCGGGTCCACCACGGTCACCGTGAGTCCGTGCACCCCCGCGCGGTGCGCGAGGGCGCGACCGGCCGGGCCGAGACCGCAGACGACGAGGTCCGGCTTCACGCCAGGGCCGTCCGGATCCGGGGCAGTGCGATTCCGTACATGGTTCGAGCCTCTCATTTGCCCGCGCGAAGGAACGCACGCGCCGCGTCGACATGTCCGGCGGGGCATCCACCCGGCGGCCTTGCTCCGGCCGACATGAAATCTTCACGAATACCATCGCGGTGATCTTTGCCGCGGGTGAGCGCGCGCGGGGCATCGAGTCGCCGAGAACCGGGTGATGCCCAGCACGGCAGCCCGGGGCCGCGACTCGGTGCGGTGGACGGAATGTGTTCGCGCTCACCGGAGTTTCTCGCACGTTGCTAGGATGCCGGGGCGCCGGCGCGCGCATCCGGCCCCGGTGCCGAGTGTCAGGTGTCGGCGTACCGGCGTGCCGAGAACGGCGCGCCGGGCACGGTGCCGACCGGAGTCCACCGGAGCCGGACGAAAGCGGCGCGACCGGAACGAGTTAGGGGTAGACGCAGTGTTCGAACTGACCAGGCGGCGCAGCCGATGGATCCTGGCCGTGTTCGTGGTCCTCGCACTGGCGATGGGCACGCTGAGCGCGACGCTGTTCGACAAAGTGCAGGGCGGCGGGTACATCGACCCCGACAGCGAATCGAGCCGGGCGACCGCCGTGCTGCGGGACACCTTCGGCCAGGCCACCCCGAACTTCGTGCTGCTGGTGCAGACTCGCCGGTCGGTGGACGACGACGCGGCGGCCACCGCGGCGACGAACCTGGTCACCGAGCTGAAGTCGGTGTCCGGCGTCGCGGGCGTCACCTCGTACTGGACCGACAAATCGCCCGCGCTGCGCAGCACCGACGGCACCAAGGGACTGATCGTGGCCAGCATCCTCGGCGAGGAGGCCGAGGTCGACGAACGGGTGGGTGATCTCGCCGACCGGTTCGGCGGCATCCACGGTCCGCTCGAGGTGCGGGTGGGCGGCTACGCGATGCTGCTGCACGAGACGGTGCAGCAGAGCGAAAAAGACGTCGTGCTCGGCGAATCCATCGCTTTCCCGATCACGCTGATCGCCCTGCTGCTGGTGTTCGGCGGCCTGGTCGCGGCCAGCCTGCCGCTGGTCGTCGCGATGATCACGGTGATGATCACGATGGGTGCGCTGTGGCTGATCGCGAGCGTCACCGATCTCGCCGCGACCGCGACCAACGTCGCGACCTTGCTCGGGCTCGGCCTGGCGATCGACTACAGCCTGCTGATCATCAGCCGCTACCGCGACGAACTGGTCGCCGGGCAGCAACCGGGGGCCGCGGTGGCCGCCACCATGCGCTCGGCGGGCCGGACCGTCGTGTTCTCCGCCGTCACCGTCGCCGTCGCCCTCTCGGGACTGCTGTTCTTCCCACTGCTGGCCGTACGGTCGATGGGATACGCCGGTCTGGCCGTCGCCGTAATCGCCGCGACCGTATCGCTGACCGTGCTGCCCGCGATCCTGTTCCTGCTCGGCGCCAAGATCGACAGCGGTCAGTTGTGGTGGTTCCTGCGCGCCGCCCGCCCCGCGCCCGGCGAGGGAGCCTGGCATCGCCTGGCCCGATTCGTGATGATGCGGCCGGTGCCGATCGGGCTCGCGGTCACCGCCCTGCTGCTCGTGCTGGGCACGCCGTTCCTCGGTGTGAAACTGGGCTTCCCCGACGAACGTTCGCTGCCGGAATCGATGAACAACCGTCAGGTCACCGAGACCATCCAGCGGGACTTCGCCGCCACCGAGCAGAACGGACTGTTCGCGGTGCTGCCCGAAAGCGCTTACAGCGCAGCGGGGTTGGACGCCTACGCCCGGGAGCTGTCGGAGATCGAGAACGTCGGCCGGGTCGACACCGCCACCGGCAGTTACAGCCACGGTGGTCTGCTCGCCGCGCCCACCAGCGCCAACGACCGCTTCCGCGCGGAGAGCGCCGCCTATCTCGCGGTGGTCCCGGACACCACCGATCCCGGCGTGCTGGACCGGATCGCGCGGGATGTGCGCGCGACGCCCGCCGCGTCACCGGTGCTGGTCGGCGGCGTGGCCGCGGCCAACGCGGACGCGATCGGCGCGGTGGTCGATGCGCTGCCGTACGCGCTGGCCTTCGTCGTGCTGATCATGCTCGTGGTCCTGTTCCTGCTCACCGGAAGCGTCGTGCTGCCGTTGCTGGCGGTCGTGCTCAGCTTCCTGAGCCTCACCGCGACCTTCGGCGCGCTGGTCTGGATCTTCCAGGACGGGCACCTGTCCGGCCTGCTCGGCTTCACCGTCACCGGCGACCTGCCGCCGACGGTTCCGGTCATGCTGTTCGGCGTTGCTTTCGGCCTCGCCATGGACTACCAGGTGTTCCTGCTGGCACGGATCCGGGAGGAGTACCAGCGCACCAGGTCCAACGCGCTGGCCGTCACCTCCGGGCTGGAACGGATCGGCCGGATCGTCACCGCGGCGGCGGTGCTGATCTCGCTGGTCTTCCTCGGCTTCCTCGCCTCCGACATCACCTTCATGAAGGCGTTCGGGATCGGGCTGCCGCTCGCCGTGCTGGTGGACGCCACCCTGGTGCGCGGCTTCCTGCTGCCCGCGGCGATGGAACTGCTCGGCCATTGGAACTGGTACGCCCCCGGGCCGCTGCGCGCACTGCACCGGCGGTTCGGCATCGAAGAGCAGTCCGCCGCCCCGGCGGTCGCGGGACGCGAGGACTGGCTCCAGCCCGCGCGGTTGTGAGCCGCGTCCCGGCCGGTCCGATCGGGTAGGGTCGGCCGGGCAGTCCGGGGAGGCCCACGCGGGGTGGGACGGCTGTCGGGAGATGTGGAGGGCGACCGCGATGACCTATCCATCCGGTTCCGGATTCGGTGGCGGCCACGAGGATCACGCGAAGTCGGACGAGGCCCGGTACCAGGCGGACTGGGGGCGGATGGGTCCGCCGAGCGCGTACCCGATGGCGGCCTGGGAGCCGCCGCCGCTGCCGCCGCCCAAGTCGGGAACCGGCGTCGTCGCCGGACTGGTGGCCGGTGTCGTCGCCGTGCTCATAGCGGTCGCCATCGGCGTCGCGGTGTATCCGCGCGAGCACGAGCGCGGGCACGCGCAAGCCGCGGCCACGTCCGCCGAAGCGACCACCCGCGCGAGCGGCATCACCAGCACGCGACCTGTGCGCCCTTCGTCGGGCAGGCTGAGCTACACCGAATACGCGAAGGACTGGGACTTCCGCTTCGATCGCGTGCAACTGCACGCCGACTGGGTCGACGGGCGTGATCACGCCGATTGCGGCCCCATCGAGGCGGCGGGCAAGCTCACCGGTCTCGGCTGCGTCTACGCGGCGGAGCTGGTGTACCGCGCCGAAGGCGGCGCGGTGATGCTCACTCAGTTCGTCCTGGGCATGACCGACCCGGGCCGAGCGGCCGCGGCGAAGGACCGGTTCACCGACGCGGACCTCACCCTGCGTCCCGGCACCTACATCAAGGGCTACGCGACCGGCAAGTGGAAGGACGGCAGCGAGAAGGAATTCGTGGTGATCACCTTCGCGACCGCCACCGACGCCGTCGACGCGCCGACGGTCGAGAAGTACCTGCGCTACCGGCACGCCGACACGCTCGGCGCACTGGCGTTCCGCTAGCGCAGGTGCTCGCCCCGGGCACGGACGGCCGTCGGGCGCGGGTCAGATCCCGCCGGTGGACAGCAGTCCGCCGTCCACCCGCACCGTCTCGCCGGTGATCCACGCCGCCTCGTCGGAGACCAGGAAGCCGATCAGACGCGCCACGTCCTCCGGCGTACCCAGCCGCTTCATCGGGTACACGCTCGCGGCGCGCTCCTCGTCGGTCGAGTACAGCGCGTCGGCGAACTTCGTCTTGATCACGCCCGGCGCGACCGCGTTCACCCGGATGTTCGGCCCGAGCTGCCAGGCCAGCTCACCGGTGAGGTGGATCAGCGCCGACTTGGACGCACCGTAGGCGGCGATCACGCCGGTCGAACGGATGCCCGCCACGCTGGCCACGTTGACCACGGCGCCGCCGTGGTCGCGCATCCACGCCCGGTAGGCCTCCTGGATGTAGCCGAGAGCCGCGACCACGTTCACGTCGAAGATCTTGCGCACCGCGTCCAGATCGGCGTCCATCAGGGAGCCGAAGACCGGGTTGATGCCGGTGTTGTTGATCAGCACGTCCAGCGAACCGAACTCCGCAACCGCGCGCTCGACCGCGGCCGCCCGATCCTCGGCGACACCGGAATTGCCCGCCAGGGCCACGACCTGGCCCTGGTGCCCGAGCCCGCGCAGCTCGGCGGCGGCTTCCTCCAGCGGATCCTTCTTCCGCGCGGTGATCAGCACGTTCGCGCCGCGGCCGAGCAGCTCCGCCGCGACCGCCTTGCCGATGCCCCGGCTGGCCCCCGTGACCAGAGCGCTCTTGCCCAATAGATCGGTACTCATGACATCGCACGGTAGCGCAGCTGATCGCGCGGGCGTTACCGCCGTCACATGCGGGGTGCTGGAATGGGGGAGGACCGTTCGTCCCGGTAAAATCGGTGGTTCTTGTGCGCTTCGGGTCGCACAATCGAGCACGCGTCCAGCACCACGATCCGCGAGGAGAAATTTGTGATCACCGCGACCGACCTGGAGGTCCGGGCCGGAGTCCGCACCCTGCTGTCCGCTCCCGGACCGGCGCTGCGGGTGCAGGCCGGCGACCGGATCGGGCTGGTCGGGCGCAACGGTGCGGGCAAGACCACCACGCTGCGGATCCTGGCCGGTGAGGGTGAGCCGTACGCCGGAAAGATTCTTCGCTCCAGCGACATCGGTTACCTGCCCCAGGACCCGCGCGAGGGCAATCTGGATGTGCTGGCCCGCGACCGGGTGCTGTCCGCGCGCGGCCTGGACACGCTGATCCGTGAGATGGAGAAGCAGCAGGCGCTGATGGCGGAGGTCGCCGACGACGCCGAGCGCGAGAAGGCGGTCCGCAAGTACGGCCGGCTCGAGGAACGGTTCTCGGCGCTCGGCGGCTACGTCGCCGAGAGCGAGGCGGCGCGCATCTGCCACAGCCTCGGTCTGCCCGACCGGGTGCTCGGCCAGCCGTTGCGCACCCTGTCCGGTGGTCAGCGCCGCCGAATCGAATTGGCGCGCATCCTGTTCGCGGCGTCCGACGGCAGCGGCGGGCGCTCGGACACGATCCTGCTGCTGGACGAGCCGACCAACCATCTCGACGCCGACTCGATCACCTGGCTGCGCGGTTTCCTGCAGAACCACGACGGTGGCCTGATCGTGATCAGTCACGACGTGGAGCTGCTCGCCGACGTGGTGAACAAGGTGTGGTTCCTGGACGCCGTGCGCGGCGAGGCCGACGTCTACAACATGGGCTGGAAGAAGTATCTGGACGCGCGCGCCACCGACGAGCAGCGCAGGCGCCGCGAACGCGCGAACGCCGAGAAGAAGGCGAGTGCGCTGCGCGCCCAGGCGGCCAAGCTCGGCGCCAAGGCCACGAAAGCGACTGCGGCGCAGAACATGGCCAAGCGCGCCGATCGCCTGCTGGCCGAACTCGACGACGTGCGTGTCGCCGACAAGGTCGCCCGGATCAAGTTCCCGGAGCCCGCGGCCTGCGGCAAGACGCCGCTGATGGCCGAGAACCTGACCAAGGTCTACGGCTCGCTGGAGATCTTCACCGGCGTCGACCTCGCGATCGACCGGGGCAGCCGGGTGGTGGTACTCGGTCTCAACGGCGCGGGTAAGACGACGCTGCTGCGCCTGCTGGCCGGTGTCGAGCAGCCGACCGCGGGCGGGTTGGTGCCCGGGCACGGCCTGAAGGTCGGCTACTTCGCCCAGGAGCACGACACCCTGGACGACAACGCCACCGTGTGGGAGAACATCCGGCACGCCGCCCCGGACGCGGGCGAGCAGGATCTGCGCGGGCTGCTCGGCGCGTTCATGTTCTCCGGTCCGCAGCTCGACCAGCCCGCGGGCACCCTGTCCGGCGGCGAGAAGACCCGTCTGGCGCTGGCCGGGCTGGTCTCCTCGGCGGCGAACGTCCTGCTGCTCGACGAGCCGACGAACAACCTCGACCCGGTGTCGCGGGAACAGGTGCTGGACGCCCTGCGCACCTACGCCGGCGCCGTGGTGCTGGTGACCCACGATCCCGGCGCAGCGGAGGCGTTGTCTCCGGAACGCGTGATCCTGCTTCCGGACGGGACAGAAGACCATTGGTCGGCCGAATATCTGGAACTTATTCAGCTTGCGTGAGTTTCATCACAGGAACCCGTTGATCACGGCCAGCTGAGTGCTTAGCCTGGAAAGACGCTGCTCGGCGACTCGGAGGAAGCCATGAGCGACAGGCCACAGAGCAAGGCCCCATTGGGTAAGGGCACACGCGTCACCGGGAAGTCACGCGATCGCCTACAAACCCAGCTGAAGAAACAGTACGAGGCGGGTGCCAGCATCCGGTCCCTGGCGCGGTCCACCGGCCGCTCCTACGGTTTCATCCACAACGTGCTGGTGGAGTCGCATGTGCAACTCCGCAGCCGCGGTGGAGCCAATCGCCGCAAGGTCCAATAACGCCGCGACGGCGCGATGACTTCGCGCCGCGAGGGCCGTCGACACAGTAGGGACACATTGTCGACGGAAGGAACTTCGCGGTGCGGAACGTGCTGTTGCAGATCATGGTGACACTGGACGGCTATGCGGCCGGCCCGGACGGAGCGCTCGACTGGATCGAAGTCGACGACCCCGAACTGGATGCCTACCTCGCCGAGCTGCTCGGCGGCGTCGATGCCCAGATATTCGGGCGCACCTCCTACGAGCTGCTCGCCGGGTATTGGCCGGACGCGCAACGAAATCCGGCGACTCCCGGGGACGCGATGCTCGCGCCGCTGGTCAACGCGCTCCCGAAGCTCGTGCTGTCGCACCGGCCGGACCTGGAGCTGCCTTGGCAGCCCGCGCGCCGGATCGGCACGGACCTGCCCGCCGACATCGCGGAGCTGAGGAACGGCTCCGGCAAGCCGGTGGTGGTGTTCGCCGGTGTCCGCACCGCGCAGGAGTTCCTGCGTCTGGACGCGGTGGATGAGCTTCGGCTGCTGGTGTTTCCGGTGCTGCTCGGCGCGGGTAGCCCGCTGTTCGGTGGCGTCGCGCCGCGGCGGCTGCGGCTGGTGGACAGCGTGGCTTTCCGTGCGTCGGGCGTGCTGCTGCAGACCTATCGCCGGGCTCAGTAGCCCGCCACCGTGCCGTCCCCGTCCACCAGCAGGTTGGCCAGGCTGCGAAAGATCGGCAGACCGGTCTTGATCTCCAGGTAGGCGAACTGGCCCTGCGGATTGACCTCGAGAAAGTAGTACTCGCCGTCGCGGCCCAGCCGTATGTCGAGCACACCGAAGGACAACCCGAGCGCGCCCATCAGGGTGGCCAGGGACTTGCTCACCGCGGCGGGCAGGTGGTCGGGCGTGAAATCGACCGAGGTGTCCAGCCGCGAGTCGACCTTGCCCACGCCGGCCTGCGAGTCGATGCGCACGGTCCATTCGACGCCGTCCACCCACACGACCCGCAGGTCGCAGACGGCGTCGACGTAGTCCTGGAAGGTGGTCGGCGCCGAGCGGATCGCGGCCAGCCTGCCGAAATCGTCCCGCGAGATGATCCTGGTCTCGGCGAACTCCGCCCGGCTGGTGCCGGTGCGTTTGTAAACGACCGGGCCGGGCCGGGATTCGACGAAGCTGCGCGCCTCGTCCGGATCGTTGGTGATCAACGTCTCCGGCACCGCGAACCCGGCCCGCAGCGCCGTCTCCAGTTGCACGATCTTGCGTCCCGCGGTGCGATCCGCCCCGGGGTCGTTGACCCAGTGAGCGGGAATGGACCAGAGCAGGCCCTGGATGAATCCATCGCACTCGGCCTGGCGAAAATCGTTGTCCGAGGCACGGACACCCGCGGGCACCCGCGCCGGGTGCGGACGCCGCCACCACACCGACCGGACGTCGTCGAGGCCGATCAGGTGCGACAGCGAGCGTGCGGTGCCGAGCCGGTCCAGTCGGAAGCTGCCGGACTCGCGGGGAAAATCGCGCAGGTCGAGCTGGATCGGGCCGATCCCATGGTGTTCTCGTAACGTCGCCGCCATCGCGGTGGCGTGTAGATCATCGGATTCGGACACGATCAGAACCGAACTCCGCCGGCGTGCGGCCATCCGCCTGCCGCTCAGTCGAGGCTGTCGCAGTTGATGCCGTCGTCGCTGCCGTCGATCGACCTGGTCTGGCAGTAGGTGAACGTCGCCCCGCTCGTCCCGGGGCAGTCGACGAGTTGCAGGCGGTCGGCCCAGATTTCGGTCAGCTGCCGCAACTGGTCGTCACCGAGCGCCTCCGACGGCGACTCCGGAATGGTCATCGGCCGATCGATCAGATCGATGCGCAGCCTGCGGGTGAAGTCGGCGGTGGCGCCCGCGCGGATGTCCACGAGCACCGGGCGGCCGTCCTGATCGGACTGCGGCACTGCGGAATCGACCACACGCAAGACATCCGACCGACAGAACGTCCACGTTCCCTCGGCGACGCGCACGCTGATCTCACGGTCCGATTCCGCGACCAGCAGACCCTGGAGCGGAGGAACGCGGTCACCTTTCGGCGTCGTCCCGGGAAGGCGGATTGCGTCGGTCATAGCCTTTTCTCCGATCTGCTCACGATTTGCCACGACCCCCAAGCGTGTGAGCGATCATATCGCGACAGGGGTCTTCGTCGGCTCGGATCGCGAGATTTCGCGGCCTGCGGCAAACCGAATTCCGATCGATAAGCGCCGAGTACCGAAAGATTTCCGGTAGTCTGGAAACGCGTACGGCGCAATCATCGAGCTATTCCGACGCGCTGCGGGACGGTGCCCATAGCCCGATATTGGCGGCTGTGCATCTGTACTTTCGCGCACCGCGGTGGCGGTGCGGACCAGAGCTCGGAGACGACCGCTTCCGCGCGCGGCATCGTATTTCTTCCGCCCGCATGCGCGGTGCTTCGTCATCTATCTGCTCGAATTCGGTTGCTCCCAACAAATCAGGAAGCCCCGGCGAGTTCAACTGCGGTTCGCGTTGCGCTCCGCCCACCAGGCGGGGGCATCGATGAAGTGGTTGTCGAACTCGTCTTGCGCGGCGGCGAGGTCGGCCATCGTGGATTCGCCCGCGGCTATCCGTTCCAGCAGCCGGAAGTACTCGAACCGCTGCACGCCGGGGGTGAGCGCGATCAGGATCCGCGCCGTGCGGTCCGGCGCGGCGCCGAAGGCGTGCGGCATGAACTTCGGCACCACGATCGAACCGCCGGCGCCGACGGTGACGATCCGGTCGCCGGCCAGCAGCTGCAATTCGCCCTCGGCGACATAGAACAACTCGTCCGAACGCGTGTGATAGTGCGGCGCCGCGCCGTCCGCTCCACGATCCATGGCGACCTCGAGCGTGCTGAGCCCGCCGCCCGCTTCTTCGGCGTCGATCAGCAGGCGCAGGGTGACCGCCGCCGTGCGCAGGATCTCCGCGTCCTGCGGCTGTCGAATCGCGACGTCCTTGCGCGGGGTAGGGATGGTCATCTCGATCTCCATTGATTCGGTGATTGATAATTCGCTACCGAACTATATCTCGGCGAATAGAATCCTGTCCATGACCGAGCGAAAAGCGGACGCCGTCGACGCGATCGTGGCGCAGTGGGAGCGCGAACGGCCGGACCTCGACCTCGAGGCGATGGGCGTGATCGGCCGCCTCGGCAGGCTGCTGCTGGTGGCGCAGCGCGAGATCGAGGCGGTGTTCGGTGCGCACGGCCTGCAGCGTGGCGAGTTCGATGTGCTTGCCGCGCTGCGCCGTTCGGGCCAGCCGTGCGAACTCAACCCGTCGGTGCTCGCCGACACGCTGATGCTCTCCCGGGCGGGCATGACCGGACGGCTGGACCGGCTGGAGTCGGCGGGGCTGGTGCGTCGGGTCGCGGACGCGCAGGACCGCAGAGCGGTACGCGTGGCCCTCACCGAGGCAGGGCGGGCACTGGTGGACCGGGTGGTCACCGAGCACACCGCGAACGAGACCAGGATGCTGTCGGTGCTCACCGCCGCGGAACGGACAGAACTGGACCGAATCGCGCGAATTCTGCTGAGCAGCATGGAACCGGGCGCGTAGCGGCGGTAGCTCACGCGGCCGCCGATCCGCCGAATCGCGCTCTACATGGGAGAACTCGTGCCGCGATGAGGTAGCCCGATACTCGTGTCGGCAGGGGCGCCCGGGTCTACCTTGAGATTCCGTGCCGAAGGGGTCGGTGCGGTTGGGGCAAGGAGGACACGATGATCGACATCATCACTTTCCGCGGCACCGGCGAGCCGCGCAACTCCGACGGAACGCCCGCGGGCATGCTGCACGACGTCACGAAACTACTCGACACCGGCAAGTTCAGCTGCTTCGAACCGGATTGGCCCGCTTCGGTCGGCCCCGTGCCGGAGGCATGGGGGCCTTCGCTGGAGACCTCGGTGCGGCGCGGCATCGCCGCGGGCGTGCAGGCGATCCAGGACTCGCCCAACGTCTGCGGGCTGCTGAGCTATTCGCTCGGCGGCATCTGCGCCAGCAGGATCCTGGAGGGCGTCCAGTCCGGAAAGTACAAGAACGTCGACGGCACGCCGTTGGAGATCGCTTTCGTGGTCGGCATCGCCAACCCCCTCCGCAGGGCCGGGCAGTCGGTCGGAAACCTCTGCCCGGCGAACACCTTCGGTCTGCACGGGCAGCGGGGCGCGTGGCCGGCCTCGGTGGCGGTGCGCGAGTACGCCAACCCTGGTGACATCATCACCGCGTCCCCGTCGAATTCCCCGCTGCGCATCATCGACGTGGGTATCTCGCCGTTCTCGTTCGTCGAAGGGGCTCGCATCGGCGACGTCGCGCCGCTGATCTTCGCCGAACTGCTCGAGATCCTGCTGCGTGACCCGCTCGGCAACCTGGACCGCTACACCGCGGCGGTCCGCGGCGTCGTCGGCTACCTCACCCCGTGGCCCTACGGCCAGCACGTCCTCTACAACCACCAGCACATGCCGGGGACCAGCGTCCCGTGGACAACGCACGCCGCGGAGTACATCAATACGACGTTCTGAGCATTCCCCTCCGCAAGCACTGACGCGCCCCCGCCGCTGCGAATCCTGCGCCATCCGACTGGCACGGCCCGAGACCCGCAGAGGCGGGGGAGCGCTCACTGCTTGCGACGAACCGAAGCTTCGACGAGATCCAGTACGGCGGAGAGGTTCTCGTTGGTGTGCCCGGAAGCGATCCGGGCGATCAGTCCGTCGAGGACGAGGTCGAGGTAGCCGAGCAGGACGTCGGTGGGCACATCGTCGCGCAGCGCGCCCGCGGCCTTGCGCCGTTCCAGCCGGGCCAGGGTGGCCGCGGTGAGCTCGGCCGAACGCTGGGTCCAGCCTGCGCGGAATTCGGGATCGGTACGCAGCCGCCGCGCGATCTCCAATCGGGTTCCGAGCCAGTTGAACTGTTCCGGGTGGGCGAGCATGTCGCGCATCACCTGCACGATGCCCTGGTTGGCCGCGACGTCGGCCATGCGTTCGGCGTCCTCCTGGGCGAGGGCGAGGAACAGCGCGTCCTTGTCACGGAAGTGGTGGAAGATGGCGCCCCTGGATAGCCCGATCTCCTCCTCGAGGCGGCGCACGGTGGCGCCGTCGTAGCCGTACTCGGCGAAGCAGCGGCGTGCCCCGTCCAGAATCTGGCTGCGCCGGGCGGCGAGGTGATCGTCACTGACCTTGGGCACGGAATCCTCCAGTGGGGAAACACGGACCCCCGCATCGACGGTCCACCGATGCGGGGGTTCTCACAGTACGAGCGAGGCGGGCAGTGATCCGAGCGGCCGCGATGACGGCGCGCTGATCACTGACAACCCAGGTGCTCGCGGAGATGCGGCCGCTTGCGCGATCGCGACTCCGCCGGGAGCGAGTCTTACGAGCGACGTTCGCGCCCGTCTCGTGTTCGCGTGCCCGAAGCGTATGCGCCGCAGGCGCGAGACTCGGGCGCGCGAACACGAGACTTCAGGGGCTCGAACACGCGCCGCCGAAGGCGGCGCGATCAGGCCCTGATCATGTTGCGCAGCACGTACTGCAGGATGCCGCCGTTGCGGTAGTAGTCGGCCTCACCGGGGGTGTCGATCCGCACGACCGCGTCGAAGGTGATCTTGTCACCGTTCTCCTTGGTCGCGGTGACCTTCAGGGTCTTCGGGGTGACACCCTCGTTCAGCTGGGTGATGCCCTCGATGTCGAAGGTCTCGGTGCCGTCCAGCTTCAGCGACGCGGCCGACTCGCCCGCCGGGAACTGCAGCGGGATGACGCCCATGCCGATGAGGTTGGAGCGGTGGATGCGCTCGAACGACTCGGTGATGACGGCCCGCACGCCCAGCAGGCTGGTGCCCTTGGCGGCCCAGTCACGCGAGGATCCCGAGCCGTACTCCTTGCCGCCGAGCACAACCAGCGGGACGCCCGCGGCCTGGTAGTTCTGCGACGCGTCGTAGATGAACGCCTGCGGGCCGCCCTCCTGGGTGAAGTCGCGGGTGTAGCCACCCGAGACGTCGTCGAGCAGCTGGTTGCGCAGCCGGATGTTGGCGAAGGTGCCGCGGATCATCACCTCGTGGTTGCCGCGGCGCGAGCCGTAGGAGTTGTAGTCCTTGCGCTCGACGCCGTTGGCCTCCAGGTACTGGGCGGCCGGGGTGCCCGGCTTGATGTTGCCCGCCGGGGAGATGTGGTCGGTGGTGACCGAGTCGCCGAGCAGCGCGAGTACCCGGGCGCCCTTGATGTCGGTGACCGGCTCCGGCGTCTGCGGCATGCCCTCGAAGTACGGAGGCTTGCGCACGTAGGTGGACTGCGCATCCCACTCGAAGGTCTTGCCCTCCGGCGTGGGCAGGCCACGCCAGCGCTCGTCGCCCCGGAAGACGTCCTTGTAGTCCTCGAGGAACATGTCGCGGCTGATGACCCGGTCGATGGTGTCCTGGATCTCCTGCGGCGAGGGCCAGATGTCCTTCAGGAAGACGTCGTTGCCGTCGTTGTCCTTGCCCAGCGGGTCGTTCTCGAAGTCGAAGTCCATGGTTCCCGCGAGCGCGTAGGCGATGACCAGCGGCGGGGAGGCCAGGTAGTTCATCTTCACGTCGGGGGAGATGCGGCCTTCGAAGTTGCGGTTGCCCGACAGCACCGCGGTGACGGTGAGGTCGTTGTCGTTGACCGCCTTCGAGATCTCCTCGGGCAGCGGGCCGGTGTTGCCGATGCAGGTGGCGCAACCGAACGCGACCAGGTTGAAGCCCAGCTTGTCCAGGTACGGCCACAGGCCGGCCTTCTCGTAGTAGCCGTTGACGACCTGCGAGCCCGGCGCCATGGAGGTCTTCACCCACGGCTTGCGGGCCAAGCCCTTGTCCACCGCGTTGCGGGCCAGCAGGGCCGCGCCGATCATGACCGACGGGTTGGAGGTGTTGGTGCAGGAGGTGATCGAGGCGACCACGACCGCGCCGTGGTCGAGCACGAAGTCGCCGTACTCCTCGGTGGAGACCTTGACCGGCTTGCTCGGGCGGCCCTCCGCGCCGTTCGCGGCGGACGGCGTGAAGTCGGAGCCGTCGTCGGCGAAGGACAGCACGGCCGGGTCGCTGGCCGGGAAGGATTCCTCGACGGCCTCGTCCAGTTTGCTGTGCGGGGTCTCGGCGGCGGGGCCGCTCTCCGCGTCGCTGGTGTAGTTGTGGATGTCCTTGCGGAACGCGATCTTGGACTCCGACAACAGGATCCGGTCCTGCGGCCGCTTCGGGCCCGCGATGGACGGGACAACGGTGCTCAGGTCCAGCTCGAGGTACTCGGAGTAGGCGGGCTCGGAGTCGGCGTCGTGCCAGAGACCCTGCTCCTTGGCGTACGCCTCGACCAGCGCGACCTGCTCGTCGGAACGACCGGTCAGGCGCAGGTATTCGACGGTCACCTCATCGATCGGGAAGATCGCGGCGGTGGAACCGAATTCGGGGCTCATGTTGCCCAGGGTGGCGCGGTTGGCCAGCGGAACCTCGGCCACGCCCTTGCCGTAGAACTCGACGAACTTGCCGACCACGCCGTGCTTGCGCAGCATGTCGGTGACGGTGAGCACCACGTCGGTCGCGGTCACGCCCGGGTTGATCTCGCCGGTCAGCTTGAAGCCGACGACGCGCGGGATCAGCATCGAGACGGGCTGGCCGAGCATGGCCGCCTCGGCCTCGATGCCGCCGACGCCCCAGCCGAGGACGCCGAGGCCGTTGACCATGGTGGTGTGCGAGTCGGTGCCGACGCAGGTGTCGGGGTAGGCCTGGCCGTTGCGGACCATGACGACGCGGGCCAGGTGCTCGATGTTGACCTGGTGCACGATGCCGGTGCTCGGCGGGACGACCTTGAAGTCGTCGAACGCGGTCTGGCCCCAGCGCAGGAACTGGTAGCGCTCACCGTTGCGCTGGTACTCGATGTCGACGTTGCGCTCGAAGGCGTCCGCGCGGCCGAAGACGTCGATGATGACGGAGTGGTCGATGACCATCTCGGCGGGGGCGAGCGGGTTCACCTTGTCCGGGTCGCCGCCCAGGGTGGCCACGGCCTCGCGCATGGTGGCCAGGTCGACGATGCACGGCACGCCGGTGAAGTCCTGCATGATCACGCGGGCGGGCGTGAACTGGATCTCGGTGTTCGGCTGCGCCGACGGATCCCACTTCGCGATGGCGCGAATATGATCGGCGGTGATGTTGGCGCCGTCCTCGGTGCGGAGGAGATTCTCCGCGAGGACCTTCAGTGCGTAGGGGAGTTTTTCGGTGCCGGGCACGGCGGAGAGGCGGAAGATCTCGTAGGAGTTGCTTCCCACCTCGAGGGTGCCCTTGGCGCCGAAAGTATCGATACTTGTCGTCACGTCAGCTCCACTCGTCTGTGAGGGCGGTCGTCGGCGGGGCTGTGCCGGCGACCGAGTCTTCGGAGGTGCTCCGGCGCCGCTGGGGCGCCGGTTCCTCGCGGCTACGACCTTAACAGTACGCTTGTCCTGTGAAATACCAGGGGGCGGTTCGGCGTGCCGCGCGCGAGTGATGCGACACTCCGTCGCGTACTGTGCTTTCGAGCCAGCAAGGGAAACCTCGCTCGACCCTGCAGTGTTGGATGCCCGTCGCTTCGGTTGCCGATGCGGCTCGACAGACCGGATGGAAGATGACCGCCCCGCACAACTCGGTTTTCGCCCCTATGGCCGCCGAACTGCCGCCCAATATCACCGCCGACACCGTGCGCTCACTCACCGCCGATCTGGCCGATGACCACGTCGCAACCTTGACCGGCAAGGACAAGCCGGAGTTGGCCGCCATCGCCGCGGAGGCGCGGTCGGAAGGAATCCCGCTGAGCATCGTGGTCGTCCCCGGCAATCCAGGACACGACTCGAGCCTACGAGACCTGGCCACCGAGGTGGGCAAGACGCAGCACGGCACCGTCGTCGTCTTCAGCGACGACTGGATCGGCACCTACAGCGATTCGATCAGCCGGGTGCGGCTGGAGTGGGCCGAGGACGCCGCGAAGGGCAAGCAGGGTAAGAGCGGGGAGGCCGCGAGCATCTTCGCCGCCCGTTTGGAGACGCCGGAGTCGGTGTCGTGGACCGCGATCACCAGCACCCTGCTGGCCGGGACGGCGGTGGCCATCGCGGGACTGTACTGGGTCAAGGCCCGGCGAGCGGCGAACGAGGCCGCGCCGGTGCGAGTCGCGAGCGATCGGCGGGGGGCGGAGGGCGAGTCGCCCGACGCGCACTAGCTGAGCTCGGCGCAGCGGCCACGACACGAGCGGCTGAGGCCGACTCGATTCTCGCGGAGGGTTCCCTCCGCCTCGACCACGGCTGCCCGATATCGCCGAAGCAGCGGATACCTCCGTCGCGCCTGGGCGAGTGCCGCCGTGACCTTCGCTGGATGTGAAGGCTGCCCCTGCCCGCTTTTGGGAGGCAACCGGGCTGCTGGTTTCCAGTCAGCTAATTTTCCGAACAGTTGGTCTGTTGACGACAGCGGAACCATCTGTGCTATGTAGCAAACTTTTAGCAATGCGGAATCGCGGGCGCATAGTTGCGTGAATGTTGTTTCGTCGGTGACGGAAGTGTCTTACGGTTCGAATGGTCCCTGATGGGGAATAAGTGTTTTCAGAGGCCATCTGTCGACCACAGTGCGTCATGGTTCGCCTGATGCCCTCGAGGATTACCGGAATCCGGTCCTTGGAGGTGTGATGCGCAACAACGGCGCGCTGACCTACCGTCGCCGACTAATGGTCGCTGCGGGATTGCTGATCTCGGTCGCTGTAGTGGTCACGACCGGGCCGGTCGCCGCCGTGCCACCTGCTCCGCCAAATCCCAGCGACGGCCAGATCGCCCAGGCGGGCGCGCAGGTCGACGCCGGTGTCGCCGAGGTCGGCACCCTGATCAACCAGGTCGCCGCGGTCGACCACCAGTTGCGTCAGCTCGACGACGTGGTCGCCCAGCGCCGCGAAGATGTCAACAAGGCGCTGGTCGACCTGCAGAACGCTCGCGACGCCGCCGACGCGGCCGCCGCCGTGGTGGTCGACACCCAGCTCGCCTTGGCCGGCGCCGCGGAACAGGTCGGCCAGGCGCGGCGCAACTTCGACCAGTTCGCCACCCAGGTCTATACCCGGCCCGGCTCCGACTCGATGGTCACCTACCTCGCGGCGGCCACCCCGGCGGTCGCGCTGGACCGGGCGCAGCTGCTGGACCTGGTCTCCAAGAACCGCCAGCAGGTGCTGGACGGCCTGCGGCGCGCGCAGATCGACCAGGGCAACAAGAACTCCAGCGCCCGCCGGGCGAAGTCGGACGCCGACGCGGCCGCCGCCACCGCCGCCGCGCGCAAGACCGACGCCGAGAACGCGGTCGCCGCGGCCAAGACCGAACTCGACCAGCAGGCCGCGCAGCGCGACGGCCTGCTGCGCCTGCGCCACGACGCCCAGGGCCGGCTGGATCAGGCGCGGCGGAACGTGGCAGGGCTGCAGGACCAGCGCGACGCCTACCTGGCCTGGGACGCGCTGCGCAAAGCGGAGGAGGCCGCGGTCCGTGCCGCCGCCGCGGCGGCCGCCGACCGCGCGGCCGCCGACCGAGCCGCCCGCGACCGCGCTGCCGAACTCGGCGCCGACAAGCGCCCGCACACCCAGTTGGAGGACGCGCCTGCGCCGCGGCGCGGCGCGCCCCGGCCGAACCCGCCGTCGGTCGGAGGCTCGTCGGCGATCGAGATCGTGGTCGATCGCGCCATGTCGCAACTGGGCGTCACCTACGCCTGGGGCGGCGGCGACGAGGACGGGCCGACCCTCGGCATCCGGGACGGCGGCGTCGCCGACCGGCACGGCGACTACGACAAGGTGGGCTTCGACTGCTCGGGGTTGATGGTGTACGCGTTCGCCGGCATCGGCGTGTCGCTGCCGCACTACAGCGGCTACCAGTACAACGCGGGCACCCGGGTGCCGGTCGGCGATCGCGAACGCGGCGACATGCTGTTCTGGGGGCCGAACGGCAGTCAGCACGTGGCGCTGTATCTCGGCGACGGGAAGATGGTGGAGGCGCCGGAGTCCGGCGACGTGGTCAAAGTGTCCCCGGTCCGGGAGGGCGGCATCATGCCGTTCGCGGTGCGCATCGTCTCCTGATATCGGACATTCCGGGTATCGCGCTGGGCCGCGGGACCGCCGAATTCCCATTCTGTCGGGTCCGGTTGCGGCACAGGCGGTGATTACCTGGAATAGTTGTGGCAGCACGCACAGGACCAAGGCGAAAGCGGGGATGTTGGTGACTTCGACGGACGGTGTGAGCGGAGCGAACTCGGCGAAGGATGTGCCGGTTTCCACGCCCAGCACCCTCGAGCGTGACGTCCAGACCCTGGAGAAGGCGATCTACGAGGTCAAGCGGGTGATCGTGGGCCAGGACCGCCTGGTCGAGCGACTGCTCGTCGGCGTGCTCGCGCGTGGTCACGTCCTGCTGGAAGGTGTTCCCGGCATCGCGAAGACGCTCGCGGTGGAGACCTTCGCCAAGGTGGTCGGCGGCTCGTTCTCCCGCGTCCAGTTCACGCCCGACCTGGTGCCCACCGACCTGATCGGTACCCGCATCTACCGGCAGGGCCGCGAGCAGTTCGACACCGAACTCGGCCCGGTCGTCGCGAACTTCGTGCTCGCCGACGAGATCAACCGCGCGCCCGCCAAGGTGCAGTCGGCGCTGCTCGAGGTGATGGCCGAGCGGCACGTGTCGATCGGCGGCAAGACCTACCCGATGCCCGACCCGTTCCTGGTCATGGCGACGCAGAACCCGATCGAGAGCGAGGGCGTGTACCCGCTGCCCGAGGCGCAGCGCGACCGCTTCCTGTTCAAGGTCGTCGTCGACTACCCGTCGGTGGAGGAGGAGCGCGAGATCATCTACCGGATGGGCGTCACCCCGCCGGAGGCGGGCCGGATCCTGGAGCCGGAGGAACTGATCCGCCTGCAGAAGGTCGCGGCCAACACCTTCGTGCACCATGCCCTGGTCGACTACGTGGTCCGGGTGATCGCGGCGACTCGCAAGCCGGCCGATTTCGGCATGCAGGACGTGGCCAGCTGGATCTCCTACGGCGCCTCGCCGCGCGCCAGCCTCGGCATCATCGCCGCGGCCCGTGCGGTCGCGCTGATCCGTGGCCGCGACTACGTGGTGCCGCAGGACGTCGTCGAAGTGATTCCGGACGTGTTGCGTCACCGCCTGGTGCTGTCCTACGACGCGCTCGCCGACGAGATCAGCCCGGAAGACGTGATCAAGCGTGTTCTGCAGACCGTCGGCATGCCGCAGGTCGCCCCGCAGGCCGTCGCGCCGGGCGCGCCCGCCGCTCCGGCGCAGGGCGCCGGGCAGCAACAGCAGATTCCGCAGCCGCCCTCGCCGCAGCAGGCGGTGCCCCAGCCGCCCAACGGGCAGCAGTCGCAGCCCGCGGGCACCATCCCGCCGAAGTGACCTCGGCATCGGATTCGGTTGCGCCAGTGCCGATGTCATCGTCCCACGCACCGCCGTCCTTCCACGCGGGGGAGCTGACCGACCCCAGGCTCACGGTCGCGCTCAAGACCCTCGAACTCACCGTGCGCCGCAGGCTCGACGGCGTGTTGCACGGTGATCATCTCGGTCTCATTCCCGGGCCCGGCTCCGAGCCGGGCGAGGCGCGCGCCTACCAGCCGGGTGACGACGTCCGCCAGATGGATTGGTCGGTCACCGCCCGGACCACCCATCCGCACGTGCGGCAGATGATCGCCGACCGGGAGCTGGAAACCTGGATGGTCGTCGATCTGTCGGCCAGCCTCGACTTCGGCACCGCCGCCTGCCAGAAGCGCGATCTGGCCATCGCCGCCGCGGCCGCCATCACTCATCTGACCAGCGGCGGGGGCAACCGGATCGGCGCGGTCGTCGCCACCGGCGAACGATTGACCCGTATCCCGGCGCGCGGCGGCCGGGTCCACGCCCAGTCGCTGTTGCGCAGCATCGCGACCACACCGCACGCGCGCGACGGTGTGCGCGGCGACCTGCGTGGCGGCATCGAATCGCTGCGCCGTCCGCAGCGCAAACGCGGACTCGCGGTGATCATCAGCGACTTCCTGGGTGACATCGACTGGCAGCGCTCGTTGCGCGCGATCTCGGCCAGGCACGATCTGCTCGCGGTCGAGGTGCTCGACCCGCGCGACCTGTCGCTGCCCGACATCGGCGACGTCGTGCTGCACGACCCGGAGACCGGGCGTACCCGCGAGTTCAGCGTGACCCCCACCTTGCGCGCCGATTTCGCGGCCGCCGCGCAGCGTCACCGTGAGCAGGTCGAACAGGCCCTGCGCAGCTGCGGCGCTCCGGTGCTGACCCTGCGAACCGATCGGGACTGGATCGCCGACGTGGTCCGGTTCGTGTCCACCCGGCGCCACAGTTTCGGCGCCCCGACCGGGCGGGTGCCACGTCAGTGAGTATTTCGCATTTCACCGCACAGATCTGGCTCGGATTCCTCGCCGTCATCGCGCTGATCGCGCTCGGCTACGTCCTGGTGCAGCGCAACCGGCGCAAGCACATGTTGAAGTTCACCAACATGGAGCTGCTGGAGAAGGTCGCTCCCTCGCGGCCGAGCCCGTTCCGCCACGTGGCCGTCGCGCTGCTGCTGGTCGGACTGGTGTTCCTCACCGTCGCCGCCGCGGGGCCCACCGCGGTCAAGAAGGTGCCGCGCAATCGGGCGACCGTCATGCTGGTGATGGACGTGTCGCTGTCGATGGAGGCGACCGACGTGGCCCCGAGCCGCATCCAGGTCGCCAAACAGGCGGGCAAGGACTTCGTCGACGGGCTGCCCGAGGGCGTGAACATCGGTTTCGTCACCTTCGCCGGCACCGCTTCGGTGATGGTCTCGCCCACGACCAACCACGAATCGGTCAAAGCCGCGATCGACAATGTCCGGCTTGCCGAGCGCACGGCCACCGGCGAAGGGATCCACACCGCGCTGCAGGCGATACAGACTCTCGCTTCGGTACTCGGCGGCGGCCAGGAGCCCCCGCCTGCCCGGATCGTGCTCATGTCGGACGGTAAACAGACCGTTCCGGATTTCAAGGACTACGACAATCCTCGGCACGAGTACGTCGCGGCCCGGCTGGCGAAGACCAAGAATATTCCGATCTCGACCATTTCCTTCGGCACTGCCTGGGGCGTCGTCGAGATTCCGCGCGAGGACGGGACGCGCGATCGTGTGGAAGTCAAGGTCGATGACGACGCGATGCGGGAAATCGCGCGTCTGAGTGGCGGAGAGTTCTACACGGCGGCTTCCTTCGACGAGTTGACGAAGGTGTACAACACGCTCGAGGAACAGATCGGATTCGAGCTGACCCGGGGTGACGCGAGCCGACCGTGGCTGTTGCTCGGCCTGCTGCTCGTCGCGACGGGAATCGTCACAGGTCTGCTCTATCGGCAACGGCTGCCGTAGTCGAAGCGGCGGAAAGACGTTGTCCGCCAAGGGGAGTCCCGGTACGCTCGGCCTGTATCGTCAGGGAGGGAGTATCGATGCGTACTATAATCGCGTTCGCAGCAGCCATTTTCACTGCGATGTTTCTCGTCGGGGCACCGGAAGCGGCCGCCGCGCCGTCATGCCCGAACGGGAGCGTCTGTATGTGGACGGGAGCGAACTACACCGGCAAGATGCTCGAGTGGCGTCCGGTGGTCAACGCGACTTCGTGTGTCGTGGCCTATCCGGAGGGAGGAGCCGCTCGTTCGGTGGTGAACAGGAGTGGTCAGTCGCTGACCTTCTGGGAGAGCTCGGACTGCAACGGTCGTCACACGAGCAGCGCCACGTCGTATTCGGACCTCGGATTCGACGCTTACTCGGTCCATTGGTGCAGGCAGTGCTGATTCGGTGATCGACCGAACTCACGATCGGGCCGTGTGCGTGACATTCTGCACGCATGCGGCCCGATTTTCGTTCGCTCGCCGTCCCGGAATTCGAGGCGACGCGCAGACGGCATCGCGTGATCGGATCGTGGCTACGACCGTCGCCTGGTGATGATCCCCGGTGCGTCGGCGGATCGACTGGGTGATATCGCTCGAGCAGCGACGCCGGATCATGTGTCATCACCTCGAGCATCGAGCCCGCTCATCTGTGATCACCTCGACCAGGTAGGTTTAGCCCATGTCGAACACAACGTCACGCTCGGTCCTGGTGACCGGCGGTAACCGCGGCATCGGACTCGCGGTCGCGCAGCGTCTGCTTGCCGACGGTCACAAGGTGGCCGTCACGCATCGTGGGTCGGGGGTGCCGGACGGTCTGTTCGGTGTGAAATGCGATGTGACCGACAGCGAATCGGTGGACCGCGCGTTCTCCGAGGTGGAGGCGCATCAGGGTCCGGTCGAGGTGCTCGTGGCCAACGCGGGCATCACCGACGACACGCTGCTCATGCGAATGAGCGAGGAGCAGTTCACCAAGGTGCTCGACGCCAATCTGACCGGCGCGTTCCGCTGTGCCAAGCGAGCCAACCGCGCGATGCTGCGCGGGCGCTGGGGCCGGATGATCTTTCTCGGGTCCGTGGTCGGCATGAGCGGCCAAGCCGGCCAGATCAACTACGCCTCCTCCAAGGCCGGTGTGATCGGTCTGGCCCGCTCGATCACCCGTGAGCTCGGCTCGCGCTCGATCACCGCCAATGTCGTCGCCCCCGGCTTCATCGAGACCGACATGACCGCTGACCTGCCCGAGGACATGCGCGACATGGCCAAGAAGTTCATTCCCCTGCAGCGGCTCGGCCAGCCGGAAGACATCGCGGCCGTCGTCAGCTTCCTGGCTTCCGAGGATTCGGCCTACGTCTCCGGCGCGGTGATCCCCGTCGACGGCGGCATGGGCATGGGCCACTGACCACCCCGAACGCGTAGCGCGGGCGGTCACGCCCGCCCGCAGCCAACCCCACATTCGAATTCAGGAGAACCGAGAACTCATGGGCGGACTGCTCGAAGGCAAGACCATCCTGGTCACGGGCATCATCACCGATTCGTCGATCGCGTTCCACGCGGCGGCCGTCGCGCAGGAGCAGGGCGCGAAGGTGATCATCACCGGCATCCCGGAGCGGCTGCGGCTGATCGACCGGATCGCCAAGCGCCTGCCCCAGGAGGTGCCGCCGGCCATCGGGCTCGATGTCACCAGCGAAGAGGATCTCGCCGGCCTGGCCGACAAGCTGCGGGAACTGGCTCCGCAGGGGATCGACGGAGTGCTGCACTCGATCGCCTTCGCGCCCCGCACCCTGATGGGTCCGGAGGCTCGGCCGTTCCTGGACGGCCCGGGTCCGGACGCCGCCAAGGCGTTCGAGATCTCGGCGTGGAGCTACGCTTCGCTGTCGCGCGCGGTGCTGCCGGTGATGAACGAGGGCGGCTCGATCGTCGGCATGGACTTCGATCCGCGCACCGCGATGCCGTACTACAACTGGATGGGCGTGGCCAAGGCGGCCCTGGAGTCGGTGAACCGGTACGTCGCGCGGGAGGTGGGCGCGGCCAAGAAGGTCCGCTCCAACCTCATCGCCGCCGGTCCGATCAAGACGCTGGCGGCCAAGGCGATCGCGGGCACCGCGACCGACGACGCGGCCAAGCTCAACCAGCTCAACACCTACTGGGACGGCGCCTCGCCGATCGGCTGGGACGTCGACGACCCCACCGTGGTGGCGAAGTCGATCGTGGCGCTGCTGTCGGACTGGCTGCCGGGCACCACCGGCTCGATCATCTACGTCGACGGCGGAGCCAGCCACAACACCTGGTTCCCGGAGGACATGGCGATCAACTGAGCGGATTCGATGGGAGACACCGTGGTTCGTACCGCCGACGCGCTGCTGCTGCTGTCCTTCGGCGGTCCGGAGCGTCCCGAAGACGTGATGCCGTTCCTGGAGAACGTCACCCGGGGCAGGGGTGTGCCGCGCGAGCGTCTCGAAGCGGTCGCCGAGCACTACCTGCACTTCGGCGGTGTCTCGCCGATCAACGCGCTCAATCGCGACATCATCGCCGCGGTGGAGGCGGAATTGACCGCCGCGGGCCTGGATTTGCCGGTCTATTTCGGTAACCGGAACTGGCATCCCATGGTGGAGGACACCGTCGCGCGGATGACCGCCGACGGTGTCGGCTCCGCACTGGTCTTCCCGACCTCGGCGTGGGGCGGCTACTCCGGCTGCCTGCAGTACCACGAGGACATCGCGAGGGCGCGTGCGGCTTCCGGTGCGGGCGCGCCGGAACTGCTGAAGCTGCGCCAGTACTTCGACCACCCGCTGCTGATCGAGGCGTTCGCCGACGCCATCCGCGCGGCGCGCGATCGGCTCGCGGTCGAGCAGCGCGCCGAGGCGCGACTGGTGTTCACCGCGCACTCCATTCCGGTGTCGGCCGATGCCGCCGCCGGTCCGCCCGCCGACGGTGGTCGGCTCTACAGCCGACAGGTCGCCGATGCGGCCCGATTGTGTGCCGCGGCAACGGGTTTCACCGACTACGACGTCGTCTGGCAGTCTCGTTCCGGTCCGCCGCAGGTGCCGTGGCTGGAACCGGACATCGTCGACCACTTGGACGACCTCGCCGCCAAAAGGGTCGAGGCCGTAATCGTTTGTCCGGTGGGTTTCGTCTCCGATCATCTCGAAGTCATCTGGGATCTGGACAACGAGGCCGCGCAGAAAGCCGCCGAACTCGGTATGGGCTTCGCCCGGGCCGCGACACCGGGAACCGACCCGCGCTTCGCGAAGCTGGTCGTCGAACTGGTCTGCGAGCAGGTGCGCGGCATCGAACCCCGTCGGCTCGGCGAGGTCGCGGGCTACGGCTGCACACGCGACGGCGTACCGTGTGCCGTCAGCTGCTGCGCCGCTCCGCGCCGTCCCACTGCTGGGAACTGAGGCGGGTCAGGGGATAGCATCGCCTGCGACCTATCGCCGAATCCGACTTTCTGGGGGGTAACTCTCGATGACCTATGCCGACGTTCTGACCAACGCCGCACTGCTCGATCCGCACGCCTGGTCCGATGCGCAGGTGTGGACCGTGGCCCTCGACGCCACCGAGGCCAGGCGCCGCGGCCGCAGCAGTGGCCGCGGCGGGTTCTCGATCGGCGGCTTGCTGTTGTGCATCGGGGTTGTCGCCGTAGTCATCGGACTCGTGATCTGGCTGCGTAAGCGAGGGAATTCGAACCAGTCCCAGCAGCAGTATCCGCAACAGCAGTACCAGCAGCAGCAGTTCCCGCAGGCGCAGCAGTACCCGCAACCGTATCCGCCGCAGCAGGCGGGGCAACCGCAGTACCCGGCACCTCCGCAGTACCAGCAGCCCTACCAGCAGCAGCAGTACCAACAGTACCCACAGCAGCAGCCCTATCAGCCGCAGCAGCCGTATCAGCCGCCGCACACGCCGCACACGCCGCAGCAGTGATCGCCACCCGCCGGAACCTCAGAACTCGATGCCGGTGAGGCGGGTGTAGACATCAGGGAAGCCGGGGCGGGCCGTGCCCTCGCCCCAGGAGATGAGGCCGGTGAGCCGACCGTCGACGAGAAGCGGTCCGCCGCTGTCGTATTGGGTGGCGCCTGCGGTCGGGCTACCGGCGCAGAGCATGGTGTAGGGGTCGAAGGCGGAGCCATAGGCGGCGGCGCACTCAGCGTCGTTGACCAGAGGGACGCTCGCCGCGTGCAGGCGGGCGTTGCCTTCGCCGGTTTCCGAGGTCGCTCCCCAGCCCAGGATGGTTCCGGCGCCCGGCCCGGGCGCCGCGATGTCGACGGTCGGACCGGGCTGTGGCTGGTCGAGGGTCAGGATCGCCACGTCGTTCCGATAGACGGCGGTCGTGTCCAGACCGCTCACCCGAAAGCCGGGATGAATGCGAATGTCCCTGACCTGCACGGTGTTCCCGTCGTGCCCGCGCAGGTCGTCGCGGCCGAAGGTGACGGTGAGCGTCTGCGCCAGCGGCGGCGTCAGGGCCACGCAGTGCGCCGCGGTGATCACCTGGTCCGGCGCGATGAGCGCGCCGCCGCAGAACTGGCCGGAGGCGCGGTTGAGGAACAACGGCGTGCCGACGGCCGCGAGCCACGGATACTCCGCGGTCGTCGCGTCGGCGCCGCCCACGATCGCCGAAGCGGGGGCGTGCAGGCCGAGACCGATGAGCACGGCGAGGGCGGCTGTGCGGCCACGACGGAGAATGCGCATGTCACACCGCCCGCGTTCCCGGTCAGCGGCTTCCGTGGGCCGAAGCGTGTACGGCGACCAGACGAGCGGCACGGATCGCGTCCCACAGCGGGCGCAGCAGCGATTCCTGCGCTCCGATCGCGGTGGCGGAGGTGGGCGCCGACGCGGGCTCCCGCTGCGCCACCGTGAGGATGGCCGCCACGTGATCGGCGGTATCGAGAATGCGCCTGGCGCGCAACGGAATCGACTCGGGATAGTCGTGCCGCGAGTAGTCGGCGAGCTCGGCTTCGATGAGTTCGCGCGGATCGGAGTCGGCCGCGCCCAGCGTGGTGGTGTGCAGCTTCATCAGCGCGTCGGCGGCATCGCGGACCGCTTCGCGCATCGCGTATTCGGCCTCGCCGAGCGACATGTCGGGGCCCGGCGCCCCGGGGATGGGCGTGCTGTAGACGGTCCACTGCAGGGTGTCGTCGTCGGCCCACTGCGGGATGAGGCCGGTGCCGTCGGTGCCCGGTACGCCGATCAGGATGCCTTCCTCGGCCTCGATCGCGTCGGCGGCGAACGCCGTGCCCGTGGGGACTCCGCGCACGTCTCCGGGGACGGGGAGCACCAACCGAAGTTGCGAACCGGGCTGGGCCATCGTTTCGCGAATCACTTTCAACAGTGCCATGACTCCGCTGCCCGGCAGATTGCCGTGCGCGGACCAAGGTAGGTCGGTGCGGCCGCCGGTGAACGGGTCACCCGCCGCGATCGTGTGCTTCGGCGCCCAGGCGTGCAAGGCGGCCAAAACGTCGTCGGGCGCACTGCGGCCGGCCAGCCAGGAGCTCGCCCACACCGTGAGTGTCGCGCTTGGAGAGCACATAATTATCGAGCATAAAGGGTGGGCGCTACCGGTGGGCATCCATGCGCAGGGGCATTCGTGAGCAGCGCGGGAACCGCGGGCGCCGCGCTCCCGGCGACCACCGGGTTCGCGCGGACACCGTCCGGCATCTGACCGCCGCCGCCGCAGCGGAGGCGGAGGTACGCCTAGTCCGGTTCGGTGACGAAATCGATCAGGCGCTCGACGGCGCCGATGAGGGGTGCCTCCAGATCGCGGAAGGAGGTCACCGCGCCGTACACCCGCCGCCAGCCGTCCTGCGGCGTACCCCAGCGCAGGCGTGTGCAGACGCCGGTCTTCCAGTCCTCCTCGCGCGGCACCTGCGGCCACTGCGCGATGCCGACCGTCGCCGGGCGCACTGCCTGCCACACATCGACGAAGGGGTGCCCGGTGACCAGGACGTGCGGCCCGAGTCCGGTGGTCAGTTGGGTCTCCTTGGATCCGGTCACCAGATGGTCGACCAGCACGCCGACCCGTCTGCCCGGGCCCGGCTCGAATTCGCTGAGCCGTGCGGCCAGGTTGTCCAGACCTTCGAGCTGCTCCACCACCACGCCCTCGACCCGCAGATCGTGGCCCCACACCCGTTCGACCAAGGCGGCGTCGTGGACGCCCTCCACCCAGATCCGGCTGCCGCGGGCGACCCGGGCGCGCAGCCCCTCGACCCTGGTGGAGCCGGAGGCGGACCGGTGCGGCGTCTTCGGCGGGGCGGCCGACGGTCGCACCAGGGTCACCGGCTCACCGTCGATGAGGAACGCGGCCTCGCGCAGCGCGAACAGGCGCACCGTGCCGCGGGCGTCCTCCAATTTCACGAACTCGCCGTCGTAGCTGCGATCGAATCCGACCACCGCGCCGCAGAATCCGGTGGCGGCGTCCTCGACGACCAGATCGCGTTCCGCGGTGACCGTCGGCACCGTCCTGCTCTTCGATCGAGGATGTCCGGAGAAGATGTCGTCATACCTGTCACGCCCGCTCACCTGCCTGAAGCTAGCACCGCCGCTGCGGCTTTCGGCGCACCCGGGTCACCGCGCGTCCGCGCCCGGAATTCATCCGGAGTACTCGCGAAGGTCGCGCCCCAGATCATGATCGGAGCACTACAGTGGTCGTGTGGCCGCAATTTTTTGGCTGGTCGCGGGCATTCTGCTCGCGGCGGCGGAGATGCTCACCGGCGACTTCACCCTGCTGATGCTGGGTGTCGCGGCGCTGGGCACGGCGGGTGTCAGCGCGGCGGCGGGGACGTCGCCCGTGGTGGACGCCATCGTCTTCGCGGTGACGTCGGCGGTGTTGTTCCTCGGTGTACGCCCGATCATCCGGCGCCGCTTCGGAACTCCGCCGCCCACGCCGACGAACGTGGACGCCTTGCCGGGGAAGACCGCTCTGGTGCTCGAACAGGTCGCGGCGCATTCCGGCCAGGTGAAGCTGGGCGGGGAGGTGTGGACGGCGCGGCCGATGGACACGACCGAAGTGTATGAACCGGGTACGACCGTGTATGTCATGAAGATCGACGGCGCGACCGCCGTCGTCTGGAAGGGGCCTTGATGGCTGTACTGATCGTTGCCGCCGTCCTCATCTTGCTGGTCGTGGTGGTGGTCTTCAAGTCGATCGCTCTGGTGCCGCAGGCCGAGGCCGCGGTGATCGAGCGGCTGGGCCGGTATTCGCGTACCGTGTCCGGCCAGCTCACGTTCCTGGTGCCGTTCGCCGACCGGGTCCGCGCCAAGGTGGATCTGCGGGAGCGGGTGGTGTCGTTTCCGCCGCAGCCGGTGATCACCGAGGACAATCTGACCCTGCACATCGACACCGTGGTGTATTTCCAGGTGACCAGCCCGCAGGCGGCGGTGTACGAGATCAGCAACTACATCGCCGCCGTCGAGCAGCTGACCGTCACCACGCTGCGCAACGTGGTCGGCGGCATGACGCTCGAGCAGACCCTCACCTCCCGCGACGCGATCAACGGCCAGCTGCGCGGTGTGCTCGACGAGGCGACCGGGCGCTGGGGTCTGCGCGTCGCGCGGGTCGAGCTGAAGAGCATCGATCCGCCGCCGTCGATTCAGGAGTCGATGGAGAAGCAGATGAAGGCCGACCGCGAGAAGCGCGCCATGATTCTCACCGCGGAGGGCCAGCGCGAATCGGCGATCAAGACGGCCGAGGGTTCGAAACAGGCGCAGATCCTGTCCGCCGAGGGTGCCAAGCAGTCGGCGATCCTGGCTGCCGAAGGTGAACGGCAGAGCCGCATTCTGCGGGCGCAGGGTGAGCGCGCTGCCTCGTATCTGCAGGCGCAGGGCCAGGCCAAGGCCATCGAGAAGGTCTTCGCCGCCATCAAATCCGGCAAGCCGACGCCGGAACTGCTTGCCTATCAATACATGCAGACACTGCCGATGGTCGCGCGCGGGGATGCCAACAAGGTGTGGTTGGTGCCCAGCGATTTCGGCAAAGCGCTGGAAGGGTTCGCCAAGAGCTTCGGCAGCCAGGGCGAGGACGGCGTGTTCCGGTACGAACCGCCCGCCTCCGACGGCGCGGAAGTCAAGCCCGAGGACGACTCCGATGTCGCGGACTGGTTCGACACCGCGCCCGACCCGACCATCGAGCGGGCCGTGCGTGCCGCCGAGGCGACGGCGCGGACTCCGGTCGAGGGGCTGACCCCGACACCGCCTCCGCAGGGTTTCGAGCCTTCGCCGCACCAGCCGGTCATCCCTCCGCAGGAGGCTTTCCCGGCGCAGCAGCCGCCGGAACAACAACAGCCGCCGCAGCAACCCCCGGCCCAGCGCCCGGACGACCTGCACGGCCGTCCGTGGCAGCCGCCGGAGAACTTCTCGAAGTAACACCACGCCGACCCGCCCCGGACTCCGCCCGAGTCCGGGGCGGGTCCGTCGGAGCAGGCGAACGGCTCAGCCGGGCAGTCCGGCGGCGCGGATCGCCGGGAGGACGACGTCGGCGACGCCACGCATGCCCTGCGGGGTGAGGTGGTAGGGGATGAGTGTCTCGGTGGCGATGATCGGGTCGATCCAGCGGATGCCGGCGGGCGCGCACGCGTCCAGGCCCTCCGAGGCCGCGCGGGTGTCGACGTAGACCACGCCCTGTGCCGCGGCGACGCGGGACACCACGGAGTTGAGACGGTCGAAGGCGGCTTGGATGCGCGCGGCGTCGGACGGGCGAAGACCGACCAGCTCGGGACAGCCGCCGTCGCGCACATAGAGCGGCCAGCCGTCGACCACGATCTTCGCCTGCGGTGCCCGCACGGAGATCTGTTGCAGCGCGGTCGCGTACGACGCCGCGATCGCGTCGATGGCGGTGTCCCAGTCCGGACCGGCGCACACACCGACCCCGGCCAGGCCCGATACGTGGCAGCCGACCACGTGCTCGGCCATCAAGGCGTCGTTGGCGCCGATGTGCACCGTGACCAGTCTGGTGCCGGGGCCGAGAGCGTCGAACTGGGGTGGGATGCCCGGCTGCTGGGGCGCGGTGAGGTCCGGGATGCGCGCCGAGTTGCAGGTGCGGTCGTCGAGCCGCAGTCCGAGGTCCCGGGCGATCAGTTTCGGCGTGTTGGCGGTCGAGCGCAGGCACCGCGGTGGGGCCGAAGTGTCGAAGTTCCGCACGCCCGTGGTGGCCGCGCCGGAATCGCCGAGAGCGACGTATTCGGCCCCGCCGTCCATCGGCGCGGCGTGCGCGGGCGCGGCGGGGCCCAAGGCGACCAGGCAAACGGCGACGGCCATGGTTCGCGCAAGATGCGTCATGTCGGGTCCTGTCCGTCCGTTTCTCGGCGCGATCGCGGGACATGCACGTCTCTTTGTGCCGCACGCTACTCGGGGAGCCGGTCCCGTGGGCGGAATCGGGTGGCAGACTTTGACGTATGACGACACCTGGATGGGCCGACGTAGACCGCTACCTCGTGGAAACGCTGGTGGCGGACCCGGCTTCCGAAGCCGCGCTGGATGCGAACCAGGCGGCGGGCCTGCCCCCGATCGACGTGTCGGCGCCGCAAGGAAAATTTCTCCATCTGCTGGCCAGGACCGTCGGCGCGCGCCGGGTGCTGGAGATCGGCACGCTCGGCGGGTACAGCACGATCTGGCTCGCCCGTGCGGTCGGGGAGAAGGGACGCGTGGTGACGCTCGAGTTCGCCGCTCAGCACGCCGAGGTGGCGCGGGCGAACCTGGAACGGGCCGGGGTCGGCGAGCGGGTGGAGATCAGGGTGGGCGCCGCGCTGGACAGCCTGCCCGTGCTCGCCGAGGAGGATCCCGACCCGTTCGACCTGGTGTTCATCGACGCGGACAAGGTCAACAACTCGAACTACGTGCTGTGGGCACTGCGGCTGACCCGGCCGGGCTCGGTGATCATCGTCGACAACGTGGTCCGCGGCGGTGCGATCGCCGAGGAGCATTCCGAGGATCCGGCCGCCCAGGCCAGTCGCGAGCTGGTCGAGTTGCTCGCCGCCGAACCGAGCCTGGACGCGACGGTGGTCCAGACCGTCGGCAGCAAGGGGTGGGACGGCTTCGCCTATGCGGTGGTGAACGGCGAGATCGACGCGTGATCCGCTTCGGCTAGGGCGTCAGCACCACCTTGCCGGTCGTCGCGCGGGTTTCCAGCGCACGGTGCGCGGCGGCCGCCTCGGCGAGCGGGAAGCGATGGACGGCGGGGCGCAGCCGGCCCGCGGCCGCCTCGGCCATGGCGCGGTTCTCGAGGACGCGCAGATCGCCGCCGACGCGCGCCAGCATCGGTGGGCCGATCACCATCTCGGAGGTGATCCCGCGTGCGGCCGTATCGTCGGCCGAAAGCCGCACCCGCCCTTCCTGCTCCGACTTGCCGGACCAGCCGTAGGCCAGGTGCTGCCCGCCCGGTGCGAGCAGATCGATGCCGGTGCGGGCGACCGCACCGCCCACCGAATCGAACAGCACGTTGGCCCCGTGCTCGCCGATGCGGGCACGAACCCGGTCGGGCCAGTCCGGCAGCAGATAGTCCACCGCCAGGTCGGCGCCGTTGCGCCGCACCTGATCCACTTTCGCGGGGCCACCGGCCAACCCGATCACCGTCGCTCCGGCGTTCTTCGCGTATTGCACCACCAGGGTGCCGATGCCGCCCGCCGCGGCCGTCACCAGGACGACGCTGCCGGGCTTCAACTCGGTGAACTGAAGGATTCCCATCGTCGTGCGTCCGGTGCCGATCATCGCCACCGCCTCCGCCGCGTCCAGGTTCGCCGGGATCTCGTGTAGGCGGGCCGCGTCCGTGACGGCCAGTTCGGCGTAACCGCCGGGCGCCGCGCCGAGATGGGCCACCACACGTGCGCCGAGCAGGCTCCGCGCCACGTCGGCGCCGACGCGGTCCACGATGCCCGCGACTTCGCGGCCGGGGATGGTCGGCAGTTCCGGCGCCGGAAACGGCCCGGCCTCGCCCTTGCGCAGCGCGGTATCGATGAGATGCACACCGGCCGCCGCCACCGCGATACGCACCTGGCCGGGACCGGGCACGGGATCGGGAACGGATTCGTAGCGCAAGTTCTCGGCCGGGCCGAAGGCATGGAGGCGAATGGCGTGCACGGTAACCCTGTTCGTGGGCGGTCGCCGACCAGCCTGCAACCTCGAGTCAGGTCGAGGTCAATCGATCGCGCCGCTCGGCCCGCGCCGCGAATCCGTCGCACAGCGCGTCGAGCCCGTCGTAGAGCAGTTCCTTCTGGGTCAGATCGCTCACCCCGCTGCCCGCGAGATCGGCAAGCGTGGGTGGGACCGGCCCCGCTGCCGTGCCGTTCAGCAGCGTCCGCAGCGCGTTGTCGCCGCCGGGATCCATGCCTTTGCGCGCCATCAGTTCGGCGCTGATCTCCGGCAGCGTGGCGCCGGAGATGTAGTTCCACACGGTGAAGGCCATGCCGGTCGCTTCGCGCGTGGACACGCCGAGTTCCAGGAAACCGTCCACCAACCAGGCGAGACAGGCCAGGCTCTGCGGCCCGAAACTGTAGCGGGGCGTGGCGAAAGTGAGCAGCACCCACGGATGTTGCCGGTACAGGGCCCAGTCGACCTCGGCGGCGATGCGAACCCGCTCGCGCCACGTCCACTGCTGTCCCTCGGGGGAGGGGTACGGGTTGCATCTGGCCACTTCGTCGGTCATCAGCGCGAGCAGTTCGTCCTTGTTCGCGACGTGGCGATACAGCGACATCGCGCCCACCCCGAGCCGGTCGGCGATACGCCGCATGGACAGCGCGTCCAAGCCCTCGGTATCGGCGAGTTCGATCGCGGTGTCGACGATGGCGGCGCGGTGCAGCTTGATCTCGGTCATCCCATGTCCTGCTTTCCGTCCTCGGCCCGGCTGCGTACACTGTACCCGAACTCATGCGTACGACGTACGCGCCAGCGAGAGGATCTTCGGAGATGACAGACGTGCAGCCGGTGCGGACCGCGCCGTCCACGACGGGCTCGCGCCGCGCCTGGCTGGGCCTCGCGGTCCTGCTGTTGCCGGTGCTGCTCGTGTCGATGGACATCTCGGTGCTGTTCCTCGCGCTGCCGACGCTGACGCTCGATCTGGACCCGTCGGCGGACCAGCAGCTGTGGATCCTGGACATCTACGGCTTCCTGATCGCGGGCCTGCTGATCACGATGGGCAATCTCGGCGACCGGATCGGGCGGCGCAACATCCTGCTGGCCGGCGCCGCGGTCTTCGGCATCGCGTCGGTGATCGCCGCGTTCGCGCCCAGCGCGGGCGTGCTGATCGCGGCGCGGGCGCTGATGGGCATCGGCGGCGCGACGCTGCTGCCGTCCAGCCTGGCGCTGATTTCGAGCCTGTTCCCCGACGCGCGGGAGCGCGCCGCCGCGATCGGCGTCTGGACGGCGTTCTTCGCCGGTGGTTCGGCTGTCGGGCCGATCATCGGGGGAATACTGTTGCACCACTTCTGGTGGGGCTCGGTGTTCCTGATCAACATTCCGGTGCTGCTGATCCTGCTCGCGTTCGGCACCTTTGTTCTGCCGGAACACCGGGCGGGGGTACTCGGGCCACTGGACCTGCCGAGCGTCGCCCTGTCGATCGGCGGCATCCTGCCGGTGGTGTACGGCATCAAGCACGCCGCCACCGAGGGCGTCGACGCGCAAGCGGTCGTCATCGCGCTGATCGGCGCGGTTGTCCTGACCGTGTTCGTCCGCAGGCAGCGACAACTCGACGAACCCCTGCTCGACCTGCGGTTGTTCGCCCGCCCCCAGTTCTCCGTGGCGATCGGCGCCAGTCTTGCCGGGATGATGTCGCTGGCCGGGATGAGCTATCTGACGAGCATCTACCTGCAGTCGGTGACCGGGCGCACGCCGTTGGCCGCGGCGCTGCTCGGCATTCCGATGGCGATCGCGGTGTTCGTCTGCTCGATGGGCGGCGCGCGGGTCGGACATCGCTTCGGCGCCCGCGCCACGTTCGTGTTCGCCTTACTCGCCTCCGCGGCGGGCAATCTGATGCTGCTCGGCGTCGGCGCGCACGACGGACTCTGGTGGTATCTGGCCGGGTCCACGATCGCGGGTATCGGCTACGGCCTCGCGTTCACCCTGGTGTCCGAGGTCTCGGTGGCCTCGGTGCCGCCGGAGCGGGCCGGATCGGCGGTGGGCATCTCGGAGACCAGCTTCGAACTGGGCAACGCGCTGGGCCTGGCACTGCTCGGTTCGCTCGCGGCGCTGATCTTCCGGTCCGGCGGCGACTACGCGGCGACGCTCGGCGAGACCATCCAGCGGTCCGGCGCGGACGCGGCACTGCTCGAGGCGGCGCGCGGATCCTTCGTCGACGGCATGCACGTCGCGGTGGTCGTCGGCGCGACGGTGCTCGCCGCGATGGCGCTGATCGCGCGCTTCGCCTCGCCCGGCCCGCGCTGAGCCGCGCGGCCGGGGTCAGCGGCCGAACACCGCCGCAACGACCTCGGCCGCCCAGCGGTTCATCGGCCGGACGATCGTGCGGTGCACCCAGCGGACCGGGCGCGCCACCAGCGCGTTCCAGACGACCGCGACGGCGGCGAACACCGGGCGCAGCACGTAGCGGTACAGCGCCCGGCACGGCGCCACGACGAGCACGCCCACGATGACGGTGGCCACGCGCCACCCGTACCGCGCGGTCGCACGCACCGCGCGCCACAGCGGATGGAGCACCCAGCGCCACAACTGCGCCAGCGGCCAGACGATCAGCCACTTGACGATGCGATGGCACACCCACACGATCGCGTACCCGATCGGGTACACCACCCAGCGCAGCAACCAAGCTCCGACCGGACGAATCACCCTGCGCCACAGAAAGACCTCCACCGCGCGCCGCAGCGGTCGCAGCAGGTACTCCAGCAGAATGGACAGCAGCGGCGTGAGCACCAAGCCCCACAGCAGATGCTGCACCACCCAGCCCCAGAGGAAATCCTTCGCGAAGAGCCACACCGGCCGCAGCACCCAGTGCCAGATCAGTTCCGCTGCCGGAATCAGCAGGCGCCGCGCGACGAACACGAAGACCGCTCCGGTGACGCGGCCCAGCAGGACGATCCCCTCCCACAGCAGCCGGATCGGAACGAGCACCACGATCGCGATCCCGCGCGCGATCCACTGCGCGACCGAGACCTGCGTGCCCGGCGTCGACATGGCGTTCCCCCTCGGCTGACGCGCGGGGGACTACCCCTGGCGAAAAGTCTGTGTACTACCCACATTCGAACACATGACCGTTGCCGGCGCGTGAGTAGAAATGCTCGAGCCGGTGATTCGGCGCGGCGGCGGCTTCCTCGGCATCGCCGCCTAGCTCACCCGGCCGGACCTGCCGCGGCTCGTTCGTGCGAGGTCGCGCGAGGAGTGATCGCGCGAACCACGGGTGGCCCCCGACAGTCGAATTCGTGAACCACTCCCGGACCTCGGACAACGGGCGGCCTCTCGCCGAACGGGTGGCGACGCGCCTCTGTATCCCACGTCGCGCCCGCGCGAGCAGACGTTGCGGGCCGCGGTCGACGGCAAGATCGTGCTCGTCACCGGTGCGTCGCACGGCATAGGGAAGGCCGGCGCGCGCAAGCTGGCCGCGGCGGGCGCGACCGTGCTGCTGGTCGCCCGCTCCGGCGACGAACTCGAGCGGCTGGCCGCGGAGATCACCGCCGCGGGCGGCGTCGCGCACACCTATCCCACCGATCTCACCGATATGGACGCGGTCGAACGACTCGGCCGTCAGCTCCTCGACGAGCACGGCCACCCGGACGTGGTGATCAGCGACGCGGGCAAGTCGATTCGCCGCCCGATCGACGAGTCCTACGACCGTTTCCACGATTTCACCCGCACCATCGACGTCAACTACCTGGGTCCGGTGCGCCTGCTGCTCACCCTGCTGCCCGCCATGCGCGCTCGTGGGCGCGGCCACATCGTGAACATGTCCACTCGGGGTGTGCGCATGCCGCCCGCGCCGCGCTGGGCGGCCTACGGCGCGTCCAAGTCCGCCTTCGACGTCTGGTTGCGCAGTGTCGCGGCGGAGGTGGCGCGCGACGGCGTCACCACCACCTCGATCTATCTGCCGCTCGTGCACACCAGAATGAGTCATCAGCACGCCGTGACAGGGGCGCTCACCGACTTCAGCCGTGTCCCCGGGCTCACCGTGGGCGAGGCCGCCGACCTGATCTGCCACGCGGTGACCGCCAGGCCACGCGAAATCGCCCCGTGGTGGTCGGCGCCGGTGCAGGCGTGGAACGATCTGACCCGCACCCACGCCCAGCGATTCATGGAGCGCGCCTTCCGCCGCTGAGCGGAAACGTCCGGGACACCGGGACGGCACGCCGGGACATAGGATCGGCGGATGCGTGAATCCGCTGTGTCCGGTCCGGCTGTGTCCGGTCCGGCTGTGTCCGGTCCGGCTGTGTCCGGTCCGGCTGTGTCCGGTCTCGCTGTGTCCGGTCTCGCTGCGTCCGGTCTCGCTGTGTCCGGTCTCACGACGGTGCTCGCGCTCGCCGACTCGCGGCTGCCGATCGGCGGGCACGTGCACTCCGGCGGCGTGGAAGAAGCCGTCGCCTCCGGGTTGGTCCGCGACGTCGCGACCGTGGAGCTGTACCTGCGTCGCCGGATCCGCACCTCGGGGCTGGTGGCCGCCTCGCTCGCCGCGGCGGTGTGCGCGGGCGAACTGGCTCCGGCGCGCGCCGAGGCGGAAGCCGACGCGCGCACGCCCGCGCCCGCGGCACGTGCCGCGTCCCGCGCGCAGGGCCGCGGCCTGTTGCGCCTGGCCGGACAGCTGTGGCCCGGGCACGACTGGTCACCGCTCGGTCCAACACCCCATCTGTCCTCGGTCTTCGGAATGGTCGGCGCGGCCGCCGCGGTGCCGCCCCGGGAGACCGCGGGCGTGGTCGTCTATACGACACTCACCGGCGCGGCCACCGCGGCCCAGCGTCTACTGGCCTTGGACCCCGCCGCGATCGCGGCGTGCACGATCCGGCTGGCGCAGCTGTGCGACCGGGTCGCCGCGGAGGCCGCGACCGGTCTCGCCGCGCTGTCCGATCCGCTGCAGGACGTGCTCGCCGAGCGTCATCGGCAGCGTGACATGCCCCTGTTCGCGAGCTGAAGCCCCGGAAGAAGGAGACCGCGTCATGCCCCCGCACCTGCTCGACGGTGAGCCGCACGACCACAATCACGATCGGCCGAAACGGACCCGCACGCCCGGGGAGGCGCTGCGCATCGGCATCGGCGGACCGGTCGGCTCGGGCAAGACCGCCCTGGTGGCCGCGCTGTGCAGGCAGCTGCGCGACGAGCTGTCGCTGGCGGTGCTGACCAACGACATCTACACCACCGAGGACGCCGATTTCCTGCGCAGGCACGCGGTCCTGCCGGACGAGCGGATCACCGCCGTGCAGACCGGAGGCTGCCCGCACACCGCCATCCGCGACGACATCACCGCCAACCTCGACGCCATCGACGATCTGGTTGCGGCCAACCCGCCCCTGGATCTGATCCTGGTCGAATCCGGCGGCGACAATCTGACCGCGACCTTCTCCTCCGGCCTGATCGATGTCCAGATCTTCGTGGTCGACGTGGCGGGCGGGGACAAGGTGCCGCGCAAAGGCGGACCCGGGGTGACCTTCTCCGATCTGCTTGTGGTCAACAAGACCGATCTGGCGCCGCTGGTCGGCGCGGACCTGGGCGTGATGGAGCGGGACGCGGCGCGGGTTCGTGCGAACCGGCCGACCGTGCTCGTCTCGCTCACCGAGGACCCGGCGGCGACACCGGTGCTGACCTGGGTGCGCCAGCAGTTGCGCACCGTCGCCGAGCAGGACAGGGCGAACGCCGACGAATCCGCCACCGCGCGCTGAGATCCACTGTTGCGCACGGAGTTACGCATTGTCGCGAGTACGGCGGCGCTACCGGAGATCCATGCGAGCGGTGGATTGTCGGCCCGCCGAACCGGTCCGAACACCGTGCACCTGATCGGTACCGCGGCGACACCGTTGGGCGGTGACGAACTCGACGTGGTGATCGCTGTCGCGCCGGGCGCCGAACTGGTGGTGCGCTCGGTCGCTGCGACGCTCGCCCTGCCGGGCGCGGCGACGCCCTTGTCGTTCGGGCGCTGGCGCCTCGAGGTCGGCAGCGGGGCCACGCTGGATTTCGATCCCGAACCGATGGTCGTGGCAGGCGGCGCGCGACATCACACGGTCACCACGGTCCGGCTGGCTGCTGGTGCCCGGCTGCGCCTGCGCGAGCGCGTCCAGGTCGGTCGTGCGGGTGAGAACGGCGGCGAGTGGCGGGGAGACCTGATCGCCGACGTCGACGACATGCCCCTGCTGCGCCATCGGCTGGCCCTGGGCGCGGGCACCCCGGCCGATGATGCGCTGGCCGCCTCTCGTGCCCTGGAGAGCGAGCTCGTCTATCCGGACGAATGCGCCGCGACGACAACCGGATTGACGCAGACCCGGCTGCCCTTGGCGGCGGGTGGCAGCTTGTTCACCCGCACCGGGACGCTGCTGAGCGTTCCGGGAGGACATGGACTCGGATTCAGGCGCGAAGGACGCGACGCCTGACCGACTACCGGCAGCGGTGACCAACGCTCCCGTGCCGCATGCCGAATTGTTCCCGTACAGGTGTAATCAGGCCGAGACCTGGAGATAGAAAGGGTGGGAGCCCGACAGCGTCGTCGAGCTCCCACCTTTCCGGTTCGCTCCCGGGAAGTGTCATCCGATCAGCCGTTGGCCGCCTCGGAGACCTCCGGTGCCGGCTCGGTGGCCTCCTGGCCGGGGGCGACCGCCTCCGGCGCGCTGAGCGCCCGCGGAGGCGCGCTGAGTGCGTGCACCGCACCGAGTCCCGCTCCGATGCCCGCACCGATGGCCGACAGCGGTGCGGCCATCAGGGCCGCGCCGTAGGCGGCCCCGATCGGGCCCGCGGCGAGGCCGATCGGCGCGAACGGCAGACCGATTGCCAGGCCGAGACCTCCGCCGACGGCCGCCCCGAACAGCGCGAACGGGCTCGCGAACACGAAGCCCGCCGCCGCGCCGATCGCGGCGGCGCCCATGGTCTGGCTCGCGACGCGGTCGGACCTGGTGCGCTCCATCCCGACCGAGTCGAGGAATGTCGCCATATTGGCCTCGGCCATCGCGGCGCTGTCGTTGATCTGGATCGCTTGCTCCCGGTAGAGCCACTCCGGTGCGTCGACCTGTACGTCACCGAAGCGCAATTTGCCGGGAGGCGGTGCGATCGGCGGCACCGGGGCGACCGGGCCGGGCGCGTGCAGCCCGACCAATGGGGCCAGGTACTCGTGGGCCGGCAACGGACGTGCCCATTGCAACGAACTCAGCGTGTCGTCCGGTATCCGCACACCCTCGTACGGGCGCACGTTCGGCGCCTCGGCGCCGGGCCACTGGGCAGCCGCGTAGCTCAGGGCGCCGAGGTCGATCCGGATCTCCGGCAGGGACCGATCAGGCTCGGCGTTCGCGGTACCGGTGCCCACCAGAGCGAGGATCAGCGGAACCGTCCCCGCCGCGACGATCGAACCCACCTTCGGCCGGCTCGGTTTGGGTGCTCGGTGCTTGCCTGTGCCCATAGATCACCTCTCATCCGGAAGGAGACGTCGACGCCCCACATTCGGATCTGCTGGCGACCTGGATTGGTCGGGCCCGCTATGACGCCGGTCAGCCGGCCTTCGCGTCGGTGTGCGCCTTGTCCACGGCGACCCGGCTGTTGGTCGACCCGCCGAGGGCGGCGGCCAGCTGTTCGGCGTCTTCGTCGTCGCCGTTGCTGATGGCCTCCAGGGCTAGTCGGGCGAACACCCACTGCTCGGTGGCCGCCATCTGCCCCCGGCTGCGACCGAGGAAGGTGACGAACCACTGGATGACGGTGACGATCCGGCTGCGGTAACCGACCAGGTAGTACAGGTGCAGCGCCAGCCAGGCCAGCCACGCGATGAACCCGCCGAATTCCAGCTTGCCCACCTGGCACACGGCGCTGAACCGCGAGATCGTGGCCATGCTGCCCTTGTTGAAGTACTTGAACGGCTTGCGCTCCTGCGGCGGGTGACCCGCCAGCCCGGCCTTGATCTGCCGGGCGGCGTAGGTCGCGCCCTGGATGGCGCCCTGCGCCTGGCCGGGCACGTTCGGCACCGACATCAGGTCGCCGACCACGAACACGTTCGGGTGGCCCTTGACGGTCAGGTCCGGTTCGACCACGACGCGGCCCGCGCGATCGACCTCGGTGCCGTCGGACTGGTCGGCGATCATCTTGCCCAGCGGGCTGGCCTGCACGCCTGCCGACCAGACCTTGCACGCCGACTCGATGCGGCGGATCGTGCCGTCGGAATCCTTCACCGTCACGCCGAACGCGTCGACGTCGATCACCATGGCGTTGAGCTGGATCTCCACGCCCATCTTCTCGAGGCGGCGTTCGGCCTTTCCGCCGAGGTTCGGCCCCATCGGCCCGAGCACCGCGCCCGCGCCCTCGATCAGCACCACCCGCGCGTCGCGCGGATCGATGTTGTGGAAGGTGCCCTCCAAGGTGCGGTCGGACAGCTCGGCGATCTGCCCCGCCAGCTCGACGCCGGTCGGTCCCGCGCCGACGACGACGAAGGTGAGCAGCCGGTCGCGCTCCTCCTGGGTGGTCGCCAGCTCGGCCTGCTCGAAGGCGCCGAGGATGCGGCCGCGCAACTCGAGCGCGTCATCGATCGTCTTCATGCCGGGCGCGTAGGTGGCGAACCGGTCGTTGCCGAAGTAGGACTGCTGCGCACCGGTCGCGACGATGAGGCTGTCGAACGCGGTGACGGTGTCCTGGTCGAGCAGGCGTGAGGTCACCGTCTTGGCGGTCAGGTCGATGTCGGTGACCTCGCCGAGCAGCACCTGCGCGTTCTTCTGCTTGCGCAGCACGAGCCGGGTGGCGGGCGCGATCTCGCCGACCGACAGGATGCCGGTGGCGACCTGGTAGAGCAGCGGCTGGAACAGGTGGGTCGAGGTCTTCGAGATCAGGGTGACGTCGACGTCGGCGCGCTTGAGGTGCTTGGTGCCGAACAGGCCGCCGAAGCCCGAACCGATCACCACCACCCGGTGCCGGCCGTTCTCGACAGTCTGAGTACTCATCGTCCTGCTCCTCGATGGACCTTGGGGGTCGTCCCCGGCAACGATTCCTGACACGCTAAACCGTAGCCGCCGAGCCGGGCACCGTCACGACGAGATCCCCGTTCCTGGCGTGTTGCGGTGCGATGTCTCACCACCGAGGGGCCGAGGCGGGGAGGATCGCGCGACCGAACCGGCCGAGTGAACGCGGTCGAGAGCCTACGATGGTTATCGTCGCTCAGGGAGGATTGCCATGGTCGCCGGTGACCGTGCGGTTGGCCGAAAGTCCAGCGTGCAGGCCGAATCGGAGAACATCGCGCTGATCGAGGTACCGCACGGCCATCTGATCGACCGGGCGCTGGGACTGCTGCCGGAACGACGCCAAGTGCTGGCCACCCCGCCGCGGGGCAGCGCCACGGTACCGGTGCGCGGCGATGCCGGACTGCCCTATCTGGGCCGGGCACTGCACTACATGCGCTGGGGTCCGGCCGAGATGATGGAGCGCTACCGCCGGTACGGACCGGTCTCGCTGAACACCTCGCTCGGTGTCGACCGGGTGCTGGTCTCCGGACCGGACGCGCTCGATGAAGTGCTCGGTCACCGGCGCCGCGACTTCGGCCAGGGCTGGGACTACTTCATCGGCCCGTTCTTCCGGCGCGGCCTGCTGCTGCTGGAGTTCGACGAGCACAAATTCCACCGCAGGATCATGCAGCAGGCGTTCACCAGGGACCGGCTGGAAGCCCACCTCGCCGCGCTGACGCCGGTGGTCCGGGCGAGCATCGCGCACTGGGTGCCGCGCGAGCGCGACGCCGAACGCACGGTCCGGCTGTATCCGACGATCAAGGAGCTGACCCTCGATATCGCGGCGGAGAGTTTCATGGGCGCGGACGTCGGCCCGCAGCGCAGGCAACTGATCGACGCGTTCGTCGACTGCACCCACGCGGGTCTTGCCATCATCCGGCACTCGGTGCCGGGCGGGCATTGGCGGGCCGGGCTGCGCGGCCGGACGGTGCTCGAGGACTACTTCACCGCGATGCTGCCGGAGAAACGCCGCTCCGAATCGGCGGACTTCTTCTCCGGCCTGTGTCACGCCCGCAGCGAAGACGGCGGCGTCTTCGGTGACGCGGACGTGGTGAACCACATGATCTTCCTGATCATGGCCGCACACGACACCACGACGACGACCGCCACCGCCGTCGCCTACTACCTGGGCAAGCACCCGGACTGGCAGCAGCGGGTGCGCGCGGAGGTGCTCGACATGGACGCACGGCTCGGCGACGCGCCCCCGGCCATCGCGGACCTGGAGGCGCTGCGCGATCTGGATCTGGTGGTCCGGGAGAGCCTGCGGCTGATGCCGCCGGTTCCCGGACTGTCACGTCGCGCCGTGCGCGATACCGAGGTCGCGGGCCATTACATTCCGGCGGGCGCCCCTGTGGACCTCGCCTACCAGGTGAATCACCTGTTGCCGGAACTGTGGACCCATCCCGAGCGCTTCGATCCGGAGCGGTTCGGCGAGCAGCGGCACGAGGACAAGTCGCACCGCCTGGCCTGGATGCCGTTCGGCGCGGGCGCGCACAAGTGCATCGGGATGCACTTCGGCACGTTCGAGGTGAAGACGGTGACCGCAGCCCTGGTGCGCGAATACGAGTGGCGCATCCCCGAGAAATACCGGATGCCCTGGGGATTCACCACGATTCCTTTCCCCAGGGACGGTGCGCCGATGACGTTGCGCAGGCGCGCGGGGGCCTGAGGCGGCGCGTCAGCGCCCGGCGAGCAGGATCTCCGCGAGCTTGGTGTCGGTGTCGGCGCCCTCGGTGTAGCCGCCCGCGTCACCCAGCGAACTCATGATGGCCAAGGTGTAGCGCTCGCCCGGTCCCGCGAAGCCGACCGAGTTGACCACCCAGCCGCCCTGTTCGGCCGACCAGCCGTTCTTCAGTCCGGGACGCATGCTCGCGCCCGCGCCCCACACGCCCCAGTGCTGGTTGGAGTCCACCGCGCGCATCCGGGCGACCAGGTAGTTGCGGTCGTCGGGATGCATGTGGTTGAGGATGTGGTCCATCAGCCGGTCGAGATCGGCGGCGGTGCACTTCTGGAACGACCAGTCCGGGAACAGCGCGGTGTTGGTGGGCTGCGGAACCAGTGTGGACATCCCGTTGGCGCGGAAGGCGTTGTTGAACGCCATCCGGTCGATTCCCGCGTACTTGGTCCACAGCAGGTCGGCGGCGCCGTCGTTCGAGGTCGCGAGCATGCCCTCCAGCAGCCCGCGGTCCTCGGGGGACAGTGCGATGGCGCCCACCCTTGCCCGGTTGAGCAGGTCGGCGGCGATCGCGAGCTTGATCGTGGACGCGGTCCAGACCGCGTTCTCGGCGTTGGCGTTGGCGTAGACCCCGCCCGAGACCCGGTCGCGCAGGACGTAGCCGGTGACTCCGGGACGGCTGTTGAGGTAGGCGTCGGCCTTCGCGATGCGGCTGCTCATATCGCAGTCGAAACCGGACAGGCACCCCTGGGTGTGCGCGAGCGGCGCGGCGCCCGCGATCGGTAGCGCGGCGGGCAGGCTCGGGGCGATGATCGCCACGGCGGCGAGGACACAGGCGGAGGCGGCCACACGGGGAACGGTTCGGGTGGCGGCGGACGGATAACGCACGAGGGACCACGATCGCACATCGCGGGTCCGGACGCACGTCTTGAGCTCGGCAGCGGGGTGTGCTAACGCCCATTTCGGGCACTTGCGGCGCAGGAGTTTTCGGCCGGCGCCGCAGGCCGGGGCACGTCAGCCGCAGGCCCGGGCACGTCAGCGGAAGGCGGCGCGCAGTTCCTCGACCGTGCGACCGTTGAGCCGGTAGCAGTGCTCGAACGCCTCGGTATGCCGATCTCGGGGCCAGGAATGTAGGACGACGGTGCGACCGTAGTTGCGCGAGTTGACGAGCTCCCAGCGGTCACCGACCCGGCGGACCGTGAATCCGCCTTTCGGGACCAGGGGAATCACCATCGCATCCATGAACGCGAACCAGCCTTTCGGTGCAGCTCTCTCGTTCCGCCCCGGTGCAACTCTTACCTCCCCGGTGCAGCACTGTCGCACACGGCCGCGGCGGTCCCCGCGTGACACGGCGAAGTAATCCGTTCTCGTGTGGTCTATTTCACTGGCCTGCGGGTGGGGCGGTGCAGTTGCGCGTCGGTCGCTGGGCGTATAAACGTGCACGAAGTCCGAGGCCAGCGCAGCCGGACACCATCGATCGAGAGGGCGCAGATGCCGCTGCACATCCACCGTGCCGAGCGCGCCGACGTTCTCGCCCGGGCGCTGGCGGGAGTGCTGGCCCAGCCGCAGGAAGACCCGTTCGCCGCCGAGGTGGTGGCGGTGCCCGCGAAAGGCGTGGAGCGCTGGCTGACGCAGACGCTCTCCGGTGTGCTCGGAGCGGACGGCTCGGCCGACGGCGTGTGCGCCAATGTCGCTTTTCCCTCGCCTGCCGCGCTGGTCGCCGAGGTATCGGCCGCAGTGAGCGGCGTGGCGCCCGCCGAGGATCCGTGGGCGCAGGAGCGGGTGGTGTGGACGCTGCTGCGGGTGATCGACGCGGCGCTGGCCGAGCCGTGGTGCGCGGCGCTGGCCAGGCACCTCGGCGCGCGGGGCGCCGCGGGCACTGCGCACCGCGTCGGCAGGCGCTACGGGACCGCTGCCCAGATCGCCGCGCTGTTCGACAGCTATGCGGCCCAACGGCCCGGGCTGATCACGGAGTGGGCGGCGGGTTCGGACACCGACGGCGCGGGCGCCGCGATGCCCGACGACCTGCTCTGGCAGCCGATGCTGTGGCGCGGGCTGCGCGCCGAGATCGGGGAGCCGAGCCCGGCCGAACGGCTCGACGCCGCCTGCGCGCGGCTGCGCGCGCGGCCGGATCTGGTCGCGCTGCCGCCGCGGTTGTCGCTGTTCGGCGTGACCAGATTGCCCAGCGACCAACTCGCGGTGCTGTCGGCGCTGGCCGCCGCCCGTGACGTGCATCTGTGGCTCGTCCATCCGAGCCCGGCCCTCTGGTCGGCCCTGCGGGAGCAGCCCGTGGCCCGTACGCGCGCCGAGGACGTGAGCGCCACGGCGGTCGCGCACCCGCTCCTGGCGGGACTGGCCCGCGACGTCCGGGAACTCCAGCAGCGGCTCGTCGTGCCCGCCGCCGACGGCTCCGACACCTACCATCCGATTGCCGAGTCTCGAGCCGACGACGTTGCGCCGGAAATCGATTCACCTCCGACCTTGCTGCGCGCGCTGCAGGCGGGTATCCGGGACGATCGGTGGCCGCCTGCGCCGGGGGCGGTCGGCGCCGACGGCACCGTACAGGTGCATGCGTGTCACGGCCCGGCGCGACAGGTCGAGGTGCTGCGGGAATGCCTGCTCGGGCTGTTCGCGGCCGACGCGACGCTGGAGCCGCGTGACGTGCTGATCATGTGCCCCGAGGTGGAGGCCTACGCGCCGCTGGTGCGCGCGGCGTTCGGGCAGCGCGCCTCGGGATCGCCCGAGCCGCAGGCCGATGCGGAGCATCCGGCGCACCGGTTGCGGGTGCGCTTGGCCGACCGGGGGCGCGGGGTGACCAATCCGCTGCTCGCGGTGATCGCGGTACTGCTCGAGCTGGCCGACGGCCGGGTGACGGTCACTCAGGTGCTCGATCTCGCCGCCGCCGAAACCGTCCGGCGGCGTTGCGGATTCGACGACGACGACATCGAGCGGCTGCGCGAATGGGCCGCCGAGTCCGGCGCGCGGTGGGGGATCGGGCAGCGCCAGCGCCAGGCATTCGGACTCGCCGATTTCGCGCAGAACACGCTCAACAGCGCCGTGGACCGGATCCTGCTCGGCGTCACCGCGGGCGAGACCTCCGACGACTGGCTGGACCTCGCGCTGCCCTTGGACGACGTGGACAGCAACGACGTCGACCTGGCCGGACGCTTCGCGGAGTTCATCGATCGGCTCGCGGTCTGCCTGCGCGACCTGCGCGGTCCCCGGCCCGCGCACGAGTGGGCGGCGGCGCTCGGACGCGCGCTCGATCTGCTGACCGACGTACCGGACGCGCAGACCTGGGTACGCACCGAGGCCAGGCAGGAACTCGCCGCCGCCACCGAGCACGCGGGCGAGGTGGCGTTGCGGCTGACCGATGTGGGGGTACTGCTGCGTTCGCGGCTCGCGGCGCGCCCCACCAGGGCCAACTTCCGCACCGGTGAGCTGACGGTCTGCACGATGGTGCCGATGCGGTCGGTGCCGCACCGGGTGGTGGTGTTGCTCGGACTGGACGACGAGGTGTTTCCACGTGCGAGCGCCGCGGACGGCGACGACGTGCTGGCTCGCGAACCCCTGCTGGGCGAACGGGATCCGCGCAGCGAGGACCGGCAACTGCTGCTGGATGCGATCCTCGCGGCCCGGGACACGCTGCTGATGTTCCACACCGGCGCCGATCCGGTGAGCGGGGCGCACCGGCCGCCCGCCATTCCGGTCGCCGAGGTGCTGGACGCGCTGCGGGCTCACATCGGCGCCGCGGGGATGCGCGCGGTGGTGACGCGGCATCCGCTGCAGTCGTTCGACCGCCGCAATTTCCGCGCCGAGCAGCCGTTCAGCTTCGACACGGTGGCCTTGGCCGGGGCGTACGCGGCCGACGGGCCCACGCGGCCGCGTCCCGATTTCCTGGCCGCGCCGCTGCCCGCCGCGGAAGCGGCGGATGTCGCGCTGGCCGACCTGATCGCGTTCGCGGAGCATCCGGTGCGCGCGTTCCTGTGGCAGCGGCTGGGCCTGCGGGTCCCCGAGCACGACGAGGACATCGCCGACCGGCTGCCCATCGAGCTGGACGGCTTGGCCAAGTGGGAACTGGGCGAACGTCTGCTCACCGCTCGCCTGACCGGCGCGGACCCGGCCGGGCTGCGGGCGGCGGAATGGCGGCGCGGCACGTTGCCGCCGTTCGGGTTCGGCGCCGCCGTGCTCGACGAGGTCGAGCACACCGTGGACCGGTTGGTGCGCGCCGCGCAGGCGGATTACGCGGGCCAGGCCCGCGCGGTGGACATCGCGGTCGATCTGGGCAACGGGCGCAGGCTCACCGGCACCGTGCCGGAGGTGCGCGGCGAAACCCTGGTTCGCACCACCTTTTCCCGGCTGGCTCCCAAACACCGGATCGGAGCGTGGGTTTCGCTGCTGGCGCTGACCGTCACCGAGGACCGCTCCTGGCGGGCGGTGAGCACCGGTCGCGGCCAATTCGGCCGTCCCACCTGGCGTTGCGAGCTCACCGCGCCCGACGTGCCGCTGGCCGGGCAGATCCTGCGCGAACTCGTCGCGTTGCGCGACGCGGGCCTGACCGAACCGCTGCCCGTCGCGCCCACCGCCAGCGCGATCTACGCCGAGCGCCGTTTGCGCGGCGCGGGCGCCGACGACGCGATCGCCGCGGCGGAGCGCGAGTTCAACGGCGGCCCCAACGGTCCCGGGCCCTTCGGCGATCACACCGACCGCCATCTGCGCTACGTGTGGGGTCCGGCGCCCCGGCTCGAGAACCTCATGGCCGCGCCCGCTCCGGCCGGCGAGCCCGGTGAGAGCACACGTTTCGGCGCGCTGGCCCGGCGAATGTGGGCTCCGCTGCTGGCCGCGGAAAGCCAGGGCCAGCCGTGACCGATCACGAGACGGCCGGTCGCCCGCGGCGGTCCGGCGTGATCCGCTGCGGAAGGCCGGGATACACCGGCGCGGCGCGTGTCGGTCGCCGGTGGGCGACCGGGCACGCGGCAGAATGTCAGCTCGGACAGTCGCTTCGGGAGCAAGTCCGTGCGGCATGGCCGGTCACCGGGGCGATCGCGACGTCCGCGCACCGCGTGACCACCGGGCGCGCGGGAAGGAGGCACGCATGACCGTGCAGGAAACCTCCTTCCCGGCAAGCGCCTTCGACGCCGCCGCGTTCGAGCCGTACGGGCCCTTGCCCACCGGCACGACCGTGCTGGAGGCCAGCGCGGGCACCGGCAAGACGCACGCCATCGTCGGCCTCGCCGTGCGCTATGTCGCCGAAGCGGGCATCGATGTCTCGGAGCTGCTGCTGGTGACGTTCAGCCGGGCGGCGACCCAGGAGCTGCGGGAACGCACCCGTGACCGATTCGTCGCCGTCGCTGCCGGATTGGCGGATCCGGCGGCGGCGCGGGCGCACGCCGACGAACTGGTGCGGTATCTCGCGCAGGCCGACGAGCGCGAGGTCCGGCTGCGGCAGCGGCGGCTGCTGACGGCACTGTCGGATTTCGACGCGGGCACCATCGCCACCACGCACAGCTTCTGTCAGCGCATGCTCGACGAACTCGGGCTCGCCGGTGAACACGATCCCGGCGCCCGGCTGGTGGAGACCGTCGACGACCTCGTCGGCACCGTCGTCGACGATCTGTATCTGCACCGCTATGCCCGCGCCGAACCGCCGTTCTCGGTGAAAGAGGCCCGCACGCTCGCGCTGGCCGCGGTGCGCGACCGGCACGCCGCGCTCGTACCCGACGGCGAATCCCGCGCGGGGGAGCGGGTGGCGTTCGCGCGTGCGGTGCGCGCGGAGACCGAGCGCCGCAAACGGCTGGCCGGACTGCGCGACTTCGACGACCTGCTGGTGCTGCTGCACGAAGTGCTCGCCGATCCGGAGCACGGCCCGCGCGCGTGCCTGCGCATCCGCGCGCGCTACCGCGTCGCCCTGGTCGACGAGTTCCAGGACACCGACCCCCTGCAATGGGACATCCTGCGCAGGTCCTTCCACGGGCACGCCACTCTGGTGCTGGTCGGCGATCCCAAACAGGCGATCTACGCCTTCCGCGGCGCGGAAGTGCTCAGCTACCTGGACGCCGTCGCGCACGCCGACACCCGCCGAGAGCTCACCACGAACTGGCGCAGCGACGCGGGACTGCTCGCGGCGCTGGACCACCTGCACGGCGGCGCGGCGTTGGGCCACGAGGAGATCCGCGTCTATCCGGTCGCCGCGACCAGGCCGTGGTCGCGGCTGTCCGGCACCGGCGAGCTCACCACTCCGATGCGTGTCCGATGCCTGCCGCGCACCGGCGCCGGGCCGCTGAACAAATCCGGCTTCCCGGCCGTCGGTCGTATGCGGGCCAAGGTCGCCGACGATCTCGCCGCCGACATCGTCCGCTTGCTCGAATCCGGGGTGCTGCTGGACGGCAAGGCCGAACCCGCTGCCGCCGAAGGCGATGTGATTCCGGACCGGCCGGTGGACGCGGCACGCAGACCGATCGGCCCCGGTGACATCGCGGTGCTGGTGCGAACCCGCTCGCAGATCGACGTGGTCCGCGCGGCGCTGGATCGCGTCGGCGTCGCCTCCGTGCTCGCCGGCGGCGTCAGCGTCTTCGCGACGAGCAGCGCCACCGACTGGCTGTGGGTGCTGCGTGCGCTGGAACAGCCGCACCGCGGCGACCGCGTGCGGCTGGCCGCGTGCACGCCGGTGCTGGGCGTGACCGCGGCCGAGATCGACAGCGGGGGAGCCGATCTGGTCGGCCGCATCAGCGCCCAATTGCGCGAGGCGGCGCGGCTGTTCACCCGCGCTGGATTCGCGGCCGTCTTCGAGAAGCTCTCCGCCGAAACAGGACTGGCGCAGCGGCTGCTCGCCGTGGAGAACGGGGAGCGGCAGCTCACCGACCTGCGGCACATCGCGCAACTGCTCGACCAGGTCGCGCTCACCGAGGGCCTCGGGCTGACCGCGCTGACCCGGTGGCTGGCCGACCGGGTACGCGCCCCCGCCTCCGGCGCCGTCGCCGATCGCAGCCGCAGGCTCGACCGGGACGCCGCCGCCGTGCAGATCGCCACCGTGCACGCCAGCAAGGGACTCGAATTCCCGGTCGTCTACCTGCCGTTCGCCTGGGACAGCGCGAAGAACCCCTATCCGGCGACGTTGCTGTTCCACGCCGACGACGGTGCGCGCGTGCTGGACGTCGGCGGACCGGATGCCCCGGGATACGCCGAACGCAAGGCCCGCAGCGAAGCCGAGGAGGCGGGGGAGGAGCTGCGCCTGCTGTACGTCGCGCTGACCAGGGCCATGTGCCAGATCGTCGCCTGGTGGGCGCCCGCGATCACCACCGCGGCGTCGCCGCTGCACCGGATGGTCTTCGGGCGTGCCGATCGTGGCGCCGTCGTCGCCACGCGCGCCCCGGTGCCGACGGATACCGTTGCGGCCCAGTCGCTTTCGGCGTGGGCGCAGGACGCTGCCGCGGCGATCTCGGTGACGGCGGTGGCCGGAACCGACGACGTCGCGGTCCGGCGGGTGCGCACCGCGGCCGCGCAGGGCGAACTGGCCGCCGCCCGATTCGACCGGGTGCTGGATCAGCAGTGGCGGCGCACGTCGTATTCGGCCCTGACCGCGTCGGCGCACGAGCCGGTCGTACCCGAATCCGGCAGCGAACCGGAGGATCCCAGAGAACTGGGCGACGAGCCCGCCGGTACCCCCCTGATAGGCGCGGCGGAACCGCAGGGGACGGGCGCGGACTCGCTGATGAACGCGCTGCCGTACGGCGCGGAGTTCGGCACCCTGGTGCACGGCGTCCTGGAGCGGATCGACACCGGCCGTGCGGATCTGGCGGCCGAGGTGCACGACCGCTGCCGTGAGGCGGTGGACGAGCTGATGGCCGACCTGGATCCGGACCTGCTGGCCACCGCGCTGCTCGCGGTGCTGCGTACCCCACTCGAGGGCGGCTGCCTGGCCGACATCGCTCCCCGTGACCGTCTCAGCGAGCTCGAGTTCGAACTGCCGCTGGCGGGCGGGGAACGCGTCGGCGCCACCGCGGCGACACTGCGTCGCATCGCCGACCTGCTGCGCGGGCACCTCCCTGCGGACGACGATCTGGCCATGTACGCCGACCAGTTGGCGGCCCTGGAGGACATACCGCTGCGCGGGTACCTGACCGGCAGCATCGACGCGGTGCTGCGCGTCGACGGCGGCGCGGGGCCGCGATTCGTGGTCGTCGACTACAAGACGAACCGGCTGGGCACCGGCGATCTCACCGTCGCGCACTACACGCGCGACCGCATGGCCGCCGAGATGCTGCGCTCGCACTATCCGCTGCAAGCGCTGCTGTATTCGGTTGCGCTGCACCGGTATCTGCGCTGGCGGCTGCCCGGTTACGATCCCGCCCGGCATCTCGGCGGGGTTCGGTACCTGTTCGTGCGCGGCATGATCGGACCGCAGACACCGGCGGGATGCGGCGTCTTCGACTGGTACCCGCCCGCCGATCTGGTCGTCGCCCTGTCCGCGCTGCTGGCCGGGGAGGCCGCGCGATGACCTCGATCCAGGTGGCGCAGCGCGGAACCGGCCTGCTGCGCACGTTCAACGAGGCGGGTGTGCTGTCGGCCGCCGACGTGCACGTGGCGCTGCGGCTGGGCAGGCTGGGCCGGGAATCGGCGGAGCCGGTGCTGTTCGCCGCGGCGCTGGCTGTGCGTGCGGTGCGCTCCGGCTCGGTGTGCCTGGAACTGCACCGGATGCGGGAGATCGGCGTCGGCGCCGACGAAACCTGGGACGCGGGCGTCGATCCGGCGACGCTGCCGTGGCCGGACATCGCGGCGGTGGTGGCCGCGCTGCGGGTGAGCCCGCTGGTGCTCGGCGGACCGGCAGGGCCGTTGCGGCCGTTGCGGCTGGTCGAATCCCAGGGGCCGGGCGATTCGGGTCCGCTGCTCTACCTCGATCGGTACTACCGGCAGGAACAGACGATCCGGCAGGTGCTCACCGAGCGATCCGCGCACCATCCGGTGGTCGATCCGAGGATCGTGCGTCGCGAATTGGACCGGTTGTTCGACGCGTCGGCAGGCCCGGCGCCGGATCGCCAGCGCCTGGCCGCGGCGCTCGCCGCGACCCACTGGACCACCGTGGTCGCGGGCGGTCCGGGCACCGGAAAGACCCACACCATCGCACGGATCATCGCCCTGCTGGCCGCGCACCGCGAGGCCGAGCCGAAGCTGCCCGCACTGCGCATCGCGCTGGCCGCGCCGACCGGGAAAGCGGCGGCACGCCTGCAAGAAGCCGTTCGCGACCAGGCCGTTTCGCTCGGACTGCCCGAACTCACCGCCGCAACCCTGCACCGGCTGCTCGGCTGGCAGCGTGGTCGCAGTACCCGGTTCAAGCACCACGAGTTCAACCGGCTGCCCTACGACGTGATCGTGGTCGACGAGACTTCGATGGTCTCGTTGACCATGATGAGCAGGCTGCTCGCCGCCCTGCGCCCGGACACTCGCCTCGTCCTGGTCGGCGACCCGGACCAGCTGGCCTCGGTCGACGCGGGCGCGGTGCTCGCCGACCTGGTCGCCGGACCGGTCGCCGCCACCCCCAACCCCGTTCTGGACGACATCCTCGGCCCGGAGACGACCGCCGATCACGCCGAGGCCCTCACCGCGCTGGAGCGGACTCGCCTGCGCGGCGGCATCGTGCGGCTGACCCGGGGCCGCAGGTTCGGCGGCCGGATCGCCGATCTGGCCGTCGCGGTGCGGGCTGGAGACGCGGACGCCGCGCTCGAGCTGCTGCGCGGGGGCGGCGACGAACTGTCCCTGTGCGCGCCCGACGAGCTGATCGCGGTGCGTACCGACGTGGTGCGGGCTGCGAGCGCGGTGAGCGCCGCCGCGCTCGACGGCGACGCGGCGGGCGCACTGAGCGCGCTCGAATCGCACCGCCTGCTGTGCGCGCACCGGCAGGGGCCGTTCGGCGTCGAGCGCTGGGACCGGATGGCCGCCGAATGGGCCGCCGCGGGCGGCGCGGGCCCCGACTCCCACCAGGCGCCGTGGTATCCCGGGCAACCCCTGCTGGTCACCGCGAACGATCACGAGGCGCGGATCTACAACGGCGACACCGGCGTGGTGGTGCGCATGCCCGACGGCTCGCTGCGCGCGGCGCTGCAACGCGGCAGCGAACCCTATCTGGTGCATCCCACGCAGTTCCCCGCGGTGGTCACCGTCTTCGCCATGACCATTCACCGCAGCCAGGGCAGCCAGTACGACACCGTCTCGGTCGTGCTGCCCGAGCCCGAATCGACCCTGCTGACCAGGGAACTGCTGTACACCGCGATCACCAGGGCGCGCCGCCACGTCCGGATCATCGGGACCGACGAATCCATCCGCGCGGGTATCGCTCGGCGGGTGCTGCGCGCCAGCGGGCTGTCGCGCCGCGAAGCGGAACCGGGCACCCGATGACGGAATCTCACGTTCCCGGCGCCCGCGGCGTCTACCCGGTGTGAGCCTGCCCCCGTTCGAGGAAGTAGTGGCCGAGTACGGCCCGATGGTGTTGCGCGTCTGCCGTGCGGTGCTCGGCCCGTCCGACGCGGCCGACGCCTGGTCGGAGACGTTTCTCTCGGCGCTGCGCGCGTATCCCGGCCTTTCCGGGGACACGAACCTCGAGGCGTGGTTGGTGACCATCGCGCATCGCCGCGCGATCGACGTCGGCCGGGCGTTGACGCGCGCGCCCGTCCCGGCGGAGATGTTGCCGGAGCGCCCCACCGCGGCCCCCGGCCCGGCCGACTACGACCCCGATCTCTGGGCCGCCCTGCGCGCGCTGCCGACCAAGCAGCGCCAGGCGGTCGCCTACCACTACCTGGGCGGGTTGCCCCACGCGGAGATCGCCGAACTGCTCGGCAACTCTCCGGACGCCGCTCGTCGCGCCGCCGCGGACGGCCTGAAGACCCTGCGCAAGCTCTACCCGAAGGAGGACGCATGATGGCCAGCCTCGACCGCGGCGACCTGAACGCGTTGTCGCACGCACTGACCCCCGACGCCGACCTGCTCGCCGACCTGCACGCGCGACTGGCGCTCGATGCCGACGACGCGGGCCTGCTCGACGTCGCCTACCGCACCGTCGACACCCCCGTAGGAACGCTGCTGCTGGCGGCGACCCCGGCCGGTTTGGTCCGCGTCGCCTACCCGACCGAGGACCACGCGGCGGTGCTCGCCACGTTGGCGGCGCGGATCAGCCCTCGGATACTCGCCGCCCCGGTTCGGCTGGACGCGGCGGCCCGGCAGCTCGACGAGTATTTCGCGGGCAGCCGGACGCATTTCGATCTGCCGCTGGATCTGCGGCTGGCCGCGGGGTTCCGCCGCCAGGTGATCGAGCACCTACCCGCCATCGGCTACGGGCAGCGCGCGAGCTATGGCGCGGTGGCCGCCGCCGTCGGAAACCCGCGTGCGGTGCGCGCGGTCGGCTCCGCGTGCGCGCGCAACCCGCTGCCGGTGGTGATCCCGTGTCACCGGGTGGTCCGCGGTGACGGGGCGATCGGACAATACGTCGGCGGCGTCGCCGCCAAGCAGTCGCTGTTGAGCTTGGAGGCGGCGTGAGCGGGCCAAGCGCAGGCATGGCCGCGCCCGCGCAGGTATCGGGGCGATCGAAAGCCTTTGCCCCTTCGGCGGATCGCATCGACGCTCAATCGTGGCCCGCGCTGCTCGATGAGGTCGATGCCCACGGCTGCGCGGCGACCGGGCCGATCCTCACCCCAGAAGAGTGCGCCGCCGTCACCGCCCTCTGGGATGACGTCCCACGCTTCCGGTCCACCGTCGACATGGCGCGCTACCGCTTCGGCGAAGGCACCTATCGGTACTTCGCCGAACCGGTGCCGGAGCCGATCACGCAGCTGCGGGCGGCGTTCTATCGAAAGCTGCTGCCGTTGGCGCGATCCTGGGCCGAGCGGCTCGGTGATCCGGCCCCCTGGCCGGAGGAGTTCGCGGACTGGCTCGACGCCTGCCACGCCGCGGGGCAGACCGAGCCGACTCCGATCCTGTTGCGCTACACCGCGGGTGACTGGAACGCCTTGCACCGGGATCTGTACGGCGAGCTGGTCTTCCCGCTCCAGGTCGTCATCGGCTTGGACCGGCCCGGGACCGACCACACCGGCGGCGAGTTCCTGATCGTGGAGCAACGGCCCCGCGCCCAATCGAAAGCGACTGTGTCCGTTCTGGAGCAAGGACACGCCTTGATCTTCACCACCCGCGATCGGCCGACGCCGTCCAGCCGAGGTTGGTCCCGTGCCCCGGTTCGCCATGGCGTCAGCCGCGTGCGCAGCGGCCTGCGCCACACGCTGGGCCTCGTGCTGCACGACGCGCGGTAGCCGCCGGTGTACACCTTGCTCGGCGGTGACGGCCGACCGTATCGCAGCGCCGCGCCCGGCCGCTACGGCGGCCATCGCCGCAGCAAGATCTACGGTCGCCTCGATTGCCCCTCCGCCCTGCGCGCGCTGGCGCGCGGCGCCTATCGCGCACATCGCGTCTTCTTCGCGACCGAGACCGACGCGGCGACCGCGGGTTATCGTCCCTGCGCGGTCTGCCTGCCCGGGCCCTACGCGGCTTGGAAGAAGCGTCGGTGAGCTCGTGGCCGCCCTGCTCGAGTCCGCACGAGCAGGGCGGCTCGAGGGCTCAGCTGATCTGGGTGCCCGACCAGCCGAAGCTGAAGCTGTGGCCCTTCGAGGTGCACGACAGGGCGCCCCGGCCACCTCCGGTGCAGCTGGCGCCGCCGTTGGTGAGGGTGCCCGCGATCGGCGGGCTGTCCGCGCGGCCGTGCGGGCCGGTGAGGCCGAAGGTCGGGTGGGCGGGCAAGAACGGCAGATCGATCACCAGGTCGTAGATCGTGAAGCCGAACAGATTGGTGCCGTAGGGGATGTCGCAGCCGACGTCACCGTTCGAATGGATCGCACAGTTCGAGCTGGCGTAGCGGAAGTACACGGTGTCGTCGTCCACGGTCTGCGCCGGGGCCGCGCTCGCGACCGCGGTGCCTGCCAGCGTGAGTGCGGCTGCTAACACCGCGGGTGCGGCGAAGTTACGGAGATTCATACTATGAATCTAGCCAAGGGCCCGACGCGGCAAACGGTTTCGGCATCGATCGAGTTGCCGGGCGTTGCTGGACCCGGCCCGAGCCGTGCGGATCGGCCAGGCGGCAGCCGGCGGCGAGAGCCAACGATGACCCTGTGTCGGCCGTGTACGTGCGGTACCGGCACATCACCACGACGAATTTCTCCGGCACGCAAGTATCGGGTACCGGGCGGGCTTTGTATACGTCGGCCCGGCAACCGCAGAGGGCACATGCTCGGTTTGGGAATTCCGGCAACGGTCGCCGAGACGAATTGGTAACGGACACAAGATAGTCCGAGAATATGGCGAATCGGCCACGCGATGTTATTGACTGCGAATTCGAGCCCTCCTACCCAGGGCCAGGAGTCGACATGCCCGAATATCCGCAGCGAACAGGCGCGGTGCCCGCCGCGGCCCGCGCACCGGCCAGCTCGATGATCGGCGCTCGGCCGGTCCGCGCCGATTCGCCGCGACAGAATTCGCACGATTCGTGGCCGATGATCGAAATGGCGATGCGATGACCCGCAAAGAGGCAGCAGTGGCGCTCGGATCGTTCGGGGCGTGCCTGATCTCGGTTTTCATGCAGATGATCGATGTGACGATCGTCAACACCGCTCTTCCGGCCGTGACCGCGGAGCTGCGGGCCTCGCGCTCCGAGCAGCTGTGGGTAGTGGCCGGCTACTCGCTGGCGTTCGCCTGCGTACTGCTCACCGCGGCTCGCGTCGGCGCGATCGTGGGGCGCCGCCGGATGTTCCTGTGGTCGGCGGCAGCCTTCACGGCGGCCTCGGTGTGGTGTGGAATTTCCTCCACCGCGATGGAACTGGTGATCGCCCGGATCGTCCAGGGCGTGGCGGGGGCGGGAATGGCGGCACAGACCATCGCCATCATCACCGCGAGCTTCCGGCGCGAGCACCATCAATACGCCTTCGCGGTGTACGGCGCGACAGCCGGTTTCGCCGGAATGCTCGGTCCGATCCTGGGCGGCGGCCTGATCACCCTGGACCCGTTCGGGCTCGGCTGGCACGCGATCTTCCTGATGAACCTGCCGCTGGGCGTGGTGGCGATCGCGCTGGCCGCGAAATACCTGCGGTTGGGTCCGGCGACGGATCGGGATCCGCTGGATCTGCGCGGGACCGTGGTGGCCACCGCGGCGCTGTTCCTGCTGCTGTTCGCGCTGTCGGACAGCCAACAGGCGGGCTGGCGTCCGCTGCACGGGGTGTGCATCGCGGCCGCGGTGGTGGCGGGTGCGATGTTCGTCGCCCACGAGCGCGCGACGCGTCGCCGCGGCGGCCGCGCGCTGGTGCGGCTGGACTTGTTCTCCGACCGGGGGTTCGCGGTCGGGTCGGCGCTGGTGACGATCTTTTTCGGCCTGTTCACCGCGTTCGTGTTCACCGTCTCGATCCTGCTGCAGGACGTGCTGCGGTTCTCCGCGCTGCGCACCGGCGCCGCGATGACGCCGTTCGCCATCGGCGCGGGCGTGGGCGCGGTGCTGTCGCCGATATTGGTGAACCGCTGGGGGATTCGGGCGCCGGCCGCCGGAATCGCCGTCTTCGGCGGCTGCGTCGTGGTGGGGGTGGGATACCTGTACGTGGGATCCGGCGCGGTGAACCTGCCGCTGGTGGCCGGGCCGGTGTTCCTCGCCGGCTTCGGGGTGGGGGTGTTCGGGGTGCCGCTGCAGCCGCTGATGCTGGCGGAACTGGACGATCGGGCCATGGGCGAGGCCTCGGGCTTGCTCCCCACCCTCGAGCAGATCGGCAATTCGGTCGGACTGGCGGTGCTCAGCGCGCTGTTCTTCCGCGCGCACACGCTGTCCGGCAGCATGATCATGCTCTCGGCCATCGCCGCCGCGGCCTTGGGCCTCGCCGCGCTCACGCTGGCGCTGCCGGACCGCGCGCGGACGGCGACGAGCCCGTGGAGTTGGTCGGCCTAGTGGTGTCCGGAGCCGTGCACGGCTTCGGCGCGGGGCGCCTCGGGCGCGGGGTCGGTGTGCTGACGCCCGCCGCGCCGCAGCCAGGACGGGGCCCACCAGCAGGCGTCGCCGAGCAGACGCATGGTCGCGGGCACCAGCAGCATGCGCAGGATCGTCGCGTCGATGAACAGCGCCGCGACCATGCCGAAGGCGATGTACTGCATCATGACCAGATCCGACAGAGCGAAGGCCCCGGTCACCACCAACAGGATGAGGGCGGCGGCGGTGATGATCCAGCCCGTGCGGGCGATGCCGACGCGGACCGCCTCGGTGGTCGTCGCGCCCGCCGCCCGCGCCTCCACGATGCGAGCGAGCAGGAATATCTCGTAGTCGGTCGACAAGCCGTAGATCACGGCGATGATCAGCACCAATACCAGCGCCATGATCGGCTGCGGGGTGAAATCCAGCAGACCCGCGCCGTGGCCCTCGACGAAGATCCAGGTGAGAATGCCGAGCGTGGAGCCGAGGCCGAGCAGATTCAGCACCGCGGCCTTGAGCGGCAGCACCAGTGAGCCGAAGGCCAGCACCATCAGCACGGTGGTGACGAGAAAGACCAGCGCGATCATCAGCGGCATCCGCTTCAGCAGCGCGTCGACGCTGTCGCGCTGGATCGCGGGCTGCCCGCCGACCAGCACGGTCGTGCCCTTCGGCACGGGCATGGCGCGCAGATAGTCGATGGTCGCGTTCGCGTCGTGCGCGTCACGCAGCACGGTCGAGGTGGTGAAGACGTTCGGATTCGCCGGTCCCTGCACCGCGCGCGGGAACGGCGCGATGAGTCCGGGGGCCCGGCTTGCCTGCGCGACCACCCCGTCGACGTCGGCGGTGTCGAGGGTGATCAGCACCAGATCGACCGGATTGATCTGACGCAGCGGGAAGACCTGATCGAAGTGCTGCTGTGCCGTGCGGGCCGGATGCTGCGGCGGCAGGAAGCGCTCGGTGATGCCGCCGAAGGCCACGTCGCGCACCGGGGCGATGAGCACCACCAGGACGGCCACCACCGGAACCGCCACGGCCAGCGGCCTTCGCATGACCCACCCGGCGACGCGTCCCCACGGATTGTCCGGCGCGCGGTCGCTCGCCCTGCGCGCGTGGAACCGGTTGAAACCCAGCCAGTCCACCCGCCGGCCGAGCACGGCCAGCATGGCGGGCAGCAACGTGATCGAGATCAGCGCCGCCAGCGTCACCGTCACCATCGCGCCGAAACTGAACGAGCGCAAGAAGCCCTGCGGGAACAGCAGAATGGCGCCCGCGGCGACGACCACGATGGTCGCGGAGAACACCACGGTCCGTCCGGCGGTCGCGACCGCGCGCCGTACCGCCTCGGGCACGTCGTGGCCCTCGGCCAACTCCTCGCGGAACCGGCTCACGATGAACAGGCCATAGTCGATGGCCAAGCCGAGGCCGATCATCGAGACCACCGGCGAGACGAAGGAATTCACCTCGGTGACGGTGGTCAGGGCGCGAATGACCCCCCACGCTCCCAGCACGGTCAGTCCGCCGACGATGAGCGGCAGCGCGGCCGCGACGACGCCGCCGAACAGGAAGAACAACAGCACCGCCACAGCGGGAACGGCGAACAGTTCCATGCGTCGCTGATCGTGGGCCATGGTGTCGTTGAGGGCGGCCGCGACCGGCTGCCCGCCGGCGACCTCCATCTCGACACCCGGTATCCGGAATTCGTCGGCGACGGTTCGGTAGTTGCGCATCACCTGCGTGTCGTCGTTGCCGTGAATGGCGATGGAGGCGAAGGCGTAGTCGCGGTCCTCGGAGCCGAAGATGTCCGGTAGCTCGAGCCCGGTCTCGGTGGGCCAGTAGGTGGCGTTGATCTTGGTGATCTGATCCGGAAAGCGTTGCGGCAGGCTGTTCAGGTGGCCGACGACCGTGGCGGCGAATGCGGGATCGTCTATCGTCTTCCCGGCCGGGGCGTGCACCAACAAGAGCACATCGGCGATGTGGTCGTGGCCGAACGTCTCGTCTTTGAGCCGCGCCGCCCGCGCCGATTCCGAGGTCGGATCGTCCCATCCGCTGACGCTGAGGTGATCGCCCAACCCGAGGCCGTACACACCGAGCGCGAGCAGTCCGGCGACGGTGAGCCCGATGACGGTGAATCGCCGCCGGACGAGCGTATCGATCCAGCGCGTGAACTCGGCGAACAATGCCGCCTCCTAATCGATGACATCGTATTTCGGCGAGTGCCCCGAACAGGTGAAAACGTAGCAATGTCAACGGGTTTCGCAGCTGCTCGCGCCAGGTCTTCGAGATGTTACAAATCGTTGGGTAGGTGAATTGTGAACTTTCCCTGAGCTTGCGACGGCCGTTGTGGCGGTCGTTACGCTGGGGCCGTCGCCAACTGCGCACACGCAAATTCGTGAATCGCCGGACAAAAATGGTGATCACCTGGTTCCGACCCGGAGGATATGCATGTCGGATATTGCAATTGTCGGCATCGGCTGCAGATTTGCAGGCGGAATCGACTCGCCCGACACCTTTTGGGAATTCGTCCTGGACAAACGTGACGGTGTGATCGAGATGCCGGCCGATCGCTGGGATTATCGCCGCTACTACGATCCGGAACCGCGCACGCCGGGACGCAGCTACACCAAGCGCGCGGCATTCATGACGATCGACCCGTGGGAGTTCGATCCGGACTTCTTCGGCATCTCCGCCCGCGAGGCGACCGTGCTGGACCCGCAGCAGCGCCTGATGCTCGAGGTGACCTGGGAGGCACTCGACGACGCCGGGATCGCGCGGCACGCGGCGGGGGAGTCGATCGGCGTCTACGTCGGCGGGTTCGTGGTGGACCAGTCGGTGATCGGCGTGGTCGGCCCGGCCCTGTTCCACACCGACATGCACACCCCGGCCAGTGCGTCCTACACCATGCTGTCCAACCGGATCGCCTACGCGCTCAACCTGGTCGGTCCCGCGCTCACGGTCGACACCGCGTGCTCGTCGTCGCTGGTCGCCTTCCATCTCGCCTGTCAGGCGCTGGAGAACGACGACTGCAAGGTGGCGCTGGCGGGCGGCGTGAACGTGATGCTGCAGCCGGAGACCTTCGTGCTGATGTGCAAGGGCGGGTTCCTGGCCGCGGACGGCCGCTGCAAGTCCTTCGACGCCTCGGCCGACGGTTACGGGCGCGGCGAGGGCGCGGGCATGGTGGCGCTGAAGAAGCTCGACGACGCGGTCCGCGACGGCGACCGGATCTACGCGGTGGTCAAGGCGACCGGCGCCAATCAGGACGGCCGCACCACAGCGATCACCGTGCCCAGCGCCGAATCCCAAGAAGCTTTGGCCCGTTCGGTATGCAGGCGCTCGGGGCTCGCGCCGGAGGCGATCACCTACGTCGAGGCGCACGGCACCGGCACGCTGGTCGGCGATCCCGTCGAGTTGCGCGCGCTCGGCCGGGTGTTCGGCGCGCCGGCGGGGCGCACGCGCTCGCTCGGCGTCGGCTCGGTGAAGTCGACACTCGGTCACACCGAGGCCGCGGCCGGTATCGCGAGCGTGATCAAGTCGGCGCTGGCGATCCACCATCGCACCATCCCGCCGCAGGGCTGGCTCGACAAACCCAATCCCGACATACCGTTCGACGAGTTGGGACTGCACGTCCAGTTGGAAGCGGAGGCGCTGCCCGAGGACGCCGAGCCGATGACGATCGCGGTCAACGGCTTCGGCTACGGCGGCACCAACGCCCACACCATCCTGCAGGAGTTCCGGCAGGTCGCCGCCCGGACCGATTCGCCTCCGAGACATTTCGGCGTCCTGCCGATCTCGGCGCGCAGCACCGCAGCGGCTCGCGCGCTGGCCGCCCGGTTCGGCGATCTGATCACCGCGGGCGCCGACCCGGATCGGCTGGCCGAGGCCGCCTGGACCCGCATGGCGCACCATCAGTACCGCACGGGCATGCTCGTCGGCGATACCGCCGACCTGCTGCGGGATCTGCGCCGGTTCGCCGCGGGAGAAGGCCGCGACGCCGTACGGACGATCGTGGCGCGGACCGCGGAACCGGTGTTCGTGTTCTCCGGCATGGGTCCGCAGTGGTGGGGGATGGCCCGCGAATCACTGAGCGGCGAAGGTGTTTTCGCCGACGTGGCCGCGGAGGTCGACGCGGAGTTCCGCGCGATCGCGGGTTGGTCGATCATCGAGGAGCTGCTGCGGCCCGAGGCGCAGTCACGGGTCACCAGCACCGAGGTGGCGCAGCCGGCCAACTTCCTCGTGCAGGTGGCGCTGGTGCGCGAACTCGCCGAGTACGGCATCCGGCCCGCGGCCGTGCTGGGGCACAGCGTCGGTGAGGTGTCGGCGGCCTACGTGAGCGGCATGCTGTCGCTACGCGACGCGGTGCTCGTGGCCTATCACCGGGCCCGGTTGCAGGCGAGTACCGCCGGTTCGGGCGGCATGCTCGCGGTCGGGATGTCGCTCGAGCAGGCCCGCGAGCTCGTCGGCGACGACCCGAGGGTGGATGTCGCCGCGATCAACAGCGCGAGCTCGCTGACCCTGTCCGGTGACGTCGACCGCTTGGACGAGATCGCCGAAAAGCTCACCGAGGACGGTACCTTCGCGCGTCGGCTGCGCGTCGAGGTGCCGTACCACAGCCGGTTGATGGACCCCATCCTGGACGAGCTGCGCGAGGCGCTGGCCGGACTCGAGCCGACGGCGCCGAGGGTACCGCTGTATTCCTCGGTCACCGGCGAGCCGGTGCTCGGCCCCGACTGGGACGCCGGATACTGGTGCGCGAACGTGCGGGAGCCCGTCCGGTTCGCCGACGCGGTCACGAAGCTGATCGGCGCGGACAGCCGGGTCTTCCTGGAGGTCGGCCCGCACCCGGTGCTGTCTGGCAACATCCGCGAGGCTCTGCTGGGCGCGGACGTCAGCGGCACGACGGTGGCGACACTGGATCGCAAGCAGCCGGATTCGGAGAGCATCCGCCGCACCCTCATCGGGCTCTACGCCGCGGGCGTACTCGACCTCGACGAGCTGTTCCCGGCGCGGCACCCCGCCACCCCCCACGTGCCGCTGCCGCGTTATCCGTGGCAGCGGACCCGGCTGCATGCGGCGTTGCCGCTGTTCGAGCAGGCGCGGTTGGGTACCCCCGGGGCCTACGCCATGCTCGGCGATCCCGACGTCGAGGGCAGGCCGGATTGGCTGCTGCAGGTCGGCACCGAGCTGCTGCCGTGGCTGGCCGACCATGTGGTCAACGGCATCAAGATCATGCCGGGCGCGGCGTACCTGGATGCCGCGCTGAGTGCCACGGCCGCGCGTCTCGGAGTCGAACGCGTCGCGCTGGAGCAGGTCCGGTTCGTGGCGCCGCTGATCATGGGCGCACCGGACGTGCCGCTGGTGGCGCTGACCATCGAGGAGGCCAGCGGCCGTTTCATGATCCGATCGCGCTCGGCGACGGGGACGGCCTGGACGGTGCACGCGTTCGGCCGCACGCTGACCGGCAGCCACAAGCCATCGAAGGTCGCGGTTCCCACCCTCGACGTCGGTCTCGACGTCGACCCGCAGATGTTCTACACCGGACTGGCCGCCGCGGGGCTGCAGTACGGTCCGGCCTTCCGCCGCGTCACCTCCGTACGCGTCGGCGCGGACGCGGTGGTCGCCACCGTGGACGGCACCATCGCCGCGGACTCCGGACACCTCGCGCATCCCGCGGTGGTCGATGCCGCGATGCAGTCCGCGGCCCTGCTGTTCGCCGATGCCCGGATCGACGAGGGCACGCTGGTGCCGGTCGGCGTCGCGGCGGTGCGGCTGGTCGCACCACTGCCCGAGCGGATCACCGTGATCGCGCGGCGCGATCCCCGGGCCCGGCTGCGCGCCGACGTGGATCTGCTCGACGACGAACGAAACCTCGTGATGCGGTTGAGCGGCCTGCAGATCGGTGCGCTCGCGCCGGGCCAGGACCCGCTGCATCGAATGGTCGACTTCTACTACGCCGAGACGTTGGAACAGCGCGATCCCCTCGATCCTGCGGCGCTGCCGCAGGATTCGGTGACCACCGTGATCGTCGCGCTCGGCGGCGACTGCCGCCGGGCGGGGCAACTGGCCGCCGCCCTCCCGGGCTCCCGGCTCTACGTGGCCGCGACGGTGGACCGCGAACTCGCCTCCGACCTGGCCGCGACACTGGCGGCCGCCAAGGCGGAGGGCACCGACCGGCTGCACGTCTGCGTGGTCGCGGGGACCGTCGAGGACGATGTCGCCGATCTATGGACACTGGAGCGGATCGCGGTCACGCTCGACGAGTTCGTCCATCCCGAGACCACCGAACAGGGGCCCAAGAGCGTCTTCGGTGACGGCTGGTGTCATGCCACCCTGGTGACCGAGCGGGCGTTCGCGCTGCCGGACAGCCCGATCCCGCCGAACTCGAAGCACGCCGCGCTGGCCGGTGCGCGCCGGGTGCTGCTCAACGAGCAGTCGGCGCTGCGCTGGCGGCTGATCGACGTGGAACCCGACACCGAGATCGCCGGTCTGCTCGCGGAGCTGGCCGTGCCGGGCGCGTTCTGGAACGACAACCTCGATGAGGTCGTGCTGCGCGGTGGCCGGCGCTGGGTTCCGCTGGTGACCAAGCCGCTGCAGGAGCGCCTCGACGCCCTCGACACCGCCGAACCGCTGACCGACCCGGAGACCAACTTCACGTTGGAGCTGCCCCGCACCCGGATGCTGTCGGCGTTGGCGTGGCGGCAGTGCCCGCGGCCCGAGCCGGGACCGGGCCAGGTCGAAGTGCGGATGAAGATCATCGGCCTCAATTACAAGGATCCACTCAAGGTCATCGGCCTGCTCGGCGAGCGAGAGCTCGCGCCGACCTATTTCGGCACCGTGCCCGGGATGGAGGGCGTCGGCGAAGTGGTGCGGGTGGGCGACGGGATCACCGACCTCGCGGTGGGCGAGCTGGTCGCGGTGGCCGCCAAGGGCATGATGCAGCGCTATGTCGTCGTCGACCGGCAGCTGACGATCCCGCTGCCTGCCGACGCCGATCCCGGATACTGCACCAGCACCATCGCTTTCGGCACGGCCGAGTACGCGCTGCTGGATCTGGCCCGGCTGGAACCGGGCGAGACGGTGCTGATCCACGGCGCCGCGGGCGGCGTCGGCACGGCCGCGATCCAGGTGGCCAAGGACCGCGGGGCACGCATCATCGGCACGGCGAGCACCGACGAGCGCCGCGCCCACGTGCTCGCCCTCGGCGCCGATCACGCGATCGACTCGCGCTCGCTCAACTTCGTCGACGACGTACTGGAGCTGACCGGCGGCAAGGGCGTCGAGGTCGTGCTCAGCAGCGCGCCGGGGGAGATCCTGCGCCAGAACTTCAACGCCGTCGCGGAATTCGGGCGCATCGTCGAGGTCGGCAAGGCCGACATCTACACCGGCGGACTGCTCGAGATGGCCAACTTCGACAAGAACCTGGCGTACTTCTCGATGGACCTGGACCGCCTGGTCGCCGTCGACGCGCAGCGGCTGGCCCGGCTGCTGCAGCGGGTCTACGAGAAGGTGCTCGCGGGCACCTACCAGCCGCTGCCCTACAAGCTGTTCGAGAGCGACGAGGTGGCCAAGGCCTTCGAGGAGACCATCCGCTCGACCGGGCTCGCCCGGATCGCGCTGCGCATGGATTCGCCCACGCCCGCGGTGCGGCCCTACCTGCCCGAGCTCGAGATCGACAGCACCGCGACCTATCTCGTCACCGGCGGGTTCGGTGGGTTCGGCATGGCCATCGGGCGCTGGCTGGTGCTGCGCGGGGCGCGGCGGCTGGTCCTGCTGGGCCGTGGCGGTGCGAGCACCGAAGAGGCGCGCAGGCAGCTCGAGGCGTGGCGAACGGTCGGCGTCGAGGTGGTCGAGGAGCGTGCCGACGTGACCGACCCGGAGGCTGTCGCCGCGATCGTCACGCGGTCCCACAGCGCCGAGCATCCGCTGCGCGGGGTGTTCCACGCGGCGGGTTCCGTCGCCGACAACCGCTTGGCCGCAATGCGGTTCGAGGAGCTGGACAAGGTGTACCGCCCGAAGGTGCACGGCGCCCGGGTGCTGCATCGAGCCGTGGCCGACGCCGGAATCCGGTTGGACATGTTCGTGCTGTGCTCCTCGGGCGGTTCGATGTACGGCATCTACGGTCAGTACAACTACTGCGCGGCCAACGTGGCGGTGGAGTCGCTGGCCGAGGAATGGTCCCGGGCGGGCGAGCGGGCGCTGTGCGTCGGCTGGGGTCACCTCTCGGGTGCCACGGGCGGCATGGCCGCCGACGAGACGGCCCTCAAATACCTCGATCTGGTGGGCTTCGACCCGATCGACATGGCCGACGCCACCGCCTACCTGGAGCAGACGCTGCGCCTCGGCGTCGCTCGCGCGGCGATCATCCCGACCGACTGGGCCAAGCTGACCGGTACCTTCCCGCAGCTGACCCGCACCGGCCGCACGACCGCGCTCGCGCAGGCCTCCGCCAAGGACACCTCCGAACTGGCCCGGCTGCGGGCCGAGGTGGCCGCGATCGAGGAGAGCAAGCGCGGGGCCTTCGTCGCCCGCAAGATGGCCGAGGAACTCGCCGTCGTCATGGGCGTGCCGGTGGAGTCCATCGATATGACCGTTCCGGTGCCGGAACTCGGGCTGGATTCGCTGATGGCGGTCGAGCTCGGTGCGCGGGTCACCAAGACCCTCGGTATCGACCTGATGTCGCTGCAGATGGGCCGGTCGTTCAGCTTGGAGCAGGCGGGCCCGAAGGTGGCCGAGCTGATCTTGGCCGCGGATTCCGGTCAGACGCAGTCGGTTCCGGACCCGGCTGTGCCGCCGACCGAGCGGGCGGATTCGAACGGTGCGGCGGCCGAACCGGTCCTGGCGCTGGCAGGGGCCGAGGCCAGGCCGTGACCGACCGCCGTCGTCGTCGTCGAAACGAGGTATCACCGTGGTCAGTTTCGGGCTGATCGATGAATGGGAGCCGGGACCCGGCCGATTGGTCAGCTGGGCGGCGTCACCGGAGTCGGTGGCGCGCGCCCGGCGGGCGCCGGTTCACCCGGCCCCGCCCTCACACCAGCAGGAGCAGTATCTTCGGCTCGCCGATCGGCACGCTCGAGCGGATTTCCGGTACTCCGGTCTGTGCCTGGTCACCGCGGAGATCCCGACCGGCGACCTCGACCTGGCCGCGATGACGCGTGCGGTCAACGCGTTCCTGCTGCGCCACGACACGTTTCGGACCTGGTTCAGGGTCGACTCGACCGGCACGCTCGAGCGGCACCTCGTGCCGGCGGAGGACGTCGAATTCGTGCCGATCGACTACGGCCGCGTCGACGAGGCCAGGGCCGTCCGCGATCATGTCCAGAAGACGACGCCCGGGCCCTTCGACTGGGACTGCTTCACCTTCGGGGCGATCGAACGCGACGATTCGACCACCGTCTACCTGGCGGTCGACCATCTGCACACCGACGGATTCGGCCAGTACCTGTCCGGATTCGACCTCGCACTGCTGTATCTGCGCGAGGTGTGGGAAGACGTCGGCATGCTGGCCCCCACGGCCAGCTACCTCGACTACTGCACCGCCGAGCGGGAGTACACGGGCCGGATGACCCTCGCCTCGCCCGGCGTGCGGAAGTGGCTGGAGCTGATCCGCGGGAACGACGGCCGACTGCCCTCCTTCCCGCTGGATCTGGGCAGGCGCACCGATGTGTACAACCGCAGCGCTCACCGCACGGTCACGTTGTTCGACGAGCACACCGCGCAACGGTTCGAGCGGGTCTGCCGCGCCAACGGCGCCGAGTTCGTCGGGGGCATCTTCGCCGCGGCGGCGCTGACGGAGCGCGAACTCATCGATAGCGACTACTACTTCGGCATGACGCCCGTCAGCACCCGAAGCACCGCCGCGGAACGCGCGTCGGTCGGCTGGTACGTGACGTTGCTGCCGGTGGCCTTCCCGATCGGCGCCACCACGACCTTCGCGCGAGCCGCGGCCATCGCGCAGCGCGCCTACGAGAACGGCCTGCGCCTGGCCCCCACCTCGTTCCAGCGCGTGGTGGAACTGCTGCCCGCCGACTCCGATCTCGACCTGGAACCGGGCTGGTCCACGCCCATGATCTCGTACGTGGACGCCCGAGAGCTGCTCGGCAACGAGCTGTTCGACCTGGCGTCGTGCGGGCTGTACGCCAATCGCGCCGCGTCCGAGCAGGTACTGATCTGGATCAACCGGCTCGCGTCGGAAACCACGCTGAGCGTCATCTACCCGGACACACCGGTGGCGCACGGCTCCGTCGAACGCTATGTGGCCACGCTCGAAGCGGTGTTCGCGGCGGCGGCCGAGGCCACACTGTGAGGAGGACATGTGCACACCGCATTTCGTGATCCGGGAATCCCCGACGGGGAGAAGTCCGTCTACAGCGTCACCATCGCCGATCGGCCGCCGAAGCTCGACCTGATCAGCGTGGTCGCCCACGACGGCGACGGCTACCGCTCGATCCTCGAGGCGGGTCTGGGACACGGGAATTTCGCGATGACCATCGAGCAGCGGTTCCAGCGCTCCGGAGACCGGCTGCGGGCCGAGCACTATCGCGCCGAAACCCGCTCGGGCACAACGGTGGTCACCCGCGAGGAAGCGAACTTCATCGGCACCGCCCATCTGCAGTTCGGCGGCGGGATCGCGCCCTTTCCGGCCAACGTGATGCCGCTGGCCGGTGGCCTGACGCTGCTGCGCGGCTTGGACTTCGCCGAGGGCGCCGAAGAGTGCGTGGATCTGTGGCTGGCCTTCTCGGTGCACGTCCCGCTCGGTGCGAAAGTGGAGCAGCGCACCGTCGTCGAGGTACCGGCGGGGCGCATCACCAGCTGGCAGGTCCGGCTGCGGCCGCGGTTGTCCGGACTGAACACGATGCTGGAAAAGGTGCTCGGCGGGTTCCTCCCACCCGCGGTGGCACACTTCGACGCGGACCCGCCCCACCGCCTTATCCGCCTCACCTTCCCGACCGGCCCCATGCCCTGGGATCCGCGCGGCCTCCTGGAACTGGTCGCCTAGCTCCGGACCGGCGAGTGGCACATGGTCGAGGCGAAGTCCGAGCGGACCTCTCGGCCATGTGCCACTCGGGTGAGTCAGGTGGGGGTGGGTGTGCGTTCCTGGACGGTGGTGGGGATGATGCGGGGGCGGCGCGGCGACCACCAGTTGGCGGGGCCCATCAGTTGGACCAGCGCGGGGACCAGGAGCATCCGGACGAGGGTCGCGTCCACGACGAGGGCGATGATCATGCCGAGGCCGAGGAAGCGCATGGGGGTGAGCGGGGACAGGGTGAACGCTCCGGTGACGATCACCAGCAGGGTTGCCGCGGCGGTGATCACGCGGGCGGTCTTGACCGTCCCGGCCCGCACCGCCGCGGCGGTGTCGGCGCCCGCGTCGTGCGCCTCGACCATGCGGGACAGCAGGAAGACCTCGTAGTCGGTGGAGAGCCCGAAGACGACCGCGATGATCAGCACCAGCATGCCCGCGGTGATCGGTCCGGTGCTCACGCCGAGCAGGCCGGACAGATGCCCGCCGCAGAAGATCCACGTGAGCACACCGAACGTGGCTGCCAAACTCAGGAACGCCATGGCGACGGCCTTGAGCGGCAACACGATCGAGTGGAACGCCGCGAACAGCAGCACTATCGTCGCCGCGACCATGACGAGGATCATCAACGGCATCCGCGCGACGATCGAGCGCACGCTGTCGACGGTCGCCGCCGTATCGCCGCCGATCCACAGGGCGGTGCCCTCCGGTGGAGTCAGTTCGCGGATGCCACGAACGGTGTCGCCCGCCGCTTCGGTGCGGTCGGTGCTGCTCAGGAACGCGTGGAAAACCACGAAGTCCTCCGCGCGACCCACTTGCACCACCTGCCGTACCCCCTCGACGTCGCCGAGTGCGGACACGGTCGCGTCGACGGCGGCGGACTGCGGTGGCCCGTGCACTCCGTGCAGCACGGCGGTGACCCCGCTACCCGCGGCCGGAAACTGCGCGGTGAGTTCCTCGACGACGGTGCGCATCTCGTTGCCCTCGGGCAGCGCGCGATGATCGATGTCGCCGAGCCGCAGTCCGGCCAGCGGAGCCGCCAGCACCAGCAGGACGGCGCCGACGACCACGGTCACCAGACCCGGCCTGCGCAGCACGCGGTCGACCAGGCGTCCCCAGAACCGCTCGGCGCGATCGGTGGCCCGCGCCGCGCCGATGCGCGCGCCGAACAGCGCCAGCAGGGCGGGCAGCACGGTGAGCGAGAGCGCGGCCGCCAGCGCCACCGCGGTGATCGCGCCGATGCCGAGAGACCGCAGCACCGCCTGCGGAAAGACGAACGTGCCTGCGAACGCGCAGATCAGCAGTAGTGCCGAGAACGCGACCGTGCGGCCGGCCGTCGCGTAGGTGCGGGTGATCGCGGTCTTCGTGTCGTGCCCGGCGGCGACCTCCTCACGGAACCGGGTGACCAGGAACAGCCCGTAGTCGATGGCCATGCCCAGCCCGAGCAGCGAGGCGACGTTCACCGCGAATGTGCTCACCTCGGTGACCTCGGCGAGCACGCGGATCGCGCCCATGGCGCCGAGCACCGTCAGGCCGCCGACCACCACCGGGAAGGACGCGGCGACGAATCCGCCGAACACCGCCACCAGGATCACCAAGGTCAATGGCAGCGAGAGGGATTCGGCCCGGATCAGATCGCTCCGGGACTGCTCGTTGATCTCGGTGGAGATCGCGCTGTAGCCGGACAGATCGGTGACGATACCCGGAACCCGGAGCTGGGGTTCGATGTCCGGATACGCGCTGACGCGCTGGTTGGCGTCACCGGCGAGGTACACCACCGCCAGAGCGTGCCGATTGTCCGCCGACCGCAGGAACTGCCTACGCGCGAACCCGGCGTTCCAATAGGTCTCGATGGGTCGTTGCAGCATGGCCGGGTCGATACGGGCCAGGGTCTCTTGGACGCGGGGGCCGATGTCGTCGACCGTCTGACCCTCCGGTGCGGCGTACCGCACGACCACGTCGGGATTCTGCGGGCCGAAGTGCTCGCTCACCAACTCGTCCACCCGCGCCGATTCGCTTCCGGGATCGACGAATCCGGCTGCGGTGACTTTGTCGGATGCTCCGAGGCCGAGCGAACCGGCCAGCAGCATCACTCCGGCCACGACGGCGAGCACGATGCGGGGCCGGGCGAGGACGACGCGGATCGGGCCGGTCATCGCGCGACCACCTCGGGCGCCGCGAGCTCGGCCTCCAGTCGCGCGGCGATCTTGTCCAGCAGCGCCTCCAACCGGACCTCGATACCAGCGCCGTTGCGGCAGGAGACGGTCAGCTCCAGCCTCCCGCCCACTTCGGCCAAGACGAACAGCAGCGGCATCGCGCCGCTGTGCTGAGGCAGCAGCCGCACGTCGGTGGGTGTCCAGCCCGGCACCGCCATCTCGTCCAGATCGAACGCGCCCATGTGGGACACGGTGGCCGACACCATGTTCCGGTTCAGTCGTGCTCCGAGCCAGTTGCTCGTCCGCAGCACCCCGCGGATCACGCCGGGTGGGAATTTCGACAGCCTGCCATTGTCGAGCTGGTTCAGTTCCCTGCGCTCCCGCAGCCCGCTGCGCATCCGTCCGCTGATCGTCTCCCAGTTCTCGCCGGGTGTGACGTCGAGGAACAGCGGCAGCGCCAGGTTGGCGGTGGAGCGCAGCACAGGGTCGTGCCTGCGGAGGTCGACCGGAATCATGAAGCGCGATTTCGCTCCCGACTCCGCGGCCAGGATCGCCGCCACCCGCGCGACGATGCCCTTACCGGTCGCGTCGATCGTTCGGTGGCGCAACAGCCAGCGCGCGGCAGCCCGGTTCTGGCGTCCGCGCCCGGTCGCCGCCTTGAAGGTGGGTAGCACCGGTGTCGGTTTACCCGGCGCGCCGATCCGCGCCACGAGTTCGGCGTCGGCGATGGGATCGGCTGCGCCGAGCGGCGGGTATCCGCGCAGCACGCGGAAGATGTCGTCGACCCACAGGCGCAGGCCCATCCCGTCCATCACGCCGTGGAAGGCGCGGAACACGATGGTGGTCTGTTCGCCGGTGAGCAGCAGCACTTCGGTGGTGCGGTCCGGCGTGGGACCGATCGGTGTGTTCAGCACCGCGTCGTTCTCCAGCGCGGCGTAGTTCAGCGACCAGCCGGGCACATGGCGCACGGTGGCGGCCAGACCACAGTCCACCCAGTGCTCGCCGTCGCGGACCAAGCGCGTACCAGGGTTGGCCGCCGAAGCCACGTCGACGGCCCGCTGCAACGCCGCAGGATCCAGGCTGCCGTCGCCGTGGACGGCCAAGTGCATGACGAACGGTGGAGTCACCGCGCGCGTGAAGAAGTACAGACGTTCGGTCGGGGTGATCTTCCTGCGGAAGACGGTGGCGTTGCTCATGCTGGCCTCCGGTACCGGTGGGGTGTTCAGCGCAGATTCCGGGTGAGCTCGACCGCTCCGCCCTGGGTTTCCAGCCACGCCAGGAGGTCGGCCAGTCCGCGGTCGCGGTCCACGACCGGCCGGTAGCCGAAATCTCGTGCGGCGGCGGTGGTGTCGTAGGTGGCGCTGCGGGACAGCAGCGCGACGGCGTAGCGCGACAGCGGCGGCGACCAGCGGGTCGCGACGGCGGGGATGCGCCAAATCGTCTCGACGACCCGGACCGCTGCGTTGATCACCGTGGGGTTGGGTTTCCTGGTCGGTGGCCGGTACCCGAGCCGGGTGGCGACCTCGCCGAGGAAGCCCCAGACATCCGTCTTCTCGGCATCGGCGACGAAGTACGCCTTGCCGCCCACCGCGTCCGAGCCCGCCGCCTGCACACAGGCGTCGACGATGTTGTCGACGTGGCAGAGCGAGGCGTAGACGGTGCGGCCGAAGGACAGGTCCGGCAGTTTCCCCATACCGGCGCGGCCGAGCATCCGCACGATCGGACCGGACCGGTCGCCCGCGCCCCAGATCGCCCGTGGGCGCAGGGCACAGGTGCGGAATCCCGGGCCGTCGGCGGCCAGGACGGCTCGTTCGGCCGCGGCTTTGGTCTCCGAGTACAGGTTCAGGTAGCGCCGCGGATACGGCACCGATTCATCGACGTCGACCTGGTCGCCGCCGTAGTAGTCCATCATCGCGCTCGGGCTGGAGATGAACACGAACCGTCCTGCTCCGCCTCGGCGGGCCGCGTCGAGCAGCCGTTCGGTGGCCCGGACGTTCTCGTTCCAGAACTGTTCCCTGGTGCCACGCTCGTCCACCCGCGCCGCGCTGTGGAACACGATGTCGACGCCGCGGGTCGCCTCATCGAGCGAGGCGGGGTCGGTCAGATCGCCGTAGATCAGCTCGATCTTGTCGATGTCGTCGCGCAGGTCGGCCAGGTTGCTGGTGCGGCGCACCAGGATCGACACGTCGTGCTCGCCGTCCCGTACGAGCCTGCGCACCAGCGCCCCGCCCAGAAATCCGGACGCGCCGGTTACCAGTATTTTGCTCATTGCACTTTCTCCTCGCCGGGCTGGGTTCGCCACCAGGTCAAGCCGAAGATCTGCGTCAACACCGCGGTCTCCCACCGGCCGCGGCCCGAGCCCTCGGCGGCACGCAGGGCCGCCGGAATCTGGGCCGCGTGCACAACGATGCTGAGGAACGCGTCGATCCACCACACCGTGCGCAAGAGCCGGCTGTCCGGGACACGGTCGGTTGCCGCGGCCAGCGCGCCGCCGGCCAAATACAGCCACCCGATGACGGGAATCGCCCGAAATAGAGTCGTTTTCATTTGTTATGCGTCCGTTCCGAGCCGTTCGGCGGCCCACACCGCGAGTCGTTCGCGCCCGATCTTGGCGTTGTGCCGGATATCGACCGGGAAGGACGGATGGACCAGGAAGTCGGCGATCGTCCTGGTGAGGTCGAACCGTGCGCCGTGGGCCCGCAGCGCGGGTTCGACGATGTCCGGGTCGGCGCCCGACTTCACTTCGACGCAGAGCACCGGCCGCTGTGCCCCACGCGGGCCGATCCCGACCAGAGCGGTACGGGCCACGCCCGCGACGGTGTTGAACACCTGCTCGACCTGAACGGTGAACATCGGTCCGTGCGCGGTGATCACTCGCTGGCTCTTGCGTCCGCAGAACCAGATCCGGCCCTGCTCATCGATCCATGCGAGATCGCCGGTACGGTGCCAGATCCGATCGCCGTCGACGATCTTGCCCAGCGTGTTCGCCTGCTCCGGCCAGTAGTACCTGGTGCTGACGTTCGGCCCGGCGACGACGAGTTCGCCGATGCCGCGGGTGCTTTCCAGCTCGCCGGCCAGTTCCTCGGCCCGAGCCATGGTCGGAATCGGCTCGTCGGTGATCGCCACGATCCGCGCCTGCACCTGGTAGGCAGGCCTGCCGACGCAGGTGCCCTCGCCGTGGTGTGCCCGCTCGACCGGTCCGTCCAGCAGTTCGCGGGATTCGATGGTGGACATCGGCAGCGCTTCGGTGGATCCGTACCCGGTGACGACGTTCGTGTCCTCGTCGAGCACCTCGCGCAGCCCCGCGATGCACCAGTCCGGGACCGGAGCTCCGCCGGAATAGATACTGTCCAGCGAGGTCAGCGCGACCGGGTGCGCACGCAGGTGCTCGAGCAGCGGGATCAGCACGGCGGGGGAGGCGAACATGGTTCGCACGCCGAACTTCTGGATCGCGTCGACCACGTGCGCGGGATCGGTCGCGCCGACCTTGCTCGGGATCAGCGGAGGCAGCACACATCGCGAGCCGAGCAGCAGGTCGAGCACGCCGACCAGCGGAAGGGTGATCAGCGATGCCTCCGGCGTGATCTCCCCCCGCGCCATGTGCACCTGGTCCACCATCGCGGCCAGGTTTCCGTAGGTCATCTGCACGGCTTTGGCCGGTCCCGTGCTGCCGGTGGTGAACGCGATCAGCGACAGGTCCTCGTCGGTGGCCGGGCGGCCGGGCTGCACCGGACCCGTCGGTGTCCGGCCCCATGCCCGCAGCGACTCGCCCCGCCAGAACCACCGTCTGCCGACCGTGACCGCGGTACGGACAGTGCGGAGACTGGGCCGGAACAGCACCCGCAGCGCGTGCGCCTGCGGGATGCCGATGAACGCCTCGGCATCCACGGCGCGCAGGCAGCGCAACATCTTTCGCACGCCCATGCCCGGGTCGATCACCACCGGCACCGCGCCGATCTGGAGCAGCCCGAACAGGATCGCGTACAGCTCCGGGCTCGGTAGCACCAGCACGATCGTGCGCGTTCCGGTGCCGACACCCGCCGCGGACAGCCGTCCCGCGATCGTTTCCGACCACAGACCCAGCTCGCGATACGTGAGATGCCGGTAGGCCGGCAGGCCATCGGGGCCGACCCCGTGCGCGTAGCGAACCGCCACACGGTTGGGATCGGTGCGGACGACCGCACGAAACCGATCGATGGCCTGCCGATATGTTCCCGTTGTCACGCAGGCGCCCCGGCGAACACAGGCAACCGGTACAGCACCGCCGCGGCCGCCGGACCCGCGCCCGCCGCGACGAACAGCACCTGCCGGTACTCGGCGAGGCCATCGTCCGTGATCGCCGAGTCGTACGCCGCGGTGAGCGCCGCGGTGTGCGGGTCGCCATCCCGCAGATCCGGAACGCGGACCGAACGCTGGTCGATGCCGAGGGCGGCGGCCAGCTTCTTGGGGAACTCCGGGCTCGGCGTCGACGCGATCAACGCGATCTCGCTCAGCGCGGCGTGGTCCGACCCGGCGAGCGCTTGGCGCGCGGCGTCGAACGCCACCTCCAGCAGGCGGTCCTCGAAGCCGGGCTCCCGTTCCACGGTGATCAGACTGCGGCCGCGGGCGCCCATCGTCGAGATGTCGAGATACCCCTCGACCGCCGGCGTTCCCTCGCCCTTCACGGTATGCACCGTGCCGAAGCCGTCCGGTTCGTCGGTGCGCTCGAGCAGCAGCGCCGCGCCGCAGGTGGAGTAGGGGAACTCGTCGTCGGCGACCGAGCGGGTCATCGACGGATGAGTGTCGCCGGACACGATGAGCACGTGCTCGGCGCTACCGGTCTCCAGCACCGAGGTGGCCACCTGGACCGCGTTGAGGACACTGACCGCCCCGTTCATCAGATCGAACGAGAAGGTCCTCGGGTCGTCTTTGGCGTATTCCAAGCCGATACCGGCCGCCTTCTGGATCAGCGCCGACACCGCCGGTTCGACGGTATTCGAGTCGCGGAAGATGCCCGCGTTGATCAGTAGGCCGACTTGATCGGAACGGATTCCGGCGCGCTCCAGACTCTGCCTGGCGGCGCGGGCGGTGTGCTCGACGATGCTGTAGGTGTCGTCGGACCGGCTGATACCGGTGGACTTGATGCGCACGCTCATGACCGACCTCAGACCTTCAGCGACGAGATGGTGGTGGACACGAACCCGGTGACGATGCCGGAGGCCGCGGGTACCAGCAGCAGCTTCGACCCCGCGGGGATGTTCTGCTCGCTCAGCTGATCGTGCAGGACGATGAAATGCGAAGTGGTGGAAGTGTTTCCGTACTTCTCGATGACTCGCAGATCCGGCGGCATCGGGCTGCCGAACTCTCGTTCGGCGATGGCGTTCATCCACGGAATGGCGGCGGCGCCGAACTGGTGGTGGATGACGTAGTCGAACTTCTCGTCGGCGAAGGTCTTGCCCCGCGCCTCGAGGAATTTGCGCTGGGTATTGGTGCCGAGCAGGAAGCGGTCCTCGTTGTGCATCCTGCGGTTGTCGGTGTACATCGCGACGCCCTGGGATTTGTCGCTCGGCATGCCGAGGCACAGGTGCGAGTATTCCGCGGCGGTCATCATCTCGATGTAGTGGATGACATCGTTTTCATCGATGGCTTCGTCCAGCACGATCGCACATCCGGAGTCGCCGACGGTCAGCGCCGCGAACTGCGGATCGTATTTCTCGGAAATCTCGCGGACCGCGGTGTCGGCAATTTCGGTAATCGCCTCGCCGCTGACCACGAGTCCGTTCCGGACGGCTCCGGATCGGATCATCCGGTCCAGGATGTAGGTGCCGGTGAGCATTCCTGCGCATGCATTGGAAATATCGAATGCAATGGCGTTCTTAGCGCCGATAAGTCGGCTTATCGACATCGCGAACGAGGGCTCCATATACATGCGGGTGCCATGCTTGCCACGCGAGATCGAGGTGGAGATGATCACGTCGATATCTTCTGGACCGTACTGTGACCTGGACAGACAGTCCTCGACGGCCTTCATGGCCAGCGTGAACGAATCTTCGTAACTTTCCGGTCGAGTGTCGCGTACTCGGCGTTCATGGACGCCGGTGATTTTCTCCAGATCGAACGAAGGGGGCTCCTTCATTCGGGACAGCAACTCCTCGGTGGTGACCACATTCGAGGGCAGATATGCGCCGATGGATTCGAAACGAGAATGGGGAGACACGAGCGCTCCTGAAATCGTTGAGAGATACGGTTCCGGATCGACTCTGATCGTCGGTGCATTGAACACTACCCGACAGTAACAACAAATGGCTATAGCGCTTGCGGGCCGTGCGTCTGAGACGGAAATCACCTCCGGCGGTACCTGTTTCGTGAGGTATCACCAACTGGTGATCGGCTGGCTATGGCGTTCGCAGTATTGCGATGTGATTCCCCGTTTCGGTTTGTCGCCGCTTTTCGGGTTCCTCGCCAGGTAGGGGGCTCGGTGTGGACGAATGCGACGCTTTCGGAACCGCTACCGATCGGCTATTGCCGGATGGTGGCAATTCGTGAGTGGCCGCCGGGACGGCTCCCTCGGTGGATGTGAGTGAGTTCACTACGACCGGGGAGCGTGTGACCGGTCGGTATCGCGCCTGTGTCCCTCCCGCGCGCTCACCGAACCTGTTGCGGGGTAAGGGAACACACAACCTCGGTGGCTTGTCCGAGATGCGTGTCTCGAACCTTTTACCTGGCCCGATAGGCTCAGGGCAGGCGGGTGCAGCGCCTGCGGTGTGCCCGGACGTTCGTCGGCGATCGAAGGAAGAGGTTATGGCGACCGGTGTGGAGCATGTCGACGTCCTCATCGTCGGCGCCGGTCTCTCGGGCATCGGCGCGGCCTGTCATCTGAGCCGGGCGTTGCCCCAGCGGACCTACCTGCTCCTGGAGAGCCGGGCCACCCTGGGCGGCACGTGGGACCTGTTCCGCTACCCCGGCATTCGCTCCGACTCCGACATGTACACCCTCGGCTACCGGTTCAAGCCGTGGCTGGGCGAGGAGTCGATCGCCCAGGGGGATGACATCCTCGCCTACCTGCGCGAGACCGCGGCCGAATACGGCATCGAGCGCCGGATCCGCTTCCACCATCGGGTGGTCGGCGCGGAATGGTCGAGCGCCGACAACCTCTGGTCCGTGCGCGCGGAGCGCACCGACACCGGCGAAACCGTCACGTTCACAGCGGGATTCCTGTTCTCGTGCGCCGGGTACTACCGCTACGACACGGGGTACTCGCCCGGCTTCGCCGGCTCCGAGCGCTTCGCAGGCCCCATCGTGCATCCCCAGTTCTGGCCGCAGCACCTCGACTGCGCGGGTAAGCGGGTGGTCGTCATCGGTAGCGGCGCCACCGCCGTCACGCTCGCTCCCGCGCTCACCGCGGGAGGCGCGCGGGTGACCATGCTGCAGCGCAGCCCGAGCTACATCATCTCCGCGCCCGCACGCGATCGCTTGGCGCTCACGGCGCGCCGTTTCCTGCCCGCGCGGGTCGCATATGCGCTCGCCCGCGCCGAGTACATCGCGATCTCCACCGCGTTCTACCAGCTCAGCAGGCGCGATCCCGCGGGAACGCGCAAGCGCATCCGCGGCTGGCAGCAGCGCTGGCTGCCCGCGGGCTTCGACATCGACACCCATTTCACGCCCCGGTACAACCCGTGGGACCAGCGGCTGTGCCTCGCGCCCGACGGCGACTTCTTCCGCGCCATCCGCCACGGCCTGCTCGACGTGGTCACCGACCGGATCGAGACCTTCACCGAGCGCGGTCTGCGATTGGCTTCCGGCGCCAGCTTGGACGCCGACATCGTCGTCACCGCGACCGGTTTGAATCTACAAGCCTTCGGGGGCGTCGAGCTCGTGGTGGACGGCTCGCCGGTGGCGCTGTCGGAGCGGATGGCCTACAAGGCGATGATGCTGTCCGGCGTACCGAACTTCGCCTTCGTCGTCGGCTATCCGAACGCCTCCTGGACGCTGAAGGCGGACCTGGTCTCGGAGTACGTCGTCCGGCTGCTGAAACACATGGACGAACACGGATATGCGCGGTGCGTACCCGTCCGCGACCCGTCGGTGGGCGCCGAGTCGCTGTTCGGCGGTTTCACTCCCGGTTATGTCCTGCGCGCCGCGAACCTGTTTCCGGTGCAGGGTGATCGGGCGCCGTGGCGGCTTCGCATGAACTATCTGCGCGATCTGGTCACGTTGCGTTACGGCCGGATCGCGGACCGGGTCATGCGGTTCGAGCAGGCGCCCGGCGCCCGCGACTAGGCCTCGGTGCTCAGCGAGGAGCGCGCCGTGGCGATCCGCTCGATGACGTCGGCGGCGTGCGCGTCGAAACGCTCCCGCGAGACGGGGATCTCGCCGTCGAGCCAGGGGCGATAGAGGTAGGCCAGCGCGCCGAAGATGGCGCTGGCGTTCAGCGCGTAGTCGTGCTCGTCGGGGACCGGTTGGGTGTAGTCGCCCGCGCTGATGGTCAGCGCGATCGGCGCGGTGAACAAGCCGATGAGTTCGTTGGCGCGTGGCATCAGCACCGGAGTGGCCTGCGACTCGATGAACATGATCCGCCCGCGGCGGCGGTCCTCCAGCAGATAGTCGCTGAAGACGGCGACCATGTGGCGGAACATCTCGTCTCGTTCGATGGGCGCGTTGGGCAACTCGTCGAGCAGTCGGTCGCGCGCGCCGAGGACCACCGTGTCCAGTACCGTCGTCAGCAGCGTGTCCAGGTTCTGGAAGCTCTCGTAGAAGTAGCGCTCGGTCAGTCCGGCCTGGCGGCAGACTCCGCGCATGGACGTCTCGGCGGCGCCGACGGTCGACATCAGCTCGGTGCACGCCTCGATCAACTGCTCCCGGCGGGCGGCGACGCGATCGGCGGGGGATTGCCCGCGCCAGCGGCGCATGCCCGGAATCGACCCGTCGGCTTCGTCCATGGCGTCATCCTCTCATAGCGATCGAATTGACATCATGTGATGTTGACAGCATGTGATGTCACCAATACATTGCGAGGACACCGATCGACTACGAGGGGTGCGAGATGGGCTCTGCCGTATACGCCGACCAGACTCACGCCATCAACGCGCGAGCCGTGGAGTTCGACTTCGCCACGGTGCCGATGCACTACATCCCCGGCGAGGCGATGGCCACCCACATCATCAATGTGATGCACCTGGTGCTGCCCGAAGGCGAGCGCGCGATGGCGCAGGCGCTGGCCGAAGCGCTACCGCTGATCGACGACGAGCGGCTGCGCGAGGAAGTCCGCGGCTTCATCGGCCAGGAATCCATGCACGCCAGCTCGCACGAGAAGGCGCGCGAGCAACTGGAGCGGCTCGGCCTCGACGTCGGCCCGATGGTCGACCGGGTGACCTGGCTGGTCGACCGGGTACTCGGCGACCACGGACTGAGCGGGCGGGCCAAGCGGGAGTGGCTGTGCGAGCGGCTGGCGCTGTTCGCGGGCATGGAGCACTACACCGCGGTGATCGGCGAGTGGCTGCTGACCAACGACAAACTCGAAGCCAAGGGCATGCATCCGGCGATGCTCGACCTGATCCGCTGGCACGGCGCCGAGGAGGTCGAGCACCGCAGCGTCGTCTACGACGCGTACATGCACGTCGACGGCGGATACGCCCGCAAAGCGAGGCAGGCGCTCATCGCGAGCGGGGGTTTGCTCGTGCTGTTCGTCATCTCCGGCGGCTATCTGTTCCACAAGGACCCGTCGAAGCACAAGGGACGATTCTGGCCGCTCCAGCTGGCCAGCGCGTCGGTACGCGGTGTGGTACCGAGCTTCACCACGTTCCTCACCGAGATCCCGCGCTATCTGCGACCGGGCTTCCACCCCTCGCAGCTCGGCCCGATGGACAACGCGCTGCGCTACCTCGCGCAGTCGCCCGCGGCACGGGCGGCGAACGCGTGACCGCCGTCGGGGAGCGGTTCGAGCCCGGCGCCGCGCTGCGGTTGATCGGTTCGGCGGCCGACGCCTACAAGCGCCTGTTCGTCGAAGGCGATGCCGCGCGGCTGCTTTCGCGACCGCGTCCGGTACGGCGCAGCGGCTTCGACTTCGAGGTGGTGGTCGACCGGATCGGGCACGAGGCCGACGGGGTGGTCAGCTTGTGGTTGCGCCGCCCGGAGGGCGGTCCGCTGCCCGCGTGGACGCCCGGCGCGCACCTCGACGTCTTCTTGCCCTCGGGTCGCCAGCGTCAGTATTCGCTCACCAACGATCCCGCCGACCGTGGGTTCTATCGCATCGCCGTGCGCCTCATCGCCGACGGCGAGGGCGGCTCCGCGGAGATCCATCGGGATCTGCGGGTGGGTGACCGGCTCGGCCTACGCGGTCCGCGCAACGCGTTCCCCTTCGTCGCGGCGCCGTGCTACCTGTTCGTCGCGGGCGGCATCGGGATCACCCCGATCCTGCCCATGGTCGCCGCGGCCGAGCGCGCCGGAGTGCCGTGGCGGCTGATGTATCTGGGCCGGGCCCGCTCGCGCATGCCGTTCCTGTACGACTTGGCCCGCTACACCGGCGGTGACGTGGTGGTGCGGCCGGACGACGAGTTCGGCGTGCCCGACGCGCGGATGATCTTCGAGCAGACGCCGCCCGGCGCGGCGGTGTATGTCTGCGGGCCGCCGCCGCTGGCCGAGGCCGCGCGTGCGGTGCTCGCCCTGCACGAGCCGACGGCCTCGCTGCACACCGAGCGGTTCTCGCCGCTGCCCGTGCGGGACGGCGAGCCGTTCCGGATCAGGTTGCATCGCAGTGGGTTCGACGTGGAGGTCGCCGCCGGCGAGTCCGCGCTCAGCGCGATCCGGCGGGTGCTGCCCGGGGTGGCCTATTCCTGTCAGCAGGGATTCTGCGGCACCTGCAAGACCCGGGTGCTCGCCGGCGCGGTGGACCATCGGGGCCGGTCGCTGCTCGAATCCGAGCGCGCGGAGGCGATGCTGACCTGCGTCTCCCGGGCGCGCGGCGGCGAACTCGAATTGGATCTGTGAACTCGGCGGGCAACGGCGCCCGCGGGTGGGAGGAAGACATGACCGAAGCTGCGGATCCGGAGCACGTGCCGATCGCCGTGATCGGTGCGGGCATAGCCGGAATCGGTCTGGCGGTATCGCTGCGCGAGGCGGGGATCGATGATTTCCTGCTGCTCGAGCGCGCGGGTGATCTCGGTGGCACCTGGCGGGCGAACACCTATCCGGGCTGCGCCTGCGATGTGCCCTCGCATCTGTATTCGTATTCCTTCGCGCCCAATCCGAATTGGTCGCGCACCTACGGCACGCAGCAGGAGATTCTCGATTATCTCCGGTCGGTCGCGTCGCGCAACGACGTGTTGCGGCACATGCGGTTCGGGGTCGAGTTGCTCGAGGCGCGCTGGGACGACGCGGCCACGCTGTGGCGGCTTCACACCAGTCGCGGTGATCTGACCGCGGACGTGCTCGTTTCCGCCGTCGGGCCGTTCAGCGAGGCCCAGATCCCGCGGGTGCCCGGCGCGGACACCTTCGAAGGGACTCGATTCCATTCGCTGCACTGGGATCATGAGCACGATCTCACCGGGGAGCGCGTCGCGGTGATCGGAACGGGCGCCTCCGCCGTGCAGTTCATTCCCGAGATCCAGCCGGTGGTCGGCAAGCTGACGGTGTTCCAGCGTTCGGCGCCCTGGATCGTGTCGCGGCTGGATCGCCGCACGCTGTCCGCCGAACGCGCGCTGCTGCGCCGGATGCCCGTGCTCGGCAAAGCGATCCGTGGTCTGTACTACACCGGAATCGAAGGGTTCGGCCTGGTCGGCTTCGTGGACAAGCGGTTCCGGCATCCGTACGAGGCGCTCGGGAGGCTGCAGCTGCTACGTCAGGTGCGCGATCCGGCGCTGCGCCGCAAACTCACCCCCGACTACGTGATCGGGTGCAAGCGAGCGATCTTCTCCGACGCCTACTATCCGGCTCTGACCCGACCGAACGTCGAGGTCGTCACCGAAGGCATCCGGGAGATCCGCGCCCGGTCCGTCGTCACCGCCGACGGCGCCGAGCATGCGGTGGACACGATCATCTGGGGCACCGGATTCGGCGTGCCGCCCGCGGTTTTCGACCGGGTGCACGGACAGGGCGGGCAGTCGATCGGCGACCGGTACCGCGAGCGGCCGAGCAGCTACCTCGGCACGACCATGGCGGGCTTCCCGAACTTCTTCTGCACCCTCGGGCCGTTCGGTGCGGCGGGCAATCAGTCCGCGATCTATATGATCGAGGCGCAGGTGCGCTATATCGTCGATGCCGTGACCACCATGCGTGCGCGGAACATCCAGCGGATCGATGTGCGCGAGGAGGTGCAGCGCGCCTTTCTCGACGAGGTGGCCGAGCGCAGCCGCGACACCGCCTGGCTGACCGGCGGCTGCCGCAGCTACTACCAGACCGCCGACGGCGGCAACGCGGGCCTGTACCCGAACTGGAGTTTCGAATACCGGCGGCGCACAAGACGATTCGATCCGGAGTCCTACCGGCTGCGGGCGGGGTGAGCGCCGTGGTCGTCGACCTGCTGCGTCAGCTGCTGTCCCCCCCGCCCGCCGAGAACCGGCTGGACGTCCGCGATCGGGTGGTGGTGATCACCGGCGCGGGCACCGGCATCGGCCGGGCGCTGGCCGAAAAGCTCTACGCCTCGGGCGCTTCGGTGGCGCTGATCGATATCGACGAAGCCGCCGCCGCGACCGTCGGGCGTTCCATGGGGGACCGCGCGCTGGTGGTGCGCGCGGACGTCTCCGATCGAATCGGAATGCGCGAAGCCGTCTCTCGGGTGCGCCGACAGTTCGGACGGATCGATGTGGTCGTAGCCAATGCGGGAGTGGTGCCCGAGCCCGCGACGATCCGGACGATGAATCCGGGTGACTTCGATCGTGTCATCGGGATCAATGTGACCGGGGTGTTCAACACCGTGCATCCGGCGCTGGACGACATCGTCGCGGCCAAGGGGCACGTCGTGGTGGTCTCCTCCGCCGCGGCGTTCGCGCCCGGCATGGGCGGTTCGCCCTACATGGTGAGCAAAGCCGCGGTCGAGCAGTTCGGGCGGGCGCTGCGGGTCGAGCTGGCCGCGGTCGGGGCCACCGCGGGTGTGGCGTACTTCGGCATCGTCGACACCGCGATGACCCACGGCACCCTCGACGAGGACGAGTTGGGCGCAGACCTGGGCGCGTTGCTGCCGTGGCCGCTCAACGTGCGCATCTCCGTGCGCGACGCGGCGGAATCCATCGCCGACGGCATCGCCCGCCGCGCGCCGCGTACCATCGCGCCGCCGCAGTGGGAGCCCTACGCGCTGCTGCGCGGCGTGATCAATGTGGTGCTGGACAGCAGGCTGGCGCGCGACCCGCGCGTGCACGATCTGATCCACCGAGTGGAGCAGCGCGTCATCGACAGCAATCCCGTCACGCCGATACCGCGCTGACGCGGGCGGGCCGGTCTACGGCTCGGCGGGAAAAATCGTGGGCAGCGTCAACGCGTACTCCAGATCGACCCGTGTGCCGAGCGTGGTGAGCAGCACCCGGATCATCGTCAGGCGCGCCGCCGCGACGGTTTCCGCGTCCGGTTCGGCGCCGGGCGCGGTGCCCGCGGAGATCCGGTAGACCACGTACTCGCACAGGTGCAGCGCGGCGTCCAGATCGAGCGGACTCGGCACCGGGCGGCCCAGCTCGGTGAACGTCTCGCGCACCAGGGCGCGGATGTCGTCGAGCGCGCGCTCCCGGTACGCCGACACCGGCGAGCCGGGATCGTGCAGCTCGGCGAACAGCGGCCGCAGCATGGGGCCGTGCCCGCGCGCCCAGTCCAGGTAGGCGTCGATCAGCCGGATGCCCAGCTCGACCGGCTCGTCGGTGCCGGTCAGCGCCGTGCGGATACCGCCGACGAGCCCCTCGTTGGAGGTGTCGAGCACCGCCAGCAGCGGTTCGTGCGCGTTGCCGAAATACCGGTAGAAAGTCGGCCGGGCCAAACCCGCCTGCTCGATGATCTGCGCGACGCTCAGCCCTCGTGATCCGGTTCGGGTGAACACCTCCGCGGTCGCGAGCACGATCCGGGCGCGGACCTCTTCGGCCTGCTCCTGTGTCTGCGGCGGTCTTCCGCGCCGCGCGGTCGTGGACTCAGCCGACATCGTGCCGCCTCACAACGCGGCCCCCGGAATATCTGTGCGCCACGACGAACAGCTTGACACGAGGAGTGACATGAACATTAATCTAACACCACTGTTCATTTAATGAGGCGCGCCTGCGGCGTAGCCCACGTCCTCGAGAGGACCGCCCATGACGACCACCTCGCAGCCGGCAACCGCCGACGCGCTGCCCTCGTCGCTGGTGCAGCCGTTGCTCGCGCACGCCGTCGCGGGCGGCGCGCCCGCTGTCGAGGTGTTCGCCCCCGCGACCGGCGCGAAGATCATCGACCTGCCGCAGTCCTCCGCCGAAGACATCGAGACCGCGTTCGCCACCGCGCGGCAGGCGCAGCGCGAGTGGGCGCGCCGTCCGGTCCGGGAGCGGGTCGCCGTGCTGCGCCGGTTCCACGACATCGTGCTCGCCGAGCAGGACGCCATCCTCGACATCGTGCAGACCGAGACGGGCAAGGCTCGGGCGCACGCCTTCGACGAGGTCGGCGACGTGGCCGTGAACGCCAGGTACTACGCCTCGGTGGCCGCCCGGCTGCTGGCCACGCGCAAACCGCGCGGCGTGCTTCCCGTGCTCACCCAGGTCGACGTGCGGCACCGGCCCAAGGGCGTGGTCGCGGTGATCTCACCGTGGAACTACCCGCTGGCCCTGGCCGCCTCCGACGCGCTGCCCGCCCTCGTCGCGGGCAACGCGGTGGTGGCACGCCCGGACAACCAGACCGCGCTCACCGCGCTGTGGGCCATCGACGCCGCCGTGCGCGCCGGATTGCCGCGCGGGCTCTGGCAGGCGGTGCTGGGCCGTGGCTCGGTGATCGGCGGCGAGGTGATCGCCCGCGCCGACTACGTCGACTACACCGGCTCCAGCGCGACCGGACGGACCATCGCCCAGCAGGCGGGTGAGCGGCTGATCGGATACTCGCTCGAACTCGGCGGCAAGAATCCGCTGCTGGTGCTCGCCGACGCGGACGTCTCGCGCGCGGCCAAGATCGCCATCCGGGCCTGCTTCGCCTCGGCAGGGCAGCTGTGCGAGTCGATGGAGCGGATCTACGTGCACGACAGCGTGTACGACCGCTTCGTCGCCGAGTTCGTCGGGCACGTCGACGCCATCCGGCTCGGCGGCGGTCTGGACTACGGCAGCGACATGGGATCGCTGACCTTCCAGCGCCAGCTCGACACGGTGATCGCGCATGTGAACGACGCGGTGGCCAAGGGCGCCACGGTACTGGCCGGCGGCCGCGCGCGCCCGGACCTCGGGCCGTACTTCTACGAGCCGACCGTGCTGGCCGGAGTGCGGCCGGGCATGACGGTCCACCGGGAGGAAACCTTCGGCCCCGTCGTCTCCATCTACCGCGTGAGCAGCGACGACGAAGCCGTCGACCAGGCCAACGACACCGCCTACGGCCTCAACGCCAGCGTCTGGACCAAGGACACCAGCCGCGGGCGCGCGGTGGCGGCGCGGATCGACGCGGGCTCGGTGAACGTCAACGAGGGCTTCATCGCCGCGTGGGGCAGCGCGGACGCGCCGTCGGGCGGGCTCGGCATCTCCGGCACCGGACGCAGGCACGGTCCCGAGGGCCTGCTCAAGTACATCGACACCCAGACCATCGCGGTGCAGCGGATGCTGCCGATCGCACCGCTGCCCGGCATGTCCGAAGCGGTATGGGCCAAGACGATGACGCTGTACTTCGGCGTCATGAAAACGCTTCGGCAGAAGTAACTCCCACGACTCACGGATCAGGAAGCAGTACGGATGAAACTGGACACGGTTGCGGGCAAGAGGGTTCTGGTCACGGGAGCCGCGATGGGCCTGGGCAAGCTGTTCGCCGAGCGCGCGGTGCGCGAAGGCGCCGCCGCGGTGGTGCTGTGGGACATCAACGAGGCCGCCCTGAAGGACACCGCCGCCGAGCTGACCGGCCGCGGCAGCGCCGTGCATCACCACGTGGTCGACGTGGCATCGCCCGAGGCGATCACGGAGGCGGCGGCATCCGTTCGTGAGCAGGTCGGCGGCATCGACGTCCTGGTCAACAACGCGGGCATCGTGCGCGGTAACAGCTACTTCTGGGAGACCGGCGACCGCGCCGACATCGACAAGACGATGGCGATCAACTCGCTCGCCCCGATGTACGTCACGCTGGAGTTCCTGCCCGCCATGGTCGCAGGCGCCACCGAGGCGCGGGTGCTGACCATCGCGTCCTCGGCGGGTCTGGTGTCCAACCCGCGCATGAGCGTGTACGCCGCCTCCAAGTGGGCGGCGCTGGGCTGGTCGGACTCGGTACGCATCGAACTGGAACAAGCAGGCCACGAACACGTCAAGGTCACCACGGTCTGCCCGACCTACATCAACACCGGAATGTTCGAGGGCGCCAAGGGATTTCTCTTCACCCCGATCCTGGAACAGCACAAGGTGGTCGACACCTCGTGGCGCGAGATGAAGAACGGCACGCCGCTGGTCGTGCTGCCGTGGACCTCGCGACTGAACAAAGCGCTCTCCGGACTGCTGCCGATCAAGCTGCGCGACCTGTTCCTCGACACGGTCGGCGTCTACCACTCGATGGACCAGTTCACCGGCCGCAAGAAGTAGCAGGGTTCGATCCGGCGGGGTCGCGGCCGCCGCAGGATCGAGGCCGAGCAGGGCGGCGCCGTCGTCAACGGGGGCGGCTGCCGATGACCACCGTGGCGTAGTGCTCTTCCGACTCCGCGACCAGTCCGTCTAGACCGTGCTCGGCCAGAACGGCGAGGGCGATCGGCGCCTGATTTTCGCTGGACTCGACGAGCAGGTGCCCGCCGGGCGACAGCCAGTCGGCGGCCTCGGCCGCGACCCGGCGGAAGACGTCGAGCCCGTCCGGGCCGCCGTCGAGGGCCGTGCGGGGTTCGTGGTCGCGGGCCTCCGGCGGCATCCGCGCGATCATCTCCGACGGGACGTACGGGGTGTTGCACAGCAGGATGTCGATGCAACCGCGCAACTCCTCCGGCAGAGGCTCGAAGAGATCCCCTTCGTAGACCGGTGCGCCGAGCGGCGTGAGATTCGTGCGGGCGCACTCGACCGCGATCGGATCGATGTCGGAGGCCGCCAGCGTGACCGGACGGCTCTCGGCGGCCGCGCTCGTCGCCGCCGCGAGCCCGAGCGCTCCGGAGCCGCAGCACAGATCGACTACCACCGTGTGCCCGGCCCTGGCGTGGATCAGCTCGACCGCTCGGTCGACGAGGAACGCGGTGCGCTGCCTCGGCACGAAAACTCCGGGAGATACCGCGACCCGCACCCCGCGGAACTCCGCCCAGCCCAGCAGGTGCTCCAGCGGGCTGCCGGTGACGCGCTGGGCGACGAGCGATTCGAGTGCCACACCGGTCTCCGCGGCAGCCTCGGTGAGCAGCCGGGCCTCATCCTCGGCGAACACGCAGCCCGCCGCACGGAGCCGGGCCACCACGTCGTTATTGCCGGCTGACCTCACCCGGCCATCCTGCCGCGCGCCCAACCGATCCCGCCAACGGTTTTCCCAGGGCGATCGGGACCGGTGGCCGTGGCCGCGCATCCCGATCGCTCGGCAGGTCAGCGTGCCGTGCTGAGCTGGAATGTGCGGGTGGCGTCGAGATAGATGCCGCGCTGCGCAGGCCTGCCGGGCGGCGGTAGCTGCGAGACCAGTTGTTCGAGCGAGGTCGTCGCGCCGACGACCCTGGTGCCCGCCACGATGAAATCCGCCACGGCACGGCGGATGTGATTGGGCGAGGTGACCACGATCGCGCTCGTCGCACCGACATCGCGCAGCAGCCTGGTGCTGAACAGGGCGTTCTGCACGGTCGAGCCCGCGCGGCTCTCCACGTGGATGCGCGTCGGCGGCACGCCGTGGGCGACCAGCCAGTGACGCATCGCCTCGGCCTCGGTGATGCCGTTCTGCGGATTCCCTCCGGTGACCACGATCGGCGAGAGCGGCGCGACGATGGACTGCAACCACGCCGCGGTGAGCCGGTTCACCAGTTCCGGGCGCAGGGCCCCGTCCGGCAGCAGGCCGTAGCCGAGCACGACGATGCCGGTCTGCGGTCCCGCCAGCGCGGGCAAGGGATTCGGCAGGGTGCCCACCGCGGCGCGGACGGCGCCGAGCACGTTGTCGGTGCCCTGCGCGAGCTCCGGGTCCACCGCGTGCAGCCGTGCCATGGCGTCCAGGAGCGCGGGCAGGTCACCGGCGTAGTCGGACCAGATCGCCTGCAGGGCGAGCGCTTCGGCGTCCCCGGGATCGGCGCCGATCAGGTTGCGCAAGTCGGCGCGGCCCGCGGCGTCGTCGCCGTTGGCGAAGTGGTGCTGGGCGGAGTTGTACAGGGCGTTCGTGTCCGGTACGGCGTGCGCGGGGACACCCGCCAGGCCGGTGAGCGAGAACGCGGCGAACGACGCCGCGACGAGAAGTTTCCAATGCCTCGAGATCATCACTACAGTCGTCACCTTTCCGCCGAAGAACGGGTTGGCACGTGCTAGCAGTTAGCTGGGGCAAGCACGGATTACGATACGGGCGAATTCGCCCGTTATCCGGCAATTTGCGAAGGGGTCGTCAAATGTCGTCGCAGAAGGCTGCCCGGCCTTCACTCGGTCATGCGACGGCCCCATCCTGTCGGACCGCCGTGTGGTTGCTATTTATTTGCACGACTCGATGCGGGCGGCGGAGGAATTCGTCCGGCCGCGCCCGTTAGGCTGTGTCAACGTGGATACCGTTTCGCTGTCCGGCAAGGAACTCGCCGCCGCCGTCAACGCCGATACCAAGGCCCGCGCCGCCGCGCTCACCGACGGCGGCACCACCCCGCGCCTCGCCCTGATCGTGGCGAACGACGACCCGGCGAGCGCCTGGTATGTCAACTCGCTCCGCAAGGCCGCCGAACGGCTCGGAATCGCTTGCGACACGGTCGATCTCGGCCCGGAAGCCGGTGTGGCGGAGATTCGCGCCGAACTGACCGCGCGCGGTGCGGACGCCGCCGCCGACGCGATCATGCTGCAGACCCCCCTTCCTGCGGGCGTCACACTGGACGACGTGAGTTCGGCGATCGTCGCGTCCAAGGACGTCGACGGCGTGAGTCCGCTGTCGCTCGGCCTGCTCGCGGCCGGGCTGGACGGTTTCGTTCCCGCCACCTCCGAGGCCGTGGTCGAACTGCTCGAACACCACGAGATCCCGCTCGCGGGCCGCCACGTGGCGGTCGTCGGCCGCTCGAACGTCGTCGGGAAGCCGCTGGCTCAGCTACTGCTGGCGAAGGACGCGACCGTCACGGTGTGCCATTCCCGCACCGCCGACCTGGCTGCCGTCACCGCCGCCGCCGACGTGGTCGTCGCCGCGGCGGGCCGCATCGGCCTGATCTCCGGCAAGCACGTCCGCGAGGGCGCGGTGGTCATCGACGTCGGCACCAACGAGGCCCCCGACGGCAAGATCGTCGGCGATGTGGACGCGGACTCGGTGCGCGGCAAGGCCGCCGCGCTCAGCCCCGTCCCCGGCGGCGTCGGCCCGGTCACCACATCGCTGCTCATGCGCCACGTGGTCATCGCGGCCGAATCGCGCTGAGCGAGCGCTCCGCGCGCGCAGAGCACTTCCTCACGCGCGCGTGATGGGTATTCTCACGCGCGCGTGATGGCGCTGATCAGGGTGCGGTCGCCGTCTTTGGTGGTGGTGACGAGCTGTGGGTTGTAGATGATCGGTTGCTGCCCGGGGCGATGTTCGGTCACGACCACGATGTATTGACCGGCGAACGCCCCCGGCGTGATCGCCACGCAGTGGGTGGTTCCCGCCGGGATGGTGTCGATGCCGCGCTGGATGGCGTCGGCCGTCTGGACGGCGGCATCGGTGGTGGTGGTGGAGCGCACCTGCTCGCCGGACCGGTTCACGTAATAGGCGTGCTGGAAGGCGAAGATCACCGCGGGCCCGGAATCGAAACCGCCTACGCCGCTGCCCTGGATCCGGTTGCCGACCCGCTCGGCGGGGCACTGAGCGCCCGGTGTCGCAGGGGCGGTGACCTGAACGGACGGCGCCGGTGCGGCGGCCTGCGGGTCGGAGCCGCCGGTCCCGAACTGCATATAGGCCGCGAAGCCCAGCGCGGCGACACCGAGCGTGCCGAGCGCGGGTACCGCCCACCGCCGGGTCGGACGAGGCGCGGGGGAGCGGTCGATCAGGCCCGCGAATTCATCCTCGTACCGGTCCGGATCGGGCTCCGGTGTCGGGGCGGGATCGGGCAGCGGAGCACCGGCGGGCGCTTGATCCATCCACGTGGACCACTCGCCGCGATACTCCTCGCCTGCCGCGGGCGCTTGTCCCGGCCCCCCGGCGCCGTACGGATTTCCGCGGTCATAGCCGGGTCGCGCGCTCATCTCCGGTCGATCCATTGCCCCGCCCTTCATCAGGTCCCCGTCAGGTTATCCGCATCGCCACGATGCGGGAACGCCCTGCCACCTTCACAATTGAGCCGTCACGCTCCCCGGAGGATACTGCGCGGTAGGTCGATCGGGCACACCCCCGGACGCCGCACCACGTGCCCGCCCCCTCGCGAGCGACCCGCGCCGGTCTGCCGCGTGGACGCTATGAGTGCCTGGTCGTGCCCGAAAGGCATGCCGCCGTTCTAGGGTGACCCGGTGCCTCTTGCCGCAGCACGCCGATTCAAAACCACTTCGGCGCCGTTGTCCACGGATTTCCGTCGTTTATGGGGTTCGCTGACGGTCGATCAGTTCGGTAGCGCACTCGGCATGGGCGCGATGCCGTTGGTGGCGATACTTGTCGTGCAGGCGTCGGATCTGCAAGTGGCGTCGATGGCTGCCCTCTCGGGTATCGCCGCGGCGGCGATCGCGCTGCCCTTGGGATCGTTCATCGAATTCCGTCGCAAGCGCCCGGTGATGATCGCCACGTGCCTGGCCTCGTGCACCGTGTTGGCGAGTGTTCCCCTCGCGACCTGGTTGGATGTGCTGACCTACATCCAGTTGTGTGTGGTGGTCATGGTTCAGACAGCGTGCGGGATAGTGTTCAACGCCGCCAACGGCGCTTACCTGAAATCGATTGTGCCCGCGTCTCTCCTGGTCCGCGCCAACGCGCGCGTCGAGACGACGTTCTGGACGACTTCCATGATCGGGGTGCCGGTCGGCGGCGCGTTGATCTCGATGTTCGGCGCCACGATCACGATCGCGCTCGACGCCGCCAGCTATGTGCTCGCCGCGCTGGGATTGCGTGGCCTACGAACCGAGGAAGCCACCATTCCCGCGGAATTCGCTCGCGCGCGCAGGCGGTGGTTCGACGAACTCCGCGTCGGGTGGTCCTACATCTTCGGCGAACCGATGCTCAACCGGCTGTTCTGGAACGGCATGTTCTTCGGTGGTGCCCTCATGCTCACCAGCCCGCTGGTCGCGCTACTCATGCTGCGCGATCTCGGCTTCTCGCCCTGGCAGTACGGGCTGGCGCTCGGTATCCCCACGGTCGGCGGCTTGCTGGGATCTCTCTGCGCACCGGGACTGGTGAGCCGGCTCGGTCCCCGAGCGGTCCTGCTCGGCTCCGGCACCTTGCGCACCTGTTGGCTCGGGCTGCTGCTGCTCGCGGGTCCCGGCGTCCTCGGATTGCTCATGATCATCGCCGCGGAGACTCTTCTGCTGCTGTGCGCCGGAGTGTTCAACCCGGTCTTCGCCACCTACCGCATGAGTCACACCGTCGACACCCACATGGCTCGCGTCGGTACCGCATGGTCGGTCAGCGCCAAATGCTTCCAGCCCGCCTTCATCGCCCTCGGCGGAGTCATCGCCGCCATGACCAGTGTTCGCGTCGCCATCGCGCTCGCCGCTGTCGGACTGCTGACTACCTCGCTGCTGTTGCCGTGGCGGCAGCGAGCAGCGCCGCAGCGCGCGTGAGTGGCTTCCCTTGGTCGTAGGGGAGTTTCGAAGTCGGCGCTACCGCAACAGAGTCAGCCATTCGTGTTGCGGATAGTTGTCGGACACGTACGTCCGGATCGTGGCGCGCTGGGCGGCGTTCAGCTTCGGCCAGGTCCGCTCGAGATCAGCGCGGTCCTTCGGTCTGGCCTGCTTGGCCTTGAAGATCAGAACGAACTCGGGGTGAAGGTACCGGACGCCGTCGTCGGCGATCCAGGTCACTTCGTCGAGCGGTGCGATCATGGACCGATCGCGCCGGTTGACCCATGCCCCGTCCTGGCCGGGATTGAGCAAGAGGTCGATCAGCCACGGTGACCGTGCGTCGGCCCGCAACCAGACCTGGTCGGCGCTGTCGGCCACGTCGGGGAAGCGGTCGTCGACGGGACGAATGCCGTCCGGTCCCGCCGACCAGATGTGCAGGCGGTCTCGTGCCGCGGTGCGCAGAGCGGGCAGATCGGCGCGGAACATCGCGACGTCGATATCGCTGTGTTCCCGCCGGGTTCCGGTGAAGGCGTCGATCGCCCAGCCCCCGGCGACCCACCATGGGGCGGCGATGTCGCCGAGGATCTCGCCGACATCGGTCGGCGTGACCAATGCCCACGCTCCCCAGAGGTTTTGGAACTCCGCCTCTGCCGCGTCACGCGGCGGGGGGATCGGAAACTCGCGCACGCAGTGGCCCTCCCATCGGATATGTCGTCCGACGCTACCGGGTGGAGGGCGGCACTCACCAGTGCGTGACGACCGGGTCGCCGATGCCGATCGTGTGATAGACCCATTCGGCGTCGTCGCGGGCGAGGTTGATGCAGCCGTGACTGACGTTCGCGTAACCTTGCTGATCCACCGACCATGGGGCCGAGTGGATGAAAACGCCGCCCCAGGTGAGGCGTTCGGCGAACTCACCGTTGATGATGTAGCCCTCCGGCGAGCTCAGCGGAATGCCGATGGTGCGGGAGTCGAACACGATCGAACGGAACTTCTCCAGAACCGGCCAGGTGCCGGTCGGCGTTTCGTACCCCGGCTTGCCCATGGAGGCGGGCATGGTCCGCACGACCGTGCCGCCGACGGTGACCGTGAACGTATGCGCCGACATGTCAGCGTCACCGAAAACGCCTGCGTTGGTTCGGAATTCCGTACGCGTTCCGCCGACCGAGACGAGGATGGTTGCGTCGGCGGGCAGGAACCCGGTCGGCGTCCATACCACTTCGCGATCGTCGGTCCACGCGAAAGTGCCCGGCAGCGGCCGGGTAGTTCTGATATCGATGGATTGTTCCGTCTGTGCGCGATCCGTGACAGGCGCGGCAAAACGAACGGTCACGGGATGAGCCACGCCCACCACCTGGCCCTTCGCGGGTCCGATCGCCGCCACCGGAGATGTAGATGGCTTTCCGATCATCGTCGCTGCCGCCGCGCCCGACCAGAACGCGGCCAGTGCCACGATCACGGTCGCGAGGAACAGGTACCGAATGGCGCTCCTCATGGCGTCCACCCCTTCGAGATGGTGTGGTAGGCAAGGAACATTCTAGGCCCACATGATCAACTCGGCCACGGATAGAACTGGCCCGCGGTCCGGTTGTGATCGGGCACGCCCACCACAGACCGCTTACCCGCTCGAGAGCGGTCGAAACGGGGCTGCGCCGCGGAGTGCGCTGATCCGTCAGCGGGAGGTGCCGACGGGCAGCGGTTCCGGCTCGGTCGCCGCTCGCGCGTCGAACTCCGCTCGCGCGGCGAGGATTTGGTCCTGATGCTCGACAGCCCACACGCCCATCGCATGACTGATCGCGCCGATGCTCCTGCCGAGTTCGGTGAGTGAGTACTCCACTCGCGGCGGCACCGTGGGATAGACCGCGCGGCGCGCCAAACCTTCGCGCTCCAGGTTGCGCAGCGTTCGGGTGAGCATCTTCTGGGTGATGCCGTCCAGGCGGCGGCGCAACTCGTTGAAGCGGATCGGCCCCTCGTGGTCACGCAGGACGCTCAGGACCAGCATCACCCACTTGTCGGCGAGGACGGCCAGTACCTCCCGCGCGGGGCAGTGGTGCAAGTAGCTCTCGACCAGGCCGGCCGCCTTGGACCGGTCACCGGCAGTATCCATCGGGTAGGTAGTATCCATCGGGTACCTCGATATCAGAAAGGTGCCTTCTATCGAAAAGGTACCAGGTGCCCGCAGAATCGGTGCATGCTCGCAATCAGGCAGTACGCGTTCGGCGGCCCGGAAGTGCTCGAAGTGGCCGAAGTCGATCGGCCGCGGCCCGGCCCAGGAGAGGTGCTGGTGCGGGTCGCCGCGACCAGCGTCAACGCGGCCGACTGGAAAGTGCGTGCCGGACTGATCGGAGAACTCGGCGACCCACCGCTGACGCTGGGACTCGACGTGTCGGGTGTCGTCGACGAACTCGGCCCCGGCGTGGACCGGTTCGCGGTCGGAGATCCGGTGTACGGCATGGTGTTCGGCGGAGCCAACGCGGAGTACGTAGTGGCGCAGGCGCACACGCTGGCGCCGAAGCCGAGCAACATCGACCTCGTCCAGGCCGCCGCACTGCCGACGGCGGCGCTGACCGCATGGCAGGCCCTGGCCGCGCTCGGCGCGGGGCAGCGCGTGCTGGTGCACGCGGCGGCGGGAGGCGTCGGGCACCTGGCGGTGCAGATCGCGAAGCATCGCGGGGCGTTCGTGATCGGCACCGCGCGCGCGGTCAACCACGGATACCTGCGCGGGCTCGGCGCCGACGAGGTGATCGATTACACCGCGGTCGATTTCGGGTCCGTGACGCGCGACGTCGACATCGTGGTGGACTTGGTGGGCGGCGAGTACGGATCTCGCTCGCTCCCGGTGCTCCGTCCGCACGGCAGGCTGATCGACACCCAGGGCTCGGACGCGGAAGCCGACCCCCGTTACGAGCGTTTCTACGTCGAGCCCTCCGGGATGTCACTGCGCGAGATCACCACGATGGTCGAGCGCGGTTACCTACAGGCGACGATCGACCGGGTGTTCCCGCTCTCCGAAGCGGCGCAGGCGCACCGGCTCATCGAAGCCGGGCGAGTGCGCGGCAAGATCGTGCTGGTCGCGTGGAATCCGCCCTGAGCGCCCGAGTCGACTGCCGGTGCGGCGCTCGCGGAGCTATTTACGAACGGCGTGTACGACGTCGGCGTGCAGGGCGTCCGCCCGCGCGGTGAGTTCGTCGACCCGCATCAGGACCGGGGCGAACCGGTCGCCCTCGGCGGCGGGCAGCGACGCCACGTTGATCTCGATGTTGAGCTGTGAGGTGGTGGCGGCGGCGCGGCACGCGGCGGCGGCCGCGCCGATGTCGGTGACGACGTTCGGGTTCCCGATCGGGAACAGCTCCGCGGCCAGCGACAACACCTCGTCGGCCTCGTCGATGACCGCGGCGGGCACGCGGGCGGCCTCGATCAGCGCCGCGTTGATCGCGGCGGTGCGGGCGGCGATGTCCTCCGGTGTTTCCTTCGGCAGCTTGTAGGCCGCGCCGACGGCCGTGAACGCGGCGGCGTCGGCGTCGGCCAGCGCGAGAGCACGGCCGCGGGCCTCGTCGGCGGCCTCGATGATCCGGTCGACCACGGGGCGGTTCTCGGCATCCTTGGCGCGCGTGGTGTAGCGCGCGACCATCGCCACCAGCGCGGCGGCCTGCGCGGCGTGTAATGCGGCCACCGCGCCGCCGCCCGGTGCGGGAAGCTTGGCGGCCAGATCGCTCAGATACTGCGCGAGGGTGACCTCGCCGAAGGACGGCGCAGTTTCCGTGGACGACGTGCTGGTCTGCGACACGGGGATATTGCCTTTCGTTCTACGGCGAGGACCGGACTACCAGAAGAACGCTACCCCGTGGCGCCGATCGTTCGGTCGCGACCACGCGTTGCGCGGCGTTCGCACGTGGCCGGTGCGCGCCCGAACCCTACTCGCCGTTATGTTGAGTGCCATGCGGATCGGATTGAGCATCAACTACTCGGGGGGCTTCAAAGAGGCGGCCGCCGAAGTCGCCGACCTCGAGCGGGCGGGCCTGGATGTCGTGTTCGTGCCCGAGGCGTACTCGTTCGACGCCGTGAGCGCGCTCGGCTACCTGGCCGCGAAGACCACCCGCTTGCAGCTGGCGTCGGGCATCCTGCAGATCTACACCCGCACCCCCAGCCTGACCGCGATGACCGCGGCGGGTCTGGACTTCGTCTCCGACGGGCGCTTCGTGCTCGGGCTGGGCGCCTCGGGCCCGCAGGTGATCGAGGGCTTCCACGGTGTGCCCTACGACGCGCCGATCGGGCGCACCAGGGAACTGGTGGAGATCTGCCGGAAGGTCTGGCGGCGCGAGCGCCTGGAATACCAGGGCAAGCACTACCAGATCCCGCTGCCCACCGGGCAGGGCACCGGCCTCGGCAAGCCGCTCAAGCTGATCAACCACCCGGTGCGCGAGCGCGTCCCGGTGCTGCTGGCCGCGCTGGGCCCGAAGAACGTGGAGTTGGCCGCCGAGATCGCCGAAGGCTGGCAGCCGATCTTCTTCCTGCCGGAGAAGGCGCAGCAGGTGTGGGGCGACTCGTTGGCCGCGGGTCTGGCCAAGCGTGACCCCGTCCTGGGTGAGCTGGACGTGTACGCGGGGCCCGCGCTGGCCATCGGGGACAACGTCGAGCCGCTGCTGGAGTTCGTGAAGCCGCATCTGGCGCTCTACATCGGCGGCATGGGCGCCAAGGGCAAGAACTTCTACCACGCCTTGGCGACGAAGTACGGCTACGGCGCCGAGGCGGACCGCATCCAGGAGCTGTACCTGGCGGGGGAGAAGGAGGCCGCGACCAAGGCGGTCCCGGACCAGCTGGTCCGGGACGTCTCGCTGGTCGGCCCGGCCGGCTACGTCAAGGAGCGGGTCGCGGCTTTCAAAGAGGCGGGCGTCACGGTGTTGAACGTGGTCCCGATGGCGGCGACCGCGGCCGAGCGCGTCAAGCTGATCGAGCAGTTGCGCGAACTGGTGTGAGACATGCCGCTGCCGCCGTCGATCGATGCGACGGCGGCAGCGGCTGGGGTCATCTCTGCCGGAGCGCCGCCAACGCGGCGTCCAGCGTCGAATGCAGCGCGAACACCTGGTCCAGGCTGGTCATCTTGAGCTGTCGGCTGGTCGCCGGTCCCTCGGCGACGACCGCGATCGCGGTCGTCGCGCCCGCGCGCTGGTGGGCTGCCACGAGCGTCGCCATGCCCGCCGAGGCGAGGAAGCTGACCGCGGTGAGGTCGATGATCAAGGCCGCGGGTTTGCCGCTGAGAATGGCATCGATCGCGTTCTCCAGCGCGGGGGCTGTCGCCAGATCGACCTCGCCGGCCACCGTCAGCACTGTCGCGCCGTCGTGCGCCGCGACCGTGGTGGTCATCGTGTCCGCGAGGGGATACGCGTCTCCGGAAGTGTTGGTCACCTCACCACAACACACAAATAGCAGCGAATCCGCAACCTCGGAGTGTTCGCAGGCCCCGAACGGCACATCGAGGGCGCCGAGCAGGCGGAGGTCGGGGAGGGTGTGGCGCGGGCCGATGACGATGCTCACGCGCGAACGAATGCGGCGCGCTCACCGCCCCGGGCCGGCTCCATCGTTCCGCGACTCCGTCGCGGCGTCTCGCGGGTCCCGGTCGAACTCGAAGGTCACGGGCTCGGCTGGGGCACGTTGCAATCGGTGACCTTGGGATTGAGGCCCAGGTAATTGAGTGGACCGGCGAGTACCGTCAGAGCGATCGACCCGAAGCCGGCGCAGTTGATCGGACCGCTGTCGAAATAATCGCGTTGACCTGCCGCGATCAGGCCGATGATCAACCAGGCCAAGATCAATAGGCTCCCGAGGCTCATGTTCTTCACATGCATCGTTGCGGTCCTTCTCGCGTCGGTGAGCCGATTATGCGTCCCGGCGGGCGACGCGCCCGCAGCTTCGAAGCCGATCGCGTGCCGGAAACGCGATCCGTTCGATTGCCTCTGGCGAAGTCTCGTTGCTAACGATTCGATAAACGGCGGCTATGAATTTGCTGCGTCGTGGGTTCGGCTGTGTCCTCCCGAGGATGGCCACCGCTCCCGCTCAGCGGCCGCATCGCCGCGAAAGGTCACGGTCCGGTATCGGAGACGGGCCCGATCCGGGTGTGATGCGGGCAACGTATTCCAGCCGTAGCGTACGAAGCAGACTGATCGGCAGTTGGTCGCCAGCCGACTCCGATTCGATACCGATCGCGATGCCGGGCGGAGGATTCCATGGATTCCATCCGCGGCATGGCGACCCGAATACCCCGAGAAGGCGATCGTCGACCGACGCTCTCGCCGCCGGATCGCAAACCCGGTCGACACCAACGGCCGCCTGGAGGACACCATGGTCACCAGAGTTTCCGCCCATCCATCGCACGCCCATGCATCGCACAACGACAGGTCAGCGCGCGGCGTCGGCTGGAGCCCCGGTCACCGCGCCTCGACGCGGCAGCAGGCGGGTGTCGACGACGACCTCGCGCCGCTGGGCGTGCCCGCTGTCGTGGTGGGTGCCGTGCTGCTGCTCCTCGGGCTTGTCGCATCGGGTTCGTTGAGCGGCTGGGTTCGCGAATACGGCCTGCTCCTGATCGCCGTCTACACGGGCTACATGGCGCTCGCCGCCGCACTGAGCGGCTGGGGCACGCACATGATCTACAAACGGCGCTCCGGCGTGCGGGGCCGCGAGTGACACGCCAGGTCGCCCGCACCGACGCCCTAGACCGTGCTGACCACCTCGTCGTAGTCCAGTCGCGGTGAACGCGGGAACCACGCGTCCGGGCCCGGCTTGCCGATATTGACCACGACGAGGCCGGTGTGGTCTCCGTCCGGGAAGAAGTCTTTGTCCAAGCCGGGGCCGTCGAAACCGTTCATCGGGCCCGCCGCCAAGCCTGCGGCTCGGATGCCGAGGATGAAGTAGCCGATCTGGATCAAGGTGTTGGCGCGCGCGGACTCGGCGCGTTGATCCGGATCGGCGAAGTACTCCTTGGCCTCGGGGGCGTGCGGGAACACCTTGGGCAGGTTCTCGTGGAAGTTCAGGTCGGCCGCAAGGATCGCCGACAGCGGGGCGGCGGCGGTCTTCGGCTTGTTGTTGTCGATCATGTGGGTGACCAGCCTGGCGCGAGCCTCGGCGCCGCGCACCAGAACGATCCGCAGCGGTTGCTGGTTCATCGATGTGGGGCCGTATTTGACCAGTTCGTAGATCTCGCGGATCTGTTCGTCGGTGACCGGCTCATCGGTGAAGGTGTTCGCCGTGCGGGCTTCCCGGAACAACAGGTCCTGGGCGTCGGCGGCGAGCGTGAGCAGGGCTGGCTGAACGGAATTCACGTGGGTTCTCCTCGAATAGTGGTCGGGGACAATCAAAATCAGTCGTGGGCGACACGCCGCGACCGGGTCAGCAACGCGCCGTCGACGTGGACCAGCACGTCGTGCACGACGCAGCTCGGCGCGATCTCCGGCTTGCTGTTCGGACGGATCTTGACCACCAGGCAGTAGGCGGTGGACACGATGGTGCCGTCCTCCTGCGGTTGCAGGTTGATCATGTTGAACCAATGCCTGCGCTGCATCGGGTCGGTCTCGAAGCGCTTGTGGAACTCGACCAGGTCGGCGATGATGCCCGCCCTGGTCCGGGCGGGCGGGATGCCCGGCGTGTGCTCGAATTCCGCGTCCTCGGTGAAGGTCGCGGCGTAGCCGGGGATATCGCGGCTGTCCAGCCGCTGCATCTGCTCGGCGTAGAACTGCTGGACCTCGGCGTACAACTCGGTGCGGCTTGCGACGGTGGTCATGGTTGCTCCTGTGGGTGCGGCGGGGCTCGGCTGCACGCCACAGTGGCCGACGCCGCTAGAGCCTCGGTTGAGCCGCGATTCGCCACCGGCGGTTGACCGGATCTATAGGACGCCGGTCGACCCTGGTGAGCGAAAAGCCCGGCGAGTTCGGAAGATCTACCGATGGAGGAGTCATGGCGGAAAATCGGCGCGTCGCGCTGGTCACCGGAGCGACCAGCGGAATGGGCCTGGAGATCACCAAAAGCCTGGCGGCCCAGGGCATCGCGGTGTTCCTCTGCGCTCGCGATCAGCAGCGGGTGACCGACACGGTGAAAAGCCTGCAGGACGAGGGGCACGAGGTGGACGGCACCAGCTGCGATGTCGCCGACGCCGCGCAGGTTCGCGAGTACGTCGACGCGGGCGTGCGGCGCTACGGCCCGATCGACATCCTGATCAACAACGCGGGCCGCAGCGGCGGCGGCGTCACCGCCCAGGTGACCGACGAACTGTGGTTCGACGTGATCAACACCAATCTCAACAGCGTGTTCCTGATGACCAAGGCGGTGCTGAACGCGGGCGGCATGCTCGAACGCGGTAGCGGGCGGATCGTCAACATCGCTTCCACGGGCGGCAAACAGGGCGTCGTGCACGGCGCCCCGTACTCCGCGTCCAAGCATGGGGTGGTCGGCTTCACCAAGGCGCTCGGGCTGGAACTGGCCAAGACCGGCATCACGGTCAACGCCGTATGCCCGGGTTTCGTGGAGACGCCGATGGCCGAGCGTGTGCGCGAGGTCTACTCCGGGCTGTGGGGTGTCGACACCGACGAGGTGCACGCCCGGGTCAGCGCGCGGGTGCCGATCGGTCGCTACGTGCAACCGTTCGAGGTCGCGGCGATGGTCGACTACCTGATCGGTCCGGGCGCCGGCGCGGTCACCGCACAGGCGCTGAACGTCTGTGGCGGTCTCGGTAATTACTGACAAGGAGCGACGGCAATGACCGCAGTGGACGAAAATACCGCCGACGCCCCGGCCACGGGGCACGAGGACTATCTCCGGGTGCTGGAGGCGATCCAGACCGGCGCGTTGCAATTGCTCGCGGGTTTCCCGCAGCAGCCGAGCGCGCTGCGATTCCAGGTGGGGGAGGTGACCGTGGAGGCCGAATGGCAGGCCGCCGTCCCGGTCGTCCCCGCGGCGATCGCGGCGGCTTCGGTGGAAGCCGTTGCCGCTCCTGATGTTCCGGCGCTCGGCGCGGTCGTGCGCGCGCCCAGTGTCGGCGTGTTCTATCGGTGCCCCGAGCCGGGGGCGGATCCGTTCGTCGAGGTCGGCGACCGGGTGAGCGCCGGGCAGCAGATCGCCATCGTCGAGGCGATGAAGTTGATGATCCCGGTGACCGCCCAGGCGGGCGGTGTGATCACCGGGATACTCAAGGAAGACAACGAACCGGTTCAATTCGACGAGCCCTTGTTCTCGTATTCTCCGGAATGACAACGTGGTTCAGGCGGGCGGACCGCTGCGGCGCCAGGTGAGCACCCGCCGCTGCGTCCGCCCGCCGACCTGTGCGGAGCCGATCAGCGTGAGCACGTCGCCGTCCAGCGACATCTGCCGCACCTGCTCGGTCTGCGCCCACGCGGGGTTGGAGCAGACGCTGATCGCGTGCACCACCTCGGTGCCGGACCGCCGCCACGTGCCCGCGTAGCCCATGAACGGGTTCGCGCCGGGGGCTCCGTCGGTGCGCATCATGCTCACCGACATGTAACCGTGCGCGCCGTAGATCAACAGTCCGCGCGGCGAATCGCCGAGTGGCCCTCGGCTGGTCGTGTCTTGCTCGTCGATGTCGTAGTAGGACACCAGTTCCCAGGTACCCACAAGGTCGGTCGCGTTCATGGCACCGACGATGGCGGCAGTCGCTCTAATCACGCTGTAGCCGCGTGGCGGGCGAAGCCGTGACTGATCCGCACCAGCTGCCAGACGACGTCCAGCTCCGCCCGGTCGCGCGGCCCGTAGACCATCACCAGTGTCCCGGGCAGGTAGCCCTGCCGGGCCATCGGATGTGGTTCGGCCCAGCCCTGCCGGACCGCCTGCGCCACGACGTCTTTCGGCAGGCACATGTGCAGGCTGCCGTCGCTGTGCCCGTGCAGGTGGGCGAATTCGGTGCCCGCGAGGTACGCCTCGTCGGGCCCCTGGGCCATCGTCGGCCGCAGGTGCACGGCCCGGGTGTCGGGCAGGGATACTCCGCTGCGGCCGAGCAGTACGTCGTCGAGCGCGCTCATCCGCGACCACAGTTCCTCTTGCAACTCGACGGGCGCGATCTGGCTGAGCTGCTGGTGCGGATTGTGCTCGCGGGTGCTGGGCCGGTCGCCGCAGCGGCGCGGCAGGTCCAGGCGTCCGGCCACCGTTGTCGTCGTCATGACTGTGCTCCCTTCGGATTTCGCGTATGCGCGAACCTGGGACCACGTTACTTTCCAAAGTATAGTAGTAACCAAGGGGAAAGTGACTTACCGGGAGGACGTATGACCACCGCGCCTGAAACGCCCGTCGACCCCTGCCCGATCACGCCGGTCATCGACCTGGTGTTCGGCCGCTGGTCCACCCAGGTCCTCTGGGTCCTCATCCACGACGGCAGATTGCGCTTCACCGAACTGCAACAGCGGATTCCCGGCCTGACCCCCAAGGTCCTCACCCAGCGCCTGCGCCAGCTCGAACGTGACGGCCTGATCGCGCGCACCTTTCACCCCGAGGTCCCGCCGCGCGTCGAGTACGAGGCGACCCCGCTCGCCGGGACGCTGACTCCGGTGTTCGGCACCATCGTGGCCTGGTCCGGCGAACACCTCGGCGAGGTTCTCGCGGCGCGCGCCGCCTATGACGCCGCCGGGACTCCGGGCTGATCCCTCGGCTTCCGGCCGTCCCGGAGGGACGCCGAGCGCGGCTGCGCTACGGCGTCACCATCCGATCGGGATCGGCGCCGCGGCCGTTCCGCTCACCGCAGGACATTCACGGCGCCGGCGCTGGGCGAGCGGAGAGCTCGAGCAGGCACCCGGCCAATTCGCGCGGCATCGTGATCATGCAGTCGTGCCCGGTGGGGAGCACGTGGAGCCGGTCGGGGGGCAGGTCGGCGGGCGGCAAGGTGCGGGGCATGGCCGCGCGCATCGCCTTGAAGTCCTCGCCGCCTTCGCCGCAGTGGACGTGCGTCACCGGAATCGCCGCCAGCGCCTCCGGATCCGTCAAGGTCATCGGCTGCTGGAAGGACTTCAGCGATTGCGGTGTCTGCATGGACGCCAGCCAGCTGAGGTCGGGTTCCTCCGTGACCCCGTACAGCCCGCCGTCGCCGGCCGGTTCGGTTTGCGGCGGCACCCGCCAGCCGTCGCCGGTGGCGGCCGCCGCGGCGGCGAAGGCCTCGACCATGCCGGGCATGATGTCGGCCACCGCTTCGCCGTCGCGGGGCACGAAGGTATCGATGTAGACGAGTTCGGCGATGCGGTCCGGCACCGCGTCGGCCAGGGCGGTGACGACGATGGCGCCGTAGCTGTGCCCGACCAGGACTACCTCGGTCAGGTCCTCGGAGGTGACCAGATCGATCAGGTCCCGCACGTGGGTGTCGAGGCCGACGTCCGCGGTGAGCAGGTCCGCGCGGTCGCCGAGACCGACCAGCGAAGGGGCCAGGACGCGGTGGCCCGCGCCTTCGAGCAGGGGGGTCACCCGCTGCCAGACCCATCCGCCGTGGAAGGCGCCATGGATGAGCAAGTAGGTCGACACGATCAGTTCTCCCTGGGTTTCGTAAGGGCCGAGGTGGTTTCGGTCGAAGTGGTGGCGGGCGGCACCGGCTCGGGGCGGACACCGAGGCCGATCACCCGGGCCACCAGCCGGGGCAGGCGCGGGAAACGGCGGAGCAGCCGGACCAGCAGCGGTTTGTCGGTTCCCGCCCGTCCCGCGCTGGGGTACAGGTCGGCCAGTAGGCGCAATTGCGCGAATTGCACCACGCGCATGGGGAATTCGCGACGGCGCTGGATGGCGCGCAGCTGGGCCGTGGTCGGAGTCGCGCCCGTGGCGAGGATCGGCGCCAGCAGCCGGGCGGCCGCGATGGCGTCCTGCACCGCCAGATTGATCCCGACGCCGCCTGCCGGGGACATCGCGTGCGCCGCGTCCCCGATCGCCACCAGCCCCGGCCGGTACCAGCGGCGCAGCCGGTCCACCCGGACGTCGAGCGGCTTCACGTCGCCCCAATCCGAGATCTCCGCCTCCAGATGCGGCGCGAGCGCAGGATAGATGGCGGCCAGATCCGCGCGGAACCGCGCCAACCCCGCGGTCCGGATCGTCGCGAAGCCGCCCTTCGGGATCATGTACGCGACCTGAAGATAATCGCCGCGATCGATACAGACGATGAAGAACCCTTTCCCGCTGCGCACGGTGGGCAGGCGATCGCCATCGGGTTTGCTCACCCGGAACCACAGGACGTCCATCGGCGCGGCGCTGGCGGCGACCTCGAGCAGGCCCGACCTGCGCACGATCGAGTGCCGTCCGTCAGCGGCGATCACCAGGTCGGCGGTGATCCGCAGGGGTCCGTCCGGCGTCCTGGCGCGTGCGCCGATCACCGTGCCGTCGCGCTGGATGAGCTCGGTGACCTCCGCCTCCTGGACGAGGCGGAAGCCGGGGTAGCGGCTGGCGGCCTCGGCGAGGAAATTCAGCACGTCCCACTGCGGCATGAACGCCACGAACGGAAAAGGCCCGGGCAGAGCGCTGAAGTCCGCGAACACCACCGGACCGGTGGCGGTCGCCATCGGCAGCTGGGGCAGCTCGACGTGCGGCAGCGCCAGGAACTCCTCGGCCAAGCCGAGTTCGTTCATCGCCAGCAGCGTCGAAGTGTGCACCGTGTCGCCGCGGAAATCCCGCAGGAAATCCGGATGCTTCTCCAGCACGAGCACGTCCACGCCGGAACGCGCCAGCAACAGTCCCGTCATCAGTCCGGCGGGGCCGCCGCCGATCACGCAGACCCGCACCGATTCGGTGCTCAGGCCAGGCATGCCGGCACCTGCCCGCCGTTGTAGAGCACCATCTCGTCGAAGATCGCCAGCACGTCCAATGGCTCGCCGAGCCGGCCGCCGCTCAGTTCCGCGTCCGCGCGATACAGGTTGCCGACCAACCGCTCCTGATCGACCAGTTCGGCGAACTCGCCGTGGTCGGCCTCCAGCGCGATCGCCAGCGGCGTCAGACCGAGCGCGCGTCCCTCCGCCGCCAGGTCCTGTACCCAGTGCAGGTACCGCAGCGTCTGGTCGAAGATCTCCGGCCCGGTGACCGGGCCGTGCCCGGCGACGACCGTCTCCGCGCCGAGCGCGGCCAGCCGCCGGACCGCCGTGATCGAACCGCTGACCGACCCCATCAGGCAGAACGGCGCCGCGCCCGCCATCACCAGGTCCCCGGCGAACAGCACGCGCTCCTCGGGCAGCCACGCCACCACGTCGTTGGTGGTGTGCGCGGCGGCCCCGAAGTGGATGAGTTCCACCCGGCGCTCGCCCTGGTGCAGGGTCAGGTGATAGCTGAACGTGATGCTCGGCAACGTGACCCGCACATCGCCCCACTCGACGTCCGGCCACAGCTTCGTCAGCGCCAGCCCGGTCTCGATCATCTCGGGCCGGATCCGGTCGTGGCCGATGACGACGGCGGTCGGCCCGAACAGGTGGTTGCCGAAGTTGTGGTCGCCGTGGTGATGGGTGTTCACGACGGTGCGCGCCGGGCCGGTGTCCAGCCCGTCGACGAACTCGACGAGGGCCCGGGTGCGCCCCTCCGTCGCCAGCGTGTCGATCACCACCGCGCCGTCCGGCCCGGTCAGCACCCCGGCGTTGCTGACACACCAGCCGCCCCGGCTGTGCGTGTAGGCGTATACGCCGTCGGCGACCTCGTGCACGCGCGGTACGGCCGCCGTCTCGGTGGCTGTCATGTCGGCGACTTCGTCGTCGCGGCGTAGCGCTCCGCGCACCGCAGCGTGTTGCGGCTGTTACTCGACAACGCCTCGGTGAGATACGCGCGGGCGTCGGCGAGATCGGTGGTCGCGCCGAGTATCTCGCGCGCGGCCGCCGGATTGATCGCCACCGTGTGCCGTGCGGTCACCATGGCACCGTCCGGCCCGTCGGCGAATTCCCAGGCGCCGCTGTGGCCGAACAGTATCGCGGGCGGCACCAGTTGCTTGTAATCGATCCGCTCGCCGGGGAAGCACACCCGGATCGACTTGGTGGTGTGCGCGATCCCGCCCGCGGTCACCGTGTCCATCTCCATCAGCTGCACGCCCTCGGAGTCCTCGGTGAGATCGATGCGGCCGACGTGCGGCACCTGCTCGGGCCAGCGTTCGCTGTGGTAGACGAAGTCGTACGCCTCGGCGGCCGAGCACTCCAGCGGCACCGTGTCCTCGAAGGTGTGGATCACCTCTTGTACCGGGTGGCCGAGTTCGGCGATGCGGGCCAGCGCCGCGAGCTCGGTCTCGCTGTTGCGGTCCACCGACGCGGCGACCTGCTCGGGTTCGACCCCGTCCACCACCGTGAAGTGGTGATCCAGCGTCACTTTCGTCGTGCCAGGACCGATCTCGCGGAACGACCAGCCGCCGCCCATCGAGGCGATCGGCGCCTGGCTGCGTTCCTGCTCGAAGGCGATGCGGCGCTGCCCGGCGTCCAGTACCCGCCGCGACGTCCAGTTCTTCACCGCGCCACCCACGGTCGCCCACAGCCGGAAGCGCTCCTCGTCCGGCCCGCGGTGCAGGTGGCGCACCAGCACACTCGGCTCGAAGATCACCGGCCACCTGGTCACGTCGGCGACCAGGTCGTAGACGACCTCGGGCGCGGCGTGCACCACCTTGGTGTGGCTCATCACGCTGGTGTTCATGCTCTGTCCTCCTCGGCGGGTGCGGGCCTCGCGTGGTCACACGCGCTGCCGCCCTCGGGCCTGACGCTCACGCCGCGCCCCGCAGCTGGGCGTTCACGATGTCGACCAGCTCTTGCGGCGTCTTGACCTCGATGAGCTGCTCCTCCGGGATCGTTACCCCGAAGTCGCGCTGAATCCGCGCCGCGGTCTCGATGAGCGCGAGCGAGTCGTAGCCCAGTTCCTCGAACTCCGCGGCGGCGATGTCGCCGTCGAGTTCGGCGAGGTCCTCGCCGCCCGCGCAGTCCACGAGAATCCGGCGTAGTTCGGTGATGGTCATGGTCATGATCGGCTCCTCGGATGGCAGTACTCAGTCGGATACGGCGCGCACGACGACCGCGGAGTTGAAACCCCAGCGCCCGCGGGCCAGGACGAGCGCACCGCCGACGGTGGCGGTGCGCGGGGCGCCGAGGACCAGATCGATCCGGCAGTTCTCGGCGAGCGTGGTGGTGTGAGCGGTCGGCGGAATGACCGAGTCGCGCATCGCCAGCAGCGCGGTCACGATGTCGAGCGGGCCCGCGCCGGAGAACAGGCGTCCGGTCAGTGGTTTCGACGCGGTGACCGGAACGCCGCCGGGCCCGAACAGGGCCTCGATGGCGGCGGCCTCGTCGCGGTCGCGCTCGGGTATGCCGGAGGCGTCTGCGAACACCACATCGATGTCACCGGGCGTCATCCCGGCGTCGGCCAGCGCGAGCTCGGCGGCGCGGCGCAGACCCGACGGGCGCCCCGAGCCGGGTGGCGGGTCGAAAGTGGAAGCGTATCCGGCGATTTCGCCGTGCACCTTCGGCACGCCACGGGACCGCGCCGCGGCGGCGTCCTCGACGATCAGCATCGCGCCGCCCTCACCGGGCACGTATCCGGCGGCGGCGGCGTCGAACGGCAGATAGGCGCGTTCGGGGTCGGTCGCGGTGCTCACCGCGCCGCTGGACACGTGCGAGGCCCAGCCCCACGGGTCCAGCGCCGAATCGACGCCACCGGTGACCACCAGCGGCGTCCCGCGTCGCACGGTGCGGCGCGCGTGCCCGATCGCGTCCAGTCCGCCGGCCTGCTCGGCGACCAGGGCGCTGCTCGGCCCGCGCATGCCGTGCCGGATGGAGATCTGGCCGGTGTTCACCGCGTAGAACCACGCGAAGGACTCGTACACGCTGACGTGCTCGGAGCCGAGCGACCACAGCTTGTTGAACTCCCGGTGCGTGAATTCGAAGCCGCCGGAGGCGTTCCCGGTCACCACGCCCATGTCGTAGTCGGTCATGGTCGCGGTGTCGACCTTCGCGTCGTCCAGTGCCCACTGCGCGGCGACCAGCGCCATCCGGGTCGAGATGTCGGTTTGCGGCAGCAATCGGCTCGGCAGGTGTTCACCCGCGTCGAAATCGGTCACCTGGCCGGCCAGCCGCGCCGCCGAGCGGCTGGTGTCGAACCGGGCGAGCGGTGCGATGCCCCCGCGTCCGGCCAGCACGGCATCCCAGAAACGCTCCACGCCGAGTCCGTTCGGCGCGAGCACGCCCATTCCGGTCACCAGTATCATGCCGCCACCGCCTCCGGCTTGCGCAGCACCATCGCGCTCTGGAATCCGCCGAACCCGCTGCCCACGGTGAGCACCGTGTCCATCCGGTGGTCCCGGGCGACCAGGGGAACGTAGTCCAGATCGCACTCCGGGTCGGGCTCGTGCAGGTTCGCCGTCGGCGGCACCACCTGGTATTCCAGCGCCAGCAGCGAGGCGGCGATCTCGACCGATCCGATCGCGCCGAGCGAGTGCCCGACCATGGACTTGATCGAGCTCATCGGCGTGGCGTAGGCGTGCGCGCCGAGACTGCGCTTCACCGCCGCGGTCTCGTGCCGGTCGTTCTGCCTGGTGCCCGAACCGTGCGCGTTGATGTAGTCCACGCTGGTCGGGTCGATCCTGGATTCGTCGAGCGCGACCCGGATCGCCTCGGCCATCTCGCGACCGTCCGCCTTGAGACCCGTCATGTGATAGGCGTTGCAGCGCGTCGCGTACCCGGAGATCTCGGCGTAGATGTGCGCGCCGCGCTTGCGGGCGCTCTCGTATTCCTCCAGCACGAACATCGCGGCGCCCTCGGCGAGGACGAACCCGTTGCGCGAATTGTCGAACGGCCGCGAGGCCACTTCCGCCGCGTCGTTGCGCGGTGTGGTCGCCTTGATCGCGTCGAAGCAGGCCACCACGATCGGTGTGATGGGGGTGTCCGACGCGCCCGCCACCATGACGTCGGCCGACCCCTCACGGATCAGCTGCACCGCGTGCCCGACCGAGTCCAGTCCCGAGGTGCACCCGTTGGAGACCATCGCCACGGGCCCCTCCGCCCCCACGCTCCAGGCCACCTCCGCGGGCATCACGCTCGGAATCATGTAGTCGAACATGTGCGGGGACAGATACGTCTCGTCGACCAGCCAGTTCTTGCCGGAGTCCGACAGCACCAGGTATTCCCGCTCCAGGCTGGTTGCCGCGGCGACCGCACTGCCGAGGCTCACGCCGAGCCGGTGCGGATCGACCGCAGCGAAGTCGAGCCCGCTGTCGGCCACCGCCTCCCGCGCGCAGACCACGGCGAACTGCACCGCACGGTCCATGCGCCGAATCTCCCTGGGCGACAAACCTTCCCGCTCCGGGTCGAAGTCCGCTTCGCCGGCCACCTGGGACCGGTACGGTGAGGCGTCGAAGAACGAGATCCGGCGCGTCGCGGTACGGCCCTCCGACAGCAGCTTCCAGAACTCGTCCTTGCCAGACCCGCCGGGCGCACGGACCCCGAGCCCGGTGACGACAACGCGGCGGCTCATCGCGCACCACCGGATGCATTGGTGTTCATGGCGATTCTCCCTTCGATGGTGTGACCGAGCATCGAGGACGGCCCTCGAACATCGCTCGAGCGAACGAATCGAGTTGTTCTCGAGCGGAGGGGTGCACGCTGTCGTTGTGATCGCCCGGCCGGCGCTGCCCGGATCGATCACCCGTTCCCCGAGCAAGGAGACACGCGTGATGAAGTCAGCACACGGCAGGCAGGACGCCGCCGCGGACTGGGTGCTCTGCCCGGCATGCCTGATCCCGCTGTACGGCAAACGGTTCGCCCGCGACCTGGGTGTCTGCGGCGAATGCGGCAGGCACACGCCGATCACCGCCGAACAGCGCGTCGGACAGCTCGCCGACGAGGGACGCTTCGAGCCGCTGCCGGTCGCCGCCACCGACGACGACCCGCTGACCTTCACCGACACCAAGTCCTACCCGGACCGGCTGGCCGCCGCTCGTGCCCGCACGGGCATGCCCGACGCGGTGCTGTGCGCGCTGGCCGCGATCGAGGGCAGGCCGGTGGTGATCGCCGCCATGGACTTCCGCTTCCTGGGCGGCAGTCTCGGCATCGCGGTGGGCGAGATGATCACCGCTGCCGCCGAAACGGCGCTGGCTCGGCGTATCCCGCTGATCATCGTCACCGCGTCGGGCGGCGCCCGGATGCAGGAGGGGCCGCTGGCGCTGATGCAGATGGCCAAGACCAGCGCGGCGCTGGAGCAGCTGGACCGAGCGGGCATCCTCACCGTCAGCGTGATCACCGACCCTACCTACGGCGGCGTAGCCGCCTCCTTCGCCACCCTCTCCGACGTGCTGATCGCCGAGCCGGGCGCGCGTCTCGGGTTCGCCGGGCGCCGGGTGATCGAGCAGACCATCCGGCAGGAATTGCCGCCGAGGTTCCAGACCGCCGAATTCCTGCTGGAACGCGGGTTGATCGACATGATCGTGCCGCGCGCAGGCCTGCGCCAGGCGCTCGGCGCGCTGCTGCGGGCCGCGAGTCCGGTCGATCCGGCCGAGACCCGTTTCCCCGCGGACGCGGGAGCGATCACCGATCCGGCTCGCGTCCCCGCGACCGATCCCTGGACGCAGGTACGCCGCGCACGGTCAACACAGCGCCCGACCGCGCTCGACTACTTCGCACTCGCGTTCGACGACTTCCGCGAGTTGCGCGGTGACCGGATCTCGGGCGACTGCGCCGCGGTGGTGGGCGGAACGGCATGGCTGGCCGGGCGACCGGTGATGGTGATCGGCCACCAGAAGGGACACGATCCGAAGGAGCTGATGGAACGCAATTTCGGCATGCCGACCCCGGCCGGCTATCGCAAGGCGGCACGGCTCATGCGGCTGGCCGAGAAGCTCGGGCTGCCCGTCATCACCTTGATCGACACGCCCGGCGCGTACCCGGGCGCGACCGCCGAGGAGCAGGGGCAGGCGATCGTCATCGCGGAGAACATCCGTTTGATGTCCGCACTGCGGGTGCCGGTGATCAGTGTGGTGATCGGCGAGGGCGGCAGCGGCGGGGCTTTGGCGCTCGGCGTGGCCAACCGGGTGCTCATCTTCGCGAACGGGACCTACTCGGTGATCAGCCCGGAGGGTTGCGCGGCGATCGTGTGGAACGACCCCGCCGCCGCGCCCCGGGCCGCGGCGGCGCTGGCGCTCACCGCCCGTGACCTCCTGCGTCTCGGGGTGGTCGACGCGGTCCTGCCCGAACCGGGTGACGACGTGGGTGCGGCTCCCGTGGCCGCGGCCGAGCAGTTGCACCGCGCCTTGGCCGCGACCCTCGGCGAGCTGGTCGGCCGCAGCGGTGCGGAGCTGGCCGACGAGCGCCGCGCGCGCTTCCGGCGGTTCGGTGCGCGGCAGCAGGTCCTGGTCCGTTCGGTCGCGTAGGAGTGGCGCCATGTTCGAGAAGATCCTGATCGCCAACCGCGGCGAGATCGCGCTGCGCGTCGCGCGTACCTGCCGTGAGCTCGGCGTGCGCACGGTGGCAGTGCACTCGGTCGCCGATGCCGAATCGGCGGTGGTGCGTTTCGCCGAGGAGGCGGTGCAGATCGGCCCGTCCGCGGCCAAGCGCAGCTATCTGAACGCCGCGGCGATCCTCGCCGCCGCCGAGCTCACCGGCGCCGACGCGATCCATCCCGGGTACGGATTCCTCTCGGAGTCACCGGATTTCGCCGACGCTTGCCGCGCGGCAGGCGTCACACTGATCGGGCCGCCGGCCGACGTGATGGCCCAGCTCGGCGACAAGCAGTCGGCGCGCACGCTGATGGCGAAGGCGGGTCTGCCGCTACTGCCGGGCAGCCTCGATCCGCTCGAACTCGACGAGGCGCACGCACTCGCGGATTCGATCGGCTTCCCGGTGATCATCAAGGCGGCGGCGGGCGGGGGTGGGCGCGGCATGCAGGTGGTGCACGAGAGCGCGGCGTTTCCTCGCGCCTATCAGGAGACCAGGGCGACGGCGCGAATGTTGTTCGGCGACAGCCGGGTATATCTGGAGAAGTATCTCGCCGCGGCGAGGCACGTCGAGATCCAGGTGCTGTGTGACGGCCACGGCAACGGCGTGCACCTGGGGGAACGCGACTGCTCGGTGCAGCGCAGGCATCAGAAATTGATCGAGGAATCGCCGGCTGCGCTGCTGCCGGAAGGTCTTGCCGATCGAATGGGCCGATCCGCCGTCAACGGTGTGTTGGAGGCCGGTTATACCGGTGCCGGAACAGTGGAATTCCTGGTCGATCAGGAGGGTAATCACTATTTCATGGAGGTGAACTGCCGTATTCAGGTCGAACATCCGGTCACCGAAATGGTGACAGGCATCGATTTGATCGCCGAACAGATTCGTGTCGCGGCAGGGCAACCCCTCGGCATCGTGCAGGAAGATATCGTCCTGCGCGGCGCGGCGATCGAATGCCGGATCAACGCCGAAGACCCTGCCGCCGAATTCGCGCCCGCCCCGGGAGTGCTGGCGGAATTCACGCCGCCCGGAGGTCCCTTCGTCCGCGTGGACACCCATGCGCACGCCGGTTATTCGATACCCCCGCACTACGATTCGCTGCTGGCCAAGCTGGTGGTGTGGGCACCGGACCGTGACCGGGCGCTGGCCCGGATGCGGCGGGCGCTGGAGGAATTCCGGATCTCCGGCACCCGCGTCGCGACCACCCGGGACTTCCTGCGCGAGGTGCTCGACCACCCGGCGATGCGCGCCGCGACGCATACCACCGGGTTGGTGGACGAGCTCCTCGGTCGGGGATGAGCGCGCCGGACGTTCGCCCGGGCCGGCCCGGCGCGGCTCAGGGCCGGGCTTCGCGCACGGCGAGCGGCGTCAGGCCGTCTCGGCGGCGGTGCGGTACTCGGTGGAGTGCCACCCGATCAGATAACCGGCGTGACGGCTGTTGAGCATCGCGCTCACCGAGACGTCGGAGGCGGCCAGGATGTCCTGGTGCAGCTTCTGCAGCTTCTGGCACGGATCCAACCCCAGCTCACCCTGCATGGACCTGCTGAACTCCTGATAGGCGGCCAGGGCGCGGGCGCGCTGCCCCGAGCGGCACAGGGCGAACATGTAGTACGCCTGGAGTCGCTCGTGTAGCGGGTGCTGCATGGCCAGCCGCGCCAGATCGGGACACACCTCGCGATGCCTGCCCAGCCGCAACTCCGCCTCGACCCGCAGCTCGATGTTGGTCAGCCGCAGATGGTCCAGATGCGATATCTCGGCGGCGAGTGGGATACCGGCCTCCACATCCACCAGCGCCGGACCGCTCCACAGCGCCTCCGCCGCGCTGAACAGATCCACCGCCCGCTGGTCGTCGCCGGTCTTGACGGCGCATCGGGCGGCTTCGGACATGGACTGGTAGTCGCGCAGATCGAACACGCAGTCCCTGACGTCGAAGGAATAGCCCTTGCTGCGCGTGCGGAGAAAACGTTCGGCCACCTCTGCCTGCCCCACCCCGAGCTGCGCCGCCATCTTCTTGCGAATTCCGAGCACATAGGTCTGCACGACGGTCACCGCGCTGCGCGGCGGATCGTCGTTCCACAATTCTTCGATCAAGGTCGTCACCGGAACAACGGTGTCGTGCCGGACCAAGAGTAATGCCAGCAACTGCCGCTGCTTCTGTGCAGTCGGTGTTGCGTTGTGATTATTGATAGCAAGTGTCAATGGACCTAGCACGCGAGCGCAAACTGGATACTTCACTGGGAACTCTCCTACGGGCGACTATTCCCCCGGCCGACGTGAGATTCTCGATTCCCACCGCTTTGTAGGCTCCGTCAACAGTAGCGAGAAATCCGTATCGACGCCATGAATCCTGAGTAATATCGGAGTTAACTAATGGCGTTGCTGTGACGAATTCTCCTTTGCCGCAAGGAGATTCGCCCGTTATTTGCGCCGGGCTCGGTGGCGGCGAGTTCGGCGCGTGCTCGCTCGGTGCACACGGCGGGGTGGCCTCGGCGAGGCAGCCGCAGTCGACGCGGGCGGCGTGCGCCCCGCCGCGTCACGGCCGTCGGCTCTGACGATTCCGTGCGGATGGTGCGGCACGATCCTGCCGGTCAGCCGCCCGCGTCACCGCTCTGTCGCCGAGTGCGTCGCCACTGCTCGATCGCACGCCCCATATCGGTTGTGGGCGGCTCGTCGTAGAGCCACTCTCGTGCGAGGCGATGCCAATTGTTGGTGACGTGGAGCTGGCCGAGCGCGGCGAAGGTGAACAGGTCCGCGCGGCGGGAGAAGACGTGCTCGGCCGGGAGTAGTTGGCGGCGCATACCTTTGAACTCGGCGGCTCGCGGGTCGATGGCGAGGATGACCGCTCCGGTGGCGATCTCGGGGGTGACGGTGATCGGCTCGTCGTGCAGGTGCCATCCCGCCGCGGCCCACACGTACTGCAGGCATTCCTGTGTGGTGACTCCCGCGCCCGGGTCGATGATGCCGCGCCCGACCCAGGCGTCGTACAGGTCTCGAGCGCGGAGTTCACCTGCGGCTCGCAGGCACGCGCGCTCGAAGTCGACATGCACGGGGTCCATGCGGTCGTAGAGCCCGAAATCGACGAACGCCAGTCGGCCGTCGGCCGCGAGCAGGATGTTGCCCGGATGCGGGTCACCGCAGAATTCGTTGTCGCGGAACAGTGCGCTGATGTAGAAGCGGTAGATCAGCTCACCGAGGCGATCACGTTCGGCGGCGGGCAGCGCCCGAATCTGCCGGAAGTCACCGCCTTCGACGTACTCGGTGACGAGAACGCTGCGCGTGCAGTGCTCTTCGATGCTGTCGGGGACGGTGATGAAGGGATGGTCGCGGTAGCGCATCGCCACCCGGTGCTGGGTGCGAGCTTCCCGTGGGTAGTCGAGTTCGTTGCCGATGTTGCGGGCGATCTCGTCCAGCACGGCGGTGTCGGCCGCGCTCGGCAGGACGGATTTCCACAGCTTGCTGAGCATTTCCAGGTTGCGCATGTCCGCGTGGATCGCCGCGTCCACCCCCGGGTACTGCACCTTCACCGCGACGGTGCGTCCGTCGTGTAACCGTGCCCGGTACACCTGCCCGATCGACGCCGCCGCGATCGGTGTCTCGTCGAAGTCGGCGAACACCCGCGCCAACGGCCCGAGGTCGTCCTCGATGGCCTTCTTCATCGCGGTGAACGGCACGGCCGGGGCGCGATCCCGCAGTTCGGCGAGCTTGGTTCGGAACAGCTCACGGTGCGATTCCGGCACGAGGTCGATCTCGAGCACCGACAACATCTGCCCCAGCTTCATCGCGGCGCCCTTCATACCGCCGAGCACCGTGACGAGCTGTTGCGCCGTCTGCAGCGTCGAGCGCTCGGCGAGAACCCGCCGGGCCTCTTCGGTTCTGCCGAACATCGACAACCGGGTCCCGACACCGCGGACGGCCTGCCCAGCGGCCAGGCTGCCGAGGCGGCCACTTCTCGCCAGACGACCTACGGGTACCCGTCCGGCCACCGCATGCACCTCCATGAGCGTCCGTGCCGCTGCTGCCGCACGTCCCGGTATTCTTCGTGTCCCGACCGCCGCTTGTCGACCACTATCGCGAACTCGTAGCCGACGCACGATCGTCGAGCCGCTGTCGGGTCATCGGCCACCGCTGCTCAGGCCGGGCGGCGGGTGCCGGCCGGTATCTCACTCGGGTCGCCGTGAGCGGATGAGGCGATGAGCGCGGAGCGCAGGTACCAGACTCCTCTGCCGTCGGCGGGGTCGAGGCTGGTGAGCTGCGCGATTCGCCGCAGCCGGTAATCGACGGTGTTCGGATGGACATGCAGTTGCCGAGCCGTGCGCAGGCGGTGCATGCCCGTGTCGAGATGGGTTCGCAGTGTTTCCAACAACTCCGGATGGTTCATCAGCGGGGCCAGGTGTGTGCGGAGCCGGTCTCGTCCGGCGCCCGGGCGGGTCAGTTGATAGTGCAGCGCCAGCTCGGCGAATCGGTACAGCCCCGGCCCGCGCCCCAGCTGTTGCACGGTGTCCAACAATTCGTGGGCTTGAACCGCTGCGGTGGAGACCTCATCGGGACCTGCCGACACGACAGTGGCGGTCACCGGCACTCGCGCGGCGGCGGATAGCGTCTCGACGACCTCGTCGAGGTCGGGGGCAGCGGGACGTGTGCGGGGAATGAGGATGGTTCCCCCGTCGATCGACAGCAGCGACAGTGCTCGGTCACCGAACTGGACCGCGAGGGCGGCCTGGAGGCGGCGGAGTTTGCGTCGCGCGACGACTTGGCTGTCGAGCCCGGGACGGCCTTCGTCGGGATGCGCGGGCACGGCGAGAGCGAGCACGAAATATTCGTCGGCGAGGGGTATTCCGCATTCGCGGGCCATCGCGGATGTCGCGTGCCCGCCCAGCAGTGCCGAGGTCAGGGTGTGCACTGCGGTGTGGTGCTCGGCGGCGACGGCCTTGTATTCGCGGACGTAGGCTTTGCCGACGGTCGCTGTCAGCAGATTCAACAGCTCCAGTACCGTGGCGGCGCCGGTGGCTATGTCGACGTGCCGGGATCCTCGGTCGCCGAACAGCAGATCCAGCCCGAATTTGAACCCGGCGTGCACTGCGTGCAGGACGGTGTCGATCGGGATCCCCTCGCGCGCCCACCCCGCTGCCGCGGCCTGCAGACAGTCGATGCGGTCCGGCACGGCCTGCCCGTCCAATCGCTGAATCGCCCACTGCATGCACGCTCGGACCACCTCGGCGACGTCGGCGCCGGCCGCGCCACCTGGCAGCGTCCGGCAGGGCGCCGCCGAATCGACGATGTGCGCGACCACCTCGCGTGCCAGCCGGTGCACATCGGGCACAGGCCGGATGGTCGGCTGCCCTTTCGGCTCGACAGCAGGATGAGCGATGCCTTCGATCATCACCTTCGACCTCCTCGCCACCGCACAGCCGCGGCCACGTCCAAGCTCGACCCACCCGGGGTGGAGCACCTGCGCGGCGCCTCGGTGTTACCGGTTGTTCACTCCGTCATCAACGGTAATCCGAGCCGTCGATCAACTACTACTCCGCTTTCGACGAGGGGCGGATGACCCCGAAATCGGCTTCTGGCCAGGCGAAACGAGACACGGACAGTCGGGCTCGGGGAGTGATTCACCGCCGAAACCTAGGGAGGTGCTCACTTTTTCGAGCGCGCGTCTCTCAGACGGCGGTGGCCTTGGCTTCGGCCTCGATCCACGCGCCGATCATCCGTCCGGTCATATCGATCGCCTCCGCGCGGGCACGGCTGTCCACATCCAGAGCGGACGCGCGCAGGACCGCCGCGAAGCCGGTGTTGATGATGACGAACGTCATCACGTCGTACTCGTGATCATCGCCCGGGCCGAGGACCTGGATCAGCATCACCTTGACCAGCAGCCGCAGCCGCGGCTCGAACTCCGGGATGCCACTGCTGTAGAACTGCACCCCGCCGACGAGCGCACGGACCAATTGCGCGTTCGCGACCAGTTCCGCGGTGATCACCTGCAGGATGTCGATGACAGTCTGCTGGATGGATTTCTCCGACAGATTGAACACCTGCTGCGTGAAGCGCCGCTCGATGGTCTCGAGCAACCGCTCGAGCAACTCCTCGACCAGGACCGCGCGATCAGCGAAGTACCGGTAGACCGTGCCGATGCTGACCCCGGCCTCCATCGCGATCCGATTGGTCGAGGTATCGGCGATACCGCGCTCCCCGAACAACCGCGCGGCCGTATCCAGAATGTGTTCCCTGGTCGCCTTCGCACGCTCCTGCGTCGGACGACGGCGCTGACCGACAGCCTTCGGCGGCATCACGCCCTCCTGCTGATCATTCAAAATGAGCGACGCTCATCTTACCGACCGCACGTCATCCGCCGGCGCAAACATCGAGGTCGGGCCACGATCACCGCTCACGAGACTTCGGGAACGCCGGCGGCGGCACGGATCCGTGGACGCGGCAACCGGATTCGCGCGGTCGCGGTGCCGGTCCGGTCGAGTCGGAGCAGGCCCATTGACGACCTCGGCGCGGTTATTCCGGCCGAAGTGGGCAATACGGGTTCATGAGAGGTGAGAATCATGAGCTTGTTTCGAAGTGCTCCTAGGAATCGATGGCGCCGTACCGGCGGAGTGGGGCGCAGCCGGTGGCGCGGCGGTTACGGCAGTCGGTGGCGGAGCCGGTATGGCGGCCGGTGGCGTCGGCGTGACAGCCGGGGGCCGCGCAGGTCTGCGGGATCCGGAGGACTGGCCGGCGCAGCGCGATTCGGCTTCATCGCACGCGGGATCGCCTACATCGTGATCGGCATTCTCGCGTTCATGCTGGCTGTCGGCACCGCGCAGCACGAGCCGAACGCGGGCGGGGCGCTCGCCGCGCTTGCCGATAAACCGCTGGGTTATCTACTGCTGTGGATCCTGGCCCTCGGATTCGCCGCCCTGGCGGCTTGGCGGCTGGCGCAGGCCGCTACCGTGCCAGCGGGGGGTCCGAACGGACTTCGGCTGCGCGCCTTGGCTCTCGGGCTCTTCTACGCCGTAGCGTTCTTCGTCGTCCTTCGGTTCGTTGTCGACGGACGGTCGCCGCAGCCCAGCGACGCCGTCGCACGCGACGTGACCGCCCGTATCCTCGGCTGGGACGGGGGACAGGTGGTGGTGCTCCTGATCGGCCTGGCCATTCTTGCCCTGGGCGTGCTGATAACTCTGCGCGGGCTTCGTCTCGCTTTCGTCGATGACCTGCGAATGGGCTGGATGACCCAGGCGTCGCGCGAGAGCGTGATCTGGTTGGGCCGGTTCGGTTACCTGGCGCGGGGCGTGATCGTCGTTGGCATCGGACTCGCCACGGTGGTGGCGGCCGCGAACTACGAGCCTGCGAATGCCAAGGGGGTCGACGCCGTACTGCACGATTTCGCCGACAGCGCCTTGGGGCCTTGGCTGCTCATCGTGGTTTCGCTCGGCCTGATGGCCTTCGGCGTCCTGTCGTTCCTCCAAGCGAAATACCGGCGGACCTACGGAGGCGTCCCAGTGTGATTCGGGTGGTGCCGACCTGCTCTGCCGCGCCAGGTCGGCACCGACTCGAAGCAACCCGGATCTCTGGTAGCTTGCGGCGTGAGCAAGATCCCGACAGCGGCGGACGAGTCGCGCTTCTGGGGCCTGATCGAGTCGGCGTGGGAACGGGTCGGCGCGGAGCCGAACGCGCTGCGAAAAGCGTTGGCCGACCGGCGCGGTGACGACGAGGCCTACGCTATCGACAAGCACCTGGACACGTTTCTCGGCCATCTGCGTGCCCTGAGCGAACCCCTGTCGAGCGAGGAGCTGACCGCGCTGGACCGGGTGCTGGAGCGAAAGCTGTTCGACATCGATCGTTCCGACATCCAGGAAGTCACGGACGGCTCGGACGACGGGTTCTTGTACTGTCGCGGCTTCATCGTCGCCATGGGCCGAGACTTCTTCGATGCCGTGGCCGCCGACCCCGAGGTGGCCGTGCTCGACGCCGATTGCGAGGCCATGTGCTACTTCTTCGCGCACCGGCACCAGGAACGGTTCGGGATCTTCCCGGACACCGGCTCCGGCATTTCCCGTGAGACAGCCACGAACCCGGACGGCTGGGCCTGACGCGGCCGCGACCTCCGCGCCTGGCGTACTCTCCGCTGCTGGCGAAACTGGTTGTGCCGCACCACTTGTCGTTCTACGCCCAGTTACCGCCAATGGCACGTGGCCGCGATACCGATGACGTCCGAGTGACGGACTCAGGGCGGCGACTCGAGCGATCGGGCGGGTGCGACACCGCTCGGCCGGTCGCCGCCCCACCTTCCGCGGACAGCGCGGTATCACCGTGCGCCGGCGCGCACCTGCTCGACCGGGCTCGTGCTGCGCTGACGGCGGCCTACCAGAACGACACCCACCGCAGCGGTCGCGAAGGCGGAGCTGCACCACAGCGCCGTGGCGGGGTGACCGGTGCGGTCCACGACGAGACCGGCGACTGGGGGACCCAGAACGGCGCCGATATTGAAGGCGGTAGTCGCCACAGCGCCGGCCAGACGCGGTGCCGTCGACGCGGCGGTCTGCACGACCGTCGCGATCAGCGTCGACCCGACACCGAATGCGACCGCACCCGTCACCGCCGCCATGCCCAGCACCCCGATCAGTGTGTGCGTGGTCAGAGCGGCCAGCACCCATACTCCGACAAGTACCGTCGTTCCGGCGGTGATGATCCGCCGTCGGTGACGGTCGCTGTAACGGCCGGTGAGCGCCGACCCGGCGAACGAGCCGACGCCGAACAGGGCCAGCGCCACCGGAACCCACCGGATGCCCCCGCCCGGGACGTCGGCCGTGTTCGTGCCGAGGTAGGTGAACCCGGCGAACGTCGCGGCATTGACGAAGATCCCGGCCACGACAGCGACCAGGACGGGTCGCCGTCCCAGCACTGCCCATTCGCTTCGCATCGGCAGATGCCGCGCACCGGGCCGAACATCCTCGCGCATGTCACGACCGACCATCACCCACACCGGTACGAGCGCTGCACCGCTGATGACGGCCACAGCCCAGAACGCGGAACGCCATCCCCAGAGTTGCCCCAGCAGTGTGCCAGCCGGAACACCGGCGATGCAGGCCGCCGTGACCCCGGACACCACCACGGAGGTCGCGCGGCCGATCGCGGCCGTGCTGACCAACCGCGGCAGCGCGGCCAGCGCGATCGCCAGGAACCCGGCGTTGGCCACCGCCGCGGCGACCCGAGTCACCAGCAAGACCGCGAATCCGGTGGCGACAGCACCGATGACATGAGCGGCACAGAACAACGCCAAGAACGCCGCGACCGAATACCTGACCGGCATCCGGCCCGCCGCCACCGCCAGCGCCGGCGCACCGAACACCATGCCGACCGCGTACAACGAGGTCAGCAAACCAGCAGTACCGAGTGAGAGTCCCAAATCGGCCGCGATCTGCTCCAGCAATCCCGACACCATGAATTCGGACGTGCCCTGTGCGAAGACAGCAACGGCCAGCACGAACACCACAACGGGCATAAGAAGACAACTTCCCGGAGACAGGGCGCCACGATCACATCACGGCACCCGAGATGGTTGCGGAATCGGGCGAACCATCACCCGACAGCAAAGAATCGACATCGTCCGGCGTTGCGAGATATCGAGCATCACCAGCCGCTCGGGGAGCAGCGGGAACCACGCTCACAACGCCACCCAGCGCACAGGCCAGGTGGCTACCGTCTGGACGCCTCCGGAGAACTCACGCCGACACCGTAACAACTCACGCACACCGCGCCAACACAATTACGACCACGTCATGACCAGCGACAGCTGTTTTGTGGGGCGGTGCACGGCCCGAGTCCATCGGCCTCTAGTCCCGCGACTCGGAGATCTCGAGTGCCCCGGACGGGCACGCGTCCAAGGCCTCCCGCACTGCCGAGTGACCGCGCCGCGGTCTCGGGTCGACCAACCGCACCCTGCCGTCGTCCTCGTCCTGATCGAAGACCTCCGGCGCGAGAAGGGCGCACATGCCCGCGCCGATACAGCGCTCCCGATCCACTGAGATTCGCACTTCGTTATCTCCCTTCATGATCGACGGATAGGGCATGTCCCGTGGAGGTATCTCGGGGCTTCGCCGCCCCCCGGAGCGATCCACAAGACAGGCCCTGCAAGCGCGTTCCCCGCGGGTGACACGCTCGGCCGACGGTTCTACCGGGCCGTTTCCGTCCAGGTGACCGGCAATTCGTGGACGCCGTAGATATTCATGTCGGTCCTGAGTTTCACCTCACCGGCGGGTATGGCCAGTTCGAGGTTGGGGAAGCGACGCAGCAGTCCGGCGAAACCGGCGCGCATCTCGATGCGGGCCAGTTGCTGGCCGAGGCATTGGTGGACGCCGTGTCCGAAGGACAGGTGGCCGCGGGCCTTGCGGTGGATGTCCAGGGTGTCGGGGTTGTCGAAGCGCTGCGGGTCGTGGTTGGCGGCCAGCAGTGAGACGACGACGGTCGATCCCTTGCCGATCGTTTCGCCGCCGAGTTCGATGTCCTCCGTGGCGTAGCGATAGAAGATATCGGCGACGGAGAGGTAGCGCATGAGTTCCTCGACCGCATCGGGCAGCAGATCCGGGTCGGCGCGCAGTTCGGCCAGCTGCTCGGGGTGCTCCAGGAGCGCGAAGGTGCCCAGCGCCAGCATGTTGGCGGTGGTCTCGTGGCCCGCGAGCAGCAGCAGGAAGGCCACACCGGTCAGCTCCTCGATGGTGAGGTCGTCATGACGGGCCAGGTCGGACAGTATGTCGTCGCCGGGTTCGGCGCGCTTGCGCGTGACCAGTCCGGCCAGGTACGTGGTCATCGCGCCGTACGCGGCCATCTTCTCGTCGAGCTGCTGGTCCTTGACCAAGAACTTGGCGGAGTTGATCTGGAAGGTCTCCCGGTCCGCGTAGGGGACACCGAGCAGTTCGCAGATCACCAGCGAGGGCACCGCCAGCGCGAACTCCTTGACCAGGTCGACCGGCGGGGCGAGCCGCGCCATCTCGTCCAGTTGCCGCTCGGTGATCTCGATGATGTGCTCTTCGAGCATTTTCATGCGCCTGACGGTGAACGCGCCGGTGAGCTTGCGCCGCAGCCGGGTGTGGTCCGGCGGGTCCATGGCGATGAACAAGCCCGGGATCTGCGGCGACGGTTCGGTGGCGGCGGGTATGCCAGGGGTCTCGTACGGCACGTGGAGGATGCCGATGTCCTGGCGGGAGCTGAACCGCGTGTCGGCCATGAGCCGGCGGACCGCGTCGTAGCCGGTGACGAGCCAGCCCTCGTGACCGTCGGGGAAGATCATCGGACTGACCGGGCGAGCCTCGCGCAGCCGGGTGATTTCGCGGGGCGGGTCGAAGGGGCCCGCATCGCGCTGCATGGGGAGGCCGTGGGGGACGGGAACCGTTCGAGTCATCGGATTGCCTTTCGTGGCGGTTGTTTCGACCACAGTCGCCGACAGACCTGACACACGACTGACACGGCTCTGACACCGACCACGGCGCAGCCATGGCCGACACTGCGGGACGACGGTCTGCTCGTACCAGCTCACAGGCCGGCGCCTCGGTGACCTTCCGCGCCTCGTCAGCAGCGGAAAACCCGCTCATGGCCCATGGCAAGATCAGCCGGGTGCAGATCGGGATTCTTGGACCATTCGAGCTTCGCGTGGACGACGGAGTGTTCGCCGACGTGCCGGGCGCGCGGCTGCGCGGGCTGCTGGCCGCTCTCGCGCTCGAACCGGGTCACGCGGTCCCGAAGGCGACTCTCATCGATTGGATCTGGGGTGAACAACCTCCCTCCGATGCGGCGAATGCCTTGCAACGCTTGGTTTCCCGGCTGCGGAAGGTCCTGCCGGACGGGGTGGTCGAGGGTCAGGCGGACGGCTACCGGTTGAAGGTGGAGCCCGACGCTGTCGACGCCGTTCGGTTCGAACGCCTCGTCGCCCGGGCTCGCACTGACGAGGATCCACGGGGGGTACGGCTGCTGCGCGAGGCCCTCGGATTGTGGCGCGGCGCGGCCATGCAGGACATCGGTCTACAGGAGAGTGCGGCGTTCGATGCGGCGGTCACCCGGCTCGAGGGGCTACGCCTGACCGCCATGGAGGACCGGTTCGACGCCGAGATCAGCCTCGGCCACGGCCCGGAGCTGGTGACGGAACTGACCGACCTGGTGGCCGCGCATCCGGTGCGGGAACGGCTTGTCGCCGCGCTGATGCGTGCCCTCGTCGCGACCGGTCGCGACACCGAGGCGATGCTCGTGTACGAGCGCACGAGAGAAACCCTGGCCGACGAACTGGGCGTCGACCCATCACCAGAGCTGTCCGCGTTGCACATCGCACTGCTGCGCGGCGAGTTGGGACGGCGGGAGGAGAACCGCAAGACCAACCTGCGTGCCGAGCTGACCAGCTTCGTCGGCAAGGACGCCGATATCGCCGCGGTCGGCGAACTCAACGCCGAACATCGGCTCACCACCCTGATCGGCCCGGGCGGCTCGGGAAAGACCAGACTGGCCACGGAAACCGCGCGCACGTTGCTCGGCGACCTGCCGGACGGAGTCTGGATGGTGGAACTCGCGGCCATCGGCGCCGACGGTGACGTCGCGCAAGCGACGCTCGCCGCGCTCAAACTGCGCGATGCGCTGCTCGGCGAGGCGCTGGACGCGGAGCCGACGGATCGGGTCGTCGCCGCGATCCGCGAGCGATCCATGCTGCTGATTCTGGACAACTGCGAGCACGTGATCGAGTCCGCGGCCACATTCGCCCATCGAGTGCTCGGCGAATGCCGGCGGCTGCGGATCCTCGCGACGAGCCGGGAACCCCTGGGCATCACCGGCGAGGCACTGTGGCCGGTTGTGCCGCTGGCGTTGCCGAAGGCGGACGCCGCCCCCGGCGAGATCGAGTCCTCGCCGGCTGTCCAGCTGCTGCGGGACCGGGCCGGCGCGGTGCGCAAGGATCTCGTGAGCGACGCCCACACGTTGGCGACGATGGTGCGCGTCTGCCGGGCGCTGGACGGGATGCCCCTGGCGATCGAACTGGCCGCGGCCAGGTTGCGCACCATGTCCCTCGATCAGCTCGCCCACCGTCTCGACGACCGGTTTCGCCTACTGACCGGCGGCAGCCGTACCGCGCTGCCGCGGCACCGGACCCTGCGCGCGGTGGTCGACTGGAGCTGGGAGTTGCTGACCGACGCCGAACGGACCGTCCTGCGCAGGCTCTCGGTGTTCTCGGGTGGAGCGAGCTTGGAAGCCGCCGAGCGGGTCTGCGCCGGCGACGCGGTCGAAACGGATCAGGTGCTCGAGTTGCTGATCGCGCTCAGTGAGAAATCGCTGGTGGTCACCGAGGGCGATCGGGCGCCGCGCTACCGGATGCTCGGCACGATCAAGGAGTACGCCGAGCAGCGTCTCGCGGAGGCGGGTGAATCGGATCTGGCGCGTCGTGCGCATCTCGCGTATTTCACCGAACTCGCCGAAACCGCGGACCCGCATCTTCGCCGTGCCGAGCAACTGGAATGGCTGGCCGCGCTCGAGGTCGAGCACGACAACATCGCTGCCGCGATGCGTGGTGCGCTCGCGGCCCGCGCGGCAGACCCGGCGATGCGACTGGCCGCGGCCGCAGGCTGGTACTGGTGGCTCGGTGGTCACAAAGCCGAGGGCAACGAGCTGATCATGGCGGCCGCTGCCCTGCCCGGCGAGGTGGCCGACGATATCCGGGCCATGGTGTACGCGTTCGTCGTACAGTTCGTGGCCTCCGGACGGCAGGGTGACCAGTATCAGGCGCAGGAGTGGATCCGCAAGGCTTACGAAATCAGCAGGCATGTTCCGAAGCGTCATCCGGTGCTGAGGTTCATCGCCCCACTGGAACGTCTGCTGCATGGCCCGGACGCGTTGTTGCCCGCGTGGGAATCACTGCTGGACGACGAGGACCTTTGGGTACGCGCACTGGCCCGGCTGCATCTCGGCAAGACGCGGATCCAGCTCGGGCACGACGGCCGGGATGCGGACACAGACCTCGAGACGGCGCTCACCGAGTTTCGCGCGCTCGGCGAACGGTGGGGAATCTCGTTCGCCCAGATCGAGTTGGCGAATCGAATCGCCATGCGCGGCGAGTTCGCCGGTGCCTGCGAGCATTACGAACAGGCGATCGCGATCGTCACCGAGGTCGGCGCCATCGAGGACGTCGTGCCGATGCGGTCGCGGCAGGCCCAGTTGTATTGGCTGTCGGGCGATGCGGAGTCGAGCGCGGCCGCCATGGCCGAGGCGCAGCGGTGGGCGCGGCGAGTCGCCTGGCCGAACGCGCTGGCCGAGCTGGCGCTGACGAAGGCGGAGCTCGCGCGCTGGCGCGGCGACACCGAGCAGGCACACCGGCAACTCGGCGTCGCGAAGACCATCCTGGGCGACGACGCCGAGCGGGCGAACGTCCGCGCGGCGATCGAAGACCTGCTCGGCTACCTCGCCGAGGATCTCGACGAGGCCCGCGCACACCGCGCCGAGGCGTTCCGCGCGGCATCCGTGGCGGGGCATGCACCGCTGATCGCCCAAGTGCTCGTCGGGATCGCGGACCTGGCGCTGCGTGACCGGCAGTACGAGCAGGCCGCACGGCTGCTCGCGGCGAGTGCGGGCCTGCGCGGTCTGCCGGATCTTTCCCAGCCGGATGTGGGCCGGATCGAGCAGGCAACGCGAAACCGCCTCGGCGACGCGGGGTTCACCGAGGCGGTTCGGGAAGGGGCGCAGACGAGCTGGAGTCGGCTGGTCTCGGTCACGCTCGCTTCGTGAACGTGGAACGCGCCCACAGGTAGCCGAGGAGAGCGATCCCTGCGCACCAGGCGACGGCGGCGATCGCGTCGCCGGAGGACGGTGCGCCGTTGAGCAATCCTCGCATGGTTTCGATGATCGGAGTGAAGGGCTGGTACTCCGCGAACTGCCGCAGGCCCGGCCCCATCTTCTCCGCGGGCACGATCGCGCTGCTGAAGAACGGCAGCATGACCAGCGGCACCGACGCCAGACCCGCCGTTTCCGGAGACTTCGCCGCCAATCCCAAGGCGACCGTGAGCCAGGCGGCCGCGAAACCGAGCAGCACGACGACGCCTGCCACGCCGAGCCAATCGAGGAAGCTCGCCGCCGGGCTGAATCCCAGCAGGAAGGCCACCCCGACGAGGGCCGCGATGGCGACCAGATTGGTCAGCACAGTAGCGATGACATGACCGGTCAACACCGCACCACGGGAGACGTCCATGACCTTGAACCGGTTGATGATGCCCGTCGTCATGTCGGAGTTCACCGACGTCGCGGTGGCGCCCAGCCCGTAACAGACGGCCAGCAGGATCAGTCCCGGTGTCGCGTAGTCGATGTAGTCGACACCGACGTCGAAAGCGTCGCCGAACATGTACACGAACATCAACATGATGATGATCGGCATCAGCACCGCGTTGAACACCGAGGTCGGGTTCCGGGCGATGTGCTTGAAGTTGCGGCGCAACATCACCATCGAATGGGATTCGGTGCTCATTTCGCAGCCTCCGTGGTGTGGCCCGTCAGGGCGAGGAAAACGTCGTCGAGGTCGGGTGTGTGCACGGAGAACTCCTCGGCGCCGAGTGAGTACTCGTCGAGCCGGTCCAGCAGAGCGCGAAGCGATTTCGTCCCGCCGTCGCTGGGGACCCGCAGGGTCAGCGCCTCCTGGTCCTGCGTGGAGTCGGTGAAGAGCCGCGCAGCCGCGCCGAGTTGGGTGACGGTGGTGAAGCGCAGCCGCACGTGCGTCCCGGGGATCTGGCGTTTGAGGTCGTCGGGGGTGCCCTGGGCGACCAGGCGGCCCTGGTGGAGTACCGCGACGCGGTCGGCGAGCTGATCGGCTTCCTCGAGGTACTGGGTGGTGAGGAAGATGGTCACGCCGTCGGCCACCAGATCGCGGATGATCGTCCACATCGTGCGCCGGCTGCGCGGGTCCAGTCCGGTCGTCGGCTCGTCCAGGAAGATGATCCGCGGGTTGCCGACGAGCGTCATCGCCAGGTCGAGCTTGCGGCGCATACCGCCGGAATAGGTCGACGCGGGCTTCTGCGCCGCCTCGAGCAGATCGAAGCGTTCCAGCAGCTCTGTGACGGTCCGCTTGCCGTCACTGGACGGTACCCCGTTCAGGTCCACCATCAGCTGCAGGTTCTCCTGCCCGGTCAGCAGCTCGTCCACCGCCGCGAACTGACCGGTGACCCCGATCGCCGCACGCACCGCCTTGGCCTCGGTTGCGACGTCATGGCCTGCGACGTGTACCGACCCGCCGTCTGCCTTCGCCAACGTGGTCAGCACGTTGACCGTCGTCGTCTTACCCGCCCCATTCGGGCCGAGGAGGGAAAAGACCGTGCCCGCACGAACTTCCAGATCGATGCCGTCGAGCACGACCTTGTCCCCGTATGCCTTCCGCAGTCCGGAAACCGCGATCGCTGAATTTCTCATGCGACCACCATCGGCACCCGCCCTGACATCCACCTGTCACGCCCCTGTCACGACCACTGACACGGTGTTCGACCTCGTCGCGTCAGGCCCCAGGACGCCGCTCGGGCTACTGCCGAGAGGCCCCCGGCAGTCCACCCTCATTCATGGCCGGGTCGACCGAGGGCCAGTGGTCGGGGGAGTGGCCGGTGGCCATGAAGATGGTGCGTCGGCCGACTTCGACGGCGTGGTCGGCGAATCGCTCGTAGTAGCGACCGAGCAGGGTGAGATCGACCGCGGCGGCGGTTCCGCCGGTCCATTCGTCGGAAAGTATCGCCGCAAGGAGTTGTTCATGCAGGTGGTCCATGGTGTCGTCTTGGCCGTCGAGCTGGGCGGCGTCGTGCGGGTCGCCCGAGACCAGCACCTCGGCGGCGCTGGTGGCCATGTCGGTGGCGGCCGCACCCATGCCTGCCACGATCGGGCGCACCGCTTCGGGCACCGCGTGCTCCGGATGGCGGCGGCGCGCGACGTGGGCGATGTGCTCTGCCAGCGCGGCCATACGGACCAGATCGCCGACGAGCTGGATGGCGGTGACCACCCGCCGTAGCTCACCGGCGACCGGCGCCTCCAAGGCCAGCAGGCTCACCGCCGTGTGCTCACAGTCCTCACGCATGGCATCGATCTCGTGGCAGGTATCGATCGCCCGTTCGGACAACTCCAGATCGGCGCCGAGCAGGGCGCTCGTGGCGGTGGCGATGGCATCGCGGTCACGCAGGCACATCGCTTGTAACCGATCAGCGAGTTGATCGAGGTTCTCGTGGAAGCGAGTCCGCATCTTCCCATCCTCCACCAGCGCGTCAAGACCCGCTGCCCTGGACGCTGTCGCCGAGCCGCGTTGTGCCAACGGCTGATCACGCCGTTTCCGGGCGCAGTACCGGCGCTCCGTACCAATGACAGACGAGCAGGGCCAGTTCGATGTCGAGCCGGTCTTCGGCGATGGGCCTGCCGCGTCGTGAGATCGCTCGTCCGACGCGGTACTTGACGGAGTTGGAGTGGAGATCGAGCTCCGCGGCGGCCGCTTTGTAGCTCGATCCGGTCCGCAGGAATACCTGAAGCGTCTCGCGGAGCCGCGCGTCGTTGTCGTTGTCGCAGGCCAGGGCGCCGAGCACCTCACCCACCCATTCCCGGACTTCCGCGATGCTCCTGCCGAGCAGGGCTGCCACCGACAATCCGGGATCTTCGGCCGCGATGACGCGCCGTTCGGCGTCTCCCCGCGCCAGTGCGACCGAGCGTGCGTCCTGAGCCGAGCGGTGCGACCGGCGGAACCCGGCTACTCCGGGAGCCATCGTGCCGATCGCGACCCGTGGGGCGTCGCGTTGCGCGGCAGCGAAAACACGGACGTGGCCGACGGCGGCGGGTTGCGCCGATCGGTACGGCAGCCAAGCCCAGCCGCTCAGCTGATCGTCGGCGACGAACAGCGGGCTCGCGGCAGCTCCGCCCGTCTCGGCCGCCGCACGGACGAACTGTTGCAGCTGGGCCAGTTCGTCATCGTCGGCACCGGCGTCGGGGTACCAGACGATGAGCGCCAGGTGGTGCCAACGCAGTGGATAGCGGATCAGCTCGGTGCTGGCATCGATATCGACGGTCTTGCCCGCCAGTAATTCGCGCACACGCAGCGCGCGGACACTGTTGCGAGTTTCCAGCCATCGCTCGCGCTCGCCTTCGTAGACGGCGACGATCTGCTGGACGATTCGATCGAGATAATGGAACAGCCTGGTGGTGATCACCTGACCGACGAGGGAGCGGTCCACCGGCATCATCTCTGTCGCCTGTAGTTCGGCGAAAGCCAGTTCGGTTACTCGCCGCTGGCCGAGGTGATAAGCGCGAACCAGGGCATTGAGCGGGACGCCGCGCTGCGCCAAGCGCCTCGCGTACTCGATGGCCGCCGAAGGCAGGTAGATGCGCGTCGCCGGGAAATCGTGGCGCAGCGCGTGCAGCAAGGTGTCGATATTGCCCTGCACGCTGGCGCCGAGCAGTTCGACGGTGTGGACGTCCGTGGGCAGCTCCGGCACTTCGTCCTCGAGCCCGCGGCGCACAGTCGCGCTGATATCCGTCACCCGCTCGTTCATGCGGGCGGCGATCGTCGCGACACAACGGTCGACCTCGATATCACCGTTGCGACGAGTACTCGTCACCACTTGATCGTAGTGACATCGCCGTGACCGCGAGAACGATATTGTCTTCCGGCGACAAACCGCGCGACGAATTTGAGCGCCGCACGACGGTGCCGAGGCGCGCCGCGATTCCTACCGTGGTCGTCAAGCCCTACGCCGTTGCAGCCGTTGCTCCCTAAGCTCTTGCCGAGGAGACCGCATGACGCTTTCGATTCTCCCGGACTGTCGCGCCGTAGCGGCCCCGAACGCACCCGCCCTTGCCGACGACAGCATCGAACTGGACAACAGTGGGTTTCTGGCCGCTGTGCGGCGCGTCGCGGCGTCCCTGAACGGCGTGGGTGTCGCCACCGGCGACGTCGTCGCGATCAGGCTGCCCGGCTCCGTCGACCTGGTGGTCTCGCTGTTCGCGACCTGGCGTCTGGGCGCCACACCCGCACTGATCGATCCGATGGCGACCCCCACGGAAGCGAGCCATCAGATAGCCGATTCTGATTCCAAGGTCCTCATCGCCGCCGCGGGCCCGGCGGCGATCGCCGCGACGGTCCGGGTGATCACGCCCACCGCGGCGCTCAGCGCGGCGGAACAGGACATTATCGAAGCGGTGCGGCCCAGCGGGGAAGCGCCTGCGCTGATCAGCTACGGCGGCGGCGATCCAGCGATGCTCGACCACCGGAACCTCGAGGCCATGTGCGGGCTGGCGATCAAAGTATTCGCGCTCACCGATGCCGATCACAGCTTGTCCACCCTGCCGATGCGGCAGTTGTGCAGCATTTTGGTGGGCGCCTTGTCACCGTTGGCAGCCGGGGGTTGCGCCACCATGGCGGGCCCGGTCAGCGCGCAGTCGTTCTTGGACCGGATCGAGCGAATCCGGCCCACCTACTACTCGGCGGTACCGAGCCTGTACGCGGCGCTGTCCGAGCTGCCTCGCCAGATACGGACGGACACTTCGTCGGTGCGCTTCGCGATCTGCTGCGCGGCGCCGGCCGGAACCGAACTGCGAACCGAGTTCGAACACCGCTATGGGATATCCATCATCAACGGCTACGGGATGCGCAAGGTCATCGCGCGAGCGCATTCGATCTATTCACCGGCGTCCAGCGGACCGGGGCCGAGCAGCGCATCCGCCACGCCGCGCTACCGGTCGGCGACCGGGTGAAGCGCCGAACCCCCCGTCAGGGCCGGAAGACCGAGCGGATGCAGCCTTCTTCTTTGTTCTTGAAGATGTCGTAGCCGTACACCGCGTCCTCGAGCGGCATGTCGTGGGTGAGCAGGTACGAGGGGTCGAGGTCGCCTTGCTGGATGTAATCGAACATCCGGGGCACGTACCGCTGACCATATTGCTGTGCGGTGCGAATAGTGAGGCCTTTGTTGGTCACGACGCCCATGGGGAACTTGTCGGTCAACCCGTAGATGCCGAGCACTGCCACGACGCCGCCTTTCCGGCAGGCGAGAATCGCTTCCCGCAGCGGTGTCGCGCGGTCGGATTCGAGCCGGAGCAGCTGTTTGGCGCGGTCGTAGAGTTGCTGCAGTCCGGTGCCATGCCCTTCCATTCCGACCGCGTCGATGCAGGCGTCCGGGCCGCGGCCGCCGGTGCTCTCACGCAGGGCCTCCTGGACGCTGTCGACGGCGGTGTAGTCGATCGTCTCGGCGCCGAACTGCTCGCTTGCCATGGCCAATCGCTCGGGGTAGCGGTCGATGACGATGATCCGGTCGGCACCGAGAAGTCGGGCGGAATGCCCCGCCATCAATCCGACGCCGCCGCTGCCCCACACCGCGACGGTGTCACCGGGGTGGATATCGCAGAATTCGGCGCCCATCAACCCGGTCGGCACGGCATCGGAGACGAACAGGGCCTGCTCGTCGGTGATGCCTTCCGGTATCCGAAAACAGTTGACATCGCCGAAGGGGACGCGAATATATTGCGCGTGCGAGCCCTGATAGCCGCCGAAGGGGTGGGTGTAGCCGTAGATGCCACCGGTCGGGTAGCCGAAAAGAGGTTGTTGCAGCGCGCTGTTCGGATTGGTGGTGTCGCAGAGCGAATGCAGTTCGCGGTCGCAGTACCAGCACGATGCGCACCCGATGAAAGACGGGACGACGACGCGGTCGCCCACCTTTGTCGAGGTGATCTCGGCTCCGATTTCGACCACCTCACCCATGAACTCGTGTCCGAAGACGTCGCCTTCCCGCATTCCCGGCAGATACCCATCGATGAAATGCAGGTCGGACCCGCAGGTAGTGGTCAGGCGGACCTGCACGATGACATCGTGCGGATTGACCAGGATCGGGTCGGGGACGGTTTCCACGGCGAGGTCGTCGACGCCGTTCCAGCAGAGCGCATGCATGTCTCCTCCTGTTCACCGAGCAGAAGAACGGACGCTCGGGTTATGGGCCAGGGTGGGTATCTCGCCGGTCTGCAGCCGCGCGCGGGCTCGGTAGAGGGCGGTGAAGGTCGCCGCGCCGGTCAGCAGGTCCGGTAGCGGAGTCCGCGCCCGCATCGTCACTTCGGTACCGAGGTCGCGGGGCGCGTCCCGGAAGCCGAGTTCGAGCTCCAAGCCCGGCACGGAAGCGGTGTCGTCGTCCGTCGTGCCGACGAAACGGAAGTGCCCGTCCTCCTCACGCAGCGTGGTCTGCCAGGTCGTGCGTCCGTCGGTGCCCGAAGGGAACGTCCACTCGTAGCTCGACGGTCCACTCGAACGGACCTCGGCGACATCGCCGAGGACCTCGGACAGATTCGCCGGATCGCGCCAGAATCGCTCGACCTCGGCGCGCGGGCGTGCGATGGTCACGGTTTGACTGCTCGAGTAGCTGCTCGCCGACTCGAGTACGCGCCCTACGAGATCGCTCAGTAGGTGTTTGGTCTCATCGATGTAGTGCACGTGGCCTCCTCTCGCTCTCCCTGGTCCGCACCCGGACGCGCATGAGAAGTGCCGTTCCCTGCCGTCCGAGGGCACGAGCTGTTGGTCGCAGGTGGAAGCGATGCCGTTTCCGCCGCGCATTCCTCTGCGGTCTCGAAGCGGCTACCCGCGGCGGAGCACGCCAAACGTCGATGCGTCCGCGCGCTGAACCCCGCACACCGGGTCTGCGGGACGAAGGTGTTCGGTCTGTGAAACCGCCGGAGCGCGCCACGCACGGACCATCGTCACGGTTCCGTGCGCGGCGCGCTGATCGGTGCGCGGCAGCCCGATCAGCCCGGCAGGTCGTCCACCACCGCGGATTCGTTGCGGGACAACGTGATGCCCAGGTTGGCCGCGGTGCGATCGAGATCGTCATCGCTCTGGTGCAATTCGATGGCGGCGCCGTCGGACGACAGCACTTCGACGTTGAGGCACAGCGATTGGAGTTCTTTGAGCAGGACTTTGAACGATTCCGGGATGCCCGGCTCCGGGATGTTCTCGCCCTTGACGATCGCTTCGTAGA
>NZ_JADLQO010000029.1 GCF_015477775.1 Nocardia abscessus | reverse complement strand
GCTACTGCGGGCCAACTCGATCGCGCGCTGACGGAACTCCGGCGGGTGTGCTGGTGGCATCCAGACTCCTTTCGGAGGCGAGTATCTCGCCTCACCATTGGTGTCCGGAAGACCGGGGCAACCTCAGGGCGGTCGTCGATTTGCTGGGCAGGGCAGGGTACGAACCGATCGCGATGGTTCGCAGGAGCAGTTCGTCCGTTCAGGTGCCGACCCGGGTCGCCGACCTGCTGCACGAGGGCGGGCTGCGAGAGGCGCTGGACGGTGTGGCGGCGGTCTGTCATCTGGCCGGGCTCACTCGTGCGCGAGAGTCGACGGCCGATCCGCTCCGGTACTTTCGCGTGAACACCGGCGGGACCGTGACCTTGCTGGACGCGATGGCCGCGGCCGGCGTCGCTCGGATCGTCTTCGCCTCGACCGGTTCGATCTACGGCAGCCCGGAGCGCCAGCCGATGACAGAGCGGCTGCCCGACGCGCCGCCGCACCCGTACGCCGCGAGCAAGCTGGCGGCCGAGTGGGCGATCCGCGCCCAGGCACGCACCGGTCGTTTATCCGCTACCGTGCTGCGCTTGACCAACGTCGCCGGCGGCGCCGACCCCGATCCCACGCGCCTGATTCCCCGCGCGTTCGCCGCCGCGACGAAGAGTTCGGCATTGGAGATCAACGGCGACGGCAGCGCGGTTCGCGACTACCTGCACGTTCTCGACGCCGCGGCCGCTTTCGTCGCGTGCGTCGAGCACATGCCACCGCCGGGCGAGTTCGGGCAGTACATCATCGGCAGCGGCCGCGGCAGCAGCATCCGCGACGTCGTAGCCGCCGTCGAGCGGCGGACCGGTCGTCGCATCCAGCTGATCCATCGGCCACCGGCGCCCGAACCGGCCGTGCTGATCAGCGATCCCGCCAAGGCGGCGTCCGAATTAGGCTGGTACCCCGAGCATTCCGACCTCGAGACCATCGTCCGTGACACATGGCGCGCGGCGCGCGACGACGAGCGACGGAACTCGCCTGAGCGCGCCTGAGGTCATCAGCCCAGGCCCGCCCGGTCGAGCAAGTAAGCGATCAGCGGCTGGTAGTGGTCGGGGTGCACACCGTCGTCGAGCGGAACCGTGACGGCGATCTTGCCCTCGTCCTGCCCGGCGAACAGCGCGGGGTCGTTGCTGTCGGCGAACCCGACGGTCTCGATGCCCGCCTCACCCGCCGCCCCGGCCCAGCCGTGATCGGCGATGACCAGGTCGGGCCGACGGCTGGGGCCGGCGTCGCGCAACTCCCGCAATATCGCCCGCATCGGGTGCGGGTCATGAGTGTGTTTCAGCTGACCGTCGGTGCCGAGTGCGGCAACTCCCGAGCTGTAGACGATCTCGCGATACTTCGGGCCGAAGGACGTGCCGACCCGGTAGGACCATCCGGCCGCGGGCGTCGGCACCAAGCAACCCGCGGCACGCAAGGCATCCTCGACAGCGCGATACACGCCCATGAGCGTCTCCGGATGCCCGGTCGCCAGGAGCACCGTTTCCCGGCGACGAGCCGCGAGCCCGATCCGCGCGCCCATCGCGTCGAGCGCATCGAGGGTCAGGTCCGCATCGATGGTGTCGGGGCCCCGCAGATGACGCGGATCGGGGCTGACCCCGCACAGTCGCGCCATCATCGCCAAAGTCTCATCGAAGGTCCAATCCCTCAGTGCCAGACCGAACTGATACCTCGGATTCTTCTCCACCATCTTCCGATAGTTCGAGAGATTCCCCTCCCGGGGCGTCGCGACATCCCCCGCGATCCGGGTCTTCACCAGATGTTCCCGCAGCAGCTCCCGGTCATCGGGGCGGCCTGGCCGAGTCACATTCCCCACCGCTCACACCTCCATATCGGCCGTAAGCCGCGACCGATTCGCCGTTCCGGTCATGCCCGCAGCCCGGTAGCCCGTTCGCTGCCCGCGACCCAACACGACAGTACCCATCGGGTCGGTGACAACCGACTTTTCAGGTATCGGACCCGCTCGGAACGGCGAAGGCCCGCCTCCCGGGACGGGAAGCGGGCCTTGCGGTTTCACGCCGTGGCGAAGGCTTACTTGGCCTTCTCCAGGACCTCGACCAGACGCCAGCGCTTGGTGGCCGACAGCGGACGGGTCTCCATCAGCTGAACGCGGTCGCCGATGCCGGCGATCTCGTTCTCGTCGTGCGCCTTCACCTTCGAGGTGGTGCGAATGATCTTGCCGTAGAGCGGGTGCCGGTTACGGTCTTCCAGCTCGACGACGATCGTCTTGTTCATCTTGTCGGAGACAACGTAACCGACACGCACCTTGCGGGTGCCGCGCTGCCCTTCAACTTTGTCGCTCATGCGGCATCTCCCTTGCCAGCGGGTCCGGTGGCCAGACCGAGCTCGCGCTCACGCATGACCGTGTAGATGCGCGCGATCTCGTGACGGACGACGCGCAGACGACGGTTGTTGTCCAGCTGACCCGTCGCCATCTGGAAGCGCAGGTTGAACAGCTCTTCCTTGGAGTCGCGCAGCTTGGCCACCAACTCCTCTTCGGTGAGCTCGCGGAGCTCTGCGGCCGGTGTTCCGGTAGCCATCAGAACTGCTCCTCCCTGGTCACGATCCTGCACTTCATCGGGAGCTTGTGCATCGCGCGGCGCAGGGCCTCACGAGCGGTCTCCTCGTTCGGGTAGCTCATCTCGAACATCACGCGACCGGGCTTGACGTTCGCGACCCACCACTCCGGCGAACCCTTACCCGAACCCATGCGGGTCTCGGCGGGCTTCTTGGTCAGCGGGCGATCCGGGTAGATGTTGATCCAGATCTTGCCGCCACGGCGGATGTGGCGAGTCATCGCGATACGCGCCGACTCGATCTGCCGGTTGGTGACGTACGCCGGCTCCAGCGCCTGGATGCCGAATTCGCCGAACGCCACCGAGGTGCCGCCCTTGGCCATGCCGGAGCGGCCCGGGTGATGCTGCTTGCGGTGCTTCACCTTGCGAGGCATCAGCATGCGTCAGCCCTCCTGTGTCTCTGCCGGCGCGTCGGCCACCGCGGTGGCGGCGCGCCCGGCCTCGGTGCTGGTCGCAGTGGTGCCGGTGGAACCGGACCGACGCGGACGGCTCGGCCGCTCCCGGCGCGGACGCTCGGGCGCGGCGGCAGCGGCGGCCAGCTCACGCTTGCCACCGACGATGTCGCCCTTGTAGATCCAGACCTTCACGCCGATGCGACCGAAGGTGGTCTTGGCCTCGTAGAGGCCGTAGTCGATGTCGGCGCGCAGCGTGTGCAGCGGCACCCGACCCTCGCGGTAGAACTCCGAGCGCGACATCTCGGCGCCACCGAGGCGGCCCGAGCACTGCACACGGATGCCCTTGACGTTCGGCGAACGCATGGCCGACTGGATGGCCTTGCGCATCGCGCGACGGAACGCCACACGGTTGGACAGCTGCTCGGCGACGGCCTGGGCCACCAGCTGCGCATCCGACTCGGGGTTCTTCACCTCGAGGATGTTCAGCTGGACCTGCTTGCCGGTGAGCTTCTCCAGCTCGGCGCGGATGCGGTCGGCCTCGGCGCCGCGGCGGCCGATCACGATGCCGGGACGCGCGGTGTGGATGTCCACCCGCACGCGGTCACGGGTGCGCTCGATCTCGACCTTCGAGATGCCCGCCCGCTCCATGCCGGTGGCCAGCAGCTTGCGGATCGCGACGTCTTCCTTCACGTAGTCCGCGTACTGCTTGTCCGCGTACCAACGCGACTTCCAGTCGGTGGTGATACCGAGGCGGAAGCCATGGGGATTGATCTTCTGTCCCATTTACTTTGCCCCTCCCTTCCGGCGGTTACGAGTGGATCCACCGGCGGTGGGGATGCTCTCGACCTCGATGGTGATGTGGCTGGTGCGCTTGCGGATGCGGAACGCACGGCCCTGGGCACGCGGCTGGAACCGCTTCAGGGTCGCACCCTCGTCGACGTAGGCCGTCGAGATGACCAGCGTGGCCGGGTTCAAGCCGAGGTTGTTCTCGGCGTTGGCGGCAGCGCTGGCGACGACCTTGGCGACCGGCTCGCTCGCGGCCTGGGGCGCGAACTTCAGCAGGGCGAGGGCGTCCTCGACGCGCTTGCCGCGGACCAGGTCCACGACACGGCGTGCCTTCATCGGGGTCACGCGAACGTGCTTGGCGGTCGCGCGCGCAGTCGGGTTCGACGGAGTCGTCAGCAGTGTCTGATTGCTCTTCGCTTCGCTCATCGCCGCTTGCTCTTCCGGTCTTCCTTGACGTGGCTCTTGAACGTCCTGGTCGGCGCGAACTCACCGAGCTTGTGCCCGACCATGTTGTCCGAGATGAACACCGGCACGTGCTTGCGGCCGTCGTGCACCGCGAACGTGTGCCCGATGAAATCGGGGATGATGGTCGAACGACGCGACCAGGTCTTGATGACCTGCTTGGTGCCCTTCTCGTTCTGCACGTCCACCTTCTTCAGGAGGTGGTCATCGACGAACGGGCCTTTCTTGAGGCTGCGTGGCATTTCTTACCTCCTCCTTCAGCGCTTCTTGCCGGTCTTGCGACGGCGGACGATGAGCTTGTCGCTCGGACGGTTGGGCTTGCGGGTGCGGCCTTCCGGCTGACCCCACGGCGAGACCGGGTGGCGACCACCGGAGGTCTTGCCCTCACCACCACCATGCGGGTGGTCGACCGGGTTCATGACGACACCACGGACCGTGGGGCGGCGACCCTTCCAGCGCATGCGGCCGGCCTTACCCCAGTTGATGTTCGACTGCTCGGCGTTGCCGACCTCGCCGACGGTGGCGCGGCAGCGCACGTCGACGCGACGGATCTCACCGGAGGGCATACGCAGCGTGGCGTAGGGGCCTTCCTTACCCAGCAGCTGGATGCTCATGCCGGCCGAGCGGGCCAGCTTGGCCCCGCCGCCCGGACGCAGCTCCACCGCGTGGATGGTGGTACCGGTCGGGATGTTGCGCAGCGGCAGGTTGTTGCCCGGCTTGATGTCGGCCGTGGGGCCGGACTCGATGCGGGTGCCCTGCGTCACGCCCTTGGGGGCGATGATGTAGCGCTTCTCGCCGTCCACGAAGTGCAGCAGCGCGATGTTCGCGGTGCGGTTCGGGTCGTACTCGATGTGCGCGACCTTGGCCGGGATGCCGTCCTTGTCCAGGCGACGGAAGTCGATCAGACGGTAGGCGCGCTTGTGCCCGCCACCACGGTGCCGGGTGGTGATCCGGCCGTGGGCGTTGCGGCCGCCGGACTTGGTCAGCGGACGCAGCAGCGACTTCTCCGGTTCCGACCGGGTGATCTCCGCGAAGTCCGAGACGCTGGCGCCACGACGGCCCGGCGTAGTCGGCTTGTACTTACGGATTGCCATGAGTTCTTCTCTGCTTTCTGGATTCCCGGGCGCTTACGCGACCGGGCCTCCGAAGATCTCGATGGGCTTGCTGTCGGCCGAGATGGTCACGAGCGCGCGCTTGGTGTTCTTGCGCTTGCCGTAACCGAAGCGGGTCCGCTTGCGCTTGCCCTGACGGTTGGCGGTGTTGACGCTGGTCACCTTCACACCGAAGACCTTCTCCACGGCGATCTTGATCTGCGTCTTGTTCGAGTCCGGGTGCACCAGGAAGGTGTAGGTGCCCTCCTCGATCAGCCCGTAGGACTTCTCGGAGATGACCGGCGCCAGCAGGATGTCGCGGGGGTCGGCGATGGTGGTCACTTGCTCTCCTCCTGTGCGATCGCCGCGGTGTCCTGCGGAGACTCCGCGGGGCCGTGCACGAACGTGTTGAGCGCCTCGACACTGAACACCACGTCGTCGCTGTTGAGCACGTCGTAGGTGTTGAGCTGGTCCGGGGCGATCGGGTGCACGTTCTGCAGGTTCGCCACGCTCTTCCACGCGGCGACGTCCTCGCGGCCGACGACGACCAGGAACTTCTTGCGGTCCGACAGCTCGGCCAGGAAGCTCTTGGCGGTCTTGGTGGACGGGGCCTGGCCCGACACCAGTTCGGTGATCACGTGGATGCGCTCGTTGCGCGCCCGGTCGGACAGGGCGCCACGCAGGGCGGCGGCCTTCATCTTCTTGGGCAGGCGCTGGGAGTAGTCGCGCGGCTGCGGGCCGTGCACGGTGCCACCACCGGCGAACTGGGGCGCGCGGGTCGAACCCTGGCGGGCGCGACCGGTGCCCTTCTGCCGGTACGGCTTCTTGCCGCCACCGGACACCTGGCCACGGGTCTTGGTCGCGTGGGTGCCCTGGCGGGCCGCGGCCTGCTGGGCCACGACGACCTGGTGCATCAGCGCGATGTTGGCGGTCACGTCGAAGATCTCCGCGGGGAGGTCGACGGTGCCGTTGGTCTTGCCACCGATCTCCTTGACCGGCAGCGTGAGATTTGCAGACTTCTTCTCTGTGTTCACAGCAGAGTTCGTCATGCGTGCGCACCACCCTTCACGGCGCTCTTGACGATCACGACGCCGCCCTTGCGACCCGGGATCGCTCCCTTGATCAGCAGCAGGCCGTTCTCGGCATCCACCTTGTGCACCGACAGGTTCTGCGTGGTGACCCGGTCGTTACCCATCCGGCCCGACATGCGCATGCCCTTGAACACGCGGCCGGGGGTGGCGCAGCCACCGATCGAACCCGGGCGGCGGTGCACGGCCTGCGCACCGTGCGAGGCGCCCTGACCACGGAAGCCGTGGCGCTTCATGGTGCCCGCGAAGCCCTTGCCCTTGCTGGTGCCGGTGACGTCGACGTAGGCGCCCTCTTCGAACACGTCGGCGTTGATCTCCTGGCCGACCTCGAAGGTGGAGGCGTCCGCGACGCGGATCTCGACGACGTGGCGGCGCGGGGTGACGCCCGCCTTGGCGAACTGGCCGGAGACCGGCTTGTTCACCTTGCGCGGGTCGATGGCGCCGAAGGCGACCTGGACGGCGCTGTAGCCGTCGCGCTCAACGGTGCGGATCTGGGTGACGACGTTCGGCCCGGCCTTGATGACGGTCACGGGAACGACGCGGTTCTTGTCGTCGAAGACCTGGGTCATGCCGAGCTTGGTGCCCAGGATGCCGGCGGCCGGCCTGTTCTTGTTGTCAGTCATGTCTCGAGTCCCCGTCACTGAATGTTGACGTCGACGCTGGCCGGCAGGTCGATGCGCATCAGCGCGTCCACCGTCTTCGGCGTCGGGTCGAGGATGTCGATAAGGCGCTTGTGCGTACGCATCTCGAAGTGCTCGCGCGAGTCCTTGTACTTGTGCGGCGAACGGATGACGCAGTACACGTTCTTCTCGGTCGGCAACGGCACCGGGCCGACGACGCGTGCCCCGGTGCGGGTCACCGTCTCCACGATCTTGCGCGCCGATGCGTCGATCGCCTCGTGGTCATAGGCCTTGAGCCTGATGCGGATCTTTTGTCCCGCCACGCTAAGTGTCCTTTTCTCCGCTTTCCTTCGTGATCCGGAAGCCGGCTACACCAGCCCTCTGGACCACCCTCATTTGCACAGCCCGAACACACGAAGACGTCCCAGCCCGGGCGGTCAGGCCCGGAAGAGGCTGCCTGCGCATCCACGCAGGGCCCCGGTCGGGCCTGGATCCGACACAGTGGAGACCAATGACCGGGCACGCCCGATCCTCGCCGCTGTTCATCTGTCATGGTTCTCCGGTCCACGCGGTCGGGCGTGTCGCCCGTCCGCTCATTCCTCGGCCTCGGATCGCAAAGCATCTCAGGCCTGGAACGTGTCCCGGACGTACCCACGCCGGAAACCGGCGAGGTACACGATGGGGTACTGCTCACCCCGCCCGACCAGTCGTTTCACGGGGAAACGGACATGGCCCGGTGCAAGGCAACCCGAACAGTATGCACGACCCCGGCCGGTGACTTCAAATCCGCCCCGTCCGCTCGCCGTCGCACCCGAAGCGGACAGCGCTCAGCCCGCTCGGCGAGGCTCGGGGCCGGGTCGGCCACCGGAAACTTACTTTTGAGTAAGATATGCGCATGACGAAAGAGACCGCGACCTACCGCGGCTGGAAGAAACTGCCGGACAACCGGCTGGGGCATGCCCTGTTCTCGCTCGGGATGGTGGCTCGGGTGCCCTACTTCGGCACCGTGTTGCCGAACGTGGTCCGGCTCGAACCGGGGTTGTGCGAGGTGACCTCGCCGAAGTGGTTCGGAATCCACAATCACCTGGGCACTTTTCACGCTATCGCGGCGTGCAATCTCGCCGAGGTCGCGATGGGCATGCTGAGCGAGGCGACCGTGCCAGGGACGCACCGGTGGATTCCGAAGGCGATGAACGTCCAGTACCTGGCCAAGGCCGAGACCGGTCTGCGGGCGGTGGCGAAGCTGCCGGAGATCCCCGATTTCGCGAGCATCACCGAGGGACGCGAGCTGGTGGTGCCGGTCTCGATCTACGACAAGCACGGCCTGGAGGTAGTGCACGCCGACATCACCACGTGGGTGACGCCCAAATAGCCGCTCGGCGGCCGCTCCGCAGTTTCGGCGGCCTGGTTTCGAGAGCGAATTGCGGCCCGGATCGTCGGGTTCCGGTCCGGCGATTCACTCGGTAGCGACGACTCGCCCCTGGTCGATGTGCAAAGTGCGCTCCGCGCAACCAGCGAGCCCGTCTTTCGCGCAAGCCGAGACGACAATCGTCATGTCCTGCCGCGCAAGAGTTCGCAACGTATCGGCGAGATAGCGACGGCCGTCGGCGTCCAGGTCCGCCATCGGATTGTCCAGCACGAGCGCCGCCGGATCGGAAACGAGCGCCCTGGCCAGGCCCAGCCACTTCTTCTCGCTGCGGGAAAGGCGGAGAACGGGTTTGGCACAGAGTTCGCGCAAGCGCGACAGACGCACTGCCCGATCGACAAGGCGCGCGGCCGCGTCGCCGCTGTTGCCCGCGATTTTCGCCGAATAGGCCAAAGTCTCGGCAACGGTCCACGTCTCGTTGCCTTCGTGCACGTCGGGAACCCAGCCGACCTTGGCTCGCACCACCCATGGCTCGACACTCGGGTCGGCGTTCTCCACACGCAGATGCCCTCGGTGCGGGCGCAACTGACCGACGAGCATCAGCAGCAGAGTCGTCTTCCCCGCACCGTTCGGACCGATTACCGCGGTGACTCGGCCCGCAGGGGCCTGAAACGTCACATCATCGACTACGGCGACTCCTCCGAATTCGCGGCGGAGCCCGCTACAAGTAATGCCGAGACCCACCGAGCTACTCCGTATTCGTCATTCGTCGTGAACAATCGTGTCCGGCCGCGGTGCGATCAGCAGGGTAACGCTCGCTGATCACCGGCGAGCGCCGAGAGAACGGCGGCGGTGGTGCGCGGGTCTTCCAGCATGCCGCTGTGGCCCGCGGCGTTGCCGGGGCATCCGTCCTGCAGCCAGACGTTGCGGTCGGCGGCGGTGGGCGCGGTGAGCAGGGCGGTGTCCTGCGGCGTGATCACTTGGTCGGCGCGGGAGGCGATGGCCGTGTACCGGAGGCCGGGCACGGTCTCGCCCCCCGCGTTCAGCCGGTTCAGCAGCGGTGACCCGACCACCTGCTGCTGTCCCGGAGTTCCGAAGACCTGGGCCGCGATCTGGGCGTTGCCCAGGCCGAGCGAGGCCAGGTCCGGGTAGCCCGCGCGCAGCCCGTCCCAGGTCGTGCCGCGATACGGCGTGCCGAGCGTCACCACCTGCGAGACCGCGTCCGCGCCGCGAGCCCGCAGATACTGCCGGATCACGGTGCCGCCGGTGGAATGGCCGACCAGCGCCACCCGGCTCGCACCGGTCGTTTCCCGCACCGAGCGCACGACCTCGGCGAGTTCGGCCGCCATCCGATCGATGTCGGCCACCCCGTAGAGCTCGCGCCCCATCAGGGCGGCGCCGATCGGCCCGATGCCGGTCGAACTCGAGCCGGTCTGCCCGCTCACCGCGTCGACGACGCCCGGCGCCGCACCCAGATTCGCGGCGAACACGCAATGCCCCTCGGCCCGGACCGCGGGCGCGAGCAGGAGGAAGCTGCGGCCCACATCGGTACCCGAGCCGTGCACGAGGATCACCGGTTCCGGCCGCGCCTGGGTGGGCAGGCAGGACCAATCGTTGGCACCGTCCAGCGCAGGAGTCTGTGGGGCGGCGGCAGCGCTCGGCGCGTGCAGCAGCGCCGCGCAGGCCGCGACCATCATGAGGCCGGCGACTCGCGCGGCCCGGAAGCGAAGAGGCATCTCGAAATCCCGACCGATCAGATTCCCAATGGAGCGGCCAGGGTCGGCCAGGAGTCCTTCAGCGCGTCCTCCCAATATCCCCAGGAATGGGTGCCTTCCGGCCGGAAGTTGTATCGCGCGGGGATTCCGAGGCTGTCCAACCGTTCTTTCATGTTGCGCGAGCAGTAATTGGCGCCCGCTTCGATGACGCCGCCGACCACCAGTTGATTCGCGAAACCCCACGGACCGTTCAGCGAATATTTACCGCCGTACTGGTCGTAGACACCGGGCATGCCATTTCCACTGGCGATGTATATCGACTTCCCGCGCAGCCCCTCGGCGTGCACGTACGGGTCGTTGGCTTTCCATTGCGGGTCGCCCGCGGGGCCCCACATGTTGTCGAGCTCGGCCAGGCCCCACTCCTCGACGGTGAGCCGGACGAACTCCCGGCCGACCGGATCGCTGGTCTGCGCGCAACCGCTGTAGGCGGCGACGCTGGAGAACAGGTCGCCGGTGGTCGCCGCGAGCGCGAGCGTCGTCGTCGCCGACATGGAGTAGCCCGCGACGGCATTGCGCCCGCTGGTCGCGAGGTAGGCGTTGATCAACGGCGGCAGTTCGGTGCTCAGGAAGGTCTTCCACTTCTGGCGCCCGAGCCGGGGATCGTCCTTCTGCCAGTCCGCGTAGTAACTGAACATGCCGCCGATCGGCGTGACCGCGTGCACGTTCTTGTCCGCGAGGAACTGCATCGCATCGGTTTTCGTGGCCCAGGTGGCGCCGTCGATCCCACCGCCCGCGCCGAGCAGCAGGTACAGCACCGGACGCGGCACGCTGGTGTCCGCGGCACGCTGCACCTCCACCGGGATATCGAGATCCATGGCGGCGGAGTGCACCGTCAATGTGAGGCTGCGCGCGCTGTGCTCCTGCACCGAAACGATAGAAGACTCCGCGGGCGCCGCGTTCGCCTGCACCGACACGACCGCCGATGCCGCGGCGCCGACGACTGCCGCCGCCAACACCAGCCGGCGGAAGTGGCTTCCTCTCATGACTCCCCTTATCCCGAATCCCGGAACGCCTCGCGTTCCGAGCCCACGGTATGGTGCGCCGCAATCCATTTCACGACTGAAGTTGCTGGGCCACTGATTCTGGGGGCACGCGCGGAAGCGGAATTCTGGCGTCGCCCCGCCGATTTATTCCGATATCGCGAGACCCGAATTCCTTGGGCTCGCGCGCTTCGGATAGTTGCGCTCGCATCGGCCGAGCGGATTGAATGCCCCTATGGGTGTCAGCGCGGGCCGGGAAGTCGATGTGTGCGTGGTGGGGCTCGGTCCCACCGGGCGGGCGCTGGCGCACCGCGCGACCCGCGCCGGGCTGTCGGTCACCGCCATCGACCCGCGCCCCGAGCGGCTGTGGCCGCCCACGTTCTCCTGCTGGGTGGACGAGTTGCCGGAGTGGCTGCCGTCCACGGCCGTCGCGACCACCATTCCGGCGCCCACGGTCTGGACCGGGACCGAACACCGCATCGACCGCCCGTACTGTGTGCTGTCCAAGCCAGGTCTGCACGCGGCGCTGGCGCTCGACGACGCCACCGTCGTGCCCGGCCGCGCCACCCGGGTGGACGCGCACGAGGTGGAGCTCGCCGACGGCACGGTGCACCGAGCGGCGGCGGTGTTCGACACGCGCGGGCTGCCTTCGCTCGGACGACGCCGGGCGGCGAGCGCGCACGGCATCTTCGTCGACGCCGAGACCGCCGCGCCGATGGTCGCCGAGGGCGAGGGCCTATTGCTGGACTGGCGACCGGAGAACGGTGCGGGCCCGGACGAGCCACCGTCGTTCCTCTACGCCGTACCGCTGGGCGACGGCACGGTGATCTTCGAGGAGACCAGCCTCGGCCTGCGGGGCGGCATGCCGCAGCACGAATTGCGCAAACGCACGCTCAACCGCTTGGCCGCGCACGGCATCCGCCTCACCGGCGCCGAATCGAGCGAAGCGGCGCACTATCCGCTCGACCAGCCGCCACCGCGCCGCGGTACCGCGCGCGCCATTCCCTTCGGTTCCCGCGGCGGCATGATGCACCCGTGCACGGGGTACAGCGTCGCCGACTCACTGGCTCTGGTCGACACCGCGATCACCGCGCTGCGCCAGGGCCGCGACCCGATCGCCGCGCTGTGGCCGCCGCGTGCGCGACTGGTGTACTGGATGCGGATGCGCGGCCTCTACGGCCTCGGCAGGCTCACCACCGAACAGTCCGTCGCCATGTTCGACGCGTTCTTCAACGCCTCCCCGCGCGGTCAACGCGCGCTGCTTTCCGCGCACGGCGACTACACGGCGCTGGGCGCCGTGCTGTTCAACACGGTCGCGCACACCTGGCCGTTCCGTTGGCGCTACGACCTGGTCGGCTGGACCAACCGCGATCGCTGGCTGGACTACGACTTCGCCCAACCGCGGGAAGAGGCCGAACGCCGGGTGCGGTGAGCACGACCGGCGCACGGCGAGGGCGTGCGGCTAGGGCCCCGTCTCCGCGGCTCGCCGGTATCCCCTGACCGCGGGATAGGCGAACACGACGATCAACCCGAGCGTCCAGGCGACCGTCTTGATCAGCGGCTCGGCGACCGCGCCACCGTAGGACAGCCCGCGCATCGCATCGATCGCGCAACTCATCGGCTGGTTCGCCACCGCGTCCTGCAACCAGACCGGGTAGGCGAAGACGGGAACGAAACCGGAGTTGAAGAACATCAGCAGCGTGTTGACGATGCCGATGATGTTCACCAGCATCACGCCCTCGGAAACGGTCGCCAGCGCGGTGACCAGAACGGCGAACGCGACCCCGAACAGGACCGGGATGCCGATCAACGCCACCGCCGCCGCAGGCCCCTGATCGAACCGGAAGCCGAGCAACAGGCCGACCGCCACGACGAACAGTGTGGTCACCAGGACGCGGACCGCCTCGGCGAGCAGTCGTCCGGTGAATCCGGCCGCACGATGCACCGGCATCGTCCAGAACCGGCCGAGCAGCCCGGTCATCTTCTCGGTCTTGAAACCGAGCGCGCTCACCACCGCACCGGACATCGCGGCGACCAGCGTCAACAGCGGAACGGTTCCGTACACGGCGGGCATGCCGGTGGCCCCGGTGACCGGCTTGTTCAAGACGATGTAGAACATCACCAACGTCAGCGCGGGATAGACCAGCGTCTGGATGGTCGTCGCCGGATCACGCGCCCAGACCAGCAGCAGCCTCTTGCACTGGATCAGGCTCTGCGTCACCCAGGTGACCAGCGAACCCTCCGGCCTCGCCCGGACGATCGGCAGAGGTTCGCTCGCGCGTACCTCGACCTCGTCGGCCCGCTGGTCGGTGCGCTCCACGGTCGATTCCACCGAACTCATGACCGCCTCACACTCGCCCAGATCGCCAACGGAACGAACGCCGCGGCGAGCCCGATCAACCACACCAACGGCACCCACAACACCTGCCAGGTCACGCCGTCGGCGGCCATGTCGCGCAGGGCGAAGGAGAACTGGGAGATCGGCTGATTGCGCACGAAGGGACGAATCCACTCCGGGAAGTTGCGTTCCGGGACGAACCCGCAGGAGAGCATGCCGAAGATCAGCGTCGGCAGGGTCAGCGCCTGGCTCAGCGACTCCGGACTCTTGGTCAGGCTGCCCAGCGCGTCGGCGCCGATCGCCAGCACCGTGCCGACGCCGAGGGAGAACGTGCAGAACAGCACGGCCTGGCCGAGACCCGCGTCGAAGCGGAAGCCGATCATGTGCCCGAAGAGCACCGCCGCGGTGAGCGAGGTGACCGAGCGGACCAGTCCGGCGCAGATGCGCGCGGTGAACGGCACCAGCGTCCCGATCGGCATGGTCTGCAGGCGGGTGCTCAGTCCGGTCATCGCCTCGAACGCGGCCAGCTGCGCGTTCGACATCATCGTGAACGCCATGGTCTGCAACACGATGATCGGCATGACGTACTGGGCGTAGTCGACGCCCTGGAACTTCATCACGTAGCGCAGCGGCAGGTAGAAGCCGACGGTGAACACCAGCGGCGTGACCATCGCCACGATCAGCTCGCCCTTGGTGGCCATGGTCCAGATGATCCGGCCGGTCAGCGCGCGCCACTGCGCGAAGGACGACAGCCGCGCCGCGGGAAGCTCGGCGAACAAGCTCACCTCGGCCTCGGCGTGTTCCGGGGCGGTCGCAGCGGTCACGCGCGCCCGCCCGAATGGCCGGTGATGGACAGGAACACGTCGTCGAGCGAGGGGCGGCGCAGGGCGATGTCGGCCAGGTCGACGCCGGCGCTGTCGAGTCTGCGCAGCGCCTCGGTCAGCGTGGCGGCGCCCTCCGGCGCCGGGATGGACAGCCGGTCGCCGCCGTCGAGGTCGGCCATGACCGCGGGCGGCACCAGGTCGCCGAGCGCGTACGCGGCGGTGCGCAGCTTCTTCGGATCCAGGGGGACCACTTCGCAGTAGCTGCCGCCGGTCTTCTCCTTGAGCTCGTCGGCGGTGCCCTCGGCGATCACCGTGCCCTTGTCGATGACGATGATGTTGTCGCTGAGCACGTCGGCTTCCTCCAGGTACTGCGTGGTCAGCAGCACCGTGATGCCCTGCGTCTTCAGCGCGGTCACCAGATCCCAGACGCCCTGGCGGCTGCGCGGGTCCAGGCCGGTGGTCGGTTCGTCCAGGAACACCACTTCGGGACGCACCACCAGGCCGCAGGCGATGTCGACGCGGCGGCGCATGCCGCCGGAGTAGTGGCGCACGGCGCGGCGGCCCGCGCTCACCAGGTCGAATTCCTCCAGCAGGGTGTCGGCGCGCTTGCGGGCGACGGACTTGCCCAGGCCCATCAGCCTGCCGAACAGCTCCAGGTTCTCCCGGCCGGAGAGGTTCTCGTCCAGCGCCGCGTACTGACCGGTCATCATGATCGATCGCCGCACGCCCGCCGGGTCCTTCAGCACGTCGTGCCCGGCGACCACGGCGGTGCCGGAGTCGGGACGCAGCAGGGTGGACAGCACCTTCACCATGGTCGTCTTGCCCGCGCCGTTGGGCCCGAGGATGCCGAGGACGGAAGCACGTTCGGCGACGAAGCTGACGCCCTGCAGCGCATGCACGTCGCCGAACGACTTGCGGACGTCCGCCACCCGGACCGCTGGCTCACCCGCATGCGAATCTGCTTGGTTGGAACTCGGCATCAACTCTCCACTATCGGCCGGTACGGCGACCACGTCGCCCGAGCGCAAGCGCACGCTCGGATTGGTGATCCGTCGCGCTCGGCGTGATGTTACCGGCCGAGGTCTGGCCTTTCGCCGCGCGCGGGGACACATACCGCGCGCAGCCGGACGAAGTTCGTCCCCGACCCGCGCGGGGCCGAGCGAAGGCTCGGTAGCCGCCCACTCCGGCGTGCGCCAATTGTGTCCTTACTCACATTTCTCGCCGCCTGTCCGTTGCGCAAGGGATCGACGCTGGTGAGCGCGATCCGGTGCGGCCGGGACCCGGTGGCCGAGCCTTGTCGGGCCGCCGCGCCAGCCCATAGTCTGCTTTGCGGGGGACCACACTCACTCGTCCGCGGCTGTGCCCCGCTGAGCAGTCCGCACGCCGGTTTCGACACTGCGAGAGGTGATCATGGCCGAGTCCGCGCAGCCACGGTTGGCGGCGCGTCCGGGAGGAACGGGCCGAACGAACGTGCTGACGTCTTACGATCCGCGCACCGGTGAGGTCGTGGGCAATTACGCCGTGATGAGCGCCGGCGAACTGAATCGCGCGGTGCGCGCGGCCCGTTCCGCCGAAAAATGGTGGGCGGAACTGGGATTCAACAGCCGCAGGCGGTGGCTGCTGGACTGGAAACGCGAGATCGTCCGCCGCTCCGGCGAATTGGTCACCCTGCTGTGCGAGGAGACCGGGAAGCCGGAGGCCGACGCCGCGATCGAGGTGATGCTCGCGGTGGAGAACCTGGACTGGGCCGCGCGCAACGCGGGCCGCGCGCTGGACCGGCGGCGCATCGGTTCCAGCTGGCTCACCCGCAACCAGCGGGCCACGGTCGGCTATCTGCCGCTGGGCGTCGTCGGCGTGGTCGGCCCGTGGAACAACCCGGTGTTCACGCCGATGGGTTCGATCGCCTACGCGATGGCGGCGGGCAACGCCGTGGTGTTCAAGCCGCACGAGCTGACCACCGGCGTGGGCGTGTGGCTGGCCGACAGCTGGTCCCGGCTGGCGCCGAACCAGCCGGTGCTGCAAGTGGTCACGGGCGACAAGGCCACCGGCACCGCGCTGTGCCGGGCGAAGGTCGACAAGATCGCCTACGCCGGTTCGGAGGCGGGCGCGCGCGAGGTGATCTCGGTGTGCGCGCAGAACATGACACCGGTCGTCGTGGAGCGCAGCGGCAAGGGCAGCATGGTCGTGCACGTCGACGCGAAGCTGGACGACGCCGCCGAGGCCGCCGTATTCGGCGCGATGGCCAACGCCGGGCAGAACGCCACCGGCATCCAGCGGGCCTACGTCGCCCAATCGGTCTACGACCGCTTCCTCGATCTGGTCGTCGACCAGGCGCGCAAACTGCGGCCCGGCGCGGACCGGAAGGCGTCCTACGGCCCGATGATCATGGAGTCGCAGGTCGAGGTGGTGCGCAAGCAGGTGCGCGACGCGGTGGCCCGCGGCGGCCGCGCGGTGGTCGGCGGTCTGGAGTCGATCCGCGAGCCCTACATCGAGCCGATCGTGCTGGCCGAGGTGCCGGAGGAGAGCATCGCGATCACCGGTGAGGGCATCGGCCCGGTGCTCGTGGTCAACAAGGTGGCGAGCATGGACGAGGCCGCCGAGCGGATCAACGCGGTCGGCACCGACGTCGCGGTGTCGGTGTTCACCAGGGACGTGCACGAGATCGAGGCGTTCGCCGAACAACTGCGCGCCGGGGTGGTCACCATCAATTCCTCGACCGCCTACGCGGGCATTCCCGCGTTGCCCTTCGGTGGTGTCGGCGAATACGGCCAGGGCCACAGCCACGGCGACCAGGGGCTGCGCGAGTTCAGCAGGACACTGGCCATCACGCGCAAGCGGTACCAGGCGCCGGTGAACCTGTCCACGTTCGATCGGCACCCGCGCCATCTTCGGTTGGCAAGGACGATCTTCCGGATCCGGCACGGCCGCCGAGCCTGAGCGGCGGGTACCGCTCAGCCGAGCAGCACCGCGTCCATGAGCGCGGTGACCCGTGCCAATTGCGCGGGCCGGGAATCGAATCGGATCAACCGGCCCACATCGATCACCTGGCTGATGGCGGCGTGCACCCGGAAGCGCGCCTCCACCGGATCGCCGTCCAGCAGGTTCGCCCACTCCAGCACGTTCTGCCGCTGAATGGCGCGCAGCTTGTGCTGCTCGGCCTGCGGCAGATTGGTGAACTCCGCGTAGTAGACCGGCATGATCTCCGGCATGGCGAAGCTCAGTTTGGCGTAGCGGTCGGCCAGCCGCCGCGCGGCTTCCTCGCGGCTGGCCGCTTCGGCGAGCGCCTCGGTGATCGCGATGGCCAGCCGGTCGCCTGTGCGGTAGAAGGCCGCGGCGAGCAGATCGGCTTTGCTCGCGAAGTACCGGTACACACTCGAGGCGTTGATGCCGACCGCGGCGCCGACCTCCTCGATGCTCGCCTCGTGATAGCCCTGCCTGCCGAAGATCCGGATGGCCTCGGTGAGCAACTGTTCGCGCTTCGAGGTCACCGGGATGCCGCGCACGGGCGGCCCTGGATCCGGTTCGGCAGGCGCGGGAGGCAACTCGGTACGCAGGACCGCCCAGGCCATCTCGTGCAGCAGCGGAAGCAGCCGCGCGCTCGACAGTGCGGTGCGGTGCGCGGCGATGCTCGCGATCGCGCTGAGCACGCCCGCCGCCAGCATCGCCGCGTCCCCGGACGGCGCGTCGGGTCGCAGCAGCGCGATCGGCGCCATCAGCGTGCTGTTCAGGTCGTCGTAGATCTTCCTGATCCGAACCCGGTCTTCGCGCTCGAGATAGCGCCGCTCCCACCGGTAGAGCCCGGCCTCGCGGCGGATCTCGACGGTGTGCTCGCTGATCGCGCGGATCAGCGCGTCCAGGCGCTGTTCCGGATCCAGCCGGGTGTCATCGGCGGCCTCGGCGACGGTCAGCAGGTGCCGCGCACCCTCCTCGGCGGCCGCGACCAGCAGCGCGTACTTGTTCGTGAAATGCCGGTACAGAGCCGGACCGGAGATGCCCACCTCGGCGGCGATCTCGTCCACGCCGACCGGGTAGTACCCGCGTTCGCTGAACGCCCGCGCGGCCGCCCGGATGATCTGGACCTTCCGGTCCTTCGGACGGCGTCGCACCGACGACGCGCCCTCCGCGCCCGCCCTCCTGCCCGGGTCGGGCCGCGCGGGAGCGAGGCCGACCTCGCTGCGATCCGCGACCATGCACCTCTCCGTTCTCCGGCGGCGCTGGTTGACAGCGCCCGACAATGGAACCTAAGTTAACCACAATTCGCAAAGTTAACCATCATTCACGGCCTGGCGTCCGCCGAATTGCAGCTTAGGAGCGAACATGAGCACCAACGATTCCGCGGTCCCGGCCGCCGCCCCCGCCGCAACGAGGTTCACGGCGGTTCAGGACGGCAAAGTGCTCCGGATCACGATCACCAACCCGAAGCGGAAGAACGCCATCGACTACGACACCATGGTCGCGCTCGGGGACGCCTTCGGCTCGGCGGCCGAGGACCGCGCGGTGCGGGCGATCGTGCTGACCGGCGAGGGCGGCGATTTCTGCACCGGCGCCGATCTGTCGGCCAGCGCGGACGAGGCGCGCCGCGGCATCACCTCGGACATGGTCATGGACGCGGCGAACCGGCTGGTGCGCGCCATCGTCGACGCGCCGGTCCCGGTGATCGTGCGCATCCGGGGCGCCGCGGCGGGCGTCGGCGTCGGCATCGCGCTGGCGGCCGACCTGGTCTACGCGAGCGACGACTCCTACCTGCTGCTGGCCTTCATCAACATCGGCCTGATGCCCGACGGCGGTGCGGCCGCGCTGGTGGCCGCGGCGGCGGGCCGCCCGCTGGCGGCGCGGATGGCGCTGCTCGGCGAGCGGCTGCCCGCCCGCGAGGCCGCGGCCGCAGGCTTGTTCACCGCGGTCGTGCCCGACGACGAACTCGACGCCGCGGTGGAGGCCGGGGTCACGAAGATCGCCACCGGTCCGCGCCGCGCGCTGGAGCTCACCAAACGGGCGCTGAACCAGGCCACGCTGATCTCCCTCGACGCGGCTCTGGCCGCCGAGAAGGCAGGCCAGACCGAGTTGTTGCGCTCCCCCGATTTCGTCGAGGGAGCCACCGCGATGCTCACCAAGCGCAAGCCGGTCTTCGCCGACTGATCAGCCCGCCGGAACAGGCCGACGGGCAGGCGACTATGTTCATCGGCTATGACTTACCTGGTTACCGGGGCAACTGGGTTCATCGGTCGATTCCTCATCCCTGAGCTCCTGAAACGCGAGGGTGACATCCATGTACTGGTACGGCCGGGTGATGCCTCGGCCGACCGGTTCGCCTGCTGTGCGCAGGAATGGGCGGGCGGCGACCGCGTCCGTGCGGTACGCGGCGATCTGGGCGCCCCAGGGCTGGGCATCGACCCGACCTGGCTGGCCCAGCATCGCGGCGCCATCCAGCACGTCTTCCATCTGGCCGGGCGCTACGACCTGAGCGAGCGCGGCGGCGGGACCAGGCACCTGGTCGACGTCGCCGAGGAGCTGGGCGTCGATCAACTGCACCACGTCTCGACCGTGGAGGTGGCCGGGTCCACCGAGGGCCTGTTCACCGAGGACATGTTCGATCACGGCCAGGCACTGGCCACTCCGCTGCAACGGGCCGGATTCGAGGCGGAGCGGATCGTGCGGGAGTCGTCGCTGCGCTGGCGGATCTACCGGCCCTCGATCGTGATCGGGCATTCCAGGACCGGCGAGATCGATCGGATCGACGGTCCGTACTACTTCTTCCGCCTGCTGCGCATGGGCGCACAGCTGCCGAGGTTGCTGCCGGTGCTGGTCCCCAAATTGGGCGAGACCAACATGGTCCCGGTCGATTTCGTCGCTCGGGCCCTCGACCACATCGCCCACCGACCCGGTTCCGACAAGACCACCTATCACCTGGTGGACCCGCGCAGGCAGAGCGCGGTCGACGCGCTGAACCTGTTCGCCGACGAGGCGGGCGCGCCGCACCTGGTGGAGGTGATGCCCAAGCGCACCCTGGCCATGGTGTTGCGCGTCCCCGGAGCCAATTGGCTGCTGCCCCGGGTCGGCGTGCCGCTGGATGTCCTGGAGCACAGCGAATTCGCCTGCTGGTTCGATTGCAGGCACACCAGCGCGGCCCTGGCGGGCACCGACATCAAGGTTCCGCCTTTGGACGCCTACGCGCCGCGGATCTGGAAGTACTGGATCGAGAACTGGGTCTGATCGGCGCCGCACCGGGCGCGGCCGCTAGCGCCCGGTGACGGTGAGATAGATCAGCGCGACGTTGAGGACGGAGATGATCGCGGCGACCGACCAGGCCAGCACGGTGGTCACGCGGTGGTTGACATCCTCGCCCATCAGTGCGCGGTCACTCGTGAATGCTGTCGTTCGGCATCCCTTCGCCCCCGTTTCCATATTCCCTACAAAACCGAACCGCCTGGTCGCTCGCGGCAACCAGGCGGTCGGTGGAGTTCAGCCGGACGTTCCGGCTTCGTTCGGCAGCTCGGCGGCGATCAGAGGCCGAGACCCCTCGCGAGCACCGGCCACGACAGCAGGAACTCGTCGCGCCAGTAGCCCCAGGAGTGGGTGCCCGTGTTACGGAAGTTGTAGGTGGCCGGGATGCCCAGCTGGTCCAGCTTGTTCTTCAGGTTGTTCGTGCAGTAGTTGGTGCCCGCTTCGATCACACCGCCGATGATGATCTGGTTGGCCAGGCCGTATGCGCCGGGAAGGGCGTACTGGCCGTTGAGCGTGTCGTACTGACCGGGCAGGCCGTTGCCGGTGGAGATGTAGAGGTCGAGCCCGCGCAGCCCCTCGGCGTGCACGTACGGGTCGTTGGCCACCCACTCCGGCCCGCCTTGCGGACCCCACATGTTGTCGGTGTTGCCGCCGCCCCAGGTCTCGACCGTCAGCTTGACGAACTCGGAACCGACCGGGTCACTGGTCTGCGCGCAGCCGCTGTAGGCCGCGGCGGCCTTGTACAGGCCGGGCTTGGAGATCGGCAGCGCCAGCACCGTGGTGCCCGAGGTGGACAGGCCCGCGATGGCGTTCACGCCGTTGGTGCCCAGCGCGCCGTCGATCAGCGGGGGCAGCTCCTCGGTGAAGAAGGTCTTCCACTTGTTGCGGCCGAGTACCGGGTCGTCCTTGATCCAGTCGGTGTAGTAGCTCCACTTGCCGCCGATCGGCTGGATCACGTTGACGTTCTTGTCCGACAGGAACTGCAGCGCGTCGGTCTTCGCCTGCCACGAGGCTTCGTCCTCGCCGCCGCCCGCGCCGTTGAGCAGGTACAGCGTGGGGCGCGGAACGGAGGCGTCGGCCGGGCGCTGGACGTCGATGATGATCTTCTCGTCCATCGCCGCCGAGTACACGTACAGGCGGATGCTGCGCGCGTCCTTGTACTCGGCTTTGGTGATACGCGAACCGTCCGGGGCGACCGGGTCGGCCAGCAGGCTCTTGGAATCGATGATCGGGTCAGCTGTCGCGCTGGACGCGCCGAGACCGGTCATCATGCCCGCGAGCACCGCGGTTGCCGCGATCGCGGCCGCGGCCCGCAGGCCACCGCGCCGGGTCTGTCGACGTATCAATTTCGCACCTTCGCTTCGTCTCGAGATTCGCTCTGCATTCCCCACGCGCCGGGTGGATGCCAGGACATCCCGCCCGACCATACGGCCTATGTAGTCGTCACAAAAGGGGACTTCGTTACCGCACCGTTGCCCCATCATGCCGGAACGGTGTCGATCCGATCATGACCGCCCCAGGTTCCGTGTCGTTTCCCACCCCGGGGGATCCAGCAGTTCGGTCAGGCGGGGCCCGATCTGCGCCAGCGCTTCCGGAGAGGTCATCTGATCGTGCGGGACGCCGACGGGATGATCGTCGACCCGGCCGTCGACGTAGGGTTGCCAGCCGTCCGCCGCGGTGTCGTGACCGGCGGCGCTGAAGTAGTCCACACGGCCGCGGTAGACCTTCGGCCGGTGCTCGGCGATCAGCTCGGCCGAGCGCACCGCGCTGCGGTAGATCCGGCGCACCCGGTCCGGGGTGAGCACCGCCATGTCGGGCGGGATGGTGGCGTGCAGCGCGGCCAGCGCGTTCTCGCTCAGGTCGTGGATGTCGCCGTCGCCGGGCAACAGGGCGTCCGCGCCGATGCCGAGTTCGGCCAGCGCCTCGCGGATCGCCGCCCGGAAGTCCGTGACGTCGATGTCCGGATGGCTGTCGAGCATGGTCAGCAGCCCGATGTCCTCCCCCGCCGCCTGCAACTCGGTCGCCACCGCGTGCGCGAGCACACCGCCGAGCGACCAGCCCAGCAGCCGATAGGGGCCGTGCGGCTGCACCGCGCGGATCTCGGCCACGTAGCGGCGCGCCATCTCGGTCAACGACTCCGGCAGGTAGCCCTCTTCGGTCAACGCGGGCGACTGCAGGCCGAAGATCGGCGTGCTCGCGGGCACGTAGCGCGCGAGACCGGCGTAGCACCAGGACAACCCGTACATCGGGTGCAGGCAGAACAGCGGCTGGGCGGCGGCCGTGTCGTGCGGGACCATGGTCCGGATCGGCAGCAGCACGCCGAGCGCCGCGTTCGAGTCCTGGTCGTAGTCGTGGTCGTCGGCCAGCGCGGCGAGGATCCGGGCGGCCAGCGCCGCCGGGGTGGAATCGGTGAACAACCACTGCACCCGCACCTCGGCGCCGGTCAGCGTACGCAGCCTGCTGACCGCGCGCGTGGCGACCAGCGAGTTGCCTCCCAGGTCGAAGAAGTCGTCGTCCATGCCGATCCGCCGGCCGGCACCGGGCTCGAGCACCTCGTCGAACACCTCGAGCACGGTCCGCTCCAGGGGCGTGCCCGGCGCGCGGTACGGGCGGGTCGCCAGCCGCGGCGCGGGCAGCGCCTTGCGGTCGAGTTTGCCGCTGGCGTTCAGCGGCAGTTCGGCGAGCACCACGACCGCGGAGGGCACCATGTAGGACGGCAGCGCGCCACGGGCGTGCAGCAACAGCGCGGCCTCATCGATTGACTCCCCCGGCACGGCGACCACATAGGCGGCCAGCCGGTCCCCGGTGGCGCCGCGCACCAGCGCGACCGCGGCGTGCCGCACCTGGGGGTGACCGGTCAACACGGTCTCGATCTCCCCCAGTTCGACGCGCTGGCCACGCAGCTTGACCTGGAAGTCACCGCGGCCCAGGTATTCCAGCGCTCCGTCGCGCCAGCGCACGATGTCGCCGGTGCGATAGAGCCGGGTGCCGCCCGTATGGGCGACGAAACGCTCGGCGGTGAGGGCCGGGGCCCCGAGATAGCCGCGCGCCAATTGCACACCCGCGACGTACAACTCGCCCGCCGCGCCCGGCGGCACCGGCTGCAACTGCCGGTCGAGCACGTGCACGCGGGTGTTGGCCACCGGAACACCGATCGGAATCGCGGCCGCGGCCGTGTCGCGCACCGGGTGGTCGGTGACCACGGTGGCCTCGGCGGGCCCGTACCAGTTGACCAGCGCGGCGCCGGGTGCGGTGACGGCGAAGGTCGCCGCGGTCTCCCCCGACAACGCCTCGCCCGCGGCGAACACCCGCCGCAACGACGGATACCCCGTGGTCGGGTTGGCGACGCGGTCGAGGAACGCATCGAGCATCGACGGCACGAAATGCACCGTGGTGACCGCGTTCTCGACGATGGTCCGGGCCAGGTAGGCCGGATCGCGATGGCCGTCGGGCGCGGCGACCACGATCGATGCTCCGGTCTGCAACGGCCAGAACAGCTCCCAGGTGGAGATGTCGAAGGTGATCGGCGTCTTGTGCAGCACCACGTCGTCGGCCCCGTGCGGATAGGCCGACTGAGCCCAGCGGAACTGGTTGACCATCTGCCCGTGGGTGATCATCACGCCCTTGGGGCGACCGGTGGAGCCCGAGGTGTAGATGACGTAGGCGACGACGTCCGGGTGGACGTGCTGCTGCGGCCACGCACCCTCGTACGGCGGCAGATACAGCGTGTCCACCGCGATCACCGGGACACCGGTCGCGGTGTCGAAGGCGTCGGCGGTGGTGGTCAGGACGCAGATCGGGGCGGCGCTGCCGAGGACGTACTCGCTGCGCTCGGCCGGGTGGTCCGGATCGATCGGGACGTAGCCGCCACCGGCCCGCAAGACCGCGTAGATCGCGACGATCAGATCTATTCCGCGTCGCATGGCCACCGCGACCAGCGTTTCCGGGCCTACGCCCCAGCGCATCAGCTCGACGGCCAGGGACCGCGCGCGCGAATCCAGTTCGGCGTAGCTGAGGATGGTGTCGGCGAAGCACACCGCGGGCGCGTCCGGCGTGCGCGCCACCTGCGCGTCGAACAGCGACAGCAGCGTCGCGCCGTCCAGCAGTTCGGGCGCGTCGGTGGCGTTGCGTGCGGCCAGCTCGGCGCGCTCGTCGTCCAGCAGCACATCGATCTCGCCGACGCGCGCCTGCGGGGTCGTCACGAAGCGTCCGATCAGCGCCGCGAGCCGGCGCGCGAGCGCCTGCGCCGCCGGTTCGCCGGTCAGGTCGCGCAGGTACTTGACCGAGACGCGCAACTGACTGTCCAGCACCACCATCACGGTGAACGGATAGTGGGTGCCGTTGACCGCCCCGACGCCGGTGACGTTCATCCCGTCGATTGCGCTGGCCTGGTCCAACCCCTCCCGGTCCACCGGGAACGACTCGAACACGACGAGCGAGTCGAACAGCCCTTCCACGCCGACGGCTTCCTGGATGTCGCTCAGCCCCAGGTAGTGGTGATCCAGCAGAGCGGCCTGTTCGGCCTGCAACTGGCGCAGCAGCCCGCCGAGCGTGCCGGTCGCGTCCAGCCGCACCCGCACCGGGATCGCGTTGAGGAACAGCCCCACCATCGCCTCGACGCCGTCCAGCTGGGGCGGCCGTCCGGACACGGTGGCGCCGAAGACCACGTCGTCGCGGTCGACGGTGCGACCGATCAGCAGACCCCAGGCCGCCTGCACCACGGTGTTCACCGTGACGCCGAGACCCGACGCGAGCCGGGTGAGCGCGGTGGTGTCGGCCTGGGACAGCTCGAATCCGACCTCGCCGACGCCCGCGGAGATCTCGCGGCCGGGATCGACCGGCGCGAGCGGCGTCGGTTCGGTGACACCGGCCAGGGCGGCGCGCCACGCGGCACGGGCCGCCTGCGCGTCCTGCGCGACCAGCCAGGCCAGGTAATCGCGGTAGGACCGCACCGTGGGCAGGTGCCGGGAGTTGCCGCCGAGAGCGTAGAGCGTGAGCAAGTCCTTCATCAACAGCGGCATGGACCAGCCGTCGATGAGGATGTGGTGGCTGGTCACCAGCAGGTGGTAGCGGGCGGCGGTGGAGCGGATCAGCGCGAACCGCAGCAGTGGCGGTGTGCGCATGTCGAAGTGGTCGGCGAGATCGGCCGCCTTGATCCGCTCCAGCTCGGTCGCCGCGGCGGCCGGTTCCAGCTGGCTCAGATCGATCAGCCGCCACGGCACCTCCAGCGAATCCTGCACGATCTGCACGGGATTGCCCTCGCTGTCGTCGGCGAAGGCGACGCGCAGATTGTCGTGCCGGTCCAGCACCGCCTGTGCGGCGGCATGCATCCGGCGCGCGTCCACCGCGCCCCCGAGATCCAGCGTGAACTGGGTGGTGTAGACGTCCACCGAATTCTCGGCGAGCAGGGCGTGGAACAGCATGCCCGATTGCAGCGGGGTGAGCGGCCACGCATCGGTCAGATCCGGGTAGGCGCGAGCGAAGCGGTCGATGTCGGGCTGCTTGAGCCGCACCAGCGGGAAGTCCGACGGTGTGAAACCGCCCGCGTCGGGGCGCAATCCGTGCTCGGCCAGGCCGCCGAGCGCGCGAATCCAATGCTCGGCGAACGTTTTCGCGTCCTCGCCACGGAACGCGGCGGCGGCGAAGTCGAAGCGGGCCAGCAGGCCGTCGTCGGTGGCGTCGACGGTCAGCACGAGCAGCAGATCGTCGGACGGGATGTCGGTGTGCACCCGCGCCGGGCGCAGATCCCGGTAGCGCAGCGCGAACCGGCCGCGGCCGAGGCCGCGCAGCTCGGCGGCGGTCTCGGCATTGAGGTGGCGCAGCAGGCCGTAACCGACACCGCGCGAGGGCACCGACCGCCGCAGCTCCTTGATCTGCGCGATCGCGGCGCCCGCCGCGGGGCCGCCGATCAGGGCGTCCTCGATGTCGATCCTGGTCAGCCGCAGCGGAAGCGGGTATTCGGTGACGAAGCCGCCCACCATGCTCTCCGCATCGGCGTGGGTGGCCGCGCGCGGATCGGCGGGCAGCCGCACGACCGAACCGATGGCGCGCGTGACGGCCTCGCCCGCGCAGGTGTGCAGGGCCAGCGCCAGCGCGGTGAGCACGATGTCGTCCACTCCGGCGTGGTAGGCCTCGGCGGCGGCGGCGACGGCCGCCGCGCCCTCCGCCGTGATCGTGAGCGAGACCCGGCTGCGTGCGCGCAGATCGCGGCCGTCGGCTCCGGCGCCCTCGGGGACGGTGCCGAGCGTCCGTCGCCACCAGTCCATCTCGGCGACGGTGTCCGGCTCGTAGGCCTTGTCCGCCAGCGCCCGGATGAGCATGCCCAGGCCGGATTCCGGGGTCGCGGGCGCGGCGTGGCGTGCCCGGTTCCAGCGCGCGGTGAGCTGGTCGGCGATGGTCCGCCAGGAGATGTCGTCGACCACGAGGCTGCTGGCCACGATGATGAGCGTGGAGCGCGCCTCCGGACCGCCGGTGAGCACGAAGTAGATGTTGCGCCCCTGTTCGGGGTCGAGCGCGGCCGCGGCCGCCTGCACCACGTCGTCGATGGGCAGCGAGGTCTCGCCGCGCTGGGGGTCCAGCCTGCGGAACGCCTCACCGGTGCGCTCGTCGGCGGCCGGGATGCGCAGCACGGGCGCGCCGTTGCCGTCGTAACCCACCCGTACCCACAGCATCGGGTGCTGGTCGAGCACGGCGGACACCGCGCCGCGCACCGTCTCGACCGAACAGGTCTCCGGGACGTCGAGGGCGATGGCCCGCACCTCGACGCCCTCCTCCAGCATCCGCGCCGCGTCCGGCGTGAGCGGCAGTTCGCCCGCCTCGTCGCCGTGACCGCCCTCCACCGCGGCGGCGCGGGCCAGGGCGGCGACGGTCCGGCATTCGAAGACATCACGCGGCGAGAAGGTCACACCGCGGGCGCGGGAGCGGGAGACCACCTGGATGGACACGATGCTGTCGCCGCCGAGGGCGAAGAAGTCGTCGTCCAGGCCGACCCGGTCCACGCCGAGCACCTCGCCGATCACCTCGGCGATCACGAGTTCGGCCGGGGTGCGCGGCGCACGGTAGGCGCGGGTGTCCACAGCAGGCTCCGGCAGCGCCTTGCGATCCAGCTTGCCCACGGGAGTCAGCGGGATGGCGTCGAGCACCACGATCGCCGCCGGAACCATGTACTCCGGCAGCGTGCGCCCGATCCGCTCGGTCAGCACGGCCGGATCCGCCGTGGCCTCCCTGGCAGGCAGCACATAGGAGACCAGGATGGTCGCGCCGGAACCGGTTTCCCGGCCGAGGGTGACGGCGAAGTCGACTTCGGGCTGGGCCGCGAGCGCGGCGTCGATCTCGCCGAGCTCGATGCGGAAGCCGCGCACCTTCACCTGGAAGTCGTTGCGGCCCACGTATTCCACGACCGGCGCGCCCCCTGCCCTGCGCCAGCGCACCAGGTCACCGGTGCGGTAGAGGCGCTCGCCGGGCGCACCGTACGGGTCGGCGACGAATCGCGCGGCGGTGAGCCCGGGGCGGGCGTGGTAGCCGCGCGCGAGCTGGACGCCGCCCAGATACAGTTCGCCCGTGACGCCCTCGGGCACCGGGCGCAGCCTGCTGTCGAGCACCAGCGATCGCATGCCGCGGATCGGACCGCCGATCGTGACCGGTTCGCCGGGCCGCAGCGGATCGCTGATGTTGGTCATGATGGTGGTCTCGGTCGGACCGTAACCGTTGTGGAAGTCGCGCTCCGGCACGTCCGTCCACTTGGCCGCAAGATCGGCGGGCACCGCTTCACCGCCCGCGACGATGGTCCGCATCCCCGCCAGCGCGTCCGGGTCGAGCGAGGCGAGCACCGACGGCGTGAGGAAGGCGTGCGTGACGCCCTCGGCGCGAATCAGCTCGGCCAGTTCCTCGCCACCGAAGGTCAGCGGTGGCGCCAGCACGAGACCGCCCGCCGCGCCGAGCGCGAGCAGCAGTTCCAGCATCGACGCGTCGAACGAGGGCGACGCGAACGCCAAGGCGCGCGTGGACCGGTCGAGCCGGTATCGCTCCACCTGCTCGGCGCTGAAGTTCGCCAGGCCGGCGTGGGTGACCACGACGCCCTTGGGCAGACCGGTGGAGCCGGAGGTGTAGATCACGTACGCGGCGTTGTCCGGGCGCGGCGCCGCGCGCAGTTCGCCGGGCCGCAACGGCTGGTCCGAGCGCACCGCGACGTCGACGGTGAAGTCGCGATCGTCCAGGACGACCCACGCGCCACCGGCGAGGGCGGGCAGGTTGTCCAGCTCGGCGGTGAGCGTCACGCCGAGTGTCACACCGGAATCGGCGACCATGTGCGCGATGCGGTCGGCCGGGTAGGTCGGGTCGATCGGGACGAACGCCGCCCCGGCCTTGGCCACCGCCCACAGCGCCAGCACTGATTCCACCGAACGACGGATGGCGATGGCGACCAGCACATCCGGTCCCGCGCCGCGGTCGATCAGCGCGCGCGCCAATTGCGCGGAGGCCGCGTCGAGTTCGGCGTAGAGGAAGGTGCGGTCGTCGGCGACCACGGCGATTCCGGCCGGGTTCGCGGCCACGGCGGCGGCCATCAGGTCCGGCAGCGTGCTCGGCGGCACGGCGGGTGCGCCGGTACGGGCGATCAGGTCGGCGCGCTCGGAGTCGTCCAGTATCTCCAGATCGCCGACGACGGTGGCGGGGTGCCGGGCGACGGCGGCCAGGATGCGGCGGAATCGGCGGCCGAACTCGACGACGGTTTGCTCGTCGAACAGATCGCGGGCGTAGGTGAATTCGGCGGCCAGACCGGCCTCGGCGCCGGACTCGGCGCGCTGCTCGCGCACGGTCAGCAGCAGATCGAACTTCGCGGTGTCGGCGGCCGGGTCGAGCGCGGTGAAGCTCAGGCCGGGCAGTTGGAAGCTGGTGGCGGTGAGGTTCTCGAACGACAGCGCCACCTGGAACAGCGGGTGGCGGCCCGCCGAGCGCTCCGGGTCGAGCGCCTCGACCAGCCGCTCGAACGGGATGTCGGCGTTGGCGAAGGCGCGTAGATCGGTTTCCCGATCGGCGGCGAGCAGTTCGGTGAAGGCGAGACCGGGCGCGACCCGGGTGCGTAGCACCAGCGTGTTGACGAACATGCCGATCAGGTCGTCGAGTTCGGCTTCGCCGCGCCCCGCGACGGGCGTGCCGATCGCGATGTCTTCGGTGCCGGACATACGCGACAGGAAGACCGCGAACGCGGTGTGCACCACCATGAACAGCGTGGCGTTGTGCTGGCGCGCGAGCCCGGCCAGCGCGGCGTGCACGTCGGCGTCGACGACGAAATCGGTCTTGCCGCCCGCGAAGGATTGAGCAGCCGGACGCGGCCGGTCGGTGGGCAGGTTCAGCTCGTCGGGCAGGTCGGCGAGTTCGGCTGTCCAGTAGGCCAATTGCGCACCCGCGAGCGACTCGGGATCGTCGTCGGCGCCGAGCACGTCGCGTTGCCACAGCGCGAAGTCGGCGTACTGGATGGGCAGCGGCGCCCAGGAGGGCTCGCGGCCGCCGCCACGCGCCACGTAGGCCAGCATCAGGTCCCTGGTCAGCGGGCCCATCGACCAGCCGTCGGCGCTGATGTGGTGCGCGACGAACACCAGTACGTACTCCGACCCCGCGAGCTGGAATAGCTTGGTGCGGAACGGCACCTCGGCGGTGACGTCGAAGCCCGTCGCGACGATGCGCTGTATCTCGCCGGCGACGTGCTCGTCCCCGATATGCGCGGGAGCCAGATCCACCGGCACCTCGTGCGGCGCGAGAACCCGCTGTACCGGGCCGTCCGGCGTCTGCGGGTAGATCGTGCGCAGGATCTCGTGGCGCGCGACGAGATCGGCGACTGCCCGGCCCAGCGCGGTGACGTCCAGGTCGCCGGACAGGCGGATGGCGGCCGGGATGTTGTAAACCGAGGCCGAGGTGTCGAACTGGTTGAGGAACCACATGCGCTGCTGCGCGAACGACAGCGGGAGGTGGTCCGGCCGCGGTCCCGCGACCAGCGGGATGCGTTTGCGCGCACCGGTGCCGCGTTCGACCTTGATCGCGAGTGCGGCGACGGTGGAGGCTTCGAACAGCACACGCACCGGAACGCGCGCGTCCAGCGCCGCGCCGATACGCGCCGCGACCTGCGTCGCCAACAACGAGTTACCACCCAAAGCGAAGAAATCATCATCCGCGCCGACACGCTCCACACCGAGCACCTCAGCGAACACCGTCGCCACGATCTCCTCGATCGGAGTCGAGGGCGCACGGAACACCTGAACCTCGAACTCCGGTTCCGGCAACGCCCTGCGATCCAACTTGCCGTTGACGTTCAACGGCAACGCGTCCAACACCACGAACGCCGACGGCACCATGTAGGACGGCAAACCGGCGGCGAGTTCGGACTTCACCTGCGCCACATCGACACCGGCATCAGCATCCGCGGCAACCAGGTAAGCCACCAGGCGGTCACCGGTCCTCGGATCCGACTTGGCGATCACCGCTGTCTGCGCGACTTCCGGCAGTGCGAGCAGTGCGGCTTCGATCTCACCCAGCTCGATACGGAAACCACGGATCTTCACCTGGAAATCCGTACGACCCCGATACTCCAGCTCACCGTTGCTATTCCACGCAACCAAGTCACCCGTGCGATACATCCGCACACCAGACTCGAACGGATTCGCCACAAAACGATCCGCCGTCAGATCCGCACGACCGAAATACCCGCGCGCCAACTGCGCACCAGCCAAATACAACTCACCCGAAACACCCACCGGAACCGGACGCAACCGCGCATCCAACACATACACACGGCTATTCCACTCAGGCGCACCGATCGACACCGACGTCTCATCGGCGAGGGTGACCCGGTGACTGGTGATCGACACCGCCGCCTCGGTCGGACCATACAAGTTGAACAACTCGGCCCGCGGATAGTCACACAGGAACCGTTGTGCGACCGAACCCGGCAGGGCCTCACCGATCGCCAGGACCCGCCGCGGCGACCAGTCCAGCGCATTCGCGGTCGCCCGGTGCACCAGCAGTGTGTCCAGCATCGACGGCACCACGTGCAGTGTCGTGACCGACTCGCGCGCCATCAGCTCGTTCAGATACGCCGGATCCCGATGACCGTCGGGCGATGCGATGACCAGACGACCGCCGCACACCGCCGCCGACCAGAACTCCCACACCGACAAGTCGAACGTCGCCGCCGTCTTCAGCAGTACCGAGTCGTCCTGGTTCAGCTCGAAAGCGGCTGCCTTCCACAGCAATTGGTTTGCGATCGCCGCGTGCGACACCGCGACGCCCTTCGGCCGCCCGGTCGAACCCGACGTGAAGATGACGTACGCCGTGTTCTCCGGCCGCAGCGGAACGACCCGCTCGGAATCGGTGAGCGGCACGCTCGCGACCGCGGTGAGTTCGAGGTCTTCCAGTCGCACCACCGGGGCGACATCGGTATCGAAGTCCGACTCCGCATTGCTCAGCACACACACCGGCGCGGCGACGGAGAGGATGTAGTCGGTTCGCTCCGCGGCTTGGTCCAGGTCGAGCGGCACGTACGCGCCACCGGCCTCGGCCACCGCGTACATCGCCACGACCAGATCCACCGATCGGCGGAACGCGAGCGCGACCCGGCATTCGGGTCCGACGCCCACCGAGATCAGGTAGCGGGCGAGGCGGTTCACTCGGGCGCCCAGCTCCGCGTAGCTCAGCTCGGCGCGTGCGCCGTCGGGCAGGTCCGCGACCAGGGCGACCGCTCCCGGCGTCGCCGCGACGGTCCGGCGCAGCAGGGAGCCCAGCGTCGCGGCCGGTTCCACCGGGTGGATCGTGTCGTTCCAGGTGGTGAGCACATCGGCACGCTCGGCGTCGGGGAGGATGTCGATATCCCCGACCGGCACCGTGGAATCCGCGACGACGGCTGTGAGGATGCGCGAGAACCGATCGGCGAACCCCTGCACCGTCTCCCGATCGAAAAGATCGGTCGCATACGTCAGAAACCCGCCGATACCGGCGGTCGCACCGGACTCCTCGTACCCGTCACCGACGATCAGATGCAGATCGAACTGCGACACGTCCACATCCGCGTCCACACTCGCCACCGACAAACCCGGCAGCTCCAGCGCGGCACGCGCCACATTCTGAAAAGACAAGCCCACCTGGAACAACGGATGACGCGCCGTCGACCGCGGCGGATTCAGTACCTCCACCAACCGCTCGAACGGCACATCCGCATGCGCGAACGCCGCCAAATCCGACTCACGCTGGCGCGCGAGCAGATCCGCGAACGACTCCGCACCATCGACCCGCGACCGGAAAACCACGGTATTGACGAACATACCGATCAGATCGTCCAGCTCACGCTCACCACGACCGGCGACAGGCGTGCCGACCGCGATGTCGTCCGACCCCGACAACCGAGCCAGCAACACCGCGAACGCCGCATGCACCACCATGAACAACGTCGCACCGTGCGCGCGAGCGAGTTCGACCAAACCCGCGTGCGTGGCGGCGTCCACCGCCACACCGACCCGAGCGCCCGCCAACGACGCCACGGCCGGGCGTGGCCGATCCGTCGGCAACTCCAGCGCATCGGGCAGATCGGCCAGCTCAGCACGCCAGAACCCGATCTGCCGCGCGGCAATCGACTCCGGATCCGACTCCGCACCCAGCACCGCGCGCTGCCACAACGCGTAATCCGCGTACTGCACCCGCAGCGGCGACCACGCAGGCAGCTCACCGGCCGCGCGCGCCGAGTACGCCACCATCACGTCGCGCACCAGCGGACCCATCGATGACGCGTCCGCCGCGATGTGATGCACCACCACCGCGAGCACGAACTCTGGCGGCTCATCCGCGATCCGCAGCAACCGCACCCGCACAGGCACTTCGGCGGTCACGTCGAAGGGCGTCGACGCGAGCGTGTACACCTCGCTCGCGACCTCGGCCGCACCGGTCGGATGCACCGCCACGTCCAGCGCCACCTGCCCGGCGGGCAACACCACCTGCACCGGACCATCCGGAGTCTCCGGATACACCGTGCGCAGCACCTCGTGTCTGCCCACCACGTCGTGCAGCGCCGCCCCCAGCGCCGCCACATCCAGCGCACCGGTCAACCGCAAAGCGAACGGCAAATTGTAAGCCGCCGCACCGATCCGCTCCCCCGCGTCATCGGTCTGATCGAATCGATTCAGGAACCACATCCGCCGCTGCGCCAACGACAACGGCAGCCGCTCCGGACGCGCGATTGCGCCCAGTTCGACACCGCGCTCACCGTGCGTGTGCGACTCGATCGCCGCCGCCAGCGCCGTCACGGTGGGCGCTTCGAACAGCGTCCGCACCGCTACCCGCGCACCGACCGCCGCGCCCACCCGCGCCACCACCTGCGTGGCCACCAGGGAATTTCCACCCAGTGCGAAGAAATCGTCGTCCGCACCCACCCGGGGCGCCCCGAGCACCTCGCCGAACACCCCGGCCACGATCTCCTCGACCGCGGTGGCGGGGGCGCGGAATTCCCGCGCGGTGAACACCGGCTCGGGCAGTGCCCTGCGGTCCAGCTTGCCGCTGGGATTGAGCGGGAACTGCGCCAGCGCCACGATCGCCGCCGGTACCATGTACGCGGGCAGCGTCGCACCGATCGCCGCGAGCAGGCCGTCCTGCTCGATCGCGTACCCCGGCGCGGGGACCGCGTAGGCCACCAACTGCTCGCCCAGCGACGAAGACGCGACGAGCGCGACCGCCTGGCTCACCGAGGGCTGCGCCAGCAGCGCCGCCTCGATCTCCCCCAGCTCGATCCGCTGACCACGGAACTTCACCTGGAAATCGGTCCGGCCGAGATAGTCGAGCCGATGCGGCAGTTCTTCGGTCGGGGCGCGCCAGACCACCAGGTCACCGGTTCGGTACATCCGTTCGCCGAGACCGAACGGGTTGGCCACGAACCGGTCGGCGGTCAGATCGGGCCGCCGCACATAGCCACGGGCCAGCTGGTCACCGGCGAGGTAGAGCTCGCCCGGCACACCGGCAGGCACCGGCCGCAACCACGAATCCAGCACGTAGACCTGAGTGTTCCATTGCGGCACGCCGATCGGCACGGACCGTTCGTCGGCCGCGGTCGCGGGCCAGTAGGTCACCGAGACCGCCGCCTCGGTCGGGCCGTACAGGTTGTGCACCGCGGCGTCCGTCACGGCGCGCACCGCGGCGACGGTCTCCGGCGGCAGCGCCTCGCCGATCGCGAAGATGTCCCGCAAAGTGGGGCACGAGCCCGGCGCGGTGTGCGCGGCGAAGACCGTCAGCATGGACGGCACGAAGTCGGTCACCGTCACGCCCTGCGCGGCAATGGTTTCCGCGACGTACACCGGATCGCGATGTCCGTCGTGCGTGGCGACGACCAGCTTCGCGCCCACGCGCAGCGGCATGAAGTAGCCCCACAGCGAGACGTCGAACGTCGTCGCCGTCTTCTGTAGGTACACGTCGTCGGCGTCGAGCGGGTAGGCCGCGAGCATCCAGCTGATCTGGTTCTGGATCGCGAAGTGCGAGATGGCGACGCCCTTGGGGCGGCCGGTGGACCCCGACGTGAAGATCACGTATGCCGGATGGTGCGGCAGCAGCGGGCGCACCAGTTCCTCGGCACGCACCGGAGACTCGTCGAATCGATTCGGGTCCAGGGCGTCCAACAGCAGTACCGCGGTGCCTTCCGGCACGTCGACCGCGTCGGCGGAGGTCGTGAGCACACAGACGGGCTGGGCCGTCTCGAGGATGTGCGCGATGCGTTCGGCCGGATGATCCGGATCCAACGGCACATACGCCCCACCCGCCGCCACGATCGCATACATCCCCACCACAAGATCCAACGACCGACGAACCGCCAACCCCACCAACGACTCCGCACCCACACCCTGCGAAATCAACAACCGCGCCAAACGATTCACCCGCGCATCGAACTCCCGATACGTCAGCCCCACACCCTCGAACACCACCGCGACCTCGTCGGCGTAGGCCTGCGCCGCGCGGCGGTAACCGTCCAGCAGCGACTCGGTGGGCACCGGATAGCGGGTGCTGTTCCACTCGAGCAGTATGCGTTCGCGCTCCTCGGGGGCGAGCAGATCGATCGCGCCGATCGGCCGGTCCGGCTCGGCGGCGGCGACGGCTAGCAGCCGGTCCAACCGCCAGGCGAATTCGGCGATCGTCCGTTCGTCGAACAGATCGGTGGCATAGGTGAACATCGCCGTGAAGCCTGCGGCTTCGCCCTCGGCTTCGGGCACCACGGTCAATTGGAGATCGAACTTCGCGACCGCGCCGTCGAGCTCGACCACCCGCGCCGACAGTCCGGGCAGAGTGATCTCGGGCCTGCTCATGTTCTGGAAGAACAGCGCCACCTGGAACAGCGGGTGATGCGCCTGCGACCGCACCGGGTCGAGCACCTCGACCAACCGCTCGAACGGCAACTCCGCATGCGAGAAGGCGCTCAGATCCGTCTCTTTCGCCTGGGCGAGCAGCGTACGGAACGACGCGCCGAGGTCGATCCGGGTGCGCAGCACCAGCGTGTTGACGAACATGCCGATCAACCCGTCGAGTTCCCGCTCGCCCCGGCCGGCCACGGGCGTGCCGATGGTGATGTCGTCGGTGCCGGTGAGCCGGGCCAGCAGCAGCGCCAGCGCGCTGTGCACCACCATGAACTCCGAGGCGCCCGCGCTGTGCGCCAACTCGGCGAGCCCCCGGTGCACCGAGGCGTCCACCGCGAAGGCGTACTCCGCACCCCGGCCGGAGGCGACGGGTGGGCGCGGCCGATCCGAAGGTAGGTCGATCCGGTCCGGGATACCCGCCAAGGCGCGACGCCAGTAGCCGAGCTGGGCCGCGGCCACCGATTCGGGGTCGTTCTCGTCGCCGAGCATTTCGCGCTGCCACAGCGTGTAGTCCGCGTACTGCACCGGCAGCGGCTCCCAGGACGGCCTGGCCCCGTTGCGACGGGACAGGAACGCGCTGAGCAGATCCCGCAGGAACGGCGCTACCGACGCGCCGTCGGCGGCGATGTGATGCACCACCACCACGACCACGTGGTCGCCGGGACCGATTTCTGCCAGGGCGATGCGCAGCGGCACTTCCGCCGCGACATCGAAGCCGGCCAGCGCGAATCCGCGCAGCCAGTCCATGAGCTCGTGCTCGGCGACGGGCTTCGGCGCGAGGTCGGGGACGGCCTGTGCGGCGGGCACCACCACCTGATAACCCATACCGTCCACCGCCGGATACACCGTCCGCAACGTCTCATGACGCTCGACCACATCCGCGACCGCCGCCTGCAACGCCGCCACATCCAACACACCCGACAACCGCACCGCGAACGGAATATTGTTCGCCGCAGAACCAGTATCGAACTGATTCAAAAACCACATCCGCTGCTGCGCCAACGACAACGGCACCCGCTCCGGACGCTCCACCGCCACCAATGCGCGCCGGTCCCCGGCCCCCTTCAACGGCTCCAGCCGCGCGGCGAGCGCGGCGACGGTGGGGCTCTCGAAGATCAGCCGCGCGGGCACCCGCGCCGCGATGGCGGCTCCCAACCGGGCCGCGACCTGCGTCGCGATCAGCGAATTGCCGCCGAGTTCGAAGAAGTCGTCGTCCGCGCCGACCGGTGCTCCGGGGCCGAGCACTTCGGCGTACACCTCGCCGACCAACTCCTCCAGCGGGCCGACCGGCGCGCGGAACACCTTGGTCTGCAACCGCGGCGCGGGCAGCGCTGCGCGGTCCAGTTTGCCCACCGGGGTCAGCGGGATCTTCTCCAGCACCATGACCGCTGTCGGCACCATGTGCGCGGGCAGGCTCTGCTCGGCGAAGGCGGCCAGTTCGGCGGCGTCGGCGGCCGTCCCGGGCGCGGCGTGCACGTAGGAGACGAGAATGGTGGCGCCACTGTCCAGGTGGTGCCCGACGGTGACCGCGAAGTCGACCGTCTCGTGCGCGGCCAGCACCGCGTCGATCTCACCCAGCTCGATCCGGAAACCACGGATCTTCACCTGGAAATCGTTGCGACCGAGATACTCCAGCTCACCGTTCGCCGTCCGACGCACCAGGTCACCGGTGCGGTAGAGCCGGGAACCGTTCGCGTCGAACGGGTTGGCCACGAAGCGGGAGGCGGTCAGCCCGCGCCGTTCGTGGTAGCCGCGGGCCAGTTGGGCACCGGTGATGTACAGCTCGCCGACCACGCCGCCGAGGACGGGGACCAGCCGCTCGTCCAGCACGTATTCGGTGACGGCCCGGATCGGGGCGCCGATGGTCACCGGCTCGCCGGGCACCAGCGGCGCGCTGATGTTCGTCATGATCGTGGTCTCGGTCGGCCCGTAACCGTTGAAGAATTCGCGGGTCCGGCCACCGGACACCGGTAGCACCCAGCGCCGCACCAGCTCCGGGGGGCACGCCTCGCCACCGGCCACCACCACACGCAACTCGTCCAGACCCGCCGGGTCCACCGACGCGAGCGCCGCCGGGGTCACGAACGCGTGGGTCACCGCCTCCCGGCGCACCAGGGACGCGAATTCCTCGCCGCCGAACACCGTGGGGGACGCGACGACCATGGTTGCCGCGCCGCCCAGCGCGAGCAGTAACTCCAGCACGGACGCGTCGAACGAGGGCGACGCGAAATGCAACGTCCGCGACGCACTCGTCACCCGATACCGATCACGCTGCTCGGCACAGAAACTCGCCAACCCCGCCTGCGTGACCACCACGCCCTTCGGCTTACCGGTCGACCCCGAGGTGTAGATGACATAAGCGGGATGCTCCGCGCGCAGCGGGCGCACCCGATCGGTGTAGGTCACCGGGTCGGCGGGGAACTCTTCCAGCCGACGCGCGCATTCGGCGGTATCGATGGACAGCCACTCGACCCGGTCCGGTAGGTCGGTGCGGACCTCGTCTACAGCGAGCCCGAAGACCGCGCCGGAGTCGACGATCATGTGCTCGACACGATCGTTCGGATAGTTCGGATCCACCGGAACGAACCCCGCACCGGTCTTGGCCACCGCCCAGACCGCGACCACCGACTCGACCGACCGCGGAATCCCGACCGCGACCAGATCCTCCGGACCCACGCCACGATCGATCAGCAGACGCGCCAGCCGGGTGGAGCGTTCGTCCAGCTCGGCGTAGCTCAGCTCGGCCAGCGTGCTGGTCGCGTCGGCGAATACCACGGCGGCGCCGCTCGGGTTGGCCTCGACGGCAGTGGCCATCAGCTGGGGCAGGGTGGTGACGCGGGGGCGGCGGGTCCGGGTCGGGCGCACACGGGCCGGGCGGGTCATGCGGGCACCGCTTCCGCAGTCTCGTCACACCGCTGCCCGACCGCCCGAACCATCGTGCTGCCTCACCCTGTCTGTTGTCGCCACGCGCACGTTCACCATGCTCTCGCCCTCATGATCATCGAACACGCGCATGCCGATCGTTACCGAACCGCCGGCCCACGCCGCGCGCGAACCGGCCGCGATCCGGGGGTTCCGGGTCGCGGGAGCGGACGCGTGTGACGAGTGCCGGGGACGATTATTCCCTGCCGACGCACGATCCGGGTCGCGACGTCGGCCGGAACGATCAGCGGCGACCGTCGAGCAGCGCGGCCAGCTGCGGGCCGATCACCGCCAGCGCCTCCGGCGCGGCCATCCGGGCGTGGGTGACCTCGACCGGCCGGTCGACGACCATGCCCTGCACGTACGGCCACCAGTCCGCCGCTGCGGCGCGCAACTCGTCGGTGGGGTCGGCGACGGCCGCGCTGAAGTACTGCACGGTGCCGCGGAATACCCCGGGCCGGTGCTCGGCGATCAGTTCCGCCGAGCGGACCGCGCTGCGGTAGATCCGGCGCAGCCGCTGCGGGGTCACCGCGACGAGTTCCGCCGGGATCATGGCGTGCAGTGTGGCCAACGCCTCGTCGTCGAGTTCGTAGACATCATCCCCCTCGGCGAGCACCGTGCCCAGACCGAGTTCGGCCAGGGCGCCACGCACCGCGGCGCGGAAGCCGACGACGTCCGGATTCGGATGACTGTCCATCATGGCCAGCAGTTCCACCTCGTCGCCCGCGTCCTGCAACCTGGTGGCGATGGCATGGGCGAGCACACCGCCGAGCGACCAGCCGAGCAATCGGTACGGGCCCTGGGGTTGGACCGTCCTGATCTCGGACAGGTAGCGCTCGGCCAGCTCGGCCAGCGAACCGGGCAGCTCGCCGTCCTCTGACAGCGCGGGTGATTGCAAGCCGAGGATCGGCTGCTCGGCAGGCAGGAACTGGGCCAGTCCCGCGTACGACCAGGCCAAGCCGTACATGGGGTGCAGGCAGAACAGCGGGGCCGCCGAACCGCCCGCGCGGATCGGCAGCAACACGTCCAGCGCGGCGGTGGCGTCGGCGTCGCCCGTGTCGATGCGGGCGGCCAGGCCCGCCACCGTGGCGTCGGTGAAGAACCACTGCACGCGCACCGTCGCTCCGGTCGCGTCGCGCAGCCGTCCGACCACCTGCGCCGCGAGCAGCGAGTTGCCGCCGAGGGCGAAGAAGTCGTCGTCGAGTCCGACCCGGTCGGCGTCGAGCAGTTCGGCGAACACCGCGGCCACCGCCTGCTCGGTCGCCGTCTCCGGCGCACGGTAGACGGCTCCGCCGCCGAACTCCGGCGTGGGCAGGGCCCGCCGGTCCAGTTTTCCGTTCGGGGTCAGCGGCAGCGCGTCCAGTACCACCACCGCGTCCGGCACCATGTAGCCGGTGAGGAACCCGGCGACCTCGGCCCTGACCGCCGCAGGGTCGATGGTCACGCCGATGTCGGCGACCACGTAACCGATCAGGCGCTCACCGGCATGCTCGTCGTCGCGTACCAGCGCGACCGCCTGCCCGATACCGTCGCAGCGCAGCAGCGCCGCTTCGATCTCGCCGAGTTCGATACGGAACCCCCGCAACTGCACCTGCTGATCACCACGCCCGGCGTACTCCAAGGTGGCGTCGTCCTCGCCCGCGCGCCAGCGGCCGATATCGCCGCTGCGGTACATCCGCGAGCCCGGCGCACCGAACGGATTCGCCACGAAACGCGTCGCCGTCAATCCCGGCCGGCCCAGATAACCGCGCGACAACTGCGCGCCGACCACATGGATCTCACCCGGCACACCCACCGGCGCCGGATGCAGCCGCCGATCCAGCACGAACGCATCCAAACCCGGAATCGCCCGCCCGATCACACTGGCCGCGTCCCGCGCGTCGCGTTCCCCCAGCGGCAGGAACGACACATGCACCGTGGTCTCGGTGATCCCGTACATGTTCACCAACCGCGTCGAAGCGTCGTGGCGCTCATACCAGCGGCCCAGCTTGCGCAGATCCAGCGCCTCACCACCGAACACCACATACCGCAACGCGAGCTCACCCGCACCCGCCACCCGATCGGCCTCCACCAGCTGATAGAACGCCGAAGGAGTCTGATTCAGCACCGTGACCCGCTCCCGGACCAGCAGTTCACGCAACTGCTCCGGCGAGCGGGAAGTCACATAGTCGACCACGACCACACTGCCACCGTGCGCCAGCGCGCACCACAACTCCCACACCGAGAAATCGAACGCGAACGAATGGAACAACGTCCACACATCGGTCTCGTCGAACCCGAACAGCGGCTGCGTGTTGGCGAACAACTCCACCACATTGCGGTGCGCGACACCCACACCCTTGGGCACACCGGTGGAGCCGGAGGTGTAGATGACATACGCCAAATTGTCCGGGCGCAACCGAGCCACACGCTCCGCATCACCCACCGGCGCCTCAGAATACGCACCGGCCTCCGACAACAGCACCACCGGCAGCTCACCAGCCGGCACCGCCTCACACTGCGCCGCGGTGGTCAGCACACACACCGGGGCGGCGTCTTCGAGCATGAACTCCAACCGCTGCACCGGATAACTGGTGTCGATCGGCAGATACGCCGCACCCGCGGTCAACACACCCAACAACGCGACCGGCAGCTCCTCGGTGCGCGACACCGCCACAGCCACCAAAGATTCCGGGCCCGCACCCTGCGCGATCAACGCCCGCGCCACCTGGTTCGCACGGCGCTGCAACTCACCGAACGTCAGCGACCGGTCACCGAAGCGGATCGCGACCGCGTCCGGACGCAACCACGCCTGCTCGGCGATCACATCCGGCAGCGTCGCGCCGGGGACCCACGCCCCCTGCGCATTCCAAGCGCTGAGGATCTGGTCGCGTTCGCCGGGCGCGAGCACGTCGATGTCGCCGACCGCGGCGGTGGCGTCGGCCACGACCGCCGCGAGGACACGGCGGAACCTGCTCGCGAAGTCGCGCACGGTCGATTCGTCGAACAGGTCGGTCGCGTAGCCGACCACCACCGAGATGCCCTGTGCACCTGGTTGTTCGGCCAGGGTCACCTGCAAGTCGAACTTGGCGGCCGACACCTGCGGATCGATGCCGGACACCGTGAGACCGGGCAGTTCGAGCGTCGCGGGCGCGAGGTTCTGCAGCACCAGCATCACCTGGAACAGCGGATGCCGCGCCGCCGAGCGGACCGGGTCGAGCAACTCCACCAGGCGCTCGAACGGCAGGTCGGCATGGCCGAACGCGGCGACGTCGGTCCGGCGGACCTCCGCGAGCAGCGCCTCGAACGGCGTGCCCGGCTCGACCTCGGTGCGCAGCACCAGGGTGTTGACGAACATGCCGATCAGGTCGTCGAGTTCGGCCTCGCCCCGCCCGGCCACGGGCGTGCCGATGGCGATGTCCGAGGTGCCCGACAACCGGGCCAGCAGCACCGCGAGCGCGGCGTGCACCACCATGAACAGCGTCGAATTGTGCTGCTGGGCGAGGCGTTCGAGCCCGGCGTGCAGCTCGGCATCGATGTCGAAGGCGAAGCTCGCTCCGCGATAGGACGCCTGCGCGGGCCGGGGCCGGTCGGCCGGAAGCGGTAGTTCGTCCGGCAGGCCGGCGAGCGCGCCGCGCCAGTACTCGGCCTGCTGCGCGATCAGGCTGTGCGGGTCGGTCTCCGAACCGAGCACCTCGCGCTGCCAGAGGCTGTAGTCGGCGTACTGGACCGGCAGCGGGGCCATGGCCGGCGCCTCGCCTCTGCTGCGCGCCTCGTAGGCCAGGACCAGATCCCGGGTGAGGGGTCCGAGCGACCAGCCGTCGGAGCTGATGTGGTGCGCGACGAACGCGAGCACGTGCTCGGTGGGGTCGTCCGCGCTCGCGGACGCGACCTCGAACAGCTCCACCCGGAACGGGACCTCGGTGGTGACCTCGAATCCGGCCGTGACGGCCGCGGTCACCGCGGCGACCAGATCCGCCGCCTCGACGCGGGTGGGGATCAGGCTGATCGGCACCTCGTCCACCGCGAGCACCTGCTGTACCGGGCCCTCGGGCGACTGCGGGTAGATCGTGCGCAGGATCTCGTGGCGCGCGATCAGGTCCGCGACCGCTTGCCGCAGCGCGGCGACGTCCAACTCTCCGGTCAGGCGGATGGCGGCCGGGATGTTGTAGACCGACGACGCCGGGTCGAATTGGTTCAGGAACCACATGCGTTGCTGTGCCAGCGACAGCGGAATCCGCTCCGGTCGCGGACCCGCGACCAGAGCTTTGCGTCCGCCGCTGCCCGCGTGCTGCTCGACCTTCGCGGCCAGACCGGCGACAGTCGCCGCCTCGAAGATCGTGCGGACGGGGACGCGGGTGTCCAGCGCCGCGCCGATACGCGCCGCGACCTGCGTCGCCAACAACGAGTTACCACCCAAAGCGAAGAAATCATCATCCGCGCCGACACGCTCCACACCGAGCACCTCGGCGAACACCGTCGCCACGATCTCCTCGATCGGAGTCGAGGGCGCACGGAACACCTGAACCTCGAACTCCGGTTCCGGCAACGCCCTGCGATCCAACTTGCCGTTCACATTCAACGGCAACGCATCCAACACCACGAACGCCGACGGCACCATGTACGACGGCAAACCAGCGGCGAGTTCGGACTTCACCTGCGCCACATCGACACCGGCATCAACATCCGCGGCAACCAGGTAAGCCACCAGACGGTCACCGGTCCTCGGATCCGACTTCGCGATCACCGCCGTCTGCGCGACCACCGGCAACGCCAACAAAGCAGCTTCGATCTCACCCAGCTCGATACGGAAACCACGGATCTTCACCTGGAAATCCGTACGACCCCGATACTCCAGCTCACCGTTGCTATTCCACGCAACCAAGTCACCCGTGCGATACATCCGCACACCAGACTCGAACGGATTCGCCACAAAACGATCCGCCGTCAGATCCGCACGACCGAAATACCCGCGCGCCAACTGCGCACCAGCCAAATACAACTCACCCGAAACACCCACCGGAACCGGACGCAACCGCGCATCCAACACATACACACGGCTATTCCACTCCGGCGCACCGATCGACACCGACGTCTCATCGGCGAGGGTGACCCGGTGACTGGTGATCGACACCGCCGCCTCGGTCGGACCGTACAGGTTGAACAACTCCGTGCGCGGGTTCTCCCGCAAGAACCGCTGCGCCACCGAACCCGGCAACGCCTCACCGATCGCCAACACCCGCCACAGCGAATTCGGCATACCAGCCGTCAACAACGCATCCAACATCGACGGCACCACATGCAACGTGGTGACCCACTCACGCGCCATCAACTCGTTCAGATACGCCGGATCCCGATGACCGTCGGGCGATGCGATGACCAAACGACCACCACACACCGCCGCCGACCAGAACTCCCACACCGAGAGGTCGAACGTCGCGGCGGTCTTCAGCAGAATCGCATCCGCAGCGTCCAAACCGAACTCGATGTTCTTCCACTGCAACTGGTTCGCGATCGCGCCATGCGGCACCGCCACACCCTTCGGACGCCCCGTCGAACCGGACGTGAAGATCACGTACGCCGTGTTCTCCGGACGCAACGGGGCAACCCGCTCGGCATCGGTGACCGGCTCGGCGGCCACTGCTGCCAGATCGAGTTCATCGATCCGCACCACCGGCGCGACATCGGTATCGAACTTCGCCTCAGCGTTGGTCAGCACACAGACCGGTGCCGCCGTCTCCAGGATGTAACTCGTGCGCTCGGCAGCCTGATCCGGATCCACCGGCACATACGCACCACCGGACTTCGCCACCGCGTACATCGCCACGATCAGATCCACCGAACGAGGCAGCGCCAGCGCGACCCTGGACTCCGGTCCGACGCCCGACGAAATCAGATGCCGGGCAAGTCGATTCACCCTGGCGTCGAGTTCGGCGTAGGTCAGCTCGACCCGCTCACCGCCGACCTCGTCGGCGACGATGGCCGTGGAGCGCGGGTCCGCCGCGACGCTTCCGTCGAGCAGCGAGACCAGTGTCGCGCTCGCGTCGACGCTCTGGTCGGTCGCGTTCCAGCGCGCCAGCACGTCGTGCCGTTCGGCATCGGCGAGCAGTTCGATATCGCCGACCGTGGTGTTCGCATCGGCGACCACCGCCGCGAGGATGCGCGAGAAGCGCGCCGCGAAACCGTCCACGGTCGCACGGTCGAACAGGTCGGTCGCATACGTGAAGAACCCACCGATACCGGCAGCCGCACCCGACTCCTCGTAGGCGTCACCGACGATCAGATGCAGATCGAACTGCGACACATCCAAATCGGCATCGACACCGGCCACCGTCAACCCGGGCAGCTCCAACGCGGTCCGCGCGATGTTCTGGAACGACAACCCCACCTGGAACAACGGATGGTGCGCCGTCGACCGCGGCGGATTCAGCACCTCGACCAAACGCTCGAACGGCACGTCCGCATGCGCGAACGCCCGCAGATCGGATTCACGTTGCCTGCCCAGCAGTGCGGCGAACGACTCACCCGGCTCGAACCGCGTCCGGAAGACCACGGTGTTCACGAACATGCCGATCAGGTCATCGAGCGCACGCTCACCACGACCCGCGATAGGTGTTCCGATCGCGATATCCGAACTGCCGGACAGTCGGGCCAGCAACACGGCGAACGCCGTATGCACCACCATGAACAAGGTCGCGCCGTGCGCACGCGCCAACTCGACGAGTCCGGCGTGGGTCGCGGCATCGATCTCGATATCCACCCGTGCACCGGCCATGGACGCCACCGCAGGTCGCGGCCGGTCTGTCGGCAACTCCAGCAGGTCAGGGAGACCGGCCAGTTGCGCACGCCAGAACCCGATCTGCGCAGCCGCAACCGACTCCGGATCGGACTCCGCACCCAGCACCGCACGCTGCCACAACGCGTAATCCGCGTACTGCACACGCAAGGGCGACCACCCCGGTGCGTCACCGGAGGTGCGCGCCGCATACGCGACCATCACATCCCGCACCAGCGGCCCCATAGACGACGCGTCCGCCGCGATGTGATGCACCACCACGGCGAGCACGAACGTATCCGGCGCACCGTCGAGCTGAATGAGCGTCGCCCGCAGCGGCACCTCGGCCGTCACATCGAAGGGGGCCGCGGCCAGGGTGTACACGGTGCTCGCCACATCGGTCTCGGCCAGCACTCGGGGAGTCAGGTCCAGGGCAACCCGGCCCGCGGGCAACACCACCTGCACCGGACCATCCGGAGTCTCCGGATACACGGTGCGCAGCACCTCGTGGCGCGCGACCACGTCGTTCAGTGCCGCGCCCAGTGCAGCAACGTCCAATGCACCGGTCAGGCGCAGCGCGAACGGGAGGTTGTAGGCGGCCGAACCGATCTGTTCCCCGGCATCGTCGGTCTGGTCGAAGCGGTTGAGGAACCACATCCGCCGCTGCGCCAACGACAACGGCAATTGGTCGGGACGAGCGATACTCCCCAACTCGACACCACGCTCACCGTGCGTGCGTGACTCGAGCGCCGCCGCCAGGGCCGCGACCGTGGGCGCTTCGAACAACGTCCGCACCGCCACCCGTGCGCCGACCGCGGCACCCAGACGCGCCACCACCTGGGTGGCCACCAGGGAGTTACCGCCGAGCGCGAAGAAATCGTCATCCGCGCCGACCCGGCCCAAGCCGAGGACCTCACCGAATACTCCGGCCACGATCTCCTCGATCGCGGTCGCAGGCGCACGGAAATGCTTGCTCTCGAAAGTCGGCTCCGGCAGCGCCTTGCGGTCCAGCTTGCCGCTGGAGTTCAGCGGGAACTCCGCCAGCGCCACGATGGCGGCCGGAACCATGTAGGTGGGCAAAGATTCACCGATCGCGGACCGCAGTGCCTGCGCGTCGATCCGGTCTCCCGGAGCGGGGACGACATAGGCGACGAGCTGATCGCCCAGCGACGACGGCGCGACGAGTGCGGCCGCCTGGCTCACCGAGGGCTGCGCCAGCAGCGCCGTCTCGATCTCGCCCAGCTCGATCCGCTGACCACGGAACTTCACCTGGAAATCGGTCCGGCCGAGGTAATCGAGCACCGCGTCGTCGGCGTCCTTGCGCCACACGACGAGGTCGCCGGTCCGGTACATCCGCTCGCCCGATGCGAACGGGTTGGCCACGAACCGGTCCGCGGTCAAGTCGGGACGCTGAACATAACCGCGTGCCAGCTGATCACCGGCGAGATACAGCTCGCCCGGCACACCGACCGGGACCGGCCGCAACCACGAATCCAGCACGTAGACCTGGGTGTTCCACTGCGGCAAGCCGATCGGGACGGAACGCTCGTCCGCCGCCGCGGGCCAGTAGGTCACCGAGACCGCGGCCTCGGTGGGCCCGTAGAGGTTGTGCACAGCCGCGTCGGACACCGCCTGCATCGCCGCGACGGTCTCCGGCGGCAGCGCCTCGCCGATCACGAAGACGTGTTTCAGCGTCGGGCAGCTTCCCGGCGCGGTGTGCGCGGCGAAGACCGTCAGCATGGACGGCACGAAGTCGGTCACCGTCACGCCTTGCGCGGCAATGGTTTCCGCGACATAGGCGGGATCGCGATGGCCGTCCGGCGTGGCGACGACGAGTTTCGCCCCCACGCGCAGCGGCATGAAGTAGCCCCACAGCGAGACGTCGAACGTCGTCGCGGTCTTCTGCAGGTACACGTCGTCCGGACCCAGCGGGTATTCCGCGAGCATCCAGGCGATCTGGTTGTCGATCGCCGCATGCGAGACCGCGACACCCTTCGGCCTGCCGGTCGACCCCGAGGTGAAGATCACGTACGCCGGGTGGTCCGGCAACACCGGGCGCACCAACTCCTCCGCACGCACCGGGCTGTCGTCGAATCCGTCGAGATCCAGCGTGTCCACGGCGAGGGTCGGGACGTCACCGAAGAGAGCCGCCGCGTCCGCACTGGTGGTCACGACGCGAACGGGGCGGGCGGTGTCGAGGATGTGCGCGATGCGTTCGGCCGGATGATCCGGATCCAACGGCACATACGCCCCACCCGCCGCCACGATCGCATACATCCCCACCACAAGATCCAACGACCGACGAACCGCCAACCCCACCAACGACTCCGCACCCACACCCTGCGAAATCAACAACCGCGCCAAACGATTCACCCGCGCATCGAACTCCCGATACGTCAGCCCCACACCCTCGAACACCACCGCGACCTGGTCCGGGTGCGCGTCGACGGCACGGCGGTAACCGTCGAGCAGCAGCTCCGAGCGGACGGGATAGCGGGTGTCGTTCCACTCGTGCAGGATGCGATCCCGCTCGACCACGCTGAGCAGCTCGATCTCGCCCAGCGCGCGATCGGGATCGGCGGCGACCGCGCGCAGCAGCCGGTTCAGGCGGCCCGCGAATTCGGCCACCGTCTGCTCGTCGAACAGATCGGCGGCATAGGTGAACATCGCCGCCAGGCCCGCGTCCGGACCCTCCTGCGGCGTGAGGGTCAGTTGCAGATCGAATTTCGCCACCGCGCCGTCGAATTCGACCGCGCCGACCGACAGGCCGGGCAGCTCGAGCTGCGCCTGATCCATATTCTGGAAGAACAGCGCCACCTGGAACAGCGGATGATGCGCCTGCGATCGTACCGGGTCGAGCACCTCGACCAACCGCTCGAACGGCAACTCGGCATGCGAGAACGCCGCGAGGTCGCGCTCCTTGGTCGCCGTCACCAGTTCGGCGAACGACGCCGCCGGATCGACTTCGGTGCGCAACACCAGCGTGTTGACGAACATGCCGACCAGATCATCGAGTTCCGCCTCGCCGCGACCGGCGACCGGCGTGCCGATGGTGATGTCGGTGGAACCCGACAGCCGGGCGAGCAGCGCCGCGAAGGCGGCGTGCACCACCATGAACAGCGAAGCGCCGCGAGCGTGCGCGAGATCGTCGAGCCGGTCTCTGGTCGGCGCGTCGACGGTGAAGGTGAACACGCCGCCGCGCCCGGAGGCCGACGCGGGCCGCGGCCGATCCATCGGAAGATCGAGCCGATCCGGAATGCCCGCCAGCGCGTCGCGCCAGAAAGCGATCTGTGTCGCGGCCACGGAGCGCGGGTCGTTCTCGTCGCCGAGCACGGCGCGCTGCCACAGGGTGTAGTCGGCGTACTGCACCGGCAGCGGAGCCCAGTCGGGCGCCGCGCCCGCGCTGCGCGCGACATACGCGGTCATCAGGTCGCGCACCAGCGGCGCGATGGACGTGCCGTCGGCCGCGATGTGGTGCACCACGACGGCGAGCACGTAGTCGTCGGAGCCGACGCGTGCGAGCGAAAGCCGCAGCGGCACCTCGGCCGCCACGTCGAAACCGGCGACGGCGAAGGTGCGCAGCCAGTCCGGAAGCTCGTCGGCGGTGAGGCTGTGCGGCGTCAGGTCGGGGACGGCCTGCGCGGCGGGCACCACCACCTGATAACCCATACCGTCCACCGCCGGATACACCGTCCGCAACGTCTCATGACGCTCGACCACATCCGCGACCGCCGCCTGCAACGCCGCCACATCCAACACACCCGACAACCGCACCGCGAACGGAATATTGTTCGCCGCAGAACCAGTATCGAACTGATTCAAAAACCACATCCGCTGCTGCGCCAACGACAACGGCACCCGCTCCGGACGCTCCACCGCCACCAACGCGGGACGAGCGGCGCCGCTGTCGAATTCGGCGAGCCGGGCCGCCAGCAGCGCGACCGTCGGCGCTTCGAACACCGTGCGCGCGGGCACCCGCGCGCCGATCGACGCCCCGAGCCGGGCCGCGACCTGCGTCGCGATCAGCGAATTGCCGCCCAGCTCGAAGAAGTCGTCGTCCGCGCCGATCTCGTCGCCCGCGTTGAGCAGGTCACCGAAGACGCCGGCGACCAACTGCTCGAGCGGGCCCGAGGGCGCCCGGAACTCCTTGGTCTGCAACTGCGGGGCAGGGAGGGCACGACGATCCAGCTTGCCCACCGGCGTCAGCGGGATCTCCTCCAGCACGGTGAGCGAGGTCGGCACCATGTGCACCGGCAGACTGCGTTCGGCATGCCCGATCAGCTCGTCGGCATCGATCGAGCGACCACTGGCGGCGTGCACGTAGGAAGCGAGAATCGTCGCGCCACTGTCCAACTGGTGCCCGACGGTGACCGCGAAGTCGACCGTCTCGTGCGCGGCCAGCACCGCGTCGATCTCACCCAGCTCGATCCGGAAACCACGGATCTTCACCTGGAAATCGTTGCGGCCCAGGTACTCCAGCTCACCGTTCGGCGTCCAGCGCACCAGGTCACCGGTGCGGTAGAGCCGAGAGTGGTTCGGGTCGAACGGGTTCGGCACGAAACGCACGGCCGTGAGGCCGGGGCGCAACTGGTAGCCGCGAGCCAGCTGCGGTCCGCCGATGTACAACTCGCCGACCACACCGATCGGCACCGGCACCAAGCGCTCGTCCAGCACGTACTCGGTGGTCGCCTGGATCGGCGCGCCGATGGTCACCGGCTCGCCGGGCACCAGGGGCGCGCTGATGTTCGTCATGATCGTGGTCTCGGTCGGCCCGTAACCGTTGTAGAACTCACGATCGCCGTCGGCGATCGGACGCACCCAGCGCCGCACCAGCTCCGGCGGGCACGCCTCGCCACCGGCCACCACCACACGCAACTCGTCCAGACCCGTCGGGTCCACCGACGCGAGCGCCGCGGGAGTGATGAACGCGTGCGTGACGGCCTCCCGGCGCAACAGCGCCGCCAGCTCGTCACCGCCGTAGACCGTCGGCGCGACCACGACCATGGTGGCCGCGCCGCCCAGCGCGAGCAGTAACTCCAGCACGGACGCGTCGAACGACGGCGACGCGAAATGCAACGTCCGCGACGCACTCGTCACCCGATACCGATCACGCTGCTCGGCACAGAAACTCGCCAACCCCGCCTGCGTGACCACCACGCCCTTCGGCATGCCGGTCGACCCCGAGGTGTAGATGACATAAGCGGGATGCTCCGCGCGCAGCTGCCGCAGCCGATCCGCGTAGGTGACCGGTTCGGTCGGGTACTGCTCCAACTGCTGGGCGCAGGTGTCGGAATCGATGATCAGCCATTCGATCTCGCTGGGCAGGTCCGCCACCACGCGCGCGATGGCGAGCCCCAGCACGGCGCCTGAGTCCTTCACCATGTGCTCGACGCGATCGGCCGGGTAGTTCGGATCCACCGGAACGAACCCCGCACCGGTCTTGGCCACCGCCCAGACCGCGACCACCGACTCGACCGACCGCGGAATCCCGACCGCGACCAGATCCTCCGGACCCACGCCACGATCGATCAGCAGACGCGCCAGCCGGGTGGATGCGGCGTCGAGTTCCGCGTAAGTGAGGTGCCCGCGAGAGCTGACCGCGTCGGCGAAGACAACCGCGGTGCCGGTCGGATGGGCTTCGACGGCGGTTGCCATCAGTTGTGGGAGGGTGGTGACCCTAGGTCGCCGGGTGCGTGTGGGCCGCACCCGCGCGGGCCGCGTCACGCGAGCCCCGCTTCGTGCTTCCTGGTCCCCCATCCAAGAGCCGGCAGACTATTCCCCGACAAGCGAAACATGAAAACCCTGCACATCCTGCCTGTTAGAACACGTCCATGACACATTTCCAGCGGACGCCCTGATACAGCAAACCAACCTGCTGTGTGCATGGTCACACAACAGGAGGCTTGCATCTGACCGCGAATCGCCCTCACTCGGTGGCGAACAACTCGGTGAACTCTACGATCGTAGCCACATTCGTCCAGGGTCCCACGGGCACCGCGCCGACTCCATTGTCGAGCACCACCGCGTGCAAATCCTCCATCCCCGTCGGGTCGAGCGTGTCCAGCCCGGTCCGATCCGTCACCAGATGGCTTACCCACTCGTCGGCCAGCGACTCGGTCAGCTCGCCGTCCGCGTCGACCAGCACCACCGACGCGCCCACCGATCCGGCGGCGACCACTTCGACCACCGCGGCCGCAGACTGCGGGCTGCCGTGCTGGAAGGTGCGCGACTCGAAGGTCAGCTCGGTGCGCGCGCGCAGCCGTCCGGCCGCCGTGGCCAGATCGTCGTAGCTGAACACCTGTGCGCCGACGAACGCCGGGTCGCTGCCGCGCAACGCACGGGTGCGGTGGGCGTAGGTGACCGGGCGCGGGGACTCGGCGGCGATCTCGGCGGCGACGGTGGCGTCGTCGAGCGCCAGCCAGTCGACCGCGCCGATCGAGCGCGAATCGCCGACCGTCAAGCCGACCTTGATCTCCAGGTCGTCCGGCAGCGCCGCGTCGAGTGCGTCGACCGGTACCACCGCGGCGCCTGCTTTGAGTACGGCCCAGCTGGCGATGACGGCTTCGATCCCGCGGTCCAGCCGCACCGCCACACCCGCGCCGGGTCCGCATCCGCGTGCGATGAGCACCCGCGCCAACCGCGACGAGCGGGCGTCGAGATCCTGGTAGGACAGGGCGTTTTCACCGGAGACCACGGCGGGTCCGTCCGGATCGTCTTCGACGGCGGCCGCCAGTGCCTGGGTCAGCGCCGTGCCCGCGGTGGCCGCGGGCGCCTCCACGTTCACCGACTCGGCCGCGGCCGCCATCCGCTCCCGCTCGGCTTGGTCGAGGATGTCGATGTCGCCGATGAGGGTGTGGGGGTTGGTGGCGATGGTGGTGAGGATGCGTTGGAGGCGGTGGCCGAGGGTGTGGATGGTGGGTTCGTCGAAGAGGTCGGTGGC